>NZ_FNHX01000019.1 GCF_900103405.1 Polaromonas sp. JS666 | reverse complement strand
GGGTCGCCTTTTCTTTTGCTTACTTTTCTTTTGGCGAAGCAAAAGAAAAGTGAGTAGCTGCCGGGCTACCCCCGGCCAGCAAGCCTCAGCAGAGAGAGCAGAAAGACAGAGAGAGAGGAGAGGGTGAGGAAGGGGAAGCGCGCCCGCCGGAGCAAGACCCGGCATCACCCCTTCTCGTACCTCGCCAACTCAACCCAAAAAACACTCCCCCGCCCCTGGCGATCCGCCATCCCCACCGGATGCCCCAGCAGCTGGCTCAGGCGGTAAATCGCCGCCAGCTCCAGCCCGAAGCCCTCGGCCGTGCCCTGTTGCGGAATGCCTTGCGGAAAAATTTGCTGGCGTTCGTGCGCGATGCCCGCGCCCGTGTCCCAGAGTTCTATGCGCCACTGGCCGCGGCGCGGCCTGGCCGCCAGCAGCACGCCGCCGCCGTGCGTGTTGCGCAAGGCATTCGACAGCAGGCTGCCCACCAGCCGCGCCAGCAGCACCGGGTCCGACAGCGCCTGCCCCGCGGCCGCCCGTGTGCGCAGGCGCAGGCCTTTGTCGCGCGCCAGCGGCATATGCGCTTCGGCCACCGTGTGGATCAGCGCGGCCAAATCCACCGGCTGCGTGTGCACCGTGAGCGAGGCCGGGTCCAGCCCCGCGAGGCTGAACAGCGAATCAAACAGGTCGTCGATCTTGCGTGTCGAGTCGGCGATCTTGCGCGCGATCTGTGTCGCGAACTCCGGCTCCAGCGTCAGCCAGTCGGCATACAGGCCCAGCGAATGCACCGGCCGGCGCAGCTCGTGCGCGGCGCTCGCGATAAAACGCGTGCGCACCGCCTCCGCGTCCGCCACCGCGCGCTTTCGTTCCTCCAGCGCCTTGATCAGCTCCTGGCGGTCGAACTGCCGCTCCAGGCTGATGTGCCGGGCCCGGAACATGCGCCGCCCCGTCACATGCGCCACCGCCAGGAACACCAGCACCACCGCCATCTCGGCACCGGTGTCCAGCGCCGCGGGCACGCCGCCCCCAAAGTCCATGCGCCAGACAAAGGCCGCCAGCACCGAGGCGCCCAGGCCGTTGCAGTACGCCGAGAAAGTGCGCAAACACGGCGGCGACGAAGACACCGCCGTCGCCGCGAGGCCCGACAGCATCAGCATGCAGATCAGTTGTTCCTCCACGGGCGCCCGGTGGTAGACCACAAACATCAGCGCGCCCCAGACCACCGCGCTCAAGGGCCAGGCCCAGCTGTGCAGCGACATGAACTCCCGCAGCGCCACCCCGTCGGCCTCCGCCAGGCGCGTGCGGTAGGCGTGCAGGATGGCGTAACGCAGCAAGGTCAAGGAGCTTGCCGCCACCGCCCATACCCCAAGGTCCAGCGGGTCCACATGCCGGTACAGCATCGCCACCGTCGCCATGATCGCCAGCACCGCCGTATGCAGCGTGGGCTGGGCATGCCGCATAAAAGCGTGGGCCAGTTGTGTGTTGACCCAGGACTCGCGCGGGCTCATCGGTGGGCGCTTCCGGTGGCGGCTGGCGGCAAGGGCGTCATGGAGAAAGAAGAAGAAAGGATTTTTTCCGTAAGCGGGAACACGATGACGATAACAACAACCATATCAGAGGGAAGGA
This sequence comes from Polaromonas sp. JS666, assembly GCF_900103405.1. Lineage (GTDB taxonomy): Bacteria > Pseudomonadota > Gammaproteobacteria > Burkholderiales > Burkholderiaceae_C > Polaromonas. The sequence goes on along the minus strand of NZ_FNHX01000019.1, from coordinate 26,496 downwards.
GGGGTTCCTACGTAGCCAGCTTAGGGAAATCCGCCATGCCTTCGCGCCGGGAAGGTCTGCATGCAGACATTCTTTGCGGGGTTTGGTGAATTGGCCGCGGCGCGGCCCTTGCCGGCGCGGCTCCTTTAAAGGCTTAACGGCAGCCGGGGCGCGAAAGTTCTGCCTTGCGCCTGCCCCGCGTGCGGCCCCTCCGGCCCCAGGCTGATCTTGCCAGTGTTGGCGGGCTTGGGCGAGCCGTCTTTGGTTGTCGTTGGGGGGTGCTTGCGGGGGTGGAACGCATACCTTTTTATTCATGGCTGTGAGGAAACAAGCCCGGCAGTTGTTCCATGCAAGGCATAGGAGGCGGAACGGTTCGGGGCTTTGGGCTCTATGGGTCCTGGATCTCCTGGATAAGATGCCGGTTATTGTTCAGGAGCAGACATTCAACCAAGTGGCCTTCGGCTAAGGGCTCTTCCCGATTGAGAAAGCGTCTTCACCGGCGACATTACTAAAACCCATGATCGGCGATGATCCGAAACATCGCAGTTTGCTGGCGGTTGATTGAATTTCAAAAAAAGCTCCGGAAAACGCCATTCATATCTACCCATAAAAACTTGAAAGCCAACTTTGACAATGACCTCACTACTTGCCTTCCGTCTGAGTTCAACAAGCTGCCAGCCTCGCCGCCTCTTGCTGTCGCAGTTTTTAATTTTGATTTTGGTCTTCATGGGCGGGTGCGCGACACGCGAGAAGCTGGCCATGGCGGATGTTCCGGAGCAGATCGTGTTGACAGATAAAGTGTCTTACAAGGTGAAGGCCTTCAACGGCATGCAGTGGGAATACATTGCGTTGCCAGGAATCTATGACGCAGAGCGCAAGGACTCCGGCGGGGTCTATTTTTATGGACCCGGTCGATCTATCGTTGAAATAGGCGAACTGTGGGGAAACGTGCCGCGAGTAAAAGTGGGCGGGATTTATTTGCCGAACGACAAATTACGACCAGTGGAGATGGTGTACGCATTTGAAAACAAGGTCCAAACCACCACCGACCTGAATCAGTACATCCTTGACCGGGCGATCACCACCACGGCAATGCCCGCCCTCCGCCCGGGTATTGGCGCCGGCGCAAATATAGTGGGAAATGCAGTAGGTGGGGCCGTGGTATCCGCGATGTTAGAAGCCGGCGAAGGCGAAATTACCCGCATAACCATCAAGGATCAGGCTATCGCCGAATTGCTTCGCTCGGCACGAAGCCCCAAGGCGGTGCCAGAAACAAATGCAGTGCGTTCAAGCACGGCAAAGTGAACGGAGGCCCGCTATGGGCCAGGGCGTCTGCTGCCGGCTAGAAGCGGATATTGGGAGAGAGCCATGAATGGCGTTGTGAGTTTCCCCGGTTTGCCAGGAGCCCGGGGTTGAAAAATAGAAACAAATATCGGACGGAGGGGACCATAAAAAAAACGATCGCACTCGCTTGCATCACCCTATCCGCGCAGGGAATGCACGGCAATGTGTCTGCCCAACAAGGGCTACTGTCTGCCGGTGATTACTACCGTGACATGGGCGTCATTTTTGGTGTCATCGAAGCCGTACACGATATTGCCGACATATGTTCAGAAGAGTTTCCAGAGACCCGGGAAACCAATGAAAAGCATTACCAGGCATGGCGCGCCGGGCATCAGGATCTTTTACAGGAAGTAGAGCGCCACAGGGCCAGAATTCTGGAGCACGCCGTTCTGGGTGCCCGGTATAAGCTTGATCTGCATAACCGGAATCTCACGTTTAAAACAAACCAAAGACTGGCCCTGGCGAAGGATGGAGCGGCAACATTCCGCGCCAACTGTAATCAATACGGTGATATGACCCGATTACAGCAATGGGACATCAATAGCTCACTTGCGAAACAAGTAGCGACCATGCGCCGCGGTCCACCGCAATAGGTTCCAATGGCCGTTCAAACTGAGCTCAACATCGCGGAAATCCTGCATGAATCAGGTGCCGTCAGATTCCGCTACGCCCGGATCCTGGCTTCCGATGGCGCGAGATGGATTCGCCATGGCCTTTTCGTTGAGTACGGCCAAGACGGCACCGTCGTTTCGGAAGGGCACTATCTCAATGACAAGGAGAATGGCCCGTGGCGTGACTATCACCTCAATGGGAAACTGGCTTCAGAGGGCCGTTACCTTGAAGGTAGGGAAGTTGGCATATGGCGTTTCTGGAATGCCGAGGGAGTTGCAGAGGAATCGACCAACTACGGCTCCTGATGGCCGCAATCTGCCAGAAGCAGAGATCGCCACAACAGCATGATCAATCCCAAAGTATGAAACTCAAGCAACCACTCCTCGCTGCTCTTTGGGTCCTCGGCCTCGGCCATGCCGCCATGGCCGCACCGCCGGTGACCACCATGGACCCCCGCAGCATCGGCTTCACCATGGCCACCATCGCGGCGGACAAGCTGCAATTTGAAGCACCCACGGCGCAATCTTCTGCGGGCGCGCCGCAGTTCCACGAAGATGAGTGGCGCCAGATTGAGTTCTTTCCCGCGGCTCGCCTGCCGGAGCTCCAGACGCGGCTCAAAGAGTTCAAGACCTTCGAGCAGCAAAACCGGGTTCCGCAGGGCTGGAAGAACATCTATGCCCGGCGTATGGCGGGCGCACCCCTTGCCGGCACGCCAGGCCCCAAAGAAGTCGCTGCCTTGCTTCAAGGCAATATGGCACCGGCGCCTATCCTGACCACCACCTCGGCCCCCCTGGGCCAGGTCAAGGGCGGCTTCACCATCCGGCTGACAGGCTCGGTATTTCTTTACGGCATTGCCGATGGGGCCACCGTCACTTCACTGGCGGCCATGGTGGAGCGCGGTGGCGATGAGCGTGTCCTGACTGCCGCCTTCATCCGCCTGTACACGCAATACAAGCTTGTTCTGGTGGACTGGCGTGGGCAGATGCTGCTGACCTCTGTGGAGCCCAATGGGGAGCTTGGGATCTGGCGGCCGTGAGGGCGAAGTCCGCCAGCACTGTTTCAAGTCGCAGATCCGCCTGAAAGGTTCTATGCTCCAAACTGCAAACCCGGAAGGGATCCCGCAACTACCCCTCACGCTTGTCTTCGCAATCGCTGCGACTTCCTGCCTGGCCGGAGGAACACTTGTCTTTTTTGACAAAGAAGTCGTCTTGGCGGTTTTTAACCAACTGTTGATTCCTGGACGCAATACCTTCTACGCGATTGCAGACCCTACTCCGTGGTTCTACTTCCCGATCAAGCTCTTCTTCGCAGGTAACCTGTTCGTTACCGTTCCTTTGCTCGCGGCCTGGTTTGCATCGACTGGCTACAGGCAATATGCAAGAACAGTCGCGCTTCTTTTTGTGTCTTCTATTCTCCTGAGTAGCGCAGCTTTTCTTTTGTTCAGGCAATACATGCAGGTTCAACTCACCGATGTCTGGATGGGGGGAAAGCTCCAGCCTCCGAGTCCGAGGGGATCAATGACGCCATTGGGACAGGTTCCCATCGTCATGCTCACACTGTCGGGGCCCTTGCTGGCCTCCGCCTTTGTGTTGATGCGTCGGCGCCGCATCGGTCGCAAGCCCGGGGCGGAATGAAAGATGGCACAAGTATTGGAGGAGGATCATGAGAAAAATAATCGCACTTGCCTGCATGGCCTTGTCCGCGCTGGCCATGCACGGCAATCTGTCCGCGCAACAGGGGCCCCGGTCCACCGGCCAGTATTACCGTGACCTGGGCGTCATTTTTGGCGTCATCGAAGCCGTCCGCGACATCGCTGACATATGTTCGGAAGAGTTTCCGGATACTGAGGAAGACAATGAAAAGCACTACCAATCCTGGCGCACCAGGCATCTGTCGCTTTTAGAGGAAGTTGAGCGCCACAGGACCCAGATTCTGGAGCACCCTGTTCTGGGTGCCCAATACAAGCGCGATGTGTACAACCGGAATCTCACGTTTAAAACAAACCAAAGACGCGCCCTGGCGGCGGGAGGAGCGGCCACGTTCCGCGCTAATTGCAATAAGTACGGTGAGATGAGCAGCTTGCCGCAGTGGGACCTGGAGACATCATTGGCGGGACACATCGCGACCATGCGTCGCGGACCACCACAATGATTTTCCAGGCAGGTGCCTGCACCAAGGCAATCGTGACGGACTCGGCCGGAAGCTGACATTGGTTGCGGATGGATGGGACTTTGATTTGATCTGGAGGGATGTGATGAAAGATGCAACAAGCAAGCGCTCGCGGCCTAAAAACAGGCTCACGATGTTTCGCATCGCGTGCGTAGCGCTCGTCGCTTTCCCGCCGCTTATTCCCCATGCGCAGGAGAATGTCTCGGGCAAGGAGCTCACCCGCCGCTTGCTAACCATCACCGCGGCCGATTTGCAGGAAAGTCCGCTCTATCCCTCGCTCAGTCGCAAGCTCGGCATGGTTCTGCAGCCGCAGCGCGAGCTTGGCAGTGCCAGCTATTCCTCGCGGATGACGCGGCTGGCAAAAGGGCCATCCCTGATGGGTGGGGAGACCTACCTCTACAGCATTCCTGTCGATGGCGGCTGGCGGACCTCCTTGACCGTCGCCATCGCGGAAGGCGGAGGCTGCGTTTCTCTGGCCGAGGCAGCGGCGCACGCTTCATGCGGGAAGTCGGAGCCGTATACCGCGCCGAACACACTTGTGGTGCGTACGCCCGGGCCGCACGGAATGGCGTGCCCCATCCAACAGGGGCGCGATGTCAATGCGAAGTTCTACGCGCCAGATCGCGCTTGCATCACGCATGTGCGCATTTCCGTCGATTGAACCTACGGCGGCCCTGAGCCGGTGTTCGCTTTTGGCTTCGCCGCCAAGGTCGTGTTCCGTTTGCCTTCAACCCTAACCCAGAGAAATCCCATGCCTGAAACCGCACGCCCGGAAGTGCTCTCCAGCCTGCCGCCTGAAATGAAGGTTTGCGTGGAAGGATGTGCAAAGACCGCTTTGGGCCCAGATGAGTCGTTTACGGCTCAATGAACCCGTAGCACCTCAAACTGCTGTCGGATTGGAGCGACCTGTATCCACACCTCGTCTCCCTCGCATTTGCCCAGCATGGCCCTGCCCAAAGGGGCTTCGCTGCTGATGACCTGAACGAGCTGAGCGCCGCTGACCAACTTCATGCTGCCCCCATCCGGCCCGAGAAAGAGCTGTTGCTGCTTGTCGTCGGAATCGACCAGGCAGACCAGCGCGCCGAGCTGTATGCCTTTGCTGGAGTCGTAGGGGCGCGGGCGGAATTGGCGCCAATTGGCCATCGCCTGGCGGATGCCTTCGGCGCGCCGAGCTTGGCCGGTGGCCAGGTATGCGGCTTCGAGTCCCAATGTGTCGTATTTGTTTTCGGCGATATTTTCTTCGTGAGTCGCCGTTTCATAGGCCACCCGCATTGCCTGTTCGGCTTGCAGCAGGTCTTCGGCGAGCCGTTCTAGCACCTGCTGCTGCAGCAAGAATTTATCCATGATGAAAGGTAGGCATCTCGAAAAAGCGGGGGCAGGTCTTGATTATGAAGGGCTCCAGCAGCCTTGGACGCTTCTGTCGGCTGCAGGGTAACTTCAGCTACGCGTTGAATTATGTAGCGTTCATGGTTGCACGATCTCGTCAGCCGCCCGCTGACGAACCCGTAAACACCGCCAGCTGCGCCGCAAAAGCCCGCCGGTAAGCCGGCCGCGCCACAGCCCGCGCGATATAGGCCGACAGCGTTGGATAGTGATCCAGCAGCCCCGAGCTCTCCAGCCTGCGCAGCACCGTCACCATCAGCAGGTCGCCGGCGCTGAATTCACCGTCCAGCCAGTCGGCATTACCCACATCACCCAGGTGTTTTGAAAGCTCGCCCAGCCGTGTGTGCACGCGCTCCTCCAGCATGGGCTGGCGTGCCGCATACCAGGGCTTGTCTTGCTCGAAGATGAAGGCCATGGATCGCTCCACAATCGGCGGCTCCACCGTGTTGAGCGCGGCAAACATCCAGGCGATCGCGCGGGCGCGGGCGTTCGCATCGGCGGGCAACAGGCCCGCGTGCTGCTCCGCGATATGCAGGATGATCGCGCCGGATTCGAACAGCGCCAGCCCGCCTTCTTCATACGTCGGGATCTGCCCGAAAGGGTGCAGCGCCAGGTGCGCGGGCTGCTTCATCGCCGCGAAGGACACCAGGCGAACCTCGTAAGCCTGGCCGACTTCTTCCAGCGCCCAGCGCACGCGCATGTCGCGCGCCAGGCCCCGGCCGCGGTCGGGCGAGCGTTCAAAGGCGGTGAGGGTTGGGGTGGGGGTGGGGGTGGGGGTGGGGGTGGTTGTTGGGGGCATGGGGATGCTTCTCCTTGGCTGGATGTTTCCTGGGGTGGTGGTTGATGCCGGCCGTGCAATTTGCCTGCCATCCAGCTGACGACGTTCGGGGCGGGCCCAGATCGACATCTTTCAGCTTTTTTTTGCTATTTCCCAAAGATAACCCTTTGTGCCGGCAAGCCAGGGCCCTCACGGTCGTTGGCATCAAGATGCTATGAAATGTATATAATACATATACGTTTCATGTAGAGAGGCCGGCCATGGGCATTGTCAAAATTTCAGACCTGATGCACGAGAACCTGCGTGTGGCGGGCAACGCGCTGAGCCGCTCCATCAATGCGCAGGCCGAGCACTGGATGCGGGTCGGCATGCTGACCGAGATGCACCCCGACCTCGACTACCGGGAAATCTGCCAACTGCTGGTGCAGGCTGAACTTGCCGGCGGCCTGGACATCGTCGCCGCCGCCACGGCCCAGGCGGGCAAACCCCGCGCATCGGCGGCAGCCAAAGGCTGATCGATGGCCCGCGGCGTCATCATCAAGTCCGCCGAGCAGATCGCCATGGCGCGGCAGGCCGGCCGGCTGGCCGCGGAGGTGCTCAGCATGATTGGGCCCCACGTCGTGCCCGGCGCCAGCACCGAGGCGCTGGACCGCATCTGCCACCAGTACATCGTGGATGTCCAGGGCGCCATTCCCGCCAACGTGGGTTACCTCGGCTACCCCAAAACCATACTCACCTCCGTCAACCAGGTGGTGTGCCACGGCATCCCGTCACCCGACAAGGTTCTGAAAAACGGCGACATCGTCAACATCGACGTCGCCGTCATCAAGGACGGCTGGTTCGGCGACACCAGCCGCATGTTCTTTGTCGGCACGCCCAGTGTGCTCGCCAGGCGCCTGGTAGAGACAACTTATGAAGCCATGCTGGCCGGCATTCACCAGGTCAGGCCCGGCGCCACCCTGGGCGACGTCGGCCATGCCATCCAGTCCGTCGCCCACCGCGAGCATTTCAGCGTCGTGCGCGAATACTGCGGCCACGGTATAGGCCAGGTCTACCACGAGGATTTGCAGGTGCTGCACTACGGCCGGCGCGGCGAAGGGATCAGGCTGGAGCCCGGCATGGTGTTCACCATAGAGCCCATGCTCAACGCCGGCAAACGCGAAACCCGGCAACTGGCCGACGGCTGGACGGTGGTGACCAAGGACGGGTCCTTGTCCGCCCAGTGGGAACACATGGTGGCGGTGACGCCCGAGGGCTATGAGGTGCTGACAGCCTGGCCGGGCGGCACCGGGGCTTATGCGCCGGTGTGACGTTGGCTTGTTGCCGGTTCCCTGTTTTCCGCACCCAAACTATTTCGCCAGTGGCGGTTTTCCAGAATTTTCGACCTGCATACTTTATGAACCATAGGAGTGAACTGCAATGGGAGTGATCAAGAACGCGTTGGAGGATCTCAGCCTCACGATTCAGAAGTTTCGCGTGATCGGGGAGTGGGGATCGGCTTCCATTGCGCGAGGAATGCTTGTCATGTCATTGGTGGGCCTTGTCTTTGTTGGAACGCAATCCGTGTATACGTATAAATTGCTCGCGGAAGTAAAGCGAAATGGCGGAAGTCGCATACAGGAAATGACATTTCTCAGCAAAGAACTCCAGTACAAAGTTACCTTGGACGCGATCACCCTTTGCCTGGACTCTGAGAAAACCGAGCCAAAGCTGCATGCCTGGTACTGCGGTGAAGCCCTGGCGCGGTACAAAAAAACATCGACAGAGGGGGTTCCGGAGCGAGCCAATGAACTCATCGAAAAACTCGCGTATGGCGCCATGAAAAATGATGTTTCCCAGCATCTGCGAGGTGTCGAGTTTGACCGGCTTCTCCATTCTCCAGCGACGAGAGAGGAAGAAGAGCTCAAATGGGTGTTAAACAAGACCGTGCTGGGTATCTGGATATTCCTGGCGATCTTCGCCATGAGTAGCACATACCTTGCCCTGCGCTCCCGCAGAATTGCGAACCAGCCTCCGAAGATCGATGTCGCATTTCAATCAGAATAGCGACTTCATTCAAGAAACAGACAAACAACAAACATCAACAACAAGGGAGCCAGCGTGAAAATTTCGATCCCCATGGTTCGCACCGCGACACTCACCCTGGCTTTGGTCATGGGTGTCTTGGCGCTCGCCGGATGCGCCGCCAAACCCCCTCTGCTCGTGCAGCTGGAGCAGGAAAAAATCACCGCCATGACCCTGGTGGTGGAGCGCGAGACGCCGCGCTACACGGTGCCGGCCTATCTGGAGTCGGTGCGGATCAGCGGTGGCCTGGCAAGCGCGCTCCTCGGTGGATTCGCCGGGTTCTCGGATGACTACCTGCTCGACAAGGCCCATGCCGCGCTCAACCAGGCCGCAACAAGCCAGGGCCTGAACAGCGCGCAGCGCCAGCGCTTTGTCGCGGGTTTTGTGGAGCGGCTGCGCGAAAAAGGCATTGCCGCAACCGTGGTGCCGGCGACCTACGAAAAAGGAACGCTGGGCGGCTCCCGCTATTTCTTCAAGCCGACGCTGCAGGAAGTGAAGGCCCTCCCAACCGACAAGCCCTCGCTGTACCTGAACCTCGACCTGGGAACTGCCACCGTGGGCACCATCACGCCCAGCATCCTGGCCACCCTGAACTCCACCGGTGTGGTCAGCGCCCCCGGGCCCCAGCAAAAATACCGGGGTGCCTCGGTGGGTTTGCCTGTCCCCCGTTCAGGCCCCTTTCCCGAGGGGATGACCACCTTCCCTGGCCTGGAGGCGGCGACGGCCCGTATGGTTGAGTTCGACGCCGCGCTGGACCGCCTGATCCCGGTTGCGCTGGACCGCCTGATGGCCCAGTTGCAGCAGCAGGCAGTCACAAAGTGAACGGAAGGCCGGAAACCCGATAAAGGGATCCGGCTTTCCAGCACCTCGCTACTTCTTCCCCTCGACCTGCTGCGCCCAGCTGGCCGTGTTGCTTTTCCCATCCAGGAAAGGCAGCACCGTAGGCACCAGTGCGGGCGCCAGGAACAGGTCGTAGTGCGTGAAGCCCGGCAATATCGCCAGCCGGTTCTTTGCCATGTTCTCGCGGCCCCAGCCCGCGTCCTTCAGCCCGCCGCCCAGCAGCTGGTAGAACTTCACGATGTGCTCGGGGCGGTACATATCGCTGTCGCCATACACCAGCATCACCGGCATCGCGAGTTTTTTGACGTCTTCTGCATAGTCATAAGGCTTGCGCATCATGGCGCCCATCTGGTCCAGCAGCTTGGGGAAGTCCTGCGGGCGCGGCGCCACCGCCACATAAGACTTGTACATGGGCGTCTCCTTCATCATGTCGGCCATGGCCGCGCCAACCTGCGCCTGCATGGGCAGCATTTCGGGGAAAAAGCCGTCTTGCGCATAACCGGCCGACACCAGCACCAGGCGCCGCACGCGCTCGGGGTGTTGCACCGCCAGGCGAAAGCCCACACCCCCGCCCATGGAGTAGCCCATCACGTCCACCTGGCCGTAGCCCAGCTGCTGGATGATCTGCGCCATGTCCTCGCCCATGTCGATGAGGCTCACGGGCCTGTCGGTCAGTGCCGTGCGGCCGTGCCCATACAGGTCCACGCCTATGACCTGGCGGGTCTTGACCAGCCTGGCCAGCACCGGGCCGAACATCTCAAACTGGCCCAGGCCGCCATGCAGCAAGAGCAGCGGCTCGCCTTTGCCGTGGACCTGGTAGTGGTAGTTGACGCCGTTGACGCTGAGATAACCGCTTTTGACGGGCTTGCTTTCCTGGGCGTGGGAAGCGACCGGGAGGAGGGTGGCAAGGGCCATCGCGGCGCCGAGCAGCGGTACAAAAAAGGTGCGCAGGAACTTCATCGATTTCTCCTTGGGTTAAAAAGGAACTGGCCCTGAGGCCGTTCGTGTGGCTGACACAAGCACGACGAACGGGGCCGGCGAATTCGACAAAGTCCGGCTACGTATCTGCCTACGCAGCGGCCTGCGCCGCCGCCATGTCCATCCACACCGGCTCAAACACATGGCCGTCCGGGTCCTGGAAGGCGCGCGAATACATAAAGCCCATGTCCTGCGGTGGGCGAACGTCGGCCTTGCCGCCGGTGGCCGCCGCGGCTTTGGTGATGGCGTCTACCTCTTCGCGGCTGTCGCGTGACAGGGCCAGCAGCACTTCGCAGCTTTGCTGCGCGTCGCTGATGCGCTTGGCGGTAAAGGTGCCGAAGTACTCGTGCGTCAGCAGCATGAAGCTGATCGTCTCCGACCAGACCATCATCGCGGCCTGCTGGTTGCTGAACTGCAGGTTCTGCTCGCAGCCTATGGCTTTGTAAAAACGTATCGCGGCGGCAAGGTCCTTCACCGGCAGGTTCACAAAAATCATCTTGGGCATGGTGGCTCTCCTTGGGGTTGGGGTGAATGAATCAGGCGTGAATCAGGGGGCGGTCAGGAAATCTGCGCGCGAAGCCGTTCTTCCTGCTCACGCAGCTCCGGCGTGAAGGCATCGCCGAAGTCGTCCGCCGTGAAGACCTGCCGGATCTCGATTTCCGAATCGCCCGGCATCGGGTTGGGGCAGCGCTTGACCCAGGCTATCGCCTCTTGCAGTGATTCGCACTGCCAGATCCAGAAGCCGGCCACCAGCTCCTTGGTTTCGCTGAACGGCCCGTCGACGACCGTGCGGTTCTTCCCGGAAAAGCGTACGCGGGCGCCTTTCGAACTTGGGTGCAGGCCTTCACCGGCTTGCATGATGCCCGCCTTGACGAGCTCTTCGTTGTATTGGCCCATCTCCGCGAGCAGCTGCTCGCTGGGCATGATGCCGGCTTCGCTGTCGGCGGTGGCTTTGACGAGGACCATGAATTTCATGTCGGTTCTCCTGCTTGGTGGTTGGGGGGTGGGTGAATCAATGGGTTTGCGCGCGGCGGTACTTGTCGCCCACTTCCGCGCGTATCGGCGCCGTGTCGTAAACAATCGTCATGGCCTCAATCAGGCCCTGCTCGTCAAAATCAAAAATGTCCACACAGCGAAAGCTCACCTGCGATCCGTCGGCCAGCTCCCACTGGTAGGTGAATGAGACCGAAGCCCGGCGCGAACCGGCCGCGCTCACAAACACCTCGGCATCCTCCAGCACGCTGCGCCGCGTGGCCGCCTTGAGCTGGTCAAAAAACTCGCCCGCTGGCCGCACACCCAGAAAGGGCGAGTTCACCATCCCCTGCGGGCTGAACAGCGACACAATGCCCCGCACGTCTCCCGCGGCCAGCAGGGCCAGGTAGTTGTGGATGACGTCGATATAGGCGATTGCGTTCGAACTGATGACCATGGTGTGGGGGCGTGCTGGAATGAATGAATAAACAGGGCGCCATCGTAGGAGCGCCCGCGCCGCAGCACCATCGAAAGATTTTGGGGTCAGCCATGTGCGGCGCGCATGGCTGCCGCGCGCCGGGTAGCCACGATAAACTGCGCGCATGCCCGCCTTGCCGCCCCTTTATGCCTTGCAGGCCTTCCTGGCCGCCGCCGATTGCGGCAGCTTCACAGGCGCGGCCACCCGGCTTAACCTGACGCAGGGCGCGGTGAGCCGGCAGGTCCAGCTGCTGGAAGAGTATTACGGCTGCCCACTGTTTGTGCGCGTGGCCCGCGGCCTCACGCTCACCGCCGAAGGCCAGCAACTGCTGGCACCGGTGCGGCAGGCGCTGGAAACTTTGGCCCAAGCCAGCGCGCGCGTGCGGCGGGGCACCGATGTACTCAGAGTCCAGTTCCCGCCCACCATGGCCGTCAGGTGGTTTTTGCCGCGCCTGCCGGCGCTGCAGGCCGCACTGCCCGGGACTGAAATCCGCGTGGCCACCCACTGGACCGATGCGCCCGATTTCAGCAACACCGATGCCGACGCCATCATTGCCCACGGCACAGGCGGCTGGCCCCAGCTGGTTGAGGTGCCGCTGATGCGCGAGCGCCTGGTGCCCCTGTGCGCGCCGCAGCTGGCCGCCAGCCTGCGCGAGCCGCGTGATCTTGCCGGCGCAACCCTTTTACATGCCACAGCCCGTCACCACGAATGGCTGACCTGGCTGCGCGGCGCCGGTGTTCCCGATCTTCAGGGTGCGCGCGAGCAGCTGTTTGACACGGTGGACATGTGCGTGCAGAGCGCTGAGCGCGGCCTGGGCGTGGCGATTGCTGATGCTGCGCTATTCACCGACCTGATTGCTTCGGGCAAGGTGGTGAAGCCCTTTGATATCGAGGTTGACAGTGGGAACGGCTACTTTCTGACTTATCCGCCTCAGCGGCGGGAGCAGCGGAGTATTCGGTTGTTTGAGGAGTGGATGCTGGCTGTATTACGGGGGTGATGGCGGCTTTTTACGGTGCTGAATCGGCCCAGACCAACTCTGCACGCACGCCGCCTCCGAAAGCGACAAGCCGCGACTTGCTGAGGTGTTCTCCGAGACAGGATTCACGCATTTCGAGGTTAGGTGGTAGGAGTTGATTGTCATTAGTGTGTAGCCATCAAGCTAGCGCGCTATCGACTCCTAGCTGAATTTGTCGCGCCGATCTCACGGCTGCAAAGCAGCCAGTGATACTCTTCTTGGAGATAAGGTCGTATGGCTTTCAGTGAGAATGGCAGCAGGGGGAGATGTCGATGACCATCGATTCTTGGGAGAAATTGGCGGGTGCTACGGCGGCTGGTGAAGCAACTGTCGAGTTGCAGCTTGTGCTGCCGCTCTTGGCGTTGCTTGGCTATGGGAAGGAAGACATAGCGCCCAAGCACCCGGTCATATTCCAAGAAGGAAGAAAAGGCCGCCCGCATGAGGCAGATTTCGCCATATTCAATGGCGAAGGTAGGTCGAAGACTGACGCGCTACTAGTCGTGGAGGCAAAGAAGGCTGGCGAGTCTCTAACCGATGCTCAGCGACAAGCAGAATCCTATGCAGCCAATGTCGGTGCGCCATTCCTCCTTTGCATGAATGGGAAAGCCATTGAGGTTTGGCAAATGCAACTCGCTGGCGCGAGCGAACGCGTGGTGGTCGGTCAGGTAGCAGAGATCCTCTCACTTCAATCCAAGTTGGAAATTCTGCTTCGGAAAGAAGCAGCGGTTGCGTACAAGTGCCGGATTCAACGTCCTAATCTTGCAGGCAATGGGCCAGACCTTTCGGCCTACCTGGAGCGGCAGCTTGACGCTTTTAAAGACCATGGAATTAAACGCAGACTTATGTTTGGCCAGTTGACCGTGGTGTTGTCAGGCGAACTACTCAGCCGGTACCCGCGAGGCTGTGTTGTCGAAGGCCCGTCGGGGTTTGGAAAGTCAACACTTGCGTCGTCGCTCATGAACGAACTGGTGCTGGGATATGTGCAGACCAGGAAAATTCCAATACATGTTTGGCTCCCAGATGCATTTCGTTCCGGAGTTAGCTTCCGTGGCTTCCTTGTGGATCGCATCCGTTCTCATTGCCCTGCAGCGGTAGAGAGCGTCCTGGTTGAAGCATTTCGCGCTGATGGAGGATGGCTCGTACTTGACGGAATGGAGCGCCTGTCTGAGGGTGACGTGGCGGCGCTCTCAACTGAAATTCGCCTGCTCCAGCAAGACTTTCCCCGCTTGGGAGTTGTCGTGTTCGGTCGGCGTCAGCGACTCGTAGACTCCGTTTTGCCTGTTCTAACGCTCTGCGAACTCAATGAGGAAGAGCAGCGGAAAGTCGCAATGCTGACCTTCAATAATGAGGGCTGGTGTAGCAGCTTTTTCGGTTCAATGCCATCGTCGTTTCGAAAACTCACAGGCGTGCCGCTGTTGCTTGTACGTTTCGCGAAGGGGTACTCCGAAAGTGGGCGTGTTCCGGTTCACGCGGAGGAACTATTTTCTGATTGGCTGATGCAACTGCTTAGCAAATCGGGAAACCGACCGAGCACAGAAGTAGCTGCGTTTAGGAAGGCGATGAGCGTAGTTGCATGGATGACGCGAGCTGGGCCAGTTCGCGCCGATGACGCGATATACGCTATTGAGGCTGCGGGGATTGCTGCAGGCAGCTTCGACGAGTTGGTTTCTCTTGGGGCGGTTGCCGGCAATCAAGCTGCCGTGGAGCTAGTTCATGAAGCTCTCGCGGACTACTTCCGGGTCCGGAGAATCTTGAGTAACCGGACTCTCTTGGAGGCGGAGCTTGAGAAGCTCGATGAAGCCACTGATGGATTTTTCCCCATCCTCCTCGCTGCACTTGCGCCTGACAAGGAAACCGCGGGCCTCATTTGGCAGGCCGTGCGGCGCTGTAACCTGGACGTGCTTCTCCAATGCGTTCGATTCAATGCAGCGATGGGACCCGATAGTAAAACCACGACTCTCGACGAAGCGAACGAGGAGGTCCTTCGGGAGTTCGCATGGTCGCTGGATTGCTTCCTCGACTGCTTCCCCGCGTTACGGCGTTCTGCCATCAGCTGGCTTTCCGGTTCGCAAGGTCAGGAGGGATTCCGCCTCATTGGCGCCGTGGATGGGCCAATGAACGCTCTCTCGTGGCAAGTCCAGCCTATCAAGTCGGGCTATGAGTACCAAACGCATGGAGGGGAACGCGAGTTCAAGGCTCTTCATGGCTCGAGCATCGATATTCAGGGGGGCCGAGACCGTGGAATGCTTTTGGGCGCTGAACACACTTTGAAGTCGTTGCTTGAGCTCGCCCAGGGGCGGCGATTGCAGGGTGGACTCATCTATGTGGAAGAGCGGCTGCTATCCAGACTTCATCGCCTTGAGTTGGCGGAAAGCAGAAGTCCTATTTGCGGTTATCGATTTGATGACATATTGCGATGGTTAGAGCCGCATCGCGGTGAGGGTGCAGGCTCCCCCTTTGACAGGCGATTCCTCATCGACGAAGTCCTGGCAGACGTGGAGTCTTTGAGATCGATGGATCGGTCTTCCGTTTCTGCATGGTGGTGGGACTATTTGGACCCGGTATCCAAGCTCCCTCGCGACGATGCGGCGGTCGTCGCGTATTTCAAGGAGAAGTATCGGCGAATCGTGTTCGGATACCGAGAGGTCTGCGAGGCGAGTCTTGCTGGGCATCTGCAGAATCTTGGTATGTATCGAGCGTTACCGATGCGCTGGAATGTAGTCTTTGAACGAGGCGCCGATGGACAGCCATTTCGCACAAAGGCAACTTGGCGTCCGGTGCAGAGTTGGAGTGAAGTAGATTGCGATGTCGAGCTTGTGGAGGAGATTGACTTTAATTGGTCTGATGAGACGCTCACCTCTGAACTAGTCAGACTTGGGCGCTACGCGGGCCGACACCTGCTAATCTCTACGGCGAATCTTGCGGTTCCGTTTCAGCAGTCAAGTGCGTACAAGGCCTCCGTAGGCGAGTCGGCCGTTCTTACCGAGATTTCCGACTGGGTGGCAAAGGATATCGAGAGCCTCTTCCGTGAATTCGGTCGACCATAACATTACCCGGCACTTCGGTTAAAGCCACACAGTTCCTCTATGCGGCCCTGTTCTTCCTCACTTGCGCCAGAGCTTCTTGCATGGAAACCGCATTCAAGTGTTGGGTGTGTTTCCTGAGGAGGTATGGATAGCTGGCTTTCTGCGAGCCCTGCGTCATGCCGATGTCTACTATGTAGTAGTTTCCATTCTCACGTTCACTGACCGGGCATTGGATTGGCATATTCACATCGAGCGGTTGACCTGCTAGGGCATACAGGCGGAAGTCCTGCTTCGAGGGACCACTACGGTTTGGCTCAACCTTCGCTGCAATCCACATATCCTCGCCTTCTTTAGTGTTTGGAAACGTATGGTGGCTCGTGCGCCCCGCGAATACCTCCTCTATTTGTAGGAGGCTGACACGTCACTAAGAGCCACAGGCGCTGTCTGCGCTATTCTGACCGGCGCGAAGACATTTGGGAAGCTTGAGCAGCCAAGAGCAACAGTAGTGGGTGAGTGTTACCTGCTGCATGCCACGGCCAGCCGGCACGAATGGCAGACCTGGCTGCACGGTGTAGGTGTGCCCAACCTGCAGGGCGCGCGCGAGCAGCTGTTTGACACGGTGGATAGACGACGCTTAGGAGATTTACGCTTCTTGAGTGGCTGGAGGATTGGCACTGCCTAAATAAAGTAAGACGTAAATAATGCCGTATTTCCTTTACGGTGCCCTGCGGGTTCAAAGAAGTCTGGCGTTGACGCTTCGCCCTCTGTAGGATGGCCGCAAGAGGAGACAAGGATGCAGTGGATTTACGAACGCCCGAAACTGGTGTGGATGATCGGTCGAGCCCTGTTCTCAGTAGGCGGACTTACTGTCGTTTCCGGGCTTATTGGTCGCGCAGGTATGACCGCTCTGAATCAAGCGCGATCAATCGGAAAAATGCCGCCCTACAGTGGGTTATCGGAGGCTTACCCAATGTATCCGCTATGGTGGGTACCTGAGCACTTTCTGGGATACGCAATTGGAGCGCTGATCGCAGGCACAGGCCTCTACCTGGCATTGATGGCCAAGTCCGCTTTGAAGGTGGTGCGCGGTGGAAAGGGTCGGTATGGCTGACATTTTCATCAGTTACAGCACGAAGGACGAGGAGCTTGCGCAGTTCGTCCGGAAGCACCTGGAAAGTGGCGGCCTGTCCGTGTTCCTTGCCTCCCTCAGTCTCAATCCCGGTGAACTGTGGACACCCAAGATATTCGAGCAATTACGCGGGTCAGAGTGGGTTTGCTTGCTTGCAAGCAAAGATGCTCTAGCCTCCGCCAGCGTTCAAATGGAAGCAGGCGCAGCGATCTTCAGCAATAAGAAGCTCGTTCCGATCATGTGGAATGTAACCCCCGCTGATTTGCCTCGGTGGATCTCCGACTATCAGGGCATTGTTGTAAATGGGGCGACCATGGAAAACCTTGGGTTGCAAGTCGCTCAACTTGCAGGGCGCATTAAGGCGGACAAGACGAAGGGCCTCCTTATGTTGGGCGCTGTAGTTGCCGGGCTATGGGCTATGAGTCGCCTCGGCTGAAGGCTCTAAAACATGGCTGCTTTGACAAACACCGTTCACAACCCTGATCAATATATGTTTGACTTCAAACATATCATTTCCCATGGGCGGAAAAAGATAGGAATACTGATCGGCGCTGGCGCCCCCGTGAGCGTGAACGTCGGCAAGGCGGGCGCCTACGAGCCGCTGATCCCAAATGTAGCTGGCTTGACGAACCTGGTCAGGGCGGGCCTCAAGGATGAATATAAGGAAGCGTTTGAAGGGGTCGAAAAGCAAATCCTGAACTCGAACATCGAGCTGGTGCTGTCACGCATTCGTGCGCTGGCCGAGGTGATCGGCGAATCCAAGGTCTGCGGCCTTGACGCGAAGGGCTTCCAATCGCTGTCCGAAAAAATATGCGCGTTGATTTATGAAATAGTCAGCAAGCCTTTGCCAGCGGGAGAGAATCCGTTCTCCGATACGATCTCTTGGATCAACGGTATCAATCGCAATCACCCGGTGGAAATTTTCACCACGAACTATGACTTGCTTTTTGAAGAGGCGATGGAGCGCGTCAAGACGCCATATTTCGACGGCTTCTCCGGCTCCAAGGTTCCGTTCTTCGATCCGTCCAGCATTTCAAATAACGACTTGCCCAAGCGTTGGGTGCGCCTGTGGAAGCTGCACGGCTCCATTGGCTGGTCAAAGAGCGACAGCGGCGAGATCGTCCGCAGCAACGCCGACGCCGGCTCCACGATGGTGTATCCGTCGCATATCAAGTACGACCAAACCCAGTCCGCGCCATTCTCGTCGCTGTTTGAGCGCTTGAAGAATTTCTTGCTGGAGCCGGACACCCTACTGATCTGCTCGGGCTTCTCGTTCGCCGACGCGCATATCTCCGCCAAGCTGAGTGAGTGCATGTCCGCCAACCCGTCCTCCGCCTTGATCGCGTTGCAGTACCAAAATCTTGAAAAAGAGGTCCACGCAGCAGAGCTGGCGTCGCGCTGCCCCAATATGAGCGTCTACTGCCGGGATGGCGCGATCATCAACGGCATCAAGGCCCCCTGGAAGCTGGGCGATCCGCCCAGCAAAAATTGGGAAGTGATTCGCGCGGAGTACTGGAAGGAAGGCGAGTTCTTGTTAGGGGACTTCAAGCTGTTGGCTCGATTCCTCGCCATGTCCGGCGGCGGAAAGTCCAAAGCGATAGAGCCCGCGCCTGAGGTCGCCGCCGATGAATAGGGAGCCAACCTACCTTGGCAGCGTTAGCGCCGTGGCGGGCTCGTCTTTGACGGTTGAACTGGCACCTCAGGTGAGCTCCGGCTTGTTGATAATTGGCGGGAAAACTCATCGCGTGGGTCAAGTGGGAAGTTTCGTCAGAATTCCCCAAGGGTATAACAACCTGTATGGTCTGATCGCTGAGACAAGCGAATCCTCTAGCGTTGACGAGATCCGCGACACGCATGAGACGGATAGACGCTGGATCAAGATCGAGTTAGTGGGCGAAACGATTGGCGACGAGTTCGAGCGGGGCATCAGTCAATACCCCAGCATCAACGACGAGGCTCACTTGGTTGTGGAGCGCGACCTCAGAAAGATCTATGGCGGCGCGGACTCTGGCCAAATCGTCGTGGGGACGCTTTCGAGCTCGGACAGCATAAAGGTCAGCATTGACTTGGACAAGCTCGTCACCCGACACTCCGCGGTGCTGGGCTCGACGGGCTCCGGTAAGTCCACCAGCGTGTCCAGCCTGCTCAGGTCCATTGTGACGGACGAGCATGGAGCGCCCAGCTACCCCGCTGCGCGGATCGTGCTGATCGACATCCATGGGGAGTATTCGGCGGCGCTGGGCGATATCGCTTCCGTTTTTTCAGTCATCCCCAAGGACGGTGAGACCAAGCTTCATATTCCCTATTGGTGCGTTTCATCTGAAAATTTGATCGATTTTCTTTGTGGCCCGATTTCAGAGGGTAATAAGAGTCTGATTTTTGATCGCATAGTGGAGCAGAAGATAGCGTTTATCCAAAAAAACGCCGTCCCAGGAATCGATGTAGGGCGGGTGTCGGCGGACACGCCCATCCCATTCAATTTAAAGCAGATCTGGCATGACTTGATGGTGTATGACAACGCCAACTGGGATGACAAGGAAAAAACGATTCCCTCCTACACCGACGAAGGGGATGCGGAGACTTTAAGCCCACCGAAGTTCAAGCCTCCCGGCGCTGCGTCGAATCCTCCACACAAGGGCAATGGCGGTGCGATGAAAAAGCAGCTCGACCTGATGCGGTCCCGACTATTGGACAATCAATTTTCCTTTTTCATGAGCCCCGGCGAATGGCAACCCGATGCCGACTTGAAAGTAAAAAAGGATTTGCCAGAACTCATCGAGAGCTGGCTGGGTCACGCTAAGCCGATCACCATTCTCGACCTTTCAGGTATGCCTTCAACGCGTTTGGATTTGCTGCTGGGGTCCGTGCTAGACATCATTTTCGAGTCAGCTTTATGGGGACGCAACTACAAAGAGGGCATGAAAAACAGGCCGGTACTGCTGGTGCTAGAAGAGGCTCACCGTTACTTGTCCGCTGGCGCGGTCGGCTTGGCCAAGGGCATGGTGCAGAAGATCGCGAAGGAGGGACGTAAGTTTGGCGTCGGCGCGATGCTGGTCAGCCAAAGGCCCTCCGAAATCGATGAAACAATATTGTCTCAGTGCGGAACGCTGTTCGCCCTAAGGATCAATAACGCAACAGATCGCAGTCGCGTGAAGTCAGCCATGTCGGAAGGGATATCCGGGATCGTGGATAGCTTGCCGGTGCTTCGGACCGGGGAGGCCGTTATCGCTGGAGAGGCCGCTCGGTTGCCGATGCGTTGCAGGTTCAAGTTGCCGCGAGAAGGGCATTTCCCGGACAGCAAAGACCCAGTGGTCGCCGCAAGCTGGTCGAAGGCGGTTGGCGAGGAAGATTACTCGGCGCTGGTGTCTGCATGGCGCAATCAAGATCCAAGCGCTGCGCCAAAGTAACACTAGTCAAACAGGAGACGCTATGGAAATGCAATTTGTCGACTCGTCAACCATTGAGCGTATCGGCTATGACCCCAACTCGAGCACTTTGCGCATCGAGTTCAAGTCGAACCGGACATACGACTACTTCAATGTCCCTGAAAACGTTTTTAATGAACTCAGGAGCGCGTCGTCAGTTGGTAGCTATCACGCGAGGAATATCAAGAATTCTTATTCTTATACTGAGATCTAAAGGCTCCTGGATAGGCAGTCGCGCAGCCTAGCATTGGCAGTGAGTTGCCGACGCCAGCTTGATCGTGTTGAACCTTAGGGTCGCCGCTTCTGACCTACAGCAGCCGTAGTTATGCGGCTGACTATCGACAAAATTGCATTATCGCTAGTCAATCGTCTCGCATGTTCTAGGCGCTGCACCCCAAGGCGAGGAAGGGGCTGGAGGCCAATTTGATTCGTAAGTGCTTCTGAATCAAAAGTAGCACGTGTCGAGGTCGTAGCGACCGGCTCCCGCAACAGGCCCCCACCCCACATACGCCACCCGGCGTATTCCCCAATCCATCTCCGGTCCCCAGAATCAGGCCATCGTTGCGTTAAAGCCTTGTTTTTCCTGGCTTTTGGGCAGCGAAACGCGATTCCCACCCCTACGTCCCATACCTATCTACCGGAGAGAGGATTCACCATGACACAACAACGTCGATTTACCCTCAAGGCGATGACCGCCGCCGTCGCACTGGCCGCTTTGGGCGCCGTGCCTGCTTTTGCCCAGGACACGATCAAGGTCGGCGTGCTGCACAGCCTGTCGGGCACCATGGCGATTTCTGAAACCACGCTCAAAGACACGGTGCTGATGGCGATTGAAGAAATCAATGCCAAGGGCGGCGTGATGGGCAAAAAGCTCGAGCCCGTGGTGGTGGACCCGGCCTCCAACTGGCCTCTCTTCGCCGAAAAAACCAAACAACTGCTGGGCCAGGACAAGGTTGCGGTCATTTTTGGCTGCTGGACCTCTGTGTCGCGCAAGTCGGTGCTGCCGGTGGTTGAAGAAATGAACGGCCTGCTGTTCTACCCCGTGCAGTACGAAGGTGAAGAGCTGTCCAAGAACGTGTTCTACACGGGTGCGGCGCCCAACCAGCAGGCGATTCCCGCGGTTGACTACCTCATGAGCAAGGCCGGCGGCGGCGCCAAGCGCTGGGTGCTTCTGGGTACCGACTATGTGTATCCCCGCACCACCAACAAGATCCTGCGCGCTTATTTGAAGAGCAAGGGCGTGGCCGACAAGGACATCGACGAGAAATACACCCCCTTCGGCCACAGCGACTACCAGACCATCGTGGCCGACGTGAAAAAATTCTCGCAAGGCGGCAAGACGGCCGTGGTGTCCACCATCAACGGCGACTCGAATGTGCCTTTCTACAAAGAGCTGGGCAATGCCGGCCTCAAGGCCAAGGACGTGCCCGTGGTGGCCTTCTCGGTCGGTGAAGAAGAGCTGCGCGGCGTGGACACCAAACCCCTGGTCGGCCACCTGGCCGCCTGGAACTACTTCCAGTCCATCAAGAGCCCGGCGAATACCGAGTTCATCAAGAAGTGGTCGGCTTATGCCAAGGCCAAGAAGCTCCCCGGCTCCGACAAGCCTTTGACCAACGACCCGATGGAAGCCACTTATATCGGCATCAATATGTGGAAGCAGGCTGTTGAAAAAGCCAAGTCCACCGATACCGACAAGGTGATCGCCGCCATGGCCGGCCAGACCTTTAACGCGCCTTCCGGCATCGTGTCGAAGATGGACGAGAAGAACCACCACCTGCACAAGTCGGTGTTTATCGGCGAGATCAAGGCCGACGGCCAGTTCAATGTGGTGTGGAAGACGCCTGGTCCTGTGAAGGCCAAGCCATGGAGCCCGTACATCGAGGGTAATGCCTCCAAGCCCGACGAGCCTGTCAAGAAGTAAGAAGCTACTGCGCGAGCCAATCTGGGCTCTGCGGTGCTCACCGTACGGGTGTACGGTTCCGCGCCGCAGAACCCACCTTGGCCCGCTCGCTACGCTTCTTCCAATCTTGACACCCTTGGGTGTCATCGGCCCGGTTCTTGCTCATGGGTAGCAAGAGCCGGTGCCCACAAGGAAGTTGCAGTCTGGGCGCCCCACCGATAAGCTGGTGTGCGCCCAACCTACAGGTTCTTTCCACATGCTGCTACGCCACCTTTTTGCCCTCTCCCTGACGCTCCTTTTAGCAGCCCACGCCCATGCCTTGACCGCCGAGGAGGTCAAGGGCATGGCCATTGGCGAGACGGAAGCGCGGGTGGAGGCCTTGGCCAAGGCCGCGGCTGTGGCGGATGAGAAGACGGCGGCCTTTATCCAGGCGCTGTCGGACGACGCGGTGAAGATCAAGGGCGACAAGGTGTTTGTCGTGAAGGACGACAAGGCTTATGACCCGGTCACGGGCGCCGAGACGCCGCTGCCGGCCGATGCCGAGGATGTGATCAACCCCAATTTGATGCGCAGCGAGATCGACAACGCGCTGGCGGCCTTGAAGCTGTTCTCCAAGGACGAAAAACAGCGGCGCGATGCGATCAAGACCCTGGGTGGCGACACGGACGAAGCCCGCCTGCCGCTGATCGAAAAAGCCTATGCGGCCGAGGCCGTGCCTGAACTCAAGAACCAGCTGGAGCTGATGCGCGCCGCCATCCTGTTGGGCAGCAGCGACAAGGCCAAGCGCCTGGCGGCGGCCGCGCAGCTGGCCGGCAGCAAAAACCCGAATACCAAGACCGTGCTGATAGAGCGCCTGGGCACCGAGGCCGATGCCGACGTCAAGGTGGCGCTGCAGGCGGCGCTGGCCAAGGTCGAGGCTTCGCTCGAATGGGGCAACAAGCTGGGCGCGATTTTCAGCGGCATCAGCCTGGGCAGCATCTTGCTGCTGGTGGCACTGGGCCTGGCGATTACCTACGGCCTGATGGGCGTGATCAACATGGCCCATGGCGAGCTCATGATGATTGGCGCCTATGCCACCTATGTGGTGCAGGGCGTGTTCCAGAAATACTTTCCGGGCCTGTTTGACTGGTACCTGCTGGCGGCAGTGCCCGTGGCCTTTATGGCCTCGGCGCTGATGGGCGCGGCGCTGGAGCGCGGCGTGATTCGCTTCCTCTACGGCCGGCCGCTGGAAACTTTGCTGGCCACCTGGGGTATCAGCCTGATGCTGCAGCAACTGGTGCGCTCCATTTTCGGCGCGCAAAACGTCGGTGTGGAAAACCCGGTATGGATGAGCGGCGGCGTGCAGGTGCTGGGCAATCTTTCGCTGCCTTACAACCGGCTGATCATCATTGTGTTTGCCATTGCGGTGCTGCTGGGTGTGGCCTGGCTGATCAGCCGCACGCGCCTGGGCCTGTTTGTGCGCGGCGTGACGCAGAACCGGCCCATTGCTTCATGCATGGGCGTCAACACGGCGCGTGTGGATACGTATGCCTTCGCGCTGGGATCCGGCATCGCGGGCCTGGCCGGCTGCGCGCTGAGCCAGGTGGGCAATGTGGGTCCGGACCTGGGCCAGGGTTACATCGTTGACTCCTTCATGGTGGTGGTGCTGGGCGGTGTGGGCCAGCTGGCCGGCACCGTGTATGCCGCGCTGGGCCTGGGCATCCTGAACAAATTCCTCGAAGGCTGGACGGGCGCCGTGCTGGCCAAGATCGCCGTGCTGGTCTTCATCATCATCTTCATCCAGAAGCGGCCGCAGGGCATCTTCGCGATGAAGGGCCGTAGCGCGGAAGCTTGATCATGAGCACCCCCATCAGTTCCCCCATGGCCACGCCCAATACCGCGGCCTCCCACGTGCAACTCCCGGCCAAAGGCCCGCTGCTGACGCGCGGCGGCTGGAGCGCCTTCATGATGGCGCTGATCGCCGTCTGCGCCATTGCGCCCGTGCTCAATCTGTGGGTGCCCGAGGGCAGCGTTTTCCACATGAGCACCTATGCGGTGGCGTTGCTGGGCAAGATCATGTGCTACGCCATCTGCGCGCTGGCCATGGATTTGATCTGGGGCTACACCGGCATCCTCTCGCTGGGGCACGGTGTGTTCTTTGCGCTGGGCGGCTACACCATGGGCATGTATTTGATGCGCCAGATAGGCCGGGACGGCAATTACAAAAGCGATTTGCCGGACTTTATGGTCTTTCTGGACTGGAAGGCGCTGCCCTGGCACTGGGCCTTGAGCGACAGCTTTGTGGCGACCTTGATTTTGATTGTGGCGGTGCCGGGCCTGGTGGCCTTTGTGTTTGGCTTTTTTGCGTTCCGCTCGCGCATCAAGGGGGTGTATTTCTCCATCATCACCCAGGCCATGACTTTTGCGGCCATGCTGCTGTTCTTCCGCAATGAGACGGGGTTTGGCGGCAACAACGGCTTTACCGATTTCAAGCGCATCCTGAACATCCCGCTGGCCACGCCTTCCATGCGCATGACGCTGTTTGTGCTGACGGGCCTCACGCTGTTGGGCTTCTTTTTGTTCGCCAAATGGCTGGTGGGCAGCAAGTTCGGCCGGGTGCTGCAGGCGATTCGCGACGCGGAAACGCGGGTGATGTTCTCGGGCTACAACCCGCTGGGCTACAAACTCACCATCTGGGTAATCTCGGCCGTGATGTGCGGCGTGGCCGGTGCGCTGTACGTGCCGCAGGTCGGCATCATCAACCCGAGTGAGATGAGCCCGGCCAACTCGATTGAAATTGCCATCTGGGCGGCCGTTGGCGGGCGGGCGAGCCTGATTGGCCCGATCGTCGGTGCCTTTATCGTCAACGGCGCCAAGAGCTGGCTGACCGTGGCATACCCTGAGTTCTGGCTGTACTTTTTAGGCCTGCTGTTTATCAGCGTCACGCTGTTCCTGCCCGACGGGGTGGTGGGCCTGGTGAAGAAGCTGCGCAAGGGAGGTGGGAAATGACCCCCGATCTGTTGGAGCAAGGCGCGCGCCGCGTTGAAGAGCGCTTGGCCGCGCTGCAGGCCGGCAAAACCAATACCGAATCGGGCGGTCGCAGCGCCAGCGGCAGCCGTGTGGCCCACCCCGCAGGCGAAGTCGACGTGACCCACGGCCGCATCCTCTACCTTGAGGACGTGAGCGTGAGCTTCGACGGCTTCAAGGCCATCAACAAGCTGAGCCTGGACATCGCGCCTGGCGAGCTGCGCTGCATCATTGGCCCCAACGGGGCAGGCAAGACGACCATGATGGACATCATCACCGGCAAGACCCGGCCCGATGAAGGCACGGTGTTTTTCGGCAGCACGATTGACTTGCTGCGCCACAAGGAAGCCGAGATCGCCCAGCTGGGCATAGGCCGCAAGTTCCAGAAGCCCACGGTGTTCGAGCAGCTCACCGTGTTTGAAAACCTGGAACTGGCCTTAAAGACCAACAAGGGCGTGAAGCACTCGATGTTCTTCAGGTTGGACTCCGCCCAAAGCGACCGCCTGGCCGAAGTGCTGGTCACCATCCACCTGGCCGACAGCGTGGGGCGCCTGGCCGGCAACCTGAGCCACGGGCAAAAGCAGTGGCTGGAAATCGGCATGCTGCTGATGCAGGACCCGAAACTGCTGCTGCTGGACGAACCAGTCGCCGGCATGACCGACGAGGAAACCGCGCGCACGGCGGAGCTGTTTTTGACGCTCAAGGGCCAGCACTCCCTGATGGTGGTGGAGCACGATATGAGTTTTATCAAGACGATTTCGGAGATCGTCACAGTGCTCTGTGACGGATCGGTTTTGGCGCAAGGGACTCTTGACCAGGTGCAGGCGGATGAAAGAGTAATTGAGGTTTATCTTGGGAGGTGAACTCTTTTTGCCGGGTCTTGCGCCGGCTTGCGCGCCTCGCCCTCTGCGTAGGCTTGCTGGCCGGGGTTGCCCGGCGGCAACTCACTTTTCTTTGCTTCGCCAAAGAAAAGTAAGCAAAAGAAAGGCGACCCTGGTTGCTGCGTCCCCTGCGCTTCGCTCCGGGGCAACCTGCGGTGCTCGGTCCAGCCGGGGTCTGGCTAAACTCGCTGCGCTGCGCTCCGCTCAGACAACGCCAGCCCTGATCCGTCTGGCCCTCCGCTCCTCGGCGCATCCACAAGGGGTGGGTACAGGAAGACCGAACAGCCAACAGCCGAAGACAGAAACCCGAATACCAAAAACCGCAAGGACACGCCACAGCGTGTCCTTGTTTGTCTTTGTCCCCGCTCCCGATCCCGATTGCCCCTTGTGGATGCGCCGAGGAGCGCAGGTTCAGGCGGATAAGGGATCGCGTTGTTTGAGCGAAGCGAGTTTAGCGAGACCCCGCCTGAACCGAGCACCGCAGGTTGCCCGCAGCGAAGCGGAGGGACGCAGCAAC
>NZ_FNHX01000018.1 GCF_900103405.1 Polaromonas sp. JS666 | reverse complement strand
GGGACCCAGACTGCGGGTCGCCTTTCTTTTGGGTACTTTTGGTGTTTGCGTAACTTCGCTGCGCGAAGTGAGCAAACCCCGCGCGCGTAGCGCGCCTTTGGCGAACAAAGAAAACCCGCTTTGCGGGTTTCGCCAAAAGTGCCTCGCCTGCCGGGGCGAGACCCGGCCAGCTGAACCAAGAAGAGGAAGGAGGAGGAGGCAGGAGCGCGCAAGGCCGGAGCAAGACCCGGCCATCAAACCAAGTCAATTCAATAAACAAAGCCCTGTTTCGCGTCCTGTTCGGCCGCAAGCAGGGCAGCCTTTCTTGATACCGTCCATGAGCAAGCCCTCTCCCGCAGCTTCAGGCGGAAGCGGCTTGCAGGAGACACACCATGCAACTGGACAATCTGAAAATCAGCACGCGGCTGGGCGCGGGCTTTGGGCTGGTATTGCTGCTGGCGGGCGGCTTGTTGGCGGTGGGGCTGGGCCAGCTGGCCGGCGCCAGCGCCTTTAGCCGTGACCTGAGCGGCGACGCCTGGTCGCGCGCCGGCGCGGCGGCGGCGCTGGGCAACTGGTCGCAATCCAGTGCGCGCGCCACCCTGGAGCTGTCCCTCGCGGCTGATCCCGCATTGGCGGGCGCCGCGCGCCGGCAAATTGCGATGGGCGACAAGAACATGACGGATGCCCTGGTGGCACTGGAAGCCGGCACCCCGCCGCCAGAGGAAAAGGCCTTGCTGACGAGCGTGCGCGGCGCGCAGGCTTCCTATGCGCAGGCGCTGGCCAAAGTGGTAAAACAGATCGAAACCGGCGACCGCGAGGGTGCTGTCCGTTCCTGGGCCGGCGAGGCCGCGCCATCGCTGGGCAAGCTGCAGCAGGAACTGGCCGCGCTGGCCGAAACGCAGGCGCGGCAGGCCAGGGCCGGCGGCCAGGCCGTCGAGACCGGCATCGCATCGGCACGGCGCTGGATGATAGGCCTGGCACTGGCGGCGCTGCTGGTGGGCGCGGCCGTGGCCTGGCGCCTCGCCCGCGGCATCGCGCAACCGCTCAATGAAGCAATTTACATCGCCGAAACCGTGGCCGCCGGCGACCTGAGCCAGGAGTTTTCCACCGAACGCGGCGGCGATTTCGGCCGCCTGCTGGGCGCCCTGGGCGACATGGAAGACACGCTGACCGACCTGGTCAGCCGCATCAAGGCCTCCACCGATTCCATCACCCTGGCTTCCGGTGACATCGCGGCCGGCAACGCCGACCTGTCGCGCCGCACCGAGGAGCAGGCGGCCTCGCTGGAGGAAACCGTCTCCAGCATGGAGGAGCTGACTTCCACCGTCAGGCTCAACGCCGAGCATGCGCGCTCAGCCAGCGGCCTGGCGGCCACCGCATCGGGCACGGCCGAGCGCGGCGGCGCGGTGGTGGCCCAGGTGGTGGACACCATGGCGGCCATCAGCGGCAGCTCCCGAAAAATCGTGGACATCATCGCCGTCATCGAAGGCATTGCCTTCCAGACCAACATCCTGGCGCTCAACGCGGCGGTGGAGGCCGCGCGCGCCGGCGAACAGGGCCGCGGTTTTGCCGTGGTGGCCAGCGAGGTGCGCGGCCTCGCGCAGCGCAGCGCCGGGGCGGCGCGCGAAATCAAGGCGCTGATCGCGGACTCCGTCGCGCATGTCGAGAGCGGCTCCGAACTGGTCGGCCAGGCGGGTCGCACCATGCAGGACATCGTGCAGGCCGTCAAGCGCGTGAGCAGCCTGCTCGAGCAGATCTCCGCCGCCTCGGTCGAGCAAAGCAACGGCATCGCGCATGTGAACCAGGCCATGGTGCTGATGGACAAGGCGACCCAGCAAAACGCCGCGCTGGTCGAGCAGGCCTCCACGGCGGCGGCTTCGCTGGCCGAGCAGACCCTGCAGCTGCAGGCGGCGGTCGATGAATTTAAATTGGATGCGGAGCCCGAAGCCGCGCCGTCGGCCGCGCTGCACTTCCAGGCGATAGGCAGGGACCTGCACCGTACGGCGCCGCTTCCGGCTTAGCTTGCTCAGATACCTGGCGGCTTTTTGAGCGTCAGCATGCGGTCCTGGGCGCGCAGCACGATGGTCTTGACCTCGGCGCCCTGCAGCACCGTGAGCCGGATTTCCGCGTCGGGCGCGGCATGGTCCCAGAGCTTTTTGTAAAAGGCCTCCAGCGTCGCGACCTTCGCATCGTCCACCGCCAGCACCACGTCACCCGCCGACAGCCCGGCCAGCTCCGCCGGGCTTTCCTTGCTCACGCGCAGTATCTGTATGCGCCCGCCCTGGTCGTTGGAGGTGATGCCCAGCCAGGGCCTGCGGCTCTTGGCGCTGTAACCCGAACGCTGCAGCTCCGCGAGTATGGGGCGCAGCAAATCCACGGGCACAAACATATTGCCCGGCAGGCGGCGGTTTTCATTGGTCGCATCCGACACAAACAGCGAGCCTATGCCTATCAGTTCGCCGCGCTGGTTAAAAAGCGGCGCGCCGCTGTGGTTGCCGCCGCTGGCCAGCACCGGCGGGCTGGTGAAGAGGGCCGATTCAATGTGGTATTCCCAGCTGCCCGAAAACGCGCGCCGGCTGACCAGCCGCGTCATGCTCACGTCGCCATCGTCATCGGGCTGCGGGCCGGTCACCGCCATCAGCGGCTCGCCCGGCTGCAGGTCCCTGCTGCTGCCCAGCGTCGCCACCGCCACATTGCGCAGCGGCAGCAGCGGGCGCAGCAGGCCGAAACCCGTGGCCAGGTCGTAGGCCACGGCGCGCGCCGGCAGCGTCCGGTTGTCCTGGGTCACGACCTCGATCTGCTCGGCTTCCAGCATCAGGTAGCCAATCGTCAGGATCAGCCCGTCCTGGCTGATCAGCACGCCCGAACCCGCGCGCCGCAGGCCCAGGGTTTCGGCGGAGCGCGCGTCCTCCATCGCCGTGACCTTGACGCCCACCACCGCCGCCGTGGCCCGGTTCAGCGCATCGATCATGGCCTGCGCCGCAGGCGGCGGTGCTGTGGCCGCGTGGGCCGTGCCCAGCAGCAAAGTGCTTGAGAGAAGGAGACAGAGCCAATGACGCAAGCTGCACATGACGGACTCCAGACGCGGCGAGAGGGCGCAGAAAGAAAGGCCGGCCGCGCTTGAAGAATGCGCCTTATTAAATGGCGTTGCAAGCGGCAGGGTCAAAAATCCGGCGGCAAAAACAGCCGCCTGGGATTGCCCGCCACCGTGGAGGCAAAAACAAAAAAGCCGTCCATGAACAAGGGTCATGAGACGGCTTTCGGGATGTGGTGCCCGGGGCCGGAATCGAACCGGCACGCCTTGCGGCGGGGGATTTTGAGTCCCCTGCGTCTACCAATTTCACCACCCGGGCTGGAATGAGCGAAGCCTCAAATTATGGCACAGTGTGGTCATGAACTATCCCACCATTGAAGACGCGATCGGCAAAACGCCTCTGGTCGCGCTGCAACGTATTTACGCCGCCGAGAACGCCGCACGCGGCAATGTGATCCTCGGCAAGCTTGAAGGCAACAACCCGGCCGGTTCGGTCAAGGACAGGCCGGCGCTCTCGATGATCAAGCGCGCGGAGGAGCGCGGCGACATCAAGCCGGGCGACACGCTGATCGAAGCCACTTCGGGCAATACGGGTATTGCCCTGGCCATGGCGGCCGCGATCAAGGGCTACAAGATGGTCTTGATCATGCCGGAGGACCTGAGCATAGAGCGGGCCCAGACCATGAAGGCTTTTGGCGCCGAACTGATCCTGACGCCCAAAAGCGCGGGCATCGAATACTCGCGCGACCTGGCCGACCAGATGCAGAAAGAAGGCAAGGGCCGGGTGCTGGACCAGTTCGCCAATGCCGACAACCCGCGCATCCATTACGAGACCACGGGGCCTGAAATATGGACAGATACGTCAGGCAAGGTGACACATTTTGTCAGCGCCATGGGCACGACGGGCACGATTACCGGGGTTTCGCGCTACTTGAAAGAGAAAAACCCGGCCATCAAGGTGATCGGCGCCCAGCCCAGCGAGGGTTCGCGCATCCCCGGCATCCGCAAATGGCCGCAGGAATACCTGCCCAAGATTTACGACCCGCGCCAGGTCGATGAACTGGTGCTGGTCAGCCAGGCCGACGCCGAGGACATGTGCCGGCGCCTGGCGCGCGAGGAAGGCATATTTGCCGGAATCTCGGCCGCCGGTGCCCTCTGGGTGGCGCAGGAGATCGCCAAGACCGTGAAAAACGCGGTGATCGTGTTTGTGGTCTGCGACCGCGGCGACCGTTACCTGTCTACCGGCGTGTTCCCGGCCTGAAGCCCAACCGACGCGGGCTTGCTGCTATTGAAAAAATAGCGGAAAGCCGCGTTTTCTTTCTTTTATTTTCCCTTCTGATCGCCTGCCATGACCCATGAATTCCGGTTTTGCCCGAACTGCGCGACGCCGCTGGCCATGGTGTCGCAGATGGAAGACGGCGGTGAAAAGGCGCGCCTGCGCTGCCCGGCTTGCGGATTCACCCACTGGAACAACCCCACGCCGGTGCTGGCCGCGGTGATCGAATACCACGGCCAGGTGCTGCTGGCGCGCAATGCGGCCTGGCCGGGCAAGATGTATGCGCTGATCACGGGCTTTATGGAAGCGGGTGAGACGCCGCAGGGCGGCATAGCGCGCGAAATCAAGGAAGAAACCAACCTGGAAACCAGCTCGCTGGACCTGATTGGCGTCTACGACTTCCAGCGCATGAACCAGGTGATCATCGCCTACCACGCGGTCTGCACGGGGGAGGTCAGCCTCTCGCCCGAGCTGGTGGATTACCGGCTTTACGACCTGGACAAGCTCAAATGCTGGCCTGCCGGCACCGGCTATGCGCTGGCCGACTGGCTGCGCACGCGCGGGCATGAGCCTGAATTTGTGGAGTGGGCCAAGCGCACCGAATAGCTTGCCGGCTGGGGTAAAGCCCGGTTCAGGGCCTTTGCGCTTTGCTTAAAATCCCGGCAACCCAAGGATTTTCATGAACATCGACAAAGAACTCGACACCCGCGGCCTGAACTGCCCGCTGCCCATCCTGAAAGCCAAAAAGGCGCTGACGGAAATGCTGAGCGGCCAGCTGCTGCGTGTGGTGTCCACCGATGCCGGTTCCACCCGCGATTTCCAGGCCTTTGCCAAGCAGACCGGCAACGAGCTGGTCGAGCAGCAGGTCGCCGGCAGCGACTTTATCCACGTCTTGAAACGGCGGTAAGCGCCGTTGGGGCGCCGCCGGCCGCCCCGGTTTTCAGGCCTGTTTGCGGCGTTCCCGGCCTGACCAGCCTATTTGCAGGTTGTCCAGGTAATTGCGGAAGTGCACGCCCACCTCGGGGTGCTGCAGCGCCAGCTCGACGGTGGCTTCCAGAAAGCCTTCCTTGCTGCCGCAGTCATAACGTTTGCCCTCGTACTGCAGGGCGTAAACGGTTTCCTTGTCGAGCAGGCTGGAAATCCCGTCGGTCAGCTGCAGTTCACCGCCCACACCAGCCTTCTGGCTGCGGATGTGCTCAAAAATCGCCGGCGTCAGGATGTAACGGCCGGCCACGCCCATGCGTGAGGGGGCCACTTCGGGCGCCGGTTTTTCGACGATTCTTTTCACTTTCATGAGTCCCGTGCTGGCGCCGCCGTCGGTCGCGACGATGCCGTAGCGGCGGGTCTGGTCCTGGGGCACTTCCTGCACCGCCAGGATGGATTGCTGCAGCTCTTTGAACTGCTCGGCCATCTGGGCCAGCACCGGCTTGCCGCCTTTGGGTCCGACCATCAGGTCGTCGGCCAGCAGCACGGCGAAAGCCTCCTGGCCGACCAGGTGTTCGGCGCACAGTACGGCATGGCCCAGGCCCAGGGAGCGGGGCTGGCGCACATAGGAGAAATTCATGTCTTCGGGCTGGACGGAGCGCACCAAATCCAGCAAAGCGAGCTTTTGAGCTACCTCCAGCTCGTTTTCAAGCTCGTAAGCAGTATCAAAGTGGTCCTCTATGGCCCGTTTATTGCGTCCTGTCACAAAAATCATGTGACGGATGCCTGCCGCGTAAGCCTCTTCAACCGCGTACTGGATCAGCGGCTTGTCGACGACGGGGAGCATTTCCTTGGGCTGGGCCTTGGTGGCCGGGAGAAACCGGGTGCCAAGGCCGGCAACCGGGAATACAGCTTTGTGTAATGTAAATTTTTGCATCGACTTTGATCGGAGAAAAGACTAGAGTGTTGCGTTGTTGATACATGACTCAGGTCGGACAAAGGCTCGACTTGACGTGGTCAAACCGCGCGAATTGCGGTCTGCGGGAAAAAAGGACTCACTGGGTGGACATCTTACTTCTTGACGCGCTGGTGCCCGAGGCAATGGCCTGGCTGGAAACCCGCCACAGCGTGGGTTACCACCCCGAGCTCGCCGACGACCTGACTTCGCTGCGCAAGATCGCCTACAAGACCAAGGGCATTGTGTTCCCGCGGCAGACCGTGGTAACACGCGAATTCCTCGACTTCCTGCCCAAGATCAGGGCCGTGGGCCGCCTGCATGTGGGCACGGACAACACCGACCTCGAGGCCTGCAAGGAGCGCGACATCAAGGTCGTGCACGCCAGCAGCGCCAATGTGCGCTCCAACGCCGAATACCTGCTGAGCAGCCTGCTGCTGCTGTACCGCCGCGGCCTGGTCTCGGCCCTGATGGGGCGGCGCCACCCGACGACGCAGATGGGGCGCGAACTGCACGGCAGCACCGTGGGCATCCTGGGCCTGGCCCCGACGGCGCACACGCTGGCCGGCATGCTCAACGGCTTGGGCGTGCGGCTGATCGGCTACGACCCGGCGGTGCACCACACGGCGCCGATCTGGGAGCGCCTGCGCATACAGCCGGTGTCCCTGTCTGAACTCGTCAGCCAGGCCGACGCGGTCTCGGTGCAAATGCTTTACGCCACGCGTTTTCGCGGTTTTGTGAATGAAAAACTGCTGGCCGCCTGCAGGCGCAACCAGCTGTGGGTGGGCATCAGCCGCAGCGAGCTGTTTGACGAAGCCGCGCTGGCCGCGGCGCTGTGCGACGGCCGCATCGAGGCCTGCATCCTGGACGGCGCCGAAGCCAGCTTCCTGGGCGACACCTCGCCGCTCAAGGGCCTGAAGAACCTGTTCGTCACGCCGCGCCTGGGCTCGCACACACGCGAGGCGCGCCTGCGCTCGAGCTGGTATGTGGCGCACCGCATGCATGAAGCCATCAGCACCACGCATAGCGGCATGGACCAGCTGCCCAGCGCACCCATGGAGCTGGATGTGCCGGGTGGAGTTACTCCTTCTCAGTGGTCCGAGCCCGAATTCATGATCCGCTGAACACGCGGCCTCCGATAAAAAAAGCCCCGTTGAACGGGGCTTTTTTGTGGGCGGGTTTTACTTCAACCGAGCCAGCTGCTCGTGGATCTTGGCCAGCGTCGCGGTGAAGTCGACCAGGCGTTTTTTCTCCTGCTCCAGCACCGCCGGCGGCACCTTGTTCACAAAGGCTTCATTGGCCAGCTTGGCATTGACCTTGACGAGCTCGCCTTCGAGGCGTGTGGCTTCCTTGCCCAGGCGGGCTTTCTCGGCCGCGACGTCGATCTCCATGTGCAGGCAGACACGCGCTTCGCCGACCACCGCCACCGGGGCGGCTTGCGCGGCCGCGGCCCATTCGGCCTCGTTCACAAACACCTTCACTTCACTGAGCTTGGCCAGCGACTTGAGCACGGGCGCCACGCTGTACATGAAAGCGCTGTCGTCCAGCACAAGCAGCGGCAGGCGCGTGGCCGGCGAGACCTTCATTTCGCCGCGCAGGTTGCGGCAGGCGTCGACCAGGGTCTTGAGTTTGGCGACATAGGCCTCGGCTTGTTCGTCGATCTTTTCGGGCTGGCTTTGCGGGTAGGGCGCGGTGCCTATGAACTTGCCGCTCTTGCCGGCGATGGGCGCCACGGTCTGCCACAACTCTTCGGTGATGAAAGGAATTACCGGATGCGCCAGGCGCAGTATGGCTTCGAGCAGGCGTATCAGCGTGCGGCGCGTGGCGCGCTTTTGCGCGTCGTTGCCGGTCTGTATCTGCACCTTGGCGATTTCCAGGTACCAGTCGCAGAACTCGTCCCAGACAAACTGGTAGATGCTGCCGGCCACGTTGTCCAGGCGGTAGTCGGCAAAGCCCTTGGCCACATCGGCTTCCACGCGCTGCATGGTCGATGAGATCCAGCGGTCGGCCTGCGAGAAGCTCAGGTAGTTGTGAAACTCGCCGCCCGGCGCGCATTGTTCTTTCGTGTGTTCCTCGAGGCCGCAGTCCTGGCCCTCGCAGTTCATCAGCGTGAAGCGCGTGGCGTTCCAGAGCTTGTTGCAAAAGTTGCGGTAGCCCTCGCAGCGCTTGCTGTCAAAGTTGATGCTGCGGCCCAGGCTGGCCAGCGAGGCGAAGGTAAAACGCAGCGCGTCGGCGCCATAGCCCGGAATGCCCGCGGGGAATTCCTTTTCGGTGTTCTTGCGCACCTGCGGCGCGGTCTCGGGCTTGCGCAGGCCTTGCGAGCGTTTTTCGAGCAGCGGCGCCAGTTCAATGCCGTCGATCAGGTCGACCGGGTCCAGCACATTGCCTTCGGACTTGCTCATCTTCTTGCCCTGGGCGTCCTTCACCAGGCCGTGGATGTACACGTCCCTGAAGGGCACCTGGCCGGTGAAGTGCGTGGTCATCATGATCATGCGGGCGACCCAGAAGAAGATGATGTCGTAGCCGGTGACCAGCACGCTGGAGGGCAGGAAGAGGTCCAGTTCCTTGGTCTTCTCGGGCCAGCCCAAGGAAGAGAAGGGCACCAGCGCCGACGAGTACCAGGTGTCCAGCACGTCTTCGTCGCGCGTGAGCTTTTTGCCGGGGGCCTGCTTTTGCGCTTCTTCCTCGCTGGTGGCGACATAGACCTTGCCGTCCTCGTCGTACCAGGCCGGGATCTGGTGGCCCCACCAGAGCTGGCGCGAGATGCACCAGTCCTGGATGTTGTTCATCCACTGGTTGTAGGTGTTGACCCACTGCTCGGGCACAAACTTGACCTGGCCGCTGCTCACGGCGTCGCGCGCCTTCTGCGCGATCGATTTGCCGGTCGGGTCCTGCTCGCTGACCTTGCTGAGCGCGACAAACCACTGGTCGGTCAGCATGGGCTCGACCACCGCGCCGGTGCGCGCGCAGACCGGCACCATGTTTTTGTGCGGCACGGCTTTTTCGAGGAAGCCTTGTTCCTCGAGGTCCTTGAGCACGGCCTTGCGGCAGTCGTAGCGGTCCAGGCCCTGGTACTGCTTAGGCCCGTTTTCGTTGATCTTGGCGTCCAGCGTGAAGATGGTGATCAGCGGCAGGTCGTGGCGCAGGGCCACCTGGTAATCGTTGAAGTCGTGCGCGCCGGTGATCTTCACCACGCCGCTGCCGAAAGCCGGGTCCACGTAGTCGTCGGTGATCACCGGGATTTGGCGGTCGCACAGCGGCAGGTCGACCATCTTGCCGACCAGGTGTTTGTAGCGCTCGTCGTCCGGGTGCACCGCCAGCGCGCCGTCGGCCAGCATGGTTTCGGGCCGGGTGGTGGCGATGTGCATGCCGCGCAGCGGCGTGCCGTCAGCGGCTTTTTGCGGGCCGTCGCTGAAGGGGTACTCGATGTGCCACATGAAGCTGTCGCGCTCTTCGTTCTCGACTTCCAGGTCGGACACGGCGGACTTGAGGATCGGGTCCCAGTTCACCAGGCGCTTGCCGCGGTAGATCAGGCCCTGCTCATAGAGCTTCACAAAGGTCGAGGTGACCACCGTGGACATCTTCGGGTCCATGGTGAAGTATTCGTGCTTCCAGGCCACCGAGTCGCCCATGCGGCGCATCTGGCGTGTGATGGTGGTGCCGGACTCTTCCTTCCATTCCCAGACCTTGGCGACGAAGTTCTTGCGGCCCAGGTCGTGGCGGCTTTTGCCTTCACCCTGCAGCTTGCGCTCCACCACGATCTGCGTGGCGATGCCGGCGTGGTCGGTGCCGGGCACCCACAGCGTGTTGTGGCCGCGCATGCGGTGGTAGCGCGTGAGCGAATCCATGATGGTCTGGTTGAAGGCATGGCCCATGTGCAGCGTGCCCGTTACGTTGGGCGGCGGCAACTGGATGGAGAAAGACGGCTTGGCCGCATCCAGCGTGGGTTCGTACTGGCCGCTTTGCTCCCATTCGGGGCCCCAGCGGCTTTCAATGGCGGCCGGTTCGAAGGATTTGGCCAGGCTGTCCAGCCCCGGTGTGGGGACTTTGACGGCCTCCGCGGCGGGAGTGGCGGTATCGGCAGGGGCGGGGGCGGCAGCGTTGGTCATGGGGGCAATGAAAAACGGCATCGAAGGGATGCCGCCTTGGGGTTGGGGGAACTGCCCCGATTTTATTCGACTGGGCCCCTTGCCTCCCCGTTGGGGTGAAATCGGGCGATTGAGCCACCCAGGCCCTTGCATGGGCGTTAGCCCATGCTGCGTTCCCGGGCGGCCCACTCATCCCGATTGCACCCCAACGGGGAGGGCAAGGGTTCATTCCGAGAAGGGTCTTGCGTGATGTGAATAGGTTTCAGGTCTTGCACGCCGCCGCCACGCAGGCCTTCAGCACCGCGGTGTCGCCCAGCTGGTTGGCCATCAGCAGGATCAGCCGGGCATTGAGCAGCTCGGATTCCTCGCGGCTCAGGCCCTGGTGGGCGTCCAGCAGGCACTCGTAAAAAGCGTCGGCGTCCTGGAAATGCAGGCGGGTGCTCAGGGGGCTGTCGGTTTTCATGGATTTTCCTTTCCGCCGGGGCCGGCGCCCAGCGCGGCGGCCACCGCGTGGACCAGCGAGGCGTCCACGCTCTCGCCGGTGGCGGCCACATGGCCGTCGGGCCGCAGCAGCGCCCAGGCATGGCCGAAGACATGGCATGTCGCCTGCAGGTGGCCCTGCGCGTCGACCACGTGTTCCACGGCCGCGGCTTTTTCGCCGGGGCCGACTACCTGCACGCAGCGCAGGCCGGCCTCCACCGAGAGCGCCGCCAGGCGCGCCAGCGCGGCGGCGGAGACATCGCCAAACGTCAGCAGCAGCAAACGGCCGTGGGCCCAGCCCAGCAGGTCCAGCAGTTCGCCGGGGCGGCCGTCGGCCCAGGCAAAACCCACGTTCTGCGTCGCCCGCCCACCGGCCGGCCCGCAGGTGCTGGAGTGTGTGTAGTGGCTGGGCGTGGACATGCGGCCGGTGTTGACGAGCTGGCGGGCAAACACATGCTCGCGCGCCAGGCCCAGCGCCGCGCTGCGAAACAGCCGCTCCGCGCCGTCCGCCGGCCGCAAAAAGCGCGCCGTGCGGTTGGTGACCCGCACGTTGTGCGCGGCCGCCTCATGGCGTTCCTGGTGGTAGCTGTCCAGCAGGGCGGGCGCGGCACGGCCCTGCAGCACGGCGGCCAGCTTCCAGGCCAGGTTGTCGGCATCCTGCACACCCGAGTTGCCGCCGCGCGCACCGAAGGGGCTCATCACGTGGGCGGCGTCGCCGGCGAAAAACACGCGGCCGTGGCGCAGGCTGTCCAGGCATTCGCTGCGGTAGGCATAGGGGCCGACCCAGACGATCTCGTAGTCGGCGTCGTCCAGCTCCCGGCCCGACTGGCTTTTGAACTGCGCTTTGAGGCGGGCGCGCACCACCTCCTCGCGGCTGACATCCTCGGGCCTGGCCTGCGGCGGCATCTGGTAGTCGATGCGCCAGACGCCGTCGGCCATCAGGTGCTGCCAGACGGCGCGGCCTTCGTTAAAGGGCGCCTCTATCCAGGTGTGGCGCTCCGCGGGCGGCGGGTTCTTGAAGCGCACGTCCGCAATGCACCAGCGGTCGTCGCCCTGCTGCGCCGTCACCGTGGCGCCGCACCAGGCGCGAAACGGGCTGCGCGAGCCGCTGCAGTCGATCACATGTTCGGCCTCCAGGGCGTAGGCGCCGGTCGGCGTTTCGAGTTGCAGCGTCGCGAAGTCCGCGTTCTGCTCAAAGCCGGTGACACGGTGGCTCCAGCGGATGTCAACCAGGCGGCCTTCGGGCGCAGGACTGTAGAGCTGCTCGACCAGAAAGCCTTCGACATAAAACTGCTGGATATTGATAAACGGCGGCTGCCGGCTCAGCGAATGGCTTTGCTGCTGGCGCAGGTCGAAGGCGTAGACCTCATCGCTTCCCGCAAAGGTGCGGCCTACGCTCCACTGCACGCCCTTGGCCGCGATGCGCTCGTAAATGCCCAGGCGCTTGAAGATTTCCAGGCTTTTCTGGGCGTAGCAGATGCCGCGCGAGGAGGCGCCCTTGACGCCCACCGTGTTGTCCTCGTCCAGCAGCACGGCGCGCACGCCGTACTGCGCCAGCGCGCAGGCGAGCGTCAGCCCGGTGATGCCGCCGCCCACGATGGCGACGGCGTGGCGTTTGACCTCGCCCGTGCGTAGCTCGGGCGGCGCCACAAAAGGGTACTCGGGCAGGGCATAACCGGCGCCCTGGGCGAATTCATAGCCGTTGGTGAAGGTGGCGGTCAGTGCGGCGGGGGCGGGGTTTGTCTCCGGCATGGGGGGCTTCCTGCGGATGTGTTTACTTATTCGTAATCAATTTACCATAACGTAATTGATGGCCCTGGCCGCTCCCCGGAGCGGCGCTATGGCGGCATGGCTTGTAATTAAAAATTGTTATCGAACGCTGTTTGTGAATAGCTTTTATCAATTTCATGCATTGATTCCAGCAATTAGACGCAGCGCCCGAACAGGTCTATGGTGTTCTGGTCTTCGGCTGTTCGTGGCCTCGAAGTGCGCGGCGTTGAAGCATTGGCGATTTGTTCATCATCCATCAACCCACGAAGGAGATTTCCATGGCTGCTCTCAAAGGCTCCAGGACGGAAGAGAACCTGAAAGCCGCATTTGCCGGCGAATCGCAGGCCAACCGCCGCTACCTGTATTTCGCGAACAAGGCCGACGTTGAAGGCCAGCCCGATGTCGCCGCGCTGTTCCGCTCCACCGCGGAAGGTGAAACCGGCCACGCCCACGGCCACCTCGAATGGCTGGAGCAGTGCGGCGACCCCGCCACCGGCCTGCCCTTCGGCGGCACCCGCGACAACCTCAAATCCGCCGTCGCCGGTGAAACCCACGAGTACACCGACATGTACCCCGGCATGGCCAAGACCGCGCGCGACGAAGGCCATGATGAAGTGGCCGACTGGTTTGAGACCCTGGCCAAGGCCGAGCGCTCGCACGCCAACCGCTATTCAAAAGCGCTGGCCGAACTGGTCGATTAACCCGTCCCTCGCTGCGCCGCAAGGCGTGGCGGGTTTTGGAAAGGGCTACGCGCGAGAGCCTTTCCCCAAACCCACGAGAAACCGAAAAGAAGAGGCAAGCATGGCCACAGAAGGCAACCTCCAGGCGCCCACGCGCCACGCGATCGACTGGAAAAACCCGGACTTCTATCACGAGGACGCCGCCCTGCACGAGATGGAGCGCATCTTCGACATCTGCCATGGCTGCCGCCGCTGCGTGAGCCTGTGCGGCGCCTTCCCCACCTTGTTCGACCTGGTCGACGAAAGCAAGACCGGCGAGGTCGACGGCGTGGACAAGAAGGACTACATGAAAGTGGTCGACCAGTGCTATATGTGCGACCTCTGCTACATGACCAAGTGCCCCTATGTGCCGCCGCACGAGTTCAACCTCGACTTTCCCCACACCATGCTGCGCGCCAAAGCCATCAAGTTCAAAAAGGGCGAGGTTGGCGCCGGTGAAAAGTTTTTGTCGTCCA
Organism: Polaromonas sp. JS666; assembly: GCF_900103405.1. Classification (GTDB taxonomy): domain Bacteria; phylum Pseudomonadota; class Gammaproteobacteria; order Burkholderiales; family Burkholderiaceae_C; genus Polaromonas. The sequence continues at coordinate 28,299 of NZ_FNHX01000018.1, read as the reverse complement.
CCGACGTGCACGGCCAGTTCGCCGGCATTCCCATCGTGGTCCAGGTGGCCAATGCGGTCAACAAGACCAAGCCGGCGCGCGCCGTGATGGAAAAAGTGCTGGGCGTGGACAAAAACGCCTGGCTGCCCGACCTGGCGACCAAGAAATTCCGCTCGGGCGCGCCCGAATCGCCCCCGCATGCCGTCAAGGACGGGGCCAAGACGCCCGGCAAGGTGGTGATTTATTCGACCTGCTACATCAACTACAACGAGCCCGGCATAGGCCACGACCTGCTCAAGGTGCTGGACCACAACGAAGTGCCCTATGTGCTGGTTGAAAAGGAAAAATGCTGCGGCATGCCCAAGCTGGAGCTAGGCGACCTGGCCTCGGTCAACGCCAGCAAAGAGGCCAACATCCCCGTGTTGGTGAAGTACGCGAAAGACGGCTATGCCATCCTGAGCGCCGTGCCCAGCTGCACCCTGATGTTCAAGCAGGAGCTGCCGCTGATGTATCCCGACGATGCCGAGGTGCAGCTTGTCAAGGAACACATGTGGGACCCGTTTGAATACCTGATGGCGCGCCGGCGCGACGGCCTGCTCAAGACCGAGTTCAGCACGCCGCTGGGCAAAATCAGCTACCAGATTCCCTGCCACGGCCGGGTGCAGAACATCGGCAAGAAGACCGAGGAGATGCTCAAGATGGTGCCCGGCACCAGCGTGCACACGCACGAGCGCTGCTCCGGCCATGCCGGCACTTTCGGCGTCAAGGTGCCCTACCACCAGCAGGCCCTAAAAATCGGCAAGCCGCTCTTCAAGGCCATGGCCAGCCACAAGGACGGCGGCCTGCCCGACGTCATCAGCAGCGACTGCCCGCTGGGCGGCCACCACATTGCCCAGGGCTTTGAGGTGAACAGCCTGGGCGCGCCGCCGCAAAAGCACCCGCTCACCTTGATACGCACGGCCTACGGCCTGAAATAAGCCCCGACAAGCAGGACGCCGCCATGAAGACCACCGGAAAGATCACCCGCGAATCCCTGATGACGCTGGAGGCCTACAGCAAATACCGCAAGGAAAACAAGCCCGCCATCATCGCCCATCGCAAGCTGCGCAGCGTGCGCCTGGGCGAGCACGTCAACCTGCAGTTTGAAAGCGAGACCAGCATCCGCTACCAGATCCAGGAGATGCTGCGCATTGAGAAGATTTTCGAGGAGGAAGGCATAGAGCAGGAGATAGAGGCCTACGCGCCGCTGATGCCCGACGGGACCAACTGGAAGGGCACGCTGATGCTGGAGTACCCCGACGTCAGCGAGCGAAAACGTGAGCTGGCCCGGCTTATCGGTGTGGAGGACCGCATGTTCATCGAGGTCGAAGGCCATGCCCGCGTCTACGCGATCGCCGACGAAGACATGGACCGCGAGAACGACGAAAAAACCTCGGCCGTGCACTTTGTGCGCTTCGAGCTGGACCCGGCCATGCGCGCGGCGGTCAAAGCCGGCGCCGGCGTGAAGCTCGGCTGCGACCATACGCATTACCCCGCGCATGTGAACATTCCCGCGGAGACCTTGGCTTCGTTGGCCAGTGACCTGGATTGAGGCCTTTGCCGCCTGGCGCGAAGGGTGCGGCCCGGCTGTCGTAAAGTGGGGGTTGGTGAGAACCTGTTTACGGTCTAAACAGGGTCGCGCAAGTGCCTTCTCGGGATGGGATGCAAGGCGCGGTGCGCTGCCCATAGCACCGCTATGGGTTAGCATCGCAACGCCGCAGACCGCCCGAAAAGGCACTTGCCCTTCGGGTTGGGGTGAAATCGGGCGATTGAGCCACCCGAGCCCTTGCATGGGCATGAGCCCATGCGGCGGTCCCGGTCGGCCCACTCATCCCGATTGCACCCCAACGCGACCCCGTTTAGACCGTAAACAGGTTCTTACCCAATAACTCAAAGCATGCTGTTTCTTATCTCGCCGGCCAAGTCGCTGGACTACGACACGCCGCCGCACGTAGACACCCACACCCAACCCTTGTTCACGCGCCAGTCGGCGCAGCTCATTGAAGTGCTCAAAACCCAGACCCCGCAGCAGATCAGCAGCTTGATGAAGCTGTCGGACGCGCTGGCGGGCCTGAATGTGGCGCGTTACCAGGCCTGGTCGCCCAAGTTCACCGCCAAGAATTCCAAACAGGCCGCGCTGGCCTTTGACGGCGACGTGTATGGCGGGCTGGCCGCCAGGACCTTGAGCGCCGCGCAACTTGACTGGGCACAGGACCACGTCTGCATCCTGAGCGGCCTTTACGGCGTGCTGCGGCCACTGGACCGCATGCAGCCCTACCGGCTCGAGATGGGCACGGCGCTGGCCACGCCCCAGGGCAAAAACCTCTACCAGTTCTGGGGCTCGCAAATTTCCGACTACCTCAATGAACGCGCCGCCGCCGACACCACGCCCGTGGTCATCAACCTGGCCAGCGAGGAATACTTCAAGGCCGTGGACCGCAAGGCGCTCAAGGCGCGCGTGGTGAGCTGCGTGTTCGAGGAGTTCAAGGGCGGCAAGTACAAAATCATCAGCTTTAACGCCAAACGCGCGCGCGGCCTGATGCTGCGCTACGCGATCGAGAAAAAAATCGCCACGATCAAAAAGCTCGAAAGCTTTGACGCCGAGGGTTACCGCTTCGACCCCAAGGCCTCGGAACCCGACCGGCTGGTGTTCCGGCGCAAACAGGCCGCCTGAGCGGCCGTATCCTTCCCCGCCCGCCATGCAAACCCAGGCCATCACGCGCGAGATGCAGGACTGGGTGGCGCAGCAGCTCGCGGCTGGGCATGGGCAGCATGAGGTTTTCCAGGCGCTGCTGGACGCCGGCTGGCATGCCACTGCCGCCAACCGGGCTTTGGGCCTGCAGGCCGCCGGCGAAGCAGCGATGCCGCAGCCCGCGCAGGCTGTGCCCCGTGTGCGGGCCGACGCCGCCGGCGCCATGGTGGACGCGGGCGACAAATGGGTAACGGTGCGTGAACACCGCAGCGCGCCCGAGCTCTGGGTGTTTGACAACCTGCTCAGCGCTGCCGAATGCGAGGCGCTCATTGCGGCGGCCGAGTCGCGCCTGGCGCGCTCGCTGACCGTGGACATACGCACCGGCGGCGAAGAGCTCAACCACGACCGCACCAGCCACGGCATGTTCTACACGCGCGGCGAGAACGAGGCGATTCGCCGCATCGAGGCCCGCATCGCCAGGCTGCTGAACTGGCCGGTGCGCAACGGCGAAGGCCTGCAGGTGCTGCGCTACCGGCGCGGCGCCGAGTACAAGCCGCATTACGACTACTTCGACCCCGGCGAGCCCGGCACTGCGGCTATATTGCGGCGCGGCGGCCAGCGTGTGGCCAGCCTCATCATGTATTTGCGCGAACCCGAGGAGGGCGGCGCCACGGTGTTCCCCGACATAGGCCTGCGCGTGCGGCCGCAACAGGGCAGCGCGGTGTTTTTCAGTTATGCGGTGGCGCATCCCACCAGCCTCACCTTGCATGGAGGCGAGCCAGTGAAATCAGGCGAAAAATGGATTGCCACCAAATGGCTCCGCGAAAGGGAATTCATTTAGCCCTTATCCGCATCCCCCAGCAGGGGCCGCGGAACTGGCTTTGCCAGGCCGCTGGCGCCGCCCCCTGCAAGGGGGGAGGGGGCTACACGCAGTGAGCCCCAACGGGGGTGTACATAATCCATCATGAAGATCAAAGCCAATCAGATCGATATCGAAATCGAAGACACCCACCCCGGCGACACCACGGGCCGGCCCGTGGTGCTGCTCATCATGGGCCTGGGCATGCAGCTGATCGCCTGGCCGCCGGCCATGGTGCAGGCGATTGCCGACGCGGGCTTTCGGGTGCTGCGCTTTGACAACCGCGACATAGGCCTGTCCCAGCACCTCGACCACCTGGGTTCACCCAGCCTGCTCTGGGAAGGGCTCAAGTTCCGCCTGGGCTGGCGCATACGCCCGCCCTATAGCGTGCAGGACATGGCCGCCGACACCGTGGGCGTGCTTGATGCGCTGCAAATTGCCAAAGCCCATGTGGTGGGCGTCAGCATGGGCGGCATGGTCGCGCAGCGCGTGGCGGTGCTTGCGCCATCGCGGGTGGTCAGCCTTTGCAGCATCATGAGTTCCAGCGGCGCGCGCGGCCTGCCCGAGGCCAGCCCGGCCGTGACCCGCGTGTTGCTGAGCCGGCCCGCCGGCAAGGGCGTGCAGGCGGCGGTGGACCACACGGCCAGGCTGCTCAAGGCAATAGGCAGCCCCGGCTTTCCCACGCCCGACGCCGAGCTGCGCGAAAAAGTCGCCGCCGCGGCGCAGCGCAGCTTCCACCCGCAGGGCGTGCTGCGCCAGATGGTGGCGATTGCCGCCGACAGCACACGCGCCGCGGCGCTGGCCCAGGTGAGGGCGCCCACGCTGGTGGTGCACGGCCGCGCCGACCCGCTGGTGCCCATGGCCTGCGGACAGGACACGGCCAGGCGCATTCCCGGCGCGCGTTTTGAAAGCATTGAGGGCATGGGCCATGATTTGCCCCCCGGGGTGGTGGAGCGTTTATTGGCCCTCTTGATTCCCCACTTCAGGGCCACAACTGCGGGTTAGAAGACAATCGAGTCCACATGAACACCCCTGAACAATCCCAGCTGGGCAAGGCCTCGGCCTATATCGACCAATACGACGCTTCGCTGCTCTTCCCTATCCCGCGCGAGGGCAAACGCGCCGAAATCGGCGTCACCGGCACGCCGCCTTTTTTCGGCGCCGACCTGTGGACGGCATTTGAGCTGAGCTGGCTCAACCTGCGCGGCAAGCCGCAGGTGGCGCTGGCCCACATCACCGTGCCCTGCGAGTCGCCCAACATCGTCGAGAGCAAGTCCTTCAAGCTCTACCTCAACAGCTTTAACAACACGCGTTTTGCCGACGCGCGCGAGGTGCGCGAGCGCATACGGGCCGACCTCAATGCCGTGATTGGCAGCGGCGTAGGCATCACTACCCTGGGCCCCGAGCTCTTCGACCGCGAACCCGTGCATGAACTCGACGGCCTGAACCTGGACCGGCTGGACGTGGAGTGCATCCACTACCAGCCCGCGCCCGAACTGCTGTTTGCCGAATTCGACGAGCCGCCGGTCGAGGAGACCCTGACCAGCAACCTGCTCAAGAGCAACTGCCTGGTCACCGGCCAGCCCGACTGGGGCAGCGTGCAGATACGCTACGCGGGCCCGCAGATCAACCAGGAAGGCCTGCTGCAGTACCTGGTGAGCTTTCGCAACCACAACGAGTTCCATGAGCAGTGCGTGGAGCGCATCTTCATGGACATCTGGACGCGCTGCAAACCGCTCAAGCTCTCGGTCTATGCGCGCTACACGCGCCGCGGCGGGCTGGACATCAACCCCTTTCGCACCAGCCACCCGCAGGCGCTGCCCTCCAGCGTGCGCACCGCGCGCCAGTAGGCGGCTTGCGCTTACTGCCCGAACTCGCTGAAGTTCTTCAGCGGCGTCAGCCCCGGGAACTGCCCCGCGCGCTTTTCCTTCATGGCCGTCACGGACTCGCGCACATGGGCGTTGCTCCAGATCGCGCCCTGCAGCCAGCCCATCTGTTTGAGCGCATCGTCCACCGAGTGGTCGCGCGCATAGTGCACGGCCTGTTTGGTGCCCCAGACGGCCACCGGCGGCTTGGCGGCGATTTCGTTCGCGCACTGCATGGCGGCCGCCAGCATGGCCTCGGCTGACTCGAACACCTCATTGACCAGGCCGTAGCCCAGCGCCCTGGCGGCCGGCAGGCGGCGCCCAGTGTAGGCCAGCTCCTTGACGACGGCCAGCGGCAGCAGCTTGGGCAGGCGCTGCAAGGTGCCCACGTCGGCCACCATGCCGATGTTGATCTCCTGGATGCAGAAGAACGCGTCGGCCGTGGCGTAGCGCAGGCAGCAGGCCGTCACCATGTCGACCGCGCCGCCTATGCAGCCGCCCTGGATGGCCGCGATCACCGGGATACGCAGGGTTTCGAGTTTGCTGAAGGTGGCTTGCATGCCGGCAAGCAGGTCGAAGATGGCGGCACGGCCTTCGGGGCTGCTGTCGTCCAGGGCGATCTCGCTGCCGAAGGTCTCCAGTGCCATGCCGGCACTGAAGTGTTTGCCAGTGCTCGAGATCACCAATACACGCGCCTCGCCGCTTTGGTGGATGTGGGTGAGCGCCGCGTCCAGCTCGCGCCAGAACAGCGGGTGCATGGTGTTCATCGCCTCGGGGCGATTCAGCACCAGGTGGGCGATGTGATGGCTGGTGTTGAGGGTGAAGCAGGTCAGGGAGAGTGGGGTGGGAGCATTCATCCCACCACTCTAGTTCAGACGACCAATTCCAGCCAGTCACACCTGAGACGCCGTGCAAGGTGCGCCCGCGCCCTGGCATACACATACAGTCGCGGCGCCAGCAGGCCCAGCACGCACAGTGGGTACGCCCAGGCCGCCTCAAAGGCGTAGGCCGGCAGCCAGCCCGTCCAGCCCATGAGCCAGGCGGTCAGCACCGCTTCCCAGAGCTGGCATTCGAGGGGGTGGGCCCCCCGCTGCGCCTCGCGCCAGTCCTTGACACGCTGCAGCTGGGCCAGCGTGATGTGGTGCCAGTACAGCGACCGGACCGATGTTGAAGAAGGGTTGGAAGGATCAGAGGGATCAAACATAAAGCCTCCGTGCGAGGCTTCAATGTAAGTTTCGTGAAAGCTTCTGTCAACGGCCGGTGTGGCCGGGGGAACCGCCTTAGGCCGCGGTGAGGGCCTTCAAGGCCGAAACCAGGCGGTCCAGGTCGGCCTCGGTGGTGTAGAGCGCCGGTGACACGCGTATGCAAGGCCCCTTGGCCACACCGGTGCGGCGCACCGTCAGCACGCCGTAGCTGTCGCGCAGCTGGGCCACCAGCGCCTTGTAGTCGTCCGGCGTGGTCCTGCCGGCCAGGCGAAAGGAGGTGATGCCGGCGGCCATGCCGGGCTGGTCCGGCGTCAGGATGTCCACGCCCCTGAATTCGCGGGCGCGGCTGACCCAGTAGTCGCGCAGGTAGCGCAGGCGCAGCTCTTTGGCCTTGGGGCCGATTTCCGCATGCAGGGCCAGCGCCCTGGGCAGGGTCAGCAGGGCCGCGAAATTGGAGGTGCCGCTGTGCACGCGCGAGCGTATGTCGTCGGCCGGCCAGTCCTCGTCGGCCATCGCGCGGTCTATGTCGGCCAGCCGCCCTTTGGCGATGTACATAAAGCCCAGGCCGACGGGCGCGCCTATCCATTTGTGCAGGTTGAAGCCCACGAAGTCCACGCCGAGGTCGGCCACCTTGAAATCGATCTGGCCCCAGGAATGCGCGGCGTCCAGCACCACGTCCACGCCGCGCGCCCTGGCCATGGCGGCGATCTCGGCCACCGGCATTACCAGCCCGGTGCGGTGGCTCACATGCGTGAGCAGCAAGAGCCTGGTTTTCGGGTTGTTCGCCAGGGCGTCCCGATAGGCCTGCAGCACGGCGTCGCGCGTGGCGGGCTCGGGGATGTTGAACTTCACCACGTTCACGCCGCGCCTGTCCTTGAGCCAGTTCATCGCGTACTGCATGGAGTCGTAGTCCAGGTCGCTAAACAGCACGCTGTCGCCGGGGCTGAGCTTGTTGTAGCCGCCTATCAGTAACTGCAGGGCTTCGGTGGCGCCGCGCGTGAAGGCGATTTCGCCGGGGGCGGTGCCCACGGCGGCGGCCAGCAGCTTGCGGGCCTCGCCCGCGTCGCCGTCGAACTGCGAACGCGCGTAGTAGGAGTTCTCGCGGTTCACCATGTCGGTCTTGGCCTGGTACTCGCTGCGCACCGGGTCGGCCATGATGCCCCAGTAGCCGTTTTCCAGGTTCACCGTTTTGGGCGTCACGGTGTAAAGCGAACGCACGGCGGCCCAGTAGTCGTGGTCGGTGGCGATGGCCTGCGCCGCGCCCGCGGGCAGGAGCGGCAGGCTAAGGGTGGTCGCCTGGGTTGGGGTTTGGGCCTTGACGGCGGTGATCGAGGCGGTGGCCATGAGGCCCATGACAAAACCGCGGCGATTGGCATGCAGCATGAGACGTATCCTTGCGAGTCAGTGATGCCAGCGGTTGTATCCGCCGGACATGTCAGGCATATGTCGTCATGGCTTCGGCCTGTTGGCCGGCAGCTTGCGGGTGTGCGCCCGCTTCCCTCAGATCCGGCGGCGGCGCGGCACCACGCTGAGCTGCAGGCTGAGCTTGCCCGGCGAGGCCGTCACGGTATGGGTCTGCGGCGCGATGTCTATCAGCTGGTCGGTGTGCCAGACCCTGATCTGCGCCGCGCCTTCGGGCAATTGCTCGATCTGCGCGATGCCCTCGGCATTGGTCAGCACGGCCCAGGGCGAATCGCTCACATACACATGGCCGCGCATGGAGCCGTGGATGTGGCAGCCCAGTAGCACGGCGCCGGCCTTGGTGAAAGTGGCATCGGCCGTCTTGGCCGGCTTGCCTTCGGGCTTGCCGTCCAGGCGCAGTTCAAAGCCTTCGCCCGCGGTGCTATTAAATTGCGCCGCACCGGCGGCCGAGGCGCGCACATGGTGTTCCCAGGGGTCGTTGTTGACGAACTGGGCCTTGGCGCCCACGCCCACCACACTGACGGCCGGCACAAAGCGCATTTTTTCCTGGTAAATCGTCACCTGCTCGGGCAGGGGCTTGGGCGGCGCGCCGATTTTGGCCGAGGGCACGACCACCACAACCGCATCGGGCGCCGGCTTGCCTTCCTTGTCGAGCACCAAAACGGAGAGGCTGGCGGCGCCGGCCCCCGCGGAAAAGGCCAGGCCGGCCAGCGACAAGAGGGTGGATGCCAGCATCCGCGATGAAGAAGAAGCGTGTGTCATGGAATTTCTTTCGTTTCAGGCTTGGCGGGGTGTCAATACGGCCAGCACGGCGGCCACCACAAACAGTGCCAGCACGTCACCCCAGAGGTGGCCCATGGTGTGCTGGCCGCTGAAGGACTGCACTGCCATGATCCCGCCGTGCACGATGCTGGACCAGACGGTAAACCAGATCAGGCTCAGGTGCGCCAGCGGGTTGCGCGACGCCAGCAGCAGGAAGACGCCCAGGGTCGCATAGAGGCCGAGGATCATCTCCAGGTAGTAGGAGCGCCCCTCGGCATGCCAGGACCAGCCCGAAGGCCAGACCATGGTGAGCGGCCACAGCGCGAAGATAAAGGTCAGCCCCATCAGCAGCAGCGCGATGCGCAGGTATTTGAGGCGGTTGGCGTCGGTCATGGTTTTTCTCTTTCGAATCAGCTCAGGCCGCGCATGTCAAACCGCTGGCAAAACCTCCCGGCGGCACGGCGGCACGGCGGCGCCGGGAGGGGTTCGGGTGCTTCTTGGACGCTTCTTATTTGGCGGCCGGCTTGTAGTCAGCCACGGCCTTGGCCAGGTCGCGGGTTTCCTCGCAGTTGGCGCAGATGGACTGCAGCTTGGCCAACTGGGCGTCGGCCTGGGCCTTCTGGTGGGTCTTCAGGTAGGCGATGCCCGAGTACTCGAGCGCGCCCTTGTGATTGGGGTCCAGCGCCAGGGCCTTGCCGTAGGCGGCAAAAGCCTCGTCGTACTTGCCCAGCCAGCGGTTGGAATAACCGAGGTAGTTGTAGGCGTCGGCGTTCTTCGGGTTCTTGGCCACGACCTTGTTGAAGCTGCTCACGGCTTCGGACCAGTTCTTGGCGTCTATGGCCTTCTTGCCGGCCGCGAAATCGTCGATCTGCGCGTTCTGCACCGGCGTGGTCTGGATGTCGGCTGCCATGGCGGCACCGGCCAGGGCCAGGGCGACGACGGGCAGGGCAATGAAGTTGCGGATGGAAAAAGCGTTCATGTCGGGCTCCTTGAAGTGTTGGTCAATTGGATGCGCTGCAAATCAGCACCTTATACAAACGACGTGAAAAGGAAATCGGATGCGGGGGAATTCGTATTTATTTGTAATGGGCTTGAGCCAGCTCGTGCATGATGCGCGCCGTCCCGGAAACCTTGATCGAGGCTCCCGGGGCAGGCGGAATCTGGGCATGCAAGCGCGAACGCATACCCATGTCCTCACCCTGCACGATGTCGATCGCGCCTCCGTGCGGCCAATCCAGGTCACGCAGGTAACCCGCAAAAGCGGCGGTGGCCGCGCCTGTCGCCGGGTCTTCGTACACACCGCCCGACGCAAAGGGGTTGCGCGTGTGAAAAAGCCGGGGCGTTTCCGCGTAAGCCAGGAGCATGGTCACCAAACCCGCCTTGTTCATCAGTTCGCGGCCCGCGTTCAGGTTGTATTGCATGGCCGCCAGCTTTTCGCGGCTGTTCAGGGTCAACACCAGGTGATCCGCGCCACCATGGGCCAATGCCGGCGCAATGCGCGGGTCCAGGTCGGGCGGCCCGTAGCCGAACAGCTCCAGGGTGGCCTGCACCAGCGCTTCCGGCGCAGCCTGGCTGCGCGTGGGCGGCGATTGCAGCGCGGCGGCAATGGTGTCTCCGTTGCGCCTGCCTTCAACCGTGATGTCGGCCTTGTTCAGGCTCAGGGCAAACACGCCATCGCCGTGTTGAAGGGCCAGCGCCGCGCCCAGGGCAATCGTTGCGTGGCCGCAGAAAGGCACTTCGGATTCCGGCGAGAAATAGCGCGCCCGCCAGCCGGCGCCTGCCGGGACGGCAAAAACCGTTTCCGAAAAACCCACTTCCGCGGCGATCCGCTGCATTTCCGCGTCGGCAGGAAAGAAGCCGGTGATCATCACGCCGGCGGGGTTGCCGCCTGTGCTTCCATCAGAAAACGCAGCGATCTTCAAAACATTCATTTTTTCTTTCCCTTTTCTCTTCCATTTGATAGACGGAGGTGGTCCCCTCCCTTGAACGCCGGCTCAAAGCGCCTGTTGCCAATGAAGGCCACATGGCAGTATGCGCGGACCAAATAAAAAGTGCAGCATCCTTGGCCGGCTGGACGCGGCGCTCACAGCATCGATTGAAACAAGGGCAGGTATTGCGGGTGCTGCGAAACCGTGTTGTGCGAGGTTCCGGGCAGCACCTTGAGCGCGGCCGTCCCCTTCTTGAACTGCGCATACAGCTTTTCGGTACTGGCCGCCGGGATGACTTCGTCTTGCCCGGCCGCGATCAGCAGCGTGGGCGCCGTGACCTGGGGCGCGTACTTCCAGGATTCAAACTTGTCGACCAGCAGCCAGGAAATGGGAAACCAGGGAAAACGTTGCGCGGCCAGTTCCTGGATGCTGTTGTAAGGCGTCACCAGGATCAGGCGCGCCACCGGCCGCTGGCTGGCGACCCAGACGGCCACACCCGAACCCAGGCTCCTGCCCACCACGGTGACCTCCGCATGGGTTTTGCCGATGTGGTCGAACAAGGCCAGGGCATCGCTTTGCAGTGCCGCCTCGCTGGGGCTGCCGCTGCTGCCGCCATAGCCCCGGTAATGAAGCAGGTAAATCGCGTGGCCCGGGAAGGCTTCAGAGAAGGACGGCAGGTTGGCCGAGACATCTTCGGCATTGCCGCCGAAGTAGACGATGGCCTTGGGCCCGGTGCTTTGCCGCGCGGTGAGCACCAGCTCCGCATCCTTGACCTGGAGCTGCTGCGTCGTGGCCGGTCCGCCCCAGGATTTGGGTTGGGGAAAATAAATCAGCGAGCGCTGGTAGACATACAGCGCCGCGCAAAGGGCCAGGTAAGCCAGCAGCAGGACCGCTACAAAAATCGTCACCGCGCGCGCCATGGATGGGAGTGCGTGCCGCGGGGGCTCACCACAGCTTGGCGCAATTGCCGCTGAAGACCACGGTCTCGCCGGGCTTGGTGGGGTTGGCGTCCGCCTCCAGCGTCACCACCAGCTTGCCGACCTTGGACAGCAGCTTTTCAGAGGTATCCGGCAGTATGGACACCGCCGAGCCGCTGGTCGGCACCGCGCCCAGCGAGAAGGCCGGGCCGTTGGCCGGCACGGCCCAGAGCACCAGCTTGCCGCTGGCGGGCGGTGTGATGGGGCCTATGACCTTGACCGTCATGGTCTTGCCGTGGCGCAGCGAGCTGACCAGCAGCTTGCCGTTGCCCTGGGCGTCGGTCAGCAGGCCTACATAACTTTGCGGCAGCTTTTCGCCCGAGCGCATCGCGAGCTGGCCGCTGGACATGAACAGGGTGGGCATGGCCATAAAAAATACGCTCGCCGCGACCACACCGGCCGCCAGCCCGCCAACACCAAACCCGGCGGGTTTGAGCCAGCCCAGCCAGGAGGTTTTGCCCTGCGGCGCCTGCCGCGTACCCGCGGGCTGCGTGCGCGCCGCGATCGCGGCCCACACCCGGGGTGAAGGCTTGTGCGCCGGCACCGACAGCGCCAGCTGGCCCAGGCGCGCCTCCCAGTGCGTGACACGCACGCGTACGTCGATGCGGTCGCGCTGCAGGCGTTCAAAGCGGCGGCGCGCGCCGCCGGCCAGCGTGCCCAGCACATAGGCCGATGCCAGGTGTTCCAGCAATTCGGGGTTGGTATATCTCATGACGCCACCACCCCCTGCGCGGCCAGGCAGCCCTTGAGTTTTTCCAGGCCGCGCCGTATCCAGGCTTTCACCGATCCCAGCGGCGCGCCCATTTGCGCGGCCACCTCGGTGTGCGACAGGCCCTGGTAATAGGCCAGCGCCAGGCTTTGCCGGTGGCTGCCCTCGAGCGCGTTCATGCAGCCTTCTATATGCAGGGCCTCGGTGGCCTGCTCCAGCAGCTGCATGGCGCTGGGGGCGGGTGCGGCGCTGCTTTCGATGGCGTCCTCGTCCAGCTCACCTGATTCGGGCAGCTCGCTTTCCTTGCGGCGCGCGCGTGCCCGGAAGGCGTCCAGCGCCTTGTTGCGGACGATGGCGATCAGCCACGTCATGGGTTGAATGGGTTGGCCGTCCACCTCGCTTCGGTAGCCGGCCGCGCTTTTCCAGATACTCACATACGCCTCTTGCAGCACATCCTCGGCCGCCTGTCCTTGTCCCAATATACGAACGGCGACGCCAAACAGATGCGTGTGGGTGCGTTCATAGATATCGGCAAAGCAGGCGTGGTCGCCTTGCGCCGCGCCGGCGATCAGGGCTTGCAGGCTGCGGGTGTCCGTGTCGGCCAATTTCATGCGGCTGAGTATAGGGAGTTCCGCCTGGGCGGCAAACGCGGGCGGGAATGGACATTTTTTGCGGAAAAACGCATCCGATTTGCGCCGGCCGGCGTTTGTCCCCGGTAGGCCGGACGCCGCGCCGGCCCACACCCCTTCCGCCCGTGGGGTTGTTGGGGCATTTTTACCCGTCATTTTTCTTTTCTTTAACCCGGAGACCTGTCAATATGGGCAGGACTCCTTCCAGGAGATCGCCATGACATCGATTGCAACTGCTGTCGCCCAAACCAGGCTCCATGCGGGCCTTGTGGCCGCCGCCCTGTGCGCGGGCCTCTTGAGCGCCTGCGCCAGCGGCCCGGCCGCACAGGCCTACGCCGGCAAGCCGGCGCCCGCCGCGCTCAAGCCGGCCGACAACGAGCAGGCGGCCTTCACCTGGCATGCGGTGGGCTCGCAAATCTACGAATGCCGCGCCAGCGACAAGGGCGGCTGGGCCTGGGTGTTTGTCGCGCCCGAGGCGGACCTCTTTAACCAGAAGGACGAAAAAGTCGGCACGCACGGCGCCGGCCCGCACTGGACCGCGCTGGACGGCAGCAAGACCGTGGGCACGGTGAAAGCCAGGGCCGACGGCGAGCGCCCCGCCGACATCCCGCTGCTGTTGCTGACAGCCAAATCCGCCGGCATGCCCGGCAAGATGGCTGGCGTCACCAGCGTGCAGCGCCTGAACACCGAGGGCGGCAATGCACCGGCCAGGGGCTGCGCCACGCAGGCCGACGCCGGCAAACGCGTCAAGGAAGGCTATACCGCCGACTACGTGTTCTTTGCCGCCAAAAACACCTGAAGCGAGTGCAGCATGTCCGTGCTCAAGAACCTCTTTAGCGCCAGCAAAAGCCCCAAGCCCGGGGCCACGGGGCCTGAGACTGGCCCGGTCAAGATGAACCTTGACGAGCGCATGGAGTTCAGGCGCGAGATGCTGTATGAAGCCATACGGGTGACCATGCAGGCCCACGGGATCCTGTCGGCCAGCTACAAATTCCGCGTGGTGCGCAACGACAAGCGGGGCCACCAGTACCTGGTGCTGGTGGACCTTTCCACCGACTTCCTGGATAACCGGGAAGGCGCGCCCGCCCGGCTGGCCGAGGTGGGGGCAGCCATCGCCAAAAATGCCACCGCGCGCTACAACCTGTTGGTCAGCGGCGTGTACTGGCAGGTCAATGAACAGATCCAGGGCTTCTCGGCCAGCCGTCCCGCCGTGCTCCGCACGGGCCAGGACGCGGGCGATTCGCGGCCGCCGGTGCGGCGCCATGAGCGCGCCACGGCGGACGAGCTCGCGGCCTTTGAAGCCGCCTGGGAGAAAGGCCGGGCCATGCAAATTGGCGACCGGATTTATTCATCCGACCTTGCGCCGTTGGAGCCGGACTCCCACAAGGACGACAGCCAGCGTTAAGGGTGGCCTCAGGACCTGCGCCGCCGCGGCACCACCGTGAGCTGCATGACGTTTTTGGCCTGCACCGTGCCCACCGTGACCTGCTGCGGCGCGATGTCTATCAGCTGGTCGGCCTGCCAGACCTTCACCTGGGCCGTGCCCTCGGGCAGGTCCTCGAAGGTGGCAATGCCTTGGTCGCTGGTCTTGCCGGCCCAGGGCGATTCGCTGGCATAGATGTAGCCGCGCATGGAGCCGTGGATAAAACAGCCCAGCAAGGTTGCGCCCAGCGCGCCGGCCTTGTCCAGTGTGACTTCGCCGGATTTGGCGGGCTTGCCCTCGGTTTTGCCTTCCAGGCGCAGCTCGAAGCCGGCATTCGCCGCGTTGAACTGGCCCATGCCCGCCGGCGAGCTGCGCACATGGTGGTCCCAGGGGTCGTTGTTGACGAATTGCAGCTTCGCACCCACGGGCAGCACTGTCACCGCCGGGATGAACTGCATTTTTTCCTGGCTGATGGTGGCTTGCGGCGGCAGCGGGTTTTTCGGCCTGGCGTTTTTGTTGGCCGGCGTCGCCACCACCACTGCGTCCTGCACCGGCTTGCCCTCCTTGTCGAGCACCGACACCACCAGGGTGCCGGCCTGCGCCGCGGCACTCAGCATCAGTAGTGCGGCAAAGCTGATGGCGTGTAGACGTGCGTTCATGGTTTGGCCGCGCTTTCCGTGGGCGTGATGATGTCGCGGTTCATGGGCGCCAGCAGCGCCAGCATCTCATTCTGTTTGCGAAACGGAATGCCTTTGGCGTCCATGCTTTGCTGCAGCACCTCGACCAGCGCGTGGAAGTCGGATTTTTTGATGTCCAGGTTGGCGTGCGCGCTTTTCATGTCCGCGCCCTTGTAGACGCAGGGGCCGCCGCTCAACGCGCAAAGCTGCTCCACCAGCTGTTCCTTCACGCGCTGCTGGTTGGCCGGCTGGAAGTGCGGCCCTGTGCGCGGGTCGGCCAGCAGCCGCACCATGAAGTCGTCCATCAGCGCGACCAGGCCGGGCTTTTCGCCAAAGGCTTTGTAGAGCTGGTCGCCAGGGGCCGCGGTTTGCGCGAGCGAGGCGGCGGATGACAGCAGGCTGCCGGCTGCAAGCGCCAGGCAGATCAGGGTTTTGTTCATGACGTGTCCTTGGTGGAATGAGGGAGGGGAGTCTCAGAAAGCGACCTGGGCCGAGAGGTAATAACCGGTCTGCTTGCGGCTGCCGGTCGTGGCGGGCACGATCACGCCCAGGTCCACATAGGCCAGCGTCAGCGAGAGGTTTTTGCTGGGCGCCCAGGCGATGAAGATGTCTTTCCAGTCCTCCGAGCGCAGGCCGTTGCCCAGGCCCGCGGCGCGGCCCGCACCTTCAAGCTTGTTGCGCATGAAGCGGTACTCGGCGCCGACGGCGACGTTCTTGCTGAGCAGGTAGGCGACGGAAAACTCCGGCTGCAGGGTGTAGCGGTTTTCATTACCGCCCAAGGTCGCGCCGTAGCCCAGCAGGCCGTTCTGGTTGGCCTTGGTCGCGCGCAGCGTGCCGTTGAGCAACAGGCTCTGGCCCAGGAAAAGTTTGGTGGCGCTTACATACACATCCACGCCAGAGCGTTTGGCACCCAGCGCGGCCAGGGTGCCGTCCAGCCCGGTCGAGCCCAGCTTCTTGTACTGCACGCCCACCGCCACCTGCGGCATCAGCGTGTCGCTGTCGAGCACGGCATCACCCAGCACACGCCACTTGGCGCCCACGATGGTCTGCTTCAGGTGCAGCCCGGGCAGGCCCAGCGCCACACCGGTATCCCGGGTGTTGAAGTCCTGCCGCGCAATCGACAGCTCGTAGCGGTCATGGATGCCCAGCGCTGCGCCGTAGATGTTCAGGCCGTAGTCCGTGGTCCCGACATGGGTCAGATAGGCCGAGCCGCCCATCTCCCCCGCCGTGGCATTGCTGCCGATCACAGCCCAGGGCGTCAGGCCGCCGCCGGCCGCGCCTTCAATGCTGCTGACGCCGCCGGTCAGGAGGAGTTTGCCCGTGTCGGCGTGGGCGGCCGCGGCCATGAGCAGACCGGTGAGGAGGGGGTAAAAGGCTTTTTGCATGATGTGGGCTTGGGTTTGTTGGGTTTTGTTGAATACGGGCGGGGAGGTGGGGTGGATTCAGCTTTTTTCTGTTTTTTCCAACAGGGTGTTTTCTGCTGGCTTCTGCTGGCCGGGGTTGCCCGGCGGCAAGTAACTTTCTTTTGCTTCGCCAAAAGAAAGTCACCAAAGAAAAGGCGACCCGCAGTCTGGGTCCCCTACGCTTCGCTCCGGGGCAACCTGCGGTGCTCGAGCCAAGCGGGGTCTGGCTAAACTCGCTGCGTTTCACTCCGCTCAGACAACGCCAGCCCTGATCCGCTTGCCTCTGCGCTCCTCGGCCCAGCCAGGACGGGGCAATCGGGAGCGGGGACAGAAAACCAAGAAGACAAATACAAACAAGGACACGCCATGGCGTGTCCTTGTGGTTTTAGGTATTCGGTTTTCTGTTTTCGGCTGTTTGGTATTTCTGTCCCCACCCCTTGTGTATGCGCCGAGGAGCGCAGGTTCAGGCGGATAAGGGATCGCGATTGTCTGAGCGAAGCGCAGCGCAGCGAGTTCGAGCGAGACCCCGCCTGAACCGAGCACCGCAGGTTGCCCCGGAGCGAAGCGCAGGGGACGCAGACACCAGGGTCGCCTTTCTTTTGCTTACTTTTCTTTGGCGAAGCAAAGAAAAGTGAGTTGCCGCCGGGCAACCCCGGTCAGCAGCTCTCAGCAGAGAGGACAGGAAGATGAAGGTAGAGGGAGGAGGGGAGCGCGCCCCGCCGGAGCAAGACCCGGCAACCAGTCACCTGGGGAACACGCAGCCGCCCCCTCGACTGCTAGCATTCCGGCTATGAACCGCCGCAACTTCCTAGCCGCCACCACACTGGCTTTGACCGGAGACTTTGTAATGGCCGACCTCCCCAAAGTAGGCTCGCTCGATGACGCCCTGCGCTGGCTGGACACGCTGGACAAGGCGGCCGGCGTCAAAACCACCGGCCAGTGGCCCATGGTCTCGGTGCTGGAGCATATGGCGCAAAGCGTGGAAATGAGCCTGGACGGTTTTCCGCAGCCCAAAAGCGCTTTTTTCCAGAACACCGCCGGTGCAGCCGCGTTTGCATTTTTTAAATGGCGCGGGCAGATGAGCCACAGCCTCAGCGAGCCCATTCCCGGCGCGCCGGCCCTTCACCGCGAAGGCGACTGGCATCCCGCATCGGCCCGGCTGCGTGCCGCGATTGAGCGCTTCACGCGCCACCAGGGCCCGCTCAAGCCGCACTTTGCTTATGGCGCGCTCGGCAAGGCCGACTTCGCTATGGCCCATGCGTTTCACATTGCCAACCACCAGGATGAAATCGTGGTGGTGGCGCGCTGACCGGGGTCCTTGACGGGGGCTGAGATATCTTCGTTGGATTGAGGCATGCGGGCGGTTTACGCCCGCTTCGGGCCCAAAGCGCTGGCAGAATGCCTGTTATCCCATCGGCGACTGCAGGCCAACATGGGATCTTCAGTGCGGTCACTCCACCATTGACATCAACCTCTCTTTGCCGCGATGAACATCCAGGAAGCGCGCCCCTCAGATGCGCCAATGATTGCCTCCGTCCTGCAGGACGCTGCCCGCTGGCTCGCCGACGGCGGTAGGGCACTTTGGTCAGGAGCCGATATTGGCCACGAACGTGTCCTGCAGGACACAAGCGCAGGGCTCTTTCACGTCGCCCTTGACGGCGAGCAGGTGGTTGGCGTCATGAAGTTCGAGTTGGCGGATGCCTATTTTTGGCCCGAGATCCTGCCGGGCACCTCTGCCTTCATTCACAAGCTCGCCATTCGTCGAGCGTGGGCAAAGAAAGGGGTCTCGATTGAGCTCCTGACGTATGCCCGGGCTCGCGCCCAACAGCTCGGGCGCGCCTATCTTCGGCTGGACTGCGTCGCGGACCGGCAAGGGCTACGCAAGCTCTATGAGGACTTCGGCTTCACGCTGCACAGCGTCGTTCAGAAAGGGGCCACCTCATTTGCGCGGTACGAAATTCCGGCGGCTCAATAGCGACCACCTGCTTTAGGCCCTTGCGGCTTGAGCCAGGATGGCGGCATCCGGCCAGAAGCGGCCGTTCGAGTCTGCGCGCCGTTGCGCCATAATCGCGCCCTTCTTTCTTGCGGGACAAACATGCAACTGGAAATCGCGCAATCGACGCCAACGGCAAGCAGCATCGCCGCCCTTGTGCAGGCCCGCTATGGACTCGGCGAAGTCGTCGAGAGCGAGTTCCTGCGGCGAAGTTTCAATCAGGTCTATCGACTGGGATTTGCCAGCGGGCGGCGCGTTGTGGCGCGTCTCTGTGCCGAGCGGCCGCGGGGTGATCCCAACGCGTTGTTCGAGGCCGCCGCACTGGAGCATTGGGCCCACGTCGGCTGCCAGGTCTCTCGCTGCGTCACAACGGCGACCGGCGAAATAGCCATACAGGTGCCGCTGCCGGAAGGCACCCGGATGCTGATGCTCTTCGAATATCTGGATGGGGAGTTCACGGGTGAAGCGGCAGCTGACGTGCAGGCCTTTGCGCACGGATTGGCCGCCTTGCACCAAGGGGGCGAAAGCTACCAGGGGCCGGAGAGCGCCTATGTGCTTGGCCTGAACTACCTTCTCCTCAGGCCCCTGGAGGGACTGCTTCGTGCGCCGTCCATGACCGGCGAATTGCGTCCGCAATTCGAGAAGCTGGGCTTGCGGCTGCACGATGACATCCTGGCCATGGGTGAACTGAGCCGCGTGCTATGCCATGGTGACGCACACGGCCAGAACAACTTCGTCACGACCGACGCCGAAGGACAACGCCAGGCAATATTCTTCGATTTCGACGAGGCGGGCCCGGGCTACCTGGCGTATGAGCTTGCGGTCTACCCATGGAACCTCTACCCGCGCGTGCCTGACGGTGAGGTGAGCAGCAAGGTGAAAATGCAGTGGAAAAATTTCATCTCCGCCTACCGGGATAGACGCCCGGTCCCAGATGCCGACCTTGCCGCCATCGCACGCTTCATGGCGGTCCGGCAATTCTGGTTGCTGGGAGAGTACGCGGGACGCGTACCGGTTTGGGGTTCCCAAACCATGACGACTGGCCAACTCCACCGACAGGTCGAATTGCTACGCCAATGGGAGGCGTTGCAGTTGCCAACTTAAGGAAGTCAGAACAGTTGGTCGGTGGTGTTCGATTCCGCGTGCTCAGCTGCACCGGAAGGTTTTTTCTCATCGGCAAGCGGCACTTCGCCGGCGCGCGCCAGGGTGGATGCGCGCACGCCCAACAGGCGCAGCTTTTTCTCCAGCGGCACGCGCTTGAGGCACTGGCCGGCCAGGCGCCGGATCGTGGCGCCGTCATCGGTATAGCTGTCAGCGGTCTGGTCGCGCGTGGCGATCTTGAAGTCGTCGTAGCGCAGCTTGATGCCTATGGTTTTGGCGACATAACCCTTGCGCTGCAGGTCTTCGCCCAGCCGCAGGCACAGGTCGGTGAAGATGGCGCCCAGTTCGGCCTTGTTGCGCACCGCGTGCAGGTCGCGGTCGAAGGTGGTTTCGCGGCTCATGCTGACCGGCTCGCTTTCGGTCACCACCGGGCGGTCGTCGCGGCCCCAGGCGGCCTCGTGCATCCAGGCGCCCGTGGCCTTGCCGAAGTTGTCGACCAGCCAGCCCGGGTCCTGCGCAGCGAGTTCGCCGATCGTGTGGATGTGCAGCTTCGCGAGCTTCTCGCCGGCCTTGGGGCCTATGCCGTTGATTTTTCGCACATGCAGCGGCCAGATCTTTTCCTGCAGGTCCGATTCGTAAACGATGGATATCCCGTTGGGCTTGTTGAACTCGCTGGCCATCTTGGCCAGCAGCTTGTTGGGAGCCACGCCCACCGAGCAGGTGAGGCCGGTCTTTTCAAAAATTGCCTTCTGGATCAGCCGCGCCAGCACACGCCCGCCTTCGCGCTGGCCGCCGGGCACGTCGGTGAAGTCGATATACACCTCGTCCACGCCGCGGTCCTGCATCAGCGGCGCGATCTCGGTGATGGTGCTCTTGAAGAGCTGCGAGTACTTGCGGATTTCCGAAAAATCCACCGGCAGCACAATCGCCTGCGGGCAGAGTTTGGCGGCCTTCATCATGCCCATGGCCGAACCCACGCCGAACTGCCGTGCCGCATAGGTGGCCGTGGTGATCACGCCGCGGCCCACATAGTCCTTGAGCAGCGGAAAACTTTCCACCGGGATAAAACGCAGCGGACGCTCGCCCTGCGCGGCGCGCAGCTCCTCATCAACCTTGCGCCAACCACCGCCTATGACCACCGGCAGGCCCTTGAGCTGCGGGTAGCGCAGCAGCTCGACGGACGCAAAAAACGCGTCCATGTCGAGGTGGGCAATGCGGCGAATCTTGGCGGCGGGGGAAGGGGACGGGTCGCTCACCCGGCAAGCATAGCAATTCGGGCTAGCCGGCACCGCCGGCTCGACATGATTCGGCCCTATTTGGCCCGCGTAGCCCAGCGCAGGCAAATATTTCCGCTGTTATTTCCTTAGGGGACTTCTAAAATCCCGCCTTTGCCCAAAACAGCACAAGCGGCCATGAAGCGACCCAGCCTGCACCCCACAACAAGACCCCGAAAAAAAGCGATGAAACAATGGATCAAATGGGGCGTCGGTTTTGCCGGCGCCGTGGTGCTGCTGCTGGCCGGCACGGCCGTGGTCGGCAGCCAGATGGCCGGCAGCAAAAGCCAGCGGCAGGTCAAGGTGGCCGTGCAAGCCGTGGCCATTCCGGCCACGGCCCAGGCGCTGGAGCGCGGCGCCTACCTCTACAACTCGCGCGGCTGCGCCGACTGCCACGGCGCCAGCGGCGCGGGCCGCGAATTCATGAACGACGGCAAGGGCATGCGCCTGGCCGGCCCTAACATCACGCCCGGCGAAGGCAATGTGGTGGCGCGCTACACACCCGAAGACTGGGTGCGCACCGTGCGCCACGGCGTCAAGCCCGACGGCCGGCCGGTGTTTGTCATGCCCAGCGAAGACTACAACCGCCTGACCGACGAAGACCTGGGCGCCTTGGTCGCCTACGTCAAGGCCATGCCGCCCAAAATGGGCGGCGCCGCCATGCTGGACCTGCCCCTGCCGGTGCGCGTGCTTTATGCCTTTGATGTCATCAAGGATGCCGCGCAAAAAATCGACCACACGCTGCCGCCCGCCAAACCGATTGCGGAAGGCGTGACCCCCGCCCACGGCGCTTACGTCGCCAATATGTGCATAGGCTGCCACGGCGCGGGCCTGGCCGGCGGCAAGATCCCCGGCGGCCCGCCCGACTGGGCACCCGCCGCCAACCTGACACCGGGCGAGGGCAGCGCCATGCCGCGCTACAAGGACGCCGGCGCCTTTGTCGCCATGCTGCGCAGCGGCAAGCGCCCCGACGGCACAGCCATCAGCGTCATGCCCTTTGAGTCGCTGCGCGCGCTCAACGACGTCGATGCGCAGGCGCTGTATGCGTATCTGCAGACGGTGCCGGCCAGGCCTTTCGGGCAGAGGTAAAGCCGAGGGCGCTCTGGCATCATGGCTGGTATTGCCACCTCTTCTTGAAAGCCAACGCCATGCCCCAAGCCACCGGAACCTTTGAAGTCAAGCTAGCTCCGCAAGCGCTTGCGAATGCGGACGCCGGTCCGCTGATGGGACGCCTCACCATCAACAAGACCTTCAGCGGCGACCTGCAGGCCACCAGCCAGGGCGAGATGCTGAGCGCCGGCACGGCCGTCAAGGGCTCGGCCGGTTATGTCGCGATCGAGCGCGTGACGGGCACGCTGCACGGCAAAAGCGGCAGCTTTGTGCTGCAGCACAGCGGCACCATGAACCGCGGCGCGCCGCAGTTGACTGTCAGCGTGGTGCCCGATTCAGGGACCGATGAGCTCACGGGCCTGAGCGGCACGCTGGGCATACAGATTGCCGACGGCAGGCATTCGTATGTGATGGACTATGAGCTTGCACCGCAGGCTTGAGCACGCCGGATACACGCGAACAAAAAAATATTTTTTAGCCAGCCTGGGTTGCCTAGATGCGCACGTTGATGCGCAAATTATTTCTTCGTAACTTCGCGCATTCAACTACTGAGAAGGTACTCAATTCAGATTGAGATTGAATTGAAACCGCACTCGGCATGGCATAGGCCGGCGGGATTCTGCCAGAAGCCTGTGAAATTGATAAGCGTGAAATTTTCCAGGCGCAAGATTTCGTTGTCTCATACGCACACTCACGATTTGCCTCATGCAGATGAAGGGTGACAAGCGCCATACCCCTCACTAGACTGCGGGCTCATTTGCGTGCTCGCGCGCGATAAAAGCGACAAGAACAAATCAACGAGGGATTCCATGGGATGGTTTCGAGGGCTTGCGCCGAGTGGGGTGTGGGTGAGTCGACTGCGTTCGGGCGCGGCGGCAGGTTTGCAACACATCGGTTTCATCAACATGGCCTTTGGGCGCTGGCTCAGCGGCCTGGTCTTGCTGGCTTGCATGGCGCCGGCTCTGGCCGCGACGACAACCCCCAGCCCTCGCCTGGATTACTGCTGGACGGATGGGTATTCCCAAGGCAATTCCAATCCTGATCTATACGGCACCCCCTATTTGGCCGGCAATTGCTATTCAACGGTCAATGATTTTTATGACGCGATGGTGTCCACGATCCAGCAGCATTACGACGCGGCCTGGCCTCAAGGAAAAACCTGGCGATGCGATTTTGGCGCCTGCTATGGCATCACTTATGTGACCTTTTCAACCTTTTCCAAGCATGCGGGTGGCGCTTTGGCCGGCCAGGGCCAATACAACAACTGCCTGGAGCCCTCGAGCCCGGCAGCGACGAACAACACTGCCTATTGCGGCCTGAAGAGAACCGACACCACGACAGGATCGGATGGCAGCGTGCAGGTGTCGGATGTTAATGACGCTGATCTGCACACGTACGTCAAATTTTCCTGCCAGGACTCGCGCCTGATCAAGACCGGCCCCAACACCACCGCAGGGGTATGCGCCAATATCGTCGACGTCTATTCGGGGCTGCAGGACTGTCCTGCTTGCCAGGGCCGGCTCAGCGGCAGCGGCTCCATCACGCCCATGACGGGCGCCAAGACGGAAGTCGTGCCCACTGAAGTAAGCATAGGCGGCCAGCCGCTGTACCTCACTTATGACACCCTGCGCCAGATGACGGCAAAGGCCGATGGCTTGACGTCGGCCGCTCAGCTCAAGGACTTGCCCTCGTTTGGCCCCTTGTGGAGCAGCAGCTTCCACAAACGCCTGAACATCAAGGCGGGAAGCGCGGGCCTGGAGGCCTATCGAGGCAGCGGCCGGATCACCAGCTTTGGCCTGGCCGGCGGCGCTTATGTGGCCAATGCCGGCATCAATGACACCGTGACCGTCGCCGGTGGCGGTTACCACTTCTTTGATTCGGCTTCGGGTGTGCTCGAAACCTATAACAGCGCGGGCCAGCTCACTTCGTCGGTCGACAGGAAGGGCAATACCCTCACATACAGCTACAGCACGGCGGCAGGTGCCGCCGCGCCGGCGGCCGGCTACCTGACACAGGTGAGCGACAACATGGGCCGTGCCATCAGCTTCGGCTACACGCTGCCCGTGGGCGGGGTTGCCACCTCCGACGGCCTGATCTCCACCATCACGGCCCCTGACGGCCGCACCATCACGGCCGCCTACGATGGCGCGAAGAACCTGAGCAGCTTGACCTGGCAGGATGGCAAGACGCGTACCTTCCAGTATGAGAACACCGGCCTGCCCTGGGCCCTGACCGGCAAAACCGATGAGAACAATGTGCGCCTGGCCACCTGGGCCTACGACACGGCCGGCCGCGCCATCTCCAGCGACGGCGCCCTGGGCACGAACCACTACAGCGCCACCTATGCCACGCCGCCTCAAGCCGTGGTCACCGAAACCCTGGTGGGCAACACTTATTACCGCACCCATACCTGGCAGGCCCCCACGGGGCTGCAGGTGACAGATGCCACCGGAACAACATCAACGACCAATGTCGTGATGCCGAACGGCTATCCCGTGCTGGCCGGCATTAGCCAGCCTGCGGGCTCAGGCTCCCCGGCGACCAGCAATGCCTCGACTTACGATGCGCGTGGCAACCTGCTGTCGCATGACAACTTCCAGGGCGTGCGCAGCTGCTATGCCTATGACGGCAAGAACCAGGAAGTCACGCGTGTCGAGGGCCTGGCCAACACGGTGGATTGCGCCACGGTGCTGCCGACCACGGCCACCTTACCTGCCGGCGCGCGCAAATACACCACCACCTGGGACAACAACTGGCGCGTGCCCAAGCAGACGACCCAGGCGGGCTCGGTCACCACCCTGGTTTACCAGGGCCAGCCCGATCCCAAGAACGGCGGCGCGGCGGCCAGCTGCTCGCCCGCTGCCGCGCTGGCCAACGGCGTGCCCTTGAACCTGTTGTGCAAGTCGGTGGTCGAGATGGCGAGTGGCGCCTACTTTGACAACCCCTCGGCCGCCAGCAGCGATGCCCTGATCGACAAGGTGGTTTTGCTGCTGCACGGTGAAGACGGCAATGGCTCGCCCGTGCTTGCGGACAGCAGCACGTACCGGAAAAACCAAACCGGCCGGGCGGGTTCTGCCTCTGCCACCAGCGCGCACAGCAAATTCGGCGGAGGCTCCATCAACCTGGACAGCACGACCAGCGGGGGCGCTTTTGGCTTCGGCCCCGACAACACGCTCAAACTCACAGGGGACTTCACCATTGAGACGTTTGTGAAACTCAATGCGCCCATCAACTCGGACCGGATCATATTTGGCTGGGGTGGAGATACTTCGTCGGGAAACGCCAGCGGCCGTGTGGCCGTCGATTCAACCGGCAAGCTCAACGCTTACTGGGCCGAGAGCTATTGGGCCAATAACCGCTCCATCACAGGCCCTGTCATTACGGCTGGTGTGTGGCACCACGTGGCGCTGAGCCGAAGCAACGGCAACTGGATCATGCACCTGGACGGGGTTCAGGCGGGTGCCGTCGTGAACCATAACAACTCGGATGCTTTTTCTTACGGGCGCTTTGAGCTGGGGCGCCAGGTGTTCAACGGGGGCGGAAGCCTCAATGGCTACCTCGATGAGGTCAGGATCACGAATGGCGCGATCCGGTACTGGGGAAGCTTCACGCCTCCGACCCAGCAGTTTGGCGACCCCCTGGACCTGAACCCGGCGCAGCCCAAGGTGGCGGACACCCATTACGCGAAAAACATCTTGCTGCTGCATGCCGACGGCGCCCATGGCTCCAAGGTCGTTATAGACAGCAGCCCGCGGGCAGGTACGGGTACGCTTATCCGGAACGCGCAGATCAGCACCACGGAAAGCAAGTTTGGGGGATCGTCCATATACATCCCCGGATCGACCGACTACGGTGACCTCGGGATTGTTCCCGGCGATTATTCGCTTCCCGGGGACTTCACGGTGGAATTCTGGATGAAGCCTGCCAGTACCACGGCCAATACGATTGCAGTCCGGCTTGGCAACAACGCCGTGTATGACGACCTCTACTTTGGAAGCAATCGCCTTGTGCTGCAAAGTAGCAGCGGCCCAGCTTGCATATTTGGGGGGAATCTCGCTGGTTTGGCCAACACGTGGATTCATGTGGCCTATGTCAGGATTGGCGGCACCATTTATTCCTATATCAACGGCCAGGGCAATGGGAACTGCAATTGGACCGCGGCCGTCGGTAACGCCAACGGCATGATGTTCGGCTACAACAACACGTCCAATGCCGTCTACTACGACGACATCCGCATCACCAAGGGGCAGGCCCGCTACACCGGCACGTTTATTCCCTCGGCCTACCCCGCGCCCAACGTGGCAAGCGTGCCGGTGGATGCCTCCGTCGTCACCACCCAGTACACCTATGACGCTGCCGGCCGCGTGCTGACGGCCAAGGACACGCTGAACCGCACGACGACGTATGCCTATTACACGGCGGCCGCCTTCAGCGGCACCGCACCCAATGAAACCGGCCATGCCGCCGGCGACCTGCAGACCATCACCAACCCCGCCGGCCATGTCACCCAGTTCACGCTGTATGACAGAGCAGGGCGCGTGCGCCAGATGGTGGACCCCAAGGGCGTGGTGACCGACATGGTTTACACCCCACGCGGCTGGACCAGCAGCGTGACGGTGACACCGCCAGGTGGCACAGCACGGACCACGACTTACACCTACGACAACGCGGGCCAGCTGACGGGCGCGACCCTGCCCGACGGTACAAGCCTGGGCTACAGCTACGACGCTGCGCACCGCCTGACCGGCGTCACCGACGCCAAAGGCAACACCATCACCTACACCCTCGACAACGCCGGCAACAAGACAGGTGAACAGGTCAAGGATCCCTCGGGCAACCTGCAAAGAAATATCACCCGCGTTTACGACGCATTGAACCGGGTCCAGCAAATCACCGGAGCCAGCAATTGAAAAATCCAGCTCACTACATCCGCCGTCAAGGCATCACTTTTGCAAGCTGGCTTTGCGGCCTGGTCTTGCTGGCCTGCATGGCGCCGGCCTTGGCCGCGACGACGACGGCGAGTCCGCGCCTGGACTATTGCTGGAGCAACGGGGGCTCGGTGGGGAACAGTGCCGCCGAGGTCTATGGCGACTACCATCTGGACGGCAACTGCTTCGCGACGGTCAATGATTTCTACGACGCGATGGTGTCGACCATCAATACCTACTACAGCGCAGCTTACCCGTCTGGAAGAGCCGGTCGCTGCGATTTCGGCTCGTGCTACGACGCCACCTTTGTCACCTACTCCACGTTTGCCAAACAGGCTTATAACGACTTGTCCGGCCAAGGCCAGTACAACAACTGCGTCGAGCCTTCAAGCCCGGCGGCGGTCAACAACAATGCCTATTGCGGACTGAAGAGAACGGACACCACCACCTGGAGCTGCAACGTCGCTTCCTGCCAGGGCTGGGATGGCGTCGTGCAAGTCACCGAAAACAAGGATATGGGCTTGCATGCCTACGTGGCCTATTCCTGCCAGGATTCGCGTCTCATCAAAACCGGCGTCAACAAGACTGCCGGTGCCTGCGCCAACATCATCGACGTCTATTCAGGGCTGCAGGACTGCCCGGTTTGCCAGGGCCGGCTCAGCGGCAGTGGCTCCATCACACCCATGACGGGTGCCAAGCAGGAAGTTGTGCCCACCGAGGTGAGCATAGGCGGGCAGCCGCTGTACATCACCTACGACACGACGCGCCAGATAGTGGCCAAGGCCGACGGCTTGACCTCGGCCGCCCAGCTCAAGGACTTGCCCTCGTTTGGCCCCTTGTGGTCCAGCAGCTTCCATAAGCGCCTGAACGTCAAGGTGGGTGGCGCGGGCATAGAGGCCTACCGCGGCACCGGCCGCATCACCAGCTTTGGCCTGGGCACGGGCGGCAGCGGCTATGCGGCCAATGCCGGCATCAATGACACCGTGACCGCCGCCGGCGGTGGCTACCGCTTCCTTGATTCAGCATCCGGTGTGCTGGAAACGTATAACAGCGCGGGCCAGCTGACCTCCTCCGCCGACAAGAAGGGCAATACCCTCACCTACAGCTACAGCACGGCGGCGGGTGCCGGTGTGCCGGCCGCCGGCTATTTGACGCAGGTGACGGACAACATGGGCCGTGCCATCAGCTTTGGCTACACGCTGCCCGTGGGCGGAAGCGCCACTTCGGATGGCCTGATCTCCACCATCACCGCGCCCGACGGCCGCACCATCACGGCTGCCTACGATGGCGCGAAGAACCTGAGCAGCTTGACCTGGCAGGACGG
>NZ_FNHX01000022.1 GCF_900103405.1 Polaromonas sp. JS666 | reverse complement strand
TGCAGAGCGATCCGGCAGGCAAGCTCAAGCGCTTCCAGGCAGGCTACTCCTACAAGATGAGCAATCGCACGTCGCTCTACGCCTTTTATGACCGCAGCGACCCCAACAACCGTGTCGCCAACGACGTGATACGGGCTTACGGAGTCGGCATTCAGCACAACTTCTAAGCAGCCCGGCCGGCCGGACAGGCCTACTGCCCGCACAGACCTTTTTCCACCATATCAATCACGCGCTGGCCAATCTGCTGCATCTGCGGGCCTATGAGCGGGCCCAGCGGGCCGTCCACCACCAGCATGGCCAGGCCGTGCACCGCCGACCAGGCGAGGAACTCCGCGCCGGGGCGGCGCTCGGGCGGCAGCAGGCCCGCGCCCACCAGCTTGTCGATGGCGGCGCCCAGCAGCTCAAAAGGGTCCAGCCCGCTTTGGCCTTTGCGCTCGCTGTCCGCGGGCGTGCCCTGGGCCCTTTCCTTCAAGTCATCCGAAGGGCCGAAGGCCGTGCGAAACAGCCCGCTTTCGGCCTGCGCAAAACGCAGGTAGCCGGTGCCGACCGCGCGCAGGCTGGCGCGGGCGAATTCGGCGGGCGATAAATCCGGCGGCAGGGCGGCCAGCTCGGCCTCCATGGCGCGGGCCACGGCCGCCAGCGCGGCGGAGCGCACCGCATAGAGCAGTGCCTGGCGGTTGTCGAAATGGCGATACGCGGCATTGGGCGCAACACCCGCGCGGCGCGTGGCTTCGCGCAGCACCACGGCCTCGGGCCCGCCCGCGCGGGCCAGCTCCACGGCGGCGTCCAGCAGGGCGCGCCGCAAGTCCCCGTGGCGGTAGGTGCTGCGGGGTGGCGGTATCTGGGGCGCGCTCGACATGGCTTGTTACTTATTTATGTGGACAGCGTTCATTATCTTTGCTATTCTTTTGTGGACGGTGTACACAATACTGCTGATTGGGCCACCGCGCAAGACCCCGAATCCTGGATTTCCCCTGTGAAACCGCTCTTACAAGGAACCCGAGCATGCAAAAGATCACCCCCTTCCTGTGGTTCAACGACCAGGCCGAGGAGGCCATGAACTTCTATATCTCCATCTTCAAGAACTCGAAGATCACCATGCTCAGGCGTTACGGCAAGGAAGGCCCGGGGCCGGAGGGTTCGGTCATGACCGGCAGCTTCGAGCTCGAAGGCCAGGAATTCATGGCGCTGAACGGCGGCCCGCATTTCAGCTTCACGCCGGCAATTTCGCTGTTCGTGGACTGCAAGACGCAGGAGGAGGTGGACGAGCTCTGGGACAAGCTCTCGGCCGGCGGCGCGCCCAACCAGTGCGGCTGGGTGCAGGACAAGTTCGGCCTGTCCTGGCAGATCATCCCGACGGCGCTCGGCGAAATGCTGGGCGACAAAAACCCGGCCAAGGCCGGCGCCGCCATGAGCGCCATGCTCAAGATGCGCAAGATCAATATCAAGGACCTCAAGGAAGCCTACGACAGGGCCTGAAGAGGCCTGAAACAAACCCACCCCATCCCTTTACCAACCCACCAAGGAGCCCATCATGCTGGTCCAGTCCTACCTGTTTTTCAACGGCCGCTGCGAAGAGGCCATCGCGTTCTACCAAAAGACCTT
This sequence comes from Polaromonas sp. JS666, assembly GCF_900103405.1. Taxonomy (GTDB): domain Bacteria; phylum Pseudomonadota; class Gammaproteobacteria; order Burkholderiales; family Burkholderiaceae_C; genus Polaromonas. Next base: position 13,029 of record NZ_FNHX01000022.1, on the reverse strand, counting down.
GGGCGCGCAAGTCACGATGATGATGCGCTTCAAGGAAAACCCCGAACCCATGACTGAAGGCTGCGGCCCCGGCGGCGGCGCCATCCCCGGCGAGAACATCATGCACGCGAGCTTCAAGATCGGCGAGACCGAGGTCATGGCTTCCGACGGCATGGAGAGCGGCAAACCCGAGTTCAAGGGCTTTTCGCTGTCGCTGACGGCGGCCAGCGACGCAGAGGCCCAGCGCCTCTTCAAGGCGCTGGGCGACGGCGGCAAGGTGGAGATGCCTATGGACAAGACTTTTTTCGCCTCGTCTTTCGGCATGGTGGTCGACCGCTTCGGCGTGTCATGGATGGTGATCAAGCCGCTGCCCATGCCTTGAGGCGGCGGCACATGCAGTTCCTTTTGATCATCTGCCACGACGCGGCCTTCGCGCCCACGCCGGCGCTGGTTGCCGAGATAGGCGCCTGGGTCCGCGACATGCAGGGCCGCGGCATCCTCCAGCACGGCAACCCGCTGCGCCCGCCCGGCGACGCGATGACGGTGCGGGTGCGCGGCGGCAAACGCAAAGTGAGCAGCGGCCCCTTCACCGACAGCGCGGAAAAAATGGCGGCCTACGGGCTGATTGAATGCGCCGGCATGGAGGAGGCCATCGACATCGCGGCCGGCCACCCCATGGCCCGCGCCGCGACCATAGAAGTCAGGCCGGTATGGTCCGACCTGCCGCGCATGGCGGCGTAAAACACAGAGGATGGAAAAGCCCATGAAGCTTTATTACTCGGACACGCTGAACCCGCGAAAGGCCTGCGCGGTCGCCAGGCACTTGAAGCTGCCCGTGGAGTTCATCCACGTCACGCTGGAAAAAGGCGAACACCGCACGCCGGAATTCCGCGCGATGAACCCGAATGCCAAGGTGCCGGTGCTGGTCGACGGCGAGCTGGTGCTGTGGGAATCCAACGCCATCATGTGCCACCTGGCCGAAAAAGCCGGCTCGGATTTGTGGCCGCGGGACGAACGTCGCATCGAGGTGCTGCGCTGGCTGATGTGGGACGCGACCGAGTTCGCGCCGGCCGCCGCCACGTTTTATTTCGAGCACATCATCAAGCCGCGCTTTTTGCGCAGCGAAGCCGACCCGGCCGAGATCGCCAGGGTGACGCCGGACTTCGAACGCTACGCTGGTGTACTGGAGGCGCACCTCACAGGGCGCGACTACCTCGTGGGTAATGCATTGACCGTGGCCGACTTCGCGGTGGCCATCACCTTGCCCTATGCGGGCAAGACCGGGCTGCCGCTGCAGGCCTTTCCGGAAATCCGGCGCTGGCATTCGCAGCTCAACGAACTGCCGGCCTGGCGCGAGCCTTTTCCCGCATTGCGGGCCGCTGCGGCCGCGTGATCCGCCGCGGAATCAACAAGGGCCGGCGAACGCTTGGCGCATGCGCCGGCCTGTGCAGCCTACAAGCTGTTGGCGACTTAACGGGCCGGTGCGGGAACGATCACGACCGTGTCACCGGTCTGGCCGGTTTGGCCGGTTCTTCCGGTATTGCCGGTGGCACCGGTTGCGCCCGTGGCACCCGTAGCGCCTTCATAACCGGTGGAGCCGGTTGCACCTGTCGCGCCGGTGGCGCCGGTCGGGCCTGGAATGCCCACGCCCGCGCCCGTGGCGCCTTTGGCACCATCGGTACCGGCAGCGCCGGTGGCGCCAGCAGGACCGGCGGGGCCGGGAACGGTGACAACGGCGGCGGGCGGCGCGACAACCGTACGTTCACAGGCGCTCAGGGCCAGCGTGCCGGCAAGTGCAGCTAAAAGCAGAGGGTATTTCATAAAAGGTCCTTGGTGAGAAATTCGCACGGATAGCGTGCGCCAACAGTTCGTTCCCAGGGCCTGTCAACAGGACCTGACCGTAAACTGTTTTTTTTACGGACCATGTGCATGAAACCGATACCAGCCACAACGCTTTCGCCGGAGCACAAACATCCGGAAACCGCGCAGCGGTTGCCGTATGCCTGGCTGCCTTGAAAGAATCATTTCTGATGCAGACAACAGGATGAGTGCCCAAGTTAGCCATGGACGGCCGCGCAGGCTGTAGGACGGGCCCACGACAGCCTGTCCCGAATCAGCGGCAGCGCACCCTCACAAACGGCCGCGCCGGGCTGAAAACCCCTGGCAGGCATTTTTCACCCGCGCTCTATAGAATGATCCGGGTCTCTTCTGGCACCAGTCTTCCGGTGCCACTTTCATCAGGATGCCGCGTGCAAGCCAATCCCATCATTTCCATACAGCAACTCAGTAAAACCTACGCCTCGGGCTTTCATGCGCTCAAGTCCGTGGACCTGGAGATACGCCGCGGCGAGATTCTCGCGCTGCTGGGTCCCAACGGCGCGGGCAAGACCACCCTGATCAGCATCATCTGCGGCATCGTCAGGCCCAGCTCGGGCACGGTGACCGCCGACGGCCACGACATCGTGCGCGACTACCGGGCCGCCCGCGCCAAGATAGGCCTGGTGCCGCAGGAGTTGTCGACCGACGCCTTTGAAACCGTGTGGTCCACCGTGAGTTTCAGCCGCGGCCTGTACGGCAGGGCGCCCAACCCGGCCTATATCGAAAAAGTGCTGCGCGACCTCTCCCTGTGGGACAAGAAGGACAGCAAGATCATGACGCTCTCGGGCGGCATGAAGCGCCGGGTGCTGATCGCCAAGGCGCTGTCGCACGAGCCGACCATCCTGTTCCTGGACGAACCCAGCGCAGGCGTCGACGTCGAACTGCGCAAGGGCATGTGGCAAATGGTGCGCGACCTGCGGGACAGCGGCGTGAGCATCATCCTGACCACGCACTACATCGAGGAGGCCGAGGAAATGGCCGACCGCATAGGCGTGATCAACAAGGGCGAGCTGATCCTGGTCGAAGATAAAACCGTGCTGATGCGCAAGCTCGGCAAGAAACAGCTGAGCCTGCAGCTGCAGACACCGCTGCAAGACATTCCGGCCGCGCTGGCCGGGCTGCCGCTGGAACTGGCCCAGGAGGGCCACACCCTGGTCTACACCTTCGACTCGCAGACCGAGGAAACCGGCATCGCGGCGTTGCTCAAGCAGCTGGCCGAACTCGGCATTGACTTCAAGGACCTGCACTCGAGCGAGAGTTCGCTCGAGGACATTTTTGTGAGCCTGGTGCATGCCGGCCAACCCGCCACCCAGAAGGAAGCCGCATGAACTGGCACGCCATCCGCGCGATCTACCGCTTTGAAATGGCGCGCACCTTCCGCACGCTGATGCAGTCCATCGCCTCGCCGGTGATCTCCACCTCGCTCTACTTCGTGGTATTCGGGGCCGCCATCGGCTCGCGCATGGGCGACATCGAGGGCATACGCTACGGCGCCTTCATCATCCCCGGCCTGGTCATGCTGTCGCTGCTCAACGAGAGCATCTCCAATGCCGCCTTCGGCATCTACATGCCGAAATGGTCGGGCACGATTTACGAGCTGCTGTCGGCGCCGGTGTCCTCCATGGAGGTGGTGATGGGTTATGTGGGCGCCGCGGCGAGCAAGTCCGTCATGCTGGGCCTCTTGATCCTGGCGACGGCGCGGCTGTTCGTGCCCTATGAGATCGCCCACCCATTCTGGATGCTGTGCTTTTTGCTGCTGACCGCGCTGACCTTCAGCCTGTTCGGTTTCATCATCGGGCTGTGGGCCGACAACTTCCAGAAGCTGCAGGTCGTGCCGCTGATGGTGGTGACGCCGCTGACCTTTCTGGGCGGCGCGTTTTACGCCATCAACATGCTGCCGCCGCTGTGGCAGAAGATCGCGCTGTTCAACCCGGTGGTCTACCTGATCAGCGGCTTCCGCTGGAGCTTTTACGGCGTGGCCGATGTCAATGTGGGCCTCAGCGTGCTGGCCATCCTGGGCTTTCTGGCGCTGTGCCTGGGCGTGGTGTGGTGGATCTTCCGCACGGGCTGGAAGCTCAAGGCCTGAGCAGGCTTGGGAACACGGCGGGCGGCCACCGCCACCGCCGCCGGGCCGGCGGCGTGCTTGAAGCAAGGGCAGCCGGCCCCATATGGTCTCTTTGAAAATCCCACGCCAGAAAGGCCTCGCCATGCCTGCCGATTCCACCGCCAGTTTCGCTACCCCGTCCGCTGCCAGTCCTATCCTCGAGGCCAAGCCGCTCGGCTTCCCGTGGGCCACCATCGACCCCTTTCTCTTTTGCGCCTATCACGACGACGCCTACCCCCGCGCCAATGCGCAGATGGGCCCGGACGCTTCGCTGGCCGGGCGCGACATCGGCCAGGACTTCAGCCGCAAGGACGGCTGGAGCATGTACCACGGCGAAAAAGTCCCCGGCTTTCCCCCACACCCGCACCGCGGCTTTGAAACCGTGACAGTGGTGCGCAAGGGCCTGATCGACCACTCCGACTCGCTGGGCGCGACCGCGCGCTTCGGCCGGGGCGACGCGCAATGGCTTACCGCCGGCAAGGGCATCGTGCATGCCGAGATGTTCCCGCTGCTGGACGAAAAGAATGACAACCCGCTGGAGCTGTTCCAGATCTGGCTGAACCTGCCGGCGCGCAGCAAGATGAGCGAGCCGCACTTCACCATGTTCTGGGGGCAGGATATTCCGCGCCTGACGGCCACCGATGCCGAGGGCCGCACGACCGAAGTCGCCGTGGTGGCGGGCCGGCTGGCGGGCGCCGGTGCGCCCCTGCCGCCGCCGCCGGACTCCTGGGCGGCGCAGGCCGACGCCGACGTGGCGATCTGGACGATACGCATGGCGCCGGGCGCCCGTTGGGAGCTGCCCGCGGCAGGCGGCGACGACACGCGCCGTATGCTGTATTTCTTCAAAGGCACGTCCATTGAAGTCGCCGGCCGGCAGCTTGACCAGCATGCGGCGCTGGAGCTGCGCGCCGGCGAGGCCGTGGCGCTGCACAACACCGGCGCCGGAGAGGCAGAGTTTTTGTTGCTGCAGGGCAAGCCCATCGGCGAGCCGGTGGTGCAGTACGGGCCGTTCGTGATGAACACGCAGGCCGAGATCGCCCAGACCATGGCCGACTACCGGCGCACGCAGTTCGGCGGCTGGTCGTTTGCCGACGATGCGCCGGTGCATGGCCGTGAGCCGGCACGCTTTGCGCGTCACCCAGGCGGGCGGGAAGAAAAGCCAGCCGGCGGCTGAGTACAGGGCGGCGTTCGCCGCCGCCCTGCCTCCGCGGTTCTTGTAAAAATCCGCGGAAAAGAGACACCCGTTCGGTATCCCCGCCGCCTGCAGGATTTGCCGCAAACTTCTACACTGCGGCATCCTGAAGGAGCCCGCATGGACAAAGACCCCAGCCACACTGCCGTGAAGCAGGAGCTTGATAGCTTGAGCACCCGGTTCTTCCGCGCGGTGTCGTTTGAGCCCGGCGACAAGCCGGCCTACAAAGACATCCACGGCCTTTTCATCGCCACCGGCCTGTTGATCAAGAACACGGCGTCCACGCCCGAGATCTCCAGCGTCGCCGAATTCATCGCGCCGCGCCAGGCCCTGGTGGACAGCGGCGCGCTGACACGCTTCAAGGAATGGGAGCTGTCGGAAACCACGCAGATCTTCGGCAATATCGCGCACCGCTACAGCGCCTACGGCAAGGCCGGCACGCAGGGCGGCAAGGCTTTCGAGGCGCGCGGCGTGATCTCCACGCAGTTCATCAAGACACCTGAAGGCTGGAAGATGAGTGCCATGGCCTGGGACGACGAACGGCCCGGCCTGTCGCTGCCGGCTGAGCTGCTGGGCCGCTAAGCCGCGAGGGTTTCTGGCGTGTCGCGCCGCCCTGCTTTCGGGCCTGCCTCCAGCACCGGCCCCAGCAGCCAGTAGGTCGCCATGCGGCCCCGGCCCTTGAGCTCTATGGGTTCGCGCGCGGCAAAGGCAAAGTGCTGCCGCGTCTGCAGGTAGACCGCCTCGCTGACGTGGACGGCACCCGGCTCGCCGCTGGCCTCCATGCGGCTGGCCACATTGACCGTGTCGCCCCAGACGTCGTAGAGAAAACGCTTGACGCCTATCACCCCCGCCACCGCGGGCCCGGTATGCATGCCTATGCGCATGGCCAGCCGCGTGCCGTTGGCGACGTTGTAGCGCCGTAAGGCCTCGCCCATGTCCAGCGCCAGCCGCCCCAGGCTGTCGAGCCGGTGATGCGCCACCACCATGTAGGCATCGCCTATGGTCTTGATCTTTTCCAGCCCGTACTTTTCCACCAGGCCGTCAAAAGCAGAAAAGATCTGGTTCAGCACCAGCACCAGCGCGTCCGGCGGCAAGGTGCGCGAAAAACTCGTAAAGCCAGCGATGTCGGCAAACAGCACGCCCATGTTGTCGAACTTCACCGCGTTGACCTTGTCCTCGCGCTTGAGTTCATCGGCGATGGAGGCCGGCAGCACGTTGTACAGCACCTTGTCGGCGCGCGCGCATTCGCTCTCGGCGCGCTGCATCTCGGTGTACAGCTCGGCATTGCGCGCCAGCATGAGCTTGTCGAGCGCCACGCACAGCACCAGGATGCAAAACGGGTTGACCAGCACGGCCAGGAGCTCCAGGCCCACGTGCCCGCGCAGGGCGGCGGCCAGGCCCAGCGCCGCAAAGCTCAGCAGGTACATGGGTTTGCGCACCGGGCTGGGCGTGCACATGACGGCCGCGACAAAGGTCGCGCCCGCGGCATAGATGGATAAATCGCCCCACATCGCGCCATGCACGGCACCTATCCAGGTGGCCAGCAGCATGGCGCCGGCGCAGGCGGCGTTGAGCGCGCTTTCCTGGCCGCGCAGCCGCGGCAGGAAGCGGTCCGCCAGGATCACCGCGATAAAGAACAACTCGGCCGTGAGCTGCCAGGCCAGCAGGCCGGCCACGCCCGGCGGCCAGTGCTGCTGCGCGATGCTGAAGTAAGTCGCGTCGGCGGCGAGCGCCGCCGGCGGCAACAGCCAGGCCACCGCCTTGCTGTAATACACGCCCTGTACCCAGCTTTTCTGGACAAGCCAATCCCTGAACGGCTGCTGCGCCATGGTCATTCCTCCCTTGCGCCGCGCGGCATGGGCGCGGCATGCGGGGACCATACGGGCTGGCCGGGTGTGGGTCAACGGACATTGACCGCCCGCGGGCTTTTGATGTGCGAAGCCGAAAAAAAAGCGCCCGAAGGCGCTTCTCATTGGAGCTGCGGCGAATTACTTCGAAACGACGCGCACCATTTCCAGGCACTTGTTGGAGTAGCCCCATTCGTTGTCGTACCAGGCGACCACCTTGACGAAGGTGCCGTCCAGCGCGATGCTGGCGTCGGCGTCAAACACGCTGGTGCAGGTTTCGCCGCGGAAATCGGTGGCAACCACCTTGTCTTCGGTGTAACCCAGGATGCCCTTGAGCGCGCCCTGGCTTTGCGCCTTCATCTCGGCGCAGATTTCCTTCAGCGTGGCTTCCTTGTTGAGTTCGCAGGTCAGGTCGACCACCGACACGTCGGAGGTCGGCACGCGGAAGGACATGCCGGTCAGCTTCTTGTTGAGCTCGGGAATCACCACGCCCACGGCCTTGGCCGCGCCGGTGGAAGAAGGAATGATGTTTTCCAGGATACCGCGGCCGCCGCGCCAGTCCTTGTTGCTGGGGCCATCCACGGTTTTTTGCGTGGCGGTGGCGGCGTGCACCGTGGTCATCAGGCCGCGCTTGATGCCCCACTTGTCGTTCAGCACCTTGGCGACGGGCGCCAGGCAGTTGGTGGTGCAGCTGGCGTTGGAGATGATGGCCTCGCCCTTGTAGGTCTTGTCGTTGACGCCGAAGACGAACATCGGGGTGTCGTCTTTCGACGGCGCCGAGAAGATGACCTTCTTCGCGCCGGCGGCCAGGTGCTTCTCGCCGGAGGCTTTGTCCAGGAAGAGGCCCGTGGATTCCAGCACCACGGTGGCGCCGATGTCGCCCCACTTGAGGTTGGCGGGGTCGCGTTCCTGCGTCAGGCGGATCTTCTTGCCGTTGACGATCAGGGTGTTGCCGTCGACGGACACCTCGCCCTCGAAGCGGCCATGCACCGAGTCGTACTTCAGCATGTAAGCCAGGTAGTCGGGCTCGAGCAGGTCGTTGATGCCGACGATTTCGATGTCGCCAAAGCTCTTGATCGCCGAGCGGAACACGTTGCGGCCGATCCGGCCAAAACCATTGATACCAAGTTTGATCGTCATTTTCTGTTGCTCCTGGAAGTTGAAATTCGGATTGGATCGGCGGGCCGCGCTTACTTGCGCAGCACCGTGCGCACGGTGTCGGCGACGTTCTCGGCGGTGAAGCCAAAGTGCTTGAACAGCACGGGCGCGGGGGCGGACTCGCCGTAGCTGTCGATGCCGACCACGGCCGCGCAGCCGTATTTCCACCAGCCGTCGGTCACGCCCATTTCCACCGCGATGCGGGGGATGCCCTCGGGCAGCACTTCGCTCTTGTAGGCGGTCTTCTGTTTGTCGAAGGTGGTGGTGCTGGGCATGGAGACCACACGCACGGCGATCTTGTGGGCGGCCAGCAGTTCCTGGGCCTTGAGCGCCAGCTGCACTTCGGAGCCGGTGGCGATGATCACGGCCTGGGCCTTTTTGGTGAGACCCACTTCGGCGGGATCGGCCAGCACGTAGGCGCCGCGGCTGATGTTGCCGAGGTCTTTCTTGGGCGCGTAGGGCAGGTTCTGGCGGCTCAGCAGCAGGGCGGTCGGCTTGTTTTTGTTCTCAAGCGCGACGGCCCAGGCGACGGCCGTTTCGGCCGTGTCGCCCGGACGCCAGACGTCCAGGTTGGGAATCAGGCGCAGGCTGGCGGCGTGCTCGATCGACTGGTGCGTCGGGCCGTCTTCGCCCAGGCCTATGGAGTCGTGGGTGAACACATGGACCACGCGCAGCTTCATCAGCGCGGCCATGCGGATGGCATTGCGGCTGTAGTCGCTGAAGGTCAGGAAGGTGCCGCCGTAGGGGATGTAGCCGCCGTGCAGCGCGATCCCGTTCATGATGGCGGCCATGCCGAATTCGCGCACGCCGTAGTTGATGTGGCGGCCTATGGCGCTCACGCCCTCGGCGTTGGCCGTCAGCACGACCTCGCCGTTCATGTCAAAACGCAGGCTGGGCGTGGACTTGGTGTTGGTCAGGTTGGAGCCGGTCAGGTCGGCCGAGCCGCCCAGCATCTCGGGCAGGCCGGCGGTGAAGGCTTCGAGCGCGAGCTGCGAGGCCTTGCGCGAAGCCACGGTTTCGGCCTTGGTGTGCGCGCCAATGACGGTGTCGACCGCGAGCTGTGCGAAAGCCTTGGGCAGCTCGCCCTTCATGCGGCGGACCAGTTCGGCGGCGAGTTCGGGATGGGCGGCCTTGTAGGCGGCGAATTTCGCGTCCCAGGCAGCCTCGGCGGCCAGGCCCTTGGCCTTGGCGTCCCAGGCGTCGTAGGTTTCCTTGGGCACTTCAAACGGCGCGTAAGGCCAGTTCAGGGCTTCGCGCGTGAGCTTGATTTCCTCGGCGCCCAGCGGCTCGCCGTGGGCCTTGGCAGTGTTGGCGCGGTTCGGCGAGCCCTTGCCGATGTGGGTCTTGCAGATGATCAGCGTGGGCTTGTCGTTCGATTTTTTTGCGCCTTCGATGGCCTGCGAGACCAGCTCGGCGTCGTGGCCGTCAATAGGGCCCAGCACGTTCCAGCCGTAGGCGGCAAAACGCACGGCGGTGTTGTCGATGAACCAGGGCGCGACCTGGCCGTCGATCGAAATGCCGTTGTCGTCGTAGAGCGCGATCAGCTTGTTGAGTTTCCAGGCGCCGGCCAGGGCCGCAGCCTCGTGGCTGATGCCTTCCATCAGGCAGCCGTCGCCCATGAACACATAGGTGTTGTGGTCGACGACGCTGTGGCCTTCGCGGTTGAATTCCTTGGCCAGCAGCTTTTCAGCCAGCGCCATGCCGACCGCATTGGTCAGGCCCTGGCCCAGCGGGCCGGTGGTGGTTTCCACGCCGGGGGTGTAACCATATTCAGGGTGGCCGGGGGTTTTGCTGTGCAGCTGGCGGAAGTTCTTCAGTTCGCCGATCGGCAGTTTGTAACCGGTCAGGTGCAGCACGGCGTAAATCAGCATGGAGCCGTGGCCGTTGGAGAGCACAAAACGGTCGCGGTCGAACCAGTTGGGGTTGTGCGGGCTGTGCTTGAGGTGGCTGCCCCAGAGGGCGACGGCCATGTCGGCCATGCCCATGGGGGCGCCGGGATGTCCGGAATTGGCTTGTTGTACGGCGTCCATTGCGAGTGCGCGTATCGCATTCGCCATCATTTGCGTGTTTGCCATGTAGGCTGCTCCGGAGGGGAAAAGATCAGGGGTAACCCGGTATTTTACCGTCTGGCCCCGGCCGGGGGATTTGGCGGGATATGGAACCAAGTTACCGCCAGAACGAGGCCTGCCATCGTCTAAAGTCGGGGGATGCAAGGCCTACACCTGACCGCCGACCTTTACAAATGCCGCTGCGATCCCGCCTGGCTCACCGACGCCGCCCGCCTGGGCGACTGGTGCGTGCAGGCGGTGCAGGCCACCGGCCTGCAGGCCGTCAACCAGCTGTTCCACACCTTCCCCGACACCGAACACGGCCCGGGCGGCATCACCGCCACGGTGTTGCTGGCCGAATCGCATGTCTGCGTGCATACCTGGCCCGAGCAAAAAGCCGTGACGCTGGACGTGTACGTCTGCAACTTCGGCGGCGACCACTCGGCCCGGGCGCGCAGCCTGATGGACGCGCTGGTGCGGCGCTTCAACCCGGAATGGACCGAACAGCGCTCGCTGGACCGCGGGGATACGCAGTGAGCGGCCCCGCCATCAAAGCCATGATCATGGCCGCCGGCCGCGGCGAACGCATGCGCCCGCTGACCGACAGCACGCCCAAACCCCTGCTCAAGGTGCGCGGCAAGCCGCTGATTGACTGGCATGCCGAGGCATTGGCGCGCGGCGGCTTTACCGACCTGGTGATCAACACCGCCTGGCTCGGCGAGCAAATTGAAAGCCATTTCAACCAGCCAGGCCGCGGGCCGCAGTTGTCTATTACCTATTCACACGAAGGCGTCGATTTCGGCGGCGCGCTGGAAACCGCCGGCGGCATCGCGCGCGCGCTACCGCTGCTGGGCGAGGTGTTCTGGCTGCTGGCCGGCGATGTGTTTGTGCCGGGCTTTGAATTCACGCGGGCCGCGGTAGACCGTTTCACCGCCGGCGATAGGCTGGCGCATCTCTGGCTGGTGCCCAACCCGCCCCACAACCCCAAAGGCGATTTCGGCCTGGGCGCTGACGGCCTGGCACTGAACCTGCCCAAAGACAGCGCTGAGCCCAAGTTCACCTACAGCACCATAGGCCTGTATCGCCGGGAATTCTTCGACACGATGCCCTTCGGCAACCCGCAGGGCCTGAAAGCCCCACTGGCGCCGCTGCTGCGCGCGGCGATGGACAATGGCCAGGTCAGCGCCCAGCTGTACCCCGGCCCCTGGACCGACGTGGGCACGCCGGCCCGGCTGGATGAGCTGAACCAGGCAAGCACCACACACTGAGCAACAACCAAAAAGCGCAGCCCACCATGAGCACCACCACGATTTACCAGAAACGCCGTGCCGCCGTGGCCCGCGCACTCAAGGCGGCCGGCGGAGGCATCGCCCTGCTGCCAACCGCGCGCGAGTACCCGCGCAACCGCGACACCGACTTTCCGTACCGGCATGACAGCTATTTTTATTACCTGACAGGCTTTGACGAACCCGACAGCTGGCTGGTGATAGACGCCAGCGGCAAGACCACGCTGTTTTGCCGCCCCAAGGACCTGGAGCGCGAGATCTGGGACGGCATACGCCTGGGCCCCAAGGCCGCGCCGGCCCGGCTGGGCGTGGACGCGGCCTTCAGCACCGAGGCGCTGGACGCGCAGATGCCGGCCCTGCTGGCCAACAGGAAGTCGGTGTGGTTCCCGTTTGCCACGCACGAGGGCCTGGACGCGCGCGTGGACGGCTGGCTGGACAAGGTGCGCGCCCGCGTACGCCTGGGCGACGAATGCCCGCAAAGCCGCAACGACCTGTGCGGCGTGCTCGACGAGATGCGCCTCTTCAAGGACAGCCACGAGATCGCCATCCTGCGCCGCGCCGGAAAAATTTCAGCCGGCGCGCATGTGCGGGCCATGCAGGCCTCGGCGGCCATGCTGCGCAATCCCGTCAAGGGCGGCCTGCGCGAATACCACCTGGAAGCCGAGCTGCTGCACGAGTTCCGCCGCCACGGCTCGCAGTTCCCGGCCTACACCAGCATCGTGGCGGCAGGCGCCAATGCCTGCGTGCTGCACTACCGCGCCGGCGACGCCGAACTCAAGGCCGGCGAGCTGTGCCTGATAGACGCCGGCTGCGAACTCGACGGTTATGCCAGCGACATCACCCGCACCTTCCCGGCCGGCGGCACCTTCACGCCGGCCCAGCGCAGGCTGTATGACATCGTGGTGGAGTCCCAGTACGCCGCGGTGAAAGCCACCAAACCCGGCAAGCGCTTTAACGACCCGCACGAGGCCGCGCTGCGCGTGCTGGCCCAGGGCATGCTCGACACCGGCCTGCTGGCCAAGGCCAAACACGGCAAGGTCGACGACGTGCTCGAGTCCGGCGCGTATCGCCAGTTTTACATGCACCGCACCAGCCACTGGATGGGCATGGACGTGCACGACTGCGGCGACTACACCGAACCCGGCAGCAAACCCCGCCCCGACAAAGACGCCATGAACCAGCCCATCATGCGCAAGCCCTCGCGCATCCTGCGGCCGGGCATGGTGATGACCATAGAGCCCGGGCTCTATGTCCGCCCTGGGAAGAACGTTCCCAAGGAGTTCTGGAATATCGGGATACGGATTGAGGACGATGCCTTGGTCACTACCAAGGGCTGTGAGTTGATGACGCGCGGTGTGCCCGTTGATGGGGGTGAGATTGAGCGTTTGATGGCTGGTTGAGGCTAACCCGCCGGTGGCCTCCTCTGCTGAGGACTGCTGGCCGGGAGTGGCCCGGCGGCCAGTAACTTTCTTTTGCTTCGCCAAAAGAAAGTCACCAAAGAAAAGGCGACCCGCAGTCTGGGTCCCTCCGCTTCGCT
>NZ_FNHX01000021.1 GCF_900103405.1 Polaromonas sp. JS666 | reverse complement strand
CAAAGCAAGACAAAGAAGGACACGCCATGGCGTGTCCTTTTTGCTTTAGGTATTTGGGATTTGTCTTCGGCTGTTTGGTATTCCTGTCTCCACCCCTTGTGGATGCGCCGAGGAGCGGAGGTTCAGGCGGATAAGGGATCGCGTTGTTTGAGCGAAGTGAAACGTAGCGAGTTTAGCGAGACCCCGCCTGAACCGAGCACCGCAGGTTGCCCGCAGCGAAGCGGAGGGACGCAGCAACCAGGGTCGCCTTTTCTTTTGCTTACTTTTCTTTTGGCGAAGCAAAAGAAAAGTGAGTAGCTGCCGGGCTACCCCCGGCCAACAACACTCAGCAGAGAGAGATGAAGGAAGAACAAGAGGAGGAAAGGGAGGCGGAGGGGCGCGTCCGCCGGAGCAAGACCCGGCCACAACCCCTTTATTTCGAAAACAGACGGCTAAACCCCTCCTTATTCAATGCAATCAATTGCGAGCTTTTTCCTTACAGTCCGCTAAAAGCCCATCTCCGCCGGCCGGCCGCCAGGCCAAAAAACTAAATCAATCCCATGCCAGACCACAAATTCCTCGTACGAGCCCCCCTGCTGGACCCCAAACAACAGGTGGTCGGCTACAGGCTGGCCTGGCAGAGTTCGGTGCCTACCGATCCGCGGGAGGATGTGCGACAGCTGCTGGACTTTGTGGGTGAGCGGGCCCACGATGCCGAGCTGGGTTTGCTGTTCCTTGATGCCGAGCGCGGTGTGCCGCCGGGTGGCATCCTGGCTGGCGAGGTGCCCAGCAACACGGTGCTGATGCTGGACTGCCCGGATCTGGCCGAGGACTGTGTGGCGGGCATGGCGTCCATGCGTGAACAAGGCTTGCAGCTGGCGCTGCGCGGTGCGAGCCTCGCGTTCATGGAAGCGCATGCCGAGACCCTGCTGCCGCTGGCCACGCACATCGAGTTGCCTTGGGGCCATCCGGATTTTGCGGCGCTCAGCAACCTGGCCAAACAGGCCGAGCCGCCGCTGGCCGTGGTGGTGCAGGATTTCCCGGGCTGGGCGGAGTTTGACAAGTCGGCCGCGCATGGCGTGGGTGGCTTTTTTGGGCAGCTGTGCACCACGCCGCGCCCGCTCAACAATGCCGGTGCGCTGAGCCCGCAGGCCATCTTCATCCTGCAGCTGATGCAGATGGTGCAGGAAAACGCCGACGTGCGGCACATCGAGGGTGTGCTCAAGCGCGATGCGGCGCTGTCGTACAAGCTGTTCCGCTACATCAACTCGCCGGGCTTCGGCATCGAGGTCGAGATCGAATCGCTGCGCCATGCGGTGACCATGCTGGGTTACACCCCGCTGTTCCGCTGGCTCTCGGTGCTGCTGGCCACCACCAACACGGCCGGTTATTCGCACGCCTTGCTGCAGGCCGCGATTGTGCGCGGGCGGTTTGCCGAGCTGCTGGGCAAGGACTTGCTGCCGCGCGGCGAGGCCGAGCACCTGTTTTTTGTCGGCATGTTCTCGCTGCTGGACCAGCTGCTGGGCATCCCGCTCGAGAAGGTGGTCAGCCAGATCCTGCTGCCCGAGCCCGTGGTGCAGGCCTTGCTGGGCCGCGAGGGGGTGTATGGCCCCTTTCTGTCACTGGTCGAGGCCTGTGAACAAAGAGACGGCCGCGTGCCGGCGCTGGCCGATGCGCTGTTTGTGACCTCCACGCGCGTCAACCAGGCGCACCTGGCGGCGCTGGCCTGGGCGCATACCGTCACGATTTAGCTTGCCATGCACTTTCCCCAGTGGGGAAGGGTGCAAGAGCCCATGCCCGAACCGGCCGCCCCGCCATCGCCAAAGAAGCGGCCGTTTTCGCGCGCTTTTCAGGCCATGGCGGGCGGCGCAGGCTTTGTACATTGAAGCATCGCCGTTTGCACTGTGCACAAGGCGCGTGCCTTGCGCGCGATGGCCCAAAAACCTATGAACACACCCCTGCATGGCGCCATGGCCTCGTCGGCCGGTCCGGATTTCCTCCTGACGGACCATGATTTTTCGAAAATACGCACGCTGATCCACCAGCGGGCGGGCATCGCCCTGAGCACGCAGAAACGGCAGATGGTTTACAGCCGGCTGGCGCGGCGCCTGCGCGAGCTGCGGCTGACCGAGTTCTCGAGCTATCTGCGCTTTCTCGAAGCCGACCCGCATGGCGACGAGTGGCAGCAGTTCACCAATGCGCTGACCACCAACCTCACGGCCTTTTTTCGCGAAGCCCACCATTTCCCCCTGCTGGCCGAGCATGCCAAAAAATGCGCCCAGCCCATGAGCGTCTGGTGTTCGGCCGCCTCCACCGGCGAGGAGCCGTATTCCATCGCCATGACCCTGATCGAGGCATTGGGCGAGCGCGCGGGCGCGGCGGCCAGCGTGATGGCCACCGACATAGACACCCAGGTGCTGGCCAAGGCCCAGGCCGGCATCTTCACCATGGAGCAGGTCAGCAAGCTTTCGCCGGCGCGGCTCAAGCGCTTTTTTTTGAAAGGCGCGGGCGCGCAGGCCGGCAAGGTGCGCATACGGCCCGAAGTTGCGGCCATGGTGAAGTTCGAGCAGCTCAACCTGCTGGACGCGAAATGGGCGCTGCGCGAGCCTTTTGACGCGATCTTCTGCCGCAATGTGATGATTTATTTCGACAAGCCCACGCAGGGCCGCATCCTGCAGCGTTTCGCGCCGCTGATGAAGCCGCACGGCCTGCTGTTTGCCGGGCATTCGGAGAATTTCTCCTTTGCCAGCGACACCTTCCGGCTCAAGGGCCAGACGGTGTATGAACTCGTGGCCGGCCCATGACCACGGCGCACCGGGAGACCCTGGCCACCCACCATTATTTCGACCGCGAGTTCGGCATCGCGGCGGTCAAACTGCTGCCCGGCGAATATTTTGTGACCTCCAGCGACATGGTGCTGACCACCGTGCTGGGCTCCTGCGTCTCGGCCTGTGTGCGCGACACCGTGGCCGGCATAGGCGGCATGAACCATTTCATGCTGCCCGAGGACGCCGAGCCGGGCACGCGCGGCGCGGCGGCTTCCATGCGCTACGGCGCTTACGCCATGGAGATGCTGCTCAACGAGCTGCTCAAGGCCGGCGCGCGGCGCGAGCGGCTCGAAGCCAAGGTCTTTGGCGGCGGCGCGGTGCTGGCGAATATGACCTTGCTCAACATCGGCGAGCGCAATGCCGACTTTGTGCTGCGCTATTTGCAGATGGAGCAGGTGCGCGTGGCCGCCCAGGATTTGCGCGGCAACTACCCGCGGCGCATCAACTACTTCCCGGTGACGGGCCGGGTCACCATGCGCAAGCTGCGCCAGCAGGACGACGTGGCGCTGGTGCGCGACGAGGAGCAGGCGCTGGCCGCCACCTTGCGCAGGCCGGCCCGGCCCGCCGCTGTCGAGATCTTCAGCAACAGCCAGGCCGCGGGCGCGGCCGCCAGGAATGCGTGGGCTTTATGAACGCGAACTTGAATGTAAACGGGACCGGGACTGTCCAAAAGATCAAGGTGCTGTGTGTCGACGACTCGGCGCTGATACGCAGCCTGATGACCGAGATCATCAACAGCCAGCCCGACATGGTGGTGGTGGCCACGGCCTCGGACCCGCTGGTCGCGCGCGACCTGGTCAAGCAGCACAACCCCGACGTGATGACGCTGGACGTGGAAATGCCGCGCATGGACGGCCTGGAGTTCCTCGAAAAACTCATGCGGTTGCGGCCCATGCCGGTGCTCATGGTGTCCTCGCTGACCGAGCGCGGCTCGGAGGCCGCGCTGCGCGCACTCGAATTGGGCGCGATCGACTTTGTGACCAAGCCGCGCCTGGGCATACGCGACGGCCTGCTGTCGTACACCGACCTGATCGCCGGCAAGATACGCATCGCGGCCAGCGCCAAGCTGCTGCCGGTGCGGCGCGCGGCGCCGGCGGGCGGCGCGGCCGGCGGGGAAGCGCCCCTGCTGCACAGCCCGCTGCTGAGCACCGAAAAACTCATCATCATCGGCGCCTCCACCGGCGGCACCGAGGCCATACGCGAGGTGCTGCAGCCGCTGCCGCCCGACAGCCCGGCCATCCTGATTGCCCAGCACATGCCGGCGGGCTTTACCAATTCCTTCGCGCAGCGCCTCAACGGCCTGTGCCGCATCGTGGTCTCGGAAGCGGTGCACGGCGAGCGTGTGCTGCCCGGCCATGCCTACATCGCGCCGGGCGGCTTTCATCTGTCGCTCACGCGCAGCGGCGCCAACTATGTGGCCCAGGTCGACCAGGCGCCGCCCGTGAACCGGCACCGGCCTTCGGTCGACGTGCTGTTCGACTCGGCGGCGCGCCATGCCGGCAAGAACGCCATCGGCGTGATCCTGACCGGCATGGGGCGTGACGGCGCCGAAGGCCTGCAGCGCATGCGCCAGGCCGGCGCCCACACCATCGCGCAGGACGAGGCCAGCTGCGTGGTCTACGGCATGCCGCGCGAGGCCGTGGCGCTGGGCGCGGTGAATGAGGTAGCACCGCTGCGCGAGATCAGCCAGCGCGTGCTGGCGCACCTGCGCTCTTTCGGGGAGCGCGCCAACCGGGTGTAGGACCTCAAGCTGAGCGCCAAACCGGCCGTAAACCCATCATGAAACTGAATCAAAAAACTGGAGTGAAGTGTGGTTGATAAAAACATCAAGATCCTGGTCGTGGATGACTTCCCGACCATGCGCCGGATTGTGCGCAACCTGCTCAAGGAGCTGGAGTTCGTCAACGTCGACGAGGCCGAGGACGGCGCGGCGGGCCTGGAAAAGGTCAAGACCGGCAGCTACGGCTTTGTGGTCTCGGACTGGAACATGCCGAATATGGACGGCCTGGCCATGCTGCAGGCCATACGCGCCGACCCGCAGTTCGCCAAGCTGCCGGTGCTCATGGTGACGGCCGAGGCAAAAAAGGAAAACATCATCGCGGCCGCGCAGGCCGGCGCGAACGGCTATGTGGTCAAGCCCTTCACCGCCGTGACGCTGGAGGAAAAGATCAACAAGATCTTCGAAAAGATCGAGAAGGAGGGTGCCTGACATGGACGCACACCAAGCCGTAGCACTGCACCCCGCGGCCACCGGCGATTCGGCCGAACAGCTGGTCAACCGCATAGGCCATTTGACGCGCCAGATGCGCGAGGGCATGCGCGAACTGGGCCTGGACAAAAGCATTGCGCGCGCGGCCGAGGCGATTCCCGATGCGCGCGACCGCCTGAGCTATGTGGCCCAGATGACCGAACGCGCGGCCGAAAGGGCGCTCAACGCCATCGACGTGGCCCAGCCCATACAGGACAGCCTGGCCAAGCAGGCGGTGGAGCTCGGCAAGCGCTGGGACGGCTGGTTCGCCAGCCCGGTGGAGTTGTCCGATGCGCGCGAGCTGGTGAAAGACACGCGCAGCTACCTGGCCGAGGCGCCCAAGCAGGCCGGCGCCACCAACGCCCAGCTCATGGAAATCATGATGGCCCAGGACTTCCAGGACCTGACCGGCCAGGTCATCAAGAAGATGATGGACGTGATCAAGGACATGGAGACGCAGCTGCTGCAGCTGCTGATAGACAACGCGCCGCCCGACAAGCGCCAGGAAGCCGGCCAGGGCCTGCTCAATGGCCCGCAGATCAAGATCGGCAATGCGGATGCGGTGGCGGACCAGGGGCAGGTAGACGATTTGCTGGCCAGCCTGGGGTTCTGAGCGCCTTCTTATTGCCCAAAGAACAGGCCGATACAGGGCCTGTTTCGCAGATCGGTTTCAGGGCTCCGCTTCAATAATTCTTAGGACGAGGTACCTCCTGTGCCTCGCTCTGCGGAGTATGGATGGCGGAAGAAAGTGAGCTCGAAAAGACCGAACCGGCCTCGCCGCGCCGCCTGGAAAAGGCGCGCGAAGAAGGCCAGGTGGCGCGGTCGCGCGAGCTGGTCACCTTTGTCATGCTCACCACGGGCGTGGGCGGGCTGTGGATGCTGGGCGAGATGATGGGCGGGCATTTCAACAGCGCGCTGCGCGGCGGCCTGCAGTTCGAGCGCGCCTCGGCCTTTGATGCCTCGCACATGATGAACCAGGCCGGCACGGCCGTGCTGCACGCCATGCAGGCGCTGCTGCCGGTGCTGCTGATGATGCTGGTGGCCGCGCTGGTGGCGCCCATGCTGCTGGGCGGCTGGCTGCTGTCGGCCCAGTCGCTGGCGCCGAATTTTTCCAAGCTCAACCCGGTTGCCGGCATAGGCCGCATGTTCTCGGTCGAGTCGCTGGCCGAACTCGTCAAGACTTTGTTCAAGTCGGTGCTGGTGGGCGGCGTCGCCTGGTGGGTCATTGCCGATGACCTGGGCGCCATCATGGGCTTGATGCGCGAGCCCTCGCATGCCGCGCTGCCGCACACCCTGCACCTGGTGGCGGGCAGCTGCGCGCTGATCATCGCCTCGCTGCTGCTGGTGGCCGGCATCGACGTGCCCTACCAGCTCTGGAGCCACGCGCGCAAGCTGCGCATGTCGCGCGAAGACCTGCGCCAGGAGAACAAGGAAAGCGAGGGCGACCCGCACATCAAGGCGCAGATACGCCGGCAGCAGCAACAGATGGCCAAGCGCCGCATGATGGCCGAGGTGCCCAAGGCCGACATCATCGTCACCAACCCCACGCACTTTGCCGTCGCCCTTCAATACCTGGACCAGGATATGCGCGCGCCGCGCGTGATCGCCAAGGGCACCGACCTGGTGGCCTTGCGTATACGCGCCATGGCCGAGGAGCACAAGATACCGGTGCTGGAGGCGCCGCCGCTGACGCGCGCGCTGTACCGCCACACCAAGCTCGGCGATGAAATCCCGGCGGCGCTGTATTCGGCCGTGGCCGAGGTGCTGGCCTGGGCCTACCAGCTGCGGCGCGCGGCCGAGGGCGGCGTGGCGCCGCCGCGCGCGCCGCGCGACCTGCCGGTGCCTGAGTCGCTGGACCCATTTGCTCCCCTAGCCCCGGCGGGAGCCGCCGCATGACGCTGGTCGACGACCTGATGCGCCTGCCGCGCCAGATGATGGCCGGCGGCAAAGGCAAGGGCCTGGCCGGCCCGGTGCTCATCATCCTGATCCTCAGCATGATGGTGCTGCCGCTGCCGCCGTTTTTGCTGGACCTGCTGTTCACCTTCAACATCGCGCTGTCCATCATGGTGCTGCTGGTCAGCATGTACACGATGAAGGCGCTGGACTTCGCGGCCTTTCCGGCCGTGCTGCTGTTCACCACGCTGCTGCGCCTGTCGCTCAACGTTGCCTCCACGCGTGTGGTGCTGATGGAAGGCCACACCGGGCCCGACGCGGCCGGCAAGGTGATCGAGGCCTTCGGCCACTTCCTGGTGGGCGGCAACTTCGCGGTCGGTGTGATGGTTTTCATCATCCTGGTGGTGATCAACTTCATGGTCATCACCAAGGGCGCGGGCCGCATCGCCGAGGTGGGCGCGCGCTTCACGCTGGACGCCATGCCGGGCAAGCAGATGGCGATAGACGCCGACCTCAACGCCGGCCTGATCGGCGAGGACGTGGCGCGCAAGCGCCGCGCCGAAGTGGCGCAGGAGGCCGACTTCTACGGCTCCATGGACGGCGCCAGCAAGTTTGTGCGCGGCGATGCGGTGGCCGGCCTGCTGATCCTGGTGATCAACATCATCGGCGGGCTGATCGTCGGCATGGCCCAGCACGGGCTGGATTTTTCGCAGGCGGCCACGAGCTACACCTTGCTGGCGATCGGCGACGGCCTGGTCGCGCAGATCCCGGCGCTGGTGATCTCCACGGCGGCCGGTGTCATCGTCTCGCGCGTCACCACCGACGAAGACGTGGGCGGCCAGCTCACGGGCCAGCTCTTTGCCAACCCGCAGGTGCTGTTCCTGACGGCCGGCGTGATTGGCCTGATGGGTTTGATCCCCGGCATGCCCAATATCGCGTTTTTGATCATCGCGGGCGGCCTGGTCTGGCTGGGCCGGCGCATCTTGCAGCGCGGCGCCGTGGGCGCGGCCGCCGCGGCGGAAGCGCCGCCGCCGCCGGCCCCGGCCGAATCGCAGGAAGCCAGCTGGGACGACGTGGCCCTGGTGGACCCGCTGGGGCTGGAGGTCGGCTACCGGCTGATCTCGCTGGTGGACAAAAGCCAGAACGGCGAGCTGCTGGGCCGCATCAAAAGCATACGCAAGAAGTTCGCGCAGGACATCGGTTTCCTGGTGCCCGTGGTGCATATCCGCGACAACCTGGAGATCAAGCCCAACGCCTATGTGCTCAAGCTCAAGGGCGTGCAGATCGGCGAGGGCGAGGCCTTTCCCGGCCAGTGGATGGCCATCAACCCGGGTCAGGTCAGCGCCCCCCTGCCGGGCACGCAGACAAAAGACCCGGCTTTCGGCCTGCCCGCGACCTGGATAGACAGCGGCCTGCGCGAGCAGGCGCAGATCTACGGCTACACCGTGGTCGACGCCAGCACTGTGGTGGCCACGCACCTCAACCATTTGATCCACGCGCACGCGGCCGATCTGCTGGGCCGCCAGGAAGTGCAGCAGCTGCTGGACCGTATAGGCAAGGAGTCGCCCATGCTGGTGCAGGACCTGGTGCCCAAGACGCTTTCGCTCACCACGCTGCAGAAAGTACTGCAAAACCTGCTTGAGGAAAACGTGCCGATACGCGACATGCGCACCATCCTCGACGTGCTGGCCGAGCATGCGCCCACCGTGAGCGACACCACCGAGCTGAGCTCGCTGATACGGCTGTCGCTGTCGCGCGCCATCGTGCAGCAGATTTTCCCGGGCAACGAGGCCCTGCAGGTGATAGGCCTGGACAGCGCGCTGGACCGTGTGCTGCTGCAGGCCCTGGCCAACAGCGCCGGCCTGGAGCCGGGCCTGGCCGACAGGCTGCTGCGCGAAGCCCAGCAGGCCATGGATCGCCAGGCCGGGCTGGGCCTGGCGCCGGTGCTGGTGGTGCAACACCCGCTGCGCGTGCTGCTGGCGCGCTTCCTGCGCCGCAGCCTGCCGCAGCTCAAGGTGCTGTCGCACGCTGAGATACCCGACACCCGCACCATCCAGGTGACCGCCACGATTGGAGCCACGACGTGAACAGCCGCAGCATCAACACCGGTGAGACCTGCCGGGTCGTCGCGCCTTCGAGCCGCGAGGCCTTGCGCCTGGTGCGCGAAAAACTGGGCCCCGATGCCGTGGTGCTGTCGAATCGCGTGACGGCCGAAGGCGTGGAGGTGCTTGCGGCACTCGATGAGTTTGTTGCGGTGCCCGCGCCGGCCGTGCCCGCCGCTCCCGTGAACCCGCCAGCCGAAAGCGACGCCGTGCTGCGCGAAATCCATTCCATGCGCGGCATGATTGAAGAGCAGCTGGCCGGCATGGCCTGGAACGACAAGCAGCGGCGCGACCCGGTGCGCGGCCATTTGCTGCGCACCCTGCTGGGCGCGGGTTTCAGCGCGCGCCTGGCCAAGGACATCCTGCAGGACCTGCCCACGGGCCAGGGCCAGGCGCAGGGCATGGACTATGCGAAGGCCGAGCTGGCGCGCCGCATGCCCCTGCTCGAGGACGAAGGCGCGCTGCTGGACGAGGGCGGCGTGTATGCGCTCATGGGCCCGACCGGCGTGGGCAAGACCACCACCACGGCCAAGCTCGCGGCGCGCTGCGTGATGCGCTTTGGCGCCGACAAACTGGCCCTGGTCACCACCGATAGCTACCGCATAGGCGCGTACGAGCAGCTGCGCATCTACGGACAGATCCTGGGCGTGTCGGTGCATGCGGTCAAGGACGCGGCCGACCTGGACCGGGTGCTGGCCGGCCTGCGCGACAAACACATGGTGCTGATAGACACCGTGGGCATGAGCCAGCGCGACCGCGCGGTCGCCGGGCAAATCGCCATGCTGTGCGGCGCGAGCCGGCCGGTCAAGCGCCTGCTGCTGCTCAATGCCTCCAGCCACGGCGACACCCTGAATGAAGTGGTGCAGGCCTACCGCCATGGCGAGAAGCCCGGTGGCACCAATAGCGATTGGGACCTGGCCGGCTGCATCTTCACCAAGGTCGACGAGGCCACGCACCCGGGCGCGCTGATCGACATGGCGATACGCCACCAGCTGCCGGTGCATTACATCTCCAGCGGCCAGCAAGTGCCCGAACACCTGGCGCCGGCCGACGGCCGTGCCCTGGTCGACAGCGTGTTCCAGGCGAAAAGCCGCAGCGCGCTGTTTGTGCCCAGCGAGCCTGGGCTTGAGGACAAACCCGCGGCCGCTGACCAAGAGGCGCAAGCCGCCAGCGAGCGCCTGCGCGCGCAATGCCGGCAACTGATCAATGCCCTGACGCACAACGCGCAAGAGTTGGCCGCCAACGCGGCCGCGCTGTCGAAGGGCGGCATAGGCTTTGAGGAAACGCGCGCGCTGTGGCGGCAGCTTTCGGCCCCTGCGGATGCCGAGGACGCGCAAGGCGTGTCGCGGGTGCTGCTGTCCCGGGCCGTGGAGGACAGCGCCGCGCTGTGCGATGGCCATGTGCTGGCCGTGGCCGGTGAGGCGCGCGGCAGCGAAGCGGCGCAAGGGCTGGTCGCCACGCTGCTGCTGTCGGACCGCACCGGCCAGGTGTTCGCGGCGCCGCTGCAAGGCCATGCAGACCCGGCACGGCCGGCAGGGTGGGCGTTGCAGCCCGCGCTGGGCAGGGCCGTGGTCCATTTGTTCGCGCAAGTGCCCGAGGCCGGCTTGATCCGCCAGTGGCAAAAAGACGGGCACGCCTGGGCGGCGGCCGGCAGCTCGGCCATGCGCATTGTCGATGCGGACACCGGCGCGCGCGGCACGCTGGGCAAGCTGGCCGCGGGACTGGACTTCGGCGCGGCCCAGCCCGTGGTCTACCGCAAGAAGGCGGCCCTGATGTCGGTGGCCGAGGCGCGCATCAGCTTGCGGCCCGAGCTCGATGAGCTGGCGCCGGGCACACAGCCGCCGCTGCCGGTGCTGCGCTGTGTGGTCAGGCGCATGGTCGATGCCCAGAGCGGCAAGCTGCTGGCCCACAGCTATGTGCTGGCCGGCGACGCTGTGCGGGTGCCGGCGCAACGCATGGCGCAGTGGCCGGCCTGGCGCAGCGCCGCCGAACCCTATTTCAAGCTGCTGGGCCAGGGCATTGGCCAGCTCGATGCGGCCGACGTGCCCGCGCGCCGGCTGATTGCCGGCCAGGCCTGCGCCACCGTCTTCCTGCTGCAAGGCCTGCAGGACGGCTGGGCCGACACGGCACGCGCGGCACTCGCGCAACTGGCCGGGCGCGCGCCCAAAGCGGGCCGGCCCGTGCCGGCCGCCGTGCTGCTCGAAGGCCTGGGCAAGCTGCTGGTGCTGCTGGATGCGCTGGAGACTGAGGGCGTGGACCAGCCCTTGCCGGCGCACATGCCCGCCGCGCGCGGCTGAGGATGGACACGTGAAGACACCGGGCAACGACCAGGCCGACGGGCTCAGGCGCCTGATGGCGAACAGCCCGGGCCGGCTGCTGGCTTTTGTTGCCGGCGCGCCGGGCGCGGGCGTGAGCAGCGTCACGCTGAACCTCGCGGCGGCGCTGGCGCGTTTGGGCCAGGACGTGCACCTGGTCGATGAGCGCGGCGATGCGCCTTCGGGGCCGCCGCGGCGCCGCGGCCGGCTGGTGCTGCTCGACGCGGTGCTGGGCGAAGAGGGCACCTTGTCGCCGCTCGCGGCCCGGGCCGACGAGATGGTGGTGCTGGTGAGGCCGCAGGCCGAAGCCATCACTGCCGCCTATGCCCGCATCAAGCGGCTGCAGCAGGCCCATGGGCTGCGGCGCGTGCGTGTGCTGGTCAACCATGCGGCCGGCGAGGCCGAGGCCCAGCGCATCCTGGCCAACCTGGCCGGGGCCGCGAGCCGCTACCTGGGCCTGGCGCTGGAGCCGGCCGGCTGCATCAGCGCCGACCCGCAACTGGACCAGGCGCGCGGGTTCAACCTCAGTGTGGTCGAAGCCTTTCCGGGCAGCCCGGCCGCGGCGGATTTTTACCGGCTGGCCTCGGCGCTGCTGCGCTGGCCGGCGCGGCCCGCCGCCGAAGCAGACAGCGCGCCGCGCGTGGACCGCTTCCACGCGGCCGCCGCCTGATACCCGACCGTTCAAGAAGCAGGAGGAATCCTTCCATGTACACCCCCCAGGGAAAGATGGCCCAGCCGGCCCCGTCGGAGCTGCTGGCGCAGCACGCGCCGCTGGTGCGCAGGCTGGCGCTGCAGATGATCGCCAGGCTGCCGGCCAGCGTGGAGCTGGACGACCTGATACAGGTCGGCATGATGGGCTTGCTGGACGCCGCCGAAAAATACCAGGACGACCAGGGCGCGAAGTTCGAGACCTACGCGAGCCAGCGCATACGCGGCGCCATGCTCGACGAGCTGCGCGCCAACGACTGGGTGTCGCGCGGCCTGCGCAGGTCTTCGCGCAGCGTGTCCATGGCGGTGCGCGCGCAGGAGCAAAAGCTGGGCCGCGCGCCCAGTGAAAGCGAGATCGCCCAGGCCATGGAGCTGCCGCTGGCGGCCTACCAGCAGCTGCTGCACGAGATACACGGCTGCCAGCTTGTCTACTACGAGGATTTTGAGCGCGGCGACGGCGAGGCCGGCGAGAGCAGCTTCCTGGACCGGCAAGACCACGGCGACAGCGTGATGGCCGACGAGCCGCTCACGCAGCTGCTGCAGGGCGACTTCCGGCGCCAGCTGATCGCCGCCATAGGCGAGCTGCCCGAGCGTGAGCAGCTGCTGCTCAGCCTTTATTACGAGGAAGAGCTGAACCTGCGCGAAATTGGCGCGGTGCTCGACGTGACCCAGTCGCGCGTCTGCCAACTGCACAGCCAGGCCATCAGTCGGCTGCGCGCCGGCCTGGCCGAGGCGCTGGGCCTGCAGGAGGCGCCGCGCAAGCCGGCCGCGGCCGCACGGCCCCGGGCCGCGAAGGCCATGCCATCCGCGGAGATGAATTCACCCAAACGCCAGGACGGCCTGGTGAGTAGCTCTTGAGTTTTCATCAGGCCGGCCGATAGATACACGGTAGAGACAGATGTCCATTGATTCCAAAGGAGTGCGTATGCACGAGACACACAACAACCCCGCATCAGCCGGCAAGGCCCTCGAATTCCTGGCCTTCAGGCTGGGCCACGAAGAGTACGGCGTGGACATCCAGAAAGTGCAGGAGCTGCGCGGCTACGACACGGTGACGCGCATCGCGAATGCGCCCGAGCACATCAAGGGTGTGGTCAACCTGCGCGGCATCATCGTGCCGATTGTGGACATGCGCATCAAGTTCAAGCTGGGCACGCCCAGCTACGACCAGTTCACCGTGGTGATTATTTTGAACATCGCCAGCCGCGTGATGGGCATGGTGGTGGACAGCGTCTCGGACGTGATCACGCTGGACGCCGACCAGGTCAGGCCCGCACCCGAGATGGGCGCCTTGCTGGACACCGAATACCTGGTAGGCCTGGGCACGCTGGACGACCGCATGCTGATCCTCGTCGACATCGACAAGCTCATGTCCAGCAGCGACATGGCCCTGATCAACGCCGCCACATCCTGAGCGGCCATCTTTTCTTCTGGAGTTCCCATCATGTTTTTAGGCAATCTCTCCATCGGCAAGCGCCTGGCCGTCGTGGTCGGCCTTATTCTTGCGCTGTTTCTGACCAGCAGCGTGCTCGCCGTCCTCAAGCTCAGCCAGCTGGGTGAGGAAATCAAGGCCATGGTCGAGAAGAACATCAAGACCGAGCGGGCAGGCTCCGACTGGCTGCGCCACACCACCGCGGGCATACAGCGCGCCGCGGCCATCGCCAAGAGCAGCGACGTCGGCCTGGTCGCCTATTTCGCGCCGGCCTCGGCAACCTCGATCAAGAACACCAACGAGCTGCAGAAATTCCTTGAGCAGCAGATGGACACGCCCGAGAAAAAGCAGCTCTTCGACAAGGTCGGTGAGCTGCGCAAGGTCTACCTGGCCGCGCGCGAGGACGTCAGCAAGGCCAAGCAGGCCGGCGACATGGAGGGCGCGAACCGCATCTTCAACGAACGTTTTGAGCCGACTTCGCGCGACTACCTGGCCGGCGTGCAGAAGATGGTGGACACCGAGCGCGAGCTGCTCGATGACGCGGCGCAGCGCGGCGAGGCATTGCGCGCCAGGATCAGCCTGCTGCTGGTGGTCTGCAGCGTGGTCTCGCTGGGCCTGGGCGCCCTGCTGGCCTGGCTGCTGGTGCGCAGCATCACCCGGCCGCTGTCGAATGCGGTGCAGGTGGCCCGCGCGGTGGCCGCCGGCGACCTGACCAGCCGGATTGAGGTTGAGAGCCAGGACGAGACCGGCCAGCTCATGCAAGCGCTCAAGGACATGAATGAC
Source organism: Polaromonas sp. JS666 (assembly GCF_900103405.1). Taxonomy (GTDB): domain Bacteria; phylum Pseudomonadota; class Gammaproteobacteria; order Burkholderiales; family Burkholderiaceae_C; genus Polaromonas. Next base: position 3,602 of record NZ_FNHX01000021.1, on the reverse strand, counting down.
GCCCTGGTGGGCATTGTTGGCAATGTGCGCAGCGGTACGGACACGATTGCCACCGCGTCCAGCGAGATCGCGGCCGGCAACCATGACTTGTCATCGCGTACCGAGCAGCAGGCGAGCTCTCTTGAAGAGACGGCGGCTTCGATGGAAGAGCTGACCTCCACCGTCAAACAGAATGCCGACAACGCCCGCCAAGCGAATCAGCTGGCGGTGTCCGCGTCCAGTGTGGCCGTCAAGGGCGGCACGGTGGTCGCCGAGGTGGTCGGCACCATGGGCGCGATCAATGCATCGTCCAGAAAAATCGTCGACATCATTGGCGTGATAGACGGCATTGCCTTCCAGACCAATATCCTCGCGCTCAATGCCGCCGTGGAAGCGGCGCGTGCCGGCGAACAGGGCCGGGGTTTTGCCGTGGTGGCGGCCGAGGTGCGCAACCTGGCCCAGCGCAGCGCGGCGGCGGCCAAAGAGATCAAGACCTTGATCGATGATTCGGTGAGCAAGGTCGAGGAGGGCAGCAGCCAGGTCGCCGAAGCCGGCAAGACCATGGACGAGATTGTCGACAGCGTCAAACGCGTGACCGACATCATGGCCGAGATCACCGCCGCCAGCCAGGAACAGACATCCGGCATAGAGCAGATCAACCAGGCCATCACACAGATGGACCAGGTCACGCAGCAGAACGCGGCGCTTGTCGAACAAGCGGCCGCCGCGGCGTCTTCGCTGCAGGAGCAGGCCGGCAGCTTGTCGGACGCGGTCAGCGTGTTCAAGGTCGAGGGAGGGCACGTCACACCGGCCCGCCGCCCGGCCGCCAGCAGGCCAGCCGCCACGCCTAAACAGCCGCCCCAGGCTCGCCAGGCCATCGCGGCTTCGCGCAAAGCCGTGCCCGCCAGCGGTGAACTGGCTGTGGCCGGCGGCAGTTGGGAAACTTTTTAGGTCGGGAGGCCCCGTGAGTAGCTCTTAAGTTTGCGTCGCAGCCAGCCGATAAGTACAGACAGCCATTGATTTCTAAAGGAGTGCGTATGCACGAGATAAACAAACAAGCCGAAGCGGCCACCGGCAAGGCGCTGGAGTTCCTGGCCTTTACCCTGGGCCAGGAAGAGTACGGCGTGGACATCCAGAAAGTGCAGGAATTACGCGGCTACGACACGGTGACGCGCATCGCCAATGCGCCCGAACACATCAAAGGCGTGGTCAACCTGCGCGGCATCATCGTGCCGATTGTGGACATGCGCATCAAGTTCAACCTTGGCACGCCCAGCTACGACCAGTTCACGGTCGTCATCATCCTGAATATCGCGAGCCGGGTGATGGGCATGGTGGTGGACAGCGTCTCGGACGTGATCACGCTCAGCCCCGAGCAGGTCAGGCCCGCGCCTGAGATGGGCGCGCTGCTGGACACCGAATACCTGATAGGCCTGGGCACGCTGGACGAACGCATGCTCATCCTCGTCGATATCGACAAACTCATGTCCAGCAGCGACATGGCGCTGATAGAGCGCGCCACGCTTTAAGCCCTTCAAACCCTGAAAGTTCGCACCCATGTCACTCAACAACATCAAGGTCGGCAGCCGCCTGGCGCTGGCTTTCGGCCTGCTTCTTTTTATCATGGCGGCGATTTCCGCCACCGGCGTCTGGCGCCTGCAGGGCCTGGCCGAGACCACCCACCAGCTGGGCACCATAGACAACGAAAAGCTCAAGATGGCGGTGCAATGGCGCCAGACCATAGACCTGAACTGGATACGCACCCGCGCCTCCATCATGGACGCCGACACCAGCCGCATCCCGCTGTGGCAGGCCGACATGGACAAGACCTCGGAAATCTCGAATGCCTCGCGCAAACGCCTGGTCGAGCTGGTCCAGACGGAAGAGGGCAAAAAACTGCTGGCCAGCATAGACGCCGCGCGCGAGGCCTACCGCACGCCGCGCGCCGCCGTGCTCAAGCGGCGGCAGGCCGGGGAAGACGTCACCGCCGTGCTGGAGCGCGAGCTCAAGCCGCTGGCCGAGGCCTACAGCGAGAGCATCCACAAACTCGAAGAGCAGCAGCAAAAGCTGTATGACGCCGCGCTGGTGCGCGCCGAAGAAAACGCGGCCCAGGGCCGGTTGATCCTGGTTGTGGGCGCGGTGCTGGCCTTGCTGCTGGGCGCGGCCTCGGCCTTTGTGCTGACCCGCTCCATCACCGGGCCTTTGCGCCAGGCGGCGCGCAGCGCGCGTTTTATCGCCGACGGCGACCTGACCCAGCCCGTGCACAGCACAGGCCGCGACGAGGCCGCCGAACTGCTGCAGGCCTTGAAGACCATGCAAGACAACCTGGTCGGCATCGTCGGCAATGTGCGCAGCGGCACCGACACGATTGCAACGGCCAGCAGCGAGATCGCGGCCGGCAACCATGATTTGTCCTCACGCACCGAACAACAGGCCAGTTCGCTCGAAGAGACGGCGGCTTCGATGGAGGAGCTGACGTGCACCGTCAAACAGAATGCCGACAATGCGCGCCAAGCGAATCAGCTGGCGGTGTCCGCGTCCAGTGTCGCCGTCAAGGGCGGCACGGTGGTCGCCGAGGTGGTGGGCACCATGGGCGCGATCAATGCATCGTCCAGAAAGATTGTCGACATCATTGGTGTGATCGACGGCATTGCCTTCCAGACCAATATCCTGGCGCTCAATGCCGCCGTGGAAGCCGCCCGTGCCGGCGAACAGGGCAGGGGTTTTGCGGTCGTGGCGGCCGAGGTGCGCAACCTGGCGCAGCGCAGCGCCGCCGCTGCCAAAGAGATCAAGACCCTGATCGATGATTCGGTGAGCAAGGTCGAGGAGGGCAGCAGCCAGGTCGCCGAAGCCGGCAAGACCATGGACGAGATCGTCGACAGCGTCAAACGCGTGACCGACATCATGGCCGAGATCACGGCCGCCAGCCAGGAACAGACCTCGGGCATTGAACAGATCAACCAGGCGATTACGCAAATGGACCAGGTCACGCAGCAGAATGCGGCACTTGTTGAACAAGCGGCCGCCGCGGCGTCGTCGCTGCAAGAGCAGGCCAGCGGCTTGTCGCAGGTGGTGAGTGTGTTCAAGGTCCATGGCGGGCATGCGCCTGCTGCGCAGCAGCCGCGCGCCAGCGTGACCCGGCCCGCGACGCCCAAACAGCCGCCGCAAGTGCGCGAGGCGATTGCCGCGCCACGCAAACCGGCAAAGGGCGACCTTGCCATGGCCGGTGGCGGAAGCTGGGAAACGTTTTGATGCCGGGTCTTGCGCCGGTCTTGCGCGCTCTTCCTCCTCTTTCCTCTTTCCTCTTTTTAGTTCTGCTGGCCGGGGGTTGCCCGGCGGCAACTCACTTTTATCGAAACCCGCAAGGCGGGTTTTCTTTTCTTCGCCAAACGGCGCGCTACGCGCGCGGGGTTTGCTCACTTCGCGTAGCGAAGTTACGCAAACACCAAAAGTAAGCAAAAGAAAGGCGACCCGCAGTCTGGGTCCCTTCGCTGCGCTGCGGGCAACCTGCGCTGCTCGACTGCGGAGGGGGTCTGGCTAAACTCGCTACGCTGCGCTTCGCTCAGACAACGCCAGCCCTTATCCCTCCTCCGTCTGCGCTGCTCGGCCCAGCCAGGACGGGG
>NZ_FNHX01000016.1 GCF_900103405.1 Polaromonas sp. JS666 | reverse complement strand
CCTGCCTGGAAGCGCTTGAGCTTGCCTGCCGGATCGCTCTGCACATCCTTGCGGATGTAGTTGCCCATGATCTTGCTGGTAGGCGTCAGGTCCCAGGAGGCGCCGATCATCTGCGCATCGACCTTGCTGCGTGACAGCGGTCCGCCCGCGAAGTTGTCGCGGTTGTAAACCGCCCAGGCGCGGACTTCGCCGAAGTCGTAGGAGCCGACCAGCATCCACTTGCTCTTGAAGTCATTGAGCAGTGCGCCGCCGCGCTTGCTGTCGCTGCCGTAGCCAAAGCCCAGTCCCAGGGGCCCGCCGCCTTCGCCGTAGCTGATCGACACATCGGTCTGCTTATAGTCGCTTTCAAAGCGTATCGGGCCGGCCGGGTTTTCCGCCAGGCCTTCGCCGTTGAGGTAGTGGCCGGCGCGGAAGACAAAATTGCCGATGACCGGGCTGGCATAGCCGATGGCGTTCGACACGCGTGTGCGTGCATTGAAGATGGAGGTGCCTATGGCGGTGGCGCCCGCATCGTGGATCACGTACTCCACATTCCGGCTCAGGATGGCATAAATCGGCGTGCGGCTGGGTGCGGCCGAATCAATGCGGCCGATGTTGACAACGCCGAAGTCGCCGCCGATCCCCACGTAGGAGTTGCGATACATGGGCGAACTCGATGCCCCGGTGTCGGAAGAAATCCCCATCTCGAGCCCAAACAGGGCCTTGAGTCCGCCGCCCAGGTCTTCGACGCCCTTGAAGCCCAGCCGGGAGGCGTTGCCCGTGATCAAGGTCTGGGATAGGGAGCCGGTCTTCGAGTTTTCGAAGCTGGTATCCATCCTGCCGTAAATCGTCACCGTGCTTTGCGCCAGCGCGGCCACGGGTGTTATTGCGCCGGCGGCTACCGCGGCCAGGCAGATCATCTTCAGTTTCATCCCTCACTCCTCAAAAGTTGTTATCGATGGCGGAGATTCATCACCGCCGCTTGGGTTTCTGCGGGCAAAGTTCGCCCAGGCCGCTGAAGACTTCGTCTTCAGCAGGCAGCAAGAAAATTCAGGGGTAAAGGCGTGGGCGTCAGCCGTCCGGCTGTGGCATGGCGCCAGGGTGGCGGTGATTCATGCGCAAGGCCCTAGTCCAGAACAATCTTGTTGGCCTGCGCGACGTTCTTGAAGAACTGGATGCGCTGAATCACTTCCTGCCGGTACTCGGCGGGCCGTACATTCTCGGGAAGCATGGCGCCGCGCTTTCGCCAGAGTTCCTGCGTGTCCTTGTCGCGCAGGATGCTGCGCATCGCGTCATACAGCGTCTGGATGATGGGCTCCGGCGTCTTTGCCGGCGCCGCCAGCCCCGTCCACGAGGTGAGGTTGAGGTCGGGCAGCTTGAGTTCGTCAAAGGTGGGAACATCCGACAGCTGCGGCACGCGCAGCGGCGCCGCGACGGCCAGTGCGCGCAGGCTCCCGTTCTGCAGCATGCCGAGGTTGGACGAGAGGTTGTTCCAGGTCAGCTGCACCTGCCCCGACAGCAAATCCGTCAGCGCCGGGCCGGACCCCCGGTAAGGGATGTGCGTGATGAACAGGCCCAGCTTGGCCTTGAGCAGCTCCATGCTCAGGTGCGCCACCGAGCCGTTGCCCGACGAGGCGTAGTTCAGTTTGCCTGGATTGGCCTTGGCATAACGCACAAACTCGGCAAAGTTCTTGACGGGCAACTTGGCGCTGGCGACCAGCACGTTGGGCAGCCTGTCGATCAGCGTGATGTAGGCAAAATCATTGACCGCGTCGTATGGCAGGTTGGCCGAGACCGCGGGGTTCACCACATGGGTCGATTGCGAAGTGACGACCAGCGTGTAGCCATCGGGCGCGGCCTTCGCGCCGATGCCCGTGCCTATGGCGCCGCCCGCGCCGGCCTTGTTGTCGATCACCACCGGCTGGCCCAGCAGCCTGCCCAGTTTGTCGGAGATGGCGCGCGCCGAAATATCCACAGCGCCGCCGGGCGGAAAAGGCACGATCAGCGTGATGGGCCGGTTGGGCCAGGCGCGCGCCTGGCCGAATGCCGGGCAGGCCATCGCGCCGGCGGCGCCGGCCGCCATGCCGAGAACCTGCCTGCGGTTGCGGATGAGTGTCATGCTGTGTCCTTGACCTTGAGCTGGGCCTTGCGTTCGGCCTGAATGGTTTCTTCCCTGATGTAGCTCGCGATGTCCTGCAGCACCAGGTGGATGCGCTTCCTGAGTTCAGGAAACTGCCGCTTGGGCTCGCGAGTTTTTTCGTTGAGGTAAAGGCCCCTGTTGATCTCTACCTGCAGGCTGTGCTGCCCCAGCGCGGGCCGGCCCAGGCTGCGCACCAGGTCCTGGCCCGCATAGGGGTCGTTCAGCGCCACTGTGTAACCGTGGCGCCTGAAGGCCTCGCCCACAACATCCGCAAACGCCGCGTCGCAGCTCGCGCCGTGCAGGTTGCCCAGCACGATGTCGGCCAGGGGTTTCTCGGGAAGTCCCAGGCGCGCATAGGCATTGCTGGGCATGGAGTGAAGGTTCAGGTGCCACCACCCGCCCTGCCGTGTGCTTGCGCCGGCCAGTGCGTCCGTCAGCGCGCGGCGATACGGCCGCCAGCAGCTTTCAATCCGCTGCGCAATCTCGCGGGCGTGGAGCTTGCGGTTGTAGATCGGCTCCAGCGTCGGTGTCTTGCTGAAGACCAGGCCGTTGCCCAGCCGCAGGCAGCGATCGGAGGGGGCCACCGGCCCGTTCCATTCGCCGTCCAGCATCGCGAGGTCTATGTCGTCCTCGGCGCGATTGGCGTCGATGTAGCTGCGCGGAAAGGTCGCGTGCACCAGCGTCGCGCCCACCAGCGGTGCGGTGTCCCACAGCTGTTCGATCAATGTGTCCTCGCATTGCCGCAGCTGCTGCAATTCGATCGCGAAGTCGAAGTCTTGCGGATAGTAAGTGCCGCTGTGTGGTGAATCGCATACCAGCGCGATGGGATCGTCGGCGGGGGGGATGACTTTGACGGGCTCGGAGTTGCTCATGGGCCGCAGTGTGCGGCCATGGCCGCCGCAGGGCAAACGACAATTTCAAAGCAAGTGATTAGATGATCTAATGTGCCCCATGAAGTTCAAGTCACCTTCGCTGGCCGAGCTGCACGCCTTTCTCGGGGTCTGCCAGCTCGGCAGCTTTCGCCGCGCGGCCGAGGTTCTCTCCGTCACCCAGGGCGCCGTCAGCCAGGCCATCCTGCGGCTGGAACAAAGGCTGGGCTGCAGCCTGTTCGACCGGCAGGCCACGGGCGTTGTGCCCACGGCCCGCGGGCGTGAATTCCAGAAGCTGGTGGAAGTGCATGTGGCCGGGCTGGAGTCGGCGGTCACGCAGTTCGGCGGTGCGCCCGCGCAGCGCAAGGTCCGGGTCAGCGTCCTGCCGACCCTGGGAACGCGCTGGCTGGTTCCCAGGCTGGCCGGCTTCCAGGCCCTGAACCCGGACATCGAAGTGGAGCTGCGCCAGTTCCGCTTTGATGAAGACTTCACGCGTGACGACGTCGACCTGTGGATCGCGCTCAAGCTACCCGGCAAAAAGTGGCCGCGCGGCATCCAGGGGCGCTACCTGCTGGGCAAGGAGATCACGCCGGCCTGCACGCCCGCGCTGGCGCGCAACCTCAAGCAGCCGGCGGACCTGGCCGCGCGCCCCCTGCTCCATCACATCAACTACCCGGGCAACTGGGCCGTGTGGATGGAGGGCGCGGGCGTGAAAAAAACCTTGCCCGCGCTGGGCCCCGGCTTTGACCTTGGCAACAACCTTATCGTCGCGGCCACTGCCGGCATGGGTGCCATCGTCATCCAGCCCTGCCTGATCGAGAGCGAGCTGCGCAGCGGCCAGCTGGTCCTGCCTTTCGATATTTGCGTTCCCACCGGCCGCGGCTACTACCTGTGCCAGCGCTCGGCCACCGCCAACACGAACCGCGCAGTGGACGTGTTTGCCGCCTGGCTGCAACAGCAGGCTGTGGATACGGCCCGGGTTTAGCCCGGCAGCCGCCCCCCGCTCAGGCGATGCCCATCGGTTCCGGCCGCGTCGGCAGGCCCATGCCCGGGGGCAGGCCCTCGCGCAGCGCTTCCACAAAGCGGCGCAGCTTGGCCGGGTAAAAACTCGAATAGGGATAGATCAGGTAAACCGGCAGCGGCGCGGCGCACCACTGGGGCGCCAGGTGCAGCAGCCGGCCCTCGGCCACATCGTCGGCCACCAGCCAGGTCGAGGCGATGCTCGCGCCCAGGCCCAGCAGCGTGGCATTGCGCAGCGCGAACAGGCTGTCCGTGCCCAGGCGCGGCCGTATCGCGAAGCGGTGGTCCTCGCTATCGCGGCCGGCGTGGCGGCGCGTCAGCGCCACCTCGTTGCGGTAAAAGGTCTGCAGCGCCAGCCAGGGCAGGGCCTGCAGCTCGGCCGGCTGCAGCGGCGGCGGCCTGCCCTGCAGCAGCGACGGCGCGGCCACCACGATGCGCCGGACTTCGGCGATCTTCACGGCCACCAGCGAAGGGTCTTCCACCGCGCCCACATGCACCGCGCAGTCTATGCCCTGGGCGATGAAGTCCGGCGTGCCGTCATGCAGCAGCCATTCCACCGTCACGCGCTCGTGGCGCCGCAAATAATCGACCACCGGCCCCACCAGCTGCTGCTGGCCCAGCGCATGCGGCACCACCACGCGCAGCGTGCCCTCCGGCACTTCCTGGGTGCCGCGCAGGTCGGCCTCAAAAGCGTCCCAGTTGCCCAGCAACTCCTTGGCGCGGCTGAAACAGCGCTCGCCGTCTTCGGTCAGCTTCATCGCATGGGTGGAGCGCTGCAGCAGCTTGAGCCCCAGGGACCGCTCCAGCGCCTGCAGGCGCCGGCTGACCGTGGGCTGGGTGGCGTTCATCTGCGCGGCGGCGGCCGACAAGCTGCCCGCCTCCACGATGCGCACAAAGGTCTGCATCAGTTCAATCCGGTCTGGCGCGGTTTTCATGGGGTGTCTGTTCTGCGTTTTTGCATGCGTTTGACGTATGACCATTGTGCCCAATAGCCGCCTTCACAGCGCAAAAACCGGCCCGCATACTCGCAGCCTGCTTCAAACCTGGACTCTTGCCATGACTTCCACTCTTTATACGCATGACCACGCCGCGCCGGCGCTGCCGCTTTCGCTGATCCTGCTGCTTGCCACCGGCGCCGGCCTGGGCGCGGCTTCGCTGTATTACAGCCAGCCCATGCTGGCCCTGCTGCTTGCTGAATTCAAATCCACGCCCGCCGCCATAGGCCTGGTGCCCACCTTGACCACGCTGGGTTATGCGCTGGGCATTGGGCTGCTTGCGCCGCTGGGCGACCGCTATGACCGCCGCCGCATCATCCTCGGCAAGGCCGCGGCGCTGGTGCTGGCCTTGTTGCTGGCCGCCAGTGCGCCTTCGGTGGCGGTGCTCGCGCTGGCCAGTCTGGCCATCGGCCTGGCGGCCACGCTGGCACAGGACATCGTGCCGGCCGCCGCCACGCTTGCGCCCGAAGCCCAGCGCGGCAAAACCGTGGGCACTGTGATGACAGGCCTGCTGCTGGGCATCCTGCTGTCGCGTGTGGTGGCCGGCGTTGTGGCCGAGCAACTCGGCTGGCGCAGCATGTTTGTGGCCGCGGCCGTCAGCATTGCGCTGTTGGGGATTGCCGTGTGGCGGCGCCTGCCGCGCTTTGAGCCGACCACGCAGCTGCCCTATTTGGCGCTGCTGGGCTCGCTGGCCACGCTGTGGAAACGCCATGGCGCGCTGCGCCGCGCGGCCCTGGCCCAGGGGCTGATCAGCATAGGCTTTAGCGCCTTCTGGTCCACCCTGGCCATCATGCTGCATGCCGCGCCCTTTAACCTGGGCAGCGGCGCGGCCGGCGCCTTCGGCCTGGCCGGCGCCGCCGGTGCGCTGGCTGCCCCCCTGGCCGGCCGCCTGGCCGACAGCAAAGGCCCGGAAGTCGTGACCCGGCTGGGCGCGGCGCTGGTGGCCGCCGCTTTTATCGCCATGACCGCCGGCCCCGACCAGCTGTGGTTGATTGCTTTAGGCGCGGTGGTGTTCGACCTGGGCGCGCAAGCCACGCTGATCGCGCACCAGACCATCATCTACAGCATAGAGCCCGCCGCGCGCAGCCGGCTCAACGCCGTTCTCTTTATCGGCATGTTCAGCGGCATGGCCAGCGGCGCCTGGCTGGGCAGCGTGGTGCTGGCGCACGCCGGCTGGCAGGGCGTGTGCGTGATGGCCGCGGTGTCGGGTGCGGCAGCGTTGGTGGTGCGGATGTGGCCTCAGGGACCAGCGCCCTGCGTGGCATAGGAAATGAATCGATCTCTTCAGCGCGAATCCATTTCCCAAACGTTGGGCGATGTCTATTTCATTGCGACCGCGTTGGATTCCTGGGGTTGCCAACCACCGCCGAGCGCCGTGAATGTCGCAACCGCCGCGCGTGCGGACTCGGTTTGCGCCTGCGCGCGCGCATCGGAGGCGCGCAGCAGGTTTTCGTCGGCTTGCAAGACTTCGATCAGGCTGAGTACCCCTTTTTGATACGCCGCAAACGAAGCTGCTCGCGCGCGGCCGAGAGAGTCCACCCCTTGGGTAAGTACGGCAGCCTGCTCCTCGCGTTTGACCAGACTTGAGAAGGCGTTTTCCACGTCCTCGGTTGCCCGCAGTACGGCAAGCCGGTAGGCAGCCAGCATCTCGGCCTCCTGGCCCCTGGCCTGATCAATCTGCGCGTTGATGCGGCCAAAGTCAAACAGACGCCAGCGCAGGCCCAGAACGCCTGAGGCCTGACCGGCGCCGCGGGTGAACAGGTTGCCGCCGGACACCGATGTTGCGCTGCCGATCAGCCCACCCAGAGAGAGTTTGGGGTAGTACTCGGCAATGGCGACGCCGATACGGGCATTCGATGCGGCAAGGCGGCGCTCAGCCACAATCAAGTCGGGACGGCGCCTGAGCAACTCACCCGGAGAGCCTGTCGCAGTGATTTGCGGTGCCGCAGGGATGACACCGGCACCCGCCAATTCCGACCGATGCGTTCCGGGTGGCGAGCCCAGCATCACGTCGAGCGCGTTCATGGCCACATCCAGGCCCGCTTCAAGGACCGGCACGGACGCCTGAACCTGGGCCAGCGCACCTTCGGCTTGACTCACTTGAAGTTCGGCCGCCAAGCCCTTCCCATACAGAAGCTTGATGGTTGAGAGCAATTGCTGCTGCGTTTGCACCTGCCTGCGGACAATGTCGAGGCGGGTTTGCAGCCCGCGAATGAGGATGTAGGTGTCGGCGGTTTGTGCCGCCACAGCCAACCGGGTGGCGCTTGCGCCGGCCTCTGACGCCTGGTACCCGGCAAGCGCCGCTTCCTTGCCTCGACGCAGGCCTCCGAATACATCCAGTTCCCAGCTCGCGCCCAGATTGGCTTCGTAAGAACTACCGTGGCGGTCGAAACCGGGGTTGGCGCTCAAGACTTTGCCCAGAGGCGTTTCAAGGGATTGGTAGGCCCTGGCTGCCTGTCCGCTGACATTGCCGGAAGGCAGCAACGCGGCATTGGCCGCCCCCAGTTCCGCGCGCGCCTGGGTGACCCGAGCGGAAGCCTGCGCGAGATCCAGGTTCTGCGCCAAGGCCAGCGTAATGAATCGGGTCAATTGCGGATCACCGAAACCCGTCCACCATGTGACGAGATCGGCACGGGCGGCGGCTTGCCGCTGGTCGACCGCGGCTTGGCCCAGGTACTGTTGCGGCATGGGCGTATCGGGCCTGACGTAGTCGGGGCCGACGGCGCAGCCGGCCGAAAGGGCGGCAACAATGAAGATGGCAAGGGTGCGTTTGGGCTGCATGGACTTGTTCCGGATCAGGTAGTCGATGAAGTGACTATAATACAATATGGTCACTCGTTGTTCAGGTCCTTGGATGCGGGTAAGCTACAGACCATGAACAAAGCGACCACTTACCCGGTTTCCGCCCGCGGCCCGGCCGACCACGACGTGCGCGACCAGATCGTGACCGCGGCCACCGAGCATTTCAGCCGCTACGGCTACGAAAAAACGACCGTCTCCGATCTCGCCAAGGCCATCGGGTTTTCCAAGGCTTACATCTACAAGTTCTTTGAGTCCAAGCAGGCCATCGGCGAGGCGATCTGCGCGAACTGCCTGCGCGAAATTGAGGCCGAGGTGAGTGCGGCCATTGCCGGGGCCGAGACGCCGCCGGAGAAGCTGCGGCGGATGTTTAAAGTCGCGACCGAGGCGAGCCTTCGCCTGTTTTTCCAGGACCGCAAGCTTTACGAGATTGCCGCTTCGGCCGCTACGGAGCGCTGGCAGGCGGTTCAAGCCTACGAAGAACGCATCCAGAAACTGCTCCAGGACGTCTTGCAGGAGGGCCGGCAAACCGGTGATTTCGAGCGCAAGACCCCCCTGGATGAGACGGCGCTGGCCATCTATCTGGTCATCCGCCCCTACCTCAATCCCTTGCTCCTGCAACACAGCTTTGACTACAACAAAGAGGCGCCGGCGCATTTGTCCAGCCTGGTGCTCCGCAGCTTGTCTCCTTGACGCAAATCTGTGACTATTGACTAATTTGGTCACTGGTTTCATAATGAAAGTCCAATCATTTCGTCAATGGGACTTTCATGCGCAGGTCTTACTTCGCTACATCCACTGCCATTTGTGCATTGCCTTTTGTGTTGGCCGCTTGCGGCGAGAAGGCACCATCTGATCCGCGTACCGAGGCGCCGATGGTGCGGGTGGCCACCGTTCAGGGCTCGGTCGCTGCGTCTCGCGCGTTCACCGGGACCGTAGCCGCCCGGGTCCAAAGCGATCTGGGCTTTCGGGTCTCCGGCAAGGTGCTGGAACGCCTTGTCGATGCGGGGCAAACCGTCAAGCGCGGGCAAGCGCTCATGCGCATCGATCCCATCGACCTGAAGCTCGCCGCCCATGCGCAGCTGGAAGCGGTGGCCGCCGCCCGGGCGCGGGCGCAGCAAACGGCGCAGGACGAGGCCCGCTACCAGGACCTGCGCGGAACCGGTGCCATTTCAGCCTCGGCCTATGACCAGGTCAAGGCTGCGGCTGACGCGGCCAAAGCCCAGCTCAATGCCGCCGAGGCCCAGGCGGAAGTCGCCCGAAACGCGAGCCGCTATACGGAATTGGTGGCGGATGGCGACGGCATCGTCATGGAAACCCTGGTGGAACCCGGCCAGGTCGTCAGCGCGGGACAGGTGGTGGTGCGCCTGGCCCATGCCGGCCGCCGTGAAGCCGTCATCCAACTGCCGGAAACCCTGCGCCCCGCGGTCGGCTCCACCGGGCTGGCCACCCTCTTTGGCCAGGAAGGCGTAGCCGTTCCGACCAGGCTCAGGCAGCTCTCGAACACCGCGGACCGCCTGACGCGCACTTTCGAGGCGCGTTATGTGCTCGATGGCGAGCTGTCCAACGCGCCATTGGGCAGCACGGTGACCGTTCAAATCCCGGAAGCCAATTCCACCGCGCAAGCCGGCTTTTCGGTACCCATTGCTTCCCTGTCCGACGCGGGCAAAGGACCAGGAGTCTGGGTCATCCAGGGTGAGCCGGCCAAGGTTTCGTGGCGGCCGGTCAAGGTCCAACGCCTGGGCGATGACAGTGCTTACATCGCTGGCCAGCTCAAGCAGGGTGATCGGATCGTCGCACTCGGCGCGCATCTGTTGCGCGAAGGCGAGCAGATCCGCATCGCGGCTCAAGCGCCCGTCACTGCAAGCGCGCGGCCATGAGCGAAGGCCGTTTCAACCTGTCGGCGCTCGCCGTGCGCGAGCGCTCCGTCACCCTGTTCCTGATCTGCCTGATCTCGTTGGCAGGGCTTATGGCCTTCCTCAAGCTGGGCCGGGCGGAAGACCCGTCCTTCACCGTCAAGGTGATGACCCTCATCACGGCCTGGCCGGGGGCAACTCCGCAGGAAATGCAGGATCAGGTCGCCGAGAAGATAGAAAAGCGGCTGCAGGAATTGCGTTGGTACGACCGCAGTGAGACCTACACCCGGCCGGGGCTGGCTTTCACGACCCTGACCCTGCTGGACACTACCCCGCCCTCGGAAGTGCAGGAGCAGTTCTACCAGGCCCGCAAGAAGGTCGGGGACGAAACCGGCAACCTCCCGTCCGGCGTGATCGGGCCTATGGTCAACGACGAATATGCGGACGTCACTTTCGCGCTGTTTGCGCTCAAGGCCAAAGGCGAGCCGCAGCGCTTGCTGGCCCGCGATGCGGAGACGCTGCGCCAGCGATTGCTGCACGTGCCGGGCATCAAGAAAGTCAACATCATTGGCGAGCAGTCCGAACGGATTTATGTCGAGTTCTCGCACGAGCGGCTGGCAACACTGGGTATCAGCCCGCAGGAAGTGTTCGCCGCGCTCAATGGCCAGAACGCCCTGACGCCGGCTGGCTCCGTGGAGACCAAGGGGCCGCAGGTCTTCATTCGCCTGGACGGCGCTTTTGATGAGCTGCAAAAGATCCGCGATACGCCGATCGTGGCGCAAGGCCGCACTTTAAAACTGTCGGATATCGCCACAGTCAAGCGTGGCTATGAAGATCCGGCGACTTTCATGATCCGCAACGGCGGCGAGCCCGCTTTGCTGCTGGGCATCATCATGCGCGACGGCTGGAATGGACTCGACCTGGGCAAGGCGCTCGATAAAGAGGTCGCCGCGATCAACGCCGATATGCCGCAGGGAATGAGCCTGGCCAAGGTCACAGACCAGGCCGTCAACATCAGCTCGGCGGTCGATGAGTTCATGGTCAAGTTCCTCGTCGCGCTGCTGGTGGTCATGCTGGTGTGTTTTGTCAGCATGGGCTGGCGTGTGGGCATCGTGGTCGCCGCGGCCGTGCCGTTGACGCTGGCGGCGGTCTTTGTGGTGATGCTTGCTACCGGCAAGAATTTTGACCGCATCACCTTGGGCTCCCTCATCCTGGGGCTGGGCCTGCTGGTCGACGACGCCATCATCGCGATCGAAATGATGGTGGTGAAGATGGAGGAAGGCTATAGCCGCGTCGCCGCTTCCGCCTATGCCTGGAGCCACACCGCGGCGCCCATGCTCTCGGGCACGCTGGTCACGGCTGTCGGCTTCATGCCCAATGGCTTCGCCCGATCGACTGCCGGCGAATACACCAGCAATATGTTCTGGATCGTCGGCATTGCACTCATTGCATCCTGGGTGGTCGCCGTGGTCTTTACACCCTATCTCGGCGTCAAGCTATTGCCTGAGCTCAAAAAGGTCGAAGGCGGCCACGACGCGCTCTACGACACGCCGCGCTACAACCGCTTCCGCCAATTTCTGGGGCGCGTGATTGCGCGCAAGTGGCTGGTCGCAGCTTCCGTCGTGGGCCTGTTCGTGGCAGCCATCCTGGGCATGGCGGTCGTCAAAAAGCAGTTCTTTCCGATCTCTGACCGGCCCGAAGTATTGATTGAGGTGCAGATGCCCTACGGCACCTCGATCACCCAGACCAGCGCCAGCGCGGCGATGGTGGAGGCCTGGTTGGCCAAGCAACCGGAAGCGAAGATCGTCACGGCCTACGTCGGCCAGGGCGCGCCGCGCTTTTACCTGGCCATGGGGCCGGAACTGCCCGATCCCTCGTTTGCCAAGATCGTGGTGCGCACCGACAACCAGGATGAGCGCGAGGTGCTGAAAACGCGGTTGCGTGAGGCGATTGCCGGCGGCCTCGCCCCTGGGGCGCGGGTGCGTGTCACCCAGCTCGTGTTTGGTCCCTACTCGCCGTATCCGGTCGCCTACCGGATCACCGGGCCAGACCCGGACAAGCTGCGCGAGATCGCGGCCGAAGTGGAGCAGGTCATGCATGCCAGTGCGACGATGCGCACCGTCAACAATGATTGGGGAACGCGCACACCCGCGCTGCACTTCACCTTGCAGCAAGACCGATTGCAGGCCGTGGGCTTGACCTCCAGCGCCGTGGCGCAACAGCTGCAGTTCTTGCTGAGCGGTGTTCCATTGACCGCCGTGCGTGAGGACATTCGCACCGTGCAGGTCACAGCCCGCTCGGCCGGCAACATCCGGCTCGACCCGGCCAGGATCGCGGACTTCACATTGACCGGCGCCACCGGGCAACGCATACCGCTGTCGCAGGTCGGCAAGGTTGACGTGCGCGCGGAGGAGCCGATCATGCGCCGGCGCGACCGCATGCCGACGATCACGGTCAGGGGCGATATCGCCGACGGCTTGCAGCCACCGGACGTGTCGGCAGCCATTAGCCAGCAAATTCAGCCCATCATGGACAAGCTGCCGGGCGGCTACCGCATCGAACAGGCAGGCGCCATCGAAGAATCAGGCAAGGCGATGACGGCGATGTTGCCGTTGTTCCCGATCATGCTGGCCATCACCCTGCTCATCATCATCTTTCAGACGCGTTCAATCTCGGCGATGGTCATGGTCTTCCTGACCAGCCCGCTGGGGCTGATCGGCGTGGTGCCGACCTTGATCCTGTTCCGGCAGCCGTTTGGCATCAATGCGCTGGTCGGGTTGATTGCGCTGTCGGGCATCCTGATGCGCAACACGCTGATCCTGATCGGCCAGATCCGGCATAACGAGCAGGCGGGGTTGGAGCCGTTTCGCGCGGTTGTCGAGGCCACCGTGCAGCGTGCCCGGCCGGTGGTGTTGACCGCATTGGCGGCGATGCTGGCCTTCATACCGCTGACCCATTCGGTGTTCTGGGGGACGCTCGCCTACACGCTGATCGGCGGCACCTTCGCCGGGACGGTGCTGACGCTGGTGTTCCTGCCAGCCATGTACTCCATCTGGTTCAAGATCCGACCGGCAACAGAAGCAGATCCGCGCTGATTTCTCTTCATCATCATTCACCCATCAAAAAGGATCTGCCATGTCGAAACCCACCGTTGTCGTTGTTACTGGCGTGTCGTCGGGCATCGGGCGTGCCGCCGCAGAAAAGTTCGCCAAACGAGGATGCCAGGTGTTCGGCACCGTGCGCAGCATTGCCAAAGCGAAACCACTGCCTGGCATCGAACTCATTGAGATGGACGTTCGCGACGACGTTTCCGTTCGACATGCGATCCAATCCATCGTCGCCCAGGCCGGCCGCATCGACGTGCTGGTCAACAACGCGGGAATGAACATGATTGGCGCGGTGGAGGAAACAACAACCAGCGAGGCCACAGCCCTGTTCGAAACCAACGTATTCGGCATATTGCGCACCACACAGGCGGCCCTCCCCCACATGCGGGCGCAACGCCACGGAAGGATCGTCAATGTCAGCTCCGTGCTCGGCTTTCTCCCGGCACCGTACATGGGGATTTATTCGGCCTCCAAGCATGCTGTTGAAGGGTTATCTGAAACCCTGGACCATGAGGTGCGTCAGTTCGGCATCCGCGTGGCACTGGTCGAGCCTTCCCACACCAGGACCAACCTGGAAACCAGCTCGCCGCAGGCAAAATTGCAAATTGAGGACTATGGCCATGAACGTGACATTGTCTCGCGCTCACTCGCCGCGAGCATCAACGGCGCACCCGAACCTTCGGAGGTGGCAAACACAATCGTGGAAGCGGCACTTGGCAGATGGCGTATGCGCTGCACGCCAGCCGGACAAGCATCCCTCTTGAGCAAATTGCGCCGCTTCATGCCTGCAGGTCCTGTGGATGCAAGCCTGAGGAAAGCATTCGGCCTGAAGTAAACAGGGCACCGAAGAAATCAGAACCCTGTCCCGGGTGAGCAGTGCAGCTCAGGCCGCCAGCGCTTCTTTGGGAAAGTCCGTCGACGCCGACAGCGCCCTCCACGCCTTCACCTCGGCCTCGACAAATGCATGCTTGTCCGCAATCGTCTGCAGCGTGTCGGTGCCCAGCGGCAGGCGAAGCGGCGGGGCGTTTGCATCCACCAGCGCCAGCATGGCCTGCGCCAGCCGCAGCGGGTCGCCGGCCTGGTTGTGGTTGATGCGCGTGGCGGCCACGCGCACCTGGCCGGCGCTGGCGGCGTAGTCGTCCAGGATGCGCGGCGACACTGCCAGCGAGTTGCTGTCCAGGAAGTCGGTGCGGAAATAACCGGGCTCCACCACCGTCACATGGATGCCCAGCGGCGCGAGCTCGCCGTGCAGCGCTTCGCTCAGGCCCTCGACCGCGAACTTGGTCGAGCAGTACACGCCAAAACCCGGGCCCGACTGGTAGCCGCCCAGCGAGGAAATATTGATGACGTGGCCGCTGCGGCGCGCGCGCATGGCCGGCAGCACGGCGCGCGTCACGTTGAGCAGGCCGAACACATTGGTGTCATACAGGCGCCGCACCTCGTCGGCCGTGGCTTCCTCCACCGCGCCCAGCAGGCCGTAGCCCGCGTTGTTGACCAGCACGTCGATGCGGCCGAAGCGCGCCAGCGCGGCCTGCACCGCCGCGGCGGCCTGGGCCTCGTCGGTCACATCCAGCGGCAGGGCCAGCAGCGCATCACTTTCAGGAAAGCGCTTTTGCAGCGAAGCCGCGTCGCGCGAGGTCGCCACCACCGCCTCGCCGCGTGCCAGCGCCGCTTCGGTGATGCGCGCGCCTATGCCGCGCGCCGCGCCGGTGATCATCCACACACGTTTGAAATTTGTCTTTGCATTCATGGCCTTGCCCCTTGAAAAAAAGTTGTTGAGGAGGGCAATGTAGGATTTCCATTAGGCGTTGAATAGCAGGCAGTCACTGAGTTCATAATCAAGCAAATCGTGATAATCGCCATCCACCCAGGGAGAAGCCGCATGGCCTTGAATGAGTTGCGCGCCATCGCCACCTTCGTCAAGGCGGCCGAACTCGGCAGCCTGCGCCAGGCCGCCGCGGCCCAGGCCATCACGCCGCAGGCCGCCAGCCAGGCGCTGGTGCAGCTGGAGCGCCACCTGGGCGTGCGCCTCTTTCACCGCACCACGCGCAGCCTGAGCCTGACCGAAGAAGGCCAGCAGTTCCTGCAGGCCGCGCAGCCCGGGCTGTCCACCCTGCAGCGCGCCCTGCACGGCGCGCGCCGCGGCCGCGAGGAGATCGCCGGCCCGCTGCGCATCGTCGCGCCGCGCTCCATCATGCTGGAGGTGTTGTGGCCGGTGCTTGAGGAATACTGCCGCCGCCATCCGCAGGTCGAGCCCGACATCCAGATGGACGACCGCATAGGCAACTGGGTCGAAGACCGCGTCGACGTCGGCTTTCGCGCCGGCTCGCCGCCCGAGGGCGGCATCATCTCGCGGCGCATCCTGCCGCTGCAGCTCGTCGTCTGCGCCTCACCGGCCTACATCGCGCAGAACGGCGCACCCCAGACGATTGAAGACCTGGCCCACCACCGCTGTACCGGCTTTCACCACACGGGCACCGGCAAGACCATGCCTTGGGAGTTCAAGGTCGGTGAAGAGGTGGTGGCCCGCAGCGTCGCGACCTCCTTCCTCAGCAACGACGTGGACCTCGAAGCCCGCGCCGTGGTCGCCGGCCAGGCCGTGGGCCAGCTCATAGGCGTGACCGCCGCGCCGCTGGTGCGCGCCGGCAAGCTGGTGCCGCTGCTCACGCAGCACGTCACCGAGCACCTGGGCCTGCATGTGTATTACGGCAGCCGCAACGCGCAGCCGGCGCGGGCGCGCGCCTTCATCGACCTGGCGGTCGAGCGGCTGGTAGGCAACACGCAGTTTTTCCTGGAGCCGCATGAGTTGCGTCCCGCCAAGGCGACAAAGACGCCCGCCACCCGCAAGCGGGCTGGCCGCTAGGCGCCCGGCGTCTTCAGTCGAAGTTCAGAAGCACCTTCATCGCCTGCGAGCGATCGGCGGCCAGCGCGAAAGCCCTGGCCGAGTCCCGGTAAGAGAGTGTGGCCGAGATCAGCGGCTTCACATCCACCAGCCCCTTGTTAAGCAGTTCCACGGCCGTGGCGAATTCCTCGTGAAAGCGGAATGCGCCGCGCAGGTCGAATTCCTTGGCCACGATGGTGTTGATCGGCAAAGTCATTTCGCCGCCCAGTCCCACCTGCACGATGATGCCGCGCGGCCGCAGCACGTCGAAGGCGCCGCGCAGCGCGCGCTCGTTGCCGCTGGCTTCGAACAGGACATCGAACTGGCCCTTGCCGTCCGTGAAGCGTGACAGGCCGTCGGCTTCCTCGGCCACGTTGATCACCTCGTCGGCGCCCACCTTGAGCGCCTTGCCCAATGTGTAGGCACTGACGTCGGTGGCGACGATGTGGGTGGCCCCCGCGCGCCGCGCGGCGACGATCACCAGCGCGCCTATCGGCCCACAGCCGGTGACCAGCACGCTTTTGCCCAGCAGCGGCCCGGCGCGGCGCACCGCGTGCAGGGCCACGGAAAGGGGCTCGACCATCGCGCCTTCGCTGTCGCTCACGCTGGCGGCCAGCCGGTGCGCCTGGTGTGTCTCGACCACGATCTCCTGGCGGAAAGCGCCCTGCACATGCGGCGTGCGCATCGCGCTGCCGTAGTAACGCATGTCGAGGCAGTGGTTTTGCAGGCCTTGCTGGCAATAGCGGCACAACCCGCAGGGCTGGCTGGGGCTGACGGCAACACGCTCACCGAGGGAAAAAGCGGTGACACCGCTGCCCACGGCTTCGATGACACCGGCCACTTCGTGGCCCAGCACCATGGGTTCCTTGATCCGTATGGTGCCGAAGCCGCCATGCTGGTAGTAATGCAGGTCGGAACCGCAGATGCCGCCGCAGCGAACCCGCACACGCAGTTGATGGGCACCGACGTCCGGAGTCGGGATGTTTTCGACCCTCAGGTCGCCTGGCGCGTGAATGACAAGAGCTTCCATAATCGGTTTCCTCAAAAGGCGAAGGTGTGTGTCAGCGCGTCATCATCTGCAGGGGCCACATCACGATCTGCGGGAAGGCCACCAGCAGGAACATGACGATGGTCTGCGCGATCATGAAGGGCATGACGCCCTTGATGGCGCCGCTCATGGGGATCTTGGCGACGCCGCAGACCACGTTGAGCACAGTGCCCACGGGCGGCGTCACCAGCCCGATCGCGTTGTTCATGATGAACAGCACGCCGAAGTAGACCGGGTCTATGCCGGCCTGCTTGAGCACCGGCATCAGCACCGGCGTCATGATCAGCACGGTGGGCGTGAAGTCCAGTGCCGTGCCGACGATCAGCACCAGCACCATCAGCGCGAAGGTCAGCAGCATCTTGTTGTCCATCAGCGGCGCCACCAGCTCGGCCAGCTGCTGCGGAATGTTCGCCGTGGTGATGAGCCAGGCAGAGACGCCCGCCGCCGACACCAGGAACATGATGATGGCCGTGGTTTCCGCCGCACGGTAAAACAGTCGGTAGAGCTGGGCCGGCTTGATCTCGCGGTAGACGGCCAGGCCGACGAACAGCGAATAAACGGCGGCAATCACGGCGGCTTCCGTCGGCGTGAACCAGCCGAACTTCAGGCCGCCGACGATCACCACCGGCAGCACCAGCGCCCACAGCGCCTCGCGCGTGGCGGTGCGGCGCTCGGCCATGCTGCGCCGGGGTTCGACCTGGACCTTGTCGCGTCCGATGGACCAGCGCCAGGCCAGCATGATGGCCAGGCCCATCAGCAGGCCGGGCACGATGCCGGCGATGAACAGCTTGGTGATCGAAACACCGCCGGTCACGCCGTACAGGATCATGGCGATCGAAGGAGGTATCACCGGCGCGATGATGCCGCCGCAGGCGATCAGGCCGCATGAACGATTGACGTCATAACCGGCGTTGCGCATCATCGGGACCAGGACGGCGGCCAGCGCCGCGGTGTCGGCCACCGCGGAGCCGGACAGCGAAGCCATGATGACGGCCGCGGCCACCGCGACATAACCCAGGCCGCCGCGGATATGGCCGACCCAGGACATGGCCATCATGATGATGCGCCGGGTCATGCCGCCGGCGTTCATGAACTCGCCGGCCAGCATGAAGAAGGGCACGGCGAGCAGCGGAAAGCTGTTCGCGCCGTCCCACATGTTCTGCACCACGATCTGCGGATCGGTGACGCCCATGAAGAACATCATGGCCAGGCCGCAGCCGATCAGGGCGAAGGCCACCGGCATGCCCAGGGCCATCAGCCCCAACAGTGAACCGACAAAAACGAAGATGGTCATGCTTTGGCTCCCGGGGCGCCCGTATGACGGGCCTGCTGCTCGGTCATTTCGTGCTGGGCATCCAGCGCTTCGGCCATGCCCTCCTCGTGCACGTCGATGAGCTCCTCGTCGGCGACCTTGCCGGCCACGAGGCGCAGCAGGTTGGACAGGCAGATGATGCCGATCGCGGTGCCCGTCAGGTAGCTCACGCCGAACACCCACAGCATGCTGAGCTGCGCGACCGGCGAGGCATTGCCCGCGATGATGTCGTGCTGCAGCCAGGTGCCGTAGACGATGTAGCCGCAGCACACCAGCATGATCGCCTGGCTGATGCCCCAGCAGACCCTGCGGCCCAGCACGGGCAGCGACTGGACCAGCAGGTCCACACCGAGGTGGGCGCGCCGGCGCATGCCGACGATGGCGCCCAGGAAGGTCATCCAGACGAAAGCGAAGCGCGGTATCTCCTCGGACAGGTCGATGCCGGTGTTGAAGAAAAGCCTGAGCACCACATTGCCGAACACCATCGCCAGCATGACGGCGATGCACAGGACCATCGTGAACTCGAGCCCGCGCGTGAAGGCGTCGGCCATATTCTTGAGAAGTTTTGCCATGGAGGCACCTGGTTGGGTTGCGGGATGACGCGAAAACAGGCGGGAAGGCCGCGGAGTGGTCTCGGCGGCCCCCGACTGCCGCTTACTTCGCGGCGCGCGCCTTGTCGATTTCGGCGTAGAAATCCTTGACGAAGTCTTCGCCGATGATGGGCGAAAACTTCGCGACCACCGGTTTGACCTTGTCCTGGATGCGGGCCAGCTCGGCGGGGGACACGGTATTGACCGTGACGCCGGCGGCCTTGAACTTGCCGATGACGTCGGCATCGCCTTCGTCCAGCAGCTTGCGCTGCAGCAGGCCGGCTTCGACGGCGGCCTTCTGCACGCCGGCCTTGTCGGCGGGCGAGAGGCTGTCCCAGAACTTCTTGGACGCCACCAGCGCCACCGGCGTGTAGACGTGGTTGGTCACCGAGATGTATTTCTGCACTTCCTGCATCTTGTTGGCATACATGTGCACCAGCGGGTTCTCCTGGCCGTCCAGCGCCTTGATCTCCAGCGCCGGGAAGACTTCGGCGAAAGCCATGGGCACGGCGTTGGCGCCTATGGTCTTCCAGGTCTCCAGGGCGACCGGGTTGGCCATCACCCGCACCTTCAGGCCGTTGACGTCTTCCAGCCGGGTGACGCTGCGCTTGCTGTTGGACAAGTTGCGAAAGCCCATGCCGGTCCAGGTCAGGCCCACCAGGCCGGCGGGCTCGATCTTCTCGAAAATCTTCTTCGATGAAGCGCCGTCAAGCACGGCATAGACCTCGCGCACGTTCTGGAACATGAAGGGCAGGTCCCAGACCTGGACTTCCTTGACACGGGTGGACAGCGGCGCCAGCGTGCCGATGTAGAGCTCCTGCGTGCCGGCCTGCACCGCTTGCAGCTGCTTTTCGTCGCTGCCCAGCACGCCGCTGTGATAGGCCTGCACCTTCACATTGCCCTTGGTGTAGGTGCCGGCCAGTTCGGCGAACTTGTTCATCGCCACCGCTTGCGGGTGGCTCTCCGGCATCGCGTGGCCGATCTTGGCCTTGACTTCGGCGAAAGCGCCGGTGGAGCTCATCGCCAGCGCCGCGAGCGTCGCGACCGCCAGGCGGCGTGTGGTGTGCAAGGTTGTGCGTCGTGTGTTCATCTCAAGTCTCCGTTCTGGTTGGGTTGGGTGAAAGATGCAATCAGGGAATAAGGGCCTGGCGCTCACCACTCGGCCACGCTGCCGTCCGGGTGGCGCCACACCGGGTTGTGCCAGTCGGGCGGGTTGCGGCTCGCGTGAAGAACGCGCTCCTCATCGACCTCCACGCCCAGGCCCGGCCTGGGCAGCGCATGGATGTAGCCGGCGTCAATGCGAAAGTCATCCTTGTTGATGACGTAGTCGAGCAGTTCTGCTCCCTGGTTGTAGTGGATGCCCATGCTTTGCTCCTGCAGCACCGCGTTGTGCGCCACGAAGTCGACCTGCAGGCAGGCCGCCAGGGCGACCGGGCCCAGCGGGCAGTGCGGGGCGAAGGCGACGTCGTAGGCCTCGGCCATGGCCGCGATCTTGTGGCATTCGGTGATGCCGCCGGCGTGCGAGAGGTCGGGCTGCAGAATCGCGATGCCCCCGCCCTCAAGAACGTGCTTGAACTCGAAGCGCGAATACATGCGCTCCCCAGCAGCCAGGGGGATGGAGGTGCCGGCGGCAAGCCTCGGGTAGTGCTCGGCCAATTCGGCCAGCACCGGTTCTTCGACGAAGAGGGGCCGGTAAGGCTCAAGCGCCGCGAGCAGGGTCTTGGCCATGGGGGCGGACACCCTGCCGTGAAAATCCAGGCCGAAGCTCACGCTCATCCCGAGCGCATCCCGCACGGCCGCGACTTTCGCCACCGCGGCGTCGACGGCGCGCGGCGAGGCGAGCGGCGCCATCTCCTCGCAGCCGTTGAGCTTGAAGGTGTCGATGCCGGCTTCGAGCAGGCGCTGCATGTCGCTCACGAGATCGCCGGGGCGGTCGCCGCCGACCCAGCTGTAGACCTTCATCTTGTCGCGCACCTTGCCGCCCAGCAGTTCATAGACCGGCACGCCCAGCGCTTTGCCCTTGATGTCCCAGAGCGCCTGGTCGATTCCCGCGATCGCGCTCATCAGGATCGCACCGCCGCGGTAGAAGTTTCCGCGGTACATGGTCTGCCACAGGTCGTTGATGCGCGACGGGTCCTTGCCGATGAGCAGTTCGCCGAACTCCTGCACGGCGGTCTCGACGGTGCGCGCGCGCCCCTCGATGACCGGTTCACCCCAGCCGCTGATGCCTTCGTCGGTCTCGATCTTGAGAAACATCCAGCGCGGCGCGACGCGGTAGGTGCTCAGGCGGGTGATCTTCATGGACGGGCCTCAGGGTGTTTGCAGCGTTCCGTCGGCCAGCCGCGTCTGCGTCCAGGTGGTGACGGTGTTCTCGCAGGGGTATTTGGCCGCTTCGGCCTCGTTGAGCTCCACACCCAGGCCTGGCTTGTCGTTGGCGTAGACATAACCGCGGCGGAATTCCGGCAGGCCCGGGAAGACGTCGAGCAGTGCCTCGCGCGGTCCCTTGAGTTCCTGGATCACAAAGTTGGGTGGCTCGGTGCCCGACCATTCCTGTACGCCGAAGTTGCGCGCGGCCAGGTCGATGTGGATGTTGGCCGCGTGGGCCAGCGGCGACATGTCGCCCGGCCCGTGCCAGGCGGTGCGCACGCCGAATTGCTCGGCAAAAATCTGCAGCTTGCGGCCCGGCGTGATGCCGCCTATCTGGCTCAGGTGCACGCGGATGTAGTCGATCAGCTGCTCGGTGATCAGGAACTTCCACTCATAGGGGTTGTTGAAGAGTTCACCCTGCGCCAGCGGGATGTTGGTCTTGGCGCGCAGCTGGCGCAGCCAGTTGCCCTCCTCAAGCGGGATCGCGTCTTCCAGGAAAAACAGCTCAAAGCGCTCCAGCTCGCAGGCAAAGCTGATTGCATCGACCGGCTTGAGCCGCTCGTGCACGTCGTGGCAAAGCTCGACCTCGAAGCCGACCTTGCTGCGTATGCCTTCGAAAAGCTTGAGCGTCTCGCGCATGTACTTGCGGCTGTCCAGGTAAATGCCGTCGGGTGCGCCCCGGGGCGCGCCGGCCGGCGCGGCGCCGAAGCCCCCGCCGCCATAGCCGCCGTTCTGGCAGCGGATGTGCGTGATGCCCTGCTCGCGGTACTTCTGGATGTTGTCGCACAGTTCGGCCAGGTCGCGGCCGTCCGCGTGACGGTAGATGGGCACGCCTTCGCGCACCTTGCCGCCGAACAGCTGGTACAGCGGCATGCCGGCCAGCTTGCCCTTGATGTCCCAGAGCGCCATGTCCACGCCCGAGATCGCGTTGTTTTCGATACCGCCGTTGCGCCAGTAGGCGTTCTGGTGCATCAGCTGCCAGAGTTCCTCGATCGCCTCGGCGTCGCGGCCTATCAGCAGGGGCCTGAGGTATTCCTCGACCAGGCACTTCACCGCCAGGTGCCGGTAGGCAAAGGTCGCGCAGCCCAGGCCATGCAGGCCGGGCTGGTTGGTTTCTATCTTCACGACGATGAGGTTGATGCCTTCGGGCGCGGTGGGGATGACTTTGACGTCGGTGATCAGGGTGGCCATGGGTTTCGGGGAGTCGGGGGGTTGGTATCGCAAAAAAGACGGAGAGCCGCGCGGACCCTCCTTGCGCACGGTTTATTTCTGGAGGTTGAGCCCGGCCAGCAGCTTCTTGAAGTAGGCGGACTGGTTGTTCATGAAGGCCTGGAACTGCTCGCCGTCCAGGTAGGCCGGCTGCAGGTTGGCTTTGAGCAGCGCTTCGCGAAAGGCCGGGTCTTCGCCGGTCTTGCGGCTGGCTTCGCGCAGGTACTGCACCACCTCGGGCGGCGTGTTCAGCGGCACGCCCAGGCCGCGCCAGGTGCCGACGACCAGGTCCACGCCCTTGTCCTTGAAGCTCAGCACCTTGTCGTAAGGCGCGGGCAGCTTGCGGTCGGCCATGGACACCAGCACGCGGACCTTGCCCGCCGCGACGAAGGAACCGATCTCGGCGGGGCTGACCGTGATCGCATCGACGTGGCCGCCGGCCAGCGCCATCACGCTGGGCGCCGCGCCCTGGAAGGGCACGTGGTTGAACTTGACGCCGGTTTTTTCTTCCACCGCCGCGGCCGCCAGGTGCCAGATGGTTCCGGTGCCGGCATTGCCCATGGTGACCGTACCGGGCTGCTTGCGCGCGGCGGCCAGCAGTTCGTCGATGGACTGGTAAGGCGACTCGGCGCGCACGGCGATCAGGCCGGGGTCGCCATTGAGCCGTGCCAGCGGGATGAAGTCGCTGGTCGTCACCTTGGTCATGCCCAGGTGCGGGATGATCGCGAGCTCGGAGATCAGCACGCCTATCTTGTAGCCGTCAGGCGCCGCGCGCTGCACTTCGGTCATCGCCAGGCCGCCGCTGACGCCGGGCTTGTTGCTCACCACGATGGGCTGGGTGACGTATTTCTTGGCGGTCTCGGCAAACAGGCGCGCCATGATGTCGGTGCCGCCCCCCGCGGTCGACGGCACGACCATTTCAATGGGCCGGGTTGGGTAGTCCGCCGCGATGGCCGCGGCCGAAAGCGTCAGGGCCGCGAGCGAAGCCGCGGCGGCGGGAAGGAGCGTGCGCAGAAATTTCATGGCTTGTCTCTCTTTGGTTTCTTTATTGATGGGTCGGGGCAACAGGAAAGGGGCAATTCAGAGCACGGCCAGCATGCCGCCGTCGACGTAGATGATCTGGCCGTTGACGTACTCCGATGCCTGGGACGCCAGCCAGATCGCTGTGCCCGCCAGCTCGTCAGGCCGGCCCCAGCGGCGTGCCGGCGTGCGGCCCTTGACCCAGGCATCGAAGGCCGGGTTGTCCAGCAGCGCGGTGTTCATCTCGGTGGCCATATAACCCGGGCCTATCGCATTGGCCTGGATGCCGTGCTCCGCCCATTCGGCCGCCATGGCGCGCGTCAGCATCTTGATGCCGCCCTTGGCCGCCGTGTAGGGCGCGACCGTGGCGCGCGCCGCTTCACTCGTGAGCGAGCCGATGTTGATGACCTTGCCGCCGCGGCCGCGCGCGATCATGCGCTTGGCCGCCTCGCGGCCGACCAGGAAGGCGCTGGTCAAGTTGGTGCTCAGCACCTTGTCCCATTCGGCCATCGACAGCTCGACCAACGGCTTGCGCAGCTGGATGCCGGCGTTGTTGACCAGGATGTCGACTTCGATGCCGGCGGCGTCCAGGCGCGCAAAGGCCGCGCAGACCGCGGCTTCGTCCGTCACGTCGAAGGCGGCCTCTTCCACCTGGTGGCCTTTGGCCCGCAAGGCCGCCGCGCTGAGCGCCAGGCGTTCGGTATCCGTGCCGTTGAGCACCAGCCGGGCACCGGCTTGCGCCAGCCCTTCGGCAATCGCATGGCCCAGGCCGCGCGAAGAGCCGGTGACGAGGGCCGTGCGGCCGGAAAGGTCAAAAAGGGGGTGTGACATGGTGGGATGCTTCGCGGTATTGCGGCATTTGCCTGCGGTTGAAAGGAAGAATACTGTGATATTTCACAAAAAGCCTAAGTAATTACCCGAAGCTTTTCTTTCGTGGAAAATCGGCAAAAATTGCTTCAATCTAGAGGTAAATCACTTCTTCCGGATACACCAAAGCTTGCATATCAGGGTATGCTTTGAGCTGTTTTTGCTTCAATCCGTCGGTACTTCAAGGAACTCCATGGCCACCTCACCGCGTCGCCGTCCCACACTGGTTGCCGCCGCGCCGGCCCCGGAAGCGCCGCGCCGCCGCAGCCAGGTCAACCTGTCGGACCTGGCCTATGAGCGCCTGGAGGAATTGCTGATCTGCTGCGAACTCAAGCCGGGCCGTTTTTTGGCCATGCACGAGCTGCAGACATTGGTCGGCTATGGCCGCACGCCGGTGCACCAGGCCGTGAGCCGCCTGGCCGCCGACACGCTGGTGCTGGTGTCACCACGCCACGGCATCCAGATCGCGCCCATCGACCTGACCCGCGAGCGCGTGCTGCTGCGCCTGCGCCGCGACATGGAGCGTTTTGTGATCCGCCTGGCCACCGAGCGTTCGGGCGCCTCGCAGCGCAACCAGATGCTGCACATCCGGCGCCAGCTCATGGAGCACGGCGCGGACATGACCATAGACCAGTTCAATGCGATTGACCGGCGCATCGACCAGTTGTTCCTGGCCGCGGCCAACGAGCCCTTTGTCGAAAGCACCTTGAGGCCGCTGCACACCATCTTCCGCCGCATAGGCTGGATCTACCACATGCAGACGGCCAACCATGCCAACCTGCAGGGCACGGTGGACGGGCATGTCGCGGTGATCGACGCGGTCGCCAACGGCCATGTTGACTCGGCCATCGCCGCATCCGACGGCCTCATGGACTTTGTCGAGAGCATGTTTTACGCGCTGGAGCGCGAGGTCGACCCGGCGCTGCTCGATTGCAGCCTGCATTCCATCGCGCTGGGACCGGCTTAGGCGCAGCCGGCGTTAACGCACCCGGCCCGCATGCGGGCCGAGGCCGGGCATCAGGACTTGGCGGCGGCGGTCGAGGCCGCCAGTTCCCTGGCCATCTCCAGGTGGTGTTCCACCGCCGGCAGCATCTTGTCGGCCAGGGCCTTGAGGTCGCTGTCCTTGCCATCCTTCTGGATCTTCTGCAGCAGCTTGACGGTGCTTTCATGGTCGCTCACGGCCGAGCGCTTGGCGTATTCCTTGTCGAACAGATTGCCCGACAAGGCCTTCAGCGCGGTGGCCTTGGTTTTGGCCATGGCACCCGCGCCATCCGGCAGCGTGACGTTCTTGGCCCGGGCCAAGGCCTGCACACCGGCCAGGGCCGAGCCGTGGTCGTCGATCATCTGCTGCGCGAACTTTTTCACTTCGGCATTCTGCGATTTTTCCAGCGCCATCTTGCCGGCATCGACCTCGGCCATATTGCCTTGCGCCAGGTCCTGCAGCAGCTTGCGGTCGCTGCGGTCCAGCTTGGAATCACCGTCGGACTGGGTGGTGGCGGGCGCCGGCGTGCCGCCGCTTTGCGCCCAGGCGGGGGGCGCGGCCGACAGCGCCAGGGCCGCGGCGGCGGCAAGCGCCAGGCCGCCGCTGCGAAGTGCGGATCGGGGTGTGGATGTTTTGATGGGCATGGAAAACTCCTTGCGGACAAGTTGACAAGAGAAATGCGGTGCGCGCACATGTGGCTCGCGGAACACCGCCGAATCCCCAAGATCAGGCCTGCGGCAGGTTTGCCGCGCCGGGCATTTCCGGCGCCGCATGTAGGAATGCACCCACCCGGCGGCGGTCCGCCACAGGCTTCCTACAGCCTTGTCAGCCGCAGGCTGACGCCCGGCGCCGCGCGCGCGGGCTAGATTGCTCTGTAGCCGCTGCGTTTTTCTGGTTCTGGCACGCTGTGCCGCCCGGCTGAAATGCGCGCATCCCAAGAACAAAAATGCATTACCGCGCCGCTCCCTCTTCGCGCACGTCCTGGGTCACGGGCTTTGTGCTGCTGTTGCTCGGCGTGCCGGTGCTGCTGGCCGGCGCCTGGCTTGGCGTGTTGGGCGGCAGCTGGTATTACCTGCTCGCGGGCCTGGGCTTTGTGCTTACCGCTGTGCTGCTGATGCGCCGCAGCCCGGCCGGGCTGTGGGTGTTTGCCGTGCTGGTGGGCGGCACCCTGGCCTGGGCGCTGTGGGAGTCCGGGCTGGACTGGTGGCCGCTGGCCGCGCGCGGCGGCGTGGTGTTTCTCATCGGCCTGTTCCTGGCGGCACCCTGGACCGCCAGTGCCTGGCCCATAGGGGCGGCGGGCCACGAGGGCGCCTGGGGCATGCGCGGCGGACGCTGGGCGCTGGGTTCGGTGCTGGGCGCCTTCCTGGTCGCGGCGGTCGTCACCTGGTTCCATGACGACAACCGCCTGGTGGGCATGCTGCCCCTGCCGCCGCTGGGCGCCGCATCGGCGCCGGCCGACAGCGTGCCGGCCGGTGAATGGCATGCCTATGGCCGCACCGGCCAGGGCCAGCGTTATTCACCGCTGGCGCAGATCACGCCCGACAACGTCGAGCAGCTGCAGATGGCCTGGCAGTACCGCACCGGCGACATGCGCGGCCGCCCCGGCGACCCCGAGGAAACCACCTTCGAGGTGACACCGCTGAAAGTCGGCAACCGGCTGTTCCTGTGCACGCCGCACCAGTCGGTGATCGCGCTCGACGCCACCACCGGCGCCGAGGCCTGGCGTTTCAACCCCGAGATCCAGGGCCAGCTCGCGCTGCAGCATTTGACCTGCCGCGGCCTGTCCTACCAGCCGCCGCCGGCCGCACCCGTGCCGGCCGCGAGCGGTGGCTGCGCGGCCAAACTTTTTATGCCCACGGCCGACGGGCGCGTGATCGCGCTGAACCCCGAGACCGGCAAACCCTGCACGGCCTTCGGCGGCGGCACCGGGCAGATAGACCTCTGGGCCGGCATGCCCAACCGCAAGCCCGGCGCCTATTACTCGACCTCGCCCGTGGTGGTGACGTCCCGCCTCATCATCGTCGGCGGCACCGTGCTCGACAACGTCTCCACCAAGGAGCAGTCCGGCGTCATACGCGCCTTCGACATCAACACCGGCGCACTGGTGTGGGCCTGGGATTCGGGCCGGCCCGACAGCAGCGCGCCGCTCGCGCCCGGCCAGAGCTACACCGCCAACTCGCCCAACAGCTGGGCCATCTCCAGCGTCGACGAGGCGCTGGGCATGGTCTACGTACCCCTGGGCAACCAGCCGCCCGACCAGTGGGGCGGCAACCGCAGCCCGGCGGTGGAAAGCTATTCCTCTTCCGTCGTCGCGCTGGACCTGGCCACCGGCAAGGTACGCTGGAATTTCCAGACCGTCCACCACGACCTCTGGGACTACGACGTGCCGGCCCAGCCCAGCCTGCTGGACATCAACATCAACGGCAACCGCGTGCCCGCCCTGGTGCAGCCTACCAAGCAGGGCGAGATTTTTGTGCTGGACCGCCGCACCGGCACGCCGCTGCTGCCCGTCACCGAAGTCCCCGCGCCGCAGGGCGCCGCGCAAGGCGACCGCAGCGCGCCCACGCAGCCCCAGTCGGCGCTGTCCTTCAACCCGCCGCCGCTGACCGGCCGCGACATGTGGGGCGCCACGATGTTCGACCAGCTGTATTGCCGCATCGCCTTCCAGCGCCTGCGCTATGAAGGCCGCTTCACGCCGCCGTCCACCCAGGGCACGCTGGTCTACCCCGGCAACTTCGGCGTCTTCAACTGGGGCGGCGTGGCCGTCGACCCGGTGCGGCAGATGGTGTTCAGCACGCCGACCTACCTGGCCTTTGTGTCAAAGCTGGTGCCGCGTACTGACGACACGACGCTGATGGTCCAGGGCAAGCAGCGGCCCGAAGGCAGCCTGCCCTCGCTCAATGAAAACTTCGGCGCGCCCTTTGCCGTCAAGCTCAGCGCCTTTTTGTCGCCGCTGGGCATCCCCTGCCAGGCGCCGCCCTGGGGTTATGTGGCCGGCGCCGACCTCGTCACCGGCGCCATCGCCTGGCAGCACAAAAACGGCACGGTGCGCGACCTCTCGCCCGTGCCGCTGCCTTTCCGCATGGGCGTGCCCAACCTGGGCGGCCCGCTTGCCACGGCCGGCGGCGTCGCTTTTCTCTCGGGCACGCTGGACGATTATTTGCGCGCCTACGACGTCAACACCGGCGACGAACTCTGGAAGTCCCGCCTGCCCGCCGGCGGCCAGGCCACGCCCATGAGCTACACCG
The DNA here is from genome assembly GCF_900103405.1 of Polaromonas sp. JS666. GTDB lineage: Bacteria > Pseudomonadota > Gammaproteobacteria > Burkholderiales > Burkholderiaceae_C > Polaromonas. Next base: position 38,167 of record NZ_FNHX01000016.1, on the reverse strand, counting down.
GCTCTGACGGCCGGCAGTATGTGCTGGTGGTGGCCGGCGGCCACGGCTCGCTGGGCACGCGGGCGGGCGACTATGTGCGCGCTTATGCGCTGCCACTGGCGCGTTGAGTTCTCAGCGCGCCTGGGCCATGACGTCGGCCACCCAATCTACGAACACCCGCACGCGCGGTGAGAGTTGCCGGTGGTGCGGATACAGCACAGACACCGGCATGGGCGCCGGCCTGAATTGCGCCAGCACTTCCACCAGCGCGCCCGCCTCCAGCTGCGCGGCCAGGTGGTAGCGCGGCACCTGGATAAAACCCAGGTGCGCGGCGCAGCAGGCCTTGTAGGCGTCGGCGTCCGTCACCGCGACCGAGCCCTTGAGTTGCACCTGGCGCGGCACGCCGTCGACCATGAAATCAAAAGGCAGCGCCTTGCCGGTGCGGCTGGATAAAAAATTCACCGCGCGGTGGGCGCGCAGTGCCTCCAGCGTGTCAGGCTTGCCGTGTTTGGCGATGTATTCGCGGCTCGCGCAGGTCACCTGTTCAAGCAAGGCCACGCGCCGCCCCACCATGCTGGACTCGGCCAGCTCGCCCACGCGCAGCACGCAGTCCACGCCCTCGCGCACCAGGTCCACCAGCCGGTCGCCCATGCCGATTTCGAGTTCGATGTCCGGGTAGCGCGCAAAAAAATCGCCGATCACCGGCAGCAAAAAATGCTTGGCCAGCGTGCCGTGCAAGTCCACGCGCAGCTTGCCGCGCGGCTTGCTGCCCACGTTCACAAACGCCGACTCGGCCTCTTCCAGGTCCGTCAGCAGGCGCAGGCAGCGCTCGTAATAGGCCGCGCCGTCCTGCGTGGGGCTTACGTGGCGCGTCGTGCGGTGCAAGAGCCGCGCGCCCAGGCGTTTTTCCAACTGCTGCACCGCGTGCGTCACGGTTGCGCGCGGCAGATGCAGGTCGTCGGCCGCCTTCGTAAAACTGCCCAGCTCCACGATTCGCGTGAACAGCTGCATCGAATGAAACCTATCCATTTTGTTGCCACCTAATTGTTGGCGTTGATTGAACAGTGAAGGCAAGTTTACGGTATTTATGAGGTATGAATTGAATAGAACAATGGCGTCACTGGCTCACCAAAAGCGCAAACAAACCAGGCGCCGCGGGCAGTCAGAACAAACCAACCTTTATCAATTTCAGGAGTTCCAGATGACCGCTTCCGCATCCACCCAAGTTGCCCTCGTCACCGGCGCCTCGCGCGGCATAGGCGCGGCCGTCGCCCAGCGCCTTGCGCAAGAGGGCTACGCCGTCGTCGTCAACTACGCCGGCCAGGCCGAAGAAGCCCAGGCCGTGGTGCAGTCCATCACCGCCGCCGGCGGCAAGGCCATAGCCGTGCAGGCCGACGTCGCCAGTTCCGCCGCCGTCAAAGCCCTGTTCGACGCAAGCATCAAAGCCTTCGGCCGCGTCGACGTGCTGGTCAACAACGCCGGCATCATGCCGCCCAGCCTGCCCGCGCTGGCCGACACCGACGACGACACCTTCGACCGCCTGTTCGCCGTCAACGTCAAGGGCACGTTCAACACCCTGCGTGAAGCCGTCGCGCGCCTGCAGTCCGGCGGTCGCATCGTCAATTTCTCGACCAGCGTGATCGGCCTGGCCCTGCCCGGCTACGCGGTTTACGGCGCGACCAAGAGCGCAGTGGAAACCTTCACCCACATCATGGCCAAAGAGCTGCGCGGCAAAAACATCCGCATCAACGCGATCGCCCCCGGCCCCACGGCCACCGCCCTTTTCCTCAACGGCAAGACGCCCGAGACGGTGGAGCGCATGTCCAAGATGGCGCCGCTGGAACGGCTCGGCACGCCTGAGGACATCGCGAGTGCTGTCGCCTTCCTCGTCAGCGACAACTCGGCATGGGTCAACGGCCAAACGCTCCGCGCCAACGGCGGCGTGGTTTGAAAGGGCTGCAGCTTTCTACTGCGCGTCCCGATCTCAGGCCTGCGCTCCTCGCCGTACGGGTGTACGGCTGCGGTGCTCGACCTGACCTCGGGCCGCTCGCTACGAAATCTGCGCGCCCTTTCGTCAGTTCAACAAAACATTTTCCAAGTTTCAACCCCTTTCCAGAAAGACACACACCATGAAATCCGTCATCCTCGTCACCGGCGCCGCCACCGGCATTGGCCATCTCTCCGCCCGCTCGCTGGCCCGGGCCGGCCACACCGTGTATGCCAGCATGCGCGACATCGAAGGCCGCAACGCGCCCAAGGTGCGTGAGCTGCGCGACTGGAGTTTTGCCAACGGCTTTGACCTGCGCGCTGTTGAACTCGACGTGCTGTCGCAGCCCTCGGCCGACGCCGCCGTGGCCCACATCCTGGCCGAGCAGGGCCGCCTCGACGTCGTCGTGCACAACGCCGGCCACCTGGTCGTCGGCCCTGCCGAGGCCTACACGCCCGAAGAAATCATCAAGGTGCTGGACACCAACTTCCTGGGCAGCCAGCGCGTGAACCGCGCCGCGCTGCCGGCCATGCGCAAGGCGGAAGCGGGCCTGCTGCTGTGGGTCGGCAGCAGCACGGTGCGCGGCGGCTTCCCGCCCTTCCTCGGCCCTTACGCCGCGGCGAAAGCCGCCATGGATTCGATGGCCGTCACCATGTCCTATGAGCTTGCCCGCTTCGGCATCGAAACCTCCATCGTCGTGCCCGGCGCCTTAACCAAGGGCACGGACCACTTCCCCAGCGCCGGCAAGCCGGCAGACGCGGCCCTCGCCGCCGCCTATGCGCGTTATGACGGCGTGATGGACAAGATCGGCGAACGCCTCTCGGCCCTGAGTCCCGCCGATGCCGACCCGCAGGCCGTGGCCGACGACATCACCCGCATCGTCGGCCTGCCCGCCGGCACGCGGCCCTTCCGTTCGGTGATCGACTTCATCGACGACGGCGCCGCTGAAGTCACCGTGGTGGCCGAACGCGTGCGCGAGGACTTCGCCCAGCGCATAGGCATCGCCGACATGCTCAAGCCTGCGGTGCGCCGGGCCGCTTGAGGCTCGCGCCGGGGCGGGTGGCGCAAGCCGCACCCCGCCCCTCACTCAAATCTCTTCAGAAAGCACACCATGAACCCCGCTCTCATCGTGGCCTTGGCCCGCACGCTGATGGCCCTGGCCTTCATAGGCCCCGGTGCCTCACATTTCCTCGATTCGGCAAAGCAGCGCAACTACGTGGGCGCCGCCATCGGCGCGATCGAGGTCGCCGCCGGCCTGGCGCTCGCCTTCGGCTGGCAGCTGCGCTGGTTCGCGCTGGCCGCCGCGACCTTTTTGCTGGCCGACGCTTTCATCGCCCACAACTTCTGGGCAGCCACGCCGCAAGCGCTGCGCAACCAGGTCCTGCATTTCTTCAAGAACCTCGCGCTGGCCGGTAGTTTTGTGCTGCTGGCCTTGGTGCCGCGCGGTCATTGAAAATCCCCGGGGCGAGGCTTTGCGCTGTATGTTTAATACGGCGCCATCAACTTTTCAGGTTGCATGGGATTGAGGTCATGGAGCATCTTCTCGTCCTTCAGGCCGATGGTATTCACCCGGCCTGAATGGATGCGGCCTTCCGCGGCCCACAACAGGCGGTCACCGTCCATTTCGGCCCACTCCCAGGCCTTTTTGATAACTGTCTCTTCTGTTCTGGTGTTGAACAGTTCGTGCGTGTCGTAGTAGACGCCTCTTCCGACCGGATGGTGAGCGCTTGCGTGCGCATTCTTTCGAAGCACCCAGTGGCCGTTGATGCGTTTCTCGAACCGGGTGACGTGGCCGCCCGCTCCATCGGGAGCGACGTAGAGCATTTTCCAGCCGTCGCGCTGCAACCGGACGTAATAGACGCCGAGGCACTCGCCGCCATAGTGCTCATGCCATGGGTACTCCAGAGTGCGCTTCAAGCGGTGATCTTCTACTTGTAGTTCGTGCCCGTAGCCGTCGTTCAGCCAGTATTCGGAGGGCGAGCGAAACAGTCCGCCCCCGTGCCAGCAGTCGCCCTTGGCGAAAATTGAGACGGCTTTGAGGTACGGCGCGCGCGATATCGCGGTCCACGAACCTTTGACGCTGGAAGACCAGCGGCCATTCATCGCAAAGTAGATCATGTGCTTGCCGTCAGGCGACAGGTCGGAGCGCCGTTCGTAAATGCGGCCATACAACCACTGGCCGACCTGGAACTTGTCGGACTTTCTGTCCCAGCCGATGACCGAGGTATAGCGTGTCGGCCCCCGCCGGATGATCACCGCCTTCGATGAATCCCGCGCAAGCAAAACATGGAGCCTGGGCGGCACGGTGTGTTGGTGCGCCGTCCTGCCGGGTACAGTCGCCGCAGCCGGTTCAGCGCTTGGATCAGGTGGTAGGGACATGGTTACCGATGTTAGCGGCTGGAGTTTGCGCCGCAGACTGGCAACGGGCCAGCGGAACTACGCTGCCTTGGCCCAGTCACGCGGCGAGACCCCCGTCTTCTGTACGAACAGGCGCGACAGCGCCGAAGCATTCGCATAACCGAGCCGCGCGGCAATGGCTTTGAGGGACTGGCCGCCGCGCAGCTCGGCCTGGGCAATCGCCAGCCGCCAGGTCGCCAGGTAGTCCGCCGGCGTCTGCCCGACTTTCTGCTTGAACAGCAGCGCGAAGGCGCTGCGCGACATGCCGGCGGCTTGCGCCAGCCGCTCCAGGCTCCAGGCCTCACCGGGCTTTTCATGCACCGCGACCAGCGCGCGCGCCAGGCGCGGTTCGGCCAGGCCCGCCAGCAAGCCCTCGGGCGCGCCGCCTTCGGGTGGGTGGTCCAGCAGCCAGCGAAGCAACTGCAGCAGCAGCACCTCGAACAGCCGGTCGGCCAGCAGGCGCTGGCCGCAGCGCACCTGCTCGGTTTCGGCAAACAGCAGCGCCAGCGTGTGCTCCAGCCCTTGCACGCGCGCCAGCGGCAGCACCACCAGCGCCGGCAGGGCACGCGCCAGCGGGTGGCCGGCGCCGCCGTCAAAGGCCAGCGTCGCGCAAGTGAAGTCGGCGCCTTCCACCGGCGCATTGTGAAAGTCGTGCGCCAAAGGCCTTGGGTAAAACACCAGGCTGGGTTCGTTCACCTCCACGCGGCACGGCGCACCTGTGCCCGCGCGGTGCGTCACCACCATGGTCCCGCGCCGCATCACATGCAAAAACCCCAGCCCGGCTTCGGGCGTGAAGTGTGTGACGCCGCACAGCGGCCCGTTGTGGAACAGATGGGCCCGCACGCGAAAGCGCTCCATCAGCGCGGAAAGCCGGTCCAGTCCTGGGTTCATGGGGAAGTGTGGGGTTGAGGGCGTGCCTGGACGATAAGGATGATTTGATGGATGAATTGATCCAATCAGTCCAGATTGTCGCGGGAAACTGCATCCCGTGCAGCCAGTGGCGTCTAGCCCACCGCACGAAATGTTCAGCCCTTCACTTCCAACTTTTCAAGGACTCCACCATGTCACGCATCCCATTGATAGACCGCAGCGCCACCAGCGCAGACCGCAAAGCCCTGCTCGACCAGGTCCAGCAGGCTTTCGGCGCCACGCCCAATATGTTCAAGGCCGTTGCCAATTCGCCGGCCGCGCTCCAAAGCATGTGGGGCTTCTTCGGCGCCCTGGGCGGCGGCAGCATTGGCGCCAAACTCGGCGAGCAGATTGCCGTTGCGGTCGCCGACCGCAATGACTGCGAGTACTGCCTGGCCGCCCACACCGCGCTGGGCCGCAAGGCCGGCGTCAGCGCCGAGGGCATGGCCGCCGCGCAGCGCGGCGAATCCGCCGACCCGGCCACCGCCGCGGCGCTCGCGTTTGCGCTCAAGCTCGTGAACGAACGCGGCAATGTCTCCGAAGCCGACGTGCAGGCCATTCGCAAGGCCGGCTTCAGCGATGAGCAGGTGGTCGAGATCCTCGCGCATGTGGCGCTCAACCTCTTCACCAATTACGTCAATGTGGCGTTTGCGGTGCCGGTCGATTTCGCCCCCGTCAAGCTGAGCCGCGCGGCCGCCTGAGGCCGCGCCGCTACTGCGGGTACAGCTTCGCGCCCGCCGCGAACTCCGCCTTGAAGACCTCGGCCACCCAGTCGGCAAAGGCCCTGACCTTGGCCGTCAGGTGGCGGTTGCGCGGGTACATCACCACCATGGGCAGGTCTTCGGGCTGCCAGTCGGGCAGCACGCGCACCAGCGCACCGCTCTCCAGCAGCGCGCAGGTGCGCCGCGTCAGCGGCGGCTGCGCCAGGCCCAGGCCGGCCAGCACCGCGCCCATATGGCTGTCGGCGTCGTTGCAGGTCACCCAGTGCGGGCGGTTGATTTGCCGCAGCTCGCCGTTCTTTGAAAACTCGAATGGAAATATCTTGCCGGTCTTGGCAGAGTGGAAGTTCACAAAGCGGTGCTGCTCCAGGTCTTCCAGGGTTTTCGGCGTGCCGTACTGCGCCAGGTAGGAAGGCGCGGCGCAGGTCACCACCTTGAGCCGGCCCAGCGGCCGAGCGACCAGGGTCTCGTCGTGCAGCAGGCCGCCGCGAATCACGCAGTCCACGCCCTCGGCCACCAGGTCTACCGGCCTGTCGCTGCTGCCCAGCTCCAGCACCATGTCCGGGTAGCGCTTGAAGAATTCCGGCAGCGCCGGCGAGACCACATGCCGGCCCACGGCGGCCGGCACATCCACGCGCAGCCGCCCGGCCGGCGTGGCCACAGAGCGGCGCAGCGCGCCCTCGAGCTCGCCCATGTCCTGCAGCATGGCCAGCGCGCGCTGGTGGTACAGCGCGCCGTCGTCCGTCAGGCTCAGCCGCCGCGTGGTGCGGTTCAGCAGCCGCACGCCCAGGTGGGCTTCCAGTTCCTGCACCGTCGTCGTCACGCGCGCCTTGGGCATGTGCAGGGCCGTGGCCGCCGCGGTAAAGCTGCCCAGCTCGACCACGCGGTTAAACACTTCCATCGCTTTGTAGCGGTCAACACTCATGAAATCAGCCTTATTGTTCTTGAATCAGGTAACAGTTATTTAAGTGATTGGCAGTTTATTCCTGTAATTGAAATCAATACAGTCCTTCTACCCAAGCATCCATGCACTGACTCCAAATTCACCGAAAGGCTCCCCATGAACACCACCACCCTTGCCCAAACCCGTCTGGGCGCCAAAGGCCCGCAATCCGTCTCCGCCATAGGCCTGGGCGCCATGGGCATGTCCGCCATGTATGGCGCGGCCGACGAAGCGCAAAGCATCGCGACCATCCACGCGGCGCTCGACGCCGGCATCAACCTCATAGACACCGGCGACTTCTACGGCATGGGCCATAACGAGATGTTGCTGGGCCGCGCGCTCAAGGGCCGGCGCGACGAGGCACTGGTCTCCGTCAAGTTCGGCGCGCTGCGCGACCCCAGCGCCGGCTGGATAGGCATGGACGGCCGGCCCGCCGCCGTCAAAAACTTCCTGGCCCACAGCCTACAGCGCCTGGGCACCGACCACATCGACATCTACCGCATCGCGCGGCTGGACCCGAACGTGCCGATTGAAGACACGATTGGCGCCATCGCCGACATGGTCAAAGCCGGTTTTGTGCGCCACATAGGCCTGAGCGAAGTCGGTGTCGACACCATCCAGAAAGCCCACGCCGTGCACCCGATCACGGACTTGCAGATCGAGTACTCGCTGATCAGCCGCGGGCCCGAGGCCGACATCTTTCCCGTGCTCAGGCAGCTGGGCATAAGCGTGACGGCCTACGGTGTGCTCTCACGCGGCCTGCTGTCGGGCTCCAAACCCACGGGGCCGAATGACTTCCGCGCCCACCTGCCGCGCTTTACCGGCGACAACGCCGCCAAAAACCAGCAACTCGTCGACGTGCTGCAGCAACTCGCCGCCGGCCTGGGTGCCACGGCCTCGCAGGTCGCGATTGCCTGGGTGCTCGCGCGCGGCAAGGCCCTGGGCGTGGACATGGTGGCGCTGGTCGGCTCGCGCACCTTGAAGCAGCTGGGTGAATCGCTGGGTGCGCTCAAGCTCACGCTGGGCAGCGAAGACCTCCAGCGCATTGAAGCCGCGCTGCCGGCCGATGCGGTGGCAGGCACGCGGTATGGGGCTGAGCAGATGGCGCATTTGGACAGCGAAAAGTAAAGCGCAAGCAAATACGGCTCAAAAAATGAGCCGTATTTTCGGAAATGCGGCTCAAAACGCGCTTTTTCTCCCTTGCCCGCTGCCTAAATCACATTCTTCTCAACCAGGGCCTCACCGCTCACCAGCCGCTCGGCCGCCAGCGGCGACAAATCCAGGCTGGTGTAAGCCCCCTCGCAAATCCATTCCGCCAGGCCCCGCCCCACGGCCGGCGACTGCTGCAGGCCGTGGCCGCTAAAGCCATTGGCCAGCAGCAAATTCGGCAGCAGCGGGTGCGGTCCCAGCAGCGCGTTGTGGTCCAGCGTGTTGTATTCGTAATAACCGGCCCAGGCGCGCTGCAGGCGCAGCGCCTCAAAACCCGGCACGCGGTGCGCCAGCGTCAGCCAGGCCTGGTCGAAGAGTTCGTGGTCCACGTCCAGCGGTGCATCGTTGTCGTCCTTGTCCTCAGCGGGCGGCAGGCCGCAGATCCAGATCTCGCCCTCGGGCCGGAACCACAGGCCGCTGCTATCTATCACCAGCGGGCAGCCCGGCGTCTTCGCGGGGCTGGCAAACGCGTAGACGCAGCGCCTGCGCCCGTACACCGGCAGGTCCAGCCCGGTGTTTGCCATCAGCGGCCGCGCCCAGGCGCCCGCAGCGTTCACCGCCCAGTCGCAAGGCAGCTGCGCGCCGCCCTGCAAGCTCACCGCCGTCACACGGCCGGCGCTGTGCACAAAGCCCGTGGCCTCGGCCTTCACATATTGCACGCCCAGGCTGCGCGCCTTTTGTTTAAAGGCCATCAGCAGGCCGTAGCCGTCAAACCAGCCCTCGCCCGCCAGGCCCAAAGAGCCCAGCGCGAGGTCGTCCACATTCAGCCACGGAAAGCGCTGCCGCAATTGCGCGGGCTCCAGCAGCGCGACTTCCACGCCCATGGCGCGCTGCGTTGCATGGTTCTCGCGCAAGGTGGCCGCGCCGGCATCGGTTGCCAGATAAAGATAGCCGCGCTCGGCCAAACCGATTTCGGGCACGCTGCCGTCAACGGCCAGGTGCTGGTGGATGTGGCGAAGAAACTTTATGCCGAACTGCGAGACCGCGATGTTCACCGGCTGCGAGAACTGCTGGCGTATCGAGCTGGCCGATAGCGCCGATGAAGCCTGCGCATAGGTCGGGTCGCGCTCTATCACCGTGACCTCACCGGCAAAGCGCGGGTGGCTTGCGAGGAAGTAGGCGATCGCGCTGCCGATCACGCCGCCGCCCGCGATGACGATTTTTTGGGGAGTTGTTGTATTGCGCATGCCGTCTGTTCTTGTCCTGCAGTCTCGATGCGCCACATCCTACATGGCAGGCAAGCAAGGCGCGTGTTTGTCGCCGCACAGCGACAAAGGATGTAAAGCGCCCGCCGCAAATGCAAGCTTGTGTGTCCCGGGTCAACAAGGCCGCGTGCACGCCGTTGAACACGAGGCTACGTGCTATCAACGTTTCAACCTTCCATATCCAAAGGACTCTCTCATGAACAAACTGCTCGCTACCCTGATCGCCACCCTGTTCGTTGGCATCGCTTCCGCACAAACTCCCGCACCCACTGCACCTGCCGCTTCGGCTGCTACCAAAGCTGAAGTCAAGGCGGACGCCAAGGCCGACAAAGCCGTTGCCGGCGCCGTGAAGAGCGAAGCCAAGGTCGATGCCAAGGCAGATGCCAAAGTCGCCAAGGCCGAAGCCGCAGCCGCCGCAAAAACCGCCAAGGCCGATGCCAAGGCTGCCAAGGTGAAAGCCAAGGCCGAAGCCAAAGCTTCCAAGGCCGACGCTGACGACCAGGCCAAGGCCAACGCCAAGGCTGAAAAGACCGGCATCAAGGCCGACGCCAAGGCCGCTTCCACCAAGATCGATGCCAACGCCAAGGTCGACTCGCTGAAAGTGGAAACCGGCGCCGACAAGGCCAAGGCCAAGCTCGACACCAACGCCACCAAGGCCGAAGCCAAGACCGACGTGAAAGCCGCCGCAAGCAAGTAAGCAAGCGCGCAAAAAAAGGGGCAGCTGTTTCAGCTGCCCCTTTTTTGTTTTTCCGCCTGGTCTGCCGCGGCTCAGCCCTTTTCCAGCTCCTGCTTCGCATGGCCCGCGCCCGGTCCCGTGGGCGCGAGCTCCAGGTAGGCGCGAAAGGCCTTCTTGGCCTTCTCGCCGTCGCCCGCCTTCGCATGGGCATCGCCGAGGTTCAGGTAGGCAATCGCGCGTGAAGGGTCCATCTTCACCGTGTTCTCAAACCAGCGCGCCGCTTCCTTGAACTTGTCCTGCTTGAAGTAGACAAAGCCCAGGTTGTTCGCGGCCAGCGCGAAATCCGGGCGCAGCTTCAGCGCTTCGGTGAATTGGGCTTCCGCCTCGGCATAATTTTTTTCCTTGTAGAGCTGCAGGCCGCGGTCGTTGGCGCGCTGCGCGAGCTGGCGCGCCGAGCTCGGCACGGCCAGCGGCGTGACGATCTTCTGCTCGCCGCCCTGCAAATCCTTGACCACCACGGTGGCCGACACCGGCAGCGCGGCGGGGCTGTCGGCAGCGGCAGGCGCGGCCGCAGTCGCCGGCACCGGCGGCCGTGTCGCATCGAGCTTGCTGTTCAGCGCAATCGCGTCCACCGACAGCTGGCCGGTCTGCGCGCTCAAAAACTCCGCCTCCACCGGCAGCGCGAACACAAAGTCGCCGCCTTCCGAACCCGGCAGGCTGCCGAAGGCCGGCGTCTGGCGCGACACAGCCGACACCGCCGGCGCCACGTACGCGGCCAGCTCGGTCGCGGTGATCAGGCCGTCGCCGTTGAGGTCGGCCTTGCCGGCCATGGCCTGCAGCAGCGTCCAGGTAAACACCGAATGCCCGTTGGGCCCGCCGTCGGCCACCAGCTGGTCGGCGCCGCCGGCAGTCAGCATCTGCCGGCCCAGGCGCTTGGCGTTGTCCCGCAAAAAGTTGCCGCTGCCCGCGCCGCGCGTCAGCCCCAGGCCGCTGTAGCAGGCGTCCATCACAAACAGCACATGTTTGGCCGTCACACTTTCGGCGATGTTCTGCAGCTCTGTCATGGGCACCGCGTCGGTCGCGAGCTTGTTCGGGTCCGAATCGGCCGGGATGATGTAGCCCAGGTCGCGGCCCGATGTCAGCTGGCGCGTCGCGCCGTGGCCCGCGAAGAACACAAACAGCCTGTCGTTCTTTTTCATGCCGCTGCGCGCCAGCTTGTCGTTAAAGGCCGCGAGTATGCCGGCGCGTGTCGCTTCCCGGTTTTCCAGCGATAGCACATGCTCGGCGCTGAAACCAAAGCGCTGCACCAGCGTCTCGCGGATCGCCCGCGCGTCGCGCACCGCATACTGCAGCTTGGGCCAGTGGGCATAGTCATCAATGCCGATCACGACGGCCCATGAATCGCTGTAACCCGGGTTGGCCGCCACCGGGGCCGGCGCCGCCGCCGCGCCCTTGGCGATGCTGAAACCGCTGCCATCCCAGTTCGCGAACTGGTAGCCCTCGGCCACCAGCCGATCCAGGATGGCCGGCAGGGCTTTGACCGTGCGCTCGTGGATGTCGTGGAACAGGATGATGCCGCGGCCTTCCTTCTCCACCGTGCGCAGCACGCGCTCCACAATCGAGCTGGGCACCGGGTCGGCCCAGTCCAGCGAATCGATGTTCCACATCACCGAGCGCAGCTGCGCGCCCGACAGCAGGTCCAGGCCCTCGTCATTGCGCGCGCCATACGGAAAACGAAACAGCGGCGAACGCCGCGCATCCACCGCCTTGAGCAGCTCGTCGGTGCCCAGCACTTCCGACTTGAGCCCATCGCCCTTGAGTTTGGAAAGCTGCGCATGCGTCATGCTGTGGTTGGCCAGCGTGTGGCCCGCCTCCAGCAGCTTGCGGCTTACCTCGGCACGCGGGCCGAGTTTGGTCTTGCCGTCGGCCGCCACCGTGCCCAGGTTGCTGCCCACCTGGAAGAAGATGGCCGGCGCGCCGTACTGCTTGAGGATGGCCGCGATCTCCGCCGTGTATACACCGTGCGGGCCGTCGTCAAAGGTCAGCACCACCGTCTTGGGCGGCAGGCTGTAGCCGAAGACCTCGCCCTCTTCCTCGCCCTTGGCCTTGCGCGTCGGCGCCTTGGGCGCCGGGTAGGGCATCACCACGCCGAAGTCTTTCAGAATCTGCGCGCGCGTGTACAGCTTCTTGAGGCTGGCCACATAGTCTTCCCAGCGCTCGCGTTTCAAGTCGATCGCGCGCGGCTCAAAGCGGCCGAACACCAGGCGGATTTCTTTTTCGTAAGTGCGCTCTATTTCCTGCAGCGCGTCCAGGTCCTCGCCTATGCGCTTGTGCAGCTTGATGGCCGGCAGCGAGGAATCCGCCGCCACCGCGGCCTGCAGGCTGCGCAGCAGCTCGCGAAAGGCCAGGCGGTCCGCGTCGAACAGGGATTTGTCGCTCTCGATGTAGTCCAGCAGCCCGGCCATCGCGTCAAAGCGCTGCGCATTCCCCGAGGCCGCCAGCGCCGCCATCTGCGCCTCCAGCGCGGCCACACGCTCGCGGTTTTCATGGAACAGGCCCTGGCCCACCTGGTTGGCCATGGCGCGCTCGTTCGTGCCCAGACTTTTTTCATCGGCAAACAGCACAATGATTTTGCGGTAGCCGGCCAGCACCTCCTGCATGCCTGAAAGAATCTTGCTGGTGTCCGGCGGCGCGGTCACTGCAGTCGCCACGGCCGCCGCTGTCGCCTTGTCCTGCTTGCCGCGCCAGGCCCGGCTGTCCACGCTGATCAGCACGGCCGTCGCCACCGCCAGCAGCAGCACGGCCCCCGCGGCCCCCAGGGCCAGTTTGGTGTTTCTTTTCATCATGGTTCTTGTGTTGTGGCCGGCCCGGCCGCCCGGGTCCTGCTTCACTTGCCCTCCGGCGCACCGCAGGCCTGGCCTGTGGCGGTGCGCCCCCTCTGCGGTGGATCATAGCTTTGCGCCGCGGGCCGCCGGCCCTTCCCCGGCAGGGGAAGGCGCAAGGCTACAAGGACTTCGCCAGCGACTCGATCAATGCCCTGAGCCAGGCCTGGGCCGGGTTGGTTTCGCTGCGCCTGTGCCAGATAAGGTCGAACTGCACTTGCGGCAGCGCGACGGGCGGCGGAAACAGCACCAGCATGCGCCGGGCCGGTGAATGCAGGGCCACCCGCTTCATGACGGTAGCGGTCATCCGGGTCTGGGCGACCACCGCCGGCACCGCGAACATCTGCGGCAGGCTCAGCGCCAGCTTGCGGCGCTTGCCGAGCTGCGCGAGCGCTTCGTCCACCAGGCCGTGGCGGTCGCCTTCGGGCGAGGCCAGCACATGCGGCAGCGACAAAAAGGTTTTCAGGCTCATGCCGCGCCGCGCATCAGGATGGTCGCGGCGCACGATGGTGACGAAGTCGTCGTGCAGGATGGGGCGGGTCAGTATCCGGCTTTCCGCCTGCGTGGGCGGCACGCCGACCGCCGCGTCGATCAAACCGGCGTCGAGCAGGTCGACCGCGCTGTCCCGGCTGCTGAAACTGCGCACGCTCAGCGAGATGCCCGGCGCCTTCTTCTCCAGCGCATTCAACAGCGCGGGCAGCAGCACAAAGGCCGGATAGTCCGACAGGCCCAGGGTGAAATCCATGGCCACCTGGGCCGGCTCGAACTCGGGCTTTTTCACCAGCGCCGCCTCCAGCCGCCGCAGCGCATCCGACACGGGCCCGGCGAGGTCCCTGGCGCGCGGCGTGGGCAGCAGGCCTTCGGCGCTGCGCAAGAACAAGGGGTCTTCAAACAGCGTGCGCAGGCGCGACAGCGCGGCGCTCATCGCCGGCTGGCTCACGCCCATGCGCACTGCGGCGCGGGTCACGTTGCGCTCCTCCACCAGCGCATCAAAGGCCGCCAGCAGGTTCAGGTCTATCCCATGAAAATCCATAAATCAAATACTCATTTATACAGATCATTTGTTGGACAGATGGTAGCGCGATGCCCAGAATTCCGCCATTGCTTCACTACTTCACTGTCACACAAGGATCACCCTCATGAGCCATTCAAACCCCGGCAACCCCAGCGCGCAGGAGCAGGCGCGGCGCGAGGCCATAGACCTGCTGTACCGCGCGTTCAGCGACCAGAACCCCGACCTCCTGGATGCCGCCGTTACCGCTGACTGGGACGACATCCCCCTGGCGCCCGGCCAGGGCCCCGGGCCCGAAGGCCTCAAGCCCATCATTCGCGGCTTTATCGAAGCGCTGCCCGACGTGCGTATCACGGCCCATGATGTGTTGATGGACCAGGGCCGCGCCGCGGTGCGCGCCGAGATCACGGGCACCCACCTGGGGCCTCTCTTCGGCATTGCGGCCACCGGCAAGAAGGTCAGCTTTCGCATCCATGAGTTTCACGAATTCGAGGGCGAGCGCATCAAGCGGACCTGGCATATGGAGGACTGGTTCGGCCTGTTCCAGCAGCTAGGCGCTTTTCCGGCACTCGGTAACCAGGCCGGCGAGGGCACTGCATGAAAGCGCTGCGTATCCACGAATTCGGCAATCCCAGCCTGGCCGTGCTTGAAGACCTCGCGCCGGCCGAACCGGGCCCGGGCCAGGTGTCCCTGCGCATAGAAGCCGCCAGCGTGAACCCGCTGGACCTCAAGATGCTGGCCGGCCATATGCGCCAGGTGTTTCCGGTGAGCCTGCCCTACACGCTGGGCACCGACCTGGCCGGCGTGGTCCTGCAGGCAGGCCCCGGCGTGGCCCGGTTCCAGCCCGGCGACCGCGTGGTGGGCCGCCTGGAGCCTACCGCCGGCGGTGCGTTCGCGCAGGCGGCCGTTGTCCCCGAGCAAGCCCTGAGTCTCATGCCGGCCGACATGAGTTTCGAGCAGGCCGCCGCATTGCCGACGGCCGCGGGCACGGCCTGGCTGGCCCTGTTCGGCGCCGGCAAGCTGCAAGCCGGGCAGCGCGTGCTGGTCCATGCGGCAGCGGGCGGTGTCGGCAGCTTTGCCGTGCAGTTCGCCAGGCAGGCCGGGGCGCATGTTGTCGCCACCGCCTCGGCGCGCAACCTGGGCCTGGCCGAGGAACTGGGCGCCCACGAGGTGATTGACTACCAGCGCCAGGACTTCGCCGGCTTGCTGCGCGGGGTGGATTTGGTCCTCGACACGGTGGGCGGCGACACGCTCGAGCGTTCATGGCAGGTGCTCGCGCCCCGGGGCGCGGTGGTCAGCACCGTCGACTTCGCCGTCAAGCCTCGCGGCAGCCAAGCGGGCGCCTTTGTGTTCTTCCAGCACGATGCCGAGGCCCTGTCCGGCATTCTGGAAAGCTTCAAGGCCAAGCAGTTGCAGATCGTGCTGGACACCATCCATCCGCTCGACGATGCACGCGCCGCCCTGGAGCAGGTGGCGGGCGGCCATGCCCGCGGCAAGGTCATCGTGCGGGCATCGCACTGAACGGCTTGTTCACCCACAACACGGAGTCCACACATGAAAAAAACACTCACCGCCCTCGCCCTGGCAAGCGGCCTGGCCGGCACGGCCCAGGCCGCCGACCGCGATGTGGTGCAGGCGCTCTACAGCGAGGTGCTGAGCGCCACCACCAGCCCCGACCTCTCGGCACGCATGGACAAGGTGCTCTCGCCCGGTTGGCAAAGCATTGGCGACTACGCGAGCCCGGTGAAGACGCGCGACCAGTTCCTCGCGCAACTGCAGCGGGTGGGGTCCGCCCTCCCCAACCTGAGCTGGAAGGTCGAGGAAATCCTGCAGGCCGGCAATCGTTTTGTGGTTCGCGGCCGTGCCACGGCGACGCCTGTCGCGCCCTTCATGGGGGCACCCTTCACGGGCCGCGGCTTCGAGATCATGGCCATCGACATCCACACCGTCGAGGACAACAAAATCGTGCTGAGCTACCACGTGGAAGACTGGCACGGGGCGCTTGAGCAGCTGCAGCGGCGCTGAAGCCGCGGCCGCGCAAGGCATGGCGCACCGGCCCGGCGGGTGGCATCATCCACTCCATGCCCGCCCCGCCCCCGCACCAATGCCGCGTCCTGGCCACGCCCTGGGACGGCGTCTACGGCACACACATCGACAGCGCGCGCCACTACCGCCGCCATTCGCATGCCGTGTTTGGCGTGGGCTGGCTGCAGCAAGGCGCGCAAACCTCGGCCAGCGGCCGCGGGCAGGTGGAGGCTTATGCGGGCGACATCCTGATGTGCAACCCCGGCGAGGTGCATGACGGCCAGCCGCTGGGCGGCCCTTCGCGGCGCTGGCGCATGCTGTACCTGGAGCCCGCCGCCATGGCCGCCGCGATAGGCGCGCCTGACGCGGCCGCGATAGAGCTGACCCGCCCCGTCGCCCAGGACGCGCGGCTCAGGCTGGCGCTGGAGCAGCTGCTGCAGCGCCTGCAGCAATGGAGCGGCGGCAGGGCGAGCGACTCTGCGCTCGCCTGCGAAGAGTCGCTGGCGCGCGTCTGCGAACGGCTCACGCAGCGCCACATCCTGGCCGCGCAACGCCCCGCCAAACCCATCACGGCCGTCACCGCCATCAACCCGCACATCCACCAGGTGCGCGAGCGCATCGCCGCCGAGCTGCTCGCGCCGCCCACGCTGGCCGAGATGGCGCGCATGGCGGGCCTGAGCCGCTTCCAGCTGCTGCGGCATTTTGAAAAAGCCTTTGGCCTCACGCCCCATGCCTGGCTGCTGCAGCAGCGCGCAGAACGCGCGCGCGGCCTGATACGCGGCGGCACCGGCCTGGCCCAGGCGGCCGCCGCCTGCGGCTTTGCCGACCAGAGCCATATGACGCGCCTCTTCACACGCCAGTTTGGCTTCACGCCCGGCGCCTGGCAGCAGGCCACGGCGCGCACGGCCGACCTGCAATAACGTTCAAGACGCCGGCCCGGCGCCGGGGCAGACTGCGCGGTGTTTCACCCCTGGATTCATGGAGCGCCACGCATGTTCTTTCGCCATTCAGATGCCCTCTGGGCCGACTACCCCAACCTGGTGCCCGGCGTGCTGCACGCCGGCGGCATCAGCGCGAATGTGGACGTGGCTTCGCAAGTCGCCCGCTTTAACGCCATCGCGCAAGCCCGGCTGGCCGCCGGCCCCGAAAGCGAGTTTCCGGAAGTGCAGGCCTGGCGGCGCGTGTTTTCCAGCATGGGCCTCAAGCCCACGCAATACCGCTGCGCCTCCGAGTCGCTGCTGCGGCGCTTTCGCAAGGAGAGCGCCCTGCCTCCGCTGCATCCGCTGGTGGATTTGTGCAACGCTATCTCGCTGGCCTTCGCGATCCCGATTGCCGTGTTTGACATCGCGAAGGTGTCACAGCAGCTTGAAGTGCGCTACGCCACGGGCGCCGAGAACTACCAGACTTTTGGCGGGGAGATGGAGCACCCGGAACCAGGCGAGGTGATCTTCGCCGACGCCACCGAACCAGTCCCCAAGGCCCATGCGCGCCGCTGGACGAATCGGCAAAGCGGCCTGTCCGCCGTCAGCGCGGGCACACGCACCGTGCTCATCGTGGCCGAAGCCTTGCACGCCTCGGCGGCCGAAGATGTGGCGCGCTTGCTCAACACCCTGGCGCAGGAGCTGGCGGCCGCCTGGCCCGCGGAGCCCAGGATTCAGTTGTTGAGCCGGGCTTCGCCGCGCTTTGAGTTTTAAAAACGGGACTCAGCTCACGGGCTTGTTCACAAACGCTATTACCAGCCCCCTGGCCGTCACCGTGATGCTGCCCGGCTGCACGCCCATGCTGTCGGGCAGCGCCAGGTCTTGCGGTTTGAGGGTGTGCAGCACCGCGCCCTGCAGCGCCTGCTCGGCCAGCTGCGGCCCGTAGCTGGCCAGCAGCATGGAGACCTCCGGCGGCACACCCTCGAATTGCAGCGTGTTCACGCGCAGCTCGTGCGCGCGTATGGTCATGTCGCTGGCCTCATAACGCAGCGCGAAGTCCAGGTCAAAAGTACCGGGGTAGGCGCGCCGCAGCGCCGGGCCGCCGGCTTCGACGGCCATCACCGCGCCCAGCCGGTTCTGCTCGGGCATCATGCGCAACTGCGGCGCCTGCACCGTGATGTCCAGGATGCCGTTGGCGCGCTTGCGCAGTGGAAAACGTTTGGCAACTGCGTCTTGCAGCTGCGCCGTCGTCACCGTGTAGCTGGGCTGGGCCTGCGCGCCAGGCAAGGCGAACCAGGCCGCGCCGCCTATCGCCAGGCGTGTGGAGGCGGCCAGCAGGCGGCGCCGTTGCGGGGAATGTTGTGGAGACTGTGCTTTCATCATCGCTTCGATGATGCGGTCCGCCCAGGGGTTCCCGCGTCAGCCAATGCCTGGCCCCGCCGGAAGGCAAATACCTGTTTACCGCCCCACCACAGACCAGCCGGCCTTCTGGTTGGTCTTGTCGTTCTCGTATTCCCAGGCCGTGCCGCAGCGGTCGCATTTGTAGCGCGTGATGGTGATCAGGCCATGGCGGCGCGTTTCGTGGCGCGGGTCGCCCTGTACCAGCTCCGGGTGGCCGGGCGCCTTGCGCCAATGGCGCTGTATGCCCGCGCAGGAATCGCAAAGCTCCATCTTCTTGAGTTCCTGTGCGCGCTGGGGGTCTTGGGTCATGGGCTGCTTTGTGGGGTCGGGAAAAATCGGGGCTGGGTTCCGATTGTCGCCTGTGTGTTTCCCCGCCGCCAGCGCGGCGACCCTTCTGGCGCAGGGGCGATCATTTGACCGGCTCCGGGCGCGGGCCTATTCTGGAATCGCCCAGTCACTTCATTCGGGAGACACATCATGTACAAACGAATTTTGCTGGCTTACGACGGTTCCGAACCCGGCCAGAAAGCCCTGCTGGACTGCCGCGAGATCGCGCAGTGGAGCGGCGCCTCCCTGACGCTGGTCGCCGTGATGTCCTTGCAGCGGCGGGTGGTCGCCGCCGAAGGCGTCATCTACGAACAAAGCATCATCGAGGAAGACAAGGCCAGGTACCAGGGCGTCCTCAACGACGGCCTGCGCCGGCTCATCGAAGCCGGCCATGAGGCCCAGGGCGAAGTGCTCTACGGCGAAACCGTCGATGAAATCGTCAACTACGCCAAACAGATGGACGCCGACCTGATCGTCGTCGGCCACAAACACCTCGAAGGCTGGGCCGCCCGCTGGTGGCGCGGCTCGGTCTCCAAATCACTGATCGCGCATGCGCCCTGCAGTGTGCTGGTGGTGATCACGCGCTGAACAAACGCAAGGCGGTGCCACACCGCCAGCAGGGTTTTATGCGGGGACCCGCTTGACTTCGAGCGCGCTCGAAGTCTTACAGTCCCCTCATGACTGCCGCACTCCCCACTGTTTCCCTGACCATCGCCGAAGCCGCCCAGGCCTCGGGCCTGAGCGCCTACACCCTGCGCTATTACGAGCAGATAGGCCTGATCGCCCCCATAGACAGGCGCAGCGGCGCGCGCCGCTACAACGATGCCGACATGCGCTGGCTGGACTTTCTGGTGCGGCTGCGCGCCACCGGCATGTCCATGCGCGACATGCAGCGTTATGCCCAGCTGCTACGCATAGGCAATACCTCCGCCGCCAGCACGGCCGAACGCCAGGCCCTGCTGGAGGCCCACGCCGAACGCCTCGAGGCCGAAATCCGCACCCAGCGCGAAACCCTGGCCTATATACGCAAAAAAATCCGCCTCTATGAAGAGATGCGCACCGAAGCCAAGCCTGCCAAAAAACGCGCCTGAACCCCATAACCCTATCCACTCAACCCACTCAAAGGACACACACCATGATCAAAACCCGTACCCTGGGCCGAAACGGCCCGCAAGTTTCCGCCATCGGCCTGGGCTGCATGGGCATGAGCGAGTTTTATGCGAACCGCGACGACACCGAATCCATCGCCACCCTTCACCATGCGCTGGACAAAGGCCTGAACTTCCTCGACACCTCCGACATCTACGGCCCGCACACCAACGAGCTACTGATAGGCAAGGCCATCGCCGGCCGCCGCAAGGATGTGTTCATCGCCACCAAGTTCGGCATCACCCGCGACCCGGCCAATGACGCGGTGCGCGGCGTCAACGGCCGGCCCGAGTACGTCAAAGCCGCCTGCGAGGCCAGCCTCAAACGCCTCGGCATTGAGCAGATAGACCTTTACTACCAGCACCGCGTCGACAAAACCGTGCCGATTGAAGAGACAGTGGGCGCCATGGCCGAGCTGGTGAAGGCCGGCAAGGTGCGCTACCTGGGCTTGTCCGAAGCCTCGGCCGCCACCCTCACACGCGCCTGCAAGGTCCACCCGATAGCCGCGCTGCAAAGCGAGTATTCGCTGTGGACACGCGACCCCGAGGCCACAGGCACCCTGGCCGCCTGCCGCGAAAACGGCGTGGCCTTTGTCGCCTACTCGCCGCTGGGCCGCGGCTTCCTCACGGGCGCCTTCAGCAAGCCTGAAGACCTGCCCGCCGACGACTACCGTCGCAAGTTCTCGCCGCGCTTTGCCGAAGAAAACTTCAAGCGCAACCTCGCCCTCGTCGACGCCGTCAAAAGCCTGGCCGCGGCCAAGGGCGTCACCGCCTCGCAAGTCGCACTCGCCTGGGTGCTGGCCCAGGGCGAAGACATCATCCCCATTCCTGGTACCAAACGCCGCAGCTATCTGGACCAGAACATCGCCGCGCTCGATGTGAAGCTGAGTGGCGCCGAACTGGCCGAGCTGGACAAGGCTTTCCCGCCCGATGCCGCCGCCGGTTTGCGCTATCCGGCGTCGTTTTTGGGTTTGGTCAACGTCTGAACCACCTTCACCAGCAGGGGCCGCGGAACTGGCTTTGCCAGGCCGCAGGCGCCTGTCCCCTGCAAGGGGAAAGGGCACTACACGAAGTGAGTGCCAATAGGGGTGTTCCTACAGCCCGCTAGAAGCGGATATCCACCACCGAGCCTTTGCTCACCGCCGATGAAATGGCCAGCGACCATTTGAAGCGCTCGCAAATCCGCTTCGTCAAAAACAGCCCCAACCCCCGGCCGCCGCCGGGCTTCATGGAGGTTTGCAAGGCCGCGCTGTAGCTGCGCGCGGCCTCCACCGCGTCGAAGCCTTCGCCGGAGTCGCTCACCCGCAGCCTTTGCGGCGTGAGGCTGACCGTGACGTCCCCCTTCTGGGTGCTCTCGGCCGCGTTCCGCAAAAGGTTGGCAATGACGATCCTGACCATCGCTTCCGGCGCGTTGACCGAAAGGCTCACGCACTCCACCAGCACAAAGCGCGCGGGCTTGAAGGCCAGCAGGTGTTCATGGTCCTGCATCAGCTCCTGCAGTAGCAGGTCGACCCGGGTGCTTTCCATCCTCGCGTTGCCATCCGGCTCGCGCGACAGGTACAGCAGCGCGCCCATGGTTTCGGTCAGGTTGTCGACCGTGCCGCGAATCCGCTCCAGCGGGCCTTTCGCCTGTGCGGGCAGCGTTTGCCGGGCCAGCACGTCCACCGCGCCGCTGATCACCGCGACCGGGGTGCGGAACTCATGGCTGGCCTGGTCCAGCAGGCTGCGTTCCCGCTCGATAAAGCGCTCCACCCTTTCCAGGTGGCGATTGACCTGCACCGCGATGTCGTGCAGCTCCGCCTGCGGGTAGTCGACCGACAGCCGCTGCGAGGGCTGCTCCGGGTCCAGGGCCTCCATGCGCTGCGCCAGCGCCCTGGCCGGCTTGCGCAGGCTGCCGTGAAGCCACAGCAGCGTTGCGCCCACCAGCGCCAGGTTGACCAGCACAAAGATCAAGCCCCCGACGCCGACCTTGTTCTGCAGCTGCTCGATGTCGGTCATGTCGATGACGGTGACCACGCGGCCGTCCGCGACCGGCGTCACCAGGGCCGCGTAGTCGTGCTCGTCAAACCGGTCCAGGTCCTGTTCGCTGTAGAACCCGGCGGGCAGCGTGGCCAGGTAGGGCGGCATGTCGGCGGGCAAGGCCGTGCCGTTCCTGACGTGCCATCCTTTGTAGGCCCCCTGCGTCGGCAAGGAGACGGGCGCGCTGCCCGTGTGGCCCGTGCTGCCGGCTATGTAATGCTGGGTGGTCGAGCGCAGTATCTGCTCCCACACCGGGTGGGTGATCATCACCTGGCCGAAGCCCACCGAGACGGTGACGCCCACGGCCAGCAGCACACCGAACGCGACAAACAGCGCGCTGATGCGCCAGTGCAGGTCGAACAGGCGTGTTTTATTCGCCATCCTGCACCCGTATGCTGTAGCCCTGCCCGAACACGGTGTGCAGGATTTTGCGGTCCCCCTCGCCGTCGACTTCCTTTCGCAGCAAGTGCATGTGCGACCTCAGGATGTCCTTGTCCAGGGTCCGCTCGCCCCAGATCTGCGCTTCGAGGTGTTCGCGGCTCACGATATGCGGCGAGCGGCGCATCAAGACCTCCAGTATCTGCCGCCGTATCGGCGACAGCGACAGCTCGCGGTCTCCCCGGGTGATCACCAGCGACTGCAGGTTAAAGCGCAGGTCGCCGGCTTGCAGCACCTGCCCCGGGGCCTGCGCCGCATGGCTGCGCGTCACCAGCACCCGCAGCCGCATCTCAAGTTCGGGCAGCGCGACCGGCTTGACAAGGTAGTCGTCGGCCCCGGCTTCAAAGCCCTGCAGCTTGCTGTCCAGCTGGTCTTTCGCCGTCAGCATGATCACCGGCGTCCTCGACTTGAGTTCGTCCCGCAGCTGCGTCAGCATGGCCAGGCCGTCCATGCGCGGCATCATCCAGTCCAGCACGATCGCGTCGTAGTGGTTCGCCCGCACCATGCCCAGGCCCGACCTGCCGTCGGGCGCGGCGTCGGGCTTGTGGCCGCAGGCTTCCAGGTAGTCGTAGATGTTCGCCGCCATCGGCGCGTTGTCCTCAACGATCAGGATGCTGAGCGGGCCTTCAATCATCTCCATCTCGGTCCTTCATCTCGGTCCCCTATCGGTCCGGCGCCCGCTGGCTTCAGAATTTCCGGGTAACGCCGACAAACACGGAGGTTACGCCCTTGGCGTCCCTGTCCACCAAGGGGCTGTTGCGGATCTTGCCCGGCAGCGCGCTGTAAGACAGGCCGCCCGCCAGAATCCACTTGTCGGCGAAGGGCCGCATCACGTCCACCCCGACACGCGGAATCACCGCGCTGCCCGGCTTGTAATTCACCACACCCCGCGCCACTTCCGCATCCAGCGTGCCGTAGTAGTAATTGGCCAGCTTGCTGGAGTAATGGCTGACCGCGACGTGGGGCGTGATCGTGGCCGGCCCCCACTGCAGTGGATAGCCGTATTTGGCCGAGGCCTCGTAGCCCTTGCTGGCGCCCGACACATCGGCCTTCAGCGCCAGCTCCACCACGCCCATCCCGCCCTTGAAGGACCCGGCAATCCCCAGGTCCAGTCCGTTGTCGCGGTCTTCCAGCAGGCTGCGGTTGATGCCCCGGGCTGCAAGCTCGGCCGCGCCGAAATCCTCTTTCTTGATGCCGCCCAGCCGGGCGCCCAGGGTGGCATCGAATGTGAACCCGTCGCGGCTGAGCAGGTGGTAACCCCCGCTGATCCCGCGCCAGAAGAACTTCTCGCCCTGGTAGCTGACCAGCGGCACCGCGCGAAGCCTGGCGCTTTCCCCCGCGTAAATGTCGGTCCTGGCCGCCACGCCCAGCCCCAGGCCCCAGGGTGAGTCCCCGGGCTCGGGCCTGGGCTGCGCATACGCGCCCGTCAATGCCGACAGCAACACCACAGCGGCGGGAACAACAACAGACTTGCGCTTCATAGGGAACTCCTCCTGGACGGTTTCTGGAAAAAGGCCGCCGGCGGACCGCCGGGCTGCACGCACTGTGCCGCCCCGCTGTCGCGGAGATGTCGCGGCGGCAAAACACGCATCGCGACATCCCGGCGACAGCCAGCGCCCACCATCACCGCTATTGCTTTCCCTTTTCCTTTCCTTTTTTGAAACCGGACACACCAGGATGACAAAACGCCAAACCCGCCCTGACGCCGCCCTTTCCCCTTCGGCGGCCGCCAGGCCCGCCGTTCTTGCCCGCGCCGAAACAAGCCCACGCCCGCTCAAGCGCGAGCCCTGCGCCCCGCCCGCTTTGCCGCTTTTTGCGATGTACTTTCTGGGCGCATGGGCCGGCAAGCCCGGCGCGGCGCGCGGGCGCAAGCGATGAATGAGGCCGCGCGCAAAAAAAAAGCCAGGCAAGCAGCCTGGCCGATCGCTTGTTTACCTGTCCGTGCCGGGAAAGTAAGGCGCGCCCTGTATCGCCGTCAGTGGCAGATAAAAAGTTTTCACCGGCACCAGTGGCGGCGGTTTCACGGATGTCGCGCGTCCGGCCGCTATCTCTGCGGCTTCTTCATCGCTGGGGCGTTTGGCCTCGGCCAGCGCTGGCTGTATGCAGGCGTTGCGAATCCTTTGCAGCGCTTTTTCGGGCAGTTCCTTGCGCACGCCAAAGCGGCGGCCGTCCACATGCAGCACCTCGTCGTCTTTCAGTGTGGCGCGCAAGTCCAGCGGCGGGCTGCCAAACGCCCGGTTGTAGCCCACGCGCAGCATGTTCACATCGCCACGCCGGTACTGCACCACGCGCAGCCGCTTGGGTTGGCGCATGTCATCGCCTTCCACGTCGCCCATGTAGAAGTAGCGCACCTGCGCCGCCGGCATGGGCGGCAGCTTGTAGCTTGAAGACCAGCCGTTGTGGTCGGCGTTGAACAGCGGGCGCATCGTGGTGGGCAGCGCTTCGTCGCCCGAGGTGGCAAACACCGGTGACGTTGCGTCAGAAAGCGAGCTGCCATGAAAGTCAAACGCCACGCTCGCCTTCTGCTCAACCGCCGCGCGGCCAAAGGCGGGGAAGACGGAGCCGATTTGCCGCACTTCCTCCAGGCGCACGCCATTGCCCTCGGCCTTCCAGCGCCCGCCGGCCAGCATGTCGAGCGAGCCGCCCATAAAGGCAAAACAAAAGGTGTTGTCGTCCAGCAGCATCAGCTGCGCCCGCGAATCCACCGAGCCTTGGGTGTAGCCGCCCACATAGGGCTTCTCGGCCTCGGTCAGCGCCTGCGCGGCGGCGAAGGGCAGCAAGCTCAGGGTGAAGGTGGCAAGGGTTGCGGAAGGAGCAAAAAAGAAGCTTGGGCGCATGAGGTCCTGCGGTGGGTAGATAAGCCAGTGACTGTATTACAGCGGCGCGCGCAGCCCTTACCGGCTCGCGCGCCCGGGTGCAAGGGCGAACGCCTGTCTCAGTATTTCAGGCCTTCACGCGCCGAAACAAGCCCGGGTAGTCCAGCACCAGGCCGTCTTCATCCACCCGCAGTTCGGCCTTGAAGCCGCTCCCATCGAGGCTCTCAAAAAGGTAGAGCCTCTCGCCCACGCGTGTGTAGGCCTGTGCCTGGGCCTTCACCGTCAAGGCAGTCCCGTCAACCCAGGCCATGCGGAAGCTGCGCCGCTCCCCCACGGCCATGGGCTCACGAAGGATAGGAAAGCTGTTGGTCAACGGCGTCGGCCAGATGTCGATGTCCAGGCATCCGTCCAGTTCGGCCAGGGGCCGGCCCTCGCCATCCTGCCAATGACCCTTGCCGTCCGTGCGCAGGCTCAGCAGCCGGTTGATGCCGGCTTTGGCTACAAAAAAATCAGCACTGCGAAGCTGCCAGGCCTCGTCCCAGTAGAGCCGGTAGGCCAGGCGAAAGGGCTGCTGGTGTTCGTCGACCGCAAGCACCACGCTGTCAGCCTGGCCTTGTGCCAGCAGCAAATGCTCCAGCCCCAGGCCTCGCGAAGCCGGGTTCCATGTGGGCTGCCAGCAGATCGTCCGGAAAGAAGAAGATGAGGAAGAGGCTTCGTTCACCATGGGCGTGACCCTTTCGAAGGGCCACCATTGTGCGCCGGGCAGGCGCCGGCCTGCCAGTGTTCGCCACCCGAGACTTGTCTACAAACGTAAGCCGCGCAAACGTTGGTGCGCCGCGTCTTCCAGGTCCAGCGGTTGCTGCTGCTTGGCTTTTAAATAGTGATTCGTGAACACGTCGAGATAAGCCTCCAGCGTCTCGGCCACCTGCGCCTCACCGGCCAGCGCAAAACACAAAGCCGCGACTTCCGAGGTACAGAAATGTTCATCGCGCTGCGAGCGCCTGAGCTTGTAGCGCGACAGCTGCTCGCTCTGCAAACTCAGCACCGGCAAATGATTCAGGTAAGGGCTTTTGCGAAACATTTTTCGCGCTTCGGGCCAGGTCGCGTCCAGCAGCACAAACAGCGGGCGTTTGGCTTTGTGTTTGTTGCTGCCATCGGCTGAAGCGATGCTGGCCGGCAACTCCGTCACCACCCGCTCCGCCGCCACAAACTCGCCGGGGAAGACCAGATAAGGTTGCCACTGCGGGTCCGCCAGCAAAGCCAGCAAGCCGGGCTCGACTTCGGTGCGCGCCCAGCCAAAGGCGTAAGTGTCGGCCACCACATCGGCAATCAGCCAGCCCGTGTTGCTGGGCTTGAGCGCCTCGATATCCGCCATCACCAGGCACACACCGGCATTGACAGCCGGCGTCACCGGCCGCAAAGCACACATGCAATGGCTGGGCACCAGCCGGCAGCCGGCACAACGAACGTTGCGCGGCCCGCCACGGGCTAAAAAAGGTTTGGAGGCGCGCGCCAGGCGGGCTGTGCGCAGGCGGGAGACGGCGTGGGGCATGAGGTCGATCTTGGGCGAAACTTCGGTTGGAATGGCCGACTGTATGTGACCCCGCTAGGTAGGTTGGCTTAGCTATTCAAAAAAAATGAAAATCCAAATGAACCGGCCTCTCACACTCCGTCGCTCATACCCTGAGGCCTCTACTTGGCTTTGTATCGCTTGGCCGTGCGACCGCTTCTGTCTTCGGGCGCAAAGTGAAGGACGACGCATGTGTGCCAAACACGCAATGGGATACCAAAGGTTTGATGATTGTGCTCTGAATTGAATCCAAGCGCGTATCGACGAGCGCAGTCTGCTAAGACGTTCCCACTTGCCACTGGTAGGCTTGCGAAAGCATCTCTCCAGCTCCTAATATGTTCGGCAGCGTTCGGTCGGTGTAGGTATCCGATAAGTCCTCCGTACATCACTCCGCCGGGTGCCATTCCAGGCCGATATCTGGTGGCTAGTTGAAGATATCCTTCACGCATATCCCCGATATCGGCAAACTTCTTCGCCTCTGCAATCCATTTGAACTGCCTCCGTGGGTTACTTACAGTGAGGTCAACATTTCCACCGGCTTGAGTGTTATGGCTGGCGTCATACTGCATACCCCAAAGAATGTCGGCTATGCGTTGTGTCGTCGCGTCTTCTGATTCGTCAGGGTAGTTCTGAGGGTTATCCTCCAGTCGTTCGATAACTAGCTTTACGTCGTCATACAAAACATCAAGAAATTCGTCGTACGTCGAAACGGTAACTCGCCGCAACAGATTTGCTACGTAGAAGTCGTTCTTGGCGGCTTCTTCCACTGCGGCTAAGGAAAAGGAAGCTTGCATATTGAATCTGTTCTACCGGGGCAGTTCGGAAAGCAAACTCAAGGCTTCCGGCACTGGAGTGAAGAACATATAAATTTTTCTCGACACTTCTGGATCTGCGTCTCCAGTTAGTGGATTTATTTGTGATGAGAGAGCTTCTTTGACCATGCTTTTCTCCAGCCCATGGGGGTGCTGGTCTTCATCAAAGATTTCAAACCTGGTGTCCAAAATGCCGATTGCGTCTCCAGCGAGAAACTGCAACGTGCGCAAAATTACGTGATCAAGATTTCCGGACTCGGCTTGCGGCGTTAGCTGACGCACCAACTGCAAGTTAATATGGGACGTTCCCGCATGAGCAGCGAGAAAATCGAGGAGTGAAATGGCGATTAAGCGCTCGGTGCCCACTCCGAACGTTCGCTCCAGACGATCTAACAGTTGGGCGGTAGTCGCCATGGTTAGGTTGAATAGCTAACGAGCTTATTTACGACAGCAAGAATTGCCGCATCTGATCGAGCATCAAAGATTCGTGCAGTTCTCACGTAAGGCTCTTCGGAAGACAAGCTGGATATCGGAGTGCCAACCCGCACTCCCACTGTTCCCTGCACGCCAATAAGTTTGTCCCAAGTTACAGTGACATCGTAAGGAGTGATTGTGCCAACTGCCACGACTCCTGCAGCGTGAAAAGTTTCGATTCGCAGATCCTTTGATGAAGTCATCGATTCCTTTTTTACGGAGTCCGTTGGGGATCGGAAAAGAAGGCGAGAGACGCGACCCTCGTTTTTTTTCTGATAAAGATTATTTATGCAGGCAAGGAGGTTTAGCGGTTTATTGTGTTCGTAGGTGGAGTTTAAGCTTGGGACTAGCGTCACTGTACGCCCCAGTATTGAGAGGCAGCGCCCCTCAGATGTTTCCGGTCCTCGAATTCGATCCGGGTAATCAATCAAAATTTCAATTCGATCGAGTTTGGGGCGCACAGTCAGAACGTCGAATACTTGAAAGTCCATCTTGCGGATCGCAATAAACTCATCGAAGCCAGCAAAGGCATCACGTACCGCAGCGGCAACCTCGTTTGTGCCGTATCGCACCTGTTCTTCAACGGTCCTTTTTGCGCAGTAGACCAACGAGATATCGCCATTCGGGTACGCCACTTTGCCGGCCAATTCATAGTCATAAGGAAGCTCGCGAAGAGCTGTTTCTGACAATGCCAACGGATAAATTGCTCCGTAGCTGGGCGAGGCAGGCTCGATGTCTTTTAGAACTTCAGCAATCTTAGATGCCTCTCCCTTCTGAAGATCAAAAATATGAACATCCTTGGTTCCCCCCAAAATTAGGTCACCATGAATCTGCTTGAGAATTTTTTCTCCCTTGATTTGCAGGGCGGCATCTCCCTCCTCAAATCGCTCAGCTAATTGATCCCAACCAACAGCAGTGACCAATCCTTCTTCTTTGAGAATCGCCCTCAGCTCGCTTAGAGAGTATTTTTGCCTTATTTGCGCGAGCAATTGTCGGAAACGGTCTTTCGGTATGGTTGCCATTTTTTCCCTCTAATTTTGTGTCGTGAGTCGTTTTGCAAAATTCGCGGTGCCACTTAATGTGATTAGCAGTGCTTGTGTCGCCCTCGTGGCGCCGACATAAAACACCCGCGCTGCCTCCTTCTCGTCTTCCCCTGGCGCGGGCATGTTCCCCACGCCGAGTAACGCGACCACGGGGAACTCCAAACCCTTGCTAACCTTCATGGTCATGACCTTGATCTTGTTGCTGGTGGGGTCGAAGTCTCCAGGGCCAAGCCGGTTCTCCACGGGCAGCTTGCGTTGCGCCAGCGCCTGTGCGCACAGGTCGCGTGTCTTCGTGTCCGCGCACAGTACTGCCATATCTCCCCAGGCAAAGCCGTCTTTGTGGGAGTTGGCTAGGTGGTCGGCAATGGCGAATGCTTCATCGCGCAGCGTGGGTAAGCGAATGATGAGCGGCGCTTCGCCATCGCGGCCGCAGCTGATGGGCTTGAGCAGCGGAATGCCGTCGTCATCCCGATCGTCCGCAGTCAGCAAATCGGCGGCAATCAGATTGGCGGTTTGCAGGATCTGCTTGGTGTTGCGGTAGTTGATTTTCAGGATGGTGGTGCGGCCTTGTGCTTGCACGCCCACACTTTTGAAGCTGAACTGTTTGCTGCGGCTGCGGCTGCGGTCGTAAATGCTTTGCGCATCGTCAAAGAGCAGTAGCAAGCTGTTGGTGGCCGGGTCGACCATCTGCGTGATGAGCTTGAGCCATTCAGGCGCAAAGTCGTGGCCCTCGTCAATCATGACCGCCTGGTACTGGCCACCTGGAATGTGCTTGCGGTCTACAGCGTTAATTACACGCTGCACCAGCTCTTCCACAAACTGATTGCGGCCCAGCTGTCCCGGCAGGGTTTGCCCAAAAGCTACCAATTGGTCGCGGCACCACTTATGGAAGTGACGCACGTGCACCTTGCCGCTCAAACCTTTGGCGTTCATCACGCTGTGGAGCTTTACGCCCAGCGGCTCGTTGAAACACAGGACGAGGATGGGCTTTGACGTTGGTGTATGTGCCTTGGCAAGGTATTCGGCGCGGTAACCGAGGATCATGGTCTTGCCTGAGCCGGCCACGCCGTGAATCACACGATGGCCGTCGCCTAGGCTGCGGGCAAGTTGCTCTTGCTGTAAATCCATCACGCGCATGATGTCGGGCAACTCGGCTTCTTCATCACTGTCGTTGAAGAGTGCGCCCTGCGTTTGCACGCGTACTTCGGGAAACATGATCCAGCGCACGCGGTCCAGTTGCGGCAGCGACATGACGCCGCCCATCATGTAGGGGAACATGTCCCATAGCCGGCTTTGAAGCTCTTCCGCGCTCACCGACTCCAGCATCTCGTCCTGGCAGATCACGCGGTGAGGTTCTATGGCATTGCCGAGTTCTGCATCATCGAACTGCTTACGGGTAATGCCGGTAAATACTACGCCGTAGCTCCACGGAAAGGCCAGCTTGCCTTTGTATCTGCCGTCTTCGTGCACCAGCTGTTTGTCGCGCTGTAAGGCATCGATCACCTGGTGTGTATGTTGGCGCGCCTGCTCCAGAGGGCTCAGGACATTTTTGGGAATACCGTCTTGAAGGATTTCCCAGGTCTGTTTGTCGGCTCGCAGGATGGTGCTCAGCCGCCAGTCTTTAACCTCCAACACCATCAAGCCGCGCCGGGGGTGCATCACCACAAAATCAGGGTGTGCGTACTTGGGACCAACCGGTACGTCGTACCAGAGCAAATAGTCGTCGTCGAGCTTTTGCTCCAGCCGCTCCGCCAATCGCTTCTCGCCGTTGGTCATCCGGGAGATGCAGCTACCGATCGAGGGAATAAGAGTCGCCATGCAGAAGTCACTAACTCACTAACAGTTTGTGACAACCATCATGACGGTTAAATATGCGCAGAGCTAGAGTGCTTCTGCGGGCCGATAGGTGGAACGTACGAATTTGGCCGGATTTCAGATGTGAATATTCACCAAAACTCCCGCCTCCGTCCGACTTCTCCGCTTTCCCCCTCATCCTTTGTCCTACGCCATGGCCCGCACGCCCGGCTTACGGTGCTCCTTTTAAGGGGACAAGCCATGAGCCAGCACCAGGACTTCCAATCCTTTATGAAAGCGCGCCAGCATGCCGCGAGCGCGTATGTCAGCGGCAATGCCGCGCCGCTTGCGCGTGTGGTGGCGCATGCGTCGCCGGCCACGTTTATGGGGCCGGGTGGCGGTACCGTGCAGGGCGCGGACGCGGTGTGGTCGCGTTATGAGCACGATGCCCAGCTGTTTGAGCCGGGCAGCACGACGGAGTTTGAAATTTTGGACATGGCGGCGGGTGACACCGTTGCCTACTGGACGGGCTACCAGAAGGCGCAGGCCCATATGAAGGGCCAGGAAAAAACCATTCCCATGACCTTGCGGGTGACCGAGGTGTTTCGGCTGGAGGGTGATGCATGGAAGCTGGTGCACCGGCATGCGGACCCGCTGGCGGAACCGGGGGCCAAGAAGCCTTAGCCGGGAGAACTCCCTCTCCGCAGAGGGAGAGGGAAGTCAATCAAGGGAGGGGACAGGGCGAGCGCCCCGCCCCTTTCTTTCCGCTTAAGCCACCTTGACGTTGATGCGCCGCGGCTGCGCGTGCGCAGCCTTGGGAATGCGCAGCTTGAGCACGCCCTGGGCGAGCTCGGCGCTCACGTTCTCGGTGTCGAGTTCCTTGCTGAGGCTGAAGACGCGGTGAAAACGTCCCAGGCCCACCTCGGTGTGGCTGGACTGCAAGCCTTCGGGTGCGGCCAGGGCGGAGTCGGCCTCAATGGTCAGGGTGTCGGCCTCGACCTGCAGCTTGAGGTTTTCCTTGGGCACGCCGGGAAGGTCGGCATACAGGGTGATGCCGGTGCTGTCTTCGATCACGTCGACGGGCGGCGTGAGCGTGGCATTGGCATAACGCGCCGGCTGCCGGCCTTGCTGCTGCGTGAGCTCGGTGGACGGGTCGCCGTGTTGCATGGCGGCGTTGCCGTTGCGGGTGGTGCTGGTAGTGCTTTGGGTGGATTTGCTGCCGAACATGGTTGGCCTCCTTTCCTTGTTTGCCAATCTGTGTGCGAGTTAGTGGATGGTGATGCGGCGCGGTTGTGCGGCCGCGCGGCGCTGGATGCTGATGTGGACCAGGCCGTCCTTGAAGCTGGCCTCGACGGCGTCGGGGTCGGCGTCTTCGGGCAGGCTGATCACGCGGCGGAAGCTGCCGGCAAAACGCTCGTTGATGTGCAGCGTGGACTGCGCGCCGGCCTGGGCCTGGGGCAGCTCGGACTTGCGCTCGCCGGCGATGGTGAGCATGCCGCGCTCTAAATCAATTTCCAGGGTTTTGGGGTCTACGCCGGGGGCGAAGGCATAGACCTCCACGGTCTGCGGTGTGCCGCCTATGTTGAGGGCGGGAAAGCCGCCGCGGCCGAAGCCGCGTATGTTGGGAGACAGCTCAAGCGCCTGCTGAATCTCGCGTTGCAGGCGGTCCATCTCCCCGAACATGTCGTAGGGAAACAGGGATCGAAACATGGCGATTACCTCCATTCAGGTTGAACATGGTCATGAATGGCGCCGGACCGGCGGCTCGGCGCCCGGATGGAGGAATTAGGAATTCGCCCGCGAATTTCAAGAGGGGCAAAAGCGTGTTTGCGTTTGCTTGTTGTTGAGGCGGTTTGTTGCGCGTGCGCGGCCTCTTTTTTTAAGACTTTTTTCGCAAATCGCGGGAGGGAGCACTACCCCTTTCCCCACAGGCGCGGGGTCGGGCGCGGCGATTGAAGGCGGGCTCTTCAAGCCAGCCGGGGCCGCGGAACCGGCTTTGCCGGGCCGCAGGCGCAGCGGCCCCCTCGGGGGGCAGCGCATTACACGAAGTCGAAGACGCAGTGAAAAGCGTGGGGGCTCTATTTCCGGCTAATGACTACCGCGCCGCCCACACCCTTGGCGTCGGAGTTGCTGCCGCGCATCAGGTTGGGGCTGGCGATGGTCAGCGTGTAGTTGTCGGCGTTGTAGACGCCCGTGCCCTGCAGGTAGACCGGGTTGCTGCCATTGACGATCACGGTGTTGCCCTGCACGGTAATGGCCACATCCTGCTGCACGCGTTTGGCGATGCCTTCGGTGTTGACAAAGGCCTGCACCAGCACGCCGCGGTAGCTGTTGCTGCCGGTGCTCTGGGTCACGCGCAGGCTGCCGTTGGCGGTGTAGCCGGTCGGCGAGACGTAGTCCACCAGCCATTCGCCCAGTATGGCAAAGCCGCCGGCGGCCGGCTTGCTGTTGTTATTGCTGTTGTTGTTGCCCTGGGGGGTGGATGCTGCGTCTACCGAGGTCTTGGTGGCATCGCAGCCCCAGGAGCGCACCTTGCAGCTGGAGCCGCCTCTTTCGCGGCATTCAGACATGGCGCGAGCCTGGGCGTTGGAGCTGTTGGCGGCCGTGCCCCAGCCATAAGCGTTGGAGCCCTTGGCCTGGTCGGCGGCATAGGCGCCGCATTGGCCGCCGCCGAAGCGCAGCACGACGGCGCAGTCAGTGCCGCATTCGCGCATGGCGCGGGCGTCGGCCTGGTCGGTGCTGGGGTGGTTAAACGAGAAGCCGTATTTTTCGCCCTGCAGCGAATCGATGGCCAGCGAGCCGGCGGCCAGGGCCTGGCCGCCCGCGAACAAAACAAACATGCCCAGCGCCAGCCTGGCGGCGAGCGCCTTCAATCCCAAAGTCATCATGGTTCTTTCCCTCCAAGGAAATGGTGTTGTTGTCATCGCCGCGCGGGTTGGGCCCCACGCTGGCGTTTGTAGTCCTTTAGTAGACAGGGAAATTATGAGGGAATTGGGGCATGGGGTGGAGGGGTTTTTCCGGGGGCGCTAGCCGGCAAACAGCTCCGTCATGAACTGCGTGGACTTCAAACCCGTCCCCGTCAGCAGCACCACCGTGGTTTCATTCGCCTGGATGGCGCCCGAGGCGTGCAAGACCTCCAGCGCCGCGGCGGCCGAGGAACTGGTGGGTTCGGCATACAGGCCCATGCCGGCCAGGCGGCGCACGGCCGCGGCGATCTGCTCTTCTGTCAGGGCCACGGTGCCGCCGCCCGATTCGCGAATCGCTTTGAGCAGTTCCAGCAGGCGTATCGGCCGCTTGATGGCCGTGCCTTCGGCAATCGTGGGTTTGACGGCGCGCTCCACGGGGCCGTCGCTGCCGGCCCTGAAGCTGGCATCTATCGGCGAGCAATTGAGGGGCTGGGCCGCGAAGAGTTTGGGCAGCTTCTTGATCTGGCCCGAGGCCAGCAGCTCGCTGAAACCGATATGGCAGCCCAGCACATTGCTGCCGGCGCCGGCCGGGATGATGATGTTGTCGGGCGCCTTGAAGCCCAGGTCTTCCCAGAGTTCATAGGCGATGGACTTGGTGCCCTGCAAAAAGAAGGGGTGCCAGTTGTGGCTGGCGTAGAAGATGTTTTCCGACTGGCGAATCGCCTCGTATTCGGATTCTTCGCGCGGGCCTTCGACCAGCTGCACCTCGGCGCCGAAAGCGCGTATCTGCGCGACCTTCGGAAGCGGCGTGTAGCTGGGTGCGAGGATCTTGACTTGGATGCCGGCCGCCGCGCCCGCGGCCGCAATCGCCGCGCCGCCATTGCCCGAGCTGTCTTCGAGGATGTGGCTGATGCCCAATTGCTTGAGGAAGGACACCATCACACTCGCGCCGCGGTCTTTAAAACTGCTGGTGGGGTTAAACCATTCGAGCTTGAACAGGGGCGAGAGCCCGCCCCAGGATTTTTCGACCAGGGGCGTGCAGCCTTCGCCCATGCTGGCGCGGCTGTCGATGGCCAGCGGCAAGGCAGCGCGGTAGCGCCAGAGGGAGCGCTCGCGTGTGTCGATCTCGTCGCGGCCTATGCCGGGCAGCGCGCTCAGCATCAGTGGGTTGCCGGCGTCGGAGCGCCAGCGGCGGTCGCTGAGCGGGTAGTGTTTGCCGGTGCGGGGGTCTAGGTAGTGGGCTTGCATGGGGCTTTCGCGGACTTGAGGGGTTTGTCCATGTATTGGAAAATATATCCAATATTGGATAAATCGTCAAATATTCCCCCAAGGCAGAGGCGCTGGGATACGATCAAAGCCAGACAATTTGTCTGAATTCTGAAAACCACCGCCATGCCCAAAGCACCCGCCAAGCCCCCCCAGCCCGCCGGCAAGCCCAGCAACAAGCACCTGCTCGCCGAGCTGAAAAACATCGCCGAAGGCCTGGGCAAGACTTTTGCGCCCTTCTGCGAGGTGGTGGTGCACGACCTCACGCATCCGAAGAACGCCATCCTCGCGATTGAAAACAACCTGAGCGGCCGGCGCGTGGGCCAGCCCGCGACCGAGCTGGGCCTGGCGCGCATCCAGGACCCGGACTACCCGGCGGTGATCGCCAACTACGCCAACCAGTTCGCCGACGGCCGCAAGGTCAAGAGCACCTCGGTGGGCATACGCAATGAGGAAGGCGACTATGTGGCCGCCATCTGCCTCAATGTGGACCTGACCCTGTTCAACGGCTTCCAGGCCGCGATGGGGCAGTTCACCGCGATTGAAAGCAGCGCCGTGACCGAGACCCTGGACGCGGCGAATGCCGACCGCATCCAGCAGTGCATAGACGAGTTCGCCGCCGCGCGCGCGACGACCGCGCGATCGCTGCGGCCGGCGGACCGCAAGCAGCTGGTGCAGGACCTGAAGAAGGCCGGCTACCTGGAGATACGCCGCGGCGCGGAAATTGCGGCCGCGCACATGGGGGTGTCGCGGGCGACCGTGTACAGCGACGCGAAGTAGGGATTCGGCGGCGGGTAGTTGGCGGCCCGGCCATCGCACAGAGGCAAAACCCTTACAAATCAAATCGTCCCCGTCGTGCAAATCACGGCGCTTGACCCGATGATGATGGTCGCGGCAGCAGCCGGACAACACCACGGAGGACGAGATGCAAAACACCATCACCACAGGCCTGGGCCTGCTCACGGCGGCCGCCTTGCTGGCCGGCTGCGGCAGCGGCGCGGGCGAACCCAAGAACACCAAGCCGGCCTACCTGGGCCCCATCAGCGTCGGTGTGTACGACGGCGGCAATGACGACCTGCTGACCGCGGGCCTGGGCAAGACCGGCCTGGGCGGCGCGGCGCCGCAGCCGGTGGACCCGCTGAAGCCGACGCCGGCCGAGCTGCGGCGCATCGCGATCTACAACAACTACCGCGCGATTCTCGACATCTCGCCGGCCGGCGGCTACGGCACGCTTTACGGCCCGAATGTGGATGCGCGCGGCGTGGCCACCACCAGCGAAGGCAAGATCCCCGGCAGCGAATACATCGCCTACTCGGACGACGGCAGCGGCCGCCACAACGTGACCATGATGGTGCAGGTGCCGGCCAGCTTCAACCCGGCCAGCGCCTGCATCGTGACCGGCACCTCCAGCGGCTCGCGCGGTGTTTACGGCGCGATTGGCTCTTCGGGCGAATGGGGCTTGAAGAACGGCTGCGCCGTGGCCTATACCGACAAGGGCACGGGCAGCGGCATGCACGACCTGCAGAACAACACGGTGCATTTGCAAAACGGCCTGCGCGCCGACGCGGTGGCGGCGGGCATCACCTCCAACTTCACGGCCGCCATCAGCCCGGCCGAACGCACGGCCTTTAACGCGGCCACGCCGAACCGTTTTGCCGTCAAGCATGCGCATTCGCAGCAGAACTCCGAAAAAGACTGGGGCCGCTTTACCTTGCAGGCGGTGGAGTTTGCCTACTACGTGCTCAACGAGCGTTATGGCGCGCCGGCGCGCGATGGTGTGTCGCGCCTGCGGACGCTGACACCGGCCAACACGATTGTGATTGCCTCCAGCGTGTCCAACGGCGCGGGCGCGGCGCTGGCCGCGGCCGAGCTCGACACGCGCGGGCTGATCAGCGGTGTGGCGGTCGGCGAGCCGCAGGTGCAGCTGGTGCCCGACAACCGGCTCAGCGTGCGGCGCGGCAACGTCACGCTGGCCGGCACCGGCCGGCCGCTGTATGACTACACCACGCTGGCCAATCTGCTGCAACCCTGCGCCGCGCTGCTCTCGCCCGCGACCAATGTGTTCAACACCATCAACCCGGCGATGGCCGCGAACCGCTGCGCGGCGCTCAAGGCCCAGGGCCTCGTCAACGGCAACACCCCGGCCGAGCAGGCGGCAGGTGCCATGGCGGTGCTGCAGGCCGCGGGCTGGCAGCCCGAAAGCAATGACCTGCAGGCCTCGCACTATTCATTCGCCACCTTGCCGGTGGCGCTGACCTATGCCAATGCTTATGGCCGTTTCGGCGTGCAGGACAACCTCTGCGGCTACAGCTTTGCCGCCACGGCCCCGGCCACCACACCCACACCCAATGTGCCGGTGCCGGTGTCCCCCGCCGCGCTGGCGACTTCCTTCGGCACCGGCAACGGCGTGCCGCCCACGGCCGGCGTCAGCATCGTCAACAACCTCAGCGTGGGCGGCCCGCTGCTGGACGCAGCCTCGGTATCGGCCGGCAATGTGCAGGACTACAACAGCCAGGGCGCACTGTGCCTGCGCGCCCTGGTGGCCGGCAACAGCCCCGCAAGTTTGCGCGTGCGTGAAGGCATACAGCAAGTGCTGCGCACCGCCAACCTGCAAGGCAAGCCGGCCCTCATCGTGCACGGCCGCTCCGACACCCTGGTGCCGGTGGCCCTGACCTCACGGCCTTACTTCGGCCTCAACAAAATGGTCGAAGGCCAAGCCAGCAAGCTCTCCTACATCGAAGTCACCAACGCCCAGCACTTTGATGCCTTTTTGGGATTTCCGGGGTACGGCGCGCGCCTGGTGCCGCTGCACCGCTACTTCATCCAGGCCATGGACATGATGTATGCGCATTTGAAGAGCGGCGCGCCGCTGCCGGGCAGCCAGGTGGTGCGGACTGTGCCGCGGGGGCAGACTGGTACTGTTGCCAATCCGATCACGCTGGCCAACGTACCGGCTATTCAGTTGGTGCCGGATGTCGGCAACCGGATCAGTTTTGCCAATAACGTTGTGACGGTTGCTGATTGAGTGGGGCTTAGCGGCGCTTGCGGGTGTTTGAGTTCCGGAGCCGGGGGTAGCCCGGCAGCTACTCACTTTTCTTTTGCTTCGCCAAAAGAAAAGTAAGCAAAAGAAAAGGCGACCCGCAGTCTGGGTCCCTTCGCTGCGCTACGGGCAACCTGCGCTGCTCGACTGCGGAGGGGGTCTGGCTAAACTCGCTACGCTGCGCTTCGCTCAAACAACGCCAGCCCTTATCCCTCCTCCGTCTGCGCTGCTCGGCCCAGCCAGGACGGGG
>NZ_FNHX01000015.1 GCF_900103405.1 Polaromonas sp. JS666 | reverse complement strand
CCGAAATACCAAGAAGACAAATACCAACAAGGACACGCCGTGGCGTGTCCTTGTGGTTTTAGGTATTCGGAGTTCTGTCTTCGGCTGTTTGGTATTTTCTGTCTCCACCCCTTGTGTATGCGCCGAGGAGCGGAGGTTCAGGCGGATAAGGGATCGCGTTGTTTGAGCGAAGTGAAACGTAGCGAGTTTAGCGAGACCCCGCCTGAACCGAGCACCGCAGGTTGCCCCGTAGCGAAGCGCAGGGGACGCAGACACCAGGGTCGCCTTTTCTTTTGCTTACTTTTCTTTTGGCGAAGCAAAAGAAAAGTGAGTTGCCGCCGGGCAACCCCCGGCCAACAGAACTTAGCAGAACACACCAACGTCGGAACCTCTCAAGCCAAACCCAAAGACAATCCTCTCCTATGCCCATGAGTAAACGCCTCCTCAAACACCGAATACCCCGATAAATCACTGTGCGCAAAATGCAGCCGCCGCCAAGGCAATGGCAAAACGCCCTGCAGCGCCCGCAGTGCGGAACTGCCACGCACCCCCGGCACCGGCGCACTCATCGCATGCCCATACCGCATGACCTCCATGCGCGTGACCTTGCCTGGCAGGTCGGGATGCGGCCCCGAGAGTTCGGCCAGCACGCTGTCGCGCCAGTGCGTCCAGAGCCGCTCGTACAAGGTTTTTCGGCCGGCTGCGCCTATGCCGAACGCGCGGTAATAGGTGAGCACCGTGGCGCCGGGCACGGCCTGCAGGCTCTGGTGCGTGGCGTCGACATAACCCAGGCCGGGCTTGTCGCCGTAGATCACGTTGTCCCAGCTGGGCGCGGCGCCTGGCCTGTCGTGCAGGGCTGAAGCGATGTGCAGGTTGGCGACCAGCCAGGGCGCGTAACGCAGCTGGCCGGCGGCTTCGCGCAGCGCGGGCGGCGGGTTTTCGACGACGCGGGCGGCTACAAAAAGCGGCAGGGCGAGGATGCAGTGCTCGGCCTGCCAGCGTTCCACCGCCTGCGTGGCCGCATTGAAAGCGTCGACCTCCACGCCGTGCCGGCCCGCGGCGACGCGGATCACGATGCGGCCGGTGTGCAAGCGATCTCCCAGCGGCGCGGCCAGTTGCCGGGTTAACCAGCCGTTGCCTTCGGGCCAGGTCAGCACACCGGCATCGCGCTCGGCCGAAGGCGGCTCGCCGGGCGCCTGGAAGCCGTGGCGGCTCGCGAAGTAATGAATGCCGGCCCAGGCCGAGACGGTGTCCAGGCCCGCGCCGTAGTCGTCGCGGCAGCAGTAGTCCAGGTACCAGCGCAACGGCGCGCGCGTGAGCTGCTGCTGGTCCAGCCAGGCTTCAAAGGTCAGGGCGTCGAGGGCGCGGTGTTGTGGCGCCGGCGCGCTCGCTGGAAGCGGAATCGAAAAAGGCGCGGCGGCAGAGGCTTGCTGCACCAGCCGTGCAAAACGCTGGTAGTCGGCCAGCAGGGCGATGTCCATCTCCGGCAGGGGCAGCAGGCCTTCCTGCCACTGGCCGTGGATGAAGAGGCGTTCCTGCGGGCTGTGGCACAGGTGGCGCTCGTCATACTCCCAGCGCCCAGCCACACGCCGGCGCAGCGACAGCTCTTCCAGCAGGTCCTGCACATCGCGCGCACCCTCGCCGGGCACCGGCAGGTAGTGCGCGCCCAGCGGACAGGGCAGGCCGCCGACCACGCCGCCGCGGCTGTTGCCGCCGGCGCTGTCCTCCAGCTCCAGCATGGCGAAATCATCCATGCCGCGCAGGCGCAGCGCACGCGCCGCCGCGAGGCCGGCGACACCGCCGCCGGCAATCAGCACACGGGTGCGCCTGGTGACGGAGGGAGCGGGCCAGGCTCGGTCTTTGCCGGGCTCGCCAGGCCGCAGCAGGTGGCCGCGTTCATGGTTCGCACCCAGAAAGCCGCCTTCGATACTCCGGGTCTCCTTGCAGCCCAGCAGCGGCAACGCAGAGGCCGCCAGAAAATCACGGCGCTTCAACGCAGCACCTTGCCCCATTCCTGCTCATAGCTGTGCACCAGCTCC
Organism: Polaromonas sp. JS666; assembly: GCF_900103405.1. Classification (GTDB taxonomy): domain Bacteria; phylum Pseudomonadota; class Gammaproteobacteria; order Burkholderiales; family Burkholderiaceae_C; genus Polaromonas. Next base: position 88,825 of record NZ_FNHX01000015.1, on the reverse strand, counting down.
TGGTTGGAGAGCCGGTTGACGGGCGCCGGCACGCGGGCCATGTCGACCGGGAAATCAAACAGCAGCGGCAGGGTTTGCGCATCCAGGAAACGCAGGCCGGCCGGCAGGGCGCCGGTTTGCGTCGCGGGGCTGAAAGGCCGGCGGCTGGCGACCACAAAACCCCATTCGCCGAAGCTGGGCACATTGGCGTGGTAGGGCGCGGTCTTCAGGCCCACGGCCTCCAGCGTGGCCACCACCGTCCAGAAGCTGCGGCGCGCCACCAGCGGCGAGGTGGTCTGGATCACTGCATAGCCGCTGGCCGACAGGTGCCGGTCCAGCAGCGCGTAAAACGAGTTGGTGTAGAGCTTGCCGATGGAAAAATTGGTGGGGTCCGGGAAGTCGACCACGATGATGTCGAACATGTCCGCGCTTTTGTCCAGCCACTGGAAGGCGTCGGCATTCACCACCCGCAGCTTGGGCGACAGCAGCGCCTCGCCGTTCAGGCGCTTCAAGGCCGGCTGCTGGCTGAAGAGATCCGTCATGGCCGGGTCCAGCTCGACCAGCGTGACGCTCTCCACACTCGGGTACTTGAGGATCTCGCGCACCGCCATACCGTCGCCGCCGCCCAGCACGGCGATTTTTTTGGGCGCGCCGTGCGCGCTCATCACCGGGTGCACCAGCGCTTCGTGGTAGCGGTATTCGTCGCGCTCAGCGAACTGCAGGTTGCCGTTGAGGAACAGCCTGTGGCCGCCGCGGCCGTTGGTCACGACGATGCGCTGGTAAGGCGTGGTGGCGGTGAAGACCACGCGGTCCTGGTAGAAATGGTCTTCGGCCAGCGTAGTGATCTGGTTAGCGCCCGCAAAACCAGCGGCCAACGCGAACAAGACGGCGAAGCACGCGACGGCATGCGACCTGACATGCCGCAGCTCGGCGCGAAACAGCCACAGCGCCCACAGCGCGACGGCCGCATTCATGAGGCCGAACAGCAGGCCGGTGCGTATCAGGCCCAGCTGCGGCACCAGCACCAGCGGAAAGGCCAGCGACACGGCCAGCGCGCCCAAATAGTCAAAGGTCAGCACCTGCGAGACCAGTTCCTTGAGCGCCACGTTGCGCCGCAGTATGCGCATGACCAGCGGGATCTCCAGCCCCACCAGCGTGCCCACCAGCAGCACCAGGGCATAGAGCAGAAAGCGGAAAGCGCCGGGGACATAGGCATTCGCCAGAAACAGCAGGGCCGGCAAGGCGCCGCCCACCAGCGCCACCATCAACTCAATGCGCAAAAAATGCGCGGGCAGCTGCCGCTCGAAAAACCGCGACAACCAGGAGCCAATGCCCATGGCGAACAAATAGCTGCCGATGATGGTGGAGAACTGCAGCACCGAATCACCGAGCAGGTAAGAAGCCAAGGCCCCCGCCGCGAGCTCATACACCAGCCCGCATGCCGCCACGACAAAGACGCTGGCCAGCAGCGCGACCTCTAGAGGGCGCGGGGTGGGGGGAGTGGGTGACTCAGTGTTCAAAATGAAATGGAAGGAAAAGTGAGCCGCGATGCGATGCGAAGCGAGCCGGTTACGACGGCGCGTAGGGCGTAGCGAGCGGGCCGCGGGCAAGGCGGACGGCGCGCAGGAACCGGAATGTACCTATGGGTACATGAGGATTCCGAGCACCGGCCAACGCCGCCCCCGGTCCGCGCAGTAGCCCCGAAAGAAATTACCCGTGGATGGCGGCGGCTACTATCACGCAGATGCCCAACGCCATCGCGGCCACCACCAGCGCCAGCGCCACATTCTGCTTCTCGACAATCTCCAGCCACAGGTCATAGGGCGTCATCTTGTCGATGATGACAAAGCTGAGCCAGAAGATGATCACGCCTATCAGCGCGAACAGGATCGAGCCCAGGAAAGCCGCGGGTTTAAGCCATTCAAGTCCCATGATGGTCTCCAGAAAAGGTCTGCCAGCTTGCGCAGAAGGTGAAGAAGCAAAAAGAGGCGGTCTTCATTTGTGGCCGCCCCCGCCGGAAAAACCGCCGAACGAGCCGCCCGAACTGCGCGAGCTGCTGGACGAGGAACAATTTTCATACTTCGGGTCGCAGCTTGAGCAGCGGCCTATGACAAACAACAGCACCAGTATCAGCAACACCACGATGATGATGGTGCCGCAGCCCATGCCGGCCGAGCTGCTCAGGGGCTTGGCGTCTGAACGTTTGAACAAATCCTTCTTGCCCTCGAGCTTGAAGGCCTTGGCGACCAGGTCGCCGTCCAGCTTGCTGCCGCTGGACCAGGTGATCTCATTGGGCGCTTCTTCCTGCGACAGCAGGGCGCTGCCGCTCGCGAAATCACGGTTAAAGGTTTTTTGCCCGCGCTGCACCTGCCAATAAAACTCGCCGGCCACATAGCTGGTTTCGGCGCGGTAGCTGCTTTGCAGCCGGTAAGTCGTTTTAAGGTAGGTCGCGCTGTCGCCGCCGGCCTTGAAGCTGGGCGCGCCCGTGACCGGCTTGACCAGGCTCCAGCCGTCTTCGGAATCGACCAGAAAGGTGAAGCCGCGCTTCTGGTTGTAGAGCAGGTATTCATCCCAGCCGAAGTGCTCATCCGGATCGTCGGCCTCGTAGCCCATGCGGTGCTGGAACCCGACGACCTGCCACTGCACGCCCGCAAGCTGGCCCGTGCTGCCCAGCGCGATCAGCGGGCTGACGGGTTCGTCCTGGATTGCGTGCTTGAGCGCGGCGCCCGTGCCCTGCGTGAGGTCGATGATGCTGTTGCAGGATCGGCAGGTAATGCTTTTGCTGCCGGCCAGCGTGACCTCGACAGGCGCGCCGCAATTGGGGCAGCTGAACTGCTTGCCAGTTTCGTCCTTGGCGGACTCGTCCTTCAGGCCCGTGAGCTTCAAGTCCTCCAGCAGCACGGAGCGGCCCAGCGACAGCGCGGGCACGCCGCCGCCTGCCACCGCGCCGTAGTCGACGCTGAGCACGTCGCCGTCGGCGCTGCGCAGCTCCACCATCGCAAAAGGCGAGCCCAGCGCTGGCAGGCGCGGCAGCTCGCCCTGGGCCGAGAGCAGGGACACACGTTCGTTGGACGCCACGCTAAAAGGCTTGGCGTTGATGGCCGTGGTCGCGCCCACGCGGAAATTTTCGGCCGGCGGCACGGCGCGCTGCAGGCTGGTGGGCAGGCTGAAGACATAAGCGCCGTTGTCTTCGCTCAGGAAGGCGGCTTTGCCGTCGTCCAGCACCGCATACCACTCGGTCCAGGTGCCTTGCGCGTACTGGTATTGCAGCCGGCCGACCAGCGTGAAATTGCGGCCCTGCCAGCTACCCGAGGCCTGCAACTGCAGCGGGCTGAAGTCATTGAACAGTTCGGCCATCTTGCCGATGCGCGACAAGGTGTCGCCGTCGCGCACGACGGTGCTCTGGCAATAACCGCACACCGCGTGCGTGGACTGCGCGCTGCGAAATTCAACGGGCGCGCCGCAGCCGGGACACGGCGCGCGGTAGGCGCGTTGCTGGGGTTCGGATGCCAAGATGAACGGTCAGTGAACGATGCGCGGCGCGACCGGCATCAGACCAGCTTCTTGAGCAGCTCGGCCTTCTTGGCGTCGAACTCTTCCTGCGTGAGTATGCCCTTGGCCTTGAGTTCGCCGAGCTTCTCGAGCGTGGCCATCACGTCGTCGGGCTTCACGGCCGCCGCCGCGGCCGTGGCGGCCTGGGCCGCGTTGCCGCCGCCCTGCAAGCCTTGCTGCAGGTTTTGCGCCAGCACCTGGCCCAGCGCCACGCCGGCACCCAGGCCCATGGCGTCGCCGGCAATGCCGCCGCCCGAGCCCGCGCCCTCGGCGAATTTGGGAATCGCCTGCGCCGTCTGGTACTGCATGAACTTGCCCATGTCGTTGCCGACCATGCCCATGCCGATTTTCTGGTCCAGGATTTTTTGCAGCTCTTCGGGCAGCGAGACGTTCTGCACCGTCATGCCTTCGAGCTTGAGGCCTATCTTGGCGAACTCGGGCGTGAGCTGGGTCACCAGCGCCTGCGCGAAAGCCAGCTGGTTGGCGGCCAGGTCCAGGAAGGCGATCTCGCTGGAGGCGATGGCGTTGGAAATGTTCTGCAGCACCAGGCCGCGCAGCTGGCCGTCGAGGTCGGCCGTGGTGTAGCGGTCGCGCGTACCCGAGATTTCGGTGTGGAAGAGCTTGGGGTCGGCGATGCGGAAGTTGTAGTTGCCGAAGGCGCGCAGGCGCACGGCGCCGAAGTCCTTGTCGCGTATGGTGATGGGCTGGGGCGTGCCCCACTTCTGGTCTATCTGCTGGCGCGTGCTGAAGAAATAAACGTCGCTCTTGAAGGGCGACTCGAACAGCTTGTCCCAGTTCTTGAGGTAGGTCAGCACCGGGATGGTCTGCGTGGTCAGCTTGTACATGCCGGGGCCGAACACGTCGGCGACCTTGCCTTCGTTGACAAACACCGCCATCTGCGACTCGCGCACGGTGAGCGAGGCGCCGTACTGGATCTCCATGTCGGCCATCGGGAAACGCCAGGCCAGGGTTCCGTCGCCGGCCTCGGTCCACTGGATGATGTCGATGAACTGTTTCTTGATGAAGTCCATTAAGGCCATGGCGCGCTCCCTTTGAAGTGAGTTATCGGCCACATGATAACCGCCGGAAATGGCGCCCGGGCAGCCATTTCTGTCCGTAGAAACCGGCTGGAAAAGGAAGGCGGCGCCGGACGGCGCCGTTTATTGCCCCTGGCCTGCCTCCACCGGGTCGGCCAGGCAGGCCACGCGGCTGCCCGCGCCCGTGCAATCGGCCTGGGCCGGGCCGTCGGGGCTACGCGTGTCGGGAAAGCCCGCCAGGCTGAAAGCCGGTGTTTGCGCCGTGCCGGCCAGCTCGGTCGCGGGCCGTATGCCGGCGGCGCGGCGGAAAGCCTGCTCGCGACTGTCGTCGGCCTCCAGCACCGGCAGCGCCGTTCCGTTGGCCATGCGCACGTCGCCGGTGCGCTCGGCCATATTGGCCGGCGCCGGCGTGATACTGGCCGTGGTGGCGGCCGTGGTGTTGAGCAGCACGTAGTTGCCGGCGTCGGTGCCCGACAGCGTGATGCCGGTGATGCTGACCGGTTTGCCGCTGCCAACGGCGGGGGTGTCGAAATTGCCGGTGGCCGTGCCCACCGTGAGCACATCCGCGCCGATGCGACCGGTAAATACGGCAGCACCGGTCGCCAGCGTGGTGGCGGTGCCGCCGTCCTGCACCTTGTCGGCTGCGGTGATGCCGCTGACGTTCGCGATCGAGGCCGGCGTGATGGTGGCCGTGGTGGCCGCCGTGCTGTTGACGCTGTAATTGCCGGCGTCGGTGCCTGTGATGGCGATGCCGCCGACGTTCACCGTCTTGCCGGTGCCTGCATTTTTGTCGGTGAAGTTCGCCGACGTGTTGCTGGTGGAGAGCACGTCGCCGGCGACCCGGTTGTCATTGAGCGTCACTGTCGCGGCAGTGCCGCCGTCGTACACCTTGTTTTGCGCCGCGGCGCCTACGGTGAGCGCGCGCTGGGTGATGTCGGCCGTGGTTGCGGCCGTGGTGTTGACGCTGTAGTTAGCCGCGTCAGCGCCGGTAATGGCGATGCCGCTCACGCTAACGGCCTTGCCGGTTCCCACATTCTTGTCGCCGAAGCTGGCAGCGGTATTGCTGGCGGTGAACACATCGCCCGCAACACGGTTGTCCGTCAGGGCCACACCGGCGGTGATGTTGCCGTCGTAGACCTTGTTGCTTCCCGTAGCGCTGACCGTGAGGGAGCGCTGAGTGATGTCGGCCGTGGTCGCCGCCGTGCTGTTGACGCTGTAGTTGCCGGCGTCGGTGCCGCTGATACCGATACCGCTGACGCTCACTGCCTTGCCGGTTCCCACATTCTTGTCGGCGAAGCTGGCCGCGGTATTGCTGGCGCTGAGCACATCGCCCGCAACGCGGTTGTCGGACAAAGTGACGGTGGCAACGGTGCCGCCGTCGTAAACCCGGTTCTGGCCGGTGGCGCTGACCGTCAGCGCGCGCTGCGTGATATCGGCCGTGGTGGCCGCCGTGGTGTTGACGCTGTAGTTGCCGGCATCGGTGCCGCTGATGCTGATGCCGCCCACATTGACGGTCTTGCCGATGCCCACGTTTTTGTCGAGGAAGGCGGCCGAGGTATTGCTGGCAGTAAGCACATCGCCGGCCAGGCGGTTGTCGGCCAGCGTCACAGCGGCTGCGCTGCCGCCGTCGTAGACACGGTTCTGGCCGGTGGCCGTGACGGTCAGGGCCCGCTGGGTGATGGTCAAGGCGCCGTTGGTCAGGGCCAGGGTGTAGTTTTCGTTGTTGGTGACGCCCGCGGTGATCGCTACCGGGCCGGCGGCCACCGCCGTCCTGTCGACCGCGGTGGTGCTGTAGCCGACGCCCACGCCGGCGGCGGTGTCGCCGTCGATCAGGCCGCTGACCACACCGGTCAGCAGCGGATTGCTGTCGCCATACACCTTGGTCTTGTTGTCGGCCGTGACGGTCAGGGTCGGCGCGATGCGGTAGAGGAAGGTGCTGGCGCCGCCGGCCGGCACATAGCTCGCGTCGCTGTTGTAGCGCTTGCTGTAGCCGGTGACGCCTTCCAGCGTGGTGCCCGGGTCACCGCTATAGGCCAGGTAACGGCCGGAAGCGGCCACGATGCCGCCCGCACCCACGTTGTTGATGAGCTGGCCGCCGGTGCTGGTGCCGGCCGCATTGGAACTGCCGGCCTTGAGGACCACGGCATCGCCGGTGGCGGAAGAGCTCACGGCATTGTTCAGCGTGAGGTTGGAGGCCGCGCCCGTGGTTTCGATTTTGACCGTGCCGCTGGCCGTCACGCCGGCGGTAGCCCCCACGGTTCCCACGATCAGCGCGCCAGCCTGTTTGTAATCCACGCTGCCGGCATTGGCGGCAAGCGTCGTGACGGCGTTGCCTGCGTTTGCGAAGGTGTAGCCGCCTGCGCCTGTGAGCGCAAGCCCGGAGGCAGCAATCGCGCCCGACTGGGTGACCGCAGCACCGGCGGACAAGGTGGTGTTGGCTGTTGTGGCAACAGCCGCTACGTCAAACCCGCCGGCAGCGCTGTATTGGATGGCGCCCGCCGCATTGGCCGTGTCCGCGGCGTTGCGCGACTGCAGGTTGATGGCGGTGTTGGCGTTGCCGCTGTTGTTGAGTGTGATGGCGCCGCCGGCGTTGACCAGTGTCTTGACCTTGAGCATGCCGGCCGTGACGTTGCCCGTTCCCGCCGTCTGGGTGACCGCGCCCGCCGCCACCAGGTCCAGCGTGCCGCTGCCCACATTCGAGGCTGTGCCGCCCACACCCAGGTTGACGGTGCCCGCGCTGCGCACAAAGGCGCTGGCATTGCCCGTGGTGTTGACGCTGAGGCTGGTGGCCGCGATGTCGATGCCGTTGCTGGCGTCCGTGCCGATCTGGCCGTTGGCGTTGAGCGAGACGTTCTGCGCGGTGATGGTCTGCACACCGGTATCGGTGATGGAGCCGGCGTTGAGCGTCAGGGTCTTGCCGGCCAGGGCGACCGGCCCGCCGATTGTCATCACGCCGGTGCTGGCCGTGTCGCCGATGACGATGGGGCCGGTGGCGCCGGTGGCGAAGGCGGTGATTTCCGCGGCCGTGAGGTCAAAGCCGGACGCGCCGGCCAGCGACATGGCGCGGCTCGCGGTCTTGGCTTTGAGCGTGAGCACGCCGCTGGTGGCCAGCGCGTTGTTGCCGGTGTTTGCGGCGATGGCGACCGTGTCGGCCGTGATGGTGATGGGGCCGCTGCCGGCCGTCACGTCGATATTCGCGTTCTGCGTGTAGCTGCCGGTGCCGGTGTCTATGGACACCGCGGTGTTGGTGGTGCCGAGGTTGCCCGTCAGCGTCACGCCGTTGTTGCCGTTGTTCAGCGCGAAGCCGCCAGCCGCCGTGATGCCGTTCAGGGCGGCGATGGCATTGGCCGAGCTGCCGAAGTTCAAGGAACCGGCGCCGGTGCCGGCCACGGCCAGCGAAGCGGCCGTCACGGCACCCGACTGGGTGATGTTGCCGTTCGATTGCAGCGTCAGCGTGCCCGTGGTGTTGACGGCGGCCACGTCGAAACCGGTGGCGTCGCGGTAGGAAATCGCGCCGGCGGCATTGGCCGTGTCGGCGGCATTGCGCGCGCGCAGGTCCACGCTGGTGGCCTCATTGCCGGCGTTGTTCAGCGTGATGTTCGCCGTGCCTGCGGACAGCGTCTTGGCCACCAGTGTGGGCGCGCTGATGGCGCCGGTCTGGGTGATGGCGCCGCCGGCCACAACCGTCAGGCTGCTGGCGGCCGTGGAGGTGCCCAGCACGACGGCGTTGCTGTCGCGCAGCGACACGTTGTTGCCGCTGGTGGCGGCGACGCTGGAGAAATTGTTGCCGGCATTGGCCAGCGTGATGTCGTTGGCCGCGCCGGCCGCCAGCGTGGTGGCGCCGGTCACGGTGAGGGCGCCGGTTTGTGTGATGGCGCCCGCCGCGTTCACGGCCAGCGTGCCCGAGACGGTGGAGGTGCCCAGCGCCAGCGCATTGGCATCCGCGAGGCTGACGTTGAGCCCCGAGACCACGGTCACCGCGCCGGTGAAATCGTTGCCGGCGTTGTTCAGCGTGATGTTGTTGCCGGCTCCGGCCGTCAGGGTGGCGGTGCTGGCCTTGATGGCGCTGGTCTGCGTGAGGGCGCTTCCCGCCGCCAAAGCCAGTGCATTGACGTTGAGCGCGCCGTTGAGGCTGATGTCGCCGGTGTCGGCGCCGCTGGTGGTGGCCGTCAGCGAGGTGGCGCCGGTGACACCGGCCGAGGCGCCGCCTATGGCGCCCACGGCGATGTCGTTGGCCGTCACGGTCAGCGCCGACAGGGCCAGGCCGGCGCCTGTGGTGCCGACAATGCTCACGTCGCCGTTGCCCGATTGCAGCACCAGCGCGCGGCCCGAGGCCTGGCTGTTGATAGCGCCGTCAAACTGGATGTTGGCGCCGACGCCGGCGCCCGCATTGCCGCCGCGCGAGTCCAGCGTGATGCTGGCCGCATTGAGCAGGACGTCGTCCTTGATGCGGATCGCGCCGCCGGCGCCCGAGACCGCGCCGCCAACCTGGTTGCCGCCCAGCGCCGTGAGGCCGCCGGCCAGCGTGATGGTGGGCGTGGCGCCCGCCGCATCGAGTGTGATACTGCCCGCGTTGCCGCCGGCCGCGACACCCGTGCCGCCGTTGCCGCCGGTGGTGGTGATCGCCGCGACCGACACATTGCCGCCGGTCGACACGGCAGACACCGCCGCGCCCTGGCCACCGGCCTGGCCTGCGCCCACGCCGTTACCGCCTATGGTGTTCAGCGTGCCGCTGCTGCTGATGGCCGCCGTGGAATTCACGGTAATCGCGCCGCCGTTGCCGCCCGCACCCGTGCCGCTGCCGTTGCTGCCGTTGGCCGAGATGGCGGCCGTGCTGACGCCGGCCCCCGAAATATCGACGGTGCCGGCATTGCGGCCGTTGGCCGTGCCGGTGGCGGCGCCGCCGCTGGTGGCAATGCCGCCTACCGTCACGGTGCCGCTTGCGGCTGAAACGCTGACATTGCCACCCTGGCCAGAGGTGCCGCCCACGGTGGAAATCGCACCCGTCGTGAGGTTGCCCGCAGCGTTGCTCACGCTAATGCTGCCGGCCGTGCCGCCGGCGCCGGTGCCCGCCGCGTTGCCGCTTTGCGTGGTGAGGGCGCCCGTGGTGACATTGCCGGCCACCGTGTTGGCCAGGGTGATGCTGCCGGCATTGCCGCCGTCGCCGTTGGTGGTACCACCCGCGCCGCCGTTGGCGGTGATGGCCGCCGTGGTGACTGTTCCGCTGGAGGTGATGCCGACAGCCGCGCCGCTACCGCCTTTTTCATTGGCGCCGGCCGCGGCTGCGCCGCCCGAGGCGGTAATGGTGCCTGTGCCCAGGTTGACGCCGGCTCCGCTGAGGGTGACGCTGCCCGCGTCGCGGCCGGCCAGGCCGCTGACCGTGGTGCCGCCGCTGGTGGTGATGTTGTTGTTGAGCACGGACACCTGGCCCAGCGCCGACAGGCTGACATTGCCGCCGTTGCCCTTGGTGCCGCCTGTGGTGGTGATGGCCGCGGTGGAGACGGTTCCCGCTGCCGCCGTGTTGGCCACACTGATACTGCCGGCCGTGCCGCCCGCGCCAGTGCCCAGCGCATTGCCGGTTTGCGCGATCAGGGTGCCGCCGCTGATATTGCCGCTGCCGCTGTTGTTGAGCGTGATGCTGCCCGCGCTGCCGCCGGCCGCATTGGTGCCGGCTGCCGCACCGCCGCTGGCCGCGAGGTTGGTGACCGTGATGCCGCTGTTGCCGGTGATGGAAATCGCCGCGCCATTGCCGCCGGCCTGGTCGCCCGTCAGGGTGCCGCTGCTGCCGCTGGCCGTGACCGTTGTGGCCGTCAACAAACCTCCCGTGGCCTGCAGCGTGACTGTGCCCGCATTGCGTCCCGAGGTGCCGGCATTGGCCGTGCCGCCGCTGGCGGTGGCAGCGCCCGCCGTCAGCACACCGGCCGTCGAGGTGGCGCTGATGTTGCCGCCGTTGCCATTGGCGCCACCTGTGGTGGTCAGCGCACCGGCCGTGACGGCGCTACCGCTCAGCGTGATGCTGCCGGCCGTGCCGCCGGCACCTGTACCGGTGGCCGCGCCCGTGGAGGCGGTGATGCCTGCGGCGACACCCAGCGTGCCGCTGCCCGTGATGCCGACCACGCCGGCATTGCCGCCCACCTGGTTAGTGCCCAGGCCCGCGCTGCCGCTGGCGGTGACCAGGCCCGTGACCGAGCGGTTCACGCCCGTGATCGTGATGTTGCCGGCGTTGCGGCCGGCGCCGGTGCCGCCGGCCAGCACGGTGCCGCTGGTGTTCAGCGTGCCGGTCACGGTGACGCCGGCCTGCGAAGCCAGCGTGACCGCGCCGCCGTTGCCGCCCGCTGCGCCGCTGCTGTCTATCGCGCCGGTGCCAAGGCTGGCACCGGCCGCGTTGTTGGTGATGCTGATGCTGCCGGCCGCGCCGCCGGCGCCGGTACCCACCGCCGCGCCCGTGCGCGCCGTGAGCGCGCCCAGCGCGATCGCGCCGGCCGTGGTGGAGTTGTTCTGCACGCTGATGCTGCCCGCGTCGCCGCCGTCGCCGTTGGTCGTGCCGCCCGCGCCGCCGCTGGCGCTGATGGCGCCGGTGGTCACGGCATCGGTGCTGGTGATGCTGACGGCCGCGCCGCTGCCGCCCTTCTGGCTGGACGTGGCCGCTGCCGCACCGCCGCTGGCCGTGATGGTGCCCGTGCCCAGGTTAACGCCGGCGCCGCTGAGGGTGACCGTGCCGGCATTGCGGCCGACCAGGCCGATAACCGTGGCGCCACCGCTGGTGGTGATGTTGTTGTTGAGCACGGACACCTGGCCCAGCGCCGACAGGCTGACATTGCCGCCGTTGCCCTTGATCCCGCCGGTGGTGGTGATGGCCGCGGTAGAGAGTGTTCCTGCGGCGGCGGTGTTAGTGACGCTGACGCTGCCGGCCGTGCCGCCCGCGCCTGTACCCAGCGCATTGCCGGTCTGCGCGATCAGGGTACCGGTGGCGATGTTGCCGCTGCCGCTGTTGTTGAGGGTGATGCTGCCGGCATTGCCGCCGGCCGCGTTGGTGCCGACCGCCGAGCCGCCGCTGGCCACCAGGTTGGTGACCGTGATGCCGCTGTTGCCGGTGATGGAAATCGTCGCGCCGTTGCCGCCGGCCTGGTCACCCGTGAGGGTGCCGCTGGTGCCGCTGGCGGTCACGGTGGTACCGGTCAACAAACCGCCCGTGGCTTGCAAGGTCACCGTGCCGGCATTGCGGCCGGCCGTTCCCGCATTGGCTGCGCCGCCGCTGGCAATGATGGCGCCCGCCGTCAGCACGCCGGCCGTCGAGGTGGCGCTGATATTGCCGCCGTCGCCATTGCCGCCGCCCGTGGTGGTCAGCGCGCCGGTGGTCACGGCCGTGCCGTTCAGTGTGATGCCGCCGGCCGTACCGCCGGCGCCTGTGCCGGTGGCGCCGCCGGTTGACGCCGCGATGGCCACGGTGCCCAGCGTGCCGCTGCCGGTGATGCTGACCACACCGGCATTGCCGCCGGCCTGGTTGGTACCGTTGGCCGCGCTGCCGCTGGCGGTGATCGCGCCGGTGACGGAGCGGTTCACACCCGTGATCGTGATGTTGCCGGCGTTGCTGCCGGCGCGCGTGCCCGCGGCCAGCACCGTGCCGCTGGTGCCCAGGGTACCGGTCACGGTGACGCCGGCCTGCGAGGCCAGTGTGACCGCGCCGCCGTTGCCGCCCGCGCCGCCCGCGGTGTTGATGGCGCTGGTGCTGAGGTTGCCGGCGGCCGCGTTGTTGGTGATGGCAATGCTGCCGGCCGTGCCGGCGGCACCGGTGCCGGTGGCCGCGCCGGTTTGCGCCGTCAGGCCGGCGGTGGCGAGATTGCCGCTTGCGTTGTTGGTGACCGTGATGGCGCCCGCGTTGCCGCCCGAGGCATTGGTGCCCACGCCGGCCCCGCCGCTGGCCGTGATGGCCGCGCCGGCAATGCCGCCCGTGGCGCTGATGGAAACCCCGGCCGCGTTGCCGCCGTTGCCGGCCGTGGTGCCGGCGCTGCCGCTGGCCGCCACGGCGCCCAGCGCGGTGATAGCACCGGCCGCCGTGATATTGATCGTGCCGGCATTGCGGCCCGAGGTGTTGGCCTGGGCCGTGCCGCCGGTGCTGGTGACGCTGCCCGCGCTCAGCGCGCCGGCGGAGTTGAGCGTGATCGTGCCGCCGTCGCCATTGCTGCCGCCCACGGTGCTGATGTTGCCGGTGCCCAGGCTGGCGCCCGCCGCGCTGTTGGTGACTGAAATGCTGCCGGCCGTGCCGCCCGCGCCCGTGGTCAACGCATTGCCGGTGCTTGCCGTCAAGCCGGCGACGGCAATATTGCCTGCACCGCTGTTGGAAAGGCTGATGCTGCCTGCGTTACCGCCCACCGAGGGGCCGGTGCCGCCGCCGGCGCCGCTGGCCGTGAGGGTGCCGGTGGCGCTGATGCCGTTGGTGGAAGTGATGCCGATGGTGCCGCCGGCACCGCCGGTTTGCCCCGCGCCCGATCCGGCGGAGCCGTTGGCCGTGACGGCCCCCACCGTGACGCCCGCACCCGTGATGCTGACGGCGCCGCCGCTGCGGCCCGCATTGCCGGCACTGGCCGTGCCGCCGGTGGCGGTGATGGCACCTGCCAGGTTGACGGTGCCGGTCGCGTTGAGCGTGACGTTGCCGGCGTTGGTGTTGGCCGCCCCGGTGGTGGTGATGGTGCCGGCGGCCGTGCTGGTGATGCTGGCGCCCGAGAGGTTCACGCCGCCGGACGCCGTCAGCGCGGCATTCAGGGCAATCGTGTTGCCGGCTTCAAAGCGGACCTTGTTGCCCGCCGTCATGGCCAGCGCGCTGGCCAGCGTGATGTTGTTCGTGGCCTGCAGGTAGAGCTCGCTGTAGCCGGTGACGTCGGCGACCTGGATGGTGTAGGTGCTGGCGGCCGGCGGGTCGGCGAAGGCCACGTCGGGCGTGCCGTCGGCATTGTTGGGCGGCGAGGGCTGGACCGAGGTGTTGATGAGGATGTCCTGCGGGTCCAGCAGCACCCGCCCGCCGCTGCCGGCCGGCGCGGCCACGTCGACGCTGCCGTGCAGGTCCAGCAGCTGTTTGCCCGAGACCTCGACAAAACCGCCGTCGCCGCCATTGGCGCCGCCGCGCGCGCTGATGGCGCCGCTGTGGCGCGTGTCGCCGTCGGCCCAGACCACCACCTTGCCGCCATTGCCGCTGTCGGTCGCGTCAGCGCGTATCGCCGCGCCCGCGGCGATGTAGGTGCGCGAGGCGTTCTGCACGGCCGCATTGCTACCCTGGTAGTCGCCGCCCACCAGCGCCGTGCCACCGCCGGCTGCGCCGGACACATCGATGGAAGCGCCGCCGTCCAGCGCCACCTTGTCGCCCAGCACCCGCACCGTGCCGCCGCTCTGGCCGGCCGCCGTGCCGCTGGCATCCAGCGTGCCCGAGACATGGACTACGCCGGTGCCGCCGCCGCTCAGCACAATCATGCCGTTGCGCTCCACCGCCGAGTTGGCGCGTATGACGCCGGACTGGTTGATGACGGTGGCCATCGCGTCGCCCATGGCGCTGGCCAGCACAGCGACCTGGCCGCCCGCGGCCGTGATGCTGCCGCTGTTGTTGATCGCGGCCTGCGCGGCCGCGGCGTCCACCGAGAAGCGCACCAGCCCCGCGCCCGAAGCGTCGACGGACACGCGCGAGCCGGCCAGCAAGCCGACGGAGCCGGCCTCGGCGCCGATGGCGCCGCTGTTGTTGACCTGTGGCGCGGCCAGCAGCACATAACCGCCGCGCGCGGCGTTAATGCTGCCGTAGTTGCTGACGGCGCCCGTACCCGTGCCGCTGAAGTTGTAGCGCCCGGCCATGAAGTCGCCGTTGCTGATGTCCAGGCTGGAGGCGACCAGGCCGCCCACATTGACCTGCGCGCCGGGCGCGAACATCACGCCGGAGGGGTTGACCAGGAAGACCTGGCCGTTGGCGCTCAGCGAGCCGAAGATGGATGAGGCGCCGTTGCCGATGACGCGATTCAGCGCGATGGAAGAGGCACCGGGCTGCACGAACTGCATGGACTGGCCCGCGCCTATGTTGAAGCTTTGCCAGTTGAGCACAGCCTTGTCGCTGGCCTGGTTGACCACCATGGCATTGGCCGATGGCGTGCTGACGCTGGCCTGGCCGGCCACCACTTGCGCGCCTTCAGGCAGGGCGGCGGCCCAGGGCGAGACGGCGGCCAGCAGCGCCGCGAGCAGCTGCGACAGGCGCCGGCCGCTGCGGATGCGGTAGGTGGCGCGCAGCTTGCGCGAAAGGCGGACCACCACCGTGCGCACGGCCCAGGGGCGGTAAGCGGCGTGTACGTTGGAGGCGGTGGTGGTCATGATGGACATTCGGAATGAAAGGGGTACTAAAACCAGGTCTGGGCCGAGAGCCAGGCGCGCGGCGCGCGGTCCGGATCGCCGGTGGAAGGTTGCGCGGGCGTGGTGCGCCAGGCCAGGTAGCTTTTGATGAGGAACTTGCCGGGCCGGCCCAGCGTGGCACCGACGCCGAAGGAGCCCAGGCTCAAGGTGTTGGCATTGCCGGGCACGGTGGGGCCGTTCTGGTTGAAGCGTACGCGCCCGAAGTCGTAGAACGCGAGCAGGGTCAGGGGCTCGCCCCAGGGCGCTTGCGGGAACTGGTAACGCGACTCCAGGTTCAGCAGCACGCCGGCGTCGCCCACGCCTTCGCCCACCGGGTAGCCGCGCACGCCGTTGGGCCCGCCCAGCACCATTTTTTCGGCCGAACTGAGGTTCTTCGAGGCGAGCTGGGCCTGGGCTGACAGGTGGAAGCTGTAGGGCGCGTCAAAAAACTGCGAGCGCTGGAATTCCAGGTTCAGCTTGCTGAAGCCGCCCGCCGTGCGCAGCCCGCCCAGGCCGTCGTCCAGCGCCTGGTCGGCGGCATTGAGCGTGAGCCGGCCGAAAGTGAGGTTCAGGGCGTAACTGTTCAGGCCGCTGCCGCCGGCCGCATCGTCGACAAAGTTGCCCGCCAGGCCCAACCTGAGCGCCTGGACCTTGCGCTCGCTTTTGAGTACGGGCGTGCGGGTTTCGTCGACCAGTTTTTTGTGTTCTGCGCTGATAAAGCCGTAAACATTGGCGCCGCGCCCGCGCAGCAGCGGCTGGGACAGGCTGATGCCGGTGATGTCGGCGCTGCCGCTGGCGCCCAACGCCTCGAACTGTTTGCCCAGTGCGTAATCGAGCCGTGCCAGGCTCAGGCCCAGCCGCGTGCCGGAAGCGCCCACCGGCACGGTGTAGCCCAAGCGGTAGAGGGTGGAGCCGGCCTGGTCGCTGTGCTGGGCGCTCAGGGCCAGCACGTCGCCGCGGCCCAGCAGGTTGTTGAGGTTGGCATTGAGCACGGCGCGCGCCGCGCCAGCGGTGCGCGCGCCGTGGTTGTCGATGCTGGCGGACCCGTCGATGCGCGGGCCCTTGGCCTGCACGGTGACCAGCACATCGGCCTGGCCCGGGCGCTCGCCGGGCTGCACGGTCGCGGCGGCCTCGAAGCCGGCCAGGTCGCGCAGCAGCAGCACGGGTTTGTCGAGCGCGTATTCGGTGACGGCGTCGCCCGTCTTGAGCTGGCCGGCGACCAGGCCTTCGGCAAAGGCCTGGGAAATGCCCGTGCCTTCCACACGCACCGTGACGCGGCCCACACGCGCCTCGAGGATGGCGATGGTGATGCTGCCGCCCTGGGCGGCGAAAGCCTGCTCGGGCAAATAGGCTTGCGTAAGCAGATAGCCCTTTTGCCGGTAATAGGCGCTGATGCTGTTGGCTGCCTCAGTCAGGCCGGCGATGTCGGTGGGCTGCTGCAGGCGGGACGCGAGCAGAGCGGCCAGCAGTTCGCTGGAGAACACTGTGTTGCCGGTGAAATTGAAGGCCGCCGGCGTAATGCGCGCCGTGCCGGGGGCGGGCGGCACAGCCTGGGGTTGCCGCAGTTCCAGCGGCGGCTCGCTGCGCGGCGGCAGCAGGGGCAGGGCGCCGGGCGACTCCAGCAAGGTGCCGGCGTCCGGCCGCAGTTGGGCCAGCGCAGGCGCAGCCCCGGCGGCGCAGGCAGCCCATACAAGCCAGGCAGGGGCCCAGAACAGAAAAACAAGAGGACGGGACAAGCGCAAACCCTTAAGCCAGATTGCAACAAAATGTTGTAAACCGGTTGTAGTCTTTTGGGTTCATTCTGTCCAACAGTTTCCCTGTTTCGGACGCAGTTTTAGCACGTATCTGTTTGTTTTTTCACACTTTTTTGACGTCGACCGGATCGGGCAACGATGCGCTTCTCGAAATGTTGCAATATGTAAAAAACCGTCGTACGGACTGTTTGCGGGCTCAGCCGCTATGGATTGTTTAGGCCCAATCAATTGGCCAGAAGATTAGCCAATCTCTACTATTGGTAGCGGATCAATCGCTTTTAGCTATTTCAAAGGAGAGGCTGATGACTGAACTTGTGCGCGCCAACCTGCCCACCCTGAAAAAGACCGCCAGCTATTACGTGGTGCACGTGACGGTGGCGGCGCTGGTGGCTAAGAACCTGTTCACGGTCTAAACGGGGCCGCGCAAGCCCCTTCTCGGGATGGGGGATGCAAGGCGCGGTGCGACGCCCATAGTTCACCTATGGGCTAGCGCCGCAACGCCGCAGACCGCCCGAGAAGGCGCTTGCCCTCCGGGTTGGGGTGAAATCGGGCGATTGAGCCGCCCGAGCCCTTGCATGGGCATTTGCCCATGCGGCGTTCCCGGTCGGCCCACTCATCCCGATTGCACTCCAACGCGGCCCCGTTTAGACCGTGAACAGGTTCTTATGGTGACCGGCAGTTTTCTGCTGGCGATCACGCTGAGCCTGCTGGAGCCGACCGTGCAGGCCTTTGCCTTTTTCTTCCATGAAAAAGCCTGGCAGCGCTGGGGCGGCCAGCGCGCCGCCGCCGCCGCGGCCGCGGCGACGGCCTAGCGCTTAGTGCGGCTGGTGGATACGGCTCAGGCCGTGCCCCAGACTTCGCGTGCGGTCTCTACGACCAGCCGCAGCTTGTTGCGCTGCGCCTCGACGGCAATGTTGTTGCCGTGCACCGTGCTGCTGAAGCCGCACTGCGGTGACAGCGCGAGCTGCTCCAGCGGCGCGTATTTCGCGGCGTCCTCGATGCGGCGCTTGAGGTCATCTTTGCTTTCCATCTCGCCGAACTTGGTGGTGACCAGGCCCAGCACTACGGTCTTGCCCTTGGGCAGGTAGCGCAGCGGCCGGAAGTCGCCGCTGCGGCTGTCGTCGTACTCAAGGAAGTAGGCGTCCAGGTCCATCTCCTTGAGCAGCGCCTCGGCCACCGGCTCGTAGTTGCCGGCCGCGGCGTGGGTGCTCTTGAAGTTGCCGCGGCACAGGTGCATGGCCAGCGTCATGCCGGCGGGTTTTTGCGCGACCACCTTGTTGATGAACTTTGCGTAGCGGTGCGGCAGCTCGTTGGGGTCGTCGCCGCGCTGGCGCGCCGCTTCGCGCATTTTTTCGTCGCAGAGGTAGGCCAGGTTGGTGTCGTCCATCTGCACATAGGTGCAGCCGGCCGCGGCCAGGCTGCGCAGCTCGTCGCCATAGGCCTTGGCCACGTCGTCATAAAAATCCGGCTCGAGCTCGGGATAGGCCTCCTTGCTGATGCCAGCACGGCCGCCGCGAAAGTGCAGCATGGTGGGCGAGGGAATCGTGACCTTGGGCGTGTTACCAGCGCTGACCTGGCTTTTGAGGTACTGGAAGTCGGCAAGCTGGATGTCCTTCACGTGGCGCACCTTGTCGATCACGCGCATCACGGGCGGTGCCAGTTCCATGCTGCCGTCGGGCCGCTGTATGGTGACCGGGATGTCGGTCTTCACGCCGCCGATCTGCTCGAGGAAATCGATGTGGAAGTAGGTGCGGCGGAATTCGCCGTCGGTAATGCTTTTAAGGCCCACGTCCTCCTGGAACTTCACGATTTCGGTGATGGCCTGGTCTTCAACCTTGCGCAGCTGTTCGGGCGTGATCTGGCCCTTGGCTTTCTGTTCGCGGGCTTCCAGCAGGTATTGCGGACGCAAAAAGCTGCCGACATGGTCGTAACGGGCGGGTAGTTTGGCGGTCATGGGAAAGTCTCCAGAGTTGGCGAATTGGCAAATACAGGCACCATGGTATTCCAGCTAGAAACAGCCTCATTGAATACAACAACTCCGGATTTACCCTCATTTTTCGCCTTTTACTTGGCTTTTTGGCTATTTATGTATACATTGAGTATCCATGGATGCCAAAAAACCCGCTTTTCCGCTCAATGCCTGGTACGCCGCCGCCTATGACGTTGAAGTCGGCCGCAAGCTGCTGGCGCGCACCATCTGCAAGCAAAAACTCGTGATGTTCCGCCGCACCGACGGCCAGGTGGCCGCGCTGGAAGATGCCTGCTGGCACCGGCTGCTGCCGCTGTCCATGGGCTCGCTGGACGGCGATGAAGTCACCTGCGGCTACCACGGCCTGGTCTACAACGCCCAGGGCCGCTGCACCCATATGCCCAGCCAGGAAACGCTGAACCCCTCGGCCTGTGTGCGCGCCTTTCCGGTGGTGGAAAAACACCGCTTCGTCTGGATCTGGCCCGGTGACCCGGCCAAGGCGGACCCGGCGCTGGTGCCCGACATGCACTGGAACGACGACCCGGACTGGGCCGGCGACGGCAAGCTGATCACCGTGAAGTGCGATTACCGCCTGGTGGTGGACAACCTCATGGACCTGACCCACGAGACCTTTGTGCACGGCTCCAGCATTGGCCAGCGTGCCGTGGCCGAGGCGCCCTTTGTGGCCACACATGGCGACCGCAGCGCCACCGTGACACGCTGGATGGAAAACATCGACGCGCCGCCTTTCTGGGCCGGCCAGATCGAACATGCGCGCGGCTACAGGGGCAAGGTGGACCGCTGGCAGATCATCCGGTTCGAAGCGCCCTGCACCGTGAACATCGACGTCGGTGTGGCCGAGGCCGGCTCGGGCGCGCCGCCCAAAGACGGACAGCCGGGCGACCGCAGCAAGGGCGTCAACGGCTTTGTGCTGAACACCGTGACGCCCGAGACCGACGGCAGCTGCCATTACTTCTGGGCTTTCGCGCGCAACTACTGCCTGGGCGAGCAGCGCCTGACGCACCAGCTGCGCGAGGGCGTGGCCGGCATCTTCCGCGAGGACGAGCATGTGCTGGAGGCCCAGCAGGTCGCGATCGAGGAACACCCGGACCACCAGTTTTACAACCTCAACATCGATGCCGGCTCCATGTGGGCCAGGCGCCTGATAGACCGCATGGTCGCGCAGGAAGCGCCGCCCGCGCCCGTGATTCCGATCCGCCTCGCGGCCTGAACCCATGGTGAAAGCACTCCCTATGGCCAACGCCGCCAACCCAGCCGCCGCCCCCAACAACAGCCTGGAAAGCGCGCAGGTGAGGGCGCAGCTGCAGCTGCGCGAGATGATCCTGGCGGGCGAGCTGCCCGGCGGCGCGCGCATCGCCGAGCTGTCCATCGTCGAAAAACTGGGGGTTTCGCGCACGCCGATACGCGCCGCGCTGATGCGCCTGGAGCAGGAAGGCCTGCTCGAATCGCTGCCCAACGGCGGTTTTGCGGTGCGCACCTTTTCCGAGCGCGACGTGTCCGAAGCGATTGAGCTGCGCGGCACGATTGAGGGCCTGTCGGCGCGGCTGGCGGCCGAGCGCGGCGCACCCACGGTGGTGCTGGGCGAAGCGCGCGAATGCCTGAACCGCATCGACGCGGTGCTGAGCCAGCCGGCCTTGAACGACGAGGCCTTCTCCAGCTATGTGGCGCTCAACGAGCGCTTTCACGCGCTGCTCAGCGAGATGGCGGGCAGCGAAGTGATCGCCAAGGAACTGGACCGCGTCTCCAGCCTGCCTTTTGCCTCGGCTTCGGGCTTTGTGGTGGTGCAGGCCAACTCGCCGCGCGCGCGCGACATGCTCATCGTGGCGCAAGACCAGCACCGCCAGGTGCTGGACGCCATCGAGCAGCGCGAAGGCTCGCGCGCCGAAGCCATCATGCGCGAGCATTCGCGCCTGGCCCAGCGCAACCTGCGCGCCGCCGTGGCCAGCCACAACCTGGACCAGATGCCGGGCGTGCGCCTTATCCGGAAGAAATGACCCCCCGAAGCGGCCTGCGGCCGCCCCCCCCAAGGGGGGCGCCGCCTGTGGCCCGGCAAAGCCGGTTCCACGACGGCCCGTGAATTGAAGAGACTAAAAAGACCACGGAAGACTAAATGAAAGCAAACTCCAGCTGGACCGACGCGGTCATTGATTCTTTTGAAGACCTCACGCCGACTGTGCGCGAGTTCCGCCTACGCCCCGCGGACGGGCAGGGCGTGCCGCGCCACGAACCCGGCAGCCACCTGCAAGTGCAGCTGCTGGTGGGCGGCAGGCCGCAGCAGCGTTCCTACTCCCTGGTCGGCGAGCCCGACGGGCAAACTTGGCACATCGCGGTGAAGCGGCTGGACGACGGCCGCGGCGGCTCGCGCGCGATGTGGCAGCTGGCCGCCGGCGACCGGCTGCAGCTGAGCGGGCCGCACAACCATTTCCCGCTGGACCTCAACGCGCCGGCCTACCTGCTTGTGGCCGGCGGCATAGGCATCACGCCGCTGCTGGGCATGGCCCAGTCGCTGGCCGGGCGCTGCGCGCAATCGGGCCGGCCGCTGCGCATGCTGTACGGCGCGCGCAGCGCAGCCGAGCTGGCTTACGGCCAGGCACTGCAGGCCTGCCTGGGCCAGCGGCTGCATGCGGCCGTCGACACGCGCATCGATTTCGCCGCCGAGATCGCGGCCTTGCCGCCGGGCGCGCAAATGTATGTCTGCGGCCCCGTGCCCATGCTGGACGCGGCGCGCCACGCCTGGGAGGCCTCGGACCGGCCGGCGACTGACCTTCGTTACGAGACCTTCGGCAACAGCGGCCGTTTTGCGCCGCAGGCCTTCCGGGTGCTGATTCCGCGCCATGCGCTGGACATCACCGTGCCGGCCGACTGCAGCCTGCTGGACGCACTGGAGCTGGCCGGCGTGGAGGCGGTGTCCGATTGCAAGCGCGGCGAGTGCGGCCTGTGCACGCTGGACGTGCTGGCGCTGGACGGCGAGATCGACCACCGCGACGTCTTTCTGAGCGAGCACGAGAAACAGGGGAACATGCGGCTGTGTGCCTGTGTCTCACGCGTGGTCGGCTCGGTGACGCTGGATTCTTCCTACCGGCCCGATCTTTGATAAAACAACTTGTGTGCGATCACCGGGCCGTACGCGCGATGATCGCGCAACGTCCATCAGCAGGTGTCGAACCAGGGGATGACCCGCGACAGAATAAAAGCCAACGGTGTTCGCACAAAGAACATTTGTGCAGATACCGCACTCAGACTAGACTCGCAGCGTTTTGCGGCCGCATGCCGGGACGCAGCGGCAAGCACTGAAAAATCACCAGGAGACAAGCATGAAAAAACGTACCTTCCTCACCGCCGCCGCGCTGGCGACTGCGGCACTTGCCGGCGCGCCGGCACTGGCGCAGGACAACACCTTCAAGATAGGCCTGATCCTGCCGATGACGGGCCAGCAGGCCACCACAGGCCGGCAGATCGAGGCGGCCGCGCGGCTTTACATGGCGCAAAACGGCGACACCGTGGCGGGCAAGAAGATACAGCTGATCGTCAAGGACGACACCTCGCTGCCGGACACCACGCGCCGCCTGGCGCAGGAGCTGGTGGTCAACGACAAGGTCAATGTGCTGGCCGGCTTCGGCATCACGCCCTCGGCCCTGGCCACCGCGCCCATCGCGACGCAGTCCAAGACGCCCATGGTGGTGATGGCAGCGGCGACCTCCAGCATCACCCAGGCCTCGCCCTACATCGTGCGCAGCAGCTTCACCTTGCCGCAGGTCTCGGTCGCGCTGGCCGACTGGGCGCCCAAGAACGGCATCAAGAAGGTCGTCACGCTGGTCTCCGATTACGGCCCCGGCATAGACGCCGAAAAATTCTTCAAGGACCGCCTGACCTTCAACGGCGGGGAAGTGACCGATGCGCTGCGCGTGCCGCTGCGCAACCCCGACTTCGCGCCCTTCCTGCAAAAGGTGCGGGACAACAAACCCGACGCGCTGTTCGTCTTTGTGCCTTCGGGCGCGGGCGCCGCGGTGATGAAGCAGTTCCTTGAGCGCGGCCTGGACAAGGCCGGCATACGGTTGATCGCCACCGGCGACGTGACGGACGACGACCAGCTCAACGACATGGGCGATGGCGCACTGGGCGTGGTGACTTCGCACCACTACTCGGCGGCCCACCCCTCGGCCGTGAACAAAAAGTTTGTGGAGGCTTTTTCCAAGGCCAACAAGGGCTTGCGTCCCAACTTCATGGCGGTCGGCGGCTATGACGGCATGCGCGTGATTTATGAGGCGCTCAAAACCAGCAAGGGCCAGGGCGGCGGCGACGCGCTGCTCGCGGCCATGAAGGGCCAGCTGTTTGAAAGCCCGCGCGGCAAGATCTTCATCGACGCGCAGACGCGCGACATCGTGCAGGACGTCTACCTGCGCAAGGTCGAGAAGAAGGACGGCCAGCTTTACAACGTGGAGTTTGACGTGATCAAGGACGTGAAAGACCCAGGCAAGGCTAAATAACTGCACACCCCCGAAGGCGGCGTTGCCGCCCTCCCCCTTGCAGGGGGCAACACCAGCGGCCCGGCAAAGCCGGTTCCGCGGTGTTCCTGGTAAAGACACATGCTCACTCTTCTTTTTGACGGTATCGCCTACGGCATGCTGCTGTTCATCCTGGCGGTGGGCCTGGCGGTGACCATGGGCTTGATGAATTTCATCAACCTCGCGCACGGCGCCTTCGCCATGGCCGGCGGCTACATCACCGTGCTGCTGATGCAGCACTTCGGCGTGCCCTTTTTGCTGTGCCTGCCGCTGGCCTTTATCGGCTCGGCGCTGCTGGGCGGCGTGCTGGAGCGCACGCTGTACCGGCCGCTGTACAACAAGCCGCACCTGGACCAGGTGCTGTTTTCGATAGGCCTGGTGTTCATGGCGGTGGCCAGTGTGGACTACTTCGTCGGCTCGACGCAGCAAATCGTGCAGCTGCCGCAATGGCTCAAGGGCCGCACCGAGATCGGCAGCGGTGCCTGGATGCTGGGCATGGGCCACTACCGGTTGTTCATCATCGCGGTCTGCGCGGCGCTGACGGTGGGCCTGCAATACCTGCTGGCGCGCACGCGCTTCGGCAGCCGGCTGCGCGCTTCGGTGGACGACCAGCGCGTGGCGGCCGGCCTGGGCATCAATGTCAACATCGTGTTCCTCTCGACCTTCGCCGTGGGCTCGGGCCTGGCCGGGCTGGGCGGCGCGCTGGGCGCCGAGGTGCTGGGCCTGGACCCGGGCTTTCCGCTCAAGTTCATGATTTATTTCCTGATCGTGGTCGCCGTGGGCGGCACCTCGTCCATCACCGGACCGCTGCTGGCCGCGCTGCTGCTGGGCATCGCCGACGTGGCGGGCAAGTACTACATCCCCAAGTTGGGCGCCTTCATCGTCTACAGCCTCATGATCGTGATCCTGATCTGGCGGCCGCAGGGCCTCTTTGTGCGCAAGGGAGGCAAATAACATGAGCAACACCCAGACATCGCTGCTCAAGAGCAGCCGCTGGAAACCCTGGGAGCCGGTGCTCTGGCTCATCGCCTTTGCCGCGCCGGTGCTGATGCCCAGCCATGCATCGCTCATCAACGAGATCGCCATCGTCGCGCTGTTCGCGGTGTCGCTGGACCTGGTGCTGGGCTACACCGGCATCGTCTCGCTGGGCCATGCGGCCTTCTTCGGCATAGGCGGCTATGCGGCGGCGCTGTTCGCCAAGCTGGTCATGCCTGACCCGCTGCTGGGCCTGGCCGTGGGCGTCACCACCGCCACGCTGCTGGGCGCGGTCTGTTCGCTGACCATTCTGCGCGGCAGCGACCTGACGCGGCTCATGGTGACGCTGGGCGTGGCGCTGATTCTGCTGGAGCTGGCCAACAAGCTGGACTGGCTGACCGGCGGGGCCGACGGCCTGCAGGGTGTGGTCATGGGCCCGCTGCTGGGCCGCTTCGAATTCGACCTTTCAGGCCGCACCGGCGCCTATTACTCGCTGACTGTGTTGCTGATCCTGTTTGTGCTGATGCGCCGCCTGGTGCATTCACCGCTGGGCGCGACGCTCAAGGCCATACGCGACAACCGCCTGCGCGCCATGGCCATCGGCATTCCGGTCGCGTCGCGGCTGGCGGTGGTCTATACGGTGGCGGCCGGCGTGGCAGGCGCGGCCGGTGCGCTGCTGACGCAGACCACCGGTTTTGCCTCGCTGGATTTGTTTGAATTCCACCGCTCGGCCGACGTGCTGCTGATCCTGGTGGTGGGCGGCGTGGGCTGGCTCTATGGCGGCGTGGCCGGGGCGATTGTGTTCAAGCTGATGCAGGACGCGCTTTCGTCCATCACGCCGCAATACTGGACCTTCTGGATAGGCCTTTTCCTGGTGGTGCTGGTGCTGGTGGGCCGCGAGCGCCTGGTCCGGCCCTGGACCTGGCTGCCGCGGCGCGGGGGCCGGCCATGAGCGCGCCGGTCCAGGACGCGGTGCTGTCCGCGCAAGGCCTGGTGATGCGCTTCGGCGGCATCGCCGCGACCAATAATGTGAGCCTGAACCTGCGGCGCGGCGCGCGCCATGCGCTGATCGGCCCCAACGGCGCGGGCAAGACCACGCTGGTCAACCTGCTGACGGGCGTGCTGCAACCCACCGAAGGCCGCATCTTCCTCGAAGGCGAAGACATCACGCGGCTGGCGCCGCACCAGCGCGTCAAGCGCGGCATGGTGCGCACCTTCCAGATCAACCAGCTGTTCGACTCGCTCACGCCGCTGCAGACGCTGGCCCTCACCGTGTCGCAGCAAGTGGGCCTGGGCGCGAAATGGTGGCAGGCGCTGGGCCGCAACCGGGCCGTGGCCGAGCGCTGCGAGCAGTTGCTGGAACAGTTTCACCTGACGGAGGTGATGGACCAGCCGACCCGCGTGCTGGCCTACGGCAAACGCCGCCTGCTGGAGATCGCCGTGGCGCTGGCCTGCGAGCCGCGCGTGCTGCTGCTGGACGAACCCGTGGCGGGCGTGCCGGCCGGCGAGCGCGAGGAGCTGCTGCTGACCGTGGCCGCGCTGCCCGCCGATGTTTCGGTGCTGCTGATCGAACACGACATGGACCTGGTGTTCAGCTTCGCCACCACCATGACGGTGCTGGTCAACGGCACGCTGCTGACCGAAGGCACGCCCGAGCAGATCGCGGCCGACCCGCAGGTCAAGGCGGTCTACCTGGGCCATGGCGAGGAACATGGGGAGGTGGCCCATGGCTGAACTGCTCAAGGTCGACAAGCTGCGCGCCGGTTACGGCGAGGCGGTGGTGCTGCACGAGGTCTCGTTCACGCTGGGCGAAGGTCAGACCCTCGCGCTGCTGGGCCGCAACGGCACCGGCAAAACCACGCTGATCAACACCCTGGCGGGCGCAACGCGCCAGCACGGCGGGGCCATCTCCTTCGGCGCCGGCCCGGCCATGGTGGCGCTGCACCGGCTGCCTTCGCACGAACGCGCGGCCAACGGCATAGGCTGGGTGCCGCAGGAGCGCAACATCTTCAAGTCGCTGACGGTGCACGAGAACCTGACGGCGGTGGCGCGGCCGGGCAAATGGAACCCCGAGGGCGTGTACGCCATGTTCCCACGCCTGGCCGAGCGCAAGACCAACCTGGGCACGCAGCTGTCAGGCGGCGAGCAACAAATGCTGGCCGTGGGCCGGGCGCTGGTGCTGAATCCGAAACTGCTGCTGCTCGATGAACCACTGGAGGGCCTGGCGCCCATCATCGTGGAGGAACTGCTGCGCGCCATACGCCGCATCACCCGCGAAGAAGGCCTGAGCGCCATCATCGTGGAGCAGCATCCGCAGGCCATCCTGGCGATTTCCGACAGTGCCGTGGTGCTGGACCGCGGCATGGTGGTGCACACGGGCACGGCCCAGGCGCTGCGCGATCAGCCCGAACGCCTGGACCAGTTGCTGGGCGTGGCACGCTGAGCGGCCGGGCCGCCAGCCCGGCCTGCTGTTCCGTATTTCGCGCTTACAGCGCCCAAAAAACATCTACGCGCCGCCATCGTGAAGCAGCTCCACGGCAACGCGGCTTTCCATGCCCAAAAGTCAAAAGCGATCCACCTTTTTGCGTAGATTCACTTACTAGGGTTTTCCCCTCCAACGGCCTACAATCGCAGACCCTTACAAGAAATTGACGGTCATCCGACCGTTCCCCGCTGGAGACCCTGCTGATGCCGACACCCACCGCCGCGACGCCTGCCGACCGTGAAGAAAAACGCGCTGAACTGCGCCGCGCCGCGCTTGAATACCACGAGTTTCCGACCCCCGGCAAGGTAGCCATCGCAGCGACCAAGCAGCTGACCAACCAGCGCGACCTGGCCCTGGCTTATTCCCCCGGTGTCGCCGCGCCCTGCGAGGAAATCGTCAAGGACCCGAACAACGCCTTCAAATACACCAGCCGCGGCAACCTGGTGGCCGTGGTGACCAACGGCACCGCCGTGCTGGGCCTGGGCGACATCGGCCCGCTGGCCTCCAAGCCGGTCATGGAAGGCAAGGGCGTGCTGTTCAAGAAGTTCGCCGGCGTCGACGTGTTCGACATCGAGATCGACGAAAAAGACCCGGCCAAGCTGGTCGACATCATCGCCTCGCTGGAGCCGACCTTCGGTGCCATCAACCTGGAAGACATCAAGGCGCCCGACTGCTTTTATGTGGAGCGCGAGCTGCGCAAGCGCATGAAGATTCCGGTGTTCCACGACGACCAGCACGGCACGGCCATCACCGTGGGCGCGGCGGTGCTGAACGCGCTCAAAGTGGTCGGCAAGGGCCCCGGCCAGGTCAAGCTGGTGACCTCGGGCGCGGGCGCGGCGGCGCTGGCCTGCCTGAACCTGCTGCTCAAGCTGGGCATACAGCGTGAAAACGTGTTCGTGACCGACCTGGCCGGCGTGGTCTACGAAGGCCGCACCGAGCTGATGGACGAGGACAAGATCCAGTTCGCGCAGAAGACCGACGCCCGCACCCTCGGCGAGGTGATCGCGGGCGCGGACATTTTCCTGGGCCTGTCGGCCGGCGGCGTGCTCAAGAAGGACATGGTCGCCAAGATGGCGGCCAAGCCCATCATCCTGGCGCTGGCCAACCCGAATCCCGAGATCACGCCCGAGGACGTCAAGTCCGTGCGCGACGACGCCATCATGGCAACCGGCCGCACCGACTACCCCAACCAGGTCAACAACGTCCTGTGTTTTCCGTATATCTTCCGCGGCGCGCTGGATGCCGGCGCCTCCACCATCACCATTGAGATGGAAATCGCGGCCGTGCATGCGATCGCCGAACTCGCGCAGGCCGAGCAAAGCGAGGTCGTGGCGGCCGCCTACGTGGGCGAGAAGCTGGCGTTCGGCCCCGAGTACCTGATTCCCAAGCCGTTTGATCCGCGCCTCATGATGAAGATCGCGCCGGCGGTGGCACAGGCGGCGGCCGACAGCGGCGTGGCCCTGCGGCCCATCCAGGACATGAACGCCTACCGCGACAAGCTGCAGAGTTTTGTCTATGCCTCGGGCACGGTCATGAAGCCGATCTTCGCGGCCGCCAAGGCCGCCAGCCGCAAGCGCGTGGCCTATGCCGAAGGCGAGGAAGAACGCGTGCTGCGCGCCTGCCAGATCGTGGTGGACGAGGGCCTGGCACGGCCGACGCTGATAGGCCGGCCCGCCATCATCGCCCAGCGCATCGAAAAATTCGGCCTGCGCCTGAAGGAAGAACTCGACTACGACGTGGTCAACGTCGAGCAGGACCACCGCTACCGCGACTTCTGGCAGACCTACCACCGCATGATGGAGCGCCGCGGTGTCACCGTGCAGATCGCCAAGATCGAAATGCGCCGCCGCCTCACGCTGATCGCCGGCATGCTGCTGCACAAGGGCGACGTGGACGGCCTGATCTGCGGCACCTGGGGCACGACCGCCCACCACCTGGACTACCTGGACCAGGTCATCGGCAAGCGCGAGGGCGTCAACACCTACGCCTGCATGAACGGCCTGCTGCTGCCGAATCGCCAGGTCTTCCTGCTCGACACCCACGTCAACTGCGACCCGACGGCCGAGCAGCTCGCCGAGATCACCACCATGGCGGCCGAAGAAATGATGCGCTTCGGCATCAAGCCCAAGGCGGCCCTGCTGTCGCACTCGAACTTCGGCTCCTCCAACCTGCCCAGCGCCTTGAAGATGCGCCGCACGCTGGAGCTGCTGCGCGAAAAAGCGCCCTGGCTGGAAGTCGACGGCGAAATGCACGGCGACATGGCGCTGGACGCCGACGCGCGCGGCCTGATCATGCCCAACAGCACGCTGGCCGGCGAGGCCAACCTGCTGGTGCTGCCCAATATTGATGCGGCCAATATTTCGTACAACCTGCTCAAAACGGCGGCCGGCGGCAACATCGCCATCGGCCCCGTGCTGCTGGGTGCGAACAAACCCATGCACATCCTGACCGCCACCGCCACGGTGCGCCGCATCGTCAACATGACGGCCCTCACGGTAGCGGACGCCAACGCGGCCCGATAAGCCCCAATTAGATAGCCAGTACTAACTTATTTAGGCAGTAACCCCGCTCTTTACTGCCTAAATTTTCAGCAGCCACTTGCGTTTTCCGGCCACTTGCGGCAAACTAGCTCTCTTGAAATTTAAGGGTTAACCCGAAATCGGCGGGCGGACCCTGGGTTCAGGAAAGGCTTCTTTTTCATGTTGCGCAATGGGTGGGGACGTCGGCAGGTAGCCAAAATGGCCGGCCTGCTGGTCTTGGCAACCAGCCTGAGCGGGCTGATCCCCAGCGTGGTGCAAGCCAAGGGCGCGGATTCACCGGCGCCGGTCGGTACCATCGCAGCGGCCCAATTGCCCCCGCAAGGGCGCGACATGATGACGCTGATTTACCAGGGTGGGCCGTTCAGGCATGACAAGGACGGCGTGGTGTTTGGCAACCGGGAGCGACTTCTTCCGGCCAACCGTCGCGGTTACTACCGCGAATACACCGTCCGAACGCCCAATGAACGCAGCCGGGGAGCCCGGCGCATTGTTTGTGGCGGCTTGAAACCCACCGCCCCGGATGCCTGTTATTACACCGACGACCACTATGCGAGTTTTCGCAGAATCGTTCAGTAAATGAACCGTGGTTGTTATTACGAGTTTTTGACTTCAGAGAAAGAGTAGCGGAGATGGATACACCACTTCGTCGGGACAACGAGACGCCGGTGCGCAAGGACGGTGAAACGCCCTTGCGCGGCGTGCGGCCCAATATCGTTCAATCCATACGCGCCTTCCGGGTGCAGGACCTGCAGGACGCTGCGACGCAGCTGAACCAGCATTTCCTGTATGCCAACCTGGGCAATGCCCAGAGCAAACAGGACGTGCTGGACATGATTGCGGCGCAATACACCTTCCCGGCCCACTTCGGCAAGAATTTCGACGCGCTGTACGACTGCATGACGGACCTGGTCCACAAGTCGGGCCCGCAGCCTGGCTTCATCGTCGTGCTCGAGCAGATTCCGGCCAACGCCAAATTCGACAAGGAAGCGCGCGAGCAGCTGCTCGACATCTTCCGGGATGCCTCGGACTACTGGGCGGATCGCAAGATACCGTTCAGATGTTTCTATTCTTTTCTGTAGCCCGCTCCCCAGACATCGGCCAAGGGGATCGGGCGAATGAGGCCCAGCAAGCAGTTGCAGAAGGTGAAGAAGTCATGCCTACCGACAAACTGGTGGACGTGTCACCTCTGGCATTGCGCATGAGCAGCCCGTTTAACGCGGGTTACTGGCTCGCCGCTGCTTGAAGCAAACCATGGGGGCGCCGCAGGCGCCCGCAAAAAAGCCCGTCATCGACGGGCTTTTTTTATGCCGAAAGCCGGCGTTCAGGCTTGCAGCGCCTGCACCAGCGCGACGTACTCGGCCACCGGCACTTCCTCGGCGCGGCGCTGCACGTCAAACGTGCCGCCAAAGCCGCGCGCGGCCAGCCACTGCCCCAGCGTGTGGCGCAGCAGCTTGCGGCGCTGGCTGAATGCCACCTGCACCAGCTCGCTGAGCAGCCTGGCGTCCAGCGCCGCCGGCGCCGCATGCGGCACCATACGCACCACCGCGCTGTCCACGCGCGGCGGCGGGTCAAAGCTCTGCGGCGGCACGAACAGCACATTTTCCATGGCGTAGCGCCACTGCAGCATCACGCTGAGCCGGCCGTAGTCGCCAGTGGCGGGCGTCGCCACCATGCGGTCTATGACCTCTTTTTGCAGCATGAAGTGCTGGTCTTCAATGACGTCCACGGCGCCCAGCAGGTGAAACAGGATGGGTGTGGAGATGTTGTACGGCAGGTTGCCGACGACCCGGAGTTTTTGCCCCGGCGCGCAGGCGGTGCTCGCCAGCGCATGGATGTCGACCTTGAGGATGTCGGACTCGACCACGCTGAGCTGGGGATGCTCGCGCAGCTGCCGGGCCAGGTCGCGGTCCAGTTCGATCACCGTGAGCTTCCCCAGGCGCTCGACCAGGGGCTGGGTCAGGGCGGCAAGCCCGGGGCCAATTTCCACCACAGCCTGCCCGGCCCGCGGCGCGATGGCCTGGACGATGCCTTCGATGATGCCCTGGTCGGTCAGAAAGTGCTGGCCGAAGCGTTTGCGGGGGATGTGCTTCATGTGTTGCGGCCTCGATTCCTAAACCAGCAGGGGCCGCGGGACTGGCTTTGCCAGACCGCAGGCGCAGCGGCCCCTCTCGTAATGAAAGGGGCAGGGAGAAGCCGCAGGCTACACGCAGTGAGCGACCGTGGGGGCCATCTCACTGCGGCGGTTCACGGTACTCCACATACGCGCGGCCGCGGACCTCCTGGGCCCAGAGTGCGTAGGCTTCGTTCTGTTTCTTCTCGCGCAACACGTTGCGCGCGATCTCGCGCTGGTCGCGCTGCGAGAGCTGGGTGTCACGGCGCTCCAGCACCTGGATGATGTGCACGCCGAAACGCGACACCAGCGGATCGGACACCTGGTTGGGTGCCAGGCTGTTCATGACTTTTTCGAACTCGGGCACAAACATGCCGGGGCTGGCCCAGCCCAGGTCGCCGCCTTCCTTGGCCGAGCCGTCATCGCTGTTCTCGCGAGCGAGGGCCGCAAAATCGGCTTGCCCGGCCTGGATGCGCTTTTTGAATTCAGCAAGTTTTTCGGTCGCGGCGGCTTCCGTCACCTTGGGGTTCAGCCGCAGCAGAATGTGGCGGGCATGGGTCTGGGTCACGGTCGCGCCGGGCATGCCGCCCTGGCGCTTTTCAATCACCTTGAGGATGTGAAAGCCCGCGCCGCTTCGCACCGGGCCCGCCACGCCGCCGGTCTGCAGGTTTTTGGTGGCGTCCACAAAAAGCGGAGGATAGCGGTCCGCGGTGCGCAGGCCCATCTGGCCGCCGGTCGTGCGGGTGGCGGAAGCGGAGAATTCGGCGGCCAGCGCGGCGAAATCACCGCCCGCGCGGGCACGGTCGACCACCTGCTGGGCTCGGGCCTGCAGCGCCGCGACCTGCTCGGGCGTGGCGTTCTCGGGCACCGCCACCAGGATTTCGCCCAGGTTGAGGGCCAGGGCGGAAGCCTCGGCGCCGCCGCCTTCCTGGTCGCGCAGGAACTGGTCGATCTCCTGCTCGGTCACGCTGACGCGTGACTCGAGTTCGCGTTGGCGCAGGCGGCCCACCAGGAGCTCGTCACGTACCTCGGAGCGGAACTGCGCGTAGTCGATGCCGTCCGCTTTCAGGCGGCTGCGCAGCTCGTCCACGCTGATCTGGTTCTGGCTCGCGACGCTCTGGACCGCGGCCTGGATGGCGCTTTCGTCGATCCGGACACCGGACGCGCGCGCCAGTTGCAGCTGCGCCTTGTCGCTGATCATGCGCTCCAGGACCTGCACCACCAATTCGCTGCGCGGCGGCAGCGCCGTGCCCTGCTGCAGGATTTGCTGCTCGGTGCGGACCAGTTTGAGGCGGACCTCGCTATTGGTAATGGGCTCGGAATTGACCACCGCGACGATGAAATCGGCCTGGCGCTGACCGGCCGGGGGCCGCGCGACCGGATCGGACGACAGGCGCAGCGGCGCGGAAGGCTTGAGCCCCTGTGCATGCGCCTGTGCCGTCAACAGCATGGCGAGCGCGAGCGCCGTTCCGGCGAGGTGCGGCAGGCCCGAGAAAAATTCTGGAACAAAGCGGTGATTAGTCATAAGTGGTAAAGCGGCTTGGAGCCTCGATTTTCTCACGCAGGTACTGGTAGCGCGGGACATTTGATTTGAGGGTTTCCAGGGGGTTGGCGCCTATGCGGGAGAAACCCACCAGCTCCAGCTGGAACATGATCCGGGTGTCCGAAGTACCCGTGCCGGTCTGCGATCGCTGCAACACGACGCGGCCTATCCAGCAGCAGCCATCGTATTCGACGCCGATGATGGAATCGACCAGCCGCTTATCCAGCACGCTGTAATTGAGCCGTCCGACCGCGTAGTAGCGCCCGCCGCCCTGGCCCTGCCCGGCACCCAGGTCCTTGCCCCTGTCGCCCCACAGGTCGTTGATGGGCCATTGCCAGCCCACGTCGATCTGCTCGCTGACATTGCGCTGGCGCCGGAACGCGGCGCTGATGACGCGGTAGTTGCTCGGGTTGTAGCGCACGCCGAAAGAGGCGCGCTCGGACTGCCGGGTCTTGGGGTTGTACTGCACCGTGCTGTCGAAAGACCACTGCGGCACCCAGTTGACGGACGCGCCGACCAGAATGTCGCTGATGCGGTCGGTGACGGGCAGCGCGCCGGGCAAGGTCACGCGCTGGTCCTCGAAGCGCAGGCGCTGCGCGATGCCCACGCGCACGGCCTCGGCGCCGGTCGCCGGGTCCAGCAGGCGCGAAGTCACGCCCAGTGTCAGCAGGTTCGCGTCGGAAATGCGGTCATTGCCGACAAAGGCGTTTTCGGTGAACACCGTCGCGAAATTGAAGTCGTTGAGGCCGGAATCGTAGTTCGGCAGCCGGCTCTGGTCGCGAAAGGGCGTGCGCACATAAAAGGCCCGCGGCTCCAGCGTTTGGGTGAAATTTCGGCCCAGGAAACTCGCCTCGCGCTCAAACTGCAGGCCGCTGTCCAGGCTGAAGGTCGGGACGACACGCGAGGCCGATCGCGCGCCGTCGGTGATCAGCGGCGCGTCGAACTGGTAGCTGGTAGCGTGCAGCTGCACCTTGGGCGTGATGAAGCCGGACGACGACAGCCAGGGGCGGCTGACCTGCAGCTTGGTGTAGGCCCGGTTGCTGTTGGGCTGGTTCGTCAGGGTCCGGTCCGCGGAAAACCGCGTGTAATCGCCCTCGATGGACCAGTCAAAGCCCTTGCCCAGGCCGCCCAGCGGGGCATCCACCCGGGTGTAGCTGGCGGTCAATTGCGGAAGCCGGTCGTAGGGAGGGACGATGGGCGAGGTCACGTCCTGCAGCGTCTGCCATTTCAGGGTACGCAGGCTGGTATAGAAGAAGCCCCGACTCCAGGACAGGGTGGCATCCTGGGACAACAGCCGCTGGGTGGTGTAACCGGAGCGTGCCGGGAAATCGCGCCAGTAATCGTTGTCGCTGACACGGTTCAGGTTGAGGTTGAGGCCGAGGGCACCGACGGAGGACAGCCCGGTGTTAATGACCCCGGTGTGCTGGTAGCCGTAGGACCAGCGATCCCGGTCCCGCAGTTTGTCATTCGGCAGATAGTTGGCGCGCAGCTCGCCCCGGTAGCTGGGCTCCAGGTAACGGAACTCGCCGGCCAGGTCTACGCCGCGCTTGGTCATGATCGCCGGGGAAAAGGTCGCGTCCCGATTCGGCGCGATGTCGAAGTAATAAGGCTGGCGCAACTCAAAGCCGTCGGTCGAGCCCATGCTGATGCTGGGCGGCAGCAGCCCCGACTTGCGCTTGTCGCTGAGTGGAAAACTGAACTTGGGAAAAGCCAGGATGGGCACGTCCTTGAAGCGGACGACGGCCCCCCGAGCCACGCCGACCTCGGTCTCCAGGTCGAACTCGAAGCTGCTGGCGCGCAGCACCCAGGCCGGCTCCCAGCTCGCTTCATCGCCGCGCTCGCAGGTGGTGTAGCTGGCGCGTTGGGCCGTCAGGTGGTTTTCATCGAGGAAGTCGACCCGCTGCGCCCGGCCGTTGCCGCCATTACTCAGGAAACGGTAGCCGGGAGTGGTGAAAAAGCCCTCGAACCGGTCCAGCTTGAGTTCCAGCTCCGGGCCGTCAAAGCGGTTGCCGGCCCGGTTGATACGGACATTGCCGCGGCTTTTGAGCTGGTCGTCAGGCTGGTAATACTCAATGCGGTCGGCACGGATAGAGGTGGCCCCGCGGCGCAGCTCCGCATTGCCGTCGATCACCGTCTCCAGGTCGGGGCGGCCCGAAATACGGTCGCCGAAGACAAAGGTCGGGCCCCGGTTCTCCGGGTCGTTGGAGACTTCCTCGGCCAGCTTGGGCGAGGGCTTGAGCTTGAGCCCGCCCCCGGATTCCACCGGCTCCGCCGTCGCGGCGGCGGACGCGCCTCGCGGTGCCTCCGGCGCCGCCTGGGCGTGCGCCGTCCCGGCAACAGTCATCCCCAGCGTGGCGCAAAACACAGCCAGCCTGGAGACAGCAAGAGCTACCGGGGAGAGAATAAAAGGCGAGGGGGATGCGCGGCGCATCGTTTATGTGAGATAAACCCGTTTGTAAAATCAGGCCTGATTATCCATGACCCTCCATCCCCTCCCCACAATGCCGAACCCGAGCCCGGCCGCGCGCCCGGCGAAGGCTTCGCAAGCATGACCGCACCATCCATCGCCTGGGCCGATCCCGCACGCGCCGCCGCCTTCGAGCACTGGCTGGCCGCCACGGCCCGCCAGCACCACCTGCAAGCCAACACATTGAGGCCGGCCTCCGCCGACGCGAGCTTTCGCCGTTATTTCAGGGTGGACGCCGCGTCGGGCGAAGGCAGCTGCATCATCATGGATGCGCCGCCCGCGCAGGAGGACTGCAAGCCCTTTGTCAAGGTCGCAGGCCTGATGGCCGGCGCAGGCCTGAACGCGCCGCGCGTGCTGGCATGGGACGAATCCCTGGGCTTTATGTTGCTGAGCGACCTGGGCGCGCGGACCATGATGGAAGTGATCGCCCCACCCGCCGCAGTTGAGGCCGTTGCCAGCCCGACGCCTGCGCACTATGACTTGTATATGGATGCGGTGGAGGCCTTGATTCGCTGGCAACTCGCGTCGCAGCCCGGCGTGCTCCCCCCCTATGACGACGCACTGCTGTCGCGCGAACTTTCGCTGTTTCCGGACTGGTACGTCGCCAAACACCGCGGCCTCGCGCTAGACACCGGCCTGCAGGACAAACTCGACGTCCTCTTCGCGCAGATCAAGGCCAGCAACCTGAATTCGCTCGACGGCGCGCGGGTGTTCGTGCACCGCGACTTCATGCCGCGCAATCTGATGATTCCGGATGGCGTATCCACAACGCCCGCTGATGCGCCGCCACTGGGTGTGCTTGACTTCCAGGACGCGGTCTACGGCCCCATCACCTACGACATCGCCAGCCTGATGCGCGATGCGTTTCTGAGCTGGGAAGAGGATTTTGTGCTCGACATCACCGTGCGCTACTGGCAAAAGGCCCGCAAGGCGGGCTTGCCGGTCGGTGACGATTTCGGCGAGTTTTACCGGGCCGTCGAATGGATGGGCCTGCAGCGCCATCTCAAAATTCTGGGTATTTTCGCACGCCTCACGCTGCGCGACGGCAAGCCCAAATACCTGGCCGACACCCCGCGCTTCATCAAATACGCGCGCAACACTGCCGCGCGCTACCGGCAGCTGGGCCCGCTGATGGTGCTGCTCGACGAGATCGAAGGCAATGAGACCCGCGTGGGCTACACGTTTTAAGGCCATGCCATGAATGCCCGTTTCTACGCCGACATCGCGCTGGTGCCGGGCACGACAGTCCAGCTGCCGCCGGACGCCGCCCGCCACGTGCAGGTCCTGCGGCTGCAGCCCGGGGATGCCCTCTCGCTGTTCAACGGCCGGGGCGACGGCCTGCCCGGCAGCGAAGGGGAGTTTGGCGCCACGGTCGCGCGCATGGGCCGCAGCGAGGTCGAGGTCACCATTGGCGCGTACACAGCGACTTCGCGCGAGGCCGGCCGCGCCATCCACCTGGCGGTCGGCATGCCGGCCAACGAGCGCATGGACTGGCTGGTGGAAAAAGCCGCCGAGCTGGGCGCGGCCAGCATCCAGCCCCTGATGAGCGAGCGCAGCGTGCTGCGCCTGAAGGGCGAGCGCGCCGACAAAAAAATCTCGCACTGGCGCGGCGTGGCCATCGCCGCCTGCGAACAGTGCGGCCGCAGCCGCATCCCGCTGATCCACGAGGTCGCCAGCCTGGCCGACTGGCTCAAGGGCACCGGGAACGCGGCCGCGGATGGCAGCCGCATGCTGCTGTCGCTGCGCGAGGGCAGCCGCCCGCTGGCCCAGGCAGTGCCGGGCAACGGCGCGCTGACGTTTTTGAGCGGCCCCGAGGGCGGCCTGAGCCCCGCCGAAGAGGCCGCGGCCATCGCCGGCGGCTTCAGCCCCGTCACGCTGGGCCCGCGTGTGCTGCGGGCCGAAACCGCGCCGCTGGCCTGCCTCTCGCTGCTGACGCTGGGTGCCGCCGCATGAACCGCAACCTCTGGCTGCTGGCCGTCTGCCAGGGCCTGTTCCTGACCAACAACGTCACCTTCATCGCCATCAACGGCCTGGTCGGCCTGAACCTGGCGCCGCTGGGCTGGATGGCCACCCTGCCCGTCATGGGGTATGTGGTGGGCGGTGCGCTGTCGACCGCGGTGGTGGCGCGCACGCAATCGCGCTTCGGGCGCAAGACCTCTTTCCAGCTGGGCCTGCTGGTGGCCGTGGCCTCGGCCCTGCTGTGCTGCTATGCGGCCTACAGCCGCAACTTCTGGCTGCTGGTGACGGCCACGGTGGTGGCCGGCTACTACAGCGCCAACGCGCAGCTCTACCGCTTCGCCGCGGCCGAGCTGGCCCTGCCGGCCTTTCGCGAAAAAGCGATTTCGCTGGTCATGGCCGGCGGCCTGCTGGGCGCCGTCGCCGGGCCCAACCTCGCGGCACATACGCGGGAACTGACCGCCGTGCCCTTCGCCGGCGCCTACCTGGCGCTGGCCGGCGTGGCGCTGCTGTCCATGGCCTTGCTGGCCTTCATCCGGTTCCCGCCGCCGCCCGAGGCACATGCGGCCCGGGGAGGGCGTCCGCTTTCTGAAATCATGCGCCAACCGGTCTTTATCGTGGCCGCGGCCGCCGGCGCCCTGGGTTTTGGCGTGATGAATTTGCTGATGGCCGCCACGCCCATCGCCATGCAGGTCTGCGGCCTGCCGTTTTCCAGCGTCGCGCTGGTGCTGGAGTGGCATGTGATCGGCATGTTCGCGCCGGGCTTTTTCACCGGCCACCTGATACGCCGCTTCGGCACCCTGCCCATCATGGCGGCGGGCCTGCTGCTCAACGTGCTGTGCGTGCTGATCGCACTCTCGGGCGTGGACCTCAAGCAGTTCCTGGGGGCGCTTTTCCTGCTGGGGCTGGGCTGGAACTTCCTGTTCACCGGCGCCACCACGCTGGCGCTCACGGCCTACCGCCCCGAAGAAAAAGACAAGGCGCAGGGTGCGCTCAATTTCTGCATTTTTGCCGTGCTGGCGGTTTCTTCGCTGGCTTCCGGCGTGCTGGTCACAACCCAGGGCTGGGCTTTGCTCAACCTCGGTTCGCTGCTGCCGCTGGGCCTGACCGGCGCCTTGCTGGCCTGGCTTGCACTGGGCCGGCGCAGGGAACAGAATGCCTGAAGCCTTCCACGGTTGTGTCACCCGTTTTCTCCCGTTTTTATTTCACCTCACTTGAGGAGTTCGTCATGGGTTTGCTTGATTCAGTCCTGGGCAGCGTCCTCAACAACAACGGCCAGCAAGGCCAGGCCGGCGCGGGCCTGGGCGGCCTCATCGGCATGCTGGCCAGCAATCCGCAGCTGATCCAGGTCGCCACGGACATGCTGGCCAACAACGGCGGCCAGGGCGGCCTGGGTGGGCTGGTCAGCAAGTTCGAACAAGCCGGCCTGGGCGACGCCATCCAGTCATGGATAGGCAGCGGGGCCAACCAACCCGTCTCCGGCGACCAGGTCACCAGCGCGCTGGGCGCCGGCACCGTATCCGACATCGCCGCAAAGCTGGGGCTGGATCCCGGCGATGCCGCCAGCCAGCTTTCCCACATCCTGCCGGGCCTGATCAACCACCTGACGCCCGAAGGCCAGGCGCCCGAGCAAGGCCTGGGCAGCGGCGAGGACCTGATGGGCATGCTGGGCGGCCTGCTGAAGCAGGCCCGCTGATTTTTTTGAGTTGGCGCAAGCCTAGAAACGCGCGTCCAGCCAGGCCTTGAGCGTGTCGAACACCGGCGCCGAGTCGATTTCGTTGAAGATCTCGTGGTAGAGGCCCTCAAAGCAGCGCGCGGTCACCGTGCCGGGCTTGACGGCGCGTGAACTCGCGGCGCTTTCCGCGAAAGCGCGGCTACCCGCCGGGTCAACCAGGCGGTCCGCGCCCGCATACATCAGCAGTGTGGGCGTGCGCCACTGGGCGGCGGCCGCTATCGTGGCGGGGCCGGCCGTCGCGATGAACTTGCCCAGCCGGGGCGAAATCCTGTTGTGCACCAGCTTGTCGGCCAGGTATTTCCTGACCACTTCCGGGTCGTGCGAAAGATAGTGCGGGTCCAGGCCGTTGCCCACGCAAAAGTCGGGGGCCAGCCTGGGCATGAAGGCCAGCAGCAGTTTCTGCAGGGGATTGAGGCCCGCATCCAGCGCCGGCGAAGACATCACCAGGCCTTCGACGGGACGTATGCCCAGCGAGACAAAACGGCTCACCACCAGGCCGCCCAGGCTATGGCCCAGCAGTACCAGCGGGATATGGTCGGACTCGGCCGACGCATGGTGCGAGGGAGACTCCTTCAGCAGGCGCATGCAGCGCAGCCGCGTGTCGTCGACCACCTCGGCCAAGTCCTCGAGCAAGGTGCTGTCAGCGGGCAGCACGCCGCGCGCGCCGCCGGACTCGCCGTGGCCGCGCTGGTCGTAAGCGCGCACGGCAAAACCCCATTCCATCAATTGGCGCGCGACATGGTCGTAGCGCAGGGCGTGTTCGCCCAGGCCGTGCACCAGCAGCACGACGGCGCGCGGCGGCGGCGCGTGTGGGCCCATTTCGTCGGCCCAGGCGTCCAGCGGCCACTCGTACAAGGCCAGGTTCTCGCCATCGCGGGCGGTGAAGGGGGCTAGGATGGTCGAATGCATGCGGCGGCGAAAGCCTGGCCTGTGGCAAGCGCGCGCGGCAGGCCGCGATGCGAAGGAAAAGGGCGCCGCACCCGAATCAACCGGGGACGCGGGCCATGACGTGCGCGACCGCGGCGGTCAGCTTCTTGGCGTAGGGCACGTTCAGAAACTCGTTGGGGCCGTGGGCGTTGCTCTTGG
Source organism: Polaromonas sp. JS666 (assembly GCF_900103405.1). Lineage (GTDB taxonomy): Bacteria > Pseudomonadota > Gammaproteobacteria > Burkholderiales > Burkholderiaceae_C > Polaromonas. The sequence continues at coordinate 48,749 of NZ_FNHX01000015.1, read as the reverse complement.
GGCCCAGCACGCCGCAGACCATCATCTGCGCCTTGGGAAAGCCCTTGCTCAGCATGTTCATCAGCGGAATGGTGCCGCCCTGGCCTATGGTGCCGCAGGGCGCGCCAAAAAAGCTTTGCGATGCGTCGTTGAGCGCGTTCTCGAACCAGGACACCGTGCTGGGCGCGTTCCAGCCAGTGGCCCCGCCATTGCTTTCAAAGGTGACTTTGGCCTGGTAGGGCGCGTTGTCTTCGAGCAGGGCCTTGAGTTCCTGCACCGCCGCGCCGGCATCGATCAGCGGCGGAAACCGCAGCGAGAGCTTGAAGGCGGTGTAGGGGCGCAGCACATTGCCAGCGTCCTTGAGCGCCGGAAAGCCTTCGGCGCCGGTCACGCTCAGTGTGGGGCGCCAGGTGCGGTTGAGCAGGGCTTCGACCGGGTCGGTGGTGGTGGGCAAGGCAAAGGTACTGGAGCCTTCGCAGTCGTAATGCGCCCACGGAAAACGCTTGTAGATTTCGTCACCGAGGATTTTGGCGGTGGCCTGCGCCTGGGCCAGGCGATCGGCCGGGATTTCGCAGTGAAAGCTCTGCGGCAGCAGGCGCCCAGTCTTGCTGTCCTCGAGGCGGTCCAGCACCTGGCGCATGATGCGAAAGCTCGAGGGCACCAGGCCGCTGGCGTCGCCGGAGTGCACGCCTTCGGTGAGGATTTCCACCTTAAGCACACCGGCCGCGTTGCCGCGCAGGCTGGTGGTCAGCCACAGTTGGTCGTAGTTGCCGGCGCCGGAATCCAGGCACACCACCAGCGCGACTTCGCCCAGCCGCTCGCGCAGCGCGTTGACGTAGGGCAGCAGGTCGTAGGAGCCACTTTCCTCGCAGGTTTCGATCAGGCCGACGATGCGCGGATGCGGGACGTTCTGCGCCTTGAGAGCCTGCACCGCGGCAATGCTGGCATAGACGGCGTAGCCGTCGTCGGCGGCGCCGCGGCCGTAGAGCTTGCCGTCCTCATACTTGGCGGTCCAGGGGCTCAGGTCATTGCGCCAGCCGGTGAATTCGGGCTGCTTGTCGAGGTGGCCGTACATCAGCACGGTTTGTGTGGAATCGGCGCGTGTGGCCGGGATCTCAAAGAACAGCACCGGCGTGCGGCCTTCGATGCGCACGATCTCCAGCTTGAGGCCTTCGACCTTCTGCGCCTCGACCCAGGCTGCCGCATTGCGCATGACGGTGTCAATGAAACCGTGCTGCGCCCAGTCGCTATCGAAAGTGGGGGACTTGGCGGGGATGGAAATGTAGTCGGTGATCTGTTTGACGATGTCGCCGTCCCACTGGGCCGTGACCTGGGACAGGGCCTGGGCGGCATTGAGGATGCTGGCGGGAATTTCGCGGTGCAATGGGGCGTTCATGGGAAAGGCTCCGGGAGAAAAATGTCGGCTTTTTAGGACAGCGTTTTGCTGCGGCAGCTGCTACTGTACGCTTCCGGCACAGACCACGCCACATAGAGCCTGTCTACGATCTAAAAGGGGCCGCGCAAGCGCCTTTTCGGGATGGGATGCAAGGCGCGGTGCGACGCCCATAGTTCACCTATGGGCTAGCGCCGCAACGCCGCAGACCGCCCGAAAAGGCACTTGCCCTCCGGGTTGGGGTGAAATCGGGCGATTGAGCCACCCAGGCCCTTGCATGGGCATTAGCCCATGCGGCGTTCCCGGTCGGCCCACTCATCCCGATTGCACCCCAACGCGGCCCCTTTTAGATCGTAGACAGGCTCTAATGGAAGACCCGCAATTGGAGAATTCAACCTACAGCGCCGGCGGCCGGCGGGGGCAAAGATATCTCCTCTATTTGGACGAGAGACCAGACAAGTACGCCACGGAGCCGCCATGACACCCACCAGCCGCGCGCAAGCGCCATCTTCCGCCGCGCCTTCCACCGCCGATGCCCGCATACGCGCTGGCGTGGGCGGCTGGACTTTTGAGCCCTGGCGCGGCAGCTTTTTTCCCCCCGGCCTGCCGCACAGCCGGGAACTCGAATACGCCAGCCGCCAGCTGAGCGCCATCGAGGTCAACGGCACCTATTACGGCACGCTCAAGCCGGCCAGCTTCAGAAAATGGCATGACGAAACCCCGGACAACTTCGTGTTTTCCCTCAAGGCCTCGCGCTACGCGACCAACCGCCGGGTTCTGGCCGAGGCGGGCGAGTCCATCCGGCGCTTCACCGAAAGCGGCATCAGCGAGCTGGGCGGCAAACTGGGCCCCATCGTCTGGCAATTCATGCCCGGCAAGGTGTTCGAGGCCGGGGATTTCGAGGCCTTTCTGGCGCTGCTGCCCAAACAGGTGGACGGCCTCGCGCTGCGCCATGTGGTCGACGTGCGCCATGAAAGTTTCATGTCGCCCGACTACCTCGCGCTGGCGCGCCGTTACAGGGTCGCGACGGTGTTTACCGACGCTGACAAGTTCCCGTCCTTCGCCGACCTCACGGGCGACTTTGCCTATGCCCGCCTCATGATGAGCGAGGCAGGCCTGGAGACCGGCTATGAGGAAGGTGCGCTGTACGCCTGGGCTGAACGTGCAAGGCAATGGGCCGCAGGCGGTGCGCCCGGGGACCTGCCAACGCTGGAAGAAGCCCCGGCGCAGGGAAAGCCGCGCGACGTGTTTGTGTATTTCATCAACGGCGCCAAGGAAAGGGCGCCTGCCGCGGCCATGGCGTTTTTAAAGCGCCTGGGCTTTACGCCCCCCGCTCAGGGCTAGGAGGCCATGGCCTCGCCCAGCCGGATCTCACGGCCGGGCGCCCACTCGGGGTTAAATTGCAGCGGCCCCTTGGGAAACAGCATGACGACGGTGGAGCCCAACAGGAAGCGGCCCATTTCCTCGCCTTGCTTCAGGCGTATCGCGGAGGTCGGCTCGTCGGGGTAGTCCCACTGCCGCACTTCCTTGCCGCGCGGTGGGTTGACCACGCCGTGCCACACCGTGGCCATGCTGCCGACAATCGTCGCGCCGACCAGCACCAGCACAAAAGGCCCGCGCGCCGACTCAAAGACGCAGACCACACGCTCGTTGCGCGCGAACAGGCCCGGCACGCCGCGCGCGGTGACGGGGTTGACCGAAAACAGCTCGCCGGGCACATAAACCATGCGCACCAGCCGGCCGTCGCAAGGCATGTGGATGCGGTGGTAGTCCCTGGGGCTCAGGTAGAGCGTGGCGAAGTAGCCGTCCTGGTAGCGCGCGGCCAGCGTCGCATCGCCGCCCACCAGCGCGGTGGTGGAGTAGCGGTGGCCCTTGGCCTGGAATATCTGGTCTTTCTCGATGGCGCCGAACTGGCTGATCGCGCCGTCCACCGGCGACACCAGCTCGGCCGCGGCGAGCGGCCGCGCGCCGGGCTTGAGCGCGCGCGTGAAAAAGTCGTTGAAGGTCAGGTAGCTGGCGATGTCGGGGTTCAGCGCCTCCTCCATGTTGACCCGGTACTTGGCGACAAAGCGGCGGATGATTTCCGTCGTGACCCAGCCGCGTTCGCGCGAAGCCACAAAACCGGCAAAGGAAGTCAGCGCCTGCTTGGGAAACAGGTATTGGGGAAGGACGGCGAATCGGTCGGACACTAGGCGGCTTGAAGGGTGGAGGAAGGGCCATTCTATCGACGCCCCAAGGCCTTGCCGCCGCGCGGCGCTGCCTCACTGTACGGGATAACCCGCCTGCGCGAGCGCCGCGGCCACGGCCTGCCGGTCCCGGGGGGTCTGGACCACGACTTTTTTGGACGCCAGGTCCACATTGACCTGCGCGGCTGGATCCAGTGCCTTGACAGCCTTGGTGATGGCGTTGGCGCAGTGGCCGCAGCTCATGGCGGGGATCGTGAATTCCATAGAACCTCTTGGGCGTTATTAAAAGGGTTGGGAGGAGTCTGAACCTTCCCACGGGGACAAAGTCCAGCCAGGCCGGCCAAGCCCTCCCCGCGGCTGTGGCTATTGTCCCCGGGGCTTGACCCTCCCATGATGGTAAGGTTCAGACTGCCTCCCATGAACACCACTTCCTCCCTGAAAATCCCGCCCGCCGCCGCGCTGGCCGAATGGCGGTTTCCCGTCCAGGGCATGAGCTGCGCGTCCTGTGTGGCGCGCGTGGAACGCTCGCTGGCCGATGTCCCCGGCGTGCAGGACGTCAGCGTCAATTTCGCAACCGAGCAGGCCAGCGTCAAGGCACGCGGCGATGTCGGCATGGATACCTTGAAGGCCGCCGTCGCGAAAGCCGGCTACAGCGTGGCCGAACAAACCTTGAGGCTCAGGATAGAGGGCATGACTTGCGCCTCCTGCGTCTCGCGCGTGGAAAAAGCGCTCCAGCAGGTGCCAGGCGTGCTCTCGGCCAGCGTCAACCTCGCGACCGAAACCGCGGAAGTCAGCGTGGCCGGCAGCGCCGCCATGCTGCCCGCGCTGATCGAGGCGGTGGCCAAGGCCGGCTATCAGGCGCGTGACATCCCGGCGGCCGGCGAAAGCCGCGCCAACAAACCCGCCGCCGCCTGGTGGCCTGTCGCGCTGGCCGCCGCTTTGTCGGCGCCGCTGGCCCTGCCCATGGTGGGTGCGCTGTTCGGCCGGGAGTGGATGCTCGATGGCTGGCTGCAATGGCTGATCGCCACCCCGGTGCAATTCTGGCTGGGCGCACGTTTTTACCGCGCGGGCTGGAAGGCCTTGCGCGCCGGCACCGGCAATATGGACCTGCTGGTGGCCCTGGGCACCTCGGCCGCCTACGGCCTGAGCGTCTACCAGCTGCTGCGCCACGGCGGCCACGGTATGGCCCATCTGTACTTTGAAGCCTCGGCCGTCGTCATCACGCTGGTACTGCTGGGCAAATGGATGGAGGCGCGTGCCAAGCACCAGACCACCGCCGCGATCCGCGCACTGCAGGCACTGCGCCCCGACACCGCGCGCCGGCGGCGTGATGGCAAAGACGAGGATGTGGCCCTGCAAGACATCCAGCTCGGCGACCTGGTGGTGGTGCGGCCCGGCGAACGCATCGCGGTGGACGGCGAAATCGTCGAAGGCGCCACCCAGGTCGACGAATCCCTGATCACCGGCGAAAGCCTGCCCGTGGCCAAACACGCGGGCGAACGTGTGACCGGCGGCGCGGTCAATGCCGAAGGCCTGATCGTCGTGCGCACCACCGCCATAGGCGCGGAGTCCACGCTGGCGCGCATCGTGCGCATGGTGGAGTCGGCCCAGGCCAAAAAAGCGCCGATTCAACGCCTGGTGGACCAGATCAGTGCCGTCTTTGTGCCGGTGGTCATAGGCATTGCGCTGGTCACGCTGCTGGGCTGGGGCCTGGCCACGCAGAACTGGGAAGCCGCCATCCTGAACGCCGTCGCCGTGCTGGTGATTGCCTGCCCCTGCGCGCTGGGCCTGGCCACGCCCACCGCCATCATGGTGGGCACCGGGGCCGCCGCCCGCCAGGGCATCCTGATCAAGGACGCCGAGGCGCTGGAAGTCGCGCACAGCCTCAAGGTCGTGGCCTTTGACAAAACCGGCACATTGACCGAGGGCAAGCCCGAGCTGGTGGCGCTGCAACCCCAGGGCATCGCGGAGCAGGAACTGCTGGCCTGGGCCGCCGCCATCCAGTCGGGCAGCGAACACCCGCTGGCCCGCGCGGTCATGCGGCGCGCGATGGAGCAGCAGCTTGAAATCCCCGCTGCAACACAGCTGCGCGCCGTCGCCGGTCGCGGCATGGCCGCCGTGGTGGCCGGTCGCGAACTGCGGCTAGGCAGCCCGCGCTTTATGCAGGAGCTGGGCCTGGACCTCGGCAGCTTCGCGGCCCTGGATGCGCGCGCCAGGGAACTCGAAGCCCAGGGCCGCACGGTGTCCTGGCTCGCCGACGTCATGGGCACGCCCCAGCTGCTGGGGCTGCTGGCCTTTGGCGACACGCTCAAAAGCAGCGCCGCGCCGGCCATGGCCCGCCTGCACGCGCTGGGCATACAAACCGCCCTGGTGACCGGCGACAACCGCGGCAGTGCCGAAACCGTAGCGCGGCAGCTGGGCATAGACCTGGTGCACAGCCAGGTGCTGCCGGAAGACAAGGCAGCCATCATGGGCCAGCTCAAGGCCGGCGTGCAGGCCCAGGGCGGGCGCGTGGCCATGGTGGGCGACGGCATCAACGACGCGCCGGCCCTGGCTGCGGCCGACGTGGGCATTGCCATGTCCACCGGCACCGACGTGGCCATGCACGCGGCCGGCATCACGCTGATGCGCGGCGACCCGGCGCTGGTGGCCGGCGCGATCGACATTTCGCGCCGCACCTACGCCAAGATACGCCAGAACCTGTTCTGGGCTTTTGTTTACAACGTGGTCGGCATACCGCTGGCCGCGCTGGGCCTGCTGAGCCCCGTGATCGCCGGCGCCGCCATGGCGCTGAGCAGCGCCAGCGTGGTGATGAATGCCTTGCTGCTGCGCCGCTGGAAAGGAAACACCCATGACTGAAACCCTTGATAACACAGGCCCCCTCAACATCGGCCAGGCCGCCGCGCGTTCCGGCGTATCGGCCAAGATGGTTCGCCACTATGAATCGCTGGGCCTGCTGCCCACGGTGCACCGCAGCGACGCGGGCTACCGCCAGTACGGCGAAAAAGAGGTGCACACCTTGCGCTTCATACGCCGCGCCCGCGCGCTGGGTTTCAGCATGGCCGAGATCGCCGAACTGCTCAAGCTCTGGCAGAACAAGCGCCGCGCCAGCGCCGACGTCAAGCGCATCGCAATGGCCCATGTGGCCGACCTGGAGCGCCGCATTGCCGAGATGGAGGCCATGAAGCAGACCCTGGGCCACCTGGCGCACTGCTGCCAGGGCAATAGCCGGCCTGATTGCCCTATCCTGACTGAGCTGGCGGCCTGACAAAGGCTCAATGAAATGTCCGGATCCGGCGAGCGCAAGCGAGCCGGCGGATTTATCCTGGGGGTATCGATGGCTCTTCCATCGCCTCACGAACCGCCGTATGCCACCTCTTTCCAGCACACTTTCCCTGTTGCCCGCTGACACGGATGACTGGGCCACTACCACCGCCGCGCTGGACCTCCACGGCAACGCCGTGCTCCCGCAGCTGCTGAGCGCACGCGAATGCAAAACCGTGGCCGGACTGTATGCCGACGCGCGCCATTTCCGCAGCCGCGTGCTGATGCAGCGCCACGGCTTCGGCCAGGGCGAATACCAATACTTCAGCTACCCGCTGCCGGACATCGTGGCGCGGCTGCGCGCCACGCTTTACCCGCGCCTGGTCGGCGTGGCCAATGCCTGGAACCAGGCCATGGGCATAAACGTGCGCTATCCGGACGACCATGCCGATTTCCTCGCGCGCTGCCACCAGGCCGGCCAGCAGCGGCCCACGCCGCTGCTCTTGCAATACGGGCCCGGCGACTACAACTGCCTGCATCAGGACCTGTATGGCGAGCACGTGTTTCCCCTCCAGGTCGCGGTGCTGCTGTCGCGGCCGGGCGAAGACTTCACCGGCGGCGAATTTGTGCTGACCGAACAGCGCCCGCGCATGCAGTCACGGCCCGAGGTAGTGCCCTTGCAGCAGGGCGATGCCGTGGTGTTTGCCGTGCACCACCGGCCTGTGCAGGGCAGCCGCGGTTTTTACCGCGTCAACATGCGGCACGGCGTGAGCACGGTGCGCAGCGGCCACCGGCATACGCTGGGGATTATTTTTCATGACGCTGAGTGATGGCCGCTCGCGCCGCAAAGCGATCAAGGAGATGGTGTGACCCTGGGGCTTTTTGACGATGCGCCGGCGCCTTATGCCGCGCCCGAGGCCATCGCGCCGGGCGCGGCGCTGCTGCGCGGCTTTGCCCTGGAGGTCGATGAAGCCCTGCTGCAAGCCGTGGAAGCAGTCACCGCGGCCGCGCCGCTGCGCCACCTGGTCACGCCGGGCGGCTACACCATGTCGGTCGCGATGAGCAACTGCGGCGAGCTGGGCTGGGTGTCCGATCGCAGCGGCTACCGCTATGACCCCAGGGACCCGCTCTCGGGCAAGCCCTGGCCGCCCATGCCGACATGCTTTTCCGAGCTCGCTTTAAAGGCCGCCGCGCAAGCCGGTTTCGGCAACTTCCGTCCGGACGCCTGCCTGATCAACCGCTATGAACCCGGCGCGCGCCTATCGCTGCACCAGGACAAGGACGAGGGCCAGCTGGACGCGCCCATTGTGTCGGTATCGCTGGGTCTGCCGGCGGTGTTCCTGTTCGGCGGCTTGAAGCGCAGCGACAAACCCGCGCGCTACCGCCTGCTGCATGGCGACGTGGCGGTGTGGGGCGGTCCGTCGCGGCTGGCCTACCACGGCGTGGCACCACTAACTGAGGGCGAGCATGCGCGCCTGGGCCGGCAGCGCATCAATTTGACGTTTCGCCGCGCTCGCTGAGCAGGTGCTGAGTAGGCGCGAACGCGCTCAGGCGCGTTCGCGAAATTTTTTCAGCCAGCCCAGCCCGTCGCTTGTGGCATTGGCCTGGGCGCCGCGCAGCGGCTTGTATTCGCAGCCCACCCAGCCGCCGTAGCCCAGCTCATCGAGCAGCGCCAGCAGATAGGGGTAATTGATTTCGCCGACATCGGGCTCATGGCGGCCCGGCGCGCCGGCGATCTGCAGGTGGCCGACATGGCCGGTGGGCAGGTATTTGCGCAGCTTCATGGCCAGGTCGCCCTCAACGACCTGGCAGTGGTAGAGGTCCATCTGCACCTTGAGGTTGGCCGCGCCCACTTCACGGATGATTTCGTGCGCATGGTCCTGCCGGTTCAGAAAGAAACGCGGGATGTCGCGGGTGTTGATGGGCTCTATCAGCAGCTCCACGCCGACCCTGGCGGCCAGCGCGGCCGCCTCGCTCAGGTTGTTCACATAGGTGGGCTGCACCGCCTCGCGCTCCACGCCCACGGGCAACACGCCGGCCATCACATGGATGCGCGGGCAGGCCAGGGCCTGGGCGTACTCCAGCGCGATCGCGATGCCGGCACGGAACTCGGCCTCACGGCCGGGCAGGCAGGCCGTGCCTTTTTGCGAAGAGGCCCAGGCTTTTTCGATGCCGGCCGGGTCTACGCCGCCCGGCGGCCCATTGAACAGCACCAGTTGCTGGCCGTGGCGCTGCAGCATGGCCTTGAGTTCGTCCGGCGCCCAGACGTAGGGCGAGAGGATTTCCACGCCCGTGAAGCCGTCGCGCGCGGCGGCGGCGAAACGTTCAGCCATGGGAAGCTCGGTGTACATCCAGCTGAGATTGGCGGCGAATTGGGGCATGGGCTTCAGGCTACGGGTGCGGCGGCTGTGTCGGGACCGGGCGCGGTTTTGCATTCCCAGAATATCCGCGCCGTGCAGCGCCGGCAAATGTCCGGGTCCAGCTTGTTGAAGATGGTGGCGATCGCGGTGAATTTGTCGGGGAACTGGTGTTCGGACCCGAGCACACTGGTAAAGCCGGTCTTGCGCCACATGCGTATCACTTCGGGCCGCGGCCGGTGGAAGTACAGGTCGCCGCCCATGGCGCGGCGCGCGGCGAGTTCGGCCTCCCAGAGCTCGGCGCCGGCCAGGTCGATGAAGTTCATGCTCTTGCCCATGACCAGCAGATGTTTTTGCGGCTGGGGCTGGGTGCGCAGAGCGTGCAGGATGTCGGCCACATGCTGGGTCGCACCGAAATAAACCTCGCCCTCCATGCGCAGCAGCTTCAATTGCGGGCACTCGGGCAGCACCTGGCGCGGCGCTTCGTCGGGCCCGTCAGGGCCCGGCGATTTTTTGGTTTCCAGGCCCGCATCGGGCGAGTTGTCGATCACCACGAACTGGCGGTCCAGGCCTCGGCTGTCAAAGCCCATGGTGCGCATCGCGGGCTTTGAGGTGCGATAGAGGAAGGACATGAGCGACAAGATCATGCCCAGCAGGATGGCGATTTCCAGCCTTAGGGTCACGGTCGCCGCCATGGTGGCCAGTGCTACGCCGAAGTCGCTGCGGCTCAGGGTGAACAGCTGGCGCCAGCGCGCGGCGTCGAGCAGCGCGAAAGCCACCAGCACCAGCAGCGCCGCCAGCGCCGCCATGGGGATCTGCGCAAGCAGCGGCGCACTGACGGCCACCAGCGCCAGCAGCAGCACGGCGGAAAACACCGAGGCCAGCGGCGTGCACGCGCCGGCTTCCAGGTTGGGCATGGAGCGGTTCATGGAACCGCAGGACACATAACTCGAGAAAAACCCGCCCACGATGTTGGACAGGCCCTGGCCGCGGAACTCGCGATTCGCGTCTATGCGCTGGCCGGAGCGCAGCGCCACCGTCTTGGCGATCGAGATCGCCTGGCCCAGGGCGACGATGGTCAGCGCAAAAGCCAGGCCGACCAGGTCGGCGGCCTGGGCCCAGCTGATGCGCGGCAGCTCAAAGCGCGGCCAGGGCACGGGAATCTGGCCCACGGTGCGCAGCGAGGCCGAGGGCTGGGCACCAGGGTACAACCAGCTGCTCCAGACCCAGGCCAGCGCGGTGGCCACCGCCAACCCGACCAGCATATAAGGCCAGTTGCGGCGCAGGCGGCGCAGCAGCAGGGCCACACCCAGCGTGATGGCCGCGACGCCCAGCGCCAGCGGCTGGGCGGACGTGAGGTTGGTGAGCACATGCCCCAGCACGGCGGCCGCGCTGTGCTCCGGCGCGGCGGCCAGGCCCAGCAAATCGGGCAGGGCGTGCACGGCGATCAGCAGCGCGGCGCCCGAGGTAAAACCAAACAGCACGGCCGGCGAGATGAAGTTGGCCAGCACACCCAGGCGCAGCGCGCCTATCAGCCACTGCATGACGCCCACCATCACGGTGACGGCCAGCGCGAGCTGGATGTACAGCGGGCTGAAGGCCATGGCCAGCGGCGAGAGCATGGCGAACAAGGCCAGCGAGTTGGCGTTGGTCGGGCCCGACATGACATGCCGGCTGGAGCCGAACAGCGCGGCGATGATGCAGGGAATGACGGCGGTGTACAGGCCGTAGGCCGGCGGCAGGCCGGCCAGTGTCGCGAAGGCAATGCCTTGCGGCAGCACCAGCACCGCGCCCAGCAGGCCGGCCATCGCGTCGGCACGCACGCTGGCGGGCGACACTTCGCGCACCCAGTCGCCGAACAGGCGTTCCAGGAGCGGAATTGATGACCGGGGTGCTGGGGCGGCTGAGGGTTCCATCACGAAGGCTTGAGCATACCGCGCCCGGCGCGCGGGGCGCCCGTGGTGGCGTTCAGGCCAGCCCGGCCAGGGCCGAAGCCGCGATCACCTGGATCAAATCTGCTCCAGACGACGTTGCACAGCCAAAACCAGTGGCTGGATTGCGGAGTCCGGGAACGGGGCTACGCTGCTGACGTTAATCTCACAGAGCACGTAGCGCTCCGATGCGTCGGCCGGGCGTTCGCCGAACATGAAGTCGCAGTCCCATAAAAAGGGAAGCTGCTCGCGCGCGAGGCCGACGCGCGCACATAACAATTCGATCCACCCGGTCTCGAGCCGTTCCTTCAGCGCCTGGAATTGCTGCAGGTTCGCCGCGTGGTACAGCCTCGGGCCTGGTTGCGGGGCAGGCTCGCCCGGCGCGGCAGGGTAGAGCGCATTCACGGACTGGAGCCCGAATCCTTCGACGCGACCTTCCACCAGATAGGCCCGAACCATGCCTTCGGCCAACCGCGGTTGCCACGCCTGGTCGACCATGTGTCCACCATTCGCCGGCTCGAAGTACGGAGCCAGTCTTGCCAGGAGCGCCGGAAGTTCCATCAGCTCCTCGTCGCTGCCACGCTGGGCGTGACGCACACGCAGGCACGCGGGTGTGCCAATGGGGCCAACCAGCTCCACACGCCAGACACCGATCCCGCTATGCCCCCGGTATTGCTTGAGCACCCGTGGACCCTGGCGGAGTCGTTCCGGCAATTCCTCCTCAAGCTGTTTGGGGCTTTCGATTCGGCAAACGTCGCTGCCGAACGGGAGATCGCGCGTGTGGAACAAGACGTCCTTGGTTCCCAGCTTCAGGATGGTCTCGGGGTGCGCGCTGACCACAACCCCCAAGTCGGCAACCCGTCGCAGCATGGCATCCAGAACATCCCGCCTTCGTCCACCTTCGATGGGGTTGCACCAGGTCAGCACAAGGCGGCAGTCGCGCAACTGCGCCTCCACCTCCTCGGCGAAGGCGTCGTTGTACACGGCCGGGACGGCGGTTACTCCAGCGCTTGCAAACGCCTCGAACAAAGCGGCAAAGCGGCTTTCAGCTGGATCTGCACGGTTCCGCATGGCGCGATCGCCGGGATATAGCAATGCGACGGAAGGCCTGGGCATGATCAACTCCTTGAACGCTCACGCGTGCAACCGGCAACGCGCATTTCTGCTGGCAATCACTCCTCAGGCTTGCTTTGCCGCGAGCGGCCGGCCGGCGGCTTTCCAGCCGTCGATGCCGCCGCTCAGGAATCTGGCATCGACGCCAGCCGCGCGCAGGCGCATGGCTGTGGATCGCCCGACCTCGTGCCCATACACGCAATAGACCATCACAGGCTTGTCCTTGGGCAACTGCGCGGACCAGGCGTTTACTTCGGCCGGGTCTCGCCACTCCGCGCCAGGGATGAGGGTGTCCGCCTGGTCGAAGACACCGGCCCGGCGGACGTCCAGAACGTGAGCGCCGGCGAGGTCGTCCGCGGTGGCGGCGAACGGTTCGCTTGAGGTCTCCACGGCGGCCTGGTAGCGCTCGTACACTCGCGTCCAGTTGATGTTCTCCATAAAGGCGTCCACATACTGCCCGGCGGCCGCGCCGAAATCCAGGTGATAGGCGTGCTCGTACATGTCGAGCGCCAGGATGGGGATGCCACCAGCCACCGCGTGCGTGTGGTCGGCGGCCCACTGGTTCACCAGGGTTCCTTCTCGCGGCTGGAATATCAGCAGCACCCAGCCGGAGCCGCCGGCCATGGCCTTGCCCATGGCGGTGAACTCCTCACGCCATCGTTCAACGCTCCCAAAATTCGATTGCAGCGCGAGCACCGCAGCAGGTGCCAACGGCTCACTGGTGGCACCGAGGCAGTCGAAGTACAGCTCGTGCAGCAGCATCGAGTTCGTGGCGATAAGTTCCTCGCGCTTGAGTCCATTCAGCTCGAAACCGGTGGCCGTCGCGAAAGGCATCTCCCGCAGCCGGCCGCGGATGGCATTGAGTCGCTTGACCGCACCGCTGTAGTTGTTCTGGTGGTGGCTGCGCAGCAACTTTTCCGAAAGACCCTTGATGCCTGCAGGGTCGAAGGGGAGATCGTGAATAAGAGCGTCCATGGGTGCACCTTAAATAATGTTGGTGAGTCGCAGCGCCAAGCCGACGATGCCGGAGACCAGCACCACGGGAATGACGCCAGCTTTGAAGCGGAATAGCGCCACCGCGGCCGCTGTTCCGATGACGGCTGAAGCCCACTCGAACCGGCCCGAGAGGCCTTGCGGCCAGAGCACGTGATACGCAAAGAACACAGCGAGATTCAGGATCACGCCCACCACGGCGGCGGTGATGCCAACCAGCGGGGCCGTGAACTTCAGGTTGCCGTGCGTGGACTCAATGAACGGCCCGCCAAGGAGGATGAAGAAGAACGAGGGAAGAAAGGTGAAGAAGGTGACCACCGTCGCCGCGACGGCACCGGCCAGGAACAGCGATTCCGGACCGAAAATAGCCTTTGTCCAGCCACCAACGAAGCCGACGAACGCAACGACCATGATGAGGGGACCCGGTGTGGTCTCGCCTAGCGCCAGACCGTCAATCATCTGGGGGCCGGTGAGCCACTGGTAGTGGTCCACCGCGCCCTGATAGACGTACGGCAATACCGCGTAAGCGCCGCCAAAGGTCAGCAGCGCGGCCTTGGTGAAGAACCACGCCATCTGCGTGAGCACCGCGTCCCACCCGTAGGCAGCCGTAAGAGCACCGATGACGGCTACCCATAGACTGAGACAGACGACCAGCACTTGCCTGAAACGCTTCCAGGTGAAGAGCGCATGGGAGGGTGTGGGCGTGTGGTCATCGATGAGGGCCGGGCCGAACTGCTTGGCGGAACTGCCGTGGCCACCGGTCTTGAACTTGTCGGGTGCGTACTTCCCGCCGAAGTAGCCGATGGTGCCAGCCGCCAGCACGATCAGCGGGAATGGGAGGTTGAAGGCGAAGATGGAGATGAAGGCCGCGGCCGCAACGCCCCATAGCCAGCCGTTTTTCAGGGCACGGGAGCCGACGCGGTAGGCGGCATGCACCACCAGTGCGGTGACGGCAGGCTTGATGCCGTAGAACATGCCCGCGATGGCAGGGACGTGGCCGAAGGCCATGTAGACCCAGGACAGCGCCATCAGGATGAACAGCGACGGCAGAACGAACAGCCCGCCTGCGACCACGCCGCCCCAGGTCCTGTGCATCAACCATCCAATGTAGGTCGCAAGCTGTTGCGCCTCCGGGCCGGGCAGCAGCATGCAGTAGTTCAGGGCATGCAGGAACCTGTTCTCGGAAATCCAGCGCCGACGCTCCACGAGCTCCTCGTGCATGATGGCAATCTGCCCGGCAGGCCCGCCGAAGCTGATGAAGCCAAGCTTCAGCCAGAAGGAGAACGCTTGTCCCCGGGTGATGGGTTCGGGGGCCGTTTGGTCCAGGGTATGCGTTGTCATTTGGCGGCCTTCAAAGCAGCATGCAGGGTGTCAAAAAAGGCGAAAGCCGCTTCATGCAGCTCATCGTCGTCTGCGTATTGCGCTTGCAAGCCACGAACGATCATTTCGATACCCGGCGCTTCGTCGAGCGGAATACCACCGACGTCGATGTAGTGCACGAGCTGCCCGAGCCGCGCCAGGGCGGGCTTCTCGTCGAGACCGAAGCTCTTGGCGACGACTTCAAACGTCACCAGTTCACCCACGTGCGTGAAGGTCGCGCCGTCGAAGTCGTAGCCGAGAGCCGATTTGGGGCACTTCTTGGGATCCGACAGCCAGATGAAGCTCGGGGACTTATCGATGAAGCGACTGACCAGCCAGGCGGTGGCCAGACGGTCTACCCACGGGCGCTTTCGGGTGGCCCAGGTACGTCCCTGATAGTCCGCGATGGCGAGCGAGGGAACAACAGCCTTCGTAGGCGAGGGCTCGTCCGGTGAGAGATGAAGTTCAATCTCACGACGCAGCGTCGTGACCGCGTCAACACACCGGGTGCCGTCCTCGCTCGGGAAGAAATCGCTCGCCTGGATTTGCTGCAGTTGCTGCTCAAGGTTGCGCAATGTCTTGTGGAGCTCCGCTTCAGTGGCCTTCCCAATGCTCTTGCGCGCGTCCTTCACGGCCTGCAACAGCTCCGCATAGTGCTCGGAGCGGTCGAACAGGGCCCGGAACGCCTGTTCCTGGGCCGCATCGCGCGCCCGCAACTCGAGCAAGTGGGCATCAGCGCCAGCGTCGGCAATTGTCTTGGCGAGCTCCCGCAGGGCAAGGGCGGAGGGTGCGATGGCCGGAAGAACATAGACCCCCTCCCGAAGCGTTCCCGCACCTGTCGCCTTGAGCGCGCGCCACACCCGAACCCGCAGACCACTCGGCGTGGTCGGCAGTGTCGCCGTAAGGATTAGCCAGTCATTCATGAAGCAAATATCTCATAAAGTGATGAACGTTACAAGAGGGTTGCCCGAATTTGTGCTGAAAATGCACTGTTGGCAGTTTTTCGGACGCGTTGCAACATGCCCAAGCACTGCTTGGAGGCGCCGGGGTGCGATCCCGGAATTCGCCGACCCATTCGGAATTGCGGCTTATGGCCGCTTCCGGCCGAAGCCATCGGCCGTTTGGTTACCGAGCCCTCAGTGAACTAAGAACCCATCGAATTCGCCCAATGGGTGGGCGCGTGGCCAGGGTGCAGAGAGGACGACTTCATCCAGGCACTCCGGCGCCCGTCCTAGGCGTGCCGGAACTTGAACACCGCCCGGCTGGCGCGGGCATTCGGCCAGAAGCGGACTTCGCGGCCGTCCTGCAGGCCGAAGGCGTCGAGAATTTCCAGCCGGTTCTGCAGCGCCAGCGCCTCAAAGTCCTGCAGCGTGCCGACACGAATATTGGGCGTGTCGTACCACTGGTAGGGCAGCACCTTGGTCACCGGCATGCGGCCGCGCGCGACGGCCAGGCGATTCGGCCAATGGCCGAAGTTGGGAAACACGACGATGCCGGCGCGGCCCACGCGCGCGGTTTCGCGCAACATGGTTTCGGCGTTGCGCAGGTGTTGCAGGGTGTCTATCTGCAGCACCACGTCGAAGGAACTGTCACCGAACAGCGCCAGGCCTTCCTCGAGGTTGAGCTGGATCACGTTGACGCCGCGCGCCACGCAGGCCTGCACGTTGGCGTCGTTGATTTCGACGCCGTAGCCCGAACAGCCGCGCTCGCGGATCAGGTAGTCCAGCAATTCGCCGGTGCCGCAGCCCAGGTCGAGCACGCGGGAGCCGGGCGGCACCAGGCGGGCGATGGACAGCATGTCGGCCGAGGGCTGCACAGTGAGGTTGACTATCGGGTTCATGCGGCCACCTTGCTCTGGAAATAGGAACGCACCACACCGAGGTAGCGCTCGTCCTCCAGCAAAAAGGCATCGTGGCCGTGCGGCGCGTCGATTTCGGCGTAGCTCACGTCGCGCTGGTTGTCGAGCAAGGCCTTGACGATCTCGCGGCTGCGCGCGGGCGAAAAACGCCAGTCGGTGGTAAAGCTCACCAGCAGGAATTTGGCCTTGACCTGGGCCAACGCCTGGGTGAGGCTGCCGCCGTAGGCGCGCGCCGGGTCGAAGTAGTCGAGCGCGCGCGTGATCAGCAAATAGGTGTTGGCGTCGAAGTACTCGCTGAACTTGTCGCCCTGGTAGCGCAGATAGCTTTCGATTTCAAATTCGATGTCCTGCGTGGTGTATTTGTAGGGCGCGTCGGCGCTCGCGGTTTCCGCGACCGCCTGGCGCAGCTGGCGGCCGAATTTTTCGTTCATCACATCGTCGCTCAAATAGGTGATGTGGCCGATCATGCGGGCGATGCGCAGCCCGCGCTTGGGCAGCACGCCGTGGCGGTAAAAATGGCCGCCGTGGAAGTCCGGGTCGGTCACGATGGCGCGCCTGGCCACTTCGTTGAAGGCGATGTTTTCGGCCGTAAGGTTGGGCGCGCTGGCCACCACCACGGCGTGGCGCACACGCTCGGGGTATTGCAGCGTCCAGGCCAGGGCCTGCATGCCGCCCAGGCTGCCACCCATGACGGCGGCCAGGGTCTGTATGCCCAGGCGGTCCAGCAGGCGGGCCTGCGCGCTGACCCAGTCCTGCACCGTGACGACGGGGAAATCAGCGCCGTAGAGTTCCTGCGTGTCGGGATTGGGCTGCATGGGGCCGGTGGAGCCGAAGCACGAGCCCAGGTTGTTGACGCCGATCACGAAGAAGCGGTCGGTGTCCACCGGCTTGCCGGGACCAATCATGGTGTCCCACCAGCCTTCGGATTTCTCTATGGGCTGCCCCTGCGCATCGAGGTAGACGCCCGCTACATGGTGCGAGGCGTTGAGCGCGTGGCAGATCAGCACGGCGTTGGATTTGTCGGCGTTGAGCTCGCCATAGGTTTCATAGCTCAGGTCGTAGGCGCGTATCGAGGCGCCGCTCTGCAGCGGCAGTGCCTCGACAAAATGCATGCTGAGCGGGGTGGCAATCAGTGTCAAAAAATCACCTGCAGAAAACAAAAAACCCGGCGTCGCTAAAGCGAGTCCGGGTCCTTTGGAGTTCGTCTTTAGCTGTACTTTTTAAGCGCCCGCAAGCTGAGCAAATCGGCGCTGAGAGGAAGTATACCAAGCCGGGGTCACATCAAGAACGCGGCCAGCCCCAGCCCGGCGAAGATCAGCGCCGACACGATGTGCACGGCGCGCAGCGGCAGCAGGCGCGTGACGCGCTCGCCGAGCCAGACCACCGGTGCGTTGGCCAGCATCATGCCCAGCGTGGTGCCCGCGACCACGCCGGCGATGGCGTCGTAGCGCGCGGCCAGCATCACGGTGGCGATTTGCGTCTTGTCGCCCATTTCGGCCAGGAAGAACACCAGCACAGTGGTGAAGAAAACGCCGAAGCGCGGCGGTTTCCCGTCCTCGTCCGCCTCGATCTTGTCGGGCACCAGCATCCACACCGCCATGGCCAGGAAAGATGCGCCCAGGATCCAGCGCAGCGTTTGCGGACCGACCAGCGTGGTCACCCAGGCGCCGGCCGCGCCGGCCAGGGCGTGGTTGGCCAGGGTCGCGACCAGGATGCCGGCGACGATGGGCCAAGGCTTTTTGAAGCGGGCGGCGAGGATGAGGGCGAGGAGTTGCGTCTTGTCGCCCATTTCGGCGAGGGCGACGATGCCCGTGGAGACGAGGAAAGCTTCCATGTAAAAGACTCCGGCCGGACGAAAACCCATGACTGCACGCCATCCCCGGCCTGAAGCGGAGGCTGTGCAGTCAAAGGTCTCGCGTAGTCCGAAGACCGCTTGCGCCATGTTCCGCAGGAACAAGTCTGTTGACGCAAGCCCCTTTCAGGATTGAAAGGCTGGCTACTCCCCAATGACAGTCTGCATTGTAGCCGCCGCTCCCCCCGCCCTTTTTGAAAGCAGAAGTTGGTGCACGTCAGCGCCCTCCGCACGGTTGCGGCGCATTTCTTGCTTGTATTTGGTGCGATTCCTGAAATTCACGGAATTACGCACCAATAAATCACATTTCATCTGAAGAGGGACCTATGGAAGCACTAAAACAGGGCTCGGACGCCTTGTTCATTCTGCTGGGCGGCATCATGGTGCTCGCCATGCATGCCGGTTTTGCCTTTCTGGAACTGGGCACGGTTCGCAAGAAGAACCAGGTCAATGCGCTGGTCAAGATCCTGGTGGACTTCTCGGTGTCCACCGTGGTGTATTTTGTGGTGGGCTATGGCGTGGCCTACGGCACGCATTTTTTCGTCGGCGCTGAGCAGCTGGCCGCCAAAAACGGCTATGAGCTGGTCAAGTTCTTTTTCCTGCTGACCTTTGCCGCGGCGATCCCGGCGATTATTTCGGGCGGCATTGCCGAGCGCGCGCGCTTTTACCCGCAGCTGATCGCCACGGCCGTCATCGTGGGCTTTGTCTATCCCTTTTTCGAGGGCATCGTCTGGAACCAGCATTTCGGCGTGCAGGCCTGGATCAAGTCCCTGGCCGGCGCGGAGTTCCATGACTTCGCGGGCTCCATCGTGGTCCATGCGGTGGGTGGCTGGCTGGCATTGCCCGCGGTGATCCTGCTGGGCGCGCGCAGCAACCGCTACCGCAAGGACGGCGCCGTGTCGGCCCACCCGCCATCCAATATTCCCTTCCTGGCGCTGGGCGCCTGGATTTTGACCGTGGGCTGGTTCGGCTTCAATGTGATGAGCGCGCAGACCATCGACAAGATTTCCGGCCTGGTCGCCGTCAATTCGCTGATGGCCATGGTGGGCGGCACGCTGGCGGCGCTGGCCTTTGGCAAGAACGACCCGGGCTTCGTGCACAACGGCCCGCTGGCCGGCTTGGTGGCGGTGTGCGCGGGCTCGGACCTGATGCATCCGCTGGGCGCGCTGGTGACGGGCGGCGTGGCCGGCGGCGTCTTCGTCGTGATGTTCACGCTGACGCAGAATAAATGGAAGGTCGACGACGTGCTAGGCGTGTGGCCGCTGCACGGCTTGTGCGGCCTGTGGGGCGGCATCGCGGCCGGCATTTTCGGCAGCCAGGCGCTGGGCGGGCTAGGCGGCGTGAGCCTGGGTGCGCAGCTTTTAGGCAGCGCCATGGGCGTGGGCTGGGCCTTGCTGGCGGGTTTTGCCGTCTACGGCGTCCTCAAGGCCACCATGGGGCTGCGCCTGAGCCAGGAAGAAGAGTTTGAGGGCGCGGACCTGTCCATCCACCGCATAGGCTCGACGCCGGACCGCGAAGTCAACTGGTAGCGGTGGTCGTTGGAGAGGAACTCCCAATCACCCCTGAGACATTTGATTGGAAGACGCAATCGTAGGTCCGCTCGTGGCTGGTGGTCGCTTGTCGTTAGCCGTCGGCCAAGGCGTTTTGCAAGAATGCGAGGACGCGCGGCCACGAGTCCTGTCTCGCCCGTGCGGCTCCTTCGGGCGTGCCACCTCTGTCCACATCCTCCCCGGAGACGGGGTGCTTTGACTTCAGCATGGTCGTCGGTGCGTTGGGCCAAGCGATGCTGTGTCCCGCGCCTGGGTAGCTGAGATGCTCGAATCGGTGAGGAAAGTCCTTCTGTCTGAAGCGCTGGATAGCGAACTCCGTCAGTGCGGTCGACGGCCACACTCCGTCGTCCACCCCCGAAATCATGAGTACGGGCCCTTGGATTCTTTCCACCGGAATGGAGGTCTTCGCAGCGTAGTCAGCGTCCTGCAGCGGAATCAAATACCAGTCGAAGCTACCTTCGCGCGCACGCCCGGCCGCAAGTTCCTTGTCCCACTCTTCGTAGCTCAAGGTTGATGCGAACGAAATCTCTTGTCCGCCCAGCGTCCAGGCACCGTTGCCGCTCGCTGGATAGGCTGGCCCGACGATGCCGCTAGGAACGTAAGCAACGACGGCACGAATCTGAGGAAAGGTCGCTCCGAGCAAAAGCGCCAACTCTCCGCCTCGCGAGAGTCCTGTCACCGCTATATGGTTCGCCGCGACTGCCGGCTGAGCGGCCAACCATTCAAGAGCCGTCTCGAAGTACTCAAGTGGAATTCGGTCGAGTGTGGGCGGCAGACCTTCAGCAGCAAAATACGCCAGCGCAAGAGCCGAGAACCCATGCGATGCAAACAACCCGGCCATTTCCTGCGACCATGCCAAGCCGCCATTGGAGCCTCCGACGACGAGTACAGTCGGATGAGGGCCGGGTTTCGCAGGTTCAAACATCCTGCCGACCAAGCCACGCTCGCGCACCTCTCGAGACAAGACGTCTGCGCTCGTAAACGTCATCTTGATGCACTGAGTTACAGAGGTCTTGCCGTCTTCAGTAATTGCCGCCAGCGTTACCGTGGACGGGTCTCTGCTCAAACCGCTGGAATGCGGCTCGGGGGAGCCAGCCACTGGTGCGCGCGACCAAAACAACCCCATGGCATCAATGCCCTGGTAGGAGCCGGCGGTAGGCGCATGGCAACTGAGGTCCACGACTCCGTTCGCATCAGCAACGAAGGCGGCTTGAGACATCAGCATGGCGTTTCCATGGACAGCACTGGAGAGGCGAACAGTCACACGCTCCTGCGCCGAAAGTCCGCGAATGCGAATGACCAGAGTTTGGTCTACCAGGCACTCGCCAGGAAGTGGGTCGAATTTGATTCGGGACTGTCCGGTCATTGAGCGATTGTTGTTGGCCTGACGGTCTACGCGCGCATACTATTGTGAACTGCGGTCACATCCCTAGGGTTGCAACGACTTCTTCATGTGGGCCAGGTAGAAGCCTTTGACGTAGCCGTCGATGCGCGCAAACTCTTCGTAGCCCTGCTTGATGTAAAAATCACGCGCCTGCCATTCAAAGGTTTCGAGAGCCGCATTTCTCGCGCCCAGCGCTTGCGCATTCTTCTCCGCAGCCGCAAGAAGTTTGCTGCCCAGGCCCGCCCGCCTCACCGCCTCGTCCACAAAGAGAATATCGATTCGGAACCAATTCGGAAACACAAATCCACGGACCCCGCCAACCAGGCGGCTATCGCTGTCCTTTGCGCTGAGCCAAACAGGCTGTACTTCTCCGTATTCGCCAACATATCGATAGTTGAACTGTCGAATACGACCGCCCAGTTCGCTTGAGCGCACCTCCTCCGCTGTCGGAGTGTAAATCTCGAAGCTGCTCATAGATGGCAAGGCCGGCTCGGGTGGGTTCATGTGCCGCAGCATACCGCCTGCCGTCAATCCAGTGGCGGCACCCCCATGCCACTTTTTGGTATGGCCGATCGTGGGTAAAAAGTGGCGCCCACCAGACGCCTATGGCAGGCCCGGCAAGAATTGCTCAGCTTCGGCAGGCTGTATTATTTTCTATCGGTAGCGGCCGCGCCCGCCTGCCGCTAGACTTCCGGCCATGCCTACTTTTGAAGAGCAGCTGGTTGAGCACCGGCTCTACCTCCTTCGTTTTGCGCGCCTGCAGCTGCGCAATGACGAATGGGCGGAAGACGCGGTGTCGGAAACCCTGCTTGCGGCCCTGTCCAAGCCCCAGTCCTTCGGCAACCGATCACAGCTCAAGACCTGGCTGGTCGGCATCCTCAAGCACAAGGTCATAGACCTGATCCGCAGCAATGCCCGGCTGGTGGCCGTGCCCGATGCGCAGGCCGACGAGGAAGGAGACGAGCTGGACCGCCTGTCCTTCAAGGCCGACGGCCACTTTACGGAGACGCCCAACGACTGGGGCAACCCCGACCAGACCTTGCAGCAAACGCAGTTCTTCCAGGTGCTGGACGCCTGCATGGAGCGCCTGCCGCCGGCGCTGGGCCGGCTGTTCCTGATGCGAGAATGGCTGGAGCTTTCTTCGCAGGAAGTCTGTAAGGAACTCTCGCTGACGCCGACCAACCTGTATGTCCAGTTGCACCGGGCCCGCCTGCGCCTGCAGGAGTGCCTGAATATCCACTGGTTCGGCAAACCCAGCACCTGATCGCCCGGCGCCCCTGACGTGAAACCCAAAATCACCCTGTTACGACGCACCTGCCGGGAGGCCGCGGCGCTGCTGATCGCGCGAGAGGACCGCGCGCTCAGCCTGCCGGACCACGTCGCGCTCAAACTGCACCTGATGGCCTGCGGCGCCTGCCCCAAGTTCGAGAACCAGGTCCTGACCCTGCGCGCCGCGATGAAGCGCTGGCGCCACTATTCCGGCGACGCCGCGGACGCAGTGGGGCAGGCTGAAGGCAATCCATCGAAATAAGGCCTTTCCGCCGCGCGAAATGCCGAAAAAGCATTCTTCGTGGATGCAATTTTGTGTAACTATTTCCCAATAGTTGGAACAAAATGCGTGGCCAGCGCGGCACAGGCCTTGCGCTTCGGCAAGGTCCACACGGGGTGCGCCCGGTTGTAAGCCGGGCTGGCCTCAAAAACCTTGCTTTTACAGGTTTTTAGAGCGCCTGATTTTTAATGTAGGCACTAACTTAGCTTACGGATCAATGACGGTTTGATTTTTAGAACAAAGGCATGGAAATCAGGCTTTTATCAGGCGAGCAAGGCATGGAAGTCTTTATGCCTCATTTGATCCGCGCCTGGCTTGCCACCACAAGCTGCCGTTGGCCGCCTGCCCATCAGGCCGCAAAGCCCCTGTTCATGCGGGCTGGGGCCGCCTAGGTAGTAACGCTAGTGGATTGTGTTTTGGGTAAGTGAAGCATAATATGCCGGTGCGAGTGTCAGCATTCGCACACGTTAGGTGATCGGTCAGTTTCGCGCGCTACAGCGGTACGTATCAAGATTTGTTGTGCTTTCGGGACCCCATCGCTTTTGTTTTTGTGTTTTAGAGGAGTCCCTTCATGGGCAACAAACTATACGTCGGCAACCTCCCTTACTCGGTGCGTGACGAAGACCTGCAACAATCTTTTGGCCAATTCGGCGCTGTCACCAGCGCTAAAGTCATGATGGAACGCGACACCGGTCGCTCCAAGGGCTTTGGCTTTGTCGAAATGGGCAGCGATGCAGAAGCCCAGGCAGCCATCAACGGCATGAACGGCCAGCCTCTGGGCGGCCGCAGCGTCGTCGTGAACGAAGCACGTCCGATGGAAGCGCGTCCCCCACGTAGCGGCGGCTTCGGCGGCGGCGGTGGTGGCGGCTACGGTGGTGGCGGCGGCGGCGGCGGTTACGGCGGCGGTGGCCGCTCTGGCGGCGGCGGCAGCGACGGCGGTTTCCGCAGCCCCTACGGCGGCGGCGGTAGCGGCGGTGGCCGTTCCGGCGGCGGTGGTGGTGGTGGCGGACGCGGCGGCTACTAAGCCCTGCTAACCCCCTCTTCTTCAGCCCCGGCTGAAGAGCGCTAAAAAGGCTTCAAGACTTCGGTTTTGAAGCCTTTTTGCTTTTCAGCCCCATCAATAAAAAGCTAAAAAGCGAAGGGTCAGCGCTCACCCTGGCGATGCTTGCGCGCACGCCCGGACAAGGCCTTGTCAAACAGCGCGTTGGGCAACAGGCGCAGCAGCTTGGCCACCACGCCCATCTGCCAGGGAATCACGCGATAGCTATGCCCGGCATGAATGGCTCCGAACGCCTTGTCGGCAAACGCCTCCACCTTCATCAAAAAAGGCATGGGGTAGCGGTTCTCGCGGGTCAGCGGCGTATCGATGTACCCGGGGCAGATGGTCACCACTTTCACGCCGCTGGTACGCAGCTCGCCGCGCAGGCTTTCGCAGTACGCGATGACCGCCGCCTTGCTGGCGCAGTAGGCGCCGTGGCCAGGCAGGCCGCGTATGCCGGCCACGCTGCCTATGCCCACCAGAGTGCCGGTGCCGCGCGTCACCATGCCGGCGATGAAGGGGTGGAAGGTCGCGGCCACGCCGATGTTGTTGGTCGCAAAGGTCTGCGCCATCACGTCCAGGTCCGACCGCACCGCGGTGTCCATGCCTATGCTGATGCCGGCGTTGGCGATCACGACGTCGGGCACGCCCTGCGCCGCGACACAGGCCAGGCCGGCCGCGACGATGCTGTCGGTATCGGCCACATCGGCGCTGTAGACCTGGTAGCGGCCCGCGCTGAGGCTGTTGGCCGAGGCCCAGGCCTGGACCTCGGCCGTGCGGCGCGCGGCCAGCGCCAGCCGGTAGCCCGCCGAATAAAAACGCATGGCCAGCGCCTGGCCTATGCCGCTGGACGCGCCGGTGATGAATACGAGTCTGGACATGGGTGGCCGTTGAAAAAGTCGGTCGCTAGGGCGTAACCGGTTTGGCGGGGCTTGTCGGCGCCGGTGCCGCCGGCAAGGTCAATGTGGGAAGACCGGCGGCGCTGGCGGCGGAGCGGGGCACCAGAATACCGTGGACCCGGCCATTGAGGTTCGCCACCTGGTCCAGGTTGTCATAAGCGAAGGTGTCGCCGACAAACTGGTCGGTGCCGCGAATCAGCAGCACGGGCTTGTGGGACTTCACGCGCTCGTCGTTCAGGAAGGCATGCAGGAACTCCCCGCGAAACTCCATGCGCGGTGTTTCCTTGCCGCTGGCGTCCTTGCTGGCATCCCTGATCACCCGCGCGTTGCCGGTCAGTTGCACTTCCGAGCCGTCGCCGTTGGAATAAGCCCGATTCGCCGTGGCGGTGGTCACACGGCCGTCGGGGCGGATGCTGCGGATGCGCGCCTGGTCGATCTCGAGGATGTCGGTGTCGGGGAAATGCCGGGCCTCTATGCCGTAGATCTCGCTCTTGAGCTGCCCGTTTTCGTCAAAGGTCTTGACGGTGAACTTGCGCATGAAATAGTCGATGTCGTGGCTTGCTTCCCGGGCCACCTCGGTTGTGCTGAAGATGGGCGTATTGCGCACCAGCCAGTAGGTGCCTAGCGCCAGCGCGCCCATCATCAGCAAGGGCATGTAGATGGACATGCTGTCCCACACGCGCAAAACGCCGCGCCATGCCCTCTTGAGCGGGGAGGGCGTGCCAGCGCGGCCAGCATCCTGGCCCTGCGTCGCGGTCGTCATAGGCGGTATTCCTGCAGCAACTCCGCATAGCGCCCGCAGGCGACAAGCAGCAAATCGCAGAACTCGCGCGCCGCACCATGGCCGCCAGGCGCCTGCGTGACATGGTGGGCTTGTACCCGGACTTCGAGGTGCGCATTGGAAGGCGCGCAACTGAGCGCCGCCCGGGACATCACAGGCAGGTCCGGCCAGTCGTCGCCCATGGCGGCGGCCGCGGCCCAGTCCAGGCCCAGCGCCTGCAGGGTGGTCTCGGCTGCGGGGCGCTTGTCTTCCGTGCCGAAATGCGCATGCGTAATGCCGAGCGCCTGCAGGCGCGCGCGCAGCACATCGCTGTCCCGACCGGTGATCACCACGGGGGTGATGCCGGCGCGCTGCAGCAGCTTCAGGCCGTGGCCGTCCAGGGTGTTGAAGCGCTTGATGATTTCACCTGAGGCGCGGTAGCCGCCGCCGGCCCGGGCCAGGGCATGGCCGTCGGGGTATTCGGAAAAATACAGGCCGCCGTCGGTCAGCACGCCGTCCACGTCGAAAAACGCCACCTTGACGCCTTGGGCGCGGAGCAGCAGCTCGGGAGCAAAGTTCAGGGCGGGGACGGGCTGCAACATGGGTGGCGTCAAAGAGGGCATGAAAACACCATCAGATGACCTTGGCCCGCATCAGGTCGTTGGAATTGAGCGCGCCGCACAGCACGCCGGCTTCGTCGACCACCAGCACGCTGGTGATGCGGTATTGCTCCATCAGCGCGGCCGCCTCCACGGCCAGCGAATCCGCCCGCACGGTGCGCGGGTTGGCATGCATCACGTCGCCGGCCTTGCTGCTGCGCAGGTCCACGCCTTTTTCGACCAGGCGGCGCAAGTCGCCGTCGGTAAAAATCCCGAGCACGCGCCGCGCGCCGTCGACCACCGCGGAGGCGCCCAGCCCCTTGGCGCTCATCTCGCGCATCAGGTCGCTAAAACCGGTGTCGGCCTGCACCTGCGGCACGGCGTCGCCGCTGCGCATCACATCGCTGACATGCGTGAGCAGCTTGCGGCCCAGCGCGCCGCCAGGGTGCGAGCGGGCAAAGTCTTCTTCCCGAAAGCCACGCACGTCAAGTAGCGCGACGGCCAGCGCATCCCCCATGGCGAGCTGCGCGGTGGTGCTGGCCGTGGGTGCCAGGTTGAGCGGGCAGGCCTCCAGCGCGACACTGCTGTCGAGCGTGACACGCGCATGACGCGCCAGCGCGGACTGGGCGCCGCCGGTGATGGCGATCATGGGCACGCCCTGGCGGCTCAGCACCGGCAGGATGACCGTGAGCTCCTCGCTTTCGCCGCTGTTGGAAATCGCCAGCACCACGTCCTGGCCGGTGATCATGCCCAGGTCGCCATGGCTGGCTTCTGCCGGGTGCACAAACATGGCGGGGGTGCCTGTGGAGGCCAGCGTGGCCGCGATCTTGCGGCCTATGTGGCCGCTTTTGCCCATGCCCATGACCACCACGCGGCCCCGGCAGGCCAGCACCAGCTCCACCGCCTGGGCAAACTCGCCACCCAGGCGCTGCGCCAGACCCAGCACGGCGGCGGCTTCTATCTCAAAGGTCTTGCGGGCCAGGTTCAGCACCTGCTCGGCATCCAGTTTCACGGGGTCTGCGCTCATGGCTGCATTCTATAGAGGCGCACAAAGGCCCATGCCGGCGCGGTTTCCTCGGCTACCATCGGCGCATGAGCGCGCTTGAACTGACCCTGCTGTACCTGCTGGCCGCGGTGTTGGGTGTGGTTGCGTGCCGCTCGCTCAAGCTGCCGCCCATGCTGGGCTACCTGGCGGTGGGCGTGATCATAGGCCCCAACGCGCTGGCGCTGGCGCAAAATTCGGACGGCATCCGCCACCTGGGCGAGTTCGGCGTGGTCTTCCTGATGTTCGTCATCGGGCTCGAATTCAACCTGCCCAAGCTGCGCTCCATGCGGCGCCACGTGTTCGGCCTGGGGCTGCTGCAGGTGGCGCTCACCATCGTGCTGGCCACCGTGGGCTCGCTGTTCCTGGCCAGCATGGCGCCCAGCCTGTGGACCATGGGCTGGCAGACCGCGCTGGCGCTGTCCGGCGCGATCGCCATGAGCAGCACCGCCATCGTCGTCAAGCTGCTGTCGGAGCGGCTCGAACTGGAGTCCGAGCACGGCAAGCGCATCATGGGCGTGCTGCTGTTCCAGGATCTGGCCGTGGTGCCGCTGCTGGTGCTGATCCCGGCGCTGGGCGCACCCGCCGACGCGCTGCTCATGGCGCTGGCCGTCGCCGGCGTGAAGGCGACCGTCCTCGTGGGCCTGCTGCTGACCGGTGGGCAACGTGTCATGCGCTGGTGGCTCACCATCGTGGCGCGGCGCAAGAGCGAAGAATTGTTCGTGCTGAACCTGCTGCTGGTCACGCTGGCGCTGGCCTGGCTGACCGAGCGCGCCGGGCTGAGCCTGGCGCTGGGCGCCTTCATCGCCGGCATGCTGATCTCGGAAACCGAGTACAAGCACCAGGTCGAGACCGACATCCGGCCTTTCCACGACGTGCTGCTGGGCCTGTTCTTCATCAGCATAGGCATGCTGCTGGACTGGCGCCTGGTGCTGGAACGCTGGCCACTGGTGCTGCTGCTGATGACGCTGCCCGTCTTTTTCAAGCTGGTGCTGGTCACGGCGCTGGCCCGCTCGCTGGGCGCGACCGCCGGCGTGTCGCTGCGCACCGGCCTCTATCTGGCGCAGGCCGGCGAATTCGGTTTTGTGCTGCTCACGCTGGCCCAGCAAAACCGCCTGGTGCCGCCGGCCCTGCTGAACCCCATCCTGGCCAGCATGGTGCTGTCCATGCTCGCCACGCCCTTCATCATCATGTACAGCAACCGCATCGTGATGAAGCTGGTCTCCAGCGAATGGCTGCAGCAGTCGCTGCAGATGACCACCATCGCGCGCAAGTCCATCAACGCCAACAAACACGTCATCATCTGCGGCTACGGCCGCTGCGGCCAGAACCTGGGCCACATGCTGGAGCGCGAAGGCATCCAGTACATGGCGCTGGACCTGGACCCCGACCGCGTGCGGCAGGCCGCCGCCGCGGGCGACTCCGTGGTGTTCGGTGATGCGGTGCGCCTGCAGGCCCTGATGGCCGCGGGCCTGGCGCGCGCCAGCGCGGTCGTCATCACCTACCTGGACACCGCCAGTGCCCTCAAGGTGCTGGCCAACACGCGCGCCCACGCGCCCACGGTGCCGGTCATCGTGCGCACCGTGGACGACCACGACCTGGAAAAGCTGCAGGCGGCCGGCGCCACCGAGGTCGTGCCCGAAGCCATAGAAGGCAGCCTGATGCTCGCCAGCCACGCCCTCGCGCTGGTGGGCGTGCCCATGCGCCGCGTGATCCGCGTGGTGCAGGACCAGCGCGATGCGCGCTACAACCTGCTGCGCGGTTACTTTCGCGGCGCCGACGACGACACGGTCAACGAGCTGGAGCAGGAGCGGCTGTCCAATGTCACGCTGCCGCTGGGCATCAAGTCCCTCGGCAAGCCCCTGGGCGCGATGGCCCTGGAGGCCGGCGGCGTGCGCGTGGTGAGCCTGCGCCGCAGTAACGGCAAGGCCGTGGCCGCGCAGGCGGAAACCCTGCTGGAAGGCGGCGACACGCTGGTGCTGTCAGGCAAGCCCGAAGCGCTGGCCATGGCCGAAGAAAAGCTGCTGCGCGGCCGGCCGCCCAAAGCCAATCCCACCAGCCCCGCCGGCGCGCCGGGCTGACGCGTTTTGCGCCCGCCGGGCGCACAATACGCGCACCCCACCGCGCACCCTATCCGCACGACGCACCATGCCAGACCTTCATAGCCTCCAGCACCAGTCCATCAGCCAGTATTTGCGCAACCATATCCGCACCGTGCCGGACTGGCCCGCGCCCGGCGTGCAGTTTCGCGACATCACGCCGCTGCTGCAAAACCCCAAGGTTTTTCGCGTCCTGATTGACGCGTTTGTGCACCGCTACATGGACCCGGCCTTGCGCCCCGACGTGGTGGCCGGCCTGGACGCGCGCGGCTTCATCCTCGGCGCGGTGGTGGCTTATGAGCTCAACGTCGGTTTTGTACCCATCCGCAAGAAGGGCAAGCTGCCGTTCTCCACAGTGCAGGAGACCTATGAGCTCGAATATGGCAGCGCCACGGTGGAGTTGCACACCGACGCCGTCAAGCGCGGCGACAGGGTCCTGCTGATCGACGACCTGATCGCCACCGGCGGCACCATGATGGCCGGCAAGAAACTGCTGGAAAAGCTGGGCGCCAGCGTGACCGAGGGTGCGGCGATTGTGGATTTGCCCGAACTGGGCGGGTCGGTGAAGCTGCAGGCCGCGGGCCTGCCCTTGTTCACGCTGATTGATTTCGCCGGGCACTGAGCGCCGCCCGGCACAGCCTGGCGCCTAGACCAGGTCGCCGTACTGCGTGCTGCTGAGCGCCGGCGAGGACGGCGAATCCGGCATCTCGGTGTCTTCGAAGCCGGTCAGCAATGCGTAGGAGCGCGGGCCGCCTTTGCTCCTGGCGGCCTCCTTAGCCTCCTTGACCTCCCTGGCCTCCTTGGCGTCTTTGACGCCCTTCTCGGGCGCGGCGGCCGGCCCCTGGGCGGACGCGGCCAGCAGGGCCTGCTTGAACGCGGCCACTTCGTCGGCCTGTATGGGTTCGTAGCGGGGAGTCGGTGGCTTGGCGGGCTTGGCCGCCGCGTCGGGAACAGCGGGGACAACGGCAGCAGCGGCGGCAACGGGGACCGCCGCGCTTTGTGGCGCGTCCTGGGTGCTGGGCTTGGGCTTGACCACAACCGCCGTTTCGTCGATGCGCCAGTAGACCGCGGGCACCGTGATTTCGAAACGCGCCTTGGCATTCTGGATGATCAGCGTCTCGATTTCGCCGAGTTGTTCTGAAGGGCGGCCAAAGGCTTTGGCGAGGTCCATCATGACGAGGAACTCATTGCCGCGCTGGTCCAGCGAAAGCACCTTGAATTTATAGCTGGCGGACAGCACGCCGGAACGCGTCATGGACTCGCGGATCGCGACATACAGCTGCTCGCGCCGGGCGTGGCGCTTGAGCTTGGCGCCGTCACCGGGCGCCGCGGCTTCAACAGGCAGCCGGCCCGGAACGGACAGGGGTGATTTGTCACGCGCGGCGGAGGCGCGCCTCTGCTCCTCGGCGGGAGAAGGTTTGACCGGGCTTGGTTTGCTGGAAAACCAGTTGAGAAAAGACATATTCGGCGTTCTTGTAATGGATGAGGCAATTTTCCGTCAATGCGATGTGTGAAGTCTGTAAGCAATCCCCACAAACCACGACTGCTGTTGTTTGGCGGCTGCTTTAACGGTCACTTTATCGAATCGCCCGCCTTACCGCACGGTAAAAAATCACGGGCATTGCCGGTTTGTCGCCAGCACATGCAAACCTTTAGTTCACAAGAAGCCTTTGTCCGATGACTGCTGTGCGCGCGGTGGCGCACTCGCATGTCGCCTCAGGTCACCGCGACGCGCTTGGGCCGGTTGTACAGGCGCTTGGCCATCACCGAACCCATGGCCATGGTCAGCTCCAGTGCGATGGGGCTGTGGCGATTGGCCAGTTCAAGGAAGCGCATGGGGGTGAGGCACCAGAGCTTGCAAGGGGTGGAGGCATGCACCGTGGCGCTGCGCGGCATGTGCGAGAAAAATGCGCCTTCGCCGAGCACGGTGCCGGCGCCGACCAGTGCCATGCGCACACGCGCTTTTTCATCTTCGTAGTGAACGCTGAGCGTGCCGCTTTCCACAAAGTACAGCGTGCGGTCCAGCGCGCCTTGCTCCATCAGCACCTGGCCGCTGTTCAGCGCAAACGGCTGCAGGTAGCTGGCCAGGATGTCCCAATGCGGCTGGTTGAATTGGCAACGCAAGGCATCACTGGCGTGGCAATGCAGGATGGCCTGGGCCAGGCCCTGGATGTCAAAACGGATGGCGGCGGGAAGTGGAGCGTTCATAGTGCAACGGAAGATACCTTCGCACTACAACAGCAGCAAGGGCTCTTAACGCCCACTTACACCTGATACAGGGGTGGTCCGATTTGTAATTTCCCCTCGAAAACAGGCCATTTTTAACCCTTTCAGCGGGTTTGCGACCGCTGGTCCGCGCACAGCGCCCGCCCATCGTTCGCCGGCCAGCCGCTTACTACTTTCCAATACAGAATCTCGAGAAAATTTCGCCCAGCAGGTCGTCCGGCGTGAACGCGCCGGTGATCTCGCCCAGGTGCAACTGGGCCTGCCGCAGGTCCTCGGCCAACAGGTCCAGGGCCGGCTGCGCCGCATGAAGCTGCGCGCCGGCTTTGCTGAATTGCTCTTGCACCTGGCGCAGCGCGCGCACATGGCGCTCACGCGCCATGAACACCCCCTCAGGCACAGCCTGCCAGCCCGCGACCTCCAGCAGCCGGTTGCGCAAGTCCTGCAAACCGGTGCCAGTTTTGGCGGAGATCAACACGCCGCCCTCGATGGAGCCCAGCACCTGCGCACTGGCCGCGTCGCTTTTGTTCCAGACATCGATGACGGGCGTGTTGCGCGGCAACTCGCAAGCCAGCACCTGCGTGATGTGCGCGTCGGCGGCCAGGTAGTCGGCGGTGTGGCGCGTCAGGTCGTGCAGGAAGAGCACGGCGTCGGCGCTGGCGATTTCGGCCCAGGCGCGTTCCACGCCGATTTTTTCGACTTCGTCGAGCGCGTCGCGCAGGCCGGCGGTGTCCACCACATGCAGGGGCACGCCCTCGATCTGGATCAGCTGCGACACCTTGTCGCGCGTGGTGCCGGCAATCGGCGTGACGATGGCGAGCTCGGCGCCGGCGAGGGCGTTGAGCAATGAACTCTTGCCAGCATTGGGTTGGCCTGCGATCACCACCTTGATGCCTTCGCGCAGCAGCGCACCCTGCACGGCGCGCTGCATCACGGCGGCCAGCGTCGTTTGCAACCGCGCCAGCTGGCCTTGCGCATCGGCCTTTTGCAGGAAGTCGATGTCTTCTTCCGGGAAGTCCAGCGTGGCTTCCACCAGCATGCGCAGGTGGATCAGCTGCTCGAGCAGCGTGTTGACCGCCAGCGAAAACTCACCCGACATCGAACGCGCGGCAGAGCGCGCCGCGGTTTCGGTGCTGGCGTCAATCAGGTCGGCGATGGCCTCGGCCTGC
The DNA here is from genome assembly GCF_900103405.1 of Polaromonas sp. JS666. Classification (GTDB taxonomy): domain Bacteria; phylum Pseudomonadota; class Gammaproteobacteria; order Burkholderiales; family Burkholderiaceae_C; genus Polaromonas. Next base: position 16,151 of record NZ_FNHX01000015.1, on the reverse strand, counting down.
GCCAGGTCTATCTTGTCGTTGAGGAAGGCGCGCTCGGTGAATTCGCCGGGTTGCGCCACACGCAGCCGGGGCAGGGCCGCGTGGCCGGTGGTGGGATCAAGCGCGGCGCCGGCTTCCAGGCAGCGCGCCAGCAACAGCTGCAGCACCACCGGCCCGCCATGGGCCTGCAACTCCAGCACGTCTTCGCCGGTATAGGAATGGGGTGCGGGGAAATGCAGGGCCAGGCCCTGGTCTATGGCCGCGCCTTGCGCGTCGAGAAAGGGCAGGTAGGTCGCCTGGCGCGGCAGCAGCGCGCGGCCGCACAGCGCTTCAATCACGGGCGCGATGTGTTTGCCGGAGACGCGCACAATGCCCACGGCGCCGCGGCCGGGCGCGGTGGCAATGGCAACAATGGGGTCGTGGTGTCGGGCCAGCATGGTGCTAGATATTAAGCGGCAATCAGTGGGCGGGCCTGGCCTGGGCGCGGCGGCCAGGCTTCCATCAGTTTCCAAAGAAAAAGGGCCGCGAAGCGGCCCAATTTTTATTTTCTGCCCGCCTTAATTGAATTTAGGCAGGTTGAACTGAGGCGGCACGCCCATGCGGGTGTTGATCACCCACTGCTGGGCGATGGACAGGATGTTGTTGGTGATCCAGTACAGCACCAAGCCGGCCGGGAAGAAGAAGAACATCACGCTGAAGATCAGCGGCATGAACCACATCAGCTTGGCCTGCATCGGGTCCGGCGGTGCGGGGTTGAGCGCCGTCTGCAGCATGGTCGTCAGCGTCATCACGATGGGCAGGATAAAGAAGGGGTCCGGCGCCGAGAGGTCGTGGATCCAACCTATCCAGGGCGCGTTGCGCATCTCGACGCTGGACAGCAGCACCCAGTACAGCGCGATAAACACCGGGATCTGGATCATGATGGGGAAGCAGCCGCCCATGGGGTTGACCTTTTCCTCGCGGTAGATTTTCATCATGGCCTGCTGCATTTCTTGCGGCTTGTCCTTCAGGCGCTCGCGCATTTCCATGATCTTGGGGTTGATGGCCTTCATCTTGGCCATGCTGGCGTAAGCCTTGGCATTGAGCCAGTAGAACGCCACCTTGAGCAGCAGCACCAGCGCCACGATGGACCAGCCCCAGTTGTGGATGAAGCCATGCAGCTTGTCGAGCAGCCAGTACAGCGGCTTGGCCAGGATGGTGAGCCAGCCATAGTCCTTCACCAGCTCCAGGCCGGGGGAAATGGCTTCCAGGGTTTTTTCTTCCTGCGGGCCGACGAAGAATTTCGAGTCTATGGTCTTGGTCGCGCCGGGTGCAATGGCGTCCAGCGAGGCGATCATGCCGACAGCGTAGAGATTGGTGTCCACCTTGCGGAAGAACAGGTCGCGCTTGATGCCGTCGCCCAGGATCCAGGCCGAGGCGAAGTAGTGCTGCACCATGGCGGCATAGCCGTTGCTGGCCTGTTTCTCCACGTCGACCTTGTTGTTCTCGATGTCCTTGAACTCGACCTTCTGGTACTTCTTGGCATCGGTGTAAATCGCCGGGCCGGTGAAGGTGGAATAGAAAGATGACTCTCCGGGCGGCTTGTTGCCGTCGCGCACCAGCTGCAGGTAGAGCTGCGGCGAGACCGCGGCCGTGCCGGTGTTGACGACGTCGTGGCGCACCGCGATGTCATAGGCGCCGCGCTTCAAGGTGTAGGTCTTGACCAGCTTGACACCGCCGACGTCGGCCGATTCGAACTTGACTTCGAGTTCATTGAGGCCGTCTTTCAGCGAACGCTCGCCGGGGACAAGCTTCATCAAGGTCTTGTGCGTGGGGAAGCTGCCGCTGCCGATCAGGCCGGTCTGCGCTACATAGACGCGGTTGGCGCTTTCATCGAGCAGCACAAAACCCTGGTCCTTGTGCGTCTGGTCCTTGTACTTGGCAAAAGCCGAATGCACCAGCGTGCCGCCTTCGCTGTCAAAGGTCAGCGTGAGCACGTCGGTGTTCACCACCACACGTTCCTTCGTGGCCGCGGGCGCGATCGTCGGCGCGCCTGTGGGCACGGTGCCCGGCGCGGCGGGCGCCGCGTTGGCGGCCTGGGGTGTTGGCACCGAAGAAGCCGCGGCGCCGGCGGCCGGCGCGGAAGCGGCAGCACCGGCGGCGGGCGCCTTGGCGGACTGCGTGCTGGAGGGGAAGAAGGTCGCCTTGTGGCCGTTAAAAACCTGCCACTGGTCCCACAGGAGGACCATGGAGAAACCAAATATCACCCACAAGATGGTGCGGCGGATGTCGTTCATGACGGCGTCTTTTTAGAAGGGGTAGGGGCCACGGGCGTGGCCAGGCGGGAAAAGAGAGAGAAGGGGCGCGCTGCGGCAGGCGGTACGGGGTCGAGCCCGCCTTCACACCAAGGATGGCAACGGGCCAGGCGGCGCAGCGTGAGGTAGCTGCCCACGGCGGCGCCGTGCTGCTGCAGCGCCTCCAGAGAGTATGCGGAACAAGTCGGCTCGAAACGGCAGGCCGAGCCCAGCCAGGGGCTGAGCAGCAGGCGATAGCCTTTGACCAGGCCTATCAACAGCGTTTGCGGCAAGCGGGCGAGGGCGGCCGGCAGGCTCATGGCGCTTTGGCTCCGGCCTGCATCAGGGCCTGGACTTCGGCGCGCACGGCCTGTTTGAGCGGCTCGGAGCTGGCGCTGACGAATTCGGTGCGCGAAAAATCACGCCGCAAGCGGACCACATAAGCGGCCTCGGGATACTGATGCGAAAAATCAGCGCTCACGGTGTAGATCTGGCGTTTGATGGCGTTGCGCGTGACAGCCCGTTTGGCCCAGCGTTTTGGAACCATGGCCCCGAGCCAGGTGTCCTGGACGGGGAACAGCGACCTTGCCGCAAGGGCATCAACAGGGCCGCCGGACTCGGTTTGCACCGGCCTGGCGTCCAGCGCATTGCGGTGCAATGCGAAGTGCGTTGTTTTTGCAACGATGGCGCCGGCAAGGACTGCCTGGAACTGGGAACGGGTTTGAAGCCGCTGCACGAGCGCCAGGCCTCAGTTCGGAAAACTGCGGATGGCCAGCAAAAACGACAGGCTTAGACAGCCAGGCGTTTGCGGCCCTTGGCGCGGCGCGCGGCGATCACTGCGCGGCCGCCGCGCGTTTTCATGCGCGTCAGAAAGCCGTGCGTGCGGGCGCGTTTGACTTTGGAAGGTTGGTATGTGCGTTTCATGATAAGTCCTACTAGCCGGTCAGCTACAAAGCTTCCCCTGGGCGATTCGAATGATCTTGGTGGCCGTACAACACAACCAACTCTGCAAGTCTGCAAACAGGCGAAAACCCGCTGCGAATCAGGGAAACCCATGATTATCGCAGATTTCCCAACGCTGGCAACAAGTTAGCCCACTCATTGGCGGTAAAGGCTGAGAAGCGCCCGGCCACCTGCCCAACCACTTCCCGGGCGCCGCCGCGAGGCCGCCAGAACCCATCCGGACGGCCCGAAAATAGGTTGAAACACTGAGCATTTATTTTGTGGATAACTCCCCGCCCGGACTACAATTGCCGGTGCTCAAAATTAACAATATCCACAAGCAGCGACACGCCGCCCGGCCCCTTCTGCCAGGCCGGCAACCCGGCAAAAACCAGCATGAGTGAGGCATCCGTCCAAAACCTGAGCCAGGGCTTGTGGCAAAGCTGCGTCGACCATTTGGCGCAGGAATTGCCCGAGCAGCAGTTCAACACCTGGATCCGTCCGCTGGTGGTTGACGTTGCGGCCGACCTCTCCAAAGTCACCGTTCTGGTGGGCAACCGCTTCAAACTGGACTGGGTGCGTGCCCAGTATGCCGGCCGTATTTCGGCCCTGCTCGAGAAAATTTCCGGCCAGGCCATAGCCCTTGAGTTAGCGCTTGCTCCTCGCGAAGCGCCCGTCAAATCGAATTCCTTGATCCGCAGCTTTGAAGGCTCGAATATCCCCGAGCCCGTCGGCCTGGGCGTTCCCGAAGAAGCCGCCGGCGCGCCTTTCAAAAACCGGCTCAACAGCGCGCTGACCTTCGACACCCTGATTGAAGGCACGGCCAACCGCATGGGCCGGGCTGCCGCCCTACATGTATCCAGCAGCCTGGGCCAGCTTTACAACCCGCTTTTTATCTACGGCGGCGTCGGTCTGGGCAAGACCCATTTGATGCACGCCATCGGCAACAAACTGCTGGTGGACAACCCCGCGGCCAAAGTTCTCTACATCCATGCTGAACAATTTGTTTCAGATGTGGTTAAAGCTTACCAGCGCAAGACTTTTGATGAATTCAAGGAGCGGTACCACTCCCTGGATTTGCTGCTGATCGACGACGTCCAGTTCTTCGCCAACAAGGACCGCACCCAGGAAGAGTTTTTCAACGCTTTTGAGGCCTTGCTGACCAAAAAGTCGCACATCGTGATGACCAGCGACACTTACCCCAAGGGTTTGACGGACATCCACGAACGCCTGGTCTCGCGCTTTGATTCCGGCCTCACGGTCGCCATCGAGCCGCCAGAACTCGAAATGCGCGTGGCCATCCTGATCCGTAAGGCCGAGGCCGAAGGCGCCTCCATGCCCGAGGAGGTCGCCTTCTTTGTCGCCAAGAACGTGCGCTCCAACGTGCGCGAGCTCGAAGGCGCGCTGCGCAAGATCCTGGCCTATTCGCGCTTCAACCTCAAGGAAATCTCCATCCAGCTGGCCCGGGAGGCCTTGCGCGACCTGCTTTCCATCCAGAACCGGCAGATCAGCGTCGAGAACATCCAGAAGACCGTCGCCGACTATTACAAGATCAAGGTCGCCGACATGTATTCCAAGAAGCGGCCCGCCAGCATTGCCCGGCCGCGCCAGATCGCCATGTATTTGGCCAAGGAACTGACCCAGAAGAGCCTGCCCGAGATCGGCGAGCTCTTCGGCGGGCGCGACCACACCACGGTGCTGCACGCGGTGCGCAAGATGTCCGCGGAGCGCCAGCAGATGACCGAACTCAACCAGCAGCTGCATGTGCTGGAACAGACCCTGAAAGGCTGAAAGCACTCTCTATATGGGAAATGAATCCTTTAGCGCTCAGTTTTTGGGGCCCAATCCCCGGCTCAAAGGCCTTCACAACAAGTTTGGGGACAACTTTTGAACAACCCATGGTTTATCCACAGAAGCAGATGACAATCGAAAGTTGTTCATATCCGGCAGTGAGCTTCCACGGCATCTGGGCACATGGTTAAACAAACGCCAAGTGGTTGATCAAAAAGGGGAAAATGGCACTATCCACAGATGGGCTCCCCCCTTATCTACTACTACTAATTTGAATTAAAGAATTAAAGATATATACAGAGGAAGTCATGATCGTTCTGAAAGCAACCCAGGATAAAGTTTTGTCGGTACTGCAATCGGTCGCCGGCATCGTGGAGCGCAGGCACACCTTGCCGATTCTGGCCAACGTGCTGATCCGCAAAACCGGCGCACAGGTGCAGCTGACCACCAGCGATCTTGAGATCCAGATCCGCACCACGGCCGAGCTCGACGGCGACAGCGGCAACTTCACCACCACCGTGGGTGCCCGCAAGCTCATCGACATCCTGCGTTCCATGCCCAGCGACCAGACCGTCTCGCTCGAGTCCTCGCAGAACAAGCTGATCCTCAAGGGCGGCAAAAGCCGCTTCACGCTGCAAACCCTGCCCGCCGAAGACTTCCCCCTGGTCCAGGAAGCCGCCAACTTCGGCCCCGGCTTCTCGGTGCCGCAAAAAGTGCTCAAGGAGCTGCTCAACCAGGTCTCCTTCGCCATGGCCGTGCACGACATCCGTTACTACCTCAACGGCATCCTGTTTGTCGCTGAAGGCAAGCAGCTGAGCCTGGTCGCCACCGACGGCCACCGCCTAGCCTTCTCCTCGGCCATGCTCGATGTTGAAGTGCCCAAGCAGGAAGTGATCCTGCCGCGCAAGACCGTGCTCGAAATGCAGCGCCTGCTCAGCGACAAGGAAGGCGCCATCGAGATGCAGTTCGCTGGCAACCAGGCCAAGTTCAGCTTTGAAGGCATGGAGTTCGTCACCAAGCTGGTCGAAGGCAAGTTCCCCGACTACAACCGCGTGATCCCCAAGAACCACAAAAACATCATCACCCTGGGCCGCGTGCCCCTGCTGGCCAGCCTGCAGCGCACCGCCATCCTGACCAGCGAGAAGTTCAAGGGCGTGCGCCTGAACATCGAGCCCGGCACCCTGCGCGTGGCCTCCAACAATGCCGAGCAGGAAGAAGCCGTCGACGAGCTCGACATCGACTACGGCGGCGACGCCATCGAGATCGGCTTCAACGTGACCTACCTGATAGACGCGCTGGCCAATATGGACCAGGACATGGTCAAGATCGAACTGGCCGATTCCAACAGCTCCGCGCTGCTGACCATCCCCGACGATTCGGCCTTCAAATACGTGGTGATGCCCATGCGCATCTAGCGCGCTGAACATACGCCAACACCCATCAGACCCGCGACCCTACGCGGGTTTGGTCATTCAAGAGATTGAAGAAATCGAAGCAATTCGAAAAGAGATCGCGAAACAGCTCACGAAATAGCTCGTGAAAAGATCGGAAAAGAAGCCGGATATGACTGAAGAAAACAAAGTGAACGAAGCCGAACAGGTGCATGTGTCCGAAGGCGCGGCCACCGAGGAAAGCTCCAATTTCCAGCCCAAAATCGACACCAACCAGGCCGGCGCGTCCGAAGCCTATGGTGAAGGCTCCATCCAGATCCTCGAAGGCCTGGAAGCCGTGCGCAAGCGCCCCGGCATGTACATCGGCGACACCTCCGACGGCACCGGCCTGCACCACCTGGTCTTCGAGGTGGTCGACAACTCCATCGACGAAGCCCTGGCCGGCCACTGCGACGACATCGTCGTCACCATCCACACCGACAACTCCGTCAGCGTCACCGACAACGGCCGCGGCATCCCCACCGGCATCAAGATGGACGACAAGCACGAGCCCAAACGCTCGGCCGCTGAAATCGCCCTGACCGAGCTGCACGCCGGCGGCAAGTTCAACCAGAACAGCTACAAGGTCTCCGGCGGCTTGCACGGCGTGGGCGTGAGCTGCGTCAACGCACTCAGCAAGATGCTGCGCCTGACCATCCGCCGCGACGGCAAGGTCCATGTCATGGAGTTCTCGCGCGGCTTTGTGCAGAACCGCATCGTCGAGACCGTCGACGGCGTCGAAGTCTCGCCGATGAAGGTGATGGACGACACCGACAAACGCGGCACCGAAGTCCACTTCTTGCCCGACACCGAGATCTTCAAAGAGAACAATGACTTCCACTATGAAATCCTCAGCAAGCGTCTGCGCGAACTGAGCTTCCTCAACAACGGCGTGCGCATTCGCCTCAAAGACGAGCGCACCGGCAAGGAAGACGACTTCGCCGGCGCCGGCGGCGTCAAGGGTTTTGTCGAGTTCATCAACAAGGGCAAGACCGTCCTGCACCCCAACGTCTTCGCCGCCATGGGCGACCGCCAGAGCGACCAGGGCACTAACATCGGCGTTGAAGTCGCCATGCAGTGGAACAGCGGCTACAGCGAGCAGGTGCTGTGCTTCACCAACAACATTCCCCAGCGTGACGGCGGAACCCACCTGACAGGCCTGCGCGCCGCCATGACCCGCGTCATCAACAAATACATCGACGACAGCGAGCTCGCCAAAAAAGCCAAAGTTGAAGTCACCGGCGACGACATGCGCGAAGGCCTGTGCTGCGTGCTCAGCGTCAAGGTGCCTGAGCCCAAGTTCAGCAGCCAGACCAAGGACAAACTGGTTTCCAGCGAAGTGCGCGGCCCGGTCGAAGACATCGTGAGCCGTTTGCTGCACGACTACCTGCAGGAGCGCCCCAACGACGCCAAAATCATCGTCGGCAAGATCATTGAAGCCGCCCGTGCCCGCGAAGCCGCGCGCAAGGCCCGCGACATGACACGCCGCAAAGGTGTGCTCGACGGCATGGGCCTGCCCGGCAAGCTGGCCGACTGCCAGGAAAAAGACCCCGCCATGTGCGAGATCTACCTGGTCGAGGGTGACTCCGCCGGCGGCTCCGCCAAGCAGGGCCGCGACCGTAAATTCCAGGCCATCCTGCCGCTGCGCGGCAAGATCCTCAACGTCGAAAAAGCCCGCTATGAAAAGCTGCTGACCAGCAACGAAATTTTGACGCTGATCACCGCCCTGGGCACCGGCATAGGCAAGGCCGGCGGCGTGGGTGGCACGGCCGGCACCGACGACTTCAACGTCGCCAAGCTGCGCTACCACCGCATCATCATCATGACCGACGCCGACGTTGACGGCGCCCACATTCGCACCCTGCTGCTGACCTTCTTCTACCGCCAGATGCCCGAGCTCGTCGAGCGCGGCCACATCTACATCGCCCAGCCGCCGCTCTACAAAGTCAAGGCCGGCAAGGAAGAGCAGTACCTCAAGGACACCGCGGCCCTGGACGGCTTTTTGCTGCGCATTGCGCTCAAGGATGCCAGCGTGCAGGTCGGCCCCGACGAAAAATCCATACTCACCGGCGACACCCTGGCCGAGCTCGCGCGTAAGCACCAGCTGGCCGAGTCCGTCATTGCCCGCCTGCGCGGCTTTATGGATGCCGAGGCCCTGCGTGCGATTGCCGACGGCGTGAGCCTGAACCTGGACACCGTGGCCGATGCGGAAGTGTCAGCCGTGGCCCTGCAGGCCAAGCTGCGCGAACTCAACACCACCGGCACCCCCGCCGAAGTGGCCGGCGAGTTCGACACCCGCAACGACAAACCGATCCTGCGCATCAGCCGCCGCCACCACGGCAACGTCAAGAGCAGCGTCATCACACAAGACTTTGTGCACGGCGCCGACTACGCCACCCTGGCTGAAGCGGCCGCCACCTTCAGGGGCCTGATCAGCAGCGAAGGCGCCAAGGTCATGCGCGGCGAAGGCGAACGCCAGAAGGAAGAAAGAATCAGCGACTTCCGCCAGGCCATGGCCTGGTTGATCGGCCAGGCCGAAAACGCCACCGCCCGCCAGCGCTACAAAGGCCTGGGCGAGATGAACCCCGCCCAGTTGTGGGAAACCACCATGGACCCGACCGTGCGCCGCCTGCTCAAAGTGCAGATCGACGACGCCATCGAAGCCGACCGCGTCTTCACCATGCTGATGGGCGACGAAGTCGAGCCGCGCCGCGAGTTCATCGAGCAGAATGCCTTGCGCGCCGCGAATATCGACGTTTGATACACGACCAACCCAGCTTTCTGATTCCATGACCGAAGAAACCACGACCACCACGGCTACTGCAGCAGCAACAACAGAACGCCCGGCGCTGCCCGACCACCTCTCCACCGACGAGCGCAGCCCGCATTTCGTCAGGGCCATCTTTGAGCACGACGTAGGCATACGCTTTAACGACAAGGAACGTTTTGACGTCGCCGAGTACTGCATCAGCGAAGGCTGGATCAAGGTTCCCGTCGGCAATAAGGTGGACCGCAAGGGCAACCCGCTGATGATCAAGCTCAAGGGCAAGGTGGAGTCGTTTTACAAATAGGCCACTGCTTGGCCCGGGCCGGTGCAAGCATGACAAACCTGGCCACGATCAACACCATGAAAGTGAACCTCCCGCAGGTGATCTTCATGGTGTTTTTCTTTGCGTGAACAACGACAGCAACAACAAACCATGAGCTGCATTGCCGTCATCGACTTCGAAACCACAGGCCTGTCACCGGCCATGGGCGACCGCGCGACCGAAATCGCCATCGTGCTGGTCGATCAAGCCAGCGGCAAAGTCGTGGACCGCTTCCAGAGCCTCATGAATGCCGGCCGCTACATCCCGTCCTTTATCGAAAGCCTGACAGGCATCAGCAACGCCATGGTCGCCGCCGCGCCCGCGGCCGATACCGTGATGAGGGAGGCCAGCCGTTTTGTCGGCAGCGCCCCCATGGTGGCCCACAACGCGTCTTTTGACCGCCGCTTCTGGGAAGCCGAACTCAGCCTGGCAGGGGAGAAGACAACAACAATGACAAGCCAGCCCTTTGCCTGCACCATGCTGGTCGCCAGAAGGCTGTACCCCCAGGCCCCCAGCCACAAATTAGGCGTGCTGATCGACTACCACCGCCTCCCCAAAGCCGGCCGCGCCCACCGGGCCATGGCCGATGCCGAGATGGCGGCTTCCTTGTTGGGGCAGATCCAGGATGACTTGCGCAGCCGGCATCGGGTGGCCAAGCCTGACCATGGTTTGTTGCTGGCGCTGCAGCGTTGTGCCAAGCCGGGGGTGGTGGCGTTGATGGCTAAGTTCGCAGAAGCGTGAAAGTGGTGCTCTTGGGGCTTCTGATCGCTTGTGGGTTTGTATAGCTGTGGATACCATGGACTAATCTGCTCTTATTGAGTCGCTTCAAGAGCAGGAGGGTCAGCGTAGCTGGCGTCCAAATCGGGATGGCGGGAATAAATTGCGTTACTGGTGGGTAAATCAAAATCAGACCTACCGCCAAGAAGTAGAGGGCGGCTATCTCTGGTCGCCTAAACGCAAAGCAAACCAAGCTCGAAATCCTTTCTACGATTTCATGCGCGAGGTATCTCCTGGCGATGTGATCTTCTCTTTTGCTGGGACCGTGATTGCCGCCATTGGTATTGCGACATCCAATGCGCAGGAGTCGCCTAAGCCGGCCGAGTTCGGAACCACCGGTACATATTGGGAAAAGGTTGGTTGGCGAGTCAACGTATCGTTCGTCGAGCTGCGTTCGCGGGTTCGGCCTTCCGATCACATGAGTGTGCTGGCTCCCTTGCTTCAAAAGGTTTACGCACCACTGCGCCCAGACGGCATAGGCATGCAAGGTGTTTACCTAACCTATTTGCCGGATGCCTTTGCTGCCGCGCTTGTTAACCTTCTTGGGGCTGAAGCGCGAACTTTGGTTATGGGGTTCCGGGCGACCGAACCTGCTCCAGTCCAGCCATCTGTTATTCAGATCCAGTGGGAAGAGTATTTAATTGCCCAGGTTCAAAGCAACAGCAAGATAACCGAGACAGAGAAAGAAACTGTTGTGATGGCGCGCCGTGGTCAAGGTCTTTTTAAACAACGTGTGATGCAGTTGGAGAGAGCGTGCCGGATAACTGGAGTCACAAAAGAAGCTCATTTGCGAGCCAGCCATTGCAAACCTTGGCGCGATTCCTCTAATGAAGAGCGGTTGGACGGCGAGAATGGGCTGTTACTTACGCCAACAATGGACCATCTCTTTGATCAGGGGTTTATTGGGTTCGAGGGGAACGGAGATTTGATAATTTCTCCTGTAGCTCATCTAGAGTCACTGACACGCATGGGTCTATCGCCGAGTGAAAAGAGGAACGTGGGGACTTTTTCTTCTGGCCAGCGAAGTTACTTGGAATATCACCGTGATGAAGTCTTACTTCGCTCGAAATTCTTCCCTCATAAGTAAGACGCGTCATCTGTTCTAAGAGTTGGGAAGAAAAAGCTCCATTTTTGCTCACCCGAGAATTGGGAGCTTTTCAGCGTGCTCTTGACTCAATTCTTTGTAGCGTCGTGCCCACTGCACCAAATCGTCGAATAGGTTCATTACCTGAACCGTGACAAATAGGGAAAGTCCAAAGCCAATGAGCACGTCTCTTTTCGTAGCAACTTCAATGCTATTAAGAAGAAAGAATGCGTACCAGAAAGAGTAGCAAAGAATAAGTACATCTACGACGACGAAAAGGAGTTTCTTATTCATCAGTCGGTTTACGGTCTGCTTATGTGGCTCTAGTTTTGTCTTAAGAATAAAGCCGGCAATTTCACGTACAACCCATAGTGTGAGTACACCAGCAATGCTTATAGAAATTTCCATGGCAACGATCTCCGTTAGCTTGTTTTAGATTTTCCGATCATCCTTTAAGTCTCTCATGTGGTCTAGGGAGATGATGGGCACAAGATTGAGGCCATGTTCTGGGATGAGGCGGCCGGGGGCTGAGCTGCCTGCTTCGCCTTCTCCTCGCCTTGTCGTGCGGGGGCACAGGGCTTCGTCTGACAGGGGCGGGCTGTGGGGGTTTCCAGAATGGGTTGATCAACCACCCTTCACAAGGAGACGTGCATCATGGCCATGAAACCAGGCAAACCCAATGTCCAGCGCAGTGTGGGCATCACCGGCACGGATGCCGACCCGACCGTAGCGCAGGACAACAACCCCAGCCCCAAGGCCGCCCCGTCAGGCCACGGCGGCAAGGTCGAGAATGACTTCAACCAGGTAGGCGAACAAAAGCCCACCCAGCGCAACGAAGGCCAGCGCACGGCCAACAGCCGCAGCGACCGTGAGTCGCATGTGGGCGGCAGCAACCAGCTGCAGTCGCGCCGCGGCAGGGCCTAACCGGCCCCGCCAGCCAGGCAGGCAGGCAAGTAAAGACGCAGGCCGCCGGGCCGCGCCGGACGGGGCTTGGCGCAAATTGATACATAGCGCAACACGGCAGACGCACGGCGCTAAGCCTGGCGGCGCAGCATCGAGGCTTGTTGTTTTTATCGTTGCTGATGTTGCTATGACCGGAGTGCCTGCCATGAAGAAGCTTGCCGACTTTTTGTTCCGCCCGCGTTATTTGCGCGCGATTCCCTCGCTGGTGGTGCTGACCACCGCCATGGCCTGGGGTGTGGCGCCTGACCCGGACGTGATGGACACCATGCAGAAAGCGGAAAAACGCGCGGGTGTGAGCCTGGCGCTTAACCATGCGGCTGTGGGCAGCAGCCCTGATGACACGGTGCAGGACAAGCCCGCTTAAAGCCAGGCGGGTGGATGCCGGCGATGGCGAGCGTGCTGAAGTCGCAAACAAAGTCGCAAAAATACTCGCAGAAATTGCGAAAAATCCTTTATTGTCATAGACTTAGGAATGACCACCAAGTCGCAAAAATTCCAGCTCTATGACGATCCCGCGCAGATGGAGCCCCTGCTTCCGGGGGAGCACCAGCTCGCGCCGCTGCTGGAACAGGCCCATGACCTGCAAAAAGAGGCACGCAGCTTGGCAGGCCAAGGTTCGCCGGCCGATCTTCGCCAGTTGCTGCGGGCCATGAACTCCTACTACAGCAACAAGATAGAAGGGCAGCACACGCTGCCGTTTGAAATCGAGAGCGCCTTGCGCAATGACTATTCGCGTGACGCGGACAAGGCGCGGCGGCAACGCCTGGCGCTGGCGCACATGGAAACCGAGCGCGCCATTGAGACCGGCTGGAGCGGCTGGTCGGGCCAGCAAGTGTGGTCCGCGCAAATGGTGAAGGACATTCACCAGGATTTGTTCGCCCGCCTACCCGACGCCGACCGGGTGCTGCCCGAAGGCGATGTATTGATGCCGGGCGCGCTACGCGACCGGGAGGTCAGTGTGGGCGTGCATGCGGCGCCGGCCCATGCGGCCATTGGCGCCATGCTGGCGCGATGGGGCGGTTTTTATGGCGGTGTGCGGCGCGGCGAGCTGCAGATTGTCGCGATCGCCGCCTCGCATCACCGTTTGGCCTGGGTCCACCCGTTTCGGGACGGCAACGGCCGCGTGGCGCGGCTGCACACGCACCTTGCCCTGGGTGCGCAGGGGCTGACCAACGGCTTGTGGTCGCCCTTGCGCGGTTTTGCGCGCAGCCACGAGGCCTATTACGCCCACCTGGCCGCGGCCGATGAGCCGCGCGCAGGCGCGCTCGATGGGCGCGGCAACCTGTCGGAGCGGGCGCTGATGGCCTGGATTGGCTATGTGCTGGCCCTGTGCCTGGACCAGGTGCGCTTTATGGCGGGCCTGCTGGACATGGCAGGGATGAAGGACCGCATTGCGGCCTGTCTGGCCTTCGAGGAAAGCGTGGTGAGGCAGGGGGTGCGCAGTGAGGCCCTGCGGGCTTTGCACTATTTGCTGCTCACGCAAGCCGAACTGGAGCGAAGCGAGTTCAAGGCTTTGCTGGGGCTTGGTGAACGCCTTGCCACGGCCCAGGTCACGGCCTTGCTCAAGCGCGGCCTGCTGGCCACCGACTCACCGCATGGCAAGCTGCGTTTTGGGGTGCCGCAGCATGCCTTGCGGTTTTATTTCCCCAACCTGTGGCCGGAGGCTGAGGCCACCACTTAGAGAGCGCCGCTTAGGGCTTGGCCGCAATCACCCAGCGAGTGATCCGGCCGACCACATCGGCCTCCAGCCCGTTAAAGCCGTGGTAGGCCATGGCCTCGCAGGGGTCGCCGCGGTTTTGGCCGCCGCTGATGCTGATGAGTTCGGCTTTGGGTGTCTTGCCCAGTTTTTCCATCATGGCTGGTATCTCGCTGTAGGGGCAGACCTTGCAGCCGTCGTTTTCGTGGTGCACCACGAGCACGGGGACGGCGAGTTTTTCTAGCGGCATTTTGGGCACGGCGCGGCCCTTGGGGTCCAGCAGGATGCTGGATGTCAGCACCAGGCCGTCGGGGCCGCCCTGGGCGGGCGTGGCCTCGGTGGCGATGTAGGCGGCCGACTGGGTGCCGCGGCTGGTACCGACCAGCCACACGGGGGCCGGTGATTGCTGTTTGAGCCAGGCAATGGCGGCCAGCACATCGGCGCGGTGCTCGGGCATTTGCCGGTTGCCCGAGAGATAGGGTGGCGACTGTTTGTCGGAGGGCGCGTCAATGACGGCGACGGCCAGGCCGGCGTCGGCAAACAGCTGGCGCGTGCGCACGAGGAAGTTGCCCTCGCCCCTGCCAAAGCTTCCCGCCTCATTGATCTGCAAGCCGCCGTGGCCGCCGGCCATCAGGATGACGGAGGCCTTGGGTGCGCCCGAGGGCGCGATGTAGACAAAGCGCTGGGTGACGCCGGGTCGGGTGGGGATGTCGACCACACGCGGTGCGGCGCTTTGCGCAAAAGCCGGCTGGCCGGCCAGGACGGTGCACAGGCCCAGCAACAGGCCGGCAGCAAGTGTGCGCAAGAGGGTTGTGCGTGGCATAGGCGCTTTCGGTGCACGGGGGTGCGGCCCAATATAGCCGCTGCGGCCCGGCGCGCCAGCGGGTTTGCACGCAGTGGCGGCGCTTTCTACAATCGGCTGATGATGAACGCCGCCACACCCCACGCCGCCAGCCCCGCTTTACAACAAACCGCCCTGCTGGCCAGCGAGCCCGAGCGTGCCGCCTACCGCGACTACGACCAGCCCGGCATGGACAGGGTGCGCAACTTCTACCGCAACAACCACCAGCATCAGACGCTGGATTTTGTGCGGGCCAAGAAGGCCCAGTGGCTGGGTTTTGGGCAGCGCGAGATGACACCCTGGGCGGCGCTGGAATTCCTCAACACCCTGGTCGACGAATCCGACCCCGACATCGAACTGCCGCAGATCAGCCACCTGCTGCAGACCGCTGAAGCCATACGCGCCGACGGCCACCCCGACTGGTTTGTGCTGACGGGTTTTATCCACGACCTGGGCAAGGTGTTGTGCCTGTTCGGTGAACCGCAATGGGCGGTGGTGGGCGACACCTTCCCGGTGGGCTGCCGTTTCTCGGAGCGCATTGTGTACCCCGAATACTTCGCGCTGAACCCCGACAGCAGCGATGCCCGCTACAACAGCGAGAACGGCATCTACACGCCCGGCTGCGGGCTGGACGCGGTGCACATGTCATGGGGCCATGACGAATATTTGTACCAGCTCATGAAGCCGTATTTGCCGCTGCCGGCGCTGTACATGATCCGCTACCACTCGTTTTATGCGTGGCATAGGGAAGGGGAGTATGGGCACCTCACCGATGCGCAGGACAGGGCGCACCTGGCGTGGGTGCAGAGGTTTAATCCCTACGACCTGTATTCCAAGAATGAGCGGCCGCCGGTTCTTGCGGAGTTGAAGCCTTATTACGACGAGCTCATGGCTAAATATTTGCCGGCGCAGTTGAGGTTGTAGTTTGCTTCCAGCAGGGTGGACTCTGCTGAGGTTTGCTGGCCGGGGGTAGCCCGGCAGCTACTCACTTTTCTTTTGCTTCGCCAAAAGAAAAGTAAGCAAAAGAAAAGGCGACCCTGGTGTCTGCGTCCCCTGCGCTTCGCTCCGGGGCAACCTGCGGTGCTCGGTTCAGGCGGGGTCTCGCTAAACTCGCTACGTTTCACTTCGCTCAAACAACGCGATCCCTTATCCGCCTGAACCTCCGCTCCTCGGCGCATACACAAGGGGGTGGGAAAAAAATACCAATACCTAAAACCACAAGGACACGCCATGGCGTGTCCTTGTTTGTATTTGGAGTTCGGTTGTTTGGTATTTCGGACTTCCCC
>NZ_FNHX01000013.1 GCF_900103405.1 Polaromonas sp. JS666 | reverse complement strand
CTGGACCAGGGTCAGGCCGGCGACAACGTCGGTATCCTGCTGCGCGGCACCAAGCGTGAAGACGTCGAGCGCGGCCAGGTGCTGTGCAAGCCCGGCTCCATCAAGCCGCACACGCACTTCACCGGCGAGATCTACGTTCTGAGCAAGGACGAGGGTGGCCGCCACACGCCTTTCTTCAACAACTACCGTCCCCAGTTCTACTTCCGCACGACGGACGTGACCGGCGCGATCGAGTTGCCAGAAGGCAAGGAAATGGTCATGCCAGGCGACAACGTGTCGATCACCGTCAAGCTGATCAACCCGATCGCCATGGAAGAAGGCCTGCGCTTCGCCATCCGTGAAGGCGGCAAGACCGTCGGCGCCGGCGTCGTGGCCAAGATCATTGCCTGATTTGTGAGGTTTGATGGAGGGGTATAGCTCAATTGGCAGAGCGTCGGTCTCCAAAACCGAAGGTTGTAGGTTCGATTCCTACTGCCCCTGCCACCTGATGGTTGATGTGTATCAGCGCTGAGGGTGGTTTGAAAAGTTAAAAAAGCAAGCCCGCCGGGAGTCAAAACTCCAGGTGGGCTTAAGCGTCTGAAAAGGCGCCCGAAGATTGAACAGGAAATCCGCCGACCATGGCCACTTCTCAAGTTGAAACCGTCAGTACCAGCGCCGACAAGGCCAAGCTGGGTGCGGCCGTTGCCCTGGTGCTGGTTTCGTTGGCGGGCTTTTACCTGCTGGCCAAGCAAGGCCCGGTGGTTCAGTGGGGTGCCCTGATCCTTGGGCTGGTGGCGGCCGTGGCGGTGTTCATGCTGTCCGAGCCGGGTAAGCAATTCGTGGCTTTCGGCCGCGATTCCTGGCGTGAAGTCAGGAAAGTCGTCTGGCCTGCCCGCAGGGAGGCCATTCAAATGACGGCCTATGTGTTCGGTTTTGTGGTGATCATGGCGCTCTTTTTGTGGTTTACGGACAAGACGCTCGAGTGGGTGTTTTACGACCTGATCCTGGGATGGAAACGATAATGAGCGATCTGAATGGCACGGTAGTCAGCGAAGTGGCGGCGGGTACGTCCCTCACGCCGACGCCAGGCATGCAGTGGTATGTCGTCCATGCCTACTCCGGCATGGAAAAAGCGGTCGAACGCAATATCGTCGAACGCATCAACCGCGCGGGCATGCAGTCCAAGTTCGGCCGTTTCCTGGTGCCCACCGAAGAAGTGGTCGAAATCAAGAACGGCCAGAAAAAGACGACGGAACGCCGCTTTTTCCCGGGTTACGTCCTGGTCGAAATGGTTATGGACGATGAAACCTGGCACCTGGTGAAACACACCAACAAGGTGACCGGTTTTGTCGGCGGCGCCAAGAACCGCCCGGCGCCCATTTCTGAAGAAGACGTCCAGAAGATCGTCAGCCAGATGCAGGTCGGCACCGAGAAGCCTCGCCACAAGGTGGAGTTCGAGGCCGGCGAATATGTGCGCGTCAAGGACGGCCCGTTCACCGACTTCAACGGCACGGTGGAAGAGGTCAACTACGACAAGAACAAG
This sequence comes from Polaromonas sp. JS666, assembly GCF_900103405.1. Taxonomy (GTDB): domain Bacteria; phylum Pseudomonadota; class Gammaproteobacteria; order Burkholderiales; family Burkholderiaceae_C; genus Polaromonas. Next base: position 109,554 of record NZ_FNHX01000013.1, on the reverse strand, counting down.
GTGCGTGTGTCGGTCACGATTTTCGGCCGCGCCACACCCGTGGAACTGGAATTCAGCCAGATCGAAAAAACGTAATTTCGGTCGGGCAAGTCATTTCGCGCCTTGCAACTCGGCGCGAAACGGTCCTCAGGGGCTGTTTTTGAGTTGTGTAACCCCCGGGGAGCCCGGGCCTGCCTTCACGGCGGCGCTCAGGCGTTATGACCCGCAAGGAGAAAAGTATGGCGAAAAAAATCGTCGGCTTCATCAAGCTGCAAGTGCCAGCTGGTAAGGCCAACCCGTCCCCCCCGATCGGCCCCGCGCTCGGTCAGCGCGGCCTGAACATCATGGAGTTCTGCAAGGCATTCAATGCGCAGACCCAGGGTGTCGAGCCAGGTCTGCCACTGCCCGTGGTGATCACGGCATTTGCCGACAAGAGCTTCACCTTTGTGATCAAGACGCCTCCTGCAGGCGTGCTGATCAAAAAGGCCATCAAGCTCGACAAGGGTTCGTCCACGCCGCACACGGTGAAGGTTGGCAAGATTTCCCGTGCACAGCTCGAAGAAATCGCCAAGACCAAAATGAAAGACATGACGGCTGCTGACCTCGACGCCGCTGTCCGCACGATTGCTGGAACGGCTCGCTCCATGGGCGTGTCGGTGGAGGGTGTTGTATGAGCAAGCTGACCAAACGTCAAAAAACCATTGGCGACAAAATCGACAGCAATAAGCTGTACGCGCTGCCCGAGGCCCTGGGCCTTGTGAAAGAGTTCGCCGTCGCCAAGTTCGATGAGTCCATCGACGTGGCCGTGCAGCTCGGTATCGACGCCAAGAAATCCGACCAGGTCGTTCGCGGCGCGGTCGTTCTGCCCAACGGCACCGGCAAGACCAAGCGTGTGGCTGTGTTCGCACAAGGCGCCAAGGCTGAAGAAGCCAAGGCTGCCGGCGCCGACATCGTCGGCATGGACGATCTGGCTGCCGAAATCAAGGCCGGCAAGATGGACTTCGACGTGGTGATCGCTTCCCCAGATGCGATGCGCATCGTGGGTACCCTGGGCCAGGTGCTCGGCCCCCGCGGCCTGATGCCCAACCCCAAGGTCGGCACCGTGACGCCTGACGTCGCCACCGCCGTGAAGAACGCGAAAGCCGGCCAGGTCCAGTTCCGCGTCGACAAGGCCGGTATCGTGCACGGCACCATCGGCCGCCGCTCGTTCGACACGGCCAAGCTGCAGGGCAACCTGGCCGCGCTGATCGATGCGCTGCAAAAAGCCAAGCCGGCTTCGAGCAAGGGCGTGTATTTGAAGAAGGTTGCGGTTTCGTCGACGATGGGTGTGGGCGTTCGCGTCGACACGCAAACCATCGCAGCGTAATCGCGAAGATTTGGGCGGCCCCGCAAGGGTTGCCCGATGTGGTGGGCTGCCGGGGTTCGTTCCGGCAGGTCATCCAAGACCGTTGGCGCGGCAGGCTTTTGGGCTCGCCGCTTAATCGAAAGACAGCCAACGCAGATGGCGGTCCCGCTGCTTGAATGGTTTTGCAAAGAATCTGAAAACAGTTGGTCGCTGAACATGAGCGTGTTGAAGGGCTGAAGGCCGGCGCAAGCTGGCCGGAACCCGACGGCACATTTTTAAGGAGTAGACCTTGAGTCTCAACCGCAGTGAGAAACAAGCCGTCATTGATGAAGTGACCGGCCTCGCCGCTAAAGCTCAAACGCTCGTGATGGCGGAATACCGTGGTATCACGGTCGCCGACATGACCCGTCTGCGCAGCCAAGCCCGCGACAAAGGCGTGACCCTGAGTGTTCTGAAGAACACCCTGGCTCGCCGCGCCGTGGCCGGTAGCGCATTCGAAGTCGTGTCCGACCAGATGACCGGTCCGCTGATCTACGGCTTTTCCACAGATGCAGTAGCTGCCGCGAAAGTGGTATCTGACTTCGCCAAGACCAACGACAAGCTGGTCATTCGCGGTGGTGCATTCGGTGGCAAGACCCTGGACGTGAACGGCGTGAAGCAACTGGCCAACATCCCTTCCAAGGAAGTGCTGCTGGCCCAGGTGTGTGGCTTGCTGATGTCGCCCATGTCGCGTACGGCCGTTGTGCTGGGCGCCCTGGCGGCGAAAAAGGGTGGCGGCGCATCCGAAGCCCCCGCAGCAGCCTAAGCACTGGCAGCGTAATTACCCAACTTTTTTAGGAAATCAAAATGGCATTCGATAAAGACGCATTTCTGACCGCGCTGGATAGCATGACGGTCCTCGAACTCAACGACCTGGTGAAAGCCATCGAAGAGAAATTTGGCGTGAGCGCAGCCGCCATGGCTGCTCCCGCTGCCGGCGGTGGCGGTGGCGGCGGTGCAGCTGCTGCTGAAGAGAAGACCGACTTCAACGTCGTGCTGGTTGAAGCAGGCGCGAACAAGGTGTCGGTCATCAAGGCCGTGCGCGAAATCACCGGTCTGGGCCTGAAAGAAGCCAAGGACCTGGTGGACGGCGCTCCGAAGAACGTCAAGGAAGGCGCTCCCAAGGCCGACGCAGAAGCCGCCAAGAAGAAGCTCGAAGAAGCCGGCGCGAAAGTCGAACTCAAGTAATTCTTGGTGTTCGAGAAGGCTGGAAGACCGTAGTCGGGCTTCCAGCCTTTCGTGCTTCAAGGAGCACACTGAAAAGGGGATTCAAACCGTCCCTTTTTCAGTTTTCTTCGAAAACTGGCAGGCCTGCAGCCTGTCAGGATTCTCCGAATCCTGGCAAGCCTACCGCCTGACCAGTGTTTTGTAGAAACACTGGAAAGCAGACTTAAACCGTCTGCTTTCCAGTGTTTTCTGACCCCGACTGCAGAAAACGCCTTGGTTCGGGTGACGTGCAATGCGTCGCCGTCCGCCATGGTTGGTAGTGGCCAACCACCAAGCTGCCTGGATACGTGGTGTATCCGGGCACGAGAGTCGCCAGAGCCCATCAACGCGGAGAACTCATGGCCTATTCCTACACCGAACGTAAACGCATCCGCAAAAGCTTCGGCAACCGCGAAAGCGTGTTGACTGTTCCCTATTTGCTGCAAATGCAGAAAGACGCGTACACAGCGTTCCTGCAAGCCGACCGTGCGCCCCAGAAGCGCACCATCGAAGGCCTGCAGGCAGCGTTTGACAACGCATTCCCCATCGTCTCGCACAATGGTTTTGTCGAGATGAAATTCATCGAGTACAACCTGGCCAAGCCCGCCTTCGACGTGCGCGAGTGCCAGACCCGTGGACTCACCTTCGCCTCGGCCGTGCGTGCCAAGGTGCAGCTGATCATTTACGACCGCGAATCTTCCACGTCGCAGTCCAAGGTGGTCAAGGAAGTGAAAGAGCAGGAAGTCTACATGGGCGAAGTGCCCCTGATGACCGACAAGGGCTCCTTCGTGATCAACGGGACCGAACGCGTGATCGTGTCCCAGTTGCATCGCTCGCCCGGCGTGTTCTTCGAGCATGACAAGGGTAAAACCCACAGCTCGGGCAAACTGCTGTTTTCAGCCCGCATCATCCCTTACCGCGGCTCCTGGCTCGACTTCGAGTTCGACCCGAAGGACGTGCTGTATTTCCGCGTCGACCGCCGCCGCAAGATGCCGGTCACCATCCTGCTCAAGGCCATCGGTCTGAACCCGGAATCCATCCTCGCGAACTTCTTCGTGTTCGACAACTTCCGTCTGATGGACAGCGGCGCGCAGATGGAATTCGTCGCCGAGCGCATGCGCGGCGAAGTGGCGCGTTTCGACATCACCGACAAGAACGGCAAGGTCGTGGTCGCGAAAGACAAGCGCATCACGGTTCGCCACACGCGTGAACTCGAGCAGAGCAACACCACCACCATCAGCGTGCCGGAAGACTTTCTGGTCGGCCGCGTGGTCGCCAAGAATATCGTTGACGCCGAAACCGGTGAAATCATCGCCAAGGCCAACGACGAATTGACCGAAGTGCTGCTCAAGAAGCTGCGCGCGGCCGGCGTGCAGGACCTGCAGGTGCTGTACACCAATGAACTCGACCAGGGCGCGTACATCTCGCAAACCCTGCGCGCCGATGAAACGGCCGACGAATTCGCCGCCCGCGTTGCCATCTACCGCATGATGCGCCCCGGCGAGCCGCCGACGGAAGACGCGGTACAGGCCCTGTTCCAGCGCCTGTTCTACAACCCGGACACTTACGACCTGTCGCGCGTGGGCCGCATGAAGTTCAACGCCCGCGTCGGCCGCGATTCTTCCACCGGCCCCATGGTCATGACCAACGAGGACATCCTCGCCGTGGTCAAGATCCTGGTCGACCTGCGCAACGGCAACGGCGAAGTCGATGACATCGACCACCTCGGCAACCGCCGCGTGCGCTGCGTCGGCGAACTGGCCGAGAACCAGTACCGCACCGGCCTGGCACGTATCGAAAAAGCCGTGAAGGAGCGTCTGGGCCAGGCCGAGCAAGAGCCCTTGATGCCGCACGACCTGATCAACAGCAAGCCGATCTCCGCCGCCCTGAAGGAATTCTTCGGCGCGTCGCAGCTGTCGCAGTTCATGGATCAGACCAACCCTTTGTCCGAGATCACCCACAAGCGCCGTGTTTCGGCCCTTGGCCCGGGCGGTTTGACCCGCGAACGCGCAGGCTTCGAAGTGCGTGACGTGCACGTGACCCATTACGGCCGCGTCTGCCCGATTGAAACGCCCGAAGGCCCGAACATCGGCCTGATCAACTCGCTGGCCCTGTACGCCCGCCTCAACGAGTACGGTTTCATCGAAACCCCGTACCGCCGTGTGGTGGACAGCAAGATCACCGACCAGATCGACTACCTGTCGGCCATCGAAGAAGGCAAGTACGTGATTGCCCAGGCCAATGCCGCGCTGGACGAGTCCGGCAAGCTGACCGGCGACCTGGTGTCGGCCCGTGAAAACGGCGAATCCGTGCTGGTCGGCGCCGAGCGCATCCAGTACATGGACGTGTCGCCCGCGCAGATCGTCTCGGTCGCTGCGTCGCTGGTGCCCTTCCTGGAGCACGATGACGCCAACCGCGCGCTGATGGGCGCCAACATGCAGCGCCAGGCCGTGCCCGTTCTGCGTCCCGAGAAGGCCTTCGTCGGCACCGGCATCGAGCGCGTTTCCGCGGTCGACTCCGGCACCGTGGTGACGGCCAACCGCGGCGGCGTGGTCGACTATGTCGATGCCACCCGCATCGTGGTGCGCGTCAACGATGCGGAAGCCCTGGCCGGCGAAGTCGGCGTGGACATCTACAACCTGATCAAGTACCAGCGTTCCAACCAGAACACCAACATCCACCAGCGCCCCATCGTCAAGATGGGCGATAAGCTGGCCAAGGGTGACGTGATCGCCGACGGCGCATCGACGGACATCGGCGAGCTGGCCCTGGGCCAGAACATGCTGGTGGCTTTCATGCCCTGGAACGGCTACAACTTCGAGGATTCGATCCTGATCTCCGAGCGTGTGGTGGCCGAAGACCGCTACACCTCGATCCACATCGAAGAACTCGTCGTGATGGCCCGCGACACCAAGCTGGGCTCCGAAGAAATCACGCGCGACATTCCGAACCTGTCCGAGCAGCAGCTCAACCGCCTCGACGAGTCCGGCATTATTTATGTCGGCGCCGAAGTCCAGCCGGGCGACACGCTGGTCGGCAAGGTCACGCCCAAGGGCGAGACCACGCTGACGCCGGAAGAAAAACTGCTGCGCGCTATCTTCGGCGAAAAAGCCAGCGACGTGAAAGACACCTCGCTGCGCGTGAGCCAGGGCTCGCAGGGCACCGTGATCGACGTGCAAGTCTTCACCCGTGAAGGCATTGTTCGCGACAAGCGCGCCCAGCAGATCATCGACGACGAACTCAAGCGCTTCCGCCTGGACCTGAACGACCAGCTGCGCATCGTCGAGGCCGACGCGTTCGACCGTATCGAAAAGCTGCTCATCGGCAAGGTCGCCAACGGCGGCCCGAAAAAGCTCGCCAAGGGCAGCAAGATCGACAAGGCCTACCTGGCCGACGTCGAGAAGTACCACTGGTTCGACATCCGCCCGGCGGACGACGAAGTGGCTTCGCAGCTCGAAAGCGTCAAGAACGCCATGGAGCAGACGCGCCACAGCTTCGACCTGGCTTTTGAAGAAAAGCGCAAGAAGCTCACGCAGGGCGACGAACTGCCGGCCGGCGTGCTCAAGATGGTCAAGGTCTACCTGGCCGTCAAGCGCCGCCTGCAACCCGGCGACAAGATGGCCGGCCGCCACGGCAACAAGGGTGTGGTGTCCAAGATCGTTCCGGTTGAAGACATGCCCTACATGGCCGACGGCACGCCGTGCGACATCGTGCTGAACCCGCTGGGCGTGCCTTCGCGCATGAACGTGGGCCAGGTGCTTGAAGTCCACCTGGGCTGGGCCGCCAAGGGCCTGGGCCAGCGTATCGGCGACATGCTGCAGGCCGAAGCCAAAGTGGCCGAGCTGCGCAAGTTCATGGAAACGCTGTACAACAAATCGGGCCGCGGTGAAGACCTGGCCAAACTGTCGGATACCGACGTGCTCGAGATGGCCGGCAACCTGGCCAGCGGCGTGCCTTTCGCGACGCCGGTGTTCGACGGCGCTTCGGAAGAAGACATCATGACCATGCTCAAGCTGGCCTACCCGGACGAGATCGCCAAGGCCAAGGGCCTGACGGCGACGCGCACGCAGGCCCAGCTGTACGACGGCCGCACGGGCGACCAGTTCGAGCGCACCACGACGGTCGGCTACATGCACGTCCTGAAGCTGCACCACCTGGTGGACGACAAGATGCACGCCCGCTCGACCGGCCCCTACAGCCTGGTCACGCAGCAGCCGCTGGGCGGCAAGGCGCAGTTCGGTGGACAGCGTTTCGGCGAGATGGAGGTCTGGGCGCTGGAAGCCTACGGCGCCTCCTACACGCTGCAGGAAATGCTCACCGTCAAGTCCGACGACGTGCAGGGCCGTACCAAGGTGTACGAGAGCATCGTCAAGGGCGAGCACGCGATCACGGCGGGCATGCCCGAGTCGTTCAACGTGCTGGTCAAGGAAATCCGTTCGCTCGGTATCGACATCGAGCTGGAACGCAGCTAATTCAACAGGAAAGAAAAGGATTTAACTCATGAAATCGTTACTCGACCTGTTCAAGCAATTCACGCCGGATGAGCATTTCGATGCCATCAAGATCGGCATGGCCTCGCCCGAGAAGATCCGTTCGTGGTCTTTCGGCGAAGTCAAGAAGCCTGAAACCATCAACTACCGCACCTTCAAGCCCGAGCGCGACGGTCTTTTTTGCGCCAAGATCTTTGGCCCCATCAAGGACTACGAGTGCCTGTGCGGCAAGTACAAGCGCCTGAAGCACCGCGGTGTCATCTGCGAGAAGTGCGGCGTTGAAGTCACGCAGACCAAGGTCCGCCGCGAGCGCATGGGTCACATCGACCTGGCCGCGCCGTGCGCGCACATCTGGTTCCTGAAGTCGCTGCCGTCGCGCCTGGGCCTGGTGCTCGACATGACGCTGCGCGACATCGAACGCGTGCTGTACTTTGAAGCATACGTGGTGACCGACCCCGGCATGACCCCGCTGAAGAAGTTCAGCATCATGTCGGAAGACGACTACGACGCCAAGCGCAAGGAATACGGCGACGAGTACACCGCCAAGATGGGCGCCGAAGGCATCAAGGACCTGCTCGAAGGGCTGGACCTGGACGTCGAAATCGAGAAGCTGCGCAACGACCTGACCGGCTCCGAAATCAAGATCAAGAAAAACGCCAAGCGCTTGAAATTGATGGAAGCGTTCAAGAAGTCCGGCATCAAGCCGGGCTGGATGGTGCTGGACGTGCTGCCCGTGCTGCCGCCGGACCTGCGTCCGCTGGTGCCGCTGGACGGCGGCCGCTTCGCGACCTCCGACCTGAACGACCTGTACCGCCGCGTCATCAACCGCAACAGCCGCCTGCGCCGCCTGCTGGAGTTGAAGGCCCCTGAAATCATCGCGCGCAACGAAAAGCGCATGTTGCAGGAAGCCGTCGACTCGCTGCTGGACAACGGCCGCCGCGGCAAGGCCATGACGGGCGCCAACAAGCGCGCGCTGAAGTCGCTGGCCGACATGATCAAGGGCAAGTCGGGCCGTTTCCGCCAGAACTTGCTGGGCAAACGCGTCGACTACTCCGGCCGTTCCGTGATCACCGTGGGCCCGACGCTCAAGCTGCACCAGTGCGGCCTGCCCAAGCTGATGGCGCTGGAGCTGTTCAAGCCTTTCATCTTCGCGCAGCTCGAGTCGCGCGGCATCGCCACGACCATCAAGGCGGCGAAGAAGGAAGTTGAATCCGGCACGCCGGTGGTGTGGGACATCCTGGAAGAGGTCATCAAGGAACACCCCGTGATGCTCAACCGCGCGCCCACGCTGCACCGCCTCGGCATCCAGGCTTTTGAGCCCATCCTGATCGAAGGCAAGGCCATCCAGCTGCACCCGCTCGTCTGCTCGGCCTTCAACGCCGACTTCGACGGCGACCAGATGGCCGTCCACGTGCCGCTGTCGGTGGAAGCGCAGATGGAAGCCCGCACCCTGATGCTGGCTTCGAACAACATCCTGTTCCCCGCCAACGGCGAGCCTTCCATCGTTCCTTCGCAGGACGTTGTGCTGGGCCTGTACTACACGACCCGCGACCGCACCAACGGCAAGGGCGAAGGCCTGGTGTTCTCGGACACCGGTGAAGTCCGCCGCGCGTTCGACGCGGGCGAGCTCGACCTGAACGCCCGCATCAGCGTGCGCCTGACCGAGTACACCAAGGACAAGGCCACCGGCGAGTTCGTGCCGTCGACCAAGCTGTGGGAAACCACCGGCGGGCGCGCGCTGCTCTCCGAGATCCTGCCCAAGGGCCTGCCCTTCTCCAACATCAACAAGGCGTTGAAGAAGAAGGAAATCTCCAAGCTCATCAACGTGTCTTTCCGCAAGTGCGGCCTGAAAGAGACCGTGGTGTTCGCCGACAAGCTGCTGCAGTCGGGCTTCCGCCTGGCGACCAAGGCCGGCATCTCGATCTGCATCGACGACATGCTGATCCCCAAGGAAAAGCCCGCCATCATTGCGCGCGCCCAGAAGGAAGTCAAAGAGATCGAGCAGCAGTATGTCTCGGGCCTGGTGACCTCCGGCGAGCGTTACAACAAGGTGGTGGACATCTGGGGCAAGTCCGGCGACGAAGTGTCCAAGGTGATGATGTCCCAGCTCTCGAAAGAGAAGGTCATCGACCGCAACGGCAAGGAAGTCGAGCAGGAATCCTTCAACTCCATCTACATGATGGCCGACTCGGGCGCCCGCGGCTCCGCCGCGCAGATTCGCCAGGTGGCCGGTATGCGCGGCCTGATGGCCAAGCCTGACGGCTCCATCATCGAAACGCCGATCACCGCCAACTTCCGCGAAGGCCTGAACGTGCTGGAGTACTTCATCTCCACCCACGGCGCCCGTAAGGGCTTGGCCGACACGGCGCTGAAAACCGCCAACTCCGGCTACCTCACGCGCCGCCTGTGCGACGTGGTGCAGGACCTGGTCGTGACCGAAGAGGACTGCGGCACCCAGGAAGGCTCGCTCATGCGCGCCATCGTCGAAGGCGGTGAAGTCATCGAATCGCTGCGCGACCGTATCCTCGGCCGCACCTCGGTTGAAGACGTGCTGCACCCCGAGAACCGCTCGGTGCTGGTCAAGGCTGGCGTCATGCTGGACGAAGACCTGATCGAGGAGCTCGAAGCGGCCGGCGTGGACGAAGTCAAGGTGCGCACCGCGCTGACCTGCGAAACCCGCTTCGGCCTGTGCGCCAAGTGCTATGGCCGCGATCTGGGCCGCGGCGGCCTGATCAACATCGGCGAGGCGGTCGGTATCATCGCCGCCCAGTCGATCGGCGAGCCCGGCACCCAGCTGACGATGCGGACCTTCCACATCGGCGGCGCCGCGTCGCGCGCGGCCATCGCTTCCAGCGTCGAGGCCAAGTCCAATGGCGTGATCGGTTTCAACGCGCCCATGCGCTATGTGACCAACAGCAAGGGCGAGCTGGTGGTGATCGCCCGCTCCGGCGAGATCGTCATCCACGACGAGCACGGCCGCGAGCGCGAGCGCCACAAGGTGCCTTACGGCGCCACGCTGACCGTCAAGGCCGACCAGACCATCAAGGCCGGCGCCATCCTGGCCAACTGGGATCCGCTGACGCGCCCCATCATTACCGAGTTCGCCGGCAAGGTGGCCTTCGAGAATGTGGAAGAAGGCGTGACGGTTGCCAAGCAGGTTGACGATGTGACGGGCCTGTCCACCCTGGTGGTGATCGACCCGAAACGCCGCGGCGCCACCAAGGTGATCCGTCCGCAGGTCAAGCTGATCGACGCCGCCGGCCACGAAGTGAAGATCCCCGGCACCGACCACTCGGTGACCATCGGCTTCCAGGTGGGCGCGCTGGTCCAGGTGCGCGACGGCCAGGACGTGGGTCCCGGCGAAGTGCTGGCCCGTATCCCTATCGAAGGCCAGAAGACCCGCGACATTACCGGCGGTCTGCCGCGTGTGGCCGAGTTGTTCGAAGCCCGTACGCCGAAAGACAAGGGTACGCTGGCCGAGATGACCGGCACCGTGTCCTTCGGCAAGGAGACCAAGGGTAAGGTTCGCCTGCAGATCACCGATCCCGACGGCAAGGTCTGGGAAGACCTGGTCCCCAAGGAAAAGAATATCCTGGTGCACGAAGGCCAGGTGGTCAACAAGGGCGAATCGATTGTGGACGGCCCGGCCGACCCGCAAGACATCCTGCGCCTGCTGGGCATGGAAGAGCTGGCCCGCTACATCGTCGACGAAGTGCAGGACGTTTACCGCCTGCAGGGCGTGAAGATCAACGACAAGCACATCGAAGTGATTGTTCGCCAGATGCTGCGCCGCGTGGTCGTTGAAAACGTCGGCGATTCCAGCTACATCGCCGGCGAGCAGGTCGAGCGTTCCGCCATGCTGGACACCAATGACGCCCTGCGCGCCGAAGGCAAGGTCCCGGCCACCTACAGCAACCTGCTGCTCGGTATCACCAAGGCTTCGCTGTCGACCGATTCGTTCATCTCCGCGGCTTCCTTCCAGGAAACCACCCGCGTGCTCACCGAGGCTGCCATCATGGGCAAGCGCGACGAGCTGCGCGGCCTCAAGGAGAACGTGATCGTCGGCCGCCTGATCCCTGCCGGCACCGGCATGGCTTACCACGAGGCACGCAAGGCCAAGGACCAGATGGACGACGCCGAGCGCCGCGCCATCGCCGAAGCCGAAGCCGCCGAACTGGAAGCCATGCCCGCCGCAGCTGAAACCGGTGGCGATAGCGCCGCTTCCGAGTAAGCCGGCTGGCAAGAAGCTCCCGGCGCCCTGAAAGGCGCCCGGCCCCACACCCTGCAAAGGTGTGGGGCTTTTTTTTGGGCGCCTGCCGTGCGGCCGCCACACCGGGGGGATGGCCGGCTTGCCGATCCGGCCCAAAAGCAGTTAACCTCGCGGCAGCCTTACGGCCTGTTCGCCTATCCGCCTGTTTCCCGTTTTACGGGATCCCCGCACCAAGGAGCCCCATGTCCCTCAGTACGCTTGTCGCCATCGCCGTGTTTGCCCTGCTGGTTTTCTGGGCCGTGGGCGCCTACAACCGGCTGGTGCGGCACAAAAACATCATTGCCAATGCCTTCGGCCAGATTGACGTGCGGCTCAAGCGGCGTTACGACCTGATTCCCAATCTGGTGGAAGCCGCCAAGAAATACCTGCAGCACGAGCAAAGCACGCTGGAGGCCGTGATGCTGGCGCGCAACCAGGCGCGCAGCGCCAGCGATGCCGTGCGCAGCCGGCCCGCCAACGCCGGCGCCGTCACCGCGCTGGCCGCCGCCGAGCAGTCTCTCGATGGCAGCCTGGGACGCCTCTTCGCGGTGGCCGAGGCTTATCCCGAACTCAAGGCCGACCAGACGATTCGTGAACTCAGCGAAGAACTCACGAGCACCGAAAACAAGGTCGGCTTCGCGCGCCAGGCCTATAACGACGCCGTGCTCGACTACAACAATGCGCAGGGGCAGTTCCCGGCCGTGCTGATTGCGCGCACTTTCGGCTTCGCGCCCTCGGCCATGCTGCGCGCCACCGAGAATGCCGCCGAGCGGCAGGCTGTACGCATTCAGATGTGACGGCCGCCAGGTGGTCCGCTCTTTTCCTGTCCGCCGCTGATGCGTTTTTTTGAACGGCAGGAAACCGCCCGCGCCCAGACCCTGCGGCTGCTGCTGCTCTTTGCCCTGACCCTGGTGGCGCTGCTGCTGGGTGTCAATGGCGCGCTGGCCCTGGCCTGGCGGCTGGTGACGCCGGGCTTTAGCGGCTACCCGGCCTATTTCTTTAGCGTCAACACCTCTGTCACCTTGCTGTTTGTGCTGGGCGGCTGGTGGCTGGAGACTTCCGCGCTCAGCAGCGGCGGCGAAGCGCTGGCGCGCCGCGTGGGCGCGCGTGAGGCCTGGCCCGCCAGCCGGGAGCCCGAACACAAGCTCTGCAACATCGTGGACGAATTGGCCATTGCCGCCAGCATGAAGCCGCCCCTGGCCATGGTGCTGCCGCGCATTGATGCGATCAATGCCTTCGCCGCAGGCTGGGGCGAAGACGACGCCGTCATCGCCGTCACGCAGGGTGCGCTCGACAAGCTCACGCGCGACGAGCTGCAAGGCCTGGTGGCCCACGAACTGAGCCACCTGCGCGAAGGCGACACGCGCCTGAACATGCGGCTGGCGGGCATGGTGTTCGGGCTGGAGATGATTTTCAACCTGGGCCGCAGCATGTGCAGCGCCGACGCGAACGGCCAGCGCTCTTTTCTCGCCTTGCCCGGTTTTCCCATCTTGGTCAGCGGTTCGCTGGGCTGGCTGGCGGGGCGCGCGCTCAAGGCGGCGATTTCGCGCCAGCGCGAGTTTCTGGCCGACGCGCGCGCCGTGCAATTCACGCGCAGCCGCGAAGGCCTGGGCGGTGTGCTGCGCAAGGTGGCCGGCGAGGAAGCGCAGGGCATGGCGCCCGCGCGCAGCCTGCACCCTGCCGTGCAGCACATGCTGCTGGTCGATGCCAGCGACAGGGGGCGCTGGTTTGCCAGCCACCCGCCGCTTGCGGAGCGCATCTTCGAGATCTACGGCAAGCCCATGGCGGCACTGTCCACGCAGGACGGGCCGGCTACGCGGCCCGATGCGATTTTCTGACTGCAAGGCCACTTAGCAATGAACGGGTTCTAAGCACATGAGCAATGCTTGGAACGCCGGCATGGCGGCATGCGGCAAAGTACTGGATACTCCCTATAGGGTGCCGGGGGCGCCGCGTTAAATTGTTAGGGCCTGTTAACGCTATTTATGCAAATGCGAATGGGGTGAAAACGGCGCCAATCAAGGCGCGCGACGACGCCCAGACCGGGCGTCTGGGCTAGGAGCGCAACGCCGAGTGGCGCCGTTTTCACCCCATTCCCTCCGGGTTGCGATCAAAAAGGCCTTGCGCGGCGTTGCAAAGCCTTGACGGGGTTCGCCCCGCCTGCGTTTTGCGCCTTGCTCAAGGCCTTTTTGACTCGCAACGCATCTTGCATAAATAGCGTTAACAGGCCCTGGCTCAACAAGAGATATCACCGCCGGTTTAACCCGCAGGAGAGACCCATATGAGAATCCCACGACTCGCCTTGCCGCTGCTTTGCCTTGCGCTCAGCCCCCTGGCCCAGGCGCAAAACAAGGAAGCGCTTTACACCAAGAGCCTGGCCGCCACCTGCGCCAACTGCCACGGCACCAACGGCAAGGTGGTGGAGGGTTCCACCGTCACCTCGCTGGCGGGCCTGGACAAGGGCTACATCGTCGCGCAAATGAACGCCTTCAAGACCGGCACGCGGCCGGCCACCGTGATGCACCAGATCAGCAAGGGCTTTAACGACGCGCAGATCGAGTCGCTGGCCAGTTATTTTTCGGTTCAACAAAAGTGAGGACACCGAGATGAATCGTCGTGAAACCATAAAAGGATCTGCTACTCTCGCCGCCCTTGCGGCAATAGCCGGGGTTGGGTGGCTGTTGCGTGATAACCAAGTCATTCCTTCCAAAGCCAAGGTCGTGGTGATAGGCGGCGGCTACGGCGGCGCCACCGCCGCCAAATACGTGCGCCTGCTGTCCGACCACCAGATCGACGTGGTGTTGATCGAGCCGCAGGATGCTTTCATTTCCTGCCCGATTTCCAACCTCGTGCTCAGCGGCGGCAAGCAGATTGCCGACCTCACGACTTCCTACGCGGGCCTGTCGCGCGCCCACGGCATTACCGTGGTGAAGGACTACGCCAGCGCCATAGACACCGCGAAGAAAACCGTCACGCTGGCCCGCGGCGCCACCATCGCCTACGACAAGCTGGTGGTCTCGCCCGGCGTGGAGCTGATGTTCGGCAGCATAGAAGGCCTCAAGGAGGCCAATGCCTCAGGCCAGGTACTGCAAGCCTGGAAGGCCGGCGCCGAAACCGTGGCGCTGCGCCGCCAGCTCGAAGCCATGCCCGACGGCGGTGTCTACGCCATCACGATTCCCGAAGCGCCTTACCGCTGCCCGCCCGGCCCCTACGAACGCGCCTCGGTCATCGCCGGCTACTTCAAGGCCGCCAAGCCGCGCAGCAAGGTGCTGATCCTGGACGCGAATCCCGACGTCACCTCCAAAGGCCCGCTGTTCAAAAAAGTGTGGGCCGAGCAGTACAAGGGCATTGTTGAATACCGCGGCCAGCACAAGGCCACGGCGGTCGACACCAAGGCCGGCATCATCAGGTTCGACGTGCAGGACGACGTCAAGGCCCATGTGCTCAATGTGCTGCCCGCGATGCGCGCCGGCACCATCGCCGTGCAGGCGGGCCTGAACAACCAGGCCAACAACCGCTGGTGCGGCGTCAACTACCTGACGTTTGAATCCACCGCCGCCAAGGACGTGCATGTGCTCGGCGACTCCATCCAGGTGGCGCCGGCCATGCCCAAGAGCGGGCACATGGCCAACAACCACGGCAAGGTGGCCGCCGCCGCCATTGTGGCCCAGCTCTCGGGCTGGGACGTGAACCCGGCGCCCATGCTGACCAACACCTGCTACAGCTTTGTCGACAACAAGAACGTGATCCACGTGGCCAGCGTGCATGAATACGTGGCCGCCGAAAAAACCTTCAAGGCCGTTGCCGGCTCGGGTGGCGTCAGCACCGGGCCGACCGAGCTGGAGGGTGTCTACGCGCTGAACTGGGCCAGCAATATTTGGGCAGACACTTTGGCCTGATCGGCCTCGGCTGTTTCGATTGCGAGCAGGGGCCGCAGGCCCTGCGCAGTGGGCAACCTTGGGGGCTGGTCTAATACGGGCTGGCCGTCCGTTCCGGGCGGTAGACGTGAGATAGATGCAAGACTCCCCCACCCAAGTCCCCCTGTGGCGCCAGCTGCAAGGAGCCGCTTCCCTGCTGATGGCCGTGCGCGACGGCCAGTCCATGACCGCTGCGCTGGAAGACATTGACGCCGCGCTGCGGCCCGGCGTGCAGTCGCTGGGCTTTCACACGCTGCGCTGGCTGGGCCGCGCCGAGGCCTTGCGCCAGCAGTTGGCCCGCCGCCCACCTCCACCCGAAGCCGACGCCCTGCTGTGCGTGGCCCTGGCCCTGATCTGGACGGAGGAGGGCGCGCCTTACACCTCCCATACCCTGGTCGACCAGGCCGTGGAAGCCGCCAAGCGCGGCGACGCCACCCGGCACCAGGCCAGCTTTATCAACGGTTGCCTGCGCCGCTTCCTGCGCGAGCGCGACGAACTGGTGGCGCGCACCGAAAAAAGCCCGCAAGCCGTCTGGAACCATCCGCAGTGGTGGATAGACCGTGTGCGCAAGGACCATCCCGGGCAGTGGCAGGCCGTGCTGCAGGCCAACAACAGCCGCGCGCCGCTGATCCTGCGCGTCAATGAGCGCAAAACGACGCAGGCCGGCTACCTGCAGGCGTTGGCGACAGCCGGGATAGACGCCTCGCCGGTGGGCCGGCACGGCGTGGTCCTGGCCGCGGCGCGCCCCGTGCCCAGCTTGCCCGGCTTTGCCGAGGGGCTTTTTTCGGTGCAGGATGCCGCCGCGCAGCTGGCGGCGCCTTTGCTGCTGCAGGAACTGGCCAAACCGGGGGAGGGCGATGCCCGACTCCATATCCTCGACGCCTGCGCCGCCCCGGGCGGCAAAACCGCCCACCTGCTGGAACTGGTCGATTGCGAGGTGACCGCCCTGGACATTGACCCCCGCCGCTGCGAGCGCGTGGGGCAAAACCTGCTTCGCCTGGGCCTGCAGGCCGAGGTCCGCGTGGGCGACGCCGGCCAGCCGGACGGCTGGTGGGACGGCAGGCCCTATGACGGTATCCTGCTGGACGCCCCCTGCACCGCCTCCGGCATCGTGCGGCGCCACCCGGATGTGCGCTGGCTGCGCCGGCCCACCGACATCGCCCAGCTGGCCGCCATCCAGGCCAAGCTGCTCCAGACGCTCTGGCCCTTGCTCAAACCCGGCGGGCGCCTGCTGTACTGCACTTGCTCGGTTTTTCGCGCGGAAGGCGACAAGCAGATACAAACGTTTCTTACGCACCACACCGACGCCCTATTAAGGCCCTCGCCGGGGCATTTGCTCCCGCAAAGTGGCGTGGAAGCGACGGTCTTCCCGGACAATTTGATGCGTGAGCACGACGGTTTTTATTACGCACTCCTTGAAAAAAGCGGCCGCTGACGACTGCCGGCGCCTGGGGTATGCCGCTGCGCGCTGGCTGTTGGGTGCCTGCCTCTGCCTCATGCTGGCCTGGGCGAGCGCTCCAGCCTCGGCCACCGAGATCACCCAACTGCGCGTGGAGCGCGGCGAAGACGGCGTTCACCTGTCCGCCCTGGTCCGTTTCGACCTGCCACCGGTGGTCGAAGACGCCTTGCTCAAGGGCATTCCGCTGTTTTTTGTGGCCGAAGCCGATATCTACCGGGACCGCTGGTACTGGACCGACCCACGCGTGGCCAGCACCGCCCGCACCATACGCCTGGCCTACCAGCCGCTGACCCGCCGCTGGCGCGTCAATATCGCGTCCGGGCTGATCACCAGCTCCTCCGGCCTGCGCGCCACCCTGAACCAGAACTACGAAACCCTGGCCGAGGCCTTGTCGGCCATCCAGCGCGTGGCCCGCTGGAAGATTGCCGAAGCCGGTGACGTGGACCCGGATGCCTCATACAAGCTGGACTTCAACTTCAGGCTGGATTTATCCCAGTTGCCGCGGCCCTTCCAGATCGGCGTGGCCGGCCAGCGAGACTGGAATATTTCGGCGCAGGTCAAGGATAAGCTCAGGCTGGAGCCCGCCGCGCCCCAGGCCGCCCCCGCGGCCCCAGGAACCGAGGCCACCAAGTGAACCTGCAGGTCAGCGGCGGCTCCCTCAAGAGCAGCAAGGCGTTTCGCTGGACGGTCGGCGTTGGCATAGGCACCATCGTGGCGCTGGGCCTGGTGCTGATGTTTTTGCTGACGCAAGCCACCGGCAACCGCGAACTCTACGAGCGCAACTACGCGCTGCTGCTGGTGCTCAACATCGCGGTGGCCGGCCTGCTGCTGCTGGTCATCGGCTGGATCATCGTGCGCCTCTTGCTGCGGCTGCGCCGCGGCCGCTTCGGCAGCCGCCTGCTGGTCAAGCTCGCCGCCATCTTCGCGCTGGTCGGCCTGGTGCCGGGCCTGATGATTTACGTGGTGTCCTACCAGTTCGTCTCGCGCTCCATCGAAAGCTGGTTCGACGTGGAAGTCGAGGGCGCCCTGGCCGCCGGCCTGAACCTGGGCCGCGCCACGTTGGACACGCTGGCCGCCGACCTCGGCAACAAGACGCGGCAGGCCGCCACGCAGATCGCAGAAACGCCCGACGCCATGGCTGGCCTGGCGCTGGAGCGCCTGCGCGACCAGCTGCAGGCCAGCGACGTGGTGCTCTGGAGCCCCTCGGGCCAGGTGATCGCCAGCGCCGGCGACTCGCGTTTCCTGCTCAAGCCCGAGCGACCCTCGGTGCAACAGCTGCGCAGCGCGCGCACGCAGCGCGTGGTCACGCAGATCGAGGGCCTGGACGAAGTGGTGTCCGCCGGCAACGGGGAACTGACGGCGGGCGCCAGCGGCCCGCCGGCCAACGCCGGCAACGCGCCGCGCGTCAAGGCCGTCGCGGTGGTCAACAGCCCGAATGTGAATGTGCTGGGCGATGCACGCTTTTTGCAGGTGACCCAGCTGCTGCCGGAAGGCCTGGTGGCCAATGCCGTGGCCGTCCAGGAAGCCAACCGCGAATACCAGGAGCGCGCGCTGGCGCGTGGCGGCCTGCGCAAGATGTACATAGGCACGCTCACGCTCAGCTTGTTCCTCGCCGTGTTCGGCGCGGTGCTGCTGGCGGTGCTGCTGGGCAACCAGCTGGCCAAGCCGCTGCTGGTGCTGGCCGAAGGCGTGCGCCAGGTGGCCCAGGGCGACCTCACGCCCAAGGCCGCATTGCAAGGCAAGGACGAACTCGGCGGGCTCACGCGCTCCTTCGCCGACATGACGCAGCAGCTCTCCGACGCGCGCACGGCGGTGCAGCACAGCATGAGCCAGGTCGACGCGGCGCGCGCCAACCTGCAGACCATCCTGGACAACCTCACGGCCGGCGTCATCGTGCTGGACGTGCGCGGTCGCATCCAGTCCAGCAACCCGGGCGCCACGCGCATCCTGCGCGCGCCGCTGGCGGCCTACCACGGCCAGTCGCTCGGCGAAGTGCCGGGGCTGGGCGTGTTCGCCAAAGATGTGCTGGCCCAGTTCGCCGACTACCTCAGCGACGCCGCGCCGCACGGGCTGGAGCACTGGCAGCAGTCGTTCGAGCTCAACGCCGCCATGCCTGGCGCGCCCGACAACGCCATCACGCTGATCGCGCGCGGCGCCGAGATGCCCGGCACCGAGGAATTCCTGCTGGTGTTTGACGACATCTCCGAAATGGTCTCGGCCCAGCGCGCCCAGGCCTGGGGCGAGGTGGCGCGCAGGCTGGCTCACGAGATCAAGAACCCGCTCACCCCGATACAGCTGTCGGCCGAGCGCCTGGAAATGAAGCTCACCGGCAAGGTCGGCGAGGCCGAGCAGCAGCTGCTCACCAAATCCGTCAAGACCATCGTGGACCAGGTCGATGCCATGAAGCGGCTGGTCAACGAGTTCCGTGATTACGCCCGGTTGCCCGCCGCCGAACTCAAGCCCGTGGACCTCAATGCCCTGGTTGCCGACGTGATGCAGCTCTACCTGCACGACAACCTCAGCGACGGCCATGGAGGACGGCGCAGCGATGCCGCGGCGGCCGTGCCCGTCGTCACCGAACTTGATCCCAAGGCCCCGCTGATCCAGGGTGATGCCCAGCAGCTGCGCCAGGTCATCCACAACCTGCTGCAAAATGCGCAGGACGCCCAGGAAGGCAAGGAGGGCGCGCTCGTCACCCTCAAGACCGAATATTCGGAGGCCTCAAAGCGCGTGCGCCTGAGCGTGCGCGACAAAGGCACCGGTTTCCCCGAGCACATCCTCAAGCGCGCCTTCGAACCCTATGTCACCACCAAGGTCAAGGGCACGGGGCTGGGGCTGGCGGTGGTCAAAAAAATCGCCGACGAGCACGGCGCGCGCATCGATATTTCCAACCGCTTAGTGGACGGCGCCGTGCAAGGTGCGCAAGTGTCGTTATCATTTGCAGTTGTGGCTTAACAACACATTCAGTAACACTTCGATTTCAAGATCCGCACGGCATCGCAACAACAGGCAGGCAGCAATTCAATCATGGCAAATATTCTGGTGGTCGACGACGAGCTGGGCATACGCGACCTTCTCTCAGAAATTCTCAATGACGAAGGGCATCAGGTCGAGCTCGCAGAAAACGCGGCCCAGGCCCGCGCCGCACGCGGGCGTTCCAGGCCCGACCTGGTGCTGCTGGACATCTGGATGCCCGACACCGACGGCGTGACGCTGCTCAAGGAGTGGTCTTCCAGCGGCCTGCTCAGCATGCCCGTCATCATGATGAGCGGCCATGCCACCATAGACACCGCCGTCGAGGCCACCAAGATTGGCGCCATGGCTTTTCTGGAAAAGCCCATCACGCTGCAAAAACTGCTCAAGGCCGTCGAGCAGGGCCTGAGCAAGGCCTCCCCGCGCAAACCCGCCGCCCTCAACAACAATTCCGCGATGCCCCTGGCCGACCTCACGGTGGAAGCCGTGATGACCGGCGGCAGCTTGCCGGCGCCCGTCGACCTGGGTCCCCAGGCCACGCAGAGCTTTCTGCTGGAAAAGCCGCTGCGCGACGCGCGTGACGAGTTTGAGAAAGCGTACTTCGAATTCCACCTGGCCAAGGAAGGCGGCTCCATGACCCGTGTCGCCGAAAAAACCGGCCTGGAGCGCACCCACCTGTACCGCAAACTGAAGCAGCTGGGCGTGGACCTCACGCGCGGCAAACGCGGCATCTGAGCTTTTGCGGCCGGCCTGCCGGGCACCCCTCGCGGGTGATATATAATCTAAGGCTCAGGCCCGGTAGCTCAGTCGGTAGAGCAGAGGATTGAAAATCCTTGTGTCGGTGGTTCGATTCCGCCCCAGGCCACCAGATGCGCAAGCCCTTGATTCCTAACGGATTCAAGGGCTTTTTTGATTTCTGGCGTGTCGCTTTCCCCTTTGTGCCGGGATACTTGGGGCCCTTAATGCTGCGGCAATATGGAGACTCGCGGGATTGGCGCATTTCCAGGACGCGCCGCCCCCCACTTAGGGTACGGATCGCCTGTAAGATGCCCCGCTGCGGTGCCGTCCCCGCATGTCGGCAAGAAGGCTTGGCCGAGGCTGCATTGCACGGCGGCCTGTCGATAATGACGCTTAACAATGACTTGCAGGCTTGGCCGATGAATTTCAGCTGAGCGGCCAACACCAGGAATTCAATTGAAATACCACGTCAGTCACATCATGTGCGAAGGCCGGGCGTATGGCTTGCACGCCTACCAGGAAGTTATTGAGTCCGTCGTCTGGGGCCTGCGTGAGTTGGGGCACACGGTGGAGTTGGGCGTAGATACCTTCTCTGAATCGGCAACGAACATCATCTTTGGCGCCCAGATGCTGGAGATGGACGTAGTGAGCAAGCTGCCGCCTTCCACCATTGTTTATAACTTCGAGCAGATTCGAGGCGCGACTTTGCTGAAGCCGGCGCTGATGCATGCCGCCGCGAATTTCAAGATATGGGATTACAGCGAAGGGAATGCGGACGTGTGGAGGAAACTCAATGCGGATTGCCGGATCGTGCCAGTGGGTTATGCGGAACCTCTGACGCGAATTCCCAAAGCGCCAGTCCAGGACATTGACGTCCTGATGTACGGAGCACCCGGAACCGACCGTATGGATGCGTTCCATCACCTGTGCCATTCCGGGCTCAAGTCAGTCTTTGTGTGCGGCCTGTATGGGAAGGCGAGGGATGAGCTGATTGCGCGGTCAAAACTCATCGTGAACATCAATCTTTATACGGCCAAAAAAATATTTGAAGTCGTTCGCGTTTCTTATCTGTTGGCCAATCGCAAAGCCGTGGTGGCCGACATTGATCCGGAAACCATTATTGAAGAGGATATTCGCGCCGGAATCTGCGTCGCGTCTCCGTCAATGCTTGTTCAGGAATGCCACAACATTGTCTTCAACGACACTCGGCGCCAAGCGATAGAGGAAGCCGGATTTGAGGCCATTCGAAGCCGGGACATAAGGCCTATTCTCGAAGCCGCCTTGGCAGGCTGAGATCGGCTCGACGGGTAAAAGGCGAGTGCGGCTCGCGCCCGTGTCTGGCTTGAAAATCCATGTGTCGGTGTTTTGATTCCGCCTCAGGCCACCATGCGCCCCAGCGCCCCTTTCGGGTCCTGGGGCGTTTCCATGTGCGGAGCGGGATTACCACGATTTCACCGATATCGGCAGATGAGGTGAGCGCCGTCCCCGCGTCTCGCGCCTTATGGCAGTGGGAGTTTTTGTTAATGGTAGATTACCAACGAAGCGGTCAGGCAATCCGCGCGTAATTTCCAAAGGGGTGGCGACATGCAGGTTAATTTGCCCGTTGGGCTGACGAACGGGATATTTCAGGACGCAAAACTAGCGCGCGCGTTGGGTGAGGAGCTCGCTGGAGAATATTGTTTCGCTGAGCCGTACCCGCATATCGTTCTGGATAATTTTTTACCGGAAGCAATGGCGGAAGATATTCTGGCCAATTTTCCGGCGGAAAAACTGGATAGCGACGTGAATTATGTTGGTGGGTATTTTGAACACAACAAAAGACAAATACTCCCGTACGCCTGCAATCAAGCGGCGTTGAATTACTTTCTGGGTTTTAATTCGGCGCCCTTTTTGCAGTTTTTAGAAGGCCTGACCGCAGTTGATGCGTTGATACCCGATCCATACTTCTCTGGTGGCGGGTTTCATGAGATTACCAAGGGTGGAAAACTGGGTATCCATGCAGATTTTCGAATTCAAAACCAGCTGCATTTGAAGAGAAGATTGAATGTACTGATTTATTTGAATAAAGACTGGAATCGAGCGTACGGCGGGGAGTTCGAAATTTGGGATAGGGAGATGTCCGGAAAAATAAAAGGCATCGAACCTCTCTTTAACAGGTGCGTCATATTTAACACCGATGCCAGCTCGTATCACGGGCATCCTGACCCCTTGAACACCCCGGATGGCGTTACAAGAAAATCGCTCGCACTTTATTACTACACGGCGTCCAGAGCAATTTATGACGAAGTTCCCAATTCGGGTACGGAATTTCAAGCTCGTTCAGAAAATGAGGCTCAAGAGGTATTGTCATTAAAGGGGAGAGGGCCTCTGCTGAAGGAAGTATTGCCGCCAATTCTCTACAGGAATTTGCGCAACTTAAAAAGGAAGTACTTTAATAAAAAGACTGTGAATGGATGAGGCGTAAACCGTAGATTGCCAAGTCGGGCTGGCAATGACGATTTGTGAGATTGCATTCGTCAAAGCGGCTTGACGTTTTTTCCGGAAATTTCTTCTTGCGGTTTTCCGCAAGCCCCGCTCTCCGAGTGGGAAAGTCGGCTCAAGCGTTGAACCCGACCCTATCCCCCCTTCGCGGCAATCCAACGGTGTACCGAGGCTGCCGTTCAAGCGTGGTCCCGTATTGGCCTGCAGCACGGACAGGTCAACGGGATTCAACGGCCTGTCTGGCTTCCCGCCACACCGCAGGTGTCGAGCCCACCTCGCGCCGGAACACGGCGTTCAGGTATTGCACCGAACGAAAGCCCGAGGCCAGCGCAACCTCCGCGATGCCGGTGTCCGTGTGGGCCAACAATTCAAAGCAGTGCTCCAGCTTGCACTGCAGGATCAGGTCGTGCACGGAGCGCTTGAGGTCCCGGCGGAAGTACATCTCCAGCGATGAACGCGACATGCCCATCATTTCGGCCACCTGCTCGGTCTTGATGCCCTGGCAGGCGTACTGGCGTATGTAATAGAGCGCCCGCATCACTTGCGGGCTGTGCTGGACGTCGCGCGCGGTCGACGCCCGGCTGTGCACCTCGGCCGGCGGCACCACCACGCGGGCGCCGCGCACCGGCGAGCCGCTCAGCGCCTGGTGCAGCAGCTGCGCGGCCCGCCGGCCCATCTCGGCCGTGCCCTGGCTCACGGAACTGAGCTCGATGCGGGTGAGGTGCTGTCCCAGCGTATCGTTGTCGATGCCGATGATCGCGACTTCGTCGGGCACCGCGATGTTGGCGACGATGCAGGCCTGCAACAGCTGGCGCGCGCGCGCGTCGGTGACGGCGACGATGCCTGTCGGCTTGGGCAGGCTGTCCAGCCAGTCGATCAGCTTTTTGGTGGCGCTCCCCCAGGTGGGCGCGCTGGTGGCCAGGCCGCGATGGATCTCACCCGAAGCGCCATTGCGCAGCAGCCATGCCGAGAACGCCCTTTCGCGTTCCTGCGCCCAGCGGTTGAGCGGTGATTCCGGAAGGCTGTAGCAGGCGAAGCGCGTCACGCCGGCTTCCACCAGGTGCTCGAGCGCGCGCGCCACCAGCAGCTGGTTGTCGGTGGCCACGTAGGGGACCTGTCCCGGGTAGCAGGCGGGGTCTTCATAGGAGCCGCCGATGGCGATGACCGGCACATGGGCACCCGCGAGCGCCCGCGCGACGGCGGGATCGTCGTAGTCCGCGATGATGCCGTCGCCCTCCCACTCGTGGATGCCGTCGAGGCGAAAGCGGAAGTCCTCCTCCAGGAACAGGTCCCAGGCCACGCGCGTCTGCTTCACATAGTCACCGATGCCGATGAGGATCTCGCGGTCATAGACCTTGCTGGCGTGGAACAGCAGGGCCACGCGCAGGACTGCGGGGCCGCTGGTCCGGTCGGGCCGGCGCGGGGTCGGGCTTTTGGTCATGGAAGGCCGATCTTGGCACATTGCGCCGATTGCTGCGATGCAGAAAGAAATTTCATAAGCCACGCTCGGCAATTTCGCAAGCTGCCGCGCAGGCACGCCCGCTAGCATCGCCACTCTGCTGATCGTGATGCGGGTACCGTCCGGGCCCCGTCGCGTGGCATCGCGAGCCGGATCCGCGGGCGTCAACGCACGAAGACGCCGCTTTGTCGTGTGCGCGAAATGCCAATGCTTCCCGGGCAAGCAACGAGGAACTCGATGACTGAGCAAACCCGCTATCCGAGTCTCAAGGGCAAAAGCGTGTTCATCTCCGGTGGCGCGACGGGGATAGGCGCGTGCCTGGTGGAGCATTTCGCCGCGCAAGGCGCCAAGGTGGGGTTTGTGGATATAGATACCGAAGGCGCCCTGGCTTTGCAGGCCAGGCTGGCGCGTGAAGGCCTGCCCGGCGTCCATTTCGAGGAATGTGATGTTACCGACACGCCCCGCCTGCGCAGCGCCATCGGCACGCTGCGCCAGCGCATAGGCGCCATCCAGGTGCTGGTGAACAACGCGGCGAATGACCAGCGCCATCTCATTGAAGAGACCACGCCGGAGTCCTGGGACAGCGGCGTGGCGGTCAACCTCAAGCACTACTTTTTCGCCGCGCAGGAAGTTTTCAAGGACATGAAAGCCCTGGGCGGGGGCTCGATCATCAATTTCGGCTCCGTGAGCTGGATGGTCAAGACCGGCGGCATGCCCGTGTACACCACCTGCAAGTCCGCGGTCCAGGGGCTCACCAGAAGCCTGGCGCGCGATTTCGGCGCCCATCGCATCCGCGTCAACACGGTTGTGCCGGGATGGGTCATGACCGAAAAGCAGATCCGGCTGTGGGTGACGCCGCAAGCGAAGGCCGAACTGGCCAAAGCGCAATGCCTGCCCGGCGAACTTGCACCCGCGGACCTCGCGCGCGCCGTGCTCTTTCTCGCGTCAGATGACAGCAGCATGATCACCGCGCATGACCTGGTCGTCGACGGTGGCTGGACATGAACGCCCCGGCCGCGCGTGATCTCATCCTGGTGACGGGCGCGACCGGCAAGGTCGGTCGCGCGTTCATGGAACGCCTGCTGGGCGATGCGCGCTACGAGGGGTTCGAAATTCGCGCGCTGTGCCACAACCGGGCCTTGCCGCCGCATCCTCGCGTCGAATCGGTGCACGGCTCCATCCAGCATCGCGCCGACGTCCGCCGCGCGCTGGAAGGCGCCACGCACGTGCTGCACCTTGCCACCAGCAAGGAGACGCCGGACGAGGTGATGGACGTGGCGGTCAAGGGGATGTTCTGGCTGCTCGAGGAGTGCCGCGCCAGCAAGACATTCCGGCAGTTCCTGCTCGTGGGCGGTGATGCCGCGGTAGGGCATTTTTACTATCCGCACAGCGTTCCCGTCGTCGAAAGCCAGCCGCACAGCGCCTACCCGGGGTGTTATGCCCTGTCCAAGGTGCTCGAGGAAGTCATGCTGGAGCAATACCAGATCCAGTACGGACTCAACAGCTGCTGCCTGCGCGCGCCCTGGATCATGGAAAAGGATGACTTCCGCTATTCCCTGTCTTTTGGCGACGACGTCTTCGGAGGCCCGCGCTGGTGTGAGCTGGTGGATGCCGACAAGGCGCGCGAATACAGCGCGTCAGGGGCTGTTCCGGTCATGCTGGACCTGCAAGGCAAACCGGTCAAGCGCAACTTCGTGCATGTGGACGACCTGGTGGAGGCGCTTTTGCTGGCGCTCGATGCGCCGCGGGCCAGGCACCAGCGGATGAACGTCTGCATGGATGAGCCGGTCGATTACGGCGAACTCGGCGACTACCTGGCGCGCACGCGCGGCGTGCCGCTGGTTCCCCTGCGCACGCCTTACCACTCGACATGGCTGGACAACAGCAAGGCGAAATTTCTTCTGGACTGGCGGCCTCGCTACGACATGGCGCGGCTCGTGGAGGCCGCGTGGGCCTACCAGCGCCCCGCCGACGAGCCCCGCGTCGTCTGGTATCCCGGATAGCAACAGCGCTGCTCCCGCCGCCGCACCGGGAGCAGCTGAAAGCAAGGAGTGGCGGCGCGATTCGAAAAACCAACTGAGGAGACAAAACATGAAACAGCTTCAGCGACGCACTTTCACGGCAATTCTGGCCGGCGCCGGCCTGGCGGCGGCGTGGAGCCCGTTTGCCCATGCCCAAGCCGCCGGCAAGAAGCTGGTGATCGGGTTTGCCCAGACGGGCGCCGAAAGCGAATGGCGGACCGCCAACACCGAGTCGGTAAAAGCCGCGGCCAAGGCGGCCGGCCATGAACTGAAGTTTTCCGACGCGCAGCAAAAGCAGGAGAACCAGATCAAGGCGATCCGCTCCTTCATCAGCCAGAAGGTGGACGTCATCATCCTCGCGCCGCTGGTCACCACAGGCTGGGACACGGTGCTCAAGGAAGCCAAGGCCGCGAAGATCCCCGTGATCCTGGAAAGCCGCAACGTGGTGGTGAAAGACCCGTCCACCTGGACCACCTTCATAGGCTCCGATTTCGTCGAGGAAGGCCGCCGCGCGGCGCAGTGGCTTCTGGATAACACGAAGAACGGCACGGGGACGGTGAACATCGTCGAGCTGCAGGGAACGGTCGGCTCGGACCCGGCCATAGACCGCAAGAAGGGATTTGACGAAGTCCTCAAGGGGAATGCGCGCTACAAGGTCATCCGCTCCCAGACCGGCGACTTCACGCGCGCCAAGGGCAAGGAAGTGATGGAAGCCTTCCTCAAGGCCGAGGGCAAAAAAATCAATGTCCTCTACGCGCACAACGACGATATGGCCATAGGCGCTATCCAGGCCATCGAGGAGGCGGGCCTCAAGCCCGGCAAGGACATCCTCGTCATCGGCGTCGACGCCGTCAAGGGTGCCTTCGAAGCCATGATCGCCGGCAAGATGAATGTGAGCGTGGAGTGCAACCCGCTGCTGGGCCCGCAGCTGATGGAGGCCGCGGCCAAGGCCGCCGCGGGCCAGACCCTGCCGCGCTGGATCAAGACGATAGAGGGGGTATTCCCCGCGGAGGTCGCGGCGAAGGAATTTCCCAACCGCAAGTACTGACAAGCACGAGAGAAACGGTTTTGCCATTCGTAGGGTGACAAAGCGATTGGCCTGGGAGTCGCTGCTCACTACGACCAAGCCGCGCGGTTTAGCCATCGCGCCCATGCCGCCGCCAGGCCGGCAAATAACGATCAGGAGACAACCATGCATACGAGAAGAGACATCCTCGCCGCCGGCGCAGGCGCAGCACTGGCTGGTATTGCGGGACCTGCGGCGGCGCAGACCTATGAGCCGGGCTGCTTCAAGCCCTTTTCCTCCAGCACCAAGACCATCCAGTACCCGGCCCGCAAGGGGCCCTACCGCATCGCCCTGGCCAACGGCTATGCGGGAAACAGCTGGCGCATCCAGATGATCAAGTCGCTCAAGGCCTATGCGGCGACACCCGAGATCAAGCCCCACATCAAGGAACTGAAGGTGGTCTCCACCGGCACCGACGTCGCCGCGCAGCTGGGCGCCATCGACAACTTCATCAACGCGGGTTTCGACGCCATCCTCACCATCGCGGTGTCGCCCACCTCCTTCAAGCCGGTGATCAAGCGCGCCAAGGATGCGGGCGTGGTCCTGATCCCCTTTGACAACGTGCTGGACACCGACGAGGTCATCCAGGTCAACGAAGACCAGTTCGAGATGGGCCGCCTCATGGGGCGCTGGCTGGAGAAGAACGGCGTCACCAGCGGCAAGGTGCTGGAAATCCGCGGGCTTCCGGGCAACTCGGTCGATCGCGACCGACACCTGGGCTTTCGCGAGATCATGGAAAAGCACAAGGGCGTGCAGATCGTCGAGGTGGTCGGCAACTGGGACGACGGCACCTCCCAGAAAGTGGCGGCGGACGCCATCGCCGTGCACGGCCGGTTCAACGGCATTTACACCCAGGCCGGCTCCAACGGCACGGTCCGTGCGCTCATCGAGGCCAAACATCCCTTCGTGCCCATAGGTGCCGAGGGCGAGAACGGTTTTCGCAAGATGGTCTACGCGCACCACAAGGACGGGCTCAAGGGTGCTTCGGCCGCGCAGTCCCCCGGCCTGGTCGCCGTGGCGCTGAAGGCGGCCATCGCCGCGCTGCAAGGGCAGAAGCTGCCCCAGTACATCTCGGTGCCCATTCCTTATGTGGAATACGCGCAGATGGCGCCGGGGAAAAACTT
The DNA here is from genome assembly GCF_900103405.1 of Polaromonas sp. JS666. Taxonomy (GTDB): domain Bacteria; phylum Pseudomonadota; class Gammaproteobacteria; order Burkholderiales; family Burkholderiaceae_C; genus Polaromonas. The sequence continues at coordinate 81,008 of NZ_FNHX01000013.1, read as the reverse complement.
CTATCCCGAGCTGCCGGACACGTTCTACGTGGCCAATGAGTTCCCGCCGTGCAACATCAACATCACGGCGCCGGACATCATGAAGCAGAGCGAAGGGAACACCTGAAGGAAGGCGCCGTGCCCCAGACCTTGCTGCAGCTCCAGGACATCTCCAAGCGCTACGCGGGCGTGCGCGCGCTGGACGGCGCGGATCTCACCTGCCATGCCGGCGAGATCCACGCCGTGCTGGGGGAAAACGGCGCGGGCAAGTCCACCCTGATCAAGGTCATCGCCGGGGTGGTGCAGCCCGACGCCGGCCGCATCCTCATGGACGGCGTGGAGCTGCGCCTGGCTTCGCCCAACGTCGCCCGCGACCATGGGATCGCCTGCGTGTTCCAGGAACTGTCCCTGGTGCCGGACCTCTCAGTGGCCGAGAACATCTTCCTGTCGCGGCCGCCGCGCCGGCGCGGGCTGATCGACGCGAAGGCGCAGCAGGCGCAGGCTGCCGCCCTGCTGGCCATGCTGGGGTGCGGCGACATCCACCCCAGGGAGCGCGTGCGGGACCTGCCGCTTTCACGCCGCCAGCTGATCGAGATCGCCAAGGCGCTGAGCCTGAAACCGCGCCTGCTGATCCTGGACGAGGCGACCTCGGCGCTGAGCAGCGAGGACGTGGAGCGGCTTTACACGCTGTTGTTCCAGTTGCGCGTGCGCGGCGTGGGCATCCTGTTCATCTCGCACCGCATGCATGAGGTCAAGGCGCTGGCCGACACCTGCTCGGTGTTTCGCAGCGGCAGGCGCGTGGACAGCTTCGTCGGCGGCAGCCGATCTGATGCGCAGGTGGTGCAGCTGATGATAGGCCGCGACGTCGCCAAGACCTATCCGCCGAAAACCGGCCCCGCGCCCTGGGCCCAGCCCGCCATCAGCGTGCAGGGCCTGGGCTGGCCCCCCGCGCTGCACGACATCTCGCTGGAGATCAAGGCCGGCGAGATCGTCGGGCTGGGAGGGCTGGACGGGCAGGGGCAGCGGGAGCTGCTGCTGGCGCTGTTCGGCGTGCTCAAGGGCGTGCAGGGCAAGGTGCAGGTGTTCGGCCAGTTGCGCCGCGACCTGGCGCCGCATGTCTGCAAGGGCCCGGAGCTGGGCATCGCGCTGATCCCCGAGGACCGCAAGACCGAGGGGCTGATCCTGCCCATGAGCATCCGCGAGAACATGAGCCTGGCCAACCTGCCGGCGCTAACGCGCCTGGGCATGCTCAGCGCGGCGGCGGAGTCCTCCGCCGTGGCGCGCATGGTGGAGCAACTGCGCATCAAGATAGGCGATGCGCAAGACCCGGTGCAGACCTTGTCGGGCGGCAACCAGCAAAAGGTGGTGATCGCCAAATGGCTGATGGCCCAGCCGCGCGTGCTGCTGCTCAACGACCCGACCCGCGGCATCGACGTGGCCACCAAGCAGGAGCTGTATGCGCTGCTGCGCGAGCTGGCCGCCCGGGGTGTGGCCGTGCTGCTGTATTCCACCGACTATGAAGAGCTCATAGGCCTGGCCGACCGCGTGCTCATCATGTACGAGGGCCGGATTGCCCGCACACTGGCCGGCGGCGATATCAGCGAGCACGCCATCGTGGCCTCCTCGCTCAACGTCTCACCCGGCGGCCGGGAGGCCGCCACCGTATGAGCCGGCGCGGCGAATGGCGCATGGCATTGCGGCGCAACGGCGGGCCGCTGGCCGCGCTGGCGGTGTTCATCGTGATGTTCGCGCTGTTCCTGATGGAGCACCCGCGCTCGATTTCCGCGGCCATCGTGACCACCGCGTCCAACAAGGCGGTGCTGCTGGCCATCGTGGCCATGGCGCAGACGCTGCCCGTCATCACCCGGGGGCTGGATCTCTCCGTCGGCATGGTCATGGTGCTGACCGGCTGCCTGGCTTCCACGGTCGTGAACGGGGCGCCCTGGCAGGTGGCGCTGGGCATTGTGCTGGTGCTCGCCTGCGGCGCGGCGGCCGGCGCCCTCAACGGCGCCATCGTGGTGTTCGGGCGCCTGCAGCCCATCATTGTCACGCTCGCCACCGGCGCGGTGTATTTCGGCTTTGCCCTGCTGCTGCGGCCCGCGCCGGGCGGCGAGGTCAGCGAGGGGCTGTCGGACGCGCTGACAGGCCGGCTGTTCGGCGTGATTCCCGCCACCATGGTGCTGTTGGCCGTGCTGGTCGTGCTGGGGTGGATGCCTTTGAAGCGCACGGTGACGGGCCGCGCATGTTATGCCGTCGGGTCGTCGGAGCAGGCGGCCTACCTCTCCGGCGTTCCGTCGGACCGCGCCAAGTTCCTGGCCTATACCGTGGCCGGCCTGCTTTCGGGTGTGGCCGGCCTGCTGCTGTCCCTGATCGCGCTGTCGGGCGAAGCCAGCGGCCCGCAGGCCGGCCTGTACACCCTCAATTCGATCGCGGCGGTCGTGATAGGCGGCACCTCCCTGTATGGCGGCACCGGCGGGATGGTCGGCTCCATCCTGGGCGCCTTCGTGCTGCGCACCATCGGCGACCTGCTGTTCGTCTTCAATGCGCCGGCGCTCTGGCAGCCCCTTTTTGAGGGCCTGATCCTGCTGGCCGCCGTGTGCATGGGCGCGGCGCGCGTGTTGCGCGTCAGAAACCGCCTGGAGCTGTTTTGATGAGCACCGGTGAACTGGTCGCTGCGCAGCCTTCGTCCGCAACCGCTAGGGCGAAGAGCCCTATGCAGCGCCTGCTGCTGAACCCGCCCGCCGTGGTGGGGCTGTGCTGCCTGCTGCTGCTGCTGGCCGGCAGCGCCGTGAACCGCAATTTCCTGATGCCCGCCTACCTGCTGCAGCAGCTGCAGATCGCCGCTTTCCTCGGGCTGGCCGCGGCGGGGCTGATGGCCGTCATCCTGCTGGGCCACATCGACCTGTCGGTGCCCTGGACCATCACCACCGGCGCCATGATGGCCGCCGCCGCGGGGTCGGCTTATGGGGCCGGCTGGGCCATCCCGGCCGGCCTCTTCTGCGGCGCGCTGGTCGGGCTGGCCAACGGCCTGGGTGTGGCGCTGCTGCGCATCCCCTCCATGATTTTCACGCTGGGTGCCAATGCCGTGCTGCAGGGGCTGATGGTGCTGTACACCGGCGGCCATGCGCCCCAGGACGCCGCCACGCCGCTGATGCGCGAGCTGGCCGTGGGCAGGACCCTGGGCCTGCCCAACGCGGTGCTGGCCTGGGCAGCCGTTTCGCTGCTGGTGTACCTGCTGCTGACGCGCACGGCGGCCGGCCGTTATGTCTACGTGATCGGCAACAGCGAGCGCGCCGCCTACCTCAGCGGCGTGCGCACCGCCAGGATGACGGTCGCCTGTTTCGTCGCCTGCGGCATGCTGGCGGCGTTCGCCGGGGTGATGCTGGCCGGGTATTCAGGCAACGCCTACCAGGCCATGGGCGACCCCTACCTGCTGCCGGCGATCGCGGCCGTGGTGCTGGGCGGCACCAACATCCTGGGCGGGCGCGGCAGCTACCTGGGCACGGTCGCCGGCGTCGTGTTCATCGTGCTGTTGCAAAGCATGCTGGCGGTTTTGCAGATGCCCGAAGCGGGCCGCCAGATCATTTACGGAGCGCTGATACTGGCCATGCTGCTGCTGTACGGAAGATCGGCCAAAGTGAGATGAAGGGATGTGAGCATGGGTGAACGCTATGGGATTCGCGGTGATTTCCGCCTGCACGACACCCGCTTTCGCGGCCTGGTGCCTCCCAACGCTTTTGTGGAAAAACTCTACAGCGGTGCGCGTTGGGCCGAAGGGCCGGTGTATTTCCCCGCGGGTGATTTCCTGCTGTTCAGCGACATCCCCAACAACCGCATCCTGCGCTGGGTACCCGACGGTGCCGGGCCCGGGTGCGTGCTGGAGTTCCGCAAGCCTTCCGATTTCGCCAACGGCAACACGCGCGACGGTGAGGGCCGCCTGCTCAGCTGCGAGCACGGAACGCGCTGCGTGAGCCGCACCGGCCACGACGGGCGCCGCACGGTGCTGGCCTCCTCGTTCCAGGGAAAAAAACTCAACTCGCCCAACGACCTGGTGCTGGGGCCCGATGGAGCCTTGTGGTTCTCCGACCCGTCCTACGGCATCCTCTCCGATTACGAGGGTTACGCGGCAGAGCCTGAGTACGGCGGCCGCTACGTGTTCCGCGTCGACACCGTCAGCGGCCGCGTGGAGGCGGTCGTGACCGACTTTGTCCAGCCGAACGGGCTGGCTTTTTCGCCCGACGGGCGGCGGCTGTATATCGCGGATTCGGGCGCCTCGCACGATCCCCAGGGGCCGCGCCACATCCGCTCCTTCCTGGTGAGCGGAGACCGCTTGCTGGGCGGCGAGGTGTTCGCGACGGTGGACAGCGGCATCCCGGACGGGCTGCGCGTGGACGTTCTCGGCAATGTCTGGACCAGCGCCGGCGACGGCGTCCATTGCTTCACGCCGCAAGGCGAGCTGCTGGGCAAGATCCTCATCCCGGAGCCGGTGGCCAACCTCGAGTTCGGCGGCCCGCGCGGCAACAGGCTGTTCATCACGGCAACGACTTCGCTGTATGCCTGCTACCTGGCGACCTCCGGTGCGAGCGTTTCCGCGCCGCGAGCCGGCTGAGGGGTGGCCATGCCGGCGACTATCCCGCCTATCGCACCAATTGCTGCAATGCAGAAAGAAATTTCACAAGCCGCGCTCGCCAAATTCGCAAACTTGCGCGGCGGCACGAGGACTAGCATCGCCATTTTGATTGTTCCGGCGCATCCATGACCTCCTTTGAATCCCTTCCCCAGGTCCGTTACGAGGGCCCGCAGTCGACGAATCCGCTGGCCTACCGCCATTACGACGCCAAGGAGCGCGTGCTGGGCAAGACGATGGAGCAGCACCTGCGGCTGGCCGTCTGTTATTGGCATACCTTTGTGTGGCCCGGCAACGACGTGTTCGGGCAGGCGACCTTCGCGCGGCCCTGGCATGTGCCCGGCGACGAGCTGACGCTGGCGCGCCGCAAGGCCGACGCCGCCTTCGGCCTGATCTCGCGGCTGGGCGTGCCTTTCTACACTTTTCACGACACCGACGTGGCGCCCGAGGGCGCGAGCCTGGCGGACTACCGCAGCAACCTGTCGGCCATGGTGGACGTGCTGGCGCAAAAGCAGCAGGAGACGGGAATCGCGCTGCTGTGGGGCACGGCCAACCTGTTCAGCCATCCACGCTACGCCGCCGGCGCCGCGAGCAATCCCGACCCCGAAGTCTTCGCCTACGCCGCGACGCAGGTCTTCAGCGCGCTCAACGCGACCCATCGCCTGGGTGGCGCGAACTACGTGATGTGGGGCGGGCGCGAAGGCTACGACACGCTGCTCAACACCGACTTGCGCCGTGAGCGGCGCCAGCTCGGCCGCTTCATGCAGATGGTGGTGGAGCACAAACACAAGATAGGTTTCGCGGGCCAGCTGCTGATAGAGCCCAAGCCGCTTGAGCCCACCAAGCACCAGTACGACTACGACAGCGCCACGGTCTATGGCTTCCTCAAGGACTTCGGCCTGGAGCGCGAAATCAAGCTGAACATCGAGGCCAACCACGCCACGCTGGCGGGCCACAGCTTCCAGCACGAGATTGCCACGGCTGCCGCGCTGGGCATCTTCGGCAGCATAGACGCCAACCGCGGTGACCCGCAGAACGGCTGGGACACCGACCAGTTCCCCAACAGCGTGGAAGACCTCACGCTGGCGATGTACGAGATCCTGCGCGCGGGCGGGGTCGGCAGCGGCGGCTTCAACTTCGACGCCAAGGTGCGCCGCCAGAGCATGGACCCGGTGGACATCCTGCACGGGCACGCTGGCGCCATCGACGCGCTGGCCCTGGCGCTCAAGAGCGCCGCGCGGCTGGTGGAAGCCGGTGAGCTCGAGCGTTTTCGCGCCGAGCGCTACGCCCGCTGGGACGGCGACCTGGGCCGCGGCATCCTGGGCGGGGACATGAAGCTCAGCGAGGTGGCGGAATACGCCTTCGTGCAGGACCTGCGGCCCCGGCCGGTGAGCGGGCGGCAGGAGTGGCTGGAAAACCGCGTGAACGCCGCGATCTTTGACTGAGGCACCGGCAGGAGCGCGCACCATGAACCCGGACGTCGGCTTCCAGCAGGTGACAAAGCGCTTCGGGCCCGTGCAGGTGCTGCATGGCGTGAGCTTCGCTTTTGCGCCCGGGCGGGTGTACGGTGTGCTGGGCGAGAACGGTGCCGGCAAGTCCACGCTCATGAAGATACTGGCCGGCTATGAACCGGCCAGCGAGGGCTCGGTGGAGATAGGCGGGCAGGCCGTGAGTTTCAGGGGCCCGCGCGACGCAGAGGCCGAAGGCATCGTGATGATCCACCAGGAGTTCAACCTCGCCGACGACCTGAGCATCGCGCAGAACATTTTCCTTGGGCATGAGCTGACGCGCCACGGCCTGCTGGACGAGCGGGCGATGGCGCGCCGCGCCGAGGCGGCGATGCGCTCGGTGGGGCTGGCCTGCGACCCCGGCCGGCGCGTGCGCGACCTGATCGTGGCCGAGAAGCAGCTGGTGGAGATCGCCAAGGCCCTGAGCCGCAATGCCCGCGTGCTGGTGATGGACGAACCCACCGCCACGCTCACACCCTCCGAAACCGAGCGGCTGTTCGCCCTGATCGCGCAGCTGCGTGGCCAGGGCGCCACGGTGCTCTACATTTCGCACAAGCTGGACGAGGTTGAACGCATCACCGACGAAGTGCTGGTCATGCGCGACGGCCGCCTGGTGGCGCACCGGCCCACGGGCAGCGTGACCCGGCAGCAAATGGCCAGCCTCATGGTGGGCCGCGAGCTCAGCGACCTGTTTCCGCCGCGGCAGCCCGTGCCCGAGGGCGCGCAGGCGCTGCTCAAGGTCCGGGACCTGCAGGTGCCCGGCTGGGCGCAGGACGTGAGCTTCCAGGTGCGCGCCGGCGAGATCCTGGGCTTTGCCGGGCTGGTCGGCGCCGGCCGGACTGAGTTGTTTGAAGGCCTGCTGGGCCTGCGCCCCGCGAGCTGCGCGGCGGTGGACATCGCGGGCCGCCCGTGGACGCGGCGCAGCCCGCGCTCAGCCTCGCGCCTGGGGCTGACCTATCTCAGCGAGGACCGCAAGGGCCGCGGCCTGCACCTGCGCATGGGCGTGCCGGAGAACCTCACGCTGATGGCGCTGGAGCGCTACGCCCAGCCCTGGCTGGACCCCGCGGCGGAGCGCGCGGCCCTGAAGCAGGCGAGCGAAGCCTTCGGCATACGCGCGGCGGCCGGCGTGCCGGCATCGGCACTGTCCGGCGGCAACCAGCAGAAGCTGGCGCTGGCCCGCGTGCTGCAGCCGCAGCCGCAAGTCGTGGTGCTCGACGAGCCGACGCGCGGCGTGGACGTGGGGGCCAAGCGCGACATTTATTTCCTGATCCGGCGCCTGGCCGACGAGGGCCGCGCCGTCGTCATCGTCTCGTCCGAGCTGCTTGAACTCATAGGCCTGTGCCACCGCGTCATCGTCATGCGCCAGGGCCGGATGGCGGCCGAGTTGCCGCAGGACCAGCTCACTGAAGAACTGCTGATCGCCCATGCAACTGGAACCCACTAAACCCATGGCCGGTGTATCGCCGGCGCCCATGGTCGCGCGCCGCTGGGCCGGCCTGCGCGGCGGCGGCCCGCTGGCGGGCCTGGTGCTGGTGTGCCTGCTCGGCGCCATGCTGAACGAAAACTTCGCCAGCCTGGACAACGCCATGAACGTGCTGACCCGAACGGCGTTCATCGGCATCATCGCCGTGGGCATGTGTTTTGTGATCATTTCCGGCGGCATAGACCTGTCGGTGGGGTCCATGGCGGCGCTGATCGCGGGCGCCATGATCCTGCTGATGAACGCCGCCGCGGGCGCCGGCTGGCCGCCGCTGGCCGCCATCCTGGCCGGCATGGCCTGCGCCGTCGGCCTGGGCGCGCTGTTCGGCCTGGCCCACGGCCTGCTGATCAGCAAGGGGCGCATAGAACCCTTTATCGTGACCCTGGGGACGCTGGGCATTTTCCGCGCCTACCTCACCTACTTCTCCAATGGCGGCGCCATCACGCTGGACGGCTCGCTGGCCAGCGCCTACGGCCCGGTGTACTACGGCAGCTGGCTGGGCGTGCCCGTGCCGGTGTGGGTCTTTGTCGTGGTCGCGCTGCTGGGCGGCCTGATCCTGAACCGCACGGCCTACGGCCGCTACGTGCAGGCCATAGGCTCCAACGAGCAGGTGGCCCGCTATGCGGCCGTGGAGGTCGACCGCGTCAAGGTGCTCACCTATGTGCTGCTGGGCGTTTGTGTCGGCATCGCCACCGTGCTCTATGTGCCGCGCCTGGGCTCGGCCTCGCCGTCCACCGGCCTGCTCTGGGAGCTCGAGGCGATCGCGGCCGTGATCGTCGGCGGCACGGCGCTCAAGGGCGGCGCCGGCAGCATCACCGGCACCGTCATAGGCGCGGTGCTGCTTTCGGTGATCAGCAACATCCTGAACCTCACCAGCATCATCAGCGTTTACCTGAACGCCGCGGTGCAGGGCTTTGTGATCATCGCGGTGGCGTTCTTCCAGCGCGGGCGTAAATGATGGAGTTCACCGGCGGCGCTGCCGTTTTTCAGCCAACCTTTCAGCCAACCCAAAGAGGAGACAAACCATGAAACCGATCACCCAATTGCTCGCGGCAGGCGCCGCCGTCCTGGCCTTGCTCGGCGCCGCGCCGGCCGCGCTGGCGCAGAACAAGCCGCACATCGGCGTGTCCATCCCCGCCGCCACCCACGGCTGGACGGGTGGGGTGGTGTACTGGGCCAACCGCACCAAGACGGAGCTGGAAAAGCAGTACCCCGGCCTGAAGGTCACCGTCAAGACGGCCGGCTCGGCCGCCGAACAGGCCAACCAGGTGCAGGACTTGCAGACGGCCAACAAGATCGACACGCTGGTGATCCTCCCGTTTGAGTCCGCGCCGCTCACGCAGCCCGTCGCGCAGGTCAAGGGCAAGGGTGTGTACGTCACCGTGGTGGACCGGGGCCTGACCGATGCCGGCGCGCAGGACGCCTACGTGGCGGGCGACAACCCCGGCTTCGGCAAGGTCTCGGGTGAGTACATGGCCAAGGCCATGGGCGGCAAGGGCAACGTCGTCGTGCTGCGCGGCATCCCGACCGTGATCGACAACCAGCGCGTCGACGCCTTCATGGCGGTGATGAAGAGCCACCCCGACATCAAGGTGCTGGATGCCAAGCACGGCAACTGGAACCGCGACGATGCCTTCAAGGTGATGCAGGACTACCTCACGCGCTTCAAGCAGATCGACGCGGTGTGGGCCTCGGACGACGACATGGCCGTGGGCGTGCAGAAGGCGATAGACCAGGCCAAGCGCGGCGACATCAAGATGGTGCTGGGCGGCGCCGGTTCCAAGGACTACATCAAGAAGGTGATGGACGGCGACAAGATGGTCACGGCCGACGTGACCTATTCGCCCGCCATGATCGCCGACGCGATGAAGCTCACTGCGGCCGCGCGCGTCAAGGGCGAGAAGCTGCCGGCCTCCACCATCATCCCCTCGGTGCTGGTGACCAAGGACAACGCCAAACAGTACTATTTCCCCGACTCCCCGTTCTGAGGCAATCATGGCCAGACCCGTCACACTTTTCACCGGACAGTGGGCCGACCTGCCGCTGGCCGAACTCGCACCCCTGGCGCGCGGCATGGGCTACGACGGGCTCGAGCTCGCTTGCTGGGGCGACCACTTCAACGTGCAGGAAGCGCTGGGCAGCGACCGCTACCTGCAGGACAAGCGCAACCTGCTGGAAAAGCACGGCTTGCGCTGCTTCGCGATCGGCAGCCATCTTGTGGGCCAGGCCGTGTGCGACCTGATCGACGAGCGCCACCAGTCCATCCTGCCCGCGCATGTGTGGGGCGACGGCGACCCCGAGGGCGTGCGCCAGCGCGCCGCGCGCGAGATGCAGGACACGGCGCGCGCGGCGGCCAAGCTGGGCGTGAAAGCGGTCACCGGCTTCACGGGTTCCTCGATCTGGCATTCGCTGTACGCCTTCCCGCCGACACCGCAGGCGTACTGGGACAAGGGTTTCGCGGATTTCGCGCAGCGCTGGAAGCCCATCCTGGACGTCTTCGAATCCTGCGGCGTGAACTTCGCCCTGGAAGTGCACCCTACCGAGATCTCATTCGACACGGCGTCGGCGCAGCGCGCCGTCGAGGCGGTGGCGGGGCACAGGCGCTTCGGTTTTAATTTCGATCCCAGCCACCTGGGCTACCAGGGTGTGGACTACGTCAAGTTCCTGCGCACCTTCAGCGACCGCATCTACAACGTGCACATGAAGGATGTCTGGTGGGGCAAGGGCGACGGGACGGCCGGCGTGTTCGGCGGCCACACCAGCTTCGGCGACGCGCGCCGCTACTGGGACTTCCGCAGCGTGGGCCGCGGCATGATCGACTTCGAGTCCATCATCGTCGCGCTCAACGACATCGCGTATGCCGGGCCGCTCAGCGTGGAGTGGGAGGACAGCCGCATGGACCGCGTGCACGGCGCCACAGAGAGCGCGGCCTATTGCAAGCGGCTGGACTTCAAGCCGGCGGCGGGCGCCTTCGACGCCGTCTTCGACAAGGCCAAACAGGGCGGGATGGCCGGGTCATGACGGGCAAGCTGCGTTACGCCATGGTGGGCGGCGGGCAGGGCGCCTTCATAGGCGCGGTACACCGCAAGGCGATGGCGCTGGACGGCCAGATGGAGCTGGTGGCCGGCGCGCTGTCGTCCGACCCGCATCGTGCGCGCGCTTCGGGCGCCGAGCTGGGGCTGGCCGACGCGCGCAACCACGGGCGCTGGCAGGACCTGCTGGCCGATGAGCTCAAGCGGCCGGCGCACGAACGCATAGACTTCGTGTCCATCGTCACGCCCAACCACGTGCACTTCCCGGTGGCCCAGGCCTTCGCCGAGGCGGGCATCCACGTGGTCTGCGACAAGCCGCTGGTGCACAGCAGCGAAGAAGCCCAGGCGCTGGAGCGCGCCGCGCAGCGCAGTGGCTGCGTGTTCGGAGTGACCTACAACTACACGGGCTACCCCATGGTGCGCGAAGCCCGCGAGTTGGTGGCCAAGGGCCTGATCGGCGAGCTGCGCAAGGTCATCGTCGAATACAACCAGGGCTGGCTCGCCACCAACCTGGAAGCCACGGGCCAGAAGCAGGCTGATTGGCGCACCGACCCCGCGCGCAGTGGCCTGGCCGGCGCCATGGGCGACATCGGCTCGCACGCCGAAAACCTGGTGGCCACGGTGACCGGCCTGGAGCTGGACAGCATTTGCGCGGACCTGACGGCCTTTGTGCCCGGGCGCCGGCTGGACGATGACGGCAATGTGCTGCTGCGTTTTACCAATGGCGCCAGGGGCGTGCTCATCGCCTCGCAGATCGAGGTCGGCTGCGAGAACGACCTGCGCCTGCGGGTGTTCGGCAGCCAGGGCACACTGGTGTGGCACCAGGAGGAGCCGAATCGCCTGGTGCACCAGCCCATCGACGGCCCCGCGCGCGTGCTGACCCGCGGTTCGCCCTGGCTGGGCGAGGCCGCGCGCCGCGCCACGCGGCTGCCCACGGGCCATCCCGAAGCCTTCCTCGAGGCCTTTGCCAATGTGTACCTCGGCGTCGCCGCGCACATCCGGGCGGTGCAGGCGGGACGGGCCCCCGATCCGCTGGAGGCCGACTACCCGCGCCTGGCCGACGGCGCGCGCGGCGTGCGCTTCATCGAGAAGGTGGTGGAGTCCGCCGGCAGCCAGGCCAAGTGGACGCCGATGCGCTGACGCATGTTCCTCGGCATCGATCTCGGCACGTCCGGCGTCAAGGCCGTGGTCCTGGACCGCGGGCACCAGGTCCTGGCCAGCGGCAGCGCGCCGCTGGCGGTCGACCAGCCGCACCCCTTGTGGCGCGAGCAGGACCCGCAGGACTGGTGGCGCGCCTGCGATGACGCCGTCCGGCAGGCGCTGGCCGGACTGGCGGCGGCGGGGCGCAGCCCGGATGAGCTGGCGGGCATAGGCCTGACCGGCCAGATGCACGGCGCGACCCTGCTCGATGCGCAAGGCCATGCCCTGCGGCCCGCCATCCTGTGGAACGACGGGCGCAGCGCCGAGGAGTGCGCCTTGCTCGAGCGCCAGGTGCCGCGTTCGCGCGAGATCACCGGCAACATGATGATGCCCGGCTTCACGGCCCCCAAACTCCTGTGGGTGGCGCGCCATGAGCCGCAAGTGTTCGAGCGCGTGCGGCAGGTGCTGTTGCCCAAGGACTGGCTGCGCTGGCGAATGACCGGCGAGTTCGCCACCGACATGTCGGACGCCGCGGGCACGCTGTGGCTGGACGTGGCCGGGCGCGGCTGGAGCGACGAGCTGCTCGCCGCCTGCAACTTGTCGCGCGCGCACATGCCGGCCCTGCACGAGGGACCGGAGACTACGGGCATGCTGCGCGCGGACCTCGCGCGGCACTGGGGCATGCGCGCCATCCCGGTGGCGGCCGGCGCGAGCGACAACGCCGCCGGTGCGCTGGGCGCCGGCGTCTACCGCCCGGGCGACGCGATGTTGTCGCTGGGCACTTCGGGTGTGGTGTTCGTCGCCACGCGCGAATTTGTCTCCAATCCCGGGCAGGCGGTGCACAGCTTTTGCCATGCCTTGCCGCGCACCTGGCACCTGATGTCGGTCATGCTGTCGGCGGCCTCCTGCCTGGATTTCACCGCCTCGCTGCTCGGCGAGCCCGACATCGGGCGGCTGCTGGCCGAGGCCGAGGCGCGCGGCCTGCGAGCGTCCACGCCGCTGTTCCTGCCTTACCTGAACGGGGAGCGCACGCCGCACAACAACCCCCAGGCCGAGGCCGTGTTTTTTGGCCTGAATGCGGGCACCGTACGCGCCGACCTGGTCAACGCCACGCTGGAAGGCGTGTGCCATGGACTGGCCCAGGGCATCGCCGCCTTGCAGGCCACCGGGGCCGGGCTAGCGCAGGTCAGCCTGATAGGCGGCGGCTCGCGCAGCGCTTACTGGGCCCAGATGCTGGCGGACGCCACGGGGCTGGAGGTGATCCGGCGCGAGGACTCCGCCGTGGGGCCGGCCCTGGGCGCTGCCCGGCTCGCCTGGCTGTGTGTGGACAAGGCGGATGCGCAGGATGTGCTGAAGGCGCCCGCGGCGCTGGACAGCTACACGCCCCGGCCCGCCGAACGGGCACGATGGAAGGAGCGCGGGGCGCGTTTTGCCGCGCTGTACGCCGGCGTCGCCCCGCTGTACGCCGGTGTCGCCCCGCTGTACGGCGCGCGAGGCCTTTGACGGCGCACGCACGGCAAGGCATCCCGTTGCGCCAATGCACAGCGGGATGCCTTGTGTTGCGACTGGTGGCTGCCGGTGACGGCTGCTTTTGCAGCCGTCACCGGTGATCAACAGCGCTCAACAGCGCGGAATGCGCTTATTGGACGACAGGGAAGTCGCGGTCAAGGGCCGAGGCCGACACGGTGGTGCCGATTTCGGCTTTCACTTCCGCGCGCGTCTTGCTGCTGGCGGGTGCCGAATAGACGTCCTGGTAGGTCCGGCCGATGTTCACGGAATAGCCTTCGCGCTGGGCTTGTGCCAGCTCGGCTTTGACTTCGGCGCGGGTCTTGGTGCTGACCGACTTCACCTGGTCTTGCGCAAAAGGATCGCGGCCTTCGGCAAAGCTGCTGGCCGAGCCGAAGAAGGCCAGTGCGGAGACGGCAAGAACGGAGGCGGAGACGAGATTCGATTTCATGATGAATTTCCTTTAGAACAGTTTTTGAAATATCCGGTCGGACGGGCTGTGTGCCCGAGGGGCCTTCCTCGCTGAGTCGCGTTATCAATGTGGCTCACCGATGCATCCAACCTTGTTCCGCAAGGGCGATAGACAAGTGCGTGTTTGCAGAACATTCCATTGCCGAAATCGGAACAATGAAGGCGCGAATTCACGGAACTTTTCGGGCGAAAGTTTTTTGAAAGCTTTGCGTCAAGAAGCGCATGCATCCCGTGTTGCTCCTTCCCCCGCTGGGGGGAGGTGGGGATGGGGGCCGACGACGGTGATGTGTCGTGGTGCAAGTTGAAGGCCGCTGGCCCTCACCCTAACCCTCTCCCAGGGGGAGAGGGGACAAGAAACTCTCACTCCTGCCGCGTGTCCATTCTCTTGATCACCCTGCGCGTGTACTCGGTCATGAATTCGAGGAACACGCTGGTGCGCACCGGGATGAATTTGCGGCTGGGCAGCGCCGCGTACAAGGTGTTGGTGCCGGTGATCCAGGGCGCGAGGATGCGCTGCAGCGCGCCGCTGTTGAGGTGGTTGGCCACCAGGTCTATGGACTGGCTCATGATGCCGGCGCCGTCCACGCAGGCGCGTATCAGCGTGTCGCTGTGGTTGACCAGCATGCTGGGCTCTATCTGCACTTCGATGACGCGCTTGCCTTCGTCGGGATTGGTCAGGCGCCAGGTGCGGTGGCGGTTGGCGGCTTGCTTGACGCGCAGGTTGTGGTACTGCGGCAGGTCCTCGGGCCGCGCCGGCGTGCCGTTGCGGCGCAGGTAGTCGGGTGAGGCGCAGAGCACACCGTCCGATGAGGCAATCGGCCGCGCGATGATGTTGGCGTCAAAGGCGTCGCCGGCGCCCAGCAGCGTGAGGTCGTAGTCCTCGACCGGCGGCACCAGCGGCGAGTCCACATGGATGTCGAGCACTACCTTGGGGTAGCGCCGGCCGAATTCGGCCACCAGCGGCGCCAGCACGTGCACGGCGAACACCGGCGGCGTCATGATGCGTATGGTGCCGGACATCTCCTGCGCATGGGCCTGGGCGGCGGCATGGGCTTCGTCGATATCGCTCAGGATGTGCCGCACGCGGGCCAGGTAGGTTTCACCGGCATCGGTCAGCGCCAGGCGGCGCGTGGTGCGCTGCAGCAGGCGCACGCCCAGGTGGTCTTCCAGGTCGCCGACCAGGCGGGTCACGACGGCGGACGAGATATCAAATTTGCGCGCCGCAGCGGCAAAACTGCCGTCATCCACGACTTGCTGGAACACCCGCATTGATTGGAGCCGATCCATGGTAAACCCTTATATATCACCTTTATTGTTGCTAATTTAACAGCAATGTATTGTTGGAATTGGTATTTTTTGTTTAATTTAACAGGAATACAGTTCATACATCGATGAGCCGAAGCCACTTACAAGGCGACTCACCGAGGCTGGACAGACGGGGAGATGAGCCCGCCATGCCCGGAACGTCACTTAACTTTTGAGAGGATATTCATCATGAAATCGAACTTTGTTGCCGCCGCTGTTGTTGCTGTTGCCGCCCTGACTTCCGTCGCTGCTTCCGCCCAGCCCCTGAACGCCTTCCTGCTGGACCAGATGCAGGCACCCGCCACCAAGACCCGCGCTGAAGTCAAGAGCGAAGTGCTGCAGGCCCAGAAGGCCGACGCCACTTCCAGCTTCAATGGCGCGACCGCCCAGCAAAACCTGGCCGCTCCCCGTGCTGAAAAAGCCGGTGCAGCCCCCCAGGCGGCTTCCGAGCTCGTGAAGACCAACGCCCAGTAAGCTTGCGCAGGCCGGCCTAAGCCGGTTTGAACGCAATCGCCCCGGCAGCTCGAAAGAGTTGCCGGGGCGATTGCTTTGGCGCTTGCCCATAATGTCAGTCGCGCGGTTCCAGCGTGTTCGCAACGCTTGAAACAGGCCCGGTCCCTTATGTGATTTTTGTTGCGAGAGGCAATATGTCAATCCCCTTGATCCCCCCGGGCTGCCTTCTGGTGCTGGCTGCCCTGCTGGCGGGCTGCGGCAAGCCGGAGCCGGCCGTGCCGCCCGCCAAGCCGGACCCCATGGCGGAGGTACCGCCGGAGCGGGTATTCAAGGGCTCGCTCGGTGGAAAGCCCGTGCACCTGGCGGTGTCTGACTGCAAGGTCTACCGCGCCCTGCCCGGCGATGGCGGCTGGCAGATGGTGCTCGAACCCGAACCCTATCCCTTTTTCTCCTCGTGCGATCGGCAGACGCTGCGTGCGGAAAACGGCGCGGTCACCGTCACACTCGGGCGTATGGCTTTTGGTGCGGGAGGCTGTTGCGCCACCGGCGGCACCTACCGCTCCACCGATGGCGAGCGATGGAAGAAGCTGTGAAGTTCACCGGGCAAGGCACGTTTGAATTCACGGTGCCTTGCTTGCGATAAATGGGCCGTGATCCGGTCAATCACCGGCCACCCTCTAGCCCGCCAGCGGGGCCCAGTGGTTGTCCAGCCGCACATTTGCAAGCGTCGGCGAAGCCGTACGGCCTGCGCCATCGCGCGCCAGCGCGGCGAACCGCCCGCCGGCCCAGAGTGTGGTGTCGGCCCGGCCGGCTACTGGGGCCGAGGTGACGGCACAGGCCTCCTGCAGCGGGAAAAAACCTGTCCAGCGCCCATCGGCCTGCCACACGGCGACGCCATTGGCGCGCGGACAGCCCACGGCAAAAGCGCCCGCGGCCCAGGCGATGTCGCCGCCGTAGCCGGCCAGCACATGCCCGGCCCCGGCGTCGCAGGTCCGCAGCGTCCGGCCGTCAAAAAGCGCCAGCACGGGCGCGCCGGTTTTGGCTGCGCTGTCCTCATGCTCGGCCTGCAGCGCGATGCCCAATACACGCGGGCCGCCCGCCGCCGGTGCGCGGCCCCAGGCCATGTGCCGCAGGCTCAGGCGCTTGTCGGCCAGGCGCCATTGGCCCAGCAGCGCGCCGCTGCGCGTGTCCAGCCGCACCAGCGAGGCATCCATGCGCTCCATGTGAATCTTCAGGCGGCCGGTTTCAGGCAAGGCGGGAATGCCGCCGTTCGCCACGACCAGGCTGCCATCGTCGTCGAGCAAGAGCTCGTGCGGGTCCATGCCGTGGCTTGGCCATTCGCCGGATTTTTCCAGCGTGGCGGCATCGCGCACGCCCACCAGGCCTTCACCGGTTTCGAGGTTCGTTTCGGTGGTGTAGAGCGTTTTGCCGTCGGCGCTCGCGATCACGTGGCCGTTGAAGGCGCGGTCCGGTTCGGCCCAGGCCCAGGCGATGGCCTTGCCCTGGCTTTCGCCCTCGCTGACGGGCCGCCAGCGCAGCAGCCAGTCCCCCGGGCGGCGTGCCACCGCCAGCAGCGAGCCGCCGCGCTCGGCCCACACCCCGTGGGCTCGCGTCGGCACGTCGAGGGCCGCGCTGACCTGGAGCGCGGTGCCGTGATACGCCAGCACGCCGACCTGGTAGCCCTGCGCTGCCTCCCAGGCGGCGGCCAGCTGTTGCGGCGGGGCCGTCGCGGTAGCTGCCGCCAGCGCGGGTTTGAGCCAGGTACTTGCGCCGGCCGCTGCCAGCGCCAGCCATTGCCGGCGCTGCAGCTTCGTCAGGGCATCAAGCTTCCTCATGGCGGGTTCCTAGTCGCCGTCGGCGTCTGAAAATCCAATGCTCACCTCCAGCGCGGGCGCGATCTCGGCCTCGGTGAGTTTTTTCAGCTCGGCCAGTGAGCGACCGGCGGCCGTCATGCCGGCCTTGTTCGCGGGCGAAATGTTTTGCAGTGCCTTGTCGGTCCTGCCCACGCTTTGCGCCAGCAGCTCGGCCGGCTCGTTGCGGCCCAGGCCGCGCAAATAGGTTTCAATCGGCGCCAGGCCGGCGCCGGGACGCGGCGCTTCGGTGGCTTGCGAGGCGCCCAGCGTGCGCAGCGCCTGCCATTGCGCGGCCCAGCGCGCGGCGGTCTGGCCGCTGGCGCCGCGCGCATAGGCCGCGGCATTGCGGCCGCCTTGCGCGCTGCCGGCAAGGCGGGGCTTTTCCATTTCGGCCCAACGCAATCGCTCCAGCGCGCCGGTCCACTGGTTGATGAGTTCGCTCATCGCGGGGCCCTGGCTTTCCTCGGCCTGGCCGGGCGGGCGCTCGGCCAGTTCGCCAAAGGCTTTGGCCAGCGTGTCGGCTTCGCGCTGGATATCGGCCGCCACCTGCAGCGCATAGCGGCAGGCCGGCGTGGCCGGCGCGATGGGCTGGCTCCACAGCAGCCACTCGAGTGCGGGCAGGCCCTTGGCCGGCGTGCCTATGCTTTCCATGGCGGTCGCGTCCTGCGGCGCGGCCTGGATCGCGCGCTTGATGAGCTCGGGCCGTGTCGGCGTGAAGTCAATCTGGCGCGCCGAGCGCCGCTGCACCAGCGGGCCTATCTGCACGCCGCTTAAACGGTCCCAGGCAAGCGCGCTGCTTTTCCAGCGTTCGCGCGCCTGCTCCAGTTTCGCCGTGGCCGCGCCGGCGTCCGCATCGCAGACCGCGGAAATCGCCGTGGGAAGGCCGCCGGCCTGCTCGGCAAACGCGGCGGCTTGCGGCGCATACCAGAAGCGATACACGCCGCGCATGAAATCACCGGCGGTGTAGAAGGGCACGGCGACATTCGGTGCGACGTTTTGCGCGCATGCGGCGCCGCAAGCCAGCAAGGCGATGCCGGCAATGGCCTTCCAGGGAGCGCGCGAAGTTTTCATGGCACTTACAGCGATTCGAGGAATTTGACCAGCGCGGCGCGCTCCTGCCCCGTCATCTGCAAAACCTTGTCCTTGCTGGCCTTGGCTTCGCCGTCATGCCAGAGCACGGCTTCCAGCGCGCCGCGCGCGCGGCCGTCGTGCAGCAGCCGGTTGTGGCCGTTGACGTCGGGCACCAGGCCCAGGCCCCACAGCGGCGGCGTGCGCCACTGGCGGCCGTTGGCGAGAAAGTCGGGACGGCCGTCGGCCAGGCCTTCGCCCATGTCGTGCAGCAGCAGGTCGGTATAGGGCCAGATGGTCTGGCCCTGCGCGGCCTTGCTGCCCAGGCGCGGGAAGGGGATGTCGCCGGTGACATAGCTGGGCCGGTGGCAGGCCGCGCATTGCGCCTGGGCAAACAGCTTCTGGCCTTGCATCACCTGGGCGTCCTTCGGGTTGCGCCGCGCGGCAGGCGCCAGCGTGCTTTCGTAGAACACTACGTCGTTGAAAGTCTTCTCGTCGATCTCGGGCGCCTTGCCCTGCGCGCCGTGCGGTGCGGCCAGGCAATCCTTTTGCGCGCCGGTGCAGGTTTCCTTGGGGAACAGCGGCGAGGTGATGCCCATGTCGCCGAGGAAAGCGCCGCCGGTCTGGTGCGCGAGCGTGGCGACATTGGCCTTCCAACCGAAACGCCCCACGCGCATTTGCTGCGAAGGCGCGTCCCACACCTGGTTGACCGCGCCGCGCACCGGCCCGCCCAGGGCCGCCTGCTCGCGTGCATTGCGCAGGATTTCCGCTTCGGGGATCGCCTCGAGCAGGCCCACGCCGGCCATCTGCGGCGCGATGCGCGGGCTCAGCATCACGTCTTTGGCCATGGGGCCGTAGTTGAGCTTGCTGAAACCGTAACGCGGCTTTTGCAGCTGGTAAGGCGTGCCGTCGGCGAACTTGCCGCGCACGGTCTCGTAGCGCAGCGAGATCTGCCCTTCGGGCATCACGCCCTGGACCGCGAAGTTGGAAAACTGGTCGCCGTACACCGGGTCGGACAGGGGACCGCCATGCGCGTCCTTGCCCGGAATCGAGAGGCGCAGCAAGAGGCCTACCGGCTGCTCGGACAGCCCGCGCGTGAAATCGGGCGGCGCGCCGCGGCCGTCCTGCACATGGCAGCCGCCGCAGGAGCGCGCGATGAAGTGCGGGCCCAGGCCGTCGCGCGCGGTGGTCGAGGACGGCGCCTGCACCCAGTTGCGCCTGAAAAAGGAATTGCCGATGACAAAGCGCGTGCGCTCCTCATCGGGCAGATTGGCCAGCGGGAAGGAAAACGCGTTCTGGCCGGTGGCGAACACGGTGGTCTCGCCGCCGGTTTTTTCGTCATCGGGCGTAGCGCTGTCTTGCGCGACTCCCGCATGGGTCCAGAGGGCCAGGCCCGCGAGGCCCGCCACGGCCAGCCAGGCGAGACCCGCGCGCAGGCGGCGCGTGGCCAAGTGGGGGGAAGCGCCGCGCAACACTTAAGGTTTGACCAAAGTCAGCTTGGTGATGCCGGCCGCGTTGGCCGCCTCGACCAGGTCCTTGCTTTGCTGCACCAGGCTGTCGATGGTTTTTTGCACGCGCAGGCGGCCGGGCGCGTCCTTGGCGCCGACGATCTCGCGGTCAAACGGCGCCTGTATGCCTTCGGCCGCTGCGACCGAGGCGGCGATCTGCTGTGTGGTGCGGTCCGCCAGCGCCGGGTTTTTGGCAGCCACCAGCTCGCGCAGCGAGGCGCCGCTGAGCGTGCTGCCGTCGGCGCGTTTGTACTGGCCCAGCCACACGTTTTGTATGCCCTTGGCGTTGGCCACCACGTCGCGGTGCGTGTTGTCGGAGAAGCACGAATGCTCGTCTTCCTGGTCCTGGCTGGCCAGCGCGACCTCCAGGCGCTCGCCCGCAAGTTCGCCGCGCGAGAGCGAGCCCAGGCCGACAAACATCTTGCGCACCGACTCCATGCCGCCGCGCTCGAACTTCGCGCGGTAGGACGTCGCCGTGGGCGCCCAGGCCTTGGTGAGGCCGCGCAAGTCGTCGACCAGCAGCTCGGTCACCACCTGCAGGTACTGGCGGCGGCGGTCGGCATTGGGTTTTTTGCCGTCCACGAAGTCTTCAAACGAGCGGTTGCCCGGGCCCGTGGTGCTCAGGTCCTGGCCCCACAGCAAAAATTCGATGGCATGCCAGCCGGTGGCGATGTTCTCCTCGCCGTTGCGCTCGTTGAGGCTGGCCAGCTGCTTTTTGCCGATGGCGGTCTTGCGCTTGTTGATGATGCCGGCGTTGGGCGCGTCTTTCACGTAGTCGACATAGGACTCGTCCATGGGCCAGGCGTTGATGCGGCCCTCGGGGCCGTTTTTGTCGTCGATCGGGCCGCCGTAAAAGCGGAAAGCCTCGGTCTGGCCGTAAAACTCGCGCGCGTCCAGCCAGGCCTTGCGCGCGGCCTTGAGGCCCTCGTCGGAAGGTGCGGCGGTGAAAGACTGCACGGCTTTTTGCAGCGTGAGCGCGCCGGCCAGGGTGTCTTCATAGCTGGCCAGCACCAGCTGGGCATAGTGCTTGGCCACGGCGGGAGCCGTCGCGGCCGGCGACGCCGCCACGGTGCTGTTCGCGGGGGCTGCGGGCTGGGCCATGGCGGGCGCCGCCAGCAGGGCGAGCAGGGTGGCAAGAACAACGGGTTTCAGCACGGATGTCATGGCGGCTCCTGGGATTTTGTGAAGGGCAAAACCAGGATTATACAAATGAGAATGGTTATCAATATCATCGACATACGGAATGCCGGGTCTTTTCTCCGCGGCCCGAGGCCGTCAAGCCTGTGGGAGGCTCTCAGCGCCGCCGGCTTGCCTTGCGCGCCTCATAGCGCTTCATCAGCGGCGTGACCGAAACGCCGTGCGCGACCACCGAGGCCACGATGACGGCCAGCGTGATGGACAGCAGTTGCTGGGCCAGCGTGCGCTCGATGTCGTGGTTGATGGCGTAGAGCAGGTAATACAGCGAGCCTATGCCGCGTATGCCGAACCAGCCCATGAGCCGGCGCTGCGCGCCCTTGACCGGCGTGCCCAGCAGGCCGATGTAAACCGCTGCGGGCCGCACCACCAGGAACAGCAGCGGGATGAACCACAACACCTCGGCGCGAAAGCGTGTCGTTGCCACCAGCACGCCCACCGCCAGCACGATGGCGACTTCGGCAAAGCTTTCCAGCTGGCTGTTGAAGCGCTCCACCGCGCGCATCATGTGGGCCGGCGCCTCGGCGCCCGAGGCTTCCTGTTCCGCGGGGCTCAGGGCCTCGCCGGGATCGGCCGCCTGCACCTGCGGGCGCACATGGGGCTCGTCGATGCGGCGCAGCGCCAGCCCGGCCGCGAACACCGCGAGAAATCCGTAGGTGTGGCTCAGCAGCGCCAGGCCGTAGGTCAGCCCTATCAGCCCCAGCGCGATGAACTCGTCCGAGCCCAGCGCCTCGCGGTGCCGCATGCGCAGGTAAAGAATGAGGCGGCCCACCAGCGTGCCCAGCAGCCAGCCCAGCGCCAGGCCGCCGGCCACCGCCCACAGCACGTCGACGGCCCACCAGCGCCAGCCGCCTTCGCCGAGTTCGTGCAGGCCCAGCAAGCCCAGTCCGAGCATGACCAAGGGAAAGGCCGTGCCGTCGTTGAGCCCGCCTTCACCCGTGAGGCCGAAGCGCAGGCGGTCGCGGTCGCCAGGGTTGGCCACTTGCACGTCGGAGGCCAGCACCGGATCGGTGGGCGCGAGGATGGCGCCCAGCAGCACGGCCGCGCCCAGCGGCAGGTCCAGGGCATAGACGCCCAGCGCGGCGACCGCCGCCACCGTGAGCAGCATGGAGACCGTCGCCAGTTGCACCGGCACGCGCCAGCGGCGGTCCTTGAAGCGGAACTCCAGCTTCATGCCGCAGGTGAACAGCGAGACCAGCACGGCCACCTCCGTGAGGCGCTCCAGCAGCACGGTGTTCTTCATCGCGTCGAGCTTGAGCAGCCCCAGCCCCACAGGGCTGACGGCCACGCCCACGCCGAGGTAGAGCATGGCGGCGCTCAGCGGCAGGCGCGCGATGAAGGAGCCGCCCAGCGTCATCGCGATCAGCAGCGCGCCGGCCACGATGCAGGCCAGGGTAAAGGTGGTGGGCTCGGTCATGGGCCCAGCTTGGGGCCGGCCCGCGCTTCTGTGTATCAGCCGGCACGCCGTCCGCGTGCTGGCAAAACCGCCACCCAAGCGCCGACAAAAGCGCCGCGGCTACCAGTCGACCAGGCTCAGGCCCACGCTCAGGACGGTGCGCTTACGGTTGTAGTCGACCAGGCTGTCGCCATAGCCGCTGAAGAGCTGCACGTGGTAGCGCAGGCCGGTGTAGTTGGGCGAGGAGGCGGGCGCCATCATCCAGTCAAGGCGCGCCGAACCGCGGGCTTCCTTGCGCAGCGAATGCCGCAGCGTGATACCCAGGGTGTTGGCCTTGTTGACCTGCCAGCTGCCGGTGACTTCGGCGCGGCCTATGTAGTTTTCGATGCCGGGGTTGTCGTCGTTGCCGGAGGACTCCTTGAGCCGGTCCCAGATGCGTCCCTGCAGGGTCAGGCCCGAGTCCTGGCCCAGCGTTTTTTCGGCCGCGCCCATCAGGTAGACGCGGTTCCAGCTGCGCGACAGCGGCAGCGACTGGCCGTTGGACTGGTGCACCAGCCCCAGGCCCGAGAGCCGGTAGGTCCAGCCGCCGGCCAGCGGGATCTGGTGCGGGTAGATGTAAAGGACCTCGGGCTCATGGTCGGTGGTGCGGAAGGGCCGCGAAATGCTGCCGTTGAACAGCTGCCAGTAACTTTGCTGCGTGTAGCCGAACCACAGCGAGTCGTGGTCGTCGTCGTCCTCGGGGCCGTTCTTGAACAAGCCCTTGGCGATCTTGGTGCGCACCGAGAGCTGGATCTTGTTCTCGGTCCGCATATAGGGCTGCGCGGTCAGCGCGGTATGGCCCAGCGAAGGCGAGGAGGGCTGCATGTTCACGCTGTCGGAGGTCGACACCGCCAGCGTGATCGGCCGGTAGCCGCGCAGCGAGAAGGTGTCGCAGTCGGTGCCGCGCTGCAGCTCCCAGAAGCGAGAGAGTTCGGAGTACTTGGTGTTCTTGCAGCCTATGGGCTTGCCGTCGGGCGCCTCGGTGTTCAACGAAGGCAGCAGCAGCACCGGCGTGGCCGGCTGGCCGGTCGCCGGATTGGCCGGCGCCGTGGTGAGGCTGGGCGCGGGCATGTTGGCGGGTGTCTGCGCGTCGGCCCACTGCTGGAAGCAGGCCAGTTGCGCGGCGGGGTCGGCTTTCAGGGCCTGGCAGGCCTGCCAGCCCAGGGGGGAGCGCGCGGCGGAGGGTGTTTGCGCCTGCGCGATGCTGGTGCTCGTGAGCGCCAGGAGGCCGGCCCAAAGCAGGGGGGCGGCGAATGCGGAAAGTTTCTGTCGCATGAGGGGCTGTAGGTCCGGTGGTGTTCTAAAGGATACCGGGCTCAGGGCAGCCGGGTCAGCGTGAAGGGCACATCCGGCGCGTTGTCGGGCGCGCTGCTGCTGGTGTCTTTCCAGCTGCCCTTGAAGGCCTTGCCGCAGGAACCCTCGACCATCTCGCCGTTCCAGGTGCCGGTGATGCTGATGTTGTCGGAGGACTCGTCAAGCAGCAGCATGCCGCCCTCGAGGTCGCCCGCCAGCGCGGCCTTGGCGGCATGGCCGGCAATGGCCTTGGTGCCGGCGGCCGCGCCCAGGTCACGGCTCACGATGCCGGCCAGGCTTTCGGCGAATTCCGCGTGCCGCTCCAGCAGCATGGTGGCGCGGGCCGGCAGGCCGGCGGGCGGGTTGTCAAAGCGCACGGCCCACAGGCCGTAAAGCTGCGCGGCCTTCATGTCTGCCGCCGCGGGACACGCGGTATCGGTCTTGGTTTGGGCGATAAGGCCGGTGGATGTGGCGCAGGACGCGATCAGCAAAAGGGCAATTCGGAAGGTCTTCGAAATCATGGACAGGCGAACGCCGGCTCGGGCGTTCAGAACGGGGCTGCAGGAAACGCGGCACAGGCCCAGGTCGGGCGGCCGGGGTTGCGGTGCAGCGGTGGGAGGGAAAACTCGGGGCGGCAAGTTGCGGGGTTTAAGCAACGCACCAACCCTGGGGCCTGCGAACTATCTCACGAATACATCTTCTATGACGCGCAACGCAGGTTAACCCGTGAGTTGAAACCATTTGTAACTGTAATACTACATTTGTTTCCATTTATCCAAAGAGGTGACCACCATGAAAATCCGTCAATATATAAGTGCGCTGATGCTGGCTTTGCTGGCCGGTCAAGCCTGCGCTCAGGGGGCGCCGCTGGTGTTCGCAGTGAACGAAGGCGTGACTTACGGGGTCAACCCGGGCGCTACCGTCGACCGTTTTCGCGAGCTGTCCGACGATCTGGGCAAGCTGCTCAAGCGGCCCGTCAAGATACAGCCAGTAACAGACTACAAGGAGCTCGCGGCCGGCCTGGCCGAGCAGCGTTACGACATCGCCTATGTGCACCCGGCCCACCATTCCATCCGGGCGATGTCCAAAAACGGCTACCGCCTCATCGCGGTGACCAAGGGCTTCACCGAATACAGCGCCTCTTTCATGGTGCGCAGCGATTCCCCGCTCAAGTCCATCAGCGACCTGAAGGGCCTCAAGATAGGCGCGCCCGGTGAAGACTCCATCACCTCGGTGATCATGCGCGCCGCCTTGCGTGACGCGTTCGGGCCGCAACCGCTGGAAACCGTGTACGTGAAACTGCAGGACGCCGTGCCCTTTATGGTGGAGCACGGCATGGTGGCTTCGGGAGTTACCGCCTCGCGCGCGGTGGTCAAAGACTGGCAGGCCAAGGGCGGCAAGGTGCTGGCCACCAGCAAACCCGTGCCCATCAAGCACCTGATCGCCAGCGGCAAGCTGACTGAAGCGGAACGCGCCCAGCTGAGCGCCTACTTTGTGGGACTGGATCAGTCCGCCGACGGCAGGAAGCGACTGGACGCACTCACCGTGCAGGGGTTCACCGAGTATGACCAGGCGAAGCTGATGGACCTGGGCAAATGGCTGGGGCTATAAGCCCGCGCTAGCGGCTTTCTGCCGCCGCCGCCGCGGCAATCCCCTCGGCGGACTTTTTCGCGAATTCCGCGCGCAGGGCCTTGAGCTTTTCGCGCGGGTCTTCCCTCACGGTGGCCTTGTCCAGCGCCATCTCGGCGATGAAGCGGCTGGGCGCGCCGGGAATCATGTCGCGGCCCTTCTTGCGCTTGCGCAGCCAGTTCACGGCCAGCGTGCGCTGCGCGCGCGTGATGCCCACATACATCAGGCGGCGCTCTTCCTGCAGGCGCAGGGCGATGTCGTCGGTGTTGCTGCCGTCGTCCTCTTCGAGCTTGAAGGGCAGCAGGCCCTCGTTCACCCCGGCCAGCACCACATGCGGCCACTCCAGGCCCTTGGCGGCATGCAGAGTGGACAGCGTCACCACGTTCTGGTCGCCCTCGCGTTCGCTGATGGTGGAGAGCAGCGCAATCGTCTGCACCACCTCCAGCATGGTCTTGGTCTCGGCGGCCACCACCGCGCCCGAGGCGTCCTCGATCTGCCCGCCGCAGCGCTGGGCCACCCAGTCGCAGAAATCCATCACATTGGTCCAGCGCGCGGCCGCGAGCTTTTCGCTGTCCTCGCCGTCGTAGAGGTGCTTCTCGTAATCGATTTCCTTGAGCCAGTCGTTCAGGAAGGCGCGCGCGTCCTCGGCGCCGACGGTGCGCTTGGCGCGGTACTCGAGGTCGTTGAGGTAGCGGCCGAACTCGTGCAGCGAGCCCACCGCCTTGGCCGGCAGCACCGAGCCCAGCGAGTTGCTGAACAGCGCCTCGAACAGGCTTTGTTTGGTCTGGCTCGCGAAAGTGCCCAGCGCGCCCAGCGTGGTGTGGCCGATTCCGCGCTTGGGCGTGGTCACCGCGCGCATGAATGCCGGGTCGTCGTTGTTGTTGACCAGAAGCCGCATCCAGCAGCACAGGTCCTTGATCTCCGCGCGGTCGAAAAAGCTTTGCCCGCCTGAAACTTTGTAGGGAATGTTGGCGCGGCGAAAGGCTTTTTCAAAAGGCTTGGCGAGGTGGTTGGCGCGGTACAGCACGCAAAAATCCTTCCACTCCTTGTACTGCCCGCCCTCGGCCTGCAGGCTGCCTTCGGCGCGCAGGCTCTGGATGCGCGCCACCACGCGCTCGGCCTCGTGCTCCTCGCTGTCGCAGTCGACCACGCGCACCGGCTCGCCCTCGCCGAGCTCGCTGAACAGCGTCTTCGGGAAGAGCTTGGGGTTGGGGCCGATCACATTGTTGGCCGCGCGCAGGATGGCGCTGGTCGAGCGGTAGTTCTGCTCGAGCTTGACCACCCTGAGGTTGGGGTAGTCCTGCGGCAGCTTGCGCAGGTTGTCCAGCGTGGCGCCGCGCCAGCCGTAGATCGACTGGTCGTCGTCGCCCACGGCCGTGAAGCGGCCGCGCGCGCCTACCAGCAGCTTGAGCATCTCGTACTGCGTGGCGTTGGTGTCCTGGTATTCGTCGACCAGCACATGGCCCAGGGATTCCTGCCATTTGCTGCGCACGCTGTCATGCTCGCGCAGCAGCTTGAGCGGCAGGCCCACCAGGTCGTCGAAGTCCACGCTCTGGTAGGCGGTCAGGCGCTCTTCATAGTGCGCCATCACGCGCGCGATGGCGCGCTCCTCGTCGCCATTGGCCTGCGCCATGGCCTGGGCCGCATTCAGGCCCATGTTCTTCCAGAGGCTGATGGTCCACTGCCATTGCCGCGCGGTGGCCGCGTCAGTGCTGCCGCCGGCATCCTTCAGGATGCTGGTCACGTCGTCGCTGTCGAGGATGGAGAACTGGGGCTTCAGGCCCAGCGCCTCGCCGTCCTGGCGCAGCATGCGCACGCCCAGCGCGTGGAAGGTGCAGATCAGCACGCCCTTGGCGCTTTTGCCGATCAGCGCCTTGGCCCGCTCGCGCATCTCGGCGGCGGCCTTGTTGGTGAAGGTGATCGCGGCGACCTGCTCGGGCTTGAGCCCCGACTGGATCAGCTGGCCTATCTTGTGCGTGATCACCCGTGTCTTGCCCGAGCCGGCTCCCGCCAGCACCAGGCAAGGGCCATGCAGGTAGTTGACGGCTTCTTGCTGGGCGGGGTTCAGGCCATGGGTCATGAAAAAGAATCGATTCCAAGGGAAAAAAATGCGCGGGGCCGGCGCTTTGGGGGGCTGCCGGCGGACGGCAAATCATAGCGGCTGCCCTGCGGGGTCCGCGGCACGGCCTGGCCGGCGCCGCCTGTTGCGCGCCTAGCGCCTTGGCCGGGTGAAAAAAAAGCGTGTCGCGCGCGGCTTTGCTTTAGGTGTGCCGGCTTGCCGGGGCAAAGCCGCCCTGCGTCAGGGACAGCGCCTGCGCCGCCTGCTGCAGCAGCAGGCGCACGGTTTTCTGGTCCGGCCCGACGTGGCGGTCTATGCGCCGCACATAAGGGCAGGTCAGCGCGGCCAGCGCGCTGTGGTCGGGACCGAAGATGGGGCAGGAAATATCGGCCACGCCGAAAGATTGCAGGCTGTCGCGCTCGAAATAGCCTTGCTGCCGGATGATGCCGAGGGCGGCGGCCAAGGCATCGGACTCGATAGGCACCTCGCCTTCGAGCGCGGTGTGCTGGGCCAGCATTTGCTGGGCCCGGCTGGCATCCGCGAAAGCCAGCAAGACCCGGCCCGAGGCGGTATCGACCAGCCCGACGTGCACGCCCACGCGTATCGTCATGCTCCAGGTGCCGGGGCCGTTGACCTGCGCGGTGATCAGCACATTGCCCTGGTCATAAACGCCCATGTGGCAGGCCTGTTCCGCCTTTTGCGCGAACGCTTCCATGATGGGAATGGCCTGGGTCACCAGCCGGTTCAGCGGCGGGTGCATATGCGCCAGCGTGAACAGCTTCAGGCTCAGCGAATAGCGGTCGCCCGAGAGCGAACGCAGCACGTATTGCCGCGCGACCAGTCGCTCCAGCATGCGGTAGATCTCGCTGGCGTTGCGGTCCATTTCCTTGACGATCTCCGCGCGCGTCAGGCCCTGCGGCTGGCGGGCCAGCAACTCCAGGATGTCCAGGCCTTTGTCAAGCGCCGGTGCGCGGTAGCGGTCTTCCGCAGGAGGCGGGGACGCGATGCCGTCAGCGTCATCCGGGTTCTGGTCGATCGTGGGAAATGAGTATTTTGGTTTCATGGCGGCAGGGTGGGTGAAGCCGAAGCTATTGCAATTTTGATATGTAACGCAGTGCTCTTGATATGGCAGAGGGCCCTGGTGACGATTTTCGTCGTCATTGGCCTGAATTTATTCACTTTTGCATCTAATGTTCATCAATAAATAAATTTCTGACCTAGGGAAAGTCCGAGGCTCGAAAAGACCGCCGATTTCTATGATCAAGTCCATAAGTGAATAGTTTGTTCATCAATGAATGATTTGTAACAACAAGTTTTTTGTTTTTGGCGGTTCGCTTCACTGAATGGTTTGTCAGCTCAAAAAGGTCTTTGCCATGTGCCCACGACGGTTGGAGGAAAAAACAGTGCTGCCCAATGCCACCCAGGGCATGAGTCCGGCCTGTGCTGGGGTTCGCG
Organism: Polaromonas sp. JS666; assembly: GCF_900103405.1. Lineage (GTDB taxonomy): Bacteria > Pseudomonadota > Gammaproteobacteria > Burkholderiales > Burkholderiaceae_C > Polaromonas. The sequence continues at coordinate 52,013 of NZ_FNHX01000013.1, read as the reverse complement.
CCGGGCAGGGGACCCGGGTGATCGCGGCTTACACCCATCCGGCCGGCGGCGAGTCGCGTTTTGCCGGCGGCCAGACCTCCTGAGCGATACCCAAGCGCCTGCACCGCCCATGACCCCTCTTGTGGCCATCACCCATCTGTGCAAATCCTTCCCGGGAGTGCGGGCGCTGCACAATGCCCGGCTTGAGATCGTTGCCGGCGAAGTGCATGCCCTGATGGGCGAGAACGGCGCCGGCAAATCGACCCTCATGAAGATACTGGCCGGGGTCTACCAGAAAGATTCGGGCGAAATCTGCATCGACGGCCAGCCGGTCGAGATCGCCAGCCCGCGCGCCGCCCAGGCGCTGGGCATAGGCATCATCCACCAGGAGCTCAACCTGATGGGCCACCTGAGCGTGGCGCAGAACATCTTCATCGGCCGCGAGCCGCTCGGGCGGATGGGCCTGTTCATCGACACCGACAAGATGGCCCGCGACACGGCGGCGATCTTCGAGCGCCTGCACCTGAGCCTGGAGCCGCACACGCTGGTCAGCGACCTGACGGTGGCGCGCCAGCAGATGGTCGAGATCGCCAAGGCGCTGTCCTTCGATTCACGCGTGCTGATCATGGACGAGCCCACCGCCGCGCTGAACAACGCCGAGATCGACGACCTGTTCCGCATCATCGGCCAGCTCAAGCGCCACGGCGTCGGCATCGTGTACATCTCGCACAAGATGGATGAGCTCAAGCGCATCTCGGACCGCGTGACGGTGATGCGCGACGGCCAGTACATCGGCACCGTGCCGACGGCCACCACCAGCATGGACACCATCATCGGCATGATGGTCGGGCGCGCCCTGCTGGAGGACGAGAGGCCGCCGCAAGCCGGCCAGGGCGGGGAGGCCCTGCTGGAGGTGCGCGGCCTCAACCGCGGCCGCAGCATCAAGAACGTCAGCTTCACCGTGCGCAGGGGCGAGATCCTGGGGTTCGCCGGCCTGATGGGCGCCGGCCGGACCGAAGTGGCGCGCGCCGTGTTCGGCGCCGACAAAAAGGATTCGGGCGAGATATGGGTCAAGGGCCGCCGGGTTGAAGTGGGCAGCCCGGCCGACGCGGTCGAGCACGGCATTGGCTACCTGTCGGAAGACCGCAAGCACTTCGGCCTGGCCACCGGCATGGACGTGCAGACCAACATCGTGATGACCAGCCTGCGGCGTTTTCTGAGTTTCGGATTCCTTCTCAAGCCCGCGGCCATACAGGGCGCGGCGGCAAAGCTGATCGCGCAACTGGGCATCAGGACACCGAGCGCGCTGCAGAAGGTGGCGCTGCTGTCGGGCGGCAACCAGCAAAAAATCGTGATCGCCAAATGGCTGGTGCGCGACTGCGACATCCTGTTCTTCGACGAGCCCACGCGCGGCATCGACGTGGGCGCCAAGAGCGAAATCTACAAGCTGCTCAATGCGCTGGCGGCACAGGGGCGCGCGATCGTGATGATCTCCTCGGAACTGCCCGAAGTGCTGCGCCTGAGCCACCGCATCGTGGTGATGTGCGAGGGCCGCGTCACCGGCGAGCTGTCGGCCCGCGATGCCACGCAGGAAAAAATCATGCAACTGGCCACCCGGCGCGAAGCCCCGGCGGCCGCTTCCGGTGCGGTTGCCGCCGCCGCTTTTTAAAAACCACACCGAAACAACCCCACATGACCGTCTCCAAGTTGCTGCAGGGTATTAAAACTGCGGCTTTCAGTAGCAACACCCGTCAAAAGCTGCTGGCGTTTGCCAGCTTGCTGGGGTTGCTCATTTTCTTCAGCATGGCCTCGCCGAGTTTCATGCAGACCGACAACATGGTCGGCATCTTGCAGGCCACCGCGGTCAATGGCGTCCTGGCCATCGCCTGCACCTTTGTCATCATCACCTCGGGCATAGACCTTTCGGTGGGCACCCTGATGACCTTCTGCGCGGTCATGGCCGGTGTGGTGCTGACCTATTGGGGCCTGCCCTTCTACCTGGGGGTGGTGGCGGCGATTTTTTTTGGCGCGCTTTCGGGCTTCATCTCGGGTGTGCTGATCGCCAAGCTGAAGATCCCGCCGTTTATCGCCACGCTGGGCATGATGCTCATGCTCAAGGGCCTGTCGCTGGTCATCACCCATTCCAAGCCGATCTACTTCAACGACACGCCCGAGTTCCCGCTGATTGCCCAGGACTCGCTGATCGGCTACTTCCTGCCCGAGTTGCCCATTCCCAACGCGGTGCTGATCCTCTTCGTGGTGGCGGTGGTGTCCAGCCTGGTCCTGAACAAGACGGTGCTGGGCACCTACACCTTCGCGCTGGGCAGCAACGAAGAGGCGGTGCGTCTGTCGGGCGTGAACGTGGACCGCTGGAAGATCATCGTCTACACCCTGAGCGGCGCGATCTGCGGCATCGCCGGCCTGCTCATCGCCTCGCGCCTGAATTCCGCGCAGCCGGCGCTGGGCCAGGGCTATGAGCTCGATGCGATTGCCGCCGTCGTGATCGGCGGCACCTCGCTCAGTGGAGGGGCCGGCACCATCCTGGGCACCATCATCGGCGCTTTCATCATGAGCGTGCTGACCAACGGGCTTCGCATCATGTCGGTGGCGCAGGAGTGGCAGACCGTGGTGACCGGCCTGATCATCATCGCGGCGGTGTATGCCGACATCCTGCGAAAGCGCAAGTCTTAGCAAGGAGAACCCAAACCTCGCCCCTGTCCACGTTTGATTTTGATATTCATTGCAACACCCCATAACGATACGGAGACAAACATGATTCTGAAACGCACATTCCTGAGCCTCGCGCTGGGCCTCGGCCTGGCCTCCACCCTCAGCACCACGGCGCTGGCCGCCGATGAGATCTACATCCCGATGGTCTCCAAGGGTTTTCAGCACCAGTTCTGGCAGGCCGTCAAATCCGGCGCGGAGCAGGCCGGCAAGGACTACAAGGTCAAGGTGACCTTCGAAGGCCCCGAGAGCGAGAGCATGGTGGACAAGCAGATCGACATGTTCGCGGCGGCGCTGGCCAAAAAGCCGTCGGCCATCGGCTTTGCCGCGCTGGACAGCAAGGCGTCCATCCCGCTGCTGAAAAAAGCCCAGGCCGCCAAGATCCCGGTCATCGCCTTTGACTCGGGGGTGGACAGCGACATCCCGGTGACCACGACCACCACCAACAACGTGGCCGCCGCAGCCCTGGCCGCCGACAAGATGGCCGAGCTGATCGGCAAAAGCGGCGACGTGGCCCTGGTGGTGCACGACCAGACCAGCCGGACCGGCATTGACCGCACCGAAGGCTTTGTCAACCGCATCAAGTCGACCTACCCGAACATCAAGATCGTCAGCGTGCAGTACGGCGGCGGCGACCAGCTCAAATCCACCGAGATCACCAAGTCCATCCTGCAGGCCAACCCCAACCTCAAGGGGATTTTCGGCGCCAACGAAGGCTCGGCCATAGGCGCGCTGAACGGCGCCAGGGAGATGAAGCGCAAGGTGGTGATCATCGGCTACGACTCCGGCAAGCAGCAAAAAGCCGCCATCCTCGACGGCTCCATGGCCGGCGCCATCACCCAGAACCCGGTCGGCATCGGCTACAAGACCGTGGAAGCGGCGGTCAAGGCCCTCAAGGGCGAGAAGCTGCCCAAGGTCATAGACACCGGCTTTTACTACTACGACAAGTCGACCATCAACGATCCCAAGATCGCGGCGGTCCTGTACGACTGATGGTTTGAGCGGCCCCGAGGCGGGCCGCGCACTCCCCGGGCCGCACTTCCTCCAACAGGCAATCTCCCTATGAGCGTTATCCAATCCATGCGTGTCATCGACGTGCGTTTTCCCACGTCGCGGCATCTCGACGGCTCGGATGCGATGAATCCGGACCCGGATTATTCGGCCGCCTATGTGGTGCTCGAGACCGGGCAGCCTGGGCTCGAAGGCCATGGCCTGACCTTCACCATAGGCCGCGGCAATGAAATCTGCTGCGCCGCCATCGAAGCCATGCGCCACCTTGTGGTCGGGCTGGACATGGACTGGGTGACCGAGGACATGGGCCGCTTCTGGCGCCACATCACCTCGGACAGCCAGCTGCGCTGGATAGGCCCGGACAAGGGCGCCATCCACCTGGCGACGGCCGCCGTGGTCAATGCCGTGTGGGACCTGTGGGCCAAGCAGGAGGGCCTGCCCGTGTGGAAGCTGGTGGCCCGCATGAGCCCTGAAGAGATTGTTCGCTTGATCGACTTTCGCTACATCACCGACTGCATCACGCCGGCCGAGGCGCTGGCGCTCTTGAAGCGGCAAGCCGCCGGCAAGGACGAGCGGCTGCGAACGCTGGAGCGCGAAGGCTATGCCTGCTACACCACCTCCGCCGGCTGGCTGGGCTATGACGACGAAAAGCTGCGGCGCCTGGCCCAGGAGGCGGTGGACGCGGGCTTCTCGCATATCAAGCTCAAGGTGGGCCGCGACCTGCAGGACGATATCCGGCGGCTGCGCGTGGCCCGCGAGGTGCTGGGCCCCGACCGCGCGCTGATGATCGACGCGAACCAGGTATGGGACGTGGACCAGGCGATTGAGTGGCTGGGCCAGCTGGGCTTTGCCAAGCCCTGGTTCATCGAGGAGCCGACCAGCCCCGACGACATCGAGGGCCACCGCCGCATCCGCGAGGCGGTCAAGGGCGACATGCAGGTTGCCACCGGCGAGATGTGCCAGAACCGCGTCATGTTTAAGCAGCTCATCATGCGCGGCGCGATTGACGTGGTGCAGATCGACGCCTGCCGGCTGGGCGGGGTCAACGAGGTGCTGGCCGTGATGCTGATGGCCGCCAAACACGGGCTCAAGGTGTGCCCGCATGCCGGCGGCGTCGGCCTGTGTGAGTACGTGCAGCACCTGTCGATGATCGACTACCTCTGCATTGCCGGCACCAAGGAAGGCCGGGTCATCGAATACGTGGATCACCTGCACGAGCATTTTGTGGACCCCTGCGTGATTCGCAACGCCGCCTACATGCCGCCGCAGCGGCCGGGTTATTCGATCGAGATGAAACCCGAATCGCTGGCCCGCTACACCTTCAGGGGCTGATGCCCGCCGCCCCCTTCATTCATTGATCAACCCCCAAGCAACACCCAGGACCGGAGCCCGTTGATGGATTTGCACCTTCAAAACAAGATTGTCATTGTCACCGGCGGGGGCGCCGGAATCGGCGGGGCCATCAGCCTGCAGCTGGCGCGGGAGGGCGCCGTGCCGGTGATCCTCGGCCGCAGCCCCCTGCTGCCGGCGTTTTCCGCGGCCTTGCGCGAGATCGGCGGCCGCCACGGATTTTTCCAGCTGAACCTTGAAGACGAAGCCGCCTGCCGGGCCGCGGTGCAGGCCACCGTGGCCGAATTCGGCGGCATTGACGCGCTGGTCAACAACGCCGGCGTCAACGACAGCGTCGGCCTGGAGGCCGGCCGTGAGGCCTTTGTGAAGTCGCTGGAGTCCAACCTGACGCATTGCTACCTGATGGCCCACCTGTGCCTGGACCAGCTCAAGGCCAGGCGCGGCGCCATCGTCAATATTTCCTCCAAGACGGCGCTCACCGGCCAGGGCAACACCAGCGGCTACGTCGCGGCCAAGGCGGCGCAGCTGGGCCTGACGCGCGAATGGGCCGCCGCGCTGGCGCCGCACGGCGTGCGCGTCAACGCGGTGCTGCCGGCCGAAGTCATGACACCGCTCTATGAAAGCTGGCTCAAGACCTTTGCCGACCCGGCGGCGGCGCTCGCCGACATCACGGCCCGGATTCCCCTGGGCCAGCGCATGACGACCGATCGCGAAATTGCCGACACGGTGGTGTTCCTGCTGTCCGACCGTGCCTCACACACCACCGGCCAGTGGATCCATCCCGATGGCGGTTATGTGCACCTGGACCGCGCTTTGCCCGCGCGCTGACCGCAATGACCCTAGTTTCCCCGCCCGAACCGGGTTCGCTCTGGGCAGCCATGCCGGCGAATGGGCATATCCGGACTTCTTCAACTGACTCAATCCAACCATAGAAAAGAGACAAATCATGAAAACTGCTATCCGTAGTATGTACCTGGGTGTTGCCTGCGCGGCCGTGCTGGCCCCGCAGATGGCCTCGGCCCAATCTACAGTGACCCTGTACGGACGTGTCGTATCAGGCCTGGCCTATATCGACAATGTGTTTACCCCGGGGGCCAATGCCAGCTTCTCCAAAACCATGGTGGCCAGCAACCAGTGGGGCACCAGCATGTGGGGCATGAAGGGCAAGGAAGACCTGGGCGGCGGCCTGGCGGCCAACTTCCTTGTCGAAAGCGGTTTTGAACTTAAAAACGGCTCGACCGGCGGGGCGCTGTTCAATCGCCGCGCCTATGTCGGTCTGTCCAACGACAGCTGGGGCAGCTTCCGCTTCGGCAAGAACCTGTTCATCAGCAACGATGTGTGGGACCTGGACCCGACCGGCCAGCAGTGGGTGGGCAGCGCGACCTTGGTCAGGGGCCGCAACTGGCCCGGGGCCAATAACGTGGTCGAATATTCAACGCCGAATATGGGCGGCTTCAGTGCCACCGCGCAGATCTCCCTGGGCGAACAGGCGGGCAACAGCAAGGCCAACCGCGGCGAAGGCTTTTCTGTGACCTATGCGAACCAGGACCTGATGCTGCGCGGCATCTATTCCCAGCGCCATGATGCCACCGGCCTCTACACCGATGTTTTCAGCACCTCCAAGGAAACCATCATCGGCGGCACCTACAAGTTCGGCGCGGCCAAACTGTATGCGGCCTATGACTACATCACCGCGCCCAATGCCACCCTCGCCGCCGCGTCCAAGCTCAAGCATGCCTGGGTCGGCGTTCGCTACGATCTGACGCCGGCGATGACGCTGATCGGTTCGGTCTTTCACGTCAAGTCCGACCGTGTGGCCGGCAAGGCCACCCTGGGCATGGTGGGCGTGGACTACAGCATGTCCAAGCGCACGCTGCTGTACGCGTCGTTCGGCAATGTCAGCAACTCCAATGGCGCCAACTTCGGGGTGGACGGGGTCTCGGGCAATCCGGCGGTCAACCAGTCGCAAAGAACCGTTTACGCGGGCATTGCGCATAGCTTTTAAAACGACCTGCGGCTGATTGGCTGGCTGGCGTGTGCCAGCCGCCCAGCCGTCTTGCTCAATTCAATCGCTAGAGCGGCTTGCGCAGGCGCCACCTGCGCAAGCCGTTGTTTTTTGCGCCCTTTTTTTCTCCAGGCTGCGCGAGCGATTCGGTTGCCGGGCCTGCCGCGCTGCCGGCATCCTGCGCAGCCCTGGGCGACAATCAGCGCCGTGCTCAGTATTCTTTTTGTCACTTTCCCCTTTTTCGCCCTGGTGCTGTGCGGCTATCTTGCCGCGCGCCGCGGCCTGCTTCCGCAGCTGGCCATTCCCGGCCTCAACACCTTTGTGCTGTATTTCGCGCTGCCCTGCATGCTTTACCGCTTCGGCGCCGGCACGCCGGTGGCGCAACTGCTGGACGCCAGCCTGGTGGCGGTCTACCTGCTGTGCGCGCTGCTGATCGTGGCTTTCACCGTGATGTTCACGCGCAAGGGGCGCATCGCCTGGAACGACGCCTCCTTCGGCGCGCTGGTCGCGGCCTTTCCCAACACCGGTTTCATGGGCGTGCCGCTGCTGGTGGCGCTGCTGGGCGCGCAGGCCGCCGGCCCGGCCATCGTCACCATCCTGGTCGACCTGCTGGTCACGAGTTCGCTGTGCATCGCGCTGTCGCGGCTGGATTCGGCCGACATCCACGGCGCCGAGGTCGCCGCGCAGAACGCACTCAAGGGCGTGGCCCTCAACCCCATGCCCTGGGCCATCGTGCTGGGTGCGCTGTCGTCCGGCCTGGGCCTGGCCCTGCCTGGGCCGGTGATGCAGACCGTGGGACTGCTGGCCGACGCGGCCTCGCCGGTGGCGCTGTTCACCATAGGCGCGGTGCTGGCCCGCTCGCAGATGAACAGCACGCAGGCCACGCCGCTCAGGGACTATGTGCCGGTGGCCCTGGTCAAGCTGGTGTTGCACCCGCTGCTGGTGGGCGCGGTGGGGCTGGGCGCCATCGCGCTGGGCGTGCCGCTGCAGCGCTCCGCGCTCATCGTGATCGTGCTGGTGGCGGCCCTGCCCAGCGCCAGCAATGTCGCGCTGCTGGCCGAGCGCTTCGGCGCCGACAACGGCCGCATCGCGCGCATCATCCTGCTGTCCACCGTGCTGGCCTTTTTCAGCTTCTCCGCGGCCGTGGCCCTGCTGACCTGAGCGCCGCACGTCGGTGTCCCGGCGCTGTTACAAAAAAGCCGAAAAAAAAGACGTCGCCATATTGTCGATTTGCCCACCGGCCGTTCGTCGTACCGGTAGAGCGGCATTTTTGCCGGGGCTGTCCCGGCAAGCGCTCCCAACCCAAAGGAGTCCGATATGAAATTCATGGTCCTCGTCAAAGCCGACAAACACAGCGAAGCCGGCGAAATGCCCAGCGAACAACTGCTGGCCGACATGGGCAAGTTCAACGAATCGCTGGTCAAGGCCGGCGTCATGCTGGCGGGTGAGGGCCTGCACCCCAGTTCCAAGGGCGCGCGCGTCAAGTTTTCCGGCGGCAAGCGCACCGTGGTCGATGGGCCTTTCCCCGAAACCAAGGAGCTGGTGGCCGGTTTCTGGATGCTGCAGGTCTCGTCGAAAGAAGAGGCGATTGAGTGGGTCAAGCGCGCCCCCTTTCCGCCGGAGAGCGAAGCCGAAATCGAGGTCCGCCAGGTGTTCTCGGCCGAAGACTTCGGCGCCGAGTTCACGCCCGAGTTGCGCGAGGCCGAGGAGCGCCTGCGCCGCCAGGTCGAGGCGCAGCGCTGAAACGCGCGGGTCTTGCGTTTGAGGTAAAAACCGGGGGGACGGCAGCAAGGTGCAGCCACCCCGAGGAGACCCTGAGCATGCAATTCATGATCCTGCGCAAAGCCGATGCCGAGACCGAAGCCGGCGAACTGCCCAGCCCCGCGCTGCTGGTCGCCATGGGCGCCTACAACGAAGAACTGGCCAAAGCCGGCATGCTGCTGGGCGGCGAAGGGCTGCAGCCCAGTTCCAAGGGCGCGCGCATCCGCTTTTCGGGTGGCAAACCCACGGTGACCGACGGCCCCTTCACCGAGTCCAAGGAGTTGATCGCCGGCTTCACCATGGTGGAAGCCGCCTCGCGCGAGGAAGTCATCGAATGGCTCAAACGCTGGCCGCAGGAAGACGCCGACGGCAACAGCTCGCTGGAAATCCGCGAGGGCGGCTGCCCCGGCGGCCTGCGTGGTGTCAGCGGCGAAGGCGCGCCGGCCCTGCCCGAAGGCTTTCGCCGCTTCATGATCTTGCTCAAGGCCAACGACAGGGCCGAAGCCGGCACCGTGCCCGACAGCCAGTGGCTGGGGCGCATGGCCCAACACAATGACGATGCGGTCAAGGCCGGCGTGCTGCTCATGGGCGAGGGCCTCAAGCCCAGCGCCAGCGCCTCCCGCCTTAAATTCACCCGGGGTAAACCAAGCGTGATGGACGGGCCTTTTGCCGAAGCCAAGGAATTGCTGGCCGGCTTCTGGATCATCCAGGCTCGCTCGCTGCAAGCCGCGGTGGACTGGGCCCTGGGCTACCCGTTTCCGTTCAGCGACACCGAAGAGGTCGAGGTCGAAATCCGGCTGCTCTATGAAGCCGCCGACTTCGGCATGGCCTGAGCTTCAGGGCCGCGGCCAAAAATTTTTGAAATTTTTTTGGTCGGGCGTGTCGATTTCGCGTTTTCCGTTCGTCGTAGCGGTGAGCAGACGTTTTTTTGCGGGCCGAACCGGCCCCTTGAACCCGGCGCTCGCCTATTCATGAAGTGAACGAACACCAAAAAAGGGGATTTTTATGTTCAAGACCATTGCCATCATTGCCGCCGTCCTGGTGCTGCTTTTTGTCGTGACCGTGCTGGTGCTGGCCTCCGGCAAGCCCGACACCTTCCGCGTCCAGCGCCAGGCAAGCATCCAGGCGCCGCCTGAAAAAATCTTTCCGCTGATCAACGACTACAAAAACTGGGGCGCCTGGTCGCCCTGGGAGAAGAAAGACCCGGCCATGAAGCGCAGCTTCAGCGGCCCGGCGGCCGGCAAGGGCGCGGCCTACGCCTGGGACAGCAAGGAGGTCGGCGTCGGCGACATGCTGATCACCGAGTCCCAGCCGTCCTCCCTCGTCAAGATAGACCTCAACTTCAGCAAGCCCTTCGAGGCCCACAACAAGGTGGTGTTCAGCATCCAGCCGCAGGCCGGTGGCAGCAGCACCGTGAGCTGGGAGATGGCCGGCCCCGCGCCCCTGATGGCCCGGGTCATGCATGTCTTCTTCGACATGGACAAGATGGTGGGCAAGGACTTTGAAGCCGGCCTGGCCGCCATGAAGGCCGCCGCGGAAAAGCAAGGCTGACCCACCCACCCCATACCCAAGGAGTCTTCATATGCGATTCATGATGCTGATGATCCCCAAAGGCTACGAAAGCGCCGCCGCCGGCACCCTGCCCAGCGCCGACGCCGTGGCCGCGATGATGAAATACAACGAGGAGTTGCAAAAAGCCGGCGTGCTGCTTTCGCTCGAAGGCCTGCACCCGCCCTCCATGGGCGCGCGCGTGAGCTTTCCCGGCGGCAAGCCGCACGTGGTCGACGGCCCCTTTGCCGAGGCCCGCGAGGTGCTGGGCGGCTTCTGGATAATCAATGTGGCTTCGCGCGCCGAAGCCATCGCGTGGGCTTCGCGCTGCCCAGGCGGTGAAAACGAGGTCATCGAAGTGCGCCAGGTGCAGGAGATGAGCGACTTCCCGCCCGACGTGCAGGAGGCCGCTGCCGGCTTCACCGAGATGCAGCAGGCGCCGAGCGGAAAAAACAAGGGCGCCTGAGGCTGCATGGCATCCCATGAAACCCACCGCGCCATCGACGCCGTCTGGCGCATCGAGTCGGCCAAGGTCATCGCCAAGGTCGCGCGCATGGTGCAGGAGGTGGGCCTGGCCGAAGAGATCGCGCAGGACGCGCTGGTCACGGCGCTGGAGCGCTGGCCCCAGACGGGCGTGCCGGACAACCCGGGCGCCTGGCTCATGGCCGTCGCCAAGCACCGCGCGATCGATTACCTGCGGCGGCGCAAGCTGCTCGCGCTCAAGCATGAAGAGCTGGGCCGCGAACTCGAGATGGAGCAGGACATGGCTTTTGCCGACGTAGACGAGCCCGGCTCCGGCGACGACGGCGCGGACGACTACGGCGACGACCTGCTGCGGCTGATCTTCACGGCCTGCCACCCGGTGCTGTCCACCGAGGCGCGCATCGCGCTCACGCTGCGGCTGCTGGGCGGCCTGAGCACCGACGAGATCGCGCGCGCCTTCCTGGTGCCCGAGCCCACCGTGGCCCAGCGCATCGTGCGCGCCAAGCGCACCCTGGCCGAGGCGCGCGTGCCTTTTGAGGTGCCCGGCCCCGAAGAGCGCAACGCGCGGCTGGCCTCGGTGCTGGAGGTCATCTACCTGATCTTCAACGAAGGCTACTCGGCCACCTCGGGCGGCGACTGGATGCGGCCCGCGCTGTGCGACGAGGCCTTGCGGCTGGGGCGCGTGCTGGCCGAACTCGCCACGCAGGAACCCGAAGTGCACGGCCTGGTCGCCCTCATGGAAATCCAGGCCTCGCGTGCCAAGGCGCGCACCGGGCCTTCGGGCGAACCGATTCTGTTGCTGGACCAGAACCGCGCGCGCTGGGACCACATCCTGATACGCCGCGGCCTGGCCGCGCTGGCGCGCGCCGAGGCCCTGGGCGGCGCGCTGGGGCCGTATGCGCTGCAGGCCGCGATCGCCGCCTGCCACGCGCGCGCGCCCACCGGCGCCGACACCGACTGGCAACGCATCGCCGCACTCTACGACGCGCTGGCGCAGCTCGCGCCCTCGCCGGTGGTGGAACTGAATCGCGCCGTGGCGCTGGCCATGGCCTTCGGCCCGGCCACGGGGCTGGAGGTGGCCGATGCGCTGCTGGCCGAGCCCTTGATGAAAAACTACCACCTGCTGCCCAGCGTGCGCGGCGACTTTTTGTTCAAGCTGGGCCGCTTTGACGAAGCCCATGCCGAGTTCGAACGCGCCGCCTCGCTGACACGCAACCTGCGTGAACGCGAGTTGCTGCTGGCGCGCGCCGCGGCCTGCGAGCCGGGCGCCAGGCCACGCCTGTCCTGAAACGCCTCAGCCCGCGGGCTTGCGCCCGCCCAGCATGCAGGCAATCGCCGCCAGCTGCAGCAACACCGTCGCGCCGAAGTACAGGCCTGTGCCCGCGCCCAGGTGCGCCGGGGCTCCGCTGCCGCTGACCAGCAGCAAGGCAAACGTCGCCGGCGCCAGTGCCCACAGACCCTGCGACATGGCGACAATGAGCGCCACCACACGCGCCACGTCCTCTTTGACGAACTCCACCTGCGCCACCAGCGGCGGCAGCGAGGTCGCGTTGCCTATGCCGACACCAAACAGCACCACGCCCAGCAGGATCAGCGCGCTTTGCTGTTCCGCCGCGCAGGCCAAGGCCAGCGAGCCGGCAATCTGCACCGCATAACTCACGCTCGCGACCAGCCGTCGCTCGGCGCCGGCCGGCATGCATTTGGCGACCACCGTGCGCCCGCCTATGGCGCAGGCCGTCGCCAGCGCCATCGCCAGGCCCGCACCCTGGGCGCCCAGCGCAAAGACCAGCAGCGAATACAGATGTGTGATCAGGCCGGCCTGCGCGAACAGGCTCAGCGCCATGGCTGCGGCCAGCGTGCGAAAGCCGCGGTCGCGCCACAGCAGCCAGCCCGGCAGCGGCCTGGCCTGCGCCGAGGTCAGGCTGGGCGAAGGCGCACCCGGCGCATCGCCGTCGGGCCGCTGGCCCAGGTGCTCGGGTGTCTGCGCCACCACAAAAAAGCTGAGGCCCAGCACCACGGTCAGCATGGTGGCACCCACCAGCACGCTGGCGGCGGTAAAGCCCATCGCTCCAATCAGCGCTCCCCACAGCGGCGAAAAAATCACCCCGCCCAGGCTGGCGCCGTTATAGGCCTTGGCCAGCGCCATGGGCCGGCCGCGCGCAAACCACGGCGAGATGATGGCGTTGATACCGGCCGCGCCCATGGTGACCCAGCCGCCGCCCGTCAGCAGCGCGGCCGCGAACAACTGCCAGGGCTGCGTGGCCAAAGCCCAGCCCATCAGTCCCAGCGCCAGCGCGGCGGCGCCCATAGCTGTGCTGGCGGCCACACCGAGGCGCGCATGGATGCGCGGCAGGCAGGCCACCACGCCCGCGCCGAACAAAAAGTGAAAAGTCACAGCGCTGGATACCAGTGGCAGCGCCCAGCCGGTGCGCGCGATCACCGCATGCAAAAAAATCGCCGGGCTGTAAAAACCCAGGCCCCAGCCGAAGATCGCGAGCACAAAGGCGGCGCGCACCACGGTCGCGCCAAAAAAGGGGCGCGGTGCGGGTGGCTGCAGGGTGGGGGTGAGGGGCAGTTCCATGGGTTTTTCCTTGAAGGGCATGGCTCCATGGTGCGGTGAAGAGGGCCTGCAATGCTTCGCCCTGGAGCGAAGCATGGCCTTCTTGATACTGCTAAGGTTGCAGCATGAACACCAACCAGATAGCCCATATCGCCTCCCTGGTCGGCGAACCGGCCCGCACCGCCATGCTGATGGAGCTGCTGGACGGCCGTTCGCTCACCGCCCATGAACTGGCCGGCGCCGGCAATGTCTCGCCGCAGACTGCCAGCCGCCACCTCGCGCTGCTGGTCGAAGGCGGCCTGCTGCGCGTGGAGCAGCGCGGCCGGCACCGCTACCACCGGCTGGCCTCGCCCGAGGTGGCCCGCGTGCTCGAAGGCATCACGCAACTCGCGGCGCAGAACGCGCCAGCCGTGCGCCGCGCGGTGGTGCCCGGCCCCAAGGACGCCGCCATGCGTTTGGCACGCAGCTGCTACGACCACATCGCCGGGCGCCTCGGCGTGGCCATTGCCCAGCACCTTCTGGCCGACGGCGCGATGGTTTTTGACGGCGAAGCCGGCCATTTGACCGACAAGGCCGGCGCCGTGCTGGCGCGCCTGGGCATTGAGCTCTCAGCCTCGCCGGTGGCCACCAACACCCGACGGCCTTATTGCCGGCCCTGCCTGGACTGGAGTGAGCGGCGTTTTCATGTCGCCGGGCAGCTAGGCACGCTGATCTGTGTGCACTGCCTGGACAGCGGCTGGCTGATGCGCCGCCAGGGCATGCGCGCGCTGGAGATCACGCCCAGGGGCGTGATGGCGTTGCGTGGCTGGATGGGGCAGGAAAGCTGGCGGCAGGTGACGGAGGGGGATGCGCTTCCTGCGCGGGCAGGGACCGCGTTACGCGCCGCCTGAACCCTTCGCATTGGGCCTTCCTCAGATGAGGGGATGCTCAAACCAAGGCATTTGGTCGAGAATCGCTGAGAATCTGGAGCGCATCATTGATGCAAGTGTTGGGTCTTTCGCTATTTTTAACGGGGAAAACTGAGACAAGTCTCAATGCCAGTTTTTGTGGGTGAACTCGCCAAGTTATGCTGCGGCACCTTGCCGTATACATTATGTTAGGCACCTCAACAATGGCAAAGTGGAGTGGCGTTCCAGAGAAAAGTCGAGCCCAATGGCAGCAAGTTTTTGCGGACTCGACTGAGGGCCTCAAGTTGTCTGCCGCCTGCCCCTGCTGCGGACACAGCGGCCTCCATAGGTACTATGGCAAAGCTTCACCCAAGCTCTCTCGTCCCGGCTATTCCGGCGTTGGGGCGTGCTGGGAGTGGTGTACCTTCTGCAAAGCATATGAGCACTCTTCTTCACTCGTTCCGACTTGGTGGCAGCCAATTTCAGGGGTCATGGAGCATCAACTCACCGCCGAGCCGGAGCAGCTTGAAATTCAGCTCAGACAGTTGGGAGCGTCAGGTGCCTAACCCGTCCGTCAAGGGGACGTCCACGAGCGGGCTTCGCCCACTTGTGGCTGCTCTTTACGTGGAACGTTGTACGTCGTAGGGTGCGATGGCTCATCTTTACCGCGGCGTGTGTGACGCCGACGACGAGCGGAACGGGGGCGCGCTTCGGCCGAAGGGGTCAAGCAACGCTGTCACGATGCACCGCGATGGAACGGTTCGCGAGCGCAAGGGGCAGTTCGAGCGGGTAGCTTCCGAGAACAATGCGGTGAGGGCGCACCATATCGAGAGTGGTCTATACGGCGGTTGTTGGGTTTCCTTCACCAGAGTGGAAAAGGTTGCATGTCATTTCGCGACCAGCGGCGGCATGGAAGACGGGTATGTCTTCGTCGTCGACGAAGGCGAGCTCACCGCTCACGGGGTAGTGATGAAGGAGTTCGATGATCCTGAAAACCCAGGGGAGGTCGAGGTGTCTCTGCGCGCATCGGACAACGGCGACTTGCCCGCTGACATAGTTGTCGAAAAACGGCGAGTCTTTGCGAATGACGTGTAACAGGTCGTTTGACGCGGACATACAACGGCATTGCACAGGGCAACTCCGACGCTAGGTCGCACAAGAAGCGTGGATATCCTCATCTGCATTCTGATCGGACTCGCCATCGGCTTTTTAATGGGCTATAGCAGCCGGCCGTCTGTATTCTCATTCCAGAACGACGGAGAGACTCGCCTTTCGCGCGAGATTCGGGCGCACTTCATTGGACCCGACTATCACCTGATGAATCACATCACCTTGCAGTTGCAGGACGGAACGACCCAGGTTGACCACATCCTTGTCTCGTGCTTCGGGATCTTTGTCATAGAAACCAAGAACTACAACGGCTGGATCTTCGCCAATAGCAAGCAGGCAAACTGGACGCAGGTCTTATTTAATCGAAAGTCCCAGTTTCAGAATCCGATTTTTCAGAACTTCCGGCACGTCAGGGCAGTGCAAGAGTTGCTCGACTTTCTTCCTGCCGATTGCGTCAAATCGGTCGTGGTTTTCACCGGAGACGCTGAATTCAAGACGGAGGTTCCTCCTGGAGTAGTCAGTCTTCCGGAATTCGTGGACTACATCCGCGAGCAAAGCACCGCGGTCATGTCTCAGAATCGAATGCAGTTCTGTGTGGGGCGGCTAGAGACTGCACGCCTTGCCATCACCAATGAAACGGATGTTGAGCACATTGAGAATCTCAGGAGGAGGCATGGCGGTTCGGTCTGACCCTTGACGTCCAACAAGCTTCGCCCATCACCCCATCAAATCGCAATCGGATCCACATCAATCGCCCAGCGAATCAGGCTTTTAAATTCAGCCTGCTGGCGCGTCTCAAACAGCACCGGCTGCCAGGCCGCCAGAAAGCGCTGCAGCGCCGCACGCGAGGGGCTTTCGACCAGCATTTGCGCGCGCTCGATGTTCGCCACGCGCTGGATTGTCATGGGCACGGCCGGGTAGGCGGTGACCTGGCCGTTGCCGGTGAGTTCTAACGCCTCGGCTTGGGCTGCGGCCGCGTTGAGGAAACCTTGCGCCACTTCCTGCGTGCGCGCCTCGGCGCGCACCAGCGCCGAAAAACCGAAGGGCGACATGCCGGCGGCTTCGCGTTCGGCCAGCTGCTGTGTGGCAAAACCCGCGTAGTCGTGCTGTTTGAGCGCCGCGAACAGCGGGTGCTCGGGGTGGAAGGTCTGTACCCACATTTCGCTGGCGCCGCTGTGGCGCGCGTCGCGGCCGGCCCGGCCGCCGGCCTGCATCAAGAGGCTGAACAGGCGCTCGGGCGCGCGGAAATCGCTGGAAAACAGCGCGCCGTCGGGGTTGATGGCGGCGACCAGCGTGATGTGGCGGAAGTCGTGGCCCTTGGCGATCATCTGCGTGCCGACCAGCACGTCGACCTCGCCGGCATGCACGCTGGCCAGCTGGGATTCGAGCGCGCCCTTGAGCCGCGTGCTGTCGGCGTCTATGCGGGCGATGCGCACCGGCTCGCCGTCGGGCCGCTTCACGCCGGCCAGCAGTTCGGCCAGGTGTTCTTCGAGGCGCTCGGTGCCGCGTCCCACGGGCGCGATGTCGATGTTGCCGCAGCTGGGGCAGGCGCGCGGCACGCGCTCGGTGAAACCGCAGTGGTGGCAGCGCAAGGTGCGGTCTATCTTGTGGAAGACGCGAAACGCGCTGCAATGCGGGCATTCGCTTTTCCAGCCGCAGTCATGGCAGGCCAGCACGGGCGCATAACCGCGCCGGTTCAAAAAGATCAGCGACTGCTCGCCGCGCGCCACGCGCTGCGCAATCGCGTCCAGCAGCGGCGGCGCGATGATGCAGTGCTTGGGCTGGTGGTTCATGTCCACGCGCCGTACCGTGGGCAGGCTGCCGGCGTCGCCCGAAGGGGCGGGTTCGCCGGTTTTGGGCGGTATGTAGGGCTCGGCTTGCGGCCCGGCGGAGTAGGGGGCGACCTCTTCGCCGGTGGAGGGTGTTGTCCCTGTGCCAATGCGCTCATCCATCACCAGGCGCTGGTAGCGGCCGGCCAGCGTGGCCTGCCAGCTTTCCAGCGAGGGCGTGGCAGAGCCCAGCAGCACGCGGCAGGGGCCGTGCTCGTGCGTGGCGTCTTCGGTTTCGATCTTGGCGCGGTAAATCGCCAGGTCGCGCGCCGAATAACGCGCGCCTTCCTGCTGCTTGTAGCTGGGGTCGTGTTCCTCGTCGACCACGATCAGGCGCAAATTGGGCATGGAGGCGAACACCGCCATGCGCGTGCCCAGCACCAGGCGCGCATGGCCGGCATGGGCCGCCAGCCAGCTTTTCAGGCGCTGGGCCGGCGTCAGGCCGCTGTGCAGGGCCACCACGCGCTCCTTGCCCAGGTGGGCAAAACGCGCTTCAAAGCGCGACTGGAGCTGCGGCGTGAGGTTGATCTCGGGCACCATCACCAGCACCTGGGCGGCCGGGTCCAGCGCCAGCACGCGGGCCGCGGCGCGCAGGTAGACCTCGGTCTTGCCGCTGCCGGTGGCACCGAACAGCAGCGCGGGCCGGGTATCGGCGTCAAATTCGGCCAGCACCGCGGCCTGCTGCGCGCTCAGCACCAGCGACCGGCCGCCGGCCTGCTCGCCGCGGGTGTCGGCCATGGGGCGTTTGAGCCGCCGCGCCAGCTGCACATTGCTAAGGTCGCGCAGCTGGGGCGGCAGCGCCGCCAGCGCCACCTCGCCCAGCGAGCGCTGGTAATAAGCGGCGGTGAACTGCACCAGCTTGCGCCAGGTCGCTGACAGCGGCGGCAGGCCTTCCAGCACGCCGGCCACGTGGCGCGTCTGCATTTCCAGCAGCGTGCCGCTGTCGGCCAGCAGCTCCCAGACCACGCCCAGCACCTCGCGCCGGCCCAGCGGCACGCGCACCAGCGAGCCCACGGCGAGTGGCGACTCACTCTGGTAAGTCAGCGGCCCGGCGATGGAACTGTGCGCGGGCGCCGCGACGACGACTTGCAGCCAATAGCTCATTCAGAGTAACTAAATGTGTTTAATTCTTGAGGAATACATCCAGACAATGCGCTAAGTCCTTGATTTGGCGCCACTTTACAGATTTCCAGATTTTCTGTGGATAACTTTGTTGACAGCTTGTCGGCGAGGGGCGCGAAGCCTTGTAAATCAAGGCTTTTCTTAAATTGCCCGCAAAAAAAGCAATTTAAAGTCTCTATATAAATCAACAACTTACGCACGCTATTGCTTTGATAGCGCGAGGTGGACCGGGGTGCTTGCATTGCGGCGGCGCAACAAGATTTTTGTGCATAAGTCCAGCCGGCGGGGGCCCGGTTTTGTGCTAGCCATGGTGGAAATACGCCCCGGGCCGGCTGGAATAAGGGGCAGGCGAAAGGATTCAGCTACGCGCGGTGCGCATGCTGCGAGAGTGAGCGTGCACTGCGTTTACCAGCACTTCCACACTCTCGGGCGGCGTGTGCTGGCTGATGCCATGGCCCAGGTTAAAAATATGGGTGGGTCCAGGCCGGCTGGTATCGGTATGGGGGGCGCCAAAGCTGTCCAGCACCGCGGCCACCTCGGCCTCGATCTGGGCCGGGTTGGCGAACAGCACGTTCGGGTCCAGGTTGCCCTGCAGTGCCTTGGCCTGGGGCCCTTGCTCGCCGACCAGCGCGCGCGCCTTGGCCAGGTTGACCGTCCAGTCCAGGCCCAGCACCTCGCAATCGAGCTGCGCCATGGCTTCCAGCCACTGGCCGCCGCCCTTGGTGAAGACCAGGCGCGGGATTTTCACGCCCTCGTGCTCGCGCTTGAGCTGGGCCAGCACCCGGGCCGTGTAGGCCAGGCTGAAAGTCTTGAAGGCCGCGTCGGCCAGCACGCCGCCCCAGCTGTCGAAAATCATCACGGCCTGGGCGCCGGCCTCGATTTGCGCGTTCAGGTAGGCGGCCACCGCGTCGGCGTTGACGGCCAGCATCTTGTGCATCAGGTCGGGGCGCTGGTACAGCATGGTCTTGACCAGGCGGTAGTCGTCGGAACCCGCGCCTTCGACCATATAGCAGGCCAGGGTCCAGGGGCTGCCCGAAAAGCCGATCAGCGGCACGCGGCCGTTCAGGGCCTTGCGGATCGAGGTGACGGCGTCGAAGACATAGCGCAGCTTGGCCAGGTCCGGCACCTGCAGCTTGGCCACGGCGGCCTCGTCGCGCACCGGGGTGGCAAAGCGCGGGCCCTCGCCCAGCGCAAAAGACAGGCCCAGGCCCATGGCGTCGGGCACGGTCAGGATGTCGCTGAACAGGATGGCGGCATCCAGCGGGTAGCGCTCCAGCGGCTGCAGCGTGACCTCGGTGGCGTAGTCGGTGTTGGTGGCCAGGCCCATGAAGCTGCCGGCCTGGGCCCGCGTGGCGCGGTATTCGGGCAAATAGCGGCCGGCCTGGCGCATCAGCCAGACGGGGGTGTGGGGGGTGGCCTGGCGCAGGCAGGCGCGCAGAAAGGTGTCGTTTTGAAGGGGTGCGAACATGCACCAATTGTCTCAGGTGTGGGGCGGCTCCCGCTGGTCTCCCGGCCGGTTCGGATTTACCATGGCCGCAAGGGCTTTCCAGGAGCATTCCATGCGCATGAACGACCAGGAGTATTTCCGCAGCTGCATCGCCAAGGAGCGGCACCTGGCGCAATTGCTGGGCCACACGCACATCGAGGAATGTTATGAAAGCGCGGGCACGCTCTGGGACAGCGCCCAGGCGCTGCCGCAGTGGACGCGCGACTGGGCGGCCTGCGGGCCGCTGCTGGCGGCCCACGGCATCAGCGTGGGGTTTGACGGCGAAGGCGCGACCCTGGGTGCCACCCATGTGCAGTTTTCCGACCACCCGAGTCGCGACCGGGCCCTGATGTACGGCATCGTCAAGGAAGTGATCTTCCGACTGGAACACCACAAAGCCGCGCCCGCCGTCACATGCGCAGCGTCTTGATAAAGGCTTCCAGCTCGTCTATCGGCAGCGGCTTGCAGAACAGGTAGCCCTGGTAGCAGTCGCAGCCGTGGCGCGACAAAAAGTCGCGCTGCGCCTCGGTTTCCACGCCCTCGGCCACCACGCCCAGCCCCAGGCTTTGCGCCAGGCCGATGATGGTGCGCGCGATGGCCGCGTCGTTGGGGTCGCGCAGTATGTCCTCGACGAAGGACTTGTCGATCTTGAGTTGGTCCAGCGGCAGGCGCTTGAGGCAGGAGAGCGACGAATAACCCATGCCGAAATCGTCGAGTGACAGGGTTACGCCCATCTTCTTGAGCCTGGCCATCTTGGTGATGGTGATTTCCATGTCCTCGGCCAGCAGGCTTTCGGTCAGCTCCAGCTTGAGCTTGTGCGGGCTGACCTGGGTTTCTTTCAGCGCGGCCATCACCAGGTCGACGAATTCCGGGTGGCGGAACTGCCGCACGCTGACGTTGACCGCGATGCTCAGCGCCGCGGTTTCGGGGCGCTGGGCCCAGGCCGCGAGCTGGCGGCAGGCGGTCTCCAGCGCCCACTGGCCCAGCGGCAAAATGAGCCCAGCCTCCTCGGCCGCCGGGATGAACTCGGCGGGCTGCACCAGCCCGCGATCGCCGTGGTGCCAGCGCAGCAGGGCCTCCACGCCGGTCATGCGGCCGTCGCGGCCGACCTGCGGCTGGTAGTACAGCAGGAACTGCTTTTCGCGCAGGCCGCGCCGCAGGTCCGACTGCAGCGCGGCGCTGGCGGTCACCGCGGCCTGCATGGCCGGGTTGAAGAAGCAGACCGTGTTGCGCCCGGCCATCTTGGCCTGGTACATGGCCAGGTCGGCCTGCTTGAGCAGGTCACCGATGTTGTTGAGCGTCTGGTTGAAGGCGGTCACGCCTATGCTGCAGGTGCTGTAGTGCTGGTAGCCCGCCAGGCTGTAGGGCTCGCTGAGCGCGGCCAGGATCTGCCCGCTCACGGTCTCGGCTTTCACGGTCGCCTCGCGCGGGTCCTGGCCCAGGTCTTCCAGCATCACCACAAACTCGTCGCCGCCCAGGCGCGCCACCGTGTCGGTCTGGCGCACGCAGGCCGCCAGGCGCTTGGCCACCTGCTGCAGCAGCAGGTCGCCCTTTTGGTGGCCCATGGTGTCGTTGAGTGTCTTGAAGTTGTCCAGGTCTATGAACATCAGCGCGCCTTCGCGCGGATGGCGGCGGTTGTGGACCAGCGCCTTGTCCAGCCTGTCCATCAGCAGCTGGCGGTTGGGCAGCTGGGTCAGCGGGTCGTAAAAAGCCAGGTGCTTGATCTCGCTTTCCGCCACCTTGCGCCGCGTGATGTCGCGCCCCACCGCCACCCAGTGGGTGAAAAAAACGCCGGCATCGTCGGCCACCGGCACGATGTCGACCTCCATCCAGAAATGCCGGCCGTTCTTTTTGTAGGTGATGAGTTCGGCCTGCACCGGCTCGCCCTTCTGGAAGGCGTTGCGTATGCGCTCGAGCTCGCCGTGCTGCGTCAGCGGCCCGCACAGCAGGCGCGGCGAATGGCCCAGCGCCTCGGCCAGGCTGTAACCCGTGTGCTGCTCGAAGGCGTTGTTGGCGAAGATGATGCGCAGCCCGGGCCGGCCCGAGGGAACGGCCTCGGCGATCAGCACGATGTCGTTGAGCCGCGAGATGCTGGTCTCCAGCAGCATGAGCTGCTCGCGCGCCTTGCGCCGCTCGCTGACGTCGCGAAAGTAGATCGCCAGCCCGTCGGGAAAGGGGTAGGCGCGTATCTCGAACCATTTGTCCAGCGGCGCATACAGGGCCTCGAACTCCACCTGGTAGTTGCCCGCCACCGCCGCGCGCACCTTTTCGGAGAACAGGGTGTTGATGGCGCCCGGAAACTCCTTCCAGATGCTTTTGCCCAGCAATTCCGTGGGCGGCCGGCCCAGCAGGCGCGCGCCCTCGCGGTTCAGGTAGCTGAAGCGCCACTGCGGGTCCAGCGTGTAAAAACCCTCGGTGATGCTCTCCAGCGTGATGCCCAGGCGCGTGGCCAGGCGCTGGGCGTCTTCCCCGGTCTGCCGCAGTGCCTGGGTGTGTGGCGCATCGAGCTGGGCAACGGCCAGGCCGGCCAGGGTCTCCAGGTCTTCCTCCTGGTCGGGGCTGAGTGTGCGTGCCGCCTTGTCCATGACCACCAGCACGCCCAGCAGGGTGCCGTCTTCCCGGCTCAGCGGCAGGCTGCGGTAAAAGGCGATCTCGGGCGCGCAGCGCGCCGGCAGCAGCGGCTGGCGCGGCGGCGTTTCGAGGCTGGCGCCGCACAGCGCGAGCAGGCCCTCGCGCTCCTGCGCGGAAAAACCGGTGCCCGCGATGAAGCTGGCTTCACCGTTTTCAAGGGCGGCGACGAGGGCAATCGGTGCGCCGCAGGCGCGGGCCGCCAGCCGGGCGAGCCGGTCGGCGCCGGAATGCGGCAGCACATGCAGCGCGAAGGCGGGCGCCAGGTTGGGAGCGGAAACGGACACGGGCGAGCACCTGCTTTCTAGAACCTGTTCACGGCCTAAACGGGGCCGCGTTGGGGTGCAATCGGGATGAGTGGGCCGACCGGGCACGCCGCATGGGCTGATGCCCATGCAAGGGCCTGGGTGGCTCAATCGCCCGATTTCACCCCAACCCGGAGGGCAAGCGCCTTCTCGGGCGGTCTGCGGCGTTGCGGCGCTAACCCATAGCTGTGCTATGGGCGTCGCACCGCGCCTTGCACCCCATCCCGAGAAGGGGCTTGCGCGGCTCCGTTTAGGCCGTGAACAGGTTCTTGGATTCAATAGAACATGCTGAGGCATGGCGCCGTGGTTTTCACCGCGAGATTTGCAAGTGTTGGCGATAAAGCGTTGCAAAACGTTCCGTCACTTACCTGCACACGGTTTTGTCCTACGCTGTGGATCGCAGGCTCCCCACGAGGGGTGCCCGCATCCCCCTTCATGCTGCACCACCTCCCGGCGCTATCGACGCCGTCTTCCCGTTGTTCCCGTATTTTTTATTCCAGGCAAGGACCCATGAGCCCCCCAGAACTCGAGCAGTTGCAGCAATGCCCCGACATCGCCACCCTGGAAACCGCCTTGAGGAGCCTGTGCGCCCGCTTCGGTTCGGTCAGGCAGGTCAACGTCCTGCCGGCCGCCCATGCCGGCAAGCAGCAGGCCCTGTGTTTTGTGCGCATGGCCTCAGAGGAAGAGGAGCAAAAGCTCATGAGCGGCCTGGGCATAGGCCGCTTCGGCGGTGAGCTGGTGGTGGTCGTGGATTTGCTGGCTGAGCAGCCTCCCTCCGCGAGCGCGGACCTGTGGAGCTCCGCCGCTTAGGGCCTTTGTTTATGTCGCGGCCGCGGCGACCGAAACATGCCTGAGCAGCAGGCGCTCCAGCGCGTTGAGCGTCTCATAGGATTCGGCGAAGTCGGCGAACAGCGCGGCATTGTCGGGCGCCGCCGCCTTGCCCTGCCAGGCCGCGCGGAACTGCTCGAAGATCTCGCCGAAGCTGCGGCGGCCGTCTATCAGCGCGAGGATTTTCGCGCCGTACTTGCCGGGATTGACCGTTACGGACACGCCCGAGTGCTGGTGCCTGAGCATGAAGGGCTGGCCGCGGCTGTTGCCGAAAACCTGGGAGGCGATTTCGCCGGTCAAAGGCTCGTGGTAGAAAAAAGGCACGTAGTCGGTGTCGCCATAGGGCGCGCTGCAGGCCGCGTTGCGCGTCAGGTACAGCGAATGTGTGATGATGCTGCCGCCCATCAGCTCGGCCATTTCATACTGCCGGCGCAGCGGCAGCTTGCGCAGCGCCGCGGCCATGGCCGGCGGCTTGCTGCCCAGCACCATGTGCGGCAGGTAGGGTGAGCGGCCGCGCTGCACGTCGCTGAAGGCCAGGTGCAGGCCGTGGCCTTGTTTCCCGCCCGCCGCGCCCTCGCCCAGCCAGTCGAAGAGTTCGCCCACGCTGTACGAACGGTCCTGCGAATGCAGCAGCAAGTCGTAAATACCGGCGTCGCCGGCCTTGTGGTCGTGGTGCAGGTCTTCGCTGCGCTTGAACCAGTTGCCGGGCGGCAGGCTGGCCAGGATGTCGCGGGTGTTGGCGATCTTGCGCTGCGCGTCCGTCTCGCCGCCGTTGACCAGGCGCATCAGCGCCTGCATCTGGTAGACGCCGATGCGGCCCGTGGTGGCATAGACCATGAGCCCGATGGCGCCGTCCGGCTTGAGCACGCTTTGCAGCGCCTTGAATCCCAGGTCGGGGTCGGCCAAGTGGTGCAGCACGCCGCTGCAGTTGATGTAGTCGAAGCTGCCCAGCTGCGCGGCCAATGCCGGCAGGTTCAGCAGCGAATCGTGCACCCAGCGGATGTTGCTGAGCCCACGAATCTGCGCGCGCTCTTTGGCCAGCGCAATGCTGGCCTGGCTCATGTCCAGGTGCACGATTTGCGCGTCGGTGTGGCGCAGCTGCTCGGCCAGGAAAATCGTCGCGTCACCCGTGCCGCCGCCGGCCACCAGCGCGCGGAAGCCCTTCTGGAAAGACTGCTTTCCGGCAAAGCAGTAGTGGTTGACCATGGGCAGGTCTTCCAGCCAGGTCAGCACCAGGCGCTTGTGCTCGTCCTGCGGATTGCAGGCCGGATAAGGCAGGGCTTCGTACTGGTTTCTGACCTCGGACAGGTAGTTATCGGGCATGGAATTTCCGGAAATGGACGGCAAACCGCTATTGTCTACGGTGGCACGAGATGCGCCGAGACGGGCGTGAGCCTACCTCACGGGTAGGAATTGCAGGAAGGTACCGCCTAGCAAGTTCTGTACGTAGGTAATCACCGCACGCCGGTATTTCTCGGTCAGCACCGACGACAGCAAATCCAGCCGGCCTATGACCTTGCCGAACTCGCGTTCAAAACTCAGGTTGCGTTCACGCTCGGTGATCTCGTCGGCCAGCAGCAGGGGCTGGCCGGCGGCATTGCGGCGGTTGGACAGCATCCACACGGCGATCTCGATGTTGCGCGCGGCGTTGTAGATGTACTGCGCGTCCAGGCTGTCGGTCAGGTAGAAGGACGTCTTGCCGCCGTGGGCCGTGACCACCATGTCGGCGCTGGCATAAATAAAGGCGGCCACGCGGTCGCCCTTGAAGTCCGGGCCCAGGGCCAGCGACAGCGCGGCGATGTCGCGCTTGCCCTGCAGCTCCGGCCAGGGCGTGCGCGTGTCGACCGCCACGCGCAGCTGGGCCAGGGCCGCATCGCGGCTGACGGCGCTGGTCTTGCGCCATTCGGCCGGGTTGCGCCGGTAGAGCTTGTCGGCCAGGCGCAGCAGGCTTTCAATGTTGTCGCGCATGCCCAGCGTGGCCATGCGGTTCGCGTCCGACTGGCCGACCTCGGCGGCGGCCATGGGCGCGGCCTGGGCTTCGCCTTTGTGGGTGGGCGCATCGCTGGCGCAGCCGGCCAGCGCCGCGGCGGCCAGCAGCAGGGAAGGGCGCAAGAAGGGGGAAAACGAAGGCGGAACGGCGAAAGTGGAAGTGAGGATGGGGGCCGTGCGCAGGGACATGGCGCATTTTCAGCGGCGATGCGCGGCCGCGCAAGCCTGGCTTTCCCGGGCCTTGACCGAAGGCAAGCGCAAGCTCAGGCCGAAGCCGCGCCCGTGCGGGCCGCCGTATCCAGCAGGCCGCGCGACTGCAGCACCCGGTGGTCTATCTTGATGCAGTGGTCCTGCACCACCAGCAGGCCGGCGGCCTCGGCCTTGGCCGCCGCGGCCGGGTTGCTGATGCCCAGCTGCATCCAGACGGCCTTGGCGCCTATGGCGATGGCCTCGTCGACCACGGGCGGAATGTCCTCGCTGTTGCGAAAGCAGTTCACCAGCTCGATGTTTTCGTGGCGCGCGGCTTCGCGCAGCGAAGGGTAGGCTTTTTCACCCAGCACCTCGGTGGCGTTCGGGTTCACCGGGATGATGCGGTAGCCGTTGGCCTGCATGTAGCGCGCCACGTCAAAACTCGCGCGGTGCGGCTGCGGTGACAAGCCCACCACCGCGATGTTGCGGTAGTGCTTGAGGATGTGCGGCATGCGCTCGGCGGGGGGGAGTGTGGTCATAAAGATGCCCGGCGGCGGTTTAGGCCGCGTCCTTGTACTTGACGGAGCAGCCGTAGGCGCGGCTGCTCGCCACGCTCAGTGGCTTGCCGCCCAGCGCTTCCGTGAGGCCCTGGCGCACGTAGTTGGTGGCGGTCTTGATGTCGTCCACGCGGGCCGAAGGGATGCTGTCTATGCCGCCCGCATACAGCAGCTGGCCTTGCGGGCTGATGATGTACATATGCGGCGTGGTCTTGGCGCCGTAGAGCTGGCCCACCTGGCCCGATTCATCCATCAGCGTGGCGCTGGGCTGGCCTTGTTTTTCGGCCATCCAGCCGGCGAGTTTGGCCGGTGCCAGGTAGTCGCCGCTGCCGGCTTCGGTGGAATTGACCGCCAGCCAGACCACGCCCTTGGCCGTGAACTCTTTTTGCAGGCTTTGCATATTGCCGCTGTAGTGCTTGCGCACAAAGGGGCAGCCCGGGTTGGTCCATTCCAGCACCACCAGCTTGCCCTTGTAGTCACTGAGGCGGTGGGTTTTGCCGGCGGTGTCCACGGCGGAGAAATCGGGTGCCGCCTGGCCCACGGCGGCCGTCGCGGCCTGCGCAGAAAACGCGGCCGAGGCCAGCCAGGGCGCGGCGGCCAGGGCGCCGGAAAACTGCCGGCGGGTCAACGGTGAAACAGCGGGGGTGCGATTCGACATGCTTGAACTCCTTGGCGAAGAAATCAATGGCGGGAACAGCAAGATCTCACAGTTTGGCCAGCTCGGCCCTCACATCATCGACCGACAAAATCTCCGACAGCACGACGGGCGCGCGGCCGGGCTTGTAGATCACATACACCGGCACACCGTTGCGGCCCAGCTGGGCCAGCGCCGCCGTCACGGCCGGGTCGCGCCGCGTCCAGTCGGCGCGCAGCAGCGCCACGTTTTTGGCCTGGATGTCGGCCAGCACCGCGGCATTGGCCAGCGTGGTCTTTTTGTTGTACTGGCAGGTCACGCACCAGGCGGCGGTGAAGTCGACGAACACACTTTGCCCTTGCGCGGCAAGCTGGTCAACCCGGCCCGGCTCCCAGGCCTGCCAGCCGCCGGCAAGCGGCGCGGCCGAAGCCACGGCCACAGGCCGCGTGATATTCGGGCCCACGGCCCACAGGCCCAGCGCGCCCAGCGCGATGGAAAAAGCCGCCAGCAGCGTGCGCGCCGTGCCGCGCAAGGTGAAAGCCCAGATCACCAGCGCCATCAACACCAGCAGGGCCAGCAGCGCGCCCGCGCCGTCCACCCCGCTTTGCTGGCCCAGCACCCAGACCAGCCAGGCCACGGTGGCGAACATCGGAAAGGCCATCAACTGCTTGAAGGTCAGCATCCAGGGGCCGGGGCGCGGCAGCACGCGCGCGACGGCCGGGATGGCGCTGGCCGCCAGGTAGGGAATGGCCATGCCCACGCCTATGGCCGCGAACACCGACAGCGCCTGCAGGGCCGGCAGGCCCACCGCATAACCCAGCGAGGCGCCCATGAAAGGCGCGGTGCAGGGCGAGGCGATCGCCGTGGCCAGCACGCCCGACAAAAACGCATTGACCGTGGGATTTTTCGCCTGCCAGCCTGCGAGCCGGCCCGGCAGCACATTGCCGAATTCAAACAGGCCCGCGAGGTTCAGGCCCAGCAGCGTGAACAGCGCCGCCATCAGCGCGACCACCGCCGGGTTCTGCAGCTGGAAGCCCCAGCCCAGCTGCTCGCCCGCGGCGCGCAGGCCCAGCAGCAGCGCGCCCAGCGCCAGGAAGGACAGCACCACGCCCACGGTATAGGCCAGGCCGGTTGTCAGCCGTGTGGCGGCGTCTTTCACCTGCACAAAACCCACGACCTTGATGGCCAGCACCGGGAACACGCAGGGCATGAGGTTGAGCACCAGCCCGCCCAGCAGGGCGCCCAGCAGCGCGGCGAACAGGCCCACGGGCGGCGTGCCGCCGGCCTGCACCGGCGCGGCGCCGGTCGCGGCATTGGCGCGCAGGGCCGCCTCGAGGGCGGGCGGCACCACGGCGGCGGCCGCCGGCGCGGGCCAGTTGCCTTTGACCGGCGCGTCTATGCGGTAGGCCACGTTTTCCAGGGCCACCACCAGCGGCATGCTGGCCGGGCTTTCGCTGCGCTGGGTCGACAAAGGCACCTCGGCCGTCCAGACCGCGCCCTGCCAGGCCTGCTGCCAGGCGGCCGCGGGTTCGATCACGCTGCCGGTTTCGGGATACAGCGCCAGTGTCTTGCCCTGCAATGCAGCGGGCAGGCCGGCCAGGGAAATCCTGATGGACTTGCCGCCGCCGACCTCCACCTGGCTGGCGCCGGCCGCCAGCGGCTTGGGCGTGGCGGCAAAAGTGTCCTGGAACAGCTGGCTGCTGGCGGCCGTCGAGCTGCGCACCGGGATGCTCAGTGCGAACTCGCCCTCTTGCGGAATGCATTCCTTGCGGCACACCAGCCAGGCCGCCTTGAGTTTGACCTCAAGCTGGTTGCCGGCAAAGCTGGGCGCCACCGTCAGCGGCACCGGCAGCAGTACGGTTTTTTCATAGCCGTAGTTGGCCAGCGTGCCGATCGGGATTTTTTTTGGTGTCGGCCAGGCGATCTCGCCCGCGTCAATGCCGGCCGGTAGCTGCCAGTCAAGCTGCGTGGGCAGGCCCGAATCGCCTGAGTTCTTCCAATAAGTGTGCCACTCGGGCTGGTGCGTGAGCTGCAGGCCCACCCAGACCGGCTTGCCCGGCTCCACGCCCTGAGGCGCCCAGGCCAGCAGTTCGGCCCGCACCTGCTCGGTCGTGACCACGCTGGCGGCCGCGCCGCGGCTGCTTTTGCCCGGCAGGTTCAAAGGTGTGTTCTGGGCGCTGGCCGCTGTGGACATGGCGCTGAACGCTATCAAAAGCGTAGCGGTCAGAGCGGCGAACAGGGGACGCTTGGAATGCATGGTGCGGGTGTGAGCGGGCCTTGGGGGCATTAGTTCCTGAGGGGCGGCCAGCGCCGGCCACCCGATTACAGCTGTTTTCAGAGCCAACTCCGATAATAGGGTCATGCCCCGTATTGTCCTCGCCACCCTGAATGCGAAGTACATCCACGCCTCCCTGGGCCTGCGCTACCTGCTGGCGAATATGGACAGGCATGGCGGGCCCGGCCTGCGCGAAGCCACGCAGCTGCGCGAATTCGTGATCCAGCAGCGGCCCACGCAGATCGTCGAGGAGCTGCTGGCGCTGCAGCCCGAGGTCATAGGCCTGGGCATCTATATATGGAATGTGGTCGAAACCACCCAGGTGGTGCGCCTGCTCAAGGCCTTGCGGCCGGATATCAAGATCGTGCTGGGCGGGCCCGAGATCAGTTACGAGACTGAACAGCAGGAAATCTGCCGCCTGGCCGACCATGTGGTCACCGGCTGGGGCGATGTGAGTTTTCCCAAGCTGTGCCGCGCGCTGCTCGACGGCCCGCAGCCGCTGATGAAGGTGATTGCCGGCGAACAGCCGCCGCTGGAGGCGCTGGCCCTGCCTTACGGCGACTACAGCGCTGAAGACCTGGCCAAACGCCTGCTGTATGTCGAGGCCTCGCGCGGCTGCCCCTTCAAATGCGAGTTCTGCCTGAGCTCGCTCGACAAAACCGCCTGGGCTTTTGACCTGGACGTCTTCATGGCGGAAATGGATGCGCTGTACCAGCGTGGCGCGCGCAATTTCAAGTTTGTCGACCGCACCTTCAACTTGAAAGTCGAGAACTCGGTGCGCATCCTGCAGTTCTTCCTCGACCGCATGGCGCCCGATTTGTTTGTGCATTTTGAAGTGGTGCCCGACAGCCTGCCCGAGCGCCTCAAGGCCTTGATCGCGCAGTTCCCGGCCGGCTCGCTGCAGTTTGAGGTCGGCATCCAGAGCTTTAATCCCGAGGTGCAGCAGCGCATCTCGCGCAAGCAGGACAATGCCAAAACCGCCGACAACCTGCGCTGGCTGGTGAAGGAAAGCCGGGCCCATGTGCACGCTGACCTGATCTTCGGCCTGCCCGGCGAAACTTTGGAAAGTTTTGCCGACGGTTTTGACCGTCTCTACGAACTGGCGCCGCACGAGATCCAGTTCGGCATCCTCAAGCGCCTGCGCGGCACCCCCATCACCAGGCACACGGCGGAATTCGCCATGGCCTACGACCCGCAGACGCCGTACACGATCCTGCAAAACTCCACCATCGACTTTGCCACCATGCAGCGCATCAACCGTTTTGCGCGCTACTGGGAGATGGTTGCGAATTCCGGCCGCTTCGCGCGTGGGCTGGAGCTGCTGCTGGCGCCTGGCTCGGCGTTTGGCAACTTTTTGCGCTTCAGCGACTGGCTTTGGTTGACCACGGGCAAGACCCATGAGTTTGCGCTCGAGAAACTGGTGGACCTGCTGTTTGAGCACCTGACGGCCGTGCGCGGGCTGGCTGCGGAAGATGTACGTGGCGCGCTGCTGGCCGACTACCTGGCCGGCGGCGCGCGCGGAAGGCCCTTTTGCCTGGCCGAGACCTTGGGCGCGTTGCGCATGGCGTCGCCACCGCGGGCCGGCCGGCACGGTGCCGAGCGGCAGGGACGACATCTGGGGCAGCAGGCCGGGCACAAGGAAGAGATCCAGAAGGCTGCCGCGGCGGCTTGATCTCTCGTAAATAGCTCAAAATACCCCCATGTCCATCTCAACTCCTCCCCGCTTCTGGTCCAGCCTCAAAAGCCCCGATTTCGCAGGGGTGGACCTGGCCCGCTGCATCGCGGTACTGCCGGTGGCCGCGACAGAGCAGCACGGCCCGCACCTGCCGCTGAACGTGGATGCGACGCTGGTCGAGGGTGTGATTGAAGCCGCCTTGCCGCACCTGCCGGCCGCGCAGCCCATCCTGTTTTTGCCCACCCAGGCCGTGGGCTTCAGCCCCGAGCACACGCGTTTTGCGGGCACACTGACACTCAAGGCCGAAACGGTGATACGGCTCTGGACCGAACTGGCGGAGTCGGTCGCGCAGACAGGTGTCAAAAAGCTGGTGCTGCTCAATTCGCATGGCGGCCAGATCGGCTTGCTCGATGTAGTGGCGCGCGACCTGCGGGCCCGGCTGGGCATGCTGGTCTACAGCGTGAACTGGTTCAACCTGCCGCTGCTGGCTGAAGACGGCAAATCGGTCAACGATTTGTTCAGCGCCGAGGAGCATCGCTTCGGCATCCATGCCGGCGAGATTGAAACCTCCATGATGCTGGCGCTCAAGCCGGAGCAGGTCGACATGGCCAAGGCGCAAGACTTTCATTCGAGCTCACAGGACCGCGCCCAAAAATTCAAGCTCCTGGGTGACGGCCGCAGTGCCAAGCTGGCCTGGCAGATGCAGGACTACAACCCGAACGGCGCGGTGGGCAATGCGGCCGCCGCCACCGCTGAAAAAGGCCGCGCCCTGCTGGGCGCGGCGGGCCGCAGCCTGGCGCAACTGCTGGTGGAGATGGACCAGCTGCCGGCTGATACCCTGAGCAGCAAGACCGCGTTTTAACGCAGGATCACTGTCTGCCGCTTCCATGCGGCATCCTGCCAGCGGAAGGCGGCCAGTGTGCCCAGGTCGCCGGCCTGCTTCTCGGTCGTCAAGGTGTCCAGGCGCGCCACCTCAAAATTGCGGCGCAGGCGACCGGCGATGCGGGTCTCGCGGGCCAGCAGCATGTGCGGCGCGCCGCGCACCCAGCCGGCGAATTCCACATAACCCAATTCGGGGCCGTTGCTGGCCGGTGGCAGCACTTCAACCGTCCACTTGCCGGCGCTTTTGCGAAACACCCACAGCTCGCGCCAGGCGTCCAGCGGCTGTACCGCGAGCGCCAGGGCCTGGCCGTCGGGATGGGCGCTCGCCGATGCGGCCCACACAATGCCGTAGGTGCAGCGCCTGGCCACGGCCTCCTTGCCGGGTTTGCCGTCAGCCTTGTTTTCATACAGCGCCACGCAGGTTTCGCCGGCCTGGCCGGCTTCGGTGGCCAGCGTCAGTTTCGCAAAACGGGGCAAGGCGGTTTCGGCGGCCCAGCGCGATGCGCCCACACGGATCGCCGCGTCGTTGTAGTCCTGCCTGTCGTTGTCAGTCAGTTCCAGCTTGTTCACCGCCGCGAGTTCCGCGAGCGCGCGCTGGGCCGCGGCCGTGGGCGCTTCGCCGCGGCGCGCCTGCTCAAAGGCCAGGCTGGCCAACACGCCGGCGCGGCGCAGGCGCAAACGGTTTTTGCTGACTTCGGGCAGGCTCGCAAACTGCGCGGCGCTGAGCTTGTCCAGCACCTCGGCGCGCCACTGGTCCTGCGCCAGGCGTTCCTGCGGGTGCAGGTCGGGGCTCATGCAGTCGGGGCGAGTCAGGGCCAGGGCGGCGCGGGCGCGCTGCCCGGCGTCGGAGGGCAGGGCCAGCACACGGCGAAAGGCCTCGCCGTTGTAGCAAAGCTGCATGCTGCCGCCCTGCTCATAACCCTTGAAGCCTACGCCGTAAAAAGAGGCCACTTCCATGTGGGCGGAAATCACGTCGCTGGTCGCCTTGCCGTGTTTCATGGAGGCGCGGCGCGCCAGGCGCTCAGCCATGGTGCCCAGTGCGTCGAAGGTTTCCGCGCCTATGGCCTCGGCCGGCGCGGCCTTGAGGTAGGCGGCAGTGTAGGCAATGCCCAAAGCCTCGGCGCCCGGGCTTTCGCGCAGAAAGCGCACCACCGAGAGCAGCTGCGGCGCTTCCTCGGGCTGCAGCGAGACGGTGCGCACCTGGCTCACGTGGATAAAACCCGCGCGCTCGCGCCTGTGGTCGTAAACCTGCAGGTAGTCCATGCGCTGGCCGCGTATCTCGAGCGCGTCGCCCTGCCACAGCGCCGCCTGCTGCGCGGCCGAGTCGCGCGGCGCGGCGCGCAGGCTGGCCTGGTCCTGCGTCACGATGGCCAGGGTCAGGAGTGCGGTGGTGATCATTATTCGGCCTCTTCCTTGTTGTCGTTGTCTTGCGTGCCGGCATCGCGCGGCGCTTGCGCCACGTTGCGGCCGGACTTGGGCGTGCCGCCCAGCAGGCCCGCACCCACAAAGCCGCCGCTGGTGGAGGGCGGGGCGATGATCACGGTGATCTTGTCGCTGAGTTTGTCGGCCATGGTTTTCTGGATCAGCAGCGGGTGCCGTGTGACCAGCACGCCCTCACGCGCCATCTGCTCGCTGTTGATCTTGCCCACGCGGTCCAGCCGGTAGGCTTCGGCGTCCGCCAGTTTCTGCCGCGAATCGGCCTCGCCCGCGGCCTCGATGCGCCGCGCCTGGGCGCTGCCTTCAGCCGTGCGTATGCGCGACTGTTTCTCCGCTTCGGCTTCGAGCTGGCGCTGCTCTATCTGTTTCTGCTTGAAGGGCAGCACATGTTTCATGGCTTCCTCTTGCGCCCTGGCCGCGATCACCTGTTCGTTGGCGGCGGCCTGCGCATTGGTCTCGCGGCGCACTTTTTCGGCCATCGCGTCCAGCTCGGTTTCCTTGACGCGCTTTTCCTTCAAGGCCAGGGTGTAGCGCATTTTTTCGGTTGCAAGCTCCTCGGCCAGCAGCTTGTCCATGCCCTGGCGGTAGTCGGCGGGCAGGTCCACCTTGCCCATCTGCACGCTGCGCAACAGGATGCCGTCGGCCGCGAGCTTGGGTTTGAGTTCGGCTTCGATGAGTTGCTGGATTTCGGCGCGCTTGCTCGAGAAAATTTCCCGCACGGTGTAGCGGGTGAAGGTCTTGTAGATCACGCCCTGCACGGCGGGCTGCACGATCTGGCCGGCGATGTCGTCGGGCAGGTTTTTCGAGAGGGCGTTGACCCGGGCCGGGTCCAGCGCATAACGCACCGTGAGGTCCACGCCCAGCGACATGCCTTCCACCGACTGGAAGGGTGAGGGGCCGTCGGCGCGGCTGCTGCCTTCGGGGCGATACACCTGGTCGCGCAGCGAGAAGGTGCGCAGCTCGTGCAGGCCGGGCAGCAGCAGCAGCGAGCCTTCGCGGAATTCGTCGACCCCGCCGGTCAGCTGGTTGGTGCGTATGGCCACGTCGCCGCGCGCCACGGATTCCAGCGGTGGGTGCACCCACAGCAGGTAGCCGGCTGCGCCTGCCGCGGCGGTGGCGATCATCAGGCCGCTGGCACTGGCGGCGCGGCGCAGGCCCGTGGCGGCGATACGGCGGGTGCCGTGCACCCCCCTGGAAAAGATGGCGCGTATGCGCAGGGCGATGCGGCTAAAACGTGGGTTCATGACGGGCTCCTCCGGTCTGGTTTGGCGAGAGGCGCGGGTTGCGTTCTCTCTGGCCTCCATTGTTCGAAGCGGGCCCGGAGCATTCAATGCGCCTGCGCGGTGTCTTTGCGCGCTTGGGCGGCGGCATTCATCCGCCAACGGAAGAAACACTCACACGGCTGGGGCCGGCCCGCACCCATAATCAGGCCACCGCTTTACTTCGCACTCCCCATGACCAAAATCGCCGTCATCGAAGACGACTTGCCTATGAGCAACCAGCTCAGGGGCTGGATTGAATCGGCCCGGCCTGGCATACAGGTCGACCAGTGGTTTAGCCGCGACGACGCCGAAGCCGCCGTCGCCCGCGAGGGCTACGACGCGGTGGTGCTGGACATCGAACTGGGGCGCGAACGCCATGCCGGCGTGGCCATCATCAACGCCATCAACAAGCAGCGGCAGGGCACGCCGGTGCTGGTGGTCTCGGCCATGCCGGCCGCCATCTACCGCAGCATCATGAAAGCCCTGGACGCCTGGGACTACCTGCAAAAAACCACGTTTGAGGAAGCCGACTTCATCGAAACCTTCCTGGACATCCTGCGCAGTGCCAAGGCAAACCCCGCGGGCAAGGCGCCTGCGGCGGACGGCCAGGAGCTGCAACTGGACCCGCTGCGCCAGAACACCGCCATCTGGCGCGGCCAGCGCGTGAACCTGCCGCTGACGGCGCAGCGCATCCTGGCGGCCCTGCATGCGCGCCGCGGCGAGGTGGTCAGCTACGAAGACCTCTACCAGGTGGTCAAAAGCGGCCGCAACCGCGACAACATCCGCAAGCACGTGAGCACCATACGCGACGCCTTCAAGGAAATCGACGCGGCCTTCGAGGGCATTGAAAATGTACCCATGCGCGGCTTTCGCTGGGCCGAGGCCGACACCGCCCCGCGCGGCAAGGGCCGGGCGTGAAGCTGCCGGCCGGGCTGGACGTCGAGCGCCTGTTGCCGGCGCGCGTGCCCTTCGGCCTGCGGGTTTTCTTTCGCGGCGCTTTTTTGCTGCTGGGGCTGGCCACCGTCGCGCTGGCCATCGCCGTGCTGCAGGACGAAAAAGAGCGTAGCTACCGCAACTACCAGGACGGCTTTCGCAAGAACCAGGCGCAGATCGCGGCCAAGCTGCGCCATCCCACGGGCCAGCTGGTGCTGCTCAACCCCACGGCCTACGACCATGAGGTCACGCCGCTGCGCCCACTGGTGCTGCCGTTTTCGGCCCTTGACTTTGACGACCGCAACAAGGCCCAGCAGGCGGTGGAAATGGCCGGCTGCCTGGTGCAATACCCCGATGCGGCCTCGATGTGCGTGGCCGTGGGCAACAACCCTTTTGCCGGCGGTTTCCTCTACGCCGTCGGCAGCTTCAACAGCGGGCCGCTGGTGTCGCACAGCTCGGGCACGCTGGATCTGAGCCTGGCGCATCGCGCGCGCATCACGGTCGACATGCGCGGCCAGCGCTACCGCTGGATCGCGCCTTTCCAGGCCATGCAGGCCGTCGATGAGGGCCGCAACGCCTCGCCCTTTGCCAACACCCGGGGGCGGCTCGTGGGTTTTGCCGACGACGGCCCGATCACGCCGGCCAGCCGGCCGGTGCGCGATTTCCGCGGCTGGCTCTGGCAGGACGGCCGCTGCGTGGACGGCGCGCCGGCGGCCGGCCCGGATTGCGCGCGGCGCGCCTTTGTCAGCGTGCGCCTGCCGGTGGAGCTGTTTCGTGAGGCACTGTTTGCCAAGGGCCCGGCCGGCATCGTCTGGCCGCCGGCCGACCTGGACCAGATCAAGGTGCAGGTGGAAATGCTGGCCCCCGGCGAGGGCAAGCCGCTGTTCGACAGCAATGCCGCGGGCGCCACCGCGCCTTTTTCCTGGGCCGAGCTGAGCCCCTTGCTGCTGCCCGGCGAAAAGCTGCGCATACGCAAGCTGGGCGCGGGCGGCGCCGGCAAAGACATCGTGGCGCTGTCCGGCGCCGAGGCCGCCGAGCGCGCCTCGCCGCTGATCGCCTGGCTGATCCGCCGGCTGCAGGTCGAGGGCTACGACGCGCCCGTCACCAGCACCGACATCATCAGCACGCCGCTGGGGCGCTATGAACTCACGCTGACCGGTGACATCCGCACGGTCAACAAAGCCCTCACGGCCGTGGCCACCCGCGTGTCCTGGTTTGTGGGCGGCATGCTGCTGGCCATCTTCGCGACCTGGCTGGCGATCGAGCTGCGCATCATCCACCGCATCACCGAGCTGACCCGCCGTGCCGCCACCGTTTCCAAGGGCGTTCGCGCCAGCGACGGCCTGGCGGCGGTGGACCTGGCCGACCTGCGCGGCGGCGACGAGCTGGGCGTGCTGGCCGGTGGCCTGCAGGACCTGCTGCAGCGCGTGAACGAAGACGTGCGGCGCGAGCAGATACGCGTGGCCCAGGAAAAAGACACCTGGCATGCGGTGGGCCATGAAATCATGTCGCCGCTGCAGTCGCTGATGGTGCTGCACGGC
Organism: Polaromonas sp. JS666; assembly: GCF_900103405.1. Lineage (GTDB taxonomy): Bacteria > Pseudomonadota > Gammaproteobacteria > Burkholderiales > Burkholderiaceae_C > Polaromonas. The sequence goes on along the minus strand of NZ_FNHX01000013.1, from coordinate 15,020 downwards.
AGCGCCGACGACCCGGCGCACCGCTACATCAGCCGCATGCAGCAGGCGGTGCGTGTGCTCTACGGCAGCGCCTCGCCCAGCGAGGCGTTTGAATCCACCGCGCTCAATGTGCAGACCCTGGACGCCAATGAGTTCCTGCGCCACGTAGCGCGCAACGCCGCGGCGGCCGGCATTCCCGGCGTGGCTTTTGAGCCCCTGGCCCAGCCGGTCACGGTGCGCGCCGACGAATATTCGCTGGAAGACGTGGTCTCGCATGTGCTGCGCAATGCCGAGCGTTACCGCCGGCCCGGCAGCCTGATCCGCATCACGCTGTCCCTGCAGGCGCGGGAAGGCGCCACGGCGCCCGAAGCGCTGATCGCCATCAGCAACCTGGGCCCGCGGATAGACGCCGGCATGCTGGACAAGATTTTTGAGTACGGCGTGTCCGACCTGCCCGACACCGATGCCGGCGCGCCGGGCCAGCGCGGCCAGGGCCTGTTTGTCGCCAAGACCTATATGGCCAAGATGGGCGGCACCATCACCGCGCGCAACCTGGACGATGGTGTGTGCCTGGAACTGCGCCTGCAGTGTGCAGTGGCCTGAAAGTCAAAAGCCTCCAGCGGGCGGTAACTCGCTGGAGGCCTTGTCTTGCCAAACGGACCGGTAAGCCCGCTGCCATGGAAGAAAGTATCGCCCGGCCAGGGTCGAATAATTTGCTTGATTTGCTGCCAAATTTACCAGATACAGATAAAAAATCTGCAAATTTCCAAAAATCAGATAAATTAGCTGAATGGATACTTTGGACCGGAAAATCCTTCAGGTTTTGCAGGCCGATGCGCGCGCCAGCCTGCAAGACATTGGCCAGGCCGTGGGCCTGAGCCCCTCGCCCTGCTGGGGCCGCATCAAGAAAATGGAAGAAGCCGGCGTGATCGAGGGCTACACGGTGCGCCTCAATGCGCAGGCCCTGGGCCTGGGCGACACGGTCATGGTGCAAGTCACGCTGGACAGCCATTCCGACAACACACTCGAAAAATTCGGCGAAACCCTGGCCGCGATTCCCGAGGTGGTCGAGGCTTACTTGGTGTCCGGCGAATACGACTACCTGCTGCGCATCGCGGTGCACGACACCAAGGACTATGAGCGCCTGCTGCGCGAGCGGCTTTACAAGATCAAGGGCATACGCCACAGCAAGTCCAGCTTTGTGCTGCGCACGCTTAAAAAAGCCGATCTTCCCCTGCTGCCGGGCTGAGGCCCGGGACCGACGCTGACAGGGCGCTGGGCCGCCGGCTGACAGCTCCGGCATTCCCGGCGGCGCACAGTGGACGGGTGCGCCGCTGTGGCGCGGCACCCAAGGGAGAATGTATGCACGCCCCCAGTTTTTCCGCCAAGGCCTGGCTTGCGGCCTCGGCTTGCGCTGCCATTGTGGGCGGCCTGGTGGCCTGCGGCGACACCGCCCTGCTGCCGCCCGAAGCCGGCATGGGCGCCAACCCCGCGCTGCCGCAGCCCAGAAAAAGCCTGATCCCCACCGTGAACATCGCGCCGGCCAAGGGCTGGCCTGAAGGCGCCATGCCCACGCCCATGGCCGGCCTGGCCGTGACGGCCCTGGCCACCGGGCTGGACCACCCGCGCTGGGTCTATGCGCTGCCTAATGGCGACGTGCTGGTGGCCGAGACCAATGCACCGCCCAAACCCGAGGATGGCAAGGGCCTGCGCGGCTGGTTCATGAAAAAGGTCATGGGCCGGGCCGGGGCCGGCGCGCCCACGGCCAACCGCATCACCTTGCTACGCGATGCCGACGGCGACGGCAAGGCCGAGAGCCGCAGCGTGTTCCTGGAAAACCTCAACTCGCCCTTTGGCATGGTGCTGGTGGGCAATGATTTTTACGTGGCCAATACCGATGCCGTTGTGCGCTTTCCCTACCAGGCCGGCCAGACCACCATCACCGCGGCGCCCGTCAAGTTGGTGGACCTGCCGGCCGGCCCCATCAACCACCACTGGACCAAAAACATCGTCGCCAGCCCGGACGGCCGCAAGCTCTATGTGACGGTAGGCTCCAACAGCAATGTGGGCGAGCGCGGCATGGAGGCCGAGGCCGGCCGCGCCGCCATCTGGGAGGTGGACGCCAAGACCGGGGAACACCGCGTGTTCGCCTCCGGCCTGCGCAACCCCAATGGCATGGGCTGGGCGCCCGGCACCGGCGCGCTCTGGACGGTGGTCAACGAGCGCGACGAGATCGGCAGCGACCTGGTGCCCGATTACCTGACCTTGGTGCGCGACGGCGTGTTCTACGGCTGGCCCTACAGCTACTACGGCAGCCACGTGGACGAGCGCGTGCGGCCGCCGCGGCCCGATCTGGTCGCCAAGGCCGTGCCGCCCGACTATGCGCTGGGCTCGCACGTGGCGCCGCTGGGCATGGCGTTCTCGGAAGGCAAGGCGCTGCCGCCTCTGCTGGCCTCCGGCGTGTTCGTCGGCGAACACGGCTCCTGGAACCGCGTGCCGCACAGCGGCTACAAGGTGGTGTTTGTGCCCTTCGAGAACGGCTTGCCTTCGGGTTTGCCCCTTGATGTGCTGAGCGGCTTCCTGAGCTCCGAGGGCCATGCTTACGGCAGGCCTGTGGGCGTGGCGATCGACAAGCGCGGTGCGCTGCTGGTGGCCGATGACGTTGGTAATGCCGTCTGGCGCGTCAGCGCTTCTAGATAGCAGGCCTTCAAACGGGCGGCAGCACCATGTCCGCCGTGCCCGGCCGCATCCAGCGCGGGTACTCGCGCGAGGTGTCTATGCAGCCGCCCGACTGGTAGACGCCCTTGGGCTCGCGCATGCGCAGCATCAGCTCCAGGATGCGCGCGGTCTCGGCCGGGTCGGCGCTGGAGGCCTTGACGCCGGCTTCGACAATGCTTTCGTTGATGCGCAGCTCGCCGGCTTCGTCGGTATAGGTCGCGTGCCGCCAGTGGAACAGCTCCAGGCATTTGGCCGTCAGGGTGTAGGGCTGTTCGCGCTTCCAGAAGTTGGTGAACAGGCCGTTGCCGATGTAAAACACCCAGGAGCCTTCGTAACCTGAAACGTCCGAGGAGTGTTCATCGGGGTTGCGGAACCACAGGCGGTCGCCCGGTACGTAATATTTAGGCGGCAGCGGCTGCTCCATGGAGCCGTATTCGCGCAGGAACACGTCGTGGAATTTGCCCGACATGATGGCGCGCCGCTCCCAGCGCTGCTGCAGGCCGGCCAGCAGGGGTGGGTTGCAGTTTTCGAGCTCCTGCGCGATGGCCAGCAGGATCACATACTCGGTCGCGCGGTAGCACGAGAAGGAATACAGCTTGCCCGAAGCTTCGGGCTGGGTGGCTTTTTGCAAAGCGGGAATCAGCGCGTGGCCGGGCCGCACGGTAAAGCCGTCGTCCTCGGAGTAGGTCCAGCAGTCCTCGGGCCGGTTGACCTCGGTGGTGTGGAATTCCAGCGCCGTCTTGCGCGCGGCGACCACGATGTTGCGGCGCACGCGCAGCGCCGAGGCCAGCTCTTCATGGCTGGGAAATTCGAAGGCAATCGGGCTCAGCAGCATGGCCAGCAGGATTTCGCGTTCCAGGTCCTCGCTGCTGCCCGTCGTGTCCAGTTGCAGTTTTTCGGCCAGGCCCAGGGTGTCCAGGCCCGGCGCCCATTTGTCGGCCAGTCCGGCCCTGAGGCGAAAACGCCGGCCCGCGGCGGCGCCCTCGCGCGCCGGCAGTTCCGCGGTTTCCACGGCGTCCTGCAGGCCCAGCTGCTCGAGCTGCACCAGGAAGCGGTAGCTGGACGCCGCCAGCGCATCGGCCGTGCCGGCGTGAAGGTGTATGCCCGCAATGGCGAGGCTGGGAGTGGGGCTGAGGGCTGCGCTCATGTGCCAAAGAGTATCTTTGCTTGGCGCGATCCCGGCAATGGTAAAAACACCACGGGGGCAAATGCAAGGTTTGCGTCAGCGTTTAGACCGGCAACAGGTTCTCAGGCGTAGGTGATCCAGCTCGCGTGCTCGGGCGCGTCCAGGTGCGGCAAGGTGTTGTAAGTCACCAGCATGTGGCGCTTGGGCGTGAAGGCGAACTCGGTGAGTGAGCAGTTGCGTATGCGCAGGTTGAGCTCTATGGTGGTTTCCGGGCTGGTGCCCAGCACGTGGCCCACGGCCGTCGAGATCGGCCCGCCGCTGGAGACCAGCAGCACATTGCCGCTGTGCGTGCTGCGAATCTGGTCCAGCACGTCGGTGACGCCGGCGACAAACTCCGTGTAGCTGGGCATGCCCTTGGGGCTGACGACGCCGGCCATCCATTGCGTCAGGCCGTCGCGCAGCAGGCGGAAATGGCCGCGGTATTGCTCGGGCGTGGTCGGTTTTTCCAGCTTGTGCGGGTGTATCGCGCCTATCACCGCATGGCTGTCGTATTCATTGAGCCCGGGCCGCTGCTCGGCCTGCATGTCAATCCCCATGCCCTCACAGATGCCGGCAAAGGTGTTGACCTGGCGCTGCAGCGTGCCGGTGAAGGCCGCGTCAAAGCTGATGCCCTTGTACTTGAAGTATTCCCCCAGGCGGACACTTTGCTGGCGCCCCATGGGGCTGAGCACGTCGTAGTCGTCTTCGCCAAACGAGGCCTGGCCGTGGCGCACGAGGTAGAGGGTTCCCATGGGCGGATTGTGGCGGCGGCGGGCCATGGCCCCAGTCCCGCGTGCGACGGCTTAGACGGCAGCTAGCACTTTGGCGACAGTCGTCGTGTCCACATTGCCGCCGGTAAGCGCGATGCCCACGGCCTGGCCCTTGAGTCGATCACGCTCCTGCATCGCGGCAGCAAAACTCGCCGCGCCCGCACCTTCGGCCACATTGTGGGTGTCGGCGTACAGCGCGCGCATGGCCTGGGCTACTTCGTCGTCCGTCACCTTCACGACGTGGTCCAGCTGCGGCAGCAGGATGGCCAGCGCCTCGGCATCGGCAACGCGGCAGGCCATGCCGTCGGCCAGCTGCGTGGTCACAGGCGCTTCCACCACGCGGCCGGCGGCCAGCGAGTCGGCATAGGTGGTGGCATGCGTGCTCACCACGCCGACGATGCGCAGCTTGCGGCCCAGCGCCAGCTTGGCGGCAATCGCCGAACACGCGCCGGATCCCTGGCCGATGGGCACATAGACCACGTCCAGCTGCGGCACGGCCAGCATGAATTCCCACCAGTAGGTGCTGACGCCGTGCAGCAGGTCGGCATGGAAGCTGGGCACCATGTGGGCGCCGCGTTCGGCGGCCAGCGCCATGGCGAATTCGCGGCTGGCCTGGAAGTCGTCGCCGTGTTCGATCAGCGTCACGCCCAGCGCGCGCATGGCGGCATTCTTTTCGGTCGAGTTGCCGTGCGGAACCACGATGGTGCAGGCCACGCCGTGGGCGCGCGCCGCCCAGCCTATGCTCTGGCCGTGGTTGCCGCGCGTGGCACTGACGACTTGCGCGGGCAGCTCGCCGCGCCGCAGCAGCGCCTCGAAGTAGGTGAGCCCGCCGCGCAGCTTGAAGGCGCCGACCGGCGTGTGGTTCTCGTGCTTGATCCAGCAGTCGGCGCCCAGGCGCTGGCTGGACAGGCCCCAGCGGTATTGCGGTGTGGCCTGGAATTCGCGGTACACCACGCGGGCCGCGTCTTCGATCTCGCGCAGCGAGGGCAGCATGCTGTTCTCCAGCGCCGGCGCCTGGTCGAGGACGGCACTCATGCGGCCGCCCGTTTTTCGGTCAGCAGGCGCAGCGCCAGCAGGCCCAGCACCGTGCCCATCACATAGCGCTGCACGCGCATCCAGCTGATGTTGCGGTTCAGGAAGCCGGCAATCGCCGCGGCGAAGCAGATCAGTACCGTGTTCACGCTGGTGCTCACGCTGATCTGCACCGCGCCCAGCGTCAGGCTTTGCAGCAGCAGGTCGCCGCGCTCCGGGTGCAGGAACTGCGGGAAGAAGGAGAGGTAAAACATCGCCACCTTGGGATTGAGCAGGTTGGTCATAAAACCCATGAGGAACAGCGTGCGTGGCGGGTCGTGCGGCAGCTCGCGTGTCTCAAAAGGTGCGAGGCCGCCGGGCTTGACGGCCTGCCACGCCATCCACAGCAGATAGGCCGCGCCCGCGACCTTGATCGCGTCAAAGGCCACCGGCACGGCCAGCAGCAGCGCCGTGAGGCCAAAGGACGCGGCCAGCAGGTGCACCACAAACCCCAGGGCCACGCCGCTCAGCGACACCAGGCCGGCGCGAGGGCCCTGGCACAGCGTGCGCGAGATGCAATAAATCATGTTGGGCCCGGGCGTGATCACCAGCACAAAGGCGGCGAGGGCAAACCAGGCGAGTTCGGTGGAGCTGAACATCTAAATCCCCTTTGATTCAAGCGTGACAAGGCCGCGCGGCGTCTGCAGCGTGGCGATCAGGTTGGGCGGGCCTTGTGACAGGCCTACACCGGCCAGGCCTATGGCCTCGTAGCCGGCGCGCAGCGCGTCGGGCCGCGGGTGGCTGGCGTGCAGCGACTGCAGCGTGACGCCCGAGGGCGCCATGCTTTGGCTGGGATGGGTCTCGCCCCACTGGATCAGTGTGGGCAGCGCGCCGTAGAACAGGCGCTGCCCGTCCTCGCGCACCGTGATTTTCCAGGACAGCAGGCCTTGCGGCGTCATGCGCGAAGCCTCCAACAGCTCGCCGCGGTCCAGCCCCAGGCGCGCCAGCGCGCGCACGCCGCCTTGTGCGCGGGGCGTGGAGGCCGCGAAGTGGGCGAGCTGCGGCCCGCCTTTGCTGAGCTGCAGTTGCAGTTCCAGGTCGTCCAGGTCAAACCAGCGCCTGGCCGGGGCCGGTCGCGTGCAAGGCTTGCCCGGCTGGATCGCGATGATTTCAAAATAAGCCGTGGGAAAGGCCGGCGAGGCGATGCTGAAGAGCCGGTTGTGCGTGCCCATCAGCGCATGCTCGCCGCCCGGCCCGGGCGTGATGCCCAGTACGCGCTCGCACCACTGCACACCCTGCTCCAGGCTGGCCGCCACCACCACCAGGTGGTCGACCTGCGAGGCCAGCGGAGTGGATGCGGTGGTGTTCTCCATGGCTTAAAGCGTGACGCTTCCATCGATGCAGCTCACCGACTCGCCGCCGACCCAGACCTGGCCGGCCGCGTCGCGTTCAAGATGCACCTGGCCCGCGCGGCCCAGGCACACGCCTTGCGAGGCGGTGTAGCGCTCGGGTGCATGGCCCTCGGCGATCAGCCATTGCGCCAGGCTGGCGTTGAGGCTGCCGGTGACCGGGTCTTCGTCGACGCCCAGGGGCGCGGCAAAGGCCCGCACCTCAAAGTCGGGCGCGAAGGAGGGCTGGGACGCCGCAAAAGCCCTGGCTTCGCGGTTGGCGCGTGCGATCAGCGGCGCGGCTTCTTCGTGCGGGTAGCGCGCGACGACGCCTATCTTGGTGCCCAGCTTGGCCAGCGCCTTGTGGTCGGGCGCCAGGCTCAGCACGGTTTCGGGGCTGTCCAGCAGCAGGCCCAGCCAGAGCGGGCCGTTGTCCAGGCATTGCGCGGCCAGCACCTGGCTGGCCTTGAGGCCCAGCGCCGTGGCCACCTGGGCCAGTACCGTGGGGCTGGGCGCCGAGCGCTTGAGCGCCGGTGCGGCGAAGGCCAGGCGTTGGGTGCCGGGCTCGCGGCGGATCTTGACCAGGCCGACCTTGCATTCCTGCACGATGAAGTCCTTGGAACGCGGCTGCCCGCCGGCTTCCAGCCAGCTGTGGCAGCTGCCCAGCGTGGGGTGGCCGGCAAAGGGCAGCTCGCCGCCCGGCGTGAAGATGCGCACGCGGTAGTCGGCCGCGGCGTCCGTGGGCGGCAGCAAAAAGGTGGTTTCCGACAGGTTGGTCCATTTGGCAAAACGCTGCATGGCGGCATCGTCCAGGCCGCTGCCGTCCAGCACCACGGCCAGGGGATTGCCGTAGTAAGGACTGGGGGTGAATACGTCGACTTGCTTGAATGCGCGCTGCTTCATGGGGGCTCTCGGTTTTCCAGGTGGTTTTAAAGATTTATGACAGGGGAAGGTCCAGCACGCCGCGCGAGGCGGGACGCGCCAGCAGGTTCTGGTACCAGCGGTCCAGGTGGGGCCGCGCGGGCCGCGGCTGCGGCAGGCCGAACCAGCGGTGCATTTCGCAGCCCAACGGGATGTCGGCCATGCCGAATTGCTCGCCGCCTATATAGGCATGCTCGGCCAGGTGCGCATCGAGCAAAGCCAGCAGCGGCTCGGTGGCGGCCACCGATTGCGCGATCAGTCCAGCATTGCGCTGCTCGGCCGGCGTGCGTATCAGCTGCACAAACGCCGCGCGGCCGGCCGGGTTGAAGGTGGTCTGCTGCCAGTCCATCCATTGCTCGGCGGCAAAACGCTGCGGCAGCGCCGTGGGATAGAAGTTGCCCGATGAGTATTTGGCGCACAGGTAGCGCACGATGACGTTGGACTCCCAGACGAGGACCTCGCCGTCTTCCATCAGTGGCACCAGCGCATTCGGGTTCTTGCGGCGGTAGTCGGCATCCTTGACGATGCCGAACTGGCCGCCGGCATCGGTGCGCTGCAGGGTCAGGCCCAGTTCCTGGGCGGCCCAGACGACTTTGCGCACATTGATGGAGCTGATGCGCCCCCAGAGATGAAGCATGTCAGATTCCTTTGGAAGGTCGGTCGAGGAACACCAGCCTGAGCGCGAGCCCGGCCATGGTCAAAGCCAGCAGGCCGCGCTGGAATGTCGCGGCGCCGGGCCGCGCCTGCAGGCGGCGGCCTATCTGGCCGCTGAAGGCGCCCAGCACGGTGTTGAAAACCAGCGCCAGCGCCGACAGCAGCACGCCCAGCACCAGCAGCTGCAAGGTCACGTGGCCGCGCGCCGGGTTGACGAACTGCGGCAGGAAGACCATGAAAAACAGCAGCGCTTTCGGGTTCACCAGGTTGTTGAGCCAGGCCATGCGCACAATGCGCGCGAAACCGGCGGGCGGGGCCGGCGCCTTGTCGCCGCGCGCGCCGGCCGGCCGCAAGGCCTGCCAGGCCAGCCACAGCAGGTAGAGGGCGCCGGCGTAGCGCAGCACGTCGAAGGAGGGCGGCCAGGCCGCGACCAGCGCGGTCACACCCGTCGCGGCGCACAGGGTGTGCACCAGGTCTGCCGCCGAGATGCCGATGGCCGCCGCGAAGCCGCCGCGCACGCCGTGCGCCAGCCCGTGCGAGAGCACAAACGCCATGTTGGGACCGGGCGAAATGAAAAGCGCCAGCACCGCCAGCACGAACAGCGACAGCGTGCCCGTGTCCATCATGCGGCCGCGCGCAGTTCAGGCAGGCCCGTGGGCAGTTGCTCGCGGATGGCCGCGGCCAGCGCGGCGATGCCGATGTTGATCTGCTCGACGCTGGAGGTCACAAAGGACAGGCGCAGGGTGCGGGCGTCGGCATGGTCGGCGTAAAAGGCCCAGCCGGGCACAAAGGCCACGTTGCGCTCCACCGCCTTGGGCAGCAGGTCGATGGCGTTCATGCCCTCGGGCAGGCGCACCCACAAAAACATGCCGCCGGCCGGCGTGTTCCAGCTCACGCCCTCGGGCATGTCGCGCTGCATGGCGGCCAGCATGGCGTCGCGCTGCGATTTGTAGAGCGCGCGTATGGTCGGCACGTGGCGCTCCAGGAAGTTGTTCTTCATGGTCTCGACCACCATGCGCTGGTTAAAGCCCGGCGTGTGCAGGTCGGCGGCCTGCTTGGCCTGCAGCAGCTTGGGGTAGAGCGACTTGGGCGCAACCAGGAAACCCAGGCGCAGGCCGGGCGCCAGGATCTTGGAGAAGGAGCCCATGTAGACGCAGCCTTCGGGGTTGCGCGCCGTCAGCGGCAGCGGCGGCGGCGTGTCGAACCACAGGTCGCCGTAGGGGTTGTCCTCGACGATGGGCAGGCCCAGGCGCGCGGCTTCGGCGCTCAACGCGGCGCGGCGCGCCTCGCTCATGGTGCGGCCGGTCGGGTTCTGGAAGTTGGGCAGCACATAAAAGAAACGCGCGCCGGCGGCCTTGCTGGCGAGATCGGCGATGTCCACGCCTTCCTCGTCGCTGGCCACGCCCACGACCTCGGGTTCCATGGGCGTGAAGGCCTGCAGCGCACCCAGGTAAGTGGGTGTTTCCACCAGCACGCGGCTGCCGGCGTCTATCAGTATCTTGGCGACAAGGTCCAGGCCCTGCTGCGAGCCGGTGGTGATCAGCACCTGCGCCGGGTCGACCTCCCAGGGCAGCATGGCGGCGACCATCTCGCGCAGCGGCGCATAGCCTTCGCTGGCCGCGTACTGCAGCGCCGCATGGCCATCTTCGCGCAGCACCTTGTCGCAGGCCTCGCGGAAGGCGGCGACGGGGAAGGTCTTGGGCGAGGGCAGGCCGCCGGCGAAGCTGATGATGCCGGGTTTTTCGGTGACCTTGAGGATCTCGCGGATCACCGAAGGGTTCATCTTGTGGGCGCGTTGCGCCTGGGTCCATGTCATGTCGCTCATCTCACTCTCCTCCTTGAGGGCCGCCTCGGGCGGCCCGGCTCACACAATGGTTAAAAAATTCAGGGTGCCGCGGCGTACGGCTGCCGGATATGGCAACCATGATCGCAGCCTGGCGGTTTTGCGCAAGACTTTCATGCGGCTGCTCAATCCACCACAAACAGGGTGGCGCCCAGCGGCGAGGTCGAGCGGTGCGCCTCGGCCTGGTCGGCGACCTGGTAGCTCATGCCGGGCTCCAGCGTGAAGCGGCGGCCGTCCTCGAGTTCGGTGTGCAACTGGCCCTGCAGGCACAGCAGGATGTGGCCTTTTTTGCACCAATGGTCGGACACATAACCCGGCGTGTACTCGACCATGCGCACGCGCACGTCACCGAAGGTCTGCGTGCGCCAGAAGGCCTTGCCTTCCAGGGCCGAATGTTCGGTGCGGTCCACGGTGGACCAGTCGGTGGTACCGAAAGGGATGTTGGCGATGTTCATGCGGCAACTCCCTGGCCGCGGTCGCGCTGGTTGGGCGTGATGTGTTCGATCTTGCCGTCGCCATAGGAGCGCAGCACCTGCGAGATGACGATGTGAAAGCCTTTGTACCACTGGGTGTACTGGCGTTTGGCTTCCAGGTGCTTGGGGTGGGCCGAGAAAGCGCGCAGCGCCTCCTGGTTGTCCCAGAAATAGGTCGCGTTGCTGCGCGTGCCGTCGGGCGAGCGCCAGGTTTCCGCGCCCAGGTAGCCCGGGGTGGCATGGGCGGCTTCCTCGATCAGCGCATCCAGTGCGTGGAAGCGCTCGTCATAGGTGCCCGGTTCAAAAATAAAGGCGGCGCAGTACATCAGGTCTTCCCAGGGTGTAGCAATGAAGGGGGCATGGCGGCCGGCTGGTGCACCGGCATTTTTTTGCCGATGAACACGGTGGCGATCACCGCCAGGCCGAAGCCCACGGTCACCGCGTCCAGGCTTTCGCCCAGCAGCGGCACCGCGAACAGCATGGACATAAACGGCTGCAGCAGCTGCACCTGGCTCACGCGCACCGTGCCGCCCAGCGCCAGGCCGCGGTACCAGGCGAAAAAACCCAGCCACATCGAAAACACCGCGACATAGCCAAAGCCCCACCAGGCCGACGCCTTGATGGCACCGGCCGGCCAGCTGAAGGCGGCCAGCGGCAAGGTCAGCGGCAGTGACAGCAGCAGCGCCCAGCAGATCACATGTTCAGCCTGCATGCGCTGCGACAGCCGGGCGCCATAGCCGTAACCCACGGCGGCGCACAGCACGGCGGCCAGCAGCAGCAAGTCCGCGGGGCTGATGGACAGGCCGCCGCTGCCCGATCGCAAGAGGGCAAAAGCCACCACCAGCGCGCTGCCCAGGGCGGCGCACAACCAGAAGCCGGCGGACGGCCGCTGGCGGTGCAGCAAGGCGCCCACGGCCGCGGTGGCCAGCGGCAGGGCGCCGATGATCACGGCGGCATGCACGGCCTCCACATAACGCATGGCAATCGAGGTGAACAGCGGAAAGCCGAAGACCACACCGCCCGCCGTGGCGGCCAGCGGCCACCAGTCCTCGCGTTTGGGCAAGGGCGCGCGCGTGGCCAGCAGGAACGCGGCCGAGAGGCCCGCGGCCACCACGGCGCGGCCTAGCGCGATGAAGATGCCCGACAGCTGCGGCGCGTCCGGCGTGCCCACGGCCAGCCGCGTCATCGGCAGCGTGACGGAAAAGATCACGGTGCCCAGCAGGCCCAGCCACAGGCCTTTCGTGATGTGCGCGTGGGGGCTCATATAAAGAGCATCCAGATCGCGGTGGCCACCAGCACGGCCGCCATGGCGTAGTTGAACCAGCGCAGCCGCAGGCCGCTGCCGGCAGGGCCGGACAGCCAGTCGCGCAGCAGCGAGCCGGCCAGCGCATACACCATGTTGCTCACAAAGGCATAGGCCAGCATCACCGGCAGTACGATGGCCAAGCGCAGGGCGGGCGCCTCGCGGCCGGCGATCCAGCCGCTGACGATGGCCAGCGCCAGCATCCAGGCCTTGATGTTGACGAATTGCAGCGCCGCGCCCTGCCAGAAGGTGACGCTCAGCCGTGATGCGTCGGCCTGGCTGAGCTGGCGCGACTGGGAGACCTTGTAGGCCAGCCAAAGCAGGTAGGCCACGCCGCCGATCTTGACGGCCCAGCTCAGCAGTGGCACCGCCAGCACCAGCGCGCCCAGGCCCAGCGCGCAGACCAGCAGCAGCGCGCCCCAGCCCACGGGCACGGCGCAGACAAACGGCAGCGCGCGGCGGAAACCGTGGTTGGCGCCCAGCGCGGTCGACAGCGTGGTGTTGGGCCCGGGCGAAAAACTCATCGCCGTGGCCAGCACCAGTAAAGCCGTAAATTCTTGCCAGTTCATGTTTCCCACTTTATAGTTGAAAGCAGTACACCACCAATACAGTTAGCGGTACAAATTCCAAAACTGTATTGGTCAAATAATCAGCACACCATGCCCTACCGGGGGCGATGAACAGGAAAAAGGCCGCGCCATGTTGATGAAAGCCGCTTCACAATCCCTGACCGAACAGCTCTCGGCGCGTTTTGCCGAGCGCATACGCAGCCGCCTGCTGGCGCCCGGCGCGCGCCTGCCTTCGGTGCGGCTGTGCGCCGAGCAGCAGGGTGTGAGCGTCTCGACCGTGGTGGCCGCATATGACCAGTTGCTGGCGCAAGGCCTGGTGGTGGCGCGCAAGAACCGCGGTTTTTTTGTGCGCGATGCTTCGCTCAATGCGGCTTCGGCGCCCGCCGCCAAAGCGCCTGCGGCGGCGCACCCCGGAAAGCACGGGCCGGTGCAAGCGGCCGACCTGGCGCCGCTGGGCGCCTGGAGCACCGCCAGCTGGATGGCCACGCGCCAGGCGCCGGTCGACGCCACCGCGCTGATACGTGGCATGTTCCACAAGGTCAGCAACAAACCCCAGCCCGGCATGGGCGTGTTTCCGCCCGACTGGCTGGAAACCACCTTCATGCCCGCGGCCGTGCGCAAGGTCACCAGCGTCAGCGCGCTGCGGGATTTTTCGCTGCAGTACGGCGAGCCCATGGGCGACAGCGGCCTGCGCCGCGCGCTGTCGCAGAAACTCAGCGCGCTCAATGTGCATGCCGTGCCCGAGCAAATCATCACCACCGTGGGGGCCACGCATGCGCTGGACATCGTGAGCCGCACGCTGCTGCGCGCCGGCGACTGCGTGATGGTGGAGGAGCCCGGCTGGGCCGTGGAATTCGCCCGGCTGGACGCCTTGGGCATGCGTATCCTGCCGGTGCCACGCCGCGCCGACGGCCCCGACCTGGAGGTGATGGCGCAGTACTGCGAGATCCACCAGCCCAAGCTGTTTGTCAGCGTCAGCGTGTTCCACAACCCCACCGGCTACTGCCTCACGCCGGGCAGCGCGCACCGCGTGCTGCAGCTGGCGATGCAGCACAACTTCCACATTGTTGAAGACGACACCTACAGCCACCTGGCGCCCGAACACGCGACCCGGCTGTGCTCGCTGGACGGCCTGCAGCGCACGATTTACGTCAGCGGTTTCGCCAAAATCCTCGCGCCGGGCTGGCGCGTCGGCTTCATGGCCGCACCGCCCGATCTGGTCGAGCGCCTGCTGGACACCAAGCTGCTGGCCACGCTGACCACGCCGGCCCTGCTGGAAAAGGCGCTGGCCTGGTGTATAGACCAGGGCCAGCTGCGCCGCCATGCCGAGCGCATACGCACCCGGCTCGATGCTGCGCGCGCCCGCAGCGTCAAGCTGGCAATCGCCCACGGCTGCAGCTTCGCGACCGAGCCCGCCGGCCTGTTCGGCTGGGTGGACACCGGCGTCGACACCGACGCGCTGGCCCAGCGCATGCTCGACGAGGGCTATCTGATCGCCCCGGGGGCGCTGTTCCACGCGGTGCGGGCGCCCAGCACGCTGATGCGGATCAATTTTGCGACCACGCAGGAGGCGGCGTTCTGGAAGGTGTTTGCTCGGTTGAGAGATGCGGTGAAGTAGCCGGGTCTTGCTCCGGCGGGCGCGCCTCTCCTCCCCCTCCTCCTCTTGTTCTTCCTTCATCTCTCTCTGCCGAGGGCGGTTGGCCGGGGGTTGCCCGGCGGCAACTCACTTTTAGCGAAACCCGCATAGCGGGTTTTCTTTGTTCGCCAAAGGCGCGCTGCGCGCGCGGGGTTTGCTCACTTCGCGTAGCGAAGTTACGCAAACACCAAAAGTAAGCAAAAGAAAGGCGACCCTGGTGTCTGCGTCCCTCCGCTTCGCTACGGGCAACCTGCGGTGCTCGGTTCAGGCGGGGTCTCGCTAAACTCGCTACGTTTCACTTCGCTCAAACAACGCGATCCCTTATCCGCCTGAACCTGCGCTCCTCGGCGCATACACAAGGGGTGGGAGAAGGAATACCAATACCCAATACCGAAAACCACAAGGACACGCCATGGCGTGCCCTTGTTGGTATTTGTCTTCTTGGTTTTCTGTCCCCGATCCCGATTGCCCCGTCCTGGCTGGGCCGAGGAGCGCAGAGACAAGCGGATCAGGGCTGGCGTTGTTTGAGCGAAGCGCAGCGTAGCGAGTTTAGCCAGACCCCGCTTGGCTCGAGCACCGCAGGTTGCCCG
>NZ_FNHX01000012.1 GCF_900103405.1 Polaromonas sp. JS666 | reverse complement strand
TTCTTTGCTTCGCCAAAGAAAAGTAAGCAAAAGAAAGGCGACCCTGGTGTCTGCGTCCCCTGCGCTTCGCTCCGGGGCAACCTGCGGTGCTCGGTCCAGCCGGGGTCTGGCTAAACTCGCTACGCTGCGCTTCGCTCAGACAACGCCAGCCCTGATCCGTCTGGCCCTCCGCTCCTCGGCACATACACAAGGGGTGGGGACAGGAATACCAAACAGCCGAAGCCCCCCCCGAATACCTAAAGCAACAAGGACACGCCATGGCGTGTCCTTGTTTGTATTTGTCTTCTTGGTATTTCGGTATTCGGTTCCCGCTCCCGATTGCCCCGTCCTGGCTGGGCCGAGGAGCGCAGAGACAAGCGGATCAGGGCCGGCGTTGTTTGAGCGAAGCGAGTTTAGCCGGACCCCGCTTGGCTCGAGCACCGCAGGTTGCCCGTAGCGCAGCGGAGGGACCCAGACTGCGGGTCGCCTTTCTTTTGGGTACTTTTCTTTGGCGAAGCAAAGAAAAGTGCCTCGCCCGCCGGGGCGAGACCCGGCCAGCCGCCCTCAGCAGAGAAAGCAGCCGCCGGAAAAAATCAATTTAAATAGAACCCAAATCCTGGATGGCATCCACCACCATACTCGTCCCCACCGCAATCAGCAGAATGTCGGTCGCAACCCGCACATACTTGTGCCCTGCGGGCGGGGCACCCAGTTGCACCACCACCGCCGCGGGCACGGGGTAGTACACGATGTCGCGCGGCAGCGGCTGGCCTATGGCGTATTTCTTGGCCTGGCCTGGGGGCAGGCAGCCGTTGTTTTTCTTGGCCAGGCCCGGGGGGCAGTGGCCGGCCTTGAACTGCTTGCCGTAATAGTTCTGAACCACCACACGCTGCTGCGGCACAAAATAGCCGCCGACCTTGACCTCGGCGGCCTGCTTGTTTTTCTTGGCTTTTTTGCCGCCCGGCTCTTGATTGCCGTGATCGGACTGCTCCGCCTGCTGCTCATGCTTGTTGCCCTTGTTTTTGCCGCCGCCCGCCCATTCGGGCTTCTCGGCAAAACTCGCGGAACAGGCCAGGGTGGCCGCCATCAACAGTGCAAGGCTGCGTGTCATCGTGGTGGTTTTCATTATGGTTCTCCGGTGGTTTGAATAAGGGCTTGCGGCCAACAGGGCCTTAGCCGCTCGCGTGCCTGACTGTTCAACGGAAGGCTTGCGCGGTCGTTGACGGAGCTTTGCCTATTCTCGCCATCGCGAAAGGAAAAAATCTGTAGGGCAACAAGCTGATGCGGCGTCCTACATTTGCTCACATTCAGGTTCAGGCAACTGAGGCCTAGCTCGAAGGCTCCGCGAATTTCAGCAACCGCGTCGCCAGCAAGGTCTCGGCCAGAAAGCACACCAGGGCCAGAAGGAAGCAGACCACGCCAGACAAAAAGCACACCGTCGCGATCCGCAAGGTGGGCAGTTCGCTGGTTTCGCCGAGGAATAGCAGGATGATGGTGGTTCCGATCAGGATGGCGCAAAAAGTCAGCAAGGCAATGCAGATGTTGACCAGCCAGCCGCGGTGGCGCAGTTCGCGCAGTTCGGCATACATGCGCTGTGCACGGGTGTCTTCCACGCCGCCGGCTTCCAGCCGGTTTTCCAGAAAGCGCGCGCGGTCGATGATGCGGGCCAGGCGGCCCGCCACGGCCGCGATCATGCCCGAGACGGCTGTGAGCAAAAACACCGGCGCCACGGCCAGCTGGATGCCGTGGGTGACCGTGGCAAGGTCAGGCGCGAAATTCATGCGGGGGCTCCGGGTGTCATGGGTTGGCGATGGGCTATTTTGTCATGCGGGGTGCGCAAGGGCCGCCGTTTCATGGCGGCATGGACGCCGCCCTGCGCCTGGCGCCCGCCGCGCGCCGGGCCCGCCAGCTTTTCACCGCGTCGCAGGCCTCGAAGTGTTTGAGCAGGTTCTGCTTTTGCCGCTCCAGCAGGCCGCTGGCCGCTATCATCTGCGGCCACGATTCGCAGGCCTTTCCCACCGCCTCATTGAGCACGCCGCGCACGCGTGTTTCGAACATGCCGGTGGCGTTGCAAAAGCTGCGCAAGGTCTGGGCCGTGAGCCTGGCCTGCTTTTCGCCACCGGGCACAAAGCGCAGCGCGTGGCCGCGTCCGCCCAGGTATGCCGCATAGGCCACCACGTCGTAGGCCGGCGACAACTCGGGCGTGCGACCGTCGCGGTACAGCACGCCGAAATTCTTCACATGGGCGTCGTAGTTGCCCAGCATTTCATTGACCATGACGCGGCGTACCAGTTCTTCCGCGGCGCCCTCGCCCACCTGGGCCGGCAGGCTCATGCCTTCGCGCAGCGTCCTGGCCATGGCGGCATAACTTGCGGCCGGGTGGGTGTATTTTTCTTCGGGCTGTATGCGCAGGATCTGCGCGAAATCCTCACAATGGATATGCCCCTGGGGGCCGCGGTCAAAGCGTTTGACGGCCAGGAAATGCCGGCTCTCGCCGAGCACAAAAGGCTGGCCGGCCGTGATCTCGTCCAGGGGCGCCAGCCAGGCTTCGCACACGCCCACGCCCGCGGCCCGCGCCAGGCGCAGCGAGAGTTCCTCGACCTCGGGCAGCAGGGCGAACTCGGCCGTGGGCAGCTTGGCGATGATGTGTACGCCCTGGGCGTCGCGGGTGCGCGCCACATAGCGGCCCTGCTGCTGCACCAGCGCGAGCTTGGGCTGCACGCCGGACAGCGAGGTCGCGTCGGGCAAAGGGTCGGCGCTGACGGACATCTCCAGCGCGTCATGGTGCTGGGTGACCACGCCCGCCAGCGCCTGGGCATCGAGGTGTGCCGGGTAGGCATAGACATTGCCGGGCAAGTCGGTGCCGCAGGCGGCCAGCATGTCGAAATGGTCGTTGGGCCCACAGCCGCGCAGCTGCTCCAGGTGGCGGCGCAGCGGCCCCTCGGGCAACAGGTTTTGGAAAAATGCCGGCAGGCGCCCGCCTTCGGCATTGAAGAACGGAGTGTTGACGTAACTGCGCCAGAAGATCTCGCGGCGCTGCGCGTCGTCGTCCGTGGCGGCCCAGGAGAACACCGGCGATGCCGGGTTGGACCAGAAGGCCTCGTCGGGAATGAAACGCGTGAGCGCCGTGCTGCCCGTGCCGTACTGGAACAGCAACCCGGCGCGCAGGGAGCCCAGGTAGATATCCAGCGCCAGAACGTTCATGGCCGCTCACCCTTGGCCTTCTTTGCGCCTGCGGCAGCAGCAGCGAGCTGCGAGGTCTCGGCCACGATGCGGTCCACCCGCGACAAAGCGGGCGGCGCGGGCTCCTGGACGCTGTACGGCTGCAGGCCGGCGGCCACCACCTTGGGCAACAGCAGCACCTCCAGCCCCAGTTGGTCGGCAATCGCCATCAAGGTGGTGATGCGCGGCGCGCTGCGCCCCTGGAGCACATTGCGCACCGCCAGGGGCGTAAGGCCCGTCCTTTCAGCCAGGACCTGGTAATCCAGCATCAGGCGCTGCCGCTCCACTTCAAGGAGGATCGCCATTTCCGACATTGTTTTCATAAATAGAATGCTATCGTTTTTTATATGAACGATAGTATTTTATCTATTTTCGAGATTAAAAACAATATTTAACTATCTTTTTATTCAAAAAAGATAGTTAAATATCTCTTCCTCTCCTAAAACCGAAAATTGGGGAAACTCCAGCTGGGCATCCAGTCCCGGTCGGCCGCACGACACGGCCTGAAACGGGCGGCTGCTAGCCGAACTTGCGCAGCGCATCGAGCGCCAGCCCCGCGCCAATGCTGCCGAAGCGGTCGCCCTCCACGCTGCGCGCCTGCGGCAGCAAGGCGGAAATCTGCTCACGCAGCAGGGGCACGCCGCTGGAGCCGCCAGTGAAGAACACGGTGTCTATGGCGTCCGGGTCGACACCGGCGTCCTTGAGCAAGCCCAGGACGGTGCGCGACACCGTGCCCACAAGCTCGCCGATGGCGCCATCAAAATCGGGCCGGTGCAAGGTGAGGGTCTCGCCGGGGGCGATGCGGCCCAGGTCCATGATGGCCTCGGGCGCGTCGGACAGCGTGATCTTGGCCGCCTCGACCTGCATTGCCAGCCAGTGGCCGGCACGTTCGCGCACCAGGTTCTGCAGGCGGTCCAGCTTGTCCTTGTCGACCGCACCGCGCCGTATGTCGCTGATCTGCGTCCAGGATTTTTTGCTGTAGACCTGATTGATGGTGTGCCAGGTCGCGAGGTTGAAGTACTGGGCCGAGGGCACCTCCAGCCCGCTGACCAGCCGGCTGCCCAGGCCCAGTGTGGGCATGACGCTGGCCAGGCTCAGGTATTTATCGAAGTCGGTGCCGCCTATGTGCACGCCGCCGCTGGCCAGGATGTCGTCCCGCCGCTCGGCCTTTTGCGCGCGCTCCGGCGACAGGCGCACCAGCGCGAAGTCCGAGGTTCCCCCGCCGATGTCCACCACCAGCACCAGTTCTTCGCGGCGGATCTGCGACTCGTAGTCGAAGGCCGCCGCGATGGGCTCATACTGGAAGGCGATGTCTTTGAGGCCGACCGCGTGGGCGATCTCGGCCAGGGTGTTTTCGGCCTTCTTGTCGGCTTGCGGGTCGTCGTCCACGAAGAACACCGGCCGGCCCAGCACCGCCTGGCTGAAGGACTGGTCTGCGGCTTTTTCGGCGCGGTGCTTGAGCTCGCCGATGAACTGCGCCAGCAGCACCCGAAACGGCAGCGCGCGGCCGCCGACCTCCGTGTGGTCGTCGATCATGGCCGTGCCCAGCAGGCTTTTGAGCGAGCGCATCAAGCGCCCTTCGTAACCGGCCAGGTAGTCGGCCAGCGCCGCGCGGCCGTAGCTCACATGCTCGTCCTCGGCATGGAAAAACACCACGGAAGGCAGCGTCGGTTTGCCGCCTTCGAGCGGCAGCAGCGCGGGCAAGCCGGGCCGGACCCAGCCCGCCGTCGAATTGGAGGTGCCGAAGTCTATGCCGCAGGCCTGGGGCGCGCTCACCGGCCGGCCGGCTTGGCAAAGCCGCTTTCAGCCCAGGCCACGGCGCTGGCGCGATTGAGCTTGAAGGACGGCGCCACGCGCACCTGCGCCAGTTGTTCACCGGCCTCGTCGGCGGCGCTGAGCAGCCCGTGCGGGTTGTCCTCATCGGGAACGATGTCCAGCGTTACCGTGACACGCGCCGCATGGGCAGTCACCGTGATGCTCTGGTGCAGCGTGGCATGCAGCTGCTGCTCGTGCCTGCGCACGAACTCCGAGGCGGTCTTCACCAGCGTGCTGAAGGCGGGGCCGTCCAGCGGCTTGGGATTTTTCTTGTCGCGCCCCATGGTCCAGGGGCCGACCAGCGCGGGCTCGGGCTCGCCGTCCTTGATCATGGCGACGGCCCAGCCGTCGTCGTCCTCGTTCTTGATGACCTTGGCCGTCCAGCCGTCGCCGCGCCAAAGCCGCGGCTCCTGGAGAACGGGCTGCTCGTCGTGGGGGGATTCGTGGTCCGGGCCGGCCGGCGGGGTGTGGGAGTCAGTCAAAGCGGGATCACTCGGGTCAGGCGCCCCGACGGCAGGCCGGGGGCAAATTCAGGTCACGCAGCGACAACACGGTGCGCATGGGGGACACGGATTCTACAGCCCCGCCCCCATCCCTTCACAAGCCAAGGTCGCTCAGGCTCGGGTGGTCGTCGGGCCGGCGCCCCAGCGGCCAGTGAAACTTGCGCTCCGCCGCCTTGATGGGCAGGTCGTTGATGCTGGCGTGGCGCACCGCCATCAGGCCTATCTCGTCAAACTCCCAGTTTTCATTGCCGTAGGAGCGGAACCAGTTGCCGGCATCGTCATGCCACTCGTAGGCAAAACGCACCGCAATGCGGTTACCGCCGAAGGCCCACAGCTCCTTGATCAGGCGGTAGTCCAGCTCGCGCGCCCATTTGCGCGACAGCAGGCCGACGATTTCCTCGCGGCCGGTGACGAACTCGGCGCGGTTGCGCCAGCGGCTTTGCGCGGTGTAGGCCAGCGACACGCGCTGCGGGTCACGCGTGTTCCAGCCGTCTTCGGCGGCGCGGACTTTCTGCACGGCGGTGTCGTGGGTGAAGGGCGGGAGCGGCGGCCGGGTTTCCATGGAGGCATCCTTTGAAGGGTGGTGGGGATAGAAGAGTAGACAAGTCTGTCTACCTGCCGAAATTCTGGCACAAGTAGACAGACTTGTCTACAATCAGGCCATGGACGTCTCAGCCCCCTCCCCGCGCGAGCGCATCCTGCTGACCGCGCACGACCTGTTCTACCGCGACGGCCTGCGCGCCACCGGTATAGACCGCATCATTGCCGAGTCGGGCGTGGCCAAGCTCACTTTCTACCGCTGCTTTCCGAGCAAGGACGAGCTGATACGCACCTTCCTGGACTACCGCCACGAGCGCTGGATGGCCTGGTTTGTCGATGCCCTGGGGCGGCACGGCGCAACAGCCGGCGGCGGCCTGGCGCCGCTCGTGCCCGCGCTGGCCGAATGGTTTGCCGACCCGCTGTTTCGCGGCTGCGCCTTCATCAATGCCATGGCCGAGGCGGGCGCCCTGCCCGGCGTCGCGCAGATCGTGCAGAACCACAAAAACGAGATGCGCCAAGCCATTGCCGGCCTGCTGCCGGCCGGCCCGCGCCAGCAAGCTGTCGCCAGCGCGGCGGCGCTGGCCGTGGACGGCGCCATCGTGCGGGCGCAGATGGAAGGCGGCGAAGCAGCGCTGGCCGGCTTGCGCCTGCTGCTCGATGCGCTGGAGCTTCCCGCCGGTTAGGCCTTCAGGGGCCGGCGCGGCTTTGCCTTGGGCCGGGATGAGAGCGCGGCAGAGCCCTCCACCACCTTCAGTACCGGCCGTTTGCCCGAAGCTACCCATTCGTCGTAGAAATCGATCTTGCTGTCCAGCAGCTTGAGCGCCAGTTGCCACTCGGCAATCATGTCCTTGACCTGCTCACGGTGCGCCCGCAGCAGCGCCTGCCGCTTGGCCAGGGTGCTGCGGCCCTGCTTGACCAGCGTGGTGTATTCGCGCATTTCGGCAATTGACATGCCGGTGCGCCGCAGCCTGTCCATCAAGTCCAGCCAGCTGATGTGCAGCTCGCCGTAGACGCGGCGGCGCCCGCCGTCGCGCGCCACGCCGGGGATCAGGCCCTGCGCCTCGTACCAGCGTATGGTGTGCACGCTGCGCCCTGTGCGCTCGGCGAGTTGCCCGATCAAAAAGGTTTCAGCCATGCGCCACTGTATGAAGTTGCGCCTCAGGCGGCAAGTTCCGATGCATGGGCCGGGGACGGGGCATCGAGCGCCGAGTTCACCAGCGCGGTGTCGAAGTACTCCACCAGGTCCTTGATCCGCCCGCCCTCCATGCGGCAAACATAGCAATACCGGTTGTTGTAGGCCTTGCCTGCCTTGGTGGTGACCCGCCCGTCGAATTCGATGACGACCATGTCGCCGTCCGCCATCACACGGCGCGTGGTGCTGAAGTAAGGCGTGGCGAATTGGGCATACACAGGCCGCAGCAGTTCCTGCAGGACCGCCTGCTTGCCGCCGTAGGTGCGCGACCATGGCGTGTCTCCGGGAATGGTCCACGAAACATCGTCGGCCATGGCTTCGATAAAGGGCTTGCCGTTGCCTTTGTCCAGTTCGGCCATGACCTGCCGTATGCGCTCCTTGTTGGCCGAGGTAATGGAGGGGGTGGATGCTGTGCTCATGAGGAATCTCCTGGAATGCCCGTCGCACCGGGCGTGGGGCCCGGCAGGCTGCGAGGGCTTGGAGGCATTAAAAATCCTAGAGTGCACTCAAGGTCAAGCCCGCGGCTTTCCGGGCCAACCCTACAATGCCCGCATGAACCAGAAACGACCGGCCGCCAGCGAATGGGTCAGCAAAATGCTGGCGGTGCTCAAAAGCGGCAACACGACGGCGGCCATCGCCCAGATCAAGGCCACCACCAGCAGCAAGGATTTGCGGCAGCTGCACGCCACGCTTGAAAAAGCACAGATGTTCAAGCAGCTCCCGGGCGTGGAGACGGCGATCTCGGACCAGTTGCAGGCACTGGCCTCGCCGCGTCTTAGCCGCTCACCCTGACCGGTCTACGCCGGGCGAATCTCGAACTGCGCATCGCCCATATAGCGGTGCGGGCCCAGCGCGGCCGTCACGGCCGCCAGCTCCGCCGCCTGCCACTGGCTGAAGATCTCCAGTTCATCGGTCGACAGCACGTCTTCCGCCGGCGACTCGCCATAGGTCGCGACCAGCCGCATATAGGCGTTGTAGACCGGCAGCACCAGGCTTTCATGGCCCAGCGCGTCCTCCAGCGCCGCGCGAAAGCGCTGCTCGGCCGCCTGCAGCTCTCCTTCGGAGGCATCTTCATAGGCGTACAGCCTGAGCCGGTAACTCACGGTGTTTTCCTCATGGCTTCACTGGGGCGGGCATGTTTTGTGTCAGCTCAATGCGGCGGCGCAGGCGGTCGGCTTGGTCGGCATCACCGCCCTGCTCCACCCGGCGCAGCTCCACGCCCAGCCAGGCCAGCAGCGGGCGCCGCCAGCCCTGGGCCGAGGCGGTGTCTATCGCCTGGCGGATCACGGCCGGGCTGGCCTTGCCGGTTTGCAGCAGCACACCGGCCGCCACCAGCCTGGACAAAGGATCGGTGATGCCGTCCAGGGCGCCCGCATTGCCGGCCGCGGCGGCGCGCTGCGTTTCAGGCAGCAGTGCAATGCCCTGCGGCTGCACCCGGCCCTTGAGGTAATCGGCGTAGGCACGTTGCGCCTCGGTGGCGTCTGGCCGCAGCTTTTCAAAGCCGCTGCAGGGCTCGTCCAGCACCAGGCTGGCGACGCGCGTCGCGCAGTGCAGCAGCTCGGCCGTGGCCAGCAGGTCGGCGCGGCCCGAGCGTGTGAGCTGGCCGCGCGCGCGCTCCAGCTCGGCCGTCTCGACGCGGCTGTTACCTTCCATATAGGCGGCAACGGAACGGTCCATCGAGCCCTTGGCTTCGAGCTGCCAGTCGGGCGCACGTGGGCCGCTGGAACAGCCGGCCAGCAGCCCGGCGGCCATCAGCAATGCGGCAAGTTTTGTGGCGGTGGTGTTCATGGCAGTTTCATCTCCGCCTCGCTCGCATCCTTGGCAAAAGGCCATTTGCGGCTGATCTCGTTGATCAGGCCTTCCACCTTGCGCAGGCTGGCTTCCACGTCGGCGCGCAGCGCGCCCAGGTCGGCCGTGGCGTCCTTGGCGTTGCGCGTCACAGCCTGGGCGTCCTGCAGCAGCGCGTCGACCTTTTTGAGGCTGGTGCGGGCCTCGCCCAGCATGGTGTTGAGCTGCACCACGGTGGCCCGGGTTTCGGGCATCAGGCCCTTGTCGCCGAAGACCTGGGTGTCGGTCTTGGCGGCCAGGCCGTCCAGCTTGGTGAGCAAGGCATTCGTGCGGTCCAGCGTGGCGGCGAATTTTTTGGCCTCGGCCTCGCTGCCCAGCAACACCGTGAGCGCGCCACCCGGGCCATTGAGCCTGTCGGTCAGGGTTTTCAGGTTGGCCAGGCTGGCGCCCACCGAGCCGCCCTCGCCGGTCAGGGTGTTGAGGTTTTCGATCAGGTCCTTGGCCGCGGCGATCACCTTGGGCACCTCGGCGGCCGCGTCGCCCAGCAGCACGGTGCGCTCCGCGCCCTCGGGCAGCGGCGGGTCGTTCAGCAGCCCGGTGTAGGCGCGTATGGCGGTGCCGCCGACCAGGCCGCGCACCAGGGTGAACACGCTGCTGGTGCGCAGCCAGTGGGCGTCCTTGGCGGCCACGTCGACCAGGATGCGGGCCTTGCCGTCCTGCGCCAGTTCCACGCGGTTGACCCGGCCTATGGGGAAACCCGAAAACGTCAGGTCCATGCCTACCACCACACCGTCGGAATCGTCGGCGATCAGCACCAGGCGCTGGGTGGACTCAAACGCGCCGCGCGCATACATCACATACAGCGCCGAGCCGCACACCAGCAGCAGCATAAAAAGCAGCAGCAGCCTGGCCTTGAACTCCAGGCTGGCGATTTCCGCGGGCGAGGACTGCCGGGCCTCGCGCGCCGGCTGCAGCGGGTCCGGCCGGTCCGGCGGTGGGGTGGGATTGTCGTGGGATGAACTCATGGGCTTGTTTTCTTCTTGTGGGGATCAATAGTAATTGCCGACCAGCGATGCCACCTCAATCAGCAGAATCACCGCGAACATGCGCACCAGCCCGCGCATCTCGGCACTGGTGCGCACGCTGGCCTCGGACATGCCGTAGAGCGCCGAGGCCATGGGAATCAGCGATACGGCCAGACAGAAAAACAATGTCTTGAGCACAAAGATCAGCGTCACCGCCGGGCTGAACACCTGGCCGAACAGCCGGGTATAGGCCGCCAGGCCCGACAGCGCAAAGCCGTAGGTCGCGACATAGGCCACCACCAGCGCCACCACGCAGCTCAGCGCCGCCAGCGTGATGCCCGAGAACATGCCCGCCACCACGCGCGGCAGCACTTCGCGCCGCACCGGCTCAATCCCCTGGCGCCGCATCTCGTCGAGCTCGCCGCTGGCCTGCATGGCCGTCAGTTCAGCACCGTCGGGAATCGTGCAACGCAGCGCCACAAACAGCGCCGCCGTCAGCGGGATCAGCTCCAGCACCAGCACGCGAATCACCACCTGCAGCGCATACTGCGACAGGCCATAACTGAGCGCCGTCACCAGCACGATACGCGTCAGCACCACCGTCACCAGCGCGCACAGCACCGTGAACCACAAAAGAATCGGCGCGGTGTTGACGTAGATATGCCGCGCCAGGATGGCCCGGCTTTGCGGGCTGTAGCTGGACGGCGACAGCGTCAGCACCAGGATGATCGCCCCCAGGTGCACCAGCCGCCACCACTCGATCACCCACAGCTGCGCGGCACGGCCGGTTTGCGTGAGTCGACTTTGCGCGTATCCCCTGGAAGCCATGCGGCATGATACCTGCGGGCCTGCCCGGTTCGCTGTAGGATGGCAGGCGTTTTTACGCCCCTCATCCCCTCCTTCCTGACCTCCCTGATTGCAGACACACCATGGCCCTTGACACCTGGACCGCCTACTTCCTCGCCTCCATCCTGATCGCGTTGTCGCCGGGTTCGGGCGCCGTGCTGGCCATGAGCCATGGCCTGAGTTTCGGCCTGCGGCGCACGCGCGCGACGATTGCCGGTTTGCAGATCGGGCTGGTGGTCATCCTGCTGGTGGCGGGTGCGGGTGTGGGTTCGCTGCTGGTGGCGTCGGAGCTGGCTTTCAGCGTTGTCAAGATCCTGGGCGCGCTGTACCTGATCTACATTGGCTGGGCGCAGTGGCGCTCGTCGAACGGCATCGCGGCGGATGGCGAGGCCGGTATTGCCGATGCCAACGGCCTCTCAGCGAAACGCCGCTTCCTCACAGGCCTGCTGACCAATGTGACCAATCCCAAGGGCATTCTGTTTATGGTGGCGGTGCTGCCGCAGTTCATCAGCCCCAGCCGACCGCTATGGCCGCAGCTGCTGGTGATGGCCGTGACCACGGTGGCGGTGGACACCGTGGTGATGCACGGCTATGCCTTCGCGGCCAGCCGGCTGCAGACGCTGTTCAAAAATGCGCGCGCGATCCGGCTGCAGAACCGGGTGTTCGGCGGCATGCTGATGGCGGTGGGCGCGGGCCTGTTCTTTGTGAAACGCAGCCACGCGGCGGCGCACTAGCGTCAAGCCTTAGGGGCCTGGGCCGAGACAATCGCCGCCAGCGTGCGCAAGGCTTCGTCGACCTGGCTGGAAAAGGGCTCACCGCAGCTGATGCGCAAAAAGTTGTCGAAGCGCTTCGAATTGGAAAACATCGAACCCGGCGCGACGCGTATGCCCTGGCGTATGGCGGTGTCGAAGACGGCCTGTGCCGAACTGCCGGCCGGCAGCTCCACCCACAGCATCATGCTGCCCCGGGGCACCGACAGGCGGGTGCCGGCCGGAAAGTGGGCCGCGATGGCCTCGGCCATCTGCTCGCGCTGGACGTTGAGCATGCGGCGCAGCCTGGCCATGTGGCGGTCGTAGGCGCTGGAGGCCATGAACTCGGCCACCGTGTACTGGGCCAGGACTTCATTGGCACGGCTTTGCGCGTACTTGATCATGTGGATGCGGGCCTGCCAGCGGCCGCCGGCGACCCAGCCCAGGCGCAGGCCGGGCGCCAGGGTCTTGCGCAGCGAGGCGCAGTAAATCACCGAGCCGTCACGGTCCCAGGCCTTGGCGGCCTTCAGGGGAATGTCGTCGGGGCCCAGGGCGCCGTAGGTATCGTCCTCGATCACGGCGACCCGCTGGCGCTCGCACAGGCGCACCAGCTTTTCCTTTTCGGCATCGGGCATGACGCTGCCCAGCGGGTTGTGGAAATTGGGCATGACCACCACGGCGCGAATCCTGTCGTGCGTGCGCAGGGCCAGGTCCAGCGCCTCGACGGAAATGCCCTGCTGCGGGCTGGTGGGAATCTCCAGCGCGCGCAGGCCCAAGCTTTCGAGGATTTGCAGCAGGCCGTGGTAGGTGGGCGACTCCACCGCGACGGTGTCGCCGGGCTGCGCCACCGCGCGCAGGGCGATGTTGAGCGACTCTATGCAGCCGTGGGTGACCAGGATGTCTTCGGGCGAGAGCTGCATGCCGGCTTCCAGCGCGCGCTTGGCCAGCACGGCATTGAGCGGCGAATCGTGCAGGAAATCAGGCGCGGTCACCAGCAGGAAAGGGTGTTTGCGCAGGGTCCGCGTGGCGGCGTTTTTCAGCGCCTCGGCCGGGTACATGGCGGGCGAGCCGTAAGTGCCCGCAAGGTTGGTGACCAGCGGATAGACATCGCATTTGGCGACAAAGTCTGAGACGCGGTCGTGCACGCCGACGTACTGGGCCGGGTCCAGCTTGCGGCCGGACTCGGGCTCGCTGGGCGGCTGCAGGTCGGTGCGCCGGCGCTTGAGCACAAAGTAGCCGGAACGCGGCCGCGCTTCGAGCAGGCCTTCGTCCTCCAGTGTGTGGCAGGCCTCCACCGCGGTCGACAGGCTGACCTGGTGCAGCCGCGTCAGCGCCCTGACCGAAGGCATGCGCTCGCCGGGCAAAAGCACGCCTGACTGGATCGCCTGCCGGTAATGGCTGGAAAGCCGCAGGTAAAGCGGCTGCGAAGGAGCTTGCGCAGGGGTTGGGGCCAGGGGTAACACGTCCATGGGCTGAATGATCCGTGAAGGGACTGCGGCGACACAGCCACAGATGGGGCAAAACCAGACCATAACAGATGGGGGAAAAGCCTTCTGTACCGATACAGAAAGAGCTTGTGTGCATCTGTCGGGAATGAGGCGCTTTCCTTAATCTTGCAGCCATGCCCTCCCCGACCGACCACCCCTGATTGGAGCCGCCATGCAGCACCGCCCCGCCCCTCGCCACCTTGAGCTTGACGCCGGTGAATCACTGTTCTTCCACAGCAAGGCCGGCAGCGCGCTGATCAGCACCTCGGGCACGCTGCTGGTGACGGGCGCGCCGCGCTGGCTGGGCGAGCAGGTGTTTCGCGACGCCGCGTCGCTGGAGCCCGGGCAATCGCACACCGTCGCCGACGATGGCTGGATCACGGTCACCGCCCAGCACGGCGCCGCCGCCTGCCTGGTCAGCCAGCCGGCCCGCGTATCGCTGCCGCAAAGGCTGGCGGTGGCGGCCCAACAATGGCTGGGCCGGCTGTCGGGAATCACCCAGGCCGCGCGCGGGCGATACCGCAGCGCCAAGCCGGTTTGAGGCCGCCGCGCTAAATTCGATCTTCGTTCCCTCCACTCTTGACCCACGCCCATGACCACTTCCGCCTGGCTTTTGTTCATCACCATTTCACTTGTGACCGCGCTCAGCCCCGGGCCGGGCATTTTGCTGGCGGTCTCCAATGCCGTGGCCTGGGGGCCGCGCAAGACGCTGTGGAGCTCGGCGGGCAACGTGCTGGGCGTGTTCTCGGTTTCGGCCGCGGCGATGGCCGGCCTGGGCACGCTGCTGCATACCTCGGCCTGGCTGTTCGCGGTGCTCAAAGCGGTGGGCGCGGTCTACCTGGTCTACCTCGGCTGGCGCCAGTGGACCAGCAAGACCTCGATGTTCGACACGCCCCTGCCGCAGCAGTCGCAACCCGGCAAAAGCAATGCCGCGCTGTTCCGCCAGGGCCTGCTGGTGGCGCTGACCAACCCGAAAAGCATTCTGTTTTTCACCGCGCTGTTTCCCCAGTTCATCCATCCCGAAGCGCCTGTGCTGCCGCAATTCCTGGCGCTGACCAGCGCGTTTGCCGCCTGCGTGCTGAGCTCCCACATGGTGTACGTGCTGCTGGCGCGCCACACGCACCGCTGGTTCGGCACGCCGCGCCGGGCCCGGCTGTTCAACCGCATCTGCGGCGGCGCCTTCGGCCTGCTGGGGCTGAGCCTGCTGCGGCTCAAAAGCCCCAGCTAAGCCCCCTGGATACCCGCCTCCCTCTATATATAACTACCCAGAAAGAAAGCCCCTGCCATGGAAGACTCACGCGATGCCCGTTTTGCCGCCCAGGAAAGCGCCCTCGGCTACAGTTTTGAAGGTGAACTCAAGATAGGCGGCAACTACGTGTCCACCGTGCGGCACGGCGACGTGGTCTATGTCAGCGGCCAGGTGCCGCGCGTGGGCAGCACCGTGGTGGTCACCGGCCGCGTCGGTGCCGACGTTTCGCTGGCCCAGGCCCAGCTGGCCGCCAAAGTCTGCGCCATGCGCGCCTTGGTGCTGCTGCGGCAAAGCCTGGGCAGCCTGGACCGTATCCAGCAAATCCTGCGCGTGACGGTCTACACGCAGTCCGCAGCCGACTTCAGTCAGCAAAGCGAGGTGGCCGATGCCGCCTCGGACCTGCTGCATGCGGTGCTGGGCACAGCCGGCACGCACACGCGCACCTCGGTGGGCGTGGCGCAGCTGCCCAAGAATGCAGCCGTCGAGCTGGACCTGATCGCGGCCGTCACGCCGAACTGATCAGTTCCCCGGTAGCAGGCGGATGAGCTTGCCCTTGCTGCTGTCGGTCAGCACATAAAGCAGGCCGTCCGGGCCCTGGCGCACGTCGCGTATGCGCTCGCCGAGTTCAGTGAGCAGCTTGCTTTCGCGCACCACCTTGCCGGTAGAAGGTGTCGTAAAAGGCGCCGACAGCTCAATGCGGTCCAGGTAGCCGAACTTGAGCGAGCCGACAAACAGGTTGCCCTGCCAGGCCTTGCCGTAGCGCTCGCTGGTCAGAAAGGCCATGCCCGAAGGCGCGATGGACGGCACCCAAAAATGCAGGGGCTGCTGCATACCGGCTTTTTCGGTGATGCCCTCGCCTATCTTGCCGCCGCCGTAGTTCTCGCCATAGGTGATGACGGGCCAGCCGTAGTTGGCGCCGGCCTTGGGGAGGTTGATTTCGTCGCCGCCTTGCGGGCCGTGCTCATGCATCCAGAAAGTACCGTCGGGCGCCAGCGTCGCGCCCTGGGCATTGCGGTGGCCGTAGCTCCATATCTCGGGCAGGGCCCCGGCCTTGCCCACAAAGGGGTTGTCTTGCGGCACCGAGCCGTCTTTGTGGATGCGGACAATCTTGCCGTGGTGGTTATCCAGGGCCTGGGCGTCTTCCTTGCGCGAAAAGCGCTCGCCCAGCGTGAGAAAGAGTTTGCCGTCGGCGGCGCCGCCCGCGCCGGCCCGGCTTTCGACGATGCGGCAGCCGAAGTGCGCGCTGCTGGCCACCTTGGGTTTCTGGCTGAAGATGATCTTGAGATTTTCCAGCCGGGTCTCGTCGGGGCTCAGGCTTGCCCGCGCCAGGGCCGTGCTGTTGCCGCGGCCCCCGGGGCCAGGTTCGGAAAAACAGAAAAAGACCGTTCGGTTGCGGGCAAAGTCGCTGTCGGTGATGAGGTCCAGCAGGCCGCCCTGCCCGCCAGCGGCTATCTGCGGCAGCCCGGCCACGGGCGGGCCCAGCCTGCCGTCGGCCGAGATGGCGCGTAGCCGGCCCGGGCGCTCGGTCACCAGAAAACGGCCGCCCGGCAAAAAAGCCAGGCCCCAGGGATTTCCCAGGCCGCTGGCCACGGTTTCCGGGCGGAAGGCCTGCGCCTGGGCAGGCGTGCCGATCGCGAAAATCGCTATCAAAACAGGAGCGAACTTTGCATATGTAGCCTTGAACAGCTTCACATTTCACTCCTTAAATCAAACCAGGGCCGGCAGCCGTAGCGTGGGCCACGGCAGCGGGCCCTTCGGAGGCCGCCGATGCGCCTTTTTCATATGCAAGCATAGGACCTGGAGCGTAAAAAGGGGTTTTCCCCTAGATAAACTCGTTACAAATCAAGGGTTTGTAAAGCTTATCAAGAAGCCACTTGAGGTTGACGTAGGACAGATCTGTCAAGTATCCTAGGCGCCATGCGAAAAATTGCCCCTGCCCTCATCATTGCCTCTGCCGCTTTGCTGGCAGCCGGCGTGCATGCGGCGCCGGGCAACTCCGGCGATGACATGGACAAGATGCTGGCCGACAAAGGCCTGCTCACGCAAATCGGCCAGGTCCGCCAAAGCGTCAGCAACAAGGCGTCCGAACTCGTGGTCAATGCCATGGGTTTCCTGGGGGTTCCCTACAAACGCGGCGGCAATACGGTGGAAACCGGTTTTGACTGCAGCGGCTTTGTGCGCGCCATCTACGAACAAAGCGTCGGCCTGCTGTTGCCGCGCCGGGCCGAACAACAGGCCGCAGCCACCCAGCGCATCGAGAAAAACGAGCTGCAGCCCGGCGACCTGGTGTTTTTCAACACCATGCGGCGCGCTTTCAGCCATGTCGGCATTTATGTCGGCGACGGCAAATTCATCCACTCCCCCAAACCCGGCGCCGAAGTGCGCGTCGAAAGCATGGGCGTGAGCTACTGGCAGCGCCGCTTTGACGGCGCCCGCCGCGTGCAGCCAACAGGCACCACCCCGGAGACCGAGCGCACGGCGGCCCTGCCGGTTTCCCAGGCGGCAGCAGCCCGCCCCCCCGAAATCCAGGCCGCGCAAGCCGCGACCCCAACCCTCGCCGCCAGCCTGCAGGCGCAGCAAGTACAGGAACAATACCGGCGCTGAGCCGGTTTTTTGCGCCTTCTCCGGCCTCCCCGGGGCTTTCTTTTCCCTTATTCCTTCTCCCGCTCGTTTTTGGGCGACATGTCGAGCTCGACCGCCTGGCCGTTGTTCAGGGCCTCGCCGGCGCCGGACGGTGAACTCCGGACCGTGCGCACCTCGGTGTCGCCCACCAGGCCGGCGGCCTGGGCCAGCTGAAGCACGGGCTGCTCGGCGGGCGCGCCTTCGGCCAGGTTGCTGCCGGACGGAATCACGCGGTTGTTTTCAGCGTTGGACGACAGCTGCTGGTTGCCCTGGGGCTTGCCGTTGACGTTGACCAGGCCGCCGCCCGAATTCGTCACCTGCCCGAAATTGCCGCTGACGCTGCCGCTGGCGGCGGTCACCGTGATCTGGGAGGACGAGCCTGTCACCTGGGCGTCGCCGACGGCGGCCACCGCCACCACCGGCGCCGCCACACTGGCCACCACCGATTCGCCGGCCAGCGAAGCGGAGTTCGAGGCGACCACCACCACGTTCACGTCGCCCTGCGGCGCCTGCACGACCACATTGCTGCCGCTGATGCTGCCGCTGACGTTGCCGGTGCTGCTGCTGATCTGCACATTGCCCGCACTGGTGGTGGTGGCGCTGATGTCGCCCTGCGCCTGCACGACCACACTGGTGCCGCTGATGCTGCCGCTGACGTTGCCGGTGCTGCTGCTGACCTGCACATTGCCCACACTGGTGGTGGTGGCGCTGATGTCGCCCTGCGCCTGCACGGTCACATTGCTGCCGCTGATGTTGCCGCTGATGTCGCCGGTGCTGCTGCTGATCTGCACATTGCCCTGGCTGGTGGTGGTGCCGCTCACGTCGCCCACGGCGGCCACCGCCACTTCGCTGGCCGTCACATTGGCCGAGACGTCGCCGCCGCTGGTGACCTGGACGGTGCCCTGGCTGATGGTGGAGCCGCTGACGTCGCCGCCGGCGTTCAGGGTGTTGGTGGCGCTGGCGTCCTGGCCGCGCAGGGTGTGGTTGCTCAGCGCGACATTGCCCAGGGCGTCTATGCCGTAGCCCTTGACCCAGAGCGTGCTGTCCAGGCTGAAGGCGCTGGACACCACTTCGAACTGGCCCAGCGCGTTGGCCTCGGTGCCGCCGGACAGCATATGCACATTGCCGCGGTTGGCGCCCGAGCCGGCGAGCAGGCTCAGCGCGCGGGCCGTCCCGCCGGCGTTCTGGATATCGCCATTGAGCGTGATGTCGGCGCCCAGGGTGGCCAACGTGGTGTCGCCGAGCAGGCTGACCGGCGCCTGGAACACGATGCCGCCCGCGCCGTCGGCCGTCACCGTGCCGGCGATGCCGGAGCCGCCCGCGCCGGCATTGAGCGCCAGGCTATGCAGCGTGCTGCCGCTGAAGTAGAGGTTGTAGGGATTGTTCACCACCACGTTCTCGGCATACGTGCCCGCGCCCACTCGGATGTTGGCGCCGTTGCCCGCGTTGCCCAGCGCCGTGTTGATGGACAGGGCCTGCGTGCCGCCGCCCAGCAGGCTGCCGATGCCGACGTGGAAATCCTGCGTGGCCTGCGCGCCGTTCCAGCCCTGCACATAGCTGGAGGCGGAACTGCCCAGGTTGACGGCGTAGTCAAACGCGTTTTGCTGCGAGGCCTGAAGCCAGGTGTACTGGTTGTTGTTGCCCGCGCTGCTGGCGTTGCGCACCGCGAAATCGAAGCCGGCGATGCTGAGCGTGCCGAAGTTGTTGCTGGCCGACTCGTCCTGCATATAGACCGGGTTGCGCTCGGTGAAGCTGTTGTTGCCCGCCACCGTGATGTTGTTCATCTGCTGGTTGTAGAAGCGGTTGGCCTGGTAAAGCGCCAGGCCGCCCCAGTCGTTGTTGAGCGTGGTGCTGTTGCTGACCGTCACGTTGGCACTATCGGTCAGCTGGATGCCCGCGCCCTGTGTGCTGCCCGCGTCATTGCCCACGGGCGCGCCGTTGGCCGTGACATGGTCGATGAGCGCGCCGTCCACGCCGTTGAGGTCCAGCTCGGCCCGGCCCGCGCCGCGGCTGGTCACGTTGCGGATCGTGAAGTTGTGCAACCGGGCCGAGGCGCCGCCCACGGGCGCCACCTTGATGCCGTAGGCCGAAGCGACGTTGGCGCTGGGCCCGTAGAGCGTGAAATTTTGCAGATTCACATTGTCGGCCTTGACCTGTATGCCGTAGCCACTGACACCACGGGAGTCAATCACGGTGGCAGACTCGCCGGCCCCGGACAGAGTCAGGCTCTTATTGATGACGAGGGTTGACGGCTGGACATAGGTCCCTGCTGTCACATTCACCGCGCCTCCCGTGACCACGGCATTCATGCCGGCCTGGATCGTGCCCAGTGGCTGCCGGTCGTTGCCAAGGCCGTTGCCGAGGTTGAAGTCGTCGGCAGCGGTGAAATTGGCGCCCGAACTGACGGTAACGTGCGAGCGGTTGCCAAATTGCGGCGTGGAGCCCAAGAGCCCGTTGTCGCCGTAGCGGCGATCAAGAATATGCATGTTGCCGTTGGCCGCAGACATGGCCATCACGCCGGCCCCATACTGCGCTTCGCTGACATGCGGAGACACAAAATAGGAGCCATTCGCTACGCCGTCCAGAAAAACGATGTCCCATTCATTACCCAACAACCCTCTGGAATTGCCCGACATGGTCACATTGTTCGAACGCACAAGGATGGCGCCCTTGGTGTTTTCAATCAGGTTTCCGGTGATATCGGCAGCAGCGTTGGTGACCTGAATCCCGCTTCGGACATTTTTAATCGTGTTGTTACGTACGGTCGCGCCGGTCACGCCTGACGCAATCCTCACCCCCGTCGTACTCAGGCCAGTCCAGTTGATGGCAGCGAAGTTCTGGCTGTAAGGGCCTGTGACCTGCATGCCTTCAACCGTCACGCCATTCGCGGTGATGTCTACTCCGGTTTTTCCCTCGAGCACGTCGATATTGGCCCCATTCATGCCCGTCAGCGTCAGGTTGGCCTTGTTCAGGGTGACTTGCTCGGTGTATGTGCCTCCGTGCACGTCCACGGCCGCGCCCGCGCCCGCGCCGGGCGTGCCGGTCTTGGCGATGTTCACAGCGTCCTGAATGCGCGCGCCGCCATAGACGTCGATATGGTTGGAATTGCCGCTGACGCTAGGCGCCTGCAGCGCCGACTTGAGCACCACCGCGTTGCCGTTCACGACAATGGCATTGCTGGCCTGCTGCACGCCCTCGAGGTTGATCACGCCCGACAGCAGGTTGGCCGCGTCGCCCACGCCCAGCCGCAAGGTCGCGCCGTTCAGGCTGGAGCCGGCCTCGTTGGACACGCTGCTGCCCGTCGCCCCGCCGGCGATGGCGAATTCATACAGGCCGCCGTTGAGCGACACCGTGGCGGCCGTGGCGCCGGCCAGCGCGATGGTGCCGCCGGTGGCGGTGATGCTGCCGTGGTTGGTGACCGAAGGCGCGACCAAAGCCACCAGGCCGGCATTTTGCGCGGTGATGCTGCCGCGGTTGGTGACGCTGCCGACGGCCCCGGTGATCTGCGCGCCACCGGTGTTGATGAAGTTGGTGACGTCGATGTTGCCTGTGGTGGCAATGAGCGAACCCACATTGACTACGGCGTTGTTCCCGAACATCACGCCGTTGGGGTTCATCAGCATCACCATCCCGTTTGCCGACAGGCTGCCCAGTATTTGCGAGGGGCTTGCATCGCCGGTCACGCGGTTAAGCATCGCCGAGGTAGCGCCGGGCTGGATGATCTGCACCATTTTCCCGGGGTTGATGTCAAACGAGACCCAGTCGATCACAGCGCGGTTGCTGGCCTGGTTGATGGTCATCTGGTTGCCCGCCACCGAACCCGAGGCCGTGCCGGAAAACACCGTGCCGCTCTGCGGCAGGCCCGTCGCGCCCAAGATGTCGACGGTCCAGCCGGGCGGCGCGAACAGCAGCGCCGCCGCCGCGGAAAGGGTTTTCAGTGCGAAAGACGGCCGCCGCCGTTCGGGGGGACGCAGACGCTGGGCAGGGAATTTGGCTTGCATGGAATCACCTCTTGAACGCAAAAAAGACAAAGAACAACAGGGACGGATCCAGTGAACATCATCAAAACCGCGCCAGCAGCGAACCCATCAGCCGCGGGTTCTTGCCGCCGGTCTGGTAGCTCGCGATGGATTTGGTCAAGGGCCAGGCCGCCTCGATCGCGGCGACCACGTTTTTTTCAAGAAAGAGGCGCAGCCCCAGGCCGGCGGAGGCCAGGCTCTGGCTGGCCGGCGTTCCGGGCGAGACGCTGCCGACCTTCCAGACCTTGCCGATGTCGTAGAAGCCGAACAGCTGCCAGGACTTGAGCCCCGGCATGCCGGCGGCGCCACCGGCATAGCGCGGCTCGATGCGAAAGGCCAGCGCGCGTTCACCCACGAGTTCCGCCGGCTCATAGGCCCGGCCGAAGCGCCGCCCGCCCAGCGCGTATTGCTCCGACGACAGCAACGGCGTGTTGGCCCACTGGCCGCCCACGCCCACGGTGAAGGAAAAGTTCGACCCGACAAACTGCGAGCGCTCGTAGTCGAAGGTGAATTTGTTGAACACGCCCTTGGCACCCACCCGGCTCTTGAGCACATCGGACTCCTGCGTGCCGCCCAGCCCCTGGCTGAGATCGACGTCCAGCGCGTTCTGCCCATCCAGGCTATCCAGCACGCGCCAGCTCAGGCCCAGGCGCAACGCGCGTATGCGGTCTTCGATCACGCGGGTGCCCAGCACGTCGGTGTGCACGTCGGAATGGTCGTAGGCCGCGCGCGCGGTCAGGCTTTCGTTGCGGCCGCGCAGCAAGGGGTAGGCGGCGGACAGCGACAGCGTGTCGGCATTGCCGTGCACATCAAAAGGCCTGAGCACGTCGCCCGGTTGCGTGCGGGCGCGGGACACGGCGGCGGACAGCCGCAGGCCTTCGGTGCTGACAACCTGGCTGTAGGAAAGCTGGGTATAGGCCATTTCGGAGTTGCCGGTCCCCACGCCGACAAAACGCCACTGGTCGTTCACGCCCAGCAGCTGGTTGCCGACCACACCCAAGGTCAGCTGGGTGGGCCCGAGATATTTGGAGCCGTAGTTGTCGATAGAGGCAAAGCCTTCCACCCGCTTGACGTTGGCGACCAGGGTGAGGTCGGCCGCGCCCGGCGCCTGCGAAGGCGCGAGCACGCTGCGCAACTCCACGCCGGGAAAATCGTTGGCGATCAGCAGGTAGCGCTCCAGCACCGCGCCCTCCACGGGCCTGGAGGCCTGGATCTTTTCGCCCAGGCGCATCAGCTGTTCCTGCACATGGGCGCTCACACCCGGCCCGGCCTGGATGTTCACGCGGGCGATGTAGCCCTCGACGACGCGCAGCGTCAGAACGCCGTCCGCGAGCGACTGCGGCGGCACCACGACCAGCGAAAGAATGTAGCCCGCGTTGCGGTACATCGCGGTCAGCGAGGACGCAAGTTCGAGGATGTCGGCACCCGTGATCTCGCGCCCTGTATAGCTGTCGGCGCGCGCCTGCAAGGCATTGCCCGGCAGCACGCTGGCGCTCTCGATGCGGACCTGCTTGAGCGTCACGCGTGTGGTCTTGAGCGAATCGGGCAAGGGCTCGGCGGGCTCGCTCTTGAGTTGCGGCGGTGGCGGCGCGGGCTCAGGTTCGGGCTGAAAATCAAAACGTTCACGAAGCCGGCCCGGGTCTATGGTGGATGGCTGCTGTTGTGCCAAGGCGACGACTGGGAAAGCCAGGTACAGGGCAAGGGCATAAGAAAGAACGTCGTGCATGCCGGCACTATCGGTACGCTTCATTGCTGCATCCCATTGAAAAATCGAGAATTACAAATCGCTGGACCAGGCTGCCTCGCACTCGAAACAGCTTTTTTCGTGAATTAGTTCACAGTAACCAATTGTGAAACACGATACAAGCAAGAAAAAGTGATTAATAACCGCTAATTTTGTGTCATGCTTTTTCCCCAATTTTTTAGCAACGAATTCTTGTTACTTACATTTACAGGTTCGCTTTTGCTTTAAAGACCTGCAGAACCGGCTTTCTTGTTACCTATGGCTTACTGCAAGTCCTTGTCCGGCCGCTTCACCGCGGCGTGAATCGCCTCAAAAAAATGCGGGCGGCTGTGTAAAGTTTTTGTGGATCGCGGCCGTTAATGCCGCCACCCCGCTTTTTGGCATCCGGCGTCTTGCCACATGCACGCCCACACCCGCAGGTGCAAAATCAACAGCAGTCCCGCATGCGTCTGCCCAGACCTGAAGGAGGCCTGCCATGTCGAACTCACTCATCATTCCCTGCCTGCGCTACCGGGATGCGGCGGCCGCCATCGACTGGCTGTGCAGCGCTTTCGGTTTTGAAAAGCAGGTGGCCTATCCCAATCCCGACGGCACCATCGCGCATGCCCAGCTCACGCTGGACGGCGGCATGGTCATGCTCGGCTCGGTGGGCAAAGTGCCCACCGAGTGGGGCAAGCTGATACGGCAGCCGGACGAGCTGGGCGGCGTGGAAACACAAAGCGCCTACGTCTGCGTGCATAACGCTGACACCGTGTACCTGCGCGCCAGGGCGGCGGGCGCCGCCATCGTGATCGACATCAAGGATGAGGACTACGGCGGCCGCGGCTTCAGCTGCCGCGATCCCGAAGGCCATCTGTGGAGCATAGGCACCTACAACCCCTGGTGAGCGGCCCCGTCGCGAAATTGCGCTATAAGCAAAAGAAAAACGGGAAGCGCATTGAGAATCCACCTCTACACCGATATAGACACCCTGTTCGGCCGTGCCGTCCGCCTGTGGATGGAGGTCTTGCTGCAAGCCGGGCACGAGGTCGAGTTCATCGACATGGGCAACAGCACCGAGGCGCCGTTGCCCGAGGTGGGCCCCAGCGACATCAACCTGCTCGTCGCCGGCATCTACGCCCTTCCGCGCTTCGCCAGGCACGGCCTGCCGCGGCACGGCAGGCATGTGCTGTGGATGTTCGACCCGCTCACACGAAACGCTTCGGCCACGGTGCATCGGCACAAAGCCGAACTCTTCGACGCCATCGCGCCCGGCCTGCATGCCGTGATGGCCATGGATGCCGCCATGGAGCGCTACCTCGCGCAATATTTCCCATCCCTCACAAGCCTGCGCCTGCCTTACCTGGTGGCGGACAAACATGTGCGCGCGCCGCTGCCCGAAGCGGACAGGACGCGGGACATCGTCATGCTGGGCGGCGACACCGCCAGGCGGCGCGAAGCCGAGCGACTCTTTCTCGCCGGTGCGAACCCGCTGAAGGCCGAATTCATCTGGAGCGGCCTCTGGGGCGCGGCGCGCGATGCCTGCCGCGCGGGCGCGCGCATCAACCTCAATGTGCATGCCGATCCCGAACTGCGCTACTTCGACCAGTTCCGCACCTTCGAAGCCTGGGCGGCCGGCACGGCCGTGGTGTCCGACAGCTTTGAGGGTTGGGAGGATTTCGGCATTGTTCCCGGCGTGCACATGGTGATGGCCGAACTCGAGGACCTGCCGCGGGCCTGCGCCGAGTTGCTCGCCGATGTGCCGCGGCGCGAGGCCATGGTGAAAGCCTCTCAAACGCTGCTGCGCGAACGCTTTTCGCCGGCGGCCTGGCAAGGCCGCATGCTCGCGATGATCGAAAGCATGGCCTGAGCATGGCGGAGATCTCGCGGCAGGAGTTGATCGCGCTGCGGCTGGCCAGCCAGCGCCTGGCCCCCGTGCCTTCCATGCCTTCCGGGCCGGCCGATTTCAAGCGTGTCGAGCAAGCCGTGCAATGGATGGGCGCGGTGCAGGCACAGGAATACGCCCATGCGCGCTGGGCCGTCGGTTCACGCTTCGCGGCTCCTGCCGTCACCGACGCGGCGATTGAGGATGCGCTGGCCAGGCGCAAGGTGGTGCGCAGCTGGGTGTTGCGTGGCACGCTGCACCTGACGGCGGCCACCGACCTGCGCTGGCTGCTGGCCCTGGCCGCGCCGGCCTTGCTGACCCGTACCGCGGCCGCCTACCGCGAGGTGAACCTTGATGAGGCCGCGTTCCGCAAAATCCTGCCTGCCCTGCGCCAGTGCCTTGAAGGCGGGCAACAACTCACACGCGCAGAACTTTTTGCCGCACTCGCCCGGCGCCGCATAGACACCGAAGGCCAGCGCGGCGGGCGCATCCTGTACCGCGCGGCCCAGGCCGGGCTGATCTGCCTGGGCGACCCGCAGGGCAAGCAGGCCCGCTACACGCTGCTCGACGAATGGCTGCCGCCGCAGCCTGAACTGCCGCGCGAGGAGGCATTGAAAAAACTCGCGCAGCGCTATTTCGCCAGCCACGGCCCGGCCACGCTGGCGGACTTCACATGGTGGTCCGGGCTGGCGGCCGGCGAAGCCAGGGCGGCGCTGGAGATGGCCGGCCCCGGCCTCGCGCATGCACTGTTTGGGGGCGACACCGTCTGGTGGTCCAAACGTACGCAGGCATTTGCCCAGCCGGCCGGCAAGCCGGCGCTGCAGCTGCTGGCGGGTTTTGACGAGTATGTGCTGGGCTACACCGAGCGCCAGGCCATCATCGATACCGCGCATGCCGGCAAGCTCATGACGCCCAACGGCCTGTTCCGCCCCGCGCTGCTGCTTGGCGGCCGCGTGGCCGGCACCTGGCAGGCGGAAGTCAAAAAAGGCGGGCTCAGCATCAGCACCGCGCCCTTCACGCCGCTGCCGCGCGGCAGCGCGGGCGCGCTGCGCCTGGCCGCGCAGCGTTATGCGGCTTTCATGGGCTTGCCGCTGGCGCAAGTTCGCTGAGGCAAGCCACCGGTCATCACAAGGGTTTACCCGGCCGAACTTAATTATTAAGAGCAAGTCAGCACATTACTCAGGTATAGAAGTCCCTGGTGCATTCGACATGCGCCGGCGCTACTATCTTGCGGCCCATCCAGGTTCTTTCAATCGTGAGGAGCGCATCCATGGCAAAGCTGAACGTCAACGGTACCGTGCGTGAGTTTGAAGTGGAGGACGACACACCGCTGCTGTGGGTCCTGCGCGAGCAGCTCGGGCTCACCGGCACCAAATACGGCTGCGGCATCGCGGCCTGCGGTGCCTGCACCGTGCACATCGACGGCGTGCCCACGCGCAGTTGCGTGCGGCCCGTCTCCACAGTCGGCGCGGCCGAAAAAATCGTGACCATCGAGGGCCTCTCGCCCGACGGCTCCCACCCCGTGCAAAAAGCCTGGGTCGCGCTGGACGTGCCGCAGTGCGGCTACTGCCAGTGCGGCATGGTGATGGCGGCGGCGGCGCTGCTCAAGGCCAAGCCGAATCCGACGGACGCAGACATCAACGAGGCCATGACCAACATCTGCCGCTGCGGCACCTACAACCGCATACGCGCCGCCATCAAGGTCGTTGCCGCGGGCGGCAACACCAAGAGCGCGGCGCTCGCCATCCAGCACACCGACGGGAGCACGACATGAGCACCACCACCCTGCCCTCCTCTTCCGCTTCGGCATCGCCGCGGCTGTCGCGCCGCCGCTTCCTGGCCTCGGGCGCATCGGCCGGCCTGGTGGTCGCCTTCCACATTCCCTTCGCCGGCAAGGCCGCGGCCCAGGGCGCCGACGCGCCGGAGATCAACGCCTGGGTCGTGGTGCGCCCCGACGACACGGTGGTGATCCGCATCGCGCGCTCTGAAATGGGCCAGGGCAGCCTGACCGGCCTGGCGCAGCTGGTAGCCGAAGAGCTGGAATGCAACTGGGCGAAAGTCAGCACTGAATACCCGACACCGGGGCAGAACCTCGCGCGCAACCGGGCCTGGGGCAATTTCTCCACCGGCGGCAGCCGCGGCATACGCGAATCGCACGACTACGTGCGCAAGGGCGGCGCCACCGCGCGCATGATGCTGGTGCAGGCCGCGGCCAATGAATGGAAGGTGCCGGTGTCCGAATGCCGCGCGGCCAACAGCCTCGTCACGCACACGCCCAGCGGCCGCAGCGTGAGCTACGGCAAGGTCGCCGTCGCGGCGTCCAGGCTGGCGCCACCGGCCGACGTCACGCTCAAGGACCCGAAAGACTGGAAGCTCGTGGGCAAGCGCCTGGCGCGCCTGGACACGCAGGACAAGGTCACGGGCAAGCAGGTCTATGGCGCCGACCTCAAACTGCCCGGCATGCTCAACGCGGCCATCAAGGACTGCCCGGTGTTCGGCGGCAAGGTCAAGAGCTTCAATGCCGCCGCGATCGAAAAACGCCCCGGCGTGAAGAAGGTGCTGGCGGTCGGGGACAGCGCGGTGGCCGTCGTGGCCGATACCTGGTGGCGCGCCAAGACCGCGCTGGACGCGCTGCCCATCGAATGGGACAACGGCCCCAATGCCGCCAATTCCAGCGCCAGCGTGGCCCAGATGCTCAAGGCCGGGCTGGACGCGAACGACGCGGTGGTCGGCAACCAGAACGGCGACGCCAAGGCCGCGCTGGCCTCGGCGGCCAGGCGCATAGAAGCGGTGTATGCCTACCCCCACCAGAACCACGCGACCATGGAGCCCATGAACGCCACGGCGCGCTGGACGCCCCAGCGCTGCGAGGTCTGGACACCCACCCAGAACGGCGAGGCGGCGCTGGCCGCCGCCTCCGAAGCGGCCGGGTTGCCGGTCGCCCAATGCGAGGTCTACAAAATCCACCTGGGCGGCGGCTTCGGGCGCCGCGGCGCGGTGCACGACTGGGTGCGCCAGGCCGTGGACATCGCCAAACAAATGCCGGGCGTTCCGGTCAAGCTGCTGTGGTCGCGCGAGGAAGACATGCTGCACGGCCGCTACCACCCGGTGACGCAGTGCAAGCTGCAGGCCGGGCTGGACGCGCAGGGCAATGTCACGGCCCTGCACATGCGTGTCTCCGGCCAGTCCATCCTGGCCGGCGTGTTTCCGCAAAACATTCGCAACGGGCTGGACCCGGTGCAGTTCCAGGGCCTGAATGCGCCGGGGCCCGAAGCATCCATAGGCTACAGCTTCCCCAACCTGCTGATAGACCATGCGATGCGCAACCCCA
Source organism: Polaromonas sp. JS666 (assembly GCF_900103405.1). Lineage (GTDB taxonomy): Bacteria > Pseudomonadota > Gammaproteobacteria > Burkholderiales > Burkholderiaceae_C > Polaromonas. Next base: position 88,502 of record NZ_FNHX01000012.1, on the reverse strand, counting down.
GCGTGCCGCCCGGCTTCTGGCGCGGCGTGAACCTGAACCAGAACACCATCTACCTCGAGTCCTTTATCGACGAAATCGCCTTCGCCACCAAACAGGACCCGCTGGCCCTGCGGCGCAAGCTCATGGGCAGCCACCCCAAGCACCTGGCCGTCCTCAACGCCGTGGCCGAGCGCGTCAAGTGGGGCGTGGCGCCGCCCGACGTGGGCGGCCAGAAGGTCTACCGCGGCCTGGCCCAGACCATGGGCTTCGGCAGCTATGTGGCGGCCTGCGCCGAGGTGTCGGTCAGCCCGGACGGCGTGCTCAAGATCCACCGCATCGTGGCGGCCACCGATCCGGGTTACGCCGTCAACCCGCAGCAGATCGAGGCCCAGGTCGAGGGCTCTTTCGCCTACGGCCTGTCCGCGGCGCTGTTCGGCGAGTGCACGCAAAAAGACGGGCGCATGGAGCAGGACAACTTCAGCACCTACCCCGTGGTGCAGATGCAGCACATGCCCGCGGTGGAAACCCTGATCGTGCCTTCGGGCGGCTTCTGGGGCGGCGTGGGTGAGCCGACCATCGCGGTTGCCGCGCCGGCGGTGCTCAATGCCGTGTTCGCGGCCACGGGCAAGCGCATACGCGAGCTGCCGCTGAAAAACCACGACCTCAAGAAAGCATGAACTGGCAAGGCGCCATCGCCGGCGCGGTGATGATGGTGGCGCCCTGGACCGGCTTCGCGCAAGCACAGCAACAACAGCAACCACAGCCGCCGCTGCAGGTGGTCGGCGATGCGATCCCGCAGGCGCTGACGGCCACGCCCGGCGACCCGGCGCGCGGCCGCGCCCTCGTCGCCAGCCGGCAGCTGGGCCTGTGCCTGCTGTGCCACAGCGGGCCGATTCCCGAAGAACGCTTCCAGGGCAACCTGGCGCCCGATCTGGCAGGCGCGGGCTCGCGCTGGAGCGAAGGCCAACTGCGCCTGCGCATCGCCGACGCGCAGCGCCTGAACCCGGCCAGCATGATGCCGGCCTATTACCCCAGCGAGGGCCTGGTGCGCGTGGGCACCGCCTGGCAGGGAAAACCCATCATGAACCCACAGCAGATCGAGGACGTGGTGGCCTTCCTACGCACGCTGCGCAACTGAGACGGCCATGACGCAGCCCATGCACCCACCCGCCCTGCCCCGCCGACGCCGCATCCTGGCGGGTGCCACCGGCCTGGCCATGGGAGTGTTGCTGCGCCCCGCGTCCGCCGCCGCGGGCGACCTGGCGGTGGCCGTGGCGGCCTACACCCGGGGCGCGCCGGTTCGCGCGGGCAAGGTCAAGCTTGACATCGCCGAACTGGTGGACAACGGCAATGTGGTGCCCATCACCGTCACGGTGGACAGCCCCATGACGGCCGCCGACCATGTCAAAAGCATCGCCGTCTTCAACGAAAAAAATCCCCAGCGCGACGTGGCCCGGTTCACGCTGGGCCCGCGCGCCGGCAAGGCCAGCGTGAGCACACGCATACGGCTGGCCACCTCGCAGCAACTGGTGGCCGTGGCGCAGATGAGTGACGGCAGCTACTGGTCGCATACGGTCAACGTCATCGTCACGCTTGCCGCCTGCATCGAGGGGGAGCCTTGATGGCCCGCACCCTGATTAATGCCCCCTCCGCGGCCAGGCGCGGCGAAGTCATAGAGATACGCGCCACCATAGGCCACCCCATGGAAACCGGCTTTCGTGCCGGCGAGGACGGCAAGGTCTTGCCGCGCAACATCATCCAGACCTTCAGCTGCCGCTACAACGGCGAGCTGGTGTTCAGCGCCGAGCTGTTTTCGGCCGTCTCGGCCAATCCCTACATCGCCTTCCATACCGTGGCCACCGAGAGCGGTACGCTGGTGCTCAGTTGGGAAGGCGACAACGGTTTTTCGCAGGCGGAAAGCATCCAGCTGGCCGTCACGGCATGAGGCGCATCCTGGCCCTGCTGCTGGTGTGCCTGATGGGCACGGCAGGCGCGCAAAACCCTCCCCCCAAGGACAGCCGCCGCTCGGGCTTTGAGGACATGGGCGCCGCCACCCAGGCCATGCAGAAGGACGATGCGCTCAACCCCGGCATGCTGTGGGTGCAGGACGGCGAGGCGCTGTGGAAGCAGCCGGCGGGCGCCAGCGGCAAAGCCTGCATCAGCTGCCACGCGGCGGCGCAAAGCAGCATGCGCGGCGTGGCGGCGCGCTACCCGGCGTTTGATACCGGCCTGGGCCGCCCCATCACCCTGGGCCAGCGCATCAACCAGTGCCGCCTGCAGCACCAGCAGGCCGCGCTGCTGCGCCCCGAGAGCCAGGAGCTGCTGGGCCTGGAAGCCTATGTCGCGCTGCAGTCACGCGGCCTGCCGCTGGCGCCGCCCAACGATGCCAGGCTGGAACCCTTCCGCCAGCGCGGCCAGCAGCTGTTCGCGCAACGTATCGGGCAACTCAACCTGTCCTGCGCGCAATGCCACGACGGCCTGCCCGGCAAACGCCTGGCCGGCAACGTGATCCCCGAAGCACACCCCACGGGCTACCCGGTGTACCGCCTCGAATGGCAGGCCATGGGTTCGCTGCAGCGCCGCCTGCGCGGCTGCATGAGCGGCGTGCGCGCCGAGCCCTTTGCCTATGGTGCGCAGGAGCTGGTGGAGCTGGAGCTCTACCTCAAGACGCGCGCCAAGGGCATGGCGATGGAAGCGCCTGGCGTGCGGCCCTGAGCCGCCAGTCAAAGCAAAAAGCCCGGGCATGCCCGGGCTTTTTTGTACTCGACGCGCGGCTTACTTGCGCGCCGGCGGCAAGTCAGTGCAGCTGCCGTGCGCCACTTCCGCGGCCATGCCCATGCTTTCGCCTAGCGTGGGGTGCGGGTGTATCGTCTTGCCGATATCGACGGCGTCGGCGCCCATTTCGATGGCCAGCGCGATCTCGCCGATCATGTCGCCGGCATGGGTGCCGACAATGCCGCCGCCCAGGATCTTGCCGTGGCCGTGCGCTTCAGGGCTGTCGTCAAACAGCAGCTTGGTGAAACCTTCGTCGCGGCCGTTGGCGATGGCGCGGCCGGAGGCCGTCCAGGGGAACAGGCCCTTTTTGACCTTGATGCCCTGCGCCTTGGCCTGGTCTTCGGTGAGGCCCACCCAGGCGATTTCGGGGTCGGTGTAGGCCACGCTGGGGATCACGCGGGCATTGAAGGCGGCGCTGGCCAGTTCCTTGTTGCCCTGCAGTTCACCGGCAATGACTTCGGCGGCCACATGCGCTTCGTGCACGGCCTTGTGCGCCAGCATGGGCTGGCCCACGATGTCGCCGATGGCGAAGATGTGGGGCACGTTGGTGCGCATCTGGATGTCGACGGGGATGAAGCCGCGGTCGCTCACGCTGATGCCGGCCTTCTCGGCGCCGATTTTTTTGCCATTGGGTGTGCGGCCCACGGCCTGCAGCACCAGGTCATAGGTCTGCGGCGCTGGGGCGCCCTCGCCTTCGAAAGTCACTTCAATACCGGCCTTGGTCGCCTTGGCGCCCACGGTCTTGGTCTTGAGCATGATGTTGTCAAAACGCGGCGCGTTCATCTTCTGCCAGACCTTGACCAGGTCGCGGTCGGCGCCCTGCATCAGGCCGTCCATCATCTCGACCACGTCCAGGCGCGCGCCCAGGGTGGAATAGACGGTGCCCATTTCCAGGCCTATGATGCCGCCGCCCAGGATCAGCATGCGTTTGGGAACCTCTTTGAGCGCCAGCGCGCCGGTGGAGTCGACCACGCGGGGATCATCCGGCATGAAAGGCAGGCGCACGGCTTGCGAGCCAGCGGCAATGATGCAATTCTTGAACGCGATGGTTTGTTTTTTGCCGGTTTTTTCCTGGCCTTGGGCGCCGCTGGTTTCTTCAACTTCCAGATGATGGGCACCCACAAACTGGCCAACACCGCGCACAGTGGTGACCTTGCGCATCTTGGCCATGGCCGTCAGCCCGCCGGTGAGCTTGCCGACGACTTTTTCCTTGTGCGTGCGCAGTTTGTTGATGTCGAGTTTGGGCTCGCCGAAACTCACGCCCAGGCTGTCGAAATGTTTGACCTCATCCATCACCGCCGCCACGTGCAGCAGCGCCTTGGAGGGAATGCAACCGACGTTGAGGCAGACGCCGCCCAACGTGGCGTAGCGCTCGACCAGCACGACCTTCAGGCCCAGGTCGGCGGCGCGGAAGGCGGCCGAGTAGCCGCCGGGGCCGGCGCCCAGCACCAGCACGTCGCAGTCGAGATCGGCGGAGCCGCTGAAGCTGGTGGCCGTTGGGACGGGCGCGGCAGGGGCAGATGCGGCCGGAGCAGCGGCTTTCTTCTCAGGCGCAGGTGCGGGCGCTGGAGCGGCGGCAGCGGCGCCGGAGGCTTCCAGTGTCAGCACGATGGATCCTTGCTTGACTTTGTCGCCCAGCTTGACCTTGACCTCCTTGACCACGCCGGCAGCGGACGATGGAATCTCCATCGAGGCCTTGTCGCTTTCCACGGTGATCAGGCTTTGCTCGGCCTTGATGGTGTCGCCGGCCTTGACCAGCACTTCAATCACGGACACTTCGTCAAAATCGCCAATGTCCGGCACCTTGATGTCTACCAGGCTGGATGCGCTCATTTGGAGGCTTTCAATTTAAGGGTGAATATGTCGACGGGTCCGGCGGAGTTCTTGTCGAACTCGCAACCCGCATTGAGGCCGGCCATGGCCACTTCGCGCGCGGTCTTGGCCTTGTCCCAGGCGGCATGCATGGCGCCCAGCGCGAAGCTGCGGCCCGAGCCTATGCCCCAGAACTCCTTGAACTCAAAGACCTCGCGGTAGCTGTAGAGGCCGTAGATGCCGCTGGCATTGGCGATCACGACGGTGAACTGGCTGGACTCGTAGGGGTCGTTGTCGTCTTCCTTGGTCTGCAGGAAAAACGTTTCCTTGAGCAGCGGATGCAGCTTGACGAAGGTGTCGAAAACCTCGTCGCGCGAGCCCAGCTTGAGCTGGTCCTTGGGCAGGGCCGCCATGGCCTTGCGCAGCACCGGGAAATGCGCCACGGTGCCGGCCATGCCGACGTAGCTCATGCCGGCGGGCGTGTCGACCTTGAAGATTTTGCTGTTGGCCTCGAAGCGGTGGCCCAGGCTGGTGTCGCCGAAGGTGACCAGCGTGTCGGCGGCGATGGCAACCTGCCCCGCCTTTTTGACGACTACAAGCGTTGTCATCTTCGGATTAAAGAAGGACGCGGCGGAAGTCGGCGAGGATCTGTCCGAGGTAGGCGTTAAAGCGCGCGGCGGCGGCGCCGTCGATCACGCGGTGGTCCCAGCTCAGCGACAGCGGCAGCATCAGGCGCGGCTGGAAGGCCTTGCCGTCCCAGACCGGCTCGGTCGAGCTCTTGCAGACGCCCAGGATGGCGACTTCGGGCGCGTTGATGATGGGCGTGAAGTAGCGCCCGCCAATGCCGCCCAGCGAGGAGATCGTGAAGCAGGCGCCGGACATGTCGGCCGGGCTCAGCTTGCCGTCGCGCGCCTTCTTGGCGAGTTCGCCCATCTCCTGCGAGATCTGCACGATGCCCTTCTGGTCGGCGTTCTTGATGACCGGCACGACCAGGCCGTTGGGGGTGTCGGCGGCGAAGGCGATGTTGTAGTACTGCTTGAGCACCAGCTGGTCGCCGTCGAGCGAGGCGTTGAACTCGGGGAATTTCTTGAGCGCGGCAACCGAAGCCTTGATCAGGAAGGCCAGCATGGTGATCTTGATGCCGGCTTTCTCGTTTTCCTTGTTCATGAGCACGCGGAAGGCTTCGAGCTCGGTGATGTCGGCATCGTCGTGGTTGCAGACGTGCGGGATCATCACCCAGTTGCGGTGCAGGTTGGCGCCGCTGATCTTCTTGATGCGCGACATGTCCTTGCGCTCGACCGGGCCGAACTTGGTGAAGTCGACCTTGGGCCAGGGCAGCAGGTCGAGGCCGGCGCCCCCGCCGGACGATGCCGGGGCTTTGGCGGCCTGCGCCTGGGTGCGGACGCTGCCGTCCATCACCGACTTGGTGAAGGCCTGCACGTCGTCCTGCGTGATGCGCCCCTTGGGGCCTGAGCCCTTGACTTCGGCCAGCGGCACGCCGAGCTCGCGCGCGAACTTGCGCACCGAGGGCGAGGCGTGCGGCAGGCTGCCTTGCGGCGCCGTGGTGGGGTCATGGGCCGGCTGGCTCGCGGGGGCCGATGCGGTGGCCTGTGCGGGCGCGGCTGCCGCCGCAGCGACGGCGGGAGCAGGTGCTGGCGCGGGGGCCGGCGCCGCAGCAGGCGATGCGCCTGCGGCCGCAGAGCCTTCGAGGATGGCCAGCAGGTCGCCGATGTTGACGGTGTCGCCCAGCTTGACCTTGAGTTCCTTGAGCACCCCGGCGGCCGAGGACGGGATTTCCATTGAGGCCTTGTCGGATTCGACGGTTACCAGCGATTGCTCGGCCTTGATGGTGTCACCGGGCCTGACCAGCACTTCGATGACGGACACGTCCTTGAAGTCGCCGATGTCGGGCACACGGACTTCGACCGGGCCGGAGGCCGCAGGGGCCGCTACAGGCGCCGGTGCGGGCGAAGCGGCTGCGGGAGCTGCCGGCGCGGCGGCCGGTTTGGCCGCTGCGGCGGGAGCCGGTGCGGCGGCTCCGGCGCCAGCCACTTCCAGCGTCAGCACGACCGAGCCCTGCTTGACCTTGTCACCCAGCTTGACCCGCAGTTCCTTGACCACACCCGCGTGGCTGGAGGGGATTTCCATGGAGGCCTTGTCGGACTCCACGGTGATCAGCGACTGCTCGGCCTTGACGGTGTCGCCGGGCTTGACCAGCAATTCGATCACGGTCACTTCGTCGAAATCCCCGATATCAGGAACTTGAATGTCTACCACTGCCATATTCTTGTCTCCGTTTGCTTCAGGCGTTCAGGCGTCTACGTCAGGGTGTTAACTCAAGCGTAAAGCGGGTTGATCTTGTCGGCATTGATGCCGTATTTTTTGATGGCCTCGGCCACCTTGGCAACCGGCACCGTGCCCTCTTCGCTGAGCGCCTTGAGCGCCGCCACGACGATGTAATGGCGGTTGACTTCGAAGTGCTCGCGCAGCTTGCTGCGGAAGTCGCTGCGGCCGAAGCCGTCGGTGCCCAGCACCTTGTAGGTGCGGCCCTTGGGGATGAAGGGGCGGATCTGCTCGGCGTAGGCCTTCATGTAGTCGGTCGACGCGATGACGGGGCCGGTGTGCTTTTCAAGCTGCTGGGCCACGAAGGACACCTGCGGCTTGTCGGCCGGGTGCAGCAGGTTCCAGCGCTCGGTGCCCTGGCCGTCGCGGGCCAGTTCATTGAAGCTTGGGCAGCTCCAGACGTTGGCGGCAATACCCCATTCCTTTTCGAGCAGTTCCTGCGCGGCGATGGACTCGCGCAAGATGGTGCCGGAGCCCAGCAGCTGGACGCGCGGCGTGAGTTTTGCGCCCTCTTTGCACAGGTACATGCCCTTGATGATCTGCTCTTCGGTGCCGGGCTTGAGGCCGGGCATCGCGTAGTTCTCATTGAGCAGCGTGAGGTAGAAATAAACGTTGTCCTGTTTCTCGACCATGCGCTTGAGGCCATGGTGCAGGATCACGCCGACTTCGTGCGCGAAGGTGGGGTCGTAGCTGATGCAGTTGGGAATGGTGCCGGCCAGAATGTGGCTGTGGCCGTCTTCGTGCTGCAGGCCTTCGCCGTTGAGCGTGGTGCGGCCCGAGGTGCCGCCGAGCAGGAAGCCGCGCGCCTGCATGTCGCCGGCCGCCCAGGCCAGGTCGCCGATGCGCTGGAAGCCGAACATCGAGTAGTACACGTAGAACGGCACCATGATGCGGTTGTTGGTGCTGTACGAGGTGGCCGCCGCGATCCAGCTGCTCATGCCGCCGGCCTCGTTGATGCCTTCCTGCAGGATCTGGCCCTGCTTGTCTTCCTTGTAGTACATCACCTGGTCTTTGTCGACCGGCGTGTATTTCTGGCCGTCGGGGTTGTAGATGCCGATCTGGCGGAACAGGCCTTCCATGCCGAAGGTGCGGGCCTCGTCCACCAGGATGGGCACGACGCGCGGGCCCAGGGCCTGGTCGCGCAGCAGCTGCGTGAGAAAGCGCACATAGGCCTGGGTGGTGGAGATTTCGCGGCCTTCAGCCGTGGGCTCGATCACCGACTTGAAGGTCTCCAGCGCGGGCACGGTGAACTGCTCGTCGGCCTTGACGCGGCGGTGCGGCAGGTAGCCGCCCAGGGCCTTGCGGCGCTCGTGCAGGTAGCGCATCTCGGGCGTGTCGTCGGCCGGCTTGTAGAAGGGAATGTCGGCCAGCTTGCTGTCGGGAATCGGGATGTTGAAGCGGTCGCGGAAGGCCTTGATGTCCTCGTCGGCCAGTTTTTTGGTCTGGTGGACGTTGTTCTTGCCTTCGCCGATCTTGCCCATGCCGAAGCCCTTGACGGTCTTGACGAGCAGGACGGTGGGCTGGCCCTTGTGCTTGACGGCCGCATGGAAGGCCGCATAGACCTTTTGCGAGTCGTGGCCGCCGCGGCGCAGGTTGAAGATGTCCTCGTCGCTCATCTTGGCGACCATTTCAAGCGTGCGCGGGTCCTGGCCGAAGAAATGCTTGCGCACATAGGCGCCGTCGTTGGCCTTCATGGCCTGGTAGTCGCCGTCCAGCGTGTCCATCATGACCTTGCGCAGCGCGCCGTCCTTGTCGCGGGCCAGCAGCGGGTCCCAGTTGCTGCCCCACAGCAGCTTGATGACGTTCCAGCCGGCGCCGCGGAACTCGCCTTCGAGCTCCTGGATGATCTTGCCGTTGCCGCGCACCGGGCCGTCCAGGCGCTGCAGGTTGCAGTTGATGACGAAGACCAGGTTGTCGAGCTTTTCACGCGCGGCCAGGCCGATGGCGCCCATGGATTCAACTTCGTCCATCTCGCCGTCGCCGAGGAAGGCCCAGACCTTGCGGTTTTCGGTGTTGGCGATGCCGCGGGCATGCAGGTACTTGAGGAAACGCGCCTGGTAGATCGCCATCAGCGGGCCCAAGCCCATGGAGACGGTGGGGAACTGCCAGAACTCGGGCATGAGTTTGGGGTGCGGGTAGCTGGACAGGCCCTTGCCGTCGACTTCCTGGCGGAAGTTGAGCAGCTGTTCTTCAGTCAGGCGGCCTTCAAGGTAGGCGCGGGCATAGACGCCGGGCGACACATGGCCCTGGATGTAGAGGCAGTCGCCGCCGTGGTTCTCGCTCTCGGCGTGCCAGAAGTGGTTGAAGCCGGCGCCGAACAGGCTGGCCAGCGAGGCGAAGGAGCCGATGTGGCCGCCCAGGTCGCCGCCGTCGGCGGGGTGCAGGCGGTTGGCCTTGACCACCATGGCCATGGCATTCCAGCGCATGTAGGCGCGCAGGCGCTCCTCGATCTCGAGGTTGCCGGGCGAGCGCTCTTCCTGGTCGGTCTCGATGGTGTTGACGTAGCCGGTGTTGGCCGAGAAAGGCATGTCTATGCTTTTCTGGCGGGCGTGCTCCAGCAGTTGCTCCAGCAGGAAGTGGGCGCGCTCCGGGCCTTCGCTTTCGATGACGGCGGACAAGGCGTCCATCCACTCTCGGGTTTCCTGGCTGTCTTTGTCCAGCGCGTCGTTGGCGGCGGCGCGCAAGTTGTCGCCGGCTTGGGTGGGATTGGCAGCCATGTTTGTCTCCTGAGTAGCCTGATAAAGCTTGTTTAAGCTGCGATGCGGCCTCTTGTCGAGCCGCTCACAGGGCCTGTGTCCAACTTGGGTCTAAACGTGTTGTAAACGCAAATTAGATTCAAGTCCCTAGTTTCTCATAATATTTGTGAGATTTCAAATAGTGCTTATTGATTTCACATTAAGAAATTTAAAAGTAAGCATACGTCGCATCAACAGACCCGGGACAGTCCTTTTCCGAGGCATTGCGGCCGCATCGCCGCGCCGTGCTTCACCTTCGAAGATCAGGGTCAACCCTGAATGCCGGGAGCATCTCCCTTAAACTGCACCATTCCTCCTATGACCCAGCAAGCCCCTGCCCTCGCCGACTCCGCGGTGACCCCCGCTCCCCTGGCCTTGTGGCGCCGCTGGTGGCGGCGGCAGTCGCCGTCGCGCCAGGACCGCTTCATCACGCTGGGCCCGCTGCTGGCCGTCGCGCTCTTCCTGGCGGCCGTGATCGCCGCCTTCGGCTACCTGCGCATCGAGGAAATCGACCGTGAGCAGCAGGCCGTCAAGCGCGACGTGGAATACGCCCAGCAGCGCCTGCGCCTGCGCCTGCTGGAGCGGCAGGAGCAGCTCATGCGCATAGGCCGCGACGTCTCCAACAAGGAAGTCGACACCGAGGAATTCATCACCCAGGCCGAGTCGCTGGTCAACCAGTACCCCGAGCTCATGGCCGTGACCTGGGTGGACAGCAAGCGGCGCATCAAGGTGGCCTATGTATCGCCCAGCGCCAACGGCAGCCAGCTGCGCGGCGCCGGAGAACAGCTCAAGGTCGGCGAGACCGACGGCACCTACGAGCTGGCCCGTGACCTGCGCCAGCCCGTGTACTCGCGGCCGCTGACGCCCAAGGAAGCCGGCGGCTACAACGCGCCCACCCTGCAATTGCAGGTGCCGCTGGACGACCAGGGCAAGTTCGCCGGCGTCATCATGGGTGAGTACTCCATTGACGGGCTGCTGCGCTTCGGCGTGCCGACCGAGGTCACGGCCAAATACGCGGTGACCCTGATCGATGACAAAAACCGGGTGCTGGCGGGCAACCTGCCGCCGCCGCGTAATCCCGCGTCCCGCCTGCTGCCCTGGTCCGACGGCGCGGCCGAATACGAGATACCGGTCTCGCCGGTCGGCAACGGCCTGCTGATACGCGCCGAAGGTTACCGGGCCTCCCTGGGCGTGGTGGGCAGCGGTTTCTTCTGGCTGGTCAGCGCGCTGAGCGCGCTCACGGTGTGGATGCTGCTGGGCACCTGGCGCCACACGCGCCGCCGCGTGCAGGCCCAGCAGGCGCTGATCGCCGAGACCAACTTCCGCCGCGCCATGGAAAACTCCATGCTGACCGGCATGCGCGCACTCGACCTGCAAGGCCGCATCACCTACGTCAACCCGGCCTTCTGCCAGATGACGGGCCTGACCGAAGGCGACCTGGTGGGCCGCACGCCGCCGTTTCCGCATTGGCCGGAAGGCGAGATCGACACGCTGATGCAGCGGCTGGACGACGAGCTGCACGGCCGCACGCCGCCGGGCGGCTTCGAGGTGCGCGTCAAGCGCAAGAACGGGCAGATCTTCGATGCGCGCATGTATGTCTCGCCGCTGATCGACCCGCGCGGCCAGCAGACCGGCTGGATGACCTCCATGACGGACATCACCGAGCCCAAGCGCATCCGCGAGGAGCTGACCGCCTCCTATGAGCGCTTCACCACGGTGCTCGAAGGGCTGGACGCGGCCGTCTCGGTGGCGCCGCTGGGCAGCGAAGAGCTGCTGTTCGCCAACAAGCTGTACCGCTCCTGGTTTGGCGGCGAGGTGTCGGGCCACCTGAACCTGATCGCGCAGGCCGGCGTGCCCAGCGCCGTGCCCACCGACGACACACTGGACGCGGTCGATGGCCTGGCCGGCTTCCCGACTGACACGCTGACGGCGGCGCAGACGGAAAACGCCGAGATCTACGTGCCCGAACTCAGCAAGTGGCTGGAAGTGCGTTCGCGCTACTTGACCTGGGTGGACGGCCGCCTGGCCCAGATGGTGATCGCCACCGACATCACGCCGCGGCGCCATGCCGAGGAGCAGGCCGCCCAGCAAAACGAGCGGGCCCAGACCGCCAGCCGCCTGATCACCATGGGCGAAATGGCCTCCAGCGTGGCGCACGAGCTGAACCAGCCGCTCACGGCCATCAACAACTACTGCAACGGCATGGTCTCGCGCATCAAGGGCAAGCAGATCAGCAACGAAGACCTGCTGATCGCGCTGGACAAGACCGCCAAGCAGGCGCACCGCGCCGGCCAGATCATCCAGCGCATACGCTCCTTCGTCAAACGCAGCGAGCCCAACCGCATGGCGGCCGACGTGGCCACCATGGTCAGCAACGCCATGGAGCTGGCCGACATCGAGCTGCGCCGCCACCATGTGCGCCTGAGCCACTACATCGCGGCCCGCCTGCCTGAAATCATGGTGGACCCCATCCTGATCGAGCAGGTGCTGATCAACCTGATGAAGAACGCGGCTGAGTCGATCGAGCAGGCCCACCTGCCCACGGCGCGCCGCAGCGTCGAGCTGCGTGTGGTGCCCAAACAGATCGAGGACCAGGCCGTGGTGGAGTTTTCAGTGCTCGACACCGGGCGCGGGCTGTCGCCTGAAGTCATGGGCCGGCTCTATGAGGCCTTCTACTCCACCAAGGCCGAAGGCATGGGCATAGGCCTGAAGCTTTGCCGCAGCATCGTCGAGTCCCACCAGGGAAGAATGGAGGCAGAGAACCTCTACAATGGGGACGAAGTGGTGGGGTGCCGGTTTACCTTCTGGATCCCTGTGACACCCCTGATCCTGCCGACGGCGCCAGCCGGCGACGGCACGGCAGCCAGGAACGCAGGCGTTCACTGAAAACCCTTCAAGAACCGTCTCTTGAGAAGTTCACGAAAGAAAGTTTGGCATGAGCTTGATTCCCAAAAAAGGTACCGTCTACGTCGTTGATGATGACGAGGGCGTGCGCGACTCGCTGCAGTGGCTGCTCGAGGGCAAGGACTACCGCGTCCGCTGCTACGACTCGGCCGAAACCTTCCTCTCCCGCTACGACCCGCGCGAAGTGGCCTGCCTGATCGTCGACATCCGCATGGGCGGCATGACCGGCCTGGAGCTGCAGGACCGCCTGGTCGAGCGCAAGTCGCCGCTGCCCATCGTGTTCATCACCGGCCACGGCGACGTGCCCATGGCGGTCAACACCATGAAAAAAGGCGCGATGGACTTCATCCAGAAGCCGTTCCAGGAAGAAGCCCTGGTCAACTTGGTCGAGCGCATGCTGGAGCAGGCCAAGGAAGCCTTCAGCGAGTTCCAGCAGTCCGCCAGCCGCGACGCCCTGCTGGCCAAGCTGACCTCTCGCGAGGCCCAAGTGCTCGAGCGCATCGTGGCCGGCCGGCTCAACAAGCAGATCGCCGACGACCTGGGCATCAGCATCAAGACGGTGGAGGCGCACCGCGCCAACATCATGGAAAAGCTCAACGCCAACACCGTGGCCGACCTGCTCAAAATCGCCCTGGGGTCCAACGCGCCCAAAGGCTGACCGCTCCTTCGCTGTCTTTGCGATAGCCCTTGACGCCCGTATTGATTGGACCAGCGGGCGTTTTTACTTTGAAAAACCGATTCAAAAATGACCGCCCAGCTGATTGACGGAAATGCCCTCTCCAAACAATTGCGCGCCGACGTCGCGCGGCGGGCCGCCGCCCTGCGCGCGCGCGGCATCACGCCCGGCCTGGCCGTGGTGCTGGTGGGCGAAAACCCGGCCAGCCAGGTCTATGTGCGCAACAAGGTCAAAGCCTGCGAGGACAGCGGCCTGCATTCGGTGCTCGAAAAATACCCCGCCACCCTCAGCGAAGCCGACCTGCTGGCGCGCGTGGACGCGCTCAACAAGGACCCGGCCATCCACGGCATCCTGGTGCAGCTGCCGTTGCCCGCGCACATCGATGCGCACAAGGTGATCGAAGCCATCTCGCCGGCCAAGGACGTGGACGGCTTTCACGTCGCCAGCGCCGGCGCGCTCATGGTCGGCCAGCCCGGCTTCTGGCCCTGCACGCCCTACGGCTGCATGAAGATGCTGGAGAGCATCCACTACGACCTCAAGGGCAAGCACGCCGTGGTGATAGGCCGCAGCAACATCGTCGGCAAGCCCATGGCGCTGATGCTGCTGCAGAAAAACGCTACCGTCACCATTTGCCACAGCGCCACCAAGGACCTCAAGGCCATGACACTGCAGGCCGACGTGATCGTGGCCGCCGTCGGCAAGCGTAATGTGCTAACGGCGGACATGGTCAAGCCCGGCGCCGTCGTGCTCGACGTGGGCATGAACCGCAATGACGAGGGCAAGCTTTGCGGTGACGTGGACTTTGACGGGGTCAAGGAAGTTGCCGGCTACATCACGCCGGTGCCCGGCGGTGTGGGCCCCATGACCATTACCATGCTGCTGGTCAACACACTCGAAGCCGCTGAGCGCGGCTGAAGCGCTTAGTCCGCAGCGGGCGGCTGGGCGGCTTGCGACGTGGGCGCCAGGCGCCACAGCGCTAGGCCGGCACACAACCACTGCACGACATAAAGGGCCGTCCCCAGCCCATGCCAGAGCTTGAGGTTGCCGCCGTCAGCGCGCGCACTGACGATGCGCGGCGCGATACCGAACTCCACCAGCAAGGCCAGCAACAAGCCGGCCACCACAAACTTCATGGCCGCCTGTGCCTGCAGCGCAAGGGCCGCGTCGTCTTTCTTATTGAGTACCAGCAGCAAAAGCATGGCACAGCCCGTGCTGAGCCAGGCCTGCGCGGTGAATAGCCTGGCCGCCATGGCACCGGCCGCGGCGGGCGTGCCCAAGTTGGCGAACAGCATAGGGACGACGACAAAACCCAGACCGGTCAGGCTGCCCCACCAGAGGGCCGCCACCATCACATTGAAGCGCTGCTTCATGGGTGAAATCTAGATATACATCACCGCGATGATTTCGTAGCGCTTGATACCGCCTGGCGCCTGGACTTCGGCCGTGTCGCCCTCGTCCTTGCCGATCAATGCGCGCGCGATCGGCGAACTGATGTTGACACGGCCCAGCTTGATGTCGGCCTCGTCTTCGCCGACGATCTGGTAGGTCACCTTGTCACCGGTGTCTTCGTCTTCCAGTTCTATGGTGGAGCCGAACACGACCTTGCCGCCCGCGTCCAGTTCGGACGGGTCAATGATCTGGGCGGCCGACAGCTTGCCTTCGATTTCCTGGATGCGGCCTTCGATAAAGCCCTGGCGGTCCTTGGCGGCGTCGTATTCGGCGTTTTCGCTGAGGTCACCCTGGGCGCGCGCTTCGGAAATCGAATTGATGACCCAGGGGCGGTCCACGGTTTTCAGCTGGTGCAATTCCGCCTTGAGGCTTTCCGCGCCGCGCTTGGTGATGGGGATGGTGGCCATGTTTTTTGCTCCTGCAAAAGCGAAACCGCCACCAGTCACCTGGCGGCGGCGCTTGAATTCAAAACTTCAATGAAACAAGTTTAATGCAAATCGGGCCCGGCGAAATCCGGGAAAAACCGGTGGCCGGGCTCGGGTTTTCAGGCCCTTTCAGGCCAGTTGGGCATGCAGTTCCTGCACCGAATAGACCGGCAGGTTGTCCAGGTACTTCATGCCCTCCACGGCCGCTTCGGCGCCGGCAATCGTGGTGTAGGTCGTCACACGGGCCAGCAGCGCCGAGGTGCGGATCTGGCGCGAATCGGTGATCGCGTTGCGCCGCTCTTCGACGGTGTTGATGACCAGGGCAATCTCGTTGTTCTTGATCATGTCCACCACGTGCGGCCGCCCTTCGGTGACCTTGTTGACCACGGTGCAGGCAATGCCCGCCGCCTGGATGGCGGCCGCCGTGCCTTTGGTCGCCACCAGCTCGAACTTCTGCGCGGCCAGCGCGCGCGCGACTTCCACGGCGCGCGGCTTGTCGTTATTCTTGACGGTCAGGAAAACCTTGCCCGAGGTCGGCAGCTTGGTGCCCGCGCCCAGCTGGGACTTCACGAAGGCTTCGCCGAAGGTCTTGCCCACGCCCATGACCTCGCCGGTGGATTTCATCTCGGGGCCGAGAATCGTGTCCACGCCAGGGAATTTGACGAAGGGGAAGACCGCTTCCTTGACGCTGAAGTAAGGCGGCGTGACTTCGTCCTTGATGCCTTGCGAGGCCAGCGACTGGCCGACCATGCAGCGCGCCGCCACCTTGGCCAGCTGGATGCCGGTGGCCTTGCTGACGAAGGGCACGGTGCGCGACGCGCGCGGGTTGACTTCCAGCACGTAGATCACGTCCTTGCCGTCGATGTTCTGGATCGCGAACTGCACGTTCATGAGGCCCACCACCGTCAGCGCCTCGGCCATGGCCGCGGTCTGGCGCTTGATTTCGGTCACGGTCTCCGCGCTCAGCGAATACGGCGGCAGCGAGCAGGCCGAGTCGCCGCTGTGTACGCCGGCCTGTTCAATGTGCTCCATCACGCCGCCGATAAAGGTCCGGCCTTCGGGGTCGCGCAGGCAGTCGACGTCGCATTCGATCGCGTCGTTCAGGAAACGGTCCAGCAGCACGGGTGAGTCATGGCTGACCTTGACGGCCTCGCGCATATAGCGCTCGAGGTCGCGCTGCTCGTGCACGATTTCCATGGCACGGCCGCCCAGCACATAGCTGGGGCGCACGACCAGGGGGTAACCCAGCGCGGCGGCTTTTTCGAGCGCCTCGGGCTCGGTGCGCGCCGTGGCGTTGGGCGGCTGGCGCAGCTTGAGCTCATGCAGCAGCTTCTGGAAGCGCTCGCGGTCTTCGGCCGCGTCGATCATGTCGGGCGAGGTGCCGATGATGGGCACGCCGTTGGCCTCCAGGTCCAGCGCCAGCTTCAGGGGCGTCTGGCCGCCGTATTGGACGATCACACCCAACGGTTTTTCCTTGTCGACGATCTCGAGCACGTCTTCCAGCGTCAGCGGCTCGAAATACAGGCGGTCGCTGGTGTCGTAGTCGGTGGAGACCGTCTCGGGGTTGCAGTTGACCATGATGGTCTCGTAGCCGTCTTCGCGCATGGCCAGCGCCGCGTGCACGCAGCAGTAGTCAAATTCGATGCCCTGCCCGATGCGGTTGGGCCCACCGCCCAGCACCATGATTTTTTTCTTGTCGGTGGGCGCGGCTTCGCACTCGCTGCCTTCGGCCTCGTAGGTCGAGTACATATAGGCGGTATTGGTCGCGAACTCGGCGGCGCAGGTGTCCACGCGCTTGTAGACCGGACGCACCCCCAGCGCACGACGCTTTTCGCGGATGGCCGTGTCGGTGGTCTTGAGCTGCTTGGCCAGGCGGCGGTCGGAAAAGCCTTTTTGCTTGAGCGTGCGCAGCGTGACGGCGTCAATCTTGTCGAGCGAGGTGGTTTCGAGCTCCAGCTCGATCTTGACGATCTGCTCGATCTGGATCAGGAACCAGGGATCAATCTTGGTCAGCGCAAAAACCTCATCGACGCTCATGCCCTGGGCGAAGGCGTCGCCCACATACCAGATGCGGTCCGGGCCGGGCGCGCCGAGCTCTTTCTCGAGCACTTCGCGGTCCTGGGTTTTCTCGTTCATGCCGTCCACGCCGACTTCCAGGCCGCGCAGCGCTTTCTGGAAGGACTCCTGGAAGGTACGACCCATGGCCATGACTTCGCCCACGGATTTCATCTGCGTGGTCAGGCGCGAATCGGCGGCCGGGAATTTTTCGAACGCGAAACGCGGAATCTTGGTGACCACGTAATCGATGCTGGGCTCGAAGCTCGCGGGGGTGGCGCCGCCCGTGATCTCGTTGCGCAGCTCGTCCAGCGTGTAGCCCACGGCCAGCTTGGCCGCGACCTTGGCGATCGGAAAGCCCGTGGCCTTGGAAGCCAGCGCCGAGGAGCGCGAGACGCGCGGGTTCATTTCGATCACCACCATGCGGCCGTCGACCGGGTTGATGGAGAACTGCACGTTGGAGCCGCCGGTGTCCACGCCGATCTCGCGCAGCACGGCCAGCGAAGCGTTGCGCAGGATCTGGTATTCCTTGTCGGTCAGCGTCTGGGCCGGTGCGACCGTGATGGAGTCGCCGGTATGCACGCCCATGGGGTCCAGGTTTTCGATGGAGCAGACGATGATGCAGTTGTCGGCGGTGTCGCGCACGACTTCCATCTCGTACTCTTTCCAGCCGAGCAGCGACTCTTCAATCAGCAGCTCGTTGGTCGGCGAGGCTTCCAGGCCGCGCTTGCAGATGACTTCGAATTCTTCGGAGTTGTAGGCGATGCCGCCGCCGGTGCCGCCCAGCGTGAAGCTGGGGCGGATCACGGTGGGGAAGCCGACGCTCTTTTGCACGGCCCAGGCTTCGTCCATGCTGTGCGCAATGCCGGAGCGGGCCGAGCCCAGCCCGATCTTGGTCATCGCGTCCTTGAACTTCAGGCGGTCTTCGGCCTTGTCGATGGCCTCGGGCTTGGCGCCTATCAGCTCGACCTTGTACTTGTCGAGCACGCCGTTGTGCCAGAGGTCCAGCGCGCAGTTGAGCGCGGTCTGCCCGCCCATGGTCGGCAGGATGGCGTCGGGACGCTCCTTGGCGATGATTTTTTCGACCGTCTGCCAGGTGATGGGCTCGATGTAGGTGACGTCGGCGGTGGCCGGGTCGGTCATGATCGTGGCGGGGTTGCTGTTGATCAGGATGACCTTGTAGCCCTCTTCGCGCAGCGCCTTGCAGGCCTGCACGCCGGAGTAGTCGAACTCGCAGGCCTGGCCGATGATGATGGGGCCGGCGCCTATGATGAGGACGCTTTTGATGTCTGTGCGCTTAGGCATTCTTCTTCTCCCCGGCCTGTTCCATCAGCGCGGTGAAACGGTCAAACAAGTATGAAATATCGTGTGGGCCGGGCGAGGCTTCAGGGTGGCCCTGGAAGCAGAACGCCGGCTTGTCGGTGCGGGCCAGGCCTTGCAGTGTGCCGTCGAACAGGCTGATGTGCGTGGGCCGCAGGTTGGCCGGCAGGCTCTTCTCGTCGACCGCGAAGCCGTGGTTCTGGCTGGTGATGCTGACGCGGCCGTTGTCCAGGTCCTTGACCGGGTGGTTGGCACCGTGGTGGCCGAACTTCATCTTGAAGGTCTTCGCGCCGCTGGCCAGCGCCATGATCTGGTGGCCCAGGCAGATGCCGAAGGTCGGGATGCCGGTTTCAATCAGCTCGCGCACCGCGGTGATCGCGTAGTCGCAAGGCTCGGGGTCGCCCGGGCCGTTGGCCAGGAAGATGCCGTCCGGTTTGAGCTTGAGCACGTCGGCGGCGGGCGTTTGCGCCGGCACCACGGTGATGCGCGCGCCGCGCTCGGCCATCATGCGCAGGATGTTTTTCTTCACGCCGAAGTCGAAGGCCACAACGTGGAACCGGGGCGTGATCTGCACGCCGTAGCCCGCGCCGAGTTTCCACTCGGTCTGCGTCCATTCGTAGGTCTGCTTGACCGAGACAACCTTGGCCAGGTCCAGGCCGGCCATGCTGGGGGCGCCACGGGCCGCCGCGACGGCTTTCTCGATCGCGGGCTGGCTCACCGCCTCGCCGGCAGGCAGAGCCAGGATGCAGCCGTTTTGCGCGCCCTTGGTGCGCAGCAGGCGGGTCAGCTGGCGGGTGTCTATGCCGGCGATGGCGACGGTTTTCTCCTTGACCAGGTATTCGGACAGGGTCATGGATTTACGGAAATTCGAGGCCAGCAGCGGCAAGTCCTTGATGATCAGGCCGGCGGCGTGGACTTTTTCAGCCTCGACGTCTTCGGCATTGACGCCGTAGTTGCCGATATGCGGGTACGTGAGGGTGACGATCTGCTGGCAGTAGCTGGGATCCGTGAGGATTTCCTGGTAGCCGGTCATCGCGGTGTTGAACACCACTTCGCCGACTGTGGAGCCCGCGGCTCCAATCGAATTGCCGATAAAGACCGTGCCGTCTGCGAGCGCCAGGATGGCGTGAGGGGTGTTTCCCTGTAGAGACAAAAGCACTGGGTTCTCCGGGTTGGTTACGGTTCGCCCAAGCGTGCACAAGATACGTCTCGGTCAAGACTCTTGCAGGCTGCTTTTGAGAGGGTGGTGGCTTTGTATGCGCTCGGGCGAAGCTGTGTTTTGAAAAGCCACTGATTATAGCCTAGGGACGAGGCCCCACGCTCCCCCACTTCGTGTGGGTCGCTGCCCCCCCGAGGGGGCCGCCCGCCTGCGGCCCGGCAAAGCCGGTTCCGCGGCTCATGCTAGTGAAGACAAAACTTCACCTACTGCGTGTCGATTTACGGACCAGTGACGTTCAATGAGCTGGCGTAGAGACAAATGGCCGCGGCAGCGGCGACGTTGAGCGATTCTTCGCCGCCCGGCTGGTCTATGCGGACTTTGAGCGCCGCCCTGGCCATCAGCTCGTCGCTGACGCCCTGCCCTTCGTGGCCCATGGCCCAGGCGCAGGGCATGGGCAGTTTTTGCTGATGCAAAAAGCCGCCATGGTGCGAGCTGGTGACGACGATGGGCACCGCCAGGGCCGCCAGGGCCTCGGGTTCCAGGCTTTCCACCAGTTGCAGGGCAAAGTGGGCGCCCATGCCGGCGCGCAGCACTTTGGGCGACCAGAGCGCCGCCGTGCCCTTGAGGGCGATGACCTGGCTGAAACCAAAGGCCGCCGCGCTGCGCAGGATGGAGCCGACATTGCCGGCATCCTGCACCCGGTCCAGGATCACCGAGGCCGCATCGGGCCGCAGGCCGGCAGCGGCGGGCAGCTCCATGACAAAGCCCATGCGCGCGGGCGATTCCAGGCCGCTGATCTCGGGCAGCAAGGCATCGGGGATCACGATGCTTTTGGCAGCCGCCCGCGTAAATTCCGCGGGTGCCGCGGGCCAATAGGACTCGGCGAAAACGGCCAGCGCAGGTTTAAGTCCGCGCGCCAGCGCCGCGCGGCACAGGTGGTCGCCTTCCAGCCAGACACGCCCCTGCTTGCGATAGGCCGTGCTGTCCTGGGACAGCTTGCGCAAGTCCTTGATCAGCGGGTTGTCGCGCGAGGTGAGGTGCGTGGCTTCGGTGGATGCGCCGCCGGAGGAGGCAAAGCCTGAACTCACCGCAGAACCTCGGCCACCGGCGCGAAGGACTTGCGGTGCTGCGGGCAGGCGCCGTGCTCGCGCAGCGCGGCCAGGTGCTCGGCCGTGCCGTAGCCCTTGTGGTCGGCAAAGCCGTACTGCGGGTATTCCAGGTGGAACTCGGCGCACCAGCGGTCACGGTGCACCTTGGCCAGGATGGAGGCCGCAGAGATAGCGGGCACCAGCGCATCGCCACCGACGATGGCTTCCGACAGGATCACCAAGGTGGGCAGGCGATTGCCGTCGACCAGCACCTTGTTGGGCTTCAGGCGCAAGCCCTCCACCGCGCGCTTCATAGCGAGCATGGTGGCCTGCAGGATGTTGAGACTGTCGATTTCCTCCACGCTGGCCTCGGCTATTGAGCAGCACAGGGCCTTGGCGCGGATTTCGTCGTAGAGTTTTTCGCGGCGCAGGGCCGTGAGCTTTTTGGAGTCGGCCAGCCCCTTGATCGGGTTCAGCTCGTCAAGAATGACGGCGGCGGCCACCACCGGCCCCATCAGGGGGCCGCGCCCCGCTTCGTCAACACCGGCCACCAGCCCGGGAATGTCCCAGGACAGCGCGGTTTGCTCAGCTTTCAAGAATTTGCTGGATCGCATCGGTCGCTAAGGTTGAAGTATCTCGCCGCAGTTCGGTGTGCAGCGCGGCGAATCTTTGCTCGACAGCCGCTATTTTGTCAGGAGCCGACGATTTTGCCTCCACCCACTGCAGGACCGCCGCAGCCAGCGCTTCTGGGCTGGCCTGGTCCTGCAGCAACTCGGGCACCACAAAGTCGCGGCACAGGATATTGGGCAAGCCCACCCAGGGTTGCAGTTTTTTTCGCCGCATGATCTGCCAGGACAGCCAATTCATGTTGTAGGCGATGACCATGGGCCGTTTAAAAAGCGCCGCCTCCAGCGTGGCGGTGCCGCTGGCGATCAGCGTGAAGTCGCAGGCGGCCAGCGCGGTGTGCGACTGGCCCTCGAGGATTTGCAGCTGGTCTCGCATGCCGGCTTCGCCCGCGATGCGTTCGATGGCGGCCTTCAGGGCGGGAATGGCGGGCACGACGAAGCGGACGGCCGGCTGCGCCCGCCGGATCAGGGCGGCAGCCGCGAAAAACCTGTGGGCCAGGTACTGGATTTCCGACTTCCGGCTGCCCGGCAGGATGGCAATCACGGTGTCTTCGGCTCGCAAGCCCAGCGCGCCCCGGGCAGCCACGCGATCGGGCTGCAGGGGAATGACATTGGCCAGTGGATGCCCGACATAGGTCGCGGCAATGCCGTGGGCGGCCAGCAAGGCCGGCTCGAACGGGAAGATGCACAGCACGTGGTCCACGCTGCGGCGGATTTTTTCGACACGGTCGGCGCGCCAGGCCCAGATGGAGGGGCAGACGAAATGCACGGTCTTGATGCCCTGGGCCTTCAGCGCGGCCTCAAGGTCCAGGTTGAAGTCGGGCGCGTCCACACCGACGAAGACGTCGGGACGCTGCGCCAGCAGGCGCTGTTTGAGCTGCTCGCGTATGCCGACGATCTCGCGGTAGTGGCGCAGCACCTCGACATAACCGCGCACGGCCAGCTTTTCGCTGGGCCACGCCGCTTCAAACCCGCGCCTGGCCATCTGCGGGCCGCCTATGCCGCTGGAAGACAGCGCCGGCCAGCGGGCCTTGAGGCCGTCAAGCAGCAAGCCCGCCAGCAGGTCGCCGGAGGTTTCCCCGGCGACCATGGCCACCTGGGGCCTTGCCGTGGAGCCGCCAGCCTCTCCACGGGCTGGCAGAGGGCTGGTCTCGAGAGACATGGGCCTTACCGGACGATGCCGCGTTGCGGCGAGGTGTGCTCCAGGAAGGAGAGCATCATCTGCACATCGGGCGCAGCCTCCGGGTGTTTCCCGGTCAGCTCGGCAATGCGCACGCGCGCCTGGTCCAGCGTGAGGTCGTCGCGGTACAAGGCCTTGTGCATGGCCTTGACCGCGGAAATACGGTCGGGCGAAAAACCCCGCCGGCGCAAGCCCTCGAAGTTCATGGAGCGTGCCTCGGCGGGCTGGCCCTGCACCATGACAAAAGGCGGCAGGTCGGCGAACAGCAGCGAGCACATGGCCGTCATGCTGTGCGCACCCAGCCTGACAAACTGGTGGACCACGGTGAAGCCGCCCAGGATCACCCAGTCGCCCACATGCACATGGCCGGCCAGCTGGGAGTTGTTGGCAAAAATGGTGTTGTTGCCGACCGAGCAGTCATGCGCCAGGTGCACATAGGCCATGAGCCAGTTGTCGTTGCCCACACGCGTCACGCCGGTGTCGCCCGGCGAGCCGATGTTGAAGGTGCAGAACTCGCGGATGGTGTTGCGGTCGCCTATGACCAGTTCGCAGGGCTCGCCGGCGTATTTTTTGTCCTGAGGAATCGCGCCCAGCGAATTGAACTGGAAAATGCGGTTGTCACGGCCTATGGTGGTGTGGCCTTCAATGACGCAGTGCGCGCCGACAGTAGTGCCCGCGCCTATCTTCACGTGCGGCCCGATGATGGTGTAGGGCCCGACGCTCACCGACTCATGGAGCTGGGCCTGCGGGTCTACGATGGCCGTGGCGTGTATGCCCGGCGCGTGAGGGGATGCGGTCATGTAGCGCTCGCCTGGATGGTCACGGCCCGGCTCACGCGATGGTGCGCATGGTGCACATCAGTTCCGCCTCGCAGGCGACCGTGTCGCCGACGCGGGTCACGCCCTTGAACTTGAAAATACCGGCCTTCATGCGATCCAGGGTGACATCCATGATCAACTGGTCGCCCGGCTCGACGGGGCGCTTGAAGCGCGCGCCGTCTATGCCCGCGAAGTAATACACCGTCTTGTCGTCGGGCGTCACGCCCAGGGTTTCAAAGGCCAGCAAGGCGGCGGCCTGCGCCATGGCCTCGAGCATCAGCACACCGGGCATGACCGGGTGGTGCGGGAAATGGCCCATGAAAAACGGCTCGTTGATCGTGACGTTCTTGAGCGCCTTGATGCTTTTGCCTTTTTCAATTTCGAGTACGCGGTCCACCAGCAGGATGGGGTAGCGGTGCGGGAGCTGCTTGAGAATTTGGTGGATATCCATCATGATTTTTCTTCAATGTGTCCTGAGTTCAGAATGGCTTTTTCAGCCAGCCGCAGGCGCTCGCGCAATGTGTGGAGCTGCTTGAGGGTCGCGGCATTTTTTTCCCAGACAGCATTGTCGTCGATGGGAAAGAGCCCGGTGTAATTTCCGGGCTTGAGGATGGACCGCGTCACGACGGATGCCGCCGACACATGCACATGGTCGGCCAGGCTCAGGTGGCCCAGCACAATGGCGCCGCCGCCCACGGTGCAGTGAGCGCCTATCGTGGCGCTGCCCGCCACACCCGCGCAGCCCGCCATGGCGGTGTGCTTGCCCACCCGCACGTTGTGGCCGATCTGCACCAGGTTGTCGAGCTTGACGCCGTCTTCGAGCACGGTGTCCTGCAAGGCGCCGCGGTCTATGCAGGTGTTGGCCCCGATCTCCACGTCGTCGCCTATCAGCACGCCGCCCAGTTGCTCTATCTTGACCCATTGCCCCTGGTGCAAGGCAAAACCGAAACCGTCGGCGCCTATCACCGCGCCCGGGTGCACAATGCAGCGCGCACCGATGCGGCAACCGTCCGCCAGGGTGACGCGCGCCGACAGGCGGCTGCCGGCCCCGACTTGCGCGCCCCGCCCGACGACGCAGTGCTCGGCGATGCGGGCGCCCTCGCCTATGACCGCGCCCTCCCCAATGCAGGCAAACGCCCCCACCGACACGCCGGGGGCCAGCGAAGCGGTGGGATCAATAAAGGCACTGGGGTGAATCTGCGGCGCGGTCTGCGGGGCATGCCGCTGCTTCCAGAGCTGGGTGACCAGCGCGAAGGCGTGGTAGGGGTCGTCCACCACGATGCAGGCGCCTCGGGCTACGGCGGCCTGCCGTGCGGCAGGCGCCACGATGACGCAGGCCGCAGCGGACTGCGCCAGCTTGGCCAGGTATTTGGGATGACTGAGGAAGCTCAGGTCCTGGGGGCCGGCGGCCTCCAGGGTGGAGAGCCGCTCAATCTGCAGGCCTGGGTCGCCGATCAATTCGGCATTGAGGCCGGCGAGGAACTGGGCGATATCGGCAAGACGGAGTGTCACACTGCGCCTGCCGTTTTGGCGATGGTGATCGTGGTGAACACCCCCGCCATCAACGGGCAGCGTTCAGCGCCTTGATCACCTTGTCGGTGATGTCGTGTTTGGGGTTGACGTACACCGATTCCTGAAGGATCAGGTCGTACTTTTCGGTTTCAGCCAGGGTTTTCACGACCTTGTTGGCGCGCTCAATCACCTGTTGGAGTTCTTCGTTCTTGCGGGTGTTCAGATCTTCCTGGAACTCACGGCGCTTGCGCTGGAAATCCCGGTCCTGGTCCACCAGCTGTTTTTGCCGCGTGTTGCGCTGGCTTTCGGCCAGCGTGGGCGCCTCGCGCTCAAACTTGTCGGACAGCGTCTTGAGCTGGTTCGCCAGGTCGTTCAGTTCTTTTTCACGCTTGCTGAATTCCTGCTCGAGCTTGGTCTGGGCGGCTTTGGCGGAATTGGCTTCGCGGAAAATCCGGTCCAGATTGACGACACCGACCTTGAACTCCTGCGCACTCGCGGAGAAGCCCGCCAACGCGACAACAAGGCCGAGGAAAATTTTGTGTGAAAGATGCTTCATTAGAAAGATGTACCAATTTGGAATTGCAACCGCTCTATTCTATCGCCTGGCTTTTTACGCAGGGGCGTGGCAATGGCGAGCCGCAAAGGCCCCAATGGGGAAATCCAGCTGATGCCGACGCCGGTTGAGACGCGCAGGTCATTCAGCTTGTATTGCTCTTTTTCCCCGAACACGTTGCCAGCGTCGACAAAACCGAACAAACGCAGGGTTCTGTCATTGCCGGCGCCCGGGAATGGTGCGATCAGTTCGGCGTTCAGGGTCAGTTTTTTCGGTCCGCCAATAGCCAGATCGGACGCATCGCGCGGGCCCAGAGAGCCCTGCTCGAAACCGCGCACCGACCCGAGGCCGCCCGAGTAGTAATTCTTGAACAGCGGATAGGGCTGGCCGTTCAGGCCCTTGCCCCAGCCGAACTCGCCGTTCAGGGCGATAGTGAATTGCTTGTTCAGCGGAATGTACTGCTGGATCTGGTAATTGGTCCGCACGAACTTGATGTCGCCGGCGACACCCCAGTCGCCGTATACGCGCTGGTAGCGGCCCATAGTGGGGACCAGGGAGCTGTCCCGGCTGTCGCGGGACCAGCCTATCGTCAGGGGAATCGAGTCGCTTTTGTAACCAAATTGATTGGCATAGGTCTGGTAGCTGGTCGGCAGGTTGGTGCCGGGAACAATGGTCAATTGCTCGTAACCGCTGCCGAAATAAACGGTATCGTTCTCGGTGAAAGGCACCCCGAAACGGATGCTGGCACCGCGGGTTTTCAGGCTGTAATCGCCACCCTGGCCGGAAAGCGGCTTGGCGGTCCGATCGTAAACATCGATCGTGCGCGAAATACCGTCGGCCGTGAAATAGGGATCTATGGTACTCAACACAATCTGGCGGTTGGATTTACTGGTATTGAGTTCAATACCCAGGTAGTTGCCCGAACCGAAGACGTTTTCCTGCTTGATGCCGAACAGCAGGGACACGCTGTCCGCGCTGGAATAGCCCGCGCCAAGCTGCAGGTTGCCGGTGGGTTTTTCCGTCACGGTCATCGTCACGTCGACCTGGTCCTGGGTGCCGGGGACTTCCTGCGTGTCTACGTTGACGTCGGTGAAGTAACCCAGGCGGTCCACACGGTCGCGCGAAAGGCGGATTTTGTCGCCGTCATACCAGGACGACTCGAACTGGCGGAACTCGCGGCGCACCACTTCGTCGCGCGTGCGGTTGTTGCCCGCCACGTTCACGCGTCGCACATAAGCACGGCGGGAGGGATCAGCCTGGATCACGAAAGCGACGCGGTTGTTGCTGCGGTCTATCTCGGGCACCGCCTCGACGCGCGCAAAAGCAAAGCCGAAGGTGCCGAAATAGTCGGTGAAAGCCTTGGTGGTTTCGGCCACCTCGTCGGCGTTATAGGGCTCGCCCGGTTCAATCTTCACCAGGGTTTTGAACTCTTCTTCCTTGTTGAGGTAGTTGCCTTCAAGCTTGACGCCCGACACCACAAAACGCTCGCCTTCGCTGACATTGACGGTGATGGCAATGCTTTGTTTGTCCGGGGAGATCGCGACCTGCGTGGACTCGACCTTGAATTCCAGGTAGCCACGCGACAGATAGTAAGAGCGCAGCGTCTCGATATCGGCATTGAGCTTGGTGCGCGAGTAGCGGTCGGACTTGGTGTACCAACTGAGCCAGCCGCCGGTGTCCAGGTCAAACAGGCCCAGCAACGTGGATTCGCTGAACGCCTTGTTGCCGGTAACGTGAATTTCCTTGATCTTCGCGACCTCGCCCTCAACGACGCTGAAGGTCAGGTTAACGCGGTTGCGCTCGATCGGCGTGACGGTGGTGATCACCTCGACGCCGTAGAGGCTCTTGTTGATGTACTGGCGCTTGAGCTCCTGCTCGGCTTTATCGGCCAGCGCCTTGTCGAAAGGCTGGCCGTCGGCGATGCCGGCTTCGCGCAGCGCTTTTTTCAGCGCTTCCTTGTCGAATTCCTTGGTTCCGACGAAGTCCACGTCGGCCACGGTGGGACGCTCTTCAACAATCACCACCAGCACGTCGCCGCTGACTTCCAGCCTTACGTCCTTGAACAGCCCCAGGCCGAACAGCGCGCGGATGGCGGTCGAGCCCTTGTCGTCGTTGTAAGTTTCGCCGACACGAAAGGGAAGCGACGCAAAAATGGTTCCGGGCTCCACGCGCTGTAGACCTTCAACCCGAATGTCTCGCACCGTGAAAGGGTCAACCGCCCAGGCGGTGCTGGCTGCAAAAAGACCGGCGGCTATGGCGCAAACTGCGCGAACTTTGAAGCGATTTATTTGTTTTTGCATGAAATGTATGGAATTAGCCCAAGAGCCGGGTGACATCGTTAAACAGGGCAACACACATCATGCCCAGCAGGATCGCAACGCCACCGCGTTGCAACCGGTCCATCCAGGCGTCAGACACGCCTCGGCCAGTGATCCCCTCCCAAAGATAATACATCAGGTGCCCCCCATCCAGAACCGGCAGCGGGAGTAAATTCAGGATGCCAAGACTCACGCTGATCAGGGCCAGGAAGGTCAGGTAATAGCTCCAACCCAGGCCGGCCGACTTGCCCGCATAGTCGGCAATCGTGAGCGGCCCGCTGAGGTTCTTGAGCGAAGCCTGGCCGGTCAGCATTTTCCCCATCATGCGCAGGGTGAGCGCGGACACCTGCCAGGTCCGCACTACCCCTTGCCACAGGCCGTCAACAAAGCCGTAGCGCACCGTCACGAATTCGGGCGCGGTCCCCACATAGGCGTCGATACGGGGCACCACCGTCCCGTTCACGGTCTTGAGTTCCGGGGTGACCTGCAGCGCTAGCGTCCGGCCGGCGCGAACGACCTGCCAGTTCTGGGGCGCTACCGCAGCCCCGCTCGCGCTGGAAGCCGGAACCGAGGTCCGTATGGTTTCACGCAAATGCTGGCCGTCCACGATGGCAGTATCGCCAATGCGTACCACCACATCGCCGGCATGCAGGCCGGACTTTTCGGCCGCGCCCCCGGGCATGACATCCCCGATCACGGGGCGGGTCCAGGGCCCCAGGATGCCGATTTTGCGGAACAGCTGGGCATCAGCTTCGGGAGCGCCCAGGCGACTGAGCGGCAGACGCACCGTTTGCCCGGCGCCGGCGGTGTCTGCGCCTAACACCAGCGTGAGGTCACGGCCGTCAAGTGCGCCCTGGGTCAGGCGCCAGCGCAGGTCCTCAAAAGAGCGGACGTCCTGGAGTTCATCACCTTCAAAAGCCGCCTGCGCCACTGTTTCCTGGCCGCGCAGGCCGGCTTTTTCCGCGAGCGATCCGGCCACGGGGCTGGCGAGAACGGCTTTGGGCTCCTGCAAGCCGCTCCAGTTGAGGATGGCGTACAGCAGCACGGCCAGCAACAGGTTGGCCGCCGGACCTGCCGCCACCACGGCGGCACGCGATTTCAGCGGCTGGGTGTTGAAGGCCAGGTGGCGCTCGCCCGGGTCGACGGGCGCTTCACGCTCGTCCAGCATCTTGACGTAGCCGCCCAGGGGCAGCATGCCGATGGAAAACTCGGTGGACTTGTTCTTAAGCTTCCAGCTGTAAATCGGCTTGCCGAATCCGATCGAAAATTTAAGGACCTTGATGCCGCAGGCCACAGCCACCCGGTAGTGTCCGTATTCGTGCACGGCAATCAGGATTCCCAGCGTCACAACGAAAGAAACCAGGGTCAGCATGTCAGGGCTCCAGTTGTCCGGCAATGCGAAGGGCAAGGCGGCGAGCCTGCCCATCCAGACCGAGCAGGCCTTCAATATCACTTACCTCTGAGGGTGCCAGGGCCTCCAAAGTTGCGTGATTTACATGGTGAATATGGTCAAACCGTATGCGTTTTTCAAGAAAGGCGGCGACAGCCACCTCGTTGGCCGCATTCAGCACGGCGGTGCTGCCCACGGGCCCGTTCAGCACCTCCCAGGCCAGCGGCAGCCCCGGGAAGCGCGCGTCATCGGGCACTTCGAAGGTCATGGTGGCCAGCGACCTGAAATCCAGGGCCTTGGCCCCCGACACCACCCGGTCGGGCCAGGCCAGGCCGTAAGCGATGGGAACGCGCATGTCGGGCGTTCCCAGTTGCGCCACCACCGAGGTGTCGCGGTACTGCACCATGGAGTGGATGATGCTCTGGGGATGGATCACGACCTCGATCTGCTCGGGCGCCAGGCCGAACAGGTACTTCGCTTCGATCACCTCCAGGGCCTTGTTCATCATGGTGGCCGAGTCGACCGAGATTTTCCTGCCCATCACCCAGTTCGGGTGGGCGCAGGCTTCGTCGGGCGTGACATGGCGCAGGCTGGCGGCATCGCGGGTACGGAAGGGCCCGCCGGAGGCGGTCAGGATGATTTTTTCGACGCGCTCGCCCCATGTCGCGGCGTCTTCAGGCAAGGACTGGAAGATGGCCGAGTGCTCGCTGTCTATAGGCAGCAGCTTGGCGCCGCCGGCGCGCACCGCCTGCATGAAGACCTCGCCGCCTACCACCAGCGCTTCCTTGTTGGCCAGCAGCAGGCGTTTGCCCGTGCGGGCCGCCGCCATGCAAGGCGCCAGGCCCGCCGCACCCACGATGGCTGCCATCACGGTGTCCACCGATTCATGCGAAGCGATCATTTCCAGCGCATCGGGCGCCGACAGCACCTGCACGGGCAATTGGTGGGCCTTGACCTTGTCGGCCAACTGGCGGGCATGCGGCTCGCTCGCCATCACGGCATAGCGCGGCTTGAACTGGACGCACTGAGCCAGCATCAGGTCGACCTGGGTCGCCGCGCTGAGCGCGAACACTTCAAAACGCTCGGGATGGCGCGCGATCACGTCCAGCGTGTTGACGCCTATGGACCCGGTGGAGCCCAGAACGGTGATGCGCTGCTTGCTGAAGGACATGGCGGACTTAAAGGGTGACCAGCATCATCGCCAGGGGCAACGTGGGTAACAGAGCGTCAACGCGGTCCAGCACCCCGCCGTGGCCGGGCAGCAGGCCGCTGGAGTCCTTGACCCCCGCGCTGCGCTTGATCAGCGATTCGACGAGGTCGCCCACCACACTCATGGCCGCCAGGAAAATAACCGCCAAAAGCATGACCACCAGGCCGTGGCTGGCCACCAGCCGGCTGTAAAGCGTGGCCTCGCCCCAAAAACCGGCGCCGCCTGAGGCGATTCCCGCGTACGCCCATGCGAGCGACAGCGCGACCACACCAGCCATGCCGCCCCAGACGCCCTCCCAGCTTTTGCCCGGGCTGATCGAAGGCGCCAACTTGCCCTTGCTGAAGCGGCCGCCGAAGGTGCGTCCGGCGAAGTAGGCAAAGATATCGGCCACCCAGACCAGCAGCAGCACGGACAGCAGGAAATTGATACCGGCGACACGCGCCTGGGCGACGGCCAGCCAGGCCAGCCACAGCGCGACCAGCCCCGCCGCGAGCCGCAGCGCCTTGGGAATATGCGGCCAGCCGGCCACGCCCTTGCGCAGCAACCAGCCGCCGGCCAGCACCCAGGCGGCGCCGGCGGCAGCCCAGAGCATGGGCAAGGGCTTATCCAGCAGGCCGGCGTACCAGGACAGCGCGCAGGCCGCCACGCTCACAAGGCCCAGCCCCAGCGAAACGCCCTGCCCATAGCCGTTGAGCCGGCCCCACTCCCAGGCACCCGCCGCGATCAGCAGCAGCGCCACGGCGCAAAAGGGTTGGGGGGTGGAATAAAAAAGGGCGGGCAGCAGGATGGCCAGCAGGACAATCGCCGTGATGACACGCTGTTTAAGCATCAAGCCGCCTTTGCATTGTGGTTGTTACCCTGGCCGCTGACCTGCGCGGAGGTCTGGCCAAAACGCCGTTCGCGGGTGCGAAAAACGGCAATCGCCTCATCGAGCGCTGTCTCGTCGAACTCGGGCCACAGCTTGTCGGAAAAATGCAGCTCCGAATAGGCCGCCTGCCACAGCAGGAAGTTGCTGATGCGCAGCTCGCCGCCCGTGCGTATCAGCAGGTCCGGGTCGGGCACGTGCGCCATCGCCATGGCCCGGCCCAGCGACAGTTCGGTGATGGCCTCGCCGCGGCTGGCCAGCTTCTGCGCAGCTTGCGCGATGTCCCAGCGGCCGCCGTAGTTGAAGCAGACATTAAAAACCAGCCGGCTGTTGGCCGAAGTATCCAGCTCGGCCTTTGCCAGGCCGGCCCTGACCTTCTCGGAGAGCCGCTCGCGGTCTCCGATGAAGTGCAGTTGCACGCCGTTTTCATTGAGGCTGGGCACTTCCTTGGCCAGTGACAGGGCCAGCAGCTCCATCAGGCCCGACACCTCTTCGGAGGGCCGGTTCCAGTTTTCCGATGAAAACGCGAACACCGTCAGCACGCCGATGCCGCGCTCCAGGCAGGCACGCACGCAGCGGCTCAGCGAATCAACGCCCTGCTTGTGGCCCGCGATGCGGGGCAAAAACCGTTTGGTCGCCCAACGGCCATTGCCGTCCATGACGATGGCAATGTGGCGCGGGACCGGATGGGAGGTGGTGGCCATGGACAATTCAGGCCAGACGCTGAAGCGTCAAACCGCCATGATGTCTTGTTCCTTGCCGGCGACCAGTTTGTCGACTTCGGCAATGAAACGGTCGGTGAACTTCTGGATGTCGTCCTGGGCGCGGCGCTCGTCATCCTCGGACGCGAGCTTTTCCTTGACCAGTTTCTTGATGCCGTCGTTGGCATCGCGGCGCAGGTTGCGAATCGCGACCTTGGCGTGCTCGCCCTCGGAACGCACGACCTTGGTGAGCTCCTTGCGGCGCTCTTCGGTCATCGGCGGCATGGGGACGCGGATCAGGTCTCCCTGCGCCGCGGGGTTGAGGCCGAGGTCGGAATCGCGGATGGCTTTTTCAATCTTGGCGCCCATGCCCTTTTCCCAGGGCGAGACGCTGATGGTGCGCGCGTCGAGCAGCGACACATTGGCAACCTGGCTGATCGGCACCATCGAGCCGTAGTAGTCGACATGCACGGTGTCGAGCAGGCCGGGGTTGGCGCGGCCGGTGCGGATCTTGGTCAGGCCGTTCTTGAACGAGTCGATGGACTGCAGCATTTTTTGCTCTGCCAGCTGCTTGACGTCAGCAATGCTCATGGTCGGATCTCCGGATTTTTATGGCGAAAAAAAGCAAGCCCTGAAAGCTCAGACGTGAACCAGTGTTCCTTCGTCTTCTCCCTGTACCACGCGCTTGAGCGCACCGTGCTTGAAGATGCTGAACACCTTGATGGGCAGCTTCTGGTCGCGGCACAGCGCGAAGGCGGTGGCATCCATGACCTCGAGGTTTTTTCCCATGGCTTCATCAAACGTGATGTTGGTGTAGCGCGTGGCCTTCGGGTCTTTCTTGGGGTCCGCAGTGTACACACCGTCGACCTTGGTGGCCTTGAGCACGATCTCGGCGCCTATCTCGGCGCCGCGCAGCGCTGCCGCCGTGTCGGTGGTGAAAAAAGGATTGCCGGTGCCGGCCGCGAAAATAACCACCTTGCCCTCTTCGAGGTACTGCAAGGCCTTGGGGCGGACGTAAGGTTCGACCACGCGCTCGATGCCGATGGCCGACATCACGCGGGCGATGAGGCCGGCCTTGTCCATGGTGTCGCCCAAAGCCAGGGCATTCATCACGGTGGCCAGCATGCCCATGTAGTCGGCGGTGGCGCGGTCCATGCCGACCGAGCCGCCCGCCACGCCGCGGAAAATATTGCCGCCGCCAATCACCACCGCCACTTCGACGCCCATGCGGGTGACCTCGGCGATTTCCTCCACCATGCGCACGATGGTGGCGCGGTTGATGCCGAAGGCATCGTCCCCCATCAAGGCCTCACCTGACAGTTTTAACAAGATTCGCTTGTAGGCTGGCATGTGAGGGGCTTTCTGTGGTTGAAGTGAAGGGGAGTTTAGCGGCCTTCCGGCTAGGCTGAGTGCTTAAGCGGCCTTGGCGGCTGCAACCTGGGCGGCGACTTCGGCGGCGAAATCGTCGACCTTCTTCTCGATGCCTTCGCCCACCACGTACAACGTGAAGGACTTGATCGTGGTCGCCTTTTCCTTGAGCATTTGCTCAACGGTCTGCTTGTCGTTCTTGACGAAAGTCTGGTTATACAGGCTGACTTCCTTCAGGTACTTTTGCACGCCGCCTTCGATACGCTTTGCAACAATTTCAGCGGACTGCACGGGCTTGCCTTCGGCCTGGGCCTTGGCGGCATCTTCAGCAGCCTTGGCGGCGGCCACAGAGCGCTCTTTGGCGACCAGTTCGGCGGGAACTTCGGCGCTGGACAGCGACACGGGCTTCATCGCGGCCACGTGCATGGCAACGTCCTTGGCGGCGGCTTCGTCGCCCTCAAACTCCACCACCACGCCAATGCGCGTGCCGTGCAGGTAAGAAGCCAGCTTGCTGCCGGTAAAACGCTTGAAGCGGCGCACGCTCATGTTTTCGCCGATCTTGCCGATCAGGCCCTTGCGCACGTCTTCGACCGTGGGGCCGAAACCGTCCAGCGACAGGGGCATGGCGCCCACGGCTTCCACGTCGGCCGGGTTGTTCTTGACGATGCCTTCGACCACGCCTTTGGTGAACGCCAGGAAGCTGTCGTTCTTGGTCACGAAGTCGGTTTCGCAGTTGACTTCAACCAGCGCGCCCACATCGCCTTCACGGTGCGCAGCCACCACACCTTCGGCGGTGACGCGGGAAGCGGCCTTGCCGGCCTTGCTGCCGAGCTTGACGCGCAGGATTTCTTCCGCTTTTTCGAAATTACCTTCCGCCTCGGTCAGTGCCTTCTTGCACTCCATCATCGGGGCGTCGGTCTTGGCGCGCAGTTCAGCGACCATGCTTGCAGTAATTGCCATTTTGATTCTCCGTTTATCGTGTTCACAAGGATGGGCCGACAGGGCCTATCCCTTCTTGATGCTTGAGTTGTGAAAAAGGGGCTACGCGAGCCCCTTTTTCGCGTCTGGCGCAGCGCCGAAAACTATCAGGCGGCTGCGTTGTCCACTTCCACGAACTCGTCCGAGCTCTCGGCGGAAACTGCCTTGACAACGTCGTTCACGGCGTTGGCACGGCCTTCCAGGATCGCGTCGGCGATGCCGCGGGCATACAGCGCCACGGCCTTGGAGGAGTCATCGTTGCCGGGGATCACGTAATCGATGCCGATGGGCGAGTGGTTGGAGTCAACCACGCCGATCAGGGGAATGCCGAGCTTCTTGGCTTCCAGGATCGCAATTTTGTGGAAGCCCACGTCGATCACGAAGATGGCGTCCGGCAGGGCGTTCATGTCCTGAATGCCGCCGATGTCCTTCTCGAGCTTTTCGATTTCGCGCTTGAAGGTCAGTTGTTCTTTTTTGCTGATGGATTCGAGGCCGGCTTCCTGCTGGGCCTTCATCTCTTTCAGGCGCTTGATCGAGGTCTTGACCGTCTTGAAGTTGGTCAGCATGCCGCCCAGCCAGCGCTGGTCAACGTAAGGAACGCCAGCGCGCTTGGCTTCGGTGGCAACGATTTCGCGGGCCTGGCGCTTGGTGCCCACCATCAGGATGGTGCCGCGGTTGGCGGACAGCTGCTTGGCGAACTTCATCGCCTCCTGGTACATCGGCAGCGATTTTTCCAGGTTGATGATGTGAATACGGTTGCGATGGCCAAAGATGTAGGGGGCCATCTTGGGGTCCCAGAAGCGGGTTTGGTGTCCGAAATGAACGCCTGCTTCCAGCATTTCGCGCATAGTGGTCGACATAAAAATACTCCAAAAGGTTGTGTCTAAAATCAGCGCTTATCGCCCTTGTCGGGACAACACCTTGGGTGGCTGATTTGCGATTTGCATTGCAAATAACAAAATCG
Source organism: Polaromonas sp. JS666 (assembly GCF_900103405.1). Classification (GTDB taxonomy): domain Bacteria; phylum Pseudomonadota; class Gammaproteobacteria; order Burkholderiales; family Burkholderiaceae_C; genus Polaromonas. The sequence goes on along the minus strand of NZ_FNHX01000012.1, from coordinate 53,299 downwards.
TCATTTGCAAAGCCTGTCGAGTATAACATCCCTCAGCCCTCCTCTCCTGAGCCCCCTCCCATCCCATGAGCCAGCTCTCCCTTCCCGGCGACCTCCATGCCGTCCGCCAGGCACTCCAGGCCGGCCATCTGCAAGCCCCGGACATCCTGGCGCAAGCTGCCCTGGCCGCCCAAAGCGAGGCCTGCCGCCATGTTTTCATGCCCGGTTCGCCGGCAGACCCGGCTGAAACGCCGAAAAACACGCCCTCCGGCGATGCCGGTCAGGCGCTTGCCGGGATTCCGGTGTCCGTCAAGGACTTGTTCGACGTGGCCGGCCAGGTCACCGCCGCCGGCTCCAAAGTGCTGGCGCATGCCGCCCCGGCCCAGGCCGACTGCCCCGCGGTGGCCCGGCTCCGGGCCGCCGGCGCGGCACTGGTGGGCCGGACCAATATGGTCGAATTCGCCTTCTCGGGCGTGGGAATCAACCCGCATTACGGAACGCCGGCCAACCCGGCCGATCCGGCCACGGCGCGCATCCCGGGCGGTTCGTCCTCAGGTGCGGCGGTGTCAGTGGCTACAGGCGCGGCCCTGGTGGGCCTGGGCTCGGACACGGGCGGCTCCATCCGCATCCCCGCCGCACTGTGCGGCATCGTCGGCTTCAAAAGCACGGCCCGCCTGGTGCCGACCGCGGGCGCCCTGCCCTTGTCCACCAGCCTGGACACCGTATGCGCCCTGACGCGATCGGTGCGCGACGCCGTGACCGTGCACGAGGTGCTGGCGGCGCGCCAGGTCGGGCTGACCGGCAAGCCCCTGTCCGGCTACCGCCTGGCCGTGGCCGGCACGCTGATGCAGGACGCCTTGAGCCGCACGGTGGCCCAGGCCTTTGAACGCAGCCTGCAGGTCTTGCGCGAGGCCGGCGCGAAGATCGTGGAGATCCCGCTCGGGGAAATCACCGAGCTAGCGGCTATCAACGCCACCGGCGGCCTGTCGGCGGCCGAAAGCTACGCCTGGCACCGCAAGCTGATCGCCGAGCACCAGGCCGGCTACGACCCGCGTGTCGCGCTGCGCATACTGCGCGGCGCCGCGATGAGCGCGGCCGACTACATTGACCTGCTGGCGGCGCGCAAGGACTGGATAGCCCGCATGGAAGCACGCCTGGACGGCTTTGACGCCGTGCTGTCGCCCACCGTGCCCCTGGTCGCGCCGCCCATCGCCGGTTTGCTGGGCGACGACACCGAATTTTTTAGAGTCAACGGCCTTTTGCTGCGCAATACCTCCGTGGTTAACATGCTCGACGGTTGCGCGATTTCCCTGCCCTGCCACACACCTGGCCAGTTGCCCGTGGGCCTGATGCTGTGGCACGCGGCCCTGCATGACGACGCGGTGCTGGACCTGGCCCTGCAAGTGGAAGCTGCCCTGGCACGGTCGCTACAACAATAACCGCCGCAACCCCTCCTGTCCGGGCTCGCGGCCTGCTCACCCATAAAAAAAACAATGCACCACAAGATTTCCCGTCCCAAACGCCCGGCACCCACGCCACGCCGCCGCGGAGCCTTCGCATGAGGATCGCCGTCATTGGCGCCGGCATCATCGGCATCACCACCGCCTACGAACTGGCACTGGATGGTCACGAGGTCACGGTGTTCGAACGCCGCGGCGCGGCGGCCGAAGAAACCAGCTTTGCCAACGCCGGCCTCGTCGCGCCCGGCTACGTCACGCCCTGGGCCGCGCCCGGCATGCCGCGCAAGGTCCTCAGCCACCTGTTCAGCCGCCACGCCCCGGTCAAGCTCGGCTTGCCGCTGTCGGCCAGCGAACTCGCGTGGATGTGGCAATGGTTTCGCGCCTGCAAGCTGGACACCTACCTGGCCAACCGCGCGCGCATGCAGCGCCTGGCTTTTTACAGCCGCGAAAGGCTGCACCACCTGACGGCCGAACTGCAGCTCGAATACGACGGCAGTCCCGGCTACATGGTGCTGCTGCGTTCCGAAAAAGACAGCAAGCTGGTGCAGCCCGGCCTGGCGGTGCTGCGCGACGCGGGCGTGGCCTTCAAGGAAATCGGCCCCGAGGAGGTCCTCAAGATCGAGCCGGCGCTGAACCCCGACACGCCCTTCCTGGGCGCCGTGCACCTGCCCAACGACGAGGTGGCCAATTGCCGGCAGTTTGCGCTGCTGCTGAAGAACGAGGCCCAGCGCCTGGGTGTGAATTTTGAGTTCAACACCACAGTGGCCCGGCTGGAGCAGGCGCAACCCGCCAGCCTGGCCATCGCCGGTGAAAGCACGCCGCGCGGCTTCGACCGGGTGGTCATGTGCGCGGGCCTGGCTTCGGCGCAGCTTTTGCGGCCGCTGGGCCTGAAGATTCCGATGGCCGCGGTCTACGGCTATTCCATCAGCGCGCCAATTCGCGAACCCCTGAACGCGCCGCGCAGCGCGCTGATGGATGAACGCTACAAGGTGGCGATTTCGCGCATGGGCAACCGCGTGCGTGTGGCCGGCAGCGCCGAAATCGGCGGATCGCTGGACAACAAGCGCGCAGCCTCGCTGCAAACCCTTTACAAGGTTCTGCACGACTGGTTTCCCGGCGCGGCCCAGCTCTCCAACACCGGCTCCAGCGTGCAGGAATGGAAAGGCGCCAGGCCCATGCTGCCCGACGGGCCGCCCATCATCGGCGACAGCGGCATCCCCGGGCTCTGGCTCAACCTGGGCCATGGCTCCAGCGGCTGGGCGCTCAGCTGCGGCAGCGCGCGGGCGCTGGCCGACCTCATGGCCGGCAAAAACACCGACATCGACATGGAGGGCCTGGGCGTCGCGCGCCTGGCTTGAGCCCGGCCCGCCGGCCTTTTTTGCGCCCGCGGCCGCACAATCGGGCCATGCGAAAAATTTCCAGCGCCCACAGCGAGCCGCTTCACGGCGTGGCGGCCACCCGCGAACTTGAACGGCTGGCCGCAGCCGGCCGCCCGCCGCATGCGCTGATGCAGCGGGCCGGCCTGGCGGTCGCGCGCCTGGCGCTGGCCCTGGCGCCGCACGCGCGGCGCATCTGGGTGGCCTGCGGCCCCGGCAACAACGGCGGCGACGGCTTCGAGGCCGCCATGCACCTGCACCACTGGGGGAAAAGCGTGACCCTGACCTGGACCGGCCTGCCGTCCGGAAAAGCCGGCCAGCCGCCCGACGCCCAGGCCTCGCGCGAACGGGCCTTGGCCGCCGGCGTGCCCATGGCCGCGCAGCCACCCGAGGACTTCGATTTCTGCATAGACGCCCTGCTGGGCATAGGCAGTGCGCTGGATCCGGCCCGGCCGGGCACGACCTTGATGCTGGACTGGCTGGCGCGCATGCAGGCCGGAACCGCCCCACGGCTGGCGGTGGATGTACCCACCGGCCTGGATGCAGACACAGGAACTTTCAACGCCGGGCCTGCCACAGCCTCAGGTGTCTTTACCCTCAGCCTTTTGACCCTGAAGCCGGGCCTCTTCACCGCAAACGGCCGCGACTGCGCGGGCCAGGTATGGTTTGACGACCTTGGCACGGCGACCGCCGGCGCGCCGGCGCCCGATGCCTGGCTGCTGGGCGCCGACCGCGCGTCGCGCACACCCAGGCATACCAATCCGCATGCCAGCCACAAAGGCAGCTTCGGCGACGTGGCGGTGCTGGGCGGGGAATCCAGCGCCCGCAGCCACATGGCGGGCGCCGCGCTGCTGGCCGCGCGGGCCGCGCTGCACGCGGGCGCCGGCCGGGTGTATGTGGCGCTGCTCGGCAGCCCGGTGCTCAGCACGGATCCCCAACAACCCGAATTGATGTTTCGCGCCCCGGAGGCGCTGGACCTGGCAAGGCAGGTGGTGGTGTGCGGCTGCGGCGGCGGCGATGCCGTGCGCGCCGTGCTGCCCAAGGTGCTGTCGGCGGTGCCCCGGCTGGTGCTGGACGCGGACGCGCTCAACGCCATCGCCGGGGACACGCAGCTGCAGGCCCAGCTCGCGGCCCGCCGCCACCGCGGCTACGCGACGGTGCTCACGCCCCATCCGCTCGAAGCCGCCCGGCTGGCCGGGACCAGCGCCCAAGAGGTGCAAGCCGGCCGCCTGGTTCACGCCCGCCAGTTGGCTGAGCGCTTTCAGTGCGTCGTGGTCCTCAAGGGTTCGGGAACCGTGATCGCCGCGCCTGGACAAGCCAGCGCCATCAACAGTAGCGGCAATGCCCTGCTGGCCACGGCGGGCACGGGCGATGTGCTGGCCGGCATGCTGGGGGCGCGTATGGCCGGAGGATTGGAAGCTTTTGAAGCGGCGTGCGGCGCCGTGTTCGCCCACGGCCGCATAGCGGACGAATGGCCCGCAGGCGGCCAGGCGCTGACGGCGTCGGGGCTGGCCAATGCCTAGATCGCTAGGCCACTAAACCAGGACCATCAAGGCGATCTGCAGCAGCACGATCAGCACCAGCGCCGAGATGTCGACCCCGCCCACGACGGGGATCACCCGGCGCAGCGGCGCCAGCACAGGCTCGGTCAGGCGGCCCAGCAAGGCATAGGCCGGTGAGCCGGGCTGCACCCACGAAAGAATGGCAAAACCCAGCACCAGGATGAACAGGGTTTGCAGCGCCACGCGCACCAGCATCTTGAGCGCGAACGACAGCAGCGTCAGCAGGATGACGGGCGCCCACTCAAGCGCGCCCAGCAGCAGGCCGAACAGCAGCGCCCACAGCAAGGCATAGGCCAGCGCCAGCACGGCGGCGGCGATCACGCTGGCCCAGTCCACCCGCGACTGCGCCAGCGACCTGGGCAATGCCCTGCGCAGCGGCTTGACCAGCCAGTCGGTCAGGGCCATGACAAAGCTGCCCGGTTGGGCGCTCATGTTGACCCGGACCCAGTTCATCCAGGCGCGCAGCAGCGCCGCGGCAATCAGCAGGAAAAAAATGGTTTCCAGAAGAAACGACAGGATGCGGATCAGCATGCGCGGCCTGCCCTGTGCGAGAGAAGATAGGAAAAACAATCCATGGCTCTTTCCTGGACGCCTAGCGGCGGGGCTTCTTGCCCTGCTTGCGCCCGGCGCTGCCGGCGGCCTTCTTGACGGCGGCCTTCAGCGCCTGGATGGGTGACTTGGGCGTGCGCTCGCTGCCGGCGCTGCGGCCCGGACTGCCGCCACGGCTGCCCGAGCGGGCCTCCGTGCGCTTGCCCGCCGTCTTTTTGCCGACCTTGCCGGTGCGGGGTTCGGCGACATGGCGCGCGGCGCCGCGCTCCTGGGCCGGCAGCTCGGTGGCATGGCCGCCGGTCTTGTCCTTCATGGCGCGACCGACCAGGTCCTGGCCTTCGTTCACCAGCCGGAAGTCGATCTTGCGGCCGTCCAGGTCAACCCGGCTGACCTGCACCCTCACCCGTGTGCCGATGGCGTAACGGATGCCGGTGCGCTCGCCGCGCAGTTCCTGACGGGCTTCATCGAAACGGAAGTATTCGCCGCCCAGCTCGGTGATGTGCACCAAGCCCTCGACGTACATCGCGTCCAGCGTGACGAAGATGCCGAAGCCGGTGGCCGCCGTGACGACACCGCCGAACTCCTCGCCCAGGTGCTCGCGCATGTATTTGCACTTGAGCCAGGCCTCGACGTCGCGGCTGGCTTCGTCGGCGCGGCGCTCGTTGGCGCTGCAATGCAGGCCGGCGGCCTGCCAGGCGAGTTCGTCGGCGCTGGCTTTTTTGGGCTTTTGCGTGGGTTCCTTGACGCGCGAGGCCAGCCGCTTGGACAGCTTGGCCTCGGCCTCGCCCGGCGTGGGCAGTGTCGGCAACTGGTATTTGGCCTTGTTGAGCACCGCCTTGATGACCCGGTGCACCAGCAGGTCGGGATAGCGCCGGATCGGGCTGGTGAAGTGCGTGTAGGCCTCGTAAGCCAGGCCGAAGTGGCCGCTGTTCATGGGCGTGTAGATGGCCTGCTGCATGGAGCGCAGCAGCATGGAGTGGATTTGCTGCGCGTCCGGCCTGTCCTTGGTGGCCAGCGCGATGCGCTGGAACTCGCCGGGCTCCGGGTCGTCGGTGATGGTCATGCCGACGCCGGCGGCCTTCAGGTAGTTGCGCAGCATCTCCTTCTTCTCGGGCGTCGGCCCCTCGTGCACGCGGTACAGGCCCACATGCTTGCTCTGCGAGATGAAGTCGGCCGAGCAGACGTTGGCGGCCAGCATGGCCTCCTCGATCAGGCGGTGGGCCACGTTGCGGGTACGGGGCACGATTTTTTCAATGCGCCCCGCTTCATCGCAGACGATTTGCGTTTCGGTGGTTTCAAAGTCCACCGCGCCGCGTACACCGCGCTCCTTGAGCAAGGCCTGGTAAACGTCGTGCAGATCCAGCAGGTGCGGCACCAGTGCCTTGCGCTGCGCGGCTTCGGGGCCGCGCGTGTTGGCCAGGATGGCGGCGACCTCGGTGTAGGTGAAGCGCGCATGGCTGAACATCACCGCCGGGTAGAACTGGTAGGCGTGGACCTCGCCCTTGGCATTGACCAGCATGTCGCAGACCATGCACAGGCGCTCGACGTTGGGGTTGAGCGAGCACAGGCCGTTGGAGAGTTTCTCCGGCAGCATGGGAATCACGCGGCGCGGAAAGTACACGCTGGTGGCGCGGTCATAGGCGTCGATGTCGATGGCGCTGCCGGTTTCCACATAGTGGCTCACGTCGGCAATCGCCACCAGCAAGCGCCAGCCCTTGCCGCGGCCGACCTTGGCCGGTTCGCAATACACGGCATCGTCAAAGTCGCGGGCGTCTTCGCCGTCTATGGTGACAAGCGGCACGTCGGTCAGGTCGATGCGGTGCTTTTTGTCGGCGGGCCGCACGGCATCCGGCAAGGCGCGGGCCAGGGCCAGCGCCTCGTCGCTGAATTCATGCGGCACACCGTATTTGCGCACCGCGATTTCGATTTCCATTCCGGGGTCGTCGATCTCGCCCAGCACTTCCTTGACGCGGCCCACGGGCTGGCCGAATAGCGCCGGCGGCTCGGTGAGCTGCACCACCACCACCTGGCCGGCCTTGGCCGTGCCGGTGGCGCCCTTGGGGATCAGCACGTCCTGGCCGTAGCGCTTGTCTTCGGGCGCGACCAGCCAGACGCCGCTTTCCTGCAACAGGCGGCCGATGATGGGATTGGAAGAGCGCTCGATGATCTCGGTCACCCGGCCTTCGGGCCGGTTTTTGCGGTCATGCCGCACGATGCGCGCCTTGACGCGGTCCTTGTGCAGCACCGCGCGCATTTCATTGGGCGGCAGGTAAATATCGGCCTCGCCGTCGTCGCGCAATACGAAACCATGGCCGTCGCGGTGGCCGGAAACGGTGCCTTCGAATTCAGCGAGCAGACCGGAGGAATGGGCGGACGATCCGCCCGCATGGGAATGAGTTGTTTTGATAAAAAGTCTCTTTTTGTTGGGGCTGCTGGTTTTGAGTATGCAGCCGAAATATTTCAGGAAAATTTGTGGGCCGGGGCCTCAGAATGCGTTCAAGTAATGGTACACTGCTAGCTGTGCCCGGGTGGCGGAATTGGTAGACGCGCACGGTTCAGGTCCGTGTATCGCAAGATGTGGAGATTCGAGTTCTCTCCCGGGCACCAGATACACCAAACAGCTTTGCCAGACTCTGAAACGAGCTCTGGAAGAAAGCAAGATTAAAGCCACTGTGACCCAGTGGCTTTTTTTGTTTCCGGGCCCCGCCTTGCGGCCCGGTTTTTCGTGCGCCGGCTTGATCAAACAGGCACGGCCACCAGGTCGTGGCCCTGGGTTCCGACGATGCGGGCCCGGGTGAATTCGCCTACTTTCAGCGTCTTGCTGATTTTTTCGGGCGGCAGCAACTTGACCACGCCGTCGATCTCGGGCGCATCGGCATAAGAACGCCCGATACCGCCCTTGCGGCCCATCGCGGGCGCCGAATCCACCAGCACCTGCATGGTCGCGCCTATACGCTGCTGCAGCTTCTGGCTGGAAACCGCCTCCGCCACGGCCATGAAACGGGCGCGCCGCTCTTCACGCAATTCCATCGGCAGCATGCCCGGGATGTCGTTGGCAGTGGCACCCTCCACCGCGCTGTAGGCAAAGCAGCCCGCGCGGTCGATCCTGGCTTCGCGCATGAAATCGAGCAGGTGCTCGAACTCGGCCTCGGTCTCACCGGGAAAACCGGCGATAAAAGTGCTGCGGATCACGATCTCGGGGCAGATTTCGCGCCAGCGCGCAATGCGCTCGAGGTTTTTCTCGCCGCTGGCCGGCCGCTTCATGCGCTTGAGCACATCCGGATGGCTGTGCTGCAGCGGAACGTCCAGGTAAGGCAGCACCTTGCCGGTGGCCATCAGCGGCAACACTTCATCCACGCTTGGATATGGATAGACGTAATGCAAGCGCACCCAGGCACCATAGGGCTCGGCGATCTCGCCCAGCGCCTGCACCAGCTCCAGCATGCGCGTCTTGACGGGCTTGCCGTCCCAGAAGCCGGTGCGGTACTTCACGTCCACGCCGTAGGCCGAGGTGTCCTGGCTGATCACCAGCAGTTCCTTGACGCCGCCCTCAAACAGTGCACGCGCCTCGTTAAGCACATCGCCTATGGGCCGCGACACCAGGTCGCCGCGCATCGAAGGGATGATGCAAAAGGTGCAGCGGTGGTTGCAGCCTTCGCTGATTTTCAGGTAGGCGTAGTGCCGGGGCGTGAGCTTGATGCCCGCAACGCCGAAAGCGTTGGGAACCAGGTCCACAAAAGGATCGTGCGGTTTGGGCAAATTCAGGTGCACCGCGTCCATGACTTCCTGCGTGGCATGCGGGCCGGTCACGGCCAGCACGCTGGGGTGCATCTGGCGCACCAGGTTGCCGCCGTCCTCGCCGGCCTTGGCGCCCAGGCAGCCGGTGACGATGACCCGGCCGTTTTCGGCCAGCGCCTCGCCAATGGTGTCCAGGCTTTCCTTGACCGCGTCGTCGATAAAGCCGCAGGTGTTGACGATGACCAGGTCCGCGCCCTCGAAGGTTTTGGAGGTCTGGTAGCCCTCGGCACTTAGCTGCGTGAGGATCAGCTCGGAGTCGGTCAGGGCTTTGGGGCAGCCCAGGCTGACAAAACCAACGCGGGGCGCGGCCTTGGCGTTAGCAGGGGCGGATGGGGAAATTACGTCGCTCATGGGGTCTATTGTCTCAGGGTAAGCGTCAGGGCGAACCGTGAACCCCGGATGGCCTTCAACGGCCTGCATGCGCACGGGCACAAGGCCCCGCGTTCAGTTCATTTTTTCAAGCCGAAAGCCTGCAGCATCTGCTCGCTCTGCTTTTGCATCTGCTCTTGCATCTGCGTGAAAACGTTCTTGGATTGCTCCACATAGGTGCCCATCATTCCCTGCATCATGGGCGACTGCGCATTCATGAACTGCGCCCACATTTCAGGTGTCAGCCCCTTGGACTGCTCGGCCATCTTGACCTGCAGGTCCATGAAGCTTTGGACATTTTTCTCCAGGTAGGCGCCCATGAAGCCCTGCATCGCATTGCCGTAAAAACGGATGATGTTGGCCAGCACGGCCTCGGTGAACATGGGCGCGCCGCCGGTCTCTTCCTCGAGAATGATCTGCAGCAGGATGCTGCGCGTCAGGTCTTCGTTGGTCTTGGCATCGCGCACCACAAAATCGGCGCTCTCCATTACCAGCTGCCGCACCTCGGTGAGCGTGATGTAGGTCGAGGTCTCGGTGTCGTAGAGCCGCCGGTTCGGGTACTTCTTGATCACGCGGGACGCCGCAGCCTTGCCGGCAGCCCGGCCGCTTCTGGCGCCGGAATTACCGTCGGCAGCCGCATCGCCCTGTGAAGGCGGAAGGCCGGATGCCGGGCTGGTGGATTTGCTTTTTGGCACTGATTTCTCCTCTGAATGACGGCCAGCGATCAAGCGCCGGGGTTCAATACATTCTAGGAATTCTGATGTACACAATCCCCTTGGTTTACCCTGTGTGATGGGCCCGCATCATGGATGCAAAAGCCTGGACAGGAACCGTTTCGAGGGAATTGGTAGGCGCGATTGGACTCGAACCAACGACCCCCACCATGTCAAGGTGGTGCTCTAACCAGCTGAGCTACGCGCCTAAGGACTGTTCGAAGCTAGCATTGTAGCACGACAAATTGCGGTTCCGCCACGTGCGCTCAGCGCCTTCGTGCGGAACGCACACCCGGCACCTCGGCCACGACGGCCAGCACCTGGTTGAGGCGGCCTGATTGCGCCACTTCCACGGTGAAAGTCATCCAGGCTGTGCCGCCGCGGTTGTCTTTCACCGACTGCGTCTGCACGCCGATCACGTTCATTTTTTCCTTGGCGAAGACCTCGGAAATATCGCGCAGCAGACCCTGCCGGTCGGCTGCCTCGACGGCGACGTCCACCGGATACACCGCACCATCGGGTGTCTTGGGCGAATTCCATTGCACCTCGATCACGCGGTCCGGGCTGCCGGCGGCCATGTTGCGGAAGTTGCTGCAGTCGCTGCGGTGGATGCTGACGCCCTTGCCCTTGGTGACAAAACCGAGAATCTCATCGGGCGGCGCGGGTTTGCAGCACTTGGCCAGCTGCGTGAGCAGGGATCCCATGCCGACCACCAGCACACCGCCCGCCGCCTTCTTGGCGTTCGGGTTGGGTGCTCGGGCTTTTTTTGCCAGCACGTAATCGTCCTGGCTCAAGACCGGTTCGGGCGGCCTGAGCATGTTCTCTATGGTGCGCAGGGACAACTCGTCTTTGCCCACAACCTCAAACAAATCATCCGCCGCCTTGAAGCCGAGCTGCGCCGCCAGGTCGTCCAGCTTCATCGCCGTCTTGCCTTCGCGCTGCAGCAGTTTTTCCACGGCCTCGCGGCCCCTGGCCACGGTCTGCTCCATGGCCAGCGCGTTGAACCAGGCGCGCACCTTGGACTTCGCGCGATGGCTGCTCAGAAAACCAAGCTCAGGGTTGAGCCAGTCGCGCGAAGGCCCGCCCTCCTTGACGGTGATCACCTCCACGGTCTGGCCGTTCTGCAGCGGTGTATTGAGCGGCACCATGACGCCGTCGATGCGCGCGCCGCGGCAGCGATGGCCCAGGCTGGTATGCACGCTGTAGGCAAAGTCCACCGTGGTCGCGCCCTGCGGCAGCTCCACGATGGCGGCGTCCGGCGTCAGCACGTAGATGCGGTCCTCGAACAGGCCTTGCTTGGCGTCACGCGCGCGCTGGGCCGCCGGCCCCGAAAGATCACGCTCCCAGGCCAGCAACTGGCGCAGCACGGCGATCTTGGCGTCGTATTCGCTGCTGGCCGAGACACCGCCGTAGCCCTTGGTGCCGGCCTCCTTGTAGGCCCAGTGTGCGGCCACGCCGTGCTCGGCGTGGTCGTGCATGGCCTGGGTGCGCACCTGGATTTCCACCGCCCTGCCCGCCTCATCGCGCACCACCGTGTGCAGCGACTGGTAGCCGTTGCTCTTGGGCTTGGCGATGTAGTCGTCGAATTCGCCGTCCACCGGCGTGAAGCGCGAATGCACGTAGCCGAGCGCCGCATAGCAGCCTTTCACGTCGGCGGCGATCACGCGCAGCGCGCGTATGTCAAAAACCTGCTCGAAGTCCAGCGACTTGCCGCGCATTTTTTTCACAATGCTGTAGATGTGCTTGGGCCGCCCCTGCACCAGCGCGGCAATGCCGTTCTGGTTGAGTTCGCGCTCCAGCTGCGCGCGCAGGGCTTCCATAAAGCCTTCGCGCTCCACCCGCTTTTCGTCGAGCAGGCGGGCCGTCTGCTTGTAGGTCTCGGGCTCCAGGAAACGGAAAGCCAGGTCCTCCATTTCCCATTTGATCTGCCAGATGCCCAGGCGGTTGGCCAGCGGCGCAAAAACATGCAGCGATTCGTAGGCCAGCGGCAGCGGCGCGGTCTGCCGCGTCGCGGCGTAGTGGCGCAAAGTCTGCAGGCGGGACGCCAGCCGCAGCATGACCACACGCAGGTCGCGCGAGAAGGCCAGCAGCATCTTGCGCACGTTTTCGGTCTGCGCGGCCGGGTCGTCCAGCAGCTGGGCCTTGGCATTCGCCGAACGCGCCTGGCGCTGCACCTGGACCAGCTTGGTGGTCTCCATCGCCAGCGCGGCGTAGTTGGCGCCGAAGGCCTTGGTGATCACTTCCTGCGGCTTGTTCAAATGCTGGCAGGCATAGACCAGGTAGCTGGCCGCCTGCATGGCTTCGGAGCCGCCTATGGTCTTGAGGATGGCCGCCACCGCGTCGGCATGGGCGAGGATGTTTTCACCCGTGTCATGCGTTTCGCTGGCGATCAGGGGCTCGGCGAACGCGCGGGCGCGGGCCAGCGCATGCGGCTGGTCCGGCAGGCTGTCGGCCGTGGCGGTCACGATGGAGGCATTCGCCCCCTGGGAGGCTGTCGGGCCACCGGGCCCGACCACATTGCTTTTCATGAAACTTCAGTCAAATGGTTGCGCGGCCTCAGCCCAGCAAAAAGCCTGTCACGGCGGCGAGCTGGTCGGGCGCGATCAGCGTGGGCGCATGTCCCACGCCTTCGAATTCCACCACGCGGGCACGCGGCCCGCGCTGCGTCATGGCCTGAGCCGTTTGCGGGCTCAGCAAGTCGGATTGCCGGCCCCGTATTACCAGGGTGTCGGCCTTGATATTGTCGTAGAGCTGCCAGAGCATGGTCTCGCCCTGGCGCGCGGATTCCTCGGTTTCCTGCTTGAAAGGCACGGCGATGGCCGGGTCGTAGTGCAGGCGCCACTTGGCATCGGCGGCTTCAGAAACGCGCCTGAGCATGGGGCGCGACAGTGCCAGCCACTGCTCGGGCGTGTGCGGGCCGAAGCTCTGGGAGATCGCCCACATCGCATCGGCCGCCTCCTGCACCGAGCCGAAGTGGCCGGCCTGGCCCAGGTAGGCGCCAATACGCACAATCGCCTGCCATTGGATGGCCGGGCCGACATCATTGAGCACCAGCCTGCGCACAGGCACCGGCAAAGGCAAGTTGGGCGTTCCACACACCGCCACACCGATCAGCCCGCCCATGCTGGTGCCCACCCAGTCCAGCGAGGCCACCGGCGCCTGGGCGTGCAACTGGCCCAGCATCGCCAGCATGTCGCCCGCATAGGTGCGCAGCTGGTAGCCCATGGGGTCCTTGAGCCAGTCGCTTTCGCCGCGGCCCACCACATCGGGGCAAACCACGCGCACGTCGGCCTGCTCGCACAGCGCCCGCGCCAGCACATCAAAATCGCGCCCCTGGCGCGACAGGCCGTGCACACAGACGACGAGGTGCGAGCTGTCCGCCCTGCCCCACTGCCAGTAAGCCATGCGGTGGCCGCCGCCAGCATCGGGGCAGTTTACGTAGTTCAGCGTAGGTTGGGTCATGGTGCGGCGGTTCAATTCAAAGGCTTGATAATTGCTTGAGAAATCAACCCGGCGCCAGGTGCACGGCGCGAGGTTCGGATTCCCAGTTCAACCATCGTAAATCATCCGGAGAAACAATATGCTCAAAGGTAAAACAGCCCTCGTCACCGGCTCGACCAGCGGGATAGGCCTGGGCATCGCCAAGGCGCTGGCGGCGCAAGGCGCCAACATTGTCATTAACGGCTTCGGCGACGTGGACGGCCCCAAGGCCGAGGTGGAAGCGCTGGGCGCGCGCGTGGCCTACCACGGCGCCGACATGAGCAAGGTCGCCGACATCGAGGACATGATGCGTTATGCCGTCGCGCAGTTCGGCCAGGTCGACATCCTGGTCAACAACGCCGGCATCCAGCACGTGGCCCGCGTCGAGAACTTCCCGGTCGAGCGCTGGGACGCCGTGATCGCCATCAACCTGAGCAGCGCCTTCCACGCCACCCGCCTGGCCCTGCCCGCCATGCTGGCGGCCAACGGCGGCAAGGGCTGGGGCCGCATCATCAACGTGGCCTCGGTCCACGGCCTGGTCGGCTCGGCCGAAAAATCCGCCTACGTCGCCGCCAAGCACGGCATCGTGGGCCTGACCAAAGTCACCGCGCTCGAGAACGCCACCACGGGTGTCACCTGCAACGCCATCTGCCCCGGCTGGGTGCTCACGCCCCTGGTGCAAAAACAGGTGGATGCCAAGGCCGCCGCCGGCAACATCAGCAACGAGGCGGCGACCAAGCAATTGCTGGGCGAAAAAGAACCCTCCATGCAATTCACCACGCCCGAAGAACTGGGCGCGCTGGCGGTGTTTTTCTGCTCGCCGGCCGGCAACAATGTGCGCGGCGTGGCCTGGAACATGGACGGCGGCTGGGCGGCGCAGTAAGCGGCCTTACAGCAGCCGGCTCACATAGTCGCCAATCGCCAGCGAGCTCGTGAGCCCCGGCGATTCAATGCCGAAGAGATTGACCAGGCCCGCCACGCCGTGATCGCGGGGGCCCTGGATGAGGAAGTCCTTGGCGGCCTCATGGGGCGCCTGGATCTTGGGGCGTATGCCGGCATAACCCGGCGCCAGCGCATCGTCGGCCAACGCCGGCCAGTACTTGCGCACCTCGGCGTAAAAAGCCTCGCCGCGCGCCGGGTCCACCACCAGGTCGTCGGGCGAATCCACCCACTGCACATCGGGACCGAACTTGGCCTGGCCGCCCATGTCCACCGTCAGGTGCACGCCCAGGCCCGCGGCCTCGGGCACGGGATAGATCAGGCGGCTGAACGGCGAGCGTCCCGGCAGCGTGAAGTAGTTGCCCTTGGCGTAATGACTGGGCGGCACATGCCGCGCAGGCAGGCCGGCAAAGCGCCCGGCCAGCTGCTGGGCCTGCAGCCCTGCGGCGTTGACGACGCTTGTGGCTTCGAGCTCGGTGCCGTCTTGCGCCGCCAGGTAAATCGCCGATGCTGAGCATTCAGCACGTGCCAGCGGTGAATTGAGCGCAACCAGCCCACCTGCGTTCTCGAGGTCGCCCTGCAGCGCCAGCATCAGGCCGTGGCTGTCAACAATGCCGGTGCTGGGTGAATGCAGCGCGGCCACACATTCGAGTTGCGGCTCCAGCGCGCGGGCCTGCTCGCGTGTCAGCAGCACCAGGTCATTCACCCCATTGGCCGCGGCCTTGTCGCGTATGCCCTGCAGCTGCGCAACTTGCGCCTGGCTGGTCGCCACAATCAGCTTGCCGCAGCGCCTGTGGCCTATGCCGCGTTCGGCGCAGTAGGCATACAGCAGCTCCTTGCCCTCCACGCACAGCCTGGCCTTGAGCGAGCCTTGCGGGTAGTAAATGCCGGCGTGTATCACCTCGCTGTTGCGCGAGCTGGTGCCCGTGCCTATCGCATCGGCGGCCTCCAGCACCATGACCTCCCTGCCCCGCAACGCCAGCGCGCGCGCCACGGCCAGGCCCACCACACCCGCGCCTATCACCACGCAGTCGACTTTGTCCATCAGCAGCCTTCAAAACCTTCAATGACGTTGACGGCATTGGTGCCCAGTTCGGCGGCCGCATAGCCGCCTTCGAGCACAAACACCGTGGGCAGGCCCAGCTTGCCCAGGCGCTCGCCGAGGCGGATGAAATCATCCGGCTGCAGCGCGAATTTGGAGATCGGGTCCCCGGCAAAGGTGTCCAGGCCCAGCGACACCACCAGCGCGTCCGCCTTGAAGCCGGCGATGCGCAGGCAGGCCGCTTCCAGCGCCTCGAACCAGCGCGCCGCCGTGCAGCCCGCCGGTAGCGGCAGGTTCAGGTTGAAGCCCGCGCCCGCACCCGCGCCGGTTTCGTCGGCATGGCCCAGGTAAAACGGATACTCGGTCATGGGGTCGCCGTGCAGGCTCACAAACAGCACGTCGGCGCGGTCGTAAAAAATGCTTTGTGTGCCGTTGCCGTGGTGGTAATCCACGTCCAGCACCGCCACACGCGCCGCGCCGCCACTCCGCAGTGCCTGGGCGGCCACCGCGGCATTGTTCAAAAAACAATAGCCCCCCATGAAGTCGGGCCCCGCATGGTGCCCGGGCGGGCGGCTGCAGCAAAACACGGCGCGTTCCCCTGCCGTGAGCAGGGCCGCCGCACTGGCGGCGGCATCCGCGCCGGTCTTGGCGGCCTGCCAGGTGCCGGCAGATAGCGGCGTGCCGCTGTCCATCGAATACAAGCCCAGCCGCGCGGTGAAGTTGAGCGGCTCCACGTCGCTGCGCAGCGTGCGCACCGGCCATACCGAGGGAAAGGGCTGGCGCTGCTCGTTGCCGGCCTCCAGCTGCACCCAGTCGCGCCAGGCATGTTCCAGAAACGCCAGGTAGCGGGCGCTGTGCACCTTGGCCAGCACCGCGCGGCTGTCGGCATCGGGCGTCTGCAGCACATGGCCGCGTTCGCTCAGGCGGGCTTTGACGTAGTCGGCGCGCGCAGGTGTTTCAAAACAGGGCACGCGCTCGCCGCGAAAAAATTCGTACTGCGGGGCATGGGCGTGGTGGCTGTCGCTGAAAAAGGTAAGCATGGCGGCGGGGTTGGGGCAAAAAATGCGGACGGCGGCCCGCGGGCTTCACATTGCGCGAGGGTCGGTTTTGAGCAGCCGTTCGACCAGCGAACGCAAACTGGCCTTGAGCGATTCAGCGCCGGGTGTCAGCGCGAAGCTGCTTTCGTCCATGTACAGCTTGCGGTTGATTTCGAGCTGGATGCTGTGCCGGTATTCGGCGGGCCGGCTGTAGCGGCGAACCAGTTCCACGCCCTTGTAGGGGTGGTTGTAGGCCACGCTGTAACCGCGCGCCTTCAAGTGTTCGCACACCATCCTGGACAAAGCCTTGCTGGCCGTCGTGCCTTCGCGGTCGCCCACCACGAAGTCGGCATGCGCCTCGCCCGGAAAATCCGTGGCGCTGCTGGAGGCCACCGCCGGCATGGAATGGCAGTTGATGTGGATGCTGTAGCCATGCGCCTTGTGGGCGGCGTCAATCGCGCGCGCCACGGCCGCGTGGTAGGGCTTCCAGCATTGCTCTATGCGGGCCTGGATTTCCGCCACACCCAGCTTGCGGTCGTACAGCGGTACGCCTTCGTCCGTGGTACGCCAGATCAGGCCCTTGCCCAGACGCACCTTGGACAGGATCTTGGGATCGGTCTCCACCGGCCCGGGCCAGGGCCCGTCCAGCAGGCCCACGTCCATTTCCGTGGTGTTGCGGTTGGCGTCGAGGTAGCTGCGCGGAAAGTGCGCCTCAACCCAATGCACGCCCAGCGCGGGGGCAAAGTCGTAGAGTTTTTCGACATGGGTGTCTTCGGCACTGCGCAGCACGGCGAGTTCGCAGGCGTGCCGGAAATCCGCCGGGTAGACCGTTCCGCTGTGGGGCGAATCCAGGACCAGCGCTGTGCTTCCGGGCAGGTAAGTAATGAGCGGCATGCCCTGACTTTAGCACCGCAAAAATCGGCTCAGAAGCCCTGCGCGGCACCGCGCCGGCGCAGCCCGCTGTGCGCAAACTCTGCGGGAAAACTTCCGCTTGTCCTACAGGGATTTAACTTTTGCACCCACAAAAGTACACCCAGGTTCCCCTTAAATTTCACGACGGAAATCAACAACATGCGGCCGTTTTGCCACAAGCGTAACGCCGCCCATTCATCCCCTGAAATCCGTTGAAGGAAGCACCATGCCATCATTGACCCGTACCTTTTCAGCCACCCTGCTGGCCGCGGCCGCGCTGGCAGCCGCCACCGGCGCGCAAGCCCAGAGCAGCTCCAGCACCGGCATGTCGAGCAGCAGCAACTACTCTTTTTATGCACCGGGCTCGCGCTACTTCGGCCTGAACGTGGGCCAGTCGGACTTCTCGCTGCCCAGCGGCGCCGGCGCTTTCCCGTCTGACAACAAGGACACCTCGTACAACCTCTACGGCGGCAGCTACTTCAACAACAACTTCGGCCTGGAACTGGGTTACACCGATTTCGGCAAGGCCAACCGCGGCGGTGGGCAGACAGAAGCGCAAGGCATCAGCCTGAGCCTGGTCGGGCGCCTGCCGCTGAGCAACTCCTTCAACCTGCTGGGCAAGCTGGGAACGACCTACGGGCACACCCGCGTGTCCGCCTCGCCGGCTTCAGGCCTGGCCTCCGGCAGTGAGAGCAACTGGGGCGTGTCTTACGGCATAGGCGCCGAATGGGCGTTTACCCCGGCCCTGTCGGCCGTGCTGGCATGGGACGAGCATGACCTGAAGTTCGTGGGCACCGGCAAGGAGCGCGTCAGCACCACCAGCCTGGGCCTGCGCTACCGCTTCTGACCGACCCCGTCGCAGGCGCGCCTGCTGCGCCCGTCGCCACCCGCCCGCATGCCCGCCAGGGCTGCGGGCTTTTTCACATCTCACCCGGAATCCCGGCCGGATTTCCAGCTCCGGCAGGCGCCAGCATTTCCTGCAGCAACCAGGTGCCGGCACGGCCCAGGGAACGCTGGCGCGACCACACGGCATCGACCGGCACGCGCCGCGGCCAGCCGCGCGCGTCGAGTTCGCTGAGCTTGCCGGTGGCAAAACGCGTCACCATCCAGCGTGGAATCGCCGCCCAGCCAAAACCCAGCACTGCCATTTCCATCAGCATGAGGTAGCTGGGTGCCGACCAGGCGCGGCGCGACTGGGGCAGGCCCTGGGCGCCCTGCTCTCCCTCTATATAAGTATCCAGCCGCAATTCCCTGAAGCCGGCCAACAACTCGGGCGTGATGTCTTTCATGCCGGCCAGCGGGTGGGCCGTGGCCACGAACAGCGTGATTTCAGACTGCTCGGCAATGGTGGCCGAGCCTACGTCAGGCGGATAGGCGTTTTGCGCCGCCACCACGCCTATGTGCGCCCGTCCGGTCTGCACCAGCGAGACCAGGTCGCCGTGCTCAGCAATCAGGCATTCGAATTCAAGGTCCGGGAAGCGCTGCTCAAACGCCAGCAGCATTTCCTCAAACCGGTCGGATTGGTAGGTGTCGGACCAGACCACGCTGAGTTTGGGCTCCATGCCGCCGCCCAACTGGCTGGCGGCGCGGTCCAGCCGGTCGCTGGCCGCCAGGATTTCCTGCACCTTGCCCAGCATGACCTTGCCGTGCTCCGTCAGGGCCGGCTTGCGGCTGCTGCGGTCAAACAGCGTGATGCCCAGGTCGATTTCCAGGTTGGCGATGGCGCTGCTGACGGTCGACTGGCTTTTGCCCAGCTTGCGTGCCGCGGCCGAAAACGAGCCCAGGGTGGCGGCCTCGGCAAAAGCAGTCAAGGCTTCCGGGGAGTGGCGCATACGGCGGTCTTTTATCTGTTTTTACGATAGTTATTGATTTTAATGTATTTGAAATAGCGATGAAAATACCCTCATGACCACCCAGCATCTCTGCTGAGGGGGCCCGAATCAGCCAGAAAGTGAAGTGCATCGTGAGTCTGCAGAAATCCCTCAAAGAACGTTTTTTCCACGCCCTCGGCTTTGAAGTTCTGGCCATCGCCATCTGCGCGCCCCTGGGCGCCTGGCTGCTCGGCTATTCGCTGGCGCACATGGGCCTGCTGACGCTGATGGTCTCGCTGATGGCCATGAGCTGGAATATGCTGTTCAACGCCCTGTTCGACCGGGCGCAGCGCCGCATGGGCTTTGAGCGCACCCTGGTGGCGCGTGCCGTGCATGCTGTGCTGTTTGAAATCGGCCTGATCATCGCGGTGGTACCGCTGGCCGCCTGGTGGCTGGACATAGGCCTGTGGGAAGCCTTTGTGCTGGACATCGCGATCGTGCTGTTTTTCCTGCCCTATACCTTCGGCTTTAACTGGGCTTACGACCACCTGCGCGCCAAGCTTGTCGCCCGCCATCACCGCCGCAAGCAGCAAGCCTGCGCCTCGGCGGCCTGAGCGGTCCGGGGCGGCCTTAGCCGCCCCGCTTCATCATTTCATCTGCACCGAACCCGACACATTGACCAGCACCGTGCTTTTGCCGGCTTCCACCGGAACGCCGGCATCGGCCATTTCAGCCTTGGCCGACATCGCCATCATGCGAGGGCGCGGCGGGCTGCCCTGGTCATTGGCGTTGATGGAAACCTCGCGCAGGCTGTAGCTGGAAAACCCGAAGCCGCGCGCGATTTCGCCGGCCTTGGCCTTGAAGCGCTCTATCGCCTGAGCCTGGGCCTCGCCCTCGACTTTCGCGCGCTGCTCGCGGCTCAGGGCAAAACTCACGTTGCTCATGGTAAGAGTCTGGATCTTGCCCGCCGTGCCGGTGATGCGTGGAAAGTCCTTGCCTTCCAGCACCAGCTCGGTCGAACCCTGCCAGCCGTTGATCTTGCCGTCCTTGCCGTAGCGCGGGTAGAGGCTGAAATTGCCGGTGCGCACATCCATCTGGCCCGGGGCGGCGGCCTGCTTGGCCTGCGTGAGCGCGCTGTCCAGGGCCTGCTTGAGCTGGGCCTGCACGACGCCGGCGTCGCTGCCGTCGCGGGTGGTACTCAGGGAAATCGACAGCAGGTCCTGCTGCACCTCGACCGAACCGCTGGCCGACAGCTGGGCCACGTTCTGCAGTGTTTCATGCTGCGGGGTCTGGGCCATGGCGCTGGAGGCCAGCGCGGCGCCGGCAAACAGGGCGCATGCGGCAATCAGGGTGGGAGTTCGCATCAAAAAAACCTTTCGGGGGTGTTCCCGGCGCTGGGCCGAAAAAAGAGAAAAGAAGCCATAAACAGTCCTCAGGGTTGCCGCGCTTTTTGTGGCTTTTGCAAGTCACTCGGGCCCCCAAGGTGACGGCGGCCGATGCCCGTTTCCGGCCGGGCCGCTTTTTGTTTACGGCGGGTAACGCACTGCAGCAACAGGTGCGCAGAAGCGGCCGCCCATTTTTGCATGTGATTTTGACGATCCCTGTAGGAGCATTGCGACAACAAGGCCTGCGGCCGGGCTCACAGTTGCACATCGCCGCAACTTTTGTAACAGTGTGTCAAACCGACTGAAAAACGAGACATCTCGTGTTTTCAGCCTTCAAAATGGCTCTGTTACAAATTACCAGACGACTATGACCCAAGCTCAACCTAACGCCCGTGCCGACAAAATCCTGATTCTTGACGACGATGCCCGCATCCGCGACCTGTTGCGCCGCTACCTCGCCCAGGAGGGTTTCGAAGTCATCCTGGCCGAAGACAGCAAGGCCCTGAACCGCATCATGCTGCGGGACGCCGTCGACCTGATCGTCCTGGACCTGATGATGCCCGGCGAAGACGGCCTGTCCATCTGCCGCCGGCTGCGCGCGGCCAACGACCGCACTCCCATCATCATGCTGACCGCCAAGGGCGAGGACGTGGACCGCATCGTCGGCCTGGAAGTCGGCGCGGATGACTACCTTGCCAAGCCCTTCAATCCCCGTGAGCTGCTGGCCCGCATCCACGCCGTGCTGCGCCGCCGCCCCACCGCCGAAGTGCCCGGCGCGCCGTCCAGCGACCAGGAGGTCATCACCTTTGGCCCCTTCTCTTTCGACATGGGCCTGCGGACCCTGCACAAGAACGGCGAGGAACTGCCCCTGACCACCGGCGAGTTCGCCATGCTCAAGACCCTGGTGCGACATCCGCGCCAGCCGCTGTCGCGCGAAAAGCTGGCGCAGCTGGCCCGCGGCCGCGAGTTCGAGCCCTTCGACCGCAGCCTGGACGTGCAGGTCTCGCGCCTGCGCAAGCTGATCGAAGTCGATGCGGCGGTGCCCCGCTACATCCAGACGGTCTGGGGCATAGGCTACGTGTTCGTGCCGGACGGCACTAACTAGCCCCCACGCTTTTCACTGCGCCTTCGGCTTCGTGTAATGCGCTGCCCCCCGAGGGGGCCGCCCGCCTGCGGTCTGGCAAAGCCAGTCCCGCGGCTCATGCTGGTTTGGAGAATTCACTGACGCGCGCCTGCAACAGGCGGCTACAGCTTGTCTGCCGTGGTGCGCGCGTATCGTGCTAACGTCCATTTCCAGCTCGCCCACCCGGCACGTACCCACTTTTTATGGACGCCACCAACCCGGTCCCCCTTGAAACCGCACCGGCACCGCTGGAAATGCGCCCGCGGCGCGGCTTCAGCCTGTTCTGGCGGACATTTTTCTTTTTATCCCTGCTGCTGTTCGGCTCCATCGTGGCCTGGCTGCAGACCTTCCGGGCGCTTGAGTCCGAGCCGCGCGCCATCCAGAGCGCGCAGCAGTTGGCTTCCCTCGTCAACCTGAGCCGGGCCGCGCTGCGCTATTCCGACGCCATCGCCCGCGTCTCGCTGATCAAGACCCTGGCCGACGAGGAACGCGTGCGCATCACGCCGCGCGAACCCAAGGACAAGTTCGAGCTGTTCGAGAGCGACGAGCTCGGCGAGCGCACCGCTGAAGAGCTCAGGGCCCGGCTGGGCAACGGCACCGTCGTGGCCAGCAGCGTCAACGGCCAGAAGGGCCTGTGGGTGGGCTTTGCCATCGACGGCGATTCCTACTGGCTGCTCACCGACCCGTCCAAGATAGGCCCGTCGCGCAACAGCACCTGGGTCATCTGGCTGATCACGGCGGCCGTGCTGTCGCTGGCGGGGGCGGCCTTTATCGCCCGGTTGATCAACCGACCGCTCAAGCAGCTGTCCTTCGCGGCCAGCCGCATGCGCGACGGCGATTTCGACGCCAGCCTGCTTGACGAGAAGGTCGCCACCAGCGAGATCCGCGAAGTCAACATCGGCTTTAACCGCATGGCCGAGCAGCTCTCCAAGATCGAACAGGACCGGGTCATCATGCTGGCCGGCATTTCGCACGACCTGCGCACGCCGCTGGCACGCCTGCGCCTGGAAACCGAGATGAGTGTCACCGACGCCGACGCGCGCGAGCACATGGCGGCCGACATCACCCAGCTGGACGCCATCATCGACAAATTCCTCGATTACGCCCGGCCCGAGCCGCCGCGGCTGGAACGCGTGTCGCTCAATGCGGTGGTCGATGCCGCGGTTTATGCGGTGGCCGACTACGAGGACATGCGCGTGACCGTCGCCATTCCCGACGACATGGCGGTGCTGGCCGATGAGGTCGAGCTGTCCCGCGTGATCGCCAACCTCTTGGAAAACGCCAGGCGCTACGGCAAAACGCCGGAGACCGGCATTGCCCTGGTCGACATCGCCGCCAAGGCCCGCGACCAGTGGGTGCTGATCAAGGTACGCGACCACGGCATGGGCGTGGCGCCCGAAACCCTGTCAAAACTCACGCGGCCGTTTTTCCGCGGCGACGCCGCCCGCACCGCCGCCACCGGCGCCGGCCTGGGCCTGGCAATCGTGGAAAAAACCATTCACCGCATGGGCGGCGTGTTCGGCCTGGCCAACACCGGTTCGGGCGGCCTGGCCGCGCACATCAAGCTGCGCCGGAGCTAGGCCCCGCCGGTTCAGCCCTGCAGCAGCACCACGGCGCGAGCTTCCATGCTCAGGCCCTGACCGACCGGTCCCAGCTTCTCGGCCGTTTTGGCCTTCACATTGACCTGTCCGGCGTCCAGCCCCAGGGCAGCAGCGATGTTGCCGCGCATCGCGGCAATATGCGGGGCGAGTTTGGGCGCCTGCGCGACCACGGTGCTGTCGATATTGACGACCTTCCAGCCGCGCTCGGCCAGCAGCCGCCCCACCTCCGTGAGCAGCACCGACGAATCCGCGCCCTTGAAGCGCGCATCGGTGTCCGGAAAATGCGAGCCGATGTCGCCCAGCCCCGCCGCGCCCAGCAGCGCATCGGTGATCGCGTGCAGCAGCACATCGGCATCCGAATGGCCGAGCAGGCCCACGGTGTGGGGAATGTCGACCCCGCCTATGATGAGCTTGCGCCCGGGCACCAGGGCATGCGTGTCCCAGCCTTCACCGATTCGAAAGTTCATGGCGGTCATCGTGGGGCCTTACAAGAATGATGTGGGTTGAATGGGGTTGATGGGGCAGCCATGCGCTATTTTCTGCGCCGCTCAAGGATGGCTTCAGCCAGCGCAAAATCTTCCGGATAGGTGACCTTGAAGTTCTGCGCGCTGCCGCTCACCAGCCGGGGCGAAAGGCCCACCGCCTCCATGGCACTGGATTCATCGGTGACGGCATCCCCGGCCTGCCGCAAGGCGTCGATCAAGGCCCCGATGCGAAACATCTGCGGCGTTTGCGCCAGCCATTTGTCGCTGCGGTCCAGGGTGGAGGCCACGCGGCCGTCACGTTCGGTTTTCAGCGTATCGGGCAGCTTTTGCGCCAGCAGGCCGCCAACGGCATCGTTGCGGCATTCCCTGATCAGGGCCTTGATCTGTTCGGGCGTGACCAGGCAGCGCGCCGCATCGTGCACCAGCACCCAGTCGCCCAGGGCCGCGCCGCCGGGCTGCTCCACCATGGCTTTGAGGCCGTTGAGCACCGTCGCCGCGCGCGTGGCGCCCCCGCCCACCAGCAGGACTTCATTGCCCTGGTTGAAGTCCGGGAACACCTCGAGAAAGTCATCGTCAGACGGCGAAACCACCACCCAGACGGCTGCAAAAGTATCCGGCAGCGCCCGGAAAGCCTCCACGGTATGCCTCACCATGGGCAGCCCGTCAATCAGCTGGTATTGCTTGGCTTTGGCCGTTCCGGCCCGGCTTCCTTGTCCTGCGCAAGGGATCAGCACAAAAAAACGGGGTTCAGGACGGGTATTGGCAGGGCTTGTCGTCATAACTTCATCATAGATTCTAAAATCACATATTGAATACACAGGGCACCCCACTCCGCATAGTTTGGGGTGCCTGGCTTTTGCCGAATCATTTCTTTCATTTCCGATTGACAGAACCCACCTGGCCAGCCCTCACCGTCGTACCGATTCATGCAGCTACCCCCACTCGCCTCCGGCAAACGCTACACACTGCCCCAGCCCGCCGGTTCCGCCGATGCCCTGCTGCTGGCACGCCTGGGCACACGCGAAAAAGCCGCCGGCAAGCTCACCGCCATCGTCACTTCGGACGCCACCACGGCCCAGCGCCTGATGGACGAGATCACCTTCTTCGCACCCGACCTGCGCTGCGCGCTGTTTCCCGACTGGGAAACCCTGCCCTACGACACCTTCTCGCCGCACCAGGACCTGATCAGCGAACGGCTGGCCACGCTGTGGCGCATCCAGCAACGCGACAAGGAAACCGGCGCCGACGTGGTCATCGTGCCCGCCACCACGGCGCTGTACCGCCTGGCGCCGCCCAGCTTCCTGGCCGGCTATACCTTTCAGTTCAAGGTCAAGCAAAAGCTTGATGAAACGCGCCTCAAAGCCCAGCTCACGCTGGCCGGCTACAGCCACGTCACGCAGGTGGTCAGCCCCGGCGAATACGCGGTGCGCGGCGGGCTGATCGATTTGTTTCCCATGGGCAGCCCCGTGCCTTACCGCGTCGACCTGTTCGACGACGAGATCGACAGCATCCGCACCTTCGACCCCGACAGCCAGCGCAGCCTCTATCCGGTACCCGAAGTGCGCTTGCTGCCAGGGCGCGAATTTCCCATGGACGACGATGCGCGCGCCAAATTCCGCAGCCGCTGGCGCGAGCTGCTGGACGGCGACCCGACCAAGAGCCGCATCTACAAGGACATGGGCAACGGCGTGGCCACCGCCGGCATCGAGTACTACCTGCCGCTCTTCTTTGAAGAAACCGCCACGGTGTTCGACTACCTGGGCAGCGACGCCACGGTAGTGCTGCACGGTGACCTCGAACCGGCCTTCCAGCGCTTCTGGCAGGACACCAAGGACCGCTACCGGCTGGTGCGCGACGCGCCCGACCGACCGGCGCTGCCGCCCGAATCGCTGTTCCTGGGCATCGAGCAGTTCTACGCGCGCGCCAACGACTACGCCCAGCTGGCGATACGCGCCACGGTGGAAGACGTGGCCGACAACGCCCAGTTCCAGAAACTCGGCGAAATGGCCGTGGTGCGCGGCGCCGAAGACCCGCTGGCCAAATTCAAGGGCCATGTGCGCAACACCGCCCACCGCGTGCTGGTGCTGGCCGAAAGCGAGGGCCGGCGCGAAAGCCTGCTGGACTTCCTGCGCGCCAGCAGCGTCAGCCCGCCGGCCTTTGACTCGCTCGAAGACTTCCAGGCCAGCGACGAAAAGCTGGGCATCGCCACCGCCGCCCTCAACACCGGCTTCAGCTGGCTGGAAGAAGGCATCGATTTCATCACCGAGACCGAGCTGTTCGCCGCCGGCGCCACCGTGCGCCGCCGCAACAAAAAGCAGGAGCAGGTCAGCGACGTCGAAGCGCTGATCAAGGACCTTTCGGAGCTCAACGTCGGCGACCCGGTGGTGCACAGCGCCCACGGCATAGGCCGCTACCGCGGCCTGATCAACATGGACCTGGGCCAGGGCACGAATGCCGACGGCACGCCGCTGCTGCAGGAGTTTTTGCACCTCGAGTACGCCGACAAGGCCACGCTGTATGTGCCCGTCAGCCAGTTGCACCTGATCAGCCGCTACACCGGCGTCAGCGCCGAAGAAGCCCCGCTGCACAAGCTGGGCAGCGGCCAGTGGGAAAAAGCCAAACGCAAGGCCGCCGAGCAGATACGCGACTCGGCCGCCGAGCTGCTCAACATCTACGCGCGCCGCGCCGCGCGCGAAGGCCATGCCTTCCGCTACTCGCCCGGCGACTACGAGACCTTCGCCAACGACTTCGGCTTCGAGGAAACCGCCGACCAGCGCGCCGCCATCCATGCCGTGATCCAGGACATGATCAGCCCGCGCCCCATGGACAGGCTGGTCTGCGGCGACGTGGGCTTCGGCAAGACCGAGGTCGCGCTGCGCGCCGCCTTTATCGCCGTCACCGGCGGCAAGCAGGTGGCCCTGCTGGCCCCCACCACCTTGCTGGCCGAGCAGCACTACCAGACGCTGGTGGACCGTTTCGCCAAATGGCCGGTCAAGATCGCCGAGATGAGCCGCTTCCGCTCCGGCAAGGAAATCAGCGCCGCCATCAAGGGCCTGGGCGACGGCACGGTCGACATCGTGGTCGGCACGCACAAGCTGCTGAGCCAGGACGTGAAGTTCGAGCGCCTGGGCCTGCTCATCATCGACGAGGAGCATCGTTTCGGCGTGCGCCACAAGGAAGCCATGAAGGCCATGCGCGCCGAAGTCGACGTGCTGACGCTGACCGCCACGCCGATTCCGCGCACGCTGGGCATGGCGCTCGAGGGCCTGCGCGACCTCAGCGTGATCGCCACCGCGCCGCAGCGCCGACTGGCCATCAAGACCTTTGTGCGCAGCGAAAACAACGGTGTGATCCGAGAGGCCGTGCTGCGCGAACTCAAGCGCGGCGGCCAGGTCTACTTCCTGCACAACGAGGTCGAGACCATCCAGAACCGGCGCGAAAAGCTCGAAGAAATCCTGCCCGAAGCCCGCATCGCCGTGGCCCACGGCCAGATGCCCGAGCGCGAGCTGGAGCGAGTGATGAAGGACTTCATCGCCCAGCGCCACAACCTGCTGCTGTGCTCCACCATCATCGAGACCGGCATCGACGTGCCGACCGCCAACACCATCGTGATGAGCCGCGCCGACCGCTTCGGCCTGGCGCAGCTGCACCAGCTGCGCGGCCGCGTGGGCCGCAGCCACCACCAGGCCTATGCCTATTTGATGGTGCCCGACATCGAGGGGCTGACCAAGCAGGCCAGCCAGCGGCTGGAAGCCATCCAGCAGATGGAGGAACTCGGCTCGGGCTTTTACCTGGCCATGCACGACCTGGAAATCCGCGGCACCGGCGAAGTGCTGGGCGAAAACCAGAGCGGCAACATGCTGGAAGTGGGTTTTCAGCTCTACAACGAGATGCTCAGCGAGGCCGTGGCCTCGCTCAAGGCCGGGCGCGAACCCGATTTGCTGTCACCGCTGAGCGTCACCACCGAAATCAACCTGCACGCACCGGCCCTGCTGCCCAACGACTACTGCGGCGACGTGCACCTGCGCCTGTCCTTCTACAAAAAGCTGGCGACGGCCAAGAACACCGACCAGATCGACGCGCTGCTCGAGGAAATCGTCGACCGCTTCGGCAAGCTGCCGGCGCAGGCGCAGACGCTGATCGACGTGCACCGCCTGCGCGTGATCGCCAGGCCTTACGGCGTGGTCAAAGTCGATGCCGCGCCCGGTGCCATCAGCATCACCTTCAAGAAAGACCCGCCCATCGATTCGATGGCCATCATGCAGCTGATCCAGAAAAACCGGCACATCCGGCTGGCCGGCAACGACAAGCTGCGCATAGAGCGCGAGCTCGAAAATCCCAAGGACCGCGCCCAGCTGGTGCGCGACGTCCTGCGTTCACTCGGACAACCCACCAAGGAAGCCACTCCCGCATGACCCCCGCAGAAATCTCCCCCGGCCTCGTTGTCAACGTCGCCACGCCCGACCTCAAGCTCAGTGCCTTCAAGCTGATCGCCTTCGACATGGACTCCACGCTGATCAACATCGAATGCGTCGATGAGATCGCCGACGCCGCCGGCCGCAAGGCCGAGGTGGCGGCCATCACCGAGGCGGCCATGCGCGGCGAGATCAGCGACTACAAGGAAAGCCTGCGCCAGCGCGTGGCCCTGCTCAAGGGTGTCAGCGTGGCCAGCATGGAGCAGGTCTACCGCGAGCGCCTCCAGCTCAACCCCGGCGCGGCGGAACTGGTGAAGGCCTGCAAGCAGGCCGGCATGAAGGTGCTGCTGGTCAGCGGCGGGTTCACTTTCTTCACCGACCGCGTGCGCGACGAGCTCGGCATCGACTACACACGCTCCAACGTGCTGGAGGTGGAGGACGGCTTTCTCACCGGCCGCATGGTGGACCAGCCCTGGGGCGACATCTGCGACGGCGCGGAAAAGAAAAAAATGCTGCTCGAGACCTGCGGCAAGCTGGGCATCAACCCGCTGCAGGCCATCGCCATGGGCGACGGTGCCAACGACCTGCCCATGATGGGCGTGGCCGGCCTCTCAGTGGCCTACCATGCCAAGCCGCGCGTGCGCGAGCAGGCCATGGTGGCCATCAATGAAGGCGGCCTGGACCGCTTGCTGGAGCTTTTCAGCTGACCTGCCCGCGTGGCCGGCATCGCGCGATGCGCATCAATCCTTCCCCAATAAATCAACCCTCCTGCAGCCATAACACCTTATAAGCAGACACCTGAAACCAAAGACACCGACATCCATGGGTTTTTTCAAACGATTCGAAAGCCAGCTTCCCGCCTACCCTGACGCCGACCCCGCCTTGCCGCCCAAGGGCTTCATGGCCTTTCTGTGGGCCTGCACCGAAGGCGCGCGCGGCTACATCCTGCTGCTGGCGCTGCTCTCGGCGGTGTTGGCGGTGTTTGAGGCCTTGCTGTTCGCGATGCTGGGCCGCATCGTCGACTGGCTGGGCGCGACGGCACCCGCCAACCTGTGGGCAGAGCACGGCACTGCGCTGGGCTGGCTTGCGCTCCTCGTGGTGGCCAGCATCGCGGCCGTGGCGCTGCAGACCACCGTGAAGCACCAGACGCTGGCCATCAACTTCCCGATGCGGCTGCGCTGGAATTTTCACCGCCTCATGCTGGGGCACAGCATGTCCTTCTACCAGGACGAGTTCGCCGGCCGGCTGACCACCAAGGTCATGCAGACCGCGCTGGCGGTGCGCGACACGCTCTTCGTGCTGGCCGACGTGCTGGTGGCCATGGGCGTCTACATCGCCACCATGACAGTGCTGGCCGCGGCCTTCGACACGAAGCTGGTGGCGCCCTTCCTGGTCTGGCTGGCGCTCTACATCGCGAGCCTCTTTTACTTCGTGCCGCGGTTGGGCCGTATCGGCAAGCAGCAGGCCGACGCCCGCTCACTGATGACGGGCCGCATCACCGACGCCTACACCAACATCACCACCGTCAAGCTGTTCTCGCACACCCGGCGCGAGGCCGGCTTCGCGCGCGACGCGATGGGCGAGTTCATGAAGACCGGCTATACCCAGATGCGCCTCGTCAGCGCGTTTGAAATCGTCAACCACACGCTCAGCATGGGCCTGATCCTGGGCATGGCCGGCACCTCGCTGTGGCTCTGGCACCTGGGCCAGGTCGGCGCGGGCGCGGTGGCCGCGGCCACCGCCATGGCACTGCGCCTGCAGGGCATGTCGCACTGGATCATGTGGGAGACCACCAGCCTCTTTGAAAGCGTGGGCACCGTGCAGGACGGCATCAACACGCTGTCGCGGCCCCACACCATCGTGGACGCGCCTGATGCAGCCGCGCTGGACGTGCCGCGCGGCGAAGTGCGCTTTGAGGCCGTGGACTTCAGCTACGGCAAAAACAAGTCCGTGATCGATAAGCTCACGCTGACCGTCAGGCCAGGCGAGAAAATCGGCCTGATAGGCCGCTCCGGCGCCGGCAAATCGACACTGGTTAACCTGTTGCTGCGGTTTTACGACCTCGATGGCGGACGCATCCTGATCGACGGCCAGGACATTGCCCACGTTACCCAGGACAGCCTGCGCGGCCACATCGGCATGGTGACGCAAGACACCTCGCTGCTGCACCGCTCGGTGCGCGACAACATCACCTACAGCCGCCCCGGCGCCAGCGACGACGACATGCGCCTGGCCGCACGGCGCGCCGAGGCTGATCACTTCATCACCGACCTGACCGATCCACACGGCCGCCACGGCTACGACGCCCATGTGGGTGAGCGCGGCGTGAAGCTCTCGGGTGGCCAGCGCCAGCGCATCGCGATCGCTCGCGTGATGCTCAAGGACGCGCCCATCCTGCTGCTGGACGAAGCCACCAGCGCGCTGGACTCCGAGGTTGAAGTTGCCATCCAGGGCAGCCTCAACACCCTGATGCAGGGCAAGACGGTGATCGCCATCGCGCACCGCCTGTCCACCATCGCCGCCATGGACCGCCTCATCGTGCTGGACCAGGGCCGTATCGTCGAGGAAGGCGACCATCGCACGCTGCTGGCCAATGGCGGCCTCTACGCGCGCCTCTGGGCCCACCAGAGCGGCGGCTTCCTGAGCGACAACCTCGAGGAAGAAACCGAACTCGCCGCCTGAGCCGCGGCACACCGGCACATTCGGCGGGGGTATTTGCCGCAATAAAAGTCCGGCTACGGACAATTGACAGCAGAAGCGCCTATCGCCTCCCGTATGGTTCAAACCTGAACACTACTGCAGGGAGGTCGAGGTGCAAGACCCCGAACCAAAGCCGGCGCATATACCGCGCTTCAAGTTTCCAACATCACAATCGCAGCGCGCGCCGAACACCGCAAGCAGCCGGCGCTGGCTGGTCGGCCTGCCGCTGCTGCTGGCGTCCTTCAGCGCGCCGGCCGCCGACCTGCTTGAGGTCTACCGCCAGGCGCAGGCACGCGACCCCGTCTACCGCGGCGCCGTCTACACCCTGCAGGCGGCGCGCGAGCGGGTTCCACAGGCGCGTGCCGCGCTGCTGCCCGCGGTCAACCTGGTGGGCGCCGCCAGCCGGCAAGCCGGGCAAGCCGCCTTCAGCGAGCTGCCTGCCGTGACGCGCGACGTGCATACCCGCAGCTGGAATTTGCAACTGAGCCAGCCCCTGTGGCGCGCCACCGCATCGGCGGCGCTGGACCAGGCCGGACAACAGGAATTGCTGGCCGAGGCGCAGTTCCGGCTGGCCGAACAGGAACTGATCCTGCGCACCGCGCAGGCCTACCTCGACATACTGGTCGCCCAGGAGGCCGAACGTGTGGCCCATCTGCAGACGGGCGCCATGGAGCAGCAGCGCGCCCTGGCCCGCCGCACCTTCGAAGGCGGCACCGGCACCGTGACCGACGTGCACGAAGCCCAGTCGCGGCTGGACCTCTCACGCGCCCAGGCGGTGGTGGCCGGCAACGAGCTGCAGAACAAACTGGCAGAGCTGACGCGTATTCTGGGCGTCTCCCATGCCCGCCTGGCGGGTTTGCGCGCGGACGGCTCCCCGCCGCGCATGGAACCGGAGGGCTTGCAGCCCTGGCTGGACAGCGCCCGCGAACAATCCATCCAGGTGCGCATCGCCCAGGCGACGCTGGAAGTGGCCGATCGCGAGATCGCCAAAAGCCAGGCGGCGCATTCGCCCACGCTGGACCTGACGGCGGCCTACGGTAACAACTTCACCTCGGGCAGTATCACCTCCCCGTCCGATATTTCCGTGCGCTCGCGCTCCACCCAGGTCGGCATGAGCCTGACCATCCCGCTCTATGCCGGCGGCGGCGTGCAGGCACGCGTACGCGAGGCCGTGGCATTGAAGGGCAAGGCCGGGGAAGACCTGGAAGCGGCGCGCCGGCAAGCAGTGGCCCAGGCGCGCCAGGCCTTTGCGGGCGTCGTCAACGGGGCGGCGCAAACCCAGGCGCTGGCCTCGGCCATCACCTCCAGCAAAAGTTCGCTGGACGCCAACAAGGTGGGCTACCTCGTCGGCACGCGCATCAACATGGACGTGCTCAACGCCGAGCAGCAGCTGTTCGCAGCCCAGCGCGACTGGCACAAGGCGCGCGCCGAAACCCTGCTCCAGGGCCTGCGCCTGAAGGCCGCGAACGCCACGCTGGGCGAGGCGGACCTGAGCGCCATCAACGCGCTGCTGGAAACAGGAAATCCCTAGCAGTCTCCCCATCAACACATGGGCAAATACTTCAATCTTCTTGCGGGCGATCCGGCGCCCTGGTTCCGGCAAAGATCCTTCGCGAATCCGCGCTACGCGATACATGCCGCGGCCGGGCGGTATATCGCGCTGTGCTTTTTCGCCAGCGCCGCCGAGCCCCTGGGCCAGGCAGCCATAGCAATGGCTCTGCAACGGCAGGACATCTTCAACGACGCGCACTGCTCTTTTTTCGGCGTCAGCCTGGACCCCGGCGATGAAAGCGAAAAACGTGTCGCCGACCGCTATCCCGGCTACCGCTTCCTCTGGGACTTTGACGCGCAGGTGAGCGAGCTTTACGGCGTGGTGCCGCACGATGCCGACATGGCGCAAAAGCGAGCCGGCATCCGCCGCCTGTGTTTTGTCCTGGACCCGACCCTCAGGGTCTTGAAGGTGCTGCCCCTCACGGATGCCGGCGATATGCAGGCGCTGCTGTCCTGCCTGGCCGACCTGCCGCCGCCCTCGCGCTTCGCGGGCATGGAATTGCAGGCCCCCATCCTCATGCTGCCGAACGTCTTCCCGCCGGCCTTCTGCCGGGAGCTTATCGCCCTTTACGAAACCCATGGGGGCAAGGAGTCGGGCTTCATGCGCGAGGAGAACGGCAAAACCGTCCTGGCCCACGACCACGGGCACAAGCGGCGTGAAGACTATGACATCACCGACCTCGCCGCCGTGAAGGCGGCGCGCGCCTGGATACAGCGCCGCATCGTTCCCGAGATCGCCAAGGTGCACCAGTTCAAGGCCACCCGCATGGAGCGCTACATCATCGGCTGCTACCGCGCCGACCAGGAGGCGCACTTCAACGCCCACCGCGACAACACCACGCGCGGGACGGCCCACAGGCGCTTTGCCGTGTCCATCAACCTCAACGATGATTTCGAGGGCGGCGAGGTCAGCTT
The DNA here is from genome assembly GCF_900103405.1 of Polaromonas sp. JS666. GTDB lineage: Bacteria > Pseudomonadota > Gammaproteobacteria > Burkholderiales > Burkholderiaceae_C > Polaromonas. Next base: position 20,097 of record NZ_FNHX01000012.1, on the reverse strand, counting down.
CCCGGAATACGGCCCCAAATCCTTCAAACCCCCGACCGGCGGCGCCCTGGTGTTCTCCTGCTCGCTGCTGCATGCGGTGTCCACGGTGACGCGCGGGCGGCGTTATGCCTTCCTGCCCTTTCTCTACGACGACGAGGCCGCCAAGGTGCGCGAGGCCAACAATGCCTTCCTCGAAAAAGGCCTTTCGGCGACCTACAAGGCCTAGCCAGGCCTAGGCTTTTTCAAGTACCGGCCGTCCGGCCTGTACCGCGAACTTCGCCAGGGTCTGCACCCCGCTGTCGGCGCGCGTGACGTCGTCGACCACGCGCAGCGTGGCCGTCAGCGCGCGCGGCGTCAGTTCCACCACGCCGTAGCCCCGGCATTCCGAGTCGGCAAACACAAAGTGCGGATTCTCGGCCAGGGTGTCGGGGATTTTGGCGTTGCCGGCCGAGCGCGAGCTGATGCTGGTGCCGCAGAACTCGGTGCCCACGGCCGCGCTGGCCGCGTCGGCGTAGTCGGCCTTGATGTGGCCGACCCAGTTCTCATGCACGTCGCCCCCCAGCAGCACCGGGTTCGCCACGGCATGCCTGCGCAGTGAATCGGTGAAGCGCTTGCGCGCCGGCGCATAGCCGTCCCAGCCGTCGTTCCACAGCACCTGGCCCGGCCCCGGCCGGAAATCGCGCTGGCCGAAGAGCGACTGCTGACCCACCAGGTTCCAGCCCGCCGTCTTGCTTGCGGCGCTGCCCCATTCGGCGTCCAGCCAGCTTTCCTGCTGCATGCCCAGCATGCTGCGCGCCGGGTCCTTCCAGGCGGGGCAACTGGCCGGGTTCAGCGTGCTGGAGCCGGCCCTTCCCTCACGCGTGCAGGCCTGCGCGTCCTTGTACTGCCGCGCGTCCAGCATGTAGAGCGAGGCCAGCCGGCCGTAGGGCAGGCGCTGGTAGATGCGCATCTCGGCGCCACCGGCCAGGCCCGCCACGGCCCGGGTGAGCACCGAGGCGCGCAGCGGCATGTGTTCGTAAAACGCCTGGTAGGCCGCGGCGCGCCGGGCCGCGAAATCGGCCACCGGCGGCCCGCTATAGCCGGGTGACGTGCCCGCGTAGTCGTTCTGTACCTCATGGTCGTCCCAGGTCACCAGCCAGGGGCAGGCCGCGTGCATGGCCCGCAGGTCGGCATCGCTTTTATGCAGGGCATAACGCGCGCGGTAGTCGTCCAAGGTCAGTACCCAGCCGCCGGTGGGCTTGCGCACGGCCTGGCCGGCGTTGGGGTATTCATAGATGTAGTCGCCCAGGAACATCACCAGGTCGAGGTCCTCGGCCCGCATGTGCCGGTAGGCGCTGTAATAGCCGTGCTCCCAGCGCTGGCAGGAGGCATAGGCCAGCCGCAGGCGCGCCACCGCGGCGCCGGGGGCGGGAAAAGTGCGCGTGCGGCCGGTGGCACTCACGGCATGGCCGACGGCAAAGCGATAGAAATACCAGCGGTCGGGCTCCAGGCCCTCAACCTCCACATGCACCGAATGCGCCAGCCCGGCCACGGCCTGCGCCTGGCCCGCCTGCGCGATGCGGCTAAAGCCCTCGTCATGCGCGACTTCCCAGCGCACAGCCACCGGGCCGGCTTGCAGGCGCAAGGCCTCATCGCCGTCCAGCGCCAGCCGCGTCCAGAGCACCACCGAATCGTGGGTAGGCGAGCCGCTGGCAACGCCCAGCGTGAAGGGGTCGCCGACCAGCCGTGCCTGCGCAGCCGCCCTGCCCGGCAGGTACAGGCCGGCGCCCGCCGCCGCCAGCGACTGGAGCAGCCGGCGCCTCTGGATCACGAATGGGTTGCTCATACAAATCCTTTTAATGCCTGGCCGGCAGGCGCACCGTGAAGGTGGTGCCCGAACCGGCGCTGCTGCGCACGTCTATGGTGCCGCCGTGGATGTCGACCGCATTGCGCACGATCGCCAGGCCCAGGCCCGTGCCCTGGATGGTGCCCACGTTGCTGGCGCGGTGGAAGGACTCGAACAGGTGCGGCAGCTCGTCTTCGGGAATGCCTATGCCCTGGTCCTCGACTTCCAGGACCACCATGTCCTCCTCGGTCCGCACGCGGAACAGCACCAGGCCGCCCAGCGGCGAATACTTGACCGCGTTGGACAGCAGGTTGCTGAATATGTGGCGCAGCAGCTTCTCGTCGTAAAGTCCCTGGCCTGTTCCGGCCGTGTAGTCCAGGCGCAGCTCGCACAAGCTGCCGGGCTGCTGCATGCGCGCTTCCTCGACCAGTTGCTGGCACAGCGCCTGCAAGTCCAGCGGATGCGGCTCGAACTCCAGCATCTGCGCATCGGCCTTGCCCAGCATCAACACGCGGTCCAGCATGCGCGTCATGCGCTTGACGCCCGCGGCGATGCTGTCGAGGATTTCCAGTTTCTCGGATTCGGGCAGCCGGTTGCCGTAGTGCCGCAGCAACTCCTCGGCCGACAGGATGCCCGACAGCGGCGTGCGGAACTCATGGCTGGTCATGGCCACGAAACGGGTGCGCAGCTCGTTGAGCGCGCGCTGCTGCTCCAGCGCCTCGCGTGTGTCTTCTTCCGACTGCTTGCGTTCGGTGATGTCCAGGAAAGCCCAGATCACGCCCGACTCGGGCTCCCTGGCCTGCACGCAGCTGCCAGCCATCTGCACCCAGAAGAGCTGGCCGTCGCGGCGCTTCAGCTGGCGCTCGCTGATGTAGCTGCCGGTGGCGATCAGCGCCTCGCGCGCCTCCTTGCCGAACTGCTCCCAGGTGGCCAGGTCGGGATGGATGTAGCTCGAGGGCTGGCCCATGAGCGCCTCGCGCGGGCTGCCCATCATCTGCGCGAATTTCTCATTGACCCATTCATGGCGGCGGTTCACCGACAGCACGATGCCCACCAGCGCGCTGTTGAGGATGGCTTCACGCTCCGACGAGGTGCGCACCAGCTGCGCCTCCAGCTCCTTTCGCCGCGTGATGTTGATGATGACCCAGACCGTGCCCTGGCTCAGGTCGCGCTCGCTCACGGCCTTGCCCGACAGCGACACCCAGATCAGCGTGCCGTCGTACTGCTTGACCTGGATCTCGGCCTCGTAGTTCTCGCCGCGGGCGACGCAGGCGGCCACCTCGCCGCCCACCCGCAGGTATTCCTCGCGCGAAAGGTAGAAAGGCTCCATCGAGGTCAGCTGATCGCTGCCCACACCGAAGACCTCCAGCATGGCCTGGTTGGCCCAGCGAAAGCGGCCGTCCGGCGTCAGGAAGGCAATCCCGACGATGGAGTTTTCCAGGATCATCTCGCGCTCCTTGAGCTGCGTGCGGAAATTTTCCTGCGAGACGCTCAGGGCTTCGACCATGGCGTGCTCGGCCATGATGCGCGCCTGCGCCTGCTCCTTCTCGCGGCGCGTGACATTGATGCGGTCGGCCAGCGCGAAAGACAGCACCACCATCTCCAGCGCCGAACCAATCAGCAGGGAGTTGGCCGTCAGCGCATGGGACGGCAGCGCACCGGTGTTGTGCAGCGCCAGCGTCACCACGCCCACCAGCAGCAGAGCCCAGGCCGCCAGGAAGTATTTGGCGCCCGGGTGGCCGGAACGCACGCTCAGCACACCCACCACCACCAGGGTGACGACGCTGAAGACTGCCAGCACCGTCACCATCAGCGACGACACGATATAAGGCAGTGTCAGCGCCGCCAGCAAGGTCAGCAGCCAGCCCGCCACCAGGGCCTGCATCAGCCGGTCCAGGCGCGGCATCCTGAGCGCGCTGGACAAAAAGCTGCGCGCGAACAGCAGGCCGAAGACCGCCGTCGCGGCCATGCCGGTGGGCGGGGACACGCTGTTCCACCAGAGCAGGCCAGGCCACAGAAACTGCGCGCCGAAACCGGTCAGCGCCGCCTGAGCGACGGCCATGCAAGCCACAAAGGCGACATAAATCAGGTAAGCCCGGTCGCGCACCGAGAAAAACAGCAGCAGGTTGTACAGCAGCAGGCCTATCAGCAGGCCGAAGTACAGGCTGATGGTGGCGTACTCCGCCTGGTCGTGCCGCCACAACGCCGCGGGTTGCCACAGGTTCACCGGCGCCGACACGGTGCCGCCCGAACTCACCCGCAAATAGACAGTGCTGGCGGCGCCGGGTTTCAGGCGCAGCGGCATCACGTGGTTGCGGTGCACCACGGCGCGCTCGGCGAAGGGCGACAGGTCGCCGCCCACCTGCCGGCTGAAGCCGCCCTTGCCGTCAGGCGCATACAGCTCCAGCCGGTCCAGCGGCGGGTAGGCCAGTTCCAGCATCCAGTCGGCCGGGGCATCGCGCTCGGGGCGCAGCGTCACACGCAGCCAGATGGCCGAGCGGGTCAAGCCGAAATTGGTGGCCGGGCCGGTTTGCGGCACCGGCTGGAAGCGCGCCTGGGCCTCGGGTTTGAGCAGGTCGGCCAGCACCAGTTCGCCGCCGGCATCTTCCAGGTAGGAGAAAGAACGCGACAGCACATAGCGGCCTTCGCGGCCTATGGCGAGTTCATCGCCGGCATGGGTGTCGACCTGCGCCACGGCGGCGGGCGCTTGCACCTTTGCCGTCGCCGGCGCCACCGAAGTTGCCGGCGCTTTCGGCTTCTGCGCGGCGGCCGGAAACACCAGGCTGGCCAGCAGCACGGCCGGCAGCAGCCACGCAGCCCGCAACCAGGCCCGCCTCATGCGCAAACGCCAGGGTCAGTGCGCCTGAGCACCCGCCCCGGCGCGGCGGCCGAAGCCGGCACCACACCGGCGGCGTGGCGCCGGCCGTTGCAGACTTCATGGCTGATGGCGAGGTTTTCCACGTGGCTGTTGCCGCCCTCGCTCAAGGGCTTGATGTGTTCCAGCGTCGCGGCCTGGGGCGTGACATGTTCGCCGCAGACCCAGCAGGGCACCACGCCGTGCAGCTGCCGCGCCACGGTCTTGTAGATCTTGTCCCGGGTATGGCCCAGCCTGCTCACGATGGTGTTTTCATGGCGGCGGGCCGCGGGGGCCGGGGGCGTGCCGGGGCCGACGCCCGCTGGAAGGCCGAACTCATGAACCCGCCCTTATTCGAGCTTGGCCGGCCGCGCGTCCGCGGGCTCGATGAAGGAGTCTTCCCAGTTGGTCGAAAAGCGGTTGTTCTTGTCGATGCGAAGGCCGCCTGTGCCGTCCGGGTTGAACCCAATGTCGCGGTTGGCGGCCGCCTGGGCGGCCTCCTGCTTGGTTTCCTTGTTGAGCTCCTTGAGCGCGGCGTCCTTGGCGGCCCGCTTGCGCTCGCGGGTGAAAGACTCCAGGTCGGCGTGGAAGCTGCTGTCGCCGCCGCGCGTTTCCTGGTGCTCCTCCATCAGCTCCTCGGGGATTTCGCCCAGGAAAGCCGCGCGCATGGCGCTCACGGTGGGTGGCCGGCCGGCCTTGATGGTGGTGTAGGCGACGCCGCAATCGGACAGCAGGGTCTCCTTGAGCTCCCGGCTGGCCCGGCTCACGTCGCGCTTGCCGCGCAGGTCGACGCAGCCCACCACCGTGCCGTCCAGCGTGCAGATGGTGAAGGTTGTGTAGACGCCGTTGAGCAATTCAAGCAGGCGCTCCTTCTTTTCCTTGTTTTTTTCCTTGTCCTTGTCTTTTTCGGTCGGAATCGTGAAGCGCAGCACCGGCAGCTTGAGCATGACCGCATGCTCGGGGAAAGCGCTGCGCAGCCATTTCCAGACCTCGTGTTCGTCGTCGGTCACGATCCCGCGCGCGGCCAGCGGCCATTTTTTGGGGATACGCAGCCTTTCACTCGCCTGTTGCCGCAACCAGCGGGCGTACAGAAGGATGCCGGCCAGCGCGCCCACGGCCACGCCCAGCAATGCCATCAGCCATGAAATCAGGTTCAAGATGCGGTTCTCCTCATGATTTGGGGGGCGCGGCCGCCTGAAGGCAGCCGCGGCTGGACGGCCCCGGCAGGCCCAGTGAGTCACAGAAAGCCCGCCGTGTCAATTGAAGCCGCGGCGGCCCAAGCCGCTATTAAAGCAGGTTTTTTCCGGCTTTCCATCGGCCGGCCGCATAACAGCACTCCCCGGCCCAGCCGGCACGGGCACCGGCAGCTATCTGTTTCATAGCAAGCCGGGGCTGTGGCCGACGTTGCTGGCGTGTCGCGGGCAGCACCCTTTGCCAGGCGGCGCTTGAATCGCTATGCTGGGCTTTTTGCGGGAGCCGCCATGCCGATGAAGACTGCCCAGGACTTTGACCAGGAACTGCTGATTCTGTTTGACGCCTATGTGCACGGCACCCTGGACCGGCGCGGCTTCCTGGAGCGCGCCCAGAAGTTCGCCACCGCCGGCATGACGGCCACGGCCCTGCTGGCCGCCCTGAGCCCCAACTTTGCCGCAGGGCAGCAAGTCGCCAGGGACGACCGGCGCATCAAGACCGAAAGCGTCAGCTACCCCTCTTCCGCCGGAACCGGCACCGTCAAGGGCTACCTCGCGAAACCGGCCAGCGCAGCCGGCAAGCTGCCCGCCGTGCTGGTCATCCACGAGAACCGCGGCCTCAACCCCCATATAGAAGACATCACGCGCCGGCTGGCGCTGGACAACTTCATCGCCTTCGCGCCCGATGCCCTGACGCCGCTGGGCGGCTACCCCGGCGACGAGGACAAGGCGCGCGAACTGTTCGCCAAGCTCGACCAGCGCAAGTGCGTCGAGGACTTCGTGGCCGCCGTCACCTACCTGAAAGGCCGCGACGACTGCAGCGGCAAGCTGGGCGTGGTCGGCTTCTGCTACGGCGGCGGCATGACGCATACCCTGACCACCCGCCTGCCCGAACTCAACGCCGCCGTGCCTTTTTACGGCAACCAGCCGCCGGCCGAAGACGCCGCCAAGGTCAAAACGCCGCTGCTGATCCATTTCGCGGCGGTCGACGAGCGCATCAACGCCTCGTGGCCGACCTACGAGGCGGCCCTGAAGGCGGCCGGCGCCAGCTACACCGCCTACCAGTACCCCGGCACCCAGCACGGCTTCAACAACGACACCACACCGCGCTACGACGCGGCCGCCGCCAAGCTGGCCTGGGAACGCACCATCGCATTTTTCAACCGGCAACTGAGGTCCTGACCCCCGGGGGCCCGCTTTGGGCCCTCCTTTAGCCGCTTTTTCCCCGCCGTCCATCCCCTCCTCGCGAAAACCCTGCCCGCCGGCCGCCGGGCACGGCTTTTGCAGGCGTTACCATTGGCTACTTTCGCTTTTTGCCTCCCCGCACGGGCCGGCAAGCACTTTTCCCCTTCCTTTTCTGGACACTGACTATGAATTTCCTGAACAAGATCGCCGCCACCGCCGGCCTGCTCATCCTCGCCTGCGGCACCGCCCAGGCACAGAACAAAGAGCTGGTCGTCGGCTCCAGCGCCACCTACCGCCCCTTTGCCTATGAAAGCCCGACCAAGGAAATCGTCGGCTACGACGTGGACATGATCAAGGCCATCGCCCAGAAGGCCGGCCTGCAGATCAAGATCGTCAACACCCCCTGGACCGGCATCTTCGCGGCCCTGAACAACGGCGACGTGGACCTGGTCATCTCCGGCGTCACCATCAACGACAAGCGCAAGCAGTCCTACGACTTCACCACCCCCTACTTCGAAGCGCGCCAGCTGATCGCCGTGCACAGCAACAGCACCGCCAAGGGCCTGAAGGACCTGGCCGGCAAAAAAATCGGCGTGGTCACCGGCAGCACCGGCGACGACATGGCTTCCCGCGAGTTCGGCAAGACCAACCCCGACATCCGCCGCTTTGAAAGCACCCCCGTGGTGATCTCCGAGCTGGCCAACAACGGCCTGGATGCCGCCATCGGCGACAACGGCGTGATCGCCTTCCGCACCCAGGAACACAAGCAGCTCAAGACCGTCAGCGACGCGAGCTTTCCCAAGGAATACTTCGGCATCGTCGTGAAGCAGGGCAACAAGGACTTGCTGGTCAAGCTCAACGCGGGCCTGGCCGCCGTCAAGGCCGACGGCAGCTACGCCACCATTTACAAAAAATGGTTCCAGGCCGACGCACCCGCGTTGCCCGCGCAATAAAACGCTGAGACTTCCCCGTCATGGAGCAAGTCCTCTGGTTCGGCTGGTTCAGGGCCGACATCATCGCGGAATACGGCGTGCTGTTCTGGCGCGGCCTGCAGATGACCATCATGGTCACGCTGATCTGCATCGTGCAGGGCACGCTGCTGGGCCTGGCCATCGGCATGGCGCGCGTGGCGGAATCCCGCCACTCGCCCGCACGCGCGATCTGCAAATACGCGCTGCGCTGGCCGGCCACCGTCTACGTCAGTTTTTTCCGCGGCACCCCGCTGTTCGTGCAGATCCTGCTGATCCACTTCGCCGTGCTGCCGCTGTTCATCAACCCGTCCGACGGCCTGGTCATCTCGGGTGAAGCCGCGCGCAACATCAAGCAGAACTACGGCGCTTTCCTCTCCGGCATCGTGGCCCTCACGCTCAATGCCGGCGCCTACATCTCCGAGATCTTCCGCGCCGGCATCCAGTCCATCGACAAGGGCCAGGTCGAGGCCTCGCGTTCGCTGGGCATGTCCTTCCCTCGCACCATGTACCACGTGGTGCTGCCCCAGGCCTTTCGCCGCATGCTGCCGCCCCTGGGCAACAACGCGATCTCGCTGCTGAAAGACTCGTCGCTGATCTCGGCCATTGGTCTGGCCGAACTCGCCTACGCCGCGCGCACCGTCGCCGGCGCCTACTCACGCTATTGGGAACCCTACCTCACCATCTCCGTCATGTACTGGGTGCTGACGCTGGGCCTGGCTTACCTTGTCAAGAAACTGGAGGCTCGTTATGGACGAGGTGATTCGCGTTAACCGGCTGACCAAACAGTTTGGTCACACCCCGGTGCTGCGCGGCATCGACTGCGCCATCAAGGCCACCGAAGTCGTCTGCGTCATAGGCCCGTCCGGCTCCGGCAAAAGCACTTTCTTGCGCTGCCTCAACGGCCTCGAAGAAGCCAGCGGCGGCGAAGTGCTGGTGCACGGCGTCTCGGTGCATGAACCCAAAACCGACGTCGACGCCCTGCGCTCCGAAATCGGCATGGTGTTCCAGCGCTTTAACCTGTTCCCGCACAAGACCGTGCTGGAGAACATCACGCTGGCCCCCACCAAGGTGCGCAAGCTCACCGCCCTGGAAGCGCGCAACCGCGCCAGCGAACTGCTCATCAAGGTCGGGCTGCTCGACAAGATAGACGCCTATCCCAACCAGCTCTCCGGCGGACAGCAGCAGCGCGTGGCGATCGCTCGCGCGCTGGCCATGCAGCCGCGCATCATGCTGTTCGACGAGCCCACCTCCGCGCTGGACCCCGAAATGGTCGGCGAGGTACTGGCCGTCATGCAGGCCCTGGCCGAAGAAGGCATGACCATGGTGGTCGTCACCCACGAAATGGGTTTTGCCCGCCAGGTGGCCGACCGTGTGATGTTCATCGACGAAGGCCTGGTGATCGAGGAAGGCTCGCCGGCCGAAATCTTCGACAACCCCAGGGAAGAGCGCACCCAGCGCTTTTTGAGCAAGGTCTTGTGAGCGGTGGCCCGCATTTGCGGGCCTCCTGCTTGTCCACGCCCGCCAATCCCAAGAAATCCGCCATGCCCGCCATACTCCGGGCCGTCCAGGCCGACATCACCAAATTGCAGCTTGACGCCATCGTCAATGCCGCCAATTCGTCGCTGCTGGGCGGCGGCGGTGTCGACGGCGCGATCCACCGCGCCGCCGGCCCCGAACTGGTCCACGGGTGCCGGCTGCTGGGCGGCTGCAAGACTGGTGAGGCCAAAGCCACCAAGGGCTACAAGCTCCCCGCGAAATACATCATCCACACGGTAGGCCCGGTCTGGCGCGGCGGCAACAACGGCGAACCCGAGCTGCTGGCCTCCTGCTACAGGCGCTCCATGGAGATCGCAGCAGCCAAAGCGGTCGCTTCGCTGGCCTTCCCCAGCATCAGCACCGGCATTTACGGCTATCCCATCGAACTGGCGGCCCAGGTCGCGGTGGAGAGCGTGCGCCTGGCTTTGCAGCAGCCCTCCTCCATCAACGAGGTGGTGTTCTGCTGCTTCTCGGAGCAGGACCTCGCGGTTTACGAGCGAATACTCAATACCCCGGCACCTTGAGCACCCGCGCCAGGTAGTCAAAAAACACGCAGTACAGCGCGATGGGCAACGGCAATCCCAGCAGGGTCCCTAATAAGTAGTCGCGAAACTTCACGCCCGACATCGCCAGCGCATAGTTCAGCGCCGGTGCGGTCTGCAGCAAGGTGCGCAGCAACACAATGCCGGCCACAGGCCGCGCATCGAGTTGCACGAGCACGCCTTGCACCCAGCGGCCTTTGATCTGCCGCAAGGCATCACCGCCCAGCAGGCGTATCAGCCAGAAGGTAAAGGCGCATGAGATCACCGCCGCAACGTAGGTCGCCACGCCGCCCCAAGCTTCGCCCAGCGCCAGCACCGCGGCCGCCAGGAATATCCAGCCCGGGATCTGGACCAGGTTGCCCAGCGCGAACAGCGCGATAAAGATCAACAGCCCGCTGGCCTCGTTGTCCAAAAACTTCTGGTGCAAAAAGGCCAGGCTGAAGTTGTCCCGCAGGCCCGAGAGCTGGAACACCGCCAGCAGCAGGCCCAGAAAAGCCAGCACGGCGACGAGGCGTTTGAAGCGGTGCATCTGGAGGGTCTTGTGGCGTTTGCCGGAAGTTTCCAGCCGATTCTAGGCGCCCGCAATCCACGCGGCCGGGGCTCTCCGAGCCGCAAAACTTGCGCCTCAAAAAAACAAGGATTGTCTTTGCACGGACCATTGCTTACAACTTCGCAACAAATGTCGCTAATCTCGATTCAGCGCTTTTCGAGTTCCGCCATCCCCGTTTGCCTTTCATTGCGTCCGAGGAATTTCATGAAAAAAATCATTGCACTCACCAGCCTGGGCCTCGCCGGCCTGGCGTCCATGCCGGCCCAGGCTGAATCCACCTTCACCACGCCGGCAACCACCGGCTCGACCGCGACGGCGCGCCTGGATTTCACCATCACCATTCCGCAAGTCCTGTTTCTGCGGGTCGGCACCAGCGCCGGCAACACCTCCACCACGGCCACCATAGACGCCCCCACCTTCACGGTGCCGGCAGCCAATGTGGGCGACGCCAGCGCCATTGCCGGCGTGGGCGGCGACCTGACGGCCGGCGCCGTGACGGTGCGGGTCTACGGCAACGGCGGCAACATCAGCCTCAATTCAGCGACCACCGGCCCGCTGAACAACGGCGTCACGACCGAGACCATTCCCTGGAGCCAGATCGGCGTCACGGGCGCTGCCCTGGCCGCCACCACCTCGGGCTTCACCAACGCGGCCATCACCCATCCGGCCTTCAATACCGGCGCCTCCGGCGGCAACGGTACGGCCACCACACTGACCGCCACCAACCGCCTGGTGCGTGTCGAGGGAAAGTGGACTTACAGCTACCTCAACGCCAACATTCCCGCCGCCGGTACTTATGGCGGCTCGGTCGCCAAAAACGGCCGCGTGACCTACACCGCCACCCAACTCTAAACATCAATAACAGGAGCCGTCATGAAAAAAATACTTCTTCCCCTTGGCGCTTTGAGCCTCGCCGCATCGCTGGTGGCCCCCGCCCACGCCGAGTCCACCTACACCGCCCCGGCGATCGTCGGCTCCACCGCCACGGGCCGGGTGGATATCAGCATCGTCATTCCGCAAGTGCTGTTCCTGCGCGTCGGTACCAGCTCCGGCAACACCGCGACCGACGGCACCATTGACTCAACGACCTTCACGGTGCCCGCGGCCAATGTGGGCGACGCCAGCGCCATCGCCGGCGTAGGCGGCGACCTGACGGCCGGCGCCGTGACGGTGCGGGTGTACGGCAACGGCGGCAACGTCAGCCTCAATTCAACGACCAGCGGCCCCCTGACCACTGGCACGGCCGGCGAGACCATTGCCTGGAGCCAGATCGGCGTCACGGGCGGCGCCCTGGCCGCCACCACCTCGGGCTTCACCAACGCAGCCATCACCCATCCGGCCTTCAATACCGGCGCTTCCGGCGGTACAGGCACGGCCTCCACCCTGACTGCCACCAACCGCCTGGTTCGTGTCGAGGGCAAGTGGACTTACAGCTACCTCAACACAGGCATTCCCGCCGCAGGCACCTACGGCGGCACGGTCGCCAAAAATGGCCGCGTGACCTACACCGCCACGCAGCTCTGATTTTTTCCTTCCTTGCAATGGCCTCAAACCACGAGGCCATTGTTTTGCCGGCTGACAGGCCGGCGTAAAGCGATGCGTATGCGAGCCCTGGCTGAATTTGCACATTACCCTTGCAGCGCCGCCCGGCCCTTCTGGAGCGCACTCACATATATATGCAGCAGCGCGCTGCTGTGCACCGGCGCCCAGGCTTTTTCCGTCAGCATCACACCGGGCACCCGCTCGCTGTTTCTGCAAGTGGGCGCGGGAACCATGACCGGGGGCAATTTCAGTTCCGGCGGCACGCCCGGCAACAACGCCACCATCAACAGCGTCAGCGTCACCGTTCCCGCGGCCAGCCTGGGGGCCGGCTCCCTTGCCATGAGCACCGACAGCACGGTAACGGCCAGCCCCTACAACGGGCGCGCGTTCTGCACGGTGCCCGCGCAGGTCTATGTCGGCGGTTTCTACCGCACGCCGGGCATGGCGGCCACCAGCGCCGCGCTCACCGCGACGGCTCCGGCATCACTGACCAACGCCAGCGGCAACACCATTGCTTTCAGCACGGTGTCCTGGGTCTCCGCCGGCACCGCCGACTCGGGGACCACGATCGCCAACGGCACATTTGTCGGCGGCGCATCGCAAACCCTGCTGGGCATCTCGCGCAACACCTGGTTTGAAAGCTGCCTGCAGTTCAGCTACGCCAACACCCAGCTGGTGGGATCGGGCAGCTTCACCGGCAGGGTCAGCTACACCCTGACGGCGCCATGATGAGCCGGCCGCCGCGCCTGGCGGGCGCCGTCCTGGCGCGCTGCCTGCTGGCGGCCAGCCTGTGCGCCGTGCAACCCGCGGCCGCGGGCACGGCACGTGTGGACGACAGCGGCACCGTCGTTAGCCAGGGCGTCGTTCCCATGCGCTGGCGCCAGCTGGTGCCGGGCCGCGGAGCCGACAACTCGGTGGAAGCCAGCCTGCGCGTGGCCTTGCGCCTGAATCTCTCGCGCTGGCTGAACCAGCCGGTCAAACTGTATATGGGGCTTGCGCCCGTGGCCGGCGAGCCCGTCCATGCCAGCTGGCGCACCCAGGGTCGTTTGCTGCCGGGCAGCGTGCGCAGCGGCGCGCGCACGCTGGTGTTTGAAGGCCTGGCCGGCACGGCATCACTGGAAGAAACCATTGAGCTCACGCTCAGGACCGACGGCCGGGCCTTGGTGTCCCCGCAGTCCCTGCAGTTTTATTTCGAGGTCGATACCCCATGAGCAGCCCCCGGTTGGCGCTTGCCCGGCATTGCGCGGCAGGCCTTTTTTACCTGGCCATGGTGTTGGCCGCACCCTGCGCCGCGGCCGGCGAATTCGCGCTGGCGGTGTCACCGCCGCGTTTTGAGCTCGAACTCAAACCCGGCGAGCGAAGCCGGCAAGTCATTGAAATCACCAATGCATCGCCCATCGCCACCACCTTTGGAATCAAAACCGCCGACTGGCGCCTGGGCGTGGACAATGCCGCCACCTTTCTCGACGAGCTGCAGCCCGGCAGCTGCCGGCCCTGGGTCGCCATCGAACGGCGCGAACTCACCATGGCGGGCGGCCGCCCCTACCGTTTCCGTTTTGAAGTCAGCGTGCCTCCCGACGCCCCAGCCGGCGAGTGCCGCTTCGCCATCCTGCTCGAAGGCCAGGAGCAGCTCACCCGCATGGCCTCGGGCCCGCCCATTCCGTTTTCGGCCCGCCTGGGCATCGTGGTCTATGTGGCCATCGCGGGCGCCGCGCCGCAATTGAGCATCGCCGGCGCCGGTGTCCAGACCCTGAACGGCCAGCCCACGCCCGTCCTGCAGGTGCGCAACAGCGGCACGGCCCACGGCCGCATTGGCGGCTTCCTTACCGGCACCGACGCCGCCAACACCGCGCTCGAATTTTCCCCCGCCAACACACCCATACTGCCCGGCGAAACACGCGGCGTAACCCTGAGCGCCACGCGCCCCGGCGACCCGGACAATGCCGCGGCCATACGCTATCCCGTCACGGTGCGCGGCAAGCTCGAATGGGGGGTGCGGAGATAAAGGCAAAGGTGCCGCGGCGGCCAGGGCAGCCGGGCCTCCGGGTGAAAGCCCTGTGGGCCTTCATCGGTGGAAGAGTGGGAAAGCTGCGGCCCCACCGGAAGACTGGTATCAAAGTACTCATGCCCCTCTCCTCACTACCTTGTAGACGGGTATCTCAACCTTAAGTGGTACTCAAACGAGATTGAGATGCCTTTTCCATTAATAAAAACCGATAGGTTTTATTTGTTAGTAGCTTTTAAGTGCTACTTACATGGAGCCGAGAATAGGTAGGAGACTAAAAATCAGGGAGCCGCTTTGTCTTCCGATGGACAAAGAGGTAACGATTTTTTGTAAATTTTTCACAAAACTGACTTATGAGGCGGCGCCTGAATGGCTTTGCATATAGGCGCGCGCAGGTGCGGCCTGCAGGGCCTCGGCTCATTGTTTCCAGGGGTAAATCAGGGTAGATAACTGTATGCACATACAGTACGATGGCGGCTCATACAGAACAACAAAACCGCCCTGCACCAGGGCCCTCAAGGACAGACATGCAGCTTTCCCACATCCCTTATCAGCCCCGGGCCGCCACGCCGCCGGCCCGTCCGCCAACAGCGGGCCGCACGCTCGCGGCGCCCTGGCCTTTTTATGTGCAGGCGCCTCGGCCTTGCGGCGATATCGATGTGAATGCGCGGCGTGTGCTGGAGACTTCGGCGCGCTATTTTTCAGCGCCGCTTACACACGAGACGAGTGCGAGCCCTACTCGCTCCCAGGGAGAGAGGAAGTGAAACCGGGGAAGCAGTCGCTAAATCAAAAAGCGACCGAAGCTTGCATCCACAAGGTAGGCCGCTTGGCCGCCGATGCCGGGATGGACGTAGGCAAACCGCCGTCGGTGCGCCAGGCCAGCGATGAACGCAGCTGCACCGGGCCCAAGGCGGCATTCACGCCCACACCCACACCCGCCAGGTTGCGGCTGTTGGAGGCCGGCGCGCCAAAGGGATTGCGGTTGATGGTGACCTTGCCCACGTCATAGAAGAGCGTGGCCTGCACATTGGGCATGACGTTGTGGCGCAGTTCCACCGTGGCGCGGTAGCCTTCGTCGCCGCTGGCCTCGCCCTGCGGATAAGCGCGCACGCCGTTGATGCCGCCCAGCGAGAATTTTTCCGACGAGTCCAGGTTTTTGCTGGCGGTCTGGCCGGCCACCGAGAGCGCCAAAAAGGTGCTGTCGGTAAAGCGCTGCAGGCGGTTGGCGCCATAGCTGAAGCGTGTGTAGCTGCCGTTGGACTGGGCCGAGGCCGCGTCTATGGCCAGGGCCGTGGGCGAGTTGATGCTCAGCTTGCCGAAGACGATGCCGAGGTCCAGGCTGGTGATGCCGCCGCCGCCCAGCGCGTCCTGCAGGCTGCCCGAAAGGCCCAGGCTGGTAACGCCGACTTTCTTGGGCGTGAAGGTGGCCGTTCCGTCCACATAGTCCTTCAGGCTTTTGTCTTCGTAAGAGACCGTGCCGTTCAGGTTCGTGAACTGGCTGCGGATAAAAGGATAGGCCGCGAACACGCTGGTGCTGGTCGCCGTGCCGTGGGCCTGCAGGGCTTCGAACTCCTTGCCCAGCTTGTAGTGGATGTCGGAATAAGCCGCGCCCACCTTGAGGCCGTCGCTGCCCACGGGCAGCTGGTAGGCCAGGCGCGCAAAACTCAGGTTGGAGCCGGCGGTCAGCACGCTGGCGGTGAGCTGGTCGCCTATCCTGAGCGGGCTCACCAGGTTGAAGGTGCCGGCCAGGCGGAACTCACCGGTGTAGCGGCTGCCGTAGTTGTCCAGCACCACGTTGCCGTTGTAGGGCTTGGCGGGGTTCACTTCAATCAGCAGTTCGGAGGTGCCCACGCTCGCACCAGGCTGCAGCGTGGCGCGCGAGGTGCTCACGCCGGGCGTGTCCTGCAGCAACAGCAGGCCGCGGTCTATCTGGTCGCTCTTGATGACGTCGCCGTCCTTGACCTGCCCCAGGTAGGCCTGGGCGCGCTCATCGCTGAGCAGCGACTGGTTGTTGATCTTGTGGCTGGAGATGCGTCCTTCGATCACGCGGATGGTGACCGCACCGTCGGTGATGTCCTGCGCCGGCAGGAAGGCGCGGGCCACGGCAAAACCCTTGCCGCGGTAATAGGCAGTGATGCGGCGCGCGGCGGCGTTGAGCTGGCTCAGCGACTGCTCGGCGCCGACCAGGCTGGCCACCAGGGCTTGCAGCTCCGCCGTGGGGATTTCCTGGTTGCCGGTGATGGCAATGGACTTGACCAGCACCTTGGCCTCGCCCTTCTGGCTCAGGTCTGCGGATTCCTCGATACGTTGCAACGGTGCGGCCTGCTGCGGCGGCAGCGCCGGGGCCTGGCGCAGGTCGCGCAGCACCTGGCCGGCGTCGGGCGGGGTCTGCGCCCAGGCGCCGCCGTGGATTGCCAGCAACAGCGCCGAGGCCAGGGTGGAAAGAGGCAAGGAATTGGTTTTCATTGTTTCACTTCGATATAACGCTCACGCGGCTACACACGGCAACGGCCGCCACCCCAGGGCCGCCAGCCGCGTCCTCCCGGCATCCCACGATTTTCTGTATCCCCGGACCGCGGCGCCATACTGCAAATGCAGCAGATGCGCCGCTCCCGCACTGTCGCAGAGCGCGGCCGGCCTGTATGTCCCTATTTTTAGCGACATAGACGACAACGCCCAGGGCTTTGACGTGGAAAGCGCACTGGCGCAGGCGCATCAGGAGCCTCGAGACTTTGCACCACGGCAAGCCCCTTGCAGCACGGCCAAGGCCTTTTGGCTGGCCTCGTCGCCCGCCTCCACCCCGGCGGCGGACAAGGCATCAGCCATGGCGCAGGGGTCCTGGCCGGCTTGGGCATTGGCCGGACGGCCGACACCCGCCAGGTAAACCATGGCACTACGGTAGGCCTCGTCGATCAGGAGCCGGGGCTCATCGCCCCGAATGATCAGCCTGCCGCCCGTGATGTCAAACCCCTCCTGGCCCGACCAGGCGCTGTAGATGCCGGGGTTGATACCGCTGGCGGCCGTGGCGCCCGCAGCGCCCACGCCCGACTGCTGCGCGCCGTTAAAGGCCACGCTGGTATCGGGCAGCGTGAGCGGCTGCAAAAAGCCGCGCAGCAGCGGGCCGGTCTGGCCTTCGTAAATGCGCCAGGTGGCCGTGCTGCCCCCCTGCGTGGCGATGTCCCAGCCGCTGAAGGTGGCGGCCTGCAGCATCTGGCCGTGGGCCTTGCCCGTGCCGCCCGCGCTGGTGGACTGGCCCGAGCTATCGATGTCCCAATAGCTGTCGTTGGTCACCGCCGTGCCGAACTCCTCGCCCACCAGCCCACCCACCATGCCGGTGGCGCTGACGCGGCCGGTGCTGTAGGCGCGTGTGATGGTGCCGTCCACCGAACTGCCGACCAGCCCGCCCACCCTGTCACTGCCCGTCACGGCGCCGCCGGCATAGGCGTCGGTGATGCCGCCGTCGCTGAGCTCGCCCACCAGGCCGCCGACGTAGTCGCTGCCCTGCACAGCTGCCGTGCTGTAGACATTGCGGAAGGTGGTGCAGCAGCCCTGCCCCGCGATGGCGCCCACAAAGTCGCCGCCGGTAATGCTGCCGCCGACCAGCCCCAGGTTCTGAATGCTGGTGCTTTGCGTGAGGCCAAAGAGGCCGACAAAGTTGTCGCCAGGGCGGTTGATGAACAAGTTGCCGATCCTGTGGTTCAAGCCGTCAAAACGTCCCTCGAAAATGCCCGGCGCGTTCACGCCGCCCAGGGGGTCGAAGCCCGCGCCGGCGTTCCAGTTCACCGTGGAGCTCGCATCGATGTCGGCGCCCAGCACATAGTTGCCGGTGAGGTTGCCGTTGATGCCTTGCAGGTCGGTGCCGGTGGTGCTGCCCGCCGCGCCCAGGCTGGTGATGACCTTGTAGGGTTCGGTGACGCCGTCGCTGCCCAGCCGGATGCTGAAGTTGTCGCCGGCCCGCAGGTTGACCGTGGCGCGCACGTTATAGGTCGCAGTGTTGCCCGCGTTGAGCGCGCCCAGCCCGTATTCCAGCGCCAGCTTGCCATTGGCGTGCTGCGAGGTGATGGAGGCGTTGATGTTGATGTTGCGCCAGGCGCTCAGGGTCAGCGTGGTGCCGGCGTTCCAGGTCACGGCCGCGTTGACGTGGATGTCGCCGGCGTCGCTGCCGCCCGCATTGTTGGTGGCCAGCGCCACATTGCCCAGGTTGAGGTTGTTGCCCAGTGTCGTCGCGCCTATGCCGCTGCCGGTCAGGCCGCCGCTGCCCGCCGCGATGGTGAAGTCTGTCGGGTCGATCAGCCAGCTGCCGTGGTTTCCACTGGCGGCCAGCGTGGTGATGACGGCGCCGTCGGCCACTTTCACGTGGGCCGCGCTGGTTTCGATAAAACCACCATCGCCGCTATTGGGAGCGCTGGCATCCAGCGTGCCGCCCACATTGACGGTACCGCTCTCCATATCGCCCATCAGCAAAATGCGGCCGGCCTTGTTCTGAATCGTTTTGGCTTCAATGACACCGGTGTTGTTCACTGTCGCTGTGGTCAGGCTGTCCACGGCCTTGGCCGACAGCAAGACCTGGCCGCCGTTGGCCTGGATCAGTTGCTTGTTCTCCGCCAGGGCATTGATCGCACCCTGGTCAATGCTGTAGCCCAGCAGGCTTGCGTTGTCGAGGTTGAGCGTGACCTTGTTGCCGGCCGCCAGCAATGCCGTACCCAGCGAGGCCGTCATCACGCCTTCATTGCGTACCTCGGGCGCCAGCAGCGCCAGGTAACCGCCCTGCCCCGCGTTGAGTGTTCCCCGATTCACGACGGTACCGCCCGAACCGGTGAACACATGCCTGCCGGCCATGAAGTCGGCATTGCTCATACTCAGGGTCGAAGCCACCAGCCCGCCGACATTGACCTGCGAGCCCGCGCCAAACAGCACGCCGTTCGGGTTCTGGATAAACACCTGGCCGTTGGCCGTCAGGCTGCCGAGCAGCTCACTCGGGCTGCTGCCAGTGATGCGGTTCAGCGCGATGGCCTGGGCATTGGGCTGGTTAAAAACCAGCGCCTCATTGGCGCGGGTTGACAGGCTGGTCCAGTCGATCGCCAGGCGCTGGCTGCCTTGGTTGATGGTGGTGGTGTTGCCCAGCGTCGAGACACTGCCCGTGCCGGCGACAACACTGGCATTGCCCGCATCGGCGGCCCTGGCCTGCGGTGCAAGGCATGCCATGGCAAGCGTCAGTCCGGCCATCCCCAGGGAAGCGCCGAGCTTGCCCCGACTGCTGGTGTTTTCCGCCACGGCGACGCAGCTATTGAAAACCGGGCTCCAGACCAGGCGGTAAATGCGATTGATGCTGGCGTGGCCTTTCATGATTCCTCCTTGCCTGCCAGCGATGGTATGCCTCTTGGTGCTGCTCGCCCAGAGGTGGAACATTACAAATGAAATTGTGGGCCGGGTCTTGCTCCGGCGGGGGGGCGCCCCTCCTCCTCCCCCCTTTTACTCATCGTCTTCCTGTTCTCTCTGCTGAGGGTGGTTGGCCGGGGGTTGCCCGGCGGCAACTCACTTTTCTTTGCTTCGCCAAAGAAAAGTAAGCAAAAGAAAGGCGACCCTGGTGTCTGCGTCCCCTGCGCTTCGCTCCGGGGCAACCTGCGGTGCTCGGTCCAGCCGGGGTCTGGCTAAACTCGCTACGCTGCGCTTCGCTCAGACAACGCCAGCCCTGATCCGTCTGGCCCTCCGCTCCTCGGCACATACACAAGGGGTGGGGACAGGAATACCAAACAGCCGAAGCCCCCCCCGAATACCTAAAGCAACAAGGACACGCCATGGCGTGTCCTTGTTTGTATTTGTCTTCTTGGTATTTCGGTATTCGGTTCCCGCTCCCGATTGCCCCGTCCTGGCTGGGCCGAGGAGCGCAGAGACAAGCGGATCAGGGCCGGCGTTGT
>NZ_FNHX01000017.1 GCF_900103405.1 Polaromonas sp. JS666 | reverse complement strand
AGGCGGGGTCTCGCTAAACTCGCTACGTTTCACTTCGCTCAAACAACGCGATCCCTTATCCGCCTGAACCTCCGCTCCTCGGCGCATCCACAAGGGGTGGAGACAGGAATACCAAACAGCCGAAGACAAATCCCAAATACCTAAAGCAAAAAGGACACGCCATGGCGTGTCCTTCTTTGTCTTGCTTTGTTCTTTGGTATTTGTCTTCTGTCCCCGATCCCGCTTGCCCCGTCCTGGCTGGGCCGAGCAGCGCAGACGGAGGAGGGATAAGGGCTGGCGTTGTTTGAGCGAAGCGCAGCGTAGCGAGTTTAGCCAGACCCCCTCCGTAGTCGAGCAGCGCAGGTTGCCCGTAGCGCAGCGAAGGGACCCAGACTGCGGGTCGCCTTTTCTTTGGTGACTTTCTTTTGGCGAAGCAAAAGAAAGTTACTGGCCGCCGGGCCACTCCCGGCCAGCAGGAGTCAGAGGGGAGCGCCCCGCTGGAGCAAGACCCGGCCTAGAGCCCCTCGGGTAGCAAACCCGATAAAGCCTCCTTCATCCATCGAACAATCAACTGCTGCCGAGCGCGAGGCATCCGCTCCATCGTCGACGCCACACTGATAGCAGCAGCAGGCAAACCATCCCGCCCTGCCACGGCCATGCCAACGGCCAACACCCCTTCAGTAGCGTGATTACCAATCACAGCCCACCCCCTCTCCCGCGTGGCACGGACAAGAATCTCCATGCGTTCGGGCGTCATGCCGCCATAGCGCCCCAAAGCCGGCGCGTTGGCGGCAATGACAGCCGCCGCGTCTTCCTCGGGCAGCGCCGCCAGCAAAGCCAGGCCCGCTGCCCCCACGCCCAGCGGCTGCCGCGTCCCGACCTGTATCACCAGCATCTGCACCGGGTGGGTTCCCACTTGGCGTGCGATGCAGTGCGAGGCGGCGCCTTCGCGCACGATGGCAAAGGCTGCGTCGCCGCAGGCTTTGCTCACGCGGGCCAGCACCGGCTGCAAACGGGCCGCGAAGTCCGACGGTGACGGTGGCAACGTTTGCAATTGCGCAAGGCGCGGCCCGGCCACATAACGGAAGCGGCCGCGCGGCGCAACATAACCCGACTCCAGCAGCGTGGCCAGCAGGCGATACACCGTGGCGCGTTCCAGGCCGGCGCTGCGGCACAGGTCGACCACACGCAAACCTTCGCGGCCGCTTTGCAGCACGGCGTCCAGCAGCTGCAGGCCGCGCCGCAGGGTGCGGCTGCCGCCGTCGTCGGCGGCTTCCACCGAGTCGGTAAGAGGTGCGGGAGGTTTGGAAGTAGAAGAACGCGGGGCCATGGCATCCGACTATAAAACGTCCGCTGGCCGGACGTTTGAATTTGTGGCCCGGCTGGCCCTGGTCAAGAATTTCCCCCTGCCGCCGCTACCGCTACCACCACTACAGGGCCGGCACACGCACCGCATACCGACAACAGAGACAACAGAGACAACAGGAGACACTTCCCTATGAGCTTGTTCAAGACCCCATCGCGCCGGGCGGCCCTGGCCGCGCTGTTCACCGCCCTCGCTGGCACCACCCTGCCCGCCCAGGCCCAATCCACCGCCGCCTGGCCGGCCAAACCCATCAAGCTGGTCGTCGGTTATGCGGCCGGCGGCGCGACCGATGTGATCGCGCGCATTGTCGCGGTCGAGCTTGGCAAGCAGCTGGGCCAGCCGGTGCTGGTGGACAACCGCGCGGGCGCCAACAGCAATGTGGGCGCCGAGATCGTCGCGCGTGCGCCGGCCGACGGCTACACGCTTTACGTTTACACCATCGCCAACACCATCAATGCCTCGCTTTACGACAAGCTGGGCTACGACCCGCTCAAAGATTTCGAGCCCATGGGCCTGATCGCCAAGGTGCCCAACATCCTGGTGGTCAACCCGCAGCTGCCCGTCAAGACCCTGGCGGACTATGTGGCCTTCGCCAAAACATCACCCAACGGCATCACCTTTGCCTCGTCGGGCAGCGGCTCGTCGATTCACCTCTCGGGCGAGCTCTTCAAGATCGCGGCCAAGGCGCCCATGTTGCACGTGCCCTACCGTGGCAGCGCGCCGGCCGTGACCGACCTGCTGGGCGGCCAGGTGCAGTCCATGTTTGACAACGCGCCCTCGGTGCTGCCGCACGTGCGCGGCGGCAAGCTGCATGCGGTCGCCATCACCAGCGCCCAGCGCTCGCCGCTGCTGCCCGATGTGCCCACGGTGGCCGAGTCGGGCTTTCCGGGCTTTGACGTGCAGTCCTGGTTCGGCATCGCCGGGCCGGCCGGCACGCCGCAGGCCGTGGTGCAGCGTGTGAACAGCGAGCTCGTCAAACTGCTGGCCCTGCCCGAGGTGCGCCAGCGCCTGCTCAACCTCGCGGCCACGCCCGAGCCCGGCACGCCCGCGCAGATGCGCAGCTGGACGCTGTCTGAAGCCAAACGCTGGCGCGAGGTGGTGAAACAGTCCGGCGCGCGCGCTGAATAAAAACCAAGGAAAAGAAAGAACCGCCGCATGAACCCGATTGATTTTTTCTGGCGCGCCGCCCAGCGCTGGCCCGAACGCATCGCGATTGACGCGCCCGAAGGCACGCTGCGCTATGACGCGCTGGCGGCCTGGGTATCCGCCTTCGCGGCCGCGCTGATGGAGATAGACCCCGAACCGCAAAGCCGCGTCGCCATCTGCGCCGGCAACAGCAGCGAACACATTGCCGCGCTGCTGGCCGTGCTGGCCTGCGGCAAGACCTGGGTGCCGCTCAATCCCAAAAGCACAGCCCCTGAAATCCGCCGCATCATTGACGCGACCGAGCCCTCCATCCTGATCCTGGACGCCGACTGCGCGAACCTGCTGGCAGGCGCGCCGGGCCGGCGTATTTACTGCGGCGTGGCCGGCAATGACGGCGCGCCCAGCATGGCGGCCCTGAGCGCGCGGCACGCGGGCGCGGCACGGCCGAGCTTCACGCTGCCGCCCGAGGCGACGCAGGCCATCAAGTTCACCGGCGGCACCACGGGCCTGCCCAAGGGCGTGATGCAGACCTACCGCGCGTGGATGGCCAATATCAGCAACCAGATCCATGCCTGGGGCTTTGACGAACATGAACGTTATGTGGTGGCCGCGCCCATCACCCACGGCACCTCGACTTACTTGCTGCCCATACTGGCCCAGGGCGGCTGCCATGTGCTGCTGGCCGGCGCGGGCGCCGAAGCCGTGCGCGCGGCCTTCCAGCACAAGGGCGGCACCGTGAGTTTTATGCCGCCCACCCTGGTCTATATGCTGATGGCCTTGCCCGGTGCCTCGCGCGCCGACTTCCCGAAGCTGCGCCGCCTGATCTACGGCGGCGCCCCCATGCCGCCCGAAAAAATCCGCGAGGTGCGCAGCTTCTTCGGCCCGGTGCTGGGCACCACCTACGGCCAGACCGAAGCGCCGCAAATTTTGACCGTGATGCGGCCCGAAGATTTTGAGGACGAACGCAACTGGGCCGCCGTGGGCCGCGCCACCTGGTTCAGCGACGTGGCCATCATGGCGGGCGGCCAGCTGCTGCCGCCGGGTGAGGTCGGCGAGGTCGTGGCGCGCGGCGATTTACTGATGTCGGGCTACTGGCGCCTGCCCGGCATGACGGCCGAAACCATTGTCGAAGGCTGGCTGCACACCGGCGACCGCGGCCTGATCGACGAGCGCGGCTACCTCTACCTCAAAGACAGGCTCAAAGACCTGGTCATCACCGGTGGCTTTAATGTCTACCCCGTCGATGTCGAGAACGCCTTGGGCCAGCACCCGGCCGTGCATGAATGCGCGGTCTTCGGCATACCCGACGACAAATGGGGCGAAGCCGTGCAGGCCGCGGTGCAATTACGCCCCGGCTGGCAGGCCAACCAGGCCGAGCTGATCGCCTTTGTGCGCGAACGCCTGGGCCCGGTGCAGACACCCAAGTTGATCCACTTCCACGACAGCCTGCCGCGCTCGCCGGTCGGCAAGGTGCTTAAAAGCGCGGTGCGTGCCCAGGCCCTGGCCGCTGCCGATGCCGCCACCACTTCATGATGATGAAAGACTTACTCCCATGAGCAGCACCAAACCCCAGGCCAAACCCGTCACCAGCCTGTGCACCCACACCCTCACCAGCCTGCATTACCGCAATGCCGACCTGGTGCAAGACCTGATGGGTAAAAAGACCTTTACCGAAGTCATGCTCATGCAAATCCTGAACCGCGCACCCCGCAGCGTGGACCTGCGCATCACCGACGCGGTGCTCATTGTGTTGATGGAACACGGCCTCACACCCAGCGCCATCTCGACCCGCCTGGTCTATATGAGCGCCCCCGAAAACCTGCAAGGCGCAGTCGCCGCCGGCCTGCTGGCCGTGGGCAGCTCGTTTGTGGGCACCATGGAGAACTGCTCAGGCCTGCTGGACCGCATATCCGCGGCAGCAGACCCCGAAGCCGAAGCCCTGGCCATTGCCCAGCACTACAAAGATCAAAAGAGCCCCATCCCTGGATTCGGCCACCACCTGCACAAACCCGTGGACCCACGCGCCTACAAGCTGCTGGACTTAGCCCGCGCCGAACCCGAACTGGCCGGCAAAAAAATACGCGCCCTCGAACAACTCTCAACCGCCGTCGATGAAATGGCAGGCCGGCCCATCACCATCAATGCCACCGGCGCCGTCGCGGCGCTGCTCGGGGAAATTGGTGTGCCGACCGCCGTGATGCGAGGTTTTGCGGTCATCTCACGCGCGGCCGGGCTGGTGGCGCATATCGTCGAGGAGCAGAACAGTCCCTCGGGGCGGTTTATTTGGGAGACGGTGGAGGGGGCTGTGCCGTTTGTGGGGGCGGGCGATCAAGGGCGAGACTCGCGTCAGTTCTAGCTGCCCCCCCCAATAGGGTGTGGCTCTCCTCGGTTACGTGACCGCCGTTCTAGCTGAACCAATGGCATCGCAAATTCCCAAAAGACAAGAGAGCCACCTCAGTAGACAATAGCTTATCCACAAGCCATTCCTGTCAGGCTACTCACTCTATGACTGATAACTGGACACCCTCCAAAAGGTCGGATGTCATGAGCCGTGTGCGCTCCCGAGGGAATCAGTCCACGGAAATGCGTTTGGCGACGATCTTCCGCACAAACGGAATAACAGGCTGGCGTCGCAACCAAAAGCTCCTTGGTAAACCAGATTTCGTTTTTAGAACTCAACGAGTATGTGTCTTCGTTGATGGCTGCTTCTGGCACGGTTGCCCCGCTTGCTATCGTCGTCCAAACTCGAACCAGTTGTTTTGGGATACAAAGCTTCAACGCAACACAGCCAGAGACCGCTTGGTTACCCGCGAGCTACGCAAGCAAGGCTGGCGAATCATCCGTATTTGGGAGCATCAGCTATCGGAGAAGAATCGCAAACGGCTACTGTGGCGCTTAAACCTGTATCTCGGCTAGGTCAAATTCAATCGACTAGATTTCATCATCGTCTAGCTCGCGACCAAACGCTCGATTTAGGAGAATTTTCAACCGAAAACGGATCGCGCCTGAGTCATTGGGAGACTGGGCATAGCCATCGAAATCGATAAGATCTTTATCCACTTGAGCAGTCGAGCCTGCTTCGAAGAGTTGCCTATTTCTCGACCGTCTACTATCGAATTCGACCAGCTTCTTGCGCGAAACCTCCGCGATCCAGTCTTGATCAATTGCGACGCGAAATAAGTGAAAGTACAACGTAACCATACCTACTTGACGCAATAGCGTATCGGAGGCGGTAAAGACTTTGCTCATTGCCTGAACCACCCGCTGTGCCACTCTCAAAAATGGTAGGGTTTTAGTTCGCGGCTCACCTTCGAACCTTTTCACGAAATCATCTAAGCGAGTCTTCTTCGTATCAACAACCTTGCCCTCATCTGCTGCCATCAAAAACTTCGTTGCAAGATCGTAATGGCGATATCGCTTATTGAGAAACGGTAATGATTGTGAAAAAAATGGTTCCTTGGCCAACTTGCGAATTGCCAGAGGCACCGGACCACTATAGGCATTGCGCTTCTCCGGCGCCGTCAGAGGTGCCGCCTCGTTCAGGCGTGAAAACATCTCCTCGATCATCTCCAAATCATCAGTCTCGACAAGCACAACGGACAGAGGGAAACCGTCGAAATCTGCCTTCAGTTCGGGGTATTCCTTCGCCAGTTCTTGATATGTCATTCCGCCTGCTGCTATCTGACTATCTTTGAACATTTTGAAATCGTCAGCGAGGGGGATTTTTCCATCGATGAAACTCCATAACGTTTCGAGGCGTTGACGGCCGTCGACAATTGCATAGTCGTAGGTTTTCCCTTTTACCTGCAGCGGAGTCGTGAACTTATGCATGTAAAGCTTGGGGACATCGAAGCCATTGATGATGGTGTCTATCAGAAGTTGCCTGTTGTCCGGCGCCCATATTCCACCCAAGCGCTGATACTCGGGGTCGAGTTGGATTCGATCACGTATGCGATAGAGTTTCCAGACGGTGCTGCCGTGAAAATCCGTAATCGAAAAACTCATTTCAGCAGCTCCTTGGCCAAATCAGCCACACGGTCCAGCTCGGGGAAGAGGGTCAGCGGGGTGTATCCCAACGAGGAGAGCTCCTGTTGCAGATTCTTTTTCGAAGCAGAGGGGATGACCCATCGCCATACATGCTTGGCTTTTCCAAGTGCCTCAATCGGTTTGTGATCACGGTGATTAACAGTGAACACGCCAAGCTGAGCGACCATGCGGGCGGTGTTGCGCGGGCCGACGATTGCAACGGCGTTCATGACGTTGGGCGCTTCCTCAACCAAACTTGGGAGGTAGCTGTTCAGTACCTTATCAATTCCAAAAGCAGGAACCTCGTTGGGAAATGGGAAGTCGATACGGGCCTCGTCACTATTTAATGCGATAGGGTCGAGACACCAGACTGCGGCATCTCTCCGTGAGTGTTTGTCCTCGCTTACCGCGAAGTAGAGCGCAGTCAGCGGACCTTCGCTCCAATCCAGCAGGCGTGTCGGCGCTCTATGGTGCTGCATCATGAACATCCACTCCCATTCATTGACGGGGGGACGGTCAAGATGAGGCACTGCATTCTGCATAAAGCGTTTTAGCAACGCACTTTCCGCCTTCAGATGTTTTGCGTTCCTTGCAAGTGAAGGTACTAGGCTCCAGGTGCTTACGGATTGCCCACGAAACCACACCAGTTGACCGGGGGTTGACTGCTTTTTTAAAGCCCTCAGCAAATCAGCAACCGACTTTATTGTCACATCTGCGTACCGCATTGTTCCGCTCCCCAGACTACGTTTTCTGTACTTTTATGTGTCGTCTCTTGGTAAATCTCGCCGTCACGCCACACTTCCTGCTTTACCCCAGTCTTTCCCAAGACTAATCTCCCAGGCAGGAATGGCCTATTACGCTGCAATTTTCTCCAGGATGCAAGGTGAATTACTCCCTTGATGCAACCAACTATCGACCGTACGATGTCGGCTACGCGAGTGGGGACCGCTTCTAGGCATATGCATACTGCATTGCTAAACACAAACGCCTGAAAAGCGGCCTAAACCTGAGGAGTGTTAGTAAGCACTTCGCGATACACTAAAAGGCAAAACTGGAAGGGTCGATGAATGCGTGCAGTTGAGCTTTTTGCGGGGGCTGGCGGTCTGGCGTTGGGCGCTAGTCTGGCCGGATTCGAGCCCCTAGCTGTCCTAGAGTGGGATCGCTGGGCTTGCGATACCCTCCGAGAAAATCAAAAGCGCGGCTACCCTCTTGTTTCCGGTTGGCCAATTCACGAGGGGGACGTTCGCGACTACGACTGGAAGGCTCTGCCGACGGATATCGAACTTGTCTCCGGTGGCCCCCCGTGCCAGCCCTTTTCCATGGGGGGGAAACATGGAGCGTACAACGATCGTCGGGATATGTTCCCCGCTAGTGTGGACATTGTGCGCAGGTTGCGACCAAAAGCGTTCATTTTTGAAAACGTTAAAGGCCTTACGCGGTCAGCTTTTCACAACTACTTCGAGTACATCCGACTACAGCTAGAGTTCCCCGAGTCTCCGATTCGGAAGAGCGAAGATTGGCACGGTCACTATGTTCGCCTTCAAGCAGAGCACAGCTCAGGCAAGCAGCACGGCAAGGCGTTGACCTATCGTTTACAGACTAATCTCGTGAACGCGGCGGATTATGGAGTTCCGCAGCGTCGCGAGCGCGTGTTCATCGTTGGTTTTCGCTACGATCTCGAAACTACGTGGAGCATGCCAGAACAAACGCATAGCCACTCCGCGTTGTTGCATGACCAGTGGGTCACAGGCGACTACTGGGAACGCAACAAGGTCGCAAAGAAGCATCGGCCAGTGTCGCCACTAAGCGCAACCGCAAATCAAACGCTCACTCGCCAATTGAGCCTCATCGAAGAGCCCCTTAAGCCGTGGAAGACAGTGCGGGAAGCTCTATCCGATATGCCCCACCCCGAAAAACGGGTCAAGCACAGCTTTATCAATCACACCCACCAACCGGGTGCCAAAGCTTATCCTGGCCATACCGGAAGCCCCTTAGACCTGCCGGCGAAAACGCTCAAAGCCGGGGGCCACGGTGTACCCGGAGGTGAAAACATGATGGTGAACGACGATGGCAGCTACCGCTACTTCACCATTCGCGAGTCGGCAAGGCTCCAGACATTTCCCGATGGATACCGCTTTCACGGCGCATGGGGCGAGGTCATGCGCCAACTCGGCAATGCCGTCCCTGTCGAACTTGCTCGCCAGGTCATGTCGAGCGTTGCCATCCAACTCGTCGAAACTCAGCTGCGTAAGCACGGGTTTAAAACTACCGCCGACGTCGCAAAGGCAATAGCTCAGATGAACCGTCCAGCCGCAGTGTTAAAACGAGCATGAACACCCGTCCAAAGGCGGTGGCCAAAAAAAGCACGCGGACAGCCATTTCCTCCGTGGTCCCCTTCAACCCGTTGGAACGAAAGGTTCTTGGAGCCGCAATGGCGGAGGTGCTGCTAACAACGCCGGTTTACCCGTTATCAACCTCGTTCCCATTGCGCGGCCCCGGCGTCTACGCAATCTACTACGTCGGCAGCAGCTTCGTGCCATACGGGCCGCTAGCCCGACGAAATGCCAATGGCCGCTTTGAGTGGCCGATTTATGTAGGCCAGGCGCTTCCAAGCGGTGGCCGTCGCGGCATTGTGACCGCTGAAGAGGAGCCATCGCTTCGTAATCGCCTGATGAAGCACGGTCGGAGCATTGCGGCCGCGACTACCGATTTCAGCATCGAAGACTTTCACTATCGCGCGTTGGTGATGGACGACGCGTTCATCCGACTAGCAGAGACTAGCCTTCTAGCGCTGTACAAGCCAATCTGGAATAACTACATCGACGGTTTTGGGAACAACGCTCCCGGTGGCGGTCGCGAGGCATCAAAACGATCACGTTGGGACACCCTCCATGGAGGACGCAGCCAGGCCGCCGTCCATCAGGAACGCGGAGAAACGCGCGAACAGCTCATAGCTGAGATTACGCAGGAGCTGGCGAGCACAAATTTCGACATTCCTAGCACGCTAATAACCGCAGTTGGCCAGAGCGTCGGCGGGTTGACGCCCGTGATGGACCTCAAGAACGTTGTGAACAGCGATTCGCCTGAGGCCTCCTCTGAAGGGGCGTGAGCATCTATCATTTGTATTGGCGAATAGATCTATCTCAACTAGGACGAATCTGCTCAATCTGACTTGATTGACGGCGGGGCGTGCACTGTTAGTACAAACTCCGCGCCCATCTAAGCCCTCTTCTTAAACATCCCAGAAGCCCCACTAGCCGCCCGAATCTCATCAGCCGTCGCCTTCAAGGCTTCAGCCAGCTCCTCCATACGCGCCTCGGTCAGCCGCACCAGCGGCCCCGCGATGGTGACCACGCCGATGGCGCCCGTGGGTGAGAGCACCGGCGCGGCCATGGCCGTCATGGAGGGGGCGAACACTTCGTTGATCATGCTGAAGCCGCGTTTGCGTGCGGTCTGGATATACGTCAGCAGCGCCTTGACGGTGGTGGGGGCCTTGGGGCCGTAGTCTTTGGGTTGGCCGAAGCCTTGTTTGGCGACCAGGCTTAAGGCTTCCTCATCGCTCATGGTGGAGAGCCAGGCGTGGCCGGCTGCGCTGCATGACAGGCGCACCGACAAGCCCATGTCGGGGTCGTAGCGCAGGCCGCGGCGGGCGCCCTGGGCTTTGGCGACGAAGGTGAGCTCGTCGCCGTCGACGACCGCCAGGCGCACCAGCTCGCCGGATTCTTCGGCCAGGTGGTCCAGCAGCGGTTGCGCGACGTCGACCACGCCGGAGGCGCTCAAAAAACCCAAACCGAGCGAGACCAGCTTCATGGTGAGCACGTACTCACCCTGCTCGCGCACCTGGCGCGCATAACCGCAGCGGCACAGCTCGGCCAGCAGGCGGTGTGTGGCGCTCAGGGGCATGTTCAAGGTGGCGGCGATGGTGGAGACGGTCATGCCCTCGGGGTGGGCGGCGAGTTGCTCCAGGGTGTTAAAGCTTCTTTCCAGCAGGTTGCTCATGGTGTGGGACTCTTTGGCTTGACGGTGTCTGGGCTCTGCGATGCGCCGGGCCGGCCGCTTCCTGGGGGATTGGCCAGGGCCCTCTATATATATGAGGGTTTGGTCGATTGGGCCATGGCCTGAAGCGGGTCGCAATTGAATAATGGTAATGGTTTTCCATAATGGAAAGACTTTCCATTTCACGAATATGATGCTTTCGGCCTGCAGCGTGTGCTGCGGCACCGGACACCAGCGACATCGCCAGTCCCCCCTGACAGCAGCCCCCAGGCACCACCCCAAAAGGACCTCACCATGCACGTTCGCCGCAGAACACTCACCCTTGTTGCCGCCCTGATGGCCGCGGCCATGCCGGCCCTGGCCCAGGACATCCAGGAACGCACCATCAAGTTCGGCCACCTGAACAACCCCGACCACCCGACCAGCCTGGGCGTGCGCAAGTTCGCCGAGATCGTCGCCGCCAAGAGCGGCGGCAAGATCAAGGTGCAGGAATTCGCGGCCTCGCAGCTCGGCAACGAGCTGCAGCAGCAGTCGGCGCTGCAGGGCGGCGTGCAGGAAATGCTGGTGGCCTCGACGACCTCGCTGAACGGCATCGTCAAGGAATTCGGCCTGCTCGATTTCCCCTTCCTCTTTGCCAACGCGAAACAGGCTGACGCGCTGGTCGACGGCCCGCTGGGCAAGATGCTGACCGCCAAACTGCCTGAAAAAGGCGTGATCGTGCTGGGCTTCTTCGACCTGGGTTTTCGCAACGTCACCAACAGCAAGCGCCCCATCATGAAGGGCGCCGACCTGGAAGGCCTGAAGCTGCGCGTGATCCCGAACCCGGTGTTCCTGGAAACCTTCAAGACCTTCAAGGCCAACCCGGTGCCCATGCCCTTTGCCGAGCTGTACGGCGCGCTCGAGAGCAAGGCGGTGGACGGCCAGGAAAACCCCTTCGCGGTGATCGCCTCAAGCAAGTTCTACGAAGTGCAGAAGTACGTGAGCGGCACCAATCACGTGTACGCGACCAACCCGGTCCAGATCAGCAAGCGCTTCTGGGACAAGCTCTCGGCGACGGAGCACAAGATCCTGCAGGATGCCGCCATCGAAGCGCAAAACTGGCAGCGCGTGGTCAGCCGTGAAGTCTCGGCCAAGGCCCTGGGCGAGCTCACGGCCAAGGGCATGGTCTACAACGACCTTCCGCCCGCCGAGCTGGCCAAGATGCGCGCCGACGTGCGCCCGGTCTACGAGAAGTTCTCCGCCGCCTATGACCCGGCCGTCGTGACCCTCTTCAAGTCCGAGCTGGAACGGGTTTCAAAGTTCTGATGGTGAAGTTCTGAAAGCCCTGAGCCCCATGAAAATACTTGTCCTCCACGGGCCGAACCTGAACCTGTTCGGCCGGCGCGAACCCCACATCTACGGCACCACGACGCTCGCGCAGATCAACGCCATGCTGGCAACACTGGCCGGCGAGCTGGGCGTGACGCTGGAGACCCTTCAGTCGAACCATGAAGGGGCGCTGATCGATTTCCTGCACCAGCACATCGACACGGCGCAGGGCGCGCTGGTCAACCCCGCCGGGCTCACGCAGCATGGCGTGCCGCTGCATGACGCGATCAAGGCCATGCCTTTCCCGGTGGTCGAGGTGCACATGTCCAACCTCGCGACACGTGAGCCCTGGCGCCACCACTCGATCATCTCGCCGGCCGTGAAGGGCACGATCCAGGGCTTCGGCCCGCGCTCCTACCTGCAGGGCCTTCGCGTCGTGACCGATATCGCGCGCGAAGCGCAGGCCCCTGCCGCGCACAACTGACATGGACACCTTCGTCGACAAGGCCTGCAAGGGCATCGAGTTCCTGATCGCGCTCGGCCTGGCCCTCATGGTCGTGCTGGTGTTCGGCAACGTCGTGCTGCGCTACGGCTTCAACTCGGGCATCACGGTGTCCGAAGAGCTGTCGCGCTGGCTCTTCATCTGGGGCACCTTCCTCGGCGCCCTGGTGGCGCTGCGTGAACACGGCCACCTCGGTATCGACATGGTGGTGGGGCGGCTGCCGGTTATCGGCAAGAAGGTCTGCCTCATCGTCGGCCACGTGCTGATGATCTTCATCGTGGTGCTGCTGGCCATGGGCAGCTGGGAGCAGGTCAAGATCAACTGGGACGTGACGGCGCCGACGACCGGCTGGAGCATGTCCATCGTCTACCTCTCGGGCCTGGTGTTCGGCGTGCTGGCCTGCGGCCTGCTGCTGCTGGATTTGTGGAAGGTGCTCACCGGCCGGCTGTCGGATGACGAGCTGGTCATGGTGCAGGAGTCGGAAGAGGCGGTGCAGCTCAAGCAGGTGCTGGACGATGCGCGCCAGACGGACAACACCGCGGGAGCACGGCCATGACGATCTTCATTTTTATCGGCTCGCTGCTGGCCGCCATGGCCTTGGGCATTCCCATCGCGTTTGCGCTGCTGGCCAGCGGTGTCGCCCTGATGTGGCACCTGCAGCTGTTCGATGCGCAGATCCTGGCGCAGAACCTGGTCGGGGGTGCCGACAGCTTTCCGCTGCTGGCCGTGCCCTTCTTCATGCTGGCCGGCGAGATCATGAACGTCGGCGGCCTGTCGCGCCGCATTGTCGATCTGGCGCTGGCGCTGGTCGGCCACGTCAAGGGGGGGCTGGGCTACGTGACCATCATGGCGGGCTGCCTGCTGTCGGCGCTGTCGGGCTCGGCCGTGGCCGACGCGGCCGCGCTCACCGCCCTGCTGCTGCCGATGATGGTCAAGGCCGGGCACGACAAGAAGCGCGCCGGCGGCCTGATCGCCTCCGTGGGCGTGATCGGCCCGGTGATCCCGCCCAGCATCGGGCTGGTGATTTTCGGCGTGGCGGCCAATGTGTCTATCTCCAAGCTCTTCTTCGCGGCTGTTGTGCCGGGCCTGCTGATTGGCGGCGCGCTGTGGATCACCTGGGCCTGGCTGGTGCGGCGCGAGGCCATCGTGCCGCCGCCGCGCAAGAGCGGCGCCGAAGTCATGAAGGCCTTTCGCGACGCCACCTGGGCGCTGGTCCTTCCGGTCATCATCCTGGTCGGCCTGCGCATGGGGGTGTTCACGCCCACCGAGGCGGCCGTGGTGGCCGCCGTCTACGCGCTGTTTGTCTCCACCGTCGTCTACCGCGAGCTCAAGCTCTCGCAGCTCTACGGCGTGTTCGTCGCCTCGGCCAAGACCAGCGCCATCGTGATGTTTTTGATCGCCGCGGCCATGGTCAGCGCCTGGCTGATCACCGTGGCCAACCTGCCGGGCATGGTGGTGGACCTGCTCAAGCCCTTCATGGGCAGCCCCATCTTGCTGATGGCGGCGATCATGGTGCTGGTGATGCTGGTGGGCACCGCGATGGACATGACACCCACCATCCTGATCCTGACGCCGGTGCTGATGCCCGTGGTCAAGGCCGCGGGCATAGACCCGGTCTACTTCGGCGTGCTGTTCATCATCAACAACTCGATCGGGCTGGTGACGCCGCCGGTGGGCACGGTGCTCAACGTGGTGGCGGGTGTCGGCAAGATCAGCATGGACGACGTCACCAAGGGTGTCATCCCGTTCATGATCGCCGAGTTCGCGGTGATGTTTCTGATGGTGGTGTTCCCCAAGCTGGTCACGGTTCCGGCAAGCTGGTTCTACTGAGGCTCTACGGAGGTTCGACGAGATGGCACTTTTAGGCAATGCGGCGGTCGCCATGTGGTGGGACATCCTGCCCGCGCAACGCGAGGAGTTCCAGGCGTGGCACTCCCGCGAACACTTTCCGGAACGCATGGGCATTGACGGCTTTCTGCGCGGCTCACGCTGGACCCACGTTGACGGCGGAACGGGGTTTTTTGTGATGTATGAGCTGGCATCGTATGAAACCCTCACCTCCGCCGGCTACCTGCAAAGCCTGAACAACCCGACGCCATGGTCGGCAAAGATGATGCCGCACCACCTGAACATGGTGCGCAGCCAGTGCCAGCTGCTGGGCAGTTTTGGCGCCGGACTGGGCAAGGCGATGCTGACGATCCGCCTGTCACCCGCGGACGGCCAGGCAGGGCCTTTGCAGGCCTGGCTGGAAAACCGGCTGGCCCGCCTGGCAGAAAGCAAAGGCATCGTCGGGGCGCACCTGCTGCAAACCCGAACGCCGGAGGCCGCCATGACACAAGAGCAAAAAATCCGCGGCGGCGATGCCGTCGCCGACTGGATTGTTTTGCTGTCGTCTTATGAGACGGAGGCCTTGCAACTCGCCCTGGCGAACGAGCTGTCGCCGGAGAGCCTCGAGGCCGCGGGGGCGCTTGCGGGCATGACGCACGGTGTCTATGCGCTTTCGTTTTCTTTGGGGAAACATGAGTTGAAGGCTCAGCCCTCGCGTTAGGGCTGAGGTAACTAAGGCTTTTTGTGTTTGGGTGTTGATGTTGTTTTGAGTTTCGGAGCCGGGGGTTGCCCGGCGGCAACTCACTTTCTTTTGCTTCGCCAAAAGAAAGTAAGCAAAGAAAAGGCGACCCTGGTTGCCGCGTCCCTTCGCTTCGCTACGGGCAACCTGCGGTGCTCGGTCCAGCCGGGGTCTCGCTAAACTCGCTACGTTTCACTTCGCTCAAACAACGCGATCCCTTATCCGTCTGGCCCTGCGCTCCTCGGCGCATCCACAAGGGGTGGGAGAAAAATACCAATACCTAAAACCACAAGGACACGCCATGGCGTGTCCTTGTTTGTATTTGTCTTCTTTGTCTTTGGTATTTGGTTCCCGTTCCCGATTGCCCCGTCCTGGCTGGGCCGAGGAGCGCAGAGACAAGCGGATCAGGGCCGGCGTTGTCTGAGCGAAGCGAGTTTAGCCGGACCCCGCTTGGCTCGAGCACCGCAGATTGCCCGTAGCGAAGCGTAGGGACCCAGACTGCGGGTCGCCTTTTCTTTGGTGACTTTCTTTTGGCGAAGCAAAAGAAAGTTACTTGCCGCCGGGCAACCCCGGCCAGCCGCCCTCAGCAAGAGAACCGAGGAGATAAGAGAAAAGACGAGCGCGCCCGCCGGAGCAAAAACAATTCAAACCACGTTTGGCAATCGCTCCAGCAACTTGTCAAGCGTGACGGGATAGTCCCTCACCCTCACCCCAGTGGCGTTGTAAACCGCATTCGCAACCGCAGCAGCAATCCCACAAATCCCAAGCTCGCCAACCCCTTTGGCCTTCATAGGCGAAGAAACCGGATCGGTTTCGTCAAGAAAGATCACATCCTGGTGCGGGATGTCGGCATGCACCGGCACTTCATACCCGGCGAGGTCGTGGTTCACAAAAAAGCCGTGGCGCTTGTCGACTGCGAGTTCTTCCATCAGGGCTGCGCCCACGCCCATGGTCATCGCGCCTATGACCTGGCTGCGTGCGGCCTTGGGATTCAGGATGCGGCCCGCCGCGCAGACGGCGAGCATGCGGCGCACGCGGATCTCGCCGGTGGCGGCGTCAACGCCGACTTCGACAAAATGCGCGCCGAAGGTGGACTGCTGGTATTTATTGCCCAGGTCGCCGTATTCCATAAAGTCTTCGGCGACCAGGCCCTTGTCGCCGGCCTCTTGGGCGACTTGCGCAAGCGGCACGGCGCGGTCGGCGACGCGGACCATGCCGTCTTCAAAAATCGCCTCGAGCGGCGTGAAGCCGGCGCGGGTGGCAATGGTTTCGCGCAGCTTCATGCAGGCCGCATAGACACCAGAGGTGGAGCTGTTGCCGCCCCACTGCCCGCCTGAACCGCAGGAGACGGGGAAGTCCGAATCGCCCAGGCGCACTTGTACCTTCTCCAGCGGCACGCCCATGACCTCGGCGGCGGTCTGCGCGATGATGGTGTAGCTGCCCGTGCCAATGTCGGTCATGTCGGTTTCCACCGTGACCACGCCTTTGTTGTCGAGCCGCACGCGCGCGGCTGACTTCATGAGCAGGTTGTTGCGAAAGGCCGCGGCCACGCCCATGCCGACCAGCCAGCGGCCGTCGCGCACTTGCGCGGGCTGGGCCTGGCGCCGGCTCCAGCCGAAGTGTTCGGCGCCCAGGCGCAGGCATTCAATCAGCCGGCGCTGCGAAAAAGGCCGCCCGGCTTGCTCCGGGTCGACCTGGGTGTCGTTGAGCGCGCGGAACTCGATCGGGTCCAGGCCCAGTTTTTCGGCCATTTCGTCCATGGCGATT
Organism: Polaromonas sp. JS666; assembly: GCF_900103405.1. Classification (GTDB taxonomy): domain Bacteria; phylum Pseudomonadota; class Gammaproteobacteria; order Burkholderiales; family Burkholderiaceae_C; genus Polaromonas. Next base: position 26,055 of record NZ_FNHX01000017.1, on the reverse strand, counting down.
TCCAGGGCCATCAAACCGGGGGCCTCGCCGGGCGCGCGCATGGCGTTGCCTTCGGGCAGGTCCAGCACGGCCAGGCGTGTGGCCGTGAAGCGGTTCGCGCCGGCATACAGCAAACGGGTCTGGTTGGCCGAGGTTTCGGGCTGGCCCTCGGGCAGGTCGCCGGACCAGCATTCATGGCCTATGGCGGTGAGCTTGCCGTCGCGGCCCGCGCCCAGGCGTATGCGCTGCAGGGTGGCCGGCCGGTGGGTGGTGTTGTTGATCATCAGCGGGCGCTGCAGCGCGACCTTGACGGGCCGCCCCGCCGCGCGCGCGCCCAGGGCGGCCAGCAGCGCATCGGCGCGCACCCAGAGCTTGCCGCCGAAACCGCCGCCGATAAAGGGCGAGACCAGGCGCACATGGGATTTGGGGATGCCCAGCGTGGCGGCCATGTCGCCCACGCTCCAGTCGATCATCTGGTTGGCCGTCCAGAGCGTGAGCTTGTCGCCTTGCCAGGCGGCGGTGGTGGCGTGCGGCTCCATCATGGCGTGCGACTGGTCGGGTGTGCTGTAGCTGGCATCGAGCTGCACGGGCGCGGCGGCAAAAGCGCCCGCGAAATCGCCGACCTGGGTCTCGGACGGCCCGGCGAAGTCGGAAGGCTTGGCCAGCGGTGCGCTGTCTTTTGCGGCGGCGAGGTCGAACTTGCCCGGTGTGCGTTCGTATGCTATGCGCACCAGCTGCGCGGCGGCGCGTGCCTGCTCAAAGGTGTCGGCCACCACGAGCGCGAGCGCCTGGTGGTAGTGGTCTATCTCGGGCCCGCCCAGCAGTTTGGCGGTGTTGAACTTGCCCTTGCCGAGCTTGCCGGCGCTGCCTGCGGTGACGATGGCCAGCACGCCGGGCGCGGCGCGCGCGGCGTCCAGGTCCATGGAGGCGATGCGGCCCTTGGCGATGCCGGCGCCGACGATGTAGCCGTAGGCCGGGTTCGGCACGGCGTCGTGGCGCTCATAGGCATAGGGCGCGGCGCCGCGGGTCTTGAGCGGACCGTCGATTCGGTCGGTGGCTTGGCCTATGACCTTGAGCTGGTCTATCGGGTTGCTGGTGGCGGGGGTGTCGAATTTCATGCGGCGCTCCTGGCCTGGGCCAGCACGGCGGCGAGGGTGCGCTCCACCAGTGGCAGTTTGAAGGCGTTGTCTTCGGTGGTTTGGGCGCCGGCGAGCAGGCGCGCCGCCGCGGCTTTGGCGCCCTGCGGCAAAGCGGCATCGGCCGCCTCGTCGCGCCAGGGTTTGTGCGCCACGCCGCCCAGGGCAACACGGCCGGTGCCGTCGCGCTGCACGATGGCCGCGACCGAGACCAGCGCGAAGGCGTAAGACGCGCGGTCGCGCACCTTGCGGTAGATATGCGTGCCGCCCGCCGGCCTGGGCAGGCTGACCGAGGTGATGAGCTCGCCGGGCTGCAGCGCGGTCTCTATTTGCGGCGTGTCGCCGGGCAGGCGGTGGAAGTCGGCAATCGGGATCACGCGCCTGGCGCCGTCGGGCTTGACGGTTTCCACCGTGGCGTCGAGCACGCGCATGGCCACGGCCATGTCGCTGGGGTGGGTGGCGATGCAGGCCTGGCTGGCGCCCAGCACCGCATGCTGGCGCGTGTGGCCGCCCAGGGCGCTGCAGCCGCTGCCGGGCTGGCGTTTATTGCAGGCTTGGTCGGTGTCGTAAAAATACGGGCAGCGCGTGCGCTGCAGCAGGTTGCCGGCCGTGGTGGCCTTGTTGCGCAGCTGGGCCGAAGCGCCGGCCAGCAGGGCGCGCGACAGCACGCCGTAGTCGCGCCGCACACGTTCGTCGGCGGCAAGCGCGGTGTTGCGCACCAGCGCGCCTATGCGCAGGCCGCCGTCTGGCGTGGCCTCTACCTTGTCGAGCGCCAGGCCGTTGACATCGACGAGGTGCGTGGGCGCCTCGATCTGCAGCTTCATCAAGTCCAGCAGGTTGGTGCCGCCCGCGATGAATTTGGCGCCGGGGTGGCGCACGACGGCGGCCGCGGCCTCGGCCGGGCTGCTTGCGCGCTCATAGGTGAAGGGTTTCATGCCGCACCCCCAGCTACTTCTGCGATGGCTTCGACGATGTTGGAATAGGCGCCGCAGCGGCAGAGGTTGCCGCTCATGCGTTCGCGAAGCTCATCGGGCGACAGCAGGGGGCGGGTGTTGAGGTCGGCGCTGACGTGGCTGGGGATGCCGCGGCGCATTTCATCGAGCATGCCGACGGCCGAGCAGATCTGGCCCGGTGTGCAGTAGCCGCACTGGTAGCCGTCGTGTTTGACAAACGCGGCCTGCATAGGGTGCAGGCTGTGCGGCGTGCCCAGGCCTTCTATGGTGGTGACTTTGGCGCCTTCGTGCATCACGGCCAGCGTGAGGCAGGCATTGATGCGCTCGCCGTCCAGCAGCACGGTGCAGGCGCCGCACTGGCCGTGGTCGCAGCCTTTTTTGGTGCCGGTCAGGTGCAGGTGTTCACGCAGGGCGTCGAGCAGCGTGGTGCGGGTGTCCAGGTCCAGCGTGTGCGCATGGCCGTTCACCTCAAGCGTGACGCGGGCCGTCGGCACGGAGCCGGCGGAGCTGGGAAGGGATTCAGTCATTGCCATGGCTTCCTTGGGGAGTGAAGCGGCTGCCACGAATGCGGCGCCCGCGGCTCACCTAGGTGATTAAAGCAGCAAGGCAAAGCCCCAGCATCCGTGTATGCATAAAAAGCACACCCAATCAGTGACGGAAGCACAGATGCTTACATGAGCGATGCTTTTTTGCCGCATCAGCCATCACTGAAACCATATCGCGCGGCCGCTGGTGGTGGTGTAGCCGGGGCGTGCCAAAAATGACCTCTTCATGACATAGCAGTGGATGGGCCCGGACTCGCGCCCTGGCTTGGCTTGACTGTCACTGAACCGTCATGAAGGGGCTACACACTGTGGGACCTCTTTCAGAACCTGAGCCCCAAGCTCCCCTGCCCTACTGCCGGCTTCACGCCCCTCCCTGAATGGACATCACTTACGGCGCCGACAAGACCGGCCTGCTCTGCGGTTACCGCTTTGAAAACGGCGCGCCCGGCGTGCCTGTGGACCTCATGGAAGCGGCGGCCTGGCTCAAGAGCGACGTGCCCAAGGGCAAGTCGGATTTTGTCTGGCTGCACTTCAACCTCAGCGACGCCGCGGCCGAAACCAGCATACGCAAGCACCTGAACCCGGTGCCGGAATTTTTTGAGGCGCTGCACGAGGGCTCGCGCTCCACGCGCATCGAGGACGCCCACGACACCTTGATTGCCGTGGTCAACGACGTGGCTTACGAATTTGCTTTCGACCCGGCCGAGATGGCCAGCCTGTGGCTGAACGTGGGGCCGCACATGGCGCTGAGCGCGCGCTCGCACCCGCTGCGCTCCATAGACCGGCTGCGCGACGCCGTGAAGAACGGCAAGAAGCCGCTGGCGTCTTCGGTGTCCTTCCTCAACCATTTGCTGCGCGAGCAGGGCGACGTGCTGGTGCGCATCGTGCGCGATGCGACGCTGCAGGTCGATGTGGTGGAAGACAAATTCCTGGTGGGCCGGCTGCACAACCGCCGCGCCGACCTGGGCAAGCTGCGCCGTGTGCTGGTACGGCTGCAGCGCCTGCTGGCACCCGAGCCGGGCGCGCTGTTTCGCCTGCTGCGCCTGCCGCCGCCCTGGGTCAGCGAAGGCGACCTTGAAGAGCTGCGCCAGGCCACCGAGGAGTTTTCATTGACCATACGCGATTTGTCGGAGCTCAAGGAACGCATCAAGCTGCTGCAGGAAGAAATCGCCGCCCAGGTCAGCGAGGAAACCAACCGCAGCGTCTTCACCCTGACCATGGTGACGGTGCTGGCCCTGCCGATCAATATCGTGGCCGGCCTGCTGGGCATGAATGTGGGCGGCGTGCCGCTGGCCCAGCACCCGCACGGCTTTATGGTGATCGTCGCCATCATCGGCGTGTTCACCGCTTTTGCGGCCTTGTACGTTTACCGGCAGAAGCAGTAGCAGGGCCTGTCAACCGCCTGGCGCGAAACGCTTACCGGGGCAGCGCGGCCTCGAAGCGCTGCAGCTCTTCATCCACAGTGCCGCGCCCACCGAAATCCCGCTTGGCCCTGCCGTACCAGTAAGCGGCGTTGCCCAGGTCACCTTCCTGGACATGCAGGATGCCGTGCAGCCAGGCGCCCAGTTGGGATTCATCGCTTTGCGCCAGGGTGTGCGCCTCGTCCCAGCGTCCCGCGCGCGTACAAAGCAGGGCTTCGCGAAGAATGTCCATGTTGAATACTCCTTGAATTGAAGGCAGCTAGGGCTGCGAAATCTTTCCCGGCCTGCGCGGACGTGGGGCTGGAGCCGCCCGCTCTTTGCGGTCACGCGGGCCGCCGACAGGCGCGTGTTGCGCCATCAGCTCAGCCACCCACTCGATAAACACCCGCAGCTTGGCGCTCACATGGCGGTTCGGCGGAAAGGCCACATACAGCGGCATGGGGTCCAGGCGCCAGTCCTGGAACAGCGGCAGCAGCTCGCCGCTGCTTACATGCGCCCCAGCCATATAGTCCGGCAGCCACAGCACGCCCAGGCCCGCCAGGCCGGCCGCGAGGTAGGCATTGCCGTCGTCAAAAGCGAACAGGTGGCGGCCCTGCACCTTGAGGCTTTCGTCACCGAGATGCATGGCATAGGGAAAGGCCTTGCCGGTGCGCGCCCACAGAAAGCCGACGATGTGGTGCAACGTTCCCTCCAGCTCCCGCGGGTGCGAGGGCGTGCCGACGCGATCCAGGTAGCCGGGCGCGGCATACACGCCGAGCTGCAGGTCGGCCACGCGGCGGGCGACCAGCGACTGGTCGGTGAGCTCGCCGCCGCGCACCACGCAGTCCACGTTGTCGCCTATCACGTCGACCACGCGGTCGCTGACGCCCATGTCGAGTTGGATCTCAGGGTAACGCGCATGAAAGTCCGGCAAGGCCGGCACCAGGATCATGCGGGCCAGCGGGCTGGGCACATCGACCCGCAGCCGGCCCCGGGGCGAGGCCGAGGCGCTAGACAGGCTGGTCTCCGCATCGTCCACGTCGGCCAGCACGCGCAGCACCCGTTCGTAATAGGCCGCGCCGTCGGCCGTGAGCTTGACCTGGCGTGTGGTGCGGTTGAGCAGCCGCACACGCAGCCGCGCCTCGAGCTGCTGCACCAGCTGGGTCACGCTGGTCTTGCTCATGTGCAAAGTCTCTGCCGCCCTGGTGAAGCTGCCCGCTTCCACCACGCGCGCGAAGGCCTGCATTGCGTCGAAACGGTCCATCTGTGCTTTCCCGTGCTTTCCCGGCCTGGGTGATTGTTTGGATTTTACGAACAGTGATGGACAGGCTTGCCTGTTTATCGGGAAGGCACTGCGCCCTACAGTGTCTTCATCATGAACCACAGGCCGGCTTCGGCCTATTTGCAAGGAGAAAGATGAATGGCACAACGTGAAGTTGTTTTCCCGCCCGGGCGCCGGGCGCTTTATGACCGCAACCGGTATTCACCGGCGCTGAAGTCCAACGGCTTCCTGTTTGTATCGGGCCAGGTCGGCAGCCGCGAGGACGGCTCCCCCGAGCCCGACCTGCAGGCGCAGGTGAGGCTCGCCTTTGACAACCTGAACGCCATCCTGAAGGCCGCGGGCAGCAGCTTTGAGGACGTGGTGGACGTGACCGTCTTTATGGTGGATCCGCAATCGACCTTCGAGACCATCTGGAAGGTGGTGCCCGAGTACTGGGGCGAGGCGCCCCACCCCACGCTGACGGCGGTCGGCGTAACCTGGCTGTATGGCTTTCAGTTCGAGATCAAGGTGATTGCCAAACTGCCATCAGCGTGATGGTTCCCTGTACTTCGCCGCCTCGGCTTCCACCCAGGCCCTGAACAAGGCCAGCATGCTGTTGCCCAGCTTCTGTTCGGGGCAGACCAGGTAGTAGCGGCGATCGCTGAGGAACTCGTGCCGGGTCAGTTGCACCAGGCGGCCCTGCGCCAGGTCGTCTTCGATCAGGAAGCGCGGGATCAGCGCCAGGCCTTGTCCGTGAATGGCCGCCTGTGCGGCCATCGAAAAAAGCTCCATGCGCGCACCGGCCATATCGCCGGCGACTTCGAGCCCCAGGGACGCGAACCACTGGCGCCAGGCATAGGGCCGTGTGCTCATCTGCAGCAGCGGCAGGCCCTCTACATCGTCGGCCTTGAGCACGCGCCGGGATGTCACCAGCGCCGGGCTGCCGACGGCCACCATGCTTTCATCCATCAGGAAGGACGACTGCGTGCCGGGCCAGCCCGCCTCGCCGGCGCAGATGGCGGCGTCCAGTGTGGTTTCGGCAAACAGGAAAGGCCGTGTGCGGGACGACAGGTGCACCGTGATCTCGGGGTGCTGGCGCTGGAAGCCCCCCAGCCTGGGCAGCAGCCACTTGGCCGCGAAGGTGGGCACCACGCCCAGTTCGAGCACGCCGCCCGTGCCGCCCCTGGCCATCATCTCCAGCGTGTCGCGCTCCACATCGTCCAGCCGCGCGCGCACCCGGCGGGCGTAGTGCATGCCCGCGTCCGTCAGCAGCACGCCGCGTTTGGTGCGCCTGAACAGTTTGACGTCCAGGAAGTCCTCCAGCCCCGCGACCTGCCGGCAGACGGCGCTCTGGGTCACCGAATGCTCTTGCGCCGCGTGGGTGAAGCTCTGGTGGCGCGCCGCGGATTCAAACAGGGCGAGCGCGGTGGTGGAGGGAATTTTTCGGCGCATGGGGGCGGGCTTTCCTGCGGGCAAGGTTGTCGGAATTCTTTTTGGGCACACACCGGTGCCGAATCATCGTTTGTGAAGGGCGGCTTGCGCCTTTAAGCTTTTCCCATTGACTGCTTCTTTCCTGGAGATTCCCACCCATGGCCTCCCCTTCTTCCGCGCTGCGCCCGCCGCCGCTCAGCGGCATCCGCGTGCTGGACTTGTCGCGCGTGCTGGCCGGCCCCTGGGCCGGGCAATTGCTGGCCGACCTGGGCGCGGACGTCGTCAAGGTCGAGAAGCCGCAGGGCGGCGACGACACCCGCGCCTGGGGGCCGCCCTACCTCAAGGACGCCTCGGGCCGAGACACCGGCGAGGCCAGCTACTTTCTGTGCGCCAACCGCAACAAACGCTCGGTCGCCATCGACATCGCCACGCCCGAAGGCCAGGCGCAGGTGCGGGCGCTGGCCGGCCAGGCCGATGTGCTGCTGGAGAACTTCAAGGTGGGCGGCCTCAAGCGCTACGGGCTGGACTACGCCAGCCTGAAGGACGGCCACCCGCGCTTGGTGTATTGCTCCATCACCGGCTTCGGGCAAACCGGGCCTTACGCGTCGCGCGCGGGCTACGACTTCCTGATCCAGGGCATGGGCGGCCTGATGAGCGTGACCGGCGGCGCGGACGGCGAGCCGGGCGCCGGCCCGCAAAAGGTCGGCGTGGCGCTGACGGACATCATGACCGGCCTGTACGCGACGGTGGCGGTACAGGCCGCGCTGGCGGAACGCGAACGCTCCGGCCTGGGCCAGCACATCGACCTGGCGTTGCTGGACGTGCAGATCGCCTGCCTGGCCAACCAGGCCTCCAACTACCTGGCCGGCGGGCAGCTGCCGCGCCGCATGGGCAATGCGCACCCCAACATCGTGCCCTACCAGGACTTCCCGACCGCGGACGGCGACATCATCCTGGCGGTCGGCAACGACGAGCAGTTCGCCCGCTTCTGCGCCGTCGCGGGCCATGCCGAATGGGCGCGGGATGCGCGCTTTGCGAGCAATGCGCAGCGCGTGGCCCACCGGGCCGTGCTGCTGCCCTTGCTGAGGCAGGCCACGGTGATGCGCAGCTCGGCGGACTGGATCGCCGCGCTGGAAGCCGCCGGTGTGCCCTGCGGCCCCATCAACCGCATCGACGAGGTGTTTGCCGACCCGCAGGTGCAAGCCCGCGGCCTGCGCATGGCGCTGCCCCATCCGCTGGCGGGCGAGGTGCCGCTGGTGGCCAACCCCATCCGCCTTTCGGGCTCGCCGGTCAGCTACCACAGGCCCCCACCGCTGCTGGGCCAGCACACGGCCGAAGTGCTGGCGCAGTGGCTGGCCGGCGACACCGCGAGCCAGCACGCCTAGGGTCTGTTAACACTGTGATTCCAAATGCGAACGGCTAGTGCTCGCCCGGCGCGGCGCGAAGGCGAGCCACCGTGGCGGGCAGGCCCTGCCAGGCGGGTTCGGCCGGCGCATAACGGCTGCGCATATAACTGGCCAGCGCCGCGACCTGGCTGTCGTCCAGGCTATGGCGGAAGGCCGGCATAAAGCCGATGTCCTTGCCGGCGGGCGCGCTGATGCCTTGCAAAATCGTGCGCAGCAGGTTGTCGGGCCGGGCGCTGTGCAAATTGCTGTTGAGCGCCAGCGGCACGTTCACGCCGAGCAGGCGGGGGCCGTCACCGTCGTGGTGGCAGGAAGCGCAGGCGCCGTTGAACAGGCGCTGGCCGGGGCCGGGCAGGCTGGTGGCGGACTGCTGCGCGGACAGCACCGCCTGCCGCGCGCGTTCGGCGCTTTCGGTCTCTGAAACCGGTTCATTAAAGGACACCAGATAGGCAGCCATGGCGCGAATGTCTTCATCGGGCAGCGCGGCCAGCTCTTTCACCACGGGCGCCATGGGGCCGGCGGCGATGCCGTGCTGCGGCGCATACCCTTGGCGCAGGTAGGCGTAGAGCTCCGAGGAGGTCCAGGGCACGGGCGCGCGCGACAGCGCCGTGAGCGCCGGCGCCTCCCAGCCGTCGACCATGGCGCCGCCCAGGAAAGCCTGGCCGCCGCGCTCAGCGCCCAGGGCGTTGCGCGGTGTATGGCAGGCGCCGCAATGCCCCAGGCCGTTGACCAGGTAGGCGCCGCGGTTCCATTCGGCACTGCGCGCCGGGTCGGCGCTGTAGGGCGAAGGGTCATGGAACATCCCGTTCCAGACGGCCATCAGGGGGCGCACATTAAAAGGAAAATCCAGCCGGGTCGCGGGCGGGGCGGAGCGCACGGCAGGCTGGGCCATCAGGTAGGCATACAGCGCGGTCAGGTCTTCATCACTGGTCCTGGCGAAGGCGGTATAGGGAAAGGCCGGGTACAGGTAACGGCCGTCGCGCGAGATGCCTTCGCGCATCGCGCGCTGGAAGGCGCTGAAGGACCAGCTGCCTATGCCTGTTTCCACGTCGGGCGTGAGGTTGGTCGTGATGATCTTGCCGAAGGGCGTGTCCATGGCCCGGCCGCCGGCATTGGGAATGCCGCCCGGCGCGGTATGGCAGACCACGCAGTCGCCGGCGGCCGCGAGCTGCCGGCCGCGCTCCAGCGTTGCCGCGGTGTAGATGGAGGCGCCGGATTGCGCCGCCGGCATCATGGGCGCGATTGCCGACCGCCCGCCCAGCAAGGCCCAGGCAACACCGGCCACGCCCGCCAGCAAGGCGCCGGCGCGCGACCAGGCGCCCAATCCCTTGGGCCATGCCGCACCTCCGGGCATGCGCACGGCCCGGCGCTCGGGCAAGGGCAAGGCGGCCGGTGGGCTTTGCGGCTCGGGGTTGAGCGCGGCGCGCACCACCTCAGGCGTGAACGGCGGCTGGCGAAAGCGCACACCGGTGGCGTCAAAAATCGCATTGGCGATGGCCGCCGTGCCCGGCACCGACGACGACTCGCCCGCGCCCAGCGGGGGTTCGCCGGGGCGCGCCATGGTGACGACTTCAATCACCGGCACGTCGCGGAAATTCAGGATGGGGTAGCTGCCCCACTCGAGGCCGACCACGGTGTTTTTTTGCGGCTCCACCGTCACCTGTTCTGTCAGGGCACGGCTGGTGGCCTGCACCACATTGCCGTGGATCTGGTGCTGCACGCCGGCCGGGTTGATCAGCGTGCCGGCGTCATGCCCGACGACCACTCGCCTGACATGCACCTCGCCGGTCTTGCGGTTGACCTCGACATCGGCCACCCAGGCGGCCCAGGCGGCGCCAAAGCCCGGCCACTTGCTGTGCACGTAGCGGGCATAAGCGAAGCCCCGGCCGTGCACAACGTCCGCCGCCTCGCCGGCCTGCCCTTGTTGCGGCCCGGTATGCGCCACCCAGCCGGCGCGGTCGGCTGTGGCGCGCACCAGCTCGGCGGCGCGCGGCTCCTTGAGGTAGCGCAGGCGAAACTCGACCGGGTCCACACCGGCGGCGGTGGCGAGTTCGTCGATATAGGATTCGTGCGCGAAGGAATTGGGCAGCGCCGACACGCCGCGCAGCCAGGAGGCGCGCAACATGGGCGGCATGTCGTTGACGGCCACGCGCAGGTTGCCGTAGTCGTAGGGCGGGCGCGCGGTGCGGTCGCCCATCTCGAAGGCCTGCGCGACCGGCTCCACGGTGCGCGTCAGCAGCAGCGCCAGCGTGGGCGCGCCGTTGGAGGGGTAGGAAGTCTGGAAGTCATAGGCCGCGACCGAGCCGTCTTCGTTGAGCCCGCCGTTGACCTGCATGAGCTGCGCGGCGCCCTTGGGCTCCCAGGCGTGTTCCTGCTCGCGGGTCAGCTGCACGCGCACCGGGCCGCCGGCGGCGCGCGACAGCAGGGCCGCGTCCGCCGCCACGTCGTCGGCGCAGTTGCGGCCGTAGCAGCCGGCGGCCTCCATGCGGATCACGTCAATGTCGACATCGGCCAGGCCGGTCAGGCGCGAGAGGTCGGCGCGCAGCACATGGGGGTTCTGGGTCCCGGCCCAGACCGTCAGGCGTTCCGCCCGCCAGTCGGCCACCGCGCACGAAGGGCCTATGGAACCATGCATCTGGTAGGGCCAGACATAGTTGCGCGCCAGCGCCTGCGCGGCACCCGCCATGGCGGCATCGACGTCGCCCTCGTCGACCAGCTTGCGCTGCGTGGACGGGTTGTTGCGTATCGCCTGCTCGAGGTCGTCCAGCCTGGGCAGCCCGGGCCAGGATTTCCACTGGACGCGCAGCTCGCGCAGGGCCTGCTCGGCCTGCTCCTCGCGCTCGGCCACCACGCCGACAAAATCGCGTATCACCACCACGGCGCGTATGCCCGGGATGTGCGCGATCGAGGATTCATCGACCGACTCCAGCGTGTTGCCGATGAAGTCGCCATGGTCGGCCCCGGCATAGGGCGGGCGCACCACGCGGCCATGCAGCATGCCGGGCACGCGCATGTCGTGCACAAAGGTTAGCGCGCCGGTGGCCTTGGCCGGGATGTCGACACGCGGCGTGCTGGTGCCCACGACGCGGTAGTCCGCCGCCGCCTTGACGGGCGTGTCCGGCGCCAGTAGGAGCTGGGTGTGCTGCCCGGCCAGCAAAGCGCCGTAGTCCACAGCGCGGCTTTCCTGCCCGATGACGCACACCCGCCCGTCCCGCACCGACAGCAGCGAGGCGTCCACCTGCAGCACGGCGGCGGCGCGCGCCAGCAGCCAGGCCCGCGCCTGCGCCGCGGCAGTGCGCAAGGGAATGGCGTGCACCTGGATGGAAGCGCTGGCGATGGTCGCGCCCTGGTTGGGCGCGCGTGTGGTGTCGCCCAGCACCATGTTGACCTGCTCCAGCGCGACATCCAGTTCCTCGGCCACGATCTGGGCCAGCGCCGTGCGCAGGCCGGTGCCAAGGTCCACATGGCCGTTGAGTGCCGTCACGCTGCCGTCGTCCCAGACGGCAACCAGGATTTCAAGGCCTTCGCGCGGGTTGCCGCTGACCAGCGCCGGCTGGCCCTTGGCCGGCGGCGGCGGCGGGGGCGGCTCGCGGCCCACCAGCAGCACGCCGGCGGCCGCGTGGAAATCCGCGCGCGTGCGCGGCGTGTCGGCGCGGCGCGTCATGCCGCCTTCCCCTGGGCCATGTTTTGCCGCGTCAGTTCGGCCGCACGCAGCACGGCCTGCATGATCTCCAGGTGGGTACCGCAGCGGCAGAGGTTGCCCGACAGCTCGCGGCGTATCTCGTCCTCGCTGGGCGAAGGGTTGCGCGCCAGCAAGGCCACCGTCATCATGATCATGCCGTTCAGGCAGTAGCCGCACTGGGCGGCCTGCGCCTCGATGAAGGCCTGCTGGACCGGATGCAGCGCCTCAGGCGTGCCCAGGCCTTCCAGCGTGGTGATCTCGCGGCCGGCCACGCCGCCCACCGGGATCACGCAGGCACGCGCGGCAATACCGTCCACCAGCACGGTACAGGCGCCGCATTCGCCGAGGCCGCAGCCGTATTTCGGGCTGTTCAATTCAAGGTCGTTGCGCAGCACCGTCAGCAGGCAGGTACCGGGCGGCACCGGCAGCGCGTGCTCCACCCGGTTGACGGACAGTGTGACGGCATTCAAGCTCATCGGATCAGGCTGCCCGCCGCGGTGTACATCTCAAGCTCCACAAAGCTGGAGCCGTTGTGGTTGCCGGGGCCGTATTCCACGCGGAAGTCGCCCACGTCGAGCGTGCCCACGCCTTCCAGGGCCGCGATGAAGTTCTCGCGCGTCAGGTTGCGCCCGGCGCGGCGCAGGCCTTCGCTGAACACCTTGGCCGCGATATAACCTTCGAGCACGGTGTAATTGTCGCCCTCCCCGGCCGACGCGCCTACCGCCTTGCGGTATTCCTTGACGATGCCGTAGCGCTCCAGCGCCGGCGAGGGCACGATGCTGGCGGTGATGACGCCGCGCAGGGCGCCGTTCAGGCGCGCGGCCGAGGCCTTGGCATCGGCCAGGCCCACCGAGATGGTGTACAGCGGCGTGCCCAGGCCGGCGCCGCGCACGTCGCGGATCAGCACCTCGGACATGGTGCCGGCCATGATCATGATGATGACGTTGGGCGAGGCCTGCTTGAGTTGGGCCGCGATGTCGGCGGCGCTTTGGGCCGTGATCGCCATGGGCAGGGTCTTCACCACCTGCAGTTTCTCGGCCTTGATGAGTTCCAGCAAGGTGTCCAGGTTGGACTTGCCGAACACACTGTCCTGGTAGACCACTGCCACCTTGTCATTGCCCACCACCGCGAGCTGCTGCGTGATGCGGGCCAGTTCGGCCTTGTAGCTGGCCCTGACATGGAACAGGTAGCGGTTGTGCTTCAGCCGTATGGAGGTGGTTCCGACCAGCGGCGCGAACAGCGGGACCTTGGCCTCTTCGGCAATCGGCATGGCCGCGATCAGGTTGGCCGTGGCCACATAACCGATCAGCGCGAACACCTTGTTCTGCTCGACCAGCGCCTTGGTGTTTTCGGCGGTGCGTTTGGGGTCGTAGCCGTCGTCGAGGGCCGTCAGCTGCAGCTTGCGCCCGAACAGGCCGCCGGCCTTGTTGACCTGCTCGAAATACAGCTCGATGCCCCGCCGGTAGTTGTTGCCGGTCGCGGCAACGGGGCCGCTGAACACGGCGGACTGGCCGATGGAGATGGCCGTGTCCGTGACGCCGGTCTCCGCGCGGGCCAATCCCGCGGCGGCCAGTGTCAGGGCCAGCAGGGCCGGGGCCAGGCGGCGTGCATGGAGGATCAGTTTCATAAGATTCCCGGTCGTGGAACGAGCTAGACACTCAGGTAGGCACGGCGCACTTCGTCATTGGCCGCCAGGTCGGCCATGGAGCCTTCATAGCGGATCTGCCCTTTCTCCAGCACATAGGCGCGGTCGGACACCAGTTCGGCAAAGTGCATGTTCTGTTCCGACAAAAGGATGCTGACCCCCTGGGCCTTGAGCTCCAGAATCATGTGGGCCATCTGCTCGACGATGACGGGAGCGACGCCCTCGGAGGGTTCGTCGAGCAGCACCAGGTAGGGGTTGCCCATGAGGGTGCGCGCCACCGTGAGCATCTGCTGCTCGCCGCCGCTCATGCGGCCGCCGGCGCGGCCCGGCATTTCACCGAGGTTGGGAAACAAGGTGAAGAGCCGCTGCGGCGTCCACAGCGGCGCTTCGCTGCCGTCGGGCCAGCGCCGCGCGGGCTGGCGCCCGACCTCGAGGTTTTCCGTCACCGTGAGGTCGGTGAAGATGCGCCTGTCTTCCGGCACAAAACCCAGGCCCATGCGGGCCGCATGGTGGGGCTCGCTTTTTGAGATGTCCTTGCCCAGGAAGGACACGCTGCCGCGCCGCTTGTCGAGCATGCCGATCAGGGTCTTGAGCGTGGTCGATTTCCCGGCGCCGTTGCGCCCCATCAGGGCCACGACCTCGCCGCGCCGCACATTGAGGCCGACGTCGAACAAGATCTGGGCCGCGCCATACCAGGCCGACAGGCCGGTGGCCTGCAACAGGACTTCCTTCGCGGTGCTCATCAGGCTGCTTCCTTTACCAGGGCTTTTTTCTCGAAGGTCTTGCCGCTGCCGAAATAGACTTCCTGGACCTTGGGGTGGTCGCGGATCTCCAGCGGCTTGCCTTCGGCGATCAACCGGCCGCGCGCCAGCACGATCATGCGGTCGGCATAGGCGAAGACCACGTCCATGCTGTGTTCGGTGAACAGCACCGCCATGCCGCGGTCCAGCACCAGCTGCTTGGTCAGGGCCATCAGCTCATTGCGCTCGCGCGGCGCCATGCCCGCGGTGGGCTCATCCATGAGCAGCAGCTTGGGGTTGTTGGCCATGGCCATGGCCAGCTCCACGCGCTTGACGTCGCCGTAGGCCAGCACGCTGCAGGGCCGGTCGGCCTGGGCTTTCATGTTGACCTGCTCGAGCAGGGCCAGCGCCTCATCGCGCTTGTGGTCCGCCGCGCGGCGCCACATGGAGAACATCTTGTGGTCCGCCGACAGCAGCGTCATCTGCACGTTCTCCACCACCGTGAGCGAGGAAAAGGTCTCGGCGATCTGGAAGGTCCGGCTGACGCCGCGCCGCCAGATGTCGCGCGGCGCCAGGCCGACGAGCTCCTGGGAGTCGAGCTGGATGGAGCCGCTGTCCGCGCGCAGCTGGCCGTTGACCATGTTGAAGGTGGTCGACTTGCCGGCGCCGTTGGGGCCTATCAGGGCCAGCAGTTCGCCGGCGGCGAGTTCGAAGTTGATGCCGTCCACCGCGCGCACGCCGCCGAACGATTTCCCCAGGCCCGTGACCTTGAGCAAGCTCATGATTTTTCTCCCGCCGCGCCGCGCCGGTTGGCCAGCAGCTGTTTGGCAAAGCCCGCGATCCCCTGCGGAAACAGCAAAACCAGGATCAGGATGATGGCGCCCAGCATGGCGCGCCAGTAGTCGGTGTTGCGCGCCACGGTGTCGTGCAGCCAGGTGAAGGTGACCGCGCCCACCACCGGCCCGACCAGGGTCTGGATGCCGCCCAGCAGCACCATCACCAGCCCGTCGATGGATTTGCCCACATGCAGGCTCTCCGGCGAAATGCTGCCCTTGGAAAAGGCGTAGAGCGCGCCGGCCAGGCCCGCGAACGCGCCCGCGATCACAAAAGCCGCCCATTGCATGCGCTTGACGTTCATGCCGATGGCGTCCGAGCGCAGCACCGAATCGCGCGCCGCGCGCATGCCGTAGCCGAAGGGTGAATACAGCATGCGGTGCATGAACAGCACCGCGCCCACCACCAGGACCAGGGTCAGGTAGTAGTAGACGCGCTTGTCGGCCAGCCAAGCGGCCGGCCAGACGCCGGTCAGCCCGTTGCTGCCGCCGGTGAAGGCATCCCACTGGTAGCAGATGGCCCAGGTGATTTGCGCAAAGGCCAGCGTCAGCATCGCGAGGTAGACCCCCGACAGGCGCACGCAGAACCAGCCGTAGACAAACGCCCCCAGCGCCGCCGCCAGGGGCGCCACGACCAGCGCCAGCTCCATGGGCATGTTCAGGCTGCGCACCAGCAAGGCGGCGCCATAAGCGCCCAGGCCGAAATACGCCGCGTGGCCGAAGGAGTGCATGCCGGCCGGGCCCATGATGAAGTGCAGGCTGGCCGCGAACAGCACCGCCACCAGCAGGTCGATCAGCAGCACGGTGACATAGGGCGATTGCGCCGCAAGCGCGGGCACCAGGGCCAGCAACAGCAGCAAGGCCGCGCCGCCGATCTTGTAGAGACGCTGCGGCCGGCGCAGGGGTTCCTCCGCCGCGCCCGCATGGCGGCTGGGCGCCTGGGGCCGGCCGAACAAACCCCAGGGCCTGGCCACCAGCACCACGGCCATGACCAGGAACTCCACCACCAGGGTCAGCTTGGAAAAAGAAATGCTGATGCCGGCGATCTCGACCAGGCCCAGCCAGATGCAGATCGCTTTGAGCTCGGCGATCAGCAGCGCCGCCACATAGGCGCCGGGAATCGAGCCCATGCCGCCCACCACGACCACCACAAAGGCGGCGCCAATGATGTTGAGGTCCATCTCGAGGTTGGCGGGTTCGCGCGGCAGCTGCAGCGCGCCGCCCAGGCCGGCCAGCAAGGCGCCCAGCGCGAACACGGCCGTGAACAGCCAGGCCTGGTTGACGCCGAGCGCGCTCACCATCTCGCGGTCCTGGGTGGCGGCCCTCACCAGCGTGCCCCAGCGCGTGCGGGTCAGCAGCAGCCAGAGCAGGCCCAGCGCGACGGGGCCGGCCACGATCAGGAAGAGGTCGTAGGAAGGAAACTGCCGCCCGAGGATGGACACCGAACCCGTCAGGCCGGGCGCGCGCGGGCCCAGCAGCTCTTCAGCGCCCCAGAACCAGAGCACACCGTCCTTGATCACCAGGCCCAGCGCAAAGGTGGCCAGCAGCTGGAACAGCTCCGGCGCGCGGTAGATGCGGCGCAGCAGCAGGATTTCCACCAGGGCGCCCAGCACGCCGACGGCCAGCGCCGCGAGCAGCAGGGCCGGCCAGAAACCCAGGGTGCTGCCCAGCGCGGCCACCAGGGAATAGGCGACATAAATGCCGACCATGAAAAAAGAGCCGTGCGCGAAGTTGACGATGCGCGTGACGCCGAAGATCAGCGACAGCCCCGCCGCCACCAGGAACAGCGAGGACGCACCGGCCAGGCCGTTGAGCAGCTGCACGATAAAGCCTGAAAAGCTCATGAATAAACCTTTTTTGCGGGAAACCGGCAGCCCGCGGCGCGGCGGCCTATCCGCCGCGCCCGGGGCTCCTGCGCACCGGGCAGGCCGGCGCGCCCGTGCTGTCAGTCGGCGGCGCGCATCTTCTTGACTTCGGCGGCGCTGGGCTGGACCTTGGCGCCGTCGATGTAGCGGTAGTCGACCATCACGCCTTTGCCGCCTTCATTCTTGGTGCGGCCCACATAAGCACCCATGGTGGACTGGTGGTCTTCCGGGCGGAACACCACGGGGCCGAAGGGCGTGCTCACATGCAGGCCGCGGAAGGCCGTGATCAGCTTCTCGGTGTCGGTGGACTTGGCTTTTTTCATGCCTTCGGCCAGGGACTTGATGGCGCTGTAACCGACGACGGAGCCCAGGCGCGGATAGTCCTTGTATTTGCCGTGGTAGGCCAGGAAGAAGGCCTTGTGCTCGGGCGTCTGGATGCCGTACCAGGGATAACCGGTCACCACCCAGCCGTTGGGCGTTTCTTCCTTGAGGGGGTCCAGGTACTCGGGTTCGCCGGTCAGCAGGCTCACGACTTCACGGCCCTGGAACAGGCCGCGGGTGTTGCCCTCGCGCACGAACTTGGAGAGGTCGGCGCCGAACAGCACGTTGAAGATTGCGTCCGGCTTGGCGTCGGCCATGGCCTGCACCACGCTGCCGGAGTCGACCTTGCCCAGGGGCGGGGCCTGCTCGGCCACGAACTCCACGTCGGGCTGGGCTGCCTTGAGCAGGGTCTTGAAGGTGGCGGCGGCGGACTGGCCGTATTCATAGTTGGGATAGACCACCGCCCAGCGCTTTTTCTTCATCGCGGCGGCTTCGGGCACCAGCATGGCGACCTGCATATAGGTCGAGGTGCGCAGGCGGAAGGTGTAGCGGTTTCCGTTCTGCCAGACGATCTTGTCCGTCAGCGGCTCGGCCGCCAGGAAGAAGAATTTCTTCTGCTTGGCGAAGTCGGTCAGCGCCAGGCCTATGTTGGAGAGGAAGGAACCCGTCAACACGTCGACCTTCTCGCGCGAGACCAGTTCCTCGGCGGCACGCACCGCGTCACCGGGATTGGCGTTGTCGTCGCGGATGAACAGCTGCACCTTCTTGCCGTTGATGCCGCCCGCGGCATTGAGTTCTTCGACGGCCAGCTCCATGCCCTTTTTGTAGGGCTCCAGGAAGGCGGGCTGGGCCTTGTAGCTGTTGACCTCGCCGATCTTGATGACGTCCTGCGCATGCGCCGTCATCATCGAAGCCATCAGACCCAGCAAGGTCACGGCGCTCAGCATCATCTTGTGGTGCGTCTTCATAAATACTCCTGTTTGTCGTGGATCGAATTGATGGCTGGCA
This sequence comes from Polaromonas sp. JS666, assembly GCF_900103405.1. Taxonomy (GTDB): domain Bacteria; phylum Pseudomonadota; class Gammaproteobacteria; order Burkholderiales; family Burkholderiaceae_C; genus Polaromonas. The sequence goes on along the minus strand of NZ_FNHX01000017.1, from coordinate 7,853 downwards.
GGCCCCGCGTCAGCGCAGCCCGTCCTCGCCCTTGATTTCGTGGACCTGCAATCCGCCCACGCGCGGTAGTGGCCGGCCACTGTCCGTGACGACGACAGCAACCACAATTTCGTTGGCGCGCGGCGCATCGGCCACGCGCGCTTCCATGGCGTCGAAGTGGCTGCGCACAAAGGCCGCATCCTTGTGCCCCAGCGGCACGTCGATGGCCGTGCCCAGGCCGCCGCGCTTTTTGCTGGACGGCACCAGGGCCGCGCCTTTTTCGACCGCCAGCCGCAGGGGCGCGCCGAGTTTTGGGTGCAGGATGGCCGCGGCGTGCTCGAGCTCGCCGGCCTCGCCCACAATCGCGGCCTTGCCGTAGCTGTGCGCCTGGCCCGGCGCGATGCCCAGGGCCTGCACGCATTTCTGGCCGAGCAGGCCGCCGAGTTCTTCGCCGATGGCGATCAGTTCGTCGAGCTTTTCCACGTAGGCGCCGGCAAAGGGGTTTTCAATCACGGCCATGGCCAGCGCCCGGCGTGTGGGCGGTGTGACGGTTTTTCCCATTTCGATCAGCGTCTCATCGACCTGGACAATGATTTTTCGGATCTTCGCGCTCATGGTGTTTCCTTATCTCAATGTGTGTGGGTGCTGCTCATGCCGGGCTCAGCGCAGGCCGTCCCATTTGGCGATCGCGCTGGCGGCCAGGCCGCCGACGCGCGCATGGATGCGCGGGCCCGTGCTCATCGCGAGGATGAAGACGATTTCGTCGGGCAGGGGCGCGCCTGGAACGCGCACCTCGATGGCGTCGAAGTGGCTGCGCACATAGCTGGCGTTGACGTGTGTCATCGGCACATCGAGCGCCGTCCCCGGCCCGCCCACTTTTTTGGTGGAAGGCACGATGGACAGCGCGTTGCCGGGCTGCCCGGTTTTTTCCTCGGCCTTGCCTTTGGCATAGGCATTGCGGTCGCCCTTCCAGCCCAGCAGTTCCCGCATGGCATAGCCGCCCGGCACATGCCAGAGCGCGCCGTGCTCAAGCTCCCCGGCCGCGCCCACGATGGCGCCCTTGCCATAACCCTCGATGCGCTCCGCCGGGACATCCATCGCGGCGCGCAGGCGCTGGGCCATGTCAATGCCGACCGGCTGCAGCGCGTCCATCATCGGCAGGATGTCGGGCTCGTAGCGGCCGGCAAAGGGGTTGGCCAGCACTGCGGCAATCGCGCCGCGCAGCAGCGGCGTGGGCGCCTCGGGGCCGAACTCGTGCCGTATTTGCTCCACGTGCGTAAAGATGCGCCTGATTTCGATCATGGTTGAAGGTCCATTCATTTCATTAAGCAAATACCGAACCAGCTTGCCGTGCGCCGCGATGGTTGTCCAGGCTTTGCACCGAAGCGCCGGCGGCGGTGGTCATGAACTGTCCCTGGCACACCAGCACCGCCGACCAGATCAGGCCGGCCGCGCGCAAGGTCTGGGCGCGCCTGAGGCCCGCGTGCAGCGCGCGGCTCACCAGCTCGGGCTCCAGCGGCGGCACCTGCACCGTGACGGGAATCGCGCCTAGGTCGCTGTCGTCCTTTAATTCGCAAGCCGGCCGGCGCAGGATGCGCGCATCGGCGACGTCCACCGCGTTGGCGATCACAGTCGCGGCCGCGTCGGCTTCGGCCGCGGTGCGCGCCAGCACGGTCACGCTGTCGGCGATGCCCAGTGAAAAGCTGCGGCCGCGCCATCCGCTGGTGGCCACGCCGCGCACCGGCAGGGCGCTGTCGACTTCGAACTGCCCGTCGGTTTGCACGCCGCCCAGGATTTCATCGACGCCCAGGCGGTCGATGTCCGCATACAGGCCTATGCGCAGCGACTGCGAAGGCGCAAGATGCAGCGCGATGTCGCCGCCGTTGTTGATCCAGGCCCGCGTGATGCCGCTTGCCGTGTAGCAGGCAACCAGCTCTTGCGCCACCGCGCCGGCCACCGCGGCCATGGGGGTGATAAAGCCGCTCCTGTAAGGCCGGCAGGCATGCCACATGCGCCGCGCCACCGGGCCGCTCAGCGGACACGGTCCTTGCACCGGCAGCCGCAGCACGGGCAGCTCGCGCACCAGTTCGCCGAGAATGCCGCCAAAGCGCTGCCAGGCCTGCTCATGCGCCGCCTCCACCGCCTGCGGGCTGCCGTTGGCGCCGATGACGATGTCCATGGGCCCATGCTGGAAATGCCAGCGGCCGTCGGGCAGTTGCGTGCGTTGGGCATTCATGGCGGGAAAGCCTCAGCCCAGCAGCGGGGGACGCGCCAGCGGCCAGGGGTTGGCGGCCGGCAGCGCGGCCCAGGCCAGGGCCGTGGGCGCGCCTTCGTTGTGCCAGGCGCCGCGGTGCAGCGCCTGCTCCAGCGTGCGCACATGGTCCATGTGGCCGCCCAGCGCGCGGTAGTCGTCCAGCTTCATGCTGAATTCAATCGGCGCGACGATGGCCGGCGTGGGCACGGTCCCGAAGCTGTTGTCCGGCATGCGCATGACGTCGGCCATCACCGTGATCCCGCCGCCCGGCCAGACATAGGCCGGCGCGCCGCCGCAGGTGACGTTCACCAGCGCGTCCTTGATGGCGCGCGTCAGCAGGACGGGGTTCTCCGTGACGCCGGCGCGCAGGCTGCCGCCGGCCCCGCCGAGGAAAAGCACGGTGGACAGCGAGGGTTCGCAGTTCTCGCCGATGCGCTCCACGATGCGGCGCACTTCGGGCGGCATCTCCTGCTCGACCGGATTCAGCGCCTCATCGAGCACATACCAGCTCGCATGCTCGCCGGTGGTGGAGGTCATCAGCAGGCGCAGGCCGGGCCAGGCCACGGACGCATCCCAGGTTTCGATGATGGACAGCGGGTCGGCGATGTCGGTGCCGCCCCAGCCCACACCGGGATTGGCGACCTGGAAATAGCGCCCCGGCGTGGACTTGCGCCCGCGCATCTTGATACCGGAAGGCGGCATGTCCAGGCAGCGGCCGGCCTGGTGTTCGGTCAGCACGCCGGTGATGTGGTCGTCGACCACGACGACCTCATCGAGCTTACCGAACAGCTGCTTGGCAAAGATGCCGACCGTGGCCGAACCGCAGCCCACGCGCATACGTTTTTCCTCCACGCCGTTCACGACAGGCGCGCGGCCCGCCTGGATCAGGATTTGCGAGCCGCCGTCGATGGTGAACTCCACGGCCTGCTTGTTGCCCAGCGCCTGCATCATCTCGACCGTTACGCGGCCTTCCTTCTTGCTGCCGCCGGTCAGGTGGTGCACGCCGCCCAGTGACAGCATCTGGGAGCCGTATTCGGCCGTCGTCACGTGGCCGACCACTTCGCCCTTGCAGCGCACATTGGCCTGCTCCGCACCCAGGAAGCGGTCGGTGTCTATCTTCACCTTGAAGCTGCAGTAGCTGAAGATCCCTTCGGTGACCACGGTGACCAGGTCCACGCCGGCCGCCTTCGACGACACGATGAAAGGCGCGGGTTTGTAGTCGGGGTAAGTCGTCGAGGAGCCGACGCCGGTGACAAATACCTCGTCGGCCAGCAACAGGTCGCCGCTCCAGGCCGGCGCCGCCGCGGGCAGGCCGTCCGCAGTGCCGTCCTTGGTCGCAGGCGGCGCTACAACCTCACGCCCCGCAAAGGAGACCAGCTGCGGCTCCGAGCCGGACAGGGTGCGGCGCAGCAGCAGCACGGGGTCCACACGCACCAGGGTGCCACCATGGTTGGCATAGCGATCGCAGGCGCCGCTGCGGCCGTCGGAAATCTGACACAACACCGGGCAGGCGTTGCACTCGATCTTCTCGCTGTTCATGCGCTCATTGCGCGGCCTGGCCTTTTCCAGCACCTGGGGTAAGCCGTCCATGCCCGGCAGGCCGTCCGTTTTTGTGTGTTCGGTCATCGTGTTCACCTTGTTCGCACCGGCCCCATCCCGGGGCGCCATTCCGGGGCGCAATCCCCAATGTAGTGCGCACTTAATTTACATGTTGCATTTGCTACATTTAAATTCAATGTAGCGGATACGGAATTGCCGCGCAATAGGATTTGCACCGCGGTCTCCAATTTATTTTTAAAAATGTTGCGGGCACTTAACTTAAATGTTGCGTTCACTACATTAATGTGGCACATTGCCTGCATCGACGATCGCCGGCCCGAACCGCCGCGCAAAGGAGTTCTTGTGACGCACGTAGTGACCGACGCCTGCATCAAATGCAAATACACCGACTGTGTGGACGTGTGCCCGGTGGATTGCTTCAAGCAGGGCCCGGACTTTCTGGTCATAGACCCGGACGAATGCATAGACTGTGCCGTCTGCATCCCGGAATGCCCGGTGAACGCGATTTACGCGGACACCGACACCCCCGAGCAGTTCAAGCCCTTCCTGGAAATCAATGCAAGGCTGGCCAAGCTGTGGCCCACCATCTCCAAGCGCACCGCGCCCCTGCCGGACGCCGAGCTCTGGAAGGACAAGACCCACAAGCTGGCGGACCTGGATCTCGGCTGAAGCCCCAGGCCCGGCCCGCGACTCTTTCACACCGACTCTCTACACCCACACCACCATGAGCGCCTTCAACGAAGAAACCGTCCTGTCCGTCCACCACTGGACCAACCGCCTGTTCACCTTCACCACCACCCGCGACACCTCGCTGCGTTTCAGCAACGGGCACTTCACCATGATCGGCCTCAGGGTCAACGACAAGCCCCTGCTGCGCGCCTACAGCATCGTGAGCCCCAACCATGAGGAGCACCTGGAATTCCTCAGCATCAAGGTGGAAGACGGCCCGCTGACCTCGCGCCTGCAGCACATCCAGGTCGGCGACAAGATCATCGTCGGGCGCAAGCCCACCGGCACGCTGGTCATCGACTACCTGCTGCCAGGCAAGCGGCTCTACCTGCTCTCGACCGGCACCGGCCTGGCACCCTTCATGAGCATCATCCGCGACCCGGCAACCTACGAGCAGTTCGAGCAGGTCGTGCTGGTCCACGGCGTGCGCCAGGCCGACGAACTGGCCTACCATGACCTGGTCGTCGAGCACCTGCCCCAGCACGAATTCCTCGGCGACTTGATCTCCAAGCAGTTGCTGTACTACCCCACCGTCACGCGCGAAGCCTACCGCAACATGGGGCGCGTCACCGACCTGATCGAAACCGGAAAGATGCAGGCGGACCTGGGCCTGCCGCCGCTGGATGCGGCGCACGACAGGGTCATGATCTGCGGCAGCCCCGGCATGCTCAAGGACCTCAAGCACATGCTGGAGGGCAAGGGCTTCACGGAAGGCAACACCTCCAGGCCGGGCGACTTCGTGATTGAACGCGCCTTCGCCGAGCAGTGAGGAAGAAGATGGCCCGGCGTTTGCTTCCGCCCTACACTACCCGGGAAATTTCTTCCCCGGCGGCCTTAGGCCCGCCCCTTTGCCAACCGCGACCGGACACCCATCCATGACAGTGAAGACCGCCAAAACCACCACGCCGCGCGCCGCGGCGCCCAAACGCGCGGCAGCCAAACGGCCGGGCGTGCGGGAGCAGGCCGCGCAGACCACGCGCGACAACATCCTGCGCGCGGCCACAAAAGTCTTCGCGCGTTACGGCTACGACGGCGGCAGCGTGGAGAAAATCTCCAAGTCGGCCAAGTCCTTCGACCGCATGATTTATTACTACTTCGGCAGCAAGGAAGGCTTGTTCATCGAAGTTCTCGAAGACATGTACCGCCGCATGAACGATGCGGAGCTCGAGCTGTCGCTGGACATCGAGCATCCCGTCGAATCCCTGACGGACGTGATCTGCTTCGTGGTCTCCTACTACAGCAAGAACCCCGAGTTCATCACCCTGCTCAACACCGAGAACCTGCACCGCGGCAAGCACATCGCCAAGTCGCAGCGCGCGCGAGATTACTCGTCGCCCGCCATCGCCATCATCCGGCAGCTGCTGGAAAGCGGGGTGCGCAAGAAAATCTTCCGCTCAGATGTCTCCGCCCGCAACGTCTACCTGCTGATCGCGGCGACGGGTTACTTTTACATCTCCAACCGCCACACGCTGTCGGCCTTCCTTGGCGAAGACCTGCAGTCGCCCGAAGCGCTGGCCCAGTGGCAGGCCTTCATCATCAGCACCGTGCTGCGCACCGTCATGCTGAACCCCTGATTCCCCCCCCACACACATCACTGAAAAGAGGCCATCCATGGCAGAAGCAGCATCGACCGGCAAGTCCGGAAAAGTCGTCATCAAAAACATCGGCTTGCTGCTGTCCGGCGACATAGACCGCCCCATCCTGGACGCCGACACCATCGTCGTGAACGACGGCCTGATCATGGCCGTCGGCAAGGCCAAGGACTGCGACATCGCGCACGCGCAGACCGTGATCGACGCGCAGCAGACCTGCGTGGCGCCCGGCTTGATCGACAGCCATGTGCACCCGGTCTTCGGCGACTGGACACCGCGCCAGAACCAGATCGGCTGGATAGACTCGACCATGCACGGCGGGGTCACCACCATGATCTCGGCCGGCGAAGTCCACCTGCCGGGGCGGCCCAAGGACATCGTGGGCCTGAAGGCGCTGGCCATCACCGCGCAGCGCGCCTTCGACAACTTCCGCCCGGGCGGCGTCAAGGTGCTGGCCGGCGCGCCCATCATCGAAAAAGGCATGACCGAGCAGGACTTCAAGGACCTGGCCGAGGCCGGGGTCACGCTGCTCGGCGAAGTGGGCCTGGGCTCCGTCAAGGCGGGCTACGAGGCCAAGGAAATGGTCGGCTGGGCGCGCAAATACGGCATCCAGAGCACCATCCACACCGGCGGCCCGTCGATCCCGGGCTCCGGCCTGATCGACAAGGACGTGGTGCTGGAGGCTGATGCGGACGTGATAGGCCACATCAACGGCGGGCACACGGCGCTGTCGGAAGCGCATGTCTGCGAACTCTGCGAGAAGTCCTCGCGCGCGATCGAGATCGTCCACAACGGCAACGAGAAGGTCGCGATCGCCGCCGCGCAGGCGGCGCTGCAGCTCAAGTGCCCGCACCGCGTCATCCTGGGCACCGACGGCCCTGCCGGCTCGGGTGTCCAGCCGCTGGGCATGTTGCGCCTGATCTCCCTGCTTTGCAGCCTGGGCAACATCCCGCCGGAGCTGGCCTTTTGTTTTGCCACCGGCAACACGGCGCGCATCCGCAAACTCAACTGCGGCCTGATAGAAGCCGGCCGCGATGCCGACTTTGTCTTTATGGACAAGGCCCAGCACTCCGCCGGGCGCGACATCCTCGACAGCATCCAGCGCGGCGACATCCCCGGCGTCGGCATGGTGATGATTGACGGCCTGGTGCGCTGCGGCCGCAGCCGCAACACGCCGCCGGCCACGCAAATCCCCCAGATCGTCGCGGCCTGAGGCTGCCTCCATTTTTTCCCCGCGCGGGGGTAGCCCTGCGCGCCATTTATTCATCCAGCATCAAGGAATTGGTCAATGAAGGTCCTGGTCCCCGTCAAACGTGTAGTCGACTACAACGTGAAAGTCCGCGTCAAATCCGATGGCAGCGGTGTCGACATCGCCAACGTCAAGATGAGCATGAACCCGTTTGACGAGATCGCCGTCGAGGAAGCCACGCGCCTGAAAGAAAAGGGCGTCGTCACCGAAGTCATCGCCGTCAGCTGCGGCGTTGCCCAGTGCCAGGAAACCCTGCGCACCGCCATGGCGATCGGCGCCGACCGCGCCATCCTGGTCGAGACCGCCGAAGAACTGCAGCCCCTGGCCGTGGCCAAGCTGCTCAAGGCCCTGGTCGAGAAAGAACAACCCCAGCTCGTCATCCTGGGCAAGCAGGCCATCGACGACGACTGCAACCAGACCGGCCAGATGCTGGCCGCGCTGCTGGGCTGGCCCCAGGCCACCTTTGCCTCCAAGGTCGAGGTCGAAGGCG
>NZ_FNHX01000001.1 GCF_900103405.1 Polaromonas sp. JS666 | reverse complement strand
TGGTCCCCGTCAAACGTGTAGTCGACTACAACGTGAAAGTCCGCGTCAAATCCGATGGCAGCGGTGTCGACATCGCCAACGTCAAGATGAGCATGAACCCGTTTGACGAGATCGCCGTCGAGGAAGCCACGCGCCTGAAAGAAAAGGGCGTCGTCACCGAAGTCATCGCCGTCAGCTGCGGCGTTGCGCAGTGCCAGGAAACCCTGCGCACCGCCATGGCGATCGGCGCCGACCGCGCCATCCTGGTCGAGACCGCCGAAGAACTGCAGCCCCTGGCCGTGGCCAAGCTGCTCAAGGCCCTGGTCGAGAAAGAACAACCCCAGCTCGTCATCCTGGGCAAGCAGGCCATCGACGACGACTGCAACCAGACCGGCCAGATGCTGGCCGCGCTGCTGGGCTGGCCCCAGGCCACCTTTGCCTCCAAGGTCGAGGTCGAAGGCGGCAAAGCCAAGGTCACGCGCGAAGTCGACGGCGGGCTGGAAACCCTCTCGCTCACGCTGCCGGCCATCATCACCACCGACCTGCGCCTCAACGAGCCGCGCTACGTCACCCTGCCCAACATCATGAAGGCCAAGAAAAAGCAGCTCGACAGCCTCAAGCCCGAAGACCTGGGCGTGGACGTCAAGCCGCGCATCAAGACCCTGAAGGTCAGCGAGCCGCCCAAGCGCAGCGCCGGCGTCAAGGTGGCCGACGTGGCCGCCCTGGTGGACAAGCTCAAGAACGAAGCCAAAGTAATTTAAGGACTGATGACATGACCGCACTCGTTATTGCCGAACACGACAACGCCAGCATCAAGCCAGCGACCCTGAACACCGTGACCGCTGCCGCCCAGTGCGGCGGTGAAGTCCACGTGCTGGTGGCCGGCAAGGGCGCCGAAGCCGCCGCCAAGGCCGCCGCCGCGATTGCCGGCGTCGCCAAAGTCATCCATGTCGAAGGCGAGCACTTCGCCCACGGCCTGGCCGAGAACATGGCCGCCCAGGTGGTGGCCATTGCCTCCGCTTATTCGCACATCCTGTTTCCCGCCACCGCCTCGGGCAAGAACATCGCCCCGCGCGTGGCCGCGACGCTGGACGTGGGCCAGATCTCCGACATCACCAAGGTTGATGCTGCCGACACCTTTGAGCGCCCGATTTACGCCGGCAACGCGATCGCCATCGTGCAAAGCCTGGACGCCACCAAAGTCATCACCGTGCGCACCACGGGCTTTGACGCGGCAGCCGCCAGCGGCGGCTCGGCCGCGATCGAAACGCCGGCCGGTGTGGCCGACAGCGGCAAGTCGAGCTTCCTGGGCTCGGAGATCGCCAAGAGCGACCGCCCCGAGCTGACGGCGGCCAAGATCATTGTTTCGGGCGGACGCGCGCTGGGCTCCAGCGAGAAGTTCAGCGAAGTGCTGACGCCGCTGGCCGACAAGCTGGGCGCGGCCCTGGGCGCGAGCCGGGCCGCCGTCGATGCGGGTTATGCGCCCAACGACTGGCAGGTGGGCCAGACCGGCAAGATCGTGGCGCCCCAGCTCTATATCGCCGCTGGTATTTCCGGCGCGATCCAGCACTTGGCCGGCATGAAGGACAGCAAGGTCATTGTGGCGATCAACAAGGACCCCGAAGCGCCCATCTTCAGCGTGGCCGACTACGGCCTGGAAGCCGACCTGTTCACGGCCGTGCCTGAGCTGGTTGCGGCACTGTAAGTACTGAACTCCCTCCCCTGTTGGGGGAGGGCAGGGGGGAGGGTCGGCAGCGCTCGCTGCGGCCCCCTCCCAACCTTCCCCCCAGTGGGGGAAGGAGCAAGAATTTCGGAGACAAAAATGAGCTACACCGCCCCCGTCAAGGACATGCTGTTTGACATCCAGCACCTGGCCAATATCGAACAGATCGCCAAAATCCCGGGCTTTGAAGAGGCCGGCCTGGACACCGCGCAGGCGGTGCTCGAGGAATGCGCGAAATTCAATGAAGGCGTGCTGGCCCCGCTGAACCGCGACGGCGACATCAATCCCTCGAGCTGGAAAAACGGCGAAGTCACCACCACGCCCGGCTTCAAGGAAGCGTTCAAGCAATACGTCGAAGGCGGCTGGCAAGGCCTGCAGCACCCGGCTGATTTCGGCGGCCAGGGCCTGCCCAAGACCATAGGCGCGGCCTGCGGCGAAATGCTCAACTCGGCCAACATGAGCTTCGCGCTGTGCCCGCTGCTCAGCGACGGCGCCATCGAGGCGCTGCTGACTGCCGGCTCCGATGATCTCAAGGCGGTCTACCTCGAAAAACTCGTGAGCGGCCAGTGGACAGGCACCATGAACCTGACCGAGCCGCAGGCCGGCTCGGACCTGGCCATGGTGCGCAGCCGTGCCGAGCCCCAGCCCGACGGCACTTACAAGATTTTCGGCACCAAGATCTTTATCACCTATGGTGAGCACGACATGGCCGAGAACATCGTGCACCTGGTGCTGGCCCGCGTGACGGGCGCGCCCGAAGGCGTCAAAGGCATCAGCCTGTTTGTCGTGCCCAAGTTCATGGTCGGCAAGGACGGCGCCCTGGGCGCGCGCAACGACGTGCACTGCGTGAGCATTGAACACAAGATGGGCATCAAGGCCTCGCCCACCGCTGTGCTGCAGTACGGCGACCATGGCGGCGCCGTGGGCTACATCGTCGGCGAGGAAAACCGCGGCCTCGAATACATGTTCATCATGATGAACTCCGCGCGCTACGCCGTCGGCATGCAGGGCATCGCGATTGCCGAGCGCGCCTACCAGAAGGCCGTGGCGTTTTCGAAAGACCGCGTGCAGAGCCGGCCCGTCGATGGTTCGATCAAGGCCAGCGCGCCCATCATCCACCACCCCGACGTCAAGCGCATGTTGATGACCATGCGCGCCTACACCGAAGGCTGCCGGGCCATGGCCTCTGTGGCCGCCGCGGCTTACGACGCGGCCCACCACCATCCCGATGCCGAGGTGCGCAAGCAGAACCAGGCTTTTTATGAATTCATGGTGCCGCTGGTCAAGGGCTACAGCACCGAGATGAGCCTGGAAGTCACCTCGCTGGGCGTGCAGGTGCATGGCGGCATGGGCTTTATCGAGGAAACCGGCGCGGCGCAGTATTACCGCGACGCCAAGATCCTGACGATTTACGAAGGCACGACCGCCATCCAGGCCAACGACCTGATAGGCCGCAAGACCTCGCGCGACGGCGGCCAGGTGGCCAAGGCGATTGCCGGCCAGATCGAAGCCACCGAAAAACAACTCGTCAAGCAGGGCAATGCGGATGCCGTCGCTGTGGCCAAACGCCTGAAGGCCGCGCGTGAGGCCTTTGTCGATGTGGTGGATTTTGTGGCCGGCAATACCAAGGCCAGCCCCAATGCGGTGTTCGCCGGCAGCGTGCCCTATCTGATGCTCGCGGGCAATGTGGTCGCCGGCTGGCAGATGGCCCGTTCGCTGCTGGTGGCGCAGGAACAGATCGCGCAGGGGACCGACGTGGCCTTCATGCAGGCCAAAGTCACCACCGCGCGTTTTTACGCCGACCACTTGCTGACCAAGGCCCCCGGCCTGCGCGACAGCATTGTCGAAGGCGCCGACAGCGTGACCGCGCTGGCGCTGGACGCGTTCTGACAGGGCTGCCGCCACTCACCGGCGGCAGCCTGTTTTCCTGAATCCCCCTGTCTTTGATACCCACGGAGCCACCATGTCCAGACTGCCCGGCGCATTGAACCAGCTGCCCTTGCCCATCATCGGCTCGCCGCTCTTCATCATCAGCAACCCCAAGCTGGTCATCGCGCAGTGCAAGGCCGGCGTGGTGGGCGCCATGCCCGCGCTCAATGCGCGCCCGGCATCGCAGCTCGATGAGTGGCTGGCCGAAATCACCGAGACGCTGGCCGCCCACAACAAGGCCAACCCCGACAAGCCCGCCGCGCCCTTTGCCATCAACCAGATCGTGCACAAGTCCAACGACAGGCTGGAGCACGACATGGAGCTGTGCGTGAAATACAAGGTGCCCATCTACATCACCAGCCTGGGCGCGCGCGAGGACATCAATGCGGCGGCGCACAGCTACGGCGGGGTGGTCCTGCACGACATCATCAACAACAAGTTCGCGCGCAAGGCGATTGAAAAAGGCGCGGACGGCCTGGTGGCCGTGGCCGCCGGTGCGGGCGGCCATGCGGGCGTCAAAAGCCCTTTTGCGCTGATCCAGGAAATTCGCCAGTGGTTTGACGGCCCGCTGGCGCTGTCGGGCGCCATCTCCACCGGCGGCGCGGTGCTGGCCGCGCAGGCCATGGGCGCCGACTTTGCTTATATAGGCTCGGCCTTCATCGCCACCGACGAGGCGCGCGCCGCCGACGCCTACAAGCAGGCCATCGTCGACGGCAGTTCCGACGACATCGTCTACAGCAGCCTGTTTACCGGCGTGCACGGCAACTACCTCGCGCCTTCGATTCGCGCGGCCGGCATGGACCCGGACAACCTGCCCGAGGGCGACGTCAAGACCATGAACTTCGGCGGCGGCGAAGGCAGCAAGTCCAAGGCCTGGAAAGACATCTGGGGCTGCGGCCAGGGCATAGGCGCCGTCAGCAAGGTGCAAAGCGCCGCAGCCTTTGTGGAGCAGCTCAAGCGCGAATACTTTGACGCGCGCCAGCGGGTCTGCGCCTAGCAATTCGGTAGCGACCTGATGACGGCACCTCAGCGCCTCCAGGGCCTTGACGCCCTCAAAGGCCTGGCCTGCGTGCTCATCGTCTGGCACCACCTGGCTTTTTACGGACCCATGTCGGACGTGGTCTACGGCTATGCGCCCGGGCTCATGGACTGGCTTTATGACTACGGCCGCATGGCGGTGCAGCTCTTCCTGGTGGTGGGCGGCTTCCTGGCCGCCGCCTCGCTGGCGCCAAAGGGCACGGCTGTGTTCGACGCCGCCGGGCCTTTGATCCTGCGCCGTTATGGCCGCTTGGTGAAACCCTATCTGGTGGCACTGGCCGCCAGCGTTCTGGTGGCCGCGCTGCTCAGGCCCTGGTTTGACCACCCCTCGGTGCCCGCGGCGCCCACGCTGCTGCAGTTGCTGGCCCATGGCCTGTTGCTGCAGGACCTGCTGGGCCAGGAGTCGCTGTCGGCCGGCGTCTGGTATGTGGCGATGGATCTTCAGCTTTACGCGGTGGCGGTGCTGGTGTTTGCCGCTTCGCGGCGCCTGCGCACCAGCACGGCGGTGTCGGCGGGCGCCATGGCCGTTTTGCTGATCGCGTTGCTGTCCTTGCTGGTGTTCAACCGGCAACCGTCCTTTGACATCACCGCGCTGTACTTCTTCGGCGCTTACGCGCTGGGCATGCTGGCCTTCTGGGCTTCACGCGAGGCGGGTGCGCGCCGCGGGTTTTGGCTCTCGGCCATTGCCGTCCTGGGCACGCTGGCCCTGGCGCTGGATTTCCGGGGGCGGCTGGTCGTGGCCGTGGTGACTGCGCTGGTCCTGGTGTGGCTCAGCGGCGCGCCGCAAGATGCCTGGCCGCTGCGCTGGCTGCGGCAGCGCCGGCTCCAGCAGCTGGGCCGCATCTCGTACTCGGTGTTCCTGATCCACTTCCCGGTCTGCCTGCTGGTCAATGCCGTGGTCAGCCACTTCTGGCCCACGCAGCTTGCCGCGAATGCGCTGGGCATGCTGCTGGCGTTTGTGCTGTCCCTGCTCGCGGGGCAGGCGCTGTACCGCTGGGTGGAATCCGCGCCCCTGCGGTTGGCCCCTCGCAAGCTCAGCGCCTGAACCTCAACGCCTGAACATCTCGAGCTTGAGCTCGGCCGGCTGGCCCAGCCATGAGGCATGCGTGGTGTGGTCCGCCAGGTCGTCACCCGTCACCCCGTGCACAAACACATCCAGGCCCTGGCGCTCGCTCTCCAGCCAGGGGATGATGCGGTCGAACTCCGCGCTGTCAAACGACAGCTGGCAGCTCCAGCGCGGGTGCGGCCCCACTTCGCGTTCATGCACGCGGCCCACACCCACATGGAACAACTCGCCGGCCCGGCTTGCCAGCGCGCGCGCCTGCTCCACGGTGTCCGGCCCGAAATAGAGATGGGCGTGGTAGTGGCGGTGGATGTTTTCGGGGCGTTGAATCATGGCGGACACGAATATAGGGGGTGTTCGGGATCAATTATTGCGGCTTGGCCGTGCCATGGCGCAGGCAAGGGCTTTGCCTGCTGCTGTTGCGGGCTCCTCTGTTTAGAGGAGGCCTGCGGCCGCAAATGTCGGCCCATTTACAAATGCACTGGTTTTCCCTGGAAAAAATTCCAGGAATGCAACACAGAAGAAGAAATAGTAGTTGCCAAGTGTTTTTTGACTCTAAACTGATCCGGCCGTGTTAGCAGGCGCCAGGAGGCGCACTGGCAGGAGATAAATGAAACGCGCAAGTGGCGCGACAAATAACAGTAGCTGGTTCAAGCGCAACGGGTCGGGGATGATGGATAAAAAAGTATCGGGCGATGCCTTCTTCTGGGCATTGCAGGGGGTCTGCGCCTTACATCGCAAGCCGTTTTCGGATGCGCTGGCGCGGCAGCAATTGGCGGCGCCTTACACAACCCGCTCCTTGCTGGAGGCCATGCAGGCCTACGGCTTTGACGCTGTTCACCACAAGGCCAAGGCCGAAAAGCTGAACAAGGAAAGTTTTCCACTGATCGCCTGGCTGCAGCCCAAGGCGGCCAACCCCGCTCCGGCCCAGGCGGCCGGTGAGGACCCAAAAGACCCCGGCACGGAAGAAGCGCAGGCACCCGAACAAACAGCGCCCGCCCTGGTCCTGCAGGCCGATGCCACCAAGCTGCTGCTGATCGAAGCCGGCGACGCCAACCCGCGCACGCTGGAGCTGGCCGAGTTTGCCCTGCGCTACAGCGGCCACATCACGCGCGTGACGCCGCAGGCCGACCCGGCCGCCGACCCCGACAGCGACGCCCAGGCGCGGCAGTCGCGCAAATTCGGTTTCAGCTGGTTTGTGCCCGAGCTGCTCAAGCACAAAAAACTCTGGCAGGAGGTGCTGCTGGCCTCCCTGGTCATCCAGCTCATCGCGCTGGCCGCGCCGCTCTTTACCCAGGCCATCATCGACAAGGTGGTGGTGCACCGCACCGAAAGCACGCTCATCGTCATCGCCATCGGCATGCTGGTGTTCATGACTTTCTCCGCGGCGCTGTCCTGGTTGCGCCAATACCTGGTGCTGCACACCGGCAACCGGGTCGATGCGGTGCTGGGCTCCTCGGTGTTCGAGCGTTTGTTCAAGCTGCCGCCGCTGTACTTCCAGCACCGGCCCACCGGCGTCATCGCGGCGCGGCTGCACGGCGTGGAAACCATTCGCGAGTTCATCGCCAGCGCGGCCGTCACGCTGGTGCTGGACTTTCCCTTTTTGCTGATCTTCGTCGCCATCATGTTTTATTACAGCGTCACCCTGACGCTGATCGTGCTGGCCATCCTGGCCGTCATCGTCGGCCTGAGCCTGGTGGTGGCGCCGCTGTTCCAGGCGCGGCTGCAGGAGCAGTTCCAGATGGGCGCGCGCAACCAGGCTTTCCTCACGGAATATGTTGTGGGCCTGGAAACCGTCAAGTCGCTGCAGCTCGAGCCCCAGCTCAACAGCAAATACAGCGGCTACCTCGCCAGCTATTTGCAGGCCGGCTTCGCCACCAAGCAGCTGGCCAATACCTACAACACCGCGTCCAACCTGCTTGAACAATTGATGAGCCTGCTGATCCTGGGCATAGGCGCTTACACCGTCATGCACAGCAAGGAGTTCACCATCGGCATGCTGGTGGCCTTCCAGATGTTCTCGGGCCGTCTCTCGCAGCCCATGCTGCGCCTGGTGGGCCTGTGGCAGCAGTTCCAGCAGGCCAGCCTGTCGGTCGCGCGCCTGGGCGACTTGATGAACGCGCCGATAGAGCCCTATTCAGTGATTCCCGCGCGCGACACCGCGCGCAAGGGCGAGATACAGATCCACGACATCGCCTTTAAATACGCCGAGCACCTGCCGCTGGTGTATGAAAACCTCTCGCTGAATGTCAAGCCGGGCCAGATGATAGGCATCATGGGCCCCTCGGGTTGCGGCAAAAGCACCTTGGCCAAGCTGCTGCAGGGCTTTTACCAGCCCAGCGCCGGCCGCATCCTGATCGACGGCATAGACATACGCTACCTCTCGGCCAACGAGCTGCGCAGCCACTTCGGCGTGGTGCCGCAAGAGACCATGCTGTTCAGCGGCACCATCTACGACAACCTGCAGATGGCCAGCCCCAACGCCACCTTTGAGCAGATCACCGCCGCCTGCAAGATGGCCGAGATCCACAGCGTCATCGAGGCCCAGCCCCAGGGCTACCAGACCGAAATCGGCGAGCGCGGCGCCGGCCTCTCGGGCGGGCAGAAGCAGCGTATCGCCATTGCGCGCGCGCTGCTCAAGCGCCCCAGCATCCTGGTGTTTGACGAAGCCACCAGCGCGCTCGACGGCCCCACGGCCGAACACTTCGCGCAAACCATCAATGCCCTCAAGGGCAAGGTCACCATGCTCTTCATCACCCACGGCCTGCCCAAGGGCCTCAAGATAGACGCGGTGTTCCGCCTCACGGCCACGGGCGCGCAGCTGATGTCGCCCGCGCCAGGCCAGCCCGGCAAGGTCACGTCCATGGGCCATACACCTCACAGCGGAGGCGCCACGCTGCGCACCGTGCCCAAGCCGGAGGGCGAGGAATGAGCGCCATGCCCCCCAACGCGCAGCAGGCCGGTTCACCGCAACCAGAGGCCCCGGCCGCCGCCGCGCAGGCCTCCACACAAGCTTCCGCCAAGGTCGTTCCGCTGCGCCCGCCCAGCCAGTGGCATGACCCGCTCAGGCTGATACAGAACGAGCCCCCCAGCGAGTTCGGCCGCATCGTGCTGTGGTCCGTCTCGGCGCTGGTGTTTATCCTGCTCATCTGGGCCGCCATCGGCAAGCTCGACATCATCGCCACGGCCGAAGGCAAACTCGTGCCGCAAACCCTGGTCAAGATCGTGCAGCCCGCCGAGCCCGGCGTCGTCAAGGAACTGCTGGTCAACGAAGGCGACACCGTCAAGCGCGGCCAGGTGCTGGCGCGGCTGGACACGACGCTCGCCAGCGCCGACAAGGCCGGCATCAGCAGCGACCTCGCCACCCAGCAACTGCAGATGCGCAGGCTCGAGGCCGAACTGGCCGACCAGCCCATGCTGCCCAAGGCCGGCGACGACCCGCAACGCTTTGCCCATGTGCAAAGCCAGTACATCGCCCACCGCAAAGCCTTTCTCGACAGCCTGGACCAGGAAAAGTCCATGCTCACCAAAGCCGAGCATGAGAAAAAAGGCGCAGCCGAAATGCTCACCAAGCTGCAGCAAACCTTACCGACCTACCAGCGCACCGCCGCCGCGTACGAGAAGCTCGAAAAAGAAGGCTTTATGGGCAGCCTGGCCGCCGCCGACAAGCAGCGCGAAGCGATAGAAAAAGCCAAGGACCTCGACGCCCAGCAATCCGCCGTGCAGGCCTTCACCGCCACCATCGCCGCGCAAACCAAAAAAATCAGCCAGCTGCAAAGCGCCTACAAAAGCGAGCTGCAAAAAGAGCTGGCCGAAGTTCGCGCCAAAACCGCGCAGCTGCAACCCACGCTCGACAAAAGCATTTACAAGGAAGGCCTGATGGAGCTGCGCGCCCCGCAAGACGGCGTCATCAAAGACCTGGCCACCACCACCGTGGGCGCCGTCGTGCAGCCCGGCAGCGTGGTGCTGACCTTGGTGCCCCAGGGCGAGCAGCTGTTTGCCGATGTCTCCATCAAGAACGACGACGTGGGTTTTGTGCAAGTGGGCCAGTCGGCGCAGGTCAAGCTCGCGGCCTATCCGTTTCAAAAGTACGGCATGTTGATGGGCAAGGTGATCCACATCAGCGCCGACGCCACGCAGAACAACCAGGGCAGCGGCAGCGCGTCATCAGCCAGCGCCGGCTCAAGCGCTGCCGATGCCGCGGCGGCTGCGGCTGCCGCCATGGCCACCTACAAGGTGCGCGTCAAGCTCGATGAGCAGGTTCTCAAGGATCCGCAGGGCAAGGCCCTGGTCATCACGCCGGGCATGCAGGTGGTGGCCGAGATCAACCAGGGCAAGCGGACGGTGCTGGAGTATTTGCTGTCGCCTGTGCAGAAGGCGGTGCAGGAGTCGGGGAGGGAGAGGTGAGGGGGTACATGGTGCTTATTCAGATGCTGGCGAGAAGAGGGGAAAGGTCACTGCCGGCTAACACAAGAATTGGCGCAATGCTGTTTAGTGGTTTTAATTTGATTGGAGTATTGCTGTGAAGGCCTCCCAATGTAGTGACCCCGTTCAATCACCCATTAAGCGTAGCCGCTTGATCATCGGTTGGGGCGTGGTGATCGGGCTGAGTTTTTTAGAACTGATGGCTTCTCTATATGGCAGGCCTTCGGTGCTTGTGCCGTATCCAGAAATCACCGCATTTGTTGCCGCAGTCGGCCAGTGGGTTCCGATGGTGCAATCCTTTGCGCGTTGTGCGGCAGGCCTTGATACGGGAAGTGGACTAATGTTGGCGTTAGATGCAGTTTTTTTTCCAATCAAACTTGTCGCACTCTACTATGCACATCCCAGACAACTACTGCAATTAGTTAGAGGTTGGCGAGCAGTTTGGGGCGCCTTTTACGTCTTCTTGTTTGCCGCGGTTGCGTTGGTCCCCACCTACATCTGGGGCTGGTTATTTGCACCTGGAGACGCTGGACTAGCTTCAATCAATAGAAAGACTTCAGCGCTATGTGCCGGCGGTGGAGCAGCCTTCTTTGCAGCTTTGATTCAGGGTGGATTCGCGTTGTCATGCGCGTACTTTTCCGTCGTTATCTTGAGATCCGTTTTCGATAGCTTGGTCAGAGTGTTCACCATTCACGAACGCTAATTTTTAGTCCTTCGAGGGGAAATATATGGGAATTTTGCTCAAATACGAACAATACGGCGAGTGGCGTGATGCTCCCGCTAACGACGGCACCGCAGTCATGATTGGTGCGATTGCCTCCGAAAGCGTCGATAAGGCACTTAGTTGGCTTCTAACAGCCTCGCCTAAGTTGGTCCAAGATGTTATTTCAGGTGCCCGCATCAACGAAGTCAATGCGTTGGCAAATTACGGGCTCTCAGCCAGTTTGCACCGAAAGTTGACCGAAATTGCGAGTCAGGTGACAAATCCCGTTGCGCTTGCCTATTACGAGCGACTCATCGCCGAAGCCGCGGGCGACATGAATGCATCGCGAATTGCGTTGGCCAATGCTCTTGGGCTGCCGCAGAACCTCGAGTTGGCAGATCTTGCCCGCAGGGCTTACGGCGAAAAGGTCGCGGCAGCCATCAGCACTGGGGTGAGCTCGTTTGCTGGTGCAGCGTGGACGGCATGGAAACTCAAAGTAATTATCGATAATCCTGACAATTTAACGCCTGAAAAGGTGGCTGAAGGGTACCGCAAAGAACTGATTAACTTTTCAACGAGTGCCATTGGTGAGATAACCGCCGGCTATCGAAAATTCATCAACACTGGCGTGGTGCTTGAAATGCCCACTTGGTTGAAGCGCTTTGCTCAGCCGCAAGCCGCTCCTGCCGCCGTTTTGACAGGGGCAACGGGGGCGAGGGCTCTGTACATAATCGCCCGCAGTACGATCGCGGGGGCCCTTTCCAGTCTTGCTTTTGAAGGTGGTTGGATGGCCGGTACTGTCCTTAAGGACGTCAGTTTTTTTGGTACGCCGCTGCAGGACTGGTTCAGCGGAGGAATTGGCGCGATAGCGAGTTTGTTTGAAGATCCTCGCGCGCATTCCGAGCCAATCGCACTGCTAGCGGGTGTATTGTCTCGTGTAGCTCCGCGTTCCAATGTTGATCAGCTTGCGGCCCTGTTAAAAGCAGCGACGCTGGAAGACAACCCACTAAAAGAATCGGTCGCGATATTTGCGCAAATCTACCGTGCAGTTACGGGCAGTCCTCTGGCGCAACTGCCGACTACAGAGTTGGCCTTCGCCAAATTGGTTGGGAACTTTTTTGTCCAGCAAGCGAACGCAAGTTTTGACGGCACGTTGGTGTTGTTACCTCAGAACATTAAGCCGACGCACATCGCTCATCTGTATGCATTGGTACAACTCAACTCATTTGCCATTGAGGGCTTGAACTATTCAAGCTTTAACGGCAATGGGGAACTGGATATTTATGATCCTGTCGAAAAAACAGGAACGTTAACCACGGATTGGGTGAAGGACCGCACAGCATTGTTGGCTGCTCTTGTTGCAAGCCGTACAGCCAACAATGACAGCATTGGTTACAGCAGTCTTCTGCGGAATGATCGCAGTTATGAATTTCGCTACATCGATCCCACAACGGGGGTAGAGCGCATTCTTCTTGGGGAGAATACCGCTCGCCAGGGTGGCGTCACGGGGCCGGTACCTAGCCAATTGATTGCTTTTGGCGATGACCAAGCCAACTTCCTCACTGGCTCGGACAATAAGCTAGAGGATCGCCTTTACGGCGGTGGTGGCAATGACACCTTGAGAGGCAAAGCCGGAGGCGACTATCTCGAAGGTGATGCGGGCGATGACACACTGGATGGTGGCGCTGACGGCGACACGCTGGTGGGTGGCGCAGGCGCCGACGTTTACCTGTTCTCCGGCGTCTTTGGCAAAGACACTATCCTCGATGCGGACGGGTTGGGCCAGATAAAAATTGATGGCTTGACCATTGACACTGCCAAAGCTTCGGGCCGGCGCAACGTATGGATTGCTGAACTCAGTTCGGGGGCCAAGGTTGAACTGACTGTCTACGACGATGCCCGTTCAGCGACCGGCAAAAAACTCGTCATTACCCGTCCCGGCAGTGTGGACAATTCTGTCACCATCAATAATTTTGACCTGATCAAGGCCCAAAACGGCGGTTACCTGGGTATCCAGCTCGCAAGTGCGGTCAAGCTCGTTTTGCAAGAAGGGGGAGGCAGCAATCCCTTCACGGACACCAGTTTTAATCCCGCCACAGTCAGCGGTTCCAGTTTGATCGACGAAGGAAGCGGCAGCCCTTACGTCCTCTTCCTGAACATTGCTGCCAAGGCGGGCGATACCATCACGCTGAGTTTGTCCGCGATGGGAGACAAATTCAAAGTCGTCCTGGGCGACAGGACGGTGGATGCCGATGGCGCCGTGATCACCTTGGCCGAAGGCCAGGACAAGGTCACTTTTTCGCTGGTGCAGACAGGCGATGTGACCGCCGACGCCAATGGACTTCTCAGCGCGAGTTACCAGGGAAGCAATCAGACTGCCGATTCCAACCCTTGGACCATCAACCTCAAGGATGCGGGGGAAGTCGCCAAGACCTTCATTGGCGACCAGCGCGGCCAAACCGTCACCAACCCGCAAACCGGCGACCAGTCCTACGACTGGGCCAGTACTAGCTGGACGGCGGAGGGCGTGCTCACCGGAGGGGTTGTTGATGCCGGCTACAAGGATGTGATCAAGGGAGGTGCCGGCAATGACAAGATTGACGGCAAAGGCGGCAATGACCTTCTTTATGGTGATGACGGTAACGACGAGATCGACGGCGGAACTGGCGACGACCTGATAGGCGGCGGCAAGGGCAGCGACACCATCAATGGCGGTGCGGGCAATGACATCATCCTGAGCGCTACCAGCGTGGCCGGCTCCCAGCGTGGAGGGCCTACCGACAACTGGGATCCTTCATTGCTCTACCACGGCGGCGGCACCGAGATGGACGATGCGTCGGACGCCATCGATGCCGGAGATGGCAGCGACCTGGTGTATGCCGGCCGTGGCGACGACCGCATTGAAGGCGGTGCAGGCGACGACAAGCTCTGGGGCCTGGAGGGTGATGACATCATTGAGGGTGGTCTTGGGGACGATGAGCTGCGCGGAGACGGCGTTAACACACCGGGTGGCTATGACTACACTCCGGCCGCGAATCACGGCAGCGACTTTCTGGATGGCGGCGAGGGTAACGACAAGCTCTGGGGATACGGCCAGGACGACTCGCTGTTTGGCGGCGCGGGCAATGATGTTCTGTGGGGTGACGCGTCCAGCTCAGTTTTGTCGGGCGAATACCACGGCAGCGATTATCTCGATGGAGAGGATGGCGACGACATACTGGTCGGTTATGGAAAAGCCGACACCCTGTATGGCGGGGCCGGCAATGACATTCTGATCGGTGACGCCGCGGAATCCGAACTCGCGGGCCAGTACCACGGCGACGATTACCTCGACGGAGAGGATGGCAACGACCATCTCACGGGCAACGGCGGCAATGACACGCTGTATGGCGGGGATGGAGCCGATGTGCTTTGGGGCGATGCTGCGGAGCTTGCCGGCCAATACCATGGGAGTGACTACCTGGACGGAGAAGCCGGTGACGACATTCTTTACGGCTTTGGGGGCAGTGACACTCTTTACGGCGGTGACGGCGACGACTCTATGGAGGGTGACGCTGCGGAGTCCGTTATCGCCGGCGAATACCAGAGGGATGACTACCTGGATGGGGAGGACGGAAACGATCACCTCTGGGGCGGCGGGGGAAATGACACGCTGTATGGCGGAGATGGTGACGATCAAATAAAGGGCGATGCGGATGAATCTTTGCTGGCAGCTGAATACCATGGGGACGACTACATCGACGGTGAAGACGGCGACGACCTGATCATCGGCGATGGTGGCAATGACACCCTGTATGGCGGAGACGGTGACGACGAATTGCAGGGCGACGCCCGTGAAGAAGATCTGGCCGGCGAATACCATGGCGACGATTACCTGAACGGGGAGGGCGGCAACGACACGCTGTTCGGCGCGGGAGGCGACGACACGCTTTACGGCGGGGAAGGTAACGACAACCTGCTGGGTGATGGGGTTGAATCCGATGTGTCCGGCGAATACCACGGCAACGACTTCCTCGATGGCGAGGCGGGCAATGACAACCTGACGGGTAACGGCGGAGACGATACGCTGATAGGCGGCACCGGCAACGACAAGCTCTATGGCGATAACGATGATGAAGACTTTTTGCAAACCCAGTACCACGGAAATGATTCTCTGGATGGTGGCGACGGTAACGACTACGCCGAAGGCGGTGGTGGCGAAGACACCGTCCTGGGCGGCGCCGGGGACGACGTTCTCTGGGGCGACGCAGCCGAAAGCAAGGTCAGCCTGGAGTTCCATGGCAACGACACCCTGGACGGCGGGGCCGGTGCGGACGTGCTGGTTGGCGGCGGCGGAAATGACATCCTGCTCGGCGGTGATGGCAATGACACTCTGCGCGGAGACACTGGCAACGACCGCCTCGAAGGCGGCGCCGGCGACGACATCCTGTTGGGGGGTGACGGCGACGACATCCTGATCGATACCGAAGGCAACAACACTTTCGACGCGGGTTCGGGCAATGACACCGTCACCATGGGTGACATGGACAACAACCTGCAGGGTGGTGAGGGAAGCGACACCATTGCCGCGGGCAATGGCCACAACATCGTCAACGGCGGCTCCGGGAACGACAGCATTACTGCGGGTAATGGCAACAACACCTTGAGTGGCGATGACGGCAATGACACCATCACTGCAGGCAGCGGGAACAATACTCTCAGTGGTGGAGTCGGGAACGACAGCCTCACCACCGGCGACGGCGACAACACCTTGAACGGCGACGACGGTGATGACACCATCGTGGCAGGTGACGGCAACAATAATCTCAGTGGTGGAGTCGGCAACGACAGCATCACGGCCGGCGACGGCGACAACACCTTGAACGGCGACCAGGGCAGCGACACCATGACCGCCGGTTCGGGCAACGACACGCTGAACGGCGGTGAGGGTAACGATATGCTCTCAGCCGGTAACGGCAACAACATCCTGCTGGGGGGTAACGGCAACGACAGCCTGACCTCCGGCACGGGTGTCGACAACCTGAGCGGCGGCTACGGCAACGACACGCTGCATTCGGGTGGCGGCAACGACGTGCTCAACGGCGGTGACGGCGACGACATGCTGTACGGCGAAGGCGGCAACGATGTGCTCTACGCCAGCCGCGGCAATGACACGCTGGCCGGCGGCGACGGCCTGGACACCTATGTGCTGAACTACAGCGCCGACCGCAGCAAGGTGGTCGATAACTCCGTCGAGGGTTCGGTCGTCAAGCTGGGCGCGGCGGGCATGAAGTTCGAAGACCTGTATGCCACTCGGCGAGCCAATGACCTGGTGGTCGAGGTGCGCGGCACCTCGGCGTCCATGCGCATCAAGGACTATTACGCTTCCACCCAGACCTCCTGGGTGTTTGAGGATGCGCAGGGTAACACCACCACGGGCGAAGCACTCGTGGCGGCCAGCCAGACGGATTGGGCCCAGCTGCAGGCGAATTTGCTCAAGGATTTCCAGTCCAGCGCCTTGGGTTCAATTTCGCGGGGCTACTCCGATGGCGGCTACACGCAGCGGGTTGATGGTTCGTGGTACCGGGCCGCCAGTTATGAGGTGGACATTTCCAAGGCCTATGTCAAGAGGACGGAGCTCTTCAAGGATCTCTCGGGTGTAATCACTGCTCACGTTGCTGCTGAGGAATGGAGCGGGGATCTGCCATCGCAGCCCGCCACGGACACGACTGCCACGGTCACCTTTCAAACAAACGCGGTTGCCGACGGTACAACGACGCTTCAGTCCTATAACTATGCCTTCAACTTCGAAAATGCGTGGAGTTCGGTGAACTGGACAAAAGATCCCAGTTCCCACTTTGAATCGGACTGGAATCTTGTGTATGACGCCGGCCTGATGGGCTACATTGGCTACACACGGGTTGACATCGATACGGACTACTACACGGGCAAAGTCAACCAACTGACCTTCCAGGACCCTGGCGCGCCCGCGCTGGCCGGCAATTTGCCGAGCTATGTCGCAGTTGACTTCTGGCACCGCCAGGACAGCTACAACCTCGGCCTCTCGATACTGGCCGACGGCGACCAGACGGTGTCGGCCGACGGCTATTCAGCCGTGATAGGCGGCACCGGCAATAACATAATTTACGGCGCCGGTTTTGCCTATGGCGGCACCGGCAACGCGCAGCTGATAGGCGGCGGCACGCTGATGGCCGGCACCGGCGACCAATTGCTGCAGTTCGGTCAAACCATGGTGGTCGGTGACGGCCACGACACAGTGGTGGGCCGCGACAGCAGCCGCATCCTGGTCAACCCGGACAACCTGGGTATAGACCTGATTGGCCAGAGCTTCGATTGGGAATCCGACCTAGACAACTTCGGGCAATCTCTGGAGATCAAGGCGATTTACCAGGCCCTGGGTTTTGAAGACTGGAAAAAGAACTACCAGTATGGCGGGAAACACCGCCTGGACTTCGGTGAAGACTTCGTGGGCTATTTCGATTCCCTGGAGGATGCACGCGCCGCCTTTGTCCCTAGCGACGCCTGGCCCACGTTCGACATCGCGATGGCTTATGCCTTCACGACCTGGCGATATGTGGAGCCTTTGACGGCGCTGTACAAGACGCCCTACACCAGCGTGGAAGACCCGGCCAGCGGGTTGGTCGCCAGCAGCTATTACGCTGCGCATGGCATCACGCCCACCCTGCTGACGGCGAATGATTTTGCGGCATTGCAGCCGCTGCTCCAGGCCGAGCTGCTGCCCCAGGGTATCGTCAGCTTTGGCCCCGGGCTCTCGCTGGCGGACCTGACCCTGTCTTGGGGAGAGGCGGTGGGCTCCCTCGACGGCGCCACGCATGTCACACTCGACATTCTGTGGGGAGCCGACCAGGGCATACGCATCATGATGCCGCGCACTGGCGATGGGCTGAACAGCGTGGTTCAGCAGTTTGAGTTCTCCGACGGCACGGTCAGCAGCCTGCTGGACCTGATCGCCCTGGCGCCGCCCGCGCCCGACTTTGACCTCGGCTATGCCCGGCTTTACGCGGGCATGGGTGCGCAGACCGCAGATGCGGCCGACGTGGCCGGCATTCGCGCAGCAGTCGCATCCGCCGGCGAACTCAAGGTCGAGAGCGATGGTGTGGACCTCGTGATCTCCATCATCGGCAGCAGCGACAGCCTGCGGATTACCGGCTGGTATGCCGATTCCAGTGCCATGTCTCAGGCGGTGCTGTTCACCTCGGGCGGGGCCACGCTTTCCGCGGACGAGTTGACCGGCAAGGGCTTGCTCAAGGACGGCAGCGCTGGCGACATGGACCTGTACGGTGTACCCGACTTTGCCACCACCTTTATCGCAGGGCCGAATACCCGCATGACGGGCAATTCGGGCATGGACATCTATGTCTATAACGCGGGCAGCGGCGAGGTGCACATCAGCGACCCGGGCGGCGGCACCGTGCGTTTTGGCAGCGGCGTCAGCGCCACCGCCACACTGGGCCTGGGCGATGGCTCGCTGCTGATCCAACTGGGAAGCCAAGGTGACCAGATTTACCTGGAAAACTTCGACCCAAGCGACGCCGAAAACTTCGAAAGCGTGTCGGACTTCGAGTTTGCCAACGGCAGCACGCTGAGCCTGCAGGACTTGCTGGACCAGGGCTTTGACCTGTCGGGCACCTCGGATGCCGACACCATCACCGGCACCAGCGTGACCGACCGCATGCTGGCGGGTGCGGGCGACGACCTGCTGCAAGGCGGCAGGGGCGACGACACGCTGGACGGCGGGGCCGGCAGCGATGTGTATCTCTTCAGCCGCGGCGATGGTGTGGACACTATCCACGAAGGCGATGCAACGCCTGGCAATGTGGACACCATCCGCTTTGATGATTCCGTCAGCGTGGCGGACGTCAGGGTCAGCCGCGAAGGCTTGAACCTCTACCTCAGCATGGACGGCAGCACGGATCGCATCGAGATCAGCAACTGGTTTGCTGAGGGCGCCGACACGGTGGAGCAGGTCGAGTTTGCCGATGGCACGGTGTGGGGCAAGGCCGAGCTGGAAGCCAGGTTGCCGATAGCCATCACGGGAACCGAAGGGGATGATGAGCTGAGCGGCTCGGAGGCCTTTGAGGTTTTCAACGGCCAGGGCGGCAATGACATACTGAGCGGCGGCGCGGGCAACGATGTGTACCTGTTCAAGCGCGGCGACGGCCAGGACATCATCGACGACTATGACGAAACCCTGGGCAATATCGACACCATTCGATTTGACAGCGGCATTTCAGCGACCGACGTCAGGGTCACTTTCGATTCCTATGGGCATTTGTCCCTGAGCATAGACGGCACCGAGGACCGTATCCAGCTCAACTCCTGGATGCAAGGCGAGGCCTACCAGGTCGAGCGGGTGTTGTTTGCCGACGGCACCGTGTGGCAGCAGGAAGACCTGGCTGCCATGGCTGTGTTTGGTCCTACCGAAGGTAATGACTACCTGGAAGGAACGGAAGACGGTGATTTCCTGAGAGGCCTGGGTGGCGCCGACGAGCTGTACGGGCAGGGCGGTAACGACATCATTGCCGGTGGCAGTGGTGACGACTACCTGGACGGCGGAGCGGGCGATGACCTGCTGGAGGGCGGTACTGGTAACGACACCCTGAATGATGGTGCCGGCAACGATGTGTACCTGTACAGCCGGGGCGACGGCTCTGATCGCATCCAGGATTATGACGAGACGGTTGGCAACATCGATACCCTGCGGTTCTATGACGGAACGATCACCACCGCTGACATCAAGGTAACCCGGGGCCTGACTGACCTGTATCTGCACATCGAAGGCACGGGTGACCGGATTGCCCTTAACGACTGGCTAGGCGATGAAGGAAGCCGGATTGAGCAGGTTGAGTTTGCCGATGGCACGGTGTGGGATGCTGCCATGCTGGAAAGCCTGATCACCATGGCATCGGGCACTGAAGGTGACGATTCCCTGTACGGTACGGAGGCCTCGGAGGTGCTCAATGCACTTGGTGGCGACGATGATCTTGTGGGTAATGGTGGTGACGACACGCTTGATGGCGGTGCGGGGAATGACTACCTCGAGGGCGGTACAGGTAACGACGTGTACCTGTTCGGCCGCGGCAGCGGGAATGACGAGATTTTTGACTACGACGAAACCGCCGGCAATATCGACACGGTCCGTTTCGACGCAACAGTTGCTCCCGGCGACATCAAGCTCACGCGTGACAGTTCCAGCCTCTTCCTGACGATTGACGGGACGAGCGACCGGATTACCTTGGGTGGCTGGTTTGCGGACCAAGCCCACCAGGTCGAACGAATCGAGTTCGCCGACGGAACGGTCTGGACCAAGGCCGACGTGGAGTCATTCCCCGTGGTGTTTGCGGGCACCGAAGGCGATGACATGCTGGCGGGTACCGATGGTGCCGACCTGCTCGAAGGCGGTGGCGGCAATGACACCCTCAATGGCGGTGCCGGCAACGACGTTTACCTGTATAAGCTTGGAGACGGCTCGGACACCATCAACGAATACGATCCCCTGGACGGCAATGTTGATACTGTCCGTTTCGACAGCTCGGTGACCGTGTCTGACGTCCAGGTAACGCGTGATGGCAGCAATTTATACCTGGGAATCAACGGCACGGCAGATCGGATCACGCTGGCCAGCTGGTTTAGCAATGCCGGCAGGCGGATAGAGCAGGTCGAGTTTGCCGATGGCACGATTTGGGATACCTCGGCCCTGGCGGCGACGGCGGTGTTCTCGGGTACTGCGGGCGATGATGTCGTGATGGGGTCAGCGCTTGGCGACGTGATCGATGGCGGCACGGGCAACGATACGCTCTATGGCGGCACAGGTAACGATGTATATCTGTACAAGCGCGGCGACGGCTCGGACACCATTGGCGAGTCCGATGACACCGTGGGCAATATCGATACCCTCCGCTTCGGCGATGCGGTGCTGGCGAGTGATGTCAAGATCACTCGCAATGCGTGGCATCTCTTTTTGCAGATAGAGGGTACGGCTGATGTGATCACGGTGAAGAACTGGTTCTTTCACGAAAGATACCGGATTGAGCAGATCGAGTTTGCCGATGGAACCGTGTGGGACAAGGCCCAGGTAACTGCCTTGGTGGCGGCCGCCGTGTTCGTCGGCACCAGCGGCGATGATTATCTGTGGGGAAGCGCGGATGTTGAGACGATGGAGGGCGGGGCCGGTAACGACACGCTTCGCGGTGAAGCCGGTAACGACGTTTACCTGTACAAACGGGGCGACGGCACGGACACCATCACCGATCACGACGAATCCGCAGGAAATATCGACACGGTCCGCTTCGACAGCTCGGTGACAGTGGCCGACATCAATGTGACCCGGGACCAGGCCAATCTCTATTTGGGCATCAATGGCACGACGGACCGCATTATCCTGAGCAACTGGTTTGATGGCGATGCCGACAAAGTCGAGCGCGTCGAGTTCGCCGACGGTACGGTATGGGGCCTGAGTGATCTGCTGGACTTGAGCATTATTCGTGGCACGGCAGGGGACGATTCCCTGTCCGGCACCGTGGGTGCCGACGTACTGCAAGGGCTGGGCGGTAACGACCTGCTGAGCGGTGGCTTTGGTAACGATGTCTACCTCTACAAGCGCGGAGATGGGTCGGACACCATCGCCGATTCAGACTCTCAGAGTGGCAACGTCGATACCGTGCGTTTCGACAGCTCGGTGGCCGTGTCGGACGTCAAGGTGACTCGCGATGGCTACAACATGTACCTGAATATCAACGGGACTTCGGACCGGATCACGCTGCGGGACTGGTTCAGCAGCAATAACAACAACGCCTACAAAATCGAGCAAATCGAGTTTGCCGATGGTACGGTCTGGGGTACCTCAGCCCTGGCAGCCATGGCGGTGTTTGGCGGAACCGCAGGCGATGACTCCTTGATGGGCTCTGTCCAAGGTGATGTGATGGACGGAGGGGCCGGCAATGACCTGATCAATGGCAATCTTGGCAACGACGTCTACCTGTATAAGCGGGGGGACGGCTCGGACATGATCAGCGAATACGACACGGCGGTGGGCAATATCGACACCCTGCGCTTTGATAGTTCAATAGCAGCCGCCGATATCAAGTTCAACCGTGACCACTGGAATCTCTACCTGAGCATAGAGGGCACGACGGACGTGATCACGCTGGGCAGGTGGTATTTGAACGACGCCTACAAGATCGAGCAGGTGGAGTTTGCTGACGGTACGCTGTGGAACAAGACCGATTTTGCCGCCATGGCGGCTGACGTGGTTTTTGGCGGCACTGAGGGCAGCGACACCCTGTACGGAGTTGCAAGCAATGACATCCTGAAAGGGCGTGGTGGCAGCGACTCGCTTTACGGCGGGGATGGTTTCGATGTGCTGGAAGGCGGTGCGGGAAATGACTCCCTTACGGGCGGCATTGGCAGTAACTACCTTGATGGAGGTGACGGGTCCGACACCTTGAGCGGTAGCGAGGCTGACGCCGACCTCTTCATCGGTGGCACCGGAAACGACGTGGTCAACCTCGGCAATGGGAAAGACCTCATCGCCTTCAATGTCGGCGACGGACAGGATACGGTGTACGCAAGCGGTGCATCCGTGAGCCCGAACGACACCATTAGCCTGGGCGGTTCCGGTTTGAACTATGCCAACCTGAGCCTGCAAAAGAGCAGTAACGACCTGGTGCTCAAAATCAGTGCAACGGACCAGCTGACTTTCTACAACTGGTACGGCAACACCGCCAGCCGGAGCGTGCTGAACCTGCAATTGGTATCCGAAGCCATGGCCGCCTTTGATGCGAATTCCACCGACCCGCTGCTCAACAAAAAGGTACAAACCTTTGACTTCCAGGGCCTGGTCGGCGCGTTCGACGCGGCGCGCACGGCCACACCGGGGCTGAGCAGTTGGGCGCTGAGCAACGGGCTCACGCAGTTCCACCTGGCGGGCAGCGACAGCGAAGCCCTGGGCGGCGACCTGGCCTACCACTATGGCGCGGACGGCACGCTGGCCGGCATGGGCCTGGGCAAGGCGCAGGAAGTGCTGACGAATGCGCAGTTTGGTGCGCAGGCGCAGGCCGTGCATTCGACGGCCAGCTTGCAAGAGGGGCTGATTCGACTGGGCTAAGCGGATGGTGAGTGCCGCGGCTGATTTGGTTCAGCCGCGGCAAGCCCGTGTCACGGCTTGGGGCGGGTCTGCTTCCGTACCGCAGTTCCGGCGCGCAGGTTCAGTACGGGTATTGCGTCGCCGACTTGATGTCGTCCAGCGGCGTGGCCGCTATCCAATGGGCGTACTGGTTGACCTTGCGGGTGTCCAGGCCGGTCGGGTTGATGTGCTTGTAGCCGCCATTGCGAAACTTCGACTTTGAAAAATAATCGTCGGTGTGGATCGCGTGGATGTGCAGCGTGAACTCGTCGATATGACCGACGACATAACTTTCGAGGTCCAGGATGCGCTGGTAGGAATGGCGTAAAAAAGCCTGGTGGTTTTCATTGGCCGCAATCTCCCCCGCATACAGGGTGATCACGCCCTTGAACCAGCCCGGCCACTGGCCTTCGCCATGGGCGTCAAAGTGTTCGAGCAAGCGCTCGCACCAGTAGGTTTGCCGCTCCAGGAAGAAGAGGACCAGCGAGGATTCGGCGAGGATGGACGAACCGCAGCCGAAGCTTCTCTGGTGGGCGACGCCGTGGGCTTCGCAAAAGGCGACCATCTTGTCCCACACTTGCTGGTTCTCCGCATAACGGCCGCGCCCCAGCACCGGGAAGTTGGGGCGAAAGTTTGCCAGGTGGCGGGTCAGGAAGACATCGGCGTCGGTGCGAAGCAGCCATTTGTACCGGCCGGCCAAGTGGGCCGTGTGTGGGCCTGAAACGCAGGCGATGGAGTTGATGAAGTGGTAACCCTTCCAGCGCCCCTCGCGGGAGATGGGCTCTGCGGCGATTTTGATGACACCGGGGTCGCCTTCGGGCAAGCGGTCCCAGGCTTTGGGGTGGCAGACCACAATGAGGTCGGAGCGGCGCCAGACACCTGAATGGATCCAGCTTTTGTAGATCCAGCCGAATTCTTCATACATGGACGGGTGGTCGTCGATGTAGAGCAGTATGCCGAGGTCCTTCTCGTGTGCCTGCGCGGAAGTTGTTGGGGCCATCAGAAGTTGCGGTAGGTATAGGAGTTGCCGTCTATCACCTCGGTGTGCGAGACGATGCTGGCCAGCAGGTGCGCCGGCTTGAAGGGGGCGCCCGTGCCCATGCGCGTCACGGTGGGCGGGTTGGCATTGATGTCGCCGACCAGGCGGTCAAAAGGCATGGGGCTGGTCTGGTAGCCGCGCAGCAGGAAGAACTGCATGACTTCCGAACGCATCCAGGCCCAGCGGTCATGCCAGATGAAATCACGCTCGGACCACACGGAGATGTGGGACTCGTGGTGGTCCAGATTGGCCTTGGCCGTATCGTAGTAGCTGAACTCGGGGGCGATGACCAGCAGGTAGCCGCAGCGGTAGGTCAGGAAGTTCAGCAGGTCCAGGCCCCTGGACTTGGGCAGGTGCTCTATGCAGTCGCCGATCACGACCAGGTCATAGGTTTCGTTTTTGTGGTGGTGGATCAGGTCGTAGGCGTCCATCACGCGGACGTCGTTGTACTTGGCGCGGAGGTCGAACTGGGCCACGTAGTCGGCTGAGATTTCCGTGGCGCGTATGTGGGCTTGCGGTGCGGCCTGCCTGACCAGCTCCGCGTATTTGCCTTGGCCCGCGCCTATGTCGAGGACGGTGGTGGGCGAGATTTTCCGTATGACTTCAAGCGTCAGCGGGTCGAACACGGTTTCCGAGAGTCCAGCCACAGGTTTCTTTCCGTGAGGTGTTGTGAAGAGTGGGTGAGCGTCTGCGTTTGTCCCAGTTCGCAACCTTAAACGAAGACGAGGGATGGCCCGGCTGTGGGCCGGAAAAATGTTTACAAATAAGGCATGGATGAGTGCTTGATGGCGGTGGCTGGCCACTTTATACTGTATATAAATACAGTATTTAAGTATCATGTCCGAAGCCACCATCCCCCTGCACGCCATCAAGGGCCGCGGCACCGCCACGCGCATCGCGCACCGGTTTGAAAAAGACGTGCGCACGGCCTGGGACGACGGCTGGGGCACGCTGGAAGAGGGAATGGTGGGCGAGGCGCCGCGGCTGGAAACCACGGTGACGATGGAAGATGCCCGCAGTGCCATTGTGCGCAACGACTCGCCGGACATCTTTTTTGACTACAGCATCAATCCCTACCGGGGTTGCGAGCATGGCTGCGTGTACTGCTATGCGCGGCCCACGCACAGTTACCTCAATCTTTCGCCGGGCCTGGACTTCGAAACCAAGATCATCGCCAAGCGCAATATCGCCGAGGCCTTGCGCGCCGACCTGGGCAAGCGCAGCTATGTGCCACGCCTGCTCAACATAGGCTCGGGCACCGACTGCTACCAGCCGGCCGAGCGCGAGCTGCGGCTCACGCGCGGCCTGATCGAGGTGATGCGCGATACCTGCCATCCGTTTTCTTTGATCACCAAATCCAGCGGCGTGGAGCGCGACCTGGACCTGATCGCTCCGCTGGCGGCCGACAAGCTGGCCGCCGTGTACATCACCATCACCACGCTGGACGGCGAGCTTGCGCGCAAGCTGGAGCCACGCGCCGCGGCGCCGCACCGCCGCCTGCGCACCTTGCGCACCCTGGCCGAGCACGGCGTGCCTGTGGGCGTGAGCGTGGCGCCGCAGATTCCCTTTGTGAACGAGGACATGGAGCAGGTACTGGAAGCCGCCTGGGAGGCCGGCGCGCGTTCGGCGTTTTACACGGTGATCCGCCTGCCCTGGGAAGTGGCGCCCCTCTTCAAGGAATGGCTGGAGCTGCACTACCCTCAGCGCGCCGCGCGCATCATGGCGCGCATCCAGGAGATGCGCGGCGGCAAAGACTACGACAGCGATTTCGCCTCGCGCATGAAGGGCTACGGCCTGTGGGCCGACCTGATCAAGCAGCGCTTTGAGAAATGCTGCAAGCGCCTGGGTTTTAACCGGCAGCGTGTGGAGCTGGACTTGAGCCGCTTCAGGCCGCCGGGTGCTGCGGGGCAGGGCAATCTGTTCTGACGGCCCGGCAGCTTGGGGTCGCGAGGGCTATAGTGCAAGCCCAACATTGAAGGAGTTCATCTTGGCATTCGAATGGAAACATTCATCGGAGGGCGTGGACTGGGACGCGCTCTCGCATCTTTACCGGATCGCCCCTTTGGGCGAGAAGAAACCGGCGGACCTGAAAGTCGTGTTCTCCAACAGCCTGTTCAAAAGTTTTGTGTACGAGGGCGGCCAGCTGGTTGGTGCGGGCCGCGCGCTGGCCGACGGCATGGACTGCTCGTATATCTGCGACATCGCGGTGCACCCGAAGCACCAGGGCGTGGGCCTGGGCAAGGAGATTGTTGCCTCGCTGGTCGGCCTCTCGAAGGGCCACAAGAAGATCATCCTCTATGCGGTGGCCGGCAAGGAGCCGTTTTACCGCAAGCTGGGCTTCAGGCGTATGTTGACGGCGATGGCGATTTTCAGGAACCAGGAGCAGGCGCTGCAGAGCGGACTGATCAGCGAGAACTGAAGCGATCCAATTTCTAGCGCAGATAGCTGCGGTTCAGCTGCACTTCAAGCTTGCTCTGCAGCTTCTCAAAAGTGGCGCTCATGGCCCAGTAAATGCCCGCCGCCGCCAGGTACAGCGGGAAGGGCTGGAAGGTGGTGGCGATCACTTCCTTGGTGGCCAGCATCAGCTCGCCGACGGCGATCACCGAGACCAGGGAGGTGTCCTTGATCAGGCTGATCAGGCTGTTGGACAGGCTGGGCACGGCCAGCCTCAAGGCCTGCGGGCCAATCACGTAGCGCAGGGTCTGCACCTGCGTGAGGCCCAGGCTGCGGGCCGCGTTCCACTGGCCGTGCTCCACGCCGTTGATCGCACCGCGAATCGTTTCCGACAGGTAGGCGCCCACGTTGAGGCTCAGGCCCAGGATGCCGGCGCTGATGGGGTCGAACTGTATGCCTATGCTGGGCAGGCCGAAGTAGATGACAAAGAGCTGCACCAGCAGCGGCGTGCCGCGCATGCAGCTGACATACAGCGCCGCGAACTGCGACAACCCCGGCACCTTGGCCAGCCGCGTGATGGCCACAAAGGTACCGACGATGGCGCCGAAAAAAATCGATGCGACGGCCAGCAACAGCGTCCATGCGGCGCCCTTGAGCATCAAGGGCAGCGCGTCGCGCAGCAAAGAGGTCAAGCCAGACAAGTCCATGATGGGGGTCTCCACAAATAAAAACCCCGGCTGCGCGCCGGGGTGTTTCAGGCGCCGAAGGAAGGCGCGCGGCTGGATTGATGTTACTTCGATTACTTTGCGACAGGCGGCTTGCTCACGTCGCGGTCAAACCACTTGGTGGAGATTTTCGCGAAGCTGCCGTCGGCCTGCAGGTCGGCCAGTGCCTTGTCGAGGGCGGCTTTGAACTTGGGATTGTTCTTGACGAAGGGAATGCCGGATTTTTCCAGGTCGCCCACGGGTGCGCCCGGCTTGAGCGGCAGCTTGGTCTGCTTGACGATGTAGGGGATCAAGAGGCTGTCGTTCAGTGCCGCGTCGATGCGGCCCAGTGCCAGGTCCTGCAAATACTCCTGCGCGCCGGGATAGGTCTTGACGTCTATGCCGCCGACCTTTTTAGCGATGTCGGCGTAGTTGGTGCCTTGGCCCAGGCCCAACTTTTTGCCCTTGAGGTCGGCCAGCGATTTGAATTCGCGCTTTTCGTCCTTGCGGATGATCAGCTGCGGCGCCGAGATGGTGTAGGGCTCGGAGAAATCAAAAGTCTCCTTGCGTTTGTCGGTGATGCCGACCTGGTTGATCACCACGTCGTACTTGCCGGCTTGCAGGCCGGCCAGGATGGCGCTCCATTCGCTGGTCGAGAACTCGGCCTTCACGCCCAGCTTTTGCGCCAGGGCATTGGCCAGCTCGACTTCAAAGCCGGCGAGCTGGCCGCCTTCCTTGTAATTGAACGGGGGATAGGTGCCTTCGAGGGCCACCTTGAGCGTGCCGCGCTGCTTGACGGTGTCCAGCAGGTCGGCGGCGCTGGCGCCGAAAGCGAGTGTCAGAAGGAGTGCGGAGGCGACGGCCTTGCGAATATTCATATTCAACCCTTGCATAAGAGAATTGTTATTGAGATGAAATGTGAATATTAGGCGCATCGCCAGGCGGATGCATGGCGGGCCTTTAAAGCCCTACATGGCATCTGGTGATGGTCGACGTTGCTGAGAAGATGCTCAGGGTTTGGCGCAGCGCGCGTAGATGTCGAGCGCGGATTTGTAGACGCTGGTCTGCACATTCATCAGGCCCAGCACCGAATGAAAGTAGTTGTCGTGGCTGACAGGCGTATCGAGTTGCTGTTTGAGGCAGGCCGTGCTCAGCTTGCTGCGCTGCTCGAAGCCGGGCGACAGCCATGTGATCCAGGGCACGCGCTTTTGCACGTCGGGCGCGATGCCATAGGGCATGCCGTGCAGGTAGAGGTTGTTCTCGCCCAGCGATTCGCCGTGGTCGGCCAGGTAGAGCAGGGCGGGCGCGCTGCGCGCTTCCTGCGCCTTGAGCCACTGGATGGAGGAGGCCAGCAGCTGGTCGGTGTAGACGATGCTGTTGTCGTAGGCATTGA
This sequence comes from Polaromonas sp. JS666, assembly GCF_900103405.1. Classification (GTDB taxonomy): domain Bacteria; phylum Pseudomonadota; class Gammaproteobacteria; order Burkholderiales; family Burkholderiaceae_C; genus Polaromonas. The sequence goes on along the minus strand of NZ_FNHX01000001.1, from coordinate 894,911 downwards.
CGAGGCCTTCCTTGCTGCAGCTTTGCAGCGCGTTGTCGGCGCACTCGGGCAGGAATTTTTTCACGGCTTGCGGCGAGCGTTTGTAATAAGCCGGGCCGTGGCCGCCCATCTGGTGCATCACCACCACCACGCCTTTGGCGCGGCGCTCGGGGGGCAACGCGGCGATGCGCTCGTCGATGCCGCGCAGCATCACCTCGTCAAAACATTCGCCGCTGTCGCACAGGCCGGGTACCTGGAGCTGCACCGTGTTGACGTTGGGAACCCGGTCGCACACGCCCTTGCAACCCGACTGGTTGTCTATCCAGAGCACGGCAAGGCCGGCGCGCTGCAGCACGTCGAGCAGGCCTTCGTAGTTGGCCGGCCGCGAGTCATAGGCCTCGCGTCCGAAATGGGAAAACATGCAGGGCACGGAAGCGGCCGTGCTGGTGCCGCAGGACCAGGCGTTGCGCAGGCTCACCACGTTCTCTTTGGCCAGCAGCGGGTTGGTGGGGCGGTTGTAGCCGTTGAGCGAGAAATTGCCGCTGCGCGCCGTCTCGCCCAGCACCAACAGCAGCAGCGGCGGCTTGTTTTGCGCGCTGTAGCTGGCGCCCAGTTTGGCGTCTTCGCCGAGCGGCAGCACCATGGACTCGTCGCGCTGGAAGGGCTTGGCCGCGATGGCGCCCAGTGCGTAAAAGGAATTGAGCGGGTTGATCAGGTAGCGCACATGGGTGTAGTTGCGCATGACCGAGGCGATGCTCTGGAAAAACAGGAACACCACCAGCACCAGCAGCACGGAGGTGCCGGCCAGCGTGGCGAAGTTGCCCAGCAGCTGCCGTGCGGCACTGGCCCGCCTGACTTTCTGCCGCCACAGCAGCACCAGCGGCAGCACCGCCAGCACCAGCACCGTGGCCAGTAAACGCCAGTTCAGCAGGTCGCGGGTTTCGCGTACATCGGTCTGCAGGGTGTTGACCATCATGGTCTTGTCGATGACCACGCCGTAGGCCATCATGAAATAGGCGCCGAAGGCCGCAGCGAGCAGGAACAGGGTGATGGCCGGCTTGAGCGTCCAGCGCCAGGCCAGCAGGCTGAGCAGGGCCGTGGTGGCCAGCGTGATCACCAGCACCAGCGCGACGCTGATGACGGCGGCCTGGCCGCCGTTCAGACCAGGCAGGCGGAACAGCTCGCGCCACAGCGCGACGTTGCACACGGTGGCGATCCAGATGCTGGCCAGCACCACCAGCCACAGTGGGCGCATGCCGCGAGCGGGTTGATGGGGTGGGCGGGGAAGGGTTCCGGCGTCGGGCGGGGCTTGCAGCGGCATAGCGCTGGATTGTAGGGGTCGTGGGCTTATGGGGCCCTTAAGCCCGGGCCGTCAAACCCAGTTGCCGCGCATGGTGGTGCAGGTGTTCAGCCATGAAGCTCGCGATGAAGTAATAGCCGTGGTCGTAGCCCGCATGGCGGTGCAGTTGCAGCGGCTGGCCGGCCTTGGCGCAGGCGGCTTCAAACAGCTCGGGGTACAGCTGTTCAGCGAGGAATTTGTCGGCCAGGCCCTGGTCTATGCGTATGCCGCCGGGGTAGGGCGCGGCGGGCATGAGGCTCATCAAGGCGGTGGCGTCATGCTCTGCCCAGCTTGATTCATCGCTGCCGAGATAACCGGTGAAAGCCTTGCGCCCCCAGGGGCACTGGCTGGGTGCGCAGATGGGCGCAAAGGCCGAGACCGACTTGAACAGGTCCGGATGCCTGAGCGCGAGTGTCAGCGCACCGTGGCCGCCCATGGAATGGCCGAAGAGGCCAATGCGCGCCGCGTCAAGCGGCAGGGTACCGGCCAGCAGCGGCAGCAGCTCCGCCGTGATGTAGCTCTCCATGCGGTAGTGCCGTGACCATGGAGCCTGCGAGGCGTCGAGGTAAAAGCCCGCTCCCACGCCAAAGTCCCAGCTCTCGGTTTCGCCGGCAATGCCTGCCCCGCGCGGGCTGGTATCGGGCGTGACCAGGGCCAGTCCCAGTTCGGCCGCCAGGCGCTGTGCGCCAGCTTTGACCATGAAGGTCTCTTCGGTGCAGGTCAGGCCCGCGAGGTAGACCAGAAAGGGCACCTTCTGCCCGGCCGCGGCCTGCGGCGGGAGGAACACCGAGAACTTCATTGGAAGGCCGATCTCGCGCGAGCCGTGCTGGTAAAAGCGCTGCAGGCCGCCGAAGCAGCCGTGTTCGCTGAGGAGTTCGGGTGTGCTTGCCATGCCGCTCAGTACAGGACCACGCCGCGGATAGATTCGCCGCTTTTCATTAAGTCGAAACCCTTGTTGATGTCCTCCAGTGGCATGGTGTGCGTGATCAGGTCGTCGATGTTGATCTTGCCTTCCATGTACCAATCAACAATCTTGGGCACGTCGGTGCGGCCGCGCGCGCCGCCGAAGGCCGAGCCTTCCCATTTGCGGCCGGTGACGAGCTGGAAGGGCCGGGTGCTGATCTCGGCACCGGCTTCGGCCACGCCAATGATGATGCTGCGGCCCCAGCCCTTGTGGGTGCATTCCAGCGCCTGGCGCATGACCTTGGTGTTGCCTATGCATTCAAAGCTGTAGTCGGCGCCGCCGTCGGTCAGCTGCACGATGGCGTCGACCACGTTCTCGGTTTCTTTCGGGTTAATGAAATGCGTCATGCCGAATTTGCGCGCCATTTCCTGCCGCGCGGGGTTGATGTCCACGCCTATGATTTTGTCGGCGCCCACCATCTTCGCGCCCTGGATCACATTGAGGCCTATGCCGCCCAGGCCGAACACCACAACGTTGGCGCCGGCTTCGACCCTGGCGGTGAAGAGCACCGCGCCTATGCCGGTGGTCACGCCGCAGCCGATGTAGCAGACCTTGTCGAAGGGCGCGTCCTCACGGATCTTGGCCAGCGAGATTTCGGGCGCGACCGTGTAGTTGCTGAAAGTGGAGGTGCCCATGTAGTGGAAGATGGGCTTGCCGTCCAGGCTGAAGCGGCTGGTGGCGTCGGGCATCAGGCCCTTGCCCTGGGTGCCGCGTATCAGTTGGCACAGATTGGTCTTGCGCGAGAGGCAGAACTTGCACTGCCGGCATTCGGGCGTGTAGAGCGGGATGACGTGGTCGCCTTTTTTGAGGGTGGTCACGCCGGGGCCTACGTCGACCACGATGCCCGCGCCTTCATGGCCCAGGATGGCCGGGAAGATGCCTTCGGGGTCGGCGCCCGAGAGTGTGTAGTAGTCGGTATGGCAGATGCCGGTGGCCTTGATCTCGACGAGCACCTCGCCGAACTTTGGGCCTTGCAGGTCCACGGTTTCAATCGTCAGGGGCTGGCCTGATTTCCAGGCGACGGCGGCTTTGGTTTTCATGGTGAGAAGGCTTGTGTTGGAGAGGTGGGCGAAGGCGCGTTGCGCTGCATTACGCTGCGTAAAGCACTATAAGCCAGTCCCCCTGGAGCGCGGCCCGCAAGATGTTTCATTTTGAGAAAACACCGGCCGCGGTCCCAAAGAAAAAGCCGCCTGGCTCCCGGAAGGGAGCAGGCGGCTCGCGTCGTATGAAGGGGGCGGCTTAGCGGCCGGCTTCCTTCAGGTACTGCGTGCGCGCGGCAATCGCGGTGTCGGTGAAGTCAGTGAACACGCCGTCCACGCCGGCGCGGTAAAAGGCCAGGTACTCGGCCTTGGGGTCGCCCTGGTAGTCGATGGCCAGGCGGCGGCGCTCATTGCGGAAGGTGAAGGGGTGGACAAACAAGCCGGCCTTGTGCGCATCAGCCACCAGGCTGGTGGCGGGCAGCGAGGTCGAGTCGGCATCGTTGAGCTTGCCGTCGCCATTGATGTCGACCTGCTTGCCGTCGGCGCCTATGGTGCCCTTGGTGCTGATGATGTAGCGCTTCCAGGGGCCTATGCCGTCGGCATAGGTCTTGATTTCGGCCAGGCCCGCGGGCGTGACCATGGCGTCGAAGAAGCGCTTGTCGCCGGCCAGGGTCCAGTCATAGGGGCGGTCGCTGGGCAGGGCAAAGGTCACCTTGCCGGTCTTGGGGTCTATGCCGTCGCCGTCTATGAGCTGGATCAGGCGCGTGTTCAGGCCCTTGCTCTTCATGTACTTGAGGCTGCCCGGTTCAAAGGACTGCACGTAGATGGGCGCGGTCTTGCTGTTCCAGCCGGCGGCATTGATGATGGCGATCAGCTTGTCTTCCATCGGCAGGCCGCGCTCGCGGAAGTAGCTCGGGTTCTTGGTTTCGGGGTAGATCGCAATGGTGCGGCCGGTCTTGGCGGACTGGGCCTTGGCCAGGTCCACGACTTCCTGGAAGGTCGGCACCTTGTACTGGCCGTTGAACTGCTGGGGGCGCTCGGCGTCGGTCGAGACCGCGCCCAGGGTGCGGATTTCGGCCAGCGTGAAGTCGTCGCTGAACCAGCCGGTCTGGGTCTCGCCGTCAACCTTGATGGTCTTCTTGCGCGAGGCGAATTCGGGGTGTTTGGCCACGTCGGTGCTGATGGCCAGGTTGGGGTCGTGGCGCGTCATCAGCACGCCGTCCTTGGTCACGACCAGGTCCATCTCGATCACGTCGGCGCCAAGTTCGATGGCGCGCACATAGGCTTCCAGCGTTTCTTCAGGGATGTAGCCTGAAGCGCCGCGGTGCGCGATGACCAGCGGTGCCTTGCCGTCGAGGGTGGAGAGGCCGGCTTGCGAGGGCGTGCCCGAAGAGGAGCAGGCGGCCAGCAACACGCTGCTGCAGACGAGGGCGAGCAAGCCGCCATGCTTCATGGTCAAGGCCTTGCGGGTCAATACGGTCATTTTATTTTCCTGAGTTAAAAAGGCTGATCGTAGGCGCGCGATGACGACAGGCCTGTGACAGGGTGTGCGTCTTGTTGGCAAAAACAACAGCCGCAGCTTTTCGGCCGGGCATAAAAAATGCCGGAACAGGTCCGGCATTTTGGGGTCTGGGCAAAAAACGTTCAGGCGCTGAAGAAGCTCTTGAGCTTGTCGGCCCAGCCTTCTTCGCTGGGTGAATGTTTGGCGCCGCCTTTTTTCAGCGACTCATCGAGTTCCTTGAGCAGCTTGCGCTGGTGCTCGGTGAGTTTGACCGGTGTTTCCACGGTGATGTGGCAGTACAGGTCGCCGGGGTAGCTGGAGCGCACGCCCTTGATGCCCTTGCCGCGCAGGCGGAACTGCTTGGCGGCCTGCGTGCCTTCGGGGATGTCGATGGCGGCCTTGCCGGCCAGGGTCGGCACCTCGATCTCGCCGCCCAGCGCGGCAGTGGTGAAGCTGATGGGCACGGCGCAGTGCAGGTCGTCGCCGTCGCGCTCGAAGATGTCGTGCTTCTTGAGGCGGATCTCGATGTAGAGATCGCCGGGCGGGCCGCCGTTGGTGCCGGGCTCGCCGTTGCCGGTCGAGCGTATGCGCATGCCGTCGTCTATGCCCGCGGGAATTTTCACTTCCAGCGTCTTGTTGTTCTTGGTCTTGCCCACGCCGTGGCAGGTCACGCAGGGTTCGGGGATCAGCTTGCCCGTGCCCTTGCACTGCGGGCAGGTCTGCTGCACGCTGAAAAAGCCCTGGCGCATCTGCACCACGCCGTGGCCGTGGCAGGTGGTGCAGGTCACCACCTTGGTGCCGGGTTTGGCGCCGCTGCCGTGGCAGGTGTTGCAGTCGTCCCAGCTCGGGATGCGGATCTGCGCTTCCTTGCCGTGGGCCGCTTCCTCAAGCGTGATTTCCATGGCATAGCTGAGGTCGCCGCCGCGGTAGACCTGGCGCCCGCCGCGCTGCTGGCCGCCGCGCTGGCCGCCGAACACGTCGCCGAAGATGTCGCCAAAGGCTTCGGCAAAGCCGCCGAAGCCCTCGGCGCCGGGGCCGCCGCGCATATTCGGGTCCACGCCCGCATGGCCGTACTGGTCGTAGGCCGCGCGTTTGTTCTCGTCGGAGAGCATCTCGTAGGCCTCTTTGGCCTCCTTGAATTTTTCCTCGGCGACCTTGGATGCATCCCCCTGGTTGCGGTCGGGGTGGTGCTTCATCGCGAGCTTGCGATACGCTTTCTTGATGTCCTCGTCACTGGCATTCTTGGGAACGCCCAGTGTGTCGTAATAGTCTTTTTTGGTGGCCATGGCAGCTCAGGGTCTTCGTTGATCGGGTCGTCGGGTCAGCCGGAAAGCGGGCGGTCAAACCGGGCATTCGCGGGTGGCGGCAGATGCGCAAAAGCGGAAAGCCGGGATTGCTCCTGGTTTCCGCCTTTTGCATCCGCCTGTGCCGCCTGCCTTTGCATGCAGTTATCGCGCCAATGCGGGGCTTGTTGCCTTAGGGCGCTCAGCCTTTTTTGACTTCCTTGACTTCAGCGTCCACGACATTGTCGTCGGCCGGCTTGGCTTCCGCCTGCGCCGCGCCTGCCGCGCCCGCGTCGCCACCGGCTGCCGCCTGCGAAGCCTGCATGTCGGCGTACATCTTCTCGCCGAGCTTCTGGCTGGCTTCCATCAGGGCCGTGTTCTTGGCGTCGATGGCGGCCTTGTCGTCGCCCTTGAGCGCCTCTTCCATGTCCTTGATGGCGGTCTCGATCTTTTCCTTCTCGCCGGCTTCGAGCTTGTCGCCGTATTCGCCCAGCGATTTCTTCACACTGTGCACCAGGGCTTCGGCGTTGTTCTTGGCGGTCACGAACTCGACCTTCTTCTTGTCTTCTTCGGCGTTGAGCTCGGCGTCTTTCACCATCTGCTGGATTTCAGCTTCGGACAAACCGGAGTTGGCCTTGATGGTGATCTTGTTTTCCTTGCCGGTGCCCTTGTCCTTGGCGCCCACGTGCAGGATGCCGTTGGCATCGATGTCGAAGGACACTTCGATCTGCGGCGTGCCGCGCGCGGCCGGCGGGATGCCCTCGAGGTTGAACTCGCCCAGCGCCTTGTTGCCCGAGGCGATTTCGCGTTCGCCCTGGAACACCTTGATGGTCACGGCCGGCTGGTTGTCCTCGGCGGTCGAGAAGGTTTGCGCGAACTTGGTCGGGATGGTCGTGTTCTTCTTGATCATCTTGGTCATCACGCCGCCCATGGTTTCAATGCCCAGGGACAACGGGGTGACGTCGAGCAGCAGCACGTCGGTGCGGTCGCCGGACAGCACCTGGCCTTGAATCGCGGCACCCACGGCCACGGCTTCGTCGGGGTTCACGTCCTTGCGCGGCTCCTTGCCGAACAGCTCCTTGACCTTTTCCTGCACCTTGGGCATGCGGGTCTGGCCGCCGACCAGGATCACGTCATGGATGTCGGAGGCGCTGACGCCGGCGTCCTTCATGGCCACGCGGCAGGGGGCGATGGTGCGCTCGATCAGCTCGTCGACCAGGCTCTCGAGCTTGGCGCGGGTCAGCTTGACCAGCAGGTGCTTGGGGCCGGTCGCGGGGTCGTGCGCGATGTAGGGAATGTTGACTTCGGTCTGCGGGCTGTTGGACAGCTCGATCTTGGCCTTTTCGGCGGAGTCCTTCAGGCGCTGCAGGGCGACCACGTCCTTGGACAGGTCGATGCCGCTGTCTTTCTTGAACTCGGCCACGATGTAGTCGATGACGCGCTGGTCGAAGTCTTCGCCGCCCAGGAAGGTGTCGCCGTTGGTGGACAGCACTTCGAATTGTTTTTCGCCGTCGACGTCGGCGATCTCGATGATGGAGATGTCGAAGGTGCCGCCGCCCAGGTCATACACGGCGATCTTGCGGTCGCCCTTTTCCTGCTTGTCCAGGCCGAAGGCCAGGGCCGCGGCTGTAGGTTCGTTGATGATGCGCTTGACGTCCAGGCCGGCGATGCGGCCGGCGTCCTTGGTGGCCTGGCGCTGCGCGTCGTTGAAGTAGGCGGGCACGGTGATCACGGCGTCGGTGACCGGCTCGCCCAGGTAGTCTTCGGCGGTCTTCTTCATCTTGCGCAGGATGTCGGCGCTGACTTGCTGGGCCGAGATCTTCTTGCCGCGCACTTCCACCCAGGCGTCACCGTTGTCGGCGGCCACGATGGAATAGGGCATGAGGGAGATGTCCTTCTGGACTTCTTTTTCGCTGAACTTGCGGCCGATCAGGCGCTTGACGGCGTACAGCGTGTTCTTGGGGTTGGTCACGGCCTGGCGCTTGGCGGACGCGCCGACCAGCACTTCGCCGTCTTCCTGGTAAGCCACGATGGAAGGGGTGGTGCGCACGCCTTCCGAGTTCTCGATGACGCGGGGCGTGTTGCCCTCCATGATGGACACGCAGCTGTTGGTGGTGCCCAGGTCAATGCCGATGATTCTTCCCATGATATTTACTCCTGCTTTTTTGATTCGTGAAGATTAAAAGTGGTGTGGCCGGGGTCTGTCCCTGGCCGCTGTGAATGACTATGTTGATAACTTGTGGGTAAGTTGATGGGCTTCAAGGGCCTCAACATGTTTTTGCATTCTTGCCGGGTGTTTATTTGGGGGCTGCCACCGTGACCAGGGCGGGGCGCAGAACGCGCTCGGCGATCAGATAGCCTTTTTGCAGCACGCTGACCACCGTGTTGGCTTCCTGGTCGGCCGGCACCATGCTGATGGCCTGGTGCTGGGCGGGGTCGAACTTGGTGCCTGCGGCGGGGTCGATCGCCACCACCTTGTTGCGCTCGAGCGCGCTCTTGAGCTGCTTGAGCGTGGCTTCGGCGCCTTCGCGGATCTGCTCGGGCGTGGCTTCCTTGATGGCCAGGCCGGCTTCCAGGCTGTCGGCCACAGGCAGCAGGCTTTCGGCAAAACTCTCCAGCGCGAACTTGCGGGCCTTGGCGACGTCCTCGTCGGCGCGGCGGCGAGCGTTTTCGGTCTCGGCCTTGGCGCGCAGGTAGCTGTCGGCCAGCTCGGTGTTTTTGGCCTGTAGCGTGGCGACTTCGGCCTGGGCCACGGTCAGCGCGTCAAATTCGTTGGCGGCCTGCGCCGCTTCCAGCTCTTCAGGGCTGGGTTCACCGCTAAGGTTTTGATTTTGTTCGGGTTGTTTGTTTTCAGACATGCGAGGCAACAGGGTTGGTGTTGGTAAGGTTCCCAACTGGGGATGGCAAAGCCCTTTTCAAGACAAGGGCTTCAGTTTTGGCTACGAAAGTTTTGGCCGCCGGGAGGCCGGGCGGCCGGCTTGGCTTATGCGTCCTGGGCGGCCCATTCTTCTGCCCACTGGTGGAGCGGTTTGAGCTTGTGCAGCAGGCCGCTGCCCGTGGCGGTGAGGCCGTAGCCGCCGCTCCCGAGTTCGACCAGCCGCGCTTCGCGCAACTCCTTGAGCCTGTCGTTCATGACCGAAGGCGACATGTTCCCGGCGCTTGCTGCCAATTGCCGGAAATTTTGCGCCTGCCCATCACGCAGCTCCCACAGCAGCCGCAGCGTGCCGCGGCGGCCCAGCAGGTCCAGCAACGCCATCACGGGCCGGCCCGTGGCGGAGCCGCGGACCGGTTTACCGGGAAGGGGGAGCGTGGAAGTCATGCCCCGGATTGTAGGGGCTGCGCCTGTCGTGTTCGCGACGGTCGCTACGGAATGCGTAGCGATATAGTTGCCATTCGCTACGAAATCCGTAGCGAAATCCAAGCTTTCAATACGAGGAGCCTTATCAGCATGACTTCGACGATAAACACCACGGCCCCTGAACCACGCATCACGCCGCTGGAGCCGCCCTACACCCTGGAGCAGGATGCGCTGCTCAAGAAGATCACGCCGCCCGGGGCGCCCAATGTGCTGGCGCTGTTTCGTGTGTTGGCCGTCAATCCCGGGCTGGCCGAACGTATGCCGTCATGGGGCGGCTACTTGCTCGGCCGCAGCGCCAGCCTGTCCCTGCGCGACCGCGAGGTGGTGATCAATCGCGTCTGCGCGCGCTGCGGGGCGGAATACGAGTGGGGTGTGCACGTCAGCGCCTTCGGCCGGGCGGCGGGTTTCAGCGACGCGGACACGGCCGCGATTGCCGATCCGGCATCGGATGGACGCGGCCTGGCGCACCGAGACAAGCTCTTGCTGGAACTGGTCGATGAGCTGCATGACCGCAGCACGGTCAGCGATGCGCTATGGCAGGAACTGGCGGCCCTGTGGTCGCCGCCCCAGCTCATAGAACTGCTGATGCTGGCCGGCTGGTACCACGCGATCAGCTATGTGTGCAATGCGGCGCGCGTGCCGCTGGAGCCCTGGGCGGCGCGCTGGCCGGCAAGGGAATGACTCAAGCTGCCGCGCGTTTTTGCAGGCGGGCCATGAGTTCGCGCTTGTTGTCGCGGCTGCGGTGGGCGTGCTCGCGCGTCAGCGCCTCGGCGCGCGCGCCTTCGCCGGCCAGCAGGGCGGCCAGCACGTCTTCATGGTCGCTCTGGGCGCGCTGGATGAAGCCGAACTCCAGCAGCGGCAGCGAGCCATTCAGGCTTAGCGCGCCGGCCCCGGCCATGGGGGTTTTGCTCACATGCGCGAGGGCCGAAACCAGCGTGCTGTTGCCGGCGGCGGCCACCAGCGCGGCGTGAAAGCGCGCGTTCATGGGCACCCAGCGGGCCGCGTCGATCACATGGCCGGCGGCAGCGGCCTTCTCCAGCAGCAGACGACCCTCGTCTATGCAGGCCTGCAGCTCTGCCTGGGTCTCGGGGTTGATGCCGCGCTCGGCTGCCTGCCGCGCCGCCATGCCTTCGAGCACGCCGCGCACATCGACAGCGTTGGCGATCTCGTCCACACTGAACTGCCGCACGCGAAAGCCGCGCGTCGGCAGGCGCTCCAGCAGGCCTTCTTTTTCAAGCTCACCGAGTGCGATGCGTATGGGTGTGCGAGACACTGCCAGCTGGGCGGAGAGCTCGAGTTCCACCATGCGTTCGCCGGGCGCTGCCTGGCCGCTGAGGATTCTTCGCCTCAACTCGTTGGTGGTGTAGTCGATCTGTGAGGACATAGGATTCTGGTGGAATAGTTTTGAAATTATTGCATGCAAAAATGGCGTAACCTAGGGTTAACTAGCTATTTGCCGATGTTATTGCGTGCAATAAAATAAGATCACTAAGAATTTTATGCCTTGCCCCGGTGCACGCATTTCCCAGGAGACACGATGAATTTGCCGCTTCGCCATGTTCCCCATCGCCCGCCGTTGTCGGCTTTCCTGCTTCGCCGCTTGTTCCAGGCCTGCACGGCTATGGCCGCGCTGGCCCTGATGGCGCCTTCCGCCCAGGCCCAGCCGGCCGCGGCTTATCCCAACAAACCCATCAAGCTGATCGTGCCCTTTCCGGCCGGCGGCGGCGGTGACACGCTGGCACGCCTGGTCATGCTGCGTGCCGCCAAGGAACTGGGCCAGCCCATCGTGGTGGAAAACCTGGGCGGCGCCGGCGGCAACGTGGGCAGCGCGGCCGCGGCCAAGGCGCCGGCCGACGGCTATACGCTGCTCTACGGCACCAACGGCACGCATGCCATCAACCATGCGATCTACAAGTCGCCGGGTTTCAGCGTGCGCGACTTCGAGCCGGTGAGCCAGCTCACGCGCATCGCGGCCATGGTGGTGGTGCGGCCCACGCTGCAGGTCAACTCCATGGCCGAGCTCACCAAACTGCTCAAGGCCAATCCGGGCAAATACACCTTCGGCTCGGCCGGCAACGGCACGACCTCGCACCTGGCCGGGGAGATCTACAAATCGCGCGCGGGCCTGGCGGTGGTGCACATTCCCTACCGTGGCGGCGCGCAGGCCATGACCGACCTGATGGGCGGGCAGGTCGACATGATGATCGAGGTCATGCCCAATGCCGCGCCCCAGGCCAAGGGCGGCCGCGTCAAACCGCTGGCGGTGACCACGGCCACGCGCGTCGCGGGCTGGCCCGAGCTGCCCACCATCGCGGAGTCGGGCCTGGCCGGCTTTGACGTGAGCGCATGGGACGCGATTTTTGTACCGGCCGGAACGCCGCGCCCCATCGTCAACCGGCTGAACGATGCGATCCACAAGGCACTGGCCGATCCTGAGTTGCGCGCGCAATTGCAGTCGCGCGGCGCCGAGGCCGCGCCCGGCACGCCGGAAGAATTGGCCAGACACATTGCGAGCAACATGACGCTGTGGGGCGATGCGGTGAAGCGTTCGGGCGCGGCGGTGGATTAGGAGGGCGCAGCCCGCCACAAAAAAAGCGACCAGGTGGTCGCTTTTTTTTGTGGAACCGGCGAAGTTCAAGGCTTGGGTTTTTTGGCCTGGCTGAGTACCCATTTGCCGGCGAAGGCCTGCAGGTCGTTCAGTCGCTTGAGCAGGTCGGCGCCCAGCGTGGTGACGATGTAGCCTTCATTGCCATGGCTGATCAGGCCGGCCGCGCGCAATTCCTTGATGCGGGTGTTGAGGGTGTTGGGCGTGATGTTGCCGACACTGTCCTGCAGCAGGCGAAAGGTCTGGGGATGGCCGTCTTTGAGCGCCCACAACACGCGCAATGCATAGCGTGCTTCCAGCAATTCAAGTAGCTGGCCTACCGCTGCATTTTCTTTGGCGCTCATCAGCTCATCTCCTCGGTCACAATCCGGTCACAGGTGGTCGTTAAGCAAAAAGCTTCTATTGTCGGGGCCAAATATAACGCAATTTCCTGACTGCTACGAGTTTTATAGCTGCACATGCCCGCCACGTCTGGACGACGGCCCCGCAGCTACATCATGAGAAGAATCGCTTGCGAATGCAAGGCCACCGCGGCGCCGGATCGTGACGATGCCATGACGGCTTCTATCACTTGTTGCACACCCAGCGCGGAGCGCCCGCTGACGGCGGGCGCCGTGCCGGTTTTCACCGCGCGTATGAAATCCTGCAGCACGGTTTTGTGCGCGGCATGGTCGAAGGCCATGGGGTCCGCGCCGCCGCCCGAGGCCTGGCGACCACCGGCGCTCACGCTCCTGCCGTCCTGGAAAGCAGCCCGCATCTCGCCGCCTTCCAGCGTCGCCGTGCCGCGCGTGAAGTTGAACTCCAGGCGCTCAGGAAAGCCCGGGTAGGCCGCCGTCGTGGCTTGCAGAATCGCCACCGCGCCGCTGTCGTAGTGCAGCAGCGCGGCGGCCGTGTCCTCGCCTTCCATGCGGTGCACGGCACTGGTGCTCGCTGTGCCGGTCACGCGTGCCGGCATGCCGATCAAATCCAGCAGCAGGTCCAGCGTGTGGATAGCCTGCGTGATCAGCACGCCGCCGCCGTCACGCGCCAGCGTGCCGCGACCGGGCTCATCGTAGTAACTCTGCGGCCGCCACCAGCGCACGGCGGCACTGGCGCTCACCAACTGCCCCAGTTCGCCCGACGCGATCAAGGCGCGCAGCGTCACCGCCGCTTCGCGCAGGCGGTGCTGCAGCATCACGGCGAGTGTGACGCCGGCTTGCTCGCAGGCCTCGACCAGCGCGTTGGCACGGTTCAGGTCTATCTCCAGCGGCTTTTCGACCAGCACATGTTTGCCCGCGCGCGCGAGGCGCTGCACGGTCTCAAGATGCGTGTTGGGCGGCGTCAGCACCAGCACGGCTTCAATGCCGGCATCTTCGAGGATGTCCTCCAGCCGCGTGGTCTTGCGCGCGCCGGCCGGCACTTGCACGGCCGCCAGCCGTTCGGCGCTGCGGCCATAAACATAAACCAGCTCGGCTTCGCCGGCCAGGTCCCGCAGGCTGTGAAAATGCGGCGCGGACCCGAGGCCCGCGCCTATGACGGCAACGCGCAGCCGCCGGGAGGAGGGTAAGGGCATGGTTTTGTGGGGGCTGGGCCCGGCGCCTCAATCGGCGGTGATACGGCGGGTCTCTATCAAGGTCTTCCAGCGCGCCCATTCGCGCTGCTGGAAAGCGGTGAATTCTTCGGGCGTGCTGGCGACGACTTCCAGCCCCTGGTCCAGCATGCGTTTTTTGAGTTCGGGGTCTTGCATGGCGGCAATGACTGCATCGCTCAATGCCTTCTTGGTGGCGGCCGGTAGTCCTTTGGGCGCGGCCATGCCTTGCCACGAATACACCTCGGCGCCCTTCACGCCGGCCTCGGCCAGGGTGGGCACTTCAGGCAGCACGGGCGAGCGCTTGTCGCCGGTGACGGCAATGGCGCGCAGCTTGCCCGCGCGTATGTGCGGCAGCACGGCGTTCACGTTCTGGAACGAGAAGTCGACCTGGTTGCCCAGCAGGTCGTTGACCGCAGGGGCGCCGCCTTTGTAGGGCACGTGCACGCCTTCGGTTTTGGACTGCTGCCAGAACAGCTCGGCCGACAGGTGGTCGGACGAACCATTGCCCGAACTCGCGAACGAGACTTTGCCAGGCGTCTTGCGCAGCAGCGCCAGCACATCGTCCAGGCTGCGTTCGGGCCGTGCGGCATTGGCGACCAGCACATTGGGCGCTTGCACCGGCACGCTGATGTAGTCGAAATCTTTGGTGGCGTCATAGGGCACGCCTTTGAGCAGGTGCGGCGCGACGACAAAAGCGCCCAGCGAGGACACCAGCAGCGTGTAGCCGTCGGCGGGCGCACGCTTGACCTGGCCGGCGCCTATGGTGCCGGTGGCGCCCGGCCGGTTGTCGACCACAAAGCTGCCGCCCAGCCTGGCCTGCAGCTGCAGCGCGAGTGCACGCGCCACCATGTCGGTGGAGCCGCCCGCGGGAAAGGGCACGACGATGACCACGGGCCTGGCCGAAGGCCAGGCGCCTTGGGCCCAGGCGGGCAGGGCCGAAATTGCCAGCAGGGGCAAGGCGGCGCCGGCCAGCGCCGATTGAATAAGGGAACGGCGTTTCATGGGGCTTCCTTCCCGCCTACTTGATGGCCTGGATGCGCTCGTACAGGCTCTTGGGCCAGGGCGCGTCGGCGGCGGTCAGCGAGGGCAGCACGGCGGCCGCGAAAGGCGCGCGGTCCACCTTGTTGACGGTCTTGCCCTTTTTCTCGAACTCGGCGACCAGGCGGTTTTCCGCATCGACGATGTCCTGGCTGGCGCGGCTGGAGGCCTCCCACAGCACCTGGTCGAAGATCTTCTTGTCGGCGTCGCTGAGCTTGGACCAGACCGAGCCCGAGACGGCGGTCACCAGCGATTCGGTGATGTGGCCCGTCAGCGTGATGTATTTCTGCACTTCATAAAACTTCTTGGCCTCGATGGTCGGCAATGGGTTTTCCTGCGCATCGACGGTGCCGTTCTGCAGCGCGAGGTAGACCTCGGCAAAGGCGATGGGCGTGGGGTTGGCGCCGACCGCCTTGGGGAACATCACGAACAGCGGCGCATCGGGCACACGCAGCTTGAGGCCCTTCATGTCCTCTGGCTTGAAGATGACCTTGTTTGAGGTCATGTGGCGCAGGCCGTAATAGGTGTAGCCCGCGATATGCTGGCCGCCGGTCTTGCTCGCATAACCCTGGGCCAGTTCCTGGAAGATGGGGCCGTTGCGGAAAGCCTGGAAGTGGTTGTAGTCGCGGAACACAAAAGGCGCGGCGGCAATCGACAGCGGCGGGTAGGCGCGGCCGGCAAAGGCGGCGCCGGTGTAGATGATGTCCACGGTGCCCAGTGTCAGGCCCTGGTTGATCTCGGTTTCCTTGCCCAGCGACGAGGCCGGGAAGACCTCGACCACATAGCGGCCGTTGGTCTTCTTCTTGATTTCATCGGCGGCCCAGACGGCCTGCTTGTGAAAGGACTCGGACGTCTCGTAGACGTGCGCCCATTTGAGTTTGGTCTGGGCGGCCGCGCCGCCCGCGCCCAGCGTGCCGGCCAGGGCCAGCAAGGTCGCGCCCGCAAGGCTGCAGAGGGTTCTGCGTTTCATGTCTTGTCTCCTGATGTTTGTATTAATAGTGAGTGGGTATCGCCGGTGAAAAAGGCGCCGGGGTATACCGCCCCCGACGCCCGACTGGGCTATGGCCACGCCCAATGACAAAACAAAAAAAGACCTGCGGGAGCCTCTAACTTCCCGCAAGCCTGCTGTGTTTAGCGCACCATGCAGGGCATCTTGTTGTTGAAGGCCCAGCCCGGGATCAGGTATTGCATGGCCACGGCATCGTCGCGCGCGCCCAGGCCGTGCTTGAGGTAGAGCTGGTGGGCTTTTTCCACCTCGGCCATGTCCAGCTCCACGCCCAGGCCGGGCTGCTTGGGCACCGCGACTTCGCCATTGACGATTTGCAGCGGCGCCTTGGTCAGGCGCTGGCCGTCCTGCCAGATCCAGTGCGTGTCGATCGCGGTGACCTTGCCCGGCGCGGCGGCGGCCACGTGCGTGAACATGGCCAGCGAAATGTCGAAGTGGTTGTTGGAGTGCGAGCCCCAGGTCAGCCCCCAGGTCTGGCAGACCTGCGCCACACGCACCGAACCCTGCATGGTCCAGAAGTGCGGGTCGGCCAGCGGGATATCCACCGACTGCAGGTGAATGGTGTGCGAGAGCTCGCGCCAGTCGGTGGCGATCATGTTGGTGGCAGTCGGCAGGCCCGTGGCGCGGCGGAACTCAGCCATGACTTCGCGGCCCGAGAACACGCCTTCGGCGCCGCAGGGGTCTTCGGCGTAGGCCAGTTCCTTGTGGCGGTCCTTGCAGATGCGGATGGCGTCCTTGAGCAGCCAGCCGCCGTTCGGGTCCAGCGTGATGCGCGCCTCGGGAAAACGTTCGGACAGCGCGACGATGGCTTCCATCTCTTCCTCGCCGCGCAGCACGCCGCCCTTGAGCTTGAAGTCCTTGAAGCCGTAGCGTTGGTAGGCGGCTTCGGCCAGCGCGACGATGCCCTTGGCGTCCATCGCCGCCTCATGGCGCAGGCGCAGCCAGTCGTCCTGGGCGTCGGGCGCCGATGCGTAGGCCAGGTCGGTCTTCTTGCGGTCGGCGACGTAAAACAGGTAGCCCAGCATGGCCACCGAGTCGCGCTGCTGGCCTTCGCCCAGCAGGGCCGCGACCGGCACGCCCAGGAACTGGCCCAGCAGGTCGAGCAGGGCGCTTTCCACGGCGGTCACGGCGTGGATGGCCACGCGCAGGTCAAAGGTCTGGTTGCCGCGGCCGCCGCTGTCGCGGTCGGCAAAGGCGGTGCGCAGCGTGTTGAGAATGCGGTTCCAGTCGCCTATCGACTGGCCTTCGATGAGCGGGGCCGCATCGTTGAGGGTCTTGCGTATCTTCTCGCCGCCCGGAACCTCGCCCACGCCGGTGCGGCCGGAGCTGTCGGTCAGGATCAGGATGTTGCGGGTGAAGAAGGGGCCGTGGGCGCCGCTCAGGTTTAGCAGCATGCTGTCCTGGCCGGCCACGGGAATCACCTGGACGCGGGTGATGCGGGGCGTTTGTGAAGCGGCGGGTGGGAAAACGGGGGAGGCTTGGGGGGCTTGGGAAGCGGGCATACCGGGCGTGTTGTAGTGGGTTGATAAAGCTGATTTATCAGTTATCGTACAACTCGCCGATTCTTTATGCAACCAGGTTTGTACCCAGGGTCTGGGTGGCCGGGGTGTCCGCGGGCTCCCCGGGCGGTTGCATGGTGTGCGCGTTATTGCCCCGGCGCAGCCGCTCGCGGCTGTTGGACAGGTGGGTGCGCATGGCGGCGCGCGCCGCCTCGGCGTCCTGGTTGCGGATGGCGTTGTAAATGCTTTCGTGCTCGCTGTTGACACGCTGCAGGTAGTTGAAGCGGCCCTCGGGCGCGCTGTGCGCCGTGTTCACGCGGGTGCGCGGGATGATCATGGTGCCCAGGTAGGTCATCAGGTCGGCGAAATGCCGGTTGCCGGTCGAGCGGGCCACTTCCATGTGGAACTGGAAGTCGGGCGGCACGGCGTCGGAGTCCAGGCTGATGGAGTCGTGGAAGGCGCGCAGGGCGGTCTCCATGGCCTTGAGGTTTTCCGGCGTCCGCCTCTGGGCGGCCAGGCCCGCGGCCTCGGTTTCCAGGCTGATGCGCAGCTCCAGCACCGAGATCACGTCGGCCACGGTGGCGAAGTCTTCGGCGGTGATCTTGAAGTTGCCGGCGTTCTGCGGCTGCAGCACAAAAGTGCCTATGCCGTGCCGGGTTTCCACCAGGCCCGAGGCCTGCAGCTTGGACAGCGACTCGCGCACCACGGTGCGGCTGACATCGAAGCGGGCCATGATTTCGGCTTCGGTGGGCAGTTTCTCGCCGGGCTGCAGGCGGCCCTCACGGATGCTGCTGGCCAGGCTTTCAACGATCTCGCCCACCAGCCCGCGGGGCCGGCGCACGCGCGGCAGCTCCTCGTGAAAGGCAGGCGTAAGGCCTGCTTCCGGGCGACTAGGGGTTTTCCTTGAGTCCATTAAAAAACCATTGACAAGCTAGGGGGCGAAACCGAGAATTCTTAGTCATCAGACAACCTATGACTGATGCATTTGTAGCTTGACTTTAACAAACTCCGAAAAAAAGTCCAGTGTTTGTCGGCGTTTATCGCGGCACTGGACCCGGACGTAAAAAATGACCATCAAAGTTCATGAGAAGCTGTTGCTGACCGGCGCGGCCGGCGGTTTGGGCAAGGCCCTGCGCGAGCGCCTGAAGGCCAATTGTTCGGTGCTGCGCCTGTCGGACGTCCAGCCTTTCGGCGCCGCCGCGGCCGGCGAAGAGGTCGTCCTGGCCGACCTGGCGGACTCCGCCGCGGTGCACACCATGGTCCAGGGCGTGGATGCCATTGTCCACCTGGGTGGCGTCTCGGTGGAAGGGCCTTTCGGCCCCATCCTGCAGGCCAACATCCTGGGCGCCTATAACTTATATGAGGCGGCGCGCAAGAACGGCGTCAAGCGCATCGTCTTTGCCAGCTCCAACCACGTCACCGGCTTTTACCGCCAGGACCAGACCATCAACGCCGACCACCCGCCGCGCCCCGACGGCCTGTACGGCCTGAGCAAGGCCTTCGGCGAAGACCTCTCGCGCCTGTATTTCGACCGCTACGGCATTGAAACCGCCTGCGTGCGCATAGGCTCTTCCTTCGCCGAGCCCAAGGACCGCCGCATGCTGGCCACCTGGCTGAGCTTTGACGACCTGCACCGCCTGATCACCGCCTGCCTCACCACGCCGGTGCTGGGCCACAGCATCGTGTTCGGCATGTCCGACAACGCCGTGACCTGGTGGGACAACAGCCGCGCCCGTCACATCGGTTACGTGCCCAAGGACAGCTCCGACATCTTCCGCGAGGCCATTTACGCCCGCACGCCCGCGCCCGACCTGAAGGACCCGGTGGCCCAGTACCAGGGCGGCGGCTTTGTCGTGGCCGGCCCTTTCGGCGACTGAGCGGCAGGCACAGCATGAGCGAATTGCAGGTTGAACTGGTTCTGGATGCGCGCAACGGCGTGGGCGAAAGCCCGGTCTGGGACGCTGCCGAGCAGGCGCTGTACTGGGTCGACATCCCGGCGCGCCGTTTGTGCCGCTGGAGCGTGGCCGATGCCGCGCTGACAGAGTGGCTGGCCCCTGAAATGCCCGCCTGCATCGCCCGCCTGGGCAATACGCGGGACTGGATCGCCGGCGCCGAGAGCGGCGTCTTCCGCCTGAGCCCCGGGGCCGGCGGCCAGCTGGGGTTCCAGCGGCTTGCCGGCGTGAGCCATGCGCAGGCCGGCATGCGTTTTAACGACGGCCGCTGCGACCGGCAAGGGCGCTTCCTGGCCGGCACCATGCAGATGAATATGGCCGCCGGCGCGCGCGTCGGCAGCGTCTACAGCTACCAGGGTGACGGCCTCAAGGTGCTGCTGGAGGGTTTCATCACGCCCAACGGCATGGCCTTCAGCCCGGACGGCCGCACCATGTATTTGTCCGACTCGCACCCTTCGGTGCAGTCGGTCTGGGCCTTCGACTACGACACCACAACCGGCACGCCGTCGAACCGCCGTCTTTTCATCGATATGAACCCGCTGCCCGGGCGGCCCGACGGCGCGGCCGTCGACGCCGACGGCTGCTACTGGATCTGCGGCAACGACGCCGGCCTGGTCCACCGCTTCACG
Source organism: Polaromonas sp. JS666 (assembly GCF_900103405.1). Taxonomy (GTDB): domain Bacteria; phylum Pseudomonadota; class Gammaproteobacteria; order Burkholderiales; family Burkholderiaceae_C; genus Polaromonas. The sequence continues at coordinate 875,208 of NZ_FNHX01000001.1, read as the reverse complement.
CCCGCCGGCAAGCTGGACCGCTCGCTGGCCGTTCCCGTGAAGAAGCCCGCCATGTGCGCCTTCGGTGGCGCCGGGCTGGACACCCTGTTCGTGACATCGATACGCCCCGAAGGTGTCGATCTCTCTGACCAGCCGCTGGCCGGCGGTGTGTTCGCGTTGCGCCCCGGCGTGCGCGGGCTGCCCGAAACCGCGTGCCTGTATTAAAAAAAGTTCCCGCTACCCCTTTCCCGCTACCTGCTTTCCACCACCAACCTTAGAGGATGAGACATGAAGATTAAAAAAACACTGTTCGCCGTCGCCGCCGCGCTGGCCATGGCGCCGCTGGCCGGCTTCGCCACGGAATTCCGTTCTTCGGATATTCACCCTGACGGCTACCCCACGGTGGAAGCCGTGAAGTTCATGGGCGAGCGGCTCAAAGTGCTGACCAACGGCAAGCACAGCATCAAGGTGTTCAACAACAGCGCACTCGGCAGCGAGAAAGACACGATCGAGCAGACCAAGATCGGCGCCCTGGCGATGACGCGCGTGAACATCGCGCCGATGAACAACATCTGCCCCGAAACGCAGGTCCCGACCATGCCTTTCCTGTTCCGCTCCAAGGATCACATGCGCCACGTGCTTGACGGCCCGATCGGCGAACAGATCCTGGCTTCGTGCGCGCCCCAGGGCTTTATCGGCCTGGCGTACTACGACAGCGGTGCGCGCAACCTGTACACGGTCAAGAAGCCGGTTCGCTCGCTTGCCGACGCGAAAGGCCTGAAAGTGCGCGTCCAGCAGTCGGACCTGTGGGTCTCCTTGCTCGAAGCCATGGGCGCCAACGCGACGCCCATGCCCTTCGGCGAGGTCTACACCGCGCTGAAGACGGGCCTGGTTGACGCCGCCGAAAACAACTACCCCTCGTATGAAAGCTCGCGCCATTTTGAAGTGGCCAAGTTCTACTCCATCACCGAGCATTCGATGGCGCCCGAGATGCTGCTGTTCTCCAAGCGCACCTGGGACGGCTTGAGCGCCGATGACCAGAAGGCCATCCGCCAGGCGGCCAAGGAGTCGGTGCCTTACATGCGCAAGCTGTGGGACGAGCGCGAAGAAAAATCGCTGGCTACCGTCAAGGCCGGTGGTGCCGAGATCATCCAGGTGGACAAGGTGTCTTTCCAGAACGCCATGAAGCCCGTTTATGACAAGTTCATCACCGACGCGGCGCTCAAGAGCCTCGTCAAACGCATCCAGGACACCAAGTAAGTCCTGATCCCGCGCCGGCCTGTTGGCGGCCGGCGCGTTTTACGGCATTCCTGCCGCTTGGAAAAATTTCTCTGGGGCGGCCTTCACTTCCGCACTTTATTTATGTACACAAAAATTTGTCGTGGGCTCGCCCGGACTTGCATGTGGCTGGGCATTTTCGGCCTTGTGGCGGTGATTTGCGCCGTCAGCTGGCAGGTCTTCGGCCGTTATGTCCTGAATAACACCCCCACTTGGGCTGAGAGCCTGGCCTTGCTGCTGGTGCTGTATGTCACGATGTTCGGCACGGCTGTGGGCGTTCGTGATGCCGGCCACATCGGGCTGGAATCCTTTCTGGTTCTCGCGCCGGAAAGCATTCGCCTGAAGATGGAATACCTGATCCACGCATTGGTATTGCTGTTCGGTGCCGCCATGGCCTACAACTGCGCCTCGCTGGCCCAGTCCGTGTGGAGCTATCGCCTGCCCACCCTGTGGATTTCCGAGGGATGGCGCTATGTTCCCGCAAGCATTGCGGGCGTTCTCATCGTGATGTTCTCCATTGAACACATCATCGCGCTCGCCAAGGGCCAAGAAGTCGAACCCGCCTGGGGCTGAGAGCCAACCATCATGACCATTCCACTCCTAATTCTCTGCATCTCCTTCACGCTCTTTCTTTTGCTGGGCGTGCCGGTGGCGTTTGCCATAGGCCTGTCGGCGCTGGCCACGCTGCTCTATGAAGGCCTGCCGCTGGCGGTCGGTTTCCAGCAGATGACCTCGGGCATGGGGATTTTTTCCTTTCTCGCGATCCCGTTTTTCATCTTCGCCGGTGAGCTGATGCTCTACGGCGGTATCGCCGACCGCATCGTGAACCTGGCCCGCAACCTGGTCGGCCATGTGCGCGGCGGCCTGGGCATGTCCAACGTGGTGGCCTGCACCTTGTTCGGCGGCGTTTCCGGCTCTCCCGTGGCCGACGTTTCGGCCATGGGCGCCGTGATGATCCCGATGATGAAAAAAGAGGGCTACCACGCCGACTACGCCGTCAACGTGACGACGCATGCCGCGCTGGTGGGCGCCCTGATGCCGACCAGCCACAACCTGATCATTTATTCGCTGGCTGCCGGCGGCAAGGTTTCGATTGCCGCGCTGATCCTGGCGGCGCTGCTGCCTGCCGCCATCCTGACCATCTGCAACCTGGCGGCGGCCTACCTGGTCGCCGTGAAACGCGGTTATCCGGCAGGCAGTTTCCCGGGATGGGCGATCGTGGCGCGTTCGCTCGCCGCGGCGCTGCCGGGCCTGATGATTGTGGTGCTGATTCTCGGCGGCATTCTTTCCGGCATCTTCACCGCCACCGAGTCCGCCGCCGTGGCTGTCTTGTATGCGCTGGCCCTGACCGTCTTCGTCTACCGCACGCTCAAGTGGGAGCACTTCATCAAGGCCGCCTCCAAGGCCGTCAAGACGACCGGCGTCATCCTGCTGCTGATCGGCATTTCCAGCACCTTCGGCTACCTCATCAGCCTGTACGGCGTCGCGGAACTGACGGGGCAAATGCTGTCGCAGGTCACCACCACGCCGTGGGTGATCTTCCTGCTCATCAACATCATCCTGTTCGTGCTGGGCACCTTCCTGGACATGGCGGCCACCATCCTGCTGTGCACGCCGATCTTCCTGCCGATTGCCCAGCATTACGGCATGAGCTCGGTGCAGTTCGGCATTGTGCTGCTGATCAACTGCGCGCTGGGCCTGAACACGCCGCCCGTGGGCACCACCCAATTCGTGGGCTGCGCCATAGGCGGGGTGTCCGTCGGCACGGTGATGCGCACCATCTGGCCTTTCTACGGCGCGCTGATTTTCGCGCTGGCGCTGGTCACGTTCATTCCGGCCTTCTCCATGTGGCTGCCCAGCCTCTACATGACAGTCGGTAAATAAGGACATCGCACGCCATGGCCGCACCGCTCCACATCCGCATGCATCCTCGCGACAACGTCGCGATCGTCGCCAATGACGGCGGCCTGCCCGAGGGCAGCGTTTTTGAGGGCGGCCTGCGGCTGGTGGAGCGTGTGCCCCAGGGCCACAAGGTGGCGCTGGTGGACCTGCCCAAGGGCACGGCGGTGCTGCGCTACAACGTGCCCATAGGCTATGCGCTCAAAGACATTCCGGCCGGCAGCTGGGTGCATGAGCGCCTGCTGGAGATGCCCGACGCGCGCACGCTGGACAACCTGCCCAAGGCCACAGTGCGGCCCGAGCCGCTGCCGGCGCTGGAAGGCTACACCTTCGAGGGCTACCGCAACCCGGACGGCTCGGTCGGCAGCCGCAACATCCTGGCCGTCACCACCACGGTGCAATGCGTGGCCGGCGTGGTGGACTTCGCCGTGCAGCGCATCAAGGCCGAGCTGCTGCCGCGTTTCCCGAACGTGGACGACGTGGTGGGGCTGGAGCACACCTACGGCTGCGGCGTGGCGATTGACGCGCCCGATGCCATCATCCCCATCCGCACCCTGCGCAACATCAGCCTGAACCCCAACTTCGGCGGCGAGGTCATGGTGGTGAGCCTGGGCTGCGAGAAGCTGCAACCCGAGCGCCTGCTGCCGCCGGGCAGCATACAGATCGTCGACGAGCGCAACGTGGCCGACGTGGGCACCAGCGCCGAAGCCGCGCTGGACGTGGTCTGCCTGCAGTCCGAGAACCACATCGGTTTCATGTCCATGATCGACTCCATCATGCAGACCGCCTTGCTGCACCTGGAGCGGCTCAATGCGCGCAGGCGCGAGACGGTGCCCGCCAGCGAACTGGTGGTCGGCGTGCAGTGCGGCGGCAGCGACGCGTTTTCCGGCGTGACGGCCAACCCGGCGGTGGGCTTCGCCACCGACCTGCTGGTGCGCGCCGGCGCGACGGTGATGTTTTCCGAGACCACCGAAGTGCGCGACGGCATAGACCAACTGACCTCGCGGGCCAGCACGCCGGAGGTGGCGGAGGCCATGATCCGTGAGATGGCCTGGTACGACGCCTACCTCAAAAAAGGGCAGGTGGACCGCAGCGCCAACACCACGCCGGGCAACAAAAAAGGCGGCCTGTCCAACATTGTTGAAAAGGCCATGGGCTCCATCGTGAAATCGGGCAGCGCGCCCATCAGCGGTGTGCTCTCGCCGGGCGAGAAGGTCAAACAGAAAGGCCTGATCTACGCCGCCACGCCCGCCAGCGACTTTATCTGCGGCACGCTGCAGCTGGCCGCCGGCATCAACATCCATGTGTTCACCACCGGCCGCGGCACGCCTTACGGCCTGGCCGAAGTGCCGGTCATCAAGGTGGCCACGCGCAGCGACCTGGCGCGGCGCTGGCACGACCTGATGGACATCAACGCCGGGCGCATCGCCGACGGCGACGCCACGATTGAAGAGGTCGGCTGGGAGCTGTTCCGCTTCATGCTGGACGTGGCCAGCGGACGCAAAAAAACCTGGGCCGAGCACTGGAAGCTGCACAACGCGCTGGTGTTGTTCAACCCGGCCCCTGTGACCTGAGCCGCATCCACAACACAAACAGAAGGAGACAGACCATGACCATCGTTCCACCCGGCCTGCGCGCGCTGCGCCTGGCCTTGCAATTGTTCGCCGCAATCGGCCTTGCGGCCGTCGCCGGCGGGGCCTGCGCCGCCACCTGGGTGTATGTGTCCAACGCCGACAGCCAGGAAATATCGGTGCTGGAGCTGGACCGCAGCCAGGGAACACTCAAGCCGGTGGAGACCGTGAACGTGGGCGGCACCGTGATGCCCATGGCCGTGAGCCCGGACAAGCGTTTTCTGTATGCGGCGCTGCGTTCGCAGCCTTTTCGCGCCGTGAGCTTCGCCATCGACGGCGCCAGCGGCAAGCTGCGCAAGCTGGGGGAGGCGCCCTTGGCCGACAGCATGGCCAACATCGACACCGACCTGACGGGCCGCTGGCTCTTCGCGGCGTCCTATCCCGGCCACAAGATCACCGTCAACAGCATCGACAAGGAAGGCAAGGTAGGCGCCATCCAGCAGCTGATTCCCGGGATCGCGAATGCGCATGCCATCCATGCCGATTCGGCCAACCGCTTTGTGCTGGCCACCAGCCTGGGCAACGACAACGTCTCAAGCTGGCGCTTTGATGCCGCCACCGGCGTGCTTTCGCCCAACGACCCGGCGCTGACCGCCAGCGCCGCGAAATCCGGCCCGCGCCATTTTGTCTGGGACAAGGCGCAGCGCTTTGCCTACCTGCTCAATGAGCTGGACGCGCAACTCCAGGTCTTCGCCTGGGATGGCGCGCGCGGCACGCTCAAGCTGCTGCAGACCCGCACCACGCTGCCGGCCGGTTTCGCGGGCAAGCCCTGGGCCGCCGACTTGCACTTCACGCCCGACGGCCGCTACCTGTATGCCTCGGAGCGCACCTCCAGCACGCTGTCGGCCTTCCGTGTCGATGCCGCCACCGGCCTGCTGGAGCCCCTGGGCCAGACGCCCACCGAAAAAACCCCGCGCGGTTTTGCCATCGATGCGCAGGGACGCTACCTGATCGCGGCGGGCCAGGATTCGCACAGCGTGTCGGTGTACGCCATTGATGCCGCGACCGGCGCGCTGGGCGCGCCCAAGCGCCTGCCCGTCGGCAAGAACCCGAACTGGATTGAGATTGTCGAGATGCCCTGAGCGCGTGAAGCGCCCGGCAACTTTTATCTGACACACACAAAGGACTCATCATGATGCAACGCCGCACCCTGCTCAACACCGCGCTGGCCGCCATGGCCGGTTTTTCAACGCTTCCCGCATTCGCGCAAGGCAACTGGCCGACGGGCAAGCCCATCACCTACCTGGTGCCCTTCGCTGCGGGCGGCACCACCGACGTGCTGGGCCGGCTGATCGGGCAGAAGCTGGGCACCGCGCTGGGCACCACCATCGTCGTCGACAACAAACCCGGAGCGGGCGGCAGCGTCGGTTCGGAAGTCGGCTCGCGCGCCGCGCCGGACGGCTACACCCTGGTGGGCGGCACGGTCAGCTCGCATGCGATCAATGTGAGCCTGTATCCCAAGATCGGCTACGACCCCATCAAGTCCTTTGTGCCCGTCACGCTGATAGGCACCAACCCGCTGGTGCTGGTGGTCAACCAGGCCAGCCCCTACAAAACCTTGAAGGACGTGATCGAGGCCAGCAAGGGCAAAAGCGGCGGGCTGTCGTCGGCCTCGGCCGGCACCGGCACCTCGCAACACCTTTCGCTGGAGCTGCTGGCCTTTCGCTCCGGCGTGAAGTTCACGCATGTGCCTTACAAGGGCAGCGGCCCGGCCATCCAGGACGTGATAGGCGGGCAGGTCGACATGATGTTCGACACCAGCGTCGTCGCGGCGCCGCATGTGCAAAGCGGCAAGCTGCGCGCGATCGCGGTGACGTCCGCCAGCCGGCTGCCATCCATGCCGGATGTGCCGACGGTGGCTGAATCCGGCCTGCCGGGCCTGGCGAATTTTGAAGTGCTCTCCTGGCAGGCGATTTTTGCGCCGGCGGGAACGCCCGCCCTCATGGTCGACCGCCTGCACAAGGAAATCGGCCGCATCCTGGCGGAACCCGAGATGCAGGCAAAACTCAAGGGCTTCGGCATGGAGCCGGCCAACATGACGACGACCCAGATCGCCGCCTTCCAGCGCGCGGAAGTGGCCAAGTGGGCACAGGTCATCAAGGCCGCGAACATCAAGGCCGAATAAAGCCCGGCGGACCGCAAATCGAAGCAACCGACATCGTAGAAGCAAACCACCATGACACAAGCAACTCCCTACCAATCCTTTCCCAACAGCTTCAAGCGAGACCTGCTGGCCGGCAAAAAACTGATAGGCTGCTGGTCCTCGCTGGCCAACGCCATCACCACCGAGGTGCTGGGTGTGGCCGGCTTCGACTGGATCCTGCTGGACGGCGAACATTCGCCCAATGACGTGGGGACCTTCATTCCCCAGCTGATGGCGCTCAAGGACAGCCCGAGCGCGCCCTTTGTGCGCCCCACCAGCAACAACGAGGTCGAGATCAAGCGCCTGCTCGATGCCGGCTTCTACAACTTCCTGGTGCCTTTTGTCGAAAGCGCCGACGAGGCACGGCGCGCGGTGGCGGCCACGCGCTACCCGCCGCAGGGCGTGCGCGGCGTGTCGGTCTCGCAGCGCAGCAACCGCTACGGCACCGTGCCCGACTACTTCAAGGGCATCAACGACCAGATCTGCGTCGCGGTGCAGATCGAAAGCAGCGCAGGCGTCGCGGCCGCGCGCGCGATTGCCGAAACAGAGGGCGTGGACTGTATTTTTGTCGGCCCCTCGGACCTGGCCGCCGGCCTGGGCCACCTGGGCAACGCGGGCCACCCCGACGTGCAGAAAGCCATCGCCGGCGTGTTCGCCGACGCCAAGGCCTGCGGCAAGCCCACGGGCATCCTCGCGCCGGTGGAAGCCGACGCGCGGCGCTACATGGAGATGGGCGCCACCTTCGTCGCCGTGGGCAGCGACCTCGGCGTGTTCCGCGCCGCCACGCAAGCCCTGCACGACCGTTACCGCACCTGACGCGCCTGAGGGGCGCAGTGTTTTTCTGACTGGATTTTTGACTGGAGTATTTGAATGAGCAAGCTTGGATTTATCGGCCTGGGCATCATGGGCAGCCCCATGGCGGCGCACCTGATTGCGGCAGGGCACGAGGTTTTCCTGAACACGCGGGGCAAGGTGCCCGCCGAACTGCTGACCGGCAAGGGCAAGGCCTGCGACTCCATCGCCGAGGTCGTCAAGCAGGCGGACATCATCTTCATGATGCTGCCCGACACGCCCGACGTGGCCAAGGTGCTGTTCGGCGAAGGCGGCGTGGCCGGCGCGCTGACCAAGGGCAAGACGATTGTCGACATGAGCTCCGTCTCGCCGATGGACACCAAGGAATTCGCCGGGAAGATCAACGCCCTGGGCTGCGACTACCTGGACGCCCCCGTGTCGGGCGGCGAAGTCGGCGCCAAGGCGGCCAGCCTCACCATCATGGTGGGCGGCCCGCAGGCGGCCTTCGACCTCGTCAAGCCGCTGTTCGAGCTGATGGGCAAAAACATCACGCTAGTGGGCGGCAACGGCGACGGCCAGACCTGCAAGGTGGCCAACCAGATCATCGTGGCGCTGAACATCGCGGCCGTCGGTGAAGCCCTGCTGTTCGCCAGCAAGGCCGGCGCCGACCCGGCCAAGGTGCGCCAGGCGCTGATGGGCGGTTTTGCCTCCTCGCGCATTTTGGAAGTGCATGGCGAGCGCATGATCAAGCGCACCTTCGCGCCGGGTTTCCGCATCGGCCTGCACCAGAAGGATTTGAACCTCGCGCTCAGCGGCGCGCGCACTCTGGGCCTGGCCCTGCCGCAAACGGCGGGCGCCGCCCAGCTGATGCAGGCCTGCGCCGCCAACGGCATGCAGGACCTGGACCATTCCGCCTTGGTGCGGGCGCTGGAGTTGCTGGGCAACCACGAAGTCGCGAAATCGGCATAAACCGGACAGAGCAGACAGGCGCGTGCGAGGAGCCCGAAAGAGGCTCTCGGCGCGGCGGAGGGGTACCCCCGTTTTTCGAACATTCAGGAGACAGACATGGCTATCAATCGACGAGAACTTATTGCGGCTTCATTGGCCGTGGGTGTGGGTGCCGCAAGCGGCGCCGCAAATGCCCAGGCCGGATGGCCGTCCAAACCGATACGCCTGGTGGTGCCTTATCCGCCGGGCGGCTCTTCGGACATCATCGCGCGCGCCATTTCGCAGCCGCTCGCCGAGGCGCTCAAGCAGTCGGTCATCGTGGACAACAAGGCCGGCGCCAACGGCAACCTGGGTGCTGACATCGTGGCCAAGTCCGCGCCCGACGGCTACACGCTGCTGCTATGCGACACCGGCGCGCTGGCCATCAGCCCCTCGGTCTATCCCAAGCTGGGCTTTGATCCGTCCAAGGACTTGCGCGGCGTCACCATGCTGGCGTATTCGCCGCACCTGCTGGTGGTCCATCCCTCGGTGCCCGTGAGCAACCTCAAGGAGCTCGTGGCCCTGTCGCACAAGACCGAGCTGAACTTCGCGGTGACGGCCATGGGCAGCGCGCCGCACCTGGCCGGCGTGGCGGTCGAGCGGGCCAGCAAGGCCAAATGGCAGTACATCCCCTACAAGGGCGGCTCGCAAGCCGTCAGCGACACCATCGCGGGGCAGACGCAGATTTTGATGAACGGCATGCTGGCCACCTTGCCGCATGTGCAAAGCGGCAAGCTCAAAATCCTGGGCGTTTCCAAGAGCACGCGCATGCCGCTGATCGGCAATGTGCCGACGCTGGCGGAGCAAGGCCTGGCCAACTTCGAATCCGGCACCTGGCAAGGCCTGCTGGTGGCCAACGGCACGCCGCCGGCCATCATCAACCGCCTGAACACCGAACTCATCAAGATCATCCGCAGCCCCGACATACGCGCCAAGCTCGCGGGGCAGGGCGCGGAAGTCGTGACCATGACGCCGGCGCAGCAGGACGGCTTCTTCAACCAGGAGCGCGGCCGCTGGGCCAAGGTCGTGTCGGACGCCAACATCAAGCTCGATTGAAAACGGCTTGCGTGAATTAATGGTGATATCGCTCCATATCCTTTGAGAAGGGCGAGTCATCCGTGCGAACATCCCCTCAGGGATTGATCACAAAAAATACAAGACTGCCCGCCAGAGGCAGCTGTAGAGCCCCACATCCAGGAGACAAAAATGCGTACATCTTTCAAGGGGCTTTTATGCCTTTCCCTCGCGCTGTGCGCGAGCGCCGCGATGGCCCAGGCCAAGCTGAGGGCCTGGAACATCCACCCCGACGGCTACCCGGTCTCCGAAGCCATGAAGAGTTTTGTGGAGCAGGTCTCCAAGAGCACCGGCGGCCGCTACAACATAGAGCTTTTTAACAGCGGCGCGCTTGGCGACCAGCCCAAGGCGGTGCAAATGCTCAAGAGCGGCGAGATCGACGTGGCCGAGTTCAGTTCGGGCCCCTTGTCGGACGCGGTGCCGGGCATCAAGGTGCTGAACCTGCCTTTCCTCTTCACCGATTCGGCCCATATGTTCCGCCACCTGGACGGCAAGCTGGGCGAGCGCTTTTCCGCCAACCTGAAATCGGCCGGCTTTGTGGTGCTGGGCTGGTATGACGGCGGCGGCCGTTCGTTTTACTGCGTCAAGCCCGTCAACAACCTGCGGGACCTGGCCGGCATGAACATCCGCGTGCAGCAGTCCGAGGTCTACATCGAGATGGTCAAGCTCATGGAAGCCAAGCCGGTGGCCTTGCCCTTCAAGGACGTGCTAGTCGCCCTGGAGCAGGGCAAGGTCGATTGCGCCGAGAACAACCTGCCTTCCTATGAATCCACGGGGCATTACAAGGTGGCCAAAAACGTCTATGTGACCAACCACGTGATATCGCCCGAGGCGTTGGTGGTGTCGACCAAACTCTGGGACAAGCTCAGCAAGGAAGACAAGGCCGCCTTCGCCGAGGCCGGCGCCAAATCCGCGATCCTGATGCGCGAACTGTGGAACAAGCGCGTCGCCGCGGCCCTGGAGGCCACGACCAAGCAGGGCTCGCAGTTCGTCAAGGTCAAGGACGTATCGCCCATGGTCAGGCGCATGGGGCCGCTGTACGGCAAGTACATGGCCGACCCGACCACACGCGAAGAACTGCTGACGATTATTGCCAAGTGAGCGGCCCGGACCATACCCTTTTGCTCGATCCCACCCGTTTCGCGCGCGAGATCGACGGCAAGCCCGTCAGGCTGTTCACCCTGCGCAACCAGCGCGGCATGGCGGTGTGCGTGACCAACTACGGCGCCAAGATAGAGCAGCTGCTGGTGCCCGACCGTGCGGGACGTTTTGACGATGTGGTGCTGGGTTACGACAGCATTGAAGGCGTGGTGGGCGGCGCGCCCTCCGTGGGTGCTTTTGTGGGGCGCTATGCGGGGCGCATAGAGAACGCGCGTTTCACGCTGGGCGGCACGGAGCACCAGCTGGCGGCCAACAACGGCCCGCACTGCCTGCATGGCGGTCTGCGGGGTTCGCGCTTCCAGGTTTTCGATGCTGTGCAGCACGACGCCTGTAGCGTGGAGATGCGTTATGTGTTTGCCGACGGCGAGGAAGGTTTTCCCGGTGCGTTGGCCTTGCGCCTGCTGTACCGCGTGACGGAGGCGAATGAGCTGGCGCTCGATTACGAGGCCGTGGCGCTGGATGCGCCCACCATGGCCAACTTCACCACCCACGCTTTTTTTAACCTCGAAGGGGTGAACAGCACGCACAGCGCCAGCGCGCTGGGGCATGAAGTGATGATCCGCGCGAGCCGTTATTTCGAAATGACCCCCGAACTGATCGCCACGGGCAGGCTGCTGCCGGTGGAGGGCACGCCATTTGACCTGCGCCAGCCCACGGCGCTCGAGACGCGCGTGGGCAGACCGCAAGCCGCAGGCGGGGTTGCCGGCTACGACGACTGCTTTGCGATAGAGCGCAACGCGGCCGAGGATGGTGAACTGGCGCTCTGCGCGCGTGTGAGTGCACCTGCCAGCGGCCGTGTGATGGAGGTCTGGTCGAGCGAGCCCACCATGCAGTTTTACACCGGCATGCTGGCCGGCGAACCCCTGGCCGGCGGGCCGGGCAAGGGCGGCAGGCGCTATGTACAGCAGCAAAGCCTGTGCTTTGAGCCTCAGGGCTACCCGAATGCGCCCAATATCCCGGCCTTTCCTTCGGCCCTGCACCTGCCGGGGCAGGCGCGCCAGGGCCGCACGCTGTACCGCTTCAGCACGGCATAAACAAGCCCCGCATGTCAGAATGTTCCGGCAACTACAGGGAGCCGGGCATGCACTGGTTGAAACAAGGATGGGCGATTGGCCTGGTGTGGGTGGCGCAGCTCGCCGCCGTGCCTGCCTGGGCGCAGCAGCCGCCCGAGCGTGTGCCGCCGCAAATCGTCAAGCTGCCGCTGCTCATCGACAACAAGCAGGTTGAAGTCGTCACCCACGTCTACAAGCCCGAGGGCGAAGGCCCGTTTCCGCTGGTGATTTTTTCCCATGGGCGGGCCCCCTCGCGTGCCGACAGGGCCAGGCTGGAGTACCCGGTGCTGGTCGGGCACGCGAATTACTGGCTTCTCAAGGGGGTGGCCGTGGTGGCCCCGGTCAGGCCCGGTTACGGCGACACCGGCGGGCTGGACCGCGAAGACTCCGGGGCCCGCTGGAGCGGCAAGGTCTGCGGCGGCGATCCCGACTTCACGCGCGTGGCCAGCCAGGCCGGCAAGACGGTGGTCGCGCTGCACCAGTGGGCGCTGCAGCAACCCTGGGTGCGCAAGGACAGGCTGTTGCTGGAAGGCCAGTCGGTGGGCGGCATGACCACGGTGTCGGTGGCCGCGCTCAACCTGCCGGGCGTGATAGGCGCCGTCAATTTCGCGGGCGGCTCGGGCGGTAACCCTGCAGATTCACCCACCAAAAGCTGCGGGCCCGACAACCTGCGCAAGACTTACGGCGAACTCGGCAAGCTGGTCAAGGTGCCCAGCCTGTGGCTGTATGCCGAGAACGACCAGTACTGGGGCGCCGAGGCGCCCCGCGAGTGGCATGAGGCCTTCAAGGCGGGCGGCAGCGACACACAGTTCGTCCAGACCGGGCCGCTGGCCGGGCACGACGGGCATTCGCTGCTGACCTATGGCGGCAAGATGTGGTCGGTGCCGCTGGACGCCTTTGTGCGCAAGGTGGGGCTGACGGCGCCCTGAGTTTCTAAGAACAGGTTCTTAGGCGTAAAAAAGCCCGGCGCCTTGCGGGGCCGGGCTTTCGGGGAGGGCGGATGCCGCTTACAGCGTGTCGATAAAGCTGCGCAGTTTGTCCGAACGCGAAGGGTGCTTGAGCTTGCGCAGCGCCTTGGCTTCGATCTGGCGGATGCGCTCGCGCGTCACGTCGAATTGCTTGCCGACTTCCTCGAGCGTGTGGTCGGTGGACATCTCGATACCGAAGCGCATGCGCAGCACCTTGGCTTCGCGCGGCGTCAGGCTGTCGAGGATGTCCTTGACCACGTCGCGCAGGCCGGCCTGCATCGCGGCTTCCAGCGGCGCGGTGTTGGCGCTGTCCTCGATGAAGTCGCCCAGGTGCGAATCGTCGTCGTCGCCGATCGGCGTTTCCATGGAGATAGGCTCCTTGGCGATCTTCATGATCTTGCGGATCTTGTCTTCCGGGATCTCCATCTTGGCGGCCAGGATGCTGGCGTCCGGCTCGAAGCCGAATTCCTGCAAGTGCTGGCGCGACAGGCGGTTCATCTTGTTGATGGTCTCGATCATGTGCACCGGGATGCGGATGGTCCGCGCCTGGTCGGCGATGGAGCGCGTGATCGCCTGGCGAATCCACCAGGTGGCGTAGGTCGAGAATTTGTAGCCGCGGCGGTATTCGAACTTGTCGACGGCCTTCATCAGGCCGATGTTGCCTTCCTGGATCAAATCGAGGAACTGCAGGCCGCGGTTGGTGTACTTCTTGGCGATCGAGATCACCAGGCGCAGGTTGGCCTCGATCATCTCTTTCTTGGCGTCGCGCGAGTTGGACTCGCCTTCGTTCATGCGCTTGTTGATGTCCTTGAGCTGGGCCAGCGGCACCACCACGCGGGCCTGCAGTTCGGCCAGCTTGGTCTGCAGTTCCTGGATGGGCGGCACGTTGCGCGCCATGACCACGGACCAGGGCTTGCCGGCGGCGACCTGTTTTTCAACCCATTTCAGGTTCAGCAGGTTGGGCGGGAAATCCTTGATGAAGACTTCCTGCGGCATGCCGCACTTCTCGACGATGATGCGGCGCAGCTCGCGCTCCTTCTTGCGCACATCCAGCACCTGGCCGCGCAGCATGTCGCAGAGCTTTTCGATGGTCTTGGCGGTGAAGCGCACGGTCATCAGTTCGTCGCTCAGGGCTTTTTGCGCCTTCACATAGGTGGGCGTGCCGTAGCCTTCCTTGTCGTAGGTCTTGTGGACCTTCTCGAACAGGGCGGCGATCTTGTCGAAGCGGCTGAGAGCTTCCTTCTTGAGTTCCTCGAGCTTTTTGGTCAGGGCCTTGGAGCCGCCCTTGCCGTCGTCGTCGTCTTCCTCGTCGAATTCGTCGAAGTCTTCCTCGGCCACGTAGTCGTCGGCCTCGTTGGGGTTGGAGAAGCCGTCGACCACGGTGGAGATGACGATCTTGCCTTCGCGGATTTCCTCGCCCAGGCGCATGATTTCAGCGATGGTGGCGGGGCTTTCCGAGATGGCTTCCATCATCTTCATGAGGCCGCCTTCGATGCGCTTGGCGATCTCGATTTCGCCTTCGCGCGTGAGCAGCTCGACCGTGCCCATTTCACGCATGTACATGCGGACGGGGTCGGTGGTGCGGCCGAATTCGCTGTCGACGGTGGACAGCGCCGCTTCGGCTTCTTCCTCGGCTTCCTCTTCGGTCGCGACCGTGGGGCCGGTGTTGTTCAGCAGCAGGGTTTCGGCGTCGGGCGCCTGCTCGTACACGGCCACACCCATGTCGTTGAGCATGTTGACCACGACTTCCAGCGTTTCGGCGTCGACCAGCTTGTCGGGAAGGTGATCGGAGATTTCGCCGTGCGTGAGGTAGCCGCGCGTCTTGCCGAGCTTGATCAGGGTCTTCAGGCGCAGGCGGCGCTTGAGCATGTCTTCTTCGGAGAGGACGGTTTCGTCCAGGCCGAATTCCTTCATCAAGGCGCGTTCCTTCGCCTTGCTGATTTTCATGCGCAGCGGTTTGACCTTCTCGGTCGTCTCCGCCACGGGTTCGCCGACCAGGTCGTCTTCAATGTCGGACAGGTCCAGGTCTTCGCCGTCCTTGGGCGCGGCGGTGGCGCTCTTGGGCTTGCGGCCGCGCTTGGCGCCGGTGGTGGCGGCAGGCGCGCTGCCGTCGGCCGCCGGGTTCTTGGGCGGGCGGCCGGGTTTCTTTTTCACGGGCACATCGGCGGGTGCGGCGAGAGGCTTGGATTCGGGGCTGGACTTGGTCGGCACGGCAGGAGCTTTCTTCAGGGGCAAATCGGAAATCGCGGATTTCGCGGTTTTCAGGGGGGCTTTGCTCGCCAGGGCATTGGGTTTGCTGGGTTTGACAGATATGGCGGTTTTTCCGGGTTTTTCAACCTTGCCGCTCTTGGCCGCGGGCTTGGCCGGGGCTTTGGCTGCTGCTTTGACTGGAGGCTTGGCTGCGGGCCGGGCAGCGGCTTTGGGCGCTGTCTTGGCTTTTGGCTTGGCGGCGGCTTTGGGCTGCGCGCCTTGCGGCTTCTTGGACGTGCTCGGCTTCTTCGGCTTGGCAGTAGGCATGGGACCTCCAGTTGTCGGAAAAATTGTTCTAAATATCTATCGGCTACCAGTAAACAAAAATGCGCCTTGGCGCCTGCGCAAAGCACAGGCACGGCGGCAAGGATTCAGAGTCAGGAACAAGAGGACGGAAAAACAGGCCGGGCAGCGCCAGGGGCACGTTTCGGTTTATTTTTCCGGGCAAGCTGTTTGGGCGAACATTTGGTGTGCAGTCCTTGCGGTATTCCCTGGGGGAAGTGGCCGTCTCATCTGTGAGTTCCCCGAAGTTTCAGGGTGGCCGGGCCGGAGGTGCTGCTGTCGCGCTTGCCGTCGAAAATCGGATTATACCCTGTTGCCTGTTTTTTGGGCGTTTTTTCACCCACCAAAACAGCTATTTTTCGGGCGCCGGGCCGCCCTAGCGGGCCGTGTCGGCCGGGGTTTTGAGGCTGGCTAGCAGTTCCAGGTAACGCAGGCGGGCGTCCGGATCGGTGGCGGCGCGGGCGGCCAGCTCGCTCATCTCCTGCTGGCGGCGCAGGCGCAGCAGCTGGTCCAGGATGTTCCTGACCTCGGTCCAGTCGCTTTCTATGCCTTCGGGAATCTGCGCGATCTGGGCGGTGGCATGCCTTTCGTAGGCATGGCCGCGTAGGCCCTCGCGCAGGGCCGCCCAGGGCTGGGGGCCGTGTTCGTGCAACTGGCTCTCCAGCCAGACGAAGAGCGGGCCGTGGGGCTCGGGCAGCTCGACGAGCAAATGATGTTCTTCGGTGCTGAGCCTGTCCCAGGTCTGGGCTTCAGTCAGCAGCAGCCTGAGCACCCGGTCTTCGCGGCTGGCCGGCAGAATGCGCCCGGCCACGCGGCGCGGCGCCCGGGCGCCGCTGCTGCGCTCGCCAAAGCTGCGGCCCGGGGCCGACGGGGGCGGGTAATAAGCGGAAGGCTCGGAACCGCTGTAATCGCGCTCTTCGGGGTAGTCCGGCGGGTAGCCACCGGGATCGGGCATGTCCGCATGGTGAACCGGGGCGGGCGCGGCGTCCTGCCTGTGGCCCTTGCCTTGCCCGCGCGGGCCGCCGCTGTTTTTGTTGCCCGATTTATAGCCCGTGGCGGCCGGCTGCCACAGCTGCAGCAGTTCGCGGCTGTCGATCAGCACCTTGTCGGCGATCTCGGCCAGCAGCTGGCGCTTGAGGGCGCCGTCGGGCATCAGGCTCCACAGGGGGCGGGCATTGCTGGCCATGTGGGCGCGTCCTTCGGCGGTGTCCAGGTCACAGCCCTCGGCGGCCGCTTCGAGCAGGAAACGGCTCAGCGGCACGGCCTTGCTGACGTAGGCGGCAAAGCCTTCCTTGCCGTGTTCGCGGATGTAGCTGTCGGGGTCGTGCTCGGCCGGCAGGAAAAGGAACTTGACGGTGCGCACGTCGGTGGCAAAGGGCAGGGCGGCGTCCAGCGCCTTGCGCGCGGCGCGGCGGCCGGCACTGTCGCCGTCAAAGCTGAAAACCACCGAATCGGTGAAGCGGAACAGCTTTTGCACGTGGTCGGCGGTGCAAGCCGTGCCCAGGGTGGCCACCGCGTTGGCAAAACCCAGCTGGGCCAGCGCCACCACGTCCATATAGCCTTCTGTGACCAGGGCGTAGCCGTGTTCGCGCAGGGCGGTTCGCGCCTCGAACAGGCCGTAGAGCTCGCGCCCCTTGCTGAAGACCGGGGTTTCGGGCGAATTGAGGTATTTGGGCTTGTCGTCTCCCAGCACGCGGCCGCCAAAGCCTATGCATTCGCCCTTGACGTTGCGGATGGGGAACATGACCCGGTCGCGAAAGCGGTCATAGCGCTTGGCCTCGCCGGCGGCGTTTTCCTCGCCGGGCTCGCCGGTGATGACCAGGCCGCTTTCGACCAGCAGCGGGTCGTTGTAGTCGGGAAAGACGCTGGCCAGGCTGCGCCAGCCTTCGGGCGCATAGCCCAGGCCGAAGGTCTTGGCGACTTCGCCCGAGACGCCGCGGCCCTTGAAGTAGTCGATGGCGCGCTCGGAGTTGCGCAAGGCCTTGATGTAGGCGGTGCCGGCTTTTTCGAGCACGCTGGTGAGCGTGGCCTGCTGCTCGCGCATCTGCGCGGCGCGGGCGCGGTCCTGCGGCGAAACGTCGTCCTCGGGCACCTGCAGGCCGTATTGCTGGGCCAGGTCCTTGACGGCCTCGATGAAGGTCATGCCGGCGTGCTCCATCAGGAAGCTGATGGCGTTGCCGTTCTTGCCGCAGCCGAAGCAGTGGTAGAACTGCTTGGAGGGGCTGACGCTGAAGGAGGGCGATTTTTCGCCGTGGAAGGGGCACAGGCCCATGAAGTTGGCGCCGCCCTTTTTGAGCTGCACATGGCGGCCCACGATATCCACCACGTCGGCGCGCGCGAGCAGCTCCTGGATGAATGATTGCGGAATGGCCATCAAGGGATTGTAGAAACAACAAGGCCCTGCGACGGCAGGGCCTTGTAATTCACGGGGTATAGGGCGGTTTAGTCACCCAGGACCAGCCCCTCGCGCCGCGGGTCGGCGCCGCCGAAGAAGCCTTCGGGCGTTTTCTGGATGGCCTGCAGGCCGCTGGTCATGGTTTGCTCGCGCACCTCGGCGCCGCGGCTGCGCAGCGCCTCGACGGTGGCCGGCGAGAAGCGTTTTTCTTCCAGGATGCTCGGGCCGTTGAGCGAGCCGAAATTGGGCAGGTCTATGGCCTGCTGGGCGTTCAGCCCCCAGTTCAGCGTGCCGTACAGGGTTTTGGCCGTGAAGTGGATGATGAGGGCGCCGCCGGGGCTGCCGCCGCTCATGACAAGCTGGCCCGAGTTCTTGTCGAACACCAGCGTGGGCGCCATGGACGAGCGCGGGCGCTTGCCGGGCTGCACGCGGTTGGCCACGGGCTTGCCTTCGGCGTCCGTCGGGGCGAAGCTGAAGTCGGTGAGCTCGTTGTTGAGCAAAAAGCCGCCGGCCTTGCCAGTGCCGCCGTCGGTCATCAGGCGCGAGCCGAATTGGTCTTCAATCGTCGTGGTCATGGCGATCGCATTGCCGTAGCCGTCGATGATGCTGATGTGCGAGGTGCCGTACTCGGGCTGCTCGGGCATGGGCGCGTAAGCCGTCTTGACGGCGCCCGGCACGCCGGGTTTGGCGGTCTTCATGCTGGGGCCGGTGGGCTGTATCAGCTTGGCGCGCTCGCTCAGGTAGGCGGGGGCCAGCAGGCTCATCCAGCTGCCGCCCGGCGGCTGCACAAAGTCCGGGTCGCCCAGGTACTGGCCGCGGTCGGCAAAGGCCAGGCGCGAAGCCTCGGTGTAAAGGTGCAGCCAGTCGGCCGAAGGCGTGGGTGCAACCGTGCCGGGGGCGCCGCCGCTGCCGGTGACCAGGCCCAGGGTGCTTGCCGGCGTGTTGCTCAGGATGCCAAGGATCTGTCCGACGGCAATCGCGCCCGAGCTGGGCGGCGGCATGCCGCAGAGGCGATAGGCCTTGCCGGCGGCGTTGTAGTCGGTGCAGATCGGGTCGCGTTTTTTGGGCTGGTAGCCGGCCAGGTCGGCCAGGGCCAGCTTGCCGGGGTTGCTGGCGTGGCCCTGCACCTTGGCGACGATGGCCTGGGCGACCTGGCCTTCGAGCAGCGCGCTCGATCCTTTGGCTGCGATCTGGCGCAGCACCTCGGCCAGGGCCGGGTTGCGCAGGGTCTGGCCCACGTCCACCGGGCTGCCGTCGGGCTTGTAGAAGTAGGCGGCGGCCGTGGCGTCCTTCTTGAGGTGCTGCTCGCCTTTGAGCAGGGTGTTCAGGCGTGGGCTGACCTTGAAGCCGCCTTCGGCCAGCTGGATCGCCGGCGCGAACAGCTGGGCCCAGGGAAGCCGGCCGTACTGCTTATGGGCCATCTCGAGCATGCGCACGGTGCCGGGCGTGCCAACGGAGCGGCCGCCGACCACGCCGTCGTAAAACGCCATGGGCTTGCCGTCGGCGCCGATAAAGAGCTTTTCATCGGCGGCTGCGGGCGCGGTTTCGCGGCCGTCAAAGGCCTCGACCTTGCCGCCGCTGGCATGCAGCAGGAAGGCGCCGCCGCCTATGCCGCTGGATTGCGGCTCCACCAGTGTGAGCACCATTTGCACGGCAATCGCGGCGTCTACGGCCGAGCCGCCAGCCTTGAGCACCTGGTAACCGGCGTCGGTGGCCAGCGGGTTGGCGGCGGCCACGGCGAACTTCTTCGTGGCCCAGCCCGGCTTGGGCGTGAAGCCCGAGGAGCCTTCTGGCTGCATGTACTTGGCGCCGCGCGCGACTTCGTCGGCCGGGACCTGGTAGGTGAAGGAGGAGGGGCTGCTGGCGCAGGCGGCCAGCAGCGCGGTAGCCGCCAGTGCCGGGAAGGCGTGTCTCATGGGATATCCTTGACTGTAGTTTTTGCTTGGGGGGCTGTAGGCCCGCCGGCAAATATAGCCAGCGGCCCCGCGCCTCACAATGGCGTTTCGGAGAAATCACTCTTCCATGGAATTTGACAATCTCGATGCCTTGCGTGTGCTGCTGGCCACCGCGGAGACCGGCAGCCTCACGGGTGCGGGCAAGCGCTGCCGGCTCTCCACGGCCGCCGTCAGTGCGGCGATCAAGCGGCTGGAAACCTCGCTGGGTGTGCGCCTGTTCGAGCGCACCACGCGCGCCGTGCGGCCCACGGCCGAAGGCGCGGTCATGGTCGAGCACGCGCGCCGCGCGCTCGAGCTGGTGGCCGAAGGCCAGGCCAAGGTGCGCGCCGGCACCTTCGGCCTCACGGGCAGCATACGCATCACCGCCACGGCCATGCTGGCGCGCGAGATGCTCGCCTACTGGCTGGCGGAATTCGCCGCGCAGCATCCCGGCATCGAGATCGACCTGCAGATCAGCGATGCGCGCGTGGACCTGGTGCGCGAAGGCATAGACGTGGCGCTGCGCAACGGGCCGCTGATGGACTCCACCCATTCGGCGCGCCTGCTGGCGCCGGCCCGCCGCATCGCCTGCGCCAGCCCCGACTACCTGGCGCGCCGCGGAACGCCCGTGCAGCCCTGCGAACTCGCGCAGCACGACTGCCTGGTCTGCCACGTGCGCGAGCGCCGGCAGGACCAGTGGCAGTTCGAATTGCAGGGGGAGGCCAGCGCGCCTTTCCAGGTGCGCGTGGCCGGGCCGCTGGCCTGCAATGACGCCTCCATCGCGCTGCAGTGGGCGCTGGAAGGGCGGGGCATCGTTTACCAGTCCGAGATCGACCTCATGGCCTCGCTAGCCGGCGGCAAGCTGGTGCGCCTGTTCGAAGGCCACCTGGGCGAGCCGGCGCCGCTCTATGCGGTGGTGCCGAGCCGGCGTTATGTGCCGGCCCGCGTCAACGAGGTGATAGACAGGCTGTCGGCGCTGCTGACCGACAGGCTGGCCGCGCTGCATCCGCCCGCGGCCTGAGCCCGTCCAGCGCGAAAACTCAGCGCGGTGCGAGGCGGATCGCGCCGTCCAGGCGAATCACTTCACCGTTGAGCATGTCGTTTTCGATGATGTGTTTGGCCAGGCGCGCGTAGTCTTGTGGCGTGCCCAGGCGCGAGGGGAAGGGAACGCCGGCGGCCAGCGAGTCCTGCACTTCCTGCGGCATGCCGAAGAGCATGGGCGTGCCGAAGATGCCGGGGGCAATCGTCATGTTGCGGATGCCGTTGCGCGCCAGGTCGCGGGCAATCGGCAGGGTCATGCCGACGATGCCGCCCTTGGAGGCGCTGTAGGCGGCCTGGCCGATCTGGCCGTCGTAGGCCGCCACCGAGGCGGTGGAAATCAGCACGCCGCGCTCGCCGGTGGCTTCGGGCTCGTTCTTGCACATGGCGTCGGCCGCCAGGCGGATCATGTTGAAGCTGCCGATGAGGTTGACGGTGATGGTCTTGCTGAACAGGGCCAGGCCGTGCGCGCCGTTCTTGCCCACGGTTTTTTCGGCGGGCGCAATGCCGGCGCAGTTCACCAGGCCCATCAGCTTGCCCATGGCGAGCGCCTTGGCCACCACGGCCTGGCCGTCGGCCTCCTGGCTCACGTCGCACTTGACGAAAGCGGCCTTGTCCGCGCCCAGCTCCTTGGCGATGGCTTCGCCCTTGTCGGCTTGCATGTCGGCAATGACAACCTTGGCGCCATTGGCCACCAGCATGCGCGCCGTGCCTTCACCCAGGCCCGATGCGCCGCCGGTGACGATAAATACTTTGCCTGCGATTTCCATGGTGATTCCTTGAATGAAGAGTGGGAGGTTTAAATGGGGTTTGTGTCAACGCCAGGGCCCGCATACGGCTGGGCGACATGACGTTAACGTAAACGTCAATTATGGCCCATGAAAAAAGCCCGGTGCCTGTCGGCGGCCGGGCTTTTGCAAAACAAGGGCGCTGGCTGGTTCTTATTTGTAGCCGACGCGGTCCAGCATCTGCTGCACCTTGAGCTGGTTGTTGCCCACGGCGCTGATCGGGATGGTTTCGGACTTGAAGCTGCCGTTGCCGGAGGGGCTCATGGCCTTGAGCGCCGGGTTGCTGACGCCCAGGCCCGGCACGGCGGGCCATTCGTTGTTGCCGTTGGCGAAGTATTCCTGCGCGCTCGGGCTGGCCAGGTATTCCATGAACTTGACGGCGTTGGCCGTATTCTTGGCATTCTTGGCGACGGCCGCGCCGGCGATGTTCACATGCGTGCCCCAGCTGTCCTGGTTGGGGAAGACCACACCGACACGGTCGGCCACGACTTTGTCGTCGGGCGCGTTGGAACGCATGATGCGCGCCAGGTAGTAGGTGTTGGTCAGCGCGATGCCGCATTCGCCGCTGGCCACGGCCTTGATCTGGTCGCTGTCGCCGCCCTTGGGGTCGCGCGCCATATTGGCCACCAGGCCCTTGAGCCACTGCTCGGCCTTGGCTTCGCCCAGGTGCTCGGTCACCGCGCCGAACAGCGAGAGGTTGTAAGGGTGGGCGCCCGAGCGGGTGCACAGCAGTCCCTTGTTTTTCGGGTCGGCGAGTTTTTCATAGGTATCTACATCGGCCTTCTTGACCTTGAGCTTGTCGAACACCACGACGCGGGCGCGGGTCGAGAAACCGAACCAGGTCGTGCCCTCGGCGGTTTCCTTGGCGCGCAGCTTGGCGGGAATGGCGGCTTCGAGGGCCGGCGACTTGATGGGCCGGAACAGGCCGTCCGCATCGCCCTTCCAGAGGCGGGCCGCGTCGACCAGCAAAATCACGTCGGCGGGGGAGGCCGCGCCTTCAGCCTTCAGGCGGGCCAGGATGCCGGCGTCGTCGGCGTCCACGCGGTTCACCTTGATGCCGGTGGCCTTGGTGAAGTCGCTGTAGAGCTTTTCGTCGGTCTGGTAATGGCGGGCAGAATACAGGTTGACCACCTGCTCCTGGGCCGATGCCAGGCCTGCCAGCAAGAGCAGCGACGAGAGAAGCACTTTTTTGAACATAACTTTCCACTTCCTTACAGGTATTTTTAAAGCCCGGCCATGATAAAGCAAATAAGAATCATTCTTGGCAGAGTCCCTACGCTGGGCACGTTTTCATGCGAGCCAGGCAGGTATGCAGGCGCCTGCATGGCCATGGCGATACTGCTGCTGGCCGGCTGCGCCGTCATGCCGTCCGGCCCGGTTGCGACCGTGCCGCCGCCGGCTGAGGCCGCCAGAAAGCCCGTGCGTGTAGGGCTGGCGCTGGGCGGTGGCGCGGCGCGCGGTTTTGCCCATGTGGGCGTGATCGCCGTGCTCGAGGAGGCCGGGCTCAAGCCGCAACTGGTGGTCGGCACCTCGGCCGGCAGCCTGGTGGCGGCGCTGTATGCCAGCGGCAAGACCAGCGCGCAGCTGCAGCAGACCGCGCTGAACATGGAGGAGGTGGCCATCACCGACTGGATGCTGCCCATCTTCGGCCGCGGCATGTTCCGCGGCGACGCGTTGGCCCGCTATGTCAACGACCTGGTCGCCAACCGCACCATGGAGAACATGGCGATTCCACTGGGCATCGTCGCCACCGACCTCAACAGCGGCCAGGCCGTGCTGTTTCAGCGCGGCGACACCGGCACGGCGGTGCGCGCGTCGAGCGCGGTGCCGGCGGTGTTCCTGCCGGTCAAGATCAACGGCCGTGAGTATGTGGACGGCGGCCTGGTGTCGCCGGTGCCGGTGCGTTTTGCGCGGCAGATGGGCGCCGATATCGTGGTGGCCGTCGACATCTCGAGCCCGCCGGAAGGCAATCCCGCGGGCGATACCCTGCAGATCCTGCTGCAGACCTTTGCCATCATGGGCAAAAGCATCAACCAGTACGAGCTCAAGGATGCCGACGTCGTCGTGCGTCCCTCGCTGACAGGCCTCAAGAGCGCCGACTTCTCGGCGCGCCAGCGCGCCATCGATGCGGGCCGGGCGGCCATGCTGGCGGCGCTGCCGCAGCTCAAGGCCAAACTCGAGGCTGCGGCGGTTACGGCGCAGAAATAGACAGAGATAGCGCAGGCAAAAAAAAGCCCAATCTTGCGATCGGGCTTTAAGGGGTCCGTGAAAATGAATTTCGGAAGGGACCCGAGGAGACAACTGGCTTGAAACCCTGTTCAGTCAAACAGGATTCGCGAAACAGGCTCCGTGAAGGTTAGCGCGCAAGGCGCTGCGATCAGCGCTTTTTGGCGGTGGTCGTCTTGGTGGCGTTCACGGCGGAAGCAGCCACCGTGTTGAAGTTGGCTTCAGCGATGTCGGTGGCTTGCTTGACGGCCTTCTGGACCGACTCGAAAGCGTTGTTGGCGGCGGCGACGGCGCTCTTCAGGACAGCCACGGCGGTTTCGGAACCGGCCGGTGCGTTCTTGGCGGCGTTGTCGACCAGGCCGACGAATTTTTTCTGCGCATCAGCAGCCTGGGTTTCAAAGGTCTTGCCCAGTTCAGCGCCAGCGGCCGAAGCGATGTCATAGAGGTGACGGCTGTAGGCGGCGGTCTTTTCAGCCAGGGGCTGGACCAGGCCGGCTTGCAGGGCCAGCAGTTCTTGTGCGTCTTTCACGCCCAGCACGGCTTGCGTGTGGTTGGCGCTTTCAGCCAGGGCGGCCTTGGTGGCCTGCACGTTCAGTTCGACCAGTTTCTCAACGCCTTCGAAGGCTTTGTGGGTCAGGCCAAACATGGTTTCGATGTTGGCTTTGTGGGAAGCGAGGACTTGTTCAGCGGTCAGCATAATGAATCTCCAAAATAGGTTTAGGTGAGGGCAATGGTGTTGCTTTGCGCTGAATTGCTGCACTGCAACATAAGTCCAAGTATAGGGACTGTGTGCACCATTGCAAGTATTTTATGTTGCGATGCACCAATTTAGAGGCCAAGCCCTAGGTAACGCTCTGAAACAGCGCTGAAAAGTACCCAAAAAGGACTACTCGACTCACCCTGCATGCACCCATTCTTCTAAGTGTGTGGCCCGAGGCCACAATGGCCTCAGCCCCGAAATCGCAACACCTTCACATCTTGCAAGCCTTTTACGCCGACAACTTTGTTTTGCCGCTGCCGCCCGGCCATCGCTTTCCCATGGCGAAATACCGTTTGCTGCGCGACCGCCTGGTGAATGAACGCCCGCGGGTGCGCATGGCGCAGGCGCCAGCCGCAACAGACGGCGAGCTCGCGCTGGTGCATACGCCGCACTACATAGACGCCATCAGCCACGGAACCCTGCCGGCCGCGGCCCAGCGTGAGATCGGTTTTCCCTGGAGCCCGGGCATGGCCGAGCGCGCGCGCCGCTCGGCCGGCGCCACGGTCGCGGCGGCCCGTGTGGCCATGGGTTCGCCGGGCCGGCCGGGGGAGGGCATCGCGGCCAACCTTGCCGGAGGAACGCACCATTCCTATGCGCACAAGGGCGGCGGGTTTTGTGTGTTCAACGATGCGGCCGTGGCCGCCAGGCTGATGCAGGCGGAATGGGCGCGGCAACACAGGCACGGGCGCAAGCCGCTGCAGGTCGCCATCATCGACCTCGACGTGCACCAGGGCAACGGCACGGCCAGCATCTTTGCCAGCGACCCCAGCGTTTTCACGCTGTCGCTGCACGGGCAGAAGAATTTTCCCTTCCGCAAGGAGGCCAGCGACCTCGACGTGGACCTGCCCGACGGCTGCGGCGACGCGGCCTACCTGCAAGCGCTGGAGCATGCGCTCGACGAACTCGAGCGGCGCTTCGAGCCCGGCCTGGTCCTGTACCTGGCCGGTGCCGACCCCTACGAGGGCGACCGCCTGGGCCGCCTGGCGCTCAGTTTCGACGGCCTGGAGGCGCGCGACCGGCGCGTCTTCGACTGGGCCTGGCAGCGCCGCATCCCGCTGGCATTTGCCATGGCCGGCGGCTACGGCGTCAACATCGACGAGACCGTGCAGGTGCAGATGAATACTTACACGCTGGCGCTCGAATACTGGGCGCGCTGGAATCCCTAGCATTGCTGCTACATTGCCTCAGATTCGCTTCGGCGACCCTTGGACATAGAAAAGCAAAAACATGCCGCCGAACACCACCGATATTCCCGCCCATCCTGAAAAACCTTCCCTTGCGCGTGTCCTCGTCCTCGGCGGCACCGGCTTTATAGGCCGCCATGCCGTGGCGGCACTGCACGCATCGGGCGCGCAACTCGCGATAGGCAGCCGCCACCCCGAGCGCCACCAGGCCGCTTATTCCTTTGCCGACATGCGCCTCGCGCGTTTTGAACAACTGCTGCAGCCCGATGCCTGGGCGGAGCTGCTCAAAGACGTGGATGTGGTCGTCAACTGCGTGGGCATACTGCGCCAGCGGCCGGGCGAGTCCTACGACCATGTGCACCACCGCGCGCCCGCGGCGCTGGCCGTCGCCTGTGCCAAGGCGGGCATACGCTTCATACACACCTCGGCCCTGGGTTTGCACGAAGGCGCCAAAAGCCGCTTCCTCTCGAGCAAGCTGCTGGGCGAGCGCGCCATCGCGGCTTCGGGCAGCGACTACGCCATCGTGCGCCCCTCGCTGCTCGACGGTGAGGGCGGCTTTGGCGCGCGCTGGCTGCGCGGCCTGTCGCGCTCACCCGTGCATGGCATTCCGCGCGGCGCGCGGGGCGGCATCGCGGCCATGACGGCCACCGACCTCGGCCTGGCCTTCGCCGCCCTGGCGGCCATGCCGTCCCTGGCCACCCACCGCGAGGTCGAACTGGGCGGCAGCCGCCGCTATGGCTATGCGGAATACCTGCGCGAACTGCGCGCCGACTACACCGCCACCCGCGCACTGCAACTGCCGCTGCCCAACTGGGCGGCACGGCTGGGCGCGCATGCCTGCGATGTGCTGCATTTCTCGCCGTTTTCTTACGGGCACTGGATCTTGCTGCAGCGGGACAACATCCCTGTGCCAAACCGGTTGCCCGAATTGCTGGGACGCGAGCCCCACGCCATCGGGTCAAGGATGCCCGCGAGCCGGGTGCGGCCCGCGCTGGCAAAATAAGGCCTCATGAGTTCCCCGACACGGCCGCAAGCCGAAGCCCGTAGCGCCTACAAAGCTTTCCGCGACATCGGTACCCGCTGGTCCGACAACGATATTTACGGCCACGTCAACAACGTCGTTTACTACAGCTGGTTCGACACCGCCGTCAATGGCCTGCTCATCGAACGTGGCGCCATCGACATCCACACCGGCGGCGTGATCGGCCTGGTAATAGAGACCCAATGCAACTACTTCGCACCGCTGGCTTTTCCCGAGCCCGTGGTGGCCGGAATCCGCGTGGCGCATGTGGGTTCGTCCAGCGTGCGCTACGAAGTGGCCTTGTTCCCCAACGATGAAAACCAGCTGTGCGCGGCCAGGGGCCATTTCATCCATGTTTACGTCGACCGCGCCACGCGCCGGCCGGCGCCGCTTCCACCCGAACTGCTTTCCGTACTGGAGACCTTGCGATGACCCAGGCACCGCCCGCGCCTTCCTATATCACCCCGCGCCAGGCCGGCGATGCGCGCAATGCGGTCGATGAAGCCATCGTGAGCCGCCAGTCGATACGCCAGTTTTTACCCAAGCCGGTGCCGCGCGAAACCATCGCCCACCTGCTGGAGCTTGCCAGCCGCGCGCCCTCAGGCACCAACACCCAGCCCTGGAAAGCCTATGTGCTGCAGGGCGCGAGCCGCGACGTTCTGGTTGAAAAAGTCTGCAATGCCCACGACGCGTTGCATGCCAACCCGGCCCTGGCGGCCGAATACAAAGAGGAATACGACTACTACCCCGAGAAGTGGGTGTCGCCCTACATCGATCGGCGCCGCGCCAACGGCTGGGGCCTTTACGGCCTGCTGGGCATCACCAAGGGCGACAAGGACAAGATGCATGCGCAGCACCACCGCAATTTCAAATTCTTCGATGCACCCGTGGGCCTGATGTTCACGCTGGACCGCGTGATGGGCCGCGGCTCGCTGGTGGATTA
The DNA here is from genome assembly GCF_900103405.1 of Polaromonas sp. JS666. Taxonomy (GTDB): domain Bacteria; phylum Pseudomonadota; class Gammaproteobacteria; order Burkholderiales; family Burkholderiaceae_C; genus Polaromonas. The sequence goes on along the minus strand of NZ_FNHX01000001.1, from coordinate 847,423 downwards.
CGGCATGTTCATGCAGAACCTCATGGTGGCCGCGCGCGGCCTGGGCCTGCACACCTGCCCGCAGGCCGCCTGGAACGGTTTCGGAAAAATCATCTTGCCGCACATAGGCGCGGGTCCTGACGAGATGCTGGTGTGCGGTATGTCGCTGGGCTATGCCGATGAAACGGCGCTGGTCAACACTTTCAGAACGCCGCGCGTGCCGGCCACCGAGTTCACGACCTGGCTGGACTAAGTAGTGCCCCCATGCTTTTCACTGCGTGTAATGCGCTGTCCCCCGAGGGGGCGCCGCGCCTGCGGCCCGGCAAAGCCGGTTCCGCGGCCCCTGCTGGAACTGGAACCCCTGGTTGATTGCAAGGAATTGAGGGCGTGACCGTCTCCATAGTGCAGCTGCTCGGTGGACTGTCTTACGCCACCACGCTGTTCCTGATGGCGGCGGGCCTCACGCTGATCTTCGGCGTGACCCGCATCGTGAATTTCGCGCATGGCAGTTTTTTCATGCTGGGGGCGCTGTTCACGGCGCACTGGGTTACCCGCTGGTTTCCGGCCTGGGGTGAAAGCGCGCCGCTGTACTTGATGGCGATTTTGATGGGGGCGGCCTGCGCGGGCCTGGCGGGTGCCGCGGCGGAGTTTTTGCTGCTCAGGCGCATGAGCGGCGCCCCTGAGTTCTACCAGCTGGTCGCCACTTTCGGCCTGACGCTGGCAATGCACGATGCCATGCAATGGGGCTTCGGTCCCGACGAGGTGTTCGCGCCGCGCTTTCCGGGCCTCAAGGGTTCGGTGCAGATCGGCGATGAGCTTTTCCCGGTCTACCAGCTCGCAATGATCGCGCTGGGCCCGTTGGTCTGGCTGGGGCTGCACTTGCTGCTGCGGCGCTCCCGTTTCGGCCAGCGCCTGCGCGCCGCCACGCAGGACCGCTCCATGCTCGCGGCGCTGGGCGTCAACCCGCGACCGCTGATGCTGGGCGCCGTGGTGCTGGGCTGCGCGCTGGCGGGCCTGGCCGGCGCGCTGCAGCTGCCGCGCGAGCCCGCCCACCTGCAGATGGACATGAACGTGATCGTCGAAACCTTTGTGGTGGTGGTCACCGGCGGGCTGGGCAGCATAGGCGGCGCTTTTGTGGCGGCGTTGCTGATAGGGCTGGTCCACGCCTTCGGCATCAATGTATTTCCGCAGGCCACGCTGGTCATCGTGTTCCTGACTATGGCCGTGGTGCTGGTGTTCCGGCCCCAGGGGCTCAACGGCAGGGCGGCCTCGGCGCAGGAGGCCGGCAGCGGCGTGCGCGAGGCGGCCCAGAAATTTCGCGGGCTGGCGATGGGCGCGGCCGGGTCTTCGGCCATCGCCGCGGCCTTTGTGCTGATGGCCGGCTTGGCGTGGGCCGGCGGCCCTTATTGGCAGGCCCTGGCGGCCGATGCGCTGATCCTCATGATTTTCGGCATCAGCCTGCAGTCCATGATGGCGCTGGGCGGCCTGGTCAGTTTTGGCCATGCCGCCTTTTTTGCGCTGGGCGCTTATGGCGCGGCGCTCTCGCACAGCCTCTGGGGTGTTTCGCTTCCGCTGGCACTGGCGGCCGGTTGCGGCGCGGCCCTGGCGGTGGCTGCAGTGTTCGGCGCGGCGGTGGTGCGCAGCAGCGGCGTGTACCTGGCCATGCTGTCGCTGGCGCTCGCGCAGGTGATCTGGGCCGGTGCCACGCAGTGGGTGGAACTCACCGGCGGCGACAACGGCCTGATAGGCCTGACGCTGGTCGGCGACGAAGGCCGGCCGGTGTTTTACGCCCTGCTGGTGGGGCTGGCGCTGGTGTCCGTGGCGGCCCTGCGTTTTCTGGCGCGCTCGGTCATGGGGGCCGCGCTGCAGGCCCTGCGTGACGCGCCTTTGCGCGCCTCGGCCTCGGGGCTGGCGGTGAACTGGCTCAAATACCGGATTTTTGTCGAGAGCGCCGTGCTCGCGGGCCTGGCCGGCGGCCTGTTCGCCGCGCACAAGGGCGCGGTGTTTCCTTCGCTCGCGTCGGTCTCCACCTCCGTCGATGCCTTGCTGGTGGTCTTGCTGGGCGGTGTGCACCAGCTCTGGGGCGCGGTCGCGGGCAGCATGGTGCTGAGTTACGCCGGGGCTGAGCTGGGCCGTGAGGTCACTTACTGGCGCGGCTTGCTGGGCGTCTTCATCATGCTGATCATGGCGGTCTCACCCTCGGGGCTGCTGGGCTTGCTGCCGCGCCTTGTTGGCGCCTGGCGGCGCCGCTCCGGAAGGAGCGCCTGATGCTGCAGGTCCGGCAACTCGTCAAACATTTCGGCGGCTTGCGCGCGGTCGACGGCGTGAGCTTCGAGGTGGGGCCGGGCCAGTGCGTGGCCCTGATAGGTCCCAACGGCGCGGGCAAGTCCACCACCTTTGCCTGCATTGCCGGCCAGTACCCGCTCACGGGCGGCGACATCGCCTGGAATGGCCAGGCGCTGCAGGGGCTCAGCCCGCAGGCGCGTCTGCGGCTTGGCGTGGCCCGCACCTTCCAGGTGGCCCAGGTGTTTGAAGCGCTCACGGTGCTGCAGAACGTGCAACTGGCGATTCAGGCGCGCCTGGGCCAGCGGGCCGTCTCCGCTTTCAGGCGCCTGGATAGCCAGTCGCGCGAGCCGGCCCTGGCGCTGCTGGAACAAACCGGCCTGCAGGCGCTGGCCGAGCAGGACGCGCTGAGCCTGCCCTACGGCGCGAAGAAGCGGCTGGAGCTGGCCCTGGCGCTGGCGGCCCGGCCGCGGCTGCTGCTGCTCGACGAACCGGCCGCCGGCCTGGCCGGACCCGAGCGTGCCGAGCTGATGCAGCTCGTCAAGCGCCTGGCGGGGCAGGGCATGGCCGTGCTTTACACCGAACACAATATGGACGCCGTGGCCGGCGTGGCCGACCGCGTGCTGGTGCTGATAGAAGGCCGGCTGGCGGCGCAGGGCTCGTTCGATGAGATCTCGCGCGACGCCGTGGTGCGCAGCCGCTACCTGGGCCAGGCGGGCGGTGAAGCTGGCAGCGAAGGAGGTGGCCATGCTTGAGGTCGACCAGCTCAATGCCTTCTACGGCCCGGCCCAGGCGCTGTTCGGGGTGTCGCTGCAGGTGGTGCCCGGTGAACTGGTGGTGCTGCAGGGCCTGAACGGCGCCGGAAAGTCCACGCTGCTCAAGTCCCTGATGGGCCTGGAGGTGCGCACCGAAGGCTGCATCCGATACCGCGACCCGGTGGGCCCCCAGGGCGCGGGCCTGGCCCCGATTGAACGCTGGGACACACACCGCCGCGCCCAGGCCGGCCTGGGTTATGTCGCCGAAGACCGCCGCCTGTTCACCGAACTCACGGTGCGCGAAAACCTGCGCATCGCAGCGGGCCGCGACCTGCAGGCCCAGGAGGCCAGGGCGCTGGACCTGTTCCCCGCGCTCAAGGCCATGCTGGGGCGCCGCGCCGCCCAGATGAGCGGCGGCGAGCAACAGATGCTGGCGATTGCCCGCACGCTGATGACCGGCCCGCGCATCCTGCTGCTGGACGAACCTTGCGAGGGCATTGCCCCCGTGCTGGTGGAAGCGATTCGCGACGCGCTGCTGGCGCTGCGCCGGCAAGGCCTGGGCCTGCTGGTGGCCGAGCAGAACCAACTGCTGGCTGCCCGCGCTGACAGGCTGGTTTTGCTGGTTGCGGGTAAAGTCAGGGGTTCGTGAAGAAAGACCTGCTTCTTTCCTGTTTTTTTTCTTTTCCCTCTTCTTTTTAATCCTCCATTCCCTCAAAGGACCCCATGAGCAACATCACCACCACCGCCTCCGGCTTGCAGTACGAAGACACCGTGCTGGGCACAGGCGCCATCGCCAAGGCCGGCCAGAACGTCAAGGTCCACTACACCGGCTGGCTTTACAACGACGGCGTGCAGGGCGCCAAGTTCGATTCCAGCAAGGACCGCGGCCAGCCTTTCGAGTTTTCGCTGGGCGCTGGCCAGGTCATCCGCGGCTGGGACGAAGGCGTGCAGGGCATGTCGGTGGGCGGCACGCGCCGCCTGATCATTCCGGCCGCGCTGGGTTACGGTGCGCGCGGCGCCGGCGGCGTGATTCCGCCAAATGCCACGCTGCTGTTTGAAGTGGATTTCCTCGGCACCTGAGCCGGCGCGCGTTGGATGCCCGCCTGCATGGTTTGCAGCGGGCTTGTTCACCTGATTAACCGCCAAGGCGCCCCGGCGCCGCGGCCCTCAAGCGTTCTCCATGATCATCACCAGTCTGATCGATACGGATTTGTACAAGTTCACCATGATGCAGGTGGTCTTGCACCAGTTTCCGGGCGCCGAGGTGGAGTACCGCTTCAAGTGCCGCAACGCCGGCGCGACTGGCATAGGCGACCTGGCGCCCTATGTGACCGAGATACGCGAGGAAATCCGCGGCCTGTGCAACCTGCGTTTCCAGGATGCCGAGCTGGCCTACCTCAAGGCCATGCGCTTCATCAAGAGCGACTTCGTCGACTTCCTCGGCATCTTCCGCCTCAACGAAAAATACGTGAGCGTCACGGCGCTGCCCTCGGGTGAGATCGAGGTCTCCATCAAGGGCCCTTGGCTGCACACCATCCTGTTCGAGATCCCGGTGCTGGCCATCATCAACGAGGTCTACTTCCGCAACACGCAGAAAAAAGCCGACTTCGCCGAGGGCCGCAGGCGGCTGGACACCAAGATTGGCGAGCTGCAGGCCGAAGGCCTGGGCGCGCTCAAGATCGCCGACTACGGCACACGCCGCCGCTTCGGCAAGGCCTGGCACGAGGAAGTGCTGCGCACGCTGGCCGGGCGCCTCGGCACGGGGATGCAGGGGCAGTTCGCCGGCACCAGCAACGTGCTGTTCGCGATGAAGCTGGGCCTGACGCCGCTGGGCACCATGGCGCACGAATACCTGCAGGCCTGCCAGGCGCTAGGGCCGCGGCTGCGCGACAGTCAGGTCTTCGCTTTTGAGTCGTGGGCCAAGGAGTACCGCGGCGACCTCGGTATCGCGCTGTCCGACGTCTACGGCATGAGCGCCTTCCTGCGCGACTTCGACATGTATTTCTGCAAGCTGTTCGACGGCGCGCGCCACGACAGCGGGGATCCGTTCCAGTGGGGCGAGCGCATGCTCGCGCACTACAGCAAAAACCGGGTCGACCCCAAAACCAAGACGCTGATCTTCAGCGACGGTCTCACGGTGCCGCGCACCATAGAGCTGTACCACCAGTTCAAGGGACGCTGCCAACTGGCCTTCGGCATAGGCACCAACCTGACCAACGACCTCGGCTACGAGCCGCTGCAGATCGTCATCAAGATGATCCGCTGCAACGGCCAGCCGGTGGCCAAGCTTTCCGACACCCCTTCCAAGAACATGTGTGATGACGAAAAATACCTGGCCTACCTGCGCCAGGTGTTTGAAATCGCCTCACCGGCATAATCGACCGCTTACTTATCTTTTATCCAGAACCAGCGCGTGGCTATTGCAGGTATCCCCCTTGATTTTGTGCTGTTCGGCCTGACGCTGCTCGGTGTGGCGCTGTTGCACCGGCACACGCTCAAGGTGGCGCTGGCGGGCCTGGTGGTGATCACGCTCTACAAACTTGTGCTGGGCGATTTTTTCGGCACGCCCGGCCTGGGCGGCCTGCTGCAATTGCTGGCGCATGAGTGGGTGACGCTGGCCAACCTGCTGGGCCTGTTGCTGGGTTTCGCACTGCTGTCAGACCACTTCGAAAAAAGCGGCATCCCGGCGCTGCTGCCGCGCTACCTGCCCGACGACTGGAAGGGCGGCTTCGTGATGCTGCTACTGGTCTTTGTGCTCTCCAGCTTTCTCGACAACATCGCGGCGGCCATGATAGGCGGCACCATGGCGTCCGTGCTCTACCGCAAGCGCGTGCACATCGGCTTCCTGGCCGCCATCGTGGCCGCCAGCAACGCCGGCGGCTCGGGCAGCGTGGTAGGCGACACCACCACCACCATGATGTGGATTGCCGGCGTCTCGCCGGGCCAGGTCTTCGAGTCCTATGCGGGCGCTGTGGTGGCGCTGGCCGTCTTCGGCGTGATCGCGGCGCGCCAGCAGCATGCGCTGCAGCCCATCATGAAGGAGGCTGTGCCGGGCGCGCAGCTGCACTGGGCGCGCCTGGGCATCGTCGCCATCATCCTGCTGTCGGCGGTGGCCGCCAATGTGTACTTCAACCTGCGCGACCCCGCGGTGCTGGAGCGGCTTCCGGTGATAGGCATTGCAGTCTGGGTGGCGATCGCGCTGACCACGCCCTGGCGCCGTTCCAACTGGGGCCTGTTGCCCGAGGCCACGCGCGGCAGCGTCTTCCTGCTGTCGCTGGTGCTGTGCGCTTCCATGATGCCGGTGCAGCACCTGCCGGCCGCCAGCTGGCAAACCGCTTTCGGCCTGGGTTTTGTGAGCGCGGTGTTCGACAATATCCCGCTCACGGCGCTGGCCCTGCGCCAGGGCGGCTACGACTGGGGTTTTCTGGCCTATGCCGTCGGCTTCGGCGGCAGCATGCTGTGGTTCGGCTCCTCGGCCGGCGTGGCGCTGGCCAATATGTACCCCGAGGCCAGGTCCGTAGCCGCCTGGCTCAAGGGCGGCTGGCATGTGGCGCTGGGCTATGTGCTCGGCTTCTTCGTGCTGCTGGCCGTGCTGGGCTGGCACCCCGACGCGCCCCGGGTCCGGCAAGCTGCGGGCACTTCTCCTTTTACCTCGGTTATTGGTTTGTCCGCTGAACCGGTAGCATCGTCTTTCACCTCATCCTGAACCATCATGAGCAAGCCCAAAATCCTCGTCGCACGCGCCGTCTTCCCCGAAGTCATCGCCCGCCTGGAGCAGCATTTCGACGTCGAATCCAACCAGGCCGACGAGACCTGGTCCAAGGCCCAGCTGACCGAGCGCCTCAAGGGCAAGGACGGGGCCTTCACTACTGGCGGCGACAAAATTGACGCGGAGGTGCTGGCCGCCTGCCCGGGCCTGAAGATCTGCGCCAACATGGCCGTGGGCTACAACAACTTCGACATCGATGCAATGACCGCGGCTGGTGTGCTGGCCACCAACGCGCCCGACGTGCTGACCGAAACCACGGCCGACTTCGGTTTTGCGCTGCTGATGGCCACGGCGCGCCGCGTGACCGAGAGCGAACACTATCTGCGTGCCGGCAAATGGACCAAATGGAGCTACGACATGTTCGCCGGCTCCGACATCCATGGCGCCACGCTGGGCATCCTGGGCATGGGCCGCATAGGGCAGGGCATTGCCAAACGCGGCGCCCACGGTTTCGGCATGAAGGTGATTTACCACAACCGTTCGCGCCTGGACGCGGCGCTGGAAGCCGAATGCAAGGCCAGCTACGTCGGCAAGGAAGAGCTTCTGAAGACGGCCGACCACCTGGTGCTGGTGCTGCCGTATTCGCCGGCCTCCCACCACAGCATCGCCGCGGCCGAACTCGCGCTGATGAAGCCGACCGCCACGCTGATCAACATCGCGCGCGGCGGCATCGTGGACGACGCCGCGCTGGCCGCGGCCCTGCGTGACAAGCGCATCGCGGCCGCCGGGCTGGACGTGTTCGAGGGCGAGCCCAAGGTGCACCCGGACCTGCTGACGGTACCCAATGTGGTGTTGACCCCGCACATCGCCAGCGCCACCATTCCCACGCGCATGGCCATGGCCAGCCTGGCCGCCGACAACCTGATCGCGTTTTTCGGCGGCAAGAAGCCGCTGACTCCGCTCAATCCCGCGGTACTGGCCGGAAAATAAACCCATCAAGCAAGTAGAAGCAGCAAGCGGACAATGCACACATGATGGAAAACTGGCTGATCATCGCCCTGGCTGTGGCCAACCTGCTCTTGCTGGTGTGGCTGCTGCTGCGCAAGCCGGCGGAACCTTCGGATACGGGCCGCACCGAGCTGCTCACGACCATCGCGGCGGGTCACGACAAGCTGGAGCGCGAGCTGCGCCGCGAGATCGGCGACAACGCGCGCAGCGGCCGCGAGGAGCTGGCGAAAACTTTCGCCACGTTCCAGCAAACCCTGGTGCAGCAAAGCGCCGAAGCCACCCGCACGCAGAACACCCAGATCGACGCGTTCGCGCAGCAGCTCACCCTGCTGCAAAAAACGCTGTCTGACACCCTGAGCACGCAGCTGCAATCGGTCAGCGAGTCGAATGCCAGGCGCATGGGTGAAGTGCGCGAGACGCTGGAAAAGCAGCTCGCGCAGCTGCAGCAGACCAATTCGGCCAAGCTCGACGAGATGCGCAAGACGGTCGACGAAAAGCTGCAGACCACGCTGGAAACCCGCCTGGGCGAAAGCTTCAAGCAGGTGGCCGACCGGCTCGAGCAGGTGCACAAGGGCCTGGGCGAGATGCAGACGCTGGCCCAGGGCGTGGGCGACCTCAAGCATTTGCTGACCAATGTGAAGACGCGCGGCATTTTCGGCGAAGCGCAGCTCTCGGCCCTGCTGGAGCAGGTGTTTACCGCCGACCAGTACGCGGCCCAGGTCATCACGCGCCGCGGCGGCAAGAACCCGGTCGACTTCGCGATCAAGCTGCCGGGCCGCTCCGATTCGGGTGAGCCGCTGTGGCTGCCGATAGACGCGAAATTCCCGAACGAAGATTACGAACGCCTGCTGGACGCGCAGCAGCGCGCCGACGTGCTGGGCGCGGAAATCGCCGGCAAGGCGCTGGAAGCGCGCATACGCCTGGAAGCCAAATCGATTTCCGACAAGTACATAGACCCGCCTTACACCACCGATTTCGCCATCCTGTTCCTGCCGACCGAGGGCCTGTATGCCGAAGTGCTGCGCCGACCAGGTTTGATGGAGTTCCTGCAGCGCGACCACCGTGTCACGCTGGCCGGCCCGACCACGCTGCTGGCCATGCTCAACTCCCTGCAAATGGGCTTTCGCACGCTGGCGCTGGAAAAACGCTCCAGCGAAGTCTGGCAGGTGCTGGGCGCGGTCAAGACCGAGTTCGGCAAGTTCGGCGACGTGCTGGCCAAGGTCAAATCCCAGACCGAAACCGTGCTCAACACGCTGAGCAGCGCCGAGCAGCGCAGCCGCGTCATGGGCAAGGCCTTGCGCAACGTCGAAGCGCTGCCCGAAATCGAATCCGCCCGCCTGCTTCCATTGGACCCTCTTGACAAAGACCTGGACAACCCCTGATGCACCGCGCATGAGCTGCGCCGCATGACGCCTGAACTCGCGCGCCTGATCCTGGCGCAGATCTGCCTGCATGCCTGCATGGCCGGCACACGCATGGCGGCGCCTTTGCTGGCGCTGCGCGAAGGCTACAGCCCCGCGGCGGTTGGTGTGCTGCTCGCGCTGTTTGCCTTGACACAGGTTTTCCTGGCGCTGCCCGCCGGCCGTTTTGCCGACCGGCACGGCCTGCGGCGCCCCATACGCTACAGCGTGTTCGCCGCGGTGCTGGGGGCCGGAGCGGCGGTGGCTTTTCCGGTGTTCCCGGTGCTGTGCCTGGCGGCGCTGCTCACGGGCGGCGCCACCGGCGCGGCGGTGATTTCGCTGCAGCGCCACGTGGGCCGCGCGGCGGTCGGGGCGCTGGAGCTGCGCCAGGTGTTCAGCTGGCTGGCTATAGGCCCGGCGGTGTCCAATTTCATCGGGCCGTTTTCGGCCGGCTTGCTGATCGACCATGTGGGCGCCGTCCCCGGCAGCACCTCGGGCTACCGCGCGGCGTTCTTGCTGATGGCGATACTGCCGCTGGCCTGCTGGTTCCTGGTGCGCAAGACGCGCGAGCTACCGCCGGTAATCGCCGCCAGCGGCGGCCCGCAGCCCAGGGCCTGGGACTTGCTGCGCCAGGCCACCTTCCGCCGCCTGATGCTGGTGAACTGGTTTTTGTCGTCCTGCTGGGACGTCCATACTTTTGTGGTGCCCGTGCTCGGTTTTGAGCGCGGCATCAGCGCCTCGGTGATAGGCACTATCCTGGGTTCGTTCGCGGTGGCCGCGGCGCTGATCCGCATGGTGATGCCGCTGGTGGCGGCCCATTTGCGCGAATGGAAAGTGTTGGCGGTGTCCATGCTGGTGACAGCGCTGCTGTTCGGCATCTACCCGCTGATGCGCTCTGCCATCGGCATGGGCCTGTGCTCCATCCTGCTGGGCTTGGCGCTGGGCATGGTGCAGCCCATGGTCATGAGCATGCTGCACCAGATCACGCCGGAGGCGCGCCACGGCGAGGCACTGGGCTTGCGGCTGATGGCCATCAATGCCTCGAGCGTGGTCATGCCCATGCTGTTCGGCTCAGCCGGTGCGCTGATCGGGATCGCCGGGGTGTTCTGGACCACCGGCGCGATGGTGGGCGCGGGCTCACGCGCGGCCTGGCTGCTGAAGGACAGCATGCCGGCCCACGGCGGGCACGGCGACATCAAAGACGGTAAAAGTCCTTGATCAGGTCCCAGGCGACCTGCGGGTCGTCCACGTACTGGAACAGCTTGAGGTCGTTCGCCGAGATCACGCCTTCTTCCACCAGCATCTCGGTGTTGAGCAGGCGCTTCCAGTAGCTGCTGCCGAACAGGATGATGGGCACCGGCTTGGCCTTGCGGGTCTGCACCAGGGTGATGACCTCGAACAGCTCGTCCAGCGTGCCGAAGCCGCCCGGAAACACCACCAGGGCCTTGGCGCGCATCATGAAATGCATCTTGCGCAGCGCGAAGTAGTGGAACTTGAAGGAGAGTTCGGGCGGCACGTAGGGGTTGGCCGCCTCTTCCATGGGCAGTACGATGGCCAAGCCCACGCTGAGGCCGCCGGCCTCGTGCGCGCCGCGGTTGGCCGCCTGCATGATGCCCGGGCCGCCGCCGGTGCAAATGAAGAGCTTGGTTTCCGGCGGCTTGTCGCTGCTGTACTGCGCCACCAGCTTGCCGAAGGCGCGGGCGCTTTCGTAATAGTGGGCGTTGCGTGCCAGCTTTTTCGCGCGGTCTATCACCTCGGGGTCGCCGCCGGCCTCAGCCTCGGCCACCATCAGGGCGGAATCCTCCTCGCTGCGAAAGCGGGCGCTGCCGAACACCACCACGGTGTTTTCAATGCCGTGGGCCTGCTGTTCCAGGTCCGGCTTGAGCAGCTCCAGCTGAAAGCGTATGCCGCGGGTTTCACGCCGTAGCAGGAATTCCGGGTCGGCAAAAGCCAGGCGGGAGGCGTCGGCTTCGAGCGGGTTGCCTTCGCTGGCGTGGGCTTGCAGTGCCGCCCAGGCATTGGCCAGGCGGCTGACGGATAGATCCTGTTTTTGTTCCATGGGCTTATTGTCAACGATCAGGGAGGGCGGCCGCTTTTCCCGGCACTGGCGCGGGACGCAGAAAGCAAAAAGGCTCCCTGAGGAGCCTTTTTTGTGCCGAGTGGGGGTTTACACGCGTTTGCGGTATTCGCCGGTGCGGGTGTCGATTTCGACCACGTCGCCTTGGGCCACGAAGATGGGCACGCCGATTTCAAAACCGGTGGCGATCTTGGCGGGTTTCAGGACCTTGCCGGAGGTGTCGCCCTTGACGGCGGGTTCGGTCCAGGTGATTTCGCGCTGCACGCTGGTGGGCAGTTCCACCGAGATGGCCTTGCCGTCATAGAACACGACTTCCAGCTCCATGCCGTCTTGCAGGTAGTTGAGTGAGTCGCCCATGTTTTCGGCTTCGACTTCGTACTGGTTGTACTCGGAGTCCATGCAGACATACAGCGGGTCGGCGAAGTAGGAGTAGGTGCAGTCCTTCTTGTCGAGGACGATCTGGTCCATCTTGTCGTCGGCCTTGAACACGACTTCGGTGTTGAAGTTGGCGACCAGGCTTTTGAGCTTCATGCGCACGGTGGCGGAATTGCGCCCACCGCGGCTGTATTCGGTCTTGAGCACCACCATCGGGTCCTTACCGTGCATGATGACGTTGCCGGCGCGGATTTCTTGAGCGATTTTCATAGCAGTTTCACTGAGGTAGGCCGCTAAACGCTTGCACCGGTGTGCAGGTTCCGCGGCGGGTTGTGCAGGACGCCAAGACCTGGTTGGTCTTCGGGCTGGTCTGCAAAGCCCATGATTTTAACGTTTTTTTGCCACAAAGCCGAGCAACCGGGTCGCCAGGTCGTCCTGGGCCGCCAGGCGGGCTAGCCCCGCCCGGGTAGCGGCCTGCCAGGCGGGCAGGTCGGCAGCTGGGAGCAACGGGCCCGCCGCCGTGCCTTGGGGCGCCTTCCGGCGGTTCCAGGCGGCATGAAACGCGCGCAGGGAGGGCGGCGCCTGCAGCCAGTCCAGAAAGGCCTGGAGCTTGCCCTGGTGGGCGTCGTCATGCTGGGGGTAAATCTGCCAGACAAAAGGCCGGCCGGCCCAGAGCGCGCGTACCACCGAATCTTCGCCGCGCACGAAATTCAGGTCGCAGGCCCAGAGCAGGTGGTCAAACTCCGTCTGCGCCAGTAGCGGCAGGTAGGAAATCGAAAGCTGCGTGTCCCCGGTTTGGCCAGGGTTATCGGCGGCAAGGGCCCGTACTGCAGCGGCCGCGCGCCCAGCGGCCACCAGCAGGCGCACCGGCCGGCCTAGCAGGCCCTGCCGCGAGAACTGCGCGAGCAGGCCTTGCAGCGCCGGGGGTTCGTAGCAGAACAGGGATACCAGGGTTTGTCCCTCGCTGGGGATTCCATGGGCTTGAAGCCACCTGGCGCGATCAAACTGCGCCTGTCGTTCCAGCAAGCCGGGCTCCCGCAGCAGCCCGCCGGTGTTGTCGGTGAAACCGGGGTAGAAAAACCACTTGGTCCAGCCGGCCGCCGGGCCGTTTTGCACAGGTGAGGGCAGGGTGTGGGAACGCTCGACATAGTCCTCGGCGGACAGGTATTCGAGGTTGATCCAGACGGGCTTGCGGCCGCCTGCCTGCGCGGCATGGGCGCAGGCGGCCAAAAACTCGGGCGCTATTTCACAGCCGAAAGCCTCGACCAGCACCTCGGTCGGCTGCTGCGCAAGCCCGGCGGCCTGCAGGTCCAGCGGCTTGCCATCCTGCGGCCAGGGCAGCACGCGAACCCCCTTGCATCCGGCCGGCGCCATCCAGCGCAGGGCCGAGGCATCGTCCACCCAGAGCCGCACCGTGTGGCCCCGCGAGGCCAGGTCAGCGGCCAGGCGCCAGCAGATGCCAATGTCCCCGAAGTTGTCGATGACTTTGCAAAAAATGTCCCAAATGCGCGCGGTAGCCATGGCGGGTATTGTGATGCAGCGGGTGCTGCAGCCTCAAAGCGCCGCTACACGGCAAAATAGGGGAATGCCTGAACATCCCTCCGTTGAAAAGCCAAGCTCCGGGCATGCGCCCGAACTGCTGGCCGAAGTGGCCGCGCTGCCCGCCTTGCCCGGCGTCTACCGCTACTTCGATGCGGAAGGCGGCGTGCTTTATGTCGGCAAGGCGCGCAACCTCAAGAAGCGGGTCTCCAATTACTTCCAGAAGAACCACGGCGGCACGCGCATAGGCCACATGGTGACCAAGATCGTCCGCATGGAGACTACGGTGGTGCGTTCCGAGGCGGAAGCGCTGCTGCTGGAAAACAACCTGATCAAGACGCTCAACCCGAAATACAACATCCTGTTTCGGGACGACAAGAGCTACCCCTACCTCAAGCTCACCGGCGCGCGACCGCCCGTGGAGGGCGAGGCGCCGGCGGCCGCGGTGTTCCCGCGCATTGCCTATTACCGCGGCGCGGTCGAGAAAAAGCACCGCTACTTCGGGCCTTACCCGAGTGCCTGGGCCGTCAAGGACACCATCTTGCTGCTGCAAAAGGTGTTCCGGTTGCGCACCTGCGAAGACACGGTGTTCAACAACCGCACGCGGCCCTGCCTGCTGTACCAGATCAAGCGCTGCTCGGCGCCCTGTGTGGGCCATGTGTCGCCCGAGCAGTACGCGCTGGACACCGCCAACGCCGAACGCTTCCTGCAGGGCCAGGCCCAGGACATCCTGACCGAACTCGAGAAAAAAATGCTGGCCCATGCCGAGAGGCTGGAGTTCGAGCAGGCCGCCGAACTGCGCAACCAGATGTCGGCGCTGTCCAAGGTGTTGCACCAGCAGTCCATGGAAATCGGCGGCGACAAGGACGTCGACATCCTGGCGGTGAAAGTGCAGGGCGGCAAGGCCTGCGTCAACCTCGCCATGGTGCGCGGCGGGCGCCACCTGGGCGACAGGGCTTACTTTCCGAGCCATGTGGAGAACGCGGCCGACGTCGCGGCGCTCGATGCCGAGACCGGCACGGAGGCCGCGCCGGTTTCGGCGCCCGCGGCCAAGCCGCTGGAAGCCCTGGTGCTGGAAGCCTTTATCGCGCAGCACTACATCGACGTGCCGGTTCCGCCCACGCTGGTCTGCAGTGAGCCCGTGGACAAGGAATTGATGGAGGCTCTGAGTACCCAGACCGGCACCAAGGTCACGGCCATCCACCAGCCGCGCGAGCAGCGCCGTATCTGGCTGGAGATGGCGCAGAAAAATGCCGGCCTGCAGCTGGCCCGGCTGCTGGCCGAGCAGGGCTCGCAGCAGGCGCGCACGCGCGCGCTGGCCGAGGCGCTCGATTTGCCGCTGGACAACCTGGACACGCTGCGCATCGAGTGCTTCGACATCTCGCACACGGCCGGCGAATCGACGCAGGCCTCCTGCGTGGTGTTCCAGGAGCACAAGATGGTCAACAGCGAATACCGCCGCTACAACATCGAGGGCATCACGCCCGGCGACGACTACGCCGCCATGCGCCAGGTGCTGACGCGCCGCTACACCCGCCTGGCCGAAGCCGCGCGCAACGGCGAGGCCAAGCTGCCCGACCTGGTGCTGGTCGACGGCGGCAAGGGTCAGGTGTCCATGGCGCGCGAGGTGTTCGAGGAACTGGGCCTGGACCTGGGGCTGATCGCCGGCGTGGAAAAAGGCGAGGGCCGCAAGGTCGGCCTGGAAGAGCTGGTGTTTGCCGACGGACGCGACAAAGTGTATTTAGGACGGGATTCGGCCGCGCTGATGCTGATCGCGCAGATCCGCGACGAGGCCCACCGCTTTGCCATCACCGGCATGCGGGCCAAGCGCGCCAAGGTTAGGGTGGGGGGCAGCAAGCTGGAAGACATCGCGGGCATAGGCCCCAAGCGGCGCGCCAGCCTGCTGCAGCGTTTTGGCGGTATTCGCGGCATTGCCTCTGCGAGCGCGGAAGATATCGCCACGGTGGACGGCATTTCCAGGGACCTGGCCGAGGAAATCTACCGCGCGCTGCATTGATGCGCCATTGGGCGCCAGACGTATTTGAGCAACGGAAACCACCGTTTTGGTGCGCTTTGGCCCGGTGTCCGGCGGGCTTGGTGCGGCTCATGCCAAAATCGGGTCATGTTTCTGACCATCCCCACGCTGATGACCTGGACCCGCATTGTTGCGATTCCGCTGATCGTGGGGGTGTTCTACCTGAACCTGGCGCCCACTGAGCGCAACCTGATCGCCACCGTGATGTTTGTGGTGTTCGCCGCGACCGACTGGCTGGACGGCTTTCTGGCGCGCAAGCTGAACCAGACCTCCTCCTTCGGCGCCTTCCTGGACCCGGTGGCCGATAAATTCCTGGTCTGCGCCTCCTTGCTGGTGCTGGTGCACCTGCAGCGCGCCGATGTGTTCGTGGCCCTCATCATCATTGGCCGCGAAATCGCCATTTCGGCGCTGCGCGAATGGATGGCCCTGATAGGGGCGACCAAAAGCGTGGCCGTCCACATGCTGGGCAAGGTCAAGACCACGGTGCAGATGATCGCCATTCCCTTTTTGCTGTTCGACGGTGTGCTCTTCGGCGTGGTCAACACGCATGTCTGGGGCACCTGGCTGATCTGGATCTCCGCCATCCTCACGGTCTGGTCCATGATTTATTACCTGCAAAAAGCCATCCCGGAAATCCGCGCGCGCGCCAAATAGCCCCGCCGTCCCCCTAAAGCTGCCCTCCTTGAGTTCTGCCTCTTCCTCCCCGGGTGCCTTGATCCGGGCCATGCCCGCCGTGTTTGTCGTGATCTGGAGCACCGGCTTCATCGTCGCCAAATACGGCCTGCCTTACGCCCCGCCGCTGACCTTCCTGGCCATACGCTACTTCCTGTCCATTGTTTGTTTCCTGGTCTGGATAGTCCTGGCCCGGGCCGCCTGGCCCAGGACGCGCGCGCAGTGGGGCCACCTGGCGGTCACCGGTTTGCTGATGCATGCGGGTTACCTGGGTGGCATCTGGAGCGCGATGAAGGCCGGCATGGGTTCGGGCCTGACGGCGCTCATCGTCGGGCTTCAGCCCGTGCTCACGGCGCTGTGGGTGTCGTGGATGTCCTCGGGCGATGCCGGCAACGCGCAGGCCCGGGTCAGCCCGCGCCAGTGGGCCGGCCTGGCATTCGGGCTGGGCGGCCTGTTGCTGGTGGTGTCGCGCAAATTCGGTACCGGCCAGGAGGTCAGCGCGCTGACGCTGGCCTGCACTGTCTTCGCCCTGTTCTGCATCACCGCCGGCACGCTGTATCAAAAGCGTTTTGTCCAGCCCACCGATGTGCGCACGGCCAATGCCATCCAGCTGGCGGCGGCCTTGGTGGTGACGCTGCCGCTGGCCTTGTTTGAAACCGAGGCGATCAACTGGAACGTTCATTTCCTGGGCGCCATGGCCTGGTCGGTACTGGCGCTGACGCTGGGCGGCAGTTCGCTGCTTTACCTGCTGATCCAGCGCGGCGCGGCGACTGCCGTGACCAGCCTGCTTTACCTCGTGCCGCCCACCACGGCCCTGATGGCCTGGGCGCTGTTTGGCGAGTCCATCACCACGGCCACCATCCTGGGCACGGCGCTCACGGCGCTGGGCGTGAGCCTCGTGGTGCGGCCCGTGAAGCCGCCGCCGGCCCTGTAGTTTTCCAGGGCGTGTCCTGGAATTGCGCGGCCAGGTGGTCTATCAGAAGGCGTATGCGCCGGGGCTGGTCGGTGCGGTAGGGCGCCAGCCAGTGGATGTCGGCATCGGGCATCGAATAGGCTGGCAAAACACGCACCAGCTGGCCCGAGGCCAGCTGTGGCGCGATGTCCCACAGGCTGCGCAGCATGATGCCGCGGCCTTCCAGGCACCAGTCGCGCACCAGTTCGCCGGAATTGCTGGCCAGGGGGCCGTGGACGCGCACGCGCGCCGGCACCTTGTCGCGCTCCCGGTGCAGCGACCAGACATCAAAGCGCCGCCCCGCGGTGTTGCCGTTTTCACGCACGATCAGGCAGGCATGGTCCTGCAGGGCTTCCAGGCTGGCCGGTGCACCGTGCTGCTTGATGTAACGCGGCGAGGCCACCAGCACGCGCTGGTTGCGCGCCAGCCGCCGGGACACCCACTGCGCCGCCTGCCTGCCCTCGACCGACCAGAGCCAGATCGCGCCGTCAAACCCTTCAAGCGCCAGGTCGGGCAATTGTTCGGTGAGTTGCAGCTGGATTTCAATGCGCGGGTAACGTTCCTGAAAACCGGAAAGCGCCGGCCCCAGCCACAAGCGCCCAAACCCGAAAGTCGCGACGAGGCGGATCAGTCCCGTGGGCTCGGCCTTGCGCTCCTGCAACTCCGATTCAAGCGATGTGAACCCCTCCAGCAGGACCCGTGCGCGTTCGCACACGGTCTCGCCCTCGGCCGTCGGGCTGACCCGGCGTGTCGTGCGCTGGAACAGGCGCTGTCCCAGCTTGGCTTCCAGGGCGGCAAGCCGTTTGGTCACGACCGGCGGCGCGACGTCGAGGGCCAGCGCGGCGGCGCTCAGGCTGCCGCTGTCGCGAACCGCCAGCACAAGTTCAAGGTCGCTGCGATCCATTCATGCCTTAAAGGAAACAATTGATTGCTGAATTATTGCTTGAATCAAGGCGATGCGCTAGCCAGAATGAGTCCCACAACGAACAGGAGACTCGCATGCCATTCATGGACCTTCATCACAAGCTGCGCCGATCATGGTTGTGCCGCGCCGCCTGGCTTGCCTTGGCATGCATCGCCGCCCCGGCCTGGAGCCAGGGCTTTCCCGACAAACCCATTCGCCTGGTGGTGCCCTATGCGCCGGGCGGCAGCGCGGACATCGCGGCCCGGCTTATCTCCGACGAATGGGGTAAACGCCTGGGGCAGCCGGTGGTGGTGGACAACCGGGCCGGTGCCTCCGGCAACCTCGGCATGGATGCTGTCGCCAAGTCGCGGGCGGACGGCTACACGCTGTCGCTCAATACGGTTTCGCAGGCCATCAATCCATCGCTGTTTGCCCGGTTGCCCTTTGACACGCTGAAAGACCTGAAAGCGGTTGGCACCGTGGCCACGTCGCAGCACGTGCTGGTGGTCAACAACCAGGTGGCCGCCAAAACCGTTCGCGAGCTGGTGGCGCTCGCCAAAGCCCGGCCTGGGAAACTGTCATTCGGCTCGGCGGGGACCGGCAGCACCTTTCATATGGCGGCCGAATTGTTCAAGGCCGAATCGAATACCTTTATTCTTCACGTTCCCTACCGGGGCGGCGGGCCGGCTTTGGTCGATACCATCTCGGGGCAGGTGGACATGAGCTTTCCCGTGCTTTCCGCCGCGCAGCAGCATGTGGCGGGCGGCAAGCTGAGGGCGCTGGCGGTGACAGGACCCAGGCGCTCGCCCATGCTGCCGGAGGTACCGACCATGGCGGAGGCCGGGTTGGCGAACTATGTGTTTGAAACATGGTTTGTGGTGAGCGCGCCGGCCGCTGTTTCGCAAGACGTGCTGGGCAAGCTCAACCAGTCCCTGAACGAGACGCTGAACGCGCCCGAGGTCCGGGCGCGCCTGGCGCGTGAGGGTTTTGATGCATGGCCTCAAACGCCGGTGCAGTCCGACGCCTTGATCCGGTCAGAATACCAACGCTGGAACAAGCTGGTGGCGCAAAAAGGAATCAAGGCCGATTGATGTTCGAAGGATTTTCCCAACGCGACATAGAAGGGCCCGCCGGCAGGCTGCGCACCCTGCGGGGCGGCAGCGGCGCGCCTTTGCTGCTGCTGCACGGCCACCCGCAAACCCATGTGATGTGGCACGCGGTGGCTGGTGAACTGGCCAAGGTATTTACCGTGGTTGTGATGGACTTGCGCGGCTACGGGGATTCGGCACGGGTCGCGAGCGACGCGGATCACCAGGCCTATTCGAAACGCGCGATGGCGCAGGACGCCATGGCCGTCATGAAGGCCTGCGGCTTTTCGCGTTTCCAGGTGCTGGCCCACGACCGCGGCGCGCGCGTGGCGCATCGCCTGGCGGCCGACCACCCGGATGCGGTGCAGCGCCTGATGCTGCTGGACATCGCGCCCACACTCGCCATGTACAACAACACCTCGGATGCGTTCGCGCGCGCCTACTGGCACTGGTTCTTCCTGATCCAGCCGCCGCCTTTGCCGGAGGCGCTGATAGCCTCCGACCCGGTGCGCTATGTGCGCAGCGTGATGGGCAAGCGCCATGCGGGCCTCGCCGCATTCGCGCCGGCCGCGCTGGCCGAGTACGAGCGCTGCGCGCAAATCCCCGGCACCGCCGTCAGCATTTGCGAAGACTACCGGGCCTCCGCCGGCATCGACCTGGTGCATGACCGCGCCGACGTTGCGGCCGGCCTGCGGCTGGCGCAGCCATTGCGCGTGCTGTGGGGCGAGCATGGCGCGGTGGGCCAGTGCTTCAAGGTGCTCGAACTCTGGCGCGAGCGTGCGCTGGATGTGTCGGGCCTGGCCCTGCCATGCGGCCACTACATCGCGGAAGAAGCGCCGGCATTGCTGCTGGCCGAAGCGCTCCAATTTTTCAAACCCTGAACCAGCAAACCCAAGATCCCCTGAAAACCCAAAGGAACACCATGAGCAAGCACACCGGAAAAAAAAGAATCGCTGTCATCGCGGGCGACGGCATCGGCAAGGAAGTCATGCCCGAGGGCGTGCGCGTGATGGAGGCCGCGGCCGTCAAATACGGCATTGACCTGCAGTTCGACCATTTCGATTTTTCGAGCTGGGACTATTTCGAGAAGCACGGCAAGATGCTTCCCGACAACTGGAAGGACCAGATCGGCGGCCACGATGCGATTTACTTCGGCGCGGTGGGCTGGCCCGAGAAGATCGCCGACCATGTCTCCCTGTGGGGCTCGCTGCTGCTGTTCCGTCGCGAGTTCGACCAGTACATCAACTTGCGGCCGGCGCGCCTGATGCCCGGCATCATCGCGCCCGTGGTGCGGCGCGACGGCAGTCCGCGCCAACCCGGTGAAATCGACTTTTACATCGTTCGCGAAAACACCGAGGGTGAATACTCCAGCATAGGCGGAAAGGCCTTTCCCGGAACCGACCGCGAGTTCGTGCTGCAGGAATCGGTGTTCACCCGCATCGGCGTGGACCGCGTGCTGAAGTTTGCGTTCGAGCTGGCGCAATCGCGGCCCAAGAAACACCTGACGAGTGCAACAAAATCCAACGGCATCTCGATTTCCATGCCTTACTGGGATGAACGCGTGGCCGAGATGGCGAAAAGCTATCCGGCCATCCAACTGGATAAATTCCATATCGACATCCTGACCGCGCATTTTGTGCAGCGCCCGGACTTTTTCGATGTGGTGGTGGCCAGCAACCTGTTCGGCGACATCCTGAGCGACCTGGGGCCGGCGTGCACCGGCACCATTGGCATCGCCCCCAGCGCCAACCTCAACCCCGAGCGAAAATTTCCCTCGTTGTTTGAGCCGGTGCACGGCTCGGCGCCCGACATCGCGGGGCGCAACATCGCCAATCCCATTGGCCAGATTTGGTGCGGTGCAATGATGCTGGAGTTCCTCGGTCACAAGGAAGCGCACGACGGCATACTCGCCGCGATCGAAAAAATATTGAGTCCCGAAAGCGGTGCACCGCGCACGCCCGACCTGGGTGGGAAGGCCGGAACGGCCGATGTCGGCAAAGCCGTTGCACAGGCGCTGGCCGGGTCGTAAATTCGTTGGAAAGCCGTGTTTTGTCAAGCATGAAAATTACACACCGTGCTTACGATTAAGTCGTGAAAGGGCTGAAAAAACGTCTAGAATCCGCCTCCGCACGTTGTAAAAACTTGCTGCTGTATTGACAGGTTAGAAGTCCATGGCTCTAATTGGAAGCAGCAGAAAACCTGCACAAGCCGCTCCCGCTGACGCTACACCACAGTGTCCCGGGAGATATTTTTTAGAGACAACCAGATTAACTTTTTATCAACGAGGGGCTCCTTGTGAACAAGACCGAACTGATCGAGCACATTGCCAAACATGCTGACATTTCCAAAGCTGCCGCCACGCGCGCACTGGAATCCACGATTGGCGCTGTGAAAACAACCCTGAAAAAAGGAGGCTCCGTGTCTCTGGTGGGTTTTGGCACTTTCGCGGTGGGCAAACGCGCTGCGCGCACCGGCCGTAATCCACGGACCGGCGATGCGATTAAAATCAAGGCAGCCAAGGTTCCAAAGTTCCGTCCGGGCAAAGCGCTCAAGGATGCTTTGAACTGACAAGAACGTTTGACGTGGGGTGCTTAGCTCAGTTGGTAGAGCAGCGCCCTTACACGGCGTAGGTCGGCGGTTCGAGCCCGTCAGCACCCACCACCCACGAGGAAAAAGGCGAACGAGGTTCGCCTTTTTTGTTGGTGGGCCCAGGTTGTCCGTTAGCAGTCGTACAGGAAATTCGAGATGTTTGATTTCGTTCGCAAGCACACCAAAATCGTCATGGTGCTGTTGTTTTTGCTGATTCTTCCGTCCTTTGTGTTGTTGGGCCTTGATGGCTATAACAAATCCAAGGACCAGACCGCAAAGGTGGCCAGGGTGGACGGCAAGGACATCATGCAGTCGGAGTGGGACCGCGCGCACCAGCGTGAAATGGATCAGCTCCGCAATTCCATGCCCAACCTGGACCCCAAGCTGCTCGATTCGCCCGAGGCGCGCTACGCCTCCCTGGAGCGGCTGGTGCGCGAACGCGTTGTCGCCGCGGCGGCCGAGAAGTTCAAGCTCACCGCGAGCAACGAGCGCCTGGCGCGCGAGCTGCAGCAAAGCCCCGAAATCGCCTCCCTGCGCCGCCCGGACGGTAGCCTCGACATGGAGCGTTATCGCCAGCTGTTGGCGGCCCAGGGCATGAGCCCCGAGATGTTCGAGGCCAATGTGCGCACCGACCTGTCGAACCGCCAGGTGCTGGCGGGTGTGGGCGCCAGTGGTTTCGCTTCCAATTCGGCCGCCGACATTTCGCTGAACGCCTACTTCGAAAAGCGTGAAATCCAGCTGGCCCGCTTCAACGCCGCCGACTTTGTCGCCAAGCTGAACCCTACGGACGCCGAGCTCGAGCAGTATTACAAGGCCAACGAAAAACTCTTCCAGGCGCCTGAACAGGCCAGCATTGAATATGTGCTGCTGGACATGGATGGTGTGGGCAAGGGCATTGCCGTCAACCCGGCCGACCTGAAAACCTATTACGAGCAAAATCTTCCGCGCTTTGAAGGCGAGCGGCGAGCCAGCCACATCCTGATTGCGTCCCCGAAGTCGGCCCCCGCAGCCGACCGTGAAAAAGCCAAGGCGAAAGCGCAGGAACTGCTGGCCTTGGTCAAAAAATCCCCCGACAGCTTCGCCGACATCGCGCGCAAGAATTCGCAGGACCCAGGCTCTGCAGCCAAGGGCGGCGACCTGGATTTCTTCGCCCGCGGTTCCATGGTCAAGCCTTTTGAGGATGCCGCTTTTGCCATGAAAAAAGGCGAGATCAGCGACATCGTCGAGTCCGAATTTGGTTATCACATCATCAAACTGACGGACGTCAAGCAACGCAGCTTTGAAGAGCTGCGCCCGGAACTTGAGGCCGCCATGAAAAAGCAGGAAGCCCAAAAGAAGTTCGCTGAATCGGCCGATGTCTTTACCAACGCGGTGTATGAGCAGGCCGAGAGCCTCAAGCCGGCGGCAGACAAGCTGAAGCTGGAGATCAAGTCGGCGGCGAACGTGACGCGCCAGCCCCAGGTCGGCGCGACTGGCGTGTTGGCAAACGCCAAATTCCTCAACGCCTTGTTTGCCCCGGATGCGATCGAGAAAAAACGCAACACCGAAGCCATTGAAGTGGGGCCCAGCCAGCTGGCTTCGGGCCGCATCGTGCAGTACGCCCCCGCGCATACCCGCCCCCTGGCCGAAGTCAAAGACACCGTGCGCCAGCGCTGGCTGGCCCAGCGTGCCGCGGAAGAGGCTCGCAAGGAAGGCGTGGCCAAGCTGGCCGCGTGGAAAGCCGCTCCCGCGTCGGCGACGGGCCTGGCCGCGCCGGTCGTGGTGTCCCGTGAACAGACGCAGAAACTGCCTATCCCGGTGATCGATGCCGCGCTGCGCGCCGATGTTGCCGCTTTGCCGGCTTTTGCGGGCGTAGATCTCGGGAGCCAGGGCTACGCCATCGTCAAGGTCGAGAAGGTGGTTCCCCGTGACGCACCGGTTGAAGCGGCCGCCAAACAGCAGCGCGACCAGTATGCGCAGTGGTGGACGTCGGCGGAAAGCCTGGCGTATTACAACAGCCTGAAAGACCGTTTCAAGGCGGAAATCCTGGTTCCCAAGCCTGTCCCGGCCAAGGCAAATGCAGAAGAAGTCGTGACCCAATAAAGAAGCGGCGGCTTTGCCGCTATAATGCAGGGCTCCGGTGGCTGTAGCTCAGTTGGTAGAGTCCAGGATTGTGATTCCTGTTGTCGTGGGTTCGAGCCCCATCAGCCACCCCAATATCTGAAATCCCGCGTGCCCTTTGGTACGCGGGATTTTTTCCTTGGGCTTGCCGCATTCACAATTCGAAACGCGGACCCCGACTGTGTGCGGCAAGATACAGATGCTGGCAGCTGTTTCCAGCTGTGTGTCCGCCACTTCAGCCCCTCCACCAGGTTTTCTCGCAAATTTCGGGAGAGCCGTCTTCTACGACAGGAACGCCTTGTTTCAGAGATTTGGTCATTTCGCCTCGGCCAGACAGTGCTTGATCCGCTTGCCGGCCATTTTGCTGGTCACGGCGCTGTGGACGGCCGGCGCGCATGCGGCCGATACCTGGCTCACCATCACCGGTGATCCCGCCAATTCCGCGAGCCATTACGTCCAGGTCAACGTGGCCGCCATCGAGGTCAAGGAGGACCAGCGGATCATCCCGGTGCGCATCAACCGTGCCATGCAGTGGGCCCCCGCCGGCGAAGCCCTTCAATTTCGCTCGGTGGTGACCCAGGTGCAGATCGATTGCACGCAGCAAATCGCCCGTTATGTGAAGGCGGCTTTTTATGCCCAGCCGGATTTTCGCGGGGAGCCTTTCAGGATCACCACCTATGCCGGGGACGATATGCGCCCGATGATCTTCAAGGACAGTGACGACGATCCCAATGCGCGCATCGTCAAGGCTGCCTGCAGCGTCGGGAACGTGACCAACAATTAGCCACGGATGCAGCTCTGAGGGACCGCCGAGCTCTTGGAACGCTCAGTTGACCATGACCAGCTTGCCCTTGACACCGCGCGAGCCCATGTGGGCATAGGCGGCCTTGAGCTCGGCCATGGGCATGGTGCGGTCTATCACCGGCTTGATCTTGCCCTGCGCGTACCAACCCGCCAGTTCAGCCATCATGGCGGCATTGGCCTTGGGCTCGCGTTTGGCAAAGTCGCCCCAGAATACCCCCACGATGGAGGCGCCCTTGAGCAGCGTCAAGTTCAGCGGCAGGGCGGGGATGGGGCCCGAGGCGAAGCCGACGACCAAATACCGGCCGCGCCAGGCGATGGAGCGGAAGGCCGGTTCGGCAAAGTCGCCGCCCACCGGGTCATAAATCACGTCCGGCCCCTTGCCGTCGGTCAGGGCTTTGATTTCATCGCGCAGGTTCTTGCTGCTGTAGTTGATGGTGGCATCCGCGCCTATGGAGGTGCAGAGTGCGCATTTCTCATCGGTGGAGGCGGCCGCGATCACGCGCGCGCCGGCAGCCTTGGCGATCTGGATGGCGGCGGTGCCCACGCCGCCAGCGGCGCCCAGCACCAGCACGGTTTCACCCGCCTTGAGCTGCGCGCGGTCCATCAGGGCATGCCAGGAGGTGGCATAAATCATGATGAACGCGGCGGCATCCACATAAGAAAAGCCCGGAGGCAACGGCATGCACAGGGCTGCCGGCGCGATGGTGTGCGTGCCAAAGCCGCCTGTGCCCGAGAGGCAGGCGACGTTTTGCCCTACCTGGAGGTGCTTGACGCCTTCCCCCACGGCCTGGACGACGCCGGCGTACTCGGAGCCCGGCACAAAGGGCAGGGGCGGCTTGATCTGGTATTTGTTCTGCACGATCAGCAGGTCGGGAAAGTTCAGGCTGGCCGCCTTGATTTCAATCAGGACTTCGCCGGCCTTGGGTTGTGGCGTGGGCAGCTCTTTCCAGGTCAGGGCGTCTACGCCGGTGGGATTTTCACAAAGCCAGGCTTGCATGAGATGTCTCCGATGAAGTGAAGGTATGAAGGCGGCGGTACGCTTGAAGGAGCGGAAACCGCGCAGGGCGGCGCCTTGACTGCATCATAGGCAAAGCAGGGGCGCTCGCCAGTCCCAATGAGGTCCGGGCTGTCACGGCCGTGACCGTAAAATCACCCCATGAAAATTCTCATCTGCAACGACGACGGTTACCAGGCTTCCGGCATCATCGCCCTCTACGAAGCGCTTAAAACCGTTGCGGATGTCGAGGTCGTGGCGCCCGAGCAGAACAACAGCGCCAAATCCAACGCGCTGACCTTGCACTCGCCGATGTATGTACAGACGGCGGCCAACGGTTTTCGCTACATCAACGGCACGCCCGCCGACTGCGTCCACATCGCGCTGACCGGCCTGCTGGGCTACCGGCCCGACCTGGTGGTGTCCGGCATCAATAATGGCGCCAACATGGGCGACGACACGATTTACTCCGGCACGGTGGGCGCGGCCATGGAGGGCTATTTGTTCGGCATCCCGTCCATTGCCTTTTCTCAGACTGAAAAAGGCTGGGCCCACATCGATGTCGCGGCCAGGCGCGCGGCCGAGCTGGTGCGGCAACTGATCCCCTCGCTGGAAAATGTGGCCGAGGGCACGGAACCCACGGTGCCGCCGTGGCTGCTCAACGTGAATATTCCCAATCTGCCTGACGATGAGATCCGTGGCATGAAAGTTTGCCGCCTGGGGCGCCGCCATGCGGCCGAGCGTGTCATCATGCAGACCAGCCCGCGCGGCGAGACCATGTACTGGATAGGCGGCGCGGGACCCGCGAAGGAAGCCGGTGAGGGCACCGACTTCCACGCGACCAGCCAGAAGTTTGTCTCCGTCACACCGCTGCAAGTGGATTTGACCGACCATGAGCGCCTGCCTTACTGGGCCCAGACCGCCGCCCGGTTGAGCGAGACGCGCTGAAGGGCGGATGCATGAAATCCAGCCTCAAGCCTCCTTTTAATCTCGCTGCAGCCAAGCCCGCCTCGAAGGTGCCGGAAGGCGCGACGCGCCCGTCCTTTCCGGTGCGTCTCAAGCCCGATGCTGGCGTCCCATCGGCGACCCGATTGGGCGCGGCCAATGTCCGCCCCGCGGTGCCTGAGGGCTCCAACTTGGCGAAGAAGGCCGCAATCAGCGCCTCTTCCGCGCGGCCAGGCGGTGTCGGGCTGGACTCGCAGGCTGTGCGTGCGCGCATGGTGGCCAAGCTCGCGGCGCAAGGCGTCAGCGATGCGCAGGTATTGGCTGCCATGGGCCTGGTGGAGCGCCATCGATTTGTCGACTCCGCGCTTGTCAACCAGGCCTACGAAGACACCAGCCTGCCGATAGGCCTGGGCCAGACCATCTCCAAGCCCAATGTGGTGGCCCGCATGCTTGAGCTGCTGCGCCACGGGGCAGCGGGTGGCGCGGGAAAACTGGGCAGGGTGCTGGAGATCGGCACCGGCTGCGGCTACCAGGCCGCGGTGCTCAGCCACCTGGCCACGGAGGTCTACAGCATAGAGCGGCTGCGCGGCCTGCATGACAAAGCCAGGGAGAACCTGCGGACTTTACGCCTGCCCAATCTGCACCTGCTCTTTGGGGATGGCATGATGGGCTATGCCAAAGGCGCGCCTTATGCGGCCATCATCGCGGCGGCGGGTGGTGAAGCCATCCCCGCGGCCTGGATAGACCAGCTGGCCGTGGGTGGCCGCCTGGTGGCGCCCATGCAAACGGCCGGCGGTGCCCAAGCGCTGGTGGTGCTGGACAAAACCCCCCAGGGCGTGCGGCAGACCTTGCTGGAAGCCGTTCACTTTGTGCCTTTAAAATCGGGGACAAGCTAAGCCGGGGCCCACAGAGGCGCAGACCGGCATCATGAAGAAATAAGTCCGATAAACCAGACGCGCCCTTCGGGCCTTGCGGCTCAGGCAAGTCAGCCAAGATTGAAGACGAAAGAAACAATGAATCAAACCGTAAGGTCGAACAGGATAGCGACTCTGCCTGCCACCCGCTCCATGCCTGGCAGGCTGGGCCTGTCCTGCATGCTTGCTGCCGTGTTGCTCATGGCAGGTTGCGCTTCGCGTTCCCCCACCAACGCGCCGGTGGAAGACCGCGGAACCTTCGGAGCGCGCCCAACGCCGGGCGCTGTGGATCCCGGCAACGTCAAGCAACTGCCCGGCTTTGAGAACGCCGGTAAACCCGGCTACTACACGGTCAAGCCCGGCGACACCATGATCCGCATCGGCCTGGAGAACGGCCAGAACTGGCGCGACATCGTGCGCTGGAACAACCTTGAAAACCCCAACATCATTGAAGTGGGGCAGGTGCTGCGCGTCGTGCCGCCGACCAATGAGAACCCCTTGGTCGTGACCCGCCCGGTGTCACCCGGCTCGGCCCCCGCGTCCAGCACGGCACCCGCACAGGCCGCCAGCGCCGCCAAACCTGCATCCGCACCTGCCAATGCCAGCCCGGCACCGGCCGCGACAGGGGGTGATGAAGACATCGCCTGGATCTGGCCGGCGCAGGGCCCCATGGTGGCGGGCTTTGACGAAGCCAAAAACAAGGGCCTCGATATTTCCGGCAAGGCCGGCGATGCGGTCGTGGCCTCCGCCGACGGGCGTGTGGTGTATGCGGGTGCCGGCTTGCGCGGCTACGGCAACCTGGTCATCCTCAAGCACAACAACACCTTCCTCACGGCCTATGCGCACAACCAGACGCTGCTGGTGAAGGAAGACCAGAACGTCAAGAAGGGCCAGAAGATCGCCGAGATGGGCAACAGCGACGCGGATCGCGTGAAACTGCACTTTGAGATTCGCCGCCAGGGCAAACCGGTGGACCCGGCCAAATACCTGCCAGCCAAATAAGCGCGCTGCGTGCAGGCAAAAGGAGCCCGGCGACCGCCCGGCTCCTTTTTCTTTGCCTACCGTTTGTGGGCCCCTCAGCGAGGATCCACGATCTCGTCGTAGCCGCGGCCCTTGAACTCCAGCAGGTCCAGCCCGTGGCCGAATGGGTCGGCCAGCCCGGCGATGCGTCCCCAGGCACGATCGGCCACCGGCATCTCCAGTACCGCGCCGCAGCGCTGCAGCCGTGCCACTGCGGCATCGATGTCTTCCACTACAAAATCCAGGTGAACCGGCGTCCAGTGCCGGCTGTAATTGCGCACACCTTCGCTTGCGCTGACGGGCCTGGTGCCCGGCGCGTTGAAGAGCAGGTCTATGGGGCTGCCGGCACCCAGGATTTCCACAAAATCACTCTTGAAACGGCGGCCGACCCGCAGCCCCAGTCCCTGGGTGTAGAACGCGATGGCGCGCGCCATGTCATCAACGTCTATGCAGATGCGAAGTTCCATGCGGCATTCCTTTCGGTGGTCCGGAAAATGGTAGCGCAGCCTGAGACAATCGGTGCATGACAGAAGAAAGCCCCATCACCAAGCCCGCCGCTGCTGCAGACTATCTGCCTGACCTGCTGGAGGTTGAGTCGCTCGACATCGACGCCCAGGGCATTGCCCATCGGGCCGACGGCAAGGTGGTGTTCATCGAGGGTGCCTTGCCTTTTGAGCAGGTGACGGCCAACGTCTACCGCAAGAAGAGCAGCTTTGAAAAAGCCGTGGTCATGGCCATCCACCGTGAGTCGTCCCAGCGCGTGCGCCCGGCCTGCCCGCATTTCGGCATGCACACCGGCGCCTGTGGCGGCTGCAAGATGCAGCACCTGCACGCGGGCGCGCAGGTGGCCGTGAAACAGCGAGTGCTGGAAGACAACCTTCGGCACATCGGCAAGCTCAGGGCGGACAACCTGCTGCGCCCGATTGAAGGGCCGGCCTGGGGCTACCGCTTCCGCGCGCGGCTGTCGGTGCGTTATGTGCGCAAAAAGGGAACAGTGCTGGTGGGTTTCCATGAGCGCAAAAGCAGCTACGTGGCCGACATGGTCGAGTGCCATGTGCTGCCCCGCCATGTCAGCGACATGCTGGTGCCGCTGCGTGAGCTGATCGGCGGCATGGACGCGAAAGAAACCCTGCCGCAGATCGAGCTGGCGTGCGGCGACGACGTGACGGCCATGGTGCTGCGCCATATGGAACCCCTCAGCGCAGGCGACCTGGCACGCTTGCGCGCCTTTGCCGCGGCCCACCCGGGCCTGCAGTGGTGGCTGCAGCCCGGCGGGCTGGAGACGGTGAAGCTGCTGGACGATGCGGCGCAGCAACTGAGCTACGGCCTGCCCGAATTCGGCATCACCATGCCTTTCAAGCCGACCGACTTCACCCAGGTCAATCCGCAGATCAACCAGGCGCTGGTGTCGCGGGCCCTGCGCCTGCTGGCCGTGCAACCGGATGAGCGGGTGATTGACTGGTTTTGCGGCCTGGGCAACTTCACGCTGCCACTGGCCACACGCGCCCGGGAGGTGCTGGGTATCGAGGGCAGCGAAGTGCTGGTGGCCCGGTCCCGTGAAAACTTTGAAAGAAACCGGGCGGCATCTCCCGTCCGCCGGGCATTGGCTCCTACCCGGTTTGTGGCACGCAACCTGTTTGAAATGACCCCGGCCATGCTGGTCAAGGACGGCGCCGCCGACAAATGGCTGGTAGACCCGCCGCGCGAAGGGGCGTTCGAGTTGTTCAAGTCCTTGGCGGCCCTGGAGCAGCAGATCGCGAGCGGCGTTCCCTGCGACGACGGCGAGCACCAGCAAAGCCTGGCCCTGGACGGCTGGACGCCGCCCAGGCGCATCGTTTACGTGAGCTGCAATCCGGCCACCCTGGCACGCGATGCGGGTGTGCTGGTGGCCGGCGGCGCCTGGCACTGCACGGCGGCCGGCGTGGTCAACATGTTTCCGCATACGGCGCATGTGGAGTCCATTGCGGTATTCGAGCGAACATAAAAAAAGGAGCCCAGGAGGCTCCTTTTTTCGAGGCGGGCGTTTTTAGTCGCTGTCGCCGCCGAAGATCCCCAGCAGGGCCAGCAGGCTCTGGAAGATATTGAACAGGTCCAGGTAAATGGCCAGGGTGGCGCTGATGTAGTTGGTTTCGCCGCCGTCAATCACCTGTTTCAGGTCATACAGCAGGTAGGCGCTGAACACCGCGATGGCCAGGGTGCTGATCACCGCCATCATCATGGTCGAGCCGATAAACACGTTGATGATGGCCGCCACCATGATGACCAGAGCGCCGGCAAAGAGCCATTTGCTCATGCCGCTCAGGTCGCGCTTGATGACGGTGGCCAGGCTGGCCATCACGAACATCACGCCGGCGGTGCCGGCAAACGCCGTCATCACCAGCGAGGAACCATTGCTGAAGCCCAGCACGATGGCAATCAGGCGAGAGAGCATCAGGCCCATGAAGAAGGTAAAGCCCAGCAGCACGGGCACGCCGGCGGCCGAGTTCTTGGTCTTCTCAATGGCAAAAATAAAGCCGAATGCTCCGCCCAGGAACACGATCAGGCCCAGTCCGCCTGTCAGCGAACGGGTGATACCGGTCGCCACGCCCAGCCAGGCGCCCAGCACAGTGGGCAACAGGCTCAGGGCCAGCAACCAATAGGTGTTGCGCAGGACCTTGTTGCGTTGCTCGACGCTTGTGGCAACGCCATAGTCGAGGGTTTGAACATTGTCAGTCATGAGAGTCGTCTCCAGGGCGCCAGCAAATGCGGGCAAGATTATTTTAGGGTGCATTGCCGTTTTTCCAGTCCGCACTTCCTACTTTTTGTAAGGGTTCTATAAGCTAATTTGGCGGCAATGGGTTTGAAGGAGGGCCTCGAATTTGCGTATGCTCGGTGTCTTTGCCATCAACGGAAAATCCTGAAGACCATGAAATCAAAAGCAGTGCTTGAATTCGCAGACGTCAAAACCATCGCCGCGGCCGCCGAGGCGGAAGCCCTCAAGAACAACTGGGCCGTGACCATCGCCATCGTCGACGACGGTGGTCATTTGCTGCACCTGCAGCGCCTGGACGGCGCACCGCCGATTTCCTCGCACCTTGCGCCTGCCAAGGCCAACACCGCCGCCATGGGCCGCCGTGACAGCAAGATCTACGAAGACGTCATCAACGGCGGGCGTATGTCTTTCCTGTCGGCACCTTACCTTCATGGCATGCTGGAAGGCGGTGTGCCCATCATGAAGGACGGCCAATGCATTGGTGCCGTGGGCGTGAGCGGTGTGAAATCCAGTGAAGATGCGCAGATCGCGCGCGCAGGCATGGCCGCCATTGGGCTCTAAAGTTCGCTTGCCAGGGGGCATGAAAGCCGACCGCAGGGTCGGCTTTTTTTGTGGGTATGAGCCTGATATCGAGGAAAAAAAGCCTGGCTAAACAACTCCGGGGAGTCTGTGGCTGGCTAAAAACGACCTTGGGAGCTTGGTAGCCCCGGATCGCCCCACGATGAAACTCTTGATGAAAAACTGTGCTGAAACCTGTGTGCGACCTTATTTGGTCAAAATCAATTTGCCCAGGCGCGTGGCTTGTAGCCGGTAGGTGGCGCCGTTGTGGTTAATTTCCACGGCCTTTTGTCCGCGCAGGATTTCCGTGCTGTTGACCGTGGCCGCAGGACTGCCCTGGCCGCCCGAAGCGGTCTCTGTGTGCACGGGCGCGCGCGCAGGAAGGCTTAAGGTGTTGGAGGGGGGCAATGCGATGGACATGGTTTAAACCTGTTTGGGTTTCGTTGAGTTAATGATAACCATTCTCATTTGAAAGTCAAGCGAGTTTGGGCTGCGAAGTGTTTTCTTTTTGTGTCAAAGGAGAAGGCCCGCCGTGCGGTTTAGGTGGCAGGCCTTGATCAGTTTTGATCAGTTCTTGGGTTCGGTGATAAAGCCGATCTTGCGCAGTCCGGCCTGTTGCGCCGCCGCCATTGCCTGGGCCACGCGTTCATAGCGAACCGATTTGTCGCCGCGGATGTGCAACTCGGGTTGCGGGTTATGGGCTGCCGCGGCCTTGAGCTGAGTGCCCAACTCTTCATCGGTGATCTTGGTTTCATTGAGGAAATAGCTGCCTTCAGCGTCCACGCTCAGGCGAATCGTTTCCGGCTTGATGTTCTGCGCTTCGTTGGAGGCGCGCGGCAGGTCGATGTTGACGGAATGCTTCATCACGGGGACCGTGATGATGAAGATGATGAGCAGCACCAGCATGATGTCCACCATGGGCGTCATGTTGATCTCGTTCATCACGTCATCGCTGTCGTCTTGGGTTCCAAAGGCCATGGTGCTTCTCGGTCGCTGAATAGGGAGCCCCGCGTTACAGGTCGCGGGGGGCTGTTTGGATGGGGCTCAGGCCTTTTTCATGGCCACGACGTTGGCCTGGCCGCCGGCGCTCACGCGGGCGCCGGTCACGAAATAGGCATGCAGGTCGTGCGCGAAGCGGTTGAGCTTTTGCAGAACGCCCTTGTTGCCGCGCACCAGCGCGTTGTAGCCCAGCACCGCGGGAATGGCTACGGCCAGGCCCAGGGCCGTCATGATCAGCGATTCGCCGATGGGGCCAGCCACCTTGTCAATCGTCGCTTGGCCGGCCGCGCCTATGGACAGCAGCGCATGGTAGATGCCCCACACGGTGCCGAACAGGCCAACGAAGGGCGCGGTTGAGCCGACGGAGGCCAGTATGGCCAGGCCGGACTGCAGCTTGCCGGTGAATTCGTCGATGGTGTTGCGCAGTGTGCGCGTGACCCAGTCGCTCACGTCCAGAGCGTCATGCAGGTGCGCCTTGGTGTTGCGGTGGTGCAGGGTGGCTTCGCGGCCTTCCAGGGCCAGCTGGCGGAAGGGGTTGGTTGGGTCGCCGCCGAGCTTGGTGAGGCCGGCCGCGAAATCCTCGCTATGCCAGAAGTCTTCGGCCGCGCGGGCGATCTTTTTGTATTTGATGAGGTCCAGCGACTTGATGATGATGACCATCCACGAGGCCAGCGACATCACCAGCAGCAGCACCGCCACTGATTTGGTGACGATATCGCCCTGGCTCCAGACGTTGGCAAGGCCGAATTGGGAATTCATGAATCAATACTCCACGGGTTTAAAAAGTTAGTTAGTCCATAACGAAAATGACGGGCACCTCAACCCATGTTTCCTGAGGTACGCCGCCGCGCTTGCTCGGCACAAAGCGCCACTTCAAGACGCCATTGACAGCTCCCTGGTCAAGCCGGTCAAAGCCGCTGGACTTAAGGACCTCAGATTTCTTGACCTGTCCGTCAACGCCAACGAGCACGCGCACCATCACCTTGCCTTGTTCACCCCGTCGTCTGCTGATGGGTGGGTAGGGCGGTTTGGGGTTGTACAGGTAGTCAGCGTCGCTGGAAGGCAATTGCACAGCGGCAGGCGGTGCAACGGGTGCCACGGGTGCCACGGCAACGGGTGCCGGCGGTAGCGGCGGCGCGACCACGCCAGTCGGTGCGTTTGGCGACGGCGTTGGGTCCGTGATGGCCAGAGGCTGGGGCGCTGGCTGCACGGGCGCTTTGGCGATGGCTTTTTTCTGAACCGGGGGCGTAGGCGGCGTTGGGGGAACGGGTTCCACCTTGGGGGCTGGCGGGTCGACGAACTGCGTCAGGATTTCCACAGGCACCACGATTTCCGCGGCGCGCATCAGCAGGCCGCTCTGCAGTGCCCAGATGAAGCCGATGTGCAGGCCGACCACGACCAGGGCGATCACGGCATTCCGGCTCAGGGGCTGGCGTGGCGCGGGCGGGCGCGGGGCGGTGGAAAAGGTGGCGGTCATCGGGAAATGGTGGGTAGGCGAAGGGCCGCGAATGTGTCGCGGTCCGGTTCTAACGATGTTTGAGCAGAATCAGCGGCGGAAGATCCACCACGTGGAAGCTACCACCAGGACCAGGCTGGCAGGAAGTGCCGCGATCAGGCTTGGGGTGAGTGTTGCAAGATGTTCCATGGGCCGCCTTCCTGTGTATGGGTGGCAAGCTTGATGTTGGCGGTCGGGCAGCTGTTGCTGCACTGCGCCACCACGTCACGGGCGCAACCTTCGCACTGGCCGCACTGGGTGGCCACGCCGAGTTCGAACTGAATCTCGTCAAAGCCCAGGCCCGCACGGGCATGGCGGACGATTTCGCGGTCGGAGATACGGCGGCAGACACAAACAATCATGGAGTGGCTTGGCTGGGGATTGATTCAATCGATGCGTAGATTATAAATGCGAATCTGTCGCATTTGCAATCTTAAGGGGCATTATTTCGATACAGGGCTGCCGCCGGCACACCATTCACCGTCCAGCGTAGCCTGGAAATCCCGCTGAGCAATGACTGTCAAGCCTTTGATGCTATGAATTTTGTAGTGTTCGGGCGGGGCACGGCCGCGCTCCCCGGCCCCAAAAGGCCCCCAGCGGTAGGGGTGATGTCCGGCGAGGCCTTTAGACTTCAGCCCACATGCGCAGCAGGTTGTGATAGCAGCCGGTCAGGCGCACCACTTCCGGGCTTTCGGCGGCGCCTTGGGCCGCGCGTTCCAGGTCTTTCTGGCGCAGCGAGGTGATGGCCATGTCCATCTCGTACAGAAGCCGGCGCTGGGCATCGGAGCGGACCATGCTTTCGATCCAGAAAAAGCAGGCCAGCCGTTCGCCGCGCGTGACCGGCTCAACGCGGTGCACGGAGGTGCCCGGGTACATGACCAGGTCACCGGCCTCGAATTTGATGCGCTGTTCGCCATAGGTGTCCTGCACCACCAGCTCGCCGCCGTCATAGCTGGCCGGATCGCTCAGGAACAGCGTGCAGGAGATGTCGGTGCGGACATGGCGCGCCGTGGCCGCATGCGTGCGCACGGCATTGTCGATGTGGTTGCCGAAGTTGTTGGCGTCGCCGCCGTAGCGGTTGAACAGCGGCGGATAGACCGATTTGGGCAGCGCCCCAGTGACGAACATGGGGTTGCGGGCCAAGGCCACCGACACGATATGGCGCGCCTGCTGGGCGGCCGGCAATTCTTCGGGCAGTTGCCGGTTGTTCTTGACGGTACCGCTCTGGCTGCCGGCGGTGATGCGGCCGTCGGCCCAGTCGGCGCCCAGGATCAGCTCGCGGACCTGCGCGAGTTCGTCGGGCTGGAGGGCTTGATGAATGCGAAGCAGCATGGAGGAATCTCCGGAAAGATCGCTGAAATGAAAAAGGCACCCGGAGTATCCCCCAGGTGCCCAAAACCTTGAAAAAATTCGCTTCTTCGAATCAGAACTTGCTGGTCAGCGTCACACGCACGCTGCGTGCGTCGCCGGGCGCGGCGAAACCGCGGTACAGCGTGTTGTAGTAGACCTTGTCGAAGAGGTTGTCGATGTTCAGCTTGACGGTATTGCCTTCGCTGATGCGGTATTCCACCAGCGCGTCGGCTTTGACATAGCCGGGTGCGCGGTTGAAGGTGGTGACGCTGTTGGCCGGCTTGTTGGTGCTGACGGCAGTGAAGCCGCCGCCGATGCGCCACTTGTCGCCTATGCGGTAAGTGGTGAACAGGTTGGCCTGGCGGCTTGGGCTCAGGCCCGGGTTTTGGCCCACCTCGGCTTGGCTTGCCGGACTGCTGCCGGATTGGTCGATCCTGGCTTTGAGGAAGCCAATGCCCGCAAAAATATCCCACTGGGGCGTGATTCGGCCTGCGACTTCGAATTCGAGGGCGTCGGTATGGCGTTTGCCGGACAAAATATAGGAATCAAATGGGCTTGGGCCCGTTGTGTCGGTGTTGCGCTCGTTGTATTTTTCAGTGCGTGCCAGTGCGGCGCGCAGTGACAGGTCACCGCCATAGAGTTCCCATTTGGCGCCGATTTCCATATTGCGGCTGCTCTCGGGCGGTGTATTGGCCGATTGCGCATCAAACTGGTAGAGATCGCCCTGGGTATTGAAGGAGGTGCCATACGCCGCGTAATAGCTCACTTCTTCCGTCGGCTGGAACATCACGCCCAGACGTTTGCTGAGCAATGTGTCCGATCGCTTCAGACGAGTATTGTTGGGTGCGGCATTTCCAGAGCGGTCGAAGTCTCCCCGGAAGTTATCGATCCGAAGCCCACCCACCAGTTTCCAATAAGGGGTAAGTTCAAGGGTGTCCTGTCCGTAAAGCCCCAGCGTGGTGGCTTTGAATTGCGTTGCGACACGATCCGTGAGATTGCCACCGATACCTGCGCTGATCGGGTTTCCAACCGTGGTCGAGGGTTTTGGCGTGAGCGCGTTGGTTATGGACGGATAGGTGGATCGGCTGGAGTTCTCAACCGCATATTCAGCGCCGACAAGAATGCTGTTTTTGCGTCCAAACCAGTTGGTGCTTGTCAGGTAGTCCGTCTGCAGGAAGGTGTGATGCTCCTTGCCCGACTTGGAGTTATTGCTACGGTTGACCACCGTGTTCGGATTCAGGTTGAAGATCGTGGTGCCCGCGGCGAAACTGGACTGCGTGGCCCACATGGCGCGTGAGTAATAACCGTCGCGTAGCGTGGTCTTCAGGCTGCTGCCATCGGCCCAGCGGTGCGTGTGCGACAGCGTCAGAGCATCGGCCTTGTCATTTTGAAAGTCGGTGTTCAGGCCATACCAGTATTTGTTGGTCGGCGAGGGCGCGGGACGGCTATTGAGCCACGCAAAACCCCAGTCGGGTTTGTCGTTGTAATGCAGGTGGTAGTAGCTGATTTCAAATTCGTTGGCCGTGCCGATGCCGAAACGGTAGTCCACCGCCAGGCCGCGGCGGTGGGTGGAGGCGCTGGCGTTTTCGCCGCGGCCATCGCCGTCGGTGGCCATGGCGTTGATGCGCAAGGCCGCATCGTCGTCCAGTTTGAAGTTGAAGTCGCCCTGGTAGCGCTGGTAGCCCTTGGTGCCGACAGTGGCGTTCACCTCGTGTTCGGTGATCAGGCGCGCCTGCTTGCTGACCTGGTTGATCACGCCGCCGGTGGAGCCGCGGCCGAACAGCATGGAGGCTGCGCCGCGCAGGACTTCCACGCGCTCGGTGTTGAAATTGTCGCGGTTGTACTGCGCGATGTCGCGCATGCCGTCCAGGTAAATGTCGCCCGCCGCGCTGAAGCCGCGCAGGCGGATGTTGTCGCCGACGCGGCCGCCTTCGCCGGCTTCAAACGTGATGCCGATGACGTTTTCCAGGGCGCTCTTGAAGCTGTCCTTGCCCTGGTCGTGCATCAGCTTTTCATTGACGACCGTCAGCGATTGGGGGATGTCCTTGGCCGCCACGGGCATCTTGCCGACGCTGGTGATGCCGCTCTGGTAGGTTTGGTTCTCGCGGTCGCGCGTGCCTGTGACCGTGACGGGCGCCAGGGTTTTTCCCTCGGCCTGTGTGGAGGTCGTGGTGCTTGCGGCGGCGGGGGCCGGGGCGGCGCTTTGCGCCCATCCGGACACTGATACAGCCAGCATCAGCGCGCCCAGCGGCAGCAGGGCTTTGTCGGAGGATGAGGCAGAAGCCGCTGGCGCGGCGAGAGGGGCGAAGCTGTTGGTACCGGCATTGCGGTTCTTTTTGTTGCGCGCAGTTTTTGCGGCGCGAGCGGACGGGTGTGCCAAGATGGCCTCCAAGCAAGGTCCGGCCTGTGGCAGGCGGACCGGGTTCAGGAAAAAGCTTGGCTGGCCCGAAATCACCGAAAAGGGACGCGAGTTGGCTGGCTCGAAAAGATCGCTCGAAGTTTATCTCAAATGATAATGATTCGTAATATCTTGTTTCTGAACGATGAAGAATTGGGTGCCGCAAGGCTTGTTTTTGTGGCAAAAATGCAAAACCGAGGGACCAAAGCGGATTGCAAGACGGGGTCGCGCGGGAATGAGACAGGCGGCACAAGCTGCCGAAACGACGACGGGGCCCACAGGCCCCGTATTTTGTTGAGCCGCACCAAAGGTGCGGGCTTGCCGCCAGGGCTTAGCTGATCTCGCCCATCTGGCTTTGCAGGTAGTTCTGCATGCCGACCTTGGCGACCAGCTCGATCTGGGTTTCCAGAAAGTCGATGTGCTCTTCGGTGTCGTCCAGGATCTCCTGCAGCAGGTCGCGAGAGACGTAGTCGCGCACGCTTTCGCAGTGGGCGATGCCGTCCTTGATCGTCGCCTGCGCGCCGGTTTCGGCTTTCAGGTCGCAGTTCAGGGCTTCCAGCACGTCCTCGCCGATCAGCAGCTTGCCCAGGTCCTGCAGGTTGGGCAGGCCGTCGAGCATGAAGATGCGGTCCATCAGCTTGTCGGCGTGTTTCATTTCGCCGATGGATTCCTCGTATTCCTTCTTGGCCAGCTTGTCCAGGCCCCAGTGCTTGTACATGCGGTAGTGCAGAAAGTACTGGTTGATGGCCGTCAGTTCATTCTTGAGCTGCGCCTGCAGATGAGCGATGACTTTTGCGTCGCCTTTCATGGGAATTCCTTATCGTTGTAGTTCGGATCGCCCATTGTCACTGGCCGCAGCTCGCAACTCAAGCATTCCCCCGCTGGCGCGGTCTGCTTGCGTTTGATTGTGAGAACCGTTCGTATTGCTGCGGGGCCGGCGTTCAGCGCTCGGCGAAGGCGCGCTCCACCACGAAGTGGCCGGCATGCTGCATATTGCCCTCTTCCAGACCCTGGGCTTCCAGCATGGCCTTGATGTCGCGCAGCATGTCGGGGCTGCCGCACAGCATCAGGCGGTCGTTTTCCGTCGAGATCGCCGGCAAGCCGAGGTCGCTGTAGATCTTGCCCGACTGCATGAGCTCGGTGATGCGACCCTCGTTGCGAAAGCGCTCGCGCGTCACGGTCGGGTAGTACATCAGCCGGCCGCGCACCAGTTCGCCCAGGAACTCATGCTCATGCAACTCGTGCTCGATCAGCCCGCGGTAAGCCAGCTCGGCGCTGGTGCGGCAGCCGTGCACCAGCACCACGCGCTCAAAGCGCTCGTAGGTGTCGGGGTCCTTGATCAGCGAGAGGAAGGGTGCCAGGCCGGTGCCAGTCGCCAGCAGCCACAGCGTCTTGCCGGGCAGCAGGTTTTGCAGCAGCAGCGTTCCGGTGGGCTTGCGGCCCACCAGGATGTCATCGCCAGGCTTCAGGTGTTGCAGCCGGGAGGTCAGCGGGCCGTTGGCCACCTTGATGCTGAAAAATTCCAGTTGGTCTTCATGGTTGGCGCTGGCTACGCTGTAGGCGCGCATCAATGGCTTGCCGTCGACGGGCAGGCCGATCATCGTGAACTGGCCGTTGACGAAACGAAAGCCGGGATCGCGCGTGGCAGTGAAGCTAAAGAGCGTATCGGTCCAGTGGTGGACGGAAATAATGCGTTCGGTGTTAAAGGCGCTCATGAGAAAAAGGAAGAAGGAAAGAACGAAAAGTAGTTTGGACAATGCAAGAGGGCAGGAGGCCCGCCGCGCACTCCTTCAGTTCAGCCTTCAGATCGTGCGTGAGCAGCGTCGTATTTTATCGCCTGCGCGAAGCTGTCGTTCGCGAGCCCTGCGACGCCATGCCGGCGCCAAGGTCTCGCTGCTGCTCAGCGCCCGTCCGGTTTGCGGGGCACCCACGCGAACCAGGCCATCACGGCGACCGGCAGGCCCAGGCTCAACCAGGCCCACCAGTCGCCCCAGCCGTCGGAGACCAGTGCGCTCAGCAAGCCGCTGGTGCTAAGCAGGCCTAGCATCAGGGGCCAGCGCCAAAGGCGCCAGAAGGAGTTCGTCAATGCGTTCATGCGGCACCGTCCGGTGCTTTGCGGCCGAGGGCGCGCGGCTCTGGCACATGTGTGGTCGTGGTTGGTTTCGCCGCCGGGTTGCGGCGCTTGATCCACAGGTAGAGGCC
This sequence comes from Polaromonas sp. JS666, assembly GCF_900103405.1. Taxonomy (GTDB): domain Bacteria; phylum Pseudomonadota; class Gammaproteobacteria; order Burkholderiales; family Burkholderiaceae_C; genus Polaromonas. The sequence goes on along the minus strand of NZ_FNHX01000001.1, from coordinate 807,527 downwards.
GCTGCCCAGCACGACGATGGTGGCGATGTCCAGCAGCGCCCAGAGGATTTGCATGGGCATGCCGCCGTAATCGCCGAAGTGCAGCGGCTGCGATACCAGCAGCGCGGTGAGGTACCAGGGCAGCGGCGGGCTGGCGGTGAGCGCATTGGTACCCGCATCCACCAGCACCGGCTTGAGCAGGCGTGAATTGAAAGGCTCATTGCCGCGCAGGAACACCGTGTAGTGGTGCGGGCTGGAAAACGTCGTGCCCGGAAAGGCGATGAAAGCCATCTTCATATCGGGGGCGAGCGCGGTGGCCGACGATGCCGCCTGCTGCACCGAGGCCAGCCGAGCCGGCGGCTTTTGCCCCTGGTAAGGTGCCAGCAGCGCGCTGAGCTGGTCGTACTGCCAGTATTTGATCACCAGATCGGCCCAGGTGTTGATCATCCCGGTGGCGCCCACGGTGAAGGCCCACACCAAAGTCACGATGCCCAGCAGGTTGTGCAGGTCCAGCCATCTGGCGCGCGGCCGGCTTTGCCGCACGGCGCCGAACTCCAGCTTGCGCATAAAGGGTGCGTACAGCACCACGCCCGAAACAATCGCCAGCAGCAGCAAGAGGCCCATCAAGCCCAGGAACAGCTTGCCGGGCAGCCCGGCGAACAGGTCCACATGCAGCTTGAGCATGATGTACATAAAACCTTCGTCGAACTTCGGCTGCGCCAGCACTGCGGCGCTGCGCGCATCGACAGCGACGGTTTTGTTGCCGACCTCGGAGGTCGGCGTGTCACCCAGCGTGACGTACCAGAAGCGGTCGTCGTCGATCTCGTGTGAGGCGAACATGGGCACCTTGCCCGGGTGCAAGGCCTGCGCCACCTGCATCACCTTGTCGAGGCTGGCGCGCGGCGTGTCTTTGGGGAGGTCTGGCACTTCCACTTCAGTACCCAATAAATGGCCGATCTCATGGTGAAAAATCAGAGGCAGCCCGGTCAGGCACAGCAGCAGCATGAAGACCGTGCAGACCAGGCTGCTCCATTTGTGGATCCAGGTCCAGGTTTTGACCTTGCGGCTGTTCATCGTAGTTCTCCTTCATGCCTAGAAACGGTAGGTGGTGCACATCAGCTTCGGCCGTGCGGCGCTGGGGGTGTGCAGGCCGTGCCGCCATCCTGGAGCGCGGTGGCCAGGGAAAGAACGCTGAACGGGGCCAGGCGGCGTGTGGTGCACGTCAAGTTCGAGCTGGACAAGTCAAAACTCCGGGGAGGAACGCCAGGAAACTGGCGTGCACACGTCGGCCCGATGCGCCACGGCGAGTGGCGGAAATTCAGGAGCCGCGTGGGCAGGTTGTTGGCTTGCTGCGCCTGGCAGCGCGAGAGGCTGCTGGGATGTCTGGCTAGCGGAAGAGAACAAAGGGAAAGGGCGCTGCGGACTATAGCATCAATGAGAGTAATTCTCATCTGAAAGACGCTAGGGTTCGTCCGGTTTTTGGCGGGATTCCCGTCCTGTGACGCAAAAAAAAGCCGCCCGGTCGGGGCGGCTTTTTGGCTTTCAGCGCTTCATCATGCCAAGGGCTTATTGCGCAGCGATGGGGCTGCGGATCAGGTAGTCGAAGGCGCTGAGGGCGGCCTTCGCGCCTTCACCGGCCGCGATGATGATCTGCTTGAAGGGCACCGTCGTCACGTCGCCGGCCGCGAACACGCCGGGTACCGAGGTCTGGCCCTTGGCGTCGACGATGATCTCGCCGTGTTTCGACAACTCGACCGTTCCTTTGAGCCAGTCGGTGTTGGGCACCAGGCCGATCTGGATGAACACGCCTTCGAGCGCCACGGTTTTCAGTTCGCCGCCGGCGCGGTCCTTGTAGACCAGGCCGTTGACCTTTTGGTCGCCGGTGATTTCGGTGGTCTGCGCGTTGGTGATCACCGTGACGTTCGCCAGGCTGTTCAGCTTGCGCTGCAGCACGGCATCGGCGCGCAAAGCGGTGTCGAACTCGATCAACGTCACATGGCCGACGATGCCGGCCAGGTCGATGGCCGCCTCGACGCCCGAGTTGCCGCCGCCTATGACCGCCACGCGCTTGCCCTTGAACAATGGGCCGTCGCAGTGCGGGCAGTAGGCCACGCCTTTGTTCTTGAACTCATGCTCGCCGGGCACGTTGATGTTGCGCCAGCGCGCGCCGGTTGAAATCACGATGGACTTGCTCTTGAGCGAAGCGCCGTTTTCAAGCTGGACTTCGATCAGGTTTTTGTCCGGACCGCTGTTCGGGATCAAGGCCTTGGCGCGCTGCAGGTTCATGATGTCCACGTCGTAATTGCGCACGTGCTCTTCCAGCGCGTGGGCGAATTTGGGCCCTTCGGTTTCCTTGATGGAAATGAAGTTCTCGATGCCCATGGTGTCTAGCACCTGGCCGCCGAAACGTTCCGAGGCCACGCCGGTGCGTATGCCCTTGCGCGCGGCATACACGGCAGCGGCTGCGCCGGCGGGGCCGCCGCCGACGATCAGAACATCGAAGGCTTCCTTCTTGTCGATGATCTTGGCTTCGCGTTCCACACCGCTGGTGTCGATCTTGGCGAGGATTTCTTCCAGGCTCATGCGGCCGTTGCCGAACATGGTGCCGTTGAGGAAGACCGTGGGCACGCCCATGATCTCGCGCTCCTTCACTTCGTCCTGGAAGGTGCCGCCCTCGATCATCGTGGTCTTGATGCGCGGGTTCTGCACCGCCATCAGGTTCAGGGCTTGCACGACATCAGGGCAGTTGTGGCAGGTCAGCGAGACATACACCTCGAAGTCGAAATCGCCGTCGAGTGCGCGGATCTGCTCCAGCACGGCCTGCTCGACCTTGGGCGGGTAGCCGCCGACCTGCAGCAAGGCAAGGATCAGCGAGGTGAATTCATGGCCCATGGGCAGGCCGGCAAAACGCGGGCCGTGGTTTTCGCTCGGACGGTTGATCGAGAACGAGGGCTTGCGGTGATTGTCGTCGCGGCTTTCCGTTAGCTTGACCAGCGGCGAGGCCCCGGCGACGTCCTTGAGCAGCGACAGCACTTCGCCGGAGGCTTCGCTCTCGTCGAGCGAGGCAACGATTTCGATCGGTTGCGTGGCGCGTTCGAGGTAGCTTTTCAGTTGGGCTTTGGTGGCGTCGTCGAGCATGGGGGACTCACTTTCAATGGCAAAACGGGATCAAAAGGGAACAAAAAAGCCCGGGACGGCACACATGTGCCGGGCCCCCGGGCCTTGTCAGGAGGGCAGCAGGGCGCTTAGATCTTGCCGACCAGGTCGATGGACGGGGCGATGGTCTTGGCGCCTTCGTTCCACTTCGCGGGGCAAACCTGGCCGGGGTGGGCTGCCGTGTATTGGGCCGCCTTCAGCTTGCGCAGGGTTTCCTTGACGTCGCGTGCGATCTCGTTGGAGTGCACTTCGGCGGTCTTGATGACGCCTTCGGGGTTGATCACGAAGGTGCCGCGCAGTGCCAGGCCTTCTTCGGGAATGAACACGTCAAAGGCCTTGGTCAAGGTGTGAGTCGGGTCGCCCACCAGCGGGAACTTGGCCTTGCCGACGGCGGGGGAGGTTTCGTGCCAGACCTTGTGCGAGAAATGGGTGTCGGTGGTCACGATGTAGACCTCTGCACCGGCCTTCTGGAATTCGGCGTAGTTGTCGGCGGCATCTTCGACTTCCGTGGGGCAGTTGAAAGTGAATGCAGCCGGCATAAAGATCAGGACCGACCATTTGCCCTTCAGCGATTCGTCGGAAACGTCGATGAACTTGCCATTGAGAAAAGCTTGGGTTTTGAAGGGCTGGACTTGGGTATTGATCAGGGACATCTAGATGGATTCCTATAGGTGATGAAAAAAGGCTAAAACTTGCCGGCGAATCGATAGTATATAACTTTTAACTACTCATAAACGATTGATATTGACTATTGATTGGATAGGTGCGATGCGGCTTGTCCGGCCGCTATCTTTGCCGCTCCCTGTGACTTCATGGTGACCCATGACACAGCGGGAGACGCGCCAGGACGGAGGTTTCACTGATTTTTTTGCATCCAAATGTTGCGAATGAGAACAATTCGCATATACTTCGATCTCTCCAGAGCCAGCCACAAGTGACCGGGAGCCGACAGGCTCATTCGCGTTGCCGCAGCAAGCCCTCCAAACCTCTTACTTTGGGCTTGCATGACTTCCATCCATCCTTCCTCCCGCTTCGCGCTGCGCGAAATCTCCCTGTTGACCGCCCTGGCCTGTGGCGCCGGCTTTGCCGCGCAGGCACAGACGGTGCCCGCCGCGGTGCAAGTCGCCGCCCTGAAAGAAATTGTCGTCAGCGGCTCGCGCGGCGAGCAGTCGGTCGACGACATCCCGCAAACCATCGACGTGATCGATGCCGACGACATCGAGCAGGGGCAGATCAGGGACATCCGCGATGCGGCCAAAAATATTCCCAACGTCTCCGTGCGCCGCGCGCCGGCGCGTTTCGGTCTGGCGCAAGGCGATACCGGCCGCGAGGGCAATGCCGGTTTCAATATCCGCGGCCTAGACGGCAACCGCGTGTTGATGATGGTGGACGGCATACGCATTCCGCGCAGCTATGCCTTCAGCCCCAATTCCTTCGGGCGCGACAGCGTGTCCATAGACCTCATCAAGCGCATCGAAATCGTCAAGGGACCGGCCTCCGCGCTGTATGGCTCCGACGGCATTGCCGGCCTGGTCAACTTCATCACCTATGAGCCGGACGACTACCTGCGGGACGGCAAGTCGCTGGGCGGCCGCGCATCCATCAGCTACAGCGGCGACAACAACGAGAGCGCCGTCAGCGGCACGATTGCCGGCCGTGTCAACGAGATGCTGGCCTGGCAGCTGAATCTGGCCACCAGCAGCGGCAAGGAACTGGAGAACCGCGGCGACAACAGCGGCACCGGCTTTACCCGCACGGTGCCCAATCCGCAAAGCGACAAGACCAACTCCCTGCTGGGCAAGGTCGTGCTGACGCCGACCGCTTCGCAAAAACACGTCATCACCTTCGAGCACGTCGACAAAAAGAGCGACTACAACTTGCTGACTGCGCGTTCGGCCACGGTGCTGGACTCCTATTCGAGCGGCAAGATGGATCGCGACCGCCTCACCTGGGACGCCAGGTACAAAGTCGACACCGTACTGACCGACAACATCCAGACCGTGCTCAGCTACCAGGACGCGAAGTCCAAGGACTACACCTATGAGCGGCGCACGGCGCTGCCGCAGGAGCGCGTGCGCGACACGAGCTACAGCGAACGCACGCTGCAGGCCAGCATTCAGGCCGACAAAACCATCCGCACGGGCGCCAACTCGGCGCAGAAGATCACCTACGGCCTGGACCACACCAGCGCAAAAATCGAAAACCTGCAGACCGGCCTGGTGCCGCCCGCCGGTGAAACCTTCCCGCTCAAGCGCTTCCCCGACACCACGGAGACCGCCACCGCTGTTTATGTGCAGGATGAATTCATGCTGGGCGACTGGAGCGTGACGCCGGGCGTGCGTGCCGACAGCTTCAAGATAGACGCAGCGCAGGCCGGCTTCCCGGTGCCCGCGGTGTCGATGTCGGGCTCGGCGGTATCGCCCAAGGTCGGCGTCATCTACCGTGCCACGTCGCAGTGGAGTTTCTTTGGCAACTACGCTAGTGGTTTCCGCGCGCCCAATGCGGGGCAGGTGAACGGTTTCTTCCAGAACCTGGCCGGCGGCTACCGCACCGTGCCCAATCCCAACCTCAAACCGGAAAAGAGCCGCAACGTCGAATTCGGGGTGCGCGCGCGGCTGGAGCAATTGAGCTTCGACACGGCCGTGTTTTACGGCCGCTTCAAAGACCTGATCCAGGACGGCGCCATCGTGAGCGGCGCCTTCGGCAACCCAGCCAACCCCGCCGTGATCCAGTCGATCAACATCGACAACGCCACCATCAGCGGCTTTGAGATCAAGGGCGACATGAACTGGGGCAAGTTCGGCGACGGCAAGCTCAGCACGCCGTTCTCCTACGGCTACACCCGCGGCACCGTGAAGAACACCGGCAAGCCGCTGGACACCATAGACCCGGCCAAGCTCAGTGTCGGCCTGAAGTATGAGACCCCGTCCTGGGATGTGCGCCTGGATGCGAACCACCACTCAGCCAAGAAGTTCGACGACATCAGCGCGCAGACCATTGCCGCCTCGCCGCCCGCGGTGCCGGTGGCGGCCGCGCAGTTCGCCGTGCCGTCCGCGACCACGCTGGACCTGACCGGCCAGTGGCGCTTCAGCAAAACCCTGCGCCTGAACGCCGGCCTGATCAATCTGACGAATAAAAAGTACTGGAACTGGTCGGACGTCCGCGGTGTGGCGGCCAACTCCTCCTTCCGCGACGCCTACAGCCAGCCGGGCCGGTACTTCAACGTCTCGCTGGTCGCCGATTTTTGATACCGACCTGTACCTTTTACAAGCCAGAAGGAAAGCGCATGAGCCAGTTTCCCGACCATGGTTCCAACGATGGCGACAGCGGTGCGGCCGACACGCGTGGCCTGCCCCCGGCGCAAGCCCTGCTGGCCGGGACGCTGGCGCTCATGACCGGCCATGCCCAGGCCTGTTGCGAAGGGCAGCGCGCCTTGCTGGCCCAAAAGATCACCGACAACCTCCTCATGCTGTCGCGCCATGTCGGCGCGCCACCGAATTTCAGGGCCATTGCCGCCAACCTGCATCCCCTGTGGATGCGGCTTTTGCAGCCCGGCCCCGACCAGCCACAGCAGGGGCGTTTGCCTGCGGACCCTTCTGATACCCACCGCGTGCTTTGGCACATAACCCCGGAGACCCTTCAATGAGCGCAGTCCTTCAAACCCAGACGCGGCCCGACGCCGCAAGCCATGCAGATGCCGGCACGGCCCGCCTGAACCCGGCCGCCCTGCGCGAGCGCTTCGCCGCCGCGCGTAGCAGCGGCAAGCGTGCCAAAGATGCCGCCGAGAGCCTGGGCATCACCGAAGGCCAGGCCGTTGCCGCCCACGCGGGTACGCACGAGCATGCCCTCAAGGCTACGCCGCTCAAAGGCCCCTGGGTCGAGATCCTGCAGGCGCTGGAGCTGTGCGGTCCGGTGATGGCTCTCACGCGCAATGAAGCCACCGTGCATGAAAAAACCGGTGTCTACCGCAACATCAGCGCGCAGGGCCATATGGGCTTGGCCCTGGGCGAAGAGATCGACCTGCGCATTTTCTTCAGCCGCTGGCACGCCGGTTTTTACGTCTTTGAGCCGGCCAATGATCCCAAAAATCCGGCCTCGGAAAGCCTGCAGTTTTTTGACGCGCACGGTGTGGCCGTGCACAAGGTGTTCGCGCGGCCCGAGACCGACCGCGAAGCCTTCAGGGATGTCGCCAACCAGTTCAGTGACGCCGGCAAGGGCTATGCCTTCACCCCCGCCGTGCCCAAAGAAGCGCCCAAGCCCGACGCGGAAATCGATGCCGCCGCACTGGCCCAGGGATGGAGCCAGATGAAGGACACGCACGAGTTTTTCGGCCTGATCGGCAAGGCCGGCGCCGAGCGCCAGCAGGCCTTTCGCCTGGTCGAAGGCCGCTTCACCCAGAGGGCCGACCTGGGCATTGTGCGCAAGCTGCTCGATGAAGCCTCCATGGACGGCGCGCCCATCATGGTGTTCGTCGGCAGCCCGGGCTGCATCCAGATCCATACCGGGCCGGTCAAGCGCGTCGAGCCCATGGTCACGCCGACGGCGCAGTGGATCAATGTGCTGGATTCGGGCTTTAACCTGCACCTGCGCGAAGACATGGTCAAGAGTGCCTGGATTGTGGAGAAGCCCACGACCGAGGGCCTGGTTACCTCGGTGGAAGTCTTCGACGGCGCGGGCGAGCTGATGGCGATGTTCTTCGGCGCGCGCAAGCCCGGTGTTCCCGAGCTGCAGGCCTGGCGCGACATCGTGGCGCGCCTGCCCAGATTCAAGGAAGCCGCATGAGCGATGCCGGAAACGGTTTCGGCGCCGTGGAGATCAAGGCCTTTGTGCCGGCCAAGGACTTTGCGCTGTCCAAGCGGTTCTATGAAGAGCTTGGCTTTGAGGTCCCCTGGTCGGACGACACCCTGGCCTATATGCGCCTGGGCGACACGGCCTTCTTCCTGCAGAACTTTTTTGTGGCCGAACACGCCAGCAATTTCATGATGCACCTGATCGTGCAGGACGTGGAAAGCTGGTGGGCGCGGCTGCAGAAGACGGACATCGCGACCCGCTACGGCGTGCGCACCGCAGCGCCGCAAGACCAGCCCTGGCGTCAGCGCGACTTTGTGCTCGGCGACCCTTCCGGCGTGCTTTGGCGCATCGCGCAGAACATCGCATGAAGACTTCCTTGCGTAAAACACTCCCCCACAAGGCTTCCCATGACAGCAGCCCCTTCTTTGCTCCGCCGGCGCGACGCCTTGCGGTATTTTTCACTGCCGGTGGTTTCCGCCGCCTCCAGCGTTTGCGGCCTGTCTGCGACTGCTGCGCAGGCCCAAGCCCAGGTGCCGGCGAAGATGCCGCGCATCGTCTCGGTGAGCGGCGCGACCACGGAAATCGTCTACGCGCTGGGCGCTGAAAAGCAACTCGTCGGCACCGACACCACCAGCCTTTACCCGGCCGCGGCCCTGCAGACGCCCAAGGTCGGCTATATGCGCCAGCTGTCGGCCGAAGGCCTGCTCTCGCTCAAACCCGACGCGGTGATAGGCACGACCGAAGCCGGCCCCCATGTGGTGATGGACCAGATTCGTAACGCCGGCGTCAAGGTGGAACTGGTGGAGGCCGACCACAGCTGGACTGAAGTGCAGCGCAAGGTTGCCGCGGTGGGGCGGGCCACGGCCCGCTTGGCCCAGGCCGCCGCGCTGCAGGCCAAACTTGATGCCCAGTGGGCCGAGGTACTGGCCGCCGTGGCCCGCAGGGGCGGCCGCAAACCCCGCGCCATCTTTATCCTTTCGCATTCGGGCTCGCCGCAGGTGGCCGGCGAGAAAACCGCCGCGCATGCGATGCTGAACTACGCGGGCCTGGACAACGCCCTGATCACTGCCGGCAGCGCCAGCAATTTCGCCGGCTACCGCGCCATGACGCCCGAGGCGGTGGTCGCCGCCGCGCCCGACGTGATCGTCACCACCACGCAGGGCGTAGAGGCCGTCGGCGGGCTCGAAAAATTCTGGCAGCGCCCCGGCCTGGAGCTCACGCCCGCCTACAAGCGCCGCGCGCTGGTGGCGCTGGACGCGCTCTACCTGATCGGTTTCGGCCCGCGCCTGCCGCAGGCCGTGGCCGAGCTGCACCAGGCCGGCCTGAAGGCCGTCGCATGAACGACCAGCCCAGGAGAACCGCCATGACCGAAGTCCTCTGCGCACGCACGCCGGTGGTGCTGCACTGCGCTGATTTGCGCCAGGCGCTGGCGTTTTACCGCGACGGCTGGGGGTTTGCCGTGCGGCACAGCGTGCCCGGCGTCATCGCCGTGCTCACGCGCGAGTCGGTCACGGTGCAGCTCTGGCAGCGCCGCGCCGACATGGCGCCGCAGCACTTTGCTTGCCGCTTGCTGGTGGACAACATCGAACAATGGCACATGGCCTTGCAATCGGCACCCGGCCAGGCGCTGCCCGCGCTGCTGGAGCAGGAGTGGGGCCGCGAATGGGGCATCAGCGACTGCGAAGGCAACCGGCTGCTGCTGGTGCAGTCGGCCCCGCATGCCGCCAGGCGCAGGGCCAGCGCATGAAGGCCGCTTTGCACGGCGACCATAGGCGCTGGCCGGCGGCGCTGGTGCTGGGCGCGGGCGTGCTGTTGCTGGCCTTGAGCTTCGTCGCGGGCAGCGCGCGCGGCGCTTATGCCATCAGTCCCTTGCAACTCTGGAACGTGCTGCTCGACATGCTGGGCGGCAGCGCCCAGCCCACGCCTGAGCACCTGGTTTTCATGAACATACGCTTGCCGCGGCTATTGCTGGGCGTAGCGGCAGGGGCGGCGCTGGGCATGTCCGGGGCGCTCATGCAGGGCCTGTTCCGCAACCCGCTGGCCGACCCCGGCCTCATAGGCGTCAGCAGCGGCGCGGCATTGGCCGCCGGCATGGCCATCGTGCTGGGCAGTCTGTGGTTTCCCGACATGCCGCGCACGCTGGGCAGCTGGACGCTGGTGGCCGCGGCTTTCGCGGGCAGCCTGCTGGTCACCATGCTGGTGTATGCCCTGTCGCAACAGGACGGCGCAACGCGGGTCGGCCTGATGCTGCTCGCGGGCGTGGCCATCAACGCCCTTGCCGGTGCCGGCCTGGGCTACCTGACTTTCCTGGCTACCGATGAGCAATTGCGCAACATCCAGTTCTGGCTGCTGGGCAGCCTGGGCGGCGCGCGCTGGAGCGCGGTGGCCCTGGTGTTGTCGGTGGTGACGGCGGCCGTGGGCTCGGGCATCGCGCTGGCCAGGCCGCTGAATGCCATCGCGCTGGGCGAGGCGCAGGCGGCGCTGCTGGGTGTGCCGGTGGAGCGCATCAAGCGCCTTGCGGTGCTGCTGACGGCACTGTCGGTAGGCGCCGTCACGGCCACCACCGGAATCATTGGCTTTATCGGCCTGGTGGCGCCGCATTGCGTGCGCCTGGTGGCCGGGCCTGACCACCGCGTCGTGCTGCCGGGCTCGGCCCTGTTCGGCGCGGCCCTGGTGCTGGCGGCGGACAGCGTGGCGCGCACCATGGTCAAGCCGGCCGAGCTGCCGCTGGGCGTGCTGACGGCTTTTGTCGGCGTGCCCTTCTTTTTGCTGTTGCTGCGGCATTTCCGCAGCCGGATATGAGCCATGAACGCACGCAACCAGACCGACTTTTTGCCGCTGGCCGGCATGCTGGAAGTGGCCGGTGTAGGCGTCGAGGTGCCGGGCCGTTCGCTGCTGCAGGCGGTGTCAGCGCAATTCATCGCCGGCCAGGTCACGGCCGTGCTGGGCCCCAACGGCGCGGGCAAGTCCACCTTGATGTCGCTGCTGACCGGCCAGCGCCAACCTTCGGGCGGCCATGTCCACCTGGCCGGCAAGGCCCTGTCCGCCCATGCCCCGGCCGAGCTGGCCCGCATGCGCGCCTGCGTGGCGCAGGAAACCCAGGTCGCGTTCGAGTTCACCGTGCGCGAAGTGGTGGAGCTGGGCCGCTATCCGCACCGCCGCCATCCCGGCCGGAATGAAGCCGACGTGGTGCTGCAAGCCATGCAGGCCACCGCGGTCGAGCATTTGCAGCACCGAGTGCTCAACACGCTCTCAGGCGGTGAAAAAGCGCGTGTCCACCTGGCGCGCGCGCTGGCGCAGGTGTGGGAGCCACTGGCGGGCCAGTCCACACGCTGGCTATTGTTGGACGAACCCACCGCCGCGCTTGACCTCCAGCACCAGCACCGCATGCTGCAACTCGTGCGCGCCTGGGCCACCGCCCAGGGCGTGGGTGTGGTGGCTGTGCTGCACGACCTGAACCTCGCACTGCGCTACAGCGACCGCTGTGTGGTGCTGCAGCAAGGGCGGGTGGTGGGCAGCGGCGCCACCGCCGAAGTGCTCACGCCGCTTTGCATTGAAAAAGTCTGGGGTGTGGTCGCACACCCGGTGGCGCAGCAGGGCGAGGCGCTAGGGCCGCGCCAGTACCTTTTTGAGGCGCCTGTCTAGGCGCTAGGCCGACAAGGCTATCACGACGGCCGACTCGTCAATCTGCGCCTGCACCAGGCTTTTGGCTTTCAGCCCGCTGCCCGGCGCCGCAAAACCCACCAGTTGCAAGCCACCGTCAAGCTGCAGCGACACCTCGTCGCCGCCGGCGCCGCGGCTGATCCGCACGGCCTGGCCCTTCAGGCTTTGCCCGACTGGTGGTGCGGAGCTTTGCGCGCTGACCACCACCGCCGTGGCCTTGCACAGTGCCAGCACCGTTTGACCTTTTTTCAGGCCGAGCAACTCGGCGCTGGCTTTGGTGATGCGCGATACCAGCGCGGCGCCGCCGGCCAGCCTCAAATGCACATGCGCTACCTGGCCCCGCAGCACCAGCTTGTCGACCTCGCAAGGTAGCTGGTTGCGCATGCTGGTGCGCACGCCCATGTTGGAGAGCGTGGGCAGCGCGCGCGGCAGCAGCAATTCGTTGGACTTGAAACCGGCCAGCACCTGGCTGCGGGTTTCATTCAGGAGGCCGGCAACCGCCAGCAATTTCTGGCCCGCCGGCGTCAGCGTCGCGCCGCCGCCGCCCGAACCGCCCACGGCGCGCTCCACCAGCGCCACGCCGGCCAGGTTGCTCAAGGTGTCTATGGCCTGCCAGGCGGCCTTGTAGCTGACTTCGGCCTGGCGTGCTGCCTGCGAGATCGACCCGCTCTCGCCGACCAGGCGCAGGATGTCGATGCGCTTGTCGGCCGGTTCGTGGCCCAAGGCGCTGGCGAAGGAAGGGGCGGTGGATGGGGCTGCGGGTTTTTTCATGGAAGGCCCGGGGGGCAGGCAGCGCTATTCTAAAATAGAATAGCGCTTGGGCGGTGGGCCATGCGCTGCCAAGTCGGCCTGTCCCAATACCCTCCATCTTTCACCTTCGGAGTCCCCAGATGCCCAAAATCGTGTTGCGCTGGCTACCGGTGCTGTGCCTCGCACTGGCCTCGGCCGCTGCGCTGGCCGAGGAAATCCAGGTCGCGGTCGCGGCCAACTTCACGGCGCCGATGAAACTGATCGCCGCCGACTTCGAAAAAGACACGGGCCACAAGGCGGTGCTGACCTTTGGCGCCACCGGCAAGTTCTACGCGCAGATCAGCAACGGCGCGCCCTTCGAGGTGTTCCTCGCGGCCGACGATGAAACCCCCGCCAGGCTGGAGAAAGAGGGCGCTGCCGTGAACGGCAGCCGCTTCACCTATGCCACCGGCAAGCTGGTGCTCTGGTCGGCGCAGCCCGGCCTGGTCGATGCGCAGGGCGAGGTCCTGAAAAAGGGCGACTTCAAAAGGATCGCCATCGCCGCGCCCAAGCTCGCACCCTATGGCGCGGCCGCCGTCGAAACCATGAACAAGCTGGGCCTGCAGGCCGCGCTGGAGCCCAAGCTGGTGCAGGGCGAAAGCATAGGCCAGGCCTTCAGCTTTGTCTCCACCGGCAATGCCGAACTCGGTTTTATCGCGTTGTCGCAGGTCTACGAAGGCGGCAAGATCAAGTCGGGCTCGGCCTGGATAGTTCCCGACAAGCTGCACAGCCCCATCCGCCAGGACGCGGTGCTGCTGGCCAAGGCCAAGGACAGCAAGGCCGCGGCGCAGCTGATGGCCTATCTCAAGACCGACAAGGCCAAGGCAGTGATACGCGCCTTCGGCTACGAGCCCTGAAGCGCGGCCGACCATGCTGGATGCCGCAGGCCTGCAGGCACTCGCGCTGACCTTGCGGCTGGCGGCGACCACCACTTTGGTGTTGCTGCTGGCCGGAACGCCGCTGGCCTGGTGGCTGGCGCGCACGCGCTCCTGGCTCAAGGGGCCGGTGGGCGCGCTGGTGGCCTTGCCGCTGGTCTTGCCGCCTGTGGTACTGGGCTTTTACCTGCTGGTGTTCATGGGCCCGAGCGGCCCGGTTGGCCAGCTCACGCAGTCGCTGGGCTGGGGCCTGCTGCCTTTCAGCTTTGCCGGCTTGGTGGTCGGCTCGGTCCTGTATTCCATGCCTTTTGTGGTGCAGCCGCTGCAAAACGCTTTTGAAGCCCTGGGTGAGCGGCCGCTGGAAGCCGCCGCCACCTTACGGGCCTCGCCGCTGGACACTTTCTTCAGCGTGGTGCTGCCGCTGGCGCGGCCCGCCTACCTGACGGCCGCGGTCATGGGCTTCGCGCACACGGTGGGCGAGTTTGGCATCGTGCTCATGATGGGCGGCAACATCCCCGGCAAGACGCGTGTGATGTCGGTGCAGATCTACGACCATGTGGAGGCGCTCGAATACAGCCAGGCGCACTGGCTGGCTGGCGGCCTGCTGGTGTTTTCCTTCCTGGTGCTGCTGGCGCTCTACACCTTGAACACCCTGCAGCCGGGCCGGCGCAAAGGGCAGGGCGCATGAAGCCTGAGGGCGGTGGCATCACCGCATCCTTTCGCCGCGCATTCACCGGCTTTTCGCTCGATGTGTCGCTGGCCGTGCCGGGGCGTGGGGTCACGGCCATCTTCGGCCCTTCGGGCTCCGGCAAGACCAGCCTGCTGCGCTGCATCGCCGGTCTGGAGCGCGCCGGCAGCGGCCACCTCTTCGTCAATGGCGAACTCTGGCAGGACGATGCCGCCGGCATCTTTTTGCCGGTGCACCGGCGCCCCTTGGGTTATGTGTTCCAGGAGGCCAGCCTGTTTGAGCACCTGGACGTGGCCCGCAACCTCGACTTCGGCCTGCGCCGTGTGCCGCCGGCGCAGCGCCGCGTTTCGCTCGAACAAGCCATCGCGCTGCTGGGCCTGCAGGCGCTGATGCAGCGCATGCCCGCTACGCTCTCGGGCGGCGAGCGCCAGCGCGTGGCGATTGCCCGGGCGCTGGTCACCAGCCCGCGCCTGCTGCTGATGGACGAGCCCCTGGCCTCGCTGGACCTTGCCCGCAAGGCCGAAATCCTGCCCTACCTGGAGCGCCTGCATGGCGAACTCGACATGCCAGTACTCTACGTCAGCCACGCGCCCGACGAGGTCGCTCGGCTGGCCGACCACCTGGTGTTGCTGGATGCCGGCCGGGTCACGGCCTCGGGCCCCACGCGCGAGCTGATGACGCGACTGGATTTGCCGCTGGCGCATGGCGATGCCGCAGCCGCGGTGCTGGACGCCGTGGTCAGCGCCGTCGAGCCCGACTGGCACATGAGCCATGCCGAGTTCCCCGGCGGCCGCATCAGCCTGCTCAACCCTTCGCTGCAGGTCGGCCAGCGCGTGCGCGTGCGCATCCAGGCGCGCGACGTGAGCCTCACGCTGGCGCGCCAGGAGGGTACCAGCGTGCAGAACATCTTCCCGATCATCGTCACCGGCCTGGCGGCCGACAGCCCGGGCCAGCTCATGGTGGGCCTGGACGCCGGCGGCAGCGCGCTGCTGGCCCGCATCACGCAGAAATCGGCCCAGGCACTGCGATTGCAGCCGGGCAGCCGCGTGTTCGCCCAGGTCAAGGGCGTGGCGGTGCTGGGCTGAGGCGCTGGGCAAAAAAGGCCAGGATTTCGTCGCGCGCCGCCAGCGTGGGCTGGCCCGCCTCATCGACCAGGTGGGCCGTCACCACGCTGTGCGGTGTGGGCACATGCCGGGCAAAGAAGGGCGGCACCTCGGTATTGGCGGCGCTGTCCGGCAGCACCCGGCCCACAAAACGGTCGCCCAGGGCCTCGGCATAGGCCGCAAAGCGCTGGGCCCGGCAAAATTTGTCGCCTTCGAAGCGATAGGCCAGCACGGTGAGCTTCTCTTTATCGAGCCGCCGGCGCACCGCCTGGATGTCGGCGGGCGATATCTCCAGGCCGGCCGGGTCGTTGAGCGGCAACGAGGGCTGGGACAGCACAGGTGCCAGCACCGCGGGCTCCAGCATCATGGAGAGCGCGAAGTTGCCGGTCCAGCACATGCCGATGGCGCCCACGCCGGGCCCGCCGCATTCCCGGTGCGCCAGCCTGGCGAGCGCCGTCAGCCACTGCGTCACCGGGCTGGTCTCATTGGCGCGCAGCGCGCGGAACTCGGCGCTGACGCAGGCGCGCTGGAAAACGGCCGCGCCTTCGTCGGCGCCGGGCACCGCGCCGTCGCGGCCGAACAGTGAGGGCATGTAAACGGTCAAACCCGCGTTGCGCACCCAGCGGCTGAAACGCGCGACCTGCGGGCTGATGCCCGGCATTTCGGTCATGACGATCACGGCCGGGCCCGAACCGGCCACGTAGACTTTTTTGGCCACGCCGCCCAGCGTGATGGCGCGGGCCGTGAAGTCTTCGAGCGGGTCATCCTCATTCATGCTGCGCTGTGCGGGGGCTGGGGAGTGGGCCATGGTCGTGCTTTCTGGGGGGAACGCCTGCATTGGACGCGGCCGGCAGCTAAACTGCGAGTGTCTGTTTAGACATCTTTAAGGCTTTTTCAGTCAATGACCGATTTCACCGTCCTGGTCCTGCCCGGCTCTTTCGCGGCCAGCGTGGCCGTCACGCTCGACGTGCTGCAAGCAGCGGCCACGCTGGCGCCGCGCCTGAAGCTCGCGCGCCCTAGCTGGCGCGTGCTGTCGCCCTCCGGCGGTGCCGTGCCCCTGAGCAGCGGCATGCGCCTGGACACCACGGCCCTGCCCAGGCGCTGGCGCGCCGACACGGCGACCTGGATCATCCCGGGGCTGGGCCTGGACAACGCCCAGGCGGTCGCGGCCGGGCTGGCGGGCGTGGATGCACAGCACGCCATCCAGGCCGTCACCGCACACGCGGCGCGGGGCGGCCGCGTCGCGGCCTCCTGCTCGGCGGTGTTTTTGCTGCAAGCGGCCGGCCTGCTGGCCGGGCGCCGCGCCACGACATCCTGGTGGATGGCGGCCGAACTGCGCCGCCTGGAGCCGCGCTGCACCGTGGATGCCGACCGCATGGTGTGCGCCGACGGCCCCGTGAGTACGGCGGGCGCCGCTTTCGCGCAGACCGACTTGATGCTTCACCTGCTGCGCACGCAGTTCGGCGCGGGGCTGGCCGACGCGGTGGGGCGCATCCTGCTGATAGACGGGCGGCAGGCGCAGGCGCCTTTTGTGCTGCCGGCCATGCTCTCCAACGGCAACGAACTCGTGGCCCGGCTGATGGCGCGCATCGAATCGGCCTTGCCGCACCCGCCCAGCGTAGAGGCGCTGGCCGGCGAGTTCGCGATGTCGCAGCGGACCCTGTCGCGGCGCGTGCGCGAGGCCACGGGCCAGAGCACGCTGGCGCTGGTGCAGAGCGTACGCCTCAACCGCGCCCGCATGCTGATCGAGTCCAGCCGCATGAGCATAGAACAGGTGGCCGGGCAGGTCGGCTATGAGGACGCGACGGCGCTCAGGCGCCTGATGCGCAAGTCGGCGGGTGCCAATCCCAGCCGCTATCGCAGGACGCAGGCTGGTTCGCCGTAAGTAACAGCGGGTTTCATTTCGGCCTGTGGGCTGCGGGAATTGCGTATCGACGCTGCCCGCTGCTTGGACGCGTGAACCGGTCAGGGGCCGGCCGACTACCCGCCCGGCTCAGTATTCGAGCCGTTCCGGCCGGATTTCCTGCAGAATGGTGGTCGAAATCTCTTCAATCGACTTGGTGGTGGTCGAGAGCCAGCGTATGCCTTCGCGCCGCATCATGGCCTCGGCTTCGTGGATTTCGTCGCGGCAATTCTCCAGGCTCGCGTATTTCGAGTTGGGCCGGCGTTCGTTGCGGATCTGGCTCAGGCGTTCCGGCGCGATGGTCAGGCCGAAGATTTTTTTACGGTGCGGCACCAGCGCCGGCGGCAGCTGCCGGCGCTCGAAATCTTCGGGAATCAGCGGGTAATTGGAGGCCTTGAGGCCGTACTGCATGGCGAGGTAGAGTGAGGTCGGCGTCTTGCCGCTGCGGCTCACGCCCACCAGGATCACGTCCGAATTCTCCAGGTCGCGGTTGCTCTGGCCGTCGTCATGCGCCAGCGAAAAATTGATGGCCTCGATGCGGTCGTCGTATTCCTTGCTCTTGGAGGCATCCGAAAACCGGCCCACGCGGTGGTTGGACTTGATGCCCAGCTCACCCTCCAGCGGCGCGACGAACATACCGAACATGTCCAGCAGCATGCCGTTGCAATGGGTTTTGATGACGGCCAGGATTTCCATGTTGACCAGCGTGGTGAAGACGATGGGGCGTTTGCCCTCGACTTCGGCCGTGTGGTTGATCTGCCGTATCGCCTGGTGGGCCTTGTCCACGCTGTCGATAAAGGGCAGGCGGACGTGGCGCGGCTTGAATTCAAACTGGGCCAGGATGGCGTTACCAAAGGTTTCCGCGGTGATGCCGGTGCCGTCGGAGATGAAAAACACGGTGCGTTGGGACATGGTGGGTGTTTGGCTGATTGAAAGCTGGGTGAAAGCCTGACGCGGCGCATCCGGCGGCAGGCCCCTACAATTGGGCCAATTATCCAGTTTGCCACGCCATGCCCCGCCACAACCCCCTAGAACAACAACAAGGTTGCCTGCCGCGCATGGCGAATTCCCCGGTTTTTAAACCTCCCGGAGTATTTTCATGTCCAAGCTGTTTGAGGCGACCGCCCTGGTCGTACCGTTTGAAAACCTGAGGATGACAGACGTCGAGGCCGTTGGCGGCAAGAATGCCAGCCTCGGCGAGATGATCTCGCAACTGCCCACTGGCCCCGAGGGTGTGCGGGTGCCCACCGGATTCGCCACCACGGCCCACGCTTTTCGCGTGTTCCTGGCCCACGACGGGCTGGACAAAAAAATCAACGGCGTGCTGGACGCGCTCAACACCGACGACGTGCGCGCCCTGGCCGACGCCGGCGCCAAGATCCGCGCGCTGGTCGAAGCCCAGCCTTTCCCGGCCGACCTCGAAAAAGCCGTGCGCGACAGTTTTGCCGTTTTGAGCGCCGGCAATGCCCAGGCCAGTTTTGCGGTGCGCTCCTCGGCCACGGCCGAGGACCTGCCCGACGCGTCTTTCGCGGGCCAGCAGGAAACTTTTTTGAATGTGGTCGGCATCGAGGACGTGCTGCACAAGATGAAAGAGGTGTTCGCCTCGCTCTACAACGACCGCGCCATCAGCTACCGCGTGCACCAGGGTTTTGCCCATTCCGACGTGGCGCTGTCCGCCGGCATCCAGCGCATGGTGCGCAGCGACAAGGGCGCGGCCGGCGTGATGTTCACCATAGACACCGAAAGCGGCTTTGAGGACGTGGTTTTCATCACCTCCAGCTACGGCCTGGGCGAAACCGTGGTGCAGGGCGCCGTCAATCCCGACGAGTTCTATGTGCACAAGCCCATGCTCAAAGCCGGCAAGCGCGCCGTGATCCGCCGCAACCTGGGCTCCAAGCTGCTGCAGATGGAGTTCGCCACGCCGGAAGAGAAAAAAGCCGGCGGCAAACTGGTCAAGACCACCGACGTGCCGACGGAACTGCGCAACCGCTACTCGCTGACCGACGACGACGTCGAGCAACTGGCCCGCTACGCGCTCATCATCGAGGCGCATTACGGCCGCCCCATGGACATCGAATGGGGCAAGGACGGCACCGACGGCCTGCTCTACATTCTGCAGGCGCGCCCCGAGACGGTGAAGAGCCAGGCCAAGGGCAAGGCCGAGCAGCGCTACAAGCTCAAGGGCACCGGCACCGTGTTGGCCGAGGGCAGGGCGATCGGCCAGAAGATCGGCACCGGCCCAGTGCGCATCGTGCACGACATCAAGGACATGGACCAGGTGCAGGCCGGCGACATCCTCGTCACCGACATGACCGACCCGAACTGGGAGCCGGTGATGAAGCGCGCCAGCGCCATCGTCACCAACCGCGGCGGGCGCACCTGCCACGCGGCCATCATCGCGCGCGAGCTGGGCATTCCGGCCGTGGTCGGCTGCGGCGACGCCACCGAGACGCTGAAAGACGGCATGCTGGTGACGGTGAGCTGCGCCGAGGGCGACACCGGCAACATTTATGACGGCCTGCTCGAAACCGAGGTGACCGAGGTGCAGCGCGGCACCATGCCGCCCATAGACCTCAAGATCATGATGAACGTGGGCAACCCGCAGCTGGCCTTCGACTTCTGCCAGGTGCCCAACCACGGCGTGGGCCTGGCGCGTCTGGAGTTCATCATCAACAACAACATCGGCGTGCACCCCAAGGCCATCCTCGAGTACCCCAATATCGACGCCGACCTGAAAAAAGCCGTGGAAAGCGTGGCCCGCGGCCACGCCTCGCCGCGCGCTTTTTACGTCGACAAAGTGGCCGAAGGCATCGCCACCATAGGCGCGGCCTTCTGGCCCAAGCCGGTGATCGTGCGCCTGTCGGACTTCAAGTCCAATGAGTACCGCAAGCTGATCGGCGGCTCGCGCTACGAGCCCGAGGAAGAAAACCCCATGCTGGGTTTCCGCGGCGCGGCACGCTACCTGAGCCCCGACTTCGCCGAGGCCTTCGCGATGGAGTGCGAAGCGCTCAAGCGCGTGCGCAACGACATGGGCCTGACCAATGTCGAGGTCATGGTGCCCTTTGTGCGCACCCTGGGCCAGGCCAAGGCCGTGACCGAGCTGCTGGCCAAACACGGCCTCAAGCGCGGCGAGCAGGGCCTGAAGATCATCATGATGTGCGAGGTGCCCAGCAATGCGGTGCTGGCCGACCAGTTCCTCGAGTACTTCGACGGCTTCTCGATCGGCTCCAACGACCTGACCCAGCTCACCTTGGGCCTGGACCGCGACTCGGGCCTGGACATCCTGGCCAAGGACTTCGACGAGCGCGACCCGGCGGTCAAGGCGCTGCTGAGCCAGGCCATCGCCGCCTGCAAGCGCGCCAACAAATACGTCGGCATCTGCGGCCAGGGGCCCAGCGACCATCCCGACTTCGCCCTGTGGCTCAAGGAGCAGGGCATAGGCTCGATCTCGCTGAACCCCGACACGGTGATGGACACCTGGAAACAGCTGGCCGGCTGAGCCAGGCCCGTCGCGCCCACCGAGGGAAAACCCCCGGTGGCCGGCGCCCCCGCGGTAAGCAATTGGCAAGTCCTCCGATGACAATCGGAGGCACTGCCTTTCCTGTCTGTCATCAGCCATGCTTGCCGTCGCCACCACCGCCAAACTGCTTGCTGAAATTGCGCTGCTCGCGCTGGTCGGCCAATGGGTGCTGGGGATGCTGGCTGGTGCCGGACGCGGCGGCAACCCGTTTTACCGCCTGCTGGAACTGCTGGGCCGGCCCTGGGTGAGGGCGGCGCGCTGGATTTCCCCACCCGTGGTCCTGGACCGCCACCTGCCTTTGGTGGCCTTCCTGGTGCTGGCGTTGGTCTGGCTTGCGGCGGCCGTCACAAAAGTCCGCATCTGCCTGGAAATCGGGGTGGCGCTGTGCAAATGAGCCTGCCGCTTGCACCCGCCCTGCAGTACCACTTCCTGAAAGCGCAGGCCTTGCTGCTGCTCGCGGCCGGCAAGCGCGCGGCTGCCTTGCCAAAGTTCACTCGGATGCTGTGCCTGCGGCCTGCCGATCTTTACGCCCTGGCCAGCCGTGGCCATGTGCAGGCGCAACTGCAGCTCACGCAGGAGGCCATTGACAGCCTGCGGCAACTGACCACCGCCTGGCCGCGGCAGGCCGCGGGATGGTTCAACCTGGGCTATGTGTTGCAGCAGGCCGGGCGCCATGAGGAGGCCGGCTCCGCCTTTGAGCGCGCGCTGGCGCTGGACTCGCGCCTGGACCGGGCCTGGTACGGCCTGGCGCTGGTGCGCATCCACCAGCAGCGCTGGCAGGAGGCCGCCCAGGCGCTGGAGCGCAACACCGCGTTGCAGCCGCTGGGCCCATATGGCTGGTACCGGCTCGCGCAGGTCTGGCTGGCGCTGGGCGAGCCGGGCAAGGCACGCAAGGTCATCGCCCACCTGCGCCGTTTCGAGCCGCGCGTGGCCGCGCAACTGGAACGTGAAAACGCCACCGCACTGCAGGCGGGCAGGGTAACCAGCCGCGAGGCAGGCCATGCAGCCCGCTGACAGCCACCGCCGCTACTGGCGTAAAAACCTCGCGGTGACAGCCTTGCTGCTGCTGGTCTGGTTCAGCGTGACCTTCGGTGTCAGCTACTTCGCGCGCGCGCTGAATTTCCGGTTCTTTGGCTGGCCTTTCAGCTTCTGGGTGGGCGCGCAGGGCGCCTTGCTGGTGTACTGCCTGATCATCGGCTTTTATGCCTGGTACATGAACCGGCTCGACATCGAACACGATGTGGCGGACGGGGACTAGATGGCCGGCTTCTTCGGTTCACGCGACGGGGTTTTGCTGTCCAGCCAGCAGTTCAAGGCGCAGCTCAACCGCGTCTACCGCTGGTATACCGTGGGCCTCGTGGTGTTTGTGCTCATCCTCGCGGGCCTGGAGCGCATGGGCCTGCCGCGCCTATGGATAGGCACGGCCTTTTTGCTGGCCACCATAGGCCTGTACGCGGGCATAGGCATCATGAGCCGCACCACCGACGCGGGCGAATACTATGTGGCGGGTCGGCGCGTGCCGGCGGTCTACAACGGCATGGCCACTGGCGCCGACTGGATGTCGGCCGCTTCCTTCATCGGCCTGGCCGGAACGCTCTACCTCACGGGCTACAGCGGCCTGGCCTTCATCATGGGCTGGACCGGCGGCTACTGCCTGGTCGCGCTGGTGCTGGCGCCTTACCTGCGCAAATTCGGCCAGTTCACGATTCCCGACTTCCTGGGAGAGCGCTATGGCAAGCTGCCGCGCCTGCTCGGTGTGGGAGCGGCCATCCTGTGCTCCTTCACCTACCTGGTCGCGCAGATTTACGGTGTGGGCCTGATCACCTCCTACCTGACCGGCATCGCCTTCGAGTTGGGCATTTTCCTGGGCCTGGGCGGCATCCTGGTGTGTTCCTTCCTGGGCGGCATGCGCGCCGTGACCTGGACGCAGGTGGCCCAGTACATCATCCTGGTGGTGGCCTACCTGATCCCGGTGGTGTGGCTGTCGGTCAAGCAGACCGGTGTTCCGGTGCCGCAGCTGGTTTACGGCTTCCAGTTGGAGAAAGTCAGCGCCAAGGAAAAGGAGCTGGCCGCGGATCCCAAGGAGCTGCAGGTGCGCGAGCTGTTTCGGCAGCGCTCCGAGGCGCTGTCCGGCAAGCTGGCCCACCCGGCCGAGGCGCTGGCCGCCGACAAGCTGGCCGCTGCCAAACGCATGGAGCAGCTCAAGGGCGGCAATGCCTCGGTGGCTGAAATCACCTCGGCAGCCAAGACCCTGGCCGCCATGCCCAGGGACGAGGCAGCGGCCGTCAAGGCCTGGACGGCGGCCAAAGCCGCGGCCGAGGTCAAGACCCAACCGCTCAACGGCATGCCCGCCCATGCGGCGCAGTTCTCGGGCGACCCCGAGGGAACACCCCGGGAGCAGGAGGCCTACGACACCTCGCGCCGCAATTTCCTGGCCCTGGTGTTCTGCCTTATGGTGGGCACGGCCGCCTTGCCGCACATCCTGATGCGCTACTACACCGTGCCCAGCGTGCGCGAGGCGCGGCAGTCGGTCACCTGGTCGCTGTTTTTCATCTTTTTGCTGTATTTCACGGCGCCAGCCCTGGCCGTGCTGGTGAAGTACGAAGTCTTTACCGTGCTGGTCGGCACGCGCTTTGACCAGCTGCCGTCCTGGGTCGGCGCCTGGAGCCGGGTGGACGCCAGCCTGCTGTCGGTGGCCGACATCAACCGCGACAACATCCTGCAGCTCAATGAAATGACCATAGGCGGCGACATCATCGTGCTGCTCACGCCCGAACTGGCGGGCCTGCCTTATGTCATTTCGGGCCTGGTGGCGGCCGGCGGGCTGGCCGCCGCGCTGTCGACCGCCGACGGCCTGCTGCTGACGATCGCCAACGCACTGGGCCACGACCTTTATTACAAGATGATCGACCCCAACGCCTCCACCGTGAGCCGGGTCACCGTGTCCAAGATCCTGCTGCTCATCGTGGCCCTGCTGGCGGCCTATGTGGCGGCGCAAAAGCCGGCGGACATCCTTTTCCTGGTGTCGGCGGCGTTTTCCTTCGCCGCCGCCTCCTTTTTCCCGGCGCTGAGCCTGGGCATCTTCTGGAAGCGCGCCAACGGCATAGGCGCCGTTCTGGGCATGGTATCGGGCCTGGGCGTGACGTCTTACTACATGTTCACCAACCAGCCCTGGCTGCGCGCCACCTTCGGCATCAGCTCGCCGGTGCAGCTGTGGTGGGGCATAGACCCGATTTCTGCCGGCCTGTTCGGCGTGCCCGTGGGTTTTGCCGTAATGGTGCTGGTGAGCCTGCTCACCCCGGCGCCCAGCCAAAAAATCCAGGAACTGGTCGAGTACATCCGCTACCCGGACCTGAAACGGCTCTAGAGCCGCCGAAATGTAACAAGGCAGGGGTAGGCGCTAATTCCCATCAGCAGGGGCCGCGGAACTGGCTTTGCCAGGCCGCAGGCGCCCCCTCGGGGGGCAGAGAGCCACACGCAGTGGGCGAACGTGGGGGCTTTTTTCCACCAGCATGAGCCGTGGAACCGGCTTTGCCGGGCCACAGGCGGGCGGCCCCCTCGGGGGCAGGGAGCCACACGAAGTGAGAGACCGTGGGGGCGTGCTATACTCTTGGGCTTCGCCTTGCTGCACCCTTAACGACGCTGGGGCAGCTTTCATCAACCACAAGGAGAGTTTATGCGTCACTATGAGATCGTCTTGCTGATCCACCCGGATCAAAGCGAGCAAGTCCCAGCCATGCTGGAACGTTACAAGGGCATGATCACCGCCGGCGGCGGAAAAGTGCACCGTGTTGAAGACTGGGGCCGCCGCCAGCTGGTGTACCTGATCCAGAAGCTCGCGAAAGCCCACTACCTCTGCATCAACATCGAAGCCAGCCAGGCCGTGATGGAAGAAATCGAACACGCGTTCAAGTTCAACGATGCCGTGCTGCGCCACCTGACCGTGGTCAAGAAAAAGGCCGAAACCGGCCCATCCCTCATGATGCGCAACGTCGAGAGGGAAGAAGCCCGTAAAGCCCAACAGCAGGAGTATGCGGCTTAATTGCCACCATGCTGTTGAACGCCTCGCTGCCGCGCAGCTGCCATTGAGCAAAAGCCCGCAGTGAACCACGTTGAACTGACCGCCTGTATCGCCGAGGCAAGTCCTCTTCGCTACACGCCCGCTGGAATCCCTGCCGCCAATTTCGTCCTCGAACACGAGTCCGAAGTTGTCGAAGCCGGAGTCACCAGACAGGTCAAATTGACGGTCAGGGCGGTTGCCTTCGGAGCGCTGGCTGAGCAATCAGCCAAGTCACCCTTAGGCCAGCCCTTCAGGTTCACCGGTTTCCTCATCAATGCGCGCACCAGCAAAGGTGTTGTTTTCCATATTCAAGCTCTGCACAAGGTAGAGCAAGTACCGAACCCCATTTAAGGAGTCCATCATGGCCGGACCAAAACGTTTCAACAAAGACAAGCGCCCCAAGCGCAATACCCAATCCCTGCTGTTCAAGCGCAAGCGTTTTTGCCGCTTCACAGCCGCTGGCGTTGAAGAAATCGACTACAAGGACATCGACACCCTGCGCGATTTCGTTGCCGAAAACGGAAAAATCATCCCCGCGCGCCTGACCGGCACGCGCGCGATTTTCCAGCGCCAGATCAACACCGCCGTCAAGCGCGCTCGCTTTCTCGCGATGCTGCCTTACAGCGACCAGCACCGTACCCTGTAAGGAGCGCGACCATGCAAATCATTCTGCTCGACAAAGTCGTGAACCTCGGTAACCTCGGCGAAATCGTCAAGGTCAAAGACGGCTACGCACGCAACTTCCTGATCCCTTCGGGCCGCGCACGCCGCGCCACGGAAGCCAACAAGGCCGAATTCGAAGCCAAGCGCGTCGAACTCGAAAAGGCTGCGGCTGCCAAGCTGGCCGAAATGCAAGCCCAGGGCGAAAAGCTGAGCGGCACCACCGTCAAGCTCACGCAAAAAGCCGGTGTTGACGGCCGCCTGTTCGGCTCCGTCACCAACCACGACATCTCGGCCGAGCTGACCAAGCAGGGCTTCCCCGTGCTGAAGTCGCAAATCCGTATGCCCAACGGCCCGCTGAAGATCGTCGGCGACCATGCCGTGACCGTGGCCCTGCACACCGACGTGGCTGTGGACATTACCGTGACCGTGTACGGCGAAACCGCTTAAGCGCTTTTTCCCTTCACGAAAAAAGCCGCTCGCCGAGCGGCTTTTTTCATGCCCGGCCGCATCCCCTGGCTATGCACAAGCTCCCGGTCCATTTCCACCCGATTTCCCCCGGTTATCCACAGCCTTATCCCGCGGTGTTTTGCGTCCACGGCGTACCATTCACCCTCTCCCAAGGAAACCCATGTCAGCCGTACTTTCCACCTATGACGATCCCGGCTACAGCCCCGACCGCCAGATCGCCCAGCTGCGCATTCCGCCGCATTCCATCGAGGGTGAATCCAGCGTGCTGGGCGGCCTGTTGCTCGACAACGGCGCCTGGGACCGGGTGGGCGACCTGCTGGTCGACGAGGATTTCTACCGCTCCGAGCACAAGCTGATCTTCGCCGCCGTGGGTGCGCTCATCAACGCAAACAAGCCGGCCGACATCATCACGGTCTACGAATACCTGCAGAACCAGGGCAAGGCCGACGAAGTAGGGGGCCTGAGCTACCTCAATTCGCTGGCGCAGTACGTGCCCAGCGCCGCCAATATCCGCCGCTACGCCGAGATCGTGCGCGAGCGCTCCATCCTGCGCAAGCTGGTGTCGGCCTCCGACGAAATCGCCACCAACGCCTTCAACCCGCAGGGCAAGGACGTCGCGACCATCCTCGACGAGGCCGAGCAGAAGATCTTCAAGATCGGCGAGCAGGGCTCGCGCATGAAGGAAGGCTTCCAGAGCATGGACACGCTGGTCGTGAGCCTGCTGGACCGCGTGACCGAGATGGCCGAAAACCCGCAGGACGTCACCGGCGTTCCCACAGGCTTCAGGGACTTTGACCATATGACGTCGGGCCTGCAGGCCGGCGACCTGATCGTCCTGGCGGCGCGCCCCTCCATGGGCAAGACCGCGCTGGCCATCAACATCGCCGAACACGTCGCGCTCAACGAAGGCCTGCCGGTGGCGGTGTTTTCCATGGAAATGGGCGCCTCCCAACTCGCCGTGCGTATCGTCGGCTCCATAGGCCGCATCGACCAGACCCATTTGCGCACCGGCGCCCTGACCGACGAGGAGTGGCCGCGCCTGACCGAAGCGATCGAAAAGCTGCGCACCGTTTCGCTTCACATCGACGAAACGCCGGGCCTGACCGTGAGCGAGCTGCGTGCCAATGCGCGGCGCCTGGCCCGCCAGTGTGGCAAGCTGGGCCTGATCGTGGTCGACTACCTGCAGCTCATGAGCGTCTCCGGTGGCATGGCCGAAGAGAACCGCGCCACCGCCGTCGGCGAAATCTCGCGCGGCCTGAAGATGCTGGCCAAGGAACTGCAGTGCCCGGTCATCGCGCTGTCGCAGCTCAGCCGCGGCGTCGAGTCGCGCACCGACAAGCGCCCCATGATGAGCGACCTGCGCGAGTCCGGCGCCATCGAGCAGGACGCCGACATCATCATGTTCATCTACCGCGACGAGTACTACACCAAGGAGGCTTGCAAGGAGCCCGGTGTGGCCGAGGTCATCATCAGCAAGCAGCGTAACGGCCCCACGGGTACGGTGAAGCTGGCCTTCATCAACCGCATCACCAAGTTCGAGAGCCTGGCGCACGGCGCGTCAGGGGACTTCTAACGATCACTGGTGGCCTCAAGGCGCAACACCCGTGTCAGCGGGTGTGCGCCTTTTTTTGCGTATGACCGTCACCGGCCCCGCAACACTCCCCGCTGACGAGGCTTGCACGGGCCTGGCGGCGAACAGTTGCTCAGCGCTGCTGATGGCGGCATCGACGTCGCCGCGGTTCAGCCGCTGAACCACAGACCCATTGACCTGCAGGTAGGCGCCGTTGCGCGCAATGGCCAGGAAACCGAACTCCATACCGCGGTGCACGGTTCCGATCACGCGGTAATGCTCTACCGGTGGAATGGCCCAGGGGGCCCTCAGGATTTTGTGCAGGCGAACCGTCAGGCGTTCATCCATACGGCTTTCTCCCTTGTTCTGGTATCGGATGGCATCGTTCTCCCCGTCTTCGAAAACTTCGCTGACGGTTTGCCGATCTCTTGTGAGGACGTTGAAGGTATTCGAGTTCGCCTGGGAGGCTCGCGCGAATTGTCTGTGCGCGGTAGATGTTTGTCGGATTTCCCGAATCCGGCTCGCTTTGGCCTGTTCTTTGCCGCTTGGACTGGCTAGCATCCGCCGGGACGGCAAGGTTGATCCGCGTTCGTCTGGATCCAAGGTTTGCTCCGTCCGGTTGTCTTGCGGGCACCCGAGCCGTCACTTGAAGTGGAAGTTTTTCAACTCACCAACCTACAAGGAAAATCCTATGCCTACCACCTCGAATAACGCGGAAGCCCACACCTTGTCGCGCAACCTGTCGTCCAATTTCAAAGGGGACGTGAATTCGCTCAACCAGAAGGTTGTCGAAGGCCGCATCCTCGAAACCGCCATTGCCCAGCTCGCGGGCCGGCCCGGTTTTAATCCGGCGGCAATCAGCATCGTGTTCGGCCTGAAGTGGTAACTGCCGGCTAGCCATCGCGGGGCGCGTGAAGATTTTTCGCGCGCCCCGTTCCGGCCCTGGTCCCTTATTCGCCCATTCCCATGTTTCGTTCGGCCATCGTCAAACTGACAGCGGTGTGCGACATCGATTGCAGCTACTGCTACATGTTCAACCAGGCGGACCGCACTTTCGAGCGCATGCCGGCACGCATGGCCTTGCCCACCGCTTTGCGCCTGCTGGACCGCATCTGCGACTACCATCCGCGGGGCGAGCCCGAACCCTTTTCCATCGTCTTGCACGGCGGCGAACCCATGCTCTGGCCCGATGCCAGCTTTGCCGAGCTGCTTTCGCAGATCGCTAGCCGCCGCGAACAAGGCTGGAACCTCGACGTCGCGATACAAACCAACCTGGTGCAGCCGATCGCGCCGCAATTGCTTTCCCTGTTTCGCGAACACCGCGTGTCGCTGGGCGTCAGCCTGGACGGCCCGCTCGAAGTGAACGATGCCGCGCGTGTGGACAAGCTCGGCCGCGGCACCTATGCGCGTGTCATGGCCAACGTCGAGCGCATGCTCGCCGACGGCGATGGCGGTTTGATAGGCGGTTTTCTGGCGGTGGCCAACCCTGCGCTGCCTCCGGTGGAGTTCCTCGCCTGGGTGCGAAGCCTGCCGATTTCCAAGGTCGACGTGTTGTGGCCCATCGAATTCAACTGGCGCCATCCTCCGTGGCCGCTGGGGGCGTCGCGTGCCTATGCCGCCGCGCCGCGCTACGGCGCCTGGTATGCCGAACTGTTCCGCGCCTGGTGGGCGCTGGACGATCCGGGCATCACCATCCGGCTTTTCAACAACCTGCTTCATGTCGCGCTGGGCGGGCTGGGCCATATCGATGCCCTGGTGAACGACAGCTACAACATGTTTGTCGTCAATACCGACGGCAGCTACGAATACCCCGACTACCTGCGTGTGGCCGGCGATGGCTCGGCCGGCACGTCTTTCCACATAGCCATGGACGGCATCGCCGCGCTGGCCGGTGACCCGCTGTTCGCGCGGCTGCTCAACTTGCGCGCCGAACTTCCCGCGAAATGCTCGGGCTGCCGCCACCGCCTGATCTGCGGCGGCGGTTTCCTTCCCGGCCGCAGCGACGCGAAAGACGGCATCGCGCAGCGCGAGTCCGTGCTGTGCGCGGACCAGATGTATTTTTTCGACACCGCGCTAGGCCTTATCGAATCTTCCCTTCAACAGCGAGGTAGCCATGCCCACAGTGACCCGGAAAATGCCGCCGCCACAGGCAGCCAAGCCTGAATTGCAGTGCGCCGATTTTGTCGAGCTGGCCTTGATGCCGGACGCCGTGATCACGGCCAACCTGGTCCATGAATCCGCCGCGGGCCGCCTGGACGACTTTCTGGCTCTGGCCGACATCGTTCAGGTTTCACCGGCGCTGGCCGCGCATCGCGAACACTGGGAGCAGGCGGTGCTCGACCTGGAGGCCCTGCTGCCGCATGAGCGCATCGCCATCGGTTCCTCCCCTTTGTACCGCCGCTGGTTGCATGCGACCGGGCGGGCGCTGATCGCGGGCGCGCCGCTGCCGGCTGTTGAGCCCTTGCTCGCGTCGGTCGCCAACTATATGCCGGGCCTTTCCGAGATGTCGCCGCGCAGCAGGGTGTTGATGTCACGCGGCGGCCGCATCGAGACCTGGGATTGCGCCGGCGGCGTCGAACTGCCGGCCGGCCATGCCGACGGCGCCTGGTTATGCCGGCGTAAAGGCGCCTGGGTCCACCTGAGCCGGCCGTCAGCCGGTGGCCAGACCTTGAGCACCTGTCTTGTCGCGCCGCAGGCGCTGCTGCCGCGGTCCCACATCGTGGTCCGCAACGATCTGCCGGGCTTGCGGGTGTCGCTTGACGAGACACGCACACCCGAGCGCGGCAGCACCGTGCGTGAACAGGAAACTGACGTGCGCGAACGCTCCTACCCGCAGGGCCGCCATCGCCCCATCATCGAAGCGGCGCAGGCCCTGCTGTCGGCCTGGCCCGAGGAGTATGACGACTGGCGCAGCATGATGCGCGTGGTGGTGCCGCGCCTGCCGCCGCCGGGCTGGCAGATGGAAGGGTTCACGATTTCCTCCATGCAGGGGGCGGCATGGATACACCCGTCCACGATCTTGCGCACCCTGGAAAGCTTGGTCCACGAGCACAGCCACGTGAAGCTGCGTTATATCGAGGAAGCCGTCCCGCTGCTGCAGCCCGTGCAGACTGGCGCGCGTTTTCCGGTCGGGTGGCGCACCGACCCACGCCCGGTGGTCGGGATCTTCGAGGGGGTTTATGTGCACCTGCACTGCGTCATGGCGCTGGTCCGCTACCTGCAGGACCATCGCCTCGATGCCACGCTGCGGCGAGATGCCACCACCCGCCTGGACGAATTGCGGACGCAGGCGCGTGAAGGTTTCGAACTGCTGCGCGCGCACGCACGTTTTACCGCGGCAGGCCAGGGCTTTTTGCACTGGGCTGAGTCCGCCTTGCAGGACAGCTGAAGCGCCGGCCCGGGAGAGGCTCGGAGAAAATGCGCCTTAGCGCACGCACTCAAAGCCGTACTGGCCTTCAGCCGGCTTGGTGATCAAGCGCGCATGCCGGCCGCCGCGCTTCTGGCATTCGGTTTCGGCGATCTCGGTGGCGTCGGGCAGCTGTGAAGGGCGGCCTTTGACGATGATCAGCTTTTCACTGTTGCTCAGCAGTTCGGCGGCACAACCCGAGAGCAGGGCGCCGGCCAGCAGCAGCGAAGACAGCAGGTAAGTGTTTTTCATGCGAATTTCCTTGATGGGGTTAATGTAAAGCCTGCGTCAATCCAGTCCCAGCGCCCGGTACACCCGCAGCGCGCCATAGGCATCATTGGCCGCGTAAATGATTTGCGCCTCCGTGAGCCTTTCGTTGGCCCAGTTGGAGGTCGCCGCTTTTTTGGACTTGAGGAAACGCTTGTTGAACATCACCGCCACGGCGCCGCGCACGCCCATGTCCTTGCGGTAGCCGCGCTCGCGAAACACCACGTTGAGGTCCAGCACACCCTGCAGGTCCGTGCCCAGCTTGCGGATGATGCGGCGCTGGTCGTCGCCCAGGCCAAAGCCGGCCTTGATCACGGCGGGTGAGCTCAGCACCAGGCCCACGGCGCGCCGGCATTCGGCGTCTTCGAGCTGGAAGATCCAGGCCTTGTGAAGGGTTGCGAGCTGCACGATGTGCGGCCCGTCCGAGGCCTCATTTTTGGCGAAGGTGGGTTTGGACTCGGTGTCAAAGCCCAGTACCGTGGCGCCGGTCAGGTCCTTGAGTGCCTGGGCTGCCCGCTCGGCGGTGGACACGACTTCGATCTGGTCCAGGCCCAGCCGCTCGAAGGGCTCCAGCAGCGCGATTTCTTCTTTACCGGGGGTGGGATGGCGCTCGGTCATAGGTATCCATGCAAAAAGGGCGTTCAAAAAAACAGGAATCGGCAAGGCTAGAGCTTACAGTCGGGGTAGGGCGCCATTCCGGGCAACCCGCTTCCTGACTCCACCATGGCCGCACAAAGCATCACCACCGAGCATTACAAGCTCTTTCCGTCGCCGCGCAACCGGCACCGTACGATTTTCCTGCACCAGGTGTTTGTGCCGCACTCCTACATGCTGATCGACATGGAAAGCTACCAGCTCAAAGGCAAATACAGCCTGTTCGGGGCTTGTCGGCTGGCCGACATGCGCATGGGCCAGCTGGTCACGCTGGAGCTGGCCGAAGACCAGGCCAGCTTCAACGCCAAGTTCGTGCCGGACTGAAACGCCCGCCACCCAGGCCTAACGAACGGCGCCCACGCCGCGCAGCATTTCATGCACGTCGTGCGTCATCACGGCCAGGAAGCCCGCCAGCGCCAGGTAATAAAACCCGTACTCGAAACGCGTGGCCGCGCTGACCGCGTAATAGGTCTGGGCCTCCTCGCTGTCCGATTTGTAGCGTATCGCCTTGAGCAGCTGCGGCGCGGCCAGCAGCGCCATCAGGATCAGCATGGGGCTGGGCCGCCAGAAGAACAGTGCCACCAGCACCGGTACCCCCAGCAGCCAGATGCGCGGCGACAGCACCGCGGTAATGCGCCCGCCGTCGAATGGCGACAGCGGGATCAGGTTGAAGAGGTTCAGGAAGAAGCCGGAATAGGCGATCGCGAGCAGCAAATTGCTGTCCTGGTCGCGTGCCACGAAATAGCAGGCCAGCGCCCCCACCGTGCCCAGCAGCGGGCCGCCCAGGCCCACATAGGCTTCGGTTTCCGCGTCATGCGGCATGTCCTTGAGCTCCACCCAGGCGCCCACAAAAGGGATGAAGGTGGGCGCACCTACATTGAGGCCGCGCTGGCGGGCGGCGATGTAGTGGCCCATCTCATGCACGAACAGCAGCAGCACAAAGCCCACCGCATAACGCCAGCCGAACAGCAGCGCATATGCGAACACCGACACCAGCATGCTGCCGCCGGTCAGCAGCAGCTTGCCGAACTTGGCGCCCGTGAAAAGCAGCAACAGGAGCTTGGCCATGCCGCTTCGCCGTTCAGGCTTTGGGCGGCGCGGGCGGCACGTCCCCCGCGCCGCCGCTGAACGCGGCGGGCACGGTGTCCTGCTCGGCCCGGCTGACCGCCGGCATAGCGGCAGGCACAGGGGCCGGCTTGCGTTTGAAGTATTTCAGGAACAGCGTGCCAAAGCCCGCCACGGCCAGAAAGATCACCTTCGCGAACTTGGCGAAAAACAGCGCGATCACCGCGAAGAAGCCCAGTTTTTTCGCGGCCACGCCCAGCACCAGCGCGGCCAGGCCGTATTCGGCCACCTTGTCGGTCTTGGCGTTGAAATCGGCGTAACGCTTGCCCTCGTCGTACTGCAGGGCGGCCAGCAGTTCCGCCGCGGCGGGCTTGTCCTTGGGCAGGTCGTCCAGCGCTGTGACCAGGTTCAGGCTGAAGTAACCTTCGCGGCCCAGCGCATAGGTGTTGTAGTTCACGCCCTGCGCCGCGCCTGAGGGCGCGCCGCGGTCCTTGCTGGACATGGCCCAGACCAGGCGGTGGGTGGCGGCGTTGTAGGCCGGCTTTTCAGCCCAGCCCACGATCTCCATTTCGGGGAAACCCATTTTTTTGCGCTCGGCGTTCGACGCCTCGGTGCCTTCGCGGTAGCTTTTGAGCAGCTCGTCTGCGTTCCAGTCCTTGGCGTCGTCGTCCTTCACATAGCCGGCCGCCTCGAAGCGCACCGTCATGAACCAGCTGTCGCCCGTGGCCGGAAACACCAGGCCCTGCAGCCGCGAGTCGGTGCCGGGGTTGCCCATGGCGTTGAGCAGCTTGCCCGCCTGGGGTTGCGGCACAAAGATGCGGCCGGCGGGCAGCTTGAGCACGGCCTGGCTCGCCAGCGCGATGTCCTGCGGCCCTTCCTTGGCGGCGGCGCGGCCCTCGGCCCAGATCTTTTCGCTTTCTTCTTTTGACAGGGTCTGTGCCATGGCGGCGGCACAAGACAGACAAACAGCCAGCGCGCAGATGCGCGTCCACAAACGGTTCATGAAAGCCCTCCTTGTTGGAATAATTTGCGGGCTATTCTGACACGCCACTCGCGAAGGCGGTCCGGAGGCAGCCCGAAAGTGCCCGGGCCGCCCTCGCCAACGGGGCCTAAGCCTGCAGCTGCCGCGCCAGCAGCACCGCCACATGGATGGCCTCGCGTTGCGCGCCGTCCTTGATCTGGTGGCGGCAACTGGTGCCGTCGGCCACCACGATGGCATCTGGCTGCTTGCGCACCGCCGGCAACAGGCTCAATTCGGCCATCTGCATGGACACCTCATAGTGGCCGGCCTCGTAGCCGAAGCTGCCGGCCATGCCGCAGCAGCTGGATTCGATCAGCTCGGGCTGCGCGCCCGGGATCAGCCTCAGCACGTCCAGGATGGGGCTCACCGCGCCAAAGGCCTTCTGATGGCAGTGGCCGTGCAAAAGAATGGGCTGGGCCGCGGGCTTGAGCCGGCCCTTGAGCATCTCGAGCTTGCCGCCCGCCGCCTCGCGTACCAGGAATTCTTCCAGTAGCAGCGCATGGCGGCTGATGGTCTGCGCCGCCTCGCCCAGGCCCATCACCAGCATCTCGTCGCGCAGCGTCAGCAGGCAGGAGGGCTCCAGGCCGACGATGGCGATGCCGCGCTCGGCGAAGGGCAGCAGGGCGCCCACCACCTCGCGCGCCTTGGCCTTGGCCTTGTCGACCATGCCGCCGGCCAGGTAGGTGCGGCCGCAGCACAGGCTTTTGCCGTCGGCCGTGGTCTTGGCGGCGACGTGCACCGTGTAGCCGCCTGCCTGCAGCACCCTGAGCGCGGCCCAAGCATTTTCGGATTCGAAATAGCCGTTGAAGGTGTCCACGAATAGCACCACGGGCTTGGTGGCGGCCAGCACCTCCTCGCGGCTCGCGGTGTGGATGCGGCCCGGCGGCGCCGCGCCGGCTTCAGCCTGTGCGCCCAGCCGCTTCCAGAAGGTGTTGCTGCGCCACTGCGGCAGCGTGCGGCGCGCCGACAGGCCCAGGATTTTTTCACTCCAGGCCGCCAGGCCCGGCACCTTGTCGCGCAGGTTGAGCAGCGGCGCGAAGCGGCTGGCCCAGTGCGCATAGTCGGGCAGGTGGGCGACCAGCCGGTCTTTCAGCGTGTAGCCGTGTTTGGCCTTGTAATGGTGTAAAAACTCCACCTTCATCTTGGCCATGTCCACGCCGGTGGGGCAGTCGCGCTTGCAGCCCTTGCAGCCCACGCACAAGTCCATGGCCTCCTGCACGGCCTCGCTGGTGAAAGCGTCTTCCGCTTTCAAGCCATCCAGTTGGCCCGACAGCGCCAGGCGCAGCGTGTTGGCGCGTCCGCGCGTCAAATGTTTTTCGTCCCGTGTGGCGCGGTAACTGGGGCACATGGTGCCGGTATCAAACTTTCTGCAGTGGCCGTTGTTGTTGCACATCTCCACGGCCTTGGCAAAACCCTGGGCCGGGTCGCCTCCGGTGCCCGGCTCGCTGGTCTGCTCGGTCACCGGGTCGTTCTGCACGTCCCAGGCGCTCCAGTCCAGCGCGGTCTTGATAGGGATGACCTTGTAGCTGGGCGGAAAGCGCATCAGCCGTGTGTCGTCCATCTTGGGCGGGTTGATGATGCGATTCGGGCTCAGCAGGTTCAGCGGGTCCAGGTAGTTCTTGATCTGCGCAAAAGCCTCGTTGATCTTGCGGCCGAACTGCCACTCAATCCACTCGCCGCGGCACAGGCCGTCGCCGTGCTCGCCGCTGTAGGCACCCTTGTAGTGGCGCACCAGGGCCGAGGCCTCCTCGGCGATGGCGCGCATCTTGGCGCCGCCCTCGCGCCGCATGTCCAATATGGGCCGCACGTGCAGCGTGCCGACAGAGGCATGGGCGTACCAGGTGCCCTTGCTGCCGTATTTGCGGAACACGTTGGTCAGCGCGTCGGTGTACTCGGCCAGGTGCTCCAGCGGCACGGCGCAGTCCTCGATAAAGCTGACCGGCTTGCCGTCGCCCTTGAGGCTCATCATGATGTTCAGGCCCGCCTTGCGCACTTCCCAGAGGTTTTTCTGCGGCGCGTCGTCCATCATCTCGACTACCGAGCCGGGCAGTCCCAGGTCGCCCATCAGTTCCACCAGCTGGCGCATCTTGGGCGCCAGCTCAGCCTTGGAGTTGCCCGAGAACTCCACCAGTAAAATCGCGTCGGGCTGGCCGATGAGCGCAGTGCGCACCGTGGGTGCGAAGGCCGGGTTCTGCAGCGACAGCTCGATCATGGTGCGGTCCACCAGCTCGACTGCGCTCAGCATGCCGTCGCCGCCCAGCTTCACGATGTGCTGGGCCGTGTCCATGGCCTTGTAGAAG
Organism: Polaromonas sp. JS666; assembly: GCF_900103405.1. GTDB lineage: Bacteria > Pseudomonadota > Gammaproteobacteria > Burkholderiales > Burkholderiaceae_C > Polaromonas. Next base: position 771,586 of record NZ_FNHX01000001.1, on the reverse strand, counting down.
GTCGGGAAGTTCACCACGCCCAGCACCTTGGTGCGCGGCAGCTCGGCCAGGCGCAGCGTGAGCGATTTTGTCAGCGCCAGCGTGCCTTCGCTGCCCACCAGCAGGTGGGCCAGGTTCACCGAGCCGTCCTGGGCATAGGGCTTTTCGTTCTGGTTGTTGAAGATGTCCAGGTTGTAGCCGGCCACGCGGCGCAGCACCTTGGGCCAGTGCGCCTCCAGCTCGGGCCGCAGCCGGTCGGACAGCGTTTTTACATAGTCGCCCAGTTCGCGCGCCGCGCCGCCGGCCTTGTCATAGCGGCCCAGTTCCAGCAGGCTGCCGTCGGAGCGCCAGGCGCTGGCGCCCAGCACGTTGTGCACCATGTTGCCGTAGGCAATGCTGCGACTGCCGCAGGAGTTGTTGCCGGCCATGCCGCCCAGCGTGGCCTGCGCGCTGGTGGAGACGTCCACCGGGTACCACAGGCCGTGCTGCTTGAGCGAAGCGTTCAGGTGGTCCAGCACGATGCCGGGCTGGACTTCGGCCGTGCGCTCGCCCGGGTCCACGGCCAGGATGTTGCGCAGGTGCTTGGCATGGTCTATCACCAGGCCCGCGCCCACCGTCTGCCCGCACTGGCTGGTGCCGCCGCCGCGCGGGACTATGGGCACCTGCAGGTCACGGCAGATGTCCAGCGCGGTTTTGACGTCGGCATCGGTGCGCGGCACAAACACGCCCACGGGCGTGACCTGGTAGATGGACGCGTCGGTGGCATAGCGTCCGCGGTCCGCCGGCGAGAACAGCACCTCGCCCTGGGTTTCGGCGGCCAGGCGCGCGGCCAGCCGGCCGGCGACCTCGTTGCTGACGCGGGCCACGTCGTCATACGCCTGGGCCGCGGCCTCGCGGCTGATCTTGAGGGGGAGGGGAGCGTTCATCGCGGCTTTTCGCCTTTGGGTGGGGGACTGTGATGGGAGAGCCGGGCCGGGCTCAGGCCTTGGCGCCGCTCTTGCTGTTCGTGGCATGGATGGCGCGCAGCTGCTGCACCACCACGTCGCGCTTGCTGCTCAGGTGGCGCAGCAATACGTTGCGCATGGCCGCGCCGTCACGCTTTTGCAGGGCTTCGATCATCAGCTCGTGTTCCTTTACGGCCGCTTTCCATTTCTCCTCGTCCTGGTTGGAGCGAAAGCGCAGCGCCTGCAGCCGCGCATTGACCTGCGCATAGGTGCTGGCCAGCACCGGGTTCTTGGCGGCCGCATTGATGGCGCTGTGGATGGCGGCATTGAGTCGGTAGTAATTGGGCAGGTCGCGGCGCGTGTAGGCGGCCAGCATCTCGAAATGCATGGCCTTGATTTCCGCCAGCTCGGCCTCGGTGATGCGTTCGGCGGCCAGCTCGCCCGACTGCGCTTCCAGCCCCGCCATCACCTCGAAGGTATTGAGCACGTCGGCTTCGGTCAGTTCCACCGCGATCGCGCCGCGGTTCGGCAGCAGTTCCACCAGGCCCTCGGCGGCCAGCATCTTGATGGCCTCGCGCAGCGGCGTGCGCGAGACGTTGAGCACCTCGCTGAGTTCGCGCTCATTGAGCTTGGCGCCGGGCTGGATGCGGTTTTCCACCAGCATCTGGCGCAGCCGGTGCGCCACCTGTTCATGCAGGGCGGCGCGGGGGATGGGGATGATTTCAGCAGCCATGGGTAAATTTTGTATGCAAAATTTACCCCTGTCAAATCGATATTTAATCCTTTGATGTATTGACAAATGAATTTTGTATGCAAAAAATAGGGGCTTACTTCAGGAGCAGACCGCCATGTTGACGCTTGACTTTCATCCCACGGGACGTCATTTTTTGCAGATTCCCGGCCCTTCGCCGGTGCCGGACCGCATCCTGCGGGCCATGAGCCTGCCCACCATAGACCACCGGGGCCCTGAATTCGCGGCGCTGGGCCTGAAAGTCCTGGCCGACATCAAGAAGATCTTCCAGACCAAACAACCCGTCATCATTTATCCGGCTTCGGGCACCGGCGCCTGGGAAGCGGCGCTCTCCAACACCCTGAACCCCGGCGACCACGTGCTGATGTACGAAACCGGCCACTTCGCCGCGCTGTGGCAAAAGCTGGCCGCGCGCCTGGGCCTGAAGACCGAGGTCATCAGCTACCCCGGCGCCGATATCTGGCGCCACGGCGTGCAGGCCGCCCTGATTGAAGAGCGCCTGAAGGCCGACACCCAGCACAGCATCAAGGCCGTTTGCGTGGTGCACAACGAAACCTCCACCGGCGTCACCAGCAACATCGCGGCCGTGCGCAAGGCCATGGACGCGGCCAAACACCCGGCGCTGTTGCTGGTCGACACCATCTCGGGCCTGGCCTCGGCCGACTACCGCCACGACGAGTGGGGCGTGGATGTCACCATCAGCGGCTCGCAAAAAGGCCTGATGCTGCCGCCCGGCATCAGCTTCAACGCTGTCTCCGCCAAGGCCCTTGAAGCCAGCAAGAAAGCCACCTTGCCCAAGGCCTTCTGGGCCTGGGACGAAATCATCGAGATGAACAAGACCGGCTACTGGCCGTCCACCCCCAACACCAACCTGCTGTACGCGCTCAGCGAAGCCTGCGACATGCTGCTCGAGCACGGCCTGGAAGCCGTGTTCGCGCGCCACCAGCGCTGGGCCGCGGGCGTGCGCGCGGCGGTCAAGGCCTGGGGCCTGCAGATCCAGTGCGCCGACCCGGCCGTGTATTCGCCGGTGCTGACCGGCGTGATGACGCCTGAAGGCGTGGATGCCGACGCGGTGCGCAAAATCATTTATGAGCGCTTCGACTGCTCGCTGGGCACCGGCCTGGGCAAGGTCAAGGGCCGCATGTTCCGCATAGGCCACTTGGGCGACTGCAACGACCTCACGCTGATGGCGGCGCTGTCGGGCTGTGAAATGGGCTTGAAACTTGCTGGTGTCAAGCTCGCGGGTTCGGGCGTGCAGGCCGCCATGGACCATTTCTCCAGCCATGCGGCCGTGGTGCCGCAGCGCAAGGCGGCCTGAGAGCCGCCACCGCCATCCGCCTTCAAACTGTCACTTCGCTTCGTTCTACTACTGAATCAGAGGGAAACCATGCAACGCAGAACTTTTATCAGCGCGACGGCGGCCACGGCCGCCCTGGTGGCGTCACCCATGCTCAAGGCGCAGACCCTGCCGTCCGGCCCGGTCCGCATCATCGTGGGTTTCCCGCCCGGCGGCGGCACCGACGCGCTGGCGCGCGTGGTCGGGCAAAAGCTCTCCACCATGTGGAACACCTCGGTGGTGATTGAAAACAAGGGCGGCGCCGCAGGCGTCATCGCGGCCGACTATGTGGCCAAACAGCCGGGCGACGGCAACACCCTGCTCATGGCCCACATCAACAGCCACGCACTGGCGCCGGCGCTGGGCCTCAAGCTGGGCTACAACCCCGAGCGCGACTACGTGCCCATCAGCATGGTCGGCGTCACGCCCAATATGCTGATCTGCAACGCCGATCAGCCCGCCAAGACCGTCAAGGACCTGGTCGCGCTGTGCAAGGCCAGGCCGGGCCAGATCAGCTTCGCCTCGGCCGGCGGCGGCTCGGCCCAGCATTTCGCGCTCGAGATGTTCAAGCTGCAGGCGAAGATTTTCGCGCTGCACATTCCCTACCGCGGCTCCGGCCCGGCCCTGGTCGACCTGATAGGCGGGCAGGTCAACTACTGCTTCGAGACCATGACCTCGGCCACGCCGCACGTCAAAAGCGGCAAGGCCATCGCGCTGGCGCAAACGCGGCTCAAGCGCGCCAAGGGCCACCCCAATGTGCCCACCATGGCTGAGTCGGGCTTTCCCGGCTTCGAGGCCACCGTGTGGTACGGCCTCATGGGCCCGTCCAAAATGCCGCACGCCATGGTCCAGCGCATGAATGAAGACGTCAACAAAGTGCTGGCCATGCCTGATGTGCAGGAAAAGATGGACCAGTACGGCGCCGAGGACGGCGGCGGCAGCATCGAGAAGTTCGCCACCTTTATCAAGGCCGAGCAGAAGAAATGGGCGCAGGTGGCCGAGCAGGCCAAGGTCAAGGTTGACGCCTGACACCCCCTGCGCGCCTGGGTGGGACCGGCCTGGCGCCGGTTTTTTTTATCAACAACAAACAAGTTTTTTATCAGCAGAGGCTAGGGATCGTTTCATGACAGTTGTGAATTTTTCAAGGGCCGGCCGTGTGCTGGCCGGTTTTTTTCTGTGCGCCGCCAGCGTGGGCGCTTCGGCCGACATCATCCTGGGCCATTCGGGTGACCTTTCGGGCACCAGCGCGGCGCTCACCACCGACTATGTGCGCGGCATGAATGCCTACTTTGACGACATCAACAAAAAGGGCGGCGTGCGCGGCGAGAAGATCAAGCTCGTGAGCCTGGACGACGGCTTCAACCCCGACAAAACCGCCGAGAACACCAAGGCGCTGATCGAGCAGAACGCCGTGGCCCTTGTGGGTTTCCGCGGCACGGCCAATATGCTCAAGATCGTGCCCATCGTGCAGGGCGCCGGCATTGCCCAGATCGGTAACACCAGCGGCGCCAAGTCGCTGCGCGACCCTTATGTGCCCAATGTGTTCCACGTGCGCGCCAGCACCACCGACGAGATCGAGGCTGCCGTCAACCACGCCTGGACCATAGGCATCAACAAGATCGCCGTCGCCTACCAGGACGACGCTTTCGGCAAGGAAGGCCTGGACGCGCTCATTGCCGCCATGCAAAAGCGCGGCGCGGCGCCCGCCGCCGTGGCCCCGGTGCCGCGCGGCACGGTGGACGTGGCCAAGGCGGTGGACGTGATCGCCGCCGCCCAGCCGCAGGCCGTGATGCTGATCGCCCAGGCCAAGCCCAATGCCGCCTTCATCAAGGCCTACAAGGCCAAGGGCGTGAGCGCGCAGTTCATGGTGCTCAGCGTCTCCTCGGGCCTGCATGCCGAGCTGAAAGAGCCGACCGCCGGCACCATCGTCTCGCAGGTCGTGCCTTACCCCTTTACCGAACTCGGTAACGCCGTCGTGAAGGAATACCAGACCGTGATCCAGGGAACTGCCGACAAGAAATTCAGCTACAACAGCATGGAAGGTTTCCTCAACGCCAAGCTGGTGGTGCGCGCGCTGCAGAAGACCGCTGCGCCCATCACGCGTGCCAAGCTCATCAGCACGCTGGAGACCTTCACCAATGAAGACCTGGGCGGCTTCGCGCTGACCTACAGCAAGCAGAGCAACCTGGGCTCTCGCTTTGTCAATTTGACGATGATCCGGGCTGACGGCACTTTCGCCCGGTAAGGCTTTTTAAGCCGCAGGCGGCGGCGTCTTGGGCTCAAAATCGCACCAGGGCGCCACCGCGCACTGCCAGCACAGCGGCTTGCGCGCCAGGCACACATAGCGCCCGTGCAGGATCAGCCAGTGGTGCGCGTCCACCAGGTAGTCAGTGGGCACGCGCTTGAGCAGGTTCATCTCGACTTCCAGCGGGTTCTTGCCGGGCGCCAGGCCCGTGCGGTTGCTCACGCGGAAGATGTGGGTGTCCACCGCCATCACCGCCTCGCCGAAGGCCGAGTTCAGCACCACATTGGCCGTCTTGCGGCCCACGCCGGGCAGGGCTTCCAGCGCCTCGCGCGTGCGCGGCACCTGGCCGCCGTGCTGCTTCACCAATATCTCGCAGGTCGCCAGCAGGTTTTTTGCCTTGGTGCGGTACAGCCCTATGGTGCGTATATACGACTCCAGGCCCTCTAGCCCCAAATCGAGGATGGCCTGCGGCGTGTTGGCCACCGGGTAGAGCTTGCGCGTGGCCTTGTTCACGCTGACATCGGTCGCCTGCGCGCTCAGCAGCACGGCGGCCAGCAGTTCGAACACGCTGGTGTATTCGAGCTCGGTCACCGGCATGGGGTTGGCGGCCTTGAGCGTGGCGAAGAAGGGGGCGATGGCTTCTTTTTTCATGCCCCGCAGTGTATCGGGGTGTCCCGGCCTGCGCCGGCCGGTGCTGTTCAGGCCGCCATGCGCGGCACGTCCCACACCGAACTGGGCGGCTCGCCGGCGCGCTGGAGCTGCTCCTGCACCGCTCGCCAGATGAAGGGGCATTCGTCGGGTCTGGCGGTGCCGGCCACGATATAGGCCAGATGGGCTTCCGCGGCCATGGCCTGCATGCGCTGGTGCGTCTCGGCATTGGGCGCGATGCCCAGCAAGGCCGGCGTGGCCGGCAGGTTTTCGCAGGCGGCCATCATGCGGCTCATCAACGCATCGTCGAATTTGGGCGAGCCGGAAAACAGCATCACAAAATACGGCCAGTCGGGCAGGAAGGCGCGGCGCAGGCCGTGGGTCAGGCCGTTGCGCGCCACGGCGATCATGCGGCAGGGATGGCCGCCTTCCATGAACTCCACATATTCGCTGCTGCCGTCCATGTCCTGCTCACCCGCGAAGCGCCGCTTGGCCACCGTCCCGCCGGTGCGTTGCGCCAGCCAGCCGACCATGGCGAAGGCCTCGTTGCCGCCGGCCGCGCAGATGCCGACGCGGTGGAAGGCTTCGGGGTCGGCCAGTCCCTGCGCCTGCGGCAGCTGCATGGGCGCCGACAGGCGCCGCAACACGGAGGAGGGCGCGTACTGCACGCCTTTTTCAAACTGCTCGCGCAGCGCCATCACGCGGCGGCCGAACTGCACGGCCGACTCGGTGGCCTGCGACATCACCATGGACCAGGGCGTGGGCAGAATGCGCCGGCCCCGGCTGCTGTGCAGGGTATGCAGCGAGTGGTGGCGCGGGTCGCCGGCCAGGCGCAGCAGCAGGGCACGCAGCTCGGGCGACGGGCCCTCGGCCCAATGCACGAACCAGCCGCTCTGGTAATGCAGGATGGCGTGTATGCCGTCCGCGGCGTTATAGGGCAGGGAGTGCGCGCGTATGTCCTCCATTTGCGCGTAGATGCCCTCCTTGATGTGGCAGATACTGGCCGTCACCACACGCTCGACTTCCGGCTGTCCAGGGGGCGCGGCATAGGGCGCAATGCTGTTCACCATGGGACCATCCTGCCCGATAAGCAAAAACCCCGTCAATGCCTGCCCCCAAAAGCCGCGGGTAAATAGTGGCAAAAATGCCTCTTGAAAAGGATCGCAACACTTTCTTGCAACTCGGCGCGGGTGATGTGTGCATGATGCAGCGCCGCTGCAGTGGCGCGCCGGGCCAATGGCGATTCGCGCGCCACGGGTGATTACGGGGGCGGTGCCGGCCCGAACTGCTTTAGCATCGCAGCCATGAAAGCTCACACTCTTTTACGACTGCTGGCCGCCTCTTTGGCCGCCGCATTGCTCGCCAGCTGCACCGCCGCGCCCGGCACGGTGGCCGACGCCGCGCCGCGCCCCAAGCTGGTGGTCTTCCTGGTCGTCGACGGCCTGCCGCAGCGCCAGGTGCTGGACTACCGCGACCAGCTCGCGCCCGACGGCTTCGCGCGCTTCCTGGACCGCGGCGCCTGGTTCGCCAACGCGCATTACGGCCATGCCTTCACCGTCACCGCGGCCGGCCATGCCACCATGCTCACCGGCGCCTATCCGCATCGCACCGGCATCATAGGCAACGACTGGCGCGACCCCGTCACCGCCGAGCCCGTCTACTGCACCGGCGATACCTCGGCCACCTATATCGGCCACGCCACCAACGCCCTGGACGGAACCAGCCCGAAAAACCTCAAAGCCGAAACCGTGGGTGACGTGCTGCGGCGCGTCGACAGCCGCTCCAAGGTCATAGGCATCTCGGGCAAAGACCGCGGCGCCATCCTGCCGGCCGGCAAGACCGGCATCGCCTATATGTATATGGGCGCCACCGGGCAGTTCGCCTCCAGCACGCATTACATGGCGGCGCACCCGGCCTGGGTCGACCGCTACAACGCCGGCAAGCCGGCCGACCGCTACTTCAAGGCCGAGTGGAAGGCCTTGCTGCCCGAGGCCGCGTACGCGCGCTCGCTGCCCGACCAGCAGCCCTGGTACGGCCCCGCGGGCGGCGGGTTGCCGGCGATGTTCGGGGCCAAGGAGGACAGCGCGCCCGGCCCGCGCTTTTACGGCTCGCTGCTGCGCGGCCCCTTTGTCGATGCGATGTCGCTGGAATTCGCGCGCGCCGCCATTGCCGGCGAGCAACTGGGCCAGGACGACATTCCCGACATCCTGTCGGTGAGCCTTTCAGGCCACGACTATGTGAACCACGCCTTCAGCGCCGAGTCGCGCCTCTCGCACGACCACCTGCTGCAGCTGGATCGTTTGCTGCAGGCCTTCTTCCAGGACTTGGACGCGCGCATCGGCAAGGACAACTACATCGCCGTGCTCACCGCCGACCACGGCTTCATGCCCGCGCCCGAGTACAACGCCAGCCAGGGCCGCGAGTCCGGCCGCGTCAACAGCAGCCAGCTGCTGGGCCGCGTCAATGCCGGGCTTGAAAAACGCTTTGGCCCGGGCAAATGGGCCGCGGGCTTTTCAGGCTCCAGCGTGCTGCTCGACAAACAGCTCATCGCGCAAAAGCAGGCCAGCGCCGACGCCCTGGCCGAGGAAGCCCGCGCGCTGCTGATGGCCGAGCCCGGTTTTGCCGCGGCCTACACGCGACGCGAACTGCAAAGCGGCAGCCGCGCCGGCGCACCTTTCTTTGAGCAGATCCGCAAATCCTGGCATGCCGAGGTTTCGGGCGACGTGCAGTATTCGCTCAAGCCCGGCTGGATGTTCGGCAACACGGTCGCCACGCATGGCTCGCCCCACCCGTATGACACGCAGGTGCCCATCCTGATGTACGGCCCGGCCTGGGTCAAAGCCGGCCGCATCGACGCGCGCGTGGAAGTCGTGGACATCGCGCCCACGCTGTCGCGCGTGCTGCGCATCGCGCCGCCTTCGTCGGCCGAAGGCAAGCTCCTGCCCTTGCCGGGGCTGTAGAAAAAAGAAGCGGCAGGGCGCTCAGCCGCTTTTTTTCGCGCCGCGTCTGCGCGCCGGTGCCATGCCGTTGCCCGATTCGCGAACGGCGGCGATCAGCTGCGCGGTGAAGTCCAGCACCAGCGGCGCCAGCGTCTGCCCCTCCAGCGACAGCACCTGCAGCACACGCTGGCGCAGTTCCGGCTCGGCAAAAGGCACGGCCACCAGCTGGCCCTGGCGTATCAGGTGCGCGGCCGTCAGGTAGCCCGACAGCATGATGTCGTCGCCGCGCGTGCTGGGCAGCAGTGCCGACGAAAAATTGCTGACCACCGAGGCCTGGTACTGCAGGCCCTGGACGCTGGCCACCATGTCAAAGAGCTGGCGCCCCGTCATGCCCTTGGCGCTGATGCCCAGCGGGTATTTCACGACATTCGCCACCGTCACCGCGCGGGCCCGCGCCAGCGGGTGCGTGGGCAGCATCAGCGCGTACATGGGCGCGGTGGCCGCATGCCGCACCGTCATGCCTTTTTCCGGCGCCATGGTGTACTTGAGCGCCACGTCGGTTTCGCCTTGCAGCAGCAGGCGGCTGACCGCTTCGGGCGAGCCCACGCTGAGCTCGATCAGCGCCTCGGGGTGGCTGCGCCTGAAGCCCGTCATCACCTCCGGCATGAAACCCGTGGCGAAACCCTCGGTGCAGGCCACGCGCACACGCCGCGCGCTGTAGCCGGCCAGGCCGCGCACCTGTTCCATCACGCGTTCGGCGTCGTCGCTGCCCGCGCGCGCATAGGCCATCAGGCGCTCGCCCGCATCGGTGGGCACCATGCCGCGCGCCCTGCGCTCGAACAGCGCGCAGCCCAGTTGGTCTTCCAGCTTGCCGACCTGGCGGCTCACGGCCGAGGCCGCCACATGCAGCTGCGCCGCGGCCTGGCTGACTGAGCCGGTGCGTGCCACCTCAAGGAAGTAGCGGATCTGCGTGCTGAAAAAAGTGGTTTTCATGCGAAGGCGGCTGGGAGGGGCAGGGTGCTTGAATTCATACTTTGCCAAAAAGGCAAAGCTCTGTTGCGATATCTCTCATTGTAGTAAATCCTGATTCTTCCTACATTTGGTTTCATGACGCGCCCATGAGGCGTCCATGACACGCTCAAGACCGCGCGCCCCTTTTTGAGAACGATGAAACATGCTGAGATCCGACTGCCTTGATGCCGCTGCGGCCTGGTTTGACGAAGGCCATTTTTTTGACGTGCTGCAAAGGCGCGTTGCCCTGCGCACCGAAAGCGACAGCGGCAAACCCAACCCCGCGCTGGGCGACTACCTGCGCGGCGAAATGACCGACTCCCTGCGCGCGCTCGGCTTTGCCTGCAGCGTCCTGCCCAATCCCGTCGAGGGCGCCGGCCCTTTCCTGGTTGCGCGGCGCGTCGAAGACACGGCGCTGCCCACCGTGCTGACCTACGGCCACGGCGACGTGGTCAGCGGCCAGGAAGGGCGCTGGCGCGAAGGGCTGCAGCCCTGGGAACTGGTGCGTGAAGGCGAGCGCTGGTACGGCCGCGGCACCGCCGACAACAAGGGCCAGCACACCGTCAACCTGGGCGCGCTGGCCAGCGTGATCAAGGCGCGCGGCGGGCGTCTGGGCTACAACGTCACGCTGCTGCTCGAGATGGGCGAAGAGGCCGCCTCGCCGGGCCTGCACGCCTTTTGTGAAAGCCATCGGGCCCAGCTCAAGGCCGACCTGCTGATTGCCTGCGACGGCCCGCGCGTGCATGCCGACAAGCCCACCTTGTTCCTGGGCTCGCGCGGCGCGATCAATTTCAGCCTGCGCCTGCGCGCCCGCGACAAGGCCTACCACTCGGGCAACTGGGGCGGGGCGCTGCTGAATCCGGCCACCGTGCTGGCCAGCGCCGTGGCCTCGCTGGTCGATGCGCGGGGCCGCATCCTGGTGCCGGCCCTCAAGCCGCGCGCGCTGCCCCTGTTGGTGCGCCGCGCGCTGGCCGATGTGGACATCGGCGGCGGCGAGGACGACCCGCTGCCCGACGCCCACTGGGGCGAGCCCGGCCTCAGCACGGCCGAACGCCTGATCGGCTGGAACACCCTCGAAGTGCTGGCGTTGGGCGCCGGCTCGCCGCAGCGCCCCGTCAATGCGATTCCCGGCGAAGCCGTCGCCCATTGCCAGCTACGCTTTGTGGTCGGCACGCCTTACCAGGACCTTGCCGCCATCCTGCGCAAGCACCTGGACCGCCATGGCTTCAACCGGGTCGAGGTGGAGATCACGCTCACGGGCGCGGCCACGCGCCTGGACCTGGACCACCCCTGGGTGGGCTGGGCGCAGCGCTCCATAGGGCAGAGCAGCGGCAAGCCGGTCGTTACCTTGCCCAACCTGGCCGGCTCCCTGCCCAACGATGTCTTCGCCGACCTGCTGGGCCTGCCCACCTTGTGGGTGCCGCACTCTTACCCGGCCTGCGCCCAGCACGCGCCCGACGAACACCTGCTGGCGCCCGTCGCCCGCGAAGGCCTGCGCATCATGGCCGGCCTGTATTGGGACCTGGGGGAGCCCGCCGGGCTGCCCTGGCACGCCGCGCCGGCCGCCACCTGAGTTGTTTTTGTCCTGATTGCCCCCTCACTGGAGTTGCCCATGCCTTCCCCCATGCCTTCCCCGCTTTCTGCCTCACGCCGGTCCCTGCTTCACGCGGCCCTTCTGGTGGCCGCCTGTTGCGCACTCGCGTTTCCCGGCCTGTCGCAAGCACAGGCCTGGCCCGCCAAGCCGATCAAGCTGGTCGTTCCCTTTCCGCCGGGCGGCGGCACCGACGTGGCGGCCCGCATCATCGGCGAGCGGCTCAGCGCCCGCCTGGGCCAGCCCGTGATCATTGACAACAAGCCCGGCGCCTCCACCGCCATCGGCGTGGTCATGGTCAGCGCGGCCGAGCCCGACGGCTACACCTTGCTGTTCTCCGGCTCCAGCAGCTACACCGTCAACCCCGCGGTGCGCAGCAAGCTGGGCTACGACCCCTTCAAGCAGCTCTCGCCCATTGCCATGGTCACGCGCGCGCCGCTGGTGTTGGTGACCTCCGCCACCGGGCCCTACAAAACCCTCAAAGACGCGCTGGCCAAAGCCAAGGCCAGCCCGGGTACCGTAACCTATGCCACCTTCGGCACCGGCTCGGCGCCGCACCTGGCCGGCGAGCTGCTGGCCGACGCCGCTGGCGTCAAGTTCTCCGCCGTTCCCTACAAGGGCAGCGCCGAGGCCGACATCGGTGTGGCGCGCGGCGACATCGCCCTGGGCATAGACACCATGGCGGCGGTGAACCCCCTGGTGCAGTCCGGCAAGTTGCGCGTCCTCGCGGTCATCAGCGAAAAACGTTCTGCCCTGATGCCGACCGTGCCTTCTTATGGCGAACTGCAGCTGACGCCGGCGCTGCTCGACGCCTGGTACGCCGTAGCCGCGCCTGCGGGCGTTTCACCGGCCGTGCGCAGCCAGGTGCTGCAGGCGCTCACGGCCGTGATCGCCGAGCCCGAAGTCAGGAAGAAGCTCCAGCAGCAGTCCATGGAGCCGGCCTTGCTGGGCCCGCAGGCGCTGCGCGACGTGATGGATTCCGAGATCACGCGTTACCGCGCCCTGGTGGCGCGCGCCAATATCCGGATCGATTGATTCCTCAGGGCGCGGCCACGGCCTCACGAAGGGCGGAGTCGATGTCGGCCCGCCTCTTGAAGACCAAGGCGCCCTGGTCCTTGATGCCGTACTCCGAGGCGATGGCCATCGGGTCCACGGTGGTCAGCCAGACGGCGCCGTCTTTTTCCCAGGCGGCGGCACGCAGCGGCAGGGCCATCACCGCGGCTGGGTTGGACTGCATCAGCGGCGTGCCGGCGGCGGGGTTGCCGAAGATGAGTTCTTCGGTCGGCGCGAGCTGGAGCCCGGCGTCCTGCGCGGCGCGGCCATGGTTGATGTGCGCGATGATGGCGTTGCCCCGCGCGCGCAGGATTTTTTCAAGCCGGTCCATGGTCTCCTTCACCGTAAAAGGGCTTTGCTGCACCCGCAGCCTGGCGGTCGCCAGCGGTGGGCCCAGGCGCGCGTCATAAGCCCCGGCGATGCGGCGTGCGAGCTGCGTGAGGTCCACGCCCTCCTTGTTGGCCAGCAGTGTCACGCACAGAAGCTCGGACGCATCGGTGAAACGGCTCAGCAGCGAAGAGAAGCCGGCGCCGTCACCCGTCGTCACCATCAGGCCCTTGTGCCCCGGGAAATACCACGGCCCCGAAGACACCCCGCCTTCGGGCGCGGCATAAATCCATTTACGCAGCGCCGGTGACGCGATCAAAATTTCGCCGGCCAGGCCCACGTCCCACAGCGACACATCAAGCGCCGAGGCGTAGATGCGCAGGCCCGCAGGCACGGCGACCGCATCGCCTGCGGCATAACCCGTGGCCGGCTCGCTGGGGTTGATCAGCGCCGGGGTTTTCAGAAAGGCGCTGTGCGGCCTGGCATCTTTTTCCCAGGCCAGCGAGGCAAGGGCGCTGCCGAAAGTGGTGTGCTTCAGTCCCAGGCGCTCGATCTGATTCACGCGGATGTGGTCTTCGGCCGATTGGCCGCTGGCCTGCGCGACCAGGGGCGCCAGCCATTGCGACGTCGTGTTGCCCCCGCGTATGGCTTGCCCCACGGTAAGGCCCGCGGGAGCGCCCGGCACAAAGCGCGAGACCGCATCGTCAAGGCCAAGCTTGTTGGCCTCCACCAATTGCAGTATGGCAACGGAAAGGTAGGCATTCGCCATCTGGCCGATGTCGAACATGGTGTTCGACGCCGAGAGCCGGCGCGAGGCGACATCGCTGAGCCCATAGCCCGTCATTCGCGTGATGTAGGGCGCCTGCACAATCGCCACCGCCATGCCCGAAATCCCCTGTTCGGCCATGAAGCCGGAGATCATCTGGTCTATCGATTGCCCGGCGTAGGCCACATCGGGATTGCCGCGCTGCGCCCAGGCGCTGGAATGGCTTGCCGCCAACAGCAAGCCGGCGAGAAACATTTTTTGCAGCGAACAAACAAGCTTGTGCATGGCGGCGCCCCCCGTAGTTTTGCGGGAGTATGGCACGCGCCGCCAGGCAATGGCGCTACAGGGCTCTTACGGGCACGCAGAGCCAGCAGCTGAAGTTTCCTGTTTTCGGGTCCATCACAAAGTCTTCTTCATACAGTTCCAGCGCCGGGTTGTTGTCCGGCTGGTAACCGCTTTGCGGCAGCCACTCGGCGAACATGTGCGTCCAGGCTTCGTGCACCTCATTGCCAGGCTTGCCGGTGAAGCGCCCGCAGGCATAGCGCCCGCCGCCAAAGTTCTGCACGCCTATTTCGCCCTGCGGCTTGAAGGCTTCATCGACTTCTATGCAGGCGTCGTAGCGGCACTTGTCGGCCGGCGTGATCTCGGGGTTGTCCTGGCTGATCCCGTACATCTTGCGGCGCGGGTTCATATAGCCGTTCTGGCCGCACCAGGCGGCAAAGCGCTGCCACAGCTGCGCCACGCCGTCGCCGTAAGGCCCGGTGTTGCGCATATAGGCCAGGCGCATGGGAGGAAGGGTTTTGAGTTCAATGTGCATGGCAAGGGTTCTTTCGGATGAAGGGACCGGCCCGGCGGGCCAGAGGGTTCTATCTTTAAACAACGCCATGATGGATTCTTGATTCGGCTTGTGATTGCCTTGATGAATCTTGCTAAGTTCAATCTGCCGGTGCGTCGCCCACTCGCGCCAGCCCCCGCGCCGCCACGCTGTGGGCGTCGTGCCGAAGTGGGTGCGAAAGGCACGGCTGAAGACTTCCGCTGAAGCAAAACCCGTGTCGAGCGCTATCTGCAACGCGGTCTGCGGCGTAAAAATCAGGCGCTGGGCGGCGGCCTCCAGCCGAAGGCGGCGCACGCAGTCGGCCAGGGTTTCGCCCGTTACCGCCTGGAACACGCGATGGAAGTGCCAGGGCGAAAAATACGCCACGCCGGCCAGCGCTTGTAAATCCAGCGTGCCTGCCAGGTTGGCGCTGATGTGGTCCACCACCCGGTTGATGCGGGCGATGTAGGTGCTGCGGGCCGCGGGGTTGGAAAGAAGCTCTGCCATCGATGTCAGTCCAGTTCAGCCACGAATTCTTCGGCCTGCGCCAGCATGCCTTCGCGTATGGCCGTGAATACGGGCATGGGGAAATCCGGCGGCAACTGCGCCGCCACGCGCTCCAGCGCATCGGGCACCTGCAGCACCAGCGCCACCATCTGGTCGAAGGCGCCCGGCACGCCGCTTTGCCGCGCCAGGGCCTCCCAGTGGCGAGTGCGGATTTCGTGCAAGTGGTAGTGCGTATTCTTGTTGCGCAAGGCCATGGCAAGTTTGGCGCGGCGTGGGCTCACCTGGTTGGGGCCGTTGCCGATGATGGGCCAGGCCGACAGCACGTCATACAGCGGTGTCATGCGAAAGCCGCCGCCGCGCTCCAGGAAGATCGAAAAATTCTTGGCGTGGCCGTCAGTGGCGGCCATGATCCAGAAGGCCAGCAAGGCCTTGACGAACACCAGCTTGTCGGCAGCAGCCTGGCTGCTTCTGTCAAGCTGGCGCAAGATCGTTCGTACGCCGGGTCCTCCGTCCGATTCGTACTTCATGGCGCCCGACACGCCCAGCGCCTGGCAAAAGTCTTCCTGCGGCAGCCGCGCCAGCCAGGGCGGGCGGCCGGGCGGGGTTTCGGGGGCGCGGTCAAAACGTTCCACCACCAGCACCTTGCGTCGCCCGAAGGTCGCGATCTCGCACGCCGCCACCGGCAAGCCCAGCCGGCCCAGAATCCGAGCGCACAGCCATTCGTTTTCGACGGAGGTCTGCATGTCTGCCCGCATGTTGCCCACCAGGCCCAGCGGCAGCTTGACGATGTGCGTTGTGGGGGTGGCGCCCAGGGGCCGGCACCATAGCCCTTCATGCCAGAGCAGGGCGGTTTTTTCCTGCGCACCGGCAATCGAGATACGAAAATCGTCTTCCTGCTGCTGGCCCAGCGCACGTCCGGCCGTGACCGCGTTGTCGATGGCTTGCTCCACGCCTGCCTCGTCCAGGGGCTGTGCCTCAATGCGGTCAAAGCCCTCTGGCTCCATCCCCGGCGGCAGCAACTGCACCGCGCCCACGCAGTCGCGTCCGACGGCGGCCAACAGCTCAAATGCATTCGTGCTGCCGGTGGCGAACTTGTCGCGCAGCCGCCTGCGGATGGCGTCGCTGTCGGGCAGCAGGTTGTCAAAAAAGTTATTCACCACCTCACCGCGATGCGGCAGATTCCCTGGCATAAAAGGCAAGGAAAGCGACAGGGGACGCGAAGCAGGGGACGCCAGCCACTGTTCGTCGTACTGGAAGCGATGTTCACCATCGGTAATGGACCAGTTGCCAAGGGGCTCTCCATTGGCCCACACTGCCAGCGTGTTGGCGCCTGGACTGGTACGGGGGCGGCGGAAGGTCACCATGGTGCTGGCCCGCCTACCATTTCGGCGCATAAGGGGCGGGCTCGTCTTCTGCCACGCGATGCCGGGGAGCTTCTTGAATCACAAGGCTGCAGCCCATGGCCGAAACCATGCGCGCGATCTGGTCGTAGGCCGTGACTTCAGGCGCGGCCTCTATGCGCGCGATGCGCTTCTGGCTGACGCCCAGCATTTCGCCCAGCTGGGTCTGGGTCAGTTTGCGTGCCTGGCGCAGCGTTCGCAACATGGTGCGCAGTTGCTGGGGCGTGTCTACCGGATAGGTCACATTGCTCACAATACACCTCAAAAGTAGTTAAGCAATAATACTCCTGAAGTGTAGTTAAATCAAATAACTCCTTTTAAGTAGTTAATTCGCACCCAGCGCGTGCATGCCACCCAGCATTAACCAGGATGCCGGTTTGTTGTCATGATTAACCCGCCTTGCGAATCGTGCCCTGCGCCGCGGCGCACAGCGTGCGCTCCCCGCCGCGCAGCACAAAGATGTCGCAACGGCATACGGCCTGGGTCTTGCCGCTGCCCACCACCGTGGCCACGGCCAGCAGGCGTTCGGCATCCCTGGCCGGCCGCAGGTAGTTGATCTTGAACTCGGCCGTCACCGAATCGCCCAGCACCGAGCCGCCCGCGAAGGTCAGCGCGTTGTCCGCTAAATAAGACAGCACGCCGCCGTGCACAAAGCCATGCTGCTGCAGCAAGCCGGGCACTACGGGCACCGACAGCTCCGCGCTACCGGGCGCAAAGGCATCGAGCCGCGCGTCCAGCAGCGCGCTGAAGGGCTGCCGGCTCAGTACGTCGCGGCCGAAGGACAGGAGCTCAGCGGGCATGCTGCCCCCGCGCAAACGGCGGTGCGGGCCGCCGGCGGCCGCCCGAGGCCAGCCAGCGCAGCAGGCGCACGCGCGTCGTCCACGGCACGGGCCGGGGCTCCAGGCCCAGTGAGAGCTGCGCCTGCGACAGCACGTCTTCCACGCAGACGTCGTGCAGCGGCCCAATCACCAGCGGCCAGTAGAGCAGGGCGGGGCCGCGCGCCCGCATCTCGATGCGGTGCTCCAGCACGCAGTGCGCGGGTGTGGCGTCCAGCACCTCAAAGCCGTGCCAGCCCTCAAACCCCCTGGGCGCCGTCAGGCGAAAACGCACGGACTGGCCCGGTGTGTAGGCCTCCACCACATAACGGATAGGCCCATGGCCGCCCGAGGCGCCCACGGCCATGGGCCGGTCCAGCTTCATGCGCGGCCAGGCGCGCCCTGGCCACATCGCATCGGCCGGCGAGCCCAGCGAATCAATCAGCGCGCCCACCCGTTCCGGGCTCGCATGCAGCAGGCGTTGATGAACGTTCACGACTTTCATACAGACACTCCTTGTTGAATTTCTCTTGGGTAGTCGGCTCAGGCCGCCACGGCCATCCAGGCGCCATGCTCCAGCGCGGCGCGCAGCTTGGGCGCAACCGCCGGCACGGGCTGGCTGACCCAGCGCTGCGTCAGCGACATGGACGGCGAGAACACCAGCGCCATCCACACATGAAAAGGCATGGCCCGTATCTCGCCGGCTTCCACGCGCTGCTCCATCCACAGCTTCAGCGCGGCAAAGGCCTGCTCATTGGCCGTGCTGGCCTCGGCGCCATCCGTCATGTCGCCGCCGCGCCGCAAGGTGTGCAGCAGCCGCGCCTGGTCCGGGTGTTGCAGCACCCACTGGATATAGGCGCGCACCAGGCCCTTCACGCCGGCCTGGGCCGAGGCCTTGCCGGCAATCGGCTGCATCAGTGCCGTGTGGAAGCCGCGCAGCATGTGGGCATACAGCGCATCGGCCAGCAGCGCCTTGGTCGGGAAGTGGTGGTACAGGCTGCCGTTGCTCACACCGGCTTCCTGGCGCACCAAGTCCATGGAAGCGGCCGTGAAGCCCTGGGCCAGGAACACCTTGGTGGCGGCCTCCAGCAGGCGGTCGCGAGTGGAGGTTGGAGCGGAGGCGGGGGTAGCAGCGGAGTCCATGACTAGAGTATTACTCTAGATCAACACTCTGTCAACCACCCCTTGGCCCGCCTTGCCGCGCGCAGGCCGCGCCCAAATTGGCGACAATGCAGCCCAGAAAGCGAGAAACCGAACATGCCCCTGCACTTTGCCGACCGCCTCAACAACGTTGAAACCTCCGCCATCCGCGAACTCTTCAAACTGCTGGGCAAGCCCGGCATCGTCAGTTTTGCCGGCGGCTTCCCCGACCCCGCCATGTTCGACGTGGCCGGCATCCAGGAAGCCAGCAACAAGGCTCTCACCGAAGAACCCGGCGGCGCGCTGCAATACGGCGCCACCGAGGGCTACGGCCCGTTGCGTGAACAGCTCAGCGCTTTTATGGCCACCAAGGGCGCCAAAGACGTCGCACCCGAGAACCTCATCGTCACCACCGGCAGCCAGCAGGCGCTCGACTTGCTCGGCAAGACCATGATCTCGCCCGGCGACAAGGTCATCGTCGAAGGCCCGACCTTCCTGGCGACCATCCAGTGCTTCCGCCTCTACGGCGCAGAACTCATCAGCGCACCGATTGATGCGCACGGCGTCAAGACCGACGAGCTTGAAAAACTCATTGCCCAGCACAAGCCCAAGTTTGTCTACCTGATCCCCACCTTCGGCAACCCCAGCGGCGCGCTGCTGAGCCTGGAGCGCCGCAAGCAGGTGCTGGAAATGGCCGTCAAGCACCAGACCCTGATTGTTGAAGACGACCCCTACGGCGACCTCTACTTCGGCGAAGCGCCGCCCCCTTCGTTGCTGGCGCTCAGCCCCAGCGTGCCCGGCAGCCGCGAGCTGCTCGCGCATTGCGGCTCCCTCAGCAAGGTGCTGAGCCCGGGCCTGCGCGTGGGCTGGATGGTCGCCCCCGCCGAGCTGCTGGCCAAGGCCACCATGTGCAAGCAGTTCAGCGACGCCCACACCAGCACCTTCGCCCAGGCCACCGCTGCCCAATACCTCAAAGCCGGCCGCATGCCCGACACCCTCAAGCGCGTGCGCAAGGTCTACGGCGAACGCGCCACCGCCATGGGCAATGCCTTGAAACGCGAACTCGGCGACGCGATTGAATTCACCCAGCCGCAAGGCGGCCTGTTCTTCTGGGCCCGCCTCACCGGCGCGGGCGGCAAAAGCAGGGACGCCGGCGAATTCGCGAAGAAGGCGATTGAACAGCTCGTGGCCTTTGTGCCCGGCGCGCCTTTCTACGCGGCCAACCCCGACCTGGCCACGCTGCGCCTGAGTTTTGCCACGGCCGATGTGGCGAAGATTGAAGAGGGTGTGGCAAGGCTGGGCAAGGCGCTGTAAGCCACCGGGCGGCATTGCCGTTTTTGCCGCGAGGCCGCCACGGACGGCCTCGCGCGATGGATTCATCAAAAAAAGAGAAGAGGGAGCTTATGAGTGAACACCTGACGGAGCCCGTGCCACCGCACGGCGGGATGGATGCGGATGCCTACCCCGCGCCGCCCCAGCTGCATTGGGCCCTGGTGCTGCTTTTTACGCTGCTCACGCTGGGCATCTTCATGATTGTCTGGATCTTCATCCAATCCACCTGGGTGCGAAAAATCAACCCGGCCTCCCATGTGACCAGCCAATTCAGCGCTTATGTCCTGCTTGCCATCGTGAGCCAGGTATTGGTGGAGGGCTCCGGCAACCTTAAGGCAGTGGGCCTGCTGCTGACGCTGGCGTCCTATGTGGTCTTTTACTTCGGCGCGTATTCCATCCGCAGGTCCATGCTCAACCACTACAACAGCGTTGAGCCCATGCAGCTCAGGCTTTCGGCGGCGATGACTTTCCTCTTCAGC
Organism: Polaromonas sp. JS666; assembly: GCF_900103405.1. Taxonomy (GTDB): domain Bacteria; phylum Pseudomonadota; class Gammaproteobacteria; order Burkholderiales; family Burkholderiaceae_C; genus Polaromonas. The sequence continues at coordinate 751,509 of NZ_FNHX01000001.1, read as the reverse complement.
ACCTTTTACCTGCAGTACCACATGACCCGGATTGCGCGGTGGAAGGCCGCGTCGAAACTGGCCATCTAGCGATCATCAGGGCGACGGTTGCAGCTTTTAAAAACCTCAACAACCCTGGAGCCTGGCGATGCGCAAAACCTCACAACCACAAACCGCATGGCTGGCAGTAGCGGCGCTGGCGTTCTCGGTCTTTGCCGCCTTTACCGGTTTTCCCGCGTTCAGCCAGACGGCCGCACCGAACGAGCCCTCGCAAGCCATCGCAGCGCCCAACCCCGAAGACGCCGCGCTGGGGCAGCAGCTGATGGCCGCCGCCCAACTGCTGCAACTCCGCCAGCCCGAGCGCGCGATCACCGAGCACCTCGACAAAATCATCGCCGCCTATGAGCTGCGCTACAAGGACGAAAAATTCAGGCCCTACACCGGTCGCTCGCGCGTTGAACAGCTGCTCTACCTTGTGCAGGCGGCCGCCTCCAAGCAAGAGCCCGAGCAGGGCGCCATCATCGTGCCGCAGATCTGGTCCGACGCCTGGTACCTCAAGGGTTATGCGCTGATAGAACTCAGGCGCCCGGCCGAAGCGCGCAGCGCGCTTGAAGCCGCGCTGGCCCTGGCGCCGCGCAACGCCCAGTACCTGGGCGAGTTGGGCAACTGGTACCTGGGCCAACGCAACTGGCCCCAGGCTCTGAAGATTTTTGAACAGGCCGAAGCCGCCGCCAAAGCGTTTTCCCCGCCCGAGGTGAAGAACACGGAGCTGTCCCGCGCCTGGCGCGGCTTCGGTTATGTGTATGTCGAGCAAGGCCGCTGGGACGATGCTGAAAAAATCTACCTCCAGTGCCTGGAACTCGACAAGAACGACAGGCGCGCCCAGAACGAACTCAATTACGTGCGCAGCCAGCGGCCAAGCCAGCGCGCACCCGCCGCCACGCCCTGAAGCCGGCCCGACGACGGGCCTCAGCCCGTGTGTGCCAGTTTGCCGGCTGGGGGCCTTACTCGTTGATCTCCGCCTCCACCAGCTTGCCCAGCAACACCAGCGACTGCTGCCAGCCCACATAACATTGGTCCGCGGGGATCACCGCGGGAATGCCTTCCTGCACCACATGCATTTCCACGCCGGCGGAGACCTTGGCCAGCGTGATGGTGGTGGTCATCTCGCCCGGCAGGTTGGGGTCGTCGAAGCTGGCGGTGTAGCGGATGCGCTCGCCGGGCTTGAGCTCCAGGTAGCTGCCGCCGAAGGAGTGGCTGTGGCCGTTCGTGTGGTTGGTGAATGACATTTTGTATTTGCCGCCGACCTTGGCGTCCATTTCATGAACGGTGCCGGTAAAGCCGTTGGGCGGCAGCCATTTGCTCATGGCGGCGGGGCTGAGGAAGGCGCGGTACACCCGGTCAGGGGTGGATTGCAGGACCCGGTGAAGCTTGACGGTATTGGTAGTCATGGCGTGTTTCCTTGGTGAATGACAGAGACAAAAGAGAGAGAAAGAGAGAAGGCAGGGGCCGCCCTCTACCTGTACGACGAACGGGCCACAGCGAGATCGACATGGTTTTTGGGTAAATCTGTAATATTTTCTATACGGTGCGCTTGCACACCATCAACAGCGCCGTGCCATCCGGCGTTTGCACTTCGCCCACCGCGCGAAACCCGGCTTTTTCATAACAGCGTATCGCGCGCGCATTGCGCGGGTCGGGGTCGGTCTGGATGTGGGTGACCTGCGGGTCGGCCAACAGCCGGGCCACAAAGGCCTTCACCATTGCCGTGCCCAGGCCGCGCCCCAGCTGCGCGGCGTCGGCAATCGACTGGTCTATCCCGCGCACGCCCGGGTCGGTTTCGTCCTCCCACCAGCCGTCGCCCGAGCCCATGGCCACATAGGACTGGATGTACGCAAAAGGCCGGCCGTCCAGCAGCGCGATATGCGGTTGCACTTTGCTGGGGTCGTTGATCCATGCGCCGTATTCGGCTTCCACCTCGGCCAGCGTGGGGGCCGGCCCCCACCACTCGGTCCAGTGCGGGCGCGCCAGCCAGCCGTGCAGCAGGGGCAGGTCGGCCGCCTGCAAGGGCCTGAAGCTGATATTCGCGGCCGCGGCGGTCTGCGGTGCGCGTAGTGCGCTGTCCATGGTATCTCCTGGGGTGGGTTCTCAATCGACCTGCCATTTTGCACAGGGGGCAGGGTGCCATGCCCCTTGCCCATACGTTTTGCAGGTGTTTGCCTACAATCCGATACAGCGTGGGTGTGTCGCCCGCTCCCTTGATTCGGGCCTGTTCACCTTCATGACTTCCGCCGCCGCGCACAGCGCCATTCGCGCCTCCTCTTCGCCAATTTCCCCCGCCACCCGCCGCTCCATCCTGCTGCTGTCGTGTGCCACCTTCTCGAGCATGGTGGCCCAGCGCATTTGCGATGCCATGCTGCCCGAGCTCTCGCGCGTGTTTGCCGTCAGCCTGGCCCAGGCGGCGCAAGTGGTCTCGGTGTTTGCCGTGACCTACGGCATCTCACAACTGTTTTACGGCCCGCTGGGTGACAGGCTGGGCAAGTTCCGCATCGTCACCTTTGCCGCGCTGGGCTGCAGCGTGGGCAGCGCGGTCGCCGTGTTTGCCAACAGCCTGGACGTGCTGCTGCTGGCCCGCATCATGATGGCCCTGGGCGCGGCCGCGCTGATCCCGCTGGCCATGGCCTGGATAGGCGACACCGTGCCGGCCCACGAGTTGCAGGAAATGCTCACACGCACGGGGCTGGGCAGCACCCTGGGCATTGTCTGCGGCCAGCTGCTGGGCGGGCTGCTGACCGATGCGCTCGGCTGGCGCTGGGCGTTTGCGTTTCTGGTGTTGCTGTTTGGCGCGGTCGGCTCGCTGCTGTGGGGTGATTTGCGCCGGCAGCAGGCGCTGCCGAAAGCAGAAGCGGAGGCGCAGGCGACCCCAACACCAACACCCGAAGCGTCCGCAGCACCCATGGCGCGCCCGCATTTCCTGAAACAGACCTTGCTCATCATCAGCCGCCCCTGGCCCCGCACCATCCTGCTGCTGGCCGTGATTGAAGGCGCCATGGGTTTTGGGGTGCTGGCCATGTGGGCTTCGCATTTGCACCATGCTTTGGGCTTGTCGCTGTCGGCCGCGGGCGCCATCGTCGCGCTCTTTGGCCTGGGCGGCGTGGGTTATATGGCCGCCGGCCGCTCGCTGATCCCCCGCCTGGGCCAGCACGGCCTGGTCTTGTTGGGCGGCGGGCTGCTCGGCATCAGCGCGCTGGCCATCGCCTATATCCCGCACTGGGGCCCGGCCATCCCGGCCAGCCTGGTCGGTGGTTTTGGCTTCTTCATGTTCCACAACGTCATGCAGGCCAACGCCACCCAGATGGTGCCCGAGGCGCGCGGCACGGCGGTTTCGCTGTTTGCGTCTTTTTTATTCCTGGGCCAGTCCCTGGGCGTGGTGCTGGCCGCGGCCTTGATTGGCCGCATTGGCAGCAGCGCCGTGGTGGCACTGGGAGGAGGGGTGATGGCGGTGGAGGGGGCTTATTTTGCTTGGGTGTTGAGGCGGCGGGGGGGCTAAAGGTGTCGCAGTATCAAGTGCGCCACGTTATAAGAGGTTGAACTCTTCGTCGAAGAGGAGCGCTCAGAAAAAGCCAAGTGGCGCAGGACATCCATCTCCTGTCGGGCGCGGCCAGTGCAACTGAAAAAAGCTATCGTTCAGCGGAATGGGCTGATGGCGGCTGCGCCCAAAGTTGTCCTCGATCTCGTCAGCCAACTTAGTTATCGTGACGTCGTAGATATGAAAAGGTTAGAGTCGAGCAATAAAAGCAATTCAGACTAGGTAATTTTGTCGAAAGCTTAGTAAGTTGCTAAACGTACGTTTTTCCTTACTTCAGCTTTATTAATCATGATGGTGGGGGACGCCAAAAATGAAACTAATCCGTCGGCGAAAAAATGTTGCGGCTTCAGATCCATATAACACTCTTGCCAATCCAATTGCGGCTAGTGTTCTGACCTCTGAGCAATATATGAAGGCTGTCGCAACCTTCATATCGTTTGAAAGCGATTCTCTACTTGAGGTTAGGTTTCGTGCGCTGTTCGAAAAACCGCGATTTAGAAACGTCTTCAATAGTGAGGCGGTACGGATAGAAGATTTTGCAGACAAGAAAATTGTTCGCGCAAGAATTTCGCCACGTCGTGCCGTCGGCATTTATCGCGGAATCATCGCCGGTAATCGAGAAAAGCTAGCCTTGTTCTATGCGAGTAGGCGGCAATATGAGCGAGCCTTCTTGCTTGGAGATTTTGTTGCGGCCGAGGCTATCGCTGAACGACTGAAAAGCGATTGTGGGGAATCACTTTGGTACGTGAGATCGAAAATGGTGTTGCTCTCGAAGCAAGGCCGATTGGATGAAATGGAGAAATTTGCGGCTGAATGTAAAGCCCGCACAACCTCAGGTTTTATCGAAATGGTATTTAGCTGGTATTTGCTTTTGGCCAGCGATCCACTCTTGCATCTTCGTAAGGTGGTTACATCAACTATAAAAGAGCTAGCTGAGGGCCAACAACAGGACTGGTCAGACTTTTTCTCTTTGATGTTTATCCCAGCATCAATGGTCCCTGTTGGTCGTGGCCTCTCGTGTTTGACCTTAGTGCAGATATTGCCGGTCGTAGATCAGGCGTGCCTTCTTGAGGCCCTGATTGGAGAACTCGATTCGTCGGGAGAAGATGTTCTGGATGGAATGAAGCTTTTGCTGATAGATCTGAAAAAGCTCAACTTACCCTCAGAAATATCAACTATTCATGCTTTAGTCCAGTATGAAGAGGAAATGCTTTATAGGTTGATAGCTTCATATGAGCTGGGGAACTATCCAGAGATGTTTCAGTTGTTCAGCGATAGCTTCAGTAGATCTGGGCCATTGTTTGCTCCGTTAAATTTACTAGCTAAGGCTACTGCGTCTGGAGGCGGATGGCCATTAATTTCTCCAGAATCGCCGTTAGGTCAATTAATCTTGATTCTCGGGCAAATCTACATGCTGGACTCACAGCCGGGGAAACTAGAAGACGACTATCTGGCGCAGGTCATCACATTAAATGGGTTCAATAGCACAGGTCACCTACAACTAAGTCTGTATAAGGCATTACCGTATCGATTGCCACGTAAACGGAGAGGTGAGCTAGCAAGGTATGCGAGCAATGGATCGGAGCAAGGTACTCCTCTCAGCTCTCTGTTGTTAGTTTCAACTGAGCCAGTGCTGGAGTATCAATACTCGTCTGACGTGGGGGTAATGCCCGAACATCGGCGCATCAAGCAGGAGATTAGAAGGACGTGGAAGGTTGTGCGGCGAGACTCAATAGAGGACCTGCTATCTAGATATGCCGAGCTCACACCTTTAAAAAAAGATCATCTCGAACTTGCTGCTGCTTACTATCTAGCTTCAGCTGCACATGACTCTCTGGTGAAATTTGGCGCTCGCGCCTTAGCTTCCAATCCGAACGCCTATGTTGCGTTACCCATGGAAGAGATGCTTGGTCATGTTGAAGTTTCGCGCGCCTCTCATATTGAAGCCGTGATTATTTCGTATTTCTATGCCAAGCGTATCGATAAGCGCAAAGAGTATGTATTGAATGAGACGTACGAAGAGTTCTTGCTAACTCAAGGGGCAGAAAGGCCCATAGCACTCCTAGAGAAGCTGGATATGAATGACCCGCTTTCAGTGGTATTGCTGCGAGATGTTTCGGCACTTGATGCTATGGATTTTTTAGGATGTTTCGAGGATAGCAATGATCTGCGATCTGAACGAATCCGTATCCTGGATTATTTAAAAGATCACCAAGCCATCGATCCGGAAGCGCACGGTCAAGAAGTTGACGAAATCGTTGGTCAAGTTGTGATCGATGCTGGAGCTACAGAATTTAACGAAAGCAAGATAGACGTTAATTCGGCGGCCATCAAACGCAAGCTAATGGAAGACGTGACATCTTTGCTGAAGTTATACAAATCTTTCAGCACTGAGAAAGAGGAAAAGGTTATTAGAGTGGGTATGGATGACACGGAGCAAGATTCAATTCAAGCTCTGGTCGTTGGAGATAGAAATACAACGCTACTTCGCTTGCTAAATCTCATTAGAGATGCTTTTGTAAATGATGAGAAGTATGGGTTAGATAAAAACTTGAGCACGGAAATTCGACATGGATTTTTCTCAAATCTTATTCGTTCTAGGCTTGAAGACCGGCGCCTCATCACTGAGATCGATGATTCAGGAAAATATAAGAGAAACGAGTATTGGTTGCAGGCTAACTCGCTGCTTCACGAAGAAATTCTTAAGGAAATTGATGAGCATCTAAGCTGGTTTTCGGCGAGCTTTAATGCGCTTGTGTCTAAAGCAGAGGAATGGATGAAAGTCACCTCAGAAGTGAATGAATTCCCAAATCGAGTCTTTCGCTATCCTCTGTATATGAGCGAGTTTTCGCAATTTCATCCTATTGCATCTAAAGCAAATGCCGAGGAATTTTTAGATTTCTGCATCTCTCGATTGTGGGTTGAAACGGAGGCTTCATTGGTTGCAATGCGAGAGCTTCTAAATGTCGAATTCAAACAAGAGGTAGGGCTGTTATTTGATGAGCTTCTTGAACGAATTACGGAGGCAAAGAAAAATGCAGCAATGCTTGAGCTAATGACGGCCATAGTTCAAGTTCGTCGAGACATACAAGAAGACATTACTACTGTCTCTGAGTGGTTTAAACGAAATGAAGGTGCGTTCAATAGCGATCGCTATATGGTCGATATCCTAGATATTTCAGTTGAATGTTTTGCACGAGTGAGAGGTATGGCGCTGGATGTGGACATAAAGGCGTGTGAAACTGAAACTTCGTTGAAGCTTGAGGGGCAACAGGTCAAAGCCTTTATCGTGGTGCTCGTCAATCTATTTGAGAATTGCTGCAGAAAAAGCGGCTTTGGCGGAGAGACCAAAGTGCGTGTTTTTGAGCATGGCAACAATTCATCCTGGTCTCTTCGGATCTGTAACGACTTATCCCCAAGCAGATTGGCGGAATGCACTCCTGAGTATGTGCGTGCGCTTGATCTGCGTATGCGATCTACAAAATCTTTGGAGTTAATGCGAACTGAAGGGGGAACTGGTCTGAGCAAAGTTTTCAATCAACTTCGCCTAATCAGCGATCGCTTCAATGTGGAATTATCTGTTGTAGGTCGGTCGTTCGAGGTGGAAATTACTTATGAAAAAAACTGTACTTCTAGTTGAAGATAACAGGCACAAACGTGAACGGGTTTTGGCTTTTCTAACGGAGTCATGGAGTTCATGGGCCGTCACGCAGGCTCAATCATTCACATCAGGGTGCAGATGCGTTGCCTCTGACGAATACGGTCTTATCCTTATGGATATGAGCTTGCCCACCTATGACAAATCGCCAAAAGAGTCCGGTGGTCGTTTCCGTACTCTTGGAGGCCGGGAGGTAGCTCGTAAGGCCTTGCGAAAGGGCTCGCAGACAAAAGTACTTTTCTTAACTCAGTACGACGCGTTTGGTGATGGTCCCACGTCTCACACTCTTGAAACCTTAGATGCAGAGCTAAGCATGGAATTTAAGAATCTCTATTTGGGGTTGGTGTATTACGACAGCTCCCAGAGCGCTTGGAAAGAAAAAATATCTAAAGTTTTAGAGGTGTTGGATAGTGAAGTTACTAATAGTTGATGATGATGAGAAGCGCAGTGATGGGCTTAAGGCCTATCTCGAAGCGCATTGCTCTATCCCAGCCTCTGATATTTTTAAAGCCTCACATTTTGACGAAGCAAAAAAATTACTCAAGGCAATCTACTTCGACGTGCTTGTGTTGGATGTCGTTCTTCCAAAGAGGCTAAACGAAAAAAGCGATGCGAGAGTAAGCCTTCAACTTATAGAACAGTTGAGTAGGAACGCCTATTTAAAAAAGCCCGAAAAAATTATCGGTATTACAGGTCACCTAGACGATATCGGAGGGTTTCGGCGGGAGTTCGAGAAGAATTGCCTCGTCGTCATAGAAGCCCCTTCCAACTCAGATGTTTGGAAAAAGAAGATAGGAGAGTCACTTTCCTATACGGATGCGTCCAAATTTTCACGCGTCTTCAATGAAGCTAAGGCGACATTGATAAGTGTGCATGGCATACGAACATTTGGGCAATGGCAAGTGAGATTGAGGAATTTGGTGGAAAAAAATACTGATCAGGTAAATTTTCACACGTACAAATTTGGCTACTTCTCAAGTCTGCTTTTTCTCATTCCCATTGCAAGAACTTATCAAGTGAGACGATTGCGTGATCGACTTGAATCCGCGATTGAAGCTGCGCACAATCAAACGTTATTCATTTTTTGTCATAGTTTTGGCACTTATCTTGTCGCCCATGCTTTGAAGGAGCTCGTGAATGCTAAGGTTCATTTCCCTTCTATGACACTTGTTCTATCTGGTAGTGTCTTGGAGTCGGGATTTGATTGGGGGTTTTTAACCCGAGATACTCGCGTGCGAATTGTTAACGATTGCGGCGCGGACGACAAAATTCTGTGGTTGAGTGAGGCGTTCGTGTATGGAACAGGGATGGCTGGAAGGGATGGATTTCACGGCTTCAACAATCAAGCCTTGATGAACAGGTATTTCAATGGCGGGCATAGCTTGTACTTCGATGGGGATGAGTTCATGGCTAAGTACTGGATACCGTTAATTACGCTACACGAGAGCAAGTTAGCTGAAATTGACGAACGGAAGAATCGCAATTTTTTCGTTGGCTGGGGGAATAATGTAGTGGGGCTATTGGGGACGATCAAAGCTGGGTTTTATTGGGGCTTGGCCGCACTACTCATTTGGCTGTCTATGAGCGGCTATCTAAATATTCTTAATACCGTTAATGGGAACTTCCATTTGTAGAGCGAGCCGAGATCAGTGTTAAATTCATGATCGTTCGCTGCTAGTACTCTTTATCCCGTCCTAATCACCGTCACAAACCCCGTCCCACTCTCAGCCAGCCAGACCTTCCCGGGCCGCCCCAGAATCTGCCGCACCGCGGCATTGGCGCGGGGCAGGGGTATCACTTCAAACTTCTCGCTGGCCGGGTCAAAACGCAGCATCGCGTTGTTGTTCCTTCGTGAGCGTTATCAGGGGCGAATGCCTGACATCTCAATCAAAGCCCAACACCCCGCGAAGCAAACTCCACCACTGCCGGATCACGAAGAAGAATGGCCTGCGCCAACTCTCGCGCCAGGGTGCTGACGGCATATTGTTGTGCCTCGGCAGCGGAGTATGTGTTGCCGAGTTCGGCGCCCCAGACGGCGTCGGAATCCACCAGGATGAACTCGGGGACCGGCTGGGAAAAGGAGGCATGAAATGCAATGATGTGCCGGTTTTGCCATGTGGTGCCCGTACCCCATTCACCCAGCGTGATTTGCAGGTCAAGCCCGCGTTGCCGGTCGCCCTCAAACCAGCGGGCGAGATAGGTGGCCAGCGGAGCGCCCGCCCTGTAGATGTCACCGTGCGCAACGCACACGGGCTCCGTGCAGCCTTCAAAGTCCTCGTAGATGTCGCTGCCCAGTTCGGTGAATGTCAGGTCTTCAGCCATACCTCACCCTTGCGCAAGCCGTGCTGACTGCAATGCTGCTACTGAGCTTCTTCACGAACCACGCCTCCTCACTTCGATTGAGAGAAAACTGGCTCGGCGAAATCCTGAGGGGTCAGCGTGACATCGCCGTCAAATGCACGCGCCACCGCTGTGGCATAGACCGGCGCCCAGTTTTTCAAAGCTTCATAGAAATTTTCGCGGGCTGGATTCTGCGCCACCACCTTGACATTCCAATCGTTAAAAGCGCGAGCGGATTTCTTGCTTTTAGGTATTCCATAGGGTCGAGGGTTAAAGGCGACTCGCATCACGAGACAGTCGTAAGGCGTGTATTTGGTGACGATGATGAAAGGCATATCGGAGGAATATTTGGTGCCGGCCGATACGATGTCGCGCGCCCAAGCTTGGAAGACCTCGCCTCTGGATCCATCGACAATACCGCTTAGATAGCCTATTCGAATACAGAATTGATCGTTCAAACTGCGTTTTCGATCATCAATCCAGTAAGAATCGCCCAATGTCTTGCACGGCTCATCGACCCAATTGAGGTTGTCGGATTGCTTGGTTGCCGAGATCGTCAAAAGCCGGTTGAGTCTTCCTTCCAGAATTTCGTCGAAAGTGATATCAAGCATGGTCGCACCACCGCCAGATGCGCTGGAGTTGCGCTCGGCATGGTGGATGACGCGCCACTTTCCCGCTGGCAAGGTGATGACGCGGCGGCCGTACTTGAACGCACCTGAGACGGTGTCGCCAGCACGCAATGAGCCGGCCGTTACAACCGGCTCTTGTGCGTACGTGAACTGGAGCGAGAAAAGAAGTAAGGCCGCAAGAAACACCCGGAGAAGCGTCGGTGTGGTTTTGGTGGTGGCTGGCAGCATTGATTTCCTCGGTTCTAGCTAATGGTTTTATTGGGGATGAAATTAACCTCAAGAGGTTAACAGTGCTCTTGGGGGTTCCAGCCGCTCTATTGGCTTAAAACCGGTAGTCGGAGAAAAACTCATCTGATGAAGAAAGTTTTTCATTGCGTCGGAGGGATCGATGGCGTGGTAGCTCAGCTTTTCTATCGTTGATCGCGGTGCCAGATAGGAAAGAATTGCAGACTGCTTCAAATGACCGGTTGCGCTATCGACAAGATCATCGACGGCATTGATCTGGACCGCATCGACAGGAATGAGCGCTAGTATTTCCCTGGTGACTCGCAATGACGCGCTGCACACGTGATCTTGATAAAGACGGTTGTATTCGCCTTTGGGAATAGCTTTGACACTCGCGCGTCCAGACGCCAGAAGCTTGGGCCGCTCTTTGGGGATTACGTCCTCGCCGTGCACGCTTAGATCTATGACGACCAAGTTAGGGTTTTCTATCTGAATTAGGAGGTTCTCACCAAGGAGGCCGACGGCGTGTAGAGGTTCGTAGAGTTTGATGGCTTCCAACATGGCCGCCGGATCTTTGGCCAATATGCGTTTTGCAAACTCGACTTGGTCCTTGTGGTCGGCAAGGTCCTCTTCAAACTTGGTCGACTCCTCACGAAATCGTTGCTGATCTTCTATTTTCGCTGCGGACAAGGCATCAGAAAGTTTTTTCAATTTCTTTTCCGTACTGCCAAACAGCTTGTCCAGCCAGGATGGCTTGTACTGGTCCAAACGGGACTGGGCAGCAGTCGCAGACTTTTGGCTCAATTGAGGTTTGGCGGGCGCAAGAGCAGCGGCTTGCGATTGCCAATTAATGGATGGGGAGCAGGATCGATGAAGCGTAATCAGCTTCTCGACATACTCCTCGAAGTCTCTGACGGCTTCGGCCGCTTGTTCACGGGCTTCGAGTTTTTCCGAGAGAGCGATCTCCTTGGCGCGCTGCCTAGCCCTGCGATTTGAGTTTCGTTCTGCTTCCCTGGAAATTGCTCCCAGCGTCCGTAGCGTTCCGCGCCAACCCATATCTGCCTCCTTCGCCTCCGATTGAGGTGTAAGGACATGTTAGCGATCTAGATCGTTCGGGGCATCCTCTACTTGAAGGGGTATTGAAGTATTCAATCCTCACCCCGTCCTGATCACCGTCACAAACCCCGTCCCACTCCCAGGCAACCAGACCTCGCCAGGCCGGGCCAGGATCTGCCGCACCGCAGCATTGGCGCGGGGCAGGGGGATGACGTCAAACTTCTCGCTGGCCGGGTCAAACCGCAGCATGGCGTTGTTGCTCCACTCCGACGCCCAGACGATGTCCTTGCTGTCGATGTGGAGCCCATAGGCATCCGGGTCTGCGGTAGCAACGAGCCCCTCAAATCCCCTGGCCCCCGGATACCTCAATCCGCTGCGCATTCACCCAACGGTTGTTTTCGGTCAACAAGCTCGCGATCATGGGACCTATGTCGTCGGGCAAGCCGGCGCGGCCCAGAGCCGTGATGCCGGCGAAGATTTTGTTGATTTCGGGGTTGTCGCGCACGGCGCCGCCGCCGAAGTCGGTTTCTATCGCGCCGGGCGCCACCGTGTTGACGGCGATGCCGCGTGCGCCCAGTTCCTTGGCCATGTAGCGGGTCAGCACTTCCACGGCGCCCTTGACCGCCGCGTAGGCGGCGTAGCCGGGGTAGGAGGTTCTTGTCAGGCCTGAGGACAAGTTGACGATGCGGCCGCCGTCGGCAATCAGGGGCAGCAGGGTTTGGGTCAGAAAGTAGACGCCCTTGAAGTGCACGTTGACGAGGTCGTCGAATTGCGCTTCGGTGGTGTCGCCTATCAGTGCGTAGTCACCGTGGCCGGCGTTGTTGACGAGGTGGTCGAAAGTGCCCCGCTGCCAGCTGCCCTGCAGCGCGGCACGCAGGCGGTCGGCGAAGGGCGCGAAGGTGGCGACCTTGCCGGTATCCAGCTGCAGGGCCACAGCCTTGCGGCCCATGGCCTGGATGTCGGCGACAACGGCTTGTGCGTCTTCGGCCCGGCTCTGGTAAGTGAGGACGACGTCCCCGCCGCGGCGGGCGATGCTGAGGGCGGTGTTGCGGCCCAGGCCGCGGCTGGCGCCGGTGATCAGGGTGATTGGGGTGATGTTGCTCATGATCGGGTTCTTGTCTGCAGGCTTGGTGAATGAGGATTCCAGTGTCCGGCGGGCGGGCCGGTGCGGGTTGCCGGAAATTCGGTGCTTCTTGCCTGATCCTCCAAATTTCGGCGCCGGGCTCGCGGCACTGGACCGCCAGCGGTTAGGCTTGCGGCATGAGCACGCTCCCTTTTCTTCTGGATGTTGTCGGCCGTTATGCCGAAGCCCATGCCGACAAGGCGGGTCTGGCGCAGACGGCCATCCCTGGTCTCAGCCTGGTGCGCGCGACTTCGCCCAGCGGCCTGGTCCATGCCATATCGCAGCCGCTGGTCAGCCTCTTGTTGCAGGGCAGCAAGCAGGTGGCCATGGGCACACAATCCTTCGCGTTCAGCGCGGGTGAAACCCTGCTGATCACGGCGGACGTGCCGACCGTCAACCAGATCACGCGTGCAAGCCTCGCCCAGCCTTACCTCTCGCTGGTGCTGGAACTGGACCTGGCGGTGATCGCGGAGCTGGTGCTGCAGATGAAGGACGGGCCCGCGCCCGACACTGCGGCTGTGCGGGTGGGCGCGACCGAAGCCGAGGTGGCCGAAGCGGCGTTGCGGCTGATGCAATTGCTCGATCGCCCGGCGGCCTTGCCGGTGCTGCAGGCGCAGCTGGTGCGCGAGATGCACTACTGGCTGCTGGCGGGCCGGCTGGGCGCCGCGATACGGCGACTGGGCTGGCCTGACGGCCATGCGCAGCGTGTGGCGCGCGCGGTATCTGTGCTGCGGGCGGATTTTGCGCGGCCTTTGCCGGTGGAGCGGCTCGCGGGCGTGGCGGGCATGAGCCTGTCTTCATTTCACCAGCACTTTCGCAGTGTGACCTCGCTGTCGCCGCTGCAGTTCCAGAAACAATTGCGGCTGATCGAGGCGCGGCGTTTGATGCTGTCGCAAGGCTTGAGCGCGAGCAGTGCGGCGTTTGCGGTGGGCTATGAAAGCGTGCCGCAGTTCACGAGGGAGTACGGCCGCATGTTCGGCTTGCCGCCGGTGCGGGAAACGGGCGCGACGCGAAGCCGGGCGGCGGCGACAGCCTGAAGATCGTCGTCATGCACAGCGCGCTTGGGCCGGGTGCTGTCGGGTGCTGCCGGATGCTCACCCCGTCCTGATCACCGTCACAAACTCCGTCCCACTCTCAGGCAACCAGACCTCCCCGGGCCGGCCCAGAATCTGCCGCACCGCGGCATTGGCGCGGGGCAGGGGGATCACCTCAAACTTCTCGCTGGTCGGGTCAAAACGCAGCATGGCGTTGTTGCTCCATTCCGAGGCCCAGACGATGTCCTTGTTGTCGACGTAGACCGCATAGACATGCGGGTCGGCACCTGGGGCTTTATACGTTTTCCAGCTGTTGGCGCCTGTGCCCAGTGCCGGGTCGTGCATGGAGAGGTTGCCGCTGCTCCATTCCGAAACCCAGATGCGGCCCTTGCTGTCTGACCAGACCCGCCTTGCGCCCTGGCGCGGGGTAGGTGGCTCGACGATGCGGGATTCGCCGGTTTTGGTGTCCATGTGGGCGATAAACGATCCAGCTAAGGAGCACCACCAGATCTCGCCTTTGGGTGTGGCGCAGATGCCGTAAGGGCCTCGGCCGCGGGGGGAGTCCTTGACGGTCACGGTGCCTGCGCGTAAGTCGACCTTGCCGACATAACCGCTCTGGCCGGTGAACCACAAATTCCCCTCGCCGTCGAAGGCGCAGGTGTTGAGATTGGCATACGGTGTGCCGGCGGGCAGGGGGAAGACTTTGACCTGGCGCGAAGGCCAGGCGACGCGGGCAATCGCGTTTTGCCCGCCGTCGGTCAGCCAGGCTGCGCCGTCGGGGCCGGCAATCACGCCGTGGGGCGATGAGCCTCCGCCCAGGGCAACCAGTTCGGTCTTGCCGCTGCGCGGGTCAAACCAGCCGAGGTGGCCGCTGCGCTGGGCCGAGAACCACACGCCGCCGTCGGGCGCGGGCGCGATGTCGTGGATGCCGGTGGCGGAGCGGGTGTTGAGCGGCCAGGATTGCAACCGGGGTGACTGGGCTTGTGCCGCGCGGGGTGTGAGCAGGGCGGCACCCAGGGCCGGCAGGGCCGCGAGTGTCGTGCGGCGCTTGAGGTCGAAGGTGAAGGCGAGCTGTTGCTGCTGCATTGCCATGGCAATACCTCCTGCTGCGCAGAGTATTTTTTTAGCCGCTGCGCGGAACATGGTGGACGGGTTTGAACCGGGCGAACCCGGGCGGGTGCTCAGCCCATTGTGGCGGCAACAGCGGCGGCCATCAATGGGGCTTGTCCCCGTCCCCTGTAGCGCCGTCCTGGAGGTATTTCTCGACCTTGCTGGCCTTGTCGCCGACGGCGGCAATGGCGCGCCTGAGTTGTTCGCGGTCGGCGTGCAGTTTTTGTTCCCATGCGGCGGCGGCCTGGGGGTTGTGGAGGTTGATGCGGTCGGGTTGCTCGACGGGGCGGTGCGAGAGAAAGCTCATGGATGGAGGTCTCCTTGGCGTCTGTTCGGCGTGTTTATGCGTTTGGCGCCTGTATATCAATAGAACTACCTTAGCGTGATGCCGGTCTGCCGCTTGTAGGCCGGCGCCGACATTTGGGAGCGGCAAGCGCTCCTGGCGGCGCCGGAAAGCAGCTGTTTTTTTCCGGTTTTGCCGGCCTTTCGCCACCCTTGTTTCACCGCGCCGCCGTCCTACAAAAGGGGTTTACAGCGCCCCAGTAAACTTGCAGGCAATGAAGAATCCCTTCCAGACCCTTTTCCAGGCACCCCTGGGCCCGCGCCTGCGCGCATTCGCGGCCTCAATTCCCGGCCGGCTGCGCAAGCTGACCAAGCGTGACCTGGCCCTGGCGCTGGCCATGGTCCCGGTGATGTTGCTGCTGTACACGGTGCTGCTGCTGCCGTTCACGCCCAGCATCAGCGATTTGCGCAAGGCCAAGACGGCCAAACCCTCGGTGCTGATGTCGGTGGACGGCCAGGAACTGGCGAGCTTCCAGCGCGCCAACCGTGACTGGGTCAAGCTTGATGCGATTTCGCCGAATGTGGTGGCCGCGCTGATCGCAACCGAGGACCACCGCTTTTACGAGCACCACGGCATGGACTTCCGGCGCACGGTGTCATCGGTGCTGCTCACGCTCACGGGCCGCAAGCAGGGCGGCTCCACGCTCACGCAGCAGCTGGCGCGCAATATGTACCCCGAGGAAATCGGCCGTTCGGCCACGCTGACGCGCAAGCTCAAGGAGGCGATCACGGCCTTCAAGATCGAGGCGGTGTACAGCAAAGACGAGATCCTCGAGAGCTACCTGAACACCGTGCCTTTCCTCTACAACGCCTACGGCATAGAGATGGCGGCGCGCACCTATTTCGACAAATCGGCCAGCGAGCTGGACGTGCTGCAAAGCGCGACGCTGGTGGGCATGCTCAAGGGCGCGAGTTATTACAACCCGGTGGTCAACCCCGACCGCGCGCTGCAGCGCCGCAACATCGTGCTGATGCAGATGGTCAAGCACGGCAAGCTGCCCGCGGAGAAACTCGCGGCGCTCAAGAAAAAACCGCTGAAGATCGACTTCGAGCGTCTGGACCCGGAACTCGGCGAGATGCCGCACCTGGCGCAGCAGCTGCGCCGCTGGCTGATCGAATGGGCGGACCGCAACGACTACAACATTTACGCCGACGGGCTGGTGGTGCGCACCACGATCGATTCGCGCCTGCAGGCCATGGCCAACAAGGCGCTGGTGGCGCAGGGCGAGCGGCTGCAGAAAATCGTCGCGGGCGACTGGCGCTTCAATTCGGGCTGGAAGGCCAAAAGCGGCGCGCAGCGCGAACTGGCCCTGGCCTTTGTGCGCGACACGCCCGAGTACAAGGCCGCGCGCGCCGCGGGGCAGAGCGACGAGCAGGCGCTTAAAACCCTGACGGCCAATGCCGCTTTCATGCAGGCGCTCAAGGACGAGAAGACGCGGCTGCAGGCCGGCTTTATGGCGCTGGACCCGACGAACGGCCAGGTGCGGGCCTGGGTCGGCAGCCGGGATTTTTCGGACGACCAGTTTGACCATGTGCAGCAGGCGCGGCGCCAGCCGGGCTCGACCTTCAAGCCTTTTGTGTACGGCGCGGCCTTTGAGGAGGGTGCGCGGCAGAGCGACGGTTTTGTCGACGGCGTGGTGGAGATCCCGCTGGGCAACGGCGCCTTCTGGCGGCCCACCGACGGCGGCGGGCCCAGCGGTGAGTTCATGAGCCTGCGCCAGGGTTTGATGTTCTCCAAGAACACCATCACCGCGCAGGTGATGCAGGTGGTGGGCCCGGCCCATGTGGCCAAGCTGGCGAGAGCCATGGGCGTGCGGCAAAGCAAGCTGGAAGAAGTACCGTCGCTTGCGCTGGGCACCAGCCCGGTGACGCTCAAGGAAATGGTCACGGCCTACGGCACGCTGGCCAATGACGGCCGCTATATAGAACCCATCATCGTCACGCGTGTGGAAGACCGCAACGGCAAGGTGCTGGAAGAGTTCGAAGCCAAGGCGCCGGAAACGGTGATGTCGGCCACGGTGGCGCAGACGCTGCTGGACGTGATGCGTGGCGTGATCGACCAGGGCACGGGCGCGGCGATACGCAGCCGCTACGGCCTGCGCGCCGACCTGGCCGGCAAGACCGGTACCACGCAGGGCAATACCGACGGCTGGTTTGTGATGATGCACCCGCAGCTGGTGGCGGGCGCCTGGGTGGGCTTTAACGACAACCGCGTGACCATGGGCGACAGCTGGGGCCAGGGCGCGCGCAGCGCGCTGCCCATCGTGGGCGAGTTTTTCCAGCAGGCCATCAAGGCCAAGGTGGTGGACGCCGAGCAGCGCTTCCCGGCGCCGCAGGGCGGCGGTGTGACGGACCAGGAGCAGCAGCGTGTGGAAGCCTTGCTCAACGGCGCCGAGCCGCCGCAGGAAGGCCAGCCGGGCGAGCTGCCGGCCGGCGTGGGCATGGCGGGGGCGTCAACGGGCGGGCAGGGCGGCGCGCCGCGCTGGCAGCCGGCGCCCGTGATCAAGTACGTGACCATCCAGGCGCCGGCAGAAACACCTCAGGCCGTGCAGGGCGGGGATTCGGGCGGCATGCCCAATGTGGTGCTGCAGCCGCCGGCGCCGGTGGCGGCCGAGAAGTTGCCGGTGTTTCCGGGTGTGGTGGTGGGGCCGCCAATCGCGCCGCGCTAGCTTCTGGCACCCCCCCCAAAAAAACGGCCACTCGAAAGCGGCCGTTTTTCATTGGAAAGGGAAAGCGCGATCAAGGCTTGGGGGGATCGCGCTCCAGGTCTTTCCTGATTTCCTTGGCGGTGTCCTTGATGTCTTCCTTCACATCGCCGTAGGCCTTCTGGGCCTTGCCTTCAAACTCGCGGGCATGGCCCTTGGCCTGCTGCTCGGCGTTGCCGACCATCTTGCCGGTGTGCTCCTGCACTTCGCCGGCGACTTCCTTGATCTTGCCTTTGACCTGGTCTTTGTTCATGGGGATACCTTTCGGGTGGTTGGGAGGGACATGGAAAAACTCCATGCCTTCAAGTTAAGGGCTGCCCGGGGCGGCGCACGCAGGGAGGGGGCGCGGCCGGGTGTCGGCTGCGGACTACAACAAGGTGTTGCTGCCATGCCAACGCACGTGCAACGCTATGTCATTTCATGTGACAAGCCGCACCGCCGCCCGTTAGACTGGATCGAGTGCGACATTGTGCAAATGCTGCAAGAGGGCGAAACATTCTTAGGTCCCGCAGCATCATCAAAAGAGCTGCCATGAAAAAGAACATGCTGTTTTGGGGCTTGCTGGGAGGCGCCTCCGTGCTGCACGCGCAGGCCGCGTGGTTCACCGTGCTCGGCGACCCACAGGACCCGGCGCTCAACACCATAGAGGTCGATCCGGTCCCGGTGAGCGTGCAGGGCGAGACGCGCACCATGAAGATACGCGTGAGCCGCTCCCTGCCGCGCACCAGCTGGGACGGCGTGCCTTACCGCTCCTACACCTCCACCGTGCAGTTCGACTGCGCGAACAAGACCGCGCGCTACCTCTCGCTGGATTTCTACAAGGAGCCGCTGTGGCAGGGCGAGCCGCACCAGACCTCGACCTACCCTGAGGGCGTGGTGCGGCACATGGCGTTTCGCGACGTGACGCCCAACCCGACGCAGCGGCTGATACGCGCGGCCTGCCGCCCGGCGGAGAAAAACTAGCGGCGGCGGCGCCCTTGTGCCTTGGCGGGGCCGGCGCTACGATGGGCGGACGCCGCCATGTTGGGAGTGGCTGCGATACCTCCTCCAGAAGAAAGGCTTCTCCTCATGCCGCAACTCATTGCATCGGTCGAAGGCGTCGAAATCAAGCACATCTACCTGAAGAACGACCGCACGACGCTGGGGCGGCGGCCGTACAACGACATCGTGTTCGACAACCTGGTGGTCAGCGGCGAGCATTGCGTGTTTGAGCTCAAGGGCATCGCCGACGTCTACCTGCGCGACCTGGGCAGCACCAACGGCACCTACCTCAACGGCCACATGGTCAAGGCGCGCGAGCTGCTGCACGACAACGACATCATCAACATCGGCCACTTCAAGATCCAGTACCTGGCGACGTCCGCGCATGAGGAACCCGCCGAGAGCCAGGAAACCACGGCAATGTCGCTGGACGCGATAGGGCTGCCCGGCACCGCGGGGGCGCGGCAGGCCAGCTTGCGTGTGCTCTCAGGTTCGTCGGCGGGGCTGGAAGTGCCGGTGGTCAAGGCGGTCACCACCTTCGGCCAGCCGGGCGTGGCGGTGGTGTCGATCTCGCACCGGCGCGACGGCTACTACGTGGCCCATATGGATGGGGAGACGCCGTCCACCCTCAACGGCAAGGCCATAGGCCCCAAGGCCACTCCGCTGTCACACCAGGACGTGCTGAACCTGGCGGGGACCGAGATGGAGTTTTTGCTGAAGTGAGCCTGGCTCCGTCTCCCAGAGGGAGCGGGGACTTAGAAGATGCGCCGCCGCTTGGCGGCGCCTGGGGCACACCAGGGCCCCATCCATAACAACACCGGCGACGAGGGCGCACCATCATGACCAGACGCGAATGGCAATTGGCCATCCCCATCCTGATCGGCCTTGCGCTGTGCGTGGCGGCCTTTGTGCATGGCCAGAACATGGCCAACCCGGATGGGGGCATGGTGGCGCTGCGGGTGTTCAAGGCGCCGCAGGGTGAGCGCGTCGCCGTCGTCGCCAACAAGGCCTTGCATGTGCTGGATGCCCAGGGGCGCCGCATCGCGCGCCAGGACCTGAAGGCACTGGGCCTGGGCGAAAGCCCCGGCGACATGGACTGGACAGTGGATGCCCGGCAGCGGGTTGAGGCCTGGTTCTTTGACGGCGCCGCCGTGCCCCGCGTGCTGCGTTGCGCCTGGAGCGATGCGCAGCTGCAACTGGTGGACTGCCGCACGGCCATGGAAGGCCCGCAGCTCAAGAACAATGCACTGTCCCTGACCGTGCACCTGGCCGTGGACCGCCTGAGTGAGCGCGTCTTCATCGCCGATGCCAAGGGGACCCGCGTGCAGTCGTTTGACCTGGACGGCAAGGCCCTGGGCAGCAGCGACCCGCAGCTAGTGCCACTGCTGTTCCCCAACCGCCTGCGCTATCTGGGCAATGACACCCTGGTGGTGGCCGACAACGACCACCGCCGGCTGATCTGGCTGCGCGTCGCCGCCGGCCAGCCGACCGAGCTGTTGCGTAGCCTGGGCTCGGCTGTGCACGGCCAGGCCCGCCAGGGCCGCGGCAAGGTCACCGACGTGGCCCTGGGCCCGGACGGCACGCTGTGGATGCTGGCCGTGATGCAGGGCCAGAAGGATGGCGACGTGCTGGTGTTCGACGCCCAGCGGCGGCCCGTGGCGCGCGCGGCATTGGCCGATGATTCCGACCCGCTGCTGATCGACGCGCTGGGCAGCGCTGCGCTGGTCGGCGACTACAGCTTCATCAGGCTGAACCGCGTCGACGCGCAAGGCCGCGACCTTGGTGAGTTTGGCGACGCCGCTTTCCGTGGCGAACTGCAGGCCGTGCGACAGCGGGTGCTGTCCGGCGCGCTGTGGAAAACCGGCGCCATGGCCATGGGTGGCCTGCTCATTGCGGCCGGCCTGGTACTGGGCCTGCTGTTTGGCCAGAAACCCCAACGGCCGGGGGCGGTTTGATCACCACCCATGCCCGCAGAAAGCTAGATGAGGGAACTGCTCGGGTTGGTACTCGAGTAATTGACAGGCCTGCGCGGCGGGCCCTCGCCGGCCAGGCGCAGCGCGAAGGCGCGGGCCAGGGCCTGCAGCTTGAGGGTGGACTTCAGGTGCAGCGGTGTCATGCCGGCCTTGGTGAGGTCCGAGGCATTGCTGGACACACGTGAGAGCTGCGGCTGCTCGAGCTTGGCGCGGGCGGGGCGGCGGGCGCGTTCGCTGGGGGCGAGTTTGGCGGCTTCGCTGGTGGTGGCGCCCAGGAATTTTTCGCGCAGCAGCGCGGCGCTGGGCCGGCGCTGGCTTTCAACAATCCAGTAGGGCAGGCCGGCGCGGGCCAGCAGCTCGCGCTTGAAGCCGTGGTTGCGGCCGGTGACCTCACCGCGGCCCAGCACGTCGATGCAGCCCAGCACCGTGCCTTTCTGGTCGGCCAGGGCGCAGGAGAAATTCACCGTGCTCAGCAGCGCCTGCCAGTGGGCGTCGCCGCCGCGCTGGTTGGGTTCGATAAAACCGGTGAAGGGGACTTTGGGCAGGATGCGGTGCTCGGGGAACACTTCCTCCAGCCAGCGCCAGACCTGGAGCTCGTCGCGGCTGGCCAGGGGCTTGGCGCGCAGGGTGTGGTTGCGCGCCACTTTTTTGCGGGTGGCCACCACATGGGACAACCAGCGTTCATAAGCCAGGGCGCCGAGGGCCACACTGCCGACAAAGAGGAAAAACCCGATCAGAAAACTGCTGCCCGTCATGTTCGCGCCCTGAAATCGCCCGGAGGTCATACTGAAGAAGAAGGGCGTAGCGCCTATCCCGGCCCTGTTTATAAGGGATATCAGGTACATTTTTGGTTTTCTGTGAACTGCTTCACAATTTTTTACGAACGATCGTTCTAAAACTTGGCGCGCCGCCCGGCGGCCATCCCTCTTTTCTCTTTGATGAAACAAACTCCCGCAGGCGGCCTGGTGTATTCCACCGAGGCCGGAAGAATGTGCCCGGTCTGCCGCCGGCCGGTGGCGGCCTGCAGCTGCAAGCAGGCGGCGGCGCCCATGGCTGGCGGGCCGGTACGCGTGAGCCGCGAAAGCAAGGGCCGGGGCGGCAAGACGGTGACCGTGGTCAAGGGCCTGCCGCTGGACGCCATGGCCCTGGCGCTGCTGGGCAAGCAACTGCGCGCGGCCTGCGGATCGGGCGGCACGGCCAAGGACGGGGTGATCGAGGTGCAGGGCGACCATTGCAACACCGTGATGGCGGCGCTGCAGAAACAGGGCTATGCGCCCAAGCGGGCTGGCGGCTAGGGCTCTATATATATGAACCCCGAAGACCTGTTGCTGCTGGTGACCCGCGAAATGCCTTTCGGCAAGCACAAGGGCACGCTGATCGCCGACCTGCCGGGCAATTACCTGAACTGGTTTGCGCGCGAGGGTTTTCCCAAAGGCGAGATCGGCCGCCTCTTGGCGCTGATGCAGGAAATCGACCACAACGGCCTGAAGCCGCTGCTGGACCCGCTGCGCCGTTGAGCAGCGCGGCACTGCCGCGCGTCGCCTCCTACATTTGCAGTATTGCCCCCTGATGCATTACTGCGCAGAATCCTTGCACTCGCGTTGGCCGGCAGCATGCCGGCCCAGGCCGCACCCCGCGCCGCAACGCCCGCACGAGGTGACCCGAATGGAATACGAACTGCCCTTGGAAACCAAGGCCAGGAAAATGATGGCAAGGTTCCGCACCCACGAGTGGCTGGGCCTCGCCGCGGGCTTTCTGATCTTTGCCGCCGCCGACCTGCTGCGCGCCTGGTGGGCGCCGCAGCTTCCGGTGTGGATGGTGCGCGGCTGGTTTTTCCCCATCATCGTGCTGGCCTCGGTGGCCGCGCTCTACCTGTCGGTGTCCATGCACAAGGCGCTCAAGCAGCACAGCGTGGTGGACCCGCAGCGGCGGCGCGAGATGTGCCTGCTGTTCCTGCTGGGCTCGCAGGACCAGCAGGGCCTGAAGCTCATGAAACGCATCGCCATGGCGGCCAATGTGCATGCGCTGAGTTTCGGGATGGCGCTGGGGTTGCTGGTGTTCAGCCTGGTGCGCGTCTAGAGCCGTTCAAAAACCCTCCTGGCGTTGTTGCGGCCGCCTTGCCGTGCCAGGGCCTGTTAGCCCTGTGTTTGCAAATGCGAATGGGGTGAAAACGGCGCCAATCAAGGCGCGCGACGAATCCCAGACCGGGAGTCTGGGTGAGGAGTGCAACGCCGAGTGGCGCCGTTTTCACCCCATTCCCTTCGGGTTGCGATCAAAAAGGCCTTGCGCGGCGTTGCAAAGCCTTGACGGGGCTCGCCCCGCCTGCGTTTTGCGCCTTGCTCAAGGCCTTTTTGACTCGCAACGCATCTTGCAAACACAGGGCTAACAGGCCCTTTGCACTGTCTGCGGCGTCGCGCCTAGCCAGGACCGCTTCGCTGGGTTTTGTGAACAGCTCTTTTCAAAGAACTGCTGCTAAACGCGTCCCCTGGTTGATCGCGCGTTTGGCGTCCAGCTCGCCGGCCTCGTGGGCGCCGCCTATCAAATGGGTCTTGACGCCGGCCGCGCGCAGCGGCTCCAGCAGTTCACGTAGCGGCTCCTGGCCGGCGCACAGCACGATGTTGTCGACGGCGAGCACGGTGCCGTCCAGACGCTTTTCGCCGAAGGTGATGAACAGGCCCAGGTCCGAACCCTGCTCGCCTATGCGTTCGTAGTTGACGCCCGAGAGCATTTCCACATTCCTCATCTTGAGCGCGGCGCGGTGTATCCAGCCAGTGGTCTTGCCCAGGCCGGCGCCCAGCTTGCCGGGCTTGCGCTGCAGCAGCGTGACCTGGCGCGCGGGCGGCGCCACCTGCGGGCGCACCACGCCGCCGCGCACCTCGCCGGGATCGGCCACGCCCCATTCGGCCAGCCAGGCTGGCAAGTCGAGGGCGGTGGAATGGCCGGCGGGCGTGACCAGGAATTCGGCCACGTCAAAACCGATGCCGCCCGCGCCTATCAGGGCCACGCGCTGGCCCACGGGCTGGCGGCCCAGCAGCACGTCGATGTAGCTGAGCACCCTGGGATGGTCCTGGCCCGGGATGCGCGGGTTGCGCGGCGTGACGCCGGTGGCGAGTATGACTTCATCGAACTTCCCGGCGATCAGGTCCTGGGCGCCGACGCGGGTGTTCAGGTGCAGGCGCACGCCGGTGCCGCTGATGCGGTTGCCGAAGTAGCGCAGGGTTTCCTCGAACTCTTCCTTGCCGGGCACGCGCTTGGCCAGGTTGAACTGGCCGCCGATTTTGTCGGCCGCGTCGTACAGGTCCACACTGTGGCCGCGCAGGGCCAGCGTGGTGGCGGCGGCCAGGCCCGCCGGGCCCGCGCCTATGACGGCGACGCGTTTTTTGGCGGGGGCGATGCGGATCACGAGTTCGGTCTCATGGCCGGCGCGCGGGTTGACCAGGCAGCTTGCGAGCTGGGCCTTGAAGGCGTGGTCCAGGCAGGCCTGGTTGCAGGCGATGCAGGTGTTGATCTCATCGCGGCGGCCCTGGGCAGCCTTGTTGACGAATTCCGGATCGGCCAGGAAGGGGCGGGCCATGCTGACCATGTCGGCGCAGCCCTCGGCCAGCACCTGTTCGGCGACTTCGGGCATGTTCAGCCGGTTGCTGGTGACCAGCGGGATTGTGAGGCCCGCGGCGCGCAGGTCGGTGCGCAGCTTTTTGGTGACCCAGGTGAAGGCGCCGCGCGGCACCGAGGTGGCAATCGTCGGCACGCGGGCTTCGTGCCAGCCTATGCCGCTGTTGATGAGGGTGGCGCCGGCGGCCTCCACGGCCTTGGCCAGCAGCACGACTTCCTCCCAGTTGCTACCGCCGGGGATCAGATCGATCATGGAGAGGCGGTAGATGATGATGAAGTCGCGGCCCACGGCTTCGCGGGTACGGCGCACGATCTCCACGGCCAGGCGCATGCGGTTTTGGTAGCTGCCGCCCCAGTCGTCGCTGCGCTGGTTGGTGTGGGTGACGAGGAACTGGTTGATGAAATAGCCTTCGCTGCCCATGATCTCGACACCGTCGTAGCCGGCCTCGCGCGCCAGCAGCGCGCAGCGTATGAAGGCGCGTATCTGCCGCTCTATGCCGCCGGCGCTGAGTTCGCGCGGGGCGAAGGGCGAGATCGGGCTCTGGATGCGCGAGGGCGCGACGCACAGCGGGTGGTAGCCGTAGCGGCCGGTGTGCAGGATTTGCAGCGCGATCTTGCCGCCCTCAGCATGCACGGCGTCGGTAACCTGTTTGTGGCGGCGCGCCGCGCCCGTGCTGGCCAGCATGCCGGCAAAGGGTTTGGTCCAGCCGGCGATGTTGGGCGAAAAGCCGCCCGTGACCATCAGGCCCACACCACCGCGCGCGCGTTCGGCGAAGTAGGCGGCCATGGCGGGGAAATGCTTGCGCCCGTCTTCCAGGCCGGTGTGCATGCTGCCCATGAGCACGCGGTTTTTCAGCGTGGTGAAACCCAGGTCCAGTGGGGTGAGCAGGTGGGGATAGGGGGAAGAAGGGGTCGCGGCCAAAAGCGGGTCTCCTGTCAAAACTGCCTGCATCGTAGTCGCAACATGCGGCCACAGAAAGCCCACCGGGTACTCTAGGGGACAGGCTCTATCGGCACTCGGTGCTTACCCTGAAGCCCTTGCGGCCTTGTCCGACACGGGGCGTGCGGCAAGACTGCTACTTTGAAGTCATGCCCAAAAACACCACCAGCCCCACACGCGCCAAGACCGGCGAAGGTGCGACCGTGCCGCACCCGCCGCGCAGCGAACCCGACGACGCGGCCGACGGCAATGATGCCGGCGCCTTGATTGAACGGCCCATGAAGCCCGGCCCCGACGGGACACTCAAACAGCACGACTTCCCCGATGGCGGCGGCAGCGGCGGGGCCGAGGCTTTCCGGCGTAAGCCGGGCCGGGGCAAGCCCTCACCGGGTGTTTAACCGGTGGTTAACGGGTGTTTGGCCTGTGTCTGGCTGTCGGCTTAGCGGCTTTTCTTGATCGCCTGCGCGGCCTGGGTGACGAGCTCCGGGCCTTTGTAGATCAGCCCGGTGTAGATCTGCACCACGTCGGCGCCGGCCTGGATCTTGGAGACGGCGTCGGCGCCGCTCAGGATGCCGCCCACGCCGATGATGGGAAAGCCCTTGCCGAGTGCCGCGCGCAGCTGGCTGATGACGCGGTTGCTGGCCTCGAGCACGGGCGCGCCGCTCAGGCCGCCGGCTTCGTCGGCATGGCGCAGGCCCTTGACGGCCTCGCGGCTGAGCGTGGTGTTGGTGGCGACCACGCCGTCCATGGCATGGCGCTTGAGCGTGGCGGCGATGACGGCCACCTGGGCTTCGTCGAGGTCGGGCGCGATCTTCACGAAGATGGGCACAGGTTTGCCGTGCTGTTTGGCGAGTGCTTCGCGGCGCTCGGCGATGCGGCCCAGCAGGGCGTCCAGCGCCTCGTCGCTTTGCAGGGCGCGCAGGTTTTTGGTGTTGGGGCTGGAGATGTTGACGGTGACGTAGTCGGCATGCGGGTAGACGCCGTCCAGGCAGGTGAGGTAGTCGTCGACCGCGTTCTCGATCGGCGTAGCGGCGTTCTTGCCGATGTTCAGGCCCAGCAGCAGGCCGCCCTGCGCGCCGGGCTTGCGCACGCTGGAGCGCCGGACATTGGCCAAAAAGGCGTCCAGCCCTTCGTTGTTAAAGCCCAGGCGGTTGATCAGCGCGTTGGCCTCGGGCAGGCGGAACATGCGCGGCTTGGGGTTGCCGGGCTGGCCCTTGGGCGTGACGGTGCCGACTTCGACAAAACCAAAACCCATGGCGGCCAAGCCGTCTATGCAGCGGGCGTTTTTGTCCAGGCCCGCGGCCAGGCCGACGCGGTTGGGAAATTTGAGGCCGGCCAGCTCTATCGGGTCGCTGACCCGGCTGGACAGGTAGGCCAGGGCCAGCGGCGTGCCCTGGGTGCGCGCCAGCGAGGCCATGGTCAGCTCGTGGGCGGTTTCGGGATCCAGCCCAAATAAAAAGGGGCGGGCCAGGGCGTAGGGGAGCAGGGACATTGGATAATTCGGTGCAGATGGCTGTGAATGGCCCGGTGTGCCCGGGCAAGAGCACCGATTGTCGCAAAAACCCGTTTCACCCTCCCGATTCATCCCTCCCAACACTCCCATGACCCAAGACGAACTCAAAACCCTGGTCGGCCAGGCGGCCCTGCACTACGTGGAAGAAGGCAGCATTGTCGGTGTCGGCACCGGCTCCACCGTCAACAAATTCATAGACGCGCTGGCCACCATGAAGGACCGCATCGCGGGTGCGGTGTCCAGCTCTGTGGCCTCCACCGAGCGCCTGCAAGCCCTGGGCATCAAGGTCTTCGACGCGACCGAGGTCGATGAGCTGGGCGTCTACATCGACGGCGCCGATGAAATCGATCACGCCGGTTATATGGTCAAGGGCGGTGGCGCGGCGCTCACGCGCGAAAAAATCGTGGCCGCGCAGTCGCGCAAGTTTGTCTGCATCGCCGATGAGTCCAAGCTGGTGGCGGCCCTGGGCAGCTTCCCGCTGCCGGTCGAGGTGATTCCCATGGCCGCCAAACGCATCGCGCGGCAGTTCGAAGCCCTGGGCGGCACGGCGGCGCTGCGCCTGAAGGACGGCAAGCCGCTGGTGACCGACAACGGCCAGCACATCCTGGACGTGACCGGCCTGAAGATCACCGATCCGCTGGCTTTTGAGTCCCAGGTCAGCCAGTGGCCTGGCGTGGTGACGGTGGGGGTGTTCGCCTTCCAGAAAGCCCATGTGTGCCTGCTGGGCACGCCGGGCGGCGTCAAGACGTTGGTGTTCTGAGCTTCCGGCCCCGTCCGGAAAGCAAAACGCCGGGTGGAAACCCGGCGTTTTTGTTTCAGGCAGGCCTGCTTAGAACTTGATGCCGGCCGGGTTGTCTGCCGTCGGCGGTGGCGGAGCCGTGGGTGCGGGCGCAGGGGCTGCGGCGGTGCGAGCTGCGCCGCCGTTGGCGGCCGGTGGCGCGGTGACGGCCACCAGGGGTGTGGCAGCCGGCGGGCGGTAGCTGGACGGCAGCACCGAGGCGGCGGGGTAGCCGGCGGCATTCAGGAACTGGGTCCATTCCACGTCGGAAAAGCCCTTGAGCTGCTGGCTGCCTATGGTGGCGAAGGGCAGGGAGGTGTCGCCGCTGAGGCGCTGCAGCGCCTTGAAATCTTCACTGGTGATGACGGTGCGCTCGGAAAAAGGAATGCCGCGGTTGACCAGCATGGACTTGGCGGTGGCGCAGGGGCCGCAGTCGTTGCCGGAATACAGGGTCACCGGGTATTTGCTGGCGATTTGCCGCAGTTCGAAAGGAAGGCCGGTGGGCGCCGCGCCGCCCGCGCCCGCGCCGGGGGTGGCTGCGCTGACCTTGGCGCCGGCGGCCGCGGCGGCGGGCGGCGGCTGGTCGGAGAAGGTCACCTTGCCGTCAGGCCCGATGATGCGGTAGACCTGCTGGGCTTGCGCCAGGGGCGAAAAAAGACCGCCCGCGGCGAGTGCCAGGGCCAGCAGGGCATGGGGCGCGAGGGATTTCACGGCATTTGTGTTCATGGGTGTTCCAGTCGTCTCAGGTACGGGGTGGCGGAAAGAGCAAGCTCAAAAGGCAAGCTTAACGCAGGCCCTGGAAGTCTCACAACGTTTTAGGTGTTTTGACGGCGTCAGGCCATACCCTGATGACGCAGCAAAGCATCAATCGAAGGTTCGCGGCCCCGAAAGGCCTTGAAGGACTCCATGGCCGGGCGGCTCCCGCCGGCCTCCAGGATGGCTTTGCGGTATTTGCGGCCGGTTTCCACCGTGACCGTGGTCTTGCCGCCATCGTCGCCCGACGGCGAGGGCGCGGCTGTAGCCGTTTCCTCGAAGGCGGCGTAGGCGTCGGCCGACAGGACTTCCGCCCATTTGTAGCTGTAATACCCGGCGGCGTAACCACCCGAAAATATGTGGCTGAAAGTATGCGCGGTGCGGCTGTAGGGCGGCGAGGGGATGACCGCCACTTCGCGGCGCACCTCGTTCAACAGGCCCATCAGGTCGTCGGCCGGCTTGTGCGAGGTGTGCAGCAGCATGTCGAACAGCGAGAACTCGACCTGGCGCAGGGTCTGCATGCCGCTCTGGAAGTTCTTGGCGGCCAGCATCTTGTCGAACAGCGCGCGCGGCAGCGGCGCGCCGGTCTCGACATGCGCCGTCATGTGCTTGAGCACGTCCCACTCCCAGCAGAAGTTTTCCATGAACTGGCTGGGCAGCTCGACCGCGTCCCACTCGACGCCGCTGATGCCGGAAACGTCGCGTTCATTGACCTGGGTCAGCATGTGGTGCAGGCCGTGGCCGAATTCGTGGAACAGCGTGGTCACGTCGTCGTGGGTGAGCAGCGCGGGCTTGCCGCCCACGCCCTCGGCGAAGTTGCAGACCAGGTGCGCCACCGGGGTTTGCAGCTTGCCGGTGTCGGGGCGCAGCCAGCGGGCGCGCACGTCGTCCATCCAGGCGCCGCCGCGCTTGCCGGTGCGGGCCGGCTGGTCGAGGTAGAACTGGCCGACGAGTTCGCCGTTGCGTTCAATGCGATAGAACTCCACGCCGGGTTTCCACACCGGGGCCGAGTCCTTGCGGATGGCGACTTCAAACAGGGTCTCGACGATCTTGAACAGGCCCGCCAGCACCTTGGGCGCGGTGAAGTACTGCTTGACCTCCTGCTCGCTGAAGGCGTAGCGCGCTTCCTTGAGTTTTTCGCCGACGTAGGCGTAGTCCCAGGGCTGGAGTTCGGCCAGGTTCAACTGGCCAGTGGCGAAGGCGCGCAGGTCGGCCACGTCTTTTTCGGCATAGGGGCGGGCGCGGCGGGCCAGGTCGCGCAAAAAGCCGATCACTTCGTCGGGCGATTGGGCCATCTTGGCCACCACCGAGACCTCGCCGAAATTGCGGTAACCCAGCAGCTGGGCTTCTTCGAGACGCAGCGCGAGGATCTCTTTCATGATGGCGCTGTTGTCAAACTTGCTGAACTCGGGCGCGGCCTGGTCGCTGGCGCGTGTGGTGTAAGCCTTGTAAAGGGTCTCGCGCAGCTTGCCGCTGGTGGCGAACTGCATGACGGGCAGGTAGCTCGGCATCTTCAGGCTCAGGCGGTAGCCGGCCTTGCCTTCGGCCTCGGCCTGGGCACGCGCCGTCTGCAGCACGTCGGCCGGGATGCCGGCGACTTCGGCATCGGTGGCGTAGTAGGCGAAGGCGTCGGTCGCGTCCAGGGCGTTTTCGCTGAACTTCTGGCTCAGCTCGGCCTGGCGCTCCTGGATTTGCGCGAAGCGCTCACGGGCCGTGCCCTGCAGTTCGGCGCCCGAGAGCACAAAGTTGCGGATCGCATTCTTGTGAGCCTGGCGCTGCTCGGCGTTCAGGGTGGCGACGTCGATGGCCTTGTACTTGGCGTAGAGGCGCTCGTCGGCGCCCAGGCGGGTCCAGAACTCGGTCACGCGCGGCAGGGCGGCGTTGTAGGCGGCGCGCAGCTCGGGCGTGTCGGCTACGCTGTTGAGGTGGCTCACGGCGCCCCAGGCGCGGCCCAGGTTCTCGGTGGCGACGTCCAGCACGCGGGCGATGCCGGTCCAGGTGGCCGGGAAATCAGGGGCGGTGACGGTTTCCAGGGCCGTATCGGCCTTGGCCATCAGGTCGTCGACCGCGGGACCCACATGTTCGGGCTGGATGCGGTCAAACAGGGGGAGGTCGGAGAAGTCGAGGAGGGGATTGGTCATGGCGTGTAGCTGTGGGCGGAAGCCTTAAATCTAAAGGCCGCTCCGCGCGGCCGGCAAGAAGAATGTCGCTATCGGGGTGATTGGCCCGGGGCCGCCGGCCGGCGGCCCGCGGCAGGGCTCAGCCTTGCGCGCTTTTCTTGACGCTTTTGAGCTGGGGTTTCTTGGCCCGCTTCACGGTGCCGCCCGGCGTGAGGCGCTGGTTGCCCAGCACGCGCAGGGTTTTGACCTCGGGCCGCTGGCCGTGGCGCGAGCTGTTCTTGAGCACCTTGACGTCGCGCGGACCGGTCATGCGGTCTTCGTTGACCTTTTTTTCCTTGGGCGGCATGGGGCGCCAGAGCACCAGCAGCTTGCCGATGTGCTGGATGGGCGCGGCATTGAGTTCGTCGGCCAGGGTCTGGAAGATCTCCTCGCGGCCGGCGCGGTCGTCCGACAGCACCCGCACCTTGATGAGCCCGTGGGCCTTGAGCGCCGCGTCGGTTTCCTTCTTGACGGCGGGAGTCAGCCCGTCGGAACCTATCATCACGACTGCGTTCAGGTGGTGGGCATCGGCGCGGTGGTCCTTGCGCTGGGCGGGGGTAAGTTGTATTTGAGCCATGGCCCAATTATCGGGCGAGTCCGGGAGAGGACAATAGACCCCATGAAAGTAAATGCCAAGACCGGTTTCAAGCCCGGCGTCCAGACCGATGCCAAGGCCGCCGCCAAGGCGGCCGGCAAAACCGCCGTGAAGGCCGGCGGCAAGGGAAAAGTCAACAAGGCCTGGCTGCACGAGCACATCAACGATCCCTATGTGAAGCTCGCCCAGAAAGAGGGCTACCGGGCCCGCGCCGCTTACAAATTGAAGGAAATCGACGAAACCTTCGGCCTGGTCAAGCCCGGCGACTGCGTGGTCGACCTGGGCAGCACACCCGGCGCCTGGAGCCAGTATGTGCGGCGCAAGCTGTCTCCCGCGGGCGCGGCGGCCGGCACGCTCAACGGCCGCATCATCGGGCTGGACCTGCTGCCCATGGAGCCGATTGAGGGCGTGACTTTTATCCAGGGCGATTTCCGCGAGGCCGAGGTGCTGCAGCAGCTGGAAGACACCCTGGCCGGTCCCGACGGCCAGGTCCAGGTGGACCTGGTGATTTCGGACATGGCGCCCAATCTCTCGGGCATCGAGTCGGCCGACGCGGCCCGTATCGCCCATTTGATCGAGCTGGCCGTGGAATTCGCCCAGAACCGCATGAAACCGGACGGCACGCTGGTGGTCAAGCTGTTCCACGGCAGCGGCTACGACCAGCTGGTCAAGCTGTTCCGCGATACCTTCAAGGTCGTCAAGCCGCTCAAGCCCAAGGCCTCGCGCCCGGGCTCGTCGGAGACCTTTTTGATAGGGCGGGGGCTGAAAAAGCGTGTCTAAAGCCACGGACTTTCCCTTAATCCCGCTTTAAACCAGGGGCCGGGACCGGGTTAAGCTGTTTTGGCCCTTGAAAGGCCTAAAATCAGGCGCATGTGACTTTTGTTCTTACACCGGAGTAGTCCTTGAACAATCAGTGGTTTTCCAAAATTGCAATCTGGCTGGTGATCGCCATGGTGCTGTTCACCGTATTCAAGCAATTTGATACACGTGGCGGCGCCGGTTCCAACTACCTGGGTTACTCCGAGTTCCTGGAAGAAGTGCGCGGCAAGCGCATCAAGCAGGCGACCATCGCCGAAGGCCAGGGCGGCACCGAGATCTCGGCCACCACCGTGGACGACCGCAAGGTCCGCACCACGGCCACCTACCTGGACCGCGGCCTGGTCGGCGACCTGATCGCCAACGACGTCAAGTTCGACGTCAAGCCCCGCGAAGAAACCTCTCTCCTCACCTCGCTGCTGATCAGCTGGGGCCCCATGCTGCTGCTGATAGGCGTGTGGATCTACTTCATGCGGCAGATGCAGGGTGGCGGCAAGGGCGGGGCTTTCAGCTTCGGCAAGTCCAAGGCGCGCATGCTGGACGAGTCCACCAACCCGGTCACTTTCGCCGACGTCGCGGGCTGCGACGAGGCCAAGGAAGAAGTCAAGGAAGTTGTCGACTTCCTGAAAGACCCGCAGAAATTCCAGAAGCTGGGCGGCCGCATTCCGCGCGGCCTGCTGCTGGTCGGCCCCCCGGGCACCGGCAAGACGCTGCTGGCCAAGGGCATCGCCGGCGAGGCCAAAGTGCCTTTCTTCTCGATTTCCGGCTCCGACTTCGTTGAAATGTTCGTCGGCGTGGGCGCGGCCCGCGTGCGCGACATGTTCGAGAACGCCAAGAAAAACGCCCCCTGCATCATCTTCATCGATGAAATCGACGCAGTCGGCCGCCAGCGCGGCGCCGGCCTGGGCGGCGGCAACGACGAACGCGAGCAGACCCTGAACCAGATGCTGGTCGAGATGGACGGCTTTGAAACCAATGTCGGCGTGATCGTGGTGGCCGCCACCAACCGCCCCGACATCCTGGACGCCGCCTTGCTGCGCCCCGGCCGCTTCGACCGCCAGGTTTATGTGACGCTGCCCGACATCCGCGGCCGCGAGCAGATCCTCAATGTGCACATGCGCAAGGTCCCGCTGGGCCAGGACGTGAACGCCAGCGTGATCGCGCGCGGCACGCCCGGCATGTCCGGCGCCGACCTCGCCAACCTCTGCAACGAAGCCGCCCTGATGGCCGCGCGCCGCAATGCGCGCACCGTCGAGATGCAGGACTTCGAAAAAGCCAAGGACAAGATCCTCATGGGCCCCGAGCGCAAGAGCATGGTCATGCCCGAGGAAGAGCGCCGCAACACGGCCTACCACGAGTCCGGCCACGCGCTGCTCGGCAAGATGCTGCCCAAGTGCGACCCGGTCCACAAGGTCACCATCATTCCGCGCGGCCGCGCGCTGGGCGTGACCATGAGCCTGCCCGCGCAGGACCGTTACAGCTACGACCGCGAGTACATGCTGAGCCAGATCAGCATGCTGTTCGGCGGCCGCATCGCCGAGGAAGTCTTCATGAACCAGATGACGACCGGTGCCAGCAACGACTTTGAGCGCGCCACCGCGCTGGCCCGCGACATGGTCACGCGCTACGGCATGACGGAAGCCCTGGGCCCGATGGTCTACGCCGAGAACGAAGGCGAAGTCTTCCTGGGCCGCTCGGTCACCAAGACCAACAATATGAGCGAGTCGACCCTGCAAAAGGTCGACGGCGAAGTGCGCCGCATCATCGACCAGCAATACGCCCTGGCGCGCAGGCTGATCGAAGAGAACCAGGACAAGATGCACGCCATGGCCAAGGCCTTGCTCGAATGGGAAACCATAGACGGCGACCAGCTCGACGACATCATGGCCGGCAAGGAGCCGCGCCCGCCCAAGGACTGGACGCCGCGCAACTCTTCCGTCGGCGGTGGCGGCGGCCCCTCGGGCGGCACGCCGGCCGTCAGCACCGACCCGGCGCCCACCGTGGCCTGAAGCCGCGTGATGAACACAAGGTGACTGCCGGGCAGTCAACACAACCGGGGCCAGTCCCCGGTTTTTTATTTCCGAGGACACACCATGATCTGGCAAACCTCCCGCTTCCAAATCGACCTCGCCAGGCCCCGCGTCATGGGCATCGTCAACGTCACGCCCGACTCCTTTTCTGACGGCGGCAAGTACTTCAGCGAAGGCAGCGGTTTTGCCGGCGTGTTCGCCCATTGCGAAAAACTGCTCAAGGACGGCGCCGAGCTGCTGGACATAGGCGGTGAGTCCACGCGCCCCGGCGCACCGCCCGTGCCGCTGGAGGAAGAACTCGCGCGCGTGCTGCCCGTGGTGCGCCATGCGGCCACGCTGGGCGTGCCGCTGTCCGTGGACACCTACAAACCCGAGGTCATGCAGGCCGTGCTGGACCTGGGCGCCGACGTCATCAACGACATCTGGGCCTTGCGCAAACCCGGCGCGGCCGAAGTGGTGGCCGCGCACCCCAATTGCGGCGTCTGCCTCATGCACATGCACCGCGAGCCGCAGACCATGCAAGTCGCGCCCATGGAGGGCGATGTGGTGCCGCAGGTGCGCGACTTCCTCGAAGCCGCCGCGGCCGGCCTGCTGGCCGCCGGAGTCGCCAGGCCCCGCATTGTGCTCGACGTGGGTATAGGCTTCGGCAAGACCGTGGCGCAGAACTTCGCGCTGCTGGCGCGCCAGCAGGAATTCCTCGCCGTCGGCTACCCGCTGCTGGCGGCCTGGTCGCGCAAGTCGTCACTGGCCGCCGTCACCAGCACCTCGCTGGCCGCCGTGGCCCAGCTCGATGTGGCCGACCGCATGGTGCCCAGCGTCGCGGCGGCCCTGCTGGCCGTGGACCGCGGCGCGCGCATCGTGCGTGTGCACGACGTCAAGGAAACCGTGCAGGCCTTGAAAGTCTGGACGGCTGCCACCTGATTCTTCAGCTTTTGGCTGACAGGCGGGCAGGGCGAGCCCGCCTAAAATAGCCCCACATTTGCAGAACAACAAGCTCCACAGGGACAAAACGCCATGACCAGAAAATATTTCGGCACCGACGGTATTCGCGGCACGGTGGGCCAGCCGCCCATCACCCCCGACTTCGTGCTGCGCCTGGCCCACGCCGTGGGCCGCGTGCTGCGCAAGACCGAAACCCGCCCCACGGTGCTGATCGGCAAGGACACGCGCATCTCGGGCTATATGCTCGAAAGCGCGCTCGAGTCGGGCTTTAACTCGGCCGGCGTCGACGTGGTGCTGCTGGGCCCCTTGCCCACACCGGGTGTGGCCTACCTCACGCGCGCGCAGCGCGCCAGCCTGGGTGTGGTCATCAGCGCCAGCCACAACGCCTACCCCGACAACGGCATCAAGTTCTTCAGTGCCCAGGGCACCAAGCTCGACGACGCCTGGGAGCTGGCCGTGGAGGCTGCACTCGACGAGCCGCCCGTCTGGGCCGACTCGGCCACCCTGGGCAAGGCGCGCCGCCTGGACGACGCGGCCGGCCGCTACACCGAATTCTGCAAAAGCACTTTTGCCAACGACCTGACGCTCAAGGGCCTGAAGATCGTGGTCGACGGCGCCCACGGCGCGGCGTACCACATCGCGCCCATGGTGTTCCATGAACTGGGTGCCGAGGTCATCGCCATAGGCTGCGCACCCGACGGCCTGAACATCAACCACGAGGTCGGCGCCACGCATCCCGAGGCGTTGATCAAGGCCGTGAAGGCCAACAAGGCCCATTACGGCATCGCGCTCGACGGCGACGCCGACCGCCTGCAGATGGTGGACGCCGACGGCCGCCTTTTCAATGGCGACGAAGTGCTCTTCCTGATGGTCAACGAGCGCCTGGCGCGCGGCGAAAAAGTGCCCGGCACCGTCGGTACCCTGATGACCAATATGGCCGTGGAAGTCGCGCTCAGGAAGAAGGGCGTGGAGTTTGTGCGCGCCAAGGTCGGCGACCGTTATGTGCTGGAGGAACTCGACAAGCGCGGCTGGCTGCTGGGCGGTGAGGGCTCCGGTCATCTGCTCGCGCTCGACAAGCACACCACCGGCGACGGCCTGATCAGCGCCCTGCAGGTGCTGCAGGCCTGCGTGCGCAGCGGCAAGACCATCGCCCAGCTGCTCGGCGAGGTCGTGCTGTTCCCGCAGACCTTGATCAATGTGCGCCTCAAGCCCGGCCAGGATTGGAAAAGCAGCAAGCCCCTGGCCGACATGAGCAAAACCGTGGAAGCCGAACTCGGCGACACCGGCCGCCTGTTGATACGTGCCAGCGGCACCGAGCCGCTGCTGCGCGTGATGGTCGAGGCCCGGGACGCGGCCCAGGCCAAACGCTGCGCCGAGCGCGTGGCGGATACGGTGCGGTCTTAGAACCTGTTCACGGTCTAAACGGGGCCGCGCAAGCACCTTCTCGGGATGGGATGCAAGGCGTGGTGCGACGCCCATAGTTCATCTATGGGCTAGCGCCGCAACGCCGCAGACCGCCCGAGAAGGCGCTTGCCCTCCGGGTTGGGGTGAACTCGGGCGATTGAGCCACCCAGGCCCTTGCATGGGCATTAGCCCATGCGGCGTGCCCGGTCGGCCCACTCATCCCGATTGCACCCCAACGCGATCCCGTTTAGACCGTGAACAGGTTCTTAAGCGGCCGTCATCAGGCGGGCGCGCTCATCGGGCGTGAGCACTTTGGGCGATACCCGTGGCGTTCCCGTCTCCGGGTCAAAGAAGGGCGTTTTCGTGTAGCTGCCATCCAGCCTGGCGCGCAGCAGCCTGGCCATGAACTGGAGGATGGCCACCGTGGTGCTGAGCGCCATGGCCTTGGGTGTGCCCTTGGCACTCTTCATGCCGACCCGCATGCGCACCGGACCGAAAGCGCTGTCCAGGCTGGTCGAAGAATCCCGCAGGCAGTTGTGCAGCAAGCCGACATGCGAGACCTTGAAGTCGCGCGAGGTGTTGCCGATGGGCGTGTTGCAGCAGCTCGCATACCAGCGCAGCATGCCTTTGTCGCTCAGCGACATACAGCTCAGCCTCTCCACACCTTGCGTGAAAGTGACATGCTGGGGAAGCGTGGCGACCACGTCCGAGCCACCCATCTCATCGAGAATTTCGTCCGCCTTGCCCAGGAAGTGCGCATAAGCCTGGCAGTCTTTGCAGTAGCAAACGCCGCGGCATACGGATTCGGTGTGGCTGACGTGGCCGCGTAGGGTGCCGCATTGGCAGCGCAGGGGATGGTTCATGACGGGAGCTTACTGCATGCTGGATTGCGAGCAGGTGTGCGAAGTGTTGCCACATGCCCCTGGTTTTTCCGGCCGTTTCACACGTGTTCCTCATCCCTCCAGGCCGGTGCATGCGCACAGAGCTTGGTCAGCAGGTGCTTGAGTTGCTCTTGCTCGCTGCAGGACAGGCATTCCATCATGACCTTTTCCCGCTCCACCAGGCCCGGCATGAATTTGTTGTGCATCCGACGGCCGCTGGCTGTGATGTAGATCACCTGGCGGCGCTGGTCTTCCTTGCTGGTTTCGCGGCGGACCAGTCCCTTGTTCTCCAGCGCGGTGATGGCCCTGCTGATGTTGTTCTTGAGGTGTCCCGAGAAGTCGCAGATGTCCGATGCCGAGACACCGTCTCTGTAGTGGAGAAGGATGAGCGACAGTATCTCCGGACGGGTCAGGCCGTACTTGAGCTCGATGGATCGAAACGAGGGCTCACGGTAGTTGTTGATCATGTACCCCAGCTTGTAGGCATAGGGGATCGAAACATCATGAAGGATGTCGCTCAAGGGTTGGTGGCGGGTCATTTTTGGTTTGATGGATGTGTCTGTGGAGCG
Organism: Polaromonas sp. JS666; assembly: GCF_900103405.1. GTDB lineage: Bacteria > Pseudomonadota > Gammaproteobacteria > Burkholderiales > Burkholderiaceae_C > Polaromonas. The sequence goes on along the minus strand of NZ_FNHX01000001.1, from coordinate 713,773 downwards.
ACAAAGGCCTGGTTTGCCTTGTAAGTTGTAAATGGTACCAATCGAAGCCAGGCGATGCCAGGGTGCCGGAAGCCGGGGTGGGCACCATCGACACCGGCTAGGGAAAATACCATGTCCCAATTGGTTCCATATGGAACCAATTGGGATTAGACTCGCATCAAACCAAATCGCGGCCTTCGCTCTCTGGTTAATTGTTTGATGAAAGCGCACATGTCCTTTTGCCCAGCCATTGCCGAGACGCGAAACACCAGGGCGGAACCCATGGGCCTGCGGCTGGGTACGGCGAGCCATCCTATCCACGTCGCCCATGTGCCTGCCGTGCCGAATGCGTGCAGGCGGTTGCCGGTTGTCATGATTCACGGAGGCTTCCACACCGGTGAGGGCTACCTGCAAACGCCCGACGGCAGGGACGGCTGGGCTTGGCTGTTTGCCGCACGTGGGCATGAGGTCTACGTGCCGGATTGGCCTTGCCACGGGTATTCACCGGGTGCCGGGAACATCGTTCAACTGACAACGCTGGACATCGCCGCTGCCCTCGGGACGCTGCTTGAAGCGGTAGGGCCGGCGATTGTCATCGCCCATTCGGCGGGCGGTCCGCCGGCGTGGTGGATGGCCGAAACACTGCCGGACAAAGTGGGTGCGGTGATCGGCGTCGCGCCGGGGGCGCCGGCCAATCTGGTCGATGTACTGCCTGACGATCCGGCGCTGGTGGGATCGCTGGCGCAGGACAAAGAGGCTGGCTGCCCGGTGTATGCACCACGGGACAGTCCCGTCGTGGCTCATCGGGCCTTCATTCGGGATTTTTGGGCCAATGCGCCTCGCTTCCCCCAAGCCGCTTTTGATGCCTATGCGGCGACAGTGGTTGCCGAGAGCCCGAATGTCCTGAACGAGCGATTCAACATCGGCGGCCAAGGCTTGGCCATCCGTGAACCATCGGTGGTCGCCCAAAGGCCGCTCCTGGTCGTCACCGGTGAGCACGACCCGCGCCACCCCAGGTCAATCGACCAGAAACTGGCCGACTACCTGGCAGCCGATTTCATCTGGCTTCCGGACCTGGGCATCAAGGGCAACGGGCACATGCTCATGATCGAGGACAACAGCGATGACATTGCACAGGTGCTGTTTGGTTGGCTGCAGAGCAAAGGACTGTGAGGTGATCGTCTGCACACGGACTGCGTCGCCCTATCTCAATCGCGTTATGAAAAACCAGCTGGCATTGACCAGCGCCCTATCAAGGAGACATCATGAAGAACGAAATGAATCGCAGGGCAGCCCTGTTCGGGCTCGGGGGCTTGGCAGCGGCGGCAACACCGCTGGCAGCCCTGGCCCAAGCGCAGGCCTATCCTTCGCGCCCGGTCAAGATCATCATGCCGTGGGCGGCTGGAGGCGGCGGCGATGCCTTGGTGAGGGCGATGGCGCCTTCGCTTGCGCAGCGACTGGGACAGCCTGTCATTGTCGACAACAAGCCCGGCGCCATCGGGACCATAGGCAGCCTTGCCGCCGCCCGGAGCGCCCCCGATGGATACACGCTGGTCTATGGAACCGCGGACTCTCATTCGATTGCACCCCACATCCTGAAGACGCCGCCTTACGACGCAAAGAAGGAATTCGTGGCGGTGGCACCCATTGGCTTCACGCCGCTGGCTCTTGTTGTCCACGCTTCAAACTCGGCTCGAAGTTTCGCCCAGTTTCTGCAGACGGCCAAGGAGGCGAAAGAGCCGCTGACATTCGGGTCCTGGGGGCTGGGAAGTTCAGGCCAGATCATCATGGAGGCCTTGAAGCAGAAGTCCAAAGTGAACCTGCTGCATATACCCTATAACAGTACAGCGCCTCTGATGCAGGCGCAATTGGCCAACCAGGTGGATTGCTCCATTGTTCCCGTGCTGGTGGCCGATCAGCACGTCAAGGCCGGAACGGTTCGAATCCTGGCCATCACCGCGCGCGAGCGGCTACCGGGCTTTCCCGACACACCCCTGCTCAAGGAATTTGGCGTTGAAATCGACATGGGCCCCTGGCTGGGATTCCTGGCGCCCTCGGGCACGCCGACGGACATCGTGAATAAGCTGAACGCGGCCATCACAGCCACGATTGCCGAGCCGCAAGTGGCGGAAGTGATGAAAAAAATGACGATGGTGATCGAACAGATGTCACCCGCGGCCTACCAGCGTTTCTACAACAGCGAATATGACCGGTGGGGCAGTTATATCCGGACCGCCAAGGTGACACTTGACCAATGACGCGGTCTGGCTGCATCCCGAGAAAAACGGGGAGAGCGGTGCAACAAAGGCCAGGGAGCTAGGGCTCGGCTGGAATGGTGTCCGGGAAAGATTTCCCATGCGGCTGCACTTCATCCACCGGGATGTCAATTCGTTCCCTTGCCTCGCGCCTTGCCAGCCATCGTTGCCGCGCGACATACGCAGGCGTAAAGAAGCGACGGTACATCGATCTTGTGCCGATGTAGAGGGCAAAGGGCAGCACGATGGGTGCTGCATCCTGCGCCTGGAAATAGGTGGTGATGGACGCCAGGTCTTCCTCCAGCGCAAATGCCGAGGTTGCCAAATGCCATGCACCAAGGACGGCGCTGGCGATTGACGTAAGTATTGCCCACCTTGGGAGCGCTTGCAGGGAAAGGCCGCCAAAGACGATGGGGCCAAGAAGTGCCGCGGGGACGACAAGGAGGAAAACGCAGCCCAGGAGGGCGCTGTCGATCCGATGCCGTACGGCTTGCCGCTTACCGAAAGGCGCCTCTTCGGCCGACGCGTTTGCAGGGTCGACTGTTCGCTTAAGCACTTTCAGCCTGTGATGGATAAAGATGCTGGCAAAACCGTCATTGATGCACGAGCCGGTCATCTACATACGCTGCAGGTTTTGGCAGACAACCTTCAAAACAATCATCCACATCTACAAAAACGATCTGTGAAGTCATGGCTGTTGAATCCGCACTTTATTGCGGAGCATATGTGATGCCAGCAGCCACAGCGCCACCGGCAGCAATAGCGAGGCGGCAGCTACCTCCGAAAGAATCGTGACATTGGCCATCAAGGGATGCAGTGCTATAGGCGCCACCGCATAGTGGCCCAGACCGTCAAAACCCATCGCCGCGTACACGGCCACCAGCAGCAGACCTGTGGCCATGAATCTCCTGCGCATCAACAGCAAGCCTAGCGCGCCCACGGAGGTAATGGCGGCCCACACCGCATAGACCTGCGCGCGGGTGAGCCAGGCCGGTAGGTTCGGGTATTCGCAGATGAATTCGGCGTTGTGGCTGAAGTGGCCCAGGCTGGTGAGGAAGTAGGCCGCTGTCAGGACGAGCAGCAGTTTGTGGAAATGGCTGGAGGTGCGAAAGGTGTGCATGGTTGATGCCTGGGCTTGAGCGACGGGCGTCGCAGGTGTTTGCCTGGTACCGGCTGGCAGTCTAACCACCTGTGGAGGCCAAGCGGGCTCCTCCGTACGCAGGCTCGCCTGCGAGTTGTTTCTAAATGTTCGATGCCTAGAGTGGGTTGTTCAAGGCTTGAGCGGGGTTTTCATACCCGTCGTGCCGCATGCAATAACCCGGCTTTCCGGTGGAAAGCCCTCACCGCGATGGACCTTATGAAGCCCAAGACGCCCATTTTGGAAAGTGCCGGCACCGCACCCTGTGAACCATCCCAGGCGCCGCGCCGCCGTTACCTGTTTATCCACCAGAACTTCCCGGGGCAGTTTGTCCATGTGGCCAAGGCCCTGGCGGCACAGGGGCACGAGGTGCTGGCGCTGGGCATCACGCCGCGACCGGTGGAAGGTGTGCAGCTCTTGCGCTATCAACTTCCCACCTTCAAGGCACCTAGCCAGCTGGCGTTGGTCCGCAATTTTGAGGTCAAGGCCTTGCACGGCCAGGTATGCGCACAGGCCATGCAAGGGCTTGCCGATCAGGGGTTCAGTCCCGACCTCATCGTGGCGCATCCCGGCTGGGGCGAAGCGCTTTTCTGCAAGGATGTCTGGCCGGGCGCCAGGCTCATGGTGTTTTCCGAGTTCTACTATTGTGCGCAGGGCCGCGATTATGGGTTCGACCCGGAGTTTTACCGTGAAAGCCTGTTGGCGCATTGCGCCTTGCGCTTGAAGAACACCACGCTGCTGCATGCCTTGAGCACGGCGGATACCGCGTACGCGCCCACCGAGTGGCAGCGCCGGCAGGTGCCGGATGAATACCGCAGCAAAGTCCGGGTCATCCACGACGGCATAGACACCAACGTGGCCAAGCCCGATCCTGGCGCCCGGTTTTCCCCGGCCGGCAAAGGCCTGGAGTTCAAGCCCGGCGATGAAGTCCTGACTTTTATCAGCCGCAACCTGGAGCCTTACCGCGGCTTCCATATTTTCATGCGGGCTTTGCCGGCCATCCTGAAAGCCCGGCCGCATGCGCATTGTGTGCTGGTGGGTGGCGACGAGGTGAGCTACGGCACCAAACCTGCTGGCGGCGGAACATGGCGCGAGGTCCTGCTCAAGGAAGTCGGCGGGCAGTTACCGATGGACCGCGTGCATTTTGTCGGGACACTGCCTTATGCCCGCTACCTTCAGCTAGTACAGGTGTCGCGCTGCCATGTGTACCTCACATATCCCTTTGTGCTTTCATGGAGCTGCCTGGAGGCCATGAGCGCGGGCTGTGTGGTGGTCGCCAGCCGTACCGCGCCTGTCGAGGAGGTCATGGAGCACGAGGTCAACGGCCTGCTGTTTGATTTTTTTGACGTGCGGGCATTGGCCGAAACCGTGGCGGCCGTTCTGGCCGATCCGGCCGCTCATGCGCACCTGGGGCAGGCGGCGCGCCAAGCCGTGGTGGCGCGCTTTGATCTCGCCACCCGCTGCCTGCCCGATCTGCTGGCGCTCGTCGAGCAGGCTGGGCGGCAGGATCAAGCCAGCGTGTAGGCTGTCTTCACCGTCGTGAAAAACTCCTGCGCGTACTTGCCCTGCTCGCGTGGGCCGTAGCTGGAGCCCTTGCGGCCGCCGAAGGGCACGTGGTAGTCCACGCCCGCGGTGGGCAGGTTGACCATGACCATGCCGGCCTGGCTGTGGCGCTTGAAGTGAGTCGCGTATTTGAGGCTGGTGGTGGCGATGCCGGCTGACAGGCCGAAGGGCGTGTCGTTGGCGGTGGCCAGGGCCGCTTCGTAGTCTTTCACGCGGATGATGCTGGCGACCGGGCCGAAGATTTCCTCGCGGTTGATGCGCATGCCGGCCGTGCTTTCGCTGAAGAGGGCCGGCTGCATGTAATAACCTTCGGCGCCGCTGCCGGTGTGGCAGGGAATGCGCGCGCCGCCAAAGGCCAGGGTCGCGCCTTCGGCCTTGCCGATCTCGATGTAGCTCAAGTCCTGCTCAAGCTGCGCCTGCGAGGACACCGGGCCCACGTCGGTGCCGGCGGTGAGGGCGTCGCCCACCTTGATGCGGGCCATGCGTTCCTGCAGGGCTTTGACAAAAGCCGGGTAGATGCCTTCGGTCACGATCAGGCGGCTCGACGCCGTGCAGCGCTGGCCGGTGGAGTAGAAGGCGCTCTGCGCGCTGAGCTCGACGGCTTGCGCGAGGTCGGCGTCGTCGAGGATGACTTGCGGGTTCTTGCCGCCCATTTCGAGCTGCACTTTTTTGAGGTTTTTCGCGCAGGACTCGGCGATGCGGCTGCCCACGCCGACCGAGCCGGTGAAGCTGATGGCGTTGACGCCGGGGTGGTTGACCAACGCGTCGCCGATCACGCGGCCCGGGCCCATGACCAGGTTGAACACGCCGGCCGGGATACCGGAGCGCGAGATGATCTCGGCCAGCGCCCAGGCGCTGCCGGGCACCAGGTCGGCGGGTTTCAAAACCACGCAGTTGCCGAAGGCCAGCGCGGGCGCGATCTTCCAGGCCGGGATGGCGATGGGGAAGTTCCAGGGGGTGATCAGGCCGACCACGCCCACGGGCTCGCGCGTGATCTCCACGCCTATGCCGGGGCGCACCGAGGGGATGGTCTCGCCCGACAGGCGCAGGCATTCACCGGCGAAGAACTTGAAGATATGGCCGGCGCGCGTGGCCTCGCCTATGCCTTCGGGTTTGGTCTTGCCTTCCTCGCGCGAGAGCAGGGTGCCCAGCTCTTCGCGGCGCGCGAGGATTTCCGTGCCTATCTTGTCCAGCGCGTCCGAGCGTGCCTGTATGCCCGATGTCGACCAGGCCGGGAAAGCCGCTTGCGCGGCCTTCACCGCCGCGTCCAGCCCGGCCGCATCGGCCTGCGTGTATTCGCCGATCACGTCGGCCAGGTTGCTGGGGTTGAGGTTAGGGCTGTAGCTGTTGCCGGCCAGCCATTGGCCGTTGATGAGGTTGTCGTGTTTTGTGGTCATGGGTGTGCTTCCAGGAGTTGAACTTGATTCATGAATGACAAAAGGACGAGGTGGGCGCGCGGGCCGTTTCACAAAAGCGGTCTCACAAGGGCGGCGTCACATCAATCGCATAAAAACGCAGGGCGTTGGCGCACATCATCGCATGTTGCTGGTGGCCCGGCAGGTGGGTCAGCATACCGGCCACACTGCCAACCAGGTCCGGGTAGCTGATACGCAGGCCGGCCACCGGGAAGTTGCTGGCGAACATGCAGCGCTGCCATCCAAAAATTGCAATCGTTTCATACACAATTCGCGCGTTCTCCTGGAGATCCCAAGGCCGGCCGCGCAGGCCGAACTCCGAGAGTTTGACGTGCACATTCTCCTGCCGGGCCAAGGTCTCCATCCAGCCGCGCCAGCGTTTCAGGCCTTCTTCGCTGCGGTCCCAGGCAAAGCCGTGGTGGTTAAGGACAATCGGCACCTTGGGAAACAGGGCCGCCACCTCGGCCGCTTCGGGTAAATGCCAGGCCGGCACGCGAAGGTCCCAGCGCAGGCCGTATTTCTCCAGCAGCGAAAAGCCGCGCAGCCAGGCCTCGTCCTGCATGGTGCCGGCCTGGCCTTTGACGCTGTGGTCCGGCGATGCCGAGGTCACCGGCTTGCTGCGTATGCCGCGCACCAGCGGAAAGCGCGATTGCGCGAGCAGCTGTTCCTCGCTGTCCGGCCGGTCAAACCAGGCATGGGCGACCACGGCATTCGGGAATCCGTGCTGCGCGTGCACCTCGTGCAGCCAGGCGGTTTCGGCGAGCTGTTGGTCGCGGCTGCGCTCGGCCTCCACGTGCACGGTGGCCACGACCTCGCAAGGCCCCGCGGCAGTGCGGTAGTCGGTCGCGAGAAAGTCCCGGCAAATGGCGCGATAGTCGCCCAGGAAAAAGGCCTCGGGGTCATACGCCTCCTGCAGCCAGGGGTAGTGGCCGCGCGACAGGTCCCACAGGTGGTGGTGCGCATCGACGATGGGCAGCGCCGGCGTCATGGCCTCAATGCCGCCAGACGTAGGATGAATCGGGTTCGCGCAGGGTCTTGATCTGCTGGCCAAATTCAAAGCTGTCCAGGTCCAGGCGGCGCACCGTGTCGTCCTGGAAGGAGATATACACCGCGCGCTCCACCGGGTGGAAGGATAGGGCCAGCGGGTTGCTGGGCAGGGCGAAGCAGCGCTGCTCCTGCAGGTCGGTGCCGAAGACCGAGAGCGAATGTTCGCCCGAGTTGGTGGTGAGCAGCAGCTCATCACCCTGGGCACCCTTGATGCGGTAGACGCGGTTGGGGTCACGCCGCGTCTTGCCCCGTGCCACGATTTTCATGGTCTCCGTGTCCACGGCCACAATGCTGTCGTCGCCGCGGTTGGCCACATACAGCAGCGATTCGTCGGCCGACAGCACATTGCCCTCGGGCACCGGGCCTGGCACCATGGCGACCGGCGCAAAGGTCGGGTCGTTGGGTTTGATCTTGGTCACGGTGTTGGACAGCAGGTTCAGCGCATAAGCCGTCTGCGCATCCCGGCTCAGCGCGAACAAATGCGTCTTGTAGCCGCCCGAAGGCACGGCCAGGTCCGGCACATGGACTGTCGCCGGGTCCGAAAAACGCAGCAGCACGTTGTGCGCCTCCGACATTACAAACAAACGCCCCTGGCCATCCACCGCCAAGCCGTGCGGCCGGTAGTAAGGCCACAGGTTTAGCGTGGCCACATGTTTTTGCTGCGCGAGGTCGATCACAAACACCGAGTGCCCGCCCATGTCTCCCAGGTGGCTGGCCGTCTCTATGCCGTAATGGCCCACATAGGCCAGGCCGCGCGCCGCATCCACCGTGAACTCATGCGGAAAATTCGGTAGCACGATGTGTTTTTGCGCCAGGCCCGTGGCCAGGTCGTAAAAGCTGAAGGTATGGGCGCATTTTTGCACCAGCAAGAGTGTTTCCCGAAACGGCATGGATATCCTGAAAATGGGGGGAGCCTGTAAGGAAACGAAGCCTGCGCCGGCAGGCGGCTGAAGCGCCTATTTGCCCCAGCGCAGCACCAGCGGGTCCAGCCGGCGCGCGGTGGCCAGCAAGCCCTTGCGCACCTCGGGGTGCATGGCGGGGAAGGGATGGCGCGGCGCCTCGCAGGCGATCACGCCGCCTTCCTTCATCAGCGCCTTGGCCGTGAGGATGCCACCCTGGCGGTTTTCGTAATTGATCAGTGGCAGCCAGCGCGCGTATTCGGCGGCGGCCTCTTCGCGCCGGCCGGCCGTCCAGGCATCCATGATTTTGCGTATGCCGTCCGGGTAGCCGCCGCCTGTCATCGCGCCGGTCGCACCGGCCTCCAGGTCGGGCAGCAGGGTGATGGCTTCCTCACCGTCCCAGGGGCCTTCAATCGCGTCGCCGCCCAGGCGCAGCAGCTCGCGCAGCTTGGAGGCCGCGCCCGGTGTTTCGATCTTGAAATAGGCGACGTTGCGTATTTCCTTGGCCATGCGCGCCAGAAAGGCGGCCGACAGCGGCGTGCCGCTGACGGGCGCGTCCTGGATCATGATGGGAATGTCGATGGCGGCCGACAGCGTGGCGAAGAACTCGTAGATCTTTTCTTCCGTCACGCGTATCGTCGCGCCATGGTAGGGCGGCATCACCATGACCATGGCCGCGCCCAGGTCCTGTGCGCGGCGGCTGCGCTCGGCGCAGACCTTGGTGCCGAAGTGCGTGGTGGTCACAATCACCGGCACGCGGCCCGCCACATGTTTGAGGATGGCCGCGGTCAGCACCTCGCGCTCCTCGTCAGACAGCACAAACTGCTCGGAGAAGTTGGCGAGTATGCACAGGCCGGTCGATCCCGCGTCAATCATGAAATCGACGCAGCGCTTCTGGCTCGCGAGGTCCAGCTCGCCCGCGTCGGTGAAGGTGGTGGGCACCACCGGAAACACGCCCTGGTACCTGGCAGCCATGGCGCTCATTCGACGATGTTGAAGTCTTTGAGGAACTCGGTCTTCATGGTCAGGCCCAGGCCGGGCTTGTTGTCGTCGAGCTGCAAAAAGCCGTTTTCGGCCACGGGCTCGCCGTCGAAGATGTAATAAAACAGCTCGTTGCCGACTTCCACGTCGAACATCGGGAAATATTCGCTCATGGGCGAGGCCAGGGTGCTCATGGTCAGGTGGTAGTTGTGCATCTGGCCGGCATGCGGCACCACCGGCACGCTGTAGGCTTCGCACAGCGCGTTGATCTTGTGCGCGGCCGTGATGCCGCCCACGCGGTTGGTGTCGTACTGCACGACGGACACGGCTTTTTTGTCGAGCAGCTGCTTGAAGCCGTAGAGGCTGAACTCATGCTCGCCGCCCGAGATCGGGATGCTGGTGAGCTGGTTGAGTTCGGCATAGCCGTCGATGTCGTCGGCAATGACGGGTTCCTCAACCCAGCGCGGCTGGAATTTTTCGAGCTTGGGCAGCATGCGCTTGGCGTATTCGAGGTTCCAGCCCATGTAGCACTCGAGCATCAGGTCCTTGTCGTAGCCGATCACTTCGCGCAACGCCTCGACGGCTTTCAGGTTTTCCGCCACGCCCCTGGTGCCATGCGCCGGGCCGTAGCCGAAGCGCGACTTGAACATGGTGAAGCCCTGGTCCAGGTATTTTTGCGCTTCGTCCTGCATGGCCTTGATGTCGGTGCGGTAGAGCTTGGAGTAATAGCAGGGAATTTTTTCCTTGGTGCGGCCGCCCAGCAGCTTGAACACCGGCTTGCCCACCGACTTGCCCAGGATGTCCCAGATGGCGATGTCCACCGCCGAGATCGCGGCCATGGCCACGCCTTTGCGGCCCCAGGCATGGGTGGCGCGGTACATGCGCTGCCACAGGTATTCATAGTCCCAGGGGTCCTGGCCCAGCACCAGCGGCGTGAGGTACTGGTCGATGATGGCTTTGGCGATGTGCGGCGCCAGCGCCACGTTGCCCAGGCCGACGATGCCGTCATCGGTTTCGATCTCCACCACCGTCCAGGAATGGAAGCGGAAGGTGCTCATGGTCTCGGTGTTGGAGTAGACCAGGTCCATGGCGTTGGAGCAGAAATTGCCCTGAGGTGGAACGGTCTTGCCTTTCCATTCGAACACGCGTGCGCGGACTGATTTGATTTTCATAGGAGTTCTCTAAGGTAAAAAAGAAAAAGTTCAGGCGTTTGCCAACAAACGCGCCGCACCCATACGCTGCGCAATCTTGAAAGCATTGAGCGTGGCATTGACGTCACCCACACCTCGGCCCGCAATGTCATAGGCCGTGCCATGGGCCGGCGTGGTGATGGGTATCGGCAGGCCGCCTTGCACCGTTACGCCCTTGCTGAAACCCATGAGCTTGATCGCGATCTGGCCCTGGTCGTGGTACATGGTGACGATGGCCTGGTAGAGGCCGTCGCGTGCTTTCAAAAAGATGGTGTCGGCCGGGAAGGGGCCGTCCACCGGCACGCCGGCCGCGCGCAGCTCGGCCACGGCCGGCTCGATGATGTCGATCTCTTCGCGCCCGCAAACACCGCCGTCGCCGCCATGCGGGTTAAACGCCGCCACCGCGACCTTGGGACTGGCGTTGCCGCTGGCCTTGAGCGAGGCGTAGATCAGCCGCGCCGCATCGACGATCCGCTGTTTGCTCAGCATGGCCGCTGCATCTTTGAGCGGAATGTGGGACGAGACGCGCGAGGTCCACAAATCGCCCAGGGTGTTGAACTCGCAGAAGTAGCCGGTCACGCCCAGGTATTCGGCGAAGTGGTGGAGTTCGTCTTCGTGCTTCAGGCCGCCCAGCTTCATGGCCTGTTTGTTGAGCGGGGCGAAGCAGATGGCATCGACCTCGCCGCGCTTGGCGCCGTCCATGCAGAGGTTGAGCACCTGCAGCACGGCCGCGCCGCAGGCGGCCTGCGCCTGGCCGCGCTGTACCTGTGCCGCTTGAATCGTGTCTGTGGCCAGGAAAGCCGGCAGATGGGTGTCGGTGCGGCCGCGCACATCGGCCAGGCTGGTGACGGCTTGTGTCGCCACAGCCTGTTTGGCTGTGGCCTGGCCTTGCTGCCAGAGCCAGTCGTCACCCACCAGCACGATGTTGGCGCCGGCCGTGATGCCGGGCTGGGCCAGCAGCCGGGCAACCAGTTCCGGGCCTATGCCGGCCGCATCGCCCAGCGTGAGGGCGATCACAGGCAGCGTTTTTTTGTTGTTCATGGATTGATTCCGTCAATCGAGTTTGATGTTTTTCCGGGCGATCAGCTCACCATAACGCTTGTTTTCATCGGCGTGGAACTGCGCGAATTGGGCCTGCGTCATCGGCGTCAGGTCCGCGCCTATGGCGCCCAGCCGGGTTTGCGTTTCGGGCATGGCCAGCACCTTGCTCACTTCGGTGTAAACGCGCTCCTGCACCGCCTTGGGTGTGGAAGCCGGCATGTAGATGCCGTACCAGGCGCTCATCTCCACGCCCTTGAGGCCGGCTTCGGCCATGGTGGGCACATTGGGCAATTGCGGGTTGCGTTTGGCGCTGGCTACCGCCAGGGGCTTGATGCGGCCGTTCTTGATCTGGCCGATGACCGAGGGCATGGTGTCAAAACTCAGCTGCACCTGGCCGGCCACCAGGTCTATCAGCGCCGGGCCGCTGCCGCGGTAGGGAATGTGGGTGATAAAGACGCCGGCCTGGTCCTTGAAGAGTTCGGCCGCGATGTGCTGGGTGCTGCCCGAGCCGCTGGTCGCGTAGTTGAGCTGGCCGGGCTTGCTTTTGGCCAGCTTGACCAGTGCCTGCACCGAGTCGACCGGCAGCGCGTTGTTGACCACCAGCACATTGGGCACCGCGCCCACAAAGACCACGGGCACCAGGTCCTTGTTGTTGTCATAGCCCAGCTTGAGCAGGTGCGGCGCGATCGCATGCGCGGTCGAGACACCCATCAGCAGGGTGTGGCCGTCGGTGGACTTGGCCGTGAGGTCGGCGGCCAGGGTGTTGGAGGCGCCGGGGCGGTTCTCGACCACCACGGGCTGCTTGAGCAGCGGGCCCAGCCGGTCGGCCACGGCGCGCGCCATGGCATCGGTGCCGCCGCCCGGGGCAGAGCCCACCAGGATGCGCAGCGGCTTGGCGGGCCAATCCTGCGCCATGACGGGTGAGGCCATGCTGAAGGCGCAGATGGCCGCCAGCAGGGCAGGGAGGAATTGCAGGGATTTCAGGCGAGGCATTGTCTTTGTCTCCGGGTCATTGTTGTAAGGGGAACGCTGGAACGAATGCCCTGATGGTAGGGAGCATGACACTTAACGTAAATTGAAAATCCCTGATTATTTGATAACCTAGGGTGATCAATTGAAATTAGCGGCCCCGGAGACCCACCATGCCTGCCACACCCCGCAGCTCCTCATCGATCCCCCAACTGCTGAATCGCCTGCGCATGCGCCAGGTCGCGCTGATCCTCGCCGTGGGCGAACACGGCACCCTGCGCAAGGCCTCGGCCGAACTCGGCATGACGCAGCCGGCCGCCACCAAGATGATCCAGGAGCTGGAGTCCGCGCTGGGCCAGCGCCTGTTCGAGCGCGTGGGCCGCGGGCAAAAACTCACGCCGGCCGGCGCCAGCGTGCTGCGCTACTTCCGCGGCATGCGCGGCTCGGTCGAATCGATGACGCGCGAACTCGCCGAACTGGAGCAGGGCGGCTCGGGCCGCGTCTCGGTCGGCAGCATCATGGCGCCTTCGCCCAACCTGCTCACGCAGGCCATCATCGCGCTCAAGAAGGCCTATCCGCTGCTGTCCGTCGACGTGACCATGGACACCAGCGACCGCCTGTTTGAACTGCTGCGTGAAGGTGTGCTCGACGTCGCCATAGGCCGCATACGCGACGAACACCGCGCCGACTACGCCTTCACCCCGCTCGAGAACGAAGCCCTGGCCCTGGTCGCGGGCGTGAAGCACCCGCTGGCCAAAAAGAAAACCGTCAAGTTCGCCGACCTGCTGGGCTACGGCTGGATTTTGCAACCCCACGGCAGCCCCATGCGCGAGGTGCTGGAGCAGGAATTCCGCATGCTGCAGGCGCCGTCGCCCAAGGGCCTGATAGAGACTGCCTCCATCCTCACCACCACCAACCTGATCGCCGAAACCGACATGGTCGGCGTCATGCCCGAATCGATTGCCGGCACCTATGCGCGCCACGGCCTGCTCGTCATCCTGCCCTGCTTTATCCGCCACAAGATGGAAGCCTTCGGCAGCATCACACGCAAGGACAGGCCGCTGAGCGAGGCGGCGCGGTTTTTCCTGGCGGCCTTGCACCAGAGCAAACTGCCGGTGCGCGATGGGAAACCGCACTAGCGCCAAAACACGGCTTGCCACCGTGAATGCGCGATCCATGACATGGATCAAGTCTGTGCGACATGCCCTGGCTTACGCTGGGGCATTGCAATGCTGGAAGCACACACATGCCGAATCTTCAATGGTCTGACGCCCTGGTGCTCGGACTGCCCACCATGGATGACACGCACCGGGAGTTTGTCGAGTTGCTGGCGCAGGTGGAAAGCGCGGCGGACGATGCGCTGGCCGGCCACTGGTGCACGCTGGTGGAGCACACCGACGAGCACTTCAGCCGCGAAGATCGCTGGATGCTGGACACGCGGTTTTCATCCACCAATTGCCATACCGTGCAGCACAAGGTGGTGCTGCAGGTCATGCGCGAAGGCCTGTTGATGGCCCAGGCCGGGGACTTCGCGTCCGTGCGCCACATGGCCAGGGAACTGGCCCTGTGGTTTCCGCAGCATGCGCAGACCATGGATGCCGCGCTGGCGCTGCACCTGCGCGGCATCGGCTACGACCCGGAGACGGGTGTGGTGAGCATGCCGCAAGCGCTGCCCAGGGACGCCATTCAGGGTTGCGGCGGCCTTGGCTGTTCCGGCAGCCCGGCGCTTGAGCCCGCTGCATAGTGCGGCTTGCACTACCGGGGCCTTGGTGCGCCGCAGCCTATTGTTTGGCTTGCCAACCCCCACCCAGCGCCTGGATCAGCGCCACGGCGGTCGTCTGGCGGTCGGCCATGGCCTGCACCAGGGCGCGGCGCGCGCTCAGGGCTGTGGCCTGGGCGGTGATGACTTCGGTGTAGCCAACCTGGCCGCTGCGGTAGCGGTTGAGCACTTGCTGCTCGACCTGGTCGGCCGCTTCCGAGGCCTGGCGGCGCAGTTCCTGCTGTGTGGCCAGCACGCGGGTCGCGGAGAGCTGGTCTTCCACATCCTGGAAGGCGACCAGCACGGTCTGGCGGTAGCGGGCCACGGCCTGTTCGTGACCAGCCCGCGCGCCGTCCACGCGTGCGCCGGTGGCGCCGGCGTCAAAAATCAGTTGTGCGGCCGACAGGCCCAGGGACCAGACGCTGCTCGACGCCTTGAACAAATCGGCCACGCGGCTGGCGCCGGTGCCGGCCGAGGCGCTCAGCGACAGGCTGGGGAAGTAGGCGCTTTTGGCGATGCCTATCTGTTCGTTGGCCGAGGCCACTCGGCGTTCGGCCGCGGCAATGTCGGGCCGGCGCTGCAGCAAGGCTGAAGGCACGCCTAGCGGTACCTCGGGCACCAGCGGGTTCCAGGCGGCGGGCGGCAGGCTGAAATTGGCGGGTGCTTCGCCGACCAGCACGGCGATCGCGTGCTCAAGCTGGGCGCGCTGGCGCACCAGGCCGGCATTGTCGGCCTGGGCGTTGGCGAGCTGGGTTTGCGCCTGCAGCACGTCGGTCTTGGCGGCGATGCCGGCCTTGTAGCGGTTTTGCGTAATTTCGAGCGCGCGCTGGTAGCCGGCCAGCGTGGTCTCCAGCAAGGCCTTCTGCGCGTCGGTCTGGCGCAGCGAAAAATAGTTGGCGGCGAGCTCGCCCTGGGCCGAGAGCTTGGCCGAGGCCAGATCGGCGGCGCTGGCCTGTTCGCCGGCCGTGGCGCTGTCCACCGCGCGGCCCAGGCGGCCCCAGACGTCGGGCTCCCAGCTGCCGCCTATGCTGAGCTGGTAGTTGTTGCCGACGCGGCCGGTGCTGTTGGTCGCGACATTGCCGCTGGCGCGCGAACGCGTGGCGCCGGCGTCCAGCGTGACCGTGGGAAACAGCGAGGCGCGCTGCTCGCGTACCAGCGCGCGCGCCTGGGCATAGGCGGCCACGGCCAGCGCGACGTTCTGGTTGGAGACATCGACGCGCGACTGCAGCTGGTCCAGCACCGGGTCCTTGAACAAACTCCACCATGGGCCTCGCTCCAGCGCATCGGCCGGCGCGGCCGGCACCCAGCCTTCGGCTTCCTTGAAGTTGCTGACCTCGGCGGTGGTGGGCCGCTTGTAGTCTGGGCCGACGGCGCAGCCGGTAGCGAGCAAGGCCAGCAGGGCGGCGGCGATGAGCCGGCGTTCAAAACAGGGCGTGTGGGAGAGGTTCTTCATGGTCTTGTCCATCATGGCGTTTGCGGCGCCGCATCGGTTTCGCCGGGATGGCGGCTGAGCTGGCGCTCAAGAGGGCTGCGGCGGCGCAGCTTGTCCATCAACACGTAGACCACCGGCGTGGTCAGCAGCGTGAGCAGCTGGCTGGCGATCAGCCCGCCGATGATGGCGATGCCCAGCGGCCGGCGCAACTCGGCCCCTTCACCGAAGCCTATGGCCAGCGGCAGCGCGCCCAGGATGGCGGCCAGCGTGGTCATCAGGATGGGACGGAAACGCAGCAAACAGGCTTCACGCACCGCTTCCAGCGCCGAAATGCCGCGCGCGCGTTCGGCCTCCAGCGCGAAGTCGATGATCAGGATGGCGTTTTTCTTGACGATGCCGATCAGCAGGAAGATGCCTATCAGCGCGATGATGGAGAAGTCCAGCTTGAACATCAGCAGCGCCAGCACCGCGCCCACGCCGGCCGAGGGCAGGGTAGAGAGCACGGTGATGGGGTGGATCAGGCTTTCATACAGGATGCCCAGCACGATGTAGATCACCACCAGCGCGGCCAGGATCAGCAGCGGCTGCTGGCCTTGCGATTGCTGCGCGCTGAGTGCCGTGCCGGAAAAACTGCCACGCACATTGGTGGGCAAGCGTATGTCGGCCTCGGACTGGCGCACCGCCGCCTCGGCGTCGCTCAGCGTGAATCCCTCGGCCAGGTTGTAGGAGATGGTGGTCGAGAGTTCGCCGTCCTCATGGCTGATGGAGGCCGCCGTGGGGTTCTCGCTGAAACGCGCGATCGCCGACAGCGGGACCATGGTGCTGGGAGAGGTGCTCAGCACATTGCCGCTCGAGGAATCGCGCAGGCCGGGATTGGCACTGATGGTGGGCGTGGTGCTGCTTGTTGTGCTGCTTGTGGTGGCGGCCGAACTGCCGGATGTGCCCGTGCTGCCGGCCGTGCCTGAAGTGGACCCGGTGGCGGCCGTCGTGGTGCTTGTGGCGCTTGTTGTGCTGGTACTGGTGGCGCTGCCCGTGCCGCCCCCGGCATTTTTGGCCGGCACATAGATGTCCTTGAGCGACTCGGGGCTGCGCGTGTAGCGCGGCGCGACCTCCATGATCACGTGGTACTGGTTGAGTTCGGCGTAAATCGTGGCGACCTGTCGCTGGCCGAAGCCGTCGTAGAGCGCGTTGTCCACGTCGCGTGAGCTGATGCCCAGGCGCGCGGCGCTGTCCTTGTCGACGGTGACCATGGTTTCCACGCCGTTTTCCTGCTGGTCGGTGTCCACGTCGGTCAGCGCTTCCTGGGTTTTCATGCGCTCGGCCAGGCGCGTGGCCCACTGGCTCAGGTCGGCCGCGTTGTCGCTCTTGAGCGTGTACTGGTAGGTTGAATTGGTCTGGCGCCCGCCGCCACGCAGGTCCTGCACGGTGTTGAGGAAGAGGCTCACGCCCGTCACCTGCGCGAGCTGCGGGCGCAGCCGCGTGATCACGGCCTGGCCGCCTTCCTTGCGCTGGCCGACCGGCTTGAGGTTGATGAACATGAAGCCGCCGCCCGCGCGCGAGCCGCCGGTAAATCCGACCACGGTGTCCACCGCCGGGTCGGCGCGGATGATTTCGACCAGCTGCCTGAGCTTGCCCTGCAGCGCCTGGAAGGAGATGCTGCGGTCGGCGCGCAGGCCGCCGTTGATCTGGCCGGTGTCCTGCTGCGGGAAAAAGCCCTTGGGTGCTTTCACGTAAAGGTAGACGTTCAAGCCCACCACGGCCGCCAGGATCAGCATCACCAGCAGCTTGCTGTGCAGCGCCCAGTCCAGGCTGGTTTCATAGCTGCGGTGCACACGCTTGAAGGCGCTTTCAAACCAGCGCGCAATGCGGCCCGGGGGGGTGCTGTGCGCGTCGGGCTTGAGCAGCCAGGCGCACATCATGGGCGTGGTGGTCAGCGAGATCAGCAGCGAGATCAGCACGGCCGCCGACAGCGTGACGGCGAACTCGCGGAACAGCCGGCCTATCTGCCCGCCCATGAAGAGCAGGGGGATGAACACCGCCACCAGCGACAGGCTGATGGACAACACGGTAAAACCGACCTCGCGCGCGCCCAGCAGCGCGGCCTTGAAGCGGTCCATGCCGGCCTCGATGTGGCGGCTGGTGTTCTCCAGCACCACGATGGCGTCGTCGACCACAAAGCCGGTGGCCACCGTGAGCGCCATCAGGCTCAGGTTGTTGAGGGAAAAACCCATCAGGTACATCACGCCGAAGGTGCCCAGCAACGAGGCCACGGTGGCCACCGCCGGGATGATGGTGGCGCGCGCGCTGCGCAAAAAGGCGCTGACGACCAGTACCACCAGCACGATGGAGATGATCAGCGTGAGCTCGATTTCATGCAGCGAGGAGCGTATCGAGTTGGTGCTGTCGGAGGCGACCTGCAGGCGCACGTCCTGCGGCAGCTGGGCCTGCAGTTCGGGCAGCAGGTCGCGCACGCCGTCCACGGTTTCAATCACGTTGGCGGCCGGCTGGCGCGTGACCAGCACGATCACGGCCGGCTCGCCGTTGAACAGGCCCAGCGTGTTGGTGTTCTCCACGCCGTCCTGCACCTCGGCCACGTCGCGCAGGCGTATGGCCGCGTTGTTGCGCCAGGCGACGACCAGGTCCTGGTAGTCGGCGGCGCGGCGCCCGCCGCTGGCGGTGTTGGCGCCGGTGTAGATCTGGAAGCGCTGGCCGTTGCCCTCGATGGCACCGCGCGGCCGGTTGGCGTTGGAGGCCTGCAGCGCCGCGCGCACGTCTTCCGCGGCCACGCCGTAGCGGTTCAGTGCGAAGGGATTGAGCTCCACCCGCACCGCGGGCAGCGAACCGCCGCCGAGCTCGACGTCGCCCACGCCCGGCACCTGGGCGATTTTTTGCTGCACCAGGTTGGAGACTTCGTCATAGATCTGGCCCGGCGAACGCGTCTTGGAGGTCAGCGCCAGGATGATGACGGGCGCCGAGGCCGGGTTGGCCTTGCGGTAGGTCGGGTTGCTGCGCAGGCTGGCCGGCAGGTCGGCCCGCGAGGCATTGATGGCGGCCTGCACCTCGCGCGCGGCCGAATCGATTTTGCGGTTGAGGTCGAACTGCAGGCTGATGCGCGTCGAGCCGCTGCCGCTCGAGGAGGTCATTTCATTGACACCCGCGATGATGCCCAGTCGCCGCTCCAGCGGCGTCGCCACGCTGCTGGCCATGGTCGAGGGGCTGGCACCCGGCAAGGTGGCGCTGACCGAGATCACGGGAAAGTCCACCTGCGGGAGGGGGGAGACCGGCAGGACGAAGAAGGCGCCTATGCCGGCCAGAGCCAGGCCGATGGTTAGCAGAACGGTCGCGACGGGCCTCCGGACGAACGGCTCTGAGAGATTCATGGCCTGACTCCCTCGATCGAGCCAGGCCTGTCTTGGGCTGTTTGGTATTCGGTATTGGTATTCCTCTCCCCACCCCTTGTGGATGCGCCGAGGAGCGCAGGGCCAGACGGATCAGGGCAAAAACTTGTTTGAGCGAAGCGAGTTGTTTTTGACCCCGTCTGGACCGAGCACCGCAGGTTGCCCCGGAGCGAAGCGCAGGGGACGCAGGAACCAGGGTCGCCTTTCTTTTGCTTACTTTTCTTTGGCGAAGCAAAGAAAAGTGAGTTGCCGCCGGGCAACCCCCGGCCAGCAGAACTCGGCAGAGTGCACCCGGCTGGCAAGCAAAAAGAGGCTTTCACGCAAGAACCTCTTTCTTGCGCCCAAACCTCCGCCCCAACCGGTCAAACCCCAGATAGATGACGGGCGTGGTAAACAGCGTGAGCATCTGGCTCACAATCAGCCCGCCAAAAATCGACAAGCCCAGCGGCTGCCGCAGCTCGGCGCCCTCACCAAACCCCAGCATCAGCGGCACGGCGGCGAAGAGGGCGGCCAGGGTGGTCATGAGGATGGGGCGGAAGCGCAGCAGGGCCGCCTGGTGGATCGCTTCCTGGGGGGACTTGCCTTCGTTGCGTTCGGCATCAATCGCGAAGTCGATCATCATGATGGCGTTTTTCTTCACGATGCCTATCAGCAGGATGATGCCTATGATGCCTATGACCCCCAGGTCGGAGCCGCTGAGCATGAGGGCCAGCAGGGCGCCCACGCCGGCCGAGGGCAGGGTGGAGAGAATCGTCAGCGGGTGGATATAACTTTCGTAGAGCACGCCCAGCACGATGTAGACGCAGATCACGGCGGCGAGGATCAGCCACAGCTGGTTGGACAGTGAGGCCTGGTAGGCGCCGGCCGCGCCGAGGAAGCTCAGGGTCACGCTGCCGGGCAGGCCCACGTCCTTGGCGGCCTGGCGGATTTCGTCGACGGCGCGACCCAGGGAGGTGCCGGGCGCGGTGTCAAAGCCCAGGGTCGTGGCCGGGTACTGGGCCACGCGGGTGATCTGTAGCGGCGCGGGCTGCTCGCGTATGGTGGCGATCGCCGACAGCGGCGTGGTGCTGCCCGAGCTGGTCTTGAGCCGCAGCGCGCCCAGCGAGGCGGGCGTGGCCAGCGGGTCGGGCATGGCTTCGAGGATCACGCGGTACTGGTTGGTCTCGGTGAAGATGGTGGAGACGATGCGCTGGCCGAAGGCGCTGTACAGCGCGTCGTCGATAGCCGAAGTGGTGACGGCAAGGCGCGAGGCGGTGTCGCGGTCCACGTTGATATAGGCCGAGGCGCCGCTGGAGCCGGCGTCGGAGGCGACGTTGCGTACGCCGGGCAGCTGGCGCATGCGCTCGGCGAGCTTGTTGGCCCAGAGCACCACGGTGGCATTGTCCGAGCCCTCAAGCGAGACGCGGAACTGCGTGGGGCCGGTCTCGGCGTCAATCGTCAAGTCCTGGGTGGGCTGCAAATACAACGTCACGCCGGCCACCTGGCCGACGCGCTCCTTGAGCCTGTCCATGGTCTCCTGCTGGCTGCCGCTGCGGCTGGACTTGAGGTTGATCAGCATGCGGCCGGTGTGCAGCATGGTGTTGTTGGCCGCGTCCACGCCTATGAATGAACTCAGCGTTGCAACGTCCGGATCCTCGAGGATGGCCTTGGCGGCTGCCTGCTGCAGCCCGGCCATGCGGGCGTAGGACACGGACTGCGCGGTCTCGATGCGGGCCTGCAGCTGGCCGGTATCCTGCGTGGGGAACAGGCCCTTGGGGATCAGCACATACAACAGCACCGTGAGCAGCAGCGTGGCCAGCGCCACCAGCAGGGTCAGGCCCTGGCGCTTGAGCACCCAGGTCAGCCAGCGGTCGTAGTGGTGGATGACCTTGTCGAAAAAGCGCTGCATGGCCTGGCCGAAGCGACCGCCTTCGACCTCGCCCTCGGGGTGGCGCGTGAGCCAGCGCGCCGACATCATGGGCACCAGGGTCAGCGAGACCACCGCGGAGATCAGGATGGTGATGGCCAGCGTGACGGCGAACTCGCGGAACAGCCGGCCCACCACGTCGCCCATGAAGAGCAGCGGGATCAGCACCGCGATCAGCGAGACCGTTAGCGAGATGATGGTGAAGCCGATCTGCGTCGCGCCCTTGAGGGCCGCGGCCATGGGGTCCTCGCCTTCCTCGATGTAGCGCGAGATGTTTTCTATCATCACGATGGCGTCGTCGACCACAAAGCCGGTGGCGATCGTCAAGGCCATCAGGCTCAGGTTGTTCAGGCTGTAGCCCAGCAGGTACATCGCACCGCAGGTGCCGACCAGCGAAATCGGCACGGCCAGGCTGGCGATCACGGTGGCGCGCAGGCTGTGCAAAAACGCAAAAATCACCAGCACCACCAGCAGCACGGCCAGCACCAGCTCGATTTCGACATGCAGCACCGAGGCGCGTATGCCGGTGGTGCGGTCGCTGAGCACGTCGACATTGAGCGCGGTGGGCAGGCCGGCCTGCAGCTCGGGCAGGCGCGCCTTGATGGCGTCCACCGTGGCGATCACGTTCGCGCCGGGCTGGCGCTGCACGTTGAGGATGATGGCCGGTTTGAGGCCTGACCAGGCACCGAGCTTGATGTTCTCGGCGCTGTCGACCACCTGCGCGACGTCGGACACACGAATCGCCGCGCCGTTACGGTAGGCGATGACCAGGCGCTGGTAGTCGCTGGCGGCGACCAGCTGGTCGTTGGAATTGATGGAGTAGGAGCGTGTGGGTCCGTCAATGCTGCCCTTGGCGCCGTTGGCATTGGCGGCGCTGATGGCGGTGCGCAGCGAATCCAGGCCCAGGCCGTAGGAGGCCAGGGCGCGCGTGTCGGCCTGTATGCGCACGGCGGGGCGCTGCCCGCCGCTCAGCGAGACCAGGCCCACGCCGTTGACCTGGCTGATCTTGAGCGCCAGCCGCGTGTTGACGATGTTCTGTACCTCGGTGAGCGGCAGGGTGTCGGAGGTGATGGCCAGCGTGAGCACAGGCGCGTCGGCCGGGTTGACCTTGGCATACACGGGCGGGGCGGGCAGGTCGGCCGGCAGCAGCGAGCCGCCTGCATTGATGGCCGCCTGCACTTCCTGCTCGGCCACGTCCAGCGTCAGCCCCAGGCCGAACTGCAGCGTGACGATGGAGACGCCGGCCGCGCTGGTGGAGCTCAGCCGCTGCAGCCCGGACATCTGGCCGAACTGGCGCTCCAGCGGCGCGGTCACGGTCTGGGCCATGACCTCGGGGCTGGCGCCGGGATAGAGCGTCTGCACCTGGATGGTCGGGTAGTCGACCTGCGGCAGGGCCGACAGCGGCAAAAACTTGAAACCCACGAGGCCGGCCAGCACGATGGCCACCATCAGCAGCGAGGTGGCGACCGGGCGCAGGATAAACGGGCGTGAGGGACTCATGCGGCGAGACCCCTATTTTTCACTGCGCGACCCGCCGCCCTGGCGCTTTTCCCTCATGCCGCGCCAGCGTTCGAGCGCGGCGGGGTCGCCGGCGTCTATGGCCGCGAGAAAGCGCTGGCGGCGTTCCAGGGCCTCCGGGTCGTCCTTGACCTGGTCCAGCATGCGCTTGCGCTGTTCCGGGGTTGGGCCTTCAGCTGCGGCTGTGACCGGGGCTGAGGCACTTGCCGCGGGCGCGGAAGCCCCGGCGCCGGGCGCGGAGGCCGCGCCGCGCTGGCGCTTGCCGCCGCCGCCGGGCGGATCGCCGGGCAGGACCACGGACGCGCCATCCTTGAGCCGGTCCGCGCCTTCGGTGATCACACGCTCGCCCACCTCCAGGCCGGAGGCGATCACGACTTTGTCGACGGTGGCCTGGCCGCGCTTGATGGGCCTGAGCGAGACGGTGCGCTCCTTGGCGTTGACCACATAAACATACTCGCCGCTGCTGCCCATGCGCACGGCCGTGACCGGCACCACGATGGCGTTGTCGATGGTGCGCACCTGCAGGCGCACATTGACGAACTGGCTGGGGTAGAGCTTGAACTCGCTGTTGGCAAAGCGGGCCTTGGCCTTCACCGTGCCGGTGGTGATGTCGACCTGGTTGTCCAGCGAGGCGAAGCTGCCGGTGTCCAGCGTGACGGCGCGCGTCCTGTCGAGCGCGGTGACCTGCATGGCGATGCCCTTGGCGGCGTTTTGCTGCAGCTCGCCGACCTGGTCCTGCGGAATCGCGAAGACGACGTCTATGGGCGTGATCTGGGTGATCAGCGCGATTCCGTTGGCGTCGCCACTGCTCACCACATTGCCCACGTCCACGGCGCGCAGGCCGACGCGGCCGCTCACGGGCGCGACCACACGCGTGTAGCCGAGGTTGAGCCGTGCCGTGCCTTCGTTGGCCTTGTCGACAACCACGGTGCCTTCGAGCTGCTTGACCAGCGCGGCCTGGGTGTCGACATCCTGGCGGGCGATGGAGTCCTGCTCCAGCAGGGTTTTGTAGCGCTGCAGCTGCACGCGCGCGCTGTCGAGCTGGGCCTCGTCGCGCTGGCGCTGGCCGGTGGCCTGCATCAGCGCCATTTCAAACTGGCGCGGGTCTATGGTGGCCAGCAGCTCGCCGGCCTTGACCATCTGGCCTTCCTTGAACAGCACTTTCTGCATCACGCCCGAGACCTGGGGCGTGACCCTGACGCTGGCCTGCGGCGTGACGGTGCCCAGGGCCTCAAGAACAATCGGGATGCTGGCGCGTTCGGCGGTGGCCACGCCGACCGTGGTGGCCGGCGCGCCGCGCCGGCCGCCGGCAAAACCGCCGGCGGCGGCGTCGGCGGAAGGGTGGGTCAAATGCCAGGCCAGCCAGCCTATGCCGGCCAGGGCGACCACGGCGATCACGCTGCCTATGATGGACGTGCGGCGGCTGATGCGCTTGCGGGAAGGGGTTTGGGCGCCGGGCTGCGGCGTTTCGGCTTTCGGGTCCATCGGCTGTCCTTGGGTGCCCGCCGCGCCCACGGGTGGATGCGGCATTTTTTTGTATTGAATGAGGCTGTCGGCCAAGCCCGAGGGCCCGCTCGCACAGCGCTCAGGAATTATCACTGCTAGCCCATGGGCGCAGGTATACGCCCCGAAAGAGGCGCGTAAATATCCGGTAAAGCGGCCTTGGGCCTACACGGCGACGGGCAAAAAGGCCGTGTGGTTTCAGCCGAGCAGCGCGGCCACATCCGCCAGCCGCGGAATGCCGTCTATGGCACCGTGGCGCGTCACCGAGAGCGCGGCCGCCGCATTGGCCCATTGCATGGCGGCGGGCAGTGCTTCGCCGCGTGCCAGCGTGGCCGCGAGCGCGCCGGTAAAAGTGTCGCCCGCGCCTATGGTGTCGCGCACGGCCATGGTGCGGCCCGGTATCGATTGCGGCGCCTGGCCGGCCTGGTAGAGGCGGCAGCCGGCCGCGCCCAGCGTGACCAGCACGGCGCGTGCACCGCGCTCCAGCAGGCGCGCGGCGGCCTGGTCGGTCGAGCCGGCGTGCGCCTGGCCGGCCAATAGAAGGAGTTCGCTCTCGTTGGGCGTGAGCACGTCGACCAGCGCGAGCATCTCGTCGCCCAGCGGCCGCGCGGGCGCGGGATTGAGCACGGTCAACGCGCCGGCCGCGCGGGCCAGGGCAAAGGCCTGCAGCGCGGCCTCGGCCGGCACTTCGCAGGAAGCCATCACGACGCGGCAGCCCGCCAGCAGCGTGGCCGCGGCCTGTGCATGGCGCGCGCCCAGGCCGCTGCCGGCGCCGGGGTAGACGGCAATGCTGTTGTCGCCGTCTTCATAGACCAGGATTTGCGCGACGCCGCTGCGCTCGCCGGCCACCTGCTCGACATGCGAGGTGTCTATGCCTTCGGCATGCCAGAGCGCCATGCCCATGCGGCCGAAGTCGTCCTCGCCTATGCGGGCCAGCAGCGCCACGCGCGCGCCCTGGCGCGCGGCGGCCACCGCGGCATTGCTGCCCTTGCCGCCCGGGCTGATGCTGAAGTCGCTGGCCATCAGCGTTTCGCCGCGGGCAATAGGCCGCGCCACCTTGGAGATCAGGTCGGCGTTCCAGCTTGCGACGCAGACGACGTCGGCATTCATACGGGGAGTCACTTCGCTCCGTAACCCATGGTTTGGGGCAGCCAGAGCACGATCTGCGGGAAGCAGGTCATGGCCAGCAGCAACAGCAGGAGCATGACCAGGAAAGGCCAGCCTTCCTTCATCATCTCGCCGATGGGAATGCCGGTCAGCGCCTTGGTCACGAACAGCAGCATGCCGAAGGGCGGGTGGATCAGGCCGATCATCATGTTGAGCACCACCAGCACGCCGAAGTGCACCAGGTCCACGCCCAGCAGCTTGGCCGCGGGCAGCAGCATGGGCACAAAGACCAGCAGCAGCACCGAAACATCGAGGAAGCAGCCCAGCACCAGGAACATGACGTTCACCATCAGCAAGAAGCCGATCTGCGAGAAATGCATGCTGTCGACCCACATGGCCATGGCCTGCGGCACGCCTTCGGCGGTGAAGGCGTAGTTGAGCATGAAGGAGCCGGCCAGGATCATGGTGATCACGGCGCTGGCGCGCGTGGATTCCATCACCACGCCCCAGAAACTGCGCCAGGTCAGAGCCCGGAACACCAGGGCCGCGAGGATGAGCGCATGCAGGGCCGCCACGGCGGCCGCTTCGGTCGGCGTGAAGATGCCCGAGTAAATACCGCCGAGCAGCACGATGGGCATGGACAGCGGCAGCGCGCCGCGAAAGATCAGGCCGGCCCATTCCGAGCGCGGCACGGGCTCGTCGCGCGGCATGTTGCGCTTCTTGGCGATGATCGCGACCACGCCCATCATGAGGCCGGCCATCAGAAAGCCCGGTACGACGCCGCCCAGGAACAGCGCGCCCACCGAGGCGCCCGAGACCAGCGCGTAGATCACCATGGGGATCGACGGCGGGATGATGGGGCCCAGCGTGGCGCTGGCCACCACCACGGCACCGGCAAAACCGCGCGTGTACTCGGGCTTCTTGAGCATCTGGCGAATCGTGACCAGGCCGGGGCCGGCGGCGTCGGCGATCGCGCTACCGCTCATGCCCGAGAAGATCACGCTGACCAGGATGTCCACCTGTGCCAGCCCGCCGCGCATGCGGCCCACCAGGATGCGGCAGAAGTCGAAGATCCGTTCACTGACCGTGCCCGCGTTCATGATGTTGGCGGCGAACACAAACAGCGGCACGGCCAGCAGCACATAGCTGTTGTACAGGCCGTTGCCGATCTGCTCGGCCACCAGGCCCACGTCCTGGCCCTTGGCCACGAGATAGCCTATGCCGGCCGCGATCATCGAAAAACCGATGGGCATGCGCAGCAGCATGCCGCCCGCCAGCACCGCAACCAATATCCAGATTCCGCTTGTCATATACGCAGCTCCGCTTCAAGACCCTTGCCACGGATCGCGTTCCAGATCGCCCAGGCCGAGCGAACCGCCAGGGCGGCGAGCAGCAGCACAAAAGGCATGAAAACCCACTGGAAAGACACGCCCAGCACGGGCGTTCCCTCGCGGGCCATGAAGTGCACATAGTCCCAGCAGCCCGGGATGCCCCAGGCCGCAAGGCCGCCGATCAGCAGGTTGCCGACAATGGCCATGGCCTGGCGCGCGCGATAGGGCACGCTGTTCCAGACCAGGTCGAAGACCACGTGCTCGCGCTCGGGCACGACCACGGCGGCGGCCCACAGGATGACCCAGACATACAGGATCACGGCGGCCTCGTCGGTCCAGGCCAGGGGCTTGCCGAAGAAAAAGCGCGCCGTGATCTGGATCACGAACACGATGAACAGGGTCAGAAAGAGTCCGCCGCCAATCAGGTTGGCGGCCTTTTGGGGCCAGCTTTTCATGGGCGTTGTGGTGTTTGCCGCGGGACTTATTTGGTCGCGTTGATGCGCTCAAGCAGGCCCTTGGGCCAGACCTTGGCGTACTCGGAGTTCAGATAGGTGGTCTGCACCGTCTTGCGGAAGGCGTCCACGTCGGGTGTGGTGACCTGCAGGCCTTCCTTCTTGAAGAAGTCGACCAGCTGGCCTTCTTCCTTGATGCGGTTTTCGTTGTTGTAGACCGCCGCCGCCTGGGCCGCCGCCTTGACCTTGGTCTTTTGCGCCGGGCTCATGGCGTTCCAGGCCTTGTTGGAAATCGAGATGAAGATGCCGTCCACCAGGTGGCTGGTCATGACGATCTGTTTGGTGACTTCATAGAACTTGGCGGCGCGCACCGAGGGCAGGGGATTGTCCTGGCCGTCTATGGTGCCGGTTTTGAGGCCCAGGTAGACCTCGCCGAAAGCCAGTGGCGTGGGCGTGGCGCCCAGCGCCTCGCCGAGGAACAGCCATTCCTTGGAGCCCGGCATGCGCAGCTTGATGCCCTTGAGGTCGGCCGGCACCTTGACGTTATGGGCCTCGCGCAGGTTGACCTGGCGCGTGCCGAGGTAGACGGTGGACAGCGGGGTCACCTCCATCTTCTCCGAGACGGTCTTGAACATCTCGGTGCCAATGGGGCCGGAAAACACCTTTTGCTGGTGGTCCGGGTCACGCACGATGTAGCCGGCGGTGAAGATGGAGAACTCGGGCACCAGCTTGGCGATGTCGAAGGCCGAGATCGAGGAGAGCTCGAGGTTGCCGCGCGCCATGGCGGTCGGCTCGGTACCCTGCTTGAACAGCGAGGCGTTCAGGTTGATCTGCACGTCGAATTCGCCGGGCGCGCTTTTTTCGAGGTTGTCCTTGAAGACCGTCCACATCTTGGCGTGCCAGTCGTCGGGCACGGCCGGGGTAGAGACGCGCAGCACCATCTTGCTCTGGGCCTGGGCCGCGGGCAGCAGCGTGCCCATCAGCAAGGTGGCGGAGGCCGCGGCTAAAAGGGTGCGGCGAAGGGTGGACGAGAGGGAAGTCTTCATGGTTGTCTCCTTTTTTAGGTCAATCGTTGTTGGGCTCATGCCCCGGGGTCGGCGTTCGGCAGTCACTCGGATTTTGTATCAATCCCGAAAGCGCTGATGGTTTTTTCCAGCGCCTTGTATTCGTCGGCGGTCAAAGCCACCAGCGGCGCGCGCACGCGCAGCCAGGCGGCATCGCCGCTCAGCATGGCCATGATGCCCTTGAGCGCGGGCATCAGCGAGTAGCCGTCCAGCAGGCCTATCAGCTTGATCACGCGCTCGCGTTCGGCGGGTGTCGCCGGCGCGGCGGGTTCGGTCACCAGGCGTTTGACCAGGCGCGGCATGAAGTTGGCCACGCCGCTGATGGCGCCGGTGCTGCCGCGCTTGCCCATCTCGGGCAGGTCGGGTTCAAAACCGACGTAAACCGTCATGTCCTTCATGAAGGCATTGGCCAGGCCCACCGAGTGTTCGGTGCTGCAGGCGCTGTCCTTGATGCCGACGATGGTGTCCGGGTATTGCTTCTTAAGCGTGGCGATCACGTGGTGCGACAGCGGCACGCCCGTGACTTGGGGGATGTGGTACAGGTAAAGCTTGAAGGGCGTGCCGGCCATGCCGTCGATGACGTAGCGGTAGCTGTCGATGATGCCCTGGTCGGACACGCCCTTGAGGAAAAACGGCGGCAACATCAGGCAGCCGTGCACGCCGGCTTTCACGGCGTGGCGCGTGAGCTCCAGCGTCTCGGGCAGGGCGGCGCAGCTGGTCGAGACCATGATCTGCCTGGCGGGAATGCCGTTCTTGATGAGCTGCTCTATCGCCTCCTTGCGTTCGGCCAGCGAAAAGGACGGGCCTTCGCCCGTGGTGCCGAAAGCCGTCACGCCGGGGCAGCCGCTGGCGATCAGCGCCTTGCAGTGGGCGGCGAACTTGGCGTGGTCTATGTCCAGGCCGGCCGTCAGCGGCGTCAGCAGGGCGGGCCAGATGCCGCGAAAGGAATTTTCGGCGGCGGGAAAGGAACTCGTCATTCAGGGATCTCCAGAGACCACGGCATTGCGGGCCGCGGCAGGCCGAGCACGCGTCGGTGCGCGCTCTCGATGTGATGGCCCAGGCGGTCGACCACGGCTTGCGGGTCGCGCCGCTTGAGGGCATCGATGAACCAGAGGTGCTCTTCCATCGCGGGAATCAGCACATCCGGGGAAAGGGAGGAGGCTTCGAGCTTGATCAGGCGCACCCGCAGGCTGTTGATGCGGTAGACCTCGGAAATCAGCTCGTTGCCCAGCGTGTCTATCATCAAGTCGTGCAGGCCCCAGTCCACCGTGGTGGCGTCTTCGAGCAGCGCGTCGTCGATGGCCTTTTTGCGCGCGCGCTTCACGATGTTGAGGTGCGCCTGTTCAATCGCGGCCAGGTCGGCGTCGGACACCGTGGTGACGAAGCGGCTGGCGGCCTCGCGCTCGAGCAGGCCGCGCAGCTGGAAGGCGTTGTTGATCAGCTTGAGGTCCACATGGGCCACCTGCAGGCCACGCTGCGGCACGGTCTTGACCAGGCCCTCGGCTTCCAGCCGCGGGATCAGTTCGCGCACCGCGCCCAGCGGCATGCCCAGCAGCTGCATGAGTTCGCGCTGCGAGACGAACTGCCCGGGCCGTATGTTGGCGTCGACGATTTGCTGCTGGAAACTTTCATAAGCCTGCGCGCGCAGGCTGATGGGGGCGGGGGGTGTGGGGTTGCTCATCAGCTCAGCCGTGGTCGCTCGCGATGACGCCCTTGCGCAGCAGGATGTTGCCGTACTTGCGCTGCTCGCCGGTCTGAAGAATCAGGAAGGCCGATTGCGCGCGTTCGTAAAACGCAAAACGCTCCAGCGAGGCGGCCGGGCGCTCGCCGGCCTGGTGCAGCACGGTGGTAAATTCGGCCACCGGCGCGGGAACGGCCTCGGGGTCGCCCACCACCTGCATGGTCCAGGCGGCTTCGGGCACGAAGTCGTCCAGCGGCAGCAAACGCAGCACGGCGGCCAGCGCCTGCGGGGCGGTGGCGCCGGCCAGTTGCACCAGCCGGGCGCCGCTTTTGCGCGCCACCTGGGCGGCCGGGAAATTGGCATCCACAATCGCCAGGTCATCGCCATGGCCCATGCTGGCCAGGGCATGCAGGGCGTCGGGCGTGAGCAGCGGTGGAATGTTCTTGAGCATGGGAGCAAGCGGTCTTGGCAGGGAGGCCCGGTTTTTGTGAAAACCTCGGGATTTCCCGCTGTCGATAACTGACATGTTAGTCATAACATAACTGAACTTTTATTAGGATTAACCCTGAAACTGGTTTCTACATGACGACTTTGGACATGGCCCCTGTGTTTTCCGCCTGTAAAGAAAGCGGCCTGCGGCTGGGCCTGGGCGGCGCGCCGCTGGGCAACCTGTTTGCCGCCGTGAGCGATGCCGAGGCCAGGGCGCTGGTCGACGCGGCCTGGGCCGACGGCTGCCGCACTTTCGACACCGCGCCGCATTACGGCCACGGCCTGTCGGAGCGGCGGCTGGGCGACGCGCTGCGCGGCCACCCGCGGGACAGCTATGTGCTGTCGAGCAAGGTGGGCCGGCTGCTGGTGCCAGACAAAAACGCGGCGCGCGCCCAGCACGGTTATGTGGACATCCTGCCCTTTAACCAAGTGTGGGACTTCAGCGCCGCGGGCACCCGCCGCAGCGTGGAAGACAGCCTGCAGCGCCTGGGCCTGCCGCGGCTGGACGTGGTCTATGTGCACGACCCGGACGCAGCCTCGCACGGCGAGCGGGCACCGGCCGTGCTGCGCCAGCTGCTGGATGAAACCCTGCCCACGCTGCGCGCGATGAAGCACGAAGGTTTGATACGCGCCATCGGCCTGGGCACCAATGATGTGGAAGTGGTGCTGCAGGTGCTGCGCGAAGCTGGGCTGGACGTGCTGATGCTGGCCGGGCGCTACAGCCTGCTGGACCACAGCGCGCTGCCGGCGCTGCTGCCGCAGTGCGCGGCGCGCGGCGTGCGCATCGCGCTGGGCGGCGTGTTCAATTCGGGCATCCTGGCGACCGGCGCGCGCGGCGGCACCGCCAGCTTCAACTACGCGCCGGCCGCCCGCGAATGGCTGGAGCGCACGGCCCGCATCGAGTCGGTTTGCGCGGCGCACGGCGTGCCGCTGCGCGCGGCAGCCCTGCAGTTTCCGCTGGCCCATCCGGCCGTCGACATCGTGATGCTGGGTGCTCGCCGGGTCGCCGAGTGGGCCGATGCGGCGGCCATGATGCGGCACCCGATTCCCGCGGTTTTCTGGGCGGATCTGCGCGCCCAGGGCCTGTTGCCTGTGGAGGCACCGACACCATGAAGATCATTGATGCGCACTTTCACTGCTGGCAATTGGCGCGCGGCGACTACGGCTGGCTCACGCCGGCGCTGGCGCCTCTTTACCGCGATGTGGCCGTGGCCGACTGGCAGGCGCAGTCGCGGCCGCACGGTGTGCGCGGCGGCGTGCTGGTGCAGGCCGCGCCCACCGAGGCGGAAACACAGTTCCTGCTGGACCAGGCCGACGCCAACCCGGCGGTGCTGGGCGTGGTCGGCTGGGTCGACATGCTGGCGGCCGACGCGCCGCGCCGCATAGAGGTGCTGGCGCGGCACCCGCGGCTCAAGGGCTTGCGGCCCATGCTGCAGGATATCGCCGACCCTCAATGGATATTGCAGCCCGCGCTTGCCCCGGCCCTGCATGCGATGGTTGATTGCGGCCTGGTGTTCGACGCGCTGGTCAAGCCCGTGCACCTGCCGCACATCCTGACCCTGGCCGGCCGCCACCCCGGGCTGCGCATGGTGATAGACCACGGCGCCAAGCCCGATATCGCGGTGGGCCAATGGCAGCCCTGGGCCGAGGGCATCGCGCACATCGCAAAAGAAACGCAGGCCATGTGCAAACTCTCGGGCCTGCTGACCGAAGCCGGTCCGCGCCCCGCGCCGGGCGCGGTGCGGCGCTGGGCCGAGCATGTGCTGCAGAGCTTTGGCACGGACCGTGTGGTCTGGGGTAGCGACTGGCCGGTGCTGGAGCTGGCCGCTCCTTACGCGCTGTGGTGGGCGGTATCGCGGCAATTGCTGGAAGGCCTGGACATGGAAAGCCAGGCGGCGGTGATGGGCGGCAACGCGATAAGGCTTTATGGGCTTCACATTCCCCAAAAAAGTGGCGTCCCTAAAATCGCCGTATGACCGAAACCGCTGCCTCTTCTTTTTCTCCTTCCCTGCGCGTCTGCCGCGCCGACTATGCCGACCCGGTGCACGCGCGTGCCCTGGTGCAACTGCTCGACAGTTATGCGCAGGACCCGGCCGGCGGCGGCAAGCCGCTCAGTGATTTCGCCAAAACCCATCTCGCGCGGGAACTCGCGGCGCGCCCGCAGGCCTTCAGCGTGCTCGCGTTCGACGGCGACGAGGCCGTGGGCCTGGTCAACTGCATCGAAGGTTTTTCCACGTTTGCCTGCCGCCCGCTGGTCAACATCCACGACGTGGCCGTGCTGCCCGACCACCGCGGCCGGCGCATCGCCGAGAAAATGCTGGCGCTGGTGGATGAGATCTCGCGCGAGCGCGGCGCCTGCAAGCTGACGCTGGAAGTGCTGCAGGGCAACCTGGGCGCGGTCAGGCTGTATGAGCGCGTGGGCTTTGCGGGCTACCAGCTGGACCCGGCCATGGGCCAGGCGCGGTTTTTCCAGAAGTGGCTGGACTGAGCGCTACGGCCAACCAGGCTTTGAGCCGTTCGCGGGCTCAAGCCTTGGGTTGCTTGGAGCCTGCGCTGCGAGAGGAAGCGCCGGCGCGCGCGACCAGACGCTCCAGGTAGCTTTCAAACAGGTCCCGGGACGCTTGTTTGAACATGCGTATCTGCCCTGTGTGGCTGAGCACCAGCAGCCCGACCGTGTGCGTGAACAAGGCCGTGATTTCGGCAAGCGCCTCGGCGGCGGGCATGCCAAGCGCCTCAAGCGCCTCCTGGGTGGGCAGCAGCGCATCGCGCAGCCGCTGCTTCAGGCGCTCGTCCAGCTCAGGTGCCAGCCCCCGCGGCTGCATGCCCTGGAACAGGTAAAAACCGAGGTCCAGGTCGCGCGGGTTGTCGCGGTAGAAATCAAAAAACGCGGCTGCCGTGGTGCGGCCCACCGCCGCCGCTTCGCCAAGGGATTGCGCGCGCGCGGCCAGGACCTTTTCGTTCAGGCGCTCCAGCGATTCGCCGAGCAGGGCTGCGTAAACCTCTTCCTTGCTCGCGAAGTAGCTGTAGATCGCGCCCGGCGTGTAGCCCGCGCGCTGGGCGATCTCACGGATGCTGGTGCCTTCGAGCCCATGCTCGAAAAATACGGCGCGCGCCGCATCGAGCACCAGGGAGCGCCGGACATCCGTGAGCGCTTGCCGGCGGACGTCCCGGGCCACGGAAGGCCTCTGCACCGTGCGCGCACGGCCAGGTTTGCCGGGGCTGCCGGTTTTGGAGGGTTTGATCATTGGGGAACACTTTAACGCCTTGAGAAGTTGGTTAAACAGTGTTTAATTAAAAAAACCACTGTCCAGCTTCCAGCTGGGCACGCTTGCGCGCGGCTCAATCCCGGTGCGGGGCGGTCGCGGACGGGTCGTGCAGCAGCATCAAGGCCGCGAAAGCCAGCAACCCGAGCGCCGCTGAAAACCACAGCGCCTGGGCGCCAAAGCGGTCAATCGCCAGGCCGAACAGCCAGGGCGCGGTGGCCTGCGCAAAGCGCGCCGGCACCATCAAGAGGCCCTGGCGCGCGCCATAGTCGCGCACGCCGAACAGCACCAGCGGCAGCGTGCCTTTGGCAATCGTCAGCACACCGTTGCCGGCGCCGTGCAGCACGGTGAAGACCGCGCCAGCGGGTACGCCGAAAAACAGGAAAGCCGCCGCGCCCAGCGTGTGCAGGCTGCCGGCCACGCGCGCCGAGACCAGCGGGTGGATGTTGCGCAGCAGGCCGTATTCGAGCAGCCGGCCGGCCACCTGCGCGGGGCCGACCAGCCCGGCGAAGACCAGCGCGGTGGCCAGCGGCACGCCATGGGCCTGCAGCAGGCGCGGCAAATGTGAGGCCATGGCCGTGCTGATAAACCAGGTCACCGCAAATACCAGCGCCAGCAGCACCGCCGTGCGCGTGCCGCTGCCGGATGTGGTTGATGTGGCGGATGCGGCCGCTTCGGGCGGGGCTGGGTCCGCAGGTGTTGCGGCATGAAGGTCTGATGCAGGCGAAGCCGGCAGCCGCCAGTTCAGCGGCAGGCCCAGCAGCAGGTGCAGCGCCGCCCAGGCCAGGCAGGTGGCGCGCCAGCCCCATTCCAGCTCCAGCCAGGCCGACAGCGGCCAGCCCACGGTGCTGGCAAAACCGGCGAACAGCGTGATGCCGGTGATGGCGCCGCGCGCATCCTTGCCGTACAGGTGCACCAGCGCGGCAAAGCCTGCTTCGTAAAGGCCTGCGGCCATAGCCACGCCAAGGATCACCCAGCCGGCAAACAGGCCCACCGGCCCCTGTGCCAGAGCCAGCACAACGAGGCCCGCGGCAAACACCAGGCTGTTGGCGCTGAGTACCGGCCGGCCGCCATGGCGGTCTATGGCCTTGCCCGCGGCCGGCCCCAGCAGGGCGGAGACCACCAGCGCGGCTGAGAAAGCGGCGAACACGGTGGGTGTGCTGACGCCCAGCTCGCGCGCCATGG
Organism: Polaromonas sp. JS666; assembly: GCF_900103405.1. Taxonomy (GTDB): domain Bacteria; phylum Pseudomonadota; class Gammaproteobacteria; order Burkholderiales; family Burkholderiaceae_C; genus Polaromonas. The sequence goes on along the minus strand of NZ_FNHX01000001.1, from coordinate 679,208 downwards.
GCACGGCCAGGATGGCGGGCACGTAGTAGCTGGAGGCCCAGGCCAGGGTCTGGGCAATGCCCAGCTGGACGATGGTGGCGGCGCGGCTGCTTGTTCGACTCACGGCTGCAAGGGTAGCAAGAAAGGCCGCGGACCTCAGCCCTGGCCGGCGCTTGCCTGTTGCCCGCCCAGCGCCCGATGCAGCGCCACGCCCACCAACGCACCTGCGGCTTGGGCCAGCACAAAGCCGGGGGCACTGGCCGGCGCAATGCCGGCAAAGCTGTCCGAGAGCATGCGGCCCAGCACGGCCGCCGGGTTGGCGAAGGAGGTGCTCGCTGTGAACCAGTAGGCCGCGCCTATGTAGCAGGCAACCATGGCCGGCGCCTTGGCCGCGGGCGCGCGCAGCACGACGAGAATCAGTCCGGCGGTCGCGACGGCCTCGGCCAGCCACTGGCCTGCGCCGCTGCGGGCTTTGCCGCTGAACTGAAGCAGGCTCATGTCAAACATTGCATGGGCCAGCCAGGCGCCGGCGACCGCGCCCAGCAGCTGGCTGGTGATCAACAAAAGGGTTCTTGGCGTGCGCTCGCCGGAGGCCGCTGCTTTGGGCCCGAGCACCAAGGTCACCAGCGGGTTGAAGTGCGCGCCGCTGACCGGGCCCAGCAATTCAATCAGCACATAAAGCGCGAACACCGTGGCCAGGGTATTGGCCAGCAGGGCCACGCCCATGTTGCCGGCCGAAAGCCGCTCGGCCATGATGCCCGAGCCTATGACGGCGCAGAGCAGGGCGGCCGTGCCTGTGAACTCGGCGACAAGCTGGTATGTAAGGCGGGGCTCCTGGCTTTGGGGGGCCGCTGCAGGCTTTAACAGCACGCCGCAGCCGCGCCCGATGGTTTGCTCTGCGCCGCGGCGCAGCAGGCCGAAGCGGCGGCCGGCTTCACCTCACTGAACACCGGGATGCTGCCCAGCGTGTGGAACTGTTCCCAGGCAATGCCTTGCGGATCGGTGAGCCAGTATTTGTCGCTGCGGGCGTAGCAGCAGGTGGTGGGGCCTTCGTCGAGCAAGGTCATGTCGGCCCGGGTCGCGTTGGCCTTCAGCGCCTCCAGCTCTTCAGCCTGGTCGACCTGTATGCCCAGGTGGTCCACACCGGGCGCATCACCGCGTGTGGAGATCGCGAAGTTGACCGGCGGGTCGCTGAGCATCCACTTGGCGTAGTCGGCTTCGGTGCGCGCGGGCTGCTGGTCGAACATGGCTGAATAAAAGGCGATGTTTTTTTCGAGGTCTTTGACGTGGACGTGGACGTGGACGTGGAAGCGTTTCATGGTGCTCTCCTGGGGTGGTGGGATGGTGGGGTGAGGGGGACGGGATCAGCAGGTGGCGCAGCCGGCCTGCGGGCCGACTTCGCAGGCGCCGCCTTCGCAGCAGTGCTCGGTCAAATAGCCGAGCAGGGCGTTCATCTGGCCGAAATTGGCGCGGTAGATCAGGTTGCGGCCGCGCGCCTCGCTACTAACCAGGCCCGAATGCGAGAGTTCCTTGAGGTGGAAAGACAGCGCGCTGGCGGCAATGCCCAGTTGTTCGGCGATGGTGCCCGGCGTCAGTCCCTCGGGGCCGGCCACCACCAGGGCGCGAAAGGCGCGCAGGCGCTGGGCCTGGGCCAGGGCGGCCAGCGCCTTGACGGCGGCGCTTTCATCGAGGACGGCCGATGGCTGGGTTTGCATTAAAGATTCCATGATTCAAATATAATTGAATTATTGAATCGATGCAACTTGCCGTATTCTCAGCCCCTCTCGTTTCTCCCTTCTCTTTCTCAACCCGTCCACTTCCAGGAGCGAAACCGCATGTCAGCCGTCCCCAAGGTCACGATTTACCACAACCCAAAATGCGGCACTTCGCGCAATGTGCTGGGGCTGATACGCAATGCCGGCATAGAGCCCGAAATCATCGAATACCTCAAGACGCCGCCCACGCGCGAGAAGCTGCGGGAACTGATTGTGCAGATGGGCGTGCCCGTGGGTGACGTGGTCCGGCAAAAAGAAGCCATCTACCAGGAGCTGGGCCTGGGCGGGCAGGACGACGAGGCGCTGCTGGATGTCATGCTGGCCCATCCCGTGCTGATCAACCGGCCCATCGTGGTCACGCCGCTGGCCACGCGGCTGTGCCGGCCCTCGGAAGCCGTGCTCGACATCCTGCCCTTGCCGCAGCGCGGCGCCTTCGCCAAAGAGGACGGCGAGCAGGTCATCAATGAGCGCGGCGAGCGCGTGGCCAAGCCTTAAGTCCCGCCGTATTGTTTTTATCCCGGCGCGCGAACCCGCGCGCTGCGGTCTCCCCCGCGGATTTCTACTCCGCCTTCTCCCGGCCTGTGGCTTTCCAGCCACTCCTTCAGGCTCGCCGCGCCGTGTCACACAACTGCCATTGAACTGACACGAACGCGTCACCCCCCACTCCCAGAATCACGTCATGACCAGCATGACTGAGCACCCGATGGGACTCTCTTCACATGACAGGCAGGACACAGGCGCCGCCCGCGGCCTGGGCGCCGGCATACAGGACTTGAACAAGCAGTGCCTGCGCATCCTGCGCTGCACGGCCCAGGCCCTGGCCAACAGTCCCGGCGGCCTGCGCTTCAAGGCCGGCACCCGGCCCTGGCTGGAAGGTTTGTCGAACGCGCGGCCGGCGCTGATGGCCGGCCTGGGGCGGCCCGGCAAGGCGGTTTCGCTGTCCGCTGGTGATTGAGTGTCCAAGCCCCTTTATGGGGCTTTTTTACAGGCGGCGAAGAAATGCCGCGCGTCAGTGAGCTTGCCGAAGTTGTTGAGACACAAGGAAACAAGGAACAAGGAGTTAGCCATGAAAGAACTGCCCAATCCCACTTTTGCATTGTCGCCCGTCGCAATGCCACGGGGGTCACTTCATCAAAGCGGTCATGCTGTCAGTCCAGCCCCTGTTCAAAGGGCTCCCGTGGGCAAAATCTCGGTCAGCTGGGCCCGGCACCAGGACGAGGTTCGGCAGGCGCAGCGCCTGAGGTACCAGGTCTTCGCGCTCGAGATGGGCGCCACGCTGTCCAAGACGCTGCCCGGCCACGACGTGGACCTGTTTGACGATTATTGCGAGCACTTGCTGGTGCGCGACGCCGACAGCCTGGAAGTGATTGGCACCTACCGCGTGCTCACGCCCACCCAGGCCAAGCGCGTGGGCAGCACCTACAGCGACACCGAATTCGACCTGACCCGCCTGCGCGCGCTGCGCGAGCGCATGGTTGAGCTGGGCCGCAGCTGCGTGCATGCCGACCACCGCCACGGCGGCGTGATCCTGGCGCTGTGGGGCGCGTTGGCCGAATTCATGTCGCGCAACCAGCTCGACACCATGATTGGCTGCGCCAGCATCCCGATGCAGCACAACGGCGTGTCCAACGGCCACGCGGCCGCCAGCATCTGGCGCCAGGTGCGCCAGACGCATCTGGCCCCTATCGAATACCGCGTCACGCCGCGCCTGGCGCTGCCCGTCGAGAAGCTCGACGACACGCTGGACGTGGAGCCGCCCGCGCTGATCAAGGGCTATTTGCGCCTGGGCGCCAAGGTGCTGGGCGCGCCGGCCTGGGACCCGGATTTCAATTCGGCCGACCTGCCCATGATGATGCGCATCGCTGACCTGCCGCCACGCTACCTCAAGCATTTTTCCGGCAAACCGGTGCCGGGCAACGCCACGGAGGCCTGATGCGCAACATGTTTGACGCCATGGGGGCGCTGGGCAACGGCTTCGACGGGGGCGGGGACGAGCACGACGATGACGATTTGCTGCGCAAGCGTTACCGAACCATCTTCATCTCCGACATCCACCTGGGCACACCGGGCTGCCAGGCGGCGGCCCTGCTGGATTTTCTCAAGGCCCACCCCAGCGACAACCTGTACCTGGTCGGCGACATCGTGGACGGCTGGCAGCTGCGCCGTCGCTGGTACTGGCCGCAGTCGCACAACGACGTGGTGCAAAAGCTGCTGCGCCGCGCCCGCAAGGGCTGCCGCGTGGTGTATGTACCAGGCAACCATGATGAGTTTGCGCGTGAATTTATCGGCAACCAGTTCGGCGGCATCGAGGTCATCGATGAAGCCGTGCACACCACCGCCGACGGCCGCCAGTTGTGGATCATCCACGGCGACTACTTCGATGCGGTGGTGCAGTGCGCCAAGTGGCTCGCCTACGTGGGCGACAACCTGTATGAATTCACGCTCAAACTCAACCGCTACCTGAACGGCCTGCGCGCCCGCATGGGCCTGCCTTACTGGTCGCTATCGGCCTACCTGAAACAAAAGGTCAAGAGCGCGCTCAATTACGTCACCGATTTCGAGGTGGCGGTGGCCAACGAAGCGCGCCGGCGCGGCCACCAGGGTGTGGTCTGCGGCCACATCCACCGCGCCGAGATGCGCGAGATCAACGGCGTGCTTTACTGCAACGACGGCGACTGGGTGGAAAGCCGCACCGCGCTGGTTGAGAACTATGACGGCACGCTGGAGCTGGTGCACTGGGCTCCCTCGAACGAAAACCGTCGCCGGGAGCCGCTGCAAAACGTGGGCGGTGCAGAGGACTCTCCTCTTTTCGAGCCGGGGCCGCGGAACTGGCTTGGCCAGGCCGCAGGCGCAGCGGCCCCCTCGGGGGGCAGGACGCTACACGAAGTGAGCAACCGTAGGGGCGAGGTGCAGGCATGAGGATCGCCCTGGTCACCGACGCCTGGCAGCCGCAGGTCAACGGCGTCGTCACCACACTGGTGGAACTGGTACGTGAACTCGCGGAGCTGGGCCACCAGGTGGAAGTCATCCACCCGAATCTCTTCAAGACGCGGCCTTGCCCCGGTTATGCCGGCATAGACCTGGCGGTGCGGCCCAAGCGCGGGCTGACCGACAAGCTGGATGCCTTCCAGCCCGAAGCCATCCACATCGCCACCGAAGGCCCGCTCGGCTGGGCGGCGCGTGGCTACTGCCTCAAGCGCGGCCTGCGCTTTACCACGGCCTTTCACACCAAGTTCCCCGAGATCCTGCATGCGGCGCTCAAAATCCCGCTGTCCTGGGGTTATGCGCTGTTCCGCCATTTCCACAGGCCTTCGTCGGGCGTGATGGTGCCCACCCAGGGCGTGCTGCGCATGCTGGAGCAGCGCGGCTTTCAGAACCTGCGCGGCTGGACGCATGGCGTGGACACAGCGCTTTTCGGCTTCGAGTCGCAGCCGCGCCCGCACCCGCCCATGGGCACGCTGCTGCGCCCGGTGTCGCTGTTTGTGGGCCGGGTGTCGTACGAAAAAAATATCGAATCCTTCCTCAAGCTGGACATCCCCGGCACCAAGGTGGTCTGCGGCGTGGGGCCGCTGGAAGAGTCCCTTCAGCAGCGTTACCCCCAGGTTCGCTGGATGGGCGTGCTGGCCCGCGACGAGCTGGCCAAGGTCTATGCCGCGGCCGACGTCTTTGTGTTCCCGAGCCGCTCGGAAACCTTCGGCCTGGTGATGCTCGAAGCCATGGCCACCGGCACGCCGGTGGCGGCCTATCCGGTCGACGGCCCGCTGGAAGTGCTAGGCAAAGGCGACGGAAGCTGTCACGGCGGTGTCATGAACGAAGATTTGCAACAGGCTTGTTACGGTGCGCTGGCCGTGCCGCGCCATGAAGCACGCCAACGCGCGCTGGACTTCAGCTGGGGCCATGCGGCGCAGCTTTTTGAGTCTTTCCTCGTAGCCGCTGGACACAACAAGGTCATGGGCAGCACTTGCCAGCCTTTTCAGGCCGGTGCACCATCAGTCAAAAGTACTGTCACGCCATTGTCATGAAACACGTCAACACTGTGACTTGTTACTAATGACACGTAAATGCCTTGTTGATGCCCACTTCACCCGCTTCGGTGGCCGCTGCCGCGCCCCCCGTCCAGTTCCTGGACCGCGACCACAGCATTCTTGCCTTTAATGAGCGGGTGCTGGACTGGGCCAAGCGCCCGGATGTGCCGCTGCTGGAACGGCTGAGGTTTTTGTGCATTGTGTCGTCCAACCTGGACGAGTTTTTTGAGGTCCGCACCGCGCCCCACCTGACGGCGGCCCAGGCCAATGAACAGAAAGCGCCGTATTCGGTGCAGTCCTTCAAGGCTTTGTCGTCCGCCGCGCACGACATGGTGGCGCGCCAGTATTCGCTTTACAACGACGACCTGCTGCCGGCCTTTGAGCGCCAGGGCATACGCATCGTCTCGCACGGCGAGCGCAACACCGCCCAGCGGCGCTGGGTCAAGGAGTATTTCGAGCGGGAAGTGCGGCCGCTGCTGATCCCGGTCGGGCTGGACCCGTCCCACCCCTTTCCGCAGGTGGCCAACAAGTCGCTGAACTTCATCGTGCGGCTGGGCGGCCATGACGCCTTCGGCCGCGAGAACGACATCGCCATCGTCAAGGTGCCGCGCGTGTTGCCGCGGCTGATCCACATGCCGGCGCGCGGCCACCACAAGGAGGACAGGCTGTTCGTCTCGCTCTCCAGCGTGATCCGCGCCCACCTGGCCGAGCTGTTTCCCGGCCGCGAGATGGGCCAGTTTTCGCAGTTCCGTGTCACCCGCCATTCGGATCTCGCGGTGGACGAGGACGACGTCAAGAACCTGCGCACCGCCTTGCGCCAGGGGCTGGAGCAGCGCCACTACGGCCAGGCCGTTCGCCTGGAGGTGTCGGCCGGCTGTTCGGAATACCTGGCCAACTTCCTGCTCAAGCAGTTCAACCTGCCGGCGCCGTCGCTGTACCGCGTTCACGGCCCGGTGAACCTGGTGCGTCTCACGCAGCTGGTGGACCTGGTCAACGACCCCAAGCTGCTGTTCCCCAGCTACCGCCCCTGCTACCCGACACAGCTGCAGCCCGGCCAGTCTTTTTTCGAGCGGCTCAAGGAAGGCGACGTGTCCATCCACCAGCCCTTCGAGAGCTTTGACGGCGTGCTCGCCTTCCTGCGCGAGGCCGTCAACGACCCGCAGGTGCTGGCCATCAAGCAGACGATTTACCGCACCGGCGCTGACTCGGAGTTGATGGTGCTGCTGCGCGAGGCCGTGCGGCGCGGCAAGGAAGTCACCGTGGTGGTGGAGCTCAAGGCGCGCTTTGACGAAGAGGCCAACATCAACTGGGCGGAAATGCTGGAATCCATAGGCGCGCAGGTGGTGTACGGCGTGGTGGGCCTGAAGACCCATGCCAAGATGCTGCTGGTGACGCGCCGCGAAGGCCGGCAGCTGGCGCGTTACGCCCACCTGTCCACCGGCAACTACAACCCACGCACGGCGCGGCTCTACACCGACATCAGCTACCTCACGGCGGATCCGCTGATGACGGCCGACATCGACAACGTGTTTGTGCACCTGGCCAGCCAGAGCCGCCTGCCCAAGCTGCACCATTTGCTGCTCGCGCCCTTCCAGCTGCACCACAAGCTGATCGAAAAAATCGATGCGCTGGGCGAGGCTGCCCTGCAGGGCAAGGACACGCGCCTGGTGGCCAAGATGAATGCGCTGACCGATGAAGACCTGATGCTGGCGCTGGTGAGGGCAGGGCGCTGCGGCGTGAAGATCGACCTGATCGTGCGCGGCGCCTGCATGCTGCCGGCCCAGGTGCCGGGCGTGACCGACAACATCCGGGTGCGCTCCATCATCGGCCGCTTCCTCGAGCATTCGCGCGTCTTCTACTTCCGCTGCGCCGAAGAGGAGACCCTGCTGCTCTCCAGCGCCGACTGGATGAACCGCAACATGCTGCGCCGGGTCGAGCTGGCCTGGCCGGTGACCGACCCGGTGATTCGCCAGCGCATCATCGACGAATGCCTGGTGGCCTACCTGCACGATGGGCGCGACGCCTGGGACTTGCAGCCCGACGGCAGCTACCTTCGGGTGGGCTCCCAGGGCGAATTGCCGCGCCACGGCGCGCAGGCCGCCCTGATGGCCCGCTATTCGGCCCCCCAACACCAGGACAAATGACATGGACCTCATCTTGTGGCGTCATGCGGAAGCGGAAGACTGGCCAGAAGGTGATCCCCAAGGTGGCAGCGACCTCGAGCGCTCGCTCACGGCGCGCGGCGAGAAGCAGGCGGCCCGCATGGCCAACTGGCTGGACCGCCAGCTGCCCGAAGGCGCGCGCATTTTTGTGAGCCCGGCGCGCCGCTGCGAGCAGACCGCGTTGGCACTGGGACGCAAGTACAAGATCAGGAACGAACTGGCGCCCGATGCCACGGCCGCGCAGCTGCTGGAGCTGGTGCAATGGCCCTCGGCCAAGTCGCCCATCCTGGTGGTGGGCCACCAGCCCATACTCGGTGAAACCATCGCCCAGCTGCTGGGCCTGCAGGCCAGCGATTGCCCCGTCAAGAAGGGCGCGCTCTGGTGGCTGCGCAGCCGCGACCGCGAAGGCCACAACCAGACCGTGGTGGTGACGGTGCAGTCGCCTGAGGTGCTTTGAGCTGCGTTTGCTGGCACGGCCCCGCTCGTTCTCCGGTATCGGGCGAAAGGCTTGTACCTCGTGTCTCATTTCCCGTGAATACGGCATCTGGCCGTTGCGCCTGTGCCGATGGACAAAAACGCACCTAGTACAAGCGAGTTTGGTGCTGAATTTATGGTGCAAATTTACCGAACCCTGCTTCGGAATTTGATCAGGGAGGCGGGTAGACTGCAGGGGAGGGCGTGGGGCTTCATAGAGCTTTTATGGCGGTGTGAATTTGCTGCGCATTGCTTTGAAATTCAGCACACAAGCGAACCACGGGAGATTTGAATGTCCAGATTAGATTGCAAGAGCCAGGTTGTGGCGGGAGTTTTACGACATACATTACGTTAGGCCTCTCGCGCAGAGCACCATGCGACACAATCCATTCGAGGATCGGCATTTTGCCCACGGACAGGTCTCAGGCTGCGTAACGCAGGAATTGTTTGCCGTCTTGCTTGAACGAGTAGGGCTCCGCATTAGTGAGCGCAAGTACAGCATCGCGGTCCTCGAATGCGAGTCGTTCACCTTTGAGTTCGATCAGAACACTGAAGACGAGGCAACCATCGAAGGTACCGCTGCCACAGCGGTAGTGCTTCGAGCAAATGCGCACCGCATTCATGATGTTCTTCTGAGCGGGGGAGTGAGGCATTGGATCGAGATCACAGATGCCGTTCAGAATCGCCTTGAATACCTGCACTGTGAGTGGCCTGATGAATAGTCCAGACCTGCCTCGGTGTCTCACTTCGGACGTACAGTTCAAACACAAGGCGGAAGTTCTCTCTGCCTTGCAGGCTGGTGCAACCATTCGCCGTGACGACCGAGTCATTTCCGCGGAGGTCCATTACGCCACCTACTGCATTCGGCTAGACATCGCCAAAGACGCTCGTATTACAAAAGGGTATGAGCAAGAAGCGGTGTCGGCAGTCAAAGACATAGAGCTTTTCCTTTCCAAGCTGCGGCAAGATCTCGCTACCCCCACGAGGGCGTGGCATATAAGCGCAACCGGAGGCCAGCGCTTTACCATCGTTGAAAATGATGCAACGTTTGAGGTCCTTGGCTGCCTTCGTGGGCATGTTCAGGGCAAGGCTGCATGCCATGGCAAAACCGTTGCCTAACCCTTCCATCGAGAGAATCCACCCCGGGAAGCTGGGTCAGACCTCTCGTGTCAAACGTTGGACGTCACCGATGAAGCAGTGCCGAATTTGGACGCTGTCGCTGGCGGTCGCGCTTGCCCCCATAGGGACCGCCCTTGCGCACGCTGAGACCGCGGCACCAAACGTAGAGCAGAAGATCCAGCGCATGGAGAAGGACCAAGAAGCCCTTCTGCGAAAGCTACAGCGGGACATCCAGAGCATGGAAGATTCCCCGCGCAAGGAGGAATTGAAGGCGAGGCTCAACGAGATAGAACGCCGTATTCGCGCGCCGCAGGACCTGTACGTTTCGCCGAATTCGAAGTTCACACCGCTGATGGCCGCGTATTACGAGCGGATGAAGCGTCGGCTGGAGGATTGCGGTACGAGGCATTTCCCGATGCGCAATGCGCAGAAGCTGCATGGGAGGGCGACCGCAGCAATTACACTGGACCGTCGCGGGAGGCTTGTGAAGACCGACATTGTCGACTCCTCGGGTGAACGTCTCATTGATAGACATATTCCGAAGCTCGTTGCCGCGTCTGCGCCGTTCGGTGACCTCCCTGCTGAAATCGTCGTTGACCGGTCCAGGCCTTATCGGAACCTAATCGTTGTGACACAGTTTGCCTTCACTCGCGACGAAAAGCCCCTTCCTGATGACCTACCGGAGGCAGAAAGATGCAGATGGCCATGACGTCTAACAAATCAATTGACATGGACGTCGTTGCGGCGGGCTTCGTCCGCCTATGCACCGCCGGTCATTTCAGACGTTATGCCGCAAGGGGACGCCATGTCGAAAGTTCATAGTTGGCTCGTAGTTCGAGGTCGAGTTTCAATTTGGAGTGAATCCTCAAGGGTTTTACTTGAACTTGATCCGGAGGGCTCTGCTTATTGCGTCCTTTCCGCACAGGATGCAAAGGAGATTGCTGGAATTATTGCGGACGAAGCTCGTTCAATCTGGGACGTATCCGAAAAGCAGGTTGCGGAGCCAGCCCGTGTCGAGGGGGATGTGCGTCAATCGTGCAAACTTTGGACCGAGGCGGAGATACTTCAGCTAATGGCTCATGAGACTGAGCCGCTTGTGGCGCTTGCACTGGATGCGGGGTCGCGTTGTAGCCTGGACGTCACTCGTGCCGTCGCTCTCGTGCAGATTCTCGAGTACATGTCCGAGGCCTTGAACCAGAGAGTAGCACCGAATGCATAACGTTTTGCTCGACACGGAAACACAACTGAGGGCTGTGGCTTCGCTGCGTTGGTTGCGTTCGGGTCAGCGTCGACGCTAAGTGGCAAAATTGTTAACTCTACCCTCCAACTCAACACATGCTGCGATCACTCATTTCAGTCTTTGTCGTTCTCTCAGCTTTCCTGCTCGCCGGCTGTGCGGCCACGTCCGTATACAAGAGCCCCGATCTTCCGCAGGGCGGCCCAGACGCCATTGCCGTTTTGGAGCACGAACACTTTGGCGGCGCCAAGTTCTTCATTACTGACATTGACGGCCAGCCTCGGGGCTTTGGCTGGTTCAGCCGATTTGAACTGACTCCCGGGCGTCGTTCGGTCACTGCTGGGATCAACTCTAGCAGCTTCAAAGGAGCTGGTATCACACGCTATTTCAATGCGGAACCAGGGAAGACCTACACCTTTGCTGTCCAAGATGATCCCAAAGCAATGCGATGGAGTTTTTCCATCGTCGAGAAGAATAGCGGCACAAGAGTCGACTCCGGGACACCATGATGAATCGAAGCCTCCAGCCGCCTAACCCCTCCGTCAAGGGGACGTCTTGCGGCAAGCCGCGAGCCGCCCCTTACGTCCAACGTTAGCCATGTCGGTCGACATCGAGCACCAACTTTGGACATTTTTACGTTAGAACGCATGGCAATGCTGTCTGCCGATCATGCGATCGCCGAAGTCCTTGCACAAGGGTTGCGTGAAAAAGCGGCTATCAGGACGGCTCGCTGGATTGCCAACGCGCTGGGATCCATTTCTTGCATCACCAGCATCGTCGGATGGGCCATTCTCGCTGTGACCTACGTTCGGCTCCAGTCAGTTCTCGATGCGCCTGGCCCTAACGGCCTGAGCCGGAACTTGCATACTCTGATTGGCGCCGGTTACTTTTTCCTTCTAATGCAAGCGGTGAGCGCTGTGTTCCTGCTCCTTGCACTGATTCCGAGCCGCGACAGGCTGCGAACATTGCTTTATGGATTCCCGATCGCGGCATTCGCTTTGCTGCTTTGCGTTCCACGGATTTTGGGGCTCTTCAGGTCATGAAACAGTCTGCGCTGCGGTCTAACAGGTCGACCCACGCGGACACGCAAGATCAGGCTACGGCTTTGCCGGGTATGTTGTGCGCTGGCGGCTTTCAACGTTAGGTCTCACTATGCGCATAGTATTGCTTTTTGCGATGCTTCTTCAAACCTTTCTGGCAACCTCTGCTTTTGCGATAACACCACGGATGGTGACAGGGGCAATTGATTTTCGGTTCGCTAGAAATGCAGTGGCTCTGCCGGCTCCTGCCAGAGAGCGTCTCTACGCAAAGCTTTTGGAACTCAAGAGCGCTGGCCTTTGCGTTCTTGAGTATGTTGTGATTGTCGGGCACGGCGACGGTCCTTCGGGAACTGGTCATAGCGGCAGCATCGGAGCAGAGCGCGCCGAGTACGTCCGAACACTGGTTCTGAAAGCAGGTATACCTCCGCATGCTGTGCATGTGGAGTCACCGAGTAAGGGTGCAACATCCCTCAGTCTTGGGTTAGTTGAACTTGACATTAGGGGATATTGGAATGAACCGGGTTGCGAATTGCGATAAGTTTCTCCGGTTCACGAAAAAAATGAGACTTAACATGCCGCTGAACACAGGCCCGCAACTGCACCAGGCGGCTCTGCCGCGAATGTTGCAGCCCGGTCAGTTCCAACGCTAGACAACACAATGCAACGACTCATCAAGATCGTGGGCTACGCTTGAAACTCGGCAAGGTTCCCCCTGGCGCTCACCTGATGCGCGCGCTTGTCCAGTCCATACCGCTAAAGCTCGTACCGCCTGATCTGCGAAAGCCCAACAGCAAATTCATCCTGCTTGTTCACGATGCCCACGAGGTTGTTGGCATTGAACTAGCCCCTGCTACTGCGCGACGGAGCACTGACGCCTGCCCCTTCGCTCGTCGGCCAGGACTTACACCCTGCCTTACCAGCAGAACGAGAAAGGCACGAAGAGTTGAAGTCACTCATCGGTAATCCATTAGTGGTGACGGTCCAGTCGCCTGAGGTGCTCTGAATTAGCTGGCAACTCCTTGGGTTATGCTGCGGGCTTTGCGGCATTCGCGATCTTTAAGCACAGGGGGATATAGATGCGTCAGGCCTTTTTTGTGGTTCTTGCCTGTCTTTCGTTCGGGGCTCACGCGCAGCCCGCGCCCGCCGGGATCAAGGAGATGATTGTGACCGGGGGGCTCTCCAGCGGAAAGACTTACCAGGTCGCCGAGCACTGCGGCGCGCCGGCGGAGACGCTCAAGGCCTACAAGGTGCGGTTTGATGCCGATACCAAGGGCGGAGAGCAGCTCTACGCCAGCCTAGGGATCAATATCGAGCAGGTCTTTCTTCAAGGGCGGAAAGAGGGCGACGCTTTTTATGCGAGCATCAAGGCCGCGCCGAATCGCGACGTGGTTTGTTCGCAAACGCTGGCGCTGGTCAAGAGCCAGGGCGCGAGGCACTGAGATGCGCTCCAGCCCATTCATCGCCAGGCCTCAGTCCAACAAGGCCATCGCCCGGCTCAATCTTGGCTTCGCGTGGTTTAACGCGGCCGTATTCATCTTTGCCGCTGTATGGGGAACGCTGGATGGACTGGGCGCCATTCCATTGGCGGGACTCCGGCGTATTTCGGCGGATATCTCGATCGCCTGGCCTTTGGCTTTTTTTGCCTCCCTGGTGGCGGTGCAGCTCTCCGTAGCGCGGCTGCGCATCCGGGAATGGCTGTTCTTTACCTCGGGCGCCCTGGCATGCGTATGGTTTGTCATGGTCATGTATGTCGCCCCTGGTCCGGCGATCGGCCTTGCCATTCTGGCGGGCTCGCTCTATCGCCAGGGCGCATCAGCAGAGGCATGACACCGCAGTCGACAGGGCCCCACCATGATTGCATCCCATCGAAAACCCCAGGTTTGTGTACTCGGCAGCGCCGAGCCCGGCTCCCGCGCCTATGAACTCGCCGGTGAGGCGGGTGAAGCGCTGGCCAGACTGGGTATCACCGCGGTGAGCGGGTGCGGCAGTCCCGCAACCAGGGTTGCTGCCGAGCGCGCGATTCAGGCAAACGGCCTGGTGCTCAGCATCGTGCCGCCAGACCAAATGCCCGCGCCGGATTGGCCCGCCACAGTCGTACTGCCTTGCGGCATGGGAGATGCCCGTAACCTCCTGATGGCCCTTGCGGGCGATGCCTGCATCGTCATCGGTGGGCGCGCGGGTACCAAATCCGAGGTGCATCTGGCGTGGCTCCACAAACGGCCTTTGCTTCCGCTGGTCGGCTGCGGCGGGTGGTCTGATGAACTGCCGTCCCATCCTCCCGACGAGCGGGAAAACTCCCCCATCTTGCCTTGGAGCACCATCGCCGAGTTGGAGGCGAATCTGCGCAGTCTTGGCTTGGTCAAGAGCGCGGCCCCAGTGCTATATTGAAAATATCGAAAGAGTTGCCTTGTTTTTTTTGGGTATAAGCTGTTTCGCGAACGCTTTTTGAGAACCACATGCAACAACAACCGGAACTGATTCGCGGCTGGATCATGGTGCTGCTGTCGTTTGCGCTCAGCACATTCGTACACGCGCAAGACATTCGCGACACCCTCCGAAAGAGGACACAAGGCCAAAAGCCTGTGAGCATGGAGACGGAGGTCAAGGGTTCAATCGACGCGTTCAGCCGGCTGTCGAACTACACATTCAAGCCGTCTGGCGAAGGCCCATTTCCTGCCGTCGTTCTCATGCACACCTGCGGCGGAATTGCGAACGCGCACATGCGGATTCATGGCCGCGAATTGCTTGAGAGCGGCTATGTGGTGCTCATGCTTGACAGCTTCGGTCCCCGGGGAATCAGCAGTTGCCAGACACGCCCAATAGCCAGTTCTGTAGGTGCCATGGACGCCTACGCCGCGCTTGACTTCCTGGCGAAGCAGCCCTTCGTTGACAAATCGCGTATCTATCAGTCGGGTTATAGCTGGGGAGCTGCGACGGCGATGCTCTTGGCTTCGCCACAGAGCGCCGAGGTCCTGGATTCGGCGCTACGGTTTCGCGCCACGGTGTCAAACTATTCGACATGCGTTTTTGGCGGAAGATACCCGGCCGTCACGCGCGATACGGATCGGCCTCTCCTGATGCTGTTTGGTGAGCTTGACCAGGAACTTCCGCTCACATCGTGCTTTCCGCTCCTTGAAGAAATGAAGGCTGCGGGCGCGCCGGTCCAGTGGCATGTGTACCCAGGGGCAACGCACGGGTGGGATAAGCAGGGCGAGGGCCGCAACGGCTACGTCTATGACGAGGCAACGGCCAAAGACGCCACTAGGCGCATGCTGGAGTTCTTTGCACAGAACAAATGAGCGCACCGCTCATCGAACTGTGTGATTCGTGGGCGGGCGCGTGAATGTTCCGTGCCGACACGGCGTTTGCGTCACCGAAGCGCCGGTCGCTACAAGCGGCAGGCAAGCTGCCGCAAGCGTGATGGTTTAAGAATCAAGCGTAGGCCGGCCGGTCTTGATCGCGGGAACCTGCTCCAGCGCCGTCAGGAAAGCGGCATCAGAGAGGCCGGCCAGCAGCTTGATGCCGGCGCGCAGCAATTCGCTTTTCTTCGCCGGGCGGGTCAGCCTGGCCGCGCGTTGCTTGAGGTCGTCGAGCACCACGTATTCGGCCTTGGGAATCGTGAAGCTGTCGCGCACCAGTTTTGGCTTTTTGGTTTTCTCTGGCTTGGCGGCCTTCACAGGTTTGGCGCTTGCCTGGGGCTTGGCGGCAGGCTTCTTGGCGCCGGCCTTTTTCACGATGGCTTTCTTGACCGTGCCTTTGCCGGCAGGCGCCTTGGTGGTGGTCGCTTTTTTCGGGGCGGGTTTGGCCGCGGGTTTCACGGGAGCCTTGGGCTTTGCCGGTGCGGCGGGTTTCGCAGTTGCTTTTTTGCTGGTAGCCATGGATTGATCCTTTTTGGGTGCGGTCGAATAAACCGTATATACAGTTTATACGGTTTATTCAAAAACGGTCAAGCCGCGCCGGGTGGTGCCCATGCGCTTGAAGGGCGGGGCGGCAAGGAATGGATCAGGGATTTGGGACCACGAGGGTCCACGGCGTCTTCTGCCAGGCCAGCACTTCTTCCTGCAGCAGGTGGGCCGATTGCGGGAAGGCCTGCGCCCAGCCGGTGCGGCAGTTCAGCACAAAAATCCGGCCGGGCTGCTCGCCGCATTCGAGCTGCAGGCCTTTGAGGTCGGGGTCGCGCCGCGCATGGCACAGGATGACGGCCAGGCGCAGGCACAGCAACTGCTGGATGAACACCCGGTCCTCGAAGTCGATTTCGAGCTTGCGCAGCTTGCCGCGGTGGCCCAGCACCAGCAGGCTGATGCGGTGCAGCTCGGGGAGGGCAAAACCCGGCGCGTCGGCGTTGTCCAGGATATAGGCGCCGTGCTTGTGGTAGTCGCTGTGCGAGATCTGGCTGCCGATTTCATGCAATTGCGCGGCCCATTCGAGCTTGCGCTGGAAACGCGCGGAATCGGCTGGGGCCAGGCCGGCGCCGGCCATCGCGAACAGGTGGCGCGCCACCTTGCTCACGCGCTGGGCCTGCACCGGGTCGGCGCTGAATTTGTTGGCCAGGCGCTGCACGGTAGTGGAGCGCAGGTCCGTCAGGTCGTGTTCGCGGTCCAGCAGGTCGTAAAGCACGCCGTGGCGCAGGGCGCCCTGGGCGGCTTCCATGTGCGAAATGCCCAGCAGCTCGAACACCGCGCGCAACACGCTGACGCCGCCGCCTATGACAGCGCGCCTGTCGTCCTTCATGCCGTCGAGTTTCAGGCGGTCGGCGCTTTGCGCCTTGAGCAGGCGGTCCAGCAGCCAATCGAGGCCCTCGCGCGTGACCTGGCCCGCGGGCCAGCCCGCGGCCGTGAGCACGTCGCTGACGGCGCCTATGGTGCCCGAGGAACCGTAGGCCGTGTCCCAGGTATCGGCGCGGTAGGCATTGACGGCCTCATCGAGCACCGCCTTGGCGGCCACCTCGGCAGTCGTGAAGGCGCGCGCGGTGAACTGTCCCTCGGGGAAATACTTCATGGACCAGGCCACGCTGCCGACGCGGTAGGACTCCATGGTGCGCGCATCCAGGCCCCTGCCAAGGATCATTTCGGTGGAGCGGCCGCCAATGTCGACCACCAGTCGGCGCTCGTTGGATTGCGGCAGCAAATGCGCCACGCCCTGGTAAATCAGGCGGGCTTCCTCGCGGCCGGGGATGACGTCGATGGGAAAACCCAGGATTTTGTGGGCGCGCGCGAGGAACTCCTCCCGGTTGCGCGCCTCGCGCAGGGTCTGGGTGGCGACCGCGCGGACCTGGTGTTTCTTGAAGCCCGCCAGCCGTTCGCCGAAACGCGCCAGGCAGTCCCAGCCGCGCTGCATGGCTTCCGGTGTCAGGTTGCGGTCGGCGTCCAGCCCGTTGCCCTGGCGGACGGTTTCCTTGATGTATTCGGTGCGGTGTATGCGGCCGTGGTCAAAGCGGCCGATTTCGAGGCGAAAGCTGTTGGATCCCAGGTCCACAGCCGCGAGCAGCGTTCCATTTTGCATGCCTGAGTTTAAGGGCTGTGCATAGCTATCGCGCGGGACCCGCATGAGCATTTCGGCCTAACCGATGAGCCGGCCGTCGACCGTCATCATGCTCTGGGTCACGTAGGTGCTGCTGCGGCGCTGGGGGTTGAAGCTCACGCTGAAGCCGCCCATGTTCATGGCACCGCGGCGCTGGAAGGCGGCCAGCACATTCTGGCGGTTCAGCGGGCCGTCCACCTCATTGAGCACTTCATAGGTGTAGCGCGCGGCGATAAATCCGGCCAGGCTCAGGGCCGCGGGCGGCTCGTCAAACAGGCGCGCCAGGGTTTCGCGGTAGCTCCTGACAATCGGCAGGCTGGCGTTGACCAGGGGCACGGGCTGGGTGGCGATCACGGGGGTGTTGCGCGCCGCGCCCATCTGCAGCATGGTCGTCAGGTTGACGTCCGCCAGGGCCACGATGTAGCGCTGGCGGGACTGCTTTTCCAGGCCCTGCGTGAATTCGGCCAGTTCGGGCGTTCCGCCCACGAACAGCAGCACGGCGGGCGTGCGCGGCGTGAGCTTCTGGCCCAGGGCGCGCAGGTCGCCCGCGCCCTTGAACGGCAGCAACTTGAGCTGCAGGGCTGCGGCGATGCGTTCCACGTCGGCGTGGTAGGCGCTGTAATCCTGTGCCGTGGCGTAGATCGCGCCCAGTTCCTTGAGGCCCATGGTGGAGAGGCTTTTGAGCGCGTAGGCCATCTGTTCCTGGCGCGCCGCAAAGATCGGGAAGGTCTTGTCGTCAATCTCGACACTGGAGTTCTGCAGCCAGGGCGCCACGTGCGCCATCGGCAACCCACCCTTGTGGGAGAGATCCACGAGCTGGCCGGCGACAAGGTCACCGACGCTGCCGGACAGGGCCACGCAGGCGGGGTTGTCCCTGACGGAATCGAGTGCGACCTTGAGGCCGGCCGGCGTGCCGTCGGTTTCCAGCGTCAGGTGCTCGATGCGGCGCCCGCGAATGCCGCCTTTGGCATTGATGTCCTGCCAGGCGGCGCGCGAGCCGATCAGGAAGTCCTTGGAGACATCCTGTTGCGACTGGGAAAAATCCACCACCTGTGCCACGGTGAGGCTGCGCGATGCGGATTTTCCGGGCTGCGCCCATGCGGGCGCGGCAACGCCGGCCGCCAGCAGGCCGGCGTGCTGCAACAGGCGGCGGCGGGGGAGGAGGGGATTGGGCGGGAGCATGGTGAATTCCTGGTGTTTGTCGCCGTCAGATGTCAGACGAGGCATGGCAAAACTGTGAAGGCCCCTGCTTTCCGGGGAAAACAGGGGCCTGACGTGGGCAAAAGCCGAGGCAAGGCGCACGGCCTTGGCGGAAGGGTTATTTGCGGACTGGCGGGATCAGGACGGCGTCCACGAGATGCACCACGCCGTTGGTGGCGGAGATGTCCGCGGTCTGCACCATGGCGTCCTCGACGATGACGAATTCGCCGGCCTTGGACAGGGCCACATTGGCGCCGTTGACGGTTTTGCTGTTGCCGTTCTTCACGTCGGCGGCCATGAGCTTGCCGGGGATCAGGTGGTAATTCAGCACGGCCTTGAGTTTGGCCGGGTCCTTGGCCAGTTCGTCCATGGTCTTGGCGGGCACTTTGGCAAAGGCGTCGTTGGTGGGGGCGAACACGGTGTAGGGGCCGGCACCCTTGAGCGTGTCCGTCAGGCCGGCCTTGGCCACCAGGTCGTTGAGCGTGCTCAGCTGGGACTGGGAAGCGATGGTGTCGGCCACGGAAACCGGGGTGGAGGAGGTGGCGCAGCCGGTGAGGGCGGCGACGGCGGCGGCAATGGCCAGAAAACGGCGGTTCAGCATGGAATTTCTCCTGATTAAGAACAGGGCCAAGCGTAGGAGCCGCCGGTGACAGATTCGTGACGGAAATTTAAAGGTTTTGTGACACCGAGAGGGGTGGAGGTGGCTCAGGGCACTGTCATATTTGTCACAAGCTTGTCACACAAGATTCCTACAGTCGACGCATCACCTGGTGCAGCCCGGATCCACCCAGACTGTTTCCCGACTTGTGCTTTAACTGTTTCTAACCGTTTTCTGACCGCTTCTAACTGCTCTAACTGTTCCCAACTATTCCCAACCAGAGGTATTCTGATGAACCTGACTTACAAAGCATCCCTGACGGCCGCGATGGGCCTCGCCTTCGCCTCTTTTGCAACCCTGGCCACCGCCCAGGACGTGACCGGCGCCGGCGCCAGCTTCCCGGCTCCCCTGTATTCCAAATGGGCTGCCGACTACAACAAGGCCACCGGCGTCAAGATCAATTACCAGTCCGTCGGTTCCGGCGCCGGCATCAAGCAGATCGAAGCCAAGACCGTGGACTTCGGTGCTTCGGATGCACCCCTGAAGGACGAAGAACTCAAGGCCAAAAACCTGGTGCAGTTCCCCACCGTGATTGGTGGCGTGGTGCCCGTGGTCAACATCAAGGGCATCGCCCCCGGCCAGATGAAGCTCAACGGCCAGCTGCTGGGCGATATCTACCTGGGCAAGATCACCAACTGGAACGATGCGGCCATCAAGGCGCTGAACCCCGGCCTGGCCCTGCCTGACGCCGCCATCGCACCGGTTCGCCGCGCCGATGGTTCCGGCACCAGCTTTGCATTCACCAACTACCTGAGCCAGGTCAACGCCGAATGGAAGGCCAAGGTCGGTGAAGGCACCGCGGTGAACTGGCCGGTGGGCGCAGGTGGCAAGGGCAATGAAGGCGTCGCCGCGTTCGTCGGCCGCCTGCCCAACTCGATCGGTTATCTCGAGTACGCCTACGTCAAGCAGAACAAGATGACCTACGTGCAGATGCAAAACCAGAGCGGCAGCTTCGTCTCTCCCGACGACGAAACCTTCAAGGCTGCAGCCGCCGGAGCCGACTGGACCAAGACCTTCTACCAGATCCTGAACAACAAGCCAGGCAAGGATTCGTGGCCCATCACGACCGCCACCTACATCATGATGCAAAAGAGCCAGGACAAGCCTGCCCAGGCCGCTGCCGCCCTGAAGTTCTTCGAGTGGGTCTACAAGGGTGGCGACAAGACCGCAACCGACCTGGACTATGTGCCCATGCCTGCGAGCGTCAAGACGCTGATCGAAAAGTCCTGGGCTGATATCAAGGACACCTCCGGCAAGGCCGTTGCGTACAAATAAGACGGCAATTCCATTGCTGCCCATATTGTCCAGAACATAGGGGTTTTCCAACGTGTCCTCTACACTTCCCGCGAGCCGGGCCGATTTTGACCACCCGGTCAAATCGTCCGGACGCGATATGGCTACACCACCCCCCAACAACCCAGTGCGCAGAAGCCCGCTGGCAGACCGGCTCTTCGGCTGGGCTGCCCAGGGAGCGGCGCTCCTGACCCTGGGTCTGCTGTTTGGCATCCTGATCTCGCTGCTCATCGGCGCATGGCCGGCGATCAGCAAATACGGGCTCGGCTTCCTGACCAGCAGCGTATGGGATCCGGTCAAGAACGAGTACGGCGGCCTGGTGATGATCTACGGGACGCTGGCAACCTCTCTCATTGCGCTGGTGATCGCCGTTCCGGTGAGTTTTGGGATCGCCCTGTTCCTGACCGAGTTGTCGCCGGCCTGGCTCAAGCGCCCGCTGGGCACGGCCATCGAACTGCTGGCGGCGGTGCCTTCCATCGTCTACGGCATGTGGGGCCTGCTGGTTTTCGGTCCGATTCTGGCCACCTATGTGCAGCAGCCGCTGCAGGGCATGCTCAAGGGTGTGCCTTACCTGGGCGCCCTGGTCTCCGGCCCGCCGGTGGGCATCGGCATCCTGTCTGCCGGCATCATCCTGGCGATCATGATCATTCCCTTCATCGCCTCGGTGATGCGGGACGTGTTCGAAGTGACGCCGCCGCTGTTGAAAGAGTCCGCCTATGGGCTGGGTGCGACGACCTGGGAAGTGGTCGGCAAGGTCGTGCTGCCCTATACCAAGGCCGGCGTTATCGGCGGGATCATGCTGGGTCTGGGCCGCGCGCTGGGCGAGACGATGGCTGTCACTTTTGTGATCGGCAACGCCAACCAGCTTGCCTCGCTATCGGTGTTCGAGGCGGCCAACAGCATCACGTCCGTCCTTGCAAACGAGTTCGCCGAGGCCAGCAGCGACATGCACAGGGCGGCGCTTTTGTACCTCGCACTGGTGCTGTTTTTCATTACCTTTGTGGTGCTCACGCTGTCCAAGCTGCTGCTTAGCCGCATGAAGAAGAGTGAAGGGAAAAAATCATGAGTACTGGCAAAGCCCTGCTGGACGCCAAGACGCTGGCCGAAACGCGCCAGGCCAGGTTTGCGGCTCGCGACCGCGTTAACAAGATCGCCCTGGCGCTGTCATTTGCTGCGATGGCATTCGGTGTGTTCTGGCTTGTCTGGATTCTCTGGGAAACGCTGCGCCTTGGCGTGAGCGGGCTGTCGCTGTCCATCTTCACGCAAATGACGCCCGCACCTGGCGATGAGGGCGGCTTGCTCAATGCCATCGCGGGGTCGCTGGTGATGGTGGGCATTGCCACCTTTATCGGGACACCGATCGGCATCATGGCCGGCATTTACCTGGCGGAATACAACCCGCGCGGCTGGCTGTCGTCCGTGGTCCGGTTTGTGAACGACATCCTGCTGTCGGCGCCATCGATTGTGATCGGCCTGTTCGTCTATGCCCTTGTGGTCGCGCGGTTCCAGAGTTACTCCGGCCTTGCCGGTGCGCTGGCTTTGTCGCTGATTACCATCCCCGTCGTCATTCGCACCACCGAGAACATGTTGCAACTGGTGCCTCCTGGTTTGCGGGAAGCGGCTTACGCGCTGGGCACGCCCAAGTGGAAAGTCATTCTGGCAATCACCTTGCGTGCGGCGCGTGCCGGTGTGGTGACAGGCGTGCTGCTGGCGGTCGCCCGCATTGCCGGTGAAACCGCTCCACTGCTTTTCACGGCCTTGAACAACCAGTTCTGGTCCTCCGACCTGACGTCTCCCATGGCCAGCCTGCCCGTCACGATTTTCAAGTTCGCGATGAACATCGATCCAAACCTGCAGAAGCTCGCCTGGGCTGGTGTGTTCCTGATCACTGTCGCCGTGTTGGCACTTAACATCTTCGCGCGCATTTTGACGCGGAGCAAGAATTAAAGGGAAATCAAATGGTTGCAACAGTTGCTACCCAGGCGCCCCGCGCCAAGATTGCGGTGAAGGACCTGAACTTCTACTACGGCAAGTTCCACGCCCTCAAGAGCATCAACCTCGACATCCCCGAGAACAAGGTCACGGCCTTCATCGGGCCCTCGGGCTGCGGCAAGTCGACGCTGCTGCGCACCTTCAATCGCATGTTCGAACTCTATCCCGAGCAGCGCGCCGAGGGCACGATCGCACTCGATGGCGAGAACCTGCTGACCAGCAAGCAGGACGTCGCCCTGATCCGCGCCAAGGTCGGCATGGTGTTCCAGAAACCGACGCCTTTCCCGATGTCGATCTACGACAACATCGCTTTCGGCGTGAAGCTGTTCGAAAGCCTGAACGCCTCCGACATGGACGAGCGCGTGGAATGGGCGCTGCGCAAGGCCGCGCTGTGGACCGAAGTCAAGGACAAGCTCAACCAGAGCGGCTCCAGCCTCTCGGGCGGCCAGCAGCAGCGCCTGTGCATCGCCCGCGGCATTGCCATCAAGCCTGAAGTGCTGCTGCTGGACGAACCCTGCTCCGCACTGGACCCTATCTCCACCGCCAAGGTGGAAGAGCTGATCGCCGAACTGAAGAACGATTACACGGTGGTCATCGTGACGCACAACATGCAGCAGGCCGCCCGCTGCAGCGATTACACGGCCTATATGTACCTGGGCGACCTCGTTGAATTCGGTGCGACGGAAGACCTGTTCTTCAAACCGAAACGCAAAGAAACCGAAGACTACATCACCGGCCGTTTCGGCTGATACGGACTAGGGAGCACACATGCCTGATAAACACCTCTCGACCCAGTTTGACAGCGAACTCAACGGCGTCTCTTCGCGCGTCATGGAGCTGGGCGGCCTGGTCGAATCGCAGATTCGCCTGGCGATCTACGCCTTGTCCCAGTTCAGCGCCGAAAGCGCCAACCAGGTCATCGAAACCGAAGCGCGCGTCAATGCGATGGAAATCGACATCGACCGCGAGCTGTCGTCCATCATCGCGCGGCGCCAGCCCACGGCCCGCGACCTGCGCCTGCTGATCGCGATTTCCAAGACCACGGCCAACCTGGAGCGCGCCGGCGACGAAGCCGAGAAGATCGCGCGCATGGTCAAGTCCATCATCGAGAGCGGCTCGGCCCGGGCCCTGCCTTCGTCCGACCTGCGCATCGCCGCGGAGCTTGCCTCCGGCCTGCTGCGCAAGGCGCTGGACGCTTTTGCCCGGCTGGACACCTCGGTGGCGGTCTCCATCCTCAAGGAAGACGACCAGATCGACCAGGAATTCGACGGCTTTGTGCGCAAGCTCATCACTTACATGATGGAAGACCCGCGCACGATTTCGCCCAGCCTGGACCTGCTGTTCGTGGCCAAGGCCATAGAGCGCGTGGGCGACCACGCCAAGAACATCGCGGAATTCATCATTTACATCGTCAAGGGTGCGGACGTGCGGCACACCCCTATGGAACAGATCGAGTCTGCAGTAAAGTAAAGACGGAATGAAACACCTGCCACGCATTCTGATTGTTGAAGACGAGCCGGCCATCGCCGAGTTGATTGCCGTCAACCTGCGGCATGGCGGCTTTGACCCCGTGGTGGCGGAAGACAGTGTGTCGGCCCAGCGCGAACTCGACGCCGTGCTGCCCGACGCCATCCTGCTGGACTGGATGCTGCCGGGCCAAAGCGGCCTGGCCCTGGCGCGCCACTGGCGCAAGCAGGCGCGCACCAAAAGCATTCCCATCCTGATGCTGACGGCGCGCGGCGACGAACCCGACAAGGTCGCCGGGCTGGACGCCGGCGCCGACGACTACATCACCAAGCCCTTTTCCACCCAGGAGCTGCTGGCGCGCATACGCGCCGTGCTGCGCCGCCGCGCGCCCGAGTCGGTGAACGACAGCGTGACGGTGGGCGGGCTGGTGCTGGACGCCGCGACGCACCGCATTGCCTACCTGGGCCAGGAGCTCAAGCTGGGCCCGACCGAGTTCAAGCTGCTGCACTACCTGATGAAGCACGCCGAGCGCGTGCACAGCCGCAGCTCCCTGCTCGACAAGGTCTGGGGCGACCACGTCTTTATCGAAGAGCGCACCGTCGACGTCCACGTCAAGCGCCTGCGCGAGGCCCTGGGCTCGGCGGGCACCATGGTGGAAACCGTGCGCGGCGCCGGCTACCGGCTGACCGCGATGGCCGCCAACAGCCCGGTGGCTGCTGCACAATCCAGCGCATGATCAACCGGTGGATTGTTTTCGCCGTCTGCATGCTTGTGGGCGGCGGTTTGGGCTTTTGGGCGCGCACCGTCAACGGCCTGAGCTTCGGGCTGGGCATAGGGCTGGCGGTGGGCGCCCTGGTCTGGCTGGTGATCGACAGCTTCTTCATCAACCGGCTGCTGCGCTGGCTGCGTGCCGAGCAGAACAACGACACGCCCGCCGTGATGGCCGGCAGCGCGCCCAGCCTGCCCGGCGTCTGGGGCGAGGTCGCCGACCGGACCCGCCGGCTGCTCAAGAACCGCGACCAGCAATACCAGGAAAGCCAGGCGCGCCTCGACGAGTTCCTGGCGGCCATGCAGGCCTCGCCCAGCGGCGTGGTACTGCTGGACGCGCAGGGCCGCATCGAGTGGTGCAACCAGATGGCCAGCCAGCATTTCGGCTTCGACGCCCAGCGCGACGTGATGCAGCACATCGCCAACCTGGTGCGCGACCCGGCCTTCAAGGCCTATATGGCGACCGGCAATTTCACGCACGACGTGGTCATTCCGGGCAGCGCCAGCACGCCGGCGCGGCCGGTGAAGCTGTCGGTCCATGTGCATTCCTACGGCAAGGACCGCAAGCTGCTGCTGTCCCGCGACATCACGGCCGTGGAGCTGGCCGAAGCCATGCGCCGCGATTTCGTGGCCAATGTGTCGCATGAGATCCGCACGCCGCTGACGGTGCTGTCCGGCTTTATCGAAACCCTGCAGACCCTGCCGCTCAAGGAGCCCGAGCGGGCCCGCTACCTGGCCCTGATGTCGCAGCAATCGCAGCGCATGCAGACCCTGGTCAGCGATTTGCTGACCCTGTCGCGCCTGGAGGGCAGCCCTTTCCCGGGTGCCAATGACTGGATGACGCTGGGCGCGCTGCTGGCCCAGTGCGAGCAGGAGGCCAGGGCCCTGTCGGCGGTGATCGCGCCGCAGGGGCACCGCCTGGAGTTCGAGTCCGGCCCGGTCTCGGAAATCGCCGGCGTGCAGACCGAGCTTTACAGCGCCATGTCCAACCTCGTGACCAACGCGGTGCGCTACACGCCCGAGGGCGGACTGGTGCGCGTGAGCTGGACGCTGCTGGAAGACGGCCGCGGCGAGTTCAAGGTCAAGGACAGCGGCCCCGGCATCGCGCCCGAACACCTGCCGCGGCTGACCGAGCGCTTCTACCGCATAGACCGCAGCCGCTCACGCGAGACCGGTGGCACCGGCCTGGGCCTGGCCATCGTCAAGCACGTGGCACAGCGCCACGGTGCCGAACTGCAGATCGAGAGCGAGCCGGGGCAGGGTTCCTGCTTTTCCATCGTCTTTCCGGCCGCGCGCGTGCGCCGGGTGCAGCTGGCTCAGGCCGCCTGAGCCACCCGCAGGCTGCGCCTGACGGCGTGCCACAGCAAACCCAGGAAGCAGACCGCCACCAGTGCGATGGCCACCGTGCTGGCGGCCCAGAAGCTGGCGGCCGACTGGGTGGCCGCATGGCCCGCGATGCCTTCGTAGGCCAGGCGGTAGCCGCCCAGCAAACCCAGTCCCCACAGCAGCACGCCGTACAGCGCCAGCGGCATGATGGTGATGCGGTAGCAGCGCAGCAAAAACGCGGTCAGGGCCTGGGTCGCGTCGGCCACATGGTAGAAGGCCACCCACACCAGCAGCGAGGAAGCCAGCGCGATGATTTCCGGGCTGCCCGAATACCAGCGCGCCAGCAAGGGCCCGGCCATGGCCACAAAACCCCCCAGCGTGAGCGCCGCCAGCCCGGTGAGCTTGAGCCCCAGCAGCACCACGCGCCTGGCGTAGTCCGGCCGGCCGGCGCCCATCCAGAAGGACACGCGCGCACTGCAGGCAATCGCCATCGACAGCGGCATCATGTAGAGCACCGCCGCCACACTCGAAGCAATCTGGTGGCTGGCCGAGGCGACCGTGCCCAGGCGGGCGATAAAAAGGGCCATCAGCGTGAACGAGGTCACCTCCACCAGGTAGGCCAGCCCGCCAGGGATGCCCAGGCGCGCGAAATTGCCGATCTGCGACCAGTCGGGCCGTTCCATGTGCTGCCAGATGCGGTAAGGGAGGTACATGGGCCGGGTGCGCAGCATCAGCAGGGCCAGCGCCAGCAGCAGGTAGTTCACGACCAGCGTGGCCCAGGCGCAGCCCACGGCCCCCATGGGCTCAACGCCGGCACCACCGGCCACCAGCCAGATGGACAGCGGAATCTTCACCAGCAGGGCGCCGACCTGCAGCCAGGTGACCAGCAGCGGTTTGCCCAGCGACTGGTTGAAGGTGCTGTAGATACGAAACAGCAGCGAGGGCGCGAAGGCAAAAGCCAGCACCGCGAGGTAATGCTGGACCTCGCCGCGCATCAGCTCGGGCACCTCGGCCCAGCGCAGCAGCGGGCCGGGAAACAGCATGGCCGCCATGCCCGCCGCCACGATGAAGCCGCACAGGTACATGCTTTGCCGCAGCGAGGCCCCCACCGCCTCATGGCGCCGCGCGCCCAGCATCTCGGACCAGATGGGCAGCAGCGCCTGCACGATGCCGATCAGGCCGACATACACGCTGACATAAAGGGCTGAACCCACCGACAGCGCGGCCAGCGCCTCGTCGCTGTAGCGGCCCGCGATCACGGTGTCGGCCACGCCGAAGGCCATGACGGCCAGTTGCCCGACCAGCACCGTGCCCGCGTGCCGGCTGATGACCTTGAGCTCGCTCAAGGCTTGGCTTTGCCGTTGGCGCGGCGGGACGGGGTGGGAGGTTTGGCCGGGCTGTCCTGGCTGACCCGCTTGTACAGCAGCACGTTTTCGGTCTTGTCCGTGGGGCGGCGCACCGTCGCCTGGAAAGCCCAGTCGGGCAGGTTGACCCTGCTGCTGAGCGTGGGCTGGGCTTCGACGTCGACGATCAGGTAGGGGCAGCTGGCCTGCGCGCCGGCCTGGCGCAGCTCAAGCCGGCCGTGGTATTGCAAGGCGGCGGCCTGGGCACTGCCTATGCCGTAGATTTCGACGCAGGCGTTTTTGTCCACCAGGCTGGCGATCTGGCGCGACATGGGCGCGAAGCTGCGCGCGTAGTCGAGCAGCGGCAGCCAGAGTGTCATCAGCAGCAGCCAGCACAAGGTGGCGCCGCCGGCCGGCAGCACCAGCGACTTCCAGACGGCCGCGCGTTGCGCGCCGGCCCGCCATTTGACAAGCCAGGTCCAGGCCAGGGTGGCGGCCAGCGCAAACACAAAGGCCAGCCAGGAGAAGCTGGGTTCGAAGCCGGGCGCGAGCTTGGCCACGTTGGCGGCAGGCTGGCGCGGCACACCGGTCTGCATGGCGATCCAGACCACCCAGATGATGATGCCGCAGCCGGTGAAAAACAGCAGCGTGAACCAGTCGATCAGCGAGGCCACGCTGCGCTTGAGCGTGGGCAGCGCGAAAGCGGCCAGCGCGGCCAGCGGCGGCAGGCTCAGCAGCAGGCTGCGGTCCGAGGCCGTGGTGGTCAGCGTGGCGGCCACGGCCATGGCGGCAAACCACAGCGGCAGGGCGACATGGCGGCTGGCCAGCTGCCGGCGCCAGCGGTAAAGCGTCCACATCGCCAGCGGCCAGGCCGGCCAGGTGAACCACAGCAGCAAACGTCCCAGGCTGCGCCAGTCCTTCCATGCGGAGGCATCGTCGGTACCTGGCAGGTGGATGCGCCAGCGCCAGAGGTCCAGGCTGTAGGCCAGCAGCGCGACCCCCAGCGTGATGCCGGTGATCAACAGCACCCAGTGCCAGGACTGCTGCCTGGCAGCAGGGTCGGTCTGGTCCGTGCCCCAGTGCATGTGCATCCATTCCACCAGCGCGCCGCCCACGCCCAGCAGCAGCGCCAGCGTGGGCGCGCCGCTCAGGGTGAGCCCGGCCAGGCCGATCAGCAGGCCGAAGGCGGGCCCCAGGATTTTGGTGGCGCGGCGGTAAGGGCTGGCCGCCATGGCGTAAAAGGCCAGCGCGGTAAAACCCAGTTGCGCCAGCGCCGGCGTGGTTTCGTGGGACAGCTGCGCCAGGCCCAGGCTGGCGATCAGCGCCAGCAGGCCGGCGTCGGCGATGGCCCGGGCATAGTCCACCGGGCTGGCTTCGCCGCCGAAGGCGAAGGCGACCGGTTGGGCCAGTGGGCTGCGCGCCAGGTAATAAACGGCATACCAGGTGGCCAGCAGTGTCAGCACCAGCAGCCCCACAAACGGCACCCGCACCGCCAGGGCCGGGTCCAGGAAGGGCAGCCATTTGATCGCGAGCGCGCCCAGCCAGTAGGGCGCCAGCGCGTCGAACTCGGTGGCCCGGCCCAGCAGCTGCGGCTGCAGCCAGTTGGCCACCGTGGAGGCCAGCTCGCGCATCACGCCAAAGGCCGCGATGTCCTCGTTTTTCCAGGGCCCGCGCCCCAGGAAGCCCGGCAACACATAGGCTGCACAGAACAGCAGCAGCGCAAGCCGCGGCAGGCGGCGCACGGCGGACTGGGCAATGATGGCGGGTGAAGGTTTGTTCAAAACGGTTGGAGTCGGGAAAGTGCGGGGAAGGGCCGGCAGAGCTGCCGGGCCGCCATCCCGGGCCACCGGTGATTTTGCGTCAAAGCGGGCCGCCAGGTTTTGCGTTTGCCGGCAAATTTTGCCGAAAAAAAAGCAGCCTGAAATTCAGGCTGCTTTTTGCAGGCTGGCGAAAGGATTCGCAGCTTACTTCGCAGCTTCGGGCGCGGCCTCTTTGGCGGCGGCGGTGGTTTTGCCGAAACGGTTGCGGAATTTCTCGACGCGGCCGCCCATGTTGTCCACGGATTTTTGCGTGCCGGTGTAGAAGGGGTGCGATTCGCTGGACGTATCGAGCTTGTACAGGGGCAGTTCGCGGCCGTCTTCCATGGTCACCATTTCTTTGGTGTTCACGCAGGAGCGGGTGACGAACTTGAAGTTGTTGGACAGGTCCAGGAAACAAACTTCGCGGTAGTTGGGGTGAATGCCTTCTTTCATGATCTTTCCTTGTTCGATGCGGGAGCCACACAAGCCAGTCCTGGGCACTTTCCGCTAAGCCCGCTATTATGCCATGAAAAATCAAACACTTACAGCGGTTTTAGGCTTCGTGAGAGGCGATTTTGTGCCCAAGACGGCACTGAGAGGGGTAAAGAACCGGGCCTAACCCAGCCGGGGCCGCGGAACCGGCTTTGCCGGGCCGCAGGCGCAGCGCCCCCTCGGGGGGGCAGCGCATTACACGAAGTGAAAAGCGTGGGGGCCCTATTTCTAGCCGCCTCGCCTCATCATGTCGAAGAATTCGTGGTTGTTTTTAGTCGCCTTCATGTTCTTGAGCATGAGCTCCATGGACTCGATTTCATCCATGTTGTACATGAATTGGCGCAAAATCCGCGATTTTTGGAGGAT
This sequence comes from Polaromonas sp. JS666, assembly GCF_900103405.1. Lineage (GTDB taxonomy): Bacteria > Pseudomonadota > Gammaproteobacteria > Burkholderiales > Burkholderiaceae_C > Polaromonas. The sequence continues at coordinate 649,173 of NZ_FNHX01000001.1, read as the reverse complement.
TTCGGGTGCGAGCAGCAGTTCTTCCTTGCGGGTGCCGCTGCGGTTGAGGTGGATGGCCGGGAACACGCGCTTTTCGTAGAGGCGGCGGTCCAGGTGGATTTCGCAGTTGCCGGTGCCCTTGAATTCCTCAAAGATCACCTCGTCCATGCGGCTGCCGGTGTCAACCAGGGCCGTACCGATGATGGTCAGGCTGCCGCCTTCTTCAATATTGCGGGCCGCGCCGAAAAAGCGCTTGGGGCGCTGCAGCGCATTGGCGTCGACGCCGCCAGTCAGCACCTTGCCGGAGGAGGGCAGCACATTGTTGTAGGCGCGGGCCAGGCGGGTGATGGAGTCCAGCAGGATGACCACGTCCTTGCCGAGCTCGACCAGGCGCTTGGCGCGTTCGATCACCATTTCGGCCACATGCACGTGGCGCGCGGCGGGTTCGTCGAAGGTCGAAGAAATCACCTCGCCGCGCACGCTGCGCTGCATTTCGGTCACTTCCTCGGGGCGCTCGTCCACCAGCAGCACCATCATGACCACTTCGGGGTAGTTGGCGGTGATGGCGTGGGCGATGTTCTGCATCATCACGGTCTTGCCGGACTTGGGCGGCGCCACCAGCAGGGCGCGCTGGCCTTTGCCGATGGGCGAGACGATGTCGATGATGCGGCTGGTCAGGTTCTCTTCGCCCTTGATGTCGCGCTCGAGCTTGAACTGCTCGCGCGGGAACAGCGGCGTCAAGTTCTCGAACATGACCTTGTGTTTGTTGTCTTCGGGCAGGCCGTCGTTGACCTTGTCGAGCTTGTTCAGCGCGAAGTAGCGTTCGCCGTCCTTGGGGGTGCGCACTTCGCCTTCGATCATGTCGCCGGTGTGCAGGTTGAAGCGGCGGATCTGGCTGGGGCTGATGTAGATGTCGTCGGTGGACGCGGTGTAGCTCGAATCAGGGGCTCGCAGGAAGCCGAAACCGTCGGGCAGCACTTCCAGCACGCCGTCGGCCACGATGGTCTCGCCGGTTTTTGCACGTTTTTTGATGATGGCGAACATCAGCTCCTGCTTGCGCATGCGGCCGACGTTTTCGATCTCAAGGGCTTCGGCCTGCTTGAGGACTTCAGACACGTGCAGTGCCTTGAGTTCGTTTAAGTGCATGGAATTACTCCTTGCGGAGTTCATTGATGGAAAACGGGGGAGGTTTGAAAAGAAGCCGCAGAAGGTGGCTTACAAACCGGCAACTCGAACCGGGCGGCGCGGGCCGTACCGGTGAATAAGGCACATTATGACAGGAAATTCAGACGGGAAACGGGGGCTAATTTCATGCGTGCGGGGCGGGTGCCCGGGGGAGGGGCGCCGGTCAGGAAGCGGCAGGGCGCCGTGCTTCCTTTTCCGGCGCGAAGCTTCAGGCCAGTTGCTGGTCGATGAAGGCGGTCAATTGGGCCTTGCTCATGGCGCCGACCTTGGTGGCGGCCAGCTGGCCGTCCTTGAACAGCATCAGCGTGGGGATGCCGCGGATGCCGAACTTGGCGGGGATGTCGCGGTTTTCGTCCACGTTCATCTTGGCAATCTGCAGCTTGCCGTCGTAGCCGGTCGCCACTTCATCCAGGATCGGAGCGATCATCTTGCACGGACCGCACCATTCGGCCCAGTAGTCCACCAGCACGGGTTTGGAGGATTGCAGCACATCGGCTTCGAAGGTGGCATCAGTGGTATGTTTGATCAGTTCGCTCGCCATGGCGGCTCCTTTGTCTTGGTTAGGATGGTTACGATACGTAGGGCTAAAGTTGCAGTCATTGTGGCAGAAAGCAAGTGGCCGGGTCGGGCAGGCAGGGGCTATCACCCTGATAGCCATCCGCTCAATTCGCTTGCGGCCCGTCCCAAGTTGCCCCCTGTCGCCCGTCGCAAACCCTATTCATGCCACCAGCCTCCATCGCCGACCTTGCCGACACCGCCGCCCCGCCTGATGCGCGGTGCTGGCGCCAGGCCATGGCCGCGTTGGCCACGGCCATCGAGGCGCGCGGCGTGCACCCGGCCGAATGTGTGGTGCTGCTGCCCTATGCCCAGCTGATCCAGCAGGCGCGCCAGGCCTGGGCCGCGCAGGCCGGCGACACCTTTTTTGTCCCGCGTTTTGAAACCACCATGAACTGGGCCGGCGGCCTGGGCGGCACGCTGGGCCTGTTCACGCCCTCGGGCGACGATTTGCGCATGGACGTGGCCGTCGACATGCTCACCGCCGCCTCGCTGCTGGAGCGCGCCGGGCTGGGCAGCCAGCAGGACGCGCTGGCCGGCCGCCTGGTCGAGGCCGCCTGGAGCCTGGCCGGCGTGGCCGCCGCCGTCATGCCGGCCAGGCGCCGCGCCTGGAGCGAAGGGCTGGCCCAGACCCTGGGCGCGGGCCTGGATTCCCCGGTGCTGGCGCTCGAAGCCGCCGTGGGCCGCATCGCGCTGGCCTGGGCCGCGGCCTCGGCCTACCCGACGGATCGCCTGTTCCAGGCCCGGCCCCTGCTGTTCGCCGTGCTCGAAGGCTTCCAGGCCGACCCGCTGACCGAGGCGCTCAAGGCCCATTTCGGCGAACTGTCCCTGTTCATCCCCTTGTGCATTCCCCTGGAAGCCGGCCCGCCGCCCGCCTTGCATGTCGCCCAGGACGCCGAGGACGAAGCCGGCCGTGCCGCCGCCTGCGTGCTGGCCCACCTGGCGCAGGGGCGCAACCCGGTCGCCCTGATCGCGCAGGACCGCCAGCTCACGCGCCGCGTGGGCGCCATGCTGGCCGAGCGCGGCATCGCCATGCGCGACGAAACCGGCTGGAAGCTGTCCACCACGCGCGCCGCCGCCGGCCTCATGAGCTTGCTGCGCGCCTTGCCCTGGGATGCTTCGACAGACGCCGTGCTCGACTGGCTCAAGAACGCGCCCGCCTTTGAGCCCATGCTGGTGACCGCCGCCGAAACCGAGCTGCGCCGCGTCGGCGTGCGCGCCTGGCGCGACCTGCCGGAATTTGCCGCTGAAGACATCGTGCTGCCGGCCTTTATGGCCACCCAGCCGCTGGCCCTGCAGGCCAACGCGCTGCGTGCGCCCCTGGCCCGCGCCCGCCCGCTGGCCGTGTGGCTGCGCGATTTGCGCGCCGCGCTGCAGGCGGCCGGCCAGTGGGAGGCCTTGGCCGAAGACGAAGCCGGCCAGGCCGTGCTCGAGGTGCTGCGCCTGTACGAGGGCGCCGAGATTGAATTCCAGGCCTCGCCGGTCATGCGCCTGCATGATTTCACCCAATGGGCCAATCAGGCGCTGGAAGGCGGCAAGTTCGCGCCGCCGCACCCGGCGGCCGAGCAGGTCGTGATCCTGCCGCTGCCCCAGCTGCTGGGTCGGCCCATGCGCGCCGTGGTGCTGCCCGGCTGCGACGAGATCCGCCTGCCGGTCTCGCCCGAACCGGCCGGCCCCTGGACACCCGCCCAGCGCGAGCTGCTGGGCCTGCCCTCGCGCGAGACCCTGGCCGCCGCAGCCCGCCAGGCCTGGCATTACGCCCTGCAGGCGCCGCGGGTCGACGTGCTGTGGCGCAGCAGCGAAGCCGGCGAGCACCTGATCCCCAGCGGTTTTGTGCAGGAACTGCTGCTGGCGCAGGACGACGCCCCCCAAGAGGCCCAAGCCGCCGCCGACCCGCGCAGCCTGCGCGCCGTGGACATCCAGCCCACGCCGCACCCCTTTCCGACCGGTGAGGCCTTGCCCCTCACGCGGCTGTCAGCGAGTGCCTATGAAGACCTGCGCCGCTGCCCTTACCGCTTCTTCGCGCTGCGCCAGCTCAAGCTGCAGGAGCCCGAGGAGCTTGAAAGCGAACTCGGCAAACGCGACTTCGGCAACTGGCTGCACGGCCTGCTGCGGCATTTCCATGAGGCATTGAAAGCGCAGCCTACCGACGACCCGGCCGTCCGCGCCACCATGATGGATGCGGCGGCGGACCGCGCCGCCCAGGAACTGGCACTGACCGAAAGCGAATTCCTGCCCTTTGCCGCCGCCTGGCCCGGCGTGCGCGAAGGCTACCTGGCCTGGCTGGCTGATCATGAAGCGAGCGGCGCCACTTTTGACGAAGCCGAGGTCTGGCGCGAAATGCCGCTGGGCGAACTGACTTTGCTCGGCAAGCTGGACCGCATAGACCGCCAGGCCGACGGCCATGCGCTGCTGATCGACTACAAGACCGAGCCGCGCGCCACCACCGCCGAACGCATCAAGGGCGGCCAGGAAGACACCCAGCTCGCCTTTTACGCCGCGCTCATGAGCGACGACACCCTGGCCGCGGCCTACGTCAACCTCGGCGAAAAAGAGCCGACCAAAACCTATGAGCAGCCCGAGATCGTCGGCCTGCGCGATGAACTGATAGACAGCATCCTGACCGACATGGCCCGCATCGCACGCGGCGCGGCCCTGCCGGCGCTGGGCGAGGGCAAGGCCTGCGACTACTGTGCCGCGCGTGGTTTATGCCGCAAGGACTTCTGGAGCCTGGACGAGGATGCCGCCGGGGAGGAGGGCGCATGACACCACCGGCCAACACCCTGGTCGCCCACACCGCCGCCTACGAATGCAACGGCGAGCCGGTCTCGGCCGAGGCCTTTTATGCGATTGCCTGCGACCCGCGGCGCAGCGTTGCGGTCGAGGCCTGCGCCGGCGCCGGCAAAACCTGGATGCTGGTCTCACGCATCGTTCGCGCCCTGCTGGACGGTGCCACGGCCGCGCCCGGCCAGCAGGTCTTGCCGCATGAGATCCTGGCCATCACCTTCACCAAAAAAGCCGCCGGGGAAATGCGCGAGCGCCTGGACGACTGGCTCAAGGCCTTTGCCCATGCCGACGACGCCACCTTGCAGCGCGAGCTCGAAATGCGCGGCGTACAGCTGGACCTGGCTGGCGCCAAGGGCCGGCAGGCCGCGCAGCAGCTGCGCGAGCAGCTGTCCAATCTCTACCGTTCCATCCTGGCCAGCGGGCGCTCCGTGCAGATACGCACCTTCCACAGTTGGTTCGCGGCCTTGCTGCGCAGCGCGCCGGTCGCGGTGCTGCAGCGGCTGGAGCTGCCCGTCAATTACGAGCTGCTCGAAGACGACGCGCCCGCGCGCGCCTTGGTCTGGCGGCGCTTTTACGCGGCGGTCGCGGCCGACGCCGCGCTCAAGGCCGACTTCGAGGCCGTGGTGCTCACCCACGGCCGCTTCCAGGCCGACAAGGCCTTGCAGGCCTCGCTCGACAAACGTACCGAGTTCACACTGGCCGACGAAAAAGGCGTGATTGCCGCCTCGGTGCAGCCCTTTGCGGCGCAGTTCACCGAATTCGGCGGGCTTGATGAGCCGGAAGAACTGCTCAGCACCAATCGCTTTCACCGGCAGACCCTGAGGGACGCCGCCATGGCGCTGGGCCGCGCCAGCGCGCCGACTTTTTCGGCCAAGGGGGTGGAACTGGAGCAGGCGCTGACCGCCGGCGACTTCCCGGCGGCCATCGCGGCCCTGCTGACCGAAAAAGGCACGCCGCGCAAGTTCGGCGAAAAAATCATCGGCATCGAGCAGGTGCGCATTGCCCAGGACCTGGTGCTGCGTGTGGTCGCGGCCCGCCAGCAGCACGACGCCTGGCAACACCAGCAGCGCATGGCGCGCCTGAGCCGCGTGCTGATCGCGCAGTTCACCGCCCTCAAGCGTGAACGCGGCTGGGTCGACATGAACGACGTGGAGCGCGCCGCGCTGCTGATGCTGGCCGACCCCGTGCTCTCGGGCTGGGTGCAGGAGCGCCTGGATGCGCGCATACGCCACCTGATGATCGACGAGTTCCAGGACACCAACCCGCTGCAGTGGCAGGCCCTGTACGCGTGGCTGATCGGCTATTCGGGCGCGGGCACGGCGCCCAGCGTCTTCCTGGTGGGCGACCCCAAACAAAGCATTTACCGCTTCCGCCGCGCCGAGCCGCAGGTCTTTCGCGCCGCGCAGGCTTTTGTGGTGCACGGCCTGGGCGGCGATCTGCTCAGTTGCGACCACACGCGCCGCAATGCCGAGGCCGTGATAGACACCGTCAACGCCGCCATGGTGACGGCGCGCGAAGCCGACGCCTATGACGGCTTTCGCGAGCACACCACAGCCTCGGGCCTGGCCGGCGCCGTGGGCCGCCTGCCGCCCATTCCGCGCAACAAGGACGAGGAAGAGGCCTCGCCGCTGGCCGCCGGCTGGCGCGACAGCCTCACCACGCCGCGCGAACTGCCCGAGGAAACCTTGCGCACGCGCGAGGCCCGACAGGCCGCCGCATGGATATCCCAGCAGATCGCCGGTGGGCTGCGACCCCAGGACGTGATGGTGTTGTCGCGCAAACGCGCAGGCCTGCTGCCGCTGCAGGATGAGCTGCGCGCCCTGCACATTCCCGCCCAGGTCGGCGAAAAAACCGAGCTCATTGACTGCTGCGAAGTGCTGGACCTGGTCGCCTTGCTCGACGTGCTGGTCTCGCCGCAGCATGACTTGTCCCTGGCGCGCGCGCTGCGTTCGCCGCTCTTCGGCCTGGCTGACGACGCCTTGGTGCAACTGGCCCTGCTGCAGCGCGAACACGGCAAGCCCTGGTATGAGTTGCTGCAAAAAGAAGAGCTGCTGACGCCCGAGCTGCAAGGCCTGGGCGCAACGCTGGCGCGCTGGAAAAGCTGGCTCGACAGCCTGCCGCCGCACGACGCGCTGCAGGGCATTTACGACGACGGCGACGTGCTCGCGCGTTTTGGCGCCGCGGCGCCCACGGCCCAGCGCGGCGCGGTGCTGGCCAATTTGCGCGCGCTGCTGGGCGTTTCGCTGGAACTGGACGGCGGCCGCTACGCCACGCCTTATGGTTTTGTGCGTGCCCTCAAGGCCGGCGGCACGCAGGCGCCGGCCACTGTCAGCGGCGAAGCGGTGCGCCTGCTGACCATTCACGGCGCCAAGGGCCTGGAGGCCGAGGCCGTGCTGCTGCTGGACACCGACACCGTCGAGCGCAACGCCGACAGCATGGGCGTGCTGGTCGACTGGCCCGGCGAGGCCACCGAGCCGCGCAAGTTTGTCTTCCTCGTCAGCGAAAGCCGGCCGCCCGCCTGCGCCGCCGACACCCTGGCCGCCGAGCAGGCCGCCCGCAAGCGCGAAGAGCTTAATGCGCTCTATGTGGCGCTCACACGCGCGCGCCACACCCTGGTGATTTCCTCGATTGAGCCGCACCGCGTGACCACCGAAAGCTGGTGGCAGCGCCTGCAGGGCCTGCTGGGTGAACTGCCCGCACCTGTGGCCGACGAAACGGCGGGCCAACGCCCTGACGCAGCCGATGCCGGTGTGTTCTACCTGCCTGAATTGCCCGAGCTGCCCCAGGCCCTGGTCGAGCCGCCGGCCGTGGAGAGCCTCGATGAAGACTCCCTCAAGGCCCGCATAGGCAAGGCCATGCACCGTTTGCTGGAATGGGGCGGCGCCTTGTTGCCCGAACAGGTGGCGGCCGCGGCGCGTGAGTTCCGCCTGAGCCCGGCCCAGGCCGCGCAGTCGGCCGCGCTGGCCGGCCGCATCCTGGCCGGCGAGGGCGCCTGGGCCTGGCGGCCCGAGGTGCTGGCCTGGCAGGGCAATGAAGTCGACCTGGTCTATGCCGGCCAGGCACTGCGGCTGGACCGCCTGGTGCAGCGCAAGGACGCCGGCCACGAAGGCCACTGGTGGGTGCTGGACTACAAATCGGCCACCGCCCCGCAGCGCCAGCCCGCGCTGGTCGCGCAACTGCAGGCTTACCGCGCGGCGGTGCAGCGCATCTACCCGGGCGCTCCGGTCAAAGCGGCTTTTCTGACGGGGCAGGGAACTGTGGTCCTGGTGGACTGATCACACCGGGCCTGTCCGGCGCCATTCCTTCCACTCCATGCCGGCTGAAAGGATTCCCATGTTCAAGCATTTCCTCGCCACCCTAACCCTGGCGGCCACCTTGCCGCTGGCCCTGGCGCAAAGCCCCGCGCCGGCCAACCCCACCGTGCGCCTGCGCGCCACGATTGAAAAAATCGATGCCTCCAGCCTCACCGTCAGGGAGCGCAGCGGCGAAGTCATCACGCTGGTGCGGCCCGCCGCGATGGATGTCTCGGAAGTCTTTCCGCTGGCGCTGGCCGACATCAAGCCCGGCAGCTATATAGGTACGGCCGCCATGCCGCAGGCCGACGGCAGCCAGCTGGCGCTGGAGGTGGTGGTGTTTCCCGAAGCCGCGCGCGGCACCGGCGAAGGCCACCGCCCCTGGGACTTGCGGCCCGAAAGCACCATGACCAACGCCACCGTGGCCGACCTGGCCGCCGCGCCTTCGACGGTGCCCGGCGGGCAAAAGCTCACGCTGCGCTACAAGGACGGCGAAAAAACCGTCATCGTGCCGCCCGATGCGCCCGTGGTCTCCTTCAAACCCGGAAAGGCCGATGAAAACACCTTGCTGGTGCCCGGCGCGAAAGTGATGATCACCGCCCAGGAGCAGGGCGGCAAGCCGACCGCGCTGCGCGTGATCGTCGGGCGCAATGGGTTTGCGCCGCCCATGTAAGGGCCAAGGGCCGGCGGCCGGCCGCTATCCCAGCGGCCTCTCCCTGTAATAATCGGGCCATCCTGTTCCGCCGAACCGCGCCCGTTTGAGGCGCTTTGTGTTCGCGACCGCGAACCTTCCGATTTTTCCTGTTTAACCTGTGGCCGCCGCGCGCGGAACCCCCTTGACACCTGGCGCATCCCCTCTTGAATCCACCCCGGCCGCCGCATTGCGCGTGGCCGTCATAGGCGGCGGGCCCGCCGGCCTGATGGCCGCCGAAGCCCTGGCCGGTGCCGGTGCGGCCCTGAGGGTGGAGGTCTACGACGCCATGCCCTCGGTGGGCCGCAAGTTTTTGCTGGCCGGCATAGGCGGGCTCAACCTCACGCATTCCGAAGCGCCGCAGGCCTTTGTGGGCCGTTACGGCGAGCGCGCCGCGCAGTTGCAGCCGCTGCTGGCCGCCTTCGGCCCCACCGAGCTGCGCGCCTGGGCCGAAGCCCTGGGCGTGGAAACCTTTATCGGCAGCTCGGGCCGCGTGTTTCCCAAGGACATGAAGGCCGCGCCGCTGCTGCGCGCCTGGTTGCAGCGCCTGCGCCAGGCTGGCGTGAAGTTTTCCATGCGGCACCGCTGGCTGGGCTGGGCCGAAGATGGCGCGTTGAAATTCGCAACACCCGCCGGCGAAGTGCAGGTGCAGGCCGATGCCGTGGTGCTGGCGCTGGGCGGCGGCAGCTGGGCACGGCTGGGCTCCGACGGCGCCTGGGTGCCGCTGCTGGCCGCGCGCGGCGTCGCGCTCGCGCTGCTGCAGCCTTCGAACTGCGGCTTTGATGTCGCTGCCCGGCCTGACAGTCCGGCCCAATTGCAGGAAGCCATCGCCGATACCGGCGAAACCCGCCGCGAGTTTTTGCAGGAGCTCATAGGCAAAAGCCCGAAACCCCACACCGGCTGGACCGACCATTTCGCCAGCCGCTTCGCCGGCCAGCCCTTCAAGTCTGTCGCCATCCATTTCACCGATTCGCGCGGCCGCAGCTTCAGCCGCAAGGGCGAGTTCATCGCCACCGCCACCGGCGTTGAAGGCAGCCTGGTGTATGCCGCCTCCAATTTGCTGCGCGACGAGATCGCCGCCCACGGCAGCGCCACCTTCATGCTCGATTTGCTGCCGGACAAATCAGCCGAACAGGTGCTGGTCGAGGTGCGGCACCCGCGCGGCTCGCGTTCTCTGTCCAGCCACCTCAAAAGCCGCCTCAACCTGGACGGCATCAAGGCCGCCATGCTGTATGAACTGCTGGGCAAGGACGCGATTGCCGACCCGGTGCGCCTGGCCGCCGGCATCAAGGCCCTGCCGGTGCGCGTGACCGCCACCCGGCCGATGGACGAAGCCATCAGCACCGCGGGCGGCGTGATGTTCGAAGCCATGAGCCCGCAACTGCAACTGCAAAACCTCAAGGGCCCCGGCCAGCCCGTGTTCTGCGCTGGCGAGATGCTGGACTGGGAAGCGCCCACCGGCGGCTATTTGCTGACCGCCTGTTTTGCCAGCGGCCGTGTAGCGGGGCAGGGCGTTCTCGCGCACTTCGGTGTGTCATCAGGAATCTGAAGAGAAGGGGAAGCCATGATTGTCCGTTTCCACATCGAACCCATGATGCAGGACGAGTTTGAATACCGCGTGAGCTACGAAGGCGAAGACCTCTATGGCGACGCCGGCCTGGACAGCGTCGAGGCCTGCATCATCGCCGCCACCGAAGGCCTGGGCCAGGACGCTATTGGGGCCGAAGTCGCCTACAAGGGCATCATCAGCGGCACGTATGCGCTGGCCTCGCTGGCCCTGGCCTCGGCGCAGATCGCCCAGCATGCGCTGCAGACCACTGAGGCGATTGAAGAGGCGGCCAGGTAGGCCGGGATACCTCCCGCAAGCCCGGAACCGGTTTTCCTTTGTTTGTGCGCTAGCGTACATACCGGAACACCTTTACTGCCTATACTTCGAAGGTGGTGCGAGACCTCTGCCAGAGGCCTGCTCGCAACCAGGCCCGCTTCGGAGTCCGCAATCAGCCTTTCCCCCGATCCCAAAAAAAACCAGCTGCTGGCCGCCTTGCCGGAGGCAGAGTGGCAGCGCTGGGCGCCGCAACTGGAGTGGGTCGACATGCCGCTGGGCCAGGTGCTCTACGAATCGGGCAGCACGCTGGACCATGTGTACTTTCCCGCCACGGCCATCGTCTCCCTGCTCTATGTGATGGAGAACGGCGCCTCGGCCGAGATCGCGGTGGTCGGCCATGAAGGCGTGGTCGGCATCTCGCTCTTTATGGGCGGCGAATCCACTACCAGCCGCGCCGTCGTGCAAAGCGCCGGCCAGGGTTTTCGCCTCAAGGCCGACGTGATCAAGGAAGAGTTCAAGCGCGCGCCGGTGCTGCACCTGCTGCTGCGCTACACCCAGGCTTTGATCACGCAAATGGCGCAGACCGCCGTGTGCAACCGCCACCATTCGCTGGACCAGCAGCTGTGCCGCTGGCTGCTGCTGAGCCTTGACCGCCTGCAGGGCAATGAACTCGTCATGACACAGGAGCTCATCGCCAACATGCTGGGCGTGCGCCGCGAGGGCGTCACCGAAGGCGCGCTCAAGCTGCAAAACCTCGGGCTGATCCGCTATTCGCGCGGCCGCATCACGGTGCTGGACCGGCCGGGCCTGGAGCGCCGCACCTGCGAGTGTTATGCCGTGGTCAAGAAGGAATACGACCGGCTGCTGCCCGACAAGCTCGCGGTCTAGGCGGCCCGCTTGGGGCTGTGTGCGCTGGCACACGGTGCGATGTGCGGCGCATCGTGCATACTGGGGAACCGAATTGAACTGACGACAGTAGCGCGGCCTTGTCCATGACCCGGCACATCCGGGAGCCGTCCTACCCTGGAGAGCCATCTTGGCCCCTGTCGAAAACCACCTCATCGAGCTCCTTCCCCGCAAGGACCGCCTGCGCCTGCTGGCCGTCTGCGAGCCGGTAGAACTCGTGCTGGCCGAAGTGCTCTGCGAGCCGGGCAAACCCACGCGCCACGTCTATTTCCCCGTCGACAGCTTCATCTCGCTGGTGGCCCTGGTCGAGGGCAGCCCCGGCGTCGAAGTCGGCATGGTGGGCCGCGAAGGCATGCTGGGCGCGCAACTCGCGCTGGGTGTCGTCACCGCGCCGCTGCATGCGGTGGTGCAGGGAGGCGGGGCCTCCTGGCGAATCGGCACGCCGGCCTTCCGGCTCGAGCTGGCGCGCAGCCTGCCGTTGCAGCGCGGCATGAACCGTTACCTCTATGTGCTGATGGCGCAGCAGGCCGCCTCGGCCGCCTGCCTGCGCTTTCACCAGACCACCGAACGCCTGGCCCGCTGGTTGCTGATGAGCCAGGACCGCGCGCATTCCGACCACTTCCACGTGACGCACGAATTCCTGGCCTATATGCTGGGCATGCGCCGCGTCGGCATCACGGCCGCCGCCAATGCCTTGCAGCGCGGCGGCCTCATCGAGTACCACCGCGGCGACGTGACGGTGCTGGACCGTTCCGGCCTGGAAGCCGCGACCTGCAGCTGCTACGCGACCGACCGTCAGACTTACGCCCAGCTGCTGCACTGACGCCTGTACTGAGAAAGGCCGCCTTCTGGCACAGCCCTCAATATGTTGACCGCCGCATGTGCGGCAGCGCACCGACGGGCAGCCTCAGACCTCCTACAAAGGACAAAGGTGATCGCCCAGCCCAACCCAACCCAACCGGTCGCATCGCCTGCCTCTTGCCGCGGCGCCATGCGGCACCCCTGCTTCGCGAGGTTTGTCATGATCCGACTTGCTTCCTCTCCAGCCCCCAACCCCAAGCTGCTGGCACGCTCGGCCCTGGCCATGCTGAATTCCGCCGAGTTCACCCAGGAGCCCCGGCGCGAGTTGCCCGGCGCCAGCGCCGCTGTGCTGGACATCCTGCGCGACTGGGCCGCGGGCGACGGCGAGCGCGGCCACGATGCCCCTCTTGCTTCGCGCCCCATGCGGCCGTTCGAGGCGCGCCTGCCCGACTACCCACTGGACATCGCAATCACCGACTGGGACCTGCTGTTTCGCGCCGTCATGGTCAGGCTCATGCTCAGCGTCGGTGAAAAGCTCGCGGCCCCGCCCAGGTCGCAGGCCGGCGAGCCCGCGGAAATGGTCCAGTCCATCGTGCTGGATTGCGTGGACGCCTTGCACCAGCTGCACCTGGCGCTGATGCAGGAACGCGCCGAACGCGACCACCCCGCGGCAGCGGTGCCGGGGATGCATGCCAGCCGGCCGTCGGCGCTCGATGGGTCTTTCTTGCCGGGTGCGGGTGCGTCAGGCAGGCTTTGACGCGACCGGCAACAACCGGGGTCGAAAGCTTTCCAGGTGGCTGATGATCAGGTCCGTCACCTCCATGCCGCTCAGCGAACTTAGCGCAAAGAAGGCCGTGGAGCCCACGTTGCCCGTTTGCGGGTCGTAGTGCTGCAAGGGCACCTGCCGCAAATATCGCGCGCGCGGCTTGCCATCCTGCACCTCATACACCCGGGCATTGTCGGCAAGTCCCACTTGCAGCCCGTGAAGCGGGCCCCCTATGCAGGTCATCAGCATGGCATTGTTGTCTCCGTTCAGTGGACTGTATACGCATGGGGTGGCTGTGACTATGGCCCTTTCGGTGGGCCCAGCGGCTCGGGTGGACGCGGGGCAGGGCGGAAAACCCGAAACCGCTCTGGTAGATTAAGGCCGCAGGGCAGGCCTCGCGGGGCAGTTTTCGGCCCACACTCCTCAGATGAAACCCTATTCCGTCCTCTTTGTCTGCATGGGCAATATCTGCCGCAGCCCCACGGCCCATGGCGTGTTCCAGCGCAAAGTTATGGAGCGAGGCCTCGGCAAGCAAGTGCAGGTCGATTCGGCCAGCACCCACAACTACCACCCCGGCAACCCGCCCGATGAGCGCTCCCAGGCGCATGCGGCCAGGCGGGGTTATGACCTCTCAGGCTTGAGGGCCCGGCAGATCTCGAACGTGGATTTTGAGCGCCACGACTTGATTCTGGCCATGGACTGGGACAACCTGGCTTTGGTCCAGGACGAGTGTCCCGCTGAGCATCTTCACAAAGTGCGCAGGCTCACGGAGTTCTGTTTGACGCACGATAGCCCGGTGGTGCCTGATCCTTACTATGGTGGCAAGGATGACTTTGAGCAGGTGCTGGATCTCGTGGAGGATGCCTGCGAGGGGTTGATGCGGTATGTTGAGTTGCGGCTGTAGAGGGGTAGAGCCCTCGTCAGTCTTCCGCACTTTGACCATCTACTCTATATAGACGATGCTCCGTCTCGAGCTAAAGTGCAGACTTAGGATGAGGGAGAGATAAAAAATGATGTTTAGCATTAAGCCTGCAAAGAAGCTTTGGATTACGGTGGGTGACAGGTACAGGATGTCTTTCGCGTCTATTTTTGGATTGCTAGGGTTAACCTTGAGCAGCCTGGTTCTTGCGCAAACAGCGCAACGAAAATGGGTTGAGCCGTTTGAGTTCACCGCCGATGAGCGTGTCCAGTTCACCGAAGCGTTGGATAAATATCCCAAGCGTTGGATGCCCGATGGAATACGTCCAACATCTATTAGCGCCATGCGATGGCTAGATAACAGGCGCCTTGTTCTCTCGGTGCGGGAAATTCCGGGTTGGAAGGCGCGATCTGATGAGACCTCCCAAATTATCGTGGTCAACACAGATACTGTCTCAATAGACCCTAGCCCTTATAGAGGCGAGCTTCAGTGTTTGAGTCATCAAGGCAGACTGATAATTCGCGTACCCAGCCGAGGCGAAATTCAAGGCCCGCGGGAAGCAGATGATGTTTGGCAAAAAGGGGAGTGGGACCAGCCTCTGGCCTCGGTTGAGTGGAAGAAAGGTCATTTCATTCCTACTTATCTTTGTGAGTTTTCTCCCTATGGGAGCGATCTTTACAGCCCCGATGCGTTGTCACGCGATCCAAAGGGATATCGGGATATTCCCCTGCTTCCTCAGCATGGTTTTTTGCGGGAGACACTCGGGCGTGATGAAAGAGGTGCCTGGGTTCGGCCGATAGCGCTACACGATTCTTCGGGAAAAATCACTCCATTAGATGGAGATCCGCCGTTGCGTAACTACGTGCGATATCAGCCTTGGAGTGACACGTATTTCCAAAGTGGAACAAGCCTAAGTGGGCCTACAAGAATTCTTGATCCGAAGGGCAAAAGTGTTTTACTCCCCCCTCCTCCTTTACTAATAGCCTTGGGAAGGAGGAACGTCGGATCCGCTCTAAGCCACGGTGTCGCAGTAGGGGTTTTGTGGGCCGTGTACGCGAATACAGGTTACTGGCGAAAGCAAGGCATGTATCTGGAAACCCCTGCCGGCCTTCAGCGTATTGATGAAGGAGGGAATGGCACGGAGATTGAGATTTCTCCTGACGGATGCAGGGTTGCCAGTTACAACCGGAAGGGGGATCCGTCAGCTCGAGGAGGCCCCTCGCCTCGGATATTGGTAATCGATTTATGTTCCGCCGAAAGAAAATAATGTGAATTATTTCAACTGCTAGCGCAACATCACTCCAATCTCAACGAATTGCTGTACCCGGGATGGTCAGCGATAGAGCGAACTGGCTATGGTCCAGCTTGGGCAGAGCTGACTCATGTCCGTTCTGGGCAAAAGTGACCCATCATCTTGGCCCTATGCCATCACGTTTAAAAAGCCCTGGTAGCTTGGCCATCGTCGTTCGATCAAGTCAACTTGCTGAGAAGTGACACATCAAACTGACACAGAACAAAGAAATCGGGACTTTAGAGAGCCCGGGAGCCGCTTAGATACTGGCTTCGGTTTGAATAAGGTGACGAGCCTTGACCCCGGCACTGGCTCCACAGTTAGGGCTGCTTGGTTCCCCACCTGACCCGGTTGGCCGCTTCACCATGCGGGAAGGCCCGTCACCCACGATTGTAAGGGACTTGGGAATGACCCTTGTGTCCTGGGGAACATAGTCCGGCAAATGCCCCCGAAACACTGCCGTGGGCAATTTAGAATGCCTGGATATGTCCTATCTCGTTCTCGCCCGCAAATACCGCCCCAAAAATTTCTCTGAAATGGTGGGGCAGTCGCATGTGGTGCAGGCTTTGGGCAATGCGCTGGCGACGCAGCGTTTGCACCATGCTTACCTGTTTACCGGCACGCGGGGTGTGGGCAAGACGACGATTTCGCGCATCCTGGCCAAGTCGCTGAACTGCCTGGGCCCGGACGGGCAGGGCGGCATTACCGCCACGCCCTGCGGTGTGTGCCAGGCTTGCACCGACATCGACAGCGGGCGTTTTGTGGACTACACCGAGCTGGACGCCGCCTCGAACCGCGGTGTCGATGAAATCGCGCAGCTGCTGGAGCAGGCGGTTTACAAACCCGTGGTGGGCCGCTTCAAGGTCTTCATGATCGACGAAGTCCACATGCTCACGAACACGGCCTTCAACGCCATGCTCAAGACGCTGGAGGAGCCGCCCGAATACCTGAAGTTTGTGCTGGCCACGACCGACCCGCAGAAGGTGCCGGCCACGGTGCTGTCACGCTGCCTGCAGTTCAACCTGCGGCCCATGGCGCCCGAGACGGTGCTCGAACATTTGACCCAGGTGCTGGGCGTGGAAAACGTGCCGGCCGAGCCGCAGGCCCTGCGCCTCTTGGCGCGTGCGGCACGCGGTTCCATGCGCGATGCGCTGTCGCTGACCGACCAGGCGATTGCCTTTGGCTCGGGCTCGCTCGAGGAAGCCAGCGTGCGCACCATGCTGGGCAGTGTGGACCGCAGCTATGTCTACCGCCTGCTGGACGCGCTGGCGCGCGGCGACGGCAAGACGGTGGTGGAAACCTCGGAGGCGCTGCGGCTCAACGGCCTGAGTGCGGCCTCCACGCTGGAAGAAATGACGACGGTGCTGCAGCGCATGGCGGTGCTGCAGGCCGTGCCCGAGATGGGGGAGGGCGGCGACGATGCCGACCCGGACATCGCCGAGACAGCGCGGCTGGCGCGCGTGCTGCCGGCCGACGAAACCCAGTTGCTTTACAGCCTGTGCCTGCACGGCCGCGGCGAGCTGGGCCTGGCGCCCGACGAATACGCGGGCCTGACCATGGTGCTGCTGCGCCTGCTGGCCTTCAAGCCCTCGGCTTCGGCCGCCCCCAGCCATGCGGGGGGTGCCGCCGAGCCCGGAAAAAAGCCTCAGCCTGAGCTGACGCGGGCCGTAGCGCCCGCGCCGGCCCCCATGCCTGTGGCTGCCGCCGCCGCGCCGGCCGCATCGGTTGCGCCGGCTGTCGAAAGAAGGCCGCCTGTGGCGCCTCCAGCGCCCGTCGCGCAAGCCGAGCGCGCGCAGCCCGCACCCCATTTCAGCGCCAGCGCTCCGGCCATGCCCGAGCCTGCGCCGGTGCAGGCTGCACCGCCACAGCCACAGCCACAGCCACAGCCACGCCCACCGGCCAGCGCGCCTTCCACCACACCGCCGCCGCTGGTGCCCGTGCCGCTGGGCGAAGCCTGGGGCCAGACGGTCAACCAGCTGGTCGCGGCCGAGGCCGTGGCGGCGCTGACGCGCGAGCTGGGCCTGCAGTCGGAGCTGCGCAGCCAGGACGGCAGCCTGTGGACGCTGCGTGTGGAGCGCGAATCGCTGAACCAGGCGGCCGCGCGCGAAAAGCTGCAGGTAGCGCTGCAAACCCATGTGGGCGACCCGGCCCTCAAGCTCGTGGTGGAGGTCGGCCCGGTCACCGACACCCCGGCGCGCCGCAATGGCGCCGCGGCCGCCGAGCGCCAGCGCGCGGCCGAAGAAATGATCCAGAACGACCCGCTGGTGCAGGACATGATGCGCGACTGGGGAGCGAAAATTGTCCCCGGCAGCATACGGCCGCTGGCGGCTAAATCGATATGATCAAAGACAGCTTGTAAGCACGCATTCCAACACCCGACATTCCCCGGTTTCACGATTCAAAAGGAAGATCCCATGTTTAACAAAGGACAACTCGCAGGCCTCATGAAGCAGGCGCAGGCCATGCAGGACAACATCAAGAAAGCCCAGGACGAACTGGCTTTTGTGGAAGTGACGGCCGAGGCCGGCGCCGGCCTGGTGAAGGTCACCATGACCTGCAAGCACGACGTCAAGCGCATCGAGATCGACCCCAGCCTGCTGGCCGACGACAAAGACATGCTGGAAGACCTGGTGGCCGCGGCTTTTAACGCCGCCGTGCGCAAGGCCGAGGAAGTCAGCCAGGAAAAAATGGGCAAGCTCACGGCCGGCCTGCCATCTGGAATGAAACTCCCCTTCTAACTTTGGTCTACGCATTCGCAAGCAGGGGCCGCGGGACTGGCTTTGCCAGACCGCAGGCGCAGCGCCCCCTGAGGGGGCAGAGAGCTACACGCAGTGAGCGAACGTGGGGGCTGATATATGGCTGACTCCAATGCTCTTGAAGGCCTGACCCAGGCGCTGCGCAAGCTGCCGGGCGTGGGCGCCAAGTCGGCCGCGCGCATGGCTTTTCACCTGTTGCAGCATGACAAGCCGGGCGCCTTGCAGATCGCGCGCGCGCTCGAGCATGCGGTGGGCAGCGTGCGGCACTGCAGCCTGTGCAACACGCTGACCGAGCAGGAGCTTTGCAGCACCTGCGCGAACCCGCAGCGCGACCGCAGCAAGCTCTGCGTGGTCGAGACCCCGGCCGACCAGGCGGCGCTGGAGCGCACGCTGGCCTACAAGGGCCTGTACTTTGTGCTCATGGGCAAGCTGAGCCCGCTGGACGGCATAGGCCCGAATGACATAGGCCTGCAAAAGCTGTTCGACCGCGTGGTGCCCAAGGACGCGCGCGGCGAGGCGTTGCCACCGGCCTCACGCGAGGTGCAGGAGGTGATCCTGGCGACCAACTTCACGGCCGAGGGCGAGGCCACGGCGCATGTGATCGCCCAGGCGCTCAAAAGCCGCGGCGTGCAGGTCACGCGCCTGGCGCGCGGCGTGCCGGTGGGCAGCGAACTTGAATACGTGGACCTGGGCACGATTGCCCATGCGCTGGTGGACAGGCGCTGAGGGGCGCCCGCGACAACACAACAACATACGGAAGGAAACCCAACATGACATTCGCACGTTTCACCATTGCCTACTGGTGTGTGCTGATCGCGGCGCTGTTGCCGATCGCCTGCGCGGCGCTCGCCAAGTACGGCATGATGAGCACGCCCCGGCGCGACGGCGGCTTTGACAACCACAACCCGCGCGGCTGGCTGGCCAAGCAGACCGACTGGCGCGGCCGCGCCAACGCGGCGCAGCAGAATACGTTTGAAGCGCTGCCGTTTTTCTTCGCGGCCGTCATCATCGCGCACATACTTCAGGCCGCGCAGACGCGGCTGGACATCATGGCGCTGCTGTTCGTCTTCCTGCGCATCGCCTACATCATGATGTACGTGGCCGACCTGGCCAAGGCGCGCTCGGCAGTCTGGGCCGTCGCGCTCTTCGTCAACATCCTGATTCTTCTTTCGGCTTACCGTTGAAGCAGCGCCGCGGCGCGTGCCGTAACCTTTAGTAACCACAGCGCCGTATTTTTGGTAAAAACCCGCACGGGATGATACCGATGCGGGCTTTTTTACGTCTCGATAAGCTTGTGCCATCCACAAGAAAAGAGGCTTTGCATGAACCGCCCACCCCTGATTTCGCGCCGCAGCTTTGCCGGCGGCGCCGCGCTGGCCGCGGCGACGCTGGCCATCCCGTCGCTGCGGGCCCAGCCCAAACTCGAAAAAAGCAAGATCGCGATTGCCGTCGGCGGCAAGGCCGCGTTTTATTACCTGCCGCTCACGATTTCCGAACAATTGGGCTACTTCAAGGCCGAGGGCCTGGACATAGAGATCAGCGATTTCGCGGGCGGCGCGCGCGCGCTGCAGGCCGTGGTCGGCGGCTCGGCCGACGTGTGCTCGGGCGCGTTTGAGCACACCATCAACCTGCAGGCCAAGAACCAGATGTTCCAGGCCTTTGTGCTGCAGGGCAGAGCGCCGCAGATCGCCTTCGGCATCTCGACCAAAAACATGCCCAACTACAAGAGCGTGGCCGACCTCAAGGGAAAGAAGATTGGCGTGTCGGCGCCGGGCTCGTCGACCAATATGATGGCCAACCTGGTGCTTTCGCGCGCCGGCCTCAAGCCCAGCGACGTGAGTTTTATCGGCGTGGGCACGGCCGCCGGCGCGCTGACCGCGCTGCGCTCGGGCCAGATTGACGCCATGAGCAACACCGACCCGGTGATGACCATGCTGGAGCAAAAAGGCGAGGTCAAGATCATCAGCGACACGCGCACCCTCAAGGGCACGACGGAGGTGTTCGGCGGCTCCATGCCGGCGGGCTGCCTCTATGCGCCGCTGGAGTTTGTGCAAAAGCATCCCAACACCTGCCAGGCCATGGCCAATGCCATCGTGCATGGCCTCAAGTGGCTGCAGACCGCCGGGCCGGGCGACATCATCAAGACCGTGCCCGAAAGTTATTTGCTGGGCGACCGCGCGCTCTACCTGGCGTCCTTCAACAAGGTGCGCGAGTCGATCTCGCTGGACGGCATCATTCCCGACGACGGCGCGCGCACCGCGCTCAAGGCGCTGGCCAGTTTTGACCCCAGCATCAGGGCCGACAAGATAGACATCGCCAAGACCTATACCAACGAGTTTGCAAAACGGGCCAAAGAGCGATTCAAAGCCTAGCCCCGCCCCTGCTGGTGGTCGAGGCCGCCCGTGCTGATGTCGAAAATACACGAAGCGAAAAGTTTGGGGCCCGTCTTTGCCAGCAGGGGCCGCGGGACTGGCTTTGCCAGACCGCAGGCGCAGCGCCCCCTTGGGGGGGGGGCAGCGCATTACACGAAGCCGAAGGCGAAGTGAAAAGCGTGGGGGCCTATCTCCGCGCAGGCAGCTTGCTGTAAGCTCCCGCCATGCCCGAACCCGACAACGCCTGTGCCCTCGAGCTGATCGATATCAGCTGCACCTTCCGCTCACGCGACGATGCGGCCCAGCGTTATACCGCCGTCAGCAACACCACCTTGCGCATCAACGCAGGTGAGTTCGTCTCGGTCGTGGGGCCCACGGGCTGCGGCAAGTCCACGCTGCTCAATATAGGCGCCGGCCTGCTGCAGGCCTCGTCGGGCGAGGTCAAAGTCTTTGGCGCGCCGCTGGCCGGCATCAACACCCGCGCCGGTTATATGTTCCAGACCGAGGCCTTGATGCCCTGGCGCAGCGCGCTGGCCAATGTGATGATGGGCCTGCAATACCGCGGGGTTCCGGATGCGGAGGCACGCCGCCAGGCCCAGGGCTGGCTGGAGCGTGTGGGCCTGGCCGAGTTCGGCGACCGCTACCCGCACCAGCTTTCGGGCGGCATGCGCAAGCGCACCGCGCTGGCCCAGGTGCTGGCGCTGGACCCGGACATCATCCTGATGGACGAGCCCTTTAGCGCGCTCGATATCCAGACGCGCCAGCTCATGGAAAACGAAGTGCTGGCGCTCTGGGCCGCCAAAAAGAAGGCCGTGCTTTTTATCACCCATGACCTTGACGAAGCCATCGCCATGAGCGACCGCGTGGTCGTGCTCTCGGCCGGCCCGGGCACGCATCCCATAGGCGAGTTCGCGATAGACCTGCCGCGCCCGCGCGACGTGGCGGAGGTGCGCCACCACCCGCGTTTTGTCGAGCTGCACACGCAGATCTGGAATGTGTTGCGCGACGAGGTGCTCAAGGGTTATGCGCAGCAATTGAAGAAGGCCGCCTGAGTATGTGGTCTTCCCTGAAACCTTCCGAAAAAAACCTGCGCGCCTGGCAAGTGGGTTTGCTGGTCGTCATCCTGCTGGTCTGGCACGCCGCTTCGCGCAACCAGAAGACCGCGTTTTTCCTGGGCGAACCGATCAAGGTGGCGGGCCGGGTCTGGAGCTGGTTCATGCCTTTCGGCTTCGGCCCCAGTGCGCTGTTTCCCGAAGGACTGTCCGGCAATGCCGACATTTACCTGCACCTGGGCACCACCTTGCTGGAGACGGTGCTGGCCTTCGGCATAGGCACGGTGCTGGGCCTGGCCTGCGGCCTGTGGCTGGCGCTGGCGCCCACGGCCAGCGCCATCCTGGACCCTTACATCAAGGCCGCCAATTCGATGCCGCGCGTGATCCTCGCGCCCATCTTTTCACTGTGGCTGGGCCTGGGCATCTGGAGCAAGGTGGCGCTGGCCGTCACGCTGGTGTTCTTTATCGTGTTCTTCAACGTCTACCAGGGCGTGAAGGAGGTCAGCCCGGTGGTGCTGGCCAATGCCCGCATGCTGGGCGCCAACCAGCGCCAGCTGCTGCGCACGGTTTACCTGCCCAGCGCCACCAGCTGGGTGTTCTCCAGCCTGCACACCTCGGTGGGCCTGGCCTTTGTGGGCGCGGTGGTCGGTGAATACCTGGGCTCGGCGCGTGGCGTGGGCTACCTGATTTTGCAGGCCGAGGGCACCTTCGACGTCAACACCGTGTTCGCCGGCATTGTGGTGCTGACGGCCTTTGCGCTGGTGCTGGACGGCATTGTGGGCCGGCTCGAAAAGCGCCTCATGAAGTGGCAGCCGCGCAGCGGCGAGACGGAAAAGCTCTAGGAGCAGCTTCTAAGGCTTTCCGTGCACGGCAATTCTTCCTGCCGTCCTACAGCGCCGGGCGGGGCGTTTCCCTAGAGTCAAAACCGGGCTTGCACCGTTCCACGCCCTGGCCGCCGCGCCAGGGGCGGCGGGCAAGCCGGCATCCAAAACTCCAAGGAAAACGCCATGAACCTCTCGCTCAGCATAGGGCCGTTGATGTCCCTGATCGCCGGCATCCTGATCCTGATCATTCCGCGCCTGCTCAACTACATCGTGGCCATCTACCTGATCGTCATCGGCCTGGTGGGCCTGTTCGGCGTGGGCACGCTCAAGCTTTAGCCGCCCGGGGCGTGAAGGCGTCGCCTTAACGCTTTTTGGCTTTCACCACAGGCTTGGCCGAGCCGCGCTTGACGGCCTTGACGCCGGCCTTGCCGCGGCCGTGGCTGGCCGAGGCGGCATGGCTTTTGACCGGCAGGAAGACCACCACCGGGTGGCCCAGCTTGAAGGCGCTGGAGGCGCTGACATGGTTCCACTCGGCCACATTGGCGGCGCTCAGGCCGTAGCGCTTGGCGATGGTTGCCACCGATTCGCCCTTGCGGGCTTTCACGGTGGTGCGGCGCGTGACGACTTCGGGCGCGAAGGACACCTGGGCGGTGTCGGCCACATGCGAGGTGACGTCGGTCTCAACCTTGGCCGAGCGCGGCACCAGCAGGGTGGAGCCGGCCTTGATCAGCATGCGCGGCGGGATGTTGTTGACGCCGCG
The DNA here is from genome assembly GCF_900103405.1 of Polaromonas sp. JS666. Lineage (GTDB taxonomy): Bacteria > Pseudomonadota > Gammaproteobacteria > Burkholderiales > Burkholderiaceae_C > Polaromonas. Next base: position 626,411 of record NZ_FNHX01000001.1, on the reverse strand, counting down.
CAGGTCGGTCTCGCTCATGCCGGTGCGGCGCGCCGCCTCGCCCGGGCTCATGGTGCTGGGCGCGGTCCAGGCCGTCCAGCTCGCGTACTGGCCCTGGCTGTAGGCCTCGAAGTTGCGCTGGAACACCGTGGCGTTGTCCCAGGGCAGCAGGATTTGCGGCGTGCCGGCGGCGATGATGACGGGGCGGTGCGCCGAAGGGTTCAGTGCCTTGAAGTCCTCGATCTTGACGTCGGCCAGGCGCGCGGCCAGGGCCACGTCGATGTCGCGCGTGATCAGCACCTGCTGGAAGTAGGGATGGTTCTCGATCAGCGGCAGCTCGGTGCGGAAAGCCTGCGGGTTGGCGACGATGTTCTTGACGGCCTGCAGCTTGGGCACATAGAGCCGGGTTTCGGCCGGCATGTTGAGGTCGGCGTAGCTGGTGCCAAGGCCGGCCCGCTGGTTTTTGGCGATGGCGCGGGCCACGCTGCCTTCACCCCAGTTGTAGGCGGCCAGCGCCAGGTGCCAGTCGCCGAACATGCCGTAGAGTTTTTGCAGGTAGTCCAGCGCGGCGCGGGTGGAGGCCAGCACGTCGCGGCGGTCGTCGCGGAAGGCGTTTTGCTTGAGGTCGAAATACTTGCCGGTGGCCGGCATGAACTGCCACATGCCGGCGGCCTTGGCGCTGGAGACGGCCTGCGGGTTGAAGGCGCTTTCGATGAAGGGCAGCAGGGCCAGCTCGGTGGGCATCTGGCGGCGCTCGAGCTCCTCAACAATGTGGAACAGGTATTTACTGGAACGCTCGGTCATGCGCTGGATGTAGTCGGGCCGGCTGGCATACCACTGCTCGCGGTCGGTCACCAGCTCGTTTTGCAGGTCGGGCATGGCAAAGCCGCGGCGTATGCGGTCCCAGAGCTCCTTGGGCGGCTCGGTCGAAGCGATCTGGCGCGAGCCGGCCTGGCCCGGCGTGATGGCCTGCAGCGGGCCGCTGGGCAGCAGCGGCTTGGCGGCCGGTGCGCCGCCGGTGGTCAGCACCGGGTCGCTGGGCAGGCCTGGCGCCTGCGTGGCGCAGCCCGCGAGCAGCGATGCCGCCAGCAGCAAGGCCAGCGAAGCAAGGCGAAAAAGTGAGGAGGAGAAAGGATTCGAAGGGCCGGAAAAGCTCGAAAGGCTGGCAACTGCAGTGGTGCGGGGGTGTGGCGTCATTTGAATTGGTTTTTCCACTGCCGGATGGCGGCAAATACGGTGGTGTCGTCATGGGCCGACGCATCAAAGTGCCGGGCAGCCTGCATGATAGTGGCTTGCCGGGTTCGTAAAAAGGGGTTAACCAGCAGTTCCTGCTCGATCGAGCTCGGCAGGGTCGGTTGTCCTTGCTCACGCAGGCGTATGCATTTCGCCTGGTAGGCCGCCAGTTCCGCGTTGCCGGGCTCCACGGCCATGGCAAAGCGCAGGTTGGACAGCGTGTATTCGTGGGTGCAGCAGACCACGGTGTTGCCGGGCAGGGCGGCGAGCTTGTCGAGCGAGGCCAGCATTTGCGCGGGCGTGCCTTCAAACAAACGCCCGCAGCCGCCCGAGAACAGCGTGTCGCCGCAGAACAGCAAGGGCTTGCCGTTCACCTCGGGTGCGTAATAAGCGATGTGGCCCGCTGTGTGGCCCGGCACGTCAATCACCTGGAATTCAAGCCCGAGGGCGCGCGCGGTGTCGCCGCCCTTGAGGTGCGTATAAGGCTGCGGAATGCGCTCGGTGGCCGGGCCCCAGACCTGGGCACCCGTGGCTTCGCGAAGGGCGTCCACACCGCCCGTGTGGTCCGCATGGTGGTGCGTGACTAGAATCGACTCCAGTTGCAATGCGTGCTCATCCAGGGCGCGCTGCACCGGCCCGGCATCTCCCGGGTCCACGACCAGGGCGCGCTTGCCGTCATGCAACAACCAGAGGTAGTTGTCGTTGAAGGCGGGGATGGGGATCAAATACATGCGGTGGTTTCGATGAACATGCGGTATCTCGATGAGCTCTGAAATTATAGGTTTGACGGACTGGCTGGCGACGCCGCCTGGCGCTTACCTGCTGGACTGGGAGCGCGCGCATTTCGACCAGGCCGTCAGCGACGTCTTCGGCTACCACGCGCTGCAGCTGGGCCTGCCGGAACTCGATGCGCTGCAGGCCAACCGCATGCCGCACAAATGGCTGGCATTAGAGTCGGCGCCTTCCTTGCCCGCGCACGCTGATGGTGCGACCGGCGCCCCTGCGGCAAGTTCCCGGCGCGCGGCCTTGCTGACCGACTCGGGCGCGCTGCCGTTTCCGGAAAGCAGCCTGGACCTGGTGGTGCTGCCGCACACACTGGAGCTCAGCCGAGACCCGCATGCCACCCTGCGCGAGGTCAGCCGGGTGCTGGTGCCAGAGGGCCGCGTGGTCATCAGCGGGCTCAATCCCACCAGCCTCTGGGGCCTGCGCCAGCGGCGCGGCCACCTGTACCAGCGCTGGGGCTACGACAGCCTGTTCCTGCCCAAGACGGGAGAATTCATCGGCTACTGGCGGCTGCGCGACTGGCTCAGGCTGCTGGACTTTGAGGTAGAGTCGGGGCGCTTCGGTTGCTACCGCCCGGCGCTGACCAGCCAGGCCTGGCTGGACCGCTTCGAATGGATGGACGCGGCAGGCGCGCGCTGGTGGCCTATCTTCGGCGCCGTGTACTTTCTCGCGGCGATCAAGCGTGTGCGTGGCGTGCGGCTGCTGGAGCCCGCGTGGAAGGCGCGCAAGGCCCCGGCCGCGGCGCCGGCCGCGGTGGCCAACAAGGAGCCGGCTGTGCGGCTGCGGCCGCCGGCCTGAGCCGGTCTTTTTTTCTTTCTTTCAACTGCCGGGTGCCGTAGGGCCCGGTGTTTTTTCATAAGCAGCAAGCAACGCATGACCGACTTATCCACCAGCCCCGCCGCCGCATCCCAGCCCGTCGTGATCTACACCGACGGCGCATGTAAGGGTAATCCCGGGCCTGGCGGCTGGGGTGTGCTGCTGACCCAGGGCGGCACCCAGAAAGAACTGTTCGGCGGCGAGCTGGGCACCACCAACAACCGCATGGAAATGACGGCCGTCATCGAGGCCCTGGCGGCGCTCAAGCGGCCCTGCAGTGTGACCTTGTACCTCGACAGCGAGTACGTGCGCAAGGGCATCACCGAGTGGATCCACGGCTGGAAGGCCAGGGGCTGGCGCACGGCGGCAAAGGCCCCCGTCAAGAACGTGGACCTGTGGCAGCGCCTGGACGCGCTGGTGAGCAGCAGCGGCCACAAGATCGACTGGCGCTGGGTCAAGGGCCACGCCGGCGACCCCGGCAACGAGCGCGCCGACGCGCTGGCCAACAAGGGCGTGGAGCGCGCGCTGGGCCGCTTGTAACAAGCGCCCGGGTGGGCCGCGGGCGGCGGCGGGAACATGCGCTAAAAAACGCGACCCAAGCAGGAACGGCCGGCGCCGATGTCCGCGCGCCGGCATGCACCATAAGCGTACGTAGCATCCGGCCCACGGCGGCCGCCGGCCTTTGGTAAAGCCGTTGTAAAGCTACCGCGCTTGCCCCTGGCAAGGGCGAGAAAAGGCTGCGCGCGCCATGGTGTCCTGCTACATTGGAAGTTTGTATCTCTTTGTATTACAAGTTCCTTCCCCATGGCATCCAAAGCAATCTATACAGCTGTCGCCGTCGCGGGCATTGCGGTCGCATCGGGCGCCGCCTGGTGGCTCCAGAAACCCAAGGCGCCGGATGCCGCAAACGCCACACCTTCAGCAGCCGGTAACGGCAATGGCGCCAATTCGGGGAAACCGGTCACGGTGGAAGCCGCCAAAGTGGAACTGGCCCGGCTGTCGGACGACACGCAAGCCGTGGGCAGCCTGCGTTCACGCCGCGGCGTGGTCTTGCGGCCCGAGGTCAGCGGGCGCATCACCCAGCTCAATTTCACCGACGGCCAGCGCGTGCGCAAAGGCCAGGTGCTGGTGCAGTTCGACGACCAGCTGCCGCTGGCCCAGGTGCAGCAAAGCCAGGCGGAACTCTCCATCGCCCGGGCCAACCAGAAGCGCAACCAGGAACTGGTGGCGCAAAACTTCATCAGCCAGCGCTCCCTCGATGAAAGCGCGGCCAACCTGCAGGTGGCAGAAGCCAAGCTCTCGCTGGCCAAGGCCACGGCGGCGCGCCTGAAAATCGTCGCGCCTTTTGACGGCATCGCCGGCATACGCCTGGTCAACGTGGGCGACTACCTCAAGGACGGCGCGGATATCGTCAACATCGAGGACATCGAGGCGATTTTTGTCGACTTCCGCCTGCCCGAGCGTTTCCAGAACAAGGTCAAGCGCGGACAGACGGCCGTGCTCGACATCGACGCCTTGCCCGGCCGCAAGTACAACGCGCAGATCCAGGCCATAGATCCCCTGATCGACGCCAACGGCCGCTCCATAGGCGTGCGCGGCTGCATAGACAACCGCCAGCTGCAGCTGCGCCCCGGCATGTTCGCCCGCGTCAACACCGTTTTCGGTGTGCGCGAAAACGCCCGTGTGGTGCCCGAGGAGGCCATTGTTCCGCAGGGCGGACGGCAGTTCGTCATCAAGCTGCTGGAAGGCCCGAACGAGCAGACCCGCACGACCAAGCGCGTGGAGGTCAAGGTCGGCCTGCGCAGCCCGGGCAAGGTCGAGATTCTTGAAGGCCTGGAGGCCGGCGACACCGTGGTCGCGGCCGGCCAGCAGCGCGTGCAGCGCGACGGCACGCTGGTCACCGTGGTGGACCTGGCAGCGGGTGCTTCGGCCCGCGCGGGCAATGCAAAAGCCGCCGCTCCGGTCGCGGGCGCTTCGGCCCCTGCGGCCGCTACGCCTGCCGCCGCCAGCGCAGCACCCGCCCCGGTGAAAGCCGCTGCCGCGGAGCCCGCGGCCCAGGCGCCGCTGTCCGGCCCCAACCCCTGCGGCGTCGTTGTGTCCGAGGCCCCGCGGGGCCTGGTGCCGGTGCGCAGCCTGAGCCCGGCCGAGCGCATTCCCGCGGGCCCGCCGGCGCGCGACCCCACCTGAGCGGCCGGCCCGGTTTCCATAGATTCCCATGCAACTCGCTGAAGTCTCCATACGCCGCCCGGTCTTTGCCACCGTGCTGTCCCTGCTGATCGTGCTCATCGGGGCGGTCAGTTTCAACCGCCTGGCCGTGCGCGAGTACCCCAAGATCGACGAACCCGTGGTGACCGTCAGCGTGCGCTACGCCGGCGCGTCGGCCGAGGTGATCGAGTCGCAGGTCACCAAGCCGCTGGAAGACTCCATCGCCGGCATCGACGCGGTGGACGTGATCACCTCCATCAGCCGGGCCGACCAGGCGCAGATCAGCGTGCGCTTTCGCCTTGAGAAAGACGCCGATTCGGCCGCCGCCGAGGTGCGTGACCGCACCTCGCGCGTGCGCAACCGCCTGCCGCAGGCGATTGAAGAGCCGGTGATTGCCAAAGTCGAGGCCGACGCCTTCCCGGTCATCCAGGTGGCTTTTTCCAGCGATTCGCTGACGCCGCTGCAGATCAACGACCTGGTCAACCGCATTGTCAAGCCGCGCCTGCAGACCGTGACCGGCGTGGCCGACGTGCGCATCTTCGGCGAGCGCAAGTACGCCATGCGCATCTGGCTGGACACCGACAAGCTCGCCTCCTACAAGCTGACCACGCAGGACGTGGAGGACGCCATCAGCCGCAGCAACCTGGAGCTGCCGGCCGGCCGCATCGAGTCGCAGCAGCGCGAATTCAGCGTGACCTCGCAGACCGACCTGGTCAGGCCCGCGCAGTTCCGCGAGATCGTCATCAAGAACGTCAACGGCTTTTCCGTCAAGGTGCGCGACGTCGCGCGCGTGGAGGAGGGCGCGGCCGACGAACGCACGGCGGTCAGGCTCAACGGCCGCTCGGCGGTGGCGGTCGGCGTCATCCGCCAGGCTACGGCCAACCCGCTGGACCTGTCCAAGGGCGTGCGGGAGGTCTTTCCCAAGCTCAAGGCCGACCTGCCGGCCGACATGCTGATCGACGTCGCCAACGACAACTCGGTGTTCATCGACCGCTCGGTCAACAATGTGTACCACACCATCGCCGAGGCCATCGTGCTGGTGGCCCTGGTGATTTTTGTGTTCCTGCGCACGCTGCGCGCCTCCATCATCCCCATCGTCACCATTCCGGTGAGCCTGATAGGCACCTTCGCCATGATGGCCCTGGCGGGCTTCACCATCAACACGCTGACCCTGCTGGCGCTGGTGCTGGCCATCGGCCTGGTGGTGGACGACGCCATCGTGATGCTGGAGAACATCTTCCGCCACATCGAGGAGGGCATGGACCCGTTCTCGGCCGGCATCAAGGGCGCGCGCGAGATCGGTTTTGCGGTGGTCACCATGACGGCCACGCTGGTGGCCGTGTACGCGCCGCTGGCCTTCACGCCGGGCCGCACCGGCCGCCTTTTTGTAGAGTTCGCGCTGGCGCTGGCCGGCGCGGTGGTGGTGTCGGGCTTTGTCGCGCTCACGTTGACGCCCATGATGTGCACCCAGCTGCTCAAGCACAACCCCAAGCCCAACCGTTTTGACCGCTACATGGAGCGGGCCCTGACCGCGATTTCCGACCGTTACGGCGCGGTGCTGCGCTGGGTGGTCACCACGCGCTATGTGCCGGAGGTGGAAGAGGGCAGCCGGCCCTCGCTGGCCCAGCGGCTCAAGGGCATGGCGTTGCAGGCGCGCTGGATCGTCATCGGCGTGATGCTGCTCAGCGCACTGGCCATCGCGCTGGTGTTCCCGAGCATGAAGCAGGAGCTTTCGCCGATCGAGGACCGCGGCGTGATCCTGGCCAACGTCAATGCGCCGGACGGCGCGACGCTGGACTACACCAACCGCTATGCGAAGGCGCTCGAGAAGATGGGCGAGCCCTTCCCCGAGTTCGACCGGATTTTCGCCAACGTCGGCAACCCCACGGTGGCCCAGGCCAGCGTGGTCTACCGCACGGTCGACTGGGACAAGCGCTCGCGCTCCACCCTGGACATGGCGCGCGAGCTGCAGCCCAAATTCAACGCACTGCCGGGGGTTACCGCCTTTCCGATCACGCCGCCTTCGCTGGGCCAGGGCTTTCGCGAACGGCCGCTCAATTTTGTGATCCAGACCTCCGACAGCTACCAGAACCTGAACACCGTGGTGCGCCAGATGCTGGACGAGATCGCCAAAAACCCCGGCATCGTCTCGCCCGACGTGGACCTGCGGCTGAACAAGCCCGAGCTGCGCATCGAGGTCGAGCGCGACAAGGCGGCCGACCTGGGCGTGAGCGTGCAGGTGGTCGCCAAGGCTATCGAGACCCTGCTGGGCGGGCGCAATGTGACGCGCTACAAGCGCGATGCCGAGCAGTACGACGTGATCGTGCAGACCGAGGCCAGCGGCCGCATCACGCCCGAGAGCATAGACCGCATTTACGTGCGCGGCCGTAACGACGCCATGATCCCGCTGTCGGCGCTGGTCAAGGTGCGTGAAAGCGTCTCGCCGCGGGAGCTCAACCACTTCGGCCAGCGCCGCTCGGTCTCCATCACGGCCAGCCTGGCCAGCGACTATTCGCTGGGCGAGGCGCTCAAGTTCATGGACCAGACCGCCGCCAAGGTGCTCAAGACCGGCTACAGCACCGACCTCAACGGCACCTCGCGCGAGTTCCGAAGTTCCCAGGGCGCGCTGGCCATCGTCTTTGTGCTCGCGCTGCTGTTTATTTTCCTGGTGCTGTCGGCGCAGTTCGAGAGCTTTATCGACCCCCTGGTCATCATGCTCTCGGTGCCGCTGTCCATGATCGGGGCCTTGCTCGCGCTCAAATGGTCGGGCGGCTCGCTCAATGTGTATTCGCAGATCGGCCTGATCACGCTGGTGGGCCTGATCACCAAGCACGGCATCCTGATCGTCGAATTCACCAACCAGCTGCGCGGCCAGGGGCTGGAGATGATAGACGCGCTGGTCAAGGCGTCGGCGCAGCGCCTGCGCCCCATCATGATGACCACCGGCGCCATGGTGCTGGGCGCCTTGCCGCTGGCCCTGGCCAAGGGCGCGGGCGCCGAAAGCCGCATCCAGATCGGCTGGGTCATCGTCGGCGGCATGTCCCTGGGCACCTTGCTCACTGTGTTTGTGGTGCCCACCATGTACACCCTGTTTGCGCGCAAGGCCATTCCGGGCGCGAACAAGGCGGTCGCGAAAGAAGAGCCGGATGCTCACCATGAACATCCGGAGTACGTGGCGAAATGACCGGAAGGCGCCGCGTATTCCAGGCCGGGTTGCTGGCATGGTGGTGAGACCGCTGTTTTGACCGCGACCCTCACGGGCCGGATCCGTATAACTGCTTCTTTCCTGATTGCGCTCCTGCTTGCGGCGGCCCATACGGCTTTCGCGCAAGCCCAGGAGGCGCCGGAGGCCGGGAGCTATGGTGTGCGCTTCTTCTGCTCACCATCCCAGCTGGAGCAGCTCAGCCCCAACATGTTTCATTACCTCCAGCGGCTCGGCATTCCGGCCCGCCTGGTGAAGGAGACCGTCGATAAGCCCCGGGGGGCCATGACCTATTCCCTGCTGGGGTCGGGCACGACTGTGAGCACCCTGCTTCTGGCGCAACGCACTGAGCTGGCGATCAAGGACGAGGTGCTGCTGATGCCGGTGAAAAACAACAAGATGCGCAAACTCCGGACAGTCTCCCAAAAAGAGATCCTGTTGGCCTTGCTGCACCCGGGCCGCTTGACCGAATTCAGGGGAAGGGCCTGCGATGTGCAGGCCCTGGCCGACCATGTCGGCATTCGCCAGAACACCGTGGCCTGGGCCGAGGTGCTGGAATGGGGCTGGCCCGAGGGCGGCCCCGCCAAATGGAATGCCCGCTACTGGGCCAATGGAACGCCCAGGCTACATACCCCTTTGCACAAAGCCCTGAATGACATGTTTTTTGAGCAGGGGAAGTACGACATAGGCTGTTACGCCGCGACCAAAGTGGTCTTTGCGCAAGGGGCGCTGGATTACTTTCGCCGTGTCAAAAGGGATGCCGGCAAGGCACGCGTCGTGGAGCGGCGCTTGCTGGCCGATGGGGAGCCTCTGGTGGACCTGGAGCCCGGCCGCATGTGGAGCTTCGAAGTGGATTTTGATCCCCTGGAGCTTGAGCGGCCTGGCAAGGTCTTGCGCATGGTGGGCGATGTTGCCCCCGGCAACTTTGTTCCGGGCGATTGGGTGTATTTCCTGAACACCGATGTACGCACCAACCAGAAAACGGGGTATGAGGGTTCCAACGCCATCTACCTGGGAGGCAACCGGTTTGACGACTATTACAACGACAACGATCACCACTATTCCTACCAGGAAAAACTCAGTGAGGTCTACCAGTGGCGCCATGATGTTTTCAGCCGGCACCGCGATGCCGAAAAAATACAGCCCCTGGCCGCGCAGGACTATGAGCGCCTGAACGCCGCGCCGGAAAACGGCGGCTTGCTGATGGGTTTTCGGGTCGTACCCTATTTTTTCGGCTACGAAGACTTGCTCCCGCTACCAGTTCCTCGCAACGACTAGGCCCTGTCGGCGCCGCGCGTCTGATGGATTACAGGGCGCCGTCAAACATCAGCACATCGACTTCATCGCCCACGGCTACATTGCCTTGCGCGTGGTGCAGCACGATCAAGCCGTTGGCCTCGGCCATGGAGCGCAGCACGCCCGAGCCCTGGCTGCCTGTGGTCTTGACCTGCAGTGAACCATCGGCCGCGGTGGAAACCCAGCCGCGCTGGTATTCGGTGCGCCCGGCTTTTTTGCGCATGGGCTCCAGGCTGCGGGCCTTGAGCAGCGGCGGCTGCGCGGCGCCGGCGCCCATCATCTGCAGCAGCGCGGGGCGCACAAAGGCCAGAAAGGTCACCATCACGGCGACCGGGTTGCCGGGCAGTCCGAACAGGATCGCGCCGTTGGGGTTGTTGGCTCTGCCCTGCGCGGCAGGGGGTATACGCCCCACAGCCATGGGCCGGCCGGGCCGCATGGCGATGCGCCAGAAAGCGACGTCGCCGAGTTTTTTCATCATGGCCTTGGTGAAATCGGCCTCGCCCACGCTGACGCCACCCGAGGTGATGATGGCATCGGCCCGTGCGGCGGCCTCGGTGAAAGCGGCTTCGAGCAGGGCCGGCTCGTCGCGCACCACGCCCATGTCGATGACTTCGCAGCCGAGCCGGCGCAGCATGCCGAAGACGGTGTAGCGACTGCTGTCGTAGACCGCGCCTTCGCGCGGCGCTTCGCCGAGCGAGAGGATTTCATCGCCGGTGGAAAAGTAGGCCACACGCAATGGCCGCCAGACGGGCAGGGTGGGCAGGCCCAGGGAGGCCGCCAGGCCCAGCCGGGCCGGCGTGAGGACCTCGCCCCTGCGCAGCGCCGGCAGCCCTTGCGTCAGGTCCTCACCGCGCAGGCGGCGGTTGTCACCGGCGCGCAGCAGGCCGGGCGGGACGCTGATGCTGCCGTCCGGGTGCTGCTTGACGAATTCCTGCGGCACCACGGTGTCCAGGCCGGCGGGCATGATGGCGCCTGTCATGATCTTCACGCACTGGCCGGTTTGCATGCTGCCTTGCCAGGCTTTGCCGGCCAGCGCCGTGCCGTCCGCGACCCGCAGTTCCAGCGCCGTGCCGGCGGCCAGCTGGCTGCCGTCAAAGGCAAAGCCGTCCATGGCCGAGTTGTCATGGGGCGGTACGTCAAAGGGCGAGACCACGTCCTCGGCCAGCACGCGGCCCAGGGCTTCAAACAGCGGCAGCTTGATCGCGTCCTGGACCGGCGCCACCAGGCGCGAGAGGAAATCCAGCACCTGGCCGGCCGACAGGGCTTGCGGGTCGTAGCCCTGCAGTTCGGCCGCGATCTGGTCCAGCGTCTTCACGGCAGGCGCGATTCGAGCTGATGCAGCTCGGCCAGGGTGTTGGCGTTGAAAAAACCGTGCGCGTCGTCGCCGGGCCGGTCAAAGGGCACGGACACGGTTTTGTGCTGCGTTGTCCAGGCGTCTATCTTGCGGCCGCCGCCATGGGTGAAGCGCACCAGGCTTTCGAGCATGTGGGTGCCCATCAGGCAAAACACCGGCTGCGGCCTGAGCTGGCCGTCTTCCTCGGGCGCGGCGGCCACGGCGAAGTCGGCCCCTTCGCGCACATAGGCTTCGGCCAGGCGCGCCACCAGGTCGTCAGGGAACAGCGGCGTGTCGCAGGGCACGGTGAGCAGGTAGGGCGTTTCACAGCGCTCCAGGCCGGTGAGGAAACCCGCCAGCGGCCCGGCGAATTCGCCCAGGCCGGTGCTGTCGGGCCAGACCGGCACGCCGAAAGCCTCATAGGCGGCCAGGTTGCGGTTGGCATTGATCATGACCTCGCCGACCTGGGGCGAGAGCCGCATCAGCGTGTGCAGGGCCAGCGGCACGCCGTTGAAATTCTGCAGGCCCTTGTCGACGCCACCCATGCGCGAACCGCGCCCGCCGGCCAGGATCAGGCCGGTGATGGCTTCGGCGTGCAGCGAGGTGTTGTGGCTGTTGCTTGTCATGCTAGCCACCGATGTAGCTCATCTCGACGCGTTTGGCCTGGCTGTCGGGCATGCTGGTGTCGGCCGGCAGCGCGGCACGCAGCTCAGAATAGCGGTCATCGCGCCCCTGCCAGATATGAGCCACGGCCGCCGCGATCTGCTCGTCGGCATAACCGCCGCGCAGCAGGGCACGCAAATCCTGGCCCTGGCTGGCGAACAGGCAGAGAAAGAGCTTGCCTTCGGTGGACAGGCGCGCCCGGTTGCAGTCGCTGCAAAAAGCCTGGGTCACGCTGCTGATCACGCCGATCTCGCCCGCGCCGTCGGCATAGCGCCAGCGCTCGGCAGTCTCGCCGCTGTAGTTGGGGTTGATGGCTGTGAGCGGAAATTCAGCGTTCAGGCGCTCCACCACCTGGGCCGAGGGCAGCACCTCGTCCATGCGCCAGCCGTTGGTGGCGCCTACGTCCATGTATTCGATGAAGCGCAGCACCGCGCCGGTATGGCGGAAATGCCGGGCCATGGGCAGGATTTCCGCGTCATTGGTGCCGCGCTTGACCACCATGTTGACCTTGAGCGGCGCCAGGCCCACTTTTTGCGCGGCTTCTATGCCCTTGAGCACGTCGGCGACCGGGAAATCCACGTCGTTCATGCGGCGGAAGGTGGCGTCGTCCAGCGCGTCCAGGCTCACGGTGACGCGTTGCAGGCCGGCGTCCTTGAGCGACTGGGCTTTTTTGGCGAGCAGCGAGGCGTTGGTGGTCAGCGTGATGTCCAGCGGCTTGCCCTGCGGCGTCTGCAGCCTGGCCAGCATTTCAACCAGCACCTCCAGGTGCTTGCGCAGCAGTGGTTCGCCACCGGTCAGCCGGATTTTTTCCACCCCATGCGCCACGAAGATCTTGGCCAGGCGGGTGATTTCCTCAAAGCTCAGCAGCGAGCTTTGCGGCAGGAAGGCGTAATCCTTGTCGAAGACCTCGCGCGGCATGCAGTAGCTGCAGCGGAAATTGCAGCGGTCGGTCACGCTGATGCGCAAGTCCCGCAGCGGCCGGCCCCGCGTGTCGCTCAAGAGGCCCGTGGGCGCCGTGACCCGGGCAGGGATGTGCGGCACGCGGCTTGCGTAGCGGATATCTGCCAGCGGAATGATTTTTTCGGTCGTCATCGTGAGGGGCCCAAAGGGAGAATTTACTCCATTGGTCCTTCCAAGGCGTTAAAAAGAGGCCTTATCCCCAAAGGATGCACGTCATCCCGGGGATACCACCGGGGTCAGACGCAGCGGGCTCCATCTACTTCAAGACATATGCCGCTGATGAAATCCGCCTCATCGCTGGCCAGGTAAAGGACAGCATTAGCCACATCCAGCGCGGTCGAAAAGCGCCCCAGCGGGATGCTGGCGCGAAAACGGGCCTTGCGCTCCTCGTCCAGCGGGCCGCCGGCGAATTCGGCCGAAAGTCCGGTGTCGGGGTTGAACACCGGATTGACGCAGTTGACGCGGATGTTGTCGGGACCGAGTTCGGCTGCCAGCGATTTGGAGGTGGTGATGACGGCGCCCTTGGAGCCGTTGTACCAGGTCAGGCCCGGGCGCGGGCGCACGCCGGCCGTGGAAGCGATGTTGATGAAGCTGCCGCCCCCCAGGCGGCGGAACACCGGCGTGGCGTGGAGGGTGGCCAGGTAAATGCTTTTGACGTTGATGGCGTAGCACTTGTCGAAATCCTCTTCACTGACGTCCAGCGCGGGCTGGTTGCGGTGCGTCCAGCCGGCGTTGCTGACCATCACGTCGAGCCGGCCGTAGCGCTGCACGGCGGCGTCGACCAGGGCCTTGACCTCGGCGGACTTCGTCACGTCGGCCGCGAAGAAGGAGGCCGTGCCGCCGGCCTTGGTGATGGCGGCCACGACTTTTTCGCCCAGGGCGATGTTGATGTCGTTGACGATGACCTTGGCGCCCTCGGCCGCCAGCCGCCGGGCGATGCCTTCACCGATACCGCCTCCGGAGCCGGTGACGATGATGGACTTGTCTTTGACCCGCATGGGTTTGTCTCCAGGTATTTTGAATTTATCGAACTGATACGTGAGCTTATTACATCCCGGCCCCGGGGCCGCGGCGGGTATTGGGACCGGATGCGGCGCGTTCAGCCATGCCGCACTGCCACGGTCTTCAGCGTGGTGAAGCCGTACAGCGCTTCAAAGCCTTTTTCGCGCCCGTAGCCCGAGGACTTCACGCCGCCGAAAGGCAGCTCCACGCCGCCGCCGGCGCCGTAGTTGTTGATGAAGACCTGGCCGCTCCTGACGCGCCTGGCCATGCGGAACTGGCGCGCGCCGTCGCGCGTCCAGATGCCGGCAACCAGTCCGAACTGGGTGGCGTTGGCGAGTTCCACGGCGTGGTTCTCGTCCTTGAAGCTCATGGCGCACAGCACCGGGCCGAAGACTTCTTCCTGGGCCAGCCGGTGCGTGGCCGGCACGTCGCGCAGCAGGGTGGGGGCCTGGTAAAAGCCGGTGTCGGGCGCTTCATCGACGATCTGGCCCTGGGCCACCATGGCGATGTTGGCGACCTGCGCGTCGCTCAAAAAATCCCAGACGCGCTGTTGCTGGCTTTGCCGGATCAGGGGGCCGACGTCAAGGTCCATGGCGGCGGGGCCGACGCGCAGGTTTTCAAAGGCGTGGCCCAGGCGCTGCAGCAGCGGCTCGTAAATCGCCTGCTCCACCAGCAGGCGGGAACCCGCCGAGCAGGTCTGGCCGGCGTTCTGCACGATGGCATTGATGATGGCGGGAATCGCGGCGTCCAGGTCGGCGTCGGCAAAGACGATTTGCGGGCTTTTGCCGCCCAGCTCCAGCGTGACCGGGCAATGGCGCTCGGCCGCCGCTTGCTGGATCAGCGTGCCTACCGCGGGGCTGCCGGTGAAGCTGATGTGGTCTATGCCCTTGTGGCGCGCCAGCGCGTCGCCCACTTCATGGCCGTAACCGGTCACGATGTTGATGGCGCCGGCCGGAAAGCCGACTTCGGCGGCCAGCTGCGCCACGCGGATCAGCGACAGGCAGGCGTCCTCGGCCGGCTTGACCACGCAGACATTGCCCGCGGCGAGCGCGCCGCCCACGCTGCGGCCGAAGATCTGCATGGGGTAGTTCCAGGGGATGACATGGCCGGTAACGCCGTGTGGCTCGCGCCAGGTCATCACGCTGTAGCCGTCCAGGTAGGGAATGGTGTCGCCGTGCAGCTTGTCGCAGGCGCCGGCATAGAACTCGAAGTAGCGCGCCAGGGCCGCCGCGTCGGCGCGCGCCTGTTTGGTGGGCTTGCCGCAGTCGCGCTGCTCCAGCTGGGCCAGTTCCTCGGCATGCTCGGCCACCTTGGCCGACAGACGCATCAGCAGGCGCCCGCGCTCGGCGGCGTTGAAGCGGCTCCACACCAGTTCCAGGCATTCGCGCGCGCTGCGCACGGCGGTGTCGATGTCGTGCGCGTTGCTGCGCTGGATCTCGTCAAACACCTGGCCGTCGGACGGGTCTATGACGGGAATGGTCTTGCCGGAGACGGAGGGGAGGGAGGCGTTGGCGATGTAATTGAGCTGCATCGCCTGATTTTGCTTGAAAGCGGCTGCAACGGTGGCGGCGGACCCGCGCCGCCGGGCCCCGCGTAACGGTCTCAAAAAGCGTGCGTTTTTCACGCCCTGGTGTGGCGTGGCGAGGTGCCGTTTACAACATTTTTGCTGTGTGGGAATCGTACTTTCTGTAGGATCAAACCTACACACGCACCTCGCCAATTCCTACAAATGGAAGGGTGCCCTCATTGCGCCCGGCGGGCGCTGACAGCGGCAGCAGCCGGCAACTGCGGTCCGCACTCTGGACACATACAGCGATGAGCGACCCCACCCCATGCGCGAACGATGCAGCTTCCACCGGCGAGGCACCCGCGGCCGGCTCCGGCACGCGGGCCTGGTTTAAAGCCACCGCGGCGCGCTTGCGCGACTGGCTGGCCATTCAGACGCCGGGCATGAAACTCGCGGTGCTGGGCGTGGCGCTGATGATTCCCGCCAGCGCGTACTACGCCTGGTCCACTCTGCAACGCCAGGAGAAACTGAGCCTGGAGGTCAAGGCAATGGCGGCGGGGCAAGGCGCCGAAGCGGCCTGGGCCTACAACACCGCGCTGCCGGTCGTCTTCGGCAGCGGCTCGGTGCTGAGTTTTCTCGAGACCCACCCGGTCGCGCGCATCACCATTATTTACCGTCCGATTCTCTGGACCGTTTCCGAGCGCTTTGTGCTGGTGGAGTCGCAAGGCCGGCAGTACGCGTATTACCCCTCGGACATGGAGACCAAGATACTGGCCGACAAGGCCGTGACGGCACCCTGGGGCGGCAAGCTGACTTTTGTGCCCCAGGCCGCGCTTGACGGCGCCAGCAAGGACATGCTGGCGCGGCTTGAACAGCGTTTCGGCGAGGCGCGTCCGCAATCCGAGCAGGACGCCTGGAAAGGCGGCGCCAGCGCGCTGGTGTCCGCCACCCTGACCCTGGGCCTGCTGGCCTTCCTCTGGTACCAGGTCGGCGGCCAGCGCAAGTCGCTGAAGTTCATCTCGCCGCAGCAGATCAGCGGCGACATCGACGACCTGGTCGGCATGGACGACATCAAGGCCGAGGTCGCGCAGATCCGCGACCAGTACGAGCGCCGCCTCGAATACGCCGCCTACGGCGTGAACAAGCCGTTCAACGTGATGTTCAGCGGCCCGGCGGGCACCGGCAAGACCAAGCTGGCCAGCTACCTGGCCAAGGAGCTGAACCTGCCGATTCTTTTTCATTCGGCCGCCAACCTGGAAACCGGCTATGTCGCCGGGGGCTCCAACACCCTGTCGCGCATTCTCTCGCTGGCCACGCGGCGCAAGCGCTGCATCGTGTTCCTCGACGAGGCGCAGGACCTCTTCATGCGGCGTGGCGGCAACCGGAAATACGACGACGACACGCAGAACATGCTGCTGGCCATCCTGGACGGCGTGCGCACCAAGTCGGACGCGGAAATCATCTGGATCGTGGCGTCCAATTTCAATTCGGCCAACCTGCAGATGGACGAGGCCATGCTGCGCCGCTTCCAGATGAAGGTCGACTTCCGCATGCCCAACCAGCAGGAGCGACTGGCGATTACCGGCCACTACCTGCGCCAGCGTGTCGACAAGGTCCTGCCGGACCTGGACCTGCGCCATTTTGTCGAACTGACCGAGGGCTGCAGCCCGGCGGACCTGGAAACCATGGTCAACCAGGCGGGCATACTCGCGGTGCAGTCGGGCCAGATGATAGGCGCGCACACCCTGATGCAGGCCGCCGAGCGCGTGCTGGTCGGCAACGTTAACGACCACACCACCAAGGAGCGCGAGCGGGACCGGCGCATCATCGCCGTGCACGAGTGGGGCCACTTCCTGATGGACTTTCACCACCAGCGCAAGCTGGCAGGCGGCAGCTGGGATGCCCTGCAAGCCGACATGAACACCATCAAGATTTCACTCAAAGCCAATCCGCGCAACAACGCGCTGGGCTTTGTGCTGCACAAACAGGACAGCAACCTCCTCAAGACAAAAGGCGACATGGAGCATGAAGTGCGCGTGCTGCTGGGCGGCATGGCCAATGAAGAGCTTTTCTTCGGAGAGGACGGCACCACGGGCGGCGCCCACAACGACATCACGCGCGTGACCCGGCTGCTGCACCATGCGGTGGCGGAAATGGGCATGTACCGCAAGACCCGGCTGAACTATGCGGCGCTCGTCAAGGACGGCGGCACGGCGCCGCCGGACGAGGAAACGCGCAACATCATGGAGGCCCAGAGCGAACGGCTTTACAGCGAAACCAAGGCTGTCCTGGCGCAATACACCGGCCTGACGGAGCACCTGACCGGGTGCCTGATGCGATCCGGTGAGATGACGCTCAGCGAAGCGCTGAGCGAGATTCGCCGCTTTGAATTCCTCGCGGCGCCGGCGTTGCTGGCGGTTGGCCAAGAGGCGGGCCAACTGATGCCGGCTTGACCGGCCGGCGGCCACGCCGCTGCAGCCTTGCTGTGTGCGTACAAAAAAAAGCCCTGCAGTGCAGGGCTTTTTGCATGGCTGTCGCGGTTTAGCGTGATGCTGCCGAGGCCGGTGCGGCCGGCGTCGGCGTGGCCGCCGCGTTGGGCGCCTGCGTGGGGGCCGGGGCGGGCATGGCGGGCGCCGTCGGGGTGGCGGCCGGTGCGCTCACGGCGGCGGGTTCCGCCATGGGCGCGCTGGGCGCGGCTTGCGCGGGACCGCCGTGGAATTTCATCACCAGCGGCACGATCAGCAGCGCCACGATGTTGATGATCTTGATCAGCGGATTCACGGCCGGGCCGGCCGTGTCCTTGTAGGGGTCGCCCACGGTGTCGCCGGTCACGGCGGCCTTGTGCGCCTCCGAGCCCTTGCCGCCGTGGTTGCCGTCTTCAATGTATTTTTTGGCGTTGTCCCAGGCGCCGCCGCCGGTGCACATGGAGATCGCGACAAACAGGCCGGTCACGATGGTGCCCATCAGCAGGCCGCCCAGTGCCTGGGGCCCGAGCGCCAGGCCGACCACGATGGGAACCACCACGGGCAGCAGCGAGGGAATCATCATTTCCTTGATGGCGGCCGTGGTCAGCATGTCGACCGCGGTGTCGTACTCGGGCTTGCCCGTGCCGTCCATGATGCCCTTGATGTCGCGGAACTGGCGGCGCACTTCGACCACCACGGCGCCGGCGGCGCGGCCCACGGCCTCCATGGCCATGGCGCCGAAGAGGTAGGGAATCAGCCCGCCGATGAAGAGGCCGATGATGACGTAGGGCTTGCTCAGGTCGAAGCTGATGGCGTTGCCGTAGGCCTCGAGCTTGTGCGTGTAGTCGGCGAACAGCACCAGCGCGGCCAGGCCGGCCGAGCCGATGGCATAGCCCTTGGTCACGGCCTTGGTGGTATTGCCCACGGCGTCCAGCGGGTCGGTGATGTCGCGCACGCTGCTGGGCAGCTCGGCCATCTCGGCGATGCCGCCGGCGTTGTCGGTGATGGGGCCGTAGGCGTCCAGCGCGACCACGATGCCGGCCATGCTCAGCATGGAGGTCGCCGCGATCGCGATGCCGTAGAGGCCCGCCAGTTTGAAGGCGACCAGGATCGCGATGCAGACAAACACCACGGGCCAGGCGGTGGAGCGCATGGACACGCCCAGGCCGGCGATGATGTTGGTGCCGTGGCCGGTGGTCGAGGCCTGCGCGATGTGGCGCACGGGCTTGTACTGCGTGCCGGTGTAGTACTCGGTGACCCAGCAGAGCGCGCCGGTCAGGACCAGACCGACCGCGCAGGCGCCGAACAGGCGCATCTGCGTGCCAGTGGCCGTCACGGCGTTGTCGGGCATCAGCCACACGGTGACGAAGTAGAAGGCGATGAGCGACAGCACGCCGGCAATCGCCAGGCCCTTGTAGAGGGCTGGCATCACGTTCTTCATGCCGGGCGAGGCCTTGACGAAGAAGCAGCCGATGATGGAGGCGATGATGGACACGCCGCCCAGCGCCAGCGGATAGACCGCGGCGGTGGCGCCGGCGCTGGACAGCAGCAGGGCGCCCAGCACCATGGTGGCGATCAGCGTCACCGCATAGGTTTCAAACAGGTCGGCGGCCATGCCCGCGCAGTCGCCCACGTTGTCGCCGACGTTGTCGGCAATCACGGCCGGATTGCGCGGGTCGTCTTCGGGGATGCCGGCTTCGACCTTGCCCACCAGGTCGGCGCCGACGTCGGCGCCCTTGGTGAAGATGCCGCCGCCCAGCCGGGCGAAGATGGAGATCAGCGAGGAGCCGAAGGCAAAGCCGATCAGCGGGTTGAGCAGGTTGGCCAGCTTGAGGTCGGGCGTGTAGTTGCCGTTGCCCACCAGGAACCAGTAAAAACCGCTCACGCCCAGCAGGCCCAGGCCCACGACCAGCATGCCGGTGATGGCGCCGCCGCGGAAAGCGACGTCCAGGGCCGGGCCAATGCCTCTGGTGGCGGCCTGCGCGGTGCGCACGTTGGCGCGCACCGAGACGTTCATGCCGATAAAGCCGCAGGCGCCCGAGAGCACCGCGCCGACCACAAAGCCGACGGCGGTCTTGCCGTCCAGAAAGAAGCCGATGAGTACCGCGAGGACGACACCGACGATGGCGATGGTTTTGTATTGCCGCGCGAGGTAGGCGGCGGCGCCTGTCTGGATCGCGGCCGCGATTTCCTGCATGCGCGCATTGCCTGCGTCCTGGGAAAGAATCCAGCTGCGTGCCCAGATACCGTACCCGACGGCGATCAGTCCGCAGACCAGCGCAAGAATGAGCGCCGAGTTGCCTGTCATAGCTGACATTGAAATTCTCCTACGTTGTTTTTCGCTTGGAGGGGGTGCCACGCGAGCGGTGCCCCCGCTGCGTTGCTTCCTCGTTGCTTGTGCCACGTATGGAGACAAGTCGATTGGCCAACTCGCGAAATTTAACGTGAAAACATGACAAGTTCGCGATGCGTAAGCCCCGAATCAGTAAAATGAGGGTAAATACCGAGCTGCCGGTAGCCGCAGAGTATTAACTTCCGCGCCCTTTGCGCGGTCGCCCATGCGGGCTGAAGCCTTTCATTTCATCTCTTTCCCTTCAACACACACTTCAAGCGACCATGTCCCTCGATAAAGTTTCCCCCGGTAAAAACGTGCCCGAATCCTTTAACGTGATCATCGAAATCCCGATGAACGCCGACCCGGTGAAGTACGAGGTGGACAAGGAGTCCGGCGCGATTTTTGTGGACCGCTTCATGAGCACGTCCATGCACTACCCGACCAACTACGGCTATGTGCCCAAGACCATCAGCGGCGACGGCGACCCGGTCGACGTGCTGGTGATCACGCCGGTGCCGCTGATCCCCGGCGTGGTGGTGACCTGCCGCGCCATCGGCATCCTGAAGATGCAGGACGAAGCCGGCGAAGACGGCAAGGTGCTGGCCGTGCCGGTGGACAAGAAATGCTCGCTGTACACCCAGTGGCAAAAACCTGAAGACATGAACCCGCTGCGGCTGAAAACCATTTCCCATTTCTTTGAACACTACAAAGACCTGGAAGAAGGCAAGTGGGTCAAGGTGTTGGGCTGGGAAGGCCCCGATGCGGCCAAGAAGGAAATCACCGACGGCATCGCCAACTACGCCAAGGCCGCCTGATTTCGGGTTCTCACAAAAAAAGCGCCTGCAGGAAAACCTGCAGGCGCTTTTTTCATGCCTGGCGCGGTTTTAAGCTGCTTGCGCGGGCACCGGGTAGACCAGGCCGTGCAGCCGGCCCTTGTCCTCGCGCGAGAAGGGTTTCCACTGGCCTTCGGGCTGGGCCAGCCGGTCGGCTACCGCCCACCAGGCGCTGGGGTTCACGCCCATGCCGATATGGCTGGCCAGCACTTCGATGTTTTCGGTCTGCGGGTTGCTTGCGCTGGGCGCCTGGATGCTGGCCTGCCAGGCCACCACGCCGTCGCTGCGCGAATAAATGCTGGTGGTCGGCACGGGCGGGGCGGCGGGCAGGTCGTAGTTTTCGGACTCACGTTCCACGCTGCGCCCGCTGGTGAGTTCATAGACACGCCAGGCATTGGTGGCCTTGTGCGAGCCCGCGAAAGGCGTGCCCAGCGTGATCACGCAGCGGACCTTGTCCGGCATTTCCTTGGCCAGTTCGCGCGCATAGACGCCGCCCAGGCTCCAGCCGATCAGGCTGACCTTGCGGCCCGTGGCCTCGAAGGTGCGGATGAGGCTGTCGCGGGCTTCTTCGAGCACACCGGCACGCGGGCCGAAGTTAAAGCCTTGTTCCCAGCCCCAGGGTTTGTAATTGAGCGACTGCAGGTACTGGCGCAACGGCACGGTGGTGGCGTCGTTGGCCGACAGGCCCGGGAACACCATCACGGCATGGCCGTCGCCGCGCGGCGCGCGGGCCAGCAGGGGCCAGGCGGGCAGCAGGGCGCCGAATTCCCAGAATGCACGCAACTCGAGTGCGAGCAGCCAGGCGCTGGGCGGGACATCGTGCGGAGCCGGTTTTGAGGGATTCTGGGAGGAGGAAGACGGATTTCGCTTGGATGACGGGCTTGCCATGGCTTGCAGCATTGGATACTTTTGTGTTGGTTCCAGACAGGAACAGTATGGAGGCGCTTACAGGTTTTTACAGAGGGAGGCGCCTCTAACTTCATTGCTTCGCCGCGGTTTTCGTCGCCTTCGTGACAGCGGCCTTTCGGGTTTTTACCGGGGCGGCTTTCACCGCGGCCTTTTTCGCGGCGGGCTTGGCGGTCTTGCGGGGCGCGGGTACGGCCGGTGCTGGGGCAGCCATCAGCGCTTGCGCCTCCACAAAGGCCTCTTCAATGGCCTTGGCCAGGTCCCTGGCATGCGGCAGCGCTTTTTTGTCGGCAATGATGCCGAAGTCCACATGGCCGGCGTAGGTCTGTATGGTGATGTTGAGCGCCAGGCCGTGCAGGATGATGGACAGGGGATGGAAGGTCAGGAATTTCGCGCCGGCCAGGTACAGAGGCACCGGCGGGCCCGGCACGTTGGAAATCGCCAGGTTGGCCACCATGGGCAGGCGGCTGGCCATGCCGCTTTTGCCATAGGCATTGAGCGCCATCTTGGCGGCACCGCCGACCAGCCAGGGCGCCAGCAGCGAAGGGTAATCGGTCGGCAGCAGGCCTTTGAGGCTTTGCATGGAAGTCTTGACCTTGGCGGTGGAGGCCATGATGGCGTTCATGCGCTTGAGCGGGTGCACCAGGTGGGTGCCCAGCTCGACCAGGCTCATGCTGACCTGGTTGCCCAGGTTGCTGGCATCGGTGGCGCCGGCTTCGCGCAGCGACACCGGCATGGCGGCCACCAGCGATTTTTTCGGCAGGCTGTGGTGCTGCGTGAGGTAGTTGCGCAGCGCGGTCGAGCAGATCCACAGCACCATGTCGTTGAACGAACCTCCCACCGCCTTGCCCATGGCCTTGGTTTCCGCCAGCGGAATGGTGGCGGTGACAAACACGCGGCCCGTGCCTATGCCCGCGTTGAAAGGTGTGGGCGGCGCCAGCTTCATCGGCATCTTGGGTTTGACGCCGGTGGCCGAACTGCCCATGGACTGTTTGGCCAGCGTGCTGCCGAAGGTGCTGGCCGCGGCGGGCAGCGACTTGGCGACCTTGGCCAGCTGGCCCAGCGAGCTGGAGAACACCGAGCCGATCATCTTGCCCAGCTTGAGGTCGGCCTCCAGCTTGCGGCGCCTGTCGGGGTCGGGCGGCGCGACCTCACGCGGCTCGGGGCTCAGGTCCAGCATGGCATTGGCCAGCATCACGCCGCCTTTGCCGTCGAGCGCGGCATGGTGGATCTTGGAGAAAAAGCCCGCCACGATGCCGCCACCCTGGGATTCGGGCAGCTGGATACGGTCGAAAATGTAAAACTCCCAGAGCGGGAAGTCGCGGTCTATGACCTCGCCGTGCAGCTGGGCGCAGAGCTTGTGCACCTCGGCCAGCGTCATGGGCGCCGCGCCTTTTTTGCTGGGGTCGGCGCGGCGGATATGGAAGTCGATGTCCACCGAATCGGCCTCCACCCACAGCGGGTGGCCCAGGTCCAGCGGCATGAACACCAGCTTGCGGCTGAACACCGGCGCCAGGTGCATGCGCTTGGCGATGTGGTTTTTGACGGCCTTGTGAAAGCTGCCCTTGAAGCCGGCCGGCAGTTCGCAGAGGTTGAGCGAGCCCACGTGCATGGGCATTTCAGGGGTTTCGAGGTAAAGAAAGGTCGCGTCCAGGCCGGTCAGGGATTTCATGGTTGTGTTGTCTCCGTGGGGAGACCTTAACCGAGCGGGCCGGGCCGCGGCACTAGGGTTTGCCGTAGCCGCGGCTGTCGCGCCGGGCTCAGCGCGCGGCCATGATCGCGTTCAAGCTTCGCAGTCGCCCAGCATGCCTTGCTCATCGTCATTGAGCCCGGCCACCGGTGTTGCCTTGGCCAGCGCCATCCAGACACCCAGCGGCAAGGCCTGGCGCGAGCGCCGTGGCGCCGCGCGGGCCACGACGAGGCGCCGGCCTTCCATCAGCATCACGCCGCATTCGGCCGGCACTTCATCGGCCGCGCCTATAGGCCGTCCCTTGGCATCGCAACCCAGCACGTACCAGCATTCGCCGCCCAGGTCCAGGTAGGCGGCGCGCTTTTCGGGGCGGCGCAGGTCGCCCAGCAGATCGGAGCGGTGCACCTTGATCTCGTGGACGATGGGGTCCACGTATTCCTGCACCGTGGTGTTGCGAATGGAAAACACGTCGGGCCTGGCGATGCACCAGCGGGCCTTGCCGCCTTCGGTGTCCGGTGGCAGCTGGGCGCGTAGCCCCAGGCCGCGCCAGGTGATGCGGCCGGCGCGCACCATCTCGCCGGCCACCTGCTCGACCAGGGCTTCATGCTTGGACAGGGCCGAGCGGTTGCGCAGCAGCGTGGCCGCCAGGTAGGCAATGCCAGCGTCAGTGACGCGCAGGGTTTCGTGGCCAGCGGGTCCGGCCACACGCTGCAGCATGCCGGTGGCGAGCAGTTCGATTTCCAGCAGGTCCTGGCAGGGCCAGCCGGCGGAGCGGTAGACCTCGCGCAGGCGCCGGGCATGGGGGCGGCCCAGCGGCGGCGTTGTTCCCAGCGCGCTGTCGTTGGCGGCCGGCGCGGTGGATGCCGGGACGCTGGCAAGTGGGAGGGCGGCGCTGCTCATGGTGTGGACTCCGGCACCTGGGGTATTCAGAGCGGAAGAATCTCGAAGCGCGCGTTGTCCAGGTTGTCACCCAGCGGCCGCATGGCGGCCAGGATGGCGTCGGTCTCGGCGTTTTGCCACAGTGCGATGACCTGCTCTTCGGCCTGCGAAGCGCCTTGCAGCGGCAGGCCTTCGCTCAGGGTCTGCGCCAGCATGTAAGCCTGAAGAGAGGGCAGCACATACTCCGGCCCACCCACCGCGAATTCAAGCGCCATGCGAAAGCGCAATTCCGCGGCTGCGCGCTGCTCGGCGCTGAGAGTGGGGCATTCAACCAGGTTGACCTTGTAGGCGGCCATTTGGATTCCTCGCATAACGTGAAGGATGAGGGGCGGCTGGATTAAAAAAGCCGGGACGAGCCCGGCTTTTGGTCAGGTCAGCAAGATTATCAGATCAGAATGCGTATTGCAGGCTGAGACCGAAGTTGTTGGCGCGAATCGCACCGCCGCTTGCGCCGCCGTCATTGGAGAACTTGCCGAAGTCTTCGTACTCGAGGCGAACGGCGAGTTTCGGGGTGACGTTATAAAGGGCGCCCACACCGATCAAGGGGGAAGTCTTGCTGCCGCGGTCGGAGATGCCAGCGGCGCTGATTTTTCCATGGTTGCTGGAGATGCCCAGCTTGCCAAACAGCGAGAAGTTGTTGGCCAGTGGCAGCGTGCCGGTCCCGGCAATGCTGAACTGCGTTGCTTTCAGGCTACCCGTGGCGAGCGGAACGCCGGCACCGTTGCGGATCGCGAAATCGCGGTTGCCGAGGTCGGCGTATTGAGCTTCGACGCCCCAGTTAGGGGTGATCTGGTAGCCGCCATAAATCTTGACGGAAGCTTTGTTGGAGTCAGCGCCGGTGAGCGTGAGTGGAGGAGTCGTGGGCGCGGTGCCGTCTGCGCCAGTGACTTTGGACGATCCGACGCCGCCACCGATGTACCACTGGGCCGAAGCCGGCATCGCCACGAACGCTGCGGCGATTGCGCCAGCCAGGAAAACCTTTTTCATCGAAATTCTTTCAGAAGGGTGAAACATGAGAAACCGGCGCCAAGCATACCTGTGTTTGTAACACCCTGTATGTCGATTCCGAATAAATTGACTTGATGGCTATGTTGCAAGTCCTCTATTTAGGGGATGCCTTGAACGGGTTGCGCCGTTCCAAGTCGTCCATATAACTCTGGATGCCGGCGCCTTCACGCTCCAGGAAACGTTCTACCGCGTCGGCGAAGGAAGGATGGGCCAGCCAGTGGGCGCTGGTGGTCTTGACGGGCAGCAGGGCGCGCGCCATTTTGTGCTCTCCCTGGGCGCCGCCTTCAAAGCGCTGGTAGCCGTGCTCTATGCACCACTGCAGCGGCTGGTAGTAGCAGGCTTCGAAGTGCAGGCAGTCGACACGGGCCAGGGCGCCCCAGTAGCGGCCGTAGGCGGCCAGCGGGGGAGCGGCCGCGCCCGGCGATGAAGGCGGGGCGTTGACCGCGATGAGGCTGGCCGCGATGGGCCGGCGTTCGCCGCCTGGCGTGCCTTCTGCCACAAACAGCAGCCAGTTTTCCGGCATGGTGTCCTGCATGCGCCGGAAGAAGTCGCGACTCAGATAGGGCGCGTTGCCGTGCTCATGGTAGGTGCGCTCGTAGCAGCGGTAAAAGAAGTCCCAGTCGGCCTGGCTGATGTCCTTGCCCAGCGACCAGCGAAAGTGGATGCCGGCATCGTGCACCTTGCGGCGCTCCTGGCGGATTTTTTTGCGCTTTTCCTGGTTGAGCGACATCAGGAAGTCGTCGAAGTCACGGTAGCCGGCGGGCGGTGCAGTCCAGTGGAACTGGACTGTGTGGCGCAGCATGAGGCCGGCTTCTTCGCAGGCCGCGACATCTTCATCGGCCGTAAACAGCAGGTGCAGCGACGACAGCTTTTCATCGCCGCACCAGGCAAGCAGCGCCTTGACCAGCAAGGTGCGCTCTGCGGCGGTGCGCGCCAGCAGCCGGGCGCCCGGCACGGGCGTGAAGGGCACAGCGGCCAAGGCCTTGGGGTAGTAGTGGAGGCCGTGCTGCTGGTAGGCATTGGCCCAGGCCCAGTCGAAGACGTATTCGCCGTAGGAGTGGGCCTTGAGGTATAGCGGGCAGGCCCCGGCCAGGGTCTTGCCCTGCCAGAGGGTGATAAAGCGCGGCGTCCAGCCGGTTTCGGGGGTGGCGCTGCCGCTTTCGTGCAGTGCCGCCAGGTACTCGTGGCGCATAAAGGGGTTGGCGGCTTCGCCAGGGCTTTGCGCCGCCAGCAGGGCGTTCCACTCGGAGGCATTCACCTTCAGCGGCGAATCCAGCACGCGGATGACATAATCGTTTGAGTCTTTTTTCACGTGTTTTTGGGGTTTTACTTCTACATGCCACTCAAAATCTGCGTTGCCCAACTGAACTACTGCGTGGGAGACATGCCCGGCAATGCGCAAAAGATCATCGAGGCCGCCCGCGTCGCCTACCAGGATGGTGTGCGGCTGGTGCTGACACCGGAACTGGCGATTTGCGGCTATGCGGCTGAAGACCTGTTTTTACGCCCCTCTTTCATCCAGGCCTGTGATGATGCCGTGAATCAAGTGGCCCGCGAGCTGGCCGGGTTAAAAGGCCTGACGGTGGTGGTGGGCACGCCCACCCACGGCGACAACGGCAAGGGCCTGCGCACCAAAAGTGTGGAGGTGCAGCAGCGGCACAACGCGGCCCGGGTGCTGCGCGAAGGCCGCGTCATCGAAAGCTACGCCAAGCGCGAGCTGCCCAATTACCAGGTGTTTGACGAACGACGCTACTTCACGCCGGGCCAGGGAAGCTGTGTGTTCCAGGCCGGCGAGGGTGATGAGGCCATCAGCATAGGCCTGCTGATCTGCGAAGACGCCTGGTTTGAAGAGCCTGCGCGGCTGGCCAGGGAAGCCGGCGCCGAGCTGCTGGTGGTCATCAATGCCTCGCCTTTCCATGTGGGCAAGGGCGGCGAGCGCGAGCAGATGATGCAAAACCGCTGCCTGGCCACCGGGTTGCCGCTGGTTTATGCCCACCTGGTGGGAGGGCAGGACGAAATCGTGTTTGAAGGACGCTCTTTTGCGCTGCAGGCTGACGGCACGCTGGCCGGGCGGGCCGAGAGTTTCAAGGAAAAGCTGTTTGCCATCCGCGCCGGGCGCGCGGGGCGCGCGGTTGTATTGGCGGCGGATACGGCGCCCGAGCGCAGTCCCGAGGCCGATTTGTGGGACGCGCTGGTGCTGGGTGTGCGCGACTACCTGGGAAAAAACGGGTTTCCGGGCGCCATCCTGGGCCTGTCGGGCGGCATCGACTCGGCCCTGGTGCTGGCGATCGCGGTGGATGCGCTGGGTGCGGACAAGGTGCGTGCGGTGATGATGCCTTCGCCCTATACCGCCGATATCTCGTGGATAGACGCGCGAGAGATGGCCGAGCGGGTGAAGGTGCGTTACGACGAGATCTCCATCGTGCCCGAGTTCGAGGCCTTCAAGGCCTCGCTGGCCGGCGAGTTCAAAGGCCTGAAGGAAGACACGACCGAGGAAAACATCCAGGCGCGCATACGCGGCGTGTTTTTGATGGCGCTGTCCAACAAGTTCGGCTCCATCGTGCTGACCACCGGCAACAAGAGCGAGATGGCCACCGGCTATTGCACGCTGTATGGCGACATGGCCGGCGGCTTCGCGGTGATCAAGGACGTGCTCAAGACCTCGGTGTTCCGGCTGGCGCGCTGGCGCAATGCCAACGACCCTTACGGCACCGGCAGCAACCCGATTCCCGAGCGCATCATCACGCGTCCGCCCAGCGCCGAGCTGCGCCCCGACCAGACCGACCAGGACAGCTTGCCGCCTTACGAAGTGCTCGATGCCATCCTGGAGCGGTACATGGAGAACGACCAGGGCGTGGACGCCATCGTCGCTGCCGGGTTTGACCGCGCATTGGTCGTGCGCGTCGCCCAGCTGATCCGGATCAATGAGTACAAGCGGCGACAGGCGCCGGTGGGCATCAGGGTCACCCACAGGAGCTTTGGCAAGGATTGGCGCTATCCTATTACGAGCAAATTTAGACAGTAGAAAAGCACGGGATGCCTCCTCCCATACCAGCATGAGCCGCGGAACCGGCTTTGCCGGGCCGCAGGCGGGCGGCCCCCTCGGGGGGGCAGCGAACCACACGCAGTGGGGAGCGTGGGGGCCTTATTTTTTAACTACCGGAGATATTCAGTGAAACAAATTACCGCCGTCCTCAAGCCTTTCAAACTCGAAGAAGTCCGCGAGGCTTTGGCCGAATGCGGCGTGACCGGGCTGACCGTCACTGAAGTCAAGGGTTTCGGCCGCCAGAAGGGCCATACCGAGCTCTATCGCGGCGCCGAGTACGTGGTCGACTTCCTGCCCAAGGTCAAGGTCGAAGTCGTCGTGAAAACCGAGGATGTGGAGCGTTGCGTGGACGCCATCGTGCGCGCCGCGCGCACCGGCAAGATCGGCGACGGCAAGATTTTCATCACCAGCGTGGAGCGCGTGGTGCGTATTCGCACGGGTGAGGAAGACGAAGCGGCGGTCTGAGAGCCGCTTCGCCGCTTAAATCTGGTCGAGGCGGGTGGCGGCGGGTGTCATGCCGGCGGTCTGCACCAGGGTTTCGAGCAGCGGCTCCGCCTCGCTGCCGGTGCGTATCAGGTCCATCAGCCAGTCGTTCATGAAGCCGGCCTTTACCGATGAGGCCAGGAAGGCCAACAGGCTGTCGTAGTAGCCGCCCATGTTGAGCAGGCCGACCGGCTTGTCGTGGTAGCCCAGCTGGCGCCAGGTCCAGACTTCAAAAAATTCTTCCAGCGTGCCTATGCCGCCGGGCAGGGCCAGAAAGGCGTCGGCATGCTCGGCCATGATGCGTTTGCGCTCGTGCATGTTTTCCACGATGTGCAACTCGGTGCAGCCGGTATGGGCCCATTCCTTTTCGACCAGCGCCTTGGGGATCACACCCACGACCCGCGCACCCGCGGCGAGCGCCGCGTCGGCCAGTATGCCCATGAGGCCGTTGCGGCCGCCGCCGTAGACCAGTTGGCCGCCATGCTGGCCTATCCAGGTGCCGACGAGGGCGGCGATCGCTGCGAATTCAGGCTGGGCGCCCGTGCGTGAGCCGCAGTAGACGCAAAGGGAGAAAGCGGGTTTGGAGGTATCTGTCACTTCGGTGTTGTCGTTGTTCATGCTGCAAAGCGTTGCCAGAGCGCCATGGCCCAGGTGCCCGCGCACAGCAGCAGGCTGAGCAGGACGGCGGCGCTGCCCATGTCCTTGGCGCGCTTGGAAAGGTCATGCCATTCGGGGCCTATGCGGTCTATGGCGGTTTCGATGCCGGTGTTGAGCAGTTCCACGATCATGATGAGGATCACGGTGCCGGCCAGCAGCACGGTTTCCACCCAGCTGCGGCCCAGCCAGAAGGCGGCGGGTATCAGCACAATGGAGGCGATGGCCTCCTGGCGGAAGGCGGTTTCATGCCAGCCGGCACGCAGGCCGGCGATGGAGTAGCCCGTGGCATGCCAGACGCGGCTCAGGCCCTTGCGGTGTTTTTGGGGATTGACCGGCCCATCGAGGGGCGCGGCGCAGGCGGTGCTGATGGAAGCTGGCGCGGAGGCGGAAAGCGGAACTTGTTCGGGCATGGGGCGATTGTCGCGCAGCTTTATGGCATGTTGATGTTATGCACCCGCGCCTGTCATGCCTTTGTCCTTGCGGCGGGGTTTTTCGGGCGCTACCCAGGTGATCAGCCGGGTGCCCGCCCAGACGTCGTGCCAGAACTGCTTTTGCGGATGAAAGCGCGCCAGGATGGCCCAGATGGCCACCCATCCCAGCGTCAGCACGGCGCCTTCGCGGCCGGGCAATGCCAGCAGCCAGCTGACGGCCAGCGGCGGCAGGAACCACAGCCAGCTCAGCATATAGCGCAGCAGGGCGCGTTTCTGGGTGATGGGCGCGCCGTGGGCGTCGACCACGCGGATGTTCCAGGTTTTCATCGCCAGCGTCTGGCCCTTGGCCCAGAACCACACAAAGTAGATGCCGAAAACCACAAACACAAAAGCCTGCAACGCATGGCGGTTGTCCAGCGCGTTGCGGGTCTGGCTCAATGTGCTGAAGAGGTAGCCGGCCAGAAAAACCACGCCGAACATCAGCATGCCTTCGTACATCCAGCAGGCCATGCGCCGGGGGATGGACGGTATTGAGGGGGGGGCGGTGGCTGTCAAATGAGTCGCTCTTCAATGCTCGCGGGCAGAAACTGCCGGAGCGGCCAATAAGTCCGGCCTGCTGCCGCCGGCGGCGTGTCAACGCTGGGGCGTGGCGCCTGGGGCACTGGCGGGCAGTGCTGCGGGCGTGGCGGCGGCTGCCGGTTGTGAAGCATTGATTTTAGGCGCAGCCTTGCTGCTGGCCTTGACCGGGTGCGGCGGAACAGGCGCCAATTTTTGCGGGGCAACCGGCTTGACGGCGGTTGCGGCCCCTGTGGGCTTGGGGCTGGCCTTGGCCGCCAGCTTTTGTTTTTCCTCCGGGCTCAGGGCCTGGTAGGTTTCCCATTTGGCTTTTTTCTCTTCAGGCGTGAGCTGCTTGGAGAGTTCTTTGGTCTTGCCGAAATTCAACCGAGCCTGGGCGCGCTGCTGGGGGCTCAGGGTGACCCATTCGTTCATGCGGCTGTGCAGGTTAGCCTGGCCTTCAGGAGGCAGCGAAGGGTAGTTTTTGGAGATTTCCAGCCATTTGCGCTTTTGCTGCTCGCTGATGTCGTGCCAGCTCGAAGCCAGGGGCGCGAGCGCCTGCTGCTGCATGGGGCTGAGTTCCGCCCAGGTGGGCTTGGAAACGACCGTTTTGGCGGGCGCACTTGCAGCTGGCTTTGCGGCAGGCGCGCTGGCGGGAGCTGCCGGTTTGGGAGCCTGGGCGAAACCCAAGGCCGGCGCGGCGAGCAGGGCGGCCGCCACGAGCCCGAACGACAGCCATAGCAGTTTCAAGCGGCTTGAAGGTTCAAGAGGCAGGGGAAGGCGCCGGGCGCCTGCAGGACGGGTCATTGGACCGTGGGGGCTTGGCGCGTCACTTTGAGATACTGGACAAAACCGGGATCGGCAAAGGCCGCGGGCGGGAGTTCGTCGGTAAGCAGCGCCACGTCGACTTCGGCCAGTTCCTGGGCACGGTTGTCGTTCTGGATGGAATTGATGACCAGCAGGCCCACAACCAGGGCCACCAGGGGCAGGACCGAGCCAATCCGGGCCCACCAGCTCAGGCCGTCGTCGGAGCCCCAGGTCAGGGCGGCGCTGCCGCCATTGCCCACAATGCCGCCGGCGGTTTGGGCTTTTGCCACTTTACGGTTAGAGACGGCCTGGAAGCGCGCAGCGCGCAGGCGCTCCGAAATGTCGTAAGGCAAGTCTGCCGCGCCTGCGGACAGGTAGGAGGCGGTTTTCAGGCCAAAGCGGTCCTGCAGGATATCGGCTCTTTTTTGTAGTGAATTAGTCATAGTTTTATACCTTTGGCGCTCAGGGCTTTGCTGAGAGCGTGAACCGCGCGCGAACAGTGCGTTTTGACACTACCCTCCGAACAGCCCATGGCGGCTGCTGTTTCAGCGACGTCCATTTCCTCCCAGTAACGCATCAGAAAGGCTTCCCGTTGACGGCCCGGCAACTCCTTTACCTGTAGTTCGATCTCATGCAATATCTGAGCCCGCTCCGTCGCATCCTGGGCGCTCTCTGTACCTTCTGAGTTGGTCAAGGTCTCTAAAGTTTCCAGAAGGTCGAAATCTCCGTCTTCCCCGGGCGACTCGAAGTCGCTCATGTTGGAAAACAGCGCGTTTCGGGTCTTGCGGCGGCGGAACCAGTCCAGCGTGGTATTGGCCAGGATGCGCTGGAACAGCATGGGCAGCTCCGCGGCGGGCTTGTCGCCGTAGTGCTGCGCCAGCTTCATCATGCTGTCCTGAACGATGTCGAGCGCAGCTTCTTCGTCCCTGACGTGGTAAATGCTGCGCTTGAAAGCCCGTTTTTCAACGTTTTTCAGGAAATCCGAGAGTTCTTGTTCAGTTGCCAACGGTATGGGGTTCCGGTTCGTCCAGTGCTGCGGGGATGGCCCGCGGTCGCCGCGGGGCCTGTGCCGATCAGCATGCATCCTTGGGATGCCGCTGGAAAATTATCGCATCACGGCCGGCCCTGGCCGGCCCTTTTTCGGGGCCTGCGGCCATTGCGCAACGCGAAATGTCATAATATGCCCTGCAATTCAAAAGGCAAACGGGTCATGGCTCGGCGGTTTATGTTTCCGCTTATGGTTCTGGCCTCAAGTCTCGACGCCGCTTCACAAGAGTGGGCGAAGAGGCACCCAAGGTATTTCGTTAGAGAAATTCACAAAGGTTCATCATGGAAATCTCCAAGGCGGAAATCGCTTCCGCGGCAGCAGCGTCTGCACACACAAATTCCCAGGAGCTCCGCGGCGCGGAAATCCTCATCAAGTCGCTTCAGGCTGAAGGTGTCAAGTACGTTTGGGGCTATCCCGGCGGCGCGGTCCTTCACATTTACGACGCCTTCTACAAGCAGGACTCGATCCAGCACATCCTGGTGCGCCACGAGCAGGCGGCCGTGCACGCGGCGGACGGCTATGCCCGCGCCACGGGCGACGTGGGCGTGGCCCTGGTCACCTCGGGCCCTGGCGTGACCAATGCGGTGACCGGCATCGCGACGGCCTATATGGACAGCATCCCGATGGTCATCATCACGGGCCAAGTCCCCACCCACGCCATCGGCCTGGATGCCTTCCAGGAGTGCGACACCGTCGGCATCACCCGGCCCATCGTGAAGCACAACTTCCTGGTCAAGGATGCGCGGCAGATGGCCGAGACCCTGAAAAAGGCCTTTCACATCGCCCGCAGCGGCCGCCCCGGCCCCGTGGTGGTGGACATCCCCAAGGACGTGTCCTTCAACAAGGTACCCTATAGCGGCTATCCGCAAACCGTGGAGATGCGTTCCTACAATCCGGTTCGCAAAGGCCACGGCGGGCAGATCCGCAAGGCCCTGCAACTGCTGCTTTCGGCCAAGCGGCCCTACATCTATACCGGCGGCGGCGTGCTGCTCAGCAATGCCTCGCAAGAGCTGCGCACCCTGGTCGACATGCTGGGCTACCCCTGCACCAACACCCTGATGGGCCTGGGCGCCTACCCGGCCACCGACAAAAAATTCCTCGGCATGCTGGGCATGCACGGCACCATCGAAGCCAACAACGCGATGCAGAACTGCGACGTGCTGCTGGCCGTCGGTGCCCGCTTTGACGACCGCGTGATCGGCAACCCCAAGCATTTCGCTCAGAACGAGCGCAAGATCATCCACATCGACATCGACCCTTCGAGCATCTCCAAGCGCGTGCGGGTCGACATCCCCATCGTGGGCGACGTGAAGGACGTGCTCACCGAGCTGATCAGCATGATCAAGGAGTCCGGCCTCAAGCCCGATGCCAACGCGCTGGGCGGCTGGTGGGACACGATCGAAGGCTGGCGCAAGCGCGACTGCATGAAATACAGCATGGGCAAGGGCGACGTCATCAAGCCCCAGCATGTGGTCGAAACCCTCTGGAACCTGACCAAGGACGCCGACACCTACATCACGTCGGACGTGGGCCAGCACCAGATGTGGGCCGCGCAATACTACAAGTTCAACGAACCGCGCCGCTGGATCAACTCGGGCGGCCTGGGCACCATGGGCGTCGGTATTCCCTACGCCATGGGCATCAAGCTGGCCAAGCCTGACTCCGAGGTGTTCTGCATCACAGGCGAAGGCTCGGTCCAGATGTGCATCCAGGAACTCTCTACCTGCCTGCAGTACAACACGCCTATCAAGATCGTGTCGTTGAACAACCGCTACCTGGGCATGGTGCGCCAGTGGCAGGAAGTGGAATACGCCGGGCGCTACAGCAGCAGCTACATGGACGCGCTGCCCAATTTCGTCAAGCTGGCCGAGGCCTACGGCCACGTCGGCATGCTGATTGAAAAGCCGCAGGACGTGGAGCCCGCGCTGCGCGAAGCCCGCAAGCTCAAGGACCGCACGGTGTTCATGGATTTCCGCACGGACCCGACCGAAAACGTGTTCCCGATGGTGCAGGCCGGCAAGGGCATTACCGAGATGCTGCTGGGGTCGGAAGACCTCTAAGCCTCAAGCCGCCACACACCCATTCATTCACCGTCACCTGACGAATCTATTGTCTGCCGAGCCTGCGTATTACCGTGCGCAGGGGAGGGCAGCGAAAAGAGGAATCTTCTTATGAAACACATCATTGCAGTTTTGCTGGAAAACGAGCCGGGCGCTCTTTCCCGCGTGGTCGGCCTGTTTTCAGCGCGCGGTTACAACATCGAAAGCCTGACCGTCGCCCCTACCGAGGACCCGAGCCTGTCGCGCATGACGATACAGACCACGGGCTCCGACGACGTCATCGAGCAGATCACCAAGCACCTGAACCGTCTGATCGAGGTGGTCAAGGTGGTTGACCTGACCGAGGGCGCCTACACCGAACGTGAGCTCATGATGGTCAAAGTGCGCGCGGTCGGCAAGGAGCGCGAGGAGATGAAGCGCATGGCTGATATATTCCGCGGGCGAATCATCGACGTCACGGAGAAGAGCTACACCATCGAGCTGACCGGCGACCAGTCCAAGAACGATGCCTTCCTGGAAGCCATAGACCGCAGTGCCATCCTGGAGACGGTGCGAACCGGCTCCAGCGGCATAGGCCGCGGCGAGCGGATTTTGCGGGTTTGATTTAAGTCGTCCGTGCGCGCGTTTCGACAGGCTCAACGCGAACGGATTTTGAGTGGCGATATGCGTTTACCGTTCGCCCTGAGCCTGTCGAAGGGCATTTTCGCCAATACCTATTCTGGAGAGAAAAATGAAAGTTTTTTACGACAAAGATTGTGATTTGAGCCTGATCAAGGGCAAGACGGTCGCCATCATCGGCTACGGCAGCCAGGGCCATGCCCACGCGCAAAACCTGAACGACAGCGGCGTCAAAGTGGTCGTCGGCCTGCGCAAGGGCGGCGCTTCCTGGCCCAAGGTCGAAAAAGCCGGCCTGAAGGTCGCTGAAGTCGCGGAGGCGGTCAAGGCTGCCGACGTGGTCATGATTCTGCTGCCCGACGAGCAGATCGGCGCGGTCTACAAGAACGACGTGGCCCCCAACATCAAGCAGGGCGCTTCCCTGGTGTTTGCCCACGGTTTCAACGTGCACTACGGCGCCGTGATTCCGCGCGCCGACCTCGACGTCTGGATGGTCGCCCCCAAGGCGCCCGGCCACACGGTGCGCAACACCTACACCCAGGGCGGCGGCGTGCCTCACCTGGTGGCGGTGCACCAGGACAAGTCCGGCAAGGCCCGCGACCTGGCCCTGAGCTACGCCATGGCCAATGGCGGCGGCAAGGCCGGCATCATTGAAACCAATTTCCGCGAAGAGACCGAAACCGATCTGTTCGGCGAGCAGGCCGTTCTGTGCGGCGGCACCGTCGAACTGATCAAGGCCGGCTTCGAAACGCTGGTGGAAGCCGGCTATGCGCCCGAAATGGCCTACTTCGAATGCCTGCACGAGCTCAAGCTGATCGTCGACCTGATCTATGAAGGCGGCATCGCCAACATGAACTACTCGATCTCGAACAACGCCGAATACGGCGAATATGTGACGGGCCCCAACATCGTGACTTCGGCCACGAAGGACGCCATGCGCAAGTGCCTGAAGGACATCCAGACGGGCGAGTACGCCAAGAGCTTCCTGCTGGAAAACCAGGCGGGCGCGCCAACCCTGCTGAGCCGCCGCCGCCTCAATGCCGAACACCAGATCGAAGTGGTGGGCGAAAAGCTGCGCGCGATGATGCCCTGGATCGCCAAAAACAAGCTGGTCGACCAGACCCGCAACTGATGGGGAAGGCCCGCCAGGGCCTTGTCCTGCAAAAAGCCGCGCAAAGTTCCTGCGCGGCTTTTTTTCTGGGAAGCTCAAACTCGGGCGTGTTCCGGAAATTTATGGGTTGCCGATCTTGGTATCCTTGGCGCCTTGGACCGGCAATTGAAAGCCCCTGGCGGGCGGGCCGGCTTCCCTGTGGTGTCCTCGGATGCTATGATTTTGATAGCTATTTGCGCGCACCAGCTGTGCTTCAGGAGTTTTTTATGCATGATGGCGAAGAATCCGCGGGTAACGACCAGGAGGTCGTGATACGCAAGCGCCGCAAGGGCATTTACATATTGCCCAACCTTTTCACGCTGGCCGCCTTGTTTGGCGGCTTTTACGCCATCGTCATGGCGATGAACGGGCGCTTCGACCAGGCCGCCATCGGCGTGTTTTGCGCCATGGTGCTCGACAGCCTGGACGGGCGCGTCGCCCGCATGACCAATACGCAGAGTGCTTTTGGCGAGCAGATGGATTCGCTCTCGGACATGGTGTCTTTCGGCGCCGCTCCGGCCCTGATTGCCTATGTCTGGGCTTTAACCAGCTTGGGTCGCTGGGGCTGGATAGGCGCGTTTGTGTACTGTGCCTGCGCCGCGCTGCGCCTGGCTCGTTTTAACGTGAACACGGCGGTGGTCGACAAGCGCTTCTTCCAGGGCCTGCCGTCGCCGGCCGCCGCGGCCCTGGTGGCCGGCTTTATCTGGCTGATGACTGATGCCGGCATCAGTGGGATGGAAGTGCGCTGGGTCACTTTCGGCCTCACGCTTTACGCGGGCCTGACCATGGTCACCAATGTGCCGTTCTACAGCTTCAAGGACGTGCAGATGAAGCGCAGCGTGCCTTTCGCGGCTATCGTGCTGATTGCCCTGGGGATCGCCGTGATCAATATCCACCCGCCTACCGTGATGTTCGGCCTGTTCGTGCTTTATGGCCTTTCGGGCTATGTGCTGTACGGCTGGCGCAAGGCCAAGGGCCTGCAGACCAGCGTGATCTCGACGTCCACCGACGAACCGGACGAACGCGGCCTCCACAAATAATTGTGGTACATTGACCAGATGAAACAAATTTCGCTAGCACTACTGCTATCTGCCAACGGGCGGAGACGGTAGCGCACGCGTACACCTGATTCAACGGCCCGTTTGCACCAGCAACGGGCCGTTTTTCTTTGGGTTGCTGGTTCTTGATTTCGGATTTCGAGAGAGGAAAACCATGTTGAAGCAACCTGCCAGCAAATATGCCGCCTTCGCACCCATTGGCTTGCGCGACCGTACCTGGCCCGACGCTGTCCTTACACAAGCACCCGTTTGGCTCAGCACCGACCTGCGTGACGGCAACCAGGCGCTGATTGAGCCCATGGACATAGCACGCAAGCTGCGGATGTATGGGCAGCTGCTGCGGATCGGCTTCAAGGAAATTGAGGTCGGTTTTCCGGCCGCGTCGCAGGTTGAGTTCGATTTTGTCCGCCACCTGATCGACAACAACATGGTTCCCGACGATGTCACCCTCCAGGTGATGACGCCCGCCAAAGAGCCCTTGATACGCCGCACCATGGAAGCGGTGGCCGGCGCCAAACGAGTGATCGTGCACCTGTACAACGCCACCTCGCCCTTGATGCGCGAAGTGGTCCTGGGCATGGATCCGGACCAGATCGTGGAATTGGCGACCAGCCATGCGCGGCTGATTCAGGATCTGGCGCGCACCCAGCCCGATACGCAGTGGATTTTCCAGTATTCGCCCGAGCATTTCTCTGGCACCGAATTGGCGTTTTCCAAGCGTGTGGTCGATGCGGTCACCGAGGTGTGGCAGCCCACGGCCGAACGTCCCTGCATCATCAACCTGCCGACCACGGTGGAGCATTCGACCCCCAACGTTTTCGCCGACATGATCGAGTGGATGCACCGCCACATCGCCAGGCGAGACGCGGTGGTGTTGTCGGTGCACCCGCACAACGATCGCGGTACTGGTGTGGCGGCCGCCGAATTGGCCTTGATGGCCGGCGCGCAGCGGGTTGAAGGCTGTTTGTTCGGCAACGGTGAGCGCACCGGCAACCTCGATATCGTCAATGTGGCGCTCAATCTGTACACCCAGGGCGTTCCGCCCAATCTCGATTTCTCCAGCATCGACGAGATACGCCGCACGGTGGAGCATTGCAACCAGCTGCCGGTGCATCCGCGCCACCCCTATGTCGGTGAGCTGGTCTACACCTCGTTCTCCGGCACCCACCAGGACGCCATCAAAAAAGCCTTCGCCGTTCAAAAAGAAGGCGCCGCCTGGGCCGTTCCCTACCTGCCCATAGACCCGAAGGACTTGGGACGCAGCTACGAGGCGGTGATTCGCGTCAACAGCCAGTCGGGCAAGGGCGGCATCGCGTATTTGCTGGAAAGCGAATACGGCCTCGAATTGCCGCGCCGGCTGCAGATCGAATTCAGCCAGGCCGTGCAGTCAGTGATGGACAGCGAGGGCAAGGAATTGACGGCGCAAGATCTCTGGCAGTTGTTTCAGGACGAATACGGCATGGCCGGCGCCGCGGCGCCGCAGGTCCAGCAAAGTGTGTCGGCGGACGGCGTGGCTTTGACGGCCCAGGTGCAAATCGCCGGCCAGACGCGACAGATTGCGGGGCAGGGCGCCGGGCCTATCGAGGCCTTCGTCAACGGCTTGAACGCCGCGCTGGGCACCACGGTGCGCGTGCTGGACTACCATGAGCACGCCCTCGGCTCCGGTGCCGATGCCCGCGCCGTGGCCTACCTGGAATTGCGCGTCGACGAACGGCATACGGTGTTTGGCGTCGGCATGGACGCGAATATCGTCTCGGCGTCCTTGAAGGCCATCCTGTCCGGATGGCAACGCGCGCAAATGCGCAAGGCTTCGAGCGAAAATACGTCTTGCGCCGCTTTGGCCTCGTCCAACTAAAAAATCTTCAGCTTCAGGAGCCTCACCATGACCGACAAACTCATTATTTTCGACACCACCTTGCGCGACGGCGAGCAGTCGCCCGGCGCCTCCATGACCCGGGACGAAAAGCTGCGCATCGCCCGCCAGTTGGAGCGCCTGAAGGTCGACGTGATCGAAGCCGGCTTTGCCGCCAGCTCCAACGGCGACTTCGAGTGCGTCAAGGCAATCGCGGAAGTCGTCAAGGACTCCACGGTCTGCTCGCTGGCGCGCGCCAATGACAGGGACATTTCCCGTGCCGCCGAGGCCTTGAAACCGGCCGCTTCCGGGCGCCTGCACCTGTTCCTGGCGACCAGCCCGCTGCACATGGAAAAGAAGCTGCGCATGACGCCCGACCAGGTGTTCGAGCAGGCCAAACTCTCGGTGCGTTTTGCCAAAAACCTGATGGGCGATATCGAGTTCAGCCCTGAAGACGGCTATCGCTCCGAGCCCGATTTTCTGTGCCGCGTGCTGGAAGCCGTGATCAAGGAGGGCGCGACCACCATCAACGTGCCCGACACCGTGGGCTACGCCATCCCCGAGCTTTACGGCAACTTCATCAAGAACCTGCGCGAGCGCATTCCCAACAGCGACAAGGCCGTCTGGTCCGTGCACTGCCACAACGACCTGGGCATGGCCGTAGCCAACTCGCTGGCTGGCGTGAAAATCGGCGGCGCGCGGCAAGTGGAATGCACCATCAACGGCCTGGGCGAGCGCGCCGGCAACTGCTCGCTCGAAGAAGTGGTGATGGCCGTCAAGACCCGCAAGGACTATTTCGGCCTGGAGCTGGGTATAGACACCCAGCACATCCTCGCGGCCAGCCGCATGGTGAGTCAGACCACCGGCTTTGTGGTGCAGCCGAACAAGGCTGTAGTCGGCGCCAACGCGTTTGCGCACGCCTCGGGCATCCACCAGGACGGCGTGCTCAAGGCGCGCGACACCTATGAAATCATGCGCGCCGAAGACGTGGGCTGGAGCGCCAACAAGATCGTGCTGGGCAAGCTGAGCGGGCGCAACGCCTTCAAGCAGCGATTGCTCGAGCTCGGCGTCGCCATGGAGAGCGAGGCCGACATCAACAACGCCTTTGCCAAATTCAAGGAACTCGCCGACCGCAAGAGCGAAATTTTCGACGAAGACATCCTGGCGCTGGCCAGCGATGAAAGCGCTTCCCACGACAACGAGCAGTATGGCTTTGTGTCCCTGTCGCAGCACAGTGAAACCGGCGAACGCCCCCAGGCCTGCGTCGTGTTCACGGTGGCCGGCAAGGAAGTCAAAGGCGAGTCGGACGGCAACGGCCCCGTGGACGCTTCCCTCAAGGCCATCGAATCACACGTCAAAAGCGGTGCCGAGATGGTGCTTTACTCTGTGAACGCCATCAGCGGGTCGACGGAAAGCCAGGGGGAAGTGACGGTACGCCTGCAGAACAGCGGTCGGGTTGTCAATGGGGTAGGCGCCGATCCGGACATCGTGGTGGCCTCGGCCAAGGCCTATCTGAGCGCCCTGAACAAGCTCCAAAGTAAAGCTGATCGGGTGGCCGCGCAGGGTTGATGTAACAATTCGGAAAATAAAGTCGTTTAAATTCAACGACTTGGCGCCGAGTCTGGGTGCAAATCGGGAGGCTAGGCGGAAAAATCGCACGAATTGAGTGTATTTTTAGGAAAGTCACGCAAGTTTTTGATATTGCGTGACTTTTTCTATTTGTATACACTCCAGCCATCCCATCATTGCAATCCACGCAGGCAATATTCACCATGTCTCATCAGATTTTCAATCGCGCATTAAAAATCGTTGGATTCGTGGCTTTGATAGCCGCCTTTGCAGTGCCCGCCGCCAATGCGGCGACCGCCAAAAATACCATTGTCAAAAAGCAGCATGCCTCTTCGAAGGCGTCGGCTTCCAAAAAAGTTGTCTCCACGCGCAAGAGCGTACGTTTTGTTGCAGCTACCAAGCGCCGCGGCATCATCCGCGCTTCGGTGCCGGCGAAACCGTCTTTCGGGCAGATCGCCGGCTTGCACAGCGCGCAGGATCCACTCGAACTCAAGTCCAGCGTGGCACTGGTGATTGACCAGGACACGCGCGAAGTGCTGTTCAGCAAGAACGACCATGCGGTGCTGCCTATCGCGTCCCTCACCAAACTGATGACCGGCGTCATCATCAGCGGCGCCAAGCTGCCCATGGACGAGATGATCACCGTGACGCAGGATGACGTGGACACCGAAAAGGGCAGCAGCTCGCGCCTGAAGGTCGGCACCACGCTGACCCGCGGCGAACTGCTGCACCTGGCTCTGATGTCTAGCGAAAACCGCGCGGCGCATGCCC
Organism: Polaromonas sp. JS666; assembly: GCF_900103405.1. Taxonomy (GTDB): domain Bacteria; phylum Pseudomonadota; class Gammaproteobacteria; order Burkholderiales; family Burkholderiaceae_C; genus Polaromonas. Next base: position 585,154 of record NZ_FNHX01000001.1, on the reverse strand, counting down.
TGGGCCGCACCTATCCCGGCGGTATGGCCACCTTCGTGAGCCTGATGAACGCCAAGGCCAAGATGCTGGGCATGACCGACACCAGCTACGTGGAGCCCACGGGCCTGTCCAGCCGCAATCAGTCCAGCGCGCAAGACCTGGCAACGCTGGTCAATGCCGCCCACGGCGACCCCATGCTGCGTGAACTGTCGACCTCCACCGGCTACCAGGTCGCCGTCGGCAGCCGCACGCTGCAGTACAACAATACCAACCGCCTCGTGAAGAACCCCGATTGGGACATTGGCCTGCAGAAAACCGGCTACATCTCCGAAGCCGGCCAGTGCCTGGTCATGCAGACCAAAATTGCGGGCCGCAAGCTGATCATGGTGTTCCTGGATTCCGCCGGCAAGCTGAGCCGCCTGGGCGATGCCGAGCGCGTGCGCCGCTGGGTGGAGTCCAATCCGGTGACCGAGCCCAAGGTCAACGTCAGCGCTTCGGCCAAACAAGCCAACGGCTGAGTATTTTCGCCGCGGGCAACGCCAAAGGCGGCTCTCTTTCTTCTGTCTTCTTTCTTATTTGGGCCTGTAGCCCAGCGCCGCTGAAATCTCATTGGCCGTTGCCTGCAGTTTGGGCAGCCAATGCTCGTCGAGCCGGTCCGCCGGCGCCGAGATCGACAAACCCGCCACCAGCTTGTTCTGGTCGTCATAAATGCCGGCGGCCATGCAGCGCACCCCCAATTCCAGCTCCTCATTGTCGCGCGCGATGCCGTACTGGCGCGCCTTGGAGAGTTCGCGCTCGAGCACCGGCAACTGGGTGATGCTGTTGCGCGTCTGTCCCGACAGCCCGGTACGCGTCGCATAGGTGCGCAGGCGCTGGGGATCGTCAAAGGCCAGGAACAACTTGCCCACGGAGGTTAGATGCAGCGGCGCGCGGCCGCCTATGGCGCGCACCACCTGCATGCCGGAGCGTTCGCTGTAGGCGCGCTCCACGTACACGATTTCGTCACCCTGGCGCATGCTCAGATTCACCGGCTGCTGCGTGATCTTGTGCAACTCGCGCATGGGGATCAGTGCCGCTTCGCGCACATCCAGGCGCGCCTTCACGAGGTTGCCCAGTTCGAGCAGGCGCATGCCCAGCCGGTAGCTGCCCGCCGCGGGGCGGTCGACAAAACGTCCGGTGGCCAGGTCGTTCAGGATGCGGTGGGCCGTGGAGGGGTGCAGGCCTGATTTTTCGCTGATTTCCTTGAGCGACAAGGCCTCCTCGCGGTTTGCCAGGATTTCGAGCAAGGTGAACATTCTCTCGATGACCTGAACGGTCGGTGTGGCGGAAGGGGCGGAGTCGGGCTTTTTCATGTGCAGGCTTTCTGCTGCAAATTTTACCCTGTGAAATGCAGATGCGTCTGGTGACGCATGCGGGGCGGCGGGCTCAGGCCGGGTCGGGATGTTCGCTGGCGCCCGGGCTGGCAGCTGCAGGTGTTGTGGAGAGCACCCAGCGGCCGCTCAGCAGTACTTCGTTGGGTTTGAACCCCGCCTTGTAGTTCATCTTGGGGCTCTCGGCGATCCAGTAACCCAGGTAGACATAGGGCAGCTCCAGGCGCCGTGCCTGCTCGATCTGCCAGAGCACGCTGTAGTTGCCGTAGCTCGCGCGGGCGTCAGGCTCATAAAAAGTGTAGACCGCCGAAATGCCGTCTTCCAGCACGTCCAGGATGGACACCATCTTGAGCGCGCCCGGCTCGCCGTTGGGCAGGGTTTCGCGGAACTCCACCAGACGTGAATTGACGCGGCTTTGCAGCAGGAACTGGGTGTACTGGTCGATGCTGTCATGGTCCATGCCGCCGCCGGCGTGGCGGCCGTTCTGGTAGCGCAGGTAGAGCTGGTAGTGCTCGGGCATGAAGCACAGCTTGAGGATGCGGGCGTGCAGCGCATGGTGCCGCTTCCAGGCGCGGCGCTGGCTGCGGTCCGGGCTGAAGAGCTTGACGGGCACCCGCAGCGGCACGCAGGCCTGGCAGCCGTCGCAGTAGGGGCGGTAGGTGAACATGCCGCTGCGCCTGAAGCCGTTGGTCACCAGGTCCGAATAGGCGTCGTTGTGGATCAGGTGGCTGGGCGTTGCGACCTGCGAACGGGCCTGCTTGCCTGGCAGGTAGCTGCAGGGGTAGGGCGCCGTTGCATAGAACTGCAAGGTTTGCAGGGGCAAGTCTTTGAGGTGCGTCACGGTAGGTCTGTCATTCCCGTCGTCAGAAGCTGATTCCAGTATACGGGTTTGAACTCCCAGAGGGGTGCGGTTTTGTTCACGTTTGCGGCGAGATGGGAGACAAATTCCGCGCGGCTGATTTCACCCGCGCCAAGCGAGGCCAAGTGCCGGGTGTTTTGCTGGCAGTCGATCATGGCCATCTCGCGGGCGCGGCAAAAAGCTACCAGCGCTGCCAGCGCGATCTTGGAGGCGTCGGTCTGGTGGGCGAACATCGATTCGCCGAACACCATGAGGCCCAGGTTGACGCAGTAAAGGCCGCCGGCCAGCTCGCCGTCCACCCAGGTTTCCACGCTATGGGCATGGCCGGCCCGGTGAAGGCAGGTGTAGGCCTGCACCATGTCCGGGACAATCCAGGTGCCCGGCTGGCCCTCGCGGGGTTTGCTCGCGCAGGCATGGATAACCTGCTCAAAAGCGCTGTCAAAACGAATCTCGCAGCCGGTCTGCGCCTGGAAGCGGGTCAGCGTTTTGCGCAGCGAACGATGCAGCCTGAAATGTCGCGTCTGCAAGACCATGCGCGGATCGGGGCTCCACCACAGCGGTGGCTGACCCAGGCTGAACCACGGAAATATGCCTTGCGAATAGGCCTGTACCAGCGTGGGCACATCCAGCGCGGCGCCTGCAGCCAGCAGGCCGGGGGCGGGGTCGTGATGTCCCCAGGCTTGTTCAAGCGGCGGAAAGCTTTCTCCGGCGGCAAGCCAGGGGACAGGGCGCGGGAGTTTTCCCATGGCTTAAAAGCGCATGGGCATGAAACCGCGGAAACAGCAGGCCGGGAAGGGCATGCGCACATGGTAGCTGAGTGGGGTGCGGCGGCAAGGCCTGCAGGCGATGGCGCTGTGTGCGCGCCGAGCGTGCGGATTTGTACCGCGGAAAAAGAAATGGGCACCGCAAGGGTGCCCATTTCGGAAATTCACTGGCTCCTCAACCTGGGCTCGAACCAGGGACCTACGGATTAACAGTCCGGCGCTCTACCAACTGAGCTATTGAGGAATGAAGCCTTAAATTATAGCGTCAATTTTTGAACTTTTTAAGCCCCAGTTATTTATCAGGTGACTTCTTTGCGTTGGGGCATACAGACCCTCGTAGCGAGAGTGTGCTTTGCTATTTTATTGATAGCATTTTAGTTTCGCCAAAAGGGTTGGGCTTGCAAGTCACGTTGATCGTGCCTTTAGGCATGGTCGCGCGACGCGGTGTTCCATGCGGAAAGCCAACTCCTGGCCGGTGATAACCTACGCCAATATGCAGTCTTTCCAAACAAATCCTCCAGCCCGCAGCTGGGTAATCCGCAGAATCATTTTTAGAATTTTTTGGGCGTGCTGCGCTATCGCACTGGTCTCATGTTTGCTGTGGCAGAAGTATCTGCCGGCTGCGCTCATTTTCGCGGTGCTCTTGCTTACGGGGCTGATTTACCGTACTGCCGCGCGTTTTGCGGAAATTCCTCAGAATCTGGTCGACCCTGGTGTTGGTGCCAATGAAGCGGAGAAAAAGGACTCGTTGGTATCCGTCATCATCTGCAGCATTGATCCGGTCAAGTATGAGCTGGTGTGCGGCAACTTAAGAGAGCGTTTCGGTGATTCACCGTACGAAGTCATTGGCATACATGATGCCAAATCGCTGTGCGAGGGGTACAACAGAGGCATCGAGAAAAGCCGGGGCGATATTCTGGTTTTTTGCCATGACGACATAGAGATCATTTCGCCGAGTTTTTCCAGCTTGCTTCGCACGCATTTGCAAACCTTCGATGTCATAGGGTGCGCCGGTACGAGCCGGCTCAAGGATAGCAAGTGGATGAGCAGCGGTGACCCTTATGTCCATGGCGTGCTCGCCTATCCGGCCGCCAACACCTGGCCCAGTGATCTTTTTCATGTTTCGGTATGGGGCGGGGCAGAGCTGACGCAGATCAAGGGCATACAGGCACTAGACGGATTTTTTATCGCTGCCAATCGCCGTGTCGTCGATTCAGTGAGATTCGATGAGGAAACTTTTGATGGTTTTCACGGGTATGACACGGACTTCACTTACGCGGCTTTTTTGCGCGGCTTTGAAGTGGCGGTATGCAAGGACATCCTGATTGCCCATAAATCAACTGTCGGAGATTTTGAGGGTGTCTATAAAACCTACGCGAGCAGATTCCGGGAAAAATACAAAGATCGTTTGCCAAAAGAGGCAAGCGACGGCATGACCGAACAGGTGGATTTTCCCTATGTAAGCCATGCCCAGATGTTGAAGGTCTGGTTTTAACCCTTTATGGATTTGGCGAGGCAGGCCTGAGCGTTATCGGGGCTCGGCCCTGACAACATACTGAATGGGTATCGCATCCTCCGCCGCGGTTTTCGGATCCGCGCCTGCCAACCTCGCAAGCTGTTCGATGGCTGGAAGGAATTGATCCCTCGCGGGTTCGGGAAAAATAATTCTGGGGATGAATTCCGTGACCGTGAATCCCGTGTCATTAAACATTTCCAGGATGGTTTGCCTAGTGAAAAACCGCAAATGGGTTTTGTCCAGCAAGCCGCTTTCCTCGTAGCGGAAATCCCCCATGCTTAACCGGGCCTGGAGGGACCAATGCTGCGCGTTCGGAATGCAGGCTGCGATGCTGGCCCCCGGCGGCATGGCCGCGCGTACTTTGCGCAGGATATTCCAGGGATTTCTCAGGTGCTCAAGGCAGTCGCCGAAGATCCAGCAATCCCTGTCCGCGTGCTTGCTCCAGAATGCGTCGTCGGCATTCTCGATGTCCATGACCAGGGTTTCGTTGCAGTAGCGGTCCGCCAACTTGGCGTAATCAGGGTCTATCTCTACCCCGAAATAGTGGCAGCCCGGCGCTATTTTCTTGAACTCTCTTGCCAGGGCGCCGGAACTGCAACCCACCTCAATCAATTTTTTGGATCCCCAGGGGATGACCTCCAGAAGTTCCTGATTATGAAATTCGTGAATTGGGGTTTGGCTCATGGGTTTGGGCTTTGGAGTGAGATGTTCCTGCCGGGATGGCTTTTCGGAATTGATTTCGAAAAGCATAACGCAGGGCGTGCCGAAAATCATTCTAGGCGCCTCGTGCCGGTTTTAGGGGCGGGGGCTTCTGTGCCGGCAAAAAAACTGAAGCTGGAAACCTTGTAGCGTGAATTAGGCGCGGCTTATCCTGCGGCGAGGCGGCATCCGTGATAATTGCCTGACACGGCCCCGCAACCTTGGCGCGGGCCGAAGCCATCCTCGGCATTGCGCCGCCCGTCAGCATCGTTATCAGAGCAAGCGCACATGGCTTCCCATCTTTCTGTTGCAGATCTCTGGTCCGACCTCGCGTCGGTTCGCGAGCATTCGCCGCTGGTGCACTGCATCACCAACTTGGTGGTGATCAATTTCAACGCCAATGTACTGCTGGCCGCGGGCGCCTCGCCCGTCATGGCGCATGCCCATGAAGAGGTGCGCGACATGGCTGGCATCGCCCAGGCGCTGGTGCTGAACATCGGCACGCTGGACCCCTACTGGGTCGAGAGCATGAAGCTGGCCTTGGCGGCCGCCTCGGCGCGCGGGATTCCCTGCGTGCTCGACCCGGTCGGCGCGGGCGCCACGCCTTACCGCAACGCCGCGCTGGAGGCCCTCCTGGCCGTCGCCGCGCCCACGGTGGTTCGCGGCAACGGCTCTGAAATCATGAGCATGGCCGGCACCGCCGTGAAAACGCGCGGCGTCGACAGCGGGGCCGCGGCCGGCGATGCGCTGGATGCCGCGCGGGCATTGGCCGCCCGCACCGAGGGCGTGGTCTGCGTGAGCGGCGAGACCGACCATGTCCTGGATGCCGGCCGCCGCTGGGCCCGGCTTTCCAACGGCCATCCCTGGATGACCCGCATCACCGGTGTCGGCTGCTCAGCCACAGCCCTTATTGGCGCGTTTTGCGCGGTGCAGCCGGATGCCTGGCGCGCCACCACGGCGGCGATGGCCTTCCTGGGCCTTGCCGGCGAAGTGGCGGCGGAAAAAACCCAGGCGCGCGGCCTGGGCGTGGGCAGCATGGCCGTGCAACTGCTCGATGAACTGCAATTACTGGACAAGGCCACCTTCACTGCCCGCCTGAAGCTGGACGTGGCGAACGATTGAGGGACGAGGGCATGGCGCGGCTAAACCCAGAAGTCCTGCGGCTTTACCTGGTGACCGACCAGGCGCTGATGCGCGGCCGGCCCCTGGCCGACGTGGTGGCCGAGGCCGTGCAAGGCGGGGTCAGCTGCGTGCAACTGCGCGAAAAGCAGCTGGGCACGCGCGAATTCCTGGCCCAGGCCCTGATCCTGAAAGCACTGCTCGCACCCCAAGGCATACCGCTGGTCATCAACGACCGCATCGACATTGCCCTGGCTTGCGGCGCTGACGGCGTGCACCTGGGGCAGAACGACCTGCCGGCCGACGAGGCGCGCAAGCTGCTGCCGCCCAGCGTGTTCATAGGCTGGTCGGTCGAGTCCATGGACGACGTGCGGCAAAGCGCGGCGCTGCCGGTCGATTACCTGGGCGTGAGCCCGGTGTTTTCGACCCCCACCAAAACCGATACCAAAGACCCCTGGGGCCTGGAAGGGCTGGCCGTTGTACGGGCCGCCACCCGCCTGCCGCTGGTGGTCATAGGCGGCATCCATGCCGGCAACGCACGCGAGGTGCTGCGCGCGGGTGCCGACGGCCTGGCCGTGGTGAGCGCGCTGTGCGCCGCCGACGACGCGCGCGCGGCGGCGGCCGCGCTGAGGTCGCTGTGCGACCATGCCCCAGAACCACGGATAAGCCAATGACTGACACTCTCTTTGACCATGAATATCCCCGCGTCCTGAGCATCGCGGGTTCCGACAGCGGCGGCGGGGCCGGCATCCAGGCTGACCTTAAAACCTTCGCCGCGCTGGGCTGCTACGGCATGACGGCCATCACCGCCCTGACGGCGCAGAACACGCGCGGGGTGCGCGCCATCCACGGCGTGCCGCCGCAGATGCTGGGCGAGCAGATCGACGCCGTCATCGAAGACATAGGCGCGGACGCGGTGAAGATAGGCATGCTGCACGCGCCCGACATCGTGCAGACCGTGGCTGAAGCCATAGACCGCCACGCGCTGCCGAACGTGGTGCTGGACCCGGTCATGGTCGCCACCAGCGGCGCGGTGCTGATCGACAATCCGGCCATCGCGATGCTGGTGCGTGAGCTGTTTCCGCGCGCGATGGTCGTCACGCCCAACCTCGATGAAGCGGCGCTGCTGGTCGGCCGGCCGCTGGCCGATGAAGAAGCCATGCAGGCGGCGGCGCAGGAACTGCTGGCCCAAGGCGCGCGCGCCGTGCTGCTCAAGGGCGGGCATTTGCCCGGCGATGTGGTGAGCGACCTGCTGGCCACCCAAAGCGGCGAGCTGCACTGGATGCGCGGGCCGCGTATTCCCAGCCCCAACACCCACGGCACCGGCTGCACGCTGTCATCTGCAATCGCCGCCCACCTGGCCCTGGGCCAACCCCTGCTGGGGGCCGTGCAGCTGGCGCGCGCCTATGTGCGCGCGGCGCTGCAGGCCGGTGCCCGGGTGCGCACAGGCGAGGGCAGCGGGCCGCTGAACCACAGCCACGCACCCCTCGCGATGCGGCTCAAGCCGCTGCGCTAGCGCCGGAAGCGCCGGAGGAGTCGGAAGAGCCGGCGCGCGTGAGCCGCGCCAGGGTAAAGGTCAGCACCAGCGTCGGCAGCGCGGCGCCCCAGTCGGGCGCCAGCTTGGCGCACAGGTGGTAGCAGGCAATGCCCAGCAGCCAGATCGCGACGGCGCTGGGGTTTACCTTGCGTACGGCCACCAGCGAGGCGATATGGGGCGTGCCGGCCAGCCGAGCCAGGATCACGCCGTACAAGGGCACAAACACCGAACTGAGCATCAGCAAAAACGGCTCCAGGCTGTGCATGGGCAGCACCAGCGCCAGCGCGGTGCACAGCAGGGCCAGGCCCACGCCCCAGCGGCGCACGCTCCAAGCCGGCTTCAGGCTGTGGCCGGCCACCGAGCCCGAGTACAGGTCGCCGTAAGCGTTGTCGACTTCGTCGATCAGGATCAGCCCCAGCGCGAGCAGCCCGCCCTGCGCCAGCAGCAGCGCGGCGACCAGGTCGGTGCTGGGCGTCGTGACGGCCACCAGCACGCCCAGCGCGTAGCACCAGATGTTGGCAATCGCATAACCCAGCCAGGTGCCGCGCAGGGCGCTGTTGCCGTCGCGCCCATGGCGCGCGAAATCGGCCACCAGCGGCAGCCAGGAAACCGGCATCGCGATCACCAGGTCTAGCGCCGACAGCGTGCCCATGCCGCCCTCGCCGGGGCGGCTCCACAGCGCGGCCAGGCCCTGGCTGTTGGCCTTGGCCAGGAACTGCCAGCTCAGCCACAGCAGCGAGGCGATGACCAGCGGCAGCCCCCAGCGGCCTATGAATTTGCGCACCAGCCTGACCATGGAGCCCGACAGCAGCGCCAGCAGCACCGCGCCCCAGAGCAGGGTGGCCAGCAGGGGCCACACGGCGCCCGCAAAGCTGCCGGACTGGCGCGCGATGGCGATGGTGCCGTCGCGCATCACCACCAACTCGAAGGTGGTCCAGCCTATCAGTTGCACGATGTTGAGCAGCACCGGCAGGCGCGCGAAGCTGCTGCCGTAGGTCGCATGCATCAGCCCGGCGCTCGAAAGCCCGCTGTCGCAGCCGATCTTGGCGGTCCAGGCCAGCAGGCCCGCACCCAGGATGGAGCCGCAGACGATCACCGCCAGCGCTGTTTGTGTTCCCAGGGCCGGCACCAGGTAGGCGCCTATCTGCATGACCAGCAGGCCCACGCCCAGGCTGAGCCAGAGCGCGGCATGGTCGTTCCAGCCGAACAGGCGCTCGCCTGTAGGCAGTGGCGTGAGCGCGGTGTTGCCGGTGGCGGAGGTCGAGGGCGTGGTCATCAGCAGTTCCGATCTTCAATGCCAGGTCGGCCTGCTTGAAGCCCGCAAGCGCTGCGGACATCCGGAACATGCTTCCCTGCGCGAGGATTACCTCAAATCAGGTTCAAAGGGACTTTCTCAGCCGCCGCCGTTCGCAATCACGAACCGCGGCAACACCCCCAGCGAAAGCGCCCTTGCGGGCACAGCGCAAATTGTAGGATGGATTCGGGCTTGATTCGGGCCGCAGCAAAAAGCCCGCGCATGGCGGGCTCTTGGAGGGCACAGGGGCTGTCCCGGCTCAGTCGTCGAACACCGGCGACTCGACGCCCAGCACCTTGTGCAGTTTCGGGCTGGTCGTGGTGTATTGCAGGTGGATTTTTTTATCCGGGAAGATGAAGGGCGCCGCACCAAAGGCCGCCAGCGCGCACTCGTGGAAGCCGCTGAGGATCAGCTTTTTCTTGCCAGGGTAGGTGTTGATGTCGCCCACCGCGAAGATGCCCGGAATGTTGGTGGAGAACTTCTCTGTATCCACCTTGAGCTGTTTGCGTTCGATGTCCAGGCCCCAGTCGGCGATCGGCCCCAGCTTGGGCGACAGGCCGAAGAACACCAGCAGCAGGTCCAGCGGCACCACGCGCGTGATGCCGTCGGAGCCGGTGACCTTGGCGCCGGTGAGCCGGCCTTGCTTTTCTTCGTAGCCCGTGACCTGGCCCACGATGAACTGCATCTCGTAGGCGTCGCAGAGTTCACGCATTTTGGCCACGCTGGCGGGCGCGGCCTGGAAGCCGTCGCGCCGGTGGACCAGGATCACGCTCTCGGCCTTGTTCGGGCCCTCGGCCGCGAAATTCAGCGCCCAGTCCAGCGCGGAGTCGCCGCCGCCCACGATCACCAGGTTTTTGCCGGCAAAGTCGGGCGGGTTCTTGACACGGTAGAACAGCTGGCTGCCGTCAAACTGCTCCAGGCCGTCGACGCGCAGCAGCTTGGGCTGGAAGGCGCCTACCCCCGCCGCGATAAAGATGGTTTTGGTCAGGAAGCGCGTGCCCTTGGAGGTCTCGACAAAAAAGCGGCCGTCCTGCTGCCGTTCGACCGTACTGACTTCCTGGCCGAAATGAAAGGTCGCACCGAAAGGCTCGATCTGCTTGAGCAGGTTATCGGTCAGTTCCTTGCCGGTGCACATGGGCACGGCGGGAATGTCGTAAATCGGCTTGTCGGGGTAGAGCTCTATGCACTGGCCGCCGGGGTAGGCCAGCGAGTCGATCACATGCGCCTTGATCTCCAACAGGCCCAGCTCGAACACCTGGAACAGTCCCACGGGCCCGGCGCCCACGATCACCGCATCGGTTTCGATGGGGCCGTCGTGCTCGGCTGCGGTGTTGATCACTTCTTGGTTCAGTTGGGGTTCCATGGTTCCTGGGGCGCCCGGCAAGGCGCATGGCGGGGCCCGGCAAGGGCCTGGGGCCGGCGGCCCCGGGTCGGCTTAGCGGATCAATTCGGACAGTTTGCCCGTCTTGTCTTTCCATTCCTCGGCGTCGGGCAGGGCGTCCTTGCGCTTGGTAATGCTTTTCCAGCCCTCGGCGCGGCTCAATTCCACATTGAGCTTGATGAAGGCGATCTGGTCCGCCGGCACGTCTTCCTCGGCGTAGATGGCGTTCACGGGGCATTCGGGGATGCAGACGGCGCAGTCAATGCACTCGTCCGGATCGATCACCAGCATGTTGGGGCCTTCGCGGAAGCAGTCCACGGGGCAGACATCCACACAGTCGGTGTATTTGCAGCGGATGCAGGATTCGGAGACGATGTGGGTCATGTTTTTTCTAGGCTAGTCGGTGGAAACCCTCGATTTTAAGAGGTTTCCGCCAACAGGGTTATCAAAGAACGCGAAGCGCGGGCTGCTTCGCGTGAAGGCCGGCTCAAAGGACCAGCGCCGCGCCCGAGGTTCTGTGCGAGGCCGTGTCCACCAGCACCAGCGAGCCCAGGATGCGCGAACGCGCATAGGGCAGGGTGGCCAGCGGCTCCTGCAGGCTCAGCTCGATGTGGCCGATGGCGTTGGGTGGCAGCTCGCCGGCGTCTTCCTCGGCCAGGGTGTTTACGTCGAGCTTGTGCACGATGCGCTTGACCTTGGCCTTGACCCAGCGGTGGCCATGCAGCGTCCAGTAGACGCGGCCCGCGACCAGCGGCTCGTCGTCCATCCAGGCCACGGTGGCCGAGATTTCGCGCGAGGGCTCGAAGCTGTCCACGGCCAGCAGCCAGTCGCCGCGCGACACGTCGACTTCGTGGTCCAGCACGATGCCCGCGCTGTGGCCGGCCAGTATGGTCTTGGGCTGGCGCGTGTGGTCCAGCACCTGGGCCACCACCGCCGTCTTGCCGCTGGGAAGGATGGTCACGCTCTGGCCAGGCTGCACGCCGCCGGTGGCGACACGGCCCCAGAAAACGCGGCGGCCCTGCGAGGTGTCCGACGAGGACGAGAATTTTTCGACCCATTGCACCGGAAACGAAAAGGCTTCGGTGCTTTCGGCGGCCGTGACGGGCAGGTGTTCCAGCAGCTGCAGCAGCGACAGGCCTTCATAACCGCACCAGCCGGGCTTGGCGTCGACCACGTTGTAGCCCTTGAGGGCCGACACCGGCACGGTTGCCTTGACCGGGATGCGCGCGGCCTTGGCGAAGGCCGCCAGGGCGGCGGTTATGTTTTTGAAGGCCAGTGCCGGGTCTTCCACGGCGTCCAGCTTGTTCACCGCGAACACGATGGAGGGCACGCGCAGCAGGTTGACCAGCAGCGAATGGCGGCGGGTTTGCTGCAGCAGCTCCAGCGAGGGGTTTTTCCAGTGCAGCTTGGTGGCGTCGACCAGCACCACCGCGGCGTCGGCGCTGGAGGCGGCCGTCACCATGTTGCGGGTGTACTGCTCATGGCCGGGCGCGTCGCCAATGATGAACTTGCGGCTTTCGGTGGCGAAGTAGCGGTAGGCCACGTCGATGGTGATGCCTTGCTCGCGCTCGGCCGACAGGCCGTCAGTCAGCAGGGCCAGGTCGGTCTCGCCGCCGCGCTGCACGCCGGCCAGGTGGTCCTGCAGCACCGCGCGGCTGTCCACCAGCAGGCGGCCTATCAAGGTGCTTTTGCCGTCGTCGACCGAGCCGCAGGTGATGAATTTCAGCGCCGGCTTGAGGTCGTTCTGGCCGGGGGGCGCGAGTTTCACGTCGCCGGCGGTCAAATCAGTCGTGCTCATCAGAAATACCCGTCTTTCTTGCGCTTTTCCATGGAGGCGTCGGAGGTCTTGTCGTCCATGCGCGTGGCGCCGCGCTCGCTCACGTCGGCGGCCAGTGTTTCAATCACGATCTCGGCGGCCGTGGCGGCCGGGCTGTCCACCGGGCAGGTGCAGGTGATGTCGCCCACAGTGCGAAAACGCACGGTTTTTTCCACCACCTGTTCGCCGTCGCGCGCGGGGGTCAGCTCGGTCACCGGCACCAAGAGGCCCTTGCGCTCGACCACCTTGCGCTGGTGCGCGTAGTACAGCGAGGGTAACGCGATTTTTTCGCGTTCGATGTACTGCCACACGTCGAGCTCGGTCCAGTTGGAGATCGGGAACACGCGGAAATGCTCGCCGGGCTGCAGCCGGGTGTTGAACAGCGTCCAGAGCTCGGGGCGCTGCGCCTTGGGCTGCCACTGGCCGAAGCTGTCGCGGTGGGAAAAAATGCGCTCCTTGGCGCGGGCCTTTTCCTCGTCGCGGCGTGCGCCGCCTATCAGCGCGTCAAAGCGGAATTCGTCGATCGCCTCCAGCAGCGTGACCGACTGGTGCACATTGCGCGACTCGCCCGGATGGGCCAGGCGCACGGTGCCGCGTTTCATCGAGTCCTCGACATTGCGCACGATCAGCTCGGCGCCCAGTTCCTTGGCGCGGAAATCGCGGAAATCGGTCACTTCATGGAAGTTGTGGCCGGTGTCAATCATCAAGAGCGGGTAGGGGATGCGGCCCACGCCAAAGGCCTTTTCGGCGCACTTGAGCATCACCAGCGAGTCCTTGCCGCCCGAAAACAGCAGGGCCGGGCGCTCGAAAGCCGCGGCCACTTCGCGCAGGATGAAGATGGTTTCTTCTTCCAGCGCATCGAGGTGGGAGTTTGACAGCCGCGCGATGGAGGTCGCCGGGTCGGCTGGCAGCAGATGGGAGGGTGTGCGGGCGTTCATAGGTCTGCGGGGTGGGGCATGGGGGGCATCGGGAAGGGGCTGTCAGTGCGCAAGGTGCAGGCCGCACTCGCGGTTGTCTTCGCCCTTGGTGGGGTCCACATAGTCGAAGTTGTTGGGCAGGCCGTTGATTTCGCAGTACTGGTAAAGGTCCTTGGAAGACCAGTGCAGCAGCGGCGCAACCTTGATCAGGCCGTCGGGGTTGACGCTGACCGGGTCCATCTGGGCGCGCACCGCGGTGTCGGTGGCGCGCAGGGCCGTGAACCAGACCTGGGGGGCGGTTTCACGCAGGGCGCGGGCAAAGGGCTCGAGTTTCACCTCTTCAGTAAAGGCCGCGTGACGCGGATCGTCCAGCGCCGGGGTCGGGCCTTCCACGGCCTCGCGATGCGCGCGGGAGCGGCGCGGCAGGTAAATATGCAGGTCCAGCTTGAGCAGACGGGTCACTTCGTCGGCGAAGCGGTAGGTGGCCTCGGTGTTGTAGCCGTTGTCCATCCAGACCACGGGAACGCGGGGATTGGCGCGCGTCACCATGTGCAGTATCACCGCCTCGAAGGGGCGGAAATTGGTGGTGACGATGGCGGGCCGGCCCAGTCCCACGGCCCAGCCCACCAGGCCCTGCGCGTTGTGGCCGAGTTCCGCATTGATTTTTGCAAGGTCGAGACTCATGGTGTTCAGGCGGCAGCCGCTTCCTTGAAGTGGGGGGCAATGTGCACCGCGTCGCCCTGGTAGCGGCCTGCGCTGTAGCCGGGGTAGCTGGCCAGCACGCGCTGGGCGATGGCCATGTCCTGGTCGGCGCGCAGCACCGCGGTGTCAAAGCCGCTGCGCTCCATCTGCGCCAGCTGGTCCACCAGCACGTCGCCGGTGGCGCGGATCTCGCCCTTGAATTCACGGCGGCGGCGCAGCAAAAAGGCCTGGCTGTAGGCGCGGCCGTCGGTGAATTTCGGGAAGTGCAGGTCTATGCGCGCAACGCCGGCCAGCGAAACCTCGAAGGGATCGGCGTCGTTCGCGATGGCCAGGACACCGGCTTGTTCGGTGCCGCTGTGTTCGTTGAAAGGCAGCAGTTTCATCGTCATTCCTTTCAGTGCGCGACGGTGTTGGGGGCAAAGCGCGCGGCCTTGGCGGCGGCCTTGTAGGGCTCCATGCCGATGCGGCGCAGGGTCGCGATAAAGGTTTCACCGTCTTCGCGCAGCTGGCGGTAGGTGTCCAGCACCGCTTCAATCACTTCGGGAACTTCGGCGCCGGTGAACGAGGGGCCCACCACCTTGCCGGGCACCGAGGCGCCGCTCAGCGCGGAGCCGTCGGAGCCGCCCAGCGAGACCTGGTACCACTCCAGGCCGTCCTTGTCCACGCCCAGGATTCCGATGTGGCCGCTGTGGTGGTGGCCGCAGGAGTTGATGCAGCCGCTGATGTGCAGGTCGATCTCGCCCAGGTCGTGCAGCTCGTCCATGTCCTGGTAGCGCTCGGTGATGGCCTCGGCGATGGGGATGGAGCGCGCATTGGCCAGCGAGCAGAAGTCGCCGCCGGGGCAGGCGATCATGTCGGTCAGCAGGCGGACGTTGGGCTTGGCAAAACCGGCCTTGCGGGCGGCGCGCCAGAGTTCGGGCAGCTCGTCGCAGCGCACCCAGGGCAGCAGCAGGTTCTGGTCGTGCGTGACGCGCACCTCGCCGGCGCTGAACTGGTCGGCCAGGTCGGCGGCGATGTCGAGCTGGTCGGCCGTCGCGTCGCCCGGGGCCTGGCCCAGGCGCTTGAAGGACAGGGTCACGGCGCGCAGGTCGGGGTTCTGGTGCGGCGCCACGTTGCGCTGCAGCCAGCGGCCGAACTCGATGTCGTCCTCGGCGGCGGCGCGCAGGATGTTGGCGATCTTCACGTCGGCGCTCTTGCGGTCGCAGTTGAGCGTCGGCGGCACGAAGGAGGCCGTCACGCGGTCCAGTTCTTCCTGGGGGATGGTGTGCGGCGCGCCGTCGTGCTCGAGGATCTGCTTGTACTCGGCTTCGACCTCGTCGATGTAACGCTGGCCTTCGGCCTTCACCAGGATCTTGATGCGGGCCTTGTAGATGTTGTCGCGGCGGCCGTAGCGGTTGTACACGCGCACCACGGCTTCCAGGTAATTCATGATCTGGTTCCAGGGCAGGAACTCGCGTATCACCGTGCCTATGACAGGCGTGCGGCCCATGCCGCCGCCCACCAGCACCTTGAAGCCCAACTCGCCTTCGGCGTTGCGCACCAGGTGCAGGCCCACGTCGTGCCAGGCCGTGGCGGCGCGGTCTTCGCGGGCGCCGCTGATGGCGATCTTGAACTTGCGCGGCAGGAAGGCGAATTCGGGGTGCAGCGTGCTCCACTGGCGCAGGATCTCGCCGAAGGGCCGCGGGTCGGCGATCTCGTCGACGGCGATGCCGGCGCGCTCGTCGCTGGTGATGTTGCGTATGCAGTTGCCGCTGGTCTGGATGCCGTGCATGTTGACGCTGGCCAGCAGGTCCATCACGTCGGCCGATTTGTCCAGCGGAATCCAGTTGTACTGCACGTTCTGGCGCGTCGTGAAGTGGGCATAGCCGGTCGTCAGCTTGGAGCTGACCGACAGGCCGCTCTTGAGGTTGACGGGGCCCAGCTTGTCCTGTTTGGCCTGGGCGTCGTTGAACAGCGCCGCATTGGGCTGGTCGTATTCGCGGGCGATCTTCGCCAGCACGCGCACCTGCGCGCTCGACAGCTCGCCGTAGGGCACGGCCACACGCAGCATGGGCGCATAGCGCTGCACATACCAGCCGTTTTGCAGGCGCAGCGGGCGAAATTCGTCTTCCGGCAGCTTGCCGGCCTGCCAGCGGCTTAGCTGGTCGCGGTACTGGTTGGCGCGGGCTTGGACAAACTCGCGGTCAAATTCTGTGTATTGGTACATGGCTGTCGGGATTCAAACGTGGGATTTTTTTATAAAGAGAGCGGCCTGGAGCCGTTCAGATCGAGATCAGTTTCACGCCGGCATAGGCCAGCAGCACCGAGAGCAGCGAGCGGATCACACGGTCCGGCGTCTTGTGCACCAGGTGCGAGCCCAGCCAGATGCCGGGCAGGGAGCCGGCCAGCAGCTTGATCAGCAGCGACCAGTCGACCGAACCGATGGAGGCATGGCCCAGGCCCGCCACCAGGGTCAGCGGCACGGCATGGGCGATGTCGGCCGCCACGATGCGCGGCAGCGGCAGGGTGGGGTAGAGCAGCATCAGCACGATCACGCCAATGGCGCCCGCGCCCACGGACGTCAGGGTGACCAGGGTGCCTATGACCGCGCCGAACAGCAGCGGCAGCGACCAGTGGCGCGCGCGCGTGGCCTGGACGATGGCTTCGGGGGCGATGCTGGTGGGGGCGGCTTTTCCGCGCAGCACCTTGTAGAAGGTGGCGCCTGCCGTCAGCAGCAGCGCCAGGCCCAGGGTGGTGGTCATGATGGCCTGGGTCGCCGGATTGGCGGGGCCCAGGCGCTGCAGCATATAGAGCGTGGCCAGCGAGGCCGGGATACTGCCGGCGGCCGTCTGGCCGACGATTTTCCAGTCGACCGCGCGGGCGCGCGCCAGGCTCACGGTGCCGCCCATCTTGGTGAAGGCGGCAAACAGCAGGTCGGTGCCTATGGCCAGGTGCGGTTTGATGCCGAAAAAGAAGATCAGCAGCGGCGTCATCAGCGAGCCGCCGCCCACGCCGGTCAGGCCCACCACCAAACCCACGGCAAAGCCGGCAAATACAAAGGCAAATTCATGCATGCCGGAAAATGTAAGTGTGCAGCTTATAAAAACAAACTACACATTTGTTCTGCCGTTATCTGGATAAGCTTATTCGCGAGCAAATATGCGGATTTCCGGGCGATTCAGGCCGCTGTCTGCTTAAAGAAAATCCACAACCGAGCATCCGGGCATCCCACGTCCACAATGCACTGGTACAGTCCCTGCTTTTCCCGGCCGGCTGCCCCCCCCGTGCGCCGGCTCGATGGAACGAATCGCTTACTTTTGGAGAAAACCGTGAAATTTGCAAAATCCGCCCTGCTGGGCGGTTTGTTTCTGGCGTCGGCGGCCGGCCTGGCGCTGGCGCAGGGCGGCTCGAAAACGCCCGTCAAGATCGGCGAAATCAACAGCTATTCGACCATCCCCCAGTTCACACAGCCCTACCGCCAGGGCTGGCAGCTCGCCGTGGAAGAAATCAACGTCACCGGCGGCCTGCTGGGCCGCAAGGTCGAGGTCATCGCCCGCGACGATGCCGGCAAGCCCGAAGAGGCCTTGCGCCATGCGATCGAGCTGACGTCCAAGGAAAAGGTCGACGTGCTGGCCGGCGGTTTCCTGTCCAACGTCGGGCTGGCGCTGGCCGACCATGCCCAGAAGAACAAAAAGGTGTTTATCGCCAGCGAGCCGCTGACCGACGCGCTGATCTGGGACAAGGGCAACCGTTACACCTTCCGCCTGCGCCCCGGCACTTATATGCAGGCCGCCATGCTGGTCGAGGAGGCCGCCAAACTGCCGGCCAAGCGCTGGGCCGTGATCGCGCCCAATTATGAATACGGCACCAGCGCCGTGGCGGCCTTCAAGGAACTGCTCAAGGCCAGGCGTCCCGATGTGGAGTTCGTCGGCGAGCAGTGGCCGGCGCTCGGCAAGCTGGACGCCGGCACCACGCTGCAGGCCACCATGCAGAGCAAGCCCGACGCCATCTTCAACGTGACCTTCGGCGCCGACCTGGCCAAGCTGGTGCGCGAGGGCAACCAGCGCGGCATCTTCCCCAGGGTACCCGTGGTGTCGCTGCTGTCGGGTGAGCCCGAGTACCTGGATGTGCTCAAGGACGAAACGCCCAGGGGCTGGATCGTGACCGGCTACCCCTGGGACCAGATCGACTCGCGCGAGCACGCCAGCTTCGCCGCCAACTACTACCGCCGCTTCAACGAATACCCCAAGGTCGGCTCGGTCGTGGGTTATTCCACCATGCAGGCGATTTTCGCCGCCATCAAGAAGGCCAACTCCACCGACAGCGAGAAGCTGGTCGTGGCGCTGCGCGGCCTGAAGTTCTCCACTCCCTTCGGCCCGGCCGAGTTCCGCGCCATCGACCACCAGTCCACCATGGGCGCCTATGTGGGCAAACTGGACCTGCGCGGCAACAAGGGCACCATGGTGCAATGGCGCTATGCCGACGGCAAGGCCTATCTGCCGCCGGACGACTATGTCAAGGCCCGCCGACCGTCTGCGGCCATGAAGTGACCTTTTGGCAACGAGCGCCAATTTCATGGAGAAAGGCCTGCCGAATCCCCGCATAATCGGGCCCACATGACGAATACGGGTGGTGAGGCTGTCAAGCGGATATTTGTAAAAGTGTTCGGGTTTGATGACGTGGAACGTCACGCCCTGAACACGGTGTTTCGCCTGTCCGAAACACGGCCCACGGCCTACGCGCTGTGGACCGCGGCCGCACCCGAAGAAGCCGAGCTGGCCCTGATAGACGGCGACAGCTGGGAGGCCGCGATCGAGCTGGCCAACCCCGCCCATGACGATCTCAACCTGGTCTGGATAGGCGACAACGCGCCGTCCCGGGCCCGCCTCGCGATCAAGCGCCCGCTGCAATGGGCGGCCGTGATTGAAGGCATGGACGCCTTGCTGGAGGCCGAGCACCCCCAAGCCGCCGGCAAGCCGGCGGAAGCCGAACTCGACCTGGACCTGCTGTCCGAGTCAGGCGCCGTGCTGGACCTGGACCTCGACTTTGATTCCCAAGCCCCCACCGCGCCCGCGCCGCTGGAAGAACCCGCAGCCGAAGCCCAGCAGGCCCAGGTGCTGGTGGTGGACGCCGACCGCGATGCGCGCCTCTACCTGCGCGCCCGCCTGGCCATGGCCGGCCGGCTGGTCGTGGACGAGGCCGCCAGCGGCGCCGAAGCGCTCAAGCTCATGGACACACGGCTTTACAAACTCGTGATCCTCGACATGGACCTGCCCGACATCGATGGCTGGGAGATGGTCAAACGCGTCGAGGCCTCGCGCCCGCCCGTCGAATTCCTGATCCTGACCGGCAGCAAGCTGACCCCGCTGGACGCGGTGCGCGGCTGGTTTGCCGGCGCGCGGGGCAGCCTGCGCAAACCCCTGCATCCCGGAAAACTCAAGTACCTGCTGCGCAGCCTGAGCTGAGCTTCAGGCGGCTGGTGCGCGTTGCGGCGCCAGCGCATCGGCCAGGCGCTGCTCCAGCGGCAGCGGTTCGGCGTGCAGCCGGGCCGCCAGTAACTCCCCGCTCAGCGCGGCAAAACTCAGCCCACGCGAACCCATGCCGCAGCAAACCCACAAGCCGGCCGCCAGCGGCCCCAGCATGGGCAGGCGGCTGGGCGTCGCGCAGCGCACGCCGGCCCAGCTTTGAACATTCCCGGCCTCGAACTGCGCGGCCAGCGCGCGTGCCGTTTCGGGCAGCAGGCTTTGCAGCCGGCTGAAGTTGTGGCGGTCGTCCTCGGGGCGTATTTCGGCCTCGGGGTTGTCTCGTTCAAAGCTCGAACCCATGACCCAGGCCAGGCCGCCGGCCTCGCCGGCCAGGGGCACGGCGGGCGCCAGGCTGCCGTGGCCGTTCACCGGGAAAGCGGGCAGGGCGCCGGCCGTGCCGGGCTCATGCCGGCCCCAGCTGACCTGGCCGCGTATGGCCTGCAGCGCGAGCTCGCTGGTATTTTCTGTCTCGGCGCCAGCGGCCAGCGCGCGGCTCGCATACCCAGCCGCGAGCACCACGAGTTCGGCACGCGCCAGCTCCCGGCCCTGCGCATCCCAAAGCTGCCACTGGCCGGAGGCATGGCTCAGCCGGGCCACCGCCGACCGGCCCTGCGATAACACGCCCGGCGTGGCCAGCCAGGCATCGACCAGGCCAGCCGGCCGTATCCAGCCGGCGCGTGCATGCCACAGCGCGGGCGCATCCGGCGGCAGGCCGCAGTCCGCGAGCTGGGCGGCCTCGGCCGGGCGGCTCCAGTCGCCCGCCGCGTCTGCCCAGTCCGCCTGCCAGGCCTCGGGCCGTTTGCGCGGGTGTTCCACCGTGTGTTCCAGCACGCCGGTGCGACCCCAGTCGCCGGCTTGCAGCAGAGTTTCGGCCTGCTGCAGCGTGGCGCGTATACCGTGGCGCGACAGGCGCGAGAGCGGGTTGTCGTCGGGCGAGACATGCGGCGCCAGCAAACCGGCCGGCAGGCCGGAGGCACCGGCGGCCGGTTCTTCGGCCGCGTCCAGCACCGTGACCTGCCAGCCGCGGCGCGCCAGGCTGGCTGCCACGGCCGCGCCGGCCAGGCCCGCGCCCACCACCACACAGCTGCCCGGGGCGCGGCGCGCCGGCGGCGGCTGGGCTTTTTTGGGTTCCCAGGCCGGGTTGAACTCGCCCTGCAGGTTGTCGCGCTTGGGCGGTATGCCCGGCACTTTTTTGACGACAAAGCCGGATTGGGCCAGCGCATCGCGCACGCTGCGCGCGATGGTCCAGGTCGCCACCCGTGTGCCGCGCCGGCAGCAGCGCGCCACCGCCTTGAAGGTGTGCACATCCCAGATGTCAGGGTTGCGCTGCGGGCTGAAGCCGTCCAGGTAGACCGAATCGGCCTCGAAAGATTGCTCGCGCAGCATGGCTTTGGCATCGCCTATGCACAGCGTCAGCAAGACCCGGCCGCCTTCAAACACCAGGCGGTGAAAGCCCGGCAGCAGGCCCCAAAGCTGGGCCTGCAACTGCTCGGCCAAGGGGACCAGTTCAGGATGGGTCTGGGCGCTGCGCAGCACGTCGGCCGCGCTGGCCGGGAAGGCCTCGGTCGAGACGAAATGCAGCAGGCGGGGGCGGTCCGGGTCGGCCTTCCAGGCGGCCCAGGTCACAAGAAAGTTCAGGCCCAGGCCGAAACCGGTCTCCAGCACCGTCCATTGCGGCTGGCCGGCCCAGGCCGCAGGCAGGCCGCAGCCCTTGAGAAAGACTTCTTTGGCCTGGTCCAGGCCACCCAGTTCGCTGCGGTAGCGGTCGCCGAAACGCGGGCTGAAGGGGCTTCCGCCGGCCGTGCCGTCGTCCAGCCACTCAATGCGTTCGGGCATGCCGCCGTATCAGGGGGTGGGAGGCACGTAGCCTTGCACCGCGTCGGCGCCCTCGCCGAAGAAGTGTTTCTCCATCTGGCGCGCCAGGTACTGGCGGGCGCGGGCGTCGGCCAGGTTCAGCCGGTTTTCATTGACCAGCATGGTCTGCTGCTTCATCCAGTCCGCCCAGGCTTCCTTGCTGACTTCTTCCCAGATGCGTTTGCCCAGGGCGCCGGGGTAGGGGGGGAAGTCCAGGCCTTCGGCTTCTTTACCGAGCTTGATGCATTTGACGAGGCGTGCCATGGCGAGGGTTCTTTCGTGTATCGGGGGGATCTAAAAGGGTGATCCGAGGGCCCAAAAGGGAGTCCAAGGATAAATACAGAATAAAGAACTGAGTTTTTATTCGTTCCGGTTTTCTAAGGCTGCTTCCAGAATCCATTTTGTCTGCATTTACACGCATTTTCTGGAAAAGAGAGCAACCATGACTTCACGCCGCAACTTTATCAATGTTTCCATCCGCACGGCCGCCGCCCTGGGTTTGGGTTTGACGCTGGCAGGGTCACTGCTGACGGCCCAGGCCCAGCAGCCGCCCAAGCCGCCCGTCACGCTGCTCAATGTGTCCTACGACCCGACGCGCGAGCTTTACGTCGAGTACAACGCCGCCTTCATCAAATACTGGAAGGCCAAGACCGGCCAGGACGTGACCATCAAGCAGTCGCACGGCGGCTCGGGCAAGCAGGCGCGCTCCATCATTGACGGCCTGGACGCCGACGTCGCCACGCTGGCCCTGGCCGGCGACACCGACGCACTGGTGAAAAACGGCGGCTGGCTGTCGGCCGACTGGCAGAAAAAGCTGCCGCACAACTCCTCGCCCTATACCTCCACCATCGTGCTGGCTGTGCGCCAGGGCAATCCCAAGGGCATCAAGGACTGGGATGACCTCGTCAAGCCCGGCATCAATGTGATCACGCCCAACCCCAAGACCTCGGGCGGCGCCCGCTGGAATTACCTGGCGGCCTGGGAATTCGCCAAGCGCAAATACGGCAGCGACGCCAAGGCCAAGGAGTTTGTCGCCAAGCTCTATGGCAACGTCTCGGTGCTGGATACCGGCGCCCGCGGCTCCACCATCACCTTTGCCCAGCGTGCCCAGGGCGACGTGCTGATCGCCTGGGAAAACGAGGCTTACCTGCTGGAAAGAGAATTCGGCGCCAAGTTCGACGTGGTCGCGCCCTCGCTGAGCATCCTGGCCGAACCGGCCGTCGCCGTGGTCGACAAGAACGTGGACAAAAAGGGCACACGCGCCGTGGCCGAGGAATACCTGAAGTACCTCTACTCCGAAGAAGGCCAGGACATTGCCGGCAAGAACTTCTACCGCCCGGCCGTCTCGCAAAAAGCCATTGCCAAGTACGCCAAGCAGTTCCCCAAGCTGAACCTGTTCACCATAGACCAGGCTTTTGGCGGCTGGACCAAGGCCGACAAGGAGCACTTCGCCGACGGCGGCTCCTTCGACCAGATTTATACAAGAAAGTAACCCCCGAGGCGGCCTCCGGCCGCCTCCCCCCAGGGGGCGCCCGCTGCGGCCCGGCTGAGCCGGTTCCGCGCCGGCACTGGAATTGAAGAGCTGTCACACCACGCTTGGCCACACAGGCACATCAGGGAAAACTTTCAACAATGTCCGCGCAACAATCCGTCCTGCTGATCGCCGGCAGCCCCTCCGAGCAGTCGCGCTCCTCAGCGCTGCTCGACTCGGTCAGCCACAGGCTGGCCCTGCGCGGCGGGCTGGTGGTGGACAGGCTCAATATCCGCGAGCTGCCGGCCCAGGCGCTGCTGCTGGCCGAATGGGGCCATCCGGCCATCGTCAAAGCCATAGCGCAGATCGCCAGGGCGCGCGCTGTCGTCGTGGCCACGCCGGTTTACAAGGCGGCCTACAGCGGCTTGCTCAAGGTGCTGCTCGATGTGCTGCCGCAGACCGCGCTGAAAGAAAAAACCGTGCTGCCGCTGGCCACGGGCGGTAGCCCGCACCACATGCTGGCGCTGGACTATGCGCTGCGCCCGGTGCTGCAGGCGCTGGCCGCGCGCCACATCCTGCCCGGTGTTTACGCCACCGATTCACAGGTGCCGCAGTCGGCCGACAAGCGCTACGAGGTCGGCCCCGACATCGCCGTGCGGCTGGACGACGCGGTGCTGACCCTGCTGGCCGAAAGCTTTCGCCAGCCGGCCACGGCCGGTTTTGAGCCGGTGCATTTTTCCCGGGTGCGATGTAGCGTCTGACGCCGCGCCGGGGCGCGCCGGCTGATCGTTCAGCCGTCGCCCCGAATTCCCACGACGCCACTTTAAAACCGCCAGGCAGGCGGCCGGGCGGAGCTTTGCCTCCTGCGGCCGCGCACCCGGAAGACTTTTGACAAGGACATCACCATGAGCACCACCGCCGCCGGCACGCCCGGCACTTCCCCACAACCCTCCAGGGCGCGCATCTGGCTCGACTTCAGTTTGAGCCTGCTGCTGGCTGCCCTGATCGCGGGCGTCATCACCCTGCTGACGCTGCCCGTGGCGCACGCACAGGACAAGGTCGAGCTGCGTATCGGCTACCAGAAAGCCGCCAGCCTGTTTGTGCTGCAGAAAGCCCAGGGCACGCTTGAAAAGCGTTTGTTGCCCTTGAACGCCACGGTCAAATGGGTGGAGTTCCCGGCCGGTCCGCAACTGCTCGAAGGCCTGAACCTGGGCTCGGTCGACGTGGGTTATGTCGGCGAGGCGCCTCCCATCTTCGCCCAGGCCGCCGGTGCCAAATTTGCCTACATAGGCTACGACCCGGCCGCGCCCGAGGCCGAAGCCATCCTGGTGCCCAAGGATTCGGCCATCAAATCCGTGGCCGAACTCAAGGGCAAGAAGGTCGCCCTCAACAAGGGCAGCAATGTGCACTACCTGCTGGTCAAGCTGCTCGAGAAAAACCATCTCAAGCTCAGCGACATCCAGCCCGTCTACCTGCCGCCGGCCGATGCGCGCGCCGCCTTTGAAAGCAAAAGTGTGGACGCCTGGGTGATCTGGGACCCGTTTACCGCCGCGGCCGAAAAAGCCATAGGTGCGCGCGTGCTGGCTGACGGCAAGGGCGTGGTCAACAACTACCAGTACTACCTGGCCGAGCGCGGCTTTGTCGCCAGGAACCCCAAGGTCATCCAGGCCCTGTTTGACGACTCGGTGGAACGCGGCGCCTGGCTCAAGGCCAACCTCAAAAAGGCCGCCGAGCTGATCGCGCCGCTGCAAGGCCTGCCGGTCGACGTGGTCGAGCTCAGCCTCAAGCGCTACGAGTTCAAGGTCCAGCCCGTGCCCGCCAGCGTGATCGCCGACCAGCAAAAACTGGCTGACACCTTCTTCGAGCTCAAGCTGATTCCCAAGGCCATTGCCGTCAGCGAAGCCGCTTACAAACCGGCTCCCTGACACAAGGAGACCGCACCATGAACACCCTCACACCGCTACAACTGCGCCGCCGCTTCCTGAAGATCGTCGCCACCACGGCTTCGCTGTGGGGCCTGGGCCTGCAGGGCGTAAAAGCACAGTCTGCCGCCAAGGCGGAAAAAGCCCCCGAGCAGCTGCGCATCGGCTACCAGAAATCCGCCGTCAACCTGGTCATCCTCAAGCAGAAAAGCGTGCTCGAAAAACGCTTTCCCAACACCAGAATCACCTGGGCCGAATTCCCGGCCGGGCCGCAGCTGCTGGAAGCGCTGTCGGTGGGCAGCCTGGAGTTCGGCCTGACCGGCGATTCGCCGCCCGTGTTCGCCCAGGCCGCCGGCAAGGAGTTGGTCTACGTCGGCGTCGAGCCGCCCAAGCCCGACAGCTCGGCCGTCCTGGTGCTGGGTGACTCGCCGATCCGCAACCTGGCCGGCCTCAAGGGCAAAAAGATCGCACTGCAAAAAGGCTCCAGCGCCCACTACCTGCTGGTGCGCGCGGTCGACAAGGCCGGCCTGAAATGGGACGACATCCAGCCCATCTACCTGGCACCCGCCGACGCGCGCGCCGCTTTCGAGCGCAAAAGCGTGGACGCCTGGGCCATCTGGGACCCGTTTTACGCCGCGATCGAACTCGCCATCAAGCCGCGCGTGCTGGCCACGGGGCGTGAGCTGTCGAGCAACAACTCCTTTTACCTGGCCTCGCGCCCCTTTGCCAGCCAGCATGGGCAGACCCTGGCGGCGCTGTTTGAGGAATTGAGCCGTGCCGATGCGCTGGTGCAAAGCAACCGGTCCGAGGCCATCAAGCTGGTGTCCGATTTCAGCGGCCTGGACGCTGGCGTGGTGAGCCTGTTTATCCAGCGCCGTCCCGTGTCGCCCGTCGGCCCGCTCAATGCTGCCGCCATCGCGGACCAGCAGCGTGTGGCCGATGCCTTTTTGCGGCTGGGCCTGATTCCGCGCGCGGTCAAGGTGGCCGACATCGTATGGCGGCCCGAAGCCACCCAGGTCGCGCGCAAATAAGCGCAACGCCAAGCACTCAGTATTCAAGGAGTTTTTATGCAGGTTTTCTGGTTTATTCCCACCCACGGCGACAGCCGCTACCTGGGCACGGGCGAAGGCGCGCGCGAGGTCAACCATGACTATTTGAAGCAGGTCGCCACGGCCGCCGACACCCTGGGTTATGAAGGTGTGCTGATTCCCACCGGCCGCTCCTGCGAAGACCCCTGGGTGGTGGCCGCCAGCCTGCTGCCTGTCACCAAAAACCTCAAGTTCCTGGTGGCGGTGCGGCCCGGCCTGCACCAGCCCAGCCTGGCCGCGCGCATGGCCGCCACCTTTGACCGGCTCTCGGGCGGGCGCCTGCTGATCAACCTGGTCACAGGCGGCGACCAGGCCGAGCTCGAAGGCGACGGCGTCTACCTGGACCACACGCAGCGCTATGAACAGTCGGCCGAATTCATACGCATCTGGCGCGAGATCCTGGCGCGCAGCCACGCCGGTGAAAGTTTTGATTTCCAGGGCCAGCACCTGAGCGTCAAAGGCGCCAAGCTGCTGTACCCGCCGGTGCAAAAACCGCATCCGCCCGTGTATTTCGGCGGCTCCTCGGCGCCGGCCCATGCGCTGGCCGCCGAGCAGGTCGACACCTACCTGACCTGGGGCGAGCCGCCCGCCGAAGTCTCCAAAAAAGTCGCCGACGTGCGGGCCCGCGCCGAGAGGCTGGGCCGCAAGGTCAAGTTCGGCATACGCCTGCACGTCATCGTGCGCGAGACCGAGGACGAGGCCTGGCGCGCCGCCGAAAGCCTGATCAGCCGGCTCGACGACGACACCGTGGGCCGCGCCCAGGCAGCCTTCTCACGCATGGATTCCGAAGGCCAGCGCCGCATGGCTGCGCTGCATGCGGGCGGTGGCAAGCGAACCAGGGCGGAGCTCGAAATCAGCCCCAATCTCTGGGCCGGTGTGGGCCTGGTGCGCGGCGGCGCCGGCACGGCACTGGTGGGCGACCCCAAGACGGTGGCCGCGCGCATAGAGGAATACGCGGCCCTGGGCCTGGACACCTTTGTGCTCTCGGGCTATCCGCACCTGGAGGAGGCTTACCGCTTCGCCGAACTGGTCTTCCCGCTGCTGCCGCGCAGGCTGCGCCAGAAGCTGCCTGGCCAGGTGTTGAACGGGCCTTTTGGTGAGGTCGTGGCCAATGACTACCTGCCGCGCGTCTCGCAAAGCTGAACCCGGAGCACAGCCATGACAGACTCTGTTCGTGAACTCCAGGTGACCCCGGTGCCCGACACCGTGGATGCTCCCGGCCTGGGCTTCTTGCCGCTGGCCCCGGGCTTCTCATTGCCGCGCCTGCAAATTGCCGCCGTGCTGCGCGACCTCGGCCAGCGCCTGCTGCCCTGGGTGGTGCCTGTGGGCTTGATCGCGCTCTGGCAAATTGCCTCTTCACTGGGCTGGTTGTCTACCCGCGTGCTGCCGGCGCCCTCGGAAGTCATCAAGGCCACCTGGACGCTGTCGGCCTCGGGCGAGCTGTGGACCCATGTGAAGGTCAGCGCGGGCAGGGCGCTCGCGGGCCTGGCCGTGGGCGGCGGTCTGGGCCTGGCCTTGGGCCTGCTGACCGGCTCGGTCAAGTTTTTTGAAACCCTGCTGGATTCAACCATACAGATGGTGCGGAACATCCCGGCGCTGGCGCTGATTCCACTGGTGATTTTGTGGTTCGGCATCGATGAAACCGCCAAGCTGTTCCTGATCGCGGTGTCGGTTTTCTTCCCGATCTACATCAACACCTTCCACGGCATACGCAATGTGGACCCGGGGCTGGTCGAGATGGGCCGCACCTACGGCCTCACGCGCTGGCAGCTCTACCGAGAGGTCATCCTGCCCGGCGCGCTTTCGTCCATCCTGGTGGGCTTGCGGTTTTCGCTGGGCCTGATGTGGGTAATTTTGATCGTGGCCGAAACCATTTCAGCCCAGGCCGGCATTGGCTACCTGACCATGAACGCCCGAGAGTTTTTGCAGACCGATGTGGTGCTGGTCGGCATCCTGCTGTATGCCTTGCTGGGCAAGCTGGCCGATGTGTTCGCGCGCGGGCTGGAGCGCTACTGGCTGCGCTGGCATCCCGGTTACCAGAGTGCGGCGGCCTGAATGGGCACGAGGAAACACCATGCTGCATCCCCATATCTCTTTTGAATCTTCGCAAACCTGGCTCGCGGCGGAACTTGGGCGCGATGCCGGAGCTGACACGCTGCCGCCGCAAGCGCCGCTTTCATCACAGGAGCGCGGCGTGCGCCTGGAAATCCGCGGGCTCTCCAAACGCTACGGCAAACGCCAGGTGCTGCAGCACACCGAACTCGTGATCGAACCCGGCGAGTTTGTCGCCATCGTGGGCCGCAGCGGCTGCGGCAAATCCACCCTGCTGCGCCTGGTGGCCGGGCTGGAGGCCGCCACGCAAGGCAGCATACGCCTGGACGGCCAGGACGTCAGCGGCTTGCGCGAAGACACCCGCATCATGTTCCAGGATTCGCGCCTGCTGCCCTGGCGCCGCGTGATCGACAACGTGGCCTTGGGCCTGCCGCCCGGCGGCCATGCGGCCGCCGCCGACGTGCTGGCCCAGGTCGGCCTGGCCGACCGCCAGCCCGACTGGCCGGCGCGCCTGTCGGGCGGCCAGCGCCAGCGCGTCTCGCTGGCCCGGGCCCTGGTGCACAACCCGCGCCTTTTGTTGCTCGACGAACCGCTGGGCGCACTGGACGCGCTGACCCGCATAGAGATGCACCAGCTCATAGAAGGCCTGTGGCAGCGCAACGGCTTTACCGCCTTGCTGGTCACGCACGACGTGCAGGAGGCCGTGGCGCTGGCCGACCGCGTGATCCTGATCGAGGACGGCCGCATCGCGCTCGACGAACGCGTGCGCATCGCCCGCCCGCGCGAACGCAGCGAGCCGCTGTTCGGCCAGATCGAGAAAAAGATCCTGGACCGCGTGCTGCAACAGCCCGGCGAGGCGATCTCGCCCAGCGAACCGCTATGGCCCAACACGCCGGTGCACGGTGTGCGCTGGGCGGTCTGAGCTTTACTTATTCAACGATTCTTTAACCCAGTTCCAGGAGAACCTTTATGTCCATCCAAGCCATCAATGTCCGCAACCAGTTCCGCGGCAAGGTCAAGGAAATCATCCGCGGCGACGTGGTGTCCGAAATCGACGTCGAAACCCCCTGGGGCATCGTCACCTCGGTGATCACCACGCGCTCGGTCGACCAGCTCGAGCTCGGTGTCGGCAGCGAGGTGGTCGCCCTGGTCAAGTCGACCGAGGTATCCATCGCCAAGCTGTAAAGCTATTGCAGTTCTACGCCCGCTTTTTTAACCAAGCGGGCGTACTTCACCATCTCGCTGCGAAAAAACAGCGCGGCCGCCTCGGGCGTGCCGGGGTTGATGGTGTTGCCCTGTTTGGCCATGGCTTCCTTGACCTCGGGTGTCGCGTAGGCGGCGGCCACGGCGGCCTGTATGCGCCGGGCTTCGGCCATGGGTAGTTTGGCCGGGCCGACCACGGCAAACCAGCCTTCGATGTTGTAGTTGGGCAGGCCTTGCTCGGCAATCGTCGGGATATCCGGCGCGGCCGCCACGCGCGCCGCGCTGCCCACGCCGATGGCGCGCAGCGCGCCGCTCTTGAGGTGGGCCTGCACCGCGGGCAGGGCCAGCACGCCCAGCTCGACCTGGCCGCCTATCAAGTCGGTCACCATGGGCCCCACGCCCTTGTAGGGGATGTGTTTGACCTTGACCTGGGCTTCATCCATGAACATCTCGGCCGCCAGGTGCAAGATGGTGCCGTTGCCCGATGAGGCGTAGTTGTAGGCCTCGGGTTTGGCCTTGAGCAGGGCCACCAGTTCCTTCACATTGGTCGCCGCCACCTTGACCGGGTTGACCACCAGCACAAACGGCGTGCTTCCCAGCACGCAGATCGGCGTGATGTCGTTGATCGGGTCGAAGGGCAGCGTTTTGTAGACGCTGGGGTAGACCACGTGGTTGTTGGACACCACACCCAGCGTCATGCCGTCGGGTGCCGCTTTCACGAGTGCCGAGGTGCCGACGATGCCGCCCGCGCCGGGCTGGTTTTCAATCACCACCGGGTGGCCCAGCGTCTTGCCCAGGGCCGCGGCGGCGGCACGGACGATGGTGTCCACGCCCGAGCCCGCGCCCACCGGCAGGATAAACCGCACCGCACGCTCCGTGGCCTGCGCCAGCACACGGCGCGGTGCCCAGGCCAGGCCGCCGCCCAGCAGCAGGGCGCCCAGGCCTTGCAGCGCGTGTCGGCGGTCAAGTTGAAAAGCGATGGGATTTTTTGTTGTGTTGCGCATGTCTTGTCTCCTTTGTCGTGAATCGTGGGGCGTTTAACGCATCATGACACCGCTGCTTTACGGTGCAGCCGTTCTATGTCTTCGTCGCCGTAACCCAGGCCGGCCAGCAGCTCGCGCGTGTGTTCGCCCAGCCTGGGCGGGTTCATGCGCACCTTGAGGCGCTCGCCGTCCATGGTCAGCGGCAGCAGCGTGGTCTTGGCGGTCTGGCCGGCGCGTTCGCCGTCGGGCAATGTGATGTCGGCCAGCCCGCCGGTGGCCAGCAGGTGTTCGTCGTCGTAGAGTTCCTCGGGCTTGCGTATGGGCGCAAAAGGCAGGCCGGCCGCCTCAAACAGCGCTACCAGCTCGCTGGCGCTGCGCAGCGCCAGGCGTTCGCGCAGCAGCGGCAGCAGGGTTGGGCGTTCGGTGACGCGCTGGTTGTTGCCGGCATACCGCGCGTCGGCCTTGAGGTCGGCAAAACCCAGCGCATCGCAAAACGCGGCCCATTGCGCATCGCTGACGGCCGCCAGGAAGATCTGCTCGCCGTCCTTGACGCTGAACACGTCGTACACGCCCCAGGCCGAGATGCGGTCCGGCATGGGCGCGGCCGGCTGGCCGGTGATGGCGTACTGCAGCATGTGCTGGCCGACCAGGAAGACGTTGTTCTCGAACAGGGCCGATTGCACCTCCATGCCCTTGCCGCTGATGCCGCGCTGTATCAGCGCGCCCAGCACGCCGATGGCGCCGAACATGCCGCCCATGATGTCGTTGACGCTGCTGCCGGCGCGCAGCGGGTCGCCGGGCCGGCCCGTCATATAGGCCAGGCCCCCCATCATCTGCACGACTTCGTCGAGCGCGGTACGCTGGTCGTAGGGGCCAGGCAGAAAGCCCTTGTGGCTGGCGTAAATCAGGCGCGGGTTGGCCGCGCTCAGCGCGGCGTAGTCCAGGCCGTACTTGGCCATGGTGCCGGGCTTGAAGTTCTCGGCCACCACGTCGGCGCTGGCGCACAGCCTGCGCGCCACCTCGGCGCCGGCCGGATCGCGCAGGTCTATGCCTATGCTTTTTTTGTTGCGGTTGAACAGCGGGAAAAAGCCCGCGCCCGCGCCCAGCAGGTGGCGTGTGCGGTCGCCGTCTATCGGTTCGACCTTGATGACCTCGGCGCCCATGTCGGCCAGCAGCATGCCGCAGGTCGGGCCCATGACCATGTGGGTGAACTCCACGACGCGCAGGCCGGCCAGCGGCTGGGGTGGGGTGGAAGAAGCGTTGTTTTGCATGTAGGTATCAGGAAGGATGAAGCGGCGCCGGCCAGGCTCGCCTGCAAGGAGTTTAGGCCGTCGCGGCGGCGGGCCGCATGGTTTTGGGCAGGCCCGCGCGCCACAGCGTGCCGTGCAGGCTTTCGCCCTCCAGCCAGCCCGCCACCTGGCCGCGCAAGGCCATCAATTTGTCGAAGTCAATGCCGGTCTGTATGCCCATGCTCGCGAACATATAGGCCAAGTCTTCGCTGGCCACATTACCGCTGGCGCCGGGCGCATGCGGGCAGCCGCCTATGCCGGCCAGGCAGGCGTCAAAACGCGTCATGCCGGTCAGCAGTGCGGCATACACATTGGCCATGCCCATTCCGCGCGTGTCATGGAAATGGCCGCAGGCCAGCTTGTCGCCCACCAGCGCAAAAGCCGCCTCGAACAAGTCGCGCACCATGGCCGGGTCGGCATAACCCACGGTGTCGGCCAGGCTCACGCGGTCTGCGCCCGCGTCCAGCACGGCCTGCAAGAGGCGCAATACCTCGGCCGGTTCGACCCGGCCCTGCAGCGTGCAGCCAAAAGCCGTGCTCATGCCGACCTCGAGCACCATGCGCGAACCCGAAGCATCGCGCGCGGCGCGTATGCGGCCGATTTCTTCCACGACCTCATCAGGCGTCTTGCGCAAATTGGCCAGGCTGTGGGCATGGCTGGCCGATAGCGGCAGCAGCATCAGGTCGGCGCCCGATTCGATGGCGCGCTCAGCGCCTTTGAGGTTGGGCACCAGTACGGAGGTGCTAAGACCCGGCAAGGTCTTGGCATAGGCGACCAGCTCGGCCGTGTCGGCCAGCTGCGGCAGCAGGCGCGCCGGCACAAAAGAGCCGACCTCGATTTCACGCTGGCCCGCCGCATGGGCCTGGCGCAGCCATTCGAGCTTGTGGGCGGTCGGCATCACGGCGGCAATGCTTTGCAGGCCGTCGCGCAGGCCGACCTCGCGGATGATGGCCTGGGCGGGCAGGGCGGGGGCGGTGCTTGCGGGGTGGGTGGCCAGGGTCACGGGGTTTGTCTCCGAAATTCCGAGTCCCCAGTTTAGAATTTCCTAAATCGTTTGGTTTATCAATTTTGGAAGCTATGGTGTTCCAATCGGGAATACCTAAGGCTTTGAGGAGGCAAGCATGAGAGACCTGGACCTGACCACGCTGCGCCTGTTCGCCGCCGTCTGCGATGCACGCAGCATTGCCCGCGCAGCCGAGCAGGCCAACATCGTCGGCTCGGCCGTCAGCAAGCGCCTGGCCCAGCTCGAAGACACGGTGGGCACGCCCCTGCTGCTGCGCAGGCGGCGCGGCGTCGAGCCCACGCCGGCCGGCGAAAGCCTGCTGGAGCATGCGCGCGCCATGTTGGCCAGCGCCGAGCAGATTGAGCGCGACATGGGCGACTATGCGCTGGGCGTGCGCGGCCAGGTGCGCATCCTGGCCACGGCCTCGGTCATGGCCGAATCGCTGGCCGACGACGTCGCCGGCTTTTTGCAGGTGCCAGCCCACCACGACATCCGCATCAGCATGGAAGAGCGCGTGAGCCCCGAGGTGATACGCGGCATCAAGGAGGGCGTGGCCTCGGTCGGCATCTGCTGGGATGCGGCCGACCTGTCCAGCCTGCAGTCGCGCGGCTACCGCCACGACCACCTGGCCATCGTGGCCCATGCCTCGCACCCGCTGGCGGTGCATGAGACCTTGAGTTTTGAGCAGACGCTGGGCTATGAACACGTGAGCCTGCCGGCGCAAAGCGCGGTGCAGGTGCTGCTGCAGCGCGCCGCCGCGCTCCAGGGCAAGGCCATCGTGCACCGTGTCATCGTCTCCAACTTCGAGGCCGCGCTGCGCGTGGTGCGCGCCAACCTGGCCATCAGCGTGGTGCCGCGCGAGGTGGCCGATCCCTATGCGCGCACCTTCGGCCTGCGCGTGATGCCGCTGACGGACGCCTGGGCCAGGCGCCGTTTTGCGATCTGTTTCAGGGACGAGGCCGGCCTGTCGGCCGCGGCCAGGCTGCTGGTCAAACACCTGGCGGGCAGCTCGCCCGCCTGATGCGGCGCGGCCCGCCATGGCCCCTTAAAACCCCCTGCCTGGCACGGTGAAAGCGGCCTGCGCGCTTTTGCGGTAAAATAATGCTCCAACCCACGGCAGACAAGCGTCATCAGCTATAGAAAATATAGCGTGCCAGGCTGATCCAGGCTAGGCCCAATCGGGTCCGGCAGCCGCCGCAAGGCCGGCGTCCTGGCCGGCCACGGCGCTTGATTTTGGGGAAGGAAGCCCCAAATTCACTGCATGAACGCCACCCAACCCCATCCCCACAAAACCGACCTCACGGTCACCCACGTGCTGGCCGAGTTGCTGGAGCGCCTGGAGCACAGCGCGGTGCCTGTGGGCGCCGAGCAATACCGCTCCGTCGTGCTGCACCTCGTCAGCGAACTGGGCGACGTGGAGCCGGGTGTGGCGCTAGGCGCGCTGCTGGACACCCATCCGGCCGCCGCCGAGTTGTATGAAAACGTGAACTACCAGTACGCGGGCCTGTGCCGGTCCGCGCTGGACGCCTCGCTCGCCGCCGAGCAGCAGGCCAAAGAGGCCATCGAAAAGGCCATGAAACCTTCAACCCCCCAAACCAAGGAAGATCCAAACCATGGCAAGAGCTGACGCCAAAACCGCTGTCCTCGCAGACGGCCTGCGCTACAAGTCCAAGGTCTCGGGCTCCCCGTTCGCCGCCACCACCTCCTTCGGCGCGGCCACCATGTCCTGCTTTATGTGCGGCAAGCACCGCGCCCGTTCCCTGATGGGCACGCGCAAGGTGCTGGGCAAGTCCCAGGCCGTGTGCTCGCCTTCGTGCAAGGCGCTGGACGAAGCCCTCGAGAACGCGGCCAACCAGGGCTGATTCGCACAGACTGTTTCACCGCTTCCCGCGCTCTGGCTGCCCGGCGTCTTGATCACGTCACGGCCCAGGGCGCATACTGTCTCCACGACCCGTTGAACAGTTGAAGAAAGGTGAACCATGCCCACGCCGGACCCCCAGCTTGAACCTGACGAGGCCATAGACCACATACGTGGCCGCTCGTCGGCCCCGGTCACGCTGCTCGAGTACGGCGACTTCGAGTGCCCCTCCTGCTTCCAGGCCTACGGCGCTTTAAAAGTCATGCTGCCGCACTTCGGCCCGCAGCTGCGTTTTGTTTACCGGCACTTCCCGTTGCGCGAGGTGCACCCCCATGCCGAACTCGCCGCCGAAGCGGCCGAGGCCGCCGGCGCCCAGGGCAAGTTCTGGCCCATGCACGAGCTGCTCTTCACCCACCAGCAGCACCTCAAGGACAAACACCTGCTCGAGTACGCCGCCCAGGCCGGCCTGGACATGGCGCGCTACCAGAATGAAATGAACGACCATGTCTACCTGCAGCGTGTGCAGGAGCACATGCAAAGCGGCCGCCACCTGGGCGTGCGCTCAACACCCACCTTCTATGTCAACGGCGTGGTCTGCGACGTGTCTTTCGGCCTGCAGCATTTGCATGAGGCTATCGACAAGGCGCTGGCCCAATCGGGCCAGGCCTAGAACAGCTTCTTAGCCGTCCACAGGCTGCAAGGGCGTCACCAGCGTCTTCTGCAAAAACGCCAAATCCAGCCAGCGGCCGAACTTGAAGGCCGCCTGTTTGATGGTGCCGCAGTGCTCAAAGCCCAGGCGCTTGTGCAGCTCCATGCTCACGCTGTTCTCCAGGTCGACGGCACCCACCAGCACATGCATGCCTTGCGCCTCGGCCTTGGCGACGACGGCCTCCAGCAGCTTGCGCCCCAGCCCCTGGCCGCGGCAGCTTTTCTCCACATAGACTGAATGTTCGACCGTGTACTTGTAGGCCGGGAATGCGCGGAAGGTGCCGTAGCTCGCAAAGCCCAGCAGCTTGCCAGCGTCGTCCTCCAGTCCTATCACCGGAAAGCCGTT
This sequence comes from Polaromonas sp. JS666, assembly GCF_900103405.1. Lineage (GTDB taxonomy): Bacteria > Pseudomonadota > Gammaproteobacteria > Burkholderiales > Burkholderiaceae_C > Polaromonas. The sequence continues at coordinate 549,920 of NZ_FNHX01000001.1, read as the reverse complement.
CGCACGTTTGGTAGCGAACCAGCTGACCATGCTTTCGGGCGTGCGCGGTTTGTAGTCGTACAGCGCGGTTGAATTGGCGATGGCCTCGTTGAAGATGGCCAGGATCTGGCCGGCATGGCGTTCTTCGGTGCACAGCACGGGATGCATGGGGAACTCCTTTCGGAAGAGGTATCAGAATTCGTCTACTATAAGATATTATTTGTCCCTTATGATAGACGCATCTTCTTTTCCCTGAAAGCAAGCCATGACGATTGACACCCTGATCGCCTCCCGGCTGCTGGCCCTGCGCCAGGCCAAGGGCCTGAGCCTGGCCGAGCTGGCCGAACTGTCCGGCGTCAGCAAGGCCATGATCTCCAAGGTCGAGCGCGTCGAGAGCAGCCCCACCGCCATGATTCTGGGCCGGCTCGCCGCCGGCCTGGGCGTGCCGCTGGCCCAATTGCTCATCGAAGAAGACAAGCAAGCCGGCCGCCGCCTGCGCAAAAAAGCCGACCAGGAAGTCTGGCGCGACCCCGAAGCCGGCTATTTGCGCCGCCAGGTGGCCGAACGCGGCAGCGAGGGCGGCGCCGAGATGGTCGAGGTCGAGCTGCCGCGCGCCACCCGCGTCGCCTACCCAAGGTGGACGGGCCAGCCCTATCGCCAGCGCTTGTGGCTGGTCGAGGGCGGCCTGCGCATTGAGTATGGCGACGAGGCCTTTGAACTCGCGCCCGGCGACTGCCTGGACTTTGGCGTGGACCGCCCGCTGGTATTTAAAACCCTGGGGCGTAGCGGCTGCCGTTACCTCTTAGTCATAAGTCCAGGCTGAGAGAGTCGTTCACAAAGTTTTGAGCGGCTCAGGCCGCAGCCGAGCCGGGCAGCGGCACAGCCTGCGCCGCATTGCGCGCGCGTATGCGCCTCACCTGCAGCGCCGCGCCAATGAGGTAAAGCAGCAGCAACACACCCGTGGCCACCTTGAGCTCAGGCGCATCGGCATTGGGCAGCAGCGGCGCGCCCAGCGGCAGGCGCGTGGAGGTCTCGGTGATCGCCGGGATCAGGTGGAACACAAAGGTGATCGAATAACTGAGCGTCTCCACATAAGGCGAGGCACGGCCCAGCACCTTGGTGGTGCCCGCGACCCAGGCAATGCCCAGCACCAGCAGCGTGATGATGCCCAGCGCATGCGGCTTGCCGAAACCGCCATGCTGGAAGATGCCAAAGCCCGTGAGGCAGGTCAGCACCGTGGTCCAGATATAGACCCGGCCCAGGGTGGACGCGGCAATGATTTCCTTGTCGCGGAAAAAAGCGATCAGCGCCGCCGCAACGGCTACCAGGCTGATGGCGGTGTGGATCACACCGAGGTAAGTCAATCCATAGATCATCGGAAACTCCTTGAGTCTTTGAAGGGACGATAGGCGGCTTGCACGTTGGCGTATAGCTCAAGCAAACGCCATGCCGCGCAAATTGTGGCCCGCCGCACCGCTTTTGCCCATGGTTTTGCAGGCCCATGCGGCCGCGGCCCGATAATCGGTAGCAAGCGTGGCCACAACAGGCTACGCACTGACACCAAAGTACTATGAAAAAAACATTCCAGCTCAAAGTCGAAGGCAAAAACCGCGAGCGCCTGCTCGAAGCCGCCAAACACGACATCCGCAAATACTTCAAACGCGAACGCGCCAAGGCCCTGCCCAAGGGCGTGGACTTCTGGGACTTTGATTGCAAGTCAGGCTATAGCGAAGCCTCGGCGGCTGTTGTGCCGGAAGCCGGCCTCATCAAGTCGATTGACGAAATCGTCAAGGATGGCGGCGAGCAGTTTTATGTCGAGGTGCTGGCCAAGCCTGGGGTCAAGGTGGCGCGGGTGAGGAATGAGGGTGAGGATGATTTGATGGATGGCGAGTAAAAGTTGTGGCGCGCAGTACGTGAGGCCGATGAATGAAAAATTCCTGGCAAGTCGCAACCGCCGCTGAAGCGTTTGCTGCCGCACAGTTCGCCCGCTGCGGTTGGGATGTATCGGTTCAGTACGGTGCCAATCAGCCTGAGTACGATCTTGTCGCTCTTGACGGAGAGCGGGTATTGAAGGTTTCTGTCAAGGGCAGCAGAGATGGCGGTTGGGGCCTTACACAGTCATATATTGCGAACGCTGACTATCACTCTGCAGCGGATGCCTGGCTTAAGAAGCACTCTTCGAAGACTGTGTTTTGCCTTGTTCAGTTCAAAGGCACGCTAATAACCGAGCTTCCTCGCATGTATCTTGCAAGACCAGCTGAAATTGCAGCTTGGCTTAAAGCTGCGGCGGCAGGGCGTGGAGATACCATCCTTTACGAGCGTCATGAATGGTCAGAACGAGCGAAGGCTACTGGAATAACGGACCTCATTCCAGGGGCTTGGAAATTTACTGAATTAAGACTCAATGACATCGCAGCAGGGGCCTAGTCCTTGATCACACCGGATTCGTCCTCGGCGAGCCAATAGACTCAAATGCTGGAGGTGTGGCGTGACTTCTCAAACGTGGCGGCAGGCTTGGGTAAGAGAGAAATGCGGCATCGCGACTCGGTTGTCTCAGGGGAATGCCGGTGCCAGCTATGCCGAAGCGGTCATTCTGGTCTGTGCAGTTCTGAGCGCTCTTGCCGCGGAGTTATGGAAAGGTCGAAGAATTGATCGAGCACGTTTCGTTGAGATGCTGGTTCGCCTCGGTTCTCCCACGGAAATATGGGCCACCATCAGCACTCCACTTTTGGTGCAGTATCTCGATGCTAACTCGCATAAAGTGGAAGCGGCGCTCGTGAGGAAGGCTTTTGGATTGCCCACTTCCGCGCGTATTCTGACTGGTGCTGATGTGGATAAATCTATGGCGGACGTCACGACAATTTGCCCGAGCCTGAACGCGAAAGAGTTACGCCGATTCTCTTATGCGTCCCTTCTTTATCAAGACGTTAGGTCGTCATACGCTCACGAGTACAGACCAGGAAAAGATGCTGACTCGTGGCCAGCAACTATGTTGCAGAACCAAAATGTGAGCTACATCAATCGAATAAGCGACGAGTCTGCGGAGATGAGGCGACTTATTCATTTTCATTTTGACTGGCTCGCGAACGTCGCAATTCAGCTAGCAATGGCTGTAGATGACTTCTCGTTGGAATTGCCCAGATCGAATCCGAAGGTCTGGTGGATTGACGGAGGCTAGGGAAGGGCTCTTCACCAATCTGTAAGTCGGCAACCGCATTTGCTTGTTTTCATTTGTCGAGGGTGCTGGTCCCTGCGATGAGAAAATGCAGCCTATGGACAGAGACCCAGAAGCCCCAACAGGCCCATTCCCCGACACCTTCAAGCAGGGCGACGTGTTCTGGATAGAAGCAGACCCCTCACGCGGCTCCATCCCAGGCTCCCCGCATCCCCATGTCATCGTGCAGGACGACGTCTTTAACCGCTCCCGCATCAGCACTGTCATTGTTTGCGCGCTGACCTCCAACCTGAACCGCGCGACCGAGCCCGGCAATGTCTTGCTGGAGCCCGGCGAGGGCAAGCTGCAGAAGCAAAGCGTGGTGGTCGTGTCGCAGGTCTCTTCGGTTTACAAGACACGCCTGGGTGAGCACATAGGGACCTTGTCGGGGGAACGGGTTCAGCAGATACTGGCGGGCATGCGATTTTTGCAGGCGTCGTTTCTCCATCGATAGCCGCAGGCGTACCGCTTCAGGCAATGCCCGCCGCCTGTACCCATTCTTCGCCACCTGAAGGCCCACACCATGCCAGCGCCCAGTCCCTCCACCCTCACCTTGCTAGTGCTTCTTCCGCTGATCACATGGCGCGTTTACGCACGCTTTCGCCGCATGGTGGGGCGCCAGCGCCTGTCGCGGATCAGGCCCTGGATCACGCTGGTGATATTTCCGGTCCTGATAGTCCTGCTGGGTTTTGCCGCGCGCGAGCACCTGGATCGCCTCTGCTGGCTGGCCGGCGGCCTGGGCCTGGGCGCCTGGCTGGGCGTCTTCGGGCTGGGCAAGACGCGCTTCGAGCCGACGCCCCAAGGCCTGTTCTACACGCCCAATGCGCACCTGGGTATCGCGCTGTCACTGCTGTTTGTCGCGCGCATTGTGTATCGCCTGGTCGAGGTCTACCTCATCGCGCCGGGGATGCCCAACGGCCTCGGTGACTTCGCGCGCAGCCCGCTCACACTGGCTGTTTTTGGCCTGCTAGCAGGCTACTACATCAGCTATGCCTTCGGCCTTGTGCGATGGCGCTTTCGTGTTCTGCGGGCGAAGAGGGAGCGTGAGGCGCTGAAAGGGGATGCTGAGTTTTCCGTTGATAGAGCCGGGGCTGACAAGCCTCATCAAGTCGATTAATGAGATCGTGAAAGACGGTGGCAAACAGTTTTACGTGAAAGTGGTGGCCAAGGGTGCGCAGCAGACGTCGCGGCTGAAGGAAAAGGGATTCATGCAGATTTTCGAGGGGGCAGAAAGGGCAGCAAGGCTGCTTCTAAAGCCGCGTTCAATGCCGCAAATGCGGGCTCAGTCGAACCCAAGCCCGTTTTGACCAGCTCGCAGTATCGCTCCTTGGAAATGCCTAAGCTCGCAGCGGCTGGTCCGATAAGGGGCTTACCTGGCAGCACACGCAAAAAATCTGCGGGATCATTCGAGTTAACGGCGGAGTCAACGACGTGAGCTTCTTCGGTCCATATCTGAGTTGGCTTGGTCACAGGCAAGGTAGCGGGGATATACGCGGTCAATGCTGTCTCCAAAGCGGTCCGGTCACTAAAGTCTGACGTGCCACCGAAACTGCGCTCTAAAAGCATCATTGACTTAGCCTTGAAGCGCTCGCTGATAAGTTTGTTGGAAAGTACACCATTCACTTGCCGCTTCCACCCTTGATGCGCCTCTGCATAGGTTTGCTCCGCTCTGGTTGATAGCCCCAGATGAGCTGCAATCGCAAGATAGACCGATTTGAGTACGTACAGACTTTCGACTTCGTGCACGGGCAATACGTGAAGTCCCGATATATTGGAGAGAAGATCGTCTGGCCAGTGATCGCGGTCGATTATTCCAACGGCCTCAAAACCGCTAACAATTGAAGTCGTTTGAAAGGCGGCGGTGCATCGCTTTACGTTTTCGCAGCCGCCGACGGGCACTAATGCGGTACCTTTTTCATTGAACCATGCCCGAAGCAATTCCTGATCAAGGCTTTTTTCTTCGCGACCTTCGCAAAATACCAGCCTCTTCGCGTAGACGGAAAAAGATGCTGCCCCAAGAATAGAGGCAACATCGTCAGCAGGAAGAGACTCGCCAGCGGCTATTAGCTCTGGTGCCTGATTTGGTCGAGTCAGGATTATGCTGGCGTCTTTCCTTGATAACGCGAAATTTAGATCATGCGTCACATACACAAACCGCTTGTCACTGCACATTGACTCAAGCGCGTCCCAGAACCGTACGGCCAGCCTTGAGTGAAAGTGGGTTTCGGGTTCATCGATTACGACGAACTGATGAGCTGAGTCGAGAATCCTTGCGGCGATATAGAGCCCGGTCCGCTCGCCGTCACTCATGTGCTTCGCGGTATAGGTAGCCGAACCCAGATACTCGTTCGAAACAGTGGCCTTGAAGTCCTTAAACGCGATGGTCCTTCCAGGAAAAACAGTTTTCCAGAGCCCTCGAGTTTTGTTGAGTACGGTTTCAGGAAGATCTGTCGGCGTCTCTCCATCTTGAAGCTGATCGTAAATTCGCATCGCTTCGACTGCATGCGAACTCCAGAGCTTTCCAAATAGCGCCTCTATGTCGGGTATTAGTTCCCAGTAGGAATTACGCCTCTGATTTGTGCGATTGGTTAGCTCATTCGTGGCCGTTTGCAAAGTCCAGTTTGGGATCTCATCTGGAAGTGCGATCTGTCGCACTGCGCCTATAAATTCGGCATTTCCCTGCTGGGTCATTTGAACGGCTAAGCGGGTTTTTCCAGAGCCGTTGGCGCCGAGTATGACGATGGGCGTCGCCCCGGGTATGGGTGTAGGTAGACCGGGAATTGAAATGTCCATCTGGGGCCTTCTGTCAGCTGATAGTGCCCGTGTAGATGATACGGGGGACTATAAATACAAAGCACCGATGGTATGTATTTTGTTACGGGTAGTCTCTCCCACAAACAGACTAGACCTTAGCCCGCCCACCATTTGCAGAGCCAGCCGCAGCCCGCAACTTATCCTTCTTGCTAGGCCGCTTCCCCTTGACCCCACCTGTCCCCGCAGGGTCCACCGGGTTCATCACCGCCACCTCCACGCGCTCAAAACCCACGACCTGCTCGCGCGGCACTTTGAGGCCCAGGCGCTTTTCAATGAGTTTGAAATGCGCCTCGGTGTCCACACTCACAAAACTCACCGCCACACCGGATTCACCGGCGCGCCCGGTGCGGCCTATGCGGTGGGTGTAGTCGGTGACGGAGCGCGGCAGGTCGTAGTTGACGACCACGGGCAGCTGCGCAATGTCTATGCCGCGCGCGGCGACGTCGGTGGCGACCACGACTTGCACGGCCTTGATCTTGAAGTCTTGCAGCACCTGGGTGCGTTTGCCCTGGCTCAGTTCGCCGTGGAAGGGTTCGGCCTGGATGTCCACTTTGCGCAGCTTGTCGGCGACGATTTCGGCTGCGTGTTTGGTGGCGACAAAGACCAGCACACGCTCCCATTTTTCGGTCTGGACCAGGTGGCGCAGCAACTGGGTGCGGCGGGGGGCGTCGACTTCAATCGCGCGCTGGGCGATGTCGGGCACGGCTTGCACGATGGGCGCGACTTCCACGCGCAAGGGGTTGCGCAGCAGGCTGGCGGCCAGGGCTTCAATCGCGGGTGGGAAGGTCGCGGAGAAAAACAAGGTCTGGCGCTTGGCCGGCAGCAGGGCCAGGATGCGGTTCAGTTCTTCGCCAAAGCCCAGGTCCAGCAGGCGGTCGGCTTCGTCGAGCACCAGGCTGCTGGTATTCGCCAGGCTCAGGGCGTTGTGGTCCACCAGGTCCAGCAGGCGGCCCGGTGTGGCGACCACAATGTCGGCGCCGCCGCGCAGATTCATCATTTGCGGGTTGATGGAGACACCGCCAAACACCACCGCGACTTTCATGCGCTGCGGCAAATACCTGGCAAAGCTGACGATGGCCTCGCCGACCTGTGCGGCCAGCTCGCGTGTAGGCACCAGGATGAGCGCGCGCACGGGCCGGTGGCCGCTGGGCGTGGCGCTGGTCGCCAGGCGCTGCAGCAGCGGCAGCGCAAAGGCGGCAGTCTTGCCCGAGCCCGTCTGGGCCGAGGCCACCAGGTCGCGGCCTTCCAGGACGGCCGGGATGGCGGCCTGCTGTATGGGCGTGGGGGCGGTATAGCCTTTTTCGTCGAGGGCGCGCAGCAGCAGGGGCAGCAGCGCGGGCGAAAAGCCCAGTGAGGAAAATGGCATGGGTGGTGTGGAGGAGGGTGGGAGGACGCGGTGTTGGCCGCGTGGAGCGAGCCCGGTTAGGCCGCCTGAAGCCTCAAGTTTAAGGCCGCGTGCTTTTAGCCCCGACCGGCGCCAGAAACAGCAGCGCGCAGGCCGATGCGCCCAGCGCGCACAGCACACAGCCCAGCACCACCCAGCGAAAGGCCGCGACCAGCAACTCGGGCGGGGCCGACTGCACCGGGCCCTGGAGCGCGGCGGCAAACACCACGCCCAGCAGCGCCACGGCCAGCAGGCCGGCCACACGCGCGACGGCGTTGTTGATGCCCGAGGCAATGCCGGCATGGGCGGCGGGCACGGCGTTCATGACGGTGGTGGTCAGCGGCGCGACGGCAATCGTCATGCCCAGGCCCAGCACCACCATGGCCGGGAAGAAACCGGCCCAGTAAGGCCAGCCCACACCGGGCAGGGCCAGCAGCGCAAAACCCGCGGCGGCCACGGCCGGCCCGGCCATCAGCATGGTGCGTGCGCCAAAACGTTCGGTGAGTCTGGCGGTGGCGGGTGACAGAAAGCCCAGCAGCAGCGAGAAGGGCAGCAAGGTGGCGCCCGCGGCGGTGGCCGAGTAGTGGAAGGCGCCAATCAGCACAAAGGGCAAAAAGAACAGCGCGCCGCTGAGCGCGAAGTACAGCAGCAGCGTGAGCAAATTGGTGCCCACAAAGTCGCGCGACTGGAACAGGCCCAGCGGCATCATGGGTGCGCGCGTGCGGGCCTGCACAAACACAAAGGCCAGCAGCAGCACGGCGCCCAGCGCGATCGGGCCCAGCACCTCGGCCACCTGCCAGCCGCGCTCGGGCGCCAGGGTCAGGCCATAGGTCAAGCCGCCCAGGCCGCTGGCCACCAGCAGCACGCCGGGCCAGTCCAGCTGTTTTGGCGCGTCGGGGTCGCGGCTGTCGGGCACGGCATACAGGGCCAGCCATACGGTGGCCACCGCCATGGGTACATTCAAAAAGAAGATGGAGCGCCAGGACACCGCATCAACCAGCCAGCCGCCCAGCACAGGCCCGGCCGCGCCGGTAATCGCCGCCCAGGCGGCCCAGGTGCCTATGGCCTTGCCGCGGGCCTCGCCTTCAAACACATTGCCGATGATGGCCAGGCTGGCCGGCACCAGCAGCGCCGCGCCCACGCCCTGCAGGGCACGCGCCGCGATCAGCGCCAGCGGCCCGGGCGCCAGGCCGCAGGCGATAGAGGCGGCGGTAAACAGCGCGATGCCCATGATAAAAATCTTGCGTCGGCCAAAGCGGTCGCCCAGCGAGCCGCCCACCAGCACCAGCGAGCCCAGCAAGAGCAGGTAGGCATTGATGACCCATTGCATCTCGGCCAGCCCGGAGGCCGAGCCGCCGGCCAGGTCGCGCTGGATGGCGGGCAGGGCGATGTTGACGACCGAGCCGTCGATAAAAGCCATGGAGGAACCGAGCACCGTGGCGGCTAGCGCCAGTCTGGGATGGGCTGTGGGGCCGCAGTCGCCGGCCTGGGCGCGGATGATGCCTTCGTCACAAGGGGCGTGCGGGTTGCCGGGCATGGAGTCTCCTGCAATGGACGGGTGAAGGTGAAGCGGCTTGTTTGACAAATTGTCTAATAATGGATAATATTTCCAGATGTTGAACAAACCCCCAACACCCGGCCTCAAGCCCCATCCTGCCAGCTTTGGCCACGACGCGCCAAACGCCACACTTCCGGCCGAGGCGCAACTGCTGCTGCTGGACAAACATGCTGTCGAGGCCCTGCTGCTGCCCGCTGACGTGCTGAAAGCTACGCGCGAGGCCTTTGTGCTGCACAGCCAGGGTGAAGGCCGGGTGTTCTCACTGGTACGTGAAAAGCTGGCCACCGGCGGCGTGTTCGGCATCAAGTCGGGCGATGTGGGCGCGCAGTCGCTGCTGGGTTTCAAGGCGGCCGGTTTCTGGCCCGGCAACCCCGCGCGGGGTGCCGACGCCCACCAGGCCACCATCATGCTGATCGACCCCGCCACCGGCCGGCCCACCTGTTTGATAGACGGCAACGCCGTCACCACCGAGCGCACCGGCGCCGCCGGCGGCCTGGGCTTGCAGCTGGCGCGGCCCGACAGCCGCACGGTCTGCGTCTTTGGCACCGGCGTGCAGGCGCAAGCACAGCTGCGTTTTGCCATTCGCCAGCTGCCCGGGCTGCGCCAGGTGTTTTATGCCACGGCCGACGGCCATCCCAAGCCCGCGTTTGAAGCCCTGTTTGCCGGGCAGTGTGCCATCGCGCATGCGGCCGACGTGAATGCCGCCGTGGCCCAGAGCGATGTCGTGATCACGGCCACCACCGGCAAGGGCCCGCTGTTCGCGCTGGAAGCTGTGCAGCCCGGCACGCACATCAATGCGGTGGGCTGCGACACCAAGGGCAAACGCGAGCTGCCCGAAGGTTTGCTGGCCGGGGCGCGCGTGTTTGTGGACGACGCCGCCCAGTCGCGCGGCATAGGTGAACTGCAATGGGCGCCCGACACCGCGTGCACCGAAATCGGCGATGTGCTGTCGGGCAAGGCCGCCTTTGCGCGCGGCGCCGGCGACATTACCGTGTTCGACATGACCGGCATCGCCTTGCAAGACCTCACGGTTGCGCGCATGCTGGAGCAGCGCGCACGCCTTGCCGGCAAGGGCCAAAGCATCAGCTGGCCCTGGTAACTTGATTGATTCCCACATAGCCCCCGGAGATTCCCTTGACCGCCACCACCCAGTCCCATCCCCTGGCTGCCCTGGACACACCCGCCGCCGTGATCGACCTGGCGCGCATGCAGCGCAACATTGAGCGCATGCAGCAGCGCATGAACGCGCTGGGCGTGCGTTTCCGGCCGCATGTCAAGACCAGCAAATGCACGCCGGTGGCGCGCGCGCAGCTCAGGGCCGGGGCGGAAGGCATCACGGTGTCCACGCTCAAGGAGGCCGCGCAGTTTTATGCCGACGGTTTTAACGACATCCTTTATGCGGTCGGCATGGTGCCGGCCAAGCTGCCGCAGGCGCTGGCGCTGCGGCGCCAGGGCTGCGACTTGAAAATCATCACCGACAGCGTGGCCTCGGCCGCGGCGATTGCCGCCTTCGGCCGCGAGCACGGCGAAAAATTCGAGGTCTGGATAGAAATCGACAGCGACGGCCACCGCTCGGGCATCAAGCCCGGCGAGGCCGCCTTGCTGGACGTGGCACGCGCGCTGCACCAGGGCGGCATGGTGTTGGGCGGCGTGATGACGCATGCCGGATCGAGCTACGACCTCAATACCCCCGAGGCCCTGGCCGCCATGGCCGAGCAGGAGCGCGCCGCCTGCGTGCGGGCCGCCGAACGTGTGCGCGAGGCGGGCTTGCCGTGCCCGGTGGTCAGCGTGGGCTCCACGCCCACGGCGCTGTCGGCGGCGCAGCTTGACGGCGTGACCGAGGTGCGCGCCGGGGTGTACGTGTTCTTTGACCTGGTGATGCACAACATCGGCGTTTGCACCACCGACGACATCGCGCTCAGCGTGCTGACCACGGTGATAGGCCACCAGGTGGAAAAAGGCTGGGCGATTGTGGACGCCGGCTGGATGGCCATGAGCCGCGACCGCGGCACGCAAAAGCAGGCGCACGACTTCGGCTACGGCCAGGTCTGTGATGCCGAGGGCGAGGTGCTGGCCGGTTATGTGATCAGCGGCGCCAACCAGGAGCACGGCATTCTTTCGCGCGAGGGCGCGCCCGATACCGATATCGCGAAGCGTTTCCCGGTCGGCACGCAGCTGCGCATCTTGCCCAACCATGCCTGCGCCACCGGCGCGCAGCACCCTGAGTACCATGCGCTGGCCGAGAACGGCGAAGTCGCGACCTGGCGACGTTTGTACGGCTGGTAACCCGTGCCCTGGTGCACATAGTGAGCTAATCAGTCATCATGGCGGCCTGGGCGCTGCGCGGCAGGGCCTGCCGACCGGAGTTTTTGATGGCTGACGACCCGACCCCCACACCCCCGCCGCTGGCCGAGAGCCGGCGCCACCAGATGTTCCCGGTGCTGAGCCCGGCGGAGATCGCGCGCATACGCCGCTTCGGCACCGTGCTGCATTTCAAAAGAGGCGACAGGCTGTTCGCCGCCGGCGAGCCCGGCCCCGGCATGTTTGTGCTGCTCAAGGGCTCGGTCACCATCACCCAGCGCGACGGCCTGGGCCATGTGGTGCCCATCGTCACGCAGGGGCCGGGCCAGTTCCTGGCCGAGGTGGGCCAGCTGTCGGGCGCGCCGGCGCTGGTGGACGGCCATGCCGAGGACGAGGTGGACGCCTTGCTGGTGCCGCCCAGCCAGCTGCGTGCCCTCATCATTGCCGAGGCCGACCTGGGCGAGCGTGTGGTGCGCGCATTGATATTGCGGCGTGTCGCGCTGATCGAAGCCGGCGCCAGCGGTCCGGTGCTGATAGGCCGGCCGCAGTCGGCCGCCGTGGTGCGGCTGCAAAGCTTTTTGAACCGCAATGGCGAACCCCACCATGTGGTCGATATTGCCGAGGATGCCGATGCCGCCGCGCTGATGGTGGAGTACGGCGCCGCCGCCGGCGACGTGCTGGCGGTCTGCCCCGACGGCTCGGTGCTGGTCAACCCCGGCGAAAACCAGCTGGCCCGCTGCATGGGCATGGTGGACACCGCCGAGCGCAGCGAGCTGTTTGACGTGATCGTGGTGGGCGGCGGGCCCGCCGGCCTGGCGACGGCGGTGTATGCGGCCTCCGAGGGCCTGCAAGTCATCGTGCTGGACTGCCGCGCCTACGGCGGCCAGGCCGGCGCGAGCGCGCGCATCGAGAACTACCTGGGTTTCCCGACCGGCATCTCGGGCCAGGCCCTGGCCGGCCGCGCTTATGTGCAGGCGCAGAAATTCGGCGTGGAGATGCTGATCCCCGCGCAGGCCCAGTCGCTGGACTGCGCGGCCAAGGCCATCAAGGGCGAGCTGCATGTGAAGCTGACCGACGGCCGCGTGCTGCGCGCCAAGACCGTGGTGGTGGCCAGCGGCGCGCGCTACCGCCGCCCCGAGGTGCCGCGCCTGGCCGAGTTTGAGGGCCGCGGCGTCTGGTACTGGGCCTCGGCACTGGAAGCCAAGATGTGCAGCCAGACCGAGGTGGTGCTGGTGGGCGGCGGCAATTCGGCCGGGCAGGCGGCCGTGTTTTTGTCGCAGCACGCGGCCAAGGTCAACATGCTGGTGCGCGGCCCCAGCCTGGCGGCCAGCATGTCGCGCTACCTGATAGACCGCATAGACGCCACGCCGAATATCGAACTGCTGCCGCAGACCGAGGTGGTCAAGCTGCACGGCGACGGCAACGCGGGCCTGAACGCCGTGACCTGGCGCAACCGCCAGCGCGGCACCGAGCATGACGCCGAGGTGCGCAATGTGTTCCTGTTTGTCGGCGCGGACCCGGAAACCGCCTGGCTGGACAGCTGCGGCGTGGCCCTGGACGCGCACGGTTTTGTGCGCACCGGCGAAAGCGTGACCTGCAAACACTCCGACTACAAACCCGCGCCGCTCGAAACCAACATCCCGGGCCTGTTCGCCGTGGGCGACGTGCGCAGCGGATCCGTCAAGCGTGTGGGCGGCGCGATAGGCGAGGGCGCGGCGGCGGTCGCGATGATTCACCAGCACCTGGCGGCGATGGAGCGCGCCACGGCCACTGCCTGAGGAGATTCTTGATGCGTATCAAACCCTGCGACCATGTCCCGGCAGAACTCCATTCACCGAATGCCAAAGGCTGCGAAGAGTGCCTCAAGATGGGCGGAACCTGGGTGCACCTGAGGTTGTGCGTGCACTGCGGCCATATCGGATGCTGCGACGACTCCATCAACCAGCATGCAAGCAAACACCATGAGGCCACAGGCCATGCGGTGATTCAGTCGTTTGAGCCCGGCGAAAGCTGGATGTGGTGTTATGAGCACCAGCTGCAGGTGGGCTAGGGGAGCCGTTCAAAAAAACCTCCTGGCGTTGTTGCGGCCGCCTTGCCGTGCTGGTGCACTGTCTGCGGCGTCGCGCCTAGCCAGGACCGCTTCGCTGGGTTTTGTGAACGGCTCTAAGGATCGGCGGGCGGTGGCGCCGCCTTGGTCGCCTTGGTGAACTCCGTCGTGGCCACCATCACCGGGCTGGATTTGGGGCTGCGCTGCCAGTGCTCGTCGGCGGCCTTTTGCACCGCTTCCTTGTCGTAATGGCCTTTGGACAGGTCGGCCCAGACATGCACATAGGCCCGGCACCAGGCATCGTGGGCTTCGTTGATCTTTTCCCCGGAAAGCTCGGGGCTGGATTCCGGATGGGGGATGGGGTCGGGGACCATGTGTCCATCCTAGCGGGCCGGGGCGGGCCAGTCCACCCCGGTGGTCGCCAGGGCGTGATGGCGCCGGCGAGCGCGGAGTCGCCTGCCGTGAAGCATCGCTATTTGGGCTGAAGCTCTTCGATATAGACGCCCCAGACCGAGACCCGGCCGCGCACCGACAGTGAATCGCCTTGCCTGGGGGGCTTGGAGATACGGCCATCAAGGCAAATGCTCGCGTCATTGGCCAGGACTTGCAGTCTTGCCAGCTGCTTGCACCCGCGTGAACTGCTGGAGGCCTCACCGACCGACAGAACCCTGGCTTCCAGCGTGGTGGAGTCCTTGCCCGTTGCCCAGCCCATGAACGCGGCCCAGCCCAAGGGGGCCATGGCGATCATCGCCGCCCCCAGCAGGCTGACGAGGGGAAACATGAGCAGCCACCGAACGCCCCAGGTCGGGTAGCGGTCCTTCAGTATCGAGTCCTTGCGCTCCCGGGTGTAAACGGTGAATCCGATCACCGGCAGCAATAGGACGACGATCCATGGCATCGCCGCACGGTAGGCATTGGCGTGGGCAAAAATAAAACCTTTTCCGATGCCCATTTCAATCAGGGGACTGACAAACACCAGGAATAGAAAAACCAGAAAAGGGATGACAGACCTTTTTGGGAGTGCGGGGCGTTTACGCTGCGCCATCGCGGCTTCGAAATCCGCCTGGGCTTGCTCCGCCCTCTGGCTGATTCTCGCGAGCTGCGCCTCGACCCGGGCATCAAAGCCGGCAATCGCCGCCTCATCCAGCTTGCCCTGCTGCTCCAGCGCCTTCATCTCCTTGAGTATTTTTTCGTTCTCCAGCCGGTCCAGGGTTTCCGGTGCCAGGTCATCAGAGGGCGTGGGTACGCGTGTCATGGCGCTTGATAGACCTTGTCGCTGTGCGGCGCCGCCGCGAATTCGGGCAAGCGCTCGGCCCGCGCCGAGAACTCGCGCAGGGCCGGGAAGTCCGCCGCGTTCAGCACCTCGGGCAGCATGGCCTGCGTGAAATGCCAGCTGATGCCCACGGTCACGCCGTCCTGGCCCATGGTGTCGCTGCCCACGGCCAGGGGTTTGCGCTGCAGCTCGGCCTCAAGCTCGCCGTAGGCCGCCAGCAGCTGGCTGGTCACGCGCGACACCCAGGGCTGGTGCAGCTTCTCGGCGGGGCGCAGCATGCGCTCGTAAATGATCTGCACGCTTTTTTCACAGGCGGCCAGGGCCAGGCCGATGACGCGTAGCGCCTGCTGGCGCTCGGCCAGGGTGGAGGGCATCAAGCTCCTGCCGGCCGGCGCCTGCGCCGCCAGCGCTTCGGCGTAGTCGATGATCAGCGTGGAATCCATCAACACCGTGCCGTCGTCGCAAACCAGCGAGGGTGCTTTCACGACGGGGTTGATGGCGCGGAATTTCTCAAAGGTGCTGAACACCGAAACCGACTGGTGCTCAAAACGCAGGCCCAGAAGCTGCAGGGAAATGGCTACGCGGCGGACGTAAGGGGAGTCCAACATTCCGATGAGTTGCATGGGGTTTCCTGTTCAGGGTTGACCAGTCACGACGGATTTATCTTTATGGGGCGGACCAGTTCGCTCAATTTTTCAACTTGCCACGCGAACTCTGCTTCAAAAGCCGACGGATCGGTGACCGCATAACCGCCATAACCATAGACGGCGGCGTAAGCCGCGTAGCCCGCGGCGTCCAGGGCCCGGCCGGCAAGGGCATTGGCCACGGCGTAGGTGGCGGATACGGCTGCGTGGGCCGAGCCGTCAATGGAGTTGGATCCCCTGTGGCTGTTGGCCACCCCGGCAATTTCCTGTGCCGCCTGCGCCAGGGCGGGCCGGTCTGATGTGCCTTCCACAAAAGATCTAAGCACCCCCAGGCAACGGATGGCCTCCGGGCTTTCGAGCAGGTGTTCCGTGCGTTGCGCGCAGGCCAGGCCAAAGGCAAAGCGAAGCGGTTCGCACTGCGGCTCATTCATGTGGATCGCGGTGGCCAGACGTGAGAGTTCCTCGTTCATGACACATCTCCTGGGGGAAGCCATCGTAACGCTGAAATCCGGTTGGCGCCTGGAGGCTGTCGGCATGAATCGTTCACCTGGTTTGCCCTTTGGTTACTTCGAGTTACTTTGGAGTATCGCGATTGACAGTCAACAGCGCCGTACCGCACATTACGGACTGGCATCACAACAGCAAGAACCATTTGGGAGGCTTATGACAATCACAAAACAACTTGTGCTGCTGGGCATGGCTGCAGGCCTGGGCCTCACACTGGCCGGCTGCGGCAAAAAAGACGAGGCTCCCCGACCGGCGGCAACTGCGATGCCGGCGGCGGTGGCAGTACCTGCCGCAACGCCTTCGGCGCCTGCGCCTGCTGCCTCCACGGCACCCGCCGCGACCGTTGCGATGGCGCCTGCCGCATCCACCGATCCCGACAGCCCGACGCCCTTGCCCGCGAAAGAGATCAAGGGCGTGGGCATCAAGCAGAAGCTGACCTACTACTACGCGTTGAACGGCGGCCCCGGTGCTATCAAGATCACCGCCACGGCCAAGAACTCGCCCAGCGGCGCGACCCAGGCGCTGGCCTTTGGGCTGTATGACCTCAAGGCCAACAAGCTGTGCTCCGAGTCACACGGCAACACCAATGCCGACAAGACCCTCGTGATCAACTGTCAGGTCGAAAAAGCCCAGCCGCTGATCTTGCGGCTGGACCTCAGCGAAGAGACGATTGATTACGCGGTGGCGCTGGAAGGCCCCATCGAGCTGCCGGCGCCCCAGGCCGCTGGTGCGGCCCCGGTGCTGGCGGGTGCGGGCTCCACCGACATCGATGAGCCGACCCGGCTCAAGGGCAACCGCATCAAGGGCGAGGGCATCAAAAAGGCCGTGTCGTATTACTACGCCTTCAATGCCGGGCCGGGTGAGCTGGTCGTGACGGGCGACGGCAAAAACACCTCGGCCGCCACGAGCAATGCGCTCGCGGTGAGCTTGTACACCTTGCGCTCCGAACGGCTGTGCGAGCTTTCCCTGGGCAACACCACGCTGGACAAGCGCGGCGTGATGAGCTGCAAGATCGACAAACGCCAGCCGGTGATTCTGCGGTTGGACCTGTCGGCGGAGACGGTGGACTTTCGCGCCAAATTTGACGGCCCCTACGACTTCGACGCCTTCACGCCGCCCAAGGCGGTCACCATCGCGCTCGATTCGGCCGTGCTCTTCGACACCGGCAAGGCGGTGCTCAAGCCCGAAGCGCGGCAGACACTGCATGAGGCGGCCGACCGGGTGAAGAAGTTCGCCGATGCGGCAGTGATGGTCTCGGGCCATACCGACAACGTCGGCAATGAGGCCGCCAACCAGGCGCTTTCAGACAAGCGGGCCGCCGCGGTGAAGGACTATTTTGTGTCGCAGGAAGGCGTGCCTGCGGCGGGCCTCGCTGTGAAGGGTTATGGCAAGTCGCAGCCTGTGGCCGACAACACCACCGAGGAGGGCCGGGCCCGCAACCGGCGCGTGGATGTGGTGATCACGCCCAAAGGCAAATAAGACAACAACCGGGCAAGCGGCGGCCCGGCTCACGGCGATTTGCCGGGGGCGTTTTGCGGCAAGGCGGGGCCGGCCTTTCTCGGTGGCGTTGTCGGCAACAGCAGCAGCGCCAGGTACCTTTGCCGCCGCACCAGCTCCAGCAAAACCAGGGGCAGCGCCACCCCGGCGGCCAGGCTGGCCGCGCCCACAAGCACCTCATTGCGGCTGACGTGGGACAGCATCAGAAAAACCCGTCCCTGCACAACGTAGTGAAACAGCAGGATCAACAGGCTGGCCGACCCGATATAAGCCAGTGGGCGCCGCGCTAGCGCATAGCGTTGCAACAGCGCGGAAACACTGAGTACCAGGTAGATGCCAAGCCCCGCCTGCAAGGTGGAGATAAAGGGATCGCCGTACACCCGCAGGTTCAGGTCCATGGTTTCGCCGGAATACGTATGCAGCGCGGCGAAGGCAAGGGCTGCGGCCGCAAACCCCGGGAGGCTGAAACGCATGGACGCCACAGCTTTGCCGAGCAGATGGCCGAACAGCATAAAGGGCGTGCTGACCAGGAGCAGGTCCAGGCTCCAAGGCAGGCCGGGCAATTGCTCCAGGCCCATGAAGCGCAGCGCCTCCCCGGTGTCGGTTTGCCAGAACCAGTCTATGCAGCCCACGCCGGCCGCCAGCAGGGCGCAGGCGAGCAGCCACAGCGCGGTGCTGCGCCTGGGAAGATTCCGGGTGGCGCGCAGCAAAGCCGTGGCCAGGATCGAGGCGACAAACAGATGCGGCAAGAACCACAGCGGCGTCCAGGCAATGGTGGGCGCGGTGCCATAGAGCACGCCTGAGACATACGCGAGCGGCGTGGTGCCGGCAACCGGCACGGCCTGCGGGGCCAGCATCTCGCCGATGCCCAGCAGCAGCAACACGGCGAAGTAGGGTTTGAGCAGCGCATCGGCGCGCGACAGCGCAAAGCTTCTGAGGCTGCCGGCATCTTTCAGGAACAGGCCCGAGAGGAAAAAGAAGAGCGGCAGGTGAAAGGAATAAATCACCCGGAAGAGCTCGCCTCTTTCCTGCAGCACCGTCCAGTTATGCCCGAGCACCACGAGGATGATGCCTATGCCCCTGGCGATGTCGATGGCGGGGTTGCGGCGGTTCATGGTGGGGGAGGTCATCGATGCCGGCGCTGTGCCGGCGGCGGGCGCGGGGCCCTGGTGATGGCGGGAGAGCACCCATGGTAGCAAGGCTTTGTAAGGGCTTTGAAACAGCTCTTAACAGGTGGTGAAGAGGCACTGAACAAGCCTTGAGCAGGCTTGGTGTTCATGGGCACCGAATGCCTGGCGGCGACTATCCCACTTCAAATTTCCAGCTACGGACAATTCGCCGCGGTGGGGGCCGGGAAATCGAATATGGTCCGGCAATCAGCGACCGCCGGGGGCTACTCCACCCCCGTTTTCGACGCCCGCCAGCCCCTCACAGGAGACCACCATGGCATTCGTGATCCAACCCGTTGCCCGGGATGTTTTTGATTCATTCTGGACACCCGCCCTCAAGCGCAAGATCCGCAAGTTCGTCCACTCCGCGGACGCCAAATCCCGGGAGCTCCAGCACCAGACCTGGGCCATCGATGAAGGCGTCAAGGCCTGTTTGCTGCCGGTTTCCCTGGCCGGCAGGACGGATGCCGCCTGGTGTTACGCCTTTGTGATGGACGGCGAGTTTGCCGTGGTGCGGCATGAAAGCTACTGCGTCTATTCCTTTGTGGGCATCTCGCCCGGCCTGGCCGACAAGCTTGACGGCGTGAAACGCCTGATCGCGGAGGCGCTTCGTGTGGGCGGGGAGTTCCTGGACGGAAAGTCCGGCGACGACGGGCTGTTCGCCGTGCCGGACGCGCAGTTCATGCGCCACTGAAGCGGCGCCGGCGCTTGGGGGCTGTTCCTATATCAACCGCCGTATCGTTTTTTTCTTCCACGCCAGCCGGTAATAGGCGGTCTGCAGGCCCAGCATGGCGACAAAGGTGACGGGGTAGGCGATCCAGATGCCGTTGATGCCTATGCGGTGGCTGAGTATCCAGGCCGTGGGCACCTCGATCAGCGCGATGCAGAAAATCGAAATGCCCATGGGCACCCAGACTGTGCCGCTGGCGCGCATGACGCCGGAGACCACGCCCTGCATGCCGAAGACCACGCTGCTCCACAGCATGATGTGCAGCAGGGTTTGCGACAGCTCGATCACCGGCTCGCTGGTGATGAAGAGGGCCATCAGGTGGCGCGAGAACAGGTAACCCAGCAAGACCAGCACGCCGGTCAGCGCCAGGTTCATCTGCAGCCCGGTGCGCGTGATCATGCCCAGCCTGTCGGTGCGGCCCGCGCCTATGGCCTGCGCGCCCAGGATGGAGGCGGTGATGGCGATGGAAATGGCCGGGAACTGCACATAGGCCACCACCTGGTTCACCGCGCCATAGGCCGCCGTAGCGCTGGAGCCATAGCCGTTGACCAGTGAGAGCAGGGCGATCTCGGCGAGCGAGATGACGACCAGCTGCACCCCGGTGGGCACGCCGACCCTGAGCACGGTCTTGAGGATGGCGGGGTTCACGCGCAGCTGGCGCCTGAATTCGGCGTCGGGCGCCAGCGGGCTCTTGATGGCATGCAGGCGCCGGGCCAGCCAGGCGGTCGAGACCAGGAAGGACAGGATGGTGGCCACCGCGCTGCTGGCCACGCCGAGCTTGGGCAGGCCGCCCCAGCCCAGGATGAGCGCGGGCGTCACCACCAGGCCGCAAGCGGTGGAAATGCACAGCGTGTACAGCGAGCTCACCGTGTCGCCCACGCCGCGCAGCATGGAGGTCGACAGCAGGAAGACAAACAGCCCCGGCATGGCTATCAGCATGATGCGGGCATACAGCGTGGCATCGGCCAGGATGTCGGGCGGTGTGCCCAGGGCCTTGAGCAGCGGTGCGGTGAAGGCGCCGCCAAAAACGGCGACCGCGAGGCCGAATCCCGCGCCCACCGCCAGGGTGGTGCCGGCGACGGCCTTGACCTTGCCGGTGTCGCGCGCGCCCCAGGCCTGGCCGATCAGCACCGACGCGCCCGCGCCCAGCCCGATGGTGAAGGCAATGAGGAAAAACATGAGGGGGAAAAAGCTGGTCACGGCCGCCAGCGCCCCTACACCGATCATCTGGCCGATGTAGATGTTGTTGATCGTGCCGGAGAGCGATTGCAGGATGTTGCTGAGCAGCATGGGGCCCAGAAAGGCCGCGAAGGTTTTCCACATCGGCACGCCTTCACCCAGTGTTTTGGCGGTGGGCGGCGTCATTCGGCGCTCCAGCCGGCTGCCGCCAGCTTCGCCAGCTGCAGGCGCACGTCTTGCGGCCATGGCGCGACCAGGCCTTCAAACTTGGGCTTGTCGCCCGCGAACAGCGCGCGGCTGGCTTCTTCAAAGCCCGCCAAGTCGCCAGCCATTTCGCTCATGAAGCGGTAGGCGTTTTCGCGCGAGGTGCGTACGCTGATCCGGCCTTCGCTGGCCTTGCGCGATTCATCAATCAGGCGGCGCAGCGTGACCGAGGCGCCGCCGGGCTGGCTGCCCAGCCATTCCCAGTGCCGCGGCAACAGCGTGACTTCACGCGCGACCACGCCGAGTTTGGGCCGGCCCACGGGGCGCGCGGCGGAGCTTGGCGGCGCTTCAGCGGTGGCGGGCGAGAGCGGCAAATCCGCCTCGGGGCGCAAGTCCAGGTCTATGCGTTCGCCGGTGGCGTCGTTGAAAACACGCAGCAGCTCTTCGGTGGCAGACAGCTTTCGCAGCGCGCTGAGGACCTGCGCGTGGTCGCCGGCGGCGACTTGCCGGAAGCCTGAGAAGGCGACCAGGCGAGGGGACATGTCGGAGGAGGGCTGGGAGGGCATGGCAACAGGCTCGATAAGGTCAAGAAAAAGGACTAATTTAATCCGGATGAATTAATTCTATAACACCCGGGTATAAATTGTCCATCCCTATTGATGCCGGGTGCAATTATTTACATAGAATGAATTTCATCTAATTAACCTATTTAATATTCTTTTGAGTTTGAGTTTTAGGCTTCTACATTCTCTGTCTGTTCAAAAAAAAGCGCCTCGCGGTTTTCCACAAGAAACGCGAAGGCGGCAAAAGTCAGCGGGATTTCATGATCGAACTCAAAGGTATTGTTCAAACTTACCAGGGCCCCACGGGCCCGGTCGAAGCACTCAGGGGTGTCGACCTTCACATCCGGCCGGGCGAGGTCTACGGCATCATCGGCCGCAGCGGTGCCGGCAAAAGTTCTCTGGTGCGGGTCATCAACCTGCTGAACCGGCCCTCCGCCGGGCAGGTGGTGGTGGGCGGTCGCGAGCTGAGCTCGCTGGGCGGCGACGCGCTGCGTGTGGCGCGCCGCGACATCGGCATCATCTTCCAGCACTTCAACTTGCTCTCGTCGCGCACGGTCTACGGCAACGTGGCCTTGCCGCTGGAAATCGCCGGGCTGCCGGCCGATGAGATCAAGGCGCGCGTAGGGCCGCTACTGGACCTGGTGGGCCTGAGCGCCCTGGCGGACCGCTACCCGGCGCAGATCAGCGGTGGGCAAAAGCAGCGCGTGGGCATTGCGCGCGCGCTGGCCAACCGGCCCAAGGTGCTGCTGTCGGACGAGGCCACCTCGGCGCTGGACCCGGAAACCACGCGCTCCATCCTGGGCCTGCTGCGGCAGATCAACAAGGAGTTCGGCCTGACCATCGTGCTGATCACCCACCAGATGCAGGTCATCAAGCAGGTGGCCGACCGCGTCGCGGTGATAGATGCCGGCCGTATCGTGGAAAGCGGGCCGGTGATAGACGTCTTCACGCGCCCGCAACATGAAACCACACGCAGCCTGATCGCCGAGATCGTGCCGCAGGAGTTGCCCGACAGTGTGCTTGCGCGCATACGCACGCTGATGAGTGCCGAGCATGCCGAAGAAGGCCAACTGCTGCGCCTGGCGTTTGCGGGCGATGAATCGGACCGGCCGCTGCTGTCGGATGTGATTCGCCGCTTCGGCATAGATCTCTCTATCGTGCACGGCCAGGTCGATGAAATCCAGGGCAAGCCTTTCGGCTCGCTCGCGGTGTTCGCGCGCGGCGCGCGTGCGCAGCTCAGCGCGGCGGTGGCGCATTTGCGCGGTGCCGGTGTGCATGTCGATGAAGTCGGCGCGGATTTGACCGGGAGGCTCGCCAGTGTTCAGTAATTTTTCGCAAGCCCTGCTGGAGCTGTTTGTGAGCTCGCTGTGGGAGACCATCGTGATGGTCGGCATCTCGGGCCTGGTCGGCGCGCTGATAGGGATTCCGCTGGGCGTGTTTTTGCGCCTGACTGATGAGGGCGGTGTGCTGCGCAACGCGGGTGTGAACCGCGTGGTGGGCGGCCTGGTGAACGCCGTGCGCTCCACGCCTTTCATCATCCTGCTGGTGGCCATCATCCCGCTCACGCGCTTTTTGACCGGCTCGTCCATAGGCACGGCGGCCGCCGTGGTGCCGCTCACGATTGCGGCTGCGCCCTTTATCGCGCGCCTGGTGGAGGCCTCGCTGCGCGAGGTGGATCACGGCCTGATCGAAGCCGCGCAGGCCATGGGCGCGACCACGCGGCAGATTGTGCTCAAGGTGCTGCTGCCCGAGGCGCTGCCCGGCATTGTCGCCGGCCTGACCATCACCTTTGTGAGCCTGACCGGTTATTCGGCCATGGCCGGCGCGATTGGCGGCGGTGGCCTGGGCGACCTCGGTATCCGCTACGGCTACCAGCGCTTTTTGCCCGAAGTCATGCTGGCGGTGGTGCTGGTGCTGATCCTGTTTGTGCAGGCGGTGCAAAGCCTGGGGGACTGGGCTGTGCGCAGGCTGAGCCATAAATGAGCGAAACCTTTATCACCCATCAACGGCGATGTTGACTCCCTGAATTTCTCTCTCTCCCAGGGGAGGAGGGGACAAGATTTTTTAATTCATCCAAAGGAAACACCATGAACAAACGCACTCTCATCCAATCCGCCATCGCACTCGCGCTGGCCGCCTCTTTCTCCTCCGCCGCGCTGGCACAGGACAAGCCTCTCAAGATAGGCGTCACCGCCGGCCCGCACGCGCAGATTTTTGAGCAGGTCAAAAAGATCGCCGAAAAAGACGGCCTCAAAATCCAGGTCGTCGAGTTCAGCGACTACATCCAGCCCAACGCCGCGCTCGCCGCTGGCGACCTGGACGCCAACAGCTACCAGCACAAGCCCTTCCTGGACCAGCAGGTCAAGGACCGCGGCTACAAGATTGTGAATGTGGGCTATACCGTCAACTTCCCGATCGGCCTGTATTCCAAGAAAGTCAAAAGCCTGGCCGAGCTGAAAGAAGGCGCGCGCTTCGGCATCCCCAACGACCCGACCAATGGCGGGCGCGTGCTGCTGGTGCTGCAGGACAAGGGCCTGATCAAGCTCAAGCCCGACGCCGGCCTCAAGGCCACGCCGCTGGATGTGGTCGAGAACCCCAAGAAACTCAAGTTTGTGGAACTCGACGCCGCGCAGCTGCCGCGCTCGCTGGACGACCTGGACGCCTCGGCCGTCAACACCAATTACGCGCTGTCGGCAGGCCTCAACCCCAAGGACGCGATCGCGCAGGAAGCGGCCAAGTCGCCTTACGTCAACCTGCTGGCCGTGCGTGAGCAGGACAAGGACAAGCCCTGGGTCGCCAAGCTCGTGAAGGCCTACCACTCGGAAGAAATCCGCAAGTTTGTGCAGGCCGAGTTCAAGGGCGCGGTGCTGGCCGGCTTCTGAAGCAAACCCCCCAGGCCTGAGGCGCGCGCATGTCGCAGCTGCTGACGCTTCCTGATGCCGGCGCTTTGTCCATACGCGCCAAGGCGCTGGTGTTCGAGGACCCGGGCTCGGTCGCGCTGCTGGCGCGCGTCGAGCAGGTCGCGCCCACGGACGCCACGGTGCTGGTCATCGGCGAGACCGGCACCGGCAAGGAATTGCTGGCGCGCCGCGTGCACCAGGGCAGCGGGCGGCGCGGACCTTTCCTGGCGGTCAACTGCGGCGCCTTCAGCGAAGCGCTGATCGATGCCGAGCTGTTCGGCCACGAAAGCGGCGCCTTCACCGGCGCCTCGCAGGCGCGCGCGGGCTGGTTCGAGGCCGCCAACGGCGGCACGCTCTTTCTTGACGAGATCGGTGACCTGCCGCTGGCCCTGCAGGTCAAGCTGCTGCGTGTGCTGCAGGAGCGCCAGGTGGTGCGCCTGGGCTCGCGCAAGCCCATCGCGCTGGATGTGCGGCTGATTGCCGCGACCAATGTCGACCTGCGCAACGCGGTGGCCGCCGGCCACTTCCGCGCCGACCTTTATTACCGCATCAGCGTGGCCACGCTGGAGTTGCGCCCGCTGTATGAGCGCCCCGGCGACATCCTGCCGCTGGCGCGGCACTTCCTGGCCAGTTATTCGCAGCGCCTGGGCGTCACAGGCGCCAGGCTGTCGCCCGACGCCGAGCAGGCCCTGCTGGCGCACGACTGGCCGGGCAATATCCGCGAGCTGGAAAACGTCGTGCATTACGCGCTCATTGTGGCGCCCAACAGCGTCCTGACGGCGGTGGACCTGCAGGTGATACAGCGCTCGGTCGCCGGCGCATCGCGCGGCCGCAAGCCGGCACCGGCGGTAGCGCAGGGCGAAGACACCGCCGTTGATCTTGTTCCTGCTCCCCCATCCGATGCGCTGCGCGAAGTACTGCTGCAGCGCATGAACGCCGAGCAGCCTGAGCTGTTCAACCAGGTCGAGGAAACCCTGGTCAGGACCGCGTATGAACTGTGCGGCGGCAACCAGGTGCACACCGCGCGCCGGCTGGGCCTGTCGCGCAATGTGCTGCGAACCCTGCTCAAGCGTCATGGCCTGCTCGATGCAGCGCATGAGGTTTCTGAGCCGGCGGCATCGTTGGCATCGGCGACCGCAGGCTGAGCCACTCGCGGCCCGGCGGCTGCCCAAGCTGCTGCGTTTTGCGCAGGGCAATGAGCGCTGTGCTGCATTCGTCGCGGCGCTGTTTGTTTTCCAGCAGCCGGGACGCCAAATTCCCCCTCCACAGGCCGGTTTTGCTGGCATGGCTTCTGCAGTAACTGGGCGGCATGCCACAGCCTCGCTGTTGGCATGCCGGCTGTCACACCTTCATTCTTTTTTCAAGGTCTTCATGTCCCAGCACATCCCAAGCACCCTCAGCGATTCCAGCGGCGCGCCGCAGAACCTCCCGCGGCGCGGCTTTCTTGGCCAGGCCGGCGCCGGCCTCGCCGGCCTGGCCGCCACGGCGGCGGCTCCGGCCCTGTTAACCGCGCTGCCCGCGGCGGCGCAGGGCAGCGCCACGGCGGAGCATGCCTATGACGAACACTTTCGCCAGCGCGCATCGGCCTTGCGTACCGGCCTGGCCAAGGCGAATGCCGAGCTGCCCATCCCGCCGCATCCCACCAATGGCGATGAGGACCGCTACCCGAACAGGATAGGTTCGGATAGCCGTGCCTTGCCGCACAATGCCCGCGGCGAAGTGGACCCGGCTGCATGGAAACTGGCCACCGCGGCATTCGCCTCGCGCGAGCCGGCCGACTTCGAGAAGATCCCGCTGGGCGGCACGCGCAAGCTGCTCAACCCGGTGGGCACGCTGGCGGTCAGCCTCGACGGGCTGAACGCCGGGCAATTCAGCTTGCCGCCAGCGCCGGCATTGGCCAGCGCGGCGCGCGCTGGTGAAGCCATCGAGCTGTATTGGAAATCGCTGTTGCGCGACGTGCCCTTGAGCGAATACCGCGACGGCACCAGCCACAAGGACGTGTTGCTGGCCGCCGAAGAGATCAGCCGCGCGCCTGATTTTCACGGCCCGAAAATCAACGGCCGCGTGACGCCGCAGACCTTGTTTCGCGGCGCGGCGTTGTATGTTGATGCGAAAGACCCCAGCGGCCGCACGGGCCGCTGGGTCACGCCGCCCGGCGTTGTGGACGGCCCGGTGATTTCGCAGTTCTTCTACCGCGACGTGCCCTTCGGGCCGCAGAGCCTGTCCGCCCGCATTCGCGGCTACGCCCCGGCCAGCGAGTTTCTGACGGCCTACGATGAATGGCTGCATGTGCAAAACGGCAATGCGCCGCGCGGACGGATCACCCAGGACCCGACCCTGCGTTATATCGCCACCGGCCGCGACCTGGCCGCCTACGCGCATGCCCCTGCTGCCTTCACCGTCATCGGCAACCAGCTGCTCAGCACGCCCGCGTCCACCGCCGACCCCGGCTACGGCGGGCTCTACCCGGGTGCGCAGATACCGCTGGCGCCCAACAATCCCTACCTGAGGTCGAAGACGCAGGGCGGCGCCTCCGGCACCTTTGGCGCGGCCTACTTCCAGTCCATTCTTTCGCTGGCTGCCTCGCTGGGAATCCGCATCAACTATTACCAGAAGTGGTATGCCCAGCGCGTGCTGCGGCCCGAGGCGTTTGGCGGCCTGGTGCACCACCGGCTGGCCAATGGTGCCAGCGACTACCCGATCCACGCGGCGCTGCTGGATTCCCAGGCACTGGAGCGCAGCCGCGCAAAGAACGGCAGCTTCCTGCTCTCGCAGGTGTATCCAGAAGGCGCGCCCATCCATTCCTCGTACCCGGGCGGCGCGGCCATCATAGGCGCGGTCACGGCCACGCTGCTCAAGGCCTTTTACGACGAATCCCAGCCGTTTCCCAACCCGGTGCAGCCCGACCCGGCCGACCCGACCCGGCTGATTCCTTACCAGGGGCCACCGCTGACCCTGGGCGGCGAGCTCAACAAGCTGGCGCTGAACTACGGCTCCGGGCGGTGCTGGGCCGGCATCCACTGGCGGTCCGACGCGGCGGCCTCTTATGCCCAGGGCGAGGCCCTTGTCATCAGCCTGCTGCGCGAACAGAAGGCCAGTTTTCGCGAGCCCTTCGAAGGTTTTTCCTTCACGCGGTTCGACGGTACGCGGGCCGTTGTCTGAGTATCCGGTCCCGCGATTTCCCCCTATTGCACACCCCAGAAAGGCATTCCATGACCCAGCTCCATTCCCCATCACATCCCATCCTCGACATCACGCCGGTGGCCGGCCGCATAGGCGCGGAGGTGCGCGGCCTGCGGCTGTCGGCGGACATTTCCGGCGACACCGTGGTGGCGCTCAACCAGGCGCTGCTCAGGCACAAGGTGCTGTTCCTGCGCGGCCAGCAGCACCTTGATGACGCCGCCCAGGAAGCCTTTGCCCAGCGCCTGGGCGACCCGGTGGCGCACCCGACGGTGCCCACACGCGAGGGCACGGGGTTTATCCTGGAGCTCGACTCGGCGCACGGTGGGCGCGCCAACTCCTGGCACACCGACGTGACCTTCGCGGTCGCACCGCCCAAGATCTCGGTGCTGCGCGGCGTGGTGATCCCGCCCTGGGGCGGCGACACCGTCTGGGCCAACACGGCCGCGGCCTACCAGGGGCTGCCGCCGGCGCTGCGCGAGCTGGCCGACAAGCTCTGGGCCGTGCACGGCAACGATTACGACTATGCCGCGCATCGCCCGGAAAAAGACATCTCGGACGAGGGCGCGAGGCACTACCGCGAGGTCTTCACCCGCACCCTGCATGAGGCCGAACATCCCGTCGTGCGCGTGCACCCGGAAACACGCGAACGCGCGCTGGTGCTAGGCCATTTCGTCAAAAAGCTGGTGGGCTACTCGAGCGCCGATTCGCAGCACCTGCTGTCGGTGCTGCAGGAGCACATCGTCCGCCTGGAGAACACCGTGCGCTGGCGCTGGACGCAGGGTGACGTGGTGATCTGGGACAACCGCGCGACCCAGCACTACGCCATCAACGACTACGGCGACCAGCATCGCGTGGTGCGCCGCGTGACCCTGGCGGGCGATGTGCCGGTCAGCGTGGACGGCCGGCGCTCGACGCCGCATGCAAAGGCCGCCGCGCCTGCTGTGGCTGTTGCCGCCTGAAGCTGGCATAAAAAAAGGCCTGCGGTGCGAAACCGCAGGCCCTGAAAATCCCACCCACTGGGACCTGATGAATGTGAGCTAAATGAGGGCTAGGCCACCTTTTGCGCCTTGACGCTGAACTGGTTGGCCGGCCGGTCCAGGCCCAGGTTTTCGCGCAGGGTGCGGCCTTCGTATTCGGTGCGAAAGAGGCCGCGCCGCTGCAGCTCGGGCACCACCAGCTCGACAAAATCATTGAGCGATTCGGGCAGCACCGGCGGCATCACGTTAAAGCCGTCGGCCGCGCCGTTTTCAAACCATTCCTGCATCCTGTCGGCGATGGTCTGCGGCGTGCCCACCACCACCCAGTGGCCGCGCGCGCCGGCCAGGTATTCATAGAGCTGACGCACCGTGAGCTTGTCGCGCCTGGCCAGTTCCAGCACCACATGGGCGCGGCTGTTCTGCCCGGGCGGCGGCTCGGGGATGTAGGGCGGCGGCGCGTCCAGGTTCCACTTCGTCAGGTCCTCGCCGGGCCAGAAGGTGTGCAGCGTGTTCAGGCCCACGCTGGGATGGATCAGCTTTTGCAGCTCGGCCCACTTGGCCTCGGCTTCCTGCTGCGTGCGGCCGATTACCGGGGAGATGCCCGGCAGCACCAGCAGTTGTTCAGGCCGGCGGCCGTATTTGACCAGGCGACCCTTGACGTCGCGGTAGAAAGCCTGGGCCTCGGCCAGGCTGGTCCAGGCGGTGAAGATGGCTTCGGCCGAGGCCGCGGCCAGCTCGCGGCCGGGCTCGGACGAGCCGGCCTGCACGATCACCGGGTAGCCCTGCGGCGGGCGCTCCAGGTTCAACGGGCCGCTGACCTTGAAGTACTTGCCCACGTGGTTGAGCGCATGCAGCTTGGCCGGGTCGAAGTATTTGCCCGACGCCGGGTTGCGCTGGAAGGCATCGTCTTCAAAGCTGTCCCACAGGCCCTTGACCACGTCGATGAACTCGTGCGCCTGTTCGTAGCGCACGGCGGGCTCGGGGTGCTTGTCCAGGCCGAAATTGCCGTAGACGTTGTCGGCGCCCGTGGTCACCACATTCCAGGCGGCACGGCCCTTGCTGAGGTGGTCCAGCGAGGCGAACTTGCGCGCCAGCAAAAAGGGGTCTTCATAGGTAGTGGAGGCCGTCGCCACAAAGCCTATATGTTTGGTGACGGCCGACAGGGCCGCCCACAGCGTCACCGGTTCGAAATAGGACACCCGACCCTGGCGGCTGAAGGCCTCGTCGTCGCCGTGGAAGGCCATGCCCGGGCTGTCGGCGACAAACACCTGGTCGAACAGGCCGCGTTCGGCGGTTTTGGCCACCTCGATGTAATGGTCGATGTTGACGCCCGAATCGACCTGCGAGCCGGGATGGCGCCAGGCAGCGATGTGGTGGCCTGTGGCCATGATGAAAGCGCCCAGGCGCAGTTTGCGTTGAGTCATGAGATGTCTTTCTGCTTGGTGGGTCAATGGCGGGCGGGAGCCGGCTTCCAGGCCGTGAAGTGGCGCTCCAGTCTTTCGAGTACAAAGTTCACGGTGACGCCTATCGCGGTGATGGCGATGATCCCGAAGTACATGTCGGCGATCAGGAAGCTGAACTGGGCGTAGATGATCAGGTAGCCCAGGCCGGCCTTGGCGCCCACCATCTCGGCCGCGATCAGTACCAGCATGGCCGAGGCCGCGGCCAGGCGTATGCCCACAAAGATGGTGGGAACGGACGCCGGCAGGATCACTTTGAGGAAGAGCTGGCGCGATGAAGCCCCCATGGTGCGCGCCGATTTCACCAGCAGCGGGTCGACCTGGCGCACCGCCGAGATGGTGTTGAGCAGCAGCGGCCAGGCGCAGGCATAGACCACGATGGAGAGCTTGGACACTTCGCCTATGCCCAGCAACAGCAGGAACACCGGCAGCAGGGCCAGCGGCGCGGTATTGCGCAGCAGCTCGATGAGTGGATTCAGGGCATTGCCCAGGCGCTGGTACCAGCCTATGGCCAGGCCCAGCGGGATGGCCAGCACGATGGACAGCAACAAGCCGCCCAGCGAGCGCGCCAGGCTGATGGAGGTATGTTCCCAGAGCTGGCCGTTCAGCGCCAGCGCCCAGCCGGCGGCCAGCACCTCGGTCAGCGGCGGCAAAAAGGTGGGGTCGGTCAGGCCCAGGCGCGGCGCCAGTTCCCAGAGCAGGGCCAGCGCCACGACCAGGCCGGAACGCCAGGTGGCGTTGGCGAGCTGGTGGTAGAGCCGTAGCCACACCGGCGGTGTTTTCAGGGCCAGCGATGCTTGCGCCGGCTGCGCTGCATGGGTGACCGGGTTCAGGGCAATGTCAGACATGGGTGGTTTCCTTGATTTGAGGCTGGGAGGCGATGCGCGCACGGCGCTCCTGGCGCGCCGAGGCGACCTCGTCATGCAGCAGCGACCAGATCTCGTGGCGCAACTCGCCGAACAGCGGCAGCGAGCGCACGTCCTGGGTGCCGGCCCGCAGAGAGTCGGGGATGTCCACGACCTGCTTGATCCGGCCGGGGCGCGTGGTCATCACCGCCACGCGCTGGCCCAGCACCACGGCTTCGTCGATGCCGTGGGTGATGAACACAATCGTCTTGCCGGTGCGCTGCCAGATCTCCACGAGTTCTTCCTGCAGCGTTTCACGCGTCTGCGCGTCCAGCGCGGCAAAAGGCTCGTCCATCAGCAGCACCTGGGGTTCGTAGGCCAGGCTGCGCGCGATGGCCACACGCTGCTTCATGCCGCCCGAGAGTTCGTGCGGAAAGCGGTTGGCGAAGTCCGTGAGGCCCACCAGTTCCAGGTAGTGCGCGGCCTTCTCGCGCCGGGCGCGCTTGCCCTGGCCCGCGACTTCCAGCCCGAAGGCCACGTTGTCCAGCGCGCTGAGCCAGGGGAAGAGGGCGTATTGCTGGAATACCACGCCGCGGTCGCGTGCCGGGCCGGCCACGGGCTGGCCGTCTATCAGCACGCGGCCGCTGGTGGGCAGGGCCAGGCCGGCCAGCAGGTCCAGCAGCGTGGATTTGCCGCAGCCGCTGGGCCCGACCAGCACCAGGAATTCGCCGGGCTTCACGTCCAGCGTGACATCGTGCACCGCGACAAAGCGCCGTGCGGCGCCGTCATCGTCGGCGCGCACGCTGAACTCCTTGCTGACGTTTTCAAAGCGGATCTTGGCGGCGCTCATTTGGCGGCCGCCAGTTTGTCGGCGTTGGTGAAGTAAGGGTTAAAGGCGTTGGTGTACAGGTCTGCCGGCTTGACCTGGCCGGGCTTGAGCAAGCCGTCTTTGACGAGCCAGTCGATCCATATCTTCAGCTCGGCGTCCTTGATCACGCCGCCGGTTCCCGCCACGCCGGTGCTCTTCCAGTACTGGATGCTGTCGGCGCTCTCGGCGCGTTTGCGCGCTTCAATGATCTTGACGAAACGCGCCCGCACCTCGGCGACCGGTGTGTTGCGCGCCCACTCGATGGAGCGCGCCAGCGCCGACACCAGGTGGCGGGTGGTGTTGGGGTTCTGTTCGATGAATTTGTTGTGCAGGACGATGGTGCCCGCGGTGAAATTGCCGTACAGGGCGCGGTCGGTGAAGAGAGGGCGTATGCCGCCGCGCTCCAGCGCCTTGTCGCGCAGCACGCCGCCCAGTGTGGTGACCTCCACATGTCCCTGGCGCAGCGCCTGCTCGCCGGTCACCGGTGGCGTCACCACCAGGGTCACCTGCTTGGCCTCGGCCTCGCTGAGTTTGGCGCGCTCCAGGTATTCGCGCACCATGAACTCGTGGTGCGCGCCCAGCGTGTTCACGGCGATTTTTTTGCCTATCAGGTCGCGCGCGGACTTGATCGGGCTGTCTTCCTTGACGTAGTAGCCGCTGTAGGTGTTTTCGTCGACGCCGTAATACCCCAGCACCGCCTTGATGGGCGCCTTCTTGGCCAGCAGCTTGACGACTGCGCCGTTGAAGGCGCCGCCGAAGTCCACATCGCCGGTGACCACGCTCTGGATGTCTTGCGGGCCGCTGATGGTGTTGCCCACCCACTTGGCCTTGAGCGGCGCGAGGTAGCCCAGGTCTTCGGCGAGTTCTATCCAGGTCACCTGGCCGACCCAGCCCTGGTAGCGGATCTCGGTTTTTTCCAGCGGCGGGGCGGCATGGCCCTGGGTGGCCAGCAGGCCTAAAGACAAAGCGGCAAGGCCGAGTAAGCGTGTGATGTTCATGGCGTGAGGAGTGAGTGGTTGACGCGCTCCACAACGCAGCATCCATGCCAGTGATTCAGTGCCGATTTCGGCGGTTTTCGCGGGATTTGGACAGCCAGCTGTTGCTTCTCCAACAGTTGGCTGGTGATCGGCTTACAGGGCCTGCACGGTTTGGCGCAGGCGAGAGGCCCAAGGACGATTTCAGTTTTAGGAATCTCGTTTTTGTTCTTTGGCGTTTTGCGCTGCGGCACCTAGAGTTCGGTTCATCGACCCCGGCTGCTGGCCATCCCCATCGAAATGGCGGCTGATCCGGGCTGTGTTGAACGACTGCCGAGGAAACAACGACGATGCCTTCAGAAACATCCGAACTGGTTTTGCCCCAAGCCCTTGAAGAAGCGCGCGAGGCCGCCCAGCAGGCCGGCCTGCCTTATGCGGGGGGTGTGCCGCCGCAGCTCGCGTGGCAGCTGTTCTCTTCGGGCGAAGCCCTGCTGGTGGACGTGCGCTCGGGCGAGGAGCGCAAGTTTGTCGGCCATGTGCCGGACAGCTTGCACGTGGCCTGGGCGACGGGAACCTCGCTGACGCGCAACCCGCGTTTTGTGCGCGAGCTGGAAGCCAGGGTGGGCGGCAAGGAGGCCGTGGTGCTCTTGCTGTGCCGCAGCGGCAAGCGCTCGGCGCTGGCGGCGGAGGCGGCCGCCAAGGCCGGCTTCACGCAGGTCTACAACGTGCTCGAAGGCTTTGAAGGCGAGATCGATGCGCTGCAGCATCGCGGCGTGGCCGATGGCTGGCGTTTCCGGGGCCTGCCCTGGGTCCAGGATTGAGGCGTCCCGCGATGGCTGTGTTTGATGTCAACCACATTGTGGGAGAGCTGCATGCGCTGCGGCAGGGCTGGCGTGAATCGCAAAAGCGTTCACGCGAGCCGGGCGGGCGCGAGTTTCCCTCGCGTGACGCGCTAGCCGAAGTGGTCGAGGCGCTCAAGGGCGCGCTCTTTCCGATGCGGCTGGGCCCGCCCGACCTGCGCCAGGAGAGCGAGGATTTTTATGTCGGCCATACGCTGGACTCGGCGCTGCACGGGCTGCTCGCGCAGGTCCGGCTGGAACTGACCTACAGCGCGCGCCACCAGGGCCGGGGCGATGCCGACGTTGAGGCCGAAGCGCTGGAGGCCACGCGCAGCTTTGCCATCGCCTTGCCGGCCATCCGCCAGCTGCTCGACAGCGATGTGCTGGCGGCCTATCACGGCGACCCAGCCGCGCGCAGCGTGGACGAAGTGCTGCTGTGCTACCCGGGTGTGCTGGCCATGATCCACCACCGCCTGGCGCACCAGCTGTACCGGCTGGGCCTGCCGCTGCTGGCGCGCATTGTGGCCGAACTCGCGCATGCGCAGACCGGCATAGACATCCACCCGGGTGCGCAGATAGGGGCGGGCTTTTTCATCGACCACGGCACCGGCGTCGTCATTGGCGAGACCGCCGTGATCGGCCAGCGCGTGCGCCTGTACCAGGCGGTGACGCTGGGCGCCAAGCGTTTTCCGAAAGACCTGGACGGCAAGCTGCAAAAAGGCCTGCCGCGCCACCCGGTGGTGGAAGACGACGTGGTGATCTACGCCGGCGCCACCATACTGGGCCGGGTGACCCTGGGCAAGGGTGCGGTCATAGGCGGCAATGTCTGGCTGACCTACGACGTGCCGGCGGGCGGCAACGTCACGCAGGCTGTCTCGCGTGAGGTGGCCGGTGCGGAGGCCGCGCCTCAGGCCCTGGGGAGCGCGCTGATATGACCGCGCTGGTCGAAAGCTTCGGCATCGCGGTGCGCCAGTCGCGCGAAGCCCAGGGCTGGTCGCAGGAAGGGCTGGCCGAGCGCTCGGACCTGAACCGATCCTATGTCGGCGAGATAGAGCGAGGCAGGGCCATCGCTTCCCTTGTCACCGTCGAAAAGCTCGCGGTGGCGCTGGGCGTCACGCCGTCCACGCTGGTCACGCGCGGCGAGGCCATCAGCCACGCCAACCTGGTGCGCGGCATCAACTTGATGGCTATAGCATGTTGAAGCCTGCCCACAGGCCCTCGACACTGCAGCCCATTGCTTCTTTTTTGCGGTTTTCTTTTTTCATTTTTTAACGAGGGAGTTTTTACATGTCGGCAACAGTGGGCGGAACCACCGCACTCGGCGATAACGCCGCGCGGCAACTAGCCAATGCAACCAAGACCACGGCGCAGCTCGAGACCATCTCGCCGCGCTGGCTCACCCATCTGCTGCAATGGGTGCCTGTGGAGGCCGGCATCTACCGCCTCAACAAGGTGAAGAACCCGGAGTCCATCAAGGTCAAGTGCACCGCGCGCGAGGAAGAAAACCAGCTGCCGCGCACTTTTGTCGATTACGAAGAAGCGCCACGCGAGTATTTCCTGAATGCCGTCAGCACCGTGCTGGACGTGCATACACGCATCTCCGACCTCTACAGCAGCCCGCACGACCAGATCAAAGAGCAGCTGCGCCTGACGATTGAGACCATCAAGGAGAACCAGGAAAGCGAGCTCATCAACAACCCCGACTACGGCCTGCTGGCGCAGGTCGCGGAAGAGCAGCGCATCTTCCCGCTCACCGGCGCGCCCACGCCTGATGACCTGGACGAACTGCTGGCCAAGGTCTGGAAGGAGCCCGCGTTTTTCCTCACACACCCGCTGGCCATCGCCGCCTTCGGCCGCGAGGCCACGCGCCGCGGCACGCCGCCGCCCACGGTGAGCCTGTTCGGCTCGCAGTTCATCACCTGGCGCGGCATTCCGCTGATCCCTTCCAACAAGGTGCCGGTGGCCGACGGCAAGAGCAAGATCCTGCTGCTGCGCGTGGGCGACAAGCGCCAGGGCGTGGTCGGCCTGTTCCAGCCCGGCCTTCCGGGCGAACAAAGCCCGGGCCTGTCGGTGCGCTTCATGGGCATCAACAACCACGCCATCTCGTCCTACCTGATCTCGCTGTATTGCTCGCTTGCGGTGCTGACCACCGACGCGCTGGCGGTGCTGGACGACGTGGAGATCGGCAAATACCACGACTACCCTGACACCTATAAATAAAGCGCGGTGAACATGCTCGCTTCCACTCCCCAGGCCGTGCAGCCTGAGTCGCCGATCGACACGGCGCTGCTCTCTCGCATGGCCACCGCCTTGTTTGCGGCTTTGCCGGGCGAAGCGCCCACGCTGCCTGCTTCGCCCGTGCCGGGCGTGCAGGGCCCTTTGCACCTGGCGCCGCCGGGCTCGCCCCTGGCCAGCCCGGCGGGCTTTGGCCCGGGCGTTCCGGGCACGCCAATCCCGCAAGGGCAGGTTCCCGGCGCCAACCTGCTTCCGGCTTCACCGGCGCAGCTGCCTTCGCTGGCCAATCGTGCACCGGCTTTGCTGCCGCATGCGGTGGCGGGCAACGGTGTGCCCGATACGGCCGTCAGTGTGCTGCCGGCGTATGAGCCGCGCATTGGCGGCGCTGCGCTGGGTGTGCCCGAGGCCGCCGCTGCGGCGCAGCCGCCGGCCGGCGCCGCGCCGTTTTACTTTCTCGGTGACCGGCATGGCCAGCCCAGTGCGGGTGGGCATGATGCCAGCCTGGACGGCCTGGCGAGCTTGCCTTTCAGTCAGCCTGGTGTGCCATCTGCTTACGCACCGGCCCAAGCCGCGCAGGCCCCTCATTCCCTTGACGCCGCACCCGCCGAGCCGAAGTTCTATTTCGTCGATTCGGTGGTGCTGCCCAGCGGCTATGTGACGCTAGCCAAGCCCGCACCGCATGCGACGGTGCCGCTCGCGGGCCAGCCGGCGCATCCGGCGTTTGACGTGCAGGCCGTGCGCCGCGACTTTCCCATCCTGCAGGAGCGCGTCAACGGCCGGCAGCTGGTCTGGTTCGACAACGCCGCCACCACACACAAGCCGCAGTCGGTGATAGACCGGATCTCGCACTTCTACGAACACGAGAACTCCAACATCCACCGCGCGGCGCATGAGCTGGCCGCGCGCGCGACCGACGCCTACGAGGGCGCGCGCGAACGCGTGAAAAAATTCATCAACGCGCCCGACGTCAACGAAGTCATCTTTGTGCGCGGCACCACCGAGGCCATCAACCTGGTGGCCAAGAGCTGGGGCGGCCAGCATGTGGGCGAGGGCGACGAGATCATCGTCAGCAACCTCGAGCACCACGCCAACATCGTGCCTTGGCAGCAGTTGGCCGCCGCCAAGGGGGCCAAGCTGCGTGTCATCCCGGTCGACGATTCGGGCCAGGTGCTGCTGGACGAATACCGAAAACTGCTCAACGACCGCACCAAGATCGTGGCCGTCACCCAGGTCTCCAATGCGCTGGGCACCGTGGTGCCCGTGAAAGAGATCGTCGAAATGGCCCACCGTGCCGGCGCCAAGGCGCTGGTCGACGGCGCACAGTCGGTCTCGCACATGCGGGTGGACGTGCAGGCGCTGGGCGCGGACTTTTTTGTGTTCTCGGGCCACAAGGTTTTCGGCCCCACCGGCATAGGCGTGGTCTGGGGCAAACGCGAGGTGCTGGAAGAC
Source organism: Polaromonas sp. JS666 (assembly GCF_900103405.1). Taxonomy (GTDB): domain Bacteria; phylum Pseudomonadota; class Gammaproteobacteria; order Burkholderiales; family Burkholderiaceae_C; genus Polaromonas. Next base: position 513,127 of record NZ_FNHX01000001.1, on the reverse strand, counting down.
ATGCCGCCCTGGCAGGGCGGCGGCAACATGATCGCCGACGTGACGTTTGAAAAAACCGTGTTCCAGCCGATTCCCAACAAGTTCGAAGCCGGCACCGGCAATATTGCCGATGCCGTGGGCCTGGGCGCGGCCATCGACTATGTGAACCGCATCGGCATTGAAAACATCGCGCGTTATGAGCACGACCTGCTGGCCTACGGCATGCGGGAGCTGGGCGCCATAGCCGGCGTGCGCCTGATAGGCACGGCGGCCGACAAAGCCAGCGTGATGTCCTTTGTGCTGGCCGGCTACAGCACAGAAGAAGTCGGCCATGCGCTCAATGAAGAGGGCATCGCCGTGCGCACCGGTCACCACTGCGCGCAGCCCATACTGCGGCGCTTTGGCGTGGAAACCACGGTGCGGCCTTCGCTGGCCTTTTACAACACCTTTGGTGAAATAGACCGGCTGGTGGCGGTGGTCAAACGCCTGGCCGGGCAAAGGCGCGCGGCCTGAGCGGTGAATGAGGTCTGGGACGTTTTGTGTCCTGGAGTCCTACAGCAGGGATTGCCGAATTGGTTTACAAAGTGGGAGGCCTGACGCGTATGCGCCGTTCAGGCTCCCCTTTTTTTTCATCCCCATCCCATCCACCACTTCCTGGAGAACCTCATGGCCCAATTCAACATTGCTGTCGTCGTCGGCAGCATTCGCAAGGACTCGTTCAACAAAAAGCTCGCCCGCGCGCTTGAGAAGTTGTTCCCCGCGGACTTCAGTTTTACCCATGTGCGCATCGACGACCTGCCGCCTTACAACCAGGACGATGACGGCAACCCGGCCCCGCAGGTGGTCAGGCTCAAGGGCGAGATCAAGGCCGCGCAAGGCCTGCTGTTTGTCACGCCCGAGTACAACCGCTCGATTCCCGGCGTGCTCAAAAACGCGATTGACCATGCCTCGCGCCCTTACGGCCAGAGCGCCTGGGACGGCAAGCCGGCCGGTGTGATTGGCGCTTCGGTGGGGGCCATAGGGACTGCGCTTTCGCAGCAGCATTTGCGCAATATCCTGGCTTACCTGAATGTACCTACGCTGGGGCAGCCTGAGGCTTTCATCCATAACAAAGAAGGCTTGTACGAGGCTGATGGCAGCCTCAGTGAGGGGAGCCGTAAGTTTTTGCAAACCTGGGTTGATGCTTATGTGGGGTGGGTTAAGAAGCATGCCTGAGGGTTGTGGCCGGTCTTGCTCGGGCCTTTGCGCTTTTTGCATAGGCTTGCTGGCCGGGGGTAGCCCGGCAGCTACTCACTTTTCTTTTGCTTCGCCAAAAGAAAAGTAAGCAAAAGAAAAGGCGACCCGCAGTCTGGGTCCCCTCCGCTGCGCTGCGGGGCAACCTGCGGTGCTCGAGCCAAGCGGGGTCTGGCTAAACTCGCTGCGTTTCACTCCGCTCAAACAACGCCAGCCCTGATCCGCTTGTCTCTGCGCTCCTCGGCCCAGCCAGGACGGGGAAAGCGGGAACGGATACGGGGGCGGGAACCGAATACCCAAGGCCTCAAAACGGCGCGTCACCCTCAATCGTCGTGCGGTACAGCTTGCGGCGCAGGTGGTCGGGGGTGCCGGCTGCCAGGTGGGTGACTGAGCGGTTGTCCCAGAACACCATGTCGTGCGGCTGCCACTGGTGGCGGTAGATGAGTTCAGGGCGGGCGCTGTGTTCAAACAGTTCGCCCAGCAGGGCTTTGCTTTCGTCTTCGGGGATGTCGAGGATGCGGGTGGTGAAATGTTCGCTGACGAACAGGGCCTTGCGGCCGTTTTCGGGGTGGGTGCGTACCACCGGGTGGACCACCGGTTTGACTTCGTCGACCTGTTCCTGGGTGAGCTTGGGCCGCCAGGGGCTGCGGCTGCGCAGTTCTTCGTATTTGGCGAGGTAGGTGTGTTCGGCGCGCAGGCCTTGCACGGCGGTCTTGAGGGCCAGGGGCAGGGTGTCCCAGGCGGTGTGCTGGTTGGCGAACAGGGTGTCGCCGCCTTCAGCGGGCAGTTCCTGCGCGTGCAGCAGCGAGCCCAGGCTGGGTTTGTCCTTGTACGACAGGTCGGAGTGCCAGAAGTGGCCGGCGTCGCCCAGGCCTATGGGTTCGCCGTTTTCCTTGATGTTGGAGACGATCAGGATTTCCGGGTGGTTTTGCAGCTGGAAGTTTTTGAGCACATGGATTTGCAGCGGGCCGAAGCGGCGGCTGAAGTCCACATGCTGCCGCGGCGTGATGCGCTGGTCGCGGAATACCAGCACGTGGTGGTCCAGGTGGGCGCGGTGTATGCGGCTGAAGTCGGCCGTGGAAAGCGGTTGGGAAAGATCCAGGCCCAGCACCTCGGCGCCCAGCGGGGCGTCAAAAGGGCGGATCTCAAGAACGGAGGGGGAGGGTGCGGCGGCCGTCGCTGCTGTCGCTGTTGCCGCTTGCCCGCTGGGAGCCAAAGTCGCTGTCATCGTTACCTTTGTGATCTGTGCCCCTTGGCGGGGCCAGCGCTGAATATAGGGACGCGCCGGCCCAAAGTGAACAATCGATTTGTCATTTGGTAATTACCTCGCCATAAAAAAAAGCCCGCGGATGCGGGCTTTTTTCTAGGCGGAACGCCGGGTTCAGGCGGCGACGGCGGCCCGGTCCTGGTTGGCGGCGGGTGCCTGCGTGTGCGTGACGATCTCAATCTGCGCGGCAGCCAGGGCGGCCTCCTTGGCGGCTTCTCCCATGGCCAGGCCTTCGGCGCGCACAAAACGCACGTCGGTGATGCCGAAGAAACCGAACACCACCTTGAGGTAGCTCTCCTGGTGTTCCAGGGCGGTCATGGCTTCGCTGGTCGAATAGACGCCGCCACGGGCCGAAGCCACGATCACGGTCTTGCCGCCGGCCAGGCCCACGGGGCCTTTTTCGGTGTACTTGAAGGTGCGGCCGACCTGGGCGACGCGGTCAATCCAGGCCTTGAGCTGGCTGGGGATGGCGAAGTTGTACAGGGGCGCGCCCACCACGATCACATCGGCTGCCAGGAATTGCGTCACCAGGGCTTCGGACACGGCGTTTTCGCGCTTTTGCACTTCGCTCAGGTCGCTGCCGGCGGGCATGCGGAAACCCAGCGATTCGGCCGAGAGGTGGGAAGGCGTGTCGACGGCCAGGTCCAGGTAGCTGACTTCGGTGCCGGGGTGGCCGGCGCGCCAGGAAGCCACGATTTGGGCGGTGAGCTGGCGGGAAACCGAGTTGCCGCCCAGGATGCTGGAGTCGATGTGAAGAAGCTTGCTCATGATGGGGTTCCTAAACAGAGTGGTGGTTGAATCGGGTTTTCAGGCCGTATTCACCTTGAATCGCAGCCATGGATAGATTGTGCGGATGGGTCGATTGATTGATAAGTCGGTAAAATTGCGATAGATCGTCCTGTATTTGGGACAATCAATCGGGAATGAGGGCCGAATCCGGTCGTGAAGAAAGGACGGTTTTATGCAAGACCTCAATGACATGCTGTATTTCGCCGAGGTGGTGGAGCGCGGCGGCTTTGCTGCGGCCGGGCGGGCGCTGGGCCTGCCCAAGTCACGCTTGTCACGCCGCGTGGCCGAGCTGGAGTCCAGGCTGGGCGTGCGGCTCTTGCAGCGCACCACACGCAAGCTCTCGCTGACGGAAGTCGGTGAAATCTATTTGCGCCACTGCGGCGCCATGCGCGACGAAGCCCTGGCCGCATCGGAAGCCGTGGCGCAAATGCAGGTCGAGCCGCGCGGCACCTTGCGCATCACCTGCCCGGTGACGCTGGCGCAGGGCTCGGTGGGCTACCTGGTGCCGCGCTATATGGAGATGTACCCGCAGGTGCGCATAGACATGCGCGTGACCAACCGCGTGATCGACCTGGTGGAGGAGGGCATAGACATCGCGCTGCGCGTGCGCCCCACGCTGGAAGACAGTGGCAGCCTGGTGATCAAGAACCTGGGCTCCAGTGGCGGCCAGCTGCTGGCCAGCCCGGCCCTGCTGCAGCGCCAGGGCCGGCCCGAAAAGCCCGAAGACCTGCTCAGGCTCGACACGGTGTCCATGTCCTGGGCCGACGGGCGCTCGTCCTGGCGGCTGCTGGGGCCGGGCGGCAAGGAGTTTGTGCTGCAGCACCAGCCGCGCTATGTCGCCGACGACCTGCAGACCCTGAAACTCGCGGTGCTGGCCGGCACCGGCATGAGTTTTTTACCCGACTCCATGAGCGCGGCCGAACGGCAGGCCCAGCTGCTGGTGCCCGTGCTGCCGGGCTGGGCGCTTCCCTCCGGCGTGGCGCACGCGGTGTTCCCGTCGCGGCGCGGGCAGGTGCCGGCGGTGAGGAGCTTTCTGGATTTTTTGGGGGAGAGGATGAGAGGGGATTCTTTGGCTTGAGGTTTTGGCCTCAAAGGCCAGCTTTGGTTCTTCATTGTTCTAATGGTTGGGGTCTTTGCTGAGGCTTGCTGGCCGGGAGTGGCCCGGCGGCCAGTAACTTTCTTTTGCTTCGCCAAAAGAAAGTCACCAAAGAAAAGGCGACCCGCAGTCTGGGTCCCTCCGCTTCGCTACGGGCAACCTGCGGTGCTCGAGCCAAGCGGGGTCTGGCTAAACTCGCTACGTTTCACTTCGCTCAGACAACGCCAGCCCTGATCCGCTTGTCTCTGCGCTCCTCGGCCCAGCCAGGACGGGGAAGTCCGAATACAAAAAAACCAATACCAATACAAACCAGGACACGCCAAGGCGTGTCCTGGTTTCTTCAGGTATTCGGTATTTTGGTTCCCACCCCTTGTGTATGCGCCGAGGAGCGCAGGTTCAGGCGGATAAGGGATCGCGTTGTCTGAGCGAAGCGCAGCGTAGCGAGTTTAGCGAGACCCCGCCTGAACCGAGCACCGCAGGTTGCCCGCAGCGAAGCGGAGGGACGCAGACACCAGGGTCGCCTTTCTTTTGCTTACTTTTCTTTGGCGAAGCAAAGAAAAGTGAGTTGCCGCCGGGCAACCCCGGCCAGCAGTCCTCAGCAGAGGGCGAGGCGCGCATGCTGGCGCAAGACCCAGCTCAAGCCTCTTCGTTATGTACAAATCCGGATAAATTAAGAGCAATATATTCTTTTGCGTTTTAACGCTTGCTCCCCACAATGCTTTGATCAAGCAACCTCAAGGAGCAACCCATGGCCACTCTCAGACTCGGCGACACCGCCCCCGACTTCACGCAAGACTCCACTGCGGGCAAGATTTCCTTTCATGAATGGGCCGGTGATTCCTGGGTGGTGCTGTTTTCACACCCCGCCGACTTCACCCCCGTCTGCACCACCGAACTCGGCAAGACGGCCGCGCTGAGTGGCGAGTTCGCCAAGCGCAATGTCAAGCCCATCGCGGTCAGCGTCGATCCGCTGGACTCCCACAGCAAGTGGGTCAACGACATCAACGAGACGCAGAACACCACGGTGAATTTCCCCATCCTGGCCGATGCGGACCGCAAGGTGGCCGGGCTTTACGACATGATCCATCCGAACGCCCTGAGCACCGGCCCCACGGCCACTGTGCGCAGCGTGTTCATCATCGACCCGAAGAAGGCCATTCGCACCACCTTCACCTATCCCGCGAGCACGGGCCGCAATTTCGACGAAATCCTGCGCGTCATCGACTCGCTGCAGCTGACCGATGGCTACAAGGTGGCCACGCCGGTGAACTGGAAGGACGGCGACGACGTGATCATCGTGCCCAGTCTGCAGGACCCGGCCGAAATCGCCCAGCGCTTCCCCAAGGGATTCAAGGCCATCAAGCCTTACCTGCGCGTCACGCCGCAACCGAACAAATAAGACACACGGGTTCACGCAGCGTGCGCTTCATCATCGTCCCCGGCTGGCGCGACTCCGGCCCCGGCCACTGGCAAAGCCTGTGGGCCGAGCGCCTGAGCAATGCGGTGCGTGTGCGGCAGGACGACTGGATCACGCCTTCGCGCAAGGCCTGGGTGGCATCGCTGGCCAACACCATCCTGCTGCAGAACGAGCCGGTGGTGGTGGTGGCGCACAGCCTGGGCTGCATCGCGACGGCGCATTTGCCGCCCGAGGCGGCCGAACGCATACAGGGCGCCTTGCTGGTGGCGCCGGCCGACCCGGAACGCCGCGCTGTCTTGAGCGATTTCGCCCCCGTGCCTTACCAGAAGCTGCCTTACCGCAGCGTGCTGGTGGCCAGCAGCAACGACCCTTTCTGTCCGGTGCGCCTGGCCGGCGCCTATGCCCGCGCCTGGGGCAGCGAGTTTGTGCGCCTGCAGGATGCGGGCCACATCAACATCGAATCGGGCCACGGCGAATGGCCGCTGGGCATTGCCCTGCTGCAGTCGCTGGCCGGCGATGCTTCGCTTTCGGCGCCGCGACTTGATTTTTCTTCTCCGCGAACTTCTTCCTCTTCTTCTTTCGGATCCCTGGAAACGGCATGACTTCCCCACAATTCAAAATCGCTCTTGCCGCCCTGGCTTTGGCAACGAGCGGTATGACTTCGGCGCAAACGCTGCTCAACGGCTCTTACGACGTGGCGCGCGAGTTCTACAAGGACTACAACGCGGCCTTTATCGCCCACTACAAAAAGACCATCGGCAAGGACGTCAAAGTGGACCAGTCGCACGGCGGTTCCAGCGCCATTGCGCGTTCGGTGGCCGACGGCCTGGACGCCGATGTGGTCACCATGAACACCTCGACCGATGTGGACTTCCTGGCCAATGCCGGTGTGGTCGCCAAGGACTGGGTGAAAAAATTCCCGGACAACGCCTCGCCCACCACCTCGACCATGCTGTTCCTGGTGCGCAACGGCAATCCCAAGGGCATCAAGGACTGGGATGACCTGGTCAAGCCCGGCATCCAGGTCGTCGTGGTGAACCCCAAGACCGGCGGCAACGGCCGCTACGCCTATCTGGCGGCCTGGGGTTATGCCAAGAAGAAGGGCGGCACCGACGCGCAGGCCGCAGAGTTCGTCGGCAAGCTCTACAAAAACGTGCCGGTGCTGGGCAAGGGCGGGCGCGATGCGACCACCGTCTTCCTGCAGCGCAACATCGGTGACGTGCTGATCACCTTTGAGTCCGAAGTGTTGTCGGTGAACCGGGAGTTCGGCGAGGGCAAGGTGGACGCGGTGTACCCGTCCATCAGCATCCTGGCGGAAAACCCGGTGGCGGTGGTGGAGCGCACCGTCGCCAAGAAGGGTACGGCGGACCTCGCCAAGGCCTACCTCAATTACCTCTATTCGGACGAGGGCCAGGAAATCGCCGCGCGCCATGCGCTGCGCCCGCGCTCGCAGGCCGTGCTCAAGAAATACGCGAGCACCTTCAAGCCGCTGCAGCTGTTCACGGTGCAGGACGTGTTCGGCAGCCTCGTTGAAGCGCAAAAAGTGCACTTCAACGACGGCGGGCAGTTCGACAAGCTCTACACCGTCAAGTAAGCCAAGCCATGACTGCCTTGTCTTCTGTGGCGCCGCCTTCCGCGGTGGCGCCGGGCATCCCTGCGGGTGGCAAAAGGGCCGCCAGGCGCGTGCTGCCGGGCTTTCGGCTCACGCTGGGCTATACGGTGCTGTACCTGAGCCTGATCGTGCTGATCCCGATCTCGGCGCTGTTCTTCAAGACCTTCACGATGAGCTGGGAGCAGTTCGTCACCGCGGTGACCTCGCCGCGCGTGCTGGCCTCTTACCGGCTTACCTTCGGTGCCTCGCTGGTCGCCGCGCTGGTCAATCTGGTCTTTGGCCTGCTGCTGGCCTGGGTGCTGGTGCGCTACAAGTTCGCGGGCAAAAAGATTGTCGACGCGCTGGTCGATTTGCCTTTCGCGCTGCCCACGGCCGTGGCCGGCATTTCGCTGACGGCCTTGCTGGCCGGCAACGGCTGGATAGGCCAGTACCTGGAGCCCATGGGCATCAAGCTGGCCTTTACGCCGGCCGGCGTGGTGATCGCGCTGATCTTTATCGGCCTGCCGTTTGTGGTGCGCACGGTGCAGCCGGTGCTGGAAGACGCCGAGAAAGAGCTTGAGGAAGCCGCGACCTCGCTGGGTGCCACGCGCCTGCAGATTTTCACCAAAGTGATCTTGCCGCACATCACGCCGGCCTTGCTGACCGGCTTTGCCATGGCTTTTGCGCGCGCGATCGGCGAATACGGCTCGGTCATCTTTATCGCCGGCAACATGCCCATGATTTCCGAGATCACGCCACTCATCATCATCGGCAAGCTCGAGCAGTACGACTATGCCGGCGCCACCGCCGTGGCCGTGGTGATGCTGCTGGTGTCCTTTGTGCTGCTGCTGGTCATCAACGGCTTGCAGGCCTGGCAGCGCCGCAACGCAGGGGCCCCAGCATGAGCACCCAAGCCAATCGCCGCGTTCGCGCTGGCACCACCGAGGCCCCCTGGGTCCGCTACACGCTGACCACCGTGGCGCTGCTGTTTGTGCTGCTGTTCCTGGTGCTGCCGCTGGCGGCCGTGTTTACCGAGGCCTTGCGAAAAGGCTTTGGCGCCTACCTGGCCGCGCTGCGCGAGCCCGACGCCTGGTCGGCCATCCAGCTGACCTTGATCGCGGCCGTGATCGCTGTGCCGCTGAACCTGGTGTTCGGCGTGGCCGCCGCCTGGGCGATTGCCAAGTACGAGTTCCGCGGCAAGTCGGTCTTGACGACGCTGGTCGACCTGCCGTTTTCGGTCTCGCCTGTGGTGGCCGGCCTGATTTATGTGCTGATCTTCGGTGCCCAGGGCTGGTTCGGGCCCTGGCTGCTGGCGCACGACATCAAGATCATTTTTGCCGTGCCCGGCATTGTGCTGGCGACCGTGTTCGTGACCTTTCCTTTCATCGCGCGCGAGCTGATCCCGCTGATGCAGGCCCAGGGCAATGACGAGGAGCAGGCCGCCATCGTGCTGGGCGCGACCGGCTGGCAAACCTTCTGGCATGTCACGCTGCCCAACATCAAGTGGGGCCTGATCTACGGCGTCATTTTGTGCAACGCGCGGGCCATGGGCGAGTTCGGCGCGGTGTCGGTGGTATCCGGCCACATACGCGGGCAGACCAACACGCTGCCGCTGCACGTCGAAATCCTCTACAACGAATACCAGTCGGTGGCCGCGTTTGCCGTGGCCTCGCTGCTGGCCATCCTGGCGCTGGTCACGCTGGCCATCAAGTCGGTAGCCGAATGGCGCCACGAAGCTGACATGAAAGCCGCGGCAGATTTGCCGCCTGAACGCCCGAGGGCTGTTGCAGGCGCTGTCGCCGCCCGCTAAAGGAACACACCATGAGCATAGAAATCCGCAACGTCAGCAAACATTTTGGCGACTTCCAGGCCCTGGGCGACGTCAGCCTGGACATTGAATCGGGCGAGCTGGTTGCCTTGCTGGGCCCCTCGGGCTGCGGCAAGACTACCTTGCTGCGCATCATCGCCGGCCTGGAAACCGCCGACCGGGGCAGCATTCTTTTCAGCGGTGAGGACACCACCGACGTGCATGTGCGTGAGCGCCAGGTGGGTTTTGTGTTCCAGCACTACGCGCTGTTCCGCCACATGACGGTGTTCGAGAACGTGGCCTTCGGCCTGCGCGTCAAGCCGCGTGGCCTGCGGCCTAGCGAGGCGCAGATCAAGGAAAAAGTGCATTCGCTGCTCAACCTGGTGCAGCTCGACTGGCTGGCCGACCGCTTTCCCTCGCAGCTGTCGGGCGGGCAGCGCCAGCGCATCGCCCTGGCACGCGCGCTGGCGGTGGAGCCCAAGGTGCTGCTGCTCGACGAGCCCTTCGGCGCGCTGGACGCCAAGGTACGCAAGGAACTGCGCCGCTGGCTGCGCCGCCTGCACGACGACCTGCACGTGACCAGTATTTTTGTGACGCACGACCAGGAAGAGGCCCTGGAAGTGGCCGACCGTGTGGTGCTGATGAACGCCGGCAAGGTCGAGCAGATAGGCTCGCCCCAGCAGGTCTGGGACCACCCGGCCAGCCCGTTCGTCTACGGCTTCCTGGGCGACGTCAATTTGTTCCACGGCCGTGCCCACGAGGGCGAGGTGCAGCTCGAGGGCCTGCGCCTTAATTCACCGGAACATGCCGGCGCGCAGGACGCCAAGGCCTTTGCCTATGTGCGCCCGCACGACCTGGACGTGCAGCGCTATGCGCCCGGCGCCGAAGGCATCGTCGCCCACCTGGAGCGCGCCATCGTCATAGGCCCCATCGCGCGGCTGGAACTGGTCCCCGCCGAGGGCTACGAGCAAAAAGGCAATGTCCCGGGCGACGCCATCATCGAAGCCCAGATGCCCTCGCAGCAGTTCCAGGACATGGGCCTGCGCGAAGGCGACATGCTGGTGGTGACGCCGCGCAAGGCGAGGGTGTTTGTGGAGGCCGGGGAAGGGACCCGAGGGTCAGTTCCCCGTTGATTGGCTCGTGCCAAACCTCAGTGCCGACCTGGCCCGTGCCCGTTCGGCTTCCACCTCCCGGTTGCGCGGTTCGGCGTTGGTGACCAATGTGCGGATGAGAATCCGCGCAGAGGCCGCAACCTCTTCCACCGCACGGTCAAACGCGGCCTCATTGGCCTTGGACGGCACGTTGAAGCCGCTGAGCTTTCTCACAAACTGCAACGAGGCGTCACGGATTTCCAGCTCGGTGGCGGGCGGCTCGAAGTTGAACAAGGTCTTGATGTTGCGGCACATGCCGGCTCCTTGAGGCGAAGGCTTCGCGTTGAAATCCCAGGCTCTGCCTAGCCGGCAGGCTTGATCACCACCGACTCGGCCGAAGCCACAAAAGGCCCATGGTAGACCGCCTCGATGTTGTTGCCGTCCGGATCCAGCACAAAGGCGCCGTAGTAGCCCGGGTGGTATTTTCGCTCGCCCGGCGCGCCGTTGTCGGTGCCGCCCGCGGCCAGCGCCGCTTCATAAAAGGCTTTGACGGCCGCCTGGTCTTTGGCCTGGAACGCCAGGTGGACGTGCGAGGTCGCGCCGTCGGCCTGGTCTATCCACAGCTCGTCGGCCGAGAAATGGCTGTCGGCTTCCTGGATGGCGCCGGCCTTGCCCAGCGACTGCAGCACGGCGCGGTAAAAGCGCTTGCTGGCCGCCAGGTCATGGGCGCGCAGGTGGATGTGGTCGACGAGGCGGCCGCGGTGGAATTCCATCTTGGGGTCCTTTCTGTTTCGTGGCAAGCCGCTTGCCGCGGCTTGCGGAAGTGGATGATCCCGAAAATCTACGCCCGCCGCAGCGGCCCATCTGTAGGACAAATACGGGCCTGTACGCTTGAAAGAGGGCGAAAAATCCGCGCGCCATGAATTGCAGTCGGGAACTTATGCCGGTCCAAACGCCCGAACCCCTGGACCATTCATAATCCACCCAGAAAAAGAGGGACCCTGATGTTTTTGACCTATTTCGATGCCATGCCGCGCCGCGTGCTGGTGCTGGTGGCCGCGGCCTGTGTGGCCATGCTGGCTTTTGGCCTTTACCTGCAGCATGTGGTAGGCCTGGAGCCGTGCCCCATGTGCATCGTGCAGCGTTACGCGCTGGTGCTGGTGGCGCTGGTGGCGGGCGTGACGGCCATCGCCAAAAGCCGCGGCCTTTTGATGGCCGGTTCGGGCCTGATGGTGCTGCTGGCCGGTTTCGGCGCTTTTGTCGCGGCGCGCCAGAGTTTTTTGCAGTGGTACCCGCCGGAGATCGCCTCCTGCGGCCGCGATTTTTACGGAATGATCGAGACCTTCCCGCTCAAGCGCGCCATTCCCATGATCTTCAAGGGCAGCGGTGACTGCACCAAGATTGACTGGACCTTTCTGGGCGGCTCGATCGCCAACTGGTCTTTCATCTGCTTTGTGGTGATCACGCTGGTGGGCTTGTTGCTGGTGGCTCGCCTGGCGCGCAAGCGTTAAGTTTTCCCGGTCGGTATCGATTTTCTGTGCGCAAATGCAGTTAGCAACTCTCTAGTTCAGCTCAATTCGCGCGTCACGGATCACTTTCTCCCAGATGGCCGATTCTTTGCGCACAAGGGTGCGCATCTCATCCGGCCCGGACATCGCAATGTCCACCCCTTGCTCATCGAAGCGCTGGAGCAATGCGGGGTTCCTGGCTGCAGCCTGCATCGCCGCAAAGAGCTTGTTGGTCACAAGCGCAGGTGTGCGCGCGGGCGCAAAAATGGCGTTCCAGGAACTGTAGGCAAACCCGGGCACAGCCTGCGAAATCAAAGGCAGTCCTTTGAGCGGGCTGGACTTGCTGGGGGCAGTGATCCCTATGCCCCGGATCGCGCCCTTTTCAATCATGGCGGTGAATGAGGGCATGGTCCCGAAGATGGCCTGCACCTGGCCGGAAATGAGGTCGGTCATGACCTGGGCCGCGCCCTTGTAAGGGACATGCGTCACCTGGATGCCGGCGCTTCGCGCGAACAGCTCCGTCCCCAGATGGGCGAGGCCGCCTATGCCTGCGGAAGCGAAATTCACCTCGCCCGGGTGGGCCTTGGCATAGGCAATCAGCTCTGCGACGGATTTGAAGGGCGCCTTCGCACTCACCACCAGCACATGGGGCGCCGAAGCGATCATGCCCACGGGCGTGACCTGGGTGAGGATGTCCACACGGTTCTTGCTCAGCAAGGGCTGCGCAGTGATGTTGCCGGAGGCACAAAACAGCACGGTGTAACCGTCGGCTGCCGAGCGCGCCACCGCATTGAGCGCCGGGACCCCGGCACCGCCGCCGATGTTCTCGATCACAAAGGCTTTCCCGAGGCTGGGCGCCATGGCCTGTCCAAGATCGCGTCCCAGCACATCGGTTGCGCCTCCCGCCGCGAACGGAATGATCATCCGGATGGGTTTGCTCGGGTAGTCGTCCTGCGCCTTGGCAGCGAAAGGCAATAGTGTGGCCGCGCCGAGAAGGCGGCGGCGGCCGGAGTTCATGGGAATCGGCATGGTCTTGTCTCGCTCCAGGTGTTTGAATGCGGGCATCATGGTTCGGCGTGGAAGCAAAAACAACGTGTTACGCTCTGCGTAACAATCATCCTCACCCATGGCCCCTAGAGCATCCGCACCGAGCACTGGTGCCTCGACTCCGAAGCGTTCTTCTTCAAGAGGCCCCGCGGACATCGAGCAGGCCCCGGGACGGGACCATGTCCACGCGGTTGTCCGGGCCATGTCCTTGCTCAAGGCCTTCGACGATGGCGACAAGGTGTTCCTGTCGCTGACGGAACTGGCGCGCCGCACCGGCATGCACAAGCCCACCGCCCTGCGGCTGGCGCGCACGCTTGCGCTGTCCCGCTTCATGGTACAGCGCGACGACGGTGCATGGCGACTGGGGCCCGCGGCCGGATGGCTGGGCTCGCGCTACCAGGCTCAATTCGACGTCGGATCCGTCATCGAACCCATCCTGGTTCGGCTGGCCGCGGACACCGGTGAAAGTGCTTCTTTCTACATCCACGAAGGTAATCTTCGCAGCTGCCTGATGCGTTGCGACGGCCCCAATGCCAGGCCCGACCATCCCCGCTCCGGCGAACTGCTGCCCCTGGAGCTGGGAGCGCCGGGCCGGGCAATTCTGGCGGCCCTTGGTGAGCCCGGCGACCTCTACGAACGTATTCGCCGGCGCGGCCACCACTGGGCGCGCGCAGAACGCTCAACAGGCGCGGCCGCCGTGGCCGCCGCCGTACGCGGCGAAAAGGGCACGGTACTCGGGGCCGTCAGCACCTCGGGGCCTGTCGAGCGATTGACACCGGCCGTTCTCCGAGGGCTGGCTCCCGTCACCATGGCCGCCGCGCGGCAACTGGGCTTGGCGTTGGGCGGTGTTTCAACGACGGCACTGCGCGCTACATGGCATCCATGATGTTACGCATTGCGTAACCCATTGCCCGTCACCTGTCGTCTGGATTCCAATTCACGCAGGCCTGGATCGCTGCAGGCATCCGAAGGAATTCCGATGACAACAACTCCACATCGACAGCAGTTGGGCCTCGCACCGAACGCCCGGCGCGAGCTGCCTTCCCGGCTTCGAAGCATTCTTTCGCTGGGTGACCTGGAGCCCGCGGCACGCCGCGTCCTGCCTCGTCCGATCTTCGGCTACCTGCAAGGCGGTGTTGAAGACAACGTGACGTTGCGGGCGAACGGTGCGGCGTTCAGGAAATGGATGTTCCGCACCAATGTGTTGGTGAATGTCTCATCGCGCGAACAGCACACCACGTTGATGGGCCAGAACTACAGCGCACCCTTCGGTGTGGCACCTATGGGCCTTTGTGCGCTGTTTGCCTTCGATGGCGATGTGGCGATCGCCCGCGCCGCCGAAGCTGCTGGCATCCCTTTTGTCCTGAGCGGCGCGGCACTGACCCGCATGGAACGCGTGGCGCAAGCCGCCCCCACCTGCGGCTGGTTTCAGGCCTACATTCCGGGAGAGGCCGGGCACATCGAAGGACTGGTGAATCGCGTGGAGGCGGCCGGTTTCAAGACCCTGGTGGTGACGGTGGACACGGCGACGCTGGCGAATCGGGAAAACAACGTCCGCGCCGGCTTCTCCACACCTCTGCGGCCAAGCCTGCGCCTGGCCTGGGACGGCATGGTACGCCCACGCTGGCTTGTGGGCACCCTGGTCCGCACTCTGGTCGAGCATGGAATGCCCCACTTCGAGAATGCGGGGACAGGGCGCGGCGCGCCCATCATCTCCGGCAACGTCGTCCGGCAATTTGGCATGCGCGACCACCTGAACTGGGAACACCTGGCGCTGATCCGCCGGCATTGGCGGGGCAAGCTGGTCATCAAAGGCTTGACGTCCGCGGCCGATGTCCAGCGCGCGGAGCAGGCGGGGGCTGACGGTGTGATCCTGTCCAACCACGGAGGACGCCAGCTGGATGGAACCGTGCCCCCGATGCTGGTGCTTCAAGAGGCTGCCAAGGTGAAGGGGGGTATGGCGTTGATGGTCGACAGCGGTATCCGCCGCGGCACTGATGTCTTGAAAGCACTGGCGCTCGGGGCCGACCATGTATTCGTGGGGCGCCCCATGGCCTATGCCGCCGCAGTGGGTGGCCAGGCAGGTGTCAGCCATGCTATCGGGCTGCTGAGGGACGAAGTTCACAGGGACATGGCACTTCTTGGCGTAAAGACTTTGAAGGAATTGGGCCAAGGGCACTTGGTGGCGGTGTAGAGCAATGCCAAGGCCGGTGCATCCCATCTCGACGTCCGACATGGGAACTTGGTTTTAGGGCTGACACGGGATGGGTTTCATGGTACTGTATGCATGTACAGTATTTTGCCTTGACTTGACCTCCCGCCATGCTTTCGCCAATCCCCGCAGCCCGCGCCTTGCCGGACTTCGCCAACGCCCATGTCTGGCGCGCCGGCGAGCTTGGCGGCGCGAGTGTGCAAACCGTCGCCACGGGCTATGCGGCGCTGGACGCCGTGTTGCCCGGCGGTGGCTGGCCGCGCGGGGCCTTGATCGAGCTCTTGCAGCCCCAGGCCGGTGTACATGAATGGGGTTTGGTGGCGCCGGCGCTGGCAGCCTTGCAGGCCCAGGGCCGTGAATTGACGGTGCTGGTGGGCGCGCCCTGGTTGCCATTCGGCCCGGCGCTGGGCGCGCGGTCCCTGGACATGCGGCGTCTGCTCAGCATAGACGGCCAGCCCGGCGATGCGCCCTCGCTGCTGTGGGCCACGCGCGAAGCCCTGCAATGCGCCGACGTGCACAGCGTGCTGGCTTGGCTGCCCGATGCGCGCAGCGCCCACCTGCGCCGCCTGCAGATCGCCGCCCATGCGCACCACAAGCTGCTGTTTGTGTTCCGGCCCCTGCGGGCGCAACAGGAGTCCTCGCCCGCGCCGCTGCGTTTGCGGCTGGAGGGCGCGGCCCAGGAGGCGGGCACCTTGCGGGTCGATGTGTTCAAGCGGCGCGGCCCGCCGCTGGCCGCGCCGCTGCTGCTGGACACCCGGCCGGCCCGTCTGGCCGCATTGCTGGCAGCCAGCCGCGAAAGGGCGCGGCGCCAGCGCGAGGAAGCCGGCGTCCTGGCGCCCTTGCTGCTGCCGTCGCGCGTGGCTCTTCCTCTCAACTCACCTCAGAGTCCCATCCATGCGCTGCTGGATCGCATTGCGCATCTCGACCACCACTGAGGCGGGCCAGCCGGCTTGCCCCATGGATGCCGCCATGCTGCAGCAGGCGGCGGCCAGCCTGGCGCTGGGCCTGACGCCGCGCGTGGCGCTGGTCGACGAAGCCGTGCTGATGGACGTGACGGCCAGCCTGCGCCTCTTTGGCGGGCTGGCGCGGCTGATGCAGCTGCTGGTGCAGCGCCTGGAGGTTTTTTTGGGCGAGAACGGGCTGCGGGCCGAAGTCCAGCGCGCGCAGGGCGCGACTTCGCTGATCGCGCTGGGCCGCTTGCGTGTGCTGGGCGAGGGTGGGGCCGCCGTCAAAAAACGCGTGGCCGAGCTGCCCATGCACACGCTGACGGCCGCCTGCCCGCACCTGGGCGTGCTCGAGCGCATAGGCTGCCGTACCTGGGACGACCTGCTGCGCCTGCCGCGCGATGGCGTGGCGCGGCGCTTCGGCGCGGAACTGCTGCAGGCGCTGGACCGCGCCCGCGGCAGTGCACCCGACGACTACGAGTGGCTGCTGTTGCCCGAGCACTTCGAGGAAAAACTCGAACTCAACGCGCTGGTGACCCACGCTCCCGCGCTGATGGCCGGTGTGGAACGGCTGCTGGTGCAATTGCACGCCTGGCTGCTGGGCCGGCAAAGCGGGCTGAGCGCGCTGAAAATCACCTGGCACCTGGACAAGCGCCGCGACGTGCCGCCCACGGGCGAGCTCGAAGTGCGCACGGCCCAGCCCGCGCAAGACCTGCGCCATGTGGCGCGCCTGATCGCCGAGCACCTGGCGCAGCAAAAGCTGCCCGCGCCCGTGCACAGTCTGACGTTGCAATCGCTGGCCACCGAGCTGCTGGCCGACGCGGCCGCCGCCACCGGAAGCCTGCTGATGGAGGCGCGCCAACAGGGCGACAGCGTGGTGGAACTGGTCGAGCGCCTGAGCGCCCGCCTGGGCGATGCGCGGGTGCGGGCCTGGCAGCCTTGCGCCGACCACAGGCCCGAGCTGATGCAGCGCTGGGTGCCGGCCAGGGGCATGATTGCATCGATCAGCGCGCAGCTTGTTCCCGCCCGGCCCGGCCGCACGCCTTCAAAGGGTTCCAAGGCAGCTTCCAGCAGCACGCCCCCGGAGGCCAGGACCGAAGCCCTGTACCCGGCCTGGCTGCTGCCCGAACCGATCAAGCTGGCCGCCGCCGGCAACAACCCGGTTTACCAGGGCCCGCTGCGCCGCCTGGCCGGGCCGCAGCGCCTGGAGGCCGCCGAATGGCTGCTGGCGGGCAGCGAGGCCGCGCGCCAGCAGCCATTCAGCGGCCTCAGCGCAAAGCCGTGGGCGCTGCGCGACTACTTCATTTACCGGACCCAGCAGGGCGGCCTGCTCTGGATATACAGCGAGCGCCTGGGCGCGACGCCCGAGGGCGCGCGGCAGCGCGCCTGGTATTTGCACGGCTTTTTTGCCTGAGGCCAGCCGCCATGTCCGCCCACGCGCTGCCCGATTACGCCGAGCTGCATGCCCTGAGCAACTTCAGCTTCCAGCGCGGTGCCTCGCATGCCGACGAGCTGGCCGAGCGGGCCGCCGAGCTGGGCTACAAGGCGCTGGCCGTCACCGACGAATGTTCGGTCGCCGGTGTCGTGAAGGCGCATGAGGCGGCCCGGGCGCACGGGCTCAAGCTGCTGCCGGGGGCCGAGTTCCTGGTGCAGGCCGCTGGTGCCTTCAGGCTGGTGGTGCTGCCCCATAACGCGGCGGGCTGGGGCAACCTCTGCGAGTTCATCACCGAGGCGCGCCGGGCCGGCGACGCGATCGAGAAGGGCAGCTACCGCGTCACGCTGGCCGAGACCGATTTTTCGCGGCTGGCCGATTGTGAAATCCTGCTGTCGCCCCTGCCAGAGGCCCTCCCTGTGCAGGCGCTGTGCGCGCACGCCGCCTGGGCGCTGCGGCTGTTCGGCGCGGCCGCCTGGCTGGCCGTCGAGCTGCAGCAGGGGCTGGACGACGCGCTGCGCCTGCAGCAGCTGCAGGAGGTGGCGGCGCACACCGGCATAGGCCTGGTGGCGGCCGGCAATGTGCTGATGCACAAGCGCTCGCGCAAGCCGCTGCACGACGTGATGACGGCCATCAAGCTGGGCCGGCCGGTGCATGAGTGCGGCTTTGCGCTGCAGGCCAATGCCGAGGCGCATCTGCGCCCGCGTATGCGGCTGGCCGGCATCTACCCGGCCGCGCTGCTGCGCGCCACGCTGGTGGTGGCGGCGCGCTGCAACTTCAGCCTCGACGAGATCCGCGACCTCTACCGCTACCCCCGGGACGACATGGTGCCGCCGGCCGAAACGCCGGCGCGCTGGCTCAGGCGGTTGAGCTGGCAAGGGGCCCATACACGCTATCCGCAGGGCATTCCGCGCAAGGTCAGGAAGCAGCTGGGTTTTGAGCTGGCGCTGATCGAAGAGCTGGAATACGAGATGTTCTTCATCACCGTGCACGACATCGTACGCTTTGCAAGGCAGGAAGGCATCCTGTGCCAGGGGCGCGGCTCGGCGGCCAATTCGGTGGTGTGTTTCTGCCTGGGCGTCACGGCCGTCAACCCGGCGGAAAGCAAGCTGCTGTTCGAGCGCTTCATCAGCCGCGAACGCCGCGAGCCGCCCGACATCGACGTGGACTTCGAGCACGAGCGGCGCGAGGAGGTCATCCAGTACATCTACGGCAAATACGGCCACGACCGCGCCGCGATCGCCGCCACCATCATCAGCTACCGCCCGCGCAGCGCGATCCGCGACGTCGGCAAGGCGCTGGCCATGGAGCCTGAGCTGATAGACCAGTTCGCCAAGGAGCATTTCTGGTTTGACGGCAGCGAGGTGCTGCGGGAAAAAATCCGCCAGGCCGGCCTGGCGGGCAGGGAAGAGCCGGTGCTGCAGTGGCTGGACCTGTCGGCGCAGCTGATCGGTTTTCCGCGCCACCTGAGCCAGCACGTGGGCGGCTTTGTGCTGACGCAGGGCAAGCTCACGCGGCTGGTGCCGGTGCAGCCGGCCTCCATGGAAGACCGCCGCATCATCCAGTGGGACAAGGACGACCTCGAGGCCATGGGCCTGCTCAAGGTCGACGTGCTGGCGCTGGGCATGCTGTCGGCCATACGGCGCTGCCTGGCGCTGGTGAACCAGACCCGGGGCACCCAGCTGCAGATGCACCAGGTCAAGCCCGACGAGAAGACCTACGACATGATCTGCGCGGCCGACACGGTGGGCGTGTTCCAGATTGAAAGCCGCGCCCAGATGTCCATGCTGCCGCGGCTGCAGCCGCGCAGCTACTACGACCTGGTGGTCGAGGTCGCCATCGTGCGGCCCGGGCCCATACAGGGCGGCATGGTGCACCCCTACCTGAAGAACCGCGAAGCCCAGAGGCGCGGTGAAACCATCACCCCCGAATACCCGGCGCTCAACCCGGCCCTGGAGCGCACGCTGGGCATCCCGATTTTCCAGGAGCAGGTGATGCAGATCGCGATGATCGCCGCCGACTTCACGCCCGGCGAGGCCGACGACCTGCGCCGCTCCATGGCGGCCTGGAAGCGCAAGGGTGGGGTGGAGCGTTTCCACGGCCGACTGGTCCAGGCCATGGTCAAAAACGGCTACAGCACTGAATTCGCCGAACGCATCTTCAGCCAGATCCTCGGCTTCGGCGACTACGGCTTTCCCGAAAGCCATGCCGCCAGCTTCGCCAAGCTGGTCTATGTGAGCTGCTGGTTCAAGTGCCATGAGCCGGCCTGTTTCCTGGCGGCCATGGTCAATTCCCAGCCCATGGGTTTTTACACGCCCTCGCAGCTGGTGCAGGACGCCATCCGCCACGGCGTGGAGGTGCGCGCCGTGGATGTGATGCACAGCCACTGGGACTGCACGCTGGAGCCGCAGGGCGTGCTGCCGGCCGGCACGCAGCCGGCGGTGCGCCTGGGCCTGCGCCTGGTGGCCGGCCTGCGCGAGGACGCGGCCCTGCGCCTGGTGGCGGCGCGGGCGCAAGCGCCTTTCAGTTCAACCGAAGACCTGGTGTCGCGCGCCCAGCTGGGCACGCTGGAAGTCAACGCGCTGGCCGCCGCCGATGCCTTGCTGCCGCTGTCGGGCCACAGGCGCCAACAGGTGTGGGAGGCCTCGGCCATCAAGCCGGCACCGCGCCTGCTCAAGTCCGTGCCCACGCATGAGACGCCGCTGGTGCTGCCCGATACGCCCGAAGGCGAAAACATTCTGTTCGACTACCAGGCTACAGGCCTCACGCTGCGGCGCCACCCGGTCGCGCTGCTGCGCGAGCGGCTGGCGCGCAAAGGCCTGCTGAGCGCCAGCGAACTCAATGCCTTGCCCGACGGCGAAGAGGCAGCCGGCTGCGGCATCGTCACCGTGCGCCAGCAGCCGCAAACCGCCAAGGGCACCATCTTTGTTACGCTGGAGGACGAAACCGGGCCGGTCAATGTGATCGTCTGGAAGTCGCTGCGCGAAGCCCAGCGCGCCGAGCTGCTGCATTCACGCCTGCTGGCGGTCTACGGGGTGTGGCAGCGCAGCGAGGAAAGCGGCACCGCCAAGGGCTATGGCGCGGTGCGCAACCTGGTGGCGCGGCGGCTGGAAGACCTGACGCCGCTGCTGGGGCGGCTGGGCACCTCCAGCCGCGACTTTCATTGAGGCCGGCTGGCTTGCCGCGCGTGTTCCCGCTGCGCATCGTCCAGCAACTGGCGCACCTCTTCGTCGGTGGCCTGGGGAAAGTCCACATACCACTGGCTGACGGCGCCGAAATATTCCAGGCGGGCCGGGCAGACGACTTCCGTGCCCTGGTCTTCCAGTTCCCGGCATCCCTGCGCGGAACCGACCGGCACGGCCACTACCAGCTGCTCAGGCTGCTGCTGCCGTATCGCCAGCACGGCCGCGCGCATCGTGGCGCCGGTGGCCAGCCCGTCGTCCACCACGATGACGCTGCGGCCCGTGATGCCAGGCGCCGGGCGCTGCTGGCGGTAGAGCTGTTCCCGGCGCAGCAATTCGGCTTCTTCCCGGGCCAGCACGGCGGCCACCGCCTGCGGCGCCGCACCCGGCGGCGGGTCCCTCATCACCCGCACACCGCCGCTGGCAATGGCGCCCATGGCGTATTCCTCATGCCCTGGATAACCGAGCTTGCGCACCACCAAGACGTCCAGCGGCGCCTCAAGTGCCCGGGCCACCTCACGCCCCACGGCCACGCCGCCGCGCGGCAAGGCCAGCACCAGCAGGCCGGGGCGGCCGCGGTAAGCCGCCAGGGCGCCGGCCAACAGGCGCCCGGCATGGACGCGGTCACGGTAGGGCAGTGCGAGGTCTGTCATGCGCAGGCTCCTGGCAGGCTTTCAGAGCCGGCAAAGCGGGCCCGGCCGCCTTGCCGGAACAGCCTGATTTTCCCGCGGGAATGCCGCGGCCTGCAAGAGGACGCCGGCGTGAGGCAGCTCAGTGCTGCCGTGCTTCGCCGGTTTCCACGCTGCCCTGCTGCAGGGCATGCTCCAGCAGTTTGCTGTAGTTTTCCAGCTTTCTGTACAGCAGGCGCACTTCCAGCATGTTGTGGATGCGCGTCTTGACTTCCACCAGGTCAAAGGGCTTGCTGATGAAGTCCTTGGCGCCGGTTTCCAGGGCGCGCAGCTTGTGGCCCGGCTCCGCGGTCAGCACGATGACGGGCAGGTAGTTGTCGCGGCTGTTCTTCTTGAGTTCCTGCATGACCTGGAAGCCGTCCATGCCCGGCATTTTCAGGTCCAGCAGGATCAGGTCGTAATGGTGCTCGGCGTGCAGCCCGGCAACTTCCAGCGGATCCATGGTGGCGCTGACGCGGGTGTAACCGGTCTCGCCGAGCAGTTGCCTGAGCAACTGCACGTTCACAAGCTGGTCGTCCACCACCAGGATGCTTGCATGGAGGATGTCGAATTCAGTGTTCATGGCGTGGTTTCCCCGGCCGCAAGGCGGTCGGTCCTGGCTTTGGCCAGGGAGAGCATCAAGTCCAACGTTTCCATGAACTCGTTGATCTTGATGGGTTTGGTGAGGTAACGAAAGAAGCCGGCCTGCAGGCCTTTTTCGATGTCGCGGGGCATGGCATTGGCACTGAGGGCCACGACCGGGATGTGTTTCGTCAAAGGGTCTTCCGACAGGATCTTCATGGCCGTGATGCCGCTGATGCCGGGAAGGTTGATGTCCATCAGGATGAAGTCGGGCAACGCGGCCTTGGCGATGGCGATGCCGCTGATGCCGTCGCGCGCGGACAGCAGCCGGAAGTCCGGGCGCCTGGCGATCAGGTCCTCCACCAGCATCAGGTTGGCCGGGTTGTCCTCGACGTACAGCACGGTGCAGGTTTGCGGGTCCGCGGGCGCGGGTGCGGCAAGCCCGAGCGCGAGATTGAGCAGCTCCGGTGAAAATTTCTGCTCGGTGGTGACGTTCATTTCGATCCAGAACACGCTGCCCTTGCCGACCGTGCTTTCCACGCCGATCACACCGCCCATCAGCTCGACCAGCCGCTTGGTCATGACCAGGCCTATGCCCGTGCCCTGTTCGGTGCTGGCTTCCTGCCCGAGGCGGTTAAAGGGCTGGAAGAGCTGCTCTATCTTCTCGGGCAGCAGGCCTTCGCCGGTGTCTTCCACGCAGATGCGTATGCGCCCGGGCGGGATGTCGACGCACCTGAGGGTCACCTTGCCGCGTTCGGTGTTGTACTTGATGGCGTTGGTCAGCAGGTTGATCAGCACCTGCTTGAGCCGCGTGCGGTCCGCATTGACGAAGAGGGGAGAGGTGAACGCCGGAAAGCTCACACGGATGCCGCGCTTTTCGGCCTGCGACTCGATCATGGTCTCGCACTCGTGCATGACTTCGGCCAGCGACACCGGCTCCAGCGACAGCGACAGCTTGCCGGACTCGATCAGCGCCAGGTCCAGGATCTCGTTGATCAGGTCCAGCAAATACCAGCCGGCCTGCAGGATCTGGTCCACGCTGCGCTTTTGCGAGGGCGTGGGCACCGGCGTGCCGGACTCTATCAGCTGCGCGAAACCCAGGATGGCGCTGAGCGGCGTGCGCAGCTCGTGGCTCATGCTGGAGAGGAAGTCCGATTTGGCGAGGTTGGCCTTCTCGGCCACCGCCATGGCCTCGTTCAGCGCGATCTCGACCTGCTTGCGCACCGAATTGTCGGTGCCTATCAGCAGGTAGCCGATGATGGTGCCGAAGTCGTCGCGCAAGGCGGTGATGGACACGATGGCCGGAAAGCGGCTGCCGTCCTTGCAGATGTAGGTCAACTCGTAAATGTCTTCGATGCCGCGCGAAGCCTTGAAGGCCAGGGCTTCAAAGCCCGGCGTGATGGGGGTGGCGAGCTCCAGGCTCAGCGCCTGCGCCCTGGCCATCACTTCCTGCGGGTCGTGGATGTCGCTGGGATTGATCTTGTTGACGACCTCGGCCGCCATATAGCCCAGCATGCGCTCGGCGCCGACGTTAAAGAGCTGGATGATGCCTTTTTCGTCGGTCGCGATGATGGAGAAATTTTCGCTCGTCAGGATGGCCGTTTGCAGCGCGCCCGTCTTGAGCAGCGCTTCCTGGCGCCGGACCTCTATGCCGTCGGCTTTGGCGAGCGCCTCAAGGGCGCTCAGGCTGGTAAGGGGTGACATGGGCCATGTTTCTGTGAAAGTAACGACGATGCCGCGAGGCGCCAGCCGTGAGGCGGCGCGTCCAGGATCCTGGCCGGGGAGGGGGTGAAGTCTTTGGAAAGACTCCGAAAGTATGCGGGCTCGGGCCTTGAGCGGTCTGTTCGGCAGCGCACATAGGCGCCGCCCGGCCCGCAATGGCTAGCTGTTCGCCCGCCGGTAAAAGGCCAGCGAGCCGGCCAGTGCCAGCAGCGCGCCGCCGCAGGCGCGGTCCATCCAGCGCGTGGCCGAGGCCTTGAGCAGGCGTATCGCGCGCGCGCCCACAAAGGCGTAGGCGAACATGACGGAAAAATCGATGCCCGCGAACACCAGCGCAATCGCGAGGTACTGCGGCGCCTGGGCGGCGGCCGGGTCTATGAACTGCGGCAGCAGGGCCGAGCAGAACAGGTAGCCCTTGGGATTGGTCACCGCCACCAGGAAGGACTTCATGAAGATCGCGCGGCTGCCGTGCTGTGTGCCGGCCGCGCCTTCGGCGGGAATCTCAAAGCCGCCGCGCGAACGCAGCAGGCGAATGCCCAGCCAGGCCAGGTAGGCCGCGCCGGCCCATTTGAGCACCGAAAACCAGAACTCGGAGGCGGCCAGCAGCGCGCCCAGGCCCAGGGCTACCGCGCCGACCAGCACAAAATCGGAAACCACCGCGCCTAGCATGCCAGGCACGGAGCGGCGCACGCCGTAGCGCGAGCCGTTGGCCAGCGCCAGCAGCACGGTGGGGCCGGGCGTGGCGATGGCCACCAGCGCGACGACGGAAAACAGCAGCAAGGTGGTGGTGTTCATGCGGCGGCTCCGCAGCCCTGGGGTTTGTAGACGCGCTCGGTCGAGGGCGGGTATTTCGCGAGAAGGCGCTCGGGGCGGCTGGGCCGCGTGGTGAAACCGCCGCCGCAGTTGGGGCAGACGCCCTTGAGCCGGGTGTCGGCGCAGTCGGCGCAAAACGTGCATTCAAAGGTGCAGATGCGTGCCTCGGCCGACTCGTTGGGCAAGTCCTTGTTGCAGCATTCGCAGTTGGGGCGCATTTGGAGCATGTGAGATCCTGTTGGATGTGGGGATTGACCCGATGCTAAAGAAAAACCCCTGCGAGGGAAACCCCGGCCGGGTCAGGACAGCTTCTTGACCAGCACCTGGCTCTTGCGATCCCAGTTGTATTTGCGTTTGCGGCCTTCGGGCAGCCAGTCGGGATCCACTTGCACAAAACCGCGCTTGATGAACCAGTGCATGGTGCGGGTGGTCAGCACAAAAATGCTTTGCAGGCCGGCGGCGCGGGCGCGCTGCTCTATGCGTTTCAAGATTTTTTCGCCGTCGCCCTGGCCCTGGCTTTGCGGCGAGACGGTGAGCGCCGCCATTTCAGCCGTTTTGGCTTCGGGGTAGGGATAGAGCGCCGCGCAGGCGAAGATCACGCCGTCGTGCTCGATGATGCTGTAGTTGGCGGCGTCGCGCTCGATCTCGGTGCGGCTGCGCTTGACCAGGGTGCCGTCGTTTTCAAAAGGCTCTATCAGCTGCAGAATGCCGCCCACGTCGTCCCCGGTGGCTTCGCGCAGCTCTTCGAGCTTTTCATCGACCACCATGGTGCCTATGCCGTCGTGCACATAGATTTCCAGCAGCAGCGAGCCGTCTACCGCAAAGGGCAGGATGTGGCTGCGCTCCACGCCGGCCTTGCAGGCCTTGACGCAGTGCTGCAGGTAAAAGCCGGTATCGGTGGGGCGCTCGCCGTTGGGCAGGGTGGCCAGCAGCTTTTCGGCGGCGGCCAGCGGCAGCTCGGTGTCTATGGGGTTGTCCTCGCTCTCGGGCTGGTCGTGGTGTATGCGTATGCCCGGAATCTCGGTCAGGAAGATCAGCTTGTCGGCCTGCATGGCGATCGCCACCGAGGTGGCGACCTCTTCCATGGTCAGGTTGAAGGCCTCGCCGGTGGGCGAGAAGCCGAAAGGCGACAGCAGCACCATGGCGCCGAAGTCCAGCACCCGGCCTATGGCGGCGGTGTCCACCTTGCGCACCAGGCCGGAATGCTTGAAGTCCACGCCGTCCAGGATGCCGACCGGGCGCGCGGTGATGAAGTTGCCCGAAATCACCCGCACCGTGGAGCCGGCCATGGGGGTGTTGGGCAAGCCCTGGCTGAAAGCCGCCTCGATTTCATAACGCAGCTGGCCGGCGGCTTCCTGGGCGCTGTCCAGGGCAACTTCGTCGGTGATGCGCATGCCGTGTGAATACTTGGCCGTGTGGCCCTTGGCCTTGAGCTGTTCGTTGACCTGCGGGCGAAAGCCGTGCACCAGCACGATTTTCACGCCCATGCTCTGGATCAGCGCCAGGTCCTGGGCGATGTGCTGCAGCTTGCCGGCGGCGATGGCCTCGCCGGCCAGGCCCACCACAAAGGTCTTGCCACGGTGCGTGTGGATGTAGGGCGCGACCGAGCGGAACCAGGGCACAAAGGTGAAATTGAAGACGGCGGACATGGGCGCGCTTTCGGGTCGTAAAGGGCAGGGCGTAAGCAGCCGGGGGCGGGGCGGTCGGAGGTGAAACCGGGCCTCCTGGCACCGCTGTCCCCGGCAAACGGAAAAAGTCCAGTGAGTGTAAGGGAGACAGGGCGCCGCATGAAGGCGCAGCCCCGGGCGGCCTACGCCTTTTGGTGCTTGGCGAAACCGGGTCCGGCGGGTATGGTCAGGGGGTTATGGATAAATATGCGATCGGGTTCTGGGGCTGCTACTTCGGGTCGGCCGGCCTGATGCTGGCCGGTTCGGTGTTTGCCTATATCCGGTCCCTGCGGCGTATTGCCGTCAATGCCGCCGCCTCGGCCTTGGCCTCGACCTTTTTTGTGATCGCCTTTCTGGGTGCCCTACCCATAGGCGACGCCGACACGCTGGACCGCTTCCTGGCCCATGTGGCCAGCCTGGTGTCGGTTCTGCTGGCCTACCTGCTGTTCTCCATCCTGGGCATTTTGCGCAGCCCCTCGTCCCAGCGGCGCGCCTTGCTGCTGCTGGCGGGCGTCGCCGCATTGGTCATCGCGCTGGGCTGGGCCCTGAGCCCGCAGCAGTCCCTGATGCTGAGCCTGGCCGGGGCCGCGCTGATGGGCTTTGTGGCGCTGGCCCTGAGCCTGCGCAGTGCCCTGCGCGGCGACCGCCTGGCCTGGGTGGCGGTGGCGGGCGTGGTTTTTATGCTGGTGGCCATCGTGGGCCTGAGCTGGGCGGCGCTGGACCGTGCCCACGTGCCCTGGCAGGCCCATGCCGTCGCCGCGCTGGCGGGCACGGCCTATCTGGCCACCATGGCGTCGGTGTTGTGGATACGCTATTCCTATCTCATCGAGCTGAACCAGGCCATGGCCTACGGCCCCAGCTACGACCCCGTCACCCGCATGCGCTCCAACAGCGAAACCAACAATATGGTGAACGGGGCTTTCAGGGATTACCGCGACAAGCCCGTGCCGCTGGGCGTGATCGTTGTCTCCATCGCCAACCTCTACGTGCTCGAAAAACTCTACGGCCTGGCGGCCGTCAACCATGCGCTGTTTGTCTGCGCCGGGCGGCTGCGGCGCACCGTGCCGGCCCATGTGGAGATGGGGCGACTGGGCGAGGACGGCTTTTTGCTGCTGATGCGCAACTGCCACGACAGCGGCGACCTGATCCATCTGGCGCGCCGCGTCCAGGCCGCCCTGACGCGCACCGTGGCGCTCAACACCAGCCTGGAAGCCGGCACGGCGCCCGGCCAGCAGACGCCCTGGGCGGCGGAGGTCGGCCTGGGCGTGCTGCGGGTGTCCAAAACCGATGCGCGCGCCTCCTCGGCGGTGGGCCTGGGGCGCGGCATGTCGCGCGCGGCGCTGGGCTATCCGAGCCGCATTGCCTGGTTTGACGAGGGCAGCGGGGAGATCGTCGACATGCCGGTGCTGGCGGCCTGAGCCGGTGCAGCCTCCCCCGGCGCGCGGGGGCTTTGCGGAAGCGCCGATAATTGGCGGCTTTGGCCGTCCCGGCCCGCCGGCCTTCTTTCAGACCTCTCCCTTTGTCCCCAGTTTTGACTCCCCTGACCATCACTTTTCCCGAATCGCTGCCCGTCTCCGGCAGGCGCGATGAAATCACCGCCGCGATGGCGGCCCACCAGGTCGTCATCGTCTGCGGCGAAACCGGCTCGGGCAAGACCACACAACTGCCCAAGATCGCGCTGGCCATGGGGCGCGGCAAGCTCAACTACCCCCCGGGGCAGGGCCGGCTCATAGGCCACACCCAGCCGCGCCGTATCGCCGCCTCCAGCGTGGCCAAGCGCATCGCCGAGGAGCTGAAAACACCGCTGGGCGAGGTGGTGGGCTACAAGGTGCGCTTCCAGGACAGGCTCTCGCGCGACGCCTCGGTCAAGCTGATGACCGACGGCATTTTGCTGGCCGAGACACAGACCGACCCACTGCTCAAGGCCTACGACACCCTTATCATCGATGAGGCCCACGAGCGCAGCCTGAACATCGACTTCCTGCTGGGCTATCTGCGCCAGCTGCTGCCGCGCCGGCCCGACCTCAAGGTGGTCATCACCTCGGCGACGATTGATGCGCAGCGCTTTGCCGATTACTTTGCCTCGGCCAAAGGGCCGGCGCCCGTCATCATGGTGTCCGGGCGCATGTTTCCCGTCGAGCAGCGCTACCGGCCCTTTGAAGAGTCGCGCGAGCACGACCTCAACGACGCGATCGCCGACGCCGTCGACGAACTCTGGCTGAGCCCGCACAGCGCGGGCGACATCCTGGTGTTCTTGCCGGGCGAGCGCGAAATCCGCGAGGCGGCCGACCATTTGCGCAAGCACCTGGCGCACCAGCCGCTGACGCGCAACGCCGAGGTGCTGCCGCTGTTCGCGCGCCTGAGCCAGGCCGAGCAGGACCGTATTTTCGACGGCCACAGCGGCCGGCGCATCGTGCTGGCCACCAATGTGGCCGAAACCTCGCTGACCGTGCCCGGCATCCGTTATGTGATCGATGCCGGCACTGCCCGTGTCAAGCGCTACAGCTTTCGCAACAAGGTCGAGCAGCTCATGGTGGAGCCGGTGTCGCAGGCCGCGGCCAACCAGCGCGCCGGCCGCTGCGGCCGCGTGGCCGACGGCATCTGCATACGGCTGTATGACGAGAAGGATTTCCAGGGCCGCCAGCCCTTTACCGACCCGGAAATCCTGCGCAGCTCGCTGGCCTCGGTGATCTTGCGCATGAAGGCGCTGCACCTGGGCAATGTCGAGGAGTTTGCCTTCATCGAACCGCCGCAGCGCCGCGCGATTGCCGACGGCTACCAGCTGCTGGCCGAGCTGGGCGCGGTGGACGAGGACAACGAACTCACGCCCGTGGGCCGCACACTGGCCAAGCTGCCGCTGGACCCGCGCGTGGGCCGCATGATTTTGGAGGCCAGGGACCGCCATGCGCTGGACGAGGTGCTGGTGATCGCCAGCGCGCTCAGCGTGCAGGATGTGCGCGACCGCCCCATGGACAAGCAGGCCCAGGCCGACCAGCAGCACGCCAAGTTCGACGACGAAAAAAGCGAATTCAGCGGCTACCTCAAGCTCTGGAAATGGCTGGGCGACGCGCGCGGCGGCCACGGCACGGACCACAAGCTCTCCAACCGCCAGTATGAAAACCTGCTGCGCGAGAACTACGTCAACGTGCGCCGCGTGCGTGAATGGCGCGACATCCATTCGCAGCTGCATACCGTAGTGGGTGAGCAGAAGTGGGTTCTGAACGACAAGCCCGCGAGCTACGAGCAGCTGCATTTGTCCATGCTCTGCGGCCTGCTTGGAAACATCGGCTGCAAGAGCGACGAGGAAGACTGGTACCTGGGCGCGCGCGGCATCAAGTTCTACCGCCATCCCGGCGCGCGCCTGAGCAAAAAGCCGGGCCGCTGGATTGTGGCGGCCGAGCTGGTGGAAACCACGCGCCTGTTCGGCCGCGGCATCGCCAACATAGACCCGGCCTGGATAGAGCAGGTGGCCGGCCATTTGCTCAGCAAACAATTGCTGGACCCGCACTGGGAGAAAAAAGCCGCCCAGGTCACGGCGCTGGAGCGCGCCACGCTGTATGGCCTGGTCGTTTACAACGGCCGGCGCGTCAACTTCGGCCGGGTCGACCCGGTCACGGCGCGCGAGATCTTCATCCGTGAAGCGCTGGTGGCTGGCAACTGGGACACCAAGCTGCCTTTCCTGGCGGCCAACCAGAAGCTGATCCAGCAGGTGCAGGACCTGGAACACAAAGCCAGGCGGCAGGACGTGCTGGTCGATGAAGAGCTGATTTACGCCTTTTACGACCAGCAACTGCCGGCCGACGTGCACAGCGGCGCGGGCTGCGAGCACTGGTACAAGGAAGAATCGAAAAAGCAGCCGCAGCTCTTGCTGCTGACGCGCGAAGAGCTGATGCGCCACGAGGCGGCCGGTATTACCACCCAGTCCTTTCCCAAGACCCTGCGCATGGGCGGCGTGGACTGCTTGGTGACCTACCTGCACGAGCCCGGCGACGCGCGCGACGGCGTGACCGTCGAGGTACCGCTGTTCGCGCTCAACCAGGTCAACGAGGAGCGCTGCGAGTGGCTGGTGCCCGGCATGCTCAAGGACAAGGTGCAGGCGCTGATCAAGACTCTGCACCAGCGCCCGCGCTCGCGCCTGGTGCCGCTGCCCGAGACCGCCGCCCGCATGACCGAGCAGCTGCTGCAGCCCGAGGTCTTCGGCAGCGGCTCGCTGACCGACGCGGTGCTCAAGCTGGTGCGCGACGCGACCTCGCTGGACATCAAGCGCAACGACATGAAGCTGGACATGCTGCCGCCGCACCTGTTCATGAACTTTCGCGTGGTCGACGAGCACGGCCGCCAGCTGGGCGCGGGCCGCAACCTGGGCGCGCTCAAGGGCGAGCTGGGCTCGCAGGCGCGCGGCGCTTTCCAGGCACTGGCCGGGCTCAAGAATCTGGCGAAAGCGCCCGAGCCGGCCGCCAATCCAGGCAAGACTCCCGCTGCCGGCAAGCCTGGCGCTCCGGCGGCGCCGGAAAAACCGGCGGTCAAGGTCGCGGAGCGTTACACGGGCTGGAGTTTTGGCGAACTGCCCGAGCTGATGGAAATCCGCAAGGGCTCCCAGACGCTGATCGGTTTCCCGGCGCTGATTGACCTGGGCGACGCGGTCACCATAGAGGTGTTTGACGAACCCGATGCGGCGGCTGCCAAACACCGTGCCGGTTTGCGCCGGCTGTTTGCGCTGCAGATCAAGGACGCGCTCAAATACCTCGAAAAAAACCTGCCCGAGCTGCAGAAGATGGCCACGGCCTACATGCTGGTGGGCCGCGCGGCCGACAACTCCGGCGGCGGCACGCTGGAAGAGCTGCGCGAGCAGATCATCGAAGTCGCGCTGGACCGCGCCTTCCTGCTCGATCCGTTGCCCACCAGCGAGGGTGAATTCAAGAAGCGCATCGAAGACGGCCGGGGCCGCCTGACCCTGATCGCCAGCGAGGTGGCCCGGCTGGCCGCGGGCATACTCACCGAATTCGCCGTGGCCCAGCGCAAGATCAAGGACAGCAAAAACGCCGCCGAAGCCGCGGCCGACGCCGCCCAGCAACTGCAGCGCCTGGTGCCCAAGCGCTTTCTGGCAGTCACGCCTTATGCACAGCTGCAGCATTTCGCGCGCTACCTCAAAGCCATCACCTTGCGCCTGGAAAAATGGCGCGCCGACCCGGCACGCGACGCCGCACGCCTGGCTGAGCTGCGGCCGCAGGAACAACGCTACTGGCGCCTGGTGGCCGAACGCAAGGGCGCGGTCGACGCGCGCATGCAGGAGTTCCGATGGTTGCTGGAGGAGTTGCGTGTGAGCTTTTTTGCGCAGGAATTGCGCACGCCGCAGCCGGTGAGCGTCAAACGATTGGAAAAGGCCTGGGCTCAACTGAATAGTTGAGCCCAGCCTTTTAGCGAAGGCTAACAACTGCCGAAGGCTTGTTATGCCGTAGCTAAAAAGCGTGGCAGCAACTGAATAGTTGATGCCGGGTTTTGAAGCGCGCATAAAAAATGGCCTTGCAATGCAAGGCCATTTTTCCTGGTGAGACCGTGTGGCTAGATGCGGCCCATCAGCAGCAGGATCACGAGGATCAGCACCACGAGGCCGATACCGCCGCTGGGCCCGTAGCCCCAGCTTCGGCTGTGGCCCCAGGTGGGCAGGGCGCCGACCAGGATCAGGATCAGGACAATCAGCAGGATGAGCGAGAGGGACATGAAAGCACTCCTTGTTTTATGTGCCTTGATTCTTGCCCGGGCCCAGGCACGGTCAAGCAGGAGGGGGGCCTGTCCAACCGTCGGTCAACGCTGACAGCCTTGGCCTACAGCCTGGCCAGGCGCTGCAGCGCCGTGTTCAGGGTCTCATCCTTCTTGGCGAAGCAAAAGCGCACCACACGCTGGTCGAAGCCGTTGCCGTAGAAAGCCGACAGCGGAATGGCCGCGACGCCGATTTCGGTGGTCAGCCATTTGCAGAATTCGGCTTCATCGAGGTCGCTCACCTCCGAAATGTCCACGCACTGGAAGTAGCTGCCTTCGCTGGGCAGCAGCTTGAAACGGGTTTTGGCCAGGCCGTCCCGGAACAGGTCGCGCTTGCGCTGGTAAAAGGCCGGCAGACCCAAATAGGGCTGCTCGTCGGCCATATAGGCGGCCAGGCCGTGCTGCACCGGCGTGTTGACCGTGAAGACGTTGAACTGGTGCACCTTGCGGAATTCGGCCGTCAGCGCGGCAGGTGCGGCCACGTAGCCAACTTTCCAGCCGGTGACGTGGTAGGTCTTGCCGAAGCTGCTCACGATAAAGGCGCGCGCGGCCAGGCCCGGAAAGCGCGCCGCGCTCTGGTGGAGGCGGCCCTGGGCCGCGTCGAAGACCATGTGCTCGTAGACCTCGTCGCTGATCAGGAGCACGTCGGTGGGCGCCAGCAAGTCCTGCAGCGCGAGCATGTCGGCCTCGCTCCAGACCGTGGCGCTGGGGTTGTGCGGCGAGTTGACGATGATGGCGCGCGTGCGCGGCGTGAGGGCCGCGGCGATTTTGCCGAAGTCGGGGCGGAAGGTGCCCGGCGTGAGCGGCACGCGAACCACCTTGCCGCCGGCCAGTTCGATGTTGGGCACGTAACTGTCGTAGCAGGGCTCCAGCACGATGACTTCATCGCCGGGATGGACCACGGCCAGGATGACGGTGATGATGGCCTGCGTCGCGCCCGCCGTGATGGTGATCTCGCTGTTGGCGTCGTAGCGGTGGCCGTAGAGCCTGGCCACCTTGGCCGAGATGGCCTCGCGCAGCACCGGCACGCCCGTCATGGGCGGGTACTGGTTCAGGCCCCGGGTCATGGCGTCGGTGACGGCATTGACCAGTTGCGGGTCGCATTCAAAATCAGGGAAACCCTGGCCCAGGTTGACCGCGCCTTTTTCGGCGGCCAAGGTGGACATCACCGTAAAGATGGTGGTGCCGACGGCGGGCAGTTTGGTGGTCAGCGTGGGGGTGCGTTCGAGAGTGGTGGTCATGGCTGCAGGGGCGCTTCAGGGGTGGGTCAAATCTCGTAGTCATTCACACGGCCGGCCATGGCCTTGGTGATCAGCGCACGGTCCAGCTTGTCGCTGAGCAATTCGGCGAATTTGTAGACAAAGTTGCGCAGGTAGGCGCTGCGCTTGAAGGCCACGCGGGCCACGTTGATGCCGAACAGCGGCCCGGCCGGGATGGCGATCAGGTCGCTGTTGGTGCCGTCTTCCTTGATGGCCATTTCGGCCACGATGCCCACGCCCAGGCCCAGGCGCACATAGGTCTTGATGACGTCGGAGTCTATGGCCTCCAGCGCGATGCGCGGCTGCAGGCGCTTGGCGGCAAAAGCCAGGTCTATCTTGGTGCGGCCGGTGAAGGACGGGTGGTAGGTGATCAGCGGTTCCTCGGCCAGGTCTTCCAGCGAAATGTTTTCTTTTTTCGCCAGCGGGTGGTCCACCGGGATCACCAGCATGTGTTGCCATTCATAGCAAGGCAGGGTGACGAGGTCGTCGTACTGCGTCAGCGACTCGGTGGCGATGCCGATTTCGGCGACCTCGTCGAGCACCATGCGCGCCACCTGGTCGGGCGAGCCCTGGTGCAGGCTGACGTTGACCTTGGGGAATGCCTCACGCAGCTTGGCCACCGGCTGCGGCAGCACATAGCGGGCCTGGGTGTGCGTGGTGGCGATGGAGAGGGTGCCGCTGTCCTGGGCCGAGAACTGCTCGCCGATGCGGCGCAGGTTGCCGACCTCGCGCATGATGAGTTCGATGCTTTTGAGCACATGCTCGCCGGGCTCGGTGACGCGCTTGAGGCGTTTGCCGTGCCGCGCGAAGATTTCCACGCCCAGTTCTTCCTCAAGTTCGATGATGGCCTTGGAAACGCCGGGCTGCGAGGTGTGCAGGGCCTTGGCGGTTTCGGTGAGGTTCAGGTTGCGCCGTATGGCCTCCTGGACAAAGCGGAATTGGTGAAGGTTCATATCGAATTCAGGCTAATTATTCACTTTATTATGCCCGTATTGCGCTAAAGAAGCGGCCGGCCGCCGCGCCGCCCTGGCCTCAGCCCAGCGCAATGCCGGCCATCAGGGCCGTGAGTTCGGGATACTCGCCAGCCGTGGGCAGCAGTTCCACGGCGACGCCGGGATGGCTGGCCTGGATTTGCCCGACCAGCCGCGGCAAGTCCTCGCGGGCATGTTTGCCCACGCCGAAGAACAGCGGAAACACCCGGATGGCGCGCGCGCCGCCGGCGGCGAGTTCGGCCGCGGCTTCAGGCAGGGTGGGTGGGCACAGCTCCAGGTAGGCGCAGAGCACCGGGGTGCCGGGCGCGCTGGCGCGCACCTGCGCGGCCACGGCTTCAATGGGCGCGCGCCACAGCGGGTCGCGCGAGCCGTGGGCCAGCAGGATGATGCCGCGGGGCTGTGCTGCCGTGGTCGCCATGGTCGTTTGTGTAGCTGCCTAGCGCCGCAGCACCAGCCAGCCGAAAGCGCCCAGCGAGACGGCCATGTAAAGCATGCCGGGCGTGGCGGCCGCCAGCCAGGGCATCCAGTTGCGCAGGTTGCCGATGTAGCCGAAGACGTTGTTGAGCAGGAAGAAGCTGATGCCTATCATGACCCCGGCAAACACATAACCCGCGATGCCGCCGGAGCGGAAATGCAGGTAGGCGAAGGGCAGGGCCAGGATCACCATCACCAGGCAGCTGAGCGGGTAAAACACCTTTTTCCAGAACTCGATTTCATAGCGCTGGGCCGTCTGTCCGTTGGCGTCCAGGTGGCGCACGTAGTTGAACAGGTCTATGGTGCCCATGCGCTCAGGTTTGAGCAGCGCCACCGACACCATTTCGGCGCTGATTTCGGTGGGCCAGCGAAAGCTCTCCAGCACCATGCGGTTGACTTTGGCGCTTTCCTGGGGCCTGGCGGCGCTGGGCGCGCCGCTGACATCGAATTCCGCGCGCGTGGCCTGCTGCAGCTGCCAGGCATCACCGGCGGCAAAAGTCGCCAGCGGCGCCTGGGTGGTGGAGACGATCAGCCCCTTGTTGTTGAACTCGAACACCTGCACGCCCTGCATCTCGTTGTCGGGGGTGAGGGCCTTCACATTGACCACATAGGTGTTGTAGGCCTGTTTTTCCTTGAGCCAGGCGCCGGTCTGGCCTATGGTGATCTTGCTCTGGTAGCGCGCCTTGAGCAGTTGCGCGGCGCGATCACTGGCCGGCGCCACGTAGTCGCCCACCACGAAGCTGAAGACCACAAACAGCGCGCCCAGCACCAGCAGCAACTTGAGCGCGCGCCACGGGCCCAGGCCGCTGGTCCGCAAAATGGTGTATTCCGAACTTTGGGCCAGCCGCGCCATGACAAAAATCGTGCCTATCAGCACCGAGATGGGCAGCAACTCGTACAGGTGGTTGGGCACCAGCAGGCCCACATACAGCAGCGCATGGCGGATCTGGTAAATCTCGCCGGCGTTGATGCCGTTGCTTTTGCCGAGGTACTGCAGTTCGTCGACCAGGTCGAAAAAGAAGAACAAGGCCAGGAAGCCCAGGGCCACCAGGGCAATGGCGGCCAGCACTTCCCCGTAAATCAGGCGGCGTATGGTTTTCATGCTTGCTGGCTTTCGGTGTTGCGCACGGCCATGGGCTGGCGCTTGATGCGCCGGGCGGGCCTGAGCACCCAGTTGAACTGCCGCTTGGAGAGCCAGACCAGGCCCAGCAGCAGCACGCCGCCGTGCAGGGCCAGCAGGAAGTTGCTGAAGCTGATGAGGCCCACAAAAATCCAGCTCTGCCCGAGGTTGACCAGGTTGTTGTAGACCACGAAGGTCAGCAGCACAAAAATCATGTTGCCGCTACGCCCGCCGCGCGGGTTCACGCTGGCCAGGGCCACGGCCAGCACGACGAAGTTGATGGACGCCAGCGCCAGCCCGATGCGCCAGGCCAGTTCGCTGAGGTTGCCGCGCGTGGGCGCCTTGATGAGCGAGCGGGTGGACAGCAGCTTGGCTTCGGGCGTGTTTTCAGCGAGCGGATTGGAGTCGCCGGTCTTGGTGCCGTACTCCTCGAAGTCGCTGATCTTGAGCGCCGGCTGGCCGATCACGTTTTCCAGGCGCTGCCCGTTTTCGAGCATCAGGAACTGGGCGTCGTTCAGCACCTCGATGCGGCCGGAACGCGCGGTGGTGATGGAGCTTTTGCCTTTTTCCGTGGCGGCGATGAACACATTGTTGCTGGCCCGCGCGCCCGCCAGCTCGCGGTCTATGAAGAACACCCGGTTGCCGCTGGAGGACTCCTGGAACTGGCCGGGGGCGATGCGGTCGATGTCGCCGCGCTGCTCGTAGCGGCTTTGCATGTCCTTGGTCTGCTGGTTGGTCCAGGGCCAGACAAACAGCGCCATCAGCGTGATCACCAGCAGCACCGGCCAGGAAAAACGGAAAAG
Source organism: Polaromonas sp. JS666 (assembly GCF_900103405.1). Lineage (GTDB taxonomy): Bacteria > Pseudomonadota > Gammaproteobacteria > Burkholderiales > Burkholderiaceae_C > Polaromonas. Next base: position 476,675 of record NZ_FNHX01000001.1, on the reverse strand, counting down.
CGGCCGCAGAAAGCCGGCCAGCCCCTGGCCGCTGGTGAACCACACCACCATCTCGCTGTCGCGGTACATGCGGGACAGGGTGCTGACCATGGCGATGAAAAGCGACAGCGTGAGGATGGTCGGCAGGCGGCCCAGCGCGGAGTAGGCCATGAAGAGCATGACGTCCTGCGGATTGATGAAACCGCGCGAGGCCTGGCCCAGCGTACGGATCAGCACAATGGTCATCACGATGGTGACCAGCACCACCAGCGTGGCCCCGAAACTGCGGGCCAGCTCTTTGCGAATCGAAGATTGGAATAACATTGACTGAAATATCTGCGTTTGTTTTATTTTTGTTTTACTTTGGTTTACCCACCAGACCCTGAATTATGGACTTTGAACTCAAAACACTGACCCGCGCCCGCATTTGCAGTGAAAAAACCGACGCACTGCTGGTGCTGGTCCCCCAGGGCCGGGACGCCGGCAGCGACCCGCTTTCGGCGCTCACGGCGCTGGCCATCAAGTCCGGGGACTTCGAAGCCAAGCCGGGCAAGCTGCTGGCCGCCTACCGGGCGCCCGGCATCGCCGCCACGCGCCTGGTGCTGGCGGGGGTGGGCGATGCCAGCCCCAAAAACATCCGCACAGCCGTGGCCGCGGCCCTGGGCGCCGTGAAGAACGGCAACACGCAGCGCCTGGTGCTGTGCCTGGACTTGCTGGACGGGCTGCAGGCCGAGGCCGTGCGCGCCGCCGTGACGGCCTGCAGCGAGGCGGCTTACGTCTACACCACCACCAAATCCAAGGCCAGCCCTTCGAAGCTGCAGCGCGTGCTGCTGGCCGTGGGCGACGCCGCGAACGCCAAGGCGGCCAAGGCCGGCCTGGACAAGGGCGTGGCGCTGGTCAAAGGCCTGGAGTTCGCCAAGGAATGGGCGAATCGGCCTTCCAACCACGCCACGCCAACCTTGCTGGCCGGCGCCGCCAGGGAGCTGGGCAAGCTGCGCAACATCAAGGTCGAGGTGCTGGGCCCTAAAGAGGTCGCCAAACTGGGCATGGGCTCCTTCATGGCCGTGGCCCAGGGCACGGCCGAGCCGCTGCGCTTCATCGTGCTGCGCTACGACGGCGCGGCCAAGTCCGCGGCGCCCGTGGTGCTGGTCGGCAAAGGCATCACGTTTGACACCGGCGGCATCTCCATCAAGCCCGCCGCCGAGATGGACGAGATGAAATTCGACATGTGCGGCGCCGCGAGCGTGCTGGGCACCTTCCGGGCCCTGGCTGAATTGCAGCCCACGCTGAATGTGGTGGGCCTGATCCCGGCCTGCGAAAACATGCCGGGCGGGCGCGCCATCAAGCCTGGCGACGTGGTCACCAGCATGAGCGGCCAGACCATAGAGATTCTCAACACCGACGCCGAGGGCCGCCTGGTGCTCTGCGACGCCTTGACCTACGCCGAGCGCTTCAAGCCCAGGGCCGTGGTTGACATCGCTACGCTGACCGGCGCCTGCGTGATCGCGCTGGGCGGCGTGCGCAGCGGGATGTTTTCCACCGACGATGCGCTGGCCGAGGCGCTGGCGCAAGCCGGCGAGTCGTCCATGGACCTGTGCTGGCGCATGCCGCTGGACGAGGACTACGCCGATGGCCTGAAGACCAATTTTGCCGACGTCGCCAATGTGGCCGGCAGGGCCGGCGGCGCGATCACGGCCGCCAAGTTCCTCCAGCGCTTTGCGGCCAGCTTCCCCTGGGCGCACCTGGACATCGCCGGCACCGCCTGGAAAGGCGGCGCCGCCAAGGGGGCCACCGGCCGGCCCGTGCCGCTGCTGCTGGATTACCTGCTGGGCCAGGTAGCCTCCGCCAAGCCCAAGGCATCGGGCAAACCCAAGGCCGCCGCCAGAACACGGGCATGACCGAAATCGCTTTTCACTTCAACGTGCCCGACAAGCTGGCCTACAGCTGCCGCTTGCTACGAAAGGCTTACCTCAGCGGCGCCAGCGTGGTGGTGACGGGCGAGCCGGCGGTATTGGCTGAACTGGACCAGTTGATGTGGAGTTTTTCGCCGGCTGAGTTTGTGCCGCACTGCCGGGCGGGCTCGGCCGGGCACACCCTGGCGGCGTCGCCCGTGGTGCTGGCCGAATCGCTGCAGGACTGCCCGCATTACGGCGTGCTGGTCAACCTGGGGCAGGGCATTCCGCCCGAGTTTGAGCGCTTTGAACGGTTTATCGAAGTGGTGGCGCGCGAGGATGAAGACCGCCTCGCCGCGCGCAGCCGCTGGAAGCACTACACCGACAGGGGCTATGCGATGAAGCGGCATGACCTGGCCACGGCCGGGGCGGGCGCATGAACCGTCCGCCGCCCGCGCCGCCGCGCTTTGTGCCGACACTGACGGAGGTCGTGCGGCCTGTTGCGGCCCCCATGCCGGCTACGGGCCCGGCCGCCGCGGCTCCCGCCTCGCCCGCAAAGCCGGCAGCGCTGGCGGCTTCGCCGGACTTGCAGGAGCAGATGGTGCAGCGTGTGCTGCAGCGTGTGGACCTGATGCTGGACCGGCGTTTGCGCGAGGTGGTGGGCCAGCTCATTCTTGAGCACACGCAAAGCCTGGCGCCGCGTCTTCGCGAGGAAATCGAGGACGTTGTTCGCCAGTCCGTGAGCCAGGCTTTCGCGAATGAAACCACGCCGCCGGCCGCCGGCGGATAGGTCGCCTGGGTGACTGTTTGGGTTCGTGTGTTTTGTGCTCGCGGCGCCGTCGCGGGCGCTGCTGAAACACACCCTCACATAAGCCGGCCTGCTCCCCGGGTAAACCCCCTTATCAGAAATTAACCTAGGGACGTTGCTATGGTGCGGGCCCGGAAATTGCGTTATGTTCGGCCCCGTTGAGTAAAAAAATTCGTTCTCAACCTTTAACGGTAATTTCCTAATCGGAGTGTTTTTTATGCAAATGAAATTAAAACTGACAGTAGTGGCTGCCCTCGCTGCGGTGGCGGGTTTTGCTTCTGCCCAAGACGCAGTCGTCAAAATCGGTCACGTCGCGCCGCTGTCCGGCTCGCAGGCCCATTACGGCAAAGACAATGAGAACGGCGTGCGCATGGCCATTGAAGACCTGAACGCGCAAAACGTGGTCATCGGCGGCAAAAAGGTCAAGTTTGAAATTGTTGCTGAAGATGATGCTGCTGATCCAAAACAGGGCACGGCAGCCGCACAAAAACTGTGCGACTCCAAAGTCGCTGGCGTGGTCGGCCACCTGAATTCCGGCACGACGATTCCCGCTTCCAAGGTCTACAACGACTGCGGCATTCCCCACGTCACGGGCGCTGCAACCAACCCCAACCTGACCAAGCCAGGCTACAAGACCACCTACCGTATCATCGCCAACGACAACGCCCTGGGCGCTGGCCTGGCTTTCTATGCCGCCGACGCGCTGAAGCTGAAGAAAGTCGCGATCATCGACGACCGTACCGCTTACGGCCAAGGCGTTGCTGAAGTGTTCAAGAAGACGGCCCTGGCAAAAGGCATGACCGTTGTTGACGAACAGTTCACGACCGATAAAGCCACCGACTTCATGGCCATCCTGACCGCGGTCAAGGCCAAGGCTCCTGACGCCATCTTCTTCGGCGGCATGGACCCACAAGGCGGCCCCATGCTGCGCCAAATGGAACAGCTCGGCATGAGCAACGTCAAGTACTTCGGCGGTGACGGCATCTGCACGGCCGAACTGGCCAAGCTGGCAGCCGGCGCCAAGACCATCGGCAACGTGGTCTGCGCTGAAGGCGGCGCTTCCCTGGCAAAAATGCCTGGCGGCGAAGCCTGGAAAAAGCGTTACGACGCCAAGTACCCCAACCAGTTCCAGGTTTACAGCCCGTACACCTATGACGCGACTTTCGTCCTGGTTGACGCCATGAAGCGCGCCGGTTCCTGGGATCCAAAGGTTTACACCCCTGAGCTGATCAAGACCAACTTCAAGGGCGTGACCACCACGATCTCTTTTGAACCCAATGGCGAACTGAAGAACCCCGCCATCACTCTGTACGTCTACAAGGACGGCAAGAAGTCCGCTCTGAACTGATCGTTCACCGCGAACAAAAAAAGCCACCGCAAGGTGGCTTTTTTTTTGCCCTTTTCCCGTGCGCCTTGCCGCTCCGGGCAGGACAGGAAATCGTGGAAACATTGTTCGCCAAAAGACAATGTCCTCCAGCTCCCTGCGTTCATCCACCCAGAATGTCCCCAGGCGGGTTGTTGAGTTTGCGGCAGGAAAAAGCCGGTGATGACCCGCCTGAAACGCGCTCATTGGGTCAACCTTCTTCCTGGAGACATAAAAATGGCTAAACCGCAAACACGCCTGGACAGTCAGGCCGCACCCGGCGTCATGGGCGCCGCGGCCGACGAGGTCGTGGTACTCACCGACATCCTGGGACGTAAACTGAAAATCAAGCCCATCGACATCCTCTACGAGAGCCAGCTCACCCGGATATTCGGCACCGAAGCGGCGGCCAACCTGCCTTACATGATGGGCTTTGTGTATCCCGCCGCCTCGGTGTGCGAAATCGATGGGGTGGCGTATCCGCGCCCCACCAGCCAGCAGGAAGTCGACGAGGCCATCCAGCGCTTGGGCCGTGAAGGTTTTGCCGCATTCCTGCAGCACATGCAATCGGAAATGGAAAAGCTCAAGCAGGTTGCCGAAAGCGGCGCGGAGGCAAAACCGGAATAGGTCCCGGGTCTCGCAGCTGAGCCGGCATCTGGCGACGCTAAATGAAAAACGGGGCACAAGGCCCCGTTTTTACTGACTCACTGGCGGAAGAGGCGGGATTCGAACCCGCGGTAGGTTTAACCCTACGCACGCTTTCCAGGCGTGTGACTTAAACCACTCATCCACCCTTCCGCGAAGCCTTTGATTATAGCAGTGCCTCGGCCTGCCGGGCTGAAAAACGCGCCACAAATGGGAGTACTAGTGAACGGCGCCCTGGAAACGGTGCTTTTCCAGCTGGGCCATGGTGACGAATTCCAGTGCCTTGCTGTGGGTGGATTCCAGCACGACGGGCGGCGCCTGGCCGGCCTCCAGCGCCTCTCGCCAGCGGTTGGCGCACAGGCACCAGCGGTCGCCCGGCTTGAGTCCGGCAAAACGGTGGGCGGGCCGCGGTGTGCTCAGGTCATTGCCGCGCAAGGCGGAAAACGCCAGAAATTCGGCGGTCACCCGCACGCAGACCAGGTGGGAGCCCAGGTCCGAGGCGTCCGTGTTGCAGCAGCCGTCCCGGAAATAGCCGGTGAGCGGGTCGTAGGAGCAGGGCACCAGGTCCGTGCCCAGGACGTTTTTTGCGGTCATGGCGTGTATCCCCGGCAGGCCTGTGTCATGCCTTGTTGGCCTGCACCATTTTCATGGCCGAGCCGATGAGGGCGCCGACCTCGGTCATGTTGCTGGGCACGATCAGGGTGGTGGTGGCGTCCTTGGCGACCTTGGAATAGGCGTCCACCGCCTGCTGGGCGACCTTGAGCTGCACGGCCTGCTCGCCGCCGGGCTGGCGGATGGCGGCCGCCACCATCTCGATGGCCTTGGCATTGGCGTCGGCAACGGCCATGATGGCAGCCGCTTCGCCTTGGGCGTTGTTGATGGCGGCCAGTTTTTCGCCTTCGGAGCGGGCGATGAAGGCCTCGCGCTCGCCGGTGGCGATGTTGATCTGCTCCTGGCGGCGGCCTTCCGATGCCGCGATCAGCGCGCGCTTTTCCCGTTCGGCGGTGATCTGCGACTGCATGGCATGCAGGATTTCCTTGGGCGGCGTCAGGTCCTTGATTTCATAGCGCAGCACCTTCACGCCCCAGTTCAGCGCCGCCTCGTCGATGGCGGCAACGACCTGCGCGTTGATGATGTCGCGCTCCTCAAAGGTTTTGTCGAGCTCCAGCTTGCCGATGACGGAGCGCAGCGAGGTCTGGGCCAGCTGCGTGACGGCCACGATGTAGTTGGACGAGCCGTAGCTGGCGCGCATCGGGTCGGTCACCTGGAAGTACAGGATGCCATCCACCTGCAGCTGGGTGTTGTCGCGCGTGATGCAGACCTGGCTGGGCACATCCAGCGGGATTTCCTTGAGGCTGTGCTTGTAGGCGACGCGGTCGACAAAGGGGATCAGCCAGTTCAGGCCGGGAGTCAGGGTTCCCGCATATTTCCCGAGGCGCTCCTTGACCCAGGCATTCTGCTGGGGCACGACCTTGATGGCGCGGATGACAAAAATCATCGCGACGATAAAAACGATAAGTGCTACATAAGACGACATGGTGATTCCCTCAGATTTTTTCTACGACCAGTTTGCTGCCAATGACTTCCCGGATGCGGTGCAGGCCCGCGGAGGGCACTGCGCCAGCCGCCTGGACAACCGCCCACTGCGCGCCGCGGTAGCGCACCAGCGCCGTGCCGTCGGCTTGCCAGTCGTCGACCTGCACGGTTTCGCCGATATCCATGTTGACGTCCGGATTGGTCCCGGGCGGTAAAGCTTCGGGACCCCGGCTCCGGACGAAATGGGCAATGCCGACGGTGGCCGAACCCACCACGGCCGCGGTAATGAGCTGCACGGACATTGAGGCGCCCAGGTGGGCGGCAAGGGCCGCGGCCGCCAGCCCTATGGCCACCATCAGCAGGTAAAACGTTCCCGTCGCCAGTTCCACCGCGACCGCCACGCCGGCCAGCAGCCACCAGATCGTCGATTCACTCATGCTTCCTCCTTTTTGTCGGTCATCCGCTACATTTTGGGGCAATTAGACCCCAAGACAAGCGTAGCGCAACAATATGTCCTTACACTTCGCTGCTTGGAAAAAGCTTCATTCCCGCCGCTCAGGCTCAACCTGTCTATGCCTTTTGAGCGTTCCCCATGCCCTCCGACAGGTTCAGGGCGCCCTTGAACTGCTCTCCCCGCCATGAAATTCCGCTTTCCCATCGTCATCATTGACGAAGATTTCCGTTCCGAAAATACCTCCGGCCTGGGTATTCGCGCGCTGGCGCAGGCCATCGAGAGCGAAGGCTTCGAGGTGCTGGGCGTCACCAGTTACGGCGACCTCTCGCAGTTCGCGCAGCAGCAAAGCCGGGCCAGCGCCTTTATCCTGTCGATCGACGACGAGGAGTTTTCGCCCGGCCCCGACCTCGATCCCGCCGTGCTGAACCTGCGCACTTTTATCGAGGAGGTGCGCCGCAAGAACCTGGACGTGCCGATTTACGTCTATGGCGAGACCAAGACCTCGCGCCATATTCCCAACGACATCCTGCGCGAGCTGCACGGCTTCATTCACATGTTCGAGGACACGCCCGAGTTCGTCGCGCGCCACATCCTGCGCGAAGCCAAGAGCTACCTGGAAGGCGTGCAGCCGCCGTTTTTCAAGGCCTTGCTGGACTATGCCGAGGACGGTTCCTACTCCTGGCACTGTCCCGGCCATTCCGGCGGCGTGGCTTTTCTCAAAAGCCCGGTCGGGCAGATGTTCCACCAGTTTTTCGGTGAGAACATGCTGCGCGCCGACGTCTGCAACGCGGTGGAGGAACTCGGTCAGTTGCTGGACCACGACGGCGCGATAGGCGCCAGCGAACGCAACGCGGCGCGCATTTTCAACGCCGACCACTGCTTCTTCGTGACCAACGGCACCTCCACCAGCAACAAGATGGTCTGGCACCACACGGTGGCGCCCGGCGACGTGGTGGTGGTCGACCGCAACTGCCACAAGTCCATCCTGCACTCCATCATCATGACCGGCGCGATCCCGGTATTCCTGAAGCCGACGCGCAACCACTTCGGCATCATCGGCCCGATTCCGCAGAGCGAATTCGAGCCGGACGCCATACGCGCCAAGATAGACGCCAACCCGCTGCTCAAGGGCGTGGACAGCAGCAAGGTCAGGCCGCGCGTGCTGACGCTGACGCAGTCGACCTATGACGGCGTGCTCTACAACACCGAAACCATCAAGGGCATGCTGGACGGCTACATCGACAACCTGCACTTCGACGAAGCCTGGCTGCCGCACGCCGCCTTCCACCCCTTCTATGGCGCCTACCACGCCATGGGCAAAAACCGCGTTCGGCCGAAAAACGCCGTGGTGTATGCCACGCAGTCCATCCACAAGCTGCTGGCCGGCATCAGCCAGGCCAGCCACGTGCTGGTGCAGGACTCGCAGGACGTGAAGCTCGACAGGCACCTCTTCAACGAGGCCTACCTGATGCACACCTCGACCTCGCCGCAGTACAGCATCATCGCCAGCTGCGACGTGGCCGCGGCCATGATGGAGCCGCCCGGCGGCACCGCGCTGGTCGAGGAAAGCATCGCCGAGTCACTGGACTTTCGCCGCGCCATGCGCAAGATCGACGAGGAGTACGGCGACGACTGGTGGTTCAAGGTCTGGGGGCCGGACAAGCTGGTCGAAGAGGGCATAGGCGAGGCCCAGGACTGGATCATCAAGGGCGAATCCCGCAGCGCCAAGATGGCGAAAAACGGCGCCAACAACTGGCACGGCTTCGGCCAGATGGCCACCGGCTTCAACATGCTGGACCCGATCAAGTCCACCATCGTCACGCCCGGCCTGGACCTGAACGGCAAGTTCGCCAAAACCGGCATCCCGGCCAGCATCGTGACCAAGTTCCTGGCCGAACACGGCGTGATCGTCGAAAAGACCGGCCTCTACAGCTTCTTCATCATGTTCACCATCGGCATCACCAAGGGCCGCTGGAACACGCTGCTGACGGCGCTGCAGCAGTTCAAGGACGATTACGACAAGAACCAGCCGATGTGGCGCATCCTGCCCGAGTTCTGCCAGAAGTACCCCAAGTACGAGCGCATGGGCCTGGCCGACCTGTGCCAGCACATCCATACCCTGTACGCCAAGTACGACATCGCGCGGCTGACGACCGAGGTCTACCTGAGCGACCTGGCGCCCGCCATGAAGCCCAGCGACGCCTATGCCCACATCGCCCACCGCACGACGGAGCGCGTCGAGATCGACCAGCTGGAAGGCCGCATCACCGTGGGCCTGGTGACGCCTTACCCGCCCGGCATCCCGCTGCTGATCCCCGGCGAGGTGTTCAACAAGCGCATCGTGGACTACCTGAAGTTCTCGCGTGAATTCAACGCGCAGTGCCCGGGTTTTGAGACCGACATCCACGGCCTGGTGGAAGAGGTCGACGCCAAGGGCAAGACCCGCTACTACGCGGACTGCGTCAAGAAGTAAGCAGGCCCAGCAGCCTCGGCCGCCTTAAACGGCGGCGTCCCGCACCCGCATGAAACTGGCAAAGCGCGGGATGCCGCTGTCATTCAGGCCGCGGAAACGGTAGCTCACGGTGCTGCCCACGGGCGGCGGGTTCTGGCGCAGCTCGTCGCTCAGGCCGCTGCCCAGCTTGAAGCGCCGTCCGGGCTTGCCGTCCACGGCCGGCATCTCCACCAGCAGCGCGCCCACCATGCCCGTGTATTTACCCTGGCCGGGAATGTGCGCCACCACGCGGGCTTCGTCATCCTCATGCGGTTTGGCCTTGAGCAGGTCGTCGCTGCGCTGGCCGCTGTAAAGCGAGGCCCCGCGGTGCAGCATCAGGCCTTCGCCGCCGTGCTTGACGGTGGTGGTGAGCAGCGCCTGCAGGGCCGCATGGCTGGCCACCTTGGATTGCGCCACGGCCTGCACCCAGGGCTGGTCGATGCGGCTCACCACGCCGTTCAGGGCCGGAATGCGTTCGCTGAAGCGGCCGCCCTGCGCGGGCAGGTCGAACACCATGAAACGCATGGCCCGCCAGGCTGCGGCGTCCGGGCTTTGCTGGCGCACCGTGGACATCGCGCGGGCGAACTGCCCGTGGCCTGCCCATAACTCGCCGTCCAGCGGCACCTTGGGCCAGCCGGCCGTGAACCAGGCCGGCGCCGCGATGCGTTCCCCGTTGCGGGTCAGTAGTTTCTCGCCGTCCCAGTAGCCGCGTATGCCGTCGTATTTTTCGCTGACCCAGTAGTCAGCCAGGGGAATGCCCGGGCGGTAGGCCTTGGCCAGCATGAGCTGTGGCGCCTGGGGGGCGGCCGTGGCGGCAAAGGCCGCGCTGGGCAGGGTGGGCGTGAGCAGGCCCGCGACGAGCAGCAGCAGGTGCAGGGCTTTGAGGCGAAAAACCGCCATGGAGGCTGAAGCGCGGGAAGAGGGTGTGGGTGTTGGGTGCGGTGCCATATTTTTTTGACTTTTGGCTGTATGAATGTACAGTCTATAGTCCCACGCAGGGCGCGGCAAGCCTTGCGCCAGGAAACTGTCGAGGGCGCGCCACACGCGTCTGGGTCCCCAACAAATCATTGAGAAAAAAGGATGCAAAACATGAGCCACCAAGGAAGCTGCCACTGCGGAAGGATTGCCTTTGAGGTCGAAGGCGAGCCCACCGGCGCGCTGGCCTGCAACTGCTCCATGTGCTCGCGCAAGGGCTCGCTGCTCTGGTTTGTCCCGCGCGAGCAGTTGCGCCTGCTGACGCCGGATGAGAACGCCAGTACCTATCTGTTCAACAAGCACCTTATCCAGCACCGGTTTTGCCCTACTTGCGGCATCCACCCCTATGGCGAGGGCACGGGTCCGGACGGCAAGCGCATGGCCGCCATCAACCTGCGCTGCGTGCAGGACCTGGACCTTGCCGCCATCCCCGTCCAGCATTTCAACGGGCGGGCCGCATGACCCCCAGCGATATCGAATCCATAGAGCGGGCCACCCTGGCCGCGGTGTCTCCCGAAGCCGTCGAGGAATTCCAGGGCTGGATGCTGCCCTATGACAGCGGCACGGTCAGCCGGGCCCACAGCGCCGTGCCGCTGCGCCATGTGCCGGCGGGCGAGGGCATGGTCGATCAGATAGAGGCGCGCTACCGGGCGCGCGGCCTGCGCACGGTGTTCCGCCTGGCCAATGAAGCCTGCTTCGACGGCCTGCGGCAGGAACTGGCGCGGCGCGGCTACCAGGCGGGAAAGCCGGTGCTGGTTCAGGTGGCGCCGGTGCAGGCCATGCGCGCGGCCAGTGCGGCAGCGCCCGCCGAAACCGCCGATGTGCCCGATGCGGCCTGGGCCGCGCTGTTCCTGGCCGAAGGTTTTGACCCGGTGGACGGCGCGAGCCGCGTCAAGGCCTTGAGCCGCGCCCGCGGTTCGGTTTATGCCAGCGTGCGCGAAAACGGCAAAACCGTGGCGGCGGGCGCCGGCGCCTTCAGCCATGGCTGGTCCAGCGTGCACGGCATGCGCACCGACCAGGCCTTCAGGGGCAGAGGACTGGCCGGGCGCGTGCTGGCCGGCATCGCCGCCGTGGCCGAGCAGCGCGGCATCGCGCGGGCGTTTTTGCAGGTGGAAGACGTCAACACCCCGGCGCTGGCGCTATACCGGCGCGCGGGTTTCGAGACCGTCTGGAGTTACGACTACTGGCGGCAACCCTAGGCGGCTGCCCAGGCTCAGGCCGCTTCGGCCGGCTCGGCGATCCCACCCACGACGTGGCTGAAGCCGCCGTCGACATAGGTGATTTCGGCGCTCACGCCGCCGGCCAGGTCGCTCAGCAGGAAGGCCGCCACATTGCCCACGTCCTCGATCGTCACATTGCGGCGAATCGGCGAGGCCTCGGCGACCACGCTCAAAATCTTGCCGAAGCCCTTGATGCCGCTGGCGGCCAGGGTCTTGATGGGGCCGGCGCTGATACCGTTGACGCGCATGCCCTTGGGGCCCAGCGATTCGGCCAGGTAGCGCACCGAGGCTTCCAGGCTGGCCTTGGCCAGGCCCATGGTGTTGTAGTTGGGCACGGTGCGCACCGCGCCCAGGTAGGTCAGCGTGAGCAGCGCCGATTTTGGGTTCAGGTAGGGCAGGGCGGCCTTGGCCATGGCCGGAAAGCTGTAGGCGCTGATGTCGTGGGCGATCTTGAAGCCCTCGCGCGACAGGCCGTCGAGGAAGTCGCCGGCAATAGCCTCGCGCGGCGCATAACCGATGCTGTGCACAAAGCCGTCAAATGTCGGCCAGGTTTGCGACAGGTCGGAAAACAGCTTGGCGATCTGCGCGTCGTCGCCCACGTCGCAGTCAAAAATCAGTTTCGAATCGAAGTCGGCGGCAAATTCCGTGATGCGGTCCTTGAAGCGCTCTCCGACGTAGCTGAAAGCCAGCTCGGCACCCTGCGCGTGGCAGGCCTTGGCGATGCCGTAGGCGATGGATCGGTTGGACAGCACGCCCGTGATCAACAGTTTTTTGCCAGTGAGGAATCCGGTGTGTGTCGCCATGCAGGTGCTCCAGTAAATGTGCGGAAGATATGCCGGCAAGGGGCGCGAGGTTGGCGCGCCGGAAATTTGCCGACCTAAGTAGGGCAGAATTGTCGCATGCGAAGTTTGCTGGTCTGGGTCCTGCTGGGAGTTTGCGCGCCGTCATGGGCCGCGCACGGCTATGCGCTCTGGGGCGACCTCAAGTACCCCGCGGGCTTTGCCCATTTCGATTACGTCAATCCCGCCGCGCCCAAAGGCGGCGACCTGCGCCTGGTCAGCAACCTGCGCTATTCGACCTTCGACAAATACAACCCCTTCACCGTCAAGGGTTCGGCGCCGGCCTACCTGTCCGACTTCATCTTTGATTCGCTGCTGGCCGGGGCGATGGACGAAACCGCCTCGGGCTACGGCCTGCTGGCTGAGGACGTTGCCGTCTCCCCCGACGGGCTGGCGGCCACCTTCCGCCTGCGCAAGGAGGCGCGCTTTCACAATGGCGATCCGGTGCTGGCTGCCGACGTCAAGCACAGCTTCGACACTCTGATGGGGCCGCATACCTCGCCGGGCTACAAAACCCTGCTTGAAGACGTCGCGGCCTGCGAAGTCGTCGATGAGCGGACGGTGCGCTTTCGCTTCAAGAAGCCGAACCGCGAGCTGCCATTGACTGTGGGTGGCCTGCCCGTGTTCAGCCGCAAGTGGGGTATGGATGCCACCGGCAAGGCCAAGCCCTTCAATGAGGTCGTCACGGACATCCCGATCGGCAGCGGGCCTTACCGCATAGGCCCCGTGGTTTTCGGCCGCGATATCACTTATGTGCGCGACAAAGCTTACTGGGGCGAAAAACTCAATGTCCGGGTCGGAACCGAGAATTTCGACAATGTCACCGTCAAGATCTACAAGGACAATACCGCCAGGCTGGAGGCGCTCAAGGCCGGCGAGTTCGACATCATGCGGTTTTTCTCGGCCGGCGACTGGGCCCGGCGCCTGGGCGGCAAGCGTTTTGACAGCGGCGAACTCGTCAAGGGCGAGTTCAGGCACCGCCTGCCTTCGGGCTTCCAGAGCTATGTGCTCAACACCCGGCGCGAAAAACTCAGCGACCCGCGCGTGCGCGAGGCGCTGGGCCTGGCGATTGACTACGAATGGATGAACCGCCAGCTGTTCTACAACGCCTACCAGCGGGTCAGCGGCCTGTTCGGCAACACCGACTGCCAGGCCGTCGGGCTGCCGACACCCGAAGAGCTGGCCCTGATGGAGCCCTGGCGCAAGCAGATTCCGGCCGCGGCTTTCGGCCCCATGTATGTACCGGCGCGCACCGACGGCGATTCTTCGCTGCGCGCCAACCTGCGCCGCGCCCAGGCCCTGCTCAAGGAAGCCGGCTGGGAGGTCCGGGACGGCAAGCTGCGCAATGCCAAGGGCGAGCCCATGGTGCTGGAATACCTGGACAGCAACGAGGGGGGCGTGCGCACGATCTCGCCCTGGATGCGCGCGCTCGAAAAACTGGGTATCCAGCTCAATTTTCGCCAGGTGGACTTCGCGCTTTACCAGCAGCGCCTGGACAAATTCGAGTTCGACATCATCTCCATCGCTTATCCCGGCACCAACAATCCGGGCCAGGAGTTCTCCGACCTGTTCGGCAGCAAGGCCGCCGGGGTGGAGAGCTCAGGTAATTTCAGCGGCGCTGCCAACCCGGCCATTGATGCCATGATCACCAAGATGACGGGCGCCAAAACCAAGGCCGAATTGCTGCCGGCCTGCCATGCGCTGGAGCGCATCGTGGCGCACAGCCATTACCTGTTGCCGCAGTGGACGGCCGGCACCCACCGCGTGGTTTACAACGCGCGCCGGCTTGCCATGCCTGGCCAGATGCCGCCATATGCGCCCGGCGAAGCGTGGATTATCAACACCTGGTGGAAAAAATGAACACCCCTGTCGGACGTTCGCTTCGCGTAACGCCTTACCCCCTTGCAGGGAGCGGCGCCTGTGGCCTGGCGGAGCCAGTTCCACGGCGCCTGCTGGGTTGGACGGGTATTTGACGGGGCTCTGATCATCATGTTTGCCTACATCCTCAAACGCTGTCTTTTGATGATCCCGACCTTGTTCGGCGTGCTGCTGATCACTTTTGTGGTGACGCAATTCGTTCCGGGCGGCCCGGTCGAGCAGTACATGGCGGAGGCCAAGGCCGGCGCCGGCCGGGGTGCCGAGGGCGGCGGCCTGAGCTACCGCGGGGGGCAGGGCGTGGACCCCAAGCGCGTCGAGCAGATCAAGGCGCTCTATGGTTTCGACAAGCCGGCGCCCGAGCGCTTTTATTTGATGCTCAAGCAGTTCCTGAGCTTTGACCTCGGCAAGAGTTTTTTCCAGAACAAGGACGTCTGGCAGCTGGTCAAGGAAAAACTGCCGGTTTCCATCAGCCTGGGCTTGTGGACCTTTTTTATCAGCTACCTGGTCGCCGTCCCGTTGGGCGTCGCCAAGGCGGTGCGCGCGGGCTCGCGTTTTGATTTCATCACCACCTTGCTGGTGCTGACCGGCTACGCGATTCCCGGCTTTGTGCTGGGCGTCGCGCTGCTGGTGATCTTTGGCGGCCAGTTGCAATGGTTTCCGCTGCGCGGGCTGACCTCCTCCAGCTGGGAAACCCTGGGCTGGGGCGCGCGTATCACCGATTACCTCTGGCACATCGCCATGCCGGTCACGGCCATGGTGCTGGGCAGCTTTGCCGTCACGGCCATGCTGACCAAGAACTCCTTCCTGGAGGAAATCCGCAAGCAATACGTGCTGACGGCACGCGCCAAGGGACTGGGCGAGCGCCAGGTGCTCTGGAAGCATGTGTTCCGCAATGCGCTGCTTCCCATCATCACCGGCTTTCCGGCGGCGTTTATCGGCGCGTTTTTTACCGGCGCGCTGCTGATCGAAACCCTGTTCTCGCTGGACGGCATGGGGCTGCTCAGCTATGAAAGCATCATCCGGCGAGACTACCCGGTGGTGCTGGGCACGCTCTACCTGTTTACCTTGATCGGCCTGGTTACCAAGCTGATTTCCGATTTGTCTTATGTCTTGGTGGATCCGCGTGTACGGTTTGACTGACCCCCCCGAAGCGGCCTCCGGCCACCTTCCCCCCGAGGGGACGCCTCCGGCAGACGGGCAAAGCCCGGTTGGCGGCGGCACTGGCCAGGAAAAGTACGTTTCCAACTCGCCTGCGCGCCGCGCGTGGAGGCGGTTCAGGCGCAACAAACTCGGGTTCTATAGCCTGGTGCTGTTTTGTGCCTTGGTGGCGCTGAGCCTGTGTGCGGAGCTGATCTCGAACGACAGGCCGCTGCTGGTGCGTTACGAGGGCGGCTATTACTTTCCCATGGTCAAGGACTACAGCGAGAAAACCTTTGGCGGTGATTTCGACACGCGGACCGACTACCTCGATCCATATATCCAGGAGCGGTTGTCGCGCGGCGGCAATTTCGCGATCTACACGCTCAACCCTTATGGGCCCAACACACTCAACTATTTCGCGAAAGAGCCCAACCCGTCTCGCCCGACACGCGACAACTTGCTGGGCACCGACGACCGGGGCCGCGACCTGCTGGCCCAGCTGATTTACGGCTTCCGGGTCAGCGTGCTGTTCGCG
Organism: Polaromonas sp. JS666; assembly: GCF_900103405.1. Taxonomy (GTDB): domain Bacteria; phylum Pseudomonadota; class Gammaproteobacteria; order Burkholderiales; family Burkholderiaceae_C; genus Polaromonas. Next base: position 460,920 of record NZ_FNHX01000001.1, on the reverse strand, counting down.
CTGGCGCTGACGGTCACCGGCGTGCTGCTGGGCATGCTGACAGGGGCGCTGCAGGGTTATTTCGGCGGCAAGACCGATTTGCTGTTCCAGCGTTTCATGGAAATCTGGGGCTCCATGCCCGAGCTCTACCTGCTGATCATTTTCAGCGCCATCTTCGCGCCCAGCGTGGCTTTGCTGCTGATTCTGCTCAGCCTGTTCGGTTGGATGGGGCTGTCGGACTATGTGCGCGCCGAATTCCTGCGCAACCGGCAGATGGACTATGTGCGCGCCGCCCGCGCGCTGGGCGTGGGCAACCTGCAGATCATCTGGCGCCATATCCTGCCCAACAGCCTGACCCCGGTCGTGACTTTCCTGCCGTTTCGCATGAGCGGCGCCATCCTGGCGCTGACTTCACTGGATTTTCTGGGCCTGGGCGTGCCGCCCGGCACACCTTCGCTCGGCGAACTGCTGTCCCAAGGCAAGAACAGCATAGACGCCTGGTGGATATCTCTGTCCACCTTTGCGGTGCTGGTCATGACATTGCTGCTGCTCACCTTCATGGGCGACGCCTTGCGCGACGCCATGGACCCTCGGAAGGCCGACTGATGGCAACGCCGCTGCTCGACGTCCAAAACCTGCGGATCTCGTTTGCGGGCAAATCCGTGGTTCACGGCATTGATTTTTCCATCGCTCCCGGCGAAAAGCTGGCGCTGGTGGGCGAGTCCGGTTCGGGCAAGACCGTGACCGCTCTCAGCCTGCTGGGGCTGGTGCAAAACGCTGCGGTGAGCGGAAAAGCCGTTTTTGCCGGCGTGGATGCGGCCGAACGCGCGGCCAGCGGGGCACCGCCCAAGGCACCCGTTGATTTGCTGTCCCTGCCGGAGTCTTCCCTGCGCGGAATACGCGGCCGCGACATCGCGATGATCTTCCAGGAGCCCATGACGGCGCTCAATCCGCTCTACAGCGTGGGCGACCAGATAGCCGAAGTGCTGGAGCTCCACAAAAACCTGTCCCGCGCCGAAGCGATGCAGGGCGCGATCCAGCTGCTGGCCGACACCGGTATTCCCGAGCCCGCGCGCCGCGCCAGAGCTTTTCCGCACCAGCTCTCGGGCGGGCAGCGGCAGCGGGCCATGATCGCCATGGCGCTGGCCTGCCAGCCCCGGCTGCTGCTGGCCGACGAGCCCACCACGGCGCTGGACGTCACCTTGCGCGGCCAGATCCTGGACCTGCTGGGTGAGCTGCAGCAGCGCAACGGCATGGCTGTGCTGCTGATCACCCACGACCTCAACTTGGTGCGCAAGTTCGCCGACCGGGTTGCGGTGATGGAAAACGGCCGTATCGTGGAGCAGGGCACTGTGTCGGAGGTGTTTGCCCGGCCCCAGCACCCCTATACCCGCAAGCTGATCGACAGCAAGCCGCGGCGCGACGGGCTGGCGGCGGCCGATGCCGCGGCGGATGCCGCGATCACGATGAAAGCCGAGGGGTTGCGCGTGAGCTATCCGGTGCCGGTTCCCGGCATACGCGGGTGGTTCCGGCGCGGTGAATTTGTCGCGGTGAAAGAGGCCAGCTTCCAGATTCCGGCCGGGAGAACCTTAGGTGTGATTGGCGAATCGGGCTCCGGCAAGTCCACCCTGGCGCTGGCCAGCCTGGGCCTGTTGCCTTTTTCAGGGCAGCTGCAGGCGGCCGGCCAGGCCTGGGGCCGCGAGGCCGCGCGTGACAAAGCCATGCGCCGGGCGGTCCAGGTGGTGTTCCAGGACCCGTTTTCCTCGCTGTCGCCGCGCATGAGCGTCGAGGCCATCGTGGAGGAGGGCCTGCGCGTGCACGAGCCCGGCCTGGCTCCTCCTGCCCGGCGCGAGCGGGCCATACAGGCGCTGGTCGATGTCGGTATGACGGAAGCCCAGTTTCCGGGCCTGCTGCAGCGTTACCCGCACGAGTTCTCGGGCGGGCAGCGCCAGCGCCTGGCGATTGCCCGGGCGCTCATCATCAATCCCAGCCTGCTGGTGCTGGACGAACCGACCAGCGCACTGGACGTGACCATCCAGAAGCAGGTGCTGGGCCTGCTGCAAAAACTCCAGCGCGAGCGCGGCCTCAGCTATTTGCTGATCACGCACGACGTGGACGTGATACGCGCCATGGCGCATGACGTCATGGTGATGAAGGACGGCGATGTGCTGGAGTCCGGCTCGCTCAGCGAGGTGCTGGATTCGCCGCGTCATCCCTATACGCGTGTGCTTGTAACGGCTGTATAGGCCCGTAGTTTTGAGGATTTACTTTAAATAATCGAAAAATCTCAATGATTTTATTGAGAATTTTTATATTTGCCTGTGGACGTCGTTGAAAAGCAGCACGAGGCGCCTATCTTTGTTTCTACCGGTCCCGCCACAAGCTGGCAATCCATGAATGACGGTGTGATGGCTTAACAAAAAGGGTTAAGGCGGGCTGCTCCCGCCGGAGTTTTGAGCGGCGACTCTCGTTTCAGGCACGGAAATTGTTTGCATCGAGGGGCGCAGCGCGTTACAATAAGAGCTTCACGACCAAATGGGCGGGTTTTCACCGCCCATTTTTTTTGGGCGTTTGTTTTTGAACTATTGAACTAATAGAGCGGGTTTTAGAGACTGAATGGCATTGCAAGAGACGATTGAGCAAACTGTGACGGGGCTGGGCTACGAGCTGGTCGAGATCGAGCGCACCGGCGGCGGTTTGCTGCGTGTCACGATCGACATGCCTTACGTCCAGGGCGCCGAGCAGTTCATCAATGCCGAGGACTGCGAAAAAGTCACCCGCCAGCTGCAGTTTGTGCTGGAAGTCGAGGGCGTCGAGTACGCCCGGCTGGAGGTCAGTTCCCCCGGCATCGACAGGCTTTTGCGCAGCGAAAAGGATTTTGAGCGTTTTGCCGGCGAGCTGGTCGACATCACGCTGAAGGCGCCGATTGGCGTGGCGGCCAGCGCCGGTTCGACGGTGACGGCCAGCCGCAAGAAGTTTCGCGGCACGCTGGAGCGCGCCGAGGCCGGCTGGCAGGTCGTCTGGAGTGACGAGCCTCCCGCCAAACCCGGCCAGAAAATTAGCAAGAAGAGGATTCCCGCACCGCTGCAGGCGCTGGGTTTCACGCTCGACGAGCTTCACCAGGCGCGGCTTGCGCCCGTGGTGGACTTCAAGGGCCGCAAACCCAGATCGGCCCCCGGTGCCGCATCCTCCACAGAGAATTAAATTTCAAGAAATGAAGAAAGGCAGGCTTGTGAAATGAATCGCGAACTGTTGATGTTGGTTGACGCCATCTCGCGTGAAAAAAATGTGGAGCGCGACGTCGTGTTCGGCGCTGTTGAGCTCGCGCTCGCCTCGGCCACCAAAAAAGTGTACGAAGGCGAAGTGGACATCCGCGTGGTGATCGACCGTGACAGCGGCAACTACGAGACTTTCCGCCGCTGGCTGGTGGTGCCGGACGAAGCCGGCCTGCAAAACCCCGAAGCCGAAGAGCTGGTGAGCGACGCGCGCGACGAAATCCCCGACATCGAAGAGGGCGACTACATCGAAAAGCCGGTTGAAAGCCTGCCCATAGGCCGTATCGGCGCGCAAGCCGCCAAACAGGTCATCCTGCAAAAAATCCGTGATGCCGAGCGCGAAATGCTGCTGAACGACTTCATGTCGCGCGGCGACAAGATTTTTGTCGGTACCGTCAAGCGCATGGACAAGGGCGACATCATCGTCGAGTCCGGCCGCGTCGAGGGCCGTTTGCGCCGCGGCGACATGATCCCCAAGGAAAACCTGCGCTCCGGCGACCGCGTCCGCGCCATGATCATGGAAGTCGACACCACCCTGCGCGGCGCGCCCATCATCCTCTCGCGTACTGCGCCCGAGTACATGATCGAGCTGTTCCGCCAGGAAGTGCCTGAAATCGAGCAGGGCCTGCTGGAGATCAAATCCTGCGCTCGCGACCCCGGTTCGCGCGCCAAGATCGCCGTGCTGTCGCACGACAAGCGCGTCGACCCCATAGGCACTTGCGTCGGCGTGCGCGGCACCCGTGTCAACGGCGTGACCAACGAGCTCGCCGGCGAACGCGTCGACATCGTGCTCTGGAGCGAAGACCCTGCCCAGTTCGTCATCGGCGCGCTGGCCCCGGCCAATGTGTCATCCATCGTGGTTGACGAAGAGCGCCATGCCATGGACGTCGTCGTCGACGAGGAAAACCTGGCCATCTCCATCGGCCGCGGCGGCCAGAACGTGCGCCTTGCCGCCGAACTGACCGGCTGGAAGATCAACATCATGACGGCCGACGAGTCCGCCCAGAAGCAGGCCAGCGAAACCGACACCAGCCGCAAGCTTTTCATGGAAAAGCTCGACGTGGACGAGGAAATCGCCGACATCCTGATCTCCGAAGGCTTCACCAGCCTCGAAGAGGTGGCTTATGTGCCGCTGCAGGAAATGCTGGAGATCGAATCCTTCGACGAAGACACCGTCAATGAGCTGCGCACCCGCGCCAAAGACGCGCTGCTGACGATGGAAATCGCCAAGGAAGAAAATGCCGAGGGCGTTTCGCAGAACCTGCGCGACGTCCAAGGCCTCACGCCAGAGCTGATCGCCAAATTGACCGAAGCGGGCATCACCACCCGCGACGACCTGGCCGACCTGGCTGTGGACGAACTCACCGATATCACCGGCCAGTCTGCGGACGAGGCCAAAGCCCTGATCATGACCGCTCGCGCGCATTGGTTTACCGATGAGCCCGCTGCCGCTGACACCCCTGCACCCGCAGCGGCCCAAGAGCAATGATCATGAAAGGCCTGCAGGAAAAAAACATATGTCCAGTACCACCACCGTCGCTGAATTCGCAGCTGAACTCAATAAATCCCCCGCCACGCTGATCGAGCAATTGACCAGCGCGGGCGTCGCCAAGGCGCAGCCCAGCGACCCCCTGTCCGAGGCGGACAAGCAAAAGCTCCTGGGCTATTTGCAGGCCAGCCATGGCACTGTCACGGCCGAGCGCAAAAAAATCACGCTGGTGAAAAAATCCACCAGCGAAATCAAGCAGGCCGACGCCACCGGTAAGGCCCGCACCATCCAGGTCGAAGTCCGCAAAAAGCGCACCTTCATCAAACGCGACGAAGGCTCGGACCAGCCCGCCGAAGAAGTGCAGCCCGAAGTGGCCGCACCGCCGCCAGCGCCCGTCATCGATGACGCCGAGTTGATCCGCCGCGAGGAAGAAGCCCGCCGCCACGCCGAGTTGCTGCGCCGCCAGGAGCAGGAACTCGCCGAAAAACGCCGCCTGCGTGAAGAGCAGGACGCGAAGGACGCCGCGCGCGAACAGGAACGCCTGGCCGCCGAGCAGACCGCCCAGGCCGTCGCTGCAGCTGCTGCCGTCGCCGACGCGAAGAAGGCCAAGCCTGCCGCAGGCAAGGCCAAGGAAGCCGCCGCGCCGACGGCCGCCGCCTCCAAGGCCGCTGAAACCGCCGCCGCCGAGCAGGCCACCAAGTCCGCTGATGCAGCGGCCGCGGCCGCCGCCGCCAAGGCCAAGGCCACCGCTGAATTCCAGGCCGACGCCGCCAAGGCGCAGGAGCTGCAGGAACGCCGCCGCAAGGCTGAGGCCGAAGCCGCGGGGATCCGCGCCATGATGTCCGCGCCCAAGCGCGTGCTGGTGCCGCACGTCGACCCCAAGGCCGCTATCAAGGGCACGCTGCACAAGCCGGCCGGTGCGCCGGGCGCCGCGCCCAAGCCGGGTGCTCCCGCGGCCGCCGCCGCGCCGGGCGCTGCGGGCAAGAAGGAAGTCAAATCCGAGAACCTGTCCTCGACCTGGAAGGACGACGCCGCCAAGAAGAAGGGCATCCCGAGCCGTGGCGCGCCCGTCGTGCCCGGACGCGGCAACTTCCGCAGCGGCCCGCGCGGCCGCCGCAGCAACGACCGCGAAGCACGCCCCGAGTCCACTTTTGTGGCGCCGACCGAGTTCAAGGTCATCGAGGTGCACGTGCCTGAAACCATCACCGTGGCGGAACTGGCGCACAAGATGAGCGTCAAGTCCTCCGAGGTGATCAAGCACCTGATGAAGCTCGGCCAGATGGTCACCATCAACCAGCCGCTGGACCAGGACACCGCCATGATCGTGGTGGAAGAAATGGGCCACAAGGCGGTCACCGCCGCGCTGGACGATCCGGAAGCCTTCACCGACGACGACGTGCAGGGCCAGCAGGCTGAACTGCTGCCGCGCGCGCCCGTGGTCACCGTCATGGGCCACGTCGACCACGGCAAGACCTCGCTGCTCGACTACATCCGCCGCGCCAAAGTGGCCGCGGGCGAAGCCGGCGGCATTACCCAGCACATCGGCGCCTACCACGTGGAAACCCCGCGCGGCATGGTGTCCTTCCTGGACACCCCGGGCCACGAGGCCTTCACCGCCATGCGTGCCCGTGGCGCCCAGGCCACCGACATCGTGATCCTGGTGGTGGCAGCCGACGACGGCGTGATGCCGCAGACCAAGGAAGCCATCAAGCATGCCAAGGCGGCCGGCGTTCCCATCGTGGTGGCGATCAACAAGATCGACAAGCCCGATGCCAACCTGGACCGCGTCAAGGGCGAACTGGTCACCGAGGAAGTGATTCCCGAGGAATTTGGCGGCGAGTCGCCTTTCGTGCCGGTTTCCGCCCGCACGGGCGCCGGTATCGACCAGCTGCTCGAGCAGGTGCTGCTGCAGGCCGAAGTGCTGGAACTGCGCGCGCCGGTTGACGCCATGGCCAAGGGCCTGGTCATTGAAGCCCAGCTCGACAAGGGCCGCGGCCCGGTCGCGACCGTGCTGATCCAGTCCGGCACGCTCAAGGCCGGCGACGTGGTGCTGGCCGGTTCGACCTACGGCCGCGTGCGCGCCATGCTGGACGAAAACGGCAAGCCGATCAAATCGGCGGGCCCCTCCATCCCCGTGGAAATCCAGGGCCTGACCGAAGTGCCGCAGGCGGGCGACGAGTTCATGGTGATGACCGACGAGCGCCGCGCCCGTGAAATCGCCACCTACCGCGCCGGCAAGTTCCGCAATACCAAGCTGGCCAAGCAGCAGGCCGCCAAGCTGGAGAACATGTTCTCCGACATCTCGGCGGGCGAGGTCAAGATGCTGCCCATCATCATCAAGGCCGACGTGCAGGGCTCGCAGGAAGCGCTGGCCCAGTCGCTGCTCAAGCTCTCGACCGACGAGGTCAAGGTGCAGCTGGTGTACTCCGGCGTCGGCGGCATTTCCGAGTCCGATGTCAACCTGGCGATCGCCTCCAAGGCCGTGCTGATCGGGTTCAACACCCGCGCGGACGCCCAGGCGCGCAAGCAGGCCGAGAACAACGGCATCGACATTCGTTACTACAACATCATTTATGACGCTGTGGACGAACTCAAGGCCGCCATGTCCGGCATGCTCACGCCCGACAAGAAAGAAGAAGTCATCGGCAATGCCGAGATTCGCCAGGTGTTCAAGGTCAGCAAGATCGGCTCCATCGCCGGCTGTATGGTCACCGCCGGTGTGGTTCGCCGCAGCGCGCGCCTGCGCCTGCTGCGCGAGAACGTGGTCATCTTCACGGGTGAACTCGACTCGCTCAAGCGCTTCAAGGACGACGTGCGCGAAGTCAAGGAAGGTTTCGAGTGCGGCCTGAATATCAAGAACTACAACGATATTCAAGAAGGCGACATTCTCGAATTCTTCGAGATCAAGGAAGTGGCGCGTACCTTGTAAAACGGGCCGGCCCGCCGCCTTACCGCGGCGGGCCCTCCAGACAAGACAAGACTCCGCCCCATTCAGCCCATGCGTAAAAAGTCATCCACCCCCAACCGCGGCTTTCGTGTCGCCGATCAGATCCAGCGCGACCTGACGGAGCTGATCGCGCGCGAACTGAAAGACCCGCGGGTCGGGATGGTGACCATCCAGGCCGTCGAGGTGACGGCCGACTACGCGCACGCCAAGGTGTTCTTCAGCGTGCTCGTCGGCGACCCGAAAGAGTGCGAGGAAGCGCTCAACCAGGCCGCCGGCTTTCTGCGCAACGGCCTGTTCAAGCGCCTGATGACGCACACGGTGCCGACCCTGCATTTCCACTTCGACCGCACCACCGAGCGCGCGGCCGACATGAACGCCTTGATTGCCAAGGCGGTCTCTTCCCGCGCGCACGACGACTGAGTTCGCGCCGTTCCCCTTGATGACAGGTTCAGGGACAACGGCGCCAACGAAGCGCCGGGCTTGTCCCGTGCGCCGAGCCTGTCGGAATTTATGACGCAAACCTCTTCTCATCGCCAGAAAATCCAGCGACGTCCCGTGCACGGCGTGCTGCTGCTCGACAAGCCGCTGGGCCTGTCGAGCAACCAGGCCTTGCAGAAGGCCAAATGGCTGCTGCGCGCCGACAAGGCCGGCCACACCGGCACGCTGGATCCGCTGGCCACCGGCGTGCTGCCGCTGTGTTTTGGCGCGGCCACCAAGTTCAGCCAGATCCAGCTCGATGCCGACAAAACCTACGAGGCCGTCCTGCTGCTGGGCAAAAAGACCAGCACGGCCGACGCCGAAGGCGAAGTCATAGAGACCCGGCCCGTGCCCGAGATCACGCCGGCCTTGCTGCGGGACCTGACCGTGCGTTTCACCGGCCCGCTGGCGCAGGTGCCGCCCATGTATTCGGCGCTCAAGAAAGACGGCAAGGCCCTCTACGAATACGCCCGCAAGGGCCAGGAGGTCGAGCGGGAAGCCCGCCACATCACCATCTTCAAGCTGGAAATGGCCCAGGTCCACGACGAACGCGCACCGGCCGCCATCAAGATCACCGTGACCTGCAGCAAGGGCACCTATATCCGCACGCTGGGCGAAGACATCGGCGAGGCCATAGGCTGCGGCGCCCACCTGGGCTCGCTCAGGCGGCTGGAGACCGGCGGCTACACCACGCAGCAGTGCGTGAGCCTGCCGGCCCTGGAAGCCATGACCGAGCCCGAGCGCGAAGCCTGCCTGCTGCCGGCCCAGTCCCTGGTGGCCGCGTACCCGTCTGTCACATTGGACGCCGACAATGCGGGGCGGTTTTTAAGCGGCCTGCGCCGCCGGGGCGAGCCCGGCCAGTGGGGCGCCGACGCGCCGCTGGTGCAGGTCTATGGTCCCGCGGCGGGGCAGGGCGGCGACGCCCCGGCCTTCCTGGGCTCGGCCCACATCACGGCGGACGAGCTGATTCCGCAGCGCCTGCTGAGCCCGATAGAGATCCAGGACATTCTGAATGCCGCGCACAGTCTCGGCGGCGCCGCGCCCGCGGCGGCCCTTGTTCACCATTGACAGTTTTTGCCAGTTTTTGACGTTTTAAAGTTCCCAGAAAGCCAACCATGAGCCACAAACAGATCCGCAATATCGCCATCATCGCCCACGTTGACCATGGCAAAACCACCATGGTCGACCAGCTGCTGCGCCAGTCCGGCACCTTCGCCGAACACGAAAAGGTGGTCGACACCGTGATGGACAACAACGCCATCGAAAAAGAACGCGGCATCACCATCCTGGCCAAGAACTGCGCCGTGACCTGGGAAGGCACGCACATCAACATCGTCGACACCCCGGGCCACGCCGACTTCGGCGGTGAAGTCGAGCGCGCGCTGTCCATGGTCGACGGCGTGGTGCTGCTGATCGACGCGCAAGAAGGCCCCATGCCCCAGACGCGCTTTGTGACCAAGAAGGCGCTGGCCCTGGGCCTGAAGCCCATCGTCGTGGTCAACAAGGTCGACAAGCCGGGCGCCAATCCCGACAAGGTGGTCAACGCCGCCTTCGACCTGTTCGACAAGCTGGGCGCGACCGACGAGCAGCTGGACTTCCCCGTGGTGTACGCCTCCGGCATCAACGGCTGGTCCTCGCTCGAGGAAGGCCCGCCCAACGAACAGTGGGGCCCCGACATGTCGGCCCTGTTCAACACCATCCTCAAGCATGTGCCGTCCCAGAAGGGCGACCCGGCGGCGCCGCTGCAACTGCAGATCTCCGCGCTCGACTTTTCGACCTTCGTCGGCCGCATCGGCGTGGGCCGCATCAGCCAGGGCACCATCAAGCCCATGATGGACGTGGTCGTCATGGAAGGCCCGGACGGCAAGGCTGTCAAGGGCCGTATCAACCAGGTACTGACCTTCCAGGGCCTGGAGCGCGTGCAGGCTACCGAAGCCGGCCCCGGCGAGATCGTGCTGATCAACGGCATTGCCGACATCGGTATCGGCGTGACCATCACCGACCCGGCCAACCCCGCGCCGCTGCCCATGCTCAAGGTCGACGAGCCGACCCTGACCATGAACTTCTGCGTCAACACCAGCCCGCTGGCCGGCCGCGAAGGCAAGTACGTCACCAGCCGTCAGATCTGGGACCGCCTGCAGAAAGAGCTGCAGCACAACGTGGCCCTGCGCGTCAAGGAAACCGACGAAGAGGGCATTTTTGAAGTCATGGGCCGCGGCGAGCTGCACCTGACCATCCTGCTGGAAAACATGCGCCGCGAAGGCTATGAGCTGGCCGTCTCCAAGCCGCGCGTGGTGTTCAAGGATGTCAACGGCGAGAAGCACGAGCCTATCGAGCTGGTCACCGCCGACATCGAAGACCAGCACCAGGGCGGCGTGATGCAGGCCCTGGGCGAGCGCAAGGGCGAACTGGTGAACATGGAGCCGGACGGCCGCGGCCGTGTGCGCCTCGAGTACCGCATCCCGGCGCGCGGCCTGATCGGCTTTACCAACGAGTTCCTGAACCTGACGCGCGGCTCGGGCCTGATCTCCAACATCTTCGACAGCTACGAGCCGCACAAGGGCGACATCGGCGGCCGCAAGAACGGCGTGCTGATCTCCATGGACGACGGTGAAATCTTCACCTACGCCCTGGGCAAGCTGGACGACCGCGGCCGCATGTTCGTGCGCGCCAACGACCCGGTGTACGAAGGCATGATCGTCGGCATCCACAGCCGCGACAACGACCTGGTGGTCAACGCCACGCGTACCAAGCAGCTGACCAACTTCCGCGTCAGCGGCAAGGAAGACGCGATCAAGATCACGCCGCCGATTGAATGCACGCTGGAATACGGCGTGGAATTCATCGAGGACGACGAGCTGGTCGAAATCACGCCCAAGTCCATCCGCCTGCGCAAGCGCCACCTCAAGGAAAGCGACCGCAAGCGCGCTGGTCGGTCTTGATGCCCCCACGGTCGCTCACTTCGTGTAGCTCCCTGCCCCCCGAGGGGGCCGCCCGCCTGTGGCCCGGCAAAGCCGGTTCCACGGCTCATGCTGGTCGAAGAGGGAACCGCTAAAAATCAGGCCGCTGCGCGTAAGCTCCAGCGGCCTTTGCATTTATGTTCGTACAACAACCCGAACCATTGCCTATCCCATGAAACTCACGCATTCCCGCGCCGTTTTCCTGATGATCCTGGTGACCATGATGTGGTCCATCGCCGGTGTGGTGACCCGCCACCTGGAATCGGCCCGCAGCTTTGAGGTCACCTTCTGGCGCAGTTTTTTTACGGTGGTGTCGCTGCTGGTCATCCTGCCGTTTTTCCAGGGCAGGGCGGTGTTCAGCAAGATCCGCAACGGCGGCTCGGCCTTCTGGCTGTCGGGTGTCTGCTGGAGCGTGATGTTCACGGCTTTCATGGTCGCGCTCACGCTGACCACCGTGGCCAATGTGCTGGTGACCATGGCGGTCAGCCCCTTCATCACGGCCCTGCTGGCGCGCGCCTTCATCGGCCACAAGATTCCGGCACGCACCTGGCTGGCCATCGCCATGGCAGGCGCCGGCATTGCCTGGATGTACGGCGGGCAGATGGACCTTTCCAGCCACATCGGCGGAACCCTGGTGGCCTTGATGGTGCCGCTGGCCAGCGCCAGCAACTGGACGGTGGTGCAGCACAGCCGCGCCCACGGCAAGAATGTCGACCTCGTGCCCGCGGTGCTGCTGGGCGCGGCGATTTCGACGCTGGCGACCTTGCCGCTGTCGCTGCCGTTTTCCGCCACGGCGCATGACGTCGGCCTGCTGGCGCTGCTGGGCCTGGTGCAACTGGCGATTCCCTGCGTGCTGTCGGTGATGTGCGCCGGTGTGCTCAAGGCGCCGGAAGTCGCCCTGCTGGCGCTGCTGGAAGTGATTTTCGGCATTCTGCTGGCCTGGTTCGGCGCGGGCGAGGTGCCCGGCGCCAGCGTGCTGACGGGGGGCGCGCTGGTCATAGGCGCGCTGGTGGTCAATGAACTGATTGGATGGAGGCAGCGGCCATGAGCGGCATGAACACCGAGACCCGGCCCGAGGTGCTGGTCGAGCGCCGCGGCAACGCCGGGCTCATCACCCTGAACCGCCCCAAGGCGCTCAATGCGCTGTCCCTGGGCATGATCCGGGCCTTGTCCGCCGCCTTGCTGGCCTGGCGCGACGACCCGGCGGTTCATGTCGTGGCCATACGCGGCAGCAACAAAAAAGGCCAGCCCGGCACACCGGAGAGCCTGTTCGGCGGCTTTTGCGCGGGCGGCGACATCCGCTTTTTTCACCAGGCGGTGTTTGCCGGCGATTCCGCACTCGGGGACTTCTTCACCGAGGAATACGCCCTCAACCACCTGATCCATACCTACCCCAAGCCCTATGTCGCCTTCATGGACGGCGTGGTCATGGGCGGCGGCATGGGAATCAGCCAGGGTGCCAAATTACGGATCGTGACCGAGCACACCAAGATGGCCATGCCCGAGACCAACATCGGCCTGTTTCCCGATGTGGGCGGCGGTTATTTCCTGAGCCGTTGCCCCGGCCACGCGGGTGAATACCTGGCGCTGACGGGGGATGTCATTGGTGCGCAAGAGGCGCTGGACTATGGGCTGGCCGACATCCAGGTCGAGGCGGCCCGCCTGCCTGAGTTGTGGGATGCATTGGGTCGCCAGGCCTTTGCTTCGGCCGCAGCGGCTGAGGCCTGGATAACGGCGCAATGGACCGCGGGCCAGACCCGGCCGGCTAAGGCCGACAGCCGGATCGACGGCTATTTTTCCCTGCAGCGCGTGAAACATATCGTCGACGCGCTGGAAGCCTCGCCGGACCCATGGGCGGCCAAAACCGCCGCCACCTTGCGTAAACGCTCGCCGCTGATGCTGCATGTGACGCTGGAGCAGATTCGCCGCGCGCGCGGCATGGGCCTGGCCGACGACCTGCGCATGGAGCGCGACATGGTGCACCACTGCTTTCACCTGCGCCCAGGCGCGGCGAGCGAGACCGTCGAAGGCATACGCGCGCTGGCGATTGACAAGGACTACAAGCCGCAGTGGAACCCGGTGCGCATCGAAGACGTTAAGCCCGGCATGGCGGAGGCTTTTTTTGCCAGTCCCTGGACGCCTGAGACGCATCCCCTGCGCGGGCTGAAGTAAACGGGCCGAGGTTTAGAGCTGCTGGTACACCCGCTGCGCCAGCTTCATCAGTTCATCGCGCGAGACGGCGCCGCTCAGCGCATAGCCAAAGCCCTGGTCCACCCAGTAAAACGAGGGCACGGGGCCTTCGCCGCTGTAGCGGAAAGCGGTTTCCTGTGCGGCCTGGGACTGCGGCAGGGCGGCCGCATCGATGGCGCCCAGGTATAGCGTCAGGCGCAGGCCGGCCGCGTTCTGGAACATGAATTGCGCGCGGGCGCCACCGTCACCGGACAGCAGCCTGCCGCCAACCAGCTCATAACCCTCGGCCGCCAGCACTGGCACTTTCAGCGGCCGGCCCACGCGCTTGGACAGCCACTGCACCAGGTGTTCCTGCTGCGCGGCGGTGACCTCGACGGGATGGCGCACCTCGGGCGAAAATACCGCATGCGCCAGCGAAGCCTGGTGCACAAAGGATTGCGCCGAGCGCGCAGCGGCGAATTGTTGCGGCGCCGGGCCGCCCAGCTGCCCATGCGACAGCCAGCCCACGCCAAAGGCCAGCACCACGGCGGCGGCCATGCCGCCCCAGCGCCGCCATTGCTCAATTTGCCGCTTGCCCGCCTGGCCGCGGCGCGCGGCGGCCAGCAGGGCGTCAGGGATGGCTTCGTCCAGCAAGGGACGATGCAGGGTACGCAAGGCCTCGCGCTGGGCCCTCCAGGCCCGCAGGGTCTCGCGTGCGGCGGTGTCTTCGCCCAGTTGCGCTTCGAGCTCGGCCTGCCGGGCCGGTGGCAAGCGGCCGTCGACCAGGGCGTTGATCCGGTCGTGCAGGACTTCACTTTGGGCGTGCGATGTGTCGTGGGATTTTTCCATGGGATTGCTGCCTTTACTTCAGGCGCCTGAGCTGGGCCGGTGCGGTGGCGGCTACCGGAGCCGGGCCGTCCATCAATTCGCGCAATCGGCTGCGCGCGCGGGACAGCCGGGACATGACCGTCCCGACCGGCACGCCGGTGATCCTGGCGACTTCCTCATAGCTGAGGTCTTCGAGGCTGACCAGCAGCAGCACGGCCCGCTGGTCTTCGGGCAGGCGCAGCAGGCAGCGCTGCAGGTCCAGCGACTGGGCGGTGCCGGCCTCCGGCGCCGCAAGCTCGTTCTCGACCTCGTCGACATTGACCATCGTGCCCGCGGCCGCCTGCCGCAGGGAGCGGCGGACCTGGTTGACAAAGATGTTGTGCATCAGCGTGAACAGCCAGGCACGCAGGTCGCTGCCCGCCACCCACAGCCGCCATTTGGAGCAGGCGCGCTCCAGCGTGTCCTGCACCAGGTCGTCGGCCGTCCAGGCGTCGCCCGTCAGCGCGCGCGCATAGCGGCGCAGGCTGGGGATATGGTCGGTCAGCGGAAAGTGGGTCATGCGTGGTGCAAAGCCTGCTGCGATCGTAACCAGGCCGGGCTGGGCGGGGCAGGCAGCAGCGGCGCGGCGTCAGGGTTTGGCGACGTGCCAGACGGTCCCCACGTTGTCGCCGGTCTTGTCGCCCGGCTTGCTGTCCTTGGCCCAGTAATACAGCGGCTTGCCCTTCATGGCCCATTGTTTCTTGCCATCGTCGCGGGTGATCACCGTGTAGTCGCCGGCCGCTTTGTCGGCATCGCTGGCCATCAGGGGCGGCCAGTTGGTGGCGCAGGGGCCGTTGCAGACGGATTTGCCGCTGTTGGCGGCGTCGCGGTCGAAGACGTACAGCGTCATGCCGTTGGGACCGACCAGCACGCCGTCGGCAACGCCGGCCGGGGCGGGGGTGGTCATGGAGGCGCAGCCGCCAAGCAGGGCAGCCGCCAAAAGGGCGGTGGACAGCAGTTTCATGGAATTCTCCGGTGTGGTGTTGTGGGCGTTTTCGCTTGCGCAGCACGCATGTGCATGCGGCTGCACAGGGATAAACACCGGCCGGGGCCGGTTTATTCCATCGCAGGAGAAAAAAAGCCGCCGTCAGCGGTTGCGGGACTTCATGGCGCGTTCAACCTCGCGTTTGCCCTCGCGATCCTTGATGGTGTCGCGCTTGTCGTGCTCGCCCTTGCCCTTGGCCAGGCCGATCTCGCATTTGACCTTGCCGGCCTTCCAGTGCATGTTCAGCGGCACCAGGGTGAAGCCTTTTTGCTCGACCTTGCCGACCAGCCTGCGGATTTCTTCCTTGTGCATCAGCAGCTTTTTGGTCCGCACCGAATCGGGCCGCACATGCGTGGAGGCCGTGCCCAGCGGGTTGATCTGGCAGCCGATGATGAACAGCTCGCCGCCGCGCACCACCACATAGCCGTCGGTGAGCTGCACCTTGCCTTCGCGCAGGGACTTCACCTCCCAGCCTTCGAGCACCATGCCGGCTTCAAAGCGCTCCTCGATGTGGTAATTGAAGAGGGCTTTTTTGTTGTCGGCAATGCGCACGGCCGCGGCAGCGGCTTTGGGGGACAGCTTGGCGGAAGGCGTTGCGGCCGGTTTTTTGGAGGAGGATGCTTCTTTGGTGGCCATGGATAAGAGATAGGGGCGAAAACCGGAAAGTACAATTGCGCCCAGCCTTCCATTGTATGAAAACCGTTCACAAGTCCGTTTTAATCTGGTACAGCGCCGCCGAGATGTATGCCCTGGTCACCGACGTCGCCCGTTATCCCGAGTTTTTGCCCTGGTGCGACCAGGCCTCGGTGCTGGAGGAGGGTGCGCACGGGATGACGGCAAAAATCGGCCTCTCCATCGCCGGCCTCTCGCAGAGCTTCACCACACGCAACACCCACGAAAAAGACCGCAAGGTCAGCCTCAAGCTGGTCGACGGCCCTTTTTCAAAGCTGGACGGCCACTGGGATTTCACGCCGGTGGGCAAGGGCGGCGAAAGAGCCTGCAAGGTCGAGTTCAGCCTGCGCTATGACTTCGACAATGCCGCGCTGGCGGCGCTGGTCGGTCCCGTGTTCGACAAGATCGCGGGCAGCCTCGTCGATGCTTTTGTCAAACGAGCCTCGGACGTCTATGGCGAGCCCTGAGGGCGGCACTCCGCTGCTCATCACCCTGGCTTATTCTCCCGCGCCGCGGCAGGTGCGGGAATGGACGCTGGAGCTGGCGGCCGGCGCGACGGTGGCCCAGGCCTTGGCGGCCAGCGGAATATTCAACGAATTTCCCGAGCTGCGGACCGCCCGCCTGGTGCTGGGCATCTGGGGCCGCAAAACCACGCCGGGACATGTGCTGCACAGGCAGGACAGGGTGGAAATCTACCGCGGCCTGCGTGTGGACCCCAAGGTGGCGCGCCGGGAGAGGTTCAACCGCCAGGGCGCCAAACGGGCCGGGCTGTTTGCCAAAACCCGGGCCGGCGCGAAGGCCGGCTATTGAGATGAAGAGCAGAGGCCAGGCCCGCGGCCCCCTGCTTATTTGCAGTCGCTGCTCACGATACCCTGGGTACGCTTGATTTCTGCGGCCCTGGCGTTGTCATCCATATAGTCGCGTTCACCCTTGGCATTGGTGATGGGAACCCGTTGGCCCGACTGCAGGCCGGCCAGCGTCTTTTTCGCCCGTTCGCAGTTCTCAGCCTTGGCTTTGGAGACTTGCTCCTCTTGCGCCTGCTTTTTCGCGGCTGCTTCGTCTTCCGCCTGCTTTTTCTTGGCTTCGAGCTGTGCGTCCTTGCCGGTCAACTTCGGTGCATTGGGATCGCTCTTGGGCGCTGAGGCGGCGGCTGCGGAAGCCGTCGCCGTGTTGTCAGGCACCTCTACCATCCCGGATTTGCCCTTGCCGCCACGCGGCATCTTGAGGATGTTTTTTTCCGGGATGTCGGAGGGCGGTGAGCGGTCGCTGTAGACCTTGCGGCCGTCCTTGTCTATCCATTGCCACTGCGCCAATGCGGTCAGTGAAAATGCGCCGCCGGCGACGGCCAGTATGAGTGTTCTTGAGACGAGTTTGAGGTCCATTTCGCCAGTGTAGCGCTGTGCGGTAAGGTTTTTGGCTTATTCCAGAGCAAAGCGCCGGCAAAGCGGCCTTTTTACAACCCGGGCGCAACAGCGGCGACACCTGTGCCGGGGGGCTGCGGCGGGAGGGCAAGGGTTAGTACCGACGGGTTTTTGCGACAAGGGTACAATCGTGTTTTTGGAGCCATCCCTATGCGCCTACTCGGCAAAGCGCTCACCTTCGACGACGTATTGTTGGTGCCAGCGTTCTCCCAGGTCCTGCCCAAGGACACCTCACTTTCCACCCAATTCTCCCGAAACATCCGACTGAACCTGCCGCTCGTGTCGGCGGCCATGGACACGGTCACCGAAGCCCGGCTGGCCATCGCCATCGCCCAGGAAGGCGGCATAGGCATCGTCCACAAAAACCTCACGGCCCAGCAGCAGGCCGCTGAAGTCGCCAAGGTCAAGCGCTACGAAAGCGGCGTCCTGCGCGACCCGGTCGTCATCACCCCCACCCACACCGTGCGCCAGGTCATGGCGCTGAGCGAGCAGCTCGGCATTTCCGGCTTCCCCGTCATCGATGGCGGCCGCGTCGTCGGCATCGTGACGGGACGCGACATGCGCTTCGAATCGCGCATGGACGTGCCGGTCAGCACCATCATGACGCCGCGCGAGCGACTGATCACCATTTCCGAAACCGCCTCGCTGTCCGACGCCAAGGCGTTGCTGAACAAGCACCGCCTGGAGCGCGTGCTGCTGGTCAACGACAACTTCGAGCTCAAGGGCCTGATCACCGTCAAGGACATCACCAAGCAGACCACCTTCCCGAACGCCGCGCGCGACTCGCACGGCCAGTTGCGCGTGGGCGCCGCCGTCGGGGTGGGCGAGGGCACCGAAGAGCGCGTTGAAGCCCTGGTCAAGGCCGGCGTCGACGCTATCGTGGTCGATACCGCCCACGGCCACAGCAAGGGCGTGCTCGACCGGGTGCGCTGGGTCAAGCAAAACTATCCCCAGGTCGACGTCATAGGCGGCAACATCGCCACCGGCGCGGCGGCGCTGGCGCTGGTCGAAGCCGGCGCCGACGGCGTCAAGGTCGGCATAGGCCCCGGCAGCATCTGCACCACCCGCATCGTCGCCGGTGTCGGCGTGCCGCAGATCATGGCCATCGACAACGTCGCCACCGCGCTGCGCGGTACCGGCGTTCCGCTGATCGGCGACGGCGGTATCCGCTACAGCGGCGACATCGCCAAAGCCATCGCGGCCGGCGCCAACACCGTGATGATGGGCGGCATGTTTGCCGGCACCGAGGAAGCCCCGGGCGAGGTCATCCTGTTCCAGGGCCGCAGCTACAAGAGCTACCGCGGCATGGGCAGCATTGGCGCCATGCAGCAGGGCAGCGCCGACCGCTACTTCCAGGAATCGAGCACCGGCAACCCGAATGCCGACAAGCTGGTGCCCGAAGGCATCGAAGGCCGGGTGCCTTACAAGGGCTCCATGGTCGCCATCGTGTTCCAGATGGCCGGCGGCCTGCGGGCCAGCATGGGTTACTGCGGCTGCGCCACCATCGAGGACATGCGCGACAAGGCCGAGTTCGTCGAAATCACCTCGGCGGGCATTCGCGAAAGCCATGTCCACGACGTGCAGATCACGAAAGAAGCGCCAAACTACCGCGCCGATTGAGTTTGACCCAGCCGGCCAGGGCGTCTTGAAAGACGCCCTTTCTTTTTTTGCCTTGAAGAAGCCCCTCATGCAACACCAGAAAATCCTCATCCTCGATTTCGGCTCCCAGGTCACCCAGCTGATCGCGCGCCGCGTGCGCGACGCCCATGTGTTCTGCGAAGTCCATCCCTGCGACGTCAGCGACGACTGGGTTCGCGAGTACGCCAAGGACGGCACGCTCAAGGGCGTGATCCTCTCCGGCAGCCACGCCAGCATCTACGAAGAAACCACCGACAAGGCCCCGCAAGCCGTCTTTGAACTGGGCTTGCCGGTGCTGGGCATCTGCTACGGCATGCAGGCCATGGCGCACCAGCTGGGCGGCAAGGTCGAGGGCGGCCACAAGCGCGAGTTCGGCTCCGCCGACGTGCGCGCCCGCGGCCATACGGCGCTGCTCAAGGACATCGCCGACTACACCACGCCCGAAGGCCAGGGCATGCTCGACGTCTGGATGAGCCACGGCGACAAGGTCACTGAAATGCCGCCCGGCTTCAAGCTCATGGCTTCCACCGATTCCTGCCCCATCGCCGGCATGGCCGATGAGGAGCGCCGCTTCTACGCGGTGCAGTTCCACCCCGAGGTCACGCACACCAAGCAGGGCAATGCCATCCTCAAGCGTTTTGTGCTCGATATCTGCGGCACGCGCCAGGACTGGGTCATGGGCGACTACATCAGCGAAGCCGTCGAGAAAATCCGCCAGCAGGTCGGTGAAGAGGAAGTCATCCTGGGCCTGTCGGGCGGTGTCGATTCCTCAGTGGCCGCGGCCCTGATCCACCGCGCAATCGGCGACCAGCTGACCTGCGTGTTTGTCGACCACGGCCTGCTGCGCCTGAACGAGGGCGACATGGTGATGGACATGTTTGTCGGCAAGCTGCACGCCAAGGTGGTTCGCGTCGATGCGAGCGCGCAGTTCCTCGGCCACCTGGCCGGTGTGAGCGAGCCCGAGGCCAAGCGCAAGATCATAGGCCGCGAGTTCGTCGAAGTGTTCAAGGCCGAAGCCGCCAGGCTCAAGGCCGGCGACGGCGGCCACAAGGGCGCCAAGTGGCTGGCCCAGGGCACGATTTACCCCGACGTCATCGAGTCCGGCGGCGCCAAGAGCAAAAAAGCCGTCACCATCAAAAGCCACCACAACGTGGGCGGCCTGCCCGAGCAACTGGGCCTGAAGCTGCTGGAGCCGCTGCGCGAGCTGTTCAAGGACGAAGTCCGCGAGCTCGGCGTGGCCTTGGGCCTGCCGCACGACATGGTCTACCGCCACCCCTTCCCGGGCCCCGGCCTGGGCGTGCGCATCCTGGGCGAAGTCAAAAAGGAATACGCCGACCTGCTGCGCCGCGCCGACGCGATCTTCATCGAGGAACTGCGCAACTTCAAGGATGCGGCCAGCGGCAAGACCTGGTACGAACTCACGAGCCAGGCCTTCACCGTGTTCCTGCCGGTCAAGAGCGTGGGCGTGATGGGCGACGGCCGCACCTACGACTACGTCGTGGCCCTGCGCGCGGTGCAGACCAGCGACTTCATGACCGCCGACTGGGCCGAGCTGCCTTATGCGCTGCTCAAAAAGGTCTCGGGCCGCATCATCAACGAGGTGCGCGGCATCAACCGCGTGACCTACGACGTCAGCAGCAAGCCGCCGGCGACCATCGAGTGGGAGTGACCGGAGTGGATGCCTGAACCATGGCCGGGCAATCCTCCCTATTTGGCTTTGAGGAAGACGCAAAGCCGACGGACAGGCTGTTTTTCGCGCTCTTTCCCGACGCGGAAACTGCGGAACACATTGCCGAGTGCGCTCGTCAGCTGCGCGTGCAGCACGGCCTGCACGGCGCGCCGCTGAAAACCGAGCGCTTTCACATCACGCTGCACCACTTGGGCGACTATCCCGGTCTGGACCAGGGTATCGTCGACATGGCGAGCCGGGCCGCGGCCGCGGTCAAGGCAGCACCGTTTTCGGTCACCTTCGACCGGGCCGTGAGTTTTTCGAATTCCCCGCGCAACCGGCCCTTTGTGCTGCGCGGCGACGCCGGCCTGGCCGAGCTGATGGTGTTCCAACGGGCATTGGGCCTTGAGATGACAAAGGCCGGGCTGGGGCGCTGGGCGAAACCGGCTTACACGCCGCACGTCACCTTGCTCTACGACGACCGCGCGGTGGCCGAACAGGCGATAACACCCATCCGCTGGACGGCCGGCGAGTTTGTCCTGGTGCGCAGCCTGATCGGCCAGACCCTGCATATTCCACTGGCGCGCTGGCCCCTGCGGCCCTGAGCCTTTGGCCGGCCGTGCCGGCGGGCCCGGGAAATTCCCGGCGTTTTGGCCTATGCTTCAGCCCATGTACCTGCCACCCCAATTCAAAGGTGACAGCGCCCAGGCCGCGGCGCTGATCCATGAGCATCCCTTCGCCAGCCTGATCAGCGTCGACGACGCGGGCCTGCCTTATGTGACCCATTTGCCGCTGCATCTTGAAATGCGGGGCGAGCAGATGGTCTTGCTGGGCCATGTGGCCAAGCCCAACCCGCACTGGCGCCACCTGCAGGCACGGCCCCAGGCCGTCGCGACATTCCTTGGGCCGCATGCCTACCTGTCGCCCAAGGTGTACCCCGACCTGGCGCGGGTGCCGACCTGGAACTACCTGGCCGTGCACTGCACCGTGCAAGCCACACTGCTTGAAGACCCGCTGGCCAAGGACCGCCTGCTCAAAAAACTCATAGGCGACCACGAGCCGCCTTTTGCCCAGCAGTGGCGTGACCAGGGCGAGGAGTTCGCCCACAAGATGCTGGCCGGCATTGTGGGTTTCGAGCTGCAGGTGACAGAGCTGCAATGCAAGCTCAAGATCAACCAGCACAGGCGCGAGGCCCATGCCGCGATGAAAACCATTTACGCCGCCGGCAATGAAAACGAACGCGCCCTGGCCGGCTGGATGGACCGCCTGGGCATGGCCGCCGGCAACGACACCCCCAAGGAGGCTTGATATGCGCGGTATTTTCAGCATCGTGGGCCTGCTGGTCGTTTTGGCCATCGTCGGTTTGCTGGTCAAAAAGCAGTTGAGCACCCAGGTGGCGGTCCCGGCGGCGCCCGGCATGCCCGCCGTCTCCCCCAACGCCCCGCCGCAAGTGCAAAGCCAGCAAGCGCAGCAGCAGGTCAAACAGGCTGTGGAGGGCGCCCTGCAGCAGGCGCGCCCCATGCCGGAAGAGAAATAAGGCCGGCAGCCGCCGCTGCCATTTCCATGAGCGACGAGATATTCATGCAACAGGCGCTTGCCCAGGCGCGCCAGGCCGCCGCCGCGGGCGAAGTGCCCGTGGGCGCGGTGGTGGTGCGGCGCGGCGAGGTCATCGCGACCGGCCGCAATGCGCCCGTCGATGGCCATGACCCGACGGCGCATGCCGAGATCGTGGCCCTGCGCGCCGCGGCGCAGGCACTGGGCAACTACCGGCTTGACGACTGCGAACTCTTTGTCACGCTGGAACCGTGCGCCATGTGCAGCGGCGCCATGCTGCATGCGCGGCTGCGGCGTGTGGTCTTCGGCGCGGCGGATCCCAAAACCGGTGCGGCCGGCTCGGTGCTGAACCTGTTTGAGCAGCCTCAACTGAATCACCAGACCGCGCTGCAAGGCGGCGTTCTGGCGCGGGAGTGCGGTGACCTGCTGCAGGCCTTCTTCCGCCAGCGGCGCGCTGACAAGCGCGAAGAGGCTCGCCTGGCCCATCCGCTGCGCGAGGACGCGCTGCGCACGCCCGACGCGGCTTTTGACAGGCTACCGGGCTATCCCTGGCAACCCCGGTATGTCAGCGAGCTGCCGGCGCTGGGTGGGCTTCGCATGCATTACCTCTACGAAGGTGAAGCAGGCGAGGGCGGCCTGACCTGGTTGTGCCTGCACGGCAATCCGGCCTGGAGCTACCTCTACCGCAAGATGATTCCCGTGCTGCTGGAGGCCGGCCATCGTGTGGTCGCGCCTGACTTGATCGGTTTCGGCAAAAGCGACAAACCCAAGAAAGACAGCTTCCACAGCTTCAGCACCCACCGCCAGATACTGCTGGAACTGGTCGAAAGCCTGGACCTGCAAAACGTGGTGCTGGTGGTGCAGGACTGGGGCGGCCTGCTGGGCCTGACGCTGCCCATGGCGGCGCCGCGGCGCTACCAGGGCTTGCTGGTCATGAACACCACGCTGGGCACCGGCGATGCGCCGCTGCCCGCGGGCTTTCTGGCCTGGCGTGAGATGTGCGCGAAAAACCCCGAGTTCGACGTGGCACGCCTGTTCGCCCGCGGCAACCCGCAGATGAGCGCTGCCGAGTGTGCGGCCTACAGCGCGCCCTTCCCGGACAAAGGCCACCGCGCGGCCTTGCGCGCCTTCCCACCCATGGTGCCCGACAGCCCCGATGCTGACGGCGCCGCCATTTCACGGCAGGCGCGCGGCTTCTG
This sequence comes from Polaromonas sp. JS666, assembly GCF_900103405.1. Lineage (GTDB taxonomy): Bacteria > Pseudomonadota > Gammaproteobacteria > Burkholderiales > Burkholderiaceae_C > Polaromonas. The sequence continues at coordinate 437,619 of NZ_FNHX01000001.1, read as the reverse complement.
GCAAAACGACTGGACGGGCCGCAGCCTGATGGTGGTGGGCGCGCAGGACCCGGTGCTGGGCCCGCCTGTCATGCGCGGCTTGCAGGCACTGATCCGTGGTTGCGGCGAGCCCGTGGTGCTGGCGCAAGCCGGGCATTTTGTGCAGGAGCATGGCGAGCCGGTCGCGCGCCAGGCCCTGGCGTTTTTCAGCCCGGCAGCTTGAAGACCGGCAAGTGCCAGCCCATGAAGATGGCGCAGATGCGCAGCGCCGCCACGGCGACCAGGCCCGCGCCGAAGGCCCATGAGGGCTTGAGCCCCAGCGCCTTGAGCAGCAGGTAAAGCGTGATCCCGGCGATCGCGGCGCTGGCGTAAATATCCTGGCGCAGCAGCAGCGGCACCTGGTTGCTGCAGATGTCGCGCATCAGGCCGCCCGCCACGCCCGTCATGGTGCCCATCACCACCACGATGATGGGCGACAGCCGCGCCGCTTCGGCCAGTTGCGCGCCCGAGAGCGCGAACAGCGCCAGCCCGAGCGCGTCGGCCACCAGCAGGGCTTGCGACGGAATCGGCAGCAGTCGCACATACAGCATGGTGCCCAGGGCCGCCGCGGCAATCACCAGCAGGTAGGCCGGCCTGGCCATCCAGAACACCGGATGGCGGTTCATCAGCAGGTCGCGCAGGGTGCCGCCGCCTATGGCGGTCAGCGCCGCCAGCACCAGCACGCCCAGCAGGTCGAGCTGCAGCCGCCCGGCTGCCAGCGCGCCGCTCACGGCAAAGACGGCGACTCCCAGCAGGTCCAGCACATACAGCATCATGGTGGCCCTGTTTATACCCGCTGCCATGCCGGCGGGGAAAGCTGCGGCGGCAGTGGGATACTTGCAGCCGTGAAAAAACATATCTACATCTACTCCCCCTCCAGCGCCGTGCGCGACAAAGCCGCTTTCAAGCGCGGCGTGCAGCGCCTCACCGCCCTGGGCCATGAAGTTGAAGTCGACGCCGATGCACTGGCCCGCCACCAGCGTTTTGCCGGCGACGACGACACCCGGCTGGCGGCCATACACCGCGCGGCCGCCAGCGGCGCCGACGTGGCCCTGATCTCACGCGGCGGCTACGGCCTCTCGCGCATCCTGCCGAGCATCTCCTACAAGGCCATCGCCAAGGCCATCGCGGGCGGCACCCGTTTTGTGGGCCTGAGCGACTTCACGGCCTTCCAGATGGCGGTGATGGCCAAGACCGGCGCGGTGACCTGGGCCGGCCCGGCGCTGGGCGAGGATTTCGGGGCTGAGGCGCCGGACGAGATCACCGAAGCCTGTTTTGACGACCTGATCACGGGGCAGGGCGAGGGCACGGGCTGGCAATTGCCCAAACCCGCGGCCGACGCCAAGCCGGCCGCCGATTTCATGGTCAAGGACGCCGTACTCTGGGGCGGCAACCTGGCCATGCTGTCCTCGCTGGTGGGCACGCCCTACCTGCCCACCGTCAAGGGCGGCATCCTGTTCATCGAAGACGTCGCCGAGCATCCCTACCGCGTGGAACGCATGCTGACCCAGCTGCTGCATGCCGGCGTGCTGGGACAGCAAAAAGCCATCATCTTCGGGCAGTTCACGAATTACGCGCTGGTGCCGCACGACAAGGGTTTCAAGCTGGCGACGGTGATTGCCTGGCTGCAAAGCAAGGTCAAGGCGCGTGTGCTGACGGGATTGCCTTTTGGCCATGTGCCGACCAAGGTGGTGCTGCCGGTAGGCCTGAAAACCACCCTGGCGGTGGAGGGGCGCGATGCCTTTGTGCTTTGGGGCCATTTGCACTGAGCGGGCAGGCCGGTGCGCGGGGCGCCGGCTGCGAGCGGACAAAAATAAACCAGCTAGAAGCTGGTTTAAAAAGTGCCTTGGAGGCCAGGAAGAAACTGGAGAAACTGAAAAAGAACTAACGAAGGAAAAGCAAGAAAAAGGGTTCAGGTAGTGAGCGGGCTGGACCGCGAACTCAGTCCGCGGGGCAGCATGCCCTTGAATTTGTCGCTGATGCGGCTGACTTTCTCACGGGCGATGGTCTCACCGTGCACGGCCGCCAGCACCGCCATCACGTCGCCGCGGGTGTACCACAGGCTCTGCACGTCCTGGGCGTAGCGCACGCGGCGGGTAATCTTGGGATAGTGTTTTTCGCCAAATTCGCCGAGCTCGTCGAGAATGAACTGGCGGATGTCCTCGGTGCGGTCTTCCAGCACCGACGGAGTCACCTCTCCAGAGCCCAGCAAGGCCATGAAGCTGCTTTTCAGATTCGGTTTTAACCAGCGCATGTGGATCACAACTTTCTACCGGAACATCCCTGGGGTATTTTTCTGCGTTCCCACGGAACGGCGTCTTCTGTTAGATTAAGACGACATCTAAGGATATGCAAGGTGTTTTGTGTGAAATGGTTAACGCAAAACAACAAATGAATCAAGGAGTTAGTAACCAGATGTCAAGTTGATTCTGGTTTTGAACACTGTTTAAATCTTTAGGCCTACAGAGGGATTTTCCCTGTGAGTCGAAAGTCCCTCATCTTTTTTTGGGCATTATTCACCAATTTTCAGGCCTTCCCCAGGCCTTTTCCGGACCCGCCATGAGCACACAAATGACCGTATATCCCGCGCATTACATCAACGGCCAATGGGTCAAGGCCCAGTCTCCCGAAACCCTGCCCGTCCATGATTCCAGCACCGAGGCGCTGATGGCGACGGTGCCAGCCGGCACCGCGGCGGAGGCCGAAGCCGCCGTGCTGGCGGCCCGCGCGGCCTTTGAGGGCTGGGCGGCCTTGCCGGTCGAGACGCGCGCGGCCTACCTCGACAAGGTGGCGGCCGGCGTCAAGGCCCGCACCGAAGACCTGGCCATCGCCATTGCCCGTGAAGTCGGCATGCCCCTGAAAATGGCCCGCGCCGTCCAGGTGGGCGGCCCGGCCTGGCACTGGGGCAATTTCGCCAAGGTGGCGCGCCAGTTCCAGTGGGAAAAAACCGTCGGCAACTCGCTGGTGGTGCGCGAGGCGATCGGCGTGGTGGGCTGCATCACCCCCTGGAATTTCCCGCTGAGCCAGATCACGCTGAAGATCGCCCCAGCCATGGTGGCCGGCTGCACCGTGGTGCTCAAGCCCAGCGAAATCGCGCCGGTCAACGCCATGATCCTGGCCGAAATCATCCACGAGGCGGGCCTGCCCCCCGGCGTGTTCAACCTGGTCAACGGCATGGGCCCGGTGGTGGGCGAGGTGCTGGCCACCCACCCGGAAGTCGACATGGTGAGCTTCACCGGCTCCACCCGTGCCGGCAAGCGCGTCGGTGAACTGGCCAGCCAGACCATCAAGCGCGTGGCGCTGGAACTGGGCGGCAAGTCGGCCAGCGTGGTGCTCGACGACGCCAATTTCGAGGCCGCCGTCAAGGGCACGGTCTCGGCCTGCATGCTCAACAGCGGGCAGACCTGCTCGGCCCACACCCGCCTGCTGGTGCCGGCCGGGCGCTACGAAGAGGTCAAGGCCCTGGCCCAGGCCGCCATCGCCAAATTCAGCATAGGCCCCAGCCTGGAGGAGGGCAGCAAGCTGGGCCCCCTGGTCAGCGCTGGCCAGCGCGACCGCGTGCTGGGATTCATCCGCACCGGCATCGAGGAGGGTGCGGACGTGATCGCCGGCGGCGCCGAGGCGCCCGCCTTCGACAAGGGCTATTTTGTCCAGCCCACCATTTTGGGCATCAAGGCGACGGACACGCTGGCCCAGGAGGAAATCTTCGGCCCGGTGCTGGTGGTCATTCCCTACAAGGACGAAGAGGACGCGGTGGCGATCGCCAACAGCACCATTTACGGCCTGGGCGGCGCCGTCTGGAGCGGCACCGACGAGCACGCCATGAAAGTCGCGCGCCGCCTGCGCACGGGCCAGGTCGACATCAATGGCGGGCCCTTCAACGGCCAGGCACCCTTCGGCGGCTACAAACAGTCAGGAAACGGCCGTGAAAACGGCATCTACGGCTTTGAGGAATTCCTGGAATTCAAGGCCATGCAGCTCAAGCCCAGCGCGAGCTGAGTTTTCGCGCCCCGGCCCCGGCTCCGTCTGGCCGGGCAGGTGGCCAGGGCAACGCGCCGGTACGCCTTTGTCATAAGTTCTATGTGCTACTTATGTTTTAATGGCGTCAAAACTACAAGCAGTTACATCGATTTATGGCAGAAGTTACCGTCGTTTTTGCCGATCTCACAGGAAGCACCGGGGTTTTTGAATCACTGGGCAATGCCAAGGCCACACAGGCCATCACGCGACTGACCCAGTGGATAGGCAAGGTCTGCCATGCCTACCGCGGCCACGTCGTGAAATACCTCGGCGACGGCGTGCTGGTGGTGTTTCCCGACAATGCGGACGCCGTCGACGCGGTAACCGAACTGCAGCGGGTTCACCGCGACCGCATCCGCAACTGGCCCGAGCAGCTCAAGATGCGCCTGCAAGTGGGCGTGGCGCGCGGTGAAATCGTCGAGCAGGACGGCGACTGCTTCGGCGACGCCGTCAACCTGGCCTCGCGCCTGAGCGACCTGTCGGGCCCCGACCAGATCCTGGCCACCGACGCCGTCATCCGGCACTTACCATCTGACACACTCGTGCGCTCCCGAAGCCTGGGCGCACTGGAAATCCGCGGCCGCAGCGAGGCCTGCCTGGTGCACCGCATCGAATGGCAGGCCGAGGTCATGTCGGAGTCCTTTACGGTGCCGGCCAGCCTGACGGTGCCGCCGGCGACGCCGCCGGCCGCCGTCCTGGCGTCGATCGAGCTGTGCTGGCTGGACATCAACACCGCCTTCGCCTCGACCGAGCTGCCCATCTTCCTGGGCCGCGACCAGGATGCGCATTTTGTGGTGCAGGATCCGCGCGTGTCTCGCCGGCATGCCCGGATTGAATACCGCGCCGGCAAGTTTTTCCTCGAAGACGTCAGCAGCTACGGCACCTGGGTGCGCTTTTCCGACAATGCGGCGGTGGTGGCGCTGCGCCGGCAGGAGTGCGTCCTGCTGCTCGAAGGCGAGATCGCGCTGGGCGCCCCCTTTGAAGATTTCACCGTTCCCACCGTCAGTTTCAAGTTTGCCGACGGCAAAATGCACTTGCAGAAAAAATAGGCCGGCGCCATCCTGCGGAATGCGGGACGCCAAAAAAGGCCCGCCACGCACCGTGGCACTGCCGCCGGGTGACCTTCATCCGGCGAACTTACAGGGAACATGATCTTGGTCTGGTTCAAACGGATTTTTGCCGCCTTGGCCGCCTTGCTGCTGCTTGCCGCGGCGGCCGCGGGCATCTATGTGTACCGGGCCAGTCCCGCGCTGGACGGCGAACTGCGGGCCGCCGGCCTGCGGGATCGCGTGACCCTGGCGCGCGACCCGGCCGACGTCACCCACATCAAGGCCCAATCGCCGCGCGACGCTTGGTTTGCCCTCGGCTATGTGCACGCCCAGGAACGCGGCTGGCAGCTCGAGTTCAACCGGCGCGCGATGCACGGCGAACTCTCCGAGGTGTTCGGGCCGGCCACACTGGACACCGACAAGCTGCTGCGCACCCTGGGCGTGGTGCGCGCCGCCGAGCGCCAGTGGCAGGGCCTGCCCGCCGAGGGACGCGAGGCCATGCAGGCCTACAGCGATGGCATCAATGCCTTTTACGCCAGCTCGCCGCAGGCCTTGTCCCCCGAGTTCCACCTCCTGGGCGTCAAGCCCAGCGGCAATTCCGGCACGGCCTGGTCGCCCACCGACAGCCTGGCCTGGTCGCTGATGATGGCGCTGGACCTGGGCGGCAACTGGGGCACCGAATTCGCGCGCCTGTCGGCCGCCCGGGTGCTCAAGACCCCCGAACTCTGGCAGCTCTTCCCGCCTTATCCCGGCGAAGAGCCGGCGTCCAAGGTGGACTTCAGCAAGCTCTACGCCGAGCTCGGCGTCTACCGGGCGGCGCTGCCCGCCACCCAAAAGGTCTCCAGCGGCGGCCCGGGCCCCGGGGCGCTGGCCATGGCGCAAGGCATCAACAACTGGGCCGAGGCGCTGGGCGAGGTCGACGGCAAGGGTTCCAACAACTGGGTGGTGGCGGGCGCGCACAGCACAAGCGGCAAACCCCTGCTGGCCAACGACCCGCACCTGGGCCTGTCGGCGCCGGCCATCTGGTACTTCGCGCGCCTGCAGGCACCCGCCGGCGGTGGCGATCCCGGGCTGGACGTCATAGGCGCGACCTTGCCCGGCCTGCCTTTTGTGGTCCTGGGCCGCACCGAAAAAATGGCCTGGGGATTCACCAACACCGCGCCCGACGTGCAGGACCTGTACCTGGAGCAGATCAATCCCGCCAACCCCGGCCAATATCGCATCCCGGCTGCCGGGGGCACCGCCTGGGCCGACTTCCAGACCCGCCGCGAAACCATCAAGGTCAAGGGCCAGCCCGATGTGCTGCTGGACGTGCGCGAAACCCGCCACGGTCCGGTGCTCAGCGACGTGCAGAAATCGCACGCCGAGCTGCTGGACACCCGCAAATACGTCATCGCGTTGCGCTGGAGTGCGCTGGATGCCGACAACCAGACGGTGCTCGCGGGCCTGCGCATCAACCGCGCCCAGTCCGTGCAGCAACTGGTGGACGCCTTCGCGGCGCATCACTCGCCCATGCAAAACGTCGTGGCGGCGGACGTCGCGGGCGGCTTGGCCTTTAAAGCCGCCGGCAAGGTGCCGCTGCGCCGGCCCGACAACGACATTCGCGGCATCGCGCCATCGCCCGGTTGGGACGCCCGCTACGACTGGGCCGGCTGGCTGCCTTACGCGCAAACGCCCGAGGCCGGCCGCGCCGCCATCGAGGCCAAAGGCTGGTGGGCCACGGCCAACCAGCGCATCACGCCGCCGGCCTATCCCTTCTTCATGGGCCAGGACTGGACCGTGCCTTACCGCTACGATCGGATCGAGCAGCTGCTGGCGGCCGTGCCACAGCACGATGTGGCCTCCATGCAAAAAATCCAGGCCGACCTGCTGTCGCCCGCGACGCTCAAGCTGCTGCCTTTCCTGCAGAAAACCCTGGCGCAGCCGGTCAAGCACCCGTTGGCCGAAGCCGCGCGCAAAGCCCTGGCCGGTTTTGACGGCACCATGCGCGCCGACCAGGCCGCGCCGCTGGTGTTTGCCGCCTGGGCCGATGAGCTCACGCGCGGCATCCTGGGCGGCAAGCTGGGCGAGGAAACCTTCAGGCCGCTTTACGGCAAGCGCCATTTCAGGGCTGCGCTGGAAGATATCCTCGAGCGCCAGGACGGCAACTGGTGCGGCGCGGCCGGTTGCCAGGCGCAGTCCGCGGCGGCGCTGGCCCGGGCGCTGGCCCGCCTGCAGGCGGCTTACGGCGCCGACGTCGCCAGCTGGACCTGGGGCAGGGCGCATCCGGCCCTGTCGGCGCACAAGCCCTTCGGCAACGTCGCCTGGCTTGCGCCCTGGTTTGACGTGCGTGTGCCCACGGGCGGCGACCCGTTCACCGTCAACGTCGGCCAGTACTGGGCCACGGGCGACGCCACGCCCTTTGCCAACCGGCAGGCCGCCTCGCTGCGCGCGGTCTACGACATGGGCGATCCCGAAAAATCCCTCTTTATCTACCAGACCGGGCAGAGCGGCCTGGTGTTCTCCAGCCGCTACCGCGACATGAAGGGCAGCTGGGCCGCCGTGCAATACCGGCCCCTGCAGATGAACCCGCCGGCCTTCGCGCACCAGCTCACGCTGACACCCTGAAGGCCCTGAGGCTTCAGGCCGGGATCGCGTCCACGTTGAGCCGGTCCCAGTGGCGGTGCTGCGCGATCGCCGCCAGCAAATCCTGCGACACCTGGCCGTCCGTCACCTTGCGCGCATCGGCAATGATGACGCCCGGCGTGGGCTCGCTGACGGTTTCCGGGTCTTTGCCCAGGCTGAAACCCAGGGTGGACAGCAGCTGCGCGCCGTCATTCACCGCGCAAATCGTCTTGCAGTGCTTGTAGGCCTCCAGCACAAAGTGCACCGCTTCGCCCATGGCGCCCAGCGTGGCGGCGCTCTCGCTGCCGCCGGGTATCAGCACCGCGTCGAACATCACCGAGGGCATGTTGGTGAAGGTGTGGTCCACCGCCAGCTGCCGGCCCGACGAGGTGCTCACGGTGCCCAGGTGCGGCGCCACCAGCTTGCACTGGGCGCCGGCGTCCAGCAGGTCCTGCTGCAGGCGCTTGAGCGCCGCGGCCTCCACGCCGTCGGCCACCAGGATGGCCACCTTGCGCGTCCTTGCGCTGCCGCCGGGGCGGCCCACCATGCGCAGGGCCGGGTCTTCCTCCACCTTGCTAGTGATGCGGTGCTCGCGAAAACCTAGCCGGCCGGCCGCGGCCTTGGGGTCGGGCGGCTTGATGCCCAGGGGCGCGGCCACGCGCGTGGCCAGCTTCAGGTCCACATGGGCCAGGTTGTCCACCATGCGCTGGCGGATCTCGGGCACTTCCACTTTGGAAAGCTCAAAACGAAAGGCCGCCACGATATGGTCTTTCTCCGGCAGGCTCTGGCTGTTCCAGAACAGCGCGGCCTGGGAAAAATGGTCGTCAAAGGAAGGGCTGCGGCGCCGCAGTTTCGGTGGCTCCAGTTGCTCCGCATAAGACTGGAAGCCTTGCGCGCCGCCGTCCACCCTGAACTCGGTGCCGCTGCCCAGCGTGTTGGGCTCGTAGGCAACCCGGCCCTTGGCAATGGCCTGGCGGTGCATGCCGTCGCGCTGGAAGTTATGCATGGGGCAGACCGCGCGGTTGATCGGGATTTCATGGAAGTTGGCGCCGCCCAGGCGCGACAGCTGGGTGTCGGTGTACGAGAACAGCCTGCCCTGCAGCAGCGGGTCGTTGGAAAAATCGATGCCCGGCACCAGGTGGCCCGGGTGGAAGGCCACCTGCTCGGTTTCAGCGAAAAAGTTGTCCGGGTTGCGGTTCAGCACCATCTTGCCTATGGGTTGCACCGGCACCTGCGCCTCGGGAATCAGCTTGGTCGGGTCGAGGATGTCAAAGCCCAGTTCGGCCTCCTTGCCCTCGTCGACGATCTGCACGCCCAGCTCCCACTCCGGGAAGTTGCCGCTTTCAATTGCCTCCCACAGGTCGCGCCTGTGGAAATCGGGGTCCTTGCCGGCGATCTTCTGCGCCTCGTCCCAGGCCAGGCCGTGCACGCCCAGCTTGGGTTTCCAGTGGAACTTCACGAAGAAGGCGCCGCCCCGGGCATTGATGAAACGAAAGGCGTGCACCCCAAAGCCCTCCATCATGCGAAAGCTGCGCGGCAGGGCGCGGTCCGACATGGCCCACATCAGCATGTGGGTGGACTCGGGCATCAGCGAGGCGAAGTCCCAGAAGGTGTCATGGGCGCTGGCCGCCTGCGGCATTTCGTTGTGGGGTTCGGGCTTGACCGCATGGACCAGGTCCGGGAACTTGATGGCGTCCTGGATGAAGAACACCGGGATGTTGTTGCCCACCAGGTCGTAATTGCCCTCGGCGGTGTAGAACTTCACCGCGAAGCCGCGCACATCGCGCACCGTGTCGGCCGAACCCCGGGAGCCGGCCACGGTGGAAAAGCGCACGAAGACCGGTGTTTCCACCTCCGGGTCCTGCAAAAAACCGGCGCTGGTGTACTGCACCATGGACTTGTAAGGCTTGAAATAGCCGTGCGCGCCCGCGCCCCGGGCATGCACCGCGCGCTCCGGAATGCGCTCGTGGTCGAAGTGGGTGATTTTTTCGCGGAGGATGAAGTCCTCCAGGAGCGTCGGGCCGCGCACGCCGGCTTTCAGCGAGTTGTGGTTGTCCGGGATCTGCAGGCCCTGGTTGGTCGTCAGCACCGGCGTACTGCCCGCGGTGAAGCTCTCCAGCTGGGTCTTCTTGTCTTTGGCGCCGTCCGTGTTCCGGTGAGGGCTGGCAGTGTTGCGCTTGGAGGGCGGCATGAGCATCCTTGTGTAAAAAAAGGGGGACTCCGCCCGGGGCTGGTGGCCTACAGGCGGATGCGGGAGGGAAGGTGCGCAAACATCGGCCAGGCACCGGCGCCGCGCGGCGGTCAGTTGTCGAGCAGGCCTTCCAGCACTTTGACCGTGGCCAGCAGGCCCAGCGCGGCAATCGTGCCCGCCAGGCACCAGGCCATGAATTCCTGCAGGACTTGCGCGATGCTGTCCGGCAGGGCCATGGACACCAGGAACAGGCCCGCCGCGCAGACCAGCACCGTCAGGAAAGCGTGGAGCAGGTCGATATTGCGAGGGTCGGCATGGACCCGCCAGGCGGTCAGCAGCCCCGCGGCCATGCCTGTCAAAAGTCCGGCCATCAGCTTCATGGTGATGTTTCCTGTGCTTGGGTGATCGTCACTGGGTGGTGCATGGACATTACGGGCTCGCGGCCGGCCGGGTGGTAGCCCGACATCGGCGCGCCATGTAAGGGCTTTCTGCTCCTCGCGTAAGACATGGCTTACCAGTGCGCCAAGGATGGGTGGGGGCGCGCCTCCTTCCCCGGTCCCGTGGTTTTTGAAGAAGCCCGTGGCGCCGCGTGGCCTTTTCTCCTACAAGGCCATGCTCACCCCTCCGGCACAAAGCCGCGGGCCGCACACGTAAATTCAGGGGCATGAAAACCGGCATGAGCCCACCCCACCTCCTTTGCTTGCCTTTGTTGCGGATCGGCACCCCACCATGAAAATGCGAACCTACCTCGTGGAAGACAACCCGACCATCCGCGACAACCTCATCAGCACGCTGGAAGAACTGGCGCCCGTGCAGTCGGTCGGCAGCTGCGAAACCGAAGACGAGGGCACCGAATGGCTGACCCACCATGAAGGCCAGTGGGACCTTGCCATCGTCGACCTGTTCCTCAAGCAGGGCAGCGGCCTCAGGATCCTGCAAGCCTGCCGCGAGCGCAGCCCCCTGCAGAAGATCGTGGTCTTCAGCAACTACGCCACGCGCGAAATGCGCATGCGTTGCGCCGAGCTGGGCGTGGACGCGGTGTTCGATAAGTCCACCGAAATCGATTGCCTGCTGGCCTACTGCCTCACGCAGAGCCGCAAGCTGGAAACCGCCGCCAATGACGACTCCAGGAACTCGCTGGATTCAAGGCTGCAGTCCGCCTGAAGCCGAACCCGCAGCACAGCGAGCCCGGACCATGAGCACACCTGCGGCCTCACTCGCCGATATGCCCATGGAGCTGCCGCCCTATAGCGGGCCCAGGCGGCTGGACGACGATGTGTTCCAGACGGCGGAAGAAGCCGTGCTGGTTGAAGGGCAGGGCAGTGCCGCCGCGCTGCCGCTGCCGCCATCCGGTCCCGCCGCCACAGGCAGCCGTGGTTTTCCGTTCATGCAGGCCGTTCGCGCACATGTCGCGGCCCGACCCTGCCAGTCAGCCCTGCTGGCCGCCGCGGCGGGCGCGCTGGCCATGCTGGCCTTGCGTTCGCAACTGCGCGGCCGCCTGCAGCTGCCGCGCCGGTCTCGCTTGCGATGATGCCGGGCGCATCCCTGAGCCAAGGAAATTCCATGCCGCTGCATCTTCATGTTCCCCAGCCGCCGCCCGGCACACCGGGCATCCATATCCCCGAGGAGGTCCCGCCGTTGATCGTGCCGCCCGAACCGGGCATGCCGCCAGAGATCACCGACCCGCCGCCGCCCGAGCCCACGCTGCCGATTCGCGAGCCGGGTACCAATGTCCCGCCCCAGGCCAGGCCGGCCAGGACTTCCGACTTCTAGCCTTTGGCCTTTTGCTGGCGGCTCAGGAGGCCTGCTGGCGCTGGTATTCAGCCCGCTTCATGCTGAGATAGCTTTCCTTGTCCACTTCGTGCAGCTGTCGGGCGTACTGCTCGGTGGCGTCGAACCAGTGCTGCAGGCGCGCCTCCAATTGCTGGGCCGGCGGCTTGTCCAGCGAGGCCAGGTAGGCCTCTATCGCCAGGTAGTAGCGCATGGTGTTGCGCTCCACCGTGCCGCGCATGCCGTCCACCAAGGCGGTGGCGCCGCCGCGTTGCACCCGCGTGAAGCCGACCTTGCCGCTGCCGGCCGTGGCCAGGTAGCCCTGCATGGCCAGGCGGCCGGCGACGCCGTAGCCGTAGGAATAGCGCAGGTGCATAAAGGTCTTGCCGCCGGGAAGCGGCACCGCCTGCAGCTCGATGCGGTAGTTGCTGGTGCCCAAGGGGCCTTTGTCCGACCTCAGGTTCGCCGCCAGATAGTCCGGTGAGCTGGCGGCCAGCCGGTAGCTGAACTGCAGCGCAAAAGCGTCTTCCAGTGGCTGCTCGGTCTTTTTGCCGATATGCATGTTCAGCAGGCTCGGGCTTTCGTCCGCGCTCGCATGGCAGTACTTGGTGTTGATGTGCAGTATCAGCATCTCGCACCAGCGCCTGGGGCTTTTGAAGGCGCCGCTGACCGTGGCGAAGGGCGAATTCAGCACCGCATAGGCGCTGCCCGTCACGGCATTGGGATTCTCGGTTGATTCCAGAAACAGCGGCCTGCGGTAGGCATTCTGCGCAAGCTGCCCGGCCAGTTCCGCGTGCTTTTCGAGCAGGGCCGGCGCGCCGGATTCCGCGTTCGCGGCGCTTGCCTGCGGCGCTTGCGCGTGAGCCGGGAACTGGGCGGCGCAAAGCAGCCAGCCGCACAGCAGGGCATGGCGCCCCAGGCGTCGAAGAGGACTCATGGCTTCAGTGTGCCAGCGCGAACGGGGCGTGTGGTGCATACGCTCCCTCGTCCTACATGGAGTCGCCGCGAGCGTGAAGGCCGCGGCCGTTCAGGCTTGCGCCGTCTCCGCCCGCGCATGCGAATCCGCAGCGGCGACGGCTTCGAACTGCAGCGTGAGCCGGTTCTTCCCGTGAACCAGTTGCACGGATTCCTGCTCGGCCAGTATCTGCACATCGCGCCACTCCAGCAGGCGGTAGGGCAGCTTGTCCGCCGCGCGCATGGGCTCGGCGCTGTCGTGGGGCTTGAGCTCGATGTGAAGGGTAAGAAGGTCCTGCGCGAATTCCGCCCCTATGAGCACCTTGCCGGGCGCGGCGGCCGTATCGGTCAGCGCGATGAGGGCGGCGGTCAGCACGGTGCGAAGCGCGGACTGGGGCAGTTGCACAAGGGGGCCGCCGGTGTTGTCGACCACCGAAAAACCTTTGAACGACAGCTGCGTCGCCACCATGCCCAGGCATTCCGCGATGCCCGCGCCGGCTGTGATCAAGCGCTTTTCCTTGGGGGCCAGCCAGCTCATCAGGTCCACGCAGGATGCGGCCGCTTCCTTGGTCAGCGCCACGATGTCGCGCGCGTTTCTCAGCAGGGCTTCCGGGTCCGTGTCGGCTTTTTGCAAGCGCCGCTCCAGCATGGCCGCCACCATGGCAATCGGCTGCAGCGTTCCCGCCATGTTGTGGCGTATCACCGGGGCCAGCCGGCGCAGCAGCGCGTAATGCGCCGCTTCGGCCTCGCAGCTTTGCAGTCCGCTTGCCTGTGTTGCCGTGCTGCTGGATGGAACGCTCATGGTGCTGCCGCCGATGGTGGTTTCACAAAAACTGCAGGCGAATCTGCAGGGCCCACGCCGTGCAGCAACACACATCCGGCTGCGATATTTTTCAAGGCGTAACTACAAAATGTACAGCGGTCAAATCGAAGTTCATGTAAGCCAAAGCCTACAGTTTGGCCGCTGTGACAGGCTTGCCGCACATAGTTTTCACCCTTAGGAAAATAGTGTGCGATTTGATTGTCATTCTGTATCTTCGCGAGTAATCTCGGCACCCGTTTCTACAAAAAGTTACCCTCAATACAGGATGAACGATATGGAAGCTTTGACCAAGCTTTCGGTGGTGGAGCGCGACACCGAATTGAAGTCCATTCTCAAATCCCTGAGCGCGCTCAGGCGTGGAGAGGCGGGCGTCACACTTCCAACGGAGTGGGAGGGCGTCTATGGAAAGATCGCCGCCGAATTCAACCAGCTCTCGGCCATGACGACGGCGACCACCAGCCGCTGCAAAGGCCTGGCCTCCAAGTCCCGCCTGGCAACACGTGCCAGCCGGCGCCTGCCCGAGGACAAACTCTCGGGCTTTTGGTTGCAGAACGCGATGGCCATCAACACCGTGCTCGATGAAGCCGAGACGGTGACGGAGCAAACCAAGGTAGTGCTCACCGCCTTGACCGACCTCAAAAAAGGCGATGCGCGCGCTTCGCTGCCGCAAGACTGGACCGGCGTGCCCGGCAAGGTGGCCGATGCCTTTAACGACGTGGTCTCTGAAAACGTGCGCATGGCGCGCGAACTCGAACGCCTGAGCCGCGTGGTCGGCAAGCAGGGACGCCTCAAGGAGCGCGCCTTTGTGCCGGACGCTTCGGGTTTCTGGCGCGACTCCGCGGAGTCCATCAACTCGCTGATCGCCGACCTGGTGCACCCGACCAGCGAAGTGGCGCGCGTGATAGGCGCCGTGGCGCAAGGCGACCTGTCCAAGAGCATGGCGCTGGAGGCCGAGGGCAAGGCGCTTGAAGGCGAGTTCCTGCGAACCGCCATGATCATCAACAAGATGGTGGAGCAACTGGGTACCTTCTCGGCCGAGGTGACGCGTGTGGCGCGCGAGGTGGGTACCGAGGGCAAGCTGGGCGGCCAGGCCGATGTGCAAGGCGTGGCCGGTACCTGGAAGGACTTGACGGATTCGGTCAACTCCATGGGCTCCAACCTGACAGCCCAGGTGCGCAATATCGCCGAAGTGACGACCGCCGTGGCGGCCGGTGACCTTTCGAAGAAGATCACGGTGGACGTCAAGGGCGAGATTCTCGAGCTCAAGAACACCATCAACACCATGGTGGACCAGCTGCGGTCCTTCGCTTCGGAAGTGACACGCGTGGCGCGCGAGGTGGGCACCGAGGGCAAGCTGGGCGGCCAGGCCGATGTGCAGGGTGTGGCCGGCACCTGGAAGGACTTGACCGACAACGTGAACTTCATGGCCGGTAATTTGACCTCCCAGGTGCGCAACATCGCCGACGTGACCAAGGCCGTGGCGGCCGGCGACCTGTCCAAAAAGATCACGGTGGACGTGAAGGGCGAGATCCTGGAACTCAAGAACACCATCAACACCATGGTGGACCAGCTCTCCTCATTCGCGTCGGAAGTGACGCGCGTGGCGCGCGAGGTGGGCACCGAGGGCAAGCTGGGTGGCCAGGCCGATGTGCAAGGCGTGGCCGGTACCTGGAAGGACTTGACCGACTCGGTCAACTCCATGGGCTCCAACCTCACGGGCCAGGTGCGCAACATCGCCGAGGTGACGACGGCCGTGGCGGCCGGCGACCTCTCCAAAAAGATCACGGTGGACGTCAAGGGCGAAATCCTGGAACTCAAGAACACCATCAACACCATGGTGGACCAGCTGTCCTCTTTCGCGTCGGAAGTGACGCGGGTGGCGCGCGAAGTGGGCACCGAGGGCAAGCTGGGCGGCCAGGCCGATGTGCAGGGTGTGGCCGGCACCTGGAAGGATTTGACCGACTCGGTCAACTCCATGGGCTCCAACCTCACGGGCCAGGTGCGCAATATCGCCGAGGTGACCAAAGCCGTGGCGGCCGGTGACCTCTCCAAAAAGATCACGGTGGACGTCAAGGGCGAAATCCTGGAACTCAAGGCCACCATCAACACCATGGTGGACCAGCTGCGCTCCTTCGCTTCAGAAGTGACACGGGTGGCGCGCGAAGTGGGCACCGAAGGCAAGCTGGGCGGCCAGGCCGATGTGCAGGGCGTGGCCGGTACCTGGAAGGATTTGACCGATTCGGTCAATTCCATGGGCTCCAATTTGACGGGCCAGGTGCGCAATATCGCTGAGGTGACGACGGCCGTGGCGGCCGGCGACCTGTCCAAAAAGATCACAGTGGACGTGAAAGGTGAGATTCTTGAACTCAAGAACACCATCAACACCATGGTGGACCAGCTGCGCTCCTTCGCGTCGGAAGTGACGCGTGTGGCGCGCGAGGTGGGCACCGAGGGCAAGCTGGGCGGGCAGGCCGATGTGCAGGGCGTGGCCGGTACCTGGAAGGACTTGACCGACTCGGTCAACTCCATGGGCTCCAACCTGACAGCCCAGGTGCGCAACATCGCTGAGGTGACGACGGCCGTGGCGGCTGGTGACCTTTCGAAGAAGATCACCGTGGACGTCAAGGGCGAGATTCTTGAACTCAAGAACACCATCAACACCATGGTGGACCAGTTGCGCTCCTTTGCCTCTGAAGTGACGCGTGTGGCGCGTGAAGTGGGTACCGAGGGCAAACTGGGCGGGCAGGCCGATGTGCAGGGCGTGGCCGGTACCTGGAAGGATTTGACCGACAACGTGAACTTCATGGCCGGTAATTTGACCTCCCAGGTGCGCAACATCGCCGACGTGACCAAGGCCGTGGCGGCCGGCGACCTGTCCAAAAAGATCACGGTGGACGTCAAGGGCGAGATCCTGGAACTCAAGAACACCATCAACACCATGGTGGACCAGCTGCGGTCTTTTGCCTCTGAAGTGACGCGGGTTGCCCGAGAGGTGGGCACCGAAGGCAAGCTGGGCGGCCAGGCCGACGTGCAGGGCGTGGCCGGCACCTGGAAGGACTTGACCGACAACGTGAACTTCATGGCCGGCAACCTGACCAGCCAAGTGCGCGGCATTGCGCGCGTGGTGACGGCCGTGGCCAACGGTGACCTGGAGCGCAAGCTGACCGTGGAGGCCAAGGGCGAGATCGCCGCGCTGGCCGACACCATCAACGGCATGACCGACACGCTGGCCACCTTCGCCGACCAGGTGACCTCGGTGGCGCGCGAGGTGGGGGTGGAGGGCAAGCTGGGCGGCCAGGCCAAGGTGCCGGGCGCGGCGGGTACCTGGAAAGGCCTGACCGAAAACGTCAACCAGCTGGCCGCCAACCTGACGACCCAGGTGCGCGCCATTGCCGAGGTGGCGACCGCCGTGACCCAGGGCGACTTGACGCGCTCCATCACGGTGGAAGCGCTGGGCGAGGTGGCCGCGCTGAAAGACACCATCAATGAAATGATCCGCAACCTCAAGGACACCACCCAGGTCAACACCGAGCAGGACTGGCTCAAGACCAACCTGGCCAAGTTCAGCCGCATGCTGCAGGGCCAGAAGGACCTGGTGGCCGTGGGCCATTTGATCCTCTCGGAACTCGCGCCCGTGGTGGGCGCCCAGCAGGCCGAGTTTTATGTGCTGAGCTACACCCAGGAAAGACCGCGCCTGCGCTTGATGGCCAGTTATGCCTCCGACGGGCAGGGTGCCTACGGCAAGGAAATCGACCTGGGCCAGGGCCTGATTGGCCAGTGCGCCTTCGACAAGCAGAAGATCCTGCTGACCTCCTCCATGCCGCAGGGACTGAAGATATCCTCGGGCCTCACGGAAGTGGCGCCCATGGACATCCTGGTGCTGCCCATCATCTTTGAGGGCCAGGTCAGGGGCGTGGTGGAACTCGCCTCGGTCGAGCGCTTCAACCCCACGCACCAGGCCTTCCTGGACCAGCTCACGGAAAGTATCGGCATCGTGATCAACACGATCGAGGCCAATATGCGCACCGAAGACCTGCTGACCCAGTCGCAGTCCCTGGCGCAGGAGCTGCAAAGCCGGCAGGAGGAACTGCAGCAGACCAACGAGGAGCTGCAGGAAAAAGCCCACCTGCTGGTGCAGCAGAACGACGAGGTGGAGCGCAAGAACCAGGAGGTCGAGCAGGCCCGCCAGGCGCTCGAGGAAAAAGCCAAGCAGCTGTCGCTGACCTCCAAGTACAAGTCGGAGTTCCTGGCCAATATGTCGCACGAGCTGCGCACGCCGCTCAACAGCCTGCTGATCCTGTCCGACCAGCTGTGCAAGAACTCCGAAGGCAACCTGACGGCCAAGCAGGTGGAGTTTTCCAAGACCATCCATTCATCGGGCAACGACCTGCTGATGCTGATCAACGACATCCTGGACCTGTCCAAGATCGAGTCGGGCACGGTGGTCGTGGACGTCAACGAACTGCGGCTGTCCGACCTGCAGATGTATGTGGAGCGCACCTTCCGCCACGTGGCCGAGGCCAAGAACGTGGACTTCCTGATCACCACCGGGCTGCAGCTGCCGGTGTCCATGGTGACCGACGTCAAGCGCCTGCAGCAAATCCTCAAGAACCTGCTGTCCAACGCCTTCAAGTTCACCCACCAGGGCCACGTGGCCCTGGCCATCGAGGAGGCCTTTACCGGCTGGAGTACTGACCACGAAGAACTCAACCGCGCCCAGCAGGTGCTGGCGTTTTCCGTCACCGACACCGGCATAGGCATTTCCGCCGACAAGCAGCAGATCATTTTTGAGGCCTTCCAGCAGGCCGACGGCTCGACCTCCCGCAAATACGGCGGTACCGGCCTGGGCCTGGCCATCAGCCGCGAACTCTCGCGACTGCTGGGCGGCGAGATACGGCTGTCCAGCGCGCCGGGTGAGGGCAGCAGCTTTGTGCTCTACCTGCCGCTGACCTATTCCTCGTGGCGCGGCGCGCGCAAGCCCGGCGGCAGTGCCGAACAACGCATCGAAACCGCCGTGCCCATCAGCCGCTTGGGTTTTGAAAAGCAGGACAGCAGCTTCGACGACGCCGCCCTGTCCCTGGACGCGCCCGCGCCGGCCGACGAAGCCGCGGACGACAGGCACAACATTCAGCCTGGCGACTTCGTGCTGCTGATCGTCGAGAACGACCTGGCTTTCGCCAGCTTTTTGCTCGATGCCGCGCGCGCCAAGGGCTTCAAGGGCCTGGTGACCTCGCTGGGCGCCGGCGCGCTGACGCTGGCCGCCGAATTCAAGCCCTCGGCCATCACCCTGGACATGCACCTGCCCGACATGGAAGGCTGGCGCGTGCTGGAGCGCATCAAGCAGGACTTCAGCGTGCGCCACATCCCGGTCTGCGTCATTTCCACCGACGACTCCCAGGAGCGCGCCTACCGCAGCGGCGCCATGGCCTTCATCGCCAAGCCCATCCCCGCCAAGGAAGTGCTCGACGAGATGCTGGACCAGCTGCACCGCTATGTCTCGCGCCCGGTGCGGCATGTGCTGGTCGCCCTGCAGGACGAGGCCTTGCGCGCCGAGGTCACCGGCCTGCTGGGCCACAGCCACATCCTGTGCCAGACGGTGGCCTCGCTGGCCGAGGTCAAGCCCGAGGACTTCGCGCGCTTTGAATGCGCCATCACCGATGAGCCTTCGCTGGAGGACGGTTTCGAGCAGCTGCGCCATACCTTGCCGGCCCCGTCGGTGCTGGGGCCGCTGCCGGTGGTGGTCTGGCGCGAAGGCCCGATAGACGCGCTGCACCAGCCCGCCTGGCAGGCCCGCGACGGCTACCTGTTCCGGGAGGCCAGGTCCGTCCCGCGTGTACTGGACCTGGCCCTGCACGCCCTGCATGTGAACGAGGCGCGCATGACGGAGCGGCAGCGCGGCACCCTGAGGACCCTGCACGACGCCAACAAGTCGCTTGCCGGCAAGCGGGTGCTGATCGTTGACGACGACATGCGCAACATCTTCGCGCTGGCCACCGTGCTCGAGGAAGAGGGCATGGACATCGTCTGGGCCGACAACGGCCATGACGCCATCGCCAAGGTTGCCTCCGACCCGCGGCTCAGCGTGGTGCTGATGGACATCATGATGCCGGTGATGGACGGCCTGGTCACCATGCAGGAAATCCGCAAGCTGCCGGCCGGCAAGACCCTGCCCATGATCGCGGTCACGGCCAAGGCCATGAAGGGCGACCGCGAGAAATGCATAGAGGCGGGCGCCTGGGATTACCTGTCCAAACCCGTCAACACGGAGAACCTGCTCGCCGTGCTGCGCGCCTGGTTGCCGCGATGAGCGCCGTCCTCGCCATGCCGCAGGAGCCGGCAAGCATGCTCAACCCGGACCCGGTCAACATCCTGATCGTCGACGACCTGCCTGAAAAGCACGTCGTCATGGGCAGCATCCTCGAGGAGCTGGGGCAGAACCTCGTCAGCGCCCGTTCGGGCCGGGAGGCCCTGCGCCTGATCCTGGAGATGGAGTTCGCCGCCATCCTGCTGGACGTGAACATGCCCGACATCGACGGCCTGGAAACCGCCAGCCTGATACGGCAGTACAAAAAGAGCTCGCAGACCCCCATCCTGTTCATCACTGCCTATGTCGACGAGGCCCAGGCCGCCAAGGGCTATGCGCTGGGCGCGGTGGACTACATCTCGTCCCCGGTCGTGCCCGGCGTGCTGCGCTCCAAGGTCAAGGTGTTTGTCGACCTGCACCGCATGAACCGGCAGCTGCAGCAGCAGGCCGTACAGCGCGAGGCGCTGGCGCGCTCCGAGGCGGCGCGCACCGCGGCGGAAGACGCCACGCGCCGCGCCGCCTATCTGGCCGAGGCCAGCCAGCGGCTTTCGATGTCCCTGCATATCGACGCCACCGCCCACGCGCTGGCGGACATCGCGGTGCCCGGCCTGGGCGACATGGCGGCCGTTGCCCTGCTCGATGGCCATGGCGATCTGCACTGCCGCTGCCTCAAGATTTCGGGCAGCGCCGATCCCTCAGTGGGCCCGGTGCTGCTGGAATGCCAGCGCGACCTGAGCCCCTCCATGGCGGCGCTGGTGCGTAATGCCATGCTCACGCGGGAAATCGCCTTCCTGCCCGCGACCGAGCTGTGTGCGGCGCAGCCCGCGGCCACGCCGCCCGCCGAGTGGCCGGAATTGCCGGCCGACCATGAAGAGATGGCCGTCTGCCCGCTGGTGGCCGGCGAACAGCAGCTGGGCGCGCTGATCCTCTTCGGCAGGGCCGGCGGCTTCGCGCAGGCCGATGCGGCCTTGCTCAGTGAAGTCGTGGGCCGGGCCTCCATCGCCATGGAGAACGCCAGGCTTTACACCCTGGTGCAGGAAGCCGACCGCCGCAAGAACGAGTTCCTCGCCATGCTGGCGCATGAGCTGCGCAACCCGCTGGCGCCCATACGCAATGCGGTGCACATCATCCACGGGGCCCAGGTCGCCGACCCGACCGTGGCCTGGGCGCGCGACGTGATCGCCCGCCAGGTGGACCATATGTCCAGGATGGTCGACGACCTGCTGGACGTCTCGCGCATCGTCCGCGGCAAGGTCACCGTGCACATGGAGGCGGTGCGGCTGTCCACCCTGTGCGAGCGCGCCGTCGAGGCCAGCAACCCCTTGCTGGCCGCCAGGCAGCAGGAGCTCATCGTTGACATCCCTGGTGAGGCAATCGTCGTGCAGGGCGACCTGGTGCGCCTGTCGCAGGTGCTGTCCAACCTGCTCAACAACGCCTCCAAGTTCACCGACCCGGGGGGAAAGATCAGCCTGGGCGCTTCGCTCCAGGGCGATGAGCTGTGCATCACCGTCTCGGACAGCGGCCAGGGCATAGAGGCCGAATTCATGCCGCATATCTTTGACCTGTTCGCCCAGGGCGACCAGGCGCTGGACCGCGCCCAGGGCGGCCTGGGCATAGGCCTCACGCTGGTCAAGCACCTGGTGCAGTTGCACCAGGGCAGGGTGGAGGCGCACAGCGAGGGACGCGGCAAGGGCTGCCGCATCTCCGTGTACTTCCCGGCCCGCGTGATGGCCGAGGGAGCCGCCCCGCCCGCCGCACCGGCACCCAAGCCCGCAAGGCCGGCGCCGGCCGCTTCCCGCAAAATCCTGGTCGTCGACGACCTGCCGGCATCGGCCGACACGCTCAAGGTCCTGCTCGAACTCGAAGGTTATGTGGTCAGGATCGCGAATGACGGCGCGGCAGCACTCACCATGGCCCGGGAGTTCGCGCCCGACGTGCTCATCCTCGACATCGGCCTGCCCGGCATGGACGGTTTTGAAGTGGCCCGCCAGCTGCGCAGCAGCCCAGAGTCCAGGGATGCGTTGATGATCGCGTTGACGGGCTACGGCGAGGCCGAGAGCCGCCAGCGCTCGCAGCATGCGGGCTTTGACCATCATGTGGTCAAGCCGGCAGACATTGATTACCTGCTGTCGCTTGTGAGTGAACCGCTGGTGGTTCGGAAGGGGCTTTAGCCGGGTCTTGCTCCGGCGAACGCGCTCTCCCTCCTCATCCTCTTTCCTTCTTAGTTCAGCTGGCCGGGTCTCGCCCCGGCGGGCGAGGCACTTTTCTTTGCTTCGCCAAAGAAAAGTACCCAAAAGAAAGGCGACCCGCAGTCTGGGTCCCTTCGCTGCGCTACGGGCAACCTGCGGTGCTCGAGCCAAGCGGGGTCCGGCTAAACTCGCTTCGCTCAGACAACGCCGGCCCTGATCCGCTTGTCTCTGCGCTCCTCGGCCCAGCCAGGACGGGGCAATCGGGAACGGGGACAGAAGACAGAAAACCAAGAAGACAAATACAAACAAGGACACGCCATGGCGTGTCCTTGTGGTTTTCGGTATTCAGGGTTTTGTCTTCGGCTGTTTGGTATTCCTGTTCCCACCCCTTCTGGATGCGCCGAGGAGCGCAGGGCCAGACGGATCAGGGATCGCGTTGTTTGAGCGAAGCGCAGCGGAGCGAGTTTAGCGAGACCCCGGCTGGACCGAGCACCGCAGGTTGCCCGCAGCGCAGCGGAGGGACGCAGCAAGTAGGGTCGCCTTTTCTTTTGCTTACTTTTCTTTTGGCGAAGCAAAAGAAAAGTGAGTAGCTGCCGGGCTACCCCCGGCTCCGGAACTCAAAACAAAAGGGGGAGTCGGGTCACCCCCCGACACGAAATATCTCCGGAAGCGTCTCCACTTCACTGAGCTTCTCCATCACCAACGCAATAAAAGCCGACACCGCCAGCGGCAACTGCCGCCGGCTAGGGTAAAGCACACTGAGCCCGTGGCCCGTGCGCTGGTACTGCGGCAGCACGGGGACCAGCCGCCCGGCCTGCACGTCCAGCCTGGCCATGGCGGGCGGCAGCAGTGCGATGCCCAGGCCGGCCAGGGTGGCTTTGCGCAGGGCCTGGGCGGTGTTGCCGCTGAAGCGTCCCGCGACCTGCACTTCTTCATCCACACCACCGGGGCCTGCCAGCCGCCAGGTGGTGCGGCCGCTGGGGTGGGGTGAGGTCACGCAGTCGTGCTCCAGCAAATCCTGCAGCGTGGCCGGCGCGCCGCGCGCGGCGATGTAGGCCGGGCTGGCGACCATGCCATCGCTGCGCGCGCCCAGCAACTGGCGGCCCACATAGCCCGAGTCACGCATCGGGCCGCCACGGAAGGCCACGTCGATCTGCTCGGCAATCAGGTCGGCGTGGGCGTCGCTGAGCACAAAATCCAGCCGCACGCGCGGGTGCGCGGCCAGGAACTCGGTCACCCATTCCATGGGGAAAAAATCAAAAAAATCGGCGGTCGCCGCCACGCGCACCAGGCCGCTGGGCTCCTGGCTGCCCGTCACCAGTTCCTGGCCGGCCTCGGTCAGCCCGTCAACCGCGCCCGCGCAGCGCTCATAAAAAGCCTGGCCCGCGCTGGTCAAGGTGAGCTTGCGCGTGGAGCGCTGCATCAGCCGTGTGCCTAGCCGGCTTTCCAGCTGCTGGACGCGCCGGCTCAAGGTATTGGCCGGCAGGCCCAGGCGCCGCGCCGCCTCGGCAAAACTGCCGCAGCGCACCACCTGCACAAACAGGGCGATGTCGTTGAGGTCCAGCATGGCTTATTCCTTCTTTGAGTGGATCAGTGCAATCCGATTCTGCCATCTAGTCAATGAATGAGTGCAGCCCTAATCTTCAGTCCATGGGCCGCCCAGGCCTCCCACCTTGTTTTCCAGGACCATCCCATGAACTCAAACACACCCCGCATCGGCATCGTCATCGGCTCCACCCGCGAAGGCCGCTTCGGCGACAAGCCCGCGCAATGGATACACAGCCTTGCCCAGCAGCGCACAGACCTGGCCTTTGAGCTGATAGACTTGCGCGACCACCCCATGCCTTTCTTCGCCGAGCCCATGTCGCCGGCCTGGGCGCCCGTCAAAAACGAGGCCGCGCAGCGCTGGGCCGCCAAGCTCGCCACGCTGGACGGCCTGATCGTCGTCACGCCCGAATACAACCACGGCCCCAGCGCCGTGCTCAAAAACGCGCTGGACTATGCCTACAAGGAATTCATCCGCAAACCCATAGGTTTTGTCGGCTACGGCGGCGTGGGCGCTGCGCGTGCCGTCGAGCAGTTGCGCCTGGTCGCCACCGAGCTGCAGATGGCGCCCGTGCGCAATGCGGTGCACATCGGCATGGTGGAGTTCATGGGCATCTGGAAGCAGGGCAAAAGCTTTGAGGACTTCCCGCACCTGGCCCAGGCCGCCACCGGCCTGCTGGACGACATGGCCTGGTGGGCGAGGGCGCTCAAGACCGCCAGGGAGGCTGTATGAGCAGCGCCGCGGTTGCAAGCGCCGCCCGCGCCATCGTGTACCGCACACGCGGCAGCGCCCATGGGCCCATCACGCGGCTGGTCAGCCCCGGCGACCTGGGTGAGTTCCTCAAGCCGTTTGTGTTCCTGGACCTGTTCGGTTTCAAGCCGGCGGCCGGCCACAAAGGCTTCGGCATGCACCCGCATTCAGGCATCGCCACGCTGACTTATATGGTCGAAGGCCAGGTCAGCTACGAAGACACGACCGGCAAAAAAGGCGTGCTGCCGGCCGGCGGCGTCGAATGGATGCGCGCCGGCAATGGCGTCTGGCACACAGGCGCGCCCGTCAGCGATTCACCGGTCCAGGGCTTCCAGCTCTGGGTCGCGCTGCCCGCGGCCGAAGAAAACGCGCCGGCCGAAAGCCTTTACCTTTCGCCCGAACAGTTGCCGCAAGAAGGCCCGGCGCGTGTGCTGCTGGGCCGCTATGGCGCGGCGCAAAGCCTGATTCCCGCGCCGGCCCAGATGAATTACCTGGCTGTCAAGCTCAAGGACGGCGAGCAGTGGCGCTACACACCGCCCGAAGGCCACACCGTGGGCTGGGTCGCGGTTAACCAGGGACGGCTGGATACGGGCGACGACAGCGGCGGCCCCATAGCCACCGGCGAACTCGCGGTGTTCGAAGAGTCCGGCGAGGCCATAGCCTTCACGGCCCAGGGCGACACGGCCTTTGTGCTGGGCTCGGCCGTCAAACATCCGCATGAACTGGTCATGGGTTATTACTCGGTGCACACCAGCCGGGCGGCGCTGGCCCAGGGGGAGGCGGAGATCCAGCGGATTGGAGCGCGGCTGCGGCAAGAAGGGCGCCTGGGCTAGCCTTTGCCCGGTACCTGCGCGGAGAACGCCGATCTCCGTACTGGCCAACAAACCCTCCCCTGAGCGGAGGGTTTTTTTCTGCCTGAACGGCTCACCTGTTCAATAAGCTGGAATAAGGGGATGATGGGGTTCAGACCAGGCAGGCAAGCCAGCTCTTGCATATCCGGGTACTGCAAATCCAGTTCAGGGGGCACGCATCATGATCAGACTGCTCTACATCAGCGACGCCCATGAAGGCATCAACGAAGAAGCCGTGAACGGCGTCCTGAAAAGCGCGGCCAAAAACAACCCGCCCCTGGGCATCACCGGCCTGCTGGTTTTTGGGGGCGGCGTGTTCGCCCAGATCCTGGAAGGCCCGGAGCAGGCGGTGCTGAGGAAGTACGTCCAGATCGCGACCGACATGCGCCACCACAACTGCCGCATCGTCTACATCACGACCACCCAGGAACGCATCTTCAAGGACATCTCCATGGCGGCGCTTGAGGCACAGCCCATGGAGATGGAGCACATCGCCGAACTGGACGCCCGCCGGCACGAAACCGTTCCGGCGGATGCGTTCACGGACCTGATGCATGTGTTTTTTTCAAGAATACAGGCGCTGCCTTGATAGGGGGAGCTCGGGTGCCGGAGTGTCAAACTGTAGAACTGATGGCTACGCTTTCAGCCTAATACTCGGGTCAACCCGCAGTAAAAAGTTAGCATTTTCAGCCAGGGCGTCAGTATGATGGCCCAAAGCGTGCTTGTGACGTTTGGTTACCAATTCGGGTAGCCACAGCCCAGTTATCTCAACGCCAAACGCCACTGCTTCGGGAGCCCAACATGCGTTATCTGTCCCTCATTTCCTTTTCACTGGCCGCCGCCTGCCTGTCACCGGCCGCCCAGGCACAAAACTGCGAGGGAGGGGCCTATATGAACCCCCAGCTCTTCCGCGGTGAGGCCGCCTACCAAAGCGCCGTGGCCGAACAGGAAATGCATGCCTTCATAGGCCGCGCCGGCCTGCCGCAGGCGCCGCTGTATGCCATCAAGAAAGTGGACGACATCACCGCCTCGGGGCGTACACCTTATTGCTGGGTCTACACCAACCAGGTCACCGGCCTGATGAGCGGTTACAAGCTCGCGGTATTCAACAATGAAGTGGTCCAGCCCGCCGTGCTGGCCATCACCACTGCCGGCAAGGCCGCCACCGATGCGGGCGCCGTGGCGCTGAAAACCCTGCCGCCGGCGGAGCAGAAAGCCGTGCTGGACCAGCTTCAGCGCTCCAAATGTTTTGGCACCGCCGCCGGCGTGGAAGCGGCCATCGCCAAAGCCGAAGGCCTGTGCGGCAATGTGGAGGACGTCGCACCGCAAGCCACCGTCGGCCAGCAGGGCCTGATTGCCAAAGCCGTCTTTGCGTGGGAGGAGCAGTCCTGGGCAGGCGTCGTCACCCGCGAGCCCGCCGCGCTGGGCGTCAGCCTCAAGGGCCTTGCCGGGCGCTCCGAAAAGGTGCACCAGGCACGCCTCGTGGTGGTTCCAACCAAGGCCACGAGCGTCGGCTTTGGCCTCTACCTGCATGCCAGCGTGCCCGATGCCGCCGCCAAAAAGGCCGTTGCCGCCTTCCAGGGCCTGACGGCACCGTCCAAGCCACTCGCCGTCGCCATGGACCTGGGCCCGCAATTCTCCTTTGTGGTGCCGACGGCGGAGCAGCTGGAGAAGATGCGCGCGGCAATCGGGCTGGGCAAATAAAGCCCTGCGGCGCCTGTTTTTTTTCAAGGATACAGGCGCCGCCTTGGTTCAAGGTGTTTAGCCAGGCAGCTAAGGCCCCCTGGCTTCTTCTTTCAAAAATGCACGCGCTGCGTCGGTCGCCATGCGTTGCACACACCAGTCGGCATAGATTCGCCCCAAAAGTTTCCCGGGCAAGCGCGCCCATGGTCCCGCGGGCAAGTCGTAATCAATCCACACACGCAGCCGTGACCACTCCTGCGACGACCCGGCGTCCGGCGCAAGCACAAAACCCATCCGATAGGCGCCCACGACCAGGAGATGCGTTTGGCCGAAGGTTTCCCACGACTTGCGCAGCGGCGGCGCATAGTCAGTCACTTTCTCCGACACCGACAGGGCCATGCCGAGCATCCGTCCTTTGATGGTGATCACCGAACCGAGCGCTTTGCCCTTGTTGCCGTCGGTCTCGATCTTCATGGCGGCTCCCGCCATCATCAGCGAGGGCTTCTCCATGTGCGCCGCCAGCCGTTGAGGGTCGTCCAGCAGCGCGAATACCGCCTGGGGACTCGCCGCCACCTGAACCGTGGCCTCACGGTGAAACGGGTACTGCGAATTCATGGGCTCAAGCCGCCGAGGCCGGCTGTCCGAAGCGCGGAAAGAACCGGGGCGTGCGCCTCGCGTAGCTGTCGAATTCAGCGCCGAACCGGGCGCGCATCTCCGCTTCCTCAGCCAAGGCCAGCCGCCCGTACATCAGCAGCAGGACCGGAAACATCAGCAAGGTCAGCAGGGTAGGCCACTGGATCAGAAAACCCAGCAGGATCAGGACAAATGCCGCGTACTGCGGATGCCGAATCCGGGCATAAGGCCCGGCGGTCGCCAGGGCGTGCCTGCGCTGTGCGTGGTACAGCACATTCCAGGCCTTGGACAGCAGGTAGAAGCCGGAGCCCAGCAATACATAGCTTGCGATATGCAAGGGCCCGAAATGGGGATCGCCTTTCTCTCCCATCAGCGTGCTCCACAGGTGGCCGGCATCATGCGTCAGGATGTCCAGGCCCGGGTACCTGGTTTGCAGCCATCCGGACAGAAGGTAGATGGTGAGCGGGAAGCCGTACATCTCCACAAACAAGGCCACGATGAATGCCGAGAATGCGCTGAAAGTTCGCCAGTCCCTGGCCGTGGCTGGTTTAAAAAAGCTGTAGGCAAACATGATGAAGATCGCCGAATTGAAGATCACCAGCGTCCACAGGCCGTAGGCGGGTTGGTCCTGGCTCATGATGCGCCTCCGCCTTGGGATGGGTTTGGCTTGCCGGCATCAGGAGGGGGCGGAAGGTCGCCATGGTGATGGCTTCCGTGGCCGTGATGCATGAACACGTGCATCAATGGGCAGGCCAGCAGCAACAGCAGCGGGAGCAAACCCACCACATGTGCCAGATGCTCGGTCAGTAAAAAGTAGGCTGCGATGGCGCCAAACACCAGAAATCCCGCGCCGTAGCGTGTTCGCCAGAACGGCGTCGGAGACGTGTGTGGGGGCGTGTGTTGGGGCGGATTCCCGTGGGTATCGTTCATTTGAAACTCCTTTGTGCCTGGGTGCGAAGGGCCAGGCGTTCAGACTCAGGCGGCTTGCTGGAACTATTGAGCGGGGGCTGAGGGCAATCGATCCATCATCATCCGCATCATGGTGGTCATCATTTCCATGCGCTTTTGCATCGCCTCGTGGGAGGCCATCATGTTCATGGGCATACCGCCTTTCATGGTGCCTGGTCCCTTGCCGGTCCCCTTCATATCGCCCATCTCCGGCATGCCCCCCGTGGAGTCCATTTTTTCCATCATGGACATGCCGTCCTGCATGGTTTTCATGTGATCGGCCATCAGCGCTTTGCGCTCTTCAGGCGTCTTCGCGGCCATCATTTTTTCGTGCATCTCACGCATGGCCTTGATCGTTCCATCCATCGCCCGCATCGATTCCCGGGGCATGGAAGGTGATTTGGCCGCTGGAGCCGTGAGGGCCCTTTTTGCGGCTTCGGGTGCATGGTGTTGTGTGTGTTCCGCATCGGTCTGTGAAAAGGCACCGAAGGATGCTGCTGCCATTGCAATGGCCAGAACGGTATGGCGAGGCGTAGTCATAAAGACTCCTTTGGAAAATAAGGAACAAGGCTGGATGGGAGGAGGTTCCGACAGGGCCGGTCAGGGCGTCGGAACAGATGAAGCAGGCGCAATCCCCAGCGCCTGCGCGCTGAGCCACCACGCCCGGGGAGCGAGGATTTAAAGGGTGAGCCGCAGGAAGCGGATAGACACCGGCGGCTCGCGCCAGGTCTCAGCTTTCAAGGGTGCGGATCGATCATCAAGATCGACAAGCGCAACGGTCAGCGCAGGCGCCCACGCAACGAGCGCCAGTTGCGAATCAGCGGCATTGTCAAAAGGCTTGACTTTGATGGCGGCTGTTTGTTCCGCAGCGCACACCGTCAGGCAAATCGCCTCGTCGGGGTCCTGTGCGTGTTCGTCTGCCTCGACGTGCGCGGTCGCTTGAAGCTGTTGCACTGACCCGGGATGGCCGTGCCCATCGCTCAGCAGGCATGCATTGGCAATGCCTGCACCCAAAGTGATCAGCCAGGCGAATAGCATCACGATAGCGGTGTAGCGTGTGTTCCGGCGGCTGAAGAGGGTCTTCATGGCTTGAATGCAGAAAAATTGCTGTTGCAGCGTCTGTAATTTAGAGGCTGCAGCGATTCGGGTATTGATCTATGTCAACATGGACTATCCGCGGGAAAGAATCGCCCAGCCAACTAAGCCAACAGCGGCGACCAATAGCACCACATAGCCCAAAACCCGTTCACTTCTATACTGCTTTTTTGTACAAGGCAGGCAATAGAGAAAGGTATCCCCTTTGTAGTGCGGAACGGGCAACAAATACCCGCCGGAATCGCAGGCATAGCAGCGCATGGCCAGGTTGCGTTTTTTTCCACGTGAGTCGCGGTATACCTGCACAACCAGCGCTATGACCGGGAAGACACCCAGGACTGTGATCAAGAAAGAAGCGGCGGCTATCTCCATGCGCCTATTAGAACCGCGTTAAAGAGGATTCTTATGAGAGATATTGTTGTCATCGGTGGACTGTTTGCGTGGCTGATTTTGGGCCTTGCCTGGATCACACCCCTAAAACTCAAGCTGATCAAGTTGCATGGCTCCGACAAGTCCAGCAAATTTTTCATCGAGCTGGCCAGGCAAGGGGATGCCCTGGCAAAGACCGTGGTGTTCCGCACCAAGGTTTTTATGGGGGTGGGAATTGCCGGGGTGTTTCTTTTGTGCTTCCTCAAAGTTTTGCGTCCTTGAAGAAGGTGAGGGCTCCCAATGGAAGGCGCTTACCTCTTGTAATTGGTTTTTTTGACGATTTAGTGACCGCCTAGCTTGCGTACGTCATCCATCAACAGATCGAACGTAAGCGCCTCAACTTCAGGTTTGCCTGGTACGTAATTTTCGTCTCGCTCATCGGGCGGTGTAAAGGCGTTCTCAATACAGGAAAGACACATCCTCAGCGAGGATGTAGATGCCTTATTCCCAATCGCAATGTTTCGACCTAACGCTGCGATAGCACCGCCAAACTGATGTTTCTCCCAATAACCGAATTCTTCACGCTTCTGATTCATGGACTCAACAATGAGATCTGCGATGTCACGCCTGATCCCATCAATGTCATCACCTTGATCCAAGCGCGTAAAAAGTTCTTCAACTTTTTCCATGGCAGCAACCTTTGTAGCGTGAATAGACGAACAACCACCCATCAATCCATCAGCTTGTTCTTTTTGTCCCGGTTTTATATCGGATTCGGCCAGTCAGCCATGCGCCCAAGAATTCTCCCGAACAGAGGGTTTTTTCGCGTCCAGCCCCATCTATTCAGAGGAGGCGCAATGTGACAAAAAGCCTACCATGTGGCGGTTCAAGACACCATCGTCCCATAAACAGCTAGGAACCACCAATGGCTAGATGCACAGCACCAGTACAGGGTCATCGCACAGCAAGCGGTCGGGCAGACTGCCCTGCATGCGGTGGTGGCGGCTATAACCGCTACGGCGGCTACGGGTCGTACCCGTCCTACTCCCCGCCGAGGAGCAGCGGGGGTGGCTATAGCAGCAGCGGCGGCGGTGGTGGATCCAGCGGCAGTTCAAGGCCGCGCTGGTCGAGAGCGGGGTCGCCCGTGTCGTACACGCCTGCCGAAGTACGGTCACTCACGCCGGTCCGCGACAGCTTCGAGAAGCGAGCGGTGCTGCCTGACCTTCGAGATGTCTTCCTGTGCCACGCGTGGGACGACCGGCAGGGGGCCGCCAAGGATCTGCACGATCTGCTCGAGTCGCTCGGTGTCACAGTCTGGTTTAGCGAAAAGGACGTCGCTCTCGGCACGTCGTTGCTGCGTGAGATCGACAAGGGACTGGCGAAGTCGCGAGTCGGGATCGTACTGGTGACCCCTGCGCTGCTGCGCCGCGTCCAGGGAGAGGGCATCGCCGACAAAGAGCTTTCGGTACTCCTAGCGCGTGACCTGCTCGTTCCTATCGTGCACGACACGACGTATGAAGCTCTCCGCGAAGTCAGCCCACTGCTCGGCTCGCGAAGCGGCCTGAGCACTGCAGAAGAGGCGATGGCAAACGTCGCAGCGAAGATCGCTGAACTAGTCGCCCTCTAGCTCTATTGCCGGGGTGGCCGGCCCGACGTCGCAGAACGACAACTTACGAGAACCAACAAACACAAGGGATAAGAATGAGAGTAGGGAACAAAACTGTACTAGCATTCACCACTATATTCATAGGCGATGGTGAAACCGCTGAGCTAGATGTGCCGATCACTTCCACCGAAGTTCTACATCTCAAGTTAACTACTGCCCCCTTGAAAGATTATCGAGAGAAAGAAGCACCAATAATTCGGCATGAGTGGATTGGCAACGTCGTTGAAATGTCATTCGCGAATTTCAACGAGCCTCTCGGCGCAGTTACCAACAAGCCCACCCGCTTCGCACAGTCAAAGACAGGCTCACCAATCTATTATTTGGCCATCGTATATCGGCTAAGCAATTACACCAAGATTGAGCTGCAAATCATGATGGGTGGCGGGCTCATGATGGGGGGCCTCTTGTCATGAACAATATTCCTCCAATCGGAGAGAACTCAGGAATAGCGATCGTAGAAGACCACAACAACACTTCGCAAAAGCTAATTAGGATTACTGAAGACAAACTGCGACTAAGACTGCTGGAATACCTTGGAAAATGGACTTCTACTCAAGCATGGCAAGTACCTCTAGGCCTTTTCATCACAATTGTTTTAGTGTTCTGCTCCGCAGAATTTAAGGCTGCCTGGAGTCTGTCCGCTGACACGTGGCGAGCAATCTTCGTAATTGGTGCAATCGTTTGCTTCATATGGCTTGTAACTAGCCTGATGAGGCTGCGCAAAGCACCATCAATTGATGACCTCATCGAATCCATAAAGAGCGAAGTCAAGTAACAAGCTACTACTTCCACTCCGTTATTCTTGTATCGGTTCTGTGTTCAACACCCAACGGTCACCGAATTGTTGAGCCAGTGACAAGCTACACGGTGGCTGGAAGTCCAGGCGGCCCAGATCGTCACGGATGGTGTGAAGCATCAGGGTCGCTTTTATTAACTCGGCAGTGTCTCGATTAAACATCCAATAAATCCTTCTACGGCTGGGAATGGATGAGATACCCTTGAGTTATCTTTGCCATGCGGCCGGGAGCTTTGTTTTTGGAGTTGACATGGCAAGACAACACTACGACAAACCAACCCGGGCGCTGCTAAAGGACATGCTTCTTACCTGGGGCCTGAAACCGGGCCAGGTGTTTACGACCTCGCGCGCAGTTGAATGGTTCGCCAAGAATTACCCCTTGTTAAAGCCGGGTAGCATCCGCGCGCATCTGGTCCAGGCGGCGACGAATGACCGCAGCCGGCTGCACCACTCAGCCACAAATGAAACCGATGACCTCTTATTCAAGGTGGATTCGGGTCAGTACCGCCTTTATGAACCTGGGAAGGATCCTGCGCCAATTCATGAAATGGTCGTCGGCGATGTGGCGCGCCAGGAGGCAGACGCGGCCGTCGATGAGGAGCAAGAAGACGAAGAGGCAGCACCTGGCTCGTCGGAATTTCTCCTTGAGAAAGATCTGCAGCGCTACCTTGCTGAAAACCTTGAGTGCATCGAGCCTGGGTTGCGGCTCTATGAGGACGAAGGCATCCGTGGGATCGAGTTCGAGGCCGGCGGCGGTCGGCGCATCGATATTCTGGCTCTGGACCAGTCCAACGCCTTTGTTGTCCTTGAGCTGAAAGTCTCTCGCGGTTATGACCGCGTAGTTGGCCAGTTGCTACGGTACATGAACTGGGTTCGCAGGGAACTGGCCGAACCTAGGCAGCGCGTGCGCGGCATCATCGTTTGCCGCCTCATATCTGAGGACCTGAAACTGGCCTGCGCCAGCATCAGGGATGTTGAACTCTGTGAGTACAAGCTGTCCGTTACCGTCTATAAAGTGCCGCAACTCGAGCTCCCAAACTAATTTCATTCCCACACAAAATACGCCTTGCCAGTACCCGGCGTGAGTGAGCGTAGTAGGTGCGGCCACCTCCTATTAGGCTTTGCCCGCGGCCTGGCCGCCACCTTGCGCAGCCGCATCCCGAACCACCAGCACAGGCACTGGCGCCAGTCGCAAAATCTCTTCCGCGCCGCTGCCCAGCAGCACACGCCCCAGGCCGCGCCGGCCGTGGGAGCCGACGACCACGAGGTCGGCGCCCCAGAGTTTGGCGGCCTCGGCCACGACTTCGCCCAGGCGTTTGCCGAGTTCTTCGCACAGGCTCTGGTCGGCCGCCACGCCGGCCGACTGCGCGATGGCCGTGGCATCGGACAGCACTTTGGCGCCGCCTTCGCGCAGCATGCCGGCCACGTCGCCGGAGTAAGTGCCATCGGCAGCCATGGCGCCCAGTTCATTGATGGCATGCAGCAGCCGCACGCTGGCGCTGGTTTCGCGTGCCATGCGCAGGCCGGCGACCAGGGCCTTATTGGCGGTTTCGCTGCCGTCCACGGGGATCAGGATTCGTTTGAACATGGTGACTGCCTCGATCTGGAATTGCAATACGCACAGTATTGGCCGGTTTGGGGGCGGCGATCTTGACCTGCATCAAGCCAGCGCCGCAGTCTCCAGGTAACAGGGGATTTTGCAGGGCCAGTGCAGCTCGCGTTCTATGCGCTGGCGCATGGCGTCGGCCGCGGCCGGCTCGCCGTGGGTGATGAAGGTCTGCCGGGGCGCGGACTTGAAGCCGCGCAGCCAGCCCATGATCTCGGCGGCATCGGAATGGGCCGACAGGTCGTCCAGCATGGCCACTTCGGCGCGCACCGGCACCTCCTGGCCGTGGATGCGCACCGTGGGCGCACCGCCGGCGATGAGGGCGCCGCGCGTGCCGCCGGGCTGGAAGCCGGCAAACACAATGGTGTTGCGTTTGTCGGGCGCGAAGGCTTTGAGGTGGTGGACCACACGCCCGCCCGTGGCCATGCCGCTGGCGGCAATGATGACCATGGGGCCGTGTTTGGCATTGAGCAGGCGCGACTCTTCCGGTGATTCAACGATGTGGGCCGTATGGGCCATGGCTTCGCACTCCGCCGACGTCAGCCGCAGCTCGGCCTTGTGCTTGAGGTAGACCTGGGTGGCCTTGGCCGCCATGGGGCTGTTGAGGTAGACCGGCAGGCTGCGCGGTATGACGCCCTGGGTCTTGAGCACCTCGATGCAGTGCAACAGGCTTTGCGCGCGCCCCACGGCGAAGGCCGGGATCACCACCACGCCGCCGCGCGCGGCCGTGCGCTGGATCACCTGGCCCAGCGCGAGCAGGGGGTCGGAGTCCTTGTGCAGGCGGTCGCCATAGGTGGATTCCACCACCAGGTAATCGGCGCCGTCCATGGGGGAGGGCGGCTTGAGCACCAGGTCGTTGGGCCGGCCTATGTCGCCGGAAAACAGCAAGGAGCGCGAGCCGTTGTCCAGCCGCACGAAGGACGAGCCCACCATATGGCCCGAGGGCGTCAGGCTGGCGTTCAGGCCCGGCGCCGGATGCCAGGGTTTGCCGGCGGGCACCGGGTGCAGCAGCTTGAGGCAGCGCAGCGCATCCTCGCGCGTGTACAGGGGCAGGGCCGGCGCGTGCTTTGAAAAGCCGTGCCGGTTGGCGTATTCGGCTTCTTCCTCCTGCAGGTGGCCGGCGTCGGGCAACAGGATGCGGCACAGGTCGGCCGTCGCCGGGGTGCAGAACACCTTGCCCTTGAAACCCTGGCGCGCCAGCAGCGGCAGGTAGCCGCTGTGGTCGATGTGGGCATGGGTCAGGATCACCGCATCGATGCCGGCTGGATCCATCGGCAGCGGCGACCAATTGCGCAAGCGCAGCGGCTTGTAGCCCTGGAACAGGCCGCAATCGACCAGCAGGGTGGATTTGACATGCCGGACCAGGTATTTGGAGCCGGTGACGGTGTCGGTGGCGCCCAGGAATTGGATCTTCATGGCGCCAGCTTAGGCGCGCCGCAAACCGCTGTATTTGATATAGCGCAGAAAGGAGGCATTCAGCCCTTGGCGGCGCCGATCCGGCGCACGGCGCGCGCCAGCGAGGGCGCCATGCGGATGGCATTGGAAGGATGGGCGACCGTGTCGCAGCTCAGAACGCGCGCCACCCCTGCTTCGAGCAAACGGCGCTGGGCTTCCACGTTAAACAGCGCATGCACGGCGATGCAAATGGGAGCGCCCAGCCGGTTTTTTTTCAGCAGGCTTGCCGCGGCGAGCATGGTTTCGCCTGTGGAAACAATGTCGTCCAGCAGCACCGGCGCGTGCCCCGGCCAGCGTTCGGGGCTTGCCAGCCTGACACCCACGTCCCGGTCGCCGCGCCGCGTTTTGCGCAGCACGCTCCAGGGCGCGCCGGCCAGCCTGGCGACTTCGGCGACCCACTGCGCGCTTTCCTCGTCGGGCCCGATCAGCCAGGGCGACGCGACATGGCCGCGCAGCCAGCGGGCAATCAGGGGAGCGGCCGGCACGACCTGCGTGCGCAGGGAATAGATTTCGTCCAGCCTGTGCACGCGGTGCAGGTGCGGGTCGACGGTCACCAGGAAGTCCAGCGACGCGGACAGCAGCCGCGCGTAGCTGCGCGAGGTGACGGCTTCGCCGGGATGAAAACGCTTGTCCTGCCGCATATAGGCCAGGTAGGGCGCGACCAGGCCGACCTGCGAGGCGCCCAGCTCGCGCGCCGCGTCCGCCGCAAAAATCAGCGGCAGTGTCTTGGCGTCCGGCTGGTCCAGGCTGCCGGCCAGCACGACGCGGCAGCCCTGGACCGGCGCGGCGATGAGCACGCCGGTTTCGCCGTCCGGAAAGCGGTGCAGCGCCAGCTCGCTCCAGCCGCAGCGCAGGCTGCGCGCCAGCGCCGCGGCCAGCGGCGCGCCGCCGGGCAGGGCGAGGACCACTATCGGTTCGCGCTTCATCGCGCGTCCTCCATCACATGCACGGCTTCGGCCTGCGTGGTGGCGTATTCCAGTGCATAGGACAGCTCGCCCGGCGAGGCCGCGTGCAGCGTGAACAAGGGCTGGCCGCGCTCCACGACCGCGCCCAGTTGCACATTCATGTCGATGCCGGCGCAGGCCGAGGTGGGCGCCCCCGCGAGTTTGGCGATGCGGGCCAGACGCCGGTTGTCGATGGCAATCACGGTGCCGGCGCGTGGTGAGGGCACGGGCTGCCTGCAGGCGGCTACCGGCGGTTCGCGCAGGCCGCCTTGCGCTTCGCAGATCTCCTGGAATTTTTTCCAGGCGCGCCCGTCCTCGAGCACGGCGGTGGCCAGCGCGATGCCGCCGCCGGCCGGCGCGGCGCCGCCGAATTCAAGAATCCGCCCGGCCAGGTACAGGGAGCGCTGCGCGAGATCGGCCGGCGCGCCATCCTCGCGGCGCAGCACCGCCAGCACGTCGCGCGCCTCCAGCGCGGGGCCTATGCCGCGGCCCACAGGTGCCACGCCGTCGGTCTGCACCACCTGCGTGCGCAGGCCCAGGGCCTGGCCGACCTGTTCGAGCTGCCGCGCAAGTTGGCCGGCGGCATGCGCGCTGCGAACCTTGGCGGTCAGCCCGACGGGCATGTCGATCAGCACATGCGTGGCACCGGCCGCGGCCTTCTTCGACAGGATGGACGCGACAAGCTGCCCCTGGCTGTCCAGGTCCAGCGGGCGTTCGACGCGGATCAGCACATCGTCGGCCGGGCTGAGCCGCACGGCGCCGCCCCAGACGATGCAGCCGCCGGTGCGCTCGACCGTGCGGCGTATCTGCGCCACGTCCAGGTCCACCGGGGCCAGCGTCTCCATGGTGTCGGCCGTCCCGGCGGGTGAGGTGATGGCGCGCGACGAGGTTTTGGGCATGCGCAGCCCGCAGGCCGCGATGATGGGCACGATGACCATGGTGGTGCGGTTGCCGGGCAGGCCGCCCACGCAATGTTTGTCCATGACCGGCCCTTCGCCCCAGTGCATGCGTTCGCCGGCGTTGACCATGGCGCGCGTGAGCGCGATGGTTTCGTCCGTGTCCAGGTGCTCGCCCGCGCAGGCGGTCACAAAAGCCGCCAGCTGCAGGTCCGAATAGCGGCCCGCCGCGACGTCCCCGATCACGGCATCAATGGCCGCCTGGCCCAGGCGCTTGCCGTAGACCTTCGCGCGCACATGGCCCAGCGATTCGAGCGGCGCGGGGTGGTGCAGCGAAATTTCCCCGCCGGGCCGCGCGTCGAGAAGGCGCCAGGCGGCCTCGGACAGGCCGGCTTCTTGCGGCGACAGGAAATCGCCGCTGACCACATTGAGCGTCGCGACGATGGTGCGGCCGTCCATCCGCAGCTCCACCCGCGACTGCGCCTCGAAGCCTTCCGAACGGCAGACGGGGCAGTCGCGGTGCATGTACAGCACCGGTTCCTGGTAGGTGTCTATGCCCAGCCTGCGCAGGCGCAAGCGGTTGGCGACGGGCGTGTGGGGAGTTTCTTGCATGGCGATCTATGCGTGGCCATCGCACCGGGGGGAGGTCTGCCTCGCAGGCTCAATCTACCGGGTGCTCGCCGCCTTCTGCCGGTGCGGCGCCGCGAATCACCAGCACAGGCACAGGTGCCAGCCGCAAAATCTGTTCCGCACCGCTGCCCATCAGCACACGCCCAATGCCGCGCCGGCCGTGCGAGCCGACCACCACGAGGTCGGCCCCCCATTGCCTGGCCGCCGTGGCCACGGCCTCGCCAAGACGGTTTCCGGGCTCTTCGAGCAGGACCTGGCTGACCTCCACGCTCGCCGACTGGGCCACGGCCATGGCATCGGCCAGCACCTTGGCGCCGCCTTCGCGCATCATGCCGGCCAGGTCGGCCGAGTAGCTGCCATAGGGGTCTATGCCGCTCAGGTAGGCCATCTCGTTGACGAAATGCACCAGGCGCACGCTGGCGCCGGTCTCGCGCGCCATCTGCAGGCCGGCGACCAGGGCCTTGGTGGAGGTGTCGCTGCCGTCCACCGGGATCAGGATTCGCTTGAACATGGTGAATGCCTCTTTGGGATTGGGACACCATGACTATGGGCGATTCCCGGGAATGGACGCTTGATGCGGATCAAGTTCCGTGTCATTGGCGCGGCGGTTTTTCGCCGGCAGCCTGGCAGGCCAGGCAGAACGCCGCTTCCGGCAGTGCCTCCAGGCGGCGCAGGTCTATCGGCTGGCCGCATTCCAGGCACTGGCCGAAACTGCCGTCCCGCAGGCGGTGGCCAGCCATAAGCACCTGGGACAGCTCGTTCATGGCGTGCGCCGCCTCCAGGGCCGCAATGCCGTGTTGCGACTCCCGGTCGGCCAGGTCCTTGAAGTCCTGCACCTCCGAGTCGTCGGGCTGGTCGGCCGCAAGTTCTTTGCTGTAGCCCGTGTCCAGGGTGGCCCTTAACTCGGCTTCGCGCGCGGCCAGGAGCTTGCCGAAGTGTGCTGCCATTGAATGGTCGTAATGCTTCATGGGAGGGCCTTTGAGTTGTGGGGTGGATGTCTTTGCATTGGCGGATGTGCCGGATTTTCGGGAAAGTCCGCTTGCCCGCATTGATCTGGCGCAAGCGGAGGTGAAGGGGCTCGTCCCTTGCGCTACGTCAAATCCCGGGCTGCCCGTTCTGGCCATCATGGGTGCCCGAACTTTGTCGAAAGGCAGACCATGAACGCCAGGACTCTCATGATCGCCGCGGCCTTCGCCACCTGCGCCGCGAGCTACGCGGCCGGCGATGCCATGGCGCAGGCCCCGGAAAAAGCCCAGCCAGCGGCGGGAGCCTCCAGCGCGCCTTCGAGCGCGGCCGCGCGCTCGAAGGCCGTCGCGCAGAAAGCCGCGGAGGAAGCGGCCGATTCCGCTCGCGCGGCGGCCGACCTGGTCAAGCTCACGCTGCAGCTGGCCGAAACCGCCGCCCAGGATCTGTCAAAGCGGGCTGCCGCGAATATCCGGGAGCAGGCGCTCAAGGCGGACGAGGCCGCCAGAAAGGCCCGCGAGAAAGCTGAGCGGGCCGCCGCGACGGCCACCGACGACATGAAAAAGCTGGCGGCGAAGGCGGCCGAAGCGGCCAGGCGGGCCGCATCCGCCGTGCGCGCGGCCTCGGGGCGCGCGGAGGACGCCCTGCGCAAGGCCGGCCGGCCCGACGAGGCGCAAACGCGCAAAGCCATGAAGGCAACACAGGATGCCCTGAGGAGCGCGGAAAAAGCCGCGCAGGAATCGGCCGAGGCCGGCCGGCAAGCGGCGGACAAGGGCGCGGATTCCGGCGCCAAAAAATAGGTGGTGGACCC
Organism: Polaromonas sp. JS666; assembly: GCF_900103405.1. Classification (GTDB taxonomy): domain Bacteria; phylum Pseudomonadota; class Gammaproteobacteria; order Burkholderiales; family Burkholderiaceae_C; genus Polaromonas. Next base: position 398,055 of record NZ_FNHX01000001.1, on the reverse strand, counting down.
GCTTGCCGGTCCCGCCGGAAAAATGAGCGCCACATCCCAGGCCCCGGGGCTCAGTGACGAGGAAGCCGCCGCGCGGCTGCGGGCGGACGGCCCCAACCTGTTGCCCGGCAGCGAGCGGCAAAGCTTCTGGCGAACGGCCCTGGGCGTGGTGAAGGAGCCCATGTTCCTCATGCTGCTCGCGGCGGGTGGGGGTTACCTGCTGCTGGGAGACACGGCCGAGGCCGCGTTCTTGCTGGCCTCGGTCTTGCTGATCGTGGCGTTGACGCTGTTCCAGGAACGCAAGACACAGCGCGCGCTGCAAGCCTTGCGCGAACTGTCGGCGCCTCGCGCGCTGGTCCTGCGCGAGGGCAGGGAGCTTCGCATCGCCTGCCGCGACGTGGTCCGCGGTGATCTCCTGGTGTTGCGCGAGGGCGACCGCATCGCCGCCGATGCCGACTTGCAGGAAGGGGCCCTGGAGGCCGATGAATCGCTGCTGACCGGCGAATCCGTGCCCAGGCCCAAGCTGCCGCATCCGCAGGCCGGGCGCGGCGACGAGCCCGACGGCGAAAGCGGCGCGGCGCTTTACGCCGGCACCGTGGTCACGCAGGGAAGGGGACTCGCCCGGGTGCAGGCCACCGCGGGCCGGACCGCGATGGGCCGCATCGGCGTGGCGCTGGCGACGACACAGGCCCCGGCCTCGAGGCTGTACCGGCAGTCACGGCGCATTGTGCGGGGTTTCGCCGCCGCCGGGCTGGCGGTGGCCGCGCTGCTGGTCCTGCTGGGCTGGCTCAGGGACGGGCAGGGCTTTGTCGCCAGCCTGCTGCCGGCGATCGCTTTTGCGATGGCGGTGTTGCCGGAAGAGATTCCCGTCGTTCTCGCGGTGTTCCTGGCGCTGGCGGCCTGGCGTTTGTCGCGGCAAAAAATCCTCACGCGCCGGGTCGACGCCATCGAGGTGCTGGGCGCCATCACGGTGCTGGCGGTGGACAAGACCGGCACCCTGACCCTGAATCGCATGGAACTGGTCGAACTGGCGGGCGTGAACACTGTGTTCAGGGCCGGCAGCGATGCGCCGCTTCCCCAGGCGCTCACAGAGCTGGCCGAATGCGCCATGCTGGCCACGCCGCTCAAGCCTTTTGACCCCATGGAAAAAGCCATACGGGCATTCGGAAACACCCGCCTGCCCCAGGATTCCAGGGCACGCCTGGGGGTTGAGCCGGTGCGGCAATATCCGCTCACGCCGCAGCTCCTGGCTGTCACCCATGCCTATGACTGCGGCGCGCCCGGGCGGTATTTCCTGGCCTGCAAGGGGGCGCCGGAAGCCGTCATGGGCCTGTGCCGCCTTGAGGCGCACAGGCGTGAGGCCGTGCAACAGCAGGTGCAGGACATGGCCGCCAGGGGCTTGCGCGTGCTCGGCGTGGCATGCGGCGATTGGGTGGGGGCCGGCTTGCCCGCGGGCCAGCAGCAGCTCAGCCTGCGCTTTGTCGGCTTGCTGGGCCTGGCCGATCCGCTGCGGCCCACGGTGCCGCAAGCGGTCCGGGATTGCGGCGAGGCGGGCATTCGCGTGATCATGATGACGGGCGACCATCCCGTGACGGCCAGCGCGATTGCCCGCCAGGCAGGCCTGCCCAATCCCTGCGATGTGCTCACGGGCGCGGACATCGATGCGCTCGATGACGCCGCGCTGCGGACCCGCCTGAGGAGTGCAGCCATCTGCGCGCGGCTGCGGCCCGAACAGAAGCTGCGGCTGGTGCGCGCACTGCAGGCCGACGGCGGCACGGTGGGCATGACGGGCGACGGCGTCAACGACGCGCCCGCGCTCAAGGCCGCCGATGCCGGGATCGCCATGGGCGAGCGCGGGACCGACGTGGCCCGTGAAGCCGCCGCCCTGGTGCTGCTGGACGACAGCTTTTCCAGCATCGCGACGGCCATACGCCAGGGCCGCCATGTCGACGACAACATCCGCAGCGCCGTGCGCTTCATCTTTGCGGTGCACGCGCCCATCGTGGCGCTGGCCCTGGTTCCGGCCTTGCTGCGCTGGCCGGCGCTGCTGTTGCCGGCGCAAATCGTGCTGCTGGAACTGATCATCGACCCGGCCTGCTCCATCCTGTTTGAGGCGCAACCGGCGGATCCCGAATTGATGCGCCACCCGCCCAGGCCGGCCGCGGATTCGCCCTTCGCCTTGCGCAACATGCGCTACGGCCTGCTGCAAGGCCTCGGCCTGGCGCTGGCCTTGCTCGCGGCCAACAGCTTGATGCTGGGGCAGGGCTGGCCCGCGGCCGAGATACGCACGACGCTGTTCCTGGGCCTGGTCGCGGGCCTGTTTCTCCTGGTGCTGGTTCATCGCCATGCGGTGAACATCTTCAGGAATCCCTGGTTGCCGCGCCTGGCCGCGGCGGTTGCCCTGGTTCTTTCGCTGGTGCTGTGGCAGCCCTGGCTGCGCGGGGTCATGGGTTTTGTCCTGCCGTCCGTACGCGGCGGCGCTTGGCTGTTGCTGATCCTGGGCGCCATGACGCTGTGGCTGCTGGCCTTGCGCCGGGTTTCAGCGGCCTTGCAAGGCCGCCGCCCTTGATTTAGCTCAAGGGCCGGGCCGGCCGTTCGCCATACCCTTTGCCGGTGGCCGATGCCCGCGCAGCGACCGGCCGACCGCAGCTTTGTTTGCGCGCAACCCTCCAAGGAGCAGAACCATGTCCGAGCGAACCCTCATTGTTTGTTATTCCAACACCGGGACATCGCGCCGCGTGGCCGATCTCCTGTCGAGCAAATTCAAGTGGCCCTGCGGCCAGGTCAGCGAGGCGCGATCGCGCACCGGCGCCGCGGGCATGCTGCGCTGCGTGATGGATTCGCTGTTCAAGCGCCATCCCGCGATTCGTTATGAAGGGCCGGACCCGCGGGGTTTTGAAACGGTTGTGCTGATCGCGCCCATCTGGCTTGCCGAACTGGCGGCGCCCATGCGCAGTTTTGTGCGGGACCATGCACGAGGCCTCAAGTACGTGGCGGTCATCTCGGTGATGGGTGGGCAGGGCGCGACCAATGCCTTCGCTGAAATCGACCGGATTCTGGGCCGGCCGCCGATCCTGTCGACCTCCTTCACCGCGCGCGCGGTGGACGACGGCAGCTATTCGTCCGCCCTGGAGGTGTTCGGCAGCGCGGTCCGCGACAGCGCAAAGAGCGAGGAAACGGTGCGCCCGACGACTTTGTCGCCCAGCGCCGTTTGATCGCATGGCCTCGATACACCAACTGTTGGTGCCGGTTGACGGCAGCCCGACCTCCACCAGGGCGCTGGATACCGCCATTGAACTGGCGCGCCTGAATGGCGCGCATATCAGGCTTTTTCATGTGATCGACGAGCTGGACCATGTCAACGGCTTTGAGACCCCCAAGGCGTATCGCGAGGACCTGCTCCCGCTGATGCGCGCCGGCGGTGAAAAAATGCTGGCGCAAATGCGGCGCCGCGCCACCGAACAGGGCCTGGTGTGCGACAGCGTGCTGGTGGAGTCGGGCGCCGGCCGTGTCTGCGAGCAGGTCGCCGAGGAGGCCCGCCTGGCCCATGCCGACATGATTGTGCTGGGCTCGCATGGGCGGCGCGGCCTTGCGCGCATGCTGATGGGCAGCGATGCCGAGCAGATCGTGCGGCATGCACCGGTCCCGGTGCTGGTGGTGAAAGGCTGACACCGGCCGCCATGGGCCACCGCGCCGTTTTACGCGCCGACTTCGAGCTTGTTGACGATGCGCGTCACGCCCCTGGCAGCAAAGGCCGCGCCGGCGGCCGCTTCGCGCTCGGCCAGGGAATGCACCTTGCCGTGCAGGGTGACCTCACCGCCCTCCACGTCGATCTGGATATGCCGGGCTTCGCGGTCGGCCTGGCGTGCCAGCGCCGCGGCAATCTCCGCCGCGACGTCGCGCGTGCTGACGGTGGGTTTCACCACAACGTTGTTGGACAGGCCGCGCACGCCGACCAGCCCGCGCACGCATTTCTCGGCGGTTCTGCACTGGTAGGCCCAGTCGACGTCGCCCGTGAGGGTGAGCCAGCCTTTTTCCACCTCGACCCTGATCCGCTCGGGCGGCAGCAGCACGCTCCAGCGCAGCGCGGAGGCGGCCACCGAGGCAATTTCAGAGTCGCTGCGCTGATGCGCCGCCACCAACTTCACGTCCAGCTCGATGGCCAGCCCGCGCACACCGGCCACACGGCGAACAGCCCGCTCCGCCGCGACTTTTTCGGCAAAGCTGTTCAGGTGCCCCGTGAGCGTCACGACACCGTCATTGACGAGAACGCCTATGCCGGCTGAATTGACGGCGGGTTCCCAGGCCAGTTCGGCGGTGACATCAGCCTTGAGCTGAAAATCGGTTTTCATGGTTTGTTCCTTGGATGAAGTGGTCACCACCACAAGGTGGTGATGCCACTGTAGGCAGGCGAGGCAGTGCCTGTCTTGATATTCCTCAAGCGATGGCCTGTTGCGCAAGCCCTGCGCGATGCGGCGGGGCGGGGCCCTTCCACGCCGGCTTATGCCGCCGGGCCGCCGCCGGGACTGACTTCGGTGCCGGCGCGGCCCGCCAGCATGTCCTCGATCTGGGCCAGCGAACCTATCAGCGCCTTCTTGCCGGTCTTTGACACAAAACCGGTGGCAGCCTGTACCTTGGGGCCCATGGAGCCCGCGGGGAAGCTGTGCGCCAGCAGCTCCTGCGGCCTGACCTTGCCGAGGGCGCGCTGCGTCGGCTGCCCCCAGTCGAGGTAGACGGCGTCCACGTCGGTGGCGATCACCAGGCAGTCGGCACCCAGCTCCAGCGCGAGCAAGGCGCTGGTCAGGTCCTTGTCAATCACGGCATCCACGCCTTCCAGGGGCCGCCCGCCGGCCGTGCGCGCCACCGGGATGCCGCCACCGCCCGCGGCGATGACCACGGCCTGGTGTTGCAGCAGCCAGCGCAGCGGGTCCGCGCTCAGCACACGCAGGGGCAGGGGCGAAGCCACAACGCGCCTGAAGCTTGCGCCGTCGGGCGCGACATGCCAGTGCATGGCTTGCGCAAGCCGCTGCGCTTCCTCCTGGGTGTAGACAGGCCCTATGGGTTTGGTGGGCCGACCGAAAGCCGGGTCATTGAGATCGACTTCCACGCGCGTGAGCAGGGTGACCACAGGGCGGTTGGGGGCAAGCTGGTTGGCGAGTTCCTGCTCCAGCAGGTAGCCGATCATGCCCTCGGTCTGTGCTCCCAGCATGTCGAGCGGGTAGGGCGCCACCGCCGCGTAGGCCGAGTTCTGAAGGGCCAGCAGGCCTATCTGCGGCCCGTTGCCGTGCGTCACCACAAGCTCATGGTGCAGCGCGACGCGCGCCAGCTGGGCCGCCACGCTCTGGATGTTTTCGAGCAGGTGCTGCGCGCTGGGCGACTGGCCCCGGCGCAGCAAGGCGTTGCCGCCCAGCGCCACGACCAGCCTCATGCCAGCGTGGCCACGAGCACGGCCTTGATGGTGTGCATGCGGTTTTCCGCCTGCGTAAACACGATGGACGCGTCGGATTCGAAAACCTCGTCGGTCACCTCGATTTCGCTGAGGCCGTAGCGCTCGTGGATCTGGCGCCCCACTTCGGTGTCCAGGTTGTGGAAGGCCGGCAGGCAGTGCATGAAGCGTGTGCGCGGCTTGCCGGTGGCCTTCATCAAGGCACTGTTGACCTGGAAGGGCAGCAGCTGCGCTATGCGCTGCTTCCAGGCCTCCTCGGGCTCGCCCATGGAAACCCAGACGTCGGTGTAAAGGAAATCCGCGCCCTTGACGGCTTCGGCGGGATCGCTGCTGAGAGTGATGCGCGCGCCTGTCGTTTTCGCCAGCTCGCGCATTTCAGCGACCAGCGCGGGCGGCGGCATCAGCGCCGCGGGCGCGGCGATGCGCACGTCCATACCCATCTGCGTGCCGCCCACCAGCAAGGAGCAGCCCATGTTGAAGCGGGCGTCGCCCAGGTAGCAAAAAGACAGCTCATGCAGCGGCTTTTCGCCAAACTCCTGCATGGTCAGCAGGTCGGCCAGCACCTGGGTCGGGTGCGACTCATCGGTGAGCCCGTTCCACACCGGGACGTGCGAAAAGCGCGCGATCTCCTCCACCACCGTCTGGTGAAAGCCGCGGTACTCGATGCCGTCGTACAGCCGGCCCAGCACCCGCGCCGTGTCTTTCAGGGATTCCTTGTGGCCCAGCTGCGAGCTGACCGGGTCGATGTAAGTGACATGGCCGCCCTGGTCGTGCACCGCGACTTCGAAGGCGCAGCGCGTGCGGGTGGAGGCTTTCTCGAAAATCAGCGCGATGTTTTTCCCCTTCAGGCGCGCCAGTTCATTGCCCGCGTATTTGGAGCGCTTGAGCTCGGCGGCCAGGTCCAGCAGGAAACGGATGTCCCGCGGGGAAAAATCCTTGAGGTCCAGCAGGCTGCGGTTGTGAAGGTTAAAGCTCATGGGGCCGTCTTTCGTTGTGTCGCAATGACGGCTCAGGCGGCGTCGCGCTCGATGGGGCAGGACATGCAGTGGCTGCCGCCGCGGCCGCGCCCCAGTTCGCCGCTGGGGATGGTGATGACTTCGACGCCGGCTTTGCGCAGCAGGGTGTTGGTATGGGTGTTGCGGTTGTAGGCCATGACGACGCCGGGCGACAGCGCCAGCACGTTGTTGCCGTCGTCCCACTGCTCGCGCTCGGCTTCGTAGGCATTGCCGCCGGTGGCGACGACGCGCAACTTGGGCAAGCCCAGTGCCTGCGCGAGCACCTCCAGAAGAGGTTCCGCCTCGGCCCTGACGTCCAGCTCACCCGGTTTCTCGCCGGGGCGCAGGCTGAACACGCGGATAGCCTGCACGATTTCCGGGAACACCGTCACCAGGTCGCGGTCGCAAAAGGTCAGCACCGTGTCCAGGTGCATGGCGCCGCGCGACTTGGGCAACTGGGCCGCCAGCACCCGGGTCGCGGCGCCGCGGGCAAACAGGCTGCGCGCGAGCTGGGTCACGGCCTGCGGCGAGGTCCGCTCGCCCATGCCGACCAGCACCAGGCCCTTGCCCAGCGGCATGACGTCGCCGCCTTCGAGCGAGGCCTGCGCGTGCGGCTGCCCCGGGTCGCCCCACCATTCGGTGACCTTGCCCGCGAACGCCGGGTGGGAGCGGTAGATGGTCGCCATGAGCAGGCTTTCCCGCCGGCGCGCGGGCCAGTACATGGAGCCCAGTGCCACGCCGTCGCCTATCCAGCAGCTGCTGTCGCGCGTGAACAGGGTGTTGGGCAGGGCGGGCAGCAGCAGGTCCGAGGGGCTGGCGCAGGCGGCCGTGAGGCCGGGCAGCTTGAAGGGCAGGTCCGCCGGCGTCAGCCCGCCGATCAGGAATTCGGCCAGCCGGGCCGGCGGCAGTTCCTGCAGCCAGGGCCGCAGCACAGCCGCGGCTTCAAAGTCGGTGCCGGCCAGTTCGCGGTCCAGCAACCGGTCGCGCGTCATCGGGTTGCCGACCGTGACCGCGAGAAGGTCGTGCAGCTCCAGCACTTCCACGCCGTGCTCCGTCATGGCGCTGGTAAAGGCATAGTGGTCGTTTTTGGCCTGGGCGACCCACATCACGTCGTCGAACAGCAACTCCCGGCAGTTCGCGGGCGTCAGGCGCGTGTGCGCCAGGCCGGGCCTGCAGACCAGCACCTTGCGCAGCCGGCCCGTCTCTGAATGGACGCCGGCCATCACAGGCTCAACTTTCCGGCGGCCAGCATCCAGCCCGCGACCACCGCGAGTGCGAGCACCGCGGCGAGCATGGCTTTTTCGCCCGCGCTGAAGGCCTGCTTGCGAGCCTGCCGCTTGGCGATGGCGTAAAGGACGGCGCCGGGCGCATAGAGCAGGGCGCTCAGCAACAGGTATTTGGCGCCGGCGGCATACAGCAGCCAGAGGCAGTACACCGAGGCGAGCGCGGCCACGGGCAGGTCCAGCGCGCCGCTGGCCGGGCCCGCCCCCTCACCGCGCGCGGCCAGCTTGAGGCCGTAGAGCGCGCTGAACAGGTAGGGCAGCAGGATCATGGCGGTCGACAGCGAGATCAGCGCCAGGTAGGACGCCTTGGACACCAGCGTGACGATGAGGAAGAGCTGCACCATGGCGCTGCTCAGCCACAAGGCATTGGCCGGCGCGCCCTTGCCGCTCTGGCGGCCCAGCCATTCGGGCATCACGCCGCTGTTGGCCGGCGTGAACAGCGATTCGGCGGCCAGCAATGTCCAGGCCAGGAAGCCGCCGCCCACGGAAACAATCAGGCCTATATAGATAAGCACGGCGCCCCAGGTGCCCACGGCTTTTTCCAGCACGCCGGCCATGGAGGGGTTCTTCAGCCCGGCCAGTTCCGGCTGCGTGAAGATGCCCAGTGACAGCAGCGAGACGGCCATCAGCAAGGCCAGGCAGATCAAAAAGCCGATGACCGTGGCCTTGCCGACGTCCTTGCGCTGGCGCGCGCGCGCCGAATAGACGCTGGCGCCCTCAATGCCGATAAACACCCATACCGTCACCAGCATGGTGCTCTTGACCTGCTCCAGCACGGAGCCCAGCTTGGCACCGCCCCAGAAATCCAGGCTGAAGGTGGGCGCCTGGAACGCGGCCGCGGCCAGCACGATGAACAGCAGCAGCGGAATGACCTTGGCCACCGTGACCACGGCATTGACCCAGGCGGCGGTGTTGATGCCGCGCAGCACCAGCGCATGGACCACCCACAAGACCACCGACGCGCCGGCGACGGCCGCGGGGGTGTTGCCTTCACCGAAAGCCGGGAAGAAGTAGCCGAGCGCGCCGAACGCGGCCACCAGGTAGCCGACGTTGCCTATCCAGGCGCTGATCCAGTAACCCCAGGCGGAGTTAAAGCCTATGTACTCGCCCGAGAGCGCATGGGCATAGGCGTAGACGCCGTTGTCCAGTTCGGGCTTGCGCAGCGCCAGCATCTGGTAGACCCGCGCCAGCACCAGCATGCCCACGCCGGTGACCAGCCAGCCGATCAGGATGGCGCCGGCACCGGCGCCGGCCGCCATGTTTTGCGGCAGGCCGAAGATGCCGCTGCCGATGATGGAGCCCGTCACCAGCGCAACCAGCAGGCCCAGGCCCAGCGTGCCCTGGGACTCCCGTGTGGTGGGAATGCTGCGCGGCGCTGGCGAAGAGGAGGTCGTAGAGAGGGTGTTCATGGCAGGCTTTCAGGATGGGCGGCTACTGGACCAGCAGCACCGGCACGTCGACATCGGCCACCACGCGCTGGGCGACGCTGCCGAGCAGGGCGCGGCCCAGCAGGCCATGGCCGTGGGTGCCCATGACCACCATGTGGGCCTTCTCGCGTTTGGCCGCCTGCACGATCTGCGTGGCCGGTATGCCGGCGACCCAGGAGGCGCGGAAGGGGATGCCGTGGCGTTTGAGGAAACGCTCTATGGGCTCCAGCACTTTCTGGGCTTCGTCGCGGTGGTAGGCATGCACCGTGGCGGCGCCCAGCATGGTCTTGACGCGCGGGGAGACGGCCATCTGCACGTTGAGCACGATGAGTTCCGCGTCGGCGCCCATCAAGGCTTCGTGGGTGACCAGGAAGGCCAGGGCTTTTTTGGTGAACTTGCTGCCGTCAACGGCCAGAAGGACTCTCATGTTGCTCTCCGGAAAAAAGGAAATGAAACGGCGCGCGCTCAGCGCAGGACCAGGACGGGAATGCTGCTGTGCGTGAGCACCTGCTGGGTCTCGCTGCCGAGCAGGATGCGCGAGATGCCCTTGCGGCCGTGCGAGGCCATCACGATGAGGTCGCACTTGTTCTTTTTGGCCGTGGCCAGGATGGAGGCCGCGACAAGGTCGGACTTGACGGTCGCGGCCTTGGCCTTGACGCCCGCGGCTTCGGCGGTCTTGCACACCGCGTCGACGATGGCCTGGCCCCTGTCGGCCCAGTCCTTTTCGACGCGCCCGACTTCCTGCGGCGACACGGTGGCGCCGCCCTCGAAGTAGCTCACGGGATAACGCGGCACGACGTTGAGCGCCACCAGGCCGGCCTCCAGGGATGCGGCCAGGGTGATGGCTTCCTTGACGGCTTTTTTGGAAAGTGTGGATCCGTCGGTGGCAACAAGAATGCGTTTGTACATGATGGTTCTCCTGTGTTGATGTGCCGCAGTCTAGAAGCGCCGTCCGGGCCCTGGCTTGATCCAGGTCAAGGGCGCGGCACATGATCTCTAGCCTCTGTTCCGCGGTTTTGATGGGGTCTTTCGATGCGTGAAAAAACGCATCGGCCCGGAAGATGTCCGATGCCACGAGGTGACTGTGCGCGCGGCGTGGGGAGGTGTCTGTTCGCCACCAGACTTAAGCCACAGCGCCAGACACCCGGCTGACACCCGCGAAAGAGCCCATGGCCCTTGGATTGATCCATGTCAAGGGCAGGGCACTCTGCGCTGGCTAAGCTTTCGCCATGCAAACCGCCCCCTCCTTGCCGCTGCTTTCCGCCGGCCCCGTGCCGCCTGCCGCGGGCAGCGCCACGCCATGGGCCGCGCTGGATGAACCGGCCGAATGGGAGGGTTTCAGCCGGCCGGCCGCCGGGCGCGAGGGCTGGTGGGAGTCCTGCCTGGCGATCGAAGGCATGCATTGCGCGGCCTGCGCGCTCACCGTCGAGTCGGTTTTGCGCAAGCTGCCCGGCGTGGATGCGGTGCAGGTCAACGGCGTCGCGGCCGTGGCGCGGCTTCAGTGGCAGCCGCAGGCCACGCGGCCTTCCGCCTGGATGGCCGCGCTGCGCCAGGCCGGCTACGGTGCCTTGCCGGCCGGCGACCTGCTGCTGGCTGGCAACCGGCAGCGGGCCCAGCGCCTGATGCTGTGGCGCTGGCTGGTGGCCGGCTTTTGCATGATGCAGGTCATGATGTATGCGGCGCCGGCCTACCTGGCGCCGGCCGGCGAGATCACGCCCGACATCCGGGCGCTGCTGGGCTGGGCCTCCTGGGTGCTGACCCTGCCGGTGCTGCTGTTTTCCTGCTGGCCTTTTTTTGCGGCGGCGCTGCGCGACCTGCGCCACCTGCGCATAGGCATGGACGTGCCGGTGGCGCTGGGCGTGCTGATCGCCTTCGGGGCCAGCACGGCCGCCACTTTTGACCCGGCCAGCCCCTGGGGCGAGCATGCCTCCTACGACTCGGTGCCCATGTTTGTGTTTTTCCTGCTGTCGGGCCGGCTGCTGGAGCAGCGCCTGCGCGACCGCACCGCCGGCGCGCTGGAGGCGCTGATGCGCCGCCTGCCGGACAGCGTGGAGCGGCAGGAGGCCGACGGCAGTTTCCGCGCGGTGGCCGTGCGCCGGCTGGTCCCGGGCAACCTGGTCCGTGTGCTGCCGGGCCAGGCCTTTCCCGCCGACGGCGACGTGGAAAGCGGCGAGAGCCGGGTCGACCAGTCGCTGCTGACCGGTGAATCCAAACCCTTGCTGCGGCGCGCCGGCGACGGCGTCATTGCGGGCAGCCACAACCTCACCAGCTTGCTGCTGGTGCGCGTGCGGCGGGTCGGCGCGCAAACCCGTTACGCCGAAATCGTCGCGCTGATGGAGCAGGCCTCGCTCGAAAAACCCGGCCTGGTGCAACTGGTGGACCGCATCGCCAGCCCTTTCCTGGCGGCCGTGCTGCTGGCCGCCGCCGCTGCCGCCTGGTGGTGGTGGCCTTTCGGCCAGGCGCATGCGATGGCCGTCGCGGTGTCTGTGCTGATCGTGACCTGCCCCTGCGCCTTGTCGCTGGCCACGCCGGCGGCCATGCTGGCCGGCGCGGGCGCGCTGGCGCGGCGCGGCGTGCTGGTGCGCAGACTGCAGGCGCTTGAAAGCTGCGCGGCCGTGGACACCGTGATCTTCGACAAGACCGGCACGCTGACAGAAGACCGCATGGATGTGGTCATGGCCTACACGCCCGCCGGCGTGGACCGGGACGAAGTGTGCGAAAGGGCGGGCGCGCTGGCCAGGCAGTCGCTGCATCCGGTTTCGCGCGCCATCGCCGCGCGCTTTCCCGTGAATGCTTCTGCGCCGGGCTGGGTGGCCAGCGAGGTGGAGGAGGTCGCCGGCCACGGCCTGCGCGGCAAGGTCGCCAGGCCGGACGGCAGCGATGCGCGCTACCTCTACCTGGGCTCGGCCTCTTTTTGCCGCGCGCCTGTGCCGGGCCGTGATGCCCCGGTCCCGCAGGCGCATCTGTCCGACGGCGAGCATTACCTCGCAGGCTTCGAACTGGACGAGGCGATCAGGCCCGATGCGGCGCAGGCCGTGGCGGCCTTGCTCCAACTCGGTGTCCGCGTGCAGCTGCTGTCGGGCGATACCGGCCAGGCCGTGGCCCACCTGGCGCGCCGCGCCGGCATCGAGTGGTGCTTCGGCGAATGCACGCCGGAGATGAAACTGGAACATGTGCGCAGGCTGCAGCGCGAAGGCCACCGCGTGATGATGGTGGGCGACGGCATGAACGACGGGCCGGTGCTGGCCGCAGCCGATGTGTCCATGGCCATGGGCCAGGCCGTGCCGCTGGCCCAGGCCAGGGCGGATTTCATCATGACCGGCAACCGGCTTGCCAGCGTGGCGGCGCTGCTGGCGCAGGCGCGGCGAACCAGGAGGGTGGTGCGCCAGAACCTGCTGTGGGCCGCGCTGTACAACGCGGCCTGCGTGCCGCTGGCCATCGCGGGCCTGATGCCGACCTGGCTGGCCGGCTTTGGCATGGCGGCGAGTTCGCTGCTGGTGGTGGCCAATTCGGCCCGGCTGGCGCGTTATCCACGAGAGAACTGAATGGACATCCTGTTTTTGCTGATACCGCTGTCCGTCGTGCTGGCGCTGCTCATCATTGGCGCGCTGGGCTGGGCCGTATGGCGTGGGCAATTCGAGGCACTCGAGCAGGAAGCCGAACGCATTCTTCACGGTGATTGACCTGTATCAAGTGCCGCGCCGCCGCCCGCGCCGACACTTTGAAGCATCTAGACAAAAGGTGCTTCATGAACCAAGAAACAACGCAAGGGATCGCCTATCACGACACGGTGGTGCGCCAGTTCTCGCTGGCGGCGGTGCTCTGGGGTGTGGTGGGCATGGCGGTGGGCCTGTTCATCGCGGCCCAGCTGGCCTGGCCTGAACTGAACTTCGGCATCCCCTGGCTCAGCTATGGCCGGTTGCGGCCGCTGCACACCAATGCGGTGATTTTTGCCTTTGGCGGCTGCGCGCTCATAGGCAGCAGCTACTACGTGGTCCAGCGCACCAGCGGCGTGCCGCTGTTCGCACCGCGCCTGGCGGCTTTCACCTTCTGGGGCTGGCAGCTGGTCATCGTGGCCGCGGCCGTCAGCCTGCCGCTGGGCTACACCACCGGCAAGGAATATGCCGAGCTCGAATGGCCCATAGACATCCTGATCACCCTGGTCTGGGTGGCTTACGCGGTGGTGTTCTTCGGCACCCTGGGCGTGCGCAAGGTCAGGCATATCTATGTGGCCAACTGGTTTTACGGCGCCTTCATCCTGGCGGTGGCGGTGCTGCATGTGGTCAACAGCGCCGAGGTGCCGGCCGGCTGGATGAAGTCTTATTCGGCCTACGCCGGCGTGCAGGACGCCATGGTGCAGTGGTGGTACGGCCACAACGCCGTCGGCTTTTTCCTGACCGCGGGCTTCCTGGGCATGATGTATTACTTCATCCCCAAGCAGGCCGAGCGGCCGGTCTATAGCTACCGCCTGTCCATCGTCCACTTCTGGGCGCTGATCTTCACCTATATGTGGGCGGGCCCGCACCACCTGCACTACACGGCCTTGCCCGACTGGACGCAATCGGTGGGCATGGTGTTCTCGCTGATCCTGCTGGCGCCCAGCTGGGGCGGCATGATCAACGGCGTGATGACGCTGTCGGGCGCCTGGCACAAGCTGCGCGAAGACCCCATCCTGCGTTTCCTGATCGTCTCGCTGTCTTTTTACGGCATGAGCACCTTCGAGGGTCCGCTGATGTCCATCAAGACCGTCAACGCGCTGTCGCATTACACGGACTGGACCGTGGGCCATGTGCATTCGGGCGCGCTGGGCTGGGTGGGCCTGATCTCCATGGGCACGCTGTACTACATGATCCCGCGCCTCTTCGGGCAAAAGCGGATGTACTCGGTGCGCGCCATCGAGGTGCATTTCTGGGTGGCCACCGTGGGCATCGTGCTTTACATCGCGGCCATGTGGATTGCCGGCGTGATGCAGGGCCTGATGTGGCGCGCCCTGAACGCCGACGGCACCCTGACCTACACCTTTGTGGAGTCGGTGAAAGCCACCTATCCCTTCTACGTGGTGCGCTTCTTCGGCGGGGTGCTGTACCTGGGCGGCATGGGGGTCATGGCCTGGAACGTCTGCATGACGGTGGCCCGGGGACGCCCCATCCGGGTGCCGGTACCGGCGCTGGCCCACGCATAAACACAGAAAGCACATTCCATGAAAGACGACAACACAAGCACCGCCGGCTTCTCGCACGAGAAGATTGAGACCAACAACTTCCTGATGATCATCCTGATCCTGCTGGTGATTGCCGTGGGCGGCCTGGTCGAGATCGTGCCGCTGTTTTTCCAGAAGTCGACCACCGCACCCATAGAAGGCGTCAAGCCCTATGGCGCGCTGCAGCTGGCCGGCCGCGACATCTACCTGCGCGAGGGTTGCTACAACTGCCACTCGCAGATGATCCGGCCCTTCCGCGCCGAGACACTGCGCTACGGCCACTATTCGGTGGCCGGCGAGTTTGTCTACGACCATCCCTTCCAGTGGGGCAGCAAGCGCACCGGCCCCGACCTGCAGCGTGTGGGCGGCAAGTACACGGACGAGTGGCACCGCATACACCTGAACAACCCGCGCGATGTGGTGCCTGAATCGAATATGCCGGCCTACAGCTGGCTTGAGAAGGCCAGCGTCAACCCGGCCGACATGGCGCCGCGCATGAAGGCGCTGCGCACGGTGGGCGTGCCTTACAGCGACGCGGAAATCGCTGAAGCCGCCGCCGTGGTGAAGGACAAGACGGAAATGGACGCCCTGGTGGCCTATCTGCAAGTCATGGGCAAGGCCCTGAAATAAAGGAGGACGCCATGGACGTTAATACGCTGCGCATCATCGCCACCCTGCTGTGCTTTGCCACCTTCATCGGCCTGCTGGTGTGGGCCTATTCGGGCCGCAACCGCCAGCGCTTTGAAGAGGACGCAAAAATCCCCTTCCTGCAGGATTAGGACCCGCGCCATGCAAAGCCTCTTCACCGGCATTTTCCTCACTGAACAACACATCGGGTGTGACGTATGAGCGATTTCACAAACAACTTCTGGTCCTGGTATGTGGCCGCGCTGACCCTGGTCGGCATCATTGGCGCCCTGGTGCTGCTGTGGGCCACGGCCCGCAAGAAAATGCCCGAGCGCAGCGACAACACCACGGGCCATGTCTGGGACGAGGACCTGCGTGAGGCCAACAACCCCATGCCGCGCTGGTGGATGTGGCTGTTCGTCTTCACCGTGATCTATTCGCTGCTCTACCTGGTTGCCTACCCTGGCCTGGGCGCTTATCCGGGCGAGATGGGCTGGAGCACGCGCGGCGAATACGACAGCGCGATGGTCAAGGCGGACAAGGAGCTTGCGCCGCTGTATGCCCAGTTCAGCGCCAAAAGCCCCGAACAGCTCGCGGGCGACGCCAATGCGATGGCCGTGGGCGAGCGCCTCTTCATGAACAACTGCGCCCAGTGCCACGGCTCGGACGCACGCGGCAGCAAGGGTTTTCCCAACCTCGCCGACAGCGACTGGCTGCACGGCGGTTCGGCCGAAAAGATCAAGGAAACCCTGACCCAGGGCCGCAAGGGGCAGATGCCGCCCATGGCCGCGGCGGTAGGCTCGCCCGAGGACGTCAAGAACGTGGCGCAGTACGTGCTGAGCCTGTCGGGCGGCCCGCATGATTCGGTGCGCGCCCAGCTCGGCAAGTCCAAATTCACCGCCTGCGCGGCCTGCCACGGCGTGGACGGCAAGGGCAACACGACCATAGGCGCGCCCAACCTGACGGACGACATCTGGCTGCACGGCTGGGGCGAGCAGGCCATCGTCGACATCGTCAACAAGGGCAAGACCAACGAGATGCCCGCGCAGGCCGGCAAGCTCACGGAAGCGCAGATCCACGTGCTGACGGCCTACATCTGGGGGCTGTCCAACAAGGCCCCCGCGGCCAAGCTTTGAGGCGACAGTGACACAACCGGCTTTGCGCAAAATCATCCCCATCGTGCCGGTGAACGAGCCGGCAGGCGGATCCCTGTACGAGGCGCAAAAAAAGATCTACCCGCGCTCGGTCAGCGGACGTTTCGCGCGCTGGCGCTGGGTTTTTGTGGCCCTGACCCAGTTGGTGTTTTACGGCCTGCCGTGGCTGCAGTGGGGGCAGCGCCAGGCGGTGCTCTTCGACCTGGAGGCCAGGCGCTTTTACCTCTTCGGTTATGTGCTCTACCCGCAGGACTTCATCTACCTGACCGGCCTGCTGGTGGCCAGCGCCTTGTCGCTGTTCCTGTTCACGGCGGTGGCGGGCCGCCTGTGGTGCGGTTTTACCTGCCCGCAGACGGTGTACACCGAAATCTTCCTCTGGATAGAACGCAAGGTGGAGGGCGACCGCACGGCCAGGCTTCGCCTGGACGGTGCGCCGTTTTCGCTGGAAAAGCTGGTCAAGAAATGGTTCAAGCACATCCTCTGGATAGGCGTGGCCATGTGGACGGGCTTTACCTTTGTCGCCTACTTCGTGCCGGCGCGCGAGCTGATCCTGCAGTTCCTGCAGACCAAGATGGGCGGCTGGGAAATTTTCTGGGTGCTGTTCTACGGCTTTGCCACCTACGGCAACGCCGGCTTCCTGCGCGAGCAGGTGTGCAAATACATGTGCCCCTATGCGCGCTTTCAGAGCGCGATGTTCGACAAGGACACGCTGATCGTGAGCTACGACCCGGCGCGCGGCGAGCCGCGCGGTGCGCGCTCGCGCCATGCCGACATCGCGGCCTTGTCCCTGGGCGCCTGCGTCGATTGCACGCTGTGCGTGCAGGTCTGCCCGACCGGCATAGACATCCGCGAGGGCCTGCAGTACGAGTGCATAGGCTGCGCGGCCTGCGTGGACGTCTGCGACGGCGTGATGGACAAAATGGGCTATGCGCGCGGCCTGATCCGTTTCACCACCCAGAATGC
The DNA here is from genome assembly GCF_900103405.1 of Polaromonas sp. JS666. GTDB lineage: Bacteria > Pseudomonadota > Gammaproteobacteria > Burkholderiales > Burkholderiaceae_C > Polaromonas. The sequence goes on along the minus strand of NZ_FNHX01000001.1, from coordinate 380,981 downwards.
GCTGGCGGGGAAGTGGACCGCGCGGCACATGCTGCGCCGCGTGCTGCGCCCACGTGTGCTGGTTTACACCGCGCTGCTGGGCGTGCTGTGCCTGGCGCTGCTGTGGAGCCTGGTGGCGCGCATGCCGCTCAAGGTGGACGTGGTGCGCGACCGCGCGGCGCTGTCCCGCATCGCGGCCGGCGGAAAGCTGGAAAACGTCTACCGCCTGCAGGTCATGAACGCCACGGAGCAGCCGCAGCGCTATCGCATCATGGCGTCCGGGCTTGAAGGCCTGGCGGTCGCCTCGGAGGCCGAGGTCAAGGTCGGCCCCACGGAATCACGCTGGGTGGCGGTGCGGCTGCAGATCCCCTACGGGTCGGCCGAGGCCGGCTCGCACCCCATCCTCTTCCGCGTCGCCGACGAGAGCGGCCACGCCCATGTCGAAGAAAAATCCGTGTTCCTTGTTCCGCGATGAAGCGCGATGAAAGGCCTTTCATGACTACTATTCCCACCCAAACCGCCCCCTGGTGGAAACATGGCCATGTCTGGCTGGTGGTGTCCGGGCCCGCGCTGGTGGTCGTGGCCGGCATCGTGACGGTTTTCCTGGCCGTCAAACACCCGGATGCCGTCATAGGCGGGCAGGAGCCGGCACGGGCCGCGCGCAGCGGCGGCCCGCCGCAGGCCAGGGCCCTGGCGCCGGCCCTGGAAGGGCGCAACCACGCGGCCACGCCCGACCAGGCCACACGCCGCTGATAGACCTGATCATCCCGACAACCCGCAAGCGCAGATAACAACAGGAGGCAATGTGTGATGTCAGCCAACAAGATACTGGGCATTGCCTGGCCGGCTTTCCTGGCGGCCTGCCTGCTGGAGCTGCTGCTGTTCGGGCTGTTTGACCCCAAAGAGATGCTCAGGGACGGGCAGCCGGCCGGGCTTTCGCGGCTGGCTTTCCAGACCGCCGTGTTTTTTGTTTTCTGGTTTGCCTGCGCGGCTTCCAGCGCGCTGAGCGTGCTGCTGACCGGGCCCGCGCCGGATACGGGGCAGGCGGCTTCACGCCGGACGCGGGCGGATACGGTGCATGCGGTGGATGAGGACTGAAGCCGGTGCGGGGCAGGGCGGTAAGATCGGGCTCCCACTCCCGAACCGTGCCATGTCCCAGTTCCCCCATGTAGGCGATGCGCTGCCCAAACGCCGGCGCTCCACGGCCATTGTGCTGGCCGTATTGGCAACCCTGACGCTGCTGGCCGCCGTCCACCTCGCGACGCGCCCGCAGTCACCGGGCCTGCCGCTTGCGCTGGCCCTGGCCGCCGCGACCTGCGGCATGGCCTGGCTGCTGGCCGTGCGCGACGCGGCGCGCGAGCGCATCGGCAAGCAGGCGCTTGAAGGCGCCGACGCCAGGCTGGCGGGCCTGCTGGACTCGGCCATGGACGCCATCATCACCGTGGACAGCGAGCAAAACGTGATCCTCTACAACAAGGCCGCCGAAAGAATCTTCGGCTGGCCCACGCGCGAGATGCTGGGCCAGCCGCTCACGCGCCTGATCCCGCAGCGCCACCAGGCTGCGCACGGCGGGCAGGTCCGGCGTTTCGGCCAGACCGGCACGACATCGCGGCGCATGGGGGACGGCACGGTGCTCTATGGCCTCCGGGCCAGCGGCGAGGAGTTCCCGCTGGAGGCTTCGATCTCGCAGCTGGACACCGCGCAGGGCAAGCTTTACACCGTGATCCTGCGCGACGTGACCGAGCGCGTGCGCGCCGCCGAGGAACTGAGCGCCTTTGCCTCGGCGGCCCATGCCATCCGTGAAAGCGAAAAAACCCGCATCGCGCGCGAACTGCATGACGAGCTCGCGCAGTCGCTGACGGCGATCAAAATGGACGCCACCTGGGTCCGGGAAGCCTTGCCCCGCGATGCGGATGCCGTGCGGGCCAAGCTCGACGACATGCTGGGCCTGCTGGACACCACCGTCGCCGCCACGCGCCGCATCTCCTCGGACCTGCGGCCGCTGCTGCTGGACGACCTGGGCCTGGTGCCGGCCATCGAGTGGCTGACCCACAACTTCAGCCAGCGCCACGGCGTGCCCTGCAGGCTGTCGCTGGATGAGGACGTGGAGCTCGGCGAGCCCTATGCCACGGCGGTGTTCCGCATCGTGCAGGAGTCGCTGGTGAACGTGGCCAAGCATGCGGGCGCGTCGCGGGTCGATGTGCGCGTCGAGAGGACCGGCGCGGCCGTGATCCTTGAAGTGGCCGATGACGGCGCAGGCTTCGCGCTGGACGCACCGCGCAAGGCCAGTTCGCTGGGCCTCATGGGCCTGCGCGAACGGGCGCGGCTGCTGCAGGGGACGGTGGAGATTGACACGGCGCCGGGCCGCGGCACCCGCATACGGGTCGCCATCCCGGTACCCGAAACGGCCGAGGCCGCGGAAACAGGAGACATCACGTGATCAGGATTGTGATTGCCGACGACCACGCCATCGTGCGCGAGGGGCTCAAGCGCATCGTGTCGTCCATCGCCGACATGGAGGTCGCGGGCGAGGCCGGCAACGGCACGGAAGTCATGCAGCGTGTGCGCGAGCTGGCCTTCGACGTGCTGGTGCTGGACCTGTCCATGCCCGGGCGCAGCGGCATGGAGCTGATCAAGCTGGCCCGCGCCGAAAAACCGCAGCTGCGCATCCTGGTACTGAGCATGCACCAGGAGCTGCAGTACGCGGTGCGCGCCATCAAGAACGGCGCCAGCGGCTACCTGACCAAGGAAAGCGCGCCGGCCCAGCTGGAGCAGGCGCTGCGCAAGGTCGCCTCAGGCGGCGCCTTCATCAGCGCCGAAGTGGCCGAGCAGCTCGCGCTGGGCGCCATGCCCGGCAGCGAGGCGGTGCCGCACGAAAGTCTGTCCAACCGCGAGTTCGAGGTGCTGCAGTTGCTGGTGGCCGGCGTTTCGCTGACCGACATCGGGACCAAGCTGAACCTCTCGGTCAAGACCGTCAGCACCCACAAGACCAACCTCATGCAAAAAATGGGGCTGCAAAACCAGAACGATCTGATCCGCTACGCCATCAAGCACGGCCTGGCCGAGCCCTGAGGAGGTTTGGCAGGATTTCACCCCATCAGTTTGCGGTGATCTTTCGCTCGCGCACGATGGCGCCCCACTTGGCATCTTCCTTTCGCATGAAGTCGCTGAACTGGGCGCGGGTAGTCGGCTGCGGCGTCAGGCCGTGCTTGTTAAGGGCCTCTTTCACGCCGGGGTCGGCCAACACCTTGACGATGGCCTGGTTCCAGCGCTCAAGGATGGCCACGGACGTCTTGCCGGGTGCCAGGAAGGCGTACCAGTTAAGAGCCTCGAACCCGGGGTAGCCCGATTCAGCCACCGTCGGGATGTTGGGCATGTAGGCAGGGCGGGTGAGGCCGGTGGTAGCCAGCGGAACCAGCTTGCCGGCTTCGACGTGCGGCATCGCGGTGGGCGGTGCCGAAAAATAGGAGGCGACGCGTTCCCCCAGTAGATCCTGCAGGGCCGGAGCGCCGCCTTTGTACGGGACGTGCACCATGTCAATGCCGGCGCGCTGGTTAAACAGCTCCCCGGCCAGGTGTGAAGCCGAGCCGGCGCCGGTAGAGGCGAAGTCGATGCTGCCGGGCTTCTTTTTGGCCAGCGCAACGAATTCGGACAGGGTCTTCACGCCCAGGCCCTTGTGCACCACCAGCATATTAGGGAAGCTCACCCCGCCAGAGATCGCGGCCAGGTCCTTGAAGGGGTCGTAGCTGACCTTCATGACATGAGGTGCAATGGTCAGCGGTCCGATGGAGCCGAACAACAGCATCGAGCCGTCGGTTGGCCCGTTCGCCACATACTGGTGAGCGATGTTTCCGCCAGCACCGGCCTTGTTGTCCACGATCACTGTTTGGCCGATGTCCTCGCCAAGTTTCCTTGCGATCAGGCGCGCCGCGGCATCGGCTGCCCCGCCAGGGGCAAAGCCCACCACAAGCGTGATGGATTTCTTGGGAGGGAAGTCTTGAGCCGGTACATGGCCGGTTGCGCAAAGCGCAGCCACCGCCATCGTGGTGGTGCGCAGAAATTTTCGTTTGTTCATGGGGGTCTCCTTGGGGTGCTTGTGTCTTGCGGTTCTCAATCGGCGCCAAGGCCAATCGGATTGGGAAGGCGTTTCTCGACGGCATGGCGCAGCAGCGCGGCGCCGCGGAAGATGCCGTGGCCGAACTTGCCGTAGGGCAGGGTGGCGAACAGGGCCATGACGGCGCCCAGGTGCAGGCACAGCAGCAGGGCCAGGGCGGGTGTGCCACGCCCTAGCCACAGGACCAGGCCGCTGGCACTGGTGAGGAACAGGAGGGCGATGAAGCCCAGGTCCATTGGTTTTTGCGCCAGGTCGCCATGCATGGGATGGCGCTTGCGGTTCAAGTGCCACAGGCCGGCGGTGCCGAGCACCAGGCTGATGCCACCGGCGACGCCGAGCAGCTTGGGCAGGCTGGGCAGGGCGTAGGGTGCCACCCAGCCGAAGGCGTAGTGGTAGAGCGTGGCGACGCTGGTGGCGGCGAAGCACAGCATGAAGCCGTAGAAGGTGAGGTGATGAAAGCGCCGGCGCGACAGTGTGTAGGCATCGTCTTCGTTGTGGCAGCCGTCGCCGTGGCCGCCATCGAGGTATTTGAGGCGCAGCACCGCATCGGCGGCTTCGGCGGCGGCGGGCGCGTTCAGCGGCGCGCCGCTGGTGGCGGGCGTGATGTCGCGCCAGAAGCGCCGCACGCCCATGGCCAGCGCCAATGTGGCAAACAGGAACACGGGGGCGAACAGGCTCACCAGCAGGTTGTGGGGAAACACACTGTAGAAGGTGTCGCCTGGCGCGGTGCCCCACAGGCTGCCCTTCATCGCCACGGCCATTGCCAGGAACAGCACCAGCGCTGCGGCCAGGGCCAGTGACAGCGTGAGCCCGTTGCGCTGGTAGAGCACGCCGAGGGCGGGCGGCCAGGCGTAGTCCACATAGGTTTGGCCGCGTACCTGCGCCATGGCCTGAGGCACGTTCACGGCAAACTCATGCGGCGGCGCGTATTGGCAGGCGTGCAGGCAGGCGCCGCAGTTGTGGCAGAGGTTCGCCAAAAAGTGGATGTCGGCCTTGCCGAATTCGAGCCGTCGGGTCATGGCCGGGAACACGGCGCAGAAGCCCTCGCAATAGCGGCAGGCATTGCAGATCTGCATCTGCCGGCCGACCTCGGTCTCGGCGGTGGAAAGAATGGGAATGACGCGGCGCGGACCGTCCGCGAGCGAAACGGCCTCGCGTGCCAGGGCTTCAAGCGTTTGCATGGTGGGACTCTTTCTGCTTCAGGGCGGCGGCTGCGGCCTGGGTGCCCGCGATGCGGCCGAAGGCGGTGCCGATGCTCATGCCGACACCGGCGGTGTAGCCTTTGCCGAGCACGTTGCCGGCCATCATTTCGCCAGCCACGAAGAGGTTGGGACTGGGCCGTCCGCCGAAGCGCACGGCGGCGGTGTCGTCCACCTTCAGGCCCAGGTAGGTGAAGGTGATGCCGGGGCGCAGCGGGTAGGCGTAGAAGGGCGCGGTGTCAATGGGCCGGGCCCAGTGGGTCTTGGCGGGCGCCAGGCCTTCGGTGCGGCAGTCGTCCAGCGCGGTGTGGTCGAAGCGGCCGACGCGGCAGGCGGCGTTGTAGTCGGCAATGGTGCGCAGGAAGCTGGGCTCGTCCAGGCCGAGCTGCTGTGCCAGCCCTTGCAGCGTGTCGGCGGTGGTGCCGGGAAACACCGGCGGCATGAAGCGGCCCACGGCCTTCTGGTCGATGATGGAATAGGCCACCTGGGCGGGCTGCTGGGCTACCAGCCGGCCCCAGATGGCGTAACGCTTGGGCCAGAAGTCCTCGCCCTCGTCGTAGAAACGCCGGGCCTCGCGGTTGACCACCACGCCCAGCGACACACAGTCGATGCGGGTGCAGATACCGCCATCAAAGAGCGGGGCGCGGGCGTCGATAGCCACCATGTGGCCCTGCGAGGGGTCGCCGATGGCGTCGGCACCGGCCTTGATCATCTGCTTGAGCAGCACGCCCTGGTTGAAGCGGGTGCCGCGGATCAGGAAGTTGTCGGCCAGCCATTCGCCGCGCTCGTTCTGGCCCCAGGCCTCGCGCAGCCAGGCGCGGTTGGACTCGAAGCCGCCGGCGGCGAGCACGCAGCTTCTGGCGGTGATGCGTTCGCCGGCTTCGGTGTGTACCGCGGTGAAGCGCTCGCCGTCGAGCTCCACCGAAGCCACCGGCGTCTCGTAGCGGATTTGCACGCCCAGTCGTTCGGCGCTGCGGTAATAGGCGTTCACCAGCGCCTTGCCCCCGCCCATGAAGAATGCGTTGGTGCGCGCTACATGCAGTGCCCCCGAGAGCGGCGGCTGGAAGTGCACCCCGTGGCGGCGCATCCAGTCGCGGCAGTTCGACGAGGCGCGGATGACGAGCCGGGCCAGGTGTTCGTCGGTCAGGCCGCCGGTCACTTTCAGCAGGTCTTGCCAGTATTCTTCCTCAGGGTAGGCTTCTACCAGCACGTCCTGCGGCGCGTCGTGCATGCAGCGCAGGTTGCGCGTGTGCTGCGAATTGCCGCCGCGCCAGGCCTTGGGCGCGGCTTCGAGAAGCAGCACGCTGGCGCCGGCCTCACGCGCCATCAGCGCGGCGCAGAGTGCGGCATTGCCGCCACCTATGACCAGTACATCGACCTGCTCATCGCTCACTTCTTGTCTCCTTGTGGGTCAGGAGACTTTAGGCCGGCGGCCCTTCCTGCGAAAGGCCGGATCGGGCAACAGGTGTTCAGTTTTCGAGAAGGCTTGCGCCGGCCCAGCGGCCTTCGCGCACCAAGGTGCGCGCCGTGTCGGCCATTACCACCCGCGTGGCCAGCGCGGCTGGCGATAGTTCGTCGTCCGACAGGCTAACCAGCAGGTTGCGCCGGCTCACATGCGCGTCGGTGATCTGGCTGCTGAGCACGTCCTTCGTTGACTGCCGCGCAACGGCGGCGCCCGGTTGGATGGTGGCACCCAGGCCGGCGCGGACCGCATCCATCAGCAGCGCCAGGCCGTCGATCTCGGCCACCACGTCGGGCTCGATGCGCGCGCGGGCAAAGGCGGCGGTGAGGGTGGCGCGCAGGCCGTGGCCGGCGCTGGGCATGATCAGCGGCACGTCGGCAAGCTGGGCCAGCCGCACCTTGAGGCCGGAAGGGCGCTGAACCAAACCGGCGGCGGCCAGGACGAACAGCTTTTCGTCGAGCAGGGGCTCGATGCTCCAGCGGCGCGGCGTGGTGGGCTCGAACAGCACGGCCAGATCGAGTTGGCGCGCCTGCAGCATGCTGGCCAGGTGGCCCGACAGCGACTCCACCAGGTGCAGCCGTACATCGGGGTAACGCGCACGCATGGCCTGCATCAGCGGCAGGCCGAGCACCGAGGCCGTGGTCGGCGCCAGGCCCACGCTCACATGGCCCGAAAGGCGCGCCTGCTGGGCCGCGCGCACCGCCTCTTCCGCGTGGCGCAGCGTAAGCTGGGCCTGCTGCAAGAACGCCACGCCCGCGTCGGTGGGACTCACGCCGGTACTGCCACGCTGAAGCAATCGGGTGCTGAGCTCGCTCTCCAAACGGCTTATCTGCTGACTCAGCGCAGATGTCACCACGCCGAGTTCGATGGCGGCTCGGCCCATGCTGCGCAGTTCGCAGACTTTCACGAAATAGCGGAGTTGGCGGAGTTCCATAAGGGTCCAGGAGTGAATGACGCTATCGTATTCCCGTTCATCTGCAGGTGAACGCCTGCCGATGCTCCTAAGGGCCTGCGATCAAATAACGGCGTGTTGACCGGGATCAACACAGCCCGGGGTGCAACTACCTACAGTCGGGGTATTGAAACTCTGAGCCTGGGGGTGTTCCATGAGTGATGAACTCAAACAGCTGCTGGTCCATGCCGATGCCTCGCCGCAATTCGCGCAGCGCCTTGAATTTGCCGGCCGGCTTGCGGCCCGGCACGGCGCCGGCATCACGGCGCTGTATGCCTCGCCTTCGGCTTCGGAGGCGCTTCCGGTGGCCGCCGGCATTCCCGGCCTGGCCGTGCAGCGCGACAACACACAGGACACCGAACTGGCGCGGGCGCGCTCGGTGTTCGAGCAGCTCAAGTCCGCGGGATTGCGGGCAAGCTGGGCGGAAGTCCATGAGTTTCCGCTGGCCCCGGCTTTTGCGCAGCAGGCGCTGTATGCCGACCTGCTGGTGCTGGGCCAGCACGGACCGGGCGAAGGCTGGTCCACCTTGATGCCCGCGGATTTCCCCGAAACCGTGATCGCGCTCAGCGGACGGCCGGCGCTGGTGCTGCCCTATACCTCGGCCAGGCCCGGCTTGCCCGGCAAGGTGGTGATCGCCTGGAAACCCACCCGCGGGTCGGCGCGCGCCGTGGCGGCGGCGCTGCCCTTGCTGCGCAAGGCCGGCTCGGTGCATGTGCTGAGCTGGGGTGCCGACGCTGCGGCAGCCGCCGGTGAAGGCTCGAATATCCTTTCCTACCTGCAGGCCCACGGCGTGCAGGCGCAATGGCAGCACGAAGCGGTTGAGCCCGACAAACTGGGCGAGTTGCTGCTGTCGCGTGCCTTCGACCTGCAGGCGGACCTGCTGGTGATGGGCTGTTACGGCCATACCCGCGCCCATGAATGGGTGCTGGGCGGCGCGTCCCGCACCGTGCTCAAGAGCATGACGCTGCCAGTGCTGATGGCCCACTAGGAAAATTCCGAGCCGGGCTAGGAGGGCCGGCGCCGGCAAACCAGCTTTATCCGAGCCGGGCTTTCAGCAAAGCCCGATGTCCTGAATGCACCGCCTGCGCGACAGTAGGAGCATGCAAGACAGCACTTCCCCCACCCAGGTTTTCCTGGCTGACGACTCCGCGCTGAGCCGGCGCCGCGTGGCCGAGATGCTCACGGCCCAGGGCATGGTGGTCGCGGGCCAGGCTGATACGCCCGAGTCGGCGATATCCGGCATCCTGGCCGTGCGGCCCGACGCGGTGGTGCTCGATGTGCAATTCGAAAAAGGCACCGGCCTGCAGGTGCTGCGGGCCGTGCTCAAGGCCGCGCCGGGCATCCCCTTCATCATCCTGAGCAACCATGCCGAGCCGGCTTACCGCGCGCGCTACCTCGCCGAGGGCGCCGCCTGCTTTCTCGACAAACACACCGAGTTCTACCAGCTCGCCGGCCAGGTGAAAGCCCTGGCCGGGCTTGCTGCTCAACCCGTTTCTTCCCTTTAACCCAAGGAGTCATCATGTCCTTAGCCTGTTCATCCGCCAGTGACGCTTCAACGACCGCCATCCCGCCACTGAAGACCCACTGCTCGAATTGCAACCTGCGCGACCTGTGCCTGCCCTGCGGCATGAAACCCTCCGACGTGGGCGGGCTGGACGAGCTCCACTTCACCCGCACCAAGGTCAAGGCGGGGCAGGCGCTCTACCATGAGGGGCAACCCTTCCGCAACATTTACGCGGTGCGCATGGGCACCTTCAAATCCAGCCTGACGATGGCCGACGGCCGCGAACAAGTCAGCGGCTTCCAGATGGCCGGTGAACTGATGGGCCTGGACGGCATCGCCAACGGCGCCTATGCCAGCAACTCCACCGCGCTTGAAGACACCGAGGTCTGCACCATTCCCTACGACCAGATCAGCAGCCTGGCCGCGGCCAGCGCCAGCATGCAGCAGGCCGTGAGCCGCCTCATGAGCCGCGAAATCGTCAGGGAACACAGCTTGATGATGCTGCTGGGCAGCATGAATGCCGAGGAGCGGCTGGCCGCCTTTTTGCTCAACCTGTCGCAGCGGCTCAAGCTGCGCGGCTACTCGGCCAGTGAATTCCATTTGCGCATGTCGCGCGCCGAAATCGGCAGCTACCTGGGCATGAAGCTGGAGACCGTGAGCCGCACCTTCTCGGCCTTCCAGCAGCAGGGCATCCTCGAAGTCGACAAGCGCCACATCCGCATCCTCGATGCCGAGGCGCTCAAGCGCATCTTCGAGACGCGCGTTCATTAAGAACTCGTTCACGGCCCAAACGGGGCGCCGCAAGAGATGTCGACGACCTCAGTGAATTCGTGAAGGCCACTAATCTTTTCTGGCAGGAATTGGTGGCGACCTTGGCATCAATCGACTGAAAAAGAACGGTTACCAGAGGTGCACCTCACTATTTAGGATCTACTGTCCTCATCTGCAGTAGAGAGCCAACAGGTGACGCTTTTGCCTCAGCGAACGCCGATCCATCGTCCATATTCAAACTGAGGGCTACATAATTGAGGAGAGAAATGGCGCGTAGGCTATTTTCTTTGGTGTCGTGATCAAGAGACTCTCCGTGCATCACAGCATGACGATTCAGCAGATCAAGTCCAACAGCGGCTCGTTTCGACATCTGTACCCGAATAGGTAATTTCTCGGCGAGCGCCATGTGGACGATGCGTTCTATCGGATTCTCCCCGAAGGTTGCCGCATACTCAGCTGCTTCCGGTAGGCGCGTATATTTGTCGACTAGGAAAAAATGTCCTCCGCGGAGCTCTTTGCAAACACCATCGGCTTGAGACAAGAACGCCAGAATAGACAAATCGTATTCACCTCGGCGGTGTGCCGCAAACCCGGACTTGAACTTTGAAGCACGATGCGGCAAAGCGGAAGATAGCTCGTCTTCGATCTCATCCAGGCGAGACTCGAAGTGTTCAGCCATCAACTGATCAGCTTCAACTACATTCCCCAAAACAATCATGTTGTGGATCACCCACCATTGAGAAAGCGGCATGTTGGGATCAAAAAACCACCCGCGGTGCATTAACGTAAAAACGGCCTCCTGCAGGGCCGCAGGTAGTTTTGATATTGCCTCGGCCACAAAACGCAGCGCAGTTCCAAAAGCTTTTAGCGCGGGCATGAGCGGCGCAAGAAATTCACCTACCTTACGTGCAAAGCTCTCGAGAACTCGTTTAACCTCTGGGTCCTCTAATGCCTTAGAAATCTCCGCCGCCCAAAAGTCAGCTGTTGCGTGTCTAGATTGTGTTTTCTCCGCACCAATCGCCGACGAGTGATGCTCGTTTTCGGAGGAAGCCACCGGAAGTGGCTGCTGGATGAATTGAGTCATATTAACGCCGTGCGAGCCTCTTCAATCAGTCGTTTGGCTGCTGCGCCTGCTTCGTCTTCGCTTTTCGAGCGCATGCGCTGATAGAAGCAGTCGGTAATCAAAGTGGTGTTCCCACGATGCTGAAAAATCGCATCCTGTAGACGGCGCGACCCCTGCGAAAGCTCGTCGGGCATTGCGCCATCGAGTGCGCGAGCCCAAAGCCGGTCGAACTCACTGCGCAGCTTCTCGAGCTGCGATGTTGCCTCGACGTTTTTGCGAAGGTCACGAGCGACCCAATTCAGTACAGGCAGTAGTGAACTGATCAAGGATACCGTGGCCTCCAAACTCATTCCCAGTGTCAGACATGCAATCAATAGCCCGCCCATGAGCGGCAGTACCGCCTGCAGCACTCGTGCCGCATAACTTGTTCGTAGCCTTGCGTCATAGTTGATGTTTGTTCGCTGACATATCAGTCGGCCGATTGCCAGCGGTACCTGACCAACCTGCGGCTCATACCAGTTATGCAGCTGCCGTTCTCGGTCGGCGTGAAGGAGCTCGGCCGAATACCTGCGCACATCTTCTGGCGCCACCGGACGATCCGCAATGAACTGGTTTCTCGACAAATTCAGCACCTTGATGTCAAATTCTTCGCCCAACTGGGCTCCCAGCTTGCAAAGTCTCTTGATATGCGACTCCAGGTAAATCACGTCAGTTAGCAGCGCAAAGATACCGAGCAAACCAAAAATCGGCTTATGGTCAGCAGAGACGACAGAACCCAAGACACCAATTACTATCATCACCAGCACGAAAACACCTTGCAATATCTTGGCGTACCCATAGACGCGATCGCGGGCCCGCAATAGATCAATGGCCTCGGGACGGACTTGGTCAATGGCGATGTTGTTTGTTTGAGGCGAAGAGGCTTGGACAGGTGTCATATATGAGTCAATACGCCTCGTTGAAAACCAAACTCCACTGGCGATTCGCTTCGGGGAAGTCACGCCGCTGCTCAGCCGCAATCGCGGCATGTGCGTGTTGATGAGCGTAAACAGCCGCCCTATTTAACGTGTCGTGTTGCGCCTGGCTGTCGTTAGCGGAGATTCGTCCGGCGATGCCGCAGGGATCCAGCACCGGTCGACACTCGGTGGCCACCAACAGCTCGAAGAAGTCCTTTAGACAAGTCCCATACGTCTTACCGACGCCTACGCCGACATCGCCGCTACACAGCAGCATATCGATATAGAAACTTCGAATCGGGAGAGGGTTTTCACGCGCATGCTTCCACCACTTGAGAAGTTGTGAAACCTTTCGTAGCTTATTACCGCTACGCGTCTGCTGAACTTGGAACTGACGATCATGCGTAGCAGGACTCGTGCGTAACCAGCCGCCATCGCCATCAGGGATCAGGTAGACCGGCCGACCTCCTACAAACTCATGAAATTTCGCTGGTACCACATCTAGACTCTGGCCAGAGCTACCGAAGCCGAGTGATGCCGCAAGAATGTCGCGCTTGACGGTGGACGAAGGATAGCGCTCTCGCAGATCGTCGATAACCCGATTCAGCACCGTGTCCGAAGAAACCATGCGGTCACCGTGGTAGAACTCCTCTTTGCGCAACACAACCATGAAGTCTAGATCGCTGAAGCGGTGCACAGCTGTTTCGCGTGCATGGCTTCCTATTGCAAGTGCATTCGCAACGGCGAATGACTTGGTCAGACGCGTGCGTACGGACATCCGATGAGATCGTGCTGCGCGAAGACCAGCGTCCTGCGGCTGGATGCGAGACGCCAACGCGATCAAGTTCAGTTGGGGCGGGGCCTGGGATCTCATCGTGTGCTCGGGTGAAGGTCGTACGTAGGCGTATTTAACGTTTGCGGTTCGATTGCGACACCACTGAACCAGCTAAAGTTTGAGTCACTTTGGCCGATCGCGGATTGTCTAAGGCGCGGGAGGCCGTTCCTTCAACCTTTGCGCCTGTCTGCGCAGGTGTTCCAGCTTGCCGCAGTGCTGAACCAGCGATGGAGCGCTGAGTGACGCTAGAGGACGGCGAGCGCAGCGTCTTGCTTGCGACCGAAGCTACGCGCGGGGATGTTTGCTTGTTGTTCACTGGCATTTTCGACTCCTGGCCTCAAGTTGCCGCAGCGAGCCTGAGGCCGGGCTCGTCGCAGATGGTGATCGGTCGGCTCTGGGCGCTATCCAGAGATGCTGTCTCGCGACACTTGCCCGGACTCCATCGGCGCGGCACCCGTAAAGGGTGCGCTCCCCCGGCGAGCCATTTGCCGCATTTCAGCCACTCTTCGTAGTACCAAAGCCACTCGGCGGTCCAAGGGATGTAGCTGTCAGTCAGCTTGTGACGCGGATCCCACTCACAGTTCTTTGGCCACCAGAGACACAGAAGCGAACCTGGCCCGTCATGATCGTAGAGATGCGGAGGACGCTTACCGGCGGCAAGCTCGATCAAATTCGGACGTATCACAAACATCCGCGGTGCCCGTTCTCCTTGAAGCACAGTCAATATGCAGTCATAAAGGCGGCCATAGCGCCCAGGCGAGATACTGAAGTAGTAACGCAGCATCGTCCCCGCGATTATTTCAATCCTGGCGCCCGCCAGATTTAGCCGACGCAACTCTAACGCCCGCTGTGCGAGTAGCGGGGGAGGTGGCTTGTACTGCGGCTTCAATCTGGTGATCCAAAGTTGGTATTGGCCCGTGCAGGCAGACTCGCCATCGCACCCGCCGCGGTCCCAAAAACAACTGACCGACCAGCATGACTGGTCGGTGCTTTTGGGGCGGAGTCTTCACGCACGGCGCTCGCAGCGCGCGGGCCAAAAGCCTTTTCCACCAACGCCTCGGTAACTCCCGAGCCGGAACGTTGCTCAATACTTTCCAGAAGCTCACCAATATCCCGGCAGAACCGGGTATGCCATTGGAAGAACGCTGCCTGCTTTTGTGGGGTGTTCATGCACGCAGCAAGGTCATCGCCAGGAGCCCAGGGGTTAGGCAACGCCCAGATTTCGTCCCCGTGAGGACGCCTCTCGCGCTGGAAGCACATCGGCATGGTCTCAAACACGTCCAGCAGCAAATCCAAGGGCGTTTCGTGAGGTTGGGGCGCCTTCAAGGTGTAGGAGATTGCGGCAAGAGTGGTGATAAAAATAGATGCCGGTGAAAGGTCTTCACTGTCATTTTTTGGGGCACCAAAACAAATGTTTCGATGCACCTTCATCAGCTGAACGAAGATGCTTAGCAAACGTTTTGAGACTACGTCTGGATCGGGTAGCGGCGCTACATCCGCGCGCGTCGCGTAATCCAGGACCTGCGCTTCCTTCAAGACGCGGGTAAAAATCGCTTGAATCTTGGCTGCCGTATTAAAACCTTGTTCTAGGCCGCGCGGATTAGTGGGTGCATAGCGCTCGAGGAGGCGATCCGGAATCAGTGCGTGGGTTTCGCCGGAAGGGATCGACACCAGCGGATCTTCGATGACCGGCGCAACATCGACTCTCACTCCATCTACATAGACCAAGGTAACGCACCGATCCCATTTCTCGATTCCCAGGCGGTGGTGGTCGGCATAACGCTTCAGGACTCGGTGTAGGTCATTGATCAAGCGCCGCGCGCCTTCTGCACCGCCATACCGCAGCATGGCAGCTCGTTTGAGCAATAGCACAGCGTCCACGTCAAAGCCAATTTCACGAACGTGAAGAGGGCGAACAAGAGTGCCGATCTGACGCGAACCATGGCCGTGCACTTCGATGGTCAGCTCACGAAACTCTTCACTTTCCGTCAAGTAGCTACCAATGGAAAGATAGGAGCCATCGAGGGTTTCCAGCTGCTTGTGCGTTGGCACGAAAACGCTGGCCACGACGCTGGAAAGGTGGAAAAACTGTCCTGAGGCGCGCTCGGAGTGACTCCGGCGCGGAACAGATAAATGGATGCTGTCGCGTTGCATGCACTAATTCCTAGATATGGACGCCCGATCAGTAGTGAAAACCCGCGGTCTGTATCGACTGCCGGCTAATGTTGGGCTTCCAAACCACCATTGGCGTCTATTTTTGGTGGTTCTTTTAAAGCTTGCACAAACCTGACAGACACTATACCTGTGGTCTAAATGGTCCGCAAGACACCAGATGTAGTGATTTTTATTCTATTTGCCTTCAAAATTCAAGAACCCTCATCGATATCCTCGATTTGCGACTTTTAATAACAGTATTGCGGATAATTTACGCAGATTTGCAGAGAAATCTCGCGGAAAATGGGCAAACTGCTAATGCAATTGAGCTTGAGGACCAACGTGCCACGACGATTAACCGCAACTGATGTGTGCACTGTGACCGGCTACAGCCGAGACGAACTGCACGCGATTTTGAAAGTGCTTTGGCCCTACAACGAAGAAAAGGGGTTGCCTCGAGTGGCCAGGGAATTCACTGCCCGTGACTTAGTGGTGCTGAGCGTCACACAAACGCTGGAGCGTCGCTTCGGCCTAAAGCGAACCGCTCTTGGCAATATTGGTCAGCACCTGCGCAATGCGCTTTCTGGACCAAAAGAAGTGAGCAAAAAAGCGCGTCTCGCTATTTCCATCGATCCGCCATCTGTCGAATACATCAGTACGTCAATCACCGAGCGGGATGGCGTGGTTGTAGCCTTGGGTCCCATCTTCGAGAAAGTGGACGGATATCTCACCTTCGACGTGCAAGGGGTTCTTCCTCTGGGAGCTGACATCGTTTCTGCGAGAGCGAAGACCGGGCCGGGTTGAGTCGATAATCACGCTGCCGTGCTGCGCGGGTTTCATTCGAGTTAAATCCCTGTCGCCCCTCACCCGGGCCCTTGCATGGGCATCAGCCCATGCGGCGTGCCGGGGCGGCCCACTCATCCCGATTGCACACCAACACGACCCGTTTAGGCCGCGAACAGGTTCTAACCTGCTTAAAGAAAGTTCATGGCCGGCTGCGAGGTCGGCCTGCCGGAAAAATCCGTCCACTGCCGCCGCTCGAAGTCATACAGCTTGCAGCGGCGCGCCGTGCCGAAGTACCAGCGCCAGGAAAAGGGCTGCACCACGATGTGGCCCGGCAGCTTTTCTTCCAGCACGGCCTGGGCCTGTTTCAAGCGGTACAGCGGCACACCCATGTCCACGTGGTGGGCGGTGTGCTCCATGATGTGGTGCAGCGCCGCGCCGAAAAAGCCGTTGAAGCGCAGGTGCACGGTGGTCGAGACAAAGGGGTTGGCGGCCGACCAGTCTTTTTTGTTGTCGTACCAGGCGATGCGGGTGTGCGTGTGGTGCACATAGACCACAAACCCCATCAAGGCCTTCCACACCAGCAAGGGCAGGAAAAAACCGACGGCGAGCAACCAGGCAGCGGATTGGCCGGTGGCCGGCGCAGCCATCACCAGGCCGGCGACCCAGGCCGCGGCGACGGCGGTAACCAGCAAGCTGTCTGCGACAAAAATGCCGCGCCGGGTGGGCATCACGGCCTTGGACGGAAAGTAAAGCCGCTTCCACCAGATCTCCACCGCGTAATACAACCAGGGCGCCCAGCCGCTGCGGTAGGCGCGCTCCAGCCCTTGTTTCCAGGCGGGCATGCGCTCATAGGCCTCAAGCGTCGCGGGCTGCCAGACGAAGTCAAAACCGCTGAGGTTGGTGTAGCCGTGGTGCACGACGTTGTGCCCCACGTCCCATAGGCTGTAGGGCGTGAGCGAAGGCAGGAACAGCAGCCGGCCCAGCCAGCGGTTGAGCCGGCGGTGCGGCGTGAAGCTCTGGTGGCAGGCGTCGTGGCCCAGGATAAACAGCCTGGCGATCATGAAGCCGGCAGCCAGGCCCATGAGCACCTGCAGCGCGGGATGGCGCGCGAGCACCGCGCCGGCCATGCAGGCGGCGAACAGGGCAAAGTCCGCCACGGACAGCGCCAGGGCGATGCCGGTGTTTTTGGCCGAGATGGGGGCCAGCCAGGAACGCAGGATTTTTCGGTGGGGAAGGGGCGTTGCGGGGGGCGGTGAGAGGGTTTGGGTGGTGGGCATGAGGGATGAAGGTGTGGCGCAAAGAGTGTTCGGCCACGGGCAATGGGGAAGTCCGCAGCTTAGGGGGCCCTCCCTGCCCGCGCTTTGACGCAGGTCAAGCACCCCACATACCGCCTGCGTGCCGGTGCGAACCATGACCGCCGTTGATCCACATCAACGCGGCCGTGGCGCGCCGGCGGCACAGTGGAGGCCTCACTTCCTGAAACATCCCATGTCCGCTGTATTACCCCAGGCCCTCAAGCGTTTTGATATCTCGGGTCCGCGCTACACCTCCTTTCCCACAGCGGACCGTTTTGTCGAGGCCTTCAGTGCCGCCGACCACGGCCGCGCGCTGGACGACAGGCGCTCGCGGGCCGAGGCATCGGCCGCGCCGCTGTCGCTCTATGTGCACATCCCGTTTTGCGAATCGCTGTGCTACTACTGCGCCTGCAACAAGATCATCACCAAGCAGCATGCGCGCTCGGCCGTCTACCTGGGCTACCTGGAGCGCGAAGTTGCGCTGTATACGGCGCGCCTGGGCCACGGCCAGCCCGTCAGCCAGCTGCACCTGGGCGGCGGCACGCCGACCTTTTTCTCCGACGCGGAACTGGCCCAGCTGATGGGCATGCTCAGGCGCAATTTCGACATCGTGGCCGGCGCGGAGATGTCCATAGAGGTGGACCCGCGCACCGTGGACAAGGCCCGGCTGGCCGCCCTGGCTGCCCTGGGTTTTAACCGCCTGAGCTTTGGCGTGCAGGACTTCGATCCCGACGTGCAGAAAGCCGTGCACCGGGTCCAGCCGGCCGCGCAGGTGTTCGCGCTGGTGGCCGAGGCGCGCTTGCTCGGTTTTGAATCCATCAATGTGGA
The DNA here is from genome assembly GCF_900103405.1 of Polaromonas sp. JS666. Lineage (GTDB taxonomy): Bacteria > Pseudomonadota > Gammaproteobacteria > Burkholderiales > Burkholderiaceae_C > Polaromonas. The sequence continues at coordinate 363,083 of NZ_FNHX01000001.1, read as the reverse complement.
CCTGATCTATGGCCTGCCGCGGCAGACGCAGACCTCGTTTGCACGCACCATTGGCCAGATTGAGGAACTCAGGCCGGACCGCATCGCGCTTTATGCCTATGCCCATTTGCCGGAGCGCTTCAAGCCCCAGCGCCACATCCCGGTGACGCTGCTGCCGGCGGCCGAGGACAAGGCCGCCATGCTGGCCGAGGCCATGGCGCGTTTGCAGGGCGCGGGCTACCAGTACATCGGCATGGACCATTTCGCGCTGGCCGGCGACGCCCTGGCCGTGGCCGGCCGCGAGGGCCGGCTGCACCGAAACTTCCAGGGTTACAGCACCCAGCCCGACCGCGACCTGGTGGGCCTGGGCGTGTCGGCCATAGGCGCGGTGGGCGCCACGTACAGCCAGAACGCCAAAACCATGGAGGAGTACTGCGACCTGCTGGACCAGGGGCGTTTCCCCGTCACGCGCGGCCTGGCGCTGAGCCGGGACGACCTGGCGCGGCGCGCGGTGATCATGGCCATCATGTGCCAGGGCCAGGTGTGGTTCGAGTCGGTGGAACTGGCCTGGATGCTGGACTTCAAGCGCTATTTCGCCGCCGAACTCGAGCGCCTGCGCGAACTCGAAGACGCCGGCCTGGTCGTGCTGTCGGACAGCGGCTTTCGCGTCACGCCTGAAGGCCGCTTCGTGTTGAGGGCGGTGGCCATGGTGTTTGACCGCTACCTGCAGTCCGACCTCAACCGCAGCCGCTTCTCGCGCATTATTTAGGCGCCCATGAGCTACGCGCTTGCCACCACCGCCTTGCTGATGGGCCTGGCCGGCGGCCCGCATTGCGCCGTGATGTGCGGCGCGGCCTGCGGCGGCTTGCGGCGCATGGACCCAAAGCGGCGGCCGCAGTCGCCGCTGCTGTTCCAGGCCGGGCGGCTGGTGGGCTATTCCGCCGCGGGCACGGCCGCCGCCGCGGCGGTGCAAAGCCTGGCCTGGATGGCGGAACACGCCGCTGCGTTCAAGCCGGTATGGATGCTGTTTCACCTGGCCGTGCTGGGCTGGGGCCTGGTGCTGGTGGTGAATGCCAGCCAGCCGGCCTGGGCCGACCGGGCAGGGCGATCGGCCTGGTCCCGGGTGGGTACGGTGGCCGCGTCGCGGGGCGGCATGTTCTCGGTGGGCATGCTCTGGGCTTTTATGCCCTGCAGCCTGCTGTATTCGGCGCTGCTGGTGGCCTCGCTGGGCGGCGGGCCGCTGCAGGGCGCATTCGCCATGGCGGCTTTTGCGCTGGGCAGCGGCGTCTCCTTGTGGCTCGCGCCGCGCATGCTCGCCGGGCTGCGGCAGGCCGGCAACCGCCTGGGCGGGCAGCTTGGCGTGCGCGCGGGCGGTGCCGTGCTGGTGCTGGCCGCCCTCTTGGGTTTGTGGGGCGACATGACCCACCGCATCGCCCAGTGGTGCGGCCTGGCCTGAGGCGCCGGCCGCCTTTCTCTTTTACCTTTCCCTGGCCCCCTTGCACACCGCCGGCATGGAAGCGGCCAGGGCAGCGCTTGACGAATCAATAACCATCGGGTTATGATTCCGGCCATGCAAGCCCTCGCAAACGAAGTTTTCAAAGCCCTGGCCGACCCGACGCGCCGGGCGATCTTTGAACGCCTGGCGCGCGACGGGGAGCAGACCGTGCGCGCCTTGACCGACCGCGCCGGTGTGTCGCAGCCCGCGGTGTCCAAACACCTGCGCGTGCTCAAACAGGCAAAACTCGTGAACGACAGGCAGCAGGGCCGCGAGACGCATTACAGCGCCCAGCCGCTGGCGCTCGCGCCGCTGCGCGACTGGGTGAGCACCTATGGCGCGTTCTGGAATGAACGCTTCGATGACCTTGAATCACTGTTAAAAAGGATGGACCAATGACCCAAGCCCAAGCCGTTACCGAAACCCGCTCCGTTGTTGTCGAGCGCGAGATCCCCCACCCGCCGGCAAAAATCTGGCGCGCGCTCACGCAGCCGCACCTGATCGCCGAATGGCTCATGAAGAATGACTTCCAGCCCGTCGTGGGCCGCGGCTTCAAGCTCAGCGCCGACTGGGGCTCCGTCGACTGCGAGGTGAAGACCGTCGAAGCCGAGAAAACCCTGTCCTACACCTGGGCCGCCTACGGCCTGGAAAGCGTGGTCACCTGGACGCTCACGCCCACAGGCACAGGCACGCGTTTGCGCATGGAACAGGCGGGCTTTCGCACCGACCAGGAACAGGCTTACCAGGGCGCGAAACACGGCTGGCAGCAGTTCTTTGGCCAGCTGGAGCAGGTGCTGGCGCGGGCGGATTGAGGCCCGCATTCTTCGCAAGAAGGCCCGGAGATGAAAACAACGGACAACAAGACCCGCGCGAAGCCGGCGCTGCTCGCGGGCGGCAACCCGCAAATCCCCAAAGGCGAGGGCGATGCCCCGGTGCAAGCCTATATCGCGGCCATGCCGGGCTGGAAAAGCGATGTGGGTCGGCGCCTGGACGCGCTGGTCACACGCACCGTGCCCGGTGTGCACAAGGCCGTCAAGTGGAACTCGCCGTTTTACGGTGTGGCGGGCCAGGGCTGGTTCCTGAGCTTTCATTGCTTCACGCACTACGTCAAGCTAGCCTTCTTTCGCGGCTTGTCACTAAGCCCCGTGCCACCGGTTGAATCCAAAAGCCAGGACACGCGTTATGTCCACATCCTGGAGGACGGCCGGTTCGACGAGGCCCAGTTGGCCGCCTGGATCCGGCAGGCCAGCGAACTGCCCGGCGAAAAAATGTGAGCGGCGAACACCTTAAGAGAAAGCAGCATCCACCATGAAAAAAGCAGCAAGCAGCGACGCGAAAGCCAGTGAAGGCGGCTCCGCCTCCGCGCAGATAGACCTGAAGATCCGCGAGCTCGGTGACTGGCGCGGCGAGACATTGGCCCGCATCCGCAAGATCATCCAGCAAGCAGTTCCCGAGGTGGTGGAGGAGATCAAGTGGCGCGGCGTCCCGGTCTGGTCGCACGGCGGCATCATCTGCACCGGCGAGACCTACAAGAGCGCCGTGAAAATGACCTTCGCCAAGGGCGCCAAGCTTGAGGACCCGGCAGGCCTCTTTAACTCCAGCCTCGAAGGCAACACCCGCCGCGCTATCGATATCCACGAAGGTGACGAGATCGATGAAAAAGCCTTGAAGGCACTGGTGCGCGCCGCCGCGGCGCTGAACAGCAAGGCTTAGTCGCGGCCTGGCACCTGCTCGCGCAGCTTGTCCAGAAAGGCTTCTACCAGCGCATTTACGGGACCGGCTTTGCGGACCGCGAGAACCTTGCTGCCGACGGACAGGTCGGCAATCGGCACAAAGCGGATGTCGCCGCGGTTGTTCGTGGCGACACTGCGGCCCACCACCGTCGCGCCCAGGCCCGCGGCCACCAGTCCCAGCGCCGTGTTGATTTCTTTGGCCTCATGGCCGACCTGGACCTTTGCGCCGGCCTGCTCGAGGATGTTCAGCACCTGTCGGGAAAAGTGCGCGTTGGCCACCTTGGGATAACTCACATAGGGCAGGGCGTTCAGCTCCGCGGCCCGCAGGCTGGCCTGCGCCGCCAGCGGATGCTGCGCGGGAAGGGCGACGACCAGCGGGTCGTCGAAGAGTTCGGTGTAGTGCAGGTCGGGTTCGCGCGTGAACGCCCCCAGGGTGCGCGCGATGGCCAGGTGGATGGCGCCGCTGCGCAAGGCGGCCGGTTGTTCCTCGGTAAGGATTTCCTCCAGGTCGATGCGCACGTCGGGCAAGGCCGACTGCATGGCGCGCACGGCCTCGGGCAGGATGGAAAAAATCGTGGAGCGCGTAAAACCTATGCCCAGCCAGCCCAACCTGCCCGCAGCCATGCCTTTGGCCTCGACTTCCAGCCGGCCGCTGGCCGACAGCAGTTCCGTGCCCTTGGAGTAAACAAACTGGCCCAGCGGCGTCAGGCCCATGGGCCGGGTTGCCCTGTCAAACAGGGCGCCACCCAGCAAGGCCTCCAGCTGGCTGATCTGCATGCTGATGGCCGTCGGCGCGACGAACAGTTTGTCGGCCGCGGCGCGGGCATTTCCGGCGTCCACGGTTTCGCAAAAGTATCTGACTTGCTTTAAGTTCATTATTTTTGAATATTAATTCAAAAATCGGCGATTGCATTCAGATATTCACTGCTTGATGATGCGATCCATGAGCAACGACACCTCCCAAGACATCAGCCAGGCTGCCTGGTTCCAGCAGGCCAAAGCCCTGTCCACCGCCGAAATTTCCGATGCGCTGGACGCGCTGAAGCTGCCCGGCAGCGCTTTGGGCATACGCCCTGTGGCCGGCCCGGCCAAGCTGTTCGGCTTCGCCTTCACCGTGCGCTTTGCGCCCATTGACCGGTCTTCGCCCGGAACCGTGGGCGACTTCATCGACACGCTCAAACCCGGCATCGTCGCCGTCCTCGACAACGGCGGCCGCCTGGACTGCACGGTGTGGGGCGGCATCCTTAGCCGGCTCGCCGCGCACAAGGGACTGGCCGGCACGGTCATCCATGGCGTCTGCCGCGACACGGCGGAGGCCGATGAAGTGGCCTACCCGCTGTATGCCCACGGTCGCTTCATGCGCACCGGCAAGGACCGCGTGCAGGTCGAGGCCTATGAGCAGCCGGTGACGCTGGGCGACGTGCGGGTCTGCCCGGGCGACTTGGTCGTCGGGGATGCGGACGGCATTGTGGTGGTGCCGCGAGCCCGCCTGCAGGACGTGCTGGCCAAGGCACTCGAAACCCGGGTCGTTGAAGAGCAAATCCTCGCCGCCGCCCTGGCCGGCATGCCGCTGGCCGAGGCCCGCAAGCAGTTCAACTACCACACGCTGCAGCGCGCGGCCGATTCGCCGCTGGCGGCCTGAAGCCCTGATTTCCGGAGACAAACACCATGAATCCCAAACGCCTTCTTTCCACCCTTGCCGCATTCACGGCCCTCGCCATCGCATCGGGCGCGGCCTGCGCGCAAGCCGCCTACCCTTGCCCCGCGGTCAAGCTCGTGTCGCCCTATCCGCCCGGCGGCACCACCGACCTGCTGGCACGCCTGATCCAGCCCGGCTTGATGAAGGAACTCGGGACCCCCGTCATCGTCGAGAACAAGGCCGGCGCCAGCAGCAATATCGGCATTGAGTTTGTGGCCACCGCCGCGCCGGACGGATGCACGCTTTTGCTGGGCAGCAACACCGGCATCGTGATCAACCGGAACCTCTACAAGCTGCGCGTGGACCCGGTCAAGGGACTTGCGCCGATCGGCCAGGTCGCCTCCGTGCCCCTGGTGCTGTATGTCAGCGCGGGCGTGCCGGCCACCAGCCTTGCCCAATTGGTGGAACTCGCCAAAAAGAACCCGGGCAAGCTCAGCTATGCATCGGCCGGCAGCGGCAGCCCGCAGCATTTGATGGGCGAGTTGCTCAAGTTGGAGCAAAAGATATCCCTGGCCCACATCCCCTACAAAGGCTCGGGGCCGGCGATCCAGGATGTGGTGGCGGGGCAGGTGGAAATGTCTTTCGAGGCCATGAGCGTGATCGTGCCGCAGCTCGCGTCGGGCCGCATACGTGCCCTCGCCACGACGGGCGCGGCCCGCTCAGCCGGCTTGCCGAATGTACCGACCATGAAGGAGCAGGGCATGCCCGGCTTTGTGACCGAGAACTGGTACGGCCTGTTCGCGCCGGCCGGCACGCCCGCGGCGCTGGTGAAGCGGCTGAACGGCGCGCTCAACACCGTGCTCGACTCCAAGGAGGCGCGCATAAGCCTGGACAAAATGGGATCGGCCGACGTCAAGGGCACACCCGAAGCCTTCGCCAAATTCATCGCCTCGGAGCTGCCCCTGTGGGAGTCCGTGGTCAAGCGCTCGGGCGCGAAAGTGGATTGAGCATGACGGCATTCAATGGAATCGAGATCCACCCCCGGGTGAAAGAAGACGCCGCCGCGCTGGACGCCCTGCGCGGCCTGCCCAGCTCGGTGATCGGCGATGTCATGGGCGGGCGCCTCGTCGGCACCACCGCGCTGCGGCCCGTCAACCGCTCCCTGGTCAGTTGCTGCGGCAACGCCTTCACGGTGCGGGTGCGGGCCGGCGACAACCTGCTGATCCACAAGGCCCTGGACATGCTGCGGGCCGGCGATGTGCTGGTGGTGGACGGGGAGGGGGACATCTCTCGCGCGCTGGTGGGCGAGATCATGATGACGACGGCGCGCATGCGCGGTGCCGCGGCCTTTGTGATGGACGGTGCCATCCGAGACGTCGACGCCTTCGAGGCGCAGCGCTTTCCGTGCTGGGCCAGGGGCGTGAGCCTGCGCGGCCCTTACAAGGACGGCCCGGGGAGCATCAATGTGCCCGTCGCCGTGGGCGGCATGCGGGTCCAGCCGGGCGACGTCATTGTTGGCGACTCGGACGGCCTTGTCGCGGTGCCCGTCGCGCTCGCGGCTGAGGTCGCGGAAAAAGCCCGTGCCAAGGTGCGGGACGAGCAGGCCACCATCGCCGCGATCCTCGCGGGTACATACTCATCGGCCTGGGTGGATGCCACCCTGAGCCAGAAAGGCGTTTGACACCATGGACAAGCCGACTTTGCAGCGCCTCGCGGCGCTGGACAGCAACACCGTTTCCGACGCGCTGGATTTCCTGGGGCTGCCCGGCGCCACCTACGGGCTGCGGCCGCTCTGGGACTGCCCCAGGATTGTGGGCCGGGCCAGCACGGTGCTGCTGGGGCCCAAGACCGAAGCCAAGCCCACGGTCCACCTGATCTCGCCCGTGATCGACGCGGTCACGACGGACGACAGGGTGCTCGTAATCTCGGGTGGCATAGATGGCATTTCGTGCTGGGGCGACATCCTGGCCAATGCGGCCGCGGCCAAAAAAGTCCGCGGCACGGTGATTGACGGCTGCAGCCGCGACATCGAGGGCAGCGAGTCCATCGCCTACCCGGTGTACGGCAAGGGCATCACCATGGTCAGCGCGCGCAACCGCGTGGTCCAGCTCGACGCCGGCAAACCGGTGCAAATGGCCGGTGTGACCGTGCGCGAAAACGACTACGTCATCGCGGACCGCTGCGGCACCGTCTTTATCCCGCAAGAAAAGATAGAGGAAGTGCTGGCCCTGGGGGAAAAGATCAACCGCCGCCAGGAGGGCATGGTCGCCGCGGTCAGGGCAGGGCGCTCCGTCGCCGACGTGATGCACGACAAGGAGTTTGAAGCCATTGCCGTGGAGCGCAAATGACGCGCGCCCACAGCCTGCTGAACACCCGCCTCGCCGCCGCGCAGCCCTCCGCGACCTACCGCATGATGGACCGCGCCGCGCTGCGCAAGGCGGCCGGGCACCCGGTGGTCTCGCTGACCGCCGGGGAGCCCGACTTCGACACGCCGCCCCATGTGCGCGAGGCGGGCATCACCGCCATTGGGGCGGGGCACACACGCTACACACCGGTGGCCGGCTTGCGGGCCTTGCGCGAGGCGGTGGCCGCGAAGTACCAGCGCGAGAACGGGCTCGACGTAGCGTGGCAGGACACCATCGTTTGCTCGGGCGGCAAGCAGGTGCTGTACAACGCCCTGGCCGCCACGCTCAACGAGGGCGATGAGGTGGTCATTCCGTCGCCATACTGGGTCAGCTACCCGGAGATGGTGCAGATTTGCGGCGGCCTGTCGGTCATCGTGCCGTGCACTGCGGCAACCGGCTTCAAGCTGACGCCCGCCGCCCTCGAAGCCGCGATCACGCCCAGGACCAGGTGGCTGATCCTGAACTCCCCGTCAAACCCCACAGGCGCGGTCTATAGCCGCGAAGAGCTGGTGGCACTCGGGCGCACGCTGCTGGCGCACCCGCATGTGCTCATCCTGTCCGACGATATCTACGAGCACCTGATCTTCGACGGCGCGGCGTTTTGCACCCTGGCCCAGGCCGTGCCGGAACTGCGGGAACGCACGCTGACCATGAACGGCGTGTCCAAGGCCTACGCGATGACGGGCTGGCGCATAGGCTTTGGCACCGGGCCCCGCTGGCTGCTGGAGGCCATGGAAAAACTTCAGGGGCAGCAGACCTCGGGCGCCTGCTCGATCTCGCAACATGCCGCCCTCGCGGCGCTCAACGGCCCCAAGGATTTCATCGCGCAAAGCCGCGCCCAGTTCCAGCGGCGGCGCGACCTGCTGGTCGGGCAACTGAACCAGGCCCCGGGACTGCGCTGCGAGACGCCCGCCGGCGCGTTTTATGCGTTTGCTTCCTGTGCCGGACTGATAGGCAGGCGTAGCGCGGGCGGCGCGCTGCTCGATTCCGACGAAGCCGTGGCGGTCGCGCTGCTCGAGGAAGCGAACGTGGGTGTGGTGCATGGCTCGGCTTTCGGCCTGGCGCATCACCTGCGCTTCGCCTATGCGATCGATGAGGCCTCCCTGCGACAGGCAGGCACGGCTGTGCGGGACTTCTGCGCCCTGGCCGGCCCGGCCTGAATCTCCTGAATTCGTAAGCTCGCGTATCCACATATCTCCCCTAATTGGGGGATGCGCTATAGACCAAAAGGTAGCAGAGTCATGTAGCAGGATGTATCCGGGCCGGAAACGGCCTGGGCATCTTCCGTCTCCATGAAATGTCCCACCTGAAGGGAGAACCATGATGGCTTCGCGAGCGCCCCCAACCGCCGAGGCGATTGACCGCATCACCCTGCTAGACCCGCAGGTCGTGCAGACTTGGTGCACTGAACTGCAATGCACCGAGCACGAACTGCGCGCGGCCGTTTACGCCGTGGGCAGCGATCCTGAGCAGGTCCGCCGTTATTTCCGCCGCCGCAAGGAAACGCCGGAATTGCTGGAGGACTGAGGGTTTCCCTGTAGGTTTTCCACCGAGCCCGAGACACGGCGTCACCCGACCCCCTGAATGATTTTGTTTGCGGATGATGCGGCATGAACACCTTCATCCACCCCCCTGTGATCGAGGCCCCCACGCCCGGGGAAGAGCAAGAAAAAACCTCCAGCACCACCGAGCTCCTGTTCGGCCTGGCGCTCGGTATCTGCGCGCTCGCGGCGGTGCATTTGGCGGGCTACGCGGTGCTCCTCATCGCGCCCGTGCTGAGAGAACTTCTCGACCAGTTCTGAAGCACAGGCCCTGCATGGGCTGCTAGGCCGGCAAGGGCGGTATCGCCTCGCGAAGATGCTTTTCCAGGGCCAGCACAACGGGCCGCCGCGAGCCCAGGCCTTTGCGCAGGATGCCGATCTCGCGGTAAAAAGTCTTGTCGCCCAGGTCAATCGCGCGCACGCCCGGCGGCAGGGGCAGGTAGGCCTCGACCATGGGCACCAGCGCGACCCCCAGGCCTTCGGCGACCAGCTTCATAAGGCCGGCGATTTCGTCGAGTTCGATGGCGTCCTGCGCGCTGAGCTTGTTGTCGCGCAGGAAGCGCGTCACCAGCCTCCCGCCAAAAGAGGTGCGCTCATAGCGCAAAAAGGGCTGGGTTTCGAGCAGTTTGCGCCAGTCCCGGCCCTTGCTGTCTTTGGGGGCCAGCAGCTTGAAGGGCTCGCGCATCAGAGGCTGCCAACTCATCTCGGGCAGGATGCCGAAGGGCGGCCGGATCATGATGGCCGCGTCGATCTCGGCGCTGTCGAGTTGGTCCATCAGCTTCATCGAAACACCGGGGATGATGTTGACGAGCAGCCTGGGATTGTCTTTGCGCAGCGAAGCCAACGCGCGCGGCAACACCGAGGATTGCACCGAGGCAATGGCGCCTATGCGCAAGGTGCCGGCGAGCTCTTCATCGCCGCCCGCATCGCCCAGTTTTGAGTACAGCGCCACAATCTCTTCGGCGCGCGCGAGCACCCTGGCGCCGGCTTCATTGAGCGCGGCGGAACGCCGCGTGCGGTCGAAAAGCGCGAAGCCCAGCGATTCTTCCAGCCGCTGGATCTGGCTGCTCACGGCGGACTGGGTCAGGCCTATCTGTTCGCCGGCCGCGGAAAAACCGCCGTGGCGCACGACCGCGATCAGGGTTTTGAGCTCGGTGATCATGGGGGAGGGTTTTAATTCATCGAAAATACCGATTCTCAGGCTGAATATATATCGTTTTTCAAACTCCATGAATCGCCCTAAAGTAGGGCTTTCACGATTCCACAAGGCTCACGATGACCGCACCCCACACCGCCGCCCCCGCCAAAGTTCTTCCGCCGTTCCACCTGGCCTTCCCCGTCCACGACCTGGCCGTGGCGCGCCGGTTTTATGGCGAACTGCTGGGCTGCTCCGAAGGCCGCAGCTCCAATGAATGGGTGGATTTCAATTTCTACGGCCACCAGATCGTGGCACACCTGGCGCCCGAAGAATGCGGACACCGCCAGACCAGCGCGGTGGACGGCCACAACGTTCCGGTGCGCCATTTCGGCGCGATTCTGTCGCTGCCCGAGTGGGACGCGCTGGCGGCACGCCTGAAGGCGGCCGGCACGAAATTCGTCATCGAGCCCTACGTGCGCTTCAAGGGCGAGCCGGGCGAGCAGGCCACCATGTTTTTCCTGGACCCCTCCGGCAACGCCATCGAGTTCAAGGCCTTCGCCAGCCTGGACAATCTTTTTGCCAAGTGACATGGGCCATTTCAGGGAAGTCGCCCTGCAGCACGCGAGCCGGCTGATCAACCACGGCCCCACGGTGCTGGTGACCAGCGCGCACGGCGGAGCCCGCAATGTGATGGCCGCCGCCTGGTCCATGCCGGTGGAGTTCGTGCCGCCGCGCATTTCCGTGGTGATCGACAAGAAAACCTACACGCGTGAGCTCATCATGGCCAGCGGCGGCTTCGGCATCTGCATCCCGGGCAGCACCCTGGCCGCCTTGACGCATGCGGTGGGCAGCGAGTCCGGGCGCGATATCGACAAGTTCGCGCACTACGGCCTGAAGGCCCGCAGCGGTCCGGTCCTGGGCCTTCCCCTGCTGGAAGAGGGCTGCGCGGCCTGGCTGGAGTGCCGGCTGATCCCCGAGCCGCACACCGAGGACGCCTACGACACCTGCTTCGCGGAAGTCGTGGCCGCGGCCGCCGATGAACGTGTGTTCCAGAATGGGCACTGGCGCTTCGGTGACGACAACCGCGCGCTGCAGACCATTCACCACCTGGGCGGCGGCAATTTTGTCAGGTCGGGCAAGATGTTTTATGCGGGTGACGCCGCGACGGCGCGGCCTTCAGGCTCGCAGTAAACATGGGCGTTTGAATCAGGACTGGGCCTTCAGCGCGAAGGTAATATTGCCCAATAACGTCCATATAGACGAAGGTAGTATTGACTAATAGTCCCCGCAGAGTATCTTGTGCTTTGCCTTTTGTGCGCTTTGCGCGCTTCTGCCTGATACTGACCTGCCGATACTACGCTTGCGCAACATCCAGACTGGTGGATGAGCGCATCCAAGCGAGGAACTCCCAGCATGAGAACGTCTATGCGTATGCTCGATGTGGCGAAGGACTCCGCGACTGACATTGCCGCAGTGGTCGTACAGCCTTCTGAGCGGGGCGGCAGCTTGCCTGGCACAGATGTTTTCTACCATGCCGGTGCGGTCACCGAGCAATGCCGGCAAGCCTTGCTCGGGCACGCCCCGGCCACGATTTGGTTGACCGGATTGAGCGGTGCGGGAAAGTCCACGCTCGCGTACGCACTGGAAGCCATGCTGCTGGATCTCGCCCACCCTTGTTTCGTTCTGGACGGGGACAACCTCCGGCATGGACTGAGCAAAGACCTGGGATTTTCTGCGCCAGACCGGCGTGAGAATATTCGACGCACGGCCGAAGTCGCGCGCATCATGAATGAAGCCGGATTGATCGTGATCACAGCCTTGATTTCGCCGTTCCGGGACGACCGGAAAATGGCGCGAGCCATCATCGGCGATGCGCGATTTGTTGAAGTCCATGTCAGCACGCTGGCAACCGTCTGTGAACAGCGCGACCCGAAAGGGCTGTATGTGCGGGCACGCGCCGGACAGCTAGCGGAATTCACCGGCATCTCGTCTCCCTACGAAATACCGCTCATACCTGATTTGGTGCTCGACACCGGCGCATTGCCCTTGAAAGATTCGACCCAGACCTTGCTCGACCTTGTTGCGGAACGTTGCTTCAAATGAGCCGCAACACAAAGCGGCCCTCATGACCGACGGGCCGAAAATTTCTTTAGCCCTTGTGCGCTGAATATTTCAGCTGACTCAATGTAAGCAACAACAGGAGCAGGCCTATGGAGGTAGCGGAAGCAAAGGATGCCGGCGCCCTTGTGCGCTCTCGCCCACGGCCCGTGCTGATGATCCCGCTGCGGCGCTGCGGCAGCCATGCGCTGCGCTTGCGCCTGAGCTTCAATCCAGACTTTTACTCGCCCTATCCCTTGCACATCGTGGATTTCATGCCCTTGGTGCCGCTCTATGGCGATCTTTCCGATGACCGGGCGTATTTCCGCCTGGTGGTGGACGTGGTGGGTTTGCAGGCGGCAAGCCCGGTCAAGTGGTCAAACGTGGTGTTTGATCCGAGGCAGGTATTTGAGGCGATACGCCTCGAGAGGCGCAGCGTGCATCGCGTCGTCTGGGAATTGCTGCTGCGCGCCGGGGAGCTGCATGGTGCGAGCATCGTCATGGATAAATCACTTGACAGCGTGCACTACGCGGACGAGCTGATGAGCCTGTTTCCGCAACTGCTGTTCCTCAATGTCGTGCGGGATCCGCGCGCGCAGGTGGCATCCATGACCCGCGCCATCATCCACGATTTCGATGCCGCCCTGAACGCGAAGGCATGGGTTGATGCGTATCGTGTGGCGCGGTCACTGGCGGAGCGCTACCCGGAACGGGTGCTTACCGTGCGTTATGAGGACTTTCTTGCCGATCAGGAGAGCACCTTACGCCAGATCTGCCGCTTCTTCGGCATCGAGTACCTGCCGCAAATGCTGGATGTCACGCGTTCGCACGAGGCGCAGCAGCTCTCCCATATGTCGGCGCTCTGGGCTTCGAATTGTTTCGCGCCGATAGCCGCCAACACGGACAAGTTCAAAACGCAGCTTTCGCTGAAGGAAATCGAAGTGATCGAGACCTTGGCGCGCGACTACATGGCGCTTTATGGCTATGAACTGATGACGGATGCGCAGGCAGAGATCAGCGACAGCATGATGGCGCGCTCCCGCGAACGTTCCGAGATAGCGAAGCGGCGCGCCTGGCAGGATCTGGAGCAGGGCGATTACCGGGATTTCATTTTGCGCCGTTTCCGGTCAGACTACCTGCAGCAGGTACGCAATCGCCTGGACGATTTGCCGATGGCCGTTGCGGGCAAGGCAGGCAACGCAGGCGATGCGGCTCGCATGGCGTGAAATTTTTCAATAGCGAACGTGGCGAAATTGCATACGGAACGAAAAGACTTCGATGAAACATTGGCAATTCGGCGGCATCAAAGGAAAACTCCTCGTTGGCCTGGGTTCCATGCTGGGATTCACCGCGTTGGTCGCCATCACGGGCGTGTGGTGGATCATGAAGCTGGAGCGCGTCAACGACGAGGCGGTTGACGCGGGACTGACGGTGGAGCGGCAGATCAAGGAATGGCACCGCTTGACGCGGGCCAATACCTTGCGGACGCTGCTTTTGCTCAAAACCAATGACCCGGTACTGGAAAAGGAAGTTCGCGTCGAGATCGACGAAACGGTCAAAAAAGTCAACGGCATCCTGCGCAAACTGGATGCGGCCTTGCACGATGACCCGATTGTGGAAACCTTTTCCGCGGCAACCGAGCGGCGCCTGCAATACCAGAAGATCCGCGCCGACGCATTCCAGGCCAAAAAGGCCGGCGACGAGCGCGAAGTCAGCCGCATCATCGAGCAGGAACTGATGTATGCGCAGAACAGCTTTCAGGCCGCGGTGCAACAGCTGTCCGACGAGCAGGTCGCGCATATGCAGGAACTGGTCGCGAGCAACAATGCGCAATCGGAACGGGCGCGATTCATTGTTGCAGTCTCCACGTCCATCGCGTTCGTCCTGGCGCTGCTGTTCTGGCTGGTGGCGCACAAACGCTCCAGGGAGGTTGAGCGCTCGCTGAACCACCAGCTGTCGGAAAGCACGGAACTGCAGCAGGCCATCCTGGATAGCGCCAATTTCTCCATCATCTCGACGGATATCAACGGAGTGATCCGCCTGTTCAACAATGGGGCGCATCGCATGCTGGGTTATTCAGCCAGCGAGCTCTTCGCCCGGCATACACCCGACTTGCTGCACGACGAAACCGAAATGGCGGAGCGCGCGCGGCAGCTAAGCCTTGAACTGGGACAACCGGTCAAAGCCGGTTTTGAAGCGCTCGTTGCCAGGGCGCGCGGCGGCTTGGCGGACGAGCGGGAATGGACTTATATCCGCAAGGACGGCAGCCGTTTACCTGTCATGGTATCGGTCACAGCGCTGAGGGATGAGCAGCTCGCGCTGACGGGTTTTCTTTGCGTTGCCTACGACCTGATAGAGCGCAAGAGGGTCGAAAACATGAAAAATGAATTCATTTCGACGGTCTCGCACGAATTGAGAACCCCGCTCACCTCCATTCGCGGCTCGCTCGGGCTGATCTTTGGCGGCGTGGGCGGCGAGTTGCCCGAGGCCGTGAAGAACTTGGTGGGCATCGCCAAGAGCAACTGTGAGCGCCTGATCCGGCTGATCAACGACATGCTGGACAGCGAGAAGATCGAGTCCGGCAAGATGCGCCTGGACCTGCAGGTCATCGATCTCAGGCCGCTGATCCAGCAGGTGCTGGCCGCCAACGAGGGTTTCGCGGGCCAATACGGCGCGACCTTGCGGCTGCTGGCGCCCGATGCGCCGCTGCAGGTGCGCATTGACGGAGACCGCATGATCCAGGTGCTGACCAACCTGCTGTCCAATGCGGTGAAATTTACGCCAGCGGGCGGGGTCGTGGAGGTGCGGGTGTCGCGCGTGGCCCAGGGTGTGCGAGTCGAAGTGGTGGACAGCGGCCCCGGTATTCCGCAGGAGTTTCGCGGCCGCATCTTCCAGAAATTTTCGCAAGCGGATTCTTCCGACACCCGGCAAAAAGGCGGGACCGGTCTCGGTCTCAACATTTCCAAGGCGCTCATCGAGAAGATGGGCGGCAGCATAGGCTTTAACAGTACGCTGGGCACGGGCACCACCTTCTTCTTCGAGATACCCGAATGGCAGAGTCCGGTGCCGCAGCTGCAGCCGTTCCGGGCCAAGGCTGATTCTTTCCAGCCGCGCATCCTGGTTTGCGAGGACGACCCCGACGTGGCCAGGCTCATCAGCATGATGCTGGCCAAGGCGGGATTTGAGGCCGAGATGGCCTACAGCGCTGAACAGGCTTTGGCCTGCCTCGCGCAGGGCAGCTACGATGCAGTGACCGTGGACCTGAAGCTGCCCGGCCAGAACGGTATCGCCTTCATCAGTGCGCTGCGCGACAACGAAAGCACTCGCAAGCTGCCGGTCGTGGTGGTCTCAGCCCTGGCCGAGGAAGGGCGGCTGGAGTTCAACCACAAACCCCTCACGGTTTCGGACTGGCTGCAAAAGCCGATTGATGAAGATCTGTTGGTCCTCAGCGTACGCCGGGCCGTCGCCGGCATACAGGCCGGCAAGCCGCGCATACTGCATGTGCAAGCCGATCTCGATATCCAGCGCATCGTGGCCGCGGTGGCCCAGGATTTCGCCAACTTCACATCTGCCGCCACGCTGCACGAAGCCCGCGCCCTGCTGCGGGAGCAGCCCTTTGACCTGGTGCTGCTGGACCTGGGGCCGGGCAAGGAGTCAAGCTGGGACCTGGTCGAGGATATTGACGCGCTCGATCCGCGGCCCCCGGTGATTGTGTTTTCGCCCAGCGACACGGAGCTGACGGAAGATAAGCGTGCCGAGGCGGTCCTGCTCAAGGCCCGTACCTCCAGCATGGAGCTGTTAAGCACCATCCAGCGTATTTTGCAGATTCCCGCAGACCCTCCCGTCGTCCCCAACCCCTGAGCAGCCCCCTGCGAACACCGCCGCGAGACGAGCCGGACAAAAAAATCCCGCAGTTCTCATGCGGGATGAAGTTGTCACCACCAAAGTGACAGGAGAGACAACCGGGAGAAATTCAGCGGGCCGTGCTCAATCCGCCTGAATGTTCGCGGCCTTGACAACCTTGGCCCATTTGGCGAGGTCGGACTTGATCAATGCGGCGTATTCCTGGGGTGTGCCGCCCTGGATTTCTATGCCGGCGGCCTCGAGCTTGGCTTTGACGTCGGGCAATTTGAGCGCCGCGTTGATCTCGGCATTGAGCCGGGTGACGACGGCCGGCGGCGTGCCGGCCGGCGCGAGGAAACCGCCGTTGGTGTTGGCGTCATAGCCCTTGAGTCCCTGCTCGTCGGCCGTCGGGACGTCCGGCAGCGACAGGGTTCGTTTGCGTGTCGACACGGCGAGCGCCCGGACATTGCCGGCCTTGACCTGCGACTGGATGGCGCTGATGGTGTCTATGTACAGCGCGGTGCGGCCCGCCAGCAAATCCGGGTGGGCGGCCGAAGAACCTTTGTAGGGCACCAGCAGCATCTGCGCGCCACTGGCCATGCGGAACATCTCGGCCGCCATTTCCTGGGCGCTGCCGCGGCCCGAGGTGGCCACCTTGGCCTGCTCGGGGTTGGCTTTCATCCAGGCGACGAACTCGGGCAGGGTCCTGGCCGGAATCTGCGGGTACATGGCAAACACCAGCGGAACCTCGTGGGTGTAGACGATGGGCTCAAAGCTTTTTTCCGGGTCCCAGCCGAGGTTTTTGAACAGGAATTTGTTGGTGTTGTGGCTGCCGCCCACGATGCCTATGGTGTAGCCGTCTGGCGCTGACTTGGCGAGGACTTCGGTGCCCAGGTTGTTGGAGGCGCCGGGCCGGTTGTCGACGATCACCGGCTGCCCCATGGAGGCCGCCATCTTGTCGCCGACGACCCGGGCAATGGTGTCTATGGCGCCGCCGGGCGGCGCGGGCACGATGATCTTGATGGCGCGCGTGGGGTAGGCCTGGGCGATGGCCAGGGCCGGGACCAGCGCCAGCGAGGCCGAAACGGCAAAGGCCTTGATGAGTGTCGTGCGTTGCATGTTTGTCTCCTTGTATGTGGGGGGCATCCGCTCAGCCTTCACCTTATTGCGTGGTGATCTTGCGGCTGCGGATGATCTGGGCGTAGCGGTTTTTATCCGCTGCAATCAGTTTGGAGAATTCCTGCGGCGAGGTGGTGCGCGGCACGGCCCCCAGCGAGGCGAAACGCGCCTTGACCGCTTCGTCGGCCATGACGGCGCGCACGTCGGCGGCGATCTTCTCCACCAGATCGGGCGGCGTGCCCGCGGGCGCCAGCAAACCTATCCATGAAATCGCGTTAAAGCCCGGGAGCGCGCTTTCGGCAAGGGTGGGCACATCGGGCAGGGCGGCGACGCGCTTGTCGCCGGTCACGGCCAGGGCGCGAAGTTTGCCGGCCTTGATGTGGCCCGAAGCTTCCAGCACGGTCATAAAAGACAGCTGCACATGGCCCGCGATGAGGTCGGCGATGGCTGGCCCGCCGCCGCGGTAGGGCACGTGCAGGATGAAAGTGCCGGTCTGGTCCTTGAACATCTCGGCCGCGAGGTGCGGGGCGCCGCCGGCGCCTGAGCTGCTGTAGGTCAGTTGGCCGGGTCGGGACTTGGCCTGCGCAATGAATTCGGCGGCCGTCTTCGCGGGCACCGCCGGGTTGACCATCATGGCCAGCGGCAGTTCGGCCACCAGCGACACCGGGGCAAAGGCGCTGTCCGGGTCATAGGGCAGCTTGGGGTACAGCGAGGGGTTGATGGCCTGGGTGCCGATATTGCCCAGCAGCAAGGTGTAGCCGTCGCGTGGCGCCTTGGCCACGAAGTCGGCGCCAATCTGCCCGGCCGCGCCGCCCTTGTTGTCGACGATCACGGGCTGGCCCCAGCGTTTGGTCAGCTGCTCGGCAATGATGCGGCCGCCCGTGTCGCTGCCGCCGCCGGGCGGGAAGGGCACCACCAGCGTGACCGGCCGTGTGGGAAAGCTCTGCGCGCCGGCGCCGGTGCAGGCGAGGGCGGCCACGGCGAAAGCCATGGCAAGGGCGAGGGGTCTGTTGATCATTTGTTGTCTCCATCATTTGTTTTTAGCTTAGGTCTGCAGAAGGCGAATGCGGGGCCTAGGTCGTCAGGCTCATGGCCGGCCGCTGCCCCGCCAGGGCCTGGGCAATGCTGTCCAGCACCATTTCGCCCATGGCGGTCCGGGTTTCCCAGGTGGCGCTGGCGCGGTGGGCCTGCAGCGTCACGGCGTCGGATTGGCGCAGTGCCAGGGGCACGCGGGGTTCGTCGACAAAGACATCCAGGCCTGCGCCGGCGATGCGGCCGGCGGCCAGGGCTTCTGTCAGGTCGGCTTCGTTGACCAGCCGGCCGCGCGCGATATTGACCAGGAAGCCGCGCGGACCCAGCGCATCGAGCACGGCGGCGTTGACGATGCCTTCGGCCTTGTCGGCCGCGGCGCAGAGCACCAGCGCATCGGAGCCGCGCGCCAGCGCCAGCAGGTCCGGCTCATAAGGATGGGCAACGCCGTTGATGGGCTGCAGGTCGGTATAGCTGACAGGGCAGGCAAAGGCCGCGGCCCGCTGCGCGACGGCGCGCCCGACCCGGCCCATGCCGACAATGCCCACACGCATGCCGCTGAAGCGGCGGGCCAGCGGCAGGGCGCTGGGCTGGGGATGCAGCTCCCATTGGCCTTCGCGCACAAAGCGGTCGCCCGCGCACAGCTTGCGGCAAGTGGCGATCAGCAGGCCTATGGCCAGGTCGGCGACGTCTTCGGTCAGCGCGCCCAGGGTCGCGGTGACGGGCAGGCCGCGGGCCCGGCAGTAGGCCAGGTCGACCGCGTCGGTGCCGACGCCGTTGACGGCCACCACCTTGAGCCCGGGCAGCTGCTCGAGCATGGCCCGCGAAATGCCGGTATGCCCGCCGGTGATGGCGGCGTCCATGGACGCGCCATGTTCCCGCAGCCAGGCTTGCGGGTCGGCCAGCTCAAACAGCTTGTGCACGGTGTAAAGGGAGGCCAGCTTGTCGTTGATGGCGGGAATCAGGATGGGGTTGAGTTGGAGGATCCGGGGTTTCATGGAGAGGGTTCAGTTCATGGGGCGAGGTGAAGCGCATGGTATGAATGAATTGATGAGATCGTCAATATTGATGTATAAAATCAATATAAATTCACTCTTCCCATCACCATGGCTTCCTGGATTTCAATGAACGAGGCTTGCGAGCTTCTCGGTGTGCGGCCGCAGACGATTTACGCCTATGTCAGCCGCGGCAAGCTCGAGGTCGCGCCCGACCCGGCCGACACGCGGCGCAGCCTGTACCGCGCCGAAGACGTGGCGGCCCTGGCCAAACGCAAACAGGCCGGCCGCAAGCACGAGACCGTGGCCGCCAACACGCTGTTCGGCGCGGAGCCCAGCATCCCGACAGCCCTGACAGCCTTCTTCCGCGGGCGCCCGTACTACCGGGGGCGGGACGTGATCAGCCTGTCGGCCTCCGCCACCCTGGAGGACGTGGCGCAGCTCTTGTGGAATGCCGAACAGGCGGTTGATTTTTCGTCACCTGAAGCGGCTCCCGGCAAGCCGGGGAGGGCCCTGGCCTTCACCGCCCTGGCCGGCCTGGCGGCCGAAGGGCATTCGACGCGCGGGCGCCTGACGCGGGTGCTGCACGGCGAGGGGCAGCGCCTGGTGGGCTTGGTGGCCAATGCCTTTGGCGCCCGGCAAGGGAGCAAGCCGCTGCATGTGCGCCTCGCGCAAGGCTGGAAACAGCCACCCGAGGTGGCCGGGCTGCTGCGCACGGCCATGGTCTTGCTGGCCGACCACGAGCTCACCGGCTCGGCTTTCGCCGCGCGCATTGCGGCCTCGACAGGCGCCTCATTGCCGGCCTGCCTGCTGGCGGGATTGACCACGCTCTCGGGCCCGCTGCACGGCGATGCCTCCGGCCGTGTCCAGGCCCTGTTTGGCGAGGTGGAGCGGCTCGGTGAAGACAAGGCCATAGACCATTACCTGTCGACCGGCCTGGCCTTGCCGGGGTTCGGCCACCATATCTACCCGGACGGCGACCCGCGCGCGGCCGCGCTGCTGGCCTTGTTTGAGCCCTCGAAAATGATCACGCGTTTTATCGAACAGGCCACGCAGCTGACCGGCCTGCAGCCCAATATCGACGTGGCCCTGGCCGCGCTGGTCGCCCACCACCAGCTGCCGGCCGACGCGGCCTTTGCCCTGTTCGCGACAGCCCGCAGCGTGGGCCTGCTGGCGCACAGCCTGGAGCAGCTGGGCGTTGCCCAGGTGATCCGGCCGCGCGGGCGGTATGTGGGCGTCATGCCGGACATGCCGCAGGGCAGGGCGGGCTCAGCCCAATAGTTTGACCAGGGCCCGCAAACCCGCCGTCACCTCGTCGTCACCGATCAAGCCCAGCCCAAAGGTCAGGCCGTTGTAGCGCAGCCGCCGCAGCCCGGAGCGGTCCAGCGCCTCCACCGCGATACCCGCCTCGGCGGCCGCGCGCGCCACCTTGTACGCCTCGAACTGCGGCGCCAGCATGGCGCTCACATGCAGCCCGGCGGCCGACGGCAGCGGTATCAGCAGCCCTTCCGCGTGCTGCTCCATCGCCTGCAGCAGGGCCTCGCGCCGCCCCGCATAGACACGGCGCATGCGCCGCACATGGCGGGCGAGATGCCCTTCGCGGATAAAGGCGGCCAGCGCCAATTGCGTCAACAGGGGCGGCGCACCGTGGGTGGCATGCAGCGCCGCCGCGAGCCGCTCGCGCGCCCAGGCCGGTGCCACCACAAAGCCGGCGCGCAGGGCAGGGAACATCACCTTCGAAAAAGTGCCGACATAAAACACCAGGCCGCTGTCGTCCAGCGAATGCAGCGCGTCCAGCGGACCGCCGCCGTAACGGAACTCGCCGTCGTAGTCGTCCTCGATCACGACGGCCTGGTGTTGCCGCGCGAATTCCAGCAGCTGCGAGCGGCGGTTCAAGGACATTGCCGTGCCGACCGGGAACTGGTGCGAGGGCGTCACGCAGATCACCTTGGCCTCTGGCGGCAGGCGGTCCACGCGCAGGCCTTCCTTGTCGAGCGGCACACGATGCAGTTGCGCGCCGCGAAACGCCAAGGCCGCGTGCAAGGGCGCATAACCCGGGTCCTCGACGGCCACCACCGTGGCCTGCGGCGTGACCAGCAGCTCGGCCAGCAGGGCAAAGGCGTGCTGCGCGCCCGAGGTGATGAACACGTCGCTGGCGCTGCAGGCCACCGCGCGTGACAGGGACACATGGCCGGCAATCGCTTCGCGCAGCAGGGGGTCGCCGGCGGGGTCGGTGTAGGCCCTGGGCGCGCGCGCGAAGTCGTGCTGGGCGCGGGCGCACAGGCGCCGCCAGCTATCCCAGGGAAACTGGGCGTGGTCCGGCAGGCCGACCCGAAAGTCAAAATGCGGCCCCGGCCGCATGGCCTCGGCGGACCAGGGCGCCACGCGCCGCCATGCGTCGGGCAGGTCGACGCGTGGCGGGCCGGCTGGGCTTGATGGCGCCGCCGCAGGGCCGCGCGGCGGCAGGGTCGCCGCGACAAAAGTGCCGGCGCGCTGGCGCGGCAGCAGATAGCCTTCGGCCGCCAGGTGGTCATACGCGGCCAGCACGGTGTTGCGCGAAACACCCAGCCTGTCCGCGAGTTCACGCGTGGTCGGCAGCCGCACTCCCGCGGCCAGACGCCCGTCGATGATCGCCGCCCGGATCTGGCGATGCAGGGCGGCGAAGCGCTCCCGCGAGCCGGCCGCGGGCATGTCGATATGAAATTCCATGCCGGTTATGGCCCTTATGAATTAGCAAATTGTGGAGCTTCAAAGGTACCAGATGGCATGCCATCCTGCGGGCCGGAAACATGAAATAAAACCTGAAACAAAGGGTGATGCCCCCATGGATACCGCACTCGTCCTGCTCTCGCTGTTCCTGATCGACAGCCTGGCCATCGTCAGCCCGGGCCCCAACATTTTGCTGGTGGTGCATGCGGCCGCCGAGCGAGACCGGCGCGGTGCCTTGCTGATTGCCGTGGGGCTGGCCGCCGCCGGCGCCATGTGGGCACTGATCGCGGTCACCGGCCTGACGGCGGTTTTTGAGCTCATGCCTTCGCTGCAGACGGCGATCCGCATCGCCGGCGCGGCCTATCTTTTGTACATTGCCGTTCGCCTGTGGCGCTCACATGCGGGGCCCAAGCCCACGGTAGCCGTCTCCGAACGGGCGGCGCAGCCGGCGCGCCAGGCGCTGCTGCGCGGCCTGGCCACCGGCCTGCTGAACCCCAAATCGCTGGCTTACTTCGGAAGCATCTTTGTGCTGCTGGTGCCGGCCGATGCCGGCTGGCCGCTTCGCGCCGCGGCGGTCGGGCTGGTGCTTTTCGACGCCTTGCTCTGGTACGGCCTGGCCGCCTGCCTGTTCTCGACGCCGCGCGTGATCGAAGGTTATATGACGCTGCGCCGGCCTATAGACCGGGCCTGCGCGGCGCTGATGGCGGCCTTCGGCGTCAAGCTGATGCTGTGAGCTGTGAGGACGGGGTAGCGGGGCCCGCTCACTCGAAGAACACGGTGCAGACCGACCAGTTCACCACTTCCGGGGCAGAGGCCGGGGCGGAGGAGCCCGGCGCCGGCGTGCTGACCAATGAAGTCAGATGCAACACAGGCCACTTCGAGTCGGGAAGCGCCTGCCCGTGTAGCTTTGTCACCCGCATCCATCGCTTGCCGAGGTCGTCGCCAGCAGTCGTTTCGTTGTAGTCCAAGCGGCCAACGGCGCGGGAATCCGAAGACGGGCCTGCCGGGCGCCGGAGTTGCCGAGGCATGCTCCTGTCAGGGCCTGCATCGTAGCTGGACGAGCGTCCGTGCTCCAGAAGATGTCCGGCGAGGCGCAGATCGCCAGGCTCGCGCATCAGCGGCCTGGAATCCACAAGCCAGAGATCCTTGGGCGCATCGCGCAAGACGTTGGTCAGGGAATTCGGCGAGGCCGCGTGCAGCCTGAACACGCCCTGTGCCTTTCCGGCATAGCTCACGGTGAATGGCATGCGGCGGATCGTGACTGACGCTCCGTTGGACTCCACGAGACGGTCGTTCTGGCTTAGCTGAAGATCACCGCAGCGCGTGTTGACTGGGGTGGGGCGATCAGAGGCGCAACCGGCAACGAGCACAGCGCAGATAGCGATCAGGCTAGCCGTCCTGTCAAGAGACACGGCCATCTTTGAGGCCCTGGCTGAAGTGCAAATAGTACTTAACATAATATACATCGTGGAATGTATTTGAAATCGAAAAGGCCGGATCAAGGACCTGATGGGCGCTCTGGTCTGGAAGCAGCCTTAGTAATCTTCTATACGTTTGTGTCACAACCTTCTATACGCACCTCTACGCTTCATTGCTGTTGTCAGTGGCTTTTCAAACCGTCATAGTCTGAACAACCCAGGTCAGATAACTACGCCAAGTGCATGGAGAGTGCCAGAGATGAGCATGAGGAAAAATAAGCGTCGGATCAACCGGCTGCGTAACCGCCAGACGCCCCAGAAAGTCTGGTTTAGGTCCGCGGAAGAGCAAGCCTGGCTCGACGTGGCCCCCGTCGGTCGGGAGTTTGGCAGTCCAGACTATGAGCGCCTTCAGATTTTGGACCTATACGCCCTGGGGACGATATCCAGCGATGATGCCTTGCAACGACTTGGAATTGACAGTCTGGATGAATTAAATCAGCAAATGAGGCGGCGGTAAGTCTCCGACGAAAGCTTCCATTGCACCCATCCGCCCCTAATGACCGTGTTCATATGTTTCTGGGATCTTGAGCGATGACTGAGCTTTTTGCAGGCGTCACGGCCGAAGGCGAAACGCGGTTCATCGGTGAGGTTGCACGGGGAGCCGCCTGCGGCTGCTTTTGTCCGTCCTGCAATAGTCCCCTGGTGGCGAAACACGGAGAAGTCAACGAGTGGCACTTTGGCCACCTGGCAATGCAGGAGCGGCCCGAATGCGAGGTTGGTGCCCATAACCTGCTGCGCCGGCTGGGTGTTCAATACCTCCACGACCTTCCCCAGCTCATCCTTCCGCCCTACCGACAAGTGCTAACCAGGCAGGGGCGATTCGGGCAAATACACGAAGTCGCCGAGTGGCAATCCGAAGCGGTCAAGGTCACGGATTGGAATCTAGCTGCAGCCAGAGGGCAACCCATTGGGGTGCTGAAACTGCAGGATGGCTCCAACGTCGACATGTTCATTGACATCGGCAATCAACGGCCAAGCCATCAAAGCCACCTTAGTCACGGCAAGATCGTCTTCTATTGCCCGTTGCCGGACCCTGAATCGCTACGCACCCAAGACAAGGCAAGGGAGTGGCTGAGATATCAAGGAGAGTTCGTATGGATCTACCAGCCGGACGTAAATGGGCATGTAGCAAGCGCGAACCAGCGCCTGATCGACCGATTCCAGCAAATGGAGGGTGCCCTACACCCGCTGGAGATTCGCGCCGTGGAAAGAGGAATGAAACTCCACCACAGCCGCCAATGGATGGGTGACGCCTATCTTGAGAGAAAACAGGCTCAACTTGAGGCGCCAGCCGCTCCCGCGGTGCAGCCTGCGCAGCAGCGAGGCCACGAAATACCCTGGGCCGGCCAGGTCAAGCCAATGTCAATGCTCTTCTTTTGGCGTCTGAAGTCCGGGGAGGCCTGGGTGATGTATGACCGAATTGATCATTTGCGATGCATCGCGCCATGGCCCGAAACCGTGGAGGGCTGGGACGAAGCTCTTCCTGAAACCGTTGGATTTCCCGACCTCACGCTTGCTGCATACAAAGTCAAAGACTTGGCCAATGCCATGATCTGGATGAATGCCAGGGCTGCAACGTCGAGGAACACATCCAACATCGAAGAATTATTCAGGTACTAACGGAGGGGAAAAATGGACTATACAGAAATCATCAAACTGTCTGAATCACTGAGCTACCGCGATAAATTGCGCCTTGCGCAACATCTCCTCCAGGTAGGCCGCAAAGAGGAGGAAGAGGTTCATCCAGACAACCGCAAGGCCGAAATGGCATTGCAGCCGGATCCAGAGCTAATCACTTATGTTGCGGACCGTTTGCAAAAGCTCAAGCCAACCAAGAAAGCAACTGTTCTAAACGCCATAGGCGCCATGTTTCAGTTCCGCGGGGCAATTTCAGATGAAGACAAGGAGAAGATGTTTCAGCAACTGGTTAAAAAAGGACACCTTAAAGTCACAGCGACCGGTAAGGTCGAGTTTCCCTCAGGGTAAAACCAGCTGCGGTACCTTCGAGACAGTAACGGAGAGCTTGTATTCGCACAGTTCCACGTCCCTAATGCTGGCGCAAGCCAGCCTCAAGTCGTCAGAAATTACGCGGCAAACGATGATGCCGCGCACACGTTGGCCAGGTTCAGCCAGTTCTTTTCGAACCCAGTTGATGTATCTGAGCAGCTGACCGATAACGCGGTCGTAACCGCGCGAGACCTTCAGCTCCAGGACAACAAAGGCGCCGGACTTGTCCAGCGCCAGGATGTCAATCCGCCGGCCGCCGCCGGCCTCGTATTCGATGCCGCGAATGTCTTCATCTTCATAGAGCCGCAGGCCTGGCTCAATGCATTCGAGGTTTTCAGCCAGGTAGCGCTGCAGGTCTCTTTCCAGGAGAAATTCCGAAGAGCCAGGCGCCGCCTCTTCGCCCTCCTCCTCCTCGACCAGGCCAGACTCCTCTTGACGTGTCACGTCGCCGGCGACCATTTCGTGAATTGGGGCAGGATCCTTCCCTGGCTCATAAAGCCGGTATTGACCGGAATCCACCTTGAACAGAATGTCATCGGTCTCATTCGTAGCCGGGTGGTGAAGCCGGCTGCGGTCATTCGTCGCCGCCTGGACCAGGTGTGCACGAATGCTGCCCGGTTTCAGCTTGGGATAATTTTTGTCAAACCACTCCACCGCTCGTGCGATTGTGAAAACCTGGCCTGGCTTCAGCTCCCATGCCTTCAGCATGTCCTTGAGCAGCGCCCTGGTGGGTTTGTCGTAAATTGTTCTTGCCATAGGTCGATCCAGGTGAGATGAACTTTTAAATCAAGAGTGCTAGAGGTGATCTGTCGGCAGCAATTTCGTAGGTGCAGGCGTTTTCCAATAGGCCGTCCTTTCGCACCACTCCTTGTAGTCAGTGCGAAGCGCTGGAAGCAATGCTTTCATGCCCGGGATCTCATGTCGTTTGCCTAGCGAATCCTCTATCCATATCCGCTCAAAGTCAAAAGAATCATCGTCGCCATCAAAGCCCACTGGCTCGAATTCATCTTTTTCTCGTTTCAGACCGATCACACTCAAAATCTTGAATTCGTGTTCATTGAGCTTGATCCCTGGGCCACCATAGTCCAGTGGGCGCCCAGTGCTATTCCCGCATGCCCCTCGTCCCCAAAGCATGGTCAGGTAAATTGGTCTTCGCCCCGAATTCATGATTTTCACTTCGATGTAGCCCAATGCGTTACAAGACCAATCGGAGCCATAACGCCGGGCCTCGATCTTCAGGCGCGGGCTGTCGCGCCGAAAAGTAAGCCAGGAAAATACAAAGCTCGCCATCGAAACTGCCAAGGCTGCAATGGCAATCCAGTTTGTCGGGTTGAGCCCTTGTAAAAAAATCCAAATAGCATCGATCATGTTCACAAGGGTATCAAAGTCCTACAGTCACGACCGACAACTCAAGCTGAATCAGCGACGGCAGCTTAAGTTCCGAGTTGCAGAAGTTCTTTCACTCGCGCGCCGTCGATTTTTCTCGCAGCAAGCAGCTCGCTCACTACGTTCTTCATCCTCGAAAAGTGCTGCTCGACGATCGGTGCAGCGATCTGTATGGCGTGGTGCATGAACTCTTCGTCTTCTTGT
Organism: Polaromonas sp. JS666; assembly: GCF_900103405.1. Lineage (GTDB taxonomy): Bacteria > Pseudomonadota > Gammaproteobacteria > Burkholderiales > Burkholderiaceae_C > Polaromonas. The sequence continues at coordinate 336,286 of NZ_FNHX01000001.1, read as the reverse complement.
TTCGTGAAATCATTGTCTTCAGTAACTGTGCGTCCTGCGAAATCCTGGCGGTCGCTCCAAGCATTGCTAAAAACGATTGCGCTGATCCCCTGTAGGTCAACCCAGTCAACGTAGCCGGCTTGCAATAAGTAAAACTCAGCGGCGAATCCACCACATGCCACACTCCGTTCCATGTCCGGCATTACATCGCAGCAGTGCGCAACCGCGAAGGCTCGCGCATTCCCTTCAAGAAACTCGATACCATCCAGGCCACCCCCCAGATGCAAGCAAACGGTGGCGTGGCCGACCTCATGCCAAGCCCTGAACTCATCGCTATTGACACTAATCTTCATCATGCCGGCCCGTGTTCACGACCTAAATTGCGCAAAAATTCGTTGCACTCGGGCAACGGCTGCCAAATATTTTCCGTGAAAACTCGGGCAAGGCAATGACCTGGCGTGATTGCAAATGATTTAGCGTGACTAGCCCGGGCAAATTCCCTATATCCGCCCGGGCCACATTTTTTTGTCGTGACGACATGATCTCTTTCGGCGCGCTGTTGCGTCTGAAGGAAGTTAAATGTTGTTTGCCCTTGAAACCCGTACCAGGGACGAAATCGCCCTGGAAATTCTGCGACTAGCTCGCCGCGACGAACGTATGACTGGGCTTTGGCCGAAAACTGAACCCGTGATCATGGTTGACCAGCTGGCGGGCGGGCACAGCTTGGAAAAGAACTGGCGCCTGATAATCCCTTACGGGTGTGGTGAGGAGCTGGCGGCATCACTGCAAGACGCAGCGGCCGCGGTGCAAGCCAAATGGCGGCTGCAGCTGCCTTTTCTGGGCTCCAGCGCCTTTTATTTGCGCTAATCGGGTTTCCTCTGTGCCTTACGTTTGTGACCCTTAGCGTGCTAGGTGCGATCCAGAATTCACTTGACCCGGAGATCACTCTCGGTGGGAAGGAAGTCGCACGCAATGCTAGACGGGCTAAATGGGGGCATGATTTGTGTCTCTACTAACCGAAGAAATCTTCCGACGTTCCGAATGCATGTGCGAGCCGACGCTGGGATTCTTTACGCGCCGAGTCAAGTAGCTCCGTCATGCCCCAACTCTTTACGTATTTGCCAAAAAAATCTTCGAATAGTATTGCAGATGTAGAAGGGTCTTTATTTTTTGAGACTGCTTCTTTCAACAGCAGAGGTAGCACGACCGCACCCGATGCTACTGCAACACTCAAGCGTTCATAGGTCTCGACGGACAAAATGAATACGTTGTGCAGTGGCATATTGCTGCGGCACTCTTCATCAGGGTAATTAAACTTGTCTGCCGGATACAGCCGCAGGAGTTTTTGTCCGTCGCCCAGGAAAAGCTCACGGCTTGTCACCACCAGGAGAAAGTCCTCCGCAGCGCGGGTGCACTGTGAGAATCGGCTCGCGGGAAGTCGAACAGATTTTCCTACCTTCCAAGCTTGCTTAATGCCGTCGCGAACTCGCTTGGTTTTCTGATACGCCTGCATTTCATTGTCAGTTAAAAGCACATCATCACCGAAAAGTGCCATCTTCGCCTCGACAAAGACGTTGCACTCACCACAAGGAATGATCGCTTCAACGACGGGAGCCCTCTCCCCTTCTATCTTGCAGTATTCGTCTTCGATGATGGTGTTACTACTCATGGTCTGAGCCAGTTGCCACACGTATTGTTCGAATAGTCGGCTGAATGGCTCCGTATAGCCGCCCTGCAGCGGAGTGAGCTTGAGATGCACGATTTCCTCGAGTGACCTTGCCAATAGAAGTGGGTGCCATGTGCCGTAGTGCCCGTTGCGCATCTTGAACAAGGGATACCGCTTCAGATATGGCGCCTCGTAGAGTTCCTGGCGAAGCGGCAACTGCTGCATCTGCCCTTCACGGAGCAGGTCAGCGCGCAGACCCGGCAGGTCACGAGCAACAAGATTCCAAAACGCATCGATGCTTGCCCCATAAGCCGGACGTAGCTGCGCGAACCAGTTGGGTGAAAGGGGGAATGCACGAGACATTCCCGCGGCGAGGGCACCGAAGGCGAGGTCCATAAAATGCTCAGGGGGTAGCCCAAGGTACTCCAGAAACTGCCGCTGAGAAGGCTTTGATCTCGACTCGCGTGCAATCAATGCTGGCCATCGGAAGACACCCCAACCTTCAGGACGTTGGAAATCGAATTGCTGGAAATGCGACCGCATCATCAGATGAAGGTTTTGCGGCGGGTGTTCGCGGTATTCGCTGCCAACCAGTTCTTGCACACCTCGACGTAAATTGTCGAACTCCTGTGGGGTGATTCGCCGACCGATGCGCAGCCGGACTTGCGGATCGCGTAAGGCCCACTTTACGAGCAGCAGGATATGCCACGGAGCGGTTTGTAAGGCCTCAAGCCGATTCGGGTACTCCGCCCACAGAAGACGCAATGCCGCATCCACGACAGACGCAGCACTATACCTGCGTATTTCGCGAAGAATGGCTTTCTGCAGATCATTTTCGCTTAGCGCTGGGGCCAAAAGCGGAGAGCTATGGTGGTATGTCGGAATCATCCGGAACTAAGCTCCCATAAACCCGATTTAAAGCGAACACCATACTTAGTCAATGCGAGTTCATACGCCCATATTCCCACTAAACAATCTTCCTTGTTGGCCTTCGAAGCTGGCACCTAGCATCCGTAGATATGGTTCGATCTCTTCTTCATTGAAAAGAGCAATTTGCTGAACGGCAGGGACGCTTCGCTCATACATCAAGCCGAGCCGAATCAAGGTGTACAACAGCATGGCATGTCGACATTTGACTTCAAGTCTCCCGTCAGTCATCGCGTAATCGATCTCCAGCGCCCTTCTGCTGGCATGAGGAAGTGCTGGATGTGGAGTTAGCACGAGCATGAGGATCGTGTGCCATTCCTGATCTTCTGCAACCGGTATAGCGCTCTGTCCTCCAACTTGAACGGTACTAAGACGTGCAATCACAAAGTCGCGGAATTTGTTGCGAGTGTGGCAATAGGCTCGTACGTGCCAACGTTGTCCATCATGAGCAATCGCATGTGGCGAGAGGATTCGGTGGGTGGCTTCTTCTTTGCCCATGGTTTGGTATTGCACATTGATCATCCGTCCCTCGCGAATGGCATTCAAGAGAAGCATCAACACAGCGCCATCTACCTCTCTGCCTGGCGTTGGGACGGTTGCCATAGGCGGAGACCATCGCACAAAACTCGACGCCGCTTCCATCGTGCCAGCGTCCAAAGCAAGCAACTCATTGAGATAGGTCTTTGATGCGCTTCTCTGGTAGATGGGGTGGAAGTACTCGGTCCGGATATAGGCCTTCGCCTTTGGGTCGTATTTGAGGTTGTCAGGAGCAGTTTCTGTGTACTTGGACAGGTCTACCGATGCCTGCGGCAGCGATATGTTGAAGAACTCGACCAAGTCGGATCGATTCACTCGCCCCTCCCACCGCAGCCGAAAGTCGATGAATTTGAGCCTCCGGTCCTGGCTCCAGCTCAGCGGTTCAGGCTGATCGCCTGGAGGGCCATAGACGGATTCGAAATGTGTTTCCATACAGGTTATGATTATATTAGTTATGACGATCACAGTAAATATGACCTAGAATATCCCAAGCTTAGCAAAATTCGCGATTTGCGCTGTTACTGCTGGCAACGGAGGTTTTGTGGCAGATTCTGTTCAAAAATGCTCTTTAGGGGTGGTAAGCCACCCTGCGGAGTGGTCTTTATGACTACGTCAAGCCTGAATCCCCTGGAAAATGTCCAGGAGCCTAGAAGCGGTCGCTTTCAAATTCTGGCGCTTTCCGGTGGTGGCTACAGAGGTTTGTATACGGCCAAGATCCTGGCTGACCTAGAAGCCGAGATGGGTGGAACCCCCATTGGTCGGCGATTTGACCTCGTCACGGGCACTTCTATCGGTGGGATCTTGGCCCTCGCCATAGCGATGGAAATTCCAGCCCAGCGCATGGTTGACCTCTTTGTCGAGCATGGTGAGGAAATTTTCAAGAAGCGGCGATCCTTCTGGGGCGTATGGCGTGCGCCCTATTCGCCCGTCCCTCTCAATCGACTGCTTGCCGACAAGGACGTGTTCGGCGAGCAGTTGCTTGGCCAGTGCCAACACCCCGTCATTGTCCCGTCGATCAACTATTCGACGGGTATGCCTGTGGTTTTCAAAACCCCTCACCATCCTGATTTCAAGCGTGACCATTTGCATCGGCTTGTCGACGTCGGGATGGCGACAAGCGCCGCGCCGGCCTATTTCCCCCGCCACTGCTTCGGTAATAGCCAGTATGTGGACGGCGGGCTCTTCGCCAACGCACCAGGCTTACTGGGGGTTCACGAAGCCCAGACATTCTTTGCCCGCGATGTCAAAGACGTGTGGATGCTCTCGATTGGCACCCTGTCGTCCCGCTTCACGGTCGATCCGCGTGCGAACCGGCGGGGCGGGACGATGGACTGGGGCGGGCTCAGTCCGGCGGAGACGCCAAAACGGCTCTTTGGGCTTGCGATTTCGGTCCAGGAGTCACTGACAGATTTCATCGTCAAGCACATGCTCGGTGAGCACTACGTCCATCTGGACGATGAACTGACGGACAAGCGGGCGGGCGCCGTGGCTCTCGACAAGGCGAACGCAGCTGCTCGTGAGGTCTTGCTTGGATCAGGCGCGGAGCGTTCGAAGGCCGCGATCAGCAATTCGAAGATTCAGCAATTCCTCTCCCACGCGCCGGCACGCGCGATCTTCCACTACGGCGCAAATGCCGCTCCCAAGGTGTAATCATGCTCAAACTCAACAAGTTGTTGTATCTGTCGACCGACCGTCAAGTTTTCAGCGATGAAATCGAGCCCACGCCCGATCAGCGCGACGAGCTGGCGCAAGCGAAAAATGACATACGGGATCACCTGCGATCGGGCATCGCTGCCGCCACAGTTTCATTGCTAGGCATGCCGCGGCAAGTCGAACCGCGCTTTCGCACGCAAGGCTCGTGGTCATACAAAACCTGCGTGCAGCCACCCTACATGCCTCCACAGGAGATGGATTGGGACTTCGGTGTTTACCTGCCTGTCGAGGTATGGGAGGAAAAAGGGCCACCTCACGCCATGGCCAAAGCCTATTTTCTTTTAGTCGAAGGCCTTCTAAAAAAACTGTGCGAAGAAAAAAAGTGGGCGCTGCTGCCTGGCAAAGCTACTTGCATCCGCGTCAAGATCGCGTCGTGGGGCCATATCGATGTACCGCTCTATGCAGCACCGGCAGAGCAGTTCGCCCAGATCAGGGAGAGGGCGATGAACAAGTCCTGGAGCAGTAGCGTTCATGATTCCGCCGCGCTGTCTGAAAGCGTCGAGTTCGGTGAGCTTCCACAGCAGCTCTGGGAGGACCTTGACTGCGTGATGCTAGCCACCCGGTCGGGCGAGTGGATTCCCTCGGACCCAGAGCACGTGTCGCGCTGGTTTAACGACCGTGTTGAACAACATAGCGAGCAGTTGCGTCGCATCTGCCGGTATGCCAAGGCATGGCGCGACCATCGCTGGCCTAATGGTGGAGGACCAACATCTGTCGCGATCATGATCGCGATAGCCCAGAAATTTATCCCTCAACCTGGCCGTGACGACATCGCATTCGAAAATTCAATGCGCTTGTTCTCTGAGGCCATAAAAACCGATATTCGGGAAGCCGGCATCGACCAGGGCAAGGAGGCATTCAATCGATTGTCTCCTCAGGAGCGCGAGGATGTTTCGAGTAAAGCTGCGCTATGTGCGGCTGCCATCGAGCAGGCCCGAAATCGTGCCGACTATCAAAAACAGTTGGCAATCGCGGACATGCGTGACCACCTCGGCGACCGCATTCCTACCGATGAGGAGCTCGTTGATACTGAAACAGCGGTGGCGGCCATCCTGGCAGTAGCGCCCAAATTGGTGGTCCCGCCGGTGGTGCGGGCAACGAGTGCGGGGTAATGGCTGGTCATGCCTGCGAATGAACGACTTGGCAGCGCTCTGCGTGAGCTTGCTGCCCGAGGCTTCGTTGACCGCGGTATGGTCAAAGGGTGGCGCCTCTACAAAGGAAGTCTAACCCTCTCGGCTGGGGACCTTCCTATCTTGTTCTTTATCAAGGATTGGAATTTTTTCGACTATCCTGAGATTCAAGTGGTCGACGGACTTCAGAAGTTTCCACGTCTGCGGCCTCATCTGAACAATGACGGTGGGCTGTGCTACTTTGCACCAAAGAGTGTGGTGCTTGACCGATACGACCCAGCCACGGCGATTGCGCAGTGTCTGGAACAAGCCCAGTCTGTACTCGAAAAGGTCTTGAAGGACGAGGCGTACCGGCTCGGCGATCTTCAGATCGAATTTCTGGTGCACTGGGGCAAGGAAGACCCGCAGCCCATTCGGGTGTACATGGGAAGTTCCACGCGCGGCGTGCAGTCGGCATCTATCAATTTCCTCACAAAAGACAGCGGAAGAGTGGCGGTCATTGCCGACACGAGTGAAGACGCGAAGGTATTGGCCAATTCCATGGCACTCGGTGAGTTGCTGCCTAGTTCAAACCGTTGCTGGATTTTTCGGTCTACCCGCCTGCCACCGGTTCCGGCCCAGTTCCCCCGCACGGTGGCCCAGTTGTTTGAATGGCTCCGCGAGTGGGACATGAAAATGTATAACGAGATTCAGCATCTTCTGGGGCAAACGACAGCGTATGGCTTCAAGATGTTGCCAATGGCCATCCATAGCCCAGTTGGATGGATTGGTTTTATGTTCGAAGTGGAGAGCGCCATGAAAGGCGCTACCAAGCCCTCCGAATGCAAGAAGCGCCTGCACGATCATGGGAAATCCATTGACATTCACCGGCTCTCATTCACGGACATCAGCCCGGGATTCGTGCACAGCCGTAATCTGAGTTTCCGAGATCTTAGTGGCAAGCGCATCACGCTGGTCGGATGCGGGGCGATTGGTTCCCATCTGGCTGCGGCGCTTGTTAGGCTGGGTGCAGGCTCTGAAGGCGGACTGTTGCGGTTGCTAGATAACGACATCTTGGGTCCAGAGAACTTGGGACGTCACTACCTCGGCTATGACTCGTTGGCACAGGCAAAGGCCCGCAAGCTACGCACCGATTTGCTTAGGCAGTTTCCGCTTGCGAATATAGAAGCCGTTAGTGCGGATGTGGTGGACTGCCCTTCCCTATTCGCCACTGATCTGGTCATCGATGCTACCGGCGAGGAAGCAGTAAGTGAGTACCTCAACGAAGCCTGGCTTGACGCCGGGAGCAAAGTTCCTGTGCTGTACGTCTGGATCAAAGGCAACGGCGAATGCGTTCAGTGTTTGTGGACCGACAAGGAGGAACTGGCCTGCTTTCGATGCCTGAAGGAGGTCAACCCTGCCGTCCATCGGCAGGACCGCTTCCCGATCCTCAAGCGGCCGCCTACCAGTAAAGTGCTCGGTTGCCACTCCTTTACACCGTATGCGGTGTCCGCGCCGATGCACGCGACGGCCCTTGCCGCGGACATCATCTGCGACTGGCTGAAGGGTAATCCCAGTCCACGGTTTCGGACCCGCAAAAGCGAGAATGCCGACCTGTTTGCCGTGGAAAATCATAACCCACTGCGTCTGGCCGGCTGCCCGGCCTGCCTGACGCCATGATGCTGCAGCACCCGCTCATCTCCACGGCCCGGCTGCTCATTGATGATGCTGTCTTGGAAGTGGTAATGGGGAATCGCCAGCTGAAAAGCACCGATGCTGAATCAGGAGGAATTCTTCTAGGCCTCCGGCGTGACGACCATCTGCACGTGACGGGCTTGACCACGCCCTACCCCGATGACAAGCGCTCTCGCACGAGTTTCCAGCGAAAGGATAAGGGTCACCAGGCCAGAGCCCTTGCCGGCTGGCTAAATTCCGGCGGCGTCGTGGACTATATCGGGGAGTGGCATTCCCATCCCGAACGACACCCGTCACCTTCGCCAATCGACAGCCGCGAGTGGAATTCCATCTGCCTGTTTCAGCGCAAGCCCATGGTGTTTCTGATCGCTGGAACGCTCGCGCAATTGTGGTTGGGCGTGGGCCACAACCGTGACATCCGCCAGGCACTCCCGCTTTTGGCTTGACACCGCTTCATACAACAGGAGGAGACTCAAATGGGTAAAGCTTCGCGACTTTTCAATGGCCAGGCCGAACATACGCTGTACGAGCGTGTTACCCCCACGACCGAGCAGCGAGAGTTTTTGCAGCAGCAGTGGAATGAACTCGCTGACTACCTCAAAGCCGAGTTGACCGGGTACGGTTATCCCATCACTACGTGGCTGCAGGGCTCCTACAAATACGGTACTTTGATCAAACCGGTTCATCGAGACGAAGAATACGATGTGGACTTGGGAATCTATTTCGATTGGGATCCCAAGGCAGTGGAGATTGCACCGACGGCGCAGCAACTACGGACATGGGTGCAACGGGAACTGCTGACATTTAAATTGGGACATCCCGCAGTCAAGGACGTGGCTGACCCGCCCAAGGAGCGTTGTTCCAGGGCAATCTATGCGAAACGTTTCCACATCGACACCCCGACCTATCATCTTGACTCCAAGAGGGAAAAACGTGAGCTGGCCACCCTGTCCGGTCAATGGGAAGACAGTGATCCTAAGGCCATTTATAAATGGTTTAAAGGTGTGGTGAGTGGAGACGAGCGAGAGCAACTCAGGCGTTTGATTCGGTACCTGAAGGCGTGGGCTGCAATTGCATTCGAGACCGCACCGGACTCGCGCCCCTCCTCCATCGTGCTTACCGTCTTGGTGGCTAACATCTACAGCGACGATATGTGGCTACAGCGGCTCATCACGATGGATGATGACGATGCACTTATTACCGTGATCAAGGAAATGCACAAACGCTTGAACAAAAACCGCGATGTGCTTAACCCTGTGAACACCAAGGAGTCCTTGAATCGGATTCCCTCCGAGGCATGGGGTGCGTTCCTGACACGCCTGCAACTGCTTTATGAAGCAGCTGAGTCCGCAGAAGCGGCGGAAGATGAAGTGGCAGCGGCATTAGCTTGGAGCGAAGCTCTTACCTATCTCATGCCCCTGCCCGAGACGGACGTCGTTGAGGTAAGCGATCCAGCTTCGACAACAGCCCTAATGCAGATTCCAGAAGTGAAAATTGAGGTCGCGACTGACTGGAGCTTCAAGAATATTTTGCAGACTCACCGCAATGAGGTACCTGGCGTCGCTAAAGGCCAGTGCTTGCGATTTACCATCATCAACCCTCAAATCATCCCAGCGATGGCCATGATTGAATGGACAGTACGCAATGAAGGGGAAGATGCTGACTATCTCGGTGATCTAGGGCACACCAGAGGTGGAATGCAGATGTTTACCGTCGAGGAAGGCACAAAATATGCCGGCAAACAATACATGGATCTTACTGTCCGTTGCAACGGATCGGTTTATGCCGTGAGACGGATTTCGGTGTTGATTGAAGATCGACCCGTGCTGTCAAAGCCAAAAGCAACGCCACGCGCCTGGACCACATTGCGCTCCCGTAAAGGTCGTCGGCGTTGACGTGCGAGTGATGAAGCGGCTTACACCGGCCGCTCAGCCAATCGCAATAGCTAAGCCTGGCAGCTTGGCGGTAGCGGAACCACTGCCAAGACCCTCGCCAGGCGTGGCTCTACCCGGGCTTTCAGTTCTGGCGACGTACTACACGCCTCCATGAAGTTGGAAAGTGCTGAAACGACGTCGTTCAAGAACGAGGCCGACCCAATCATCACCAGTCGTGGGTCGACTTCTGGGTTATGCATGTGCATGCCTCCATCGTGGTAGCCAAACAGTAAGGCCTCACCATAGCGGTCATGAAATTGGGCTGCAGACCCAAACGAATGGAGCATCGCGCACCGGGCGCCATAGACGTCGATCCCCCGATACTGATATGGTTGATCAGGGTGCCCCTTCAGATAGGCATCCACCCAGTTTATAAAATCCATTCGGCCTTGCGCCTCAACTCCGGCGGGGAGTGAGAGGAATGTCATGGTATCTATGCTGATGAACGCCATTGCGAGGGCGGCCGCAGTAGCGCCGGCGGCCTCGCAGCGGCGAATTTCTTCAGCCATACCTGGAATGCAGCGCCACATCGTTTAATTCTCGTTCTGCGTCACTGCAGAGCTTGGGCCTTGGAGCGAAATTCGTTCAGCAGGGAAGCGTCTCTCTGCTACCTCATAGCAGTCAACTCCCTCGCAATCACGGGACATCAGCTTAAGCCTGAGTTCCCCATGTGTTGGAGTATTTGTCCAATAGGAGCCGCGCAGAACAGTATTGTCGTCTTGCAGGCGTAGCTGTCCGGCGCCAATGGTTAGTTTGTTTTCGCTGCCGTAGTAACGCTTTAGCTCAAAAACATAGCTAAGCCGTGTCGATTCTGTTCGCGTATTTCGTATCAGTGCTTCAAGCTTTGATTCCCCTTCTTGCGAATTTGTGAAAGATTCAATGGACAGTGTCAGGTAGGTCTGCCGGATGACGAAGATGATCGGGATTTCGAGTGGGTTTTCCTTGCTCCTCTTGTAGTCCGAAAGAAGCACTCCGCGCCATACGCCGTGAACAATCGGACGCCCCATCCATCTGGCGATGAGAGAGGATTTCCACGCCAGCTTGTAAAAGGCGCCGAACACAAAAGTGATGATCGTCAATGCAGCAGTGAAGGAGCGCCACCCTGCTGTGATCGGGTCTGTTCCCATTAGTTGCCATTGGGAGAGGAAGATAAGCGCCCAAGCGAGCACTGTCAGCGTTGCAAACACCTTATGCAATCGCTGAAACTCGGTCAACGTCAAACTCAGGTTATTCATACTGGTTACCCAAAAGCATATGTAGCATTCCATCAGAATAAAAGCTAGCCTCACCGGCAGCCGAGAGCAGGGCCACCGAAATAACGCATGGAAGCCTTGAAGTCAATAGCGCTGTCATTTGACGCGCACCGGCCGGCTGATCATCGGCAGCGATCTCCGGTACATGGTCTAGGGGTGGTGCGATAAATTGTGCGATGTGGGTTAACGCAAGAGACTGAGCGTCAACTAGGTGAAAGCCATCGTGCCAGGGGGATGCTCTATCCGACACAGACGCGAGCGTTGTGGCAATTTCGTGCATGCCATGAATTGGCAGAGGAGGTTTTGTCGTGCCGGACCTTCCCAAAGGAGCAATTGGCAACTTTAACGGTGGTTTGTAAAACACCACGCCTATGCCTGCAAAGCCTGGCGTGCGAAGGCACTTGAGTTCCCTCAGTACTTCAATTGCTATGTTGTCCACCATGCTTCGCGCATTTAACACCGGAAGTCTGCCTTTAAGAAGCTATGGAGTAAAGAATCTTACGCCTGGAGCGTTCGACTATGAGCGTTTTGAAGACGCCGCTCCGCGCGTCGCAGTTGCTTTACCATGCAATCCTTTTTTCTTGGCGACTCCTGAGGTCTGATTAGCATGAGCGGCTTTGCGCAATTCAATAACTAGCGATTCGCTGGCTTGTATTCGTTCTCGCAGTGTTGCCAAATCGATGTCCGCGCGATGAACCCTCTCCTCCAGCTTAGTCTGCGTAGCATCCAATTCTTGGCGGCTGGCCTCGTGGCGCTCAATGGTTTCTTTGAGCATCCGTGCCGAGTATTTCGCCTCCTGACGAGCGCGATCCACCTCTTCCAGAAGGCGCTTTTCGTTAGCCGACGCCCGCTGCTCGATGCGCTGGCGCTCCTCAGCTAGCGCGCGAAGCTGTTCGTCGAACTGCCGCCTGCCCGCATCGCGCTCCTGAATCAGATTGGCGAGGCTGCTGCGGGCTTGCGCCAGGTCGCGGCCAGCCTTTTGAAGCTGAGCGGCCTGGTCTCGCAACTGGGACTTAGCCAACTCCAGGGCATGTTCTAAGGCGATACCCCGTTCGGTGAGCGCAGCTTCCCGCTGTAGGAGCTCCTGACGCGCGATATCCAGTTTCAGGCCTTGTTGGGCAAGCCTGTCGCGCTCGGGCTCGAGCGCCCTATCCGCTTCGTCACGCGCGGACGCAAGAGTTGCGGCCCAGATTTTGTCCAGCGCCTGGCGTAGTTCTTTGGGCGCGCCCTCCTCTACCTGGGCGCCTGCTAGCGCAACCCCGAGCCGGGGCCCCAGAGTGGCAAACCACGTCTCCAGCATGGGACTAACGGTATTTGGTGAGCCACGGCCGATCTTGAGGCGCACTCGCTCAATCGTTGGCCGTTCGCCGGCGGCGATCAAGGCATCAGCTGCGGCCCACACTTCGTCCTGCTGAACACCTCTCGTACTTTTCGATTGCATGACCTGGCTCCAGTGGGTATATTTACCAGCGATAAGAGATTGTTATCGTGATCTATTTGGTAATTGTGTAATACATCATACATAGCATGTATGAGATTAATCAAAAATCCGCCCTTAGCCGAACATGCGCCTGCCAGCCCTCCAAAAAGTCCCGGCCCTGCAGCCGACGGAGCTCAGCGACGTCACGCGGCGTGCGGTCGAGGATCTGCTGCGCGAGGGTGAGTCGAAAAACACCATGGCCAGCTACAAAAGTGCCCTGCGCTATTGGGCCGCTTGGTACGGCATTCGTTATGGCGGCCAGATTCAGCTGCCAGTGCCCTCCCCTTGTGTGCTGCAGTTCATCGTCGACCATGCCGAACGCACGACGGACAAGGGCTTGGTGTCCGAGCTGCCGGCCCTGATCGACCAGACGCTGGTCCAGGCCGGCTACAAGGGCAAACTGGGCGCGCTGGCCCACAACACCCTGGTCCACCGGATTGCCGTGCTGTCCAAGGCGCACCAGGTGCGCGAACTAAAAAATCCCTGCCAGGACCCCACGGTACGAGAGCTGCTGTCACGCACGCGCAAGGCCTACGCCAAGCGCGGCGCCCTCCCTCAGAAGAAAGAGGCGCTGACCAAGGATCCCCTGCAGGCCATCCTGGCCACCTGCAACGACTCGCTGCGCGGCAAGCGAGACCGCGCCCTGCTGCTGTTTGCCTGGGCCAGCGGCGGGCGCCGGCGCTCCGAGGTCACGGGAGCGGACATGCAATTCCTCAAACCGATCCCCGAGGGCTTTGTCTACAACCTGGCGTATTCCAAGACCAACCAGGCGGGCGTGGACCTGCCAGAGAACAACAAGCCGCTGCTCGGAGCGGCGGCCGCGGCGCTGACGGCCTGGCTGCAGGCTAGCGGGATTGAGGCGGGGGCGATTTTTCGGAGCGTGCGCAAAGGCGGGCACCTAGGTGAGGCGCTCTCCCCCGCCGCGGTTCGGGCCATCGTCAAGGAGCGATGTGAACTCGCGGGAGTCGCCGGTAGTTATTCAGCGCACTCGTTGCGATCGGGTTTTGTGACCGAAGCTGGACGGCAACAAGTGACGCTGGCCGACACCATGGCCATGACGGGACACCATAGCGTGGCGACGGTGATGGGATATTTTCGCGCCGATGCCTCTGTGAAGACTGCCGCAGCGAACCTCCTACCGTAGTACGACACCGAGGGCCATTTGCCCAAGTTCAGCTTCTGCGCCGTCAGTCTTGAAAAAAGCTCTTGACGGTTGGGTGTCATGTAACTAAGCTATAGCTTAATCTTTAGCTGTACTCCAAAGTGACACCACTGTCCATCGCCACCCTCCGAAAGAACATGAATCTGTCGCAGGCTGAATTCGCCCAGCTGTTCGGCGCGCATTTCATGACGATCTCGAAGTGGGAGCGGGGCATCGTGGCACCGAGCGCTTATCAGGAGGCATTGCTTCAGCAGTTTGAGCGCGCTGTGGAGGCCAAGCAAAAGCAAGCAGCCGAGGAAATCAAGAGGTTGTTAGTGGGAGCAGGAGTTGTCGCCGCTTTGGCGTGGTTGTTCACAGTAAAGTGAGGAAGTCATGTTCGGATTCAATGTTTCAAAGATGTTCGTCATCCGGCGGCGCAAGTTCCAGGGCCTGGTGTGGCATTACGGTCTGTTGCTTCCCGAAGGCCTGGTCGCGGAGTTTAGTGAGGGGGGCGTTCGGCTCATCCCGGTCAATATGTTCAGCGCCGGCATGGACGTAGAAACGATGCAAGAGCTATCACCTTCAACGCACTTCGATGTCCGTGCACGTCTTGATGCGGCAAGAAGGAACCCACGACAGTATGACCTTTTGCAATGGAACTGTGAGACGTTCATCAATTGGTTGATCGGTGAAGAGCCGCGCAGTGTGCAAGTGCGTTGGGTCGCATTTGTCGCAGCGGTGGCAGGCTTGGTATTCGCATTTTCCCGCTCTTAAATGCTTCGAAAGGCGCGCTGTCGAATCCAGTGCGATAACGGCGTGAATCTTTGATGTCTTGTCCGTGGTGGAACTTTTCCTTGCACTACCAGTCACAACATGTCCGTTAAACTTAAACCATGATCCGAAACCGTCGCCACCGCCTGATCACAGTGCTCCTCGCACTGGTCAGCCTGCTGTTCATGCAGCTGGCGGTGGCGGGCTACATTTGCCCCGGTTCCGGCTCAAAAATCGCCGAGGCGGCCGCGATGGCCGAAGCAGGCATGCCCTGCGCCGAGTCCATGCCACTCAGCATGGACGACCAGCAACCCAACCTGTGCCAAGCACACTGTCAGGCCGGTCAACAGTCTGCCGATAAGCACGAACTGCCCTCCCCTGTTTCCATTGGTGCCTTGCCTGCCGACTTCAGTTTGCAGGTCGCCATCCCGGCGTTTTCTGAAGCGCCGCTACAGGCGCCTCATCTACAGCGCACCACCGCGCCCCCTGTCTCTATCCGGAACTGCTGCTTCCGCCTCTGACCTCCCAGGCCGCCTAGCTCCTGTCTGATGCATTTTTTGTGCATCGACAGGTCGTTATTCGTGCTCTGGAGGTTTTATGTTTTTTCCCTTTCCGATTTATCGGACTGCCGCTGCTGCCTTGATGGTGGCCATGGCGTCCGCGTCGTGGGCCGCTGACCCTTTGACCCTGATCGAGGCGCAGCGCGTCGCCGTCGGCCGGTCCCAGCAATTGGCCGCCCAAGGGGCGCTGACTGCCGCTGCTCGTGAGCAGGCCGTCGCGGCCGGCCAGCTCCCTGACCCTGTGCTCAAATTCGGCATCGACAACCTGCCGGCCGACGGCGCGGACCGCGGCAGCCTGACACGCGACTTCATGACCATGCGCCGCATCGGCGTCATGCAGGAAATCACCCGCTCCGAGAAGCGCCAGCTGCGATCAGAACGGTTTGAACGCGACGCGCAGCGGGTACAGGCGCAGCGCCAGTTGACCCTGGCCAACCTGCAGCGCGACACCGCGCTGGCCTGGCTGGACCGCTATTACGTGCAGGCAATGCGGGAGTTAGTGCAACAACAGGTCGAAGAAGGCCGGCTGCAGGTGCAGGCGGCCGACATCGCGTTTCGGAATGGCCGGGGCAGTCAGGCCGATGTGTTCGCCGCCCGCAGCGCGGTGATCCAGCTGGAGGATAGGCTCAGCCAGATCGACCGGCAGTCACGCAGCGCCGGCTTGATGCTGGCCCGCTGGGTGGGCACGCCGGATGCGGAGCGCCCTCTCTCGGGCTCACCGCCCTGGCAAACCACAGCGCTGCAGAGTGAGGTTTCAAGCGAACACCTCAAGCAGCATCCTGACCTGCTGGCCATGAGTGCAGAGGTTGATGCAGTGGAAACCGACGCCAGGCTGGCGCAAGCGAACAAGCAGGCCGACTGGAGCATTGAGGCCAGCTACGCCCAGCGCGGCCCGGCGTACTCCAACATGCTCTCCATCGGCGTCTCCATCCCATTGCAATGGGACCAGAAGAACCGCCAAAGCCGCGAACTGGCCGCCAAGCTAGCCCTGGTGGACGAAGCCAAGGCCCGCTACGAGGACATGCTGCGTAGCCATGAAGCCGAAGTCCGTGGTTGGCTGAACGACTGGCAAACGGGCAAGGACCGGCTAACCCGGTACCGCAACGAGCTGATCCCCACAGCCCGTCAGCGCACCGAGGCCGCATTGACCAGCTACCGCACGGGCAAGAGCGACCTGAGCGGCGCGCTCGCAGCACGCCGCGATGAGATTGACATCCGTATGCAGGCCCTGACGCTCGAAATGGAAACCGCGCGCTCCTGGGCCCAGCTCAACTTTCTCGTCCCCGAACACAACATGCCGTCGCAACCCAAGGAACAGCCATGAACAAAAAATACCTCGTTGCCGCGCTGATCGCTGCCGGCGTTCTCGGCGCCGGAGGTTTCGGCCTGTACACCTTGGGCATAAAAAACGGCAGCAGCATGGCTACCGTCGCCACACCGGGTGGAGCACCGCCAACCCCGGCGGCCGCGCCCACAGCTGGACCCCAAAGCATCGCCGAGGGCGAAGAAGCCACCCGCCGCCACATCAGCGCGGGCCTCAAGGCCGGCGATACCGATCCGGCCAGTGGCCGCAAGATCCTGTACTACCAGGACCCCATGGTGCCGGGCAACAAGTTGGACAAGCCTGCCAAGTCGCCGTTCATGGACATGATGCTGGTGCCGGTTTATGCCGACAGCGATTCCGACCAGGGCAAAGTCACCGTCAGTCCACGAATTCAGCAGAACCTCGGGGTGCGCACCGCGGCTGTCACCGAAGGCACGCTGTCCCCTCAAGTCTCCGCGGTCGGCAACATTGCGTTCAACGAACGCGACCAGGCCACCGTGCAGGCCCGGGCGACCGGCTATGTCGAGCGCCTTCACGTGCGCGCCACGCTGGATGCTGTGGCCAAGGGCCAGCCCTTGGTGGACCTGTATGTTCCAGACTGGGTGGCAGCGCAGGAAGAGTTTCTCTCCCTCAAACGCATGCAAGGCAATGACCTGGGATCGCTGGTCGACGGCGCGCGCCAGCGCATGCGCCAGGCTGGTATGAGTGACGAGCAGATTCGCCTGGTGGAGGTCAGCGGCAAGACGCAGGCTCGAACGACGATCACGGCACCATTGGGCGGCGTGGTGGTGGAACTGCTGGCCCGCGAGGGCATGACGGTGTCCACGGGGATGACGCTGTTCCGCATCAATGGGCTTTCCACGGTCTGGGCCAACGCCGAGGTGCCCGAGAGTCAGGCGGCGCTGCTGCGCCCGGGCGCCAAGGTACAAGCCCGCAGCCCGGCTGTGCCTGGCACGATCTTCGAAGGCAAGGTGCAAGCCATCCTGCCGGACGTCAATGCGGCAACGCGCACGCTCAAAGCCCGGCTGGAACTGGCCAACCCCGGTTCACGCCTGGTGCCGGGCATGTTTGTGACCATGCAGTTCATGGACATGCGGGCCGAGAAGGCCTTGCTGGTTCCCACCGAAGCCGTGATCCAGACCGGCAAACGCACGGTCGTGATGCTGACCGAGGAGAACGGCCGCTTCCGGCCCGTCGATGTTCAAGCCGGCATTGAAAGCGGCGGCCAAACGGAAATCAAGCGCGGCCTACAGGCAGGCCAGCGTGTGGTGGTGTCCTCGCAGTTCCTGATTGACTCGGAAGCCAGCCTCAAGGGCGTGGAGGCCCGGCTCAACAGCGAGGCCGCCCCGCCACTGGCCCGGCACCCTGGTGAAGCGCAGGTGATCGCCATCGACAAGGACAGCGCCCTGCTGGCCCACGGCCCGCTTCCCACGGCCGGCATGGGCGCCATGACCATGGAGTTCAAGGCGCCGGCCGGCGGCATGCCGCGCAATGTGGCCAAGGGGGACAGGGTCCAGTTCGAGTTTGTGATGCCCAAGGACGGCGAGCCGACCTTGACCTCCATCACGCCTGTGGCGCCTGTTTCATCGCAGCTTCCCAAAACCTCCGCGTCGGGAGCCCAACGATGATGGCCCGCCTGATTCGCTGGTCTATCGCCAACCGTTTCCTGGTGCTGCTGGCTACGCTGATGATCGCGGCCTGGGGCATGTACTCGGTGATGAGAACGCCGCTGGACGCCCTACCCGACCTGTCGGATGTACAGGTCATCATCCGGACTACCTACCCCGGCCAGGCACCGCGCATTGTCGAGAACCAGGTCACCTACCCACTTACCACGACCATGCTGTCGGTGCCCGGGGCCAAGACGGTGCGCGGGTATTCCTTCTTTGGCGACTCCTATGTCTACGTGTTGTTCGAGGACGGCACCGACCTCTACTGGGCGCGCTCCCGCGTGCTGGAGTACCTGAACCAAGTGCAGTCGCGCCTGCCGGCGGCGGCCAAGGCTTCGCTGGGGCCGGACGCCACCGGGGTGGGCTGGATTTACCAATACTCCCTAATCGATCGCAGCGGCACGCAGGACGCGGGGCAACTACGCGCCCTGCAGGACTGGTTTCTCAAGTACGAGCTCAAAACCGTGCCCAACGTGGCCGAGGTTGCCTCGGTCGGCGGCATGGTGCGCCAGTACCAGATCGTGCTGGACCCGGACAAGCTCGCCGCCTATGCAATTCCGCATACCAAGGTGGTCGAAGCCATCCAGAAGGCCAACCAGGAAGCCGGCGGCTCGGTGCTGGAACTTGGTGAGGCCGAATACATGGTGCGGGCCTCTGGCTATCTGCAAAGCCTGGACGACTTCCGCTCGGTTCCGCTCATGACTTCGGCGACCGGCATCCCCGTGCGACTGGGCGATGTGGCCCGCATCCAGATCGGCCCGGAGATGCGCCGCGGCATTGGCGAACTGGACGGCGAAGGTGAGGCCGCCGGCGGTGTGATCATCATGCGCTCCGGCAAGAATGCGCTGGAGACCATCGCCGCCGTCAAAGCAAAAATCCAGACGCTGCAATCCAGTTTGCCCAAGGGCGTTGAAATCGTGCCGACCTACGACCGCTCGGGCCTGATCGAGCGCGCCGTGGACAACCTTACGCACAAGCTGCTGGAGGAATTCCTGGTCGTGGCGGTGGTGTGCTTCATTTTCCTGTTCCACCTCCGCTCGGCGTTTGTCGCCATCATCTCGCTGCCGCTGGGCATCCTGGCCGCTTTTATCGTGATGCACTACCAGGGCGTCAATGCCAACATCATGTCGCTGGGCGGCATCGCGATTGCCATTGGCGCCATGGTGGACGCGGCCGTGGTGATGATCGAGAACGCCCACAAACACCTGGAGCACTGGGGGCACGATCACCCAGGCGAGACGCTGGAGGGCGAAGCGCGCTGGCGGGTCATAGGCGACGCGGCGGCCGAAGTCGGGCCAGCGCTGTTCTTCTCTCTGCTGATCATCACCTTGTCGTTTATACCGGTGTTCACTCTGGAGGCCCAGGAAGGACGCTTGTTCTCACCGCTGGCATTTACCAAAACCTACGCCATGGCGGCTGCGGCCGGGTTGTCGGTGACCTTGATACCGGTGCTGATGGGCTACTTGATTCGAGGCCGGATTCCCGATGAGAAGTCCAACCCCTTGAACCGCGTGCTGATCGCCCTCTACCGGCCGATGCTGGAGGTGGTGCTGCGCGCGCCCAAGCTCACCTTGCTGGTTGCCGGCATCGTTCTAGTCATCAGTCTCTGGCCGCTGCAGCATATAGGCGGTGAGTTCATGCCGAGGCTGGATGAAGGTGATCTGCTCTATATGCCATCCGCACTGCCAGGCCTATCGGCCGGCAAAGCCAGCGAGCTGCTGCAGCAGACCGACCGGCTGATCAAGACCGTACCTGAGGTCGCCAGCGTCTATGGCAAGGCCGGGCGTGCCGAAACCGCAACCGACCCGGCGCCCATGGAGATGTTTGAGACCACCATCCAGTTCAAGCCGCGCGAACAATGGCGCACGGGTATGACCCAGGAAAAGCTGGTGGAGGAGCTGGACCGCATCGTCAAGGTGCCCGGCCTATCCAATATCTGGGTGCCGCCCATCCGCAACCGCATCGACATGCTGGCCACCGGCATCAAGAGCCCGGTGGGCGTCAAGGTGGCGGGGACCGACCTGATCACGATAGACCGGCTGACCGGCGAGATCGAACGGGCACTCAAAGATGTTCCCGGTGTCACCAGCGCCTTGGCCGAACGCTTGACCGGCGGACGCTACATAGACGTCAATATCAAGCGCGACGCGGCATCCCGCTTTGGCCTGAACATTGCCGACGTGCAATCGGTCATCAGTTCCGCCGTGGGCGGCGAAAACATCGGCGAGACGGTCGAAGGCCTGCAGCGCTTTCCGATCAATATGCGCTATCCCAGGGAAATCCGGGACTCGCTGGAGAAGCTGCGCAGCCTGCCCTTTGTGACGGAGCGCGGCCAGCGCCTGGTGCTCTCGGACGTGGCCGACACCCGCATCACCGACGGCCCACCCATGCTGCGCAGCGAAAACGCCCGCCTCTCGGGTTGGGTTTATGTGGACATCCGGGGTCGTGATTTGCGCTCGGCCGTCAAGGACATGCAAAGCGCTGTGGCGAACAAGGTCAAGCTGCCGCCGGGCTATTCCATCTCCTGGTCCGGCCAATTCGAGTTCCTGGAGCGCGCCACGGCCAAACTCAAGGTGGTGGTGCCGTTCACGCTGCTGATCATCTTTGTGCTGCTGTACCTGACCTTCAAGCGCTTTGACGAGGCCTTGCTGATCATGGCCACGCTGCCGTTCGCCCTGGTGGGCGGCATCTGGCTGCTGTACCTGCTGAGCTACAACCTGTCGGTCGCCGGCGCCGTCGGCTTCATCGCCCTCGCCGGGGTTTCTGCTGAGTTCGGTGTGATCATGCTGCTCTACCTAAAGACCGCCTGGGACGACCGGCTTGCCCAGGGCAAGACCACGGCGGCCGACCTGCTCGATGCGATCCAGGAAGGTGCGGTGCTGCGCGTACGACCCAAGGCGATGACCGTGGCAGTCATTCTGGCGGGCCTCTTCCCCATCATGTGGGGCACGGGAACCGGTTCCGAGGTCATGCAACGCATTGCAGCGCCCATGGTGGGCGGCATGATCACCGCCCCTTTGCTGTCCATGTTTGTGATTCCCGCCGTGTATCTGCTCATGCGAAGGCCTCGCGAACGCCGGGCCGCAGGCAGGCCTTTCTGGGCACGACGCCATCCCGTCGCTTGAGCTTGTTTTTCGTTAGTTTTATCAACCACTCTCAAAGGAGTTCTTCATGAAGAAAATCGTAATCGCTTCTCTCGTTTTTATCGCAGCGTCCGCCGGTTTCGCCCAGTCAAAGATGGGCGATATGAAGGGCATGGACATTGCGAAGAAGCCCGCTGCTGACGCCAAGGCCGCACATGAAGCGAACGGCACCATCAAGAAGATTGATACCAAAACAGGCAGCGTCGTAATCTCTCACGGTCCCGTCAGCAGCCTCAACTGGCCGCCGATGACCATGAGTTTTAAGGTCAAGGACAAGGCCTTACTTGGCAAGCTGGCCGTCGACAAGAAAGTTGACTTCGGGTTTGTCAAAGAAGGCGACGACTACGTTGTGACGACCGTGAAATAAATCTCCGACGGTCAGTCGCCACTCAGGATAATCCCGGCGCCAAACTCTTGGACCTGAGTTAATCCTTCCTATTTAAGCTGCCGTCGTCGTGGTCGAGCGATAAAAGCCACTGCACAGAAATGCTCGCGATTCCGCGGGGATCGAGTCACAATCGCTGGGCTTAAAACTGGTTCCCACTCCAGCGGGCGGTACTATTTAAGGAGGCATATGAATAATTACATGAAAATCGCAGCAGATTACTTCGAGGAATTTGAAGGTTGGCATTTATATCCGGGCTTGAAAAACAAGTATTTTTTATTCACGGTTGCCGCTGGTTTCTTCTGGCTGCTTTCTATTTGGTGGTTTTTGGCTTCCGCTGTAGAAAAAGAATCGCTGGTCTGGCAGACGCTTGCTGTTTTGGGATTTCAAATGTCGTGGATGCTATTGCTCGACGAACTTAAAAAACTGAAAAACACGGAAGTGTTGCGCCTTTCAGTAAACAAATACCAGCAATCGTTCAACAGCATCGATGATTGCAAATCATTTGTTCTCACTCGTGTTTTGAGGCTTGAGCAGGCGAAATTTCTGGCGGTAGCCAAAGAATGCCAGGACCTCCTAAGTCTCAAGAAGGCGTTCAAAGTTCGTCCCGAATGGAGCATGAATTTTCTTTGGCGAAAAATTTATGATCCTGAGTCCAAAGCCCGGCTTCTGGGCATTGTTCTGGCCTCCATTTCTGTACTGGCGGCACTGACTGTGCGCTCAATACCCGTTGAAATAGATGTATTTGAAATACTCTCCGATCGGATGATTCAAAGCCTCATCCTCTTTTTGGTACTAGCAGCAGCCTTGGCCTACTTCGTTCTAGTTGGCGTGCTTGCCGCCCTGCAATTCCTTGTCGAGGGTGCCACGATGTGGTTTGTTCGACTAGGCATTGACAAGGGAAAACACCTCACCCCTCTTTATTACTTCATAGGTGATTTGGTCCAACTACATGTCCACGCGACGACCGTTCCCGTGAAAATCAGGACTTTCTAATTTCGGAGGAGGCCATCACGGCCAGGGGCGCTGAATTTGAAACCAGCCTTGCGACGCCATCGAAAGCGATTTAAAGGCCAAATTGCGGCCAATGTAAGAACATAGCGAGCCTGGAAAGCTCCTCATGCCATATGCCGCTGCCACGATAAGTATGCCTTGTCACATAGTCGATCTCCGTTCCCGGCAACTTTGTCAGCCAGATCAAGATATCGCGAACAAGCGTCCTTTGAAGGGTGACGTGCCCCACGCCCGCCGTTGACATCGCCGTCCAGGCATCGTGTCCTTCGAGAACCCAAGGTCTTCCCTTGTGCCTGTAAATTTGCGCTGGTGATTCATCTAACAAGCAATGAAAACTGTCTCGCAGCTGATTAAATCCGTCGTGGGCATTGGCATACCTCAGGGCCACCACTGCAAACGCAGCATAGGAGGCAGCTGCGCTGAAATTGAGCTCTTTCAATCGCTGAGCAAGCACTTCAGCCTCAATCGGGCGTCCATCTTCGATCTTTAACTCCATGCGCCTCATGATTGCAAAAAATAGGCATTGCTCGGCGCGCCACATGGATAAGACGGCGCAGCAGTGACAGTGAGTGGGTGAAACCATCAGGTAATAGCGGCGCTCGCGATTGTCCGGGTCTTGTCCAAAAGCTGGACGTAATGCTCTGGAATGACCACAGATACTGTTTAACAATCGTTGGAAGTAACGCCCTATTGCCTTGATTTCGGCCGCGACGGTTCGAAATCTTCCGATAATTTCGTCAACACTTTGATTGGCTTTGAATGACATGCCTTGACCGTGTCTACTCAACAAGCAAGTAAAGATGCCGGACGGAGCACCGTAACGCGCCAGATTGGGACGCGGATTATTCGCGACCAACAGCATCTCCAGGGTGCGCCTTTTAATGAGATTTCTGTTCTGTGATTGATTGAGTAATTCGAACTCGTATTTGTTCTTGAGTTGCCATTGGAGACAAGCAGATTGAACCTCTTGAGTTGCCGAATTCAATTCGGTGATGATGGGCAAGAGTGATGGGCTTGTCAAAAACAAGCCATCCAGAGACAGGAGTTTTTTGCTAAGCGGGTTGTTGCAGTTCAGGCAATTCAAAGAACCCTCATAAGCAGGGAGCTGGGTGAACCCCCGCATGGGTTTATGGCATTGCCTGCAGACGTCCAACAGCGGCAGTCTATGAAACGGACACACCTGTACACCACATACCTGAAAAAGCGATGAATGAAACCATTGATCCATGCACTCGGGGCAATATCGAATCCGATCCAGTTCACAGATCCAGTCAACATTCATCCCAAACAAGTCGTCCAGGCTTGGCACCCTCAGCATGTCAGGCGTCACGATCGCGCGGTCAAGCTCAACAGGGCCGGTTTTGGTTTTTCGAGAGACTGACTTTCGGGCAGACGCAGTGAACTCTGAGTCTGGCCTTCGCAAGCTCTCTCGTAAGGCGGCCCGCAATGCTTTTGCGCTGGGCCCGTTCAAGTAGGCAAACTTTTGGGCTACCAGCCAGATGCTTTCATGCAACAACCGGGGCGAGCGGTTATCAATCCAATGCGCGCGCAAATCACGTGGGTTTTGCTGATTCACGGACTCACCCCAACATGTCTAAGTTAGCCACCTGCTGAATAGTCGCTGTCCACTGCTCTCTGTTTGATGGCAACAGCGGCTGGGATGCTAGACAGTCGGTTAAAAAATGATGAACGGCATCGGTTATCCAGGTCATTCGGAAGCCGTTACCTTTCGCACCTCCCTGGGCCACTAAATTGAGTGCCTCCCAAAAGGCCACCGTTTCATCTACAAGCCTCCAGCCCGCATCATACGAAGCGTGTGCGAAGAACCGGGAGTAAGACCAATCCTTCTGTTGATCGGGGAAAAACAACTCGTCATCGTATTGGCGCAACAAGTTTCTCAACTCCGCCTGTGTTTTGACGGCGAGGAATGGGTAGTCTTTTACGAAAAAGCGCCCTTTAACTTCCTCGTAATCAGCTTCTTCTGATGACCCTAGAAGTGCCTTGAGCTCTGGTTGTCCGATTAAGACCGTGCAAAGCTGGTAGCCCTCTCTTCGCATCAAATTCCAGATCTCTATCAAGTAGCTGAATTCCTTGATCGTCATGCATTGGGCTTCATCCACGATCAGGAGAACGCTGCGATTACCTCTGTTCATACACTGCGTAATCAAGTACCGGCTAAAGATCTGCTGAAAGGATGCATTTCTGGACGAGGATTGGACGGGAAAGCGCCAACGTTCCAGTTGCCGCATGAAATACTTTTCCTTCCGCTCATTCAAGGCTCTCTCTGCGGACATATAAAGCACAGGTAGATGAGGGGCATCGCGCGACAGTCGTTCAATGATCCGGTAGCAGGCATAGGTTTTCCCGTTGCGCTGTCGTCCCGTGAACACGAGTCCGCTTTTTCGAAGCATTGCCCATTCGAAAATCAGGCCATACGCATGCTCGATAACATCTGTGTCCAACACATAGTTTCGATCCAGCATGGGATGCATTGGGAGCATCGCCTGTCGATCGGATATTCTGGAGATATCGCATTCGACAAAATTCTCTGCGCCTAAGAAGGTAGTCATTGCGGCTCCTTCGGTGATTTGGAGAAAGCCTGTTGCCACTTATGAAGTGAGTGTGGTGGTGTGTATCCCCGTGTATTACCTGGTGCATTCAGCTCAGTTTTTGGTGCGACCATCTGCGCAATAAACTGTTTTTCGTCGGCAAATCTCACCGATTCCAGGAGTCGATTTGATTCCCTCGTGATTTTGTTTTTCCGACCTTTTTCTCTCGCCTTCATGGCAAGGCGTACGTTGTAGGCAGCGACTGGGTCTTGTGATTGATCGAACTTGAGCTCCCCCTCACGGTGAAGCCGGTTAATCTCCGTGCGCATTGATCGGGTGTGTGGAGACATACTCCAATGCCCAATGACACGAAGTGGCAAGTACTCTTCTCCGTTTTCCTTGAAAGCTCTCAGCGTTCGAAAATCACCCCGGACTAGTACAGTGAGTTTTTTTCCAATCATTCCCCACGAGTCGCGGAGAAGATCATTCGTGTAATGAGCCGTATCCAGTTCGATGTACGGACGGCGGCCGTTGGCCGCGCTACCCCTGACTACGCAACTGAAGACCTCCTCCGGTAAGTGGGGTCTTTCCATAAATTCGGCACTCAGTGCAGGAATGACTGACCCGGGGCCGTTGTTCTCATAGTGGCGGCGCAAGCGCTCCAACGGCGTCTTGTTGAAGAGCTCCGCCCTCGGTGTTGCGTTGTAGTTCGCCAATGCGACTTCTACGATCTCTTCGAGTTCATGAAACTCAATTTGGTAGCGAATCGCCTTACCAACAGGATCGCTAACAGCTCGGTCTGCCGGACCGCTTCCGGTAGTGGACGGCAGCTGCCGGAAATGGCGTTTCTGGATTTCCCCGAATACCCTCTCTCCGGTAATTCGGGTGATCCATCGCCTGACTTTCCCGTATTGAACGGCATATCCGGTTTTTTCAACCATGAAGCCCACGACTGAATTGGCATAGTGAGTGAGGTCGTTATCCATTTTCACAAGGCCAATGCGTCTGCCCAAAAAACCGTCAACTACCCCGGATGGGAATCCGGCGCCTTCACGGTACTTAAGGCCGTCGACAGTGAGTTCTTTTGGCGTCCAAGGCCTCAGCAGATGCTCTACAGCCGAAAGCATGTCACCCGCACATATCCGCCGACGGGTCGAAATGAAATACCCAAGCGCAGCACTGCTGTGCTCATCCACAATGAGACAGAGGCTGCAACGTTGAAGCGGTACGTCAACCTCCTCGTCCCCAATGTAGGTCTTTAGAATCCCGATGAACGGAAGAGCTTGCTCGTCATAGCAGACCAGGTCCAAAGGCGCTGCAGCGTTTAGCCAACCAGTTTGCCCCATCCCAGCGATTTGAGCGTCAATTGCTACATCACCGAATCTGGCGCGCATGACTGCGCTATCGCCCTGATTCATTAAGTTTCGTATATAGCGGCAGAGGGAGATGTAGCCACTAGAAGTCGTGTTGAATGGATACTCGTCCGCCTTCACGCCAGTGTCCCGAAGCTCTTGCAACATGGCTTGGTGAATCGTCCTCACATGGAGGCCGGCGGCTTTGAGTGAGCGCCCTGTCCGTCCACCCACAGCCTTTCGAATGATCCGCACTATTTTTGGGTACTCCGCTAGAAGTTTGACAAATGCGCCCGCGCAACCGT
Source organism: Polaromonas sp. JS666 (assembly GCF_900103405.1). GTDB lineage: Bacteria > Pseudomonadota > Gammaproteobacteria > Burkholderiales > Burkholderiaceae_C > Polaromonas. The sequence continues at coordinate 309,779 of NZ_FNHX01000001.1, read as the reverse complement.
ACCCATCACTATTGACGTTGATAACCTCCTTTTTACGTTGATAGCTCTTAACGTGTGCTTGGCCTACTAGTGCCCTATAGCCCATCGGCCTGCCATCCGAATGCTCGGCAGTGCAGCGCTGCAGGTAATAAAAAATCTCTTGCCTGGTGACGCCATGAATTTTCTTAATTTGTCCGGGCGTGGAACCATTCAAATACATCTGAAGTGCAGCCCTCAACGTTTCGAATCGTTTTCTTCGTTCAGGAAGAATGAGTGCACTATCAACATCCGGCCATGCGCTTAGCTCCAAGGCCGAGCCAAATTTACTGCGAGGAAAAGTCATTTTTTCCTCCTAAGAGCAAGCGGTGTGCGCCACGTTAAGGGGCCACTTGAAAGGTCGATATCCAGACGTCCACGCTGAAACAGGCGAAAGATGGCCACGAAACTCAGCCGCCATTCGCAACCCATAGCAACGTTCAGTTGCGCTAGGTCAACATGAGGCCGGTCCTTCAGCCACGCGCAAATGGTTTTTTCCAATGGCTCCGTATGGTGACTTTTGGCTTCCCTGAGTGCCCCACCAATCCGCAACCAGTTCATGATTCGGCAGTAGTTCGCCTTTGCATCGGCCTCCGTATAGTGGCGCCACTGGAAGCCGCACTTCCTTGCGGCTTCACGTTGAACTTCCGCCTGGTGTTGTGCGCGCAGGTCTGTATCGATGTCTTTCTGATATTTGACCTCTCGCATCTCCTCCATCCCACTGAAATACGTCACCAGCGCGTCCGGTTTGGAACCTTGGTAGCCTTCAGAACCCAGCTGCGCAATGACGCGATCTGTATTGAGGTTGTAGGTCTTTACTGAGCTGTCGGACTCAAGATCGAGAAAATTTGCAAGCTCCAGGTCACTGACAAGTGTCCAGTTGGATTGGGTCTTTTCCCCGTAGACATAGCAGATGTTGCCGGCGTGCTTGCCGCGCTTTGCAGCCGCCGCACGTACAGCCGAGGCAGGCCGAAGCGGCTTGCGGCCTCTTGCCGAAAGTATTTGTGACGCGTCCATAGCAATGCCACCGATGGCACTTTTGCATCGCGACAACTGCGATCGAAGAAAAAGCTTGAAAAAAAGCCTTCCCCCCGCTATATTTCAAACGTCAATTGAGCAATTGTCGAAATGGAATGCAGAAAGCCGTTTGTGTCGAGCAAGCGGCTTTTCTCTTTTGTAGAGTGCTTTTCGGTGTTTGTTCTCCGTGGTCAAGTTAATAGACCTTCTATTGAGACACGAAATAAAAGCACCGTCAGCAGCTACGCGAGGCATGCGGAGCGTCAAATCTCGACACCTTTTTGACCAAAACCATAAGCTTTGTTGAACAAAGTTTGTGTTCTGTATTTGCTCACCTCTGAAGCCATCGAGGTTTGAGCTTTCCCGCCGCCTTCAAAAAATATTTGCACAATTTCCGAGCCCCGTTGCGCTTGCGCAACGGGAGAATTTCGCCTGTTCACAGGACGTACAGAAGCACTGTGAAAAATGGCGGGACGTATAGAAGTTTGTGAAAAGCCAGGCTCGAAAACGCCGCTACGGACGCGTCGTAGACCATGACATTTCCCAATGACACGCCCTCAAAGGTCTTTGGGCGGCGTACAGAAGGTTATTAAGGCTGCTTTCTGGCTGGCTGGGCGCTGCCTCGCCTGGCCGCACGAATCGCCGCAACCCGCTTACGGATGGAATGCCGGCATGCCAAAACGCCCAGCACGGCGAGAATGAACTGAAACCAGAAAGCGAACCAAAACCAGCCGGGGTCGTCGGCGAGCCGGATGATCCTGGTAGCGCGGCCAAAACGGATCTCCGCGGTCAGCAGCGAGTTCAGGCATGCGTAGCCCAGCCAGAGTACCAATGCAAGCGCGAGCAAATCGCCCAGCATTGCCAGGGACTGCCGCCACCTCACCGGATGCTTACCATTGCCCAGCCGGCCGCTTCTTCCGGATCGCGGTGGCGATCGCTTCGACGGCATCCGGGCGGTTGGCGCGTTCGGCGAACTGCAAGGCGGTCAAGCCTTGCTGGTTCTTGAGCTGGGGGTCGGCGCCTTCCTCCAGCAGCAGCTTGACGGCCGCCGGCGTGCCGTACATGGCGGCCATCATCAGCGGCGTCGTGCCGTTGGGCGACTCGGCGTCGATATAGGCGTTGTTCTCCAGCAGCAGGCTGATGATGGCCATGTTGCCGTTGCTGGCGGCATAGTGCAGCGGCGTCCAGCCGGTCTTGTTGACGTCGGCGCCCTTTTTGATCAGCTTTTCGGCCAGTGCCTCGTGGTTCTTGAGCGCGGCCAGCATCAGGGCGCTTTCGTCCTTGCTGTTGAGGATGTTGACGTCGGTCTTGGGCCAGGCGATCAGCACCTCGGCGACCTTGGGCGAAGGCTCGCGCAAGGCCAGGTACAAGCCGGTCAGGCCCGCCGGGTTCAGGGTGTTGGGGTCAAAACCGCGCCGCAGCAGGTTCTGGATGACGGCGGGATTGTCCTGCCGTATAGCCGCGAAAAAGTCTTCGTAGGAGCCGGCATTCGCTAAAGAAAATCCAGTAATGACAATAAGATAAATTACCTTCTTAAAGTATTGGGTGAGGTTTTTCATCAGGCGTTGACCCCACTGAAAAGCTGCTCGAAATTGCGGCTGGTGGCCTCGGCGATGGTTTGCAGCGGTTGCTGCGTCAGCTCGGCGATCTGCTTGGCCACGAAAGGGACGTAAGACGGGTTGTTGGTTTTTCCGCGGTAGGGCATGGGCGCCAGGTAGGGGCTGTCGGTCTCTATCAGCATGCGGTCCAGCGGCACGAATTGCGCCACTTCGCGCAGATCGGCCGCGTTTTTGAAGGTCAAGATGCCGGAAAACGAGATGTAAAAGCCGAGGTCCAGCGCCGCCCGGGCCACGGCCAGGGTTTCGGTGAAACAGTGGAAAACACCGGTGGCAGCACCGGCCTGCCCCGCGCTACCGCCCTCTTCTTTCAGGATGGCAATCGTGTCGTCGGAGGCGCTGCGGGTGTGGATGACCAGCGGCTTGCCGGTCCGGCGGGCCGCGCGTATATGCACCCGGAAACGCTCGCGCTGCCATTCCATGTCGGCCACGGTGCGCTCGCCCAGGCGGTAGTAGTCCAGCCCGGTTTCGCCTATGCCGACCACCTTGGGCAGCGCGGCGCGCTGCAGCAGGTCGTCCAGGCTGGGCTCGCGCACGTCCTCGTTGTCGGGGTGCACACCCACGGTGGCCCAGAAATTGTCATAACCCGTGGCCAGGCCGTGGACGGTCTCGAACTCTTCCAGCGTGGTGCAGATGCACAGCGCCCGGTCGACCTGGGCGTCCCGCATGGCCTGGCGGATTTGCGGCAGCTGGGCCTGGAGCTCGGGAAAGCTTAGGTGGCAGTGGGAGTCGGTAAACATGGCGCAAGGGCTCTGGAGGGGTGCCCCTGTCCCACTATCTATATAGATACAGGGAAGGACGAGAGGCGAAAGGCATGGAAAGCGGGGCGGCCGGCGTGGCCGCCGCTTCGCTTAAATTAAATCGTCTGGGTGGGCCGGTCGGAGGCCAGGTGCGCGCCCAGGATTTCCTCGATCTTGATCTTGAGCAGGCGGGATTTTTCGTCGGACGGGAAACGCACGCCCACGCCCTGGGTGCGGTTGCCGGCCGCCCTGCCCGGCGTGACCCAGGCCACCTTGCCGGCCACCGGGTAGCGCTGCGTGTCTTCGGGCAGCGTCAGCAGCACGTAGACGTCGTCGCCGAGCTTGTAGTCGCGTGCCGTGGGAATAAAAACGCCGCCTTCCTTGAACAGCGGGATGTAGGCGGCGTACAGCGCCGCTTTTTCCTTGATGGCCAGCTGGACGACGCTGGGCCGGGCGCCGGCGGCTGCGGGGGAACTGGCGGGGGGCGTTGTGCTCATGGCGCTAGTTTATCGGTTTGAAGGCGGCGGTGTCCGCAATTGCGCGATGAATGGCGGGCTTTTTATTTGGCATTGAGCGCCAGCCGGGCGCGGCTGACCAGCGATTCCAGCATCAGGCCCGGGTTGTAGGGATGCTCCACGGTGCGGGCGATGGCCGCCAGCTCGCGCGACCAGCTGACCAGCGCATACAAGCCGCCACCCGCCTTGCCGGCCGCAGCGGACAGGTCGGCGGCACTGAAAAAGCGCGGCGCAGCGCCCATGCGCACGGCCAGCACATCGTGGCAGAGCTTTTGCAGCGCGTCGACCGCCTGCGCCGGCGCCCAGTCCGACAGGGCGCTCACGTCGCCGCGCGCCATGGCCTTGGGCAGGGCCTGCCAGTGCTGGGCCGCTTCGCCGGGCGGTGCATCCTGGGCCCAGGCCAGCGCATCGGCCGGGCGCCCGCCCGAGGCGACCAGCAGGGTTTGCAGGTCGGCCGGTTTGGGCACGGGCGCGGCTTTTTTGGTGCTGCCGCCCTCGCCCGCCTGGCTGGTTTCCCGCTGCAGCCAGCCCAGCGCGAGTTCAAAATCCGGCCAGACCATGGTGTGACCCAGGCAGCGGCTGCGTATGGTGGGCAGCAGCTGGTGCGCCGCATCGGTGGCCAGGATGAATTTGACGGCCCCGGGCGGCTCTTCGAGCGTCTTGAGCAGGGTGTTGGCCGTCACGTTGTTCATGCGCTCGGCCGGGAACACCAGCACCACCTTGGTCGTGCCGCGTGAGCGCGTGAACTGGGTGAAGGACACGGCTTCGCGCGCCGCGTCGACCTTGATTTCCTTGCTGGGCTTGCGTTTTTTGCTGTCGAGTTCGTCCTGGGTTTTTTCGTCCAGCGGCCAGCCCAGTGCCAGCGACAGGGTCTCGGGCATCAGCATGCAGAGGTCGGCATGGGTGTGCACGTCGACCGCATGGCAGCTGCCGCAGTGCCCGCAAGCGCCTCGCGGCGTGGGCTCTTCGCAAAGCCAGGCACGGGCCAGCGCCAGCGCCAGCTCAAACTGGCCCAGGCCGGACGGTCCGCTGAGCAGCCAGGCGTGGCCGCGCTGGACCAGCAGGCTTTCGAGCTGGGTCTGCAGCCAGGGCGCCAGCGGCGGGTTGTTGGATACGGCTGGGCCGTCCACGGTTTCGGTGTCGCTCATGGCAGCCAGCCCTTGTCCATAAACACCTGGCGCACCGCCTGCCAGACTTCGTCGCGGGACTTGGCGGCGTCTATGCGGGCAAAACGCTCGGGGTGGTTTTTCTGCCGGTCGGCATAACCCTGCGCCACACGGCGGAAAAACTCCAGCGGCTGGGCTTCAAACTTGTCGGGCACGCGCGCGCCGGCCAGGCGCTGCGCGGCTTCCTCGGGCGCCAGGTCGAACCAGACCGTCAGGTGCGGCTCGATCACGGTTTCGACGCCGGGCTTCATGGGCGTGTTGCCGGCCGGGTCGCCCAGCAGGCCTTCGTCGGACTGCACCCATTGCTCCAGCGTGGCCAGCAGCTTGAGGTCAAAGCCGCGGCCCGCGCCCTGGTAGGCAAAGGTGGCGTCGGTGAAACGGTCGCACAGCACCACATCGCCGCGCAGCAGCGCCGGGGCGATCACATTGACGATGTGGTCGCGCCGGGCCGCGAAGATCAGCAAGGCCTCTGTTAGCGGGTCCATGGCGTCGTTAAGCACCATGGCACGCAGCTTTTCGGCCAGCGGCGTGCCGCCGGGCTCGCGCGTCAGCGTCACCGCCCTGCCCTGGTCTTTAAAAGCCTCGGCCAGGCCGGCGATGTGCGTGGACTTGCCGGCGCCGTCTATGCCTTCGAAGCTGATGAAAAGGCCATGCACGGGATGTTTCGAATGCATGGCTACTGACCCCGGATGTATTTGTTGACGGCGCGGTTGTGCTCATCGAGGCTGCTGCTGAACTGGCTGCTGCCGTCGCCGCGCGCCACAAAATAGATGGCCTTGGTGGGCGCCGGCTGCACCGCCGCGAGCAGCGCGGCCCGGCCCGGCATGGCGATAGGCGTGGGCGGCAGGCCGGCGCGGGTGTAGGTGTTGTAAGGGGTGTCGGCCAGCAGGTCGCGCTTGCGCAGGTTGCCGTCGAACTTGCTGCCCAGCCCGTAGATCACCGTCGGGTCGGTTTGCAGCAGCATGCCCAGGCGCAGCCGGTTGCTGAAAACGCCGCCTATCTGCGGCCGGTCCGAGGGCTTGCCGGTCTCTTTTTCGACAATGCTGGCCAGGATCAGTGCCTCATCCGCAGTTTTGAGCGGGGTGTCCGGGTTGCGCAGCGACCAGGCGGCGTCCAGGCGCTTGTCCATGGCGCGCGCCGCGCGCTTGAGCACGGCCAGGTCGCTGGAGCCCTTGGCATAGGTGTAGGTGTCGGGGAAAAAGCGGCCTTCGGGGTGCACGCCCGGCTTGCCCAGTTTTTCCATGATGGCTTCGGGCGCCAGGTTCAGCGTGTCGGGCGAGAGCTGCTCGGCTTTTTGCAGGGCCGCGCGCACCTGGTTGAAGGTCCAGCCTTCGACCAGCGTCACGCTTTTGAGGGCTTGATCACCCCGCACCAGCATGCTGAGCAGCTTTTGCGGCGTGGTGCCGGGCGCCAGTTCATAGCTGCCGGCCTTGATCAGCCGACCCTGACCCGAAAAGCGAAACCAGGCATGGAGCAAGACCGCCGGCACGTCTGCGCCGCTGGCGACTATGACGTCGGCGACGCCGCTGGCGGGCGTGCCGGGCTCGATTTCCAGGTCCACCACCTGGCTGCCGGGCGCCAGGCGCAGCGGAATCGGCTCGTGCAGCCACCACAAGCCCGCACCGAACAACAGCAGGGCGCCGGTAAATACCAGGATCAACAGACTTGTAAAGACACGACGCACAACCCAACTACCTTTTCTGTACAGAACGCAAAAGCTCAGGCCTATGATAATTCAGCCCATCTCCCCACCGACCGTGAAGACCCCCATGACCCTGCCCAGCACCGCCCACCCGATTTCCGGCACCACCGAACTGACGCACCTGGGCGTCATCCGCGTCACGGGCGACGACGCCGTCACCTTTTTGCAGGGCCAGCTCACGCAGGACGTGGCGCTGATGGGTAACAACGAGGCACGCCTGGCCGCTTTTTGCAATGCCAAGGGCCGCATGCAGGCCAGCTTTGTGGTCTTCAAGCGCGGCGCGGACCTGCTCATGGTCTGCAGCCGCGACATCCTGCCCGCCACGCTCAAGCGCCTGTCCATGTTTGTGCTGCGCGCCAAGGCCAAACTGAGCGATGCCAGCGCGGAGTTCGCCCTGTACGGTGTCGCCGGCGCCGCCGTGGCGCAGCTTGCGGGCCGCGCCGGCGCCCTCTGGGAAAAAACCGAAATCGGCGAGGCCAGCCTGGTGTTTTTGCATCCCGGCGCCGGCCAGGCGCGCGCCCTGTGCTGCGTGCCGGCCGGCTCGCCCGCGCCCCAGGGCTCGCCCATCAGCCTGTCCGACTGGCAATGGCTGGGTGTGCGCTCCGGCATTGCGATGATCACCCAGCCCATCTTCGAGGCCTTTGTGCCGCAGATGCTCAATTACGAATCCGTGGGCGGCGTGAACTTCAAGAAAGGCTGCTACCCCGGCCAGGAAATCGTGGCGCGCAGCCAGTTCCGCGGCACGCTCAAACGGCGCGCTTATGTGGCCCACACCGCCGGAACGCCTGCGGTTGGCCAGGAGGTGTTCCACGCCTCCGATGCCTCCCAGCCATGCGGCCTGGTCGCCGCTGCCGCCCCCAACCCGGCCGGCGGTTTTGACGCCATTGTGTCCATGCAGACCTCCGCGGCGGCTGACGCGGCCGACGGTCGCCTGACTTTGGGAAGCGCTTCTGGTGAAGCCCTGACGCTGCTCCCCCTGCCCTACGCGCTGCTAGAAGACATTTAACGATGTGTCTGGTGGCTTTCGCCATAGGCGCTTCCGCACGCTGGCCGCTGCTGATCGCGGCCAACCGCGATGAATTCCTGGAGCGGCCCACCCTGCCCCTGGCGCGCTGGAACACCGCGTCCGGCCAGGAAATCATCTCGGGCCGCGACTTGCGCGCCGGCGGCACCTGGATGGGCATCACGCCCGCCGGCCGTATCGCTTTTTTGACCAATGTGCGCGAGGCCCAGCCCGAGGCCGCGCCGCGCTCGCGCGGGGAGCTGGTCACGCGCTGGCTCGAAAGCGCCGGTGACGCGGCGAGTTTTGTGGCGGCGCTCGAAGATAAAGGCGCGGCCTTTGGCGGCTTTAACCTGGTGCTGGGCGACTTGCGGCAAAAGGCCTGGACCTGGGTCACCAACAAATATGAAGGCGCGCCGGCCTTGCATGCCCAGGCTTTGGCGCCCGGCCTCTACGGCCTGTCCAACGCCGGGCTGGACACACCCTGGCCCAAAACCCTGGAACTCAAGCGCGTGCTGGCGGCCGCCTTGCAAAGCGGCGACGGCCCTGAGGGCCTGCAAAAGTTATGGACGGCGCTGGACAGCCGGCAGCGCGCCTTGCCCGCGGAGCTTCCGCATACCGGCGTGCCGCCCGAGCTTGAAGAAGCGCTCTCCAGCGCCTTTGTGGAAGTGCCGGGGCGCGGCTACGGCACGCGCTGCAGCACGGTGCTGCTGGCGACGGCCTCCGGCAGCGACTGGGATGTTGAACTGGAAGAGCGCACCCATGGCCGCGAAGGCCCGGCCGCCGTAGTGGTGCACCGCGAGCAATTCAGCATCAAGGCGCCTTGACCATCTCGATGTGCGGAATGCCGGCTTCCTCAAAGGGCTCGCCGCGCGGTGTAAAACCCAGGCGCTGGTAAAAACCCTCGGCGCTGCGCTGGGCATAGAGCATCACTTCGCGGTCGCCGCGTTCGCGCGCCGCATCCATCAGCGCCCGCAAGACGTCGCTGCCCACGCGCGAGCCGCGCAGCGCATGGTGCACCGCCATGCGGCCTATCTTGCTCACGCCCTCGGCCTGGCGCACCAGCCGACCGGTCGCGATGCCCTGCCCCAGGCCGTTGTAGGCCACGGCATGCAGGGCCGTGCTGTCGGCCTCGTCCCATTCCATCTCCATGGGAATGCCCTGCTCCAGCACAAAGACCGCCGTGCGCACCTTGCCGGCGTCGGCACCCAGCGCGGCCCAGCCGCCGGTCTTCAGCTGCAGCATGGCTTCGCCGGCTTCATACGCCGTCAGCACGCGGCGCAAGGCCTCGGGCACCGGTTTGGAGGTCTGCGAGGCCGGGTCGGCAAACACATAAACCAGCTCGCAGCTGATCAGCAGCGCGTCGCCGCGAAAGATCGCGCCCGTAAACGCCATCGACGAATTGCCGATGCGCGCGCACTTGAGCGCCACGTCGAGCCGCTCGTCAAAACGCGCCGAGCCGTGGTACTCCACGGTGGCCTTCTTGACGTAGAGGTCGCCGTCCAGCTGCACCATGGCTTCCTCATACGGCAAGGCCAGCGCGCGCCAGTAGTCGGTGATGGCCGTGTCGAAATACATCAGGTAGTGCGCGTTGAACACGATTTTTTGCATGTCCACCTCGGCCCAGCGCACGCGCAGGCGGTGGAAAAAGCGGAAGTCCTGTCGTTTCATCCGTTTCGTCTCCTTATCCGTCCAGCCCGAAGGCACCGCGCAGCGCGGCCGCCGCATCGGCATGGGCGCGCCTGGCCTCGGGAATGATGCGGCCCATCTTGATGAATTCATGGGTCACGCCGCGGTAAATCTCCAGATCCACCGCCACGCCGGCCGCGCGCAGCTTGTCGGCATACATCACGCCCTCGTCCACCAGTGGGTCGCATTCGGCCAATCCCACCCAGGCCGGCGCCACGCCGTCCACGTCGGGCGCGTTCAGCGGCGCAAAACGCCAGTCATCACGGTCCGCCGGGCCGTGCACATACTGGCTGAAGAACCAGCTGATGTCGGCTTCGCTGAGCACAAAACCCTCGGCAAAGGTCTTGTGCGACGCCGTGTCCTGGTGGGCAGTGCAGCCCGGGTAAATCAGGAGTTGCAGGGCCAGCGGCAGGCCGGCGTCGCGCGCCAGGACCGCGCACATGGCGGCCAGCGTGCCGCCCGCACTGTCGCCGCCCACGGCCAGGCGCGACGCATCCAGTCCCCGCGAAGCGGCGTTGGCGGCCAGCCACGGCAATGCATCCCAAGCGTCGTTGGCCGCTGTCGGGAATTTGTGCGCGGGCGCCAGGCGGTAGTCCAGCGAGACCACGGCAATGCCGGCCAGCAGGCTCAATTGGCGGCACAGGATGTCGTGCGTGGCGACGCTGCCCACCGTGAAACCACCGCCGTGGAAAAACAGCAGCACCGGCAGCGCCTGGTCCGACGGCGCGTACAGCCGCGCGCCCAGCAGCTCGCCGTCGCGCGCGGGGATCTGTAAATCCTCCACCCGGGCCAGCGCCGGTTTGGGGATCTCGAGCACGCCAGCGCCGGCCGCGTAGGCGGCGCGCGCCTGGTCGGGCGTCAGGGTGTGAAAGGCCGGGCGATTGGCGCGCGCGATGCGGCTCAGCACGTCGCGCATGGCGGGGGTCAACAGGGTTTGCGGATTCGGCGGCATCAGTGAAGGCGTGGGGCGGCGGCGCGGGCGCTATCACCCAGGTGACGGGAATAGGAGTCGGTGTGCGGGGTATCCAGGCAGAAGGCCTTGAAAGCCATTAAAGTCAGCGCAAGGACCCGCATAGCCCCACATCGTACAACGCAGAAAGACAGCCCGCATGGCCTTCATTTATTACGTCACCCAGATCCAGTTCGAGTTCGGCGCCGTGAAGCTGCTCAAGCAGGAATGCGAACGCGTGGGCATCACACGCCCGCTGATCGTGACCGACCCCGGCGTCAAGGCGGCCGGCATTTTGCAAAAAGCGCTGGACGCCCTGCCCGGCCTGCAGGTCACGGTGTTCGACCAGACACCTTCCAACCCAACCGAGGCCGCGGTGCGTGCCGCCGCCGAGCTCTACAAGGCCAGCGGCTGCGACGGCCTGGTCGCCGTGGGCGGCGGCTCGGCCATCGACTGCGCCAAGGGTGTGGCGATTGCCGCCACGCATGAAGGCCCGCTCACCACCTACGCCACCATAGAAGGCGGTTCCCTCAAGATTACCGACCGTGCCGCGCCGCTGATCGCCGTGCCCACCACCAGCGGCACCGGCAGCGAAGTCGCGCGCGGCGCCATCATCATCGTCGACGACCACCGCAAGCTGGGTTTCCATTCCTGGCACCTGGTGCCCAAGACTGCGATTTGCGACCCCGAGCTCACGCTGGGCCTGCCCGCCAAACTGACGGCCGCCACCGGCATGGACGCCATCGCGCATTGCATGGAAACCTTTATGTCGGCCGCCTTCAACCCGCCGGCCGACGGCATTGCGCTGGACGGCCTGGAGCGCGGCTGGGCGCACATCGAGCGCGCCACGCGCGACGGCAGCGACCGCGAAGCGCGCTTCAACCTGATGAGCGCATCGATGCAGGGCGCCATGGCCTTCCAGAAAGGCCTGGGCTGCGTTCACTCCTTAAGCCACAGCCTGGGCGGCGTGGACCCGCGCCTGCACCACGGCACGCTGAACGCGATGTTCCTGCCGGCCGTGGTGCGTTTTAACGCCGGGGCCGAGTCGGTGCAAAAAGACAAGCGCCTGGACCGCATGGCCCGCGCCATGGGCCTGGCCTCGGGCGGCGACATCGCCGAGGCGATACGCGACATGAACGCCCGGCTGGGCCTGCCAACCGGGCTGGCGGCCATGGGTGTTGAGCGCGGGCAGTTCGGGCAGATCATCACCGGCGCGCTGGCCGACCACTGCCACAAGACCAACCCACGCATTGCCAGCGCCGGCGAATACGAAGAGATGCTGGCGGCCTCGCTCTAGCGGCCTGCCCGGCCGGCACGCCTCGCGATGAAACCGACGAGGAGCGGAAAATCCGGAATATGGTTACGTTTCATAACCATAAACGGGCGACTTGGCAAGAGTCTATTTACTTATTATTTATAACCAAAATCCCGTTACGCTTCGGGTTGTGGTTAACGATTTCCGCGCAACCGGCCGCTGGCGGGTTGCTGGCGCACGGCCCTGCGGGGGCGCCAGGTCGCTGAGCACGCCAGATCAACAACATCAGGAGACATCATGAAGACCCAATTGTTCGCACTTTCGGTGCTGTCGGCCGCCAGCTGCGCGGTGCAAGCCCAGAGCTCCGTCACGGTGTATGGCGCGCTCGATTCCTACCTCGAGCTGGCCTCCGCAGGCAACGGCACGGTGACGCGCATCTCCAGCGGCGGCGCCATGGGCTCGCGCTTCGGCTTTCGCGGCACGGAAGACCTGGGCAGCGGCCTGAAGGCGAACTTCGTCCTGGAAGCCGGCATCTTGATGGACACGGGCGCCAGCACCGGCACCGCCACCATCCCGACCAGCACCGTCCCGACGGGCGCCGCCTATATGTTCCAGCGCCTGGCGACGGTGGGGCTGAGCGGCGACTTCGGCGCCGTCAACATAGGCCGGCAATACACGCCGCACTTCGGCACCATGGCGGCTTTTGACCCGGCCGGGTTCACCATGTCGGGCGCCTTGAATTACTATGCCGGCCCCGGCGTGGGCATCAACGGCGGCTCGCTGGCCGATGCCACCACGCGCCGCGACAACTCCATCCAGTACACCACGCCGACCTGGGGCGGCTTCAAGGCCAATCTGTTCTACGCCTTCGGTGAATCGAACGGCGCGGGCGGCCAGCCCAAATCCACCGGCAACACGCTCAACATCGCCGCCGGCTATAGCAGCAGCACGCTGTCGGCGCAAGCGAGCTACATGACGGAAAAAACCATTTACCTGGTCGGCAACACCGACAAGTACACAGTCCTGGCGGCGTCCTACGATTTCGGGGCGATCAAGCCTTCGGCCATTTTTGTGCGCCGCCGCGGCGACATGGCCGGCGCGCCCTCCCTCGACGCTTACCAGATCGGCGCCTCGGCCCCCGTGGGCGTCGGCAAGCTGATCGCCACCTACGGCCAGCTCAAAAACAAGACCACGGCGAATTCGGACTCCAAGGCCATTGGCGTGCGCTACGACTACCCGCTGTCCAAGCGCACCACGATTTACGGCGGCGCGACCAGGATCAGCAACCAGGCAGCGGCTGGCTACACCATCAGCGGCGGCGGCGGCAGCTCGCCAGGCCTGGCGCTCTCGGCCGTCGGCCAAAGCCCGAAATCGGTGTACGCGGGTATCGCGCATATGTTCTAAGCAGGATCAAAGCGCGCCCAGCTGTCCCAGGTCGGGCCGCGCCAGCCATTCCTGCCATTCCTCGGCCAGCTGCGCGCTGGCCGCGGTGGCCGCGCTCCAGGCCTTCACTCTGGCCTGCATATCCGGCCCGTAGCGCACAAAGTCCTGGCGGTCGGGCAGCTTGGCATTGGGCAGGGTTTTGACCCAGTCCGGGTCGGGCGCCAACAACACCATGTTGTCCAGGAAGTGGGTGGCCTTGTGGCGCCACTTGAGGCCTTTGTCCAGCCAGCCGGGCACCACCGATTTCTGGAAGTGCGGATACAGCACCAAGCACGCGCCGCCCGCCGCATCCTTGGCGCCGTAGTTCAGGTGCAGGTGGTAATCGGTGATGCCGCCATCCCAGTAAGCGCCGGGCGGCCCGCCCGGCACGTTGTGCACCGAACGCAGCACAAAGGGAATCGAGCAGCTGGCCTGCAGCGCGGGCTGGAAGTTGTCCTCGCTGAGGTCGACCTGGCGCGTGCGGTAGTCGCCGGTGGCGAAAGGCAGTTTCACACCGGGCGTGGAAAACACCACGCGCTCCAACCAGGCGCCCATGGCCTTGCGGTGCAGGCTGTTGGTCAAAAAGGCGCCCAGGTAGCCCAGCGGCGTGGCCAGCTTGTGCTCACGGCCCAGCATGTGGCGCCCGCGCGAGGTCACGATGTGCAGCTTGTAGCGCGGGTGTTGCAGCACTTCGTGCACACGGCCGCCGTAAAACGCCTTGAGGCTCTCGCCGAACTGCTCGCTCACCCTGTCCGCGGTCGGGCGCTTCTGGCCGGGCTGCAGTTCGTAATGCTGGTGGATGTAGTCGTCTTCCAGCCGCAAGAAACCTGCCGCCGGATCCTTGAGGCAAGCCGTGGCCATGCGCCAGGCGCCTATCGAGGCGCCCACCAGGTGCACCGGATGGTCGGTCTGCGCCAGCCACTCGCCAAAGATAAAGCGGTCCAGCGCGCCCAGGATCAGGCCCTTGGGGCCGCCGGCCGCGCCCGGCACCACGCCGATGTCCTTGGCCTGCAAGCCGTTTTGTTCAATGTGCCGGCGCGCCTTGGGGCCGGCGTAGATGCGAAGGGCTTTCATGGAAGAGGGTCGGTAGGGCTGCAGGCGTATTGGAGCACCAGGCGTGGATGCGCGGCTGTCCTTTGCGGGACGGCCGCGCCCTGCCCGCCTATTTCTTGAGCGCCGCCAGCTTGCTGAAGGCCGATTCCATGGCCGTGGCGGCCGCCGGTTGCGACGCGCCGCTGCGCCCGCCGCCGTAATTGCCACCGTAATTGCCGCCACGGCCCTGCCCGCCGGGCCGCGCGCTTTCAAAGCGATTGTCGCGCGGGCCGTCCCTGCGCGCCGGCGCGGCGTCCAGCTTCATGGTCAGGCCTATGCGCTTGCGCGCCACGTCGACCTCGGTCACGCGCACTTTGACGATGTCGCCGGTCTTGACGACCTCGCGCGCGTCATTGACGAACTTGTTGGCGAGCTGGCTCACATGGACCAGGCCGTCCTGGTGCACGCCGATATCGACAAAGGCGCCAAAAGCTGCGACGTTGCTGACCGTGCCTTCCAGCGTCATGCCTTCCTTGAGGTCCTTGATGTCTTCCACGCCCTCGTTAAAGCGCGCCACCTTGAAGTCGGGGCGCGGGTCGCGGCCGGGTTTTTCGAGTTCGGTCAGGATGTCCTTGACGGTGATCACGCCGAACTGCTCGTTCGCGAACAACTCGGGCTTCAGGGTCTTGAGCATCTCAGCCCGGCCCATGAGTTCGGCCACCGGCCTGCCGGTGTGGGCCATGATTTTTTCGACCACCGGGTAGGTTTCGGGGTGCACACCCGTCATGTCCAGCGGGTTGCTGCTGGTGCGCAGGCGCAAAAAGCCCGCGCTCTGTTCAAAGGTCTTGGCACCCAGGCCGGTCACCTTGAGCAAATCAGCGCGCGAGGCGAAAGCGCCGTTGGCGTCGCGCCAGCGCACCACCGATTTGGCCACGGTTTGCGACAGGCCCGAGACGCGTGCCAGCAAAGGCACGCTGGCGGTGTTCAGGTCCACGCCCACGCTGTTCACGCAGTCCTCGACCACGGTGTCCAGGCTGCGCGCCAGGTCGCTCTGGTTCACGTCGTGCTGGTACTGGCCCACGCCTATCGACTTGGGGTCAATCTTGACGAGTTCGGCGAGCGGGTCCTGCAGGCGGCGCGCGATGCTGGCCGCGCCGCGCAGGCTCACGTCCACGTCGGGCATTTCCTGCGAGGCAAATTCGCTGGCCGAGTAGACCGAGGCGCCGGCCTCGCTGACCACGACTTTTTCAATGACCTGTTCCACCTTGGCCATGCCCTTGATCAGGTCGGCGGCGAGCTTGTCGGTTTCGCGGCTGGCCGTGCCGTTGCCGATGGCGATCAGGTTCACGCCATGTTTTTCGCAAAGCTTGGCCAGGGTGTGCAGCGAACCGTCCCAGTCCTTGCGCGGCTCGTGCGGGTAGACGGTGGCGGTCTCCACCAGCTTGCCGGTGGCGTCGACCACCGCCACCTTGACGCCGGTGCGTATACCCGGGTCCAGGCCCATCACCACACGCGGGCCGGCGGGCGCGGCAAGCAGCAGGTCGCGCAGGTTGTCGGCAAACACCTTGATGGCGACTTTTTCGGCTTCCTCGCGCAGGCGGGTGAACAGGTCGCGCTCCAGCGACATGCTGAGCTTGACGCGCCAGGTCCAGGCCACGGCCTTGCGGATCAGGTCGTCGGCCGGGCGCGCCTTGTGGCTCCAGCCCAGGTGCAGCGCGATCTTGCCTTCGGCGATGCTGGGTTTGCCCGGCTCGGCCTGCTCGGGCAGCAGCAGCTTGGCGTCCAGGATCTCCAGCGTGCGGCCGCGGAACACCGCCAGCGCGCGGTGCGAAGGCACGCGGCCAATCGGCTCGTCATACTCGAAGTAGTCGCGGAATTTGCTGTTGTCGGCATTGTTCTCGTCCTTGCCGGCCACCAGCTTGGAACTGAACAGCCCTTCGCTCCACAGCCAGTTGCGCAGCGACTGCACCAGGCCCGCATCCTCGGCCCAGCGCTCGGAAAGAATGTCGCGCACGCCGTCCAGCACCGCCTGCACGGTGGTGAAGTCGTCGCCGCTTTCGTTTTTCTCGGCCTTCACAAAGGCCGCGGCCTCGTCGGCCGGCGCCAGCGAGGGGTCGGCAAACAGCTTGTCGGCCAGCGGCTCTATGCCGGCCTCACGCGCGATCTGGCCCTTGGTGCGGCGCTTGGGCTTGAAGGGCAGGTACAGGTCTTCCAGGTCCTGCTTGGTGGCGGCAAATTCAATGGCCGCGCGCAACTCGGGTGTGAGCTTGCCCTGCTCTTCGATGCTTTTGAGCACCGCCTCGCGGCGCTCTTCGAGCTCGCGCAGGTAACCCAGCCGGTATTCAAGTTCGCGCAGCTGGATGTCGTCCAGCCCGCCGGTGGCCTCCTTGCGGTAGCGCGCGATAAAGGGAACGGTGGCGCCGCCGTCGAGCAGCTCCACGGCTGCCTTGATCTGGTGTTCCTGGACTTTGATTTCTGCCGCGATCTGGCGGATGATTTTTTGCATATCGGAAAAAAGTGGCTGGAAAGGCTGAAGGGGATGAAACGGACAAACGGGATTGGGTGGCCGCAAGCGCGCTACTCGCGAACCCACAAACTGACGCCAAGGGTCGGCATTGTCCCACAGGAAAACCGGGGAGCCCCTTCCCATAATGGCCTGAGCTTGAAAAGCAATTTCTTACATTTTTCCGGGGAGACTGATATGCGAATTCGCACGATATTGCTGGTGGTGGGCATCCTGCTCCTGTCGGGTTTTGTCGCCCTCAACCTTGACGAGTTCACGCGCGTGAGCATGCTGAGCCTGGGCTTTACCACCGTGCAGGTGTCGCTGGGCCTGCTCATGCTGTTGCTGCTGGTGATCGCCACCGTGGTCTTCCTGGCCAGCACGCTCTATATACAAAGCACCCACCTGCTGGAAACCCGCAAGTACTCGCGCGAGCTCAACACCCAGCGCGAGCTCGCCGACAAGGCCGAGGCCTCGCGCTTCACCGAACTGCGCAGCTACCTGGAGGTGCAGGCGCTGGCCGCGCAGCACCGCGAGGCCGCCGCGGCCACCGTGCTGGCCGAACGCTTCGCCCAGCAGCAGCAGGCCTTGCTGGCCCGGCTGGAGCAGATCGACAACAGCGTGGCGGCCCATGTGGGTCAACTGGAAGATACGCTGGAACGGCGCAACGGCATGAACGGCCTGCAAAAAGACCACCTGACCATGCCGCTGGTATAGCGGTGTAAGAAAGCCCGGCGCCGCGCGACCAACGGCCATCAGCAGCCGCCTGCCCTTTTCGGGTGCGGCGCCTGCTCCAACGCCATTGGAGACGCCCATGCCCATCCCCACACCCTGGATCGCCGCCGCCTTGCTGCCGCTGAGCTGCGGCGTGTTCGCGGCACAAAACACCTGCAGCACCGCATCGGGACCAGCGGTCACCCCGGTGATGGAGCTCTACACCTCCGAAGGCTGCAGCTCCTGCCCGCCCGCCGACAAATGGCTGTCCTCGCTCAAGGGCTCGGGCATGGTGGTGCAGGCCTTCCACGTCGGTTATTGGGATTACATAGGCTGGGTGGACCGCTTCGCCGCGCCGGCCTACACCCGGCGCCAGCACGAGGTGGCCGCCCGCAACGGCCTGCGCAGCGTCTACACCCCGCAAGCCGTGCTCAACGGCAAGGACCTGCCCGCCTGGGGACCCAGGCCGCCCGGCGGCAAGGAGCCGGCGCGCGCGGCCATCGTGCTGACACAACTGGGCTCCGACCAGTTCGAAGCCGTGGTGACACCAGTGGCCGAGCGGCAGCTGTCGCCTTCGTGGGCGGCCTACTGGACCATCACCGAACACGGCCACAACTCCAAGGTGCAGGCCGGCGAAAACGCCGGCACCTTTCTCAAGCACGATTTTGTGGTGCGCCAGTACACCCCGGCGGGTGAATACCCCACCCAGGGCACGACGCCGCAAAAGCTGGTCTTTCGCAGCATTGCCGCCACCCCCGGCCACGAACGCCAGGTCAACCTCGTGGTGTTTGACCCCAAAACCGGCAAGACGCTGCAGGCGGTGAGTCTGCAGTGTCCGGCCTGAATCATGAACAGATTTCACAAAGCTTGCCGCAAAATGGCGGTATGGAGCCCCGGCCCGCGCCCTCCCCCTCTTTTCTGCCCCCCAGCCTGCGCACGCCGGAAGACGCCGACTACCTGGCGCTGGGCGACTGGGTCCGCGACGCCGAGGGCTGCGCGCGCTGGGCCGGTCCCAAGCTGAAGTTTCCGTTCAAGCCGGCGCGGCTTTCGCGCCTGCTGGCTGAGCCCGGCGCCAACAGCTTTGTGATGAGCCGCGGCCCGGCCGCCCCGGCCTTGGGTTTCGGCCAGTTCTGGGTGCGCGATCCCGGCGTGGCGCACCTGGCCCGCATCATCCTGGCGCCCGCGGCACGCGGCCAGGGCCTGGGGACCACGCTGTGCGAATTGCTGATGGCCGAGGCCGCGCGCGCCGTCGGCGCCAGCGCCTTCACGCTGCGCGTCTACCGCGACAACGACCCGGCGCTGGCCATTTACGAGCGCCTGGGTTTTGCCGTGGTGCCGGACCTGTCGGACGCGCGGGTGTTTGCCATGCGCAAGCAGGCCTGAAGCCCGCCGCCCGGCCTTCGCTAAACTCTGCCGCATGCCCTCTTGCCGCCCCGCACGCCTTTCTTTCGCATGATCTCGCTGTTCCTCAAATGCCTGCTGGGCGCGCTGGCCGTGCTGCTGATCGCCCTGCTGTCCCGCTCGCGCAACTTTGTCATTGCCGGCCTGGTGCCGCTGTTTCCCACCTTCGCGCTGATCGCGCACTACATGGTGGGCAGCGAGCGCAGCGCCGCCGACCTGCGCGCCACCGCGCTGTTCGGCCTGTGGTCGCTGATTCCTTATGCGACTTACCTACTTGCGGTGTACTGGCTCAGCATACGCGCCTCGCTCACGGTGACACTGGCCGCCGCCACCCTGGCCTGGGCCGTGGCGGCAGGTGCGCTGCTGCTGGGATGGAGCCGCGCCTATCCCTCGTCCTTCTGAGCCCAAGCCCGCGTGAACACCCTCAAAAAAATACTGCGAAGCCTGCTGCTGGCCCCCGTTGCCCTGTTCCTGCTGTTTGAGGAATGGGGCTGGGAACCGCTGGCCGCCGCCTTCGCGGCGCTGGGCCGGTTGCCCTGGTGGGGCAGGCTCGAGCGGTTCATCACCGGCTTGCCGCCCTGGGCCGCGCTGCTGGCCTTCGGTGTGCCCGTGCTCGCGCTGATTCCCATCAAGCTGCTGGCGCTGTACCTCTTCGGCCAGGGCCACATCACCATTGGTTTGGGCTTGATTCTTGCTGCGAAGATCGCGGGAACGGCGATGGCGGCACGCCTGTTCCAGCTGACACAACCGGCACTGATGCGCATGGCCTGGTTCGCGCGGCTCTACACACCCTGGAAGGCCTGGAAGGACAAGCTCATCGCGCAGGCCAGGGCTTCCTGGGCCTGGCGCGTGGCACGCCGCCTGAAGACGCGGCTCAAGCTGGCGGGCGCCAGGCTGCTGGCGGCGCTGAAAGCCGTTTTTTCTGAAGGCTGAATTTCACCGGGATTTTTCGCACCATGCTCGATCTTTTCCAGACACCCCTGTATATACGCCTGTCGCCTTCTCGCCTGACAGTGCGCAACGTCAAAACCGGCGCCTTTGTTTCCGAAGTGCCCGAAATTGCCATCTCGCGCGGGCCCAAGCCCAAGGTGCTGGGCGCCGGCGATGAAGCGGCCCCCTACAAGTCCAGCAGTTCGGCACTGGTGAGCAATCCTTTCAGCCACCCGCGCACCCTGGTGTCCGACTTCACGCTGGGCCAGCAGTTGCTCAAGGCCTTCATCAAGAAGCTGCCCAAAAGCCATCTCCTCGCCGCCGCGCCCCGCATGGTCTTCCATCCTCAGGGCGACCCGGCCGGCGGCTTCACCCAAATAGAGATACGGGCCTTGCATGAAATGGCCCTGGGCGCGGGAGCCTCGGAAGTCACGATCTGGCAGGGCCAGGACCTCACGGACGAGCAGGTGCTGTCGCGCGACTACCCTCCGACGGGCCGGGTACTGGAATGACGCAGCGCAGCATGGGTATTTGGCATGCGTCATACTGGGTGGCCATCCACTCATTGCCTGCCCGCCTCCATGAACAAAACCTCGGTCGACAAGCACAAAATCAAGTTCCTGCTGCTGGAGGGCATACACCCCTCCGCCGTGGAGGTTCTCAAGGCCGCAGGCTACTCCAATATTGAAAGCCTGTCCGGCGCACTGCCCGACGACGAGCTCAAGGCCAAGATCGCCGACGTGCATTTTGTCGGCATACGCTCGCGCACCCAGCTCACGGCCGAGGTCTTCGCCCAGGCATCCAAGCTGGCTGCTGTCGGCTGCTTCTGCATAGGCACCAACCAGGTTGACCTGGTCGCCGCCCGCGAGCGCGGCATCGCGGTGTTTAACGCGCCCTACTCCAACACCCGCTCGGTGGCCGAGCTGGTGCTGGCCGAGGCCATCCTGCTGCTGCGCGGCGTGCCCGAAAAAAGCGCGGTCGCGCACCGCGGCGGCTGGCTCAAGTCGGCCGAGAACGCGTATGAAATCCGCGGCAAGACTTTAGGCATCGTCGGCTACGGCTCCATTGGCACGCAGCTCTCGGTGCTGGCCGAGGCCCTGGGCATGCACGTGGTCTTCTTCGACGTGGTCACCAAGCTGCCCCTGGGCAATGCGCGCCAGGTGGCCCAGCTCAAGGATTTGCTGGCCCAGTCCGACGTCGTGAGCCTGCATGTACCCGAAACCCAGGCCACGCAGTGGATGATAGGCGCGGCCGAAATCGCCGCCATCAAACCCGGCGGCGTGCTGATCAATGCCTCGCGCGGCACGGTGGTGGAGATCGAGCCGCTGGCCCAGGCCCTGAAAAACAAACAGCTGCTGGGCGCCGCGATCGACGTCTTCCCCGTGGAGCCGCGCAGCAACAAGGACATCTTCGAGTCGCCCCTGCGCGGCCTGGACAACGTGATCCTGACGCCGCATGTGGGCGGCTCCACCATGGAAGCCCAGGAAAACATAGGCATAGAAGTCGCCGAAAAACTCGTGAAGTACAGCGACAACGGCACCTCGACCTCGTCCGTCAATTTCCCCGAAGTCGCGCTACCGGCCCACCCGGGCAAACACCGCCTTCTGCACATTCACCGCAACGTGCCCGGCGTGCTGTCGGAGATCAACAAGGTGTTCGCCAGCAACGGCATCAACATCGCCTCGCAGTACCTGCAGACCAATGAGGCCGTGGGCTATGTGGTGATCGACATCGACGCCGCGCACTCCGACATGGCGCTGGCCAAGCTGGCCGAGGTGCCGGGCACCATCCGCAGCCGCGTGTTGTTCTAAGGCAGGGGAAGCCCAGGCCGGGGGTCGCGCACGCCCGGCTTGAAGGTGAATATCACCCAAACTCCTAAACTCTGTCCGCCTACGGACAAAGAAGTAACGATAGCCCAGCAGGCGTGGCGCGCAGAGAATAAGCTCCGCAGCGGTCAAGCCGTCTTGCGTTGAAAAACCGCATATCGTCCCGGTGAAATCCCGGAAGGCCCGCAAGACATCCACGCCGTCAACCGCGAAGGAGTCCAGGAAATGCACGAACACCTGCTCAACAAAAACCTGCCTCACCCGGCCAACATGGCGGGCACCCAGTGGCGCCGCCAGGCGTTCAAGGGCGACGGCATGCCAGTGGCGGAACTACCCGGTGATGTTTTCCACACCGACCACCGCGGACAGCTCTGCTGCCGTGAACCCGCCAGATGGCCGAACGAGGACATCGAGGGCCACGACATCCTCAGCGCGATTCAGCAGGCGCATGAAGAGACCGTGGCTTTGTGGCTGGCCGGGTCATGGCGCTGCAATTTGGGAAGCAATGGGGCGAGCGCGCCACACGCAGAGCGGCCTGTCTCGCTCTTGTCTGGGAAAATCATTCGGTGAGCATGGACCTGGGTTGCGGCCACCAGTTGATACTGATCCACCCTACTGCGCTGGCACCTGCAAACCCAGCAACTCCGCCAGCGCAGCCGTAGGCAAGGCACCTTCTTGCGACACCACAGCGCCGGTCTGCGCATGGGTGCCGACGATGCTGGGGATGCCACTGAAACCCATGCGGGTCATCAGCGCGGTGTTTTTGGCGACGGCGTCTTTTTGCGGGTCTATGCTGCTGGCCGCGCTGATGCCGCCCCGCCCTGCTTTCATGGACGCTTCGTGTTCATCCATGGCCGCCACCGGGTCGCCGGCGGCCAGCAGGGTGGCGCCTTGCGAGGTGCTGGCGGCGTTGAGGATGCCGACGGGAATCCAGACAAACTTGGCCTGGGATTTGAGCGGCTTGGCGGCCTCCCACAGCACGGCGCAGTGCGGGCACTGCGCGTCGAAAAACACATAGACGGTGCGCTTGCTCATTTGCGAGCCGGCGATAAAACCCTTGGCCTCGGCCGCGATGGCTTCCACCGAGACGGGCGCGGCCGCCGCGGTTTTGGGGGTGGAAGCCTCGGGGGCGTCGTTGCAACCGGCCAGCAGCAAGGTGCAGGCCGTCAGCGCGGCGGCAAAAAACGAGAACAATGGTTTGGGCATGATGGCGGCCGTTGGTGAACGAAAGGCCAAGAATAGCCGAGCCCGCCTATTTCGACAGCGTTTCGGCCAATTCCCCCGCGAGCATGAAGAATTCGGGCGAGCGCAGCACCGACACATGGGTGGCGTTCATCGCATAGGTCACCCGGGTCTTGAGGCCGCGCGCCTGCACGGCCCTGGCGTAGCTTTCGCTGAACAGGGGCAAGGTATTTTCGTCCTTGTTGCCGACGACCAGGCTGATTAGCGTGGCGGGAGGCAGCTTGCCGGCTTCGGCCAGCGGTGACAGGCTGGTCCAGGCGCCCTTCTTGCCGGCCGAACCGGCCCGCCACTGCCGCCACGCGGGCACATCACAGGGGCATGCGGCCAGCAGGTAGGCGTCGGCGCTGCCGGGGAAACGGCCGGCCAGCAGCGCCGCGATGGCCGCGCCACCCGAATGGCCGACCAGCAGGATTTTTTTGGTGGGATTGAGGCTGCGCAACTGGGCCAGAGCCGCGGCGACGATCTCGATGTTCTGCGGCGTGTAGTCGTCATCGCCCGGGCTGGACTGGCCGTCGGACCGGCCCAGTTCGCTGCTATAGCCTGGCCTTTGCAGCGCTACCGTGACGACCTGGAGTTTCTCCGCGAGCATGGCGGCCGCGCCGCTGTCGGCCTTGAGTTCGGTGCGCCCGCCGTTGTCGCCATGCAGGAAGACGACCAGCACCTTGGGCGCAGTACGGGCCGAGGCCTGGCTGGGCGCCAGCGTGCGTATCACCAGGCAATGCCGGCTGTTCCCTGCCCGCTCCACACCGTCGGCCTTTTTGCCGTCAGGGCATGTGGCCTGCTGGGCCAGGGCGGCCCAGGGCAAACCGGCCAGCAGCAAGCCGGCCAGGGTCAGGCAGATGCGGCGCATCAAGCGCCGCGCAAGGCGGCCTTCAGTTGCTGGCCTATCTCGGGCTTGTCGGCAAAGGGGTCGGTCGGGTTGCGCGCCTGCAGCACGTCTTCCAGGCGCGTCTGCACCGAATGGATGGCCTTGGGGTGGCTGTAGATGTAGAACTGGTTGTTGGCAATGGCGTCAAACACCAGCTGCGCCACGTCGGCCGCAGTGACCTTGCCGGAACCCACGGCCTTGCCGGTCATGGCCTGCTGGATCATCTGGCTTTTGGTGGGCTTGCCGGCGGCGAGATCGGCCGGGCGGTTGCGGTGGCTCATGCCTATGCCGGTGGCCACAAAGAAGGGGCACAGCACCGAAGCGCCGACCTGGTCGGTCACCAGGCCCAGGTCCTGGTACAGGGTTTCGCTGAGAGCCACGACCGCGTGCTTGCTGACGTTGTAGACACCCATATTCGGCGGGTTCAGCAGGCCGGCCATGCTGGCGGTGTTGACGATGTGGCCTTGCCAGGACGGGTCCTTGGCGGCGGCTTCGAGCATCATGGGCGTGAAGATGCGCACGCCGTGCACCACGCCCATGACGTTGACGCCCATCACCCATTCCCAATCCTTGAGGCTGTTCTCCCAGATCAGGCCGCCTGCGCCCACGCCGGCGTTGTTGAAGACGAAGTGCGGCGCGCCGAAGCGCTCGAACACGGCCTTGCCCATGGCATCCATCTGGTCGGCACTGGAGACGTCGAGCTTGAAGGACAGCACCTGGGCGTCGGCGGCCTTCATTTCCGCCTCGGCCTTGTCCAACGCATCCTGCTGCACATCGACCAGCACCAGGTTCATGCCCAGCTTGGCGCCCAGGCGCGCGCATTCCAGGCCGAAGCCGGAGCCCGCGCCGGTCAGCACCGCAGTTTTGCCTTTGAAGTCCGTGATCATTGCGTGTCTTCCTTGATAGCTTGAATGGGAAAATTGTCCATGAGGCGCGCCCTTGCGCGTGTCACCCAGGGAACTCAGGTCGTTCGGGCCCCTCAGGCCGCCCGCGGCATCTCGATGTGCGGTATGCCGTCTTCGATATAGGGCTGGCCGTTCTGCACAAAGCCGTGCTGGTTGTAGAACTTTTCGAGCCTCGCCTGGGCGCCTATGCGTATGGCTTGCGGGCCCCAGTGCGCTTGCAGGCGATCAATGGCCTCTTTCATCAGCACATGGCCGATTCCGCCTCCGCGCGCCGAGGCATGGGTAACGACGCGGCCTATGCTGGCCTCGGCGAATTTCACGCCGGCGGCAAAACAGCGCGCATAAGCGGCCAAACGGCCGTCCCACACACCCAGCAAATGCATGGCCTCGCTGTCGGCGCCGTCCAGGTCCTGGAAGGCGCAGGCCTGTTCCAGCACAAAGACCTCGCTGCGCAGCTGCAGCAGTTCGTAAAGCTCCAGCGTGTTCAGCGCGCTGAAGGGCAGAAAACGCCAGGTGATGGTGCCCTGGCTCATGCCGGGGTGGCGGCTTTGAGCGAATAGCCTATGCGCGGGAAATGCACATGCACAGTGCCGGCGCGCGGGTCGCTGCGGCGCAGCGTGTAATGCATACGCGTGGCGGCGATCAGCTCGCCTTCGGTGGGCTCGGGGCCGAAGCTTTCGCTGGTGATCCGCACCACGGTGCCCAGCGGGATGCCATGCTCGTCCTGGAACAGCTCGTCGTGCAGCGGCGCGGGCGTGGCGGCGGCGGCCACGGCGATGGCGTCGGTGGAGCTGAGTTTTTCAGAGCTGCCTTGGCCTATGGCGGCCATGCGGTCCATCCAGTCCAGCACGGCCGGCGTGAGCTTGAGGATGCCGGCAAGCACCGGGGTTTGCACCCGCGTGAACCACAGCGGGTGGTACATCGCAAAATCGGCGATGCAGGGCACTTCACCCAGCAGGAAAGGCCTGTCGTCCAGCATGTCGGAGATGCGCCGCAGGTAGGACTTGTAGGCCGCCGCGGCATCGCCGGCACGCAGGCGCGGCATGCCGAAGCTCATGGCCTTACGGTCTTCGCCAAAGGCGCGCGCGGCTTCGGGCGGCGCTTTTTCGAAGATCTGCGCAATGCCCTTGGGCTGGCTGTTGTAGGCCATCGAGGTCCAGAACAGCGTGTTATCGGCCCAGTGCGCCAGCGTGCGCGCCAGGCCTTTGCTGGGTTCGGGGTAAACGCTGGGCGAGGGCTGCAGGTGCTCGAGCACGTCGCTGATCAGCGCGGTGTCGCAATAAATGTCGGCGCCTATCTGCAGTATGGGTGTCTTGCGGTAGCCGCCCGTGAGCGCCACCACGTCGGGCTTGGGCATGATCATCGGGATGATGACGGACTTCCAGGCCAGGTTTTTGTAGCCCAGCATCAGCCGCGTTTTTTCGGCAAAGGGCGATGTGGGGTAGTGGTGAAGAATCAGTTCGCTCATGGGTGTCTCCGGGATTTTTTGTGGAATTAACGAGGCATGGCCCGCGCGATGATGGCGTCGAAATCGGTGCCGGCGCCCAGCGTGCCGAAGGACTGGCCCCAGTTGCCGGCCAGGCGCGAATCACAAAAGGCGCCGAAGACGGCCACGGGTGCCGTCTGCAACAGCAGCGCGGCCTGTACCGCGAGCGCCACGTCCTGCGCGAGGCGGCGCGCCTCAATTTCGGTGGCCATCTCTTCGATGCGCGTGGGCAAGGCGGCGGCCAGCTTGTCCAGTGCCGGGTGCGCGCCCTTGGCGGTGGCAACTTCCTGCGCCAGCGCGGCCACGGCATCGGCCTTGCGCAAGGCGCGCAGCAAGTCCAGCGCCATGATGTTGCCCGCGCCTTCCCAAATCGAGTTGAGCGGCATTTCGCGGTAGACGCGCGCCATGATGCCTTCGCCGCCCTCCTCCACGTAACCGTTGCCACCCAGGCATTCCATGGCCTCCTGCGCGAAGTGGCTGCCGCGCTTGCAGATCCAGAACTTGGCAACCGGCGTCAAGAGGCGCGCCATGGCGGCCTCATGGGCATCGCCCGGGCGGTCGAAGGCCCGGGCCAGGCGAATCGCCAGCGCCGTGGCGGCTTCGGATTCGAGCGCCAGGTCGGCCAGCACATTGCGCATCAGCGGCTGCTCCACCAGCAGCTTGCCGAAGGCCTTGCGCTGGGAGGTATGGTTCAGCGCCAGGGCCAGCGCTTGCCGCATCAGGCCGCTGGTGCCCAGGGCGCAGTCCAGCCGCGTCATGGTGCCCATCTCCAGAATCTGCGGAATGCCGCGGCCTTCCTCACCGACCAGCCAGGCCTGGGCGCCTTCGAACTCCACTTCGGAGCTGGCGTTGGCCTTGTTGCCGAGTTTGTCCTTCAGGCGCTGGATGCGGATGGCGTTGAGACCGCCGTCGGGCAGCACGCGCGGCAGGAAAAAGCAGCTCAGGCCGCTTGGGGTCTGGGCCAGCACCAGGAAGGCGTCGCACATCGGCGCCGAGAAAAACCATTTGTGGCCGGTGATGGCATAACGTTCGCCCCAGCCGTCGCGGCCCGAGGGTTCGGCCCGCGTGGTATTGGCCCGCACGTCGGAGCCGCCCTGCTTTTCCGTCATGCCCATGCCCATGGTGAGGCCGGCCTTGGCCTGCCAGGGCTTGAGTTCGGGGTCGTAAGCGCGGCTGGCCAGCTTGGGGCCCCAGTCGGCGTAGATGGCGGTGTTGCCGCGCAGCGCGGGTGTGGCCGCGTAGCTCATGGAGATGGGGCACAGGATGGAGGGCTCGAGCTCGGTGAAGAGCATAAAGCCCGCCGCGCGCCGCACATGGGCGGACGGCTCTTCATCAGTCCACGGCGTGCCATGCAGGCCCGCACCCGTCGCCAGCTTCATGAGTGTGTGGTAGCTCGGATGAAACTCCACCTGGTCCACACGCCGCCCGAAGCGGTCGTGGCTGTGCAGCACCGGCCCATGCACATTGGCCAGGCGCGCATGGGTTTGCATGGCGCTGCTGCCCAGCGCGGCGCCCAGCTGGCCCAGTTCCGTGCTGTCCAGGCCGGGCGCGTTGAACTTCAGCGCGTCGCGCAGCGGCCGGTTGGTGGCCAGCAGGTTGTAGTCCGACAGCGGCGCGGGCTGGTTGAAGACTTCATGGGTGGGGTTCATGGCAAACCTCCTGCTGGGCCAGGCCTAGATCAATTTGACGAGCTGCTTGCCGAAGTTTTTCCCCTTGAGCAACCCGAGGAAGGCTTCAGGCGCCGACTCAATACCCTGCGCCACGCTTTCACGCGGGCGCAGCTTGCCGGTGCCGACCAGGGTGCCGAGTTCTTTCAGCGCTTCGGGCCAGACTTCCATGTGCTCGGCCACGATAAAACCTTCGAGCTTGAGGCGGCTGGTCAAAATCAGCGCCGGGTGGGCCAGCGGCAAGGGCCGGCCGTCGTAGCCGGCGATCACGCCGCACAGCGCGATGCGGCCGAAAGCGTTCATGCGCGGCAGCACGGCGTCCAGCACCATGCCGCCCACGTTCTCGAAATAGCCGTCTATGCCGTCGGGGCAGGCATCGCGCAAGGCCTTGGACAGCGAGGCCGCGTCGGCATGCAGCTTGTAGTCGATGCAGGCGTCAAAGCCGAGTTCATCGACCGCGTATTTGCATTTGTCGGGCCCGCCCGCGATGCCGACCGTGCGGCAGCCGCGCGCCTTGGACAGCGCGGCAAAGGCGCTGCCGACGGCGCCGGTGGCGGCGCTGACCACCATGGTCTGGCCGGCTTTGGGTTCTATGATTTTGACCAGGCCGTACCAGGCGGTGACACCGGGCATGCCGACCGCGCCCAGGTAGTGCGACAAAGGCACATGGGTGGTGTCCACCTTGCGCAGCGCGCCGGGCTGGTCGGCGTTGACCACGCTGTATTCCTGCCAGCCGCCCATGCCGACGACCTTGTCGCCGGGCTGGAACTTGGGCGAGCGGCTTTCGACCACTTCGCCGGCCGTGCCGCCAATCATGACCTGGCCCAGCGGCTGCGGCGCCGCATAACTTTTGCTGTCGTTCATGCGGCCGCGCATATACGGGTCCAGGCTCAGGTAGTGGTGGCGCACCAGCACCTGGCCGTCCTGCAGGGGCGGCGTGTCGCTGGAGACCAGCATGAAGTTGCTTGCGCTGGCCTCGCCGGTGGGACGGTTGTCGAGAAGGATTTGCTGGTTGATGGGCATGCTTGTCTCCTGTGAAGTGTGTGCCGCGTTCAGGTCGCGGCGGGGGCGTCAATCGGTGGAAATCGCGCCGCCGGGCGCGTCCGCCTGGCCGGCGGCGGGCTTGCGTTTGACGTATTTAAAGGTGCCGGTCGAATGCGCGCAGGCCTGGCCCAGCACATCGTATAACGTGGCTTCGGTGAACGCCATGCTGGCTGTACGGTGCATGAGCCGGCCCTTGGCCGTGAGCCGGCCGCCGTCGCCGGGCGCCGGCCGCATGAAGCTGGTCTTCATTTCAATGGTGACCACGCCCATGTCTTTTTGCACGCTGCGCGCGGCCGTGGCCATGGTCACGTCCAGCAGCGTCATGATGGCGCCGCCGTGCGTCACGGAAAAAGAGTTGAGGTGCTCGGGTTGGGGTGTATAGCCTATGGCCGAGGCGCCGCCCGTGAACAGCTCCAGCTCAAAGCCCAGATGGCTGACAAAAGGGATATCGGCGCCGAAGTCCATCAGTTCTTCCCAACCCTTCACCGGATCAACCCCCTGTTACTACTGATACACCGCCGTCGACGGCCAGCCACTGGCCGGTGATGTGCTTGCCGGCATCCGAGGCGTAGAGCACGCACAAGCCCTTCAGGTCCTCGTCGTCGCCCAGGCGGCCCAGCGGCGCATGCGAGGCGAGTTTTTCCTCGCCCAGTGCCTTGAGCGTGCCCACGGTCATCTTGCTCGGGAAAAAGCCCGGGCAGATGGCGTTGACGGTGATGTTGTACTTGCCCCATTCGCAGCCCAGCGCGCGCGTGAAATTGACGACGGCGCCCTTGGAGGTGTTGTAGGCCACGGTGGTCATCTCGCGCGGGTTGCCGCCCAGGCCGGCGATGGAGGCCACGTTGATGATGCGGCCGGACTTGCGCGCGATCATGCTGTGCTTGGCGATGTGCTGGCTCAGGATGAAATAGCCGCGGATGTTGAGGTTCATGACCTTGTCCCAGGCTTCGACCGGGTGGTCTTCGGCGGGCGCGCCCCAGGCGGCACCGGCGTTGTTGACCAGGATGTCGACATGGCCCAGGCGCTTGATGGCCTCGTCGGCCAGCGCGCGTATGTCTTCTTCTTTCGAGCAGTCGGCGGCGATCCAGTCGACGTCTATGCCGGCGGCCTTGAGTTCGGCGGCGGACTCGATCAGGTCCTCGGCCTTGCGCGAGCTCAGGATGACCTTGGCGCCGGCCTCGCCCAGTGCCTGGGCCAGTTGCAGGCCCAGGCCGCGCGAGCCGCCGGTCACGAGGGCGGTCTTGCCTTTGAGGTCAAACAGTTGCTGGATGGTACGGGTCATGGGGATCTCCTGTGTGTTGTTCATGCGTCCCTGTCAGGCGGCGCTTGCGGCCTGGTCGGGGTAAGGGATTGGGAATAAGGGTGGTGCTCAGGCAGCCACGGCTGCATTTTTTACTTGCTTGGGACTTTGCCATGTTGGCACAACATCGCGCGGCTTGCAGCCCATGCTGTCGTGGCGGCGACTTGCGGCCACACGCGGCTCAGGGCCCCACGTTGATGCGGGAGCGCACGTAGATCAGCACAAAACCCACCGCCGCGACCACGCCGCCGACGACCACCAGCGACCAGCCTATGGCGTCGTCCGTGCGCTGGACCGACAGGCCCAGCACCAGGGTCAGCAGCCCGCCGTAGATCAGGATCCAGATCAGGGCCTGCAGGCGCGCCACGTTCTTGTTGGAGACAGGGTCGGCCGACGGTTTGAAAAATGCCATTAAAAAGCCTCCTCGGGCAGATCGGCGCAGGTCAGGTCGCGGCTTTCAACCACCTTGAGCCAGGCATCGATCTTGGGTAACTCGTAATGATAAAAGTAGCGCATGGCCCCCATTCTTCCCGCATGCGGAGCATCCGCGGGCAATGAAAGGCTGGCCAGGGCCACGTCCAGCCACAGCCACGCCAGCACGGTGTGGCCGAAGGCCTGCATATAGGGTACCGCATTGGCCAGGGCCTCGCCGGGTTCGCCCGTGGCCCAGGCCGCCTTGGTGGCGCTGCCCACATGCTGCAGCGCCTTGCCCAGCGCGTTGGCGTGCACCGCCAACTCGGGCCGCTGTATGGCTTTTTCAATCGTGGTATTGATGCGGGCGGCCAGCAGCTGCAGTCCCCTGCCCCCTTCCATCAGCACCTTGCGGCCCAGCAGGTCCATGGCCTGGATGCCGTGTGTGCCCTCGTGAATCATGTTCAGGCGGTTGTCGCGCCAGTACTGCTCCACCGGGAAGTCGCGGGTGTAGCCGTAGCCGCCATGCACCTGGATGGCCAGGGAATTGGCCTCCAGGCACCATTCGCTGGGCCAGCTTTTGGCAATCGGCGTCAGCACCTCCAGCAGCAGGCGCGCATCGTCGGCGGCTTGCGCCTCGGCCGTGTGGTTCTCGTCGACCAGGCGCGCGCAGTACAGCTCCAGCGCCAGCGCGCCTTCACAGTAGGCTTTTTGCGCCAGCAACATGCGCTTGACGTCGGCATGCTCGATGATGCGTATCTGCGGCTGGGAGGCGTCCTTGCCGCCCACACCCACCGGCCTGCCCTGTGGCCGGTTTTTGGCGTAGTCCAGGCTGGCGTAATAACCCGCCATGCCCAGCATGGTGGCGGCCGTGCCCACGCCTATGCGCGCCTCGTTCATCATGTGGAACATGCAACGCAGGCCCTCATGCGGTTTGCCCACCAGGTAGCCGACAGCGCCGGCCTGGCCGTCCACCGGGTATTTGCCTTCGCCAAAATTGAGCAAGGTGTTGGTGGTGCCGCGCCAGCCCAGCTTGTGGTTCAGGCCCGCCAGCGCCACGTCGTTGCGTACGCCGGTGAGTTCGCCCTTGATATTGACCATTTTCTTGGGCACGATGAACAGCGAAATGCCGCGCGTGCCGGCGATCAGCTTGCCGTCCGGCCCCGGTATCTTGGCCAGCACCAGGTGGATGATGTTGTCGGTCAGCTCATGCTCGCCGGCCGAAATCCACATCTTGTTGCCCTTGAGGCGGTAGCGCGCGCCCAGCGGGTCGGCCTCAAAACCTTCGCCGTCGGGCACGGCGCGCGTGCTCACGTCGCTCAGCGAGGAACCGGCCTGCGGCTCGGACAAACACATGGTGCCCGAGAAGCGGCCCGAGAACTCGTTCTTGGCGAAGACTTTTTTTTGCAGCTCGGTGCCGTGCACCATCAGCAGGTTGGCATTGCCGGTGGTCAAGAGGCCGGAACCTATGCTGACCGAGGCCATGGCAAAAAAAGCATTGGCCGCGGCTTCGACGGTATAGGGCAGCTGCATGCCGCCGACTTCATAGTCCTGCGCGGCGCTGAGCATGCCGGAGGCCGCATAGGCCTTCTGCGCATCGTGCGTGGCCTGCGGCAGTATCACTTTTTCGCCGTCGAAATGCGGCTCCTGCGTGTCCACCGTGCGGTTGAAAGGCGCGTATTTCTCGCGCGCGATGCGCTCGCAGGTGTCAAAGACCGCGTCAAAGGTCTCGCGCGAATGGTCGGCGAAGCGCTCGCGCTGGTTCAGCGACTCGGCGTCCAACCATTGGTACAGCAGGAAGTCCAGCGTGGGCCTGAGGCTCATGACGGGCTCCCCGGTTGGCAGGCAGGCGGGAAGGCAGGAAACACCTGCCCTTTCTGAAGGAGCAGGGTTTCATCCATGGTGCTTGCCCGGTTTAGAGAACTTCGTAAATGCCGGCCGCGCCCATGCCGCCGCCAATGCACATGGTCACGCAGACGCGCTTGGCGCCGCGGCGCTTGCCTTCGATCAGCGCATGGCCCGTCAGGCGCTGGCCGGTCACGCCATACGGGTGGCCAACGGCGATCGCGCCGCCGTTGACGTTGAGCTTGTCCATGGGAATGCCCAGCTTGTCGGCGCAGTACAGCACCTGCACGGCAAAAGCTTCATTCAGTTCCCAGAGGTCGATGTCGTCGATCTTCAGGCCCAGCTTGGCCAGCACCTTGGGGATCGCGAAGACCGGGCCTATGCCCATCTCGTCGGGTTCGCAGCCTGCGACCGCAAAACCGAGGAAGCGGCCCAAAGGCTTGAGGCCCTTCTTTTGCGCGACGGTTTCGCTCATGACGACCACGGCGCCGCCGCCGTCGGAGAACTGGCTGGCGTTGCCGGCCGCGATCACGCCGCCGGGGATCGCCGGCTTGATGCCGCTGATGCCTTCCTTGGTCGTGCCTTCGCGTATGCCCTCGTCCTTGCTGACGGTGACCTGTTTGGTCGTCAGGCCCATGACCTTGTCGGCCACGCCGGCCGTCACGGTGATGGGCGCGATTTCGGCTTCAAACAGGCCCGCGGCCTGCGCGGCCGTGGCCTTTTGCTGGCTCAGCGCGCCGTATTCGTCCATGCGGTCGCGCGAGATGTTGTAGCGCTTGGCGACCTGCTCGGCCGTCTGCAGCATGTTCCAGTAAATTTCAGGCTTGTTCTTGGCCAGCCAGGCTTCCTGCAGCATGTGGGTGTTCATTTCCTGCTGCACGCAGGAGATGCTTTCGACGCCGCCGGCCACATAGATGTCGGCTTCGCCGGCGATCACACGCTGGGCCGCCAGGGCGATGGTCTGCAGGCCCGACGAGCAAAAACGGTTGACCGTCATGCCCGACACGGTGACGGGGCAGCCGGCGCGCAGCGCGACCTGGCGCGCGATGTTGGCGCCGGTCGCGCCTTCGGGCGTGGCGCAACCCATGATCACGTCATCGACTTCACCAGCTTCGATGCCGGCGCGCTTAAGCGCGTGCTCGACGGCGTGGCCGCCCAGGGTGGCGCCGTGCGTCATGTTGAAAGAGCCCTTCCAGCTTTTGGCCAGGGGGGTGCGTGCGGTGGAAACAATGACTGCTGAGCTCATGAAATTCTCCGGAATCTGGGTGCGTTGATCTGTGCGGTGCGCTGGGTTCAGACGGTCGGGTTGAAGGTCTTGCCTTCAGCCGCCAGCTTGGCCAGCAGGGGCGCGGGCTTCCAGAATTTGGCGTCGTCCAGCGGGTTCTGGGCGAAGCGGTTCATGCTTTGCACCACGTTGAACAGGCCCAACTGGTCGGCGTAGAGCATGGGGCCGCCGCGGTAGACCGGGAAGCCGTAGCCCATGATATAGACCATGTCGATGTCGCTGGCCTTGGAGGCAATGCCCTCCTCCAGGATGTGCGCGGCCTCGTTGACCAGCGAGAACACCAGGCGCTGCACGATCTCCTCGTCGGAGATCTTGCGCGGCGTGATGCCCAGGCTCTTGCGGTGGTCTTCAATCATCTTGACGACCTCGGCGTTCGGGATGGCGTCGCGCTTGCCGGGCACATAGTCGTACCAGCCGGCGCCCGTCTTCTGGCCGAAGCGGCCTTTTTCGCACAGCAGGTCGGCCGTCTTGCTGTACTTCATGTCGGGCTTTTCGGTGTAGCGGCGCTTGCGGATGGCCCAGCCGATGTCGTTGCCGGCCAGGTCGCCCATGCGGAAAGGGCCCATGGCGAAACCGAATTTTTCGATGGCCTTGTCGACCTGCTCGGGCGTGCAGCCTTCATCGAGCAGGAAACCGCCCTGGCGGCCGTACTGCTCGATCATGCGGTTGCCGATAAAGCCGTCGCACACGCCGGAAACCACGGCCGTCTTGCGGATTTTCTTGCCCACTGCCATCACGGTGGCCAGCACGTCCTTGCCGGTCTTGGCGCCGCGCACCACTTCAAGCAGCTTCATGACGTTGGCGGGGCTGAAGAAATGCATGCCCACCACGTCCTGCGGGCGCTTGGTGAAGGCCGCGATCTGGTTGACGTCCAGCGTCGAGGTGTTGGACGCCAGGATGGCGCCGGGCTTCATCACGCGGTCCAGTTCCTTGAAGACTTTTTCCTTGACGCCCATGTCCTCGAACACGGCCTCGATCACCATGTCGGCGTCTTTCAGGTCGTCGTAGCTCAGCGTGGTGCTCAGCAAGCTCATGCGCTGCTCGTACTTGTCCTGCTTGAGCTTGCCCTTTTTGACCTGGGCTTCGTAGTTCTTGCGGATGATGCCCAGGCCCTTGTCCAGGGCTTCCTGCTTCATTTCCAGGATCTTGACCGGAACGCCGGCGTTCAGGAAGTTCATGGCGATGCCGCCGCCCATGGTGCCGGCGCCTATCACCGCAACGGAATTGATCTCACGCTTGGGCGTGTCTTCCGGCACGTCGGGAATCTTGGAGGCGGCGCGTTCGGCCATGAAGATGTGGCGCAGCGCGCGGCTTTCAGGCGTCCACATCAGGTTGATGAAAAACTCGCGCTCCAGGGCCATGCCTTCTTCGAATTTCTTCTTGGTGGCGGCTTCCACGGCGTCCACGCACTTGAGCGGCGCGGGGAAGTTCTTGGACATGCCCTTGACCATATTGCGGGCGAACTGGAAGTAGGCGTCGCCGTTGGGGTGCTTGGCGCGCAGCTCGCGCACCAGCGGCAGCGGCCGGGTGTCGGAGATCGACAGCGCGAAGGCCAGCGCTTCCTGGGCCAGCGATTCGGGCGAGGCGGCGAGCTTGTCAAACAGCTTCTGGCCGGGGATTTGCGCGAGCAGTTCGCTCTTGACGGGTTCGCCGCTCACGATCATGTTCAGGGCCGGCTCCACGCCGAGCACGCGCGGCAGGCGCTGCGTGCCGCCGGCACCGGGCAGCAGGCCCAGCTTGACTTCGGGCAAGGCGATGTTGGTGCCGGGTGCGGCGATGCGGTAGTGGCAGCCCAGGGCCAGCTCCAGGCCCCCGCCCATGCAGACGGAATGGATGGCTGCCACGACGGGCTTGGCGGAATTCTCGACGGCGCGGATCACGCTGAGCAGGTTGGGCTCGGTCAGCGCCTTGGGCGTGCCGAATTCCTTGATGTCGGCGCCGCCGGAAAAGGCCTTGCCGGCGCCGGTGATCACGATGGCCTTGACGGCCGCATCGGCATTGGCTTTTTGCAGGTTGTCGGTCAGGCTCAGGCGGGTAGCGTGGCCCAGGCCGTTGACGGGAGGGTTGCTCAGGGTGATGACGGCCACGCCGCCGTGAACTTCGTAAAGGGTGGTCATTGCTGCTTCTTTCCTTGATGGGAGTTTCAGTTGTTCAGTTGTCTCGGCTGGCGCTACGGCCCTGCAAGCCCGGGTCAGTCGCCCAAAAAAGTACGACCGTTCTTTTTCTATTGTAGGGGGCGTTTGTGACGGCACAAGGCCTCGGTTGGGGTGTTTGGTCTATTTTTGTCCCTGCGGCGACAGGCCCGGGACAGTCCATACCATTTTTTACACCTCAAGCCACTCTTTGCGGATGTAGGCATCGGCCCGCAGGCTGTCGGGCGTGCCGTCAAACACGATGCTGCCGTGGCCCATGACCAGTGCACGGTCGGAAATCGCCATGGCAATCGTCAGCTTCTGCTCGATCAGCAGCACTGAAATGCCCTTGGCCTTGAGCGTTTGCAAATACTGGCCCACGAGTTCAACGATTTTGGGCGCCAGGCCCTCGGTGGGCTCGTCGATGATGATCAGGTCGGGGTCGCCCATCAGCGTGCGGCACAAGGTCAGCATCTGCTGCTCGCCGCCCGAGAGCACACCGGCCTCGGTGTGCTGGCGTTCGCGCAGCCGGGGGAACATCTGGTACATGTCTTCAAACGACCAGCGCGAGCCCTTGCCCGATCCCTTCTGGCCCAGCAGCAGGTTCTGGTGCACCGTGAGCTTGGGGAAGATGTCGCGATTTTCAGGCACATAACCAATGCCCAGGTGGGCGATCTGGTAGGCCTTCTTGCCGACGATCTCCTGTTTTTTCCAGAGTATGGAGCCCTGGCAGTCGACCAGGCCCATGATGGCCTTGGCCGTGGTGGAGCGCCCCGAGCCGTTGCGGCCCAGCAAGGCGACGATCTGGCCGGGCTGCACGTCAAAGTGCACGCCGTGCAGCACATGGCTTTTGCCGTAGAAGGCATGGAGGTTCTGGATATGCAGCATCAGTGGCCTCCCGCCTGGGCATCTGCAACGGATGAGCCGAGATAAGCCTCTTGCACACGCTGGTCGGCGCGCACGGCCTCGGGTGTGTCGTAGGCAATGATTTCGCCGTAAACCACCACCGCGATCTTGTCGGCCAGACCGAAGACCACGCCCATGTCGTGCTCCACCGTCAGCAGGGTTTTGCCCACGGTGACTTCCTTGATCAGGCTGATAAAGCGGCTGGTTTCCGAGCGACTCATGCCGGCCGTGGGTTCATCCAGCAGGATGACGCTGGCGCCACCGGCGATGGTAATGCCGATTTCCAGCGCGCGCTGCTCGGCGTAAGTCAGGTTGGTGGCCAGCACGTCGCGTTTTTTGTCGAGCTTGATCATGGCCATCAGTTCCTCGGCGCGCTGGTTGGCGTCGTCCAGGTCGGCCAGGAAGCGCAAGAAGGTGTATTTGTAGCCCAGGCTCCAGAGCACGCCGCAGCGCAGGTTTTCAAACACACTGAGCTTGGGGAAGATATTGGTGATCTGGAAGCTGCGCGACAGGCCCAGCCGGTTGATCTCAAAGGGCTTCTTGCCGTCTATGCGCTGGCCGTTGAGCAACACCTCGCCGCTGGTGGGTTCAAAACGCCCGCTGATGAGGTTGAACAGCGTGGACTTGCCCGCGCCGTTGGGGCCGATGATGGCGACACGCTCGCCGGCCTGCACCTTCAGGTTGGCGCCGCGGATGATTTCGGTCTTGCCGAAGTTTTTCCGTAAATCCTTCAGTTCAAGCGAACAGGTGATTGCACTCACAACAGTTCCCTCCGCTTGATTTCTTTTTCAATGTCATCCTGGACTTCACTCCATTGCGTGAGGAATTGGCGGCGCGTGAGTTCAAACAGCCCAAGGCCGGTGGCCAGCACAAAACCCGCGCCCAGCCAGCTGTTGAGATTGGTCGCGTTAAGCCGCACACCCATGAAGCCGAGCTCGGGGCCCAGGGCCGCGTTGAGCTGCAGGTGGTAGACCATCTCGACCATGGCGGCCGCGCCGGCCAGCGCGGTGAAGGCCGTCACGGCCAGGCCCAGGTAGCCTACCCACAACTCCCTGAGCTTGCCGAAGGCGGCCACGCGCAGGTTCATCATGATGAGGCTGGCGATGCCGCCGGGCGCATACATCACCATGAACAGGAAGATCAGGCCCACATACAGCAGCCAGGCCATGGACAGCTCGGACAGCAGGATCAGCGCCACCACCAGCAGGCCCGCGCCGATGATGGGGCCGAAGAAAAAGGTCGCCCCGCCCAGGAAGGTGAACAGCAGCAGGCTGCCCGAGCGCACGCCGCTCACGACTTCGGCCGTGACGATTTCCGAGTTGATGGCCGCCAGCCCGCCGCCTATGCCAGCGAAAAAGCCGGCGATGATGAAGGCGTAGTAGCGCACGCGCTGCGTGTTGTAGCCGATGAACTCCACGCGCTCGGGGTTGTCGCACACGGCGTTCAGGATGCGGCCCAGCGGGGTGCGCGTGAAGGCGAACATCGCGGCGGTGCAGATAAAGCAGTAAAGGGCGATCAGGTAATAAACCTGGATCTGCGGGCCGAAACTGATGCCGAACACCGGCTTGCCGTAGGCCCGGTTGGTGGTGATGCCGCCCTCCCCGCCGAAGAATTCGGGGAACATCAGCGACATGGCGAACACCAGCTCGCCCACGCCCAGCGTGATCATGGCAAAGGTGGTGCCGGCCTTTCTGGTGGTGACGTAGCCGAACAGCACCGCGAAGAACAGGCCCGACAGGCCGCCCACCAGCGGGATCAGCGACAGCGGGATATAGAACGTGCCCTTGCCGGCCAGGTTCATCGCATGCACGGCCAGGAAGGAACCCAGCCCGGCATAGACCGCATGGCCGAAACTAAGCATGCCGCCCTGCCCCAGCAGGATGTTGTAGCTCAGGCAAATGATGACCAGGTAGCCGGCCTGCGACAGCATGGTCAGCGCCAGGCTGCTCTTGAACATCAGCGGCGCGGCGATCAGCAGCAGTGCGTACAGCGTCCACAGCAGCCAGCGGCCGACGTTATAGGGTTTGAATTGGTAGTAGGGAGTGGTAGCCATATGCGCGCCTCAGCCTTCCCGCGTACCGAGCAGGCCCTTGGGCCTGAAGATCAGGATCAGCACCAGGAACAGGAAGGGCAGTATCGGCGCCACCTGCGAAATCGTGAGTTTGAGCAGCGGGTAGCCGAAGGTCTCGGGTGTCACCCGGTAGTTAAAGTGGGCCAGCAAGGACATCAGCGACTGGTCCAGGGCCACCGCGAAGGTCTGTATCAGGCCTATCAGCAGCGAGGCCAGGAAAGCGCCGCTCAGCGAGCCCATGCCGCCCACCACCACGACCACAAAAATGATGGCGCCCACCGAGCCGGCCATGGCGGGCTCGGTGATGAAGGTGTTGCCGCCTATGACGCCGGCCAGGCCCGCGAGCGCCGCGCCGCCGCCGAAGACCAGCATGAAGACGCGCGGCACGTTGTGGCCGAGTGCCTCCACCGTTTCAGGATGGGTCAGCGCGGCCTGGATGACCAGACCTATGCGGGTGCGCGTGAGCAGCAGCCAGATGCCGGCCAGCATGGCCAGCGAGATGAACATGATGAAGGCGCGCGATTTCGGGAAGTTGGTGCCGAACACCGTGAACAGCGGGCCCCGCAGGCCTTCGGGCAGCACGTAGTTGACGGCCGAGCGGCCCCACACGAGTTGCACCAGCTCCAGCAACAGGTAGGACAGCCCGAAGGTGACCAGCAGCTCGGGCACATGGCCGAACTTGTGCACCTTGCGCAGGCAAAAGCGCTCGAAGGCCGCGCCCATGGCAAACACCAGCAGCGGCGCCACCAGCAGCGACCACCAAAAGCCTATGACCTGCGAGGTGCTGTAGGCGACGTAGGCGCCGACCATGTAGAAGGAGGCGTGCGCGAAATTGAGCACGCCCATCATGCTGAAGATCAGCGTCAGGCCGGAGCTAAGCATGAACAGCAGCAAGCCGTAGCTGAGGCCGTTGAGCATCGCGATGGTGAAGGATTCCAGATTCATCGATAAGCGCCTGTTGCAATAAAAGCCGGATGAAAAAAAGGCCCGAACTCGGATCGGGCCTGGGTCCGTCAGCGGGACGCCGGTGTCATCCCGGGCGCTTCATCTGGCACGAGGTGGGCGTGCTGGCCACATAGGGCTCATAGTATTTGACCGGCACAAAGGTGTAGCCCGTGTTCTCGGCATCGTAGGGGTATTTGCCGCCGGCTTTTTCCCATTTGTCGATGTAAAGGCCCTGTTGCAGCTGGTGGTCGGTCTTGCGCATCTCAACGTCGCCGTTAAAGCTCTTGAAGCGCAGGCCTTCCATGGCCTTGGCCACCACGGCCGGCTCGGTCGACTTGGTCTGCGCCATGGCTTCGGTCAGGATGGTGAAGGCGTGGTAAATCGCGCCGGTGTAGAAGTCGTCATTGAACTTCTTTTTGTACTCGGCCTGGATCTGCTGGATCTCGCCGCCCATGTTGAGGTGGTTGTAGGACACCATGTAGACGCGCCCGGCCGAGCCCGCGCCCAGCGCGGTCGGCGTGCCGGTGACGCCGGCGTAGTAGGTGTAGAACTTGACGTTGTTCAGGCCCGCCTCGTTGGCGGCCTTGACCAGCAGCGAAAGGTCGGAGCCCCAGTTGCCGGTGATCACGGTGTCGGCGCCCGACTGCTTGATCTTGGCGATGTAGGGCGCGAAGTCGCGCACCTGGGCCAGCGGGTGCAGGTCTTCACCGACGATCTGGATGTCGGGGCGCTTGGATGCAAGGTTGGCCTTGGCAAACTTGGCGACCTGCTGGCCGTGCGAGTAGTTCTGGTTGATCAGGTAGACCTTCTTGATGTCCGGCTGCTCCTTCATGAAGGCGGTCAGCGCCTCCATCTTCATGGAGGTGTCGGCATCCAGGCGGAAGTGCCAGTAGTCGCACTTGCTGTTGGTCAGGTCAGGGTCCACCGCGGCGTAGTTGAGGTAGACGACTTCCTTGCCGGGGTTGCGTTCGTTGTACTTGGACAGCGCGTCCATGATGGCCAGCGCCGGGCCCGAGCCGTTGCCCTGCACGATGTAGCGCGCGCCCTGGTCGATGGCGGACTTCAGCGCGTTGGTGGTTTCCTGCGGGCTGAGCTTGTTGTCGATGCCGATGATCTCGAACTTCACGCCGGCCTTGTTCTTTTTGCTGAACTGCTCGGCCAGGAACTGGAAGCCCTTGAGCTGGTTGGTGCCGACCGCCGCCATCAGGCCGGACAGCGGGTCCAGCCAGGCGATCTTGACGGTCTGGTTCAGGTTCACGGCGCCGCCGGCAGCGGGCGCCGCGACGGCGGCTTTGGCCGGAGCGGCGGCCTTGGCCGGCGCCTGGGCCAGCGTCATGCCGCTGTAGAGCATGGAAGACACCGCCAGGGCGATGCCTGCATGCCGCGCGAAAAATCGGGTTTGGGTTGTCATCCCTTGTCTCCTGAAAATTTATGAAAGTGCGAACGAAAACCTGACGGGGAAGCGGCAAAGGTTAGGTTAATT
The DNA here is from genome assembly GCF_900103405.1 of Polaromonas sp. JS666. Lineage (GTDB taxonomy): Bacteria > Pseudomonadota > Gammaproteobacteria > Burkholderiales > Burkholderiaceae_C > Polaromonas. The sequence continues at coordinate 268,697 of NZ_FNHX01000001.1, read as the reverse complement.
AATGCTGCACTGCGTCAGGGAATGCCCTAGCGCCATGTCGCCCTTGTGACCCGGGCCTAAGCGGCGAAAACTCTTCAGTACCAGCCGGGGCCGCGGAACCGGCTTTGCCGGGCCGCAGGCGCAGCGCCCCCTCGGGGGGCAGAGAGCTACACGCAGTGAGCGAAGGTGGGGGCTCATGTCTGTGGCAGTTTGTAATCCTTGAGCATCTCGCGCAGCTTGGTCTTGAGCATCTTGCCGGTGGCGCCCAGCGGGATGGCGTCGACAAAAACCACGTCGTCGGGGATTTGCCATTTCGCGGTCTTGCCTTCGTAGAAGCGCAGCAGCTCATCGCGCGTGACCTCCATACCCGGTTTTTTGACGACGGCGATGATGGGGCGCTCGTCCCACTTGGGATGGGCCACGCCTATGCAGGCGGCCATCGCCACGGCCGGGTGGGCCACGGCGATGTTCTCGATCTCGATGGAGCTGATCCATTCGCCGCCCGACTTGATGACGTCCTTGCTGCGGTCGGTGATCTGCAGGTAGCCGTCGGGGTCTATGGTGCCGACGTCGCCCGTGGGAAACCAGCCGTCCACCAGCGGGTCGCCGCCCTCGCCCTTGAAGTATTCGCGCACGATCCACGGCCCCTTGACGTGCAAGTCGCCGAAGACCTTGCCGTCCCAGGGCAGTTCCTCACCGTTGGCGTCAACGATCTTCATGTCGACGCCGTAGATGGCGCGCCCCTGCTTGAGGCGTATCTTCATTTTTTCGGCTTCGGGCAGCGCGTCGTGCTTGTTCTTGAGCGTGCACAGCGTGCCCAGCGGGCTCATCTCGGTCATGCCCCAGGCGTGCAGCACCTCCACGCCGTAGTCCTCGCGGAAGGCATGGATCATGGCCGGCGGGCAGGCCGAGCCGCCTATGACGGTGCGCTTCAGGGTGGAGAACTTCAGGCCCGCGGGTTTCATATGGGTCAGCAGCATCTGCCACACAGTGGGCACGCCGGCCGCGTAGGTGACTTTCTCGGCCTCTATCAGCTCATAGATCGACTTGCCGTCCAGCGCCGGGCCGGGGAACACCAGCTTGGCGCCGGTAAGCGCGGCCGAGTACGGAATGCCCCAGGCGTTGACGTGGAACATGGGCACCACGGGCAGGATGGAATCGCGCGCCGAGATGCACATCACATCGGGCAGCGCGGCCGCATAGGCATGCAGCGTGCTGGAGCGGTGGCTGTAGAGCGCGGCCTTGGGGTTGCCGGTGGTGCCGCTGGTGTAGCACATGCTCGAAGCCGTGTTCTCGTCAAAGCTGGGCCAGGTGTAGCCGGTGTTTTGCGCGTCTATCCAGCTTTCATAGCTCTGCAGGTTAGGCACACCCGAATCGGCCGGCAGCTTGTCGGCGTCGCACAGCGCGATGTAGTGCTTGATGGTGGGGCAGCGGGCGTGCACGGCCTGCACCAGCGGCAGGAAGCTCAGGTCGAAGCACAGCACCTGGTCCTCGGCATGGTTGGCAATCCAGGCGATCTGGTCCGGGTGCAGGCGCGGGTTGATGGTGTGCAGCACGCGGCCCGAGCCGCTCACGCCGTAATACAGCTCCAGGTGGCGGTAGCCGTTCCAGGCCAGCGTGGCGACCCGGTCGCTGAAGGCCAGCTTGAGGCCGTCCAGCGCCTTGGCGACGCGGCGGGCGCGCTGGCCCATGTCCTTGTAGCTGTAGCGATGCAGGTCGCCTTCCACGCGGCGCGAGACGATTTCGGCGTCGCCGTGGTGGCGCTCCGCAAACTCGATCAAACCGGAAATCAGCAGTGGCTGGCTTTGCATCAAACCTAACATCGTCGGCTTTCCTTTCCTGCCCGGTGGGCGTGTGGGTGAATCAACTGTCTGCGCGGCCATGGTACCCCTGGGCTTGCGCCTCAGGCCTCGGGAAAGTCCCCAGCGCCGCCGCCTTGGCGACACCGCGTGCCTGACTGTCGCCGCCAGTCGCGCGAAACGCAAAGCCTGTCGTCCGGCCGACAGGTTCTAGGTAAATACCCCCGTGCCGCGGCCGGAGGACAATGACGCCCATGCCCTTTGACCTCGCCTCTTTGCCGCATCGCTTCCTCAGCGGCCAGCCCTGGTTTCCCGGCCTGACGGCCGAGCACCAGGCGCGCTTGCTGGAGCGCAGCTTCACGCTGGACGGGCGCAAAGGCGAAGTGCTGCTGGGCGCGGGCGCGCCGGTCCAGGGCTGGTATGCGGTGCTGTCGGGTTTGGTGAAACTGCAAAGCACCTCGCCCGAAGGCCGGGTGTCGGCCTTCCTGGGTGTGCCCGACGGCGAGTGGTTTGGCGAGGGCTCGACGCTCAAGACCGAGCCGCGCCGTTACGACGTGATCGCGCTGCGCGACACCACGCTGCTCTGCCTGCCGCGCGCTGAATTCGACGAGCTGCTGGCCGGCTCCCTGGACTTCAACCACTACCTGGTCGCCCACCTGAACCGGCGCCTGGCCCAGGCCATGACCATCATCGAGGCGGGCCGTTTGCGCGCACCCGAGCAGCGTGTGGCGCTGTACCTGAGCCGGGTGTTCTGGCAGGGCCGGCGCAAGCTGCTGCTGTCACAAGAAGAACTGGGCCACCTGGCTGGCCTGTCGCGCCAGACCGTCAACCGCGTGCTGCAGACCCTGGAGGGGCTGGGCCTGGTGTCGCTGGAGTTCGGCCGCGTGGCCCTGCTCGACGAGCAGGCGCTGGCGGCCTATGCCAGCCGGCCAACGCCGGACAAGGCTTGACCCCAGTCCGGCACAGGTACCGGGGCGATAGCACAATGAGGCCATGAGCCTTCCACTCCCCGCCACCGACGCGCCCGAAAACACATTGGCGCAGGCCGGCTCCCCCGGCCTGAACTGGGTCAACAGCTTTGCCGCCCTGGGCCCGGACTTTTACACCGAGCTTCAGCCGACGCCCCTGCCTTCGCCCTACTGGGTGGGTAAAAGCCGCGCGTTCGCGCGTGAGCTCGGGCTTGAAGACAGCTGGCTGGAATCGGCCGACACCCTGGAAGCCCTCACGGGCAACCGCCAGTTGCCGGGCTCGCGGCCCCTGGCCAGCGTTTACAGCGGCCACCAGTTCGGCGTCTGGGCCGGGCAACTGGGTGACGGCCGCGCGCTGCTGCTGGGCGAGATCGACAGCCCGGGCGGCCCGCAGGAAATCCAGCTCAAGGGCGCCGGCAAAACCCCGTATTCGCGCATGGGCGACGGCCGGGCCGTGCTGCGCAGCTCGATTCGCGAGTTTTTGTGCTCCGAGGCCATGCACGGCCTGGGCATACCGACCACACGGGCGCTGTGCGTCACGGGCTCAGACGCGCCGGTGCGGCGCGAGGAAATCGAAACCGCCGCCGTGGTGACGCGCGCCGCACCCAGCTTTATCCGCTTCGGGCATTTCGAGCACTTCAGCTACAGCGGCCAGCACGCCCAGCTCAAGGCCCTGGCCGACTACGTCATAGACCGCTTTTACCCCGATTGCCGCGAGGCACCGCAGCCTTATGCGGCCCTGCTGGAGGCCGTCAGCGAACGCACGGCCCATCTGATGGCGGCCTGGCAGGCCGTGGGCTTTTGCCACGGCGTGATGAACACCGACAACATGAGCATCCTGGGCCTGACCATAGACTACGGCCCCTTCCAGTTCCTGGACGCCTTCGACCCCAACCACATCTGCAACCATTCGGACGCCCAGGGCCGCTATGCCTACAACCGCCAGCCGAACATGGCCTACTGGAATTTGTTCTGCCTGGGCCAGGCCCTGCTGCCGCTGATAGGCGAGCAGGAACTCGCGCTGGCCGCGCTGGAGCCTTACAAAACCTTGTTTCCCGACGCCCTCTACGCGCGCATGCGCGCCAAGCTGGGCCTGGCGGACGAGCAGCCGGATGACAAGGCCCTGGTGGACAATTGCTTCAAGCTGCTGGCCGGGAACAAGGTCGACTACAGCATCTTCTGGCGGCGCCTGAACGGCTTCACGCCGCAAAGCGGCCACGAACCTGTGCGCGACCTGTTCTTCGACCGCGAATCCTTCAACACCTGGGCGCAGGACTATTCGCGGCGGCTGGCCGGCGTGGACCAGGCACTGCGGGCCGGCCTGATGCACAAGAGCAACCCGAAATTCGTGCTGCGCAACCACCTGGGCGAAGAAGCCATACGCGCGGCGAAACTAAAAGACTTTTCGGGTGTCGACACCTTGCTTGCCCTGCTGCAATCCCCATGTGAGGAGCATCCCGGCCATGAGAGTTTTGCCGGTTTCCCGCCCGACTGGGCTTCGTCGATTGAAATTAGTTGCAGTTCGTAACATCAAAGCCACACCACAGGACCCGGAATATGAGCGCCAAGATCCAGAAAACCGACGCCGAATGGAAAGCCCTGCTGGCCGAAAAAGGGGCCGAACCAGCCGCCTTTGAAGTCACGCGCCACGCCGCCACCGAACGCCCCTATACCGGCAAGTACGAAGCCGTCTGGGCCGACGGCAGCTACCACTGCATTTGCTGCGGCGCCAAGCTGTTCGACTCCGAGACCAAATTCGACGCCGGCTGCGGCTGGCCCAGCTTTTCCGAGGAGGCCGTGCCGGGCGCGATCGAGGAAATCGTGGACCGCAAGCACGGCATGGTGCGCACCGAAACGGTGTGCGCCAGCTGCGGCGCGCACCTGGGCCATGTGTTCCCGGATGGGCCGACGCCAACCGGCCTGCGCTACTGCATGAATTCGGCCTCCCTCGACTTCAAACCAAAAGCCTGAGGGCGCACGGAATGCATGGGGGCCGGGCCGCGCGCCCGGCTGGGGATCGTTCAAAGGCCAGCGCTTAGGCCAGATAATCAGCACATGAAAATTCTTTTCGACTTTTTACCCATCGTCCTGTTTTTCGGCATGTTCAAGTACGCCGAAGGCCACAAGGATTGGGCCGCGACGACGGCCACCGACTGGCTGGGTTTTATGGTCTCGGGCGGCGTGGTGGGCCCCTCGGAGGCGCCGGTGCTGCTGGCCACCGTGGTGGTGATCATCGCCACGCTGGCGCAAATCCTCTGGCTCAAGGCGCGCGGCAAAAAGGTGGACACCATGCTGTGGGTCAGCCTGGCGCTGGTCACTGTGCTGGGCGGCGCCACGATCTATTTCCACAGTGAAAACTTCATCAAATGGAAGCCCACGGTGCTCTACTGGGTCATGGGCAGCGCCCTGCTGGTCGGCCAGTTGGTCTTCAAGAAAAACGGCATCAAGTCGCTGATGGGCGCGCAGATGGAGCTGCCGGACGCCATCTGGCGAGCCGTCAATTTCAGCTGGATCGGCTTTTTTGCCGTCATGGGCCTGCTCAACCTGTGGGTGGCCTTCACCTTCTCCACCGACACCTGGGTCAATTTCAAGCTCTTCGGCGGCCTGGGCCTGATGGTGGTGTTTGTGCTGGCGCAGGCGGTGTACCTCAACAAGCACATCAAACCCGGCACCACGCCATGATGGCCGGCGTTTCCAGCGCCCTGCCCGTGCGCGCCCATGACATAGAACTGCAGCTGCAGGCGCGGCTGCAGCCCACAAGGCTGGAGGTGCTGGACGAAAGCGCCGCCCATGCCGGGCATTCGGGTGCCAACGCCGAAGGCTACGGCAGCCACTTCCGCATCCGCATCGCGAGCCCGCTCTTTACCGGCCAAAGCCGGGTGGCGCGCCACCGCCTTGTGTATGATGCACTGCAAAATTTCATTGACCAGGGCCTGCACGCCCTGGCGATCGAGATCATCGAGTCACCCTGAAAACCGCGGCGCCTCTATAACTCCGGCCGCGAAGGCCAGGCCCCCTCCAGACGCCAACCCAAGCATTCACCAAAGGACTGCAAGACACCATGAAGAAACAATTTGTACTGGCTACCGCTGTTGCGGGCCTGCTGGCCCTGGGCGCCCAAGGCGTCCTGGCGCAAAACCTCGCCATCGTCAATGGCAAGGCCGTTCCCAAGTCCCGCCTGGACTCGCTGGCCCAGCAGGTCGCCAAGTCGGGCCGGCCCGTGACGCCGGACATGGAATCCCAGCTGCGCGAGGAAGTGATCGCGCGCGAGGTCTTCATGCAGGAAGCCGAAAAACGCGGCCTCTCCACCAGCGAAGACGTCAAGGTGCAGATGGAACTGGCGCGCCAGACCATCCTGATCCGCGAGCTGTTCGCCGACTACCAGAAGAACAACCCGGTCACCGAAGCCGAAATGAAGGCCGAGTACGACAAGTTCGCCGAAGCCAACGGCGGCAAGGAATACAAGGCGCGCCACATCCTGGTGGAAAAAGAAGCCGAAGCCAAGGAAATCATTGCCAGCCTGAAAAAAGGCGGCAAATTCGACGAGATCGCCAAGAAGAAATCCAAGGACCCCGGATCCGGCGCCAAGGGCGGCGACCTGGACTGGGCCAACCCTTCCAGCTACGTGCCTGAGTTCAGCGAAGCGCTGGGCAAGCTGGCCAAGGGCCAGACCACCGAAACCCCGGTGAAGACCCAGTTCGGCTACCACATCATCCGTGTCGACGACATCCGCACGGCGCAGCTGCCTTCGTATGAGGAAGTCAAACCACAGATCGCCCAGTCGATGCAGCAGCAAAAGCTGGCCACCTTCCAGGCCGACCTGCGCAAAAAAGCCAAGGTCGAATAAACCGCACAGCACCGCGGGCATCCTGCCCGCCCTGCCTCTTCTGAAAAAGCAGCCTTTGGGCTGCTTTTTTCCTGGGGCCAAGCGGATGGGGCGAATTGCCGATTGACGTCGGTGGCGGGGGCCGTTCCAATGGCTGACCCCCCTTCTGGAGCCTCCATGCCCAAGCGCTTTGTTTTTTCCCTGTGTTCCGCCGCGCAGTCGAGGCACGCATGACCCCTCCTGAACCTCTTTCCGCCCCCAGCCTTCCCCAGCCTGTGCAGGACGCCTTGCAGCGCGGCAACCTGGTCGAAGCCATCCAGCTGATGCGCGCCGGCACCGGCCTGGGCCTGAAGGAAACCAAGGACGCGCTGGAAGCCTATCTGCGCGGCGAAGCACCAGCGGGCGGCTTCGCGCCCAAGGCCTTGCCCGCCGGCGCGCCCCTGCCCGCGCAGGTGCAGGAGGCGCTGGACCAGGGCAACAAGATCGAGGCGGTACGGCGCTTGCGGGGCCTGACGGGTATGGGGCTGAAGGAAGCCAAGGATGCGGTGGAGGCCGGGCGCACGGGACTGGACACGGATACGGGTATGGGACCGGGCGCGAGCGAAGGACTGTCCCCGGGCCAGGTGCGCAGCTCCAACGGCTTGTGGTGGTGGCTTGCCGCGCTGGCCGTGCTGGCGCTGGCGGCTTTTGTGCTGCTGGGCTGCGCCACCAAGCCGCCGGCGCCCATCGCCGAACTGGCGCCTTCCGGCAAGCTCAAAGCCGCCATCAATTTCGGTAACCCCATCCTGGCGATTCGCTTGCCGGACGGTTCACCGCGCGGCGTCTCGGTGGATTTGTCCAACGAGCTAGGCAGGCGGCTGGGCGTACCGGTTGAACTGGTGACCTTCACGTCGGCCGGCAAGGTGGTGGAGGCGGTCAGGGATGCTCAGGTCGACATCGCCTTTGTCGCGATAGACCCGGTGCGCGGCGCCGACATGCTGCAGACGCCGCCCTACGTCATCATCGAAGGCGCCTATCTGGTGCGAAACGACTCGCCGATACGCCGCAATGAAGACGTGGACCAGGCGGCCCACCGCGTCGTGGTCGGCAACGGCAGCGCCTACGACCTTTACCTGAGCCGCGAACTCAAGGCCGCCAGGCTGGTGAAGGCCCCAACCTCACCGGCGGTGACCGACGTCATGGTCGCGCAAAACCTGGAGGTGGCGGCCGGCGTCAAGCAGCAGCTCGAAGCCGACGCCAAACGCCTGGCCGGCCTGCGCCTGCTGCCGGGGCGCTTTATGGTGATCAACCAGGCCATTGGCCTGCCCAAAGGGCGTGAAGCCGGCGCGCGTTACCTGGCGGCCTTTGTCGAAGAGATGAAAGCGTCCGGTTTTGTGGCCGCGGCGCTGTCGCGCCATGGCATTGAGGGCGCGGCGGTTGCGCCGCCCGTGAAGCCCTGACCGGAATCCCTGTAAGCATGGGCCTACGCCCAGGCAATAGGCGAGACTACGGCCGCTCATATGGTTGGGGTTAAGGTGGTGCTTACGGGGCCGGCAGCAGTTCGGCCCCATCAACAAGGTAAGCACTTGAAGGAGATTTTCATGTACACCATCAAGGAAGTCATGACTCGGCAGGTCGATGTCATCAGCCCCGACGCGAGCATCGCCGAAGCCGCCCAGCGTATGCGCACGGGCGATTTTGGTCTGCTGCCGGTGGGCGAGAACGACCGGCTGACAGGTGCCATCTCCGACCGCGACATCGTCATGCGCGCCGTCGCCGACGGCAAAGGGGCGGATACCCGCGTGCGGGAGGTCATGTCGGAAGGCATTCTTTGGGCCTATGACGACGACACGGTCGAGAATGCCGTGAAGATCATGAGCAAGCACCAGGTGCGCAGGCTGCCCATCGTCAATCACGACAAGCGCCTGGTCGGTATCGTGGCCCTTGGCGATCTTGCGATGAACAAGGCCGAGCTGCAACCCGCGGCCAAGGCCTTGGCCGGCATCTCAGCTTGAGCGAGACGCCAGGGCCCGCGCCCTAGCGTTCTGCTAACCCACCCACTTGCGCGCGTTGTGCCACAGGCTCATCCACGGGCTGCGCTCGCTGGGGTTGCCTGAGGTCCAGCTTTTCTGGATGTTACGGAACACGCGCTCGGGGTGCGGCATCATGGCCGTGAAGCGGCCGTCGGCCGTGGTCACACCCGTCAGGCCGCCGGCGCTGCCGTTGGGATTGGCCGGGTAGGCCTCCGTAGGCCGGCCGTGGTTGTCGGTAAAGCGCATCGCGGCAATCGCCTTGGAGGCGTCGCCCCGGAAGGCAAAGTTGGCATAACCCTCGCCGTGCGCAACCGCGATCGGCAGGCGGCTGCCGGCCATGCCCCGCAGGAAGATGCTGGGCGATTCCAGCACCTCGACCATGCTCAGGCGCGCCTCGAAGCGTTCGCTGCGGTTGGTGGTGAAACGCGGCCAGGCCTCGGCGCCCGGGATGATGTCGGCCAGCTCGGCAAACATCTGGCAGCCGTTGCATACGCCCAGGCCGAAGGTGTCCTGGCGCGCGAAGAAAGCCTTGAACTCGTCGGACAGCACCGGGTTGAAGGTGACGGAGCGCGCCCAGCCCACGCCGGCCCCCAGTGTGTCGCCGTAGCTGAAGCCGCCGCAGGCGACGATGCCCTTGAAGTCGGCCAGTTTGGCGCGGCCGGTTTGCAGGTCGGTCATGTGCACGTCGCAGGCTTCAAAACCGGCTTCGGTGAAGACGTAAGCCATTTCGATGTGCGAATTGACGCCCTGCTCGCGCAACACCGCGACGCGCGGCCGCGCCGACAGGTTGAGCGCGGGGGCGGCCGGGACCTTGGCCGGGTCAAAACTCAGCTTCACATGCAAGCCCGGGTCGGCGGGGTTGCCGGCGGCCGCGTGTTCGGTGTTGGCGCAGTCGGGGTTATCGCGCTGCTGGCAGATCTTCCAGCTGACCGAATCCCAGACCTGGTGCAGGTCCTGCAGCTTGGCCGAGAACACGGCCTTGGTGTCGCGCCAGACCTGGATCTCACCCTTGCCGACCTCGAGCGAAGCCTGCTGGGGCCGGGCCTTGCCGATGAAATGGCTGAATTTGGACAGGCCGTGTTCACGCAGGGCCTGCATGACCTCGTTGCGCTCTGAAGTCGCCACCTGGATGACGGCACCCAGTTCTTCGTTGAACAGCGCCTTGAGCGTGAGCTCTTCGCGGCGCGCGCCGACCTGGCTTGCCCAGTTCTTGCTGTCGCCGGTGTCCATGCGGCTGTCGGAAATGCCGTCGCCTTCGACCAGCAGCATGTCGATGTTGAGCGATACGCCCACATTGCCGGCAAACGCCATTTCGCAGACCGCGGCGAACAGGCCGCCGTCGCTGCGGTCGTGGTAGGCCAAAAGCTTGCCCTCTTTGCGCAGCGCATTGATGGCATTGACCAGCTTGACCAGATCCTGGGGGTCGTCGAGGTCGGGCACCTCGCCCTCTTCCTTGTCCAGCGTCTGCGCGAGAATGGAGCCGCCCATGCGGTTTTTGCCCTTGCCCAGGTCGACCAGGATCAGCGTGCTGTCGGCCTCGTCGCGGTCCAGCTGCGGCGTCAGCGTGCCGCGCACGTCGGGCAGCGTGGCGAAGGCGCTCACGATCAGGGAGACCGGCGAGGTAACCTTTTTGCCGGCGTCACCCTCGCTCCACACGGTGCGCATGGACAGGGAATCCTTGCCGACGGGAATCGACACGCCCAGCGCCGGGCACAGTTCCATGCCCACGGCCTTGACGGTTTCGTACAGCGCGGCATCCTGGCCGGGCTCGCCGCAGGCGGCCATCCAGTTGGCCGAGAGCTTGACGCGCGGCAGCTCGATCGGCGCGGCCAGCAGGTTGGTGATGGCCTCGGCAACCGCCATGCGGCCGGAGGCGGCCGCGTTGACGGTGGCCAGCGGCGTGCGTTCGCCCATGCTCATGGCCTCGCCGGCAAAACCGCTGTAGTCGGCCAGCGTGACGGCGCAATCGGCCACAGGCACCTGCCAAGGACCGACCATCTGGTCGCGATGCGTGAGGCCGCTCACGGTGCGGTCGCCAATGGTGATCAGGAAACGCTTGGAAGCCACGGTCGGGTGGCTCAGCACGGCGATCGCGCTTTTCTGAAGGTCCACGCCGGTCAGGTCTATGGGCTTGATCGCGTGTTTGACGGTTTTCACGTCGCGGTGCATCTTGGGCGGCTTGCCCAGCAGCACATTCATGGGCATGTCGACCGGTGCGGCGGCATCCTTGTCGGACAGCACCAGCTGTTTTTCTTCGGTGGCGACGCCGATGACCGCAAACGGGCAGCGCTCGCGTTCGCAGAAAGCCTGGAACTGCGGCAGCGACTCGGGCGCGACCGCCATCACGTAGCGTTCCTGGCTTTCGTTGCTCCAGATTTCCTTGGGCGAGAGGCCGCTTTCCTCAAGCGGCACGGCGCGCAGGTCGAACTTCGCGCCGCGGCCGGCGTCGTTGACGAGTTCGGGGAAGGCGTTGGACAAACCGCCCGCACCCACATCGTGAATGGCCAGAATGGGGTTGGCCGCGCCCAGCTGGGCGCACTGGTTGATGACTTCCTGGGCCCGGCGTTCGATTTCGGGGTTGCCGCGCTGCACCGAGTCGAAGTCGAGCTGGGCCGCGTTGGCGCCCGAGGCCATGGAGCTGGCCGCGCTGCCGCCCATGCCGATGCGCATGCCGGGGCCGCCCAGCTGGATCAGCAAGGTGCCGGCCGGAAACAGGATCTTCTTGGTCAAGGCTGCATCAATCGTGCCGACGCCGCCAGCGATCATGATGGGCTTGTGGTAACCCCAGCGCTGGCCGGCCACGGTCTGCTCGTATTCGCGGAAATAACCGGCCAGGTTGGGCCGGCCGAACTCGTTGTTAAAGGCCGCGCCGCCCAGCGGGCCCTCGGTCATGATCTGCAGCGGGCTGGCGATGTGTTCGGGCTTGCCATAAGACGTGCCGGCATCGTCAAATAGCCTGGAGACCGTAAAGCCCGTCAAACCCGCCTTGGGCTTGGAGCCGCGGCCGGTCGCGCCCTCATCGCGGATCTCGCCGCCGGCGCCGGTGGAGGCGCCCGGGAAGGGCGAAATCGCCGTGGGGTGGTTGTGCGTCTCGACCTTCATGAGCACGTGCATCTGCACGCCCTCGGTGGCGCTGTAGGTCTGGCGGCCGGTGGCGTCCGGCTTGGCGTAAAAACGCTGGCTTTTGTAGCCTTCCATGACGGAGGCATTGTCCGAATAAGCCACCACCGTGTGCTGGGGATGCAGCTTTTCGGTGTTGCGGATCATGCCGAACAGGCTTTTTTCCTGCGGCACGCCGTCAATCGTGAAATCGGCGTTGAATATCTTGTGGCGGCAGTGCTCGCTGTTGGCCTGGGCGAACATCATGAGTTCGACGTCGGTCGGGTTGCGCTTCAATTGCGTGAAAGCATTGACCAGGTAGTCGATCTCATCGGCGGCCAGCGCCAGGCCGAACTCGGCATTGGCTTTTTCGAGCGCGGCCTTGCCGCCGGCCAGCACGTCTATGGTCTGCAGCGGTGCGCCCTGCAGCTCGGTGAAGAGGCCCGCGGCTTCCGCGCGGTCGAACATCACGCTTTCAGTCATGCGGTCGTGCAGCAGGCCGGCGACCTGCTCGCGCTGGGCGGTGCTCAAGGCGGTCTTGCTGAAGAAGCCGCTTTTCAACGTGACGCGGTATTCGGTGATGCGCTCCACGCGCTTGACGGCCAGGCCGCAGTTGTGGGCGATGTCCGTGGCCTTGGAAGCCCAGGGCGAGACGGTGCCGAAACGCGGGGAGACGATAAAAACCAGGGCATCGCCCTCCTTGCCGGCAGCCGGCGCGCAGGGCTCGCCATAGCTGAGCAGCGCCGCGAGCTGGGCTTTGGCAGCCTCTGAAGGCGGCGATTCGGTGGCCACCAGGTGCACAAAACGGGCGCTGATGCCGGCGATCTTGTCATGGATGGCTTGCAGGCGGGGAAGGAGTTGCTGGACGCGGAAGTCGCTGAGGGCGCTGATCCCGTGGGGTTCGCCCTCAAAAGTCGTCAGGTGCAGGGTCACGGTAGCGGTGGCCTTGTAGTGGGAAGTGGGCAGCTCATGGCTGTTTGGGGGGTTAACACCACCTGCAAGCGCCTGTTGCCCTGTTTATGGCCGGCCTTTGCGGGGTTCGCGTTAACCCGTAATTTTATCAGCGACTGGGGGCTTGCCGGGCTTGCTGAGCGCCAGACACGGGCACTTTCGCGGATGATTCAGGCCAAAAACGCAAAAGCCCTGGCACTCATGCTGTAAGAACCTGCTCACGGCCTAAACGGGGTCGCGCAAACGCCTTCCCGGGATGGGATGCAAGGCGCGGTGCGCCGCCCATAGCACGGCTATGGGCTAGCGCCGCAACGCCGCAGACCGCCCGGGAAGGCATTTGCCCTCCGGGTTGGGGTGAAATCGGGCGATTGAGCCACCCAGGCCCTTGCATGGGCATTAGCCCACGCGGCGTGCCCGGTCGGCCCACTCATCCCGATTGCACCCCAACGCGGCCACGTTTAGGCCGTGAGCAGGTTCAATGCATGCCCCCGGGAGCGGTGGGATAATCAGGGCCATGAGTATTACTTACAAAGATGCGGCCGGGATCGAAGGCATGCGCCTGGCCGGCAGGCTGGCTTCCGAGGTACTGGACTATCTGGCCCCCTTCGTGAAACCGGGCGTGACCACCAATGAAATCGACCGGCTGGCCCATGACTATATGACCCAGGTCCAGGGCACCATTCCCGCGACCCTGGGCTACGGCCCCCCGGGCTATGTGCCCTACCCCAAATCGCTGTGCACCTCGGTCAACCACCAGGTCTGCCACGGCATTCCCAACGACAAGCCGCTCAAAAAGGGCGACATCGTCAACATCGACGTGACCGTCATCACCAAGGACGGCTGGCACGGCGACAACAGCCGCATGTATCTGGTCGGCGAGGCCTCGATCGCCGCCAAACGGCTGTGCAACATCACCTACGAAGCCATGTGGCAAGGCATCATGCGCGTCAAACCCGGCGTGCGGCTGGGCGACATCGGCTTTGCGATCCAGACCTTTGCCGAAAAACAGGGCTTTTCGGTGGTGCGCGAGTTCTGCGGCCACGGCATAGGCAAAAACTTCCATGAGGAACCCCAGGTGCTGCACTACGGCCGCCCCGGTACGCTCGAAGAGCTGGTTCCCGGCATGACCTTCACCATAGAGCCCATGATCAACGCCGGCAAGCGCGACATCAAGGACGGTCCCGAAAAAGACGGCTGGAGCATCGTGACGCGCGACCACTCGCTGTCGGCGCAGTGGGAGCACACCATCCTGGTGACCGACACCGGCTACGAGGTGCTGACCCTGTCGGCCGGCAGCCCGCCGATCCCGGCCTTTGTGCCGCAGCAAAGCCCGGTCCAGGCCACGGTCAGCGCCTGAGCGGCGCTCCTATGGCCCCCATGCCCGTGCCGCGCGCGTCCCCTGACACGGCCTCTACGGCAATGGCCGGCCTGCCCCAGCTGCGCGAGCAGTACAAGGCCGGCAAGGCCGCCCTACTGGCCTCGCTGGCCGCCAGCGGCGCGTCCTCGCGCGGCATCCACGGCCTGCTGCAAAAATTCGCCCGCCACACCGACGCCACGCTGCAGGCGCTCTGGGAAGGTGCCGGCTTTCCGGCCGCGGCCTGCCTGGTCGCCGCAGGCGGTTACGGCCGCGGCGAGCTGTTTCCCCACTCGGACGTGGACGTGCTGCTTCTGCTGCCGGACCACACCGACGTCGATGCCGACCCGGCGCTGAAAGCCAAGGTCGAGCGCTTCATTGGCGCCTGCTGGGACGTGGGCCTGGAAATCGGCTCCAGCGTGCGCACCGCGTCCGATTGTGTGGAGGAAGCCTCCAAGGACGTCACGGTGCAGACCTCGCTGCTGGAGGCCCGCCTGGTCGCCGGTGCCAAAAAGAACTTCCAGCAGCTGCAAAAACGCCTGGCCGCCGTGCTGGACCCGCAGGCTTTTTACGTGGCCAAGACGCTGGAGCTGCGCCAGCGCCACAACAAGTTCGAGAACACGCCCTACTCGCTGGAGCCCAACTGCAAGGAGTCACCGGGCGGCCTGCGCGACCTGCAGGTGATCCTCTGGGTGGCGCGCGCCGCCGGCCTGGGCAAGTCCTGGGACGACCTGGCGCGCAAGGGCCTGGCCACGGCCTTTGAGGTGCGGCAGATCAAGGCCAATGAAGCCCTGCTGAGCCTGATACGCGCGCGCCTGCACCTGATCGCCGGGCGCCGCGAAGACCGCCTGGTGTTCGACCTGCAGACCGCCGTGGCCGAATCCTTCGGGTATTCGGCCGAGGCCGACGACGGCAGCAAGCTGCCGCGTCGCGCCAGCGAGGCGTTGATGAAGCGCTACTACTGGGCGGCCAAGGCCGTGACACAGCTCAACCAGATCCTGCTGCTCAACATCGAGGAGCGGCTGAACCCCAACACCTACCCGCTGCGGCCCATCAACGAGCGCTTTTGCGACAAGGCCGGCATGCTGGAGGTGGCCAGCGACGACCTGTACGCGCGCGAGCCGCACGCCATCCTCGAGACCTTTTTGCTCTACGAAACCACGGTGGGCATCAAGGGCCTGTCGGCGCGCACGCTGCGCGCGCTCTACAACGCCCGCGGCCTGATGAACGCCAGCTTCCGAAGGGACCCGGTCAACCGCGCGACCTTTCTGCGCATCCTGCAGCAGCCCGAGGGCATCACCCATGCGATGCGGCTGATGAACCAGACCTCGGTACTGGGCCGCTACCTCTGGATCTTCCGCAAGATCGTCGGGCAGATGCAGCACGACCTGTTCCATGTCTACACGGTGGACCAGCACATCCTGATGGTGCTGCGCAATGTGCGGCGCTTCTTCATGGCCGAGCACTCGCACGAATACCCCATGTGCTCGCAGCTGGCGGCCGGCTGGGACAAGCCCTGGATCCTGTACATCGCCGCGCTGTTCCACGACATCGCCAAGGGCCGCGGCGGCGACCATTCCGAGCTGGGTTGCAAGGAAGTACATATTTTCTGCCGCCAGCACGGCATCGCCACCGAGGACGCAAAACTCATCGAATTCCTGGTCGGCGAGCACCTGAGCATGAGCCGCATCGCCCAGAAGGAAGACTTGAGCGACCCGGAAGTCATCGCGGCCTTCGCCAAGCGCGTGGGCAACGAGCGCTACCTGACGGCGCTTTACCTGCTGACGGTGGCCGACATACGCGGCACCAGCCCCAAGGTCTGGAACGCCTGGAAGGGCAAGCTGCTGGAAGACCTGTACCGCTACACCCTGCGTGTGCTGGGCGGCCGCGCGCCCGACGCGGACGCCGAGGTCGAGGCCCGCAAACGCGAGGCCCTGACCGTCCTGGCCCTGCATGCCGAGCCCTTCGAGGCGCACAAGGCGCTGTGGGACACGCTGGACGTCAGCTATTTCATGCGCCACGAGGCCTCCGACATCGCCTGGCACGCGCGCCAGCTCTCGCGCCACGTCGGCAAGGCCAAGGCGGTGGTGCGCGCGCGCCGCTCCCTGGCCGGCGAAGGCATGCAGGTGCTGGTCTACACGCCCGACGCGCCCGACCTGTTCGCGCGCATCTGCGGCTACTTTGACGAAGCCGGCTTCAGCATCCTGGACGCCAAGATCCACACCGCCCAGAACGGCTATGCGCTGGACACCTTCCAGGTCGTCAGCCCCACGCTGGCCGACCACTACCGCGAACTCGCGGCCATGGTGGAGGCCGACCTGGACCGCACCATCGAGGAGCCCGGCCCCCTGCCCCCGCCCGGCAAGGGCCGCGTGTCGCGCCGGGTCAAGAGTTTCCCGATCGCGCCGCGCGTGGACCTGCGGCCCGACGAAAAAGCCCAGCGCTGGCTGCTCAGCGTCTCGGCCAGCGACCGTGTCGGGCTGCTGTACCGTATCGCGCGGGTGCTGGCGCGCCACCGCATCAACCTGCAGCTGGCCAAGGTCAGCACCCTGGGCGAGCGCGTGGAAGACACGTTTTTGATCGACGGGCCCGAACTGCAGCACAACAAGGCGCAGATCGCGATCGAGACCGAGCTGCTCGAAGCGCTCAATACCTGAGTTTCAAGCCCGCAAGTACTGCAACAGGCGGCCCTTGTAGCTGCCCCCGGCCGGCAATTGCGTCACGCGCGTCTCGGTGCGTGAATAACCCAGCCCGTCCATCCTGCGATTAAAGCTGGCCCGGTTGCCGCGGTCCGGGTCCACGATCAGCACCTCGACCCGCGGCTGCGCATGCAGCTCGATAAAGCGCGACAGCGCCTCGGGCTGGCCGCGGTCGTAAAGCACGTCGCTGCCTATGATCAGGTCAAAGCGCTCCAGCAGGGGGTTGGCGCGCGACCAGTTGCCGGCCTGGTATTTCATCGCCGGCAGCTGGTTGAGCTTGAGGTTTTCCAGCAGAAACTCCGCCGCCAGCGGATGGCAGTCACTGGCGGTGATGTTGCCGCCGCGCCTGTGCACCACCAGGCTGGCCAGCGCCAGGCCGCAGCCCAGCTCCAGGATGCGCTTGCCTTCCAACTCGAAACTCAGCATGGTATGGGCCAGCACCCGGCCCGAGGGCCAGAGCAGGCCGAACAAGGGCCAGGCCGAGGAAGAAATGCCCTCGCGCTCGGCCTCGCCCAGGGGATCGTGGAATTGCTGGCGGTCCAGCAGGGAGCGCAGCTGCAGGTCCTCGCCGCTGCCGCTCACGGTTTCATACTTGAGCAGGTAGGGCTCGGCAGAGGCGGTTCCGGCGGCGGGAACCGGGCCCGGAACGGGAGCGTGCGGCATGCGGAAAACTTTCCTTGCGTACTACACGCTCAAACGGGGCGAAATAGCCCTCAACCTGGGCCAGTGTACCCCTGGCCCTTGTCAGCGCTCAGTCGTCGTCGGAGGCATCGAGCCCGGGAAACAGCACCTCGGTAAAACCAAAGCGGCTGAAATCGCGGATGCGCATGGGATACAGCGTGCCTATCAGGTGGTCGCACTCATGCTGCACCACACGCGCATGGAAACCCTCCACCGTGCGCTCTATCGCATCGCCGTACTGGTCAAACCCGGCATAGTGGATGCGCGAAAATCGCGGTACCACGCCGCGCAACCCGGGCACCGAGAGGCAGCCTTCCCAGCCCTCTTCTTCCTCAGGGCCCAGGGGCTTGATCACAGGGTTTAGCAGCACCGTGCGCGGCACCAGCGGCGCGTCGGGATAGCGCGGGTTCACCGCATCGGTACCGAAAATCACCAGTTGCAGGTCCACGCCGATCTGCGGCGCCGCCAGGCCCGCGCCGTTGACGGCGCGCATGGTGTCGAACATGTCCGAGACCAGCTGGTGCAGCTCATCGGTGTCAAAGGCGGTGACGGGCTGGGCAACCCGCAGCAGCCGGGGATCGCCCATCTTGAGGATTTCGCGAATGGTCATGCGCCGATTATGGCGGCGCGAAGCTTTTTTGGCTTAGCGCCAGTGCCTGTAGCCCCACCCGCGATAGTAGCCAGGTGCCGGTACCACCACGACGGGAGCGGGTTCGACATAAACGGGGCGGGACGGGTAAACCGCCACGGGAGGGCCGACAGGGGCGACGACACAACCGGACAGCAAGGCGGCCAGGCTGGTGGCGGCCAGCAAGGCGGGCAAACGTTTGTTATTCATGGAAAAGCTCCTGTGTACAGGTCTTTTCAACGTCCGGCGGGGGCGGCCGGCCTGACGTCCGGCATGCAAACCCCGGTAACGCCATGTAAGCCGAGGCCGGCGACAGCTACCTCGTGGTGCTGGCCCTTCGGCAGCCCCGGCTCAGCATCGGAAGAACGTCAGGAAACGTCACTCGGACGGCCCGGCCAGCATGGCCAGCAAGGCTGCCTCGTCAATCACCGGCACACCCAGCGTCAGCGCCTTGGCCAGCTTGCTGCCAGCCTCCTCGCCCGCGACCACAAAATCGGTCTTCTTGCTGACCGAGCCGGCCACCTTGCCGCCGGCGGCTTCCACTTTGTCCTTGGCCTCGTCGCGGCTCAGCGTGGGCAAGGTGCCGGTGATGACAAAGGTCTTGCCCGACAGCGGCTGCGGCGCGCGGGCGGCGGGTTCGCCCTCTTCCCAGTGGACGCCGCAGGCGCGCAGCTGTTCCACCACCTCGCGGTTGTGCGGCTGCTCGAAGAAAGTGCGAATACTTTGCGCAACGATGGGGCCGATATCGCTGACTTCCAGCAACTGCTCCTCGGTGGCGTCCATGATGGCGTCGAGCTTGCCGAAGTGGCGCGCCAGTTCCTTGGCGGTGGCTTCGCCGACATGGCGTATGCCCAGGCCGAACAGGAAACGCGGCAAGGTCGTCTGCTTGGATTTTTCGAGCGCCTCCAGCAGGTTGTTGGCCGATTTTTCGGCCATGCGGTCCAGGCCGGCCAGCGCCGTGAGGCCCAGCTTGTAAAGGTCGGGCAAGGTGCGGATGATGTTGGCGTCCACCAGTTGCTCAACCAGCTTGTCGCCCAGGCCTTCGACCTCGACGGCGCGACGGTGCGCGTAATGCAGAATGGCCTCCTTGCGCTGGGCGCCGCAGAACAGGCCGCCGGTGCAGCGGTAGTCGGCTTCGCCCTCTTCTCGCACAGCGTCGGAGCCGCAGACCGGGCATTTGCGCGGCATGGTGAACTGCGGCGCGTCCTGCACGCGCTTGTCCAGCAGCACGCTGACGACTTCGGGGATCACGTCGCCCGCGCGGCGCACGATCACCGTGTCGCCCACGCGCACGTCCTTGCGGCGCGCTTCGTCCTCGTTGTGCAGCGTGGCGTTGGTCACGGTGACGCCACCCACAAACACCGGCGCCAGCTTGGCAACCGGCGTGAGCTTGCCGGTGCGCCCCACCTGCACCTCGATGGCCTGCACGGTGGTGAGCTGCTCCTGCGCCGGGTATTTGTGCGCCACGGCCCAGCGTGGTTCGCGCGTGACAAAGCCCATCTTTTTTTGCAGCGCCAGGCTGTTGACCTTGTAGACCACGCCGTCGATGTCGTAAGGCAGGCTGTCGCGCTGCCGGCCCATGGCTTCGTGAAAGGCGATCAGCTCGGGCGCGCCCTGCGCGAGCTGCGTCTGCGACGCCACCGGAAAACCCCAGGATTTGAGCGTCAGCAGCATCTGGAAGTGGCTCTCGAAGGCCGGGCCGCCCTCTTCCGCCGGCGTGATCTCGCCCAGGCCATAGGCAAAAAAGCTCAGGCGCCGCCGCGCTGCCAGGGCCGGGTCCAGCTGGCGCACACCGCCGGCCGCCGCATTGCGCGGGTTGACGAAGGTTTTTTCGCCCTTGGCACCTTGCGCGATCTTCTCGCGCTGCTTTTCATTGAGCGCTTCAAAGTCGGCGCGGCGCATATACACCTCGCCGCGCACTTCCATTACAGGCGGAGCGTCAGCGGGCAGGCGCAAGGGAATCTGATTGATGGTGCGTATGTTCTGCGTGACGTCCTCGCCGACTTCGCCGTCGCCGCGCGTGGCGGCCTGCACCAGGATGCCGTTCTCGTAACGCAAGCTCATGGCCAGGCCGTCGAACTTGAGCTCAGCGACATACTCGACCGGCGGTTCGGACTCGGCCAGGCCCAGCTCCTTGCGCACGCGGGTGTCGAAGTTCTGCGCGCCCGTGGCCTCGGTGTCGGTCTCGGTGCGTATGCTGAGCATGGGCACCTTGTGGCGCACGCTGGCGAACTGGTCCAGGGGCTTGCCGCCCACACGCTGGGTCGGTGAGTCCGGCGTCAGCAGTTCGGGATGGGCGGCTTCGAGTTCCTGCAGTTCCCTGAAGAGCTTGTCGTACTCGGCATCGGGAATCGTCGGTTCGTCGAGCACGTAGTAGCGGTGCGCGTGCAGGTGCAGCTCGGCGCGCAGGGCGGCGGCCCGCGCCGCGGCGGCTGTCGGCTGCGGCGAAGGCTCGGGTGGCGCAAACAGGTCTTTGGTGGCCATGGAAATATCGAGAAAGGGCAACAGGGCCCGAGGAAATCAGGAAAAAAGCCGGCGCCCCAGCACCGAGCCGGCCGACAAATCGCGGCTGTCCAGCGTGTCATAGAGCTGCTCGAGGTCGGCATGTATGACTTCCATGGCCTCGGGGCGGATCAGGTTGCCGTTGTCGTCGATGATCACGCCGTCCATATTGGCGGCCAGGGACAGCGCCGCCTCGCACATGCGGGCGAAGGGCTGCTCGGAGCGCAGCACCTGGGGCACATCCAGCGACAGCGTGAGTTCGCGCAAGGCCGTCTGTTCGGGGTCTTCGGCCATGGCGGCCTGGGTGTCGAAAGCCAGGCCCAGGATGGGCGCATGGCCCGGCTGGCTAGCCGGCAGCACCATGCGGCCGGGGATGGAGCCCGGCACAAAACCGAGCCGGGCCGCGCTTTGCTGCACATAGCCGGGGCTCCAGGCGGTGTTGACGGCGCGAAGCGTGAAACTGAGCTGCGCATCGTGGGCGCTGGCGAACTGGTCGAGTTCGCGGGCGCGGGCGACCTCGTCCAGCATTTCGGGGAACTCGGGCTCACCGCCCACGGCGTCGGCAAAGGCCTGGGCCTTCATGACAAATTCGGAGTATTCGATCTGGTTGAGCGCGCCGGTGCGATTGGCCAATTGCACGCCGCACTGGAAAGCGCTGTAGCGGTGGCCGGCCGTCGGGAACTCCCATTCGCCGGTGATGACGCTCAGGCCCTCAACGCCGAAAGGCTTGCTGCCGGCGCGGCGCGTGCTGGGCATGGCAGCCAGCGCGGCCTCGCCCGAAACCACGTTGTCCAGGGCGATGGCCGCCATGGCGTCGATCAGGATGTCCAGGCCGGGCTTGCGCTCGGGCGTGGTGAGCCGGGTCAGCGCGTTCAGCGAAGCCAGGCCCGAGTCGGCGTCAAAGCTGGGCTCCAGCCGTTCAGCCTCGCCTTCGCCTGCAGTTGGCGGCTGCTGATCCGCCGCGGCGGGAGTTTCCGGCGCAGGCGCGGCCTCGGGTGTGGCGCGCTTGGGCAGGTTCCGGCGTGAGGACCAGGCGCTGTGGGCCACGACGCCGGCCAGCACCAGGCCGCCCACCACCGCCAGACTGATCTGCAAACTACTCATACGGGGATCAGGCCGCCTCGGCGAAGCCAATAGCGGCTTCCATGTCCACGGCCACGATGCGCGAGACACCCTGCTCCTGCATGGTCACACCTATCAGCTGCTCGGCCATTTCCATCGCGATCTTGTTGTGGCTGATGAACAGGAACTGGGTTTCCTTGCTCATGGAGCGCACCAGCTTGGCATAACGCTCGGTGTTGGCGTCGTCCAGCGGCGCGTCGACCTCATCCAGCAGGCAGAAAGGCGCTGGGTTGAGCTGAAAGATGGCGAACACCAGCGCGATGGCAGTCAGCGCTTTTTCGCCGCCGGACAGCAGGTGGATGGTCTGGTTCTTCTTGCCGGGCGGCTGGGCGATCACCTGCACGCCGGCGTCGAGGATTTCCTCGCCCGTCATCATGAGCTTGGCGTTGCCGCCGCCGAAAAGCTCGGGGAACATGCGGCCGAAATGACCGTTGACGGTGTCGAAGGTGCTGGAGAGCAGGTCGCGCGTTTCGATGTCGATCTTCTTGATCGCGTCTTCCAACGTGGTCATGGCCTCGTTGAGGTCCTTGGACTGCGAATCGAGGAACTGCTTGCGTTCGCGCGCGGCGCTCAGCTCATCAAGCGCGGCCAGGTTGACGGCTCCCAGCGACTGGATTTCGCGGTTGATGCGGTCGATTTCGCCCTGCAGGCCCGTGAGGCGCACATTGCCGGACTGTATGGACTGCTCCACAGCGGCGAGGTCGGCCTGGGCGTCGGCCAGCAACTGCTCGTACTGCTCGAAGCCCAGGCGCGCGGCCTGTTCCTTGAGCTGGAACTCGGTGATGCGCTGGCGCAGCGGGTCGAGCTCGCGCTCGAGCTGCAGGCGGCGCTCGTCGCTGGCGCGCAGCTTGCTGGTCAGGTCGTCGTACTGGCTGCGTTTGGCGCCCAGGTCGGCCTCGCGCTCGAGCTTGACGCTCAGGGCGCTTTGCAGGCCGGCCTGCGCGGCGGCATCGGTCAGGCGCGACAGCTCTTCGCGGGCCTGCGCCTCCTCGCTGGCGATGGAGGCCGCCTGCTGGGCGGCCATGTCGATGGAGCGGGTCAGTTCCTCGCGGCGCGAGGCCAGGCTGCGCAGCGCGAAGGCGGCTTCCTGGGCCTGGCGCTCCAGCGTGCGCTGCTGCTCGCGCGACTCGCCGAGCTTGCGTTCGGTCTCTATCACGCGGTCGTCGAGTTGGGCATGGCGTTCCTGGCTGTCGGCCAGCTGCATGTCCAGCTCTTCAAAGCGGCCCTCGGCCGTGACCTTGCGCTCCTGCAATTCGCCGAGCTGGGCTTCGATTTCGGCCATGTCGGCCTGGATCTGCTCGCTGCGGGCGCGGGTCTGCTCGGCCAGCTGCGTGAGGCGCAGCACTTCGACCTGCAGCTCGTGGGTACGGCTCTGGCCTTCGGCGGTTTCGCGGCGTGCCGTGGCCAGGCGCTGGGCGGCATCGGCATAGGCGGCTTCGGCACGCACCAGCGCGGAGCGGGCTTCTTCGCTGATCAGGGCTTGGGCCTTGAGTTGCTTGTCGAGGTTTTCAATTTCCTGGGCGCGCGCCAACAGGCCCGCCTGCTCGGAATCCTGGGCGTAAAAACTCACGCTGTGGTGCGTCACGGCATGGCCGCTTTGCACATAGATCACCTCGCCGGCCTGCAGCTTGTCGCGCGCGGCCAGCGCGTCGTCCAGGCTACCCGCGGTGTAGCAACCGTTGAGCCAGTCGCCCAGCAGCGCCGACTGGCCGGCGTCGTTCAGGCGCAGCAGCTCGGTCAGGGGCTTGAGGTTGATCGCGGGATTGACGCGCGCGGGCGCGGCAGCGCTGGGCGGCGAGTAAAACGCAAGCTTGGCCGGCGGCGTGCCCTGCCCGTCGCTGCCGGCAAAGCCGCGCACCATGTCGAGCCGGGACACCTCAAGGGCGCCAAGCCGCTCTCTGAGAGCGGCTTCCAGCGCATTCTCCCAGCCCTGCTCGATGTGGATGCGGCTCCACAGGCCCTGCAGGCCGTCCAGGCCGTGCTTGGCCAGCCAGGGCTTGAGTTTGCCGTCGGTTTTGACCTTTTCCTGCAAGGCCTTGAGGGCTTCCATGCGCGCCGACAGGTCGGCCCGCTTGGCCGATTCGGTGTTGACGGTCTGCTGCAGCGTGCGGCGCTCTTCGTCGAGCTGGGGCACGCTCTCGGTCAGCTCGTGCAAGCGGGCTTCGGCTTCGGCCTGGGCTTCCTGCGCGGCGGCGAACTGGGTGTTCAGGTTGGCCAGGCGGGCTTCGTCGGGCGCATTGAGCGCGTTGCGGTCGGCCGTGAGCTTTTCCAGGCGCAAGCCCAGGCTGCGCGACTGCTCCTCGATGTTGCGCTGGTCGGCGGCCAGCACCTGGATCTGCTGCTGCACCTGGCCCACGCTGGTGCGCTGCTCGTTGGCCTTGGCCTGGGCCTGGCGCAGCGCGTCCTCAAGGGCCGGCAGCTGCGTCAGGTGTTCTTCGGTCTGCGCGGCCAACAGTTCGGCCTTTTCCTCGGCTTCGATGGCCTGGGCGGCCAGGCTTTCGGTCTCGACGGCGGCGTCTTCCTTGCGGGTCGCCCACTGCGCGGTTTGTTCCTTGAGCTGGTTCAGCCGCTGCTCGACGCGCTGGCGGCCGTCGACCACGAAACGGATCTCGGCTTCCAGCCGGCCGACTTCGGCACTGGCCTCATACAGCTTGCCCTGGGCCTGGTTGACCTGGTCGCCGGCCGCGTAGTGCGCCTGGCGTATGGTTTCCAGGTCGGCCTCGATGTGGCGCAAATCGGCCACGCGGCTTTCCAGGTCGTTCACCGCCTTTTCGGCATCGGCCTTGACCTTGGCCTGGTCGGCCTCGCTTTCGGCGCGCTTCAAAAACCACAGCTGGTGCTGCTTGAGGCTGGCATCGGCGTGCAGGGTGTTGTAGCGCAGGGCCACTTCGGCCTGCTTTTCCAGCCGGTCCAGGTTGGCGTTGAGTTCGCGCAGGATGTCTTCGACGCGGGTCAGGTTTTCGCGGGTGTCGGACAGGCGGTTGGCCGTCTCGCGGCGGCGTTCCTTGTACTTGGAAACCCCGGCGGCTTCCTCGAGGAACAGGCGCAGCTCTTCGGGCTTGGACTCGATGATGCGGCTGATGGTGCCCTGGCCGATGATGGCGTAGGCGCGCGGGCCCAGGCCGGTACCCAGGAACACGTCCTGCACGTCACGGCGGCGCACCGGCTGGTTGTTGATGTAGTAGCTGGAAGTGCCGTCGCGCGTGAGCACGCGCTTGACGGCGATCTCGACAAACTGGCCCCACTGGCCGCCGGCGCGGTGGTCGGCGTTGTCGAACACCAGTTCCACGCTGGAGCGGCTGGCCGGCTTGCGCGAGGTGGTGCCGTTGAAAATCACGTCCTGCATGGACTCACCGCGCAGTTCAGAGGCCTTGCTCTCGCCCAGCACCCAGCGCACCGCGTCCATGATGTTGGACTTGCCGCAGCCGTTGGGGCCCACCACACCCACCAGTTGGCCCGGTAATACAAAATTGGTGGGCTCCGCGAATGACTTGAAACCAGATAGCTTGATCGAATTGAGACGCACGGCTGTCCCTGTTTTTGTGAGCTTGCGGTTAGCCCTAGGCTAACTCGTTGATTTTTATAGCGTTTTTACAACAACGCTGGCATATCGGGTGCCGCTTTCGGCAAGCGGCACGGTCCGCCATGTTACCCGAGCGGGACCGGGATTTTGCCGGGAAAAAGGCCCTTGACGGGGCCGGCGTGAAACACTTTGCTTCGCGCCGCACGCACCGGCCGGTGCGGCTACCGGCCTGCCGTGGCGGGCCGGCCTCAAAGCAGCGGCACCAATGCCGCCCCAGCGGCACCCAGCCTGACGCCCAAGCTATCAATTTGGCAGCAAGCCGGCCGTCCCGGAGGTGCGAGCCCGGCAGCCGGTCGTTTTGGGCCGGCCGCGAGGCTGGATAATCCGGGTATGAATCCCCTGCTTTCACGCCTCCAGCCCTATCCTTTTGAGCGGCTGCGCCAGTTGCACGCCGACGTCACCCCCAATCCCGCCTACAAAGCCATCAGCCTGGGCATAGGCGAGCCCCGCCATGCCACGCCGCAGCTGATCAAGGACGCGTTGACGGCCAGCCTGAGCGGCCTGGCGAACTACCCGGGCACCCTGGGCGAGCCCAAACTGCGCCAGGCCATGGCCGACTGGGTGGCCCGCCGCTACGACCTGAAGCTGGACCCGGCCACACAAATCCTGCCCGTCAACGGCTCGCGCGAGGCGCTGTTTTCGCTGGCGCAGACCGTGCTGGACGCCGGCAAGCCGGGCGCCACCGTGGTTTGCCCCAACCCGTTTTATCAAATCTACGAAGGCGCGGCCCTGCTGGCCGGCGCCCAGGCCTGGTTTGCCCCCAGCGACCCGACGCGCAATTTCGCGGTCGACTGGGCCGGTGTACCCGAGGCCGTCTGGGCCAGGACCCAGCTGGTGTTTGTCTGCTCGCCGGGCAACCCCACCGGCGCCGTGATGTCGCTGGATGAATGGAAGCTGCTGTTCGAGCTCAGCGACCGCCACGGCTTTGTGATCGCCTCTGACGAGTGCTACAGCGAAATCTACTTCCGCGACGAGGCGCCTCTGGGCGGCCTGCAGGCGGCGGCCAGGCTGGGCCGGCATGACTTCAAAAACCTGGTGTCGCTGACCAGCCTGTCCAAACGCAGCAATGTGCCCGGCCTGCGCAGCGGCTTTGTGGCCGGCGACGCTGCCCTGATCAAGCCCTTTTTGCTGTACCGCACCTACCACGGCAGCGCCATGAGCCCGGTCGTGCAGGCCGCCAGCATCGCGGCCTGGAATGACGAGCGGCACGTGGTGGACAACCGCGCGATGTACCGCGAAAAATTCGCCCAGGTCACGCCCATGCTCTCAGCCGTGATGGACGTCGCGCTGCCCGACGCGGGCTTTTACCTGTGGGCCGGAATCCCCGAGACTTTCAAGGGCTCGGACACCGCGTTTTCACGCGAGCTGCTCGCTCTCTACAATGTCGTGGTGTTGCCGGGCAGCTACCTGGCGCGCGACGCGCAGGGGCACAATCCCGGCGCCGGCAGAATCCGCATGGCGCTGGTGGCAGAAACCGCTGAATGCGTGGAAGCGGCGCAGCGCATCGTTCAATTCATCCAATCCAGAAACCCCTGACTTCACTGACAACAAGACTGAAACCAACATGACACAAGACAACCTGCAAAGCACCATTGACGCGGCCTGGGAAAATCGCGCGAACCTGTCGCCCCAATCGGCCCCCAAGGAAGTGCTGGACGCCGTCGAGCACACCATCGCCCAGCTCAACAGCGGCAAGCTGCGCGTGGCCACCCGCGAAGGCGTGGGCCAGTGGACCACCCACCAGTGGATCAAGAAGGCCGTGCTGCTGAGCTTTCGCCTGAAGGACAACGAACTGATGCGCGCCGGCGACCTGGGCTTTTTCGACAAGGTGCCCACCAAGTTCGCCCACCTGAGCGAAAGCGAAATGCGCGCCACCGGCGTGCGCGTGGTGCCGCCCGCCGTGGCGCGCCGCGGCAGCTACATCGCCAAGGGCGCGATCCTGATGCCCAGCTACGTCAACATCGGCGCCTGGGTCGGCGAAGGCACCATGGTCGACACCTGGGCCACCGTGGGCAGCTGCGCGCAGGTCGGCAACAACGTTCACCTCTCCGGCGGCGTGGGCCTGGGCGGCGTGCTCGAACCCCTGCAGGCCAACCCCACCATCATTGAAGACAACTGCTTCATAGGCGCGCGCTCCGAAGTCGTCGAAGGCGTGATCGTGGAAGAAAACTCGGTCATCTCCATGGGCGTTTATATCGGCCAGAGCACGCCGATTTACGACCGCGAAGCCGACACCGTCACCTACGGCCGTATTCCCGCGGGCTCCGTCGTGGTCTCGGGCAACCTGCCTAAGGCCGGCGGCAAGTACAGCATGTACTGCGCGGTGATCGTCAAGCGCGTGGACGCGAAAACCCGCTCCACCACCAGCCTGAACGACCTCTTGCGCGACTGAGCACTTTCCTTGCGGTTTGATTGACAGATTGAAATGACTGGGAGCGGACTATGAGCACGATGGAAAGAATCCTTCGTTTGATGGCGGACAAAAAGGCATCCGACGTTTACCTGTCGGCCCATTCCCCCGCCCTGATCAAAATCAACGGCCAGGCCATTCCGATCAACGCGCAAATCCTGCCGCCGGACGCGCCGCGCAACCTGCTGGCCGAGGTGCTGCCGCCCGAGCGCATCGAGGAGATGGAGGAAATCGGCGAGCTCAACATGGCGCTGCCGATTGCCGGCCTGGGCAACTTCCGTATCAGCGCCTTCAGGCAACGCAGCACCTATGCCGCGGTGATCCGTTTCATCCCCACGGAAATTCCGCCGCTGGACAGCCTGAACGTGCCGCCCATCCTGGCCGACCTGATCATGGAAAAGCGCGGGCTGCTGCTGATGGTGGGCTCCACCGGCGCCGGCAAGAGCACCACGCTGGCGGCCATGATGGACCGCCGCAACGAAATTTCGCTGGGCCACATCCTCACGATCGAGGACCCGGTCGAATTCCTGTTCACCAACAAGAAGTCGGTCGTCAACCAGCGCGAGGTCGGCAGCGACACACAATCGCTGCAGGTGGCGCTCAAGAACGCGCTGCGCCAGGCGCCCGACGTGATCCTGATCGGTGAAATCCGCGACCGGGAAACCATGTCGGCCGCCATTGCCTATGCGCAGTCGGGCCATCTGTGCCTGGCCACCATGCACGCCAACAACAGCTACCAGGCGCTCAACCGTATCCTGAGCTTTTACCCGGTCGAGGTGCGCAGCACCATGCTGGGCGACCTGGCCGCGGCGCTCAAGGCCATCGTCTCGCAGCGCCTGCTGCGCACCCAGGACGGCGGCCGCACGCCGGCGGTGGAGGTCATGCTCAACACCAAGCTGATCGCCGAGCTGATTGAAAAAGGCGATTTCTCGGGCGTCAAGGAAGCCATGGAAAAATCCATGGCCGAGGGCTCGCAGACCTTCGAGCAGGACATCGCCAAACTGATTGTGGACGGCACTGTCACCCGCAAGGAAGGCATTCTGTATGCCGACTCGCCGACCAACCTGATGTGGCGCCTCGAAAACGACTTCGCCGTCAAGGCCAAGGCGCTGGAGCCCGAAGAAGACCCGGATGACGAACCGTCCTTCACCGAAATCACGCTGGACGTGAAACACTGAAAAACACGACGGTGCTCGCTTCTTCGGGCCGACTCGAACGCGATTGACCGACCATGTCCCGAACCCTGCACCTCGTTGAACAACTGATCTCCCGCCCCTCCGTCACCCCCGACGACGCCGGCTGCCAGGCCCTGCTGATTGAACGCCTGGCGCCGCTGGGCTTCCAGTGCGAAACCATCAGCAGCGGCCCTGAAAACTTCCGCGTGACCAACCTCTGGGCCAAGCGCGCGGGCAAGCCGGCATCCGCCAAGACGCCGGCCAAGACGCTTGTATTTGCCGGCCATACCGACGTAGTGCCCACCGGCCCGCTTGAGCAGTGGCAGAGCCACCCCTTCACGCCCAGCCATCGCAACGGCCAGCTTTACGGGCGCGGCGCCGCCGACATGAAAACCTCCATCGCGGCCATGGTGGTGGCGGTCGAGGAGTTCCTGGCCGCGCATCCCGATCCAACCCTGTCCATCGCCTTCCTGGTCACCAGCGACGAGGAAGGCCCGGCGGTCGACGGCACGGTCGTGGTCTGCGAGCAGCTCAAGGCGCGCGGCGAGGTGCTGGACTACTGCATCGTGGGCGAGCCCACCTCGGTCGCCCAGCTGGGCGACATGATCAAGAACGGGCGACGCGGCACCCTGAGCGGCAAACTCACGGTCAAGGGCGTGCAAGGCCACATCGCCTACCCGCACCTGGCCAGAAACCCTATCCACCTGTTCGCGCCGGCGCTGGCCGAGCTGGTGGCCACCGAATGGGACAAGGGCAATGCCTTTTTCCCGGCTACCAGCTGGCAGGTGTCCAACATCCATGGCGGCACCGGCGCGTCCAACGTGATCCCGGGCGAGCTGGTGGTCGACTTCAACTTCCGCTTCTGCACCGAATCCACGCCCGAAAGCCTGCAGCAGCGCCTGCAGGCCTTGCTGAGCCGGCACCAGCTCGATTACGACCTCAAATGGACGCTGGGCGGCCTGCCCTTTCTGACCACACCGGGCACGCTGGTCGATGCGGTGCGCGGCGCCATCGAAGCCGAAACCGGGCTGCAGACCGAGCTGTCCACCACGGGCGGCACCAGCGACGGCCGTTTCATCGCCAAGATCTGCCCGCAGGTCATTGAATTCGGCCCGCTCAACGCCACCATCCACAAGATCAATGAATGTGTGCCGGTGAGCTCCCTCGATCCGCTCAAGAACATCTACAAGGGCGTGCTGGAACGGCTGGCGGCATGACAAAGGCCGCAACGCCCCTGACGGTGCTGGCACTGGTCGAGCAGATGGCGGCCAGGCTCGACGCCGCGGGCCTGAACTTTTCCAACGGCTTCGGCCAGGGCACGACCAACGCCTTCGACGAAGCCGCCTGGCTGGTGCTGTGGAAGCTGGGCTTGCCGCTGGACGACCTTGATTCTGTCGAAACTCGGCTGGTGACCACCGAAGAAGAAGCGCAGGTCGCCGCATTGCTGGATGCGCGCATCAGCACACGCAAGCCGGCTGCCTACCTCACGAACGAAGCCTGGCTCATGGGCCTGCCTTTTTACGTCGACGAACGCGTGATCATCCCGCGCTCGCTGATCGCCGAGCTGCTGGCCGACGCCAGCATAGACCCCTGGCT
Source organism: Polaromonas sp. JS666 (assembly GCF_900103405.1). GTDB lineage: Bacteria > Pseudomonadota > Gammaproteobacteria > Burkholderiales > Burkholderiaceae_C > Polaromonas. The sequence goes on along the minus strand of NZ_FNHX01000001.1, from coordinate 238,313 downwards.
GGGCGAGCACACCCACCGCGTGCTCGACCTGTGCACCGGCAACGGCAGCCTGGCCGTTCTCGCGGCCATCACCTATCCCGACGTGATAGTGGAGGCCGCCGACATCAGCCTGGACGCCCTGGCCGTGGCCCGCATCAATGTGGACCGCCACCACCTGGACAACCGCATCACGCTGATTGAATCGGACGGACTGGCCGCCTGCGCGGGCCAATACGACCTGATCCTGTGCAATCCGCCCTATGTGAACGCGGCCAGCATGGCTGCCCTTCCCCCCGAATTCCGCGCGGAACCGGACCTGGCGCTGGCCGGCGGCAGCGACGGCATGGACTTCATTCGAGGCCTGATTCAAAACGCGGCGCGCCATATGAGCGAAAATGCGGTCCTGGTGCTGGAAATCGGCAATGAGCGCGAGAATTTCGAGCGCGCCTTCCCGACGCTTGAACCGCTGTGGTTCGAGACCAGCTCGGGCGCCGACCAGGTTTTGCTGCTGACGCGCGAACAACTGGCCTGAGCCGGCTTGACGGCCGGCATGAAGCCCTGGCGCGGCTCTTGCACCGCAAGGGCCAGGCGTGGACACCGCCGCCCGACTACTTTTCCTGAAATTGCACATTAAATGATTACCCTTAAAAACGTCGTGCTGCGCCGCGGCGCCAAAGTGATTCTGGACAGCGCGTCCGTCACCCTCAACCCCGGTGAAAAAATCGGTTTGGTGGGCCGCAACGGCGCGGGCAAATCCTCGCTGTTCGCCATGCTCAACGGCACGCTGCACGAGGACGGCGGCGATTTTTCGATTCCCGCGCAGTGGAGCATGGCGCAAGTGGCGCAGGACATGCCCGAGACCGACCAGAGCGCGACTGCCTTCGTGGTCGAAGGCGACGTCGTTCTGCTGGCCGCGCAGACCGAGGTAGAGGCCTCGGAGGCCAGCGGCGACGGCGACCGCATGGCCCACGCCTATATGGCGCTGTACGACGCCGGCGCGCACGACGCGCAAGCCAGGGCCCAGGCCCTGATCCTCGGGCTGGGTTTCAAGGTCAGCGAGCTCGACAACCCCGTCAACAGCTTCTCCGGCGGCTGGCGCATGCGCCTGCAGCTGGCGCGCGCGCTGATGTGCCCGTCCGACCTGCTGCTGCTCGACGAGCCCACCAACCACCTGGACCTGGACGCGCTGGTCTGGCTCGAAGCCTGGCTCAAAAAATACCAGGGCACCATGCTGGTCATCAGCCATGACCGCGAATTCCTCGACGCCGTGACCGACGTGACGGTGCACATCGAAAACGCCAGGCTGACACGCTACGGCGGCAACTACAGCAAGTTCGAAGACTTGCGTTCCGAGCAGATGGCCTTGCAGCAAACCGCCTTTGCCAAACAGCAGGACAAGATCGCCCACCTGCAGAAATTCATCGCGCGCTTCAAGGCCAAGGCCAGCAAGGCCAAGCAGGCGCAAAGCCGCGTCAAGGCGCTGGACCGCATGGAAAAAATCGCGCCGCTGCTGGCCGAGGCCGATTTCACCTTCGAGTTCAAGGAACCGGCCAACCTGCCCAATCCCATGCTCTCGATGCAGAACGCCTTCTTCGGCTACCCGCCGCCCGAAGGCTCACCCGAAGGCACGCCGCCCACGGTCATCGTGCAAAACGTCAGCAAGTCGGTGCTGGCCGGCCAGCGCATAGGCATCCTGGGCGCCAACGGCCAGGGCAAATCGACGCTGGTCAAGACCGTGGCGCGCGCATTGGCACCTATTCAAGGAGAGATGACCGAAGGCAAGGGCCTGAACATCGGCTACTTCGCCCAGCAGGAACTCGACGTGCTGCGCCCGGCCGACACGCCGCTGGAGCACATGATCCGCCTCGTCAAGGAAGTCACCGCCGCCGGCAAAATCAGCGGCCAACAAACGCGCGAGCAGGACCTGCGCGCCTTCCTGGGCATGTTCAATTTCAGCGGCGATATGGTCAAGCAGGCCGTGGGCAGCATGAGCGGCGGCGAAAAAGCCCGCCTGGTGCTGTGCATGATTGTCTGGCAGCGCCCCAACCTGTTGCTGCTCGACGAGCCGACCAACCATTTGGACCTGGCCACGCGCGAGGCGCTGTCGATGGCACTCAACGAGTTCGAAGGCACGGTGATGCTGGTCAGCCATGACCGCGCGCTGCTGCGCGCCGTCTGCGACGAGTTCTGGATGGTCTCGCGCGGCGGTGTTGCGCCCTTCGACGGCGACCTTGACGACTACCAGCGCTACCTGCTCGACGAGGCCAAGCGCCAGCGCGAAGAGGCCAAAAAAGCCGGCGCGGCCCCGGCCGCCAAAGCAGAAACACCAGCCCCCGCGCCCGCGGAAAAGAAACCCGTGCCGCGCGACACGCCCGAGCAGCGCAAGCTCGACGCGCAGCGCCGCCAGCAGCAGGCCGAGGCCACCAAGCCGCTGCGCAAGGAGGTCGAGAAAATCGACCAGCGCATGAAGGCGCTCAACACCGAACGTGACAGCCTGCAGGCCCTGCTGGCCACCACCACCGCGCCGGCCGAGCTGGCCCAGGCCGGCAAGCGCCTCAAGGCCATCGAAGGCGAAATAGGCATGCTGGAAGAACGGTGGCTGGAGCTGACCGAGCAGATAGAAACCGCTGCGGTGTAAAGTGGCTGCAGGCCTGCGCCTGCACCCCTTGTTTGCCCATGCAGGGCCGTCCTTGAAAGGATTTGATCCATGCCTTCCGCCTTGCACATGGCCGCGGATAACGCCGCGCTGTCAGCCGCCGTCAAACGCAGCCGCAAACTGCTCAACAGGCGCGCCGTGGTCGCGGCCGCGGCCAGCGCCGTGCCGGTGCCCGGCCTCGACTGGATGGTGGACGCGGCCATGCTGTCCCGGCTCATCCCCGAGATCAACAAGGAATTCGGCCTCACGCCGCAGCAGCTCGACCAGCTCGAACCGAAAAAGCGCGATCAGGTGCAAAAAGCCGTGGCCCTGGTGGGCTCAGTACTGATCGGCAAATTCATCAGCCGCGACCTGGTCATCAAGGCCGCCACCAAGATAGGCGTGCGCCTGACGGCCAAGCAGGCCGCCAAATACGTCCCGCTGGCCGGCCAGGTTGTCGCGGCCGCCGTCGGCTACGCGGCCATCCGCTACTTCGGTGAAGAGCACATGAAAGACTGCATACGGGTGGCGCGGCAGGCCCAGCTTGACGTGCCGGCGCTGGGGCATTCGGCCTGAATCGGACTGAGGCCGGACCCCGCGATGTCCCCGCGCAAAAACAAAAGGACTTGGCCTTTCGGCCAAGTCCTTTTGAGGGATGGTGGGTTCTGACAGATTCGAACTGTCGACCTACGGATTAAGAGTCCGCTGCTCTACCAACTGAGCTAAGAACCCGGAAATTCTGGTGGGACCAGCGGGGGTCGAACCCACGACAAACGGATTAAAAGTCCGCTGCTCTACCAACTGAGCTATGGTCCCGAGTTATATCACAGGGTTTCCCTCGCGATACATTCCGGTATTTGCCACTTCAAGAGCAGCAAAGCCTTGAATTATAGCGTGGTTTTTTAGCCCTTCGCAAAAACTCAGGCGGCAATTTTGTCGAGCGCCCAACCAGCTGCGCACAGGCCGAAGGTCGAGGTCACGCTCACGACCGACCCGTAGCCATGGCAGTTCAGGCTGCCGTCGCTTTGGGCCGCGGCGGCGGGCTGCAGCACGGCCTCGCGGCTGAATACGCATGCCACGCCCATCTTGCCCTTGCGCGCCGCGCCGTGCTCCTTGCGCAGACGGTAGCGCAGTTGCGCCAGCAAGGGGTCGTGTGTGACCAGCGACAGGTCGTCGATGTCGACACGGTGCGCCAGCCGCTTGCCGCCCGCCGCGCCCACACTGACGAGGCTCACCTTGTTGGCGATGGCCCAGGCGGCCATGGCGGTCTTGGCTTTCACCTGGTCGCAGGCGTCGATCACTGCCAGCTGCTTGCGGTCAAAACCGCCCTCAAGGCCCAAGATGCCGGGCCAGTTGGCGGCATCAACAAACTCCTCGATGCCGTCGACTCGGCAGCCTGGGTGGATTTGCGCGATGCGTTCACGCATGGCCTGCACCTTGGCCTGCCCCAGGGTGCTGTCCAGCGCATGGACCTGGCGGTTGATATTGGATTCGGCGATGTGGTCCAGGTCTATCAGGGTCAGCCGAGCCACGCCGCTGCGGGCCGCGGCTTCCGCCGCCCAGGAGCCCACGCCGCCCAGGCCCACGACCACGATGTGTGCCTCGCGTACGCGCTGCGCGCCCGCGGCGCCGTAAAGGCGCGCCAGGCCGCCGAAGCGGCGCTCCAGGTCGGCGGGGAGTTCTTCGATCAGGGAGGTCATGGCTGTGAAGCTATGCGCGCCTCAGGCCTGGCGCTCAAGGCGCCAGACCTGGTACTTCAAACCCGCCACGCAGCCCGCGAGTATGGCTGCCAGTGCCACAAAGCTCGTGAAGCTCAGGGTCGAGATGCCCGACAGGCCCTGCCCCACGGTGCAACCCATGGCGCAGACACCGCCCACGCCCATCAGCGTGGCGCCCACCAGGTGGTTGGCCGTGTCTTCCGCGTCGCGAAAGCCTTCCCAGCGGAAGCTGCGCGACAGCAGCGCATAGGCAGCCGAGCCGACCACCACGCCGAACACCGACACAATGCCCAGCGTGAGCACCTTGCTCTTGTCGCTGAAGAACATCAGCCAGTCCACGGTATAGGCCACGGGCGAAACAAAACTCAGCGCCTCGGCCCGGCCCGAATTGGTGGCCAGAAAAGCTTCCTGCAGCGTCTCGGGGTGTTCGGCCACATAGCCCAGGCGCCCGCTGACCCACCACATGGCCGCGATGACGCCGCCTATGCCCAGGCCCGCGAGCAGGCTGTCGAAGCGGCGGAAGTCCTCGCTGAACAAGGCCCAGACGATCAGGCCCAGGCCGATGAGAATGGCCAGGCCTATGCCGGCCGCGGCCGGCGTGATGCCGATGGCGCCGGCCACCCAGTTCGGCAGGGTCGCGTTGGCCGTGAAATCAATCGCCACCTTGTCGACGGTGGCCACGCGGACCACGGCGGTGATGCCCTTGAGCGTGGCGAAGGCCGCGATGCCCATCACGGCAAACACCACGACGGACTTGAGGCTGCCGCCGCCTATGCGCACCAGGGTTTTGCTGCCGCAGCCCGAAGCCAGCACCATGCCGAAACCGAACATCGCGCCGCCCACCAGGGCCGAGAGCCAGATGAATCGGTTGGATGCGTAAAGCGTCTTGGCGGGATCAATCACCCCGGCGGCCGCCATGGTGAAGAAACCTATCATGGCCACACCTATGGCCATGCCCCACATGCGCATGCGCGTCCAGTCGCCCATGTTCACGATGTCGCTGACGGCGCCCATGGTGCAGAAGTGGGTGCGCTGGGCAATCGCGCCAAAAACCATGGCCAGAATGAAACCGGCCCAGAGAACCTGGGCCGTGAGACTGTTGAGTGCGGAGATGTCCATTGCCCAATTTTAGTGGCGAATGGTCCACAAGCCCGGGCGTGCCGAATAGCCTGCCCGGGTTGCGGATTACTTCAGCTTGGCCAGGCGCTCCTTGGCGACGGAAGCCGCTTCGGCCTGGGGATAGGCCTTGATCAGGTCTTCCAGCGTCTTGCGTGCCGAACGGTTGTCCTTGAGCTCGCTCTGGCAGTTGGCCAGCGAAAGCAAGGCTTCCGGCGCGCGCATGTGCTCGGGTTCGGCCGTCACGAGCGCGCGGAAATTGGTCACCGCGTCACGGTAGTTGCGCAAGGCGTACTGCGCATTGCCCAGCCAGAACAGGGCGGAAGCGCGGTAACCGGTTTGCGGGTAGCGCTTCATGAAGGCCAGGAAGCTGGTCTGCGCGGCCGCGAAGTCGCCCTTGCGAAGCGTGGCCAGCGCGGCCTCGAACTCCTGCTTTTCGGCCGGCTCGGCGACAAACTCCTTGCCATCCACGTTGACCTTGCCCGGCTCGAACTTGCGCAGGCGCTCATCCACGCCCGTCGTCAGGTCCTTCTGGGTACGCTGCATCTCGGCCACGCTGCGCGTGAGGTTCTCGTTCTGCCCGCGCATGGTGGCGAGTTCATTGCGCAGGGCTTCGATCTGGTTGGACAGGTCCAGCAGGCTGCGGCGCAGCTGGGCATTGTCCTCGGTGGTCCTGCGCAGCTCTTCGGCCGTGCGGGTTTGCGCCGCATCGACTTTCTGGCGCAAATCGAGGATCGCCCGGCGAGCCTCGTCGTCTTCAAACAGTCCCGCGTGCGCGTTGAACGCCAGCAGGCCGGCCGCAAGGATCGCGGCGATCCGGAAGGTCTTCACGGTCGGCACCCGGCTTAGCGGTAGCTCAGTTCAGCGCGGCGGTTCTTGGCCATGGCTTCCTCGTCGGAGCCCGGCACCGCGGGTTTTTCCTTGCCGAAGCTCACGGCCTCGACTTGCGCATCGGCCACGCCCAGCAGGCCCAGCGCGCGGCGAACGGCTTCGGCGCGCTTCTGGCCCAGGGCCAGGTTGTATTCGCGGCCGCCGCGCTCGTCGGTGTGGCCTTCAATGGCCATCTTGCGGCCCTTGTTGGCGGTCAGGTACTTGGCATGGGCCTCGATCACGCCCTGGAATTCGGGCTTGACCACATAGCTGTCGAAATCAAAGTAGATAACCTTGGCCACATTGGCCGGGCCCGCGAGCGACGCATCGGCGCCATCCACCTGCACCGGCTGCACACCACGGCCGCTGGCGCCCGACGGGTCGCCTTGTGTGGTCTGGCCCGTGCGGTCTTCGACGGGAACGTCATTGAGCTTGACGCCGGAGCCGCAGGCCGTCAGCGTGGCCGCCAGGACCAGGGAGGAGATGATGGAAAAAATTCTGCGTTTCATGAAGTACCTCTACAAAAAATAAAAATGGGCCGGATCGAAAACGGTGGCTTGAAGCGCCTGGCTGGCGCCGTGGGTCAACGCTGGAAGGGTCCCCAATCGGGCTCCCGGATGTCGCCGCTGGCGCCGGACAGCTTGGCTTTGATCTTGCCGTCCAGCGTGGTGGTCATCAGCGCTTCCCTGCCCTGCTGGTGGGTCGCGTAGACGATCAGGCGGCTGTTGGGCGCGAAGCTCGGGCTTTCATCGGCTGAAGTGTCGGTGATTGGAGTGACGGTCCCCGTCGCAAGTTCCATGACGTGCAGCTTGAAGGCGCCGCCCACCCGCGAGATGTAGGCCAGCCAGCGCCCGTCGGGGCTGATGGCGGGTGAGATGTTGTAGCTCCCGGTAAAGGTGACGCGCTCGGCGTTGCCGCCATTCGGGCCCATGCGGTAGATCTGCGGCGCGCCGCCGCGGTCGCTGACGAAGTAGATATAACGCCCGTCGGGCGAGAAGGCGGGCTCGGTGTCTATGCTGGAAGACTGGGTCAGCCGTTTGGGATCGCCCCCATTGAGGCCTATGGCATAGAGCTGCGAGCCGCCGTCGCGGCTCAGCGTCGCCACCAGCTGTTTGCCGTCCGGCGACCAGGCCGGCGCGCTGTTGGAGCCGCGGAAATTGGCCAGCAGGCGGCGCTTGCCGCTGGCCACGTCGTGGGCGTAGATCACCGGCTTGCGCGATTCAAAAGACACATAGGCCAGTTGCGTGCCGTTGGGCGACCAGGCCGGCGAGATGATGGGCTCGGGACTGGTCAGCGCGGACTGGGCGCCCTCCCCGTCGGAGTCGGCCACCCAGAGGTTGTACTTCTGCGCCGCCTTGGTCACATAGGCGATGCGCGTCGAGAAAATGCCCTTCTCGCCGGTCAGTTTTTCATAGACAAAATCGGAGATGCGGTGCGCCGACAGGCGCAGGTCGGCCGGGCCCACGGTGTAGCTCTGCCCGCCCAGGTCCTGGCCGCGCACGATGTCCCAGAGGCGCAGGCGCACGTCGTAACGGCCGTCGGCCAGCAAGGTCACGCTGCCCGTGACCATGGAGTCCGCGCCCTTTTGCCGCCAGGCCGTCAGGTCCGGCCGGGTGTTCTCGTCGGCGGTGACACCGGTGGTGTCGACCGGGCGGAACATGCCGCTGCGCTCCAGGTCGGCCCGCACGATGGCGCCGATTTTTTGCGGCGCCTGCGCATCCCCGCGAAACGCGGCGACGGCGATGGGCAATTGGGTCAGGCCCACACCGGACACCTCGACGCGAAATTGCGCAAAAGCCGGCAGAACAGGGAAGGCGCCGGCCGCCAGCAGGCTGACAAGGGTGCGGCGGCGTAGAAAAGGTGCAATGCTCATAGGGAAGAATTGGATCCGTTCAGGGGGGTTATTTTGACGGTGGATTTGACGCCCGGGGAAGAATCAAGTTCACGAAGCCCTTTGTCGGCCAGGACCACATCGGTTTTCATGCGCTCAAGCACCCTTTTTTTGTTGATGGACTCCTGGTCGCGCGGGTTCTCGCGGTGCCAGAGGTGAAAGACTTCGGTGCCCATGAAACCGTTTTTGCGGTGAATGCCCAGGTGGTGAAGCCTGAGCACGAGGTCGGCATCTTCATGCCCCCAGCCTTCGAAGGTTTCATCAAATCCGTTGACATCGACAAAGTCCGCGCGCCAGACACCCAGGTTGCAGCTGCGTATGCCATGCCAGTGAAAGTCCGGTTTTACCCTGAATAAACGCCGCCCCCAGGGGAGCAGGTGCAATAATTTGTTGCTGCCCCCCGAGAGCCGCGCCCCCAGCCAGAACCATACAGGACGGCTGGGCAGGTCGATAGCGCCATTGACTACACGTTCTGTCAGACGTTGGCTGATAAGCACCCGGCTGCCGTTCACAAAGCAGCCTTTTTCGGCAAGCCGCGTGTGCGCTGCCACAAACGCCTTGTTGGGCACGCAGTCGCCGTCCAGAAAGACCAGGTAGTCGCCCGTGGCCCGGCTGGCCCCGAGGTTGCGCGCCCGCGCCGCGGTAAAGCCCACGTCGGGGTGCCAGATGTGGCGGGCCGGGCACCTGAACACGGGGCACTGCGCGAGCAGCATCTGCACCTGCTCGGGCCGCGAGCCGTCGTCGGCCACCAGCACCTCATGGTCCTCGCCGCACTGCGCAGCCAGCGACCGCAACACGGCCAGCAAGGCATCGGTGCGGTTGTAGGTCAGGACGATAAAGCTGATCTTCATCGGCCGGCCGGCGCTCCCTTGGCGCCCTGCTGCAGCAGCCACAGCTTGAGGTAGCGGTAATAGGTTCCCTCGGCGTTGGAGATGGCCAGCACCAGGCCCATCCGGCCGTCGAGGAAACCCAGGCGCAGAAAGTAGGTGCGGATAAAGGCCCACAGGCCGTGCCCTATGGCCTTGCCGACCGAGGCCGTTTTGCCCTTGCCCAGCAGACTCTGCGCGCCCGCCGTGGAATAGCGGTTGGCCTTGTCCAGAACCGCCTCGAAGTTGCGGAAACTTTCGTGCAGCAGCTCGGAGCGCAACTGGCCGACCGGCCCCTGGGCCAGCACTTTTTCATGCACCAGGTCCTCGCTGAAGCGGGCCGCCGTGCGGCGAAACAGCCGGGTGACCCGGTCGGGGTACCAGCCTGAATGGCGCATGTACTGCCCGCAGTAGCTCGAGAGCCGGGGAAAGGCATACACATCGAAGGCCGGGGCCCGCAGGCAGGCCAGGATTTCCAGCTGCAGCTCGGGCGTCACGCGTTCGTCTGCGTCAAGCGACAGCACCCAGTCCGAGGTGGCGAGCGCCAGGGCCCGGTTCTTCTGGATGCCGAAGCCCTGCCAGTCGGGGCTGACGCTGACTTCGGCGCCCAGGGAGCGGGCAATTTGCACGGTGTTGTCGGTACTGCCGGAATCGAGCACCACGACCTGGTCCGCGAAGCTCACGGAGCGAAGGCAGGCCTCCATGTTGTGGGCCTCGTTGTGGGTGATGACTGTGACGGACAAGCTTGCCAACGAATGCCTTTGCAATGAGGTGAAGGAGGAAACCACCCGGGATTTTGCCAGTGAAACCGGCCCCGCACGACGCGCTGACAGCATAGCAGAGCCCCCCGGCATTCAAGGCCTTGGCGGCAAATGGAATCGCCGATAATGCGGCATCCGCCAGGCAACCCCCACGACCATTTTGCGAATCAAGACAATCAATTTCCGGCTTGCCGTCATTTGCCTGGCGGCGGCTTCCGTGGGGTTGTCCATCGCCATCATCAGCATCGCCAAGCTGCTCTTGCTGCTCTGCGCCGTGGCGACCCTGCTCTTGCGCAAAGGCCTGTCCCGGGACGGCGTGGCCCTGGCACAAACCTTCACGCTGCCGGCCGTGCTGGCCGTGCTGCTGGCCTTTGTGCTGAGCCTGTTCTGGACGGTCGCCCCGCTGCAGGAGGCCGCCGGCTCCCTGGCCAAGTACGGCAAGCTCCTGCTCATCCTGGCGATGATGGCCTTGATCCGCGACCGCCGCGAAGCCCTGTATGCCCTCGCGGCCTTCGCCGTCACGCAACTGCTGGTGGTCATCAGTTCCTGGATGCTTTTTGCCGACATGCCGGTTGCCTGGGCCAGCTCCCGCACCACCGTCTCGCACTACACGGTGTTTTCGGGCTATCTTGACCAGGGCATCATGAGCGCCGTGTTCGCCGCGCTGTGCTGGCATTTGCGCGGCCTGGTGCCCGGCCGCTTCGGCCCGCGAATCGCTGCCGCGGCAGCCGTCCTCTCCCTGGCCAATGTGTTCTTTGTCATGGTGGGCCGCAGCGGCCAGCTGGTCGGCGTCGCGCTGCTGTCCCTGGCCATCATGTGGCAGTTGCCCGGAAGGTACCGCATGATCGTGGCCGCGCTGCCCTTCCTGCTTGTCACCGTCCTATTTTTCAGCTCGCCCATGATGCGCGACAGGTTGACCCAGCTCAAGACGGAGGTGCAAGGCTACTCGGCCAAACACGACGCCAGCACCTCGTCGGGTATACGGCTCGCGTTCTGGCGCCGGGCCGCCCAGGTGATTGCCCAAAGGCCGCTTGCCGGGGCGGGCGTTGGAAGCTGGAGCAGCGAGTACGACCGGCTGGAGCGCCTGGACAATCCCCGGCATGAGGACATCAACCGCGGCAGCAACCCGCACCAGGAATACCTGCTCTGGGGCGTGCAACTCGGCATTCCCGGCCTGCTGCTGATCGCCGGCTTCATGCTCTCGGTGCTGCGCGACACCCTGAAGATGGAGACGCCTTACGCCCGGGCCGCGCAGTCCGCCTTGCTGGCGCTGGCGGTCGCCTGCCTGTTCAACTCCACCCTTTACGATGGCCTGATCGGCGATTTCTTCTGCGTCCTGATCGGCCTGCTGCTGGCCTTGGGACTGAGCAAACCCGACAGCCTGCCCCCAACCCAACACACAACGTGAGCTCCACCACCGACATCCAAGCCCCCGCCACGGCCGCCAGACTGAGCCTGTGGCGCCGCCTCGCGCGGGTCTGGCCCTACTTCAGCGGCTCCCGCACGGGCTGGGCGCTGGCCGTGGGCGCAACCATCGTCGCCTCGGCCACCGAGCCCTTTGTGCCGGCCCTGCTCAAGCCGCTGCTGGACCGCGGCTTCCAAAAAGGCGCGCTGGACCTCTGGCTGGTGCCGGTGACCCTGATCCTGCTGTTCGCCGTGCGCGGCATCTCCGGCTTTGTGGCGCAGTATGCGCTGGCCAAGGTCACCAACGAGGGCCTGCAGTCGCTGCGCCGCGCGATGTTCGGCAAGCTGCTGAGCTCGCGCCTGTCGCTGTTCGCGGACCAGTCCTCCAGCGCCCTGGCCAACACCGTGGTCTACGAGGTCTTCAACGGCTCGTCGATGATGATCAACGCGGTCATGAAGCTGGCGCGCGACGTGCTCACGCTGGCGGCGCTGGTGGCCTACCTGCTGTTCCTCAACTGGAAGCTGATGCTCATCGTCTCCCTGCTGTTCCCGGCGGTCGCGCTGGTGATCCAGCTGCTGACGCGGCGCCTGTACCGCCTGACCCGCGAAAGCCAGGTAGCCACCGACAACCTGGCCTATGTCGTGGAAGAAAACGTGCTGGCCCACCGCGACGTGCGCCTGCACGGCGCGCAGGCCGGCCAGGCTTCGCGCTTCGAGGCGCTGAGCAATACGCTGCGCCGGCTGTCCATCAAATCCACCGTCGCCTATGCCGGCATGAGCGCCATCACCCAGGTGCTGGCCGCCATGGCCCTGTCGGCGGTGATCTCAATCGCCCTGCTCCAGGGTTCGGAAAACACCACCACGGTGGGCGGCTTCGTGGCCTTTGTGACCGCCATGCTGCTGCTGATCGCGCCCATCAAAAGCCTGTCCGACGGCGCCACGCCCATCACGCGCGGGCTGGCGGCGCTGGAGCGCGGGCTGGACCTGGTCGACCTGGTCGAGGACGAAAGCAGCGGCGGCTTCACCCTGCCCAGGGCCGCCGGGGACATCGAATTGTCCGGCGTGAGCGTGGTCTACAAGCCGGACGCGCCGCCGGCGCTGGAGCAGGTGAGCCTCGCGATACGCGCGGGCGAAACCGTGGCCCTGGTGGGATCATCCGGCTCCGGCAAGACCACCCTGGCCAGCCTGTTGCCGCGTTTTGTCGACTACAGCGCCGGCAGCATCAGGCTGGACGGCACCGAGCTGCGGGACTGGAACCTGGCATCCCTGCGTTCGCAGTTTGCCTTCGTGAGCCAGCACGTCGTCATGTTCAACAACAGCATGGCCTTCAACGTCGCGCTGGGCCAGTCTTTTGACAGGGACAAAGTCGTGCGCTGCCTGGCCGCCGCCAACCTGGGGCAGCTGCTCGAGGAATTGCCGCAAGGCATAGACACGGTGCTGGGCCACAACGCCATGCAGCTGTCCGGCGGCCAGCGCCAGCGGCTGGCGATTGCCCGGGCGCTGTACAAGGACGCGCCCGTGCTGATCCTCGACGAAGCCACCTCGGCCCTGGACACCGAATCGGAAAAAGCCGTCCAGGAGGCCATACAGCGGCTGGCCGCGGGCCGCACCTCGCTGATCATCGCCCACCGGCTGTCCACCATCCAGCACGCCGACCGGATCATCATGATGAACGCCGGCCGCATCGTCGAGCAAGGCAGCCACGCGCAGCTGCTCCAAAATAACGGCGCTTACGCCCACCTTTACCGCCTGGGCTTCCAGGGCGCGGCCTAAAACGGAACCTTATCGATGCCAGTCTCCATCAGCGGCTTTACCTTTATTCGAAACGGCGTGGGCCTGGGCTTTCCTTTTGAAGCCTCAATACGCTCCCTGCTGCCTTTGGTTGACGAATTCGTCGTGGCCGTCGGCAAAGGCGAGGACGACACGCTGGAGCGCGTCAGGGCCATCAATGACCCGAAAATCCGCATCATCGAAACCCTGTGGAACGAGCGCATGGCCGACCGCGGTTTTGTCTATGCCCAGCAGAAAATGATTGCGCAGTATTCGTGCACCGGCGACTGGGCTTTTTACCTCGAAGGCGATGAAGTCGTGCATGAGGGCGAACTGGCCGCCATCCGCGCCAGCGTCGAGCGCCACCACAACAACCCGGCCGTCGAGGCGCTGGTCTTCGACTACTTCCACTTTTACGGCTCGCCTGACTGGATTTCCATCAGCCCCGGCTGGTACCGCCGCGAATGCCGTTTGATCCGCAACACCATACGCAGCTACGCGCCCGACGGCCAGTACTGGCTGGTCACCACCCGGCACAAACGCGGGCGCAATCCCCAGGCCGCGCTGGCCAACGCCCACATCTACCACTACGGCTGGATACGCCGCAACGAGGAAATGCAGAAAAAACTGGACCAGGTCAGCAAATACTGGGGCGAAGCCCGCGCCGCGCAGATCACCTACAGCCAGTTTGACCGCCGCGCCCTCGCCCCCTTCGCCGGCACCCATCCCGAGGCGGTGAAGCAATGGCTGGCAACCGAGGCCGAACCGGTGCTCAACATAGACCCGGCCTACAAACCCACGCCCAAGGAAAACAAGTACCACTTCATGCGCCAGGTGGAGACGCTGACCGGGCTGGACTTCAGCCGCAAACACTTCAAGCTGGTCGCCTGAAGCCGTACACAAATCAGCGCGGCAAAGCCTTCGCCGCGACGGCTGAAAAATACAGCGCTTCCTGCTGCTGCGCGATTTCGCGCCACTGGTAGCGCTCGGCAAAGGCCGCGGCGCCGCGCGACAAGCCTTCGCGCAGCGCCGGCTGGCACAGCAAGTCCCCTAGCACCCGCGCCAGCTCGCCCGCATCGCGCGGGTCGTCCAGCAAGAGCGCATTGGTGCCCTGCGCCAGCAGCCCGGCAATGCCGCAGTACCGGGGCCCGCTGACCACCACCGGCAGGCCGTGGGCCATGGCCTCCAGCACCACCATCGCAAACGTGTCCTCGAAGGTGGGATGCACCAGGGCATCAGCCGCCTCGTAGGCCGGGCCCACGTCCTTGAGCGCGCCCAGGAAGAAAACGCGCGCGCCCAGCTTCAGCGCATCGGCGATCGCGCGGAATTCGGCGATATGCGCCGCGTTACCAACCACCGCCAGCACCACCTCGCCCGGCAGCTGGGCCAAAGCCCGCAGCAGGCCCTCCAGGCCCTTCTTGCGGTAGTCATTGCCGACAAACAGCAGGCAAGTGCCCGCGGCCGGCAAACCCAGCTGGGCCCTCGCCTCGCTTTTGCGGCTCGCGCTGATGGGCAGCTGCGGCATCGTGATGCCCGGGGTGACCACCGACAGCGCGGGGCGGCTGGCCGGGTAGGCGGCCTCCATGATGGGGCGCAGGCTTTCAGAGGTCACCACTACCTGCCGGCCCGGCTGGGGCGCATAACGCGCGCGCTCCAACCCCAGGTAAGCCAGCAAGCGCGGGCTGGTCACGACCTTGATCCAGCGCAGGACGCGGCGCACACCGCGGCGCCCCTGGAACAGGCTGTGCTTGACGGGCAGCACGTGCACCGTCTGCACCTCGCCATGCCAGGTGTTTTCGTGGGAATGCACGATGTCGAAGCCGCTTCGTGTCGCCCACCAACTGGCCGTGGCAAACCACAGCTGGTTGATCCAGCGCGGCTTGCGCAGCGGGGCCGAGACCTTGTGATACGTCACGCCCGGCCAATGGTGGTCGATTTCCTGCGCAAACACATGCAGCTCATGCCGGGCCGACAGCTGCTCGACCAGGGCGATGGAATAACGCTCCGCGCCGCCGCCCGTCGGCGAAAAAGTCCGGTTGAAAACGGCGATACGCAGTTTCCGGGGTAGAGCCGCCATAGGCGTGGGCTGGCTCATTTTTTCCGGCGGTCTTCGTAGGCCGTGGCGACCTTGAGCCAGAACACCGGCAAGGTGGTCGAGCGCAGCACCGGTACCCGCGGCAGCCGCAGCAGGTCCATGCCTTCATGGCAGCGGCTGCGCTGGGTGGTGGTGGCGGTGACAAAGCCCAGCATCCGCGCCGTTTCCACATGGCCGGCGTTGAAATGGCCGAAGGGGTAGCAAAAATGCGTCACCGGGCCGCCCGTGACGGCCTCCAACCCGCTTTTGCCCAGCACCATTTCCTCGACGCAGCCCGCCTCGTCGGTTTCCAGCAGGTTGGCGTGGCTGCGGGTGTGCGAACCTATCTCCTGCCCGCCCGCCACCCACTGGCGGATCTCGCCCTCGTCCATCAGCGGCGTCTGCGGGATGCCGATGTTCTGATCCCAGATGTTGGTCTTGCCCAGCAGCCCACTGACCGCGTAGCAAGTCGACGAAAACCCGTGTTTCACCAGCACCGGCAGGGCATGGGTCAGGTTGTTGCGGTAGCCGTCGTCAAAAGTAATGCCCACCACCTTGCCGCTGCGCTCGCCGCGCAAATAAGGCATCAGGCCGCCCATGGACAGGCCCGTGTAGCCCAGGCGCTTAAGCCAGGCCATTTGCCGCGCGAAAGCCGCGGGCGCCACATAGAGCCCGCGAAACGGGCTGCTGCCCTTGGGCGGGGCCTCGGCGATCTGGTGGTAGACCAGAATGGGAATCGGTTGGCGGTTCAGGGTCGGCATGAAGAAAGAAACATTCAGAGCAGGACGATGTCATATTGCTCCTGCGCCATCGCGGCCTCGGCCTGCAGGGAAATCGGCTTGCGGATGAAATCGCTGAGGCTGGCCAGGTGCTGGCTTTCCTCGTCGAGGAAAAGTTCTATCACCTTGGGTGAGGCCACCACCCGGAATTCGCGCGGGTTGAACTGGCGCGCCTCGCGCAGGATCTCGCGCAGGATGTCGTAAGTCACGCTGCGCGCGGTCTTGACCACGCCCTTGCCCATGCAGGCGCTGCAAGGCTCGCAGAGCTGGTGGGCCAGCGATTCGCGGGTGCGCTTGCGTGTCATCTCGAGCAGGCCCAGCGCCGAAAAACCGTTGACCGTGGTCTTGATGCGGTCGCGCGCCAGCTGCTTCTGGAATTCGGCCAGCACCGCCTCGCGGTGGTTTTCCTTGATCATGTCGATGAAGTCGACGATCACGATGCCGCCCAGGTTGCGCAGCCTGAGCTGGCGCGCGATGGCCTGCGAGGCCTCCAGGTTGGTCTTGAAAATCGTGTCGTCGAAATTGCGCGCGCCGACAAAACCGCCGGTGTTGACGTCCACCGTGGTCAGCGCCTCGGTCTGGTCGATGATCAGGTAGCCGCCCGACTTGAGGTCCACGCGCCGGCCCAGGGCCTTGGCGATTTCCTCGTCGATGTTGAAGAGGTCAAAAATCGGACGCTCGCCGCCGTAGTGCTGCAGCTTTTGCTCAGTCGCCGGCATGAATTCCGCGGCAAAGGTCCTGAGCTTGTCGAACTGCTCGCGCGAGTCTATGCGTATGGTCTGCGTGCCCTCCACCACCAGGTCGCGCAGCACGCGCTGCAGCAGGTTCAGGTCCTGGTGCAGCACCGAGGCCGGCGGCATGCGCAGCGAGGCGTCCTTGATGCGCGCCCAGGTCTTGCGCAGGTAGGTGATGTCCTCGGCCAGTTCATCGTCGGTCGCATCCTCGCCGTTGGTGCGCAGGATGAAACCGCCGCCCATGTCGCTGGCCAGGGCCTGCACGCGCTGGCGCAGTTCCTCGCGCTGGCGGGGTGGTATTTTCTGCGAGACGCCGATGTGGTTGTCCTGCGGCAGGAACACCAGCAGGCGGCCGGCGATGCTGATCTGCGCCGTCAGGCGCGCGCCCTTGCTGCCTATCGGGTCCTTGAGGACCTGCACCATCACCGCCTGGCCTTCAAAAAGCTGCTTTTCGATAGGCTGCAGCGAAGCCATGGCCGGCGAGGTGAGGCCGCCGGCGGCCTGGGCGTCGCTGTCGGCATGGCGGCTGTTGATGCTGCTCATGAGGTCGGCCACGTGCAGAAAAGCCGCGCGGTCCAGGCCGATATCGATAAAGGCCGACTGCATGCCGGGCAGCACGCGGGCGACCTTGCCCAGGTAGACATTGCCGACCAGGCCGCGTTCCAGGGTGCGTTCAACGTGAAGCTCCTGCACCGCGCCGTGCTCGACCACCGCCACCCGGGTTTCCTGGGGCGACCAGTTGATCAGGATGTCTTGTTGCATGGGGGTCCTGAAAAATGTGTGTGGAAGCTAGAGGCGAATACCGGCGGCTTTCAGCAAAAGCGCCGTTTCCCTCAGCGGAAGCCCCATGATGCCACTGTAGCTGCCGTCGATGCGGCTGATGTGCATGGCCACCCTGCCCTGCACCGCATAGGCGCCGGCCTTGCCCATGGGCTCGCCGCTGGCCACATAGGCGCGTATCTCGGCGGGCGTCAGTTCGTCGAAACTGACCTTCGAGTTGCTCAGCGCCTCGAAACGGCGGCGCCCGGCCTGCACGGCCACGGCCGTCAGCACGCGGTGCGTGCCGCCCGAGAGCTCGCGCAGCATGCGGGCCGCGTCCTTGGCGTCCTCCGGCTTGCCGTAAATCACGCGCCCCATGGCCACCGTGGTGTCCGAGCAGAGTATGGGCGCCGGCGGCAGCTTGCGCCGCTTCATGCGGGCGACTGCCGCGTCCAGTTTCAGGCCGGTGACGCGCTGGACATAAGCCGTGGGCGCTTCGTTTTTGAGCACCGCCTCCAGCGACTCGGCATCTTCATCGGCATCCGGCAGCAGCAGTTCGTGGCGTACGCCGAGCTGCTCCAGCAGTTGCCGCCGCCTGGGGCTTTGCGAGGCCAGGTAGATAAAGTCAGCCATGAACGGGCTACTCTCGATGATAAGGATGGTTAATCGTGATGCTCCAGGCCCGGTAGAGCTGCTCTATCAGCAGCACACGCACCATGGCATGGGGCAAGGTCAGGTCCGACAGGCGCAGGCGCTCGTGCGCGGCCTGCTTGAAGCCCGCGTCCAGCCCGTCGGGCCCGCCTATCACGATGGCCACGTCATCGCCCGACAGCTGCCAGGCTTTCAGCCTTTCGGCCAGGGCCACGGTGGTGACGGCGGTGCCGCGTTCATCGAGCGCCACGACACGGGTGCCGCGCGCGATGCTGGCTTCTATGCGGCCGCGCTCGGCGGACAGCAGGTTGTCCAGGGTCTTGGAGGCACGCGGCTCGGTCTTGACGGCCTTGAGCTCGACCTTGATTTCCGGCGGAAAGCGTTTGGCGTAGTCCTCATAGGCCGTCTGCGCCCAATCGGGCACCTTCTGGCCTACAGCTACGATCGTCAGCCTCATTTGCTCCGGGGAGCGGTTTTCCTGGCGGCGGGTTTCTTGGCCGCGGTCTTGGCGGCTGTTTTGGCCGCCGTCTTGCGCGCGGCGACCTTTTTGGGTGCCGGCACCTTGATGATGGGCGTCTTCACCGCGGGCTTGGCGGCCGGTTTGCCGGTCGCGGCCTTGGCGCCGGCGCGGGCCGGTTTGGCGGCGGGTTCGGCCGCCGTCGCGGTCGCATTGCGTTTGGCGGTCCAGTCGTTGCTCTTGCCGACCCGGCCCACATAGCTGGAGTCGGCGGTTTTGGCGGGCGCCTTGGCCGGTGCTTTTGCCGCGGATTTGGCCGCGGTCTTGGCGCCTGGCTTGGCAGCGGTTTTTGCGCCGGCGCGGCTTGCCTTGGGCTTGGCCTCGGGTTCGGCGTCGGCCCTGGACGCTTTCACCAACGGCGCGGGCGCGCCCAGCTTGAGCTTGATGGGCTTGTCGCCCCAGATCTCTTCGAGGTGGTAGTACTGGCGTATGGCCGGCTGCATGATGTGCGCCACGGCGGCGCCGCAGTCGACGATGATCCATTCGCCGTTGTCTTCGCCCTCGATGCGCGGCTTGGCGAAGCCCGCATCACGCACCGCATCGCGCACGCTGGCGGCCAGCGCCTTGGTCTGGCGGTTGGAGCTGCCCGTCGCCACGATCACACGCTCGAACAGCGAGGTGATGTGTTCGGTGTCGAAGACCTGGATGTCCTGCGCCTTGACGTCCTCCAGGCCATCGATGATGGCGCGCTGCAATTTCTGCACATCCTTTTTGTCGGCGGCGGCGGAGGTTTTGGCGGTGGTGGAGGTCATGCAGTGATGTGCTTCGATAAGGTAAGGAATTAATGGGAACGGTACAGCTGGTGCAGTGAAATATAACGTGCAACGGCTTCAGGGACCAAGCGGGTAATTTCCCCGGCCGTCGCCGCGCCCGAGGCCGTCAACTGGCGGATCTGGGTGGCGCTCACGGGCATCAGGGGGAGATCGAGCAGCGTAAAACGGCTGCTGCGGCTTTCATAGGCCTCAAATTGAGGCTGGGCCGGCATGGATTGTGCACGGCCAGCTATACAAATTATAGCAATATCCAGGATGTCCTGCCAGCGGTGCCATTGCCGGAAGGCGGCGAACTGGTCGGCGCCTATAAACAGGTAAATCTGGGCGCCCGGATTCTCGGCCTGCAGCGCCAGCAGCGTGTCTATGGTGAAGGTCGGCCCGGGGCGCTGCACCTCGCGCTCGTCCACCTGGACATGGGGGATGGACTCAAACGCCAGCCTGGCCATGGCCAGGCGATGCGCCGGCGCGCTCAGGGCCTGCGACTTGTGCCAGGCATGGCCGGTGGGCACCACAAACAGCGTGTCCAGGCCGAACTGCGCGATCGCCGCCCCGGCCAGGGCCACATGGGCATTGTGCGGTGGGTCAAAAGCGCCGCCGAAAACGCCTATGCGCCTGCCCGGCGGGAGCGGCTGTGTGCTCAAACCCAGTCCCGCCTCGGCAGAAACTCGGTGTAAAGCCGCTCTTCGGCGCTGCCGGCCTCGACGCCGCGCTGGTAGGACCAGCTCGCCAGCGGCGGCATGGACATCAGGATGGACTCGGTGCGCCCGCCCGACTGCAGGCCGAAATGCGTGCCGCGGTCCCAGACCAGGTTGAATTCCACATAGCGGCCGCGCCGGTACAGCTGGAATTCGCGTTCCCGCTCGCCGTAAGGCGTGTCCTTGCGACGCTCCACAATGGGCAGGTAGGCCTGCAAAAAAGCATCGGCCACGCCCTGCATCAGGGCAAAGCTGCGATCCGGGCCCAATTCCTGGAAATCGTCAAAGAACACGCCGCCTATGCCGCGCTGCTCCTGCCGGTGCTTGAGGTAGAAATACTCGTCGCACCACTGCTTGAAGCGCGGATATTTGTCCTCACCGAAAGGCGCCAGCGCGTCCTTGCAGGTCTGGTGGAAATGCACCGCGTCCTCTTCAAAGCCGTAATACGGCGTCAGGTCCATGCCGCCGCCGAACCAGCAGACCGGCGCATCGGGGCTGGAAACCGGCGCCGCGGCCAGCATGCGCACATTCATGTGCACCGTCGGCACGTAAGGGTTGCGCGGGTGGAATACCAGCGAAACCCCCAGGGCCTCAAAGGGCGCGCCGGCCAGCTCGGGCCGGTGCTGCGTCGCCGAGGGCGGCAGCTTGGGCCCGCGCACATGCGAGAAACCGCAGCCGGCGCGCTCGAACACCGCGCCCTGCTCCAGGATCATGGTCAGGCCGTTGCCCTGCAGCGGCTCGCCCGGCTCCTTCTGCCAGCGGTCGGCCACAAAAGCCTGGCCGTCAATGGCGGAAATGGCGCCGGTGATGCGCTGCTGCAGCGCCAGCAGAAAGTCTCTCACGCTTGAAATATCGGTCATGCTGAGGTGTTCCCCGGGGGACGAAAGCCGCACAGCGGCCTCCGTGCGATGGTCAGGGCTTGAGCGCGCGCCAGCCTATGTCCTTGCGGTACTGCGCGCCGTCAAAGCGTATGCCCTGGGCGACTTCGTAGGCGCGCTGCTGCGCGGCCTTCACCGTGCTGCCCAGCGCGGTCACGCAGAGCACGCGGCCGCCCGCGGTCAGCGTCGCGTCGCCCTCCTTGCGGGTGCCGGCATGGAACACCATGGCGTCTTCGGGCGCGTCGGCGGGCTTGACCAGGCCGTGGATGGCATCACCCTTGCGCGGGTTCAGCGGGTAGCCGTGCGCGGCCATCACCACGCCCAGCGCGGGCCGGCGGTCCCAGTCGAGCTCGATCTGGTCCAGCGTGCCCGAGGTCGCGGCCATCATCACGTCATAAAGGTCGGTCTTGAGCCGCATCATGATGGGCTGGGTTTCCGGGTCGCCCATGCGGCAGTTGAATTCCAGCGTCTTGGGCTTGCCTTCGGCATCGATCATCAGGCCGGCGTACAGAAAGCCGGTGAAAGGGATGCCGTCTTTTTCCATGCCCTTGATGGTCGGCAGGATGATCTCGCGCATGGCGCGGGCATGCACCTCGGGCGTGACCACCGGTGCCGGCGAGTACGCGCCCATGCCACCGGTGTTGGGGCCTTCATCGCCGTCCAGCAGGCGTTTGTGGTCCTGGCTGGTGGCCATGGCCGCCACGTTCTTGCCGTCGCACATCACGATGAAGCTGGCTTCCTCGCCCTGCAAAAACTCCTCGATGACCACGCGCGCGCCGCCCTCGTTGTGCGTCACGCCCAGCGGGTTGAAGTCCGGGTTGGGCGCGAGCATGAACTCGATGGCCTCATGCGCTTCCTGCAGCGTCATCGCCACCACCACGCCCTTGCCGGCCGCCAGGCCGTCGGCCTTGACGACGATGGGCGCGCCTTTTTCGTCCACATAGGCGTGGGCCGCGGCCGCGTCGCTAAAGGTTTCGTATTCGGCCGTGGGAATGCCGTGGCGCTTCATGAAGGCCTTGGAAAAGGCCTTGGAGCTTTCGAGTTGGGCGGCCGCCTTGGTCGGGCCGAAAACCCGCAGGCCGTGCGCGCGGAACTCATCGACCACACCGGCGGCCAGCGGCTGCTCGGGGCCGACCACGGTCAGCGCGATTTTTTCGGCTGTCGCCCATTCGCGCAACGCCTTGACGTCGGTGATCGCGATGTTTTCCAGCCGCGCATCGAGCGCGGTGCCGCCATTGCCGGGCGCAACATACACCGCCTGGACCTTCGGGGACTGCGCCAGTTTCCAGGCCAGCGCGTGCTCACGGCCGCCGCCGCCAATAACAAGAACTTTCACGGGAGGTTCAATCTAAAAAACAGCAAATAGCTGAGGTACACAACAAGAATAAATACGATGCCGAAGATGAGCTTGGCGGCCACCCTGGCGCGCCGCTGGATGTCCAGCGCCTGGTCGTTGACTTTGCCGGCTTTCACGATGTTGGCGCGGGTTTCGTCGACCAGCGACTTCTGCATTTCCAGGGATTCCCTCTGCAAGGCGATGGCCTCGCCGCGCAGGCGGTTGCCCTCCTGCAGCAGGTTTTCAATACGGGCCAGCCGCTCGGAATCATCCATCATGCCTCCATGGCCGTTCAGTTTTCGAGGACCGCGTTGTGGAACACGTCCTGGGTGTCGTCCAGGTCTTCCAGCACGTCCAGCAGCTTCTGCATTTTGCGCGCGTCCTCGCCGCTGAGCTCTATGGTGTTGTCGGCGCGCATGGTGACCTCGGCGATCTCGGGCTTGAGGCCGGCCGCCTCCAGCGCGTTGCGCACGGCTTCAAAGCCGGTGTAGGGCGTGAGCACCTCGATGGCACCGTCTTCATGCGTGATCACGTCGTCGGCGCCGGACTCCAGCGCCACTTCCATGATCTTGTCCTCACTGGTGCCGGGCGCAAAAATAATCTGGCCGCAGTGCTTGAACTGGAAGGCCACCGAACCTTCGGTGCCCATATTGCCGCCGTGCTTGGAAAACGCGTGGCGCACCTCGGCCACGGTGCGCACCTTGTTGTCCGTCATGCAGTCGATGATGATGGCCGCGCCGCCTATGCCGTAGCCCTCATAGCGCACCTCTTCGTAATGCACGCCTTCCAGGCTGCCGGTGGCCTTGGCGATGCCGTATTTGACGTTTTCATTGGGCATATTGGCCGCTTTGGCCTTGTCCACCGCCAGGCGCAGCCGCGGGTTGGTACCCAGGTCGCCGCCGCCCATGCGGGCCGCGACCATGATTTCGCGCATCACGCGCGTCCAGATACGCTGGCGTTTTTCGTCCTGTCGGCCCTTGCGGTGTTGAATATTCGCCCATTTACTATGACCAGCCACGACAGAAACCCTTTATTCGGTGATTAATTGATTTAATCTACAAACCGCATTTTACTTTTTCACCCACCGCACACCCCCATGGCCGAAACCACCGCCCTCCCCCTGCTCATCGCCCGCAATGCCGACACCCAGTGCGAGCTGTTGCCCGGCCTGGCGAACCGCCACGGCCTGATCACTGGCGCCACTGGCACCGGCAAGACCGTCACGCTGCAGACCCTGGCCGAGAATTTCTCCAAAATCGGCGTGCCGGTCTTCATGGCCGACGTCAAGGGCGACCTGACCGGCATCAGCCAGGCCGGCAGCATAGGCGCCAAGATGGCCGCCGTTCTCAAGGAGCGCGGCATAGCCATTCCCGAATCGCTGGCCTGCCCGGCCACGCTGTGGGACGTCTTCGGCGAACAAGGCCACCCGGTGCGCGCCACGGTCTCCGACATGGGGCCGCTGCTGCTGGGCCGCATGCTCAACCTCAACGAAACCCAGGCCGGCGTGCTCAACCTGGTGTTCAAGATCGCCGACGACAACGGCATGCTGCTGCTGGACCTCAAAGACCTGCGCGCCATGCTGCAATACGTGGGCGACAACGCCGGCGAGTTCACCACCCAGTACGGCAACGTCAGCGCCGCCAGCGTGGGGGCCATCCAGCGCGGCCTGCTGCAGGTCGAAAGCCAGGGCGGCGACAAGTTCTTCGGCGAGCCCATGCTCAACATCAGCGACTTCATGCAGACGGTGGATGGCAAGGGGGTGATCAACATCCTGGCCGCCGACAAGCTCATGAATTCGCCGCGCCTGTACGCCACCTTTTTGCTGTGGATGCTGTCCGAGCTGTTCGAGCAGCTGCCCGAAATCGGCGACCCCGAAAAACCCAAGCTGGTGTTTTTCTTCGACGAGGCGCATTTGCTGTTCAACGAAGCGCCCAAGGCGCTGGTCGAGCGCATCGAGCTCGTGGTGCGCCTGGTGCGCTCCAAGGGCGTCGGCGTGTATTTCGTGACGCAGAACCCGCTGGACATCCCCGACTCGGTGCTGGC
Organism: Polaromonas sp. JS666; assembly: GCF_900103405.1. GTDB lineage: Bacteria > Pseudomonadota > Gammaproteobacteria > Burkholderiales > Burkholderiaceae_C > Polaromonas. The sequence continues at coordinate 214,064 of NZ_FNHX01000001.1, read as the reverse complement.
CCAGCTGGGCAACCGCGTGCAGCACGCGCTGCGCGCCTTCACGCCGCGCGACCAGAAGGCCGTCAAGGCGACCGCACAGACCATGCGGCAAAAGCCCGGCCTGGACATCGAAACCGCCATCACCGAGCTGGCCGTGGGCGAGGCGCTGGTCAGCCTGCTCGACGCCAAGGGCCGGCCCGGTATCACCGAACGCGCCTATGTATTGCCGCCCGGCAGCCAGATCGGCCCCATCACGCCGCAACAGCGCCAGGCGCTGATCCAGGGCTCGCTGGTCGCGGGCGTTTATGAAAAAACCGTGGACCGCGAGTCGGCCTACGAAAAAATCAAGGGCCGTGCCGAAGTGGCGGCCGCCGAAGCCGGCAAGGCGCCCCAGGGCGGTGCGGCCGGCACCAGCGACTCCGGCGGCATCCTGGGTGGGCTCAACGACGTGCTCTTCGGCACCACCGGCCCGCGCGGCGGCAAGCACGACGGCCTGGCGCAAAGCATGGCCAAGTCGGCCGTGCGCACCATGGGCTCGGCCGTGGGCCGCGAGATCATTCGCGGCGTACTGGGCAGCATCTTCGGCGGCAAAAAACGCTGACACCGGGCGCGGCCCAAAGGGCGCGCCGCCTGTCGCGAATTAACGACCTCCGGCAGGCAGCGGGCTTGTCAAGCCCGGCACGCATCGCTACATTGGTTTTTTTGAAGGATACGCAATGCCTGCTGAAGTTGCCGCCCCGTCTTCCGGCGCACCTGGTTCTTCCCCTGGGCCTGCCGCGCCAGCCACCTCCAATGCCTCCACGTCCCACATCCGGCTGACCTCCCACGCGGGCGGCCACGGCGCGCTGCCCATCCATTGGGGCGCGGCCACGCCGGCCGAACGCGGACCCGTGGTCGGCACCACCACCAAGCGCAGCCACCGCAACGTCATCGGCACGCACAGCGGCTCCTACAGCGTCTACCGCGCGCTCGCCGTCGCTTCGGGTGCACTGTCGGCCAAACACAAGGCCGACCTCACCAACACCTCGCCCACCGACATCATCGGCCCCTACCCGCAGTGGAGCGAGCCCGGCCGCATCGCCGCCATGGACCCCTGGGGCGCCACGGTGGCCGACGTTTTTTCGGCCGAGCTGGCCGCGGGCTACGACATACGCCCGACCATCGCGGTGACACAAGCCCATGTGATCCTGCCCGAGGTCATAGAAGCCCTGCAGTCCGGGCGCCTGAAGGCCGACGGCAAATACCTCACGGCCGGCGGCGCGGCCGTGGTCACCAAGGTCGCGGTCGAGCCGGTCTGGTACCTGCCCGAAGTCGCCCGGCGCTTCGGCTGCAGCGAAACGGATCTGCGCCGCGTGCTGTTCGAGGAAACCGGCGGCATGTACCCCGAGCTCGTCACGCGCAGCGACCTGGAGGTGTTCCTCCCTCCCATCGGCGGCCTCACCGCCTACATCTTCGGCAAGCCGCGCGACTTGGCCAATCCCGAGATCGAACTGACCGCCCGCGTGCACGACGAATGCAACGGCTCGGATGTCTTCGGCTCCGACATCTGCACCTGCCGCCCCTACCTCACGCACGCCATCGAGGAATGCATACAGGGCGCGCAGCGCGGCGGCGTGGGCCTGGTCGCCTATTTCCGCAAGGAAGGCCGGGCGCTGGGCGAAGTCACCAAGTTCCTGGTCTACAACGCCCGCAAGCGCCAGGTCGGCGGCGACACCGCCGACCAGTACTTCGCGCGCACCGAATGTGTGGCCGGCGTGCAGGACATGCGCTTTCAGGAGTTGATGCCCGACGTGCTGAGCTGGCTGGGCATACGCAAGATCCACCGGCTGGTCTCCATGAGCAACATGAAATACGACGCCATCACGCGCGCCGGCATCGAAGTCGTCAAGCGCATCAACATCCCCGAAGGCCTGATCCCGGCCGACGCCCAGGTCGAGATGGACGCCAAGATGGCCGCCGGCTACTTCACGCCCGGCGCCGTGCCCGACGCAGAAGAACTCAAAAAAGCCAAGGGCCGGGGGCTGGATGCCTGAAGCCAACACGCCACCGCCCAATGCCAGCTACACCATCGCCGGCAACCTGCGCGGCATAGGCGCCGCCGCCGAACTGCGCTCCACCGCCACCATACGTTCGCGCGCCCGCGCCCTGCTGGCACGCGCGCGCCGCGGCGAATCGGCCTGGTTCAGCGTCAACGACGGCGCCATGGCCACCGCCGCCAGCCTGGTCGCCGAAATCACCCGCGCCCGCTACCCCAGCCTGGAGATTCCCTACCACTCGCGCTGGCGCCACTTCGAGGCCGGCGGCATCCAGCGCCCGGCCATGCTCAATGAAGCCCTGGCCTCGGCCACGTCGGCCGGCCGCGCGCGCGCCCAGATCGACCTGGCCCTGGTCAGCGTGCTGCTGGACGCCGGCGCCGGCCCGCAGTGGCGCTACCTCGAAGCCACCCAGGGCGAGCGGCCCGGCTGCGAATACAGCCGCTCCGAAGGCCTGGGCGTGGCCAGCTTCCATGCCTTCATGACCGGCATGTTTTCCAGCGACCCGCAGTACCCGCTGCAGGCTGACGCCGCCGGCCTGAAAGCCGTCACGGCCGACCAGCTGGCCGCCGCCTTCCAGGTCAGCGAAAGCAACCCGCTGGTGGGCCTGGAAGGCCGCGCCGCGCTGCTGCGCCGCCTGGGCCAGGCCCTGCAGGACCAGCCCGCGCTCTTCGGCCCGCGCGGCCGCCCCGGGCATTTGTTTGAAGTGCTGGTGCTGCCCGGCAAAAACACCGTCGAGGCGCATGAGCTGCTGTCCATCCTGCTGACCGGCCTGTCGTCCATCTGGCCGGCGCAGAACATGCTGGGCAGCATCCCGCTGGGCGACTGCTGGCGGCACCCGGCAGCCGGCGAAGCCGACAGCGGGCCCAGCCAGGGCTGGATGCCTTTCCACAAGCTCTCGCAGTGGCTCACCTATTCGCTGCTCGAGCCTTTTGAATGGGCCGGCGTGCAGGTCAACGGCCTGGACGCCCTGACCGGCCTGCCCGAGTACCGCAACGGCGGCCTGTTCCTGGACGCCGGCGTGCTGCTGTTCAAGGACCCGGCCCAGGCCCGGCGCCTGCACCAGGCCGGTGATGAATTGATTGTGGAATGGCGCGCGCTGACCGTGGCCCTGCTCGACGAACTCGCGCCCATGGTGCGCGAGCAGTTAGGATTGACGGCCGAGCAAATGCCGCTGGCCCGCGTGCTCGAAGGCGGCACCTGGGCCGCGGGGCGCGCACTGGCACAGCAATTGCATCAGGGTTTACCGCCCCTGAACATCGAAAGCGACGGCACGGTTTTCTGAGATTTCCGCTCTGCAAACCGGGCAAGGCACAAGAATGAAGAGGCATACACACACATGACGACCACCCGCAGCGACAAAGTCCACCTGGTAGACCACCCCCTGGTGCAGCACAAGCTCACCCTGATGCGCCGCAAGGACGCCTCCACCAACACCTTCCGCACCCTGCTCAACGAGCTCAGCATGCTGATGGCCTATGAGGTCACACGCGACATGCCCATGCAGGACATCGAGATCGAAACCCCGCTCGAAAAAACCACCTCCAGGGTCATAGATGGCAAGAAGCTGGTGTTTGTCTCCATCCTGCGCGCCGGCAACGGCATCCTCGAAGGCATGCTCAGCGTGGTGCCCGGCGCGCGCGTGGGCCACGTCGGCCTGTACCGCGACCCCAAGACGCTGACGGCCGTCGAGTATTACTTCAAGATGCCGCACGACATGGAAGAGCGCGACATCGTCGTCGTCGACCCCATGCTGGCCACCGGCAACTCGGCCATCGCGGCCGTCGAGCGGCTCAAGGAACTCAATCCCAAGTCCATCAAGTTTGTCTGCCTGCTGACCTGCCCCGAAGGCATCAAGGCGTTGCAGGCCGCGCACCCCGACGTGCCCATCTACACCGCCGCCATTGACCGCGAGCTCAACAGCCATGGCTATATCCTGCCGGGCCTGGGCGACGCAGGGGATCGCATCTTTGGCACCAAGTAGTCCCGCTTTCCCAACCTGAACCCACCAACCCGGAGAGTCCCATGTTTCAAGCCGCCCGTTTCAAGCGACGCCAGCTCGTCCTGCTCGCCACCGCCGCCGCCATCGCCCTGCCCGGCCTGGCGTTTGCCCAGGCCAAGACCAAGGTTGCCGCGCTCTACACCGTGCCGTTCGAGCAGCAATGGGTCAGCCGCCTGCACAAGGCGCTCAAAGCCGCCGAGGCGCGCGGCGAGATTGAATACAAGGCCACCGAGAACGTCTCCAACGCCGACTACGAGCGCGTGATGCGCGAATACGCCACGGCCGGCAACACGCTGATCGTCGGCGAGGCCTTTGCCGTCGAGGCCGCGGCCCGCAAGGTCGCCAAGGACTTCCCCAAGGTCTCCTTCCTGATGGGCTCGTCGGGCAAACCGCAGGCGCCCAACTTCTCGGTGTTCGACAACTACATCCAGGAGCCGGCTTACCTGACGGGCATGATTGCCGGCGGCGTGACCAAGAGCAACAAGATAGGCATGGTGGGCGGCTTCCCGATTCCCGAGGTCAACCGCCTGATGAATGCCTTTATGGCCGGCGCGAAAGAAACCAACCCCAAGGTCGAGTTCAGCGTGAGTTTTATCAACAGCTGGTTTGACCCGCCCAAGGCCAAGGAAGCCGCCTTCGCCATGATCGACAAGGGCGCCGACGTGATGTACGCCGAGCGCTTTGGCGTCAGCGACGCGGCCAAGGAAAAAGGCAAGCTGGCCATCGGCAACGTCATCAACACCCAGGACAAATACCCCGACACCGTGGTCGCCTCGGCGCTGTGGAATATGGAGCCCAGCATTGACCGCGCCATCAAGCTCGTCAAGGAAGGCAAGTTCACGGCCGAAGACTACGGCCCTTACTCCATGATGAAACACAAGGGCTCCGAACTCGCCCCGCTGGGCACCTTCGAGAAGAAGGTTCCCGCCGCCATCGTCGCCAAGGTCAAGGCCAAGGAAAAAGACATCCTAGACGGCAAATACAGCGTCAAGGTCGACGACAGCCAGCCCAAGTCCACCACCAAATAAGCCTGAGCTCCGGGAGGAAAGCGCCGTATGCATGTCCTTGTTTGCCTGCGGCGCATGCTCCCGTCCCGGCTGGCGGCTTTTGCCGTCGCCGGGCTGCTGGCGCTCAGCCTGGCCGGTTGCGCCACCGCGCCGGCCACCGGCACGCCGGTGCGGCTCGATGAAACCCCGCGCATCGCCGTGATCTCGGCCTTCGAGCCCGAACTCACCTTGCTGCTGCGGCAGCTGCAAACCCCGGCGCGGCACCGCGTCAACGGCGTCGAGTTCAGCACCGGCACGCTGCAGGGCAAGCCGGTCGTGCTGTTTCTCTCGGGCATCAGCATGGTCAATGCGTCCATGAACACCCAGCTGGTGCTGGACCGCTTCAACATCCAGGCCATTGTCTTCAGCGGCATCGCCGGCGGCGTCGACCCCAGCCTGCACATAGGCGATGTCAGCGTGCCGGCCCAGTGGGGCCAGTATCTCGAGGTGCTGATGGCGCGCGAAACCGCGCCCGGCCGCTACACCATACCGCCGCGCATGGAGGCCCAGACCCTGGCGCCCTTCGGCATGCTACACCCGCGCCCCGTCGAGACCCGCACCGCCGCCAGCCCGGCACCGGTGCGCAAATTCTGGTTCACCGTCGACCCCAGGATGCTGGAGACAGCGCGCGGCCTGGGCCCCATCGCGCTGCAATCCTGCAACGCCGGCGTCTGCCTGACACACAAGCCGCAGCTCCGGGTCGGCGGCAATGGCGTCTCCGGCCAGGCCTTTGTCGACAACGCCGCCTTCCGCGAATACGCCTTCAAGACCTTTGGCGCCAATGTGCTGGACATGGAAACCGCCGCTGTCGGCATGGTGGCCTACAGCAACAACGTGCCCTATATCGCCTTCCGCTCCCTCAGCGACCTGGCCGGCGGCGGGGAAGGCGCCAATGAGATGGTGACCTTCATGAATATCGCCGCCGATAACTCGGCAAAAGTGCTGCTGGCATTTCTCGCGGCCTGGAAATAGCATGCCCGAACTCACCGGGATCGACCACATCTACATTGCCGTGAGCGACATGGCAGCGTCGGAAGCGTTCTACGACAAACTCATGCTGACGGTACTCAGCTGCCGCAAAAACACCTTCACGATTGGCGGGGATCCGCACATCCAGTATTTCAACCGTTACTTCGGTTATGTCCTGCGGCCGGCCCGCTCCCAAGCCGCGCATGACCCCTACTCGCCCGGCCTTCACCACTTTTGCCTGCGCGTGGGCACCGTCGAAGACGTGGTCGAATGCGCCCGGCTGCTGCAGGCCTCAGGCATCAACGCCAGCGAGCCGCACCAGCACGACGAATACGCACCTGACTACTGGGCGACCTTCTTCAGCGACCCCGATGGCCTCCGTCTGGAAATCACCAACTACCGCCAGGAGCGGCGTGACCGGCATGACCACTGGACATCCCTCGGCTGAGAACACACAGCCGCCGGTGCTGCGCCTTGCCAACATCACCAAACGCTTCGGCCCGCTGCTCGCCAATGACGCAATTTCACTGGACCTGCAGGCCGGTGAAATCCTCGCGCTGCTCGGCGAGAACGGCGCGGGCAAGTCCACGCTGGTGTCCATTCTGTTCGGCCACTACACGGCCGACCAAGGCAGCATAGAAATCTTCGGCAAGCCGCTGGCGCCCGGCAACCCGCGCGCGGCGCTCGAGGCCGGCATAGGCATGGTGCACCAGCACTTCACGCTGGCCGACAACCTCAGTGTGCTCGACAACGTCATGATGGGCAGCGAGCCGCTGTGGCAGCTGTTCTCGCGCCGCGGCGCGGCGCGCGCCAAGCTGCTGGCCGTGGCGCAGCGCTTCGGCCTGCCGGTCGCACCCGAGGCCAAGGTCGGCAGCCTCTCGGTCGGCGAGCGCCAGCGTGTGGAGCTCCTCAAGGCCTTGTACCGCGGCGCGCGCATCCTGATCCTTGACGAACCCACGGCCGTGCTGACGCCGCAGGAAAGCGAGGCGCTGTTCGCCACGCTGGGCCAGATGGTGGCCCAGGGCCTGTCCATCATTTTTATCAGCCACAAGCTGGCCGAGGTGCTGCGCGTCTCGCAGCGCGTGGCCGTGCTGCGCGCCGGCAAGCTGGTCGCGCAAGCGCCGGCCGCCGGCACCAGCCAGGCCCAGCTTGCGCAATGGATGGTGGGCCATGCCGTCGCGGCCGCCCAGCGCCGGCCCGCACCGGCCACGGGCGCGGCGGTCTGCACGCTGGACGCCGTCAGCACCGCCGACGCCGGCCGTGACCGGCTCAACGGCGTCTCGCTGCAGCTCAAGGCCGGCGAGATCGTCGCGATTGCCGGCGTCTCGGGCAACGGCCAGCTCGCGCTGGCCGAGTTGCTGTGCGGCATGCGCACCGCCAGCCAAGGCATGGTCAGCCTGCTGGACCGGCCCATGAAGGCTTCGCCCGCCTGGCTGGTTTCGCAAGGCGTGGCACGTATTCCCGAAGACCGGCACGGCGTGGGTGTGGTCGGCGACCTTTGCGTCTGGGAAAACGCCGTATCGGAACGCCTGCGCAGCCCGGCGTTTTCCAAGGCGCTGTGGGTCAAACGCCAGGCCGCGCAAGCGCATGCGGCGCGCATTGTGCGCGAGTTTGACGTGCGCGGCGGCGGGCCGCAGACTGCAGCGCGTTCGCTCTCGGGCGGCAATATGCAAAAGCTGATCCTGGGCCGGGCCCTGGTCGCCCCCTCAACGGAAGCCATCGCGCAGCCACCCCAGCTCATCATTGCCCACCAGCCGACCTGGGGCCTGGACATAGGCGCGGTCGCTTATGTGCAGCAGCAGCTGATTGCCGCGCGCGATGCCGGCGCGGCCGTGCTGGTGATTTCCGACGACCTCGACGAAGTCATCGCACTGGGCGACCGCGTGGCTGTGATGCATGCGGGCCGGCTCACCGAAGCCCTGCCCGGCGAAGCCTGGACGCGCGAGGCCATAGGCCTGGCCATGGCGGGCGCCCAAGCCGCCCACGAGGCACAGCCATGAGACTGGAAAAGCGCACAGAGACTTCCAAGCTCGCCCTGCTGCTGGCCCCCATAACCGCGATCGCCTTCACCCTGCTGGTCAGCGCGCTGCTGGTGCTGTGGGCCGGCGCGCCGCTGGGCCAGACCTACAGCCTGCTGTTCAAGGGCGGTTTTGGTTCGGTCTTCGCGCTCAGCGAAACCCTGACCCGTGCGATTCCGCTGATCCTCACTGGCCTGGCCGCCACCGTGGCCTTCAAGGCGCGGCTCTTCAACATAGGCGCAGAGGGCCAGCTGTATGCCGGCGCGCTGGCCGCCGTGGCTGTGGGCGGCCTGCATGGCGGCACGGGTTTTGAGCTGCCCGTCTGGCTGCTGTTCGGCCTCATGCTGCTGGCCGCGGCGCTGGCCGGCGCCCTGCTGCTGCTGGGGCCGGCGCTGCTCAAAGCGCGGCTGGGCGTCGACGAGGTGGTCACCACCTTGCTGCTCAATTTTGTAATGCTGCTGTTTGTCTCGGCCATGCTGGACGGCCCCATGAAAGACCCCACCGCCATGGGCTGGCCGCAAAGCGTGGCGCTGCTGGGGGATCTGGAGCTGTCCAAACTGATTGAGCAGACGCGCATACACACCGGCTTGTTCTGGGCCCTGGGCCTGGCCGTGGCGCTGTGGGCCCTGCTCAAGTACACGGTGCTGGGTTTTGACATACGCGCCATGGGCGCCAACACCCGGGCGGCGGCCTTTGCCGGCGTGCCCGTCACGCGTACCGTGGTGCTGGTCGCCCTGCTGTCGGGCGCGCTGGCGGGCCTGGCCGGCGCCATCGAGGTGGCCGGCCGCACCAGCTATGTCACCCTGGACATGTCACCCGGCTACGGCTACACCGGCATCGTCATCGCCATGCTGGCCGCGCTCAACCCCCTGGGCGTGGTCGCCGCCGCCGTGTTTGTGGCCGGTGTGCTGGTGGGCGCCGACACCATGAGCCGCGCGGTCGGTGTGCCCACCTATATTGCCGATGTGATCGTCGCGGCTTCCTTGATTTCGGTATTGGTCGCAACCTTGATGACGCAATACAGGCTGGTGTGGGGGCGCAAGCCATGACCGAACTGCTTGACGTCCTCGCCGCCGCGCCCTTCTGGATCGCGGTATTGCGCATCGCCACACCGCTGATCCTGGGCACCCTGGGCGTGCTGCTCTGCGAGCGCGCCGGTGTGCTCAACCTCGGCATCGAAGGCATCATGGTCGCGGGCGCTTTCAGCGGCTGGCTGGCCGTCTATGGCGGCGCGCCGCTATGGCTGGGCGTGGTGGTGGCGGCGCTGACGGGTGCCGTCTTCGGCCTGCTGCACGCTTTCCTTACCGTGGGCCTGGCGCTGTCGCAGCATGTTGCCGGCCTGGGCATCACCCTGCTCGCAACTTCGCTGAGCTATTACGGCTACCGCGTGAGTTTCCCCAAGGTCGACACGCCGCCCACCGTCACGCCCTTTGCGCCCATGCACTGGCTGGACGGCACGGGCTTCAGCGTGCTGGCCGCGCAAACCCCGCTCACCCTGCTGGCCCTGGCCCTGGTGCCGCTGGTCGCCTGGCTGCTCTACCGCACGCCGGCCGGCCTGGCGATACGCATGGTCGGCGAGAACCCGCAAGCCGCCGAAGGCCAGGGTGTCTCGGTCGCGGCCACACGCACGGCCGCCATCGTGGCCGGCTCGGCCCTGATGGGTGTGGCCGGCGCCTTCCTCACGCTGTCGGCCTTTAACGCCTTTTTCTTTAACATGGTCAACGGCCGCGGCTGGGTGTGTGTGGCGCTGGTGGTGTTTGCCTCCTGGCGGCCCGGCAAGGCCTTGCTGGGCGCCCTGCTGTTCGCATTTTTTGACGCGCTGCAGCTGCGCCTGCAGACTTCCGGCCTGGTCAACGTGCCTTACCAGGTGTATTTGATGCTGCCTTATTTGCTCTCCATACTCGCACTCGTGCTGGTCGCGCGCAAGGCGGCGTATCCTCAGGCGCTGATGAAACCTTATCGCAAGGGAGAGCGCTGATGCGCAACCGCCAACCGGAAAACCCAGACCCGGCTTTCCTCAATGAAAAAACCGCCCGCAAGCAGGCCGAACGCCAGCTCCTGCTCGATGCCCTGGCCGGCGGCCTGGAAGCCGAGCCCATTGCCTGGGCGCCCGGCAACACCACCGTCATCGCGCCGGCCCTGCTGGCCAGCCCGCGCCTGCGGCTGCGCCCCTGGACGGACGCCGACCGCGAGCCCTTTGCCGCCATGACGGCCGATACCGAGGTCATGCGCCACTTTCCGGCGCCGCTCAGCCGCGCGCAAAGCGACGCCTGGATAGACCGCATGAACCGCAAGATCGAAGAACGCGGCTGGGGCTTCTGGGCCCTGGACTACCTGGCCGAAGGCGCGGCGCCGCAATTCGCGGGCTTTACCGGCCTCCATATTCCCGACCCGGAATTTCCTTGCGGCCCCTGCGTGGAAATCGGCTGGCGGCTGGCGCAGCGCTTCTGGGGCCTGGGCCTGGCCACCGAGGCGGCACGCCTGTCCTTGCGCGCCGGTTTCGAGTCCCTGGGCCTGCAGGAGATCGTCGCGATGACAACGCTGCGCAACACACGATCGCGCGCCGTCATGCAGCGCCTGGGCATGCAGGAAAGCCCTGCTGACGAATTCGACCACTGGGCTTACCCCGCGGACAGCCCTGAACGGCGCTGCTGTATCTACCGCCTGCCCCGCGCGCGCTGGTCCGCCGACCCGCAGCAACATCGCAGCTGAAAGGCCACGCCATGCTAGACCTGCTCATCACCAACGCCACGCTGCCCGACGGCCGCACCGGCATCTCCATCGCCGTGCAAAAGGGCAAGATCAGCGCCGTCCAGGCCGGCCTGCAGGCGCCGGCCCGCGAAACAGTCGACGCAAATGGCTACCTGCTCAGCCCACCCTTTGTCGACCCCCACTTCCACATGGACGCCACGCTGAGCTACGGCCTGCCGCGCGTCAATGAAAGCGGCACCCTGCTCGAAGGCATTGCGCTATGGGGCGAACTCAAGCCGCTGCTGACGGCCGAGGCCCTCATGGGACGCGCCCTCGCCTACTGCGACTGGGCCGTCGCCAAGGGCCTGCTGGCCATACGCAGCCACGTCGATACCAGTGACCCCAGCCTGCTGGCCGTCGACGCGCTGCTCGAAGTCAAAAAACAGGTCGCGCCTTATATAGACCTGCAGCTGGTCGCTTTCCCGCAGGACGGCGTGCTGCGCACAAAAGGCGGTGTCGACAACCTCAAACGCGCGCTGGACAAAGGCGTGGAGGTGGTCGGCGGCATCCCGCACTTTGAACGCACCATGGCCGACGGTGCGGCCAGCGTCAAGCTGCTCTGCGAGATCGCGGCCGAACGCGGCCTGCTGGTCGACATGCACTGCGACGAATCCGACGACCCGCTGTCGCGCCATATCGAAACCCTGGCCTTTGAGGCGCAGCGCCTGGGCCTGCAAGGCCGCGTCAACGGCAGCCACTGCACGTCGATGCACAGCATGGACAACTACTACGTCTCCAAGCTGCTACCCCTGATCGCCGGGAGCGGCGTCAGCGTCATCGCCAACCCCCTGATCAACATCACATTACAAGGCCGCCACGACACGTATCCGAAGCGGCGCGGCATGACCCGCGTGCCCGAACTCATGGCGGCCGGCGTGAATGTTGCCTTCGGCCACGACTGCGTCATGGACCCCTGGTACGGCATGGGCTCGGGCGACATGCTCGAAGTCGCCCACATGGGCCTGCATGTGGCGCAAATGACCAGCCAGAAAGGCATACGCCAGTGTTTTGACGCGGTGACGGTCAATGCCGCCAAGGTCATGCACCTGCAGGGCTACGGCCTGGACGTGGGCTGCGACGCGAGTTTTGTGCTGCTGCAGGCGCGGGATGCTGTGGAGGCGATTCGGTTGCGGGCGAATCGGCTCAAGGTGTGGAAGAAGGGAACGCTGCTGGCGCAGACGCCCGAAGTCTCGGCGCAACTGCGGCTGCCGGGCCGGCCGGTGACGACTGGTTTTACGGTTTCCCGATAGAGCCCATCAAGAAGTACCCCGTGAATTCATCCATAGCCCACGCCGAACTCATCGCCACATACAGGAAGGCGCAGGCAGAGGCCGCCCACAAATTCGGGTTGATCAAAACGGTTGCAGCAAAAGGCCCCAAGGCGATTCAGATGGCTGTCGAGACCGCGGAAAAGGCCGCAAAACGCAGGGATGCCTACGCCAAAAAGCTTGCGGCGCTCAAGGTGGATCTCAAGGATTAGCTCGCTGGCTTACGGATAATCAGGATTTGGAAAAAAACCGATGAACCCAGAAGTACCAGAAGAAGAACCCGAACCGATCGAGGAATACGTCCCCGGTGTCGCAAACGGCAGGCACTACATGGCCAGGCTGTGCCATCTCCCTGACGGCCCCTGGTACATCGACGTCATACACGTTGAATCGCTGCCGCCCCTGCACGGCAGCGACAGGACCTGGCCCACGCGCGAGGAGGCTGTTCAGGCGGCGGACAAGCTGGTCGCCGATCTGGCGCACTGAGCGGAGCGCCACTTTGCCGGCTAGCGTCCTCTCACCCCTTCCCCCGCTGGGGGAAGGCAGGGATGGGGGCCACCGGCCTCCAATCCAAAGCAGCCATGCCGTTGCGCGCCGCGGGCCCCCATCCCAACCTTCCCCCAAAGGGGGAAGGAGCAAAAAAGAATAAGCCGCACCCCAACACACGTCCCCTTGATGCAGACCCACCCCGTTTCACTGACCATTGCGCTCCCCTCCGGCGGCACCACTTCCGGCCTGCTGCAGGCGCCCGCCAGCGCCAAGGCTTGTTATGTGTTGGCCCACGGCGCAGGCGCGGGCATGAACCACGCCTTCATGGCGTCCATCGCCCAGGGCCTCGCGGAACGCAGCATTGCCAGCTTGCGCTTCAATTTTCCGTTCATGGAACAAGGCTCGAAACGCCCCGACTCCCCCGCCGTCGCGCATGCGGCGGTTCGGGCGGCAGTCGCTGAAGCAACGCGGCATATGCCTGCTGGTGTGCCGCTGTTTGCCGGCGGCAAGTCCTACGGCGGACGCATGAGCACGCAGGCGCAGGCGGCTGAGCCCTTGCCCGGAGTCAAGGGCCTTGTGCTGCTGGGCTTTCCGCTGCACCCGGCCGGTAAACCCTCCACCGAACGCGCCGCGCACCTGGAGGGCGTCAAGCTGCCCATGCTTTTTCTGCAAGGCACGCGCGATGGCCTCGCCGACCTGGAACTGATCACACAAACCACAGCAGGCCTCGGCAACAAGGCAAGCCTGTACATCGTGGACGGTGCCGACCACGCCTTCCATGTGCTGGTGCGTTCGGGCCGGACCGATGCGCAGGTGCGCGAGGAACTGTGCGACACCATGGCCGCGTGGATGACGAAGCGCTAGCGGTGCAAGAGGGTCATCAGCGACCGGCCGATGGCGCCTTAAGCCGTCACCAGTTTGGCGGACGCAACGGGCTCTTTCTCTTGAACCACCGCATACTCCACCGCCAGCCGCAGCATCGTCGGCGTGACGTAGTGGCGGTGCACATAGTCGATCGCCGCCATGTAAAAGCGGCCGAAGAAATTCTTGCAATGGACCCGGGTGCCCAGCATCACGTCCACGTGGTGCTTGTCGACGATCTCCACGCTGACGCAGGACCTGAACAGCAGGTGTTTGTCGTTGGCGCCCAGGATGACCTGCGCCTTGCTGTCGGTGGCATTGATGCTTTGGCCCAGCACCGGGTAGCGGTTGGCGAACAGGTTGCTGGTGTCCGGCGACAGCAGCGAAGATACCGGGCAGCCCAAGGGCGAGGTGCGCAGCCCCAGGGGTTTGACAAGCACGTTGCGCAGCGCCATGAGGTTGGACACACCGCTGGGTGCATTGAGCAAAAAACCCTCCAGAACCGCCGCCAGCAGATTCGTGGCGCTGGTGTGCCCGAAGTTGGTTCCGGTCACGCGCAGGCGAAAAGTGTCTTCATGGTGGATGCGCAAGCCGCTCAACTGCTCCAGCAGCAAGGAATCGGCCGGCGGGCTGCTGAGTTCCTTCACGCTTCGGGCGGAGCCGCCATGCGACAGAAAGCCTGAGGCCCCTTTCCACGAACCCCACAGGCCGCGCATCATGCCCGCGCCGCTGCGCACGGTGTTACAAACCACCCGATGAAAGGTCCCGGGCGGGGCGTCGAGTGACAAGGTCGTGGTCGGCACGGCCTCGGCCTTGAAGTCCTTGGCCTGAAGCAGCGCCTTCACCGCATCGGGCAACAACTCCGTCAGCGCCGGGATGCTGGCCTCGTTGTTCAATACTTTTTCTTTCAGGGCTTGCGGCAGATTACCGCCCAACTCATTGGTATGGCAGGACAGCGCAAAAAACACCGGGTGCAGGGAGTTGCGCGAAAGCGGCGCGAACTGGTGCCAGGTTTCCCCGCCAAAGCGCACGGTGAACAGGCAGTCCGGCGGTATGTTCACAAAACGCAGCGCGCGCATGAAGTTGTGAGGGTCTTCCTGAATTTGCTGCTCCGACGCGCTCGAAAAACGCAGCTGCGCCCCGCCGCTACCCGACACCGCCGTGAAGATGCGGTGGCCCGCATGACGGTGAAACGGATGGCCCTTGGGGCCCACCACAAAGGAATACAGCGAGGTAGCGTCGCCTTTGGAGAAGTCGGTTCCGCCCAGCTTGGCCGAGGGTTCATCGAGCTCATCGACAAACGCACTGTGCTGCCGCTGCCGGGACGCCACACTGGCAAACAGATGGTTGCCGGCGCCATGGCCTATCTGCGCGATCAAGGACACCTCAACGGCCAAGCCACCCGATTCGGATGGAATGCGAACCGATGGAAACGTTTCAATCACTTGCGTGAGATTCAGCATGAGTCCCTCTTTCCTGTTTTTGTCTCTGCTACTTACTTGGTTTTTTGTGTTTTGGCTGCGGCGCGTTCCCGCTTCAGGGGCCGCGCAACCGGGCAGAGTTCAAATGCGTAACCCGTGAGGCTGTTGACCAGGCTGTCGCCGTTGAGTTTGTAGAGCACAAACTGGCCGCTGCGCTCGCTGGTCACCAGGCCGGCGTTTTCAAGCACCGAGAGATGGCGCGAAATAGCCGGCGTGCTCATGGCAAAGCGCTCGGCCAGTTCGGTGGTGCTGAGCTCCTTCTCGGTGAGGTAGGCCAGGATCTGGCGCCTGGGGCCCGAGGCGAGGGCTTCAAAGATTTTGTCGACGGAGGCGGCCATTGGCTTGCTTGTTCGTTTACTTATTAACTTATTTGTTAATAACTTTATTCAAGAAGTTCGGCGCTGTCAAGCTTGAAGACCTGGTCGCGCTTATCACCAAGGGTTTACCCAAGCGACTGTCCTCCTACAAAGGGCGGATGTATCTATACCGATAAAGCGCTAAGGTAGCGACACAGATCTGCAATCTCTCTAAAGATCTGAATATAAAGAAGTGCTTCAACTCAAGGTGCCCTGTTAATCAACAGACAGTCAAAGTAAAGAAGGCAAAGAATGAAAAAAAACTTCGGAGTGGGAAATGGCTATTTATGAATACACCGGCAGTGAGATTGTTGAAGTACAGCCATCGACATTCGCGGCTCTAGATCTACGCGAACGCGAAGATGTGCAACGAGTACTGCGCGAGAACATTAACTCGATCACGCCGGAAACTGAGACGATGGTCCTCGCGGAGGAGTATTGCAACTGGGAAGACGCCAGGCGGCGTATCGACCTGCTTTGTGTTGACTCCGAGGCAAACCTGGTCGTCGTGGAACTCAAGCGAACGGAGACGGGCGGACACATGGAGCTGCAGGCCATTAGATACGCCGCTATGGTTTCCGCAATGAAGTTCGAGCATGCCGTTGAAGCTCATCGGACTTACCTCAGAGCTCTTGGAAGGCCAGTAGACCAAGCCGAAACAGCAATTCGGACGTTCCTAGGCAAGGAGGACGGTCCCGTAGCGTTTACCGACAAGGTACGTATCGTATTGGCGTCCGCCAACTTTTCCCGCGAAGTGACGACATCCGTGCTATGGCTTAACGCGCAAGGCCGGCTGGACATACGGTGCGTGCAAATGCGACCAATCGAATTTGCGGGACGCACCCTTTTTGATATTCAACAGGTCATACCACTACCCGAGGCGGCCGCATATCAGATAGCAATCCGCGAAAAGTCCATCGAACAAGAAGCTGCTGGCGGCGATGGCAGGGACTTCACACGGTATGACGTAATAGTCGCGGGAAAACTCTTTCCCAATCTGCCGAAACGCCGATTCATTTACCAGATGGTGGCCGAGGCGCTACGTTTGGGACTTACCCCTGAGGCCATCGGACAGGCCGTTCCTTGGCGACCGACAAGATTGTTCATCTTCGCGGAAGGGAACGTCTCAGGAGAGGAAGTGGCTCGACTTAACGGGAAAGATCCGGGCAGATATTTTTCTTCCGAAGAAGAGGTTTTTCGGATTGCCGGACGGACTTACGCCTTCATCAATCAGTGGGGTATCCGCACCGAGGAGGCCGTGAAAAATCTCTTGGCTCTAATGCCGAAAAACCACGGGATCTCATACAAAGTGGCGAACTGATGACTGAAGAGCGGTCTCGATCCAAAACGATAAACGAAGATGTCCACAAAGCACTAGAGAAAGAGCAATATGCCCCTCACGACACCAGAGAAACAGCATTTAAAAGAAATCGCGACCGAGGCTTTGAACGTCATAGACAAAGTTGCGGAAATTGCCGCTCAACAATTGAGAAGCCCCGGGCTCAGCGCTGAAAGTTTCGCTGTAGTGAACACATTGACATCAGAAAAGGCCACACAGAATCTCAACGATGTCAACGTCGCTCATCTGACGAGCAATGAGGTTCTAATGCGCGAACCAGTGATTGCTCGGGTGGTTGTTATCGACGAGCGTGAAAAGGAACAGGTTTACTACATTTGTCGCGCCACACCGGTCTCCGGTTCGCCGGGGTTACTAGCGAGCTACAAAGCCCCAGTTGGTCGACTCGCGTCACTTTCCATTGGCGACCAATATCTTCTACCGAATGGCAATAGCGTCGAGGTAGTGGAACGTACTCGCCTGCGCCCCCACCTAAAGTCAGACGGTTGGGACTCAAAGGATTCCATCTACGAAGATGTAAATCAACAACCACTCACCATCGAATCGCTACGCGCACTTCTGCGAAAAACTCCTGTCCAAGAAGCTGTACAGGACCTCCTTAGTCAAATACTCGAAGAAGATTCGAGCGCTATCCAAATATTTGAGGGGACTAGGCGCGATCGCATCACCAAGATGGGATTGCGTGATCAGCCGATACTTGATAAATATCAGGATGAGATTTTTCGTTTGCCATTAGATCAACGCCTATTGATATTGGGGCCGCCCGGCACAGGAAAAACAACAACCCTTATTCGACGTCTTAGCCAAAAGCTTGATATCGATGCACCTGACAGTCTGTCCGAAGGCGAGCGTCAGATCATTCGAACAGCAGTTCAAAACGGAGGAGTAGCACACTCAGACAGCTGGCAAATGTTTACGCCTACTGAACTCCTCAAACAGTACCTAAAAGAAGCCTTTGCTCGAGAAGGAGTTCCTGCATCTGACTTTCGCCTCAAAACTTGGGGGGATTACAGGCGTGATCTAGGGCGCAACGTACTAGGAATACTACGCGCCCCAGGAACAGGTGGCTACTTCACACTCAAAGACCAAGCACGCACACTAGTTGTCGAAGCCAATGATCGCCCTATTGCTTGGTTTGAGGACTTTGATATGTGGCAACGCCATGCATATTTAAAAGACCTCCAGCAAGGTGCACAATTTCTCACTCAGAGCGCAGACAAGCGAGCCACCGAACTTGGATCTCAGATTCAGGATTTGTTAAGGACGGCGAATATCACAAATATGCCGGCCCTATTTGTCGAGCTACAAACTACGGCAGTCGAGCTCCAAGCTCTCGCTGCGGAACTCAAGGTTCTGACGGATCGAAAAATTGATGACGCATTGAACTTGGCGCTAAACCGCAACGAGCGTTTTGTAGAAGAGCTAGGACAGTTTATTGATCAATTGCAGATCTTTGCCGAGCCTGAAACTGACACCGATGAAGATGCTGAGACGGAGGCAGATACCGAGGATGAAGATCCCTCGCTACCTAAGACTGGACGGGGACCAGCCATCAAGGCATTTCGACTGGCATTAAAAGCTCAAGCTCGCGCCGAAGTTACCAAGCGCAGCTTGGGCAAAGCAAGTCGTAACGCCAAGGTTATCGAATGGCTTGGTGAACGCACGCTCAGCAATGCTGATCGTGCCGTTGTTGGACCACAACTAATACTGCTAGCCACTGAGCGCCGCCTTCTGAATCCGGTAAGGCGATATCTGGACGGTCTGCCTAGGAGATACCGCCAATTTCGACGCGAGAAGCAGGAAGCAGGCACTTGGTATAGCCAAGAGAAATTTGCTGCAACAGATCTAAATCCTCTTGAGCTTGATCTCATCTTGCTTGCAAGCCTTCGTTGCGCGGGGGAGTTACTGAGCCGTCCCCAGATCGCCCGTCGTGTAGACGATGCGTACTGGGCTGCACTTCATACCATTCGTGGTCTTTACAAAAATCAGATACTCGTTGATGAGGCAACGGACTTCTCGCCAATCCAGCTTGCTTGTATGGGAGCACTGGCAAATCCTCAACTGCGATCATTTTTTGCCTGCGGAGACTTTAATCAAAGACTAACAACCTGGGGTAGTCGCAGTATTGATGAGATACGCTGGGTCTTCCCGGAGATTGATATCCGATACATCAACATTACCTATCGCCAAAGTCGTCAGCTTAACGAATTTG
This sequence comes from Polaromonas sp. JS666, assembly GCF_900103405.1. Classification (GTDB taxonomy): domain Bacteria; phylum Pseudomonadota; class Gammaproteobacteria; order Burkholderiales; family Burkholderiaceae_C; genus Polaromonas. The sequence continues at coordinate 195,242 of NZ_FNHX01000001.1, read as the reverse complement.
CCCGCTCCATCATCGAAGTACTGGGTGGAGACCTGCAAGACGCATTGCTTCCTCCGCACGTCAATAGTGATGGGGAAGAACCAGCGTTGCTGGAGCACGCGAGCTGGGATGACGCTATTGATTGGCTTGCCAAACAGATTCGTACAATTGCAGGCTACCTTAAACAGTTGCCCAGTACGGCGGTATTCGTTAATAGCGAGGCTGATGTGATTCCGATGGCCGATTCACTTAATCTAGCGTTAGAGGATGACAATATCCGTGTAGTCGCCTGTCCACGTGGACAGGTTATGGGGAACGATAACGATGTCCGAGTTTTCGACATTCAACACATCAAGGGCCTAGAGTTTGAGGCTGTATTTTTTGTTAGCATCGATCAACTAGCTAGGATGCATCCGTCACTCTTTAGTAAGTATCTCTATGTTGGTGCCACACGTGCAGCTATGTACCTCGGAATCACGTGCATGGAATCTCTACCGAAAACGATGGAACCTTTGCGCGGCCAATTCAGTAGCGGCTGGTAACCAGCATAAGCGCGAGAAAGCAGAAGCATGACAAGCTACTGGCTCATGAAATCCGAACCCGAAGAATGTTCAGTCGATGACGCGCTCGCAGCGAAAAATTCGACAGTCCCCTGGGTCGGCGTGCGCAACTACCAGGCGCGCAATTTCATGCGTGACGGGATGAAGGTCGGGGATGGCGTGCTGTTTTATCACTCGAGCTGCGCCGAGCCGGGCATTGTGGGCATCGCGCGCGTGGCGTCCACGGCCTACCCTGACCCCACGCAGTTCGATGCCAAGTCGCCCTACTACGACCCCAAGTCCAAGCGCGAGGAGCCGCGCTGGTTGCTAGTGGATGTGCAGGTCGTGAAAAAGATTCCCAACATCACCTTGCCTGAGCTGCGCGCGCGGCCCGAACTCGAGGACCTCATCATCCTGCGCAAGGGCAATCGGCTGTCGATCACGCCGGTGGAGCCTAAACACTGGAAGGCGATTGTGGGCGCTAAGCCTTAGTTCTTCATGCCGCGGGCGGTGGGCAAACCAATGGCTTAGGGTGTACCAAAACCGGCATCGCCCCTCACACTTTCGCGCGTGACAAACACACCACAGGCCAGTCTCGGCCCAATTAGTCACTGTCATTCCTGACACCGGCCGCCCCGGCCGGCATTTCGTCTGCATACATAGCGTTTCATCACGCCCGCCTTCCCCGCCCACACCCCCTATAACCGCCAAACCCTGTCAGGGCTAACAGGTTGACCGTTGCACGGGCCGCTCAACACAATGGTTCGCATCACAGGGGCGGGATTGACAGCAAGAGGGGGAGCGTTGGACGGCCCGCAGCATTGGCTGCGGGAACGGCCACGCGGGCATGCCGGGGCGCGGCAGTTGCCATCACTTGTCTTGTCATGAGTCCCACAGCGGTCAGGTTTTTTCACTCCAACAGAGGGCTTTTCATGACACGACTTCTTTCACGGCTTCTGTCACGGCGCGCGCTGGCCATCACGCAAGCGGCATTGCTGGCGGCGGCATCGTCCGGCGCCTGGGCCCAGGCCAATCCCGCCCAAGGCAACGCGGCCAGTGGCAAGCTGGCGCTCGCCAAGCCCGCGGCCGCGCGGCCTGCCGCCGCGGCGCCGGTGGCCATCGAGTGGCCGACCAAACCTATACGCCTGCTCATAGGTTTCCCACCCGGTTCGGTGCAGGATCTGTCGGCGCGCTCCATCAGCGAGCAGTTGTCAAAAACCCTGGGCCAGCCGGTGATTGTGGAGAACAAGGCCGGCGCTTCGGGCATCATCGCGGCCGACCAGGTGTCCAAGGCGACCGACATGCACACCTTTGGCGTGATGAACAACAGCCAGCTGACCATCGCCAAGCTGCTGAACCCGATGGCGCCTTACGACCCCGCCGTGGACCTGGCGCCCATCGCGCTGATAGGCACGACGCCCATGGTGATGGTGGTGAGCAATTTCGCGCAGGGCAACACGCCGCAGGAATGGCTGACCTGGCTGCGCAACCAGGGCGACAAGGCCAACTACGGCTCGCCGGGCGCGGGCACGCCGGGCCACCTGGGCATGGAGCTGATCAAGAGCCGCAGCGGCGGCCTGGGCGTGATGCATGTGCCCTACCCCGGCAACCCGCAGATCATCACGGCCATGCTGGGCGGCCAGCTGCAGGCGGCGCTGCTGCCGCCTGGCCTGGCGATGCAGCAGGTCAAGGCCGGCAAGATGAAAGTCATAGGCGTGACCTCGGAGCAGCGCAGCATGCTGGCGCCCGAGCTGCCGACGCTGCGCGAGGTGGGCATCATGGGCGCGGACATGGAGCTCTTCACCGCGCTGGCCGGCCCGGCCTCGCTGCCGGCCGCGGTGCGCGACAAGCTGGGCGCGGCGGTGATAGAGGCGCTCAAGACGGGCGACACGCGCCAGCGCCTGATCACGGTGGGCTGGCAGCCGGCGCCCTCCACGGCCGAAGGCCTGCGCACCCGCATGCGCGCCGACACGCGCAACCTGGGCGGCATCATCATGCTGCGCGGGATACGCGCGGACAGCTGAAGTTCTGCCATTGAACTGCACCGGCGCGGCGCGCACATGCCCGCGCCGCACGGTCGAAGGGCGGGCGCCAGGCAGGCGCGCCGCCCTTTTTTCTTTTCCACCCGTCCCGGGCCTGGCGGCTGCGGTTGCCCGCGCGGGGTGTGCAGTGCCAACGTAAAGTTGCCTGTTTCCGCCCGCGGTTTACGCGCGCTTTACCGCGGCCCTACCTGCCGGATGCGCAGGCGTTTTGAAATACGCGGGCGCAGAGGTTTGCGCGCCAGCACAGGAAAAGAACATGCGGATTTCATCGACACACTGGCGGACAGCTACGGCCGCCCTGCTGCTGGCCGCCACGGCCTGCGCCAGCCACGCCCAGTTCGGCGGCGGCGCGGGCGGCGGACAGCGCCACCGTGGCGGCCCCGGCCAGGGCCAGGCGGCGGGCCAGCCGCCGCAGCGCGCGCAAAGCTCATGGGAACAGGTCAGCCGCAAGCTCTACGACCTGCGCGTGCAACTGCTGGTCACGCGCGAACAGGGCCCGGCCTGGGAGAACTTTCGCGCCCGCTTCCTGGACATGGCGGCCAGCGGGCCGCCGGCCCCGCGCGTGGTGGACGAGCAGACGGCCAAAGACGCCTTCCAGCAATTGCTGGCCGACGCGCAGCGGCGCTCCAACACCCTGGCGGCGCTGGACGCGGCCGCGCAGGCCCTGCTGGCGCAGTTCAGCCCCGAGCAGCTGCAGATCGCCGACCGGGCGCTACCCGGGCTGCTGGCGGACTATGGCGGCAGCCGTTAAGACCCGGGCTAACCCGTCGTCGATTTCAGCGCCAGAATCAACCACGATGACCACAGCCAGCAGGAAGTCCTGGCTGGGGCGGCGCAGGTCGTGGACACCCTCTGACAGCTCGCCCTGGTATCCGGCGAATTCGCTATCCAGACGCAGCAAGGCCGTCCCCCGGCCCGGCGCTGTGTCACTATTTCCGCCCGCCCTGCATTGACAGGCTGTCGGGTGACCCACATAATTTGAACAAATGGATAAAACACTTGTTCAAACTAAAGGCCGGCGCCCGGCAGCGGCCAAAGCCGCGCCAGCCCGCGCCACGCGCGCTGACGGTATGTCCACCCGAACACTGATCCTCGAGGCCACCCGGCGGCGCCTGGTTGAGCAGGGCTACGCCAACCTCAATGTGCGCGACATCGCGAGCGATGCGGGCGTGAACCACGCCCTGATCGGCTACCACTTTCGCGGCAAGCAGCAACTGGTGCTGGCCGTGCTGGACGAGGCCAACACCCGCCTGCTCGAACGCCAGGCCGGCATGTATGCGGCGCCCACCCCTGCGTCGCAGAAGTGGCAGCAGGCGCGCGAGTTCTACGAAGAAGACCTGGCCTCGGGCTTCGTCAAGCTGCTGATGGAGCTGATGGCAGCGAGCTTTCACGACGAGGTGTTGCGCAGCGAATTCACGCCGCGGCTGCTGGCCTGGCAAAAGCTGATCGAAGGCGCGGTGGACGAATTTCTGGCCGGCTCGGGCCTGGAACTGCCTGTGTCGGGCCGGGCCATCTCGGCCTGGATCACCTGGTTCTGGATCGGCATGGAAGCCAGCATGGCGCTGGGCATTCCTGAAAAGCAGGGGCACCAGCACGAAGCCCTTGAAGCCCTGGCCTTGCTGCTGCGCCAGGCGGAGGCCCCTCAAACCCCACGCAACCGCAAGAGGACATGATGGCTGACACGTCCCCCCACATCCCCAAGCGCCTCGCGCTTGTCGCCGGCGAGCTGCCGGCGCCGGGCACCCTGCCCGAGCCCTATCCCTACGAAACCGTCGAGCCGCACCGCCAGGGCTTTGTTGAGCGGGACGGCGTGCGCACCTGGTACGGCCAGTTCGGCGAGAGCGGCCCATGGCTGGCCTTTGCACCCATCTACCAGATCGCCAACACCTACCTGCTGCGCGGCGTCGTGCCCTGGCTGTCGCAGCACTTCCGGGTGGCGGTGATGGACCTGCGCGGCAATGGCCGCTCCGACCGCCCCGCCACACAGGCCGGCTACAGCTTCGACCACTACTACGCGGATTTCGTGGCGGTTCTGGACGCGCTGGATATCGACCGCACCGCCGTCGTCGGCATCTCGGCCACCGCGATGACGGCCATCCGCCTGGCCCACGAGCAACCACAGCGCGTATCGCACCTCATCAGCGCCGGCGGCTGGGTGAACATGCGCATGGAAGACCCGGCCATGCACGAGGCCGCCCAGCAGGCGCTGCTGAAGATGCGCGGCAACTGGCCGGCCTTCCTGGACGGCTTCTTCGGCGCGGCGTTCAATGAACCGCATTCAACCAAGCCGCTCGAAGATGCGGTGGTTCGCAACGGCTGGGTCTCCAGCGGCGACACCGTGGCCATGGGCCGCACCGGCTGGCTGGGCAACGACGTGCGCGAACTGGCCAAGGGCGTGCGTTGCCCCACGCTGGTGATCCACGGCGACAACGACAGGATCGCGCCGCTCAGCCAGGGCGAAACCGTTGCCAGCCTGGTACCGGGCGCGCGCATGCTCAAAATCGAAGGCGGCGGCCATCTGCTGGCGGGCCGCGACCCAATTGCTTTTGCCCGCGCCGTGCGCGATTTTGTGGGTGCGGCGCCCACGCATGCCACCTGGGTGCGCGGCATGGCGCGCAAACGCAAAGCCCTTTTTATCTCCAGCGCCATCGGCCTGGGCCATGTGCAGCGCGACCTGGCGATCGCCCGCGAAATGCGGGCCCAGCAGCCCGACCTGCAGATCGACTGGTTCACCGTGCAGCCGGCGTCTACCTACCTGGAGCGCGAAGGCGAACGCGTCCACCCCATCTGCAAGCGCCTGGGCAACGAAAGCCGGCACTTCGAAAGCCAGGCGGGCGAACACGACCTGCAGGCCTTCTTCGCGCTGCGCACCATGGACGAGGTGATGGCGCTGAACTTCCTGGTCTTCGCCGAGCTGATGAAAGCCGAGCACTACGACATCGTCATCGGCGACGAGTCCTGGGAGGTGGACTACCACTACCATGAGAACCCCGAGCTCAAGCGCCAGCCATTCGTCTTCCTGACCGACTTCGTGGGTTGCCTGCCCATGGAAGAAGGCAATGAGCGCGAAGCCTTCCTGTGCGCCGACCGCAATGCCGACGACATCGAGCATGTGGCACGCTACCCCTGGATCCGCGACCGCGCGATTTTCGTGGGCAACGAGGACGACGTGCCCGACCTGCCTTTCGGCCCCGGGCTGCCCGACATCCGCGACTGGACAAAGCGCAACTTTGCCTTTACCGGCTATGCCCTGCCCTTTGACCCGAAGTCGCTGGCCGACACCGATGCCCTGCGCGCGCGCCACGGCTACGCCCGCGATGAAAAGCTGGTGATCGCGGCGGTGGGCGGAACCTCGGTGGGTGGCTCGCTGCTGCATCGCATCGCGCAGACCTTCCCGCTGATGAAGAAGCAGGTGCCCGAGCTGCGCATGGTGCTGGTAGCCGGCCCGCGACTGCCGCGCGACGCCTTTCCCACGATGGATGGCCTTGACGTTTTGCCCTATGTGCACAAGCTGTTCGAACACCTCGCCTGCTCCGACCTGGCACTGGTGCAGGGCGGGCTCAGCACCTGCATGGAGCTGGTGGCCACACGCCGCCCCTTCCTGCGCTTTCCGCTTGAGCGACATTTTGAGCAGTGCATCCACGTCACCAACCGCATGCGCAACTACTGCGCGGAGTGCACGGTGCGTTTCAGCGACCTGACGGTGCGCGAGCTGGCCGACAAGGCGCTGCAAACCATGCACGCGCCGGTCAGCTACAAGCCGGTGGAAACCGATGGCGCCGCGCGCGCAGCCCGGCATATCCTGGCGGTGATGGAGAACCGCGAGTGGGCGGCGGCCTGAGGACCCTGGCTAACCGGTGTGGGATTTCAGCGCCACCAGCACCACGATGACCGCTGCCAGGATCAGGGAAACACCCCGCCAGAAGGCCACGGGGTTGCGCTCGAGCAGCGGCTGGCGCGTCTTGTTCAGGAAGTCCTGGCTGGGGTGGCGCAGGTCGTGGACAAACTCCGAGAGCTCGCCGTAGCGTTTGGCCGGGTCGGGGTGCACGGCCTTGCGCAGCACCTCGTCTATCCAGGCCGGGATCTCTCGGTCGTCGCGCAGCGCGGAGTCGTAGCGCAGCTTGTTCTGCGCGGCGCGGGTGCGGCATTTGGCGACTTCGGCGCCGTAAGGCAGGCGGCCGGTCAGCATCTGGTAGGTGATGACGCCCAGGGAGAAAAGGTCGGAGCGCGGGCTGCCGCCCTCGCCCAGGAAATATTCAGGCGCCGAGTACTGGGCCGTGCCCAGGATCTTGTCTTGGCCGCCGGGTGTGTCCGCTTCCACAAGGCTGGCGACGCGGGTTGAGCCGAAGTCGATGATCTTGGCGGTGCCCGTGCCGTCGATCATGATGTTCTCGGGCCGCAAGTCCTGGTGCAGCATCTCGAGCCGGTGAAAGGCGCGCAGGCCTTTGGCGAGCTGCTCGACCAGGCCGCGCACCGCCTCGAGCGGGGGCCGGGGGTTGTCCCGCATCCATTGCGCCAGGGTCTGCCCGTCTATGTATTCGGTGGCCACATACACGTAGTGGCGCTTGCGGGTCGGCACATAGGGCTTGAGCACGTGCGCGCTGTTGATGCGCCTGGCGATCCACTCCTCGGTCAAAAAACGCTCCAGGTAGGCCGGGTCACCGCCCAGGTCTATGGATGGGGTTTTGAGGATGGCAAGCGCGCCGCTGTCGTTGTCGGTGGCCAGGTAGATATGGCTGCGGCTGCTGCCCTGCACTTCGCGAACAATGGTGTAGCCGTCAAACTGCGCCCTGGCCTCCAGCATGGGCGGCAGCGGCAGGCCCGACAGCTGCTGCAGCATCTCGCCGGCCTCGCGGCGCGGCAGCGCGTCGACGCGCACAACCTGGGCCGTGAGGTTGTCGGCGCTGCCGCGCTCAAAGGCCTTGCCGACGATGGACTTCGCGGCAGTATCCAGCCCGCCGGCTTCATCGGCATGGCTGCGAATGATGGCGGCCATGTCGTGCTCGCTCACGTGTTCGTACACGCCGTCGGTGGCCAGCAAAAAGATGTCGCCCGGCTCCAGCTGCTGGGTCTGGTAGTCGATTTCCAGCTGGGGCTTGAAGCCCAGCGCGCGGCCCAGGTAGCTCTGGCCCTGGGCGATCCACACGCGGTGGTCGCGGGTGAGCTGCTCCAGCGCCTTGCCGCGCAGGCGGTAAATACGTGAATCGCCAACATGAAAAATATGCGCGGTCGCCGACTTGATGACCATGGCGCTCAAGGTGCACACATAACCCTTGTCCTGGTCGTAGCGGTAAGGGCTTTTTTGCGTCTGCGCATGCAGCCAGGAGTTGGTGGCGCTCAGGATGCGCTCGGCCGATGTCTTGACCGTCCAGGCTTCCGAGGTGCAGTAATAGTCTTCCAGGAAACCGGCGACGGCGTACTGGCTGGCCACGTCGCTGACGGCGCTGCTGCTGATGCCGTCGGCCAGCGCGATGGCGATGCCCTTGGCGCTGAGCTGCGGCTCCTGCGGCACGTAGATGCCGTGGAAATCCTGGTTGCTTTCCTTGCGGCCCTTGTCCGAATACTGGCCTGCCGAGATCTTCAGTTCAGGGGACATAGGGGGTGGCGGCAAAACCCTCGCGCAACTGGCAGGCGCGAGGGCTTTTGTTGTGGAGGCGGATTATTTGAAGGAACGGGTCGGTCCGGTTTTAACGTGGGTGGCATACAGCGTCAAGCCGGTGAAGGCCAGGCCGCCCACCAGGTTGCCCAGCACCGTGGGGATTTCGTTCCAGATCAGGTAGTCCATGATGGTGAAGTGCGCGCCCAGCAGCAGGCCCGAGGGGAACAGAAACATGTTCACGATGGAGTGCTCGAACACCATGTAGAAAAACAGCATGATGGGCATCCACATCGCGATCACCTTGCCGCTGACCTGGGTGGAGATCATCGCGCCGACCACGCCGGCCGACACCATCCAGTTGCACAGCATGCCGCGCACGAAGAGCGTGAGCATGCCGTTGGCGCCGTACTTCTGGTAGCCCAGGGTGCGGTTCTCGCCCACCACGCCGATGGCCTTGCCGACCGCGCTGGGCTCCGTCGAGAAGCCGTTGGTGACGTAGATGGCCATCATCACGGCCACGGTGAAGGCCCCGAGGAAGTTGCCGGTAAAGACCAGGCCCCAGTTGCGCAGCACGCCCTTGACGGTGACGCCCGGGCGCTTGTCGATCAGCGCCAGCGGGCACAGCACGAAGACGCCGGTCAGCAAATCAAAGCCGAACAGGTAGAGCATGACAAACCCCACCGGGAACAGCACGGCGCCCAGCAGGGGCTGGCCGGTCTGCACATTGATGGTGACGGCGAACCAGGCCGCCAGGGCCAGGATGGCGCCGGCCATGTAGGCCCGGATAACGGTGTCGCGGGTGGACATGAATATCTTGGACTCCCCCGCGTCCACCATCTTGGTCACAAATTCCGAAGGCACTAGATAAGCCATATGTTCCTCAAGTTTTTTGCTATCGGCCTCAAACGGCCAAAAAAAAATCCACCCCCAGGCGCCCCCAAAGTGGGAGGCTGGAAGTGGACGTCGTTATCCATTGATCCGCCGGGCAACGGCCCCTACATAGGTACAGGCCGCGCCTTGCCCGGCCGTCGTTAGCCGGGCGGATCACTCAAAGCAACTACTGTGCCGCCGGGAATGCGGCCTGAAACCGGCTTTTTTGCCCCCGCATGCGCCGGCATGCCGGGCGCATTGCCCCAAATGCGTGCACCTTCCGGGGCTGGTTCACATTTTGGTGCCTACTTCACCAGTTCCAGCACCTCGGCTTTTTTCTTCTTGAGCAGCAGCACCAGGAATTTCGCGGGCTGGGTGGCGCTGGCATTGCGGCCCACGGTATGGATGTCGTTGGGGCCTTCATAAAAGCTCTGGCCGGCCGTCAAGGTGACTTCCTTGCCGCCTTTGACCTGCATCACGATGGAGCCCTCAAGCACATAGACAAAGGCATGCGCGTGATGGCGATGCACCGGGTCGGCGGCGCCGGGGGCGTAGTCCACCGTAATCATTAGAACCTGTTCACGGCCTAAACGGGACCGCGTTGGGGTGCAATCGGGATGAGTGGGCCGACCGGGCACGCCGCATGGGCTCATGCCCATGCAAGGGCCTGGGTGGCTCAATCGCCCGATTTCACCCCAACCCGGAGGGCAAGCGCCTTCTCGGGCGGTCTGCGGCGTTGCGGCGCTAACCCATAGCGGTGCTATGGGCAGCGCGCCGCGCCTTGCATCCCATCCCGAGAAGGTGCTTGCGCGGTCCCGTTTAGGCCGTGAACAGGTTCTTAGCCTTCCTTGCCCGGCAGGTCGGACAGGTCCTTGGCCATGACCGGCTTGACAGTCACGCCCTCGAGGCCGGCGGCCGTGGCGGGCTGGGCAAGCAAGGCGGCGCTTGCGAGAAACAGGGAAATACAGATTTTCTTCATGGTGAGGCTCTTTAAAGGGCTTGGTTGAGTGACTCGAATTGAGATGCACCTGCCCTTATGACGATTGACGGCACCGGTTTGTGACACCGGCGCCTACCTCCTCGCTGTTTAGGCGCGAGCCTGCGACTTGCTGAACCATTCTTCAAACCGGATGCCGCCCAAACGCGCCTTGCCGACCGGCACCAGGGTGTCGTCCTTGAGTTCGGCGCCAAAGTAGCGCGCCTGCGGGTCGGCGACGACCTTGCGCGGGTCATTGCTTGCCGTCAGGAAGCGCTGCACGAGGTCCGGCAAGCGCACTTTCTCCGGGCCGGCGATCTCGACCGTGCCGTTGACCGGCGCGCCCAGCGTGAAGTCGGCCATCGCGGCGGCCACGTCGTCGGACGCGATGGGTTGCACAAAGGCCGGCGACAGGCGCACCGTCTGCCCTTCGGTGCCCGACTGCGCGATACCGCCCAGGAATTCCATGAACTGGGTGGAGTGCACGATGGTGTAGGGGATGCTGCTGGCCCTGATGATTTTTTCCTGGGCGATCTTGCCGCGGAAATAACCGCTTTCCACCAGCTTGTCGGTGCCCACGACGGAGAGCGCGATGTGGTGCGTGACACCGGCGGCCGCTTCAGCCGCCAGCAGGTTGCGGCCCGAGGTTTCAAAAAATTCCAGCACGGCCTTGTCTTCAAATGAAGGCGAGTTGGCCACGTCGACCACCACCTGGGTGCCCGCAAGGACTTCCGCCAGCCCTTGGCCGGTGAGGGTGTTGACGCCGGATGCCGGTGATGCCGCGATGGCCTCGTGGCCGCGCTGGCGAAGGATGTTGACGAGTTTGGATCCGATGAGGCCTGAGCCTCCGATGACGACGATTTTCATAGATGTTCCTTCAGGTTGAGTGGCTCGAAGTTGAGTCCCACCTGCCTCTATGACGATTGACGCTGCCGGTTTGTGACGCCTGCGCCCTGCCCTGGCCATTTTTCTTGCCACTTCCCCCGGCGGGGAAGGAGTCGTTCACCAAGCGATGTCTACACGGAAAAAACCGGGCGCCCGCCGGCTGCCGGGAGCTCAGGCCGCTGCGGCTTTTCCTTCAAGCAGCTTGACCATGGCCCACAACACCCGGTTGGCGGGCACGGCCACGCCCAGCGCCTCGCCGCGTTTGACGATCAGGCCGTTGAGGTAGTCGATCTCGGTGGGCTTGCCGCGCGCCAGGTCTTGCGCGGTGGAGGCGTACTGCTTGGGCATGCTGCCGGCCAGCTTGTCGACGGCGGCATGCACGTCGCCGGCCACCTGCACACCTTCGGCCTTGGCGACCGCCAGGCATTCGGCGACCACGTCGCGCATGACGTCGATCACACCCACGCCCTGCACCGTCTTGCCGTAAGGCAGCTGGGCAATGGCCGAGACGGCGTTGTAGGCGCAGTTGAGGATGAGTTTGGCCCAGAGCGCGCCGCGCACATTGGCCGAGATCTCGGTGGGCACGCCGGCGGCAACCAGGGCTTGCGCCACGCTGTCGCTGAGGGCCGAAGGCTCGATCACCAGGTCGCCGCGGCCGTGGTGCTTGAGGTGGCCGGGGCCGGCCATTTCAGTCGCGACATAGACCACGGCGGCGGCCACGGCAGTTTCGGGCAGCACCGCGCGCAGGCGGTCGGCGTTGTCCACGCCGTTTTGCAGGCACAGCACCAGGGTGTCGGGCTTGAGATGCGGCCGCATCAATGCGCCGGCCGATTCGGTGTCGGTGGACTTGACGCAAAACAGCACCAGGTCGGCGCCCTTGACGGCAGCCGGTTCGCTGCTGGCGGCCAGGCGCACATGCTCGTCGAACATGCGGGTTTCCATGCGCAGGCCGTCGCGCTCAATCGCCGCCACATGCTGGGGCCGCGCGACCAGCACGACCTCATGGCCGGCACGCGCGAGCATGCCACCGAAATAACAACCGACGGCGCCTGCGCCCATCACGGCGACTTTGAGGGATTGGGTCATGACTGCCTTCTGGTGCGAGGGAGATGTGAAGACAGCGATTGTGGTGGAAGTCCGCCGTGCCTGCAGGCGGCGCCATGGAGTCCCTAACCCAGGCTGCCGGCAAATCGCCGGCCCAATTGTTCGCGCTCGAAGGCCTCGGCGACAAAGTCAATAAAAACACGGGTCCTGGCGGGCATCTGGCTACGCGTGGCGTAGTAAATCGAGATGGCGCCCGCATCCACATACCAGCGCGGCAGCAGCCTGACGAGCTCGCCGCGCTCCAGCTGCGGCAGCACGTCGGGCACGGCCAGCAAGGTCACGCCCAGGCCCATCAGGGCCGCGGCGCGCATGGCGGTGGGGTCGTTGACCACCACGGATTCGGGCTGGACGGCCGGCATTTCAGTGCCGGCCGCGTCGCGCATCAACCATTGCCGGACGCGGCCCGTGGCGCTGGAACGCATGAGGATGCCGCTGAGCGCGGCCAGGCCCGCGGGATCGGTGGGCAGCTGGCGGCCGGCCATAAAGGCAGGCGAAGCCACCGCGACCAGGTGTATGGGCGCCAGGGGTCGCGACACCACGCCGGGCGAGAGTTCAAAACCGCCGCCTATGGCGGCGTCGTAACTCTCGGCGATCAGGTCGACCGGGCGGTTCTCGAAATACCAGTCGGGGCGCACCAGCGGATAGCGCTCGAGGAAAGCCGGCAGCAGCGGCAGTATGTGTTCGACGCCAAAGGTGGGCGACATGCTGACCTTGAGCGGGCCGGCGGGCGCGCCGCTGTCGTCGGCCAGGGCCGCGATGGCGGATTGCAAAGCATCGAGGTTGCCGCCTATCGATGCCAGGAAGCGCTCGCCGGCTTCGGTCAAAGTGAGCTTGCGCGTGGAGCGCTGAAACAGGCGCACGCCGAGGTTGCGCTCCAGCATGGCGACATTGCGGCTGACGGCCGCCGGTGTCAGCGCCAGGCGCCGCGCCGCTTCGGAGAAGCTGCGGCCCTCTGCGCTGCGTACAAAGGATTCGAGGTTGGCCAGGGTCTCCATGGCTGCATCTTAAAGCAATGCTTGAAGATGATTCAAGTCATTACCTGCTTATCAAAACACAATCCAAATCCCATCATTCACTCTATCAACAACCCAAGGAGTGAATTCATGTCTACCCCCACCCACAACAGCAGCGCCAGCATCCCCAGCATAGGCATCATCGGTGCCGGCGCCATAGGCACGGCTTTCGCCAAAAACCTGGCCCGCCACGGCATACCCGCCACGCTGTCCAACAGCCGCGGTCCGGACTCGCTCAAGGACCTGGTGCGCGAACTGGGCCCGACCATCAAAGCCGGCACGCGCGAAGAAGCGGCCGCCAAGGACATCGTGTTTGTCGCCGTCAACTGGGGCCGCTTGCCGGCCGCGCTGGCCGGCCTGCCCAACTTCGGCGGCCGCATCGCCATCGACGCCAACAACCCGATTGAAGCGCCGCTGTTCAAGCCCGCCGAACTCAACGGCCGGCTTTCGAGCGAGGTGTTCAGCGACCTCGTTCCCGGCGCGCGTGTCGTGAAGGCGTTTAACCACCTGCAGGCCCAGCTACTGGCCGGCGACCCGGGCAGCGAAGGCGGCAAGCGTGTGTTGTTCTTCTCGGGCGATGATGCCGCGGCCAAAGCGACTGTGGCCGCGCTGATCGCCAAACTCGGCTTCTCGGGCATAGACCTGGGCGCGCTGGCCGTGGGCGCGCGCCTGGCGCAATTCCCGGGTGGCCCGCTGCCCATCCTGAACCTGGTGCACTTCGGCTGAGGCCCATCGGCCGGCGCGGCGCCTTGCGTAAAGTCACAGTTTTTTTACCGTGGGTTTACCGGTGCTAGACCGCCGCTATACCCAGCCATCGCTCAATGGCGGTGCGCAGGGTCCTGCGCGGCCTGGGCTGAACCAGGGCACTTGTTGCCCGCCCAGGCAGGTCAGAAGCTGCCGGCGCCATGCGCCGGCTTTTTCCGGAGAAAACATGAAGTTCACCTATTCATCCAAATTGTTGTGGCTGTCCACCGCCGCGCTGTCCCTGGGCGCCGCGCTGGCGCAACCGGCACAGGCGGCGCCGCTGGCGGCAAACTCACAGGATGTTTACATCGGCGGCAATATCGCCGCCAGCCGCGCGCCCGGCCTGGGCGGCAGCGTTGACGGCGCCCTGGCCAGCCAGGGGCTGGGCAGCAGCACCTCGACCGGCACGCCGGGCACCTCGGGCGGCCTGCGGCTGGGCTACCGCCTCAACCCCAATCTGGCCTTTGAGGCCAGCTATGACCGCATAGGCTCGACGGACCTGCAGTCGGCCATCGCCTCGCCGGCGGCGGACAGCGCCTCGGGCACCTGGAAGGCGCACGGCTTCGGCCTGCATGTGCTGGGCATCGCGCCGCTGGACAAGCAGTGGTCGGTTTACGGGCGCGCGGGTGTGGAGCAATGGCATACCTCGCTGGATACCGCTTCGGCCACCGGCAGCACTCCCAACGTCTCGACGACGGGCTCCAACACCTCGTTGGCGCTGGGCGCCGGCGTAGCCTATGCCATCTCGCCGAATGTGGATGCCACGGCGGAGCTGGTGCGCTACAACCGCGTCGGCACGTCGTCTACGGGCAGCAGCGCGGTGAACCAGGTCAACTTCGGCCTGCGCTACCACTTCCTCTGAGCGTACTTTTGAAATTACCCTGAAGGCAGGGTGATCCCAAGGCCGGCGCCTGCGCGCCGGCCTTTTTTGTTTTGGTCTTGTGCGGGCGAGCGTCAGGCCCGCGGCAGGCTGATCCGGGCGCACAGGCCGCCGCCTGCGGCCGGCAGCAGTTCAAACCTGCCGCCATGCACGCGCACGATGCGGTCCACGATGGCCAGGCCCAGCCCGGCGCCGGGAGGGCCGCCACGCGTGCTTTCAGCACGGCGAAAAGGCTGCTTCAAGGCCTCGGCCTGCGCGGCGGCAATGCCGGTGCCGTGGTCCGTGACCTCTATCCAGACCGAATCGCCCAGGCTGCCGGTGGCGATCGCGACCGGCGGCAGGCCGTGGCGCCAGGCGTTTTCGATGAGGTTGGTGAGCACGCGGCGCATCGCGCGCGGGCGCAGGGGCACGGGCGGCGGGTTGCCGGCCTCCAGCGCCACCGGCATGCCCTGGCCGGCCGAGGCGGCCGCCACCTCGGCCGCCAGCGCATCCAGCGACACGGGTACCGGCGCTTCGCTTTCGGTGCTGCGGGCAAAGTCCAGGAACTGGCCGATGATGGCGTCCATTTCTTCCACGCCGCGCGTCATGCGGGCCATGAGTTCTTCATCGGCCTTGTCACGCAAGATCTCTATGCCCAGGCGCAGCTTGGTCAGCGGCGTGCGCAGGTCGTGCGACACCCCCGCCAGCATCAACGCGCGCTCGTCATCGGCCCGGGCCAGGCCGCGCACCATCTGGTTGAAGCTGCGGCTCAGGTCGGCGATTTCCGTGGGGCCGTCTTCGGGCAGCGGCTGGGGGCTGCCGCCGCCGGCCAGTGTGTGCGCCGAAGCCACCACGCGGCGCAGGGGCCGGTTCAGGTGGCGGTGGATCAGCAGTGCGCCCAGCAAGGCCAGCAAGGCGCTGGTGAGCGAGGCCGCGATCCATGCGCCGGTGAATTCGCGCGCCGGCAGCACGCCGGGCAAGGTGACCCAATGGTCGGCGCCGTCCAGGCGCAGCCGCACCGCCAGGCTGCCGCCGGCTTCGCGGCGCCAGATGATTTCGGAGCCCTCGCCTTCCAGCGCAATGCCGCGTGAGGCTTCATGGACGAAGCGCCGCTCAAGCCGGCTCAG
This sequence comes from Polaromonas sp. JS666, assembly GCF_900103405.1. GTDB lineage: Bacteria > Pseudomonadota > Gammaproteobacteria > Burkholderiales > Burkholderiaceae_C > Polaromonas. The sequence continues at coordinate 179,505 of NZ_FNHX01000001.1, read as the reverse complement.
GAGCGGGCGCTGGCCGCGGCCGCCGCCCTCGCCGTCGTCCGCAATGCCCTGCATGGCACGGCGGTTGAACTGCGCCACAAAGGCTTCGCGCTGGGCAGCCGGCATGGCGGCCAGGCCGGCGCGGATGGCGCCGACGTTACGCGCCACCGCCACTGACAGCTGCGCCAGCCGCGGCTTGACGATCAGCTGGCGCACCAGCAGCGCGCTGGCCAGCTGGCCGACCACAACGAGCACCACGATGAGCAGCACGTTGCGCCCGAACAGGCTGCGCGGGAACAGCGTCATGGAAAAAACCTCATGGCTTGCCCGCCTTGCCGTGCCTGGCCGCGCCGCCTTCGGGCACAAACACATAACCGACGCCCCACACCGTCTGGATATGCGCCGGCTGTGACGGATCGGCTTCGATCAGCTTGCGCAGGCGCATGACCTGCACGTCAATGCTGCGATCGGTGGCTTCGTGGTCGCGGCCGTAGGCCAGCTCGATCAGCCTGTCGCGGCCCAGGGGACGGTTGGGGTGCAGGGCCAGCGCCTGCAACAGGCTGAACTCGCCGGTGGTGAGCGGCACGTCCTCACCGTTTTTGTCCAGCCGGCGCGCATCGAGCGCCAGGGTGAAGTCGCCGAAGCGCACCGTGCCCCGGCCGGGCAGCGGGCCGCTGTGCGCGCCCAGCATGCGCTGGCGGCGCACCAGCGCCTGGATGCGGGCCAGCAGTTCGCGCGGATTGAAAGGCTTGGGAAGGTAGTCGTCGGCGCCCATTTCCAACCCGACGATGCGGTCCACCGGGTCGCCGCGGGCGGTGAGCATGACGATGGGAATGGTTTCGCCCTGCGCGCGCAGGCGCCGGCACACGGCCAGGCCGTCTTCGCCGGGCATCATCACGTCGAGCACCAGCACGTCAAAGCGCTCGCGCGCCAGCAGGGTATCCAGGGTTTTGGCGTCTTCCAGCGTGCGCACGGCATATCCCTGGTCGCCCAGGTAGCGCTGCAGCAGGCTGCGCAGGTCGGCCTCGTCGTCGACCACCAGGACCCGGGCCAGCGGCTCGCTCATGGTGACGGACCCGTCCGCAAAAACGCCTTGGAAACAAGCATACGAAATCATCCCGACGCAAGAAAGATGCCCCCATGGTAGCGGCCCGCGCGAAGCCGGCCGTCCGGCAAATCATGACAAACGATGACAAAGCCGGGGTTTGTTCATGCCTTGTCATCAAGAGGCCGCTTGCCGCCATGCCTGGTTCACATCTGGCGGCCACAGTGGCGTCACGGCGCTGCAATACAGGTTTGCGCAGCGCCGAAAGCTCTCAAACCCCAAGCTTCCAGGAGTTCACCATGAAAATCACACTTTCCGCCACCGCCCTGACCTGTGCCCTGCTGGCCGCAGGTTTTTCCGCTACCCATGCCGAAGCGGCCGCCCGCCACGTGGTGCGAGCCAATGCCGACGGCGGCGTCTCGGCCACCACGGCCGTCAACCGCCACGGCCCGAACGGCGGCACACGGGTGCGCAACCGCAGCACCAGCACCGACGGGCAAGGCAATGCCAGCACCGCGGGCAGCGCCTCCACCACAGGCCCCAACGGTGCCACCGCCGTGCGTACCGGCCAGGCCAGCCGCAGCGCGGACGGCTCGGCCCAGCGCAGCGGCAGCTTTGCCGCCACCGGCGCCAAAGGCAATCTGGAAAGCAGCGGCAGCAGCAGCAAAACCGCCGACGGCAGCGTGAACGCCAGCCGCAACACCACGGCCACCAGCGCCGCCACCGGCAACAGCGTGCAAAGCACGGCTTCCTATAACCAGGCCACCGGCGTCACGCGCAGCACGACCTGCTATGACGCCACGGGTACGGCCATGAGCTGCCCCTTGCGCTGAGCGGGCCCGGCTTTTTTTGCCGAACCGGATTCTTCAACACCTTTCCAATCATCATCTGGAGCACTTTCATGACCCCCACCTTCAACCTCCGTGCGCTTTCCATCATGTCCCTGCTGGCACTGGGCACCTTGGCCCACGCCCAGTCGCCCAACGCCGGCCGCCTGGAAAAAGCCCGCACCGAACTGCAAAAGCGCTTTGACGCGGCCGACACCAACAAGGACGGCAAGCTGACACGTGAAGAAGCGCAGGCCAAAATGCCCAAGGTGTACAAAAACTTTGATGCCATCGACACCCGCCATAGCGGCAGCATTTCGCTGGCCGACATCGAGACCTTTTTGGTGTCGAAAAAAGGCTCGCGCAAGGCGGCCGGCTGAGCCGCATGCGTGGTTTTGCGTTCTTTCCGTCCCACCGGACGCTGATTGACTGGAGATTTTTGATGACGCTTCTTGCCACCCAGGCTCGGCATGCCGGCCTTGTCGCGACGCTGCTTTTGTCCGCCACCTTGAGCCTGGCCGCGCCGGCGCTACCCGAAGGCGTGCGCCGCATCGCCGACCTGCCCTACGGCCAGGACGAGCGCCAGCGCATGGACGTCTACCTGCCGACCTCAGCCACGGGCAGCACCGCGAAGGCGCCCGTCATCGTGATGGTGCACGGCGGCGCCTGGATGGTGGGCAACAAGGCCATGCCCAAGGTGGTGGACAACAAGGTGGTCTACTGGGTCAAACAGAAGGGTTACGTCTTTGTTTCGGTGGGCTACCGCCTGATGCCGCAGGCCGATCCCCTGCTGCAGGCGCGCGACGTGGCCACGGCGCTGGCCAAGGCGCAGGGCCTGGCGGCCTCCTGGGGCGGCGACCCGGCGAAGTTCATCCTGATGGGGCATTCGGCCGGCGCGCACCTGGTGGCGCTGCTGGCGGCCTCGCCGGCGCTGGCGCGCGAGGCCGGCGCCCGCCCCTGGCTGGGCACGGTCGCGCTCGACAGCGCGGCGCTGGACCTGGAACGCATCATGCGGGCGCGCCACATGCGCTTTTACGACAAGGTGTTCGGCGCCGACCCGGCTTACTGGCGCAGCGTGTCGCCCAGCACGGTGCTCGCAGCGGACGCCACGCCCATGCTGCTGGTGTGCTCGACACAGCGGGCCGACGGCTCATGCGCCCAGTCGCGCGATTTTGCCGCCAAGGTGATGGCCAAGGGCGTGCGCGCGAGCGTGCTGCCGCAGGACCTCACGCATGAGCAGGTCAACAGCACGCTGGGCCTGCCCGGTGCCTACACCGAGGCCGTCGACGGCTTTATGGCGAGCCTGCTGCCTCGTCCTTAGGTTGCTGCACTGGTGCGCGGCGGTGGTAGCTGAAGAAGGTCCACATCAGCAGCGAGGCATCGGGCCCATGCGGTTCGTTGAATTCGAGACTCGCATCGCCGCCGCTCCAGGCGTGGCCCAGCATGTCGACATCGCACTTGACGAGCTGCGGCTTGCGGCCCGCGTACCAGGTGGAGGTCTGGTAGGCATGGCGTGGCCGCCGGCCGCCGCGGCGCTCGGGGTGGCGGCGCACCACAGGCCCCTCGCGCGACGCGCCCTGGGTGATGACCGGGCCGTTGATGATTTCAAACTGCTCGGCCAGCTGGTCGGCATTGACCCGCCGCACCACGCTGTCGTGGTCGCCGTGAATCAGCAGGGCCGGCATGCCCGGGAACTCTGGCTGCTGGCTGGTAAAAAAACGCGCGGCCGCGCCGTAGGACGAGCCCGAGCCGTGCTGCATGGCGCGGTAGGCGCTGAAGGGTGAATGGGTGGTGCCGAAGACCGGCGCCGAATGCATGCCCACGGCCGCGATCAGCTGCGGGTGGCGCAAAGCCACGATGGCGGCCAGCGCGGCGCCGGCCGACAGGCCCGCGACGTAGGTGCGCGAGGCGTCCAGGCCGTGCTTGTTCTGCACCTGGGCAATCATCGCGGCGATGACTTCGACATCACCCTCGCCCTGCTGCGTGGCCCGCCTGTACCAGTGCCAGCAACGATGGGCATCGGCCGCGGCCGATTGTTGCGGATAAAGCACCGCAAAGCCCTTGCGCTCGGCCAGCGCGTTCATGCGGCTGCCCGCCGCGAAGTCGGCCGCTGTTTGCCGGCAGCCGTGCAGCATGACCACCAGCGGGCGCGGCGCCGCGGGGGCGGCATCAGGCGCCCCGGCCGCGGCGGCGGGCAGGTAAAGCCAGTACATCATGCGCCGCGCATCGGTGTAGAGGCCGTCCCCCGGCAAAGTGAACCAGGCCTTGCGCCAGGTACCGGGCAGACCGGCGGCCGCGCGCGCCTGCACCGCCGTAGGCCGGCGCGCTTTCCGGGTGGGCTGGGCCGCGGCAGGCTTGACCAGTTTGAGCTGGGGCTTGCGCGGCCTGCTGGCCGGCGCGGCCTTGGGCAACAAACTTTTGAACAGGCGCAATCCCTCCGCCTGCTGGACCTTGCTGACGCGGCGCATGCTTTTCAGCCAGAGGCTGCTCAGGCTTTTGGACATGGATGGGTCTGGGTTTGGGGGGTCATGGGAGATGTCCGGCACGGGGCCTGTCGGCATCCGTTTAATAAGTACACGGTTATTTTGCTGCATCGCAGCAAAATGTCCATCAGAAAGGTGCCTGAAACGGGGTACGCCGGCTTGAATCTGGTGCTTTTCGTCACAAAATCCGGCTTTCAAGGGCGTAAAAGTCCTGCCCGTTACCATTGCAGGCTTGGCTTACGCCTCCCGAAACGCCTGTTGGCATCCATTGACTCCGCTTTTTCTCCATGTCCCAGTTCCTGACCGCCGCCCTGTACCAATTCGTTGAGCTGCCCGATTTCGCCGCGCTGCAGGCGCCGCTGCTCGCGCATTGCGAGGCGCATGGCGTCAAGGGCACGCTGCTGCTGGCCGCTGAAGGCATTAACGGCACGATTGCGGGATTGCCTGAGGGGGTGCATGCGGTGCTGGCCTATCTGCGCGCCGACCCGCGCCTGGCGAAGCTGGAGCACAAGGAGGCCTGGGCCGAGCAGATGCCGTTTTACCGCATGAAAGTGCGGCTCAAGCGCGAGATCGTCACCATGGGCGTGCCCGAGGTCCACCCGGCGCTGATGGCCGGCGAATACGTCAAGCCGCAGGACTGGAACCAGCTGATCCATGAGCCCGGCGTGGTGCTGGTCGACACGCGCAACGACTATGAAGTCTCCATTGGCAGCTTCGAGGGCGCGATCAACCCGCACACCGGCAGTTTTTCGGAGCTGCCCGGCTGGGTGGAGCGCGAAATGGCCGAGGGCGGCAAGCTGGCCGAGCGCGACGGCAAAAAGCCCAAGGTGGCGATGTTTTGCACCGGCGGCATACGCTGCGAAAAATCCACCGCGCTGCTGCGCTCCAAGGGCTTTGAGGAGGTCTACCACCTCGAAGGCGGCATCCTCAAATACCTGGAGACCGTGCCCGAGGCGCAAAGCAGCTGGCAAGGCGAGTGTTTTGTGTTTGACGAGCGCGTCTCGGTGGGCCACGGGCTCAAGCCCGGCGGCTTCACGCTGTGCCGCTCCTGCCGCGACCCGCTCAGCGAGGAAGACCGGCGCTCGCCGCTGTATGAACTCGGCGTGAGCTGCCCGCACTGCCACGGCAAAACCAGCGACGAACAAAAAGCCGGCTATCGCGAACGCCAGCGCCAGGTCGAACTGGCCGAAAACCGCCAGGCCGCGCACATAGGCGTGCGCCAGCCCGGCGCCTGACCGTGGCCATGAGCGGCGCCCTGCCCGTCCTGTATTCCTTTCGCCGCTGCCCCTATGCGATGCGCGCCCGCCTGGCGCTGGCCGCGAGCGGCGAACCCTACGAATTGCGCGAAGTCGTGCTGCGCGACAAGCCGGCCGAACTGCTGGCCGCCTCGCCCAAGGGCACGGTGCCCGTGCTGGTGCTGCCTGACGGCACGGTGATAGACCAGAGCCTGGACGTGATGCTGTGGGCGCTGCGGCGCCATGACCCGCAGGGCTGGCTTGCGCCGCCGCATGCCTCCATGGACGAGATGCTCGCGCTGGTCGGCCACAACGACGGCGAGTTCAAGCGCCACCTGGACCGCTACAAATACCCCAACCGTTATCCCGACGAATCGGCCGGTGATGTGCAGGCGTTTGCGCTGCTGCACAGGACGGAAGGCGCGGCTTGGCTGGCCAGGCTGGACGGCATGCTGGGTGACGGCTGGCTGTTCGGCGCGCGCGCCAGCCTGGCCGACATGGCCCTGCTGCCCTTTGTGCGCCAGTTCGCCCACACCGATGCCGTATGGTTCGCCGCGCAAGCCTGGCCAAGACTGCAGGCCTGGCTGTCGGGCTTTGAGGCCGGTACGCTGTATGCGGGTGTGATGGGCAAACATGCGCCGTGGCGGGAAACGAACGCCCAGGTTCAATGCTGATATAAAGCACACAGCGACGCCCAGACCGGTCACACAACCGGCAGCGCCGCCGTCCAGGCCAGCCACCACCGGGAGGAATTTCTTGAACCAGCCCACGCAACCCAATCCCTTTGCGCCGCCGCAAGCACCCGTCGGCGATGTGGCTGAGCCGCTTGTTGCCTCGGACATCGACAACTTGCCTGTGTCCGACACCTGGAAAACCCGGTTCCGGATCATCGAGAAAGCCGGTGGCGTGAAGCTGCCGCAGTTCAAGGCCTTGAGCTTCGGCGAGCGCATGAAGATCAACTTCGGCGTGTTGCCTTTCCTGCTCGGCCCTTTCTATTACCTGGCCAAGGGCATGTGGAAAAAAGCCATCACCCTGTTTGTGGTGTGCCTGGTGCTTGTGGTGATCCTCGGCGTGCTGCTGGAATTGGCTGGCCTGGGCCGATTCAGCAACTCCCTGGGTTATGGGGTTGCGGCCATCTTCGCCGTGCGCGCGAACATCGATTACTACAAGAAGATGGTGCTCGGGCAAAACGGCTGGTGGTAGGCGCGGGTGCTGCGGGCAATGCATTGATGCGCTTCCCACCCATGCGTCCCCTCCTTCTGCTGCCCCTCGCCTTGCTGGCCGGCCCAGCCCAGGCCGAGGCACCGGCCTATCAAAAACTTCTGGCGCATTGCCAGAACCAGCAGCCTTCTTTTGATTGCGCCAAGACCATAGAACGCATCCAGGCGAAGTCGGCAATATCCCTCCGTTTTTCGAGAGCGGGCCCGCTTTTGAGCATCCGCACTGCCCAAAAGACCGTGCGACTGAGAGACAGGAACAACGAGAGCGACCAGGACGTGAGCTACATCTACCTCACCTACCTGGCCGATGCCCGGCTTCACGTTCTCTACGCCCACCTCTGGGAAGGCAGCAGCTACCTTGCCATCGACCACATCACCGGCCGGCAATACCCCATGCTGGGGTTTCCCGCCGTGTCACCCGACCACAAGAGAGCCGTAACGTTCTCGGCGGCCGGTGAGGCACGCTATGGCGCCAACGGCGTAGAGGTCTGGGAATTGCGGAAAGGCCGAGCCCGCGTTGAGTACACCTACGGGCCGGACGCCAGCGACTGGAGCCCTGTCGACGTGCGATGGAGCGGGCCTGCGACCGTCAAGGTCGCGGGCCGGTGCAACCCGGACCTGCTTGAAGCAAAGTCGTGTCCCAAGCGCCTTGAGTTGAAGGCAGGAATATGGTCTGTTGTGAACGACGACTAGCCCGGCAGTCAAATAAATGCATCCACCTGAAGCCATAAAACACCCCATGCGCAACATACTCACCGCCCTGGTCGTGCTGACGCTACTCTCAGCCTGCGTCACTCCGGTTGACATCTCACGCTACCAAAAGGCGGGTATCGCCCAGATGCGCGGAAACCGGGCTTTTGTTCCCGATCCCGCCTTCTCGCAGCCGGCGCACTTCAAGATCTCGCCCCAGGAAGTCGCCTCGTCGTTCGGGCATCTTTGCCAAGCCGATTACAACTGCACTTACTTTGCCGACCAGGACGCGTACTACCTCCTGCAGAATTTCGGTGCCGTACCATCCCTTTTCGTGAGTTCGCATGCCGTCGCCATCGTCGACGGTCGTACCGGAACGCTGCTGAAACCACCGGCCAAACCGTGAAACTCCCCTGCATGAAATGGCCAAATGCCATCGAGTTTGGCCGGCTACAAGCCTAGGGGTACTCAAATCCGTCTGCGCAAATCTTCGTCACAGATATGAAAACCATGACCTGGGTTGAAGTCCAAGGCGCCTTGCTGGCCGTGGCGCATGCGTCAAACCATGGCGCCACCGGTATGCCGGTACTTTTCCTGCACGCCAACGTCGCGGACAGCCGCATGTGGCAAAGCCAGTGGGATTTGCTGGCCACAACACATCCGGTCGCCAGCTATGACCGCCGGGGCTTCGGGGAGTCGCGCACCTTGCATCCAAGCCCGCATTCCAATGTGGCCGATCTTTGGGCGGTGATGGATTCCCTGGGCTATGACCGGGCAGTATTGGTCGGCTGCTCTTTGGGCGGCCGTGTTGCCATTGACGCGGCATTGGCCAGACCTGACCGGGTGGGCGGCCTGGTTCTTGTTGCGCCCGGCGTCAGCGGCGCGCCACCGGCGCAATATGGCGATCCGGTCAAGGCCTTGATGGATGCGATCAGCGATGCCGCGGCGCGGGGAGACCTCGATGCCAAGAATGAACTGCAGGCGCGCCTGTGGCTGGACGGCCCTTTAAGCCCGCCCAATCGGGTAGGCGGCGAGGCTCGACGGCTCTTTCTTTCGATGAACGGTGCCGCCTTGCGTGCCGCCAGCCCCGGTGCGGCGTCCGAGGAGCCCTCGGCATGGGAGCGCGTGGAGGCAATCCAGGCGCCTACGCTGGTGCTGTGGGGCGATCTTGACCTGCCGCACTTGCAGGAGAGATCCGAATTGCTTGCGCGGCGCATACCCGCGGCCCAGGGCTTGGTGATCCCAGGCACGGCACACCTGCCGCCGCTTGAAGCGCCCCGGCAATTCAACCCGGTGCTGGCGCGATACCTCCAGCAGTTGTAAGTTGGCATGCCGGGGCGGTCGCGCCCTCCTCAGCGCTGGATACGCGTGGACAGCACCACCGAGGTATGCGTGCGCTCCACCCCGTCGAGCAGGCCTATGCCGTCTATCAGCGCGTCCAGCCTTTCGATGGAGCCGGCCTGCACGATGGCGATCATGTCGTAGGCGCCGCTGATGGACAGCAGGGAGCGCACCTCGGGGATCTTGCGCAGCGCCGCCTCCACCGTGCCCGTGAGCTTGGGGCCTACGGTAAGCATCACGTGGGCAGACACCTGCGATTGCTCATAGGCCTCGCCGGTACGCGCGCCATAGCCGGTGATGACCTTGTCGCGTTCCAGCCGCGTGATGCGGGCCTGCACCGCCGTGCGCGACAGCCCGACCTTGCGCGCGAGCAGGGCCATGGGACAGCGCGCGTTGTCGCGCAGTTCGGCAAGCAGGGTCTGGTCTATGGCGTCGAGTTGCATGGCATTCATCCAAAATAGTTAAATCGCGTATTTAGATAGCCTGTTTATCTAAAGTATCACGTTATTTTGTCTAAATTGATACTGGTAACTGCCTGCCCGGGCTTCCACAATGGGCCATGCCTCGCACCGGGGCACATTCCCTTAGGAGAGCCTTATGAAGAAGATCATGGTCGCAGGCGCCGGAAAAATCGGCTCGGCGATTGCCGCGCTGCTGGGCGCCACCCGGGACTATTCGGTGACGGTGGCCGATGCCTCGCCGGCGGCGCTGGCGGGCATCAAGACCGGCCCGCGCGTGCAAGGGCTGGCACTGGACATCAGCAACCCGGCAGCCCTGCGCACCGCGCTGGCCGGGCACTATGCGGTGCTCAGCGCGGCGCCCTTCCACCTGACCACGGCGATTGCCGAGGCCGCCGTGGCCGAAGGCGTGCACTACCTGGACTTGACCGAAGACGTGGCGAGCACGCGGCGCGTGAAGGAGCTGGCCGCCGCGGGCGCGCGCACGGCATTGATCCCGCAGTGCGGCCTGGCGCCGGGTTTTGTCTCCATCGTCGCGGCCGACCTGTGCCGGCGTTTTGACAACCTGCACAGCGTGCGCATGCGGGTCGGCGCGCTGCCGCAGTTCCCGTCGAACGCGCTCAATTACAACCTGACCTGGAGCACCGACGGCGTCATCAACGAGTATTGCGAGCCCTGCGAGGCGATTGTCGAAGGCGTGCTGCGCCAGGTGCCGCCGCTGGCCGAGCATGAGGAGTTCTCGCTGGACGGCGTGACCTACGAAGCCTTCAACACCTCGGGCGGCCTGGGCACGCTGTGCGAAACCCTGCAGGGCAAGGTCACCCACCTCAACTACAAAACCATACGCTACCCGGGCCACGCGGCCATCATGAAGGTGCTGCTGAACGACCTGCGCCTGCGCGAACGCCGCCACGTGCTCAAGGACCTGCTCGAAAACGCCCTGCCCGTCACGCTGCAGGACGTGGTCATCGTTTTTGTCACCGTGAGCGGCCAGCGCGAAGGCCGGCTGATGCAGGAAACCTATGCGCACAAGGTCTACAGCCAGGTGGTGGACGGCGTGCTGCGCAGCGCGATCCAGGTCACCACTGCGTCTGGCATCTGTGCGGTGCTGGATTTGCTGGCGTCGGGCAAGCTGCCGGCACAGGGGTTTGTGCGGCAGGAAGAGATTGCGTTGGGGGATTTTCTGGCCAACCGCTTTGGCAGGGCTTATGCCGAGCATCCGGCCGAACGCGCCGCAGCCTGAGGACTGCGCTTAGAGCTCGGGCGCTATCGCCTCGGCATAGTCATACAACGAGCCCAAGATGGCCTCACCGCGCTCATCGGCAGTCTCCGAAAGCGTGTCTATGCGCGCAAACAGCGCGTCCACGTTGCGCGCCCCACCCTCGCCTTCGAGCAGCCACGCAACCCGGTGCGCCTCCCAGCGTTCGGCGTCTTCAGGCGACAGGGTTTCGGGGAAGTTGCGGGCGCGGTAGCGGAACAGCATTTCTTCAAGCCGGTCGTCGTCAAAGCCGGTGCGGCTGTGGGCGAGTTCGGCGGGCGACAGCGCGCGCAGCTGGTTCAGGCGGCGACGGTCGGCGTTGCCGACAAAACCACCATAAAGGTCTTCGTCGACGTCGGGCGCGGCCTCCTTGGGGCGCTGGAAGACTTCCGGCCAGATGGCGCTCATGTCGGGCAGGCCTGCGGCTTTTTCGGCGTTGCGCAGGGCCGCGGGGATGTCCACGCCCCACTGGGCCGCCATCTCGGGCGTCAGGGTGGCCAGCTTGCGCACCACCATGGGCGACTTGTTGAGGTGCACCGACTTGATGGGCAGGCGCTGCACGCCCTCGGGCAGGTCGGCGGAGCGGCTGAACAGGCGCTGGCGCAGCGTGGCGACGTCCAGCAGCGGCAGTTCGGCGGGGTCTTGCGACAGGTCCCAGGCCAGCAGCTCGTTCTTGTTGGTGGGGTGCGTGGCCAGCGGCCACATGACGGCCAGGCAGCCGCGCTCGGGCGGGAACATGCCGGAGATGTGCAAAAAGGGCTGGGCCGTCTGCGGGCTGGTGGGCAGGCCGAGTTCGGCGGCGACCCTGTCCTTTTTGTGCAGGCTCAGGGCAAAGTCGAAAAGCTTGGGCTGGGCCTGGCGTATCAGCCGCGCCAGCGCGATGGTGGCGCGCACGTCGGACAGCGCGTCATGCGCCGCATCGTGCATCAGGCCGTTGGCGCGCGCCAGGTCTTCGAGCTTGAAGCTGGGGCGGGTCACCTTGGGATCGTCCGGAAAACGTTCGTCGGGCTTGCGCGGCCAGGTGATGCCCTCAGGCCGCAGGGCGTAGCACATGCGCACCACGTCCAGCAAATCCCAGCGGCCGCAGTCGTTCTGCCATTCGCGCGCGTAGGGATCTATCAGGTTGCGCCAGAACAGGTGGCGCGTGACCTCATCGTCAAAACGTATGGTGTTGTAGCCCACGCCTATGGTGCCGGGCTGGGCCAGCACGGACTCGATGCGGGCGGCGAATTCATGCTCGGCCACGCCGCGCTCCAGGCACAGCTGGGGCGTGATGCCGGTGAGCAGACAGGACTCCGGGTCGGGCAGGTAGTCGCTGGCGGGCTTGCAGTAGAGCATCAGCGGCTCGCCGATTTCATTGAGCTCGGCGTCGGTGCGTATGCCGGCGAACTGGGCGGGCCGGTCGCGCCGCGGGTTGATGCCGAAGGTCTCGTAGTCGTGCCAGAGAAAGGTATGGGAGGCCATGGAGCGTCTCGAAAAGGATTTAAAGCAAGGGGGAGAACAGCCGCGCGGTGGCGTCGGCCAGCCGCATCAGGAAACGCTGCGGCCTGTGGGCGCGCACGGCTACGGCGCTGCGCAGGTCGATTTCAAACTGCTCGGCCAGGGGGCCAGCCAGCGCCGGGCCGTAGACCACCGCCATGACCTCGAAGTTCAGGCGAAAGCTGCGGTTGTCGAAGTTGGCGGTGCCGGCCATGGCGCAGTTGTCGTCGACCACCAGGGTCTTGGAATGCAGCATGCGGGCCTTGTATTCCCAGACCTGGACGCCGGCGGCAATCAGCTCGTCGTAATAGGAGCGCGCGGCGGCGCTGACGATAAAGCTGTCGCTGCGGCGCGGCAGCAGCAGGCGCACGTCGACGCCACGCAGCGCGGCGCTGGTCAGCGCCATCAGGGCCGGCTCGCCGGGCACGAAATACGGTGTGGTCAGCCAGGCGCGCTGGGTGGAGGCGTTGATGGCCGCGACCTGCATACGGTGTATGGGCTCCAGCGTGGTGTCGGGCCCGCTGGTGACGATTTGCACCGGGATATCGCCGGCCTCGGCGTCGGGCTGCAGGTGCGGCAGCAGTTGCGGCAGGTCGCGCTGCCCGCCTTTGAGTGGCTCGCCGGTGGTGTAGGCCCAGTCTTCGAGGAAGGTGGTCTGCAGCCAGCGCACGGCGCTGCCTTCTATGCGCAGGTGCACGTCGTGGTAGGCGTCGCGGCGTGCGCGCCGGTCTTCTTCGTCGGTGATGTTGACGCCGCCGGTAAAGCCTATGCTGCCGTCGCAAACCACGATCTTGCGATGGGTGCGGTAGTTGGTCACCGGACGCAGCCGCCGGCCTATGCGGGTATCGTGGAAAAACGCGACCTGGCCGCCGGCGGCCAGCAGCGGCGCCAGGAACTTGCTGCCCAGGCGCTTGGAGCCCAGCGCGTCGACCAGCAGGCGTACGGTGACGCCCTCCCCGGCTTTTTGCACCAGCAGGTCGCGCAGCAGGGTGCCTATCTGGTCGGGCTCGAAGATGTAGTACTCGAGGTGGACATGGTCGCGCGCGCCGCGCACGGCCTTGAAGATGCTGTCAAAGGTGCGCACGCCGCCAGAGAGCAGCTTGACCGAGGTCGCGCTGGACACCGGCAGGCCGCAGGCGGCGGTGCCCAGCGCCGCCATCTGCCGCAGCGCCGCGGGCGCTTTTTCAGCCGCCTCGCGCAGCAGGGCCAGGTCCGCTCCCGCGCGCTCGCCGGCACGGCTGCGCAGGCGCTTGAGGCGCTGTTTTTTCAGGCGCTGGGGCCCGAGGAAGTAATAAATGACAAAGCCCGCGAAAGGCAACAGGGCCAGCGACAGTATCCAGCTCATGGTGGACACCGGGGCGCGCTTTTGCATCACGATCCAGATGGACAGCACCGCGATGTAAAGGCTCCAGGCCAGGGAAAGGCCGGTTTTCCATTCGGAGCTGAGTTCGGGGAGCGTCAAGGCGGGGGCTGAAAGGGTTGGCGGCGCTGGCGGACATAAAAAAAGGCCGATAGCGTGATGCTACCGGCCTTTTGGGTGGGTGCCGGGAATTCAGCGCCCGGGTTTGCTTCAGTTGGTTTCCGCCGCCTCGGCTTCTGGCTTGGCCTTGCCCTCTTTCTTGGGCAAGGGCTGGATGTCGAGTTCGACTTCGCCGGTTTCCACGCCTTTTTCGTCGGCCGTCACTTTCATGTCGACCGTGAGGCGCCCGCCGTCTATCAAGCGGCCGAACAGCAATTCGTCGGCCAGGGCGCGGCGAATCGTGTCCTGGATCAGGCGCTGCATCGGCCGCGCGCCCATCAGCGGGTCAAAGCCCTTCTTGCCGAGGTACTTGCGCAGCGTGTCGGTGAAGGTGACTTCGACCTTCTTCTCGGCCAGCTGGGTCTCGAGCTGCAGCAGGAACTTGTCGACCACGCGCAGGATGACGGCTTCGTCGAGCGCCTTGAAGCTGACGGTGGCGTCCAGGCGGTTGCGGAACTCGGGCGTGAACAGGCGCTTGATGTCGGCCATCTCGTCGCCGGACTCGCGCGGGTTGGTAAAGCCGATGGTCGCCTTGTTCATCGTCTCGGCACCGGCATTGGTGGTCATGACGATGATGACATTGCGGAAATCGGCCTTGCGCCCGTTGTTGTCCGTCAGCGTGCCGTGGTCCATGACCTGCAGCAGCACGTTGAAGATGTCCGGGTGCGCCTTCTCGATCTCGTCGAGCAGCAGCACGGCATGCGGTTTCTTGGTGATGGCCTCGGTCAGCAGGCCGCCCTGGTCGAAACCGACATAGCCCGGGGGCGCGCCTATCAGGCGGCTCACGGCATGGCGCTCCATGTACTCGGACATGTCGAAGCGGATCAGCTCAATGCCCATGATGTAGGCCAGCTGCTTGGCGGCTTCCGTCTTGCCGACGCCCGTGGGGCCGGAGAACAGGAAGGAGCCAATCGGCTTGTCGTCCTTGCCCAGGCCCGAGCGCGCCATCTTGACGGCGGACGCGAGCACGTCGAGTGCCTTGTCCTGGCCGAAGACCACGCTCTTGAGGTCGCGCTCCAGCGTCTTGAGCTTGCCGCGGTCGTCGTTGGACACGTTGGCCGGCGGGATGCGCGCGATCTTGGCCACGATCTCCTCGACCTCGGCCTTGCTGATGATCTTCTTGCGCTTGGACGCGGGCAGGATGCGCTGGGCGGCGCCGGCTTCATCGATGACGTCAATCGCCTTGTCGGGCAAGTGGCGGTCGTTGATGTACTTGGCGCTGAGCTCGGCCGCGGCCTGCAGGGCGGCCACGGCGTACTTGACGCTGTGGTGCTCTTCAAAGCGCGACTTCAGGCCCTTGAGGATGTCGACGGTTTCCTGCACGGTCGGCTCGACCACGTCGACCTTCTGAAAGCGACGCGACAGGGCCGCGTCTTTTTCGAAGATGCCGCGGTATTCGGTGAAGGTGGTCGCGCCTATGCACTTGAGCTGGCCCGAGCTGAGCGCGGGCTTGAGCAGGTTGGACGCGTCCAGCGTGCCGCCCGAGGCCGCGCCGGCACCGATCAGGGTGTGGATTTCGTCGATGAAGAGGATGCCGTTGGGCTTGTCCTTCAGCGCCTTGAGCACGCCCTTGAGGCGCTGCTCGAAGTCGCCGCGGTACTTGGTGCCCGCGAGCAAGGCGCCCATGTCCAGCGAATACACATTGGCTTCGGCCAGGATCTCGGGCACGTCTTTCTGCGTGATGCGCCAGGCCAGGCCCTCGGCGATGGCGGTCTTGCCCACGCCAGCCTCGCCGACCAGCAGCGGGTTGTTCTTGCGGCGGCGGCAGAGGATCTGGATGACGCGCTCGACCTCGTACTGGCGGCCGATCAGCGGGTCGATCTTGCCGTCCTTGGCGAGCTGGTTCAGGTTGACGGTGAACTGCTCGAGCGGAGAGGCTTTTTCGTTCTTCTCGCCGCCCTCTTCGTTCTCGGCCGCGCTCTCGCCGGCCTTGGCGGGCTCGGGCGGGTCGCTCTTCTTGATGCCGTGGGCGATGAAATTCACCACGTCCAGGCGGGTGACACCTTGCTGGTGGAGGTAATACACGGCGTGCGAGTCTTTTTCGCCGAAGATGGCAACCAGCACATTGGCGCCGGTGACTTCCTTCTTGCCGTTGCCGGTGGACTGCACGTGCATGATGGCGCGCTGGATCACGCGCTGGAAGCCCAGCGTGGGCTGCGTATCGACATCGTCGGTCCCGGCGACCTGCGGGGTGTTGTCCTTGATGAAGTTGGCAAGCGACTTGCGCAGATCATCCACGTTGGCGGAGCATGCGCGCAGCACTTCCGCGGCACTGGGGTTGTCCAGCAAGGCAAGCAGGAGGTGCTCGACGGTGATGAACTCGTGGCGCTGCTGACGCGCCTCGACAAACGCCATATGCAAGCTGACTTCTAATTCCTGGGCAATCATTGATCTTCCTTTCGGCTTGCTTGGGTTAACTTAACTGACAGATAGTTCAAATATTGGCCGGATTCGCGATTATTCAATGGGCTCGCTGACACACTGCAGCGGATGGCCGTTCTTGCGGGCGGCCTCGGTGACCTGGTCGACCTTGGTGGCGGCCACATCCTTGGAGAAGACCCCGCAGACGCCTTTGCCGTCCAGGTGGATCTTCAGCATGATCTGGGTGGCGGTTTCCCGGTCCTTGTTGAAAAACTCCTGGATCACCACCACCACGAACTCCATGGGGGTGTAATCGTCGTTGAGCAGCACCACCTGGTACATCTGCGGCGGCTTGGTTTTTTGCGGCCGGCGCTCCAGCACGACCGAATCCCCTCCGGCGCCGTTGTCCGGCCTGACGGCGGGTACCGGAGGCTGCGCCGGGGAACTGGGAGATTTGGGAGACTTGGTTGCCATGGAATTCATTCTAGCCACCGATATAGCCCAGTGCGCCTGATAGGGAAATTGGTGGCGGGAACGCGACATTCAAGCGTGATTTTTTGCTTATTTCGTGGACATGAAAAAACCGCCTCGGGATTGCTCCCGGGCGGCTTCAAAATAGAGGGCTGGGCCCGCTTTACATGTGGTCGATCATGACCTGGCCGAAACCGGAGCAGCTGACCTGGGTCGCGCCTTCCATGAGGCGCGCGAAGTCATAGGTGACCTTCTTGGACTCGATGGATTTTTCCATCGAGCTGATGATCAGGTCGGCGGCCTTGGTCCAGCCCATGTGGCGCAGCATCATCTCGGCCGAGAGGATCTCGGAGCCGGGGTTGACGTAGTCCTTGCCGGCGTACTTGGGCGCCGTGCCATGGGTAGCTTCAAACATGGCGACGGTATCGCTCAGGTTGGCGCCGGGGGCGATGCCGATGCCGCCGACCTGGGCCGCCAGCGCGTCGGAGACGTAGTCGCCGTTCAGGTTCAGGGTGGCGATCACGCTGTATTCAGCGGGACGCAGCAGGATCTGCTGCAGGAAGGCGTCGGCGATGCTGTCCTTGACCGTGATTTCCTTGCCGGTCTTCGGGTTCTTGAACTTCATCCATGGGCCGCCGTCGATTTCCACCGCGCCGAATTCCTTCTTGGCCAGGGCGTAAGCCCAGTCACGGAAGCCGCCTTCGGTGAATTTCATGATGTTGCCCTTGTGCACGATGGTCACGCTGGGCTTGTCGTTGTCGATGGCGTACTGGATGGCCTTGCGCACCAGGCGCTCGGTGCCTTCGCTGGAAACCGGCTTGATGCCGATGCCGGAGGTGTTCGGGAAGCGGATCTTCTTGACGCCCATCTCGTCCTGCAGGAACTTGATGAGTTTTTTGGCCTTGTCGCTGCCGGACTCGAACTCGATGCCGGCGTAGATGTCTTCCGAGTTTTCACGGAAAATGACCATGTTGGTCTTCTGCGGCTCTTTGACGGGGGAAGGAACGCCCGCGAAGTACTGGATGGGGCGCAGGCAGACGTAGAGGTCGAGTTCCTGGCGCAGCGCGACGTTCAGGCTGCGGATGCCGCCGCCCACGGGCGTCGTCAGCGGGCCCTTGATCGAGACGACGTAGTCGCGCACGGCATGCAGGGTTTCCTCAGGCAGCCACACGTCGGGACCGTAGACCTTGGTGGACTTTTCGCCGGCATAGACTTCCATCCAGTGGATCTTCTTCTTGCCGCCGTAAGCCTTGGCAACAGCAGCATCGACCACCTTCAACATGACCGGCGTGATATCGGCGCCGGTGCCGTCGCCTTCGATGAACGGAATGACGGGTTCGTCAGGCACATTCAGGGAGTTGTCGGCGTTGACAGTGATTTTTTTGCCTTGGGAAGGCACTTTGATGTGCTGGTACATGTAGGAAAGTCTCCGGTGGGCGCTGTGGCGATGATAGGTACGCCGTGTAGCAGGTTAGGTAAAAACCCCTAAATTCTAGCCGTAAATCCACGGGGGAAAAGAATTTGGGGGCTTGTGTCAACGGCCGGTGAAGGGGCTCCGTTACGGAAGGGCCTCCGAGAAGTTCGGGGTATTTTTTCCAATAACGTTTTCAAGGAAATTCCAAATGAACAAAATCCTCGCTGCTCTGATCGCTGGCCTCTTCGCCGTTGGTGCATACGCACAAGCTCCCGCCGCCAAGCCTGCTTCCGCACCCGCTGCTGCAGCCGCACCCGCTGCTGCTCCTGCCGCATCCGCTGCTCCCGCAGCCGCTGCCAAGCCAGCCAAGATGACCAAGGAAGAAAAAGCTGCCGCCAAGGCCGCCAAGAAAGAAAAAGCCGCTGCCGAAAAGAAGGCAAAGGCTGAAGCCGCTGCTGCCAAGAAGACCGAAGCTGCTGCCGCCAAGAAGGCAAAAGCTGAAGCCGCTGCCGCCAAGAAAGCTGAAGCCAAGAAGTAAATTCCTGGTGACTTCGGTCAAAATGCCCGCCGCGTGCGGGCATTTTTTATGCGCGTCGTTTATGCTGGCAGGTCAACTTCATGCGTGGTGATTCTATGTTTCCAACCCCTGGCGCCTTCTCTTTGGGCAAGGCATTTCGGGCCCTGGCCGGCACTTTTGCCCTGGCCGCCCTGCTCTCCCCGCTGTGCGCCTGGTCCCAGGACGGCCCGCAGATGAACCTGCAGCGCGTCAAGCTGTCGGCCGGCATGCACCTGATTGATGCACAGGTGGCCATCACGCCCGAGCAGCGTCAAATCGGCCTGATGTTCCGCAAGGAGATGCCGCAGCAGGAAGGCATGATCTTTGTGTTCGAGCAGGCCAGCCAGCAGTGCTTCTGGATGAAAAACACCCTGCTGCCCCTGACGGCGGCCTTTGTGGCGGACGACGGCACCATCGTGAACCTGGCCGACATGAAGCCGCAGACCACGGATGCCCACTGCTCGGCCCAGCCGGTGCGCTATGTGCTGGAAATGAACAAGGGCTGGTTCGCGAAAAAAGGCATCAAGGCCGGCAGCAAGCTGGGCGGCCCCATTTTTGAGGCCAGGCGCTGATTTTTCCGTTCGCCCAAAACAAAAAAAGCCGGCTTGAAGCCGGCTTTTTTTTGGGCGCTGGAAGCGCCGCAAGCCTCGATCAGGCGAAGTTGGCTTCCGCGAAGCTCCAGTTGACCAGGTTGGACAGGAAGGTTTCCACGAATTTGGGGCGCAGGTTGCGGTAGTCGATGTAGTAGGCGTGTTCCCAGACGTCCACCGTCAGCAAGGCCTTGTCGGCGGTGGTCAGCGGGGTGCCAGCCGGGCCGGTGTTGACGATGTCCACGGTGCCGTCGGCTTTCTTGACCAGCCAGGTCCAGCCGGAGCCGAAATTGCCCACGGCTGATTTGACGAAGGCTTCCTTGAAAGCGGCGTAAGAGCCGAATTTGGCGTTGATGGCCGCAGCCAGCGCACCGCCGGGTTCGCCGCCGCCGGCGGGCTTCATGCAGTTCCAGAAAAAGGTGTGGTTCCAGATCTGGGCCGCGTTGTTGTAGACGCCGCCGCTGGATTTTTTGACGATCTCTTCGAGCGTCATGGATTCGAACTCGGTGCCTTTTTGCAGGTTGTTGAGGTTCACCACGTAAGCGTTGTGGTGCTTGCCATGGTGGTACTCAAAGGCTTCCTGGCTGTAATGCGGCGCCAATGCGTCGATCGGGTAAGGGAGTGGTGGGAGCTTGTGTTCCATGATTTTCCTCGTGGTGATGAATAAACTGTTGTTGGACGATTGTGAACGCGGTTGCGAACACTGTCCGGACCATTGTAAAAACTAAATCAGCCGGCGCGCCGTGACGGTCAAATCGACCTCGCCGCCGGCAAGGGTAGCGCGCACGGGCTGGCCTTCATGCGTGTTCTCGGGGCTGGTGATCGGCTGTCCCTGCAGGTCGGCCAGCCAGGCGTAGCCTCGCTTGAGGACCAGTTTGGGGTCCAGCAGTTCCAGCCGCAGCTGCGCGCGCTCCAGGCGCTGTCGGCCGCGCAGCAGGTTTCCTTGCACCTCGCGCGGGAAGTCGCCCGCCAGGGATTGCAGCCTCAGCCGCTCGTGCTGCAGGGCCGAACGCACGGCGTGGTTCAAGCCTTGCCCCAGGCCGGCCAACCGCGCATGCTGGCGCGTCACCAGGTGGGAGGGCCGGCTGACCCGGGACGCGGCCCAGTCCAGGCGCTGGTTGTGCGACTGCAGTTGCCGGTCCACGCCGTTTTGCAGGCGCGACAAAGCCAGCGCCAGCGCCCCCAGCCAGATGCTTTGCGGCTGGGCGCAGAGCTCGGCCGCGGCGGTAGGCGTGGGCGCGCGCACGTCGGCGCAAAAATCGGCAATCGTGAAATCGGTTTCATGACCCACACCGCTGATGACTGGGACCGGCGAAGCCACAATGGCCCGCGCGAGTTGTTCGTCGTTGAAGGCCCACAGGTCTTCCATCGCGCCGCCGCCGCGCACCAGCAGCAGCACGTCAACCCGGTCCTGGCCGCGCCTCTGGTAGGCCTTGTGCAGGGCCTCGCGCAACTCGCCCGCGGCCTGCCCGCCCTGCACGCTGGCCGGGTAAATCACCACGGGGATGTGCGGCACGCGCCGCTGCAGCGCGGTCGCCACGTCGTGCAGGGCCGCGGCGCCCAGCGAGGTGACCAGGCCGATAGCGCGCGGCAGCAGGGGCAAGGGGCGTTTGCGGCCCGGGTCAAAAAGTCCCTCGGCCTCCAGTTTGGCCTTGAGCTGCAGGAATTGCTCGAACAGATTGCCCTGCCCGGCCTGCCGCATGGATTCCACCACCAGTTGCAGTTCGCCGCGCGGCTCGTACACGCCCAGGCGGCCTCGCAGTTCCACCAGTTGGCCGTCGCGCGGGGCGAAGTCGAGCAAACCGGCCGCGCGGCGAAACATGGCGCAGCGAATCTGGCCTTGTTCATCCTTGAGGGAAAAGTAGCAGTGCCCGCTGGCGGCGCGGGAAAAGCCGCTGATTTCGCCCTGCACGGCGACCGGGTTGAAGCGCGCCTCCAGGCTGTCGGCGATCGCGCGCAGCAAGGAGCCCACTGGCCAGATACGCACACCGGCCTCGCGTCCCGCCGGAAAAGGCCTCTCGGAACGCGCGGCTGGCTCAAACATGGCTAAACCCCTTGATTTGTCGGGGGTAGTACTCCACAGAGCGCCGTCCCGCGTGGGCGCAAGACCCTGTTTCCTGCGGACGGCGCGATAAATTCGTGTAACTCATTGATTTTGAATAACTTAATTCTGCTCAAATTTTCATCGTTCTGTCATATCCGCGATTTGGCGCGGCTTGGAGGGCGCATCGCCCTTACTTGCTCACAAAGTTATCCACAAGTTCTGTGGGCTATGTCCGACAAAAACAGCATCTTGAAAACATTCATGCGCGATGTGCCGCGCGCCATGCGGCACTGCAGTATCTGTAAGCCATAATCCACCACAAATTATCTGCTTGGAGATGTGCATTGTTTTCGATCATACAAGCCGCAGGCTGGCCGATCTGGCCCTTGGTTGCCTGTTCCGTCTTGGCTCTTGCCCTGGTTATCGAGCGTTTCACCAGCCTCAAAATCCGTAAAGTCGCCCCTCCCAAACTGCTTGACGAAGCCATCACCGTCTCCCGCGCTTCCATTCCTTCGCCCGACGTCGTGGCGCAGCTCGAACAGAACTCGGTGCTCGGCGAAGTGCTGGCCAGCGGCTTTCGCGCGCTGAACAGCAACCCGCGCATCAGTGAGGACGACCTGCGCTCCATCCTGGAAGGCGCGGGGCGCCAGGCGGCGCACAAGCTGGAGCGCTACCTGGCGGCCCTGGCGACCATCGCCTCCGCCGCGCCGCTGCTGGGCCTGCTGGGCACGGTGATCGGCATGATTGAAATCTTCGGCTCCCAGGGCGGCGGCGGTGGTGTCGGCGGCGCGGGTGGCGGCAATCCGGCGCAGCTCGCGCAAGGTATTTCGATCGCCCTCTACAACACGGCTTTCGGCCTGATGGTGGCGATTCCGGCGCTGATCTTCTGGCGCTACTTCCGGGCCCGCGTGGACGGCTACCTGCTGACCATGGAACTGGCCGCCGAGCGCTTCGTGCGCCATCTCAACACGCTCCGAAAATGAACTTCCGCCCGCATCCCCATGATGAGCCGGAGATCAACCTGATCCCCTTCATCGACGTGCTGCTCGTGGTGCTGATCTTCCTGATGCTGTCCACCACCTACAGCAAGTTCACCGAGCTGCAGGTCAAGCTGCCGGTGGCCGATGCCGAGCAGCAGCGCGACTATCCCAAGGAAGTCATCGTCGCCGTGAGCAGCGACGGCCGCTACATGGTCAACAAGACCCTGGTGCAGGGCCGGGGCATAGAGGCGCTGGGCGCCGCGCTGACCGAGGCGGCCAAGGCCGGCAAGGAGAGCGTCATCATCATCAGCGCCGATGCCAGCGCCACGCACCAGGCGGTCATCACCGTCATGGAAGCGGCGCGCCGCCAGGGCCTCACGCAAATCACCTTTGCCACCCAGAGCGCCGCGATGGCCGGGGCGAAATAAGCCCCGGCTTTCCCGGCCCCGACAGCCGCCCTTCCCCGCGAAACGGCCGTGAAACACCTCCTGCAAAACGCCTGGCTCAGCCGTGGAATGCTGGCATGCCTGCTCTGGCCGCTGGCGCAGTGCTACGGCGTGTTGGTGCGCCTGCGCCGTGGGCTGTACCGCCGCGGCGTCCTGCGCTCCGAGCGCTTCAGGGTTCCCGTCGTGGTAGTCGGCAATGTGATCGCCGGCGGCGCCGGCAAAACCCCCCTGGTGATCGCCCTGGTCAGGCACTTGCAGGCGCAGCGGGTGGCCGTGGGTGTGGTGTCGCGCGGCTATGGGCGCACAGCTTCCGATTGCATGGAGGTCACGCCCACCGCGTCGCCCTCGCAAACAGGCGACGAGCCGGCCCTGATCCACCGGCTCACCGGTGCGCCGGTTTTTGTCGCCAGGCAGCGCACGCAAGCCCTGCGGGCCTTGCTTGCCGCTCACCCCGAAACCACCGTGGTGATCTGCGATGACGGCCTGCAGCACTACGCCCTGCAGCGCGACCTCGAGATCGCCGCATTTGACGACCGCGGCACGGGCAATGGCTGGCTGCTGCCGGCGGGCCCGCTGCGCGAACCCTGGCCCGCGCGCCAGCGCCAGGGCCTGGACCTGGTGCTGCATACCGGGCAGCGCCCCGCCTTCGACGGCTTCCAATCCAGCCGGCAACTGGCTGGCGACGCCTGGTCGGCCGATGGCGGGCAGCTTGCGCTGGACGGCTTGCGCGGCCGGCCGGTGACGGCGCTGGCGGGCATCGCCAACCCACAGGCGTTTTTCAGCATGCTCAGGGACCGCGGCCTGATGCTGGAGGCCTGCATCGCCCTGCCCGACCACCATCAATTCAGCGAGGCCGACCTGGCCGGGCTGCAAGGACGCACCGTGCTGTGCACCGAAAAAGACGCCATCAAGCTGTTTGCCCTGCCTGCCGCCGCCGGGCTGGACCTGCTGGCCGTGCCGCTGGTGTTTTCGCCGGAGCCGGCCTTTTTCGCCGCCTTCGATGCGCTGCTGGCGCCCCTGCTTTCTCCAGTACCATCGAAGCATGGACACCAAATTGCTTGAACTGCTGGTCTGCCCCGTGACCAAAGGGCCGCTCGATTACGACCGGGAAAAACAGGAGCTTGTCTCCCGCAGCGCCCGGCTGGCGTATCCCGTGCGCGACGGCCTGCCGGTGCTGCTCGAGAATGAAGCGCGTACCCTGACAGACGAAGAGCTGGGCCTGTGAGCTTTACCGTCCTGATCCCGGCGCGGCTGGCCTCCACCCGCCTGCCCAACAAACCCCTGGCCGACATAGGCGGCGCGCCCATGGTCGTGCGCGTGGCGCAGCGCGCCATGCAAAGCTCGGCCCTGCGCACCGTGGTGGCAACCGACAGCAACGAGATCATTGAAAAATGCGCGGCCTTTGGCGTCGCGGCCGTGCTGACCCGCGCCGACCACCCCAGCGGCAGCGACCGGCTGGCCGAGGCCTGCGGCGTGCTGGGCCTGGCGGACGGGGACATCGTGGTCAACGTCCAGGGCGACGAGCCGCTGATAGACCCGGCGCTGATCAACGCCGTGGCGCACCTGCTGGGCGAGCGCCCTGACTGCGCCATGAGCACCGCCGCGCATTCCATCGACCAATTGGCCGACCTGCAGAACCCGAATGTGGTCAAGGTGGTGCTCGATGCCCGCCACACCGCGCTTTACTTCAGCCGCTCGCCGATTCCGGCGGGCCGCGACTTCGCCGGCAAAGCCTGGTGGGACACCGGCAGCAAGCTGCCCAAGCCGCTGCGCCATGTCGGCATCTACGGCTACCGCGTGGGCTTTCTGCGCGAGTTCCCCCTCCTTCCCCAGGCGCCGCTGGAGCAGCTGGAGCAGCTCGAGCAGCTGCGCGCCCTGTGGCACGGCCACCGCATCGCGGTGCACATCACCGACGACGCGCCAGGCCCGGGCGTGGACACGGCCGAAGACCTGGACCGCGCCCGCAAGCTGTTTTCCTGAGCGCGCGCCCCGCCGGCAAAGCCCCGCCCTGTAAGTTGCTGTCAGGGGTGCGTGCTATCCTTGGGAAAAACGCAAGTGGAAGGCCTGCAGGACGTGCTGGCAGCCCTTCACACCTGCCAAGCAACCCCAGCGGGTGACCGGCGCGCCGGCCTGGGGCTGACTTCACGAATTCATAAAATCCGAGGACATCCATGAGACTGATATTGTTGGGCGCGCCTGGCGCGGGCAAAGGGACGCAAGCGACCTTCATCTGCCAAAAGTACGGCATCCCCCAGATTTCCACCGGCGACATGCTGCGCGCGGCCGTCAAGGCCGGCACGCCGCTGGGCATCGAAGCCAAAAAAATCATGGAAGCCGGCGCTCTGGTCAGCGACGACCTGATCATCAACCTGGTCAAGGAACGCATCGCCCAGCCTGATTGCGCCAAGGGCTTTCTGTTCGACGGTTTCCCGCGCACCATCCCTCAGGCCGACGCAATGAAGTCGGCCGGCGTGAAGCTCGACTACGTGCTGGAGATCGACGTGCCCTTCGAGGCCATCATCGAGCGCATGAGCGGACGCCGCTCGCATCCCGCCTCGGGCCGCACCTACCACGTCAAGTTCAACCCGCCCAAGGTCGAGGGCAAGGACGACGTGACTGGCGAGCCGCTGATCCAGCGCGAAGACGACAAGGAAGAAACCGTGCGCAAGCGGCTGGAGGTCTACAGCGCGCAGACCCGCCCGCTGGTGGACTACTACTCGGGCTGGGCCAAGGTCGCACCCGACGCGGCGCCCAAATACCGCGCCATCAGCGGCATGGGCACGGTCGACCAGATCACGGCGCGGGCTTTCGAGGCCCTGTCAGCTTAAGCAGCCCGCTGGCCCGCAAAAAAGCCGTCCTTGCGACGGCTTTTTTCATGGCGCCTCAAAAAATCGACAGTACCGGGTAGCGCCGCCATTGCGGCTCGGCATAACGCGCGCAGTTCTCGAAGATAAAACCCAGCACCTGCTTGGGGTCGGACAGCAGCTGCGGGTTGGCCGCCTTCCACTGCTCGAAGCGCGCGCGCAGTTCGGGCTCGTCCTTGAGCAGCTGCAGCGCCATGTCTTCGAACACATAGTCCGAGAAGTACTCCTTCTTTTCGAGGATGCTGTTGAAAAACCCCCAGCGGAAAAAACTGTCGTGCGCCTGCGGCTCCAGGGTTTCGACGGCATAACGCGCCTTTTCCTGGTTCATCGGCAGCCACCAGTCGCCGGCCTGCAGTTCCACGGCCTGCAGGCTGGTTTCCAGCGTGAGCTCGTCGTGGAACATGTGGCCTTCATAGGCGCCCGGCCGGCTTTGCACGGCCTGGATGCGGCTGACCTGCGCCTGCACCGTGCGGGCGGCAGCGAGGCGCTCCATGCGAACGCCGTTCCAGTCCAGGCGCTCAACCACCGCGCGCCAGGCCTGCGGAATCACGTAGGCCCGCGGTGCGCGCACAACAGCCTCCTCGGCAAAGTGGGTGAAGTAATCGATCTCGCGCTCCCAGGGCTGGTCCCTGTCGTAGGCCAGGCGCTGGTAGTTGCCCAGCAGGCTGGGCGAGTGCACCGCGGCGTAGCCTTTGAAGCGCAGGCGTGAACGGCGGGTCTCATCGAGCTTCCAGCGAACCGGCCAATGGGCCTTGCTGACCGCCGCCTGCCGGGCCTGCCGCCGCAGCGCCTGGATTTGCGGCGCGTTGGCTACCGTGAACGCCAGCGTCACATCCAGCAGCGCGCGCATGGACTCATAGCGGTCCCTGAACGGCTTGAGCATATGGGTTTCCGGCATAAAACCTATGGTGTGGTGCAGCGCCGCATAGCCGGTCGAAAAGCGCGGTACCTCGAGGAAGTCGGCAATCCCCTGGTCCGGGCTCACCTGCACCGGGTTCACATAGGGGCAGGTCGGCCAGCCGCGCTCTTCCATGCCGCGGTAGATCACCGGCAGCATGCTGTCCCGCAGGAAGGCGCCCAGGCCGCCGCCCAGCTTGTCGGCCTGGGTATGGATCAGCGTCATGGTGTAGCTGTAGTCCGCACCATTGGAGGTGTGGGTGTCGACCATCACG
Source organism: Polaromonas sp. JS666 (assembly GCF_900103405.1). Classification (GTDB taxonomy): domain Bacteria; phylum Pseudomonadota; class Gammaproteobacteria; order Burkholderiales; family Burkholderiaceae_C; genus Polaromonas. The sequence continues at coordinate 153,073 of NZ_FNHX01000001.1, read as the reverse complement.
TCCGGGTCCCAGGCCGTGAAGAAGCGGTTGAACAGCTGCGCGTTGAGGCTGTCGCACTTGATGAAGTCGCGGTTCAGGTCCAGGTGCAGGCTGTTGCCGCGAAAGCCGAAAGACTCGGGCCCGTCCTGGTTGACGCGGCTGGTATCGCCCCGGTTGCAGCTGCCGTCAACGTTATAGACCGGGATAAAGAGGTAGACCGTCGTGCCCAGAGCGGCCAGGCGTTCAGGCTCCAGGCACAAGTCGCGCACCAGCGCCATGCAGGCGTCTATGCCTTCGGGCTCGCCGGGGTGTATGCCGTTGTTGTTGAAGAAGACGGCGCGCCCCGTCTGTCGGATTTTCTCGCGATCAAACACGCCGTCGGCGCTGACGATGCCAGCGTGGATGGGCACGCCGGCATCGGAAACGCCGATCTGCGAGAACTGCAACACGGTCGGGCAGCGCCGGGCCAGCGCGTCATAAAACCGGATGCAGGCCTCCCAAGTGGTGGTCTGGTTCTGGTTGCCGAGTTCATACGGGGTTTGCATGGGGTGTCCGCGAGGTCAAAAAAGAATGGAGGTTCGGGGCCGGCACGCCTGTGCGACCGGCCCCGGAGAGATTCAGGCCAGCAGCTGCAGGATCAGGCTCACGCGGGCCTTGACCGGGCTCAGGCCTTCCGAATCCGGAATCGCGTCGGCTGGGGTGGGCAGCACCCGCCCCGCGGCGCAGCGGCTGGCGCGAATTACCTTGATGCCGTCGGCCTGGGCCTTGAGCAAGGCGGCCTGCAGCTCATGGTGCAGGCTGCCGTTGCCGGTTCCGGCCACCACCAGGCCTTGCACGCCCTGCGCCTGCAAAGCCTGCACGATGGCGCCACCGGCGCCGGCATGGTTCATGATGATTTCGACACGGGGCACGGCGCCAGCCAGGCCGGCAATGCTTTTGGCGGCGGCCTGCGCGCGCCCCGCCTGGGCTTGGGGCCAGTTGCGCAGCAGCCTCAGTTGGCCCTCCTCCACATAGCCTATGGGGCCGGCATCGCCCGAACTGAAAGGATCGAGCTTATAGGTGTGCACCTTCTGCACATCCGCTGCGCCGTGGATGACGCCGGCGCATACCGCGACCACGCCCTGCGCGCCCGCGTGGCGCGCCACGGCCACGGCGTCGAGCAGGTTTTGCGGCCCGTCGGGAACCAGCGCCGTGGCCGGGCGCATCGCGCAGGTCAGCACCACGGGCTTGGCCGGCGCCAGCAGCGCCTGCAGGAAAAAAGCGGTCTCTTCGAGCGTATCGGTGCCGTGCGTGATGACAATGCCCTGCACATCGGGCTGCGCCAGGAAATGGCTGACGCGCGCGGCCAGCTTGGCCCATACAGCAAAAGTCATGTCCTTGCTGTCCACCTGGGCCACCTGCTCGGTGAGCACTGAACCGGCTTGCGCCAGAGCCGGGATCGTGGCCAGCAGCTCTTCAACGCCCACCTGGGCGGCGGTGTAGCCGATGTTGTCCGACACGCTGGCGGCCCGGCCGGCAATCGTGCCGCCGGTGCCCAGAATCACAATATTTTGAGGATGCATGGAAAGTGATCTTGCAATCTTTTAAAAACTGGATGAAAATACAGGTACTGGATATTAAAACAGGTCTATACAGGTAAACGGGTTACAGCCCCGGCCTCTTGACCTGACTGAAGAACCAAGGAGTCCCGCCATGAGCATCCTCGCCGATTTCCCGCATTTTCCCTCCGAAGGTCCCAAGCTCACGGCACGCCAGCAACAAATCCTGGAACTGATCCAGAGCGCCATTGCGCGCACCGGCGCACCGCCCACCCGCGCAGAAATCGCCAACGAGCTGGGCTTCAAGTCCGCCAATGCCGCCGAAGAACACCTGCAGGCGCTGGCCCGCAAAGGCGTCATTGAACTCGTCAGCGGCACCTCCCGCGGCATACGCCTGCGCGGCGACACCCTGCGCTCCATCAACGAATCGCGCACCAAACAGTTTTCCCTGCCGTTGCAAAGCCTGGCCCAACTCGCCCTACCTCTGGTAGGGCGGGTTGCTGCTGGCAGCCCGATTCTCGCGCAGGAACATATCGAACAAACCTATTATTTTGAAAGCGGCCTGTTCCAGCGCCAGCCCGATTACCTGCTCAAGGTTCGCGGCATGAGCATGCGCGACGTCGGCATCATGGACGGCGACCTGCTGGCCGTCAAACAGGCGAAGGAAGCCAAGAACGGCCAGATCGTCGTGGCCCGCCTCGGCGATGAAGTCACCGTCAAGCGCTTTCGCCGCAATAAAAACTTAATTGAGCTTTTGCCCGAAAACCCCGACTTCAAGACCATTGTGGTCGAGCCCGGTGAGCCGTTTGAACTCGAAGGCCTGGCCGTCGGTTTGATACGCAACACCATGCTGATGTAAGCCACCCCATCCGGCCACGCACCAGGTGGCGGGCGTTTGGCTGTTGTGGCCAACACCCTGGTGCAGCGGCCCTGCCGGCCTGTCGCCGGTCCGAAATCCTGCCTGTGTAAACCTCTCTCATACAGGAGTTCATCATGGGAATCGTCAGTTTTTCACATTCACCCCTTCTGTCCATCCTGCTGGCCCCCGCACAGGCGCTGGCTGCCTGGTTTGTGCCCGCAACCAGGTCCGGCCGGTATTCCGCGCCTGCGCGTGCCCAGCGCGCAAACGGCCAGCTGGTACTGCCTTTTTCTTCGAACGCCGCCACGGCCCCGCGCGAAACCACCCCAGCCGGCAAGGCCATGCCCAAGAGTCCCACGCCCAGTCGCCTGCGCGTCGTGCGCGAATTCGACGTCAATGTCGGCCCGGCCTGCGCCGGCCGCATGGTCATCTCGGGCCGCATGGCCGACGTCTGCGCGGAGCTTGATCGCATGGCCCAGCGCGAGGCCGCGCTGCAGTAAAAAGCAAGCCCGGCCCACCCTTGCCCCCTGCGGCAAAGGCCCATGATCCCGCGCAGCGCGCGGCCGCCAGACTGAAATATTGCGACAGGTTTCCTGGCGATACAAAATGAGCGCGTTCGGGTAGCCCTTCCCACAAGCAAGAAAAATCTTGCAGGCACAATATCGGCATGAATATTGTGATCCTCGACGACTACCAGGACGCAGTGCGAAAACTGAACTGCGCTGCCAAATTGGAGGCCTACCCCGCCAAGGTCTACACCAACACCGTCAAAGGCATAGGCCAGCTGTCCGTCCGGCTCAAGGATGCTGACGTCATCGTCCTCATCCGGGAACGCACCCAGCTCAGCCGGCAGGTCATTGAAAAACTGCCCAAACTCAAGCTGATCGTGCAAACCGGCCGCGTCGGAGGCCATATCGACGTTGCGGCCTGCACCGAGCGCGGCATCGCGGTGGCCGAAGGCACCGGTTCGCCCACAGCGCCGGCTGAACTGACCTGGGCCCTGGTCATGGCGGCCATGCGCCGCATCCCGCATTACGTGGCCCACCTCAAGCACGGCGCCTGGCAGCAGGCCGGCCTCAAGTCGGCCTCCATGCCGCCGAACTTCGGCATAGGCTCCGTCCTCAAGGGCAAGACCCTGGGCGTGTGGAGCTACGGAAAAATCGGGCAAATCGTCGCCGGCTATGGCCGGGCTTTCGGCATGCGGGTCATCATCTGGGGCCGCGAGGCCTCGCGCGAAAGGGCCCAGGCCGATGGCTACGAAGTCGCCGGCAGCAAAGCCGAGTTTTTCGAACAAAGCGATGTGCTGAGCCTGCACCTGCGCCTGCACGACGAGACCCGCGGCATCGTCACGCTGGAAGACCTGTCGCGCATGAAGACCACCTCCCTGCTGGTCAACACCTCGCGCGCCGAGCTGATAGAGCCCGAGGCGCTGATTGCCTCGCTCAACCGCGGCCGCCCCGGCCTGGCGGCCATCGACGTGTTTGAGTCCGAACCCATCCTGCAGGGCCATGCCCTGCTTCGCCTCGAAAACTGCATCTGCACGCCGCACATCGGCTATGTGGAGCAAGACAGCTATGAGCTGTATTTCGGCGCGGCTTTCGACAACGTCGTCAATTTCATCAAGGGCACGCCCACCAACATCGTCAATCCCGGCGCGCTGCAAGTGCGGCGCTGAGGCGGTGTATTTCCCCTGAAGCGGGGCCGAAACTAGGCTTTGGGGGCCGGCCTGGAGGCCGGCGCATCGAGGTCGAACTCGATGAGGTTGCTGAAATCGCCGGCTTCGGGCGCCATGTCCGTCATGGCGATGGCAGGCAGCGGCGCAAGGGCGTCGCCGGCTTCCTCCTGGCTCAGGTCAATGTCCAGCCCCAGCCTCGGTGAAACAGGCGGCCGCGTCAAGTCCAGGCTTGGCACAATTTCCGTGGAAAAAGCGGCAGCCCCGACGACCGGAAGCGCAACGGGAAGCGGCGGCGGCGCCTCCTGCAAGCGGGCAGACAGGGGCAGGATGTTGGTCGGGCCAAAGCTGCTCGCCTGCGGCAGGGCGGCAGCCAGGCTAGGCGCCCCGGGTGCCGGCGCGCCGGCGCCCTCCCCGGGCTCGGCGGGCCGGGTCACAATCTTCTTGGCGATGGAGTGAAGCAGCAGCAGCTCACGGTAAGCCGCGAGGCTAAACACCTCACTGCGCGAATCCGGTTTGCGAAAGATGGACTCTTCCAGCACATCCAGCACCTTGGGCGTGGGCCACAGCGACTCGATGCGCGTGAGGGCCGCCACGTAATACTCCAGGCCGTGCGTGTCCATCGCATAGTCGTCGAAGGCGGGCACCTGGGCATTGAACATGCGGTGAAAGCCCTTGCGCAGCGCGTCGTAGTCGTCCTTGCGGCCCAGGCTGTGGTAGAGGTCGAACAGGTCCAGATAGACCAGCGCGCTGGTTTCCACGTTGTCCATGATGTGCAGGCGCAGGACATCCACCGCCTTGTCGGGATGGCCCAGTGAGACGAAAAAATCCGCCTGCTGCTGGACATCAAACAGCTCTTCGGCATTGACGATGCGGGGCATGCCGCTCAAGCCGCCCAGGCTGGGCAGGAATTCGGGACGGTCCACGGGCTCAGCCGGCCTGGAGGCGGGCAGCTTGCGCGTGCTTTCAAATTGAAGCGCGTCCAGGTCCAGGTCCACCGCCGGCATCGGCGCAGGCGCAAGGCCGGCAGACCGGGAAGCCGGCCCCGTCTCATCCGCAAAACCGCTGGGCTTGCCCTGGCCGGCCTCCTTGTCCCACCAGTGGCTCAGGCGCAGCGCGTGCTGGCGATCGCGCCTCCAGAAAAAGCCGGCTGCCAGCAGCGCGAGCAACAAAACAGCGCCCAAGGCATACACCAGCCAGTTGCTGTAGCGCTCCTGGCGCGCCTGCTCCAGCTGGCCGCGCAGGTCCGTCACGGCCTGTTCCGTTTTGCGGCTTTGCGCCAGCATCGCGGCCACGTCGGACTCCAGGGACTTGAGCCGCTGGCTGTCACGCACCATGTCTTGCGGCTGGGCGTTAAGCGCCTGCCACAGCGCGGCCGCGGAAGCCCGTTGCTGGGCATCAGCGGAAGGCAGCGTCAGCAGCTCCGGCGAGGCGCGAAGCGCAGGGTCGCGTTCAGCGGCCAGATCAACGGGGGCCAGTTGCAGGCGTGGCCCCGGTTTGCGCACGGGCGCTGGGGGGGGTGCCTGTTTGCCGACCCTGCGGGCCGGCGGCATGGTCAATGAAGAGGCCATGGCGGTGCTGGGACGGGTTTGCGGCTTGGCCTTCGATGTCCCGGCCTGGGATGGCGCTGCAGTACCCGCCGCAGCAACAGCCGGCGCTTGCGCGAATGTCGAGGGCACCGGGACGCTGTTGTCGCCCAGCATCTCGGCCAGCAACACGTATTTGCGTGAATTTTTTTGCTGGCAGCCTTCGCGCGCATACAGCGTCACGACCGGCTCATCGAGCACGACAGTCGTACGGATGCGGACCAGGACTTCACCGGCACCGGCGCCCGGCGAGATCGAGGTGCGCACCTTGTCGGGGGAAATCTGGCTGTCGCCGAAAAACACCTCGGCGGAGAGGCAAACGGAAGATGGGTTTTCAGCGCCGTCCAGTTGCGCGCTCAGCGTGACATCGAGCGGGCCGCCCACGATGGCCGCACCGCGCACGCGGCCCAGGGATGCGGCCAGCGCGTTGGCGGCAAGCACCATCAACAAAGCGCCAAGCAGGCATTTCAGAGACTTCTCGGCGGATTTCATGGGGTGGGCGAATTTTGCCACGCGCCTTCGCCGAAGACGCTCAGCCATAATTCGGCCATGAAAGTAAATTTTGCAAATGTGGGAATAGTTGGCACCGGCGCGATGGGACGCGGCATTGCCCAGATCGCCGCGCAGGCCGGCAGCACCGTCAGGCTCATGGACGCGCAAGCGGGCGCCGCCGAAAAAGCGCGCGATGCCATCTGCACCCAATGGGACAAGCTGGTTGAAAAAGGCCGCCTCGAAGCCGCGGCGGCCGCCGCGCACAAGGACCGCCTGCTGCTCGCCGGCACCCTGGCCGATCTCTCAGGCTGCGACCTCGTCGTCGAGGCCATCGTCGAGCGCCTGGACGTCAAGCGCGCGCTGTTCGCCGAACTGGAGGCACTGGTGCCAGCGCAGACGGTGCTGGCCAGCAACACCTCTTCGCTGTCCGTGACCGCCATCGCGGCGGCGCTCAAGCACCCCGAACGCCTGGCCGGTTTTCACTTCTTCAACCCGGTTCCGCTGATGAAAGTGGTCGAGGTGATCGCGGGCCTGAAAACCAACCCCAGCGTGTGCGAGGGCCTGAGCCAATATGCCCGGCAAATGGGCCATACCCCGGTGCAGGCGCAGGACACGCCCGGCTTTATCGTCAACCACGCGGGCCGGGGCTACGGCACCGAGGCGCTGCGCATCGTCAGCGAAGGCGTCGCCGATTTCGCCACCATAGACCGTATCCTGCGCGACCAGGCCGGCTTCAAGCTGGGCCCCTTTGAGCTCATGGACCTGACCGCGCTCGACGTCTCCCATCCGGTGATGGAGTCGATTTACCACCAGTACTACGAAGAGGCACGCTACCGCCCCAGCGTGATCACCGCGCAGCGCCTGGCCGGCGGCATGCTGGGCCGCAAGACCGGTGAAGGCTTTTACCGCTACGCGGACGGCGCCATGCAGGTGCCCGCCGAACCCGCAGTGCCCCAGGTTACCGAACTCCCTCCGGTCTGGGTCTCGCCCCGTGCCTCGCGCCGCGTGGAACTGCTGCAGTTGCTCAAGAACCTGGGCGCCAAGATCGAGACCGGCGCCTCAGCCTCGCCGCAGGCCTTGACACTGGTCGCCCCGCTGGGTTTTGACATCACCACGGTCGCCGTCGTCGAGCGCCTGGACCCGGCCCGCACCGTCGGCATCGACATGCTGATCGACGACGCGGCCACCAAGCGCCGCGTGCTGGCCACCAACCCGGCCACGCGCAGCGACATGCGCGACGCCGCCCACGCGCTCTTTGCCCGCGACGGCAAGGCGGTCAGCGTGATCCGCGACAGCGGCGGCTTTGTCACCCAGCGCGTGGTGGCCACCATCGTCAACATCGCCAGCGACATCTGCCAGCAGGGCATCTGCAGCCCGAAGGACCTGGAGACCGCCGTGACGCTCGGGCTCGGTTACCCCCTGGGCCCGCTGGCCATGGGCGACCGCTACGGCCCCACCAATGTGCTGGAGGTGCTGTTCAACATGCAGACCGTGTACGGCGACCAGCGCTACCGCCCCTCCCCCTGGCTGCGGCGCCGCGGTGCCATCGGCTTGAGCCTCATGCATGTGGAAGAATGAAACACCCCCGTCGGATGCTCACTTCGTGTAGCACCTTCCCCCCTCGAGGGGGCGGCGCCTGCGGCCTGGCGAAGCCAGTTCCGCGGCCCCCACTGGCGTGGGAATCCGCTCTCCAGCTACCCCTTCTTTCGCATTGGAACAAGTGACATGGCAGGCGCAATCAAGAGTACCAGCGAGGGCCAGACCCTTATCCTGACGATCAGCAACCCGGAGTTCAAGAATGCCCTGGGGCCCGACATCTATGCTGCGGGCATTGAAGCCCTGAACGCCGCCGAGAACAACCCCGAGATCCGCAGCGTGGTCATTACCGGCGAAGGCGCGATTTTCTGCGCGGGCGGCAACCTGCAGCGGCTGGAGGCCAACCGCCGCGAGGCGCCCGAGGTGCAGGCGCAGAGCATAGAAGGCCTGCACAACTGGATAGATTCGATACGCACCTACCCCAAGCCAGTGATCGCCGCCGTGGAAGGCGCGGCCGCCGGCGCCGGTTTTTCGCTGGTGCTGGCCTGCGATTTTGTGGTGGCGGCCGACAACGCCGTGTTTGTGATGTCCTACAGCACCGTGGCGCTGTCGCCCGACGGCGGCGGCAGCTGGGCGCTGGCACGCGCCCTGCCGCGGGCGCTGGCCAGCGAACTGCTGATGAGCGGCGAACGCATAGGGGCGCGCCGGCTGCATGACTTCGGCCTGGTGAACCGGGTCACAGCCCCGGGCGAAGCCCTGGCCCAGGCCCGGGAACTGGCCGAAAGCCTCAATGCGCGCGCGCCCAATGCGCTGGCCAGCATCAAGGAACTCATCAACGAGGCGGCCGGCAACACGCTGAACCAGCAACTGGCCCGCGAGCAGGACCACTTCGTGCGCAACCTGCACGACGCCAATGCGGGCGAAGGCATAGACGCCTTCCTGAACAAGCGCACGCCGCACTACCGCTAAGCGGGCCTTTTGCGGGCAGGCCAGTCACAGGCCGCCCCGCCACCATTCCCCGGCACCCTGCCGGGCGACACCCATGCGACAGCCCGCTGGCGCCGGACGGGTCCCTCAAGCGACAATGGACGTCTTGTTAGTCACTCAAAAGACAGACCATGGACGATCCCATTCTTACGATAGAGGAACGAGAGGCCATCAACAACGGCCGCTGGTTTTCATCCCTGTCCCCATCCCTGAGGCACGACATATTCCGATGCGCCTACGTCAAACGCTACAAAGACGGCGAACTCATCAGCGCCCGCGGCGATGTGCCGGAAGAATGGATCTCCTGCGCGCGGGGCGCCATTCGCGTGAGCTCGACCTCGATTTCGGGCAAGCAGGTCACGCTGACCTATGTGGAGCCGGGCCTGTGGGTCGGCGACGTGGCGATCTTCGACGGCGAGCGGCGCACCCACGACTCCTATGCCCATGGCGAGACCACGCTGCTGTGCGTCTCGCGCGCCGACCTGCGCAAGATCTTGAGCCAGCACGTCGAGCTCTACGAAGCCTTGCTGCGCCTGCATGCGCGCCGCATACGGCAGCTCTTCGGCCTGGTGGAAGACCTCAACACCCTGCCCCTGCGCGCGCGCCTGGCCAAGCAGTTGCTGCACCTGGTGCGCAGCTACGGCGTGCCCAGCCTGGCGGACGGCGGAGAAGTGCGCATAGGCCTGCAGCTGGCGCAGGAAGAACTGGCCCAGTTGCTGGGCGCCTCGCGCCAGCGCGTGAACCAGGAACTCAAGGCCATGGAGCGCGAGGAAGCCATACGCATAGAGCCGGGCGGCCTGGTGGTACGCAACCGGCAAGCCCTGATGCGCATTTCCGAAGCCGAAATCGAAAAATAAACACACGGGGACGAGCCCTTTCAGCATGAGCAACTTCGACCACTTTGTCGGCACCCGGGCCGTGTCCGGCGCGCACGCGTTTGACCTCGACGCGCTCACTGCTTACCTCAGCAGCCACCTGCCCGGCTTCAAGGGCCCGCTGACGGCGGAAATCTTCAAGGGCGGCCAGTCCAACCCGACTTACAAGCTGCTCACGCCCGGCGCGTCTTACGTGATGCGCGCCAAACCGGGGCCCGTGGCCAAGTTGCTGCCTTCGGCCCATGCGGTGGAGCGCGAATTCAAGGTCATGCAAGGCCTGCAGGGCACCGATGTGCCGGTGCCGAAGATGTATTGCCTCTGCGAAGACGAGTCCGTGATAGGCCGCGCCTTCTACGTGATGGAGTTCGTCGAAGGCCGTGTGCTCTGGGACCAGTCCCTGCCCGGCATGGACAAAACCCAGCGCGCCGAGATTTACGACGAAATGAACCGCGTGATCTCCGCCCTGCACAAGGTGAAGTTCGCCGAGCGGGGCCTGGCCGACTACGGCAAGCCCGGCAACTACTTTGAGCGCCAGATAGGCCGCTGGAGCAAGCAGTACATCGCCTCCATCACCCAGCCCATCGCCGAGATGGACAGCCTGATGCAATGGCTGCCGGCCAACATCCCGGCCAGCGCGTGCGATGAAAGCCTGGTCTCCATCGTGCACGGCGACTTCCGGCTCGACAACCTGCTGTTCCATGCCACCGAGCCACGCGTGCTTGCGGTGCTCGACTGGGAACTGTCCACCCTGGGCCATCCGCTGGCCGACTTCAGCTACCACTGCATGGCCTGGCACATCCCGCCCGGAGCCTTCCGCGGCATCGGCGGGCTGGACGTCGAAAGCCTGGGCATTCCCAGCGAATCCGAATACATACGCCGCTACTGCGAGCGCACCGGCCTGGCCACACCCGAAGCGCTCAAGGCCGACTGGAATTTCTACATGGCCTACAACCTGTTTCGCATCGCGGCCATCCTGCAGGGCATCGCCAAGCGCGTCGAAACCGGGACCGCCTCCAGCGCCCAGGCCGTCAGCTCGGCCGCCGGCGCGCCGCTGCTGGCCAAGATGGCCTGGGGCTTTGCCCTCAAGAGCCAAGGCTGACATCAGCCCTCCCCTATACAACAACACCGCCCCACACCCCTTCTGGAGATTTCATGGACTTCAACTACACCCCCAAGGTACAGGAACTGCGGGCGCGCCTGCTCAAGTTCATGGACGAGCACATCTACCCGAACGAGGCGCGCTTCTTCCGCGAGATCGCCGAGAACCGCGCCAAGGGCAATGCCTGGGTGCCGACAAAGCTGGTCGAAGAACTCAAGCCCAAAGCCCGCGCGGCCGGCCTGTGGAACCTGTTTTTGCCGCACTCGCCGCGCGCGCCCGAAGGCCTGTCCAACCTCGAGTACGCGCCGCTGTGCGAGATCATGGGCCGCGTGCCTTTCGCGGCCGAGGTCTTCAACTGCTCGGCGCCCGACACCGGCAACATGGAAACCATCGCCCGTTACGGCTCCGAGGCCAACAAGGACCAGTGGCTGGATCCGCTGCTCAAGGGAGAGATCCGCTCGGCTTTCCTGATGACCGAGCCGGAAGTTGCTTCGTCGGACGCAACCAACATCCAGTGCCGCATTGAGCGCGACGGCGACCACTATGTGCTCAACGGCCTCAAGTGGTGGTCCTCCGGCGCGGGCGACCCGCGCTGCGCCGTCTACATCGTCATGGGCAAGACCAATCCCGACGCCGGCCGCCACGAGCAGCAATCGATGATCCTGGTGCCAGCCAACACGCCCGGCATCACGGTGATCCGCCCGCTGTCGGTCTTCGGCTACGACGACGCGCCGCACGGCCACATGGAGGTGCGCCTGGTCAATGTGCGCGTGCCCGCGGCCAACCTGCTACTGGGTGAAGGCCGCGGCTTTGAAATCGCCCAGGGCCGCCTCGGCCCCGGGCGCATACACCACTGCATGCGCAGCATAGGCATCGCCGAGCGCGCGCTGGAGCTGATGTGCAAGCGCCTGAACAGCCGCGTCGCCTTCGGCAAGCCGATTGCCAGCCAGTCGGTCTGGCACGAGCGCATCGCCGAGGCGCGCTGCATGATTGAGCAAGCCCGCCTGCTGACGCTCAAGGCCGCCTACATGATGGACACCGTGGGCAACAAGGTCGCCAAGGCCGAGATCGCGATGATCAAGGTGGTGGCGCCCAATATGGCCTGCCAGATCATCGACTGGGCCATACAGGCCCACGGCGGCGGCGGTGTGTCGGACGACTTTCCGCTGGCTTACGCCTACGCCAGCCAGCGTACCCTGCGCCTGGCCGACGGCCCGGACGAGGTGCACCGCGCCTCGCTGGCCAAGCTGGAACTGGCCAAGCACCTGCTCATGCCCGGCGAAGTGGAAATGCCGATCACGCGCGGCGCCTGAGGCGGACGCCTCTTACAAGGTAAGGTCGTTGGACAGGCCGGCGATCGCCGACTCGCAGGCCGTGGTGAAAATCAGGGCCGCGTGCTCCAGCGTGGGCATATCGGCCGGGGTGTACTGCATGCGCAGATAGGCCTTGCCGCGCAGCACCATCAGGATAAAGGGCACCTGCGGGTCGGGTGCCGGCTCGGGCCAGGACATCATCAACTCGACCAGTTGCGGATCCAGCCAAGCCATCGCATTCGAACGATGGTCGGCCATCACCGCATAGCGTTCCCAGAAAGGCTTGGGCAGGCTTTCCCAGCCGACTTCGGGGTACATGGCCAGCCAGCGCACCTCTTCCGGCATGTTGGGATCGGCGGTGGTCTGCAGGGTGTCGGTATAGGCCTGGTAGGCCTTTTTTTCCAGCGCATCCTTCAGGGCCCGGTTCATAACCAGGACGGTGACGTCGTCGTTGACCTTGATCTCGCCGCGGGCGCGCAGTTCCTCGCCGCGGATGTAATCGCGCGAGGGGCGGCCGCGCTCCATTTTCCAGGGCTTGCCACCCACATTGCCCTTGAGTGCAAAACCCTTGCCCTGCCCCATGCCGGTGAAAGAAAAGCCGCGGGTCCCGGCCCATTCGGACACGGCTTCATCCGACGTAGCCGCATCGCCGGCATCCGCCTTACCCGCAACAAAGACTTTCTTCAGCCGCTCGAACATGGTTTTCGCTTTTCTCTTAAAGTGCAGCGACCATCATAGTAGTCAAGGACACCCCGATGATCAATGTTTACTCATGGCCCACGCCCAACGGCCATAAAGTCCACATCATGCTGGAAGAATGCGGCCTGCACCTGGGCCGCGACTGGCAGGCCATTCCCGTCAACATCGGCACCGGCGACCAGTTCAAGCCCGAATTCCTGGCCATCAGCCCGAACAACAAGATCCCGGCCCTCGTCGACCCGGTCGGTCCCGACGGCCAGCCCATCTCCGTCTTCGAATCCGGCGCCATCCTGCTTTACCTGGCCGCCAAGACCGGCAAGCTGCTGCCGAAAACCGACCGCCTGAAATTCCAGGTGCTGCAGTGGCTGATGTTCCAGATGGGTGGCGTCGGACCCATGATCGGCCAGACCCACCATTTCCGCCAGTATGCGCCCGAAAAAATTGACTACGCGATCAAGCGCTACACCAACGAAACAAAGCGGCTTTACGGCGTGATGGACAAGCAGCTGTCCACCCACGCCTTCATCGCCTGCGACGAATACAGCATTGCCGACATCGCCATCTTTCCCTGGCTGCGCAACTGGGAGAACCACGGCATAGACTGGGCCGACTACCCGCACCTGAAAAAATGGTTCGACCTGATCAGCGAGCGCCCCGCCGTGCAGCGCGGCGTCAAGGTGCTGGCCGAGCTGCGCAGGCCCATCACCGACGACAAGGCGCGGGAAGTGCTGTTCGGCAAAACCCAGTACGAAAAGCGCTAAGCTGGGGCCTGCCGGCCGGGCCGGCGGCCGGCGATTGAAGGTATGATTCGCGACGAGCTGGAAACGGTGGCCGCCCCTGCGCGGCCTTGCCCCGGCTTGCACACACAGACTGCCCGTAGCTCAGTTGGATAGAGCATCAGCCTTCTAAGCTGAGGGTCGGGGGTTCGATCCCCTCCGGGCAGGCCAGACATGGCGCCAGCCGCGCCTCACCCCTATACCCGCGAACTTCGCTGACACCGCCGGCCAAGGCCGGAGGTATATATTCGGGGTTACGGCCGCGAGCCCGAAGGCCGTCAAAACCAAGGAGGCGAGCAAACATGCCCAGACCAACCATGCTGCTGGTGGAGGATAACCCCGCTCACGTCGAGTTGACGTTGGTGACGCTGCAGGAAAACGGCGCCGACCATGAAATCATCGTCGCCCGCGACGGCACGGAAGCCCTGGACTACCTTTTCTGCGAAGGTGCCTACAGCGGCCGGCCGTCCGACCAGCCACCTGAACTGGTCATGCTGGACCTGAATTTGCCCGGGCTCAGCGGCGCGGAAGTCATGCAGCGCATGCGCGGCGACCCCCGCACCTTCTTTGTGCCCGTGGTCATCCTGACCTCCGAGCCCAAATACTCCCCGATCGTGAAGGAAATCCAGGGCGGCCTTAACAGCTATGTGCGCAAGCCGCTGCATTTTCGGGATTTCCAGGAAAAGCTGGAACAGGTGCGCGAATATTGGCGCACGTCCAACTTCGGGCCGCTCAAGTCCTAAGGGCCGCACCCCGTTGGGCCCAAGGCCCGGGCTTTTAAGGCGAACCAGGCGGACATGAAAAAGCCCACTGGCGTGGGCTTTTTACGGGGAAATGATGGTCGGAGTACAAGGATTCGAACCTTGGACCCCCTGGTCCCAAACCAGGTGCGCTACCAGACTGCGCCACACTCCGACTAGTCAAATATTATAGCCCGAACCCGCTACACTTTCCCGCGGCCGCCCTCATTTTTTCCATTCACTGGATCGCACCATGAAACTTCGCCGTGTTGCCCAGCCTGGTCCGCACCGGCCCGACATAAAAGCGTGCCACGGCAAGCCTGGTGCCGCATGAGGATGGAGGCTGTCATCAGGGCCGTATCCGGGGTGGACAAAGGCCTGACCCGCATGACCACGGTGTTCGCTCTGCTGGTGCTGCCGCTGGCGGCGCTGCTGCTGGCCCAATGGCCGCTGCGTGAACTCGTGCAAGCCTATTCGCGCCAAGCCAATGACGCCGCGCAGGTGCTGTTCGCGCTGTATGTGGCGGTGGCTGTGACCGCGGCCTCGAGAAGCCACGCCCACCTGGCCTCCCTGCAGCCGCATCCGAGCGGCGTATCCCGGCCGCGCTGGCATGCCTGGGCATTGCTGGCCTGCGTCACGCCCTGGGCGCTGTTCATGCTCTGGGCCGGCTGGCCGCTGGTCGCGGCCTCGGTGGCTTCTTTTGAGCGGTTTGGCGAAACGCTCACGCCGGGTTATTTTGTGATCAAGCTCGCCATGGCGCTGATGCTCCTGCTGGTATTGGCCGAAGGCCTGCTCGAACTGCTGCCGCACGGCCGCGCGCCGGGCTCGCCATGAGCCTCACCGGCCCCCTCGCGGGCGTGTGGATGCTGCTGGCGCTGGGCGCACTGATTCTCGCCACCGGCCTGCCAGTCTGGGCCTTGCTGATAGGCGTGTCCAGCCTGTTCGCGGCGCTGGGCCTGGCCACAGGGGCTTTCGACCTCCAGATTCTGCAAGCCTTGCCCGTGCGCACGCTGGGCCTGCTGGAAAATGATTTGCTGCAGGCCATGCCGCTGTACGTTTTTATGGGCGTGCTGCTGCAACGCCTTACGGTGGCCGATGCCCTGTTTTCCGCGCTGTTACGGCTGTTCCGCCCGCTGGCCGGCGCGCATGCCCTCTCGGCCCTGGGCGTGGGCGCCCTCATCGCCCCCATGAACGGCTCGGTCGCCTCCAGTTCGGCCCTGCTCTCGCGCCTGGTAGCCCCGCGCATGGCTCACCTGGACACCGCCCGGGCCGTTTCCATCATCAGCGTGGCCGCCACCATAGGCGTGGTGGTTCCGCCCTCTCTGGTATTGCTGCTGCTGGGTGACGCCATGATGCTGGCGCACCTGGAAGCCAGCCGGCTGCCTGGTTATCTGCAGGCCGGCCAGCGCATCATCAACACCCAGGACGTGATGCACGCCGCGCTGCTGCCCGCCCTGTGCGTGCTGGCGCTCTGGGCCCTGGTGGCCTGGCGCCAGGCACGCAAGCTCAGGGAAACGCCGCCGCAAGCCCCCGCCAGCCGGTCGCAGACGGCCATCGCCCTGGCCGCAGGCGGCACCATCCTTGTGCTGCTGGCCGGTGTCTTTACCGGAAAGCTTTATGCGGTGGAGGCGGCGGCCACCGGCGCGATGCTGCTGGTCGCCACGGCCCTCATCGGCCGTTCGCTGCCGGCCTCCGGCTGGCGGCTGGTGCTGGCCGACACGCTCAAACTCAGCGGCGCGCTGTTCGCGCTGCTGGTGGGCGCGACCACCTTCAGCCTGGTGTTTCGCATATTCGGCACCGACCGCTGGCTTAACGGCCTGCTGCTGGGCTCCACACTGCCGCCGGGCCTGACGGCGGCGCTGGTGCTGTTGCTGGTGGCCCTGTGCGCCTGGGTGCTGGATGCCTTCGAGATGATTTTTGTCATCGTGCCCATCGTCGCGCCCGCGCTCATCGCGCGCCTGGGCGACGCCCAGCAGGCGGCGGTGCTGCTGCTCCTGGTGCTGCAGTTGAGTTTCCTGATTCCGCCCATGGGTTATGCGGTGCTGATGGCCCGCTCCCGCTCGGGCCTGCCGGCTATTTCAAGCCGGCGGCTGCTGGGTGCGCTGTGGCCCATGCTGCTGGTCCAGGTCGCGCTCACGGCGGCGGTGTTCGCGTTTCCGGCCACCGTGCACTGGCTGGATGCAGCCGCCCCCGCGGCTTCCGCGCAGGCGCCCATGGCCGACGATGAAATTGCGCGCCAGATGCGGGAGATGTCAGGCGCCGAACCCCTGGAGCCAGGCGCGGCCACCGCCCCGGCCGCGCCCTGAGTCGTTTCAAAATAGGGTCCTCTGAATAGCCTTCGCCAAAAAAGGAGACCGCAATGGCCGTGAAGATCGTCAGGCTGGGTACAGCCCGCAGCGCCAACGAGGGATTGCGCATAGGCACGGTGCGCAGGCCGCCGCGCGGCGTGCCCAAGACCGAGTTCGCCTCGCAGGATTGGTACGACGTCTGGTACCCCAACCTCGCGCCCAGCGTGGAGACCATGAAGCTGGGCCAGAGCGTGGAATCCGACAAGGACTGGGCCGCCTTCAGCAAAAAATACCGGGCCGAGATGAACGAGCCCGATGCCAGCCGCAACCTGGACCTGCTGGCGGCGCTGTCGCACCAGGCCAACTTCGCGGTGGGCTGCTACTGCGAGAACGAGGCGCGCTGCCACCGCTCGCTGCTACGGGATCTGCTCAAGGAGCGCGGTGCGCTCCTTGCCTAGCCTGTTTCAGAAGTCTGTCAGAGCTTGACGTATTCGTACTCGAGCGGGTTGGCATTGATGCCGCGGTCCGGTGGTGCAATCCACGCAGCCATCTTGCCGGGCTCCGTGACACGGTTCATCAGGCTTTTGACAAACGCCGTGTCGGCCGCCGTGGGCAACCACTGGTCTTTCCTGGCCTCAAAATCGGCTGCGCTAATCGGGTTTCCCTGCGGGTCGGTGAAATTGCCGGCCCAGGCGCCGACCTCGCGGCGAAAGCGCGTCGAAGGCAGGGTCAGCTCAAAGTCCACGCCGGCGCGCTTGATGCCCATGTTCCAGCGCGTCACGCCGACATTGCAATCCTTGACGTATTCAAGGCGCGTGATTTCATTCATGCCGTTGCGAGTCGAGATGGTCTCATTCTTGAAGCCACCCTGCCCGTCAGGCACCACGATGCTCATCTCGGTTTCCAGCTCCAGGTGGTCGGCGAACTTGGCTTCGTCGGGCCGGCCCTTGATGCCGTTGCTGAAGTAGTTGGCGGCGTTCGACGAGGCTTCCGAGCCGAACAGGTCCAGCGAGGAGGTGAACCAGAAATTCATGAACTTCTGGATGGTGGGCAGGTCGATCACGCCGGCCTTGCGCAGCGTGGCGACGTCGTCGGTGTCCAGCTCCTTCATCACTTCCAGCGTGCGCTTGATGACGCGACCCACGCCGGTTTCGCCGACAAACATGTGGTGGGCCTCTTCGGTGAGCATGAAACGCGTGGTGCGCGCCAGCGGGTCGAAGGCGGACTCCGCGAATGACTTGAGCTGGAACTTGCCGTCGCGGTCGGTGAAGTAGGTGAACATGAAAAAGCTCAGCCAGTTGTCCATGGGCTCGTTGAAGGTGCCCAGGATGCGCGGCTTGTCGGCGTCGCCGCTGTGGCGCATCAACAGCTCTTCGGCTTCCTCGCGGCCGTCACGGCCGAAGTGCGCATGCAGCAGGTACACCATGGCCCAGAGGTGCCGGCCCTCTTCCACATTGACCTGGAACAGGTTGCGCAGGTCATAGAGCGAAGGCGCGGTATGGCCCAGCAGGCGCTGTTGCTCGACCGAAGCCGGCTCGGTGTCGCCCTGGGTCACGATGAGACGGCGGAAGGTGGAGCGGTACTCACCGGGCACGTCCTGCCAGACGTCCTCGCCCATGTGGTCGCCAAAGCCGATCTTGCGGCCCTCTTCCTTGTCGGCCAGGAAGATGCCCCAACGGTAGTCGGGCATGGGCGTGTAGCCGTAGCTGGCCCAGCCCGAAGCGTCCACACCGACGGCGGTGCGCAAATAGACTTCCTTGGCCTTGAAGTCGCTGGGGCCCATCTCGTCCCACCAGTTCAGGAAGGCCGGCTGCCAATGCTCGAGCGCGCGCTGGAGCTGGCGGTTTTCGCCCAGGTGGACGTTGTTGGGAATCAGGGCTTGGAGGTCTATGGTGCTCATGATGTTTCCTTAAATCCGTTTCCAGTCGAACTTGGCTTTTTTGCCGGTTCCAAACAATTTCAACGCACCGTCTTCTCCCACCGCATTCGGGCGAATGAATATCCAGTTCTGCCAGGCCGAGAGACGGCCAAACACGCGCGTCTCCATGGTCTCCTTGCCCGGGAAGCGCAGCGAGGCCTCCATGCCGGTCATGGCGTCGGGCGAGAGCGAGGCGCGCTCTTCCAGCATGATGCGAATTTCGTCTTCCCAGTCGATGTCATCGGGCGTCAGGGTCACCAGGCCCAGGGCCAGCGCCTGGTCGGCGCGCAGCGGGCTGTCGCCGAGTTTTTGCAGCTGGGAAATCGTGGCCTCATCTTCGCAAAAGCGGGTTTGCAAACGCGTCAGGCCGTTGACAGCCGGGAACCAGCCGAAGTTGGCCGGGCTCAGTTGCAAGGCCGGGGCGCTGTCGGGTACGTCGGGCAAATCGAGCATGTAAATGCGGTCGCAGGCCAGGGCCAGTTCATAGAAGGTGCCGGCAAAACACGAACCAGCATCCACCAACGCGATCAGCGAACGGCTGGTGACGTCCAGCCGCGCCAGCGTGCGGCGCAGCGCGCCCGTGGTTTCTTTCACCAGCCAGTGGTCTTTCAGTTTGGCCAGCACTTCGTCCATGCGCATCACCTGGCCGGCGTCGCCGGTGGTCTTGATAACCCAGGTGCCAACTTCGAGCTCATTGGTGCGCAGGTTCAGGATGGCGTCGTCGAGTTCACGCTGCAGCTTGAGCGGGTACCAGCTGGCGCCGGCCGCTTCAATCGCTTCGGGTGTGGACTCAATGGCTGCCGCCGGAGCCTTGACGGTGATGGTGGCGATGCGCTTTTCGCGGTCCACCTGCGCGTCGACCACGCTGTAGTGGTAACCGCTGTCGTCGATCAGCGCCTTGAGCGGCGTCAGTTCTATGCCCTTGGCGCCGGCCCGTGTGGACTGCGCGCGCAGCGCCTGGATTTCGGCGGCCAGCAGCTCGCCGAACTGCTGCGGCTTGGCATGGGCGTCGATCAGCTTCCAGTCCTTGGCGCGGTCGGCGCGCACGCCCTCGGAGGTCGTGCAGAAGATGTCGGCCAGGTCGCGGCGCACCTTGCGCTTGTCGGTCACGCGGGTCAGGCCGCCGGTGCCGGGCAGCACGCCCAGCAAGGGCACTTCCGGCAGGCTCACAGTGGAGGAACGGTCGTCCACCATGATGATGCGGTCGCAGGCCAGGGCCAGCTCGTAACCGCCGCCGGCGCAGGCGCCGGTCACCGCGGCAACCGCCTTCAGGCCGTCATGGCGCGAGGAGTCTTCCAGGCCGTTGCGGGTTTCGTTGGTGAACTTGCAGAAGTTGACCTTCCAGCCGTGTGTCGAGAGGCCCAGCATGTAGATATTGGCGCCCGAGCACCAGATCTTCTCCTTGCCCGACTCGAACACCAGCACCTTGACGGCCGGGTGCTCGAAGCGCACGCGGTTGATGGCATCGTGCAGCTCGATGTCCACGCCCAGGTCGTAGCTGTTGAGCTTGAGCTTGTAGCCGGGCTTGATGCCGCCGTCTTCATTGATGTCGAGCTTCAGGCGCGCAACGTCGCCCTCCACGCTCAGCGTCCAGTGCTGGTATTTGCCCGGATGGGTGGAGAAGCTCACGAGCTCGCGCTCCTGGCCGGCAATGACCTGTTTGAATAAAAGCGGCTCTGTCATGGCGTTCATGGGGTTGTCTCCGGTTAGGTTCGTTCTGCGGTGTCGCGCACGGATGTTTTGGGAACGGCGCGTTCCAGGTCTTTCAAGCTTTGTTTCAGTGTGCGCGCGGCGGTATCAACCACGGCGTCGGCGCGGGCATACAGCGCTTCGCGGCTCGAGAGGATGCGGCGTATGTCTTCCATGGCCTCGTCGGTCGCGCCGCGCGTCGTGTCAAAGGGCCGCATGTCACCCTGGGCCACCACGCGGGCCATGTGCTCCTCGGGGCTGGCTTTGAGCCAGACACAGTAAAAGCGGCTTTGCAACAGGTCGAAGGTTTCGCGCTCGCTGACGATGCTGCCGCCCGTGGTCATGACCACGCCTTCCGGGTGGTCCTCGGCGATGCGGAACAGCGCGCGCCGCTCATAACGCCGGTAGCCGGCCTGGCCATGCAGCAGCAAAATTTCGTTCATGCTGGTGCCGGCCTCGCGTTCGATCTCGCGGTCCAGCTCGATAAAAGGCACGCCGCGCTCAGCCGCCAGCTGGCTGCCCAGCGTGGATTTACCGGCCCCGCGCAAGCCTATCAGCGCCACGCGCCGCTCGCGGCCCAAGGAATCGCTGAGGCCGAAAGTGCCGCCCAGCAAGCTGTAAGCCTGGTCCAGCTGGGCGTCGTCGAGCCGCGTCAACAGGCCCTGCACGCGGGCCAGCGCCGGTCGCGGGGCGTCCTGCAGCAGCTCCAGGATGGAGATGTTGAGCGCGCGGGCGGCGGCTTCGAGTGAATTGATGGAGACATTACCCTTGCCGCTTTCCACGTCGGCCAGAAAGCGCTCGCTCAGGCCCGAATCCGAAGCCAGCTGCTTGCGCGTCATGCCGCGGCGGGCACGCCAGGCCCGAACGCGGGCGCCCAGTTCACTGAGCGTGGCTTTCGATTCCTGTTCAGACATGATTTCCAAGAGACACCCGTTTGAAAAAATTAGGTCTTTATGCAACTTTTACCGTTGCGCCCCACATTAATTGCAGTATACTTCACTTTAACTTGATGTAAAGCAGTTTATTGCATCTTTTTTCTGGAGACTTTTTGATGAAACTCAAAATCCTTGTAGGCACCATGACCAGCACCGCTGACTATGTCGCACAAGCAATTCAGATGGATTGCGCGGATTTGGTGAGTGATATTGAGGTCGAGCTGATGGACAATCTGGACATCAGCGTCTTCGACGCGGCCCAGGCAGAAGATGCACTTTATCTCATCTGCAGCTCCACCTATGGCTCGGGCGACGTGCCCGACAACGCGCGCGCCCTCTATGAATCACTGGGCAGCAACCCGCAATTCCTCGGCCATGTGCGCTACGGCGTGATCGCGCTGGGCGACCGCACTTATATGCAGACTTTTTGCTTCGGCGGCAAAAAGTTCGACGAACGCCTGCAGGACCTGGGCGCGCAGCGCATAGGCGAGATCTGGTGCCACGACGCAAGCAGCGGCACCATGCCGGAAACCGAAGGCACCGAGTGGTGCCGCCAGTGGCTCACCGGCGCCCTGCAGACATTGGGGGCCAGTCCCGCCACCGCCTGACATACAAAAGAAGACCCCGTAGCGCTTGATCAGCGTGCGCAAGCAGCTACCAAAATAACAGCAATCTGGAGACAAGCATGCAAACAAGCAGCGCAGACCATTCGGCAAGCCCGCCCCGGGTGAGCATCCCGCGCGACTACAACGCGGCGCACGACCTGCTGGCACGCAACACCACGCGCCCCGGCAAAGTGGCTTTTAGGGACGCGCTGAGCGGCGAGCAACTGAGCTACGGCGAACTTGCCGAACAATCCCACCGTTTTGCCAATGCACTGCGCGCCCAGGGCTTTGCACCCGAAAGCCGCGTGCTGCTGGCCATGCTGGACACGCCGCAGTGGCCGGTCGCCTTCCTCGGCTGCATACTCGCGGGCGTGCTGCCCATCGCGGCCAACACCTTGCTCACCACGCAGGACTTTGAATTCATGCTGCGCGACTCGCGCGCCCGGGGCCTGATCGTCTCGCACGCCCTGCTGCCGGCCTTCGAGCCGCTGCTGGGGAAAGTCGACACGCTGAAAACAGTGGTCGTCGCCGGCGTCGACGACTGCGCGCCGCATGCCACCCTGGCCGGCCTGCTGCGCGCGGCGCCGGCCACGCCCACCGTCACCGCCACCTGCGCCGACGACGCCTGCTTCTGGCTGTATTCCAGCGGCTCCACCGGCACGCCCAAGGGCACGGTGCACCTGCACAGCCATTTGATCCAGACGGCCGAGCTCTACGGCCGCGGTGTGCTGGACATACGCGAGTCCGACGTGGTGTATTCCGCCGCCAAGCTGTTTTTTGCCTACGGCCTGGGCAATGCGCTGACCTTCCCCATGAGCGTGGGCGCCACGACAGTGCTGCTGCCGGCGCGCCCGGCGCCGGCCGATGTTTTTGCCCTGCTCAAAAAATACCGGCCGACGATTTTCTACGGCGTGCCCACGCTGTATGCCGCCCTGCTCGCCGACCCGGCCAAGCCGGCGAAGTCCGAACTAAGCCTGCGCGTGTGCACCAGCGCGGGCGAGGCCCTGCCCGCCGAGATCGGTAAAAAATGGACGGCGCAGTACGGCTGCGAAATCCTGGACGGCATAGGCTCGACCGAGATGCTGCACATCTTTTTGTCCAACCGGCCTGGCCAGGTGCGCTACGGCACCACCGGCCAGGCGGTCCCGGGCTACGCCCTGCGCATCATGGGTGACGACGGCCGCGAATGCGCCGACGGCGAGATCGGCGAGCTGCAGATCAGCGGCCCCAGCGCCGCCATCATGTACTGGAACAACCGCGCCAAGACCAAGGCCACCTTCGCCGGCGAATGGACCAAGAGCGGCGACAAGTACACCCGCGACGCCGACGGTTTTTACACCTATGGCGGGCGCAGCGACGACATGCTCAAGGTCGGCGGCATCTATGTCTCGCCCTTCGAGGTCGAGGCTTGCCTGATGACGCACCCCGCCGTGCTGGAAGTGGCGGTCATCGGCGTGGCCGATGCCGACGAGCTCGTCAAACCCAAGGCTTATGTGGTGTTCAAGGCCGGCCAGAGCGCCACCATGGACGAGCTCAAGGCCCATGTGAAGCAGCAGCTCGCGCCCTACAAATACCCGCGCTGGATAGAGTTCGTGAGCGAACTGCCCAAGACGGCCACCGGCAAGATCCAGCGCTTCAAGCTGCGCCAGCCGCGCTGAAGCGCCGCGCGCAAGAGAACCCGGCGTGCGGCAACAGGGCACCGCAAAAAAGTGCAAACCGGCCCAAATCAGGCATGGTCATTGCTTTAGATGTAAACAATTTAATCCTCAATCTCGGGTTTTACACTAGGGCCGGCCACACAACGCACGCTTACTATTCGTCTAACAGTTTTCAGCCTCAACCAGGAGCTATTCCATGACCTCACGCCGACTTGTACTGACCCGCAGCGCCGCCATGATAGGGGCGGCCTCCACCGGCCTTTTGCTCCCCGAAATCGTGCGCGCGCAGTCCGGCAAGGTGCGTGTCGGCTTCATGCTGCCCTATACCGGTACCTTCGCGCAGCTGGGCGTGGCCATTGAAAACGGCTTTCGCATGGCGATCAACGACCAAGGCGGCAAGCTGGGCGGCCGCGAGATCGAATTCTTCAAGGTGGACGACGAGTCCGAGCCGTCCAAGGGCATTGAAAACGCCAACAAGCTGGTGCAGCGCGACAAGGTCGACGTGCTGGTCGGCACGGTGCACTCGGGCGTGCAGATGGGCATCCAGAAGGTCGCGCGCGACAGCGGCGTGCTGAGCCTGATCCCCAATGCCGGCGTACACGCCGCCACACGCAGCCTGTGCGCGCCCAATGTGTTCCGCACCTCCTTCACCAATTCCCAGCCCACCCGCGCCCTGGGCAAGGCCATGGTGGACCGCGGCCACAAGAAGGCCGTCTGGATCACCTGGAAATACGCGGCCGGCGACGAGGCTTTTGAAGGCTTCAAGGAAAGCTACACCGCCGCGGGCGGCACCATCGTCAAGGAACTGGGCCTGCCCTTCCCGCAAGTCGAATTCCAGGCCCTGCTGACCGAGATCGCGGCGATCAAGCCCGATGCCGTGGCCTGCTTCTTCGCCGGCGGCGGCGCCGCCAAGTTCATCAAGGACTACGCCGCCGCGGGCCTGAAGGAAAAGATCCCGCTGTACGGCTCCGGCTTCCTGACCGAAGGTGTGCTCGACGCCGCCGGCCCCGCGGCCAACGGCATCATCACGACCATGCACTACAGCGACTCGCTGCCGACCCAGCGCAACGGCCAGTTCCGCCTGAGCTACGCCAAGACATTCAAGATGCAGCCCGACGTGTACGCAGTGCAAGGCTACGACACCGGCCTGCTGCTGATTCAGGGCGCCAATGCCGTCAAGGGTGATTTGAGCAACAAGCAGGCCCTGTACAAAGCGCTGGAGGGCGCCGTCATCGACAGCCCGCGCGGCAAGTGGACCATGAGCCCCTCGCACAACCCGGTGCAGGACATGTACCTGCGCGTGGTCGAGAACAAGGAAAACAAGGTGATTGGCGTTGCCGCCAAAGCCTTGGCCGATTCCGGCGCCGGCTGCAAGATGGGTTGATCTTGGCCCCCACGGTCGCTCACTGCGTGTAGCTCCCTTCCCCCGAGGGGGCCGCTGCGCCTGCGGCCCGGCAAAGCCGGTTCCGCGGCCCCTGCTGGCAGGGAAGGATCGGGGCTCGGCTCCGTCCCTTTTTTTTATATAGCTGGCACGGACCCTGCTGGCTGGCTTCTGGCAATGCTATCTTCAAGCCCATGACGCTCACCACCTACCTCCTCTATGTCGCAGCCGTCGCGCTGCTGATCCTCACGCCCGGCCCGACCATGCTGATGTGCATGACGAATGCGCTCAACCACGGCCCGCGCAAAGCCATGACTTCGGTGGCAGGCAGCGTGGCCGCGGTGCTGTGCGTCATGCTGCTCTCGGCCATGGGCCTGGGTGCGCTGCTAGCGGCGTCAGAGACCGCCTTCACGGTCGCCAAGCTCATTGGCGCGGCCTACCTGATCTGGCTGGGCATCAAGACCTTTCGCAGCGAAGCGGCCGTGTTTGACGGCACGGCCAGGGACGACAGCCCCTCGCAGCGCCGCTCGTTTTTCCTGCGCGGCTTCCTGGTCGGTGCCAGCAACCCCAAGGCTGTGCTGTTCTTCGCGGCCTTCTTCCCGCAGTTCCTGAACCCGGCCGCGCCCTTTGTTCCGCAGTTCGCCATCCTGGCCCTGACCTTTATGGCCTTTGAGTTCACGGTGCTGACCTGCTGCGCGCTGGGCGTCTCGCGCATCGCGCCGCTGCTGCGCTCCAGCCGCGCCGTGCGCTGGTTCAACCGGGTATCGGGCGGACTCTTCACCCTGATGGGCAGCCTGTTGTTGTTCACACGTCGCCACACATAAACCTGATTTATGGATCTAGCCAACTTCCTCATCCAGTTGCTCAACAGCGTCCAGTACGGCCTGCTGCTGTTCATGCTGGCCGCCGGCCTGACGCTGATCTTCGGCATCATGGGCGTGGTCAACCTGGCCCATGGCAGTTTTTACATGCTGGGCGCCTACCTGGCCTGGTCGCTCAGCACGCTGACGGGCAGCCTCACGCTGGCCATTTTGCTGGGCGCGGTGCTGTCGGTCGTCTTCGGGCTGGCGCTGGAGTGGCTGCTGTTTCGCCACTTCTACAAACGCGATCACCTGGACCAGGTGCTGCTGACCTTCGGCCTGATCTATATCTTTGAGGAAGTGCGCTCCATCCTCTGGGGCGACGACGTGCATGGCGTGACGATTCCCGATGTGCTGAGCGCCTCGGTGCCACTCACCGAGAACCTCTCCTACCCGGTCTACCGGCTCTTCATGTCGGGTGTCTGCATCGCGCTGGCCCTGGGCCTTTATTTCATGATCTCCAAGACCCGGCTCGGCATGAAGATACGCGCCGGCGCCTTCAACCGCGACATGGCCGAATCGCTGGGCATCAACATCAAGCTGATCCATGCCGTGGTGTTCGCGCTGGGCGTGGGCCTGGCGGCAGTGGCCGGCATGATTGCCGCGCCGGTCGCCAGCGTCTACCCCAACATGGGCTCGCAGGTGCTGATCATGTGTTTTGTGGTGGTGGTGATAGGCGGCATAGGCTCGGTGCGCGGCGCGCTGATTTCCGCCTTGCTGGTCGGCCTGGTGGACACCTTTGGCAAGGTGCTGCTGCCTTCGATGGCGGGCATGCTGGTTTATATGTTGATGGCGGCCGTGCTGCTGTGGAAACCCGAAGGCCTGTTCAAACAATGAGCACAGCAAAAGCAAACCTTGAAATCCTGCCGCGTGGCGTGCAGGTGGCGCTGGGCCTGGGGCTGATCGCGCTGGTCGCCTTTCCTTTTGTGGGCACCGACTTCTACACCCAGATGGTCATGCGCATGATGATCATGGCCATCTTCGCGATGAGCCTTGATTTGCTGCAGGGCGTGAGCGGCCTGGTGTCGCTGGGCCATGCGGCCTACTTTGGCCTGGCAGGCTATGCGCTGGCCTTCCTGACGCCGGCGGGCACGCCCGTGAGCCTGTGGTGGACGCTGCCGCTGGCCGTACTGGCCTCCGGCCTGGCCGCGCTCATCATCGGCTTTTTTGTGGTGCGTACACACGGCATCTACTTCATCATGGTCACCATGGCCTTCGCGCAGATGGTGTTCTACCTCTTCTTCGACAACAAGGCCCTGGGCGGCTCCGACGGGCTCTACGTCAACTTCAAGCCCAGCGCGGCCGTCTTCGGCTGGACGCCCTTCGACCTGGACAACAAGCTCACGCTCTACTACTTCACCTTGGGCGCCATGCTGCTGGTGTACGCCTTTTTGCGCCGCCTGCTCTGGAGCCCCTTCGGCCGCACGCTGGCCGGCATACGCGTCAACGAGCACCGCATGCGCGCCATGGGCTTCGGCACCTTCGGCTACAAGCTCTCGGCCTTCACGCTGGCCGGCGCGCTCGCGGGCCTGGCCGGCTACCTGTGGGGTACGCAGACCGGCTACATCAACCCCGAGCTCATGGGCTTTCACATGAGCGCGCACGCCATCATGATGGTCATCCTCGGCGGCATGGGCAATTTCGCGGGCGCCATCGTCGGCGCCTTCGCGTTTGAATACCTGCTGCATGTGTTCAAGGATCTCCCGACCCTCGGAAGCGTGAACCTCGGCAAGCACTGGCAGCTCTGGATGGGCCTGTTCATCGTGCTGCTGGTGGTCTTCGCGCCGCGCGGCATCCTGGGCCTGGTCGAAAAATTCACCCAGCGCAAATCCAAGGCGGAGGCCGGCCATGAGTGAAGTGCTGCTCTCGGCGAAGAATCTGACAAAACGCTTCGGCGGCTTGGCTGCGGTCAATGACGTCTCCATCAGCCTCTGGCGCAACCACATCCACGCGGTCATAGGCCCCAATGGCGCGGGTAAGTCCACCCTGACGAACTTGCTCTCGGGCGACCTGCCGCCCACATCGGGCAGCGTCACCCTGGGCAGCCATGACGTAACCGGCTGGACGCCCGAAAAAATCTCGGGCAAGGGCCTGGGCCGCAGCTACCAGAAGACCAATATCTTTTTGCCCTTCAGCGTCTGGGAAAACGTCAGGCTGGCCTCGCAGTCGCGCGCGCCGAATGCCGCGCGCTGGCTGCAGCGCGCCACCGGCTTCGCGGCGGTCAACGCCCGCGCGGAAGAGGCGCTGGAGCTGGCCGGCCTGCAGCACCGCAAGCACAGCATCGCCGGCACCATCAGCCACGGCGAGCAGCGCCAGCTCGAGATCGCCATGACCCTGGCCACCGAGCCGCAGGTGCTGCTGCTCGATGAACCGCTGGCCGGCATGGGCGTGGCCGAGGCCGAGCGCATGGTCGCCCTGCTGCTGGCCATCAAGAAAAACCACGGCATCCTGCTGGTCGAGCACGACATGGACGCGGTCTTTACGCTGGCCGACAAGCTCACCGTGATGGTCAACGGCCAGGTGATCGCCAGCGGCACACCGGCGCAAATCCGCGCCGATGCCGGCGTGCAGGCGGCTTACCTTGGCGAGGAGCACTGATGAACGCCCCCGAAAAACAGATCGACATCCTGATCGGCGCCCAGGACATCAACACCTACTACGGCGCCAGCCACGTGCTGCGCGGCATTGACTTTCACGTCGCGCGCGGCGAGACGATTGGCCTCATGGGCCGCAACGGCATGGGCAAGAGCACCCTACTCAAAAGCATCATGGGCCTGGTCAAGCCGCGCTCAGGCACGGTTGCGATCAACGGCCGGCCCATGACGGGCGCCCCGCCCTACGAAATCGCCCGCCTGGGCATCGCCTACGTGCCCGAAGGCCGCGGCATTTTCGGCAACCTCAGCGTGGTCGAGAACCTCAAGATGGCGGCACGCGCCGGCACCCAAGGCCAGCGCGACTGGACTTACGAGCGCGTGCTCGAGACCTTTCCGCGCCTGAAGGAACGCCTGGGCCACGGCGGCCAGCAGCTCTCGGGCGGCGAACAGCAGATGCTGACCATAGGCCGCGCGCTCATGACCAATCCGGATGTGCTGATCCTGGACGAAGCCACCGAAGGCCTGGCGCCGCTGATCGCGCGCGACATCTGGCGCATCTGCGGCCTGATCCGCGAGACCGGCATCAGCAGCGTGATCGTCGACAAGAACTGGAAGCACGTCACCCAGATCACCGACCGCAACGTGATCCTGGTCAAGGGCCAGGTGGTGTTTGAAGGCAGCTCGGCCGAGCTGCATGCCAAGCCTGAGTTGCTGGCGCAATACCTGGGTGTATGAATCGGAAGTCATCTACGGTATGACTGAAACTTTGGCCAGCAACAGAATTCCCAGGCGCTCTTCCATCTGTCCCCGGTGGCCGCTGCTGCTGGTCGGCAAAGTCGGCAAGCTCAAGGCACAGATGCGCGAGCGCAACGCGGCGCCGGCCTGAACGAACAGTTCGTCAGGGAGCGCGGCATGAAGGTATCACCGACCACCTCAGCGCTGGGCCTCACCGTGCTGGCCATGCTCGCCTTTGCGGGCAACTCACTCCTGTGCCGCCTCGCACTGCGCAGCACACCGATCGACGCGGCCAGCTTTACGGCGCTTCGCATCGCCTCGGGTGCGCTGGTGCTCTGGCTTTTCATTTCGTGGCGCGGCGTTACGGCGACCGGCAACTGGCCATCGGCCGGTGCGCTGTTCGTGTACGCTGCCGCATTTTCTCTGGCCTACGTCAGCCTGCCGGCAGCCACGGGTGCACTGCTGCTGTTCGGCTCGGTGCAACTCACGATGCTGGGCACCGGGCTGGCCCGCGGCGAACGGCTGGACGCCAGGCAAAGCGTTGGCCTGGCAATTGCCGTGGCGGGCCTTATCGCGCTGTTGCTGCCCGGCGCCGCCGCACCAAGCTTGCCATCAGCCTTGCTGATGCTGCTGGCCGGCATGGCATGGGCGGTGTATTCGCTGCGCGGAAAACGCGCCGGTGATGCAACACGGGCCACCGCAGGAAACTTCCTGCGCGCCACACCGCTGGCACTGTTGTTAGCCGGGTTGATGTTCCCGCAACTGATCTGGGACATGCGCGGGGCGGCGTATGCGATGACCTCTGGCGCGATCACTTCCGGGATGGGCTACATCATCTGGTACGCGGCGGTGAAGCGGCTTCCCGCCACTACGGCGGCCTCGGTACAACTTTCAGTGCCGGCCATCACCGCGCTGGGCGGCGTCGTCTTTCTTGGAGAGCCGCTGGGCTGGGCGCTCGCGGCCTGCTGCGCGGCCATTCTGGGCGGTGTTGCGTTGGCCGCACGCCCTTCGCGGCCAAAAAGCTAAGAACCTGTTTACGATCTAAAGCAGCAAGCGCAGTTCCCTCGCCGCATCCAGCAACAGCGGCAGCAATTCCTTCCGCATCACCTCCACGCGCAAGCGTTGCGGCGAGGACACCACATTGAGCGCGGCCACCGTGCGGCCCTGCATGTCGCGCAGCGGCACGGCCAAGGCGTGCACGCCCAGCTCATGCTCTTCGCTGGCCAGGCAGTAGTCGTCCAGCCGCACCTGCTCGACCAGGGCCTTGAGCTTGCGCGGGTCTGTGGTCGTGTGCAAGGTCAGCCGCGCTAGGCTGCCATGCTCGGCTTTTGCCTTGAGCCAGGCACTGAACTCGCTTTTGGTCTTGGCGGCCAGCAGGACGCGGCCGGTGGACGTGGCATGCGCGGGCAGGCGCGCGCCCAGATGCAGGCCGTAGGCCAGCACCCGGGCCGGCGCCGCCTTGGGGTCGCCGGAGGATTTCCACTCAAAGCCGCTGCGCCCGATGATGACGACCTCGTCACCATCCAGCACCGCGACCGAAAACGACTCCTGGACCTGCGCGGCCAGCCGGTTCAGCGCCGGCTGGATGGCGCGCGGCAGGCGCGCCGTCGCAAGGTAGCTGCCCGAAAAGCGCAGCACCTTCGGGGCCAGCCAGAAATAGCTGCCGTCGGTTTCCAGGTAGCCCAGATGCGTGAGCGTGAGCAGGTGGCGGCGTGCCGCCGCGCGCGTGATGCCGGCGCGCTCGGCCGCCAGCGTGGCATTGAGGCGCTGGCGCTGGGTGTCGAAACTCTCCAGCACGGCCATGCCTTTGGCCATGCCCTCGATCAGGTCGGGCTTGGCGATCGGGAAAGCGCCGGGTTTCGCAGTGCTTCGGGAAGTGACCATTGCGCGATCATCGCACAAACGGGCCGCACATCGTGCAAAGGCGTTTTGCGGCGCTGGCGGTTCCGCATGCGCCGGCCTACCCTCAAGGCTGACAGATTCATCGGAGACAAGACATGCGTGTACAGGTAGCCATCGTGGGTGGTGGCCCCGCCGGGCATTTGCTCGGCCAACTGCTTTATAAAGCCGGCATCAGCGCCATCGTGATCGAGCAGCGCAGCCAGGACTATGTGCTGGGCCGCATACGCGCCGGCGTGCTCGAGCAGGGCACGACCGACCTGCTCGACGAAGTCGGCGTAGGCAGCCGCATGCATGCCGAGGGCCTGGTGCATGGCGGCATCTCGCTGAGCTTTGGCGGCGCGCACCACCGCATAGACCTGCAAAAGCTCACGGGCGGCAAAAGTGTCATGGTCTACGGCCAGACCGAGGTCACGCGCGACCTCATGAATGCCCGCGCCGCCGCCGGCCTGCCGACCGCCTATGAGGCCGAAAACGTCAGCCTGCATGACTTCGACGGAACGCGGCCCAAGGTGCGTTATGTGCAGCACGGTGTGGCGCACGAGGTCGAATGCGACTTCATCGCGGGCTGCGACGGCTTTCACGGCGTGAGCCGCGCCAGCGTGCCGGCCGGTGCGCTGAAAACCTTTGAACGGGTCTATCCCTTCGGCTGGCTGGGCGTGCTGTCGGAGACCC
The DNA here is from genome assembly GCF_900103405.1 of Polaromonas sp. JS666. Classification (GTDB taxonomy): domain Bacteria; phylum Pseudomonadota; class Gammaproteobacteria; order Burkholderiales; family Burkholderiaceae_C; genus Polaromonas. The sequence goes on along the minus strand of NZ_FNHX01000001.1, from coordinate 121,685 downwards.
CGCCCGTGGCCGAAGAGCTGGTCTACAGCAACCACGCGCGCGGCTTCGCGCTGTGCAGCATGCGCAGCCACACGCGCAGCCGCTACTACGTGCAGTGCGCCCTGGACGACAAGGCTGAACGCTGGAGCGACGACGCCTTCTGGGACGAGCTGCGCCGTCGCCTGGCGCCTGAACTCGCCGAAAGCCTGGTGACCGGCCCCTCGATTGAAAAAAGCATCGCGCCGCTGCGCAGCTTTGTGGCCGAGCCTATGCGCTTTGGCCGGCTCTTCCTGGCCGGCGACGCCGCCCACATCGTGCCGCCCACGGGCGCCAAGGGCCTGAACCTGGCGGCCAGCGACGTGCGCTACCTGGCGCGCGCGCTGGTGGATTTTTATGCCGGCGACGAGACGGGTATCAACCGCTATTCAGAGACCTGTCTGCACCGCGTCTGGAAGGCCGTGCGCTTTTCCTGGTGGTTCACCTCGCTGATGCACCAGTTCCCGGATGGCGGCGAATTCGGCCACAAGCTGCAGGAGGCCGAACTCAACTACCTGATCCATTCGCCGGCGGCCGCGACCTCGCTGGCGGAGAACTATGTGGGTTTGCCGCTTTAAGTTCAGCCGGTCCGGCGTGGCGCTTGTCAGGCCGCGCGCGCCGCGCTGATCGCCTGCCGGGCCCATGCCAGCAGCTGCGCCGGGTCATCGAGCAGCTCGGCAGGCGCGGCGTAGTACTTGCGCACCTGCACCACGCCGTTTTTGGTGGCGTAGCTAAAGGGCTTGGAGCCCTTCTTCTCATAGGCCGGCCGCGAGCTGTCGTCCACCCGGAAGTACAGGGTGTTGCCCATGATCATGGCGAACTGGTGTGCGCCGTGTTTCATCGCGTGGCCGCCAAAGAACTTTCCATCGCGGATGTCTCCGAGCGGCGCCAGCAGTTCACGCACATAGGCGACGAATTCGGTATTTGCGCTCACGCCGCCCGCTCCGCTGCGGCTGGGGAGATTTCCTGTCTTGGTTTCATGGCAGCCATTATGGCGATGGACGCCTGCCGCCCGCGATGCATTGCGGGTCGTTGAAGGTGGCCGGGTTGTTGCGGTCGCAGGGAATGCTGCAGTTGCTCGCGCCCCGGCAAGCGGACTTGAGGGATTCCTTCGCGGTCTGCTCCCAATTGATATCGGCGCAGGCGCTGAGCAAAGCGGCCAGGGCCGCGGCGATGGCAAGACGTTTCATGGGAAGTTCCTGAACAAATAAATCAAGCGCCATCGTCCGGCCGGGAAACCAGCAGGTCCCCGGGCTGGCAATCGAGAAATTCGCAAATACGCATCAGCGTGTCAAAGCGCACACCCTTGACCTTGCCCTGCTTGAGCAGGGACAGGTTGGCTTCGGTGATACCGACGTAGGCGGCCAGGTCCTTGGACTTGGCCTTGCGTTCGGACAGCATCACATCGAGTTTGACGACGATGGGCACGCGCGAAAACGAAGAAGACTTAAACGAACTGCGCGTTCTCTTCGGCCAGCGCCACGGCCCTGGCCATCACGGCGGCGATCTGCCACACCATGCCGGCGAACAGCAGGGTCAGCAACTCGTTGCTGCCCAGGCCCAGCGACAGCGCGCGCTGCCCGGCCGGCGCCCCCGCGGTCAGCACCACCGTGACCAGCGTGGAGGCCAGCACACCGGTGACCACCGACGCAAAAATGCCGGCGGCAAAACCACGCAAATACTTGACAGTGCGCAGGCTGAAATACTCGGCCTGCGAAAAACCCGAGAAGCAGCGCATGGCGCAGACCAGGCCATAAGAGGCGCAGCACACCGGCAACACGCCCAGCAGCACGGCCAGGCATTTTTGCCCCAGGGTGACCTCCATGGCCGCAGCCTGCGCGGCCTGCAGCGGCAGGCCCGCGCGCATCAGCAGGCTTTCCACCGGCGTGCTGAGCAGGTGGTAGGCCACGGCCAGCGGCAATGCCACCGCGAGCAAGGCACAAGCCCAGGCCAGCACGCTGCTGATGCCCTGCACATCAGGCCCGGAAGGGGCCAGGGGAGTTGCTGTGTGTTTCAAGGGAGCACCTCTTGTCTTGTGAAGAGGGCCTCAGTGTCGCAGAATAATTTCTGTAAAACAATAATTAATATCTTTAAAACAGAAATTATTCAGGCTATTTTTAGCGCTTTAGCGACAACCCGGGGCACCGGCGGCAAGGCTTTGGGGTAAATTGCCCCCACACCATGCCCAGCTCCAAACCGCCCGCCGCCCGCAAAAACCCCTCCCCGCCCGTTCCCCTGCTGCCGCTCAAAGGCGTGCGCGTGCTGAGCCTGGCGCTTAACCTGCCCGGCCCGGCGGCGCTGATGCGCTGCAGGCAGATGGGCGCGCGCTGCGCCAAGCTGGAGCCGCCCCCGCCCTCGGGCGACCCCATGAAGCTCTACAACCCGGCGGCTTATGCCGCGCTGCACGCCGGTGTGCGCATCGCCACGGCCGACCTCAAGACCGAGCGCGGCCAGGCCTTGCTGCACCGCGAACTCGCAAAAACCGACGTGCTGCTCACCTCCTTCAGGCCCTCGGCGCTGGCCAAGCTGGGCCTGGGCTGGAAGGCCTTGCACAGGCAGCACCCGCAGCTGAGCCAGGTCGCCATCGTCGGTAGCCCGGGCACGCGCGCCGAAGAACCCGGCCATGACCTGACCTACCTGGCCGAAAACGACCTCGTCACCGGCCTGGACCTGCCCGCCACGCTGTACGCCGACATGGGCGGCTCGCTGATGGCCAGCGAAGCCGTGCTGCAGGCCGTGCTGCACCAGCGCGCCAAGGGCAAGGGCGCTTACCTCGAGGTCGCCCTTTCCGCCGCTGCCGGCTACCTGGCCCTGCCGCGCAACTGGGGCCTCACGCAGCCCGGCGCGGCCGTGGGCGGCGGCCATGCGGGCTACCGCCTCTATGCCTGCAAGGACGGCCGCGTAGCGCTCGCGGCGCTGGAGCCGCATTTCGCGGCCAGCCTGTGCGCCGCCGCGGGCGTTGAGGCGCCCAACATGAAGGCCATGTTTGCGCCGGCCACGCATGCGGCGATTGAGGGCTGGTTCAAAGCCAGGACACGCAAGGAGCTGGACGCGCTGGCCGTGGAGAAAGACATCCCGCTGCATACGCTGGCACGGTGATGCACGCATGAGGAAGCAGGGAACGATTGCACGCTGGGATGCAGGCCGCGGGTTTGGATTTATTCGCGGCCAGGCGGCAGGCGCCGATGTCTTTTTTCATCTGAGGGATATACGTGGCGGCATGCAACCGCGAGAAGGCATGGCTGTCAGCTTTGAAGAAATTCACGTCGGTGGCAAAGGTCCGCGCGCAATGGCGGTTGAAGCGATGGATGCGGGGCCTCCCGCCAACGGCCGCGCCCCACCGCGAAGCCCTGCCCACTCCCGCCCTGAAAACAGGAATACCCCCCGACGGCGGCACCCAGGAGGGCAAACCACCGTTCAGACGACCGGACCTGGCTTCGGGTCGCTGCTGATCGTCAGCATGGCCTACGGCGGTTTGCTACTTTGGGCCGTCTGGCAATCGCTATTGCCATGGTGGGTATTGCCGGCGTCGTTCGTGCTCAGCCTCCTGACGTTCTGGATGTACTGGGTGGACAAGCGCGCGGCGCAAACCGGCCAGTGGCGCACACCCGAGAGCACACTGCAATTGCTGGCACTGGCTGGCGGCTGGCCAGGCGCATGGCTGGCGCAGCAGGTCCTGCGGCACAAGTCGAGCAAGCTTTCTTTTCGGCTTGTCTACTGGCTGATGGTTTTAGCGCACGGCTTGTTTCTTGGAGCCTGGCTTTTTTGGCCGCCTCTCAGGGCGGCCCTCCTGGCCTGGCGCTAGTGGCAGGCGATCAGGTCGCCTGAACCGTCAAGGTTTACGAAGCCCGCCGCGCCAGCACCACCATCGCCGCCCCCAGCAGCAAGGCGCCCACACCCTGCTGCGCGCTCAGCGGCTCGGCAAACAGCCAGGCCGCGGCGACGGCGGCCACCAGCGGTTCGACCAGCGTGCCGATCACCGTCGCGGTCGGCGACAGGCGCCGCGCGCCCCAGGCAAAGGCCAGGTAGGCGATCGAGGTGGTGAAGATGCCGGTGTAGCCCACCTGCAGCCAGGCCGTCGTGTGTTGCGGCCAGGTGATGCCCTGCGCAACGGCCAAGCCCAGCATCAGCAGCGCGGCCGCGCTCATGCTCCAGGCCGAGGCGGTGACGGCCGGCAGTTGCGCGGGCATGCGCGCATTGCCCAGCACCACCAGCGAATACAGCCCGGCCGAGGCCAGCGACCAGGCCAGGCCGGCCGCGTAGTGCGCCGGCAGGCTCAAGCCTTCGCCGGGCATGGCGATCAGGCCCACGCCAGCCAAGGCCAGGCCCAGCGCCAGCAGCAGCCGGCCGCTGGCACGTTCATAACCGCGCAGTACCGAGAGCAGCGCAACGATCACGGGCGCGCAGCAGATCGAGATCACCGTGGGCAGGGCCGCGCCTATGTGGCTCATGGCAATAAACCAGCTGGTGACGTTGAGCGCCATGGCCAGGCCCGTGCCCATGACCAAGGCCTGGCCGCGCCGGGGAAGATGCCGCCACTGCGCCGTGCGCGGTGCAGCCGGCAGCTGCCGCCAGTGCCACCACCACAAGAGCGGCAAACCAAGCGCGAAGCGCGCCAAAGACAGGCTGTAGGGCGCCATGCCCCCGGCCATCACAGACTGGGCGACCAGGGCGCCCACGCCCCACAAGACACCCGCAAGCAGTACACCGCCCCAGGCCAGGGCGGCCGATGTTTGGGTTTTCATGAAAATTTTCTCCGTCCGTGCGCCTGCCGCGAACGGGATCACCGCGAAAAAGCAGGCAGGCGCGTCAACTCAAGGCCGCGCGCTTGTCCCGCTGGAACAGGCACGGCCCAAGGGCGCAGCCCGGCATCAAGCCGGGTGCATCACAGAGCGACGGAGGGGGGAGAAAGCTGGAGATGCATGGGTCGCATCATAACGAAGACGAGGCTGAGGCGCCGCCGTAACCCAGGCCGGCCCGCGCAGGCCGCTCAAACACCTGCCGGACGAAGGCATACAAGGCCCAGAGCAGCAGCAAAGGAATCACCAGCGTCTGCAGCACAAAGATCACGATGAGCTTGATGATGTGCTCGGTGGCCTGCTCGGCCGCATGCTTGAGGTTTTCAACCTGTTTGCCCACGTCGCCGTTCTTGGCCAGCCAGTCTTTCATGCTCTCGACCAGGCCACGCTTGTCGGGAGCGACAGCCGCCGCGGGGTTGAGTTGCCCGGCCTGGCCGGTGGCGCTGTCTATCAATTGCTGGCTGGCCGCGTAATCGGCCGCAAGGAATTTTTGCCACAGCAGGTCGCTGCCCAGCGTCACCACCGGCACGGCAAAACGCAGCATCAGCAAAATCACCAGCAGCCTGGACAGCCAGAGCGGCACCCGTGCCCTGCGCAAATGCAGCCACCACCAGGCCAGGGCCGCGGCGCTCAAGGCCAGCGACACCGGCCAGTAACTGCCTATGCTGATCAGCGCCTTCTGGATGCCGAAGGCGACGCTGGCCGCCAGCATCAGGTGCGAGAACTGCTCCACCAGGTCGTTGACCGGGTCCAGGATCTGCCCGGGCGTGAAGGTCACGCCGACGCCAAAAGGCTGCACCGAGGCCTCGGTGCCCTGGGCCACGGAGATCACCGCATTGAGCAGCCGCGCCGTGGCAAAGCTGACCAGCGCGCGCTTGAGGCCGGCATCAACCTGCCGCATGGCCGGCGCGTCCAGCGGCGCCAGCCAGGCGCAGGCCGTGACGGCCGCCATGGTGAAAGCCACAAGGGCTCTGCGTGCGATGAGCATGGGGTTTCTCCTGATGACGATAGCAGTGGGCATCATGCCAAGGCGGCTGAGCGGCAGGTCCATCTTGCCGGAAAGGCCGGGTTAGTCGCTGCTACTTGCCCAGATATACATCTTCAGTAGACATGTGGCTACTAGCTCAAACGCGCACTACTCTGGTAATTAAAAACAGACACAAATATCTTGCGAGGGAACAAAATAGGAGGTAGGGATGTTCGCCCACAAGAATCAATGGGAGCAATAGCTTGTCTGAGCTTTATGTACTGACGGATTTCGACAATTTGGACAGCGCATTTGCAAGAATGCCAATTAACGCCATTGTCATGAGCATTGCTTCAAACATTCCAATTAACATTACGCAGCATTACACTGACATCAATGTACGTCTTTATGGCGGCTGGCGCGAAGGACCTCGGCTTACACGTCGCGCGCAGTTAATAATTCCTCAACTGCAGACCCATTTTCCGTGCACGTTCACTCCAACCGGCGGGACTAGAATTCAGTTGCAGGCCGAATTGGCATTTGGCCCGTTGTGCATTCCCAATGTCGTGCTGAACAATACATTGGCACACGACCGACCACTGAGACGCTTTTACAGCAAGCAAATACCATGGAGTCAGTGTGCCAACCCTGGCCTGTGTGGGCTTAGTCCTGTCGCTTCGCTTCAGCACGACACTCCTTGCACGCAAAATACTTGCGGGATGACTGCGGGGGACATTCTTATGCGAAGTGAGCAGAAGATGGTCGACACCTGCATTGTGGCGGATATCGCCCACTTGGCCTATTCAACCCAAGCATCTCACATAGTGGTCTTGTCATCAGATACCGACATGTGGCCAGGGGTCTTAGCAGCGCTAGCAGCCGGATCTCAAATTATTCAAATTCATACAAAGCGAGGCGGTATAACTCAGCCTCATTTAGTTCGAACAATACCCCGACAGCTTGTAACGGGCTACACAGAGCATTCTATTTAGCGAGGGTATATGGACATCAATGACTTCAAGAGAATACTGTGCGCTTTTGCTGACGAACAAAAAGATGTTGATGTTAGGCAAGGAAAAGTCGTCGCTTCGATTCGTGACGACATCATCGAAGCCAATCTAACTTACTCCGAAGAGGGTAATTTATTAGTTGAAGAGAACGAACAAAAAAGTCCGGCCCGAACTTGGCTTTTAACCAGAATAGCCAAGCTTCCTCAACTTGCCGATCGAATACTTGCTGTCACCCCAGAGCCGCAACCCTTTGTCACGCCATCAGGATTCCTCGTAGACGACCTCGCTGCCACTGCAGAGTTAGACTCGGAAGAACCTTTGTCGGACGTACTGCATACGTTGTCGAAGCGAATCAACAATCCGATTCCTGGTGCAACCTCAGTCCTTTATCTAACTTCCGATGCGGGAGAAGGAAAAACAACACTCATTGGTCTCGCAGCTCGGAATCAAGCAAAGCAATTAAAAGAAAAAAAAGCTCAACGGCTTCTAGTTCCCATTCCTCTTGGGGGTAAGGCGTTCCTAACCTTTGATGATGCCGTTATCTCTGCTTTGTCGAATCGCTTGAGATTTCAGTATCTTTATTACAGCGCCTTCCTTGAGCTAGTTAAGCTCGGCGCAATTGTTCCTGCCTTTGACGGCTATGAGGAAATGCTGATTGAGAACAATAAAGATGAAGCAGTTTCAGCGCTTAGCGATCTTATTAAGAGCCTCGACTCGAAAGGGAGTGTTCTTGTTGCAGCCCGAAAAGCCTTTTTCGAGTATCAAAGTTTCCGTACCCAAGCGCGACTTCTAGATGCTTTAGGCGAGCACTCTATTTCATTTTCTCGTCTAAAAATCTCTCGCTGGAGCAAAACTAAATTTTGCGAGTACGGTCAACTAAGGGGCGTGGCAGATGCTGCCAGCATCTATGAGTTAGTTGCAGCTCGACTTTCTGTCGATCATCCTTTGCTCACACGTGCAGTGCTAGTTAAAAGACTATTCGATATCTCTGAGGAAATAGATGATAGAAATGAATTAGTCCGCCAGTTGTCTCTCAATCCAGAAGATTTCTTTTTCAACTTCGTGAACGTGATCATCGCTAGAGAGGCAACTGAAAAATGGCTAAACCGCTCATCACAAGATGTCGGAGAGCCTTTGATCGAGCTGTCCGAACATCATCAACTATTGCGGGAATTTGCAATAGAAATGTGGCAATCAAGCACCAACTCTCTTAAGTACGACATTGTCGACTTGTTGGTCGATTTATTCTGCGAGTCTACAAAAAAGTCTGCCTTAGCCACCCGTCAAATAAAAGAACGAATCAAGCAACATTCGCTTCTAGTCGTCGATAGCTCGAGAGGGCCAGCAGTGGCTTTCGATCACGAAGATTTTCAGAATTTTTTCCTGGGGGAAGGATTTGGAGCGCTGCTTGCCAGAGGAGTGCAAGCAGAGATTCGCTCTTTAATGTCCATCAACGTCTTACCTCTGGCAACAGTGGAGCAATCTGTTCGGGCATACAAGAGATTTGGTGGGCATCTCGCCCCCACTCTTGCTGTACTTCAAACGATTAGCAATTCCGAGACGGGATACTCTTACGTTAAAGAGAATTGCGGTGCAACTCTTGCATGGCTTGCTGAGGACTCATCTCGTGACAATCAAACTGTAACTCTTGACGGTGTGGCATTCCCTGCCAATAGCTTGGCTGGAAAATCGCTTTCCAATGTCATCTTCAATGGTTGCACTTTTCATCCCACCACCATCAGGGATTGGCGAGATGGAAAAATCATCTTTAATAAGTGTCATTTCGAGCGGCTTGATTTTTCGGATCAAGGATTAAAAGATATCGAGTTCCGGCATTGCACATTTGATGCCGTAATGGATCTTAAAAGTAACGAGCAAATATTCGAACCCGCTCATATCAATAGAAAGCTCCGCGACGCAGGCGGACAGCTAGCCGATGGCTCATTTGGTAACCCATCTGATCAAGCGGATGATGACCGAATCTGGGAATTGCAACGATTTCTTCGGATTTTTCTTAGAACTACGCACGTAGACGAGGACGTAATTAAGCTCCGACTAGGTAAAGCAATTAGTCCTGACTTCTTCAAGCAAACACTGCCAGACTTAGTAGGTCTTGGTGTGCTTATAGACGTTCCATGGAAAGGTGGTGGTATTCAAAAGAGGTATCGATTGAATATTCCGCTATCTGAGCTTCAACAAGCGTTAGAGAAAGCCCATGGAAAGTATGAAGACTTCCTTACCCTCTTAACAAAACCCGATTGATTAGTTGAAACGCCGGAACGGCGGAATGAACTCTACGAAAGTACGAGAAGTAAGAGGGAGCTGATGTGAGATAGCCCGCCGGCCCGGCGCTTAACGGCCCTTGCGGCCGGAAGGCTTGCCGCCCGCGCCCTGGGCCAGCGGCGGCAGGCCGGTGTGGCGTGTCAACAGGCGGCCCTTGACCACTGGCGCAGCCTTGGCCGGGGTGGCGGAGGTGGCCGTGGAGTTCTTGCGCCGCGCGCTGGTATAGCTGCCGTCGGTCAGGGGCTGGAAGGTCGGGATCAGGTGGTGCTTGCCGTTGCCTATCAGGTCGGCCCGGCCCATGGCCTTGAGCGCCTCGCGCAGCACCGGCCAGTTGTTGGGGTCGTGGTAGCGCAAAAAGGCCTTGTGTAGCCGGCGGCGGCGTTCGCCGCGCACGATGTCCACCGTCTCGCTGTCGCGTGTGATCTTGCGCAGCGGGTTTTTGTTGGTGTGGTACATGGCCGTGGCCGTGGCCATGGGGCTGGGGTAGAAGGTCTGCACCTGGTCGGCCCGAAAGCCGTTCTTCTTGAGCCAGATCGCCAGGTTCATCATGTCTTCGTCGCTGGTGCCCGGGTGGGCCGCGATGAAGTACGGGATCAGGAACTGCTTCTTGCCGGCCTCCAGCGAGTACTTCTCGAACATCTGCTTGAACTTGTCATAGCTGCCGATGCCGGGCTTCATCATCTTGGTGAGCGGGCCCTGCTCGGTGTGCTCGGGCGCGATCTTGAGGTAGCCACCCACGTGGTGGGTGACGAGCTCCTTCACGTACTCGGGGCTTTGCACCGCCAGGTCGTAGCGCAGGCCGGAGCTGATGAGGATTTTTTTCACGCCCTTCAAGGCCCGCGCGCGGCGGTACATCTTGATCAGCGGGTTGTGGTTGGTGTTGAGGTTGGGGCAGATGCCCGGGTACACGCAGGACGGCTTGCGGCAGGCGGCCTCGATCTCGGGCGACTTGCAGCCTATGCGGTACATATTGGCGGTGGGCCCGCCCAGGTCGGAGATCGCGCCGGTAAAGCCCTTGACGGTGTCGCGTATCGCCTCGATCTCGCGGATCACCGAGTCCTCGGAGCGGCTCTGGATGATGCGGCCTTCGTGCTCGGTGATGGAGCAGAAGGTGCAGCCGCCAAAGCAGCCGCGCATGATGTTGACCGAAAAGCGGATCATCTCCCACGCGGGAATCTTGGTCGCGCCGTCGTGGCTGCCGTTTTCGTCGGCGTAGCGCGGGTGCGGCGAGCGGGCGTAAGGCAGGTCGAACACATAGTCCATCTCGGCCGTGGTCAGCGGGATGGGCGGCGGCGTGATCCAGACGTCGCGCGCGGTGGCGCCTTCGCCATGGGCCTGCACCAGCGCGCGCGCATTGCCGGGGTTGGTTTCCAGGTGCAGCACGCGATTGGCGTGGGCATACAGCACCGGGTCGCTCTTGACCTGTTCGTAGGACGGCAGGCGTATCACGGAACGATCGCGCGGCGGAACCTTGATCTTGCCCTGCGCGGTATGCACGGTGGACGGGAGATTGGGGTTGGCCACAAAGGTCAGCGGCTTGATCGCCGGGTTGGCCGCGGAGCCTGCCGATTCGGCCTTGACCGCCACTTCGGCCGCTTCGTCTTCGCGCGCGCAGCTGGCGCCCTGCTCGCGCGCCTGGTCGGAAATCATCAAATACGGGTTGACGTGGGCCTCGACCCGGCCCGGCGTGTCCACGCTGGTGGAGTCGATCTCGAACCATCCCTGGGCGCTTTCGTCGCCGCTGCGGCGTATGAAAGCCGTGCCGCGCACGTCGGTGATGCTGGCGACCGGCTCGCGCGCGGCCAGGCGGTGGGCGATTTCGACGATAGCGCGCTCGGCATTGCCGTAAAGCAGCAAATCGCATTTCGCGTCGACCACCACGCTGCGGCGCACCTTGTCGGACCAGTAGTCATAGTGCGCGATGCGGCGCAGCGAGCCTTCTATGCCGCCCAGGATGATGGGCACGTCCTTGTAGGCCTCGCGGCAGCGCTGCGAATACACCAGGGCCGCGCGGTCGGGGCGCTTGCCGCCCACGTCGCCGGGGGTGTAGGCGTCGTCGCTGCGTATCTTGTGGTCCGCCGTGTAGCGGTTGATCATCGAGTCCATGTTGCCGGCGGTCACGCCGAAGAACAGGTTGGGCTTGCCCAGCACGCGGAAAGGATCGGCGCTGTGCCACTCGGGCTGGGCGATGATGCCCACGCGAAAGCCCTGCGCTTCGAGCATACGGCCTATGACAGCCATGCCGAAACTCGGGTGGTCCACATAGGCGTCGCCCGTGACGATGATGATGTCGCAGCTGTCCCAGCCAAGCGCGTCCATCTCGGCCCGGCTGGTGGGCAGAAACTTGGCCGTGCCGAAGCGGGCCGCCCAGTACTTGCGGTAGCTGGTCAGCGGCTTGGCGGCGCGCGTGAAGAAGGAGACGTCGACGGGGGCGTTCATGGGGGCTTTGTAGGGCCTGTTAACCCTGTGTTTGCAAATGCGAATGGGGTGAAAACGGTGCCAATCAAGACGCGCGACGACGCGCAGACCGGGTGTCTGCGCTAGGAGCGCAACGCCGAGTGGCGCCGTTTTCACCCCATTCCCTCCGGGTTGCGATCAAAAAGGCCTTGCGCGGCGTTGCAAAGCCTCGGCGGGGTCTACCCCGCCTGCGTTTTGCGCCTTGCTCAAGGCCTTTTTGACTCGCAACGCATCTTGCAAACACAGGGTTAACAGGCCCTAACCCTCTATTCTAAGGTTTACCCTGAGTTTTGCCCCTTTATTCAGCATTTAAGCCCTACAAAGGCCTTGCCGCAGCCGCCCGGTGTGGTTTATCGGGGCGATTGGCCCCTCCTCGGCCCCGAATCAGCCATGCACCTGCCGGCTGTCGGCCGGTGCTTCATCCCGCTCATTCAGACCGTAATCGCGCAGCACATGGGCCACGCGCAGCCGGTAGTTCTCAAACACGCCACCGCGCCCGCGGCTTTGCGCCTGCCTGTGGCTTTCCAGCTTGCGCCACTCCAGCACGGCCGCCTCGTCGCGAAAGAAGGACAGCGACAGCAGCTTGCCCGGCGTGCTCAGGCTTTCAAAACGCTCGATGGAGATGAAGCCGTCGATTTTTTCGAGCTGGGGCCTGAGCGCCGCGGCGATGTCGAGATAGGTCTGCTTCTGGCCCTGGGCGGGCTGGACTTCAAAAATAATCGCGATCATGGGGGCCTTCCTGGTGCTTTATGGGTTGCTGCGATGCTCGCATCAAGCGGTGAAAACCGGAATGCGGGCATTCATGGAGGGACGATAGTCCCAGCGGAACGACGCGGCGTCTTTGAGCCGCCCCGATACCAGCAAGGCCCGGATAGCCGCCGCGGCGATGGCGCAGGCCAGCGCCTGGCCCGGACACTGGTGGGCACCGTGGCCAAAGCCAGGCACCTGGCGATCAGGGCGCTCCAGCAAAAACTCATCGGGCCTGGGGTTGCACGCGGGGTCGCGGCCCGCGGCGGCCAGCAGCACCAGCACCACATCGCCGGCCTGCAGCGAAACACCCGCCACCCGGCTGGCTTCGGCCACAAAACGGCGCGTGTTGTGGATGGACGGGTCATGACGGCTGACTTCATGAACCATCTGCAGCAGCTTTGAGGGTTCGCGGGCCATGGCGTCCAGCAAGCCGGGCTGCGTGGCCAGGGCCGTGATGCTGTTGCCGATCAAGCCGGCCGTGGCCTCATAGGTCTGAGACAGCAGGCCCACCGCATTGCATAGCAGCGCCCGCGCATCATGCCAGCCGGCCTGCGCCGCTTCTTGCTGCAGGCGCGCCAAGGCGCTGCCGGGCTGGGCGCCGGCGGCCTTTACCAGTTCCGCAAAGCGCGACAGCAAGGCCGAAGCGGCATTGCCGGCCGACACGAGCTGGGCCGGCGTGCTGAGCGGCGACAGGCAGGCGACAAAATCCGCCATCCAGCGCGCGACCTGAGGCAGTTCGGCCTCGCCAAAACCCAGCAGGTCTGCCACCGCCATCACGGGCACCTCAAAGGCCCAGCGCGAAAGGGCCTCTCCCCTTAAGGCGCCCTCCCCGGCGGTTTGCAAGGCCAGCGCTTGCGTTCTTGCCTGTACAGGATCGAGATCCACCGCCGCCAGGAAACGCTGCAGCGCGAGCTTGGGCGCGCCATGCCGCAAGCCCTCGTTCATGCGCACCAGATGGCCGAAAACCTCGCCGGCCGCCGAGCCGACGATGGCTGAGGGAACTGGCTCAGAAACAGGACGCACGCGGCAGGCCGGATTGCCCAGGACCGCCTTGACGCTGGCCGCGTTGCTCGCGATCCAGAGTTTGCGCGGCGCATCAAACACCAGCGCAGGGCCCGCGGCCAGCGCCGCGTAATAGGGATAAGGATTGCGGTGGGCGGACGCCGCGAGGATGTTGTCAGGAGTCGGTTCGGGGTTCATGGCAAGCATTTTTGCCGCAAACACCCACCCCATGCTTCGCCCACGAACGAAGCATCAGCGCCTTGAACTTAAGCGCGCGCCGGCAGCACCTGCCCGCGGCATTCACCAAATCCTATGCGTTGAAAGCCCTCGCGCTCACACCAGGCGCGCAGGATGATGGCATCGCCGTCCTCGAGGAAAGTGCGCGTCTGGCCATTGGCCAGCGTCACTGCCTTCTTGCCGCCGGCGCTGAGCTCCAGCAGCGAGCCGGCCTGCTCGGGCCGCGGGCCGGACAGCGTGCCCGTGCCCAGCATATCGCCGGGCTGCAGGTTGCAGCCGTTGATGGTGTGGTGCGCGAGCATTTGCGCGACTGTCCAGTAGGCGTCGCGGTAATTGGACTGCGACAGGCGCTCGGGACCCAGGCCGGCGTCGCGCATGGCCTGGGTCTGCAGCCAGACTTCGAGCTGCACGTCCAGGCTACCCTGTTGGCGGTTGCCCGGCGAATCCAGGTAAGGCAAAGGCTGCGGGTCGCCCTCGGGTCGGGTAAAGGCCGCGCGAAATGGCGCGAGTGCCTCCAGGGTGACGATCCAGGGCGAGATGGTGCTCGCGAAATTTTTGGACAGGAAGGGGCCCAGCGGCTGGTATTCCCAGGCCTGCACGTCGCGCGCCGACCAATCGTTGAGCAGCACCAGGCCAAAAGCATGGGCCTCGGCCTGCTCCATGGCCACCGGTTCGCCCAGGGCATTGCCCTGCCCCACAAACACGCCGAGCTCCAGCTCATAGTCGAGCCGGTGGCTGGGCCGCAACAGCGGCAGCTCTTCATTAGGCCCCTTGGTCTGGCCCTTAGGCCGCGGGAACTGCTGGCCGCTCACGCCTATGGACGAAGCGCGGCCGTGGTAGCCGATGGGCACCCATTTGTAATTGGGCAGCAACGGTGCGTCGGGGCGGAACAGCTTGCCCACCGTGGTCGCATGGTGGATGCCGGTGTAGAAATCGGTGTAGTCGCCGATGCGGCAAGGCAGGTGCAGCGTGGCCGCGTCCTGGCGGTGCAACAAACCCGCCCACTCGCCCTGCTTCGCGCTGCCCTCGGCCAGGCCTTGCGAAATCGCGGCCCGCAGCGCGCTCATCGCCTGCGGGCTTTGTGCCATCAGCGCATTCATGTCGCTGGCGTCCGTCAGCCCGGTTGCACGCAGGTCCAGCACCTGGTCGCCGATGGCAACACCTATCTTGCGCTCGCCCTGCGGCGTGAGGCTGTAAGTGCCAAAGGGCAGGTTCTGGATGGGAAAATCGCTCGCCTTGTTGGCGGATGTCACCCAGCTGCGCAGCTGGGGGTCATGGGTGGCGTTCAGGAGTGTCGTCATGGTCGGCTTAAAAATGAGGTTTCGGCATCAGCCTTTGAACTGGTCCTTGAGCCCGGCCCAGCAGCCGGCATAAGCGGCGTCCAGCGCCCCGCCCTGCATGGCATAGGCCGTGGGCACAAAGCGGTAGCGGCTTTCGAACATAAAGGCCAGGGTGTTGTCCAGCTTGTGCGGCTTGAGGTCGGCCGCGCTGGCTTTTTCAAAGGCCTCAGCGTCGGGGCCGTGCGGCACCATGCAGTTGTGCAGCGAGGCGCCGCCGGGCTTGAATCCCTCGGGCTTGGCGTCGTACTGGCCGTAGACCAGGCCCATGAACTCGCTCATGAGGTTGCGGTGGTACCAGGGCGGGCGGAAGGTGTCCTCGGCCACCAGCCAGCGCGGCGGAAAGATCACAAAGTCGCAGTTGGCCGTGCCCGGCGTGTCCGAGGGCGAGGTCAGCACGGTGAAGATGGACGGGTCCGGATGGTCGTAGCTGATGGAGCCTATGGTCATGAAATGCGCGGTGTCGTACTTGCAGGGCACCAGGTTGCCGTGCCAGGCCACCACGTTGAAGGGGCTGCGCGGCTGCGTGGTCGACCACAAACGGCCGCCGAACTTCTTGATGATTTCGTAGCCTTTGCCAGGCTCGTCATCGGCGTCAAACGCCGCCACGGGCGCGAGGAAATCACGCGCATTGGCCAGGCCGTTGGAACCTATGGGGCCCAGCTCGGGCAAGCGAAAGTGCGCGCCGTAGTTCTCGCAGATGTAGCCGCGCGAGGCGCCGTCGGGCAAGCCCACGCTGAAGGCCATGCCGCGCGGCAGCACGGCGATTTCACCAGGCTTCACGTCCAGGATACCCAGCTCGGTGGTCAGCACCAGCCGGCCCTGCTGCGGCACCAGCAGCATTTCGCCGTCGGCATTGACCAGCGCGCGCCGCGCCATGGAACGGTTGGCTACATACATATGGGCGGCCATGCCGGTCTGGGCCTCGGCGTCGCCGTTGGCCGCCACGGTGCGCAGGCCGTCGACAAAATCCAGCGGTTCCGCGGGAATGGGAAACGGGTTCCAGCGCAAGGGATCGGGCGGCACGGCCATGCCGCCGGCGGCGCCCGTGGTCCACTGCGGCTGCGCATAAGGCTGGTAGCCGCCCACCACCACCGAGGGCTGGCGGCGGTACAGCCAGGTGCGGCGATTCTCGGCGCGCGGCGCGGTGAAGGCCGTGCCGGATATCAACTCGGTGTACAGGTCGTGCGGCGCGCGCTGCGGGCTGTTGCGGCCTTGGGGCAAGGCACCAGCGACGGCTTCGCTGGCGAATTCATTGCCGAAGCCGGACTGGTAGCGCAAGGGGGTGTTCGTGTTCATTGCGGTTTCTCCAAAATTCCCATGTCATTCTTCGCCGGCGTCTTCAACCGCGCCGCCGTCGGCCCTGGCCTTGGCGATCAAGCGGTCGAAAAAATCGCTGAGCTGCTCGCGTTCGGCCGCGCTCAGCACGCCAAAAATATCCTGGTTGCGCCGGCCCACCAGTTGCATGGCGCGCTGCCAGGCGGCCTTGCCCTTGGGTGTCATGGTCAGCACCACGCCGCGGCCATCGGTCGGGCTGGCGGCCTTGACGACCAGGCCCTGGTCGACCAGCGACTGGGCGGCCCGGCTGGCCTGGCCCTTGTTGAGGTTGGCTTTTTGCGCAAGGTCGTTGACCGACAGCGGCGCGAAGGTGCCGACCGCCGTGAGGCAGCGGCCGTCGCTCATGGACAGCCCGGCCTCGGCCACATAGGCACGCTGGCTTTCCAGGTCGGTCAGCTTGTGCAGCAGATGCAGGCGGTAGGTCAGGGTTCTGTCGAGCTTGATCATGCGGGCCACCGGTTGATTTATTGGTTGCGCCCGCAACTATAAACCCATCCGGTTGCGCGCGCAACCATTTAATCGACAGCCTCCGGAAGGCCCGGAGGCAGTGGCAAACCCCTGCGCCTAGTTGCGCACCACGGTCATCTGGCCGCGCACTTCCCCGCCGGGATAGGCGGCGGTGTGGACGTTGGCGTACCAGCGGCCGGCCAGCAGGTCGGCGGCCTGGGCGGCCGTCAGCGTGGCGCTGCCATCCAGGGGGCTGCGCATGGGGCCGGCCCATGGCAGGGCCACGCCGGCGTTCGCACCTATGGCCGCGGGACCGTGGAAATGCCCCGCCGTGGCCGGGCCCGTCAGGCCGGTGTAGCTGACCTTCCAGCGCAGCAGGTTGGTGTTTTTGTCGAACACCGCGTCGACCTGACCACTGCCTGTGCTGGCATTGGCCGGTACCTCGTTGGCCCCGCGCAATTGTGTGGTCATGGCCACCAGGTTGGACTGGCGGTCCATCACGCTGCAGCCCGTGAGGGCGGCCGCGGCCATGGCCACGGCGGCAAGGGACAAACGGGCGGCGGTGCGGCGGGTCGGCATGGTCGGCTCCTTGAAACAGGAGCCGATTGTGCGTGGCGTGCCCGCGGCCTGCCCGTAGGACAAACCCCATGCGGGCGGTGGGTTCCGGACGACATGCCGGCGCCGCGGCCGCGCCCGCCCGCAAGCCCCGCAACCCTCACAAAAGCCGCCGTCCTACGAAAGGGCTCTTGGCAGGCCGACACAGGCGCGCGGGCACGGCTCCCACACTGATTTACCTAGACCTTCATCAGGAAAATCCCATGACATCCCGCGTTCTCTGGAAAGGCGCCATCAGCTTCGGCCTGGTCCACATTCCCGTCGCGCTGCATTCGGCCACCTCCGAAAGCGGCATCGACTTCGACTGGCTGGACAAGCGCAGCATGGACCCAGTGGGCTACAAGCGCATCAACAAGCGCACCGGCAAGGAAATCAGCAAGGAGAACATCGTCAAGGGCGTCGAATACGAGGACGGCCAGTACGTGGTGTTGTCCGAGGAAGAAATCGCCGCCGCCTACCCCAAGACCACCCAGACCATAGAGATCGAAAGTTTTGTGCCCAACACCGAGATTCCTTTTGTCTACCTGGAGCGGCCCTACTACGTCGCGCCCATCAACAAGGGGCAAAAAGTCTATGCCCTGCTGCGCGACACCCTGCTGAAGACGCAGCGCGTGGGCATTGCCCGCGTCATCATCCAGACCAAGCAACATCTGGCCGTGCTGGTGCCGTCGGGCCCGGCGCTGGTGCTGAACCTGTTGCGCTGGGGCGCCGACATCCGTTCACTGGAAGAGCTGAACTTGCCCCCCGTGGGCGCCAAGGCCGCGGGCCTGTCCGACAAGGAGCTGGCCATGGCCAAACAGCTGGTGGACGACATGACTGGCCAATGGGACCCCAAACAGTTCACCGACTCCTTCAAGGACGACATCATGGCGCTGGTCAAGCGCAAGGCCAAGGAAGGCAAACTGGAGAGCGTGGTGCAGCCGGAAGAATCTGAGGAGCCCGAAGCCCGTTCCGGCGCCAAGATCATTGACCTGACCGAGTTGCTGCAGCGCAGCCTGCGCAAGGGCGGCGGCGATGCGCCCAAGGCCAAGGCCGCCGCCAAGGCGCCCACACGCAAAAAACCCGCGGCCAAAACCAGGGCGCATGCCCCCGCAAGGCGGCGCGCCGCCTAGGCGGCTCCACGCGCAGCCCTGGCCATGGACGACCGCGATTCCCTCAAAAGCTACCGCGCCAAGCGCGACTTTTCGCGCACACCCGAGCCTGCGGAAGGCGGCACGCGCTCGGACAAGTCTCTGCGCTTTGTGATCCAGAAACACGACGCGCGCAACCTTCATTACGACTTCCGCCTGGAGCTGCAGGGCGCGCTCAAAAGCTGGGCCGCGCCCAAGGGCCCCAGTCTGGACCCGGCCGTCAAACGCATGGGCGTGCGTGTCGAGGACCACCCGATTTCCTATGCGGGGTTTGAGGGCAGCATTCCAGCCAGACAATACGGCGCGGGCGATGTGATCGTCTGGGACCGGGGCCTCTGGACGCCGCACGGAGACCCGGCCAAGAGCCTCAAGGCCGGCAAGCTCAAGTTCGAACTGCACGGTGAAAAGCTCAAGGGCGGCTGGACCCTGGTGCGCATGCACGGCCGCGGCGATGAAAGCCACGAGCCCTGGCTGCTGATCAAAGAACACGACGAACACGCCCGCCCGGAAAAAGACTACGACGTGCTCCAGGCCCTGCCCAACAGCGTGCTTTCGGGCCGGCCCCTGCCGCGTGACGCCGCGGAAAAACCCGGCAAGGCGTCAGGCAAGGCCGCGGCGAAGAAAGCCGCGCAAACCGCCGCCGATACTCCGGAAGGCGCCGTTAAGGCCAAGCTGCCCGAGCTACTGACGCCACAACTGGCCACGCTGGTGGCGGCGCCGCCTGCCGACCCGCAAGGCTGGGCCTATGAAATCAAGTACGACGGCTACCGCCTGCTGGCACGCATAGACGGGGACTCGGTTCGCCTCATGACACGCAACGGCAACGACTGGACGCACAAACTGCCCCGCCTGGCCGAGGCCGTGGCCGCGCTGGAGATTCCCTCGGGCTGGGTGGACGGCGAGATCGTGGTGATGAACGAGCATGGCCTGCCCGACTTCGGCGCGCTGCAAAACGCGTTTGACCATGCGAGCACGGCCCGCATTGTGTACTACGTGTTCGACCTGCCCTACTTCGATGGGCTGGACCTGCGCCGGCTGCCGCTGTCGCAGCGCCGCGAACTGCTGTGCGCGCTGGTCACCCGCCATCCGCAGGAGGGCATACGTTTTAGCGACACGCTTGAAGCATCGCCGCAAGACCTGCTGGTGTCGGCGCGGCGGGTCGGCCTTGAAGGCGTGATCGGCAAGCGCGTGGATTCGGCCTATGTCTCGCGCCGCTCGCCGGACTGGATCAAGCTCAAGACCCAGTTGCGTCAGGAGTTCGTGATAGGCGGCTACACAGCCCCCAAGGGCTCGCGCGCCGGCCTGGGCGCGCTGATGCTGGGTGTGCACGACGAAGACGGCGCACTGAAGTACGCCGGCAACGTCGGCACCGGCTTTAACGACAAGGTGCTCAAGGACCTCAAGGCGCGGCTGGAAAAAATCCATACGGAGCGCAGCCCTTTCGCGAAGCTGCCGGCCGGCGTCAAAGGCCAGTTCGTCAAGCCGCAGCTGCTGGCCGAAGTCGCTTTTGGCGAATGGACGCACGGCGGCCACATCCGCCACTCGGTGTTCCAGGGCCTGCGCAGCGACAAGCCCGCCAGCCGCATCCTGCGTGAAAAACCCGCCGCCCTGAAAAGCGGCCAGAAAGGCGCCGCCGTGAATCCTGCGAAAAAAAACACTCCGGCCGCGCTGAAGTCCCTGCGCATCACCCACGCCGACCGAGTGATCGACAGCAGCACCGGCTTTACCAAACAGAATGTGGTCGAGCACTACGCGCAGGTCGCGTCACTGATGCTGCCGCATCTCAAGGCCCGGCCGACCGCACTGGTGCGCGCGCCTTCGGGCATAGGCGGCGAGCTGTTCTTCCAGAAGCATGCCGAGGCCGCCTCCATCCCCGGCATCAAGCTGCTGGACCCGGCGCTCGACCCCGGCCATGAACCGCTGCTGGAGATTCCCTCCGCCGCCGCCCTGCTGGCCGCCACGCAGCTCAATGTGATCGAGTTCCATACCTGGAACGCCACCACGCGCGCCATCCACAAGCCGGACCGCATGACTTTTGACCTGGACCCGGGCGAAGGCGTGGCTTGGCCGCAGGTGCAGGAGGCCGCGCAGCTGGTGCGCGCCTTTCTCGACGAACTCAAGCTCTCCAGCTTCCTCAAGACCAGCGGCGGCAAGGGCCTGCATGTGGTGGTGCCGCTCAAGCGGCAATACGACTTCGACACGGTGAAGGACTTCTCGCATGCGCTGGTGCTGCACCTGGCCGCCGTAATTCCGCAGCGCTTTGCCGCCAAGAGCGGCCCCAAAAACCGTGTCGGCAAGGTTTTCCCCGACTACCTGCGCAACGGCTTCGGCGCGACCACGGTATGTGCCTGGTCGCTGCGTGCGCGGCCGGGCATGGGCGTGTCGGTGCCGGTGGCCTGGGACGAACTGGATTCGCTGACCGGCGGCGCGCACTGGACGGCCCAGACGCTGGGCGCCCGCCTGGCCGTCGGCAACCAGCCCTGGGACGCCTACGAGGGCTCGCGCAACGGCCTGGCGGCCGCGATGAAGCAGCTCGGTTTCAAGCCGGCAGCGCAGGCCAAATAAAGGTCCATCTGAAGGTCCAGCCGGCTGTCATCCGCCTCCTACACACGCAGGGCCCGCGGCCCGACATGGCGAATGCGGGTGCGGTTTTACATTGGCTTCATGGCGGTTTCATACCGTCATTTCGCATTCAACCCAGTCATCTTTTCAAGGAGAACCGGTATGCCATCCAAGCAGAATGATCAGAAAAGAAACAACCCCCAAGCCCAGGACAAGCAGCAGCAACAAGGCCAACGCAACCAGCCCGGCCAGCAGGACAGGCAGAACATCAACCAGTCCAGCGATGCGCAACTGAACCAGGGCCAGGGCAACCAGCGCCAGCCTGGGCAGCAGGGCCAGCACGGCAGCGCCCGGGACAATCCGCAAAAGCAGTCGGAGCGCGATGAGAACATGCAGCCCGAAGATTCGGGCAGCCGGCAATCGGGCCGCAGCAGCAACTGATAGAGCGCCGTGCGCGCCTTCCAGCCAGGAAGACAGCCAGCGGAGGCCATGCGCCTCCGCTTTTTTGCGTCCCCAGGACGGGACTTGCGAGGCAGCCATGAACCAGCCCGATGAAATGGATCTGACGCTTTACCTGCAGACCGAAGGCCGCCGGCTGGCGGCGGAACGGGTCAGGCAGCATGCCGCCACCGACAAGGCCAGGCCATCGCCCACCCAGCAGCAGTGCACGGCTGCACAGCCCGCGCGCAGCCTCAGCGAAGCCCTGCAGCGCATGGGCGTGGGCAGCGCGCACCCGCGCCGCCGCCTGTAGGCGGTGTAGGTGGCCACCGCGACTTGCCTTGCGGCACTGGCCTTGCGCGGGCCCGCGGCCTATCATTTCAGGCAGCGCAACAGCATGCGCCTGGAGACACCATGAAGCCCCTCTTGCCCTTCACACTGGCCGGCTTGCTGCTTTTGTCCGCTTGCCCCGACGCCAAGTCACCCAAAGCCCCACCCAAAGTGCCTGAACCCAAAGCCGCGAACACATCAGCACAGGCCCTGCCGGCGGCGCCGCTGGTGGCGCCGCGCGGTACGCGCGCGTCCGCATGAAGGCTTTCCGGCATGCCGCGCCCATCGCAAGCTGGGCCTTGCTGTGCGGTGCAGGCTTGGTGGCCTGCACCGGCATGCGGGCAGACCCTGCCGCGCAACGCGTCACCGTCGAAGGGCGGACCTACCTGGTCAGCGCGCTGACCGCCGGCACCTGGATAGCCAGCTCACCCACTGCCGGCCCAATCTCCACCACGCCCGCCGGACGCGCCGCCCTGCTGCAGGCCATAGAGCAACACTCGGGCTGCAAGGTCACCGATGTCGACTACTCGCGCGGCGGCATGCAGCTCGATGCGCAGGTGGACTGCGCCAGCCGCCTCAAGAATTAGCCGGCATCCAGGCGAAAAAAAGGGGCAGCCTGCGCCGCCCCCGGTTTGCCGAACCTCGAGTGTCGGCAAGAAACGCTACATATCTTTTCTGGAACCGTCGCCTTATTTCGAGGCCTTCAGCGCATCGCGCAAGGCCTTGACCTGGTCGTGGTTGCGCTGGGCGCCCTGGGCCTGGCGCTCCACCACGCTCTTGATGGCAAGCGGCAGGTTTTGCTTCAGGGCCTTGCGGTAGCGCGCCACGGCGGCGTCCTCGCCGCGCTCGCACTCATTGAGCATGGCTTGGTCGCTGTAGGCGCTCAGCGTCGCGCGCACGGACACCCAGCCGCGGTGCAGCGCGCCGCTGACGGAGCCGCCCTCATCGGGCTTGCCGCCCAGCTGGCGTATCAGGGTCTGCAGCTCCAGGCCCGCGGCGCGGCATTCACCGGAATGGCGGTGCAGCAAGACCTTGATGTCTTCGGAGCGCGAGTGCTCGGCGCATTCGCGGAAACCGTATTCGCCGTCGCGGCAGGATTCGAGCAGGTCGTTGAGCGTGTCAATGATCTCCTCGTCGTCCGCCACGCCGACGGTATCGGCGTTGCTCAGGGTGGCGGTGGTTTCAAAGGCGCTGAGCCGCTCGTGCGCACGGTTCCAGGCCGCGCGGCTGGCCAGGCGGGCTTTCGGCCAGTCCAGGGTCGAGCGCCCCCTGTAGGTATCCCAGCGGTCCGCCAGGCGCATTTCGGTTTCCTCAAACGAGCCCGGGTAATCGCGCCGGCCCTCCACACCCAGCCGGTAGGCGGGTGCATAGTCGTCAAAGGGACGGCCGCTTTCGTAATAAGGCTCCAGCGTGTGCCTGTCGCGCCAGTAAGCCTCTTCGGCCGTCGGGTCCAGCGCCTCGGCGGCTTCCTTGCCGCCCATGCCGCCGGCGATCGCGCCGGCCACGCCACCGACAACGGCTCCCGCAGGGCCGGCCACCACGCCGGCGGCGGCGCCCCCGGCGATGCCGCCCATGGCCGCGCCTATGCCGGTGCCCACCGGGTGCGCGCCGGGCTCTTTGCTGATGGGATCAAGGTTGGGATCATGCTCTTTGGCCATGGTAGGTCTCCTTTGTGTCGAACGCAGGTTTGAAAGAGATCCGCGCCACTGCTTCCTGTGTGTGCTGTGTGTGCTGTGTGGCCGGACACTGGCAACCATGGTCGCGTGCGCTGCAAGACGCGGCGGTCAGGCAAGCACAGACAGGCATGTAGGAGAGCGCCGCGCACAAAACGCCGGCAACTCAGGCATCGAGTTCCGGGTAGCGGCGGAAGATGCCGTCCTCGTTAAAGGGAATGCGCCGCTCGCTGGCCAGGTAGGCGGCCACGCGCCTGTGCCGCGCCACGCGGTCGTGCAGCGCCATCACATGCGGCACGTTTTTCAGCGCGCGGCGGGCGGCCTTGGGGAAGGCATACAGCAATCCCTCCACCAGCTGGAACAGCGAGAGGTCGGCATAACTGAGGCTGCCGCCCACCAGGTGCGCACTGCCGCGCGGGTTGCGCACCAGCACGGCTTCAAACCAGGCCAGGAATTTGCGGATGCGCGCCGTCCTGAATTCCCTGGCGCGCCTGAGCGCTTCCGTCTTCTGCTCTTCGTAATAAAGACCCGTGCCCACCGGATGGTGGGTGTCGTGCGCCTCGGCCACAACGTCGGCAATCGTGAGCTGGATCTGGTGCGTCCACAGGCGCGCTGTTTCGCTTTTGCCGACCAGGCCCAGGCGCGGTCCCAGGTAGAGCAGGATGGCCGCCGACTGGCCGACGATGGTCTTGCCGTCCACCAGGAATGGCGGTGCGAAGGGCGGCTGGTGCACGGCGGCGCTCTCGATGAAATGCATCATCGCGGGAATGCCCTGACCCTCGCCTTCACAGCCGCGCGCCACGTCCACGTAGTCGGCGCCGGCGGCCTCCAGCGCGAGCCGGACAAATTCGCCGCGGCCCTGGATGCCGGGCCAGTAATGAAGTTCGTAAGGCATGAATGACAACTCCTGTGAGGTCGTTTCATTCTGCGTGAAGCCCGTGCGCGAATCCACGGCAAAAGGCTCGGCGTGCCCTTGTCCTACGAAGATTTCGCCCCCTTCCGACAAGCCGCCGTTTTGGGCGAGCCTAAGTTGAAACTGTACCCATCCATCCAGGCCCGCCGAACGCGGCGATCAAGGCCAAACTCTGGAGCCCATCATGACCACCTTCCCCGCATCCCTGCATGGCAAAACCCTGCGCTGGACCTTCCGGGACGGCCCGACCAAGGGCCATACCTTTGAGCACACGTTCGCCAGCGACGGCACCCTCACCTGGCGCAGCGCCAGCCCGGGCGCCAAGGACCACCTCCAAAACGCCAGCGCCGCCGTCAAAATGTCGGACGACGTGCATGTGGTGTCTTACCTTTCGAAGGAGAGCGGCTACACGCTGACGGTGGCACTCAACCTCAAGACCGGCGCGGCCACAGGCTTTGCCTCCAACGGCAAGGACTGGGTCCAGCAGTCGGGCAGCTTCGAGGTGCTGGGCGAAAGCCGCGCCTAGCCCGCCGCCGCGATCTGCCTCAAGGCCTGCTCGAACACTTCCACAGGCTGGCCGCCGGAAATCAGGTGGCGGTCGTTGATGATGACGGCCGGCACCGAATGGATGCCTTGCGTCAGGTAGAACTGTTCGCGCTCGCGCACCTCGCGCGCGTATTCGCCCGAGGCCAGTACCTCGCGCGCGCGGCTTTCATCCAGCCCCGCTTCGGCAGCGGCCTTGGCCAGCACCTCGTGTGAGGCCGGGCTCTGGCCGTCGGTGAAATAGCGCTTGAACAGCAGCTCCTTGAGCGCCTTCTGCTTGCCCGCGCCTTCGAGTTCGGCCCAGTGCAGCAAGCGGTGCGCGTCAAAGGTGTTGTAGATGCGGCTGCGCCCGCCGCCGGGCTCGTCGGCCATGCTGAACTTGAAGCCCACCTGGGCACCGCGCGCACGGATGTTCTCGCGGTTGGCCTGGGCCTGGGCCGGCGTGATGCCGTATTTCTCGGTGATGTGCTCGGTGATCTCCTGGCCCTCGGGCGCCATTTTGGGATTGAGTTCAAAGGGCTGGAAATGCAGCTCAGCCTGGATGTCGCCGCGCACGCGCTCCAGCGCCTGGTCCAGCGACTTCAGGCCTATGACGCACCAGGGGCAGGAAACGTCGGACACAAAATCGATCTTGAGTTGGGTGGTCATGGGAAGGCCTTGGAAGTTGCTGCTCTGGGCAGGCCGATTTTGGCCCGTAGCAAGCCAGCTTGCGGCTCACCCCGGGATATTCAAGTACCCGGTGCGTGGTTAATCCCCCTCCGTCCCCGCTGCCCGCCATCTTCTGTGGCAGCCCGTTTCAAGAAACTGTCACACAAGCTTCCTAAGATTCCGGCAGCGCAGCGGCCCTGCCCTGCGTTTCGGCGCGGGCACAGCGCCGCTTCGCATCATTCCCCACCTGAAACTGGAACACACAACAATGTCCGACCTGGCCAC
This sequence comes from Polaromonas sp. JS666, assembly GCF_900103405.1. Taxonomy (GTDB): domain Bacteria; phylum Pseudomonadota; class Gammaproteobacteria; order Burkholderiales; family Burkholderiaceae_C; genus Polaromonas. The sequence goes on along the minus strand of NZ_FNHX01000001.1, from coordinate 95,906 downwards.
CCCTTCCCTTCCCTCACGCCGCACCGCCCTGAAATTCCTGGCGACCGCGCCCATGCTGCCGCTGGGGGCACTGGCCTCCAGCACCCTGCTGTCGGGCTGCGCCACCGGCAGCGGCCCGGCTGGAGCGGGCAATTACCTGTCTTCCAGCTTCACCTCCATGGCCGCGCCTTCGCTGGCCGACACGGCCGCCATGGCCACCACCACCGTGGGCTCCAGCCTGCAGGTCCGGCTCAAGGACAACAGCACCCAAAGCTATCGGCTGGCCTACCAGCCCTTCTTCGTGACTGGCGATAGGGTGCCGGACGGCAAGGGTGGCACCATCCTGAGCGGTGGTTATGTGGACATCAACAACCAGCCCATCATCGACCGCTCGGTGCCCGGCAAGGAACGCCAGATGTTCTCCGACTCGCCCGACGGTACCTCGCTGCTGGGCCTGCCGAACGCCAACGTGCCCGGCGTCAAGGGCAAGGCGGTGTTCGCCGTCGTGCAGTTTGAATACACCACGCGCGACCAGGCCGGCGCCGACGCCTATGGCAACCTGCCCTCGCCCATCGCCGTGCTCACCCTGGACCAGGACCAAGCCACCGGCAAGCTCAGCCTCGTGAAGTACCACAACGTCGACATGTCCAAGGCGCACGGCCTGTGGATCACCTGCGGCGCCAGCCTCTCGCCCTGGAACACCCACCTGTCCAGCGAGGAGTACGAGCCCGACGCACCTTTTGCGGCCGAGAGCTCGCAGTTCAAGAAGTTCAGCAAGAACGTCTACGGCGACGAGACCAAGGCCAACCCCTACCACTACGGCCACCTGCCCGAAGTCACCGTGCATCCCGACGGCACCGGCACGGTGAAAAAGCACTACAACCTGGGCCGCATCTCGCACGAGCTGGTCCAGGTCATGCCCGACAACCGCACCGTGCTGATGGGCGACGACGCCACCAACAGCGGCCTCTTCGTCTTTGTGGCCGACCGCGAGAAAGACCTGTCGTCCGGCACCTTGTACGTGGGCAAACTGGGCAGCGGCTTCTCGGTCGACCCGGCCGCCGAAGGCGCAAAGATTTCCTGGATCAAGCTGGGCCACGCCACGAGCGCCGAAATCGAAAAAATGGCCGACACGCTCAAGCCGTCCGACATCATGACGGTGCACAAAACCGACCCGTCCGATGCCAGCTTCACCAAGGTCTTCTACAACGGCAACGCCAACTGGATCAAGGTCAAGCCCGGCATGGAAAAAGCCGCCGCCTTCCTGGAAACCCACCGCTATGCCTACCTCATGGGCGGCAGCATGGGCTTTTCCAAGATGGAAGGCACCACCGTCAACATCAAGGACAAGATCGCCTACTCGGCGCTGCAGAACATGCAGGACTCCATGGTCAAGACCGGCAAGGGCTGGAACGCTGCCAGCGGCATCGCGCTTGACAAGGCGCTGATCGCCGGCGGCGTGATGATGCACAAGCTGGACGGCGGCCAGAAGGACTCGGCCGGCAACGCCATCAACAGCGAATGGATGCCGGTGCACACCAAGGCCCTGCTGGTCGGCGAAGACATCGCCGGCGATGCGCTGGGCAACAAGGCCAACCCCAACATGGTGTCCAACCCCGACAACCTGAAGTTCTCGGAAAAAATGCGCACCCTCTTCATCGGTGAAGACAGCAGCACCCACGTCAACAACTTCATCTGGGCCTACAACGTCGACACCAAGCAGCTGTCGCGCCTGATGTCCATGCCCTCGGGCGCTGAAGCCACCGGCCTGCATGTCGTGGACGACCTCAACGGCTGGACCTACATCATGAGCAACTTCCAGCACGCCGGCGACTGGATCCCGTCGCTGCACGGCAAGGTGCAGGCCACGCTGGACCCGCTGGTGCGCGCGAACTACAAGGACCGCTACGGCGCGGCCGTCGGTTATCTCACCGCCGACCCGAGCAGCATCAAGCTCGGTTAAGCGCGGAGCCGCTCAAAAGCCCTCCTGGCGTTGTTGCGCCGCCTTGCCGTGCCTTCAGCACTGTCTGCGGCGACGCGCCTAGCCAGGACCGCTTCGCTGGGTTTTGTGAGCAGCTCTATACAAGACTGCGATCAATCTCATCACCCTTCGCCCTGAGTTGCCGAGCTTTTCGGCGGCCTCAGGGCGAACTGCATTGGGGCGCCGGTATACGCGCACCGACTTGTGCATCGTTACACCCTTCTTCCCTAGAATGCCGGGAAGCCCGCGGCGACCTTGCCCGGGCAGCACCGACCGCCGGGAATACCATGCACTACCGCCACGACGACCTGATCCATTACGCGCAAGCCCTGCTGACCGCCGCCGGGCTGGAGCCGGCCAAGGCCACGGCCGTGGCCGAAATCCTCGTCGAGGGCGACCTCTTGGGCCACAACACCCATGGCCTGGCCCTGCTGCCCGGCTATCTGGGCGAGCTCGAAGCAGGTTCCATGGAAAAGCGGGGCGCGCCCACCGTGCTGGCCGACCACCCGGCCGCCCTGACCTGGGACGGCCGCCGCCTGCCCGGCCCCTGGCTGGTGCTCGAAGCCATGGCGCTGGCCGCCGAACGCGCCGCCACCCAGGGCACATGCACCGTGGTGATACGCCGCAGCCACCACATCGCCTGCCTGGCCGCCTACCTCAAGCGCGCCACCGACCAGGGCCTGCTGATGCTGCTGACCTGCTCCGATCCCAACACCGCCAGCGTCGCGCCCTTCGGCGGGCTGGACCCGGTGTTCACGCCGAACCCGGTCTCAGCCGGCATTCCCACGGGCGGCGTGCCGGTGCTGATGGACGTTTCCACCTCGGCCACCACCAACGGCATGACCAACCGCCTGCACAAGGAAGGCAAACGCCTGCCCGCGGCCTGGGTCATGGACGGCCATGGCGTGGCCAGCGACAACCCTTCGGTGCTGTTTGAAGAACCCAAGGGCACCATACTGCCGCTGGGCGGCATGGACTCCGGCCACAAGGGCTACGGCCTCACGCTGCTGGTCGAGGCCCTGACCGGCGGCCTGGCCGGCCACGGCCGCGCCGACCCCAAGGAGGGCTGGGGCGCCACAGTGTTCCTGCAGATCCTGGATCCGCGCGCCTTCGCCGGCCTCGAAGCCTTCGAACGCCAGACCGGCCACGTCGCCGATGCCTGCCGCGCCTCGCGTCCCGCGCATGCAGGCAAGGCCGTGCGCACGCCCGGCGAAAAAGGCATCGCGCTGGCGGCAAAGCAAAAGCTGGATGGCGTGGCGCTCTACCCGTCCATACTGCCGGCGCTCTCCAGCTGGGCCATCAAGCTCGGGGTGACGGAGCCGGTCGCCGTCCCTTAAAACGCGGGGCTTTCCAGGGAGAAAACCGGTCTAGCCGGCCAGCGCTTGCCGGTTCGAGGCCCGGTCCTACTACAAAAGCTTTCCAAAATTGCGCGAAGCCTCCGCATGCCAGGGGTTTGTCCCTAGACGGGGAATTTTTCAGCTTCACATAATTAGTGCGTCGTTCAAACTAATTCCAAAGTGCTGCGTAGGCAGTGGAACGACCACCGGGATTTATCTGAGCTCAAAAACACATGCCTGCCTGGGCAAAAACTATCGGAGACACTCAATGAAATTCAAAGCTTCCCTGACTGCCATCGCACTCAGCCTGGCCGCCGCCGGCGCATTTGCGCAGGTGACGGTAGGCGTCAGTTGGTCCAACTTCCAGGAGGAACGCTGGAAAACCGATGAAGCCGCCATCAAGACGCAGCTTGAAAAGCTGGGCGCCAAATACATCAGCGCCGATGCCGCGGGCTCTCCCGAAAAACAGCTGGCGGACATTGACGGGCTGATGGCCAAGGGCGCCAAGGTCCTGATCGTGCTGGCCATGGACAAGGACGCCATCCTGCCCGCCGTGAACAAGGCCACCAAACAGAAGGTGCCCGTCATCGCCTACGACCGCCTGATCGAGGCGCCCGGCGTGTTCTACATCACCTTCGACAACAAGGAAGTCGGCCGCATGCAGGCCCGCGCCGTGTTCAAGGCCAAGCCCAAGGGCAACTACGTGATGATCAAGGGCTCACCCACCGACCCGAACGCCAATTTCCTGCGCGAAGGCCAGCAGGAAGTCATAGACGCCGCCGTCAAGAAAGGCGACATCAAGATCGTGGGCGAGGAATACACCGAGGGCTGGAAGCCCGAAGTCGCGCAGAAAAACATGGAACAGATCCTGACCAAGACCGGCGGCAAGGTCGATGCCGTGGTCGCCTCCAATGACGGCACCGCCGGCGGCGTGGTGGCGGCGCTGAGCGCCAAGGGGCTCAAGGGTGTGCCGGTGTCGGGCCAGGACGGTGACTTTGCCGCCCTGAACCGCGTGGCCGTGGGCACCCAGACCGTGTCGGTCTGGAAGGATGCCCGCGACCTCGGCAAACAGGCGGCCAGCGCGGCGGTCAATCTCGGTGCCGGAAAACCGGTCGAGGGCGCAAGCTCCTGGAACGGCGGCGAGAAAAAGATCGCCCTGCAGGCCCAGTTTCTGAAACCCGTGCCCATCACCCGCGACAACCTCGACGTAGTGCTCAAGGCCGGCTGGATCAAAAAAGACGAGCTCTGCAAGGGCGTCACCGGTAACGTCGCCGGCTGCAAGTAATACAGGCCTTCCAGGCACCCGCTCCCCGTTCCGCGCAAGCGGGCAAGGCAACCGGCCTGTAGGTTGCCCGGGAGCGCCGCACCCCCAAAACCATGCAATTGCCTTTTCGAATCCCGCGCGACACCGCCATTGACTGGCGGCTGGTCTTCATGGGAGCCGTGCTCGCCGTCCTGGCGGGTGTGTTCCAGGTCCTGTCGGGCGGCATTTTCCTGTCGCCTGAAAACCTCTACAACATCGCCCAGCAAACTGCGGTGGTGGGTATCGTGTCCACCGTCATGGTGCTGATCATTGTGGCGCGGCACATTGACCTGTCGGTCGGCTCGGTGATCGGTTTTGTCGGCGTGCTCATCGCCTACCTTCAATACACCCTGGGATGGTCCTGGCCGGCGGCGTCGCTTGCCGGGCTGGCCGCGGCGCTCGTGGTATCGGTGTACCAGGGATGGCTGACGGCCATGCTGGGCGTGCCGTCTTTTGTGGTCACGCTGGGGGGCTTGATGTCCTTGCGCGGCGCGGCCTTCCTGGTGGCCGACGGCAAGACCCAGCCGGTCAGCGACGAGTTCTTTTTGCAGCTGGGCGGCGGCTATGACGGCGGCATCGGGGTGACCGCCACCTGGGTCCTCACCGCCTGCGTCAGCCTGGTGCTGGTGGTTCGCAGGGTGCTGGGCCGCCGCGCCTCGGCACGCCACGGGATGCCCCAGCAGCCCGTATGGGTGGACGTTCTGCTGGTGGCCGCGCCCGTGGCCCTGCTGGCGGCATTTGCCGCGGCCATGAACAACTACCAGGTCACCAACAAGGACGCGCCCCAAGGCATCCCGATACCCGTGCTCATCTGGGCGGGCGTGGCGGTGCTGATGTCCTTCATCTCCCGGCGCACCCGTTTTGGCCGCTACGTCTACGCCATGGGCGGCAACCCCGACGCCGCGATACTGGTCGGCATACCGGTCAAGCGGGTCACGCTCATGCTGTTCGCCCTGCTCGGCGTGCTCATCACCATCGCGGCCATCGTCTCGGTGGCCCGCCTGAACGCGGGTACCAACTCGCTGGGCACTGGCATGGAACTGTTCGTGATCGCCGCCGCCGTGATAGGCGGCACCGCGCTGGCCGGCGGTAGCGGCACCATCATCGGCTCGGTGCTGGGCGCGCTCATCATGCAGTCGCTGGACAGCGGCATGCTGCTGCTGGATGTTTCCATCGGGAAACGCATGGTCATCATCGGGCAGGTGCTGATTGTGGCGGTGGTGTTTGACGTGCTCTACCGCAAATGGGCGCAGGAAAGCTGACATGCCAACCCTGCAACCCTCCAACGAACCCCTGGTCCAGTTCAAGGACATCCGCAAGGCCTTTGGCGGCGTTCACGCCGTCGACGGCGTGAACCTGAACCTGTACGCGGGCGAAGTGGTCGCCGTGCTGGGCCACAACGGCGCCGGCAAATCGACCCTGATGAAAATGCTGGCGGGCGCCTTTCCCATCGACTCGGGCGAGATCCACGTGATGGGACAGAAAGTGAACCTGCGGACCCCGGCCGACGCGCAGCGGGAAGGCATAGAAACCATCTACCAGACGCTGGCCCTGGCCGACAACCTGGACGCCGTGGCCAACCTCTTCCTGGGCCGCGAAAAAATGACGGCCTGGAACACGCTGGACGACTACTTCATGGAGGCGCAGGCACGCAAGGTGTTCGGCCGCCTGAATAAAAACTTCACCAACATCCACACCCCGGTGCGGCGCCTGTCCGGCGGGCAGCGCCAGGTGGTGGCCATCTCGCGCGCCATTTATTTCAATGCCCGCATCCTGATCATGGACGAGCCCTGTGCCGCCCTGGGCCCGGAGGAGTCCGCCATGGTGGCCAACCTGGTGCTCCAGCTCAAGGCCGAAGGCGTGGGCATTTTCCTGATCACGCACGACATGCACGACGTGTTTTCGCTCAGCGACCGTGTCTCGGTGATGAAAAACGGCCGCCTGGTCGGCACCTACCGCACGGCCGACCTGGACGAGGACCAGATCCTCGGCATGATCATCGCCGGCAAGCCGCCGCCAGGGCGCGAGCAGGCCCCGCACCGTAGCGCCTGATACCATGCCATCGTCCATGAAAACCACAGGCGACCAGCAACTCGTCAAGCGTATCAATCGCAGCGTGTTGATGCGCCTGCTGCGCAACCAGCCGAGCCGCTCGCGCGCGCAACTGGCCAATCACAGCGGCTTGACCAAGTCGACCGTCAGCCTGCTGGTGCGCGAACTGATTGATGAAGGCTGGCTCAGCGAAATCAGCATGGCCGCCTCCAACGGCGTGGGGCGGCCTTCCACACCCCTGCAGATCGACGGCCAGTCGCGCGGCCTGATCGGTGTGGAAGTGGCGGTCGACACCGTGCGTGTGGCCAGCGTGTCCCTGCTGGGGAAGGTGCTGTGGTCGACGCAGGAGCCTTTGCGCAGCACCCGGCCCGAAGACGTCTGCTGCCAGGTCGCCGGCCTGGTGGTCATGGCCCAGGCGCAGCTGGTCTCGCGCGGCGCGCAACTCTCGGGTGTGGGCATAGGCCTGCCCGGCGCGTTTGACGAAACCACCGGCGTGTTGCGCTTTGCCCCCAACCTTGGCTGGCGCAACGTGGACTTTGTGCCGCAGATCACCCAGGCGCTGACGCAGGCGGGCTTGCCCCCGGTGCCGGTGCACGTGCAAAACGAAGCCGACACCGCCGCACTGAGCGAGTACGAGTTTTCGGAGAACGACGGCAAGGATTCGCTGATTTTTGTGAGCTGCGATGTGGGCGTGGGCGCCGGCATCGTTCTCAACGACAGGCTGTTCACCGGCATGCGGGGCATGGCCGGCGAGATCGGCCACAGCGTCCTGGAACTGGGCGGTCCCCCCTGCTCCTGCGGGCGGCGCGGCTGCGCGGAGGCCTTTATCGGTTCGGGCGCCCTGGGCCAGCTGGCGGATGCCCGCCGGTCGGGACACTACCTGGGCGTGCTGCTGCAGAACCTGTGGACCACCTTTGACCCCAGCGTGCTGGTGGTGGGCGGCTCCTCATGCCTGCGTTTTCCCGACATGGTGAAGGTTGCCCAGGAAACGCTGCAAAACTACGCCACCGATGCCGGCGTCAGCGCTCCCACGGTGCGCGTCGCGCGCTACGGACTGCTGGCTTCAGCGGTGGGGGCCGCCGCCCTGGTGCTGCACCAGTACCTGCGCCCCATGCATCCGTCCGGCCGCATTGTGGGCAATGGCCGCCCAGGGCGGGGCCGGGGCCTCGAACCGGCCTCCACACAGCGCAGGCCTGTGTCGGCGTAAAAAGTGGCCAAGCGGCACACCGCCCGGCAGCCCGGCGCGCGGGAATCGCCGGTGTCGCGAGATCGACCGTAGGCCTTGGCTGACAGCCATCAGGGCATCTCCCCGATAAGGCCGCGCCTGCGCGGCACACACAGTGGAAGCACAACATTTTTTGGAGAAGAAAAATGTCTTTTGCGCTTTACATGCTCGGGTTCGTGATCTTCCTGGCCGGTGTCATCTGGGGCGCCGTGGAAGCCGGCGTGCCGCATCTTTACATCGGCATAGGCGCGCTGATCTTCCTGGGCATAGGCATCTTCAGCGCCGTCAGCCGCACGCGCAGCAAAGACCCGTCTTAAGCGCGGGCACGGCTGTCCCCGGCTATTCCTGAGGGGACTCCGGCAAGGTTTCCTGCGCCCTCAAAGCCTGTTGCAACTGGGCCAGCACGGCGCTCGCGGCACGCAGCTGGCTTTCATTCATACCCGCGGCCAGGGCATTGGCCCATCGTTTCTGGCCTGACTGTATGGTGCCCAGCGCTTTACGGCCCTTGGGCATGAGCCGCAACAGCTTGGCACGCGCATGGGCCGGGTTGTCCTGATAGGCGGCGAAGCCCTCCTCCACCAGCAAATCCGCCACGCGCTGCACACTCTGCCGCGTCAGATTCATGGCCCGCGCAATCTGCGCCACCGACAGCGGCGCATCCTCCACCGCGGCCAGCACCTGCCAGCGCGCCGAAGTCTGCCCGGCAGGCGCCGCCAGCGCGTCGCCGGCCGCCGTCAGCAGGCCGTTGAGCTGCATCACCTGCACCACCAGCCAGCTCAGGGTGTTGGCCGCCGGCGTGCGCTCGACTTCCCCGGTGGCGGCCACCGATTTGACAGCATGCTGTCGTTTAACTATACTTCCAGACATGACAACATTCTGTCATATTCACCCCGTCACCACCAACATCAACCTGCCCGCCTGAAAGGAATGCCACCATGCTGAAAACCTATACCGGAAGCTGCCACTGCGGCGCCGTCCGCTTTGAAGCCGACATCGACCTCAGCAAGGGCACGGGCCGCTGCAATTGCTCTATCTGTACCAAAACCCGTAACTGGGGCGCCATCATCAAGCCCGACGCCTTCCGGCTCCTCGCCGGCGAAAGCGAACTGAGCGACTACCAGTTCGGCACCAAAAGCGGCCATCACCTGTTTTGCAAGCACTGCGGCGTGCGCCCTTTCGGCCGGGGTTACATCGAGCAGATCGGCGGCGACTACGTGTCCATCAACATCGCCGCCCTGGACAATGCCGAGCCAGAGGAACTCATCAACGCACCGGTCAACTACGCCGACGGTCGCAACAACGCCTGGTGGAACAAGCCCGCCGAAACGCGGCACCTGTAAGAGCCGCGCAGAAAATCCGCCCGCACAGCCGGCACGGCTGTGCGCCGTGCGGGTTATGCCATGCGACGTAGGCGCTGTCTCATGACATCTAGTCGCCACGTCTCACATACGGCGGAATTTGCAAGCGTAGTGTTGCAACACGCCCGGACAAACAAACGCCGGGCGTAAGAACCAACACCTAAACCGCCCTTTTCCGGAGAAACCATGAAGCTCAACCATCTCGCGCCCCTTGCCGCAGCGACCCTGCTGGCCTGCCTCAGTCCCGGCGCCCTGATGGCGCAAACCACGACCTCGATGTACGACATCCCCAACCCGTCCTGGTACATCATGCCGCAGGTCACCGTGGTAGACCCGGACTCGCGGTTCAACGGCAACAAGAACCTCAGCGGCCTTGGCCTGCGTTTGGGCAAGGCGGTGTCCCCCTCCTGGGACATGCAGATAGGCGGCAGCATAGCCCGCGCCAACAACAACGGCCGGCGCTTTGAGCAGGACACGCTGGGCATCGACGGGTTGTACATATTCAACCGCAGCAGCAATTTCAGGCCCTTCCTGCTGGCCGGCATAGGCGCCGAGCGGGACAAATTGCCCAACACCAGCAAGACTTCGCCCTATCTGAACCTGGGCCTGGGCTTTCAGCTGGGGCTGTCCGACCAGTGGTTCATGCAGGCAGACCTGAGGCGGACCCGCACCTACCTTCGCGGCAACACCTTCGGCTTTGACCACGCCAACACCAACACCGTGAATGTCGGCCTGAGCTACTACTTCGACAAGCCGGCGCGTCCCGTGACCGCGCAGTACACCCCGCCACCGGCGCCCGAGCCAACGGTCACCGCACCGCCACCACCACCTCCTCCGGCGCCGGCACGCTTCGAGAAGGTGACGCTGTCGGCCACGGAACTGTTTGCCTTTGACAGCGCCGAACTGGCAAGCCCGCAACCCAAGCTTGACCAGATCGCGCAAACCCTGATGGGCGGCAATTTCAACGGCAACATCACCGTGACCGGCTATACCGACCGCATCGGCTCGGACGCTTACAACCTTAAACTGTCGCAGCGCCGCGCGGACGCGGTGAAGAGCTACCTGGGTAGCAAAGGGGTCAACACCGGCCGCCTGACCGCCGTCGGCAAAGGGGAAAGCAACCCCGTCGTGACCTGCCATGACCGCAAGCTCAAGGACCTGATTGCCTGCCTGGCGCCCAACCGCCGCGTGGAAGTCGAGGAAATCGTCATCGAGCGCCGCGTCAACTAAAGGTCGCGCCACACCCTTGGCAAAAGCCGGCGCCTGCCGGTTTTTGCTTTTTCGTGCTGCGCGAACCTGGGGCTTGCGCGCGAACGCCTATTTCGCGCCCAGGCCCATGGCCCGTGAAATCACTTCCTTCATGATTTCATTCGTGCCGCCGTAAATGCGCTGCACGCGCGCGTCGGCATAGGCGCGCGTGATCGGGTATTCCCACATATAACCGTAGCCGCCGAAGAGCTGCACACATTCGTCCATGACCTTGCACTGCAGCTCGGTGCACCAGTACTTGGCCATGCTGGCGGTCGCGGTGTCCAGCTTGTCCTGCGCCACCAGCTCCGCGCATTTGTCGACAAACACGCGCGCCACCTGCACCTCGGTCTGCAGTTCGGCCAGGGTATAGCGCGTGTTCTGGTAGCTGGCCACCGGCTGGCCGAAGACCTTGCGTTCCTTCACGTAGGCCAGCGTCCAGTCAATCGCGGCCTGGGCCGAGGCCACGGCCGTGATGGCAATCTGCATGCGCTCCCAGGGCAGTTGCTCCATCAGGCAGATAAAGCCGCGGTTCTCATGCGCCTGGCCGCCCAGCAGGTTTTCGGCCGGCACCTTGACGTCCGTGAAGAACAGCTCCGAGGTGTCCTGCGCCTTCATGCCCAGCTTCTTGAGGCGCTTGCCGGTTTCAAAGCCCGGCATGCCGCGCTCCACCAGCACCAGGCTGGTGCCCTTGGCGCCGGCGGCCGGATCGGTCTTGGCCACCACAATGACCAGGTCGGCATGCCAGCCGTTGGTGATAAAGGTCTTGCTGCCGTTGAGCCGATAGCTGCCGTCGGGCTGCTTGAGCGCCGTGGTCTTTACGCCCTGCAGGTCCGAGCCGGCGGCCGGCTCACTCATCGCGATGGCGCCCACCATCTCGCCGCTGGCCAGTTTGGGCAGGTATTTCTTTTTCTGGGCTTGCGTGCCGTAGTGAAGGATGTAAGGCGCGACGATCTCGCTGTGCAGGCTGTAGCCGATGCCGGTAAAGCCGCCGCGGCCCAGTTCCTCCATCTGAACCACCGAATACAGCTTGTCGGCGCCCGCCCCACCGTATTCCTCGGGCATGGTCATGCACAAAAAACCGTTCTCGCCGGCCTTGTTCCAGACCTTGCGGTCCACATACCCCTGCTCTTCCCATTGCTCGTGAAAGGGCGCGATTTCCTTGTCCATAAAGCGGCGGAAGGCGTCACGAAAGGCTTCGTGGTCGGAGCTGAAGAGGCTGCGTTCGATCATGGTGTCACCTGTGGGGAAAACCTGGAGTATTTATACAAAGCGTCTGCTTTGTGAAATGAATATACTGCATGAGGCGCCCCGTCCGCCTCCGAATCATCCCTGCCCTCCCCCGAGGAAAAATCCATGAGTATCGAAGCCTTTATCTACGACGCCGTCCGCACGCCGCGCGGCAAGGGCAAAAAAGACGGCAGCCTGCATGAGGTCAAGCCCGTCAACCTGCTGGCCGGCGTGCTAGCGGATTTGCAAAAGCGCAACGGCTTTGACACCGCCGCCGTCGACGACGTGGTCATGGGCGTGGTCTCGCCCGTGGGCGAGCAAGGCGCCGTCATCGCCAAGGTGGCCGCGCTCAAGGCCGGATGGGACTTCCGCGCCTCCGGTGTGCAAATCAACCGCTTTTGCGCCTCGGGCCTGGAGGCCGTCAACCTGGCCGCGCAGAAAGTGCGCTCCGGCTGGGAAGAGCTGGTGGTGGCCGGTGGTGTCGAAAGCATGAGCCGCGTGCCGATTGGCGCCGACGGCGGCGCCTGGGCGCAAGACCCCGAAACCAACAGCGCCACGTTGTTTGTGCCGCAAGGCATAGGCGCCGACCTGATCGCCACGCTCGAAGGCTTCAGCCGCGCCGACGTGGACGCCTTCGCGCTCGAAAGCCAGCAGCGCGCCGCCAGAGCCCGCGCCGCCGGCTACTTCGCCGACTCCATCGTGCCGGTCAAGGATTTCCTGGGCCAGACCATCCTGGGCGAGGACGAATTCATCAAGCCGCAGACCACGCTCGAAGGCCTGGCCTCGCTCAAGCCCGCCTTCGACCAGTTGGGCGCCATGGGCTTTGACGCCGTGGCCCTGCAGCGTTACCCACAGGTCGCACGCATACAGCATGTGCACCATGCCGGCAATTCGTCCGGCATCGTCGACGGCGCGGCGGCCGTGCTGGTGGGCTCCGAAGCCGCCGGCAAAACCCACGGCCTGAAGCCGCGCGCCCGCATCGTGGCCGCAGCGCTCAGCGGCGCCGACCCGACCATCATGCTGACCGGGCCCATGCCGGCCACACGCAAGGCCCTGGCCAAGGCCGGCCTCACGGTGGACCAGATCGATTTGTTCGAGGTCAACGAGGCCTTCGCCGCCGTGGTGATGCGTTTCATGAAGGAAATGAAGGTGCCGCACGACAAGGTCAATGTGAACGGCGGCGCGATTGCCATGGGCCACCCGCTGGGCGCCACCGGTGCGATGATCCTGGGCACGCTGGTCGACGAGCTGCACAGGCGCAAGCTGCGCTACGGCCTGGCCACGCTGTGTGTGGGCGGCGGCATGGGCATCGCGACCATTGTGGAAAGGGTCTGAAGCCATGAAGACCATCAAATACCAGATTGATGACGGCATCGCCACCATCACCTTTGACGAGCCCAACTCCCCCGTCAACACCATGTGCCTGCAGTGGCAGGAGGACCTCGGCGAAGTCACCGCCCAGGTGGTGAAAGACAAGGCGTTGCTCAAGGGCATCATCCTGGCGTCGGCCAAATCCACTTTTTTTGCCGGTGCCGACCTCAAGGCGGTCATGCGCCTCACGCCGGCCGACGCGCCCAAGGCCTATGCCGAAGTCGAACGCGTCAAGAAAAACTTCCGCACCCTGGAGACCCTGGGCATTCCCGTGGCCAGCTGTCTCAACGGCACGGCGCTGGGCGGCGGCTGGGAGGTCGCGCTGGTCGGACACTACCGCGTGGCGGTGGACGACCCCAAGACCCAGTTCGGCCTGCCCGAGGTGACCCTGGGCCTGCTGCCCGGCGCCAGCGGCGTGACCAAGATGACGCGCCACCTGGGCCTGATGGGCGCGCAGCCCTACCTGGTCGAAGGCAAAACCTTCAGCCCGCGCCAGGCGCTGGAGCTGGGCCTGGTGCATGAGCTGGTGGCCGACCCGGGCGAGCTGCACGCCAAGGCCCTGGCCTGGCTGGCCGCCAACCCCCAGGCGCAACACCCCTGGGAAGCGAAAGACTACAAAATCCCCGGCGGCACCCCGGCCAATCCCAAGATCGCCGCGGCCCTCAGCGTCGCGCCCGCCATGCTCAAAAAGCAGACACGCGGCCTCTACCCCGCGCCCGAAGCCATCCTGGCCTGCATGGTCGAAGGCGCGCAGGTGGACCTGGAAACCGCTTTGCGCATCGAAAGCCGCTACCTCGCCAGGCTCATGACCGGCAGCAACGCCAAGGCCATGATCAACACCTTCTTCTTCAACATGAACGCCATCAAGAGCGGGCAGTCGCGCCCGCCCCGGATGCCGAAGTTCAGGCCCAACAAGGTCGGCATCCTGGGCGCCGGCATGATGGGCGCGGGCATCGCCTATGCGCAAGCCAGCCGGGGCATCAGCACCGTGCTCAAGGACGTCAGCCAGGAGAAGGCCGAGGCCGGCAAAGCCTACAGCAGCAAGATCACCGCGCCCCGCGTCGAAAAAGGCCGCATGACGGCCGCCGAACAAAGCGCCCTGCTGGCGCGCATCACCGCCACCGGCCAGGCCGCCGACCTGGCCGGCTGCGAGCTCATCATCGAAGCCGTGTTCGAGCGCCGCGACCTCAAGGCCAAGGTCACGCAGGAGGCCGAGCCCCTGCTCGCACCCGGCGGCTTTTTTGCCTCCAACACCTCCACCCTGCCGATTTCCAGCCTGGCCACGGCCAGCGACCGGCCCGAGAAATTCATAGGCATCCACTTCTTCAGCCCAGTCGACAAGATGAAGCTGGTCGAGATCATCCGCGGCAAACAAACCGACGACGAAACCGTGGCCCGCGCCTTCGACTACGTGCAGGCCCTGGGCAAGATCCCCATCGTCGTCAACGACTCGCGCGGCTTTTACACCAGCCGTACTTTCGGCACCTTTGTGATGGAAGGCGCGGCCATGCTGGGCGAAGGCATACCCGCCGCCGCCATTGAGAACGCCGGCATCCAGGCCGGCATGCCGGTGGGGCCCCTGGCCGTGCTCGATGAAACCGCGCTCTCGCTGAGCGTGCATGTGCTGGACCAGACCCGCACCGACTTCACGGCCGAAGGCAAGACCTACACGGCGACGCCCGGCGAACTGCTGGTCGAACGCATGGTGAAGGAATTGAAGCGCCCGGGCCGCGCGGCCGGCGGCGGCTTTTACGACTACCCCAGCGAGTCCGGCGCGAAAAAACAGCTGTGGCCCGAACTCAAACCCCTGTTCGAAAAACCCGGCGTGGCCTGGGACATCCAGGAACTCAAGGACCGCCTGCTCTGCCGCCAGGCCGTGGAGACTGCCCGCTGCCTCAGCGAAGGCGTGCTGACCACCGTACACGACGCCAACATAGGCTCCATCTTCGGCATAGGCTTCCCAGCCTGGACGGGCGGCGCGATGCAATTCATCTATGGCATGGGAGTGGACGCCTTCATCGCGCGCTGCGCAGAGCTGGCCGGCAAATTCGGGCCCGGCTTTGTGCTGGCCGATACCGTCAAGGATGCGATCCGCAAACACCAGCCGGTGTACTGAACGGCACCCTTTCTTTTTTCATTCACCTCACCCGACCATTTCATGCCAAGACTCCAGAACAAGATCAGCCTCATCACCGGCGCCGCCCAGGGCATAGGCCTGGCCACCGCCCTCAAGTTCGCGACAGAAGGCGCCACCGTCATCGTCTGCGACGTCAAGCAGGCCGGCGTCGACGACGCCGTCAAACAATGCCAGGCCCTGGGCGCCCAGGCCGCGGGATTTGTGATGGACGTGACCCAGCGCGCCATGGTCGACGCCGTGGTCGGCAAGGTCAAAGACCAGTTCGGCCGCATCGACGTGCTGGTCAACAACGCCGGCATCACGCAGGACGCCCGCCTGCAGAAAATGACGCTGGAACAATTCGACAAAGTCATAGACGTCAACCTGCGCGGCGTTTTTCACTGCGCGCAAGCCGTGGCCGACACCATGGTGGCCCAGGGCAGCGGCGTGATCCTCAACGCCAGCTCCGTCGTCGGCATCTACGGCAACTTCGGCCAGACCAACTATGCCGCCAGCAAATTCGGCGTGATCGGCTTCACCAAAACCTGGAGCCGCGAACTGGGCCCTAAGGGCGTGCGCGTCAACGCCGTCGCGCCGGGTTTTGTCGCCACACACATCCTGGACACCATCCCCGAAAAAGTCCTCAAGGAAATGGAAGCCCATGTGCCGCTCAAGCGCCTGGGCCGGCCCGAGGAGATTGCCAATGTCTACGCCTTCCTCGCGAGCGACGAGGCCAGTTATGTCAATGGGGCGGTGATTGAGGTATCTGGGGGAATGTCGGTTTAGGCCAGAGCGCCGGAACCCCCTACATGCCCCAGGAGAAACGGCCTGAAATTGACTTGCCGCCGATTGTCAGCACACCGGCATCGTTCCTGACACTCAGAATAAAGTCCTTTGGAAGCGTCGAATCTCCAGGGTTGATGAACCGGAGCAACAAGACCTGTTGTTGCGTATCGAAGGCTTCGACTTTTATGTGCTGCATGGGAATCACCACGCTTTGGTTGCCGCCGGGCATCGCAAAGCTGAGGGCAGCTATGGATGGCCGGCTGTCGTCGCCCACGACAACATCCAGGAGATAGCCTTGCGCCTCGAATGAAATAGAGCTGGTGGCCGATGCTGTGGTAAACGCGCTGATCGCTACGGCTATTGCAATGAGGGATGATCGCATTGGACCTCGCGCCGTTGAGCTTGTCATGAATTCACGCCGCACCCGAAGCTTCGGTCAATCATGCCAGCGATTCTAGGCGTGCAATCTGCGAATTGCATCCTTATGCTGTTTGCGTTCAATCGTTAAATTCACTCGGATGAATCGTGTCGTAGACATGGCCTTCACAACAAAAGACCACCATCCAAAGACCGAACTTGTGGTCGGAGTCAGGGGGGATCAGTTTGTTGAGCGCCCGCGCAACGGCTTGTTTGATGGCCACATCGATGTCCTTCCCGTCTGATGCCAGCGTTTCAACCGTCACCATGACCAGGGCCTCTTTTTCATAGAGCTCCACTTGTGGGATCGACCACCGCGCCGCCGTGGCATCGACAAAAGCGAGCGCCACTTTTTCAGGAAGTTCCGGCTGGGAAGTGAACGTGCCCATGGCTTGTGATGTGAATCCTGCAAGGCGGGTGGATCAGCGATGGCAGGATGATGCGTTATGGCAAGGGCGCGTCAACAGGGCGCAGAAGGAAACGGAATTTTTCACCGAAATTAGTTCCTGTTTTTGCTTCGAAACCGAAGCCGGGCCGCCGACGGCTTAATCCGAAACGGCCCGAAAAGTGATGGTGGCCGGCCCCGTGACATATTCCGCATCCAGGAGCCTCGCGTCGGCCTCTCGGGAAACTACTCACTCAAGCTGTGCAAAATGACATGGCGCGCCGGGTTCCGACCTGTCAGTATTCAGTCAATACCCAAGGAAACACATGCCCGCCGTTCTGCCCACCCGTTTGCCCCTTTCCGGGGATGCCGCCCTCGAGAAAACCCGGCACGCCGACAGTGCCGCGCGTGAGCAGCGCCGCAACAGCCTGGCGGCGAAGATGGCCGCAGACCGGCAAGGTACCGGCCCCGCGCCAACGGCCGCGGAAATCGAGCAATGCAGGGAAGACGCCGCATTCGAGCAGGCAATGGGCAGGCTGCTGGCGGACGTGCCCCTGCCCCGCTAGGCGCTTTGCCGGCTCAGTCCAGGCGCTGGATCAGGTCTTCCAGGGCCGGGAAATCGACCGGCTTGACCAGGTGGCAGTCAAAACCGCCGGCCAAGGTCCGGCTCTTGTCGTCCTCATGGCCGTAACCGGTAATGGCCGCAATGAGTATGCCGGGGCCGTACGGCAAGCCGCGCAGCTCGCTGGCGACTTCAAAGCCATTCATGCCCGGCATGCCGATATCGACCAGCGCGGCGTCCGCCCTGTAGGTTTTTGCGATCTCCAGCGCGTCGGGCCCGTTGTAAGCGACCTTGGCCGAATGCCCCAGCAGCCGGAGCACTTCCGCGAGGCTGTCGGCCGCGTCCCGGTTATCGTCAACGACCAGGAATTTTTTTGCGGGCTCATCGGCCGTCACCGGCTTGCCTACACTGGCCCCGGGAATTGAAAACTTGAAGCGGCTTCCCCTTTCGGGGCCCTCGCTCTCGGCGCTGAGCACGCCGCCGTGCATTTCCACCAGCGACTTGGCCAGCGTCAAGCCTATGCCCAGCCCGCTTTCCTTGGCGGCCGACTGCATGTCGCCCTGGGAAAACAATTCAAAAATCTCCTGGATCGCGGTCCTGGTAAGGCCCAGCCCGGTGTCTGACACCTCGGTCCATATCTGGGTATCTTCCGTCCAGCAGCGCAGCGTGATACGCCCGCCCGCCGGCGTGTACTTGGCCGCGTTGGTCAAAAGGTTCTGGATCACCTGGGTCAGCCGTATGCTGTCGGCGTCCACATAGACGTCATCCTGCGGCAGCTCCAGGGAAAAAGTGTGGTGCCTGGCGTCCATCATGGGCCGCATGGCCTCCGCGGCCCGGCTCAGGACCTGGTTGTAGAGCACGGTTTCTTTTTTGAGCCGTATCTTGCCCGTGCTCAGGCGCCCGACGTCCAGCAGGTCGTCGACAAGCCGCGTCATATGGGTCAACTGGCGGTCTATCATCTCGCGGCTGTTTTTGACGACCGGGCTGGGCGCGGGCTCGAGCTGCAGCACGGTGACGGCATTCCGTATGGGTGCCAGCGGGTTGCGCAGCTCATGCGCGAGCATGGCCAGGAATTCATTCATGCGCCGGCTGGAGCGCTCCAGTTCCTCGAGCTGCCGGCGCTCGGACATGTCGCGGGTGATCTTGGCGAAGCCGCGCAACTGCCCTTCGGCATCGCGGATGGCCGTGATGACCACATTGGCCCAGAACCGGGTGCCGTCCTTGCGCACGCGCCAGCCCTCCTCTTCGGCGCGGCCTTTTTCCAGCGCCGTCCGCAGCTCGTTCTCGGGCATGCCCAGCGCCAGTTCCTCGGGCCGGTAAAACATGCGGAAGTGCCGGCCTATGGCTTCGGCGGCGGTATAGCCCTTGAGGATCTGCGCGCCGGTGTTCCAGCTCTGGATGATGCCCTCGGGGTCCAGCATGAAGATCGCATAGTCCTGCACGCCCTCCACCATCAGGCGCAGCCGTTCTTCGCTTTCGCGCAGGGCCTGCTCCTGCCTGCGCCTTTCGCTGAGGTCACGGGTCACCTTGGCGAATCCTGCATGGGTCCCGTCCGGGTCGGTCAGCGCGGTGATGACCACATTGGCCCAGAAGCGCGAGCCGTCCTTGCGCACCCTCCAGCCCTCGTCCTCGAAGCGCCCCCGTTTTTTGGCGAAGGCCAGTTCCTGCTGGGGCCAGCCGGTGGCCCGTGCCTCGTCCGTGTAAAACATGGAGAAATGCCGCCCTATCACCTCATCGGCGGTATAGCCCTTGATGCGGGTTGCGCCGGCATTCCATGACACCACATGGCCGTCCGGATCCAGCATGAAGATCCCGTAGTCCACCACGGAATCGACCAGCAGGCGAAAGCGTTCGATGCTGACGGAATCCACGGGCAGGACGGTATGCTGGCTCACGACACCCAATCTCCCGCCTTGGCTAGCGGCGCGCGAGCGCTCGGCATGAACATGGAGCTGGCTGCGTACAAATACGGCATCACAAAGGGCTCGGGCAAAAAGAAACCCGGGTGGCCCGGGCCTTGAACTGGTAAATCCAGAGGAGTGAGTGCGGCCCCGGATGGGGTCGCCACTTCAATATAGCCAAGCCAAAAGTAACATTCTGTAGGAGAACGCCGCGTTCCAAAGCCCGCAAGCGCTTGCGGGCTGGCCGCCGTGCCCGGCCTTAATGCTTTCGCCGGATCAGGAATGCACTGCCGGCCGGCTCAAAGCCCAGTGCCGGGTAATAAGACATGGCGTCGGGGGCGGACAAGAGTATCAGCGACACCTGGTCGCCAATGATGGCTTGCGTGCGCCGGACCAGCTCCTTGCCTATGCCCGCGCCCTGGTACTTTTTGTCGACCGCGAGGTCCGAGAGGTAGCAGCAATAAGCGTAATCGGTCAGCGAGCGGCTCAGGCCCACCAGCTCATTGCCCACCCAGGCCGACAGCACCAGGCTGGGCACGGAGAACATGCGCGCAATCCGGGGCAGGTCGCCCGTGGGGCGCTTGAGGCCGGATTGGTCGAAGACCCGCACGACGTCAAGCGGGTCCAACGGGTAGTTGTGGCGGTATTCAACGGGGACGTTTGTCATGGGTCAAGGGCCTGAAGTTTGTCGTCATCGTTTTATCCGGCATCGGCTATCGCAGCAATGGACAGTTTCTGCCCAAAGACACCAGAACAGGCGGCTTCGCGCCCTGGTGTGTTTCGGCATCACACCACCGCAACATTGCCCCATGCCAGCCCGATATACAACCCGCTCCAGAGAAAAAGCATACCAATCAGAAACAGCACAAGAACCGCGGTAAAGCGATCCACCGCGGTGAACTCTATCCAGCCGCCGTCCGTGAGCAACTCCAGAAGGATGTCCGCCCAGCTCACGGGCTGGGTCTGGATTTCCGGCTCATGTCTGGAAATCAGCAGCTTCCAGGCGCCAAAGAGGAACAGGCCGCCGATAATGCAGCAGAGGACGGCGAAGGCGTCAATCATGGATTTACAAAAGATGCGATGCAGATCCCTCCAATGACGCCAAAGGCAGCGCCATAAATATTGGCAGCAATTCCAACGCCTTTCAAAAGCCGCATTCCTTCGATATCGTTGGCGTCAATCAAAAACTGAACGCATTGCCTGCGGCTTTCCACGGCATGAGGGGCTCCGCGCTCTTTCAGTGAGTTCTGCATGCCGATGGAAGACACCATGGCCAGAAGCGAGGCCACGCTGATGACCGGAAAGAACAGGCCACGCACGGTCCAGATCGAAACGTTGGGCATGCAGTATGCGTGGAGCACCTCGGCAGCAAAGGCAATCGCCAAGCCGGCAAGGATAAAGAGGGTTTCATTGCGGGTCAGGTCTTTGACAACCTGGTCCGCACTTTTGGAGAAATCAATTCTCATCCACAGCCCCTTCGGAACGGCCCGCCGCCTCGGGGCCCAAGTATTCATGCTTGAGGATGATGCGCGCCAAGCGATGCTCCAGATGGCGGACGGAAGGCTTGTGGCCGTCCGTCCTGAAAGAAAAGTATTCGCCATAGGGGTTTCTGGCATAAACGGTCAGGATGTAGCTCGTGTGCTCGCCGTTGCTTGTATCTTCATCCTTGCGCACGATGACGGCGTGACGGCCTTCAAATGCGAAACGCGCGTCCTCGGCGTGGACAACGCTGTCCAGGAACTGCCGCATCGCCAACTCGACGCGGGACGCAGCCGGATGGCGCCGCACGTATATGAGATAGGCTGCAATGCCAAGCGCTGAAAGCAGGAAGACGGCGCTTGGCAGGAAATGGGTGTCGTACATGTCTGGGCACTACGCTTTATGGCTTGACCGATTCAGGAAGCGACGCCGTCACGCCTCGCCCATCCCCTAGCCGCGATTAGAGCTCATCTGCCGCAACCACGCCCCAGGCGCCAGACCCACACTGCCCTTGAAACGCCGGCTGAAATGGCTCTGGTCGGCAAAGCCGCAGGCGGCGGCCACTTCGGCCAGGCCCCGGCCGGCCAGCATGGCGGACTGGGCGCGTTCCAGGCGCACGGCGTTAAGGTAGATATGCGGCGGCACGCCGAACTGCCGGGCAAAGGCGCGGGTCAGGTGCACACGCGACAGGCCGGCCTCGCGCGCGAGGGCGTCCACGGTGATGTCTTGGTCGTAGTGGCTGCGCAGGTAGTCGCGTATTCGGGCCATGCGGGCCGCGCCGGCGGCCTTGCTGCCCTCGCCCGCGCCGCGCCGCTCGCCGTAGCGCTGCAGCAGCCGCACCAGCACGTCGCGCGTGAGTTCCTCGGCACGCAGCGACTCCTGGGCCTGGCCGGCCGCGCCTATGGCTTGCGCCAGCGCACGGCCCATGGCCGCGTCGCGCACCACGGGCTGGCGAAAGTAGGCCGCCATGTCGAGGCCCGCTTCTTTGTCGCGGCATTCATCGACCACGTGCGGCGCCACGTACAGCATGCTGTAACCAAAGCCCTCCTGGGTGCCGCGCTGGCCGTCGTGCGGCTCGTCGGGGTTAAAGAGGATGATGTCGCCGCGCAGGCTGGCGTGCAGGGTGCCGCCGCAGTGGAAGGTCTGCACGCCGGAGGCGGTTACGCCTATGGAATAGGTTTCATGGCTGTGTCGCTCAAACGTGTGTTCAGTGAAGTGGGCCTTCATCTGCGTCACGCCGGCCAGCGCGCCGGGACGAAAGCGCGCCCAGTCCTGGGCAGTGGGTTGCTGGGCGTGGTGCATGAAACAATCGTACAAGACGCGGCAGGCCCGGACAAGCAGACTCCTTGCTTCCAACACAACACAAGAGGAGTTTTCCGTGAAAACAGACGCCATAGACCTGCAGGCCAAGCTCGCGAGTTTTGAGGGCCAATGGCAGCCGCGCACCGTGAGCGAGTTCAACGGCCACGACGTGATGGTGGTCAAGGTGCAGGGCGAGTACAGCTGGCATTCTCACCCCGACAGCGACGATTTCTTCCTGCTGCTCAAGGGGGAACTGCATATCGACATCGAGGGCAGCCCCACCGTGATCCTCAAGCCCGGCCAGCTCTACGTGGTACCGCGCGGCGTGCGGCACCGGCCGCGCGCGGCGCAGGAGGCGCAGCTGCTGCTGATAGAGCCGACGGGCGCACCCAACAGCGGCGATGCGGCCACGGCGGCCCCGCGCAGGGTGATCTGAAACCGGGTTTTCGGGACCGAGGGCAATTGAGGGAATCCAATTACTTGACTTTGTCAACCAATTGCTTGACGATAGCCGTCATGGCCCCTTCAAGCTCCCCCACCCTTCCCACGCCCCTTGCTCCGGCCCCCGCCACGTCGCACATCAAGGCGATACGCGGCTTCAACCGCTTCTATACCCAGCGCATCGGCGTGCTGGCCCCTTACCTGGGCAGCGAGTTCTCGCTGACCGAGGTGCGGGTGCTCTACGAGCTGGCCCACCGCGACCAGCCGACCGCGACCGAGCTGGGGCGCGATTTGTCGCTGGACGCGGGCTATTTGAGCCGCATCCTGCGGCGCTTTGAAAGCCAGGGCTGGCTGGCGCGTGTGCCCTCGCCGGCCGACGCGCGGCAAAGCCTGCTCAAGCTGACGCAGGCCGGGCACAAGGTGTTCGCGCCGCTGCAGCAGCAGTCGCGCGACGAGGCGGCCGCCCTGCTGGCTCCGCTGGCGCCGGAGGACCAGGACAAGGTGGTGAACGCGATGGGCACGGTGCAGCGCCTGCTGGCCGGCCCGGGCGAGGCCGCGGCGACGCGCACCGTGGTGCTGCGCGACCCGCAACCCGGCGACATGGGCTGGGTGGTGCAGCAGCACGGCGAGATCTATGCGCGCGAATACGGCTGGAACAACGAGTTCGAGGCGCTGGTGGCCGACATCGCGGGCAAGTACCTCAAGAATTACCGGCTCGACTGCGAGAAATGCTGGATCGCCGAACTCGACGGCGAACGCGTGGGCGCGGTGTTTGTGGTGCGCAAGTCGGCGACGGTGGCGCAGCTGCGCATGCTGATCCTCACGCCGGGCGCGCGCGGCCTGGGCCTGGGCGGGCGGCTGTCGGACGAATGCATCGCCTTCGCGCGCGCCAAGGGCTACAAAAAAATGGTGCTCTGGACCAACAGCTGCCTCACGGCGGCGCGCGCGATCTATGCGAAGCGCGGCTTCAAGCTGGTCAAGCGCGAGCCCTACCAGGGTTTTGGCCATGAGCTGGTGGGCGAGACCTGGGAGCTAAAGCTTTAGGGCTACAGCCTTAAAAGCTCCGGAAGTTTTCAGCCCGGGCCTCGTGAACCACGAAGAGCGGGCTATTGTTTTAATAGCAGATGAAGCGCCTCGGCTTCTTGCGCGCGGACTGGGCCATGTGTCAGGCGCGGCGATAATGGGCGCATGAGCCCCCCGCCCGCGCAAGAGCATCCGCAACCCAAGTCCCTCACCGACCTCTTTGTTTCATTCACGCTGTTGGCCCTGCAGGGTTTCGGCGGCGTCCTCGCTGTCGTGCAGCGCGAGTTGGTCGAGAAAAAACGCTGGATGACGCGTGAAGAGTTCATCGAAGACTGGGCAGTGGCGCAAATCATGCCGGGCCCCAATGTGGTGAACCTGTCCTTGATGGTGGGCGGGCGCTATTTCGGCCTCAAGGGCGCAATGGCGGCGCTGGCCGGCATGCTGACGGTGCCGCTGGTGCTGGTGCTGCTGCTGGCGGTGCTGTATGCCCAGTTCGCCGGCCACCCCGGCGTGGCGGGCGCGTTGCGCGGCATGGCCGCGGTGGCGGCCGGGCTGATAGGCGCGACCGGCCTCAAACTCTTTGGCGCCCTCAAAAAAAACGTGCTGGGCCTGCGGCTGTGCATAGGCCTGGGCTTGCTGTGCTTTGTGTCCATCGCGCTGCTGCGCATCCCGCTGGCTTATGTGTTGCTGAGCCTGGGCCTGGCGGCCTGCGTGCTGGCCTACCGAAAGCTCGCGCCATGAACGAACCGCTGCAAACACTGCACCTGGCCTTTGGCGCGCGCGAATGGTTTGACCTGTTCCTGCATTACCTCTCGCTGTCGCTGCTCTCGGTGGGTGGTGCCATCAGCACCGCGCCCGACATGCACCGTTTCCTGGTCGACAAGCAGCACTGGCTGACCGACGCGCAGTTCAACGCTTCCATCGCCATCGCGCAGTCGGCGCCCGGCCCTAATGTGCTGTTCATCGCGCTGATGGGCTGGAACGTGGGACTGAACGCCGGCGGCATGCTCAGCGGGCTGTTGGGCGTATTCGTGGCACTGCTGGGCATCCTGATTCCGAGCACCACGCTGACCTACACGGCCGCGCAATGGGGCCACCGCAACCGCGAGCTGCGGGCGGTGCGCGCCTTCAAGCAAGGCCTGGGACCCATCGTGGTGGCCTTGCTGATCGCCACCAGCTGGATCCTGGCCGGCGCCAACGGCAGTTCACTGAAAGACTGGCCGGTATGGCTGTTGACGGCGGCTTCGGCCCTCATCGTCTGGCGCACCCGCATCCATTTGCTGTGGCTGCTGGGCGCGGGCGCGCTGCTGGGTTGGTACGGGCTGGTCTGAGCCACCACTGCCCGAAACACTACTCCGGCTTGCCGCGCCGGTGAAAGTACACCATGCGCGCCGCCTGCCGCATGGGCTCGGTGTCCAGCGCCAGGTTGAAGATCCAGTCGGCCTGGAAATGGTCGAACAGCCAGCGCAGCGTGCGCTTGGCGCGAAATTTTGGGTAGTTCCGGACCAGCCCGCGCATGGGGTCGGCCGGGTCGCCGCCGTCGGCCGCACCGGCTTGCAAAAAGGCCGCCACGGCGCCACCCACCGCATCCCCATGCTCCAGCGCCGTATGGATGCCGCCGGCCGTCACGGGCGACACCATGCCGGCAGCGTCGCCGACCAGCATCACGCGCGCATCGGACACGCGCTTGAGCACACCACCGCAGGGAATCATGCCTGCGCGCGTCGCCAGCGGCTCGGCATCGCCGACAGCGACGTGCGGCGCGATCCTGGCCGTGAAAGAGTCCATCCAGGCCTGTTTGGGGGGCACACCTGAGGCGGACATCCGCCGGGCCAGGCCGATCTGCTGGATGCCGACGCCCGCGACGGCCCAGCCGATATAGCCGGGGGCGAGCTTGCGGTCTATGAAGCAGTGCAGCAAGTTGGCGTCCAGCCGGGCCTGGCCGTATTCATGCTCGATGCCGAACAGGAACTGGGTATTGAGCGACAGGCCCAATGCCTTGGCAACGCGCGAATGCGGGCCGTCGGCGCCGACCAGGTAGCCGGCCTGCAGCACGGCCGGCTCCTGCGAGGCCACCGACTTGACCGAGACCGACCATCCGCCGTTGTCCCGCGCGGCGCTCTCGAACAAGGTGCCGGCCAGCAGCGTGACGCCGTCTGCCTGGACGGACGCGCACATCCAGTCCAGCAGCGCCGGCGTGTCGGTCGCCCAGAAGTAATAACCGGGCGCGTGCAGGTCCACGTGGCGCAGGTTGGGCGAATACAGCCGCACGCCGTCCACCTGGCGCACCAGTGCCGCGGGTACCTGCTGCAACCAGGGGATGGTGTCTATGGCATCTTTGACAATGATGCCGGTGGTGTGCAGCTTGTCCCCTGAGGAAGACTTCTTTTCCACCACGGCGACCCGCAGGCCGGCCTGGGCCGCGGCGCGCGCGCAGGCCAGCCCGGCAAAACTCGCGCCTATGACGACGAGGTCGAAGCGCTGCGGCGTCATGCCCTGCGCTGGCGCAAGGCTTCGTAAAGGCAGACGCCGCTGGCCACGGACACATTGAGGCTTTCCACCGCGCCGCGCATGGGGATGCTGACCAGCTCGTCGCAGGTCTTGCGCGTGAGCTGGCGCATGCCCTCGCCTTCAGCGCCCAGCACCAGGGCAACCGGGCCTTTCAGGTCCACGTCGTAAATGGTTTTTTCGGCGTCGTCGCTGGTGCCTATGCACCAGATGTTGCGTTCCTTGAGCTCGCCCAGGGTGCGAGCCAGGTTGGTGACCATGAAATAAGGCATGGTTTCGGCCGCGCCGCTGGCCACCTTGGCGACGGTGGCGTTGATGCCGGCCGCATGGTCCTTGGGAGCGATCACGGCATGGGCGCCGGCGCCGTCGGCCACGCGCAGGCAGGCGCCCAGGTTGTGCGGGTCGGTCACGCCGTCCAACACCAGCAGCAAGGGCTGGGCCGTGCCGGCTTCCTCAAGTTGCTCGAGCAGCTCATCGAGCGATTTGACCTGGGCCAGGGCATCGACCCGGGCCACCACCCCCTGGTGGCCGTGGCTGCCGCACATCTTGGCCAGGCGCAGGCCGTCGGACTCGATCAGCCGTATGCCGGCCTCGCGGGCCCGGTCCGTGAACTGGCGCATGCGCGCATCGCGGCGCGAAGCGTCGAAAAACACCTCCAGAACGGACTTGGGCGCGGTTTTGATGCGCACGCCGACAGCATGGAAGCCAAAAAGGACTTTGGGGGTAGATGACATGCAGGGGATTATCACTGCAGCCCCCGGAAGCTGTTAACGGTCGTCACGGAGCCCCGTTTAGGCCGTTAATAGCTTCTTAGGCATTACTACCGGTGCACAGGGACCGACCGACGGTCACAATGCGGGCTGGGTAAGTCTAAAATAGTAACAATTTGTTGATCCTGCAGGCAGGACGTTTTCCGCAATAACGCGCACAGTTGGGGGCACTATGGGATTGAGGCTTAAATTTAATCTGGTGTTGATCGTGGTGTTCCTGGCCGGCTTCGGCGCCGCCGGGTTCATATCGCGCCAGCTCCTGCAGGAAAACGCCCGCGAGGAAGTCCTGCGCAATGCGCGGCTCATGATGGACACCGCCCTCTCGGTGCGCGCCTACACGGTCGAGCAGATCAAGCCGCACCTGGACAAGCAGCTCGAGGAAGTCTTCCTGCCGCAGACCGTGCCGGCCTACGCTGCCACCGAAACCCTGGGCCACATCCAGAAGAAGTACCGCGACTACGGCTACAAGGAAGCGACGCTGAACCCGACCAACCCGCGCGACCGCGCCACCGATTGGGAAGCCGACATCGTCCAGCAGTTCCGCCAGAACGCCGACTCGAAAGAGCTGATCTCGGAGCGCGCCGCCGCCACGGGCCGGCTGCTCTACATCGCCAAGCCGATACAGATCACCAACGCGGCCTGCCTGCAGTGCCACAGCGTGCCGGCCGCCGCGCCGGCCAGCATGATCAAGATCTACGGCGAGGCCAACGGCTTCGGCTGGAAACACAATGAAATCATAGGCGCGCAGGTGGTAACGGTGCCCATGGAAATTCCCATCCGCAATGCAGAGCGCACCTTCAAGACCTTCATGGCCTCGCTGGCCGCGGTGTTCGTGGTGGTCTTCGTGGTGCTCAACCTGATGCTGAGCTGGCTCATCGTGCGGCCCATACGCCGCATGTCGCAGGCGGCTGACAAAGTCAGCACCGGCGACTTCGAGGTGCCCGAATTCGCCGACGGCGGCAAGGACGAGGTGGCGGTGCTGGGCAGTTCCTTCAACCGTATGCGCCGCAGCCTGGAAAAAGCCATGCAAATGATTGATCGCGGCGACTGAACAACGGATTACCCGCCCACCACGACACCGGACGCATGACCGAGCCCGAAGACAAGACCCGAACCCTGCCCGTGCGGCCCGACGCCCCGGGAAGTGGGGATGTGGCCGCCCTGGCGCCGGGGCAGACCGTTTTTGAATACCGCATTGAAAAAATGCTGGGCGGCGGCGGTTTCGGCATTACCTACCTGGCGCAGGACATCAACCTGCAGCTGCCGGTGGCCATCAAGGAATACTTTCCGGGCGACCTGGCCGTGCGTTCGGCCGACCTGTCGGTCCACGTCCGCTCCGGTGAAAACCGGGGCCAGTTCCAGTGGGGCCTGGAGCGCTTCCTGGACGAAGCCCGCGCGCTGGCCTCGTTTCGCCATCCCAACATCGTGCGGGTGCTGCGCTACTTCAAGGAAAACGGCACCGCCTACATCGTCATGGAGTACGAGTCGGGCGACCCGCTCAAGCGCTGGCTGGCCAAGCAGCCCGCGCTGGACCAGCAGGGCCTGCTGAAGATCGTCTACCCGCTGATGGACGGCCTGGAGGCGGTGCACAAGGTGAACTTCCTGCACCGCGACATCAAGCCGGACAACATCTACATCCGTGCCGACGGCACGCCGGTGCTGCTGGACTTCGGCGCGGCCAGGCGCCTGACCGGCAACCAGGACATGACCAACATCGTGAGCCCGGGTTTCGCGCCCTTCGAGCAATACCACAGCAAGGGCCACCAGGGTCCGTGGACGGATGTCTATTCGCTGGGCGCGGTGATGTACTGGATGACGACCGGGCAAAAGCCCATGGAGTCGGCCTCGCGCGTGCGCGAGGACAGCATGCCCAAGGCCGCCGACACCGCCAGCGCGGTGGTCTTCGGCGCGCCGCTGCTGCGCGCCATCGACTGGGCAATGACGCCCAATGAAACCCAGCGGCCGCAGGACATCGCGGCGCTGCGCCAGGCGCTGCTGAGCTCGGACTTCGTGAAGACACAAACCCTGCGCGCGGCCAGCGTGCTGGTGCCCGCAACACCTCCTGCCCCGCCCGTGCCCGCGCCGGCGCCGGCGCCGGCCGAAGTTAAAACGGTCACCGCGCCGCCGGACAACGCCCTGCTCGCCTACGCCGCCAATTCGCAGTCCATCCCGCTCAACAGCGCCGAGAACCTGCGCAAGAACGTGCTGGGCACCATCATGTTCCTGGACCTGGTGTCCTACTCCACCTATTCGGTGGACCAGCAGGTGGTGGTCAAGTCGCTGTTCAACGAGCTGATCACCAAGGCCATAGGCGGCGTGAAAGAGTCGTCGCGCATCATGATAGACACCGGCGACGGCGCGGCCATCTGCTTCCTGGGCGATCCCGAGGAGGCGCTGCAGTCGGCCCTGCTGCTGCGCGACCTGCTGGCGCAGAAGTACGGCCGCAAGCTGTCGCTGCGCGTAGGCCTGCACCTGGGGCCCATCCGCATGGTGTTCGACATCAACAACCGGGTCAACGTGGTGGGCGACGGCATCAACGTGGCCCAGCGCATCATGGACTTCGCCAGGCCCAACCAGGTGGTGGTCTCGCGCGCCTACTACGACGTGATCTCGCGCATCACCGACAGCGCGGCCGGCCATTTCGACTACCTCGGCCC
Source organism: Polaromonas sp. JS666 (assembly GCF_900103405.1). Lineage (GTDB taxonomy): Bacteria > Pseudomonadota > Gammaproteobacteria > Burkholderiales > Burkholderiaceae_C > Polaromonas. The sequence goes on along the minus strand of NZ_FNHX01000001.1, from coordinate 66,475 downwards.
GCACATGGACAAGCACCTGCGATCGCACGAGATCTATGCGGTGCTGGACCCGAATGCCGCCCCGGCGGCGCCCGCAGCGCGCAATCTGGAGTTCGAGCACACGGCCTCCTTCGCCGCGCTGGCCTCGCTGACCCCCGAAGTCGTGCACGACATTGAAACCGAGCTGGCCAAGCTGATCGGCCCGCTGGCCCGGGTGCTGGTCAAGAAGTCCGTGCCGCGCACCGTGAGCGCCCAGGGCCTGCGCGACCTGCTGGCCGTCTCCATTCCCGACGCCACGGCGCGCGAAGCCTTTGTGCGGCCGCGCAATGCCAGCGCGCCCGTGCATTCAACACCGCTGGGGGCTTCGGGCCCGCGCAGCGGTGTTACCAGCGCCACCGGCGGCACCAGCGCGCCCAGCCGCGTGCTGTCCATGCCGGTGTCCGGGCTGCGGCACCAGGATATGAGCCGGCCCTCGGGACTGTCGTCGCCTTCGGGACCGTCCGCGACCTCGACCTCCATCAATGTGCAGTATTTCAGCGCCGAACTGCAGTCCCAGTTGGAACGCATGCTGAGCCTGTACATAGGCCCTCTGGCCAAGACCCTGGTGCGCAAAGAGTCGGCACGCCACACCACGCTGGGCGGGCTGGCCAAGGCCCTGGCGCTGCAGATCGACAAGCCCGACGACCGGGCGAAATTCCTGGCCGCGGCGCAAAAACTGCGTTGAGCCCGGCGCTGGCCCGGGCAACCCAGGCTCAGGCTGAAATAACCCGTCCCGCGTCTATGGTGATGCGCCGCTCGCAGCGCGCGGCAATGCCCTGGTCGTGCGTCACCAGCACCAGGGTGGTCCCGAGTTCGCGGTTGAGCTCGAACATCAGCGACATGACGGTTTCGCCGGTGGCGAAGTCCAGGCTGCCGGTGGGCTCGTCGGCCAGCAACACTGCCGGCTGCACCACAAAAGCCCGCGCCAGCGCCACGCGCTGCTGCTCGCCGCCCGACAGCACCTTGGGGTAGTGGCCCAGGCGCTCGCCCAGGCCGACGCGCCTGAGCATCTCAGTGGCCTGCGCGCGCGCATTCCTGGCGCCCGACAGCTCCAGCGGCAGCATGACGTTCTCGAGCGCGGTCAGGTTGCCCATGAGCTGGAAGCTCTGGAACACAAAACCGACCTTCTGGGCGCGCAGGGCGGCGCGGTCGTCCTCACTGAGGGCGAACAGGTCCTGCCCGGCCAGCTTGACCGTGCCCTGGGTGGGCGTGTCCAGTCCGGCGATGATGGAGAGCAAGGTGCTTTTGCCCGAGCCCGAAGCGCCGACAATGGCGGCGGTTTCACGCGCGGCGAGCGCGAAGTCAATATCGCGCAAAATGGCCAATGTGCCGGTGGAGTCGGTGACCGACTTGAAAACATGCTCCACGGAAATAATTGAAGCCTCAGGCTTTGCAGTCGCGCCGGGAAAGCCGGGCGCTGTGGAGCCCATGGAAGCATCACTCACCGCAGGTTCAAACATGTCAGCCTTGTCAGAAAATATGAAATCCGACTTTACCAAGCTTGCCGGCCAAACAATAGCGCGCCTGGTAAAACCTTTGGCCGCGCTGCTGGCGGCCGCCGCGCTGGGCGCGGTCCCGGCCGTTCAGGCGCAGGCGCCCGCCTCCGCGGCCCAGGGCGACACGCTGCTGGTCGTCGGTGACTCCCTGAGCGCCGAATACGGCCTCAAGCGCGGCACCGGCTGGGTGCCGCTGCTGGAAAAGCAGATCGCCGGCGAAAAGAAAAGTGCCAAGGTCGTCAATGCCAGCATCAGCGGCGACACGACTTCGGGCGGCCGCTCCCGGCTGCCGGCCCTGCTGGCGCAGCACAAGCCCACCGTGGTGGTGATAGAGCTGGGCGGCAACGACGCCCTGCGCGGACTGCCGCTGGACATGACCGAGCAAAACCTCAGCGCGATGACGCAGGCCGCCAAAAAGGCCGGCGCGCGGGTGCTGCTGGTCGGCATGCAGGTGCCGCCCAACTACGGCAGCGCCTATGCGGCGAATTTTTCGGGCCTGTTCGCCAAGGTCGCCAAGGCCGAAAAAGTGGCGCTGGTGCCGTTTTTCCTCAAGGGTGTCGCCGACGCCGCCGACCCTGTGGCCGCCTTCCAGGCCGACCGCATCCACCCCAACGAGCAGTCGCAGCCCCGCATGCTGGCCAATGTGTGGCCCGAACTCAAGAAACTGCTCAAGTGAGCCTGGACCGCATTTCCGCCGAGGAGGCGCTGGCCGGCCTGGGCCGCTACTCCGACATCATCGACGCCCGCAGCGAGGGCGAATACGCCGAGGACCACCTGCCCGGCGCGCTGAACTGGCCCAGCCTGCACGACGAGGAACGCAAAATCGTCGGCACAAAATACAAACAGATCAGCCAGTTCGAGGCGAAAAAACTGGGTGCGGCCCTGGTCGCGAAAAACATCGCCGAACACATACAGCGCGAGGTGCTGGACAAGCCCCGCGAATGGCAGCCTCTGCTTTACTGCTGGCGCGGCGGCAAGCGCAGCGGTGCGCTGGCGCTGGTGCTGGAGCAGATCGGCTTTCGGGTCACGCTTGTCGACGGTGGCTACAAGGCCTTTCGGGCGGCACTGGTGGCCGACCTGCCGCGGCTGGCGGCGCGCTTTGACTACCGGGTGGTGTGCGGCCCCACCGGCTCCGGCAAGACCCGGCTGCTGCAGGCCCTGGGGACCGAAGGCGCGCAGGTGCTGGACCTGGAGGCGCTGGCCAGGCACCGCAGCTCGGTGCTCGGTGCAATTCCCGGCCTCGAGCAGCCCAGCCAGAAGGCCTTTGACAGCGCCATCTGGTCCGCCCTGCGCGGCTTCAACCCGGCCAGGCCGGTGTATGTGGAAAGCGAAAGTAAAAAAGTCGGCAATGTGGCGGTGCCTGAAGGCCTGATGACCGCCATGCGGGCCAGTCCCTGCCTGGACCTGCGCCTGCACGAGGACGAGCGCGTGGCGCTGCTGCTCGAGGACTATGACTTCTTCGTCAAGGACACCGCGTTTTTCTGCGAGCGGCTGGGCGCCTTGACCGAGGTGCGCGGCAAGGCCACGGTGCAGGACTGGCAGGCCCGCGCGCGCGCCGGCGACGCGGCCTCGGTGGTGCGCGAGCTGCTCACCCTGCACTACGACCCGGGCTATGCGCGCTCCATGGAGCGCAACTTCAGCCAGTACCCGAAAGCCACCCCGCTCAACGCGGCCAACCGGTCCAGGCAGACCATGGCGGGGCTGGCCAGGGCCATTCTTGAGGAGGAGACAACAACATGAAAAAAATCCTTGCCGCCGCCGGCATCGCCCTGGCCGGGCTGGCCGCCTACCTGTGCCTGTGGCCGGTGCCCATCGCGCCGCAAAGCTGGGAAGCGCCCGCGCCTCCCGGCTACAGCGGCCCATTCGCGGCCAACGACAAACTCGCCAAACTGAAAACCATCCCGCTGGGGACCGAGGAAGGCCCTGAGCACCTGGTCGCCGCCCGGGACGGAAAACTCTACGCCGCGGTGGCCAGTGGCGCCATCCTGCGGATGAATCCGGACGGCAGCGGCCGGGAGGTGGTGGTCAACACCGGCGGCCGCGTGCTGGGTTTTGACTTCGATGCGGCCGGCAACCTCATCGCCGCCGATGCTTTCAGGGGCTTGCTGTCGATTGCGCCGGACAAAAAAGTGACGGTGCTGGCGGACAAGGCCGCGGGCATGCCGATTCTGTATGCCAATGCGGTGGTGGTGGCCCGCAACGGCAAGGTGTATTTCAGCGACGCGTCCACCCGCTTTGGGGCCCGGGAATGGGGCGGCACCTTCGAGGCCAGCATTCTCGACATCCTGGAGCAGTCCGCCACGGGCCGGGTGATTGAATACGACCCGGCGACCCGGGCCACACGCGTCGTAGCAAAAGGCCTGAGCTTTGCCAATGGCGTGGCCTTGAGCCAGGACGAGCGCTCGCTGTTTGTGGCTGAAACCGGCAGGTACCGCATCTGGAAACTGCCGGTGGATGCGCGGGAGCAGGACGTCGGCCAGCCCGGCGCCAGCCTCAAGCCGCTTTTTGACAACTTGCCCGGCTACCCCGACAACCTGATGCGCGGCCTGGACGGCAAGGTCTGGGTGGGCCTCGTCAAGCCGCGCAACCCAAAGATTGACGGCATGGCCCGCAAGCCCTTTATGCGCAAACTGACGCTTCGCCTGCCGCGCGCCTTGTGGCCTATTCCCAAGGCCTACGGCCATGTGGTGGCGTTCACGGAAGACGGGAAAGTGGTGGCCGACCTGCAGGACCCGACGGGCGCCTATCCCGAAACCACCGCCGTGACGGAGACGGCGGACAGGCTGTATGTGCAAAGCCTGCATGCCAGGGAGCTGGGCTGGCTGCCCAAATAAGGCAGCAGCCGGCAACAAAAAACCCGGCCACACGCTGGGTGTGCCGGGTTTTGGGGGTGTCAAGCCTGAAAGCTCAGGGCGCCGGGTCGGTGGGTGGCACGCCGGCCGGTGCATCGCCGTCGGCGGGCGGCGCATCGTTCCCATCGTCGGCCGCATCATCCTGCTTGCCCTCCGCCTTGCGCTTGAGCTTTTCTTCTTTTTTGCGTTTTTTTGCGAGCTCTTTCTGGCGCTTTTCGTAAGAGTAATTGGGAGTTGCCACTGCGTGCTTTCGTAAGGAGGTAACCCTTACTGTACTGCATTGCCGTCAGGCAACGCCAGGCTTTTGATACGGCTTTGGGTCAGGCTTTTTCCAGGGCCTGGGCGATGTCGGCCTGCAGGTCGGCCACGGCCTCCAGCCCCACCGAAAACCGCACCAGCCCGCCTTTGTGGGGCCATGGTGTGGTGCGCAGCGCCGGAATGTCGTAGGGCGCGCACAAACTCATGGGCCCGGCCCAGCTGTAACCCAGTTTGAAAAGTTTCAGGCTGTCACAAAAGCGGTCCACCCGCTCGGGGCTGAACTCGGGCTTGAAGACCGCGCTCATCAGGCAGGCCGCGCCTGTGCAGTCGCGCTTCCAGGTTTCATGGCCGGGTGATCCGGGCAGAGCCGGATGCAGCACGGTGGCAATCTGCTGCCTGCCGGCCAGCCAGGCGGCCAGTTCGCGGGTGGCGGCGTCCTGGGCGGCGTAGCGCAAGGCCATGCTGTTGAGGCCGCGCAGCACCAGTTCGGCATCGTTGCCGCCTATGCCGTAGCCGACACGCATGTGGCAAAAATGGACCAGGTGGTGCAGCGCCTCGTCGCGCGTGACCACGGAGCCCATCAGCACGTCGGCGCCGCCGCTGGGGTATTTGGTCAAGGCCTGGACCGAGATGTCCAGGCCCAGGTCGAAAGCGTTAAAGGCCAGGCCGGCGCCCCAGGTGTTGTCGAGCGCGGTCACGATGCCGGCAGGGTGCACGTTCTTGTGCGCCTTGACGGCCGCGACCAAGGCCGGCATGTCGGGGAACTCCAGCGTGATGGAGCCCGGCGCCTCTATCCACACCAGCCGGGTTTTCGGGCCCAGCTTGACGGCCAGGTCGGCCGGGTTCATCGCGTCATAAAAGCGGTGGCTGATGCCCCAGGCGGCGAGCTCGCCCTGCGCGAAGGTCTTGTTGGGGCCGTAGGCGTTGTCGGGGATCAGCAGTTCATCGCCGGCCTTGAGCAAGGCCATGCCAACCAGCACCACCGCCGCCAGGCCGCTGGGCACCAGCGTGCAATGCTTGCCGCCTTCGAGCGTGGCGATGCGCTCTTCCAGCGTGAAGGTGGTCGGCGTGCCGTGCAGGCCGTAGGCATAGCCGGTTTTGTGTTTCCAGTCGCGGCTGCGCAGCGCGGCGACGGTGGGAAAGGCGATGGTCGAAGCCTTGTAAACCCCGGGCGGGATGGCGTCAAACCCGGCAGGCGGCTTGTAAGGGTGATGAATCAGAGTAGTGGATGTTTCGCTCATCACCGCATATTAACGGCAAGCTCAGAAGCTTGAAGAGCAGCGGAACAAAAGCAGCGCCGGCAGCCTGGCCGCACATTCCAGCAGGGGCCGCGGAACCGGCTTCGCCGGGCCGCAGGCGCAGCGGCCCCCTCGGGGGGCAGGAAGCTACACGAAGTGAGCGACCGTGGGGGCTATATCTTCCACTTCGCCATGAGCTGCGCCGGCGACAGCGAGTCATAGCCTTCAAACGGCTGATGGATCCAGGGGTTGGTGGGCAGCAATTCGACCGAGTAGTCGGGCTCGAAGGTGGAAACACCCTTGGTCCAGATCACCGCGCTGCGCAGCTCGGTGATGGGTTTGTAGTTGTTCTTGAGCTGGTGGATCACGGCGTTGAGGGTGTGGCCGGTATCGGCCAGATCGTCGACCAGCAGCACCTTGCCGGCGATCTCACCCTTGGGGGTGGTGATGTAGCGGGCGATGTCGAGGTTGCCCTGCGTCATGCCGGCGTCAGCCCGGTAGGAGCTGGTAGACATGATGGCCAGCGGCTTGTCGAAGATGCGCGAGAGAATGTCGCCGGGGCGCATGCCGCCCCTGGCCAGGCACAGGATGGTGTCGAACTGCCAGCCGGACTGGTGGATCTTGATCGCCAGTTTTTCGATCAGGTTGTGGTACTCGTCGTAGCTCACGTAGAGATGCTTGCCGTCTTCTGTCAACATGGGTGGCGCTCCTGATGTATTCGCTGCTTGCGCCCTTTTCAGGGGGCGGCAAGCGTGTTTGGCTAAGGCTGTGGCTGGCAACCGCTCAAGCGGCGGCGTAGGGGTTACGCAGCAGGATGGTGTGGTCGCGGTCCGGGCTGGTGGAGATCATGTCAATCGGCACGCCGGTCACTTCCTCAATGCGGTGCAGGTATTTTTGCGCGGCCGCGGGCAGTTTGGCGTATTCCGTGACGCCGACCGTGCTTTCGCTCCAGCCCGGCAGGGTTTCGTAGATCGGCTTGCAGCGCGCGATGTCCTCGGCACCCATAGGCAGGATGTCGGTGATGTGGCCGTCGAGCTCGTAGCCGGTGCACAGCTTGAGCTCGTCGATGCCGTCAAGCACGTCGAGCTTGGTGATGCACAGGCCCGACAGGCCGTTGACCTGGGCCGAGCGCTTGAGGAGCGCGGCGTCAAACCAGCCGCAACGGCGGCTGCGCCCAGTGGTCACGCCTTTTTCGGCGCCCACGGTGCTCAGGTGGTAGCCCACGGTGCCGGGTTTTTCCCAGTCGAGCTCGGTCGGGAAAGGCCCGCCGCCCACGCGCGTGCAATAGGCCTTGGTGATGCCCAGGATGTAGTGCAGCATGCCCGGGCCCACGCCGGCGCCGGCCGCGGCATTGCCGGCCACGCAGTTGCTGGAGGTGACATAGGGATAGGTGCCGTGGTCGACGTCGAGCAAGGTGCCCTGCGCGCCTTCAAACAGCAGGTTGGCGCCATCGCGGTGCGCGTCATTGAGTTCGCGCGAGACGTCGGCCATCATGGGCTTGAGCAGCTCGGCATGGCGCATGGCTTCGGCGTAGACGGTGTCGAAGTCGACGGCCGGCGCGTGCAGGTAGCCGGTCAGCACGAAGTTGTGCAGCTCCAGCAGATCGCGCAGCTTGGCGGCGAAGCGGTCGGGGTATTTGAGATCCTGCACGCGCAGGGCGCGGCGGGCGATCTTGTCCTCATAAGCGGGGCCTATGCCGCGGCCGGTGGTGCCTATCTTGGTGGTGCCGCCCTTTTCGCGGTAGGCTTCGCGCGCGATGTCCAGCGCGGCGTGGAAAGGCAGGATCAGCGGGCAGGCCTCGCTGATGCGCAGGCGTGAACGCACTTCGACGCCAGCTTTTTCCAGGCCTTCGATTTCCTCGAAGAGCTTGGCGGCCGACAGCACCACGCCGTTGCCGATGTAGCACTTCACGCCCGGGCGCATGATGCCGCTGGGGATCAGGTGCAGCGCGGTCTTCACGCCGTTGATGACCAGCGTGTGGCCGGCGTTGTGACCGCCCTGGAAGCGCACCACGCCCTGGGACATCTCGGTCAGCCAGTCGACCAGCTTGCCCTTGCCTTCGTCGCCCCACTGGGTGCCCACGACCACGACATTGCGGCCCGCGTCTGCGGTTTGTTTGTTTGTCATCTTCAATTCTCGTTAAGGTGTGTTGGGATCAAGCCGGACGGGGGCACGGGGCCCTCACGCGGCTTTCTTCAGGGGCTGGACCACCCATTGACCGGCAGCGTTGGCCAGTTCGCGGTCGCAATCGAATTCGTTGACTTCGTGTTCGTGGCCGGGCAGCACGCAGGCCACGGTTTCGCCGCCGGCGCGCAGGCGCGCGATGGCCGCACGCAGGCCGGCGTCCTCGCTCCAGGGCGCGCGTATGGCGGCCTTCAGGGGCCGCGGCGGCAGCACGCTGACGAGTTCCTTCAAGTCCAGGCTGAAGCCGGCCGCCGGGCGGTTGCGGCCGAACACGGCGCCGACCTCGTCATAGCGGCCGCCGCGCGCGAGTTCGGCGCCCTGCCCGTAAATGGCAAAGCGCGTGCCGCTGTAATAGGCATAACCGCGCAGGTCGGCCAGGTCGAAGCTGACCTTGACCTCGCCGCTTTCACCACGGGTGTGGGCTGCCAGCCATTGGAGGTTTTGCAGGGCGGCCTTGAGGCCCGTCGAGGGCGGCAGGGCTTTTTCGGCCTCGGCCAGGACTTTTTCATCGCCGTAGAGCTGCAGCAGCGCCTTCAGGCCCTGGCGCGCTTCGCTGGAAATACCGTCCTTGAGGCCGGCGGTGAGGCTGTCAAGCTCGCTCGCGTCCTTGGCGGCCAGCGCGGTGTGGATCAGGGCCAGGGTCTTGGCGCTGAGGGTGGCGCCGGCCAGCAGGCTGTTGACAATGCGCACGTCGGCCATGTCGACGCTCAGCGCGGTGACGCCGGCGGCCTTCAAGCCCTGCAGCGCCAGCTGCTGGGCTTCGAGGTCGGCCTCGAGGCCGGCATGGCCGTAGATCTCAGCGCCGAACTGCAGCGGCTCGCGGGTGGCATGGGGCCGGTCGGCGCGGGTGTGCAGCACCGGGCCGCAGTAGCACAGGCGCGCCACGCCGCTGCGGTTGAGCAAATGGGCGTCAATGCGGGCAACCTGGGGCGTGGTGTCGGCGCGCAGGCCCAGTGTGCGGCCGGAAAGCTGGTCGACCAGCTTGAAGGTTTGCAAATCCAGTGCTTCGCCGGTGCCGGTCAGCAGCGACTCGAGGTGCTCGAGCAGCGGCGGCATGACGAGTTCATAGCCGTAGCTGCGGGCGGTGTCCAGGAAGAGGCGGCGCAGCTCTTCGATGTGGCGCGCCTCGGAGGGCAGGACATCGGCAATTTGATCGGGCAATTGCCATGATGACGACCAGGCGGGCATTGTGATTTTCGTGGGCTGTTAAAAACAGCATTTTACCGGGCTTGAGGCCGGTTTTCGGCTTGCCGGAGGCTGATAAGGCCCCCGCAGAGAAATAGTGCCTGGGCTGTGGGTGTGAAATTCAGCTCAGCAGCACCAGCAGGGCGACGCCTGCCGCGATGCTGCACAGCCCGAAGAAGCGGATCTGGCCGTCGCCCAGGGTGAGGATCTGCTCGAACATGCGGCGCCAGCCGCCGGGAGAGATGAAGGGCAACAGGCCCTCGATGACCAGCATCAGGGCCAGTGCCAGCCAGAAGGTATTGCCGTCCACGCCGGCTTATTTTTTGGCGGGTGCGGCGCTGCCTGAGCCTGGGCCGCGCATCGCCTTGAAGAAGTCAGACGAAGGGTCCAGCACCATCACGTCGCTTTTCTTGCTGAAGCTGGCCTTGTAGGCATCCAGGCTGCGGTAGAACTGGGCGAACTGCGGATCGCGCCCGAACGACTCGGCATAGGTGCGGGCGGCTTCGGCATCGCCCTCGCCCTTGACCTTCTGCGCGTCGCGGTAGGCGTTGGCGATGGTCACCTCGCGCTGGCGATCGGCGTCGGCGCGGATTTTTTCGCCTTCGGCCGCGCCGGTGGAGCGCAGCTCGTTGGCCACGCGCTGGCGCTCAGCCACCATGCGCTTGTAGACCGAATCGGTGATGGCTTCCACGTAGTCCACGCGTGTGATGCGCACGTCGACCACGTCCACACCCCAGGGCTGGGCACCCTGCACGGCCTGCAGCACTTCGCGCTTGACGTCGGCCATCAGCGCTTCGCGCTTGAGCGAGAGCAGGTCCTTGACGGTGCGCTTGTTGATCTCTTCCTGGAAGGCGTTGCGAACCACGCGGCTCAGCTGGTTGGCGCCGGCTTTTTCGTCCAGGCCGACATTGCGGATGTACTCGCTGGGCTGGGTGATGCGCCAGCGCACGTACCAGTCGATCACGACACGCTGCTTTTCGGCCGTCAGCATAGGTTCGGCGTCGACGCTGTCGAGCACCAGCAGGCGCTTGTCGATGTACGAGACGTTCTGGAAAGGCGGCGGCATCTTGAAGTGCAGGCCGGGCTCGGTGACCACGTCCTTGATCTGCCCCAGGGCATAGACCACGCCGAACTGGCGCTGGTCGACCACGAACAGCGTGGAACTGAGCAAAGCCAGGACGACCAGCAGCGAGGAAACAATAAATCCAACTCTATTCACGATCGTCTTCCTTAGCGTGTTTCACGGTCGCGCGAGCGGGCGGAATCGCGTGAACGGGCATCGATGGGTGGCAGGCTGGAGGTGGGCGCGGGCACCGTGGACGACGAAGCCGAGCCGGGAGGAATCAGCGGGGTGTCGCCCGAAACGGCGGCATCGCCCTGGGCCGTCATCTGCATGATCTTGTCCAGCGGCAGGTACAGCAGGTTGCTGCCCTGGCGCGATTCGACCAGCACCTTGGTGACGTTGGTGTACACCTGCTGCATGGCATCGGTGTACATGCGGTCGCGCGTGACCTGGGGCGCCTTCTGGTATTCGGCCAGCACGGAACGAAAGCGCTGCGCGTCACCCTGGGCCTGCGCCACGATCTTGGCCTTGTAGGCCTCGGACTCTTCCTTCAGGCGCGAGGCGGAGCCGACCGCGCGCGGGATCACGTTGTTGGCATAGGCCTGGGCCTCGTTCTTGGCGCGCTCGCGCTCCTGGCCGGCCCTGAGCACGTCGTCGAAGGCCGACTGCACCTGCTCGGGCGGGCGCACGCCGCTTTGCTGCAGGTTGATGCCGACCACTTCCACGCCGACCTTGTAGCGGTCCAGGATGGTCTGCATCAGGGTACGCACGCGCGGCCCGATCTGGTCGCGCTCTTCAGCGAGCGCGGAATCCATCTTCATCTTGCCGACCACTTCGCGCACAGCGGTCTCGGCGGCCTGCACCACCGCGGCGGCCGGGTCCTTGCTTTCAAACAGGTAGGCGCGCGCGTCATTGAGACGGTACTGCACGGCGAACTTGATCTCGACGATGTTTTCGTCCTCGGTCAGCATGGCCGAGTCGCGCAGGCCGGTGGCCTTGATGATGACGTCGCGGCCGACATCCACGGAGCGGATCTGCGTGACGACGACGATCTCGTGGCGCTGGACGGGATAAGGCAGGCGCCAGTTAAAACCCGCGCCCACGGTGGAGTGGTATTTGCCGAACTGGGTGATGACGGCCTGCTGGCCTTCCTGGACGATAAAAAAGCCGGTGCCCAGCCAGATCAGCACGGCGACGCTGGCGATCAGGCCGACGCCTATGCCGGCGCTTTTCATGTCGGGCTGGAAGCCGCCGTTGTTTCCGCCGCCGCCATTGCCGCGGCCGAAACCGCCGCGGTTGGGGTTGTTGTTTTTGCCGCCGCCGAAAAGCCCGCCGAGTTTGCGGTTGAAGTCGCGCCAGAGTTCGTCAAGGTCGGGCGGGCCCTGGTTGGGACCCTGCCCTTGCGGACGGTTGGGCGGACGCTGCGGCTGCTTGTCGTCCCGAGGCGCCTCCGGCTTGCTGTCGTCGGACGAGGCTTTGTCGTCGTCCCGGCCCCAGCGCGGATCATTGAGGTTGAACATGCCTTGGGCGCGTTGCCTGAGCCGGCCCGGCAAGGTCGTCAAAGTCTGCAGCACGGGGTTCAGATTCATGGGATCAAACTCACTTTTTTTCATTACACCGACATTGTGCCTAATGAATTCGCCATATCAGACAAGGTCCTCGGCGGCCAGGGGGATTTCCTCGGCCGGCGGGTTGGCCGCGCAGGCAGCCAGCAAGGCACGCAAAAGCGGCAGGCCCTCGCCTGTCCGGGCGCTCACAAACACCCGTTCAGCGCTGCGGCTGGAACCCTCAAACGCATCCCTGAGCTCGAACATGTCCTGCAGTTGCAGGGGCAAGCTGTCCTTTTCAATGGCGTCCAGCTTGTTGAAGACAAGTATTTGCGGCACGTCGGCCGCACCTATCTCTGAAAGCACGCGCTGCACCTGCTCGATCTGTTCAAGGTAGTCGGGATTGGCGCCGTCCACCACATGCAGCAGCAAATCGGCGTCGGCGGCTTCCTGCAGGGTGGCCGCGAAGGCGTCTATCAGGCCGTGCGGCAGGTCGCGGATAAAACCCACGGTATCCGACAGCGAGACCGAGCGCCCGGCGTCGCCCAGGTAGAGCTGGCGCGTGGTGGTGTCCAGCGTGGCGAACAGCTGGTCGGCGGCATAGGCGCGCGCCTTGACCAGCGCATTGAAGAGCGTGGACTTGCCGGCGTTGGTATAGCCCACCAGGGAGATGGTGAAGGAATTGCGGCGCTCGCGCTGCTTGCGCTGGGTTTGCCGCTGCTTTTTGACCTTGGCCAGGCGCTCCTTGGTGCGCTTGATGGCGTCGCCGATCATGCGTTTGTCGAGCTCGATCTGCTTTTCGCCGGGGCCGCCGCGCACGCCGGCGCCGCCGGTTTGCCGCTCCAGGTGGGACCAGCGGCGCACCAGGCGCGTGGACATGTATTGCAGCCGGGCCAGCTCGACCTGCAGCTTGCCCTCGTGGCTGCGCGCCCGCTGGGCGAAGATTTCCAGGATCAGCAGGGTCCGGTCGTTGACCGGCATATCGAGGTGGCGTTCAAGGTTGCGCTGCTGGGCCGGGCTCAGGGACTGGTCGAACAGCACTTCGGTGGCGCCGGTGTCCAGCGCCAGCAGCTTGATTTCGTCGGCCTTGCCGCTGCCGATAAAAAGCGCGGCGTCGGGCGCCTTGCGCCTGCAGGTGACGCGCGCAACCGGTTGCAGGCCCGCTGTTTGCGCGAGCAAACCCAGTTCCTGCAGATCAGCATCAAAGTTCGGGAAACCGAGGTCCACCCCCACGAGAAGCACAAGGGGTTTCGGTTTCACCGGAGCATCGGACGAACTCAGCTGGCGGGGCTTTCTTCAGACTCGCTGGTCGCGAAATTCACCGCGCGGCCGGGAACGATGGTGGAAATCGCATGCTTGTAGACCATTTGGGTCACGGTGTTGCGAAGCAGAACCACATATTGATCGAAAGACTCGATCTGGCCCTGCAATTTGATCCCGTTGACGAGATAGATGGAGACAGGAACATGCTCGCGACGCAAGGTGTTGAGAAATGGGTCCTGCAAGAGCTGGCCTTTGTTATTGCTCACGATATTTTCCGTGTTCAAAAGTTAATAGAACCTGACCTTACCACAGCGCTAGCGCCGGGTCATGTAGTCCTAGGCCGATTCCTTGTCCTTAAAGGGGTTGTGCGAACTTTTCATCTGGATGCGCAAGGGGGTGCCGACCAGGTCGAACTCCTTGCGAAAACGCCCTTCCAGGTAGCGTTTATAGGACTCGGTGACATGTTCCAGCGAGTTGCCGTGAATGATGATGATGGGCGGGTTCATGCCGCCCTGGTGGGCGTAGCGCAGCTTGGGGCGGAACACACCGGAACGCTGGGGCTGCTGGAACTGCACCGCCTCGAGCAGCAGCCGTGTCAGCACCGGGGTGGACATCTTGCGGTTGGCCGAAGCATGGGCCTGCACGATGGACTTCCAGACCGGGCCCAGGCCCTGGCGCTTGATGGCCGAAATCGCGTGGATGGAGGCGAACTTCAGAAAACCCAGCCGGGTTTCGATGGAGCGCTCCAGCAGCTCGCGCTGGTAGGAGTCCACCGCATCCGACTTGTTGACGGCCACCACCACGGAGCGGCCGCTTTCCAGGATGTAGCCGGCGATGTGGGCATCCTGGTCGGTCACGCCCTGGGTGGCGTCCAGCAGCAACAGCACCACATTGGCGTTTTCAATGGCCTGCAGGGTCTTGACGACGGAAAACTTCTCAATCGCCTCAAAAACCTTGCCTTTGCGGCGCAGCCCGGCGGTGTCTATGAGCTCGTACTTCTGCCCTGCCCGCTCAAACGGCACCGAAATGGTGTCGCGGGTGGTGCCGGGCAGGTCAAAGGCCACCAGGCGTTCTTCGCCCAGCCAGGTGTTGATCAGCGTGGATTTCCCCACATTGGGGCGTCCCGCCACGGCCAGGCGGATGACGGAGGGATCCTGCGGCTCAGGCTCTTCTTCCGGGTCGGGCAGGTTGAGCGGCGCCAGCGCCGTGTCGACCAGCGTACGCATGCCCTGGCCGTGCGAGGCGGAAACCGGCAGCACCTCGCCTAGGCCCAGCTCGAAGAACTCGGACAGCTGCACGCCTTCGGTCATGCCTTCGGCTTTGTTGGCCGTCAGCACCGTGGGCTTGCCCAGCTTGCGCAGGTATTTGGCGATGTCGTGGTCCTGCGCGTTGAGTCCGGCGCGGGCATCGACCACAAAAACCACCACATCGGCCTCGGCGACCGCCTGCCGCGTCTGCTTGGCCATTTCCTTGTAGATACCGGAGGCGGCGTCGGGTTCAAAGCCGCCGGTGTCGATCACGATGTACTCGTGAGGCCCCAGCTTGCCGTTACCGTAATGACGATCCCGCGTCAGGCCGGCAAAGTCGGCCACGATCGCATCCCGCGTCTTGGTCAGCCGGTTGAAAAGCGTCGACTTGCCCACATTGGGGCGGCCGACTAGCGCAATGACAGGTTTCATCAATCAGTTTCAGGCGGGGCCGCACGGCCCCTTATTGGGGCTGGAAGCCGTAAACGCCGCCGCCCTGGGTCACGGCAATCAGCGTATTGCCCACCAGCACGGGGGTGGCGGCGATGGCTGTGCCGTCGGTGGGCAGGCGGTTGAGCAGGGAGCCGTCTTCACGCGACAGCAGATGCAGGTAACCGGTGAAGTCGCCGATGGCGATGGAACGCCCCACCACCAGCGGCGCGGTCAGGCCGCGGTAACGCAGGCGGTCCGTGGTCCAGGCGCGCTCGCCGTCGGTGCGGCGCCAGGCAATTACGTTGCCGTCGGCTTCGGTGCCGAACACAAAGCGGTCGTCGCCGTCCAGGCCCTGCACGCCATTGGCGGGCTTGGTCCAGAGCAGGTTGCCGCGCGCGGCATTGACGCAGCCGACGCTGGCCTGGAAGGCGCGCGCGCAGACAACGTCACCCTGCCGGCTGACGTGCCCGACCAGGTCGACCAGGCGCTCCACGTCATTGATGCCGCGCGGCGTCGCGATCGGGGCTTCCCAGCGGATGCTGCCGGTGGAAGGATTCAGGCCCGCCAGGCGGCCAGCCAGGCCCACCACCAAGGTGTCGCCGACGGCCAGCATCACACCGGACTGGCGCAGGATGAGGGGCTCATTGGGGCGCTGCTGGGCCCAGAGCTTGCGCCCGGTCTGCCCGTCAAAGGCGCTGACCGAGCGGTCCGCCGCCAGCACAAACACGCGCGCACCGGCCACAAAAGGCGCGGTGAAGGCCTGGGCGCCCAGCTTCTGGCGCCACATTTCACGGCCGTCCTGCAGGGCGACGATTTCATTGGCCTTGGTGACCACGGCCACGACCTTGCCGTCGTTGCCGGCACCCGCCGCCAGCGGCGTGTTGAGCGCAAGGCGCCACACGTCACGGCCGGTCTGGGCGTCGATCAGGGCGACGGTGCCGTCACCGCTGGCCACCGCCACGCTGTTGCCGGCAACGCCGGTATCCAGCGGGAAATTCACCTGCCCGACGCGCGTGGTCCAGGTCTGGCGGGCCGACACCAGGGCCGTTACCGGCTGGAGTTCTGCGGGCTGCGGCTTGGCGGGGCCGCTGCCGAACATCGAGCAGCCACCCACGGCGGCGGCCAGCAGGATGAGGGCCGGCACTCGCACGGCATGGGCCAGGGGCCTGAAAGACGGACGGATCATTTCTTCACCTCGGTAGTCGATGCTGCGGTTGCGGATTTGGCCTGTGCGGCCGGGTCTACACCCAGCGCATTGAGTTTGACTTCGACGAGACGGCGGTATTCGGCGCGCTCGTCGAGCTCCTTGTAGGCCTTCTCATACTCCGCCTTGGCTTCGGCCTTTTTGCCCTGGGCGGCGAAGATGTCGCCGCGGCGGTCGGCGGCCAGCGCCGTGAAACCCTTGGGGAAGCTGCCCGAAACCTGCTGGAGCGCCTCGTCGTAGGCCTTCTTCTCAAGCAGCAGGCCCGCCAGGCGCAGGCGCGCAATGGCCTGGTAGCCTTCGTCGGAGGCTTTTTCAGCCACCCAGTTCAGGGCGGCACGCGAAGCGTCGACATTGCCCTTGTCGTAGTACGCCCGGGCAGCCAGCAGGCCGGCCTGCTGGGCATAGGCGGTTCCGCTGAAACGCTCTTTCATGTCGGCCAGGGAACGGTCAATCCGGGCGACATCGCCCGACTGCACGGAACGCTCGACCTCTTCATACATGACCGCGGCCTGCGCCGCCTTGTTGCGCTGCCAGTACTGGTAGCCGTTCCAGGCCGCGAAGGCGCCCAACACGACAATCAGCGCCCAGGTGATCATGTCACCGTACTGTTTCCAGAAGTGCTTGAGCTCGTCAAGCTGTTCCTGTTCTTCCAAATCGAGGTGTTTTGCCATAAAAGTCTTCTTGTTCTGCCCGGTGACGGCGCGGATTGAGTTGGGGTGATTGTAGAGGCCAGCGAGAGGCGCCCCGCCGGGCGCGGCAGGCCGGTTCAGCCGCGCAGGGTGTGGGCCCAGGCCGCCACATCGTCCAGCTGCTGGAGCGCCTGGGCCTGCAGAGCCTGGTCTTTTTCGCCGCGCAGGTGCTTGACGGCGACCCGGCCCTGGGCCAGTTCGTCGTCGCCGAAAATCAGCGCATAACGCGCGCCGCTGCCGTCGGCTTTCTTGAACTGGGATTTCATGCTGCCCATGCCCTCGGCCGTGCCGCCGTGCATCTGCACCTTGATGCCGGCGCCGCGCAGGGCCTCGCAGGCCGCCATGGCGGCGGGCAAGGCCAGTGCCGACGGCAGGATGGCGTAGGCGTCGGGCGCGTTGTCGGGCGGCAGCACGCCGACCGCCTCCAGCAGCAGCAGCATGCGCTCCACGCCCATGCCCCAGCCGACTGCCGGCGTGGGCTTGCCGCCCAGCTGCTCGAACAGGCCGTCGTAGCGCCCGCCGCCGCAGACCGTGCCCTGCGAGCCGAGCTTGTCGGTGATCCACTCGAACACGGTGAGGTTGTAGTAGTCCATACCGCGTACCAGGCGCGGGTTGATGCGGTAGGCCAGCCCTGCAGCGTCGAGCACCGCGCGCACTGCGTTCAGGTGGGCTAGCGAGGCTTCGCCGAGGAAGTCCATCAGCTGCGGCGCCGCTTCGACGATGGCCTGCATGGCGGGATTCTTGGTGTCCAGGATGCGCAGCGGATTGCTGTGCAGCCGGCGCCTGGCGTCTTCGTCGAGCACGTCGGCATGCGCCTCGAAGTGCGCAATCAGCGCGGCGCGATGCGCCATGCGCTCGGCCGGCTGGCCCAGGCTGTTGAGCTCAAGCCGCACGTGCTCCATGGGAATGCCCAGGTCGCGCAGCAGCGCCCGGCACATCAGGATCTGCTCGGCGTCCACATCGGGCCCGGCAAAGCCCAGGGCCTCGACGTCGATCTGGTGGAACTGGCGATAGCGCCCCTTTTGCGGCCTTTCGTGGCGGAACAGCGGCACCGCCGACCAGACCCGCATGGGCCCGTTGTACAGCGCGTTGTGCTCGACCATGGCGCGCACGATGCCGGCCGTGGCCTCGGGGCGCAGCGTGAGCCTGTCGCCGTTCATCGAGTCCACGAAGGAATACATCTCCTTTTCGACGATGTCGGTGACCTCGCCGAGGCCGCGCACAAACAGCGCCGTCGGCTCGACGATGGGAGTGCGCACATTGGCGTAGGCATAACGCGCCATCAGCGCGCGCACCTTGGCCTCGAACCATTCCCAGCGCGCTGATTCGGGCGGCAGGATGTCGTTCATGCCTTTGACGGCCAGTAGTTTTTCCGTCTTCGCCAAAGCGGGCTTCTCCGCCGCGGCGGCAACTGTTTTTTCAGCCATGGGTGTCAGACAGCTTCAGCGACGGCGTGCGTGCCAAAGCGTTTTTCAATGTAGTTTTCAACGATGACCTGGAACTCCTGCGCGATGTTGTCGCCGCGCAGGGTCAGCTTTTTCTCGCCGTCGATGAACACCGGCGCGGCCGGTGCTTCGCCGGAGCCCGGCAGGCTGATGCCGATGTCGGCATGCTTGCTCTCGCCCGGGCCGTTGACGATGCAGCCCATCACCGCGACCTTGAGCCCTTCGACGCCGGGGTATTGCTCGCGCCAGACGGGCATCTGGGCGCGCAGGAAGTCGTCGATCTGCTTGGCCAGTTCCTGGAAGGTGGTGCTGGTGGTGCGGCCGCATCCGGGGCAGGCCGTCACGCTGGGGACAAAAGTACGCAGGCCCAGCGCCTGGAGGATCTCGGAAGCGATCACCACTTCCTGGGTGCGGGCCTCGCCCGGCTGCGGGGTCAGGGAGACGCGTATGGTGTCGCCCACGCCCTCCTGCAGCAGAACCGACAGCGCCGTGGCCGAGGCCACCGTGCCCTTGGTGCCCATGCCCGCTTCGGTCAGGCCCAGGTGGAGCGCGTGGTCCGTGCGCCGGGCCAGTTCGCGGTAGACCGAGATCAGGTCCTGCACGCCGCTGACCTTGCAGGACAGGATGATCTGGCTGCGCGGCATGCCCATTTCCTCGGCGCGCTGGGCCGATTCCACCGCGGAGGTGATCAAGGCCTCGTACATCACCTGCTTCGCATCCCAGGGCACCGCGCGCGCGCTGTTTTCGTCCATCAGGCTGGCCAGCAATTCCTGGTCCAGGCTGCCCCAGTTCACGCCTATGCGCACGACCTTGTTCCAGCGCATGGCGACTTCTATCATCTGGCCGAACTGGCGGTCGCGCTTGTCGCCTTTGCCGACATTGCCGGGGTTGATGCGGTATTTGGACAAGGCCTGGGCGCAGTCCGGATAGTCGGTGAGCAGGCGGTGGCCGTTGTAATGGAAGTCGCCGATCAGGGGCACGTCTATGCCCATGCGATCGAGCTGCTCGCGCACATAAGGCACGGCCTGGGCAGCTTCGGGCGTGTTGACGGTGATGCGGACCATCTCGGAGCCCGCCAGGGCGAGCTCCTTGACCTGGATCGCGGTGCCTATGGCGTCCACCGTGTCGGTGTTGGTCATGGACTGCACGCGCACCGGCGCGTCGCCGCCCACGGTGACGATGCGCGAACCCCAGGCGACCTGCGCCTGGAGGGAGCGCCGCGCCTTGGGAAAGGCGGACTCAATGGGAAGGCTGGCCTGCGGCACTATTTCACCTCGAAGCGGGCAACGTTATCCCTGGCGACGGCATTCAGGTCGAAGGCCTTTCCGCGCACCTGGACCTGCGTCAGATCGGCCTTTCCGACCACGGCGGCCAGCGGCAATACACCGGATGCGCCGGCGACCTCGCCGGCCGTCAGTGTGCGGCGCAGCACGACCGTGCCCCTGGCATCGGTCACCTCCACCCAGGATTCGCCCTTGGCGCTGAAGGTCACAATGCCCGCTGGCATGGGCTGCGAGGCGGCGGCGACGGGAGCCGGAGCGGCTGGCGCTGCCGGAGCCACAGGCGCCGCCGAAGCCGCAGGGGCGGCGGCAGGCGCGGAAACGCTGGCGGCTGGTGGCGCGGGATTGACCACCGCCGGGGGAAGTGCCGCGATGGACAAAGAAGCCGCCGGCGCAGCGGTGCCGGCAGCGGCATCGGACGCATTGGAGGGCTCGGCCGGGGCGGCGGGCTTGGCAAGGCCGGAGCCGGCAATGGCCACAGGCAAGGGCTTGCCCGCGTCAGCACTGCCCGGCGACAGGGTCGCGTCGGCGGTTTCGGCTTTGCCGTTGCTGCCGTCCTGCTTGACGGCCGGCAGGAAAATCAGGACCAGGGCCGCCAGCAGCAGGAGCAGGCCCGCCAGAACGGCCGGCCTGGAAACCTGGGTCCAGATCGAAGGCCCGGGGCCTTCACCCGGCGAGCGGAACGGGGCATTGATGCTCGTTCCCTGGTAGATCAGCTTGGGTGCGCTGGTCTGGGGCAGAAGGCCCAGCACCGGGGCTGCGTCGAGTTTGAGGGTACGGCACACGCTGGAGGCCAGTGCCCGCACAAAAACCGCATCGGGCAAAAGGTCGAAGCGGTCCTGTTCGAGCGCCTCGAGTTTCTTCACGGGAACCTTGAGCGACACCGCAAGCGCGGCAATGTGTATGCCCGCAGTCTCCCTGGCCTCGCGCAGCAGGCTACCCGCCGTCGCACCGGGAGCCGGCATGCCGCTGTGGCTGAAGCCGGAGGGCGCCGCTTCGTTGCTCGAAGGCCCCAGGGGTACCGGGTCAAGCTCACTCATTGAAAGCGCCCTTCTCGTAGGCCGCCGCTTCGCGGGACTGCGCAAAACGTTTTTTCAGCTGGTCGCCCAGCTGCAGCACTGCGCTCCGGTTGTTCAGCTTTTGTTCGGTCCTGATGCCCAGCCACAGGCTTTCGGCGTTGGCCAGGTCGCTGTTGTTGATCCGGCGAATGTAGAACTGGGCGCGGGTCAGTTCACCGCGCTCATACAAAAGATGGGCCAGGTTGTAGCCGGTGACGGGATTGCCCGCGTCCAGCTCGTAGGACTGCATGAGGCTTTGCTCGGCTTCGGCGCGCTGCCCCGCGCGAACCTGGCAGACCCCTTGCGTCATCAGCGTCTTGGCCCGGCCCCCGTAGTTGGGATTGGAGGACGCCTGGCCGAACATGCGCAGGGCATCGTTGTAGCGCCCTTGCTGGCACATCAGCCAGCCGTAGTTGTGCGCCGCGTCCGCATCGCGCGCATTCAGCGCGAGTGCTCGGCGAAAGCTGTCCTCGGCCATGGGCATGTCATTGAGGCGCATGTACACCAGGCCGCGCAGGTTATAGGCATCCCCGAAACTCGGGTCGGCCTGCAGCGATTGTTTGATTTCATCGAGCGCCACATTGGTCTGGCCCTGCTCGAAATAGCCTGAGGCCAGTTCAAGCCTGAGCCGCGCGCGCCGGCGGCCGTCGGGCTCGTCCGATTCGGTAACGATGTCGCTACGGCTGCTGGAAGCCCCGGCCGCACCGGCAGCGCCCTGCTGGTTGGCGCATCCCGCCAGCATCAAGACCAGCGCACACGCCGGCAACCAGATCACATTGGAGAAAAACCTCATACACCCATCCCCTTGGCCACAACGACTTTAATTCCCCCGAGCATACCTTGCCGCTGGGCGGCCATGCGCTGTTCCACACCCGTGCGGTCCTGCACGTCGCCCGCGAGTTGCCCGCAAGCCGCATCGATATCGTCTCCCCGGGTTTTGCGCACCGTGGTCACAATGCCCGCGTCCATCAGGATTTTCGCAAATGCGGCAACCTGCGGCATGTCGGAACGCTTCAGGCCCGAGGCCGGAAAGGGGTTGAAGGGAATCAGGTTGAATTTGCAGGACAGGCCGCGCGCCGCGTGCGCCTGGACCAACGCCACCAGCTGGCGCGCATGCGCGGGCTGGTCGTTCACGCCGTCCAGCATGCAGTATTCAAAGGTGATGAAGTCCCGGGGGGCCGAGGCCTGGTAGCGGGTGCAGGCCTCCAGCAACTCCGCGATGGGGTACTTTTTATTCAACGGCACGAGGTTGTCGCGCAGCGCGTCTTCGGGCGCATGCAGCGAGACGGCCAGGGCCACCGGGCAGTCGCCCGCAAGGCGGTCAATCATGGGCACCACGCCGGAGGTGGACACCGTCACGCGGCGCCGCGACAGGCCGTAGCCGTGGTCGTCCAGCATGACCTTGAGGGCCGGAACCAGTTGTCCGTAATTTTGCAGCGGCTCGCCCATGCCCATCATGACCACATTGGAGATCACGCGCTCTTCGCGGCCCAGGTGCTGGCGCAGGAAGTGCTCGGCAAACCACAGCTGGGAGATGATTTCCCCGGTGGTCAGGTTGCGGCTGAAGCCCTGGTGGCCCGTTGAGCAGAAACGGCAGCCCACAGCGCAGCCGGCCTGTGAGGAAATGCACAGGGTGCCGCGGTCGGTTTCCGGGATGAAAACGGTTTCAATGACATCGCCTGCGCCGACGTCAAACAGCCATTTGACGGTGCCGTCGGCGGAATCGTGGCGGGAGACCACTTTGGGTCCCTGGATATGGGCCGAACCGGTGAGCTTTTCGCGCAGGGACTTCGCAAGGTCCGTCATCTGCGTGAAATCGGTCGCCCCTTTTTGATGGATCCAGCGAAAAAGCTGGGTGGCGCGAAAGCGTTTTTCACCGAGCCGCTCGCAAAAGGCGGCCAAACCATCGAGATCGAAGTCAAGGAGGTTGGCCGTCATCGCAGCAAGCAAGCGGCTGAACCGCCCCAGGCAAGCGACAGCCCCGGCAAAGGGTAGCGAAGCATGGGGTCGGACATGGGTTTAACGCGAGTAGACGTTCATGCCGGGGAAAAAGAAGGCGATTTCCACCTTGGCGGTTTCCGCGGCGTCGGAGCCGTGCACGGCATTGGCATCAATGCTGTCAGCGAAGTCGGCGCGAATGGTGCCGGGAGCGGCCTTCTTCGGGTCGGTGGCGCCCATCAGGTCGCGGTTCTTCAGGATGGCGCCCTCGCCTTCCAGCGCCTGGATCATGACCGGGCCGGAAATCATGAAGGACACCAGGTCCTTGAAGAAGGGACGCTCTTTGTGCACGGCGTAGAAAGCCTCGGCTTCGCCTTGCGACAGGTGGGCCATGCGGGCTGCCACAACCTTCAGGCCGGCGGCTTCAAAACGCGCGTAGATCTGGCCGATCACGTTTTTGGCCACTGCGTCGGGTTTGATGATGGAGAGGGTGCGTTCGATAGCCATGAAAGTTCCTTAACTGAGATTTTTTGGATTTTTAAATTATTCAAAAATTGAATAAAGCCCATGATTTTAACCTGCGGGCTTTCTACCGCAGATCAACCCTGTGATTCAAAGTGCTTCTGCGGTGCTCAGCGGTTTCCGCCACGGTTTCCACCGCCGCGATTGCCGCCACCCCGGTTTCCGCCCCCGCCCCCTCGGCGCTGGCCGCCGGCATTGCCGCCGCCGCCCATGCCAGAGCCGCCGCGGCGCTGCTGGCCTTGACCCTGGCGTTGCCGCGTAAAGGTGTCCGCGCCTATATAGCCGAACGAGGTTTTCATGGGATCAGGCTGGGCGCCGCCGGGAAGCTTGTCGCCGCGGTCACCGCGGTCGTCACGCCGTTTTTGCCCCTGCATGCCATTGCCGGGGGGCGGCCCGTTGCGGGGGCCGGGACCGGCATTGCCGCCCTGGCCGCGGCCTTTTCCGCCACGGCGCCGGTTACCGCGAGGCGCGGAATCGTTTCGCGGTAGCGGCGGCTGCGAGTCGTCGGGCTCCTGGTCGGCACCGCCCTGCGCGGCGGCCCCGGAAGAAAGCTCCGCCGGTGGCGACGCAAAGCGGTCGCGCCCGCCGCGCGGCCGCTCGTTCCTGCGCGGGCCCCGCCCCTGGCGCGGCTCGCCGCCTTCGCCGCCCGGCGCGCCCGCCTGGGGGCCCGCAGTGGCTGCACGCGGATCGGCGCGGGACTCGGAACGCGCCACGGCATTGGTCAGGGCCCAGATGTCGCGCTCGTCCAGCTCAACAAACGCACCGCGCTTGAGGCCGCGCGGCAGCACCATGGCCCCGTAACGGATGCGGATCAGGCGGCTCACGGCGTGGCCGACCGCCTCAAACATGCGCCGCACTTCGCGGTTGCGCCCTTCGGAAATCGTGACCCGGTACCAGCAGTTGGCGCCTTCGCCACCGCCAGCCTCGATGGAGCCGAACTGGGCGACGCCGTCGTCCAGCGTCACGCCGTCGAGCAGGCGGTTTTTCTCTTCGTTGTTCAGGGCGCCCAGCACGCGGACCGCGTACTCGCGCTCCAGGCCGAAGCGCGGGTGCATCAGCTTGTTGGCGAGCTCGCCGGAGCTGGTCAGCAGCAGCAGGCCTTCGGTATTCAAGTCAAGCCGCCCCACCGACTGCCATTTACCCTGGAACAGCTTGGGCAGGCGCCGGAAAACCGTTGGGCGATTCTGCGGGTCGTCGTGCGTGACGACTTCGCCCGTGGGCTTGTGATAGGCGATCACGCGCGGCGGAGGCGGGTCTATGCGCACGCGGATGGGCTTGCCGTTGACTTTCACGGTGTCGCCGAACTGGATGCGTTGGCCGATGTGGGCCGGCTCGGCATTGACGGAAATCCGCCCTTCCAGAATCAGCTGCTCCATCTCCAGGCGCGAACCCAGGCCGGCCTGCGCCAGCACCTTGTGCAGCTTGGGGGTTTCGGGCTGCGGTGACAACACGCGCTTGGGCGGTGCGAGGGCGACGTCCTCCTCGTCGGCGTCAAACTGCCCCGTCACCACGTCTTCAAAGCGTATCGCGCCGGCGGCGGGAGCAGGGGCGGCGTTGCGTCCCCTGGCAGGCCGCGCGGGCGGCGGCGCATCGGTTTGCGCCGGCGTGATCAGCTCGGGAGCCTCCTGCGCGGGCTGCTCCTGGGGCAGCGTCTTGGCCTGGTCTTCACCAGTGGGCACGTCCACGGGTTGCGAGACGGGAGGATCTTGTTGGGTCATTTTTTACATTCGTACGGGGAAATCGACGTCATCCTGCCCGGAAGCCTCAGCATCACCGTCACCGGGAGCCTGGGTCTGCGAGGCCTCGGCCGCCGCTTCCACGGGTTCGGGCACTTCAATGTCAGCCGCCTCGGCGTCGCCGGCCGGTTCATGGGCTTCGCTCACAGCGTCCGGTTCCGGGGATTCGCTCACGTCGGCTGGGTCCTCCACAAAGGCGGGATCCTGCGCCTGCGCGGCAAGCTCCAGGCCTTCCAGCTGCGCCTCGCCGTCCGCGCCCCCGGCCATTCCAAATTCGATCTGCTCGAGCATCGCGGCCGGCGTTGCGCCGCTGCTTTCCATGACGGGAAGCTGGTCCAGCGACTCGACGCCCAGGTCGTCCAGGAATTGCCGGGTGGTCGCGTACAGCGCGGGCCGCCCGACGGTCTCGCGGTGGCCTATGACCTCGACCCAGCCGCGGTCCTCCAGCTGCTTGAGAATCATGCTGTTGATCGTCACGCCGCGAATGTCTTCCATGTCGCCGCGCGTTACGGGCTGGCGGTAGGCGATGATGGCCAGCGTTTCCAGCGTCGCACGGCTGTAGCGAGGCGGTTTTTCCGGGTGCAGCCGGTCCAGGTACTCGCGCATCTGGGGCCGGCTTTGGAAGCGCCAGCCGGTCGCGACGTGCACCAGTTCCACGCCGCGGCCCGACCAGTCATTCTGCAATTCTTCAAGTACCAGCTTGAGGCTGTCGGCAGTCAGTACCCCGTTGAACAGCACACCCATTTCACGCAGTGGCAGCGGTTGCTGCGCGCAAATAAGTGCTGTTTCGAGGACGCGCTTTGCATCCGTCGTATTCATGATTGTGGTCGTTCCGAAAAAGGGCGGAAAAAAAGGCCGGGAAAACGTGGGTTCGGCGCTTGTTCGCGCATGCATCCATGCGCAATCTCCTGGTCAGGAGCCATGGTGCAGGTAGCTGGAGACTACTGAATTTGATTGTATATCAGGCCCAAACCGGCAATGGCGGCCTGAAGGTCGGCGGGCGGCTCGGCCCGGAATTCCATGGCCCTGCCTGTGACGGGGTGGCTGAAGGCCAGGCGCCAGGCATGAAGGCCCTGGCGGCCCAGGCCCGCGGCGGGTGTCCCGCCATAGAGTTCGTCGGACACCAGCGGATGGCCCAGAAGCGCCATGTGGACCCGGATCTGGTGGGTGCGCCCCGTATGCAGCTTGCACTTGACCAGGCAGTGCTTGCCGGCGTTTTGCAGCAGCGACACCACCGTGGAAGCCGTCTTGCCGGCGTTTTTCTCCAGGTCCACCACCGCCATGCGCAGCCGGTTGCGCGGGTCACGGCCTATGGGGGCGTCAACCTGGCGGGTCTTTGCGCCCTGCCAGGCACCGTGGGCCAGGGCCACGTACTCCCGGCTTACCTCGCGGGCGGCGATCAGGCCGACCAGCTGGTCCATCACCGTTCGCTGGCGGGCGACCACCATCAGGCCGCTGGTGTCCTTGTCGAGGCGGTGGACGATGCCGGCGCGCGGCAGGAACACGGCCTGGGGGTCATGCGCCAGCAGGCCGTTGAGCAGGGTTCCGCTCCAGTTGCCCGGTGCGGGGTGCACCACCAGCCCTGCCGGTTTGTTGACCACCATCAGGTAAGCGTCTTCAAACACGATGTCCAGCGCCATGGCCTCGGGCTTGAAAGCCTGGCTTTGCGGCGTGGGGCGCAATTCGATCAGGAGCGCATCCCCGGCCTTGACCTTGGCCGAAGCCTTGGTCGCCGGCGCACCGGCCAGCTTCACCATGCCGCCTTCGATCAATTGCTGGAGATAAGTGCGCGAGAACTCGGGCACAATGGCGGCCAAAGCGCGGTCAAGCCGGCTGCCGTGACTCTCCGCGGGCACCGTCACCTGCCGCAACTCCATCTCGGCTGCTGTATCCCCCTCCTCCTGGGCCTCGTCCGGGACGCTTTCGGGCGCAGCAGCGGCCGATATAATCAATTTGCTTTGTTCTGAATCAGTCATCAAGAAGGTCGATTGCAATGTTTTCCACCAAATTATCGGTCGTTCCCAATGCAATGCCGCTTCTTGCAGCCGTTTGCGCACTGTCCTTTGTGATCGGCGGCTGCTCCAGCACACCAGCCGCCGACAAGACGGCCACCTGGAGCCCCAACAAGATCTACGCCGAAGCCAAGGATGAAGCGAGCTCGGGTGCCTACGACAAGGCGATTCCCCTGTATGAAAAGCTCGAAGGCCGCGCGGCGGGCACCCCGCTGGCCCAGCAGGCCCAGCTTGAAAAAGCCTATGCCCAGTACAAGGGCAGCGAACAGGCCCAGGCCATCGCGACGCTGGACCGCTTCATGAAGCTGCATCCCGCCAGCCCCGCCTTCGACTATGCGCTTTACCTCAAGGGCCTGGTCAATTTCAACGACAACCTGGGCATTTTCGGTTTTATCTCGCGCCAGGATCTGTCCGAACGCGACCAGAAGGCCGCCAAGGAATCGTTTGAATCATTCCGGGAGCTGGTGACCCGCTTCCCCGAGTCCAAGTACACGCCCGATGCCCGCCTGCGCATGAGCTATATCGTGAACTCGCTGGCGCAATCGGAAGTGCATGTGGCGCGCTACTACTATTCCCGTGGCGCCTATGTGGCCGCCATCAACCGCGCCCAGACCGCGATCGCCGACTACCGCGACGTGCCAGCGCTGGAAGAAGCCGTCTACATCCTCTACAAATCCTATGATGCCCTGGGCATGGCCGAGCTGCGCGACGACACCCGCCGCATCATGGAAAAGAACTATCCGCAGAGCCAGTTCCTCACCAAGGGCTTCAAGGCTGCAGACAATCCCTGGTACAAGTTCTGGTAAGGCTGTCCAGCCTGTCCGTCAGCTCCTGCTCTGACGCCAGGCGCCGCATGGGCGGCAGCGCCCTCAGCAGCCGCTTGCCGTAGCCCATAGATGCCAGGCGGCTGTCGCACACCACCAGCACGCCCTCGTCGGTTTCACGGCGTATCAGCCGGCCGGCGCCCTGCTTGAGCGCCACGGCCGCCTCAGGCAGAAAATAATCATTAAAGGCGCTGCGCCCCTGTGACTCCAGCAGCTTGGAGCGGGCCTCGGCCAGCGGGTCATTGGGCGGCGGAAAAGGCAGCTTGTCGATGATGACCAGTTGCAGCGCGTCGCCCGGCACATCGATACCCTCCCAGAACGAGGCCGAGGCCACCAGCACGCAGCCTTTGCCGCCGTTGGCGTTGCCCTCGCGGAAGCGCTCGATCAGCACGCGCTTGGGCATGGCGCCCTGCACCAGCACCTCCATGTCGGGTGACTCCCGGAAAACATCCCTGAGCGCGTCACCAATGGTGCGCAAGGCCCGCAGCGTGGTGGTCAGCACCATGGTGCGGCCGCCCAGGCGCCGTGACCACCTGACTGCGGATTCGGCCACCTTCACCGTATGGGCGGGATCGCCCGGCTTGGGAAAGGCCGGCGGCACATAGAGCGCCGCCTGGCGTGCATAGTCAAAAGGGCTGCCCACGCGCAAAACCTCGGCCTCCTCCAGCCCGCAAGGCTGGGTGAACCAGCTGAGCTTGTCGTCGTCGCCCAGCGTGGCCGAGGTGAATACCCAGGTTTTTTCGGCGCCGCCGCCCGCGCCCAGCACCTTGCTTTTGACGGCCTTGGAAATGTCCAGAGGCGACTCGACCAGCCGCAGTTGGGTGCCCACGTCGGCCCAGCGCACACAGCCTGGCTCACAGGCATGGACAAAGCGCCGGGCGCGTTCGGCCAGTTCCGCGGCACGTTCATGCAAGCGAACAAAGTCGGGGGCGATTTCACTGACCGTGTCCAGGGCCGCGCAGGCCTGCTCGCAGGAAGCGTGAACGGCCTGCAACGCGGCGTTCCATTCGTCCGCATCCAGGCCTTCAGGGGATTCGTCCACCCACCTGAGCTTGGTTCCGGGGTATTGCTTGCCAGCGCACAGGCGCAGCTCGCGTGCGGCGTGCTCGACGGCGGACACCACCTCCTGCCAATCGACCAGGCCGCGGGCCAGTTGCAGGCCGGTGGCCAGCATGTCCCTGGCGAAATCCAGCAACTGGCCGGTGGTCAGGTTGGTGCCCAGGAACTGCACGCCGGTTTCGTTGAGCTGGTGCGCCTCGTCGAAGATGGCGATGCGCACCGAAGGCAGCAGCTCGGCCACGCCGGATTCACGCACCGCCAAGTCGGCGAAAAAAAGGTGGTGGTTGATTACCACCACGTCGGCCGCCATGGCCTCCCTGCGGGCCAGGTTCACGTGGCAAGCCCGAAAACGCGGGCATGGGGCACCCAGGCAATTTTCGCGCGTGGAGGTCACCAGCGGGATCATGGGGGAGCGCTCATCCAGCCCCGGCAGCTCGGCCAGGTCGCCGGTGCGCGTCACCTTGGACCATTCTTCAATCCTGGCCAGGGCGCGCACGGAAACGCCGTCGGGCAGGTAAGCCTCCTGGCGGGCCATCTCCATGCGATGCAGGCACAGGTAGCTGGCCCGCCCCTTGAGCAGGGCCGTGCTGACGGGAAGCCCCAGCGCCTCGACCAGGCGCGGCAGGTCGCGACCGAACAGCTGGTCCTGCAAGGCCTTGGTCGCGGTCGACAGCAGCACGCGCTCGCCGCTCAGCAGCGCCGGGACCAGGTAGGAAAAAGTTTTACCCACACCGGTGCTGGCTTCGACCACCAGGGGGTAAGCCCCCTCAATGGCGCGTGCCACGGCCAGGGCCATCTCGGTCTGCCCGCTGCGCGGCGTGAAGTGCTCGGCCGCCCGCGACAGCACACCGCCGGGCGCAAAAGCCTCTTCGACTTCAAGCGCAAGCGTCATCAGGCGGGCTCGGGAGGGTCCAGCGACAACTCGAGTTGAGCGATCTGGTCACGCAGCTGCAGGCGCCGTTTTTTAAGGCGCCTGAGCAGCAGTTCGTCGATGGGCATGGTGTGCGCCGCGATGTCCACCAGCGCGTTGAGGTCCGCATGCTCCATCCTGAGTTCAATCAGCTGCCGTTCCGGGGAATGTAAATTTAAGTCCAAGGTTTTTTATCCGTACGCGCCGCTTCGCTTGATAATACGTCGATTGCGACCATAAATCGAGCCTCGCGCCCGAACGACCACACAATGTCCAAAGGTTATCGAATCACAGCTTCCACCGGTATCCACAAAGGGGACCGGGACTACCAGCAAGACCAGGTCAACCTGTTCAGCCACTCGCGGATTCCCGGCTGCATGCTGGGCATCGTGGCTGACGGCATGGGAGGCCGCAGCGGCGGGCGCAAGGCTTCCGACCAGGTCATGCTGACCGCCAAGCAGCTCTTTGACCGCTATTCGCCGGAGAGCGATGACGCCCCCGCCATGCTCAAGCAGATCGTCGAGGAAGCGCACATCGTGATCAAGCTCACGGCGATCTCGGCCGAACAGGAGCCCCACAGCACGCTGGCGGCCTTCCTGATCAACCCGGGCGGCGACTGCCACTGGGTGCACACCGGCGACTCCCGCATCTACCACTACCAGGGCAGCAAGCTGGTTCACAGGACAGTGGACCATTCCTACGTGCAGACGCTGGTCGACAAGGGCGAGATCACCGAGGAGGAAGCCAACGTCCATCCCCAGTCCAACATCCTGATGGGCTGCCTGGGCACCGAAGACGCTCCGCCCATCACGCACCACTTCATCCCCCAGCTACGCCCGGAAGACGTGCTGCTGGCCTGCAGCGACGGCGTCTGGCACTACTTCAGCGCCAGCGAAATGGGCTCGGCCCTGTCCATGCTGTCACCGCGCGAAGCCACCGAGTTCCTGATCCAGAAAGCCCGTTCACGAGCACGCGGCGGCGGCGACAACCTCTCGCTGGTGATCGTCAAGCTCGAACCCTTGGCCCCTGAGCCACCGCCCCGCTTAGTCCTGGGGTAATGGCAGGGACTTGGCCGGCGGCTTGGTCTGCTTGAGCCGGTCGCTTTCGTGCTGGGCCTTGCGCTCCTGCGCTTCCTTCTGGCGGTCGGCGAATTTTTTAGCCTCCGCTGCCGCGGTGGCTTGCTTGTCAGCCTTCGTCTGGGATTTCTCCTGGCTGCCCTTGAGCCTGGCTGCGCTGGCATCGCTGTTACCCTGCTCACCGGCCTTGGCGGCGGCACGGTCCTCGTTCTTTTTCTTTTCCCGCTCCAGGCGTGACTGGTAGTCGCCTGCGGCTTTGGCCCGGCGGTCGGCGGCTTCCTGCTGGTTTTCGGGTGAAGCCTTTTCCTCGGTCTTGCGGATCTGCTCGGCACCGCGGTTGCGCCGCTCTTCATCATTGAGCAGGATTTCCTGGCGGCGCAGGTCGCCCATCACTTCGCGGCGGCGTTCGTTGACCTTGCCCAGGCAGCTGTTGACGGCGAATTTTTTATAGCACTCGGCGTCTTCAGCGAGGAAACCCGCTTCCAGGCGACTGCGTTCGGCGCTGATCCTGGCCCGCTCAGCATCGATGCTGCGGGGAGCCTCGGCGGGCGCGGCCGGCTGTTGCGCCGCGGGTTGCGCGCCCGCAAGCACGCCCAGGGTGGCGAGAAAGCATGCGGCGGCGAATTTTTTCATGTGAGGGTGGTATCCACGTTGCGGCGGTCAAGCGCCAGGAATTCCTTGGACTGCATTTCATTGAGCCGGGAGACGGTGCGGGGGAACTCGTGCACCAGCGGTCCCTCGGTGTACAACGCCTCGGGCGGAACTTCTGCCGACATGATGAGCTTGACCCGCCGGTCGTACAGCACATCCACCAGCCAGGTAAAGCGCCTGGCTTCGGAGGCCATTCGTAAGGGCATGTAAGGCACGTCACTCAAGAGCACGGTATGGAACTGGGTCGCGATCTCCAGGTAGTCATTTTGCGAACGCGGCCCGCCGCACAGCGTCTTGAAGTCGAACCAGACCACCCCGCCCGCCTTGCGCCTGGCCTGGATCTGCCTGGACTCGATCTGCAGCACCGGGTTTTCATCCTGGGATTCCGCCAGCGCATTGAAAGTTTCCGTCATTTCAGCGTCGGCCTGGGGGCCCAGCGGCGTGTGATAGAGCCTGGCCTGCTCCAGGGTACGCCTGCGGTAGTCGGTGCCGTTGTCGACGCTGAGGACCTCCAGATTCGCCTTGAGCAGCTCAATGGCCGGCAGCACGCGGTCCCGGTGCATGCCGTTGGGGTAGAGCTCGTCGGGGTGGAAGTTGGAGGTGGTGACAAAACCGACGCCGTTCTCGAACAGGGCCGAGAGCAGGCGATGAAGAATCATCGCATCGGTGATGTCGGCCACGTGGAACTCATCAAAGCAGATCAGCCGATAGCGTTTGGCAATGCGCCGGCCCAGCTCATCCAGCGGGTTGGCCGTGCCCTGCAGGTCTTGCAGTTCGCGGTGCACCTCGCGCATGAACTCGTGAAAATGCAGCCGGACCTTGCGCCGCAGCGGGACCGCCCCGAAAAAGCAGTCCATCAAAAAGCTTTTGCCGCGCCCGACACCCCCGTACATGTACACGCCGCGGGGAATGTCGGGCCGGTTGATCAGCTTCTTGAAGGCGTTGGAGCGCTGCTCCTTGAACTCGGCCCATTCAGAGGCGCAGCGTTCCAGCGCCTCGACGGCGCGCAGCTGCGCGGGGTCGCTGACGTAACCCCGCGCCGCCAGTTCAGCGTCATACGCCGCGCGTACCGGTTGAGTCACGGACTCCGTGCCCGCTGGATCAGAAATTCAGCGTGCGCTTGTCCACCGCCAGCGCGGCTTCCTTGGTCGCCTCGCTGAGCGACGGGTGCGCGTGGCAGATGCGCGCGATGTCCTCGCTGCTGGCGCGGAACTCCATGGCCACCACGCATTCGGCGATCAGCTCGCTGGCGAAAGGCCCGACGATGTGCACGCCCAGGATTTCGTCCGTGGCGGCATCGGCCAGCATCTTGACCATGCCGGTGGTGTCGCCCAGCGCGCGCGCGCGGCCGTTGGCCATGAAAGGGAAGGTGCCGGCCTTGTAGGCGCGGCCGGCGGCCTTGAGCTGCTCTTCCGTCTGCCCCACCCAGGCGATCTCGGGGTTGGTGTAAATCACCCAGGGAATGGTGTTGAAGTTGACGTGGCCGTGCTGGCCGGCGATTCGCTCGGCAACGGCAACGCCCTCTTCCTCGGCCTTGTGCGCCAGCATGGGGCCGCGCACCACGTCGCCGATGGCCCAGACATTGGGCAGGTTGGTTTTACACGCGTCGTCGACCACCACCGCGCCGCGCTCGTCGAGCTTGAGGCCCACGGCTTCGGGTGCCAGCCCTATGGTGTTGGCCACGCGGCCGATGGAGACAATCAGCTTGTCGACTTCCAGCGTTTGCGCCTGTCCCTTGGCATCGACATAAGCGACCGACACGCCCTTCTTGGCAGACTTGACCTCGCCGACCTTGACGCCGAGCTCGATCTTCAGGCCTTGCTTGGTGAAAGCCTTGTGGGCTTCTTTGGCGATCTGTTGGTCCACCGCGCCCAGGAAGGTTGGCAGGCCTTCGAGCACCGTCACGTCGGCGCCCAGGCGGCGCCAGACCGAGCCCATTTCCAGGCCGATCACGCCGGAGCCGATCAGGCCCAGCTTCTTGGGCACGGCGCCTATGCGCAGTGCGCCGTCGTTGGAGAGGATGTTTTCCTCGTCAAACGGCGCGCCGGGCAAGGCGCGGGCATTCGAGCCCGTGGCCACGATGATGTGCTTGCCGGCGATGGTTTCCTCGGCGGCGCCGGCGACCTTGATCTCATACAGGCCGTTCTTGGCCGCCGCAAAGGAACCGCGGCCGTGGAAGAAGGCGACCTTGTTTTTCTTGAACAGGTAGACGATACCGTCGTTGTTCTGCTTGACGACGGTGTCCTTGCGGCCCAGCATCTTGGCGACGTCCAGGCCCAGGCCCTTGACCTCAATACCGTGGTCGGCGAAGTGATGGCCGGCCTGCTCGTAGTGCTCGGACGACTGCAGCAGCGCCTTGGAGGGAATGCAGCCCACGTTGGTGCAGGTGCCGCCCAGGGCGGGACCGCCCTTGGCGTTTTTCCACTCGTCGATGCAGGCGGTGTTAAAACCCAGCTGCGCTGCGCGAATGGCGGCGATGTAGCCGCCAGGGCCGCCGCCGATGACGATCACGTCAAATTGTTTACTCATTTCAAATAGCTTTCTTTAATCAATTTTGCGATGGCAAAAAGGCTCTAGCTTGCAAATTTCAATGTCTTCACAGCGTCGGCGCCCGTAACCGGGTCAACTTCCTCGACAAGAAAATTCCATGTGCCCATCGTTCCGGCATAGGCTCCTGTCATCGTCGTGAAGTTGCTCACTCGCCCTGTGCTGAGTCGCACACGCACAAATTTCCGCTCATTTTTTGCAACGGTCACCGACACAGTATTGGCGTTCACCTTTGAGCCTGGATGGAAGGGTGGAAGCTTGACCGTAAAAGTATGGCTGCCCACGGACACAGGGACGATAGTGACGCTTCCAGCGGTCAGCGAGTCCTTGATGACCGTGTCATCAACCTCGCCCTGAAAGTACATTCCGCCCTTGTCCATTTCGCGGTAGATCACCAAGTGCTGCCCCTCGAAGGTGTTGCTCAAGGTTCCTACTGGTTTTCCCATGGGAATAGAAATGCATCCCGCAAGTAACCCGACGCTGAACAGAAGAGCAAGGGCGGCAAAAATTCGGGACAATTTCATGGTGACTCCACGGTGGCGACGATGAGCAGGCTGCCCGGTAAAGGCCGATTGCAATGGCAATCGGCCTTTTGCATCAAATATCAAATATCAAACAGCAGGCGGGCGGGGTCTTCCAGCGCTTCCTTCATCGCCACCAGGCCCAGCACGGCTTCACGGCCGTCCACGATGCGGTGGTCGTAACTCATGGCGAGGTAGTTCATCGGACGCACCACGATCTGGCCGTTTTCGACCACAGCGCGGTCCTTGGTGGCATGCACACCCAGGATGGCCGACTGGGGCGGGTTGATGATGGGGGTGGACAGCATGGAGCCGAACACACCGCCGTTGGAGATCGAGAAGGTGCCGCCGCTCATTTCTTCAATGCCCAGCTTGCCGTCGCGCGCCTTGGCGCCGTATTCGGCAATCTTCTTTTCGATGTCCGCAAAGCTCATCTGGTCGGCATTGCGCAGGATGGGTACCACCAGGCCGCGCGGCGAACCGACCGCGATACCGATGTCGAAATAGCCGTGGTAGACGATGTCATTGCCGTCGACCGAGGCGTTGAGCACGGGGTATTTCTTCAGGGCATGCACAGCCGCCTTGACGAAGAAGCTCATGAAGCCGATCTTCACGCCGTGCTCTTTCTCGAACTTTTCCTGGAAGCGCTTGCGCATTTCCATGACGGGGGCCATGTTGACTTCGTTGAAGGTGGTCAGGATGGCGTTGGTAGCCTGAGACTGCAGCAGACGCTCGGCAATGCGCGCGCGCAGGCGGCTCATGGGCACACGCTGCTCGGGGCGCTCGCCCAGGTCGGCGGGCTTGGCCGAAGCCGCGACCTGCGGCAAAGCCGTGGTCGGCGCGCCTGTGGGAATCGCGGCAGCGGCGGGCTTGGCGCCGCCGGCGGTCGCGCCCAGGACGTCGCCCTTGGTGACGCGGCCGTCCTTGCCGGTGCCCGGCACGGAGCCGGCGGCCAGGTTGTTGTCGGCCATCAGCTTGGCGGCGGCGGGCATGGCAACGCCGGCCATGGAGCCACCCGCCGCGGCGGGGGCGGCGGCGGGAGCCGGTGCCGAAGCTGCCGCGGCAGCCGGTGCGGCCGCCGCAGCGGCGGCGGGTGCACCAGCGCCCGCCTTGCCTTCGGTGTCAATTTTGGCGATCACCTGGTCGGACACCACGGTGCCGCCGTCGGCAACCACCAGCTCGGTCAGCACGCCGGCCGAAGGCGCGGGCACTTCGAGCACGACCTTGTCGGTTTCAATTTCGATCAGGATTTCATCGACGGCGATTGCTTCACCGACTTTTTTCTTCCACTGCAGCATGGTGGCCTCGGCCACGGACTCGGACAGCTGGGGGACTTTGACTTCTACGATAGCCATGTTGTTTCTTTCGTGTGCGTTCTTGTGTTCTGTATGGTGAAGTGGCCGGCCTTACTTGGACAGCACAAAGCCCTTGAGCTTGCCGAAGGCGCCGTCCACCAGCGCCTTTTGCTGCTCCTGGTGCAGGTGCGAGTAGCCCACGGCCGGCGACGCGGAGGCGGCACGGCCTGAGTAGCCCAGCTTCTGGCCATCGAGCATGTTTTCGTGGATGTAGTGCTGCACGAAGAACCAGGCGCCCTGGTTTTGCGGCTCGTCCTGGCACCACACGATGTCGGTGGCGTTCGGATAGCGCTTGAGTTCAGTGGCGAAGGCCTTGTGCGGGAAGGGATAGAGCTGCTCGACACGCAGGATGACGGTGTCGTCCGCGCCCTTTTCCTCGCGCTTCTTGGCCAGGTCGTAATAGACCTTGCCCGAGCAGGCGATGATGCGCTTGACCTTGTCGGCCTTCTTGTTGATCTCTTCCTTGTTCTCGGGGATCACGGTCTGGAAAGCGCCCTTGGTGAACTCGGACAGCGGCGAGGTCGCATCCTTGTTGCGCAGCAGCGACTTGGGCGTCATGATGACCAGCGGCTTGCGCAGGTTGCGCACCATCTGGCGGCGCAGCACATGGAAGATCTGGCTGGCCGTGGTGGGCTGCACCACCTGCATGTTGAGGTCGGCCGACAGCTGCATGAAGCGCTCCAGGCGCGCCGAGCTGTGCTCCGGACCCTGGCCCTCGTAGCCGTGCGGCAGCATCAGCGTGATGCCGTTGACGCGGCCCCACTTCACTTCGCCCGAGGCGATGAACTGGTCGATCACGACCTGCGCGCCGTTGGCGAAATCGCCGAACTGGGCTTCCCAGATCACCAGCGTGTTGGGGTCGTTGGAGGCGTAGCCGTATTCAAACGCCAGCACCGCCTCTTCGGACAGGATGGAGTCGATGACGACGAAGGGGGCCTGGTTGTCGGCCACGTTCTGCAGCGGCACATAGGTGCCGGTGTCGAATTTTTCGCGGTTCTGGTCGTGGATCACGGCATGGCGGTGCGTGAAAGTGCCGCGGCCGCAGTCTTCACCGGACAAGCGCACCGGGTAGCCGCTGGCCACCAGCGAGGCGAAAGCCATGTGCTCGCCCATGCCCCAGTCCACGGGGATGTCGCCGCGGCCCATGGCGGCGCGGTCGTCGTACACCTTCTTGACCAGCTGGTGCGGGGTCACGGTGGACGGGATGGCGGTGATCCTGTCGGCCAGGCGCTTCCACTCGGCCATGGGGATGGCGGTGTCGCCCGCGTCGGTCCACTTCTTGCCAAGGTATGGGGTCCAGTCGACCGCGTACTTGCTCTTGAAGTTGGTCAACACCGGGTCGAAGGTGCTTTTGCCGGCGTCCAGCGCCGCGCGCGTGGCCTTGACCAGGTCGTCGCCCAGCGTGTCGCCCATGCCCTGGGCCGCCAGCTTGTCGGCGTACAGCTTGCGCGTGCCGGGGTGCTGCGCGATCTTTTTGTACATCAGCGGCTGGGTCAGCGCGGGGGTGTCCTGCTCGTTGTGGCCCAGTTTGCGAAAGCAGATGATGTCGACCACAACATCCTTGTGGAACTCCATGCGGAACTCGAGCGCCAGCTGGGTGGCCAGCACGACGGCTTCGGGGTCGTCGCCGTTGACGTGCAGCACCGGTGCCTCGATCATCTTGACGACGTCGGAGCAGTACAGCGTCGAGCGGCTGTCGCGCGGGTCGCTGGTGGTGAAGCCGATCTGGTTGTTGATCACGATGTGCACCGTGCCACCCGTGAAGTAACCACGGGTTTCGGCCAGCGCCAGCGTTTCCATGACCACGCCCTGCCCCGCGAAAGCGGCATCGCCGTGCACCAGCACGGGCAGCACCTGCTTGCCTTGCGGGTCGGCGCGGCGGTCCATGCGGGCGCGCACGGAGCCTTCCACCACAGGGTTGACGATTTCCAGGTGCGAGGGGTTGAAGGCCAAGGTCAGGTGGACCGGGCCGCCGGGGGTGGTCACGTCCGAGCTGAAGCCCTGGTGGTATTTGACGTCGCCGCTGGGCAGGTCTTCGGGGGCGGTATGGTCGAATTCTGCGAACAGGTCGGCCGGGACCTTGCCCAGGGAGTTGACCAGCACGTTGAGGCGTCCGCGGTGCGCCATGCCAATCACGATTTCCTGCACGCCCTTGATGCCGCCCTGCTGGATCAGCTCATCCATGCTGGCGATAAAGCTTTCGCCGCCTTCCAGCGAGAAACGCTTCTGGCCGACGTATTTGGTGTGGAGGAAACGCTCCAGGCCTTCAGCAGCCGTCAGGCGGTCCAGGATGTGGAGCTTTTTTTCCTTGGCGAAATTGGGCTTGCTGCGGATCGATTCGAGCTTTTGCTGCCACCAGCGCTTGTGGTTCTGGTCGGTGGCGTACATGTATTCGGCGCCTATGGTGCCGCAATAGGTTTCGCGCAGCGCGTTCATGAGCTCGCGCAGGCTCATGGTGTCCTTGCCGAAGAAGGTGTTGCTGGTGTTGAACACGGTTTCCTGGTCGGCGTCGCTGAAGCCGTAGAACGAGGGCTCCAGTTCGGGAATCTTGTCGCGTTCGGCGCGCTTGAGCGGGTCCAGGTCGGCCCAGCGTGCGCCGACGTTGCGGTAGGCGGCGATCAGTTGCTGGACGGCCGTGCGCTTGCGGCCCATTTCGGAGTCGGCGCCGCTGGCGACCACGACCTTGGTCTGGCCTTGCTTGGCGCGCTCGGCGAAGGCATTGACGACCGGCAGGTGCGGAACGTCCTTGGCATTGCTGCCGTCCACGGCGGGAACATGCTGGAGTGCGTCGAAATACTCGCGCCAGTTGTCGGGCACGCTGCCGGGGTTGGCGAGGTAGTTTTCGTACATCTCTTCGACATAGGGCGCGTTGCCGCCGAAGAGGTAGGTATTGCCTTGATAGGCTGAATAGACGGACGATGCCGTCGGGCTGGAACTCATATCCGCTGACCTCCGTTTCCCTTAGGGAAACATTAGCTGGTTAAAGCTGGTTGATTAACCTTCCGCAACACGGCTGGACCGATTAGCGGATGCGACTGTGGCAGGAAGGGCCTTCAGAAACAACCCAGATTGTGCCACCGAACTGTGACAGCGGAAAGACCAGGCCATGCCCATTTCGAATAGGCCATGACTTTTACATGCCTCACATGCCCTCACACGCCGTCACATGCCCCGCATTGACAGCTGTTTGACAGATTGGGGCAAAAACTCAGGCAGCAAGGCCCGGGTCGCCGGCCACGCCCCGCAATTTTGGCGTGTTGGGCTTGACGGGCTTGATGACTTTTTGCGCCTTGAGGTAGCTCTCCACCACCTCCCAGGCCGGCGGGCCGGCGTTTTTGCTGGCCTCGGCCACCGGCGCCCAGCCAGCCACCTTGTAGGTCTTGCCGGCTTCGATGAGCTTGCCGCCCAGGCGCATGTCCTGGATGCGTTCGCCCATCTTGGCGCCAGGCTCGCAGGTGTAGGTCAGGCCGCCCACGCGCACCATGTCGCCGCCCTGCTGGTAATACGGATCGGGGTTGAACAGGTTGTCGCCCACGTCTTCCAGGATGGTCTTGATCATGTCGCCGCGCATGTCGGTCAGCGTGGTCCAGGGATAGCTGATGGCGGTCTGGTCCATCACATGCTCGCGCGTGATGGCCTGGCCGGGCAATAAAGAAGTGCCCCAGCGGAATCCCGGCGAGAACGCGATCTCGGCGCCGCGCACTTTCATGAGCGCATCGAGGATGAGCTGGTCGAAGCTGCCGTTGAAATTGCCGCGGCGGTAGAGCGTTCCTTCGGTCACAGCGAGCTTTTCCGCCAATTTGCCGGAATAAGGCGCCCTCACCTTCGCGATCAACTCGTTCATGGCCGCGTCCGCCGGCAACAGCTTGGCGAACACCGGCAGCAGCCGGTAGTTGAAGCTCGCCACCTTGCCGTCCTTCACGTCAAGGTCCAGCACGCCCAGGAACTTGCCGTTGCTGCCGGCATTGGTGACGATGGTCTGGCCGCCCGGGTTTTTGACGATGACGGGCACCGGCACGCCGTCGTGGGTGTGGCCGCCCAGGATCGCGTCTATGCCGCTCACGCGCGAAGCCATCTTGAGGTCCACGTCCATGCCGTTGTGGCTCAGCAGCACCACGGCCTGCGCCCCCTTGGCGCGCGCCTCGTTGACGGTCTCCTGCATCTCGCTTTCGCGTATGCCGAAGGTCCAGTTGGGCGTCAGCCAGCCCGGGTTGGCGATCGGCGTGTAGGGAAAGGCCTGGCCGACGATGGCCACCGGCACGCCGTTCATTTCCTTGATCACATAGGGCTTGAACACCGGATCGCCGAAGTCGCTGGTCTTGACGTTCTGCGCGATGAAGTCGATCTTGCCGGCGAAGTCCTGCTCGACGATTTTTTTGATGCGCTCCTCGCCATAGGTGAAGTCCCAATGGCCGGTCATCACGTCCACGCCTAGCAGCTTGGCCGCGTCCACCATGTCCTGGCCCTGCGTCCAGAGCGCCGTAGCGCTGCCCTGCCAGGTGTCGCCGCCGTCCAGCAGCAAGGCGCCGGGGCGCCCGGCCTTGAGCTGTTTGACGAGCGTGGCCAGGTGCGCAAAACCGCCCACCTTGCCGTACTGGCGCGCGGCCCGCTCGAAGTCGAGGAAAGTCAGCGCATGGGCCTGGGGCGTGCCCGACTTGAGGCCGGCCGCCTTGAGCAGATGCTCGCCCACCAGGTGCGGCGCCTGCCCGCGCATGGTGCCCACGCCCAGGTTGACGGAGGGTTCGCGGAAATAAATCGGCAGCAGTTGGGCATGGCAGTCGGTCATGTGCAGCAGGTGCACATTGCCGCTGCGCGGCAACTCGTACAGGCCCGCGGCCTGGGCGGCGCCGGCCTCGCGCTGCAGGGGGAAACCGGCGGCCAGGGCGGCCGCCATGACACTTGCGAATTCGCGGCGGGAGAGGTTCATGGCGTTGGTCATCCTGCCCGGCGCACCAGGCATGCTTTCAGGTTGCGGTCGACCCGGGCGCGCAAGCGCCGCGGATCACTTATTGACGGGTGAGTTCGGGTCCAGCAGCAATGCCATCACGTCGCGGATCTGCTGCTCGCTCAGGATGGACGCGTGGCCGAAGCGCGGCATGTCGGAGCAGGCGTTGTAGGCCTTGGCGTTCCAGAGCTTGCCCCAGGTGTAGTCCACGATAGGCTTGCTTTCGGGCGAAGCCGGGTTGCTCACGCCGCGCAGCTTGCCGTAGTTGTAAAGGCTGGGGCCTATGGAGCCGAAGGACAGCTCGGCCTTGCTGATCTGGTGGCAGTTGTAGCAGCTGCCGCCGTTGGCCTCGCCGGGTTTGTCGCTCCAGGTCAGGCCGCGGCCGTTCTGCGCGATTTTTTCGCCCTCGCTCCAGTTGCCCAGGTACTTGCCGTCCGAAGGCGGCTTCACGGTTTGCAGGTTGGCCTCTTCAATGGACTTGGCGAGTTTTTCGTCCAGCGGCTTGCCGGCTGCTTCCGAGCAGGCCTGGTTGGAGGCGTCCAGCGTCAGCCGGTCCATCTTGGCGATGCCCTGCTCGCGGAAGGAGCTTTTGAGCACCTGCTGCGTGGCTTCATCGACCTGCTGGGCCGTGGGCGCGGTGGCGCAACTGGACAGTAAAAAAGCGGCGAGTGCCAGGCCCGCCGCGGACAGCGCTGCTTGTGTGTAGGAGGTGTTCATGAGGATGTCCTGCCGGATTAACGTTTCAGGGCGGGCGCAATCGAAACGCCGCCCTTGCTGTTGACGCCCATGTACACGCCCAGGGCGATGGTGGCATCGGAGGCGTAGCCCGGGAAGGGAAAGCGCTGCTGCCGGTAGCAGTCGTTCAGGCGGCGCTGCATGCTCCACAGGTCGCCGCTGGAGACGCGATAGGCCGGCCAGGCGCCAAAGCCGTTGCCGGCGCCGGGCTGTTTGGTCAGGTTGGGCAGGTCCTGCAGGCGCACGCGCTTGTTGTCCTCGCCGTGGCAGGAGGCGCAGGAAAAGTCATAGGGGCCGCCGCGAAGGTAAAACACCTTCTTGCCGACTTCGTACATCAGCTTTTCCTTGGCATGCGACTGCGGCACATTGAAAGCCATGTCGCGCGACTCTGCCGAGATATAGGCCACCAGCGATTCAATCGATTTCTGCTCGCCCGCG
This sequence comes from Polaromonas sp. JS666, assembly GCF_900103405.1. GTDB lineage: Bacteria > Pseudomonadota > Gammaproteobacteria > Burkholderiales > Burkholderiaceae_C > Polaromonas. Next base: position 24,747 of record NZ_FNHX01000001.1, on the reverse strand, counting down.
CCAAAGGGGGTCTTGGCGATCTCGGCGGCGCTAAAGCCCTGCAGTTGCTCCATGCAGGTCAGCAGGCGCGACTCCAGGTCCTGCACACGCTGGGTGTCGGCGAAGAAACGCGGCAGCTCGACAAAAGCGCCCTTGACCACGCCCGGCCCTTTGCCGAGGTCGCATTTTTCCAGCGAGGCGTTTTTCGGGCCGCGCGCCTGTTTCCAGAGAGCCTCGCCCTTGGCCTCGTAGAGCTCGGCCGGGTTGCCGTCAGCCAGCATGGCGCGGTATTCGGCAATGCCTTCGGCCGTGCTCTTCTGCGCCGCCGCCGGCAGCGGCAAGGCGGATAGGGCGGCCAGGGCCGCCAGCCCAAACAGGCTCAATTTCATCGTGCTCTCTCCTCAAATATCGTTGTGGGCGGCCGGGGCCGCGGCGCGAAAACCGGTGGGAACCTCAGGAAATGACGGCCTCGTCGGTGCGCTTGTCGCCGTGGTTGTCGGTCCAGCTGACCGCGATCTTGTCGCCGGCCTTGCCGCCCTTGAAGCTGAACTGCACAAAGGGGTTTTTGGACACGGCCGTGCCCCATTGGGCGCTCATGACGGTCTTGCCGTTCCAGGTGGCGCTGATGTTCTGGATGAACCAGGCCGGCACGGTCTTGCCGGCGGCATCCTTGCGCTGGCCGCTTTCCATTTCATGGCTCACGAGCACGCGCACCGTGGTTTTATCGCCTTGGGCCTGAGCCCGGATTCGCATGGGATCTGACATTTTTTTCTCCTGATTTCAAGCTGGGGTGAAGACGGGGTCGGCGCGAATCAACCGCCGCAACCGCCCAAAGTGACTTTCACTTCCTTCACCGCATAGAAGTACTTGTCGCCGGCCTTGGCCAGCGCGTAGACATTGGAGGACTGGCCCATCTTGATATTGGTCGAGACATTGGCGTCGGTGCCGGCCGGAATCTCGAACATGGCGGCCAGCGCGCTGGGGTTCTTTTCGACGACCAGCGCGATCTGCGTGGTGCCCGCGATATTGCTCTGTGCGCCGACGCGCACCACGTTGCCGTTTTCGGCGATTTCGGGCGCCTGGAGCAGCAGGTCCTTGCTTTCGACAGGCGCGCTGGTGGCGCCCATGGCCTTGGCCGCGTCGGCCAGGGATTTGCTCTCAAAAGCGGCCTTGTTCCAGCCCGGCGCGTTTTGCGCGTAGGCCGGGCTCAGGCCCGAAGCGGCTGCCAGCGCCAGTGCCGTGGCACCGGAACCGCTGGCCAAAAAATCACGACGTTCCATGGTTGAACTCCTCTTTTATATAACTTGAATGTCTTAAAAACTTAGCCCGATTGGACACCAAAAACCCAAAAATCCGGGAGGGTACTTCTCCCAAGCATGCCTCAAAAAAAAACGCTGCCGGCCTGCGCACCTACTTCGCCGCGCCCTGCGCCAGCCATTGGGAAATCTGCGCCAACTCCGCCGCGCTCAAAGCCTGCGGGGGCATCGGAATCGCACCCCAGACGCCCTGCCCGCCCGCCTTGATTTTGCCCGAGAGGTAATTCACCGCGTCAGCACGGTCCTTATATTTGTTGGCTATATCCTTGAAGGACGGCCCCACCAGTTTGTTGTCCATGCCGTGGCAGGCCACGCAGGTATTTTTCTGCAGCAGCGGCATCACCGACGCGGCGCCGGAGGCGGCCGTCTTCACCACGGCAGCCACCGGAATCCCGGCGGGCGCGCGCTCCGCCTGCGCCACGGCGCTGCCCGATTGTGCCGCCGCGGCCGAAGCCGGCCGTGTCGTGTCCACCCCACGGCTTTCGCCCACCCCGCGGGACTGCTCGGCCAGGTTGCCATGGGCGTTGCGCGCATAGTCGGGCAAAAAGCTTTTGACCACCACTTCAGCCTTGCAGTTCACCATGCAGTTCGAGCCCTGCACATCGGGCCTGGCCGTGCCGCCCAGTTCCTTGCCCGGCCACATCGCGTGCGCGGTGGTCATGCCTTTGCGATTGGGCAGGCGGTCCTGCACCTCACGGATGTTGGCGTCCGACAGCGTGAAGTCTTCCGGCAGCACATTGCCCAGGAACAGGATGTAGGCCGTCGCGGCATAGACCTCGTCGGGTGTCAGCGTCTTGGGCGCGGTCCAGGGCATGGCGCGGTTGATGTAGTCCCACAACGTCGACAGCGTCGACACCTTCATCAGCGTGGTGCGGTTGGGCTGGTTGGCGCCCGGCATCAGGCCGTCGACCCGGCCGCTTTTCACGTCCTGCGCCGTGGTGCCGCCGGCAATCGGCGTGAACACTTCGGACGACTCGGCAAAACTGCCGTGGCAGGAAGCACATTGCGCTTCCCATAAAACTTCACCCTGGCGCACCGAGCCCTGCCCCTTGGGCAGGCCCTTGAAATCGGGGCGCACGTCGATGTCCCAGGCCTTCACTTCGGCGGGCGTGGCGGTCCGGCCGATATTGGCCAGCGCCGCCTGTCGCGCGGCGGCTTGCGTTTGCGCGAATGCCGTGCCCATGGTGCCGAGGCAGGCGAGCACCAGCAACGAGCACCGGACACGTTTAAACCTGGACATTTTTCACCTCGCCGTTTTCTTCCAGCGCCCACGACTGGATGGCGTTGTTGTGATAGATGCTGCGCGAGGCGCGCACCTTGCGCAATTCGTTGTAGCTCGGCTGGATCTGCCCGGTTTCGTCCACCGCGCGGCTCTGGAAAATCGCCGGTTTGCCGTCCCAGACGAAGTCGGCGTTAAAACGCGTGAGGCACTTGGCCAGCACCGGCCCTTCGAGCCGCGCCTGCGTCCAGTTGCGGCCGCCGTCGACCGAAACATCGACCCGGCGTATCTTGCCGCGACCGCTCCAGGCCAGGCCCGTGATGTTGTGAAAGCCTTTTTGCAGCAGCACCTGGCCGCCGCTGGGCGAGGTCACCACGCTTTTGACTTCCTGGATGCTGGTGTACTGCCGGTGCAGGCCGCTGGGCTGCAGGTCCACATAGTGGATGGTTTCGTCCTTGGCGCCGTAGGGCATGTCGCCCACTTCGATGCGGCGCAGGTATTTGACCCAGCTCACGCCCTGCACGCCGGGCACGATGAGCCGCAGGGGGTAGCCGTTTTCGGGCCGCAGCATTTCGCCGTTTTGCCCGTAGGCGACCAGCACCTCACCGCTCATCACCAGGCTCATGGGAATGGTGCGCGTCATGCCCGAGCCGTCGGCGCCTTCCGCCAGGATGAATTTGGCGCGCTTGAGGTCGGCGCCGCAAAGCTCCAGCAGGGTGCGCAGTGGCACGCCGGTGAACTCGCTGCAACTGAGCATGCCATGGGTGTACTGCACCGTCGGCACCGCCGCATTGCCCCACTCCATGCCGGTGTTGGCCCCGCATTCGATGAAATGCATGCGGCTCACGCTGGGCAGCCGCATCAGCTCGTCCATGTTGAAGACCATGGGGCGCTTGAGCATGGCCTCGTCGGAGCCGTTGAGCATCAGCCGGTGCTTGGAAGGGTCTATGTCCCACCAACCCTGGTGGTGGCGCTCAAAGTGCAGGCCGCTGGGCGTGATGATGCCGAACAGGCCCTGCAAGGGGCAAAAACTCACGCTGGCCTGGCTCACGCGCGTCAGGCCCGGGCTTTCGCGGCGCTGCAGGTTTTTCTCGAACTCGCTGGGCAGGCCGTAGCCGCGGGCCGCCACCGGCTGGCCCAGGCCTTTGCTGTGTGGCGGAAGGTTCAGGATTTCAGGTTCACCGTCAGCAGGCGTCGCCGCGCCCTGCGCGACGGCCCGGCCCGCGGCCACCGTGCCGGCCGCCGCGGCAAAGGCGCCGGCCAGAAAGCCGCGGCGCCCTGCCCGCACTTCTTGTATCTGCTCGCGCGAAAGAAAGTTTTCGGGCGCGCGCTGTAGGAATCGGTTCAGCATGGGTGGCGTCTTTCGGTTCAGGCGTCCTGCAGGCCGGGGCGCGGCGACAGGCTTTGCCCCGGCGGCAGCGCGCCCGGCTCGTCCAGTTCGATGGCGATCTGGGTGCAGACGCTGCGGCACAGCGCCACGGCTTTTTCGCTTTGCACCCGGTAAATCACCTGGGTGCCTTCCCTGCGCTTGGCCAGCACACCGGTGCGATAAAGCACCGCCAGGTGCTGGGAGAGATTGGGCTGGGTGGTATCGATCTCGGCCAGCAACTCGTTGACGGATTTTTCGCGTTCGCACAGGGCGCTCAGCACGCGCAAACGCATGGGCGTTGCGAGCACGGCGAACAGCTCGGCGGCCAGCTCAAATACCCGGCCCCGTTCCACCTGGGCACTGGTCTGAATCATCTCATCCATAGCGACTTCTTCTTAATATAAGCAATGACTAATATTATTCCGACAAACCAGGGAGGTGTCCCCCGTAAATACCCTTGGCCGCCCCTGAAACTGGTGAATATCACCAAGTCGGTGCCAAAGCCCGAAAAAGGTGTTGCCGCGCCGCACTTCCGCCCTCTGTAGCAGGTGTAATAAACCCCTGAAAGTCATTCCCGCGTGATATAAAACTTTTGTTGCTTACGGGTTGTTACCTGAGACCTTTATAAAATAATACTTATGTATTCAAAAACCAAACTTTTCTCGGGCGGGATCATCATTCTTCTTGCTACCCTGGCCAACGGCCTGGCGCATGCGGAAGTCGACGCGCTGGTCAGCAATGCCCGCACCCTGCTGGACCAAAGCCAGGCGCAAAAAGCCTTCGACCTGCTGGAGCCGCAAGAGGCGGCGCGCGCGGGCGACCCGGACTTCGACACCGTACTGGGCATCGCCGCCAACGAGACCGGCCAGTACACCCGCGCGGTATTCGCCCTAGAACGCGTGCTGGCCGTGCAGCCCAGCAACTCCCGGGCACGCGCCGAACTCGGCCGCGCGCTGTTCTCCGTCGGTGACACCAAGGCCTCCCGGCAAGTGCTGCTGGAAACCAAGCAGGACAACATCCCGGCCGAAGCCGCCGCCACCATCGACCAGTTCCTGCAGGCCATTGACCGCACCGAAGAAGCCGCCCGCTCGTCGGTCAAGCCCTTCCTGGAAGCCAGCATTGGCTACGACACCAACATCAACAGCGGCCCCGGCAACCCGAACGTGGCCGTACCCGCTTTTGGCGGCCTGATCTTCACGCTCAATCCCGCCGGCGTCGAAACCAAGGACGCGTTCATGAGCCTGGGCGGTGGCCTGTCGGCCCGCTACGTGGTCGACCCGCGCTGGTCGCTGATCGGCAACGTCTACGGTAACGGGCGCGTCAACGCCAAGTACAACGACTTCAACACCGGCCAGGTCGATGTCAATTTCGGCGCCAGCTACCGCTACGACAAACACGAGTTCTCGGGCGTGGTGCAGGCCGGGACCTACACCGTGGCCGGCTCGCGCGCCCGCGACCAGCAGGGCCTGGTCGGTGAATGGACCTACCGCATCGACGGCTTTCGCCAGTGGAGCACCTACATCCAGTGGGGCGACCTGAGTTACCCCGGCCAGTCGCTGCGCGACGCGACCCGCACGGTGGTCGGGACCTCCTATGCCCACGCCTTCCGCGACAGCAACATCGTGGTCTTCGCGGGCGGCTATATCGGCACGGAAAAGGAGCGCGCCGCGGGCGTTCCGCACCTGGGCCATGACCTCGTCGGCCTGCGCACCGGCATCCAGAAAACGCTTTCGGACACGCTGGCGCTGTTCGGCAGCCTTGCTTACGAAGACCGCAAATACGGCGGCGCCGATCCGCTCTTCCTCGTCACCCGCCATGACAAGCAGTGGAACCTGAACATGGGCCTGAACTGGGTGCCCGCCAAACTGTGGCGCGTCACGCCCCAACTGGCCCTGACCTCGGTGAAATCCAACGTCGCGATTTCCGACTACAAGCGCAGCCTGTTCTCGGTCACGGTACGCCGCGACTTCTGAACCCGCGATGCCGACTGAACATGCTCGCCCCTGCCCAGACAGCCCCATGAAAACCCGGCGGGAATTCCCCCTCAAACGCGCCGCCCTGTCGGTCGTGGTTGCGGCGGCCTTCCCCGCGCAATCCTTTGCCGCCGGCTCGGCCGGTGTGGCCCAGTTCATCGCCGGCGACGTCAACGTGCTGCGCGCCAGCGGCAAGGCCGAGCCCCTGGCCAAGGGCAAGCCGCTGGAGAGCGGCGAATCCATCCTGACGGGCGCCGCCGGCCGCGCCCAGGTCCGGTTTTCCGACGGCGGCCTGGTATCCCTGCAGCCCAACACCGAATTCAAGATCGCCAACTATGTCGACGAGGCCGACCCCAAGCAGGACCGTTTCCTGGTCGACCTGCTGCGCGGCAGCATGCGGGCCATCACCGGCCTGATCGGCAAGCGCAACCGCGAGAACTACAAGGTCACCACCACCACCGCCACCATAGGCATACGCGGCTCCGGTTTCAGCGTGGGCTACAACCCCGATGGATCCCTGGGCATCACGACCGAGCTGGACGCCATCGAGGTCTGCAACGCCGGCGGCTGCGTGGGCCTGACGGCCGGTGAGTCGGTGCGGGTCATCAACAGTTCCGAAGCGCCGGTGCGCACCAACGTGCGGGCCAATGTGCCGACGCCGCCGCCCACCCAGGAGGTGGTCGTTGCGGGCAACCAGACAACGTCGGACGGCAAACCCGCCATCGTCCCGCCCGCGCCGGCGCCCGTCAAGCAGGTGTTCACCGACCTGGCCGCCGCTGTCGCATTCACCGACCCCGCAGCGTCCAGCTCGGTGGTCGAAAGCTACTACCCCGAGGCCGGCATCGCCGTGCTGACCAGCTTCCTGAGCGGCAAGCCGATCGACTTCGACAGCCTGGACAGCCGCAATGTCCTGACCCAGTTCCGCAGCACGCCCGGCCTCACCACCATGGAAAAAGGCGCGCTGGGCGTGCCGTCCGATCCCGACTTCGTCGGCTGGGGCAGTTGGGTGACGGGGCAAAAAATCGTGGCGGGCTCGACCACCGCGATTGAATCCGTTCATTTTGTGATGGGCCGGCCGACGCCGACGGCCCAGATGCCGGCCGACAACATGCAGGGCACTTACCAGCTGGCCGGCGGCACCGCTTTCTCCAGCCTGCTGGGCGCGGGCCAGCTCGTCAGCGGTTCGCTGGTCGCCAACTTCGGCGTCTACAGCCCGGGCCAGGGCTATGGCAGTCTGGATCTCACCACGCGCTTCGGCGGCAACGACTACGGCATCAGCAGCAACGTCAACATCAACAACTCGAAAATCACCAACACCTCGGGCACCAATGTCACCGGCTTTTTCACCGGTAACAATGCCAGCCGCGCCGCGCTGGTCTACAGCGCGCCGTCGGTGACCGGCACAGGCCCCAGCACCGGCCAGGTTTCGGGCGCTGCCGTTTTCCAGCAGACCAACCTGGTCCTGAGACCGCCCCTCTAAGCAAGGCAAGGCCGCCCCGTAGCCCCCATACCAGCCCAGCGCGCACCGCTTCAATAAAAATACCCGGAGAACCCACCATGACCCCGCACATCAAGCTCCAGCAAACCATCCTGGCCATGGCGCTGGCCGCCATTTACCCCTTGCAGGCGTCCGCCGCGCCTTCCGCGGGCGTGGCCCAGTTCATCGCCGGCGACGTCAACGTCCGCCGCGCGGACGGCGCCACCACGGCCTTGGTCAAGGGCAAGGACATCGAAAGCGGCCAGGCCATACTGACCGGCGCCAGCGGGCGCGCGCAAGTGCGCTTTACCGACGGCGGCCTGGTGTCCCTGCAGCCCAACACCGAGTTCAAGGTCGCCAACTATGTCGACAAGGCCGACCCCAAGGAAGACCGCTTTCTGGTCGACCTGCTGCGCGGCAGCATGCGGGCCATCACCGGCCTGATCGGCAAGCGCAACCGCGAGAACTACAAGGTCACCACCACCACCGCCACCATAGGCATACGCGGTTCCGGCTTCAATGTGGGCTACAACCCCGACGGCTCGCTGGGCGTGACGACCGAGCTGGACGCCATCGAGGTCTGCAATGCCGGCGGCTGCGTGGGCCTGACGGCCGGCGAATCGGTGCGGGTCATCAACAACACGGATGCGCCGGTGCGCACCAATGTGCGGGCCAATGTGCCGACGCCGCCGCCGGAACGCGAACCGGTCAACGTAGGCGACAAGGTCAACAGCACCGGTGGGGCTGCCATCGTCCAAACACCGACGACACCCGTACCCGATCCAAACACCGGCACCTTCACCAACCTGACGGCCGTCGCCCATTACCACATCCCTCCGGTCAATTTAGACCCCGGTGGCAACTTCGCCGGCCCGGTGACCTCCGCCTCCGTCGTGATGAACACCGGCAAAGTCAGCGAATTCGAGTCCTCGGGCAACGTCTTCAAACCCACCGTCAACACCGCGGCGGGCTTCTTCGGCTCCATGGCCACCAACGACTTCATCGGCTGGGGCAATTGGGCCGGCGCCACCAAGAACGGCGCCACCACCCTCGCCGAGCTGCACTACATCGTGGGCCAGGCCACGCCGGTCCTGCCCACCACCGTGGGCGTCGCTACATACACCCTGATAGGTGGCTCAGCACCCACGTCCTATACCGGGACTAGCGGAACGCTGTTTAACACCTCGAATCTTTCGGTCAATTTTGACCCCAGCGGGCTGGGGCCGCAGCTCACCGCGACCATCAACACCTCATTCGGCAACATTTCGGAATCGGTTTATTTCTCCAGCTCCAGCTTTACCGGATCCCAGGTAAGGGGGATCTTCACGGGCCTAAATGCCAATCGCGCCGGCCTGATCTACAACGGCAACATATCCCCCGCGGGCACGTTCTCCGGTACCGCCATCTTCCAGGCGCCTTAAGAAGCCGAAGCCGCTGCGGATCCCAGGTAAAAAGCCATCTCGCGCTGCGTGGCCTCCGGGCCATGCACGGCCAGCGCCCGCACCCTGCCCGCCTCGCCCATCCGCCGGCACAGCCCGGCGTCGCCCGCCAGCCGCATCACCGCGTCATACGCCTCCTCCTGGGACTGCACCAGCAGGCCGGACACCTCATGCTCCATGACTTCGGCATAACCGCCGCGGGCATGGGCCGCCACCGGCAGCCCGGCCGCCATGGCCTCCACCACCACCCGGCCGTAGGCCTCCGTGGAAGCGCCCGTGCGGTAGAAAAAGGCGTCAAGCGAACGGTAAAAATCGGCCGCGCTTTCGGCGCCGGCCGGCAGCAGTTCCACACCCTCGACGCCTTGCAGCGCGGCCGCCAGGCAGGTTCCCCCCATGATGCGCACCTTGAGGCCGCGGCTGGCCAGCATGCGGTAGAGCGCCGGGTCCTCCGGGTGGTGTTTGTCCGGCGCGTCGCGGCTGACGCGGCCCACGGTAAAAGGCCGGCCCGCTGCCCGCGCAAAGCGCTCATCCGCCACCGCGAGAAAGGGCTGCAAGTCCATCAGGCTGCGCGCAATGCGGCCGGGCAGGCCCACGCTGAGCTGCAGCATTCTGGAGACGAACACCAGTTCCGGGTCCAGGCCCGTGCTGTCGCGCAAGGCTTCCATCGCGGCAAACAGCTGCCCATGGTTGGCCAGGTTGTAGAACAGGATGATTTTTTCGAAGCCGGCGTACTTGAGCCAGATGCCGGGCCGCATGTGCACGCCGGCGATCAGCAGGGTGCCGCCGCGGGGGAACTGCTGGGCAAAAGGCTGTATGGTCGCGATGCCCAGCCCCGCGTAGCTGGGATGCGGCGGCACGTCGGACCAGAGCTTGACCGGCCGGCGCCCCTCCAGCAGGCGGCGTATGTCCAGCAGCTCGCGTTCCGCGCCGGTAAAGGCCTCGCTGAAACGCCCGAGCAGGTGCAGGGTGGTGGGCTGTGCGGGGGGAGCATTCATGCTGCGCCGATTATCCCTGCGATCCCCCGTTGATATGAGGCCGCTGCCACATAATCCGGGCTATGCACAACACGCCCCCGGACATTCCGCAGGACAGCCCAGGCTGGATGCAGCGCGGCGCGCAGCTGCATGCCGAGGGCCGGCTCGAGCAGGCCCTGATCGCCTTTGAACACGCCCTGGCGCTGGCGCCCGAGGACGTCAACGCCGCCTCGGCCTGCGCCACGCTGCTGTCCGCGCTTTCCAGGCCCGTGGCCGCCTACAAGGCGCTGCTCTCGGTGGAAGCCGCGCTGCTGCAGACCGCCGACGGCGCGGCCAACCTGGCCATCGCCGCCGAAAGCTGCGGTGACCTGGCGCGCGCCGGCATGGCCTACCAGCGCGCACTGGCGCTGGACCCATCGCATGCGCGCGCCCTCAACAACGTCGGGCTGATGGCCGCCGCGCAGGGCCAGTGGGAGGCAGCGATCGACTGCGCCCGCAAATGCCTGGCGCAGGACCCCGGCCACGCGCCCTACCACGTCAACCTCAGCGACTACCTGTGCGGCGCCCGGCGCTACACCGAGGCGGTGGCCGCGCTCGAAGCGGCGGCCCTGCGCTTTCCGCACGACCTGGACATACGCATACGCGGCGCGGCCGTGCTGGCCTTCAATGGCGACTTCGACCAATCCCGCGAAGCCAGCCTGCGCTTTGACGCCGACACGCTGGCCTACTTCCGCGACTTCCTGGGCCGAACCATCGCGCCAGCCTACCTGGACCACAAGCTGCGCCTGCCGCAGGACGAACTTCCCGACGCCCGGCAGCTTTACTGCGGCCAGGTCTACGAGGCCATGACGGTTTGCGACTGGCGGGAGAACGAACGCCTCACTGCCACGCTGCGGCAGATGCTGGACGAATGCCTGCGCACCGGCCGGCGCCGCGACTGGCGTGACGCGCAGTTCTACGGCCTGATGCTGGACATGGACGAGAACGAACTCGCCCAGGTGCGCAATGTCTCGGTCGCGAAAATCAGCGAAGGCCTGAAAACAGCCCTGCCGCCCTTCACGCGCCGCGCCGCGCGGGTGGGCCGGCACGATGGGCGCATCCAGGTCGGCATGGCGGTGCAAAGCCTGCGCGACGAGCGCCATGCCCATGCGCTCAAACGCCAGCTCGCGCTGCACGACGGCGGCCGCTTTGCCATCCATATCTATTCGCCCACGCGGCACCCCGAGCCCGAACACGCCGAGATACTCAAGCCGCATGCCGCCAGCGTCACCGAAATCGCCCATATGTCGGACGTGGAAGCGGCCGGCCGCATGCGCCTGGACCAGCTCGACGTGTTTGTCGACATGAGCTTCGACACCGCCTGGTGCCGGCCCGAGATACCCGAACTGCGCGTTGCGCCCGTGCAGCTGCGCCAGCTCACCTGGCACCGCCACAATCCGCCGCGGCCCTGCGACTACAACATGTCCGACCGTTTTGTGCACCCCGACGGGCTGGACCTCGCGCCCTACGGCGCCGTCGTGCGCCTGCCGCACAGCTGCTGGCTGGCCGCCCATGACGAAACGCCGGAACCCGGCTGGGACAGCCGCGAGCAGGCCGGCCTGCCGGCCGACGCGCTGGTGCTGTGCGCCACCGTGCCCTCGGTCATGCTGGACCCTGCCAGCTTCGCCGCCTGGATGAAAATCCTGCGCTCGCTGCCCGACGCGGTGCTGTGGCTGCCCGCCTACAGCCTGGCCATCGCCGCCAACCTGGTGCGCGAGGCCAATGCCGCCGGCGTGCATGAAAGCCGCCTCATCTTTACCCACAGGCTCACACGCGCCCAGTCCCTGGCCTGCCTCCGGCACGCCGACCTGTTCCTGGACACCCTGCGCTTTAACGCCAACCTGGGCCTGGAAGACGCCTTGCGCATGGGGGTTCCGGCCCTGAGCTGCGCCGGCGAGAGCATGGCTTCGCGCCTGGGCGGCAGCATCATTCGCGCGGCCGGTTTGCCGCAATGCGTGATGGAAAGCCGGCCGGCTTATGTGGCCGAAGCCCTGCGCCTGGGGCGCGACCCGCAAGCCCTGCAACAGCTGCGGCAACACCTGCAGGCGGGCAAGGCTGTGGCGCCGCTGTTTGACCTGCCGGCTCGCGTTCGGGAATGGGAATCGGCCTGGGCCGTGATGGCCGAGCGCTCACGCGCCGGGCTGCCGCCCGCGGCCTTTGACGTGGCCGCCGCTTAGGGCTTAGGCGTCAGGCTTGCCGGCCGGCACGGGCAGTTCACACACCTCGCCCGTGGGCACCAGGCCGGCTTGCGCCTTGGCCTCAGCGATGCCCACAGCGCGCGGCAAGGCCACCTGGTTCTTCACCGCCGTGAGTTCGGCCAGGATGGAAATCGCGATCTCGGGCGGCGTCTTGCTGCCGATGTAAAGGCCTATGGGGCCGTGCAGCCTGGCCAGTTCTTGCGGCGTCATGTCAAAGTGCTCGGCCAGGCGTTCGCGGCGCCGCTGGTTATTCAGCCGCGAGCCGATCGCCCCGACATAAAAAGCCGGCGAGCGCAGCGCCTCCATCAACGCCAGGTCGTCCAGCTTGGGGTCGTGCGTGAGCGCGATCACCGCACAGCGCGCGTCCAGCTTCATGGCCTGCACCACGTCGTCGGGCATGCCGGTGGCCAGCTCCACGCCGTCGACCTGCCAGCTGTCACGGTATTCCTCGCGCGGGTCGCAGACCGTCACGGCGTAGTCCATGCCCTGGGCAATCTGGGCCACAAAACGCGACAGCTGCCCCGCGCCAATGATCAGCAAACGCCAGCGCGGGCCGTGCAGGGTCACCAGCGCGGCTTCGGACACCTGCATGGACTGGCTGGGCTGGGCCGTGCCCAGCGTGACGGCGCCGCTGTGCAAATCCAGCCGGCGCGCCACCAGCTCGCCGGCCTGCAGGCGCCGCAGCAGCTCGTCCACCTGGCTGGCCGCCGACAGCGGCTCCATGGCCAGCTCTATGGTGCCGCCGCAAGGCAGGCCGAAACGGCGTGCCTCGTCGGCCGAGACGCCATAGGTCACGATGGCCGGCCGCGCGCGGTCCAGGCCTTCGCGGCGCGCCCGGTCAATCATGTCGTCTTCAATGCAGCCGCCCGAAACCGAACCCACCACCCGGCCGTCTTCGCAGATCGCCAGCATGGAGCCTTCGGGCCGCGGGCTGGAGCCCCAGGTCTTGAGCACGGTGACCAGCTCGCAGCGCAGGCCCGCGGCCAGCCACTGCGAGGAGGTTTTCAGAACTTCGAGGTCTATGTTGTCCATGCGGCAAATGCTAGCAGCCCGGGGCATTTCCCGCTGCGGCCTGGGCTTTTTCTCATCAGCGCCTCAGGCCTTGGCCAGGTTGTCGTTCAGCGGCAGCGTGCGCACCCGCTTGCCGGTGGCCGCGAACACCGCGTTGGCCACTGCGGGAGCCACCAGCGCGGTCGCCGGCTCGCCGATGCCGCCGGGCTTTTCGGTGCTGGGCACCACGGTGATGTCCATCACCGGCGACTCGTTCATGCGCAGCACCGGGTAGTCACCAAAATTGGTCTGCTGCACCCGGCCCTTGTCCAGCGTGATCTGGTTGTTCAGCGCCGCCGACAGGCCGAAGATGACGCTGGACTGGATCTGCGCCTGCACCGTGTCGGGGTTGACCATGCGGCCCAGGTCGGCCACCACCGTGATCTTGTGCACCGTGACCTGGTTGTCCTTGACCGACACCTCGGCCACCTGGGCCATATAGGTGTCGTAGCCCTCCATCAGCGCGATGCCGCGGCTGCGGCCGGCTGGCGCCGGCGTGCCCCAGCCGGACTTGTCGGCCGCGAGTTTGAGCACATTGGCAAAACGCGGCTGCTTTTCCAGCAGCGACATGCGGTAGGCATACGGGTCCTTGCCTGCGGCCAGCGCCATTTCGTCGACAAAACTCTCGTTGGCAAAGGCATTGAGCGCATGGCTCACCGAGCGCCAGTAGCCCACGCGCAGCCCGCTGTCGTGGATCACCAGGTCGTACTGCGTGTTCGGGATGTCGTAAGGCATGACGCCGGCCTCGGCCATAAACGGGTCCAGCGTGTCCTTGGGCAGGCCGAAGGCGCGCTGCGTGATGGACTGCGAGGTCACCTTGAAATTGAGCGCCACCGGCTTGCCGTCGGCCCCCAGGCCGGCCGAGAGCTGGTTGACCGCCATGGGCCGGTAGAAGTCGTGTGTGGTGTCGTCCTCGCGGCTCCATAGCAGCTTGACCGGCTTGCCCACGGCCTTGGAAATCTGCGCCGCCTGCACGATGAAGTCCAGCTCCAGCCGCCGGCCGAAGCCGCCGCCCAGGAAGGTGGTTTTCAGCGTGATGTCCTCGGGCTTGATGCCCAGCGCCGCGGCCACACTGCCTTCGGCGCCCTGCTGGAACTGCGTCGGGCCTATCAGCAGGATTTTGCCGTTCCTGTAGTCGGCCGTGAAGTTCATGGGCTCCAGCGTGGCATGCGCCAGCAGCGGCGAGACATACTCGGCCTTCAGTGTCTTGGCCGCGCCTTTCATGGCGCCGGCGGCGTCACCCTTGGGCGCCACGATGGGAATCGCCTTGCCGCTGTCGGCCGCCTTGCGTATGCCGTCGAGCATGCTGGCATTGCTGATGGCCGCGACCGGGCCCTCGTCCCACTGCACTGCCAGCGCCTGGCGCGCCTTGAAAGCATGCCAGTAGCTGTCGGCGACCACCGCCACGCCGTCGGGAATCTGCACCACGTCAATCACGCCAGGCATGGCCTTGGCCTTGGCGGCGTCAAAGCTGGTGACCTTGCCGCCAATCACCGGGCATTGCTGCAGGCTGGCATACACCATGCCGGGCAGCTTCACGTCGATGCCGAACTCGGCCGTGCCGTTGACCTTCATCGGCGTGTCCAGCCGCCTGGTGGGCTTGCCGATCACGGTGAAGTCCTTCGGGTCCTTGAGCGCCACTTTCTCGGGCACCGGCAGCTTGGAAGCCGCCTCGGCCAGCGAACCATAAGTGGCCTTCTTGCCATTCGGGCCTATGACCATGCCGTTTTCGGCCTTGAGCGTGGCGGCATCGACATTCCATTTGGCCGCCGCCGCGGAGACCAGCATGCTGCGCACCTGGGCACCGGCAATGCGCAGCTTTTCCCAGCCGTCGCGCACCGAGGTCGAGCCACCGGTGATTTGCGCGCCCAGCAGGGCATTGGTGTAGACCTTGCCCGGCGGCGCGATCGCGACCTTGACCTTGCGGATGTCGACATTGAGCTCCTCGGCGATCAGCATGGGCATGGAGGTGTAGACGCCCTGCCCCATCTCGGAGCGCGCCGAGATCAGGGTGATGGTGTTGTCGTCGGCGATGTGCACCCAGGCATTCGGGGTGTAAAGCGTGCCCGCCGCCTGCGCGGCCGAGGGGACGCCCAGCGTGACGCCCAGCATCAGCCCGCTGCCTGCGACGGTCAGGGCCGACGAGGTCTTGAGGAAAGTGCGGCGGTTCGGAGAAATCAGTGAGGTGGTGGTCATGATGGTTCTCCTCAGGCTTTGCGCAGGCTGGAAGCGGCATCCTTGATCGCCGCCTTGATGCGCGGGTAGGTGCCGCAGCGGCAGATGTTGCCGCTCATCGCGGCGTCGATGTCGGCGTCGCTCGGGTTCTTGTTGGCCGTGAGCAGGGCCGCCGCGCTCATCAGCTGGCCCGACTGGCAGTAGCCGCACTGCGGCACGTCATGCTTGATCCACGCCACCTGCAAGGGGTGCGTGTTGTTGCGCGACAGGCTTTCAATCGTCGCCACCTTCTGCCCCGCCGCCGCCGACAGCGGCGTCTGGCAGGAGCGCACCGGCTGGCCGTTGAGGTGCACGGTGCAGGCGCCGCACAGCGCCGCGCCGCAGCCGAACTTGGTGCCGGTCATGCCCAGCTCATCGCGTATCACCCACAGCAGGGGTGTGTCGGGTTCGGCATTGACGGAAACGGCCCGGCCGTTCACGTTGAGTTTGGTTGTCATCTGGAGTCCCCTTTGTTGGAATATGGCAGGGCCCCCAAAAGTCAGTCAGCTACTACCCCAAGGCCTTGCGCGAGTCATGCTACGACCGGGCGCAAGGGGGTATCCCGGTAAAAACCCTTGGCTGAAACAAAGTGTCGAGAAGTTTTCTCAAGATGAGACAAAGCGGCCGGAATGACACGCCACGGCTTGTCCCGATCAGTTTCCCGGATGACAGGTACAGTCATTGAGCCCCAGCCACCCGGCATGGTGCAGCAGGTCGCGTGACCGCACCCATGCCCATCGCGCCAGCACCTGTGCGGGCGGCCCGTAAAACCCGCCAAACAGGATGCAAGGGGTCAGGTTGAGCACCTCGTGCCACCAGCGGGCTGGTATGTACAGCACGTCCCCGGGTTCCAGGTCGACCGCCAGAAAATCGCCTTGCGGGGCGACCTGGGCAGCAAGTTCAAGCGCGCCTATCCTGGACAGCCTTGCCCACGAATCGTATTTGGCCGCTACCGCCCCCAATCGCTCCACCGTCCCGGGACGCACAAGGTGGAAACGCTTCCTGCCCACAACCTGAACCGCGAGGTTGTCGAGGTAGTCATGGTGGAGCCCCGTGCGCGCCCCGGCCGGTCCAATCCAGCTTTGCAGCGAGCGAATGGACCGGGGCGGGAATATTTCTGAATGCATGAGGTCAAGCCGTAGCCGCGGCATGGCATCGAGCAGGTCAAACTCTTTCAGGTACAGAGACTGGTTTTCGCGGCCTGCGCCTTCCTGCAGGGATTCGAGATAGAGACGCAGCGTGGACTCCACAAACTTTGTGCTCCCTCGCTCCCGATCGCCGGAAACGAGTTGCACCGGCATATCGGGTGCCAGCCCGGCAAGGCCCGTGAAGGTCCAATGTTTCACCGCAGGCCAGTTGGCGGCGAGGCCCCTGAACACGGCGGGAGTCCGATGGCGGCATAACTGACCGGCGCCACCAAATGCGGCGTCAGCAAGAGGTGTCATGAAGGTATCCATCTTCATCTCGCCGGTGCGGCCATATAGCGCAGGCCACCCCAGCCCATTCTCAGCACGCCGGGCGTGGCACGGATGGCAAACCCGCAGCCTTGCACGACCAGGCGCCAAACGCCAATACGACCCGACCGGACATCATGCCGGCAGAACGCAGCAAGACAGGCGGTCAAGTCCATCGCCAGGTAGAGCACCGCGGCGAGCATGGCCAGCACGCGCCGGCCGTGGCTCACCTGGGCCGCGGTCAACACATCAAGCGCGACATGGCGGTGGCCAATTTCTTCCGCGCAATGCCACCGCCAGAGGCGAAGCTGCGGCGCCGCTCCATGTCCCAGCCACGGGCTGCGTGCGCGCAGAATTTCGTCGGACAGCAAGGCCGTCAATTGCTCAAACGCCGCGGCGAAGGCCAGCCTCGTGGCCAGGCTCCTGGATGCGATTTCACCGACTGCCGACGCAATGCGCTCCTCCAGGCGTTGCGCCGGCGCGTGCTCGGCCAGCCGGTCGTTATAAAGCCGGTGGGCGCGTTGGTGGGCCGCTTCCTCGCGAACAAACCGATTCACTTCATCCCGCAGTGCCGGCGACACGGCGGGCTTTTGCGCCTGCCGCAGCCAATCCGACACGGCATCCACGACAAACTGCTCTCCGCTGGGAAGCAGGAGCGAGACGCCGTCAAAGAGCCTTGAACGAAAGGCGTCACCATCGTTCCACCACAAGCCCGTGAACGCTGTATCGGCAGGAGCTGATGCCAGCGTCACGTGCCGGCCCCGCCGCGCACTGCCGGCCGGCTCGGCACTTTTTTGTCTATGCCGGCTATCCACCCCAGCACCCACTGCAGCAATCCGAAAGGCATGACTTTCCACAGAAGGCCAAGCCGCGACAGCGGCACCTTGCCCCGCAGCAAGACGCCGTAATCAAGCGACTGCGGATGGGGAAAATAATTCGGGAGCACCGCCACGATCTCACGAAAACCCTTTTGGTAGTAATAGCGAAGCTGCGCATCGCGCGGCCACTGCTCGCGGCGCGAATACACGTAGTCCTCGACACCAAGGGTTGGGTCATCGGCCAACGCACGCTTGAGGCCGGGTATGGGAGATCCAAGGTAGATCTCCCGATACCCTTGTTTCAACGCATAAGGCCAAAAGAACTCGAACACCGACGCTGCGGCGCGTGGATCAACACTGGTCAGGCTGATGCCAAAGAGGCGGCTTGGTGCAGCGGGCGCGCTGCCGCGGCTTGGCGCAGAACAATCAGCCCACGAACTGGCGTTCCGGATGTCCTTGAGGTCCACCGGTTTCATGAACAGGGAGGCAAGTGCTTCACCGGTGCCAGGGCAAAAAGCACCCACGCAGAGCCCGGCGTGGTTGTCTATCCGCTGGCGCAAGACTTCTTCATCAGCGGCTTGTTGCTCACTCCACTGGCGCCGCTCCAATCGCATCAGCGCGGCAAGGTCGTCGGGACGAAGAAATCGGGTGCATGGTGATGGGGTCATTACGAGGGAAATTGCGAAAAGTTCACTGTGAACATCGCGCGTGACGCAGCAATGACATGCGAACCTCGCCCCCTCGGGAATTCGTATCCAGTTGTTGTGGGCTACCCCGCCACCCGATCCCGAATCTGCTGCAGCGCCGCCGGGTCATCCATGGTCGTCAAATCCCCCGGGTCCCTGCCCTCGCACACAGCCTGAATCGCCCGGCGCAGCATCTTTCCGCTACGGGTCTTGGGCAGGGCCGATACAAAATGCACACGCGCCGGCCGCGCGACGGCGCCCAGGTCGCCGTCCACGCGCTTCATGATTTCGCCTTCGAGCTTGAGCGCCGCCGCGTTGTCGGTGAGCACACTCGAATCCTTGGGCACGGCAAACGCCATGGCGACCTGGCCCTTGAGCGGGTCCGCCACGCCGATCACCGCCACCTCGGCGACGCCGCTATGGCCTGAAATGCTTTCCTCGATCTCGCGCGTGCCCAGGCGGTGGCCGGCGACGTTGATGACGTCGTCGGTGCGGCCCAGGATAAAAAAGTAGCCGTCCTCGTCGCGTATGCCCCAGTCGAAGGTGGAATACACCATCTTGCCCGGCACGCTTTTCCAGTAGGTGTTGACGAAGCGCGCGTCGTCCTTCCAGATGGTTTGCATGAAACCGGGCGGCGTCGGGCCTTCGATGACGACCACGCCTTTTTCATTCGGCTGGGTCAGTTCCTCACCGGTGGACTCGTGCAGTATCTTGACCTTGTAGCCGTACATGGGCACGCCGGGGCTGCCGAAGCGGCTGGGCTTTTTTTCGACGGCGTTGGCGATGGTGATGATGGGCCAGCCCGATTCGGTCTGCCAGTAGTTGTCGATGATGGGTACATTCAGGCCCTCGCTGATCCAGCGCGCCGTGGGTTCGTCCAGCGGCTCGCCGGCCAGGTAGAAGGCGCGCAGGCTGGAGAGGTCGTGCTTTTTGAGCAGGCCCGGGTCCTGTTTTTTGAGCACGCGCACCGCGGTGGGCGCGCTGAACATGCCGGTGACCTTGTATTTCTCGACCAGGCTCCACCAGATCGCGGCGTTGGGCTGCTGGTCCATGCCTTGCGTGGGCAGGCCTTCGTACATGATGGTCGCCATGCCGGCGATCAGCGGACCGTAGACGATGTAGCTATGGCCCACCACCCAGCCGATGTCGCTGGTGGAGAAATAGGTTTCGCCGGCTCGGCCGTCAAAGATGTGTTTCATGCTGGCGGCCAGGGCCACCGCGTAGCCGCCGGTATCGCGCTGCACGCCCTTGGGCTTGCCGGTGGTGCCGCTGGTGTAAATGGTGTAGCTGATGGCGCTGGCGTCCAGCCATTCGCAGTGCACCTGGGCATGCATGTACTTGGCGCGCAGGGTTTCCCAATGCAGGTCGCGCCCGGCCGCCATGGGCATGGGTGCCAGGCCGCGGTCCACCAGCAGCACGGCCTCGGGCTGGTGTTTGGCCAGGCGTATGGCTTCGTCGAGCAGGGGTTTGTAGGCCACGACTTTGCCGCCGCGCGAACCGGCGTCGGCGCTGATGATGACGCGCGGCGTCGCATCGTCAATGCGCGAGGCCAGCGAGCCGCTGGCAAAACCGCCGAACACCACGCAGTGGATGGCGCCTATGCGCGCGCAGGCCAGCATGGCAAAGGCGGCTTCCGGGATCATGGGCATGTAAATCAGCACCCGGTCGCCCTTGACCACGCCCATGGCCAGCAGGCTGGCGGCCATGCGCTGCACTTCGGCATGCAGCTCGCGGAAACTGTAGGTTTTTTCGGCACCGGTTTCGCTGGAAACGTAAATCAGCGCGGCCTGGTCGGGCCGGTCTTTAAGGTGCCTGTCGACCGCGTTGTGGCACAGATTGGTTTGCCCACCTTCAAACCATTGCACAAAGGGCGGTTTGTCGTCGTTGCAGACGCGGGTGAAAGGCTTGTGCCAATCAATGAGTTTGGCCTGCTCGGTCCAGAAGGCGTCGGGCTGGTCTATGGACTGGCGGTAGAAGTCTGCGTAGCGCGTCATTTCGTCTCCTTTTTTCTTTTGAAATTCATCCCGAATTTTGACGGCTCCAAGGCTAGAGGCTCGCCATGGCCGCTACCGACAATCGGTGTCTTCTATGGCTTTGGACCCTTCGTGCGGCTCAAATATTCATTCATCTCACTCGGCAGCACCACCAGAGGCGTGAAAACGTCCTTCCTGGTCGGTATGACCGACACCATATTGGAAACTGGAATATCCGTACGAGTTCTTTGAAGAATCTCAAGATCCCGGCCCAGCTGATCTGAGACCAGCCAGACGCCCCCGGCGGGTACTGTCATTCCGAAAAAATTACGTCCCTTCAAGGCATCCAGTTTGATCTCGCCCACGTAATTGACGGTATCTGGCTGGACCTCGAAGGGAATCGAATAATCATTCTTCGACGACCAGTTTTGCTGGAAGGCTCCATTGGCCTGATACAGCCGAAAGTTGTGAAAGGTGTATGGCCCCGCAGGAAGGCTGAACACAAAAACCGCACCAGCACTGCTTTCCGTGCTGAAATCATCCGGAGTCTTTCCGGTGTAGAGGTTAAACGTCGGCTGGGCTTTTATCTGGTGGACTTCACCCGTCTTCACGTTTTTGAAATAGAAGGTTTGGCTGTAGTAAACCGGCCCATCCGGACTCCTTGCAAAACTGCCGACCAGGATGCCATTGGTCGACGTCAGACTCGATGCGGAGACACCGTCAGGTTTTAAATGCTTGCTTGCGCACGCGCCCAGGGCAAAGCACAACAAAAGTGTAGAAAAAATTCGAAGCCGCATGTGAATTCCTGATTGTTAACTTTTAACTGGCAGTGGGTGAGCGAGGTTTCGGCCCCCTATCGCCACGGCCGGGCGCTCGTTTCACCGGAGTGTCGCACGTCAATTAATGATTTTGCCCATACCATTCTCCACACGGGTTCTCAGTTGTTGAACGAACTCCGGGTCATACAGTTCCCAGCTTTCGAGTTCGCCAAGCACTCTTAAAGGCAGCTTGCTTCGATAGGACCGCGTCGGGTTGCCTGGAAATTTCTTGTCCGTCACGTTGGGATCGTTCTCAAATTCCCCCGTGGGCTCCACGATGTAGACGCGCGGCCTGCCGCTGCCTTTGGCTATTTCCGCGGCAAGCCCGGCGCCTTTGGCGATGGCCGTGAAATAAATGTGATTCATCACGACGCTTTCGTCGTAATTCGAGGTGAAGCCCGACCTCAGTAGATCGCCTGGCTGCAATTGGGCTTTCGTGCCATGGAAAAAAGGGCCGGAGTCTAAAGCTGCCATGGGTTGTTAAGTGAAAAATGACTGAACCATCAACACTTGCGGCGAAGCCGCCAGCTGCCGTTGTGGATCCGCGCCGATCGACACGTCAAGGGTTGCGCCCATATTGTCCGACGGCCTTCAGCCGGTCGCGTGGCACCCAAGCGAAGGTATCCTCGCCGTCCTTAGAGATGAACATGACTCCAGACCAGGCAGAGGACATCGGGCCGGCGATGTTCATTTCTTGCCAAACGAAAGCGCGAACTGCAGCAAGGCAGCGGCGCCGGCGAGCAAGGGCAAGAGCTCAAGAGGCAACCGTCGAGCTGACAGGACCATGGCTGCGACCACAACAAACATTACGGCACATAGCGTGACCAGTGCGGTTCGGTTTCGGACCCTTGCGAGTTCCTCCGGCGGCAGAGCTTCATGCTGGCTCTGCCACCAACGCGAATAGGCTTCCCCCGCCACGGCGGCCGCAAAGAGCGCTGCGAAAAGAGCTGCCGCTGTAAGGCCGATTCGTTCGCGCGTTGGAGATGTGAAGTGCAAGGCCAGGCAGAGCACGGAAACGGCAAGGAGCACGCCTTGCAGGGAGCGGCGAAAAATCTTGCTCACGCGTGACATCGTAGGTTCCCTGGCATCTGCCGTGAAGATGACCGGACCACCACTGTTTGCGGCAAAGCCGCCTCCTGCTGTTGCGGGCCCGTGTCGATTGACATGTTATGTGCCATTGTCGCTCCGGTCTTGCTCCAGTTTATGCGCCGGCCGGAAACCGGATCAGCGGATAGACCAGCAAGACCGCGGCAAGCAACGCCGCCAGCGTGCGCACATGGTTCCACGTCGTCCAGACGGCCACATAGCCGCGCCAGAAGCCGTCGGCCTCGGCGCTGGCCGCATCCTGCCGTGCCAGTGCGTTGTTGAGGGGGACATTAAAGGCCATGGTCACGCCGAAGGTGCCCAGCAAATAAAGAATGCTGCCCGCCCCCAGGCAGAAAGCGCCGGGCGCCTGCCAGTGCCAGACGGCGACCAGCACCAGCACGGCGCACACCAGGGCCGTGCCCATGAACAGCCCCAGGAAACCGGGATTGAGTACCACTACATTGATGGACTGCATGGCCGCGATGCCCGAGGCCGGCGCCACCCGGGCCAGCGCCCCCATCACGAAGTTGGAAAACGCCAGGAAGATGCCGGCAATCAGCGCACTGCCCAAGGCCGCGAGCAAGGTCAGCGCAAACAGCAGGACGTGGGTGGATGGCATGGGGGCCTCGCAGGTCGGTGCGGAATTGGAGGGCTTACTTTAATGCAGCGTCCCCCCCGCCGCAATCAGTTGCACTTCACGGTCCCAAACAGCGATATAAGGCTTCGCGAAGTCTACTTGGGGTCACTTACCCCGAGCCGCTGCCCGTTGAATTTTCTCGCGAAGAACCTTGTCTTGTTGCGACCTCATTGTGAGCAGCTCGTCGTTCATCCGATTGAACGCAGTCTGCCAACCAGCGAATTCGCGACTCTTGGCGCGGTCGGCAGTGGCCCCTGAGGTCTTTATGTCCACTTTTCGCGCCGCGTATTCAATACGTGTATCCCTGAAGAGAACGGCGGGATGCGCAAAGTGCCCAGGCTTCGTGAAAACGTAATACGCGGCTTCTTCATACTGGTCGTCGCCACGTTCGAACGCAAGCAGAATCGTGTCTTTCTCGTCGGTGCGGCGAACAGTTGTCGTTTCAATCAAGCCTTTGTAGAGAGCTTCAATATCCTGGGACGTCGTGTCCTTGCCAATCGAGGGCGGAGGATCAAACTGCGCCCATGCCGGCACTGCGCACAACCACGCTGACAAGAGAAAAAGAACTTTCTGCATGAAAACTCCTCTTCTGGCTAATGTAAAGATGACTCGACCGTCATCCTGCTCGGCGAAGACACCTGCTTGTTGTTGAAACCCATCGCCTTACGATATCCAGTTGAATCGCTCATTTCAAGACGTACTGGATGGGCAAGGTTACCCACGAATCCACGGCGCGACCCGAGCGGGTCCGTGCGGGGTTGAATTTGAATTGCTTTACGGCAGCGAGCGCTGCCGCGTCCAGCCTGTCGAAGCCTGAACTTTTGTGAAGCTGCACCTCGCCGGGTTCACCGCTCGCCAGCACCCGCACTCGCACCATCACGCGGCCCTCTTCGAAAAGGCGCCTGGACATCATGGGGTATGCAGGGCTGGGCGAGCTCGCCTGGCTCGCGAACTGCACAACTTCATCCGGAGAGGCGCAGCCCGCAACAAGCGTCAAAAGGAGAAGCCAGAGTATGCGCAGGGCATAGGCAGGCTGGAAGCCGGTCCGCCTCACTTCACCAACCCCAGCACATCCTTGAACGCCTCATGCTCGGCCGTGCGCAGCCATTCAAACGCCACCATCTCGGTGGTCACCAGTTCGGCACCGTTGCCGGCCAGGCGGTCAAAGGCGGCGTCGCGGTTGCGCTCGCTGCGCGAGCTGCAGGCGTCGGTCACCACCCAGACCTCGAACTCTTCCTCGAGCAGGTCAAGCGCGGTCTGCAGCAGGCAGACATGGGCTTCGCAGCCGGCGATGACGATGGTGCTTCTGCCCTCTTCCGGTTCGGGCGCGGGTTTTTGCAGATGCTTGGGCAGGCTGCGCGCATTGCGGCCCTGGCTGGGCTGGCGCACCGGCGGGCGCAGCAGGTCGGACAGGCCGTCGGCCACAGCGCTGAAGGACATCTTGTCCAGCACACGGCCGCCGGCGGCGGCAATCGCGGCCTGGACCTCGGGCACCAGCGGACCCAGGCCGCCGGAGTTTTCAGCCGTGCCCCAGACCGGCACCTCCAGCAGCCTGGCCATGCGAGCCAGCTTGACGGCATTGGCCAGCACTAGGCTGTTTTCAAAAATGGCGGGCATGAGGCGTGACTGGTAGTCCACCAGCACCAGTTGGGAGTCGTCGGCATCGAGCAGCATGGAGGGGGTTCCTGGAAATAATTGAGGAGCGGATGGTTAAATGTAAGGGCAAGGTTTGGATGGCCGGGTCTTGCTCCGGCGGGTGCGCTCTTCCTTTTCATCCTCCTCCTTCCTCTTCTTCGTTCTGCTGGCCGGGGGTTGCCCGGCGGCAACTCACTTTTCTTTTGCTTCGCCAAAAGAAAAGTAAGCAAAAGAAAAGGCGACCCTGGTGTCTGCGTCCCTTCGCTTCGCTACGGGCAACCTGCGGTGCTCGGTCCAGCCGGGGTCTGGCTAAACTCGCTGCGCTGCGCTTCGCTCAGACAACGCCAGCCCTGATCCGTCTGGACCTCCGCTCCTCGGCGCATACACAAGGGG
>NZ_FNHX01000009.1 GCF_900103405.1 Polaromonas sp. JS666 | reverse complement strand
GCGGTCATAAAAGGCGTAGAGCGACGTGCGATTGCTCATCTTGTAGGAGTAGCCTGCCTGGAAGCGCTTGAGCTTGCCTGCCGGATCGCTCTGCACATCCTTGCGGATGTAGTTGCCCATGATCTTGCTGGTAGGCGTCAGGTCCCAGGAGGCGCCGATCATCTGCGCATCGACCTTGCTGCGTGACAGCGGTCCGCCCGCGAAGTTGTCGCGGTTGTAAACCGCCCAGGCGCGGACTTCGCCGAAGTCGTAGGAGCCGACCAGCATCCACTTGCTCTTGAAGTCATTGAGCAGTGCGCCGCCGCGCTTGCTGTCGCTGCCGTAGCCAAAGCCCAGTCCCAGGGGCCCGCCGCCTTCGCCGTAGCTGATCGACACATCGGTCTGCTTGTAGTCACTTTCAAAGCGTATCGGGCCGGCCGGGTTTTCCGCCAGGCCTTCGCCATTGAGGTAGTGGCCGGCGCGGAAGACAAAATTGCCGATGACCGGGCTGGCATAGCCGATGGCGTTCGACACGCGTGTGCGTGCATTGAAGATGGAGGTGCCTATGGCGGTGGCGCCCGCATCGTGGATCACGTACTCCACATTCCGGCCCAGGATGGCATAAATCGGCGTGCGGCTAGGCGCGGCCGAATCAATGCGGCCGATGTTGACGACACCAAAATCGCCGCTGATCCCGACATAAGAGTTGCGGTACATCGGCGTGCTGGATGCGCCCGTGTCGGACGAAACTCCCATCTCGAGCCCAAACAGGACCTTGAGTCCGCCGCCCAGGTCCTCCGTTCCCTTGAAGCCGAGCCGGGACGCATTGCCTGTGATCAAGGTCTGGGAAATGGAGCCGGTCTTCGAGTTCTCGAAGCTGGTGTCCATCCTGCCGTAGATCGTCACCGTGCTTTGCGCCAGCGCGGCCACGGGTGTTATTGCGCCGGCGGCTACCGCGGCCAGGCAGATCATCTTCAATTTCATTTCTCACTCCTAAAAAGTTTGGTGGATGGCGAGGCAACAAGCTCCCGCCGCATGGTTGTTTTGTGGGCGACGTTCGCCCTGGTCTGTCCAATTTCCCTCCTCGCCGACCGTCGAATTACTGAAAAAGTTGCTTGTTTTTTGTATTGACTAGCGATACACTGTATCAAACAGCGTTACAACTAGATCATGAAGCGGTGATGACTGTCAAGAAATTTCGCGGCGGCGTTGCTGTGAATGCACGAAGATCAAGTTCGCAAAGCCAGGGTTGGCCCCTAAATTGCGAGCGGTCGTGCGAACGTGGGTAAGCGCGGGAGAACTCCCGCTGACTGGAGCTTTTGATGGAAGTGACGTGCAATAGAGGGCCTGCGGCGATCTGCCCGGCCGGGGGTCGCAGGCTCAGGCGAATCGGCGCGCGATGCGCGGGCCGCGCGGCCCAGCTCACGGCAAAAGACAAGGATGCAATCTGATGTTTGGACCCTTACTCCAGCGGATGCGAGACAGCCTGATCGTGGTGATGCTCATGTCCGCCATCGCATTCACGGGCATCCACCTCATCGGCGATCCCATCCACCTTCTTGTGAGCCCGAACGCATCCACAGAAGAAGTGGATGCCGCGGCGCGAAGCCTGGGCCTTGACCGTCCGGTCTATGAGCAATACGCGCTGTTCGTGAAACATGCCGCCGAAGGGGACCTGGGCCGATCCTTTGTCTTCAACCGGCCGGCCCTGGCCATTGTTCTGGAGCGCATGCCGGCGACCCTTGAGATGGCATTTGTCGCGCTGGTACTGGCGCTGGCCATCGGCATTCCCCTGGGGCTGGTCGCGGGCTTGATGCCGCACTCCTGGGCCCACAAACTCATTGCCGGATTCTCCGTCGCGGGGGTCACCATTCCCACGTTCTGGAAGGGGCTCATCCTCATCCTCATTTTTTCCGTGAACCTCGGATGGCTGCCTTCAGGTGGGAGAGGCGATACGGAGCAGCTGTTCGGCATTGCCTTTAGTTTTATGACGTGGGACGGCCTCAAGCACATGATCCTGCCAGCCATGACGCTTGCGATATTCCAGATTTCCATGGTGATCCGACTGACTGAAACCGGAACAAGAGATGTGGTGCAGCAGGAGTACGTTCGCTTTGCGCGCGCCAAAGGCGTCTCCGGATTAAGGTTGCTGGCAAGGCACATCGCCCCGAACGTGATGATCCCCGTGGTCACTGCGGTCGGGCTTGAGTTCGGCCATCTCATTGCTTTTTCCGTGGTGACCGAATCGGTATTCGCATGGCCCGGTATGGGAAAACTCATCATTGATTCGATTCTTCATCTCGACCGGCCGGTGGTGGTGGCCTACCTGATGGTCACCGTCCTGCTGGTGGTGTCGATCAACCTTGTCGTCGATCTGCTGTATGTGATTCTTGATCCCCGGCTAAGGGCCCGCAGCAAATAAATAACGCCATACAGCAAATAAAAACCAGAGACACCCATGAAAACCGAATCATTGAATCCGAAGGAAGAGGGCGTGGGCCAGGCCGTGCCACCGCCGCCACAAACCCCGTGGAGCCGCATCCGCAAGCAATTCATGCTCAGCAAAACGGCGACGGCTGCGCTTGTGGTTTTTGCGTTGCTGTTCGTTGTGGCCTGGGGTGCGCCCGTCTTCTCACCGCAAAATCCTTACGACCTGGCCGCCGTCTCGATCGTGGACGCGGAGCTGGCGCCGGGCGCGCGCAGCGAAGCAAGCGGGATGTTGCATGTGCTCGGAACCGACGGTGCCGGGCGAGACTTGCTGAGCGCGATCTTTTACGGGCTGCGCATCAGCATGGCCGTCGGGCTGCTCAGTGCCATGGCCGCGCTCTGCATCGGAACCACCGCGGGCCTGGCGGCCGCGTATTTTGGCGGGCGTGTTGACGCGTTCCTGATGCGCGTCGTGGACCTGCAGCTGAGCCTGCCGGCGATTCTGGTCGCGCTGGTGCTGCTGGCTTCGCTGGGCCAGGGTGTGGACAAAACCCTGCTCGCGCTGATCATCGTTCAATGGGCGTACTACGCGAGAAATGTGCGCGGGGCCGCACTGGTGGAGCAGCAAAAAGAATATGTGGAGGCGGCGATGGGGCAAGGCCTGCCCGCCGGGCGGATCATGTTCCGGCACGTGCTGCCCAACTGCATGGGAACACTGATCGTGACCGGCACGCTTCAAACGGCGCATGCGATCAGCCTCGAAGCAACGATGAGTTTCCTGGGAATAGGGCTGCCGCAGACGGAGCCCTCCCTGGGCCTGCTGATTGCCAATGGCTTCGAGTACATGCTGACGAACAAGTACTGGATATCGGTATACCCAGGTATAGCGCTGGTGCTCCTTGTCGGGTCGATCAACTTGATAGGGGATCGCCTGCGTGTCGTTTTTAATCCCAAGCTGGACCAGGTATGAGCACAACAGCACTGAAGGTCAGCGGGTTGACGACCCATTTCGAGACCAGGGCCGGCATCGCCAAGGCGGTGAACGATGTTTCTTTTTCGGTTGAGCAAGGGCAAATACTGGCGCTGGTGGGCGAGTCGGGATCGGGAAAATCCGTCACGGCGATGTCCCTGATGAACCTGGTCGACCCTCCGGGACGCGTGGTCGCCGGTGAAATCCTGCTTCGCGGCAAAAACATACGCGCAGCCTCTGCCGGTGAATGGAACAGGATTCGGGGCAAGGAGATGGCCATGGTCTTCCAGGACCCCATGATGTCGCTCAATCCCGTCATCCGGGTGGGCGACCAAATCACCGAGACCATTCGCATCCACGACAAGGTATCCGCCTCGGCCGCCAGGGAACGGGCCTGCGCCGCCCTGGCGGCGGTCGGGATTCCCGCGCCGGCGGAGAGGATGCGGGCCTATCCGCATGAACTGTCGGGCGGCATGCGCCAGCGCATCGCCATTGCAAACGCCATCGTCAACGAGCCGGCCGTGATCATTGCCGACGAGCCGACCACCGCCCTTGACGTCACGATCCAGGCGCAAATCCTCTACCAGATCCGCAAGCTCGCCAAGGAGCGCGGCACGGGCCTGGTATGGATCACCCACGACCTGAGCGTGGTGAAGGACCTCGCGGACGAGGTATGTGTGATGTATGCGGGCCGCATCGTTGAAAAAGGCGCGGTCGCCGACGTGATTCGCTCGCCAAGGCATCCCTACACCCGCGGACTGATCGACTCTTTGCCGAAGTCCCAGGACCGGGGCTCCTTGCTCAAACCCATTCCAGGCAGCACGCCGCCATTGCTGGATTTGCCGCCGGGCTGCGCGTTTGCACCACGGTGCAACCGGGCAACAGAGGCCTGCGGCAAGACGCCTGGACTGATCCGCACGGATGACCGATCCTTCCTCTGCTTTCATCCCCTGTTCACGACTGACAAGCCATGACCACAATATTTGAAGCCGTCAATGTCTCGAAGCGGTTTGGCATTGCGCAAACCTGGAGCGGGAAGCTGGCCCACAAGCTGAAACTTTCCCGCAAGATTCCCAAGCAGGTGTCCGCCGTGAGCGACATCAGCTTGCAGGTTGACGCGGGGGAAGTGGTCGGCCTTGTCGGGGAGTCCGGCTGCGGCAAGTCGACATTCGGCCGGATCGCGGCGGGAATCCTGGAGCCCTCCGGCGGCAATGTGATGGTGCACCAGGTCCCCGGAAAACCGTATTTTTCCGATGTCCATCGCAATGTCCAGATGGTGTTCCAGAACCCCTATGGTTCGCTCAATCCCCGGCTGCGCGTCGACCAACTCCTGAGCGAAGCCGCCATCTACCATGGGCTGGTTTCCGCGAAAGACAAAGACCCGTTCGTCAAAGGCCTGTTGCAGCAGGTGGGACTGGATGCCAGCTACGGGGAACGGTATCCCCACCAGTTCTCAGGCGGGCAGCGGCAGCGCATCGCGATCGCGAGAGCGCTGGCCCTGAAGCCGTCGCTTGTCGTCTGTGACGAGGCGGTTTCGGCGCTCGACGTCTCGATCCAGGCGCAGGTCCTCAACCTCTTCCAGAAACTCAGGCGCGAACAGAACCTCGCCTACCTGTTCATCAGCCACAACCTGGCCGTGGTGGAGTACCTGGCCGACCGTGTGGCCATCATGTACCTTGGCCGCATTGTGGAACTGGCCAAGACGGAAGTCCTCTTCAGCCGGCCTAACCATCCCTATACCCGGGCGCTCATTGCCGATGCGCCGCGCATGGATGCCAAGCCGCTGACCTACAAGCCCATTGCGGGCGAAATGCCCAGCCCCTTGAATGTTCCCAGCGGATGCGCCTTCCACCCCCGGTGTCCGCATGTCATGCCCATCTGCCGGGAAGTCAGGCCGGCCCTGATCGAGGTCGCCGCATCACAGGTATCGGCTTGCCACCTGAATACCACCGTACCCAAGATGGCCAAGGCAAGCTGAGGGCTTGGGGACCCGGCGCTTGCTCGGGAACGGGGGTAACCACCAGCCCGCAACCGGCGTCCTCAGCGGTGGCAAAACACCGCCGGCCGCTTCTCCACAAACGCGGCCGTTCCCTCGCGCGCATCCCGCGAGGCTGCGGCGACCATGAACTGCGCGGCCTCAATCGCCAGGCCTTCGTCGATGGAGACATTAAGCCCGCGCGTCACGGCGCGCAGCGAGGCCGCGACGGCGACGGCGGAGTTCTCGGCGATGCGGTCGGCCATGCGCAGGCAGGCCGGCAGCAGCTCGTGGGCCGGCACCACATGGTTGACCAGGCCTATGAGCAGCGCCTCTTCGGCGCTGATGGTGTCGCCGGTCAGGATCATTTCATTGGCGCGCTTGCGGCCTATGTGGCGCGGCAGGCGCTGTGTGCCGCCAAAGGGCGGCGGAAAGCCGAGGCGGATCTCGGGCTTGGCAAAGCTGGCATGCTCGGCGGCGATGGCGATGCTGCAGGCCTCCATGGTTTCGCAGCCGCCGCCGAAGGCGATGCCGTTGACGGCCGCGATGATGGGCTTGGGATAGTTTTCTATGCGGCGTGTCATGGCCTGGCCGCGCATTACGAAATTACGGTACGCGGTTTCGGGTGACGCAGCAATATCAGGTGCAAATCCTGCGATATCGGCACCGGCACTAAAAGCCTTGTCGCCCTGGCCCGTCAGCACCAGGCAGCGCACGCTGTCGTCGCGCTCCAGGGCGCCCAGCCTGTCCATCAATTCATCTATTAGTTCGTAACTCAATGCGTTGAGTTTTTCGGGCCGGTTCAAGGTGAGCACCACATGCTGGCCGCGGCGGTCGGTTTCTATCAGCATGCGGTCTCCGTGCCTTGGGAAGCGGGTGAAAAATCCAGCACACCGCAGCCGCGCGGCGCGCCCACAAAATAGGTCGCGGCATGCGGCGTGACAAAGGACTGGCCGCTTTCGAGCACGATGTCGCTGTCGCGGCGGTTAGCCAGTGCATCGCTGGTGATCCAGAGGCAGCCGGCGGTGCAGGTCAGGATTTCGCCGCGCGGCAGGCGAAAGCGTTCCGGGACGGGCCCGAGCTTGAGCGGAGTTTGCGGGATTTGGGGGGCATGCATGGCGGACTCCTTGGAAAGTGTGGTTTGATTCTTCTTTGGAACCGGCCCCAGCGGCCGGATGGTTTGTCATCCGGGGTATTCCTCCCGCTCATACCGCTCATGCCATGCTGAACCCTTCTTCCTCCCACGCGCTGCGCGCCATGTCGCTGGATGCGATACGCGGTTTTGAATCGGCGGCGCGCCACCTGAGCTTCACCGCCGCGGCCGAGGAGCTGTGCATCACGCAGTCGGCGGTCAGCAAGCAGGTCAAAAGCCTGGAGGACGCGCTGGGCGCGCCGCTGTTCCTGCGCGGCGGCAAGGGGCTGAGCCTCACGCCCCAGGGCCGCGAACTCTATGAGGCAGCGCGCGCCTCGCTGTCGCAACTGGCCTCGGCCGTGGACCGCCTGCTGGCGGTGGACAGGGCCTCGGTGGCGGTCACCACCACGCCCTCTTTCGCCGCGCTGTGGCTGGCGCCCAAACTCGCGAAATTCCAGCAGCTGGAGCCGGCCATCGACGTGCGGGTCGACGCTTCGGAAGCGCGCGTCAACCTCGAACGTGAAGGCCTGGACCTGGCCGTGCGGCTCTATCCGGTGCAGCCGGGCGACGAAAGCCTGCCGCTTTTACAGGAGCAGGCCCTGCTGGTAGCGGCGCCGGCCGTCGCGGCGCGCATCCACTCGCCGGCCGACATCGCGCACATACCGCTGCTGGTGTATTACGACCCGGCCACACGTTTCCCCTGGATGTCATGGCCGGACTGGTATGAGCGCCTGGGTTTAAAACAATCGGCGCAGCAGCCCTGCCTGTATTTTTCGCAGTACGAGCATGTGGTGAATGCGGCCGTGCAGGGCGGCGGCATTGCCATAGGCCGCACGCCGCTGGTGCTGCCGCTGCTGCGCGGCGGCCAGCTCACGGTGGTGTTGCCGGGCCAGACGGTGGACGGCCTGGGCTACCGCATCATCACCTCGGCCCACAGCGCCGACAGGCCGGCGGTGCAGAAATTCCGCGCCTGGCTGGAGCGCGAGCTTGCGCTCGAGGCCATAGGCTAAGGCCAGCTAGGGCTGCTTGGCCCAGGCGCCCGTGGCTTCCAGCACCGGCGACAGTTCGGCCTCACCCCAGCGCAGCGGCAAGGAAGACTCCACCAGGCGCATGGACTGCACCTTGAAACGCATCAGGCGCTGCGCGCCGGCAAAAGCATGCACCTCGGGGCCGTCCCAGATGATGTCGGCCGTGACGGCCAGGTACAGCAAATCGCCGGTGTCAAAGTCGATGAACAGCAGGCCGGCGCGCGGGTTCACCACCAGGTTTCCCAGGGTGTTGAAGAAGTAGTTGCCGACAAAATCCGGCACGGTCAGCGTGCCGTCGGCGTCCACGCGCACAAAACCGGGCTTGCCGCCGCGGTGCGACACGTCCACGCCGCCGGCGCGGCCGGCGCGCGTTTCGTCGCCCGCGTAAGCGGTGGCGATAAACAGGGTGTCGGCCTGCTCCATCATGCGGCGCGCCGCGTCACTCAGTTGCGCCGATTCGTGCACCACCGGCCCGGCCGTTGAAGTGGGACGTTCCACATAGACCGGCTCGCGCGCCTGGATGTATTTGGGGCAATTGCCGAAACTCTGGCTCAGCTCCACCGCGAAGCCCTCGGCATGGACCCCGCGGACTATGCCGTTCATGCGGTTGCGCCTGCGTGTGTGCGGCTCTATACCCAGCAGGCCTATTGCCGCGCCCTCAACCAGGGTTTGCTGCAAAGGGTCGCCTGCCAGCGGCCGTGCACGCAAGGTCAGGTGGCGTGCATCGGGCGAGTGGATAAAACCCGGCGGCTGGGCCAGCACCGAGGCCCAGGGCTGGCCGGCAGAATCCACCGTGCCGGCAATGACAAAGGGCAACTGCTCGAAAAACTCGCGGTGCTGCTCGGGCATGAAGTCGCGTATCACGCGTGGGCCGATTTCTTCCATGCGCTCGCGCACGGCCGCGCCCACGCGCGCCTGCGCCGCGCGCTCGCCTTCATGAAAAGCCGGGGCGTTCATGCGGCCAACCCAATAGGTGTTCTGACCATGGGCACAAAACGCGGCAAGGCTTCTATGCGGGCCAGCCAGGCGCGCAGGCGCGGATAGGCTTCCAGCGAGACATTGCCCTCGGGCGCATGGGCCGCGTAGCTGTAATTGGCGATGTCGGCCAGTGTGGGCGTGCTGCCCGCGAGGAAGGCCGACTGGCCCAGTTGCTGCTCCATCACCGCGAACAGCGCGTGCGCGCGCTCAATGGCTTCGGGGTTTTCCGGGCGCTTGAACAGCTGCACGACGCGCGCGGCCGCCGGGCCGAAAGCCAGCTGGCCGGCCGCGACGGAGAACCAGCGCTGCACCGCCGCGGCGGCCAGCGGGTCGCGCGGCAGCCACTGCTCGGCATCCGGCGCGTAGCGCGCATTGAGGTAGACCAGGATGGCGTTGGAATCGGCCAGCGTGACATCGCCGTCCTGGATCACCGGCACCTGGCCGAAGGCATTCATGGCCAGGAAGGCCGGCGTCTTGTGCGCCCTGGCCGCCAGGTCGATTTCGATGCGCTCAAAAGGCAGGCCCAGCAGCGAGAGGAAGAGCTCCACGCGGTGTGAATGGCCGGAAATGGCAAAGCGGTAAAAGCGTATGGGCTGGGCGGGCGGGGCTTTGACGGAAGGTGTGCTCATGTCGGGCTTTCGGTGGGTTGCAAAAGAATCTCTGGAATGGATTCTGTTTGAACCGATATCCTGAATAAATGGCCTTGTTTGCATTTAACTAATCCATTAACTGGATTAATGGCCGCCACAGGCGTAGCATCCCGCCCATGGACAAACTCAAAGCCATGCAGGCCTTTATCCACATTGCCGAGCAAGGCAGCCTCACGGCCGCGGCCCAGGTCATGGAGTCATCCCTGCCGGCCATGGTGCGAACGCTGGCGGGTTTTGAGGCGCAGCTGGGCGTGCGGCTTTTCAACCGCACGACGCGACGCATCTCGCTGACCGAGGAAGGCCGGCGCCACCTGGAAAGCTGCCGCCAGCTGCTGGCCGCGCTGGCCGATGCCGAGTCGGCGCTTTCGGCCGACGCGGCCGAACCCGCGGGCCAGCTGACCATCACCGCGCCCATGCTGTTCGGGCAAATGCACGTGGCGCCGGCCGTCACGCGTTTTGTGCAGCAGCACGAGAAGATGCGCTGCTCCATGGTGCTGCTGGACCGCGTGGTCAACCTGTTGGAGGAAGGCATAGACGTGGGCATACGCATAGGCGAGCCCGAGGACTCCAGCCTGGTGGCGCAGCAGGTGGGCCAGATACGTCGGCTGGTGGTGGCCAGCCCCACCTGGCTGCGCCGCCACGGCGTGCCCCAACACCCGAAAGACCTGCTCAAAGCCAACTGCGTGCGCGTGACCGACCATTCCCCCACATGGGGCCCGTTCATAGACCAGGGCCGGCCGCTGCGCCTGGCGGTCAGTGGTAATCTGGAGTTCAACCAGATCGCGCCGGCCGTGGCGGCTTGTGCGGCGGGTGCGGGTTTTGGCTCGTTCCTCTCTTACCAGGTGGCGCCGTATTTGCAGACCAAACAGCTGCGCACCGTGCTGGAGGAGTTCGAGCCGCCGCCCCGGCCCATCAACATTGTTTACCCGCACGCCCGGCTGCTGCCCATGCGCACCCGGGTGTTTATTGAGTGGATGAAACAGGAACTCAAGGAGTTCCAGCCTTGAGGGCCGGCATTCAGGCACCAGGTAAGAGAAGACGAAGGAACACAGCGCATGCAGACATTTGACTTTGACCTCTTTGTGATCGGCGGCGGCAGCGGCGGCGTGCGCGCCGCGCGCATGTCGGCCCAGCGCGGCGCGCGCGTGGGCCTGGCCGAGGTCGCGGCCATGGGCGGCACCTGCGTGAACGTGGGCTGCATCCCGAAAAAGCTCTACAGCTACGCCGCCCACTACGGCGACAGCTTTGAGGAGTCGCACGGCTTCGGCTGGGTCGGCGAGAAGCCCGTGTTTGACTGGGACATCCTGAAAGCCAACCGCGCGCGCGAAATTTCGCGGCTCAACGGCGTGTATGTGCAACTGCTCGAAAGCGCGGGCGTGAAAATCATCAAGGGCTGGGCACGCCTGCTTGACGAACACACCATCGAAGTCGACGAGCAGAAGTTCACCGCCAAACACATCCTGGTCTCCACCGGCGGCACCGCTACCGTGCCCGCGCTGCCGGGCCGCGAGCATGTGCTGACTTCGGACCATATGTTCGACCTCAGCCCCTTCCCCAAGCGACTGATGGTGGTGGGCGGCGGCTACATCGCCTGCGAGTTTGCCTCCATCTTCAACGGCCTGGGCTCGGAAGTCACGCAGGTGCACCGCCGCGACATGCTGCTCACGGGTTTTGACGAGGACGTGCGCCGTTTTATCGCGGCCGAGATGGGCAAGACCGGCATCACGCTGCGGCTGGGCACCGAAGTAAACGCCATCAGCAAGACCGACACCGGCCTGCAGGTCGAGTTCAAGGGCGGGGCCGCCGGCCTGGAAGTGGACGCAGTGCTTTACGCCACGGGCCGCGTGCCGAATGCGAACGGCATAGGCCTGGAAACCGTGGGCGTGGCGGTCAATGCCGCCGGCGCGATACAGGTCAACGAGCATTACCAGACCTCCGTGCCCTCGATCTACGCGCTGGGCGATGTGACGGCGCGCATGCAGCTGACGCCGGTGGCGCTGGGCGAGGCCATGGTGGTGGTGGACCAGCTTTTCGGGCCGGCCGCGGGCAAGAAGCCGCGCAACATGAGTTATGAGTTTGTGCCGACCGCCGTCTTCACCCACCCCAACATAGGCACCGTCGGTTATTCAGAAGCCGATGCGCGCGCGAAATTCGGCAAGGTCACGGTGTTCCGCGCCGATTTCAAGGCGCTCAAGCACACGCTGAGCGGCAGCACCGAACGCACGCTGATGAAGCTGCTGGTCGAAGATGCCACCGACCGCGTGGTGGGCCTGCACATGGTGGGCCCGGACGCAGGGGAGATCGTCCAGGGTTTTGCCGTGGCCATGAAGGCCGGCGCGACCAAGGCGGTTTTTGACAGCACCATCGGCATACATCCGACGGTGGCGGAAGAATTCGTGACGATGCGCGAACCGGTCAAGGGCTGAGGAAAGCGGCGGGACAGGCCGCCTCAGTTGGGGCGCGCCACGACACCGATCTCGCCCAGATAGGCTTGAAGGGCCGCGCGCCACAAGGCGGGTTTGTGGTAGATGTGGTGCCCGTCGCCCTCGATGGCGGGCTGGAGCAGCAGACGCGCCTTGCCTCCCGCGGCCAGAAACGCCTCGTGGGAAGCGCGTATGGTGTTGGCGGTGTAGCGGCTGTCGTTTTCCGCGAAGACCCAGAGCGTGGGAACACGCGTGGTTTTGCCGAATTCCGCGAAGCCATCCACCATCATCCGGTTAAGGTACCCGGGGCCGCTGCTGATTTTCGTCAAATCGTTTCGCCCGCCCGAGAAATCAATGGCGCCGATGAGCCCCGCCGGGTTCTGGCTGGCGATGTACATCGTGAGATAACCCCCGGCCGACTGGCCCGAGAGGATGAGCCGGCCGGCGTCAAGCTCCGGACGTGTCCTGAGCCAGGCCAAGGCGGGCAGTACATCTTCCGCCTGCACGCGCGCCTTGTAGGTGGCGTCGCCGTCCTCATGGGAGAAGTTTTTCGGGTAGGTCCCTTCGGACATGCCCACGCCGCGGCGCGCGGGCATCAGCACGGCCACGCCCACCTGCAGGAATTCGCGCGCGACCAGCATGTCGCGAAAGCGCCCCTTGTCGCGGTTGAATGTGATGTCCCCGTGGCTGAATACCGTCACCGGATAGGGGCCCGCGCCAAAACGGCGGGCCTCGGGCAGCAGCAAGGTGGCTTCCAGCCGGCTGGCGCCGAAGGCACTGGGCACCTGGTAAGTGATGACTTCCTCCCGCCACGCCATGGCCGGGTTGGCGTGGCCGATGACGGCAGGAGGCTCCTGCCCTTCAAGCCAGCCGGCCACGGCCTTGGCCACGCCAGCCTCCTGCCCTTGCAGCACGTGCTGGCTGCCGCGCCCGCAGTCCTCCTTGCCGTCCTGCTGCTCGTAGCCCACCTGGACCAACGTAAAACGGCTGCGCAGGGCCAGGCCCTGCGCCTCCGGAAAAGGCGCGCTGTCGCACTGGGCGCCGGGCGCATGCAGCATCAGCACGGGCTTGCGCAAGGCGCTCCAGTCGCTGCTTCGGTTGTTTTTCAATGCGCCGGAGGCCACGACGACCTTGTCGAAGCCTTCGAGGTCGGCGGCGATGTCCAGCAGGGGAGCCACCTGGGAAAAACCGGCAAGGTGAACCCGCGCCCCGGGGAAGGACTGCTGCGCCAGCCTGAGCGCGGCGGCGAGGTCCTGCAGCACCTCCCGGCGCGGCCTGGCATCGAGGCTGCGGCGTTCGGCGTCACTGGGCGGGTCCACATACACCAGGGCCACACCCTGGGCCCTCAGCTGGGCCGCGCCGCGCACCCAGGGCCCGCCGAGGGCCAGCACGGCGGGGCCGCTGGTGGCCTTGAGCTGGGGTGTGCCACCGGGCTGGGGATAGACCAGCACGTGCCTGGCCGGCGGGTTTCCATCCACGGCGTGCAAGGCAACGGCCAGCGTGACACCTTGCCCGGTGGGCGATACGCGAGTCGACAAAGTCTGCACCGTCCAGTCTTGGGCGCCAGCCAGCGAGGCGGTGCACAGCAACAAGACGGCCCACGCAAGGCGGATGCGAACGCCATGCGCCACCGCCTTGCGCGATGCCATTTTCCGGACCTCAGCTTGGCGTTGGGCCTGCATGGAAAGGCTTAGTCCGCGTCCGGATCTTCCGGCGTGTCGGCATCCGGCTCGCGGTCCTTCAGGCGCTCGTCCAGGCGTTTGCGAATCGAGCCCGCCTCATCCAGAAACTGCGCCACCGGCACGGCGGGCGCCATGCGCAATGAGGGCGGGTACAGCGTGGACAGGTAAAGCTTGTTGGACAGGCGCTTGTTCTGCAGCCAGTTGCTGCCCAGCAAGGCCACCGTGGCCAGCACGGCGATGCCGGCCACCAGCGCGGCCAGGCCGCGGCGGCGCTGCGGCGCGATGACGGTGAGGTGCACATAGATGCCGGCCGCGGCGCCCAGCAGCAGCATCAGGCCCTCAAAACGCGCCAGGCTTTCGAGCGAGAACATAAAGGCCAGCAGGCCGGCCAGGGTGGACACCGCCTGCACCGCGAGCGAGCTGAAGCAGGCGATGCGCACATGGCGCCAGAACTGCAGGTGGCCGGTGAACAGCTTGGTGGCCAGCGCCCACAGCCCGGCCCAGACGCTGACCGCCAGGACCACCCCGCCCAGCACGCCGGGCAGTTGCCGCGCAAGCTGCGAGGGCTCGGTCAGCGTGAGCCAGGACTGGCCCAGCACCAGGGCCAGCATGCCGGCCAGGGCCAGCAAGGTCCAGCCGGTG
The DNA here is from genome assembly GCF_900103405.1 of Polaromonas sp. JS666. Classification (GTDB taxonomy): domain Bacteria; phylum Pseudomonadota; class Gammaproteobacteria; order Burkholderiales; family Burkholderiaceae_C; genus Polaromonas. The sequence goes on along the minus strand of NZ_FNHX01000009.1, from coordinate 142,172 downwards.
GTGCGCCAGGGGAAATGCGGCAAGAGCTCCTCGGCCGCCACCGGCGCCTCGGCCAGGCGCAGGCCCAGCTTGAGGCGGCCCAAAGCCAGCACCTCGCCGTCGGGCCAGTTGAACTGCGCACCCCGGCCATGGCGGGCGCGGCCCAGGGCCGCGCCGTTGACGCTGTCCAGCACCCGCACGCTGACGCCGCCCTCGGGCGTGCGGTCTATGCGCAAATGCTCGCCGGCCACGTGGCTGTCGTCCAGCACCAGGTCGGCCGTGAGCGCGCGCCCCACGGTGACGGGCCAGTGCCGCACCTCGAGGCGGGCGACCAGGGCGCCGGTTCGGTCGGTGGCCTGCAGCAGGCCCAGGATGGGGGTGGCGCTCATTCGGCGGCCTCCCACTTGAAGCCGGCCAGGTAATGCGCGACCAGCTTGAGGCCGTTCTCAAAACTCACGCCCTGCGCATCCATGCGGCCCTGCACGCCGCGCGTGGACTGGTTGACCGACATGGTGAGCACCGACACGTCGTACAGGCCCGTCAGCTTGCGGTAGGCGCTCATGCAGACCACGGCGCGCATGGGCATGCCGCCGGTCTCGATAAAGCGTTCCGAGCATTCAGCGGGCGTGGCCTTGCGCGAGCCGCGCGTGGCGAAAAATTCATTGGCAAAGCTTTGCGAGTACATCGCGGAAAAGCGCAGGGGACCCAGCTTGGGCGCGTTGTAGGCCTCGTAGCGCAGGCGTATGTAGCCGGTGTTGAAATCGCCGGCGTATACATGGCTGTCGATCTGGCAGTCGGTGCGTTCCAGGTCGAAGGCCTTGAAGTCGGGTTCGCGCCCGCGGCCCCAGCAGCGGGCCAGCGCGTCGTCGGGCACGGGCACGCTGTAGCCGCCGTGCTTTTGCGCGGTCAGCGGCGCGGCGGTGAAGCGCTGCGTCAGCAGGGCCTGGTGCTCGCCGAGCTGGCGCGCGACCTCGGCATGCGCGGGCTTGGTGATGGGCTGGGCCGTGGCGGCCCTGGCCAGCAGGGCCTGGGCGAATTCAGCGGGAATCAGAAAACTCAGCAAATCGCCGTCCAGCCGCTTGGAGACGTTGACGCCGACCACCTGGCCCGCGTCGTCGAGGGCCGGGCCGCCGCTCATGCCGGGATTGAGCGCGCCGCCGAAAAAGATGCGCGGGTAAAAGCTGCGCTGCACCAGGCCGTTGTAAGTGCCTTCGGTGACGGCAAAGCCTATGTCCAGCGGGTTGCCCAGCGAATAAATACGTTCGCCGCGTGCCAGCGGGCGGTCGGCGCCGCGAAAGGCCAGCTGCGGCGTCGCGCCCGCGGCCGGCGCTTTCACGCGCAGCAGGGCCAGGTCGTTGCGCACGTCAAAGGCCAGCAGTTCGACCTCGGCCTCCTTGCCGTCCACCGGCACATAGACGCCGCGGTAGCGCTCGGGCTCCAGCGCGAGCTGGCTGGCCACGTGGAAGTTGGTGATGATCAGGCCGTTGGCCGAAACAAAAAAGCCCGAGCCCACGCTGGCCTGGGTGTTGGAGTTGCGCAGCAGGGTGCGTATCTGCACCAGCTTGTCGCGCGTGGTTTCATAGGCGCGCTGGGCGTCGCGGGAAATCTGGGCCGGCGCCGCGGCCGTGGCTGCGCCGCGCGCCGGCGCGGGGGCCTGGGCATGGGCGGCCTGCAAGCACAGCGCCCCCAGGAGGGCGCCCAGTATGGCGCGCAGTGGCAAAAAAAATGGCCCCAAGGGCTTGGATGGGTTCATCGACGCATTCTAGGGTCTGAAGGTGAAGAACAGCTTCCAGGGAGTTGCCGCACAATGGGGACATACGTAGAAAGACAGGCCACCTCTTCATGCCCTACCTCCCCCCTTTCATCGCCCCCACCCGTTACAGCGACCCGGCCGCCGCGCTGGCCCAGGTCCGCGCGATTTACGACCAGCAGATCGCCCATTTGCGCGACGCGATGCAGCGTTACGTGGCCGGCGAAACCCTGCCCGGCCATGTGCGCGCCTGCTACCCCTTTGTGCGCATACACACCGACACCGTGGCGCGCGCCATCCTGGAGACGCCCGACATCGCCCAGCTGAGTTTCGGTTTTGTCGCAGGCCCCGGCCGCTTTGAGACCACGCTGACGCGGCCCGACCTTTTCGGCAACTACTACCTGGAGCAATTCCGCCTGCTGATGCAGAACCACGACGTGGAGCTCGAAGTCGGCACCAGCGCGCAGCCGATCCCCATCCACTTCTCGTTCGCGGAGAACGACCACATCGAAGGCAGCATGACGGCGGCGCGCCGCATGCTGATGCGCGACGTGTTCGACCTGCCCGACCTGAGCGCCATGGACGACGGCATCGCCAACGGCACTTACGAGCCCCTGCCCGGCGAGCCGCAGCCGCTGGCGCTGTTCACCGCGGCGCGCGTCGACTATTCGCTGCAGCGCCTGCGCCACTACACCGGCACCTCGCCGCACTGGTTCCAGAACTTCGTGCTGTTCACCAACTACCAGTTCTACATCGATGAGTTCGTGCGCCTGGGCCATGAAGCCATGGCCGACCCGGACAGCGAATACATCGCCTTCATCGAACCCGGCAATGTGGTGACCCGGCGCACCGGCCTGCCCGCCGCCGAGGGCGACGAACTCGGCGTGCCGCCGCCGCGCCTGCCGCAGATGCCGGGCTATCACCTGCTGCGCGCCGACCACAGCGGCATCACCATGGTCAACATCGGCGTGGGCCCGGCCAATGCCAAGAACATCACCGACCACATCGCCGTGCTGCGCCCGCACGCCTGGGTCATGCTGGGCCACTGCGCGGGCCTGCGCAACAGCCAGCAGCTGGGCGACTACGTGCTGGCCCACGGTTATGTGCGCGAAGACCATGTGCTGGACGAAGAGCTGCCGCTGTGGGTGCCGATTCCGGCGCTGGCCGAAATCCAGGTCGCGCTGGAAAAAGCCGTGGCCGACGTGACCCATGCGGTCGGGCCCGACTTGAAGCGCATCATGCGCACCGGCACCGTGGCCTCCACCGACAACCGCAACTGGGAGCTGCTGCCGGGCAACCAGCCGCAGCGCCGCTTCAGCCAGAGCCGCGCGGTGGCGCTGGACATGGAAAGCGCGACCATCGCGGCCAACGGTTTTCGTTTCCGTGTTCCCTACGGCACCCTGCTGTGCGTGAGCGACAAGCCGCTGCACGGCGAGATCAAGCTGCCCGGCATGGCCAACCACTTCTACCGCGAGCGGGTGGACCAGCACCTGCGCATAGGCATACGCGCCATCGAGCTGCTGCGCGCCGAAGGCATCACGCAGCTGCACAGCCGCAAGCTGCGCAGTTTTTCGGAAGTGGCTTTCCAGTAAACCGGGCCATGACGCCAGCGCCCCTCGTCCAGATCCGGGAAGCCACGCACGATGTCGTGATCGACATGATGTATGCGCGGCCCGACAACTTCACCGGCCAGGTGATCTACGGCCACAAGCTCTGCTTTCTGCACCCCGAAGCCGAGGCCTGCCTGCGGCGCGCGGTGGCGGGCGCGCGCGCCTTTGGTTTCAAGCTCAAGATTTTTGACGCCTTCCGCCCGCACGAGGCGCAGGAAGCGCTCTGGGCGGTGCTGCCGGTGCCCGGCTATGTGGCCGACCCGGCCAAGGGCTCCAACCACACGCGCGGCGTGGCGGTGGACCTGACCCTGCTGGATGCCCAGGGCCATGAGCTGGACATGGGCACGCCTGTGGACACCATGACGGCGGCCTCGCACCACTTTTACGCAGACCTTTCGGCCGCGGTACAGCTCAACCGCATGAAACTGCTGACCATCATGCTGGAGGCCGGCTTTGTGCACCACCCGATGGAGTGGTGGCATTACCAGCTGCCCGAGGCCAAGGAGTTCGAGCTGGTCAGCAGCGCGGTGTTTGCCGGCTGCCTGGACGCCGCGGCCTAAGCGCCGGGCTTGAGGGCTTCATCGCCCTGCGTAACCTCAGCCCGCATCGTCGGCAGGAACTGCGGGTACTCGCGCTGCATGAAATCCACCAGCGCCTCGCGCACCTTGCAGCGCAAATCCCAGTTCAGGCCCGAGTTGCCCGAGGTCACCAGCACGCGCAGCTGCATGCTGCGCTCGCCGGCTTCCACCACCTGCAGCAGGCACAAACGCTTGTCCCATTCGGGCGCGGCTTCGCAGGCGCGGCGCGCGGCCTGGCGCAGCGGCTCCAGCGGCATGCGGTAGTCCACCCACATAAACACCGTGCCTATGATTTGCGCGCTGTTGCGCGTCCAGTTCTGGAAGGGGTTTTCGATGAACCACTGCAGCGGGATGATCATGCGCCGCTCGTCCCAGATCTTGAGCACCACATAGGTGCCGGTGATTTCCTCGACGCGGCCCCACTCGCCCTGCACGATGAGCACGTCGTCGATGCGCAGGGGCTGGGCCAACGCCAGTTGCAGGCCGGCGATCAGGTTGCTGAACACCGGGCGCGCCGCGATACCGGCCACGATGCCGATCACGCCGGCCGAGGCCAGCAGGCTGGCGCCCAGCTGGCGCGCGCCCGGGAAGGTCATCAGCATCAGCGAGAGGCCGGCGATCAGCACCATGACATCGGCGGTGCGCGCGAGCAGCCGCGTTTGTGTGTGGATGCGGCGCGCATTGAGGTTGTCTTCGACCTCGACCGAATGCTGGCCTATCACGCCCTGGGCCACGCCGTCGATGGCGCGCAGCGCCAGCCAGGTCAGGGTGGCCAGCAGCAGCAGGGCATTGCCGTGGCGCACCTGGGAGATCAGCGGCAGTGCGTCGGGCGCGGCCTGCCAGACGGCCTGCAGGGCGATCAGAGGCAACGCGAAACGCGAGGGTCGCCAGCTGCGGCGCGCCACCGCGCTGGAGATGGGCAGGTTACGGGTGAGGCGCCAAATGACCGCCGCGCCCACGCGGTGCACCACCAGGGCCAGCACCACGGCCACGACGGCCGAGATCAACACGCGCCAGGCGGAATCCTCCAGCAGGTGAAGATCGGCGAAATTCATCGCGAAGCGCTTCTCATCCGGCCTTGCGCGGCCGCACCAGCGCGGCCGCCGTTTTGGCATTGATGCGCGCGGTCTCCACGTCGGCGTCAAAGGCCAGGGCCACGCCCATGCGGCGTTTGACAAAGCTCTCGGGCTTGCCGAAGAGGCGGATGTCGGAGTTGGGCACACGCAGCGCCTCGGCGACACCGTCGAACACAATGCCCTCGGCATCGACGCCGCCGTAGATCACGGCGCTGGCGCCCGGGCTCTTGAGCGCGGTGTTGACAGGCAGGCCCAGGATGGCGCGGGCATGCAACTCGAATTCGTTTTGCCACTGCGTGCACATGGTGACCATGCCGGTGTCGTGCGGGCGCGGGCTCACTTCGCTGAACCAGACGTCCTCGCCCTTGACGAACAATTCGACGCCAAACAGGCCCTGGCCGCCCAGGTTGTCGGTCACGGCCTTGCAGATCTCGCGGCATTTTTGCAGCGCGGCCGGCCGCATGGGGTGCGGCTGCCAGCTTTCCACATAGTCGCCGCTGACTTGCACATGGCCTATGGGCTCGCAGAAGTGGGTTTCCACCTTGCCGTCGGCGCCGAGCGCGCGCACGGTGAGCTGGGTGATTTCGTAGTCGAAGTCGATAAAACCCTCGACGATCACGCGGCCGTGGCTCACGCGGCCACCGGCCATGGCGTAGTCCCAGGCTTTTTTCACGTCGGCGGGGCCGGAGATCTTGCTCTGGCCTTTGCCCGAGGAGCTCATCACCGGTTTGACGATGCAGGGGTAGCCGGTGGTCGAATCGATCGCGGCCTGCAATTCCTCCAGCGAATCACAGAACACATAAGGGCTGGTGGGCAGGCCCAGGGTTTCGGCGGCCAGGCGGCGTATGCCTTCGCGGTCCATCGTCAGGCGTGCGGCACGCGCCGTGGGGATCACACGCACCGTGCCGGCGGCCTCGAGCTCTTCGAGCATGGGCGTGGCAATGGCTTCGATCTCGGGCACGACCAGGTCGGGCTTTTCCTTTTCGATCAGGGCCTTGAGCTGGGCCGGGTCGCTCATGGTGATGGTGCGCGCATGATGGGCCACCTGCTGGCCCGGCGCGTTCTCATAACGGTCGGTGGCAATCGTTTCCACACCCAGGCGCTGCAGCGCGATCAGCACCTCCTTGCCCAGCTCGCCGGAGCCGAGCAACATGACTTTGGTGGCGTGGGGGGACAAGGGGGTTCCGAAAGTTGTCATAGATAGGTAGGGGTAAGCGCTGGGGGGAAGTGGGGAAATGGCGGCCGCAGGAGCAAGTACCTGGGCCGCTTGGGCTTACTTTACTGCACCCGTCCCGCGCGCCTGGGTAGGACGCGTTCTGCTTTGCCCTTGCGCGGCACCGGATATTGCCATCAGATGATAATTATTCTCAACTAGAACACTTCACCCAGGCCGCGCATGAAGTGCAGCCCTTTTGAAAGACCTCATGTCCACCTTACCCGCATCCCCATCCGCGCCCGAGGCCGCACCGCGCAAACGCCGTCCGCCGCGCCGCGTGCAAGTCACCCGCGTGCAGACCTTGAGCCCGCTGATGCGCCGCATCACCCTGCAGGGCGCCGAACTTGAAGGCTTTGAGGTCAACGACCCGGCCTGTTATATGAAGCTGATTTTTCCCGAGCCCGGCCAGGCCGAGCCCGAGCGCCCGCTGCCCGACGGCCCCAGGCCCAAGTCCATGCGCACTTACACGCCGCTGGCCGTGCGCGCGGACGCACACGAAGTCGACGTGGACTTTGTGCTGCACGGCGACGGCCCCGCGTCCACCTGGGCCGCGCAGGCACAGGTGGGGCAAGTGCTGTTCCTGATGGGGCCTGGCCCTGGCTACAAACTCGCACTGGACGCGCCGGCCCACCTGCTGATAGGCGACGACAGCGCCCTGCCCGCGTTTGAAACCATCCTGGCCGCCTTGCCCGCGAGCGCGCAAGCGCAGGTGCTGGTCGAAGTGGTGGACGCTGGCGAAGAGCGCCCGCTACAAAGCGCCGCAAAAGTGGACGCCCGCTGGGTGGCGCGCGGCGCCGACAACACCCAGGCCGGCCAGGCGCTGGAAGCCGCCTTGCGCCGGGCAGGCGCGCCCGCGACCGACACCCGCGTCTACCTGGCCTGTGAGGCCGCGGCTATGCGCCGCATACGTCAGCTGCTGATCGAGGAGCTTGGCGTCGAGCGCAGCCGCATCGTGGGCCGGGGTTACTGGAAGCTGGGCACCGTCAACCACCCGGACCACGACTACGGCGAGGATTGAGCCCCTTCATTGCCGTGCGTAGCTGACTGTCAGCATTTCCCACTGATGGCCTTCGGGCTCGTTCCAGTAAACGCCTTTGCCGCCAAACTGTGTGTCGACCTGGTGATCCATAGGGCCGCGCACCGTGCTGCGATAGGGAATGCCGGCCGCCTCGATGCGAGCCAGGATGGCGTCGAACTCCTGCGGGCTCACGCGAAAGCAGAAATGCTGGACGGGGAAGTCTTCGTCCGTGTCAATGAAATCCAGCGTCAAGCCTTCATTGACATAGACGGCGGAGAACGGCCCCAGCGCCGTGGGCGACCAGGGCACGCCCAGCAGTTCAGCCAACTGCCGGGCCGCGGCCACCTTGTCGCGGGCCGAAACGATGGAATGGTCGAGTTCAATGCTCATGCGAATCTCCCTGGAGAAATTGCTTTTATAGCCTGTCCCCGCGTGGCTCGTCACATGTTCCAACGCGTGTTCTTCCCACGCGGAAGTGATTTTTGGAGTTAGGGCCTGAGCCAGGCGTACGAGCCCAGCGCCAGCACAAACAAGATGCCGTCCAACACGAGGAATGCTCGAAGCAAGCGGGAGCGGAGTATGTCAACCCACGGGACAAACAGCAAAGTCAATCCCACCGCCATGAGGAAAGAACCGGACAGGTATGCCTTCAAGCCAACGTAGTGTTGGATTTGAGCAGGATTGCTACGTGCCCCGAACGCGGAGAACTCGCCCGTCAGCAAGGCAGTGAGACCACCATAGAGCGCAAATGCAGCGAGCAGAACAATAACGCCTGTTCCGCCGATTTTCTCCAGAAAAGAGGACTTGCGAGAGCTTGTCATGCGGTGAGACCCAAACTTGAAGCTGACCGGGCCCGGTCGAGGTGAATGCCCTTGCAGACACACGTTACCTCAACCAGTTGCCGTTTCCACTTACAGGTCGAAAAACACCGTCTCCTTGTCACCCTGCATATGGATGTCAAAGCGGTACTGGGGCCCGGCCCCCGTCATCTCGCGTTTGGCGATCAGGGTGGCGCGCCGCGCGGCCGGCACGCTGGCCAGCACCGCGTCCTTGGCGTTGGCCTCGGCTTCATCCTCAAAGTAGATGCGCGTAAAGGTGTGCACCAGCAGGCCGCGCATGGTCACGCAGACGTTGATAAAGGGTGCTTGCCCCTCTGCGGCCACACCGGGCTTGACGGTGAAGAACTCGTAATGGCTTTGCGGCAGGGTGCCGGTGCCGCAGCGGCCGAAGCCGGTGAAACCGCGCGCTTCGGCATCCGCCACGGACACGATGGGCTGGCCGCTGCCGTCGGGCTGGGCGATCTCGACCATGGCGTCCATGATGGCGTTGCCGGCGCCGTCAAAGACCTGGCCGGTGATGCGTATGTGTTCGCCTTTGGCATTCGGCTGGGCCAGCACGGGCGTGAACAGGCTTTTGAGGTCGTAGCCGTACTGCGTAGGCGTGAGGCCGTAGGCGAAGAAGGGGCCTACGGTCTGGGAAGGGGTTTGCTTGAGCTGGCTTGTGGTGGTCATGGTGGTGTCTTTCCGCCGCTTATTCAAAACGCGTGGCCTTGGGGCCGCGCAGCACGATGTCGAATACATAACCAAGCGCGTAGTCGGGCTGGGTCACGTCCAGGCTGAATTTGGAAACCATCAGCTCGCGCACGCTGTCGGGCGCGCCCATGTACATGGGGTCGTAGCGAAGCAGCGGGTCGCCGGGGAAATACATCTGCGTGACCAGGCGGCTCGCGAAGTAGTCGCCGAACAGCGAGAAGTGGATGTGCTGCGGCCGCCATGCGTTGGGATGGTTGCCCCAGGGATAGGCGCCGGGCTTGATGGTCTTGAAGCTGTAGCGGCCCTGGTCGTCGGTCATGCAGCGGCCGGCGCCCAGGAAGTTGGGGTCCAGCGGCGCATCGTGCTGGTCGACCTTGTGCACATAACGGCCGGCCGCGTTGGCCTGCCAGACTTCAACCAGGGTGTTGCGCACGGGCCGGCCGTCTTCGTCCGTCACGCGGCCGGTGACGATGATGCGCTCGCCCAGCGGGTCGCCGTTCATGACGGCGTTTTTGGTGAGGTCGTTGTCCAGCGGGCCGAACTGCTCGACGCCGTAGACAGGCGCGTTGAGCTGGGCCAGCGCCTGCTTGATAGGGACCAGAGGCTGCTTGGGGCCGCGCAGCAGGGTGGATTTGTAGCCGGGGTAGATATGCGGCGAGTGGCTGGTCCAGTCGCGCGGGGAAAGAAAGCTGTTGTTCAGGTCGTCGGGTTTCATGGGGTGTCTCCGTGGGTCAGATGGGCGGCCTGGATGCCTTTTGAGGCGATTTCCAGCGCTGGGATGACTTTAATCGCACCAAATGGTTATGTATATTGAGTTTTTTTCGCTTTATCCATAACCAAACCTGCCGATGATGGTTAAATCCCGCCATGGTTGATGAACGCATCAAATACCGGCATTTGCAGTGCTTTCTCGCGGTGGCGCAGCACGGCAGCCTGCAAAAAGCGGCCGACGTGCTGGCCGTTACCCAGCCAGCTGTTTCCAAAACCCTGAAAGAGCTTGAAGACCTGCTGGCCGTGCGCCTGTTTGAGCGCGGGCGCCGGGGCGCGGTGCCCACGCGCGAAGGCGAGGCCTTTTTGCGCCATGCCGGCGCCAGCGTGAGCGCGCTGCGCGAGGCCGTGGCCAGCGTGGCGCAGACGCGGCGCCAGGGCAATGCCGTGGTCGCAATCGGCGTGCTGCCGACGGTGGCGCCCTGGCTGATGCCGCAACTGCTGCTGCGCCAGGATGCCGAGGCCGGGGAAGGCGCGCACACCAGCCTGCGCATACACACCGGCGCCAACCCCGAATTGCTGGCGCGCCTGCGGCAGCGCGAGCTGGACCTGGTCATAGGCCGCTTTGCCGAGCCGGCCCATATGCTGGGCCTGAGTTTTGAGCACCTGTATGCCGACCCGCTGGTGCTGGCGGTGCGGCCCGGCCACCCGCTGCTGGAACACGCCGCGCTGAAGGCCGGCGTGCTGGCCGGCCTGCAGGCCTTCACAGTGGTACTGCCCACCCAGGGCACGGCGATCCGCCACACGGCGGACGGCTTTTTCCTCTCGCGCGGCCTGGCCCTGCCGGCGCGCACCATAGAGACTTTGTCGGTATCGATTGCACGCGGCTACACGCTGCAAAGCGATGCGGTCTGGGTCTCGCCGCTGGGCGCGGTGCGGCCCGAGCTGGACAGCGGTGTGCTGCTGCAGCTGCCCGTGAGCATGGCGGGCACCGAGGAACTGGTGGGCCTGACCTTGCGCGCCGACATGGCGCCCACGCCCGCGCAGCAGGCGCTGATTGCGAACATCCGGCAATTGGCCGCGGAACGCCGCAGCGAGGCTGCACCCCAGGCTTAGGCCGTCTCAGCCTGGACGGCAAAGCGCTCCGTCAGCTCGCCCAGTCCGAGTTCATCGAGCACCTCGCGCAAGCGTGCTTGCGCCGCGCGGGTCTTGCCGGCCTGGGGCTGGGCGGGGCGGCTGGCGAGGATCAGTTCGTTTTTCATCGAATGCTCCCAGCCCACAAGTTCGGTCACGGTGACCTGGTAGCCGTTGGCTTCGAGCTGCAGGCAGCGCAGCACGTTGGTGATCTGGCTGCCGAATTCGCGCGTGTGCAGCGGATGCCGCCAGAGCTCGGCCAGCGGGGTTTTGGCCAGCGAGAGAGCCCGGCTTTTCTTGAGCACGCCGGCGACTTCGGCCTGGCAGCAGGGCACCAGCACCATGTGGCGCGCGCCCTTGGCCAGGCCGAAGGCGATCGCGTCGTCGGTGGCGGTGTCGCAAGCATGCAGCGCGGTGACGATGTCGACCGTGGGCGGCAGTTCGGCCGAGGTGGTGGCCTCCTGCACCGTCAAATTCAGGAAGGACATGCGCGCAAAACCCAGGCGCGCGGCCAGGCTGCGGGATTTTTCGACGAGTTCGGCGCGGGTTTCTATGCCGTAGACATGACCGTCCATGGGCTCGCCCGCGTGCGCCACGTTGAAGAACAGGTCGTAGAGGATGAAACCCAGGTAGGACTTGCCGGCGCCGTGGTCGGCCAGCGTGAAACCGGCTTTGCGCGCCGCCACCTCGTTGACGTCATTAAGCAAAGGCTCTATGAACTGGTACAGGTGGTAAACCTGCTTGAGTTTGCGCCGCGTGTCCTGGTTGAGCTTGCCCTCGCGCGTGAGGATGTGCAGTTCCTTGAGCAGCTCGATGGACTGCCCGGGGCGCAACTCTTCGATCACTTGCGCGGCGGGGGATGGCTTTGCGGCGCCTTTGGAAGGTTTTGCGGCGCGCGCGGAGCTGGAGGTTTGCATGGCCCCAAGTTTAGTGGGGGTGCTGCAAGGCCCTGCCTCGGTTGGCACAAAGCCCTTGCATCACGCCCTCTCCCAGGGGGAGAAGGTGCAAGAACCAGCGCAAGAAAAACTAAAAAAGGGGTTTGGGCACTTATGGGCGCATAATCGAGCAGTACGGGTTGCAAAACACCCGCACAAGTTGGTGATCGGTCAGTTTCGCGCGCTACGGCGTTACTTTTGGGTTTGTTGTGCTTTCGGGACCCCATCGCTTTGTTTTTATGTGTTTTTAGGAGTCCCCATGGGCAATAAACTTTACGTCGGCAATCTGCCATACACGGTCCGCGACGAAGACCTGCAACAATCTTTTGGCGCCTTCGGCTCCATTACCAGCGCCAAAGTCATGATGGAACGTGACACCGGTCGCTCCAAGGGTTTTGGTTTCGTCGAAATGGGCAGCGATGCCGAAGCACAAGCCGCAATCGCCGGCATGAACGGCCAGTCCCTGGGCGGCCGTAGCATCACCGTGAACGAAGCCCGTCCGATGGAGGCACGTCCTCCCCGTACCGGCGGCTTCGGCGGCGGTGGTGGCGGTTACGGCGGTGGCGGCGATCGCTCCGGCGGTGGCGGCTACGGCGGCGGTGGTGGCCGTTCCGGTGGCGGCGGCTACGGTGGTGGTGGCGGCGGTGGCCGCGGCGGCTACTAAGCCCTGCGAACCCAGCTGACTCAGCCTCGTGCTGAGCAAAGCCTGAAAGGCTTCAAAACTTCGGTTTTGAAGCCTTTTTCTTTTGGGGCATGCCCCGGCAGTTCGCAAGCCCGGAAACATCTTCGAATCAATTAACTTGCACACAATTTAATTGTGAGCTATAATTCATCCCATGCCAAACAAAACCGACTCCGTGGACGCCATGCTGCAGCTGGACAACCAGCTGTGTTTTGCGCTGTATTCCACCTCGCTGGCCATGACCAAGCTCTACAAGCCCCTGCTCGAAGAGCTGGGCCTGACCTACCCGCAATACCTCGCGATGCTGGTGCTGTGGGAGCAGGACGGGCTCACGGTGTCCGAGCTGGGCGAGCGGCTGTACCTCGATTCGGGCACGCTGACCCCTTTGCTCAAGCGCATGGAAGCAGCCGGGCTGGTTTCGCGCCTGCGCGCCGTGCAGGACGAGCGCCGCGTGCACATCACGCTGACGGCCGCGGGCCGCAAGCTCAAGGACAAGGCCGCCAAAATCCCGGGCTGCATCCTGAGCGCCACCCAGTGCTCGATTCCCGAACTGGTGTCGCTGACGCAGCAAGTGCAGTCTTTCCGCAAGCGCCTCACGGCCTGACCCCTTTCACGTTCTCACCGATTTTTAACCCGCCCCTGACCGGGGTATTTTCCAAAGGAAGCCACCATGACCACGCTCGAAAAAGTTCTCTACACCGCCCACGCCCACACCACCGGCGGCCGTGACGGCAAGTCCAAGACCGACGACGGCCGCCTGGACGTCACCCTGAGCTCGCCCGGCACCTCGGGCACCGGCACCAACCCCGAGCAGCTGTTCGCGGCCGGCTACGCCGCCTGCTTTATCGGCGCCATGAAGGCCGTGGGCGGCATGAAGAAGATCGACGTCCCCGCCGACGTGTCGATTGACTCCAGCGTCGACCTGGGCAAGATCCCCAACGGCTATGGCATCGCCGTGCGCCTGGACGTGACCCTGCCCGGCATGGACCGCGCCGCCGCCCAGGCCCTGGTCGATGCAGCCCACCAGGTCTGCCCGTATTCCAATGCCACGCGCGGCAATATCGACGTTGTGATCACCCTGAAGTAATCAGGCCCCACTGTCACCAAGGCGGCCCGCCGGTGTTGAACCGGCGGGCCGTTTCATTTACGGTGCTGTGCATGAACACCGCAGCCTCCGCTACCTTCCAGGTCCGCAAGGACTCACTGTCCCAAACACGCTGGCAAGCCAGCGCGCCTGTTGCTCTCGTACCCGGCCAGGTGCGGCTGGGTATCGAGTCCTTCGCACTCACGTCCAACAACATCACCTACGCCGCCTTTGGCGAGGCCATGAATTACTGGCAGTTCTTCCCGACCGGTGAAGAGGGCTGGGGCTGCATCCCGGTCTGGGGTTTCGCCGTGGTGAAGCAATCGCAGTGCGAGGGTGTCGCCGTGGGTGAGAAGTTTTACGGCTACTACCCCATGGGCAGTGAGCTGGTGGTGCAGCCCGCGCGCGTGACGCCCGCGGGCTTTTTTGACGGCGCTGCTCACCGGCAGGCACTGCCGGTGGTCTACAACCAGTACATGCGCTGCAGCGCAGACCCGTTCTACGATGCCGCCACCGAGGACGTGCAGTCGCTGCTGCGCCCGCTGTTCATCACCTCCTTCCTGATCGACGACTTCCTGGCCGACAACGACTTTTTTGGCGGGGGCACCACCCTGCTGCTGTCCAGCGCATCAAGCAAGACCGCTTACGGCACGGCCTTCCAGCTTGCCAGGCGCGCCGGCCTGCAAGTCGTGGGCCTGACCTCGCCGGGCAACACCGCCTTCTGCGAAAGCCTGGGCTGCTACAGCCGCGTGCTGGGCTACGAACAGCTGGGCAGCCTGGCCGCCGAAACGCCCTGCATCTATGTCGACTTCGCGGGCAGCGCCCCCTTGCGCCAGCGCATACACGGCCGCTTCGGCCAGCTGCGCTACAACTGCTCCATAGGCGGCACCCATGTCGACGAGCTCGCGGCCAAAGGCGGCAGCCGGGACTTGCCGGGCCCCAGGCCGGTGCTGTTTTTTGCGCCGGCCCAGGTCAAAAAGCGCGTCGCCGAGTGGGGCGCAGAAGCCTTCGGCCGCAAGCTCGCGCAAGCCTGGCAGGACTTCACCCGGCAAGTAACCGGCGCCCAGCCGCCCTGGCTCAGCCCCCAGCGGCATGCCGGCCCGGCGGCCGTGCAGGCGGTGTACCAGGAGGTGCTCGCCGGCAAAGGCGACCCGCGCACCGGCCACATCCTGCTGCCCTGAAAAGCTCTTTACGGGAACAGCCATTTACAAGCCCCCGCTGGCTGGGCCCGGCAACTGCGCCGACAATCGGTGCATGACCGAGAAAAGCCAAGCCCCCGCCAGCGCCGCGCTGCATGCGTACGAGACGCTGACCCCTGACCGCGTGCTGGACGCGCTGGCCAGCGTGGGCTTGCTGGGCGACGGCCGCCTGATGGCGCTGTCTAGCTACGAGAACCGGGTCTATCAGGTGCACCTCGAAAGCCCGGTGGGCGAAGCCGAGCTGGCGGGCGACGTGGTGGTCGCCAAGTTCTACCGGCCGGACCGCTGGAGTGACGCGCAAATCATTGAGGAGCACGCCTTCGCCGCCGAGCTGATGGCCGCCGAAATCCCGGTGGTCGGCCCGCTGGTGCTGGAAGGCGCCACGCTGCACCACTTCGGCGGCTTCAGCTTCAGCGTCTCGCCCAGCCGCGGCGGGCGCCGGCCCGAACTCGACAACCTCGAGGTGCTGGAATGGATAGGCCGCTTCCTGGCGCGCATTCATACCGTGGGCAGCGCGAAGCCTTTTGTCCATCGCCCCGCGCTCAACCTGCAGACCTTCGGCTTTGCCCCGCGCGACGTCCTGCTGGGCGGCGGCCCGGGCGCCCATGGCTACATCCCGCTGGACATGGAGTCGCGCTGGCGCAAGGCCTTTGACGAAGCCATGCTGGTGGCGCAAACCGTGTTTGAAAGCGTGGGCGACGTGCGCACCCTGCGCCTGCACGGCGACTGCCACCCCGGCAATATCTTGTGGACGCCCGAAGGCCTGCCGCTGGCGGGGCCGCATTTTGTCGACCTCGACGACGCCCGCAGCGGCCCGGCCGTGCAGGATTTGTGGATGCTGGTCTCCGGTGACCGGGCCCAGAGCACCCGGCAACTGGGCGCGCTGGTCGACGGCTATGAGGAGTTCCGCGAATTCGACCGGCGCGAGCTCGCGTTGATAGAGCCGCTGCGCACCCTGCGCCTGGTGCACTACAGCGCCTGGTTGGCCCAGCGCTGGCACGACCCCATCTTCCCCATCAACTTCCCGTGGTTCGGCTCCAGCGACTACTGGAAAGGCCAGGTCGACATGCTCGAAGAGCAGACCGAGGCCATGCAGGAAGCGCCGCTGGTCGCCTAGCCGGGAGACGGCGCGGCGACACTCAGGCTAACAGCGCGTTGACCCGCCGCACATAGGCCGCGGGGTCGTTCGGCATGCCGCCCTCGGCCAGCAGGGCCTGGTCGAACAGGATGTGGGCGAGGTCCTCGAAGTGCTCGCCGCTTTCGAGCTTTTTGACCAGCGGATGCTGGGCGTTGACTTCCAGGATGGGCTTGACCTCGGGCACGGCCTGGCCGGCCTGCTTGAGCATGCGGGCCAACTGGGTCGACATATCGCCATCCTGCACCACCAGGCAGGCCGGTGAGTCGACCAGGCGCGTGGTGGCGCGCACGTCCTTGGCCTTGTCCTTGAGGGCTTCCTTGAGCTTGTCGAGGACGGGCTTGAACTGGGTTTGCGCCTCTTCGGCGGCCTTTTTCTCGTCCTCGTCCTGCAGCTTGCCCAGGTCCACCGCGCCCTTGGCGACCGACTGCAGCGGCGTGCCGTCGAAGTCGTGCAGGTAGTTGAGCGCCCACTCGTCAACACGGTCGGCCATCAGCAGCACTTCAATGCCCTTCTTGCGGAAGATCTCAAGCTGCGGGCTGTTCTTCGCGGCGGCCAGCGTATCGGCGGTGATGTAGTAGATCGCGTCCTGGCCGTCCTTCATGCGCGCCTTGTAGTCGGCAAAACCCACGCTCACCGTGTCGGTGGTCGAGGAGGCGAAACGCAGCAGCTTGGCCAGGCGCTCGCGGTTCGCGAAATCCTCGCCCAGGCCTTCCTTGAGTACGGCGCCGAACTCGGCGTAAAAGGTCTTGAACTTTTCGGCATCGTTGGCGGCCAGGTCCTCGATCATGCCCAGCACGCGCTTGGTGCAGCCTTCGCGGATCGCCTTGACGGCGCGGCTTTCCTGCAGCAGTTCACGCGAGACGTTGAGCGGCAGGTCGGACGAGTCCACCACGCCCTTGACGAAGCGCAGGTAGGTCGGCATCAGCGCCTGGGCGTCGTCCATGATGAAGACGCGCTTGACATACAGCTTCACGCCCGCCGCCTTGTCGCGGTTGAACATGTCCATGGGCGCCTTGGCCGGGATGAACAGCAGCTGCGTGTACTCGGTCGAGCCCTCCACGCGGTTGTGCGTGGTGGCCAGCGGCGCCTCGCTGTCGTAGCTGAGCTGGCGGTAGAACTCGTCGTACTGGTCCTGGGTGATGTCCTTCTTGGCGCGCGTCCACAGCGCCGCGGCCTGGTTGACGGTTTCCCACTCGCCGGTCGTCACCATCTCGCCGGGCTGGTCGTTTTCGCCCTCTTTCCATTCCTCTTTCTGCATCAGGATGGGCAGCGAGATGTGGTCGGAGTATTTGTTGATGATGCCCTTGAGCTTCCAGGCATTGAGGTAGTCGAGCGAATCTTCCTTCAGGTGCAGGATGATGCTGGTGCCGCGCTCGGCGCGCTCGATCTCGCTGACCTCGAATTCGCCGGTGCCGTCGCTGGCCCAGCGCACGCCCTGGCCCGCCGGCAGGCCCGCGCGGCGGCTTTCCACCGTGATCTTGTCCGCCACGATAAAGCCCGAATAAAAACCCACGCCGAACTGGCCTATCAGCTGGGCGTCGTTTTTCTGGTCGCCCGAGAGTTTGGCCATGAAATCGCGCGTGCCGCTCTTGGCGATGGTGCCCAGGTTGTCGATGGCTTCCTGCTGTGACAAGCCAATGCCGTTGTCGGTGATGGTCAGCGTGCTCGCGGCCTTGTCAAAGCTCACGCGCACCTTGAGTTCGGCATCGTTCTCGTAGAGCGCAGCGTCGTTGAGCGCCTCGAAACGCAGCTTGTCGCAGGCATCCGACGCATTGGAAATCAGCTCGCGCAGAAAGATCTCGGGGTTGGAGTACAGCGAGTGGGTGACCAGCTTGAGCAGCTGCGCCACCTCGGCCTGGAAGGAAAGGGTTTGTTTTTGCATGGTCTCGGTCATAGTTGTTTCAAATCTGTTACTAACTCGCTATTTGCACGGGAAATAGCCAACTCGATGGGTCGTATTTACCTTTGTTACGTGTAATTCTTTTGGATTCATTTATAAATAAATCCAATCTTTTCAACGATCTGACGTGATAAATTCCCTACTCCGGTGCTCTGTTACGGTTACAAATGTGCGTTTTTTAGAAATACCTAGTTACAGTTCACTCACCTTCACAGTTTGTCCCCCGTCAACTCGTTCACTCAACCGGAGACCCGTCATGAAAAAGCTTATTTTAGTAATCGCCCTCGGCCTTGCCGCCATTGCTTCCGTGCCCGCCCAGGCAGCAACGGCCGCCGGCACCTTCGATGTCGTGATCAACCTGACCTCGAAGTGCGAAATCAACTCCTTCGCGGCCCCCACCGGAGCGACCATCAACAACGTGGTGTTCAACTACACCTCGTTCCAGACCACCGCAGCTACCTCCACCGGCGGCGATTTCAACGTTCGTTGCACCAACTCCCTGCCTTACACCATGGCACTGAGCAACTCCGGTGTAACCGATGATGCCGTCGGCCTGGCCTACACGCTGAGCCTGAGCGCCGCAGGTGGCACCGGCAATGGCGCCAACCAGGCCTACACGGTCAACGGCACCATGGCCGCCAACCAGGCCGGTACCTGCTCCTCGTCGGCAGCAGCATGTACCAATGCGGCTGCGACCAACAAGACCAAGACCCTGACGATCACCTACTGATCGCCGCGGGCTTGATGCCAGCCATATTGACAGCCATGATCCGCAAGGCCGCCCTGGGTATTGCACTGCTGCTGGCCGCCGCCGCCAGCTATGCGGGCACGGCGGCCGGGCAGTTTTCGGTCCAGATCACGCTGACCGATCCGCGCAACACCACCGGCAACGGCAACGCCTGTATCAGCGCAAGCGGCGCGGGTGCAGGCGCAAGCTCGGTGCAGGTGCGCTGCAACACCGACGTCTTTGTCAGTATCGCGCCCGTCAGCAACGCCAACGCCCTGGGAAATGCCCGGTTCTTGCCAGGCTTTCGCCCCACCCGCGATTCGCTGCTCCCCGACTATTGCCGCAGCGAGATCTCCCGCGGCGACCAGGCCTCGCGCATGGCCTGCCGCCTGGATGACCAGCGCGTAGCCACGGCCGGTGACGAAGTGGACGACGGCTGGGAATTCGAAAGCCGGCGATATGCCATGGGCCCGGAAGCCGCCGAGATCGAAAAACAGGCCCGTTTGCGCTTCCAGGACGTCAAGGGAACGCTCACGACAGTGCGCCTTGCCCACGCCGGCAATCAACCGAAATCCATCGAGATGCTGGTATCCTTCTAGGGATGAACGTCCCAAAGCGCCGAAGCAGCCTCGTCACCTACACTCTCCTGCTGAGTCTGCTTGCGCCCTGGGCCCCCGCCACGGCTGGCGTGTTTTCCGTGACGCCCGTGCGTCTTTACATGACACCGCGCGACCGCGCGATCGCCGTCACCCTGACCAACGAAGCCGACACCGAAGTGGTGTTGCAGGCCGATATCAACACCTGGAGCCAGAAGCCGGACGGCACCGACGAACTGGTGCTCACGGAAGACCTGATCCTGGCGCCACCCATCATCAAGCTGGGCCCCAAGGCGCGCCAGGTGGTGCGACTGGCCCTGCTCAAGCCGGCCGACGCCAGCCGGCAGCTGACCTACCGCATGATCATCCGCGAGGTGCCGGAAGCCTCGCCGGCATCGGGCATACAGATTCCCATCGCGCTGGCCCTGAGCATGCCGGTGTTTATCACCCCGCCCGTGGCCAAGCGCCAGGTGAGCTGCACCGTCCAGCGTCCCGAAGCCAAAACCGTGGGCTTGCAGTGCGGCAATACAGGCACAGCCTATGCACAGATCCGCGAAGCGACGCTGATGCGGGGCGAGCAGGCCCTGGCCAAGTTCGAAGGCGGCATCTACATCCTGCCGGGCGCCAGCAAAATCGTCGGCCTGAAAAGCGAACAGGCCATCACGGCGGGCGAAGCCAAGCTTGTGGTGACCTTTGACGACGGCCAAAGCCAGACGACCAGCACCACCCTGCCTTGACCGAAGCTCCATGACGAGGAGGCGTCAGCAGGTCTTACGAATGCATTCCCTGGCCATTGGCATCGCCGGCCTGTGCTGCGCCCTGGCCGCGCAGGCCCAAACCACGGCACCCGCCAACGCGCCGCCGGCGGCGCGCGCCGCCAATGACCGCCTGCTTCCGCTCGAAGTCTTCATCAACAGCACCAAGGGCGGGGTCTGGACCCTGCTGGAGCGCAACGGCATTCTGTATGCGCCCGAGGACGCTTTCGAGGAATGGCGGCTGAACCGCCGCCCGAGCGCGCAGGACATTGATTTCCAGGGCCAGCGCTGGTACGCGCTCTCTGCCATCCCTGGGTTCGAGGCGCGGCTGAATTTTGCCGAGCAGTCGGTCGACCTGATATTTTCCCCCTCGGCCTTCAATGCCGTGCGCCTGACGCAGGAGTCGGCCATGCGTCCGCCGTTGTCGCCGTCCATCCCGGCCTTCTTTGCCAACTACGACCTCAATTACCTCACCAGCCACAGCCGCGACTCCATAGGCGGCAGCACAACGGCCCGCGACCTGGGCGCTTTGACCGAATTCGGGTTCTCGGGGCAATGGGGGCTGTTGACCAGCAGCTATGTCGGGCGCAACCTTGTCAGCCAGGACCCGACGCTCAAGGCCTCATGGCGGCGGCTGGAAACCACCTACACGCGCAATTTCCTGGAGTCCAACAGCACTCTGCGCCTGGGCGACAGCAGCACGCGCACCGGCATCTCGGGGCGCCCGGTTTATTTCGGCGGCGTGCAGTTTGCGAAAAATTTTTCCCTGCAGCCCGGCTTTGTCACCCAGCCCATCCCCACGGTCACTGGGCTGTCGGCCGCGCCCAGCACCGTGGAGCTGTATGTCAATGACGCGCTACGGCAGACCTCCAAGGTGCCCTCGGGCCCCTTCAGCATCGACAACTTCCCCGCGCTGACAGGCGCCGGCGAGGCGCGGGTGGTGGTGCGCGACATCCTGGGCCGCGAGACCGTCATCACCCAGTCTTTTTTCAGCAATGCCAACCTGCTGGAAGAAAACCTCAGCGACTGGAGCTTCGAGCTGGGCGCCATACGCAACCAGCTGGGCACCGAGAACGCCGACTACGGCCCGCGTTTTGTCTCGGGCCTGTGGCGCCAGGGCCTCACCAAAAGCATCACCGTCGAGGCCAACGGCGAATGGTCCCGTCCGCTGGCGCGCGTGGGCGCGGGCGCCAGCTATGAGCTGCCCTTCCAGATGCTGGGCCAAACCGCGGTCTCCTTCAGCCGCAGCGACACCGCCGGCCGCGGCCACAACTGGCTGGTCGGCATAGAGCGTACCGGCTTGCGCCACGGCGTTTCGCTGAGCGTGGAAGGCGCCTCGCGCGGCTACCGGCAACTGGGCATAGACACGGCAAGCCCGCTGCCGCGCCTGCAAACCACCGCCAGCTACAGCTACAGCACCGACAAGTTCGGGGCCTTCAACATCAGCTACGCGGGCTTTGACAACTACGACACCGGCAAACTCGACACCTTGAGCCTCAACTACACCATGCGGCTCGGGCAACACAGCGCCCTGACGCTCAGCGCCACCCGGCTCAGCGGAATCACCTCCGGCACGTCGGTGGGTGCGACCCTGATCGTGCCGCTGGACAACCGCATCACGATTGCTTCGGGCGTCACCACCCGCAGCGGAACCACCGAAGGCTATGTGAACGCCAGCCGGGCCCTGAGCGCTGAAACCGGCTGGGGCTGGCGCACGGCGCTGGGCTCTCGCGCCGACAGTGCTTATACGGAAGGCGGCGCCTACTACCAAGGCAGCAAAGGCCTGTTTTCCGCCGACGTCAACGCTGGCCAGAACCAGCAGAACCTGCGCCTGGGCCTGATTGGCGGCATGGTCGTGGCAGAAGGCCAGGCCTTCGCCACACGCCGGGTGCAGGACAGCTTCGCGATTGTCGAAGTCCCGGGCTATGCCAATGTCGGCGTGGGCTTTCAGGGCAGCACGCTGACCCGTACCGACGAAAACGGCGTGGCGCTGCTGCCTCGCTTGTTGCCCTTCCAGCGCAACAGCGTGCGGCTGGACCCTGCCGAGTTGCCCATCAGCGCCGAACTCGACTCCATCGAACAGGAGGCTGTGCCGGCCCTGCGCGGTGGGGTCAAGATCAGCTTTCCCGTGCGCTCGGGCCGCGGGGCCCTGATCCGCATCGTGCTTGACAACGGCGAGCCCGCGCCGGCCGGCGCCGAGATCGAACTGATTGGCGACAAAAAAGAATTCTTCGTCGCCCGGCGCGGCGAGGCCTTCGTCACCGGCCTGCAAGCCACCAATCGCCTGCGCCTGAAATGGAATGGCGCGAGTTGCACCTTTACCGTCGAGCTACCGCCCGGCAGCCCCGAAGACATCACCCGCGTGGGCCCGGTCCACTGCCCAGGAGTGAAACCTTGAATCTCATGAAAACCTGGCGCCTCGCCGCGGCGACGGGCCTGTCCCTGCTGTGCGCGGCACCGGCCATGGCCGCGCTGGTCTGCAATGCCACGGCGACACCCGTGCAAATGGTGTACTTTGAGAACGATCCCAACCCCACCACGGGCGCCTGGAGCGTGACCATCAATTGCACACGCGGCCCCGCGGATCCGACCACCTCGCCCTACACCCTGCGGGCCGACGACGGCTTCAACCCGGGCGCAGGCAGCACCAACCAGGCGGTAAACGGCACCGGCGCGGCCAACCAGATTGCTTATGACCTCTTCCGGATAGCGCCAGGCAACGGGGAATGGGGCTATACCAATGCCACGGACTTCGCGGGCACGGTGAGCTTCGGCACGGCCCTGACAGCCAGCGTCACGCACGTCTTCTACAGCCGCATCGCAGCCGGGCTCAACAAAAACGCCAAACTCTTCACCGATACCGTGACCATGCGCCTGCGCTATGACAACGGCCCGAACAACAACACGGACGTCTTTCCCACCTTCCCCGTGAGCATCAACAACCAGTCCGTCTGCCTTCTCAGCACGCCGCCGGGAAACATCGTGTTCAACTACACCTCGTTCCAGCCCGCGCCCGCCACGGCCAGCGCGGCCTACGCCGTGCGCTGCACCATAGGCGAACCCTACACCATGGCGCTGGATGCGACGGGGGGAACCTTGTTGGGCCTCAACTACGGCCTGGCGCTGAGCAACCCTGGGGGCCAGACCGGCACCGGGTTCCCGCAGAATTTCACGATCAACGGCAGCATCGCCGCGGGCCAGTCCGGCCTCTGCGGTGGAGCCACGTGCACGAGCTCAGCACCGCGCACCCTGACCGTCACCTACTGAGGCGGCCGCCTTTTTCTGTCCCACTATCCGTGGAGCGCCCGCCCGCTATTGCAGCGTGACTTTTGTCACGAAATTGGGATCTCGGAACCCGCAGAAGAAGCGCAAGACAACACCATTCACGGCGCCGCTACAAAACGTTACTATCACTGAGTGAAAGTCGTCGCGCCCAGCAAAAAGCCTGGAGGCGACGTAACGGAGTTATCGATGAGTGTTTCTTACGCGTCGCGCATTGTCCTGGCAGCCCTGCTGTGCACCTGCGCGCTGCGGGCCCAGGCAGCCATCACCTGCCAGGTAACGTCAACCGGTTTCACGGCGGTCTACTCCGAAACCATCGCCACCGCCAACGACACCACGGGCAGCTATACCGTCACCTGCACACGCGGGCTGACGAGTGACCCCATCACTTTTGCCTATACCTTGCGTGCAAATGATGGACTCAATGCGAACGCTCCGCCCACCAATCGAGCGGCCGCTCCGGGCGGGGGAGTCAATCGGATTAATTACGAGCTTTACCGCACTGCCGCAGGCACAGGGCCATGGAACAACACCACGGCAACGGCGTTTGCCGGCACGGTCATTTTCGGCACCACGACAACGATGAGTGCCAGCGATAGCAAACCCTTCTACGCTCGCATCCCTGCGTTGCAAAACGTCAAGGCATCAACCTTCACCGATACCGTGACCATGAGTCTGCTTAATTCAGTAGGCACCACCGTAGATACCGACACACTGGCGGTCACCATCATCAACACCACATCGTGCCAGTTCACCACGCCACCGGGCACGATGACCTTCAACTACACCTCATTTCAAACTACTGCGGCCACAGCCAACACGCCTTACAGCGTTCGCTGCACCAGCGGCGTGAGCTACACCCCAAGTTTGAGTGCGACAGGCGGAACTTTGTTAAACCTGCCTTACACCCTGACCTTGAGCAACCCGGCAACAGTAAGCGCCAATGGTTTGCCGCAGAACTACACCATCAACGGATCCATCGCAGCCGGCCTCTCCGGCACATGTGCTGGCCCGGCGGCGGTCATTTGCACCGGCCAGCAGCCCCGCACGCTCACCATCACTTACTGAGCCGGCTCGGCTCCCACCATCACAACGGGCGCGATGAACAAGGTAGAGTGCCGCCTCCGCGGTTGACTGCAACACGCTGCATCAATACTGCCGCAGCCCAAAGACTTCCCCTGAAACTGAAAAATATGATGCAACCATCAATTTCTTGCGATTTTTCGGCAAAAAATCTCTCTCTTCGATTGTTTTGGTGAAAATTGCCAAAAACTTCACGCATTAATTACAGAATCAATTTTTACTAAATTTATCAATTTAACTAGAATAGCCGTTACTACTGACAGTTTCAGGAGTACCGGCCATGCGAACTTTCAAGACGGCTTTAGGCACACTGCTTGCCACCCAGGCACTGCTCGTCTGCCCCGCGCTCCACGCGCAAAGCGCTTCCGCGTCGTTTGGCGTCACCATCGTGCTGAACACCTTCAGCGAGGCCGCGACGGCGGACCACCGCTGCACCCACCGCGGCCGGGCCGACGGCCCCAAGGAAACCGTGCGCATCAGCTGCCCTGCCACGGTGGACGTACAGGCCGTTGCCAGCGCCTCAAACGGCAAAACAGGAGTGCGCCAGCGCATGAATGCGCTGGCCGTCGTGGCGGGCACACCCATGCGGTCCACGGAGCCGCTAGAGCTGACCATTTCCTGGTAGCCCGGGTTTCGCCCTTACAAGCCGGCCGGCGGGCTAAGCACCCAGCCAGCGCCCCAGCTGCCGCGTTACCTCCGCCCGCCTCAGCAGCTCCATGTGGTTTATGCCCTGCGCGATCCACTGGTTCTCGGGCGGAAAGGCCAGGCAGCGGCCCGCTTCCGCATGCAGGCCCAGGGCGCTGTCCAGCGACACCAGGCCGTCGCCGACCATCTTGCGCGCCAGCGCCTCCCGCACCGCCACCATGGGCCCCTTGCCGGGCGCCAGCGTGGTGGCCGCCACGGTGTAGCAGGCCACGCCGGCCGGCAAGGGCACGGGCTGGCGCGTGTCCGGCCCGCGCTCAAAGCGCCCCGCGTCGTGCCAGTCGGCACGCAGCAGGTTGCCGTGGCGCAGGTCGGTGATGCCGGCGCTGCGCAGCTGGCCGATCTTCGCGAAGGGTTTGGTCACGATGTTGCCGCCCAGCACACCGTCCACCCAGCTGCCCAGGCGCTCCAGCGGCGCGCCGTGGTGGGGCGTTCCCAGGAACACCAGGGCCTTGAGCTGCGCCAGCCAGCTATAGCCGGCCGCGGCCGCCTGGTGGCAGGCGCTGCGCGCGACCAGGCCGCCCATGCTGTGCGCCAGCAGCGTGATCTCTTGCACCGGCCGCGGCCAGGCTTTGGCCAGTTGCTGCAGCAGGCCGGCCAGCTGCTCGCCGTTGTCCGAGGTGTGCAGGCCGGTGTTGTAGTGCAAATAAAGCGGGGTGTAGCCCAGTTCGCGCGCCAGCTGTTCGCCGTGGCCGCCGGCGGTCGCATCGCTGTTCCACTGCAGGTCGTTCATGCACAGGCCGTGCAGCATCACCAGCAGCTTGCCGCTGGCGACCGGCAGCCGCTCGGCCAGCGCCTGCGGCTCCAGCAGCAGCGGCTGGCCACCGGAGCGCAGCCGCATCGAGATCGCGAGCGGGTTGGCCGTCTCCAGCAGGCGGTCGCCGAGCACACCGTTAAGCGCCGACAGCATGGCCTCGCGCTGCGGCATTGAGGGCCGCTGGTCCGCCGGCGTTGCCGCGCGAGACAGCAGCGCGTTGGCCGCGCCACCGGCCAGCCGCGTCACGCCCTTGATGCCGCCGTAGACCAGGCCGGTGATGCCTCGCGCACGCACGCCGCTGCCGCCCGGCATGCGGTCGATGAACTTCGCGCCCAGCGGGCCGAAAGGTTTGGCGACGGCTTTGTAGACATTGCCCTGCACGCTTTCGGCCAGGCCCGTGACGCCCAGGGTGGCCTGGGTGGCAAGCTGCGCCAGCCCCTGGATATCGGAGACATGCAGCCAGGTGGGCAGCAGCCCGCCGGGATTAAAAAGTGGCAAAGGTGGCGCGCTGCCAGGCTGCTCGGGTGTCTGCATGCCCGATTGTGGGGGCAGGGCCCCGCGCGCGCCAGCGAATGTTGCGGCGCGCTTATTTGCAGAGGCTGAACAGCTCCGCCGGCGCGGCCGGCTCGACGATGCCGCCGCTGGGCGGCAGCGCTGGCACGGGTTCAGGCGCGCCCGGGTTAAGCACGTTGTGGATGCGCGCGGCCAGCACAAAACGCGGGTAGGCCGCGTCGCCCACCGTGTTGCTGCCGTTGGCCAGCAAGACCACGTCGTAGCCGCTGCCGTAGCTCGCGTTGGCTGCGGCGAAGCTGACCGTCTGCCCCGCCGCGCCGTAGCTGCCCGGCCCGCCCAGCGCCGCCAGCCCCATGCCTATGGGCGCGAACTTGCCGCCGCCCAGTGCGGCCGGTGTGCGCATGCGCGCCAGGCTGGTCGCCGAGATCACGGCGCCGCTTTTGAGCGCGCCGTTCCAGCGCACCATGTCCGAGGCGGTGGAGACCACGCCGCCGGTCGCGTCAAAACCCGAATTGAGGTCGGGGCACACGCGCCAGGCATCGCCGGGCTTGACGCGGTAGTGGCCCACCGCGATCCCGGGCCGCGGCTGCGGGCCCAGCAGGTAGGAGGCCGCCATGCCCGCGGGCTTGAACAGCAGCTGCGCGTACGCCGCCTCCAGCGGCTGCCCGCCGGCGCGCTCTATCACCCGGCCCAGCACGATGTAGCCGGCATTCGAG
The DNA here is from genome assembly GCF_900103405.1 of Polaromonas sp. JS666. Classification (GTDB taxonomy): domain Bacteria; phylum Pseudomonadota; class Gammaproteobacteria; order Burkholderiales; family Burkholderiaceae_C; genus Polaromonas. The sequence goes on along the minus strand of NZ_FNHX01000009.1, from coordinate 115,502 downwards.
TAGTCGTAGGCCGTGCCCGGCGCGGCAAACAGGCCCGCCGCCTGCATGTTGGCGAACAGCCTCGCCCGGCTGATGGGCGGCTCCTGCAGCACGGCCGGCATGCCGTCCAGCAGCAGGTCGTCGGGGTCTTTCTCGGCGCCGGGAATGCCCGCCACCATGCCCATGACCTGGGCAATCGTCGGGTCGGGCTGGTAGCGCAGCTCGGGAATCCAGCGCGACAGCGGGTCCGCCAGCGAGAGCTTGCCCTGCTCCTGCAGCTTGAGCAGCGCGGCGGCCGTGAGCTGCTTGGTGACCGAGCCTATCTTCACCGGCGTGCTGGGCGTCATGGGCACAACGGCGCGCACATCGGCCGCACCATAACCGCGCGTATACAGCACGGCACCACCCTTGCCGACCGCGAGCTGCAGGCCCGGCAAGGCGCCGGGCACGTATTCGGCGACCAGCGCGTCGATCTGCGCGGCCACGGCCGGCGTGATCGCAGGCGGCGCTTCGGCCTGGGCCTGCACGGCGCCGGCCGCCAGCGCCAGGCTGCAGGCCGCCGCCACGCGGGCCAGCAGATGAGTGAAACGCCTCTCTGCAGGACGGTGAGCGCGCATCGGTGATCCCTCCATGGTTGTGGGCGCAGCTTACTGTCTTTGCTGCCGGTTCCGCAACTGCTGCAGGGCGGCGCACCGCCCGCCAGGCCTGCCGCTCAACCCCGCGAGGGCGTCCTGTGCGGCCCCGGGGCGGCCGCCGCTGCGCGCAGGCGCGACACGGCCAGGAGCTGGGCCTGCCGGTTTTCCGGCTCCGCTTCATGGGAGGTCTGTTCCGCGCAGTAGGCGAACAAATCGTCCAGCTCGCTGGATTTGTCGAACACCGCGTCGGCGCCCAGGTCCGCGGCGCGGCGGCGGATTTCTTCCGTGGCGTAGTTGGTGAGCACCACGACCTTCTGGTAGGGCTCGCGCTTGCGGCAGCCCGCCAGCACACCCAGGCCGTTGCCCTCTTTCAGGAAGAGATCGACGATGGCCAGGTGCCACTCGCCGTCGTGCGAACTCAGCCACTGGCTGGCCTCGGCCTGGGTGGCCCCATGGCCCGTGACCTGGACGCAGGCAATCTCCTGGAGCGCCTCCATCAGGTTTTCCAGGACGATCTCGTTGTCTTCGACCAGATAGGTAATCAGTGCCATGAACCCACTTTAGGCCGCTGCAGAGCGGGCGCTGCCATCCGTTGGCCTGCCTCCAGGTAGGACATAGCAGTACGCAGAGCAGAGCCGCCCACAAAGCCCAGCGAAGCGGTCCTGGCTAGGCGCGTCGCCGCAGACAGTGCACCAGCACGGCAAGGCGACTGCAACAACGCCAGGAGGGTTTTTTGGGCGGCTCTGGTGCTAGAAGTGCTCGTGCGGCGCCAGGTAGCGCCACTGGCCCACCGGCAAATGCCCCAGGTTGACCCGGCCTATGCGCACGCGCTTGAGCCCTGTCACAAACAGCCCCACCTGCTCGCACATGCGGCGGATCTGGCGCTTTTTGCCCTCCTTGAGCACAAAACGCAGCTGTTCGGGGTTTTGCCACGACACCTGCGCGGGCCGCAGCGCCTGGCCATCCAGGCTCAGGCCGTGGTTCAGCAGGGCCAGCTTTTCGGGCGGGAACAAGGCCTGCACATTGACGGTTTCGGGACCGTAGCTGACGCGCACCAAATACTCTTTTTCAATCTCGGAGTCTTCGCCTATCAGCTGGCGCGCCACGCGGCCGTCCTGCGTGAGCACCAGCAGGCCTATGGAGTCGATGTCCAGGCGCCCGGCCGGCGCCAGGCCGCGCAGCTGTTCATGGCCCCAGCGCATGCGGCTGTTGCATTCGCGCCAGCGGTTTTGCGGCTGCACCAGCGCCACGGCCGGTTCATGGCCGTCCTCGGCCTGGCCGCTGACATAACCCACCGGCTTGTTGATCAGGATCGTGACCTGCAGGCGCTGCTGCTGTTCGGCCTGGCGGTCGACCTCGATGCGCGCGTCTACGGCCACGGGCTGGCCCATCACGGCGGGCGCGCCGTTCACGCGCACCCAGCCGCGCGCAATCCAGTCGTCGGCCTCGCGGCGCGAACACAGGCCCAGTTCGGCCATGCGCTTGTTCAGCCGCACGGTGGCGGCGGGCGCGCCCGGCGCGGCGGCTTGTTTGGGGATGCGAACAGCGGCGCCCACGGGTTTGGGGCCTGCGCCGGGTTTGAGGGGGTCTTGCATGGGCTGTGTACTTTAGGGGCCGGCCTGGAACGGCCGGATCGCCGCTTATTGTCCCACTCAGCCCACCCAGAGCCGGTAACCCACCGCGGTTTCCGTCAGCAGGTGTTTGGGCTGGGCCGGGTCGGCCTCGAGCTTCTGGCGCAAGTGGCCCATATAGATGCGCAAATAGTGGTTTTGCCCCGCATGCGAGGGACCCCAGACCTCGCGCAGCAGCTGCCGGTGCGTCAGCACCCGGCCGGCATGGCTGACCAGCACCGTGAGCAGGCGGTATTCGATGGGCGTCAAATGCACCTCCACGCCGGCGCGCCGCACCAGGCGCGCCTGGCGGTCCACCTCCACCTCGCCGAAGCTGAACAGCGGCTCCTCGGGCGTGCCGTCGGCGCCGGCCCCGCGCGGACGTCGCAGGTTGGCGCGCACCCGGGCCAGCAGCTCGCCCACGCCAAAGGGCTTGGTCAGGTAGTCGTCGGCGCCGGCATCCAGCGCGGCGATCTTGTCGGCCTCGTCGGTGCGCGCCGAGAGCACCACGATGGGCACGGCCGACCAGCCGCGCACGTCGCGAATCACGTCCAGGCCGTCGCCGTCGGGCAGGCCCAGGTCCAGCACCAGCAGGTCGGGCTTGCGCGTGCCAGCCTCGGTCAGCCCGCGCTGGGCGGTGTCGGCCTCAAACACCTGCCAGCCTTCGGCTTCCAGCGCCGCGCGCACAAAACGGCGTATCTGCGGCTCGTCTTCAATGACGACGGCGACGGGTGCGGGATGCGACATGGTGTAGTCAGGCGGTTTCGGGCAGGCCCTGGGGCGGCGGGCGCCGCGGCAGGGTGATGCCGAATTCTGCACCACCGCCGGCGGCATTGCTGGCCACGATCTGCCCGCGGTGCGCCTGCACCACCGCCTGGCAAATCGCCAGGCCCAGGCCCACACCCGGCGTGGCCGACTCGGCCTCGCCGCGCGTGAATTTTTCAAACAGCTCCTGCTCGCGGCCCTTGAGCGCGGCCGGCAGGCCGGGCCCATGGTCACGCACCGCCAGCAGCAAGGCCGTGTCCGTCACCTCGGCACGGACCTCTATGGGTGGCTGGCCGTACTTGGCGGCGTTTTCCAGCAGGTTGACCAGCACACGCTCCATCAGCGCCGCGTCAAACTCCACCAGCGGCAGGTCGGCCGGCAACGCCGTCACCACGGCCCGGCCGGCCAGCGCGTGCTGCGCCTGGCGTATCGCCGAGCCGACGATTTCTTCGACCGACTGCCAGTCGCTGCGCAGGTTGACCGCGCCGCTTTGCAGCCGCGCCATGTCCAGCAGGTTGTTGACCAGCGCGCTCAGGTGGCGCGCCTCGCCGGCAATCGCCCTCGCCGCCTGTGACTGTTCTTCACTGAGCGGCGGCGCCGTGCGCTGCAGCGAATCGGCCAGGCCTATCAGCGCGGTGAGCGGCGTACGCACGTCGTGCGAGATCGCCGCGAGCAGCATGTTGCGCAGTTTTTCCGACTCCATCTGCACCACCGCCTGCTGGGCCACATCCACGTAATGCACACGCTCCAGCGCGATCGCGACCTGGCGCGCCAGCGTTTCGAGCTGCTGCACCTGCTCGGGAATCAGCAGCCAGCGCGCCTGCGCGGGCTTGACGGCCAGCACGCCGCGCACCCGCATGGGCGCCTTGAGCGGCAGGTAATGCCAGGCCTGGGCCGACAAGGTGGCGGTGGCCAGCCCGGCCGGCTGCTCGTTGCGAAACACCCAGTCGGCCACGCTGGTGTCAAAATCCGCGGGCGGCTTTGCGGGGGGCAGCAACTGGTCATGGCCGTCGGTCGCCAGCACCAGCGCCTGCCCGCCGAAGTTGCGCTGGGCGGCCGCTTCGCCGAGCTCCACGACCTGCTCGCTCAGCAAGGCCGCCGACAAGTCGCGCGCGAGTTCGAACAGCGACTGCGCGCGGCGCTCGCGGCTAGCCGCGATGCGCGCCTGGAAACGCAGGCCCGCCGTGAGCTGGCCGGTCAGCAGGCCCACCACCAGCATCACGCCGAAGGTCACCAGGTACTGCACGTCGCTGACGGCAAAGGACAGGCGCGGCGCGACAAAAAAATAGTCAAAGGCCGCCACATTGAGGAAAGCCGCCAGCGCCGCCGGCCCGCGCCCGAACTTCAGTGCCACCAGCACCGTGCCCAGCAGGAAGAGCATCACGATGTTGGCCAGGTCAAAAAAATTCAGCAGGGGGTGGGCCAGAACGGTGATGGCCGCGCTGGCGGCCGCGGCCCAGGCATAACCGGCCAGCTTGCCGCGCCAGGCCGCGGCTTCGTCTTCCTCGGCCGAGCGCTGCACCGCGCGCGCCAGCCGCCGCGCGCTGTCGGCGTGGCCCACCTCCACAATGTCCAGGGTGGGCGCCAGCATGGCCAGCCGGCGCGTCATGCTGGGGCCGCGCCACAGCGCGCGCCAGCCCAGCCGCTGCGGCCGCCCCACCACCAGCGTGGCGCAATTGAGCTGCTGGGCCTGCGCCACCAGCGCCGCGGCGGCATCGCCGCCCGTCAGCACCGCCGTGGCCGCGCCCAGCTCTTCGGCCAGCTGGATCACCGCCAGGATGCGGTCGCGGCTGGCGACCTCCAGCAGCTGCAGGCGCGGCGTTTCCACATAAGCCGCATGCCAGCGCACATTGAGCTGGCCGGCCAGGCGCGCCGCCGTGCGCACCGTTTGTTCGGCGCCCTCGCGCGGGCCTATGCAGGCCAGGATGGCGCCTTCGGTGTTCCAGACCGGGGTGATGGATTTTTCGACGCGGTAGCTGCGCACGTCGTCTTCCACATGCTCGGCCGTGCGCCTGAGCGCGATCTCGCGCAGCGCGATCAAATTGCCCTTGCGGAAAAAATTCTGCGCCGCGCGCTCCGCCTGCTGGGGCATATAGACCTTGCCGGCCTTGAGCCGCGCCATCAGCTCGTCGGGCGTGACGTCGACCAGGATGATTTCATCGGCGCCGTCCAACACCGTGTCCGGCACGGTTTCATGCACGCGTATGCCGGTGATGGCGCCCACCGTGCCGTTCAGGCTCTCCAGGTGCTGCACATTGACGGCCGACCAGACGTCGATGCCGGCCTCCAGCAGCTCATGCACGTCCTGCCAGCGCTTGGCGTGGCGCGAGCCCTCCACATTGCTGTGCGCGAGCTCGTCGACCAGCAGCACCGCCGGCTTGCGCGCCAGCGCCGCGTCCAGGTCGAACTCCTTGAGCGTGCGCCCGCGGTAGACCACCTCGCGCAAAGGCAGTTGCGCCAGCCCGGCCAGCAGCTCCAGGGTTTCGCTGCGGCCATGGGTTTCCACCACACCGACCAGCACATCGCGGCCGGCCTTGCGCTCGCGCTGCGCGGCGCTGAGCATGGCGTAGGTCTTGCCCACGCCGGCGCTGGCGCCGAAATAAATGCGCAGGCGGCCCCGGCGCGCTTTCTCCTCCTCGCCGCGCAGGCGGTCCAGGAGCTCGTCGGGGTCGGGGCGGGAGTCGGGGAAGCTGGCCATGGAATTCTTAGGAGTGCCTCATGGTATCGGCTTAACGCAAAGCCTCCAGCGCCAGGTTAAGCCGCAGCACATTGACCTGGGGCTCGCCCAGGACGGCCAGCAAAGGCTGCTCGGTGTGCTGCGCGACCAGGGCTTGGACTTTTTCCAGCGGCAAGCCACGCGCCTTCGCGACACGAGCCATCTGGTAGCGCGCCGCGGCGGGGCTGATGTGCGGGTCCAGCCCGCTGGCCGAGGCCGTGACCAGGTCCACCGGCACAGGGGCGGTATTGCCGGGGTCGGCCGCCTTGAGCGCCGCCACGCGGCCCTTGACGGCATCGACCAGCGCGGGATTGAGCGGCCCCTGGTTGGCGCCGCTGGAAGCCGCGGCGTTGTAAGGCATGGGGCCGGTGGCCGAGGGGCGGCCCCAGAAATGGCCGGGATCGCTGAAGTTCTGGCCTATCAGCGCGGAGCCGACCGGCTTGCCGTCGCGAAGCATCAGGCTGCCGCCGGCCTGGGCCGGGAACAGGGCCTGGGCCGCGCCGGTCACGGCCAGCGGGTAGGCCACGCCAGTGATGAGCGTCAGCACGGTAAACAACACCCCCGCAGGACGAAGAATTGCTTTCATGGTTTTTTCCTTATACGAGGTTCATCGCAACCAGTGCGAGGTCAATCGCCTTGATGCCGATAAAAGGCACGACCAGCCCGCCCAGGCCGTAAATGAGCAGGTTGCGCCGCAGCAGCGTGGCGGCACCGACAGCCCGGTACTTCACGCCCTTGAGCGCCAGCGGGATCAAGAACATGATGACCAGCGCGTTGAAGATCACCGCCGACAGGATCGCCGTCGAGGGGCTGCCCAGGCGCATCACATTGAGCGCGGCCAGCTGCGGGTAGGTGGTCACAAAAATCGCCGGGATGATGGCGAAGTACTTGGCCACGTCGTTGGCAATCGAAAACGTGGTCAGCGAGCCGCGCGTCATCAGCAAGGCCTTGCCGGTTTCCACGATCTCCAGCAGCTTGGTGGGGTTGGAGTCCAGGTCCACCATATTGCCGGCCTCCTTGGCGGCCTGGGTGCCGCTGTTCATGGCCACCGCCACGTCGGCCTGGGCCAGGGCCGGCGCGTCATTGGTGCCGTCGCCCGTCATCGCCACCAGGCGGCCTTCGGCCTGGTAACCGCGTATCAGTTTCAGCTTGTCTTCGGGCGTGGCCTCGGCCAGGAAGTCGTCGACACCGGCCTCGGCGGCAATCGCCGCGGCCGTGAGCTTGTTGTCGCCGGTGATCATCACCGTCTTGATGCCCATGCGGCGCAGCTCGCCGAAGCGCTCCTTGATGCCGGCCTTGACGATGTCCTTGAGCTCCACAATGCCCAGCACCACGGCGCCGTCGGCCACCGCCAGCGGCGTGCTGCCGCGGCGCGCCACTTCGTCCGCCGCGCGCAGCACCTCGGCCGGCAGGCTGCCGCCCAGCGCCTCCACATGCTTGCGCACCGCATCGACCGCGCCCTTGCGCAGCTGGCGCGTGCTGCCGTCGGGGCGCAACTGGTCCATGCCGCTCATGCGCGTTTGCGCGGTGAAGGGCACCTCGTGGCTGCTGCCCACCAGGGCTTCGCTGGCGCCCATGCGCTGAGCCAAAGCCACAATGCTGCGGCCCTCGGGCGTCTCATCGGCCATCGAAGCCTGCATCGCGGCGGTGGCCAGTTTGGCGCCGGCCACGCCGGGCGCCGGCAAAAAGCTCGAGGCCTGGCGATTGCCGTGGGTGATGGTGCCGGTCTTGTCCAGCAGCAGCACGTCCACGTCGCCGGCGGCCTCCACCGCGCGGCCCGAGGTGGCGATCACATTGGCCTGCATCATGCGGCTCATGCCGGCCACGCCCACGGCCGACAGCAGGCCACCTATGGTCGTCGGGATCAGGCAGACCAGCAAAGCCACCAGCGCGGTGATGCTGACCACGGTGCCCGAGCCCGCGGCCTGCACGCTGAACACCGAGTAAGGCAGCAGCGTGACCGTGACCACCAGAAAGACGATGGTCAGCGCCACCAGCAGAATCGTCAGCGCGATCTCATTGGGCGTCTTCTGGCGTTTGGCGCCCTCGACCATGCTGATCATGCGGTCCAGGAAGGATTCGCCGGGGTTGACCACAATGCGCACCACCAGCCAGTCGGACAGCACACGCGTGCCGCCGGTCACGGCCGAGAAGTCGCCGCCCGACTCGCGCACCACCGGCGCCGATTCACCGGTGATGGCGCTTTCATCGACCGAGGCCACGCCTTCGATGACCTCGCCGTCCAGCGGAATCATGTCGCCGGCTTCGACCAGCACCACGGCGCCCTTGCGCAGGTTCTCGGCTTGTTCAGGCAGCCAGGCTGTGCCGTGGAAGACCTTGCTGTTGGTTTCCTTGAACTTCTTGGCCCAGGTGCTTTTCTTGAGGCTGCGCAAAGAGGCGGCCTGCGCCTTGCTGCGGCCTTCGGCCAGCGCCTCGGCGAAGTTGGCGAACAGCACGGTAAACCACAGCCAGATCGCCACGGCAAAGATAAAGCCTGCCGGCGCCTCGCCCTGCCCCTGCAAGGCCTGCAGGCCCAGCAAGGTGGTCAGTATGCTGCCGATGTAGACGACAAACATCACGGGGTTGCGCCATTGCACGCGCGGGCTCAGCTTGGTGAAGGAGGCCGCGATGGCGGGCTTGAGCAGCGCGGGGTCCAGCAGCACAAAAGGTTTTTGGGTAGTCATATCGGTTTTCTTTCGCGGCGGTTCAATGGGCGGGCCAGAGCATCAAATGCTCGACCACAGGGCCCAGCGCCAGGGCCGGCACGTAATTGAGCAGGCCCACCAGCAGCACGGTGCCTATCAGCAGCAGCACAAACAGCGGGCCGTGCGTGGGCATGGTGCCGGCCGTGACCGGCAGGCGCTTCTTGGCGGCCAGCGCGCCGGCAATCGCCAGCACCGGCACGATGACACCGAAGCGGCCCAGCCACATCACCATGCCCAGCAGCGTGTTGTAGAAGGGTGTGTTGGCCGACAGGCCCGCGAAGGCGCTGCCGTTGTTGTTGCCGGCCGAGGTCAGCGCGTAAAGGATTTCAGAAAAGCCATGCGCGCCGGGATTCGCGATGCCGGCCTTGCCGGCGCCGGCCAGCACAGCCACCGCCGTGCCGGCCAGCACCAGGATGGGCGTGACCAGGATGGCAATGGAGGTCAGCTTCATCTCGTGCGATTCGATCTTCTTGCCCAGGTACTCGGGTGTGCGGCCAATCATCAGGCCGGCGATGAACACCGCGAGGATGGCGAAGATCAGCATGCCGTAAAGCCCGGTGCCGACACCGCCGAACACCACCTCACCCAGTTGCATCATCACCATGGGCACCATGCCGCCCAGCGGCGTGAAGGAGTCGTGCATGGCATTGACCGCGCCGCACGATGCCGCCGTGGTGATGACGGCAAACAGGCTGGAGGCATTGATGCCGAAGCGGGTTTCCTTGCCTTCCATATTGCCGCCGGCCTGCAGCGCGCTGGCCGCCTGGTCCACGCCCAGGGGCGGCAGCAGCGGGTTGCCGGCCTGTTCGGCCGGGGTGATGGCCACCACGGCAACGACAAAGATCAGCGTCATCGCGGCCAGCACGGCCCAGCCCTGGCGCGTATCGCCCACCGCGCGGCCAAAGGCAAAACACAGGGCCGCGGGAATCAGGAAGATGGACAGCATCTGGAAAAAGTTGCTCAGCGCCGTCGGGTTTTCATACGGGTGGGCCGAGTTGGCATTAAAGAAACCGCCGCCGTTGGTGCCCAGCATCTTGATGGCCTCCTGCGAGGCGACCGGGCCCATGGCCAGGGTCTGTGTGCTGGTTTTGGCGTCTTCCATGACCGGATTGCCCTTGTCGTCTTTCAAGGCCTGGCCGTCAGGGCCGTTTTTGGGCTGCTGGTAGCTGGTGGCTTCCAGCGTGCTCACATCCTTGTAAGCATCAAAGTTCTGGATCACACCCTGGCCCACCAGGAACACCGCAAACACCAGCGACAGCGGCAGCAGCAGCCAGGCCGTGACCCGCGTGATGTCCACCCAGAAGTTGCCGATGGCGCCGGTCGCACGCGCGGCAAAACCGCGGAACAGCGCGAACACCACGGCAATGCCGGTGGCGGCCGAGAAAAAATTCTGCACAGCCAGCACCAGCATCTGCGTGAGGTAGCTCATGGTCGATTCACCGGCATAACCTTGCCAGTTGGTGTTGGAGACAAAGCTGATGGCGGTGTTAAAGGCCGAGTCGGGCGAGATGGCGGCCATGCCGGCCGGGTTCAGCGGCAGCCACACCTGCAGGCGCTGCAGGGCATAGACGGCGACCACGCCCAGCGCATTAAAGGCCAGCAGCGCCAGCGCGTACTGCGACCATTTCATGTTCGTGTCGGCCGAGGTGCCGGCCAGGCGGTACAGCGGGGCTTCCACCCGATGCATCCAGCCGGGCAGCCGGCCCGCATACAGGCGCGCCAGCCACAGGCCCAGCGGCCAGGCGGTGGCCAGCAGCGCGGCCAGGAAAAGGGCCAGCAGCCCCCAGCTTGAGGCGTTCATCAAAACTCCTCGGCGCAGATCAGCGCATACACCAGGTAGGCCAGCAGCACGATGGCGCAGACGCCGCCAAAGCCATACAAAACGTCAAGGGGGATCATGAGCGGCCCCCTTCGGGCTTTTCGAGCTTCTCAAAGCCCCAGACCAGCAGGACCGTCACACCCCAAAGGGCGGCGGCGCCAACCATAAACGCAAGATCCATGATCTTTCTCCAAGCAACAACGATGGAGAAAGTGTCGGAGCCGGCGTGTAAAAACGGGGATGAAAGACGGGCGGCGGGTATAAAGAAAGCGTAAAAACCGGCCCCAAAACCGTGTCTTTGCGCCGGCTGCACTCTACGGTGTTTACCCCGCCAGCCAGCGTATGGCGCTGCCGATCACCATATAAAGGCCTATGGCCAGCAGGCCCGCAAAGAACAGGCGCTTGAAGGTTTTTTCATCCAGCCGGCCGCGCAGCACTTGGCCCGCCGCCATCCCCAGCAAGGCCGCGGGCAAAGCCACCAGCCAGCCCCAGCCACCGGGCAGGGCTGCGGCTGAGAACGAACCTTCAAGCACCAGGCGCCCAAAAAGCGCGACGGTGGAAACGGTGAAGGACAGCCCCAGCGCCTGCACGAGTTCATCCTTCCTGAGACCCAGAGCCTGCAGGTAAGGCACCGCCGGAAACACAAACACACCGGTAGCCGAAGTGATGGCGCCGGTGATGAGCCCGATGGCGCCGGATAAAAACGTCTCGCCGCGACGAGGCACGGCCAGCGGAACGGCCACCAGCCCCAGCACGGCATAGGCCATCAATGCCGCCCCCAGGCCCGCCGAAGCCGCATTGGCGTTCAGGGTGACCAGGCTCACCGGCGCCCACAGCGTTCCGGCCGCCACGCCCAGTTGCAGCGGCCAGAGGCGCCTGAGCAGCCGGCCCAGCGCAGCGCCGTCCCACATCTGCCAGGCATTCGTCAAAAACGAAGGCAGGATCAGGATCACCGCCGCCTGCGCGGGCGGCATCACGCCGGCCAGCAGGCCCATGGACAGCGTCGGCAAGCCCAGGCCGACCACGCCCTTGACCAGACCGGCCAGCAGGAATACCGCGGCGACGACGGCGACCAGCAGGGTATCGTGCCTCATGCCCGCGAAATTGTGCAAGTTCATGAGGCCGATTCTGCGCAGGGACGCGCCCCGCGCTCAAGCGGTAATATGCGCTGGCAGCCTTCGCCACTGCCGAAGGCTCAACAGCTTCCCACACCGTTATGCCCGCCGCCATCCGCTTTGACTTGGTCGACCTCCGGCTGTTTCTGCATGTGGTCGACACCGGCAGCATCACCGCCGGCAGCAGGCTTTCGCACCTGGCGCTGGCCTCGGCCAGCGCGCGCATACGCGGCATGGAGGACGCCCTGGGCGTGCCGCTGCTGGATCGCCTGCGCGGCGGCGTCAAGCCGACCAAGGCGGGTCTCGCCGTGGCCCACCATGCACGCCTGGTGCTGCAACAGATAGAGCACATGCAGGGCGAGATCGCCGACTACGCGGGCGGCCTGGCGGGCCGCGTGCGCCTGCTGTCCAACACCGCCGCCATCACCGACTACCTGCCGCAGGCGCTCGCGGCCTTCCTCAACAGCCACCCGGCCATAGACGTCGATCTTGAGGAGCGCCCCAGCCACCTGATCGTCTCGCAGCTGCTGGCCCAGGCGGCCGAGCTCGGCATCGTGGCCGACTCCGCGGATGTCTCCAGCCTGGAGTCCAGGCCCTTCAGGCGCGACCGGCTGGTGCTCATCGCGCCACGATCCACCGGCTTCGGCCGGCTGCGCCAGGTCGCGTTCGCACAAGCCCTGGCCCATGACTTTGTCGGCCTGAGCGAAGACAGCGCGCTGCAGCAGCACCTGGCCTTGCAGGCCGAACGCCTGGGGCTGCACATGCGCACGCGCATACGGCTGCGCAGTTTTGAGGCCGTGTGCCGCATGGTGGAAGCTGGCGTCGGCGTGGCCGTGGTGCCGGCCATCGCGGCCGAAGGCCATGCGGGCGCGGGCACGCTGCGCGTGCTCAAGCTCTCCGACGACTGGGCCGACCGGCAACTGCTGATTTGTGCGCGCAGCTTCGAGCAGCTGTCGCTGCCCGCCCTCAGGCTGGTGGAGGCGCTATGCGCACCCCATAAGGAATAAAGTCATGCCCATGAACACCCAAACCGACCCGCATGCCATCACCAGCCTGCCGCAACTCGAGGCGCTGTTCGGCGCCGTCGGCGAAGCCTCTCTCAAGAAAGAAGTGGACTATTTGCACCCGGCCTACCAGGCGCTGATCCAGGCCTCGCCTTTCGCGGTGCTCGCCACTTCGGGGCCTGACGGGCTGGATGCATCGCCGCGCGGAGACCCGCCGGGCTTTGTCGCCATCCAGGACGACAAGACCCTGCTGCTGCCGGAGCGCCGCGGCAACAACCGCATCGACAGCCTGCGCAACCTGCTGACGGACCCGCGCGTGGCGCTGCTGTTCCTGGTGCCCGGCGTCGGCGAGACGCTGCGCGTGAACGGCCGTGCCCGCATCACGGTCGCGCCCGACATGCTTCGGCGCTTTTCCATGGAGGGCAAGCCGCCTCACTGCGTGCTGGTGATCAGCGTGGAGTCGGTGTTCTTCCAGTGCGCCCGGGCCCTGCAGCGCTCAAAACTCTGGCAGACCGCGCCGCCAAGCCGGCCCGACGTGCCCACACCAGGCGCCATGCTGCAGGCGCTGACGGCGTCGGCCATAGACGGCGAAAAATACGACCGCGAGCTGCCCGCGCGGCAAAAGTCCACACTCTACTGATGGCGCACACCAACCCAGAATCCATGGACCTGCTGGCCCGCTCCTGGCGGCGCTGCACCAGCGCGCTCGTGCCGCGGACCATCACCGGCAGCGTGTTTGACCAGCTGCTGGCGCGCTACTCGGAGCCGCATCGCAAATACCACACGCTGCAGCACCTCGCGGAATGCCTCGCGCATGTCGAGGCCGTCCGCCACCTGGCCGAACAACCGGGCGAAGTCGAGTTCGCGCTGTGGTTCCATGACGGTATTTACGACACGCAGCGCCACGACAACGAACGCCAAAGCGCCGACTGGGCGCGCGCCGTGCTGCAGGGTCATGGCGCGGCGCCGGCCGCCGTGCAACGAATCGACGAACTCATCATGGCCACCTGCCACAGCGCGCTGCCGGTGACGCCCGACGCGCAGCTGCTGGTGGATATCGACCTGTCCATCCTGGGCGCCTTGCCCCCGCGCTTTGCCGAATATGAAGAACAGATACGGCAGGAATACGCTTTTGTGCCCGAGGACCTCTTTCGCCAAAAGCGCGGCGAGATTCTTCGCGCCTTCCTCGCCCGACCGGTGATTTACAGCACGCCGCATTTCCAGGCCGCGCTGGAAGCCCGCGCCCGAGGCAACCTGCGCCTGGCCATCGCAGCCATCACCGGCTAGGGCTTAACGGCCAGGGTTGGTGCGCGCGGCCAGGCCCTCGTCTTTGGCCGCGAACACGCTGGAGCGCAGCGCCTCCAGGTCCAGCACGCGCAGGCCGCCGTATTCGATGCGGATAAAACCCTGGTCCTGCAAGGCGCTGAGCGCCTCGTTCACGCGCTGGCGCGACAGGCCCACCAGGTAGGCCATCTCCTGCTGCGTGATGCGCAGCATCTGGCCCACACCCGGATACAGGACGGGGTTGAACAGCGCGGCCAGGCTGCGCGCCACGCGGATGTCGGGGTTGTTCATGCGGTCTATCTCGCGCGCGGCGATGAACTGGCCCAGGCGCTCGTTGAGCTGGTTCATCACAAAGCGGTTAAAGCCTATGGAATGGTCCAGCAGCCAGTGGAAGGTGTCTATCGGCAAACCGGCCACCACACTTTTGCGCAGCGCCTGGATGTTGTAGCGGTAGGGCTCGCGCTTGAGCGCCGTGCCCTCGCCGAACCAGCCGCCGGGCGGCAGGCCGGCAAATGTCATGGTCATGCCCTGGGCGTTGTCGCTGCTCATCTTGAGCAGGCCTTCCACCACGCCAAACCAATAAGTCACCGGCCTGCCGACACGGCAGACATAGTCGCCCGGCGCGGCGTCACCAACCTGCAGCACCGCGACCGCGCGTGCGCGCTCATCCGGCAGCAGCAGGGGCAGCCAGGGAATGCCGCGCAGCTCGTCCGGCGTGGGCGCCCTGCGGCGCAGGTGAAGGGGTGACTCAGTGGCCATGCTCGCAATGTTCAAGCAAGAAAGAAGGTGGGTAGATCAGGGAAAGCCCGGGCGGGCGCAACCCTTGGATTGTCGTCGGGCAGACAGTTGGCCGCGCCTCCAAAGCATAGCATCGGCCTCGCGTAGACAGGCCGTCAAGAGCCCACCGCAATCCCATCACGACCAGGAGACACCCGCCATGACAAGCTTTTTCACCGCCTCAAAAGCCGGTTTACCGCCGCCCGCTGATCACCTGACACGCCGCCGCATGCTGGGCGCACTCGCGGCTGTGCCAGCCGCCCTCTACGGTCCCGCGCGCGCCCAGGACAACGGCCCGGTCCGCATCGCGCAATCCATCGCGCTGAGCGGGCCGCTGGGCGAGCTGGGCCAGGCCATGCACCAGGGCGCCAAGGCCTGCTTTGCCGGCATCAACGCCAGGGGCGGCGTGAACGGCCGGCCCATAGAGCTCACGGCGGCCGACGACGGCTACGACGTCAAGCGCGCGCTGGGCAACGTCAAGGGCTTTATCGACGACAAAAGCACATTCGCGCTCTTCAACTGCATGGGCACGCCCATGATCGAGGCCATGCTGCCGCAGGTGATCGACTCGGGCATGCCGTTTTTCGCGCCGTTTTCGGGCGCGCTGTCGGCGCGGCCGGCCAACGCGCGCAATGTCTTCAACATACGCGCCAGCTACGCCGACGAGGCCGAGCAGCTGGTGCAGCACCTGGCGACCATAGGCATACGGCGCATCGCCATCGTCTACCAGAACAACTCCTTCGGCAAGGAAGTCTTCGACGCCACCCAGCGCTCCATGGCCAAACACAAGCTGGAGGCGACCGTGACGGTCACCGTGGAAAACAACGCCTCGGACGCCGGCCCGGCGGCCGAAAAAATCGCGGCCTCCAACCCCGAAGCCGTGCTGGTGGGCCTGGCCGGCAAGCCGACCATCGATTTCGTGAAAGCCATACGCGCGCAGCGCAAGGGGCTGTCGCTGTATGCGCTGTCCATCATGGGCGCGGCCGCCACGCTCAAGGCCATGGGCGAGGACGCCACCGGCATCGCGGTCTCGCAGGTGGTGCCGCTGCCGGGCAACACCGTGGTGCCCATGGTGCGTGAATTCCAGCAGGCCTGGAAGGCCGCCGGCGTGGCGCTGGAGCCTTCGCACCTGGCGCTGGAAGGCTATATCAATGCGCGCGTGTTCGCCGAGGCGCTGCGCCGCGCCGGCAAAAACCCGACGCGCGCCGCCTTCATCGACAGCACCTGGAATTTGAAGCGCTACGACCTGGGCGGCTTTGAAGTGAGCTTCAGCGATTCGGCCCGCAACGCCTCGCGCTTCGTGGAACTGACCATGGTTTCGCGCGACGGGCGCTTTATCCGATAAACCGGCCGGACCCCGGGGACACCCCAGTAGGACTTACCCGGAAATTGTCGTCGCAATGACACCATAGCGTCAAAGCCGGTCCTACTATTCGCCCATACCAGCGGTTTTCCTGAAAAACCGCGCACAACGGAGACAAGAAGCGAATGCAGACCACGTTCCCACGATTGCTGCTCAAACATGCGGCCGAACGCCCCGGCGCCCCGGCCATGCGCGAAAAAGAGTACGGCATCTGGCAGGCGCACAGCTGGGCCGGCATGGCGCAGCTCGTGGAGCACATCGCCTGCGGCCTGCACCTGCTGGGCCTGCAGCGCGGCGAGCACATGGTCATCATCGGCGCGAACCGGCCGCGCCTCTATGCCACCATGCTGGCCGCGCAGGCGCTGGGCGCCATACCGATTCCGCTGTACCAGGACGCGGTGGGCGCCGAATGCATCTTCCCGGTCAACAACGCCGACGTGCGCTTTGCACTCGTGGAAGACCAGGAGCAGGTCGACAAGCTGCTGGAGATACGCGGCCAGTGCCCGCAGCTGGCGCACATTGTTTACGACGACCCGCGCGGCCTGCGCAACTACGCCGAGGACGGCCTGCAGTCGCTGGACGCACTGCTGGACGCGGGCCGCGGTTTTGCCACCGGCCAGCCGGGCTTCTTCCAGGCCGAGGTCGAAAAAGCCCGCCCCGACGACGTGGCCGCGATGTTTTTCACCTCGGGCACCACGGGCAATCCCAAGGGCGTGGTCCACACCCACAACACCTTGCTGGACCGCGCCAAGGCCGGCGCCGATTTCGACAGGCTGACCTCCAGCGAAGAAGTGCTGGCCTATTTGCCGCCGGCCTGGATAGGCCAGAACATCTTCAGCTACGCCCAGTGGCTGGCCTGCGGTTATGTGGTCAACTGCCCCGAAAGCGCCAGCACGGTGACGATTGACCTCAAGGAAGTCGGCCCGACCTATTACTTCGCGCCGCCGCGCATTTTTGAAGGCCTGCTGACCACGGTGATGATCCGCATGGAAGACGCGGGCCGCATCAAGCGCGGCATGTTCCATTACTTCATGGGCGTGGCCAAACGCGCCGGCCCGGCGCTGATGGACGGCAAGCCCGTGGGTGCGCTGGACCGCGTGCTGTACGCGCTGGGCGGCCTGCTGGTCTACGGCCCGCTGCGCAACACCCTGGGTTTTTCGCGCGTGCGCGTGGCCTACACCGCCGGCGAGGCAATCGGCCCCGACCTCTTTACCTTTTACCGCTCCATAGGCATCAACCTCAAGCAGCTCTACGGCTCGACCGAGACCGCGGTGTTCGTCTGCCTGCAGCCCGACAACCAGGCGCGCGCCGACACCGTGGGCGTGCCCATCCAGGGCGTGCAGATCAAGGTGGCCGAGAACGGCGAGATCCTCGTGAAGTCGGCCGGGTTGCTCAGGGAATACTACAAAAACCCCACGGCCACGGCCGAGGTGCTGAGCGCCGACGGCTGGTACCACACCAGCGATGCCGGTTTCCTGGACGCCAGCGGCCACCTCAAGATCATCGACCGCGTCAAGGACGTGGGCCGCATCAAGGGCGGCGCCAACGACGGCGCCATGTTCGCGCCCAAGTATGTGGAGAACAAGCTCAAGTTCTTCCCGCACATCAAGGAAGCCGTGGCCTACGGCGACGGCCGCGAGAAATGCTGCGTGATGCTCAACATCGACTTCGACGCCGTGGGCAACTGGGCCGAGCGCCGCAACCTGCCCTATGCCGGCTACACCGACCTGGCGCAAAAACCCGAGGTCTACCAGCTCATCAAGGAATGCGTCGAAAAGGTCAACGCCGACCTCAGCGTGGACGCCCTGCTGGCCGGCTCGCAGATCAGCCGCTTCCTGGTGCTGCACAAAGAACTCGACGCCGACGACGGCGAACTCACGCGCACCAACAAGGTCAGGCGCGGTTTTATCGCCGAGAAATACCAGCCGCTGATCGACGCGCTTTACGGCGGCAAGGCCGAGCAGTTCATTGAAACCGTGGTGAAGTTTGAAGACGGCCGCAGCGGCAGCGTGAGCGCGACGCTCAAGATCAGCGACACCCAGACCTTTGAGCCAGTCAAGGCAGCAGCATGAACAACAAGTGGCAGCAAATTCCCCAAATACCAGCTCGAGCCGCGGAACCGGCTTTGCCGGGCCGCAGGCGGGCGGCCCCCTCGGGGGGCAGCGCAGTACACGCAGTGACAAGCGTGGGGGTCCACATCCCATGAGCAAAAAAATCGGCGACGTCATTCTCGACGTCAAAAACATCTCCCTGAGCTTCGGCGGCGTGAAGGCGCTGTCGGACATCTCCTTCAATGTGAAGGAGCATGAAATACGCGCCATCATCGGCCCCAACGGCGCGGGCAAAAGCTCCATGCTCAACTGCATCAACGGCGTCTATGCGCCGCAGCAGGGCTCCATCACCTTTCGCGGCCAGACCTTCAAGCACATGAACAGCCACCAGGTGGCCGTGATGGGCGTGGCGCGCACCTTCCAGAACCTGGCGCTGTTCAAGGGCATGAGCGTGCTCGACAACATCATGTCGGGCCGCAACCTCAAGATCAAGAGCAACCTGTTGCTGCAGGCGCTGCGCATAGGCCCGGCCGAAAAAGAAGAAATCATGCACCGCGAGGCGGTCGAAAAAATCATCGACTTCCTGGAAATCCAGGCCTACCGCAAGACGCCCGTCGGCCAGCTGCCCTACGGCCTGCAAAAACGCGTGGACCTGGGCCGCGCCCTGGCCATGGAGCCGCAGGTGCTGCTGCTCGACGAACCCATGGCCGGCATGAACGTCGAGGAAAAACAGGACATGTGCCGCTTTGTGCTCGACGTGAATGACGAATTCGGCACCACCGTGGTCCTGATCGAGCACGACATGGGCGTGGTCATGGACATCTCCGACCGCGTGGTGGTGCTCGACTACGGCAAAAAAATCGGCGACGGCACGCCCGACGAAGTCCGCAACAACGAAGACGTGATCCGGGCCTACCTCGGAACCAGCCACTGACATGGATAAGAACACCCCAATGAAATCACAGCACGCCCCACAACCCACGATGTCCGCATCCCGCGAGGGGGGCCAGTGATGGGTTCATTTCTTGAGACCATTATTGGCGGCCTGATGTCGGGCATGCTGTACTCGCTGGTCGCGCTGGGCTTTGTGCTGATCTACAAGGCCTCGGGCGTCTTCAACTTCGCGCAGGGCGCGATGGTGCTGTTCGCGGCGCTGGCCATGGCGCGCTTTTCCGAATGGATCCCGCAGTGGACCGGCCTGGACAGCAAGTTCATCAACAACGCCCTGGCCTTCGCGGCCGCGCTGGCCATCATGGTGGTGATCGCCTGGCTGATCGAAAAACTGGTGCTCGGCAAACTCGTGAACCAGGAAGGCGTCGCGCTGCTGATGGCGACCCTGGGCATCTCCTATTTCCTGGACGGCTTCGGCCAGACCATCTTCGGCTCCAGCATCTACAAGATCGACGTGGGCATGCCCAAGGATCCCATCTTCCTGCTCGAAAGCGTGTTCCAGGGCGGCCTGCTGGTGAACCAGGAAGACCTGGTCGCCGCGCTGATCGCCACCGCCCTGGTGGCGGCGCTGGCCGCCTTCTTCCAGTACACCGGCACCGGCCGCGCGCTGCGCGCCGTGGCCGACGACCACCAGGCCGCGCAGTCCATAGGCATACCGCTGAACCGCATCTGGGTCATCGTCTGGAGCGTCGCGGGTTTTGTGGCCCTGGTGTCCGGCGTGATCTGGGGCAGCAAGCTGGGCGTGCAGTTTTCGCTCTCGGTGCTGGCGCTCAAGGCGCTGCCGCTGGTGATCCTGGGCGGCCTGACCTCGGTGCCCGGCGCGATTGTGGGCGGCCTGATCCTGGGCGTGGGCGAAAAACTCGCCGAAGTGTTTATCGGGCCTTATGTGGGCGGCGGTATCGAGATCTGGTTTGCCTATGTGCTGGCGCTATGTGTCTTGTTGGTCCGCCCCCAAGGTTTATTTGGCGAGAAGATCATTGACCGCGTCTGAGCCGCTTTTTACCTAAAGAAAAACCATGTTCTACAGAGAAAACGGCCAGTTCAAAACCAGCTACCGGTCCGACCAGCAGATCTTCCCCATCCTGCAGGACCGCATCGCCATAGGCCTGCTGCTGGCCTTTGCCTTTATTGCCGTGCCGCTGCTGGCCAGCGACTATTTGTTCCGCGCCATCCTGATTCCCTTCCTGGTCTTTTCGCTGGCGGCCGTGGGGGTCAACATCCTGGTCGGCTACTGCGGGCAGATCTCGCTGGGCTCGGGTGCCTTTATGGCGGTGGGCGCTTACGGCGCCTACAACTTCTTTGTGCGCATCCCCGGCATGCCGCTGATCCCGGCGCTCATTCTGGGCGGCCTGTGCGCCATGCTGTTCGGCATCCTGTTCGGGCTGCCCAGCCTGCGCGTCAAGGGCCTGTACCTGGCGGTGACCACGCTGGCCGCGCAGTTCTTCAGCGACTGGATGTTCCTGCGCATCAAGTGGTTCACCATGGACACGCCCTCGGGCTCGGTGTCGGTGTCCAACCTGCAGGTCTTCGGCCTGCCGATTGAAAGCGCCGTGAGCAAATACCTGTTCTGCCTGGTCATCGTGGTGGTGATCACCCTGCTGGCCAAAAACCTGGTGCGCAGCGCCATAGGCCGCGAGTGGATGGCGATTCGCGACATGGACGTGGCCGCCGCGGTGATCGGCATACGCCCCATGTACGCCAAGCTCAGCGCCTTCGCGGTCAGCTCCTTCATCATCGGCATCGCCGGCGGCCTCTGGGCCTTTATCTACCTCGGCGCCTGGGAGCCTGCCGCCTTTTCGGTGGACTACTCCTTCCGCCTGCTCTTCATGGTGATCATCGGCGGCATGGGCGCCATCATGGGCAGCTTCTTCGGCGCCGCCTTTATCGTGGTGCTGCCCATCGTGCTGAGCCAGCTGCTGCCGGTGCTGGCCGGCTGGCTGGGCATCTCGATCTCCACCGCGGGTGTCTCGCACGCGGAACTGATGATTTTCGGCGGGCTGATTGTGTGGTTTCTGATTGTGGAGCCGCATGGCTTGGCCAAGCTGTGGGCCGTGGGCAAGCAGAAGCTGCGGCTATGGCCGTTCCCGCATTGAGGTCTTCCCATCTGCGCTTATAGGGTTAAGGATTACTCGAAATCACCAATGCGCAATGGATGCTTAGGTCGTTTACTGAGGTGCCCCTTTTTTCACGGTGTTTATCAATTTTCCAGGAGACAACAATGAAGATTCGTAATGTGATGTTGGCGGTGGCAATCCTCGCCACCGGCGCTTCGTCCCTTGTGACGACCAGCGCATTCGCCCAGGCCAAGGAACAGTTCTTCCCGGTGCTGTCCTACCGCACCGGGCCTTACGCGCCCAACGGCGTGCCCTGGGCCAACGGCTATGTGGACTACCTCAAGCTGGTCAACGCGCGCGGCGGCATCAACGGCGTGAAGATCTCGTTCGAGGAATGCGAAACCGGCTACGACACCGCGCGCAGCGTGGAATGTTATGAGCGCCTGAAGGGCAAGAACGGCGGCGCCACCCTGGTGCAGCCGCTGTCCACCGGCGCCACCTTCGCCATCACCGAAAAAGCCCCGGTCGACAAGATCCCGGTGGTGACCGTGGGCTACGGCCGCAGCGAAAGCGCGGACGGCTCCATCTTCAAGTGGAACTTCCCGATCGCCGGCACCTACTGGGTCGCCGCCGATGCCATCCTGCAGGCCATCGCCAAGAAGGAAGGCGGCTTCGACAAGCTCAAGGGCAAACGCGTCGCGCTGGTTTACCACGACTCGCCCTTCGGCAAGGAACCGATTCCGCTGATGCAGGAGCGCGCCGCCATGCACGGCTTCACGCTGCAGCTGCTGCCCGTCACCGCGCCCGGCGTCGAGCAGAAAGCCACCTGGCTGCAGATCCGCCAGTCGCGCCCCGACTATGTGGCGCTCTGGGGCTGGGGCATCATGAACACCACGGCCATCAAGGAAGCGCAAGCCACCGGCTACCCGCGCGAGAAGATGTACGGCGTGTGGTGGGCCGGCGCCGAGCCTGACGTGAAGGACGTGGCCGAGGGCGCCAAGGGCTACAACGCCGTGACCATGCAGCACGGTGCAGAGCCCAACTCCAAGCTGGTCAAGGACGTCATGACGCTGGTGCACGGCAAGGGCCAGGGCACGGGCCCCAAGGAAGAAGTCGGCCAGGTGCTGTACATGCGCGGCGCCATGAGCGCCATGCTGGGCGTGGAAGGCCTGCGCGCCGCGCAGGACCGCTTCGGCAAGGGAAAAATCATGACGGGTGAGCAGGTCCGCTGGGGCCTGGAGAACCTGAACCTGACCCAGGCCAAGCTGGACGCTCTGGGTTTTGCCGGCGTGATGCGGCCCATCAGCACCTCCTGCACCGACCACATGGGTTCGGCCTGGGCGCGCATTCACACCTGGGACGGCAAGGAGTGGAAGTTCACCTCCGACTGGCTGCAGGCCGACGAGCAGGTGATCAAGCCCCTGGTCAAGGCCACGGCCGCCAAGTACGCGACGGAGAAAAAACTGACGGCGCGCACGCCCGCCGATTGCCAATCCTGATAGTGGCTTGACCACCCCTCCCGCCGCGGCGGGAGGGCGGCGGCTCCTTAGAGCCGCCAATTGAAAGGGCCGGTGGCATGGCTTTTTCAATTGGCTTCACCGACACGGACACACAACAATGAGTGACTCACCCGACATCGTTCTCAACGTCAACGGCATCGAGGTTATCTACAACCACGTGATCCTGGTGCTCAAGGGCGTCTCGCTGCAGGTCCCGCAGGGCCGCATCGTGGCCATCCTGGGCGGCAACGGCGCGGGCAAGACCACCACGCTGCGCGCCATCTCTAACCTGCTCAAGGGCGAGCGCGGCGAGGTCACCAAGGGCTCCATCGAGCTGCGCGGCGAGCGCATCGAAAACCTTTCGCCGGCCGACCTGGTCAAGCGCGGCGTGGTGCAGGTCATGGAAGGGCGGCACTGCTTTGCCCACCTGACCATCGAAGAAAACCTGCTGACCGGCGCCTACACGCGCGCCGGCAAGGCCGAGGTGGCGGCCAACCTCGAGAAGGTCTACAACTACTTCCCGCGCCTGAAAACCCGGCGCACCTCGCAGGCGGCCTACACGTCAGGCGGCGAGCAGCAGATGTGCGCCATCGGCCGCGCGCTGATGGCCAACCCCTCCATGGTGCTGCTGGACGAGCCCTCCATGGGGCTGGCGCCGCAAATCGTCGAGGAGGTCTTCAACATCGTGCAGGACCTGAACCAGAAAGAGAAGGTCACCTTTTTGCTGGCCGAGCAGAACACCAATATGGCGCTCAAGTACGCCGACTACGGCTACATCATGGAAAGCGGCCGCGTGGTGATGGACGGCGCGGCCGCCGACCTGGCCAACAACGAGGACGTGAAGGAGTTTTACCTCGGCGTGGGCGGCGGCGAACGCAAGAGCTTTAAAGACGTCAAGAGCTACAAGCGCCGCAAGCGGTGGCTGGCCTGAGGGTATGGACATGAGCAATTTCTTCGACACCCTGGAACACCGGCCGCATGCCGAGCGCGAAGCCGCCCAGTTCGCCACGCTGCCGCAGCAGGTCGCGCACGCACAGTCCCATGCGCCGGCTTTTGCCGGCATCCTCAAGGGGGTGGACGCCTCGGCCGTCAGCTCGCGCGCCGCGCTGGCACGCCTGCCGGTCACGCGCAAGTACGAGCTGCTGGCACTGCAGCAGTCTTCGCGCGAGGCGGGCGGCGATCCTTTCGGCGGCTTCAGCGCGCTGCGTTATGGCGCCGCCATGCCGCGCGTGTTCGCCAGCCCCGGCACGATTTATGAGCCCGACAGCACACGCAAGGACTACTGGCGCATGGCGCGGGCCCTGCACGCCGCGGGCTTTCGGGCCGGGCAGCTGGTGCACAACTGCTTCAGCTACCACTTCGTGCCGGCCGGCACCATGATGGAAAGCGGCGCCCATGCGCTGGGCTGCACCGTCTTCCCCGGCGGCACCGGGCAGACCGAGCAGCAGGTGCAGGCCATGGCCGAGCTCAAGCCCGCCGGTTATGTCGGCACGCCCAGCTTCCTCAAGATCATTGTCGACAAGGCCGCCGAAATGAAAATCGGCCTGCCCAGCGTGACACGCGCCATGGTCTCGGGCGAGGCCTGCCCGCCCAGCCTGCGCGACTGGTTCGCCGAACGCGGCATCGCCGCCTACCAGTGTTATGCCTCGGCCGACCTGGGGCTGATCGCCTATGAAACCGAGGCCCGCGAAGGCCTGGTGCTCGACGAAGGCGTGATAGTGGAAATCGTGCGCCCCGGCACCGGCGACCCGGTCGCCGAGGGCGAGGTCGGCGAACTGGTGGTCACCACGCTGAACCCCGACTACCCGCTGGTCCGTTTTGGCACCGGCGACCTCTCGGCCGTGCTGCCCGGCAACTGCCCCACAGGCCGCAGCAACACCCGCATCAAGGGCTGGATGGGCCGGGCCGACCAAACCGTCAAGGTGCGCGGCATGTTTGTGCACCCGGGCCAGGTCGCCGACATCGCCAGGCGTTTTCCCGAAGTGCTCAAAGCCAGGCTGGTCGTCAGCGGCGAGATGGCCAACGACAGCATGCACTTCCAGGCCGAGGCGGCGTCCACCCCCGAGGGACTGGACCAGCGCATCAGCGAAGCGATACGCGACGTGACCAAGCTGCGCGGCACCGTGCAATTGCTGGCACCCGGCAGTCTCCCCAACGATGGCAAGGTTATTGAGGATGCACGAAGTTACAAGTAGAGCCATTCCAGTGAGCCCCCACGTTCGCTCACTGCGTGTAGCTCTCTGCCCCCCGAGGGGGCGCTGCGCCTGCGGTCTGGCAAAGCCAGTCCCGCGGCCCCTGCTGGCCTGAATGCCCGAAACCAGGGTCGCTTTTAAGGCCAGAAAGGCCCCGCCATAAAGGGGATAGCCCTTACGTAGTTCCCGCGATGCTGGGGCGGTAAGGGGACCGTAAACTTGGCGCCTTCAGATTCAAGGAGACGCTCATGAAACGCCTGTTAGTCCTCGCCGCCGCCGCAACGGCCATGTTTGCCGCCCACGCGCAAGCCCCCGCCTTCCCCGGCTCCAAGCCCATCAGCCTGGTGGTGCCCTTCGCCGCCGGCGGCCCGACCGACCGCGTCGCGCGCGACCTGGCCGAGGCCATGCGCAAAGCCATGGGCGGCAGCGCCAACTTCGTTGTGGAAAACGTCAACGGTGCCGGTGGCACCATCGGCGCAGCCAAGGTGGCACGCGCCGCGCCCGACGGCCACACCCTGCTGGTCCACCACATCGGTATGGCCGCGGCGACGGGCCTGTACCGCAAGCTGCCTTACAAGGTGCCTGAAGATTTTGAGTTCCTGGGCATGATCAATGAAGTGCCCATGACCATCATCGGCAAGCCGCAGCTGCCCGCCAACAACTACCGCGATTTCGAGAACTACATACGCGCCAATTCCGGCAAGCTCAACATCGCCCACGCCGGCCTGGGTTCGGCCTCGCACCTGTGCGGCCTGATGTGGCAAGCGGCCATCAACGCCAAGGACGCGATGACCACCATCCCCTTCGGCGGCACCGCGCCGGCCATGAATGCGCTGGTCGGCGGCCAGGTCGACATGATGTGCGACCAGACCACCAACACCACCGGCCAGATCGAAGCCGGCCGCGTCAAGGCTTTTGCCGTGACCACCGCCAAGCCGCTGAGCAACAACAAGCTGCTCAAAGACTACCCCACGCTGCAGGAAATGGGCCTCAAGGGCTTTGACCTGACCGTCTGGCACGGCATCTACGCACCCAAGGGCACGCCTCCGGCCGTGCTGACCCAGCTCAACACCGCGCTGAAGGCCGCCCTCAAAGACGCCGACTTCATCAAGAAGCAGGAAGGCCTGGGCGCCGTGGTGATCACCGACAACCGCGTCGACCCCGCCGCTCACAGGGCGTTTGTGGTCGGCCAGATCGCCAAGCTCAAACCCGTGATCGAAGCCGCCGGCAAGTTTGCCGACTGAGTGATTCCACGCTGACTGGATTGCCAAGCCGCCCGGTTCGCGCCGGGCGGCTTTTTCTTTTTCAAGCGCCCGGGTTTAACCCCCTTGAAGCGCCTGCCCGCGGACGTTATGTTCGTGTGGTCCCCGGCCGCGTGCCGGCCATCCCCTGGAGAGACTTCCTGATGAACAACAAATCCTTTCTGCGCGGCGCCAGCTTCATCGCCACCGCGATCGCCGCCCTCAGCACCTTTATGGCCGCACCCTCTGCCTGGGCGCAAAGCGCGAACTGGCCCGCCAAGCCCGTCAAGATCGTCGTGCCCTTTGCGCCCGGCGGCACCACCGACATCCTGGCCCGCGCCATGGCGCCTGAACTCTCCAAGGCTTTCGGCCAGCCCTTTGTCGTCGAGAACCGCGCCGGCGCCGGCGGTAACATAGGCGCCGACATCGTCGCCAAGTCCACACCCGACGGCTACACCCTGCTCATGGGCACCGTGGGCACACACGGCATCAACAAGTCCCTCTACACCAAGATGGCCTTCGACCCACAAAAAGACTTCGCGCCCATCACCCTGGTCGCGGGCGTGCCCAACGTCATGGTCGTCAACACCGAAAAAGCCAAGGCCGCCGGCATCAACAACGTCACCGACTTCATACGCGCCGCCAAAGCCAAACCCGGCACCTTCAACATGGCCTCCAGCGGCAACGGCACCTCCATCCACCTGGCCGGCGAGCTGTTCAAGACCATGAGCGGCACCTATATGACCCATTTCCCCTACAGCGGCTCAGGCCCCGCATTGCTGGCGCTCGTGGGCGGCGACATGGACGTCATGTTCGACAACCTGCCCTCCTCCATGGCCCTCATCAAGTCCGGAAAACTCAAGGCATTGGCCGTCACCAGCTCGGAACGCTCAGCCGCCCTGCCCGACGTACCCACCGTGGAACAGGCCGGCGGCCCGGCTCTCAAAGGCTACGACGCGAGTTCCTGGTTCGGCCTGCTGGCCCCCGCAGGCACACCCCCCGACATCGTCAACCGCATCCAGCAGGAAGCCTCCAAAGCGCTGGGCACGCCGGCAATGAAGGAAAAGCTTCTTGCCCAGGGCGCGATTCCCTCGGGCAGTACGCCGGCGCAGTTCACGGCGTTTATCAATGCCGAGCACAAAAAGTGGGCGCAGGTGGTGAAGGCTTCGGGGGCGAAGGTGGATTGAAAACCGTTAGCAAACCCTAACTAGCTAGTTTCAGCTAAGGCAGGCCATCACCTTTGCTGCGGCTGGCCCAGCCAGCATCAGCTGGTGCCACCAGCCCGGCACAGATTCTTGAAAAATCCAGCGCATCGCCTAAGAATGGCGCTACGCATCTCCTGGCACAGCTGAATCTTGAATCAATGAAGCGGGATAGCTCAGAGTAAGTGCTTAGGCCGCTCCCTGGAGCATTTCTAATGCGTCGCGATATAAAAACGGCACCCAGTAGGTCGGAGTTTCTCGGGATCCTCTGCGCTCAAAAAATCCCGCTTCTACCAACTGATCGGCCACCTCAACTGCTTTCTCGCCCGGCACTTTCCATAACTTAGACAGTGAGGTGGGGCTCTGCTCAGTTTTTTCTCCCTCTAACTTATCGAGGTAAGGTTTAAGTAATGGATATTCAGCGCAGAGCGTCTGTTCATATCTAACTTTCGATACCGCAGGCAACGCGGCACGAATTGCGGCCCTGTCGACCAGTTGCTCACCCGCTGGTTCAGCGTGCCCAATCTCATACAACTTAAGCTGCTCGCTCCGTATTTCATTTAGCAAATGGATCAGTTCACGTGGGGCTGTTCGCTTTGACCCATCAGCGGATCGAGATAGTATCCAATCTAAGGTCTTAGGCTGTCTTTTTCCGATATCAACTTGGTCAGGAAAAAATTTATAAAACAGCTCTTGTTGCAGTTGCGCGTTGGCACCTATGTCTTCGCTGTGCATGCCATAGCAGTCACAGATAAGTGCATTTGCCGATATTCTTTTTACTAGCAGATTCAACAAAGTGCGAGGCTCCCAAGAGATGCTGATCGTCCGAGTGACGTGGCTAGCTTCTCTGAACCCCGGGCCAATAATTTTTCGCCAGATATCGTCCCTCAGAAAAATCTTAATCTTGATATTTGAGAGGCCAGACATATCAAGATAAGTCCTAAATAGAGCTCTAAGCGCATTTCCCTCAAGCTCTGGCGAATCTGAAAAGGCCACATCTAATCGGTCCAATGCAAGCCAACACGTGATGTTTTCCATCGCATAGGCCGAATTTAATAACTCGATGAGGGTATCAATAGATGAATATCCTTTGCCTCGCTGCTCCTCTGTTAACGCACTAAACGTAATTTTTCCGCTCAGCTCAAGTCCACTGTTGGGTTCCGTAACCTTTCCTTCAAGCGAAGGAAGATTTTTCTTTAAGTAATCTAAAGCGGCCTTCAGTCGGGTAACAAGATTGGCGTTCGGCACTAGAAGTCCATTTTTCTCCAGAATCTCAAAAACCGCGCTGGCCTTTTCATTTTCTGTTTTTGAAACTACAAGGTGGTGCCGAAGATAGTTGGATGAGATCGAGAGGAAGTACAGTTTCCATAGCCCTCTAAACTGCTCTTCTGATAAAGGCGGAGCAGTCGTCAGATCTCGAAATGCCGGTGCGCCGCGAGGATTTTCTGCCGCTAGGAAAATTGTTCTTCTACCTAGTCGGAGTTGATCTTTTTGCGCGACAAGCAAGGAATAAAGTGCGCTCTTGCCTGCCCCTTTGGCCCCGAAGACGATGTCTACGTCGCCACTCAAAATTCTTCGCCATTGCTCGGTTTCAACAAAATAGTGCTGCAAGTCGTCGACCTCGTCCTCGGCTGTTCGGCTCCCAAAATTTGCCTCTGTTAGTGCTTTCTTTCTAGTCGTCATGCTATGTACCAATCGTTAGGTTGAGCAAAATCTTACAGATGATGATGCATATTTGATAGAGGAAGATGACGGAGTCTGCCTCCAAACCGGGAACAGAATCGTCAGGTCGACTATTGGCGCGTATCCCAATAGTTGCTGGGCTACCTCGAAAAGCCACGTCTCGGATCATGAATACGAAACTCGATTCTTCGGTGTTCTACTCTATTTAGAGGATGAGAGAAGGCAGCTTTAGGCTTAGTGTTGCATCCAGACGGACTCAATAGAAATATGCAGAGCGATGCACGAGGAGCGGGCGATGGCATACCTAGTGTTCTGTACCTTCGATCTCAAAGGTGCCAGTAGTCAAGACTATCAAGATGCTTATGCTGACTTAGCCTCGCTTGGCCTAAAGAAAGTCCAGAGCTCTCAAAGCGGGAGCAATGTGGTCATTCCCACAACCGCTGCTATGGGGTTTTTTGACGGCGCCAATGCTGTAGCGCTTCGTACAAAGATCGAAAGTAGCGTGAAGGCGAAGTTCACAGCACGGCGCTTCAAATCAGAGATATTCATAGTACTGGGGAGTGATTGGGCGTGGAGCGCCTCCACCACCTGAAGTCCAATTCCCGCAAGGAGCTGATCATTGCTAGAGTTCGTCCTGAGCATATCGTCGAACACCTTAGTTCGCAGATGCGCCGCGCGCTAGAGGCTGCCGTCTTGGAGGTCATTCCTGACGCGCAGTTTGATCAGTACGAGCTGTTCCGAGCTTTCCGACGGGCCGTCGGGCGCAAATGCAGCACTTGGGAACGAGTCCGAGATCAGGATGTCGATGCTAGTTAGCCGCTAGCGCAGGTGTGCAACATGAGTGCGCCTATCTAGCCTTCTTTGGATAGAGCTTATGTTGTGGAATTTGGGTCCGACGACTAGCCACAGATGAATTCCTCGTTTCCTTCCTAGCGAAGCAACCCCTAAACGCAGTTGCTATGGCTATGACACAGCAATCGCCCTTAACAATTTCTCGCGAGGAGGCGCCATATGCTTTGGCACGTCACGAACACGAGCCTTCACATCCTGGGATCGATTCACCTGTCGGGTACCCCATTGCTTCTAAGCGAAAAAATGGCCGCGACGGTGGAGCGCGCGGAAGTTCTGGCGTTTGAAGCGAACCTGGATGCGGCGCCTGATCCTCTCATCGGGAGGTACAAACGCGGTACTCTGCTAAGCACCTGTATTTCTGCAGATCTTTTTCGCGACACCGTGAATTTGTGGGATCAATTTCGATTTGATCGAAATGAGCTTGAAGGTCTTCAGCCGTGGTTAGCTGCTACTCGATTAACGAACGCTCTCGCACAACAACATGGCCTGCAATACGCGGAAGGCATTGATCGAAAAATATTCAGTCAAGGTAAGCACCTTCGAAAGAAACTCTTTTTCCTTGAATCAGTAAACGTTTTTGCGCAGCTCATGAGTCAATCCCCTCCTATAGAGCAGGAGCGCTACCTGTCCTTGATTGTTCAGGAGCCCGAGGAGGAAATGCAGCGCATACGGCAGATGGCTGCAGCGTGGAAAGCCCAGAGGCCCGACTATTTGATTCCCATAGTTAGCAGAGAAATCAGTCTCATTCCACGCACCTTTGCCGCTGTTGTTAACGCTCGAAACAGAAATTGGCTTCCTCAACTATTGCGTCTGGCACGAAGCAGAAAGAATACTGTGGCGGTAGTTGGAGCGCTACACATGGTAGGCCCGGGAAGTCTTGTTGATCTGCTTTTGGAGCAAGATTTCGCTTGTGTTCGATACGCTTAGTCTCATAGGAAAGTCGTTGCCTAGCGACTCGCGCGCTTCGAACGTGATGGACGTTTGGCAGATGAGTGATGCTGAACCACTCTCCACAAAACAATGCTTAGGCTTGATGATCAAGCCAACCCGTATCTTCAGTCCGGCACCACCGCCGTAACCTCAATCTCCACCTGCGCACGGTCCTCGACCAGGCCGGCCACCTCGACGCAGGTCATGGCCGGGAAGTTTTTTCCCATGACTTCGCGGTAGGCGGCGCCCAGTTCCTTGAGCCTGGCCACGTACTCGACGCGGTCCACCACGTACCAGGTCATGCGCACCATGTGTTCGGGCCCGGCGCCGCCGGCTTTGAGCACGGCTGCGATGTTTTGCAGGGCCTGCTTGGTCTGCGCGACGAAGTCGTCGCTCTCGAATTCCTGTTTCGCGTTCCAGCCGATCTGGCCGCCGACGAAGAGCAGCGCGCCGCGCGCGAGCATGCCGTTGGCATAGCCCTTGGGTTCGGCCCAGTCAGGGGGTTGGATTTTTTTGATCATGGGGCGGGTCTCCATGGGATGTTTTTAAATAGGGCAGCAAAGCCTCGCGCAGTGCATCGGGAATGCGCATGGGCTTGCCGTTGGGAACTTCGGAATACACGATCA
Organism: Polaromonas sp. JS666; assembly: GCF_900103405.1. Lineage (GTDB taxonomy): Bacteria > Pseudomonadota > Gammaproteobacteria > Burkholderiales > Burkholderiaceae_C > Polaromonas. Next base: position 84,449 of record NZ_FNHX01000009.1, on the reverse strand, counting down.
CGCCGTGGGCCTTGAGCCGGGTGTCGCCGGCCTCGCCGCGGATCTCGTACTGCATGCCGATGCTGGAGCCGCCTATGCGCGTGAGCTCCAGCGTGATGGTGAGCGCGTCGCCGTTGCGGCACATGCCGAGGAATTCGGTCTTCAGGTCGACGATGGGCACACCGACGCCGCTGGCGATCAGTTTGTGTTCGGGAAAGCCGATGTGTTCCAGGAAGTCTTCCTGCACCTCATGCAGCAGGTAAAAAAACTGCGGGTAAAAAACAATGCCGGCCGGGTCGCAGTGGTGAAAGCGCACGCGCTTGGGAACGCTGAATTTCATGGCTGGCGCAGCTTGAAGCGTTGCAGCTTGCCGGTCTCGGTGCGCGGCAGCTTGTCGACAAACTCGATTTGCCGCGGGTATTTAAAGGGCGCCAGCGTCGCCTTGACATGGTCCTGCAAGGCCTTGGCCGTGGCGTCGCCGCCGGCCTCGCCGGGCTTGAGCACGATAAAGGCCTTCACGACCATGCCGCGCTCCTCGTCGGGCAGGCCCACCACGCCGCACTCGGCCACGGCCGGGTGCTTGAGCAGCGCGTCTTCGACCTCGGGGCCGGCCACGTTGTAGCCGGCGGTGATGATCATGTCGTCGGCGCGCGCCTGGTAAAAAAAGTAGCCGTCGGCGTCCTGCATGAAGGCGTCGCCCGGGTAGTTCCAGCCGTTCTTCACATAGTTGCCCTGGCGCGCGTCCTCCAGGTAGCGGCAGCCCGTGGGCCCGACCACGGCCAGCTTGCCGATCGTGCCGCGCGGCACTTCGGCGCCGCTGTCGTCCACCACCTTGGCGGTATAACCGGGCACCACCTTGCCGATGGCGCCGCGGCGCACGTCGGCACCGGCCGCCGAGATAAAGATGTGGAACATCTCGGTCGCGCCTATGCCGTCAATCATCTCGATGCCGGTGGCATCCTTCCAGAGCTGGCGCGTGGCGTCCGGCAGGCTCTCGCCGGCGCTCACGCACAGGCGCAGGCCGGGCACGCCGTGCTGTTTGGCAAACGCGGCCATCTGCCGGTAAAACGTGGGCGCGGTGTAGCAGATGGTGGCGCCCACCTGTTTGATCAGCTTGACCATGGCCTCGGGTGTATAGCCTATGGAGGGGTAATACACCGAGGCGCCGGCCCACATCGGGAAGATCAGCATGCCGCCCAGGCCAAAGGTAAACGCCAGCGGCGGCGAACCGACCACGATGTCGTCGGGTTTGGCCTTGAGCACATGGCGCGGCCAGGCCTCGCAGGCGGCCAGCACGTCGCGATGCGTGTGCACCGCGGCCTTGGGCTTGCCCGTGGTGCCCGAGGTGAAAGCCATCAGCGCGATGTCGTCGGCCGACACCGGGCAGGGCTTGAACTTGCCGTCCTTCTGCGCCGACAGCACGGCCAGCGAACCGGGCGCATCCATCACATTAAAAGGCACGATGGTGGGCAGCGCGGCGCTGGGCGCCTGCGCCGCCTTCAGTTCATCGAGCAGACTTGCATCGCACAAGGCCAGCGCGGGCCGGGCTTTTTCGATGATCTCGCCGAGCTCCTTGGCGCGCAGCAGCGGCATGGTCGCCACCGCCACCAGCCCGGCCTGCACCACGCCCAGCCAAGCCAGCGCCATGCCTATGGAATTGCCGCCGCGCAGCAGCACGCGGTTGCCGGGCTTGAGCTTGAAGTCTTCGGTCAGCACCTGCGCGATGCGGTTCACGCGCTCCAGGGCCTCGGTGTATGTCAGCGTGATCTTGTCCGAGCGCAGCATGGGCTTGTCGCCGCGGCCCTCGCGAATTGCCTTGTCAAACAGGGACTGCACCAGGTTGGCCTGCGCCGGGATGCGCAGCTCGGGCAGCGCGTATTCCATGCGCGGCAGCTGCTCGGGCGCCGGCAGGCGCTCGTGCACAAAACGATCCACCTGTGCGGAAGGCGCGGAGGGCGCCGCGGTGACACTTTCGAGAGGGTCGGAGACGGAGGTGCTCATGATTGCAATTGGGCCTTTCCAATAATGAGTTGCTGCACTTCGGTCGCGCCTTCGTAAATGCGCAGCGAGCGTATGTCGCGGTACAGGCTTTCCACCTTGGTGCCCACCTTCACGCCCAGGCCGCCGTGCATTTGCAGCGCCATGTCGATGACCTTTTGCGCGTTCTCGGTGGCCGCCATCTTGGCCATGGCGGCCTCGGCGGTGATGCGCGCGCCGCTGCCCAGGCGCTCGCTTTCGTCGCGCATCCAGGCGGCGCGGTAGGTCAGCAGCGCGGCCGCGTCGACCAGGGCCGCCATTTCGCCGAGCTTGGCCTGCGTCAGCTGGAAGTCGGCCAGGGTCTGGCCGAACATTTTTCGTTCCTTCGAAAAGCGCACCGCCTCGGCCAGCGCGCGGCGCGCCATGCCCAGCGCGGCGGCCGCCACCGAGGCGCGGAAGATGTCCAGCGTCTGCATGGCGAGCTTGAAGCCGCCGTGCAGCGCGCCCAGCTGCGCGCCTTTGGGCAGCTTGCAGTGCGCAAACTTCAGCGTGGCCAGCGGGTGCGGCGCCATCACGGCGATGTGCTCGCTGCTGTCCAGGCCCTTGCTGTCCGCATCAACGATAAAGGCGGTGATGCCGCGCGTGCCGGCCTGCGGGTCGGTCTTGGCGAAGGTCACGTAAAAATCCGCGATGCCGCCGTTGCTGATCCAGGTCTTGCTGCCGTTCAGCGTCCAGCCTTCGCCCGTGTCGGTGGCCGAGGTCGCCATGGCGCCGGCGTCAGAACCCGCGTCGGGTTCGCTCAGCGCAAAGGCCGCGATTTTTTTGCCGCTGGCCACCAGGGGCAGGTAGGCCGCCTGCTGCGCGGGCGTGCCCGCCAGCGTGATGGCACCGCTGCCCAGGCCCTGCATGGCGAATGCGAAGTCGGCCAAAGGCGAATGAAAGGCCAAAGTCTCGCGCAGGATCACCAGCGCGCGCGAGTCCAGTTTCTCCAGCGCGCCGCCCAGGGCGCCGTCCTTGCCGGCCGGCACGCAGTAGCGCAGCCAGCCCTGCTCGCCCAGCAGCGCCACCCATTCCTTGCAGGCCTTGCGGTCGTCGCTTTCGTCGACCTGCTGCTGGGGCGCCCAGTCGGCCAGGCGCCGGCCCAGCTCGCGGTGAACCTCGTCAAAAAAAGGCAAAGCCAGGTGGGCGGTGCTCGATTTCATGCCTGAATCCTTGTTGTGCTGCTGTGCTCAGTCGCCGCGAAACACCGGTTTCTGTTTGGCCGCAAAGGCCTCGTAGGCGCGCGTGAAGTCCTTGGTCTGCATGCAGATGGCCTGGGCCTGGGCCTCGGCCTCTATGGCCTGGTCCAGCGTCATGGCCCATTCCTGGTGCAGCATGGTCTTGGTCATGCCGTGCGCGAAGGTCGGGCCCTCGGCCAGCTCGCGCGCGAGTTTTTGCGCCTGTGCCAGCAGCTCCTGCGGCTCATGCAGGGCGTTGAAGAAACCCCACTGCAGGCCTTCCTGCGCGTTCATGGCGCGGCCGGTGAACAGCAGCTCCGAGGCGCGGCCCTGGCCTATCAGGCGCGGCAGCAGCGCGCAGGCGCCCATGTCGGCGCCGGCCAGGCCCACGCGCGTGAACAGAAACGCCGTCTTGGCCTGGGCCGTGCCCAGGCGCATGTCGGCCGCCAGCGCCATCATGGCGCCCGCGCCGGCGCAGATGCCGTCGATGGCCGCGATGATGGGCTGAGGGCACAGGCGCATGGCCTTGATCAGGTCGCCCGTCATGCGCGTGAATTCCAGCAGCTCGGGCATGCTCATCTTGGTGAGCGGGCCTATGATCTCGTGCACGTCGCCGCCCGAGCAGAAATTGCCCCCCGCGCCGGTGATGACCACCGTTTTCACGTCGGTCGCGCTGTTCAGCGTGCGGAACAAATCGCGCAGCTCCGCGTAGGAATCAAAGGTCAGCGGGTTTTTGCGCTCGGGGCGGTTCAGGGTCAGCGTCGCGACGCCGTCCTCGAACGAGTACGCGAAATGCTCCGCCTGGTAGTGGGCCATCGCATCGAAATGCGCGTGCATGGGGTTGGCCAGGCCTATGTAGTGTTTCATGGGGTTTCCAGTTTTGCGTCGGCGAGTTGGTTGTGGTGCTGCTTGACCTTGCCCAGCAGCTTGTGCAGCGATTCGACCTCGCGCGGCGACAGGGCCTCAAAGGCCGAGACGATCCAGGCCTCGTGCTCGGTCGCCATTTCGTCAAACAGCTTGCGCCCGCGGGTCGTCAGGCGCACGCGGTAGGCGCGCCGGTCGCCCTCCACGTCCACGCGCTCGACCAGGCCTTCGGCCACCAGCTGGTCGGTGATGCCGGTGACGTTGCCGCCCGTCACCATCATGCGGCGCGACAGCTCGTTCATCTTCAGGCCCTCGGGGCTGCGCTCGAGCTGCGCCATCAGGTCGAAGCGCGGTAGCGTGGTGTCGAACTGCTCGCGCAGCTGGGTGCGCACCTGCTTTTCCACCAGCTGCGTGCAGGTCAGCATGCGCAGCCAGAGGCGCAATGCCTCGGGGTGTTCGCTGTGGCCTCGTGCTTCCATGTCCATGCGGGTCTCCTTGCTGTGTTGGCTTTTGCTTTTTTATTTACCGGCCGCGGGCTGCCCGGCGAGTGCCTGCTGCTTGGCGATTTCGCGGTAGAGCTGGTCGCGCCCGCTCAGGTAAGGCTTGGGCCAGTTCACATGGCGGCTTTGCAGCTTGGCGGCTTCGTGCAGCGTCCAGGCCGGATCGGCCAGGTGCGGGCGGGCGATCGCGCACAGGTCGGCGCGGCCCGCGGCGATGATGCTGTTGACGTGGTCGACTTCCGAGATCGCGCCCACGGCGATGGTCTGTATGCCCACCTCGTTGCGTATGCGGTCGGCAAACGGCGTCTGGTACATGCGGCCGTACACCGGTTTGGCCGCGCGCGTGGTCTGGCCGGAGGATACGTCGATGAAGTCGCAGCCCGCGGCCTTGAACAGACGCGCGATCGCCACCGCGTCGTCGGCCGTGTTGCCGCCCGGCGCCCAGTCGTGCGCCGAGATGCGCACGCTCATGGGCAGGTGGGCAGGCCACACGGCGCGCATGGCGGCGAAGACTTCGAGCGGGAAGCGGCAGCGGTTTTCCAGGCTGCCGCCGTAGTCGTCTGTGCGCTGGTTGGTCAGCGGCGTGATAAAGCTCGACAGCAAATAGCCGTGCGCGCAATGCAGCTCCAGCCAGTCAAAACCGGCTTCGGCCGCATAACGCGTGGACTGCACAAACTCGGCCTTCACGCGGTCCATGTCGGCGCGCGTCATGGCCTGGGGCAGCTGGTTGCCCGGGCCGTAAGCCACGGCGCTGGCCGCCAGCAGCGGCCAGTTGCCGGAAGGCAGCGGCTCGTCGGGCGCTTCCCAGCCCACTTGCGTCGAGCCCTTGGGGCCGCTGTGGCCCAGCTGCATGCCGATTTTGGCGCCCGCGCCCGAAGCATGCACAAAATCCACAATGCGTTTGAAACCCTTGGCCTGCGCCTCGTTCCACAAACCCGGGCAGCCCGGCGTGATGCGGCCTTCAGGGCAAGGCGAGGTCATTTCCACAAACACCAGGCCGGCGCCGCCCAGGGCGCGCGCGCCCAGGTGCACCAGGTGGAAGTCCTGCGGCATGCCGTCCACCGCGCTGTAGGTGGCCATGGGCGAAACGACGATACGGTTTTTCAGATTGAGTTCGCGCACTTTCAGCGGCAGCAGCATGGGCGGCGGCGCGTGCGGAGCATTGCTCTTGGCCAGCCACTGCTCATAGCCTTGCAGCCAGGCGGCGTCGCGCACGCGCAGGTTTTCGTGGCTGATGCGCTGTGAGCGTGTGAGCAGCGAATAGAAGAACTGCTCGGCCTCCATGCCGCTGTAGCGGTCCACGTTCTCGAACCATTCGGTGGAGTTGCGCGCCGCGTTCTGGATCTTGAGCACCTCGACGGAGCGCAGCGCCTCGTAGGCCTGCAGCGCCGCCGTGGCATCGCCGTGCTGGGCGAAGCAGTGGCTCAGCTCTATCGCGTCTTCGAGCGCCAGCTTGGTGCCGCTGCCGATGGAGAAATGCGCGGTATGCGCCGCATCGCCCATCAGCACAATCGGTACCTGTTTGCCGTTGATGTCAGCCTCATGCACCCAGCGCTCGCAAACCACACGCGGAAAGCGTATCCAGATGGCCGAGCCGCGCACATGGGTGGCGTTGTTCATCAGCGCGTTGCCGTCCAGGTATTTGGCGAACAGGCGCTCGCAAAACGCGATGCCGTCCTCCTGGCTCATCTGGTCCAGGCCGTGGGCCTTCCACACGGCCTCGGGCGTCTCGACGATAAAGGTCGAGGTGTTTTCGTCAAACTTGTAGGCATGCGCGGCAAACCAGCCGTGCTCGGTCTGCTCAAAGGCGAAGGTGAAGGCGTCAAAGGTCTTGCGTGTGCCCAGCCAGACAAAACGGCAGGCGCGCAGCTCCACGTCGGGCTTGAAGGTGTCCGCGTAGCGGTTGCGGATGCGGCTGTTCAGGCCGTCGCTGGCGACCACCAGGTCGGCGCCGTACTGCGCCGCGATGGCCTGGTCGTCCTGCACGTCGGTTTCAAACACCAGCGACACGCCCAGCGCCATGCAGCGCTCCTGCAGGATGTTGAGCAGTCGCTTGCGGCCTATGCCGCAGAAGCCGTGGCCGCCCGAGCGCACCGAGCGCCCCTTGAAGAACACCTCCACGTCATCCCAGTGGTTGAAGGCATCGCCTATCAGCTGCGCGCTGACCGGGTCGGCCGCGCGCAGGTTGCCCAGGGTCTGGTCCGACAGCACCACGCCCCAGCCAAAGGTGTCGAACGGCCGGTTGCGCTCGACCACCGTCACCTGGTGGGCCGGGTTCTGCAGCTTCATCAGCAGGGCGAAATACAAACCTGCGGGACCACCGCCCAGGCAAAGAATGTGCATGAAAGCGTACTCTCTGGATTAATCTTGCCTTAATTGTTTAGGTTTAAAGTAAATCCGTCAAGCAGGGTTTTCCGCCCCCTTCCCGGTTGAACCCCCTGAACTCTTAACCCAGCAGGGGCCGCGGAACCGGCTTTGCCGGGCCGCAGGCGCAGCGGCCCCCTCGGGGGGCAGCGAACCACACGAAGTGGGGAGCGTGGGGGCTGAATCTTCACCAGCAGGGGCCGCGGAACCGGCTTTGCCGGGCCGCAGGCGCAGCGGCCCCCTCGGGGGGCAGGGAGCTACACGAAGTGAGCGACCGTGGGGGCCTGGAAGGCCGCTGCGCGGTAAGTGAGCACCAGCGTGTCGCGGAATCCGGCACCCGGCTGATCGTCGGCCGGCAGGATGGGCGTGGTCTCGTGGATCACCCGGGCGTCGTCCAGCAGCAGCGCCGTGAGCGGCTCCCGCATCACAAAACGCACGCCGTGCGGGCCGTTGGCGTCAAACACCCGGGTCTCGCCGCCCTTCACGCCGTGGCGGCCCACCATCATCACCACCACAAAGTCCACGCCGTCGCGGTGCGCGCCCTCGGGTGTGGGCCGGCCCACGCCGCCGGCCGTGTCGATGCGGAACTGGTGCGCCTCGATGTGCCAGCGCTGGGCCGGCTGCACCTGGGCAAACAGCCGGCCCAGGGCGGCGATCAAGTCCGTCCAGGCCGCGGCCGTGGCCACGGCGGGCTCCACCGGCTCGAACCAGCGCTCAAAACCGCCGTGCAGCGCGTTGTAGTCGGTCGGCTGCCAGTGCGCGCGGTGCGGCGTCTGCGTGAGCGTGCCGGCGGCGATCTCCTGCACAAAACACGAGTGCCGGCGCTTGCGGTAATGGCCGCCGTCCTTCAGGTGGGCGTCGGGCGGCAGGCGGTCCCAGGAGGGCACCAGGGCATTCCAGGCCGGCGCCCAGGCGGGGCCCAGCTCCAGCGTGGCCGTCAGCTCGGCCGGGTTCAGCAGGCTCAGGCCGTCCTGGCTGAGCGCCTGGCGGGCCGACTTGGGGACAGTGGCGATATTGAACATAGTCCGCTATTTTGCTTGAGCCCGGCGGGCCGCCCGCGCCCCGCCAGCGGAAACCCCCTGGCGGCCAAAAAGGTGAAACTTACCTACACACAGGCCGCTCAAACCTTTCCATAATGGTCTGTCAGCACAACTTGAGGAGCCATCCATGCTTTACAAATTCAAATCCAAAGACGCCGGCGATGTGATCATGCTCGAAGCCAACGGCCGCAAGGTCCTCGAGATCATCGGCAAGGACCCCGCCCCCAAGGGCATCATCCTGCCCGAGCAGATGCCCGCCGCCATCGCCGCCCTGAAGGAAGCCATCGCGCACGAGGAGGCCCACGACGCCAATGCCGAGGACGGCGTGGTCCCCGGCGACGGCCTGGGCCTGCGCCAGCGCGCCGTGCCCTTTATCGACATGCTGCAGCGCAACCTCAAGGCCGGGCATGAGGTGGTCTGGGGGGTGTAGGCGCCCCGGCCGCCGCGGCGGCCTGACTCTCTCTATATATAGATAGGAATAAAAAAAGCCCTGGTGACAGGGCTTTTTTCATGGGGGGGGTTGTGATGCGCCGTGGCGCGCGGCAGGCAATTTAAATGTCAACCACACCCATCCGCTTCAAGGCATCCTTGGCCGGCTCCAGCCCTTGCAGCGCCGCCTTCTTGTACCAGTCGATGGCGGCCGTCCTGTCCTGGCTGCCGCCCCAGCCGTACTCATAGGCATGGCCCACCTTGTACTGCGACTGCGCAAAACCGGCCGTGGCGGCGGACAGGTGGTAGGCAAAAGCCTTGCGCAGGTCCGCCGGCTGGCTGATGCTGCAGCAGACCGCCAACCGGCACACCCTGCTCAGTGAGCTGGAGTGGCGTGTGATGCCGGCGCTGGTTCTGAACCAGGCCAAGCTGTATTTGAAGGATGAGACGCCCGTGGCCTTTGTTTCCTGGGCTAGATTGAGCGAGGAAGTGGCACAGCGCTACCAGGCCGGGCCGCACCAGCTCAGTATGACCGACTGGGCTTCGGGCGAGCAGATCTGGTTGATTGATGTGTTGACGCCTTATGGCGGCGCGCAGGAAGTGCTCAACAATCTGCGCGAGAAGGTGTTTGCCGGGCAGGTGCTGCGCCAGCTGGTGCCGGCCGGGCCGGCGCAAGTCAGGCTGGTGAGCTGGCCTGCCGCTAATGAGGAAGGCACCTCACGAGATGGATAGGCATGAAAAGCAAAGAGCGTGCTTTTCTCTTCTTTTTTTTCTTTCACGGCGCGCATCAAGAGACACTCAAAAAGAAAATGCGAACCGGAAAGCAAAACGCCTGCATGATGCAGGCGTTTTGGGTTTGGTTGCGCGGGCAAGATTTGAACTTACGACCTTTGGGTTATGAGCCCAACGAGCTACCAGGCTGCTCCACCGCGCGGTATATCTGTATTGTAGCTTACTCTGCCTTGGCCGCGTCAGCGGTAGTGTCTTCCGACACTTCAGGGCGGTCCACCAGTTCGACCAGGGCCATGGGCGCATTGTCGCCAACGCGGAAACCCATCTTCAGGATGCGGGTGTAGCCGCCTGGGCGGGCCTTGTAGCGGGGGCCGATTTCAGCGAACAGCTTGACGACCATGTCGCGGTCGCGCAGGCGGTCGAATGCCAGGCGCTTGTTGGCCAGGGTGGGTTCCTTGCCCAGGGTAATCATGGGCTCGACCACGCGGCGCAGTTCCTTGGCCTTGGGCAGGGTGGTCTTGATGACTTCGTGCTGCAGCAGCGAGTTCATCATGTTGCGCAGCATGGCGAGGCGGTGCTCGCTGGTGCGGTTGAGTTTACGTAGTCCGTGTCCGTGACGCATGATCAATTTCCTTTTTTAAAATCCGGGCAGCCGTATCAGGTACTGCCCGTGCGAGACCCCTTTGAGGCGGGTCTTGTGGGTTCAACAACTAATTAAATTAACGCTTGTCGAGGCCGGCGGGAGGCCAGCTTTCCAGGCGCATTCCGAGGGTGAGGCCGCGGGAGGCCAGCACTTCCTTGATTTCATTGAGGGATTTACGTCCCAGATTGGGGGTCTTGAGCAGCTCGTTTTCAGTGCGCTGGATCAGGTCGCCAATGTAGTAAATGTTTTCGGCCTTGAGGCAGTTGGCCGAGCGCACGGTGAGTTCGAGCTCGTCGACGGGGCGCAGCAGGATGGGGTCGAACTGCTGCGAGCTGCGCTGAACGGGTGCGTCGAACGCGGCCAGTTCATTGCCTTCGAGCTGCGCGAACACCGCGAGCTGCTCAACCAGGATCTTGGCCGAGGCACGGACGGCGTCTTCCGCGGTCACGGCGCCGTTGGTTTCGATTTCCAGCACGAGCTTGTCGAGGTCGGTGCGCTGCTCAACGCGGGCGCTTTCGACGGTGTAGCTCACGCGCTTGACGGGCGAGAACGAGGCGTCCAGCACGATGCGGCCGATGGATTTCGGCGACTCGTCGCCGTAGCGGCGCTGGTTGCCGGGCACATAGCCGCGGCCGTTTTCAACCTTGATCTGCATGTCGATCTTGCCGCCGTGCGACAGGTTCACGATGACGTGCTCAGGGTTGATGATTTCCACGTCGTGCGGCGTCTGGATGTCGGCGGCGGTGACGGGGCCTTCGCCGTCCTTGCGCAGGCTCAACGTGACTTCGTCGCGGTTGTGGAGCTTGAACACCACACCCTTGAGGTTCAACAGGATGTTGACGACGTCTTCTTGCACACCGTCGATGGACGAGTACTCGTGCAGGACACCCGCGATGGTGACTTCAGTGGCGGCGTGGCCGACCATGGACGACAACAGTACGCGGCGCAGTGCGTTACCCAGCGTGTGGCCGTAGCCGCGCTCGAAGGGCTCCAGAGTCACCTTGGCGCGGTTGGCGCCAAGCTGCTCAACATTGATGGTTTTTGGTTTCAACAAATTGGTCTGCATGCAGTCTTCCTCTCAATACCCTCGGTTCGTTACACCGATAAGGCCGGCGAAGCACACCCTGGCGGCACGGTGCCCCGTGCCGCAGGAACGAAAATTAGCGTGAGTACAACTCGACGATCAACGATTCGTTGATGTCGGCGGCGAACTCATCGCGGTCAGGAACCTTCTTGAAGGTGCCTTCGCCCTTGTCGGCGTTCACATCGACCCAGGCGGGCAGGCCGACCTGTTTTGCGAGCTCGAGGGCTTCGGTGATGCGGGTCTGCTTCTTCGACTTTTCGCGCACGGCGATGACGTCGCCGGTCTTGACCATGTACGAAGGGATGTTGACCGTGCCGCCGTTGACCGTGATGGCCTTGTGTGACACCAACTGGCGTGCTTCAGCGCGGGTCGAGCCGAAGCCCATGCGGTACACCACGTTGTCCAGGCGGCATTCCAGGATGAACAACAGGTTGGCGCCGGTGTTGCCCTTGCGGCGATCGGCTTCTTCGAAGTAGCGGCGGAATTGCTTTTCGAGCACGCCGTACATGCGCTTGACCTTTTGCTTTTCGCGCAGCTGCAGGCCGAAGTCGGAAGTACGGGTACCGGAGGTACGGCCGTGCTGGCCCGGCTTGGAGTCGAATTTGGCCTTGTCGCTGATGGCGCGGCGGGCGCTCTTCAGGAACAGGTCGGTGCCTTCACGGCGGGATAGTTTGGCCTTGGGGCCGAGGTAACGTGCCACTTGAGTGTCCTTTTTTCATCTGCTGCATTTACATGCAGGAGCCGGAGGTCGTGACCTGCCGGCGGTGGGCTTGGTAAAAATGCCTGGTGTCTGACGGGCTAAAACGCCCGCCGGACAGCCAGGCACGGGGGATTAAATGCGGCGGCGCTTTTGCGGGCGGCAGCCGTTGTGCGGAACCGGGGTCACGTCGGCAATGGAATTGATCCGGATGCCGAGTGCGCCCAATGCGCGAACAGACGATTCACGGCCGGGACCAGGACCCTTGATTTCGACGTCAAGGTTCTTGATGCCCTGCTCAATGGCGGCGCGGCCTGCGACTTCCGAAGCGACCTGCGCTGCGAAAGGCGTGGATTTGCGCGAGCCCTTGAAGCCCTGGCCACCGGAGGAAGCCCAGGACAAGGCGTTGCCCTGGCGATCCGTGATGGTGATGATCGTGTTGTTGAAAGAAGCGTGCACGTGGGCGATGCCATCGGCCACGTTCTTGCGAACTTTCTTGCGAACGCGCTGTGCGGCGTTATTGCTTGGTGATTTTGCCATGACGACCTCTCAATTATTTCTTCAAAGCTGCAGCGGCCTTGCGCGGACCCTTGCGGGTGCGGGCGTTGGTCCGGGTGCGCTGGCCGCGCATGGGCAGGCCACGACGGTGGCGGAAGCCGCGGTAGCAGCCGATGTCCATCAGGCGCTTGATGTTCATCGTGGTTTCACGACGCAAGTCACCTTCGATGGTGAACAGGGCGATCTGCTCACGGATTTTTTCCAGGTCGCCGTCGGTCAGGTCTTTGACCTTCTTGGCGTAGGCGATGTCGCATGCTTCGCAAATCTTGCGAGCGCGCGTGCGACCGATGCCAAAGATAGCAGTCAAGCCGATTTCGGCGTGCTGCTGCGGCGGAATATTGATACCAGCGATACGAGCCATGTTCGTCCTCTAAAACTCTTGAAATCAGCCTTGACGCTGTTTGTGGCGCGGGTCCGTGCAGATCACACGGACAACGCCCTTGCGACGGATAACCTTGCAGTTGCGGCAAATCTTCTTGACCGAAGCTGAAACTCTCATTTCTATTACTCCTAAACTTTCACTCTGTGCCTACTTGGCACGGAAAACAATGCGTGCCCGCGATAAATCGTAAGGCGTCAATTCAACCGTCACCTTGTCACCGGGAAGGATGCGGATGTAGTGCATACGCATTTTTCCCGAGATGTGCCCCAGTACCACATGTCCATTTTCAAGCTTCACCCTGAAAGTTGCATTGGGGAGGTTTTCCACAACCTCACCTTGCATCTGGATCACATCGTCTTTAGACATATCCCATCAAATACCCAGTTAACCGCCCAGTGACGTCTTGAAGTTCGCCTTTTTAAGCAACGACTCATACTGTTGCGACATCATGTAGTTCTGCACCTGGGCCATGAAATCCATGGTCACCACGACAATAATCATCAACGACGTGCCGCCGAAATAGAAAGGCACGTTGTATTTCAAAATCAAAAACTCCGGCAGCAGACACACGAATGTGATGTACACCGCACCTGCCAGCGTCAAGCGCACCAGGATTTTGTCAATGTAGCGGGCCGTCTGGTCACCAGGCCGGATGCCGGGAATGAAGGCGCCGCTCTTCTTCAGGTTGTCCGCCGTTTCACGGCTGTTGAACACCAGGGCCGTGTAGAAGAAGCAGAAAAACACAATCGCGCTGGCATACAGCATCACATAGATCGGCTGGCCGGGGGTCAGCGTGCTGGCGACGTCTTTCAACCAGCGCATGCTGTCACCGGCGCTGAACCAGCCCACCACGGTTGCCGGCAGCAGAATGATCGACGAAGCGAAGATCGGAGGGATCACGCCCGCCATGTTCAGCTTCAGCGGCAAGTGCGACGACTGGCCGCCATAGACCTTGTTACCCACCTGGCGCCGCGCGTAATTCACAAGAATCTTGCGCTGCCCGCGCTCCACGAACACCACGAAGTAGGTCACCAGCACAACGACCGCGACGATCACGATCGCCACGACAATGCTCATGGCACCGGTGCGCACCAGCTCCAGCAAGCCGCCCATCGCGTTCGGCAAACCAGCCGCGATACCCGCGAAGATCAGGATCGAGATACCGTTGCCCAAGCCGCGCTCGGTGATCTGCTCGCCCAGCCACATCAGGAACATGGTGCCGGCCGTCAGGCTGAAAACCGCCGTCATGCGGAAACCGAAACCAGGCACCAGGACCAGGCCCGGCGAGCTTTCCAGCGCCACGGCAATGCCCATGGACTGGAACAAGGCCAGGGCCAACGTGCCGTAGCGCGTGTACTGGGTAATCTTGCGGCGGCCGCTTTCACCCTCTTTTTTCATCTGCTCGAACGTCGGAACGACGTAAGTCATCAGTTGCATGATGATCGAGGCGGAGATGTAGGGCATGATGCCCAGGGCAAACACGGTGAATCGCGACAGGGCACCACCCGAGAACATATTGAACAGGTTCAATATGCCGCCTTGCTGGCCCTTGAAAAGCTCTTTCAGCTGGCCAGGATCGATCCCCGGCACCGGGATGTGCGCGCCAATGCGGTACACCACCAGGGCCAGCAGCAAAAACACAAGCCTGTTGCGCAGATCACCGTACTTGCCGGTTTTCGCAATTTGAGCCGAGTTGGTTGCCACTGATTTATCCAGTCAGGTATTTAAGCGATGGAGCCGCCGGCGGCTTCAATCACGGCCTTGGCAGCCGCCGTGGCGGAAATGCCGTTCAGCTTCACAGCCTTGGTCAGTTCGCCGGTCTTGATGACCTTGACGTTCTTGGCCAGCTGGCCCACCAGGCCGGCCGTCTTCAGTGCCAGCAGATCCACTTCGGCCAGGCCGAGCTGCTCCAGCGCGCCGAGGGTGACCTCTGCGTTGAACTTCAGCAGGTGCGACTTGAAGCCGCGCTTGGGCAAGCGACGCTGCATGGGCATTTGACCGCCCTCGAAGCCCACCTTGTGGTAGCCGCCCGCACGGGACTTCTGGCCCTTGTGGCCGCGACCCGACGTTTTGCCCAGGCCGGAGCCGATGCCGCGGCCGACACGGCGCTTGGCATGTTTGGCGCCTTGGCCAGGCTTGATTCCGTTCAATTCCATGATGAGTCTCCGCTCAGACAATCTTGACCAGATAGCTGATCTTGTTGATCATGCCGCGCACTGCGGGCGTGTCCTGCAGTTCGCTGACGCTGTTGACGCCACGCAGGCCCAGACCGCGCACGGTGGCGCGATGCGATTCCTTGGTGCCAATCGGGCTGCGAACCAGCTGGACTTTGAGTTTGGTTTCTTTGGTCATTTCAATGCCGCCTTAACCGAAGATTTCTTCGACAGACTTGCCACGCTTGGCCGCGATTTCCGAGGCGGTCGTGGAGTTGTTCAGTGCATCCATGGTGGCGCGCACCATGTTGTAGGGATTGCTCGAACCATGGCTCTTGGCCACGATGTCGGTAATGCCCATGACTTCGAAAACAGCGCGCATCGGGCCGCCGGCAATGATGCCGGTACCCTTGGGAGCCGGCGCCATCATGACGCTGGCCGCACCGTGGTGGCCGAACACATTGTGGTGAAGGGTGCCGTTCTTCAACGAGACCTTGGTCATGTTGCGGCGCGCTTCTTCCATGGCCTTTTGCACGGCTGCTGGCACTTCTTTCGACTTGCCCTTGCCCATGCCGACGCGGCCGTCACCGTCACCAACCACCGTGAGCGCGGCGAAACCGAGGATACGGCCGCCCTTCACGACTTTGGTCACGCGGTTGACCGCGATCATTTTTTCCTTCAGACCATCGTCTGGAGCGTCGTTGTTCGATTTTGCTTGAAACTTAGCCATACTTAATTCCAGTCTGCTTAGAACTGCAAACCAGCTTCGCGAGCCGCATCAGCCAGCGCTTTGACGCGGCCGTGGTACGCAAAACCGGCGCGATCAAACGCCACTTTTTCTACACCTGCTGCTTTTGCCTTCTCGGCAATACGCTTGCCAATGGCTTGCGCGGCAGCAACGTTTCCGCCTTTACCCGAGGCGCCGATTTCCTTGCGCACTTCGACTTCCGCGGTGGAAGCGGCAGCCAGAACCTTGGTGCCGTCGCCAGAGATAACGCTGGCGTAGATGTGCAGATTGGTGCGGTTGACGGTCAGACGGGCAACGCCTTGCGTGGCAATGCGGATGCGGGTCTGGCGTGAACGACGAAGGCGCTGCTCTTTTTTGGTCAACATGATGCAGCTCCTTATTTCTTCTTGGTTTCTTTGATCGTGATTTTCTCATCCGCATAACGGATGCCCTTGCCCTTGTAAGGCTCGGGAGGACGGACGGCGCGCACTTCGGCGGCGATCTGTCCCACACGCTGGCGATCGGAACCCTTGATCACGACTTCGGTCGGGGTGGGCGTTTCGACCTTGATACCGGCCGGCATGTCCATCACCACCGGATGGGAGTAACCCACCGTCAGGTTCAGCTTGGCGCCCTGGGCCTGGGCCTTGTAACCCACGCCGATCAGGCTGAGCTTCTTCTCGAAGCCCTTGGTCACGCCCGTCACCATGTTGTTCACGAGCTGACGCATCGTGCCGCTCATGGCATTGGCTTCACGCGAATCGTTGGCCGGCGCAAAGGTCAGCTTGCCGGCATCGTTCTTGATGGTGACAAGCGCGTTCTGGGCCAGCGCCAGGGTGCCGAGGGCGCCCTTGACGTTGATCTGGTCGTCTTTCATGGCCACGTCCACGCCCTGAGGGACGGAGACCGGCATTTTTCCTACACGAGACATTTCAGTTTCTCCTCAATGCCGCCGTTAGGCCACGTAGCAAAGCACTTCACCACCGATACCGGTAGCGCGGGCTTTACGATCGGTCATGACGCCTTTCGGGGTCGTGACAATTGCCACACCAAGGCCGTTCATGACCTGGGGGATGGCGCCATGGCCTTTGTAGACGCGAAGACCGGGGCGGCTGACGCGCTCGATGCGCTCAATCACGGGGCGGCCTGCGTAATACTTCAGGGCGATTTCCAGCTGGGACTTGCCTTCGTCGGTCTTGACGGAGAAGCCATCGATGTAGCCCTCATCCTTCAGCACCTGCGCGATGGCAACTTTGACTTTCGACGACGGCACCAGCACAACGGCTTTTTCAACCATTTGTGCATTGCGGATGCGGGTCAACATGTCGGCGATAGGATCACTCATGCTCATTTTGTGGTTCTCCTATGCTTACCAGCTTGCCTTGGTGATACCAGGGATATCACCAGCAAAAGCCAACTCGCGAATCTTGGCGCGAGCCAGGCCGAATTGACGGAACGTACCGCGTGGGCGACCCGTGATCTCGCAGCGGTTGCGCTGGCGAGTCGGGTTGGCGTTGCGGGGCAACTTTTGCAGCTCAAGGCGGGCCAGGGCGCGCTCTTCATCGGAGCGCTTGGCGTCGTTGGACGCAGCCTTGAGTTCAGCGTATTTTTTGGCGAACTTGGCGGCGAGTTTCTCGCGCTTCAGTTCACGTTGCAGTAAAGCTTGTTTTGCCATGTCCCGCCTCAGTTCTTGAACGGAAAACGGAAAGCGGTGAGGAGCGCCTTGCACTCTTCATCGGTCTTTGCCGTGGTGGTGATGCTGATATTGAGACCGCGCAGGGCGTCAACCTTGTCGTACTCGATCTCAGGGAAAATGATCTGCTCTTTCACGCCGATGTTGTAGTTTCCGCGGCCATCGAAGGCCCGGCCGGAAATACCGCGGAAGTCGCGCACGCGGGGCAGGGCCACGGTGACGAAACGATCGAGGAACTCATACATCTTCACGCCGCGCAGGGTCACCATGCAGCCGATGGGCAGGTCTTCGCGGATCTTGAAACCGGCGATAGCCTTCTTGGCCTTGGTCACGACGGGCTTCTGGCCGGCGATCTTGGTCATGTCGCCGACGGCGTTGTCCATGACCTTCTTGTCGGCAACAGCCTCGCTCACACCCATGTTGAGCGTGATCTTGGTGATGCGGGGAACCTGCATGGGCGAGGTGTAGCCGAATTTTTCAACCAGGCTGGGGGCGATTTTTTCGCGGTACTGGGTTTGCAGGCGGGCCTGCAAAGCAGCTGGTGCGGGTGCGGTCTTTGCCATGTTATGCAACCTTGATTTCTTCGCCGCTGGACTTGAAGACGCGCACTTTCTTGCCGTCAGCCAGGAGCTTGATGCCAACGCGATCCGCCTTGCCGGTTGCGGCATTGAAGATTGCCACGTTCGACTGGTGAATCGGCATGCTTTTTTCGACGATGCCGCCGGTGGTGCCCTTGAGGGGGTTGGGCTTGGTGTGTTTCTTCACCAGGTTAATGCCCTCAACCACGACGTGGCTGTCGTCTTTGCGCAGCGAAATCTTGCCGCGCTTGCCTTTGTCGCGACCGGCGATCACGATGATCTCGTCGCCCTTACGAATCTTGTTCATGGCGCGTCCTTACAGAACTTCAGGAGCCAAGGACACGATCTTCATGAACTTTTCAGTGCGCAGTTCGCGCGTCACTGGTCCGAAGATGCGGGTGCCGATAGGCTCCAGCTTGGCGTTAAGCAACACGGCTGCGTTGCCATCGAATTTGACGAGGGAGCCGTCACCGCGGCGGATGCCCTTGGCGGTGCGAACGACCACAGCGCTGTAAACCTCGCCTTTTTTGACGCGGCCACGCGGAGCGGCTTCTTTGATGCTCACCTTGATGACGTCACCAACGCTGGCGTACCGGCGCTTGGAGCCGCCCAGAACCTTGATGCACATCACGGACTTGGCACCCGTGTTGTCAGCAACATCGAGCTTGGATTGCGTTTGAATCATTTAAATGTGTTCCCAACTTGCACCGGAAGGCAATCCCTTGGGATTGCCAGCCAATCAGTCTTGGGCCTGTCGTCCACACCGCAAACCACTTGCGATGCTTCCGTTAGGCAGAATTCCTCGCCTTTTTAGAGCGAAGCCCACGATTATCACTGAATCGCCTGGCAGTGTCAACCGGCTGGTGTGAAAATATCCCAACAGGGCTTTTGCAGACGGGCCTGGCAACCCAAAAATCGCAAAACTGCGGCTGAACCCGGCACGCCAAGGGGTTGAATTTCAGGTATGAAATCTAGCCCAGCATCAGAGCTAGAAAGAAAAGTCCGCTATAAAAAGCGGAGCGATTCAGGACACATTCAATTGGGCAGGCTCAGGTACTGGCCGCAGAGCGCCAAAAATGCGTCCAGCTGCGGATCCACCCCATTTTCCTGCTGCAGCAGGGTCGCCACCTCCGGCGCCAGGGTACGGGCCAGCGCGGCGTCCAGGAACAGCAGCCGCGAACGCCGCGCCAGCACGTCTTCCACCGTGCGCGCATATTCGTGGCGGGCGGCAAAACGCACCATGGCCTCAGTCAGGCCGCCGCCCAGCTCGCGCCCGGCGCCCGGTAGGCTGTCCAGGGAAGCCGCCTCGCTGCCATATAGATGAGGGCCGGGGGCCTCGCTGATCTTATGGCCCGAGTTGTGAGCGCCAACTAACTTCAAGTGCGCGGTGGTGCTGCCGGCCCGCGCGGGCAGCAGCGCCGCGCCAAAACATTTGTCCAGCACGTCTTCCGCCATGGCGCGGTAAGTGGTCCATTTCCCGCCGGTCACCGTGACCAGGCCGCTTTTGCTGACCAGCACCGTATGCTCGCGCGACAGCGCCTGGGTGCTGCCGGCATCGTCGTCCGGCGGCTTGACCAGGGGCCGCAGGCCTACCCAGATGCTCTTGATGTCCGCCGGCCCCGGGGCCCGGCTCAGGTAGCGGGCCGATTCGCGCAGGATGAAATCGACCTCTTCCCGGAAAGGCAGCGGCTCGCGGGCCAGGTCGTGGCGCGGCGTGTCGGTGGTGCCCAAAATGGTTTTGCCCAGCCAAGGCACGGCAAACAGCACCCGGCCGTCGGCCGTCTTGGGCACGAGCAGGGCATGGTCAGTGGGCAGGAACGAGCGGTCCACCACGATATGGACGCCCTGGCTGGGCGCCACCATGGGCTTGGTGTCGCGGCCTATGGCCTGGCCGTCCAGCAGGCGCAGCTGGTCCACCCAGACGCCGGCCGCGTTCACCACGCAGCTCGCGCGGATCTCAAACGTGCGGCCGGTTTCCTGGTCACGCGCATGCAGGCCGGCCAGCTTGCCGCCCTCATGGATCAGGCCGGTGGCCTCGCAGTAATTGACCAGCAGCGCGCCCTGGCTTGCGGCCGTGCGGGCCAGCGCCAGCGCCAGCCGCGCGTCGTCGAACTGGCCGTCCCAGTACTTGACGCCGCCTTTGAGGTCGCGCGGCTGCACCGTCGGCAGGTAAGCCAGGGTTTCCCGGCGATTGAGGAATTCGGTCGCGCCCAGGCCGGCCTTGCCGGCCAGCGCGTCATACATCTTGAGCCCTATGCCGTAGAACGGCGCTTCCCAGAATTTGTAGGAAGGCATGACAAAAGGCAGCGGCTGCGCCAGGTGCGGGGCGTTGGCCAGCAAGGTGGTGCGCTCCAGCAAGGCCTCGCGCACCAGTGAAATATTGCCCTGCGCGAGGTAGCGCACGCCGCCGTGCACCAGCTTGGTGGCGCGTGAGGAGGTGCCCTTGGCAAAGTCGTGCGACTCCACCAGCACCACGGAAAATCCGCGCGCCGCGGCGTCCAGCGCCACGCCCAGGCCGGTGGCGCCGCCGCCGATGATGGCGATGTCGTAGTGGCGAGGCGCGGCCAGGCTGTCCATCAAGTCCTGGCGCCGCGTGGCGGCAGCAGGTGCGAATTCAGTCGACATGGGCTTTGATTCCCGTTCCATACAAACCCATTTTTTTAAAAGTGGCGACGAGCTTACCCCAGCGCCGTGGCGGCAAGCGCCGCCCTCATCCGCAAAAAAATGGGCCGTGCGGCAGCAAGGCGCCGCACGGCCCCGCGGTTTAACGCACCTTGCCGTCTTTCCAGGCCTGCAGCAGCTTGTCGTAGTTGATGGTCTCGCCCTTGGGCTTTTCATTGGCCAGCTTGGCCCATGGCGCACCCTTGTCGCTCAGCCATTTAGCCGGGTCGCTCTTGGGGTTGAGCTTGGGCGCGCACTTGGCCATGCCGGCGCGCTCCAGGCGGCCCATCACCTGGTCCATCTCGTCGGCCAGTGTGTCCATCGCGCCTTGCGGCGTTTTTTCGCCGGTCACGGCCTGCGCCACGTTCTTCCACCAGAGCTGCGCCAGCTTGGGGTAGTCGGGCACGTTGTTGCCGGTCGGCGTCCAGGCCACGCGGGCCGGGCTGCGGTAGAACTCGACCAGGCCGCCGTACTTGGCGGCATTCTTGGTGAAGTACTCGTGGTGGATGTCGCTGTCGCGGATGAAGGTCAGGCCCACCACCGATTTTTTGGCCGAAACGGTCTTGGAGGTGATGAACTGCGCATACAGCCAGGCGGCGGCGACCTTGTTGGCATCATGGTCCTTGAAGAAGGTCCAGGAGCCCACGTCCTGATAGCCGTTTTGCATGCCCTGTTTCCAATAGGGGCCGTTGGGGCCGGGCGCCATGCGCCACTTCGGCGTGCCGTCGGCGTTAACGACCGGCAGGCCCTTCTTGGTCATGTCGGCGGTAAAGGCCGTGTACCAGAAGATCTGCTGGGCGATCTGCCCCTGGGCCGGCACCGGGCCGGCTTCGCCAAAAGTCATGCCGCCGGCTTCCTTGGGCGCGTACTTCTTCATCCAGTCCACGTACTTGGTCAGCGCGTAAACCGCGGCCGGCGAGTTGGTGGCGCCGCCGCGCGCCACCGAGGCGCCCACCGGCGTGCACTTGTCGTCCCCCACCCGGATGCCCCACTCGTCCACCGGCATGCCGTTGGGGATGCCCTTGTCGGCGGTACCGGCCATGGACAACCAGGCGTCGGTGAAACGCCAGCCCAAAGACGGATCCTTCTTGCCGTAATCCATGTGGCCATAGATGGGCTTGCCGTCTATGGTCTTCACGTCGTTGGTGAAGAACTCGGCGATGTCCTCGTAGGCGCTCCAGTTCAGCGGCACGCCCAGGTCATAGCCGTATTTGGCCTTGAACTTGTCCTGCAGGTCCTTGCGCGCGAACAGGTCGGCACGGAACCAGTAAAGGTTGGCAAACTGCTGGTCGGGCAGCTGGTAGAGCTTGCCGTCGGGCGCCGTGGTGAAGCTGGTGCCTATGAAGTCCTTGAGGTCCAGGCCCGGGTTGGTGTATTCCTTGCCTGCGCCGGCCATGTAGTCGGACAGCGCCAGGATCTTGCCGTAGCGGTAGTGGGTGCCTATCAGGTCGGAGTCGGAGATCCAGCCGTCGTAAATCGACTTGCCCGACTGCATGGAAGTCTGCAGTTTTTCAACCACGTCGCCTTCCTGGATCAGGTCGTGCTTGACCTTGATGCCGGTGATCTCCTCAAAGGCCTTGGCCAGCGTCTTGGATTCGTATTCGTGGGTGGTGATGGTCTCGGACACCACCGAGATTTCCTTCACGCCCTTGGCCTGCAGCTTTTTGGCCGCGTCGATGAACCATTTCATCTCCGCCTGCTGCTTGTCCTTGGCCAGCGTGGAAGGCTGGAATTCGCTGTCGATCCATTTTTTCGCCTCGGCCTCGCCGGCCCAGCCGGGGCTGGCCATGGCACACACCGCGGCCACTGCCAGTGCCGTATAACGCATCTTCATGACTTGTCTCCTCATTGGTTCACTCCCCGTGGTTGAAGGCTTGTTCGGCTCCGGGGAATATGAGCCGGGTTCCTCTTTCTACGCACTTCTCTTCTCTTCACGTCCTGCCTAGCCCTTGCGCATGATCCATGCGAGCAAGGCCATGGACAACACAAAACTGATCCAGATCGATGGATCCCCCTCCAGCTTCAGCCAGCCGGCCAGCTTGCCGCTGATGCCGACAAAAATCAGGTTCACATAGGCCGCGCTGAGCAGGCCTATGAACAGCCGGTCGCCGCGTGTGGTTTCCAGCGGCAGGAAGCCACGCCTGAGCGTCGTCGGCGACTTGAACTCCCACACCGTCATGCCCACCAGCATCAACACGATGCAACTGAAGAAAATCGCCACCGGCGTGGTCCAGGCCATCCACTCAAACATGGGTCATCTCCTTCTAGACTCGGCCCATCGCGAAACCCTTCGCGATGTAATTGCGCACAAACCAGATCACGATGGCGCCCGGCACGATCGTCAGCACGCCGGCCGCGGCCAGCGTGGCCCAGTCCATGCCCGAGGCCGACACCGTGCGCGTCATGGTCGCGACGATGGGCTTGGCGTTGACGCTGGTCAGCGTGCGCGCCAGCAGCAGTTCCACCCAGCTGAACATGAAGCAAAAAAACGCCGCCACGCCCACGCCGGCCTTGATCAACGGCAGGAAGATGCGCGTGAAAAAGCGCGGGAAGGAATAGCCGTCGATGTAGGCGGTCTCGTCGATCTCGCGCGGAATGCCACTCATGAAACCTTCCAGGATCCACACCGCCAGCGGCACGTTGAACAGCAGGTGGGCCAGCGCCACCGCGATGTGGGTGTCCATCAGGCCCACCGTGGTGTAGAGCTGGAAGAAGGGCAGCAAAAACACCGCGGGCGGGGTCATGCGGTTGGTCAGCAGCCAGAAAAACACATGCTTGTCGCCCAGGAAGCTGTAGCGCGAGAACGCATAGGCGGCCGGCAAGGCCACGGTGATGGAGATCACCGTGTTGATGGCGACGTAGATCAGGCTGTTGATGTAGCCCGAATACCAGGACGGGTCGGTGAAGATGGTCTTGTAGTTGTCCCAGGTGAATTGCTGGGGAAAGAAGGAGAAGCTCGACAGGATCTCGCTGTTGGTCTTGAAGCTCATGTTGACCATCCAGTAGATGGGCAGCAGCGCGAACAGGATGTAGGCGATGAGGAACAGCGTGCGCGCCTGGAATTTCGGTGTGTTCATTCCACGCCCTCCTTCTCCTGCGTGCCCACGCGCTGCATCCAGTTGTAGAGGATGAAGCACAGCAGCAGGATGATCAAAAAGTAAATCAGCGAGAAAGCCGCCGCCGGGCCCAGGTCGAACTGGCCGACGGCTTTTTGCGTGAGGTATTGCGACAGGAAGGTCGTGGCATTGCCCGGCCCGCCGCCCGTGAGCACAAAGGGCTCGGTGTAGATCATGAAGCTGTCCATGAAGCGCAGCAGCACGGCGATCATCAGCACGCCGCGCATTTTCGGTAGCTGGATGTAGCGGAACACCGCGAACTTGCTCGCGCCGTCTATGCGCGCGGCCTGGTAGTAGGCGTCCGGAATCGAGCGCAGCCCGGCGTAACCCAGCAGGGCCACCAGCGGCGTCCAGTGCCAGACGTCCATCAGCAGCACCGTCACCCAGGCGTGCGTGGCATTGCCGGTGTAGCTGTAGTCAAAACCCACCTTCTGCAGCATCGCGCCCAAGAGGCCTATGTCGGCCCGACCGTAAATCTGCCAGATGGTGCCGACCACATTCCAGGGGATCAGCAGCGACAGCGCGACCAGCACCAGCACCAGCGAGGCCTTCCAGCCCTGCGCCGGCATGGACAGCGCCAGCGCGATGCCCAGCGGGATTTCCACCGCCAGCACCGCCAGCGAGAAGGTCAGCTGCCGCCACAGCGCCGCATGCAAATCCTCGTCACGCATGACGGACGCAAACCACTCGGTGCCGACAAACACGCGCCGTTCGGGCGAGATGATGTCCTGCACCGAATAGTTGACCACCGTCATCAGCGGCAGGATGGCGGAAAAGGCCACGCAGATGATCACCGGCAGCACCAGCAGCCAGGCTTTTTGATTGACCGGTTTTGTTGTCGTGCTCATGCGTCCACCAGTTCATCGTTGAGGTACAGGCAGGTGTGCGTGCCCATGACCTGCAGCCAGACCTCTTCGCCCACCTGCGGCGCGCGGGAGGCGGGGTTCAGGCGGGCTTTCAGGGTGTGCTCACCAATGCGCGCCGTCAGCATCCAGTGCGTGCCTATGTCCTGCACCAGCGTGACGGTAAAGGGCAGCGCCGCCGGGTCGCCGGGCGCGGTCTTCACCACATACTCGGGGCGCACGCCGAGCTTGAGCTCGCCGTCGGGCACGGTGCGCCCGGGCGGCAGCGCCAGCGGCCGGTCCGCGACGCGCAGCGCGCCGCCGGACACCGTGGCCGGCAGGAAATTCATGCCGGGCGAGCCGATGAAGTGGCCGACAAAGGTATGGCGGGGCCGCTCGAACAGCGCGTCGGCCGAACCGGTCTGCACCGCGCGGCCGCGCGTCATCACCACCACCTCTTCGGCAAAGGTCAGCGCCTCGACCTGGTCGTGGGTGACGTAGATCAGGGTGAGCTTGAGCTCGTGGTGGATCTGCTTGAGCTTGCGCCGCAGCTGCCATTTGAGGTGCGGGTCAATCACCGTGAGCGGCTCGTCGAACAGCACGGCCGACACGTCGGGCCGCACCAGGCCGCGGCCCAGCGAGATCTTCTGCTTGGCGTCCGCCGCCAGCCCGGCCGCGCGCTGGTTGAGCTGGCCGCTCATGTCCAGCATCTCGGCGATCTCGCCCACGCGTTTTTTGATCTGCTCTTCGGGCACCTTGCGGTTGCGCAGCGGAAAGGCCAGGTTCTCGGCGACCGTCATGGTGTCGTAGATCACCGGGAACTGGAAAACCTGCGCGATGTTGCGCTGCTGCGGCGTCGCGCGCGTCACGTCCACGCCGTCGAACTTGACGCTGCCCTGCGAAGGCACCAGCAGGCCGGACATGATGTTGAGCATGGTCGTTTTGCCGCAGCCCGAGGGGCCCAGCAGCGCATAGGCGCCGCCGTCGCGAAAGCTCATGGTCAGCGGCAGCAGCGCGTAGTCGCTGTCCTCGCGCGGGTTGGGCCGGTAGGCATGGGCCAGGTCCAGGTCAATGCGCGCCATGAGACCTCCGTGGAGCCAAAAGCAACGCGCCTTCGGCATCAAAAACATAAACCTGCGCCGGGTCGAGGTACAGGGTGACGGGCGCGCCCAGGTCGAAGTAGTGCACGCCCGTGAGCTGCGCCACCAGCTCGCCCACGGCCGTCGCCACGTGGACAAAGGTGTCTGAGCCGGATATCTCGGCCAGCTCGACCTTGCCGGGCAGCGCCACGTCGCCTTCGCGCGCCGTGACACGCAGGGCGCTGCCGCGAACCCCTGCCGTGAAAGAGGCCATGCGTTGCGCCGGCGCGTCCGGCAGTTTCAACGCCAGGGCCGGGCCGCCGGCCAGCTGCAGGCCCTGGGCGGCGGGCAGCGCCGCGACCAGGTTCATGGGCGGGTCGCTGAAGGCCCGCGCCACACGCAGCGACTGCGGCGCGTGGAAGACCTCGGCAGTAGGGCCGTACTGCAGCAGCTCACCGCCGTCCATCACGGCGGTATAACCGCCCAGCAGCAGGGCTTCGCCGGGCTCGGTGGTGGCATAAATGACCGTGGAGTCTCCCGCGGCGAAGAGCTGGGTCAGTTCCTCGCGCAATTCCTCGCGCAGCTTGTAGTCAAGGTTGACCAGCGGCTCGTCCAGCAGCATCAGCGGCGCGCCCTTGGCCAGCGCGCGCGCCAGGGCCACGCGCTGCTGCTGCCCGCCCGAGAGTTCGGCCGGGTAGCGGTCCAGGAACATGTCGATGTGCAGGCGCTCGGCCAGGCCGCGCACCTTGCGCTCTATGTCTTTTTCGCCGCGCAGCTTGAGCGGCGAGGCGATGTTGTCGGCCACGCGCAGCGAGGGGTAGTTGATGAACTGCTGGTAGACCATGGCGACGTTGCGCTCGCGCACCGGCATGCCGGTCACGTCGGCCTGGTTGACCAGGACCTTGCCGTGCGTGGGGACGTCCAGGCCGGCCATGATGCGCATCAGGCTGGTCTTGCCGGCCTGCGTGGCACCCAGCAACACCGTGACTTCGCCGCTGCGCGGCGCCAGGCTCATGTCGTACAGCCATTGCTCGGCGCCGACTTTTTTGCTGATCTGGTCGAGCGACAGCTGCATCACGCCGCTCCCCCGCCCCGCAGGGGCTGGAACAGGCCGCCGCACACCCCGGCCGGGGCCAGGGCAGGCAAGAAATTTGAAACAGTCAACAAGAAAGCGTCTCCCGAGGATGTGTAGACAGAACTTGATAAGTTCGGTTTTTTTCTATTTTTCTTCCTTTGTGATTGTTTTATCTAATTGTTTTCCCTTATCTGTTTCCTTTTGTTTCGATATAAAGTTTCTTCACGCTCATACAGCTGTCATTCTTAGGTCCTTTTAATTCCCCGATTTCCCCCAGACTCCCCAGACTTGGCCCCGCGTGAACTCCAATCCCAGGCAAATCAAGCTTCTTGACGTGGTCCGTGCCCACGGCTCGGCCTCCGTCGAGCAGCTTGCCGACAAGCTCAACGTCACCCTGCAGACCGTCAGGCGGGACGTGCAGCGCCTGTCCGAAGCCGGCTTGCTGACGCGCTTTCACGGCGGCGTGCGGGTGCCCACCTCCACCATTGAAAACATCGCGCACCGCCAGCGCGAAAGCCTGAACGCCGAAGGCAAGGCGCGCATCGCCGAGGCCGTTGCCAGGCGCATCCCCAACGACTGCTCGCTGATCCTGAACATCGGCACCACCACCGAAGCCGTCGCCAAGGCATTGCTGAACCACAAGGGGCTGCGCGTCATCACCAACAACCTCAATGTGGCGGCCATCCTGTGCGGCAACACCGACTGCGAGGTCATCGTGGCCGGCGGCGTGGTGCGCGCGCGCGACCGCGGCATCGTGGGCGAGGCGGCGGTGGATTTCATGCGCCAGTTCCGCGTCGACATCGCCGTGATCGGCATTTCGGGCATAGAGCCCGACGGCTCGTTGCGCGACTTCGACTACCGCGAGGTCAAGGTCGCGCAGACCATCATCGAGCACGCCCGCGAGGTCTGGCTGGCCGCCGACAGCAGCAAATTCAACCGCCCGGCCATGGTCGAGCTGGCCAGGCTTTCGCAGATAGACCGGCTGTTCACCGACATGCCGCCGCCTGAGCCCTTCCCGGCCCTGCTGGAGGAAGCGGACGTCAGCTGCGAAGTGGCCCATCCCTGAGCCCCGCCCGGACCGGGCAGTTTTCATACACTCCAGCGCATGACCTACCTCCTCGCCCTTGACCAGGGAACCTCGAGTTCCCGCAGCATCGTGTTTGACGAACACGGCCACATCGTGGCCCTGGCGCAGCAGGAACTGCCGCAGATCTACCCCCGGCCCGGCT
Source organism: Polaromonas sp. JS666 (assembly GCF_900103405.1). Lineage (GTDB taxonomy): Bacteria > Pseudomonadota > Gammaproteobacteria > Burkholderiales > Burkholderiaceae_C > Polaromonas. The sequence goes on along the minus strand of NZ_FNHX01000009.1, from coordinate 56,830 downwards.
GGGTCGAGCACGACTTGAATGAAATCTGGCGCACCCAGCTGGCCACGGCGCGCGAGGTGCTGGCCAAGGCCAACATCAAGGCCGGCGACATACGCGCGCTGGGCATCACCAACCAGCGCGAAACCACCGCCCTCTGGAACCGCAAGACCGGCCAGCCGGTGCACCACGCCATCGTCTGGCAGGACAGGCGCGCCGAAGCCACCTGCGCCGAACTGCGCGAGCAGGGCAAAGAAAAACTGATCCAGTCCAAAACCGGCTTGCTGGTTGATGCCTATTTTTCAGGCACCAAGCTCAAGTGGCTGCTCGACAACGTGCCCGGCGCGCGCGCGCAGGCCGAGCGCGGCGAACTGGCCTTCGGCACCATAGACAGCTGGCTGATGTGGCAGCTCACCGGCGGCGCGCTGCATGCCACCGACGTCAGCAACGCCTCGCGCACCATGCTCTTCAATGTGCACAACAACCAGTGGGACACGGAACTGCTGGACCTGCTGGGCATCCCGGCCTCGCTGATGCCCCAGGTGCTGCCCTCCAGCGCGCATTACGGCGAAGTCCGGCCCGAGCTGCTGGGCCACCCGATTGCAATCGGTGGCGTCGCGGGCGACCAGCAAAGCGCCCTCTTCGGCCAGGCCTGCTTCAAGGCCGGCATGGCGAAGAACACCTACGGCACAGGCTGCTTCATGCTGATGCACACGGGCGGGCAGTTCCAGACCTCGCACAACGGGCTGCTGACCACCAGTGCAGCACAAGCGACCCCGCAAACCCAGTTCGCCATCGAGGGCAGCGTCTTTGTGGGCGGCGCCGTGGTGCAGTGGCTGCGCGACGGCCTGCATGCCATCAAGGGCAGCGCCGAAGTGCAGGCGCTGGCCGAAAGCGTGCCCGACTCGGGCGGCGTGATGATGGTGCCGGCCTTCACCGGCCTGGGCGCGCCCTACTGGAAACCCGATGCGCGCGGCACCATCACCGGGCTCACGCGCGGCACCACCGTCGCCCACATTGCGCGCGCCGCGCTGGAAAGCATTGCCTACCAGAGCGCGGCCCTGCTGCAAGCCATGAGCCGCGACGCGGTCGGTGCCGGCGCCGCGCCCGTGGCCGAGCTGCGCGTGGACGGCGGCGCCTGCGTCAACGACCTGCTGATGCAGTTCCAGGCCGACCTGCTGGGCATCCCGGTGATTCGCCCGGCCGTGATCGAAACCACCGCGCTGGGCGCCGCCTACCTGGCGGGGCTGTCCAGCGGCGTGTACCGCAGCACCGAAGAACTCTCGGGCATGTGGCGCGCCGAGCGCAAGTTTTTGCCCACGCTGGGCGCGGACCGGGCGGCCGAGCTGATGGCGCGCTGGGAGCAGGCGGTGCGGCAGACCGTGCTGCAGTAGCACTCCCTGCGCTACTGTCACATTTCCCGCAGGGGCGGCCGCTAGACTGGCCGCATGAACACGTCCACCACGTCTCTTTCGAAGCGCCGGCTCATCCTCGGCGCCGGCGCGGCCGCCGTGCTGGGCCTGGCCGGCTGCGCGGCGCCGCCATCGCCGCCCGCGACCGGCCAGCCGCCGCGCGCGCGCCTGCGCCTGATCGGCGAATCCCGTTTTGCGCACCGCCTGCAATTCCAGGGCAGCACCGTGGGCGGGCTGTCGGGCATGGACTACGACCCGGCCGGCGACCTCTATTACCTGATCAGCGACGACAGCTCCAGCATCAACCCGGCGCGCTTTTACACCGCGCGCATCGCGCTAGGCATGGACAGCCTGGGCGCGCCCGAGCTGCTGGGCGTGGCCACGCTGCGCCAGGCCGACGGCAGCGCCTACCCTTCGGCGATGCGGGGCGGGCAGGTGCCCGACCCGGAAGCCATACGCTGGCGCGCGGCCAGCAACACCCTGCTCTGGACCAGTGAAGGCCACGCGCCCACGGGCACCGCGCCCTGGCTGCGCGAAACACGTCCCGACGGCGGCTTTGTGCGCGAATTTTCCCTGCCGGCGATGTTCAATTTCCAGGCCGGTGCGGGGCCGCGCGGCAACCTGACGCTCGAAGGCCTCACACTGGCGCCCGACGGGCAGACAGCCTGGATCGCCATGGAAAACGCCTTGCTGCAGGACGGCCCCGTGCCCAGCGTGCAGGCACCGGGCGGGCCTTGCCGCTTCACGCAGATAGACCTCGCCAGCGGCAAGGCCCTGCGGCAGATCGCCTATGTGCCCGACGCCATCCCGCGCGCGCCCGTGCCGCCCACCGCCTTCGCCGACAACGGCGTGGCGGAAATCCTGATGCTGGACGCCGAACGCATGCTGGTGCTGGAGCGGGCCTATGTGACGGGCTCGGGCAATTCGCTGCGCCTCTACCTGATCGATACCCGCCAGGCCGGCGATACGCTGGAGCTTCCCGCCCTGCGGCCGGGCGCTTACCAGCCGGCCGGCAAAACCCTGCTGGCGGATTTTTCGGCCTTTACCGGCCCGGGCGCGGGCCCCCGGCTCAAACAGCTGGACAATACCGAAGGCATGAGCTGGGGCCCGGTGCTTCCCAACGGGCGCCGCAGCCTGATGTTCATCAGCGACGACAATTTCAGCCCCCGGCAAATCAGCCAGTGGCTGGCCTTTGAATTTTTGGACTGACAACGCATGACTTCCACTTCCCGCGCAAACAACGAGCACATCGCCTTCATAGGCGGCGGCAACATGGCCAGCGCCATCATCGGCGGCCTGCTCAAGCAGGGCCTGCCAGCCGGCCAGGTCCAGGTGGTCGAGCCTTTCGCCGAGCAGCGCGCCAAACTCGCGCAGCAATTCGGCGTGCAGGTCCACGAAGGCCCGGGCGCCTGGCTGGCCGCCGCCGGCCTGGTCGTCTGGGCGGTCAAGCCGCAGGTCTTCAAGGATGCGGCCCTGCAAACGCGCTTTCACACCAAAACCGCCCTGCACCTGAGCGTGGCCGCCGGCGTGCGCTCCGGCAGCATCGCGCACTGGCTGGGCACCGAACGCGTGGTGCGCGCCATGCCCAACACGCCGGCGCTGGTCGGCAAGGGCATGACCGCCCTGTTCGCCCGCGAGGCCGCCACCGGCGCCGACAAGCTGGCGATCGAAAAAGTGCTCAAGCCCACGGGCGACTACCTGTGGCTGGCCGAGGAAGCCCAGCTGGACGCGGTGACCGCGCTGTCCGGCTCGGGCCCGGCCTATGTGTTTTATTTCATCGAGGCCATGATCGAGGCCGGCACCGACATGGGCCTGCCCCTGGCGCAGGCGCGCCAGCTCGCGATCGGCACCTTTGTGGGCGCCTCCGCACTGGCGCAGGCCTCGGACGAGCCGCCGCAGGAGCTGCGCGCGCGGGTCACCTCCAAAGGCGGCACGACTTACGCTGCGCTGACATCGATGGAGCAGGACCGCGTCAAGATGCAGTTCATGCGCGCCATCCACGCCGCCCGGCAACGCGCCGCCGAGCTGGGCGACGAATTCGGCGGCGCCTGAGCGCGCCGGCCCCGGGCGCGTCAACCGCCCGGCCGGGGCCGGCGTTGAACACAGGCGTACGTGCAGCTTGTCTTGGTCCACGCACAGTGGGACACCCCCGGCGGCATCCGCGTTACAACTTTTTCCAACATCCGGAGCTTCACATGAACAAAGTCCTGTCCACCCTCATCAGCGCAGCCGTCCTCGCCATGCCCCTGGCCGTGATTTCCACGTCCGCATCGGCCCAGGCTCCTGCCGCCGCACCTGCAGCAGCCCCCGCCGCCGCGCCTGCCGCAGCACCCGCCCAAAAAGCAGCCCCCGCCGCCAAGGCAAAGGCCAAGAGCAAAGGCAAGCGCAAGGCAAAGGCCAAGAAGGCCGCCGTCTGATCAGCCCGCGCTGACGCAAAAAAGCCCGCTTGAAGCGGGCTTTTTTTATGGACGCCTTCCGGGCCTTGCGCGGTCAGCGGCCCAGGTAAGACAGGGCGATACCCGCAAAAACCGCAAAACCCAGCCAGTGGTTGATGCGAAAAGCCTTGAAGCAGTCCTCGCGCCCGCGCCTGCGGATCAGCCAGCCATGCCACAAGGCCTGCAGCAGGGCGACGCCCATGGCGACCCAAAAAACCGGCGATTGCCGCAGCATGTCCGGCAGGGCCCAGGCCCAGACCACCAGGTAGGCGGCGTAGCACAGCATCACCGCCGCCACGTCAAAACGGCCCAGCGTGATGGCCGAGGTTTTCATGCCTATCTTGAGGTCGTCGTCGCGGTCCACCATGGCGTACTCGGTGTCGTAAGCCACCACCCAGAACAGGTTGCCCAGCAGCAGCAGCCAGGCCAGCAGCGGCACACGCGACTGCACGGCGGCAAAAGCCATGGGAATGCCGAAGCTGAAGGCCACGCCCAGCACGGCCTGCGGCATGGACACATAACGCTTGGCAAAAGGATAGGCCAGCGCGATCGCCAGCGCCGCGAACGACCAGGCGATGGTGGCGGTATTGGTGGTGAGCACCAGGCCGAAGGCCAGCAGCGCCAGCACCGCGCCGACGATGAGCGCTTCGCGCACCGACAGCGCCCCGCTGGTGACCGGCCGCTGGGCCGTGCGTTTGACGTGGCGGTCGAAGTCCCGGTCGGCCACGTCGTTGACGCAGCAGCCCGCGCTGCGCATCAGGATGGTTCCCAGCGTGAACACCGTCAGCAGGTGCCAGCCCGGAAAGCCGTGCGAAGCCACCCATAGCGCCGACAGCGTGGGCCATAGCAGCAGCAGCCAGCCCGCCGGGCGGTTCCAGCGGATCAGCTGAAGATAGAGGGCGAGCTTATTCTTCAAGCAGCGAGCGCAGCATCCACGCGGTCTGCTCGTGCACCGTCAGGCGCTGGGTCAGCAAATCGGCCGTCGGTTCGTCATGGGCCTTGTCGGCCAGCGGGAACAGCTCGCGCGCGGTGCGCGCCACGGCCTCATGGCCTTGCACCAGGATGCGCACCATCTCGAGCGCCTTGGGCGGCAGCACCGGCACATCGGGAATCGAAGCCAGCTTGCTGAACTGCGCATAAGAGCCCGGCGCGGGATGGCCCAGCGAGCGAATGCGTTCGGCGACAGGGTCGACCGCGGCCCAGAGTTCGGTGTACTGCGTCATGAACATCAGGTGCAGCGTGTTGAACATGGGGCCCGTCACATTCCAGTGGAAGTTGTGGGTGGTGAGGTAAAGCGTGTAGGTGTCGGCGAGCAGGCGGCTCAGGCCCTTGGCAATGGCCGCGCGGTCTTTTTCACTGATACCGATGTTGATGGAGGGTGCGGCTTTTCCATTGGGTTTGGCGGAAGGCTTGGCCATGGTGTTTCCTTTTTTTAAAAATTCAGGGATAACTTTAACGAAATCGGGACGGCGGCCGCAACAGCCGCCGTCAATGCGCGCCATAGGCGGGATTCAAGACAGGCGGATGACGCCGGGCAGCTCGCAGGCGTAGATGGCATTGCGCAGCGCGGCGATGGCTTCATAACGCGTGAAGCTGCGCCGCCAGGCCAGTACCACGCGCCGGCTCGGCACGTCGCCCTCGAAGGGCAGGTATTTGATAAACGAAGGTTGCTCCGCGGCCACCTTGCCGCGGCCCGGGGCGGTTTTTCCTTTCACCGCCTTTTTGGCGGCGGCCTGCTCGGCCAGCGCTTCCTTGGGCACGCCCAAACGGGGTACCAGCGTAATGCCCATGCCGGCCGCCACCATGTGTTTGATGGTCTCCAGCGAGGAGCCCTCAAAGCTTTTGCTGATGCCCTCGGCGCTGCTGGAAAAGCGCGCGAACTCGGGGCAGACCTCCAGCACATGGTCGCGAAAGCAGTGGCCGGTGCCCAGCAGCAGCATGGTTTCCTTCTTGAGCTCCTCGGCCGTCACGCCGCCGCGCGCGGCCAGCGCGTGCGCGCTGGGCACGGCCGCCATAAAGGGCTCGTCATACAGCGGCGCGATCGCCAGGTTGGCGTCCGGGAAGGGCTCGGCCAGGATGGCGCAGTCGATCTCGCCGGTGCGCAGTTCCTCGAGCAGCTTGACGGTGAAATTCTCCTGCAGCATCAGCGGCATCTGCGGCGTCATCGCGATGGCCTGGCGCACCAGGTCGGGCAGCAGGTAAGGGCCTATGGTGTAAATGACGCCCAAGCGCAGCGGGCCGGACAGCGGGTCCTTGCCGCGCTTGGCGATTTCACGGATGTTGTCGGCCTGCTCGAGCACGCTCTGGGCCTGGCGCACGATCTCCTCGCCCAGCGGGGTGACCGTGATTTCATTGGCATTGCGCTCAAACAGCTTGACCTGCAACTCCTCTTCCAGCTTCTTGATGGCCACGCTGAGCGTAGGCTGGGAAACATGGCAGGCATCGGCGCCCTTGCCGAAATGCTTTTCCCGGGCTACGGCGACGATGTATTTGAGTTCGGTCAGCGTCATGGGCTTATTGTCCTGCTTTTCTCGCCTGCCGTATCGCGGTGTTCAGGCCTTCAGGTACTCCGCCTTGCCGCCCAGCCAGCGCAGGATGTGCCGGTGCGCGAGTTCCGCATGCTGGTCCAGCATGGTGGGCGCCAGGCCGCGTGCCCAGGCCAGCAGCTCGGTGTCGGTGGCGAGGTCGGCAAAACGCAGCAAGGGCGCGCCCGACTGCCGCGCGCCCAGGAATTCGCCCGGCCCGCGGATTTCCAGGTCGCGCCGGGCGATCTCGAAGCCGTCATTGGTCTGCGCCATGGCCTTGAGGCGCTCGCGCGCCATCTCGCCGAGCCGGGGCGCATCGCCGGTGGAATACAGCAGCACGCAGGCCGAAGCCGCCGCCCCGCGCCCGACCCGGCCGCGCAGCTGGTGCAGTTGGCTCAGGCCGAAACGCTCGGCGTGCTCTATCACCATCAGCGAGGCATTGGGCACGTCCACGCCCACCTCTATCACCGTGGTGCTGACCAGCACGCCCATCTGCCCACCGGTGAACAGCGCCATCACGGCCTTTTTTTCGGCCAGCGGCATGCGTGAATGCAGCAGACCGACCATCACGCCGGGCAGGGCCGCGCTCAGGGCTTCATGGGTCTGGGTCGCGTTGACCAGGTCTATGGACTCGCTTTCCTCGATCAGCGGGCAGACCCAGTAGATCTGCCGCCCCTCGGCGAGCTGGCCGCGTATGCGAGTGATCACCTCGTCGCGCCGCGCGTCGCTGACCACCTTGGTCACGATGGGCGTGCGGCCGGGCGGCAGCTCGTCGATGGTGGAGACGTCGAGGTCGGCGTAATAGCTCATGGCCAGGGTGCGCGGAATCGGCGTGGCGGTCATCATGAGCAAATGAGGTTCCTCGCCGCCTTCAGTCATCTTGCTGCGCAGGGCCAGGCGCTGCGCCACGCCGAAGCGGTGCTGCTCGTCGATGATGGCCAGCGCCAGATTTTTGAACTTCACCTTGTCCTGGATCACCGCATGCGTGCCCACCACCAGGCCGGCGTCGCCGCTTTCTATCATCGCCAGCATCTCGCGCCGCTCCTTGGCCTTCTGGCTGCCGGTCAGCCAGGCGGTCTTGATGCCCAGGGGCTCCAGCCAGCCTATGAGCTTGCGGAAATGCTGCTCGGCCAGGATTTCGGTGGGCGCCATCAGCGCGCACTGCCAGCCCGCGTCCATGCAGCGGGCCGCGGCCAGCGCCGCCACCACGGTCTTGCCGGCGCCCACGTCGCCCTGCAGCAGGCGGTGCATGGGAATGTTTTTCTTCAGGTCCGCTTCAATTTCACCGCAGACGCGCTGCTGGGCCGCGGTGAGCCGGAAAGGCAGGCGTTCCAGCAATTGCTCTTCCAGCGTGCATTGCGGGCCGCGCATGGCCGGGCCCGTGAGCGCCGGCGCGCGCATGGCCGCGCGTATGCGCCTGGCCTGCAGCTGCGACAGCTGCTGGGCCAGCAGTTCCTCGGCTTTCAGGCGCTGCCAGGCCGGGTGGCTGCGGTCTTCCAGCGTGGCCAGCGACACGTCGGGCGTCGGGTGGTGCAGGAACTGCAGCGCCTCGCGCAGGCTCCACAGGGGTTGCGGCAGGCCCTTGCCCAGCACTTCCTGGGGAAGCGTCTCGCGCAGGTCGGCGCGGAACAGCCCGCTGAGCACCGCCTTGCGCAAATAGTTCTGCGGCAGGCCGGCCACCGTAGGATAGACCGGCGTCAGCGCGCCCGGCAGCTCGCCCTCGGCCAGCCTGAAGCTGGGATGGATCATTTCGCGGCCCACAAAACCACCGCGTAGCTCGCCGCGCACGCGCACGCGCGCGCCCACGCTGAGCGTCTTCTGGTGGGCCGGGTAAAAATTGATAAAGCGCAGCACACAGGTGTCGCTGCCGTCGTCCACCGTCACACGCAGCTGGCGGCGCGGGCGGAAGGCGACGTCGCTGTGCGTCACCACGCCCTCGATCTGCACCAGGTCGCCGTCGCGGGCGTCGGCCAGGCGCACGATGCGGGTTTCGTCCTCATAGCGCAGGGGTAAATGCAGGGCCAGGTCGATGTCGCGGCGCAAGCCCAGCTTTTCCAGGGCTTTTTGCGCCGGCGACTTGGCAGGGGCTTTTTCAGGCCTGGCAGGAGGCACGGCCTGCTCCCCTGCCGCAGCCTCGAGCGGGGCGGTTTTGCGGGCAGGAGCACCAGGTGGCGACATGGGACAATTGTGCCTTCATGAAAACGCATTTCAGCCTAGGCGATTTTGATTTCGCACTGCCCGAAGAACTCATAGCCCAGCACCCCGCCGCCCAGCGCAGCGCCTCGCGCCTGCTTGACGGGCGCAACAGCCCGCCGGTGGACCGGCGTTTCACCGAACTCCCCGGCCTGCTGCAGCCCGGCGACCTGCTGGTCTTTAACGACACCAAGGTCGTCAAGGCCCGCCTCTTCGGCCAGAAAGCCAGCGGCGGCAAGCTGGAGCTGCTGATCGAGCGGGTGCTGTCGCCGCATGCGGACCAGGGCCATGAAGTCGCCGCCCACATGAAGGTCAGCAAAAAACCCCTGCCGGGCGCGGTGCTGCAGATGGACGGCGGCTTTACCGCCACCTTGCTGGGCCGCTGGCCCGAGGAAAGCGGGCCCCTGTACCGCTTTCGCCTGAGCAGCGACCCCTATGCGCTGATGGCGCAACACGGCCATGTTCCGCTGCCACCTTACATCACCCACACCGATTCCGCCGAGGACGAGCAGCGCTACCAGACCGTATTTGCCAAAAACCCGGGGGCCGTGGCGGCGCCCACGGCCGCGCTGCATTTTGACGAGGCCGTGCTGGCCGAGCTGGAGGCGCGCGGCATCCGGCGCGCCAGCGTGACGCTGCATGTAGGCGCGGGCACTTTCCAGCCGGTCAAGGCCGAAAACATCGCCGAGCACACCATGCACTTTGAGCGCTTTGAGGTACCCCCGGCCACGCGGGAAGCGATTGCCGCCTGCAAGGCGCGCGGCGGCCGTGTGGTGGCCGTGGGCACCACCACCGTGCGCGCGCTGGAATCGCACGCCAAGTTCGGCCCCGAATGCGATGACACCAACATCTTCATCACGCCGGGCTTTGAGTTCGCCGTGGTGGACCTGCTGCTGACCAACTTCCACCTGCCCAAAAGCACCTTGATGATGCTGGTCAGCGCGTTTTCGGGCTACGAGCACATCATGGCGCTGTACCGCCATGCCATCGAGCAGCGCTACCGCTTTTTCAGCTATGGCGACGCCATGCTGCTGGCGCGCAAAAGCCCCTGACACGCGCCCGGGCCCGCCCACCTACACCTGCGACAATCCCAAGATGCTCGAATTTGAAGTTCTGAAGACCGATACCCCGGCCGGCGAAGGCGCCGGCGCCTACCTCGGCAGCTATGCCCGCCGCGGCAAGCTCACGCTCAACCACGGCGTGGTGCAAACCCCCATCTTCATGCCGGTCGGCACCTACGGCACGGTCAAGGGCGTGATGCCGCAGTCGCTGCACGACATGGGCGCACAAATCATCCTGGGCAACACCTTTCACCTCTGGATGCGGCCCGGCCTGGACGTGATGCAGCAATTCGGCGGCCTGCACAAGTTTGAAAGCTGGAACAAGCCCATACTGACCGACAGCGGCGGCTTCCAGGTCTGGTCGCTGGGCGAGATGCGCAAGATTTCCGAGGAGGGCGTGAAGTTCGCCTCGCCGGTCAACGGCGACAAACTGTTCCTCACGCCCGAGATCTCCATGCAGATCCAGACGGTGCTCAACAGCGACATCGTGATGCAGTTCGACGAATGCACACCTTACGACACCAAGGGCCACATCACCACCGAAAGCGAAGCGCGCCACTCCATGGAACTGAGCCTGCGCTGGGCCGGCCGCTGCATTACCGAATTCAACAAGCTGGAGAACCCCAATGCGCTGTTCGGCATCGTGCAGGGCGGCATGTTTGAAAACCTGCGCCAGGAATCGCTGGACGCGCTGGTCGAACTGGATTTGCCCGGCTACGCCGTAGGCGGCGTCAGCGTGGGCGAGCCCAAGGAAGAGATGCAGCGCATCATGGCGCACACGCCGCACCGCCTGCCCGCGCACAAGCCGCGCTACCTGATGGGCGTGGGCACGCCCGAAGACCTGGTCGAGGGCGTGGCCGCCGGCGTCGACATGTTCGACTGCGTGATGCCGACGCGCAATGCGCGCAACGGCCATATGTTCACGCGCTTCGGCGACCTGAAGATACGCAACGCGCGCTACAAGACCGAAGACCAGCCGGTGGACGCGACCTGTAGCTGCTATACCTGCAAGAATTTTTCGCGCGCCTATATGCACCACCTGGACCGCTGCGGTGAAATGCTGGGCCCCATGCTGTCCAGCATCCACAACCTGCACTACTACCTGAACCTGATGCAGGAAGTGCGCGATGCGCTGGACGCCGGGCGCTTCGGCGAATTCAGCGCGCGGTTCCGTGCCGACAGGCAGCGGGGGGTGTAATGAATATCAAGCTACAACGCTGGATAGACCGCTGGGCAGGTATTCCGCTGTGCGCGGCCGTGTCCGCGGTTAACGCCGTGGCACGGTGCTTTCGCAAGGAGGGCAAGGCGGACCAGGCGCCGCGCGCCATCGTGGTGATCTTGCTGTCGGAAATGGGCAGCCTGGTGCTGGCCCACGAGATGTTCGCGCGCCTGAAGCAGCGCTACCCCGATGCGCCGCTGCACGCCCTGCTGTTCGGCAAGAACCGCGAAATCCTGGATCTCATGCAGGTGGTGGACCCGGCCAACGTGCATACGGTGGACGACAAATCGCTGGGCGGCCTGCTGTCCAGCCTGTGGAAGGCGATTGGCGAGCTGCGCCGCGCGCATGTCGATGTGGCGATTGACTGCGAGCTGTTCTCGCGCATCAGCAGCCTGCTGTCGTACGCCAGCGGCGCGCGCATCCGCGTGGGCTTTCACCGCCACACGCAGGAGGGCCTGTACCGCGGCTCGCACATCAACCGGCCCGTGCCCTACAACCCCTACCACCACATCAGCGCGCAGTTCCTGACGCTGGCGCGCGCGATCGATTCGACCGCCGTGCCCAAGTCCAAACTGCCGGCCAACCTGGCGGCCACGGGCACCGGCAAACCGCCGCCGCACGTGCAGCTGGACCCGGCGCTGGTGCCGGGCATCCAGGCCCGCCTCGCGCAGGACTTCCCCGCGATCGCCGGCAAGCCGCTGGTGCTGGTCTACCCGGGCGGCGGCATCCTGCCGATACGCGCCTGGCCGCTGGATTCCTACACCGCGCTGTGCCGGGGCCTGGTGGCCGACGGCTGCGCCGTGGCCGTGATTGGCCTGAAGGACGACCAGGCGCTGGCGCGGCAGCTGGTGGCCAATGTGCACGCAGCCTTTCCGGATAGCCCGGTCATCGATCTCACCGGCTACACGCGTTCGATTTCCGAGCTGCTGGCGCTGTTCCATGTGGCGCGCCTGCTGGTCACCAACGACGGCGGGCCGGGCCAGTTCGCGGCGCTCACCCCGATCTGGACGCTGATGCTGTTCGGCCCCGAAACCCCGGGCCTGTATGCGCCGCTCACGCCGCAGTGCCATTCCTTTTACAGCCAGTGGCCCTGCTCGCCCTGCCTGACCGCCTACAACCACCGCTCGTCTTACTGCGACGGCGACAACCAGTGCCTGAAAGTCATTGCACCGGACACCGTATTGGCCAAGGCGCGCGAGTGCCTGGCGGCACCCTGAACCCCTACACCCCTGATGTCCACACTCCGATCCTTTGCCGAGGCCGTGATACGGCGCCTGCCCGAACGCCTGCAACCCATGGTGCGCTGGCGCTTCATCAAGTTCGGCGTGGTGGGTGCCACTGGCACGGTGGTCAACCTCGCGGTGCTCTACCTCGCGCAGGAGTTTTTGTTCAGCTGGATCGCGGATTTCCATGACCGGCTCAACTACTCCATCGCGCTGGCCATCACCGTCGCCACCATCAGCAACTTCTACTGGAACCGGCGCCTGACCTGGCGCGACCGCAAGCACGAAGTCCATCATTCGGCGCTGTTCCTGTTTTCCAAATATGTGATGGCCGCCGGCCTGGCCATCGTGCTGCAGTCGCTGCTGACCAAATGGCTGGCCCTGTACATGCACTACCTGCTGGCCAATGTGCTGGCCATCGTGCTGTCCAGCGTCTGCAATTTTGTGGCCAATGACCGCATGACTTTCCGCCGCCGCCGCGCCAAAATTACGGCCGATGCCGCCGCGCACCCACCGCCCGCCGATGTCCATGACAAGCCCTGAGTCCCTGAAAACACGCTTTCCCGCCCACCGCATCTGGATAGGGCTGGCCCTGCTGGTCGCCCTGGGCTATTTGTTCGGCCTGGGCGGCGACCACATCCCGCGCAACGGCGACGAGCTGGTTTATGCCCACATCGCGCGGCTCACGGCGCAAACCGGCAACTGGCTGCCGCTGGTAAGTTCCTACGACTTCATGCGCAACACCAAACCGCCCGTGCTGTTCTGGCAGGCCATGGTGGCCGGCGGCTGGGGCGAGCACTGGACGCTGCTCAACTTGCGCCTGCCCAGCATTGCCTACACCTGGGCTATCGCGCTGATGACGGCGCTGCTGGCCTGGAAGGTCGTCCAGGGCGAAACCGCGCCGGCCGATCGGCGCCGCCATGCGCTGGCCATGGGCGCCATCGCGGCCATCGTCTACCTGTCTTTCTTCAGCACCTACCGCTACGGCCGGCCCTACTTGACGAGCGCGCCCGAAACCTTCTGGCTGTTCGGCGTGTTCTTCGCAGTGGCCTGGTCGCCGGCGAAGCTGCTGGCCTCGCGCTGGCAGTTTCCGCTGCTGGCGGGCATCGCCATCGGCATAGGCTGCCTTTACAAGTCTTTCGTCATGGTGGTGCCGGTGGGCTTCGCGCTGGCGCTGTGCTACCAGCTGCTGGGCGCGCGCAAGCCGGCCTGGGAAGTTTTGCGGCCCGGCATCGTCGCCGACGGCCTCAAGGTGGCGGCCATTTGCGCGCTGGCTCTGGCGATTTTCGGCCTCTGGTTTGCCATAGACCCGCAGCCGGGCGAAGTCTGGCGCGAATTCGTCGTCGGCGAGAACGCCGGCAAGATGAATTCGTCCAAAGGCTACTTCGCCATTGCCTTCAGCGGCAGCAGCGGCATCCTGACCATTCTCACGGGCTACTACTCCAACGCGCTGTTCCTGCTGCCTGTTGCGGTGGGCTGCACCTGGGCGGCATGGAAAGCCTGGCGCCAGCGCAAGGGCACGGGCCAGTCCATCAGCGACACCGAAAAAGCCCTGTGGATCTGGCTGCTGGCCTTTGCGCTGGTGTTCATGGTGCCCACGCAGCGTTCCACGCGCTACCTGATTCCCGCCATGCCGGCGCTGGCCGTGCTGATCGCGCTCTACTGGGAGCGCATCGCGCGCATCTGGTTCAGCCTGACCCTGGTGATCTGCCTCATAGGCGCGCTGGCCATGGGCCTGATCGGCTATGGCGGCCTGCGCGCCACGCAGGACACCTGGCTGTTCTCGCCGCTGTACTGGATTTTCCTGGCCGTGCTGGCCGCCGCCTGCATCGCGGGCATGGCCAGGCCCCGATGGAGCCGGCCCGTCGCCGCGCTCAGCAGCTTTGCGGTGCTGTTCGCGCTGGCCTGGGTCACCGCACCCTTCAACGGCGACATGGGCCGCTTCCGCGCGGAAACCAATGCACTGCTCAAAGGCCAGGCGGTATCAGTGCCCAGCAACTTCAACGGGCATTTCGAGCGCTACGAATTCATCGTCCCCGGCGCCAAAATCGTGCCTTACTTCGCCGCGCAGCCGGTGGATTACCAGGACATGGAGGCGCTCTTCAAGAACACGCGCTATGCGCTGGTGCAGCGCCGCCCCGGGGAAAAGCCCTGCGAGCCATGCCGCGTCATTGACGAGCGCTGGGACCTGCGTTCGCGCCAGGACGAAAAAGAAGGTACGCTGGGCGCCTTCAAGTCGCCCGAAACCTTTTGGTACGCCAAAGAGTACCTGGTCGAGCGGGCCGCGCCGTAACCCCTTGCGGCTCCACCCCTGCAAACAAACAACAACGAGGAAACACCATGCTCCGATTCAACAGATTTGCAGGGATGTTGGCCCTGGCGGCCATGCTGGGGCTGGGCGGCTGCGCCACGGCCATCAAGCCGCATGAAACCAGCGGCGCGCCCACATTGGGCTTCCAGAACATGGCGCTCAACCCGGGCAACGGCGGGGAACTGGTCACCGCCGACGCGCTGCGCCCGGGCGACATCATCCTCACGGCCGAAAACGGGCTGAACTCGGTCGGCATACGCCTGATCACGCTGTCGCCGGTGAGCCATGCCGCGGTCTACATGGGCAACCGGCAGATCGCCGAAGCCGTGGGTTCGGGCATACGCATTCGCAGCGTGGACGCGCTGCTGGAAGACGAAGCGACGGTGGTGGCCTTTCGCCACCCCGACCTCACGGCGGGGCAGGCCGTGAAGATCAATACCTTTGTGGCCCGCCACGAAGGCCAGAAATACAACTACGTCGGCGTGATGCTGCAGGCCCCCTTCGCACTGGAGCGGCGCATGTGCGAACTGCCGCTGGTGCCGTCCATGGTGCGCGACTTCTGCATACGCGGCATCGCGGCCGTGCAGCTGGGCCTGGGGCGCAACGACCAGTTCTTCTGCTCGCAGTTCATCCTGGAGGCCTACCGCAGCGCGGACCTGCCGCTCACCGACGCCGACCCGCGCCTGATCAACCCCGGCGACCTGCTGCACATGAGGGAGGGCGACGTGCCCTCCATCCGGATTCACAAGCCGCTGCAGTATGTGGGCCACCTCAAGGCGGCCCCGCAGGTCGCGGCGGCGGAGCAGTTCGGTCAATAGAACCGCTCCGCACGAAGTTCAGCCGCCCACATGCATGGTGAACTCGGCGCCGTTGGACAGCCTGCACTGCCCGGTGCCCAGGGTGGACGAGTTCATCTGGTAGCGGCAGCTGATGTAGTTGCCGCGGCTGCCCGAGCCATTGGCCACGCCTTCTCGCGTCGATGAGCCCGCGATGCGCGTGGCCTCCCCGCTAAAGCTCTCGCCGTTGATGTTGGTGGTGAAAGTCCCGCGCCCGTTCATGTCATTGGTCACCACCGCGCCCACCATGCCGTAGGCACGGGCCATGTCGTTGGCCGGGTACAGCCGCGCCGCAAACGTCGTGCTGGCCGGGACGGCCGGCGTGACGTAGACCGTGGAAGTGACCGGCGGATGGCTGGGCTGGACCGGCACAACATAGCAGCCCGTCAGGGCCGTGGCGCCCAGCACCGCAGCGGCCAGAGCCGTGCGGCGAGACAACCGTGAGAGGCGTGGCAGAGAGAACAAAGAAGAAACGATCTTCATAAATAACCCGAAGGCCCAAGCACATGCTTGTGGGCGCAGTGTGCGGCGGGGCGCTCAAAAGGTTGCATTTAAAGATACAAGACCATCAAATTTGTACGACAAGCATCAAAATCAGATACTTCATCGAAATTCGGACTGCCGGCCATCCGCGAAATAGCCGACCCACAGCGCAAGACAACAAGCTGAGGCAACATCAGGCCTCTCCCTTTCGCTTTTCCTTTCATTGTTTTTTGCCGCAAAGATGACCATGCAATACCGCCGCCTTGGAAACAGCAACCTCAAAGTCTCCGTCCTGTGCCTGGGCACCATGATGTTCGGCAAGCAGACGCCTTTTGAGGAAGCGGCACGCATCGTGGCCTCGGCCCGCGAGCACGGCCTCAACTTCATAGACACCGCCGACGTCTACAACCAGGGCCAGTCTGAAAAGGACGTGGGCAAGCTGCTGGCCGGCCAGCGGCAGCACTGGGTGCTGGCCAGCAAGCTGGGCAATGCGGTCAGCGACAACATCAACGAAAGCCATTACTCGCGCCGCTGGCTGGTGCAGCAGACCGACGCCATCCTCGCGCGGCTGCAGACCGACTACCTGGACATCCTTTACCTGCACCGCGACTACCACGAGGAAAACCTCGAAGAAGCGGTGCGCGCGCTGGGCGATTTGATACGCGCCGGCAAGCTGCGCAGCTTTGGCCTGTCCAACTTCCGCGGCTGGCGCATCGCCGAGGTGGTGCGGCTGTGCAAGGAACTGGGCGTGCCGCAACCCGCCGTGTGCCAGCCTTACTACAACCTGCTCAATCGCGGCCCGGAAGTCGAGATCCTGCCGGCCTGCGGCCATTACGGCCTGGGCGTGGTGCCCTACAGCCCGCTGGCGCGCGGCGTGCTCACCGGCAAGTACCCGCCCGGCCAGCCGCCAGCCGAAGGCACGCGCGCCGGCAGCGGCGACAAACGCATCCTGGAAACCGAGTTCCGTGAAGAGTCACTGCTGATCGCGCAGAAGATCACGGCCCGTTGCGAAGGCAAAGGCCAGGTGCCCGGCCAGTTCGCCGCGGCCTGGGTGCTGGCCAACCCGCTGGTCAGCTCGGTCATCGTCGGCCCGCGCACCCTGCCGCACCTGGAAGACGTGTACGGCGCGGTGGACCTGGTACTGGACAAGGACGACGAGGCCTTTGTCAATGAACTGGTGATACCCGGCCACGCGTCCAGCCATGGCTACAACGACCCGGGCTATCCCTTCTTCGGCCGTCCACTGGCCTGAGCCGGACATCTAGGGGCTTGCGCCGGCCTTTCTCGAACGGCACTGGCCTCAGACCTGGTACTGCGACCACAAGGTATTCGTGAGCCGCGATGCGCCAATTTGCTGCCGCAACTTGTTAAACCTGGATGCCTGCGGGTAAGCACGAAGAAATTGTTCCTGCGTCGCGTGCAACTGGTACGGCAGGTAGTAGGTGCCTTCATGCGAGAGCGCCAGGTCGATCATTGAACGGGTCCATTGCGCGGCGTGTCGCTGCGCATGGACCGACAGGCCCTGTTTATAGTAAATCACGAAGGAAAACACATCCTGCCTGGCCCAAGCCATCCATACCGCGCGGTCGGCTGGGGAGTGGCGTATTGAGACATTCACCACACCCGTGGGAGTCGACTGCAACAGGCTGGACATCTTTCGCGCGAAGCTTGTGAAGTGGCGCTCCGGGATAAAGTACTCCTGCAAAACATAAGTGGAAAAATCCCGGCTGGCAGGCTCAAGCTGCGCAACATCAAGGCTGGCTTCATGGTTGCGCCACACCACCGCTGGGCTGTCCTCGATGGCGGTAGCGGCTTTTCCGCGAAGCAACGCCCCGCCAGGTAACTCCGTCATGGCCCAGAAGAAAAGTTTCTCTTTGGTGTAGGGACGGCCCGGCGGTGTCAGCCTCTCATGAACGGTCAAAGGCCTGTCGGTCCGTGACCATGTGACGCAATGCGGATAGTCAAACCGGTCCGGGAATAAATCGGCGTTGTGCAATAGCGCATTCGGGTTGGCCTGAATTTTTTCGCGGAACCAGCCCGGATAGTCCTCAATGGAAACTCGGCTCGTCGATCTTTCTATCCGGAAGTTCTCATCGAGATCCAGTTCAATTTCCGTGATGACTCCTATGCCCCCATACCCGCCAATGGCGGCATGAAAAAGCTCTGAATTGGTTTGCCTGCTGGCCTCAAGCACCTCACCATCAGGCAAAACCATCTGCAGCGCCCTGACAGACCGTCCGACTGGCCCGTGCCCGACATAACGCCCATGGCAATTCACCGACACCGAGCCTCCCACCGTGAAACTGGCGTAGCTCTGCATGGTCTGGACCGCCAGCCCCTGCGGGTCGAGGATTGTCTGCAAATCGCGCCACCGCATCCCGGCCTGGACTCTGGCGATTCGTTTGGCGGTGTCGAATTTCACCAACCCATTCATGGCGCGCATATCCAGTTGCAAGCCGCCGTGAATCGCGGTCTGCCCGCCCATGCTGAATCTGCCGCCGCCGACGCTCACAGGGCCCTGCCACTTTTTCAACGCCCGCCGCACGTCATCGGTTCCGCGGATCTCTGCGATTTCGGCCATCTTCACCGAACTGAGGTGCGTGACATTGCACACCTCCAGCGGATCGGCCGGGCACTTCGCCTCGGCATTCAGCTGCGCCAGCGCCGCGCCGCCCGCGATCACCGATAGCGCTCTCCTGCGCGATGGATCGAAGCGCATCAGCCGGCACCGCAAGCGTGGCAGAACCTGGCAAACGCGCTCTTGCGCGTCGTGCATTGGACGCAATGGTCAAACAGGCCTATGCCGCAATGCGGGCAGAAATCGATTTCCGTGTTCTTGAGGTCCACGGCCCGCTCGCAGCCGGGGCACACGCTTTTTGACAGGCGCTTGAGCGCTGTGTCGTAACTCAGTTCCTCGCGGCGTTGCGCATCAGGCAGCTGTTCGGCCAGTTTCTGCTTTTCAAGGTAGCGGTTCAATGCAACGATGGCCTGCCGGCCGACCAGCGCCGTGACAACAATGCCCACGATGTAGCGCACATAGCCGCCGTAGCTGGGCAGGTAGGGCACCAGTTCGACGAAGAAGGCAAACAGGGCAAAGAAGATAAAGCCCCAGACAAAAGGCCAGTAAGTGCTTTTGCGTTTTTTCGCGAACAGCCAGCCGGCCGCCGCCAATAGCGGAAGCGTCAGAGCCAGGCGGTACAAAAAGACGCGCAGTTCCACGCGCCGGTATTCGGCGTTGAGCTGCACTTGCGCGGCTTCCTCCATCTCGCGGAGCTTGCGGCGCTCGCGCGCGGCGCCCTGGCGCGCATCGAGCGCGGCCTGCTGCTGGGCCTCGGCGGCCGCACCGGCCGCGCGCTCGCGCTCCTTGAGCGCATCCAGCGCCCGCGTGCGCGAGACCAACTCCGGGTCCTGCTCGGCCAGCTGCGTGGCGTGCCGCGTGGACAGCCAGTTGTTAAAGGTCTCGCGCGCCGCGGCCGAATCGGCCTGGGCCGCCCGGCGCTTGAGCTGCGCCTGCTCCAGCGCGGCCTGGGCGTCTTGCCCTGCGCGCTCGGCGGCCCTGATGGCGTTGCGCAGCGCGGTAGCGGCGTTCGCATCCATGAAGTCGTCGAGCGAGAGCTGTTTCTCGACCTTGGGCAGGTCGCCCACCACGGTGCCGCCCAGGCCTATCAGGAAGCCGGCGAACACAAAAGCCACCAGCCAGAGGCCGCGGTGCATCCATTTTTCCGTCAATCGCAAGGTATTGGCCATGCTTATCTCCAGTTTCCGAACATCACAAACACGTCGCTCACAGCCTGACCACCATCATGGGCCTGCCGTCCGTCATGCGGGCCCTTTGCAGCCAGGCAAAGACCGAATCCACCGTGACAGTTTCGATGCGGTCAGAAAAGCGCTTGTCGTTGGGGTGGTCGTCGAATGCGACGTTCGCGGCCGTCATGCGGCCGCCCAGCCGGGTCAAAGGGCCCAGTTTGAGCGTCGTGGGCTCGTAGCCCTTGAACTGCAGCCAGGCCTGCGCCTGGTCGCGCGTGGCCACGCCGGGCTCCGCGGCGGCGGCCATGGTTTCAATCGCCCACTGGTTGGACTGCTGGTATTTGCGGCCCCAGGCATAACTGACGATGCTGTAGGGCTTGTGGTGCATGGCCGTGAGCCGGGCCGGGTCCTGCAGCAGCGCCAGCAGTTGGGCCTGGGCTTCGGGCGATGGCGCGACCCAGGCCGCTTCGAAGCGCCACAAGTCGTCCAGGAAAAACTCGCCCAGACCCTGGCGGTAAACCGCAGAGTCGCTGGTGCCGCAGCTGTTGAGCTTGTGCACCACGCGCCAGGTCATGCCGCCCTGCCCGTCGGGCAACTGGTAGGCCAGGCCCAAGTGTGAATAGCGCACACCGTACTTGCTGAGATCCTGGCCGGCCCTGGCCAACAGCACGACTTTTTCGCCGCTGGCGTTGAGCGAGGCCAGTGTCTTTTCGGCGAGCGTCATGGCCCGCTCCACGGCCTGGGGGGTGGTCTTGCGCGCCTCGCAGGAGCGGCCGGCTTGGGCGGCAGGCGCCGCACCCAGGATGGCGGCCGCCAGGAACAGGGGGAGAAAGATTTTCATGGGATGGCTCCGGCTTATTGGGTCAAGCGCTCGTTATGCAGCAAGGCGCGGCCCAGCGCGTTGGGGATAAAGGCAATGGCCTCCCCGGCCGCCGACAGCACCACACCCGCGCCCACCACGCTGACGACCACGGAGCTCCCCACCACCATGGACACGCCGGCCGCACCCCGGCCCACCACCTCTATGCTGGCGCGGGCACCGTCCGAGGCGCGCTCCAGCACATACAGCGTTCCGCGGGCCGTGCTCTCGACGGCCTTGACCACCAGCACGGTGCCCGCCGTGGACAACACCACCGGAACGGCCACAACGGAGCCCGCGACGGCACTGGCGCCGACCACCACGGAAGCCACCGGCAGGGCCGACACGGCGCTCAGGGCCGAGGCCTCCGACTGGGCTTGCGCATTGAACGCGGCGCTTCCCGCCACGGTGATGCAAACAGCGGCAAGGTAAGCTGAAAGTCGATTTTTCATGATGTTTCCTTGGTGTGCGAGCGGTGCTTATTCGTTGGCCGCGTGGTTGCGGGCGGCGCGGCCCATACGGGCTTCGCTGAGGTCGGCCTCATGGCTGTCACGCAGGGTCTTGGCCAAGGTGAAGCTGCAGGTGATCAGGTAGAGCCAGCTCACGCCCAGGAAAGCCTTGTAGGTTTCGTTGATCTCCATGCGCCACAGACCCCAGCCGGTCAGCGACATGGCCAGGAAAAAGCCGCCCCACACCACCAGCCTGAACATGGGCGTGTCGGCCAGCTTGCCTTCGGCTTTGCTTTGCTGCTGGTCGCGCACATACTTGGCCAGCACAAAGGCTGCCGACAGGCAGAAGAAATAACCCATGACCATGAAGGCGCGGTCCAGGTCCCTGCCGGGCAGCCAGGACAAGCCCACGGCGCAGAGGAAAACGGCGATCAGGAAAGAAGCCCAGACCTGCAGTTGCCAGGGTTTGGAGTCACGGTGTATCAGCGTCTGCATAAAAACCTTGCGGTTGTTGAGGTGCCGCCACTGTGCGGCCGGCGCCCCGGAAATCATGCAGATGACAATACAGTCCTCAAAAAATGGCCGAGGAGTATTGAATTTTGATACTCAATACCCGGCTAGGGTTGCTTCAACAGCTCGGCCATTCGCGAATTGAACAGGGCCGGATCCTCGATTTGCGGGATATGCCCGACGCCCGGCAGAACCACCAGCCTTGCCCCAGGGGCCAGCCGCTGCAGGGCCTGCGCCTGGGACAGCGGTGTGATGCTGTCCTCCTGTCCCCAGACCAGAGTGAGCGGCACGGACAGCTTGCGATAAGCCTCGGGCCTCTCGCTCAGGGACTGGCCGCTTTCGCCGGCAAACTGCACGGCCCAATCGCCCAGGCTGGCGGTAAAGCCATGCAGCACGAAAGGCTGGCGGTAAATCGCCGTGCGCAAAGGCGTGACGACTTCCTTGCGGGCCACGAACTTGCGCAGCCAGAACTCACTGAACAGCGGCTGGGTCCCCACCGTGGCAATCAGCGCCGTGCGCAGCGGACGAACGCCGAAAAGGCCGGCCGCCACGCCGCCGCTTTCCGCTGGCACGGGATTCTCCCTCAGGCCGATTGCCGCGTCGACAAGGATGAGGCGGCGCACGCGATCGGGCTGCAGCATGGCGGCCTCAGCCGCGGGCCCGCCGCCATAGGAATGGCCCAGCAGCGTCACCGGGCCGAGCTTCAGCGCGTCGATCAGGCCTGTGATGCGGCGCGCCTGCGCACCACGGCTGTAGTCGCGCGAAGCGGGACGCGTGCTGAACCCGAAAGGCGGCAGGTCGACCGCGATGACGCGGTAGCCGGCCGCGGCCATGGCCTGCACGTTCTGGTCCCAGGTGCCGCTCCAGGCGCCTGTGCCGTGGGTCAACAGCAGCGGCGGCGCGGCCGGGTCGCCGAATTCCTGCACATAAAGTTCAACATCATGCGCATGCAGCCAGCGCCCCTGCGCCGGCGCGGCCTGGCGCGGGCTGCGGTCTTCGACCCACAGCATGCGCACCCATGACAGCCCCAGCAGCAACAGCAGGCACAGCAGGGCGGCGCCCACCAGCCGCAGCGCCACAGACGGCCACCTGCGCGCAGGACGGCGCGGTGCCGGCGCCGGCGCCCGTTTTGCCCCCGGCCTAGTAGTCAAAGACATGCTCGATTTGCAGCTTCGCCGTCTTCCACTGCCGCAAGGCTTCGGCCAGGTGGGCCACGGGCAGCGTCATCACGACCCGCTGGGTGCCCGGCTGCGTGAGTATGGGTTGCACCAGCAGCGCCGCGGCGGGGCTTTCGGGCTTCCAGGCGCCGGGTGCGAGCACACTGACCAGGATGAAGGAGTCGTTGCCGGCGATCTCGCTGAAGTTGACACCCTGCCCGGCCAGCGCCTGCGCATAGGTCATAAAGGCTTCGTAGCGTGGAATGGTGAGCAGCGCGGCACCGTCCGGCAGGGGCCGCAGCAGCTTGAGTTCAGGCAGGGCCGCATCCGCCGCGGGCGCGGGTTTGGCCACCACGGCCGTCACCGGCAAGGGCGCATCGTAGATCGACTTGGTGCCCAGCTTGATCAGCTTGGCGTAGGCCATCTTGATGGCATATTCGGTCGTGAGCGCAAAGCGCCGCTCCCATTTGCGAAGCATGTCGGGACCGGTCGCCGGAACGCCCTGCCAAAGGCCGGCCATCGCCTTGCCGAAGTCGTACTCGTACCAGGGCTGCACGCGGATGAAGCGCACATAGTCCTGTGCCACGGCCGCGGCATGCCGGTCTTCCGGCGTCGGCCGGCCGGCCGTCGATTCGGCAAGGCGGCCGATCAGGGTTTCGTAGGCGGACTTGAGGGCATATTCCACGCTGGTGCTGGTGCCTATCACCATGATCATGAGGTGGTAGCCGGCGTTGAGGTCCAGGGCGCGCCGGCGCGTCTCGTCAAACACCGCCTTGTAGCTTTCCCAGAACTGCGCGATGTGCCCGTAATAGGGGAAACGGCTGGGTGCGTTCGCGGCAATGAACTCGCCGTATTCATAGGGGCTGAATACCAGGAACCATTCGGGGTAGGTCAGCAGCGTCTGCTCCACGCCGCGCACGTGCTCCGCCCCCGCCACGGGCTTGGCGGGCGCCGCGGCGATGCCGCAGGCCAAGGCGAGCCCCGCGACCAGCGCGCCCACGGCGCCCAGCCTGCGGATGCTACGCATCATGCCGGCACCCGCGCGCCGGCTTTGGTGAAGGCCAGCAGGACATTGTCGGAAGGGTCATGGGCCTGCAGTTCCCGCTTGCCCGTGTCGCTGAGCCCGCGCTCGCCCAGGTAGGCCACCCAATGCGCGACGGGCCTGAAATGGCGCAGCTCGCGCTGGTTGCTTTCCCAGGCCACGTTCAGGCCGGCGTTAAAGACGGCGTGCACCAGCGACACAAAGGTGTGCATTTCAGGCGTCGTGACGTCGTGGTCGCGCAGGATGAAGATGCCGCCCGGCTTGAGGACCCTCACGATGGAAGCGACAAAACTGTCGAGCTTGTCCAGCGGGCAGTGGTGCAGGCCGATGTAGCAGGTCACCAGGTCCGCGCTGGCGTCGGGCATGGAAGCGGGCAGCGGATCGTGGTCGCCCATGGGCACAAAACCGCCGATTTTCCGCAAGCCGCCGCGCTCCGCGATATCGACCGGCGAATTCGTCGGCGCCAGGTCATTGACGAGGGTAATGGGGCCGGTGACGTCCACGCGCTTGCGCAGCTCGCTGATGTAGCGGCCCGTCG
This sequence comes from Polaromonas sp. JS666, assembly GCF_900103405.1. Lineage (GTDB taxonomy): Bacteria > Pseudomonadota > Gammaproteobacteria > Burkholderiales > Burkholderiaceae_C > Polaromonas. The sequence continues at coordinate 32,854 of NZ_FNHX01000009.1, read as the reverse complement.
AGCCGATCTCGACATAACCGTCGATGCGCTTCCTGCCCTCCAGCAGGCGCAGGGTCTGGTCGGCCATCTCCTTCTTCTGCTTGAAGAGCGCGGGCAGCGCATGGGTCAGGTCGGCCAGCAGGGGCTTGATCTTCGGCAGCTCGCGCTGCAAGCGTCGGTAAATCGCCTCGTCGTCGTCAAGCTCCGCCGAAGTGCTCTTGATCAGCGTATGGAAGCGGTCTTCGGGATAAAGCCGGTAGATGTTTTGCAGGAACTTGTAAAAACCGTCGCGCCAGCCGACGTCGGAGAAAACGGCCCTGAATTCCGAAGCGGGTTTGCTGTTGTCCATGGAGTCAGTCAAAGTGGCGGGATGGGCGGGATTGGTGGAGGCGGCAAGTGTGGGGGCGTAATACGTGTCCCACAGCACATTGCGTAGCCTGTACTGCGGGTCAAGCCGCCGCTTCATCGCGAACAGCTCCTGGGCTCTCGGGTAAGCCGCGTGAAACTGCCGGGCCGTGGCGTGCGGCTGGTAAGGCAGGTAATAACTTCCGCCCGCGCTGATGGCCGCGTCTATCAGCTCGCGCGTCCAGACCGACACCCGGTTGATCGCGTTGTCGCGCGTGCGCTGCTTGTAATACAGCACAAAGGCGAAGGTTTCCCCTCGGGACCAGGCCAACAGGGTGCCCGGGTCCTGCTGGGCGTGGCGCACCGACACGTTGAGCGCGTTGACCTTGTGGCGCCGCAGGATCTCCGCCATCCTGGGCACAAAATCGTCGAAGCGTTCGACCGGAATGAAGTACTCCTGCAACACATAGGTGGTGTGCTTGCGCGAAGCGGGTTCGAGCTCCGCCACGTCGTAACCGGCTTCGAAATTGCGCCAGTGCACCTTGCGGAACATATAAAGCAGCGGGTCGATCAGGTACTCACGCCGCCATTTCCCCAGCGGGGTTTCCGTCACCGCCCAGACGAAGTAGCGGTTCAGCGGATAGCTCTGGCCGCCCTGCTGCAGGCGCCGCGGCTCGGTCGTCGCCTCGTCGGTGCGCGCCCAGGTCACCGAGCGGACCTTGCGGTAATGCGGCGGGTACAGGTCGGCATTATGGAAAACGGCGTCCTGGAAATACCGGACCTTGGCCTTGAAATGGCTGATGTATTCCGCGGCGCTCATCTTGCGCGCCAGGCGCTTGACCTTGACGTTGTCCGCCAGGCTCAGCTCCGCCTCGACGATCACCGCCACGCCGCCATAGCCGCCTATCACCGCGTAAAACAGCTCCGCATTCGCGGCCGGAGAAGCTTCCTGCACGCTGCCGTCGGCCAGCACGACCTTGATCGCGCGCACCGACAGCACCACCGGCCCCAGCCCCATGTAGCGGCCGTGGCAGTTGACGCTCAGCGCGCCACCCACCGTGAAGTTGGCATAGGTCTGCATGATCTTGACGGCCAGGCCGTGCGGATCGACGAAGCGCTGGATGTCGCACCAGCGAATGCCGGCCTGCACACGGATGACCTTATCCTGCGGAAAAAAGGCAATCACCTGGTTCATGTCCCGCATGTCCAGGTGCAGGCTGCCCGGGCTGGCAGTCTGGCCGCCCATGCTGAAATGCCCGCCGCCCACGGAAACCGGCCCGTCGGTGCGGCGTAGGGCGTCGGCCACGTCGGCCACGGTTTTCGGCTTGCTGATGGCCCAGACCGCTACCGGGTTCAAACCGGTGACGTCGTTGACGATCAATGTGTTTTGCTGCATCCCTCGCTCCCTTTTTTTGAACCCTAGCGCACCACGAGGTAGTCACCGTGCGCCTGCAAGGGGTCCGCCCCCCAGCGGTTGCCATCGGCAACGCCTCGCCTGAGCGCCAGCTGCCAGACCAGCCAGAGCGCCCCCAGCACGGGGACGGCGGCCAGCAACAACCACCAGCCGGAGTAGTTCCGGTCATGCAGGCGCCGGATGCAGATCAGCACCAGCGCCGCCAGCGCCGGCAGGTTGATCACCCAGGTCAGGATGCCGGACGAGGCATTGCCGAGCGCGGCCCAGACCAGGTAGAACAGCCCCCAGACGATGAGGCCGTGAAGCCAGAAGCCGCCGCGCGACAAACGCCCTCCGGCTTTGAAGAATTGAAGTGATTTCATGTGTTTCCCTGTTGCAGGAGTTGTGCCACCCGGACCTGCAGGTCCGCGGGCGCGACTTTTTCAGCCGCCAGGGGGGCGCCTACGTTAAGCCCCACCCGGTTGAAAAACCCCCGGCGAAACGGCTTGCTCATCGCGGTCCCGCTTTCAACGCGGCTGAAAAACGATCCCCAGAGGTTGGTCAGCGCCATGGGCACGACGGGCACTTGCAGGCCGTCGCGTTCGGCGTTCTCCAGGATCTTCATGATGCCGCCCTTGAAGGCCTGGAGTTCGCCGTTTTTGGTGATGCCGCCTTCCGGGAAGATGGCCAGCAGGTCGCCATCGCGCAGCACCTTGGCGGCCGCCTCGAAGGCCGCTTCGTAGAGCGCCGGGTCTTCGGTGCGCGGTGCGATGGGGATGGCCTTGGCCAGGCGGAACAGCCAGCCCAGCACCGGCATTTTGAAAATGCGGTGGTCCATCACGAAATAGATGGGGCGCGGGCTGGCGGCCATCAGCAGTACCGGGTCGACAAAACTCACATGGTTGCAGGTCAGCACGGCCGCGCCCTGCGCCGGGATATGGTCGTCGCCCGTGATCTTGAAACGATAGACCAGGCGCGAAGCGATCAGCGCGATAAAGCGCAGCAAATACTCGGGCACCAGCATGAAGATATAAAAAGCCACCACCGCATTGGCCAGGCCCACGAAGAGGAAGATCTGCGGAATGCTGAAGCCGGCCTTGAGCAGCGCGCCGGCCAGGATGGCGCTGACGATCATGAACAGCGCGTTCAGAATGTTGTTGGCCGCGATGATGCGGGCCCGGTGCGTGGGCTGGCTGCGCAGCTGGATCAAGGCATACATGGGCACGCTGTACAAGCCCGCGAACAGGCTCAGCAGCGCCAGGTCCAGCATCACGCGCCAGTGGGCATGCTGCGCCACGAATTCGCCCACGCTCATGATGGGCACGGCGGGCAGGCCGCGCGAGGCAAAATACAGGTCCACCGCGAACACGCTCATGCCGATGGCGCCCACCGGCACCAGGCCGATTTCAACGTGGCGCTTGCTGAGCACCTCGCAGAGCAGCGAGCCGGTGGCGATGCCGACGGAGAACACCACCAGCAGCAGGGACGCGACCTGCTCGTTGCCGTGCAGCACTTCCTTGGCAAAGCTCGGGAACTGGCTCAGGAACACGGCGCCGAAAAACCACATCCAGCTGATGCCCAGCATGGAGCGAAACACCACCAGGTTGTCGCTGGCGAGCTTGAGGTTGCGCCAGGTTTCCGTTACCGGGTTCCAGTTGATCTTCAGGCCCGGGTCGGTCGCCGGCGTGAGCGGGATGAACTGCGAAACCACCCGGCCCACCAGGGCCAGGCCCACACAGGCCATGGCCACATAGTCGGGCCCGACCTGCGGCACGGCCACCATCAGCCCGCCCACGACCTGGCCCAGCAGGATGGCCACAAAAGTGCCCATCTCGACCATGCCGTTGCCGCCCGTGAGTTCGCGCTCGTTGAGCGCCTGCGGCAAGTAGGCGAACTTGACCGGGCCGAAGATGGTGGAATGCAGGCCCATCAGAAAGGTACAGCCCAGCAGCACCGGCACCTGGACGTTGGCGTTGCCGCTCATGAAACCGACGGCCGCGATCAGCATGATCACGACTTCGAGGTTTTTGACGAAACGGATCACCCGGGTTTTTTCGAACTTGTCGGTGAGCTGCCCGCTGGTGGCCGAGAACAGCAGGAAGGGCAGGATGAACAGCGCGCCTATGGCCAGCCCGGCCAGCGCCGGGGGCAGCCAGCTCACGCTGAGCTGGTAGGTCACCATCACGGTGAAAGCGAACTTGAAGAGGTTGTCGTTGGCCGCGCCGGAAAACTGCGTCCAGAAAAAAGGTGCGAAGCGGCGCTGCTTGAGCAGCGCGAACTGGTTCGGATGCCCCTGGACAGGCGGCGGCGACACCGGCGTGGCCTGATCAACACTCATGCGTGACTCCTCGTTTTGATTGTTGTGCGGCGGGCTTCGCGCCGAAGCGGCTGGCCTACTCTGTTTCTGGACAGTGCATGGGATTCTGCCCTGATTTTTCGCGCGGCTAGCAAGGCCGACACCACAGGCCAGGCGGCGCAGGCAGCCACCATGTGTTTGAGGCTGTGGCCCGACACCAGCTGGCCGGTCCATTCATAGGCCGCGTGGTCGCCCAGCTCCAGCAGCTTGGCCAGCGCGTAGATGGCGATCACCAGTCCCCAGCGCACCGGCAGCTCCCAGGCCTGTGCAGGACGCAGGCAGGCAAAGCCCAGGATCAGCGCCATGCCGCCTCCCTGCAAGACCGCCCAGGGCAGGACATTGCCGCTCAGCGACCAGGCATAGACGGAAAGCGGCCCCAGCACCAGCACGGCCGTGGCCAGCGCCATGCCGGCGCGCGTGCTGACGGCCCGCATCGCCGCCAGGCCCAACAGCCCGGCAAAAGCCAGCACCATGCCGCCGCGGTCCCAGGCCAGGCCGGCGTCGCCGGGCTGCAGGTGGTAGGTCGCGGACACCGCCGCCGTCACCCACAGGCCGCCGAAAAAAAGCCCGGCCATGGCCGCCGCCGCGGCACTGACGGCCTGCTCACGCACAGCCCGCAGCAGCGCCCAGATACCCACCATGCCCCACAGCGCAAAGGGAAGGTTGCTGATGACATCCATGGCATGCGGCAGCCAGCCCCAGCTGCGCTGGTCGGCGAAGTCGTGGTAGTGGACGGGCTGCGCCAGCGAAGGCCCCAGCAGCGCGGCAGCCAGCATTAGAAAGAAGACAAGGGCAAGCACGCATTCACGGCGCCGGGCCAAGGCAGCCGGCCGCGCGTGCCAGGGGAGCGGCTCAACCCGGCGATGAAGAATGGAGGGGGTGGTCTGCATGCGAAAAGCTCCTCTGTCTATATATGAGTGAGCCGCACTGTGCGGGGCGGGATGGGCCGCGGGCATCAAAATTCAGTGCGGTGGAGCCGCTTCAAACCGAAAGTACCGATAATCGATACCCATGAGCACCACCGCCGACCTCGTCACCGTCCTCAAAAAAGAACTCAAGGCCGCGCGCATGACCTATGCGGACCTGGCCGCCAAACTGGGCATGGCCGAATCCAGCGTCAAGCGCATGCTGGCCAAGGGGGACATGCCGCTGTCGCGCATAGACGCGATCTGCCGCGCGCTCAAGCTGGACTTTGCCGATCTCGCCAGGCGCATCGCCGACACCCAGCCGCTGCTGGCTGAACTGACGGAGGCGCAGGAAAAAGCCGTGGTGGCCGACAAAAAGCTGCTGCTGACCGCGATTTGTGTGCTCTCGCAGTGGACGCTGGAGCAGATCACCAGCAGCTACCGGCTCTCGGAGGCCGAATGCATCAAATACCTCGCGCAGCTGGACCGCATAGGCATCATCGAGCTCAAGCCCCTGAACCGCTACCGGCTCAAGCTCGCCAAGACCTTTCGCTGGCGCCCGCATGGGCCGGTGATGGATTACTTCCGCGAGAACGCCTTGCTCGACTATTTTTCAGGCGGCTTCGACGGCGAGGGCGAAGGCCTGCTGCTGGTGCACGGCTCCATCAGCCGTGGCCTGGCGCCCTCCTTCCTGGAGCGCATGCAGCGCGTGGCCCAGGATTTTGCCCAGCAGCACCAGACGGACCAGAAGCTGGGCGAGAAAGACCGCGAGGGTTTTACGCTGCTGCTGGCCATGCGGAGCTGGGAGTTTGAGGCTTTTGCCGCGCTGCGCAGGTAACCCCCCGTCCAGGCTCACTGCGTGTAGCCTGTTCCCCCCTCAAGGGGGCGGCGCCTGCGGCCCGGCAAAGCCGGTTCCGCGGCCCCTGCGGGTTCAGTAGGCGCGGCAGTCAATTGCATGCAATTACATTAGTCGACTAAGAAAATATCGCACTTACTGCTAATATCCAGCTGTTTGATGCCAAAAATACGAATTTTGTGCATGCAATTCTTAACGGAACCACGATGAACCCAAGCCCCACTTACGTCGGCCTGCCTATCCCCGTGGCGGCCAATCTGACCGACACCAAGTACTTTTTCCAGGCGCTGGACAATTTTTCGCGCGTGATGGCGATACGCCCGGGGGACAGGGTGCTGATGCTGGCAGACCCGCTGCTGGACCCGCGGGTGATCGATGCGGTGATCGGCGTCGCCAAGTCGCGCGGCGCCGAGGTGCGTGTCTATATGGAGCCCAGCACCCAAGTGACGGCGGTGCCGGAAGAAGTGCATGCCATGCTCAAAAAGGCCACTTTTGTGGTGTCGACGTGGTTTTGCTCCATCCTCGACCCTTTGTGCATCAACTTGCGCCGCGCCGGCCAGCGCTGGGTCAAGATCACCTACTTTCGCAACCTCGATTTGCTGCACACGCCGCAAGCGCGCTTTCCGGTCGACCTGATCGGCGAGATCATCCGCGGCACGGCCGCCCGCTACCCGGCCGAGGGCGGCTTCGACCTGCGCTTTACCGACCCGCGCGGCAGCGACTTTCGCATCAGCTTCACGCAGGAAATGCGCGCCAACCAGCTGGCCACCAACCGCTGGCGCGGCCAGATGACAGCCGAGGAGGACGGCTGTTATGTGCACTACCTGCCCACGCACGGCCCCAACCTCTGGGACCACAACTCGGTCAAAAACGACTTCAAGGCCGTGGTGCCCATGGCCGGCGTGCTGTATCCGCAATGGGCGGTCGGTTTCGCCAAACCCTTTGAGGAAAAAATCGCCGTGCGTTTTGAGGGCGACACGATTTCTGCGGTCGAGGGCACCTCGGAAGAAGCGGTCATCCTGCGCGAGATGTTGGTGGGCGGCCGCATGATCGAAGGCGGCGGCTGCGGCTTCAACCCCAAGGCGCCGCGCCACACGGTCTACCCGGCCGGCTCCAACGCGCCCGGCGCGCTGCACTTCGGCATAGACCTGGCCCAGCCCAGCGACTACATACGCCGCGTGATGCCCGACTGGGAAGAGCCGCCGGTGCACATGGACCTGATCACGCTGGATGCGACGGTGACCGCGGGCGGCAACACCTTGATCAAGGACGGGTTTTTGTGCGCGCTGCGCGACCCCGCCGTGGTGGCGCTGGCCGCGCGTTATGGCGATCCTGTGGAGCTGCTCGAAGCGCAGGTTCTCTAGGCTGGTGCTGTAAACACGGTCAAAACACCGGTATAGCCGTAGAGGTGGTGCCGCGCGATTTCGCCGCCGGCAAAAAACCCCACCAGCGGCACATCACCCAGCGCGCGCCGCACGATCTGCATCTCGGCACTGGGCGCGCCGAAGTGCGGCCCGCCGCGGCCTGAGCAGCTCACGTAAACCGCGCCGGCAATGCGCCGCGCCGCATGCGGCGCCGATTCGGCTTCCGAGGCGCTCAGGGCGCTGGCGACTTCCAGCGTGACTTCCTCGGGCTCCAGTTCTTCGCGGATTTCAGCGCAGACGCGGATCAGGTCGGCGCGCGCGGCCTCCATATTGCGTTCGCAAAAGGCCAGCTTCATGCCCACGGCCGGCACCTCGGCGATGGCGATGCCCCGGCGCGACGGGTCCAGCCCTATCAGGTGGCGCACCCGCACCTCGGCGCCGAACTGACCCGCGCGACGGCCCGCGGCATGGGCCGCGCCGTCATCGGGAATGTCGGCCGGCCGGCTCAGGCCGACCAGGGTGGTGCGTACTTTGGCCAGCGCCTCGCGCGGCTGGTCCAGCGACACGGCCAGGTCGGCCAGCATGACGTCGAGCGCCGGCTTGCCATCAAGCTCCGTCACCACATTGGACTCACAGGCGGTGATTTCATGGTCGGCCGACACCGGCCGGCAGCCCTGGGTGATGCGCGACATCAGCGCCGCGCCCTGGCCGAAAGCCACACCGCTAAGCCCGCCGCTGAACACGCCGCCGGCGGCCCCCTGCCCCTTGACGTTGCCGTGCCCACTGAGCGCGAACTGCACGGTGCCGGAGCGGCTGGAGGCCAGGCCGCCGAACACATAACCGCTGTGGGTGCGCTCGGCCATTTCAGCGATCAGTTCAGCCACATCGGGCGTGGCGGCGTCGGCGTGCACCAGCGCGGTGTGCGCCTTGAAGCGGCCGCTGCTGGCCGGCGGCAGCGGCGACACGCCGGAAAACACCCGGTACTGGTCGTGCGGCAATTCGCACAGCATCACCGTGAGGGCCGGCTCGTCGAAGTACTCGACATTGTTGGAGGCGATGCCCACACCCACCGTGCCGCTCCAGTCGGTGATGTCGGGCAGCTCGGCGCTCAGGTGGTCCAGGATGTCCTGCGCATGGGCTGCATAGTGGTCGGTGATGTAAAGCAGCGCCAGCGTGGGCGACTTGGCGTAGCCGGGCAGCGCCTGGTAGGCGCGCAGCTGCGCCAGCACCAGGCCAGCCGCCATCTGCCATTGCGGATGGGTGGCGTGGCCGTAGGGGAAAAGCTTCATGGGGTCCTGGTGAAATTCAGTGAAAGTCGGGGGTGGGTCCAGTGTCGTTCAACGTGCGGTTTTGCGCGCGACCTTGCGCGCCGGCGCCTTGGGTTTGGTTTTAGCGGCGGCGTTCCCGGCAGCTTTTGCGGGCGTCTTGCCGGCGGCCGGCGTGGGCCAGCCCTGGCTGCTGCGCAGCGCGGTGTTCATGGCCGCGCGCGCGCCGCCCGCCATGGTTTTGCCCGCCGTTTCGGCCATGTTGCGGGCCATGCCCGTGGCCATGCCGGTGGCGGTTTTCATCGCGTCCTTGGCCAGGCCCGTGGCCAGGTTCTTGGTCGTGTCCATCGCGGCTTTTTTGGCCGCATCCTTCATGGCGTCGGTCGCGATCGCCTGGAACTGCTGGGTCAGCGCGCCCCACCACTGCATGGGGTCGACCACGCCGGCCGGCGCGGCGGCGGCCTTGCCCGCGGCGGGCGCCTTGGCCTTGGACGTGGAAGCGGCCTTGGCGGCGGGCTTGCCCGTCCCAAAACTCGAGGGCGGCACTTCCAGCCCCGAAAACGTCCTGGCCTTGTCGGCCACGCGCTGCACGCCGCCGGCCACGCTGTCGGCGACCTTGAGCTTGAAGGCGTTCGCCACGTCGCCCATGTTGAAATTCATGCCCTTGAGCGTGGCCAGGGTCATCTTCTGCACTTCCAGCGCCTGGATGGTGGCCTTGAGCGCCGTGGCGTTCTGGTCCAGCCAGAACTGCACGGCCTTGAGCTCCTCGATACGTTTGTCGAGCTCCTCGACATTGAGCGTGGGCGCCACCCAGTTTCCGAGGTTGGGCAGCTGCGGGATGCTCTGCGTGGCGCTGCCGGCCGCCTGTTTGGCCAGGTTCTGCAGGAAATCAAAGCCGGGCACCAGCTTGCCGAAACCGGGGAAGGAAGGGTTGTCTGCGTCACTCATGAATGTGTCTCCTGGCATGTTGGGCATGATGGCATTGAAGGACGGGGCGGCTCGCGCCCTTGTCTTCATTGTGCAGCGCCGGGGCGGGACGTCAACCGGTTTTTGGCCCTCACCCGCGCGCACGGCCTGATAAGCTTGTGCCATGGCCTATACCTTCGCCTCCGCCACGGTCCTGCTGCTGCTGATCACCGACCCCTTCGGCAACATCCCGATTTTTGCCAATGCCCTCAAAGGCGTGGCGCCCGAGCGGCGCATGTTCGTCATCCTGCGCGAGGTGCTGATCGCCTTTTTGCTGCTGCTGGCCTTCATGTTCGTCGGCGACGGCTTTTTGCGCCTGATGAACCTCAGCGACCTGTCGCTGCAGATCGCCGGCGCCGTCGTGATGTTCCTGATCGCACTGCGCATGATCTTCCCCTCGGACCAGCCCGAGGCCGCGCCCCTGCTGGGCGAGCCGCTGATCGTGCCGCTGGCCATTCCCGCGCTGGCCGGGCCCTCGGCGCTGGCCACCGTGATGCTGCTGGTGTCGCAGGCGCCGGAGCGCCGGCTTGAATGGGTTGCCGCGCTCTGCGTCACCATGGCCGTCTGCGCCGTGGTGCTGGTGCTGTCCGAGCGCATACAGCGCGTGGCCGGCGACCGCGTCATGATGGCGTTTGAGCGGCTCATGGGCCTGATCCTCGTGGCGATTTCGGTCGAGATGTTCCTGCGCGGCATACGGCTGTTCATCACCCAGACCGGGGCCGCCGCATGAAAGCATCCGCGCAACGCCTGGTCCTTCTTGCCGCCTGCGCACTGGCCTCGCCCTGGGCGCATGCCGTGCAAGACTGCGAAATCAACGGCGAAAGCGTCAACCCCAACAACGGAAACACCACCGCCGGCAAGACCGGCGTCATGCGCTGCAAGGACCGGGACTCGGGCCAGCTGATGCGTGAGCAGGAACTGCAGGGCGGCAAGTTCATGGGCCTGGTGCGCTTCTACCAGAACGGCAAGCTGCAGCGTGAATACAGCGAAAACGAGCGCGGCAACCGGCACGGCCGCGCGCGCGAATTCGCAGCGGACGGCCAGGTGCTGCGCGACACCGTGTACGACAACGGCACCGAGGCCGGCCTGGCACGCAGCTTTCACGCCAACGGGCAACTGCGGCGCATCGTGTTTTACGGCCCGCGCGCGGGCGGCAGCGTCGAGCAGGCCTATGCCGAATTCAACGATCGCGGCCAGCTCCAGGCCATGCGCTGCGGCGACAAGCCCCTGCTGGCGGCGCCGGCCGATGACGCCCGCTGGTGCGGTTTTTCGGGCGGCGCTTCGAAAATCGAACTGTTCAGCAGCAAGGGCGTGCTGAACGGCACCAGCAGCTACCTGGCCGGAAAACGCATACGCCATGAAACACTGGGCGAGGGCGGCAAGCCGGATTACCTGGATGAGGTGTCGGGCAGCACCCGCATTGAGCGCCATTTCAACAACGCCGGCGTCAAGCGGCGGGAAATCCAATGGAAGCTGGACAGTGAAACGCCCAGGAATTCGCTCAAGGAGCGGGAGCAGGAATTCGCCGACGGCGGCACCCTGACGCGCGACAGGAAATGGTCCGAAGGCAAACTGGTGAGCGACCAGTCTTATTACCTCAACGGCCAGCCGCGCAGCAAAACCGAGTTCGGCGGCGAGGGTGACAGCGCCTGGCTGCAAGCCACCGATTTTTTCGACAACGGGAACATCGCCAGGGCAGGCCGCTACAGCAATTCCAGCCGCTACCGACAACTACCCCTGGGCACACACCAGCGCTTCAACGAGGCCGGAAAGCTAGTGGCCGAATCAAGCTACGACGAGCGCGGCCGCATCACGCGCGAGAAAACCTGGGACAACGAAGGCAAGCTGCTGAGCGACGATGCCGTCTTTGAAGACGGCTCCCGCAAAGCATACTCCAGATAGCACCCCCGTCCAGGCTCACTGCGTGTAGCCTGTTCCCCCTCAAGGGGGCGGCGCCTGCGGCCCGGCAAAGCCGGTTCCGCTGCCTCTGCTGGATTTATTCAGGGCGGCTCAGACGTTCTCGACAATTTTTTGGTCGATGGCGCCGAACACTGAGAGCCCATCCTTGCCCTTGGCCTCGATGCGAATCGTGTCGCCATATTTCATGAACTCGGTCTTGGGCTTGCCGTCTTCTATGGTTTCGATCGCGCGTTTTTCCGCGATGCAGCTGTAGCCGTGGCTCCAGTCCTTGTTGCTGACGGTGCCCGAGCCCACGATGCTGCCGGCGCGCACATTGCGGGTCTTGCAGATATGGGCGATCAGCTGGCCGAAATGGAAGGTCATTTCAGGGCCGGCCTCGCACATGCCGACCTTGCGGCCGTTCCAGGTGCTTTGCAGCGTGAGGTGCAAACGGCCCTTGTCCCAGGCATCGCCCACCTCGTCGGGCGTCACCGCCACCGGGCTGAAGGCCGTGGCCGGCTTGCTCTGGAAGAAGCCAAAGCCCTTGGCCAGCTCATTGGGAATCAGGTTGCGCAGCGAGACATCGTTGGCCAGCATCAAGAGGCGCACGCCCTCGAGCGCCTGGGCCGGCGTGGCGCCCATGGGCACGTCGCCGGTGATCACGGCGACCTCGGCCTCGAAGTCGATGCCGAAGTCCTCGCTGGCCACGACCACGTCGTCGCAGGGGCCTATGAAATCGTCGCTGCCGCCCTGGTACATCAGCGGGTCGCTGTAAAAGCTTTCCGGCACTTCGGCGTTGCGGGCCTTGCGCACCAGCTCCACATGGTTGATGTAGGCCGAACCGTCGGCCCACTGATAGGCGCGAGGCAGCGGCGCCATGCAGCGCGAGGGCTCGAAGGGAAAGGCGTGGCGCGCCTTGCCGTGGTTCAGCGTCTCATAGAGGTCCTGCAGCTGCGGCGACATGAAGTTCCAGTCGTCCAGCACCTGCTGCAGTTTGCCCGCAATGCCGGTCGCATAATGCGCCGTGGAGAGATCGCGCGACACCACGACGAGCTGGCCGTCGCGTGAAGAGTCTTTGTAAGTGGCGAGTTTCATCGATATCCTGGTGGGTGGCTGCCGGCTTTCGCCGCAGGCCTTGATTGTGCCGTGTATGCCGTGGCCGGCGGCGGCTGGCGGACCCGCGTTACGATCCATGCATCCACAGCCCCACGGCGAACCTGAAATTCTAGTCAAGCCCTTCAAGCCCATGAAAGCAAGCCCCGGCGCCACCGCCCCCGCACGCCGCAGCACGGCGCCGCAGCGCGCGGGCATACAGTCGCTCGAAGTCGGCTTTGCCCTGCTGGAAGTGCTTTCCACCTCGCCAGGCGCCCTGATGCTGCGCGACCTGGCGGCGGCGGCCAGCATGAGCGCGGCCAAGGCCCACCGCTACCTGGTGAGCTTCCAGCGGCTGGGAATGGTGGTCCAGGACCCGGCCACCACGCTGTACGACCTGGGCCCGGCGGCGCTCAAGCTGGGGTTGGCGTCCCTTTCCAGGCTGGACAGCGTGAAACTGGCCCGGCAGCGCCTGCAGCCCCTGATGGCGCAGACCGGCCAGACCCTGGCCCTGGCCGTCTGGGGCAACCAGGGGCCCACGCTGGTGCATTGGGAAGAGTCGCCGCGGGCGGTGACGGTCAACTTGCGGCTGGGCGACGTGATGCCGCTGCTGTCTTCGGCCACGGGCCTGTGCTTTACCGCGTTTTCATCGCCGCGCCTGCTGGCCACCGGCAGGCCGCAGGGCCGGCTGGCGCTGCTGGTCAAGGACGAACTGGCGCGCAACCAGAAGCTGGCGCGCCAGGACGTCCCCACCACCATGGCCGGACTGGCCGAGGTGCTGGAGGAAGTGCGCCGCCGCGGCATGGCGCGTGCCGTCAATACATTGCTGCCGGGCGTGGCCGGCTTTTGCGCGCCGGTCTTCGACGCCGACGGCCACCTGGCCCTGGGCATGGTGGCGCTGGGCTCGCTGGCCACCTTTGACGCCGAGTGGGACGGCGCGGTGGCCCGGCCCCTGGCGGCGGCGGCCCGGCAACTTTCGCGCGACCTGGGCTTCGAAGCAGCATGAGCACGTTGGCCGCCTCTTCCTATCCCGCGCCGCCCCGGCGCGCGCTGGCCTGGCTGGCCGTGCTGGTGCTGGCCGTGCACACGCTGGTGCTGACCTTTGTGCCGGCGCGTTTCGGCCTCGGACGGGATACCGTGCCGCTGCCCGCGCGGCCCTTTGAGACGCGCAGCATTGCACCGCCGCAAACGGCCCCGCAGCCCGAGGCTGCGCCCGCGCCTGCAAGGAAACCCCCGGTCGCGGCCAGGGCAGAGCCCGCGGAGGAAGACAACGAGGTCGAGCCGGTCCGGGCGCCCAAACAGCGGCCGGCCGACTACGTGCCCGACGCGCCCACGCCCTCAGACCTGCTCGCAGAAGCCGCCGCCAGGGCCGAAACCCCCGCCGCAAGTGCATCCGAGGCTGCGCCCGCCGGCCCGGCCGAGGTGCCGGTGACCACTATCGCCTTGCCCGCAAGCATCGTGCTCGACTACAAAATGACCGGCAACGCCAAAGGCATGAATTATTTTGCGAATGCCGAGCTGCGCTGGCAGAACAGCGGCGACGCCTATGACGCCCTGATGCGCGTCAGTGCCCTGTTCCTCGGTTCACGCAGCATGGCCAGCACCGGGAAGCTCAGCCCCGAGGGCCTGGCGCCCACGCGCTTTTCCGACAAATCCCGAACCGAAGTAGCCGCGCATTTCGAGCCTGAGAAAAACCAGATCAGCTTCAGTGCCAACACGCCCACGCTGCCCTGGGTCAAGGGCGCGCAGGACCGGGTCAGCGTGTTCATGCAACTGGGCGGCATGCTGGCGGGCAACCCGGCCGGCTTCCCGGCGGGGTCGACGATCTCGATCTACACCGTGGGCCCGCGCGATGCCGAAACCTGGACTTTCCTGGTGGAGGCTGAGGAAAAAATCTCCCTGCCTTTCGGCGAACTGGTCGCAGTCAAGCTCACGCGCCAGCCGCGACGCGAATTCGACCAGAAGGTGGAGATCTGGTACGCGCCCTCACTGGGCTACCTGCCCGTGCGCAACAAGATCACCCAGTCCAATGGGGATTTCATCGACCAGCAGCTCGGCGCCCTCAGCAAGGGTTGAGGGCCCTCGTCCCGCCCTGGCCGCGCTGAACCGCGTTGCGATTGCCGCACGCCTGCGCGGGCTTTATGTGCGGTTTCACACGATGTCGCGCGTCTTTACCGAACTCTTGCATGCCGGATGGTGCGGACTCTTGAACTTGGCCTCATCGTAGCTATCTGACGAGAAAGGACTTCACCATGCAAATGCTTTACGACTCCGACTCCTTTGCCGTGCTGCAGATTCACGCGAACGCGCCGGAAGAATCCGCACCCGCGCCCGCCGTTCCCCAACTGGCCCGCCACGGCTTTGAAATCGTGGACAAGCGCTCGGGCAAAGAGGTCTACCTGGACGGCTCCTGGGCCGAAATGTTCCAGCAACGTTTGAGCGCATGGGCACAGAACACGCCCACGCAGGAAGAAATCGAAGATACGCTGGAGGGCTACAGCGGGCTCGCAAACACCCCCATGTCGATGCACTAGCCCCCCCCACGGCCGCTCACTCGGCCGGCGGGATTTCAGTTTGCGCTGCCAGGCGCTTCTCGTAAATCCACCGGTACATGGGCTCGGCCAGCAGCAGCACAGCCGCCAGCCTGGTGACGTGAAAGGCCGTGACCACCGGCACACCCAGCTGCAAAACCTTGGCCGTGATGGCCATCTCGGCGATTCCGCCGGGTGAGGTGCCCAGCAACAGCGTGGCCCAGTGCTGGCTGGTGAACTGGGCCAGAGACCACGCAAACCCCGCGCACAGCGCGATCATTCCCACCGTGGCCAGCGCCACTGAACCCAGCCAGCGCGGCGCCATGTGCACAAAGCCGCTGGTAAAACGCACGCCCAGGCTGATGCCTATAACCAGCTGCGCGGCATTGGTCATCCACTGCGGCAGGGCTGAGAGCGTGAAGCCAAAAGCCGTCAGCAGCAGCGACACCACCAGGGCGCCTATGAACCAGGGGTTGGTGCGCTCCAGCTTGAGCATGGCCCAACAGCCCATGCCGGTCAGCACGGCCAGCAGGGCCAGGCCTGGCCACTGCACCACACGCGCGCCCGGCAGGGTGGCGTCCAGCCCGTGCAGGCCCGCCCACTGGAAACCAAAGGGAATGACCAGCGTGACCAGCAGCACGCGCAGGCTGTGCGCCGAGGCCACCAGGTCAGTCTGCGCGCCGTGGCGCTCGGCCATCAGCGTCATTTCCGAGGCTGCCCCTATGGGGGCGGCAAAGTAGGTCGTGATGCGCGACAGGCCTTTCACCTGGAACGGCCCGGGCCCATGGTGCACCCGGTAAAGCCAGGCCCCGAAAGCCAACCCCAGGGCCAGTGCCCAGACGATGTTCAGCGCAATCGCCCACCACAGGCCGGCGAGCAGGGTGACGACCTGCGGCGTGAAGTAAAGCCCCAGCGCGCAGCCAATCACCCATTGCCCGGTGTTGCGCAGCGGCGTCCAGCTGGCCGTCGGGCCGCCCAGCATGGAGGCCACGGCGGTCGCCAGCAGCGGGCCAATCATCCACGGCAAAGGCGTGCGCAGCCAGACGCACAGGGAGGCGGCGGTCCAGGCCATGAGCAGCGTCAGGACGACACGTGCGGAAAAGACGCGGGCAGGGAGGGGAAAAGACAGCATGGCTTAGGGCGCGGCCGACAAAAACCGGCTGGAGTAGTATCCAACGATGCCTTATTTTGCCGCCCCTCGTCCTTTGGCATGGCTGCTGTGCACGGTCGCGATGGCCCTGGCCGCCGGCTGCGCGGGCCGGCCCGAGGCGCCCATCCTGCAGCCGCCCGGCGCTGAAAGCGCGCAAACCTCGGCCCGGCTGGAAGCCGTGCTTCCGGCGCAGGTACTGATCCTCGGCGAGCAGCATGATGCGGCCGAACACCAGCAAATCCAGCAGCAGGTCGTCGCCCTGCTCGCGGCGCGCGGCACGCTGGCTGCGCTGGCACTGGAAATGGCCGACACCGGCACCAGCACCTCGGCGCTCAAACCCAGCGCTACCGAGCAGCAGGTGCGCAACGCGCTGGCCTGGAACGACAAGGGCTGGCCCTGGGCCGCCTACGGCCCCGCCGTGATGACGGCCGTGCGGGCCGGCGTGCCGGTGCTGGGCGCCAACCTGCCGCGCGCGCTGATGCCGGCCCGCATGGCCGACAGCCGGCTCGACCTGCAGCTGCCAGGCCCGGCCCTGAAGGCGCAGCAGCAATTGATGCGCACCGGCCACTGCAACCTGCTGCCCGAGAGCCAGGTCACGCCCATGGCGCGCCTGCAGATCGCCAAGGACATCACCATGGCCAACACTCTGGCCCAGGCCGCCTTGCCGGGAAAAACCGTGCTGCTGCTGGCCGGCAGCGGCCATGCGGATCGCCAGCTGGGCGTGCCGCAGCACCTGCCTGCGGATGTGAAGGCCAAGGCCGTTCGCCTGCGCGCCGGCGGCGCCGCGGCCAGCGACCAGGCTGAGGCTTTCGATGCGGTGTGGGAAACGCCCGCGCTGCCCGAAAAGGACTACTGCGAAGGCCTGGACAAAAAGATGGCGCCCAAGCCCTGAGCGCCAGGCATCGCTGACACGCCTCAGGCGTATTTACGGATCGCGTCGGCCACCACATTGACGATGCGGTCTATGTGCGCTTTCTCGACGATGTAGGGCGGGCAGACCACGATGTTGTCGGCCGCCGGCCGCACCAGCACGCCGTGGTGGAAGCACTCCATGAAGACGTCGTAAGCACGCTTGCCGGGCGCGCCGGCCACGGGCGCCAGTTCCACCGCGCCGGCCAGGCCCAGGGCGCGGATGCCGATCACATTGGGCAGGCCCTTGAGGCCGCTGTGCATGGCATCGCCCAGCACCTTGCCCATCTGGCCCGCGCGCTCATAAAGCTTTTCTTCCTTGAACAAACTGAGCGTCGCGATCGCCGCCGCGCAAGCCACCGGGTGGCCCGAATAGGTGTAGCCGTGGAAAAACTCGATGGCATGCTCGGGCGCGCCGCTGTTGGCATTCATCATGCCGTCGTAAATGCGGTCCGAGCAGATCACGCCGCCCAGCGGGATCACGCCGTTGGTCACGCACTTGGCGAAGTTCAGCATGTCGGGCACCACGCCATAGTAGTCGGCGCCGAAGCCCGTGCCCAGGCGGCCGAAGCCGGTGATGACCTCATCAAAAATCAGCAGGATGCCGTGCTTGTCGCAGATCTCGCGCAGGCGCTTGAGGTAACCCCTGGGCGGCAGGTACCAGCCGGCGCTGCCGGCCACCGGCTCGACGATGACGGCGGCCACATTGCTCGGGTCATGCAGCGGCAGGATGCGGTTTTCGAGTTCCAGCAACAGGTCTTCTTCCCACACAGGTTCGGCGCCGTTGATGTAGGCGTGCTTGACCGGGTCGTGGATGAAGCGCATGTGGTCCACGCGCGGCAGCAGCGCGGCGCCGTAGACCTTGCGGTTGGCCGGAATGCCGCCCACGCTCATGCCGCCGAAACCGACGCCGTGGTAGCCCTTCTCGCGGCCTATGAAGATGTTGCGGTGGCCCTCGCCGCGCGCCCGGTGGTAGGCCAGCGCGACTTTCAGCGAGGTGTCGGCCGCCTCCGAGCCCGAGTTGCAGAACAGCACCTTGTTGAGGTCGCCGGGCGCCATGCCCGCGATGACTTCGGCGGCCTTGAAGGCCTGGTCGTTGCTGGCCTGGAAGGCGGTTGCGTAGTCCAGCGTGTCCAGCTGCTTCTTGATGGCGTCGTTGATGGGCTTGCGGTTGTGGCCGGCGCCCACGCACCACAGGCTGGAAATGCCGTCTATGACCTGCCGGCCGTCGTGCGTGGTGAAGTGCATGCCGTCGGCGGCCACGAACACACGCGGGTCCTTCTTGAAGCTGCGGTTGGGCGTGAAGGGGAGCCAGTGGTGCTCCATGTTGAAATCCTGATAGGCCATGGCGTGTTTCCTGCGTCTGAAAAGGGGGTGTCCTGGCATTCTGGCACTTCCGGGCGGACGCCGGCCTCACCTGCGACAATTCATCCCCTATGAATCACGCTTATATCCTCACCCTGTCCTGCCCGGACCGTATGGGCATCGTTCATGCCGTGTCCGGCTTCCTGCTGGACAACGGCGGCAATATCGAAGAAGCCGCGCAATACAACGACCACGACACGGGCCTGTTCTTCATGCGGGTGCAGTTCGCCTGCGACAAGCTGGGCCACGAGGAACTCTCCAGCCGGCTCAAAGCCTTTGCCCAGCCCTTTGGCATGAACTGGAAGCTGCATGCCACCACCCAGCCCATGCGCACCGTCATCATGGTGAGCAAGGAAGGCCACTGCCTCAACGATCTGCTGTTTCGCTGCAAATCGGGCCTCTTGCCGGTCGACGTGCGCGCCATCGTCTCCAACCACCGCGAGTTCTACCAGCTGGCGGCCAGCTACAACATCCCCTTCCACCACATCCCGGTCACCGCGGCCACCAAGGCCCAGGCCGAGGCGAAGCAGCTGGAGATCATCGAGTCCGAAGGCGCTGAACTCGTGGTGCTGGCGCGCTACATGCAGGTGCTCTCCAACGAGCTGTGCCAGAAGCTCTCGGGCCGCGCCATCAACATCCACCACTCCTTCCTGCCCAGCTTCAAGGGCGCCAAGCCTTACTACCAGGCGCACGACCGCGGCGTGAAGCTGATAGGCGCGACCGCCCACTATGTGACGGCCGACCTCGACGAAGGCCCCATCATCGAGCAGGACGTGGCGCGCGCCGACCACAGCAAGACCGTGGAAGACCTGACCGCCATGGGCCGCGACACCGAAAGCCAGGTGCTGGCCCGCGCCGTCAAGTGGCACAGCGAGCACCGCGTGCTGCTCAACGGCCACAAGACGGTCATCTTTAAATAAACACCATGGCCACGCCGGCGCGCATTCCTCCGATCCAATGCCTGCTGACCTTCGAGGCGCTGGCGCGGCTGCGCAGCGTGACGCAGGCGGCCGAGGAGTTGTGCGTCACGCCCAGCGCGGTCAGCCACCGCGTCAAACAGCTCGAGCAGATCATAGGCACCAAGCTGTTCGGGCGCGCCGATTTTTCGCTGACCACCGAGGGCAGCGAATACCTTGCCCATGTGCGCGAAGGCCTGGCCACCTTGCAAAAATTTCCGGGTGCCGCCGGCCAAAGCAGCACGCCCGGCAAGCGCAAGCTGCGCCTGGCGGTCACGCCGACCTTTGCGCGCTCCATCCTGATTCCGCGGCTGCGCCAGTTCACCGACGCCTATCCCGAAATCGACCTGACCCTGCAGGTGTCGATTCCGCTGCTGGACGTGGTGGCCGAGGATGCCGACCTGATCGTGCGCTTCGGCACCGGCCGCTACGCGGACCTCGAACACGTCTGCCTGAGCAAGGACGAGGTCGCGCCGCTGGCCTCGCCCGCCTTTGTGCGTGAGCACGGCCCTTTTGAAGCGGCCGAAGACCTGGAAGGCGAAAGCCTGCTGCGTTCGCCGCTGGAGCCCTGGCGCACCTGGTTCGCCGCCCATAAACTCGATTGGCCCGAGCCCGCCGACGGCTCCCAGTTCAACGACATAGGCCTGATGTGCGACGCCGCCGCGGCCGGCATGGGCATCGCGCTGATACGCCTCAAGCTGGGCGCGCCCTGGCTGGAGAACGGCTCGCTGGTGCGCCTGGGCAGCAACGCGGTGTTTGCCGGCAATGTCCCCAGCCCGCATGCGCACTACCTGTGCTGGCGCACCGGCACCATGGACCGCTGGGAATGCGCGGCTTTTGCCGACTGGCTGCGCAAAAGCCTGGGTTAGGGCCCCAAAAGCGTGTGAATAAGAACGCCTCTACCCGGCGTGCAAAGCCTTAACGAGCGCTCACCCTGCCGGGGCTTTGCACCCTGTTCAAGGCCTTTTTGACTTGTAGCGCATTTTGCGTACGCCGATAGCGTTAACGGATCTCATGCGTCCGACAAGTGGTTTTGCGCCCATACCGGCTCATGCCTATGATGGGCTGACCATGGCACCGTACGAGGACCCGGCCAGCGGCACATGGTAAAAAATCAACTTGTTCAACGAGGGAAAGTCTCATGAGAAAAAATCAATTAGCCGCCGGCCTGGCCGGCATCATGCTCTCCATGCTCGCCATTTCACCCCTGGCTCACGCCGAGGGCAAAGCGGCCGGCAAATCCGTCAAACCCGGCACCTTCTGCACCATCCAGGACGCCAAGGCCTGCCAGGACGCTGTGACGCCCGCGCAAATCCTGTCGCGCTTCAAGGCCGGCAATGCGCGCTTTGTCTCCGGCAAGCCGCGCCACCAGAACTACCTCAAGGAAATGAAGGCGACGGCCGACGGCCAGTTCCCGCTGGCCAGCGTGGTGTCCTGCATAGACTCGCGCGCGCCGGCCGAAATCGTGTTCGACCAGGGCATAGGCGACCTTTTCAATGCGCGCGTGGCCGGCAACATCGTCAATGAAGACATCCTGGGCAGCCTGGAATTCGCGCACAAGGTCGTGGGCGCCAAGCTGCTGGTGGTGATGGGCCACACCAGCTGCGGTGCCATCAAGGGCGCGTGTGACGACGCCCAGCTGGGCAACCTGACCGGCCTGATCGGCAAGATCAAACCGGCCGCCAACCTGGTCTCCGCCGACATCAAGGACCGCACGTCCAAAAACTACGCTTTTGTCGAGATGGTGGCCGAGAGCAATGTGCGCCTCACGGTGGAGACCATCCGCGAGAAGAGCCCCATCCTGCGCGAGATGGAGCAAAAGGGCGAGATCATGATCGTGGGCGCCATGTACGACGTGAAGACCGGCAAGGTCAAGTTCTATGACACGCCGGGCGCCAGCAAGGCCCCGGGCACGAAGTCCTGAGAACCTCTTGAAGGGCTGAACGGGTTCCTGGCCCAGCGCCGGTTCACCGTCGCCTTGACGCTGCAGGCGCCCATCCCGCTGCCCGGCGCAGCCGGCATGGGCGGGGCGTTGGATCGCCTCAAGCTGAGGCACTTCACAGCCGTAACTGAATGTTAGACTCGCGCGATTCCAACAAATAGGCCGGGGGGAATTGATGCGGATTTTTCGACTGCTTGTCATTGCTGTCGCCATTTTTCTGACCGGCTGTGCGGCCACTGGCCCCCGTTATGCCGAAGTCGAAGCCAGCTTCCCTACCCTGCGTCCGGGTGACGGGCGTCTGGTGGTCTACCGCTCAGGCGGTCTCGGGCCGGTAGTCCAGCCGGACATCAAACTCAATGGCGAAGTTGTCGGCAAGTCTCAACCCGACGGTTTTTTCTTTGTTGACCGCGCGGCAGGCAAATACACGGTCAGTGCCCGCACTGAAATCGAGACGAGCCTGGACGTTGACCTGGAGGACGGTCGCACGACCTATGTGCAGACCGGCATCACGATGGGCCTCTTTGTGGGTCACCCCGTTTTCGGCCTTCAAAGCGAAAGCATGGCCGTAAAACACCTGCCTCACCTGGCTTATACCGGCGCAATTCCGCTCACGCCCGGCGCACCGCGCGCCCTTGCCGCAAACGACACCACAGCGCGCAGCACCAATGAACGAAGCCGCGCACCCGGTCCCGTGACGCTCGACGACCTCAACGGCCTGTTGCCAGTCGCACCGCGCCCCAGTGCCGTGAACGACACCGCAGGTCGCAGCACCCAAGAACGAAACCGCGCATCCGGCCCAGCGACGCTCGACGACCTGAGCGGCCTGTTACCTCCAGCACGATAAACCGAACGCTCAATAAGGCGCACAGTGATATTTCAATCCATGTTTCGCGGCATAGGCCTGTTTCTGGTTGGCTGCAATGTCCTTGCCCAAAATGCAACACCGAGCGCGGAACAGCTCTTTGAGCGCCTGTCACCCAGTATCTGGGTCGTCAAGACCTTTGATGATGCGGGAAGGCCGATCGCTTCAGGCAGCGCGGTTGTCATTCGAGCCGGCTCGCTCATCACCAATTGCCATGTGCTGGCCAAGGCGCGCAAGGTTTCGGTGACACGCGACAACGTCGCTTACGGCGCCAGCCTCGAACACGCGGACACCGCGCGCGACCTGTGCCAGCTCAAGGTGGCCAATTTCAACGCGCCGCCGGTCACCATAGCCTCCACGGGGACGCCGAAAATCGGCGCCCGGGTCTATGCCATCGGCAATCCGCGCGGGCTGGAAATGACGATCAGCGATGGTCTTCTGTCCGGCATCCGCCGTGCCGACAACGATGAGTTCGTCGCGCTGCAAATCACGGTTCCCATTTCGCCGGGTTCCAGCGGCGGTGGCCTTTTCGACGCGCAAGGCCGTCTGATTGGCATCACCACCTTTATCTTGCGCGATGCGCAAAACCTGAATTTCGCCGTACCGGCCGCCTGGATTGCCGAGGTACCCGCGCGTTCGGCGGCAGCGCTGGCTGCGCGCAGTGAGCGCAGCAAACCTGCTGCGGCCACCCAGGCAGGAAATGCGCAAGTTTTCGAGTACCGGCTGCGTGATCGAACCACCGGATTGACACAGAACATCAGGTACCGGCTGGACCGCATGGATGGAGACCAACTGATCTTCAACCAGGGAAGCCGGGTGGAGCGGGCCGGCGGCGAGGTTGTCACACTCACCAACGCCATTGCCGGGGAGTATGAGTTGGCCATGCCGCCGGGCGGTTGGATCACCAAGACACCGGAACGCGGGCAGACATGGCAACTCCAGTACGAAACCAAGATGCAAAACCAGCGAATCGGAATGAGCGTCACGGCCCGCGCAGCCGATGAATCGACCATGCGCATTGGCGAGCGCGAGTTTCGCATCATGCGGGTCGAGTTCACCGGGTTTACAGAACGGGGAACTTTTCTCAAGACTAACGCGGTATACGCCGCCAATGCATGGTATGCGCCTGAACTTGGCCGCATAGTGCGATTTGATGCAAAAACGCGCGGCGGAAGCGGCACCAGTTTCTTTCTTGTCGACGAAGCTCTGGAACTGTTCGACATCCGCAAGGAATGACCGAAAGCGAAATGCGGGGCATTGGCATGACGGGCCGCTGAAAAAGAAAAACCTTGGCCGAGAGGCTGAAAAAAACTGGTCCAGCAAGCGTTTTCACAAAACACCCTCATTTTCTTCACGCCACCAGCCCCGGCTTTGCATTAAAGTGCCTTCATCACCGGCGAGAACCGGTTTTCTCCCCGAAGGCCATCCATGAATGCACCCCCTGAAGCCTGGCAACAGCACCCGCTTGAACGCCGTGAACGCCAGGTCCAGGTGGTCGGCGCGCTGCAGGCGGTGCTGCCGGCCCACGCGCTGCTCTGGAACCACGAAGACACCACACCTTACGAATGTGACGGCCTGACCGCCTACCGCCAGCGGCCGCTGGTGGTGGCCCTGCCTGAAACCTATGCGCAGGTGCAGGCCGTGCTCAAGGCCTGCCATGCGCTGGACGTGCCGGTGGTCGCGCGTGGCGCCGGCACCGGGCTTTCCGGCGGCGCCATGCCGCACAAGCTGGGTGTCACGCTGTCGCTGGCCAAGTTCAACAAAATCCTGAAGCTCGACGCCGCCAGCCGCACGGCCGTGGTGCAGGGCGGCGTGCGCAACCTCGCGATCTCCGAGGCGGCCGCGCCGCTGGGCTTGTATTACGCGCCCGACCCTTCCAGTCAGATCGCGTGCACCATAGGCGGCAACGTCGCCGAGAACTCGGGCGGCGTGCACTGCCTCAAGTACGGGCTGACGGTGCACAACGTGCTCAAGGTCAAGGGCTTCACCGTTGAAGGCGAGGAAGTCGAGTTCGGCGGCGAGGCGCTGGACGCCCCCGGCTTCGATTTGCTGAGCGTCATCATCGGCAGCGAAGGCATGCTGGCCGTGACCACCGAGGTCACCGTGAAGCTGGTGCCCAAGCCCCGGCTGGCGCGCTGCATCATGGCCAGCTTTGACGACCTGCGCAAGGCGGGCGACGCCGTGGCCGCGGTGATTGCCGCCGGCATCATCCCCGCCGGGCTGGAAATGATGGACAAGCCCATGACGGCCGCCGTGGAGGATTTTGTGCACGCCGGTTATGACCTCAGCGCCGAAGCGATCTTGCTGTGCGAAAGCGACGGCACACCCGAGGAGGTCGAAGAGGAGATAGGCCGCATGAGCGAGGTACTGCGCCGCTGCGGCGCCACTGCCATCGCGGTCAGCCGCGACGAAGCCGAACGCCTGCGCTTCTGGAGCGGACGCAAGAACGCCTTCCCGGCCTCCGGCCGCATCAGCCCCGACTACATGTGCATGGACTCCACGATTCCGCGCAAGCGCCTGGCCGACATCCTGCTGGCCATCGCGGAGATGGAGAAAAAATACCAGCTGCGCTGCGCCAACGTGTTCCACGCGGGCGACGGCAACCTGCACCCCTTGATCTTGTTCGACGCCAACGACCCCGACCAGCTGCACCGCTGCGAACTCTTCGGCGCCGACATCCTGGAGACCAGCGTCGCCATGGGCGGCACCGTGACGGGCGAGCACGGCGTGGGCGTGGAAAAACTCAACTCCATGTGCGTGCAGTTTTCGGCCGAGGAAAACGAGCAGATGTTCGGCGTCAAGCGCGCCTTCGACAGCAAGGGCCTGCTCAACCCGGGCAAGGTGATCCCCACGCTGAACCGCTGCGCCGAATACGGAAAAATGCTGGTGCGGGCCGGGCAAATCAAGCATCCTGACTTGCCGCGGTTCTAAACAAGGGCCGGGGCACGGCCGGATCGGGATCACGTAGACTGCGCAAAAAACCCGAGGCAAGGTCATGCACACAACACGGTCCAGCGGCGCCAGCACTTCCCTCACCACATCTGGACGGCTTCTTGGCGCCCTCGCAAGCGTCTTGCTTGCATGGCTTCCGCAATCGGGGCTCTGCCAACAAGGTTCTTCATTGCCCAAGCTCGAGCCTTTCGACAAGGCCGTGCTGGAGGTCATGAGGAAACACGACATTCCCGGCGCCAGCCTGGCCGTGGCCAAGGACGGCAGGCTGCTGCTTGCCAAAGGCTACGGTTATGCCGACAAGGACAAACAGGAGGCCATGACGCCGCAAACCCTCACCCGCATGGGCAGCATCAACAAGACCTTGACGGCGGTCATGGTGCTCAAGCTCGCGGAGGACGGGAAACTGAAACTGGACGACCCGGTGCTGCCCCTGTTCGAGAAAGCCGGGATAGCCCCCGCTTCGCCCGCCGACCCGCGCGCGAAAGACATCCGCATCCGCCACCTGCTGCAGCACTCGGGCGGGTTTGACCGGGAGCGTTCGGGCGACCCCTTCTTCCAGCCGCGGCTCAGGGAGATTGCCCGCCGGCAAGGCGTCTCGCCCGTCAGCTGCGACGCCATCATCCGCGACTCGCTGCAGGAGAAACTGGACTTCACGCCCGGCGAGCGCTTCGCCTATTCGAACACCGGCTACTGCATGCTGGGCAGAGTGGTGGAGATCGTCAGCGGCGAGTCCTACCGGGCTTTCAGCAGCCGGGAGTTTCTGCAGCCCGTCATCGGCAAAGGCTTTCAGGCCGCCAGCAGCACCGAAAGCCGGCCCGGCGAGACCAAGTACTACC
Source organism: Polaromonas sp. JS666 (assembly GCF_900103405.1). Classification (GTDB taxonomy): domain Bacteria; phylum Pseudomonadota; class Gammaproteobacteria; order Burkholderiales; family Burkholderiaceae_C; genus Polaromonas. The sequence goes on along the minus strand of NZ_FNHX01000009.1, from coordinate 6,931 downwards.
CATTTCCCGGCGAGCCGCTGCAGCGCGGCGCGCCCGGCGTCTCGAACGCGAACGTGCCCAGCCCCTACGGCTCCTATTCGGTCGAAAACATGGATGCGCTGGGCGCATGGATTGCAACGCCGACGGAGGTCCTGAAATTTTTCCTGGCGATAGACGGCACACGGGGAAAGCGCCTGCTCAATGAAGAGTCCCTGCGGGCCATGCGCAGCGAGCCTGTGTTGTCCAAAGAAGTCAACCCGCGCGCCTTCTACGGGGCGGGCATTCATGTGGTCAGAAGCGACAAGGGCGACAACTGGTGGCACACGGGCAGCCAGCCGGGCCTGCAAACCCTGGCACTCAGGACCCGGCAGGGTTATGCCTGGGTGGTGGCCTTCAATTCCAGGCCCGAGCATGCCGAGCGCCGCGCCTTCTTCAAGGACATAGACCAGGCGCTGTGGGGCGCGGCCAACGCGGTGAAAGAATGGCCGCAAGGAGACCTGTTTGCCAACAAGCCCTAAAGGCCTGACGCGATGACGGCACTGCGCGGATTGGCCTGGTTACTGGTTTTTCAATCGATGGGGGAACTGCTGTCGCGCGGCTTTTCCCTGCCGTTTCCGGGGCCGGTGATAGGCATGGTTTTGCTGCTCTTGGCCCTGCGTTCAGAGCTGGTGCGAGGCCCTGTGTCAGTGTGCGCAGACTTTCTCCTCTCGCACCTTTCGTTACTCTTTGTACCCGTCGGCGTGGGGGTCATGACCCATCTTTCGCTGGTCAGCCAGTACGGCGCGCGCATTTTGCTGGCCGTGTTGGTGTCGACTTTGGCGGGTTTGGCGGTCACCGTGCTGACGCTGCATTTGCTGCGGGACCGCGGCGAAGCGAAGCCGCAGGAGCCGCCAGATGCCTAAATTTGTCGAACTCTGGGTCTACCTGTCGGCCACGCCGCTGTTCGGCCTGACAGCCACGCTGGTGGTGTATGTGCTGGCGCAGGCGCTGTATGCCCGCCTGGGGCAAGCGCCCTGGGCCAACCCGGTGCTCTGGACGGTGGTGTGCCTGGCCGCCACGCTGCTGGCCACCGGCGTGCCCTATCCCACCTATTTCGCGGGCGCGCAGTTCATCCATTTCCTGCTGGGCCCCGCGGTGGTGGCGCTGGCCTGGCCGCTGTGGCTGCGCCGCGAGGAATTGCGCCGGCGCTGGGGCCGGCTGCTGCTGGCCGCACTGGCCGGCGGTATCGCGGCCGGCGGCTCCGCATTGCTGATGGGCTGGGCGCTGGGCCTGCCTTCGGAAGTGACCTTGTCGCTGGTCCCCAAATCGGTCACCGCACCCGTGGCCATGGGTATTGCCGAAAAAATAGGCGGAATCCCCGCGCTAGCGGCCGTGTTCGCGGTGATCACCGGCCTGGTGGGCGCCCTTAGCGGCAAATACCTGTTTGACGCGCTTCGCATCCCGCGCGACGCCTCCGGCTGGGCCGCGCGCGGCTTCGCGCTGGGCACGGTGTCACACGGCCTGGGCGCGGCGCGCGCGCTGCAGATCAATGCCGACGCAGGCGCCTATGCCGGGCTGGCGCTGGGCCTGCAGGTGGTGCTGGCTTCCGCGCTGATACCGCTGGTGTTTCGCTTTTGGTAGGGCGAACGCAAAACGCCGCATCACCTTCCTGTCGCGAACGACGGGAAAGTGATGGGCCGATTCGATGCTGCGGCTGAGCCGCGCTCGCTTGTTGCTTTAAGTCTCCTACACCGCCTGCAGTCCTGGTTTCACAGCGGCCGGCTTGGCAGCGGCCAGCGCGCCAAACAGGATCTCGCCCGAAAGCTGGCCGCCTTCTTCAATCACCAGCTTGCCGTAGCGGATGATGCCCGTGACCTTGCCAGTCGAGTAAATCACCAGCTTCTGGCGCACCGTGAGGTTGCCGTTGAATTCGCCGCGGATTTCCGCGACGTCGATTTCCGCCGAGCCTTTGAAAGCACCCTGCTCGGAGATCTGGATCACGCGCGAATCCATGGTGGCTTCCACCAGGCCTTCGACGACCAGGGTGTCGCAGTCGGTGATCTCCACGCCCTTGAGCTTGATGTTGGGTCCCACTGTGAGCTTGCTGCCGCCTTCCTTGGTGGCGGTGGTGGAAGGCGAGGCTTCGTTCACGGCTTTGGCGGCATTGTTCTGCTGGCCGGACAGCGGGGCCGAATGCAGCGTGCTGGCCGAGCCGGTGTTGCTATAGCCGTTTCCAGGGCTGTTGCGCAGGCCCGTCGGTGTCTCGTTTTCTCGCTTGCCAAAGAACGGTGTTGCCATGTGAGTTCCTTCAAAAAAGAAGGCATGGTACGTCTGCGAAAAATTAAAAGCTTGAGCAGCATGCAAGAGAGGTAACGAAATTAATTCTTACATTCCCCTTCAGATGTCCTGGGAACGGCCCACGCGTGTAGCATGTGGCGCACCATGATTGCCGACAGCGAACCTCACGGCTTCACGCTTTTCGCCACCGCCATAGGGCAGTGCGCGCTGGTGTGGAACGAACACGGCATCGCCGCCGTTCGCCTGCCCGAGCAGACCGAAGGCCGCATGGTGTCGCGACTGCACCGGCAGTTCCCCTTGCTGGAGGCCGCCGCGCCGCCACCCGCCATGCAGCAAGCCATAGACGCCATGGTGGCCCTGTTCGAAGGCGAGGCCCGCGACCTGCGTTTTTGCGTGCTGGACCTGCGCCACGAGACGCCCTTCCACCAGCGCGTGTACGCGGCCGCGCAGGACATCCCGCCGGGCAAGACCAAGACCTATGGGGAAATCGCCGCCCTGCTGGGCGAGCCCGGTGCGTCGCGCGCCGTGGGCCAGGCGCTGGGCCACAATCCTTTTCCCGTCATCGTGCCCTGCCACCGCGTGCTGGCTTCGGGTGCGCGCTCGGGCGGTTTCTCGGCACCCGGCGGCGTGTCCACCAAGCTGCGCATACTGCTGATCGAAGGCGCCGAGATAGGCGGCGCGCCCGGCCTGTTCGACCGCGAGCCGCCGCCTTCCGCGCCCTGATTTTTTCGCCTCACACAAAACACCCACACCCATGGCCTCTACACGCAACTCCGCATCGCCATCCATACGCCTGTACTCGGCCCGCCTCAGCATGTTCGGCGCCAAGGTGCAGATCGCCGCCATCGAAAAAGGCATTACCCTGGAAGTCGTCATGGTGCCTTTCTCGCAGGCCCAGGGCTATTCGCCCAAGGATCCCGAGGTGGTGCGCATCAACCCCAAGAAGCAGGTGCCGGTGCTGGTGCACGGCGACGTGGAGGTCTTCGACTCGACGCAAATCCTGGAATACCTCGAAGACCTCAAGCCCGAGCCGGCGCTGTGGCTCACCGGCATCCACAAGCGCGCGAGGGCCCGCCAGCTGGAGCACCGCTCGGACGAGGTCTACTTTCCGCACGTCATCAAGCTCATGGGCCTGCAGGACAGGCTGGACGACCCGCAGGCCGTCGCGGCGCTGCAGGGCGCGCGGGATTTTTACCGCTACCTCGAAGCGCTGCTGGGCGCGCAGGACTACATGCTTGGGGAGTTTTCCAATGCCGACATCGCTCTCTATATGGCCATGGTGTTCGGCGAGCGCATGAGCGCCCCTCTCACCGCCGAGACGCCGCGGCTGCTGGCCTGGCGAAGCAGGATGAGCGCGCGCGCCTCGGTGCGGCAGGTGCTGCGGCCCATGGCCGAGTACCTGCTGTACGACGGCCATGGCCGGCCTTTGCCTGCCTTTATGGCGGCCATGCTGCACGGCGACTGAGTTTCAGGCCTGGCGGCAGAGGGGCTGCTGCAAATGAGTCATGCAAAACCCGCCGCTTTGGCGCAAACTGGCGAACCCGGTTGCGCCACAACTCCAATATGCGCAGCCGGCAAAAAAAGGAGTTCGCCATGCCCCGCCATACCCCCATAGAGCGCTACCGCAATATCGGCATCAGCGCGCACATCGACGCCGGCAAGACCACCACGACCGAGCGCATCCTGTTTTACACCGGTGTGAACTACAAGATAGGCGAGGTCCATGAGGGCACGGCCACCATGGACTGGATGGAGCAGGAACAGGAGCGCGGCATCACCATCACCTCGGCCGCGACCACGGCCTTCTGGAAAGGCATGGCGGGCAACTATCCCGAGCACCGCATCAACATCATCGACACGCCGGGCCACGTGGACTTCACCATCGAGGTCGAGCGCTCCATGCGCGTGCTCGACGGCGCGGTGATGGTCTACGACGCCGTGGGCGGCGTGCAGCCGCAGTCGGAAACCGTCTGGCGCCAGGCCAACAAGTACAAGGTGCCGCGCCTGGCCTTCGTCAACAAGATGGACCGCGTGGGCGCCGACTTTTTCCGCGTGCAGCGCCAGATCAGCGAGCGCCTCAAGGGCGTGGCCGTGCCGGTGCAGATCCCGGTGGGCGCGGAAGAGCATTTCCAGGGCGTGGTCGACCTCGTCAAGATGAAAGCCATCATCTGGGACGACACCAGCCAGGGCGTGCACTTCGAGTACGGCGACATCCCGGCGGAACTGCTGGAAACCGCCAACGAATGGCGCACCAAGATGATCGAGGCGGCTGCCGAAGCCAATGACGACCTTCTGAACAAATACCTGGCGGGCGAGCCCCTGAGCGAGGACGAGATCAAACAAGGCCTGCGCCAGCGCACCATCGCCAACGAGATCGTGCCCATGCTCTGCGGCAGCGCCTTCAAGAACAAGGGCGTGCAGGCCATGCTGGACGCGGTGATCGACTACATGCCCTCGCCGGCCGACGTTCCCGCCATCCTGGGCCACACCGAGGATGACGTGGGCGAGGCCGAGCGCCACCCGAACGACGACGAGCCCTTCTCGGCGCTGGCCTTCAAGATCATGACCGACCCTTACGTCGGGCAGCTGATTTTCTTTCGTGTGTATTCGGGCGTGGTCAAAGCCGGCGATACGGTCTACAACCCCGTCAAGGGCAAGCGCGAGCGCCTGGGCCGCATCCTGCAAATGCACGCCAATGAACGCAACGAGGTCAAGGAAGTGCGCGCCGGCGACATCGCCGCCGCCGTGGGCCTGAAGGACGCGACCACCGGCGACACGCTGTGCGACCCGGCCCACGTCATCATCCTCGAGAAGATGGTGTTCCCCGAGCCGGTGATCTCGCAGGCCGTGGAGCCCAAGACCCAGGCCGACCAGGAAAAGATGGGCATCGCGCTGAACCGCCTGGCACAGGAAGACCCTTCGTTCCGCGTGCACACCGACGAGGAGTCGGGCCAGACCATCATCTCGGGCATGGGCGAGCTGCACCTGGAAATCCTGGTGGACCGCATGAAGCGCGAGTTCGGCGTCGAGGCCAATGTCGGCAAGCCGCAGGTCGCCTACCGCGAAACCATCAGGCAGGCGGTGAACGACGTCGAAGGCAAATTCATCAAGCAGTCGGGCGGGCGCGGGCAGTACGGCCATGCGGTGCTCAACCTGGAGCCCCAGCCCTCGGGCAAGGGTTATGAGTTCGTCGATGCCATCAAGGGCGGTGTGATCCCGCGCGAATACATTCCCGCCGTCAACAAGGGCATCCAGGAAACGCTCAAGGCCGGCGTGCTGGCAGGTTACCCGGTGGTGGACGTGAAGGCCACGCTGGTGTTCGGTTCCTACCATGACGTGGACTCCAACGAAAACGCCTTCCGCATGGCCGGCTCGCTGGCCTTCAAGGAGGCCATGCGCCGCGCCAAACCGGTGCTGCTGGAGCCCGTGATGGCGGTGGAGGTGGAAACGCCCGAGGACTTCATGGGCAATGTGATGGGCGACCTCTCGTCGCGGCGCGGCATGGTGCAGGGCATGGAAGACATCGCGGGCGGCGGCGGCAAGCTGGTGCGCGCCGAGGTGCCGCTGTCGGAAATGTTCGGCTACTCCACCACCCTGCGCTCGCTGACCCAGGGCCGCGCGACCTACACCATGGAGTTCAAGCGCTACGCCGAAACCACACCCGACGTGGCCGCGGCCATCATGCGCGGCAAGGGTGGCTGAGGAAGCGCCCGAAACCGAAAGACATCTCCGTCCTCAGGGTCTGCCAGCCTTTATTGCGTATTTCCGCCGGAGTTCTACACTGAAATTCCCTTGGCTTTACTACGGAGGTTGTCATGGATACCCTCAATCGTTGGCAAGACAGGCTGGAGATTTTCGCGGGGCTCTGGCTGTGCATCGCGCCCTGGGCGCTGGCGCTGCCCGCGGCGGCGGCATGGTGCTCGGTGGTCGTGGGCATTTCCGTCATCGTCCTGGCATCGCAAGACCTCTTCCTGCCCAACCACATGGACGACTGGGCCAACGTCCTGCTAGGCGTGGGCCTGATGATCTCGCCCTGGGTCTGGGGCTACAGCGGGCACGACAACGCCCTGCTCAATGCGCTGCTCATGGGCCTGGTAGTGACACTGACCTCGGGCTGGGCCCTGGAGCAGGTGCTTTATGACAAGTTCAAGGTCTGGAGATCGCATCATCACGCGCATTGAGGCCTGTGCGGCGCAGGCCTTGCGCCGGCTCGGGCGTTAGTGGTCTTTGCTAAGGCTTGCTGGCCGGGTCTCGCCCCGGCGGGCGACTTACTTTCTTTTGCTTCGCCAAAAGAACGTAAGCAAAGAAAAGGCGACCCGCAGTCTGGGTCCCTTCGCTGCGCTACGGGCAACCTGCGGTGCTCGAGCCAAGCGGGGTCCGGCTAAACTCGCCTTCGGCTCAGACAACGCCGGCCCTGATCCGCTTGTCTCTGCGCTCCTCGGCCCAGCCAGGACGGGGCAATCGGGAGCGGGGACAGAAGACAAAGAAACCAAATACAAACAAGGACACGCCAAGGCGTGTCCTTGTGGATTTCGGTGTTTGGCTGTTTGGTATTCCTGTCCCCACCCCTTGTGTATGCGCCGAGGAGCGGAGGTCCAGACGGATCAGGGCTGGCGTTGTCTGAGCGAAGCGCAGCGCAGCGAGTTTAGCCAGACCCCGGCTGGACCGAGCACCG
>NZ_FNHX01000003.1 GCF_900103405.1 Polaromonas sp. JS666 | reverse complement strand
ACGCGATCCCTGATCCGCCTGAACCTCCGCTCCTCGGCGCATCCACAAGGGGGTGGGAGAAAAATACCAAATACCTGAAGAAACAAGGACACGCCATGGCGTGTCCTTGTTTGTATTGGAGTTCGATATTGGTATTTGGTATTTGGTATTTCGGACTTCCCCGTCCTGGCTGGGCCGAGCAGCGCAGACGGAGGAGGGATAAGGGCTGGCGTTGTCTGAGCGAAGCGCAGCGTAGCGAGTTTAGCCAGACCCCCTTCGCAGTCGAGCAGCGCAGGTTGCCCGTAGCGCAGCGGAGGGACCCAGACTGCGGGTCGCCTTTCTTTTGGGTACTTTTCTTTGGCGAAGCAAAGAAAAGTACCTCGCCCGCCGGGGCGAGACCCGGCCAGCAGAACCAAGAAGAGGAAGGAGGAAGATGAGGAGGCAAGAGCGCGCCCAGCCGGAGCAAGACCCGGCCCCCACCCCGTCGGTCTGCGCCTACAAAAAGCAGCGCCGCCGTGGTCTGGGCGCGGCAGGCGGTCAAAGGCAAGATGCAGCCATCATGGCCAGCACCGCGGCACCCGCTTCCGCAAACCCGTCTTCCTCCTCATCATCCTCCGCCGCAACATCCCTGTGGCCGCGCGTGCGGCGCTGGGTGTTCCCGGCGCTGGGGATCTTGGTGCTGGGCCTGCTGGTGTCGCATGCGCACAAGGTGGACTGGGTCGGTGCCTGGCAGGCGCTGTGGCGTTATTCGCCCTGGCTGCTGCTGGGCGTGCTGGGCCTGGCCACGGCCAGCCATGCGCTGTATGGCTGCTTTGACCTGATAGGCCGGCGCCACACGCGCCACACCTTGCCCCGCCTGCAGACCTGGGCGATCGCGGTAACGAGCTATGCCTTCAATCTGAACCTGGGCTCGCTGGTGGGCGGCGTGGCGCTGCGCGCGCGCCTGTACACCCGCGCGGGGCTGGACGAAGCCACCATCGCACAAATCGTGGGCCTGAGCTTGGCGACCAACTGGCTGGGCTACGGCCTGGTGGCCGGCAGCCTGTTCGCTGCGGGCCTGATCGCCCCGCCCAGCCAGGCGCACATTGGCGCAACAGCGCTGCGCGTACTGGGCGCGGCCATGGTCTTGCTGGCCCTGGCCTATGTGGCGGCCTGCAAGTTTGCGCACGGACGCGAGTGGCGTGTGCGCGGCAAGCGGTTGACCCTGCCTTCGCCCGGCCTGGCACTGGTGCAACTGCTGCTGTCGGCCACCAACTGGGCGCTGATGGGCGCGGCCATGTACGCGCTGCTGGGCGGCCAGGTGGAATACGGCAAGGTGCTGGGCGTGCTGATGGCGGCCTCCATCGTGGGGGTGATCATGCCGATCCCGGGAGGCCTGGGGGTTTTGGAGGCGGTGTATCTGGCCTTGTTGTCGGGCAGCGTGCGGCAAGGGGTTTTGATGGGGGCAGTGCTGGCGTACAGGGCGCTGTACTACCTCTTGCCGCTAGCTGGAGGCTTGCTGTTGTATGTGTTGCTGGAGAAATATGCGGCCAGCCATTCGGGGGCCGCACCCGCTGCCGAATGAAAGCCTATTGTGGTTTTCTGTATTCGGCTGTTTGGTATTCCTGTCCCCACCCCTTGTGTATGCGCCGAGGAGCGGAGGTCCAGGCGGATCAGGGATCGCGATTGTCTGAGCGAAGCGCAGCGTAGCGAGTTCGAGCGAGACCCCGCCTGAACCGAGCACCGCAGGTTGCCCGTAGCGAAGCGAAGGGACGCAGCAACCAGGGTCGCCTTTTGGTATTCGCGTAACTTCGCTACGCGAAGTGAGCGAACCCCGCGCGCGCAGCGCGCCTTTTGGCGAACAAAAGAAAACCCGCTTTGCGGGTTTCGCCAAAGTTACTTGCCGCCGGGCAACCCCGGCCAGCCGCCCTCAGCAAAGAGAACCAAAGCCAGCACCGCCAGGGCGTCCTAACCCCGTTTAGGAATTAACAAACCCTTCACCACCGCCGGCCGCGCCACAAAAGCCTCCAGCACCCGCTTCACATTCGGAAAGCCACCGAACTCCACCAGCTCGCCAGCTTCATAAAACCCCACCAGATTCCGAACCCACGGGAAGATGGCGATATCGGCAATGGTGTACTCATCGCCCATGATCCAGTCACGGCCTTCGAGGCGCTGCTCGAGCACGCCGAGCAGGCGCTTGGACTCGGCGACGTAGCGGTCGCGGGGCCGCTTGTCTTCATAGGCCTTGCCGGCGAATTTGTGGAAAAAGCCCAGCTGGCCGAACATGGGGCCTATGCCGCCCATCTGGAACATCAGCCACTGGATGGTTTCATAGCGGGCTGCGGCATCCTGGGGGATGAACTTGCCGGTTTTTTCGGCCAGGTAAAGCAAGATGGCGCCGGATTCAAAGAGGGCCAAAGGCTGGCCGCCGGGGCCCTTGGGGTCGATGATGGCGGGGATTTTGTTGTTGGGGTTGAGCGAGAGAAAGGCCGGCGACATCTGGTCGTTGGTGTCGAAGCTCACCAGGTGCGGCTCGTAAGCCAGGCCGGTCTCCTCGAGCATGATGGAAACCTTGACGCCGTTGGGCGTGGGCAGCGAGTACAGCTGGATCTGGTCCAGGTGCTGGGCGGGCCATTTCTCAGTGATGGGGAAGTCTTGGGGGAAGGCTTTGGATGGGGTCATGGTGTGTGTGCGGCAGGAAATAAACGACAGCCGCCAAGCGTAGCCCAAGCCGGGCAAACGCGCAGGGCACCGGTTATTTACCCGGCCTCCCCCTCATGGTGTCCAATAAGGGCATGGAAGCCGAGAACCACACCGACAGCCGCCTGACCGAACTCGAGATCAAGGCCAGCTTTGCCGAGGACCTGCTGGAGCAGCTCGACAAAATCATCGTGCGCCAGCAGCAGCAAATCGACGCCTTGCTGCGCGAGGTGGCAGAACTCAAGGCCGCGCCTGTGCGTGACGGCGACATCACCACCACGCGCAGCCTGCGCGACGAGCTGCCGCCGCATTTCTAACTTCTCAGTACACCCCCCGCTACCAGAGGTTTTTGCCGTCAATCACGGCGACGGGTGCCGTGGCCGCGTCGAAATCATCAAACAGCCGCGCATTGACGCCTATGCGGCGGGTGCTGCCGTCCCAGCTGCCGTCCATCTCAAAGGCCGGGCTGTCCGAGTAGGTGGAAACACCGCACTCGGCACAGAAGTGGTGGTCCACCAGCTAGGGCCTGTTAACGCTATTTATGCAAATGCGAATGGGGTGAAAACAGCCCCAATCAAGGCGCGCGACGACGCCCAGACCGGGCGTCTGCGCTAGGAGCGCAACGCGGAGTGGGGCTGTTTTCACCCCATTCCCTCCGGGTTGCGATCAAAAAGGCCTTGCGCGGCGTTGCAAAGCCTTGACGGGGTTCACCCCGCCTGCGTTTTGCGCCTTGCTCAAGGCCTTTTTGACTCGCAACGCATCTTGCATAAATAGCGTTAACAGGCCCTAGTCTGCCAGCGGTAAACCGCGTCGGCGTCCTTGGGCGTGGTGACGTGGAATTGCTCGGGCGTGTAGTAGGCCAGCAAGGCGCCGCGCCTGCTGCAGAAGGAGCAGGTGCAGCGCGTGAGCTGGGCCGGCATTTCGCCGTCTATGCGAAAAGCGTTTTTGCCGCAATGGCAGCTTCCGGTGATGGTCGCCATGGGCCGTCTCCTGCCTGGACCGAGCGCCTCAGGCGGCGGCCATGAGTTCCTGTTTGCGCGCGCTGATCTGCGCGCCCAGCTCGGTCATGTCGAGCCGGGTGGCGCGGGCCTTGGGGAAGATCTCGTTCTGCTCTTCCTTGACGTGGTGCTTGACGTATTCGGACATGACCTTGATCTTGGCGTCGAACATTTCGCCGTCGGGCTCCAGGCCCTCGACCTGGGCGATCAGGTCCTTGAGGGTGGCGTGTTCGACGCTGGCCTCGGGAATCAGCTCATGGTCCTTGAGGGCGGCCTTGACGGCGGGATAGAAAATTTCTTCCTCCACCTGCGCATGCACCGTGAGCTCCTTGCAGATCTGGGCGACCAGCTCCTTCTTTTTGGCGGGGGAGCGGCTTTTTTCGTACTGCTCAAAAAGCTCGCTGACCAGCTTGTGGTCGGCCCTGAGCATGGCGGTGGCTTCCTTGTGCACAGGTGTGGCCTTGGTGGTGGGCATGGTGTTTCCTTCAGGTTGGTAGTTTGGGATTGGTCGCAACCCGGGGCGGGCTGTTAGGCGATTCTTGGGAGGCAGCCGCTACCGCGGGGTAGGCCAAGCTTGCCAGCGCATGTAGGAAACCGCGCGCCGCGGCGGCGCGCACCAAGCGCTCAGGGCTGCACAAAAGCCGAGGGCGAGACATCACACTTGAGGACGCGCGCCATATAGGCCAGCGACTGCTTGTGGAATTCGGCCGACTCGGCCGCGCAGCAATCGGAGGGCACGCGCAGCGCGAAGCCGCGCAGAAAGCCGTCCATGGCGGTCAGCTGCACGCAGATGTCGGTCGCCACGCCGGCGATGATGATGTCTTTCACTTCCATGCGCGCAAGCAGCAGGTCCAGCGGCGAGCCCAGAAAGGCCGAATGCCGGGGCTTGAGCACGGTGAGGTCGCCGCGCTCGGGGCGCAGCAGGCGCGCCATCTCGCCGGAGGCGCCCGCGCTGGCGGCGCAGCGCTGGACCAGGCTCTGGAAGTCGGACTGCCAGCCGCCGTAGTTGTCGTTGGCGTAGATGGCCGGCACGCCGGCCTTGCGCAGGCGGCGCTTGAGGGCCGAGGCGGCTTGGGCGGCAGCTACCGCCGCCGCGGCCAGGTCTTCGGCGCCCGGGAAATCCATGGGATTGATGAAGTCGATCAGCAGCAGCACGCTGCGGCTGCGCGCAAGCGCTTCAGTGTCCACCGGACGGGGCCAGCGGCGGGCTGGACGTTTCTTTGAGGATGCTGATTTTCCCGTCGGCCTCGAGGCAGGCATATTTCATGTCGGCCTGCTCGCAATCGGCTTCTCGCAGGGCCTGCTCAAGGTCGCCCAGGGGGATGCGGTGTTTCTTGAGGACTTCGCCGAAGACCTTGCCGTCGCGGCCGACCAGCACGGGCCGGCCTTCCATCAGCGTCTGCAGGCGCGCGCTGCGCGAAGTGGCGAAGGCGACCAGCACATTGAGCGCCACCAGCGTGGCGGCGGCCAGCAGGCCGCCGGTGACGGATTCCTCGCCGCCGCTGAGACCACTCGACACCGACTCGCTGAGCAGCATCACGACCAGCAGGTCAAAAGGCGTGAACTGCCCGACGGTGCGCCGGCCCGAGACGCGGACCATGGCCAGCAGCGCGCCGTAGATGATCACGGCCCGCAGGGGCAGTTCCCACCATGCGGATTGCAGCTCGAACACGGGTGGCGCGCGGCGAAGCGCCGCTTATTTTTTCGAGAGGTAGCGGCGCACGGCATCGGCCGAGTTGCCGACATTCCTGACGGCATCGCGCAGCTGCTGCTCGGTGCAGCCCAGCGACGCCATCCAGTCGCGCAGCTCATGGGGCTGCTCGAGGGAAATCAGCTTGCGGTCCGCGCCTGTCTTGCTTGTGTCATCGGGCATGGTGTGTCTCCTGGGAAAAGCCGGATGGTAGGCCTGGCCCCTCCCCGCGCTGTGTAGGACGGAAACGCCTTGTGCGGGCAGCGTTTTCCGGCCGCGGCGCGCGGCCTAGTGCGCCGCGGTGGCGGGCTTGCCGCTGGCAGCCGTTGCGGCGCCGGGCCTGAGCAGCACGGCGCCCAGCAAGGCAGCCATGGCCGCGAAGACCGCGCCGATCACAAAGGCCAGCTGGTAGCCGCCGTTGAGCGCCGCGGTCGCGTCCAGCCCGGCACCGCCCAGCGAGGTGGTGCGCGCGGCCGCAAGGCTGGCCAGCACGGCCAGGCCGAGTGCGCCGCCCATCATGAAAGAGGTGTTGACCACGCCGGAGGCAATGCCCGATTCGCTGGGATCCACGTCACTCATGGCGGCCAGCAGCACGGGGTTGAAAGCCATGCCGGCGCCCAGGCCCAGCAGCAGCATGCCGGGCAGCACGTCGAGCGCAAAGCTGCCGGCCACGGGCGCGCGCGCGAACAGGGCCAGGCCCACGGCGGCCAGCAGCAGGCCGGCGGCCAGGGGCGCGCGTATGCCGAAGCGCATGACGATCTTGGCCGACAGGCCCAGCGAGAAGGCGGCCATGATGAGGTTGGCCGGCAAGAAACCGAGGCCCACCTGCATGGCGCTGTAGCCCAGTACCAGCTGCATGTAGAGCGCCGAGATGAAAAACCAGGCGAACATGGCGGCGGCCCAGAGCACGCCCACCACATTGGCGGTGGCGACGTTGCGCAGGCGGAACAGGCCCAGCGGCATCAGCGGCGTCTGCACCTTGGATTCAATCGCCAGGAAGACGGCCATGAGCACCGCGGCCGCGCCCAGCAGGCCCAAAGTCTGGCCCGAGAGCCAGCCGGCCTCGTTGCCGTTGACGATGCCGTAGACGGCCAGCATCAGCGAGCTGGTGACGGTGACGGCGCCGCCCACGTCAAGCTTCGCGCCGGTGGCCTGGCCCTTGCCGCCGGGCAGCAGCAAGAGGCACAGCGCGAAGACCGCGCCGCCTATGGGCAGGTTGACCAGAAAGATCCAGTGCCAGCTCAGCGAATCGGTGAGCACGCCGCCCAGCAGCACGCCTATGCTGCCGCCGCCGGCGCAGACAAAACCGTAAACGCCCATGGCCTTGGCACGCTCGGCCGGTTCGGTGAAGAGGTTCATGATCAGCGAAAGCGAAATCGCCGACACCACCGCGCCGCCCAGGCCCTGCACCGCGCGCGCGACGATGAGCAGGGCTTGCGAGTTGGCGATGCCACAGGCCAGCGAGGCCAGGGTGAAGAGGCTGAGCCCCGCGAGGAAAAGCCGGCGGTGGCCGTACAAGTCGCCGAGCCGGCCGCCCAGCAGCAAAAAACCGCCGAAGGTCAGCATGTAGGCATTGACCACCCAGACCAGCGAGGTCTCGGTGAAATGCAAATCGGTGCGTATGGAAGGCAGGGCCACGTTGACGATGGTGGTGTCGAGCACGATCATCAGCACCCCGAGGCACAGCACCATCAGGGCCCACCAGCGCTTGCGGCTGTCCATGTGTTGTCTCATTGGCGGTTTCTCCTCTGCTTCATCAATGAATGTCGCCAGTCAAATCAGGTCAGGTTCAGGTCCATCCGGCGCAAAAACGATACCGTGGCCGCGCATGTTACGCCATGCCTGCGCCGCGCGCTGTCCTACACGCTGTCCTACATGCGCCTCGGCGTTTGGCGGATAGCCAGGCCGTGGGCGGCTGGCTAATTTATGGAAACGTTTGCGGCATGGTGATTCAAGCATTCGAAGCATGCCGTCCACATTTTTCATGGGATGAATTTCATGCGGATGACGCCACTGCCCCGCCGTGCCGGACGGCCCACCCTGAAGACAGCCGGGCTGGCCGCCCTGGCGCTGCTGGGCGGCACGGCCCTGGCCCAGCCCTCGCCCGCGCTGGACCGCGCGAGTTTTTCGATAGGCGCTTTCCACGCCGACCCGACCTTCAACGCGGCGGTGAACACCAACTTCGGACGGCTGGACTCGGGCGACTCCAAAAGCAGCAGCGTGACCCTGCCGCGCATCAAGGCCGACGTGCTGCTGTTCGACAGCCAGGGCTTGTCTTTCGACTATTACCAGTTCAAGCGCGGCTACGGGGATTCGCTGGCCAGCAACTTCAGGACCGGCGGCGGCACGGTGACGACCACGGGCACGGCCAACCTGGACGTGAAGGTGGACTTCGCCAAGCTGGCCTACAAATGGTGGTTCGGTTCGGGCAACACCGTGATGGGCGTGGGCCTGGGCGCGGCCTACTACCGCGTGGGCCTGGACCTGAGTGCAAGCGCGGCGGTGGGCGGCAGCACCGGCAGCATACGGCAAAGCGACAGCGACGACGCGGTGGCGCCGCTGCTGGAGCTGGGCGTGAGGCATGCGATTTCGCCGGACCTGCGGCTGTTTGCCGATGCCTCGGGCGTGAAAAAAACCGGCGGCAGCACGCGCGGCGAGATCTACAACGCCGCGCTGGGTGTGGAATGGTTCCCAGCCAAAAATGTCGGCGTGGTACTGGACTACGGCCTGACCGACATAGACCTGCGCCGTGAGGACAGCAACAACGCGCGCTTTCGCGTCAAGCTCAAGGGGCCGTCGGCTTTTCTGAAGGTGCGTTTCTAGAGTGCCCTTCATGCAAGGGGAGCCTCGGCGTGGCAACAGGCCTGCGCGGCCTGGGCCATGGGTTCAGCCGCGCCGTATTGATCGTGGTGGCGCACCCAGGCCATGGGAAAGGGCAGGCCGTCTTCGTCGCGCCCCTTGGGCGTGAGGTCCATGTAGTGGTAAGCGCCCACCAGGGCGTCCGCGCCACGGGCGTAGCTTGAATAGGTGTGGAAGACATGGCCCTGGCCGTCGCGCGCGAAGACGCTGAAGCCGTGCAGGTCCTCCATGCCGCCGACGTCTTCCATGCGGTAGTTGTAGTTCACCTTTGCGCCGGCGAGCGCTTCGGGCGTGAAGGAGACGTGGTAGTCGTAGTTGAAATCGCCGCCGAAGGACGACACCCACTTGAAGCGCCAGCCCATGCGCCGCTTGAAGGCGGCGAGTTTGGCCTGCGGCGCGCGCGAGACCACGGCCAGCGTGATGCCGCGCGCGGCCAGGTGCGGCAGGGTGCCGTCGATGTGGTCCGCCAGAAACGAGCAGCTGCGGCAGCCCTCTTCCCAGTCCGGGCCGAACATGAAGTGGTAGACGATGAGCTGGCTGCGCCCCTCAAACAGCGCGGCCAGGCTTTCGCTACCGTTCGGGCCGTCGAACATATAGGGCTTGTCGACCGGCACCCAGGGCAGGCGGCGCCGCTCGGCGCTCACCAGGTCGCGCTGGGCGGTGAGTTCTTTTTCGCGGGCCAGCAAGAGGCGGCGGGCGGCGAGCCATTCTTCTCTGGACACGATGGCGTGCATGGCGGTATGGGTGTTCACGGGCGGGACTCCTTGGGAGGGGTTGGAGGAATCAGCGGTTGAGGATGTGCAGGATGTTGCCGTCCGGGTCCTTGAACCAGGCGCCCTTGAAGTCGCCGGCCACATGGGCATCGCCCTGCAAGGTCATGCCGGGCAGGTCGTAGTGCTCAAACACCACACCCTTGGCTTTGAGGGCGTTCATGATGCCGTCGAACTCGTCGCCCACGCTCCAGGTGCAGGCGGTCGCCTGGTTGCTGCCCGCGAACTGCGAGACATAGACGACGATGGCGGCGGTGCCGCTCTGGTAAGTGAGCACGCCCTCTTCGGTGCTTTGCAGCGGTGTGAGGGCCAGCTTGCCCTCATAGAACTTGCGGGCGGCGGCCAGGTCCTTGACGGCGATGGTGGGCATGGCGTTTCGGTTGGCGAGCATGGTGGACTCCTTTCAGGGTGATGCGCTTCAAGCGGCGGACGGTGCGGACTATGCAGCCGTGGCAGCCGATGCAGCGGGGAAAAGCTTGTCGAGTTTAAGGAAGGCGCCGGCCCAGCCCTGGTTGTGGCTGTCGCGCGCGGCCTGGTCGAAGAATTTTTCATGCACGAACACGAGTTCGGTGCCGCCGCCCGAGGGCCGCAGCGTGACGGTGACCCGCGACACGCGTTCGGGCGTGCTCTGCCAGCCCCAGTCGAACACCAGCTTGTGGGGCGGCTCCACTTCCAGGTAGGTGCCGGCCACGTTGTGGGTCTCCTGGCCCGGCACGCCGAAGCGGATGTGGTAACGGCCGCCCACGCGCACGTCCATCTCGGCCAGGGTCACCACACCGGCCGGGTCGGGGCCGAACCACTGCGCTAGCGCTTGCGGGTCGGTCCACGCGCGCCAGACTTTTTCGCAGCTGGCGGGGTAGTGCCGGGTGAAGTGGACGGAGGCCGGCTTGCCTTGCGTTGCGCTTTTTTCCATGGCGGGTTCAGCTCCTCTTGGTGGTACAGGTAGCGGCCCAGGGCGTCGAGGCGCTCGGACCAGAACTTCTCGTAACGGGACAGCCACATGGCGGCCTCCTGCATGGGCTCGGGCGACAGGGCCAGGTTGACGACACGCCCGTCCTTGGCGCGTGTCACCAGGCCGGCGTCCTCGAGCACGCGCAGGTGCTTCATGAAGCCGGGCAAGGACATGCCGTGCGGCTGGGCCAGCTCGCCGACGGAGAGATGGCCGCGTTCCAGGTCTTGCAGCACCTTGCGGCGTGTCGGGTCCGCCAGCGCGGCGAACACGGCATTCAGGGCACCATCGGCATTGTCTTGATACTTAACCATTTGGCTTAGTATTGAGCCAGTGGCCGCCGCCTGTCAACCCGGGCCCGGAACAAAGATGTTTTTTTGTGTGATCGCGCCGCCGCCGGCCCGCAAAGAAATGTGTCCCCGGCGCACGCGCAGGTAAAGCGGCGCAACACCCTGCAAGAACACTGGTATTGGGGGCGGGGGTAGCATCCAATGATGCCTATGACCTACTCACGCAGGAAGCCCATGAAGCAGCCCACGACAAAGACCCTCCCCATCCGCGCGCCTTCCAGCCCGGCCCGCCCCCGCATGGTGATGCTGGGGTCTTTGCTGGCCCTGGCCGCCGCGGCCGCCCTGCTGGCCGCGCAGGCGCAGGCCCAGACGGCGGAGCCGGCGGCAGCGGCCTCCGCGCCCGCCGTTGCCGCACCCGCTGTCGCCAAGTACGACCCCAAGGACCTGGAGCGCGCCTTCAAGTTCATGGACAAGAACGGCGACGGCAAGGTCAGCCGCGACGAGGCTTCGAACTTTCGCGGCGTCTCGAAACATTTTGACGAGGCCGACCTCAACAAGGACAACTTTCTCTCGCGCGAGGAATTCGACAACGCGATGAACCAGAGCCGGCAACCCTGAGGAAACCCCTCGCCCATGAAAAAAGCCGTGCGGTTTGCAGCCGCACGGCTTTTTTGCTTTTGCGCCTTGAGGGCGTTCAGTTTTTAAGCTTCACGTTCCAGAAGAAAGGCCACAGCGCGGGCTGGTAGTTTTCCAGCTTGGTGGACTTGGCCGACAGGCTGTTGAACTTGCCGATGTCGATATAAGGCACTTCGTCGTACACCAGCTGCTGCACCTTGCCCCACAGCGGCGCGCGCTTGGCGGGAACCGGGGTGTGGTTGAACTCGAGCAGCGCGGCCTGTTTGCCCGGGGTGTTCCACCAGCCGGGCGCGCCGTCGCCGAGTTGCGGCGGCGAGAGCATGGGTTCGGGCAAGAGGCCCGAATGCGTGACGTAGATGTCCCAGGCGGAGGAGTCGTTGCGGCGCTGCACCAGCGTGGACCAGTCGACCACGGTGAGCTCGGCCTTGATGCCGGCGCGCTTGAGCTGCTCGGCCATGACCACAGCCATGTTGTAGTGAAAGTCGTACTGGCGGCTGGTGAGGATGCGCACGGTCTCGCCCTTGTAGCCGGCGGCTTCGGCCAGGCCCTTGGCCTTGGCAGGGTCGCGCTGGTTGTAGCTCTCGGCGCCGGCGGCTGAGTAATACGGCGAGCCCTGCGGGAAGTGGTTGGCCTCGGCCGTGAAGAAGCGCGTGTCGCCGAAACCGGCGGCCATCATTTCGCCGGGGCCTATGGCGGTCTGTATCGCCTGGCGCATGCCCTTGTTGGCGTTGATGCCCTCGCGGGTGTTGAACACCAGGTACGGGAAACCGAAGGCCGGCGTGATCACGGGCGCGGCGCGGCCGCCGGATTTTTCGAGGCGGGCCAGCGCGTCTATGGGCAGCAGGTCGGCGAAGTGGAACTGGCCGGACAGAGCGCCTTCAACGCGCGTGCCGGGCGTGGGCACGGGGATGAAGCGCAGCTCCTCGATAAAGGCCTCGCGCTTGCCGCCGTAGCCGTTGGCCGGCTCCTTGCGCGAGGTGTAGCCGTCAAAGCGCGTGAGCACCACGAACTGGTCGGTGCGGCGTTCCTTGAACTTGTAGGGGCCCGTGCCTATGAAGTCACGCAGCGGAATCTGCACGGCCTCCTTGGCCATGATGGCGGCCATGCCGCTGGGAAGGGCCAGCTGCGCGAGCAGCGGCGCGTAAGGCGCCCTGAGCGTCAGCTCCACGGTGAGCGGGCCTGCGGTCTTCAAGTCGACGATTTCCTTGCCCACGGCCTTGCCGCGCGGTGCCTCCTTGATCCAGCGCTTGAGGCTGACAACCACGTCCTCGGCGTCGAGCGCGCGGCCCGAGTGCAGCTTCACGCCCTTGCGCAGCGTGATGGTGACGACCTTGCCGTCGGCCGAGAAACGCGGCATGCCTTCGGCCAGCATGGGCACGACATTCCATTTGGCGTCAAAGGTGTAGAGCGGCTCATACACGTGCTGCATGATGGTGCCGACCAGGTCGGTGGTCGCCTGCATGGGGTCCAGCGAGGGCGGTTCACCGACCATGGCGAGGTTGGCCGCGGAGGCCGGCGCCTGCGCCAGCGCGGGTGCGGCGCCCTGCAAGGCGGCCATCAGGCCAAAAACCAGGGCCGGCAGCAGCCGGCGCGTATGTAGGCGATGGTTAACCATAAAGCACTCCTAAGTGAAAGTAATTTTCATAATTCGTAGGATATTTGGCTAAATGTGAGTTTATGTAAGTAAATACCCGGGTGTATGTGCATTTATTTGAAATTAAATTTCTATTTACGGGAGGGATCGGATTCACGGCCAGGAAAGCCTGCTGGCTGGGCCGCTGCATGGCCGAACGCATGACAAGGGGGCTTGGCAAGCCCTAGACTGAAGGTCAAGCGATACGCTTTCACCACCATGCAACGCGCACCCCATCCCCTGCTTGCCCGCTTCGTCAAGACCGCGTGGGTCAGCCTGCCCGCCGCAGGTGATGTGAAGCCGGCGCGCGAGCACGTGCTGCCGACCGGCCTGATGCACCTGGTGTTCCGCCTCTCGGGGCCGGGCGTGCGCATCTTTGACCATGCCGCGGACGGCACGGGCCGGCAATTGGGCCAGGCCCTGGTGGGTGGGCCGCGTGCGGGCTTTTATGCCAAGGATGTCGGTGCGCCCTCGCATTCGGTGGGTGTGCAACTGCTGCCCGGCGCGGCGCAGGCGCTGCTGGGCCTGCCGGCCGATGAGCTGGCCGGTCGGCATGTGAGCCTGGAAGACCTCTGGGGAAACCATGCGGAGCTGGCGCGCGAGCAGCTGCTGGCCGCCGCCACGCCGCAGCAGGCCCTGCGCCGCCTGGAGGCCCTGCTGCTGCAGCGGCTGCGCGCCGGCCCGGCGCAGCCGGCGCACCCGGTGGTCATGCAGGCCTTGCGGCAGTTCGAGGCGGGCATGGGCGTGGAGGACGCGGTGGCCCGCAGCGGCTACAGCCACCGCCAGTTCATACGCCTGTTCTCGCAGGCCGTGGGCCTGGGCCCCAAGCTGTATTGCCGGCTGCAGCGTTTCCAGAAAACACTGCCGCTGCTGCAGGGCCCGCTGGGCCTGGCCGCCGTGGCCATGGAAGCGGGCTACAGCGACCAGCCGCATTTGAGCCGCGAGTTCCGCGAATTCGCCGGACTCACGCCCGAGCAGTACCGGCTGGCGCGGCCCGCGTCGGCCAACCATGTGCTGGTGCCTCGGTCTTGCGCGCCCCCTTCATCCCCTTCACGGCCGCATGTCAATTTTGTTCAAGACCGCGGGGCGGCCGGCCTCTAGACTGGCCGCATTCCCTTTCAGGAGTTCCCTCACATGGCGATCCACGAACTGTTTGCGTATATCCACGTCAAGGATGCTGAAAAAGCCCTGGCGTTTTACACCTCGGTGTTTGGCGTGACGGAAAAATTCCGCCTGACCGAGCCCAGCGGGCGCATAGGCCACGCCGAGCTGGAATTCGGCGGCACCACGCTGATGCTGTCGGACGAGTTCCCGGAATGCGGCACGGGCGCGCCCGCGAAGGGCACACCGGTGAGCGTGACCCTGCACCTGCATGTCGACGACTGCGACGCGGTGATCGCACGGGCGCTGCAAGCCGGCGCCACGCTGGAGATGGCCGCGCAAGACCAGTTTTACGGGGAGCGCTCGGGCAGCTTTCGCGACCCCTTTGGCCACCGCTGGAGCGTGGGCCACAGCATTGAGACGCTCACGCCTGAGGAAATGCAGCGCCGCTACACCGCGCTGCTGGAGTCGTCCGGGGCCTAGGGCCTACTCGAGCTCTATTTCAGGCGGCCGCGCCAGGCCCAGCACCCGCCTCAAAGTGGCCAGCAGTTCCTCGTTGGAGGTCTTGGCCTTGACCAGCACGGCGGTGGCGCGGGCGGCCTGGGCCCGGGTGGCTTCCATCGCGGAGAACACCACCACGGGCGGCGGCGACTCCAGCGCCTCGATGTCGGTCAGCAGGTCCCAGCCCGAGCCTTCCTTGAGGTTGATGTCGAGCAGGACCAGGTCGAAGGGCTGGCTCTCCAGCCGCGCGCGGGCTTCCTGCAGGGTCGCCGCAAAGACGAAGGTCGCGAAGTCCTGCGCGATGGTGGCCGCGATGCGCTGGATGTCGGGGTCGTCCTCGACGTGCAGGATGACGGGCTTGTTTTCGGCCGCGCCTTCGATGGCGCGGCGCACGCCCAGCACCAGCAGGTTTTCGTCTATGGGTTTTTCCAGCCAGTCCGACACGGTCAAGGCCTGGTCGTTGAACTGCACCTTGCCCTCACCGGCCCAGGCCGAGATGACGACCACGGGCACGTCGCGCGTGAGCAGCCGCCCGCGCAGCTGGCGTATCAGCGAGATGCCGTCCTGGCCGGGCAGCTTGAGGTCTATCGTGATGGCGTCGTAGTGCCGCTGCCCCAGCTGGGCCAGGGCCTCCTCGGCGCTGTAGACAGGGTCGGAATCGAAGCCGCCCTTGTCCAGCATCATGCCGATCAGGCGGGAGATATCGTGGTCGTCCTCGCAGATCAGCACGCAGGGCCTGTCGCCGGTCATCTCCACCGGGCGCGTGGGCGGCGGCTCCACCCATTCCGGCAGTTCGAAGTAGAAGGTGGTGCCTTCGCCGTTACGGGTTTCAAAGCCTATGCTGCCGCCCAGGCGCTCGATGATGGCGCGTGAAATGTTCAGGCCCAGCCCGGTGCCGCCCTTCTGGCGCGTGTCGGAGGAATCGGCCTGGGAAAACTTCTGGAAGATGCGCTTGCGAAACTCCTCGGGAATACCTGGCCCGTGGTCGCGCACCTCGACGCGCACGCCGCCGCTCGCGCTGCGCCCCGCATGGATTTCCACCACGCCATCGGACGGGGAAAACTTCATCGCATTGGACAACAGGTTGGTGACGACCTGCGTCAGGCGGTCGCCGTCGGCCCTGACCATGAGTTCCTCGTCTGGGAACTGCAGGCTCAGGCTCACGTTCTTGGCGGCGCCGTAGCCCTCGTTGGCGGCCAGCGCCTGCTCCAGCAGGGGCTTGAGTTCTATCACCTGCAGGTCCAGGGTCATCTTGCCGGACTCTATCTTCTCGATGTCCAGGATGTCGTTGATGAGCCTGATCAGGCGTTCGCAGTTGCTCTTGGCGATGCCGACCAGGGTCTTGACGGCCTCGGGCAGCTGGCCGGCGACGCCGCCGGAGATCAGGCCCAGCGAGCCGCGTATCGAGGTGAGCGGCGTGCGCAGCTCGTGGCTGACCGTGGAAACGAATTCGCTCTTCATGCGGTCTATGCGCTTGAGCTCGGTGATGTCGTTGGCCAGGGTGTAGAAGCCGATCACCTTGCCCTCGTCCCTGCCTTCGCCGTAGCGCGGGAAGTAGTTGACCACGTAGTCGCGCGTGCCGCCGCGCGCGGTTTTCTGCGCGCGCTCGTAGACCACTGGGTAACCCTGCAACACCTCCTCAACCCGGGGCCTGATCAGCGCGTACATCTCCTCGCCCACAATGTCCCGTATGGTCTTGCCTTCGAGCTGCGCGCTCGTCATGCCGAAGACTTCCTCGTAGGCACGGTTGTGAAAACGCAGGTACTGGTCGGCGTCGGCGTAGGTGATCCAGGCCGGTATGGTGTCGGTGATTTCACGCAGTTGCGCTTCGCTGGTGCGCAGCGCCTCGGTGACGCGGCGCATCTCGGTGGTGTCGCGACCGGTGCCGCGGTAGCCGGTGAATTTTCCGTTGACATCGAACTTCGGCACACCGCTGATGCTGAAGTAGCGGGTCCGGCCCTTGGAGTCGCGCCGCGTGGTTTCAAGATCGCGAAAAACCTCGTGCCGCTGCACCACGGCCTTGTAATGGGCCCAGCCCTCGTCGCTCATCTGGATGTAGTCGAGCTCCCAGGGGGTCTTGCCATAGGCTGATTTCTGGACGCCCGAAGCGTTGGGCGCCTCGCCCGACACCTCGACAAAGCGGAAGTTCTCGTCCTGCTCCCAGAACCAGTCGGAGGACAGCTCGGTGAGCGCGCGGAAGCGCTCCTCGCTTTCGCGCAGCACCTGCTCGGTCTGCTTGCGCTCGGTGATGTCCTGGATCTGCGCGATGAAGCGCAGCGGCTTGCGGTCCTCGTCGCGCACCAGGGAGCAGCTCATATAGCCCCATACGATGTGGCCGTCCTTGTGGATGTAGCGCTTTTCCGTATGGAAGGATTCGATCTCGCCGGCCAGCGCGCGCTGGCGCTGCTTCAAGTCCCATTCGATGTCGTCGGGATGGGTCAGGTCGTGGATGGTGCGCGCCAGCATCTCGGCCTCGGAATAACCGAGCATCTGGCAGAAGGCGGTGTTGACCTTGAGGCGGCGCGAGTCTATGCCTATCAGCGTCATGCCGATCGCGGCGTGCTCGAAGGCGTTGCTGAACTGCTGGTCGTTGAGCATGAAGGCGTCGTTGTCGCTGCTCAGGGGCGCGCTGCTGGGCACCTCCAGCGTCGAGAAGCCCGATTCGTGCTCTGTTTCGGCGGCCTGGGCGCCCTGAGTCCCACGCCCGTCCTGCCCGAGGCCGGTCTGGTCGCCGCCCAGCGAGAAATAAAAGGTGCTGCCTTCGCCGACCACCGACTGCGCCCAGATCTTGCCGCCGTGCCGGTCGATGATGCGCTTGGCCGTGGCCAGGCCTATGCCGCTGCCGGCGAATTCCTCGGGCGAGTGCAGGCGCTCGAAGTTGCCGAACAGCTTGTCGACGTAAGCCATGTCAAAGCCGGCGCCCTTGTCCTTCACGAAGAACACCGGCTGCGCGTCCTTGCCGCGCTGGCGCCCGATCTCGATCTCGACGCGCTCCTTCTTGGCGCTGAACTTCCAGGCGTTGGCGATCAGCTGCTCCAGCACCTGGCCCAGCATGGCCTGGTCGCCGCGCGCCGCCATGCCGGGCTCGATCGCGATGCGCGCCTCGCGCCCGGCCTCGGCGTCCTTGAGCCGCTTGGCCACGCGCAGCGCCTCGGCGCTGAGGTCCACCGTGTCCCAGACCATGCTGGTGCGCGACAGGCGCGTGAGGGCCAGCAGCCCGTCGGTGAGCTCGCCCATGCGCCGCACGCTGCTGCGTATGCGTTCGAGAAAATGCAGGGCGCGCTCGCCGGCGGCCGGCGGCATGTGTTTTTCCATCAGCGCGCAAAAGCCGTCTATGGTGCTCAGCGGCGTGCGCAAGTCGTGCGCCACGGAATAGGAGAAGGCCTCCATTTCCTTGTTGGCGGCCTCGAGCTGCGCCGTCCTGCGCAGCACGCGGTTTTCCAGGTCGACGTTGAGCCGCACGATTTCCACCTCCGCCTGCTTGCGTTTGGTGATGTCGGAGATGGAAGTGACAAAGCCGATGGGCTTGTCGCTCTTGCCGTCAAAGAGAGGCTGCACGTTAATGAGGCCCCAGAAGGTACTGCCGTCGGGCCTGCGGTAACGCTGCACGACGTTGTTCTGCGCCTGGCCGCTGGTGACGGCGCGCACGCTGGCCCATTCAACTTCGGGCATGTGGGTGCCGTCCTCGCGCAAGCGCTCCCAATCCGGCGCCGCCGAGGTCTGGCCCTTCATCTGCGCCATGGTCTTGCCGAAAATGCGCTCCGCGCTGGGGTTGCAGTCGATGATTTTGCCTTCGGCGTCACGCAGCATCACGCCTTCGGCAAGCGCCCCGACCACCGCCCGGAAACGCGCGTTACTCGTGCGCAGCGCGGTTTCGGTCTGCTTGCGCTCGGTGATGTCACTTCCCACGCCGCGGTAACCTTCAAAGGCTCCGTTGTCACCAAACACCGGCTCTCCGCTGACGCTGCGGTAAATGACACCGCCATCCGCCTTGGTCAGCTGGTACTCAAAATTACGGAACGGTAAATGCGCCTGCAAGGCGGCCTTGTGCTCCTCCCACGTGCCGACAAGCGGCGCGGAGTTGGGCAGGTCCCATCGGCACAGCCCTTCCCCGATGACCTGGGTTCCCAGGGCAAAGCGCTGCGGATCGTTGGAGACAAAGACGTTGCGGAAGTTTTTGTCCTGTTCCCAGTACCAGTCGGACGAGAGCTGGGTGAGGCTTCTGAACCGCGCCTGGCTACTGCGCAGGCGGTCCTCGGCGGCCAGGCGCTCGGTGATGTCCTCGGCCGTGATCAGGATGTGGGTAACCCTGCCGCCGCCGTCCTTGAGCGGCAGCTTGCGCATGTGCACGCGTATCCTGCCGCGGTCCCGCGTCATGATGACCCGGTCGGGGAAGTCCTGCATGATGCCGGTGTTGGCCACTTCCACGTCGGAGACATTGATACGGTCCGCGTGGTCCTGCGGCCAGAGGTCGTGCACGGTGCGGCCCATGGCGTCCTCGCGCCGTATGCCGTAGAGGCTTTCGGCCGCCTTGTTCCAGGCCACGATACGCAGGCCGTCCTGCACCGACTTCAGGTGCACGGCGACCGGCATGTTGTCGACGACGTCGTCGAGGAAGCGCGCGGCCTTTCGCTCTTTTTCCTCGATGCGCCTGGCCACCGTGGTGTCTCGCGTGATGCCGCGGTAGCCGGCGAACTCCTGCTGCTTGTTGAACACGGGAACGCCGCTGGCGGAAAAATAGTGGGCCACGCCGTCGTCCAGCACGCGGATGTACTCGAAATCGCGGAAGGCCTGGCGCGCCTCCAGCACCGCGCGGTGGTGGTCCCAGGACATGCTCAGGGGGTAGGCGCCGTCGAGCTCCCAGCGCTGCTTGCCGATGGCGCTGCTGAGGTCCGGGTCCGCGCTGCTACTGCTGCTCGCGCTGCCCACGCCGCGCTCGGCGGCAAAGGCGGTGAAACGGCAATCGGCGTCCTGCTCCCAGTACCAGTCGGCTGAGATCGACGCCAGGCTGCGCAGGCTGTCCACGTCGTCCCGGAGCAGCTCGGCGGCGCGGCGCTGCTCGGCGAGCTCCTGCGCCAGGGCCTTGTTGGCCTCGGCCAGCGCCAGTGCCTCGGCCTGCAGGCGTTCGTTGGCCTGGGCCAGGGTTTCGTCGCGCTTCACAGTCCGACCCCGCTGAACAGGCCCGCCAACACGTCGCCGGTCCCTCCCGTCGCGCCAGGCGGGCGGTGGGCTGCGGTCAATTCGCCTGGCGAAGAGGGCTTCATGCGCTGCTGTTTACTTTCTTGGCAAAGGCGAGATGCCTTCATGCATTTTGCACGGCGTTTGCGAAACCGAGTGTGCTGCGCCGCTGGAAAATCCGCCATAGGACAACACCCTGTCTTCTTTTGGGTGCGGCAGCCATCGGCACATGCCAGATTTGAAAACTTAAGACCTCTTTTTCGGCGGGCTAATTGAAACGACCTGGGCACAAGAGCTTAGCGCCGCCCTCCCGCGCAAGGCAAAGGTACTTTTACCCTTTCCCATCCATTCACACGGCATGCGGGTATTCCAGCGACAGCCCGGCTGCCTGCCAGGCATCTATGCCGCCATGCAGCGGCCGCACGTTCTTGAAGCCCGCCGCCATCAGGCGCCTGGCCACCTGGGCGGCCGAGGCGTCGTTGGGACAGGCGCAATACACCACCACGGGCACGTCGTGCGGCAGGTCCAGCGTGGCCATCTTGCGGTCCGGGTCCGACCACAGCAAGGCGCCCGGGATGATGCCGCCCGTGCCGCGGCTCAGTTCGGTGCGCACGTCGAGGATCACGGCCGCTTGCTCGCCGCGCGTGAGCTGCAGCAGCTCCTGCGGCGTGATGCGCGCCATGCGCAGCTGGCGGTAAAAGCGCTGGCGCTGCCACCATTTGTGCGCCAGGAACAGCGCGAAGGCGGCCAGCAGCACCATCAGGCCTATGCGGCCCATCTGTTCGAAGACGGCCAGCACGTCGGCCACCGCGTCATGGAACAGCATGCCTATGGCCAGCCCCACGCCGGCATACAGCGCCGCGCCTATGGCATCAAAGAACAGGAAGCGGCCGAAAGGCACGCCGGTGCGCCCCGCCAGCGCGGTGGCCAGCGAGGCGAAACCCGGGATGAACTTGGCCAGCACCAGCGACCTGGCGCCCCAGCGCGTGAAGATGGACTCGGTCTGCCGCACGCAGGAGTCGGGGGACAGCGAAATCCGGCACAAGGTCTTGAGCACGCGGCTGCCGTAGCGACGGCCGGCCCAGTACCAGAGGCTGTCGGCGATCAGGCAGGCCAGCACGGCCGTCGCGAGCAGGCCGCCAGCCGAATACCGGCCGCTATAGCTCAGGGCGCCAGTGAGTATCAGCACCGGATAGGCCGGAACCGGCAGGCCGAGCTGCTCCAGCACGATGTTAAGGAAAACAGCGGCCAGGCCGTACTGCTCCAGCCACACAACAATTTGGTCCATGGGCGTCAATGTAGACGGCGGCGGTGCATCGGTAAATGGCGGGCGCGGTAATGTTCTGTTTCCGCAGAGGGAACAATCTCCGCGGCGGGCGGCTGCGCTACCATGAAGCCCTGCCCCGCCCGCTTCCCCCTCCATCCAGAGAGCACACCCCGATTGAAATACCTTGTGGCCGTCAGGGCCCTGTGCGAGTTCACTGCCAAGCATGGCGACCTGGACCTGCGCTTTACACCCTCGCCTTCGGCCCAGGAAGGCATGGCCGGCCATGCGCTGGTCGCGTCGCGCCGTGGGGAGTCCTACCAGGCCGAAGTCAGCCTGGAGGGCGACTACAAGGCGCTCACGGTGCGCGGCCGCGCCGACGGCTACGACCCCGAGCAAAACCAGCTCGAAGAGGTCAAGACCTACAGGGGCGACCTGCACGCCATGGCCGACAACCGCCGCCACCTGCACTGGGCGCAGCTCAAGATTTACGGCTGGCTGCTGTGCCAGGACAGGAAGCTTCAAGACATCAACCTGACGCTGGTCTATTTCGACGTGGCCAGCGCGCAGGAAACGCCGCTGACCGAGCACTTCACGGCCGCTGCGCTCAAGGACTATTTTGAGGCGCAGTGCGAACGTTTCCTGGCCTGGGCCGAGCAGGAACTGGCGCACCGCCAGGCGCGCGATGCGGCGCTCACGGCGCTGGCGTTTCCCCACCCCTCCTTCCGGCCCGGCCAGCGCGAATTGGCCGAGGCCGTCTACAAAACCGCGCAGGCCGGCAGCTGCCTGATGGCGCAGGCGCCCACGGGCATAGGCAAGACCATAGGCACGGTGTTTCCGCTGCTCAAAGCGGTGCCGAAAAAGCAGCTCGACAAGCTGTTCTTCCTGGCTGCCAAAACCCCGGGGCGCCGGCTGGCGCTGGACGCGCTGGACCGCATCAAGGGCAGCAGCCAGTCCTTGCCGCTGCGCGTGCTGGAACTGGTGGCGCGCGACAAGGCCTGCGAACACCCGGGCAAGGCCTGCCACGGCGACGCCTGCCCGCTGGCGAAGGGCTTTTATGACCGACTGCCGCAGGCGCGCAGTGCCGCCGTGAAGCACGCCGCCGCGCACGGCCCGCTGGACAAGGCCGCGCTGCGCGAACTGGCGCTGGACCACCACGTCTGCCCTTACTACCTGAGCCAGGAACTGGTGACCTGGTCGGACGTGGTGGTGGGCGACTACAACTATTACTTCGACACCAGCGCGCTGCTGCACGGCCAGGCCCAGGGCAACCAGTGGCGCGTGGGCGTGCTGGTGGACGAGGCGCACAACCTGGTGGAACGCGCACGAAAAATGTACTCGGCCACGCTGAGCCAGGCGCAGCTGCAGCAGGTGCATGCCGGCGCGCCGCGCGCCGTGCGCGGCGCGCTGGAGCGGCTCAACCGCGGCCTGCAGGAGCTGCAGCAGGCGCAGAGCGAGCCCTACGAGGTGCATGCCGAGCTGCCCGCACCCTTCCTCAAGACCCTGGGCCAGGCCCTGACCCAGGTCACCGATTTCCTGCTGGCCAATCCGACGCGCATGGACGGCGAGCTGCAGGACTTTTATTTCGAGGCCCTGCACTTCTCGCGCATGGCCGAGGCCTTTGGCGAGCATTCGCTGTTCGACGTGACGCTGCAAACCGATAGCGGGCCGGGCGCATTCGGCCAGGCACTGGGCCAGCCGCTGGCGCTGCTCAACATCCGCAACGTGGTGCCCGCGCCCTTTCTGGCGCCGCGCTTTGCGGCCGCGCAGTCGGCGGCGCTGTTTTCGGCCACGCTGAGCCCGCAGAACTATTACGCCGACACGCTGGGCCTGCCGGCCGGCACGGTGTGGACCGAAGTCGAGTCACCCTTCCTGGCCGAGCAGCTGCGGGTCTCGGTGGTCAGCGATGTTTCCACCCGTTTTCAGCACCGGGACGATTCGCTCTCGCCCATCGTCGACCTGATGGCACGGCAATATGAGGGCCGGCCCGGCAACTACCTGGCGTTTTTCAGCAGCTACGACTACCTGCAAAAGCTGGTCACGCTGTTCCGCCAGCGCTACCCGCAGATTCCGGTGTGGGAGCAGACGCGCGGCATGGAAGAAGCCGCGCGTGACGCCTTCCTCGCGCGCTTCACGCCGGCCTCGCAAGGCATAGGCTTTGCCGTGCTGGGCGGCTCGTTTGCCGAAGGCATAGACCTGCCGGGCGAGCGACTGATAGGCGCTTTCATCGCGACCCTGGGCCTGCCCCAGGTCAATGCGGTGAACGAGCAGATCCGCGAGCGCATGGGCGCCAACTTCGGCGCGGCGCAGAGCTATGACTACACCTACCTCTACCCCGGCTTGCAGAAAGTGGTGCAGGCGGCCGGCCGGGTGATACGCACGACCTCCGACCGCGGCGTGGTCTACCTGATAGACGACCGCTTTACCCGGCCCGAAATACAAAGCCTGCTGCCGGGCTGGTGGAAGGTGACGCGCGTGCGCGCGCGGCGCAGGGAAGCCGCCGACGCGCTGTAAACAAAAAGCCCGCGAATGCGGGCTTTTTGTTTGAACGGCCGCGAGGCCGTCAACCTTGCGGGGCCTAAAACACGCCCAGCAGCATCAGGATCAGGATCACGCTGAGGGGGACACCTAGTAGCCAGGCAATGAGGGGCATGCTGTTTCTCCTAAAGAGTATTGAAGACAAGTCCAATGTAGGCAGCGCGCTGTGCCGCCCATGCCAGCCTGCAGGCCCGCTGCAAGTAGGGCATGGCTGACGCGCGTGTAGTTGTGCAAGCAGCCGCTTGCAGGCAGGGACCTTACAAAAGCAGCCAGGGAGCTGCGGCCCGGGAAGGGCTAGCGCTGGCTGAGCTGCAGCGCACCCAGCATGCTGGCCAGCGGCTGGGTGTCGGGCAGCACGTAGACAATGCCGCGGCTTTTGCCCAGGACAGGGCCGACCACGGTTTCGTAAAAGCGGACCGGCACCACCACACAACCCATGGAGATGCGGTTGTCGTCGGGTGTTTCCGAGGCCAGGCGCTCCGCGCGGCGCTCGGCCGGCGGCGCCGGGCGCAGGCGGTGTATGGCGAGCTTGGCCGCATAGTCGATCCAGACAATGGCCTCACCCTGCAGGTTGTGGCCGGGCTCGGAGACAAAGCGGCCCGCGGGCGTGGTGCGTTCATCCTCGCGTAGGCTGGCCACGCTGCGCTGCGCCATGCCGGGCACGCCATGGTCGCCGGGCGCCAGGCCCGTCAAAGCGGGCGATGTGCCGCGCAGCTGGCCGCCCGCCTCGAACACAAAGATGCGACCGCCTTTTTTATCGACGATCACAAAGGGCAGGCCTCCGTTGTCGCGCGCATCCACCACCCAGCGCAAAGCCTGGCGTGCATCGGGAGAGGCGGAGACCAGCACCATGCCGGTGCCGGGACTTGCGGCCGGCGCGGCGGCACTGTCGGTGTAGGGCGCCAGCGGCGCGGCGAAGGAAAACAAGGGGCTCGCGGCAAGGACGGCAAAGGCCGTCGCGAAGGCGATTTTTGCTGCGTGTTTCCTGCCTGCGAACAACATCCGGGGTCCTGTGCGTGGCGCTGAAAAGTGCGCGAACGCACATCCAAAAAACCGGGATCGCTGTCTGTTGAGTGCGCCCCGGCACGGTTGCACCATGTTAGCGATGCAAGCAATTGTGCTCAACGGAGAAACCCTGAACCGTCTCGGATACTTGCTATGACTTGTATAGCAATGAACCCTTTTAAAATGCCCGAAAGAAGCAGCTTTAGCAGCCTAACGGAAGGACTTGCGGGGGCATGTAACAGTCGCCGGAGGCGGCATTTTTTGGCGCGGCAGATGCCTGCGCGCAACACCGAGCGGGACGCCGTGCTGGCGCCCGTTACAAGTTACAAATCAGGAGAGGGGGAATGGCCGAAGGGAAATCTCAGCCCGCGGGCACCGTGCCCTGCTTCACGGCGAGTTCATGCGCGGCCGGAAACACCTCGGCCAGCGGCTTGACTTCGGGCAGCACATAGACCACGCCGTAACTCGCGTTGAAAGCGGGCTTGAGCACGTTTTCATAGAACTCCACCGGCATGTTGATGCAGCCGTAGGAGATGCGGTTGTCCTCGGTGGTCGGCGAGGCGAGGCGCTCGAGCCGGCGCTCCTTGGGCTCCAGCGTGCGCACGCGGTGCATGGACACGGCCGCGTCGTAGTCGACCCAGACCACGTCCTCGCCCGTGGCGTTGCGCCCGGGTTCGGCGACGAAACGGCCCGCGGGCGTGGTGCGCTCCTGCGGCTGCACCTGGGCGATGGGCCGCCCGCCTATGCCGTCCACCGAATCGTCGCCGCGCGCCGCGCCTATCAACACCGGCGTGGCGCTGCGCAGCTTGCCGGAGGGCTCGAAGACAAACACCTTGGTGTTGATCTTGTCGAGGATGACAAAAAAGAGTTTGCGGTTGTCGCCGGAGCTGACGACCCAGTTGGCGACTTCGCGGGCTTCGTTTGAAGCCGGCTCGCCGCCGAAATCCGCCGTGCGCGGCGTCATGGGCGGGGGCGCCGTGGCTTGAAGGCCGACGGCCGCCGGCGGGGCCACGGGGTGAGGCCTGAAGAGCGGCAGGACCAGCACCGCGATCGCGGCGCCCCAGAGAACGCCCTGCTTGATGCCGTCAAGAATATCGGAATGCCGCGTGTCCACCGGCGCCGGGGCCGGTCCTTCAGCAGCGGGCCGCTGCTGAACATCAGGCGGGGAGGCAGCCATGGACAGAAATCAAAAAATGTCGCATCCCACATAAAACGCTCCGGGCCGCCAAGGCGATCCGGAGCGATTTCATGCGCAGGTGCATGAATGGCCTGGCTTAGTTGCGGTCAGCTTGTGCGGGACGCTCGGTCGGCGTGACAGCGGTGTCCGTGCTGGTCGAAGGCGAGGTGCTGGGGCTGGTGCTGCCCTGGTTCTGCATGGTCTGGTCTGCCGGCGTGGCGGGCGTGGTGGTGCTGGTGTCCTGGGCATAAGCCAGGCCAATGGCGCCAACCACGGCGGCTGCGGCGACGGCGGAAGCCAGGGTTTTCGATGCTCTCATGGTGTACTCCTAAGGTCATGCCCATCACAGGCAATCGGGTTGGTAAATCGCCGGCCGTATTGCCGACTGGGTTCAATTTACGGTAGGGAGCAGAGCCTGTTTCGTCGGTCTGGTACAGCGCGCCGTGTAGGACAAGCGAGGTCACAAAATGCTACGCGCCTCACAGGCGCATGCAGGATGGCACATGCGGGAACAGCTGCTTACCCCTGGAGCGGTCGCCGCTATTCGATGGGGTTGTTGCCCTGCAGGCCGTGTTCGGCCTTGATCGCGAGCTGGAGTTTTTCAAGCTCGTCGATGAGCTGGTCTATCTTCGCGAAATCCTTGACCGGGGCCGCCTGCAAGGCCTGCAGCCGGGCGCGCAGGTCCGCATAGTCGGCCTCCAGGTCGCGCTTCATGCCGGCACCGGGCCGGGCTTGAAGCCATTGACGGAGCCGCGCTTGTCGCTGCCGCCTTCGGCGGCCTTGGCTGCGGGCGCGACGAAGAGCTCGGCCTGCAAGTCTTCTTCGCTGCGCGGCCCGTATTGAAGGTCGGGGCCGACCAGTCGCTGCAGCTCGCCGTAGCCGGTGGCCAGGGCCGTGTCGTAGGCCGCGAAGGTGATGTCGGAGCAGGAGATCGATTCAAACACCCGCGGGTCTTCGCGGCTTTCAAGAATGCGCCAGCAGAATTCGCCGGGGGCGGGCTCCTCGACGGTGAGGGCCAAAGAACGGAGGGGGACTTTGAGTTGTGCGTTGACCAATGTGGAGTGGCTCATGAAACAGGAATCCTCAAAAATATCCGGACAGGCCGGACGTGGCCTTGCAGACGCAGCTTGGAGCGCCGCAAAAAAATATCAAGGGGTGCAAACGTAACTTTCAGCGCAGGGGCCGAAGGCTGCTGAAACGGCCGGGGCGGCAGGCATGGCTCAAGCACAAGGGCAAAGGTGCGCCGGCCCGTGGCCGGTGTCGTCTCTGCAGCTGCGTGGGCTTTCATATCAGGTGTTCGCAATGCCGCCAGTTTAAGCATGGAAATATGACAAGCTGCGGTGATTAGTACCCGAAAAACGTAGGAAAAAGCCGACAGGTGCCGCGCGGCGTGGAGCGTCAACTGAAATGGTTATATTGCAGGCATCGCCAGGCCCGCATCGTGCGCGGAGGCACGAATAGAAAAGCCCATGAAAAGCCTTTACAAATATTTCTTTCGCGGCCTCATCACCATCCTTCCGGTGGCCCTGACGGTCTACCTGCTCTACATCTTCCTGGCCTGGATGGAGACCGCGGCGCTGTGGATTCTGCGGCCGCTGATCGGCAGCTTTTACATCCCGGGCCTGGGCCTGGTGTTCGGCGTGCTCAGCATCCTGGTGATCGGCTACCTGGTGTCCAAGCGCAGCGTGCGCACGCTGCTGTCTTTCGCGGAGATGCCCTTCACCAACCTGCCGGTCGTCAAAAGCATCTACTCCTCGCTCAAAAGCTTCGCCGACTACTTTTCGCCTTCGGGCAAGCAGGGCGAACAAAGCGTGGTGATACTGCGCATGCCCGGCCACGCGATGGAAATCGTCGGCCTGATCACGCGCCGCAGCTTCACCGACCTGGGGCCCGGCTTCCTGCCCGGTGATCGCGTGGCGGTCTATCTGCCCATGGGTTACATGATAGGCGGCTACACGGTGTTCGTGCCGGCCGACTGGGTGCAGCCCATAGACATGTCGGTGGAGGAAGCCATGCGATCCTCGCTGATCGCCTGGATGGCGCGCCCGCCAGCCACGGGCGGCGGCAGCGGCACGCCGGCCGGCTGAGTTTTCTTCAGGCCGCGCGCGGCGGCCGCGTAAAGGTTTGTGATCTGTGGTTTCCCACATGGACAAATCGTGTGGCGGGGCTATATTTGATGACCCGATCACCACTGCGCGCAGCCTGGCGCGTCCCGGCCATGACAACAACGACAACAGAGACAAGCAAGCGCAAGCCGCCCCTCTACAAATCGCTCTATTTCCAGGTCATCTGCGCGGTCATCGCTGGCGTGCTGCTGGGGCATTTCTACCCCGATGCCGGCAAGCTCATGAAGCCGCTGGGCGACGGTTTCATCAAACTCATCAAGATGATGATCGCGCCCATCATCTTCTGCACCGTCGTGATCGGCATCGCCGGCATGGAGGACATGAAGAAGGTCGGCAAGACCGGCGGCCTGGCGCTGCTTTACTTTGAGGTGGTTAGCACCTTCGCGCTGATCATAGGCCTGGTGCTGGTCAATGTGTTCAAGCCGGGCCAGGGCATGAATGTCGATGTATCCACGCTGGACACCAAGGCCATCGCGGCCTACACCGGCCCCGGCAAGATGGTCGGCACCACCGACTTCATCATGAACATCATCCCGACCACCGTGGTGGACGCCTTCGCCAAGGGCGAGATCCTGCAGGTGCTGCTGATCGCGGTGATGTTCGGTTTCGCGCTGCACCGCTTCGGCGGGCGCGGCACGCTGGTGTTTGACTTCGTCGAAAAAACCTCGCACGTGCTGTTCACCATCGTCGGCTTCATCATGAAGGTGGCGCCCGTAGGCGCGTTCGGCGCCATGGCCTTCACCATAGGCGCTTACGGCGTGGACAGCCTGGTGTCGCTGGGCAAGCTGATGGCCGCCTTCTACGCCACCTGCCTGATCTTCATCTTTGTGGTGCTGGGCGCCATCGCGCGCGTGCACGGCTTCAGCATCTGGAAGTTCATCAAATACATCAAGGAAGAGCTGCTGATCGTGCTGGGCACCTCGTCATCCGAATCGGTGCTGCCGCGCATGATGGAAAAGATGGAGAACCTGGGCGCGAAAAAGACCACCGTGGGCCTGGTGATCCCGACCGGCTACTCCTTCAACCTGGACGGCACCTCCATCTACCTCACGATGGCGGCGGTGTTCATCGCGCAGGCCACCAACACGCCGATGACGCTCACGCAGGAGCTCACGCTGCTGGCGGTGCTGCTGCTGACCTCCAAGGGCGCGGCCGGCATCACGGGCAGCGGCTTCATCGTGCTGGCCGCCACGCTGTCGGCCGTGGGCACCGTGCCCGTGGCGGGGCTGGCGCTGATCCTGGGCATAGACCGCTTCATGTCGGAGGCGCGTGCGCTGACCAACCTGATAGGCAACGGCGTAGCCACCATCGTGGTCGCCAAATGGACAAATGACCTGGACACCGACCGGCTCAAGGCCGGGCTCAACAACGAGAGCTGGGTCGAGGCCCAGGAGCCCGAGGTGCTGATCAACAGGAAGACCGAGCACATGGCAACCGGCCGCCACTGAAAACACACCGCCAATGACAAAGCCCGGCAGGCGGAGATTCCTCTCCACCTGCCGGGCTTTGTGTTTTTTCGCCGGCGAAGGCCGGTTTAGCGGGCCTGGCGCGGCGCCGGGCCGGGGCCGCGGCCCGCGATGTGGCGGAAGGTGATCCGGCCCTTGCTCAGGTCGTAGGGCGAGAGCTCCAGCGACACCTGGTCGCCGGCCAGGATACGGATATGGTTTTTGCGCATCTTGCCCGAGGTGTAAGCCACAAGCTTGTGGCCGTTCTCGAGCGTGACGCGAAAGCGCGAATCCGGCAACACTTCGTCGACCAGCCCATGCATTTCAATCAGTTCTTCTTTGGCCATGATGTAACTCCTAGGGAATTGAAAAAGTTGTCCGTGATGTCTGTTGTCAGGGCTGGCAAGGCTTATGCGCAGGCCGGCGTTGAGCGCTCGTGGATCCAGCGCAGGGCGTGTTCCGTCGCGTATTGCACGGCCGAGGCCGCGCTGTCGAAGAGGCCGCTGAAGCGCAGCACGCGGTCGTGCGTGGCGCTG
Source organism: Polaromonas sp. JS666 (assembly GCF_900103405.1). Classification (GTDB taxonomy): domain Bacteria; phylum Pseudomonadota; class Gammaproteobacteria; order Burkholderiales; family Burkholderiaceae_C; genus Polaromonas. The sequence goes on along the minus strand of NZ_FNHX01000003.1, from coordinate 541,332 downwards.
CCGCGGCCGGAGCGGATGGAGACCGATGCAGCGTAGCCTTCGCCTTGCTGCTTGGCCAGTGGTGAGACAAGGTACTTGCCCACCGCGATTTTGGTGTGATCTACGTTCATAAAAAAGTCCGTGCCGGGTTATGTGTCCCGGCTTGATAAATAAGGAGAATCGGCTTGCGAGCAAGCCGGCGGGTGTTCGGTGTCCACCCGCCTGGCCCTTGTCAGGGGCTGGGCTGGTTGAGCCATGCGTGGGCACTGTCGGGAAGAGTGCTCGCCGGAAAAACGGAACAGTGCTGAGAGGGTTCAGAGCTGTATGGGCACTGAAAACACTGTGGATTCGGGCTCTGGGAAGCGCCGCTATTGAGAAGGAAACCTGTCGGGAAAAGGTTTCGATGTAAAAAGCTGATGCTTTACCGAAGCTGCTATTGTAACCGCCCGGCGCAAATCGCGCCTTTTGCCCTGCTGGACCGGCTTCCTCAGCCCTCAAACTGCGGGTGCAGCTGGCGGATCCGGTTCATGGCCATGCCCGCGGCGGCGGTGCGGGTTTCCACGCCCAGCTTGGCGTAAACCCGTTCCAGGTGCTTCTTCACGGTGGCCGGGCTGGAGCCCAGGATGTCGCCGATGTCGCGGTTGGTCTTGCCCTTGACCACCCAGTACAGCACCTCGGCCTCGCGGGCCGTGAGCTTGAAGCTCAGGCTCATGGCCTCCACCACCGCATCGTCGGAAATCTCGCGCATCACGATCAGCCAGTCGCCCCGGCCGGAGGCGTCGCCGCTTTCGCCGCCGTCGCCGGTCTGCTGGTGCAGCCGGAAGGTCAGCCGGCGCGGGCCCATTTCCACCGCCAGGCGCGGCGGCTCGACATGGCGTTCGGCGTCCGCGATGTGGCTGCGCAGCCAGGCCAGCACCGGCTCGGGCGTTTGCGGCGCCGAGGTACCGTAGTAGCGCATCAGGAGCTCACGCGCCAGCGGCGTCTGCCAGATCAGCCGGCCGTCGGCCGCGCCGCCCATGCGCACCGTGATGCTGGCATACCCGAAGGCGTCCAGCGCGTTGCGCGCCTGGCCGGCCTGGCGCGCCTCCTGGCGGGCACGGCGCGCGCCCTGCAGGTGCACGCCCATGCGCGCCATCACTTCCTTGGGTTTGATGGGCTTGGTCACGTAGTCGACGCCGCCGGCCTCCAGCGCGGCCACCAGGTGCTCGGTTTCGGTCAGGCCCGTCATGAAGATGATGGGAATGTGGGCGGTCTCGGCCGCGGCCTTCAGGCGCTTGGCGACTTCAAAACCGTCCATGCCCGGCATCATCGCGTCCAGCAGCACGATATCGGGCCTGGCCTGCAGCGCGCGCTGCAGCGCAGCCTCGCCGCTGGTGGCCACCAGCACGGTGTAGCCCGATTCATCGAGGGCGTCGTGCAGCACCGAGAGGTTGTCGGGCACGTCGTCCACGATGAGTACAACGTCGCTGTTGGCCCGGTCCAGCGTGCGGTCCAGGCTGCGGCTCGGCGGGTTCAGTGTGGTGAGGGAATCTTCAAGCACGCTGCTCATGGCTGGCCTCCTGGTTGGCGAGCTGGCGGCCCATGGCCTCGAACTGGAACTGCCGCGCCAGCACGCGCATGTCTTCGACGAATGCGGCGGTGGCGGGCTGCTGCCGCTCTATCTCCGCCAGCATGTTCATGATGCCGCGGTAAAAACCGAGGCTGACCACCTCCTGCAGCGCGGCCAGCTGCGGGGCGTGGGGCAGCACGCGCCGCTCGGGCGCGGCCGCGGGCAAGGCCTCTTCCTGCGCCGCATCGTCATAACGCCAGGCGAGCGACAGGCGCCGCTCCAGCCAGGCGATCAGTTCGGTGTGGCGCACGGGTTTGAGGATGAAGTCCTCGGGAAGAATGCCGGCGTCGTTTTCCATGCCTTTGTCAAAGGCATTGGCCGAGACGATGGCCAGGTGTATGCCCTCATGGCCGGAGCCGCGAATGCGGCGCAGCGTCTCCCAGCCGTCTATGCCCGGCATGGCCAGGTCCATGAAGATCACGTCGGGCTGGTAGCCGGCGGCCAGCAGGTCCAGGCAGTCGTGGCCGCTGGCGGCGGTGCGCAGCTCAAAGCCCATGGGCTGCAGCAGCTGCACCAGCAGTTCGCGGTCGGGCTCTTCGTTGTCGACCACCAGCAGGTTGCGGCGCGCGCCCTCGTAGCCGCTCGGCCGGCGCCGCACCGGCGCGGCGGCGGCTTCTTTCGCGGCACCCGCCGGCAAGTGCACCTCGGGCAGGAACAGCCGTATGCGGAAGATGGAGCCCTGGCCCGGTGTGCTGACCACCGTCATCTCGCCGCCCATCAGGTCGGTCAGCATCTTGGCAATCGTCAGGCCCAGGCCGGCGCCCGGCGTGCCTTCGGCGCTCTGGCCGGCCGCAGCGCCGCGCGCGAAGGGCTCGAAGATGCGCGCGAGTTCCGCCTCGCGCATGCCGGGGCCGGTGTCCTCGATGTCGATGTAGGCCATCTCGCGCGCATGGCGCAGCCGGAAAGTCACCTGCCCCTGCACCGTGAACTTGATGGCATTGCCCAGCAGGTTGATGAGGATCTGGCGCACGCGTTTTTCGTCGGCGCGCACCAGCTCGGGCAGGTTGCCGCTGGCCTCGAAGTGAAAGGCCAGGCCCTTGGCCGCTGCCTGCAGCTCGAACATGCCGGCCATCTCGTGCACACAATCGGCGAAATGCATGGGCTTGACGTTGAGCGTGAGCTTGCCCGCCTCGATGCGGGCGATGTCCAGCGTGCCCTCGATCAGCGACAGCAGGTGTTCGCCGCCGCGCTTGATGACGCTGACGGCCTGCTTGCGGTGCGGCGGTATTGCGCTGTCCTCGCCCATGAGTTGCGCATAACCCAGGATGCTGTTGAGCGGCGTGCGCAGCTCGTGGCTGATGGCGCTGATGTAGCGGCTCTTGGCCTGGTTGGCCTGGTCGGCATGGTGGCGTGCCTCTTCGGCCACGCGCTTGGCCTGCTGCAGCGCCTCGTCGGTCTGGCGGTGCGACTCGATCTCGCGCATCAGCAAATGCGTCTGGCGGTTCGATTCCTCCTGCGCCACCTGCCGGCTCTTGTGCGCCAGCACCAGCCACCAGGCGACCAGGCCGGCGATCACCAGCAGCGCCATATAGGCCTTCAGAAAGCCCGACTTCAGGGCCGGCTCCGAGGGGGTGAAGTCCGACAGCGCGCTGATTTCCTGGTGGTACAGCAGGCCGAACACGCTGGCCAGCAGCGGCACGATGATCAGCATCAGCAGCAGGAAGTGGCCCAGGCCGGTGTCCAGGTAAGGCCAGGCGCGGCGCGGCAGCAGCCAGCGCAGCGCGCCCGACCATTGCGCCGAGAGGCTCGCGTGTGGCTTGCACAGGTCGCCGCAGCGCGCATCCAGCGTGCAGCACAGCGAGCAGATAGGCCCCTGGTAGGCCGGGCAGTGGGCCATGTCCGGGCCTTCGTAGGCGCGCTCGCAGATCACGCATTGCTGCAAGGCATAAGGCTTGTAAGCGCCTTCGCCGGGCGCCACGGCCGGGCCACGCGCAATGTAGTAACGGCCCTTGGTGGCCCAGGCGATCAGCGGCGCCGCCACAAAGGCCGTTCCCATGGCGATCACCGCCGAAAAAGCCTGCGCCATTTCGCCATACATCCCCAGGTGCGCCGTGATGGACAGCGCCGAGGCCAGGGCCATGGCGCCCACGCCGACCGGGTTGATGTCATAGAGGTGGGCGCGCTTGAACTCTATGCCCGGCGGGCTCAGGCCCAGCGGCTTGTTGATGACCAGGTCGGCCACCACGGCCATGACCCAGGCGATGGCAATGTTGGAGTACAGGCCCAGCACGTCGCCCAGCGCCTGGAAGACGTTCATCTCCATCAGCATGAAGGCGATCAGCGTGTTGAACACCACCCAGACCACGCGGCCCGGGTGGCTGTGCGTGATGCGCGAGAAAAAGTTCGACCAGGCCAGCGAGCCGGCATAGGCGTTGGTCACATTGATCTTGAGCTGCGACACCACCACGAAGAGCGCGGTGGCGGCCACGGCCATGCCGTAGTGCGGGAACACGTATTCATAGGCCGCGAGGTACATCTGGTTGGGGTCCACCGCACGGTCCAGCGGCACCATGTTGCTGATCGCCAGGTAGGCCAGGAAGGCGCCGCCCAGCATCTTCACCACGCCCAGGAAGACCCAGCCCGGCCCGCCGGCCAGCACGCCGCCCCACCAGCGCCAGCGCCTGGCCGGCGTCTGCACCGGCATGAAGCGCAAATAGTCGGCCTGCTCGCCCATCTGGGTGATCAGCGCAATGCCCACGGTCAAGGCAGCACCAAACAGGTGCAAATCAAACTCGCCACCCACCCCCTTCTCACCGCCATAGTGCAGCACGCCCGAAAAAGCACCAGGATCGCGCAGCAGCACAAACACAAAGGGCACGACCAGCATGACCAGCCATAAGGGCTGGGTCCAGACCTGCAGGCGCGAGATCACGGACACGCCGTGGGTGACCAGCGGAATCACCACCAGCGCGCAGACCAGATAGCCCCAGCTGGGCGGGATGCCCAGGGCCAGGTCCAGCGCATAGGCCATGACGGCCGCCTCCAGCGCAAAAAAGATGAAGGTGAAAGAGGCGTAGATCAGCGAGGTCAGCGTGGAGCCTATGTAGCCGAAGCCGGCGCCGCGCGTCAGCAAGTCCATGTCCACGCCGTAGCGAGCCGCGTAAATGCTGATGGGCAAGCCGGCCAGGAAGATGATGAGGCCGGTGGCGACGATGGCCCAGAAGGCATTGGTGAAGCCGTACTTGACCAGCAAGGTGGCGCCCACCGCTTCCAGGATCAAAAAAGAGGCCGCGCCAAAGGCGGTGTTGGCGACCCGCCATTCCGACCACTTGCGAAAACGCTGCGGCGTAAAGCGCAGCGCGTAGTCTTCCATGGTTTCGCTGGCCACCCAGCTGTTGTAGTCGCGCCTGACCTTGATGATGCGCTGCAGCGGCGGCGCTTCGGCCGCCATGGGCGCGGCCGCTACCGCTTCGGGCGGCAGGGGCGGCTGCAGGGGCGTGAGCGGGGCGTCCATGGGAGGGGCAGATGCGCCGGGCGCGTAGTGATTGAGCGTCTTCAGGTGCATGTTCTGTGCCATGCGCCCGGGCAGCCCGCCCCAGGCTGGACCGTAGGCGGCGTCTTATGGCACCATTCTTGCACCCCGGCAGCATCCCCAAGCCGGCAGCCTGCCCTGAGAGAGCCCCATGGAATTGACACCCCGAGAAAAAGACAAGCTGCTTATTTTTACGGCTGCCCTGCTGGCCGAAAGGCGCCGCGCCCGCGGCCTGAAGCTCAACTACCCCGAGTCCGTGGCGCTGATCAGCGCCGCCGTCATGGAAGGCGCGCGCGACGGCAAGTCCGTCGCCCAGCTCATGAGCGAGGGCCGCACCGTGCTGACGCGCGCCGACGTGATGGACGGCATTCCCGAGCTGATCCCCGACATCCAGGTCGAGGCGACCTTTCCCGACGGCACCAAGCTGGTCACCGTGCACCAGCCCATTGTCTGAACGCCGCCAACAACATCCATCCCACAGGAGATTGCCGTGAGTTTTTTCGCCCTGCCCTCGCCCCGCGCATTGCGCGCCCTGCTAGCCCTGGCGGCCGCGCTGCCCGCGGCAGCCTTCGCGCACACCGGTGTGGACGGCCACACGCACCTGGATTTTTTCAGCGGCTTTGTGCACCCGCTGACCGGCATGGACCACCTGGCGGCCATGGTGGCCGTGGGCCTGTGGAGCGCGCTGGCCGCGCGCCGCGCCGGCCCTGAGCTGCTGTGGGGCCCGATGGGCTTTGCCGGCATGCTGCTGCTGGGCGCGTTGCTGGGCCTGCAGGGTGTGCAGCTTCCCGCCGTTGAGCCCATGATCGCGGCTTCGCTGCTGGTCACGGGCCTGCTGGTCGTGGCGCGCTGGCATGTAGCCGGCATTGCGGCCGCGCTCATCGTCGGTGTGTTCGCCGTCTTCCACGGCCTGGCCCACGGCTATGAACTGGCCGCGGCGCCCAGCGCCTGGGCCACCCTGTCGGGCATGCTGGCCGCCACCGTGCTGCTGCACCTGGCCGGCCTGGGCGCCGGCTGGGCGCTGCGCAGTGCCAACGCCTGGCTGCCGCGCGCGGCCGGCGCAGTCGTCGCCATTTTCGGCGTGACCCTGCTGGCCCGGCTGGCCTGAAAGCGCGCCATGATTCCCGGAGAACTCATCACCGACGGCCCTGACCACGTGCTCAACGCGGGCCGGCGCACGCTGACTGTCGTTGTGCAAAACACGGCAGACCGCCCTATTCAAGTGGGCTCGCATTACCACTTTGCCGAAACCAACGGCGCCCTCGGTTTTGACCGCGACGCGGCGCGCGGCATGCGGCTCAACATCGCCTCGGGCACGGCCGTGCGTTTTGAGCCGGGCCAGCAGCGCACGGTGGAACTCGTGGACTTCGCGGGTGAACGAAACGTCTATGGCTTTCGCGGCCTGATCCAAGGAAAACTGTAATGGCAACCATAGGACGCCGCGCCTACGCGGAAATGTTCGGCCCCACGGTCGGTGACCGCCTGCGCCTGGCCGACACCGAGCTGCTGGTCGAAGTCGAGGCCGACTACACCTTGCGCGCCGGCAGCTACGGCGAGGAAGTCAAGTTCGGTGGTGGCAAGACGATACGCGACGGCATGGCCCAGTCGCAAAAGACGCGGGCCGAAGGCGCCATGGATTGCGTGATGACGAATGCGCTCATCATCGACCACTGGGGTATCGTCAAGGCCGACATAGGCCTCAAGGGCGGGCGCATCGCGGCCATCGGCAAGGCCGGCAACCCCGACACCCAGCCCGGCGTCGACATGATCATTGGCCCGGGCACCGAGATCATCAGCTGCGAAGGCATGATCGTCACCGCCGGCGGCATCGATTCGCACATCCATTTCATCTGCCCGCAGCAGATCGAGGAAGCGCTGACCTCCGGCATCACCACCATGCTGGGCGGCGGCACGGGCCCGGCCACCGGCACCTTCGCCACCACCTGCACGCCCGGCCCCTGGAACATCGAACGCATGCTGCAGGCGGCCGACGCCTTCCCCATGAACCTGGGTTTCCTCGGCAAGGGCAATGCCAGCCTGCCCGCCGCGCTGCATGAACAAATCAACGCCGGCGTCATAGGCCTGAAGCTGCACGAGGACTGGGGCACCACGCCGGCGGCCATCAGCAACTGCCTGGACGTGGCCGAAGCCACCGACACCCAGGTCGCCATCCACAGCGACACGCTCAACGAGTCGGGCTTTGTCGAGAACACGATTGCCGCGACCAAGGGCCGAAGCCTTTGCGCCTTCCACACCGAGGGCGCGGGCGGCGGCCATGCGCCCGACATCCTGCGCGTGGTGGGCGAGGAGAACTTCCTGCCCTCCTCCACCAACCCGACCATGCCCTACACCGTCAACACACTCGACGAACACGTCGACATGCTGATGGTGTGCCACCACCTGGACGCCGGCATCGCCGAAGACCTGGCTTTTGCGGAAAGCCGCATCCGCAAGGAGACCATCGCCGCCGAGGACGTGCTGCACGACCTGGGGGCGATCAGCATGTTCAGCTCCGACAGCCAGGCCATGGGCCGCGTCGGCGAAGTCATCATCCGCACCTGGCAGACCGCGCACAAGATGAAGCTGCAGCGCGGCAAGCTGCCCGGCGACAGCGAGCGCCACGACAACTTCCGCGCCAAGCGCTACATCAGCAAATACACCATCAACCCGGCGATCGCCCACGGTATCTCGCACGAGGTCGGCTCGGTCGAGCTTGGCAAGTGGGCCGACCTGGTGGTCTGGAAGCCGGCCTTTTTCGGCATCAAGCCCTCGGTCATCCTCAAGGGCGGCTTTATCGCGATGGCAGCCATGGGCGACCCGAACGCCTCCATCCCCACGCCGCAGCCGGTGCACTACCGCCCGCAGTTCGGCAGCTTCGGCGGCGCCATCGCCAGGGGTTCGCTGACCTTTGTCTCGCAAGCCGGCCTGAACGCCGGTGTCAAGGAGCGCTTCGGCCTGGCCAAGACCCTGAGCGCGGTGAAAAACGTGCGCGGCGTGCGCAAACAGCACATGGTCCACAATGCCTACCTGCCCAGGATGGAAGTCGATGCCCAGACCTACCTGGTGCGGGCCGACGGCCAGCTGCTGGGCTGCGAGCCGGCCACCAGCCTGCCGATGACGCAGCGGTATTTCCTTTTTTAAGCCCCTGAACCTTCACCCCTCACGACAACAGTGGACCTCGAAGAACGTTTTGTCTGCACCGTGATGGGCGCCATCTGGGGCGCCCTGCTGGGTTTGATGCTGGCCATGGCGCTGTCGCTGGTCCGGCCGCTGCTGAACAACAACGACTACCTGGTCTTTAACTGGGTCGAGGTCATTGCCGCATGCTCAGCGCTGTTCGCCGTGCTGGGCCTGTTGTTCAAGACCTCAATCGCGGCCGTCCTGGGCGAACTGGTCGCGCTGACCTACACCCACGGCCTGCGCCGCGAAGCGCCCGATGGCCTGCCCTGGTGGGTGCAGATCCTGTTTTTCGCCGCGGTGGTCACGCTGGCATACTGGTTTTTTTGAAAGTTAGCTGTGATCCAGGTTTCCAAAGTGATTTCGCAGGGCGCGGGCCTGGCCCCCGTGCTCGTCAAGCGCGCCGCCACCGTCGAGCTCGACTGGGACGTGCGCCAGAAAAGCCGCTTTGACGCGACCGACTCGCAGGGCCGCCGGCTCGGCGTGTTCCTGCCGCGCGGCACGCTGGTGCGCGGCGGCGACGTGCTACTGGCCGAAGACGGCTCCATGGTCAGGGTGATCGCCGCGCCGCAGGCGGTGCTGCGCATCACGGCCTGCAGCGCGCACGGCTCGCCTTTTGACCTGACGCGCGCGGCCTACCACCTGGGCAACCGCCATGTGCCCATAGAGCTCAAGCCCGACCACCTCAAGATAGAGCCCGACCATGTGCTGGCCGACATGCTGCGCGCCATGCACCTGATCGTGAATGAGGCCGAAGAAGCCTTTGAACCCGAGGGCGGCGCCTACAGCTCGGGCGGCCACGGGCACGGGCACGGGCACGACCACGGCCATGACCACGGTCAACAAGGGCACAGCCATGAAGCTGCTGCCGCGGCTGCCGCGCCGGCACCGCATGTGCATGGGCCAGGCTGCAACCATGGCCATGATGACCACGACCATGACCACGCGCATGGGGCCAAGCCCGTGGCCGTCCAGGTTCACAAGCACAAACCCCACAGCCACTAGGCTTGCCGTGGACGCGCCCACAACGCCCGCAGCCCCTACGGAACAGCTTGCGGCGCCCAGCCTGCTGCAGCTGATCTGGCTGGCCTCGCCCGCCTTGCCGGTGGGCGGCTTCTCGTATTCGGAAGGCCTGGAAGCTGCTGTCGAATGCGGCGAGGTCATCACGGAAAGCCAAGCCGCAAGCTGGCTCAGCGACCAGCTCCATTTGGCCCTGGCCCGTGGCGACCTCGCGGTGATCGCCCAGGCGATTCCAGCCTGGCGCGAAGGCAGGCTGGAGCGCATTGCCGAACTGAATGCCTGGCTGCTGCAAACCCGCGAGACCAGCGAGCTGCGCGCCCAAACCGAACAGATGGGCCGCTCGCTGCTCGAATGGCTGCGCAACCATGAAGGCGCCAGCGCCACGCACATCGACGCCTGCGCCGCGCTACAGCCCACCTACCCCGTGGCCTTTGCGCTGGCGGCCTCACAGACCGCCGCCGGCGTACGCGACTGCCTGCTGGCCTATGCCTTTGGCTGGGCCGAGAACATGATGCAGGCCGCGATCAAGTCCGTGCCCCTGGGCCAGAGCGCCGGCCAGCGCATACTGGCCCGGCTGAGCCGGGAGATACCGCCCGCCGTGGAAGCGGCGCTGCGCCTGCCGGACGGCGAGCGCCAGGCTTTTTCCCCCATGCTGGCGATTTTGTCGGCCCGCCACGAGACCCAGTATTCGCGGCTGTTCCGCTCCTGAGCCGATTGACACCGCCCATCTTCTTTTTCAAGGTATTCCCATGAGCTTGCACCACATCGCCAACCGCAGCAAAAAACTTCCGCCCCTGCGCGTGGGCATAGGCGGCCCGGTAGGCTCCGGCAAGACCACGCTGCTGGAAATGCTGTGCAAGGCCATGAAGGCCAAGTACGACCTGGTGGCGATCACCAATGATATTTACACCAAGGAAGACCAGCGCCTGCTGACCGTGAGCGGCGCGCTGGCGGCCGAACGCATCATGGGCGTGGAAACCGGCGGCTGCCCGCATACCGCGATCCGCGAGGACGCCTCTATCAACCTGGAGGCCATAGACCGCATGCTGGTGGATTTCCCCGATGCCGACGTCGTGTTCGTTGAATCCGGCGGCGACAACCTGGCCGCCACCTTCAGCCCCGAATTGAGCGATTTGACGATTTATGTGATCGACGTGGCGGCCGGCGAGAAGATTCCGCGCAAGGGCGGCCCCGGTATCACAAAAAGCGACTTGTTTGTGATCAACAAGACCGACCTGGCGCCTTACGTGGGTGCCGATTTGGAGGTCATGAAAAAAGACACCATCCGCATGCGCACCACGGCCAAGGGTTTGAAACCATTTGTAATGACAAACCTCAAAACCCAGGCCGGCCTGGCCGAGGTGATCAGCTTTATTGAAACCCGGGGAATGTTGCCGCAAAACCAGGCCGAAGCCGCTTGAAGCGGGGGCGGCCGCCGCGGTGCTGCCGGGCGGCTTGAAGGGTCGCTCCAGCGAATTCAGGTGTGGAACTCGCTGGGATGCACGGTTTCGTACATCTTGCCCTCGTGGAAAAACACCACCATCCAGTTGCCGAATTTTTGCGACGGATGAGAGGGAATGACCTCGTTGAGCGCCAGCGTGATCGACTCCTTGACCGGGAGCGCCACCTCCCGGACTTCCGGCGATACCGCATCGACGCTGATCAACATGAAAGTGCCCTTGTCCTGCATATCGACCCGCGGGAAAGACCAGCGGGCTCCGGTTGCCTTGACAAAAGCGGTAGCCACCTTCTCGGCGACTTCGGGGTGGAAAGCAGGAACTGTCATAGGATTTAAGGCGTCCTTCTACGCTGTAACGGAATGTTTCTATGATGGCCTTGCCCACGCTTCTCGTCACTGCCCTGAAAAAGGTTTTCAGAATTGGGCGGGAATAGTTCCAGGAAATAATTCCGTTTTTTCGGGTCTGTTTGTTGCATTGGAAACCTAAGGCGTACTTTGCCCGGCCAAAGCGCGATTTGGTGAGGCTTTTTGGTTGCAAATCGTCCATCGGACGCAGTCCTGCAAAAAAACCACGCAAATGAGGGCGAAAGCGCCCGAAATGGCCCCACAAGCCACCAGGCCCAGGCAAAGACAGTCGCCGTGTGGGCCGTGAGCCTTGTTATCGAATCAGGGAATGTCTGCGCGCTGGGAGCGCGATTGCAGCCATGAAAGGCTGAACCGGCATATGCGATGGAGATGGCGTTAAAGCCGATGCCACTTGCTTGAAAGTGGCGGAAGCGGTGGCTTACGTACAACACACAAAGGCCCGGAACTCCCGGGCTTTTTCTTTTCGCCGCGTAATTTCAAGCAGTTTTTGCATCGAAATTCGCAAATTGAGAGCCGCAGAGACTTTCGAACTTCGGGCGTTCCCTTCGGGGCGGGCTGTATGGCTTCGCCACTGAGCCTGAAGTCTCAGCCCTTCGGGTAACCATCCCTAACGCAACAGCCGGGTCTTTCCCCCGCCGCGCGCACCATTTCCCTGAGTTCCCGCGCCATTCCTCCGGAAGCCTGCCCCAGGCCTGTCACGGCTGCGCGGGGTCTTCATAAAGCTTTCAGGTGGCGCTTCGCGCTAGTCGCTTTACAAACCTTCCCCGTACATCCGCGCCATTCCTGGTGCCGTCATCCTCCGGGCGCAGGAACTCAGGGAAAGGGTGACAGATGTTCGCTCTCTGGTGGAAAGACCAGAACCCCAATTCGGGGAGGGCGAGAAATCTAGGGACCCGGTAACTTTTAAAGGAGCGACGACATGGCGAAACGACAGATCAGCGAACCAAGCACCACCGCATTGCGGGAGCAATGGCTACACGCGCTAGCCACCAAGATGAAACCAATCATCGACGCGAAAGCAAGCATCGAAATTCCGGCCTACCGAGTCGCGTGCGGCTTTCCAAGCAAGGGGGAGAGTTGGGCAAGAAGACCAGAGTACGCGGCCAGTGCTGGAGTGCCAGCGCCAGCGACGACCAGCACGCCGAGATATTCATATCGCCTGTGGAGGACGACGCCGACAAGATAGCGGCGATCCTGGCCCACGAACTGATTCACGCGGCTCTCCCGCTTGCAGGCCACAAGCGCCCATTCCAAGTGGCGGCCACAAAGATTGGACACACGAAACCATTCACGACCAGCGAACCCACCGAGGAATTCATGCTGTGGGCGGCCCCACTCATCAGCACCATGGGCCCGTACCCACACAAGCGTTTAAACGCTTTGGTGCAGGTCGGGGAGAAGAAGAAGCAGGGCGCACGCATGCTCAAGTGCGAATGCGAAGAGTGCGGCTACACCGTACGCACTACCCGCAAATGGCTGGATGAAGCGGGCACGCCGATCTGCCCAAGAAAAGGACATGGCCGCATGGTCCGCGAAATCGATGACGACGAATCGTAACGGGTAACGTATGCCAAGACCACGCAAGTACGCAAGCGACGCCGAGCGTGTTGCAGCCTACCGCGCCAGGCATGAGCTGGTGACGCTGTCCGTCGACGTGCCGGCCGAGATCGTCGCCGGTATCGAGGAATACATGAAGTTCAAGAACCTCACGAAAGCCGCGGTAATCACTAAGCTTGTCAGAACGCAGCTACTGCGGAAGCGCTAAACCACCAGCGAACCCACCGAAGAATTCATGCTGTGGGCGGCCCCACTCATTCGCGCCGTGGGCACATAGGGTCTACCCCGCAGGTTTCACGGCGTGCGGGATTTTTTCTTGTCGTCGATAGTATGAGGACTTGCTAAGCGCAGTGCTGACCTTTTTACCAACGCGAATACCAGGGAGTTCAATTGTCAAATAGGTCACTGTGGCGAGTGCAATTGAGACCAGCAGGATGATCCACGGCATCAGTGCTGGGCCAATCGGTACATGCTGGCGTAACATGAAGTTGATGACGAACATGTGCAACAGATAAACGCTAAAGCTGATTTTTCCAAGGAACACCAGCAGTTTCGATCCAAAGATGACACGCATGGTCTGCCAGCGGAACGTGCTGTAAATGGCCGCCACCACCGTGAGACTCATGAGAAGATCAACCCAAGGAGACAGCAGCGCACCGATTGGCGAGCGCCACTCTAGTGATGCAAACCTGAAAAAAGTGGCGCATGCCAGCAGGAGCACCAGAGGGGAAAATTGCCACCAGGAGAACCGTGGTGGATGTTCCCACGTGATCCGGATGCCTCTGCCAAACAACAAGCCGGCCATGCTGCCAACCAAAAACGGTGTCGCCCTTGGTACCAGCGAAAGCAGATTCGAGATATCGAACGGTGTGAAAACACTGTAAGCCGTGGCCGCTGCGACGGCTAAAAGGAGCAACCCAATGACCACACGGAGTCTGGCGACGTGTGTGGACAGAACGATGATTGGGATGATCAGGTAATACTTGAATTCGACAGGGATGGCCCAGAGTTCAGCGCGGCCGTCGATCAGCAACAAGTGCTCAATGACGGTGGCTTGACCGAAGCCGCTGAAAAACACGTGCAGGGTGAGCACAAAAGCCAGCAGCGGATAGATTCTGGAGACCCGTTGAACGAAATAAGCCAGTATCAAATCGACGGAAGGGCCGTACCGTTGGACTGCCTCGTAAAGACGGCTTGTCAACAGATACGCGCTCAGAACAAAGAACATCCAGACACCAGTCTTGCCGATGCTGTTGTGACGCAAAAGAGGAAGTGAAAAACCAGCATTCCCGAGATGGGAGAAAACCACGAGCAAAACGGCCAGACCCCTTATGCCATGCAGCGGGGGCGAGAATTCGGCGGGCCGGTTTACGGTCATGCCGTAATGTTATCGCAAACACTGTATAAGAATACAGTACTTAAGTAGTACCATGCAAATGTGTACAGCCACACCTTTGAGGAATAAGCATGCTGACCAAAGAGCGCGAAGAATGGCGCAGGCTTTTCACTGACACCATCACAGACTTGGCCGGCGGCGAAGCCGGACTCCAGGTTGCGAACTGGGCTATTGTGGCTCAGCAGTTGCAGGGCGATCTAGATCCTAAAGTGTTGAATTCCGTCGAAATCTGATCCACTTATCGCAGTAATTTCCATCCAAAACTGACCCACGTAGGCACTACTCTGCTTGTTTTAAATGCAGAGGGAAATTAGGAGTGATAGACGTGGCGACATTGAATGTCATCAGACGTTGGGCATTGCGGGATCAGATGTCCATCCGCGAGATTTCAAGGCGTACAGGCCTGGCTCGCAACACAATAAAGAAGCACCTGCGGTCGGAAGAGAGCGAGCCCAAATACCCAAGGCGGGTCAGCTCAAGCAAGCTCGATCCCTACGCCGAGAAGCTGGCCACCTGGCTGGAGATCGAGGCAACAAAATCGCGGAAACAGCGGCGCACTTTGAGGCAGATCCACACAGGCGAGTGTCTTTGGTGATGCAAAAATGACGACCGCTCTTCTGGATCGACTCACCCACAGATGTCATATCCTTGAGACTGGAAACGACAGCTATCGGTTCAAAAACAGCTCTGCAAAGACTCAGCCCAAAAAGGAGAGAACCAAGAACTTATCCACATCGTGAGCACCTTCTGCTCACAAAGAGTGTGGGTCAATATTCGATGGAAAACTCGGGTCAGACTTCAGCGGAATTCAACACAGCCATCCGCGAGGGAATCAAGGAGTCAGGCTTGGTTGAAGCACTCAGACGCTCATCGAGCCGGGGATCGCAAGAGCTGGTGCCAGATTGGGCAACTAAAACGGGATTACCTGATATGCGGGCTGATTGATTCGACTTGATTTCTCGCATTTGCATCGACCTTTAGACAAAAGTGACGATTTGTCACTGAGTCGATTGAACGCGAGACAATGACGAATCGTCAATAGTTTTCTTGACGATTTGTCATAAACTTAATAGCAGAAGGGGTAATTGGCCATGCAAAAAACACTCGAATTGCTCGATAAAGCGCTCGCTGTGAAGCGAGCAGCGCAGTGGTGCACGGAACTGAATCTCGACCCTTCGGCGATGTCTCAGGCGAAGAAGAGAGGGCGTCTAAGCCCCTCTCTTGCTGGGACTCTTGCTATTGAATTGGGAGCGGACCCAATTCACTGGATTGCGATTGCAGCAATCGAAACCGAGAAAGAAAACGTGTTGCTACCACGTTTGAAAGAAGCCGCCAATAGCTGGCGGAAGCGGTGAGATTCGAACTCACGGAGGACTTGCATCCTCGGCAGTTTTCAAGACTGCTGCATTCAACCGCTCTGCCACGCTTCCGAGTCGGGTAGTTTAACCGCATCGTTTGCGGTGACGGCCCAAGCGTATGCCGGGGAGACAGGCCATACACAAAAAGGGCTCGCGCCTACAAAAAAACCGGAGGGCATCTTGTTCACCGTGCGCTCGGCAAGCGCTAAGCTCTGCACGATCTGCGCCTGAATCGCGAATCTCCGTGCGGCAATGCACGCGATCGCCATCTTTCAAAAAAAGGACCCACCATGCGTTTGCCAATCCTCACAAGCTTTGCCACCACCGCTGCCCTGCTTGTCTCCGCTTGCGGCAGCAGCCCCGCCACAGGGCAGGCCGCCGATCCCGCCCCCGTGTCAAGCCGCTGCAACGCCGCTCCGGCCCAATTCGCCGTGGGCCGCAATGCGGATGCCGCGCTGGAAAATGAGGCGCGCACACGCGCAGGCGCGAAGGCGGTGCGGGTGCTCAGGCCCAACCAGGTCGTGACCATGGAGTTCAACGCCGAGCGGCTCAACCTCACGGTCGATGACGCGGGCCGTGTGACGCGGGTCAGCTGCGGTTGATGAGTTCTGCGCGACCCATGCGCTGAATCAGCGCTTGCCTTTGGCGGCTTGCTGAAGCTGCCGTTTGCGCTTGGCCTTGTTGAGGGATTCGGGCTCAGGCGGGCGGTTGCGCAACGCCTGGGCCTCGCGCTCTTCGGCCACCTTCTTGCGTTTCTTGTCGCGGAAGTGAACAAAGAGCCGGCCGAGGCCGAAACTGATGGCGCAGCTGACAACCAGAAAGATAAGGGCGGGAGTTTCCATGCGTAAAGGGCCGCGCTGCTCAGCCGGCCAGGAACAGTGACTGCAAGTCGTTCAAAAAATCAAAGCCGCGCTCGGTGGGCTTGACGCGCGCAAAGTCGCGCTCGATCAAACCTTTGCGTTCGGCTTCTTCGAGGCCCTGCTGGATGGCGGTGATGGGCAGGCCGGTTTTTTCCGTGAAGTCCTGCAGCTTGAAGCCCTCGCGCAGGCGCAGGGCGTTGAGCATGAATTCAAACGGCAGGTCGGCGCGGCTGACTTCGGTCTCCTGCGTGACGGCTTCGCCGGCCAAGGCTTTTTCCATGTAGAGCTTGGGTTCACGGTAACGCACCTGGCGCACCACGCGATGCGCAAAACTGAGCTTGCTGTGAGCGCCCGCGCCAAGCCCCAAGTAGTCGCCGAACTGCCAGTAGTTGAGGTTGTGGAAGCACTGGTGGCCGGCTTTGGCATAGGCCGAGACTTCATAGCGCCGCAGGCCGGCGGCCTCGGTCAGCTCGGTGATTTTGTCGAGCATGGCGTAGGCCGTGTCTTCCTCGGGTACCACGGGCGGAAATTTCGCGAAGTAGGTATTGGGCTCTATCGTCAGGTGGTAGATGGAGATGTGGGGCGGCTGCAGGGCCAGGGCCTGGCGCATGTCGCGCTCCAGGCTTTCCATGGTCTGGCCGGGCAGCGCGTACATGATGTCGAGATTGAAGGTATCAAAGGCCTGCGCGGCTTCCTCGACCGCGGCGATGGCCTGGGCCCGGTCATGCACGCGGCCCAGGGCCTTGAGGTGCTGGTCGTCAAAGCTTTGCACCCCGACGGAGAGGCGCGTGACACCCGCCGCGCGAAAGGCCTTGAAGCGGTCTTTTTCAAAGGTGCCGGGATTGGCTTCGAGCGTGATCTCGCAATCGGCCTCGAGCCTCAAGCGCGCGCGTATGTCGCCGAGCAGGCGGTCTATGGCTTGCGGCGAAAACAGGCTGGGCGTTCCGCCGCCTATGAAGATGCTGTGCACGGTGCGGCCCCAGACCAGGGGCAGCGCGGCCTCGAGGTCGGCAATCACCGCGTCTATGTAGCGCTGCTCGGGCATTTCGCCGACGGCCTCGTGCGAATTGAAGTCGCAATAGGGGCACTTGCGTATGCACCAGGGCAGGTGCACATAGAGCGACAGCGGCGGCAGCGCGGCCAGCTGCAGCGTGCCGCCGCGCATGTAGTGCTGGATGTCTTGCTGCGCCATGGCGGGCCTCAGGATGTGGGTAACCACTGCTCGCGCATGAGCTCGATCATGCGGCGCGCGGCCTTGCCTCTATGGCTGTTGGCGTTTTTGACTTCGACCGGGAGCTGCGCAAAGGTTTTACCGAACTCGGGGATGAACATCACGGGGTCGAAGCCGAAGCCGTTGTCGCCCACCGGTGCCGGCGCGATCTGCCCGGCGACGCGGCCGGAGGCGATCAGCGGCTCGGGGTCTTTGTCGGAGCGAACGGCCACCAGCGTGCTGACCAGCGCGGCGCGGCGCTGGGCGGGCTGCGCCAGGTGGGCCATCTGCTCGAGCAAGGCCTTGACGTTGTTGTCGTCGCCCTTGGTGTAACCGAAGCGTGTGGCGTAAAAAGCGGTGTCGACGCCGGGCAGGCCGCCGAAGGCGTCGACGCATAGGCCCGCGTCGTCGGCCAGCGCGGGCAGGCCGCTCAAGCGGGAAGCCTGGCGGGCCTTGGCGAGGGCATTCTCGACAAAGGTGCGAAAAGGCTCTTCGGCCTCGGGCAGGCCCAGCTCGGCCTGGCTTACGAGCTCCAGCCCCAGGGGCGCGAACATGGCCTTGAGCTCGGCGAGCTTGCCGGGGTTGTTGGAGGCCAGTACGATTTTTTTCATGGGCGGCGGGCGATCAACCAGCCAGCGCCTGCTTTTGCAGGCCCACCAGCTCGCTGATGCCTTTTTCAGCGAGCACCAGCAGCGCGTCCATTTCCTTGCGCGAAAACGCCGCGCCTTCGGCCGTCCCCTGCACTTCGACGTAGTTACCGGCGCCGGTCATGACGACGTTCATGTCGGTGTCGCAGGCGGAGTCTTCGGTGTATTCGAGGTCCAGCAGCGGCGTGCCCTGCACGATGCCGACCGAGATGGCGGCAACATGGTCGATGATGGGGCTTTGCGTGAGCTTGCCGCCGGCAATGAGGGTGTTGACCGCGTCCTGCGCGGCGACAAAGGCGCCGGTGATGCTGGCGGTGCGGGTGCCGCCGTCGGCCTGGATGACGTCGCAGTCCAGGTGTATGGTGCGCTCGCCGAGTTTCTTCAAGTCAAACACCGAACGCATGGAGCGGCCTATGAGGCGCTGGATCTCCTGCGTGCGGCCGCTTTGTTTGCCGCGGGCGGCCTCGCGGTCGCTGCGGGTGTGGGTGGCGCGGGGCAGCATGCCGTATTCGGCGGTGACCCAGCCTTCGCCGCTGCCTTTTTTGTGGCCGGGGACTTTTTCTTCAACGGAGGCGGTGCACAGCACCTTGGTGCCGCCGAACTCGATCAGCACCGAGCCTTCGGCGTAAGCGGTGTAGTGGCGGGTGATGCGCACGCTGCGCAGGGCATCGGCGGCGCGCGCGCCGCTTCGTTCAAACTGGCTCATGGGAGTGGCTTTCTGGCAAAAACGCCGGGGGATCAGCGAAGTGAAAAAAGAGGGAAAAGCGGGATGGCCGGCCGGCACCTGCAAAAAGGCCGCCGGTATCAGGCTTTTCTGGCGGCCGAGCGGCGTATGGCTTCGTTGATCTCGGCGATCGAGCGCTCTATGGTGGCCTCGTCGAGGTCGTCGACCACCGAGTCGAGCACGCCAGCCTGGATGGTGGAGGCGAACACGCCGTCCATGATGCTGTCGGTGGAAACGCCGCGGGTGGATTCAAAGGCGTCGGGCGTTTCCCACTCCATGGCCAGCACGGTGACGTTGTCGCTGTGCTCGCCGCCGGTGCGCAGGGCGTTCTCGACCAGGTCGGGCACCGCGTCGGACACGCCCTTGCTGGCCAGCTGGCGCACGATCTCGGCGTCGCTGAGGCTGCCCCAGAGGCCGTCGGAGCACAGCAGCAGCTTGTCGCCCTGCTGCAAGGTGACGGGGCCGGCGACGTCGAAGACGGGTTTCGTCGGCGAGCCCAGGCAGGTGAACAGGATGTTGCGGTTGATGCGCTCGAGCTTGATGACGCCGGCGCTTTGCTGCTCAAGGTAGGAATGGTCGCGGGTGCGCGTAAGCAATTCGCCGTCGCGCACGACGTAAAGGCGCGAATCGCCGCAGTGCACCCAGGTGGCGCCCGTGCCCTGCAGGATGGCGGCCACCAGCGTGGTGCGCGGGGTGTCCAGCATGCCTTTTTCGCTGGCGTAGCGGATGATCTGGTGGTGCGCCGCCATCAGGGCGGTGGAGAGGAATTCGGTGGTGTCCTCAATGACGGGGCGCGCTTCCTTCTGGTAGAGCGCCGAGATGGTCTGCAGGGCGAGCTGGGCCGCCACTTCGCCTTCAGGATGGCCGCCCATGCCGTCGGCCAGCACGAAGAGGCCCGATTCGCGCGTGTAGCAATAGCCCATGCGGTCTTCGTTCTTTTCGCGCCCGCCTTTGCGGCTGACCTGAAAGACTGAGAATTTCATTTGAATTTGGTCGCGTAGCCGGTGGCTTTGCGCGCGGATTTTTTGGTGTCGGACACCATGTTGTCAAACTGCAGGCGAACCTTTTCGCTGACGGTGAGCTTGGTGTAGCGGCGCTCGCCTTCCCGGCTCAGCTCTTTTTGCAGGGCGAAGACCGACTGGGGCCGTGACAGAGGATCAAGGGACATGCACCACTCTACAACCTCAATGAGGTTATCGGAATAGACGCCGCGCAGCCGCGACAGGGCAAGCGACAGACGGTCTTTTTCAAGGCGCTGGGGCGCGTCGTTGGGCGGGTAGCCCTGCATGGTGGCGTAAATGCAGGCGCCAATCGCGTAAATATCGGTCCAGGGGCCCATGGAGGAGTCGCGGCGGTACATCTCGGGCGCGGCGAAACCGGGTGTGTACATGGGGCGGATGAAGTTGCCTTCCTTGCTCAGCACCTCGCGGGCGGCGCCGAAATCGATCATGACGGCGCGGTTGTCGTCGGTGATGAAGATGTTGGCGGGCTTGATGTCCAGGTGCAGCATCTTGTGCTGGTGCACGATGCGCAGGCCGCGCAGGATTTCGTCGAACAGCGAGCGTATGGTCGATTCGCGGAAGACCTTCTGCTTTTTGAGCTCGCGGGCCGTGATGATGAAGTCCTGCAGGGTACCGCCCTCCAGGTAGTTCATCACCATGTAGACGGTTTCGTTCTCGCGGAAGAAGTTCAGCACGCTGACCACGGAGCCGTGCGAAATCTGGGCGAGGGAGCGGCCTTCTTCAAAAAAGCTCTTGAGGCCAAGGCGGTACAGCGAGAGTTTTTCGGGCTGGACCTGCGGAAGCAACTCGCCCGGCGAGCGGCTGGCGAGGGAGGACGGCAGGTATTCCTTGATGGCGACCTGCTGGCCCTCGTTGTCGACGGCCAAGTAAACTACCCCGAAGCCTCCGGCCGAAAGCTTTCGCACAACACGATAGCCACCAATCACGGTGTCGGGCGGCAATGGTGCAGGCTTGACCTTTGACATAATTTGGGGTTGCCCAGGCGTGACAATGTCAAGCTGGGTCTTGTTTCTCTCTCTAGTCTAGTAAAGCGTATCTAAAAATGTCAGTTTACAGCATGACGGGTTATGCGACCGTGCAATCAAGCATGCCGCAATCCGCCCCGGAAACTGAATCGGGCCCGGACGCCAGCTCCCGCCTGGGCGTCGAAATACGCTCCGTCAACAGCCGCTTCCTGGACCTGGCCTTTCGCCTTCCCGACGAGCTGCGGCAGGCCGAACCGGCGCTGCGCGAACTGCTGACCGGCAAACTCAAGCGCGGCAAGGTCGAAATGCGGGTTTCGCTGGAAAGCGCCTCATCGGGCAGCCTGCGCGCGCCCTCCTCGGCCACCTTGCAGCGCCTGAGCTCGCTGGAGGACAGCATCAAGTCCTGGCTGCCGCAGGCCGGGGCGCTGAGCGTCGCAGATATTCTCAGAATTGCGACGAATGAAGACAAAAAACCACACGACTACAGCGAGGAGCTGCTCAAGCTGGCCAAAAAGGCCCTGAAAGAGCTGATGGCCGCCCGTGAACGCGAGGGCGCCCGCCTGGCCGAGATGCTGCTGGACCGCACGGCGCAGCTGCGCGCGCTGGCCGCGCTGGCGGTGCCCATGGTTCCCAAGCTGGTGGAGCAGCAGAAAACTCGCTTCCTGGAGCGCTGGAAAGAGGCCATGGCCCTGTCCGACGGCAGCACGCTGCCGGAAATCGCCCAGGACCGGGCCCTGACCGAGGCCACGGCCTTCGCCATACGCATAGACGTGGCCGAAGAAATCACCCGGCTGTCGTCCCACCTCGACGAAATCGACCGACTGCTGGCCAGCGGCGGGGAACTCGGCAAGCGCCTGGACTTCCTGATCCAGGAACTGCACCGCGAAGCCAATACACTGGGTTCCAAATCCGCGTCGCTGGAGCTGACCCGCATCTCGGTGGACATGAAGGTGCTGATCGAGCAGATCCGCGAGCAGGTCCAGAACATCGAATAGCCCCCGGCCACCCTCTCATATATATAAGCACTCACCGCCCCGAACGCATGGACTATCCCGGAAACCTATTTGTCGTGGCCGCCCCCAGCGGGGCGGGCAAATCCAGCCTGGTCAAGGCCTTGATGGAGCTGGATTCAGGCATCCAGCCCTCGGTGTCGCACACCACCCGCCCCCCGCGCGGCCAGGAAAAACACGGCAGGGAGTACTTTTTCCTGTCACCCGAGGAATTCGACGGCATGGTGGCGCGCGACGCCTTCCTGGAATGGGCCCATGTGCACGGCCACCGCTACGGTACCTCGCGCCAGACCATTGAAGAGCGAGTGGCTCACGGCGCCGACGTGATCCTGGAAATCGACTTCCAGGGCGCCATCAACATCAAGCGGATTTTTTCCAATGCGGTGCTGATCTTCATCCTGCCGCCCAGCTGGGAAGAATTGCGCTCCCGCCTGCAGCGGCGCGGCGAGGACAGCCCCGAGGTCATCGAGTTGCGGCTCAAAAATGCTGCCCTGGAGATGGCCCAGGCCCGGGAATTCGACTTCGTTATAATCAACGAGTTGTTTGAGCGGGCGGTTTTCGACCTGAAAACCATTGTGCATGCCCAGCGGCTCAAGTTTTCGGCCCAGCGGCGAGCCCGTGCCGAGACCTTCCAGGCCCTTCAAATTCCCTGATTTCAGCGCTTTTTCCCTTATCGATCACACCGGAGATCACCATGGCCCGCATTACCGTCGAAGATTGCCTCGAGAAAATCCCGAACCGCTTCCAGCTGGTGCTGGCCGCCACCTACCGCGCACGCATGCTCAGCCAGGGCCATGCCCCCAAGATCGAAAGCAAGAACAAGCCCGGCGTGACCGCCCTGCGCGAAATCGCCGAAGGCAAGATCGGCCTCGAAATGCTGAAAAAAGTCCCCACCTGAGACACCGTTCAGCTTCGCAAAAAGCACCGAATATCGGTGCTTTTTTCATTTTTGGCTCGCTAGAGCCCATTTTTTTCATGTTTTTTTCATGCCGCGATACATTTAAGGCATGAGCGCCATGCTTTCGCCTGTTGTTGCCAGCAAATCGACCCCGGCCGCCGCCAATGCCGCGGCCGCGAGTTTTGCCGCGCTCACGGCCAGGCTGGACTACATGAGCGCCGCCGACATCGACAATGTCCGCCGCGCCTACCGCTTTGCCGACGAGGCCCACCTGGGCCAGTTGCGCAACAGCGGCGAGCCTTACATTACCCACCCGATTGCCGTGGCGCAGCAGTGCGCCGAATGGAAGCTCGATGCGCAGGCCCTGATGGCGGCCCTGCTGCACGATGCGATTGAAGACTGCGGCGTCACCAAACCCGAACTGATAGACCGCTTCGGCGCCCCCGTGGCCGAGCTGGTGGACGGGCTGACCAAGCTCGAAAAGCTGGAGTTCAACACCCGCGAGGAAAACCAGGCCGAGTCCTTTCGCAAGATGCTGCTGGCCATGGCGCGCGATGTGCGGGTCATCCTGATCAAGCTGGCAGACCGCACCCACAACATGCGCACGCTGGGCGACGTGCCGCGCGCCAAATGGACGCGCATCTCGCGCGAAACCCTGGACATCTACGCACCCATCGCCCACCGCCTGGGCCTGAACACGACCTACCGCGAACTGCAGGACCTCTCCTTCCAGCACCTGCACCCCTGGCGCTACGCCACCCTGACCAAGGCGCTGCAAAAGGCGCGCGGCCGCCGCCGCGACGTGATCAAGCGGGTGCAGGGCGAGGTCGAATCGGCTTTTTCCAGTGCACAGGTGCCCGTGGTCATCTCGGGGCGCGAAAAGACGCTGTACTCCATCTACCGCAAGATGGATGAAAAACACCTGTCCTTCGCCCAGGTCACCGACCTCTACGGCTTTCGGGTGATCGTGAAGGACCTGACCGCCTGCTACACGGCCATGGGGGTGCTGCACCAGCTCTACAAGCCGCTGCCAGGCAAGTTCAAGGACTACATCGCGATCCCCAAGATCAACGGCTACCAGTCGCTGCACACCACGCTGGTCGGCCCCTTCGGCACCAACATCGAGTTCCAGATGCGCACCGAGGCCATGCATGTGGTGGCCGAGTCCGGCGTGGCGGCCCACTGGCTCTACAAGGCCACCGACCCGGACAGCGACGCCTCGCAGCGCCTGGGCACGCAGTGGCTGCAGTCGCTGCTCGACATACAGCAGGAAACGCGTGACGCCGCCGAGTTCTGGGACCACGTCAAGATCGACCTGTTCCCCGAGGCGGTGTATGTGTTCACGCCGAAAAGCCAGATCATGGCCATGCCGCGCGGCGCGACCATCGTCGACTTCGCCTACGCCATCCACAGCGACGTGGGCCACCGCGCCGTGGCCGCCAAGGTCAACGGCGAGCAGGTGCCGCTGCGCTCCGAACTGCACAACGGCGACGTGATCGAGATCATCACGGCTTCCGTCTCCAGCCCGAATCCGGGGTGGCTGGGCTTTGTGCGCACAGGCAAGGCGCGTTCCAAGATTCGCCACCACCTCAAGACCATGGCGCTGTCGGAATCGCAGGACCTGGGTGAAAAAATGCTGGCCCAGGCGCTGCGCGCCGAGGGCATAGAGCGCGAGCGCCTGCCCGAGGACGACGAGGCCCACCACGCCACCTGGGAAAAAATCCTGCGTTTTACCGGCAACCGCTCGCGCGCCGACCTGCTGACCGACATCGGCCTGGGCAAACGGATCGCCAGCATGGTCGCCAAGCGCATCGTGACCCTGCTGGCCGAGACCGGCGAAAAGCCCAATGCGCTCTTGATGAGCCGCGAGCGCTACACGGCCCACGAGTCGGTGTCGCAAGGCGGCCTGGTGATAGACGGCAGCGAAGGCGCCTCGGTGCAGTTCGCGCCCTGCTGCCGGCCCATCCCGGGCGACGGCATCGTCGGCTACCTGGGCCGCGGCGAGGGCCTGGTGATACACACCGACGACTGCGCCGTCGCCAAACGCCTGCAGCACCGCGACAGCGAGCGTTTCATCGCGGTCGACTGGTCGGACGAACCGGTGCGCACCTTTGAGACCAACCTGCTGGTCACGGTGTCCAATGGCAAGGGCGTGCTGGCCAGGGTGGCGGCCGCGCTGGCCAGCGCCGAGGCCGACATCACCCATGTCGACATGGAGCAAGAACCTTCACACGACGCGACCGACCTGCGCTTTGGCGTGGCGGTGCGCGACCGCGTCCACCTGGCCTCGGCCCTGCGCAGCGTCAAGCGCACGCCTTCGGTGCTGCGGGTGCAGCGGGCCAAGTCAACTGGCTAGCTTCGCAGGCTAGCCGGACGTGCGCTCATCGGGCGCCGGGTAGTCCACCTTGAGCACCTCCAGCGTCTGCACGCCTTGCGGCGTTACCAGGCTGACCTCATCGCCCACGCGCGACTTGAGCAGCGCCCTGGCCACGGGCGATATCCAGCTGATCTGTCCCAGGGCGCTGTTGGCCTCGTCGATCCCGAGTATGGTCACAACGCGCTCGACGCCCTCGTCATCGGCATAGGTCACGGTGGCACCGAAGAAGGCCTGGTCGCTGCCGTGATGGATGGAGGGATTGCTGACTTCCGCGATTTCCAGCCTTTTAGTCAGGAAGCGGATGCGCCTGTCGATTTCGCGCAGGCGCTTTTTGCCATAGTGGTAGTCGCCGTTCTCCGAGCGGTCGCCGTTGCTGGCGGCCCAGTGGACAACCTCGACCATCTTGGGTCGCTCGTTGTCTATCAGGTCCAGCAACTCGCCGCGCAAACGCTCATAGCCCTGGGGCGTGATGTAGTTTTTGCCGCCGCCGGGCAGGGGCGCGAGCGCGGGCTCGTCGTCCTCGGACTCGTCGGTTTCTTTGGTAAAGGCTTTGTTCATGCTCCGGCCACCTTAGCATTCATGGCCGCCAGCCGCGAATGCCCCTAAAAATCTTCCATCCTCAGGACCAGGGGATTGTCAGGCGTGTAGTTCGTGCCCACCACGACCAGGTCGGCGGCCCGGGCGTGGATCATTTCGGCATCCAGCTCATAGGCTTTTTTCAGGGAGTCTCCCGGCGCGGCGCCGAAAAATTCCTGCATCACCTCGCGTGAAATTTTGACGGGAATCGCCTGGCCCGCGTGCGAAATCCCAAAACTGAGCCACTCGCCGTGGTCCTCGACCTTCAGTGCTTCCATGTCTCTCCTCCGGAATGAGCATCCAGAATAACGGAGCACCCGCCGGCCGTACAGCCCATCCGGAGTCGCGGGGCCCCAGGAAAACCACTAAAACCCAGGCAGAAAGAAAAATAGCCTAGAGGGGTGAGCCTCTAAGCTATTGAAATCACTAATGAAAGTGGTGCGGCTGGCAGGAATTGAACCCACGACCCCTTGGTTCGTAGCCAAGTACTCTATCCAACTGAGCTACAGCCGCTAAGCCTCAAATTATAGCTTATTTAAATGGTAGGGCGTGAGTGACTTGAACACTCGACCAAAGGATTATGAGTCCTCTGCTCTAACCAACTGAGCTAACGCCCCACACAAGAGGGAGATTGTAAGGGCGTCTGAGGCCGGTTCTCGGGCCTACTTGCTGTGGCTGAGGGCGGTGCTGACCAGTTTGGAGGTGATATCGACAATCTGGATCATTTTTTCGTAGGGCATGCGCATGGGGCCTATGACACCCAGCGTGCCCACGACCTGGCCGTCGACCTCATAGGGCGCGGTCACCACCGACAGTTCCTGGTAGGGAACGACCTGGCTTTCACCGCCTATGTAGATGCGAACGCCTTCGGCGCGGCTGGACACGTCGAGCAGGCGCATCAGCTGCGCTTTTTGCTCAAAAAGGTCGAACAGCTTGCGCAGGTTGCCCATGTCGCCCGAGAAATCGCTGACGGCCAGCAGGTTGCGCTCGCCGGAGATCACGACCTCGTCGCGCGACTCGATGGCCTCGGAGCTGACCTTGACCGCGGCCTGCATCAAAGTGGCGATCTCGCCGCGCAGCGCCTCGACCTCGTTTTTCAGACGCTCGCGCACTTCCTCGATGGCCATGCCGGCATAGTGTGAATTGAGGAAATTGGCGGCCTCCACGAGCTGCGACTGGGTGTAGTCGGCCTCGGTGAAGATGACCCGGTTCTGCACGTCGCCGTCGGGCGACACGATGATCACGAGAAAGCGTTTTTCCGACAGGCGCAAAAATTCGATATGGCGGAACACCGAGGTCCGGCGCGGTGCCATGACCACGCCGACAAACTGCGACAGGCTGGACAGCATGTGCGCCGCGTTGCTGAGCACCTTTTGCGGCTGGTCGGGCGCCAGCCGTGGCGCGCCTATCTGGCCGGCGCCGGCGAACGGGTCGCGCTGCGTGGTCAGCATGGTGTCGACAAAGAGGCGGTAGCCGCGCGCCGTGGGAATACGGCCGGCCGAGGTGTGCGGGCTGACGATCAGGCCGAGCTCCTCGAGGTCGCTCATGACATTGCGTATGGTGGCGGGGGACAGCTCCAGGCCCGAGGCCTTGGACAGCGTGCGCGAACCCACCGGTTGCCCGTCGGCAATGTAGCGCTCCACCAGCGCCTTGAGAAGCAACCGCGCACGATCATCAAGCATGCCGACATTCTACGAAGCCTGGGCCGGATGTTGTGATGTAATTTGCCGATGAAGTCGCAATTCCGCCATGTCGCCCTGATCGGCAAGTACCACGCGCAAGGTTCCCGGTCGGCGCTCGAGGACATCGCGCATTTCCTGGGCACCCAGGGCTGCGAGGTGGCGATAGAGCAGGACACCGCCAGCAACACGGGCCTGACGCAATTCCCGACGCTGGACGCGGCCGGCATAGGCGCCCAGTGCGACCTGGCCCTGGTGGTCGGCGGCGACGGCACCATGCTGGGCATAGGGCGGCTGCTGGCGCAGTTCGGCATCCCGCTGGTGGGCATCAACCAGGGCCGGCTCGGTTTCATCACGGACATCGCCTTCGAGGGCTACCAGAACACGCTGATTCCCATGCTGCGCGGCGAGTACGAGGAAGACCGCCGCTGGATGATGCAGGCCAAGGTGGTGCGCGACGGCCGCTGCGTCTTCAGCGCCACTGCCATGAACGACGTGGTGGTCAACCGCGGGGCGACCGCCGGCATGGTGGAGCTTCGCGTCGAGGTGGACGGCCGCTTCGTGGCCAACCAGCGTGCCGACGGCCTGATCATCGCCTCGCCCACCGGCTCCACGGCCTATGCGCTGTCGGCCGGCGGCCCGCTGCTGCACCCCTCGATTGCCGGCTGGGTGCTGGCGCCGATTGCGCCGCACACCCTGTCGAACCGGCCCATCGTGCTGTCCGACTCGGGCGAGATCACGATTGAAATCGTCGCCGGCCGGGACGCCAGCGCCAACTTCGACATGCAGTCGCTGGCCAGCCTGCTGCACGGCGACCGCATCACCGTCAGGCGTTCGGAGCACCAGATGCGTTTTCTCCATCCCAAGGGCTGGAGCTACTTTGACACCCTGCGCAAAAAACTCCACTGGAATGAAGGCGGGGCCTGAAGGGCCCGTATCCACCTTATGAGCCTCAAAAGCATCTCGCTTCGCGATTTTGTCATCGTCCACGAACTCGAACTGGACCTGTCCGGCGGGTTCACGGTGCTTACCGGTGAAACCGGCGCCGGCAAGTCCATCCTGATCGACGCGCTGCAACTGGCGCTGGGCGCGCGCGCCGATGCCGGCGTGGTGCGTGAAGGCGCGGCGCGCTGCGAGATCAGCGCCGAATTCGACAGCCCCCAAAGCCTGGCGCCCTGGCTGGAGCAAGCCGGCTTCGACGGCGGCGACACCCTGCTGCTGCGCCGCACGGTCGACGCGCAAGGCAAAAGCCGCGCCTGGATCAACGGCAGCGCGGCCACCGCCACCCAGCTCAAGGAGATCGCCGACCAGCTGGTCGACATCCACGGCCAGCATGCCTGGCAGAGCCTGACCCGGCCCGACGCCGTGCGCGGCCTGCTGGACTCTTATGCCGACGTCTCCACGGACGAACTCTCGCGCCGCTGGCAGCAGTGGCGCCTGGCGCAAAAAACGCTGACCGAGGCGCGCGATGCCCAGGACAGCCTGCAGCGCGAGCGCGAGCGCCTGGCCTGGCAGATCGGCGAAGTGGACAAGCTCGCGCCCGGCGCCGACGAGTGGGACGAACTCAACGCCCAGCACGGGCGCCTGTCGAATGCCCAGGCCCTGCGCGACGCGGTACAGACGGCCGTCGACGCGCTGCAGGAGTCCGACGACAACGCCAACGCGCTGCTGGGCCGCGCGATCACCGCACTGCAGAACCAGGAACACATAGAACCCGAATTCAAGGCCATGGTGGAAGTCCTGAACGGCGCGCTGGCGCAGATGGAAGACACCGTGCATTCGCTCAACGGCTATGCCCGCCATGCCGAACTCGAACCGCAGCGCCTGGCCGAACTGGACGAGCGGCTGTCGCTGTGGGTCAGCCTGGCGCGCCGCTACAAACGCACGCCGGCCGAACTGCCGGAACTGCTGGCCTCCTGGCAGGCCGAGCTGCAAAAACTCAATGCCGCGGCCGACCTGGCCCAGCTTGAAAAGAACGAGAACCTGGCCAAGGCGGCCTACCTGGAAGAAGCCGGCAAGGTGTCCAAGGCGCGCGGCAAGGCCGCGCCCCAGCTGGCCAAGGCCATCACTCAGGCCATGCAGGGCCTGGGCATGCAGGGCGGCAAGTTCGACGTCGCGCTGGCCAAGCTCGAGCAGCCTGCCCAGCATGGGCTGGAACAAGCCGAGTTCCTGGTGGCCGGCCACGCCGGCAGCACACCGCGCCCGGTCGGCAAGGTGGCCTCCGGCGGCGAACTGTCGCGCATCGCGCTGGCCATTGCCGTCACCACCAGCCAGCTCGGGCAGGCCGAAACCCTGATTTTTGACGAAGTGGACTCGGGCGTGGGCGGCGCCGTCGCCGAAACCGTGGGCCGCCTGATGAAGCAGCTGGGCAAGGATCGCCAGGTTATGGCCGTCACCCATTTGCCCCAGGTGGCGGCCTGCGCCGACCAGCACCTGGTGGTCGCCAAGCGCGCCGAAAACGGCGTCACCCTGAGCGCCGTGGACCATGTCAACGGCGAGCAGCGCGTGGCCGAAATCGCCCGCATGCTGGGCGGCGAGCGCCTCTCCGGCACCACGCTGGCCCATGCCAAGGAAATGCTGGGGCAGTGATGGCGGCTCTGGAAATGGTCCTCATCACCGGGATGTCGGGCTCGGGCAAATCCGTGGCCCTGCATGCGCTCGAGGACGCCGGTTATTACTGCGTCGACAACCTGCCCCCGGAACTGCTCACGCCCTTCGTTGCGCTGGAGCAGCAGCACGGCGCGCAAAAGGTGGCGATCGCCATGGACGTGCGCAGCGCCACCTCGCTGCCGCTGGTACCCCAGCAGCTGCGACAGCTGCGCGAATCCGGCGTGGTGGTGCAGTCGCTGTTCCTGGACGCCAACACCGAGACCCTGGTGCGCCGCTTTTCGGAAACGCGCCGGCTGCACCCGCTGTCGCGCATAGACGCCTCCGACCAGCACCGCGCGCTGGTGGACGCCATCGAACTGGAGCGCGAGCTGCTCGGTGAAATGCGCGAGCAGGCCCACGTGCTGGACACCAGCATGATCCGGTCGTCACAGCTGCAGGGATATGTGAAATCGCTGATTTCCGCGCCCATCACGCAGCTCACGCTGGTGTTCGAGTCCTTCGCGTTCAAGCGCGGCGTGCCGCTGGACGCCGACTATGTGTTCGACGTGCGCATGCTGCCCAACCCGCACTATGAGTCTGGCCTGCGCCACCTGACCGGGCGGGACCAACCGGTGGCAGACTACCTCAAGGGACATGCCGAGGTCGGCGAAATGTTCAGCCACATCGAGCAGTTCCTCAAGCACTGGCTGAACGCGCTGGTGCGCGACCACCGCAGCTATGTGACGGTCGCCATAGGCTGCACCGGCGGCCAGCACCGTTCGGTCTACCTGGTCGAGCAACTGGCGGCCACGTTCAGCCCGCACTGGCGCACGCTGAAGCGGCACCGCGAACTGGACGCGGGCTAAGGACCTCAGGCGTCCTGCGTGAGCAGCTTGCGTATGGGCGCGGGCAGGCCCAGGCCGGGCCAGGCATCGGGGCTGAACCAGGCGCCCGGCCGTTCTTCCGACACCATGGCCTTGGGCAGGGCCTGGCCGGCGCCAAAGCCCGCAACCCACGGCGACAAATACAAATCCTTGTGGGTCAGCACATGGACAAACTGCGGCAGCGGGTCGAGCCGGGATTGCAGCGAAGCCGGTAGCACCGCCTTGAGTTCGTCATCGCTGTCGAACACAGGCAGGCAATACAGCCCGCCCCAGACACCCCGGCCCGGGCGCCTTTCAAGCCAGACGGAACCGTCGGGCCGCTGCGCCCACAGCAGGCTCAGGCCCTGGGCGCTGCGCTTGAGCTTGCGGGTCTTGACGGGGTATTTTCCGGGCTCGCCCTCGGCAAAGCCGCGGCACAGCTTCTGGACGGGGCACAGCAGGCACTGCGGCTGGCGCCCGGCGCAAATGGACGCGCCCAGGTCCATCAGCCCCTGGGTGTAGCGCGGCATGGTTTCGGAGAGACTCCGCTTTGGCAGCAGCTCCGTTGCCAGGCTCCACAATGTTTTTTCGTTGGCGCTTTGGGCCAGGTCTGCGGAGAAACCCAGCACCCGCGTGAGCACCCGTTTGACGTTGCCGTCCAGGATCGCGACGCGCTCGCCGAAACAGAAGGAGGCAATCGCGGCCGCCGTCGAGCGGCCTATGCCGGGCAGGGTCTGGAGCTGCTCCGCCGTGCCCGGAAATTGCCCGCCGTGCAGGGCTACCACGTCTTTTGCGCAGCGGTGCAGGTTGCGCGCGCGGCTGTAGTAGCCCAGCCCGCTCCACAGGCCCAGCACTTCGTCTTCGCTCGCGGCGGCCAGTTGGGCGACCGTGGGGAAACGCTGCAGGAATCGCGCGTAGTAATCGAGCACAGTTGTGACCTGGGTCTGCTGCAGCATGATTTCGGACAGCCACACGCGATAGGGATCGCGCGTGTTCTGCCAAGGCAGGCTGTTGCGCCCGTGAGTGCTTTGCCAGCGGACAATTTCCGCGGAAAAACCAGCAGGCAAGGTTCAGGCTGCCTCGGGCAAGGCCGCATTCCTGGCGGCCGCGGCGGCGCCCTGCGCCTTGTCGTGCGCCGAGGGGCCACCCATCAGGTGCGCGGTCAGCTCGGTGAGCTTGGTGTCCAGCTCGTTGAGCACGCCTTCCTGCTCGTCGATCTCGGCGATGCGCTCGTCCAGGCCCGATGCCGCCTGCTGGATGCGCTCAATCGCCTCCAGCCTGCGCCCGAAATTGCGGCGCCGCTCGCGCAGTTGGGCGTCCAGCTGCGAAGCCGCCGATTTGTTCCAGAGCTCGACCTCGCCCAGCGCGGTTTCATAGACCACGCGCAGGCGCGTGGCCAGCGCGCGCACCAGGCGCTCGGAAAAGTCGGCCTGCGACAGCTTGATCACATTGCCGAGCCCGAGGTATTGCAGGTGGCTGCGCTCTATCTGCTCGAGATCATGTTCGTAGCGGATCAGCTCCGGCTCCTTGGGCGCCTGCAGCGAGAAACTGAATTCGGAATTGAGCTGGCGAAAGGACGCGGTCAGCATGGACTGGATTTCGCCGCTCAGGACCTGGGATTTCTGCAGGCCCTCGCGCAGGCGGGAGAAGGTCTGCCCATAGGCTTTTTTGACGCCCAGCTTGATACCCGGCTGCTTCAGCGCGTTCGTGAGCTCGGCCAGTTCGGCTTTGAGGGTAGGCGTGCTGAGCAGGTTGAACAAGTCGCGCAGCATCTTGAGGTGCACCGAGCGCACCGCGTGGATCTTGGAGCCGCTGGTGTCGAACTCGGCCTGCTCCTGCTCGATGCGGCTGCGCATGTGCTTGATCACCGAAACATTTTTGCCGCGCAGGCCGCGCAGCTCGATCATCTGCTCGGCCAGGTCGCGCCGGCGTATATGCATGGCGCGCCCGGCCTCCGTCCTGAGTTCGCCGATGCCGGCGGCCACCGCCGAGCGAAGGATTTTCTGGCGCTGGCCCATCACGCCCTGCCCCAGCGCCAATTCAAGCGCCGGCAGGTGGCTGGCCTCCAGCAAAGCCTTGTCGCGGGTCACCTTGGCCACCAGGCCCTTCTGGGCGGAAACGGGAATCACCTGGGTCTCGGGCAGGCCCAGGATTTCGGCCGAGGTCGCGCGTTGCCGGTCGATCTGCGCCTTGACCTGCTCGGGCGTGCTCAGCGCGTCCCAGAGCGTATCTATCTTGTTGAGCACCACCAGGCGGGCGTCGCTACCGTCGCCCTCGGTGATCAGGTGTTCGCGCCAGATCGACAGGTCGGACTTGGTGACACCGGTGTCAGCCGCCAGGATGAACACCACGGCATGCGCCTGGGGAATCAGGCTCACGGTCAGCTCGGGTTCAGCGCCTATGGCATTCAGGCCGGGTGTATCGAGGATCACCAGGCCCTGCTTGAGCAGCGGGTGCGCGATATTGATGAGCGCGTGGCGCCACTTGGGCACTTCGATCAGGCCGTCGGAGCCGGCCAGCGGGTTGTCGTCAGGGCTGTTGTCGTGCCAGAAGCCGAGCGCGCGCGCCTCGTCCTTGGTGACGTGCCGCACTTCGGCGACTTTTTCCAGGGCCTGGGCCAGCTGCGCGGGGTCGTTGACGTCCAGGTCCACGCGTGTCCACTTCTCGGGCGCCGAGCGCCATTCCATCAGCGCCTGTTTCTGCAGCCGCGTCTCTATGGGCAGCAGGCGCAGGCAAGGCGGCACGTCCGCGTCGTAGCCGAGTTCGGTCGGGCACATGGTGGTGCGGCCGGCGCTTGCCGGCATGATGCGGCGGCCGTAGCCGGCGAAAAAGATCGCATTGATCAGTTCGGACTTGCCGCGCGAGAATTCCGCCACAAAAGCCACCATGACCTTGTCGGAACGCACCTGCGACTCCAGCCGCTGCAGGCGCTCCTCGACGGCCGCGTCGAGCAGGTCATGGTCCTTCATCCACTCAGCGAGCAGCTTCAGGCGAAGCGCAAATTCGCGCCGCCACTGCCCATGCTGGTCAAATTGTTCGTTAAAAGACATCGGTCTTCCGTTAAGTGTGGTCGGTCAATATAGCATCGCAGCCCCGAAAGGCCTATTGGCGCGACTACGGACCCGGCTTCAAGGTTTCTGGCAGGTCGCGCAATAAAAAGTGGAACGCTGGCCCTGCCGTATGCTTTTGACGGGCGCGGCGCAGACCCGGCAGGGCTGGCCGGCCCGGTCGTAGACCATGGCCTCCAGCTGAAAATAGCCCGATTCGCCCCAGGCATTCGAGAAGTCCCGCAAGGTGCTGCCGCCCTTTGTAACAGCCTGCGCCAGCACCTGGCGTATCGCCG
The DNA here is from genome assembly GCF_900103405.1 of Polaromonas sp. JS666. Lineage (GTDB taxonomy): Bacteria > Pseudomonadota > Gammaproteobacteria > Burkholderiales > Burkholderiaceae_C > Polaromonas. Next base: position 507,176 of record NZ_FNHX01000003.1, on the reverse strand, counting down.
CGTGAAGCAGCGCCGCGCGCGGCTTGCTGATGCGGCTGGCCCGCGTGGTGGGGCGTATGCCCGCCAGGAACAAGGCCTCGGAAGCGTAAATATTGCCGACGCCCACCACCGCCTCCCCGCCCAGCAGCACCTGTTTGATGGGTGTCTGCCGCAGTTTGAGCGCCTGGTGAAAGCCGGCCGCGTCGAAAGCCTCGCTGAGCGGCTCCACGCCCAGGCGGCCCAGCAGCTTTTGGGCGGCCGGGGAATTTTCATCGCTGGCATAGACCACCGCACCAAAACGGCGCGGGTCGTTGAGCCTCAGGGTTCCCAGACTGGTGACCATCTCGAAGTGGTCGTGCTTGCCCGGCGCGGGAAAGCCGGTGCCAAAACTCACGCTGCCGGACATGCCTAGGTGAATCAGCAGCAGGCCCTCGCTCAGGTCCACCAGCAGGTATTTGCCGCGCCGGCGAACCGCCAGCACCTGCCGGCCCACAAGCTGGCGCGGCTGGCAGCCCAGCGGCCAGCGCAGGGGTTTGCCCATCGCTATGCGCTCTATGCGCGCGCCCGCGATGCGGTCCGCAAAACTCAGGCGGGTAACTTCGACTTCCGGCAGTTCAGGCATAGGTTTTGCGGCTGGGGGCGCCGGTCCGCGGGCGCAAGGTAATTGAAAGCAGCGCGGGGCCGGCACAAAAGCTTTCATGACGGCCGGGTAAAGCGGGAGCGCGGCCAGGGAGCATCAATTATCATGGTTCGATGAAGAAAAAAACTGGCCTTGCCGGCCTTGCCCTCAGCGGCCTGTGGTTTGCCGTCCCCCTGGCGCTGGCGCAGACCGAAGAGCCCGTGTCCGCGGCCCCCGCCACGCTGGGCGAAGCCAAGGCGGTGCAGGAGGCCGCGCCGTCCTCCCTTCTGGACAGCGCGCTGTTCTATCAGTTGCTGGTCGGCGAGATGACCCTGCAGGACGGCGAGCCCGCCGCGGGCTTCGCCCTCATGCTGGACGCTGCCCGAAAAACCGGCGATGCACAGCTTTACCAGCGCGCCACCGACATCGCCCTGCAGTCGCGCTCGGGCGACGCGGCCCTGCAATCGGCCCGCGCCTGGAAGCAGGACCAGCCAACCTCGCGCGAGGCCAACCGCTACGTGCTGCAGATCCTGGTGGCACTCAACCGGATCGCCGACACGGCGGAACCGCTGCAAACCGAAATCAAGCTGGCCCCTGACGTGGAACGGCCCGCCGTCCTGAGCGCGGTGCCACGCATATATGCCCGCGTGGCGGACAAAAAGCTGGCCAGCACCGTGGTGGAAGAAGCGCTGGCCGACTACCTGGGCGCGCCCGCCACCGCCGGCGCCGCCTGGACGGCGGTAGGCCGCATGCGCCTGGCCGCCGGCGACACCAACGGGGCACTGGCGGCCGCCAGGCGCGGCCAGGCCGCCGCGCCGCGTGCCGAGGGCCCGGCCCTGGTCGCGCTCGAGTTGATGGACCCCAAAATGCCCGAAGCCGAAGGCGTGGTGCGCGGCTACTTCGAAGGCAATCCCAAGGCCCTGCCTGAAATCAGGATGGGTTATGCCCGGGCCCTGCTGGACGCCCAGCGTTATGCCGAGGCCTCCGCCCAGTTGCAAATCGTGACGCGCGACAAACCCGACATGCCCGAAGGCTGGCTGGTGCTCGGTTCCCTGCAACTGCAGGACAACCAGCTGGCGCAGGCGCAAAGCTCGCTGGAGCGCTATGTCGGCCTGGCGCAGCAGCAGGCGTCCGAGGGTGAACGCAACCGCGGTCTGGCCCAGGCTTATTTGTCGCTCTCGCAACTGGCGGAAAAACGCAAGGATTACGCTGCGGCGGAAAACTGGCTCGCCAAGATCGACAACCCCTCCGACCTGGCGCTGGCGCAGACCCGGCGCGCGTCCATCCTGGCCAGCCAGGGCAAGCTCGATGAGGGCCGCCAGCTGATCCGCAAGCTGCCCGAGCGCAATGCGGCCGAGGCCAGGGTCAAGCTCAATGCCGAAGTGTCCCTGCTGCGTGAATTCAAGCAGTACCAGTTGGCCCATGAGGTGCTGGCGCAGGCCCTGGCCAAGACGCCGGACGAAACCGAGCTACTCTACGACCAGGCCATGATGGCCGAAAAACTGGGCAAGCTCGACGAAATGGAAAGCCTGCTGCGCAAGGTCATCCAGCTCAAGCCGGACTACCACCACGCCTACAACGCCCTGGGCTACTCCCTCGCCGATCGCAGCGTGCGCTTGCCCGAGGCGCGCGAATTGATCCGCAAGGCCCTGGAATTCGCTCCCTCCGACCCGTTCATCGGCGACAGCCTGGGCTGGGTGGAATTTCGCATGGGCAACAACGCCGAGGCCGTGAAAATCTTCGAAGCGGCCTACAAGGCCAAACCCGACGCCGAGATCGCGGCGCATTTCGGCGAAGTGCTGTGGGCCATGGGCCAGCGCGACCGCGCCATCGCCATCTGGAAGGAAGGCCGGCTCCTCAACCCCGAGAACGAAACACTGCTCGAGACGCTCAAGCGCCTGCGCGTGAAGCTGTAATCCGGAACACCGACCTTGCCGCTCACCCTCCCTACGCGCCTGGCCCGGCTGGTTCTTGTTTTTGCGGGCTTTTTGACGGCACTTGTTTTGGCCGGCTGCGCGCAAATGCCCCGGGCCACGGCCCAGGACGGGCTCAAGAATGAATTCTGGACCGGCCGCATCAGCCTGCAGGTGCAAAGCGAGCCTGTTCAGTCTTTCTCGGCCAGTTTCGAACTCAGGGGCGGGCCCGAACGCGGTGAGCTTTCGCTGACCAGCCCGCTGGGCAATGTGCTGGGCGTGCTGCGCTGGGCGCCCGGCGAAGCGCTGCTGGATTCGGGCAATGGCAAGGTCCAGCGTTTTGCCTCCGTTGACGAGCTGATGGCCCAGGCCACGGGCGCGGCCGTGCCGCTGGGCGCGCTGTTTGCCTGGCTGCGGGGTGACAATGCCGCCGCCAGCGGCTGGTCGGCCGACCTCTCGCGTTACCAGGACGGCCGCATTTCAGCCAAAAGGTCCCAGCCGGCGCCGCAGGCCGACCTGCGTGTGGTGCTCGACCAGTAGCCGCCGCGCCCTTGCACCGGCTTTCGTGTTTTTATGACTTCAAGCGCTTCCATGCCCCCGCTCAAGGCCCTCTATGACGTGCCGGCGCCCGCCAAGCTCAACCTTTTTTTGCACATCACCGGCCGCAGGCCCGACAGCTACCATCTGCTGCAGTCCGTTTTCATGCTGATCGACTGGTGCGACACCCTGCACTTTGAACTGCGCACCGACGGCCGGATCAGCCGCGAAGACCTGGAAACCGACGGCCAGGCGGCAGAGGCCCTGCCCGCGGAGGACCTGGCGGTGCGCGCCGCCAGGGCGCTGCAAGCCGCCTGCGGCAGCTCGCTGGGCGTGCACATCGGCCTGCAAAAGCGGATTCCCTCCCAAGCCGGCATGGGCGGCGGTTCCTCGGACGCCGCCAGCTGCCTGCTGGCGCTGCAGCGGCTGTGGGGCGTGCGCCTGCCGCCCCAGAAACTGCAGGCCCTGGCCCTGTCGCTGGGCGCCGACGTGCCGTTTTTCCTCTCGGGCGGCCATGCCTGGGTGGAGGGCATAGGCGAAAAAATCACCGCGCTGGCCCTGCCGCCAGCCCATTTTCTGGTGCTCAAACCGGCCGCCGGGTTGCCCACCCAAGGTATTTTCAGCGCCCCGGGGCTCAAACGCGACACAGAAACTGCTACAATCCAAGGCTTTGCTGCAAATGCTGAAGGCCAGTCGAAATCCTTTGATTTCGGATTCGGCCGCAACGACTTGCAGCCGGTAGCGCAGGAGATGTGCCCGCAGATAGGCCAATCGCTCGATTGGCTCAAACGCAGACATCTTCAAGGGCGCATGACCGGCTCCGGAAGTGCTGTATTTGCGCAACTGCCGCACGAAGCAGATTTGCCGGATACCTCAGGATTGCCCGAGGGCTGGAAAGTCCGCAAATGCGGTAATTTGGAAGCGCATCCCCTGGCCGGTTGGTAAAATAACCGCTCTCGAAATGTGTTTCCAAGCGACCATAAATGAATAAGTTATAGGTCTGTTGTTGGCAACAACAACTGTCCTGTGTAGGGGTGTCGCCAAGCTGGTTAAGGCACCGGATTTTGATTCCGGCATTCGCAGGTTCGAATCCTTCCACCCCTGCCAAATTTAAGACTGTGGGCCACAGCCCCGGTGTTGCGGACCCGCCCGGAGCGGGCCCGCATGACTCCTGACAGACCCGCATGATGTGTATCGGCGGGTCTGTGTGTTTTTGGAAACACGCCAGGCAAGCGGCGCTCACTGCCAAGCCCCCTTGCAACGTGTTGCCCCCGTGCGTATTTTGCTTCGATCAGAAATTTCAGCCACGTTCAAGTCCTTGTAGCAGCTGGGCCCCACATGCAAACGCACCACCCCGATTTCATGGTTTTTACCGGCAATGCCAATCCGAGCATGGCCTCCGAGATTGCCCAGAACCTGGGTATTTCGCTGGGCGCGGCCCACGTGGGACGTTTTTCGGATGGTGAAGTCACCGTCGAGATCCAGCAGAACGTGCGGGCTCGCGATGTGTTCGTGGTGCAGTCGACCTGCGCGCCGACCAACGACAACCTGATGGAATTGCTGATCATGGTCGACGCGCTGAAACGGGCTTCGGCCGAGCGCATCGCCGCGGTAATCCCGTATTTCGGCTACGCGCGGCAGGACCGCCGCCCGCGTTCGGCGCGTGTGCCCATCACGGCCAAAGTTGTGGCCAACATGCTTCAGGCCGTGGGCGTGTCGCGTGTCCTGACGATGGACCTGCATGCCGACCAGATACAGGGCTTTTTCGACATTCCGGTCGACAACATTTATGCGTCGCCGGTGCTGCTGGGTGATTTGCGGCAGAAAAATTACGCCGACCTGATGGTCGTTTCGCCCGACGTGGGCGGCGTGGTGCGCGCCCGGGCGCTGGCCAAGCAGCTGGGCTGCGACATGGCCATCATCGACAAACGCCGCCCCAAGGCGAACGTGTCGGAAGTGATGCACGTGATCGGCGACATCGAAGGCCGCAACTGCGTGATCATGGACGACATGATCGACACGGCCGGCACGCTGGTCAAGGCGGCTGAGGTGCTCAAGGAGCGCGGCGCCAAGAAGGTTTACGCCTATTGCACGCACCCGATTTTTTCGGGCCCGGCCATAGACCGCATCGCCAAGGGCGACGCGCTCGATGAAGTGGTGATCACCAACACCATTCCGCTGAGCCCAAATGCCGTTGGTTGCACAAAGATTCGCCAGCTTTCCGTGGCGCCGCTGATCGCTGAAACCATACAGCGCATCGCCAAGGGAGAGTCTGTCATGAGTTTGTTTTCGGACCAGGACAACCTGTTCTGATCTGAAACAAAAAAGTAGCTGCCCTCGCCTCATGATGTTCATGGGGCAAAAGCAGCCATTCAAGGCAATTGCCTTAAACCAGAACGAGACTGGTCGCGGTCCGTTCTTTTATTGGAGTCAGTTATGAAATTCGTCGCTTTTGAGCGCGCAAAGCAGGGCACGGGTGCGAGCCGCCGTCTCCGCATCACCGGCCGCACGCCCGGTATTGTTTACGGTGGCACTGGTGAACCCACGCTGATCGAAATCGATCACAACGCCTTGTTCCACGCCATCAAGAAAGAAGCCTTCCATGCTTCCATCCTCGAGATGGAACTGGGCGGAAAAGAACAAAAAGTTCTGCTGCGCGACCTGCAAATGCACCCGTACAAGCAGCAGATCCTGCACATCGACTTCCAGCGCGTTGAAGCCAAGACCAAGATGACCGTCAAGGTGCCTGTGCACTACAGCGGTGAAGAAGAGTCCCCAGCCGTCAAGGCCGAAGGCTGCCTGGTCAACCACGTGCTGACCGAGCTGACCATCTCCTGCTTCCCGGCCGATATCCCCGAATTCATCGCCGTCGACCTGAGCGGCCTGAAAAAGGGCTCGTCGCTGCACATCAAGGACATCACGCTGCCAAAGGGCGTGAAGTTTGTCGCCAAGGGCCAGGACAACCCGGTTCTGGTGTCGGTGTCCGCAGTGTCCGAAGAAGCCGAGGCCGATGCCGCAGCAGCCGCTGCCGCCGCCGCACCGGTGGACCCGAAAGCTGCCAAGGCCGCTGCCGCCAAGGAAGCCAAAGCCGGCGCCAAGGCTGACGCCGCCAAGCCTGCAGCCAAGAAGTAATCCACTTCGCGCGCAGGCCTGAAAAGGCCCACGGCCCTTGTTCCCTTGCGGGACAAGGGCCGTTTTTCTTGGCCGCCCTCCCCTGGCAAGGCGCCGCAGGCTCGCCCCCTAGAATTGGGCGATGGAAATTTCCGCATGATCAAATTATTTGTTGGCCTGGGCAACCCTGGCCCTGAATACGAAGCCACGCGCCACAACGCCGGCTTCTGGTGGATAGACGCCCTCTCGCGCGAGCTCAAGGCGCCGCTGAGCCTGGACAAAAGCTACCACGGCCAGGTCGCCCGCACCACGGTGAACGGCCAGAACGTCTGGTTGCTCAAGCCGCTGACCTTTATGAATGTGTCGGGCAAGTCGGTCGCGGCGCTGGCGCGCTTCTTCAAGGTCGCGCCCGAAGAAGTGCTGGTGGCCCACGATGAAATGGACATCGTGCCCGGCCAGGTCAAGCTCAAGTTCGGCGGCAGCCACGCCGGCCACAACGGCCTGCGCGACATCCATGCGCAGCTGGGCACACCCGACTACTGGCGCCTGCGCATAGGCGTGGGCCACCCGGGCGTGAAGGCCGAAGTGGTCAACTGGGTGCTGAAAAAGCCCTCGGCCGAACACCGCATCGCCATTGAAGACTGCATCGCGCGCTGCCTCAAGGCCGTGCCGGAGCTGCTCAAGGGCGAGATGGAAAAGGCGACAATGATGATCCACACCAGCACGCCGCCGCGGCCCAAACCGCCGCGCAAGCCCGTCGAGCCCGCCTCCGAAGACTGAGGGGCCAAGCCCCTATCGACCTAGCGGGCCGTGATGATGGGAATGACGGCCTGCAGGCGCTGGTATTTTTCCCACAGGGTTTCCCGCGTTTCGATGTGCTGCGGGTTGATGGGAATGCAGGCCACGGGGCAAACCTGCACGCACTGCGGTTCGTCGAAATGACCCACGCATTCGGTGCATTTGTGCGGGTCGATCTCGTAGATCTCCTTGCCCAGGTAGATCGCCTGGTTGGGGCATTCGGGCTCGCAGACGTCGCAGTTGATGCATTCGTCGGTGATCATCAAGGCCATATCAGCCTCCTTTACCCGCGTGGGCAGCCTGGTGGGCGGCCGCAAGGGCAGCCGCCACCGCCGGGCTCACCATCTGGGCGACGTCGCCGCCCAGCTTGCTGATCTCGCGCACCAGCGTGCTGCTGATGCATTGCAGCGGCGCGTCGGGCAGCAGGAACACGGTTTCCACCTGCGGGCGCAGCTTGCGGTTCATGGCCGCCATCTGGGCTTCATAGTCGAAGTCCGTCAGGTTGCGTATGCCTCGCACCACGGCCGAGGCCTTTTGCGCCGCGCAAAAATCCATCATCAGGCCGTCAAAGGGCTGCACGCTCACGCCGGCAATGCCTTCAGTCGCGGCCTTCACCTGTGCCACGCGCTGCTCCAGCGTGAACAAGGTCTTCTTGTGGTGGGCCACGGCCACGGCGATGATGAGCCGGTCGAACAGCCCCGCCGCGCGGCGCACCACGTCGTCATGGCCCAGTGTGAAGGGGTCAAACGTGCCGGAATAGACAGCGATGCGGGGGGTAGCCATAGGGGGAATTATGCCCGCCCCCGCCTTTTCTCCCGTGTGGGTAGCACTGTAACCACGAGGCAGGCAAGGCCGCGGGATTCAGGCCGCCCCGGCCAGCAAATGAAAATTCACGGCGCCGGCCTTGCCGCTGCGGTGCACCCGCAAGCCCAGCGGCAGCAATTCCTCGTCGCTCCAGGCTTTGGGCGCCTCCAGGTAAACCAGTCCGGTCGGGCCTATGGCCCGGGCGGCGGCCTGCAGCGCGGATTCGAAAAGCGTGGATTCAAAGGGCGGATCCAGCAGCACCAGTTGCAGGCTGCCCGGGGCCGTGCGCTTCAAGGCGCTCAGCCCGTCCCCGCGTTCGATGCGGCACATATCGGCCTTGAGCCTGGCCTGCACCGCCTTGAGCTGCAGCGCCAGGGCCGGGTCCTGTTCGCACAGCAGCACGTCGGCCGCGCCACGCGAAGCGGCCTCAAAGCCCAGCGCGCCGGTACCGGCGAACACGTCCATGCAGCGCCAGCCCGTCAGGTCCTGGCCCAGCCAGTTGAACAACGTTTCGCGCACGCGGTCGGGCGTGGGGCGCAGGCCTGGCTTGCTGGGCACCGGCAGCTTGCTGCGTTTGTAGAGCCCGCCGATGATGCGGATTTCGCCGGGGGGCACGGTCTTGCGGCCCACCACCTTGCCGCCCTTGGGTTTTGCCCCGGCGGTTTTGGCGGGGGTGGATGCGGTGTATTTCATGGCGCGGCGCCCAGAATCAAGGTCACCATTTTCTCGGGCTGCAGCTTGCGCGCGAAGGCCGCCTTGATGTCGGCCACCGTCACCTTGTCCACCTGCCGCGTCCAGGTGTCCAGGTAATCGAGCGGCAGGCCGTTCCAGGCGATGCTGGCGATGTTGTCCAGCAGCTTGCGGTTGCTGTCGATGCGCAGCGCAAAACCGCCTACTAGGTTGTCCTTGGCGTCCTTCAGTTCAGCCTCGGTGGGGCCTTTGGCGACAAAGTCCTTGACCACCTCGCGCACCAACGCCACGGCCTGGTCGGCCTGGTCGGGCCGCGTCTGCAGGCCCACGGTGAAGCTGCCGGCGTGCAGGCCGGGCGAAAAATAGCTGTAGACGCCGTAAGTCAGCCCCCGCTTTTCACGCACTTCCCGCGTCAGGCGCGAGACAAAACCACCGCCGCCCAGGATGTAGTTTCCGACGGTCAGCGCGAAATAATCGGGGTCGTCGCGCTTGAAGCCGGGCTGGCCCATCAGCACGTGGGCCTGGGCTGAATCAAAGGGAATGCGTTTTTCCTCGGCCTGGGCCAGCGGCGCCACCTCGGGCACCTGCGGCATGGGCGGCAGGCTGGCGCACGGCACCTGCGGCAGGCGCGACAGCAGGCGCGCCGCGATCGCATCGGCCTGCGCGCGCGTCACCGCGCCCACCATGCTGACGCGCGCGCGGCAGGCCACCACGCCTGCGCTGTAGAAAGCGCGCATGTCGGCGATGCTGATGCGCGCCAGCGTCGCTTCGGTCACCTCATAGCCGTAGGGATGCGTGCCGTACACCGCCTTCGCATAGGCGCGGGCAATGATGCTGCCGGGACGGGTGTAGGACTCCTTGAGCGATGCCACCATGCGCTCGCGTTCGCGTTGCCAGATGGCGCCGGGAAAGGACGGCTCGGCGATCTGGCGAGCCGCGAGCGCAACGGCCTTGTCGAGCAGTTCCGGATCGGTCAGCGAGCGCAGCGAAAAACCCAGGCGCTCACCCGTGGCGCTGACGCCGAACTGCGCGCCCAGGTCGGCCCAGGCCTCGCTGAGCGCATTCTCGTCCATGGCGGGTTCGCCGTTTTTGGCTTCCAGGCCTTTGTCCAGCATGGTCATGGTCATGCTCGCCAGGCCCGCCTGGGCGGCCGGGTCGCGCCGGGTGCCGGCGTCGAAATCGACCTGCACATCGAGCATGGCGATGGCCGGGCTTTCGACCAGGTAAACCTGCGCGCCCCCGGGCTGCGTCCATTGCTGGATGGGGATGGCCGCGCCGGCCGTTGCCTGCAGGCACAGGCAAACAAAGCCGGCAGCCCAGAGGATGAGAGGGCGCTTGGCCCTGTATGTCGTGGCGATGGTCATGGGGATTCGGGTTATCGGGTTCAGGAGCCGTCGCCATGGCGAATGGGGAGCGCCGGCTTGCGGGGTTTGCGATTGGGGTCCGCGGGCTGCGGCAGCAGGGTGACCAGCGTCATCTGGTCGTCGCTGAAGTATTTGGCGGCCACCGCCTGCACTTCGGCGGCCGTGACGCGGCGCAGGCCGGCAATCACACGTTCGCTACCGTCCAACGGCAAGCCCTGTATCCAGTTGGAGCCCAGCTCGCGCGCCTGGCTGAACACGGAATCGAGCTTGTAAATCTCGCCGGCCACCCATTGGGTCTTGACGCGCTTGAGTTCCGCCTCGCTCACGCCCTCGCGCGCCACCAGGGCGACTTCCCGGCGCAAGGCCTCGGCCACCTGCTGCGTGGTCTTGCCGTCCGCGGGAACGCCGTCCAGCACAAACAGCTGCGGCCCGCGCCCCATCAGGCCGTTGGAGGCCCCGGCGCCGTCGGACAGCCGGTTGTCGCCCTGCCCCAAGGCGCGCTCAAGGCGCGCGCCGCCATAGCCGTCGAGCACCGCGGCCAGGACGGTCAAGGCCAGCGCCTCGCGGCTGCCCGCCGCCGTCGGCGAAGCCGGTGCGCCGGCGACCGGGTCCGCGAGATCGGCCGGCTCCAGCTTGGGCACCTTGAAGGACATGCTCACGTAAGCCTGGCTGGCCGGGGCCTTGTAGTCCAGGCGGCGCGGGCCGTCCTGTTCAGGCTCGGTGCGGGGCTTGCGCTCGGGCACAGGCCGCGCGGAGATGCCGCCGTAGTATTTCTCAACCAGTTTCCTGACCTGGGCGACCTCCACGTCGCCCGCCACCACCACGGCCGCATTGGCCGGCACATACCAGCGCCGGTAGAAATCGCGCACGTCGGCCGGCGTCATGGCGTCCAGGTCGCTCATCCAGCCAACGACGGAGCGCCGGTAAGGCGAGGCCAGGAAGGTCACGGCCGTGCCCTGCTCGTGGAGCATGGCACGCGGCGAATCCTCGGTGCGCAGGCGGCGCTCCTCCTTGACCACCTCGATCTCACGTTTGAATTCCTCGTCGGGCCACTGCATGTGGGCAAAGCGGTCGGCCTCCAGCCGCATCACCTCCTCCAGCTTGCCGGCCGGAATCTGCTGGTGATAGCCGGTGTAGTCGCGCGTGGTGAAGGCGTTGTCGCGTCCGCCCAGCGCGGCAACCCGTTTGGAAAAATCGCCGGGCTTCACCGTGGGTGTGCCCTTGAACATCATGTGCTCCAGCGCATGGGCCACACCCGAGGTGCCGTCCACTTCGTCCATGGAGCCTACCCGCACCCACAGCATGTGGGCCACCGTGGGCGCGCGGTGGTCGGGTTTGACAATCACCGTGAGGCCGTTGGCCAGCGTGAATTTCTCCACCACAGGCGCCGGGGCGGGCGCCTGCGCAACCGCGGCGCCGGCCAGGCACAGAGCCAGCAAGGCGGCGGGGGCTCGGGAAAGGCGAAAAACGGGGTTTGGAAGGGGTACTGGGTAGGTCAAAAGGTCTTGCCTGGGGTGTTTCATAGAATAGCTCTGTGGCGCCGCACGTTGCCCCGCAACGGTGCAACAGCTCACTAGGACTCGCAAGCATACCCAATGTTCAGTTTTTTCAAGAAAAAATCCCCCCCTCCCGCCGCCGTGCCTTCCACGGCGCCGCCCGCGCCGGCGGCAGACGCCGTTCCTGCGCCGGTACCCGCCGGGGGTGGATTGATAGGCAGCGCGCTGGTCACCCCCATCGCCATGCCGGCCCCCGGCGCCGTCCCGCCGGAACGCGAGCGCTGGCTCGGCAAGCTGCAGGCCGGCCTGCGCAAAACCGGCTCCAGCATCTCAACGGTATTCACCGGCAGCCGCATCGACGACGCGCTGTACGAAGACCTTGAAACCGCGCTGCTGATGGCCGACGCGGGGACCAAAGCCACCGAACACCTGCTGGCCGACGTCAAGCGCCGCGTGCGCGAAGGCGGCATGACGCACCCCGTCGCCGTCAAGAACGCGCTGGTGGACGCCATCGCACAACTGCTCAAGCCGCTGGAGCAGCCGCTGGTGATAGGCCAGTACCAGCCCACGGTGATCATGGTCACCGGCGTGAACGGCGCCGGCAAGACCACCTCCATCGGCAAGCTCACGCGCCACCTGGCCACCGAGGGTGCCTCGGTGCTGCTCGCGGCGGCCGACACCTTTCGCGCGGCGGCGCGCGAGCAGCTCAGCGTCTGGGCCGACCGCAACACCGTCGAAATCGTGAGCCAGGAAGGGGGCGATCCGGCCGCCGTGAGCTTTGACGCCGTGAGCGCCGGCAAGGCACGCGGCAAGGACGTGGTGCTGGTCGACACGGCCGGCCGCCTGCCCACGCAGTTGCACCTCATGGAAGAGCTGCGCAAGATCAAGCGCGTGGTGCAAAAGGCCGACGCCACGGCACCCCATGAAGTGCTGCTGGTGATTGACGGCAACACCGGCCAGAATGCACTGGCCCAGGTCAAGGCCTTTGACGACACCTTGCAGCTGACCGGCCTTATCGTGACCAAGCTGGACGGCACGGCCAAGGGCGGCGTGCTGGCGGCCATCGCGCTGTGGGCCCGCGAACGCGCGCTGGCCTCACCGGCGCTGCGCCCCGTCTCGGTGTATTTCATCGGCGTGGGCGAGCAGCTCGAAGACCTGGAAACCTTTAACGCGCGCGAATTCGCGCAGGCCCTGCTGGGCTAAGCGCTGCCTTGAGGCTTCAGCCGCCGCCCAGGCGCAACAGCAGCACCGCGGCCACCACAAAGGCCACGATAAACACGGTCTCGGTGACCAGCATGGCCACCGGCTTCCAGCCCAGCTTGAGCAGGTCCTCAAAGCTGGTCTTGACACCCGCGGCGGCAATGGCGGTGACCAGCATCCAGCGCGAGGCATCGCCGGCCAGTTGAACCATCGGCGGGCTGATGAGGCCGGCGCTGGCCAGCATCACCAGCACGACAAAGGCCAGCAAAAAGCCCGGCACCAGCGGCACCTCGGTTTCCGGCACCTTCACCGCCGGATGCTTGCGGTACATCACGGCCACCGCCAGCACCACGGGCATCAGCATCATGACGCGGAACAGCTTGACCACCGTCGCCGTGTCACCGGCCTGCGGCCCCAGCATCATGCCGGCCGCCACCACCTGCGCCACATCATGGATGGAGCCGCCCAGCACGATGCCGGCCTGCCCCGGCAGCAGGCCTATGGCCTGCAGGCTGAAGGGATAGACCACCATGGCCAGCGTCGACAGCACCGTGACGCCCACGACGGCCAGCAGCGTGAAGCGCTCGTTCTCTTTGGTTTGCGGCAGCACCGAAGACACCGCCAGCGCCGCCGACGCCCCGCAAATGGCCACAGCGCTGCCCGAAAGCAGGCCTTCATCGCGTGAACACTTGAGCCAGCGCGCCAGCAGCACGCCCAGCCCTATCGTGAGCAGCACCGCCAGCACGATGACCGCCGCGGTCTCCAGGCCCAGCTGGGCCACCTGCGAAAAAGTGATGCGCGCGCCCAGCAGGGCCACGCCGACACGCAGCACCACACGGCCGCAAAAACCTATGCCCTTGGCCGCCTGCGGATGGCTGTTGAGAAAATGAAAGGCCAGGCCTATCAGCAACGCGTACAGCAGCTGCGGCCCGCCGTAATGCTCGGACACAAAGGTGGCCGCCAGTGCGATCACCATGCACACCAGCACACCCGGGAAATACGTGCCCAAGGAAGCCAGCTGCAAGCGCCATCTGTGAATCATCGGAATCCAATAAAAATGTCAGAAAAAAGTGGTGGGGTGAGGCGCCCGCCTCATGAGCGCTTGTCATGGGGCTTGAGCACGCCCTCGAGCAGGGCGGCGCCTGCCGGGCTGCCAGCCACCAGCATCCGGCTCTGCAGCAGTGGCAGGCCGTCCATCGCCCGCATCACGGCGCCGGCTTCGCGCAGCAACACTGCGCCGGCCGCCGCGTCCCAGGCGCCCATGCCGCGCTCCCAGAAGGCGTCTACCCTGCCAGCCGCCACATAAGCCAGCTCCAGCGCCATCGCGCCGCTGCGGCGCACCTGGCCGAAGGTTTTCAGCACGCGGCCAAATTCGGCGAGGTAGCCGTCCATGAAGGGCGCACCGGGTTTTGGGAACACCGTGGCGACCAGGCACTGGCCCGGCAGGCGCGGGCCGGCGCAGGTGATGGCCCGCCCGTTCAGCCGGGCGCCCAGCCCCGTCGCGGCGGTAAAGACTTCATCGCGCGAAGGATCAACGATCACGCCCAGCACCGGTTCGCGGCCCACGCACAACGCGATGGCCACCGCGTACTGCGGGTAGCCGCGCGCGAAGTTGGCCGTGCCGTCTATCGGGTCCACCAGCCAGGTGGGCTCGTCCGTCAGCTCCCCGCCGCCCTCTTCGCCGACAAAGCGGCCCTGCGGCAGGGCATGCTGCAGGGCTTCCTGCAGGTCCTCCTCCACTTCGCGGTCAAAGCGCGTGACCCAGTCGCCAGGCGCTTTCTGGCTGACGTCGGCCGGTTTCAGGCCGGCCTGGGCCTGCTGGATGCGGGCGGCCGCTTCCATGCCGGCCAGCCTGGCCTTCTCCAATAAAAAAACAAGGTCCATGCTCAGGCTCTCTTGGACAGCACACTGACGTAGTCGTGCGCCTGGGTGTTGATGGTCGACACGCGGTATTCCACCGGCTTGTCGCCAAAGGTCAGCGCCAGCCGGTGCACTTCCATCACTGGCGCGCCGGCCGCCACGCCCAGCACGCGGGCCGTGGTTTTGTCGGCCGCCGCCGCGCGCGCCCGCTCCTGCGCGCGCAGCACGGTGATGCCGAAGTCGGTCTGGTACAACGCGTAAATCGTGCTGGGCCTTTCGACAAAGCGCTTTTCGGTGAGGTTGCGAAACAGCGCCGCCGAAATCGACAGCCTGTCATGCATCACCACGCGGCCGCGCAGCGCGAGCCGGTTCTCGGCCCTGAACACGGGCTCGCCGGCCTTGATGCGCAAGGCGGCGGCCTCAAGCTCGTTCGCCCGCTCACGCGCGAAGGCGATGCAATCGATTTCAGGGTAGTCGCGCTCGCGCGCCTCATCGTCGTCGCCGAAATTCCAGCGCGGCTCCACATGGAAAAACTGGAACATGAAACGGGCATCGGTATGCGGCGCCACAAACGTGCCCTTGCCCTGGCGGCGCAGCAGCACGTGCTCGTGCACCAGTTCGTCCACCGCATGGCGCAGGGTGCCCACGCTGACCTGCAGGCCTGTGGCAATTTCAGCCTCGCTGGGCAGGGGTTTACCCGGACCGTAGTGGCCGGCTTCAATGAGTTTTTGCAGCTCGCGCTTGACCTGGCGGTACAGCGGCATCGAGTCCCCGCCCGCCAGCGGGCGCAGGGATGTGGGTCTGTTTTTCGCGTTCACGGCCGCCATTGAAACACCGATGGCCGGGTCGTACAAGTCATATATATGAGTGAATTGACAAGGTGCCTACCCTCCATAAAACTGGCGGCTCGATTCAACCCAGCCCCTTGATGGAGAACCCATGATTCATTTTGTATTGCATGACGCCAAAGACACCGTGGCCGTCGTGGTGGTGGAAGGTGTAAAGGCCGGAACCGCCATGACCGGCTGGATCATGGACGAGGACCGCATGATCAATGTGCAGGCCCAGCAGGACATCCCCATCGGCCACAAGGTGGCGCTCAAGGACATGGCCGTCGGCGATACGGTGCTCAAGTACGGCATCGACATGGGCAAGGTCGTCGCCAACATCAAGGCGGGCCAGCATGCACACGTCCATAACATCAAAACCAAACGCTGGTGATTGATGGCGCTCCCGGCTACTGCGCGGGCGGGATGCTGCGTTGCAAATCCTCACCGGGCATTAGCCCGGTTCCGGTTTGCGCCTTGCCTGCCGTCCGCTCGCTACGCCGGGCGCACCATCAATCCGTGAAATATTTTTAAAGGATTTTTTATGTCAGTGATTAACAAAGACACCACATTCCTGGGCTATCGCCGCGAGAACGGCCGCGTCGGCGTGCGCAACCACGTCATCATCCTGCCGCTGGACGACCTGTCCAACGCGGCGGCCGAGGCCGTGGCCCACAACATCAAGGGCTGCATGGCGATTCCGCACCCCTATGGCCGGCTGCAGTTCGGCGCCGACCTGGAGCTGCACTTCCGCACGCTGATAGGCGCGGGCTGCAACCCCAACGTCTCGGCCGTGGTGGTGATAGGCATTGAAGACGGCTGGACCAAAAAAGTCGTCGACGGTATCGCCACCACCGGCAAGCCGGTGATCGGCTTCGGCATCGAGGGCCATGGCGACCACGAGACCATCATGAAGGCCTCCAGGGCGGCGCGCGAATATGTGCAGTGGGCCAGCGAAAAGCAGCGCGAGGTCTGCGGCATCTCCGAACTCTGGGTCTCCACCAAATGCGGCGAGTCCGACACCACCTCGGGTTGCGGCGCCAACCCCACGGTGGGCAACGCTTTTGACAAGCTGCACCCGCTGGGCAACTACCTGTGCTTCGGCGAAACCTCGGAAATCACCGGCGGCGAAAAAATCGTGGCCGACCGCTGCGCCAACGACGCGGTGCGCGACAAGTTCATGTTCATGTTCAACCGCTACCAAGACATGATCAACCGCCACAAGACCAGCGACCTGTCCGACTCGCAGCCGACCAAGGGCAATATCGCCGGGGGCCTGACGACCATCGAGGAAAAAGCCCTGGGCAACATCCAGAAGATAGGCAAGGCCTGCACGGTGGACGGCGTCATCGACAAGGCCGAGATGCCCACGCATCCGGGCCTGTGGTTCATGGATTCGTCCAGCGCCGCCGCCGAGATGGTGACCTTGTGCGCGGCCTCGGGTTACGCCGTGCACTTCTTCCCCACGGGCCAGGGCAATGTGATCGGCAACGCCATCGTCCCGGTGATCAAGATCTGCTCCAACCCGCGCACCGTGCGCCTGATGAGCGAGCACATCGACGTGGACACCTCGGGCCTGCTGCAGCGCGAGATCACGCTGGACCAGGCCGGCGACAAGCTGCTGGAAAACATGCTGCGCACGGCCAACGGCCGCCTGACCGCGGCCGAAGCGCTGGGCCATCGCGAGTTCGTGCTGACGCGCCTGTTTGAATCAGCCTAGAGCGGAGGACGCATGGCGCGCATTGTCATCTGCGAGTTCATGGACGAGCGCGCCGTGGCGCGGCTTGGGGCGGCGCACGAGGTGCTTTACGACCCGCAGCTGGTGGGCGATGGCGCCCGCCTGCGGGCCGAGGCGGCGGGGGCCGACGTGCTGGTCGTGCGCAACCTGACGCAGGTGCGCGGCGAACTGCTGGCCGCGCTCACGCGCTGCAAGGTGGTGGGCCGGCTGGGCGTGGGCCTGGACAACATCGATGTGCCGGCCTGCGAGGCCCGGGGCATCAAGGTCATTCCGGCCACCGGCGCCAATGCACTCAGCGTGGCCGAATACGTGATCGCCAGCACCATGCTGCTGCTGCGCGGCGCCTTTGCCTCCAGCGCGGCGGTGGCCGCCGGCCAGTGGCCGCGCGCGGCGCTGGGCAACGGGCGCGAGACCGCCGGGCAGACGCTGGGCATCATAGGTTTCGGCTCCATAGGCCAGACCACGGCGCGCCTGGCGCGGGGCCTGGGCATGCAAGTGATCGCTTACGACGCCATGTTGGCGCCCGATGCGCCGGTCTTCGCGCAGACCGGCGTGCGCCACGCCGCGCTCGATGAGCTCATCGCCGGCGCGGACGCTGTCACGCTGCATGTGCCGCTGGTGGACTCCACACGCGGCCTGTTCAACGCCGATCGCATCGCCCGGATGAAAAAAGGCGCCGTGCTCATCAACACCTCGCGCGGCCATATCGTGGACCTGGCAGCTGTGGCCGCCGCCCTCAGGGACGGCCGGCTGGGCGGCGCGGCCATCGATGTCTTCGATGTGGAACCCCTGCCCGCGACGGCGTCGCTGCAGGATTGCCCCAACTTGGTGCTGACTCCGCATATTTCGGGCGTCAGCACACAATCGAATGAACGTGTATCGTTCATGGTCGCAGAAAAAGTTCTGGAGAGTCTGAGCTGATGGCCCATTTGTCCCTTGAAGAAGCCACCCGCCTCGGCGCGCAGGCCCTGCGCTGCGCGGGCGCGTCGGAAGAAATGGCGCTGAGCACCGCGAAGGCGCTGGTCCGCGCGGACGCGCAAGGCCTGGCCTCGCATGGCCTGAGCCGCGTGCCGCAGTACGCCACCCACCTGAGCAACGGCCGCGCCGACGGCCAGGCCGTGCCCGTGGTGGCGCGCAAAAAAGGCGCGACGGTGCTGGTCGATGCCGGGCAAGGCCTGGCCTTTCCGGCCTGCGACCTGGCCATCGCCACGGCCATCACCACGGCGCGCGAGATGGGTGTGTGTTTTGTGGGCATCACCAACAGCCACCACTGCGGCGTATTGATAGACCACCTGCGCGCCGCGGCCGATGCCGGCCTGGTGGGCCTGGGTTTCGCCAACGCGCCGGCGGCCATGCCGGCGGCGGGCGGCAAACACCCGGTGTTCGGAACCAACCCCCTGGCCGCGATCTTTCCGCGCCGCGATGCCGACCCGCTGATGATTGACCTCTCGCTCAGCGAGGTCGCGCGTGGCAAGGTCATGCTGGCCGCCAAGGAAGGCAAGCCGATTCCGCTGGGCTGGGCGCTGGACACCGAAGGCCGGCCGACCACCGACGCTCAGGCGGCGCTCGAAGGCTCCATGCTGCCGCTGGGCGCGGTGAGCAGCCCCAAGGGCTCCATGCTCGCGCTGGTCGTGGAGCTGCTTGTCACCGCCGTGATAGGCGCGCGCTTTTCTTTTGAGGCATCCTCCTTTTTTGTCGACGAAGGCAACCAGCCGCGCATAGGCCAGGCCTTTATCCTGATAGACCCGGGCGCCTTGGCCGGCGCCGACAGCTACTTTGAGCGCATGGAAGCCCTGATCGCCGAAATGCTGCAAGACGACGGCGTGCGCCTGGCCGGCGCGCGGCGCATCGCGCTGGAAGCCAAGGCACAGCAGGCGGGGATTACCATCCCCGATGCGCTCAAGTTTCAATTGGATCAGTTAGTCAGTGAGGGATCAGTTGTTTAGTTAAAACTCAAGGAGATTGGCATGAAGCGTCGTGACATCGTATTGGCATCAGCAGGTGCAGCCCTGACGGGCGTTCCGGGCCTGGGTCTGGCCCAACAGACCTTTCCCAAACCGGGCAGCACCATCAAATATGTAGTTCCGTTCACGCCCGGCGGGCTGACCGACATGATGGCCCGCACGGTTGCCCAAAAGCTCTCCGAAGCGTGGAAGACCTCCGTGATTGTCGAAAACAAGGCCGGCGGAAACGCGCAGATCGGCGCGGAACAGGTCGCCAAATCGGCGCCCGACGGCAATACGGTGCTGGCCATTACGTTGACGCATGCCGCTAACGTTTCTCTCTATCCCAACGCGCCCTACAGCTTGACCAAGGATTTGCGTCCCGTCGCCCTGCTGGCCAATTCGCCGATGCTGGTTGTTGTCCCCACCGCCAGCCCGATCAAGGATTTCAAGGACCTGATGGCGGTGTCCAAAACCAAGCAGCTGAGCGCGGGCTCGAGCGGCAACGGCACACCGGCACACCTGACCATGGCTTTGTTCAACGAGCTGAACAAAACGAAGATGATCCATGTCCCCTACCGCGGTGGCGCGCCATCGATGGTCGACCTGATCGGTGGCCAGCTGGACGTGGTCTTTTCCAACTATCCGGAATCGATCGCCCATGTCAAAGGTGGCAAGCTGCGCGCGATCGCCATCTGCAGCCTGGGCCGGCACCCGGGAGTGCCCGATGTTCCGACCGCCCTGGAAGCTGGCATGCCTGGCCTCTTTGTCGAAAACTGGACAGGCGCCATGCTCCCGGCAAAGACACCGGATGACATCGTGGACAAATTCTCACGCGAGATGATCAAGATCATGTACAGCGCCGAAGTGGAAGAGCGCGCCAAGCAGCAGGGCTTTCGTGTCTCACAAAAGGGTTCAGACGAGTTCGGCCGCTTCCTGAAAAGCGAAATAGACCGCTGGAGCCGGATTATCAAGACCGCGAAAATCACCCCGACCTGATGTCGCCCGGGCGCCGTGCCCGGCTTTGTAAAACACCGCGGCTGTATTAAAGTGGAAGAAAAAAGGCGCTGATTGCGCCTTTTTTTCCCACAGGAGACAGACATGGACAATACGGCGCACACACACGACACCCCCGACGCTGCCGGCGCACCGGCCGAATCCCGCAAAGTCGACCAGTTGCTCGCGCACTACGGCGAAAGCCACCAGAACCCGCGCAACGAGCTGATCCACTTCATCGCCATTCCCCTCATCATGCTGAGCCTGGTCGGCATGCTGTTCGCTTTGCATCCCTATGTGGCCTATGTATTCGTCGCGGCCAGCATGGTGTACTACGCTCGCCTGTCCGCGGTGTTCTTCGTGAGCATGGCGGTCTGGTCGGTGCTGTTTCTGGGCTTGGTGTTCGCCATGGGGCCGCTGGTGTTGCCGCTCAGCATCGCCATTTTTGTGAGCGCCTGGATTCTGCAATTCATAGGCCACAAAATAGAAGGCAAAAAGCCCTCGTTTTTCGAAGACATCCAGTACCTCTGGGTCGGCCCCTTGTTTGTGCTGAGCAAGCTGTTCGGCAAGCTGGGCATACGCTGGTGATGCATCCAGCTTGAAAAAGCGCCTTTCGCCTCCATATGTGAGGTTTAAACCTTTTCACAGGTGTTTCGCTTGATCAGCAAAATTCTGCGTTTTTTCCTCAAACTGGTGCTGGGCCTGTTTGCGGCGGTGTTTGCCCTCAGCCTGCTGGCGGCCGCGCTGATCGTTGTGGTGCTGAGCCTGCTGAAGTCCCTGGTCACCGGCCGCAAGCCTGCGCCGGCCATGGTGTTTGGCCGCTTCCAGCGCTATTCGCCCCAGGGCATGTGGCCGGGCGGCGCCGGCCGTGAGGCCGGCAATCCAGCGCGTGCCGGCGACGTGGTGGATGTCGAGGTACGCGAAGTGCGCGACGACAAGCGGCTGGAGTAGAACCTCCACGCTTTTCACCGCATGTCATGCGCGGCGTCAGCCCGGCCCGTGCAGCCTTGCTCCCGCCACATCCATCCCGATGCGCAGGATGGTTCCGCTGGTCGACTCCGTGCAGTACAAGGTCTTGCGATCTGCTCCGCCAAAAGCGAGGTTGGTCAGCGAGACAGCTGAAGCGCCGCGCAGCAGTTGCACAGGCTCCGCCCTGTGATTCAACACCCACACATAGCCCAAGCCCGGATTGGCCACCAGAAGGCGGCCGGCCTCGTCCATGGCCAGGCCGTCGGGGCCGCTGGGGCCATACGAGGTAAAAAATTGCCCGGCCTTGGAGACGCCCCCATCGGCCAGCAGCGGCATGCGCCAGACACAGTTGCCGCGCGTGACGGCCACAAACAGGAATTTTTCATCGAGGGACAACACGATGCCGTTGGGGCTGGGCACGTTGGACAGCAGCAAGTCCAGCTTGCCCGCGGGCGTCAAGCGGTACACCCGGCCCGTGGGGTCATGCAGGCCGGTCTGGCCCTGGTCGGTGAAATAAAGATTGCCCCGCGAGTCGAAGGTAAGGTCGTTCAGGCCCTTGAAGCTTTCGGTGTTGCGGCGGCCCAGGTAAGGGCGCACCGTGCCGCTGCGGACATCAACCACCATCAGGCCGTTGAGGTAGTCGGTCACCAGCAGTTCGGTGGTGCTCAAAAACTTCATGCCGTTGGGCTCGCCCTCCCATTGCGCAAGCAGCTCCCATTCGCCTTGGGTGTCCACGCGGAACACGCGGCCAAACGGGATGTCGGTCACGTACAGGTTGCCGGCATCATCGAACACGGGCCCCTCCAGAAAGGAGTCGGTCTCGCGGCCACCCTGGTTGGCATCGCCCCACACGGTGCGCCGGGGCTGGCGGTAGCGCTGCGGCAGCGTGGAGAAGATCTCCAGGGAGCGAACTTCGGGTGGATTCAGAAGAAACATGGCGCACCCATCAAGGAGTTACAGAAGGTCAAAAACCGTAGAGCCTGGCCGGATTGTCGACGAGTATCCTGTCGCGGACGGCCGCCGTGGGCGCCCAGTCGTCCAGCAGGTTGAGCATGGCGGCATCGTCGGGCTTATCGCCCGCCTTCTTGGTTGGATGCGGCCAGTCGCTGCCCCAGACCATGCGTTCGGGCGCCAGGCCCATCAAGGCCCGCGCAACCGTGCCGCTGTCGGATAGATCCGGTTTCTGGCTGGTGATGTAGGCGCCGGACAGCTTGAACCAGGCCCGGCCACTGTCCAGCAGGCCGGCATACAGCGCAAAAGCCGGGTGCTTGAGGCCCTGCGGCTGCGGCAACTGGCCCATGTGGTCAAACACCAGGGGGCATGCCAGGCGCCCCAGCGTGTCACCCGCCGCCAGCAGCTTGTCCGCCGTGCCGTTGACCTGCATGTGCCAGCCCAAGGGCGCAATGCGTTGGCCCAGCGGCTCCATCATGTCCGCCGTGATGCCGACCAGAAAACTCAGATTGAAACGGATGCCGCGCACCCCCGCCGCATGCAGGGCCTGCAGCTGCGCATCGGTCACGCTGGTGTCCACCACGGCGACACCGCGCGAAGCCCCGCCAAACGCCTTGAGCGCGTCGACCAGCAAGCGGTTGTCCACGCCATAGGTGGACGGCTGCACGACCACGTTGCGCTGCAGGCCCAGGCGCTGCTGCAGCAAACGATAGCCGGCCACGGTGGCGTCATCGGGCAGCAGCGCGGCCGAGGGATGGGCCGGGTAGCGCCTGTCGTAAATGTGGTGGTGGCAGTCGCAGGCCAAGGCGGGCATGGCAAAACGCGGAACGGCCGATCCCGCGGAATGCGGCACCGGCATGGGCTGGGGTTTGGGCGGCTCCGCGGCGGGCGATGCCGCGGTGGCGGCACAGCCGCCCAGCCCGGCTAGGGACACGGCGGCGCCAAGGCTGGCGACAAACCGGCGGCGGCTTGCCTCCAATGTGGAAAGCGGCAATGAGGTCATGCGGATCATCCGTGTTGTTGGGGACTCAGTCCGCCTTCAGATTCAGTTCTTTCGCCACCTGGCTGTAAGTTGCCACCTCACGCGCCATCTGGCTCGCAAAGGCCTCGCCGCACAGCGGCTGGGGCACCATGCCGAGTGAGCGCAATTTCTCGGAGCCGGCGGCCGAAGCGGCATAAGCCAGCGCCTCGCGCTGCAGCAGCTTGACCGTGGCCTCGGGCGCGGCAGCCGGGGCCAGCAGGCCGTACCAGGCGTCGGCGGCATAGCCCTTGACGCCGGCTTCGTCAAAGGTGGGAACGCCGGGCAACTGCGCCGAGCGCTGGTTGCTTGCAATGGCCAGCGCCGTGAGCTTGCCGGACTTGATGAGCGGCAGCACCGAGCCCAGCGTGGCGAACGAGGCATCGACCTGCCCGGCCATCACGTCGGCCACCGCGGGTGCGGCGCCCTTGTAGGGAATGTGCGTCAGCTTCACGCCCGCCTGGCGGGCGAACACTTCACCGGCAAAGTGCACCGAGCTGCCTATGCCGGGCGAGGCATAGGTGATGCCCAGCGGGCTGGCTTTGGCCTTCTGCACAAACTCCGCCAGCGTCCTGGCGCCCAGCGAAGGCCCCACCACCAGCACCGTGGGTGCGGAGGCCAGCATGCACACCGGCTTGAAGGACTTGAGCGCGTCGAACTTGACCCGGCCGCTGTAGAACGCCGGAATCATGGTGTGGTTGGTGGCCGCCAGCAGCAGCGTGTACGCATCCGCCGCATTCGCCACGGCTTCCGCCGCGATGATGGTGTTGGCGCCCGGCTTGTTGTCCACAATCACGGGCTGGCCCAAACCCTTGGCCGCGTGCTCGGCAAAACTTCGCGCCACGATGTCGGTGGGGCCGCCGGCGGCGAAGCCGACCACCAGCCTGACCGGCTGGGCCGGCCAGCCGGGGGCTTGCGCCCGGGCTGGCGCCGCGCCAAAGACCCAGGCCATCAGGCAGCCTGCAAAAAAGAATCTGCTCAGCATTTATTGCTTCTCGATATCCGCGGCAGCCGCCACCTTGGCCCATTGCTGCGTGCTGTCGCGCAACATCTTCGCGAAGACCGGGCCTCCCACGCTGATCGGAACCGCGCCGAGGTTGTCGGCAAAGGTCTGGAAATCCGCGGACGCCATGGCCACCTCGATTTCCTTCTGCAGGCGGGCCATGACAGCCGGTGGCGTGCCTTTGGGCGCCCACAGGCCTGTGAAATTGATGACGCCGTATTGCTTCAATCCGAGTTCCTTGAAGGTGGGCACATCGGGCAGGGCCTTCAGCCGCCTGTCGCCGCTCACGGCCAGCAGGCGCATCTTGCCGCCCTTGACTTGGTTCATGACACCGGGCGTCGAAGCCATCTGGAAATCGATGGTGCCCGACAGCAGGGCCAGCGTGGCCTCGCCGGCGCCCTTGTAGGGAACATGGGTGATGTCTATCCTGGCCGCGCTGCGCAAGGCCTCGGTGGCGAAGTGCGGCATGGAGCCGGCGCCGCCCGTGCCGTAGTACAGCTTGGAAGGATTGGCCCGGGCGAACGCCAGCAGTTCCTGCAGGGTCTTGAACTTCGAGTCGGCCGCCACGGCCAGCGTCACCGGCGCGAAGTTGAAGCCGGCGACCGGCACCAGGTCCCGCTCATAGTCCCACGGCAGCTTCTTGAAGACATGCGGCAGCATCGAATAGGTGGTGTCGTTCGCCAGCAGGGTGTAGCCGTCCGCCGGCGACTGGACGACTTGCGAGGCGCCTATGGTGCCGGTGGCGCCGGCCTTGTTCTCCACGAAGAAGGACTGCCCTGTTTGTTCGGTGAGCTTTTGCGCGATCTTGCGCGTCACCTGGTCCACCGCGCCACCGGGCGGGTAAGGCACGACGATCTTGACGGGCTTGGCGGGCCAGGCGGATTGGGCCTGCGCCAAAGCAGGCATAAGCGCCAGGCCAGCCAGCGTGCAACCGGCCAGGACGGCCCGGTAGGCGAAAGTCAAAAACATGTTTGTCTCCTTTTTTGTGAAATCAAAAATCAGTCCAAAGTAATTCCGGCGCTACGGATGACACGGGCCCACTTGCTGGTCTCGGCATCCGTGAACCGCGCGAACTCGCTTCGGCTGCTGCCTATGGCCTCGGCGCCGTTGGCAGCCAGCCGCTGGCGAATGTCAGGCAAGGCCATGACCGCATGCAGTTCGGCCTCCAGCCGGTCCAGCACGACTTTGGGCGTGCCTGCCGGTGCCCACAGGCCGTTCCATTCCTGCGCATCAAACCCCGGCAAGCCGGATTCCGCCACCGTGGGCAGCTGCTTGGCCAGCTCCGCCCTTTTGGGCGAAGTCACCGCCAGCGCGCGCAGCTTGCCGCTTTTGACCAGGGGGTAGGACGCGGGCATGGCCGAGAACATCAGATCCACCTGTGCGGCCATCAGGTCAGTCAAGGCAGGGGCGCCACCACGATAGGGGATGTGGGTGATGAAGAGCTTGTGTCCCTGCTTGAACAGCTCGCCGGCCAGGTGCTGCGCGCTGCCGTTTCCCGCCGAGGCGAAAGACAGCTTGCCGGGGTTGGCCCTGGCGGCTTTCAGCAGGTCGGCCAGCGTCTGGTAGGGAGAATTGGCCGGCACCACCAGCAGCATGGGCACCTGCATCAGCAGGGACACCGGCACCAGGTCCTTGGCCGGGTCAAACGGCATGCGCCCCTGCAGGCTGGGGTTGACGGTAAAGCCAGTGGCGTCGAGCAGCAAGGTGTAGCCGTCGGGGACAGACTTGGCGACCGTCGCCGCGCCTATGACGCCATTCGCACCGGGGCGGTTGTCAACGACGACCTGTGTCTTGAGCCGTTCGCCCAGCGCGATGGCGACCAGGCGCGCCGTCTGGTCGGCCGCGCCGCCCGCGGGGTAAGGCACGACCAGCTTGATGGGGCGGTCGGGCCAGGCGGCCTGGGCCCGGGCGCTGAAGGTGATCAAGTTGCCGGCCGCCAGGGCGGCGGCGGCAAGGGCCAGGCGGCGGCGGTGTCCTTGAAATTTCTGTGGCATGTCTGTCTCCGTTTATTTATTTATTGGTTTGCTGCGCCTGCCCTATACCGTCGCGATGGGGGTGGCCGGTGACCCCACCGCCCCCGGCAATCGCAGCGGCGGCGCCGTCAGCAGGAAGCGGCTGCGCCCATGGGCACGCAGCCAGCGTGCGAGTTCGGTGAGGTACCAGAGCTCGCCCAGGTGGATGCCGTTCTTGAACAGGCAATGCTCGTGCAGCGGCAGGCGCGCTTGCCGCAGCGGCGTGCCGGCTTGCGCCGCGCCGGCCAGCTTGGGCAGCACCAGTTCCACCGCCGGGTTGTCGGCCAGCAGGCAGGCCAGGCGGGTGTCGGTAATCCAGTTCAGCAGCCTGGCATCGTGGCCGTCAAGGCCGCTGCCGCTGGCATGCAGCTGCGCCACATCGGGCTGCCGGTTCATGGCCAGCAAGGTGTCCGCAAAACCGGTGTGCAGGCACACCATGTCGCCCGCTTCCACCTCCACGCGGTCGGTCTCCAGGACGCGCATCAGCGCGTCATAACCGATCGCCCGCCGCTGCCGGCCCACATGGTGCTCAAGGTCTATCATCACGCCCCGGCCCTGCGCGCCATGTTCGGCCAGCACGGCAATGCTCATGGCGTCGGCACTGGGCTCCGGATAACGCGCCCAGGGTTCGGCCGGGTCCGGGTCTTCCACACCGGGACGGATATGCTCGCCGGCGCGAAAGCCGTTGTAAAACACCGCTTCGGCCACGCCGTCGCCGTCGGCGTCAAAATGGCTGCCCACGTGCGCGAAGCTGTCCCACTGCGTGGAGTACTGCAGGCTCATGAGCACGACATCGTCATTGACCACATCGCTGAGCTCGGGGTCTTCCGACTGGTAGGACCAGCAAAAGCCCTGCTGCCCGGCGCTCTGGCCGTCGCGCAGCACGCTGTAGCGCCGCGGCGGCGGGCGGCGCGGATTCATGCGCTGGCCGCCGGGCACATCGAGCGGCAGCGACAGGCAAAAGGTCTTGCCCTCGCGCACTTCAGCAACGCCCTGCAGCACCTTGGCGGCATCCACAAGATTCATGCGGCCGCGCTGGTCGTCGGGGCCGAACTCGCCCCAATGGCTGCCGGGCGGCGCGTTTTTCCAGCGTTGGCTTGCCATGGTGCCGAACGTCAGGCCGCGACGGACGAACGGCTTTGCCGCAGCACAGCCAGGGTGTTGTTCGCGGCGGCGACGCCCATGTTGACGTAGGCATCGCTGGTGACGCCGCCTATGTGCGGGCTCAGGATGAAACCGGGCTGGTTGTGGAAGATGTGCGGCGCCGCCATGGGCTCCACCGCAAAACTGTCGAGCGCGGCCATGCCGACCTGGCCCGACTGCACGGCCGCCAGCAGCGCGGGCTCGTCAACCAGCCCGCCGCGCGCGGTGTTCACCACGATCACGCCTTTTTTGCACTGTGCCAAGGTGTTCGCGTTCAACAAGTGCTTGTTGTCGGCCGTCAGCGGGCAGTGCGGGGAAATAGCATCGGACTCGCGCCAGAGCGTGTCCAGGTCGACGGGCTGAATGTAGGCGGGCAGATTCTTCGCAAAGGGATCGAAGCCCAGAACGCGCATGCCCATGGCATCGCACATCTTCGCGAAGCGCAGGCCTATGGCGCCCAGGCCGATCAGGCCTATGCTGCGCCCGCCCAGCTCCACGCTCTTGTGCGTGGCCTTGTCCCAGTGGCCCGCGTGCATGCGGGCGTTGAGCTGGACCACCGACTTGGCGCAGGCCAGCAGCAGGGCCAGCGCCTGCTCGGCCACCGCGGCCGCGTTGGCACCCACGGCGGCGGTGACCGCTATGCCGCGCGCGGCGGCCGCCGCCTTGTCGATGGTGTCCGTGCCGCTGCCATGCTTGGAGATGACTTTCAGGGCCGGCGCGGCGTCCATGACCTCGGGCGTGATGCTGCTGTAGCGCACGATGATGGCCACCGGGTTGTGGCGCCGGCACAGGGCCACCAGGTCGTCCACCTGCGGCGTCTTGCCGGCGTAGACCACCTCAAAGTCCTCGAGCAAGACCAGCGCCTGGGGAGCCAGGTCGGCGGCGGTGACCAGGATGGCGGGCTTGGCGCTCACAGGCTTTCCCCTGCCTGCAGCACGCCGGCGGCCACCAATGACTCATTCAGCCAGGGCGCGCTGGTTTTGCCTTCCTTGATCTGGGCAATACGCTTGGCCTCGGCCACCACCTTGTGCGCCGCCAGCGGCAGCAGCGATTCAATCTTTTCGCGCTCGACCACGACCACGCCGTCGCCGTCGCCGCAAATGAAGTCGCCGGGACTCACCGTCACACCGCCCACCGACACCGGATGGCCGATGCGGCCGCCGGCCTGTTTGGTCGGGCCGTTGGGGTTGGTGCCGACCGAAAACACCGGATAGTCCATCTCGTCGATCTCCAGGCTGTCGCGCACCGCGCCGTCGATCACCACAGCGGCCAGCCCCAGTTGCCGGCATGCCGTCATCATGATGGTGCCCATGAGCGCACTGGTCTGGTCCCCTTTGCCGTCGATCACCAGCACGTCGCCCGGCCGGGCTAGCGCCATGGCGGCGTGGATCATGAGGTTGTCGCCCGGACGGACCTCGACGGTGAAAGCCGTGCCGGCGAACTTCATGCGGGAGCGGAGGGCCTTGATGCGGCCGTGCAGCGCACCGCGGCGGCCCGCCACGTCGGCCAGGATGGCGGGCTGGTATTGCGCGGCCTGCGCGACGATGTCGGCGGGTACGCGGTCGAAGTTTTTAATGATGTCGCGCTGGTTCATGGATATGTTCAATCAGGAAGTGTTGAAAAAAAGAGTGCAGCGTGCTCAGTCCAGCTTGGCGCCGGATTCCTTGACGACCGGTGCCCAGCGCGTGATCTCGGACTTGATCAGCGCACCCAACTGCTCGGGCGTTCCACCCAGCACGGCGGCGCCCTGGTCACCGAGTTTTTTCTTGACGTCGGCGGTTTGCAACGCCTTGTTGAGTTCGGTGTTCAGGCGCAGCACGATGTCTTTGGGCACAGCCGCGGGCGCCACCACGCCGAACCAGGTCACCGCCTCGAAACCCTTGTAGCCCGACTCGGCCACCGTCGGCACCTGCGGCAGGTCGTCCACACGCTTGAGGGAGGTGACGGCGATGGCGCGCATCTTGCCGTTCTTGATATGGCCCAGCAGCGTGGGTACCGATGACATATACAGCTGCACCTGGCCGCCTATGACGTCGGTCGCCGCCTGGGCCATGCCTTTGTAGGGCACGTGGATGAATTTGACCCCGGCCGTCTTCTGCAGCAGCTCGCTGGCCAGGTGGGCCACGGTGCCATTGCCGGGGGACGCGAAATTGAGGGACCCGGGTTTGGCCTTGCCGGCATTGACCACGTCGGCCAGCGTCTTGTAGGGTGAATCGGCGGCCACCACCAGCACCAGCGGCGCGCTGGCGACCAGGCCGACCGGCGCCAGGTCCTTGACCGGGTCATAGGGCATCTTGCTGTAAAGCGCGGGGTTGATGGCCAGGTTGCTGGTCTGCCCCAGCGCCAGCGTGTAACCGTCGGGAGCCGCCTTGGCCGCGGTGTCCACACCCAGGTTGCCGCCGCTGCCGGGCCTGTTGTCGATGACAAACGTCCAGCCCAGCGTGGTGGACAGCTTTTGGGCCACTTCCCGCGCAATGATGTCCGTGCCCCCGCCCGCCGGGAAGGGCACGACCAGGCGGATCGGCTTGTTGGGGTAAGCCTGCTGGGCCAAAGCGGGAATCGCCAGCATGGCGAGCAAGGTGGCCAGCAGGCCGCGGCGCAGAAAAATCATGAAATGTCTCCGTTGTTATGAACTCGCCCGCAAATTGTCATGCAGCGTTCCGTTTGTTAAAATACAGTTTCACCTGTCGCAACGAACTCCACGGCATGAACCCACCCTCGTCCAGTACCCCCAGGCCGGCGGCCGACGAAGACTCCACGGGTGTCAGCGCCGTTACCCGTGCGCTGCGGCTGCTGGAGGCCTTCGGCACCAGCGATGCCCAGCTGACCCTGGCGGAATTAAGCCGCCGCACCGGCATGCACAAGACCACGGCGCTGCGAATCGCCCGCACGCTGGCGACGGACCATTACCTGGTGCAAAAGGAAGACGGCAGCTGGCGGCTGGGCCGGGCTGCCGGCTGGCTAGGGGCCTGCTACCAGGCGACCTTCAACGTGCATGAAGTGGTGGAGCCCGTGCTGCGGGAACTCACCATAGAAACTGGCGAAAGCGCCTCGTTTTACGTGCGCGAAGGCAACCAGCGCACCTGCCTGGCCCGGGTTGACGGGCCGCGCACCATTCGCCACCACGTGCGTGTCGGCATCGGGCTGCCGCTGGACCTGGGCGCGCCGGGCCGGGTGATCCTGGCCTTTTCAGGTGAGCCCGGCGAGCCCTATGAAACAATCCGCCAGCGCGGCTACCACCTGTCGCTGGGTGAACGCGAGCCGGAGGTGTCCAGTGTGTCAGCGCCGGTGTTCAGCATGGGGTGGCGGCTGCTGGGCTCGGTCTGCATTTCAGGGCCCACATCGCGCCTGACGGAGCTGCGCCTGAAGGAGCTGGCCCAAACCGTGATCCGGGCGGCCAACCAGCTGTCTTATGCGCTGGCGGGAAGCCGCAAACCCGCGGCCGGGCCGGCAGGGGCCCCGGCCGCGTGGCATCCCTAGGAGCGGTTTTCCCTCTGGTAATTGGAAGAATTACCCGCATTTACATCCTGGAAACCAACGGCGCCTGAACCAAACCCACGCATCGCGCTCATACTGGGATCTAGGGTTACTACTTATTAGCCTTGCGCTATCCGAGTCATTGAACCTATTGCTTAGCACTCTCTCTAACAGAGTGCTAATATTTAGCACTAGAGAAAAGGAGTTCTGCAGTGTCATATGCTCTTTCCCCCCAATCGCTGACCGCTGCCGTGGCCGTGCCCCCATCGGGCGCCGTCGCAGCCGTCAACCCTTGGTCGCTGGTTCCCCCACTGGGCAACCTGGACGCCTACATTTCCGCCGTCAACCGCCTGCCCATGCTCACCCTGGAGCAGGAGCAGGAATACGCCAAAAACCTCAAGGAAAACAACGATCTGGACTCGGCCGGTAAGTTGGTGCTCTCTCACTTGCGCCTGGTGGTGTCGATTTCGCGCAAATACCTGGGTTACGGCCTGCCGCACGGTGACCTGATCCAGGAAGGCAATATCGGCCTGATGAAGGCCGTCAAGCGCTTCGACCCGGACCAGAACGTGCGCCTGGTGAGCTATGCCATGCACTGGATCAAAGCCGAGATCCATGAGTACATCCTGAAGAACTGGCGCATGGTCAAGGTCGCCACGACCAAGGCGCAGCGCAAGCTGTTTTTCAACCTGCGCTCCATGAAGCAGGGTTTCAAGGACGACGCTGACGTGGCGACGCACCGCGACACGCTGACCGAAGGCCAGATCGACTCCATGGCCAAGACGCTGAACGTCAAGCGCGAGGAAGTCATCGAGATGGAGCAGCGCATGTCGGGCGGCGACGTGCTGCTGGATCCCAGCCCCGGTGACGACGGCGAGGACGCTTTCGGCCCCATCGCCTACCTGGCCGACGCGACGCAGGAGCCGACCGCGCTGATGGAATCGCGCCAGCGCGACAACCTGGCCTCGGACGGCATCACGGCCGCGCTGGAAGAACTCGATCCGCGCGCCCGGCGCATCGTGGAAGAGCGCTGGCTCAAGGTGAACGACGACGGTTCGGGCGGCATGACGCTGCACGACCTGGCCGCCGAGTACAAGGTGAGCGCCGAGCGCATCCGCCAGATCGAAGTGGCGGCCATGAAGAAAATGAAGAAGGTGCTAGCCGCTTACGCCTGAAGCGCTTTCACCCACCGCGTTCTTCGCAAAGCCCGCAGCGTCAAAACTGCGGGCTTTTTTGTGGGCGCATGTTGCCCAAAAACACTTTCGGCGCTCTCCATACAGCCCGCAGCGTGATTTGCTGCACTAAATTGCAGTTGCTCGCACGCACAACGCAAATTTAAAACGCAATTTGTTACGCATAGTCGCACAATGAATTTGTGCTGATCCTTAACGCGCTTTCAGGCCTGCCAAGGCGTGTTCAGCGGTTCATGCGCGCCTTCTTCCCTGTTTTCTCCGTGGGTTGTTTCCGGGGGATGTTGGCGGCGTACCTGCTGGGTGCGGCCATGCCGGGATGGGCGCAGCCAGGCGCCGACGCACGGCTGCCGGTGCTTCAGCTCAATGCGCCCGACGGCCAGATCGAACTGGCCGAACACAGCCAGTTCTGGATCGACGCGACCAGCAAGGCCGTGCTGGAACAGGTGGAAGCCTGGGAGTACGACCTGCCGTTTGCGATGCGCCCGGCCGGCCACACCACCATGCTGGAAGGCCAGGTGATGTGGGTGCGCTTTAACGCCATGCAGCCCGACCTGTCGCAGCGCTGGGCGCTGGAAGTGAGCAGCGCGGGCGTGGACCGCGTGAGCTTGCATTACCGCGACGCCGCCGGAAACTGGGTCGAACAAAAGGCGGGCGACAAAATCCCGGTGAACCAGTGGCCGCGCCCCGACCGCTTTCCGGTCTTCGACCTGGACAGCGAGCAGAGCCGGCCGGTCACCTATTTCATACGCATAGAGCAGGCGCGCAGGCCGTTTTCAGCGCCGCTCTATATCTACAAGCACCCTGCCCTGCTGGCGCAGCGCATGCAGGAGCAGTTCCTGCTGGGCGCCTACTTCGGCCTGGCGCTGCTGATGGCCCTGGTGGCCGCTGCCAATGCCGTGGCATTCAGGGACAGGAGCTTCGCCGCCTATGCCGTTTACATCACCGCGCTGGCGGCGGCGCAAGCCGCGCTGCTGGGCATAGGCGGGCAATATCTCTGGCCGGACTGGCCGACATGGAACGACCTGTCGGCCTTTCTGCTGCCGGTGCTGGCAACCTGCAGCGGCCTCTGGTTTGCCCGTGTGGTGACCCGCCCGCGCCAGTTCTCGGCCGTGCTGGACTGGCTGTCACTCCGGCTGATCACCGTGCTGGCGCTGCTGACGCTGCTGGACACGGCGCTGCCGACACGCGCCGGCTTTATCGCTGTCACGGCCCTCATCGTCGCGGCCCTGCTGCTGATCTGCGTGATGGTGTTCATCGCCTGGCGAGGCGGCGAGCCCACCATGCGCTGGATCGCGCTGGGCTTTGTGCCGGTCGCGGTCGCGGTGCCCTTTCCCATACTGCGCGACCTGGGCCTGGTCCCGACCAGCTTCCTCACCCAATACGGCCTCACCCTGGGCGCGGCGCTGGAAACGCCGCTGCTGTTTTACGGCCTGCTGCGGCGGGGCGCGCAGCGCCGCGAAGCCCGGGCGCGCGCCGCGGCGCTGGCGCAGACCGAGCCGCTCACGGGCCTGAGCAACCTGCACACCTTCGAGGCGCGGCTGCAGGAGGCCTTGCTGCGCTCCAGCCGCTACCGGCATCGCAGCGCGCTGCTGATGATCGAACTCTCCAACCACGGCTGGTTCGCCAGGGAGCACGGGCGGCAGATCGCCGACTATGCGCTGGTGCTGGCGGGCTCCTGCCTGCGCAAGCTGGCGCGCGACATTGACATCGCGGCGCGTGTCGGCGACAGCGAGTTTGCCTTGTTGATAGAAGGGCCTGTGACTGCCGCGCAGGCCGTGGCCGCAGCCACCCAGCTGGTGGCGCGCGCGCTGCAGCCGTCCGATTTACTGCCGGTGGGCTCGCACCTGAAGCTGCACGTCGCAATCGCCATGGTGCCGGACGCCCAGTGCGGCGCGCAGCCGGACGCGGCGCTGCACGTGGCCTATATGCTCAAGTCGCTGCGCGAGATGCCGGCCGACACCCGCAAGTCCATCAAGACGGTGAACTTTTAGCCGAACTGCTCAGGCGTTCTTCAGCAGCAGGCGGATGTCGGACGCCAGCGCTTCCGCGCCGCCGCCGTAGCGGTTGTACAGGCGTATGTGGCCCTTGCCGTCAAAGACATAGCTGCCCGCGGAGTGGTCCATGGTGTAGCTGCCGGGGGTCTTGCCGTCGACCTTTTTGTAATAGACCTTGAAGTCCTTGGCGACTTCCGGCAGCTGGGCCATGGTGGGGCGCAGCGCCAGAAAGCCCGGGTCGAAGTTGCCCATATAGGCCTTGAGCAGCTCGGGCGTGTCGCGCTCGGGGTCGACGGTGATGAAGATGGCCTGCAGCTTGTCGCCGTCGGCACCCAGCAGCTTCTTGACCTGGGCCAGCTCGGCCATGGAGGTCGGGCAGACATCGGGGCATTGCGTGAAACCGAAGAAGACCACGACCACCTTGCCGGGGAAATCCTTCAGCGTGCGCACCTGGCCGTTGTGGTCGGCCAGCGTGAAGCCCTGCGCATAGTCGGCACCGGTCAGGTCAATGCTTTTGAACTGCGGCTTGTCGGGCGCGCAGGCCGCCAGCAGGCCGGCCGTGGCCGCGAGTGCTGCGCCGCCGGCCAGGGTTCGAATCGCGCCGCGGCGCGTGGACAGCAAGGTGTTGGGGGTTTTCATGCGGTGTCAGACAAGGTAGTGGTCCAGCAACAGGGCCGCGAACAAGACCGAAAGGTGGATCAGCGAAAAGCGGAAGGTCTTGCGCGCCAGCGCATCGGAATAGTTGCGCCACAGGCGCCAGCCGTACCAGCTAAAGCCTATGCTCAGCGCCACGGCGGCCACCAGGTAAAGCCAGCCGCTCATCTTGAAGATGAAGGGCATCAGGCAGGCCGGAAACAGCACCAGCGTGTACAAAAACACCTGCAGGCGCGTGAACGCGTTGCCGTGGGTGACGGGCAGCATGGGCAGGCCGGACTTGCGGTAGTCCTCGACGCGGTACAAGGCCAGCGCCCAGAAATGCGGCGGCGTCCAGAGGAAGATGATCAGGAAGAGGATCAGCGCCTCGGGGCCGACGGAGCCCGTCATCGCGGCCCAGCCCAGCACCGGCGGCATGGCGCCCGAGGCGCCGCCGATCACGATGTTCTGCGGCGTCATGGGCTTGAGGATCACGGTGTAGACCACCGCGTAGCCGATGAAGGTCGCAAAGGTCAGCCACATGGTGAGCGGGTTCACCCACACATACAGAATCCAGGAGCCCAGCGCGCACAGCGCGGCCGAGAACGCCAGCGTGAGCGGGTTGCTGAGTTCGCCCTTGGCCGTGGGGCGCCAGGCGGTGCGGCGCATGCGCGCGTCGATCTGTTGCTCGACCAGGCAGTTGAAGGCCGCGGCGGCCCCGGCGACCAGCCAGATACCGGCGCAGGCGATCAGCGCGAGCCTGACGTCGGGCCAGCTGGGCACGCCGGGAACGGCCAGCACCATGCCGATCAGCGCGCAGAACACGATGAGCTGCACCACGCGCGGCTTGGTCAGCGCATAGAACTGCGCGAACTTCGACGGGACGTGGGGCGCGGCGGAAGCCGGGGCGGCGGACGGGGTACTGGGGTTCATGGGGAGTCGCTAGGCATTCAATTTTGACGCATGTGGCACAGAGGGCCCGCCGCGGCCGGAAAAGACCACGCCGCCGAGCACAATGACCAGGGCGGCGGCTCCGCCGGTGTGCATGACGGCAGCCAGCAAAGGCCAGCCCAGCACGGCGTTGCTGATACCGGTCACGGCCTGCAGCACGATGAGTCCGGCCAGCCAGCGCGCAGGCGCGCGAAACGCCGGCACACGGTGCAGAAAGAAGGCCAGCGCGAGGAACACGGCAAACACCAGGTAGGCGGTGAGGCGGTGCACATAGTGGATGGCCGTGAGCGCCTGGAAGCTGATGTTGGCGCCGTCATGGCCCGCGCCCAGCTCGCGCCACAGCGTGAAACCCTGGCGAAAGTCCATGGCCGGCCACAGCGAGTTCTGGCAGCCCGGAAAGTCGGTGCAGGCCAGCACCGCGTAGTTGGTGCTGACCCAGCCGCCCAGGGCGATCTGCAGCCACAGCAAGGCAAACGCGGCCAGTGCGGCCAGCCGCAGGCCCTTCCCCAAACCCGGGGCCGGCGGCGCCTGCAGCCCGGCATAACGCAGCGATTGCGCGCGCAGCAAAGCCAGCAGCACCAGGCCGCCCAGCAAATGCAGGGTGACGATGGCGGGGAACAACTTCATGGTGACCGTGAGCGCGCCGAAAGCGCCTTGCAAACACACCCACACCAACGTGACGGTGGGCCACCAGGGCGAGACGGCTATGCGCTTGCG
Source organism: Polaromonas sp. JS666 (assembly GCF_900103405.1). Classification (GTDB taxonomy): domain Bacteria; phylum Pseudomonadota; class Gammaproteobacteria; order Burkholderiales; family Burkholderiaceae_C; genus Polaromonas. The sequence goes on along the minus strand of NZ_FNHX01000003.1, from coordinate 471,240 downwards.
CTCCAGCCAGCTGGTCACCGTGAGCGTCAGGATCAGCACACCGACGCCCGTTGCGAGATACCGGTGGACCATCTCGATCCAGGCCTTGGAATGCGTGACCGGCCCGGTCGGCATGGCGGTTTGCGCGGCCTCGATGTGCATTTGTGCGCCCACCGGGCTGGCGCTGCCGTAGCAGCCGGGCCAGTCGGGGCAACCCAGGCCGGAGTCGGTGAGCCGGGTGAAGGCGCCGAAGATCACCAGGTCAAAGGTGAGGAAAAGCGTGACCAGCGTCAACACCCGCAGGCGCTGCGCCACCGGCGCGTTCTTGTTGTGCGCCCACACCCAAGCCAGCGGCCCGAGCGCAACCACCAGGCCCATGATCATCAGGCGCAGGGCGGGGCTCAGGTCGTAAAGATTTTGCGCAGCCATGATTAAAAAGAAAGGTGGCCCGCAACGCCCTGAAGGTATTCATGCAAGCAGGGGCCGCGGAACCGGCTTTGCCGGACCGCAGGCGCAGCGGCCCCCGAGGGGCTGGAGCCCGCGGCTCCAAGCCTGCCTGCGCAGGCTTGGACGGGCGACAGAGGCGAAGCGTCTCGCGAGCCGCGGCCTGCAAGGCCTCGCGCATTACACGAAGTGAAAAGCGTGAGGGCCATATTCAACGGCCTTCCTTGTCCCAGCTGCTCGAAGCGCGCAGGAGGCGCTCCAGGTCGCGCTTGGCCTTGGCCGCGGCGGCGGTATCCATGTCGGCCGGGAAACGCATCATCAAATTGCCGATGGGGTCGACCAGGTAGAGGTGGTCTTCCAGGCGCTTGCCGGCGGCGGGCTCCAGCCACTGCGCAAGTTCAGCCGGTGCCACGCGCAGCACGGCCGAGGAGGCCAGTGCCGGCAGCAGCGCATCGCGCACGGGCGCGTCGTCGGCGACCAGCCAGACGCGGTCCACGCGCTCTTTTTCCTTGCCCAGCGATTCGCGCAGCTGGCGCTGGAAATACAGGTTCTGCTCGCAGCGCGCATCGCAGGCGCCACCGGCCACGCTGATCAGCAGCCACTGGTTCTTGAGCGCCGTCAGCGTGCCGCTGCGGCCGTCGAGCGTGCGCGTGGCCAGCGGCGGCAGCGGGCGCTGCGGCTCTATCAGCTCGCCGAAGTTGCGGCGGCCTTCGGGCCGGACCACGTAGTAGGTGAAATAGGAGGCGACCACCGGGGCCGCGCACACCAGCAGCACGGCCAGCATCTTCCAGCGGCCCGCGACGGTGTTCGGCTCGCGCGTGCTGGACTGGTCCAGCACGGGCATGGTGTGCACGGTCAGGCCCAGGGGCAGGTCCTGCGAGGCGGGCGCGGCGGCGGGGTTGGGGGAAGTGTCAGGCGTAGGGGTCACGGCAGTTGATCGCGGCTTGTTGGGCGGCGTGAGTGGATACGGGCACGGAAAGGAAGAACCAGCTGAAACCAGCCATAAAGAATGACCACCAGGGCGCACAGGCCGAACCACTGGAAGGCATAACCGTAGTGCTTGTCGACGCCGAGGTTCGGGGCAGCCCATTCGCGCAGCAGGCCTTCGCTGGCCGCGCCGGTCTGCAGCAAAGAAACCTCCAGCAGCGGCAGGCCGGTTTGCGCCCGGTAGGCCGGCAAGTTGAGATTTTGCCGTATCCGGCCGGTCTCTATGCCCTGGAACTCATAAAGTTTGGAAGGTGGCGAAGCGATACGGCCCTCGACGGTGACGGTGCCGGCGGGCGTTGCCACCTGCGGCAGGCGCGTGCGGTCGGCAAAATCGCGCGGCACCCAGCCGCGCTGGACCACGATGGCCTGGGCGCCGCCTTCCAGCACCAGCGGTGTGAGCACCACAAAACCGGTCTTGCCGGCCATGGGCCGGTTGTCGAGGTAGACCGTGTGTTCCGGCCGCCAGCTGCCCTTGAGCACGGCCGGCCGGTGTATTTCGCCCGCCATGTCTGGGCTCGCGAGCAGCGCGCGCACATCGAGCGCGGGCAGGCGGCCCTTGGACTCGACGGCGGCCTGCAGGGCTTCCTTCTGCGCGGCGCGGCGCAGCTGCCACTGCCCCAGCGAGAAGGTGGTGCCGGCCACCAGCACGGCGGCCGCGGTCAGCAGCCAGAAGCGCGGAGAATGCAAAGCCGGTGTCATGCGCCGATAATCCTGTTCATGAACTACCTCGTTGCACTGGCATTTATCGCCATCCTGGCCAGCCTGGCTTCCGCGCTTTTTTTCATGCTCAGGGGCAGCAGCGGCGACAGCAAGGACGGCAAGCGCAAGGCCAATAATATGGCGCGCGCGCTGGCCTTCCGTATCGGGTTCTCTGTGCTGCTGTTCATCTGCATTCTGATTGCGTGGAAGCTCGGTTACATACAGCCCACCGGTATTCCCGCAGGCAAATAAACGTCACGCCAGGTGGCGAAATAAAGAACAAAGGCCGCATCAAGCGGCCTTTGGTTGAGCGGCCGTAGCCGCCAATGGTTCCTGAGAACAGGTTCTTAGAGCCAGTACACCAGGATGTACAGGCCCAGCCAAACGACGTCCACAAAGTGCCAGTACCAGGCGGCACCTTCAAAGCCGAAGTGCTTTTCAGGCGTGAAATGGCCTTTTTGCAGGCGCAGCGTGATGAACAGCAGCATCAGCATGCCGACGAACACGTGAAAGCCGTGGAAGCCCGTGAGCATGAAGAAGGTCGAGCCGTACACGCCGGACGACAGCTTCAGGTTCATCTCATGGTAGGCATGGAAGTACTCATAGCCCTGCACGAAGAGGAAGACCACGCCGAGCAGAACCGTGGCCCACATGAAGGCGATGGTGCGGGCGCGTTTGCCTTCGATCAGCGCATGGTGGGCGATGGTGATGGTGACGCCGGAGCTCAGCAGCAGCGCGGTGTTGACCGTCGGCAGGGAGCCCATGATGCTGGCCCAAACGCCGCCGCCAATGGCCAGCGGCTTCATGGCGGTGAATGGCTCGATGATGTCAGCGGGCGAAGCGGTCACGCCGGCGGCCAGGCTGGGCCAGACGGCCTTGAAGTCAGGCCAGAGCAGGGCGTTGTCCAGGCTGCCCAGCGCGGGCAACGAGTGCGAGCGGGCCCACCATAGGGCGGTGAAGAAGGCGCCGAAGAACATCACTTCCGAGAAGATGAACCAGCTCATGCTCCAACGGAAAGACATGTCGATCTTGCGGCCGTACATGCCGCCTTCGCTTTCGGCGATGGACTGGCTGAACCAGCGGTACAGCGTCATCAGCCACCAGATCATGCCGAAGGCCAGCGACCATTTGCCCCAGTCGTGGCCGTTGATCCATTGGCTGGCACCGAGAATGACAAAAAACAGGCCGATAGACGCCATCACCGGATGGCTCGATGGGCTGGGAACAAAATAGTGGGGGGTAGACCCGTGGGTTGCTGATGACATCGCTGGACTCCTGTTTTTCTCTCGAATTTCCAATAATCTTTTTAATTCACACCGTGATGCGCTGGCGGATGCGGCCTCAGCGCGCGACCATCCACTTCGCCAGCAGCACCAGGACTGCGACAAATACCACCACGGCGATCAGCCCGACCACAATGATGTGGAGGGGGTTCAAATTTTTCACGTCTTCCTCGTAATCGCCGCGCGCGCGCAGCCCCACGAAGGACCAGGCCACGGCCTTGACCGTGCGCCAGAAGGAAGGTTTTTTGGCGGGTGCGGCGGCCATGCTGCTCATGCGCCTGCCTGTTTTTCAGCAGCAACACCGGCCGTCGTCGCTTTGGGCGTGGCCGGTGCGGCCGGCGTCTTGCCGCCGACTTCAAAAAAGGTATAGGACAGCGTGATGGTGCTCACGTCTTTCGACAGCTTCGGGTCGATGACAAAAGCCACCGGCCACTGCTTTTTCTCACCGGGCGCCAGGGTGTACTGGCTGAAGCAGAAACATTCCAGCTTGTTGAAGTGCGCGCCGGCCTGCGCAGGCGCGTAGCTGGGAATGGCCTGGGCCGACATGGTCCGGTTCTGCACGTTCTGGAATTCGTACATCACCGTGGTCAACTCGCCCGGATGCACCTGCAGCGTGTTTGTCGCGGGCTTGAACTGCCAGGGGCCGCGCGAATTCGCGTCGAACTCGACGGTGATGGTGCGGCTGAAGTCCACCTGGGTGTTGGCCGGCAGGCTGGAGGTCGCCCCGGGAATCTGCCGGTCGGACAGGGCCAGCACGTTGATGCCGGTCATCTCGCAAATCGCCTTGTAAAGCGGCACCAGCGCATAACCGAAGGCGAACATGCCGAGCACGATCACGCCCAGCTTGCCCATCATCTTGAAGTTTTCGCGCTTGAGCCGCATCACAGTGGTATCGGTTTGAGCCTGGGGCCGGACGGACCGGTTCAGTGCGCCAGGAAAATCATCTTGGCCATGAAGCCCAGAAAAAAGACCAGCGCGACCGAGGCCAGTATCAGGGCCAGCCTCAGGTTGCTTTTCTTTTGTTCAGGTGTCGTCATGGCGGTTGACCGATGGAGTTTGAATCAGCCGATCACGCGGGTTGCCGAGGCATCCAGCTTGGGCGGGGTTTCATAGGTGTGGAAAGGCGCGGGGGATGGGACTTCCCATTCCAGGCCTTCAGCGCCCTTGCCGCCTTCGTCGACCCAGGGGTTCTGCTTGGCCGGTGCGCCCTTGCCGCGCATCGTGGGCACCACGATGAACAGGAAGAAATAAAGCTGCGCGAAACCGAAGAAGAAGGCACCCACACTGGCCACGGCATTGAAGTCGGCGAACTGCATGGGGTAGTCGGCATAACGGCGCGGCATGCCGGCCAGGCCCAGGAAGTGCATCGGGAAGAAGGTCACGTTGAAGGAAATCAGCGACCACCAGAAGTGGATCTTGCCGCGGGTTTCGTTGTACATGACGCCGGTCCATTTGGGCGACCAGTAGTAGTAGCCGGCAAACAGGGCGTAGAGCGAGCCGGCCACCAGCACGTAGTGGAAGTGGGCCACCACGTAGTAAGTGTCCTGCAGCTGGATGTCGATCGGCGCGACCGACAGAATCACGCCCGTCAGGCCGCCGATGGTGAACACGAAGATGAAGCCCACCGCGAACAGCATGGGGGTTTCAAAGGTCATGGAGCCGCGCCACATGGTGGCGATCCAGTTGAACACCTTCACGCCCGTGGGCACGGCGATCAGCATGGTGGAGTACATGAAGAACAGCTGGCCCGTGACTGGCATGCCGGTGGTGAACATGTGGTGCGCCCACACGACAAAGCTCAGGATGGCGATGGAGCCGGTCGCGTACACCATGGAGGCGTAGCCGAACAGGCGCTTGCGCGAGAAGGCCGGAATGATCTGGCTGATGATGCCGAAAGCCGGCAAGATCATGATGTAGACCTCGGGGTGGCCGAAGAACCAGAAGATGTGCTGGTACATCACCGGGTCGCCGCCGCCGGCGGGGTTGAAGAAGCTGGTGCCGAAGTGGCGGTCGGTCAGCGTCATGGTGATGGCGCCGGCCAGCACGGGCATCACGGCGATCAGCAGGTAGGCGGTGATCAGCCAGGTCCAGCAGAACATCGGCATCTTCATCAGCGTCATGCCGGGAGCGCGCATGTTCAGGATGGTCACGATGATGTTGATCGAGCCCATGATGGACGAGGCGCCCAGGATGTGCATCGCGAAAATACCGGCGTCCATGGACGGGCCCATCTGCAGCGTGAGCGGCGCGTAAAGCGTCCAGCCCGCGGCGGGCGCGCCGCCGGGCATGAAGAAGGAGCCGGCCAGCATGATGCCGGCGGGGATCATCAGCCAGAAGCTGAAGTTGTTCATGCGGGCGAAAGCCATGTCGGCCGCGCCGATCTGCAGCGGAATCATCCAGTTCGCGAAGCCCACGAAGGCCGGCATGATGGCGCCGAACACCATGATCAGGCCGTGCATGGTAGTGAGCTGGTTGAACAATTCGGGGTTGACCAGTTGCAGGCCGGGCTGGAACAGCTCGGCGCGGATCAGCAAGGCCAGCACGCCGCCGAACATCAACATGAAGAAACTGAACAGCAGGTAGAGCGTTCCGATGTCTTTATGGTTGGTCGCGAAGACCCAACGGCGCCAGCCCGCCGGGGCATGGTCGTGGTGGTCGTCGTGCGCGTGGTCGTGATGGTCTAGAACTGCACTCATCTTGGCTTCCTTTGGTGGCTTTGGCCTGTAGCTTTATCTTGGCGGCCAGCGCGCAAGGCGCCGGCGAATTCTGGTCGTGGGGCGGATCGGCTTACTTGCGGGCGGCCTGCACTTCGGCGGGCTGGACGATCTGGCCGGTCTGGTTGGACCAATTGTTCTTGGTGTAGCTGACGACAGCCGCGAGGTCGGTGTCGCTCAAAGCCTTCCACGATGGCATGGCGCCGCCGGCGGCGCCATTGAGCACGGTGGCAATCTGCTTCTTGTGGTCGGCGTCGAGCACGATGGCCGAGCCGTCCAGCGGCTTGATCGGGCCGGCACCCTTGCCGTTGGGCTGGTGGCAAGCTGCGCAGTTGGCGGCGTAAACCTTTTCGCCGCGGGCTTTCAGGTCGACCAGGGTCCAGACCTTGGAAGGATCATCGGCCTTGGCGGCGGCTTCCTTGGCCTTGACGGCGACCCAGGCGCTGTAGTCGGCGGCGGAGACGACCTTCACGTGGATGGGCATGTAGGCGTGTTCCTTGCCGCAGAGTTCCTGGCACTGGCCGTAGAAGTCGCCCACTTGTTCGGCGCGGAACCAGGTGTCGCGCACAAAACCGGGAATCGCATCCTGCTTGATGCCGAAGGCCGGCACCGCGAAGGCGTGGATCACGTCGCTGGCGGTGGTGATGATGCGGATTTTCTTGTTGACGGGAACAACCAGCGGGTTGTCGACCTTGAGCAGGTAGTTGTCGGGCGCTTCGCCGGCCTTGGGGCCGCCGTTGTCGGACATTTCGCGGTGGGTGTTGTCGAGCGTGGAGACAAAGCCTATGCCTTCGCCTTCGCCCTTGATGTAGTCATAGCCCCATTTCCACTGGATGCCAGTGGCCTTGATGGTCAGGTCGGCGCCGGTGGTGTCTTTCTGGGCGACCAGCACCTTGGTGGCGGGCAGCGCCATGGCGATCACGATGAGGAATGGAACGACGGTCCAGGCGATTTCCACGGCGGTGGACTCGTGGAAGTTGGCCGATTTGTGGCCCACCGACTTGCGGTGCTTCAGGATGGAATAAAACATCACGCCGAACACCGCCACGAAGATCACGAGGCAGATGGCCATCATGAACCAGTGCAGCCACTGCTGTTCTTCGGCGATCTTGGTCACGGCCGGGTGCAGGTTCAGCTGGTTGACGGCGGGGCCGCCCTTCAGGTCGTTGACGGCGTAAGCGGCGGTGCTGACCCAGGCGGCCGCAGATACCAGAATTGCGCCTGCATGCTGCATGCCAAGCCGTGTCATTTTGCTCATGGTGTTGCTTACGTTCATCGTGATCACTTTTTCTGCTTCAATTACCGACCAAATTAACCGGCTGATTATAAAGTTAGCGGCGGGTCCCCCCGCCGCACCTCAACTGACGCGAGACTTTCAGCGCCTCTTCAACCGCCCCGCAACGCCATCCGAATCTCACGGGCCAACGCTGGGCGCAGCTCAGGCCGCACATGCCGCCCCACTTGCACCGACCGCCCCTGCCCGGACACTTCAATCAGCGAGCCATCCCCATCCTTGGGCTCGATACGCACCCACTCACGGTTGAACTCCGCGCGCTCGGTGCGCCCCGCCGTTTCAAGCTCCACCACCAGCTGCCCGCCTTCGAGGACGATTTTTTCACCGTCCCCCGCATGGCGGGCATACACCACAAAGGCCGCGCCCACCGCCAGCAATTCAGCCCAGGCAAAAGGCATCACCATGGTGGCGCCCTGGGCCCAGAAGAATGCCGCAATCCCCAGCGAAACGCCGCACAGCGACACGTAAAGCCACCCGAGCTGGGCCGGGGTGAGTGAACAGTGACGCTTGAGAAGCCACAACACAGCATCGTGGCTGTGGGTACCCTGCGCGGGTGAGGTGGCAAAACGAAACGCTGGCGTTGGCTGCAGCATGCGGCAACCCCCCAAAAAAACAGCGGTCCATGCCGGGCACGGGCCGCGCGAGGCTTGGGAACATCCCCAAAATCTGTACTGAATTGTAGCCGGTTTGCCCCGCCGCTCCCCTGGAAAAGCCCCCAAACCAGCGCTCGCGGCGGGCCGGATAGGCGCCCACGCAACAGCCCCGGCACCCAAGGCCGACGCTCAGGCGCCGGGCCGCCCGCCCTGCAGCATGCTGCGCATGTCGGCCACCGACACCGCGCTGAGCGCGCTGACCTTGACCTTGGGCGGCGCCTTCAATGCGTGGCCGTAAATGACCTCGAAGGTCAGCGACAGGCGGCCATCCTCGCCCTTGACGAGATGTCGGCCCAGCGCCTCCTCCAGCCTGGCCTTCCAGGCCCGGCCGCGCAACGCGGGAAAACGCGCGGAGTGGAAATTGCGGCCCAGCTCGGCCAGGTCCTGCAGCAGCCGCGCGGGCGTTGCATAGGTCAGCGTGATGCGCTCCATGTCCATCACCGGCTCGGCAAAACCGGTCTGCACCAGCATGTCGCCCCAGTCGTGCATGTCGGTCAGTTCGTGGCCCGCGGGCGGCCAGCCCAGTTGCGCGTAGACCTCGCGCAGCTCCTTCGCGGTGTCCGGGCCCAGGCATGAAAACATCAGGAAGCCGTTGACCTTGAGCGCCTCGCGCCATTGCGCCAGCAAGGCCTGCGGGTCGGCCGATTCATGCAGCGCCATATTGGCCCACAGCATGTCGGCGCTGGCGGGCGGTGGCGCTTCAAAACGCACCGGGGCGGCCGTCCATCGCCGCGGCGTCCACCACGGCTGCACGATGCCTTTCATCGCCTCACGCGCGCGATGCGGATGGTTCTCCAACACAAAGGCCGTGGCCCCCGGGTAGGTCTTGGCCAGCTGCGCATGGGCCTGCAGCCCGCCGCGCAGCGCGCCCCAGTGCACCCAGCTTTGGGGCTGCAGCTTGATCCACTGCAGGCGGTCCATCATGCGGCGCGCCACTTCCTCGTGCAGCCAGGGCGAGGCCAGGGGGGCGCTGCGCTCCCAGCGGCTGACGGCGATCGGATCCAGCGTGGGCGGGCGCTCGGTGGGGGTCATGGAAGAAGGCAAGGCGTCTCGCTCAAAAGGTAGGCGAGTATATTGGCACGGTGTTCACACGCCTGCTTGCGCCCTCCGCATTCCTGCCCCGCTGGAGCGGCTTTGCCTGCGGCATCAAGGCGGGAATCGCCGGCCAGTGCGCGGTCTGCCGCGGCTGGCCCGCGCGCCAGGTGTGCGAGCCCTGCGTGGCCCGCTTCGCGCAAGCAAAGGCACGCTGCACCCGCTGTGCGCTGGCCTTGCCGGCCGACCTTTCCATGGGCTTGCGAACAGGCCCGCCCTTGTGCGGCGCCTGCGCCGTCGAGCCGCCGCCGCTGGACCGCGCCTTCGCCGGCGTTGATTACGCCTACCCCTGGTCCACGCTGGTCGCCGGCTACAAATTCGGCGAGCGGCACGGCTGGGCCGGTTTTTTTGCGGGCCTGCTGCTGCAGTCGCCCAGCCTGGCGCAGGTGTTGGCCGAACTGGGGCCTGAGGACTGGCTGCTGCCGATACCGCTGTCGGCCCAGCGCCTGCGGGAGCGCGGTTTCAACCAGGCCTGGGAGCTGTGCGCGGCGCTGGCCCGGCAGACGCGGACCGCCGCCCACCCCGACGCCCGGTTGCTGCTGCGCGTGCGGCACACCCGCCCGCAAAGTCAGCTCAAGCGCCAGCAGCGGCTGGCCAACGTCAGTGGCGCCTTCCAGGTCGACCCGCTGCGCGCCGCGGAGCTGCGGGGCCGGCGCGTGCTGCTGGTCGACGACGTGATGACCAGCGGCGCCTCGCTCTACACCGCCGCGCAGGCTCTGCGCGATGCGGGCGCCGCGCATATCACCGCCGCGGTGTTTGCCAGAACGGCCCCCGCCTAGAATCCCGGCTCCGCCTTACCGCTCTCCCGCATGTTCAATATCGTTTTGGTCGAACCCGAAATCCCGCCCAACACCGGCAATGTGATCCGGCTGGCGGCCAACACCGGCTGCCGGCTGCACCTGGTGGAGCCGCTGGGCTTTTCGATGGACGACAAACACATGCGCCGCGCCGGGCTGGACTACCACGAGTACGCGCAGTTGCTGCGCCATGCCAGCTGGCAGGCGCTGCTCGAAAGTGAGCAACCACCCGCAGACCGCCTGTTCGCCATGACCACCCGGGGTTCGGCCAGCCTGTATGAGACACGCTTCCAGCCCGGAGACTGGCTGGTGTTTGGCGCGGAAACCCGCGGCCTGGCGCCCGAACTGCGGGAATCCTTCCCGCCTGCCCAGCGCCTGAAACTGCCCATGCGGCCCGGCCAGCGCAGCCTGAACCTGTCCAACAGCGTGGCCGTCACGGTGTTCGAAGCCTGGCGGCAAAACGGTTTTGGCGGCGCGGCGCAAAGCTGACGACCGGCTGACGGTCCGGCGACCGCCCGTCCGCTACCGGCCCAAATTCCTTGCCAGAGACTAGGTAAAAACCCTATTATTCGTCCCTCAAACTTAAGCGAGCGGATGCCGATACCCGGCCATCCCAGCCTTACCCCTTCCCCATCGCCCAGTTCACAAGACTGGCAGGAGTCTTCAGTGAACACGGTTATCCAGCGTATCCTGGGCTTTGCGGCGCCCGCTTTTTCCGACTCGGGACGGCCGGTCAACCGCGTGCCGGTGGAACAGATCCGCGAAAGCCTGCTGGCCTTGTTGCACGACTGCCGCGACATGCGCACCCAGCGGCTTATCTACAAAGTGAATGTCGCCAAGACGCCGGCCGATCTGTGGCTGCTGCGCAGCGACCTGCACCAGTGCATCGCCCAGACGCACAGCCAGAGCGAGGCGGCCGAACGCATCAACAGCCTGATCGAGGTGTTTGAAGGCTGGCTGCCGGCCGGCCAACTGCTGCGCATCTAGCCCCGCAGCGTTTCCCGTGTTTCCCGCGGCTTAAGGGTAGCGCCGCACCAGCGACTCGGCCACGCACACCGGTTTGGCCGAGCCCTCACGCTCCACCGTCACTTCCCAGGTCATCTGCATGCCGGCGTTGTCAATCGCCTCGGCCGCCAGCAGCTTCATGCGCGCCCGCAGGCGGCTGCCCACCGGCACCGGTGCGGTGAAGCGCACCTTGTTAAGGCCGTAGTTCACGCCCATGCGCGAGCCGGTGATGTCAAAGGAGGACTCAAAAAAGCGCGGCAGCAGCGACAAGGTCAAAAAGCCATGCGCGATCGGCCCGCCAAAGGGCCCGGCCGCGGCTTTTTCGACATCGACATGTATCCACTGGTGGTCGCCCGTGGCTTCGGCAAACAGGTTGACCTGCTGCTGGGTGATGGTGATCCAGTCGCTGACGGCGACTTCCTGGCCGGTGCAGGCGGCCAGCTCGGCCAGTGTTGCGAAGATTTTCATGCCGCCACTGTAGCGGCATGGCGGCAAGCCTCTTGTCGGCTCAGCGACAAGTCAACGTTCCAGCCACTCGCAGATGCCCTTCCACTGCTCCATGTCTTTTTCGACCCGGCTGGGCGCCACGTCGAACAGGGTCAGGCCGCGGGCCGCCAGGTGGATGTAGTTCTGCGTGTCGCGCAAATAGCCCAGCACCGGCAGCCCCAGGCCTTCGACGAAGCCGCGCAGCTTGTCGGCGGCGATGGTGCGCGCATCCACGCGCATACCGACAATGCCCACCTGCATCTTGCCGGCATGCTTGTGTTCGGCGAGCTGGTCCAGGAAAGTGCGTGTGGCGAAGATGTCGAAGACGCTGGGCTGCAGCGGCACGATGACCTTGTCGGCCAGCTTGAGCACGTCGTTGAAGCGCCAGCCGTGCAAGCCGCCGGGGGTGTCCAGCACCACATGCGTCGTGCCCTTGGGCGGCTTGACGATCAGGTCGGCGTTGACGTCCCAGGTGGCGATCTGCCGGGCGGCCGGCGGGCGCAGGCCCAGCCACAGCCGTGAAGACTGCTGCCGGTCGGCGTCCCCCAGCATGACCGTATGGCCCTGGCTGGCGAAAAATCCGGCAACGTTGGTGGCCAGCGTCGTTTTGCCGACGCCCCCCTTCGGATTGGCGATCACAACCACGGGCATGCGAATCTCCTCGTTATGGAAGCTTGCTTTTCCGCTATGGTAACGGCATGGACAGTCTTATCACAACCACTGACAAACCCACGGGCGGCGCGGCCAACACTGACATTTATGTCATTGCAGCCCATCCGGCCTGGCGCGAATCGCGGGTCAACCGCCCCTTGATGGAGGCCGCGCAGGCCCTGCCGCGTGTGCAGGTGCAAGACCTTTACTCAAGTTATCCCGACTACGCCATCGATGTTCCCAAGGAGCAGGCAGCCCTGGAACGCGCGCAACTGGTGGTGCTGCTGCACCCCATCCAGTGGTATTCCATGCCCCCGCTGCAAAAGCTCTGGCTTGACGAGGTGTTCAGCTACGGCTGGGCTTACGGCGAAGGCGAGGCTGGCGATGAAGGCGGCCGGGGCCGGGCGCTGCAGGGCAAGGACTTGTGGCTGGTCGCCACCACGGGCGGCCCCGAGGACTCCTACCACCCGCAAGGCTACAACCGGTATTTTTTCGATGCCTTCCTGCCGCCCTATGAACAGAGCGCGGCCCTGTGCGGCATGCGCTTTTTGCCGCCGCTGGTGCTGCACGGCGCCCACAGCGTAGGCCGGCAGGCCGTGGCCGAGCACGTCGCCACCTTCAGCCAGCGCCTGCAAAGCTACCCTGACTGGCCCGAGCTCGAAGACCTGGAACAATGCGCCGCCTGCGTCGTGCCCATGAGAGACCGGCTGGTCGAACATGCAGCCGCGGCCAATGCCGGGGGAGCTGCCTGATGGAACATGCACCCACCTGGCTGGTCAACAGCTTTATCTATTTAGCGGCTGCCGTCATCTCGGTGCCCCTGGCCAAAAAACTCGGCCTGGGTTCCATCATCGGCTACCTGGCCGCCGGCATCGCCATAGGCCCCTGGGGCCTGGGCCTGGTCACCAATGTGCAGGACATCCTGCATTTCGCCGAGTTCGGCGTGGTGCTGATGCTGTTCCTGATCGGCCTGGAGCTCGAACCCAAGCGCCTGTGGAATCTGCGCCGGCCGATCTTCGGCTGGGGCAGCGCGCAGGTGCTGGGCTGCGCCGCCCTGCTGACCGGCGTGGCCATGGCCTTCGGCGTGGGCTGGCAGACGGCGCTGGTCGCCGGCCTGGGCCTGGCGCTGTCGTCCACCGCGATCGCGCTGCAGGCCATGGGCGAGCGCCACCTGCTGCCGACGTCGAGCGGGCAGGCGGGCTTTTCCATCCTGCTGTTCCAGGACGTGGCGGCCATTCCCATCCTGGCGCTGCTGCCGCTGTTGGGCGCCATGGCCGGCGACAGCGAGGCCGCCAGCCACAGCGGCCGGGCGTTTGAAGCGCTCAAGATCGTCGGCGCGATCGCCGCCATCATCCTGGGCGGCCGCCTGCTGCTGCGCCCGCTGCTGCGCTGGATCGCCAACAGCGGCACACCCGAGATCTTCACCGCGGCTTCGCTGCTGCTGGTGGTCAGCATCGCCGCGCTGATGCAGTTTGTGGGCCTGTCCATGGCGCTGGGCGCCTTCCTCGCCGGCGTGCTGCTGGCGGAAAGCGAATACCGGCGCGAACTGGAGACCGACATCGAGCCCTTCAAGGGCCTGCTGCTGGGCCTGTTTTTCATCGCCGTGGGCATGAGCATCGATTTCGGCGTGCTGTGGCGCTCGCCCGGCCTGATGGCCGTCATCCTGGTGGGTTTTCTGGGCCTGAAGCTGGGCGTGATCTACGGCCTGGCCAAGCTCATGAAGCTGCCCTACCAGGAGCGGCCGGTGTTCGCGGTGCTGCTGGCGCAGGGCGGCGAATTCGCCTTTGTGGTGTTCCAGGCGGCCGCCGGGGCCCAGGTGTTTTCCGCCGAAACGGCCTCGCTGCTGATAGGCGCTGTGGCGCTGTCCATGCTGCTGAGCCCGCTGCTGCTGGTGGCCGTGGACAAGCTCTGGGTGCCGCGCTACGCCAACTGCAACCTGCCGCAGCTCGAGGAAATCTCCGAGCAGCAGGAAGCGCCCATCATCATCGCCGGCTTCGGCCGCTACGGCCAGATCGTGGGCCGCATGCTGCTGGCTCAGGGCGTGCAGGCCACGGTGCTGGACCACGACGCCGAGATGATAGAAACCGTGCGCGCCTTCGGTTACCGCGTCTTCTACGGCGACGCGACGCGCCTGGACCTGCTGCGCACCGCCGGCGCGGCCACCGCCAAGATCCTGGTGCTGTCGGTGGACGACATGGAGCAGTCGCTCAAGATCGTCGACATCGCGCGCGAGAACTTCCCGCAGATGCAAATCGTGGCCCGCGCGCGCGACGTCACGCACTGGAACGCGCTGCGCGACCGCGGCGTGATGCTGGTCGAACGCGAGGTCTTCGAGTCCAGCCTGCGCAGCGCGCGCAGCGTGCTGGAACTGCTGGGCCAGCCGCCGCACGAAGCGCGCCAGGCCGCCATGCGTTTTCGCCGGCACAACCTCGAGCTGTTCGAGCGCATGTACCCGCACCGCAAGGACCGCACCAAGGTCATCGCCGTGGCCACGCAGGGCCGGCTGCAGCTGGAGGAGCAACTGGCCCAGGAACGCCAGCAGCAGGCGCAGCGCCGGCCCGCCGGCTGGTACGGCCAGCAGCAGTCGCCGGACGAACAGTAAACCGGAGCGCGCCTGCCCTTGGCGGGCCGTCGCCGCGGCTCAGCGCCTGAGCTGCTCGGCCTCGCGCCGGCGCTGCTCCATCGCGCGGCGCTCCACACAGACCGGGTGGTTGGTGAAGGCCGGCTTGGCGCACTGCTCACTCATGCAGATCTGGAAGCCGATCAGCACGCGGTCCTCACAGGCCTGGCGCGGATTGCCGGCATTCGCGGATGGCGCCGGTGCCGGGGCATGCTCGGCAGCCGCGGCCGCGGGCGCGCTGGTGCTGCCGCCCGATTTGGCTTGCGCCGCCTGCTGCTTGGCCAGACGCTCTTTCTCCTGGGCGGCTTTTTTGGCCACAATGGCCTGCGCCGCCGCGGCCTTGGAGGCTGGAGACAGCGGCGCGGCCGCCGTCGATGCCGCCGCAGCCGGCACGGGTGCCGCGGCCGCCGCGGGCTGGGCCTGGGCGGCTTGCACCGCCGGCTGGGGAGCGGCCGGCGCCGCGGGCCGCGCCGGGCCGGCATTGTCCGCCGCCACGGCGGCCGGCTGGGCGGCCGCCAGTGCCGGCGCCTTCGGTTTCGAGAGTTGCCTGACACCTACGCCCAGGACGACCAAAGCCACCAGGGCGATCCCGCCCCACACCAGGTAAGGAGGAGGAGAGGCTGCGGACGCCTTCGCGGGCGCGCCCGGCTCGGCGCTGCGGCGCTTGCGCGAGGAGGACTCCGGCTTGGCCTCGGGCGCAACGGCCGCGGCGCTTGCGGCGGCGGCAGGCGCGGCTTCGGCCTTGGCTTTTGCCTCGGCGGCCTCGAACTGGACCGTCACCGGGCCGGCATCGCTGAACACCGTCTCCGGCCATTCAGAGGGCTCGCTCTGCGGCTGCGGTGCGGCCGGTGCTGGTACTGGTGCCGATGGCACGGCCATGACTGGCGCACCCAGGCGCGTGGCATCCGGGTCGTCGGCTGCGGGTACGGCCGGCAAGGGTGGAGGCACCACCGGCGCCTGCGCCGCGGCTTCCTCGAGCGCCTTCCAGGCCAGGTCGGTCGCCGTGCCGGGATGGGTCACCCCAGGATTGGTCGCCCCGGGACTGGTCACCCCAGAACTGGCCACGCCTGGATTGGTAATCCCGGGGTTGGTCACGCCGGGGTTGGTCGCCCCCGGATGGGTCGCACCGGCGGCCGCGTCTTGCCCGGCCGGGCGCGGAACGATCAGGGTGCCGGTGCCCAGGCGCCTGCCGATGTCGGAATCCTCCCCGCCCGGCACACCCATCTTCTTGAGGCGGCGGCGGGCCAGGTCGGCATAGATGCCGGACGGGAACCTGGCGAGAAAGCCCTGGATGTCCTCGACGTCCATGGACTCCTTGATCTCTTTCCAGTAAACCAGCTCCAGCTCCTGCGTCACCATGGGGATGTCGGCGCTGGTGCCTGACTGCAGGCCGACCAGGGCTTCACCGGCCAGCAGCGTGGAGGTCCAGGTCGAGTTGCTGCCCGGCCCCACCGGTATGGCCGGCGGCTGCACCGTGGTGTCGGCCGCTTCGCGGGCCGCGGCCTGCAGCGCCAAAAGGAAGTCCTGCGCGCTGGCGTAACGCTGGTCGCGCGACTTGGCCAGGGCCTTGGCCACCACCGCGTCGATCGCGGCGGGCAGCTTGGGGTTAAAGCTGCTGGGCGGCGCAGGCGTGTGGCCCACGATCTGCTGGATGGTCGCGAAATCGGTGTCGCCGTCAAAAGGCCGCTTGCCCGTGAGCAGCTGGTACAGCACGATGCCGGCGGCGAACAGGTCGGCGCGGGCGTCAATCGGGCGGCCCTGCACCTGCTCGGGCGACATGTATTTGAGCGTGCCCACCATGGAGCCCTGGGTGCGCGTGGCCTCGCCCGAATCCTGGATGCGCGCCACGCCGAAGTCGGTCAGCTTGACCCGCCCGCTGGTCTCCATCAGCAGGTTGGCCGGCTTGATGTCTCGGTGCACGATGCTTTGCCGGTGCGCGTACTCCAGCGCCGACAGCAGGTCGCCCATGATGCCCAGGGTCTGCTCCAGCGTGTAGAGGTTGCCCTTGTCCAGGTGGTGCTTGAGGTCGTCGCCGTCGACGAATTCCATGACCAGGAAGGCGATGTCGCCGTCGCGGTCGGAGTCGTAGACGCTCACGATGTGCGGGTGCTGCAGGCGCGCGGCGGAGCGGGCCTCGGTGCGAAAGCGCACCTCGTATTCGGCGGCGGCCTCCTCGGAGAGGTTTTCCACCTTGATGGTCTTGATGGCGACGCGCCGGTCCAGGTTGGGGTCGCGCCCCTCGTACACCAGCCCCATCGCACCCTTGCCGAGGACGTTGATCAGATCGTATCGGCCAAGCTTCTTGAGACTCATGAGGAGGTGGAATTGGGCGAGATGGGCTGAAGAGGCAAAAAAGGCGGGATGGCCTGCGGGCTACCCAGCGGCCCGGCTACGTCTTGAAACAAAAATCGATTCTAGCCTGCAACGCCGGGCGGACAAGCCTCTGGAAAGCGTAACTTTTCCCGATGCGCCGCGCCTGTTGCGGCCCGCACACATCAGGTAACTCAGGTACGGATGGCAAACGCGACCAGCGGCGCGTTGTCGTCCGTGCGGTCGCAGCCCGGCACGATGTGGCCGCTGCCCACCAGGTAGCACTCGGTGCGGCGCAGCACCACGGCTTCGCTCTGGTTGCCCAGGTAGACCCAGGTGCCGTAGCTGGAAGCGTCGGTCAGCACGAATTGCCCGCCGCGCCACTCCAGCGTGGCATGCATGCGCGAGACCCGCGGGTCGTTCAGGTTCAGCGCGGCATCGGCGCCCCGGCCCAGCGCCAGCTTGCTGCTTTTGGCGTCCAGCCTCAGGGTCTGCCCGGCAAAACTCAGCTCGAGGAAAGCCTGGCTGGGCGAGGCGAACATGGAGCGGCCCGCCATGGTGGCGTCCTCGTCGCGCCCGGCCATCCATTCGACGCGGTAGACGTGGCTGGCTTCGGCCCGGCCGCGCAGGTACATGGGCCCCATGCTGCGCAGCGCCGACCTTTGCACCGGCAACAGCGCGGTCCAGACGTTTTCGGTGGTGAGGATTTGCGCGGCGCCGGCCAGGTCGGCCAGGCGGGCGGCGGAATTCACGGTGTCGCCGAAGCAGTCGCCGTCGATCTCGACCACTTCGCCCGATTCGATGCCCATCTGCATCTGCACCGGCGCGCCGCTGCCGCCGGGCTTGATGGGTTTTTCCTGCAGGCGCTTCTGGATGCTGATGCAGGCCGAGAGCGCGTCGCCCTCGTTGGGAAAGACCACGAACAGGCCGTCGCCCAGCAGCTTGACGACCCGGCCCTGGTGCTGCTCGAAGACCTGGCTGAGCACGCCTATGAGCTGCGTCACGAAGCGCGACGCGGTCTCATCGCCCAGCCGTTCAAACATGCTGGTGCTGCCCACAAGATCGGCAAAAACAACAGTGGTCATGTAGGGGAGGTCAAACGCAATGTAAGCATATTGTTCTCATCACCGTGATTCTCACAGAAATTCGCGAAACGCAGGCCGGTAAAACTCCGGGTGCCCGCCCAAAACCCCACGCAGGCCAGGGGCCGTTCTGGACGCGAGTGGCGAATCGCGCTAGGGGCGAGTGCTCAGTGGAAGCCGTCCCAGAGCAGCTTGCACCCCGTGAGCAGCATGCCCAGATAGAGCAAACGGTAAAACAGCACCGGGCTGATGCTGCGCGCCATGCGCACACCCATCCACACGCCCAGGGGCGCCAGCGGCAGCAGGGCCAGCGAGGTCGCCATATTGCGCAGGTCCAGCAGGCCCAGCCAGGCGTAAGGAATCCACTTGGAGAGGTTGATGACAAAAAAGAAGGCCGCCATGGTGGCGGTGAACTTCACCGGGGAGAGGCGCATGGGGATCACATAGGCGCTCAGCGGCGGCCCGCCGGCATGCGACACAAAGCTGGTGAAGCCCGAGGTCACCGTCAGGATCGCGCCCAGCCAGCGCGGCGGCGGCGGGCTGTCGGGCCGCGGCGGGAACAACAGGCGCTGCGCCAAAAACAACAAGGTGAATATTCCCACCAGGGCCGCAACGACCTTGGCGTCCAGCAGCCTGAACAGCAAGGCCCCCACCAGCGTGCCCAGCAGGCCGAAGGGGACCAGGAACTTCAGGAACTTGAAATCGAAGTCGCGGCGAAAGGCCGCCAGCCCCAGCAGGTCCATCAACAGCAGCACCGGCATCAGGATGGCGGCGGCCTGCGGCACCGTGACGGCCAGCGCCATCACCGGCACCGCCAGCGAACCAAAACCCGCGCCGAAGCCGCTCTTGCTGACGCCCAGCATCAGCACGGCGGGAATCGCCACGGCGTAGAAAAAGGGGTCGGTGATCAGCGGGAAGCTCACGGCGTGTCTTTCGGTTTACCCAGGCCGTGGTGTGCGGGCGCAAGGAAAGAAAGGCGCCATGTTAGCCGCCGGCCGCAAATCCGGCAGCAGCGCCTCATGCCGCTCAGACGCGCTCGAGGATGACCGCGATGCCCTGCCCCACGCCTATGCACATGGTGGCCAGCGCATAACGCCCGCCGCTCTTGTGCAGCTGGTTGACCGCCGTGGTGGCCAGCCGCGCGCCCGAAGCGCCCAGCGGGTGGCCCAGCGCGATGGCGCCGCCGTTGGGGTTGACGCGCGGGTCGTCGTCCCGCACACCCAGCAGACGCAGCACGGCCAGGCCTTGCGCGGCAAAGGCTTCGTTGAGCTCGATCACGTCCATCTGCGCCATCGTGAGGCCGGTCAGTGCCAGCACTTTTTGCGTAGCGGGCGCGGGGCCTATACCCATGATGCGCGGCGCGACACCGGCCGTGGCCATGCCAACCACTCGCGCCTTGGGCGTGAGGCCATTCTTTGCGGCGGTGGCCTCATCGGCCAGCAGCAGCGCGCAGGCGCCGTCGTTCACGCCGCTGGCATTGCCGGCGGTCACCGTGCCGTCGGACCGCACCACACCCTTGAGCTTGGCCAGTGCCTCGAGCGAGGTTTCGCGCGGGTGCTCGTCCTTGCCCACCACGATGGGGTCGCCCTTTTTCTGGGCAATCGTCACCGGCGTGATTTCGGCGTCGAAGTAGCCGGCCTTTTGCGCGGCCACGGCCTTGAGCTGGCTGGCCAGCGCCATCTTGTCCTGGTCTTCGCGGCTGATCTTGTAGTCGGTGGCCACGTTCTCGGCGGTCTCGGGCATGGCGTCGACGCCGTATTTTTCCTTCATCAGCTTGTTGATGAAGCGCCAGCCAATCGTCGTGTCGTAGACCGCGTTGGCGCGGCTGAAGGCGCTTTCGGCCTTGGGCATCACAAAGGGCGCGCGGCTCATGCTTTCCACGCCGCCGGCGATCATCAAGCTGGCCTCGCCCGACTTGATGGCGCGCGCGGCCGTGCCCAGCGCGTCCAGGCCGGAGCCGCACAGGCGGTTGATGGTGGCGCCCGGCACATCCATGGGCAGGCCGGCCAGCAGGGCCGCCATGCGCGCCACGTTGCGGTTGTCCTCGCCGGCCTGGTTGGCGCAGCCGTAGATCACGTCGGTGACGGCCTGCCAGTCGACATTCGGGTTGCGCGCCATCAGCGCCTTGAGCGGGATCGCGCCCAGGTCGTCGGTGCGCACACTGCTGAGCGCGCCGCCGTAGCGGCCGAAGGGTGTGCGTATCGCGTCGCAGATAAAAGCTTGGGTCATGGTGTGTCTTTTCGAAGAGGGTGGAAATACCAGGCGTCAGGCGGCCGCGATCGGCAGGCCGACCAGTTTTTCAAGCTCGGCATGCGTGAGGCCGTCGACGGTGTCTATGAGCTTCAGGCCCTGCGGTGTGCACTCCAGTGTCGCCAGGTCTGAATAAACCCGCTTGACGCAGCCTATGCCGGTCAGCGGGTACGTGCATTGGCTCACCAGCTTGCTGGCGCCCTGCTTGGTCAGCAAATCCATCATGACCCAGGTCTGCCGCGCGCCTATGGCCAGGTCCATGGCGCCGCCCACGGCCGGAATCGCGCCGGGCTCGCCGGTGCTCCAGTTGGCCAGGTCGCCGGTGGCCGAGACCTGGAAGGCGCCCAGCACGCAGATGTCAAGGTGGCCGCCGCGCATCATCGCGAAGCTGTCGGCATGGTGGAAAAAAGCGCCGCCCTTGAGCAGCGTCACCGGCTGTTTGCCGGCGTTGATCAGGTCGTAGTCTTCCTGGCCCTCGGCGGGCGCCGGGCCCATGCCCAGGATGCCGTTCTCGCTTTGCAGGATGACCTCGCGGCCGGCCGGCAAATGGTTGGCCACCAGCGTGGGCTGGCCTATGCCGAGATTCACGACGGCCCCGTCAAAAATATCCTGCGCGACGCGGGCGGCGAGCTGGTCCTTGCTGCGGCGTTGGTAAGTCATGGTCATGCCGCCTTTTTAAAGCCGCCCGCTTGCGTAGCGGTGCGTTGAATCTTCACGATGTGGTGGACGAAGATGCCCGGCGTCACGATGGTCTCGGGATCCAGCTCGCCAAGCTCGGCGATCTCATGCACGGTGGCAACGGTTTTCTTCGCGGCCGTCGCCATCACCGGGCCGAAGTTGCGGGCCGCCATGCGGTAGGTCAGGTTGCCCCAGCGGTCGCCGCGCTCCGCCTTGATCAGCGCCACGTCGCCGTGGATGGGCATTTCCAGCACATACTGCCGGCCGTTGATTTCGCGGGTTTCCTTGGCGCTGCCGTCGGCGTTGCGGGCCAGCTCGGTGCCGTAGCCCGTGGGGCAAAAGAAGGCGCCTATGCCGGCGCCCGCCGCACGAATGCGCTCGGCCAGGTTGCCCTGCGGCACCAGTTCCAGTTCCAGCTTGCCGCTGCGGTACAGGCCGTCAAACACCTGGCTGTCGGCCTGGCGCGGGAAGCTGCAGATGATTTTGCGCACACGCCCGGCCTTGAGCAACGCGGCCAGGCCCACTTCGGCGTTGCCCGCGTTGTTGTTCACCACCGTGAGGTCTTTGGCGCCCTGCGCTATCAGGCCGTCGATCAGCTCATTGGGAATGCCCGCGGTGCCGAAGCCGCCTATCAGCACCGTGGCGCCGTCCTTCACATCCGCCAGCGCGTCGGCGACGGAAGCGGCAATCTTGTTGATCATTGAATCGTCTCCAGGAACGGCGGCCACGCCAATGAAGCATCGGCCACCACCAAAATATTGTTCGACATTAGAACAAGAGTTCGTATAATGAATTTTAGGAGATTTCGCTCACCATGGCAAACGCCGCATCCACGCCCACCACAGCCCACAAGCCGGGCGACGGCTATGTGCAGTCCTTCGCGCGCGGGCTGGAGGTCATACGCTCCTTCAGCGCGGACGCGCCGCGCCAGACGTTGACCGAAGTCGCCGGGCGCAGCGGCCTGAGCCGCGCGGGCGCACGCCGCATCTTGCTGACGCTGGAAACGCTGGGTTATGTCAGCAGCGACGGCAAGCTCTTCAGCCTCACGCCGCGCATCCTGGATTTGGGTTTTGCCTATCTGTCGTCCATGCCGATCTGGAACCTCGCCGAGCCGGTGATGGAAGCGCTGGTCGCCGAGGTCAAGGAGTCCTGCTCGGCCGCGGTGCTGGACGGCACGGACATTGTTTACGTGCTGCGCGTGCCCACGCACAAGATCATGAGCATCAGCCTGGGCGTGGGCTCGCGCCTGCCGGCGTATTGCACCTCCATGGGCCGCATGCTGCTGTCGGCCCTGCCCGAGGCCGAACTCATGAAATGCCTGCAGGCCTCCACGCTGGAGGCGCGCACCAAATACACCGTGACTGACGTGAAGGAACTCGCGGCCAAGGTCGCGCAGGCGCGCAAGCAGGGCTGGTCGCTGGTCAACCAGGAACTCGAGGAGGGATTGGTGTCCATGGCGGCGCCGATTACCAACCGCGCCGGCCAGACCGTGGCCGCCCTCAATATCAGCGGCCAGGCCAACCGTACCAGCGCCAAGGCCATGCAGGAGAGCATGCTGCCGCAATTACTCAAGGCGGCCCAGGCGATCTCGCGCTTACTTAGCGTTCAGCGCAATTGAGGCGGGTCAGGACTTCTTGAAGCCAACGACCAGGACGACAGCACCCAGAACAATAGCCCCCAGGCTCAGCCACTGCGGAATATTGACCGACTCTTTTTCCTTCACGGTCAGCTGTATCGGGCCTATCTTGGCGGCCGTGGTGTCCTTGGTGAAGCTGAAGCCGCCGGTGAAAAACCCGGCCAGGCCCAAAACAATCAGGACTATGCCTGTGATGCGTGCTGCGTTCATGGTGTCGATCTCCTCGCCGGGCTGTCAATGGTGGGAGTGGCCCCGCCCCGGAACTGCGCCACTCGCTGGTAGCAGCGTAGGCAGGGACGCGCTAACTGTCTGTAGGACGCAGCCCGCGGCCCCTGTGGCCCAAGCACTGATAACAGGCACACGCCGGCAGTGGAAAACCCCTGCGTGATACGCTTTCGCCCATGTTCACGCCCTCGCAAGCCGACGTCCGGCGCTTCTTCTGTTCCGTCTACGCCAAGGCCCGCGCCGGCCAGCCCATGGAGGCGATTGAAACCATCGCCAGCCAGTGGATCGAAGAGCACCCCGAATACCACGCGGATTTTGCCGATGCCGATGCCGCGCTCGAAAAAATGTATGACGTGGAAGCCGGCAAGACCAACCCGTTTCTGCACCTGTCCATGCACCTGTCCATCAGCGAGCAATGCTCCATAGACCAGCCGCGCGGCATACGCCAGGCCGTGGAACTGCTGACGGCCCGGCGCAACTCCCTGCATGACGCCCACCACGAAACCATGGACTGCCTGGGGCAGATGGTCTGGGAAAGCCAGCGCGCGGGGCGCCCGCCCGATGGCGCGGCCTATATCGACTGCGTGCAGCGAAGAGCAACTCGCGATTGACCCATAAAAAAAGCCGCTTGATGAAGCGGCTTTTTTGTGTGTGTGAGATTCCGGCTTAGCGGAATTTCTTCTGCGGAATGGTCTTCAGGTCGCCGTCCACAGAGGCCAGGTAGTTGGCCAGCTGCTTGAGTTCGGCATTGGTGTACTGCTTGGCCATGCCGGCCATGATGGCGTTGCCGCGGCCGACCTTGGGGTTGTTCTCGGTCTTGTAGGCCTTGAGCGCCACGAACAGGTAGTCGGCATGCTGGCCGCCGATCTTGGGGTAGGCCGGGTCAATCGGCTTGCTGAAGTTGTCGCCGTGGCAGGAGGCGCAATTGGCCTTGGCCAGCAGGGCCTTGACTTCGGTGCTGGGCTCCTTGGCGGCCTTGGCCGGCTCGCCCGCGCCGTCGGCGCTGTAGTGGGCGGCGAGGTCGGCGATGTCCTGGTCGGTCAGGGAGTCGGCGATGGCGCGCATCGTCGGGTGCTTGCGTTCGCCTTTTTTGTATTCATTGAGCGCGGCGGTGATGTATTTGGCGCCCTGGCCGGAAATCATGGGCACCTTGTAGACCTCGGGGAAAGAGGCCTGGTAGCCCTTGATGCCGTGGCAGCCTATGCACATGGCATTCTTGGTTTCGCCGGCCTTGGCGTCGCCCTTGATCTCCTGGGCCAGGCTGGCAGCCGTCGCACAAGAGACAGCAACGGCGAATATCGTGGTGAACAGCTTATTCATTTTGCGCGCACAATCAGGTGGGGATTCATCGTATAAAACAACCTTGGATTATATCTGGGCCCGCCGCGGCCAGGCACCCGTTGCCGGCCAGGCCCCGCAAAAGCCCGCTCCACCTTCACCTCCCTGACCCAAGAACATGAAATTTCAAGGCTCAAAAAACTACGTCGCCACCCAGGACCTGATGCTCGCCGTCAACGCCGCCGCCGCCCTGAAAAAGCCGCTGCTGGTCAAGGGCGAGCCCGGCACCGGCAAGACCATGCTGGCCGAGGAAGTGGCCCAGTCCCTGGGCCTGCCACTGTTGCAATGGCACATCAAGTCCACCACCAAGGCGCAGCAGGGCCTCTATGAATACGACGCGGTGTCGCGCCTGCGCGACTCGCAGCTGTCCACCGTGGACGGCGGCGAGAAGGTCAAGGACATCCACAACTACATCGTCAAGGGCGTGCTCTGGCAGGCCTTCACCTCGGAAACGCCGGTGGCGCTGCTGATCGACGAGATCGACAAGGCCGACATCGAATTTCCCAACGACCTGCTGCGCGAAATCGACCGCATGGAGTTCTATGTGTATGAAACACGCGAGCTCATCAAGGCCAGGCACCGCCCGCTGGTGTTCATCACCTCCAACAACGAAAAAGAACTGCCCGACGCGTTTTTGCGCCGCTGCTTCTTCCACTACATCAAGTTCCCCGACGCCGACACCATGAAGCAGATCGTGGACGTGCACTTCCCGGATCTCAAGAAAGAGCTGCTGACCGCCGCGATGAAAACGTTTTACGACGTGCGCAACCTGCCCGGCCTCAAGAAAAAACCCTCGACCAGCGAGCTGCTGGACTGGCTCAAGCTGCTGGTCGCCGAGGACATCCCGCTGGACGCCCTGCAAAGCAAGGACGACAAGGTCGCCGTGCCGCCGCTGGTGGGCGCGCTGCTCAAGAACGAGCAGGACGTGACCCTGTTCGAGAAGCTGGTTTTCATGCAGCGCAACAATCGCTGAAGCACAGGACCGATTCATGAACCAAAAATCCCTGTTGGTCGAAGGACTGTCCGATGCGGTCGGTTTTGTAGCCGGCGCCCTGCTGGGCTTCTGGATAGGCCGGCTGCTGGGCCTGGATATTTTTGCGGACGGTTACGGCAATGCCGCCATAGGCGGCATCGTGCTGGTGGGCCTGGGCGGCGGCCTGGGCCTGCAGCTGGCCAGGCGCTGGAGGAAGCGGCAAAAACCCGAAGGAGAGAACTGAGCATGGCTTTTGTCGAACCCGTGACACTGCAGGCGCGCGGCGTGCGCCTGGTGCCCCTCGCTTTGGAACACGAGGCCGGCCTCAAGGCCGCGGCCGCCGACGGCGAGCTCTGGAAGCTGCGCATCACCTCCGTGCCCGAGCCGCATGAAACCCGCGGCTACATCGAAACGGCGCTGGCCACGGCCAACCGCTTCGCCTTCGCGGTGACCGACGACGCCAGCGGCGAGGTGCTGGGCTCCACGAGTTACCACGACATCGTGCCCAACCTCAAGCGCGTCGAGATCGGCTACACCTGGTACGCCGCGCGCTGCCAGCGCACCCATGTCAACACCACCTGCAAGCTCCTGATGCTCACGCATGCCTTCGAAACCCTGGGCTGCAACATCGTGGGCTGGCGCACCGACAACTTCAACCACGCCTCGCAGCGCGCCATCGAACGCCTGGGCGCGCGCAAGGACGGCGTGCTGCGCGGCCATGCGCTGCGCCGCGACGGCACCATACGCGACACCGTGATGTACAGCCTGGCCGCCGGCGAATGGCCCGAGGTCAAAGCGCAACTGCTGTACTTGCTGGATAAGCCAAGAGCCTGAAGCGCCGACCGCCAAGGAGTAGCTCACCATGCTCATCGATTTCTTTTACACCCTGCGCTCGGCCAAGCTGCCGGTCTCCGTCAAGGAATACCTGATGCTGCTGGAAGCGCTGGAGGCCGGCGTGGTCGGGCCCAACAGCGACAAGCTCGAGGGGCAACAGGGTGAAGGCGCCTGGAAGATCGACGACTTCTATTACCTGAGCCGCACCGTGCTCGTGAAGGACGAAAAAAACTACGACAAATTCGACCGCGCCTTTGCCGCCTACTTCAAGGGCGTCGAGATGCTGGCCGACTTCACCAAAGACATCCCGCTCGAATGGCTGCGCAAGAACCTGGAGCTTGAACTGAGCCCCGAGGAAAAAGCCAAGATCGAAAAAATGGGCTGGGACGAGCTCATGGAAACGCTCAAAAAGCGTTTTGAGGAACAGAAGGAACGCCACGAAGGCGGCAGCAAATGGATAGGCACGGGTGGCACCTCGCCCTTCGGCGCCAACGGCTTCAACCCGCAGGGCATACGCATAGGCCAGGAAAAAAGCCGCAACAAGAGCGCGGTGAAAGTCTGGGACCAGCGCGCCTACAAGGACTACGACGACACGCAAGAGCTGGGCACACGCAACATCAAGGTCGCGCTGCGCCGGCTGCGCAAGTTCGCGCGCCAGGGCAATGCCGAGGAACTGGACCTGGACGACACGATCCGCTCCACTGCGGCCAATGCCGGCTGGCTGGACATCAAGATGGTGCCCGAGCGCCACAACAACGTGAAGGTGCTGCTGCTCATGGACGTGGGCGGCACCATGGACGAACACATACACCGCGTCGAGGAAATGTTCTCGGCCGTGAAAGCCGAGTTCAAGCACCTGGAGTTTTATTACTTCCACAACTGCGTTTACGACTTCATGTGGAAGAACAACCGCCGCCGCTTCAGCGAAAAATTCCCGACCTGGGACATCATCCGCAAGTACAACAAGGACTACAAACTCATTTTCGTCGGTGACGCGACCATGAGCCCCTATGAAATCCTGCAGCCCGGCGGCAGCGTGGAATACAACAACGAAGAAGCCGGCGCCGAATGGATGCAGCGCCTGACCAACGCCTTCCCCAAGTTCGCCTGGATCAACCCCGAACCGCAAGGCGTCTGGCAATACCGCCAAAGCATTGGCGTGATCCAGCAGTTGGTCAACCAGCGCATGTACCCGCTGACCATCAAAGGGCTTGAGGAAGCCATGCGGATGCTCTCCAAATAAGAGACTGCCTCCTACGCTTGAGCATGGGAGCGCTCAAGTAAACTGCCCCCGTGACCCCTCCCAGCATCCACAGTAAGCACTGCGCACGGAAGGCCACCCCGGGCGCTGCTTTCGCCCTCTTTGCGATCCTGCTGGCGCCCTTGGCCGGCGCGCAAACAGCTGCGCCCGCGGACAGCACAACACCGCCTTCCAGCGTCACGCAGACCGCACCCGCCCCGCCACCGCCGCCTGAAAAAGTCTCACCCGGGCCCACACCCGAGGGCGCGACGGGCCCGACCAGCGCCCAGCCCGAAGTCACGGCTTTCGACATCGCGGTGCGCGCGCCGCAGCCCCTCAAGGACCTGCTCGACAAACACCTGGAGCTGCAGCGCTACCGCGCGGTGACCGACCTCGACGAGGCCGAACTCGCGCGCCTCATCGTGCTGGCCGAGCGCAATGTGCGCAACCTGGCCGGCACGCTGGGCTACTTCAGCCCCAGCATCAACATCACACGCGAAGGCGCGGCCGGCCAGAAGCCGACCATTGTGGTCGCCGTGGAGCCCGGGCAGGCCACCATCGTGGGCGGGGTGGCGATTGATTTCGCGGGCGACATCGCCGACTCCCCCGACCCGGACGCCAAAGCCCAGCGCGCCGGGATAGAACGCGACTGGCGCCTGCCCGCGGGCCAGCGCTTCACCCAGGACACCTGGGACGGCGCCAAGACCCAGGCCCTGCGCGAACTGGTGGCCCGCCGCTACCCGGCCGGCAAGCTGGCCGACAGCCTGGCCGACGTGGACGCGCCCACCAACAGCGCGGCACTCAGCCTCAAGCTGGACTCCGGCCCGCTCTACCGCCTGGGCCCGCTGCAAGTCAGCGGCGTGGAGCGCTACGACCCGGTGCTGGTGCCGCGCCTGGCGCGCCTGACGCCGGGCACGCCTTACGACCAGAACCAGCTGAACGAGGCACAGCTGCGACTGGCCTCCAGCGGCTACTTCGATTCGGCCTATATCTTTGTCGATCCCGAAAGCGACCCGAACGCCGCGCCCGTGCAGGTCCAGGTGCGCGAGGCCAAGCTGCAAAAAGTCATCCTGGGCGTGGGCGTGACCACCGACAGCGGCCCGCGCGCCTCCGTCGAGCACACCCACCAGCGCGTGCCGGGCACCAACTGGCGCGCCGTCACCAAGCTGCAGCTCGAAAAGAAGGCGCCTTATGCGCAGACCGAATGGACCTCCATTCCCGACGAGTCCAACTGGCGCTGGGTGGCGCTGGCGCGCGCCGAGCGTGTCGACGATGACGACCTGGTCACGCGCTCCAGCCGCCTGCGCTTTGGCCGCACCCAGGCCGGCGAGCGCATAGACCGCAATATGTATGTGCAGTACGACAGGGCCAGCGTCAGCGGCAGCGGCCAGCTCAACAGCAGCGCCGCAGACATCGGCGACGGCTCGGCCCTGTCGGTCAACTATGTCTGGACCGGCCGTTATTTCGACAGCCTGCCCTTCCCCAACAAGGGCTACGGCCTGGGTTTTGAACTCGGCGGCGGCAGCACCATGGGCACGCAGCACCTGCCCTTCACACGCGCCGTGGGCCGCTGGCTGGGCATTGTGCCGCTGGAGCGCGGCCGCATCGCGATGCGCGCCGAGGGCGGCGCGGTGATGGCGAAAGACTCCGCCCGCATTCCCGGCACCCTGCTGTTTCGCACCGGCGGCGACACCACGGTGCGCGGCTACGGCTACCGCGACATCGGCATCAAGCTGGACAACGGCGTGATCGGGCCGGGCCGCTACATGGCCGTGGGCAGCGTCGAATACCAGCGCCCCCTGCTGCGTGACGGCCGGCCCAGCGAGTGGGAGAACACTTTTTTCATCGACGCGGGCGCCGTGGCCGACAACCCCAAGGACATGAAACCCTCCGTCGGCATAGGCACAGGCGTGCGCTGGCGAAGCCCCATAGGCCCGCTGCAGATGGATGTGGCCTACGGCGTCAAAGCCAAGCAGCTGCGCCTGCACGTCAGCGTGGGATTTGTTTTCTGATGGATACCTCCACCACACCCACCCAAGCCGAATCGCCCTCGCGCCCGCCGCGGCGCCGGCTGCGCGCCGCGGCCTGGGCCGCGGGCAGCGTCGTGGCCCTGGCCGTCGCCGCGACGGGCGGCGCCTGGTGGTGGGCCGGCACCGATGGCTCGCTGGCCACCGCGCTGGGCTGGATCGCGCGCTCGCAGCCGCTGAGCGCCGAAGGCGTCACAGGCTCCTTGCGCGCCGGCGGCCGCATTGAGCAACTGGTCTGGCAACAAAACGGCTTGCGTGTGGACCTGCGCGAGCTCACGCTGGCCTGGCAACCCTGGTCGCTGCTGCAGGGCACACTCAAGGTCAACCGCCTGGCGGCCGCCAGCGTGCGGGTCGACGACCAGCGCCCGCCCTCCACCGAGCCCTCGGTGCCGCCCTCGGCGCTCGGGCTGCCGCTGCCGGTGCTGCTCGAAGGCTTTTCCGTCGGGCAATTTCAGTGGCATGGCGGCGCGGAATTTTCCGCATCGGGCCTACGCGGAAATTATTCTTTCAACGGCTTCTCGCACCAGCTTGAACTGCTGGGCGCGCAGGTCGCGCAAGGCCGTTACAGCGGCAAGGCCACGTTGGCCGCGCACGGCAAGCTGCAGCTTGATGCCAGCCTTAACGGCGCGCTCGATGCAGCCCTGCCCGGCGGCAAGACCAGGGTGCCACTGGCCTTCAAGGCAACAGCCAGCGGCCCACTCACCGAACTGCTGCTCAAGGCCGAGCTGCAGATGCAGAATGCCGCCGCGCAAAAAAACCAGCCGCGTCCCCAAGCCAATGCCACGGCCCGTGTCATGCCCTGGGCCGCGCAACCACTGCCGCAGGCCGATGCGACATTTCGCGACCTCGACGTCGCCGCCTTCTGGCCTGACGGCCCGCAAACCCAGCTCACAGGCAGCGCCAGCGTGCGGCCGGCGGACAGCGCGCCGGTGTCATCCGCTTCCGCATGGGGCCTGCAGCTGCAGCTCAGCAACAGCCAGCCCGGCCCCTGGGACCAGCACAAGCTGCCGCTGGAGCGCCTAGACGCCCAGGGCGAATGGCGCGGCGGCGCGGCCCTGGTGCGCACACTCAAGGCCAGGCTGGGCGGCGGCGAACTGCTGGCCAGCGGTGAATGGGCCGATGCGCCTGCCTCGCCCGCCAGCGCCAAAACCCCCGCCTGGAAAATGCAGGCCAGCCTGCAACAGGTCAACCCCGCCCTCTTGCACAGCCAGCTCGCGCCGCTGCCGCTGGACGGCAAGGCCCAGGCCCACAGCCAAGGCACCGCCATTGCGTTTGAGGCCAACCTGCAGGCGGCGCGCAACGATGCGGCCGCGAAGAACAACCCCCTGGGCGCGCTGCGGCTGCGCGACGCCAGCGCCACCGGCAGCTGGAATGGCGAGCAAGCCGGCGGCACCCTGCTACTCTCGGCCCTGCGCGTGCGCAGCGACGATGCTGAACTGAACGGAAACCTTGAGGCCCAACCCGCAGCGCAAGCCGGCAAAGGCAAGCTGGTGCTCAGCGCGCCCGGACTGGACGCGCAGGTGCAAGGCGAGCTGCGTCCCGCCAGCGGCAAAGGCGAATTGAGCCTGCGCGGCCGCGACATGGCCCAAGCCCTGCGCTGGCTGCAAAAGCTGCCCGGCATGCCAGGCGCGCTGAAATCCGCCGCGGCCACCGGCAGCGCCGAGCTGCAGGCGAGCTGGCAAGGCGGCTGGCAGGACCCGGACCTGCAGGCGCGGCTGGAGCTGCCATCCCTCGACTGGCGCATGGCCGCGGCGGATACCGAGGCCTTCAAGGTCCGCGCCTTGCAGGCCACCCTCTCGGGCCGCCTGAGCCAGGCCCAGCTCAACGCCCAGGGCCGCCTGGAAGCCGGCACGCGCCGCTACACATTGCAGCTCGCGGCCCAGGGCGGGCGAGGTGGTGCGGCGCGCAGCACGCCGCTGGCCGAATCGCCCTGGCAAGGCCTGATGCAGCAACTGAGCCTCGGCGTGCAAGACCCCGCGCTCGGCACAGGCGCCTGGCAGCTCAAGACGCGCGGCGGCGTGCCGCTCAAATGGACACCCGCGCGCAACGGCGGCGCGTTTGAAAGCGGCGCCGGCGAGGCGCTGCTGATCGCACCGGCTTCGGGTGCTTCGGGCGCTTCGGGCGCCTCCACCCCCTCGCAGGCCACACTCGCCTGGCAGCCGCTGCGCTGGCGGCCGGGCCGCGAACTTGTCACCGCCGGCAAACTCAGCGGCCTGCCCCTGGCCTGGATAGAACTGTTCGCCGGCCCGCAAATGGCCGGCGCCGGCCTGGGCGGCACCCTGCTGCTGGACGGCGACTGGGACGCCACGCTGGGCGATACCCTGCGCCTCAAAGCCAGCCTCGCGCGCAGCAGCGGCGACATCACGGTACAGGCCGAAACCGCGCAAGGCACCTCGGCGCGCGTCGCGGCCGGCGTCAAGGAAGCGCGGCTCTCCTTGCAAAGCGAAGGCGAAGCCGTCACCCTGGCCCTGCGTTGGGACAGCGAGCGCGCCGGCACGGCCGAGGGCCAGCTGCGCACACGCCTGGCGCGCGCGCCCGCCGCGGCCGGCGGCGGCTGGCTCTGGCCCGCGGATGCGCCCCTGGCCGGCCAGCTGCGCGCACAGCTGCCGCGCATAGGCGTGTGGTCGGTGCTGGCGCCGCCCGGCTGGCGGCTGCGTGGCTCGCTGGGCGCCGACGTCGCCATCAGCGGCACACGCGCCGCGCCGCAACTGGCCGGCGATTTGCAGGCCGATGACCTGGCGCTGCGCTCGGTGGTCGACGGCATTGAATTCGGCAACGGCCGGCTGCGCGCCAAACTCGACGGCACCCGCATGCGCATCAACGAGTTCACGCTGCAAGGCGCGGGCGACAAGGGCACGGGCGGCATACTCACGGCGCAGGGCGAAGCCGGCTGGGTCGACGGCAAGCCGCAGGTGCAACTCAGCGCGAAAATCGAGCGCCTGCGCGCCAGCATACGCACAGACCGGCAGATCACCGTCTCCGGCGACATCCAGGCCGGCCTCAAGGGTGTCCAAAGCGAACTCACCGGCAAGCTGCTGGTCGACCAGGCCCGCATCATCCTGCCCGACGAAGGCACGCCCCAGCTGGGCGACGACGTGGTGGTGCGCAGCACACGCGGCGCGGCGGCCGGCCAGAAGGCCCCCGCGCAGACCAGCGCCGACACCACCGACCGCGACGCGCGTCCCGTCAAGCTGGCCGTGGAACTCGACCTGGGCCGCGACTTCCGCATCCAGGGCAAGGGCATAGACACACGCGTGCGCGGCACCCTGGCGCTGAGCGGCGACAACCTGCGCGAGCCCCGGCTCAACGGCACCATCAACACGGCAGGCGGCCAGTACCGCGCCTACGGCCAGCGCCTGGACGTGGAGCAAGGCATGCTGCGCTTTACCGGCCCCATCGACAACCCGGCTCTCGACATCCTGGCCATACGCCCCAACCTCACGCAGCGTGTGGGCGTACAGATCACCGGCACCGCCTTGCTGCCGCGCGTGCGCCTGTATGCCCAGCCCGAACTGCCCGACGCCGAAAAACTCTCCTGGCTGGTGGTGGGGCGCTCCTCCGCATCCGGCGGCGCCGAGGCCGCCATGCTGCAACAGGCGGCCCTGGCCCTGCTGGGCAGCAAAGGCGGAGGCGGCATGTCGGGCGGCTTGGCCGCCTCGCTGGGCCTCGATGAGCTGTCTTACCGCGGCGCATCCAGCAACACCGACGGCAGCACCACCGAAAGCGCCCTGACCCTGGGCAAACGGTTTTCGCGCAATTTTTACGCGGCTTACGAGCGCACCATCTCGGGCGCACTTGGCACCCTGTACGTGTTCTACGACCTGTCGCAACGCTTCACCGTGCGCGCCCAGGCCGGCCAGCAAAGCGCGGTGGATTTGATCTTCACCGTGCCCTACGACTAAGGCCGGTTCCGGTGGCCCGGAACTGGCTCCCGCCACCGAATACAATCACGGCTTCTCCCCGAGAAGTGCCGCCATAGTTCAATGGATAGAACGAGTGCCTCCTAAGCGCTAGATACAGGTTCGATTCCTGTTGGTGGTACCAGGACCTTGCAGGTTCTTAAGGCTGGCAAGCCAAGCATATTCTGCTTATTTCACCAATATTCCCCATGCAAATCTGGCAACCGCCCGGGAGTCTCCAATGAAGCGCCAACTCGTACTCGTCGCACTGACCATTTGTGCCGTATTGCCCGTCGCACAAGCTCAAAAGGTCGGAGAGACGGTGGCTACTCCATTTCAGGGGTTTGCGCATAGTGCAAAGGGCTCGCAGTTGCGCGACCAAGTCAATGATCTGGTTGCACTGGTTCGGGCAAAACGTCTATCAGATGCCGAACGGAAGGCCATTGAGCTCCAAGAGAAATTTGAAGCATCTTTCGATCGCAAGATGCGCCAATACTCCTTCCAGTCAAAGGAAGAATATCTGGAGTTCAAACAAAGCGCACCCGAGCAATTTGAATGGATCGATTGGGGCTACAAAGAGACCCTTCAGATGAAGGCATTCATCGCAGCAGATAAACGAGAGTTCCCGACGGCGCTTTCGATCTTGGCAACCATCGAAAAAATCGCACCCGCTTCGGCCGGCACAGCAGCGGAGAGAGGTTACATCCTGAACCAGCTAGGCCAACCAGAAAACGCACTGGCTGCGTATAAGAAGGCCCTCTCGCTTTCCACTCGATATCAGTCTCAGCGGCCATTTCAAGCCGCGGCGCTTCGCGGTATAGGCTTCGCACTGATCGAGCTCAGTAAGTTGGATGAGGCTGAAGCTGTGTTTAACGACTCTCTCAAAATCGAGCCAGCCAACAAAGTCGCGCTAAATGAACTGGCCTACATACGTGATCTTCGCGCGAAGAGGTAGGCCCAACCCTTCCATCGAGTAGCCGTCACTCAGCGCAGGCTCGATTCCTGTTGGTGGTACCAAGACCTCGGCCCCCCTTCCAGCCCGGCCGACCGGACGCGAGCAGGAATCACGCGGACACCCCGGGCCGGCGGCAACGCCATTCCCCTCAGATCACCGTACCGACGTAGCCTTGAGCCTATTCCGGCCGGCTGTGACCCGAAGAGGGCACGCGCGGCCACAGACCCATTTCCAAGTATTCGCCGGCCTTGCCCGCTACCTCCCAGGGATAACCAGACCCGACACCATGTCGGATTTGAACAAGTGTGCGTCTGCCGGGCGCAAGTTCGCGCATCTGGGAAATCCAACAATGAGCGCAGATTCATTGGACCTCCCCACAAGCGACTATGCGCGGCCAAAACTACTCTCTCTGGAGCCTGCTCAAGCATGGCTTCAAAAACCACCAGACCTGGGAACCCGCCTGGGAACGGGTGGCCTTGAAGCCGTCCTACGACGTGGTGATCGTCGGCGGCGGCGGGCACGGCCTGGCCACGGCCTATTACCTGGCCAAAAACCATCCCCAGGTCGGGCGCATCGCGGTGCTGGAAAAGGGCTACCTGGGCGGCGGCAACACCGCGCGCAACACCACCATCGTGCGCTCCAACTACCTGTGGGACGAGTCGGCGGCGATCTATGAGCACTCGCTCAAGCTGTGGGAAGGCCTGACCGAAGACCTGAACTTCAACGTGATGTTCAGCCAGCGCGGCGTGTTCAACCTGGGCCACACCCTGCAGGACATGCGCGATATCGAGCGCCGGGTCAACGCCAATGCGCTGCAAGGCATAGACGCCCATGTGCTGAACGCGCGGGAAGTGAAGGAAAAGATTCCCCAGCTGGACTGCAGCCGCAGCCGCCGCTACCCGGTGCTGGGCGCCAGCTGGCAGCCGCGCGCCGGCATCGCCCACCACGACGCCGTGGCGCGCGGTTTTGCCCGTGCCGCCAGCCGCCTGGGCGTGGACCTGATCGAGGGCTGCGAAGTCACCGGCATGGACATCTCCGGCGGCAAGATCCGCGGCCTGCAAACCAACCTGGGCATGGTGAAAACCGACCGTGTGGGCTGCGTGGCCGCCGGCCATTCATCGGTGCTGGCCAAAATGGCCGGCCTGCGCATGCCGCTCGAAAGCCATCCGCTGCAGGCCTTTGTGTCCGAATCGATGCAGCGCGTGATCGACACCGTGATCATGTCCAACGCGGTCCACGGCTACCTGAGCCAGTCGGACAAGGGCGAGCTGGTGATAGGCGCCGGCATCGACAGCTACCTGGGCTACGGCCAGCGCGGCAGCCCGCACGTGATCGAGCACACGGCGGCCGCCATCATCGAGCTGTTCCCCCAGTTCTCCCGCGTGCGCATGAACCGCCAATGGGGCGGCATTGTGGACGTGACGCCCGACGCCTGCCCGATCATTTCCAAGACGGCAGTCCAAGGCCTGTTCTTCAACTGCGGCTGGGGCACCGGCGGCTTCAAGGCCACGCCGGGTTCGGGCCATGTCTTTGCCGACATGCTGGCCCAGGGCGAACCCAATGCGCTCGCCAGATCCTTCACCGTGGACCGCTTCCACACCGGCCACCTCATCGACGAACACGGCGCCGCAGGCGTCGCCCACTGATATGTTTTTATTGCACTGCCCCCACTGCGGCGAAACGCGGGACGAAGAAGAGTTCAGCAACGCCGGTGAAGCCTATATCCCCCGCCCGCTCCAGCCCGAGGCTGTGGACGACGCCACCTGGGGCGACTATGTTTTTATGCGCAGGAACACCAAGGGCTGGTTCTGGGAGCAATGGCAGCACACCGCGGCCTGCCGCAAGGTATTTGCCGTGAAGCGCAACACCGCCAGCTATGAAATCGCCGGCACCTGGACCCTGGCCGAAGGCAAGGCCTTGTTTCTGGCCGACATGGCCAAGGAGCAAACGAAATGAGCGGCTCCAGGGTTCCCCAGGCCGGCACGCGCATCGACAGCACGCGCACGGTCAACTTCAGCTTTGACGGCCGCGACTACACCGGCCACCCCGGCGACACGCTGGCCTCCGCCTTGCTGGCCCACGGCGTGCGCCGCATGGCGCGCAGCTTCAAGTACGGCCGTCCCCGCGGCATCATAGGCGCGGGCGCGGAAGAGCCGAACGCGCTGGTGCAGCTGGGCACGGGCGCGCTGACCACGCCCAACGTCAAGGCCACCCAGGCCGAGCTTTATGAAGGCCTGAGCGCCCGCTCCACCTCGGGCTGGCCCTCGCTGGACTTCGACTTGAAGTCGGTGCTGGGCCAGGGCTCGCGCTTCATGCCGGCCGGTTTTTACAGCAAGACCTTCAAGTGGCCGCAAAAGTTCTGGCCGCTGTATGAAACCGTGATCCGCAAGTTCGCCGGCTTCGGCGACGCGCCGGCCGAACCCGATCCCGAGGACTACGACCACCTGCACCACCACGTGGACGTGCTGGTCGTCGGCGGCGGCGCCTGCGGCCTGCTGGCCGCGCTGCAAGCCGGCCGCGCCGGGCTCAAGACCCTGCTGCTGGACGAGCAGAACGAACTCGGCGGCTGGCTGCTGTCCGACCCCAACGCCCAGATCGACGGCCGCAGCAGCGAGGCCTACATCCGCTCGGTGCAGGCCGCCCTGGCCGAGATGCCGCATGTGACGGTCCTGGTGCGCACCACCGCCTTCGGCATGTATGAACAGAACCTGGTGCAGGCCGTGGAGCTGCTGCAAGACCACATCGCGCCCGGGCAGCGCCAGGCCCACCTGCCGCGCCACCGCATGCACAAGATACGCGCGCACCAGGTGGTCCTGGCCACGGGCGCCATCGAGCGCCCCCTGGTGTTCGGCAACAACGACCTGCCGGGCGTGATGACGGTTTCCGCCGGCCAGACCTTTTTGCATCGCTACGGCGTGCGTGTCGGCCAGCGCGTGGTGATCTGCGGCACCAGCGACCTGATCCACGACTGCGCCGAAAGCCTGGCCAAGGCCGGCGCCCAGGTCACCGTGGCCGACGTGCGCCACAGCGCGGTGGCGCGCAACAGCAGCTACACGGTGATGGCGGGCCACTGCATTGCCGAAGCCACCGGTGGCGGCGAGGTCAAGGGCGTCAGGCTTGTGCCCCTGCATCCCACCCGCGACGAAGCGACCGGTGCCGGTACCTTCCTGGCCTGCGACGTGGTGCTGAGCTCCGGCGGCCTGTCGCCCACGGTACACCTGTTTTGCCACGACGGCAGCCGCCCGCAGTGGGACGAATCGCTCGCGGCCTTTGTGGCGCCGCACACGGGGCGCAAAGGTGTTGCCTGCGCCGGTTCGGTCACCGGCGCTTTCGAGCTGGCCGACGCGCTGGCACAAACCACCCAGGCGATGCAGCAAGTGCTGGCCGCCTGCGGCAAGACCGACACCTTGCCGGTGCCGTCCTGCCCCCAGCCCCGGCGCCTGCAGCCGCGCCCCATGTTCCGCCTGCCCGACGGCAAGGCCGAAGGCGCGGGCGCCAAGGCGTTTGTCGACTACCAGAACGACGTCAGCGCCGGCGACATCGAACTGGCGGTGCGCGAGAACTACCACTCGATCGAGCACGTCAAGCGCTACACCGCGCTGGGCTTCGGCACCGACCAGGGCAAGCTGTCCAACGTCAACGGCTTTGTCATCACGGCCCGCGCGCTCAAGCGCCCGGTCAGCGAGGTCGGCACCACCACCTACCGCCCGGCCTACACGCCGGTCAGCCTGGGCGCCCTGGCCGGCACCATGTCCGGGGAGCTGTTCGACCCGAACCGCTACGGCGCCATCCATGCCTCGCATGTGGCGCGCGGCGCGGCGCTGGAGCCGGTCGGCCAATGGCAGCGTCCCTGGTACTTTGCCAAACCCGGTGAAGACCTGCATGCCGCGGTCGCCCGCGAATGCCTGGCCGCCCGCAACGGCGTGGCGGTGATGGACGCCTCCACCCTGGGCAAGATCCAGATCGACGGCCCGGATGCACGCGAATTCCTGAACCGCATCTACGCCAATGCCTGGACCCAGCTGGCCGTCGGCAAATGCCGCTACGGCCTGATGCTGGACGAAAACGGCATGGTGATGGACGACGGCGTGACCGCCTGCATCGAACAAAACCAGTTCTACATGACCACCACCACCGGCGGCGCGGCCCGGGTGCTGAACTGGCTGGAGCGCTGGCACCAGACCGAATGGCCCGAACTCAAGGTCTGGATGACCTCGGTGACCGACCATTGGTCCACCATCGCCCTGGTGGGGCCCAAATCACGCGCGGTGCTGGCCAAGCTCTGCGCCGACATCGACCTCTCGCCCGACAGCTTCAAGTTCATGGACTGGCGCGCGGGCACGGTGCACGGCCTGCCCGTGCGTGTGTTCCGCATCAGCTTCTCGGGTGAGTTGTCTTATGAACTCAACGTCGAGTCCGGCTACGGCCGCGCGCTGTGGGAGGCGGTGATGGCCGCCGGCGCCGAGTTCGACATCACGCCTTACGGCACCGAAACCATGCACGTGCTGCGCGCCGAAAAGGGCTTCATCATCGTCGGCCAGGATACCGACGGCTCCATGAGCCCGATGGACCTGGACATGGCCTGGGCCGTCGGCATGAAAAAGCCCTTCAGCTTCCTGGGCAAGCGCTCGCTGTCACGCAGCGACACGGCCCGCGAAGGCCGCAAGCAGCTGGTGGGGCTTTTGCCCGAAGACCCGGCCAGCGTGCTGGTCGAGGGCGCGCAAATCATGGAAAGCCCCACCGTGGGCGCGCAAAACCAGATGCTGGGCCATGTGACCTCCAGCTACCACAGCGCCTTCCTGGGCCGCTCCATCGCCATGGCCGTGGTCGCCGGCGGCCTGCAGCGCAAGGAGCAGACCCTGTATGTGCATGCCCATGGCAAGGTCACGCCCGCCAAGGTCGGCTCCAGCGTATTCGTGGACCTGAAAGGCGACCGCCAAAATGTTTAACCCACCCAACGTCATGCTGGAATCTCCCCTGCACGCCTTCGGCCTGCCCGCGCGCGCGGCAACGCCCGCCCAAGAGAACCGCGTGGCCATGAGCGAGCTGCCCCACCTGGGCTATATCGTGCTGCGCGGCAAGGCCGACGACACCGCCTTCATGCAAGGCGTGGCCGGCGTACTGGGCCAGGCCCTGGTGACACAACCTATGTCGGTCGTGGCCACCACCGCCGGTGCGGTGCTCTGGGTCTCGCCCGACGAATGGCTGCTGGCCTGCAAGCGATCGGCCCGCGACGCATTGCTGGCCGCGCTGACAGCTGCGCTGCAAGGCGTGTTCGCCCAGGTGGTGGACAACAGCGGCGGCCTGACGGCGTTGCGCATCAGCGGCCCCGACCACCTGCTGCTGCTGCGCCAGCTCGGCCCCTATGACTACGAAAGCCTGGCCGTGGGGCGCTGCGCGAGCACTGTGGCCTCCAAGACCGGCTTCACCGTGGTGCGCACCGACACCGAGGGTGTGGTGCTGGTGTTCCGCCGCAGCTTCGCCGATTACACCTGGCGCCTGCTGGAGCGCACCGCCAAGCCTTACCGCCTGTGCATCACCAGCCCGGCGCACTGTGCCGACCCGCTATTCACCCCCTTGTTAGAAATCGTTTGAAAGAGCGTCCCCATGCAAACTGAAGCTTTCTTTTCCACAGGCGTGGCCCAGGCCGACCCGGCCGTCAGCCTGGCCATGGACCACGAACTGCAGCGCCAGCGCGAGCAGATCGAGCTGATCGCCTCGGAAAACATCGTCTCCCAAGCCGTGCTGCAAGCCCAGGGCTCGGTGCTGACCAACAAATACGCCGAAGGCTATCCCGGCAAGCGCTACTACGGCGGCTGCGAACACGTGGACGTGGTCGAGGCCCTGGCGATTGAACGCCTGTGCAAGCTGTTCGGCTGCGAGTTCGCCAATGTGCAGCCCCACTCCGGCGCGCAGGCCAACACCGCGGTGATGCTGGCGCTGGTGCAGCCCGGCGACACGGTGCTGGGCATGTCGCTGTCGGCCGGCGGCCACCTGACGCACGGCGCCAAGCCGGCGCTCTCGGGCAAATGGTTCAAGGCCGTGCAGTACGGCGTGCGCCGCGCCGATTCGCTGATCGACTATGACGAGGTCGAAGCGCTGGCCCTGGAACACAAGCCCAAACTCATCATCGCGGGTTTTTCCGCCTACCCCCGCACCATCGACTGGGCGCGCTTTCGCGCGATTGCCGACAAGGTCGGCGCCTACCTGATGGTGGACATGGCCCACGTCGCCGGCCTGGTCGCCACCGGCGTCTACCCCAGCCCGGTGCCGCACGCCCACGTGACGACCTCCACCACCCACAAAACCCTGCGCGGCCCGCGCGGCGGCGTGGTGCTGACCAACGACGCGGAGATCGCCAAGAAGATCAACTCCTCCGTGTTCCCCGGCTCGCAAGGCGGCCCGCTGATGCACGTCATCGCCGCCAAGGCCGTGGCCTTTGGCGAGGCGCTGCAACCGGGCTTCAAGGCCTACACACAACAAGTCGTGGCCAATGCCAAGGCCCTGGGCGCGGTGCTCAAGGCCGGCGGCCTGGACCTGGTGACCGGCGGCACCGACAACCACCTGCTGCTGGTCGACCTGCGCCCCCTGGGCCTCAAAGGCAATACCACCGAGGTGGCGCTGGAACGCGCCGGCATCACCTGCAACAAGAACGGCATTCCCTTCGACGACGAGAAACCGACCATCACCTCCGGCATACGCGTCGGCACGGCCGCGGGCACCACACGCGGCTTCGGCGTGGCCGAGTTTGAAGAAGTCGGCCGGCTGATGCTGGAAGTCTTCAACAGCCTGAAAAAGAATCCCGCCGGCGACGCCTCCGTGGAAGCTTCAGTCTATGCCCGTGTCAAAGCATTGACCACCCGTTTCCCTCTGTACGCCTAAAGGACAAACGCCATGAGCACGCTGCACCAAGACTCCCTCATCATCGATGGCCTGATCATCTCCAAGTGGAGCCGTGAGGTGTTCGAGGACATGAAAAAAGGCGGCCTCAGCGCCGCCAATTGCACCGTTTCGGTGTGGGACGACTTCAAGAGCACGGTGCACAACATCGCCGAGATGAAGAAATCCATCCGCGACAACAGCGACCTGCTGTCGCTGGTGCGAACCACGGCCGACATCGAGCAAGCCAAAAAAGACGGCAAGACCGGCATCATCCTGGGCTTCCAGAACGCCCACGCCTTTGAAGACCAACTCGGCTATGTCGAAGCCTTTGCCGACATGGGTGTGCGCGTGGTCCAGCTTTGCTACAACACGCAGAACCTGATTGGCACCGGCTGCTACGAGCGCGACGGCGGCCTCTCCGGTTACGGCCGCGAAGTCATCGGCGAGATGAATCGCGTCGGCATCATGGTGGACCTGTCACACGTAGGCGCCAAGACTTCGGAAGAAGCCATCCTCGAATCCAAGAAGCCCGTGACCTACAGCCACTGCCTGCCCGCCGGCCTGAAGGAACACCCGCGCAACAAGAGCGACGAGCAGCTCAAATTCATCGCCGACCGCGGCGGCTTTATCGGCGTGACCATGTTTCCTCCCTTTCTCAAGCGCGGCCCCGAAGCCACGGTGGAGGACTACGTCGAAGCCCTGGACTATGTGATCAACATCGTGGGCGAAGACTGCGTAGGCGTGGGAACCGACCACACCCAGGGTTATGGCAAGGAATTCTTCGACATGCTGACCCACGACAAGGGG
Organism: Polaromonas sp. JS666; assembly: GCF_900103405.1. Classification (GTDB taxonomy): domain Bacteria; phylum Pseudomonadota; class Gammaproteobacteria; order Burkholderiales; family Burkholderiaceae_C; genus Polaromonas. The sequence continues at coordinate 429,400 of NZ_FNHX01000003.1, read as the reverse complement.
CAGTTCCGCCGCCTCACCAATTTCGGCACCGTGCAAAACCCGCTGGGCATACGCACCATCGGCGAAATGCCCAACCTGACAGCCGCCATGGAACGCGCGGGCTGGCCGGTGGCCAAGATCACAAAGGTCATGGGGCGCAACTGGCTCCGTGTTTTTGGTGAGGTGTGGGGCGTGTAGTTCACACTCCCCCAACAGGGTTGTTCTTGCTTTCTTTGCCTTCTTCCCATTAATCAGGAGTGTTCGTACCATGATGAAACCGCAAAAAAATATTTCCCTCGGCCAGCGCCGCAAATTCCTGGCGCAGACACTGGGCGCGTCGGCCCTGGCCGCCACGGGCATGGGCGCCTTTGCCCAAGCCAAGCCCACGATCAAGATCGGTTTTGTCGACGGCTGGTCCGACAGCGTGGCCACCACCAACCTCGCCGCGGCCATCATCCGCAGCAAGCTGGGCTACCCGGTTGAGCTGGTGCCGCTGGCGGCGGGCATCATGTGGCAAGGCGTGGCGCGCGGCGACCTGGACATGACGCTGTCGGCCTGGCTGCCGGTGACGCACGAAGCCTACCTGACCAGCTTCAAGGACAAGGTCCAGATCCTGGGCGCCAACTACCCCGGTGCCAAGATCGGCCTGATCGTGCCCGACTACGTCAAGGCCACCAGCCTGACCGACCTCAACAACTTCCGTGCCGATTTCGACAACCGCATCGTGGGCATTGACGCCGGTGCGGGTGTGATGCGCAAAACCGAGGAAGCCATCAAGGCCTACGGCCTGGACATGCGCCTGCTGCCCAGCTCCGGCCCGGCCATGGCCGCCGAACTCGACCGCTCCTACCGCGCCAACAAATCCATCGCCGTCACGGGCTGGATTCCGCACTGGATGTTCGCCAAGTACAAGCTGCGCTTCCTGGCCGATCCCAAGAACATCTACGGCGCCGAAGAGCATGTGGACAGCGTCATCAACCCGGCGCTGAACACCAAGGCACCGGCTGTCGTGGCTTTCCTGAAGAAATTCTCGTGGAAGCCGGAAGAAATCGGCGCCGTGATGCTGGCCGTCGAAGGCGGCTCCAAGGCGGACGCGGCAGCCGAGAAGTGGATGAACGACAACGCCGCGCGTGTTTCGAGCTGGCTCGGCTAAAGCGCCGCAAACACCGGGCGCAGATAGCGGCCCGGTGGTCCCAGCCGGCCTGGGACCACCGGCCGCCATCGGATCGGGGGTGAAGCCTTCCCCTGCCCCGTGGTTTGACCTTTGCTTTCCGCCAGACACAAACAGGCCGTGTTCCAGGCCGTGTTCCGACATCCATAACGAGACTCCCAAGATGAACCCGCAACTCCCCATTGAAGTTGATGCCCAGACCGGGATCTGGACCACCGACGGCCTGCCGATGATTTATGTGCCGCGGCACTTCTTCGTCAACAACCATGTCGAAACCGAGGCCGTGGTGGGCCGCGAGGTCTATGCCCCCGCGCTCTACAAGGCGGGGCATCGCTCGGCGTATTTCTGGTGCCAGAAAGAGGCGGCCACGCACGGCTTGTCCGGCATAGCGGTTTACGAGCACTACCTCAAGCGCCTGTCGCAGCGCGGCTGGGGCCTGTTTTCCTTCATCGAATCGGACGCCGCCACCGGCCGCGCAAAGATCAAGCTCGATCACTCGGTATTCGTGCTCGCGCAAGGCATTGCCGGCGTGCCGGTGAACCACAGCAAGGTCTGCTACCTGTTCGCCGGCTGGTTCTCGGGCGCGATGGACTGGGTGCTGGAGACCAGCGGCTCGGCCGTGCGCACCAGCAGCGCCGAAACCCAATGCGCGGCCGAGGGCCACAGCCACTGCGTGTTCACCGTCAGCCCCCTCTAGAGATCCGCCATGCGCTACCCGCATTTGTTTGAGCCCATCCGCCTGAACCAGGTCCTGCTGCGCAACCGCATCGTCAGCACCGCGCATGCCGAGGTGTATGCCGAAGGCGGCAACCCGACCGAGCGCTACATCCGGTATTACGAGGAAAAAGCCAAGGGCGGTGTGGGCCTGGCGATTTGCGGCGGCTCCAGCCCGGTGTCGCGCGACAGCCCCTGGTCCTGGTGGAGCTCCGTCAACCTGGCGAAGAACTCGGTGATCGAGCCCCTGGCCAAGCTGGCCGAGACCATGCACAAGCACGGCGCCAAACTGATGATCCAGGCCACCCACATGGGCAGGCGCAATGCCTGGCACGGCTTCGACTGGCCGCACCTGGTCAGCCCCTCGGGCATACGCGAGCCGGTGCACCGCGGCAACGCCAAGACCATAGAGATCGAAGAGATACGCCGCATCGTGGCCGACTACGGCCGCGCCGCCAAACGCGTGAAGGACGCGGGCCTGGACGGCATCGAAATCTCCGCCGCGCACCAGCAGCTGGTCGACCAGTTCTGGAGCCCGCGCGTGAACCACCGCACTGACGAGTACGGCGGCAGCCTGGAAAACCGCCTGCGCTTCGGCATGGAAGTGCTGCAGGCCGTGCGCGAGCAGGTCGGCGCCGATTTCTGCGTCGGCATGCGCATGTGCGGCGATGAATTCCATGAAGACGGCATCAGCCACGAGATGGCCAAGGAAATTGCCCAGGCTATGTCGGAAAGCGGCCTGATCGACTTTCTGAGCGTGGTCGGCTCCGGCGCGGATACGCACAACACCCTGGTCAACTGCATGCCGCCCATGGCGCTGCCGCCCGAGCCCTTTGTGCACCTGGCCGCCGGCATCAAGTCGGTGTCCAAAGTGCCCGTCATGCACGCGCAAAGCATTCGCGACGCCTCGCAGGCAGAACGCATCCTGGCCACCGGCATGGTCGACATGGTGGGCATGACCCGCGCGCAGATCGCCGACCCGCACATGGTCATCAAGATCCGCGACGGCCGGGAAGACCAGATCAAACAGTGCGTGGGCGCCAACTACTGCATAGACCGCCAGTACAACGGCCTGGACGTGCTGTGCATCCAGAACGCCGCCACCAGCCGCGAAGAAACCATGCCGCACACCATTGAAAAAACCACGGGTGTTCGCCGCAAGGTGGTGGTGGTCGGCGCCGGCCCGGCCGGCCTGGAAGCCGCGCGCGTGGCCCGCGAGCGCGGCCACGAGGTCGTGCTGTTCGAGAAAAACACCGTCGTCGGCGGCCAGGTCAACCTGGCGGCCAAGCCGCCCAAACGCGAGCAGATGGCCGGCATCATCCGCTGGTTCGACATGGAGACCCAGCGCCTGGGCGTGCAGCGCCGCCTGGGCGTGGCGGCCACGCAGGAAATGATCCTGGCCGAGCAGCCCGACATCGTGGTGCTGGCCACCGGCGGCACACCGCACATGGGGCAAACGCCGGCCTGGGGCGCGGCTGAAGGCCTGTGCGTGAGCAGCTGGGACATTTTGTCGGGCGCGGTCGCGCCGGGCGAAAACGTCTTGGTCTATGACAGCATCAGCACCCATGCAGGCACCGGCGCGGCCGACTTCATCGCCGCGCGCGGCAAGCTGGTGGAGATCGTGACACCCGACGTCAAGGTCGCCGACGACGTGGGCGGCACCACCTTCCCGATCTTCTACCGCCAGCTGTACGCCAGCGGCGTGATCCAGACGCCCAACTTCTGGCTGGAGCGCGTCTACCGCGAAGGCGACAAACTGATCGCCGTGCTGAAGAACGAATACACCGAAGCGCTGGAAGAGCGCGCGGTGGACCAGGTGGTCATCGAAAACGGCATCCTGCCCAATGACGGCCTGTACTGGCAGCTCAAGCCGCTGTCGCTCAACAAGGGCCAGACCGACATCGAGGCCCTGTACGACGCGCAGCCGCAACCCGGCTTGAGCCAGGCCACCGGCAAGGGAGACTTCCTGCTCTACCGCGTCGGCGACTGCATCTCCATGCACAACATCCATGCGGCGATCTACGACTCGCTGCGCCTGTGCAAGGATTTTTGACATGCTGCCCCAGCTTGTAAGCGCCGTGTTCTGGCTGGCCGTCCTGGCCCTGGCCTGGGGCATGGGCAGGCGCGCGCTTATCTGGAAAACCGGCCGGCAGGCCAGTGTGGACCTGCGCGGGCTGTTGCAAATACCCAAGCGTTACTTTGTGGACTTGCACGACGTGGTGGCGCGTGAGCCGTTTGTGGCACGGGCCCACGTCGGTGTGGCTGGCGGCGCCATTCTGGCGCTGGCATTGGTGGCGCTGAACTACGGCCTGGGCCTGTACTTGCGGGTACTGGATGCGGCGCTGCTGCTGGCCGGGCTGATGATGCTCGCCGGTGCCGGCGCAATGGCCTGGCGCCGGCGCAACGCGCCGCAGCGCCTGTCCAAAGGGCCCTGGAACCGCCTTCCCTATTCGCTGGCGCTGTTCGCGGCGGCGGCGGCTTTCGTCGGCGCGCTGGCCTTCACCGGCACCGCCCTCGCGCCCTGGCTGGCTGGCCTGATCAGCCTGGCCTTCGCCGCCGGCGCGGCGGAACTCGCCCTGGGCATAGGCCTGGGCGGCCCGATGAAACATGCGGTCGCCGGCCTGCTGCACCTGGGCCTGCATCCCCGGCCCGAGCGCTTTGGTGACAAACGCTTCGCCACCGCCCTCAAGCCGCTGCGCCTGAGTGCGGACGACATGGGTGTGGGCAAGCCCGCCGACTTCGCCTGGAACAAGCTGCTGTCCTTCGATGCCTGCGTGCAGTGCGGCAAATGCGAAGCCGCCTGCCCGGCTTTCGCGGCGGGGCAGCCGCTGAACCCGAAGAAGCTGATCCAGGACCTGGTCGTCGGCATGAGCGCCAGGACCGACGCCGGCTACGCGGGCAGCCCTTATCCAGGCCAGCCCATAGGCCAGCACGGCGGGGCGCCCGGCCTGCCCATCGTGAACGGCTTGATCAACAGCGAGACGCTCTGGTCCTGCACCACCTGCCGGGCCTGTGTGCAGGAATGCCCCATGCTGATCGAACATGTGGACGCCATCGTCGACATGCGGCGCCACATGACCCTGGTGGACGGCGTGGTGCCGAACAAGGGCATGGAAGTGCTGGAGCAGCTGCGCGACACCGACACCGCCGGCGGTTTCCCGCTCACGGCCCGGCACCACTGGGCGGCCGACCTGAATGTGCCGGTGCTCGACGTCGGCGGCCGGACCGACTGGCTGGTGCTGGTGGGCGAAGGCGGCTTTGACATGCGCTACCAGCGCACCCTGCGCGCCTTCATCAAAACCCTGCAAAAAGCCGGCCTGCAGATCGCCCTGCTGGGCGCGGCGGAAACCGATTGCGGCGACCTGGCGCGCCGCCTGGGCGACGAGCATGGCTTCCAGCGCCTGTCACGCCAGCTCATCGCCACGCTGAAGGCGCGCAGCTTTCAGCACATCGTGACACCCGACCCGCACATCTTCCATTCGCTGAAAAACGAGTACCCCGCCATGGGCGGCGACTTCGACGTCTGGCACCACACCCAGCTGCTGGCCCAGTTGCTGGCCGAGGGCGAGCTCCAGCCCACGCGTGCCGGCAGCGTGGAGGCCGTCACTTATCACGACCCCTGCTACCTGGGCCGTTACGGCCGCGAAGTGGACGCGCCGCGCGCCGTGCTCAAGGGCATAGGCATCAAGGTCGTGGAGATGGAACGCAACCGCGAGCGCGGCCGTTGCTGCGGCGGCGGGGGCGGCGCGCCGTTCACCGACATTCCCGGCGCCACGCGCATCCCGGACATCCGTATCGCGGACGCGAAACTCACCGGCGCTGGTGTGGTGGCCGTGGCCTGCCCCAACTGCACCGCCATGCTCGAAGGCGTGGTGGGGCCGCGGCCCGAAGTGCTCGATGTGGCCGAACTGCTGGCCCATGCATTGGAGGTCGCATGAGCACTGCATACGCCCCCCAAGGCCAGCTGCGCCGCGTGGACCCGCGCCGGCCCGCCATCATCACGCCCGCCGGGCTGCGCCGCATCGTGCTGGGCAGCAGCGAAGGCGAACGCATCAGCGCAAACCGCCTCGATGCGCCGGTGGCCAAGGCCGCGCGCAGCGCCGGCCCCTTTCACCGCGCCACCATGGTGGTAGCGCGCGCGGAGCGCGGCGCGCTGGGCGACGCGGCACGCCAGGCGGTTGCGGCGGCGGCGATTCTGGCCTCGGCCGATACCGAAGTCATCCTGGCAGTGCTGGGGCCCTGCCATGACGATGTGGCCGCGCTGGGCGCGGACCGCTTGCTCGTGGCCGAGGATTTTGAGGCGCACCGCTACCAGCCCGCAGCCTGCGTGCAATGGTTGCAGGGCCTGCAAGCCGCCTGGACTCCCCAACACTGGCTGTTTGCCGACACCGGCTTTGACGGCCAGCTGGGCCGCCGCTTTGCCGTCCAGGCCGGGCTGGGCCTGGCCTGCGGCGTGGTCGAGCTGGGGGCGGACAGCCTGCGCGTGCCCGCCGGCGCCGGCCAGGACTGGCTGCGCCCGCATGCCCAGGTCATGCTGCTGGCCAAGGGCGTGGCCAGCACCAAACTACCCTTTGTCGGGCTCGGCGTGCGCGAACCCGCGCTGCCTGTGCCGGCTATTCCCGAGAACGGCATCGAGGACCTCGGTGTGCAGGCCGGAGACCCCAAAACGCTGGCGCTCGAGGAAGCCGACTTCATCCTGGCCGCGGGCAACGGCGTCACCGACCTGCCGCTGTTCCACTCGCTGGCGCTGGAAGTGGGCGCCGCCGTCGGCGCTTCGCGCGTCGCGGTGGACGACGGCCGTTTTGCGCGTGCCCAGCAAATCGGCGCCACGGGGAAAACCGTGTCCGCTTCTGCTTACCTGGCGCTGGGTATCTCCGGTGCGGTGCAGCACCTGCAAGGCATCAAGGATTGCCGCCACGTCATTGCGGTGAACCTCGATGCCTCAGCGCCTATCGCGCGACGCGCCGACCTGACCGTGGTAGAAGACAGCGCGGCCCTGATGCGGGCGCTGCTTGAACTGGTGCGCCAGCAAAAGGAGGCCGCATGAGCGACATCACCGTACTCGTGGCGGCCCGCCACCATGCGGTCAGCGGCCGGCCCGTGCGCAGCCGCGCCGATGCGGCCGCTGCCGCCCTGGCTTTGGGCGTGTCGGGCGCCGTGCGGCTGCTGACGGCAGGCCCGCTGCCCGATGCGGTCGCCCGCGATTACCTGGCCCTGGGCGCGCCGCTGCTGGAAGTCCTGGAATGCGGCGAAGACGCCGACATCGCGGCACGCCTGCTGCCGGCCTTGCGCGATGTGCCCTGGGTGTTGGCGGGAACCCGCTCCGAAGCCGAACACGGCACCGGCAGCACAGGAATATTGCCCTATGCCCTGGCGGCCGCGCTGCAGCGCCCCGTGGTCGCCGATGTTCTGGACATACAGGCCGAAGGTTCCGCCTGGATCGTGACCCAGGCCCTGCCCAAGGGAGCGCGGCGCCGCCTGCGCGTGCAGGCACCGGCCGTGCTGGTGGTCAGCGCCGCCGCATCACCCACATTGCGCCATTCGCTGGCCGACGCCATGGCGGGGCGCATCGTGCGCAAGCCGCTTCAGGCGCCCAAGCCCGCACCCACATCCCCATCAGCACCCGTGGGCCAGCGGGTGGCCGGCAGCAAGCGCCGCAAGCTGCTGGAGGCCCGCACCCAGCAAAGCGGCCACGCCCGCATGCTGGGTGCGATCGAGTCGCCCTCGACGGGCGGCGCCGTGCTGCAGGCAGGCGACCCGCACACCAAGGCGCAGGCGGTACTGGACTACCTGCGCACCCATTCTCTTGTTCATTTTTGACGAAACGCCCACTATGACAAAGACCCTTTCCGCGCAAACCCTGCTGACCCGTGAGTTGCTGGCCCGCCGCCGCCCAGGCTACAGCCTGGAGGCGCCGTTCTACCTCAGCGACACGGTGCTGCAGGCCGACATGGAACACATCTTCGGCAAGCACTGGATCTTCGTCGCCGTCGAGCCGCAGATCGCCGAAGCCGGCGACTACATCACCGTGGACTTCGACAAGAACTCCATCCTGATCGTGCGCGACGACGACATGCAGGTTCGGGCCTTCCACAATGTCTGCCGCCACCGCGGCTCGCGCCTGTGCGCCAGCCGGCAAGGCGTGGTCGGCAACATCGTCTGCCCTTACCACCAATGGACTTACGACCTGACCGGCAAGCTGATCCACGCCAAGCACATGGGCGATGACTTCGACGCCTCAGGCCTGGGCCTCAAGCCGGTGCATGTGCGCAGCCTGGCGGGCCTGATTTTTATCTGCCTGGCGGAAAACCCGCCCGAAGACTTCGAGCAGATGGTGGCCGAGATGACGCCTTACCTGGCGCCCCACCAGCTGAGCCAGTGCAAGGTCGCGGCCCAGGTCGACATCGTGGAGGACTGCAACTGGAAGCTCACCATGGAAAACAACCGGGAGTGCTACCACTGCATGAGCAACCACCCCGAGCTGACCATCTCCCTGTACGAGTACGGATTCGGCTACAAACCGGACGAGCACAACGCCGCCGGGCAGCAACAGTTCCAGGACATCATGGACGCCAGCCACAAACGCTGGGAAGCCATGGGCCTGCCCTCGGCGGAAATCGACACCCTGGACGACCGCGTGACGGGCTTTCGCACCCAGCGCCTGCCGATTGACCGCTCCGGCCAGTCGCAAACCATGAACGCCGAGGTCGCCTCCAAAAAACTGCTGGCCGATTTTGTCGACCCGGCGCTGGGCGGCCTGTCGTTCTGGACGCAGCCCAACTCCTGGCACCACTTCATGAGCGACCACATCGTCAGCTTCTCCGTGCTGCCCATCTCGGCCACCAAGACCCTGGTGCGCACCACCTGGTGCGTGCACAAGGATGCGGTGGAAAACGTCGACTACACCGTGGAGAACCTGACCGCCGTGTGGAACGCCACCAACGCGCAGGACCGCCGCCTGGTGGAGGAATCACAAATCGGCATCGCCACCGGCGCCTACCAGCCCGGCCCGTACTCGCCCTTCACCGAAGGCCTGGTCGAAAAATTCTGCAACTGGTATGTGAACCGCCTCAGTGCACTGACCCGGTAAACACCCACCGACATTTCCAGCGTTCTGGCCCATCCCCATGTCCACCTCTCTTCACGCTCCTGACTTCGCGGCGCCCGCCTCCCCGCCCTGGTCTTCCGACCGGGACGAAACCCTGCGCTGCGTCCAGGTGCGCCAGGAAACGCACGACGTCAAAACCTTTGTGCTGGCGGCGCAAGGGCCTCGCAGCTTTCGCTACCTGCCCGGCCAGTTCATCACGCTGGAGCTGGACATCGCGGGCAGCAGGGTCAACCGTTGCTACACGCTGTCCAGCACGCCCACCCGCCCCGACCTGGTCAGCATCACCGTCAAGCGCGTGCCGGGCGGGACCGTGTCCAACTGGCTGCACGACAACCTGCGCCCCGGCATGACGCTGGGCGTGATCGGGCCCTCCGGGGAGTTCAGTTGCTTCAAGGCACCGGCGCAGCGCTACCTGTTCCTCTCGGGCGGCAGCGGTGTGACGCCCCTGATGTCCATGACCCGCGCGCTGCACGACCTGGGCAGCGATGCCGACATCGTGTTCGCGCATTGCGCGCGCAGCCCCGCGGACGTGCTGTTCCCCGAAGAGCTGACCTTGATGGCGCGCAACATGGCGCAGCTGCGGCTGGCCACGGTGTGCGAGCAGCACACGCCGGGCAGTGCTTATGCCGGGCACATCGGTCGCATGGACGCGGCGCGGCTGGCGCATATCGCGCCCGACTTCCTGCAGCGCGACGTCTACACCTGCGGCCCGGCGCCTTTCATGGCGGCGGTGCGCCAGCTGCTGGCGGCGGCGGGCTACGACATGCGGCGCTACCGTGAAGAGAGTTTTTCGTTTGCCGACCAGGCGCAGCCCGAGGCGCAAGCACAGGTCGACGGCGATGGCGGCGCCACGGCCACGCACAGCATCCAGCTGCAGAAGATGGGCCAGTCCTTTTCGTGCCGCGCCGACCAGACCATCTTGCAGGCGGCCACGGCCGCGGGCCTGCGCCTGCCGTCCTCCTGCAGCAGCGGCATCTGCGGCACCTGCAAAACCAAAAAGATCTCCGGCCAGGTCGAGATGAAACACGCCGGCGGAATTCGCCCGCGCGAGATCGACCAGGGCTGGATCCTGCCTTGCTGCAGCAAACCCGTGAGTGATGTCGCACTGGATCGGTGAGCTCAAAAACGTGCATGCACCGAATCAAGAATCCCTTTGAACACGCATTGGAAGTTATGCAAATTTTTTTGGCGTTTAACGGCAGAAATCGAGGTCCTCCATGGACAAACCCTATAGCTTGAAACCCCTGCGCCCGACAAAATCGTGGCACGCTGCTTGCTCATAAAAAGAACCGAAACATGCAGCGAAATTTCCCCGGAGACATACGATGACAAAACCCAAGATCAGCGTCCGAAATCTTTACAAGATTTTCGGAAGCAATATTTCAGAAGCCGTGAAGTTGCTGGGGGAAGGCCTGAGCAAGGACGAGGTGTTTGCCAGGACCGGGCACGTCGTCGGCGTCAACAAAGTCAGCTTCGACGTCATGCCGGGCGAGATTTATGTGCTCATGGGTTTGTCGGGCTCGGGCAAATCCACCCTGATCCGGCTCATCAACCGCCTGGTCGAGCCGTCTTCAGGCGCCATCAACATCGACGGCGAAGACATCACCGCCCTGCCGCAGTGCGACCTGGTCAAGTGGCGGCGCAAGCGCGTGGCCATGGTGTTCCAGTCCTTCGCGCTCATGCCGCACCGCAATGTGCTGGACAACGCCGCCTTCGGCCTCGAAATGGCGGGCACGCCGCGCAAGGCGCGCGAGGACCGGGCCATGCAGGTGCTGGGCCAGGTGGGTTTGCAGACCTACGCGGCGAAGTACCCTTCGCAACTGTCGGGCGGCATGCAGCAGCGCGTGGGGCTGGCGCGCGCCCTGGCGGTGGACCCCGACATCCTGCTGATGGATGAAGCCTTCTCGGCGCTGGACCCGCTCAAGCGCGTCGAGATGCAGGGCCTGATGCTGGACTTGCAGCGCGAACAGCAGCGCACGGTGCTGTTCGTCTCCCACGACCTCGAAGAAGCCCTGCGCATCGGCACCCGCATCGCCATCATGGAAGGCGGCAACCTGGTGCAGGAAGGCACACCCCACCAGATCATCACCCAGCCGGCCAACGACTACGTGCGGCGCTTTTTCGAAGGCGTGGACACTTCGCGCTACCTGACCGCGGCGGACCTGCTGGACCCTGGCTTGAACGGCCACTCCTACAACGGCGGGCCGCGCCTGCGGTCCCACACCACCTTGCCCGAGGCCATGAAGATTGTGCTGGGCATGGACCAACCGGTGGGCGTGTTCGACGCCACCGACCAATTACTGGGCTGCATCTCCGCGCGCAGCCTGCTCGTCCGAATGGCTCAAGAGGCCCGCCATGTCTAATCTCCTTTCGCAAATCACCCAGGCCTCGCACGACGTGCTGCCCCTGGGCAAGTGGGTCAACGCCGGGGTGAAACACCTGCTGGACAACGGTGCCGCCGTCTTCGATTCCATCGGCGTGGTGGTCGAACAATTCGCCACGTGGGTCGAGCTGGGCATGCTGGCCCTGCCCTTCTGGCTGGTCATCCTGGTGGCCACGGCAGTGGGCGTGCGCCGGCTGGGCTGGAAGTTCGGGCTCTTTGTGGCGCTGGCCCTGGCGCTCATCGTGGTCACCGGTTTCTGGCTGCAAACCATGGTCACCCTGGCGCTCACGCTCTCGGCCACCCTGATCAGCCTGTTTTTCGGGATACCGCTGGGCATCTGGTGCGCGCGCGCCCCCCGCGTCAATGCCTCGATACGGCCCATGCTGGACTTCATGCAGACCATGCCCGCCTTTGTCTACCTGATCCCCGCGGCCATGCTGTTCGGCCTGGGCCGGGTGCCCGGCATCATCGCCACCGTGATCTTCGCCATGCCGCCCGTGGTGCGCCTGACCAGCCTGGGCATACGCCAGGTGAGCTCAGAACAAGTCGAAGCGGGCAACGCCTTCGGCTGCACCTCCACCCAGCTGCTGTTCAAGGTGCAGCTCCCGATTGCCCTGCCGACCATCATGGCCGGCGTCAACCAGACTATCATGATGGCGCTGTCCATGGTCATCATCGCCTCCATGGTGGGGGCGGGCGGCCTGGGCAACGACGTACTCGCCAGCATCCAGCGACTGGACATCGGCCTGGGGTTCGAGAGTGGGCTGGCGGTGGTTTTGCTGGCCATCATCCTCGACCGCCTCACCGAAAGTTTTGGCGTGGCCCGCGAGAGCAGCGACAGCTAGGAGCACCCATGCCACGCGTTCCGGTTGAACCGCCACCACTGGTGCCAACAGCTGTTGGCGCCGGCGGTGGCCAGCCCCGAAAAGACGGCACCCATGTCGGCTTCATCCTGCTGCACGACTATTCGATGATCGCGTTTGCCAATGCCGTGGAAACGCTGCGCATGGCCAACTACATCAGCCGCCGCCCGCTGTACCGGTGGACTGTGGTCAACCCCGAACAGGCCAGCGCGGTGGCCAGCAACGGCCTGGCCCTGGCAACGACCGGGGAGCTTGCCGAGCTGGCCGGCTGCGACATGATTTTTGTCTGCGGCGGCGTCAACATCCGCAGCGTCACGAACGACGGCGTGCGCCAGCTGCTGCGCCGCTGCGCCGCCGGCGGCGCGGTCATGGGCGCGCTGTGCACGGGCTCTTTTGCCCTGGCCAGCGCCGGGCTGCTGGACGGCTACCGCTGCGCCATCCATTGGGAAAACCTGGCGGCCATCAGCGAGGAGTTTCCCAAGGTGCGCTTCGCGCCCGAAGTCTTCATCCTCGACCGCGACCGCATGACCTGCTCCGGCGGCACGGCCCCCCTGCACCTGATGCTGCACCTGATCCGCGGCGCCCACGGCGCCAAGCTGGTGATGGATATCTCCGAACAATTCATCGTGGAGCGGCTGCGCGCCAGCAACGACCGCCAGCGCATCCCGCAGCCCGAATGCATAGGCCCCGGTTACCAGCACCTGACGGAGGCCGCCGAAATCATGGCGGCCAACATTGAAGACCCCCTGCCCCTGGCCGAGCTGGCCGGCGCCGTCGGGCTTTCGCTGCGCCAGCTGGAGCGCCTGTTCCACCGCTACTTCAGCATCAACCCGGCGCAGTACTACATGAACCTGCGGCTTCGCCGCGCGCAGGAGCTGCTCACGCACAGCAGCCACCCCATCATGCAGGTCACCGTGGCCTGCGGTTTCCAGTCGTCCTCGCATTTCTGCAAGGCCTACCGCAGCCTGTTCGGGCACGCGCCCAGCGAGGAACGCCGCGGCAAGGTGGGCGAGAGCGAAGCGCGCACCAGGGCCTCGCGCAAGCGCGTGGTACCCCTCAAGCGCGCCGCCTGAAGCGCGCGCCAGCGGCCGCGCGCCTGCCGCTGCGGGACAACTCCGCGTCGCTCCCAGCAAAGTTGCGCAGCCCCAACCTGTAAAAGTGCAGTGGTGCCGTAGCACCGCGCGATTTCACTTTGACAAGGAACGGGGCATGAAGCTGCAAGCCAGGACGCCCTCCTGCCTTTGAAATGCGACGCGCCGGATGCGGCAGCCGGGCAAGCCATTCCATACCAATACAAGGAGACCCAGAATGTCAGCTAATCGCGGTGTCGTCTACCTGCGCCAGGGCCAGGTTGAAGTCCAGTCCATCCCGTTTCCCAAACTGCTCAACCCGCTGGGCGGCAAGGCCGAACACGGCGTGATCCTGAAGGTGCTCACCACCAACATCTGCGGTTCCGACCAGCACATGGTGCGCGGCCGCACCACGGCGCCGGCCGGCCTGGTGCTGGGCCATGAGATCACGGGCGAGGTGCTCGAAGTCGGCCGCGACGTCGAAACCCTGCAGCGCGGCGACATCGTGTCCGTGCCCTTCAATGTGGCCTGCGGGCGCTGCCGCACCTGCAAGGAGCAGCACACCGGCGTGTGCCTGAGCGTGAACCCGTCCCGCGCGGGCGGGGCCTATGGTTACGTCGACATGGGCGGCTGGATTGGCGGGCAAGCCGAGTACGTGATGGTGCCCTATGCGGACTTCAATTTGCTGAAGTTCCCCGACCGTGCGCAGGCGGTTGAAAAAATTCGCGACCTGACCTGCCTGTCCGACATCCTGCCCACCGGCTACCACGGCGCGGTGACGGCCGGGGTCGGCCCGGGCAGCACGGTGTATGTGGCCGGCGCCGGCCCGGTCGGCCTGGCCGCCGCCGCCTCGGCGCGATTGCTGGGAGCCGCCGTCGTCATCGTCGGCGACATCAACCCGTCCCGCCTCGAACATGCGCGCAAGGTCGGCTTCGAGACCGTCGACCTGTCCAAGGATGCCCCCCTGGGCGAGCAAATCGCGCAGATCCTGGGTACGCCGGAAGTCGACTGTGCCGTGGATGCGGTGGGCTTCGAGGCGCGCGGCCACGGCCACGCGGGCTCGCAGACGGAAGCGCCGGCCGCGGTGCTCAATTCGCTGATGGAAGTCACGCGCGCCGCAGGCAAGATCGGCATTCCGGGCCTGTATGTCACGGAAGATCCCGGCGGTGTCGACAAGGCCGCCAAGACCGGCTCGCTCAGCCTTCGCCTGGGCCTGGGCTGGGCCAAATCGCACAGCTTCTTCACCGGCCAGACGCCCGTCATGAAATACAACCGCGCGCTGATGCAGGCCATTTTGTGGGACCGCATCAAGATCGCCGATGTGGTGGGCGTGCAGGTGATATCGCTGGACGAGGCGCCCTCGGGCTACGCCGCCTTCGATGCCGGCGCGCCCAAAAAATTCGTCATCGACCCGCACCAGCAACTGAAGAAGGCGGCCTGATTTTCACGGCGCCGGGGCGATACCCCGGCGCGTGAAGACATCCCGCCCTTCAGCCATATAGCCAGCCACAAACATCCATTGCCAACTTTCCCGCGCCCATGACCCCGGATACCAACACCCATTTCTGCCTGAACCTGGCCTGCGGCAGCGCCCAGGGCCAGGTCGCGGCCATCTCCGCCTTGTTAAACCAGCATGGGGCGTATATCGAGCAGTTTTCGGTGTTTGACGACCACACGACCGAGCGCTTTTTTGTGCGCAGCGTTTTCAGCCTGCGCAGCCCGGTGGAAGTGCTGCGCGCCGCCTTCGCCGAGCTGGCAAAAGGTTTTCCGCAAGCGCAGTGGCAGCTGCATGACCTGGCGCAGCCCACCCGCGTGCTGGTCATGGTGTCCAAGTTCGACCATTGCCTGCGCGAGCTGATCGCGCAGTGGCGGCGCGGTGAGCTGAAGATGGACATTGTGGCCATTGCCTCCAACCATGCCGACCTGGCGCCCTTGGCCGAGGCCGAGGGCCTGCCCTTTCACCACCTGCCGATCAGCGCCGAAACCAAGCCCGCGCAAGAAGAAAAGCTGCGCCGGCTGATCACGGACACCGGCGCCGAATTTGTCGTGCTGGCCCGCTACATGCAGGTCCTGTCGGAAGGCTTGTGCCGGCAGCTGCACGGCCGGGTCATCAATATCCACCATTCCTTCCTGCCCGGCTTCAAGGGCGGCAAGCCCTACCAGCAGGCCCACGACCGGGGCGTCAAGCTGATAGGCGCGACCGCCCACTTCGCCACCACCGACCTGGACGAGGGTCCCATCATCGAGCAGTCGGTCGAGCGTGTGGACCACGCCGATACACCGCAAAACCTGTCGCAGGCCGGCCGCCTGGTGGAAAGCCTGGTGCTGTCGCGGGCCCTGCGTTTTGTGCTGGAGCGGCGGGTGTTCATCAACGGCATGAAAACCGTGGTGCTGCGTTAGGGCACACTGGCCCCACGCGGACGGGCTGATTCATCTACTCCTTTCTTCCATTCTTTTCACCCAGGCGCACGGCGCTCAACGAGACCCCCACCATGGCTGTCAGTGTTTTTGATATTTTCAAGATTGGCATAGGCCCGAGCAGCTCGCACACCGTGGGCCCCATGCGGGCGGCCCACCTGTTCACCGAGCGCCTGGCGCACCAGGGCCTGCTGGAATCCTGCGCGCGCGTGGAGGTCAAGCTCTACGGCTCCCTGGGCTCCACCGGCAAAGGCCACGGCACCGACAAGGCCGTGCTGCTGGGGCTGCAGGGGCATGACCCGGAAAACGTCGACGTGGAAGCCATTCCGGCGATGCTGGAGGCGATCCGCAGCACGGGCGAACTGCAGCTGGGGGGCCGGCACCCGGTGGCCTTCCGCGAGAAAGACCACCTGGCGTTTTACCGCCGCGAGACCCTGCCCTTTCACCCCAACGGCATGCGCTGCATCGCGTATGACGCCGCGGGAGAGGAGCTGCTCAACCGCTGCTATTACTCGGTGGGCGGCGGTTTTGTGGTCAGTGATGAAGTGGCGGCCGACGGCAGCAAGCAGAAGGTGCTGGCACCCGACGTCACCGTGCTGCCCTACCCTTTCCACAGCGGCGACGAGCTGATGCAGCAGTGCAAAAAGGCCGGCATCTCGATTGCCGAACTCATGCGCCGCAATGAACGCCATTGGCGTAGCGATGCCGAGATCGACGCCGGCCTGCACAAAATCTGGACCGTGATGCAAGCCTGCGTGGAGCGCGGCTGCCGCACCCAGGGCGTCTTGCCCGGCGGCTTCAAGATCAAGCGCCGCGCCGCCGAGCTGCACCAGCGGCTGCGCTCCAACCCGGAGGCGTCCCTGCGCGATCCGCTGCAGGTGCTGGACTGGGTCAACCTCTATGCCCTGGCGGTGAACGAAGAGAACGCCGCGGGCGGCCGCGTCGTCACCGCGCCCACCAACGGCGCGGCGGGCATCGTGCCGGCCGTGCTGCACTACTACACGCGCTTTGTCGCCACAGCCACGCCCGGCGGCGTGATCGACTTCCTGCTGACCGCCGCCGCCATCGGCATGCTGTACAAGGAAAACGCCTCCATCTCGGGCGCCGAAGTGGGTTGCCAGGGCGAGGTCGGCGTGGCCTGCTCCATGGCGGCGGCCGCCTTGTGCGCCGTCATGGGCGGCACACCCGAGCAGGTGGAGAACGCGGCCGAAATCGGCATGGAGCACCACCTGGGGCTGACCTGCGACCCGGTCGGCGGGCTGGTCCAGATACCCTGCATCGAACGCAACGCCATTGCCTCGGTCAAGGCCATCAACGCGGCCCGCATGGCCTTGCACGGCGACGGCACCCACCATGTGAGCCTGGACAAGGTCATCAAGACCATGCGCGAAACCGGCGCCGACATGATGACCAAGTACAAGGAGACCGCGCGCGGCGGGCTGGCGGTCAATATTGTTGAATGCTAGTGTTTGAGAAAAGCATGGGTGAACCGTCGATGGCGCCGCGCTCCCGATGGACGGCCCGCGTCGAGTCGCTGGAGACCCGGCTGCGCGTCGGCGTGTACGCGCATGAACACGAACCCCAGCCCATCCTGGTGAGCCTGCGCATCAGCGGGTTGGCTGAGGCGTCCCCTTCCACTTTGGCGCAATGCTTTGACTACGAGCCGATCTGCCGCTGGATGCTCGACGAGTGGCCGCTGAGCGCGCACACGCCCCTGCTCGAAACACGTTTGAATGAGCTGCTGGTCCGCGTGTTTGCCGACAGCCGGATCACCGATGTCTGGATAGGCTTGTACAAAACGCAAGCCATCCCCCAGGCCAGTCGTGTGGGGCTGGAGCGCGACATCACGCGGCTTCAGTTCGAGGAACAGCAGCAGCACCTGCAGGCTATGGCGGCTCGGCCTTAGCGTCGCGCGCCTGGGTCGAAGCAACAGGCCGCCATAGCGGCCGCTCTTCCCGTTTCACCTTCCCCTTCACCTTCCTGCTTCGTGCCGCTGTCGGGTTTGGACAAATTCGCGTCCACTCCACACCACTGCGCCTGCCAAGGCCGCCGAACAATGGGCGCGGGCTCACAAATTTGTAATCTTTTGTGTTCATTGAGGGTAGAGCCTGAGGAGTTTTTATGAACGTTATTTCGTACTCTCTGGTGGCTCGCGCAATTTGGACAGCTTGCGCCCTGACCGCCTTGACCACGCTGAACTGCCACGCGCAGACAAGCTTTGCCACCCCTGGGACGCCCACCGCCAAAGTGATGCGCCTGGCCACGCTTGAATGGCCGCCCTACAACGGCCAGCTGCTGCCGCAGGACGGGCTCTCGACCCGGGTTGCCACCGTGGTGGCAAAGAGCGCCGGCTACCGCCTGATGAGCGCCTCCTCGGATTGGGCCACCACCGTGGAAAGGGGCGAGAAAGATCCCAATTACGAGGGCTACTTTCCCGTCTACTTCAACACCAAGCGGGAGCAAGCTTGCCACCTGTCCCAATCCATAGGCACCAGCCTGCTGGGCGTGGCGACATTAAGAGGCGCGCCCATCACCTGGAACACCATCTCTGACCTTGAGCCCTACAAGCTCGGTGTGGTGGAAGGCTATGTCAACGGCGAAGCCTTCGACAACGCCATCAAGGAAAAACGCCAGGCCGTCGAGGCCGGCGCCAGCGACGCACAGAACGTCAAAAAGCTCAGGGAAGGCAAGATACGCGGCATCGTCATCGACAAAAACGTGCTGAACTACACCCTGTCGCGCCTGGGCGGCGCCGACCAGGTGGTGTTCAACCCCAGGCCCATCGCACAGTTGACCCTGCATGTCTGCTTCAAGCGCAGCCCCGCAGGGCTGGAGATGCGCGATGCGTTTGACGCGGCCCTCAAGAAGCTGGACCCGGCGCAGCTGGAGGCGGAGTACTTTCGGACTTTTCCGTTGATACGGTAGGTGGCGCTGGCCCCGGCTATTGACTCTCAATCCGCGTGGAATTGAGCAGCGTGTCCAGCCGGGCGGCCCGCTGGGTCAGCTGCTGTAGCGTTGCGCTGAAATCGCCGCCATCCTGGGGGCTGCCCATCGCCTTGGTCAGCGCCTGGAACAATGACAGGTCGGCCACGGGCCGCAGCTGGTAGTTCGACGAAGCCTTGAACGCCGACAGGTCATACATATTCTTCAGCGTGGCCCTTTCGGCCTCGTCGCGGCCGTAGGCCAGGAAGAACTTCCGGATGCGTTGCTGCGTTGCCGCCGGCAGGTCCTTGCGGTACAGGATGGGGTCGTTGGGAATCAGTGGGGACTCCCAGATCACTTTGACGCGCGCCATCCTGTCCGGGAACTCCACCTTGTAGCGCAACATGTCCGCGGTGTTGTTGGTCGCCAGGTCCACCTGGCCGTCGGCTACCGCGAGAAAATTGTCGCGGTGGCTGGTGCGGTTGATCTTCTTGAAGTGTTTCTCGGGATCGATCTTGTTCTTGGCGAACACATAGTAGTTCGGCGCCAGGAAGCCCGAAATCGACTCCTTGTTGCCGGCCCCCAGCGTGTAGCTGCCCGGGCGGCTGATCACCTCCGCCAGGCTCTGGGGCGCGGCGTCCTTGCGGGCCAGCAAGACCGAGCTGTAGCCGCGCGTTCCATCCAGCCCGACCATCTGCGCAAACACCAGCGCCTGGTCGGCCTCCACCAGTTCGATCGCCAGCTTGTTGTTGACCCAGGCCACCTGCACCTGCCCACTCTTCAGGGCACCGGAAATTTCGGCGAAGTCTTTCGAAGCCAGAACCTGCACCGGCCGCTGCATCTCTTTGGCCAGCGCGTCGGTGAAAGGCTTCCAGTTTTCCACCATCTTCTCCACGGTATCGCCCGTGACGATGAGCCCCAGCGTCAAAGGCGCCGGGCTGTTGGCGGCGTGAACGGGGAACAGTCCCATCCCAGCCACGCACAAGGCTGCGCACAGGGCGCGCCGGACCCGGGAGGGCATCCCGGGGTAGAGACGATCAGGCTTCATTGAACACCTCCTGGCGGATGGGTGGACGGGTGGACGAACGGACGGGCGGACGAAGCCGGCTTACTTGTTGCCGGCAGGCAGCGGATGAATGTCTTCCGGCTTGACGACGATCCAGTTCTTGTCGGCCGTGACCGGCAGGCCCAGCTCCTTCTGGCGCGCCGCGTTTTTGGTCCACATGTCGGTGATCTGCGTCATGTATTTGGCTTTGCGATTGACCCAAATGCGCACGCCGCCACGATCGATGTCCGTCCCGTGGAACAGCATGTAGCCGTCGCTGGTCGGTGTATCGCCCGCGACCAGGATGGGTTTTTTCCACTGGTCGATGTAGGTCAGGATCGCCGCATACTTGCCCGCCATCCAGGTGTTCGGCGTCCACAAGTAAGGATGCATTTGCAGGTCCATGTTTTTGGCGGGATCGTATTTGCCTTTCTGGATTTGCAGGCGGGACGAGGTCAGTTCCTGGGTCTTGCGGTCTTTCAGCATGGTCGCCACGCCGATCACGTTTTGCGGCTTGACGTTGTAGCCGTACCGCGGGTCGGATGCCACCATGCGCACCAGTTCTTCATGCGCGGCGGTCATGATGTAGACCTCGATGCCGTTTTCCATCAAATGGTTCATCAGTTCGCGCTGGCCCTGGTAGATGCGCGGCGGCTGGATGTCTATGGTCTTGACCGTGTCGCCTTCATAGTAGGTCGCCGGGATCGGCTTGCCGTAGGCCATCAATTCATCGACGAAGCCTTTCAACTCCTTGAGCGTGTAGCCTGAAAAGATTTGCGCCACCCAGGGGTAGCAAACCATGTCGTCGAGTTCGCAGAGCCGGTAGTAATAGCTGTTCAGGCTTTCCTTGTTGCCGTTGACATCCTTGAACGGGATCAGCTTGAGCGAAGGGTCCATGTTCTCGCGCGTCAGCAGGCCTTTCATTTCCATGTAAGGCAGCAGGGACTCTTCCAGGTCGAAGTTGTAGCTCGTGTTGTCCATATCGAACACGGCGTACTCCCCTTTGTTCGCATGCGTCTTGACCAGCGCATTGAGTTTGGCCGCGGCATCGGCGGGCCAGTGTTTCAGTTCGACGGCTGAGCAGCCGAAAGCAACACCCGCCAGCAGCAAGCCGGACAACAGCTTTTTAACCAAATTCATACGAACCTCCAGAGTTTTTTTGATGAGACAAGCGATAACTTCGCGGTAACTTTCCGATAACTTTTTTTGGTGGCGACGCGGTCAAAGACCCAGATGCTTGCTGACCGCCGCCAGCCCATCCTTGCCGTCAAAGGTGCTGACCTCGGCCAGCCACTTCTTGAGCACATCCGGGTTCTTCTTCAACCAATCGCGGGCCGCGTCGTTCGGCTTGACCTTGTTGGTGATGGGCACCATCACCTGGTTTTCCAGGTCGGTGCTGAATTGCAGGTTGCCGATCAGCCTGGCCGCGTTCGGGCAGCGCGCCTGGTAATCGGGGGTGGTCGCGGTGTACACCTTGGCCTCGCCGAAATTCGGGCCGAACACGGTGTCGCCGCCTTCCAGGTATTTCATCTTCAGCTGCACGTTCATCGGATGCGGTTCCCAGCCCAGGAAGACGATCCATTTTTTCAGGCGCGACGCGCGCTGTATTTCGGACAGCATGCCGGCTTCGCTGGACTCAACCAGCTTGAAATCCTTCAGGCCGAACTCGTTCTTGTCGATCATGCGCTGGATCAGCAGATTGCCGTCATTGCCGGCTTCGATGCCGTAGATCTTTCCATCGAGCTCTTTGCGAAATTTCGCGATGTCGGCAAAGGTCTTCAGGCCGCCTTCAAAAGCGGTGCTGTTGACCGCCAGCGTGTATTTGGCACCGGCCAGGTTGGGCTGATCCAGCACCTTGACCTGGCCCGCCTTGACGAAGGGCTCGATCATGGGCGTCATGCTCGGGTTCCAGTAGCCGAGAAAAACATCGATCTGCTTGCTCTTGATGCCCGCGAAGGTAATCGGCACCGAAGCCAGCGTCGTCTTCGGCTGGTAACCCAGGCCTTCCAGGACCACCGATGCCAGCCCCGTGGTGGCCGCGATGTCGCTCCAGCCGACATCACCAAAACGCACCGTGCGGCAGCTTTCCGCCTCTTTGGCGCCAGCCGGCGATTTGCTTTGTGCGCTTGCGGGGCCGGCGCAAAGGGTGAGGGCAAGAACCGCAAGCGAGCCGAGTATGTGCAGAGACCTCATGTCACGTTTTCCTGGTTGGATAGCGCATTTACAGGGACTGAAACAGGCCTGCCCACCGCATGCTTTTTTTGCCGTTCCCGCCGCAAGGCGAGTGGTGCATGCCGGTAAGCAGTGCTCTTCCGTTGACGAACTATAGGTTTAGGAAAACAGCCAATATTGACGTAATACGACTAACATATGTCGTATTCCGTCAAACACCTGAGGGCTGCGCAAAATACCTTATAGGCTGTTTGTCAACGCATGGCGGGTCTCTATGAAGGAAGAAAACCGGGAGCGCACGTCGCCCAAAGCCACACCCGCGGCGCGCAGGGTCGGCTTGCTGCTGATCCCGCAGTTTTCCAACCTGGGCCTGGCCCTGGTGATGGAACCGCTGGTGCTGGCCAACTGGCTGATGCAGCGCAAGCTGTTCGAATGGACCACGCTTTCGGTCGACGGTGCACCGGTGATAGGGACGCACGGCATGCAGGTGCCGGTGGATGCGGAGTTGTCTGATGACATGGAGTTCTCCGCGGTTTTTGTGATTGCCAGCTTCGAGGCCAAGAAGTACGCGAAGAACCGCAAGATCAAAAACTGGCTGAGGCGGCAGGCGGCCTTCGGCGCGGAACTCGCGGGCATAGAGACCGGCGCCGAAATCCTGGCAGCCGCTGGTTTGCTCGATGGCTATAGCGCGGCGATTCATTGGGACAACCTGGAAGGCTTCCAGGAGCTGTACCCGAGCGTCAATGCGAAAGACCAGTTTTACACCATAGAAAGACGCCGCCTGACCTGTGCGGGCGCCACGTCAACGCTGGACATGATGCTGCAGTGGATAGGCGAGCGCGAAGGCGCCGACCTGGCACACGAGGTTTCGCAGCACATGCAGTACACGCAGGTCCGCTACCCAACGGACTCCTTGCTCAGCAGTGCCAACAAGCGCCCCGGCGAAGGCAGCAGGCATGTTCAGGCCGCGATCAATCTGATGCAGGAAACCGTGGGAGAGCCCGTGCCCTGCGACGAGATCGCAACCCGGGTCGGGCTGTCGCGGCGCCAGCTGGAACGCCTGTTCCAGCACTACACGTCGCTGCCGCCCCTGAAGTACTACATCAACCTGCGGCTGGCGCGCGCGCACAAGCTGCTGCAGCAAACCGACATGAGTGTGGCGCAAGTGGCTGTCGGCGCCGGCTATTCGTCGCTGGAACATTTCTCGCGCGTCTACCGGGACAAGTTCGGCTGCCCGCCCAGGGCGGACCGGCTGCAGTCCGTGCAGGCGCCGGTGATGCGGCGGGCCGTTTCACCGGCGCGCAAATGAATGCCCAGCGCTGCACACCACTTGACGGGCTTGATGGAGCCCGGAAATTTGCGCCATCGCGTGGTCGTAATACATCAAGAGCGCAGGGTGCCCTGAACCTATAGTGAGCCGTCAAGGCAATCGACCCATCGACGATTGCACGGCGAAACATCGGAACAAGGTGAGCTCGTGACGACCCCCACACTACGCAACTACATAGACGGCGCTTACCAAGCCAGCACCGCTTCGGAAACACTGGAAAACCTGAATCCGGCCACGGGCCAGGTCCTGTGCCGCGTCGAACTGGCACTTGCGCCGGAACTCGAGCGTGCGGTTGAAGCGGCGCAAGCCGGGCTGGCGAAATGGTCGGCGATGAGCGGCGCGGAGCGCGGCCGCATCCTGTACCGGGCGGCGCAATTGCTGCGCGCGCGCAACCGCGAACTGGCCGAGCTGGAGGTGGCGGATTGCGGCAAGCCGATCCAGGAGGCCGAAGTGGTCGACGTCGCCAGCGGCGCCGACTGCATTGAATATTTTGCCGGCCTGGCGCCGACGATTCACGGCCACCATTACGGGCTCAAGAACGCTTTTGCGTACACGCGGCGCGAACCCCTGGGCATTTGCGTGGGCATAGGCGCCTGGAACTATCCCCTGCAGATCGCCTGCTGGAAGTCGGCGCCGGCCCTGGCCTGCGGCAACGCCATGATTTTCAAGCCATCAGAATTGACGCCGCGCAGCGCCGCCAGGCTCGCGGAAATCTACACCGAGGCCGGTGTGCCGGACGGCGTGTTCAATGTGCTGCAGGGCGACGGCCGCACCGGCCGGCTGCTGGTGTCGCACCCGGCGGTGGCCAAGGTGTCGCTCACGGGTTCGGTCGGCACCGGCAAAGCCGTCATGGCGGAAGCCGCCAAAACCCTGAAGCGCGCGACCATGGAGCTGGGTGGCAAATCGGCGCTGCTGGTGTTCCCCGATGCCGACCTGAGGCAGGCGGTGTCCGCCGCGATGCTCGGCAATTTTTATACGCAGGGCGAGGTCTGCACCAACTGCACGCGGGTCTTTGTGCATGAGGACATCCACGAGGCGTTTCTGGAACAGCTGCAGGCGCGCACCCGAAAACTGCGCATCGGCGACCCGATGGACCCGGCGACGCAGGTCGGCGCGCTGATTTCGCGCCCGCATATGCAGCGTGTGCTCAGCTACATCGACAAAGGCGTGGCCGAAGGCGCGCGGCTGGTCGCCGGGGGCAAACAGCTCAAGACCGGCGCACTGGTGCAGGGAAATTTTGTTGAGCCGACCATTTTTGCCGATTGCCGGGACGACATGAGCATCGTGCGTGAAGAGATCTTCGGGCCTGTGATGTCGGTGCTGCGATTCAGTGATGAGGCGGAAGCGGTGGCGCGCGCCAACGATACGCGCTTCGGCCTGGCAGCCGGGGTGTTCACCGGCGACCTGGCGCGCGGGCACCGGGTGGCGGCGCAATTGCAGGCGGGCGTGTGCTGGATCAACAACTACAACATCACGCCCATCGAGATGCCGTTTGGCGGTATCCGTGAATCGGGCATAGGCCATGAAAACAGCATGGTGACGATTGACTACTACACGCAGTTGAAGAGCGTGTACGTCGAGCTGGGTGAAGTGGCTTGTCCTTATGAATAGGACATCACGGCAAGCCGACTCCCGATCAGGAACTCCGGAATTCACATGAGACAAGAACAATACGACTACATCATCGTCGGCGCCGGTTCAGCCGGTTGCGTCCTCGCCAACCGCCTGACCGAAGACGAAGGCGCGCGCGTCCTGCTGCTGGAAGCCGGCCCGGCGGACCACAGCATCTTCATCCACATGCCGTCGGCCTTCGCTTACCCATTGGCCAACGACAAGTACAACTGGTTCTATGACACCGAACCGGAACCTTTCATGAACCAGCGTCGCATGCACTGCCCGCGCGGCCGCGTGCTCGGCGGCTCGTCGTCGATCAACGGCATGGTCTATATCCGCGGACACGCGTTTGACTATGACGCCTGGGCCGGCATGCCCGGGCTGGCGCAGTGGTCTTACGCACACTGCCTGCCCTACTTCAAGAAATCCGAAACCCGCCTGAAAGGCGGCGACGCCTACCGCGGCAAGGACGGCCCCTTGTATGTCTCCACGGCCGCCTGCAAGAACCCGCTCTACCGCGCTTTCATCGAGGCGGGGCAACAAGCCGGCTACCCCTACACCGAGGACATGAACGGCTACCAGCAGGAGGGCCTCGGGCCTATGGACATGACGGTCTACAAAGGCCGCCGCTGGAGCACGGCGCAGGCCTACCTGCGTCCGGCGGCCAGGCGCGGCAACCTGCGCGTGGTGACGCGCGCGCGCGTCACGCGGGTCTTGCTTGAGGGCGCACGCGCGACCGGTGTCGAATACGCGCAAGGTTCGCGCCTGCATCAGGTGGGTGCGGCGCGTGAGGTGATCCTGTCCGGCGGCGCGATCAATTCGCCGCAGCTGCTGATGCTGTCCGGCATCGGCAATGCGGAGGAGCTGCGCGCCTTGGGCATCCAGCCGCGGGTCGACCTTCCGGGTGTCGGCCAAAACCTGCAAGACCATCTCGAGGTTTACGTGCAGTACGCCAGCAAGCAGCCGATTACCCTGTACAGCGCGATGAACCCCCTGGCCAAACTGAAGATCGGCGTGCAATGGCTGTTCGCCGGAAAAGGCCTGGGCGCGACCAACCATTTCGAGTCCGGCGGCTTTATCCGCAGCGCGGCGGGCGTGGTGCATCCGGACCTGCAATACCATTTTCTGCCGATGGCGGTCAGCTACGACGGCAGCGCACCGGCCACGCAGCACGGCTTTCAGGCACACGTCGGGCCGATGCGCGCGACCAGCCGCGGCCATATCACGCTGCGCTCGGCGGACCCCAAGGCGCATCCGCGCATCCTGTTCAACTATATGCAGACCGAGCAGGACCGCAAGGAAATGCGCGCGGGTGTGCGGCTGACGCGCGAGATATTTTCCCAAGCGGCATTCGAGCCTTTCCGCAACGGCGAGATCTCGCCCGGGGCCAAGGTCCAGACCGATGCCGAAATCGACGCCTTCATCCGCGACAAGGCCGAAAGCGCTTTTCATCCGTCCTGCAGTTGCCGCATGGGGACCGATCCGATGGCGGTGGTGGACGGCGCCGGCCGCGTGCACGGCATCCAGAACCTGCGCGTGGTGGACGCCTCCATCATGCCCAATGTCGTCAGCGGCAACCTGAATGCGCCGACCATCATGATCGCGGAAAAAATCGCGGACCTGATTCGGGGCAGGTCACCGTTGCCGGCGCAGGTGGCGCCGGTCTATGTGGCGGAAAACCATGCAACCCATCAGCGTTGATCACGCCGCCCGTCCTCCAAGTTCATCACAAGCGAGCCAGCACTCGCGTAATATGGAAAAGGCATAAATCCCCGCACCCCAAAAGCCATTCCATGAACCCACTGTCCCAACCCGGCGTACTGGCCACCCTGCTCGCGGCCACCCTGTTCGGCACGGGCACCCCGCTGGCCAAGCTCTTGCTGGCGCAGGCCAGCCCCTGGCTGCTGGCGGCTTTGCTTTACCTGGGTTCGGGCGTTGGCTTGTTTCTGCTGCGGCGGCTGCGCCGCTCAGCGCCTGTGCGCATGCCTCGCGGGGAATGGAAATGGCTGGCCGGTGCCGTGATTGCGGGCGGCATGGTGGGCCCGGTCCTGCTGATGGTCGGTTTATCCGGCATGCCGGCGTCGGGTGCCTCGCTGCTGCTGAATGCGGAAGGCGTGTTGACGGCCTTGATTGCCTGGTTTGTTTTTCGCGAGAACTTTGACCGCCGCATCGCGCTGGGCATGCTGGCGATTGTGGCGGGCGGCGTGATTCTTTCCTGGCCTGGTGAGGCGCGCTTTGGGGCGTTGTGGCCGGCCCTGGCCGTGGTGGGCGCCTGCCTGGCCTGGGGTGTGGACAACAACCTGACGCGCAAGGTGTCCTTGTCCGACGCTTCGTTTATCGCCATGGTCAAAGGCCTGGTGGCCGGTGCCACCAACCTGGTGCTGGCGCTGTCGCTGGGCGCCGCGTGGCCCGCGCTACCTGTGGTGCTGGCGGCGGCGCTGCTGGGTTTTGCGAGCTATGGCGCGAGCCTGGCGCTGTTTGTGCTCGGCTTGCGCCACCTTGGGACGGCGCGCACGGGGGCGTATTTTTCCATCGCGCCGTTTGTGGGTGCGGCCCTGGCGATTGCCGTCCTCGGCGAGCCCGTCACGCTGTCCCTGCTCATCGCGGCGGCGTTGATGGCCTGGGGCGTCTGGCTGCACCTGACCGAGAGCCACCAGCATGCACACACCCATGAGCCGCTGGAGCACAGCCATGAACATGTGCACGGCCTGAGTGACGAGCACCACGACCATGCGCACGAAACGCACGAAGAGCCGGTGGCGCCCGGCACGCGCCACACGCATGCGCACCAGCACCTGCCCATCTCCCACAGCCATGCGCATTTCCCGGATGCCCACCACCGGCATTCGCATTAGCCAGTCTTGCGGATATTTCCTTTGCCGCGCAGCACGCGGCCGGCATCCATGTTGACGCTGAGGCCGTTGCGGCAGGCGAGCCGGCCATTGACAAAGACGGCGTCGATTCCCGAACTGACTTCGGTGGGGTGCTCATAGCTGGCGTTGGCGGTGACGCGATGTTCATCAAAGATGACGACGTCCGCGTGATTTCCGGGCGCCAGGATGCCGCGGCCGGCGAGGCCGAAGCGCCTTGCGCTGAGGCCCGTCATTTTGTAAATGGCAGTCTCAAGCGAAAACAGCTTTCTCTGGCGCACGTAGTGCCCCAGCACGCGCGGAAAAGTCCCCCACAAACGCGGATGCGGGCGCACGTCATGCGCCAGGCCGTCCGAGCCGACCATGGCCATCGGGTGGCTGAGGATGCGGCCGACGTCGTCCTCGCTCATCGCGAAGTAGATGGCCCCGGCCGGCTGCAATGCCCGCGCCACCTCTTCCTCGGTCTGGTTTCTTTCGCGCGCAAGGTCTTTCAGCGAGCGGCCCGCGACACCGGGCTCGGGCTGGGACCAGGTCACCAGCACGTCGCTTGACTGCTTCACGCGGGACGGCAGCAGCATGGTGGACGACGCGTTGTAGGGATAGCAGTCAAAGCAGACCGCTTGCCCTCGCGCCGCCTGCTCCAGCATCGCCAGGGTCTGCACGGATCGGCCGTGGTTGGCGGTGCCGACCAGCTTGTGATGGGAAATAACGGTGTCCACGCCCAGTTCCCGGCCTATGTGCAGGGCCTCGCGCAAGGCCTCGTCGATGGCGTCGCCTTCGTCGCGGATGTGCATGGTCACGATGCCGCCGGCCGCCTTGAGTTGCGCGCCCACGGCGACCACCTCTTCAGCCGTGGCCGCTTTCGCGGGCGGATAGTACAGCCCGGTCGACAGGCCGATGGCACCCGCGGCCAGCGCCGAGGCCAGCTCCGCCGCCATGGCCGCCGACTCATCGGGGGTGGCGGGCCTTCCAAGGTCGGCCATGTGCTTGACCCGCAGCGTGGAGTGGCCCACGAGGCAGGCGACATTGACGGCCAACGCGGACTGCTCCAGCGCATCCAGATAGGCCGCAAAACTCGGGTAGATCCAGCCGTCCGTTCCCAGGATGTCCAGCGGCGGCGGCGGATGGCGGGTCTGCAGGGGAGCAAGGCTGACACCGCAGTTGCCCGACACCACCGTCGTCACGCCCTGCGACAACTTGGGATGGGCACCCGCGGTGGGCGTGAGCAGCAAACGGTCATCGTGGGTGTGCACGTCGATAAAACCCGGCGCGACAATCCGCCCGTGCGCGCTCACCCGTTCGCTGGCGGGCGCGGCCGACAGGTCGCCGATGGCAAGAATTTTTCCCTGGGACATGCCGAGGTCGGCACGCACCCGGGCCGAACCCGTGCCGTCAACAAGCTCGCCGCCTTCAATGATGCAATCGAACATACGCGTTCAATCCACCTGGACGCCGGCGCGCTTGACGACCTCCGTCCACATCCGCGTCTCCCGCAGGGCGCGGTCAAACAGGCGGTCGGGTGAGCCTATGGTTGTCTCGAAGGAAATGGCGGCATAGCGCTCATTGACCGCGGCGCTGCCCAGCACCTTGTTGATTTCGCCGTTGAGCCTAAGCACGACGTCGCGCGGCGTGCCGGCCGGCGCGACAATGCCGCCCCAGGCCGTCGTTTCATACCCCTTGACGAACTCCCCAATGGTCGGCACCTCGGGAAACAATGGGCTGCGCGCCCGGCCTGAAACCCCCAGCGCCTTGATGCGCCCGTTCTTGATGTGCGGCGCGATGGACGACAGATTGTCGAACATCAGGTCGACCTGGCCGCCCATCAGGTCCTGGATGGCCTGCGGGCTGCCGCGGTAAGGCACGTGGGTCATGAAAGTGCCGGTCATGCTCTTGAACAGCTCACCACCCAGGTGGCCGGTGGTGCCGTTGCCGGGAGACGCCATGCTGAGTTTGCCGGGCCTGGATTTGGCCAGCGCGATCAACTCGGCCACGTTCTTCACGCCCAGGTCATTCCTGACGACGAGCGCGTTTTGCACATACCCAAGCAGCGCCACGGGGACCAGCTGTTTTTCCGGGTCATAGGGCAGCTTGGAGAACAGCGATTTGTTGATGGCCAGCGTGCCCACATTGCCGTATCCCAGCGTGTAGCCGTCCGGCGCCGCGCGCACGATCTCCTGCATGCCGATATTGCCGCTTGCGCCGGGCTTGTTGTCGATCACAAACGGCTGTCCCAGGGCTTTCATCAACTCGCTGGTCAGGATGCGGCAGATGTTGTCGGGCGAGCCGCCCGCAGCGGAGGGAACGATCAGGCGGATGGGCCGGTCGGGCCAGGCCGCGCGTGCCAGCAGGGGCGATGAGGCCATCGCCACGGCCCCCAGTTTGAGGAGATTTCGCCGCGTTGTCCGGTATTCGGTCATGGAGGTCACCTTGAGGATCGGGGATCAGGAATGAGGAAACTGAATGATGCGTGGACAAACCTTTGGCTACAAACGACAATTTCTGCGTCTTCCATGCTTTTTTCTCATGCACCATGATGCTGCGCGCGCCCTCCACCATGTCCCTGGTATGCCTTGAAGCCAGCGCGCGCTTGCGCTCTTTCACCGCGGCCGCGCAAGAGCTGCACCTGACACAAGGCGCGATCAGCCGCCAGATCATGGCGCTTGAAAGCCGCCTGGACCTCAAGCTGTTCGTGCGGCGCCGGGATGCGGTAGTCCTCACGGAGGCCGGCCGTTATTACCTGGATGAAGTCGGCCCAATTCTGCAGCGCCTCGAACGCGCGACCGCCAACGTGATGGCGCTCAAGGGGCGCGGAGGCACGCTGGCACTGTCGGTGGGCGCGTCGCTGGGCAGCTATTGGCTGATTCCGCGCCTGCCGGACTTCACGCGCGCGCACAGCGAGATCACCTTGAATTTCGCCACTCGCGTGGGGTCGGTCGATTTCAAGAGCATGGCGGTGGACGCCTCGCTCGAATTCGGTGACGGAAAACGTATCGGAGTTCACAACGATTTTGTTCTGCCCCTGACGATGGCGCCGTATGCCTCCGCCGCATGGATCACAAAACACGGGAAGTCGCTGACGTCCCGCACGCCGGTGTCGGCACTGGTGCACCACACCACCGTGCTGGACGCCTGGCAAAAATGGTTCGACCAAGCCGGCATCCAGATCGGCACCGGACAGGAGGGGCCGCGCTACGAGCTGATGTCGATGGCCCTGAACGCCGCGATAGCAGGCCTGGGGGCGGTGCTGCTGCCCGACTTCATGGCCCACGATGCGGTCGCAACCGGCCGTTTACGCCGGCTTTCGAAGAAACAATGGGCCTCCCCCCGGGGCTACTACCTGGTGTATCCCGAGGAGTCAGCCAAGCTTGAAGCCCTCACGGTGTTTCGCGCGTGGTTGCTCACGCAGGTAAGGGCGGGCAGCAGCCGTGTTGGCCTCTAGCGCAGGAATGGTCCTGCCGGCGTACCAGGGGGTGAACTTGTGGCCGTTTGGATTCCGCTAGCGGCCCCCATCCTTGCCACGGCGCAAGCCCAGGCAACTTGCAAAGCCCCTCAGATGGTCGAATGCAGGTAATTGACCATGGTGATGAAATCAAACACCGGCAGGCCTGACTCGCGCCGGATCGCTTCCGAGTAAGGCGGCAGGTCGGTGCATTCCAGGACAAAGGCCCGGATGCCCGGATGCTGCTCAAGCGCGCGTCGCGCCGTGCCCAGGACTTCCTGCTCGATGAGCTCCAGGGCTATGTCGGCATTCGGCTCGGCGAACATCCGGTTCCACTCCGGGCATTGCTCCAGGCCCAGGATATGCAAGCCGTCCATGCTGGCGATGCCGGCAGCCGCCAGGTGCTGCGGACCCAGGGCGCGTGCATTGGCGGTGATGATGCCGATTTCGCTCCGCGGGCCGTGCAGCAGCCTGACAAAGGGCACTTGCAGCAGGCTGGAGGTCAACACCGGCACGCCCGCGGCCTGCGCCAGTTCGCGCTGGAAGATGGCGTTGAACCCGCAGCTCGTCGTGATGGCCTTGATGCCTTGGGACACCATGGCGGCGGCGTCGGCCATCATGGTCTGCAGGACATCGGGGTCGGGATTCTCCAGAATCGTATGGACATTGGCGCCGCGCACCGGATGGAAGCTGACCGGATAACCATAGGACGCGGGATTGGTGCTGTTGCCGGGCAAGGCCTCGAGCTGCAGCAGGCCCCTGGGCACCTGCCCGGTCTCCCAGCACAGGACGCCGATTTTTGCCGCTTCGATTACAGCTGGCATGGCGTGCTCCCACGGGTGTGTTTGTTGTTCATGACGGGGCCGCTCAAAACCTGGCAATCCGGTAGGCAGACAGGTCAAAGGGCTCAGGGTCGCCACTCAGCATTCCGGCAACCAGCTGGGCGGTCAGCGCCGACAAGGTCAGCCCGAGATGGCCGTGGCCGAAGGCGTAACACACGTTCGCGCAGCGCGGCGAGCGCCCGATCACGGGCAGGGAGTCGGGCGTGGAGGGGCGGTAGCCCATCCATTCGCGCTGGACAGCCTGGCCCGTGATGCCGGGCAGCGCGTTGCGGGCAAAAGGAATAAGTGCGCGAATCCGCCGGAAATCCGGCGGCGCGTCCAGGCCCGCCAGTTCATCGCCGCTGCTCAGGGAG
The DNA here is from genome assembly GCF_900103405.1 of Polaromonas sp. JS666. GTDB lineage: Bacteria > Pseudomonadota > Gammaproteobacteria > Burkholderiales > Burkholderiaceae_C > Polaromonas. The sequence continues at coordinate 397,107 of NZ_FNHX01000003.1, read as the reverse complement.
ATGCCATCGTGCATGGGCGAGAGCACACACTGCTTTTCAGGAAAACACACCGGCCGGCCCAGCAGGGCATCACCGGTCGAGGCAAACGAAAGGTGGTAACCCCGCTCGGTGTCCAGGCTGACCTTGTCGCCGATCTGCGCGGCAAATTGTTTGGACCAGGCGCCCGCCGCGACGACCACCGCGTCAAACTGCCGTGTGGCCTGGTCTGTCGTGATGGACACACCGCCTGTGTCAAGCGGCCGCAGCGCCAGCACATTCTCCTGGAGGTATTGCGCCTGCCGCTGCCGCGCGCACTCAAAGTAGGACTGCGCCAGCGCCCGGGGATAGTTGACGAAGCCGCTGTCGGGCTGGAACAAGCCGCGCGTGTAGGCATTCCTGTTGAGCCGGGGCTCGAGCTCGGCGACCTCCGCGGCCTTGAGGATGGAGAAATGCACGCCATGGCGCGCCATCAATTCACGCTCGAGCGCACTGGCCGAAAACCCGGCGGCCGAGGCATAAAGCTTCAGCCAGCCGCCGGGCCGGATCAGGTCGCGGGCGCCGCTCAGGGCGGCCAGGGCGAGGTGGGCCTGCAGGGCATTGGACACAAGTGGATGCAGGGCCGCCGCGATGGCCGCGACGCGCTTGGGGCGCCCCGCCGCCATAAAACGCAGAAGCCACGGGAGGCCGCGGAAAAAATGCGCGGGCCGCAGCACGGCGGCGCCGTTCGGGTCAAGCAGGTAGGAGGGAATGGACCGGATCACCCCCGGCGTGGCGCTTGGCGTGACCGCGCCCGTGACGATGGCGCCGGCGTTCCCGGAACTGGTGCCGGCGCCGACTTCGCCGCGGTCCATGACGGTGACGGCATGGCCCCGGGCCGCGAGGGCCAAGGCCGTCGCCGCGCCGACAACGCCGGCCCCCACGATGGCGATGGAACGCCCGCCCTGTGTTCCATGCGTAGCCATGTCAGTCATTCAATGTCTTTCCGGGGTTCGTGCCGTCGCCTGGGGCGGCGGTGATGGCTAGTGATGAAGGATTTTTCCGAGGAATTCGCGCGTGCGCTCGTTCGCGGGCGCGGTAAAAAAGGCCTCGGGTTTGGCCACTTCCACCATGACACCCTTGTCGATGAAGGCCACGCGGTCCGCCACCTTGCGGGCAAAACCCATCTCGTGCGTGACCACAATCATGGTCATCCCGTCTTTCGCCAAAGCAACCATCACGTCCAGCACCTCATTGATCATTTCGGGATCGAGCGCGGAGGTCGGTTCGTCGAACAGCATGACCTTGGGCTGCATGCACAGGCTGCGGGCGATGGCGACGCGTTGCTGCTGCCCGCCCGACAGCTGCTGCGGGTAGGCATCACATTTGTCCGCCAGGCCCACTTTGGCCAGGATTTCCCGGCCCCGGCTGGCGGCTTCCTTGGCGGAGAGCTTGCGCACGTGGATGGGCGCCAGCGTGACGTTTTCGAGCGCCGTCTTGTGGGGATAAAGATTGAACTGCTGGAAGACAAAGCCCAGCTCCATGCGGAGCTTGCGCAGATTGGCCTCGCTGGCGACCGGCATGCCTTCAACCGTCAGCATGCCGGCCTGGAATTTTTCCAGGCCGTTGACGCAGCGGATCAGCGTGCTTTTTCCGGAGCCGCTGGGCCCGCAGACCACCACCACCTCGCCTTTTGCCACCTCAAGGTTGATGTTTTGCAGCACGTGGTGCGTGCCGTACCACTTGTTGACGTCGCTGAATTTAATCATTCCGGCTATTCCTCGCTGCCCGTGCCGGGAGGCGGCGGGCTGTTGAATGGTGCTGCTTCATCAGGTTTTTTCCAGTCGCCGGGACCAATAAAGCAGCGGGTAGCAGATCAGGAAGTAGCCCAGGCCCACCGCGCTAAAAACCAAAAGCCCATTGGGGACGGATTGCACGATCACCCAGCCGGAACGCGTCAGGTCGAGCAGCCCGATCGCGGAGACAACCGACGAATCCTTGACCAGCAGCACGTACTGCCCGACCAGGGAAGGGACGATCATTCGGGTGGCTTGCGGCAGCACCACCAGCCTCAGTTGCTGGAAGCGGCTGAGCCCCGAGGACGCGGCCGCCTCGAGCTGCCCCGCGGGCACGGCCCTGATGCCAGCGGCCACGATTTCAGAGATGAAGCAGGCCGCGAGGTTGGACAGGGCAATGGCGCCCGCGGTGAAGGAGTCGAGCTCTATGCCTGCTTCAGGGAGCACAAAAAAGACGACGAACACCTGGACCAGCACCGGCGTGCCGCGAAAGATGTCGGTGTAGGCCCCGACCAGGAAGGACAGGGCCCTGCTGGCGCTGGCGCGGCCTATGCCCAGCACAAAGCCCGCAACCGTTCCCGCGGCAATGCCGATGAAGGACAGCGCCAGCGTCACGCCGACGCCCTTCAGGACGACCGGGTAGTACTGGGCCATGCCGTGCAACTGGTCGAGGAACATATCCATGGCCATGGCTTTCAGCAGCGCCCGGGCCGCTGCGCAAGGCGGACCCATGCCGCGGCCGCCAGCTTCAGCCCGTAATAGATGAGCAGGTAGCAGGCGGCGGTGCTTGCCAGGCCTTCGACCGGCATGAAGCGGTCATTGGCCAGGGTTTGCCCCACACGCGTGAGCTCCAGCACGGAGATCAGCGACAGCAGGGACGAGTCCTTGACCAGCACGATGGCCTGCCCGATCAGCGGCGACACCATGGGCCGCAGCGCCTGCGGAAGAATGATGAGGCGCATCTGCTGCCAATAGCTCATTCCCGAACTGGCGCTCGCCTCCATCTGCCCCCGCGGAATCGAATGGATGCCGGAGCGGATGATTTCGCTGACGTAGGCGCCGCTGTTGATGGAAAGGGCGACGATGCCGATCATGATTTCCGGCATGAGCACGCCGAAATTCGGCAGCCCGAAATACAAGAAATAAAGCTGGGCCAGCAAGGGCGTCGCCCGGACCACGTCCACATAGGCGACAGCCGGCGCCCGGACAACCCGGGAGGACTGAAGGCTCATCGCACAGGCGACAACACCGATGGCAAGGGCTCCCGCGAACGCGGCCAGCGAAATCGACAGGGTGGAAACCAGGCCTCCCCAAAAATCGGGAAGGGTTTCGGCAATCACCCTGAAGTTCAGGTTTGACAGCATGCGCAGGCCGGTGGGTGAAAGGCTTGCGGCATGGGGACAGGCGCGAAGGTCAAAAGAAGGCCGTACCCGCGCTCACATCCCGGGATCAGTGCTCTTCTTTCCACTTGGGCGTGTTGACCCAGTAGTCGAGATTTTGTTGAAGGCGCCCGTCCAATGTGGTCTGGTCGATGAACAGGTTGATCCAGCTCAGAAGGTCCAGGGAGTCGTAGCGGGTCGCGTAGGCCAGGGGCTCCTTGGCCAGCAGCTCCGGCATGACCTTGAACGTTCCCTTGGGATAGCCGGCCGCCTGGCCCGCCACCGCGGAACTGTCATTGAGCAGGCAGTCCGCCTGGCCGTTTTTCACCGCGTCCAGCAGCAGGGTTCCGCCGCCCTTGTAGCTCTTGATCTCACCTTTGGGGAAGACGGTTTTGGCGAGCTTCTCGCCGGTGCTGCCGAACAGCACCGCGATTTTTGCGCCGGGCGCCTTGCAGGCATTCGTGGAAGTGAACTTGCTCCCCTCCTTCGCCGCCACCACGGGCCCGATGTAGATAAAGGGCTTGGTGAACGCGACTTTTGTCGCGCGGGCCAGGGTGGGCGTCATGTCGGCCGCGAGCAGGTCGGCCTTGCCGGAAATCAGGGCCGGCAACAGCCCGTCCCAGTCGAGGTCGAGGAACACCACCTTGACGCCCATTTCCTGGGCCATCAGTTTGGCAAGCTCCACCGAACTGCCGGTGCGCACGCCGTTTTTGTCGATCATCGAGAACGGAGGGCCTTGTGTCTGCACGGCAATGCGCAGCTCGCCGCGTTTGAGGATGTCCTCCAGGGTGGAGGCATGGGCGGTGCCGCACAGGCCCGCAAAGCCCGCGCAGGCCAGCAGCACGGTGGCCAGGGAATTCGGGATCTTCATTGCTTTCTCCTTTAATGGTCTCCCCGGGGGAACATCCTCCGGGGACAGGCGCATTTCTCAAACATTCGCGGGCCAGGGGGCCGAGGCCAAAGGGGTCGAAGGGGCCAAAAAGGCTAAGGGGTTGAAGGGCCGGTGCCGCCATCGGCGCCCTGCTCCCAGCAGCCGCGCGGCAGGTTGACCCATTTGTTGCGCGACTTCATGACCACAAAGGTCTCGCTGCGGCTGATGATCCCGGGCCCGGCAACCCTGGGAAGCAGCTCGCTGGTAAAACGGTAAAGGTCCTGGACGTCTCCGGCCACCAGCACTTCGACGATGAGGTCGAAGCGGCCGGTCACCACACTCACGGACGTCACGAAGGGCAGCTCCGCGAGCTTTTGCGTGAGTTCGTCAAGATGCCCCTGCGCATTGGCGCTGATGCCCACGATGGCCCCAATGAGTTCCGGCCGTTCCGACAGGTTCAGCAGCCCGACGATCTTCAAGGCGTTTTTTTCGATCAAGGCCTTCAGGCGCGTGCGGACCGTGGGAGGGCTCAGCTGCATTTTTTCCGCCAGCTGGTTCACGCCGTCCTGCGCGTCGTCGGAAAGCAGCCGGGTCAAACGGCGGTCGGTGGCGTCGAGAAATTCACGCATGACAAAAATTTACTTTGAAAATTAATTTGGTTTATTTTTTCTAAAAGAAAAATAAATAACTTATTAATTACTTTATGAGTAAATTTTTCGCAATATATTGGCGTTTACACCTAGGAGCGATGCTCCAATCATGGAAGCGGCGGCTCGCTTTTTGTCCATGCCATGCCGGTCAAGCCATACATTCCACGTCCGGCATCAATGATCGTTAAATCAATCATTAATTCCATAAGGCTTGATTTATCGAGCACGAATTGATGAAAAATCCAATCAGTGTAAAATGTTCGTTAAATCAATCGTTATCGACATATTGAATGATTTCACGAACATGAAAGTACAACAATCCGCAGTCCTCAGCCCACAGCTCGCGCAAGAGACGGTCCATCTCGGACATCTTCTTGCGCGCCTGCGCCAGGCGCGCAAGGTCAAACAGGCCGATGCGGCACTGCGCGCGGGCTTCTCGCGCAATACCGCCTACCGCCTGGAGAAGGGTGACCCCGGACTGGCAATTGGGCAGGTGCTTCGCTACCTCGATGCCATCGCGCCCGGCACCACGCTGGCAGCTTTGTTGACGCAGGCCGACCCCGCGCTGGCGGCCCTGCAGGCGCGCGAATCAACAAAACGTGTTCGCGACCTGAGCGCGGCCGAGCTCAAGGACCTGGATTTCTGAACCCAGGCCCGCACCGGCAGTGCCTTTCATCTCCTTTATCTAGAGCGGAATTTTTATGGCGGCCAAAGACCTGAAGCTGATGACCTTCGCCTACCTGGGCGAAGCCTGGGCGCCTTGCGGGCAGCTCACGATGACCGAGCAGGGTTCCGATCTCCTGGCATCGCGCTTTGCCTACGGCCTGAAGTATCTGGCCCGCAGAGATGCCCTGGAGGTGGACCCGGTCAGCCTGGCCACTCGCGGGCCGGAGCCCGTCAAGGGCAAGCTGCTGCTGCCGGTCAACACCCTGGCGAGCTTCGGCGGCATACGCGACGCTGCGCCGGATTCCTGGGGGCGCCGGGTGATCGAGGCCAAGCTCAAGGTGCCCGCAAACAGCCTGGCCGAGTCGCAGTACCTGCTGCATGCGGGCAGCGAGCGGGTAGGCGCGCTGGACATCCGCTCGGGTATTGCTGACGGCCCCACCGGTGCCGCCGGTGGCGTTCACGCGCTCAGCTACTTGATGGAGGCCGCGGAGCGCATCGAGGCGGGAGAAGACGTTCCCGCCAGGCTTGAACACATTTTCGAAGTTGGGACGGCACTCGGCGGCGCCCGGCCCAAAGCGTCCGTGCGTGATGAGGACGGCGCCCTTTGGCTCGCGAAGTTCCAAAGCAGGAGTGACACCTTTGACATCCCCGCGGTCGAATGTGCTTCGCTGGAGCTCGCGCGGGAGGCCGGATTGAACGTGCCCCCCGTGGCCACGCGCCTTCTGGGCGGCCGCCGCATCATGATGATCCGGCGTTTCGACCGCTACTGGCTGGCACACGGAACGCTGCCCACCGCCGCAACCGACTTGCTGCTGGCACCCGCCGACGGCCTGACCGAGCGCCGCATGGGTTTTGTGAGCGGCCTGACCCTGGTCGGATGTGACGAGACCGAGTCGCGAACAAAATCCTATGCCGACCTGGCCGCCGCCGTGCGCCGGTATTGCCATCCGGACGTGATCCGCGCGGACAACGAAGAACTCTTCAAGCGCATGGTGTTCAACATCCTCGCCAGCAACGACGACGACCACCTGCGCAACCATGGCTTCCTGTGGGATCCCCGCCTGCCCGGCTGGCGGCTCAGTCCCCTGTATGACGTGCTGCCCCGGCCGAGCCATGCGACCGAGCGCCTTCTTCACCTGGGAGTCGGGCCCCAGGGTCGCCTCGCGACACTCGACAACGCGCTGGGCGGGCACCCGGCGTTCTCCTTGAGCCAGGCCCGCGCTTGCGAATTGATCGACGAGGTCTGGCGCGTCGTGCGGGAATGGAAGGTGTCGTTCGAGCGCTCAGGCGTCCCGGGAGACGACATTGCCAGGATCGCACCCGCCTTCAGGCACCTGGACGATATCAGCACAGCGGACACACGCAAGCTATTGCCTTGACGCGCCGCCCCACCCTCAATACGCCGCCAGCACGTTCAAAAACCAGCCCCGGCTGCGGTAAGACAAATCGGTCAGGTCGTCGGAGTACTTGGTGAAGTTGTAGCCCACGCCCACTTTGACGCCCTTGCCGAGATGGCGGTACACAGCCAGCAGCGCGCCGGCTTTGGCGTCTTGCGCTTCGGTGGCGCGCAGGTTGCGCAGCTCTACCAGTGCGTCCCATTCCTTGACCAGGTGCAGGTCGGCGCGCAGGATCAACAGGTCGGCGCGGCTGGAGAACCATTCGCCGCCGGCCACCGGTGCTTTGAGTTCGCCGATGCGGAAGGCGTATTTGGCGCCTACCGACAGCCAGGGCTTGACGTCGTAAATCGTGTCGACCGAGAACACCTGGCTGCGCTGCGCGTAGTCGGCCGCCTGGCCCGAAGGCGTGAGCTGGCCGGCGGTGGGCACATTGTTCAAATTGGTGTACTTGAACAAGGTGTTCCAGCGGTCGTTGTCGACGGGGCGGTAGGCGCTGCCGAGCACAAACTCGTGGTAGTTGCCGTCAACAAAGGCGCCCTGGCTGTTGCTGGAGCGCGAGACATTGAGCTTGCCGAGCAGGCGCCACGCCGGGTCCACCTGCAGGCCCACGGTGTTGCGCATCAGCCAGGTCGTGCGTTCGCCCGAGATATTGCCCTTGTCGTGGCGCCATTCGATGTTGCCGCCGTATTTGAGGCCGTCCTTCTTGTAGCCGACCGAGCCGCCGAGTGCGCGGCGCTTGAGGTCGCCGGCCAGCGGGTCGGAGACGGTGCCGAACTCGACCTTGGCGCCGAAGTTCCAGCGGTCGTTGGGCGACCAGTCGGCGCCAAAGGCCTGGGTCAGGCTTTGCGGGCCCGCGCCATTGACGGAGCGGCCTTCGCCGAAGACGCGCAGTTGATCAGAAACGCGTGTGCTCGCGCCCGAGACCAGCGTGCCCTGGCGGCCGCGCCAGGCGACGTCGGGGCTTTCGGTTTCCACGGTGTAGGCCAGGTAGGCATTGCTGCGGTCTGAGATGCGGTAGTCGGCGCCCAGCTTGCCGCCCACGCCCATGCTGCCATTGGAGGCTTCGCCGCTGAGCTTGACGCGCTCGCTGACTTGCAGCGCGCCGCCCAGGCCGACACGGTTGTTGGGGTCGCGCGTGTCGTCGCGCTCCAGCGTGCCCTGCACATAACCATAGGCTTCCCAGTTTTCTTTTTCGCCGGGCTTGCCGCCTTCGCGGTCGGGCCGGTAGTCGGCGCGCAGCTGCGCATCGGTGCGCGAGCCGGTTTGCGAGAGCAAGGCACTCGCGTTAGGTGTGACCTTGGAGCGGTCGTCGGCGCGCACGCCGGTCGCGACTTCCCATTCGCTGTTCAGGGTCTGGCGCACGGCGAGCTCTACGTTCTGGCTGTCCTGCAGGTCGCCCTCGCGCCTGTCGGCCTTGAGCAGCACGCGCGTGCCGGCGGCGACTTCCACGTCGGCCGACATGCCGGCCTGTTTGACGGCCTCGCCGCTGATGCCGATCTGCCCGGGGGCGGAATAGCCGCGGTCGCGGTTCTGCGCGTAGGCCGTGACCTTGCCCTTCATGCTGTCGGTCACCTCGGCCAGGTCCACCGAAGCTTCCAGGCGTTCGGCGCCGGCCGACTGGATGCCGCCGTTGTTCAGGGTGTTGAAGCCGAAGCCGCCGTCAATCGAGGTCTGCGCGCCGTTGCCCGGGCCCTTGGAGCGGGCCGCCTCGAACTTGAGCCAGGTGCCGGGCTTGTAGCGCAGCGTGCCATCCACACCCTTGAGCGTCTGGCTGGAGCCGGTTTCGCCCTGGTGGTAGGTGCTGGCGCCCAACTGGAAGTGGTCGTTGAGCCACTGGCTGGCGCGCAGGCCGGTCGACAGGTTGTTAATGGCGGTGACGCCGGGCGCGAACTCATAGGTCGTGACCAGGTAGACCGGCTGGCCGCCGACCGCCGAGGTCATGATCAGGCCCGCGCCGCTGCCGGTGGCGGACAGCGGCGACTGCAGCAGGATGCGGCCCTGCAGGTAGTTGATCTCGTAGTCCTGCGTGGGCGCGAGCTCGCGGCGCTCTATCACCATGCCGGAGTCCTTGTCGCGCACTTCTATCCAGACGCGTTCCGAGCCCTGGGTGATGTCCAGGTGGCGCAGGTAATAAATCGAGCCGCCGGTGCCGCGGAATTCCTCGCGCGAAGCCAGGGTGCCCGGGTCGGCCGCGAAGGCGTCGATCTGGGTCTGTTTCTCGCCGTAGGCCGTGGCCTCTTCGGAGCGGTAGCGCAGCTGCGCGCCGTACAGGCCGCGCGAATACTGCATGAGTTCGGTGCCGCTCCAGGAGGTCTGGAAGTTGCCCCACATGATGTGCGAGTCGCCTTTTTGCAGCTTGACAAAAAACTTGCCCTGCGTGGGCGCGTCGTCCACCGTGGTGCTGTCGTCGCCGTAGACCGGGTAGTACAGGTTGGGGTCTATGCTGCGCAGCAGGTACTTGGGGTCCTTGCTCGAGAAGTTGGAGAACAAGTCCTCGATGGGGCCCTCGCGCGTATCGGCCGAGGCCGTGAGCAGCCACTCGCCCTTGATCTTGCCCTTGAGGTAAAACGCGGCGCGGCCGTCGACGTAGACCTTGTCTTCGTAGTGGCTCAGGTCGCCGGTCACGAGCTTGGCGGGGCCGGAGACATTGTTCTTGCCGACCGTCAGGTCGCCGAGCGCCAGGTAAAACCAGTCATCGGACGCGATATTGAGGTTGCGGCGGAAGGTGCTGGCGCGGCCATCGGCCTCCTTGAGCGTGACCTCCACCGACTGCGGGCCGGCCGGCATGATCTGCTTCATCGCGAACTTGCCCTGCGCGTCTATGGGCAGCTCCAGGCCCAGGGCTTCTATGCGCTGGCCGGGCTTGAGGTTGCTGCCGTTGACCGTGACCGTGCCGCCGGTCACCGGGATGTTGCGCAAGGCCAGGCTGTTCTCGCCATAGCCCGTGAGGCGTTCGCGCTCCAGTTTGTCCTGGTCTTCATTGGCCGGCATGGCGCGTGCCAACAAGTTCAGTTGCTTGAGGCTGGTTTCGTCAAAGCGGCCTTGCGCGTCATACACACGCAGCAGGTAGAACACCTGGTCGCCCGCGGTGTTGGCCGGCATGGTCCAGCGGCTGGCGCCCGACCAGGCTATCGGCAGGATTTCGAACGGTTGTTCCTGGGTCTTCTGGCCGGGGCGGAACAGGCGCAGCTCGGCCTTTTTGATCCAGGGGATGTAGTTGGACCAGGCGCGGAATTCCACGGCTTCACCCTTGACGGCCGTGCCCGGTGTGGCCCAGGCATTCATCAGCGGCACCGCGGCCAGGCTGTCGTAGCGCACCTGGATGTCGGCCCGCTCGAGCGCGACGTCGGCGCAGCGCTGGCCGTCGGCTTCGTTGGGGATCTCGGCCGTGTTGATGGGCTCGCCGTCTATGGTGATGCGGAAAGGCACGGTCGACTGGCCAACCGATTGCGGCGTGCAGGGTGCCAGCGGGGCGGGCGCGGCCACAGGCGCCGCTGCCGCCGCCGCGGGCTGGAACCACACACGCAGTTCCACGCGGCGGTTGCGGCTCATGCCTTCGGAGGTCGCGTTCGAGGCCAGCGGTTTGCTCTCGCCCTCGCCCTGTATCGAATAGCTGATGGCGGGGTTGTTCAGCAACTGCTTCAAGTAGGCGGCCACGGCCAGCGCGCGCGCTTCGGACAGGCCCTGGTTGTCCTTGAAGAGGCGTTTGGTGTCCGGCGCCAGGCGCTGGTTGTCGGTATGGCCGACCACGGCAATGCGCATGCCGGCGGAGGCCGCTCCCTTGCTGCGGATTTCGGCGGCCAGCGATTCAATCGCGGCTTTGGCCGAAGGTGTGAGTTCGGCCTTGCCCGAGACAAACAGGCTCAGGCCTCCGGCTTCCTGCAGCGCCTTGTCGACCGAGGCCAGCGCCTTGGGCGTCTGGGCCGCGCGGGCCTTCATGCCGGCCGCTTCCTCGCGTGTCACGCCCGAAGGCATGGGGTAGGCGATGGCGGGCTGCACTTCCGCGGGCGGCGGCACGCTGAACAGGTCGATACGGCCGTTGTCGATTCGTTTGCCGCTGACTTCGGTCGCGGTCCAGGCCGCGGAGCCGGCGCAAAGCAGGCCGGCGGCGACGGCTATCGCATGTGTACGGAAATTCATTTCGCCGTCTCCAGCTCGGTTTCAATCATCAAGGGGTGCAGGGGTTCGCTGTCGCCGGCTTCATTCCCGTCGCTCTTCTTGCGCCTTGCCTTCCACAAGGCCTGTATTCGCTCGCTGATCGCGGCCACGCGTTTTTCGGCAAGGCCGGCCGCCTCAGCGCCGCGGCGGTAGGCGATGCGCAGCACGGAAGGCCGCGCGGCGAGCTGCTCGGGAAGTTTTTCCAGGGTGGCGAGGTAGGCAGGCTGCAGTTCAGTGCCGTCGCCCTTGCCGGTGAAGGCATCGCCCGAGAGCTCAAGCCGGACCACGCGGTGCACGGTGGCGCCGAAGTTGAGCTTGACCATCTTGCCGCGCGTGACGCGCACGTCGCGCGGGTTCTCGGTGGTCAGGCGGTAGCCGGAAGGCAGGGTGCGCTCGTCCACCTTCATCACGAAGTTGGAGCCGCGGTCCGCGTTCGGGATGGCCGCACAGGCCACGTGGAAGCGCCCGTCGTGGTCGCTGGTGACCAGCAGGCCGCGCGCCGTGGCGATGCGCACGTTGGCGATGCCGGGCTCGTCCTGGTCCTGGTAGCCGTTGGCGTTCTTGTCGTCAAAAACCTTGCCGATGATGTCGGAGCAGTCAAAGGTCGGGTCCGGCACCACACGCACGGCGGCCGTGGCGGTGTTGGAGATTTGCGCATTGACCAGGGCGTTGCGGGCCGCGACCTGGTTGATGTAAGTGCCTTCGGACACACCGGTGCCGACCACCAGCAGCATGCGCCAGGTCTTGCGCTCACCGGCGGCGAACACCTGGTTGGCCCAGGTCAGGTTGCGGCCGCTCACGGTGGGCTCCAGCGCCACGCCGTTGAGCGAGGCCGAGCCGGTGCGGTAACGGAAGCCCGCGGGGATCAGGTCCACCACGCTGATGTTGCCGAGCACGGCGTTCAGCGTGTTGGTGGCCGTGATGGTGTAGGGCACCAGATCGCCGCGCACCACGTTGACCAGCGGCGTGCTTTTGGTCATCACGATGGCGCCGCCCAGAATCGGGTCCAGCGGGATGTGGTTGTTCAGCACGTTGGCCGAGCCGGGAATCGCTGCAAAGGTGAACGTGAAGAAGTACTGCGTGGTGGCCGCGCCGCCCGCCAGGGTCAGCGTGTTGTTGGGGCAGGCCGCGGGGTTGTGCAGCGGCACGCCGGTGCCGGGCGCGAAGTTGCTGTTCTGCACCAGCGCCGGGTCCGGGCTGGGCGGGGCCAGGCCCACACCCAGGGTGGCCGTGCAGGCCGGGATCATGGCCGAGGGGCCCGGCAGGTAGCCGGCCGGCGAGGTCACGGTCAGCGTGTACAGCGTGCCGCCCACGGGTGCGCCGCCCAGCAGCAGGAACTGGTAGGCGCCGTCCGCGCCGGTGGTCTGCGTGAGGCTGCCGCCAATCACGTCGGCCGCCGTGAGGCCGGGTGCGGAGAGCGTCACCACGGCGCCCGGCACGGGTTGCCGTGTCACGGCGTCGTAGACCACACCGCTGGGATCCAGCGGCAGGCTTTGCGCCAGCGTGGTGGTGCCGGCGACGAGGGTCAGGCCCTGCAGCGTGCCGTCGGTGTTGTTGGCGCCGGCGGGGTTGGCCGCGTTGACCGTGCCATTGGTATAGGGCATGCCGGTTTCATTGGGGACCGGGCGGCCGTAGATACGCCCGCTGGTCGGTTCGCGGAAACGGATCTGGTAGCCCGAGCCGGGCGCCACGCTGTTGAAGGCATAGGCGCCGCTCGCGTCGGAGGTGGTGGTACCCACGACCACGCCGCCCAGCGTGAGCTCGACGATCCAGCCGGGCACCAGCGGCTCGCCGGGGTCCTTGATGCGGTCGTGGTTGAGGTCGCGCCACACCGTGCCGCGCACCGCGGCCACGTCGGAGATCACCGTGGGGTCGGTGGCGGTGTTGTTGCCGTTGAAGCCGGCGGGTTCATTGCCGCCGGAGACCACGGCCGTGTTCACCAGCACCTGGCCGGCCAGGCCCGCGGCCACCGCCACGCGCACCGTGAAGACAGGCGCCGTGCCGCCCGCGGCGATCACGCTGTTGGTGGTGCAGGTAACCGTGGTGACGGCGCTGCTGCAGGACCAGGTGGCGCCGCCGGCGACGGCGGCCACCGTCATGCCCGCGGGCAGGGTGTCGACCACCGTGATGGTGCCGGAGGTCGCGACCGTGCCGACGTTGGAGACGGTGATGGTGTAGAAGCCGGTGCTCGAGCCCTGCGCGAAGCTGACCGGTGAGTGGCTCTTGGCGATGGCCAGGTCGGGCGCGGCGCCGGGGATCTCGGCGAAATTGTTGTCGGCCGACACGGCGTTCGCCGTGGCCAGCGGAATCGCCGAGATGGACGAGACCGGGTTGGCCGGCAGCGTCGCGACGCCGCCGGTGCTGCCAGCGATGGTCTGGCCGTTGGTCGTGCCCGTTGCCTGCGGCAGCGGCTGCGTGACGGTGTAGTTGCCCTGGGCCAGGCCGGTGAAGCTGTAGCGCCCGTCGGCCGTTGTGGTGGTGGTCCTGGAGACGGCCAGGCCGTTGATGTCGGTGCCGGTCAGGTTGATGGTCTGCCCGCCTATGCCGTGGTCGCTGCCGTTGACCGCGCCGTTGTTGTCGTAGTCCAGGAAGACCCGGCCGGAAATCGTGCCGCCGTTGGGCACTTCAGCGAAGTTGTTGCCCGACGACACGGTGTTCGGCGGCAGCACGATGCTGCTGATGCGGCTGGGCGTGACGGCCGGCGTGGTGGCCGTGCCCGGCGTGCCGCCGTTGGGCACTGCGCCGGCCGTCGTGATGCCGTTGGAGGTGCCGGCGGGCTGCGTGGGCTCGACCACGGTGTAGGTGCCGGGCACCAGAGCGGCGAAGCTGTAGCCGCCCGCGGCGTCGGTCACCGTGGTCCCCATCAGCGCGTTGGTGCCGGCATCGCGCAGTTCGACGGTCACGCCGGCCAGCGGGTCGTCCGCGCCGTCCTGCACGCCGTTGTTGTTGACGTCCTTGAAGACCTTGCCGCTGATGGACGACAGCACGACTTCCGCGAAGTTGTTGCTGGCTGAGCCCGAGATCTCGCCGCCCGCGCCGTTACCGTTGAGCGTGATGTTGGTGACCTGGCTGCTGCTGATGGTCGGGTTGGACGCGGTGCCGGCCGTGCCGGTGCTGCCGTTGATGCCGCTGATGGTGCCGGCCGTGGTGATGCCGTTGATGGTGCCCGAGGGCTGGGTGGTCTGGCACACCGAATAGCTGCCGGCCGCCAGGCCGGTGAACAGGTAGTTGCCGAGCGCGTCGGTGGTGCTGTTGGCCACAAAGGCGCCGCTGCAGTTCGCGCCGCTGCGCAGTTCAATGTTCACGCCGGAAATCGGCGTGTCGGTGCCGTTCTGGAAAGTGCCGTTGGGCGTCGGGTTGTTGTCCTTGAAGACCTTGCCCGAGATATAGCCCAGGGTGCTGATGGTCAGCGGTGCGTTGGCGGGTGCCTGGTTGTTGCCCAGGTTGGTCTGCAACGCGCCGGCCGGGATGTTGTTGGTGTGCACGCCGGCGGTCAGGCCGGTCACATTGACGTCAATCGTGCAGCCGCCGGCCGGAATGGTGCCGCCGCTGTTCAGGCGTACGCTGGTGGCATTGGCCGCGGCCACCACGGTGCCGCCGCAGGTGGTCGCCATGGCGGGTGTGGCGGTCAGCTGGATCTGGCCGGGCGCGGTGGGCAGCACGTCGTCAAAGTTCGCGCTCAGCGTCATCGCGCTGCTGTTGCTGTTGCCCAGCACGATGCTCAGGCGCGAGACGCCGCCCGGCGGGATCACGGCCGGCGTGAACTGCTTGCCGACGGTGGGCGGGGTGGAGACGATCAGCTGCGCGCTGGTGGGCTCCTCGTTGCTCACGCCTTCATTGGTGGTGATGCTGGCGGTGGGCACCGTGTTGGTGTAGACGCCCGAGATATTGCTGAGCACGTTCACCGTGACGGTGCAGGAACCGGCGGCCGCGAGCGTGGCACCGGTCAGGCGCACGCTGGTCGCCGAGGCGGCCGCGACGACGGTGCCGCTGGTGCAGGTGGTGGCTGCGGCCGGTGTGGGCGCGACCACCAGCCCCGAGGGCAAGGCGTCGGTCAGGGTCAGGCCCGTGAGCGGCGTGTTGTTCGGATTGTCAAAACGCAGGGTCAGCACGGCCGGCGCGCCGGGCGCCTTGCTGTCGGAGCCGGTGGTGAAGCCGACCGGGTTGCCCGCGTCCAGCGTGCGGGCACTGAAAGCCTTGTGCACCACGACTGGCGATTTGGCGCGCAGCGTGTCGCTGGTGGGCTGGGTGTTGGACAGCGGGTTGCCACCGGCGCTGGCGGTCAGCGCGTTGGTGGGAATGGTGTTGACGTAGTCGCCCTGGGCCGCAACCAGCACGTCGATCTCGGCCTGGCAGCTCGCCGGCACGTTGCCGGATGCGGCGGGGATGGTGCCGCCGGATACCTGCACGCTGTTGGCGGTCGAGGACACGGTCGCGCCCTGGCAGGTGGTCGTCGGGTTGGCGCCGCTGGGCACGGTCACGCCGGCCGGCAGATTGTCAGTCACCGCCAGCGCGCTGACGGGCTGCGACAGCGGGTTGTAGAAGGTGATGCGCAGGCGCGAACGATCGCCGGGCTTGACCACGTTCGGCGTGAACTGCTTGACCAGGCCGATGTTGGTGCTGATGGCCAGGCTGGTGGTTGCCGGGTTGTTGTTGCTGAGGTTCTGGTCGGTCGTGATGGCGCCGGCCGGAATGGTGTTGGTGTTGCCGCCGGTCACGGTGGAGGTCACGTTGACGCTGAGCTGGCAGCTGGCGTTGGCCGCGAGCGCGGCGCCGGCCAGGCTGACCTGGCGCGTGTTCGCCACCGCGGTCACCACGCCGCCGGGGCAGGTGGTGCTGGGCGCGGGGTTGGGCGTGAGCACCCAGCCGTTGTTGGTGCCGCCCGCCGTGCCGCCCACGGTGAAGTAGTCGGTAAAGCTCAGGTTGCTGACAGCCTGCGTGCCGTTGGCGATATTGATGGTCAGGCGGCTGACTTCACCCGGAAAGGTCAGCGAGCTGATGGAGGTGGCCTTGCTGATGGCGATGCCGGTGGGCGGCGTGAACAGCAAGGTGGCGCTGACCGGGGCGACGTTGCGCACACCGCCATCGGCCAGGATGGAGTCGGGCGGAATGGTGTTGACCCAGTTGGCCGCGCCGGTGGCGACCACGTCGAACAGCAAGGCGCAGTTGCCGCTGCCCGCAACGCTGGCGCCCGTCATGGAAATGCTGCTGGCGCCGGCGGCGCCGGTGATGGCCGTGGCGCCGGCGCAGGTGGTATGCGCATTGGTCGGGTTGGCCAGCACCATGCCCGCGGGCAGCGGGTCGGTCACGCTGACGTTGGTCAGGGCCAGCGCGCTGGTGTTGAGCAGCTGCACCGTAACGGTGGACTTGCCGCCCGAAGACACGCTGGCCGGGTTGAAGCTCTTGCTGGCACTGAGCGCCGAGGTGTAGGTCAGCGTCGCCGTGTTGGTGGTCACGGGGGTGAGCGTTTGGGTCGTGCCGTTGCCGAAGGTCTGCGTGCCGCCCACGGTGGCGGTGTTGGGGTAGACGCCGGCCGGGCCGACCACGTCGACCTGCAGCACGCAGCTGCCGTCGGCGCCCAGGCCGTTGCCGGCGCGCGCGGGCACGGTGCCGCCGTTCAGGCCCACCGAGGTGGCGCCGGCGACCGCGGTGATGACCGGGCTGCCGCAGGTGCTGGCCGCGTTGGCCGGGTTGGCGATGCGCAGCTGCCCGCCGCCGCTGTTGGCCAGCTGCAGCGTGTCGGAGATCGACACGTTGGTCAGCGGGTTCGCCGACTTGTTCGTCAGCGTGATGGTCATGCGGACGATGGTGCCTTCGGCAAAGGTGCTGACGCCGGGGGACGATTGCGCGAAGGCCTTGGTGGCCGCCATCACGGCGGCGTTGGTCGTCACGCTGGTGGCGTTGGAAGCGCCGCCGTTGCAGGTCGCGCCGGCGTTGTAGCAGACGCCGCCGGCCGCGATGGTGTTGGCCGAGGAAGCGACCGCCGTGCTGGAGGCCATGGCCCACATCGTGATCACGCAGGCGCCGGGCACGCTGGGGCTGGCGCGGGCCGGCAGGGTGTCCACCGTGAGCACCGCCGTGCTGCTGCCGACGGCGCTCGCGGAATTGACGTTGCCGCAGGCCGCGGTGACGGTCGGCGTGTAGTTGATGCCGCCAATCGTGCCGGTCAGAAAGGTCTGGCCGTTGGTGAAGTTGTCGGTCACCGTGACGTTGTTGATCGCGGCCGCGCCGTAGTTCTGAACCGTGACCTGGTACTGGATGGGGTTGCCGGGCGCGACCGGGCTGGCCGGCAGCGCCGACTTGAGCACGCGCAGGTCGTCGGCCACCAGGATGGTGGCCGAGGCGCTCTGGCTTTTGATGGCCGCGTTGCCGACGTCGACCGCGCCTTGCGGGATGTTGTTGGTGTAGGTCACCGGAACGCCGGAAGCCTGCACAAAGCCGGTGTAGTTGACGGTGACCGTGCAGCTGCCGTTGGCGGGAATGGTGCCGCCGGTCAGTTGCACGCCCTTGTTGCTGTTGATGGCGGCGGCCGCGCCGCCGGCGCAGCTGGTGGAGGCGGAAGTCACATTCAGGCCGGTCGTCGGGTTGACGCCGCCCAGGCCGTCGATGGGGCTGTCGTCAAAGGTTGTGACGGTAAGCGGCGTATTGCCGCTGTTGGTCAGCGTGATGGTCAGGCTGCCGGCGGAGCCGCTGGACAGCGAGCTGCCGGAAAAGGCCTTGGCCACGCTGAGCGGCGACCTGACGGTGATGTTGGCCTGCGCATTGGCCTGCGCGGGAATGCCCAGCGAGTTGCTGAAGTCGCTGCTGCGATTGATCAGGTTGCTCTGGGCGTTGGTGGTGTACTGGCCGTTGGTCTGCGACGCTTCCACCGCGACCACGAAGCTGCAGCTGCCGTTGGCGGGAATGTCGCCGGTGCCGGTCACGCTGGTGGCGCCGGCCACCGGGGCCGGGTTGAAGGCGGGCGCGGGCCCGCTGGTGCAGCTGGCGCTGGCGCCGGGCACGGCCGCGACGCTGATGATGGCGCTGCCGCCCAGCTGCGGAAAGTTGTCGGTGATGCTGAAGCCTTCGATGGGCACCGGGTTCGGGTTGGTCAGCGTGATGGTCAGCGAGGTGGTCGCGCCGCCCAGCACCAGCGTGGAACTGCCGAAAGCCTTGGAGATTTGCGGCTGCTGCAGCGCGCGGATGTTGAAGGTCTGCGAGACGTCGCCGCTGTTGCTGCCGGCGCTGCTGGTCACCGCGCCGTTGAGGATCTGGTAGGCGTAGGAGGTCGCATTGCCGGTCGAGCTGCCGGCGGTGACCGGGATGTCGATCACGCACTGGCCGTCGATGCCGCCGGCGGCGGCCGCAATGCTGCCGCCTGTCAGGTCCAGCGTCTGCGCTCCGAGCGCCGCGGTGAACGCACCGCCGCAACCATTGGTGGCCGCGCCGGCCACCTTGAGGCCGTTGGGCAGGAGGCCCGGCAGGCTGTTGCTGAAAGCCACGTTGGTGGCGGGAACCGGGTCGCTGTTGGACAGCGCGATGCGCAAAGTCGCTATTTCACCCGGGTAAATACCCTGGGCCGGGATGATGGCGGTGACCGAGGCGGTCAGCGCAAAAGCGGCCGCCGGCAGCAGCCCCAGACCGAGCAGAACGGACGCCGGGCGGACCAGGGAAACCGGGTTCGGCAGCTTGCATACAAGTTTCGCGCAGCGTCGGAAATGTTCGAGCATAGTTGTGACAGGAAGTAAAAGGTACTAGCGCGGCGGATCATATGGGCCCTCCCGGAAACAAAGGGTAAATCCTTGTTTACACTTACTAATTACCAACAGTCGAGGGGTGCAGGGGGTGGTCAGGCAGTTGTCAGACCACTAAACTCGGTTCGCCGAAGACGGCATAATCTGTAACTACAGGTAACAAACCTGTTCGACCCGGTCCCCTGAACCCGTATGCCCCACACTTCCGCCCCCCGAATTGCCTACCTGGAGGACGAGCCCGAAACCGCTGAAGCCGTGTGTGCATGGATCAAGGAAGCCGGCCTGGAGGTGGAGCTGTTCAACCGCGGCGCCGACTGCGCGCGGGCCGTGGAGAGGGGGCAGTACGCGGCCTGCCTGCTGGACTGGCTGGTGCCGGACATGTCGGGCCCCGAGGTGCTGGCGCGGCTGCGGCTGCAGCTCAAGGAGGCCTGCCCGCCGGTGATTTTTCTGACGGCGCGCGACAGCGAGGACGACGTGGTGCAGATGCTGTCGGCCGGCGCGGTCGACTACCTGGTCAAGCCGGTGTCCCGGCCCATTCTTCTGGCGCGGCTCAATGTGGTGCTGCACCGCTCAGGCCTGAAACAGGAAACCCGGCGCAACGCCTGGGGAGGGCTGGAAGTGGATTTCGCCAACCGGCAGTTCTTTGTGGAAGGCCGGCGCGTGGAACTGACCGAGCTGGAAACCGATTTCGCGCTCTACCTGCTGCAAAACGTGGGACGGCTGCTGACGCGCGCCCACCTGCTGTCGACGGTCTGGGGACACAACACCGATGTGGAGTCGCGCAAGGTGGACGTGCAGGCCAGCGCGCTGCGCAGAAAACTCAAGCTGTCTCCCGAATCGGGCTGGCGCCTGGTCTCGGTCTACGGCCAGGGCTACCGGCTTGAGTGGCTGCATGAGTGATCACTCACCGTTTTCTTGTTCACCCGGGCTGGAGTGGCAAGCCGCCAGGCCTGCACGTTCTGGAAAATCCCCCATGTACAAACGCATAGCCGCCGCCGGCCTCCTGTCGCTGGCCATCGCCGCGCCGGCCCAGACCCCGCCCGCGGCCGGCCTGCCCGACAAGGCCTCCGCCGTGCCGGCCTGGCTTTACAGCGTGCGCCCCGGGGACACGCTGATCAGCCTGGGCCAGCGCCACCTCATAGACCCGCAGCGCTGGGACGTGGTGCAAAAGCTCAACCGGATTGCCGACCCGCACCGCATCCCGCCCGGCACGGTGCTGCGCATTCCGGCCTCCATGCTGCGCAGCAGCCCCGGCCAGGCCCTGCTGAAAACCGTGCACGGCAGCGTGCGCTGGCGCGAAGCCGAAGGAAGCTGGAAAACCGCCGCCACAGGCCAGACCCTGCCCGTGGGCGCCGAACTCAGGACCGAGGCCCTGGCCAGCGCCACGCTGGAGCTGGCCAACGGCACGCAGCTGCGCGTGCACCCGGGCTCGACGCTGGTGCTGGACACCCTGAGCCTGTATGCCAACGGCCTGATGGCCGACACGCGGGTGCGCCTGCTGCAGGGCCAGACCGAAATCACCGACAACCCGGGACGGCGCGCGCAGCAAAACCTGCGCGTTCTGACGCCCAGCGCCCAGGCGGTGGTGCGCGGCACGATCTTCCGCGTCGGGGTGGAAGACGGCCAGACGCGCGAGGAAACCCTGGAAGGCTCGGTCGGCGTGGACGCCACCGGCAAAACCGTGGTCGTGGGGCCGGGCTTCGGCACCTTGGCGCGCGCCGGCGAAGCGCCC
This sequence comes from Polaromonas sp. JS666, assembly GCF_900103405.1. Classification (GTDB taxonomy): domain Bacteria; phylum Pseudomonadota; class Gammaproteobacteria; order Burkholderiales; family Burkholderiaceae_C; genus Polaromonas. Next base: position 376,770 of record NZ_FNHX01000003.1, on the reverse strand, counting down.
ATGCCGCCGCGCGCCCTGCCCGCCGCGCCCAATGTATCTGCCCTGCCGGCGCGCCTCGAACAATTGCCGCTGCGCTTTTCACTGCCGTCCGCGCGCGGTGAACAAGGCGGCGTGCTGTGGGGCCAGGTGTCGCAGGACAGCAGCTTTGACGCCATCCTGGCCGAGAGGACCTCCGGCGCCGGCGTGCTGAGTTTTGCCGACCTGCCCAACGGCCGCTACATCCTGCGCGTGCGCTCCCTGGACGCGCTGGGGCTGCAGGGCCTGGAAGCACGCCACACCTTTACCGTGGCGGCACGCCCCTTCGCGCCTGCGCTGCAGGCGCCGGGCCGATCGGCCACGGTGCGCTCGCCGCGCCCTGCCCTGCGCTGGACCAGCGCCGTCGATGCCGCGCGCTACCGCGTGCAGGCCTCCACGTCGGAGAACTTCGCGCAACTGCTGCTGGACCAGCCGGTGGCGCAGACCGAGTGGCTGCCCACGGACGACCTGCCCGAGGGCAAGCTGCACTGGCGCGTGGCCAGCATCACGGCTCAGGGTGAGCAGGGGCCGTGGTCTGCCGCGGCGCCCTTTAGCTACAAGCCAGCGCCTGGCCAGCCCGACCTGGGCCAGGCCGCGCTGCGCTACGAAGCCGACGCGCTGCTGCTGGAGCTGCCCGCGCCGCCGCAAGACCATCACTACCGCGTCTCGGTGTCGGCCACGGCCGGCATGGCGCCCGAAGACCAGCAGCAAGACTCCTCCGACGGCAAGGTCCGCCTGCCCCGTCCCTCGGGCGGCGCGCATTACCTCGGTGTGCGCCTGGTCGACAACCAGGACGGCACCGCGGGCCCGCCCATGCTGCAGAAGATAGACGTGCCCTCGCGCCATCCTTATATGTGGATGCTGGGCCTGCCCCTGCTGCTGCTCTAGGCCGCCATGCAAGACCAGCGCCCGCCCCGCAGCGCGCACAGCCTGCGTGAATTCCTGGGCATGGGCCTGCTGCTGGCCGCGCTGGCCGTGGGCGTGAGCGCCAGCGGCTGGCTCGCGCGCCTGGACTATTTTCTGTTCGACCTGTCGCAGCGCCTGGGCACGCAGCCCGCGCCCACCGGCGTGGTGATCGCGGCCATCGACCAGGCCAGCCTGCAGGAGCTGGGCCGCTGGCCCTGGCCGCGCCGCGTCCACGCCGATTTGCTGCAGCAGATCTGCCGGGCCTCGCCCAAAGCCGTGGCGGTGGACATCGCCTTCAACGAAATCGGCGACGACCCGGCCGGCAACCAGGCCCTGGCCAAGGCCTTGCGCGCCTGCGGCAATGTGTCGCTGCCCGTGGTGATGGAAAGCGCCCGCCAGGGCGGCCAGTTGCTGGAGTCGCCGCCCATCCCGCTGCTGGCGCGCTCGGCGGCCGGCCTGGGGCGCGTGAGTGTGCGCCTGGACGAGGACGGCGTGGCGCGCGGCGTCGACCTCTGGGAAGGCGTGGGCAGCGCCGACTGGCCCTTGCTGGCGCAGACCGCGCTGCAGATCAGCGGCTGGCAGCCGCCGGACGGCACGGCCCCGCCGCAGCCCGGCGCTACGGCGCGGCTTGTCACCGACGAGGCGCCTACGATGGTGCGGCGCGAACCCCGGCTGCTGCGTTTTGCCGGGCCGCCCGGCACCATCCCCAGCGTCTCGGCGGCCGAGCTCATGCGTACCGGCGCACCCGCCCAGGCGCTGCGCGGCAAGATTGTGTTTGTGGGCGCCACGGCGGCCGGCATGGGCGACATCCTGTCCACGCCGGTCACCACGCATGGCGCCGCCATGCCCGGTGTGGAGGTGCTGGCCAATGTGCTGCTGAACCTGCGTGACGATCGTTTTATCGTGCCGCTGGAAAGGGCCTGGACGCTGGCACTGAGCGCCTTGCTGGCGCTGGTGCCGCTGCTGTGGGGGACGCGCTTCATGCCGCTGCCGGGCCTGCTGGCCAGCGCGGCCTGGCTGGCCGTGCTGGCCGGGCTGGCCCTGGCCCTGCCCCTGGTGTCCGGCATCTGGTTCGCGCCCTCGGGCGCCCTGGTCGCCGCGATCGCGGCCTACCCCTTGTGGAGCTGGCGCCGCCTTGAAGTTGCCAGGCGCTACCTGGACTGGCAGCTCCAGCAGCTGACGGGCGCGCCCGCGGACAGCCCGTTTTACCGGCTCAGGTTCGAGCAGCGCATCGACTACGTGAAACAGGCGCAGCAGCGCTTTCACGACCTGCACAAGGAACGCGAGGAGACTTTGGCCTTTCTGTCGCACGACATCCGCGTGCCCCTGGCCGCGGCCGTGCAGCAGCTGGGCGGCGGAACGCTGGACGAGACCCACCAGCACCGGCTGTTCCAGCAGCTGCGCCGCGCGCACAAGCTCGCGCAATCGTTTTTATCGCTGGCCCGCGTGCAAAGCCTGGAACAGAAAGACCTGCGCGAAATCGACCTCGGCAGCGTCGCGCACCAGGCGGCCGACGCGGTCTATGAATCGGCCCAGGCCCGGTCGGTACGCCTGCTGCGCCACATCCCCGACGAGCCGGTGTGGATGCGCGGCGACTTCCACCTGCTGGAGCGCGCACTCGACAACCTGCTGCACAACGCACTGCGCTTCTCGCCGGCGGGCGGCACCGTTACCTTGACGTTGACCCTCAATGGCGGCAAAGCCGAGCTCTCGGTGGCCGACCAGGGGCCAGGCGTCAGCGCGGAAATGCTGCCCCACCTGTTTGAACGCTTCAGCACGCAAAAGGCCACGCAGCGGCCCGCCCACGGCACCGGCCTGGGCCTGTACTTTGTGCACAACGTGGCGGAGCGCCACGGCGGCCAGGCGGGTTATGAAGCGCTGGTGCCCACGGGCGCGCGCTTGTGGGTTCGCCTTCCGCTGCTCTAGCCGCGCGCTGTCGGCTCAGGCCCGCCGCCCCAGCCGCACCGTGGTGACACCTGGGCGCAATTGCCGCAGCGAGGGCATGACCAGCACACAATCGTCATAAGGCGTCGTCACCGTGCGGCCCGCATCGGTGGCGATCACCGTGCCGGCCCTGGCGATGACTTCGCCGCCGGCATAGCTGCCACTGAAACGGAAATCCATGGACGCGGCGACCACGCGGTCTGTCACCACCACGGGCGCGGGCGGCTCCCGGTCGGGCAGCAACCAGCCCATGGGCGCCTCGCTGCGCGCCAGCGCACCGGCTTGCACCAGGAAACGCATCAAGGTGTCGCGCGCGGCGCTGACCGCGCGCGGGTCCCAGTGCTGGCCGGCTTCGAGCAGCAGCGCGATGCGCCCGCCTTGCGCGTCCGAAAACTCACCGTAGTCGCGCATGCGCACGCCGTCGGCATGGCCGCTGTCGACCACCACCTGCGATGCGGTGCGCAAGGCCTGGGCAAAGGCGATGTTGCGCGCCAGCGTGCCGGTCACCAGCAAGGGCGCGCAGGGCTCGTGCATGGAATGCAGGTCCAGCAAATGCGTGGCGCGGTCCACAAAAGGCCGCAGCTGGCGCGCGCGGTCCAGCTCGGCGCTGCGGCGCGGGCCGTCCAGCGCTTCGCTCGCCCAGACGCGGTTGAAATCTTCATCGACAAAACGCGAATCATCGGGGCGCGCGGCATCAAAACGTTCAAACGCGGCGACATTGCAAAACGCCAGCGTGACCCGCCCGCGCGCCGGCCGCCAGCCGGCGGCCAGCAGCTCGGCCAGCGCGATGGCGCCCGAAAATTCATTGCCGTGCACCAGGGCCGTCACCAGGATCTCGGGGCCGGGCGCCGCGCCGCTTCGCTCATGCACATGATCGACGCCGGTGTTGGAAGTCGACCAGCGCGCCAGGTTCGGCGCCAGGGTATGGACTGGATGGTGACCGGACATCAGCTCGCCGCTCCGCTGCTGACGGCCTTGTTGACCACCGCGCGCACGCGCTGGGTTTCGGCGCGCACAAAGGCCGTGAGCGCCTGCGGCGTGCCGCCTTCGTTGGAGATGCCGGCCTTCTGCAGTTTTTGCCAGACGGCCTCCTCGCGCAGGATGTCGTTGAGCTCGCGGTTCAGCCGCGCGACCATGGGCGCGGGCAACTTGGCGGGGCCGAAGAGGCCGAACCAGACGTTCATGTCGTAGCCCTTGAGCTTGGGGTTCTCTGCCAGCGCGGGGATTTGCGGCGCGGCGCGCGAGCGTGTGGGCGTGGTGACGCCCAGCGGAATCATCTTGCCGGACTCGATGTGCGGCAGCGCGGAAGACAGCACCGAGACGCTGAACTCGATGTTGCCGCCCAGCAGGTCCTGCAGCTGCTGGCCCGCGCCGCGGTAGGGCACGTGGCGAAAGCTGGTGCCGGCCAGCAGGTTGATAAGTTCGCCCGAGACATGCAGCGGCGTGCCTATGCCCGAGGACGCAAAACTCAGCTGGTTGCGTTCGCGTTTGGACTTGGCGATGGCTTCCTCCATGGTCTTGACGCCGGTCTGGGTGTTGGTCACAAACACCATGGGCGTGACGCCTATCAGCCCCACCGGCGCCAGGTCGGTTTCGCCGTTGTACTTGATGGCGGCGTTGTAAAGCCTGGCGATGGACACCTCGCTGCCCGAGCCCAGCAGCAGCGTGTAGCCGTCGGCATTGGCGCTCACGACTTTCTGCGCGCCTATGGTGCCGCCGGCACCGCCCACGTTCTCGATGACGACGGGCGTGCCCAGGCGCTTGGACAGCGGCTCGGCGATGATGCGCGCGACCAGGTCCACGCTGCCGCCGGCGGGGTAGCCCACCACCAGCGAGATCGGCCTGGCCGAGGGCCAGGCCTGGGCCTGCGCGGTGGAAAGCGCCGAAAAGGCGAGCAGCGCCAGCAAAGCCGACGCGGCCCCGCGCAAAGCGCGGGCCAGGGGAAACGGAAGGACGGGGGATTGTGTGGGCATGGCTGTCTCCTTGTGGTGGAGGCAGTCTAGGAACCGGCGCCCGGCAATCACATGCGCATCACGCATGGGCGCATGCGTATGTGTCTTCAGGCGCTGGAGGCCGTCCAGATTTTTTGCACCAATTCATTGCGCGGGCTGCGGTTGCGGTAAAGCCGTATCTCGAAGCGCACGGCAACGCCCTGCGGGTCGGCGGCCACCAGCCGGCCGCTGCGCAAATCATCGCTCACCAGGCCGCGCGGCAGCCAGGCCAGGCCCACGCCCTGCAGGGCCTGCTCATGCAGGGATTCGGCGAAGTCGGACTCGGTCACCGTGTGCAGGAAAAGCTCGCGCGCATCGCGGCCCAGCCCGTCCTGCAGGATCTGGCTCAGCGCCAGCGTGGGCGCGTAGCCCAGCACGCGCGCCGGCTCGCGCGCGCTGCCGGGCAGGGCATGCAACGCCCGGCCGTCGGGGCGCGGCGCGCTCACGGCCACGAGTTCGTCAGTGCCCAGGGTCTGCCCCTCGAAGGCCTGACCGTCCAGCAGCATGGGCAGGCGCGGGTGCGTGAAGGACAGCAGAAAGTCGGCCGCGCCCTGCTCCAGCGCGGTGGCGCCTTCATGGATGGAGCCCGTGAGTATGCGCAGGCGGAACTCGCCAGCGCCGCGCTTGACGCGCGCCAGCCATGCGGGCACAGCGGTGCGCGACAAGGTGCGGCCGGTGGCCAGCGTGACCCAGTCCAGGCCGCCTTGCGCGTGCTGGATGCGGGCGCGCACATCGCTCAGGCCCATCACGGCGCGGCGCGCCACGGGCAGCAGCTCTTCCCCGGCGGCCGTGAGCGCCAGCGGCACAACGGCGCGGTTGACCAGATCGGCGCCGGCCCAAAGCTCCAGCGCGCGCACGCGGCGCGAGAACTGCGGCTGGGTCACATGGCGCAGCTCTGCCGCGCGCGAAAAGCTGCGCTCGCGTGCCAGGGCAATGAAGTCTTCCAGCCATTTGTGGTCCATGGCAGCACCTTGTTGGGGAGATCAGGCGATGGTATCGCCTGCCGGGACACCCCTGCGGTAGATTGGCCGTAGCCTGATCGAATTCGCGTTTTATACGGCCAATTGATACGGCCAGACGGGCCGGCTCAACCCGCCCACAACTCCCGCATGGCGCGGGCAAAGGCCTGCGCGCCCTCGGGCGAAGGCGCGGCGATGCGCTGGCCGGCCACAAACACCTCGCCAAACGCCGCGCCCGGACTGGAAAACACCAGCGCGTCCAGCAGGTGGCCGGCCGGCACACCCAGCAGCGCGGGGAATTCGAGGTCCAGGGTGACGAAGTCGGCGCGCTGGCCGGGCGCCAGGCCGGCTTGCATCTGGCCTGTGGCCGGAAGGCCCCCCGCAAGCGCGGCTTCAAACAGGCCGGCGGCACTGCTTTCGTGGCCCAGCACGCGCGCGGCGATATTGCGCTGGCGCAGCGTGAGGCGCTGGGAATATTCGAGCAGGCGCAGCTCCTCGGGCCAGCTGCGCGTGACGTGGCTGTCCGAACCTATGGACCACTTGCCGCCCGCTGCCGCATAGGCCGGCAGGTCGAACACGCCGTCGCCCAGGTTGGCCTCGGTCGCGGGGCAGATCACGATGGCCGCACCCTTGCCCTGCACGCCTTGCAGTTCGGCCGCTGTGGCATGGGTGGCGTGCACCAGGTTCCAGCGGGCGTCGACCTCGGCGTTGTTCAGCAGCCATTCAATCGGGCGCTGGCCGGTGTGGGCGATGCAGTCCTCGACCTCCTGGGTCTGCTCGGCAATGTGGATGTGCACCGGCAGGCCGGCTTGCTTGGCCGCGGCCGTGAGTTCCTTCAAGGCGGCCGGCTCGGCGGCGCGCAGCGAGTGCACGGCCACGCCGACATGGATGCGCGCATCGCCTTGTGTTTGCCGCCGCACCTGCTCGACCACGCGCATCACGCTCCCGGGCGTTGACGAAAACCGGCGCTGGTCTTCGCGCAGGCCCGCGGCCTTGAAGCCGGAGCGCATGTACAGCGTGGGCAGCAGGGTCAGGCCTATGCCAGTGCGCTGCGCCGCGCGCACCAGGGCCAGCGACATCTCGGCCGGGTCGGCATAGGCCGCGCCGCTCACATCGTTATGCAGGTAGTGAAAGTCGCAAACCTCGGTGTAGCCGCCGGCCAGCAGCTCGGCATAGAGCTGGCCGGCAATCGCCTCCAGCTGCTCGGGCGTGATGCGGTTGGCCGCGCTGTACATGCGGTCGCGCCAGCTCCAGAAATCGTCGGACGCATGGGCGCCCGCGCTGCGGCGCTCGGTCAAGCCCGCCATGGCCCGCTGGAAAGCATGGCTGTGCGCATTGACCAGGCCGGGCAGCACCGGGCCGGGCAATTGCACAGCGCCTGCTTGTTGCTGGGCGGTGGCGCCGGGCTGCACGCTGTGCCAGCTGCCATTGGCGGCCACCGTGAGCAGCACGTCTTTGGCCCACGCACCCTGCACCCAGGCCTGGGGCGTGAAAAAAGTCTTGATGCCGCTGTTCATGGTCCCTCAGGCGTAAAGATGGTTGGCGGCCTGAAGCGCGCCAAGCACCATGTTCTTCAGCAGGGGCTGCACATGCCAGGCCAGGGCCTCGTCATAGGCATAGGGCGGCACTTCCTGCATGTAAAGGCTTTGGCACATCTCCAGCTGCACGGCGTGCACGTCCTCGGCGGGTCGGCCGTAGTGGCGCGTGATGTAGCCGCCCTTGAAGCGGCCGTTGACGGCGGTGCTGATGTGGGGCGAGGCATCGCAAACCTCCACCACCGCGTTGGTGATGGCCTCATGCGCGCTCGCGCCGCCGGCCGTGCCGATATTGAGGTCGGGCAGCTTGCCTTCAAACAGCCAGGGAATTTGCGACCGTATGCTGTGCGCGTCCCACAGCAGGGCAAAGCCGTGCCTGGCCTTCAGGCGCGCGAGTTCGGCGGCCAGCGCCGAATGGTAGGGCTGCCAGTAAACCTCGCGCCGCCGCGCGCGCTCGTCGGGACCGGGCTCATGGCCGGCCCGGTAAAGCGGCGCGCCGCTGAAAAAGCGCGTGGGGCACAGCTCGGTGTTTGACGCACCCGGGTACATGGGCGCATCGTCGGGCGGGCGGTTCAGGTCTATCACGTAGCGCGAGTAGCGCGGCCGCAAGACACTGGCGCCCAGCAAGGGCAAGAAGTTGTAGAGCCGGTGCAAATGCCAGTCCGTGTCCTCGACCTGCAGCGCTTCGGCGGCGTAGCCGCTGTGCAATTCGGCCGGGATCTCCGTGCCTATGTGCGGCATGCTGACCAGCAGCGGCACGGTACCGCTCTGGAGGCTGAAAACTTCGCTGTCGTCGCTGAAGTCGCTCATGGGATTTCCTGAAAAAAGTGGGGCACGAAAGCCCGGAAGATGGCGGCGCGATCAGTTGCGGGACAACACGGCCTGGAGGAAGTCACGCGTGCGGGCCTGTGTGGGCCTGGTAAAAATGATATCGGGCGGCCCGGCTTCAATCAAGGCGCCGCCGTCCATCACCACCACGACGTCGGCGACCTCGCGCGCGAAATCCATTTCATGGGTCACGACCATCATGGTCATGCCCTCGCCGGCCAACAGCTTCATGACCTGCAGCACCTCGCCGACCAGTTCGGGGTCCAGCGCGGAAGTGGGTTCGTCAAACAGCATCAACTGGGGCTGCATGGCCAGCGCGCGGGCAATGGCCACCCGCTGCTTCTGGCCGCCCGAGAGGCTGGCCGGCATGGCATGGGCTTTTTGCCGCAGGCCCACCTTGTCGAGCAGCGCCAGGGCCTCGGCTTCGGTTTGCTGCCTGGACAGGCCGCGCACCTTGCGCGGGCCGACGGTGATGTTGTCGATGACCGACAGGTGCGGAAACAGGTTGAAGGACTGGAACACCATGCCGACGTCTTCGCGCAAATGGTTCAGCGCCTGGTCGTCCAGCATGCGGCCGGCGTCGGCCAGCACGCGGCCGCAGATTTCAACCCGGCCGCTGTCGGGTTTCTCCAGCCCGTTGCAGCAGCGCAGAAACGTGCTTTTTCCGGAGCCGCTGGGGCCTATGACCACCACCACCTGCGAAGGCTGGACGTCAAAATCAATGCCCTGCAGCACGACGTGCTCGCCGAAGGACTTGCGCAATCCCCGGATATTGACGATGGGTTTGCCGGCGGCGGGTGTGCCGATGACGGATTGCGGCGTATTCATTGCACCATGCCTCCGGCGCGCAGCCGTTGCTCGATGCGGCGCAGCGCGAGCGTCGTCAAGCCGGTCAATACAAAATACATGACGGCTATCACGAGATAGACCTCCAGTGAACGGTAGGAAACGCTGATGATTTTCTGCCCCTCATGCATCAGCTCATGGATGGTCAGCAGCGACACCAGCGCGGAGTTCTTGATCAGCGCGATGAACTCGTTGCCCAGCGGCGGGATCATGCGCACCAGGGCCTGCGGCAGGATGATGTTGCGCATGGCCGTGCCGTAAGACATGCCGATGGACCGCGCGGCCTCCATCTGGCCCTTGTCGATGGACTGGATGGCACCGCGCACGATCTCCGACACATAGGCACCGGAATAAATGCCCAGGCCGATCACGCCGCAGACAAAGGCCGGCAGCATGATGCCGAACTGCGGCAGGCCGAAAAACAGGATGAAGAGCTGCACCAGCAGCGGTGTGCCGCGTATGGCCGCCACATAGCCGGTGCACAGCGCGTAGACCACGCGCCGGGCCGGATTGAGGCGCCCTATCCCCACCAGCAAACCCATGATGCAGCCGAGCACCAGGGCCACCGCGGTGATTTCCACGGTCACCAGCGCGCCCGAAAGAAGGCTGCGCCAACCCGCGAAAGCCGGGGAGAAATCGAGTTCCATCCGATGCGCTCCCGGTCTTATTTAGCGGCGGTGGTGTTGCTGAACCACTTCTTCACGATCTGGGCATAGGTGCCGTCGGCCTTGAGCTTGGCCAGGGCGCCGTTGACGGCCTTGGTCAGCTCGGGCGTGTCCTTGCGCAGCGCCATGCCGTACTCTTCGGTGGTGAGTTGCTGCTCCAGCACGCGCTGGCCGCCGCGGGTGCGCACATACTGGAAGGCCGCCGGCTTGCCGGTCACGGCCGCGTCGGCGCGGCCTATGTCGACCAGGTTGAACATCTCCTGGTTTTTCTCGACTTCCACCAGTTGCACCTGCGGGTAGTTGGAGGCCAGGTAGCTCACGGACTTGGTCCCGACCTGCACGGTCACCTTCTTGCCGTTCAGGTCGGCCAGCGTCTTGATGGCGGTATTGCCCTCTTTCACCATGGCCACCAGGCCGCCCGCATAGTAGGAGTCGGTGAAGTCCACGACCTTCTTGCGCTCGTCGGTGATGTAAATGGCCGACACCGCCATGTCGAAGCGCTTGGAGACCAGCCCGGGAATCAGGCCCTTGAAGTCGATGTCCACCCATTCGACGCGTTTGTTCAAGGTCTTGGCGACGGCTTCCACCAGCTCGATGTCAAAGCCGGTGCGCTTGCCGCCTTCAACGAACTCCATGGGCGGGAAGGTGGCGTCGGTCCCGACGCGAAGCACGTCCTGCGCGTGCGCGCTCAGGGTAGCCAGTCCGAGGACGGCAAAGCAGGAAGCAAGGAATTGGCGGCGAAAGTTCATGGGGTTTTCTCCAGGGGGTTAAATCAATTCGACGGTTCAAGGACTCGGCGGCCGGGCTGTCAGCTGCTCAAGCTTCGGGAAATGCGGGCGGCGGCCACCACCGCCATCTGGATCAGGGGCGGGTGTTTGCCCTCAATGCGCACGCTGGGCGCCATCAGGGTCAGTGCGCCGACGGCTTGCTGCCCCATGGCGAACAGCGGCACGCTCACGCCCCAGACACCGGCATCCACCTCGCTGTCGCTGACGGCGAAACCGGCCTTGCGGATCCCGGCAAGTTCAGCCAGCAATTCAGGGCTTTGGCGGTCGGGGCCGAGCACGGCGCTCAGTGCCGCGGCCGGCATGTGAGCCATCAGGCATTTCGCCGAAGCGCCTTTTTCCAGGGGCACACTGCGGCCTTTTTCAAAAGAGCAGCGCAAGGCCTGCCGGCTCTCGACCATGTCGATGCAAACGGCCTGGCCGTTGACCGCGACAACCAGGCCGACGCTTTCCTGTGACTGCTGCGCCAGCGCCAGCATTTCCTCGCGCGCCTGCTGCACCAGATGGGAAGCCATGTCATAACCCAGGGCCAGTTGCAGGCTCAGGGGGCCGGGCGCATAACGGCCGTCGGTTTCAAGCACAAAGCCCCAGCGCTTGAGCGAATTGAGCTGGCGGTACAACGTGCTTTGGCTCAGGCCCGTCCTGCCCAGCAGCTCCACCGCCGTCATGGGGCGGCCCTGCTGCGCCAGGGTAGCCAGCACCACCAGCGCGCGGTCGACGGCGGAAACGGCGGGGGCATCGGGCAACATCGCGTCAGTATCCGGTTCTTGCCTGTACGCGCAAAGCACTATTTCTCATTGGCTGGGAATGCTTGTTTCTTTTTTGGAGTCCGGCAGGCGAACTCCGCGCCATGGCCGCCCGCCCAGGCGAGACAGCTCAGGCGCCGACGCGTGACGGTCCACGCGCCGGCGCGGTGCACCGGCGTACGGCAACATTCATAGCAACCGGCCTTTGAAGACAGTTTGCAGGCGCGGGTTGGCGCCCAGGGCGTAACTGAGTTCGGCCGGCCGCTGGACACCCCACAACACAAAGTCGGCCCGTTTGCCGGCCGCCAGCTGGCCTCGGTCGTGCAGGCCCAGGGCCGCTGCCGCATGGCGTGTGACGCCGGCCAGCGCCTCTTCGGGCGTGAGGCGAAACAGCGTGCAAGCCATGTTGAGCATCAGCAGCAAGGAGGTGCAGGGCGAGCTGCCCGGGTTGCAGTCGGTGGAAATCGCCATGGCCACGCGTTGCTCGCGCAGCAGGGCCACGGGCGGCAATTTGGTTTCGCGCAAAAAGTAGAACGCGCCGGGCAGCAGCACCGCCACCGTGCCGGCCGCCGCCATGGCCTGCGCGCCTTCGGGCGACAGCCATTCAAGGTGGTCGCAGCTGAGCGCGCCATAACGCGCCGCCAGTTGCGCGCCGCCGCTGTCGCTGAGCTGCTCGGCATGCAGCTTGACCGGGATGCCCAGCGCTTTCGCCGCGGCGAAGACACGTTCGGTCTGTGCAGTGCTGAAGGCGATGCGTTCGCAAAAGGCATCGACCGCATCGACCAGGCCTTCAGCATGCAGCAGCGGCAGCATTTCAAGCACGGCATCAACATAGGCGTCGCTACGGCCGGCGAATTCGGTGGGCACGGCGTGCGCGCCCAGGAAGGTGGTGCGGACGTCCACCGCGTGGCTTTGCCCCAGCGCGCGCGCGACCGACAGCGTCTTGCGCTCATGCTCGAGCGCCAGGCCATAGCCGGACTTGATCTCCAGCGTGGTCACACCTTCGGCGATAAGTTGTTTGAGTCGGGTTTCACTTTGCGCCTGCAGTTGCTGCGCGCTGGCGGCGCGCGTTGCCTTGACGGTGGAGGCGATGCCGCCGCCGGCACGAGCGATTTCTTCGTAACTGACCCCGTTCAGGCGCAATTCAAATTCATAGGCGCGGTCCCCGCCATAGACCAGGTGGGTGTGGCAATCGATCAGGCCGGGCGTGATCAGCGCGCCGCCCGCATCATGCCGTGCCGTGCAGCGCGCCAGCAAATCGGCCGGCACATCCGCGCGCGGGCCTATCCAGGCGATGGACTCGCCCTCCACCACCAGCGCGGCGTCTTCGATCAAGCCATAGGGCTGGTCGGCACCGGCCTGCAGCGTGGCGGCATTGCAATGTGTCCATAGTTGCAAGCTCATGCGGGAATCTCCATCCAGAGGGCTTGCCCTGCAACACGCACGGCAGCGCTGGCCGCCACCGTGCGCCAGGCCAGGCTGGCGGGGGCCAGCTGCAGTGTTTCTTCATCGAACAGCACGGTTGCGGCCGAGCTATGGGCATAGACCGCAATGGTGATGCCGGCATGCAGGGTTTCGGCAAAGCGCCCGTCCACACGCAGCATGCGCGAGGGCTTTGGGCCCCTGCGCACCATGAGGTTGAAGTCGCGCGTCTTGCCATCTACCAATTCGCAGCCTGTCGCCGCCCCACCGTCAAAAAAAAGCGGCGCATCGGCAGTGGTCACACGGTGCGGCACACCCGCCACATCGAGTTGCACACCCGCGCCTTCAAGCACCGCGAACCAGCGCTCTATGCCCTCGAATTTCGAGAAAGGGCCGCTTGCGTCCACGTCGGCCACCGACATGCGCCAGGCCCAGTCGCCGGCGTCGGGCCCCATGGCCAGCTCGCGCGTGACGCCGCCGCCATTGCGCCAGGGTGTGGCAGAAATGTCTTCCAAGCGAACGATATTCCAGGTCACGAACGAAACCTCCGCGCTGCTGCGCTACGGTACGAGTCCTTGGGGCGGCCCGGCGGTCTCATGCCTGAAACTTCCCGGCAAAGCTGTAGCGCGAGCCCGGGTAGACCAGGCGCGCCACACTGGCGATGTTGGCGCCGCTCACGGTGCGGCGCATCATGGCCAGGCAGGCCTCACCGGGTTTGATCTCCAGGTGTTTGGCCTCCAGCGCGGAGGGCAGGCAGGCTTCTATCGAATAGCTGGCCTCGGTCAGGGGCGCCTCGGCCAGCAGGTGGTGTGTGGGTGTGGTCTCGCTGAAATCGGTTTCCAGGTAGTGCGGCGCCGCGGCGGGGTTGACGTAGCGGTCTTCGTACTGGATGGGTACACCGTTTTCAAGGTGGATCAGGATGGTGTGGAACACCCGCCCGCCCGGCCTGAGGCCCAGGGTGCGCGCCAGGTCGGCGCTGGCTTTTTCGGATTCGGCCAGCAGCACGCGCGAGGTGTGCACATGGCCGCGCTCCGCCACTTCCTCGTGAATGTCACGAATGGTAAGCGTGGAAGAAATACGGTGCAGCTCGGCGACAAAGGTGCCGGAGCCCTGCACGCGCGTGACCAGGCCCTCGCCCATGAGCTCGCGCAATGCGCGGTTCACCGTCATGCGGCTCACGCCGAACTGCTCCATCAGCACGGCTTCGCTGGGCACCGGGTCGCCGGGCTTCCAGGTGCCGGCGCTGATGCGTTTTTTGATGAATGCCTTGACTTGGCCGTAGGCGGGCAGGGGTGTGGTGGCCATGGTTCAGCGCAATGTTCGCGGATGTAAGAAAAAAACATTGTCACGCAAAAAGCCGCCGGGCAAGCCTTGCGCGCACAAACCGTAGCTTACCCCAGTTGACACAAGTTGTATAGACAACTACGATTTATGCCAATCGCCCATTCCGCTATTTTTTTGAACACTTCCGAGTGTTTTGTTTTTTTATTTCCGGAGCAGCCCCATGTCCGACCTTTCCCAAACCCCGTTTCTCGACAGCAAGGCCCGCCCCGTGCGCGCGCCCCGCGGCAGCACGCTGAGCTGCGCCAACTGGCAGATCGAGGCGGCCTACCGCATGATCCAGAACAACCTGGACCCGGAAGTCGCCGAAAACCCCGACGAGCTGGTGGTCTACGGCGGCATCGGCAAGGCCGCGCGCAGCTGGCCGGCCTTTGACGCCATCCTCGATTCCCTGCGCAAGCTCAAGGCCGACGAAACCCTGCTGGTGCAGTCGGGCAAGCCGGTGGGCGTGTTCCGCACCCACCCGGGCGCGCCGCGCGTGCTGATCGCCAACTCCAACCTGGTGCCCAAGTGGGCAACCTGGGAACACTTCAACGAGCTGGACCGCGCCGGCCTCATGATGTACGGCCAGATGACGGCCGGCAGCTGGATCTACATAGGCACCCAGGGCATCGTGCAGGGCACCTATGAAACCTTTGTGGAGGCGGGCCGCCAGCATTACCACGGCGATCTCGCGGGCCGCTGGGTGCTGACCGCCGGCCTGGGCGGCATGGGCGGCGCGCAGCCGCTGGCCGCCACCTTTGCCGGCGCCTGCTCGCTCAACATCGAGTGCCAGCAGTCAAGCATCGACTTCCGGCTGCGCACGCGCTACGTCGACAAGCAGGCCAAGGACCTTGACGAAGCGCTGGAGATGATCAAGCACCACACCTCGCGCAAGGAGGCCGTCTCCATCGCGCTGTGCGGCAATGCGGCCGAGATCGTTCCCGAACTGGCCAAACGCGCCAAGGCCGGCGGCATGCGCCCGGACATCGTGACCGACCAGACCTCGGCCCACGACATCATCAACGGCTACCTGCCGGCCGGCTGGACGGTCGCGCAATGGAAGGCCGCGCAAAAAGACCCGGCCCAGCATGCGGCGCTGACGCAGGCGGCCGGCGAATCCTGCGCGGTGCACGTCAAGGCCATGCTGGCCTTCCATGAGATGGGCATTCCCACGGTGGACTACGGCAACAACCTGCGCCAGGTCGCCAAGGACTTCGGCGTGGCCCAGGCTTTTGACTACCCCGGTTTTGTGCCGGCCTACATCCGCCCGCTGTTCTGCCGCGGCGTGGGCCCCTTCCGCTGGGTGGCGCTTTCGGGCGACCCGGAAGACATCAAGAAGACCGACGCGAAGATGAAAGAGCTCTTCCCGGCCAACAAACACCTGCACCGCTGGCTGGACATGGCCGAGGAGCGCATCGCCTTCCAGGGCCTGCCGGCACGCATCTGCTGGATAGGCCTGGGCGAGCGCCACCTCGCGGGCCTGGCTTTTAACGAGATGGTCAAAAACGGCGAGCTCAAGGGCCCCATCGTCATCGGCCGCGACCACCTGGACAGCGGCTCCGTCGCCTCGCCGAACCGCGAGACCGAAGCCATGAAGGACGGCAGCGATGCGGTGAGCGACTGGCCGCTGCTCAATGCCCTGCTCAACACCGCCAGCGGCGCGACCTGGGTCAGCCTGCACCATGGCGGCGGCGTGGGCATGGGCTACTCGCAGCATTCGGGCGTGGTCATCGTCTGCGACGGCACGGCCGAGGCCTCTGAAAAATTAAGCCGCGTGCTGTTCAACGACCCGGCGACCGGCGTGATGCGCCATGCCGATGCGGGTTACGACATCGCCAAACAAAGCGCCAAAGACAACGGGCTGAACCTGCCCATGATGGGAAGCTGAACCGATATGTCCGACAGCACCGCCGAGATCCATCTCACCTATCTGAACCACCCCGACGTCCAGGCCCTGGCCCTGACCGATGCCGAGATCATCGCCGCCGTCGAGCAGGCGCTGCACGCGCAGGGCAACAAGCAGACGACGATCGAGCCGCGCATGCACCTGGTGCCGGAGAAAGACTACCCCGGCCACTTCAATGTGCTGCGTGGCTATATACGCCCGCTGGGCCTGGCCGGCGTGAAGGTGGTGGGCGACTTCTACAAGAACTACGAACAGGGCCTGCCGTCCGAGCTGGCCGTGCTCAACCTGTTCGATCCCAAGAACGGCTCGCCGATCGCCATCATCGACGCCTCGGACATCACCGACATGCGCACCGGCGCCATCACCGCGCTGGGCGCCAAGCACCTGGCGCGCAAGAACTCGAAAATCCTGGGCCACATAGGCGCGCGCGGCACCTCTTACTGGAACGTGCGCCTGCTCGATTCCATCTATAACTTCGACGAGATCCGCGTGCATTCGCGCCGGCCCGAAAGCCGCAAGGCCTTTGCCGCCAAACTCGAAAAAGACCTGGGCAAAAAAATCACCGTGACCGAGGACTGGGAGTCCTGCGTGCGCGGCGCCGACATCGTGGTCGAGGCCTCGCGCCTGGAAAAACCCACGCCCATGCTCAAGACCGAGTGGATCAAAAAAGGCGCTTGTGTGATTCCCTACGGCACCATGAGCGCGGTCGAGCTTTCGCTGACCGACATCATGGACAAGATGGTGATGGACGACTGGGGCCAGGCCAAGGCCGGCCCGCTGGGCGCGCTTCGCGCCCATGTGGACGCCGGCAAGCTGTCGGAGGCCACGCTGCATGCCGAGCTGGGCCAGATCGTCGCGGGCCTCAAGCCCGGCCGCGAAAGCGATGACGAGACCAATCTGTTCTGGCACCGCGGCCTCTCGCTGTCGGACATCGCGCTCGGCGCCTTCATGCTGGAAAAAGCCAAACGCATGGGCCTGGGGCAAAAGCTGCGCTTTCGCTGAAGGGGCCGGCATGGTGCACGCCGTGAAATCCACGCAGGCGCTGGTCGCCAATGCCCGCATGTATTCGGCCACGCCGGCGGTCAAGGCCGACTGGAAGGCCTTGCTGGCCTGGGTGATGGCGCGCGCGGGCCTGCCCTGGGACCTGATCGACTACGACGCGCCCGCGCCACTGTCCGTGCTGTGGGCGCGCAACGACCTGGGCCTGGCCATGATGTGCGGCCTGCCCTTCGCACAGCGCGGCGAGCGGCCCACATTGGTCGCCGCGCCAATTCCTTCGCCGGCCCGCTATGGCGGCAAACCGGTCTACTTCACGGACATCGTGGTGCGCGCCGATGCACCCTACCGCACACTCGAAGACACTTTCGGCGGTGTGATCGGCTACACCCTGGCCGATTCCATGTCGGGCGGCGTGGCGCTGCGCCACCACCTCGCGCCCTACCGCCAGGCCAAAGGTTCGCGCCTGTACCGCCAGGCCGTGGGCGAACTGATCAACGCGCGCGGCGTGATCGCGGCGCTGGCCGAAGGCCGCATAGACGCCGGCCCGCTGGACAGCTATTACCACGACCTGCTCAAGGCGCACGACCCGGGTTTTGCGGCGCAGGTACGCACACTGGCCAGTACAGCGCCGCTGCCGATTCCGCCGCTGGTGGCCACCGCTGCCTTGCCGGCTGAAACGCTGCAAGCCTTGCGCGCCGCCTTGCTGGCCAGCGCCACGGCAGCCGAACTCGCGCCGCTGATGCAGCGCCTGCTGCTTGCGGGTTTTGCCTTTCCCGACCCTAACGACTACACGCCGCTGGCGGCCATGGACGGCGGGCCCGCGCCCACACTGGATGAGATCTGATGCAGCTGTTCACACGATCCGCATTTCTGGCCTTGCTGATGGCCGCCGTCTCCTTGGGCGCCGCGGCACAGACCTACCCGTCCAAGCCGCTGCACGTCATCGCACCGTTTCCGCCCGGTGGCCCGGTCGACGCGCTGGGCCGCGTGCTGGCCCAAGGCCTGTCAGAAGCCATGGGCCAGCCGGCCGTGGTCGAGAACAAGGTGGGCGCGGCCGGCAACATCGGTATTGAGCAGGCCGCCAAGGCGGCGCCCGACGGCTACACCCTGGCCATCGTCCCCTTGGGCAATATCGCGGTCAACCCGGCGCTGTATCCCAACCTGCCCTACAAGGCCGCCGACCTCGCGCCCGTCACCATGCTGGCCACGGTGGAGAACGTGCTGGTGGTCAACAGCGCCGTACCGGCCCGCTCGCTCAAGGAGCTGCTCGCGATGGCCGCGCAAAAACCCGGCGGCATCAGTTTTGCCTCGCCGGGCGCCGGCAGCCAGGCGCACCTGGCCGGGGAGTTGCTGGCATTGAACGGCGGCGTGCAGCTGCTGCATGTGCCTTATAAAGGCATAGGCCCGGCGCTCAATGATTTGCTGGGCGGCCAGGTCACCATGATGTTCGCGCAGATGTCCTCGGTGCTGCCCCACATCAAGAGCGGCAAGCTGCGCGCGCTGGGTGTGGCCAGCCTCAAGCGCTCGCCCGTGATGCCCGAGACACCGACGATTGCCGAGCAGGGCCTGCAGCGTTTTGAGGCCGTGTCCTGGTATGCGCTGATGGTGCCCGCCGGCACGCCGCGCGCCGTCATCGACAAACTCAACGGCGAAACCGGCAAGCTCTTCGCAACGCCCGCGCTCAAGGAAAAACTGGCCGCACTGGGCATGGATGCCGCACCCGGCAAGCCCGCCGAGCTGGCCGCCGCGATCCAGGCCGACACCCAACGCTGGACCGAGGTGATACGGCAAAAAAACATCAAGCCCGAGTAAGCGCGCCTCCCCTCACTTTTTTCATCCTGGCAACACCATGACCCTTACCATCCAACCCGGCCGGCTGACCCTGGCCCAGCTGCGCGACATCCACACCCAGCCACAGACGCTCGCAATCGACCCTTCCGCCACGGCCGGCATACGTGCCAGCGCGGCCCTGGTGCAAAAAGCCGCCCACGGTGGTGATGCCGTCTACGGCGTGAACACCGGCTTCGGCAAGCTGGCCAACCAGCGCATTGCGCAGGCCGACCTGGAGACCCTGCAGCTCAACCTGCTGCGCTCGCATGCCGTGGGTGTGGGCGAGCCCATGCCCGAGCGCGTGGTGCGCCTGGTGCTGCTGCTCAAGGCCGCGAGCCTGGCGCGCGGTTACTCGGGCGTGCGCGAAACCGTCATAGACACGCTGATGGCGCTGTACAACAAGGGGCTGACACCGGTGATTCCCTGCCAGGGCTCGGTGGGCGCATCCGGCGACCTCGCGCCGCTGGCCCATTTGTGCCTGCCGCTGATTGGCGAAGGCGAGGTCTTCTACCAAGGCAAACGCATGGCCGCCGCCGATGCGCTCAAGCAAGCCGCCATCACGCCGGTCAAGCTCTCGGCCAAAGAGGGCCTGGCGCTGATCAACGGCACGCAGGTGTCGACCGCGCTCGCGCTGGACGCGCTGCTGGCCACCGACCGGTTGTTTGAAGCGGCCGTGATCTCAGGCGCCGTCACGCTGGATGCCGCGCGCGGCAGCGACGGCCCCTTTGACCCGCGCATCCACGCGGTGCGCGGCCAGCCGGGGCAGATCGCCTGCGCCGCCGCTTACCGCGCCATCATGGTGGGCAGCGAGATACGCCGCTCGCACCTCGAAGGCGACGACCGCGTGCAGGACCCCTATTGCCTGCGCTGCCAGCCGCAAGTCATGGGCGCCTGCCTGGACCAGATGCGCTATGCCACCGAGGTGCTGATGCGCGAAGCCAATGCGGTGACCGACAACCCGCTGGTGTTTGCCGAGGACGAGACACTGCTCTCGGGCGGCAACTTCCATGCGGAGCCGGTTGCCTTGGCCTGCGATGCGCTGGCCGTGGCGATTGCCGAAATCGGCGCCATCACCGAGCGCCGCATCGCCATGCTGGTGGACACCGTGGCTTCGCGCTTGCCGGCTTTCCTGACGCCCGAGCCCGGCCTGAACTCCGGCTTCATGATCGTGCATGTCACCGCTGCCGCACTGGCCTCGGAAAACAAGTCGCTGGCGCATCCGGCCAGCGTGGACAGCCTGCCCACCTCGGCCAACCAGGAAGACCATGTGAGCATGGCCACCTTCGCGGCGCGCCGGCTGCAGCCCATGCTGCGCAATACCGAATACATCGTGGCCATCGAGCTGCTGGCCGCGGCGCAGGGCATTGAGTTTTTGCGCCCGCTCAAAAGCTCGGCGGTGCTTGAAGGCGTGCTGCAACTGGTGCGCCAGGTCTCGCCGGCCATGATGCATGACCGCAGCCTGGCGCCCGACATTGAAAGCGTGCACCAATTGGTGGCGGGCGGGCGCATAGGCCTGGCCGGAGAGGCGCAAATCACCGAGTTAACCGCCTTGCGGCTGGCATGAAGCCTGCATACATTAGCCGTATTCCAACCGCTATCTACACAGGAGCCTCTTCATGAAACAACAACTCGCCCTCTCCCTGCTGGCCGCCGCTGCCGCCCTTGCCATGGGCGCCGCCCACGCGCAGGAGACCAAGGTCGCCGTCGGCATTTCGGGCTGGACGGGTTTTGCCCCGCTGACCCTGGCCAAGGAAGCCGGCATCTTCAAGAAAAACGGGCTGGACGTTTCCATCAAGAAGATCCCGCAAAAAGACCGGCACCTCGCGATTGCCTCGGGTGACGTGCAGTGCGCCGCGACCACGGTGGAGACCTGGGTGGTGTGGAATGCCAACGGCGTGGCCACCACGCAGATCTTCCAACTCGACAAAAGTTACGGCGCCGACGGCATGGTGGTGAAACCCGCCATTGCCAAGATCAGCGACCTCAAGGGCAAGACCGTGGCCGCGAGCGCGCCCGGTACCTCGCCCTACTTCGCCCTGGCCTGGATGCTCAAGAAAAACGGCATGAGCACCAAGGACGTGAAGGTCGTCAACCTCGAACCGCAGGCCGCGGCCAACGCCATGATCGCGGGCACCGACGGCATTGATGCCGCGATGACGTACGAACCGTACCTTGGCGCGGTGCGTGCCAAACCCGAGGCCGGCAAGATACTCGCCACCACGCTGGACTACCCCATGGTGATGGACACCTTCGGCTGCACGCCCAAGTTCCTGGCGGAAAACCCCAAGGCCGCCAAGGCCCTGGCCGACAGCTACTTCGACGCCGTCGAGATGATCCAGAAAGAGCCCAAGAAAAGCTTTGAGATCATGGGCGCTGACGTGAAGCAAAGCGGCGAAGCCTTTGAGGCCTCGTCCAAGTACCTGCGCTGGCAGGACCGCGCCGCCAACCAGAAGTTCTTTGCCGGCGAGCATGCCGCCTTCAGCAAGGAAGCCGCCGAGCTGCTGATGGAAGCGGGCATCATCAAGTCGCTGCCCGATATGGGCAAGCTGGCTGATACACGCTTCTTGAAGTAAGCGCGAACGCATGCGGCCCCTGCAACCCGTCTCCCCCGGCGCGCGCATCGCGCTGGGTATGAGCTTCTTCGTTCTGTTTTTTACCGTGTGGGCCGTCTTCACGCTGGGCGGCTATGTCTCCAAGACCTTCCTGGCCGACCCCATCACCATGGTGAGGTCGGGCTACGAGCTATTGGTGAACCAGGGTTTCATCAAGGACATCGGCATGACGGTCTGGCGCGTGCTGGGCGGTTTTGCGATTGCCGCCTTGCTGGCCGTGCCCCTGGGCGTGATGATGGGCGCCTACAAGCCTGTTGAGGCTTTTTTTGAGCCCTTTGTGAGCTTTGCGCGCTACCTGCCGGCATCGGCCTTCATTCCGCTGCTCATCCTCTGGGCCGGCATTGGCGAGGCGCAAAAGCTGTCGGTGATTTTTATCGGCTCCTTCTTCCAGCTGGTGCTGATGATTGCCGTGAGCGTGGGCAACACGCGGCGCGACCTGGTGGAGGCGGCCTATACGCTGGGCGCCGCCGACCGCGGCATCGTGGTGCGCGTGCTGCTGCCCAGCGCCGCACCCGAGATCGCCGAGACCCTGCGCATGGTGCTGGGCTGGGCCTGGACCTATGTG
Organism: Polaromonas sp. JS666; assembly: GCF_900103405.1. Taxonomy (GTDB): domain Bacteria; phylum Pseudomonadota; class Gammaproteobacteria; order Burkholderiales; family Burkholderiaceae_C; genus Polaromonas. The sequence goes on along the minus strand of NZ_FNHX01000003.1, from coordinate 354,893 downwards.
ATCGTCGCGGAGCTGATTGGCGCGTCCAGCGGCATAGGCCACATGATCACCGACAGCCAGGCACTGCTGGCGACCGACCAGATCATCTTCGGCATCATCGTGATCGGTGTCTTCGGCCTGGTGACCGACCTGGCATTTAAAGCGCTCAATCGCAAACTCTTTCCGTGGGCACAGCTAGGCCGATGACTTCTTCCACACCGATACTGACCGTCACCCAGCTGTCGAAAACCTTCGCGGCCAGCAAGGGCCCGGGTACCGTGGCGTTGCAAGCAACGGACCTGAGCGTCGCCGAGAACGACTTCATCACCATCCTGGGCCCCTCGGGCTGCGGCAAGTCCACCCTGCTGCGCATGGTGGCCGGGCTGGACACGCCCAGCAGCGGCAGCATTGTGCTGGACGGCAAACCCATCACCGGCCCGGGCGCCGACCGCGGCATGGTGTTCCAGAGCTATACCCTGTTTCCCTGGCTCAGCATTTTGCAAAACGTCTGCTTCGGCCTGCGCGAAAAAGGCCTGGCGCTGGACGCGCAGCTGGACATCGCCCACCAGTTCATCAAAAAGGTGGGGCTCCAGGGTTTTGAAAACCACTTCCCCAAGCAGCTCTCAGGCGGCATGCAGCAGCGCACCGCGCTGGCGCGGGCCCTGGCCAACAACCCGCGCATCCTGCTGATGGACGAGCCCTTTGGCGCGCTGGACCACCAGACGCGCGAGCTGATGCAGGAGCTGCTGCAGGGCATCTGGGAGGCCGAGCAGAAAACCGTGCTGTTTGTGACGCACGACATCGACGAAGCCATCTTCATGGGCAGCCGTGTGGTGGTGATGAGCGCGCGGCCCGGCCGCATCAAGTGCGACGTCGCCGTGCCGCTGGCACACCCACGCCACTACTCGGTCAAGACCACGCCGGTGTTCACCGAACTCAAGGCACGGCTGACCGAAGAGATACGCGTGGAAGTGCACCGCGCGGCGGGCTTGCAGGCGCCGGCCGCCTGAGGCGCAGGCTTACAAGCCGAGCCGCAGCGCCATCACCGCGCCCAGCACCAGCGCGGCGATAAAAATCGTTTCACCCACCAGCATGGCCACGGGCTGCCAGCCCAGCTTCATGAGGTCTTCAAAACTGGTCTTGATGCCCGCCGCCGCGATGGCGGTGACCAGCAGCCAGCGCGAGGTGTCGCTGGCGGCCTGGGTCATGGCCGGCGTAAAAGCGCCTATGGTGGCCAGCAACACCAGCACGATGAAGGCCAGCAGGAAACCGGGGACCAGCGGCACTTCCTCGTCCACCGCCTTGGCATCGGGGTGCTTGCGGTAGCTGATGGCGATCAGCAGCACGATGGGCATCAGCAGCATCACGCGGAACAGCTTGACCACGGTGGCCGTGTCGCCGACCTCGGGGCCCAGCATCATGCCGGCCGCCACCACCTGCGCCACGTCGTGGATGGTGCCGCCCAGGAAGATGCCGCCCTGCGCGGGCGCCAGGCCTATGAGCTTCAAGGCAAAGGGGTACAGAATCATGCTCAGGGTGGAGAGCACCGTGACACCGACCACGGTCAGCAGCGTAAAACGCTCGTTCTCCTTGGTCTGCGGCAGCACCGAGGAAATCGCCAGCGCGGCGGACGCGCCGCAGATGGCGACGGCGCCGCCCGAGAGCACGCCCTGCTCGCGCGGGCGCTTCAGCCATTTCGCCAGCAGCAGGCCGAAGGCGATGGTCAGCGCCACCGCCGCCACGATGACCAGCGCCGTCCCCACGCCCAGCTTGGCCACCTGCGTCAGCGTGATGCGCGCGCCCAGCAGGGCCACGCCGACGCGCAGCAGCGTACGGCCGCAAAAGTCCACGCCGGTCTTGACCTTGGGGTTGCTGTTGAGGAAATGGAAGGCCAGGCCTATCAGCAGCGCATACAGCAGCTGGGGTCCGCCGTAATGTTCGGACAGAAAGGTCGCCGCCAGCGCGATGACCACACACACCATGGCGCCAGGCACGCTGGCTTTCAGGAGGGAAACGGAAGGAAGAAAAGACACTGGAGGTAGGGCCGGGGCCTAGACCGGGAATGGGGCAAAAAAATGCCGGCGGCAGGGCTTCCGGCTGTTGTCTGGCTTATGCGGGAATCGGCTATCACCGGGTGATTTTCCGTCTTGCACGCACTATTACCATATGCTACTATTATTAGGTTGTATATACAAGTTGGGGTGCTAATGGCACCAGGATGGCGTGCTTTTCGGGCACGGGATGTGCATGCAACGGGCCAGAAGATTCCTCGTTTCAACTTCTTTCGGAGACCCCCATGAAGATCAGCAAACTTTTGGCCTTGTCCGCGTTCGCGATGGCCGCTTTCGCGCCGCTCGCCTCCCACGCCCAGCAAGCCGTGCGCGTCGGCTCCAAAAACTTCACCGAGCAGTTCGTGCTGGCCGAAATCTACGCGCAGGCGCTGGACGCCGCGGGCATCAAGACCGAGAAAAAGCTCAACCTGGGCGGCACGCTGATCGCCCAGAAGGCGATGGAAGAAAAGCAGATCGACTTCTACCCTGAATACACCGGCACCATGCTGCTGGCCGTGCTCAAGCAGGAGCCCATGACCGACGCCAAGGCGGTGTACGACAAGGTCAAGGAAGGCTACGCGAAGATGGGTTTTGTGCTGCTCAACCAGTCCAACCTGAACAACGGCTATGTGATGGTGGTGCGCCCCGACACCGCGCAGAAGCTCAAGCTTGAAACCCTGTCCGACCTGGCCAAGGCCGCCAAGGACCTGAAGGTCGGCGCCGGCCCCGAGTTCCGCGACCGCAAGGACGGCCTGCCGGGCCTGAAGGCCAAGTACGACATGGTCTTCGGCGAAGACCTGCAGATGGCCATAGGCCTGCGCTACCAGGCGCTCAAGAACGACCAGATCCAGGTCGTCAACGGTTACTCCACCGACGGCATGATCAGCGCCATGAAGCTCAAGCGCCTGCGCGACGACAAGAGCCTGTGGCCACCGTATTTTGTGGTTCCGGTGATCCGCAAGGAAGTGCTGGACGCCAACCCCAAGATCGGTGACGTGCTGAACCGCGTGAGCGCCCTGCTCGACGAGTCCTCCATGGCCCAGATGAACTACCAGGTTGACGGCGACAAGCTCGAACCCAAGGACGTGGCCCGCGACTTCCTGAAGTCCAAGGGACTGGTCAAGTAAGCCTTCTTTCTTTGACGCTCCCCGCACCATCACCGTGAAAGTTCGTACGCCATGACAGTCGCGGTCGGGGAACAATGGCTGGGCATCAACGACCTGGTGCGCGTGGCGCGCAGCGGCGAGCCCGTTTCGCTGGCGCCCCAGGCGCGCGAGCGTGTCGTCGCGGCGCGCGAACTGGTGATGCGCCTGGCCACCTCGGGCCAGGCGATTTACGGCCTCAATTCCGCACTGGGCGCCAATACCGGTGCGGTGCTGGCCGAAGGCGACCTTGAGGACTACCAGCGCCGCGCCGTGCGCGCCCGGGCCGTGGCCGTGGGCCCGGCTTATGACAAAACGTCCGTGCGCGCCATGCAGTTTGCGCGCATCGCGGGCCTGTCGCGCGGCGGCTCGGGTGTCTCCCCGGCGGTGCTGGACGCCTGCATCAACTTGCTGAATTTCCAGGTGCATCCGGTGGTGCCGCGCTTCGGCTCCATAGGCGTGGCCGACCTGCCCCAGCTTTCTCACCTGGCCTTGCCGCTGTTCGGTGAGGGCCAGGCCGAGGTGCGCGGTGAAGTATTGGACGGCGCCGCCGCGCTGGAACGCGCGGGCCTGCAGCCCGTGAGCCTGGGCGCCAAGGACGGCCTGGCGCTGATCAGCGCCAACGCGGCCACCACGGCGCGCGCCGCGCTGGTGCTGCACGACACCCAGGTGGCGCTGGACGCCTGGCTGGCCGCCGTAGCGCTCGGTTATGAAGGTTTCCGGGCCAACCTGTCGCCGCTGCACCCCGCGGCGGTGGCAGCCCGCCCCGCCGCCGGCCAGGTGGAAGTGGCGCGCCGGCTGCGCGAGCTGCTCAAGGGCAGCGCGCTGCTGGAGCCGGATGCCGCGCGCCGTGTGCAGGACCCGGTGTCCATGCGTGTGGTGCCGCAGGTGCATGGCGCCGCGCGCGACATGGTGGATGCGGCCTGCGCGCAGGTCGAGATCGAACTCAACAGCGCGGCCGACAGCCCGCTGGTGCTCACCGAGCAAGGCGTGATGCTTTCCAACGGCAACTTCCACGTGCCAGCCCTGGCTTTGGCGCTGGACGCCTCAGCGATCGCGCTGGCACAGGCGGCCAGCATGTCGGTCTCGCGCAGCCAGCGTTTCATGTCGCCGGCGCTGACCGGCCTGCCCTTGCAGCTCACGCGCCACGGCCCGGCCCATTCGGGTTTTGCGACGGTGCAAAAAACCCTGACCGCGCTCTGGGCCGAGGTGCGGCTGCGCGCCAATCCCGGCTCGCTTGATTACCTGCCGGTGTCCGAAGCACTCGAAGACCATGCATGCATGGCGCTGGGCGTGGCGGAAAAACTCGGTGAACTGGTGGAGCGCCTGCGCTACCTGATCGCCATCGAGCTGCTGGTCGCGGCCCAGGCGGTGGACCTGCGCGAACTCAAACCCGCCCAGATGGGCGAAGGCACGCGGCGCACCTTTGAGCAGGTGCGCAAGCTGGTTCCCATGCTGGACCAGGACCGTCCGCTGGGTCCGGACATAGACCGCATCCAGAGCGCCGTCGCCGCGGGCGTGTTCGGCCCTGAAAGCGCCAAGGCGGCGGGCGCATGAACTGGTTTTTGCGCAACTGGCCCGACGTGCTGCACTCGCTGTGGGAGCACGTCGCGATCTCGCTGACGGCCCTGGCCATCGCTTTCGCCATCTCGCTGGTGATCGGCATCGTCGCCGCGCGGCGTGAAAAGCTCTATGGCACGGTGATGACGGTCTCGGGCTTTCTGTACACGATTCCGACGCTGGCTTTCCTGGCCTTCCTGATTCCCGTGGTGGGCCTGGGCCGCGCAAACGCCATCATCACCATGGTGGCCTTCTCGCTGATGATCCTCATCCGCAGCGTGGCCACCGGCATACGCGAGGTGCCGGCCGACATCATCGACGCGGCGCGCGGCATGGGCATGAACAAGGCGCAGATCATGCGGCGCATAGAGCTGCCGCTGGCCTTGCCGTTGATTGTGGCCGGCCTGCGCGTTTCGGCCGTGACCGTGATCAGCGTGACGGTGGTGGCCGCCTACGTGAATGCGGGCGGGCTGGGCACGCTGATCTTCAACGGCATCGCGAGCGACCACCCGGCCAAGATCTGGACCGGCGCGCTGACGGTCTGCCTGCTTTCCGTCGTCGTCGACCTGGGCCTGGCCCTGCTCGAGCGTCGGCTGAAAAACCGGCGCGCAGCCTGAACACCGAGAGGCCTTGATGCTTGCCGACGCCTGGAACTATGTCCTGTCGCACCCCGCGCAGTTTTACCGCGCGCTGGGGGTGCATGTCGCGCTGTCGGCCTCGGCGCTGCTGATCGCCGCGCTGGTCTGCATTCCGGCCGGTATTGCCGTCGCGCGCAAGAACGGCCTGTCGCTGGCCGTGGTGAATGCCGCGAATGTGGGGCGCACCCTGCCCTCGCTGGCCGTGCTGGCGCTGGTGATGCCGATACTGGGCACCGGTTTCGCGCCGGCGCTGTTCGCCCTCACGCTGATCGCCTTGCCGCCCATCGTGACGCACACCATCGTCGGCATGCGCGGCGTGGACGCGGATGCGGTGGATGCCGCCATCGGCATGGGGATGACACGCGCCGCCCTGCTATGGCGCGTCGAGTTACCCATGGCCATGCCGGTGATCTTTGCCGGCCTGCGCACGGCGGCGGTGCAAATCATTTCCGGCGCCGTGCTGGCGGCCTTTATTGGCGGCGGCGGGCTGGGCGACTTCATCACCGCCGGCATCGCCATGATGGCTGTTCCCCAGCTGCTGGTGGGCGCCATCCCGGTGGCGCTGCTGGCCCTGGGCACCGATTTTCTTTTTGGCGCGCTGCAGCGCCGCATGACTCCGCAAGGGCTTCGCGCATGATCACACTGGACCGCCTCACCAAGTCCTTCGGCGGCAGCGCCCAGTCGGCCGTCGACGGGCTTTCGCTGACCGTCAACACCGGCGAAATCTGCGTGCTGATAGGCCCCTCCGGTTGCGGCAAGACCACGACCATGCGCATGATCAACCGCATGGTCGAGCCCGACTCGGGCCGCATCGAAGTCGGCGGTCGCGACGTCACCAAAATCGATGCGGTGGAGCTGCGCCGCTCCATCGGCTATGTGATCCAGCAGGTGGGCCTGTTCCCGCACATGACCCTGGCCGAGAACGTGGCCACCGTGCCCAGGATGCTGGGCTGGGATTCGGCCCGCATCGCCAAGCGTGTGGACGAGCTGCTGGCGCTGGTCCATATGGATCCGGCCATCTACCGCAACCGTTTTCCGCGCGAGCTCTCGGGTGGGCAGAAGCAGCGTGTGGGCGTGGCGCGGGCGCTGGCGGCGGACCCGCCGGTGATGCTGATGGATGAGCCCTTCGGCGCCATAGACCCGATCACGCGCGCGCGCCTGCAGGACGAGTTTTTGCGCATACTGCGCGAGCTTGGCAAGACCATTGTGTTTGTCACGCATGACATCGACGAGGCCATACGCATGGGCTCGCGCATCGCCATCCTGCGCAGCGGCAAGGTGGTGCAGTACGACACGCCGGAGCGCATCCTCTCGCACCCGGCCGACGCCTTTGTCGAAGCCTTTGTGGGCGGCGACCGCTCGCTCAAGCGGCTGGCCCTGCTGACGGCCGGCCCTTATGTGGAAAGCGGCACGCCCGCCGCTGGCGCACCGCGCCTGCCGGCCGCAACGCCGCTGCGCGATGCCTTGTCGGCCATGCTGGATGCGGGTGCCAATGAGGCCGCGATTGTGGGCGAGCAGGGCCAGCCCCTGGGGCGCGTCACGCTGCAAACCATCCAGCAGGCTGCCGCGGTCGCGCGTACTTAAACCTGCCGCATCCTGAGGCCGCTGCAGACGCCGGCCAGCGCCGCGAAGCCGGCCGCCAGCCACAGCGCCACAAAGGAGCCATGGCCGCCCTGCGGGTCGAACATCGCAAAAATCATCGCCAGCAGGACCGCGCCCAGCGTCTGGCCGGTCAGGCGCGCCGTGCCCAGCATGCCGCTGGCGCCGCCGCTGCGATGCGGCGGCGCCGAGGTGATGATGGTGTGGTTGTTGGGTGACTGGAACAGGGCGTAGCCCACGCCGCACAGCGCCATGCGCCAGACGATGTCGAGCTGCGACGGATGCGTCGGCAGCACCGCCAGCAGGGCAAGGCCCAGCGCCAGCAAGGCCATGCCCAGGCTGCCCAGCAGGCCGCCCGAGTAGCGCCCTATCAGCCGCCCTACCACCGGCGACGCCACCACAATGGCCAGCGGCCAGGCCGTCAGCAGCAGGCCGGCCTGCAGGTGGCTGAAGCCGTAGTGGCCCAGCAGCAGGAAAGGCAGGCTCACATAAGCCAGGGTCTGCGCGCAGAAAGCACCGATCGAGGTGCCCATGGACAGCGCGAAGACGGGAATGCGCAGCAAATCCAGCGGGAACAGCGGCAGGGGTTGAGCCAGCTGGCGCCGCACATAGATCACGCCGACGACAATGCCGGCGGCCAGTTCGGCCAGCGGCAGCCACAGCGAAGCGGCGGGCGCGCCGCCCGGCACGGCCTCGGCGCGCACGCCCAGGCCGTCGACGCCGAGGAACACCAGGCCGAACATCAGCGCATTGAGCAACACATCGAGCGGGGCCAGGCGCAGGCCCTCAGCCCTGGACGGGTTGTCGGGCAGGGCTTTGCGGCCCAGCCACACCGACAACAGGCCGAAAGGCACGTTGAGCGCGAACAGCCAGGGCCAGGAAGCCACCGAAAGAATGCCCGCCGCAACCGAAGGCCCCGCCACCGAGGCCGTGGCCACCACCAGCGAATTGATCGCGATGCCGCGGCCCAACAGGTGCCTGGGATAGATGAGGCGCACCAGCGCCGTGTTCACACTCATGAGGCCGGCCGCGCCCAGGCCCTGCAGCACGCGGGCCAGCGCCAGCGTGGTCAGCGAGTCGGCCATCGCGCAGGCGGCCGAGGCCAGCGTGAACACCGCGAGGCCCACCAGGTAGACGCGGCGGTAGCCGACGATGTCGCCCAGCGTGGCCAGGGGCAGCAGCAATGCCAGCGTGGCGACCTGGTAGGCGTTGATGACCCAGATGGACTGCGCGGGCGTGGCATTGAGCTCGCGCGTGATGTCGGGCAGCGCCAGGTTGACGATGGTGCCGTCGAGCACCGCCATGACGATGCCGAGAATGATGACCAGCAGCGCAGGCAGTCGCTGGCCCGCGGGCAAACCATCCTGAACAAGCATTAAGGCCTTTGGTAGGGGGCGGGCGGCAAGGGAATCCCGGCGGCCGCGAAGTGCCCATTCTAGGAGCGCGGCCCAAAGCGGGCCCGGGACAGCGCCCTTGTCCCAGCGCCTTGCTTGGGAAAGCCGCGGGCCCGGGTAGCAAGGCGCGCCAGATGTGACAAATCCCGGCCTGCGGGGCAGGGCCGGGATTTGCCTGTGAGCGAGTGCGCCCGCGGGTGCCGCTGGCGCGGCCCCCGATTACTTCATGCCGTACTTGGTCTTGGCGTCATTCTGGCAGCCGTCCTTGGCCGCGCCGGTCAGAGCATCGCAACGCTCCTTGGCGGCCTTGTACTCGGCATCGCGTTTTTCGGAGTTGGCCTCCTTGCGGGTGTCGGCCATTTTTTCACTCTTGTCCTTGCTGGTGTCGGCCGAGGTCTTCACCACCTTGGCGTCTTCCTTGGCTTTCACATGGGCGGCCTTGGCGTCCTTGATGCAGACGTCCTTGGCGTTGCCCTTCTGGTCGTCGCACTTTTCCTTGGCCGTGTCGTAAGCGGCATCTGCCTTGGCGAAGGCGACTTTTTCGGTGTTGCGCGGGCTGGGCTTGTACTGCGCTTCAAGTTCAGCCTTGGCGACCTTCTCAACGCCCTTGGCTTCAGAAATACAGATGTCCTTGGCGTTGTCCTTCAGCGTTCCGCATTTGTCGCGGCTGGCCTTGTAGTCGGCCGAGATACGGTCTTCCTGGGCCTTGTACTCTTCCTTGGTCAACGCCATGGCGTTGCCGGCGAAAGCACAGGACATCACGGCAGTCAGCATCAACAGTCTGGTCTTCATGGGTAGCTCCTTGGGATGGTGTGGATCGTTATGGATGAAGGGAGGCGGCTCAGTAGCGCTCGAAGAAGTCCGTCGGGTTGCGGTCTTTCCAGACGGCAACCTGTTTTTCGGCCTCTTCCTTGCTGATGCCGTGGCGCTCCTGGATCTTGCCGAGCAGCTGTTCGCGCTTCCCGGCGATCACCTCAAGGTCGTCATCGGTGAGCTTGCCCCACTGTTCCTTGACCTTGCCCTTGAACTGGCGCCAATTGCCTTGCATGCGTTCCTGGTTCATGGCTTTCTCCTCGAAAGGGTTGACGAATTCGCCCGTAGACCGCAAGCACGCTTGCAGGCAACGGGCGGCATGGATTCACCTTAGGAGCTATCCCTTGCGGCCGCCGTAGGCCCGCGTATTCGATGGGCGTAGGTTCATGCTTACAGCCCTGCTGCGGCACCCGCATGAAGGCTTTGCGCATTCTTTGCGACCATGAGTTTCGCATGTAGTTGCATAGCTAATTAATTTCTGCTACGATGCCTTCCATGTTTGACCACTGCCTTTATTTCAATACCACCGCGCTGGCCCGCCTGGTCGACAAGGAGTGGACGCTGGCCTTCAAGCCTTTCGGCGTCACGCCCTCGCAGGGCTTCATGCTGCGCCTGGTGCTCAAGCAACCGGGCATGCCGCAGCACGAGATCGCCGACGAGCTGACGATCTCGCGCCCCACGGCCACGCGCCTGCTCGACGGCCTGCAGGCGCTGGGGTTGGTAGAGCGCAGGAGCCTGGAGTCCGACGGCCGGCACTGGGCGGTGTTTCCCACGGCGCAGGCCGAGGCCATGCATGCCGGCATCAACAAGGCCAGCGGCGAGGTGACACGCCGCATCCAGCAACAGATCGGAAAGGAGAACTTCGATGAAACCGTAGCCCGCGTGAGGAGCGTGTCTTCCGCGCTCAAATAAACCGTCCCCTCCTGTTTCCTTTTTTTTGCCCTAATAGTTGCATAGCTAACTAATTATTTTTAACCCACCGGAGAAATCACATGCCCATCCTCAACGTCAAAGTCAGCCAGTCCGCCAGCCCCCAACTGACGAACGCCATCGCCGAAACCCTGCTGGAGCTGACCACGCGCATCCTGCGCAAGAAACGCGAACTCACCGCCATCGCGATCGACTTCGTGCCGCCCGAGCACTGGATCGTGGGCGGCAGCACGCTGGCCAGCCAGGGCAAGAACAGCTTTTATTTCGACATCAAGGTGGTGGACGGCACCAACACCAAGGACGAGAAGGCGCAGTACGTGGCCGAGGCCTTTGCCGCCTTCAGCAAGCTGCTGGGCAATGTGCACGAGGAAAGCTACATCTATGTGCACGACGTGCGCGCGGAGGCCTACGGCTTTGGCGGCCTCACGCAGGAATACCGCTACATCAAGGCCAAGGCCTGAATCTGCTCACTGTTTGGAGCGCAAGGTGCGGCTCAGCAGCGCGACGGGCAGCAGGCCCACCAGCACCAGGGCCAGCGCGGGCAAGGCGGCCTCGCCCAGGCGCTCGTCGCGCGCGAGCTGGTAGGTGACCACCGCCAAGGTATCGCTGTTGAAGGGCCGCAGCACCAGCGTGGCGGGCAGCTCCTTCATGACATCGACAAACACCAGCAGGCCGGCCGCGGCGACCGAGCGCTTGAGCAGCGGCCAGTGCACGCGCGCGAGTATGCCCAGACCGGGCGTGCCCAGCATGCGCGCGCTGTCGTCAAAGCTCACGGGAATGCGCGAATAGCCGCTTTGCAGGCTTTGCAGGGCCACGGCGCTAAAGCGCACCAGGTAGGCCCAGACAATGCCCAGCACGGTGGCCGTGACCCAGTAGCCTACGCCGGTTTGCGGCGCGGCCGCCTGCAGCCAGCCCACGGGCAGCAGCAGGCCGACCACGATGACCGCGCCGGGCACCGCATAACCGAGGCTAGCCAGCTGCAGCGCCGCGCGCGCCAGCGCGTGCGGCTTGCGGCGCACCGCAAAGGCCAGGCCGAAGGCCAGGCCCGTGGCCAGCAGCGCGCTCAGGCCCGCGAGCCAGACGCTGTTCAAGGCCCAGCCGAAGAATTTGTCCCACAGGAGATTGTCCCAACCCAGGATGAGCGGGCGCAGCATGAAGAGCACGGGCAGCACAAAACCCAGCGCGATGGGCACGGCGCACACCAGCCAGGCCGACAAGGCGCGAGCCCCCTGCAGCTGTACCGGCGCCGCGTCCTGCGCGCCGGCACGCGCGCCGCGGCCGGTGGCAAAGCGCATGCGTTTTTGCGCGCCGTGCTCCACCCACAGCAGCAGCGCGACAAAAAACAGCAGCACCGTGGCCAGCTGGGCGGCGGCAATGCGGTTGTCCATGGACAGCCAGGCTTTGTAGATGCCGGCGGTAAAGGTCTGGATGCCGAAATAGCTGGAGACACCGAAGTCGGCCAGGGTTTCCATCAGCGCCAGTGCCACGCCGGCGGCCACGGCCGGGCGTGCCAGCGGCAAGGCCACACCACGAATACGGCGCGAGAGCGGCGCGCCCAGCAGCCGGGCCGCTTCCATCAGGTGCACGGCGCGCTCCGACAAGGCGGTGCGCGCCAGCAAATAAACGTAGGGGTAAAGCGCCACGGTGAACACCAGCACCGCGCCGCCCAGGCTGCGGACTTCGGGCAGCAGCCGGCCCTGCAGGCCGAAGGACGCGCGCAGCCAGGATTGCAGCGGGCCGGCGTACTGCAGGAAGTCGGTGTACGCATAGGCCAGCACATAGGCCGGCATGGCCAGCGGCAGCAGCAGCGCCCATTCAAACACCCGGCGCCCCGGAAACTCGAACAGCGTCACAGCGCTGGCCGTCGCCATGCCCACCAGTGCCACGCCGAAAGCCACGCTGAGGCACAGCAGCAGGGAGGTGGCGGTGTAGTCGGGCAGCACCGTCTGCAGCATCTGGACCAGGATGGATTGCGCCTGGGCATCGAACTGCAGCCAGGACAGCCCCACGGCCACGACCGGCAGCGTGAGCAGGGCCACCAGCAGGAAAAGCACGGCGGAAGGCACGACGGAAGGAATGGCGGAAAAAAAGCGGCGCAGCATGGGGACCCGGAAAAAGGCCTCTGCAGCAAGAGGCCCTCCCCCTCGCTGCGCGCGCCATGGTGTTGCAGCGGTCACTGCAAATGAGAATTGTAAGCATCTACAATTGCCAGCATGTTTCTGGATATCTCCCAGCTGGGCGTGCACTATGCCGGCCGTTCAAAACCCGCGGTCGACGGCGTGTCCTTCAGCCTCCAGGCGGGGGAGATCGGCGTGCTGATCGGCCCCTCGGGCTGCGGCAAAACCACCCTGCTGCGCGCCGTCGCGGGCCTGGAGCGCGCCAATGCCGGCAGCATCACGCTGGCCCGGCAGCTCGTCAGCAGCGCCGGCGTCCATGTGCCGGCCGAATCGCGCCGCATCGGCATGGTGTTCCAGGATTACGCCCTGTTTCCGCACCTCGACGCGGCCCACAACGTGGCTTTCGGCCTCACCCACCTGCCCGCCACCCAACGGCAGCAGCGCGCCGGTGAGGTGCTGGAGCTTGTGGGCCTGGGTAATGTGCACAAGCGATACCCGCATGAACTCTCGGGCGGCCAGCAGCAGCGTGTGGCGCTGGCGCGGGCCCTGGCGCCGCAGCCGCGTTTGCTGCTGCTGGACGAACCTTTTTCCAACCTGGACGTGGACCTGCGCGAGCGCCTGGCGCACGAGGTGCGCGGCATCCTCAAGGCCGCCGGGGCGACGGCGCTGTTTGTCACGCACGACCAGCTGGAGGCCTTCGCCATCGGCGACCGCATCGGCGTGATGCACCAGGGCAGCCTGCACCAGTGGGATGACGCTTATGCGCTGTACCATCGCCCCGCCACCCGCTTTGTGGCCGATTTCATAGGCCACGGGGTGTTCGCGCAAGCCCATATCGAGCAGCGCGGCGAGGACGTGGTGGTGCATACCGCGCTCGGTGACCTGACCGACATGCTGGAATGTCCCTTGCCGGGCGCCTATGCCGACGGCCTGTGCGACGTGCTGCTACGGGCCGACGACATCGTGCATGACGACAATGCGCCGGTCAAAGCGCAGATCCTGCGCAAGGCCTTTCGCGGCTCGGAGTTTTTGTACACCCTCCAGCTGCAGACGGGCGAGACGGTGATGGCGCACGTGCCGTCGCACCACAACCACGCGATCGGTGAATGGATAGGCATACGCGCCGAGGTCGACCACGTGGTGACTTTCCCGCGCGAAAACGGCTCCTAGGCCACACCTGTGCCTCAAGCCTGCTGGCGCAGGCTTTCGATATCTTCGCGCAGGCTCTGCGCCCAGGCGCGCCGGGTCTGCCCTTGCGGAGGCTGCGGTTCACCGAACACCACCACCGCCTTGATCGGCGGCGCCGTGAGCGTGCGCCAGATCGAGCCGGCCAGGGTTTCGTCGTCCACATAGCTGGGCGCAAAACTCACGGCGCCACTGGCCGCGTCGATGAATTTCAGCGCGAGCGGCTGCACCGGCACCGAGGCTTCAATGGCAGCCTGGATCAGGTTGGCATGAAAGTGCTTGAGCGTGATGCCGTCACCCGTCGTGCCTTCGGGAAACACCGCCAGGATGTCACCCGCCTGCAGGCGCTCGGCCATCTGCGTGACCACCCGGTGCGCGTCCCGGCGCGACTCACGCTCGATGTACAGGGAACCGGCGCCGTCGGACAGGGTGCGCACAAAGGGCCAGCCGCGCACGTCCGCCTTGGAGACAAACCGGCAGTGGCGCGAGGCATGCATCACCAGGATGTCCAGCCATGAAATATGGTTGGCCACCAGCAGCACCGGGCCGCCGGCGGGCGGCTTGCCCTTGACCACCAGTTCGATGCCGACGATGCGCAGCATGGCCCCGGCCCAAACCTGCACACGCGCTTCGCGGTCGGCCTGCTCCAGCTTGGGGAACACGGTCTTGATCGTCCAGAAGCCTTGCACCGCGTGCACAGTGGCGCGCAGCAGCGTCCAGCAGAAACGAAGCCATCTCATGGGCTTGCGCGTGCTTCAGTGCGCGGCTTCATAGGCGAGCTGCCCGCCCACCACCGTCCAGCGCACGCGCACCGGCATCTTGTGGCCACTGAAGGGCGTGTGCTTGCCCTGGCTGCGCAGCGCGGCCGGCTCGACGGTCCATTCGCCCTTCGGGTCGAACACGCAGATGTCGGCCACGCCGCCCTTGACGAGACGGCCCGAGCTGCCCTGCAGCGTGCCCAACGCGTCGCCAAGCACGCGCGCGGGCTCGCTGGTCAGCACCGCCAGCGCGCGGACCAGGCCGGCCTGGCTATCGGCGCCCCATTTGCAGGCCAGGCCCAGCAACAGCTCCAGCCCGGTGGCACCGGGCTCGGCCTCGGCAAAAGGCAGGGTCTTGGCGTCTTCGTCGACCGGCGTGTGGTCGGACACCAGTGCGTCTATGGTGCCGTCGGCCAGGCCCTGGCGTATCGCATCGCGGTCGCGCTGCTGGCGCAGCGGCGGGTCCAGCCGCATGCGGCTGTCGAAGTAGCCGATGTCCACGTCGGTCAGGTGCAAGCTGTTGATGCTGACGTCGCAGCTCACGGCCAGGCCTTCGGCCTTGGCCTTGGCGACCAGCGCCACGCCCGCGGCGCTGCTGATGCGGCACAGGTGCACGCGCGCGCCGGTGGCACGCATCAGCTCAAAAATCGTGTGCAGCGCGATCGTCTCGGCGGCGACGGACACGCCGCTCAGGCCCAGGCGCGTGGCCAGCGCGCCGCTGGCGGCCACGCCCTGCCCCAGGTAGAGTTCCTGCGGCCGCAGCCACACGGTGTAGCCGAAGGTGGCGGCGTACTGCAGCGCGCGCATCATGACCTGGGTGTTGGCCAGCGGCACCTCGGCCTGGCTGAAGCCCACGCAGCCGGCCTCGGTCAGCTCGACCATCTCGGTCAGCGTTTCGCCCTTGAGCGCGCGGGTCAGCGCACCCAGCGGAAACACGCGCGACTGGTGCAGCTTTTCGGCGCGGAACTTGAGCATCTCCACCAGGCCGGGCTCGTCGAGCACCGGGTCGGTGTCGGGCGGGCAGACCAGGCTGGTCACGCCGCCGGCCACGGCCGCGGCCAGTTCGCTTTCAAGCATGCCTTCATGCTCATGGCCGGGCTCGCGCAGCCGGGCCGAAAGATCAACCAAGCCGGGCGCCACGATGCAACCGGTGGCGTCTATGGTCTTGTTGGGCGCGAAATCGGCGGGCGTGCTTTTGAGCGAGACGATGCGGCCCGCGGCAATCGCCACGTCGCAGGTTTCGTCGAAATTCGAGCCGGGGTCGATGACGCGGCCGTTCTTGATGAGTATCTTCATTCTTTTTTTCTCCGCTCAGGCTTCGTTTCCGGCGACTATGCCCATGACCGCCATGCGGACCGCGATGCCGAAAGTCACTTGCGGCAGGATCACGCTCTGCGTGCCGTCGACCACCGCCGAGTCGATCTCCACGCCGCGGTTGATGGGCCCGGGGTGCATCACGATGGCATCGGGCTTGGCCAGTTGCAGCTTCTCGGGGGTCAGGCCGAAGCTCTTGAAAAACTCCTGGCTGCTGGGCAGCAGCGCGCCCGACATGCGTTCGTTCTGCAGGCGCAGCATGATGATCACGTCAGCGCCCTTGATGCCTTCTTCAAGCGTGTTGCAGACGCGCACACCCATTTGCGCCATGTCGGCCGGCACCAGGGTCTTGGGGCCGACCACGCGCACCTCG
This sequence comes from Polaromonas sp. JS666, assembly GCF_900103405.1. GTDB lineage: Bacteria > Pseudomonadota > Gammaproteobacteria > Burkholderiales > Burkholderiaceae_C > Polaromonas. The sequence goes on along the minus strand of NZ_FNHX01000003.1, from coordinate 339,040 downwards.
GGGCAGCCCAGCGTGGTCAACGCGTGGATGTCGGAGCGCGCCACGCGCGAGTGCAGCACGTCGCCGACGATGGCGACCGTGAGCTTGCTGAAGTCTTTTTTGTAATGACGAATGGTGTACATGTCCAGCAGGCCCTGCGTGGGATGCGCGTGGCGGCCGTCGCCGGCATTGATCACGTGCACATGCGGGGCCACGTGCTGGGCGATCAGGTAAGGCGCGCCCGATTCGCTGTGGCGCACCACGAAGAGGTCGGCCGCCATGGCGCTCAGGTTGGCGATGGTGTCCAGCAGCGACTCGCCCTTGGAGGCCGAGGAGCGCGCGATGTCCAGGTTGATGACGTCGGCCGACAGCCGCGTGGCAGCGATTTCGAAGGTGGTGCGGGTACGCGTGGAGTTTTCAAAGAACAGGTTGAAGACGCTCTTGCCGCGCAGCAGCGGAACCTTTTTGACCTCGCGGTTGTTGACGCTGACGAAGTTGGCGGCGGTGTCGAGGATTTGCGTCAGCGTGGCCTTGGGCAGGCCTTCGATGGACAGCAGGTGTATCAGCTCGCCGTTTTTATTGAGTTGCGGGTTTCGTCGGTACAGCACGGTGTGGACTCCTCTTGTTCTCTTATGGGTCTCGTATTTTTGGATGGCTTTTTAATGGGACTAGGCCTGGTGGTCCTGCACCTGGAAGCTGAACTTGCCGTCCTCGGCGCGCGCCAGTTCCAGCGACTGCGAGGCCGGCAGTGCCACCCGCGCCACCGCGAGGTCGGGCTGCACCGGCAGCTCGCGCCCGCCGCGGTCCACCAGCACCACCAGCTTGACGCTGGCGGGGCGGCCGTAGTCGAACAGTTCGTTGAGCACCGCCCTGATGGTTCGGCCCGTGTAGAGCACGTCGTCGACCACGATCAGGTGGGCGCCGTTGACGTCGAAGGGCAACAAGGTCTGCCCGCTGGAGGCCAGGCCGCGCTGCGAAAAATCGTCGCGGTGCATGGAGGACGACAGGATGCCGGCCTCGCCGGCCAGGCCCAGGTCTTTTTGCAGGCGCTGCGCCAGCCAGGCGCCGCCCGAGGCCACGCCGACCAGCATGGGCGGCTGGGGATAGGATGCCAGCTGCTGGCGCATGCCGCGCAGCAGGTCGCTGTACAGCGCCTCGGCGTCCAATGTCAGGCTGCTCATGGAAGACTCCTTAAAAATTGCTCGAGGATGATGCAGGCCGAGGCCGCGTCGGCGTCAAGCGCGCCGCCGGCCAGGGCCTCGGTGGTGCTGTAACGTTCATCGACCTCGAAGACCTGCAGGCCGAAGCGGCCGCGAAGCTGGCGGGCGAATTTCTGCGCCCGCACGGTATTTTCATGGCTGGCACCATCGGGATGAAAGGGAATGCCGACCACCAGTGCGTCGGGCTGCCATTCCTTGATGCGCGCCTCGACGGCCTTGAGGCGGGCATCGCCGCCCTCGGCCGCGATGGTGGCCTGCGGCGATGCGGTGCGCGTGAGCACATTGCCGGTCGCCACGCCGGTGCGCTTGAGACCGAAGTCGAAAGCCAGAAAGGTGTGAAGGCCAGTGGCCGGAAGGGAAGGCATGGCCGCCAGGCTCATGCGTGGCCGGCCTCGGGAGAGAGCATCCAGCTCTGCAGGCCCAGCAGCATCAGCGCCTTGTCGTAGCGCTGCTCAACCGGCGTGTCGAAGATCACGCCGACGTCGGCGGCGACGGTGAGCCAGCTGTTGTCAGAAATCTCGGATTCGAGCTGGCCTTCGCCCCAGGCCGAATAACCGAGCGAGACAAACACCCGGCGCGGGCCGGCACCCGTGGACAGTGCTTCCAGCACGTCCTTGGAAGTGGTCATTTCAAGGCCGCCGGGAATCGTCATGGTCGAGGCATAGACCGATTCATTGCCGGGCATCATGGATTCGTGGAGCACAAAACCGCGCTCGGTCTGGACCGGGCCGCCCTGGAATACCGGGGCCTGCGTGAGGTCGTCGCGACGCAGCGGCAACTCGACCTTGTCGAACAGATTTTTGAGGTTGATGTCGCTGGGCTTGTTGATGACCAGCCCCAGCGCGCCGCGGTCGCTGTGTTCGCACATGTAAACCACGCTCTTGGCAAACGCTTCGTCGTCCATCCCCGGCATGGCGATGAGGAAGTGGTGCGTGAGGTTGATCGATGCGGAATCCGTGGCCATTCACGGATTTTACGCGCATGGAAGGCCGCGGCGGCAGCCTGGGGGCGCTTTCGCTACCATCCCGGGATGCAAAAGAAATACCGCGCCGGCCTGATGTGGTTCAGGCGCGACCTGCGGGTCCAGGACAACGCCGCGCTGCACCACGCGCTGAAAGCTTGTAAGCAGGTGTTTTGCGTCTTCGTATTTGACCGGGACATCCTGGACGCCCTGCCCCGCGCCGACCGCCGCGTGGAGTTCATACACGGCTCCGTGCTGAGCCTGGACGGCCAGCTGCGGCGGCTGGGTACGGCACACGGCACCGCGCAAGCGGGCCTCATCGTGGTGCATGGGCATGCTGGCGAGGCCGTGCCGCGGCTGGCCGCCGAATGGGCGGTCGATGCAGTTTTTGCCAACCATGATGACGAACCTCAGGCCCTGGCGCGCGATACCGCGGTGCAGGCTGCGCTGGAAAGCCGGGGCGTGTCCTTTCACAGCTTCAAGGACCATGTCATCTTTGAGCGCCAAGAAGTGTTGACGCTGGCGGGCAAGCCCTACACCGTGTTCACGCCCTACAAAAATGCCTGGCTCAAGAAGGTGGACGATTTTTACCTCAAGGCCTATCCCATAGATCCTTACGCAGCGGCACTGGCCGCCATGCCTGGCGAAGGGCGCGCCGTCCCTTCCCTGGCCGAACTTGGATTTGAGAAGACCAACTTGGCGGCGCTCAGGATACCGACCGGCAGCGAGGGCGCAGACAGGCTGTTTGAGGATTTCCTGCCTCGCATGGACCAGTACAAAACGGCGCGCGACTTCCCGGCCGTCAAGGGGCCGAGCTACCTGGGCGTGCACCTGCGCTTCGGCACGCTGTCCATTCGGCAGATGGCCGCAGCGGCCCTGAGCCCCGAACACAGGGACGGCGAAGGCGCCGCGACCTGGCTCAGCGAATTGATCTGGCGGGATTTTTATGCGCAGATCCTCAGCAATTTCCCGCATGCGGTGCACGGCGCGTTCAAGCCCGAATACGACGCGATCACCTGGGAAAGCGGTGCCGGTGCCGACGCGCTGTTCCTGGCCTGGTGCGAGGGCCGTACCGGCTACCCGCTGGTCGACGCCGCGATGGCGCAACTCAACCAGACCGGCTATATGCACAACCGCCTGCGCATGGTGACGGCGAGTTTTCTGGTGAAAGACCTGGGCATCGACTGGCGCCGGGGCGAGCGCTATTTCGCCGAGAAGCTCAATGATTTCGACCTCTCGGCCAACAACGGCGGCTGGCAGTGGGCGGCCAGCACGGGCTGCGACGCGCAGCCCTATTTCCGTATCTTCAACCCGGTCAGCCAGAGCGAAAAATTCGATGCCGACGGCAGCTTCATCCGCCGCTATGTGCCGGCGCTGGCCAGGCTGCCCGCTGCGGCCATCCACAGCCCCTGGCTGGCCACGCCGCTGGAACTGGCGGCCGCTGGTGTGGTCATGGGCAAGGACTATCCGCGGCCCATCGTGCAGCACGACGAGGCCCGGGCGCTGACGCTGCAGCGCTATGCGGTGGTGAAAAAAGCCTGAAGCGGCCGCTCCCGCGCGGAGAGCGGCTGCAAGGTCAGGCGGAGATTGCCGTCTCGGCGGCGCAGTAGTGCCGCACCAGGCTCATCAGCTCTTCTTCCGAGAACGGCTTGCCCAGGTAGTGGTCGACGCCGAGTTCCTTGGCGTGTTCGCGATGCTTTTCAGCGATGCGCGACGTGATCATGATGATGGGCAGGTTGTTCAGGCGCACATCGCCGCGGATGTTGCGCGCCAGGTCGAAGCCGTCCATGCGCGGCATTTCGATGTCCGACAGCACCACCGCCGGCCGCTCTTCCTGCAGGCGTTCAAGCGCTTGCAGGCCGTCGGCCGCCAGGGTGACGCGGTAACCTTCACGCTGCAGCAGGCGCTGCGTGACGCGGCGAACCGTGATGGAGTCGTCGACCACCAGGATCAGCGGGATCTGAGGCGCGGCAGGGAGGGCCGGCGCTTTCACGACGCTGCCGGTAGCTGTGCCCGTGGCGGCGCTTGCCGCCATGGCGCCCGATCCTTCGAGCATGTGCGGCTCGGCGCGGTCGGTGCTCCAGGCGCGGGCCTGCTGGCCATACACCGAGGCCAGCGCCACCGGGTTGTAGATCAGCACCACCGCGCCGGAAGCCAGCACGGACATGCCGGCCAGGCCGGGCAGGCGCGACAGCTGCGGCCCGAGGTTCTTCACCACAACTTCCTGGTTGCCCAGAACTTCATCGACGTGCAGCGCAATGCGCTGCGCGGCGCTTCGGAACACCACGACAGGCGTGGTCTTGCCCTGGACTTCACCGCTGTGCTGCGAAGCCTGCAGCAGGGCGCCCGACCAGAAGAAAGGCATGGTTTCGCCGGCGATCTCCAACGTACCGGTGTTGTAGGCCTGCTGCAGCTCCTTGGCGGAGGCGCGGCGCACGGTTTCCACCACGTTGGCGGGCACGCCCACCGAGAGGTTGCCGGCGCGAATCATCACCACCTGCGTCACGGCCGTGGTCAGCGGCAACACCAGCTTGAAGTGGGTGCCTTTACCGGCCACCGTGGAGGTTTCAATCCGGCCGCCCAGCGAGTTGACCTCGGAGCGGACCACGTCCATGCCGATGCCTCGGCCGGCCAGTTCGGTCACCTGCGCCGCGGTGGAGAAACCGGGCATAAAAATCAGGTTGGCGGCGTCGCTGTCTTCAATGGCCTGGTCCGGCGCGATCATGCCGAGGCTGACGGCTTTTTCGCGGATGCGGTGCAGGTTCAGGCCGGCGCCATCATCGCTGAAATCGACCGACACGTCATTGCCTTCCTGGCGCAGGTGGACGGTGATCACGCCGACCGGGTCCTTGCCTGCGTTGGTGCGAACCTCGGTGCTTTCAATGCCGTGGGCCACGCAGTTGCGCAGCAGGTGTTCGAAGGCGGGGGTCATGCGGTCCAGCATGCCGCGGTCCATCTCGATGGTGCCGCCCAGCAGGTCCAGCTTCACCTGCTTGCCGGTTTCCTTGGAGGCCTGGCGCACCACGCGGTACAGGCGCTCGGAGATGCCTTCAAACTCCACCATGCGCGTGCGCAGCAGGTCGCGCTGCAGTTCGCGGGTCTGGCGGGCCTGGGCGATCAAGTCGTCCTCGGTGGCTTCCACCGTGCGCTGCAAGGTGCGCTGCACGGTCGCCACGTCGTTCACGGATTCGGCCATCATGCGGGTCAATTCCTGCACGCGCGTGAAACGGTCGAACTCGAGCGGGTCGAACCCGGCCTGAGCCTCTTTGGCCTGCGCCAGGCGCGACTGCATCTGGGTTTCGGCTTGCAGTTCGATGTCGCGCAGCTGCTGGCGCAAGCGGTTCAAGTTACCGCTCATGTCGTTAAGCGAACCGCGCAGCTGGCTGAGCTCGGCCTCCAGGCGCGAGCGCGTGATCATGACCTCACCAGCCTGGTTGACCATGCGGTCCAGCAGCTGGGAACGCACGCGTATCGAGGCGTTGGCCGCTTGCCGCAAGGGCTGCATGGCCATGGCCTGCGGCGCCGGCACGGAGAGCTTGCGGGAACCGCCCGCGGCAGGAGCGGGGCTTTCCGCGGCGGCCTCGGGAGCGTCGGGCTTTGCGGCGGCTTGCACCGGCGCGGAAACGGGCTCAGGCTGCGCAGCGACAAGGGGAGCCAACTGCACAGGCGCGGCGGCCGCCGCCGCATCGGCGTTGCGCAGCGCTTCGAACGCGGCTTCCATCGCGTCAAAACGGTTGATCAGAGCGTCGAACTCCGCCGAGGCCGCGGCGTCGGAGCCGAGGAACTCGATTTCGGATTCAATCCGGTGCGCCATTTCACCAAGGCGCAGGGCGCCGGCGAGCCGGGCGCTGCCCTTGAGCGTGTGGAGCGCGCGCAGCACTTCCATGCGCGCACCCTGGTTATCGGGCCGGGCGGACCACTGCCGCAGGGCGCCGCCCAGCTGGGGCATGAGTTCGGCGCCTTCTTCCTCAAAAATCGGGAACAGGTCGGGGTCGATGGCATCGACGGCGTCGATTTCCTCGTCCTCTTCGTCCTCGAAGTTCTGGGCCGCGGGCGCCGGCGTGACCAAGCGCACCGGCGGCGCAACGGCCACAGGGGGAGCGGCAAACGCGAGGGGCGGCGGCACGGGTGCGGCCTGCACGGGCGCTGGCGCCGGTGCGGGCGCAGGCGCCGGCACCTCGATAAGCGGAGCTTCTTCGACGGCCTGCATCACCACCGGTTCGGGCTCGGGTTCCGGCATGGGCTCGGGCTCCACGGCCAGCTCCTGGGGCAGGACGGACTCGGACTCAAAATCGTACTCAGAAAAATCGGTGCCTGGCGGCAGGACCGAGTCGGAGAAATCAAGCTGCTTGAGGCGATCAAGAACGCCGGCATCCGGCTCCTTGAGGAAGCCGGCGGCAAACTGGTGCAACAGCCGGCGAATATCTTCCGCCGCATCCACAAACACCTGGCCGTACTTGGCGGCGCCATTGCGGTGATGCGCGCGGGATTGCTGCAAGGCCTGTTCCAGCGCGCGGGCCATCTCGGAAAGGGCGTCGAACCCGACCGTGGCGGAACTGCCGGCCAGGGAGTGCGCCAGGGCCACGGTGGAATCGCTGACCGGCTGGTTACGCTCCAGCGACCATTCGGCCACTTCCGTGACCAACCGGCGCGACCATTCGTCGGCCTCGTTGAGGTAAACGTTGTAGAGCGGGATGCTGATGCGCAAAGCGCCTATGACCTTGACCTGTTCATCGCCGCCCTCGGCCGACATCGCGCTGTCGGTGGCCTCGACGCGGTCCAGGGCATCAAGCGCCTCGACCTGCGGCAGGCTGGGAGCAGGTTCGCTCACGGCGGCTTGCGGCGGCGTGGCCGAGAAGTCGAAATTCAGATCGTCGGCCAAGTCGGCTTTGGCGGGCTCGGCCGCTTCGGCATGGAAATGCTTGTCGAAGTCGGCGTCGGACAGCTCTATGGCTTCCGCACTGTCCAGCTCGACCACCGGTGCAGTCTCGGCCGCCGGAACAGCGGCATCGCCGGAAATCGCCGACAGGCTGTCAAAATCGATGCCCGCAATCTCGGCCGCGGGTTCGCTCACCGGCTCGGCGGGCTTGGCCGGCGCGGCAGCGTCGCCAAATACCAGGTCAAAGTCCAGGTCGTTGAGGGCTGCCGGCGCCTCGGCGGGTGCCACGCTTGCGGCTTCGGGCGCACCGGCGTCCAGTTCCAAATCAGGCAGGGAGAAGGCCTCGGCGGCGGGCGCTGCTGGCTCGGCGACGGCGGCCGGTGGGGCGGCGTCGGGAACGGCCGCAGCCGCCTTGGCGCCCAGCACCAGCGGCACGTAGCGGCCTTCGGTGCGCATGGCATCGGCGCTGGCGCGGAAGACCGATGCGGACCAGGCGCCGTCCTTGTTGGCGGCGATGTCGGCGATCCAGTCGGCGAAGCCGCTCATGGCCTCGCTGGACAGGGCCCTGAACTCGTCGGTGGTGGCCTTCTGGTCAGCCAGCCAGGTATTGAGCATCTGCTCCAGCGACCAGGCGGCTTCACCGAACTCGTTGAGCCCCACCATGCGCGAGCTGCCCTTGAGGGTGTGGAAAGCGCGCCGCAGCACGGTGAGCTGCGAAACGTCGGCCGGATCGGTGGCCAGCGCGGCCAGGGCTTCTCGGCCATTGCCTATCACTTCGCGCGCTTCCTCCAGGAAGATGTCGCGCAGGTCGTCTTCTTCAAAGTCGTCGGATTCGGCCGCCGGTTCAGGCGCGGCCGGTGCCGGCGTCACGGTGAACGCCAGCGTCGTGAGCGCGGTGGCGGCGGCGTCGGCATCGCTGGCCGATACGGCCACAGCAGCCTCGCGGGCGGTTTGCGCCAGGGCGGGCTGTTCGGCCAGCGCCGCGTGGGTCGCCAGCGTGTCGAGCTTGATGGTGAGGCTGGCCTCGGCTTCGCCCTGGCCGGCATCCTGCACCACGGCGATGACTTCCTGGGACAGCATGTCGCTGCTGACGCTGACGGCCGAAGCGGCGCTCGCCGCATTCTGCACACGTCCCATGAGCGGCCTGAGCTCGCCCTTCTGGTCGTCATAGACAAACAGCTTCTTCGCCAGCGCGGGCTGGTAGTTCAGCATGTCGATCAGAAAGCTCAGGGCGCCCAGGTTGTTGCCCAGGTGCTCAAACGTGCCAGCGGCACGCGCCTGCTGCTCGTCGATTTCGGTGACCAACATCTGCTCGACGCTGTCGCGCATGCGCAGCACCGCGTGCGAGGCCTGGTCCAGGCCCAGCACGGACAACACGCCGCGCATCTGCGACAGCTGCCCGGGAACCGCCTGAAGCGTCACCTTGTCCTGCGGATTGCGGAAGAACACGTCCAGCGATTTTTCGAGCTCGCCCAGGGAGACACGCAATTCGCCGACCACGCTGCCCATGGTCTGCTTGTCGCTGACACGGCGGTATAGCTCTTCCATCCAGCCTTCCAGCGGCTGGGGTTGCCCGCCGGCCCGCACGCCTTCCAGGCGCTCCGCGAGGTTGGCCGTGCGCACCGCCAGTTGCGGGTCGTTGGGATCCAGGTCGTCGAACGCGGCTTCCAGGTATAGCACCGAGGTGGCCACTTCCATGGCCAGTTCGATGCCGGGGGCCTGGCCCGAGCGCACCACTGTCTCGACTGCCTTGCTCAGGGCCTGCGCCAGCGGCTCGCTGGGCGGATGGAGCTTGAGCAGGGAATCGGTCACCAGGCTGAACTGGTCGCTGACCGACTTGAATTTGTTGGCGTCGCCGGCGGACAGCGCCGACCAGGTTTCTTTGGCCGAGGTGATGCGCTTGCGCGCCTGGGCCAGCAGGGCCGGATCGAACCGCCCGAACTGGACGAGTTCGTAGTCGACAGGCTTGAAGCGGTTCAGGCCGTAGGCGGAGCGCACGGCCGACAGCACCGGTGTGTCGCTGGCGCGCGCGGAGACCGCCTGAGAGCAGAAAAACAGCAGGTCTTGCGCCAGGCGATCGGAAACGGAGCTGTCGCCTTTGGCCAGCGAGGCGTACTGCATCAGGACGCGGGAAGCTGCGCGTTTGACGTACAGGTCCGAGCCGAGCAAGTCGTTGGCGACCGCTTCAAAGTAAGCCGCGGCAATCTTCCAGAAGATGCGGGGCTGGCGGTCGGCCTGCCGAGCGGCGAATCCGAGGCTGAGTTCTCTGAGGCTTTTGGCGGCTTGCGGCGCCTTGCCCTTCATGATCTGCAGCACCGACTGGTCCAGCACGGCGCGCGCGCTGTCGTCGTAGTTGCGCGGCTCGCTGGCGGCCGCCAGTTCGGGCTCCAGCCAGCGCCACTCGAAAGGCCAGAGGTCCGCGGGATGGATGCGGTCGGCGCGCAGCAATTCCTGCACGTCGCGGTATTGGGGGAACAGGGACACGGCCGAGATCGGCTTGTCGGCCAGCACACCTTCGAGGTATTCGGTCAGGGCAAAGCTGGCCCGTTCGATCTTGCCGGCGGCTTCCTGGTTGCATTGCTCGGGCTGTTGCACGAACTTCTGCACCGCCGCTTCCATCGCGCGCAGCACCAGCGCGGGGCCGGCCAGGCCCACCATCTCGAGCGCGCCCACCGCCTGGTGCAGTTGCTGGCGGGCAATCCGCAGCTGGCTGGCATCCACCGCCGCGAGGTCGGAGCCGCGAGCAGCTTCGGCATCCCGCACGAAACGCTTGAGCGCCTTGGCAGCGCCATCGAGCGACTTGCGAAGCTCGTCAAGCACCCATGCGAGAGGGCCTAGATCGTTGACGGCAAGATCGAGCTCGGTAGCGGTTGAGTTCGGGACGTTGGATTGCATAAATAGCGGGCCGGTTCTGGAATCGGTGTCAGAGGCTAAGGCGGCGGTCAGCGCACGACGGGCAAACAGGCATCAGCATCAGGCGATCTTGAATCGGGACACCGATTGGCGCAGCTCTTCAGCCATGCGGGAAAGATCGCGCACCTGCTGCGCCGTGGAACGGGTACCTTCTCCGGTTTGCTCCGTCACCGCGAAAATGTGCTGGATATTGCCGGCCACCACGTTGGCCGAAGCGGCTTCGCGGGAGGCGGAGTTGGAAATCTGCTCAATCAGGTCAGCGAGGCGGCGTGACACCTGGTCAATCTCGGTCAGCGCGGTACCCGCGTTATCGGACAGTTTGGCCCCTTCCACCACACCCTGCGTGGAGCGTTCCATAGCGGCCACGGCATCCTGGGTGTCGGTCTGAATGGCTTTCACCAGGGCCGAAATCTGGCGCGTGGCGTCCGCGGAGCGTTCAGCCAGTCGCTGCACTTCTTCCGCAACCACCGAGAAGCCTCGTCCGGCTTCACCGGCTGACGCCGCCTGGATGGCCGCGTTCAGCGCCAGCACGTTGGTCTGTTCGGTAATGTCCGAGATCAGCTCGGTAATTTCACCAATCTCCTGGGACGATTCACCCAGTCGTTTGATCCGCTTGGAGGTTTCCTGGATCTGGTCGCGGATGGAGTTCATACCGCCGATGGCGTTCTGCACGGCCTGCAGGCCGGATTCTGCAGCGGTCAGCGATTGGCGCGCCACCTGGGAAGATTCCTGCGCCTGCGTGGACACTTCATTGATTCGGGATGCCATGTCGAGCACCGACTGGCCGGTTTCGCGAATCTCGCGCAGCTGTTCGGTGGAGGCCGCCAGCAGTTCGGTGGAAGTACTTTCCACCTGGGCCGTCGTTTGCGCCACGCGTGTTGCCGTGTTCTGCACGTTACCCACCAGCTGCCGCAACTCTTCCACCGTGTAGTTCACCGAGTCGGCGATAGCGCCGGTGATGTCCTCGGTCACGGTGGCTTCCTGCGTCAAATCGCCTTCAGCCACTGTCTGCAACTCATTCATCAAACGCAAAATGGCGGCCTGGTTGGCGTCGTTGACGCGCTTGGCATCCTGTTCCTGCCCTTTTGCTTCCTGCCGCTGGGTTTCAGCAACGGCCTGGCGCTGCTTGCTGTCCTCCACCTGCAGTTTGGCCAGCCCCGCAGCGCACAGCAGTGCGAAGACGGCGGCGACCACCAGGGTCGTCAGGGCGGTGGCGCCCAGGCCGGTCTGCGAGGACAGCTTGCTCTGCAGGTCTTCCAGGCCCCGGCGCAGCGGCTCGCTGTCGGCAATGATGGAGGACTGTGCTTCACGGGCGGACACCAGGCCCTGCAAGTTACCCAGAATGGCGCCGGCCTGCACACGCGTTTGCTCGTAGAGCGCCATCAGGGCCTCGAGGCGTTCGCGGGTTTGCGGGTCCTTGGAGCCGGCCAGGCGCAGTTCGGGGCTGCCTTCCTGCAGGCCCTGGGCGATTTCCTTGAAGGAGTTCAAGTCCTTACCCAGCAGGAACACGGCTTCGGGGCTCACACCCTCCATGGTCAGGAATTCGTTGGCGGACTTACCGATACGCTGGGTCAACATCACCAGCTGGCCGGAGGCGGAAATTTCGGCAGGCGCCGCATTCTGCTGGAGCTTGAGCGAGGACACGGTTTCGGCGATTTCCAGCAGGTCCGAAGACTGGCGGTTGATGGTACGCAGAGCGTTACCCACCTGCGTCAGAATGTTTTGCTGTCCCATCACGGTCTTGGCGTTCTTTTCGGCGCGTTCCATGAAAGGGGTGACCTTTTCCACGTCGGGCTGCAGGTCTTCGCTCACCGGCGCCAGGCGCAGGCTGTCTTCACCGGCCTTCAGGCCGCGCACGGTTTTAGCCAGCACGTCGGAGCTTTCGCGCACGTCGGGGAAGGCCTGGGCGCTACCCACCAGCGCCTGTGACACCGATTTCGCCAGACGCTGCGACTGCATCAGGGACTGGCCGGTTGCCGCCACCTGCTGAGCCACTTTGTCCGCCTGGTTCAGCGCCAGGAAGGTCACCGTACCCAGCACCGCCACCGACACCGCCAGGAAAAACACCAGAATCCGCTGGTGCTGGCCCATGGTCTTGCGACCCAGCAGGGGCAGGCTCAGGAGCTCGGGATTGGCGACGGATGCCGATTCCTCGGCGCTCGCGATGCGGCTGGAGCCAAACGCATCATCATTGCCGTCCGCCTGCCGCACCGCGGCGGTCTGCAGGGAGGCTTCATCCATGGCGCCGGTCGCCAGGGGGTCCGGCGTGCCGACGGAAGCCATGTCCATGCTGTCCTCGGGCTGGACGGACTTTGTTTTAAACAGCTTCTGGATATTTTCAATAACAGACATGGTGAGCCTTCCGGGGAGAAACAGTGTGCGCTATGCGCCTATCGTCAAAAAATGCGCTTGCTGTGCAAGCAACTGAAGGTTGATTTCCTGCCAGGTCGCGCCGTTAAGGTCGACATACTGGTTGCCAAAGAAATCGGGCGCGTCGGGCGCTTTTTCGGAGAAATCGCTGAACGCGTCCTGGTTGCGCAGCCCGGAGAGCTTGTCGATCAGCAGCGCGCAGTTGACTTCCAGCGCGCTGTTGAGCGCCACAAGGCGGGAGTCGGTGCGCGCGAGTTCATTTTTGGGGGGAGGTGCCTGGCCGCTCACGTAGCTGGCGAGGTCCACCACGCCGAACAGGCCCCCCCGCAGGTTGGCAACACCGGCGAACCAGTTTTGCGTGTACGGAACAGGCTGCGTGTTGACCCAGGGGAAAATTTCACCGGACTGGCTCAGGGGAAACAGGTACTTTTTCCCGCCCGCTTCCACGGCCAGCCAGGACGCGGCAACGCCTTGCGTACGCGCAATCTGCAACCTGTCGGCCAGCCGGGTTTGTAGTTCTCTAAGGGCTTGTCTGTTCGCCATGCTTTGGTTTTACGCCGTAAATCAGCCGAGGGCCTTGATCTTGGCCATCAACTCATCCGCATCCACCGGTTTGGTGATGTAGTCGCGGGCGCCCTGGCGCATGCCCCAGACCCGGTCGGTTTCCTGGTTCTTGCTGGTGCACATCATGATGGGGATGTCGGAGTACAGCGGGTCGCGCGTGATGGCGCGCGTGAGCTGGAAGCCGTTCTGGCCCGGCATCACCACATCCATGAGGATCAGCTCGGGTTTGTCTTCTGCGAGGCGCCTGAACGCATCTTCCGCATTTTCAGCAGTTTTGACCGTGAAACCGTTCTTGACCAGCAGATCGGTCAGAAACATCAATTCGGTTTTGGAGTCGTCAACTACCAGTATTTTCTTGATTGCCATCACACTACTCCTTGTTTGGCGCTGCCGAGTTCCTGAACGGTCTGCAGCAGCTGATCTTTGGTAAAAGGCTTGGTCAGGTAGTCTTGAGAGCCCACCATGCGACCGCGTGCCTTGTCGAAAACGCCGTCCTTGGAGGACAGCATCACAATGGGAACGTTGGAAAACTTCACATTGCGCTTGATAATCGCACAGGTTTGATAGCCGTCGAGGCGGGGCATCAAGATGTCGCAGAAGATCAGGTGGGGCTCGTAGTCGTTGACCTTGGAAAGGGCATCAAACCCATCTTCGGCCAACAGCACTTCATGCCCGCCCTGCTTCAGGAATATCTCGGCGCTACGCCGGATGGTGTTGCTGTCATCGATGACCAAAACCTTCAGTCCGGAACTGGGAATGCTCACTGCCTATGCTCCTCATGTTGCAGACACCGGCGGCCGGCGCCGGTCTGCGATTGTCCAGGCTGGTATCCGGACATTTTTAGATCTGAACCATTTCAAAGTCTTCCTTGCGCGCGCCGCATTCGGGGCAGGTCCAGTTCATGGGCACTTGGGCCCATGGCGTCCCGGGAGCAATGCCATGTTCGGGCGCGCCGGCAGCTTCGTCGTAAATCCAGCCACAAATTAAACACATCCACGTCGTTGATTGAGTCACAGCTTAAGTTGCCTTCGAATAGAATGCAACAATTGTATCGAGGCGGCGTTGCTTATTCGCGTACAAGGCAAAATCGCAGCCTATGGCAAACCCCAAAACACCTCAACTGGACAGCCGACAGCTCCAAATCGAGGACACCGACGCATCTCCGGCCTGCGTCATGACATTCAATGCCAACGACCCCAGCGGAGCCGGCGGGCTGACGGCGGATATCGCTTCCATCACCTCGGCCGGCGCGCATGCGCTGGCGGTTGTAACAGGCGCCTATGTGCGCGATACGGCCGAAATCTTCGACCACTTCGCCTTCGATGAAGAAGCTGTAACAGACCAGGCCCGCTCGGCGCTGGAAGACATGCCGGTGTCGGCCATCAAGGTCGGCTTTGTCGGCAGCCCCGAAAACATCTCCACCATCGCCGAAATCGCCTCGGATTATGCCGATGTGCCGCTGATCGCCTACATGCCCAACCTCTCCTGGTGGGAAGAAAGCGAGATCGACAGCTATCTGGACGCCTTTCGCGAGCTGATGCTGCCGCAAACCACGGTGTTGGTCGGCAACCACAGCAGCCTGTGGCGCTGGCTGCTGCCCGACTGGCCCGGCGAGCGCAATCCCACGGCCCGCGACATCGCCAAAGCCGCCGCCGACCTCGGCGTGCCCTACACCCTGGTCACCGGCGTTCCCATGCCCGACCAGTTCATCGACAACGTGCTGGCCACGCCGCAGGCAGTGCTTTACAGCGAAAAATTCGAGCGCTTCGAGGCCGTGTTCGCCGGCGCCGGCGACACCCTGTCCGCCGCGCTCTCGGCCCTGCTGGCCAACGGCCACGACCTGCAGGCGGCCACCGCCGAAGCCCTGACCTTCCTGGACCACAGCCTGGACGCCGGTTTTCACCCCGGCATGGGCAATATCGTGCCGGACCGCCTGTTCTGGGCGCAGGCCGACGTTGACCCCGAAGACGACGAATCCGGGGAAGAAGCGGGCGATGCCAACGACGACGTCGAGCTGACGTCCAAACCCTCTCTTGACCTGCCCCCCAATGGAACCACAAAACACTAAGCCCGCAACGCCCCAGGCCGCCTCCCGCAACGATGCCCTCTTTGAACGCGCCAAAAAGCTGATCCCCGGCGGGGTCAATTCCCCGGTCCGGGCCTTCAAGGCCGTGGGCGGCACGCCGCGCTTCGTGCAGCGCGCGCAGGGCGCCTACTTCTGGGATGCCGACGGCAAACGCTACATCGACTACATCGGTTCCTGGGGCCCCATGATCCTGGGCCACGGCCACCCGGCGGTGCTTGAGGCCGTGCAAAATGCCGCGCTGGAGGGCTTTTCCTACGGCGCGCCCACCGAGCGCGAGGTCGAACTGGCCGAAGAAATCGTGCGGCTCGTGCCTTCGCTCGAAATGGTGCGGCTGGTCAGCTCGGGCACGGAAGCAGCCATGAGCGCCATCCGTCTGGCGCGCGGCGCCACCGGCCGCAGCAAGATCATCAAGTTCGAGGGCTGTTACCACGGCCATGCCGACGCCCTGCTGGTCAAGGCTGGCTCTGGCCTGGCCACCTTCGGCAACCCGACCAGCGCCGGCGTTCCACCCGAGGTGGTACAGCACACCCTGGTGCTCGAATACAACCACCTGGCGCAGCTCGAAGAGGCCTTTGCCTTGCACGGCAAGGACATCGCCTGCCTGATGATTGAACCCATCGCCGGCAACATGAACTTCGTGCGCGCCAGCCTGCCTTTCATGAAGCGCTGCCGCGAACTGTGCACACAGCATGGCGCGCTGCTGGTGTTCGACGAAGTCATGACCGGTTTTCGCGTGGCCCTGGGCGGCGCGCAAAGCGTCTACGCCCGCGGCATTCCCGGCTTCAAGCCCGACATGACGGTCATGGGCAAGGTCATAGGCGGCGGCATGCCGCTGGCGGCCTTTGGCGGCACCCGCGCCGTGATGGAGCAGCTTGCCCCCCTGGGCCCGGTCTACCAGGCCGGCACGCTCTCAGGCAACCCCGTCGCCACCGCCTGCGGCCTGGCGACGCTGCGCGAAATCGCCAAACCCGGTTTTTACGAAGCCTTGGGCGAACGCACCCGCAGCCTGGTTGCAGGCCTCACCCGGGCGGCCGCCAAGGCCGGCGTGCCGTTTTGCGGCGACAGCGAAGGCGGCATGTTCGGCTTTTTCCTGCTGGGGCAATTGCCGCAGAACTACGCCACGGTGATGACCACCGACGGGCCGTCGTTCAACCGCTTCTTCCACGCGATGCTGGAGAGTGGGGTTTATTACGCGCCTGCGCTGTATGAAGCGGGCTTCGTCAGCTCAGCACACACGGCGGCGGATATCGACGCGACGGTGGATGCGGCGGCGAAGTTTTTCGCCGCGGGCTGAGCCGGCTGCGCCGCTCCTGGCGGCGAAGCCGAGACCCGGATTGAAAGCCGGGTCTCCTCAAACTCAGTGACGGAAGTGCCTGACGCCCGTCAACACCATCACCACCTCGCGCTCATTCGCGGCGGCAATGACTTCATCATCCCGCATGCTGCCGCCGGGCTGGATCACGCAGGTTGCGCCGGCGTCCACCACCACGTCCAGGCCGTCGCGGAAGGGGAAAAAGGCGTCGCTCGCGACTGCCGAGCCCTGCAGGGTCAGGCCGCCGTTGGCGGCTTTGATGGAGGCGATGCGGGCCGAGTCGATGCGGCTCATCTGGCCGGCGCCCACGCCCAGGGTCATGCCGTCGGCGCAGAACACGATGGCGTTGGACTTGACGTATTTCGCGACCTTCCAGGCAAACAGCATGTCGTGCAGCTGTTCCTGTGTGGGCTGCAGCTTGCTGACGACCTTGAGGTCGCCTATGGCCAGCTCGTGGTTGTCGGCGGTCTGCATCAAGAGGCCCGAACCCACGCGCTTGACGTCCATCAGGTTGCGGCCCTGTTTCCAGGCGGTATCGCCGCCGGGCGGCAGGTCTATCTGCAGGATGCGCACATTGACCTTGCTCTTGAAGACTTCCAGCGCCTCGGGCGTGAAGGCGGGCGCCATCAGCACTTCGACGAACTGCTTTGAAATCTGCTGAGCGGCGCGCTCGTCAAGCGGGCAATTGAGGGCGATGATGCCGCCGAAGGCCGAGGTCGGGTCGGTCTTGAAGGCCTTGCTGTAGGCCTCCAGGCCGTCCTTGCCCACGGCCACGCCGCAGGGGTTGGCGTGCTTGACGATCACGCAGGCAGCGCCGTCCTTGATGAGGTCGAAGCTCTTGACGCATTCCCAGGCGGCGTCGGCGTCGGCAATGTTGTTGTACGAAAGTTCCTTGCCCTGCAGCTGTTTGGCCGTGACCAGCGAGCCGGGCGCGGGATACAGGTCGCGGTACAGCGCCGCCTGCTGGTGCGAGTTTTCACCGTAGCGCAGGTCCTGCACCTTGATGAAGCGGCCGTTGGCCTGGCCGGGGAACATGCCGTGGCTGCCGTCGGCCTGGATGCCGGAGAGGTAGTCGCTGATGGCGCCGTCGTACTGGCTGATGCGGTTGAAGGCGGCCACCGACAGGGCGAACTTGGTCTTGTCGCTGAGCTTGCCGCCGGCTTTCAGTTCGGCGAGCACACCCGCGTACTGCGAAGCGTCGGTCAGCACGCCGACGTCCTTCCAGTTCTTGGCGGCGGAACGCACCATGGCCGGGCCGCCGATGTCGATGTTCTCGATCGCGTCTTCCAGCGTGCAGCCGGGTTTGGCCACGGTGGACTCAAAGGGGTAGAGGTTGACCACCAGCAGGTCTATGGTGTCTATGCCGTGGGTGGCCAGCGCCGCCATGTGCTCGGGCACGTCGCGCCGGGCCAGCAGCCCGCCGTGGATCTTGGGGTGCAGGGTCTTGACGCGGCCGTCCAGCATTTCCGGAAAACCGGTGTGGTCGGCCACCTCGGTCACCGGCAGGCCGGCGTCGGCCAGCAGCTTGGCCGTGCCGCCGGTGGACAGCAGCTTGATGCCCAGGGCGTGCAGCGCCTGCGCGAATTCGAGGATGCCGGTTTTGTCGGAAACGGAAATCAGTGCGTTCATGGTGGTGTTCTCAAAAGGAAGCCGGTTCGAAAGCCCGGAAAGGTCCGGGCGGCGGGGATTGTTATTTGATGAGCTTGTGCTCGACCAGCTTTTTGCGCAGGGTGTTGCGGTTCAGGCCCAACCATTCGGCGGCGCGCGACTGGTTTTGCTCTGCATGCTGCATGACGACCTCCAGGAGGGGCTTTTCCACCACCTTGACCATCATGTCGTACATGCCGTCGGGCTCAGTGCCGCGCAGGTCCTTGAAATAGCCTTCCAGACTGGTGCGTACGCACTCTTCGATGTGTTTCTTGCTCATGCAGCAGCTTCTTCCTGATTTTTATCTTTGTTCGCCCGTGCCTGCCCTGGCACGCCCTCTTCGACATCTTCCTCGGCTGCGGCAGCAGCGGCCGGAATCCGGTCCATCTGCGTGCCCAGCCCCTCAAAAAAACCGCTGACCGCGCGCAGCTGGGCCTCGCAGTCCTCCAGCAAATTCATGCGCGCGCGAAAGGCCTCGCCGCCGGGCAAGG
The DNA here is from genome assembly GCF_900103405.1 of Polaromonas sp. JS666. Lineage (GTDB taxonomy): Bacteria > Pseudomonadota > Gammaproteobacteria > Burkholderiales > Burkholderiaceae_C > Polaromonas. The sequence goes on along the minus strand of NZ_FNHX01000003.1, from coordinate 320,618 downwards.
ACTTCACGTACCAGCCGATGTGCTTGCGCGCGGTGCGCACGCCGGTGAATTCACCATACAAATCGTAGTGGTCGCGCAAATGGTCGACCAGCAGGCGCTCCACCTCAGCCACCAAAGGCGGCGCAAGATGCGTGCCTGTAGCCAGGAAATGCGCTACCTCGCGGAAAATCCAGGGCCGGCCCTGGGCCGCGCGGCCAATCATCACGGCATCGGCGCCGGTGCGGGCCAGCACGTCGCGGGCTTTCTCGGGGCTGTTGATGTCGCCGTTGGCCACCACTGGAATGCGCAGGGCGGCCTTCACGGCGGCAATGGTGTCGTATTCGGCCGCGCCCTTGTAGCCCTGCTCGCGCGTGCGGCCGTGCACGGTGACCATTTGCACACCGGCGTTCTCGGCGGCGCGGGCAATCGCCAGCGCGTTTTTTTCGGCCTGGCACCAACCGGTGCGCATCTTGAGCGTGACCGGGACCCCTTGCGGCGCGCATGCGGCGACCACGGCCTCCACGATCTGCAGCGCCAGGGTTTCGTCCTGCATCAGGGCCGAGCCGGCCCACTTGTTGCAGACTTTTTTGGCCGGGCAACCCATGTTGATGTCGATGATCTGCGCGCCGCGGTCTATGTTGTAGGCGGCGGCTTCGGCCATCATCTGCGCGTCGGTGCCGGCGATCTGCACGGCGATGGGAGCGGCCTCGCCTTCATGGTTGGCGCGGCGCGAGGTCTTCAGGCTGTCCCACAAGTCCTTGCGCGAGGTCACCATCTCGCTGACGGCGTAGCCCGCGCCCAGCTTCTTGCTGAGCTGGCGGAACGGCCGGTCCGTCACGCCGGCCATGGGCGCGACAAACAGGTTGTTTGCCAAAGCGTAAGGGCCGATGTTCATGGGATGGAGGACGGGGGCTTGCTGAAAAAGGAGGCACGATTGTACCTGCCCAAAATTTCAGCAATTGAAATTTGCACACTGACTTGTAAGTGTCTTCCCGACAAACCGGGGCGCCCCACCCTGCCTATACTCGAATGCATATATGGAAGCCTGGATTCACCGCCTGATAGAAATTTTGGCCTTGCCCGAGTACGGACTGAGCACGGTCTTCGTGGTGTCTTTCATTTCGGCCACCTTGCTGCCGCTGGGTTCGGAGCCCGTGGTCTTCGGGCTCGTCAAACTCAATCCCGCCATGTTCTGGCCGGCGGTGCTGATCGCCACCGCGGGCAACACGCTGGGCGGCGCGCTCGACTGGTGGATGGGCTACGGCGCCCACAAGGTGGTGGACAAGTACAAACACTCCTCGCACCACGGCCGCGCGATACGCTGGCTGGAAAAGCTGGGGCCCAAGGCCTGCCTGCTGGCCTGGTTGCCGGTGGTGGGCGATCCGCTGTGCGCGGTCGCGGGCTGGCTCAAGTTTCCGTTCTGGCCTTGCCTGGCCTATATGGCGGTTGGAAAATTCGCGCGCTACTTCCTGATGACAGGCAGCCTGATCTGGGCATTTCCGGGCGTGGTGACCGGTTAGACAGCAGAAGGCTCAGAAGCGCTCGTGCGGCAGCAGATAGCGCCACTGGCCGGGCTGCAGCTGGCTCATCGCCACACGGCCTATGCGCAGCCGCTTCATGCCTTGCACCGTGAGGCCTACGCTCTCGCACATATAAGCGATCTGCCCCGGCACTTCGCCCTTGAGGGCAAAACGCAAGCGGGTTTCGCTTTGCCAGCTGACCTTGGCCGGCGGCAGCAGCGCGCCGTTGTAGGTGAAACCGTGGTCCACACGGTTGAGCCGCTCCAGCCCGCCGGCTTTGATGTCGCCGGCCACATCGACGACGACTTCATGCTCCATCACTCGGGCATCTTCGCGCAGCTTGCGCGCCACGCGCCAGTCCTGCGTCAGCACCACCAGCCCGCTGGCCGGCGTGGCCAGAGGCGTCACCAGCTCCACCGACGAGAAATGTTTTTTGAGTGGGCGAATGCCGGAGCTGTCGCCGGGTGACTGCGTGGCAGGCGACAGCAACGCAGCCAGGGAAGCCGCGCCGCCGTCCTGGCTGGCCTCATGGCCCGCGGGTTTGTGCAGCAGCAAGGTCACGGGTGCCAGTGCCAGCAGGCTGGCATCCTTGGCCAGCACAATCTGCTGGTCGAGCACGCGGAACTGCGGCTCTTCAACGATGACGCCATCGACGCTGACCCAGCCGCCCTCGATGTACTGCTCGGCCTCGCGGCGCGAGCAGGACAGCATTTCGGCCAGGCGCTTGGCGAGGCGAACGGGTTCTGTCATTGCGGCGGTGCCGTCATGGCGTGAATCGGAAATCAGCCTTGCGCCGCCACCACGCCGATTTCAACGTGGTACTTGGCCGCCGCCAGGCGCGGGCTCATGACCGTGGCGCGCGCCGGCGTGGCGCCCGGCACCACCCAGGCTTCCCAGGCGCGGTTCATGTCACCGAAACTATCCATGTCGGTCAGCCAGATGGTGGCGCTCAGCAGGCGCGACTTGTCGCTGCCGGCGGCCGCCAGCAGGCGGTCGATATTGGCCAGGATGCTGCGGGTCTGTTCATAGACGCCGGGGCCGGCGTCGTCGCCGGCCACCTGGCCCGCGAGATAAACGGTTTTGTTGTGGATGACGGCCTGGGACATGCGGGGGCCGGTTTCGATGCGCTGGATGGACATGGTGTTCTCTTTCAAAGCGAGTGTTTAACGGGAACGGCTTGTTCAGCAAGCCGGTGACGGCGCCGCCGGGCGCCCGATTTCAAACAGCCCTGGCGCGGGCCGTCTTGTGCATTGTGGCGCGACTTGCACCACGCGGCCGGCCGTGGGGCTTTATCAAGCTGTGCGCTGCCGGTGCACGCCGGCAACTGCGCCGCTCAGCTGCTGAACAGGAAGTTCATCACGTCGCCATCCTTGACGACGTATTCCTTGCCTTCGCTGCGCATCTTGCCGGCATCCTTGGCGCCCTGCTCGCCCTTGTAGGCGATGTAGTCGGCAAACGCGATAGTCTGGGCGCGGATATAGCCTTTTTCGAAGTCGGTGTGGATCACGCCGGCCGCCTGCGGGCCGGTGTCGCCGACATGGATGGTCCAGGCGCGCACTTCCTTGACGCCCGCGGTGAAGTAGGTCTGCAGGCCCAGCAGCTTGTAGGCGGCCAGGATCAGGCGGTTCAGGCCCGGCTCGTCCTGTCCGATCTCGGCGAGGAACATTTTTTTGTCTTCCTCTTCCATGTCGGCCATTTCGGCCTCCATCTTGGCGCAGATCGCCACCACAGGCGCCTTCTGGGCTTCGGCGTAGGCCTTCAGGCGGTCCAGCAGCGGGTTGTTGTCAAAGCCGTCCTCGGCCACGTTGGCCACGAACATGGCGGGCTTGGCGGTGATCAGGAAGAACTGCTTGAGCAGCGGTAGCTCTTCCTTGCTGAAGTCAAGGGTACGCACCGGCTTGCCCTCATTGAGCGCGGCCTGGCATTTTTCGAGGATGACAACCAGCTTGGCGGACTCCTTGTCGCCCGAGCGCGCGACCTTGGTCACACGCTGCAGGGCTTTTTCGACGGCGGCCAGGTCGGCCAGGCAGAGTTCCGTCTGGATCACCTCGATGTCGGAGATCGGGTCCACCTTGCCCGCCACATGGATGACGTTGTCGTCCTCAAAGCAGCGCACCACATTGATGGTGGCATCGGTTTCCCGAATGTGGGCCAGGAATTTGTTGCCCAGGCCTTCGCCCGTGCTGGCGCCCGCCACCAGGCCGGCGATGTCCACAAACTCGACGATGGCCGGAACAATGCGTTCGGGCTTGACGATTTCCGCCAATTGGGCCAACCTCGGATCGGGCACTTCCACAATGCCGACATTCGGCTCTATGGTGCAAAAAGGGTAGTTCTCGGCCGCGATCCCCGCTTTGGTCAACGCATTAAAAAGGGTGGATTTTCCGACGTTAGGCAAGCCTACAATGCCGCACTTCAAACTCATGAGAAACCTTCAAAAACAGGCTGAGAAGTGTATTCGATGCGCGCTCGGCCGGGGTTGGGGTGTTTTGCGGCAGGCCTTCGCCACCCTTTTGCTGGGCGGGTCTTTGCTGCTGCAGGCCGGGCCGGCGCAGGCCCAGCCGGTCATGGCCCTGAACGACGCGACCCCGGTCATGGACGCGCGCACCAGCGGCCTCATGTGGATAGACGCCAGCGGCCAGGCCAGCATTGAGCAAGTCGCCGGCGGGGGCAAGGCGGGCGCGGCCTTCGTAACGCCGGCCGTGGACACCATTCATTCGCTGGGGCCCCAGGCGGCGCTGTGGCTGCATTACCGCTTTGCCAGGTCTTCCGGCTCGCACCAGGACTGGCTGCTGGCCTTTCCCCTGCCCTTGCTGGACCTGGCGACCGTGTACCAGCGCACCAGCGCAACGGGCACATGGACCTCCCAGACCGCCGGGGACACCCTGGCGGTCTCCAGCTGGCCCGAGCCCGGCCGCTACGGGCAGTTCGAGCTCAAGCTGCCGAACGACGGCGTGTATGACGTCTATGTGCGCATACAGCACCAGACAGAGGTCAGCATCCCGGTCCAGGTCAGCACGCGCAGCAGCCTGGCGCAGCGGCTTCAGCTGGAATACCTGGCCATCGGCGTGGTGTTCGGCGCGCTGGTACTGCTGATCGTCGCCTGCGCGGTCCAAAGCTGGGTCTACCGCGACAAGGCCTATGGCTGGTATGCCGTTTACGCGTCCATCATGGCGCTGGTGGTGGCGGCCTGGACCGGTGTGGCCGGCCACCTGCTGTGGAGCAACTTCAGCGCCTGGAACAACATGGCGCAGGGCTGCCTGGCCATCCTGGGCGGCGGCTCGGCGCTGCTGGTCGTGCACCACCTGTGCGGTGCAGGTTCGCGCCACAGGTGGTTTGAGCGCCTTGCCTACTGGACCGGCGCTGCCGGCGTGCCGCTGGCCTTGCTCTACCTCATTCTGGAGCGCGGCCTGGGCGTGCGCCTCATCAGCGCCTACCTGGTCGCGGTAGTGGTCATGGGGATCAGCCGGGCCTACATGACATGGCGGCGCCAGGATGTCGTCGGCTTCTGGGTGCTGGCGGCCTTTGTCCCGCTGGGGCTGGTGACGCTTATGACCGTCACCAGCATCCTCGGGCTGTTTTCGGTGTCGTGGCTGTCCCAATACGGCTTGATGGCGGCACTGGCGATTGAAGTGCCCCTGCTGCTGGTGGCGCTGAACATGCGCTCGCGCGAACGCCACGCGGTGGAAGCGCGGGAGCAGGCCATGTCCAGCCAGGACGCGCTCACCGGCCTGCTGGCCGCCCACCTTTTCCACGACCGCTTCAAACAGGTGGTGGGCCGGGCACAGCGCCACAAGGAACCGGCCGCGGTGGTCTACATCGAGCTGGTCAACTACCGCTACATCAAGAAGACCTGGGGCACGGCCGTGGCTGAGCAGAGCCTGCTGCGCAGCGTCATCAAGCTGCGCCGAATCCTGCGCGACGTCAACACGGTGGGGCGCATCGACGAAGCCCGCTTCGGCCTGATCCTCGAGGGCGTTTCCTCACGCGCGCCCGTCACCGACCTGGCGGCACGCCTGATCGCGGCCGGCCTCATGCCGCTCAAGGGCCTGAAACCGGAGGTGGTGCTGCAGTTCCATGTCGCGGGTGTGCTCTTTAGCGAGCGCCTGGGCAGCCATGAAGAAATCTCGGCCGCGCTGGCCGACCTGCTGCACAGCATGGCCGCGCGTACCCGCCGGCCCATCCGGTTTCTGGAGCCGGAATCGACACATCCCATGCCGCTGTCAACCGACTCAGGTTTTGACGGCGCTGATTCCGGGCCGCAAGCGCCCGCGGCGGCCGCCGACACGCCCCACGCAGCCCATGCGCCGCTGCGGGCTGTCAAAAGTCATTCAAACCGGTAGCTCGCGCCCACGGCCTGACCCACCTTGAGCTGGTGGTCGATGCCGGCCAGCACGATGGCGTTCATGCCGAACGTCAGCGCGCCGTTGACGCGCGGGTCCTGCCGGTAGGTCTGCAGCATGTCGCCCACCTCGGGGCTGCTGGTCGCCGTGGCCGGGTCGATGTTGGGAATCGGGCAGCGCGGGCAGGGCTTGACCGGCTTGAGCTGCGCCGAGCCCTGCTGCGTCGCGATCTGCAGCAGGTCGACGCGGTCCTCGTCATGCGGCGCCAGACCCTGGTCGCCGGCCGCGTCGCCCAGCACGATGTTGGGGCGAAAGCGCTCCATGCCCACGGCGGCCGCGCCCGCGGCCGTGAGTTTTTCATTGAATTGCGCCAGCGAGGCTTCGCTGAGCACCAGCAGCGAATAACCGTCGCTGAACTGGTTGAGCGCCTCCAGGCCGCCGGTCCATTCGGTGTTGCAAACCCGCTTGTGCTCGGGGTCGAAGCGCACCAGGCGCGCCGTGCGGCCCAGGAAGTCGCTGAACCACTGGGCGGCGATGGGGCCCATGTCGTAGGCCTGGACCTCGTCCTTCCAGACCTTCACGCGCACCGGCTCCTCAACCTGGTCCAGGGCGATGTGCAGGGCCAGCATGCCGGGCGCACGCAGCACCATGTCGTGGTACCTCAATTGCGGCTTGATCAGCGCCATGCGCGGCAATTCGCGCTGCGTGAGGAAATGCCCCTTGTCGTCCACCACCATCCAGGCGCGGTCGAATTCCAGCCCGGTCTCGGTGAGCAAGGCCTCCTGCACCTGCACACCGGCGCAGGATTTGACCGGGTACACATAGAGGCGCGAAATCACCGCGTTCAGGTCAAAAGCGGCATCGGCCATGGCGGGGCTGGCCGGTGTGTCGTTCAATGCGTGGCTCACGTCGTCAAATCCTTGTGAATACGGGAAAGGAGGGAAAAGGGCTGGCCCGGAACGCCGATTTTGCCCTGCCTTCTAAAATGGGGCATGTCCAAGACTTTTGATGTCTGTATCCGCGGCGACGGCATAGTGGGCCGCACGCTGGCCCTGCTGCTGGCGCGCGAGCGTTTGCGCGTGGCGCTGGTCGCCCGTCCTGAAAAAGCCGCGGGCACGCAGCCCGCCGATGTGCGTGCCTACGCCCTGAACAGCGCCTCGCGCGGCGTGCTGCAAGCCTTGCGCGCCTGGCCCGAAGCGGCTTTTGCCACGCCGGTGCTGGAAATGCAGGTCTGGGGCGACAACGGCGGCAAGCTCGATTTCACCGCGCGCAGCGTGGGCCAGGACGCGCTGGCCTGGATTGTGGATGTCCCGGCACTGGAGCAACAACTGGTCCAGGCGGTGCGCTACCAGGCGCAGATTGAAACCGTGGCCGAACCGGCCAAAGCCGCGCTGCAAGTGATCTGCGAAGGCCAAAAAAGCGCCAGTCGCGACGAATTCGGCCAGCTGCGCCCGGTCGACTGGACAGTCAAGCCCTATCCGCAAAAAGCCGTTGCCGCCCGGCTGGAGCTGGGCATCCCCCACGGCGGCGTGGCACGCCAGTGGTTCACCGGCGGCGATATCCTGGCTTTGCTGCCTTTATCCGGCGGCCAGGGGAACTTGGCGGCGCTGGTATGGTCAGTCTCTGTGGAACGCGCCGGTGCGCTGGAAAATCTGTCGCCTGAAGAATTCTGCAAGGCCCTGGAGGCCGTGTGCGGCGCGCAAGCCGGCAAGTTGCGGCTGACCAGCGAGCGGGCCAGTTGGCCGCTCTCGCTGTCAAGTGCTGGGCATTGGGTCGGTCCGGGCTGGGCATTGGCGGGCGACGCGGCGCACACGGTGCACCCGCTGGCGGGCCAGGGCCTGAACCTGGGCCTGGCCGACGCGGCCTGCCTGGCCGGCGTGCTGGCGCAGCGCGAATACTGGCGCGGGCTGGGTGACGAAAAATTGCTGCGCCGCTACGAAAGGGCCCGCAAGGCCGACGTCGCGGCCATGGGTGCGGTGACCGATGGTTTGCACGGGCTGTTCGCGCAGACCGACGGGCGCTGGCAGGCTTTGCGCAATTGGGGTATGAAGGGCTTTGAGCGCAGCGGTTTCCTGAAAAACTGGCTGACGCGGCAGGCCGCGGGTTTGTGAGTTGTCGAATTTTGTGAAATGGGCCGGCCGAAAAATGCCGAAACACCGGGAATGACCATGAGAATTATGAAAACCATCACCGTGCTCGGCCTACTGGCCTGCAGCCTGGGCTCCGCCTTCGCGCAGGAAGCCGCGATCCGCAAAAACCTGGCTGAAAGAATGCCCGCTTTCGCCAAGATCGACGAAGTCAGCAAGACGCCCATTAACGGCCTCTACGAAGTCCGGATCAACGAAAGCGATATTTTTTACACCGATGCCGAAGGCAACTTCCTGATCCAGGGCAACCTCATCGACGTGCGGGCCAAACGCAACCTGACCGAAGAGCGCGTGGAGAAACTCAGCGCCATCGACTTTGCCGCCCTGCCCGTCAAGGATGCCTTCACCATCGTGCGCGGCAACGGCAAGCGCAAGCTGGCGGTGTTTGAAGACCCCAACTGCGGTTATTGCAAACGCTTCGAGCGCGACCTGCAAAAGGTCAACGACGTCACCGTTTACATGTTTCTGTTCCCCATCCTGAGCCCGGACTCCACCGAGAAGGCCAAAAACATCTGGTGCGCCAAGGACCAGGGCAAGGCCTGGGTGGACCTGATGGTGCGCGACCAACCGGTCGCCAAGGGCAGCTGCGACACCTCCGTACTGGAGCGCAACCTGGCCCTGGGCAGGAAACACAAGATCACCGGCACGCCCACGCTGTTTTTTGAAGACGGCTCGCGCGTCCCCGGCGCGATCAACGCGCAACAGGTCGAGCAGCAACTGGCCGCGGCAAAACCGCGCTAAGACCGCCGGGGCGGAACCTGGGGTATTCTGTGCGCAAGATGCCAGGCCCCACACGAAATACCCGCCCCCCCGTTCACTACCGCGTCGAAATCGGCGACCTTCACGCCCATCTCTTTCGCGTCACCCTCACGATCGCCCAGCCTGACGCGCTGCAGCGGGTTTCCCTGCCCGTCTGGATTCCCGGCAGCTACCTGGTGCGGGAATTCTCCAAAAACCTGCAAAAACTCGAGGCCCGGCAGGCCGGCAACACGCCCCTGCGCGTGGAGCAGCTCGACAAATGCAGCTGGCAGGTTCAATGCTCGCCAGCCCGGCCGCTGGTGCTGCGCTACGAGGTGTATGCCAACGACAACTCGGTGCGCACCGCCTGGCTGGATGCGCACCGCGGTTTTTTCAACGGCACCAGCCTGTGCCTGAGGGTGCAGGGCCGGGAAAAGGCCGAACACCTGCTGGAGGTCCCGGCGCCCAAGTCGCTCAAAGGCTGGTCGCTGGCCACCGGCCTGGCGCCGCGCGACACCAACAAACAGGGCTTTGGCAGCTATGCGGCAGCCGACTACGACGAACTGGTCGATTGCCCGGTGGAAATGGGTGCCTTCTGGAGCGGCAGCTTCACGGCGCGCGGCGTGCCGCACCGCGTGGTGGTGGCGGGCGCCACGGCCAGTTTCGACGGCGCCAGGCTGCTGGCCGACACGCAGAAAATCTGTGAAACCGAAATCCGTTTTTGGCATGGCGCCAAAAAGGCGCCCTTTCGCCATTACCTGTTCATGCTCAACGCCGTCGACGACGGCTACGGCGGGCTGGAACATCGCAACTCCACCGCGCTGATCTGCAAGCGCCAGGACCTGCCGCGTGTGGGCGAGGCGCGCAGCACCGAGGGCTACACCACGCTGCGCGGCCTGATCAGCCACGAGTATTTCCACACCTGGAACGTCAAGCGCCTGCGTCCCGCGGAATTTGAAAGTTACGACTACAGCGGGGAAAACTACACCCGCATGCTGTGGTTTTTCGAGGGCTTCACCAGCTACTACGACGACCTCTTCCTGCGCCGCGCCGGCCTGCTGGACAACGCCGGCTACCTCAAGCTGCTCAACAAGACCATCAACCAGGTCATGCAGACCCCGGGGCGACTGGTCCAGTCGGTGGCCGAGGCCAGCTTCGACGCCTGGGTCAAGTACTACCGGCAGGATGAAAACACACCCAACGCCACGGTGAGCTACTACACCAAGGGTTCACTGGTGGCGCTGTGCTTTGACCTCACGCTGCGCGGCGAGGCCAGGGAACACCGGCGCGCCAAGGCCGGCACGCTGGACGACGTGATGCGCGCCCTCTGGCTGCGCTGCAAGGCCGGCGCCATGCGCGAAGCCGACTTCGCGGAAGAACTCGCGGCCGCCGGGCACAGGCCGTACGCGGCGGAACTTGCCCGCTGGGTCCACGGACGGGACGAACTGCCGCTCAAGGCGCTGTTGCAGCAGCACGGCGTGGCGGTGCTCGAAGAGCCCGCGCAGTTGGCCCACCGGCTGGGCCTGCGCGTGGGCGAAAGCCAGGGTGTGGTGCAGGTCAAGACGGTGCTGCGCGGCGGTGCCGCCGAGCGGGCCGGCTTTGCGGCCGGCGATGAATGGCTGGGGCTGGAGCCCGCCACCAAAGCCGCGGCGCGGGGCATGGACGGCGGCTGGCGCATGAGCCGGCTCGACGACCTCATGCACTACGCCGGCGACGCCAAAAAAGTCATCGCCCTGGTCTCGCGCGACAAGCGCCTGATGCGGCTGGAGCTGGCCATGCCGCCGGCGCTGACCACCTGGCGCCTGGCGGTGCAGGACGCGGCGCTGATGGACCAGTGGCTGGGGCCCAAGGCCTGAGACCTATTCGCCCTTGAAAACCGCGGGCCGTTTTTCCAGGAACGCGGCCACCCCTTCAAAATAATCATGCGTGCGGCCCAGGGCCGACTGCGTGTCGCGTTCCGCATCCAGCTGCTGGTGCAAGGTGCGCGTGAGACCCTCGCGCATCAGCTGCCGGGTCGCCACCAGGGCCCGCGTGGGCAGTGCGGCAAGCCGCTGCGCCAGCGCCACGGCGGCGGCCAGCGGGTCCTCCGCCACGTCCCAGACCAGCCCCCACTCTTTGGCCTGCGCCGCCGGCAGCTTGTCGCCCGTGAGCGCCAGGCCCATGGCGCGGGCCAGCCCAAGCTTTTGCACCAGCAGCCAGCTGCTGCCCGCATCGGGCACCAAGCCTATCTTGCTGAAAGCCTGGATAAAGCTGGCGCCGGGCGCGGCCACCGCCATGTCGCAAGTCATGGCCAGCGAGGCGCCCGCCCCCGCGGCCACGCCGTTCACGGCAGCCACCGTGGGCATGCGCAGCCCCAGCAGCCGGCGCGCCGTGGGGTTGAAGGCCTGGTCGATCAGCGGGCCCGGGTCGGCGCGTTCGACCAGGCCGGGGCCGGGCGCGAAATCAAACTCCGCGAGATCGGCGCCGGCACAAAAGCCGCGGCCGGCACCGGTGACCACCAGGGCGCGCAGCTGTGTGTCGGCCTCGGCCCGGTCCAGCGCGGCCCAGAGCTCGCGGTGCATTTGCCGCGTAAAACTGTTGAGCGCCTGCGGGCGGTTCAGCGTGACGACGGCCACTGCGCCTTGGGTGGCATACAAAACAACGGGGTCGGCGCTAGCGGGGGAATCGGCCATGGTGAGAGTCTCCTGCCTCGAATCTAGCACCCGCGGCAAGGTGGGGCAGGGTCCCGGCTCATGGCATCATTGCCCCAGCATTTCCCCGTATTCCCGGCAAAGGACCTCTTTCATGACCTACGAAACCATTGAAACCCGCACCGAAGGCCCGGACGGCCGCAAGGTGGCCATCGTCACGCTGAACCGGCCCAAACAGCTCAACGCCCTGAACGACCAGCTGATGGACGAGCTGGGCCAGGCGCTCAAGGGCTTTGACGCCGACGAGGGCATAGGCTGCATCATCCTGACCGGCAGTGAAAAGGCCTTTGCGGCCGGCGCCGACATAGGCGCCATGGCCACTTACACCTTTGCCGACGTCTACAACAAGGACTACATCAGCCGCAACTGGGAGCAGATCCGCAGCGTGCGCAAGCCGGTGATCGCCGCCGTCAGCGGCTTCGCCCTGGGCGGCGGCTGCGAGCTGGCCATGATGTGCGACTTCATCATCGCCGCCGACAACGCGCGCTTCGGCCAGCCCGAGATCAAGCTGGGCATCATCCCGGGCGCCGGGGGCACGCAGCGCCTGCCGCGCGCGGTGGGCAAATCCAAGGCCATGGACCTGGCCCTGACCGGCCGCATGATGGACGCCCAGGAGGCCGAGCGTTCGGGCCTGGTAAGCCGCGTGGTGCCGCTGGACAAGCTGATGGACGAGGCCCTGGGCGCCGCCCTCATCATCTGCGGCTTCGGCCAGACCAGCCTCATGGCCGCCAAGGAGGCCGTCAACCGCGCCTTTGAAAGCGGCCTGAGCGATGGCGTGATGTTCGAGCGTCGCCTGTTCCACGCGTTGTTTTCGACTGAAGACCAGAAAGAAGGCATGGACGCCTTCGTGAACAAGCGCAAACCCGTTTTTAAACATAGGTGAGCCACAACCAGCAGGGGCCGCGGGACTGGCTTTGCCAGACAGCAGGCGCCGCCCCTTGAGGGGGAACAGGCTATACGCAGTGAGCCTGGGCGGGGGTGGTTTTATGCCTTCAGTTTTGGCTATAATATGAGGCTGTCGGTCGTATAGCTCAGTTGGTTAGAGCGCAGCATTCATAATGCTGATGTCGGTGGTTCAAGTCCACCTACGACCACCAAGAATACTTTCAAAGCCCCAGAGGGTCCCCTCCCCTGGGGCTTTGTTCTTTGTGTTCTTGGCCTTTGCGGGTCTTTGATGGCGCGTTTCGGCCATTCTTTGCTATCCTTTTGATATTCAACAGCCTCTGGACACATACCATGAACCGCTGCAACCTCCGTCTGACTCCCTTCCTCCTGACGCTGGCCGCCTCTGCCGCCCTGGCCCAGACCGACCAGGGCAGCCAGGCCGTCCAGGCCACTTCGTCCACGGAAGCGGTCAAGCCCAGCGTCAGGCAGTTCCCCGCCAAAGCCGTGCGCGGCGAAATGGTGGTGCTGGCGCCGCCGGTGATTTCCATCGACGGCAAGCGGGAACGGCTCTCCGTGGGCGCGCGCATACGCGACGCCAACAACCATTTCACGCTGTCCACGCCCCTGCTGAACAAGCCCGTGCTGGTGAATTACGTGCGCGACAACACCGGCCTGGTGCATGAAGTCTGGATCCTCAACCCGGAAGAGGCCAAGGAAAAGCGGCCGGGCGGCACCGCCACGCTGTTCAACTTCACGACCGACAGCGCCAGCAAGGCGCCGGCGGACAACGGCAAGACGCCGTACGACCAGCTGCCCGCCTACAAGCGCTGAGTCCCCGCCCGGGCATTCGCCGTTTTCACGGCATTTCCCCCTTCTTCACGGGGCCCGGGCACCCTCCCCATTTAACGGCAAATCCCAAGGCCCAGCGCCAGCAGATCATGAGTAAAAAAGTCTTTATCAAAACCTTCGGTTGCCAGATGAACGAGTACGACTCGGACAAGATGTCCGACGTGCTGCACGCGGCCGAGGGCTACGAGCCCACGCAGGACATGGAGCAGGCCGACCTGATTTTGTTCAACACCTGTTCGGTGCGCGAAAAGGCACAGGAAAAAGTCTTCAGCGACCTGGGCCGCGTCAAGCACCTGAAGGAAAAAGGCGTGCTGATCGGCGTGGGCGGCTGCGTGGCCAGCCAGGAAGGCGCGGCCATCATCCAGCGCGCGCCCTACGTCGACGTGGTCTTCGGCCCGCAAACCCTGCACCGCCTGCCGCAGATGCTGGCCAGCCGGGCCCGCCTGGGCAAGCCTCAGGTCGACATCAGCTTCCCCGAGATCGAAAAATTCGACCACCTGCCGCCGGCGCGTGTCGAGGGCGCCAGCGCCTTCGTGAGCATCATGGAAGGCTGTTCCAAATACTGCAGCTACTGCGTCGTGCCCTATACCCGCGGCGAAGAGGTTTCGCGGCCTTTTGAGGACGTGCTGGTCGAGGTCGCCGGCCTGGCCGACCAGGGCGTCAAGGAAGTCACCCTGCTCGGGCAGAACGTCAACGCCTACCGAGGTCCCATGGGCGGGACCGCCGAGATCGCCGATTTCGCGACGCTGCTTGAATACGTGTCCGACATCCCGGGGATCGAGCGCATCCGCTACGTGACCAGCCATCCCAACGAGTTCACGCAAAGCCTGATCGACGCCTATGCCAGGCTGCCCAAGCTGGTGAACCACCTGCACCTGCCGGTGCAGCACGGCTCCGACCGCATCCTGATGGCGATGAAGCGCGGCTATACCGCCATGGAATACAAGAGCACGGTGCGCAAGCTGCGCGCCATCCGCCCCGACCTGGTCATGAGCAGCGACTTCATCGTCGGCTTTCCCGGCGAGACCGAGGACGACTTCAACAAGCTCATGAAGCTGATCGACGAGATCGGCTACGACACCTCGTTCAGCTTCATCTACAGCCCGCGCCCCGGCACGCCCGCCGCCGCGCTGCACGACGACACGCCGCACGAGGTCAAGTTGCGGCGGCTGCAGCACCTGCAGGCCACCCTCGACGACAGCGTACGCGCCATCAGCGCCAGCCGCCAGGGCACGGTGCAGCGCATCCTGGTCGAAGGCGCCTCACGCAAGGACCCGACCGAGCTGATGGGCCGCACGGAATGCAACCGCGTGGTCAACTTCAAGGGCCAGCAGCGGCTGATCGGCCAGATGGTCGATATCACCATCACCCAGGCCACGCAACGTTCGCTGCGCGGTGAAGTGCTGACGCGGGACGTCCCCGTCGCGGCCTGAAGCCGCCTTGCTCCAACACCCGACGCGCATGCTGCAGCGATTTTCGTTCCGGCAACTGCTGGTAATCGCTTTCCTGCTGATTGCCGCGCTGCTGGGCGCCGCCTCGCTGCGCGCGCTGTTCACCCTGGAAGAGCTCTCGCTGCAAAGCCGTGACAATGCCGCCCGGGCGCTGGACCTCAGCCGCGCGGCGCAGTCACTCAGCGAACGCAGCGTCTCCATGGAGCGCACCTCGCGGCAGTCGGTGGTGCTCGACGACCGGGTACTCAGGGAGCGTTTTGCCGAAGAACTGAAGGAAGCCGGCGACATTCTGGCGACGCTGGCGCGCGAGGACATTCCCGCCGTCAGGGCCCGGCAATGGCGCGCCCACCTGCAGACGATTGCCGGCCTGCTGACCGGCCCGTCCGACACCGCGCTGGACCGCGAGCGCCAGCTGGCGCAGGAGTTCCGCGAACTGGAAGGCATCAACGCCGCCATCGCGGTGCAAGTGCAGCAAGCCATCCAGCAGCGCAACAAATCGCTGGAAGGCAAGCTGGAGGCCAGCCGACAGCGCCTGACGCAGCAGGTGACCTGGGCCATTGTGCTGGCGGTCGTCATGGCCCTGGCCTTCGGTGTGTGGTTCACGCTGCCGCTGCGCCGCCTGGAAAACGCCATCGTGGGTCTGGGCGAAAACCGGCTCGGCCAGGTGATCGCCATCCAGGGGCCGGCCGACCTGGCGCTGGTCGGGCAGCGGCTGAACTGGCTGCGCCTGCGGCTGGTTGAGCTGGATGCCGACAAGTCGCGCTTTCTGCGCCATATCTCGCACGAACTCAAGACGCCGCTGGCCTCGCTGCGCGAAGGCGTGTCGCTGCTGGAAGACGGCGTGGCCGGCGCGCTGAGCAACGACCAGCGCGAGATCGCGCAGATCCTGAAGCACAACACCGGCGTCCTGCAAAGCCAGATCGAGGACCTGCTGCGCTTTAACACCGCGGCCTTCGAGGCACGCCAGTTGCACCGGCAAAGCGTGGACCTGCTGCAGCTCATGGAAGAGCAGGTCTACGCGCAGCGCCTGCAGTGGCGCGCGCGCGAACTGACGGTCACCGTCGTGGGCGAGCCGCTGGTGATGGAAATAGACGCCGAGAAAATCGGCACCGCGCTGGCCAACCTGCTGTCCAACGCCATCCGCTACTCCCCGGCCAAAGGCATGATCCGGCTGGAGCTGAGCGCCATGCGGGGCTTTGTGCGCATCGACGTCCACGACCAGGGCGTGGGCGTGGCGATGGCCGACCGGGAACGGATTTTCGAGCCCTTTTACCGCGGTGAACGCCAGCCCGCCGACGTGGTCCGCGGCAGCGGTATCGGCCTGTCCATCGTGCATGAATACATTGCCGCACACGGCGGAAGCATCACCCTGATGCCCGACCAGCCTGGTGCACACTTCAGAATAGAGCTTCCCCATGTTTCCAAGCAGTAATTTTTCCTCCTCCGTGCTGGCCGCCCGCCTCCCCGGCTGGCTGCCGGCCCTGGTGGCATCGGCCTTGCTCAGCGCGTGCGGCAGCGGCGGCCGCGCCCCTGAGCGCGGCGCCGACACCGCGGCCGTCCAGGCCACCCGGGCCGCGGCCTCTGCCGCCGAGACCGCGCGCGCCAGCGCCGGCCAACCCACGCCGCTTCCCGAAGCGGTGGTGTTTGCCAGCGGCATGACGCTGCGCATGCTGGCCTACGCCGAACGCGTGCGCGTCATGCCGCCGGCTGAACTCAGCCAGGAAGCCGGCCGGCTCGGCGACGCCGCCAGCCCCGAGGCCCAGTTGCAGCTCTCACTGGTGCTAAGCCAGCTGCGCCAGCTGCCCGAGCTGATACGCGCCCAGGAACTGCTCGCGCGCGTGCTCGGCAATGCCGACGCCCAGGCCCTGCACCCGCTGGCCCGCCTGCTGGCGTCGCGCTACAGCGAGCAGCGCCGGCTGGAGGAACAGCTGGAAAAGCAGAACCAGCAGCTGCGCGACGTGCAGCGCCGGCTGGACCAGACCAACGAACGGCTGGAAGCGCTCAAGGCGATTGAACGCAGCCTCACCAGCCGCCCACCCGCGGCGCCGGCCTCGGCGCCCTCCGCCAGCAGGCCTCGCCCCGCCGCGCCATGAACGACATCGGCAGCGCCATTTCACCCCACCTGCTCGTCGTGGACGACGATGCGGACATGCTGCGCCTGCTCACCATGCGGCTCACCGCTGCGGGCTACCGCGTCACAACCGCCACCTCGGCCGAAGCGGCACTGACCCAGCTTCACATCGAGCGGCCGCAGCTGGTGCTCAGCGACGTGCGCCTGCCCGGCAAGGACGGCCTGGCCTTGTTCGACGAAATCCGCCGGCAGCACCCTTCGCTGCCGGTGATCCTGCTGACCGCGCACGGCACCATTCCCGATGCGGTGGAGGCCACCGAACGCGGCGTGTTCACCTACCTCACCAAGCCCTTTGACGGCAAGGGCCTGCTCGACAAGATCGGCCAGGCGCTGGCCTTGAGCGCGCCCGCCAGCCCGGCCAAACGCGGCAGCCCCGAAGCCTGGCAAAGCCAGATCATCAGCCGCTCCAGCCGCATGGCCGAAGCCCTGGCCGAGGCGCGCATGGTGGCGCAGTCCGATGCCAGCGTGCTGCTGCGCGGCGAGAGCGGCACCGGCAAGGAACTGCTGGCCCAGGCCATCCACCAGGCCGGCCCGCGCGCCAGCAAGCCCTTTGTCGCGGTGAATTGCGGCGCCATCCCCGAGGCCCTGCTCGAGTCCGAGCTCTTTGGCCACGTCAAGGGCGCCTTCACCGACGCGGTGGCCAACCACAAGGGCCTGTTCCAGGCGGCGGACGGCGGCACGCTGCTGCTCGACGAAATCGGTGACATGCCGCCCGCCCTGCAGATCAAGCTGCTGCGCGTGCTGCAGGAGCGCGTGGTGCGGCCGCTCGGCTCCAGCCAGTCGATTCCGGTGGACGTGCGCATCATCTCGGCCACCCACCGCGACCTGGACGCCGCTATGGCCGAGGGCCAGTTCCGCGCCGACCTCTATTACCGGCTCAACGTCGTCACGTTGACCTTGCCGCCGCTGTCGGAGCGCCGCGAGGACATCCCCCTGCTGGCCAACCACTTCCTGCTGAAGCTGGCCGCCAAGTACGACAAACGCCTGAGCGGCTTTGCGCCCGAGGCCCTCAAGGCGCTGACCACGGCCGCCTGGCCGGGCAATGTGCGGCAGCTCTACAACGTCGTGGAGCAGGTCTGCGCGCTGTCGACCACGCCGCTGGTGCCGCTGGCGCTGGTGCAGCGGGCCCTGCGCTCACCGAGCGTGCAGGTGCTCACGTTTGCCGAGGCGAGGCAGCGTTTCGAGCGTGACTACCTGGTGGGCCTGCTCAAGCTCACGGACGGCAACGTGGCGGACGCGGCCCGGCTGGCCGACCGCAACCGCACCGAGTTTTACCGGCTGATGCAAAAACACGGCCTCACGCCGGGCCACTTCAAGGCCGAAAATTCCGGCCCGGCAAGCTGAGCTTGTCGCCGTGCGTCGCACCCCGTCGCTGACCAGCGACACCCGTAAGCCATTGATTTAAAACAAGTTAAGCCAACCACCCCCAGAAGTTGTCGCTCACTGGCGACAAAAACAGCGATTCCGGGCGCTTTTGAATCGGATTACATCTTGTTAAGTGAGGTATCACATTCAAGCTGTTGATTTAAAACAGTTTTTCCAAGTTGGCACAGGGTTTGCCCTAGTCATGGCATGCCAGCCATTTTTCAGTCTCTCCAAAGCGGTTTCCCGGCCCTGCGTCCGGCCCGCTTTGCGGCCAGCGCCGGCCTCGCCGCGCTGCTGCTGACGGCGGCGCAAGCGCAGGCTTTTGGCCTGGACGATGTGGCCGCCCTGGCGCGCCAGCGCTCGCAAACGCCCTGGCGCGAGGCCTCCCACGCCGTGCCCGTCGAGCTCGCCAAGATGGCGTATGACAACTACCGGGACATCCGCTTCAACGCCGCCAGCACACTCTGGCGCGCCGACAAGCTGCCTTATGAGGCGAACTTTTTCCACGTCGGCCGGCACGGCGATTCAGTGCGCATTCACGAAATCACGACAGCGGGCGTAAAGCCCCTGCCCTACGACCCGGCAAGCTTCAACTTCGGAAAAAACAAATTGTCACCCGAGACCTGGGGCGACCTGGGCCACGGCGGCGTGCGTTTTTTCAGCAACCTCAATTCGCCCACCTACAAGGACGAGCTGGTGGTTTTCACCGGCGCCACGTATTTCCGCGCCCTGGGCACGGGCCAGCGCTATGGGCTTTCGGCACGCGGCCTGGCCGTGGACACGGCGGGCGGCGGCAAGGAAGAGTTTCCGCGCTTCACCGATTTCTGGCTCGAAAAACCCGCCGGCGATGCAAAACAGCTGACGGTCTACGCGCTGATGGATTCGGAGCGCGTGACGGGCGCCTACCGCTTCGACATCACGCCGGGCGAGCAAACCACCACCCAGGTGCAGGCACGCATTTTCATGCGCCCGGCCGCCACCAGCGGCAATAGCGCGACCGTCGCCACCCTGGGCATCGCGCCGCTGACCAGCATGTTTTTCTCCGGTGAAAACCAGCCCCGGCCCGGCGACTTCCGCCCGGAGGTGCACGACTCCGACGGCCTGATGATGGCCACCGGCGATGGTGAATGGCTGTGGCGGCCGCTGCAAAACCCCTCGGCCACGGTGACGACCTCCTTCAGCATGAAGTCGCTCAAGGGCTTCGGCCTGATGCAGCGCGACCGCGCCTTTGCCAGCTATGAGGACACCGAAGCGCGTTATGAACTGCGGCCCAGCGCCTGGGTCACGCCCGTCGGCGACTGGGGCGCCGGCCGCGTCGAGCTGCTGCAATTCAACACGCCCGATGAGACGCACGACAACGTGGCGGCCTATTGGGTGCCCGAAAAAATGCCGGCCCCCGGCCAGTCGCTGGACATCGCCTGGCAGATCAGCTGGCAAGGCAAAACCCAGCAACTGCCGCCCAACGGCTGGGTCACGCAATCGCGCCGCGGCTTCGGCTTTTCAAAACCGGGCACCGACCTCACAGGCCAGGTCCAGTACCTCATCGACTTTGCCGGCCCGGCGCTGGAGGCCCTGCCCGAGGACGCCAAGGTCGAAGCGATTTCCAGCGCCAATGCCAACGGCCGCGTGCTCGAAAGCCTGGCCTACAAAAACCCCGCCACCGGCGCCTGGCGCATGGCGCTGCGCGTGCAGCGGCTCAACCCGGCCCAGCCTGTTGAGCTGCGCGCCTTCCTCAAACACGACAACCACACCGTAAGCGAAACATGGACCAACCTGATCACACCCTGATACCGTCCGGCGCGCGCAGCCTGCTGCGCGAGGAACGTCATCCGAATTCGGTCACGGCGCCGCCGCTGAACCGCGGCTCCATGGTGCCTAGGCCTTGGCGCGGCTTCTGGAACAGCATGGCGACCGCGCTGTTGCTGCCCCTGGTGGCCATGTTCAAGGCCGGCAACCCGGCGGCTTTGCGCCCGCTGCCCGCCGCCGCCCGGCCCGAGCCCTGGCAGCGCGCGGCCAGGCGCCGCCGCGCGGTGTTCCTGCTGCTGACACTGGTCAGCACGGTGCTGGCGACCAGCATCTTTGCCGACATGCAGCCCGACTACGACAACGCCTGGCTGCAATACGGCCAGATCAGCCTGTTCGCGCTGCTCTCGGCCTGGGTGGTGACCGGCTTCATGACCGCCATGATGGGTTTTTACGTCACCCTCTTCGGCGACAGGCACGCACTGTCGGCGAAAAAAGTCCAGCACTACCCGCTGGATGCGTCCACGCGCACCGCCATCATCATGCCCATCTGCAACGAGGACGTGCGCACCGTGTTCGCCGGCCTGCGCGCCACCTGCGAGTCGGTGGCCATGACAGGCCATGTGCAGAGCTTCGACGTGTTCGTGCTGTCCGACAGCAACAACCCGGACATCATCCAGGCCGAGCGCGCCGCCTGGGAAGACCTGCGCGCCCAGCTGGCCGGCCACCCCGACCAGCCGCAGATAGAGGTCTACTACCGCCTGCGCAAACGCCGCACCGACCGCAAGGCCGGCAACGTGGCCGACTTCTGCCGCCGCTGGGGCAAGGATTACCGCTACATGGTGGTGCTGGATGCCGACAGCGTGATGAGCGGCGACTGCCTGGTCTCCATGGTCAAGCTGATGGAAGCCAACCCCAAGGCCGGCATCATCCAGACCGCCACCCAGGCCATAGGCCATGTGACCCTGCATGCGCGCGCGCAGCAGTTCGCCTCGCGCGTGACGGGGCGCCTGTTCACCCTGGGCATGCAGTTCTGGCAGATGGGCGAGTCGCACTACTGGGGCCACAACGCCATCATCCGCATAGAACCCTTCATGAAACATTGCGCGCTGGCCCACATCCCGGGCAAGGGCGGCATGGCCGGCAGCATCATGTCGCACGATTTTGTCGAAGCCGCGCTGATGCGCCGCGCCGGCTACCACGTCTGGCTGGTGGGCGACCTGGTCGGCAGCTACGAGCAGCAGCCGCCGGACCTGCTGGCCGAGCTGCAGCGCGACCGCCGCTGGTGCCAGGGCAACCTGCAGAACTCGCGCCTGATCGCCGAGCCCGGCATACACCCGGTGCACCGCTCCATGTTCGGCACCGGCGCCATGGCCTACCTGTCGGCGCCACTGTGGCTGTGCTTCCTGACCCTGGGCACCGCGCTGTGGCTGTCGGGCTCACCCATGATCGCCGACTGGACGCTGCTGCCGGGCGAGCTGATGTCGCTGTGGGCCTGGACGCTGTGCATGCTGTTCCTGCCGCGCATCCTGGGCATCGCCGCCGTGCTGATCAACCGCCAGCAACAGTCCTACGGCGGCACCGCCAGCCTGCTGCGCAGCGCGCTGCTGGAAACCCTGATCGCCCTGCTGCAGGCCCCCATCCGCATGCTGGCGCACTCGCTGTTCGTGGTGGTGGCGCTGACAGGCCTCAAGCTCGAATGGAAGTCGCCCCCGCGCGAAGCGGCGGCCGTGCCCTGGCGCCACGCGCTGGCGCAGCTGGCACCCATGTCGGGCGTGATCGCGCTGCTGGCCGTCGGCATTGCCGTGATCGACGCGCGTGCGCTGGTCTGGCTGATCCCGGTGGGCCTGCCGCTGCTGCTGTCCATCCCGATGACGGTGCTCACCAGCAAGGTCGGCGTGGGCACGGCCCTGCGCGCGCAAAACTACCTGCTGATTCCGGAAGAGACCCGCTCCCCTGCGGTGCTGCGCCGCGCCTGGCTGCATGCCAGCCGGCTGGCCCAGCCGCGGCTGAAGGCGGCCTGAGGCCCTGAACAGCCCATGAAAAAAAGCCGCTTGAAGCGGCTTTTTTTCATGGGCTTGGTTTTTCAGAATTTCGGCATGCCTTTCATGCCGCCCATGCGCTTCATCATCTTCATCATGCCGCTGCCCTTCATCTTCTTCATCATGCCGCTGCCCTTCATCTTCTTCATCATGCCCTGCATCTGCTCGAATTCGTTGAGCAGCCGGTTGACTTCCTGAACGTGCACGCCGGAGCCGGCAGCGATACGGCGCTTGCGCGTGGCCTTGATGAGCTCGGGCTTGCGGCGCTCCAGCGGCGTCATGCTCTGGATGATGCCTTCCTTGCGCTTGATGTCCCTCTCGGCCTTGTCCATGTCGACCTGGCCGGCCTTGGCGGTCATTTGCGCCGGCAGCTTGTCCAGCAGGCTGGACAGGCCGCCCATGTTCTTCATCTGCTGCAGCTGGCCCAGGAAGTCGTTGAGGTCAAAGCCGTCGCCCGACTTGATTTTGGCGGCCAGCTTTTGCGCCGCAGCCACGTCCACGCCGGCGGCGACCTGTTCGACCAGCGCCACGATGTCGCCCATGCCCAGGATACGTCCCGCATGGCGTTCGGCGTCGAACACCTCCAGGCCGTCGATTTTCTCGCTGGTGCCGGAAAACTTGATGGGCGCGCCGGTGATCTGCCGCACGCTGAGCGCCGCGCCACCGCGCGAATCGCCGTCGGTCTTGGTCAGGATGATGCCGGTCAGCGGCAGCGCCTCCTTGAAGGCCTTGGCGGTGTTGACCGCGTCCTGGCCCTGCATGGCATCGACGACGAACAGGGTCTCGACCGGGTTCAGGATGGCGTGCAGTTCCTTGATCTCGGCCATCAGGGCTTCGTCAATGGCCAGCCGGCCGGCCGTATCGACCAGCAGCACGTCAAAGAAGTGCTTGCGGGCGTAGTCAATGGCCGCGCGGGCGATGTCGGCCGGTTTTTGCTCGGGTGTGCTGGGAAACCATTCGGCGCCGGCCTGTTTGGTAACCGTCTTGAGCTGCTCGATGGCGGCAGGGCGGTAGACGTCGCCCGAGACCGTCAGGACTTTTTTCCTGCGCTTTTCAATCAGGTGCTTGGCCAGCTTGGCCGTCGTGGTCGTTTTACCCGCGCCCTGCAGGCCGGCCATCAGGATGACCGCCGGCGGCTGCGCCGCCAGGTTGATGTCGCTCACGCCCTCGCCCATGGTGGCGGCGAGTTCCTTGTTGACGATACCGACCAGCGCCTGGCCCGGCGAGAGCGAACCCATCACCTCCTGGCCCAGCGCCTTTTCCTTGACCCGGGCGATGAAGTCGCGCACCACCGGCAGGGCCACGTCGGCCTCCAGCAGGGCCATGCGAACTTCGCGCAGCATGTCCTGCACATTGGATTCGGTGATGCGGGCCTGGCCTCGCATTTCCTTGACGAGGCGGGATAACTTGTCGGTAAGGGCTGAGGCCATGGGAAGGCACCACGGGCGTGGGGCGGTTAGGTGGGAAAGGAAAGGCTGCCAAGAGGCCGGCGGGGAAAGCCGCCGGGAAAGCAGTAAAGGCTAAACTCTAGCCATGATTTTAGCTTTGAGCGACTGGTGGGGTCTTGCGGCGGCGGCAGGCGCCGCTGTTGCCTATGCCGTCCTGGCGCTGGCCGCGCCGCGCCTGGGTGCCGCCGCCGTACGCGGCCTGCTGCTGGCGGCCTGGCTGCTGCACGCGCTGGCACTGGCCGACGGCCTGCTCGGCGAGCCGCCGCGCTTCGGTTTTGCGCCCGCGCTGTCCATGACCGTCTGGCTGGTGCTGACCGTGTATGCGATCGAAAGCCGCCTGTTTCCGCAGCTTCAGGCCCACTGGGCGCTGGCGGGCCTGGGCAGCGTGGCGGTCATCCTGACGGCCATTTTCCCCGGCACCACCTACCACGCCATCGCATCGCCCTGGCTGCCGCTGCACTGGGCCCTGGGCATCGCGTCCTACGGGCTGTTTGCCGCGGCGGTCGTGCACGGCTGGCTCATGACGCGCTCCGAGCGCTCAATCCGGCTGGCCGCGCAAACCGACGCCGGCGTGCCGCTGATGACGCTGGAGCGCCTGACCTTTCGCTTCGTGGAAGCCGGCTTTGTGCTGCTGTCAGCCACGCTGTTCGTGGGCTGGCTGTTTGCCGAAACGCTTTACGGGCCGGGACTGGCCTGGAAGTGGAACCACAAAACCGTGTTCTCGGTGCTGGCCTGGCTGACCTTTGCCGGCCTGCTGATCGGCCGCGCGCGTCTCGGCTGGCGCGGGCGCAAGGCGGTGCATGTGCTGTACCTGGGCTCCGGCCTGCTGCTGCTGGGCTATGCCGGTTCACGCTTTGTGCTTGAAGTCATCCTGAGGCGGGCATGAAGTACCTGCTGGTCATGGGTCTGGTGCTCGTGGTGTTCTGGATCTGGCGGCACAACCGTGAAACGGAACGAGGTGAGGCCGCGCCCGCCCGCCAGCCAGCCCCGCAAAAGCCGGGAACCGCCGTCACCGAAATCGTCGCCTGCGAGGTTTGCGGCGTGCATTTGCCAAAAACTGAAGCGCTGATCGGCAACAAAGGCGTTTACTGCAGCGACGCGCACCGGCGCCAGGCCGGAGGCTAGATGAGCACGCCGTCCCATTGGTTTGAAACCGGCGGCGACAAGGGCTCAGGCAGCTGGGAAATCACGTCCGGGCCCGGCTCTTTCGGCCGCCTGTGGCATGTTTTCATGACAGCGCGCGTCGCCATCGCCGCCGTGCTGGTCGTGCTGCAGGCATTCATCTACGTACTGGGCAACATCACCAACCACTGGTCCATCGCGACCTGTATCGCCTACCTGTGCGCCACCCTGGCCGTGCGGGTCTGGTCGCGGCCGCGGCCGCCCGGCAGCACCTTCGACGCGCAATGGGTGCTGACCATAGGCGTGGACGTCGTTGCCTTCTCGGCGCTGAACTTCCTGCAGTCCGGCGGCATCAATTACACCCCGCTGTTCGCGCTGCCGGTGCTGCTGTCCTCCATCCTCGGCCCCATCCTGCTGGCCTTCGGGACCGCCGCCAGCGTGACGCTGCTGCTGCTGGCCGACGCCTGGTGGAACTCATTACAAGGACTGGGCGACTCCAACGCGCGTTTCCTGCAAGCGGGCTTGAGCAGCTCCGGCTTCTTCCTCGTCGCGCTGCTCGCCAACCACCTGGCACTGCGCCTGGCCAGGGAAGAGCAACTGGCCAAACGCAGCCAGTCGGCCGCGCGCATGCAAACCCAGGTGAATGAACTGGTCATTGAGGCCCTGGCCGACGGTGTGCTGGTGGTCGACGTCAACGGCA
The DNA here is from genome assembly GCF_900103405.1 of Polaromonas sp. JS666. Taxonomy (GTDB): domain Bacteria; phylum Pseudomonadota; class Gammaproteobacteria; order Burkholderiales; family Burkholderiaceae_C; genus Polaromonas. The sequence goes on along the minus strand of NZ_FNHX01000003.1, from coordinate 295,465 downwards.
TCGTGCGCTCGGCCAACCCGGCTTCGCGCCGCCTGCTGGCGGCCGGCGACGCGGTGCGCAGCGCCCCCTTCATCCTGGCCACGGAAGCCGCCTGGCAACCTCTTGCCGAACTGACGCACCGCACCTTCGCGACGCAATCGCCGCAGGAAGCGGACGTCAGCCTGGGTAATGCGGGCGGCAACACCCGGCGGCTGCATGTGCGCACGCGGCTGGCCGCGTCGCCGAACGGCTCGCATGAGAGCCTGTGCGTGATGTTCCTGGAAGACCTGCGCGAAATGGAGGCACGGGTACGAACCGAAAAAATGGCGGCCATGGGCCGCATGTCGGCCGCGGTGGCCCATGAAATCCGCAACCCGCTGGCCGCCATTTCGCAAGCCAACGCACTGCTCGAAGAGGACCTGCAGGACGCGGGGCAGCGCCAGCTCACCGCCATGGTCAGGCAAAACGCGCAGCGCCTGGCCCGGATTGTCGATGAGGTGCTGAATATTTCGCGGGCCCAGGCCCAGCTGCCTTCACCGCAAACCACTACCCTGCTGCTCGACGACACCGTTCAGAAGATCACCTCCGACTGGGCGGGGCAGACCGCGGCCGCCGCGCGCACGCGCATCACGGCGGCTTCTGACAACGCCGTCGTGGTTTTTGAGCCCGAGCATTTGCGGCGCTTGATGATCAACCTGCTGGACAACGCCTTGCGCTACGCCAGCGATTGCGCCGGGGCGATCGAAGTCGCGACCCAGAACGTGGCGCCGGGGCAGGCGCGCCTGTCCGTCTGGAGCGACGGCCAGCCGCTGGAACAGACCGTGCAGACCCACCTGTTCGAGCCCTTTTTCTCATCGGAAAGCCGCTCCAGCGGGCTGGGCCTGTATATCTGCCGCGAGCTGTGCGAACGCTACGGCGCCATGATCGGCTACCAGCGCGTGTTGCGCGAAGGCACCGAGGGCAACGAATTTTTCGTCATGTTCAGGCCCTCCACGCAATCCCCGAACACGTCCTCGCCTTCTTTTGCCACAATGCCCAGCTGACACCATGAGCATGCAAACCCCCGTTCCCCAGCAAGCCCGCATCCTCGTCATCGACGACGAGCCGGACCTGCGCACCCTCTATGAGCTGACCCTGCTCAGGGAGGGTTACCGGGTGGAAGCCGCCGGCGATCTGCTGCAGGCCCGCCAGCAGCTCAGCGAAAACCGCTTTGACGCGGTCATCACCGACATGCGGCTGCCGGACGGCCTGGGCCTGGAGCTGCTGCGCGACATGGTGAGCCAGCAGCGCAGCGAGCGCTGCGTGGTCATCACCGCGCACGGCTCCGCCGAAAACGCGGTCGAAGCCCTGAAGGCCGGCGCCTTTGACTACCTCACCAAGCCGGTCGACCTCAAACAGTTCCGCAGCGTGGTGGCGTCGGCCGTACAGGGCGCCAAACATCCGGCGCCGGCCATCGAAAAAACCCAGCGCGGCACGACCGATTCCGGCATCGCGCCTTTGTCGCTGCCCCTGCCGATAGCCGCCGAGACCCCGCTGATACTGCAAAAGCTGGTCGGTGAGTCGGCCGTCATGCGCGCCGTCAAGTCGCGCATCGTCAAGGTCGCCGGCAGCATGGCGCCTGTGCTGATCCAGGGCGAGTCGGGCACCGGCAAGGAACTGGTCGCGCGCGCCGTGCACGGCTGCAGCCACCGCGCGGCAGGCCCATTCGTGGCCGTCAACTGCAGCGCCATCCCGGAAAACCTCCTGGAAGCGGAGTTCTTCGGCGCGCGCAAGGGCGCTTACACCGGCTCGGCGCAGGACCGCCAGGGCTACTTCCAGGCGGCCAAAGGCGGGACTCTGTTCCTCGACGAAATCGGCGACCTGCCGCTGGCCATGCAGTCCAAGCTCTTGCGGGCCATCCAGGAGCGCACCGTGCGCCCGCTGGGTTCCGCGCAGGAGGACCCGGTGGACGTGCGCATCGTCAGCGCCACCCACAAGGACCTGGTGGCCGAAGTCCAGGCGGGGACTTTCCGCCAGGATCTGTATTACCGGCTCAATGTGATCGAGATTCACGTGCCGGCCCTGCGCGAGCGCCGCGAAGACCTGCCGGACCTGTGCAAGGCCCTGCTCGCCAGGATTTGCCAGGAATCGGGCTTCCCCGTGCCCGAACTGACCGAAGCCGTGCTGGGCCAGCTGCGCGCCCTGCCCTTCAACGGCAATGTCCGCGAACTTGAAAACACCCTGCACCGAGCGGTGGCCCTCGGCGACGGCAGCGAGCTGCATTTCGACGCGCCGGCCGAAGAGCAGGTCGCCATTCCGGAAAACCTGCAGGATTACCTGGACAGGCAGGAGCGCAGCATCCTCACCAAGGTACTGCTGGAAAACGGTTTCAATCGCACCGCGGCAGCCGCCAGGCTGGGCCTGAGCCTGCGCCAGATCCGCTACCGCATCGCCCGCCTGAACATCGTGACGCCAGGCAGCGAAGACCCTGCCGATGGACTCGACGCCGCCGATGACCCCGCCTGAAAGCCGGGGCACCGACGCTCCGCAACCCTTGTGGCGGGACGGCTGGTACCGCTATGCGCGCGCGCTGGCATCGCCCAATTTCGGCCCGCGGCCCGAGGGCGCGCAGATCGACCTCGTGGTGATTCACTCCATCAGCCTGCCGCCCGGTGAATTCGGCAACGGCAATGTGCAGCGGCTCTTCACCAATCAGCTCGATTGGGAAGCCCACGCTTACTTCCAGGGCATACGCGGCCTGCAGGTGTCATCGCATTTCTTCATTGCCCGCTCCGGCGCCCTGTGGCAGTTCGTCGGCTGCGGCGACCGCGCCTGGCATGCCGGGGAATCGAAGTATCGCGGACGCGGCAACTGCAACGACGACTCCATCGGCATTGAACTCGAAGGCCTGGAAGGCGGCGTTTTCGAAGCGCCGCAGTATGAGACCCTGACCGGTCTGTGCGCCGCGCTGCTCGAGGCCTATCCCATCGCCCACATCGCGGGGCACGAACACATCGCGCCGGGCCGCAAGCAGGACCCCGGCCCGGGTTTCGACTGGCCCTTGCTGCAAGACTCGCTGGCCTTGCCGGCTAGGTATTTTCCCGAAACTGTTTGAGCAGCGCTCGGCGTAAGACCACACCAGTGTGGTGCGCTTTGCCGCCGAAAATTTCCCGGTATTTTTACCGCGCTAACATGGGCTTGTGTTGGCGGACCAAAGCCCGCGACAAGGCGCGCCGCAGCGATGCGGAGCGCTCGCAGGCCCGATGAAATCAGGCTTTGCGCGAGATGAGCGGCACGAATACAAAGGCCTTAGGCGAGCGGTCCGAAGTGGAATGAAAAAGCCACAAAACGTAACGGTCCATAAACTCGGCGGTACACTACCTGTAGTGGCTTGTATTCCCCCAATACCCTAGGTATAGTGCCTAAGCCCTAATTCAAGATTGATGTAATTCGGGCCCCGGCGGTGAGAAATTGGTTCATGTTTTTGAACCGCTCCCGCCAAACGGATCGCCCGCAACAGCACATCAGCCAGTCATAAAACAAAGCAAAGAGGAAGTCATGCAAACAGTGCAACACGCAGTGCCCGCAACACCCGGCCCAGCCGCCGGCAACCCGGCAGCCAGCGAATCCAACACCCAGCCCAATCCGCTTGCTCATTACCAGATCATCCGCCGCAACGGCGGCGTGGTGCCGTTTGAGCCCAACAAGATCGCCGTGGCCATGATGAAGGCCTTCCTGGCCGTTCATGGAACACAGGGCGCGGCCTCGGCCAGCGTGCGCGAAACGGTCGACGGCCTGACCCAGGCGGTGATCCGCGCCCTGATGCGCTCGCGCCCAGGCGGCGGCACCTTTCATATAGAAGACGTGCAGGACCAGGTCGAGCTCGGCCTGATGCGCGGCGGCCACCACGAGATCGCCCGCGCCTACGTGCTGTACCGCGAAAAGCGCACGCAGGAGCGCGCACGCCAGCCGCAAGTCCAGACGCCCGCGGCCCCCCTGATCCACGTGACCGACCGCGGCAACCGCGTCGCGCTCGACATCGGCAAGCTGCAGGCCCTGATTGAAGCGTCCTGCGCCAACCTGGGCGCCGACGTCAAGCCGGACCCCATCGTCGCGGAAACCATGCGCAACCTCTACGACGGCGTTCCCATCGACGAGGTCTACAAGGCTTCCATCCTGGCGGCGCGCACCCTGATTGAAAAAGACCCCGACTACACCTACGCCACCGCGCGCCTGCTGATGCACACCATCCGCCGCGAAGTGCTGGGCGAGGAAGTCACCCAGGCCGACATGGCGATCCGCTATGCCGAATACTTCCCGCAGTTCATCGCCAAGGGCGTGCAGAACGAGCTGCTCGACGAAAAGCTGCAGCAGTTCGACCTGGCCCGCCTGGGCGCCGCGCTCAAGCCCGAGCGCGACCTGAAGTTCGACTACCTCGGCCTGCAGACCCTGTTTGACCGCTACTTCCTGCACGTGCGCAAGCAGCGCATCGAGCTGCCCCAGGCTTTCTTCATGCGCGTGGCCATGGGCCTGTCGCTCAACGAGATCGACCGCGAAGCGCGCGCCATCGAGTTCTACGAAATCCTGTCGTCCTTCGATTTCATGTCGAGCACGCCCACCCTGTTCAACGCCGGCACCCTGCGCTCGCAGCTGTCGTCCTGCTACCTGACCACGGTCGCCGACGACCTGGGCGGCATCTACGACGCCATCAAGGAAAACGCCCTGCTGTCCAAATTCGCCGGCGGCCTGGGCAACGACTGGACGCCCGTGCGCGCCCTGGGCGCCCACATCAAGGGCACCAACGGCGAATCGCAAGGCGTCGTGCCTTTCCTGAAAGTCGTCAACGACACGGCGGTCGCCGTCAACCAGGGCGGCAAGCGCAAGGGCGCCGTCTGCGCCTACCTGGAAACCTGGCACCTGGACATCGAAGAGTTCCTGGAGCTGCGCAAGAACACCGGTGACGACCGCCGCCGCACGCACGACATGAACACCGCCAACTGGATTCCCGACCTGTTCATGCGCCGCGTGATGGAAAAAGGCAGCTGGACCCTGTTCTCGCCGTCCGACACGCCCGACTTGCACGACAAGTTCGGCAAGGATTTCGAGAAAATCTACACCGCCTACGAAGCCAAGGCCGAGCGCGGCGAAATCAAGCCGTCCCGCAAGGTGCAGGCCACCGACATGTGGCGCAAGATGCTGTCCATGCTGTTTGAAACCGGCCATCCCTGGATCACTTTCAAGGACGCCTGCAACGTGCGCTCGCCGCAGCAGCACGCCGGCGTCGTGCACTCCTCCAACCTGTGCACCGAGATCACGCTCAACACCAGCGACACCGAAACCGCCGTCTGCAACCTCGGCTCCGTCAACCTGGTCCAGCACCTGAAGGACGGCGCGGTCGACCACGAGAAGCTCAAGAAGACCATCACCACGGCCATGCGCATGCTGGACAACGTGATCGACATCAATTACTACGCCGTCAAGAAGGCCCGCGACTCCAACATGCGCCACCGCCCCGTGGGCCTGGGCATCATGGGTTTCCAGGATTGCCTGTATGAGCTGCGCGTGCCTTACGCCTCCCAGGAAGCCGTCGAGTTCGCCGACAAGTCCATGGAAGCCGTCTGCTACCACGCCTACTGGGCCTCCACCGAACTGGCCAAAGAGCGCGGCAAGTACGCCAGCTACAAGGGCTCGCTCTGGGACAAGGGCGTGCTGCCGCTGGACACGCTGGACATGCTGGCCGAGCAGCGCGGCGGCTATGTCGAAATCGACCGCTCCGCCACCCTGGACTGGGAAGCCCTGCGCAAGAAGATCGCCAAGGACGGCATGCGCAACTCCAACTGCGTCGCCATCGCCCCGACCGCCACCATCTCCAACATCATCGGCGTGGATGCCTGCATCGAGCCCTGCTTCGGCAACCTCTCGGTCAAGTCCAACCTGTCCGGTGAATTCACGGTCATCAACCACTACCTGGTGCGTGACCTCAAGCGCCTGAACCTGTGGGACGACGTGATGGTGGTGGACCTCAAGCACTTTGACGGCTCCCTGCGCCCCATCGACCGCGTGCCCCAGGACGTCAAGGCGCTGTACGCCACGGCGTTTGAAATCGAGACCTCCTGGATCGTCGAGGCCGCGGCACGCCGCCAGAAATGGATAGACCAGGCGCAGTCGCTCAATATCTATATGGCGGGCGCCTCGGGCAAAAAGCTGGACGACACCTACAAGCTGGCCTGGTTGCGCGGCCTCAAGACCACTTACTACCTGCGCACGCAAAGCGCGACGCACGCCGAGAAATCAACCGTGACCGCGGGCAAGATGAACTCGGTGTCATCCGGCTCCGCGCCCGCCAGCAGCGGCATGAGTGCGCTCGAAGCGGCGGCCGCCGCGGCGCAAGCGCAGATGAATGCAACGCCCGCCACCGACATCAAGTTCTGCGCGATCGATGACCCGGGATGCGAGGCCTGCCAATAAAAAACACCGGATCGCGCGGCCACCCGGCCGCTCGATTCGATGTATATGAGCAACACAATTTTGTAGCGATGTGAATGAACACTTTTCATTTTGTATCGCTGCTTTCATAATCCCACAGTATTGGAAACCTCTATGTTGACCTGGGACGAAGAAGTCAAACCATCGTTGCAAACACCTCAGAACAGCGGCTCGCCCGAAGGCCGCTCGATGGAACTTCCGCCTCTTTCTTTTAACGCCGCTGAGCAACCCCAGGCGCAGGTGCGCATGCTCAACGACGGTGCCTTCACACCTGCGCAAGCCGCAGCCCCTTCGGCTCCTGTCTCCGCCGAACCCGCCAAGGCGCAGCGCGTCAAAGCTTCCGACAAGCGCATCATCAACGGCCAGACCGACGTCAACCAGCTGGTGCCCTTCAAATACAAATGGGCCTGGGAAAAATACCTCGCCACCTGCGCCAACCACTGGATGCCGCAGGAAGTGAACATGACGCGCGACATCGCGCTCTGGAAAGACCCCAACGGCCTGACCGAGGACGAACGCCGCCTGGTCAAGCGCAACCTGGGCTTCTTCGTGACCGCCGACTCGCTGGCCGCCAACAACATCGTGCTGGGCACCTACCGCCACATCACGGCGCCCGAGTGCCGCCAGTTCCTGCTGCGCCAGGCTTTCGAGGAAGCCATCCACACCCATGCCTATCAGTACATCACCGAGTCGCTGGGCCTGGACGAAAGCGAGATCTTCAACGCCTACAACGAAGTCCAGTCCATCAAGGACAAGGACCAGTTCCTGATCCCATTCATTGAAGTCATCTCCAACCCGCACTTCAAGACCGGCACGCCCGAAGCCGACCAGACCCTGCTCAAGTCGCTGATCGTCTTCGCCTGCCTGATGGAGGGCCTGTTCTTCTACGTCGGCTTCACGCAGATCCTCGCCCTGGGCCGCCAGAACAAGATGACCGGCGCCGCCGAGCAGTACCAGTACATCCTGCGCGACGAGTCCATGCACTGCAATTTCGGCATCGACCTGATCAACCAGCTCAAGCTGGAGAACCCGCACCTCTGGACGACGGAGTTCAAGGCCGAGATCAAGGCCCTGTTCATGAAGGCCGTCGAACTGGAATACCGCTACGCCGAGGACACCATGCCGCGCGGCGTGCTCGGCCTGAACGCTTCCATGTTCAAGGGTTACCTGCGCTACATCGCCAATCGCCGCGCCACGCAGATCGGACTTGAAACTCTCTTCCCCAACGAGGAGAATCCATTCCCGTGGATGAGCGAAATGATCGACCTGAAAAAAGAACGCAACTTCTTTGAAACCCGCGTGATCGAGTACCAGTCCGGTGGTGCCCTTTCCTGGGATTGATTGAACAAGACGCGCAACACAAGCCGACAATGATTTCTAGAATTGCAACGACCAACGACGACACCGCAGAGTGCGCGCTGGGCTTTGCTCCTGTGTTCGCGGCGCTGGGACCGGTTTATCCGGGGCCCAACGCCGTGAATCGCTTTACGTACTCCAACCGTGAAGTGCTCTTTGCAACGTGATCAAGGAGAAAACTATGGCAACTGCGAAAAAAACTGCGGCTAAAAAAGCTGCTCCGAAGAAGGCTCCTGCTAAAAAGGCAGCAGCTAAGAAGGCTCCTGCTAAAAAAGTAGCAGCGAAAAAAGCTCCGGCTAAAAAAGCTCCAGCGAAAAAAGTAGCGGCCAAGAAGCCAGCTGCGAAAAAATCGCCAGCGAAAAAGCCAGCAGCCAAGAAGGTAGCGGCCAAGAAGCCAGCGGCGAAGAAAGCCGCAGCGAAAAAGCCAGCAGCCAAGAAGGCCGCGAAAAAGGTAGCGAAGAAACCAGCGGCCAAGAAAGCCGCTGCGAAGAAGCCTGCCGCCAAGAAAGCAGCGAAAAAGCCCGCTGCGAAGAAAGCCGCGAAAAAACCTGCTGCCAAAGCTGCGAAAGCACCCGCTGCAGCGGCTGCCCCTGCGGCTCAGACTACTCTGAACCCGCAAGCTGCCTGGCCGTTTCCGACAGCCAGCAAGCCGTAAGCAGTAAGGTAATTCTGCTTAGAGCCCGATATCGAAAGATGTCGGGCTTTTTTCATGCCCGGCCCACTCCCCACCACGACCCTGCCCATGCCGCTGCCTGAGCTTGCCTTTCTGCGAATCGAAAAGAACGGTGACGTGCTGCTCGACGTGCACGTGGTGCCGAATGCCGCCAAAACCCAGATCGTGGGCCTGCACGGCGAAACCGGCCAGCAAGCGCTGCGCCTGCGGCTGCAGGCGCCGCCGGTGGACGGCAAGGCCAACCAGGCACTCGTGAAATGGCTGGCCGGCTGCCTCGGTGTGCCGCAGCAGGCGGTCACGCTGGCGCGCGGGGAGACCTCCAGGCGCAAGCAGCTGCGCGTGAATGCCGCGGCGGCCGGCCGGGCCGCCTGGGATGAACTGGTGAAAGCATTGGGCGAGGGCCGCCCACCCGCCTGAGCAACGGGCCCTTAAGCCGCGATTTGTTCGGCCGACAGCGTGTAGTTCTGGCCGCCGCGCGTCGCGATCTTGAGCGCGCCGACCCGGTTGCCCAGCGCGGCGCAGCGCGCCAGCGGCCAGCCTTGCTCCAGGCCGAACAGCAGCGCCCCGCGAAAGGCGTCGCCGCAGCCGGTCGGGTCCACCACGGCCTCGGCCTTCACGGGCGGTACAAGGGTTTTTTCGCCGTCTATCCAGACTTCGCAGCCTTCGGCGCCCAAGGTCACCACCAGGCCCTGCACGCGCCGCGACAATTCGGCGCAGGACATGCCGGTGCGGTCGCAGAGCATCTTGGCCTCGTAGTCGTTCACCGTCACCCAGGTCGCCAGTTCGACGAAATGCGCGAGTTCCTTGCCGTCGAACATGGGCAGGCCCTGGCCCGGGTCGAACACAAAGGGAATGCCGGCGGCCTTGAACTGCTCGGCATGCTGCAGCATGGCATCGCGGCCGTCGGGCGAAATGATGCCCAGCTTGATGTCGCCGCGCGCCGTGATGCGGGTCACATGGGCCTGCATCATCGCGCCGGGATGGAAAGCCGTGATCTGGTTGTTGTCACGGTCGGTCATGATCATGGCCTGCGCGGTGTAGGTATCGCCGACCTGGCGCACGAACTCGGTGCTGATACCCAGCGTCTTCATGCGCTCCACATACTCGGCACCATCGCTGCCGACCGTCGCCATGGGCAAGGCCGTGCCGCCCAGCTGCCGCAGGCTGTAGGCGATATTGCCGGCGCAGCCGCCGAATTCACGGCGCAGCGCCGGCACCAGGAAAGACACATTGAGGATGTGCAACTGGTCGGGCAGGATCTGCTCGGAAAAGCGCCCCTCGAAAGTCATGATGGTGTCAAACGCCAGGGAGCCACAGATAACAGCGGACATTGATTTTTCTCGTTTCAATCAGGGATAAAAAGCCAGGACACGGTAGCCCGCCACCCGCAGGGGTGCGGCCGCCGAAGAGGAAGAAGAGGAAGAAGAGGAAGAAGGGGCCGACGCGGCAGCCGCATCCCCCGAGACTTTCATGATGACCAGCCCCGCCAGCTCGGACTGGGCCGCCAGCGTCGCCGCCTTGGCGCCGAATTGGGCGGGCGCCAGGACGCGGCGCACCACGGCCTGGTCCTGGGTGTCGGTCAGGGTCACCTCCAGAGAGGGCATTTCCAGGGCTGCCACGCCGGTGTTCTTGAGGGTAAAGCTCAGGCGGTAAGCGTCGGGGGCGATGCGGTTAAAGGTGGAGCTGTCGATCACCAGCGCCTCGATATGGCGAGGCGGGCGGATGTCACAATGCAGCGGACCGCACAAGGCCTGCAGCGCCGGAACCAGCCGCGGCTCCAGCGCGGCCAGCATGTCCCTCTGCTGGACGGCCCACTGGGCCACCAGCGTGGCCAACAGCAGCAGGGACAGCAGGGACAGCGACAGGCGCGTCAGCGGTTTTCGCCAGAAGGCCTTGCGCCGGGCATCCCGCACAAAGGACACGTCGTGCTCCATCGGCCGCCCCGGCATGCCGGAATCCACGTCCGAATAGGCGAAGCTGGAATCGTCGTCAATCGCCTGGCGAACCATGGCCGGCTGGCGCGGCAAGGGTGCCTCGGCAGGCAGCGATTCGGCGGGCAGCTCCAGCGGATCGAGCTGGCGTTCCTGCTGCGCCTGCTTCCAGCGCACGGGGTCGAAGTCGGCGGCGCTGTCCTGGGCGTCGTCCCAGCCGGGGCTGGAAGGCCGCAGCGGCACCCTGTCGGCAAACGAGCGGGCTGGCGCCCATTCCTGCCGGGGCGGCTCCGCCGGCGGGTCCGCCGCGGGCAGGCTTTGGGGTTCGGTGGGGCGGTCGAATTCCGGCGGGGGCTCGGGGGCGGCGGCCAGCGTGGCCGTTGCCAGGGGTGCGGGGGCGGTCAGCGCGGACATATCGCGCGGCAGCAGATGGGCCGACGCATCGAACACTTCAGCGCAATGGCCGCATCGCACCCAGCCTTGTGAGACTTTGAGTTGGTCGGTCACGACTTTGAACATCGTGCCGCATGCGGGACAGCGCGTAATCAGGCTCATTTAGCGCTGTATTGTAGGGGCCGCGACCCGTGTTGACCCCCTGCGGGACGGCCTAGAAACCGGCGGTCATCAGGATCCAGCCTTCTTGCGCATCATGCACCTTGAGCTGGCAATAGGGGGCGTAGGCCTGCTTGAGCTCGTCGGCCTGGCGCTCCAGGATGCCGGCGAGCACCAGGTGCCCGCCTTTCTCGACATGGGAACACAGCAGGGGCGCCAGCACCTTGAGCGGCGTGGCCAGGATGTTGGCCAGCACGGTGCGGTACTGGCCGGACGCGGTCTCGGGCAGGCCGGCCTTGAGCGCCACATGGTTGGCCTCGGCATTGGCCAGCGTCGATTCGACGGCGGCCGGGTCGATGTCCACGGCGTCGATGTCGGCCGCCCCGAACTTGGCCGCGCCTATGGCCAGGATGCCGGATCCGCAACCGTAGTCGAGCACACGGCCCAGGTCTTGCCCGGTGCGGCCTGCGATCCAGCGCAGGCACATGCGTGTGGTCGGGTGCGTACCCGTGCCGAAAGCCAGGCCCGGGTCCAGGCGAATCACCTGTCTGGCCTCGGCCGGCGGCTCGTGCCAGGTCGGCACGATCCAGAATTCGGGCGTGATGTCCACGGGCGAGAACTGCGACTGGGTCAGGCGCACCCAGTCCTGCTCAGGCACGGGCTGGACGGCGACGACGCGGCAGCCCGCGAAGAAGTCCTGCGCCGCCAGCACATGGGCCGCGTCCCGCGCCAGGGCCTCGGTGGCAAACAGCGAAACAATGCGGGAGCGTTCCCAGCCCGCCTTGGGCGGCGGCATGTCGGGCTCGCCGAACAAGGCCTGCTCCGCCGGCGTCTGGGCGTCGGCGTCTTCCACCGACACGCTGAGCGCGTCGAGCGCGTCCAGCGCTTCGCTGAGCGTTTCCACCTCGTCAACAGGGGCCAGCAGGATCAGTTCAAACATTGGCTATCGCCTCGCGCAAGCTGTACGCCGAGGCGCACAGGTATTTAATCAAGCAGGGGCCGCGGAACCGGCTTTGCCGGGCCGCAGGCGCAGCGGCCCCCTCGGGGGGCAGCGCATTACACGAAGTGAAAAGCGTGGGGGCTCACCTCTCACGTTTAGACAACCACTCTTCCAGGTAGTGGATGTTGGTGCCGCCGTCCATGAACTTGGCGTCCACCATCAGTTCGCGGTGCAGCGGGATGTTGGTGTTGATGCCTTCGACCACGGTCTCGGCCAGCGCCGTGCTCATGCGGGCCAGGGCCTGCTCGCGCGTGTCGCCGTGGACGATGATCTTGCCGATCATGGAGTCGTAGTTGGGCGGCACGAAGTAGTTGGCGTAAATGTGGGAGTCCACCCGCACGCCCGGCCCGCCTGGCGTGTGCCAGGTCGTGATACGGCCCGGCGAGGGAATGAACTTGTAGGGGTCTTCCGCGTTGATGCGGCATTCGATGGAATGGCCCTTGAGTTCGATGTCGCGCTGGGCGAAAGGCAGTTTTTCGCCGGCCGCCACCATGATCTGGGTGCGTACGATATCCACGCCGGTGATCCACTCGGTGACCGGATGCTCCACCTGCACGCGGGTGTTCATCTCGATGAAGTAGAACTCGCCGTTTTCGTAGAGGAATTCGAAGGTGCCCGCCCCGCGGTAGCCTATCTTCTTGACGGCCGCGACGCAGCGCTCGCCGATGCGTTCGATCAGCTTGCGTGGAATGCCGGGCGCCGGCGCCTCTTCCATGACTTTCTGGTGGCGCCGCTGCATGGAGCAATCGCGCTCGCCCAGCCAGACCGCGTTCTTGTGCTGGTCGGCCAGAATCTGGATTTCGATATGCCGCGGGTTCTGCAGGAATTTCTCCATGTAGACCTCGGGATTGCCGAAAGCCGCGCCGGCCTCGGCCTTGGTAGTCTGCACCGCGTGCAGCAGGGCCGCCTCGGTGTGCACCACGCGCATGCCGCGCCCGCCGCCGCCGCCGGCCGCTTTGATGATGACGGGGTAGCCGATCTGCTTGGCGGTGCGCTTGATCAGGACCGGGTCGTCAGGCAAGGCGCCTTCCGAGCCGGGCACGCAGGGCACGCCGGCCTTGATCATGGTCTGCTTGGCCGAAACCTTGTCGCCCATGATGCGGATGGATTCGGGCGAGGGACCTATGAACTTGAAGCCGCTTTTCTCGACCCGCTCGGCAAAATCGGCGTTTTCGCTCAGGAAGCCGTAGCCGGGGTGTATGGCTTCGGCATCCGTCACCTCGGCCGCCGAGATGATGGCCGGCATATTGAGGTAGCTGTCCTTGGAGGGCGCCGGGCCAATGCAGACCGACTCGTCCGCCAGCTTGATGTATTTCGCTTCACGGTCGGCCTCGGAATAGACCATCACGGCCTTCACGCCGAGTTCGCGGCAGGCGCGCTGGATGCGCAAAGCGATCTCCCCGCGGTTGGCGATCAGAATTTTTTTGAACATGCGTCGGTAAGCCTGGTTTGAAAAGGGGGCGCTGCGCCCCGCTTATTCAATGATGAAGAGGGGTTGGCCGTATTCGACAGCCTGGCCGTTTTCCGAAAGAATCTTGGTGACCGTGCCCGACTTGTCGGCTTCGATCTCGTTGAGGATCTTCATGGCCTCGATGATGCAGATGGTCTCGCCTTCCTTGACCACGCTGCCGATTTCGACAAAGGGCTTGGCGCCGGGGCTGGCCGAGCGGTAGAAAGTGCCCACCATGGGCGACTTGACGGCATGGCCGGCCGGGGCGGCGGGCGCCGCCTCGGGGGCCGGAGCAGCCGGGGCGCCGGCGGCCGGGGCCGCTGCGGGAGCTGCTACCATGGCAACCGGCTGCTGCATCACGACGGGAGCGCCGCTGGATTTGACGATGCGTACCTTGCCCTCGGCTTCGGTGATTTCCAGCTCGGAGACGTTGGACTCCGAGACGAGGTCGATCAGGGTTTTGAGTTTTCTTAAATCCATGGGTTCTCTCCAACGACGGTAGATGCTGGCGCGGGATCTCGGCGCAGCTTTTGACTGAAAGGCCGGAAACAGGGCGCAAGGAGCGCCACCACCGATCTTCCTTCTTTTTTCACTTACTTTCTGCTTTTACGCTTTAAAGCGCTTATCAGTTAACTACTGCGGGGAGGAGCCAGGCGGCTTTCCCCGGGAAAGCGCAGAGTGTACATCAAGCCGGAGGCCATTCCAAACCGTCTGGCGGTTGGCCTCGATTTCCCTAAATCCCCTTCAGACAATGCTGTTAGAAGCGTATTGCCGCAGGTTGGCCGGGTTTTCGCGCAAAAACCCGTGTCGGCCTTTTAGACCAGCTTGGCCCACTGCGCGAGGTCTTCAGGCAAGACCTTGCCGATCTTGCGGTGCAGCAGCTCTCCCGAGGCGCTGAACACCGCCGTGAAGGGCAGGCTGCCGGCGAGGTTGCCCAGCGATTTGCTGAGCTCAGTCCCGCCCAGGCCGGCCATGCCCACCGGGAAATGCAGGGGCTTGGTTTGCAGCCAGGTCCGTACCGCAGTGGGCTGATCGACGGCCAAACCCACTATTTGCAGGTTTTTATCGCGGTTTTCCTGGTAGAAATAATCCAATAAAGGCAGTTCCTCGACACAGGGTGGGCACCAGGTGGCCCAGAAATTGACCAGCAGGAGCTTGCCGCGAAAGCTGCTCATCGAGAGGTTCTTGCCGTCCGGCGTGTCAAAACTGAGGCGCCAGAAGGCGTCGGAGGCGCTGCCAGCCGCACCCACCACCGGCGTCTCGGCCGACCCGGGCACCACCTGGTGCGGCTGGAACTTCCACCAGGCGACGCTGGCGCCGGCCAGGCCGGCTGCGGCAGCCGCCGCGCCATAAAGTATGTTTCTGCGGTTCACGTGTCTGAGGCTCCGGCTGGGGGGATCAATAATTTTTGCACGGCGGCGATGTCGCCCCGGGGCGTGCGGCCCTTGGTATCGGCCCTCAAGGCGCCGCGCAGGTCGTCGTGGTCGTAGACCATCAGATGCACGCCCACCGTTTCATTCAAAGGTTTGCACACACTTCGCAGACTGAGCGCTTCCACGCTGTCGCCGGTAAAGCCGGTCACGGTGCGCGGCTCGTAGTCCACATTGTGCTCAATCAGCGCGATTTCGGCCGATTTGGGGTCATCGCAGAAAAGCTGGATATAAATATCGGAAAGCCGCGTGGCCGTGCCGTGCCAGACGGCGCCGCCCAGATGGGGCCGGAACTGCGCCAGGCGCTCCATCCAGACCAGGGCCAGTTCGCGCAGGGCGGCCAGCTCGGCCGGCTGGGTGTCGGCGCAAAACAGCGCAATGTATTCGCGCACCGCGTCCTCGAGTTCGTCGTTGCCGGGCAGCTCGGTGCGGGCCGGCAGTGCCAGCTGTTTGACGGCGCGGCGCTTGGCGGGACCGTATTCCAGCCCTTCTTCGACCACCATCGCGGCAGCCGTAGCGGCAATTTCGGATTTAAGGGTGTGTGGGGTCAAGGTCGGCAGGCCCGGGAGCCAGAAGAGAGAAGAGAGAAGAAAAGAGGGGGGCGAAGCGATTGTGCCCCGGTTAGGCTCCCGATGTGGCGCAAAGTTCACCGCCGGGCCCGCGAAACCCGGCCTCCTAGAATACAGCCCCATGCACATACATATTCTGGGAATCTGCGGCACTTTCATGGGCGGCCTCGCCGCCCTGGCGCGGGAGGCGGGACACAAGGTCACGGGCTGCGACACGGGCGTCTACCCGCCCATGAGCGACCAGCTGCGCGGCCTGGGCATAGAGCTGATCGAGGGCTATGGCGCCGACCAGATGGCCTTTGAGCCCGATGTGTTCGTGGTCGGCAATGTGATCTCGCGCGCCCGGCTGGCCGACGGGACGCCCAAATACCCGCTGATGGAAGCCATTTTGAACAGCGGCAAGCCTTACACCAGCGGCCCGCAATGGCTGTCGGGCCATGTGCTGCACCACCCCACCCACCACGCGACCGGCCCGCGCCACGTGCTGGCCGTGGCCGGCACGCACGGCAAGACCACCACCACGGCCATGCTGGCCTGGATCCTGGAGCATGCCGGGCTGAAGCCGGGTTTTCTGGTCGGCGGCGTGCCGCTCAACTTCGGCGTCTCGGCCCGCCTGGGCGAGGGCAATGCCTTTGTGATCGAGGCCGATGAATACGACACGGCGTTTTTCGACAAGCGCAGCAAGTTTGTGCACTACCGGCCGCGCACCGCCGTGCTGAACAACCTCGAGTTCGACCATGCCGACATCTTCGACGACCTGGCGGCCATCGAGCGGCAGTTCCACCACCTGGTGCGCACCGTGCCCTCGCAGGGCCGGGTGGTCGTCAACGCAGCCGAGGCCAGCCTGCAGCGCGTGCTGGCCCAGGGCTGCTGGAGTGAGCAACTGCTCTTTGGCAACGGCCTGCTGAACAAAGCCGGCTTTACCGCCCATGGCGAACCGCATGACTTTCACGTGCTCAAGGCCGGCGAGGCCGTGGCCCATGTGAAGTGGGGCATCAGCGGCGTGCACAACCAGCTCAATGCCCTGGCGGCCATCGCGGCGGCCGAGCACGTGGGCGTGGCGCCCGAGGCCGCGGCGCTGGCGCTGGCGGAATTCCAGAACGTCAAGCGGCGCATGGAAGTGCGCGGCGTGATCCCGCGCAAAGGCGGCGACATCACGGTGTATGACGACTTCGCCCACCACCCCACGGCCATCCACACCACGGTGGACGGCCTGCGCCGCCAGCTGCAAAGCGCCGGCCGGGGCGGCGAACGCATACTCGCCATCTTCGAGCCGCGCAGCAACACCATGAAACTGGGCGCCATGACGGCCCAGCTGCCCTGGAGCCTGGAGCAGGCCGACCTGGCCTTCTGCCACGCCGGCGGACTGGACTGGGACGCGCGCGCCGCGCTGGCGCCCATGGGCGAGCGCGCCCAGGTGGCCGGCACCATTGATCAATTGCTGGAGCAAGTCAAAGCAGCGGCCCGGCCGGGCGACCACCTGCTGTGCATGAGCAACGGGGGTTTTGGCGGGATTCACGCCAAACTGCTGGAGGCGCTCAAGGCCTGAGCCGCTGCCCGGAACTCCTGGGGGCTCCTGAGGGCCCTACTAATTAATAAGAGATGGTGAGCGCGGCCACGTCGATGTGAATCACCGGCTTGGCCAGCGCCGCGCTGGCCGCGCGGGCAAACTCCTGCGCCCATTTGGCCTCGGCGAATTTCGCCGGCCCGGCGGCCTGGGCCACCACCACGACCTTGTCGGCGGTCAGCAGCTTGCCTGTGGGCCGCAGCGGCTCGCAGCCCATCTGCGTGAACTGGTCGTCCAGCCACCAGCGTGCCACGTCGTGCGGCATGGGCTGCACTTCGTTGAGGTCCAGCCGCACGGGCGGGCCATCCTTGAAGCTCACGGTGACTTCGCTGCGCATGATGTGCTCCTGGTCAGGCACCCATGGTCGGCGACTTGCGGGTAGCGCGGCTATTCGCACAAACCCGCAAGCGGCCCTTAGCGCTTATTTGCTGGCGCGGCGCTTGAGCACAGCGGCCGACAGAATTTCCAGCACGTCCATCGAATCGTTCCAGCCCAGGCAGGCATCGGTGATGCTCTTGCCGTAGTCCAGCGCTTTTGCGTCGTCCTTGCCGGGGGTGAATTTCTGCGCGCCGGCATTGAGGTGGCTTTCCACCATCAGGCCGAACACATGGCGCGAGCCGCCGGCCACCTGACCCGCGATGTCGCGCGCCACCTCGACCTGCTTTTCGTGCTGCTTGGAGCTGTTGGCGTGGCTGCAGTCCACCATCAGCGTAGCCGGCAGCTTGGAGGCTTCCAGCTCCTTGCAGGCCGCCGCGACGCTGGCCGCGTCGTAATTGGGCGTCTTGCCGCCGCGCAGGATCACGTGGCAGTCCTTGTTGCCGTTGGTCTGCACGATGGCGACCTGGCCGTTTTTGTGCACCGACAGGAAATGGTGGCCGCGCGCCGCCGCCTGGATGGCGTCGGTGGCGATGCGGATGTTGCCGTCGGTGCCGTTTTTGAAGCCTATGGGTGCCGACAGGCCCGAGGCCAGTTCGCGATGCACCTGGCTTTCGGTGGTGCGCGCGCCGATGGCGCCCCAGGAGATCAGGTCGCCGATGTACTGGGGCGAGATCACGTCCAGGAATTCGCTGCCCGCCGGCAGGCCCAGGCGGTTGATGTCGATCAGCAGCTGGCGCGCGATGCGCAAGCCTTCGTCGATGCGGAAGGTTTCATCGAGGTAAGGGTCGTTGATCAGGCCCTTCCAGCCCACGGTGGTGCGCGGCTTTTCGAAGTAGACGCGCATCACGATTTCCAGCGTGCCTTCGTACTTCTTACGCTGCTCGACCAGTTTGCGGGCGTAGTCCAGCGCCGCCGCGGGATCGTGGATGGAGCAGGGGCCTATGACGACCAGCAGGCGGTCGTCCTTGCCTTGGATGATGTTGTGGATGCCCTTGCGGGTCTTGCTGATCAGCGTCTCGACGGCGGTGCCGCGGATAGGGAAGAAGCGGATGAGATGCTCGGGAGGGGGTAGCACGGTGATGTCCTTGATGCGTTCGTCGTCGGTCTGGCTGGTCTTTTCGACGGTCGCATACCAGTTGTCGCTGGCGGAGGTGGCTTTGGCATTCATCGCAATCTTCCTTTTCTAGGGTGTCAGGTGTCAGTCGGGCAATTCAGGTTTCGGTACAAACATTCAGCAAACAAATGGGGCAAAAAAAAACCGCCGGGAGCCGGCGGTTTTTGGAGATTCGGTGCGTTTTATCGGGTCACGCCTTGATCTCTCTACCGCCGAAAGCGCTGGAGAACCAAAAGTAAGAAAAATAAAACTTGCCGAAATTCATAAGCTGGAATGTAGCACAGGTCCGAGAAAGCCCCGAAAACGGCCGGTTCAGGCCGTCCCGCCCACCGTCAGGCCGTCGATGCGCAGGGTCGGCTGGCCGACGCCGACCGGAACGCTCTGGCCTTCCTTGCCGCAGGTGCCGACGCCGCTGTCCAGGGCCATGTCGTTGCCCATCATGGTGACGCGGGTCAGCGCGTCGGGGCCGTTGCCGACAATCGTCGCGCCCTTGACGGGATACAGAATCTTGCCGTTTTCGACCCAGAAGGCTTCGCTGGCCGAGAACACGAACTTGCCCGAGGTGATGTCGACCTGGCCGCCGCCGAAGTTGGTGGCGTACAGGCCCTTCTTGATGCTGGCCACGATTTCTTCGGGCTGCTTGTCGCCGCCCAGCATATAGGTGTTGGTCATGCGCGGCATGGGCACGTGGGCGTAGCTTTCGCGCCGGCCGTTGCCGGTGGGCTTGACCTTCATCAGGCGGGCGTTCAGAGAATCCTGGATATATCCCTTCAAGATGCCGTCCTCGATCAGCACATTGCGCTGGCTGGCATTGCCCTCGTCGTCGACGTTGAGCGAACCGCGGCGGTCGGCGATGGTGCCGTCGTCCAGCACCGTGACGCCCTTGGCCGCCACGCGCTGGCCTATGCGCCCTGAAAACGCGCTGGAACCCTTGCGGTTGAAGTCACCCTCCAGGCCGTGGCCTATGGCTTCGTGCAGCAGGATGCCGGGCCAGCCCGAACCCAGCACCACCGTCATCTCGCCGGCCGGCGCGGGACGCGCGTCGAGGTTGGTCAGGGCGGCTTTCACCGCGTCGTTGACGTATTCGGCAATCTGCGCGTCGTCAAAATAGGACAGGCCGAAACGGCCGCCGCCGCCGCCCGAGCCGACTTCGCGCCGGCCCTTCTGCTCGGCGATCACCGTCACGCTCAGGCGCACCAGCGGGCGCACGTCGGCGGCCAGTGTGCCGTCGGCGCGCGCCACCATGACCACGTCGTATTCGCTGGCCAGGCCGGCCATGACCTGCACGATGCGCGGGTCCTTGGCCTTGGCGAATTTTTCGACCTTTTCCAGCAGCTGGACCTTGGCGGTACTGTCCAGCGTGGCGATGGGGTCCAGGCCCTGGTACAGCGAGCGGCTGCCGGCGATGCGGCCGGCCGGTGTCTTCACGCGGGCGCTTTTGCCGCCGGCGGCAATGCTGCGCACGGTGCGCGCCGCGTCCAGCAGCGAGGCCTCGGAAATGTCGTCGGAATAGGCAAACGCGGTTTTTTCACCGCTGACGGCACGCACGCCCACGCCCTGGTCGATGCTGAAGGAGCCGGTTTTCACGATGCCCTCTTCCAGGCTCCAGCCTTCGCTACGGGTGTACTGGAAATACAGGTCGGCGTCGTCCGCGCCATGGGAGGTGATTTCACCAAGCGCGCGGCCCAGGTGCGCCTGCGTGAGGCCGAAAGGCGCCAGCAGCAGTTTCTGCGCGATCTCCAGCCGCCCCGTGGTCGACTCCACCGTAGGCCGGGCGGCCGAGGAGACCGTGGACTTGTTGGGGGCGGAGGCGGTGGTGGAGCGAAGTGAGGTCATGCGGCCATTGTAGGCAGTCTGCCTGTGGGCCGGGGGCGGCGGGGTTTTGCCCGCAGGCAGGGGAAACGGGGTGAAAAACCGGCTCAGCCGCCCTTGCCGTCCAGGTGCTTGAACAGCGCGGCATCGTCCTCGGCCGCCAGCCCGGCCTGGTGGGCCTCGGCAAAGACCCGGCTGGCGCTCTCGCCCAGCGGGCCTTCGAAGCCGGCCGCGCGGGCCGCCGCCACGGCCAGCCGCGTGTCTTTTTCAAGCAGCGTCACATGCGCGCGCGGCGCGTAGTCGCCGGCAATCGCGCGGCGCATGCGGTCCGAGCCTATCCAGCTCTGCCCGCTGGACTGCTCGATCACGTCCAGGGTTTTCGCCAGGTCCAGCCCCAGGCGCCCGGCCAGCGCCAGCGCCTCGGCCGCGCCCACCAGGTTGATGCCCGCCAGCAGGTTGTTGACCAGCTTGGTGCGGGCGCCGTCACCGGGTTTTTCGCTGATGAGGAACACCCTGGCCGACAAGTCCCGCAGCAAGCCGGCCTGCTGGTCATACACCGCCTGCGTGCAGGCCAGCATGAGGCTCATGGAGCCGTCACGCGCCCGGGCCGGGCCGCCCGACATGGGGGCGTCCAGCGTGTGCACGCCGCGTTCGGCCAGCCGGGCGGCGAAGGATTCGACGTCCTGCGGCGAAATCGTGGGGCACAGCATCACGGCATGGCCGGACCGCAGCATGCGGGCCAGGCCTTGCCCGCCAAACAGCACCTCTTCGGTTTGCGCCGCATCGACCACACAGACGATAAAAGCCTGGGACTCCGCCGCGGCATCCGCGGGGCTGGCAATGGCGGTGGCGCCCAGTTGCACCATGGCCGCCACCTTGGCCGCATCGATGTCGCAAACCTGGACCTCCCAGCCTCTGGCCAGCAGGTTGGCCGCCATGCCGCCGCCCATATTGCCCACGCCGATCACGGTCACCATGAGGGCGCTCACGCAGGCGGCCTCAGGTCTGCACCAGGCGCTTGGCCTTGGCGATGGACATCAGCATGCCTATGGCCAGGCCCAGAGTGACCATGGCGGTGCCGCCGTAGCTGATGAAGGGCAAAGGCACGCCCACCACCGGCAGGATGCCGCTGACCATGCCCATGTTGACGAAGGCATAGGTGAAAAAAATCATGGTCAGTGCCCCCGCCAGCAGGCGCGCGAACAGGGTCGAGGCCTCCAGCGCGATAGCCAGCCCGCGCAGGATCAGGAAGATGAAGCCGGCGATCAGCAGCAGGTTGCCCAGCAGGCCGAACTCCTCCGAATAGGCGGCGAAGATGAAGTCGGTGGTGCGCTCGGGAATGAACTCCAGGTGGGTCTGCGTGCCGGCCATAAAGCCCTTGCCGGTAATGCCGCCCGAGCCGATCGCGATCATGCCCTGGATGATGTGAAAACCCTTGCCCAGCGGATCGCGCGACGGGTCCAGCAGGGTGCAGATGCGCTGCTGCTGGTAGTCGTGCAATATGGGCCAGCGCACGCCGTCGGCGCAGATCTGCGGCTCGAACCAGACCACCAGGAACACGCCGACCAGGCCCAGCATCACCGGCGGCAGGATCAGTTTCCAGCTCAGTCCCGCGAAAAAGATCACCGCAAGGCCGGCCGCCAGCACCAGCAGTGAGGTGCCCAGGTCGGGCTGCTTCATGATCAGGCCCACTGGCATGGCCAGCAGCAGCACGGCGGCCACGAAGTCCAGGGGCCGCAGCTGGCCCTCGCGCTTCTGGAACCACCAGGCCAGCATCAGCGGCATGGCGATCTTGAGGATTTCGCTGGGCTGTATCACCACGCCCACATTGAGCCAGCGCCTGGCGCCTTTTTTGGTCACGCCGAATACCGCGACCGCCACCAGCAGGGTCACGCCCACGATGTAGAGCGGCACGGCAAAGGCCATCAGGCGCTGCGGCGGCACCTGCGCCACCACAAACATGATGGCCCCGGCGATCAGCATGTTGCGGCCGTGGTCGACAAAGCGGCTGCCGTGGTCGTAGCCCGATGAATACATGATCAGCAGGCCCGCGCAGGCCAGCAGGAAGACGGCAAATGCCAGCAGGCCGTCAAAACCCTGCAGCAGGGGCAAAGTTCGCTGGTAAAGAGAGGGTTTGTCGAAAACGGCAGCCATGCCGGGGATTATCCGCCAGGGCCCGCGACCGGGGGCCAAAGACCGTGGGCTCCCGTCTACCATGGCGGCATGCGCACCACCCACCTGCTCTACCTGCACGGCTTTCGCTCTTCGCCGCAGTCCATGAAGGCCCAAAAAATGGCGGCCATTGTGCGGCAGCGCCATCCCGCCGTGCGCTGGTGGTGCCCGCAGCTGCCGCCTTCGCCCGCGGCCGCGCTGCGCGGGGTGATGGACACAATCGCCGGCTGGCCGCTTGAAGCCGGGTTTGAAAGCCAGGCCGTGGTTGGCTCTTCGCTGGGCGGCTTTTACGCCACCGCCGTGGCCGAGCGCACCGGCTGCAAAGCCGTGCTGCTCAACCCGGCCGTGGATCCGGCGCGCGACCTGGCCCGCTATATCGGCGAGCAAACCGCTTGGCACGACCCGGACCAGCACTTTTTCTTCGAACCGCGTTTTGTCGATGAGCTCAAGGCCCAGCATGCCGGGCCGCTTAAAACGCCTGAAAACTACCTGGCCATCATCGCCAAGGGCGACGAGGTGCTGGACTGGCGTGAAATGGCGGCCCGCTATGCGGGCAGCCGGCTGCGCATCCTCGAAGGCGGCGACCACGCGCTGAGCGACTTCGACACGCATGTGCCCGAAATCCTGGATTTCCTGGCACTGGTCTGAAAATGCCCCTGGACGGCGCTGATTACACTAGCCCCAAGTCATCAAAGACACCAAAGGGATCCCGTTTTGTTTGTATTGTTTGAAGAAGCCGGCAAGTTTCTGGCCGGCCGCATTTTGTCCGAGAGCGACGCCTCGCTGCAGGTGGAGCTCGACTCGGGCAAGCGCGTGAAGGTCAAGGGCGTCAATGCCCTGCTGAAATTCGAGAAGCCCTCGCCCGCCGAGCTCATGGCCGCCGGGCAAAAACTGAGCAGCGACATCGAGCTGGACCTGGCCTGGGAATTCGCCGGCGAAGGCGAATTCGGCTTTGCCGACCTGGCCCGCGACTACTTCAGCGCCGACGGCAAACCCGCCACGCTGGAGCAGCAGGCCGCCGCGCTGTTCCGCCTTTACGATGCGCCGCACTACTTCCGCCGTGCCGGCAAGGGCCGCTTCAAGAAGGCGCCCGCCGACATCCTGCAGCAGGCACTGGCCGCCATCGAGAAGAAAAAACAGGTGGCGGCGCAAATCACCGCCTGGGCCGAGGAACTGGGCCGCGGCGAATGCCCGGCGCCGGTGCGCGAGCAGCTCTACAAAATCCTGTTCAAGCCCGACAAAAACAGCGCCGAGTACAAAGCCGTGGTCGAGGCCTCGCGCGCCACGCACACCGCGCCGCTGGACCTGCTGCAAAAGGCCGGCGCCATCGCCTCGCCCTACCAGTTCCACTGGAAACGTTTCCTGTTCGAGAACTTTCCCAAGGGCACGGGCTTTCCGGCGCTGCAGGCGCCCGAAGTCAAGGACGAGCTTCCCCTGGCGGACGTGAAGGCGTTTTCCATCGACGACTCGGCCACCACCGAGATCGACGATGCGCTCTCGGTGCAGGGCCTTGGCAGCGGCATCGTCACCCTGGGCATACACATCGCCGCGCCCGGCCTGGCCGTGCTGCCCGGCAGCCCCATCGATGCGGTGGGCCGCGCGCGGCTGTCCACCGTCTACATGCCGGGCTACAAGCTGACCATGCTGCCCGACGAGATCATCAAAAGCTACACGCTGCAGGAAGGCCGCAACTGCCCGGCCCTGTCGCTTTACCTCACGCTCGACGAAGCCACGCTGGAGATCAAGGAAAGCGCCACGCGGCTGGAGCAGGTGCCCATCGTGAGCAACCTGCGCCACGACATGCTGGACAGCACTTTTACCGAAGCTTTTTTTGAAGCCGCGCAAAGCAGCCCGCCCACCGGCGTGCAGTGGGGCGTGGAGCTGACCTTTCTGCACCGGCTGGCCAAACACCTGAAGGCGCAGCGCGAAATCGTGCGCGGCAAGCCCGAGAATTTCAACCGTCCCGACTACAACTTCCGCCTGGACAACCCCACGGGCGGCGAGCCCCAAGGCAACGAAACGGTCAGCATCAGCACGCGCCAACGCGGCGCGCCGCTGGACCTGATCGTGGCCGAGGCCATGATCCTGGCCAACAGCACCTGGGGCCAGTGGCTGGCCGAGCACGGCGTGCCCGGTATCTACCGCAGCCAGGCCAGCCTGGCGCCCGGCGTGAAGGTGCGCATGGGCACCAAGGCCTTGCCGCATGCGGGCATAGGCGTCAAAAGTTATGCCTGGAGCACCTCGCCGCTGCGCCGCTACACCGACCTGGTCAACCAGTGGCAGATCATCGCCTGCGCCCGCCACGGCCGCACGGCCGCGCTGGCCGCGCCCTTCAAGCCCAAGGATGCCGAGCTGTTTTCCATCATCTCGGGCTTTGACGCCGCCTACAGCGCCTACAACGGTTTCCAGGCCGGCATAGAACGCTACTGGACTCTCAAATACCTGCAGCAAAACGGCATCACCGAGTTGGTGGCCACCGCCTTCAAGGACAACCTGGTGCGCGCCGACGAATTGCCGCTGGTGCTCGCGGCCGTGGGTGCGCAGGGCCTGCCGCGCGGCGCGAAAGTGCGCGTGCGATTGGGCGAAATCGACGAGATCACGCTGGATGTGTCGGGCACGGTGACCGAGCGGCTGGACGTGGAGCTTGACGAATCGCCCGACCCGCTCGGTGAGGATGACGGCGAGACCGAGATGGCCGCCGGCCCGATCTCCATCGCGGTCGATGTCAATGAGCCACAAACCGACGCCGCCGCGGCGGCTCCGGTGGCGGGTTGACACCGGATTTCGCGCATAAACCCCGATAATCTCTTTCTGTGAAATCCCCCAGCACACTGCAAATCGCTTTAGGCGCGTCCATCGCCGTGCACGCGGTGCTGCTGACGGTGCGTTTTGTCGATCCCGAGCGCTTTAACCGCGTGTTCCAGGACACCCCGCTGGAAGTCATCCTGGTCAACGCCAAGTCCAACGAAAAGCCCGACTTCGCCAAGGCGATTGCGCAGGCCTCGCTGGCCGGCGGCGGCGAGGCCGAAAAAGGCCGGGCCACCTCGCCCCTGCCGCCTTCGGCCCTGATGGAGCTTGGCGACGCTACCGAAGACGCGCAGCGCAAGGTCGAGTCGCTGCAGGAGCAGCAGACCCAGCTGCTGGCGCAAATCAAAAAACAGCTGGCCTCCATGCCGCCGCCCGACCTGACCCAGCCCGCCAACAGCCCGGCCCAGGCCGAGCGCGAGGAAAAACGCAAGGCGCTGGTCAAGATCCTGGCTGAGATCGAGCGCCGCATCAACGAAGAAAACGCGCGGCCCAAAAAGCGCTACATCAGCCCGGCCACGCGCGAAGAGGTCTATGCCGTCTATTACGACGAGCTGCGCCGCAAGATCGAGGACAAGGGCACCGTCAACTTCCCCGAACAGGCCGGCAAAAAACTGTATGGCGAGCTGACCATGATCGTCACCGTGAACTTCGACGGCACCGTGCTGGACACGGAAGTGGTGCAGACCTCGGGCAACCTGACGCTGGACCGGCGCGCGCAAAGCATTGTGCGCGGCACCGGGCCCTTCGGCCGCTTCAACGACGCCATGCGCCGCAAGGCCGACCAGATCGTCGTGGTGTCGCGCTTCAAGTTCACGCGTGACGACACGCTGGAAACCAAACTCACAAGCCGCTAGGGTCCCCATGGATCAGTACTACGTCCTGGGCAACCCGATCGCTCACAGCAAGTCGCCGCTGATCCATGCGCGCTTTGCCGAACTCACGGGGCAATCCCTGCGCTACGAGCGCCTGCTGGTGCCGCTGGAATCCTTTGCCGCCACCGTGGCCCAGCTGCAGCGGGACGGCGTCAAGGGCTGCAACGTCACCGTGCCCTTCAAGCTTGATGCTTTTGAGGCTGCCACCACGCGCAGCGACAGGGCGCAGCTCGCGCAGGCCGCCAACACCTTGCTGCTGCAGGGCGGTGCCGTCCATGCCGACAACACCGACGGCGTGGGCCTGGTCAAAGATATCCAGAACAACGCCGGCGTTTCGCTGGCCGGGCGCGACGTGCTGCTGATAGGCGCGGGCGGCGCTGGCGCCGGTGCGCTGGCGCCGCTGCTGGCGGCCGCGCCGCGCCGGCTGGTGCTGGTCAACCGCACAAAGGCCAAGGCCGATGCGCTGGTCAAGCGCCACAAGGCGCATGCGTCTTTGCAGCCCCTGCTGCAAGCCACCGAACTGCTGGCCCAAGACCTGGACGGCCTCCAAGGCACGTTCGACGTGGTCATCAACGCCAGCGCCAGCAGCCTGGCCGGTGCCGGGGTGCCGGTCGCCGCCGCTGTGCTCAAGCCCGGCGCGCTGGCCTGCGACATGATGTACGGCCCCGCCGCGGCCGGCTTTATGGCCTGGGCCCGCGACAACGGCGCCGTGCCGCGCGACGGCCTGGGCATGCTGGTCGAGCAGGCCGCCGAGGCCTTCGAGCTGTGGCGCAAGGTGCGCCCGCCCTCGGCGCAGGTGCTGCGGGAAATGCGGGCGCAGCTGGCATGAAGGCGCTGTTCAGGCTGATCGGCCTGGGCCTGCTGGCCGGCCTGGCCTTGCAACTTTTTTTTGTGGCGCGCATCGCCGTGATGGCCGTGATGGACCCAGAGTCCACCGCCTTCCAGCGCTCCGAAGCCTACCTGGTCGCGCGCAATACCGGCAGCCTGAAATGGCGCCAGCAATGGGTACCCTACAGCGAACTGCCCGACAGCCTCAAGCGCGCGGTCATCGCCTCCGAAGACGCCAGCTTTGCCGAGCACGACGGTGTCGACATGGAAGCACTGGAAAAAGCCTGGGACAAAAACGCCAAGGCCGAACAGCGCGCCGCGCAATCGGCCAGCCGGCTGGCGCCCGCCAGGGCGGCGGCCGCGCCGGCCAAATCCCTGAAGATCGTGGGCGGCTCCACCATCACGCAGCAGTTGGCCAAAAACCTGTTTTTGTCGGGCGAGCGCACGCTGCTGCGCAAGGGCCAGGAGCTGGTGCTGACCTTGCTGCTGGAAGCGCTGCTGGGCAAGGAGCGCATCCTGGAGATCTACCTCAACAGCGTGGAATGGGGCGAAGGCGTTTTTGGCGCCGAGGCGGCCGCCCAGCACTACTACCGCAAGCCCGCGGCCAGGCTGAGCGCCTATGAGGCCGCGCGCCTGGCCGTGATGCTGCCGCGGCCCAAGTACTTTGAGACCCGGCCCAACTCGGGCTACCTGGCCTCGCGCGCCGGCACCATCGTGGCCCGCATGGGCGGCGTGGAACTGCCTTGAGGCACCCCAAGGCAAGCAGCCCATGAACGACAAGCTTTCTCCCTTGCTGGCCAAGCTCATGGGCCTGTTCCTGCTGGGTCTGATCCGCACGCTGACCGGCGCGCAGGCGCGCTGGCAAGGCTGCCCGCCAAAGGCCGAGCAGCGCATCTACTTCGCCAACCACCAAAGCCACGCCGACCTGGTGCTGATGTGGGCGGCCCTGCCCGAGGAGCTGCGCAGCATCACGCGGCCCATCGCGGCCAAGGACTACTGGACCAAGACGCCGTTCAAGAAGTGGATCACCACGGCGGTGTTCAACGCGATTTACGTGGACCGCGCCAAAACCGGCGACCAGGACCCGCTGGAGCCGCTGATCGAAGCGCTGACCCACGGCGACTCCATCATCCTGTTCCCGGAAGGCACGCGCGGCAACCATGAGGAACCGCAAAAATTCAAGGCCGGCCTCTACAACCTGGCGCTCAAGTTCCCGGGCGTGGTGCTGGTGCCGGCCTGGATCAACAACGTGCAGCGCGTCATGCCCAAGGGCGAGGTCGTGCCGGTGCCCATCCTGTGCTCGGTCACCTTCGGCGCGCCGATTGCCCTGGGTGACGGGGAGGACCGCGGCGAATTCCTGGCCCGCGCACGCCAGGCCGTGATGGACCTGCGGGATTCCTGATGAATACCTTTCTGCGCAACCTCTCGCCTTCGCAGCAGGTCGGCCTGCTGTTCGTGCTGGTCTTCGGCATCCTGACCGCCATCAGCGTGGCCGCCTTCGTGATGTCGCTCAAGGACACGCACGAGGACGACCTGCACACCCAGAAGCTCAAGGAGTTCAATGGCGTCCTGCGCACGTCCTGGCTGATGTCCACGGTGTTCTGGATAGGCTGGACGCTGGGCGAGACCGTGGCCACCGTGCTGTTCGGGCTGGTCGCTTTTTTTGCGCTGCGCGAGTTCATCACGCTCTCGCCCACGCGCCAGGGCGACCACCGCAGCCTGGTGCTGGCCTTCTTCGTGGTGCTGCCGGTGCAGTTCGCGCTGGTCATCACGCGGCGCTTCGACCTGGTCACCGTGTTC
Source organism: Polaromonas sp. JS666 (assembly GCF_900103405.1). Classification (GTDB taxonomy): domain Bacteria; phylum Pseudomonadota; class Gammaproteobacteria; order Burkholderiales; family Burkholderiaceae_C; genus Polaromonas. The sequence goes on along the minus strand of NZ_FNHX01000003.1, from coordinate 266,709 downwards.
ATCCCCGTCTACGTCTTCCTGGCGATTCCGGTGGTCAGCGCGCTGGCCGACGACCCGCAGCGCTTCCTGGAGCGCAACGCCAAGCTGCAATGGGGCATCATGGTCTGCGTCTACGGCATCAGCCACGTGCCGGCCCTGATGCTGCTGAAGTTTCCCAGTTATGAAGGCAAGAACGCCTTCCTGGTGTTCTTCCTGGTGTTCGTGGTGCAAAGCTGCATGATCGTGGAGTACCTGGTCGGCCGCAGGCTGCAGCGCCCGCCCAGCGCGCCCAATGTGAGCAAAAGCTTCAACTGGACCAGCTGGCTGATCGCCGTGGTGGCGGCCAGCCTGCTGGGCGGCCTGCTCGCGGGCCTCACACCCTTCAAGCCGGCCCAGGCCGTGGCCATGGCCTTTATCGCCTGCGTTTCGGGCTCGCTGGGCCACCTCGTGATGAAGGCCCTCAAGCGCGACCGCGGCATTCCCAACTGGGGTAAACGCGGCGTGGGCGTGACCGGCGCCAGCGGCCTGCTGGACCGGGTTGATGCGCTGTGCTTCGGCGCGCCCATCTTCTTTCATTCGGTCCGCTGGTATTTCGGCCTCTAGGCGGCCCGGCCATGCGCATCCTAGGCATAGACCCCGGCCTGCAGACCTCCGGCTTCGGCGTGGTCGACGTGGACGGCCCCCACCTGCGCTATGTGGCCAGCGGCACCATCAAGACCACCCACCTGGAGCGCGCCGACCTGCCGGGGCGGCTCAAGGTGCTGTTCGAGGGCGTGTGCGAGGTGGTAGAGCGCTACCAGCCCGACGCGGCCTCGGTCGAGATCATTTTTGTCAACGTCAACCCGCAGGCCACCTTGCTGCTGGGCCAGGCGCGCGGCGCCTGCATCACCGCGCTGGTGTCGCGCGAATTGTCGGTGGCCGAATACACCGCCTTGCAGCTCAAAAAAGCTGTGGCCGGCTACGGCAAGGCCGGCAAGGCCGAGGTGCAGGAGATGGTCATGCGCCTGCTCAAGCTGCCTTCGCTGCCCGGCAAGGACGCGGCCGACGCGCTGGGCCTGGCCATCACCCATGCCCACGTGGGCAGCGCCATGGCACGGCTGGCCCAGGCCGGCGGCACGGGTACAACAAAGATGACGGGAAATTACCGCGGCGGGCGCAGCCGCTGAAGGGCTTCGCTACGCGATGCGCTCAAGCACCAGCACCGCGAAAAACCCGAAGGCGGCAATCAGCGTCCATTTGAGGATGATGAGCCCGAAGCGCTTGTAGCGCGCCTGCCCGGTACCCGCGTAAAACATGAAGGCCACCACGGCGGCCAGCAAGAACAGCAGGATGAGCCAGCGGAACAGCAGCATGGGCGGCCCTTGGCAGTGCCGCGCCTACCAGGCGCGCGCCAGTGTGGCGAAACCCCTGGGCGCTTTTTTCTCGTCTTCAAAGGTGACGACTTCGTAGGCGTCCTTATGCGCCAGCAGCTCCCGCAGCAGCTTGTTGTTCATCGCATGGCCGGAGCGAAACGCGCTGTAAGCGGCCAGCAGCGGCTTGCCCAGCAGGTACAGGTCGCCCATGGCATCGAGGATCTTGTGCTTTACGAACTCGTCGTTGTAGCGCAGGCCGTCGCTGTTGAGCACCTTGTAGTCGTCCATCACGATGGCGTTGTCCAGCCCGCCGCCCAGGGCCAGGCCGTTGGCGCGCATCATCTCCACGTCCTTGGTGAAGCCGAAGGTGCGGGCCCGCGCGATGTCGCGCGAGTAGGCGCCCGAGCCCATGTCGAACTCCACGCGCTGGCCGGTGGAGTCCACCGCCGGGTGGTCGAAATCAATTTCAAAGCTGAGCTTGTAGCCCTCATAAGGGGACAGGCGCGCCCACTTGGTGCTGGCGCCCTCGCCTTCGCGCACTTCCACCGGCTTGATCACACGGATAAAGCGCTTGGGCGCGGCCTGCAACTCGATGCCGGCCGACTGCAGCAAAAACACAAACGAAGAGGCCGAACCGTCCAGGATGGGCACTTCCTCGGCCGTGATGTCGACGTAGAGGTTGTCAATGCCCAGGCCCGCACAGGCCGACATCAAATGCTCCACCGTGTGCACCTTGGCGCTGCCGCTGGAGATGGTGGACGCCAGCCGCGTGTCCGTCACCGATTGCGCCGAAATCGCGATATCCACCGGCTGCGGCAAATCCACACGGCGAAACACAATGCCCGTATCCGGCGCGGCGGGGCGCAAAGTCAATTCCACCCGCTGCCCGCTGTGCAGGCCCACGCCCACGGCTTTGGTCAGGGATTTAAGGGTTCTTTGGGCAAGCATCTTGCTCATTTTAGTTGGCCCAAGGCCATTTCAAGGGTAGGGGATAGCAATGCCGGGCATAGGCGCAGTGCATTGCGCAGCCACCCCCGACGATTGATGAGATGCAAGCAAGGGAAGCGAAGCGTCCCCTCAACGGGCGATTAATGGGATGGAAAGCGTAGCGAGCGACCCGAGCTTGCGTCGAGGAGCGGAACCGTACATAAGTACGGTGAGCACCGCAGACGCAAGATCGGGACGCGCAGTAGCTTTACACCCATTAATCGGCTTGTTTGCGGAGGAAGGCGGGAATCTCGAAGTCGTCCATGCCCCCCGAAGCCAGCGCATCCACCTTGGCCGCAGCCTGCGTCCGATTCGTGCGCCACACGCTCGGCACCGCCATATTTCCATAATCGGGCTGGGCCGCGCCCGTGGCCATCTGCGGCACGCCCGCACCACCTGCCGCCGTGTTCAGCGTGGGCACGTTGAAAGGCACGTTGTCGGTGCCGGTGCGCAGCACCTGCAGCGGCGGCGCATGGCGGCGCACACCCTGGCGCGACAAACCCGTCGCGACCACGGTCACGCGGATCTCGTCGCCCAGTTCATCGTCATAAGCCGTGCCGTAGATCACGTGCGCATCGGGCGAGGCGTAAGCACGGATGGTGTTCATCGCGAGCTTGGATTCGCTCAGCTTGAGCGAGCCCTTGGCCGCCGAGATCAGCACCAGCACGCCCTTGGCGCCAGACAGGTCGATGCCTTCGAGCAGCGGGCAGGCCACGGCCTGCTCGGCGGCGATGCGCGCGCGGTCAGGGCCGTTGGCTTTGGCCGTGCCCATCATGGCCTTGCCGGGTTCACCCATCACGGTGCGCACGTCCTCGAAGTCGACGTTCACATGGCCGGGCACGTTGATGATTTCGGCGATGCCACCCACGGCGTTTTTGAGCACGTCGTTGGCATGCGCGAAAGCCTCGTCCTGCGTCACGTCGTCGCCCAGCACTTCGAGCAGCTTCTCGTTGAGCACCACGATCAGCGAATCAACGTTGGCTTCGAGCTCGGCCAGGCCCAGGTCGGCATTGGTCATGCGGCGGCCGCCTTCGAACTCGAAGGGCTTGGTCACCACACCGACCGTCAGGATGCCCATCTCCTTGGCAATGCGCGCGATCACCGGCGCGGCGCCGGTGCCCGTGCCGCCGCCCATGCCGGCGGTGATGAACAGCATGTGCGCGCCGTCGATCGCGCTGCGGATGTCGTCCGCCGCCACTTCGGCCGCGTCGCGGCCCTTGTCGGGCTTGCTGCCCGCGCCCAGGCCGCTGCTGCCCAGCTGGATGGTCTTGTGGGCGCTGCCGCGGCTGAGCGCCTGCGCGTCCGTGTTGGCGCAGATGAATTCGACGCCTTGCACGCCGCATTCGATCATGTGCCCGACGGCGTTGCCGCCGCCGCCGCCCACACCGATCACCTTGATCTGTGTGCCCTGGTTGAATTCTTCGATTTCAATCATTTCGATGCTCATTGGGAGCCTCCTAATCAATAAACTGCAGTTGCCAATAATTGGAAATTTGTATTTATGGTTGACACGGCTGTCTCACGCAGGGGGATCCGCCCCGCCCGAATGCATGCAACGCGAGGGCCTGCCGATAAAAGTGGAATAGGTTTTCATGGTCAGAAGTTCCCCACAAACCAGTCTTTGACGCGGCCGAAGGCGTTGTGCACGCTGCCCGCCTTCTGCGACACCTTGTAGCCCCGCATGCGGGCCAGCCGGGCCTCTTCGAGCAGGCCCATGACGGTGGAGGCCCGCGCCTGCGCCACCATGTCGGACAGCGCGCTGGAGTAGCGCGGTATGCCGCGACGCACCGGCTTGAGGAAAATGTCCTCGCCGAGCTCCACCATGCCGGGCATGACGGCGCTGCCGCCGGTGATGACGATGCCGGACGACAGCACCTCTTCATAGCCCGACTCGCGTATCACCTGCTGGACCAGCGAGAAAATCTCCTCGATGCGCGGCTCGATGACGCCGGCCAGCGCCTGCTTGCTCAGCATGCGCGGGCCGCGGTCGCCCAGGCCCGGGACTTCCACCTGGGTGTCGGGGTCGGCCAGCAGCTGCTTGGCGTAGCCGCTTTCCACCTTGATGTCTTCGGCGTCCTTGGTGGGCGTGCGCAGCGCCATGGCGATGTCGCTGGTGATCAGGTCGCCGGCGATCGGGATCACCGCGGTGTGCCGGATGGCGCCGCCGGTGAAAATCGCGACGTCGGTGGTGCCCGCGCCTATGTCGACCAGCGCGACGCCGAGTTCCTGCTCGTCCTGCGTGAGCACCGCCAGGCTGGAGGCCAGCGGATTGAGCATCAGCTGGTCCACCTCCAGGCCGCAGCGCCGCACGCACTTGATGATGTTCTCGGCCGCGCTCTGCGCACCGGTCACGATGTGCACCTTGGCCTCCAGGCGTATGCCGCTCATGCCTATGGGCTCGCGCACGTCCTGGCCGTCGATGACGAACTCCTGCGGCTCGACCAGCAGCAGGCGCTGGTCGGTCGAGATGTTGATGGCCTTGGCCGTCTCGATCACGCGCGCCACGTCGGCCTGGGTGACTTCCTTGTCCTTGACCGCCACCATGCCGCTGGAGTTGATGCCGCGTATGTGGCTGCCGGTGATGCCGGTGTAGACACGGGCGATCTTGCAGTCGGCCATCAGCTCGGCCTCCTTCAAGGCCTGCTGGATGCTCTGCACCGTGGCGTCGATGTTGACCACCACGCCGCGCTTCAAGCCGTTGCTGGACGCGATGCCCAGGCCCGCGAGTTTGAGCTCGCCGCCCGGCATGACCTCGGCCACGACGGCCATGACCTTGCTGGTGCCGATGTCCAGCCCAACCACCAGATCCTTGTATTCCTTGGCCATATGTTTACCTTTTTTTCTTTCCGTCTTCTTTGTCGGCGGGGTTGCCCGTGGTCACCCCCCTGAGCCTGATCGCATAACCGCTGGCGTAACGCAGGTCGGCGGACTCCAGGTCCCTTCCGTAGCGCGACGACACCTGCGTCACCGTGGCGATAAAGCGGCGCGTGCGCGCCTCGATTTCCGGCAGCGAGCCGTGGCCGAGTTCGATCACGGCGCCGCTGTCAAGCAGCGCGCGCCAGCCGCCCTGGCCGCTGAGCTGCAGTTGCTCCAGCGTGGCGTCCGTTTCGTCGAACAGCGGCCCCAGCGTCTGGTAGGCCTGCAGCACCAAGGGCGCCTGTCCCGGCGGGCCGCTCAGCAGCGGCAGGGTTTCCGCCTCCACGTCGCCCTGGTTGGCTTCGAATACCTCGCCAAAACTGTTGATCAGCCGCGCGTCGCCTTCGGCACCCCAGAAGGCCACCGGCTTGTGTTCCTGCAGCACCACCTTGAGGCGGTTCGGGAATTCGCGCTGCACCAGCGCCCGCCGCACCCAGGGCACGGACTCGAACACCGCGCGCGTGGCGGCCAGGTCCACCGTGAAAAAATTGCCGGCCAGCCTGGGCGCCACGTTGGCGCGCAACGTGACCGCGTTGTTGTGCGTCAAATCGCCCTGCACACGGATCGCACTCAGGCTGAACAGCGACTGGCGCAACACCCAGGCGACGCCCAGGGCCACGACCATGGCGGCAAACGCCAGGCCCAGGACCACCGAGAAGGTGTTCATGAGCTTGACGTCCAGCGGCATGGCGGTGGGCATAGGCGTTCTGCGCTTCAAATGGCGCCTCCCCCCTGTTTCTGGTGGTCCAGCGTGGCGGTCTTGAGCACTTCGACACACAGGTCTTCGTAGGAGATGCCGGCCGCGCGCGCGGACATGGGCACCAGCGAGTGGCCCGTCATGCCGGGCGAGGTGTTGATCTCCAGCAAGTAGGGCTTGCGCGTGGCTTTGTCGATCATCACGTCGGCACGCGCCCAGCCGCGGCAGTTGAGGATGCGGAAAGCGTCCAGCACCAGCTGCTGGATGACGGCCTCTTCGCCCTCGGGAAGCCCGCAAGGCACCAGGTACTGCGTGGTGTCAGTGAAGTACTTGTTCTGGTAGTCGTAGTTGCCGTCCGGTGCGACGATGCGTATCACCGGCAGCGCATGCGCGCCGGCGCCGGTGCCCAGCACCGGGCAGGTCACTTCGTCGCCGCTGATGAACTGCTCGCACAGCACGTCGGCATCGAGTTTTTCGGCCTGCGCGACGGCCTCGGCCATGCCTTCGCGGCTGGTGACCTTGGTCAGGCCTATGGAAGAACCCTCGCGCGCGGGCTTGACGATGAGCGGCAGCCCGAGCGCGTCGGGCACGGCGGCGATGTCGGCCGCGCCGTAGGCGCCACGGCGCAGCAAACGGTACTGGGGCGTCGGCAGCCCTTCGGAAATCATCACGCGCTTGGTCATGACCTTGTCGATGGCCATGCTGGAGGCCATGACGCCCGAGCCGGTGTAGGGGATGCCCAGCAGCTCCAGCGCACCCTGCACCGTTCCGTCTTCACCGAAGCGGCCATGCAGGGCGATAAAGCAGCGCGCAAAGCCTTCTTTTTTGAGCTCGGCGAGGTCGCGCTCGGCCGGGTCGAAGGCATGGGCATCCACGCCGCGCGAACGCAGCGCCTTGAGCACACCGCTGCCCGACATCAGCGAGACTTCACGTTCGGCCGACTGGCCGCCCATGAGGACGGCGACCTTTCCGAAATTGGGAGAATTTTGTTTCATGCCCGCGTTCCTTCCAGCATCTCGGCCACCCTGGCGGGCACCTGGCCTATGGAGCCGGCGCCCATGCACATCACCACGTCGCCGCCCAGGGCGTTGTCCACAATCGCCTGCGGCATGGCCTCGATCTCGTCCACAAAGACGGGCTCGACCTTGCCGGCCACGCGCAGCGCGCGCGCCAGCGAACGGCCGTCGGCCGCGACAATGGGCGGCTCGCCGGCGGCGTACACCTCGGATAGCAGCACAGCGTCGGCCTGGCCTATGACCTTGACGAAATCCTCAAAGCAGTCGCGCGTGCGCGTGTAGCGGTGCGGCTGGAAGGCCAGCACCAGGCGTCGGCCCGGAAAGGCGCCGCGCGCGGCGGCCAGCGTCGCAGCCATCTCGACCGGGTGGTGGCCGTAGTCCTCGATCACGGTGAAATGCCCGCCGCCTTTGGCCGGCATGTCGCCGTAGCTCTGGAAGCGCCGGCCCACGCCGCGGAAATCCGCCAGCGCTTTTTGCACCGCCGCGTCGGGCACGTTGAGCTCGACCGCGATGGCGATCGCCGACAGCGCGTTGAGCACGTTGTGCTCGCCCGCCAGGTTGAGCACCACGTCCAGGTCGGGCAGGGTGACGCCGTTGCGCCGCTGCGCCGTGAAATGCATTTGCGCGCCCACAGGCCGCACGTTGACGGCACGCACCTGCGCGTCCTCCCCGAAGCCGTAACTGGTGATGGGGCAGGAGACCTGGGGCACGATGTCGCGCACGGCCGGGTCGTCGGTGCACAGGATGGCCGTTCCGTAAAACGGCATGCGGTGCAGGAAGTCGACAAAAGCCTTTTTGAGGTTGCCGAAATCGTGGCCGTAGGTCTCCATGTGGTCGGCGTCGATGTTGGTGACAACGGCCATCACGGGCAGCAGGTTCAGGAAGGAGGCGTCGGATTCATCGGCCTCGACCACGATGTAGTCGCCCGAGCCGAGCTTGGCGTTGGCACCCGCGCTGTTCAGGCGCCCACCGATCACAAAAGTCGGGTCCAGGCCGCCTTCGGCCAGCACGCTGGCCACCAGGCTGGTGGTGGTGGTCTTGCCGTGCGTGCCCGCGATGGCGATGCCCTGCTTGAGACGCATCAGCTCGGCCAGCATCAGCGCGCGCGGCACCACGGGAATGCGTTTTTCACGCGCTGCCAGCACCTCGGGGTTGTCGGGCTGCACCGCGGTGGAGGTCACCACCGCGTCGACCATGGCGAGGTTGCCCGCGGCATGGCCGACAAAAGTCTTGATGCCGAGTTTTGCCAGTCGCTGCAAGGTGGCGCTGTCCGACAGGTCGGAGCCGGAGATGGCGTAACCGAGGTTGTGCAGCACCTCGGCAATGCCGGACATGCCGGCGCCGCCCAGGCCGATGAAGTGGATGTTCTTGATAGCGTGTTTCATTTCGCCAACTCCTCGCAGGCGGCCACCATACGGGCGGTGGCATCAGTTTTTTGCATGGTCTTGGCCTGAAGGGCGCGCTCCAGAAGGGTGTAGCGTCCCGTGGTTTTGAGGATGTTGGCCAGCTTCTCCGGTGTGAGCTCACGCTGCTGGATCAGCCAGCCGCCGCCCTGGTCCACCAGGAACTTGGCGTTGGCGGTCTGGTGGTCGTCCACGGCGGCCGGGAAAGGCACAAAGATCGCGGCCGCGCCCACGGCCGCGATTTCGGTCACCGTGCTGGCACCGGCGCGGCAGATGATGAGATCGGCATCGGCAAAAGCCTGCGCGGTGTCTTCAATGAACGGCGTGAGTTCGGCCTGCACGCCGGCGGCCGCGTAATTGGCGCGCAGCTCGTCGATCTGCTGGGCGCCGCTCTGGTGCGTGACCTGCGGGCGCTCGCCGGCGGGAATCAGCGCCAGTGCCTTGGGCACGAGTTCATTGAGGCCGCGCGCGCCCAGGCTGCCGCCCACCACCAGCAGCTTGAGCAAGCCGCCCCGGTCGGCAAAACGCTCGACCGGGCCGGGCTGGCGCGTGAAGGCCGGCCGCAGCGGGTTGCCTATCCATTCGGCCTTGCGGAACACATTCGGGAAAGCCGTGAAGACGCGGTCGGCCACGCCGGCCAGCACCTTGTTGACCATGCCGGCGACCGAGTTCTGTTCATGCAGCACCAGCGGCTTGCCCAGCAGCACGCTCATCATGCCGGCCGGGAAGCTGATATAGCCGCCCAGGCCCACCACCACGTCGGGCTTGACCCTGCGCACCACCTGTATGCTTTGCCAGAAGGCCTTGAGCAGGCGCAGCGGCAGCAACACCAGCGTCGCCGGCCCTTTGCCGCGCACGCCGGAGAAATCGATGTGCTCGAAGGCAAAGCCGCGCGGCGGCACCAGCTGGCTCTCCATGCTGGGCCGGCTTGCGCTGCCCAGGCCGCCCAGCCAGTGCACGCGCCAGCCGCGCTCGCGCAGGGCCTCGGCCACGGCGAGACCTGGGAAGATGTGGCCTCCGGTTCCACCGGCCATCACAAGAGCGCAGTGTTGCTTGCTCATGCGCGGCCCCCTCTCATCAGGGTGCGGTTCTCATAATCAATCCTCAACACCACCGCCAGCGCCACTAGGTTCATCAAGATGGCCGAGCCGCCGTAGCTCATCAAGGGCAGTGTCAAGCCCTTGGTCGGCAAGGCGCCCAGGTTCACGCCGATGTTGATGAAGGTCTGGAAACCCATCCAGATGCCCACGCCCTGCGCCACCAGGCCGGCGAAGAGGCGGTCCAGCGCGATCGACTGGCGGCCTATGTGCATGATGCGGCGCGTCATCCACATGAAGAGGCCTATCACCGCCAGCACGCCGAGCAGACCGAACTCCTCGCCGATGACGGCCATCAGGAAGTCGGTGTGCGCCTCGGGCAGCCAGTGCAGCTTTTCAATGCTGCCGCCCAGGCCCACGCCGAAGATCTCGCCGCGGCCAAAGGCGATCAGCGAGTGGGAGAGCTGGTAGCCCTTGCCCATGGAGTATTTGTCGCTCCAGGGATCGAGGTAGGCAAAAATCCGCTCGCGCCGCCATTCGCTGAGCATCACCATCAGGCTGAAGGCCACCACCACCACGGCCGCGATGACAAAAAACATGCGCGCATTGACGCCGCCCAGGAAGAGGATGCCCATGGCGATGACGGAGATCACCATGAAAGCGCCCATGTCGGGCTCGGCCAGCAGCAGCAGGCCGACGATGGCGATGGCAATCGCCATGGGCATGACGGCGCGGAAGAAGCGCTCTTTGACTTCCATCTTGCGCACCATGTAGTCGGCCGCATAAAGCAGCACCGCGAACTTCGCAAGTTCCGAGGGCTGGAAGTTCATGATGCCCAGCGAGATCCAGCGGCGGGCGCCGTTGACGCCCTTGCCGATGAAGGGCACCAGCACCAGGATCAGCAGCAGCAGGGAGACCACGAACAGCCAGGGCGCGAGCTTCTCCCAGGTCGCCAGCGGCACCTGGAAGGCCAGCACGGCGGCGATGAAGGCCACGACCAGCGACAGCATGTGGCGCACCACAAAATGGGTGTGGGCATAACGCGCAAATTTGGGGTTGTCGGGCATGGCCACGGAGGCCGAATACACCATGACCAAGCCCCACATCAGCAGGGCCACCGTGACCCAGAGCAGCGCCTGGTCAAAGCCGGCCATGCGCACGGGCGGCGCCGCCAGCGTGCGCGACAGGCTCTGCCCGCCCAGGCGCACCGGCAGCACGTCGGCCGCAGCCTTGCCGAAGCCGGAGAACCAGCCCGAAAACCGGCCGGAAAGGCGCGCGGCAGCCGTCACAGCACCTCCCCCTGGTCGCGGGCCAGCGCCTGCACCGCATCGCAAAAGACGCGCGCGCGGTGCTCGTAGTTGTCAAACATGTCGAAGCTGGCGCAGGCCGGCGACATCAGCACGGCATCGCCGGTCTGGGCCTGCTGCGCCGCCAGGGTGACGGCTTCTTCCATCGACGCGGCGTCGAACGCCGGGATGTTGCGCGGCAGGACGTCCTTGATCAGGGGCGCGTCGCGCCCTATCAGCACCACGGCCCGCACATGGCGCTGCACCGGGTCGGCCAGCGGCGAGAAATCCTGCCCCTTGCCTTCGCCGCCCAGGATGAGCACCAGCTTGCGTTCCAGGCCCAGCCCCGTAAGCGCCGCCACGGTGGCGCCCACATTGGTGCCCTTGCTGTCGTCAAAATACTCGACGTCCTTGACCACGGCCACCGATTCCACACGGTGCGGCTCGCCGCGGTATTCACGCAGGCCGTGCAACATGGGCGCCAGCGTGCAGCCCGCGGCCACGGCCAGGCCCAGCGCCGCCAGGGCGTTGGTGGCGTTGTGCCGCCCGCGTATGCGCAGGGCCTCGATAGGCATCAGGCGCTGCACGTGCAGCTCCACCTCTTCGTCCTTGCGGCGCTTGATGGTTTCGTCGGCCTCGGCCGCGCGCACCAGCCAGGTCATGCCGTTGACGGTTTCAATGCCGTAGTCGCCGGGCCGCTGCGGCTCGCCGGCGCCGAAAGTGGCATGGGGGCGCAGCTGCGGCGCTTTCAGGCGCACCTTGACGGGCGGCGGCAGCATGGCCATCACACGCGGGTCGTCGCGGTTGAGCAGCATGAAGGTGCTGTTGCCAAACACCTTGGCCTTGGCCGCGACATAAGCGTCCATGTCGCCGTGCCAGTCGAGGTGGTCTTGCGTGATGTTGAGCACCACGGCGGCCGTGGGTTCGAAGCCCTGCACGTCGGCCAGCTGGAAGCTGGACAGTTCCAGCACCCAGACCTGCGGCAGGGTTTGCGCATCCATGTGGGCCGACAACGTGTCCAGCAGCGTCGGGCCTATATTGCCCGCCACGGCCACGGTCTTCCCGGCGCGCTGCACCAGCTGGCCCAGCAGCGAGGTCACGGTGGTCTTGCCGTTGGTGCCGGTGATGGCCAGCACCGCCGGCCGGTAGCCCGGCTCGGGTTCGACCTGGGCCAATGCCAGCAGGGCGGGCAGCGCCGATTCTTCACCGGCTTCGTCGGCGGCCGGTGCGGCGTCCGCGGCAAGCGCTACGCCGACTTCATGTATGTCGCCCGAAACCTCGGCTACCAGGGCCGCCTCTCCTTCGGGCGCATCCGCTACATCGGGAGCCTCAACAGGCGGGGCGTTTTCGCCAACCGCCTCGGCCGCTTCGGGCATGGCAGGCGCGTTGGCTGCATCAGGCGGGAGCGCCTCGGCTGGCACCTCAGGGGATGCAGGCGATTCGGCGGATGTCTCAGCCGGTTCAGTGGCCTCGGCGGACTCAGCGGCCGGCGGCTCGCGCAGATCCGCCAAAGCCCGCGCGAACAAATCCAGCTCGCCGCCCACAGGCAGGCCCATGGCGCGCGCGGCGTCGGCCACGGGGGCGATGGTCGCGGGCGCCAGCCCGGGCGAGCGGTAGACAGCGCGCACGGCCGTGCCCTGCACCAGCTCGGGCGTGAACGCGCCGCCCACAAAGGCCACGCCCGGCAACTCCTCGCGCAGCGTGGCGAGCAGCGGCGGCGCTTCGCGTGTGTCGGCGACCGTCACATGCGCCCCATGGCGCGCGCACCAGCGCGCCATGGCCAGGCCGGACGCGCCCAGCCCCAGGATCAATACGGTTTGGTCTTGTAAATGCCGCATGCCTGTTTACCTGAGCTTCAAGGTGGAAAGGCCTATGAGGCACAGCAGCATGGTGATGATCCAGAAACGGACCACCACCTGGGTTTCTTTCCAGCCGCTTTTCTCGAAGTGATGGTGCAGCGGCGCCATCTTGAGGATGCGCCGGCCTTCGCCGTAGCGTTTCTTGGTGTACTTGAACCAGGTCACCTGCATCATCACGGAAAGCGCCTCCACGACGAAGATGCCGCCCATGATGGCCAGCACGATTTCCTGGCGCACGATGACGGCGATGGTGCCCAGGGCGGCGCCCAGGGCCAGCGCACCCACGTCGCCCATGAAGACCTGGGCCGGATGCGTGTTGAACCACAGAAAGGCCAGGCCGGCACCGGCCATGGCCGAGCAGAAGATCAGCAACTCGCCGGAGCCGGGGATGTGCGGGAAGAACAGGTATTTGGAATAGACCGAGCTACCGGTGACATAGGCGAACACGCCCAGCGCCGAGCCCACCATGACCACCGGCATGATGGCCAGGCCGTCCAGGCCGTCGGTCAGGTTGACGGCATTGCTGGAGCCCACGATCACCAGGTAGGTCAGGATCACAAAACCGAAAACGCCCAGCGGGTAGCTGATTTCCTTGACAAAGGGGACCAGCAGGCCGGCCTTGGGCGGCAGGTTCACGTCAAAGCCCGACTGCACCCAGCTGAAGAACAGCTCGAGCACGCGCAGGTTGGAGCTCTCGGAAATGCTGAACACCAGGTACAGCGCCGCGACCAGGCCGATCAGGGACTGCCACAGGTATTTCTCGCGCGAGCGCATGCCTTCCGGGTCCTTGAGCACGACTTTGCGCCAGTCGTCCGCCCAGCCGATGGCGCCAAAGCCCAAGGTGACGATCAGGACGATCCAGACAAAGCGGTTGGACAGGTCGAACCACAGCAGGGTGGAAATGCCTATGGCCAGCAGGATCAGCACGCCGCCCATGGTGGGCGTGCCGCTCTTGCTCAAATGCGTCTGCATCGCGTACTGGCGTATCGGCTGACCGATCTTGAGCGAGATCAGGCGCCGGATCACAAAGGGCCCGGCGAGCAGGCCTATCAGCAGCGCCGTGAGCGCGGCCATGACGGCGCGGAAGGTCAGGTACTGGAACACCCGGAAGAACCCGAACTCGGGCGAAATCGACTGGAGCCACTGGGCCAGGCTAAGCAGCATGGGGCCCTCCCTTGTTTTGATAATGTGTTTGATCTGCGTGGGCCGTGATGGCCTGGACCACACGCTCCATCTTCATGAAGCGCGAGCCCTTGACCAGCACGCTGCCGGTGTTCGGAAGTGCTGCCAGCACGGCGGCGGCGAGTTCGTCCATGCCGGCAAAAACCTGCGCACCGCCGAAAGCGGCCGCGGCCTGCTTCGACTGCTCGCCCAAGGTGAACAGCTTTTCAATGCCCAGCGCGCGCGCATGGCGCCCGGCCTCGTCGTGGAACTGCGGCCCCTGGTCGCCGACCTCGCCCATGTCGCCCATCACCATCAGGCGCGGGCCGGGCAGCTCTGCCAGGACTTCCAGCGCAGCGTGCATGGAATCGGGATTGGCGTTGTAGCTGTCGTCGACCAGCGTCAGCACCCGGCCGGGCAAGGCCACGGCAATGGCGCGTGAGCGGCCCTTGACCGGCACAAAGGCCGAAAGGCCCGCGCAGATGGCAGCCAGCGGCACACCCGCGGCCAGTGCGCAGGCCGTGGCGGCCAGGGCATTTTTGACGTTGTGCCGGCCGGCGATGTGCAGCGAAAATTCCGCCGCGCCTGCGGGCGTGGCGGCGACCACTTTCCAGCAACCGTTCTCCCATTGCGCGCTGCCGGTGACGTCGGCGGCCCCTGAAAGCGCGAAGGTCAGCACCTTGCGCTTGCCCACGAGTTCGCGCCACAGCGGGGTGTAATCGTCGTCGGCCGGAAAAACCGCCGTGCCGGCCGCATCCAGTGACTGGAACACCGAGCCGTTTTCGCGCGCCACCGCTTCCACCGTGGCCATGAATTCCAGGTGCTCGCGCTGCGCGTTGTTGACCAGCGCGACGGTGGGCTTGCTGAGTTCGGCCAGGTAGGCGATCTCGCCGGGGTGGTTCATGCCGAGCTCGACCACGCCGGCTTCGTGCGCGGCCGACAGGCGCAGCAGCGTGAGCGGCACGCCGATGTCGTTGTTGAGGTTGCCTTCGGTGGCGAAGGCCTTGTCGGCTTTCCAGGCACGCAGTATCGAGGCGATCATCTGCGTGACGGTGGTCTTGCCGTTGCTGCCCGTGACCGCCACAAGCGGCAGGCGGAACTGCGATCGCCAGCCGGCCGCCAGCCGCCCCAGCGCCAGGCGCGTGTCGGCCACTTCCAGCCCGGGCAGGCCAGCCTCTGCCAGGCCGTGGTGGGCAATCGCCGCGACGGCGCCCTGCGCCTTGGCCTGGGCAAGGAAATCATGCGCGTCGAAACGCTCGCCCTTGAGCGCCACAAACAGGTCGCCGGCCTGCAGACTGCGCGTGTCGGTGTTGACGCGCAAGGCCTGCACGCCGGCATCGCCCACCAGCCGGGCACCGGGCAGCCAATCCAGGGCTTGCTGCAAGCGCATCATGGCCGGCCTCCTTGCGGCGCGACGGCCAGGGCGTCAAGCGCTGCCTGCGCATGTTCGCGGTCGGAGAACGGTAGCTTGGCGCCGCCGATCTCCTGAAAACTTTCATGGCCCTTGCCCGCCAGCAACACCACGTCGTCGGGACCGGCCAGGCTCAGGGCGTGCGTGATGGCCGCAGCCCGGTCGGCCTGCACATGCACGGCATCGCGGTGGCTCAGGCCCAGCAGCACCTGGCAGATGATGGCCAGCGGGTTCTCGCTGCGCGGGTTGTCGCTGGTGACCACCACCTGGTCGGCATTTTTTTCGGCCACGGCCGCCATCAAGGGGCGCTTGGTGGCATCGCGGTCGCCGCCGCAGCCGAACACGCACCAGAGCTGGCCGCCGCGGCGCGCCGCCGCCGGCCGTAGCGCAAGCAGCACTTTCTCGAGCGCGTCTGGCGTATGGGCGTAATCGATGACCACCAGCGGCCGGCCCGGCACGGCCAGCGTTTCGGTGCGGCCGGGCACGGGCAGCAGGTCGGTGCAGGCCTTCACGGCGTCGGCCAGCGGCACCCCCATGGCGCGCAAGGCTCCCAGCACGCCCAGCAGGTTGGACACGTTGTATTGCCCCACCAGCCGCGTGGCCAGCCTATGGCTTTCGCCGCCCTCAACTACTTCAAAGCTCAGGCCGTCGCTGCCGTGCACGATCTTGCGCGCCTGCAGGCGGGCCGGCTCCGTGCAGGACACGGTCCAGAGGTCCAGGCCGCTGCCGGCCAGGGAGTCCTTGAGTTCATCACCCTTGGCGTCGTCGATGTTGATGACCGCTGCCTTCAGACCGGGCCAGCCGAACAGCGCGGCCTTGGCCTCCCAGTAGGCCTCCATGGAGGCGTGGTAGTCGAGATGGTCCTGCGTGAAATTGGTGAAGATGGCGACCTCGATGGCGGTCGCGTCCAGGCGATGCTCAACCACGCCGATGGAGGAGGCTTCGAGCGCCACGGCGACAAAACCCTGGTCGGCGAAACGCCGCAATTCCTGCTGCAGCAGCACCGGGTCGGGCGTGGTCAGGCCGTTGGAAACCATGGCGCCGGGCTCGCCCGTGCCCAGCGTGCCGATGAGGCCGCATTTGCGTCCCAGGCGACCCTGGGCCTGCGCCAACCACCAGGCGGTGGACGTCTTGCCATTGGTGCCGGTGACGGCGCAAATGCGCAGCTGCCGGCTGGGCTGGTTGAAGTAAGCCGCGGCGATGGGGCCGGTGGCGGCCTTGAGGCCGGCATATTCCGCGACCTTGGCGTCCTGCAAGCCGTAGGCCGCCGCGCCCTCCTGCTCGACCAGGCAGGCAAGAGCGCCCGCTTCCAGCGCGGCGCCCACAAATTTGCGCCCGTCGGTGGCTGCGCCGGGCCAGGCGATGAAACCATCGCCCCGGACCAGCTTGCGGCTGTCCGTGCGCAGGCAGCCGCTCACGCGCTCGCGCAGCCAGCCGGCGGCCTGCTCAGGGGTGTGGAGCTGCGTGCTCAAAACGACTCCTCCACAGCCTGGGTGGTGATTTGCGGCTTCACGCTCATGTCGGGCTGCACGCCCATCATGCGCAGGGTCTGCTGCACGACCTCGCTGAAAACAGGTGCGGCGGCCACGCCGCCGAAGTAGTTGCCGTCGCTGGGCTCATCGATCATCACGCCGACGATGATGCGCGGGGCCTCTATGGGCGCCATGCCGGTGAACCAGGCGCGGTATTTGTTGGTGGCATAACCTTTGCCGACCTGCTTGTGCGCCGTTCCCGACTTGCCGCCCACCGAATAGCCCACGGTTTGGGCCAGCGGGCCGGTGCCACCGGGAGCGGCGGCCATCTGCAGCATGCGGCGAACGGCATGCGCGTTCGCCGCGGAGAAAACCTGCACGCCCACCGCGGGCTCACTGCTCTTGAGCATGGTGACGGGAATGATCTGGCCGTCGTGCGCGAACGCGGTGTAGGAGTGCGCCATCTGGAACAGCGAGGCCGACAGACCGTAGCCGTAGGCCATGGTCGCCTGTTCGACGGGACGCCAGGTCTTCCAGGGCCGCACACGCCCCGTGACAGCGCCGGGAAACTGGATCTGCGGTTTTTGCCCGTAGCCCAGCGCCATATAGGTTTCCCACATTTCCTGCGGGCTCATTTTCTGGGCGATCTTCAGCGCCCCGACGTTGCTGGATTTCTGGATGACGCCCTCCACCGTCAGCGTGCCGTAGTTGTGGGTGTCGCTGATGGTGAAACCGCCCAGGCTGTAGCGGCCGGGACCGGTTTCGATGATGGTTTGCGGCTTGATGCGCCCGGCTTCCAGCGCCATGGCCACCGTGATCGGCTTCATCGTGGAGCCGGGTTCGAAAGTGTCGGTGAGGGCACGGTTGCGCAGTTGCTCGCCGGTCAGGTTTTTCCGCCTGTCGGGCACGTAACTGGGATAGTTCACCAGCGCCAGCACCTCACCGGTGGTGGAGTCCAGCACAACAACGCTGCCGGCCTTGGCCTTGCGCGCGATAACCGCGTCGCGCAGCTTCTGGTAGGCAAAGAACTGCACCTTGCTGTCTATGCTCAGCTGGATGTCCTTGCCTTCGACGGGAGGCATCTGCTCGCCGACGTCCTCGACGACGCGGCCCAGGCGGTCCTTGATCACGCGGCGCGAACCGGCCTTGCCCGCCAGGTCCTTGTTGAAGGCCAGCTCGATGCCTTCCTGGCCGCGGTCCTCGACGTTGGTGAAGCCCACCACGTGGGCCGTGGTTTCACCTTCGGGATACTGGCGCTTGTATTCCTTGCGCTGGTAAATGCCCTTGATGCCGATCGCGTGGATTTTTTGCGCCACCGGCTCGTCGACCTGGCGCTTGAGCCAGACAAAGGTCTTGTCCTCATCGCCGAGCTTCTTGTTGAGGTCCGCCAGCGGCATTTCCAGCAGCGTGGCCAGCTCGGCAAGCTGCGCCTTGCTGGCCTGGACGTCTTCGGGAATGGCCCAGATGCTGGAGGCCGGCACGCTGGACGCGAGGATCAGGCCGTTGCGGTCCAGGATGCGACCGCGGTTGGCGGGCAGCTCCAACGTGCGGGCAAAACGCACCTCGCCCTGCTTCTGGAAGAACTC
The DNA here is from genome assembly GCF_900103405.1 of Polaromonas sp. JS666. Classification (GTDB taxonomy): domain Bacteria; phylum Pseudomonadota; class Gammaproteobacteria; order Burkholderiales; family Burkholderiaceae_C; genus Polaromonas. Next base: position 248,547 of record NZ_FNHX01000003.1, on the reverse strand, counting down.
ATTGCCAAAAATCTGGATGTAGGCCGCCCGGCCGGCCAGCCCGGCAAAGGCCAGCGCGATGCCGGCCACGATGAACTTGCTGCGCCAGACCGGTGTCTTGCTGGCCAGCAGGGGGCTGGACGAATAAAGCACGCTGCGGCTCATGGCTTGGTGCCTTCCGCTGCGGAGGCCGCAACGGCCGCAGCGGCCGGGGCGTCCTTGTAGGTCACGTACTGGGTGATGGCCGGCGTCACCGTGCGCATCTGCAGGCGCTCCTTGGCCAGCTTCTCGACCTTCAAGGGCGTGGCCTGGGCGCGCTTTTCCACCTGCAGGCGCTCGTTGTCCATTTCGATTTTCCGCGCCTCGGCCGTCGCTTTCTCAAGCTCGACGTAGAGACGGCGCGACTCGTACTGGGTGCGCACGAGGTAAAGCGCGCTGGCCAGCACGGCCAGAAGAAGAATGAGGTTCAGCCGAGCCATACGGCCCCCACGCTTGTAGCGGTGCTCATGCGGCCACCTCTGTGCGTTCGGCAACACGCATCACGGCGCTGCGCGAGCGCGGGTTGCCTTCCACCTCCTGTTCGCTGGGCTTGGTGCGGCCCAGGGCCTTGAGCTGCATGGCCTTGGGTTCGGCGAAAGGCGCGCGGCGGTCGAACACCTCGCGCGAATGTGCGGCGATGAACTGTTTGACGATGCGGTCTTCGAGCGAATGAAAACTGATCACCACCAGACGGCCTCCCGGTCGGAGAACTTTCAGCGACGCGGCTAGCGCCTGTTGCAGCTCTTCAAGCTCGGCGTTGATGAAAATCCGAAGAGCCTGAAATGTGCGCGTTGCAGGGTCCTTGCCCGGCTCGCGGGTTTTGACCGCGCCAGCCACGACTTCGGCCAGCTCAGCGGTGGTTCGAAGAGGGCCCCGTTCCTGTCGGCGACGATCAATCGCCTTTGCAATCTGTTGAGCAAACCGTTCTTCGCCATATTCACGAATCACCTCCGCCATGGTTTCTATGGATGCATCCGCCAGCCACTCGGCCACGCTCTGGCCACGCGTGGTGTCCATGCGCATGTCCAGCGGCCCCTCCTGCCGAAACGAAAATCCGCGCACCGGGTTGTCGATCTGCGGCGAGCTCACGCCCAGGTCCATTAGCACGCCGTCCGCGCTGGCGGCGGTCAACTGGCCCAGGTGCATGAAACCCTCGTGGCGGATCGAAAAGCGCGGGTCGGTGATAGTCTGCGCCTCGGCGATGGCGTCGAGGTCTTTGTCGAAGGCGGTGAGCCGCCCTTGGGGCGAGAGTTGCGACAGCAACAGCCGTGAATGGCCGCCGCGCCCGAAGGTCGCGTCGACGTAGTGGCCGTCCGGGTTGACAAGAAGCGCCGCTATGGCTTCGTTCAACAGGACGGTACGGTGTATCCATGTGCCGTTCACCGTCTTCTTTCAGAACGAAAAGTCTCTGAAGACATCGGGCATTTCGCCCTTCATCTGCTCGGCTTCCTGGGCCGCGTAGGTGGCGGCATCCCAGAGCTCGAAGTAGCTGCCCATGCCCAGCAGCACCGTGTCCTTGCTGATGCCCGCCGCAGCGCGCAGTTCGGGCGACACCAGCACGCGGCCGGTGGCGTCCATGTCCACGTCCATGGCGTTGCCAAGAAAGATGCGCTTCCACCACTGTGCCTGCATCGGCAGCGAGGCGATGCGCTCGCGAAATTTTTCCCACTCGTTGCGAGGGAAAATCATGAGGCAGCCGTGCGGATGTTTGGTGATGGTGAGCTGGCCGGAAGCGGTGGCGCTCAGCACGTCACGATGCCGGGTCGGCACGGAGAGCCGACCCTTGGTATCGAGAGCTAACGATGAGGCGCCTTGAAACACTGCTACAAACCTTTGGAAAACACTTTTCACCACTAAATTGCACTTCTTCCCACTTTAGCAGGAAACCATTTGCAAACAAGGGATTTGAAACAAATTTTTTCAATGAAATCAAGGACTTAGAAGCTTCTTTGGATGCGAAGCCAAAATCAAAAAGTGTTCTAAATTAAGTACTTAGCCGATGCAATGAAAGTATTGCTTTAAGGCAAGAGTCCCTAGGCGGAGACAGCAGAGCGCAAAGCGGGACTATTTCCCTTTTTCGCGGCCGTATAGCGCGCGACGGCCGCGGACAAGCGCAAAAAAGCACGGCGCGAGGCGCGCCATCAGGAATGAAAGAGGGAATGCCCGGGCAGCGCCAGGCCCACTGCGGGTGACTCGGGCCGTCAAAGCCGGTTGAACAAGCCCCTGCGCAGGGGCTGAGACAGAATTGGACTGCGTCAGTCGACGCGGACCATGACCCTGGCGTGCTCGGTGATGCCGATCACATTGAAGAATGCGGCCACGAGGCGGTTGACGTCGGAGAACTGCACGGCGCGGTTCTCGGCTTCGCGGGCCGACACCCAGTTCAGCAGCGTCCCCGCCGCGGAAAAATCCACGCGGATCAGCTTGGAGCAGGAGATCAGCATCATGTCCGCGCCCATCAATTTGGCCTCGAGCTTGTCGAGCACCGCGATCGCGTCGCCCTGCACCTGGCCGGACAGCTCCACCGACAGCAGGTTGCTCATCTGCGAACTCGGCGCATCCATCTGAGTATCGCCCTCGATGGCGCTGAGGCTGGAGGGCACCGAATCGCGGTAGACGTCGCCGATGATGGCCTGGCCGCTCAAAACGCCGCCCTGGGCGTCTATGGGCTTGTATTCGCAGCGCGCGCTGTCCCAGGCCGGCGGGGAGACTTCATAGGTGACGCAGAAGTCGAGCGCCGCGAGTTCGAAGTCGTCGGGCCGGTGCGTGACACGCAGCGCCTCCATGCGCAAAAGCCACCAGGTCTGGACCGTGTCGCGGCTGCCCGAGGGCGTGGCGTCCTGCAGCACCTTCTGCAGTTGCGCATCGCCCATGAAACGCAACTGGACGGGCTGAGCCGCCCAGCTGCTGAAAACCTTGTACAGCGGCTCCACCGCGGCGGCCTCGATGGCCTTGAGGTTTTTCCAGTCCAGCCGCCACGGCATGGGTGCCTTGGCCATGGCCGCCTTGAGCGTGGCCACCGTCTGTATGCCCAGCGTGGAAGGGCATACCCAGTCGGCAGCGGGGCCGTTGCTGGCTTTGCCGCCTGCCGGTTCGGTGAGTTTTTTCACCATGTCGGGCATGGAAAACCATTGCGGCGCCGACCGGTCAAAACGCTCAACGAACTGGATGGCGGCGGTTTCGAACTTGTCCTGCTGGGCCGTGGCGCGGTACAGGTCGAACAGCGTCAGCCAGGTATCGGCATGGCCGGCGCGCGAACCGTTCGGGGCCAGGATTTCGAGCAGGCCGGCTTCGGCCCCGGCGTCGTCGCCGTTGGCAAAGCGGATGGCCGCCTCTTCGAGTTCGGCGTCATGCTCGACCCCTTCATCGACATCGACGGCGCTGAATTTGGAATGCGAAAAACCGGAGCTGCCGTCGTCGCTGCGGGCGCTGATACCCGCCAGCCCACCGGGCAAGCCAACAGGCGCGGGGGCGGGAGCAGCGGGGGCAGGCACGGGAGTAGGAGCGGGTGGCCTGGCTGCAGGTGCACCGCCGGCACGCGCTTCCGCAAGCGCGATGGACAAGGAATCGGGCGCGGTGGGCGAAGCGTCCAGCGGAGCGGCTTCCGTCGGCTCGGGTCTTTTAAAGCCCGGGGTTTGCAGGCCCGCCGGGGCCGTTGCCCGGTAGGCGGTCGGCAGGGCGTTGTCCAGCAGCGGCGCCTGCACCGAGGGATTCCTGGCGCCCGTGGGCGAGGCATGCGGGGGGGTGCTGTCGGGAATCCCGCCATTCTTGGTTTTCCACCACTGCATGGACATCTGCGCTTCGATCTCGTCGATCTTCTTGAGCGTGGTGGCCCTGTCGTCCGGTTTGGACGGCATGCTGCTCTGAAAGAAGGAAGGCCGCCCGGTCGGATCCTGGCCCACGCCGACCATGGCCTCGCGCTTGCGCATCTTGCGCAGCATGTCGAATTCACGCTTGCGCACGAAATCGTTCTGCCGCTTGCGCTCTATCATTTCCTTGAGCAACTGCTTGCTCATGGCTTCGTCCCGGTCCGTGGCAGCCGCGTCCAGGTCGGCCCAGTTCGTGGCCGGATTCCGGACGAACTTCACCATCTTGGACAGCAGGCCTGAAGCGGTATCTTCTTTGGACATGGTCGGACGACTAACAATACTTCTATCGGTAGCCTGGCGTCAATCGCCAAACATCTTTTGCTTGAGTTCCCGGCGCTGCTGGGCTTCCAGCGACAGATTCGCCGTGGGGCGGGCGATCAGCCGGCCCACACCGATGGGTTCGCCGGTCTCGTCACAGTAGCCATAGTCACCGGAGTCGATGCGGGCGATGGATTGCTCGATTTTCTTGAGCAGCTTGCGCTCGCGGTCGCGGGTGCGCAATTCAAGGGCGTGCTCTTCCTCGATGGTGGCGCGGTCGGCCGGGTCGGGCACCACGACGGTGTCTTCACGCAGGTGCTCGGTGGTTTCGCCGGCGCTGTTGTGGATATCCTGCTTGAGCACCGACAGCTTGTGGCGGAAGAAGGCCAGCTGCTTTTCGTTCATGTACTCGGAGTCGGGCATGGCCTTGACTTCGTCGTCCGTCAGTTGCTCGGCGGATTTGGTCTTCCAGTTGTTGGCAAGCTTGGGGTCTTTTTTGGCCGCCGCCTGAGGTGGCGGCGCGATCACGCGTTCGGTCATTGTGGAGTAACTGGCTTTGGCTGCGTCGGGCGCATGGGTTGGCACCATGGGTGCGGGAGGGGGTGATTGGGTGGCGACCCGGGCTGAGCTGCGCCGTCCGGGTTTCAGTGGAGGCGGGGCCATGAGCCCGGACACCACAGGAGCGGGAGCCGGCGCTGGCGCCGGCACGGGGGCAACCACGACTGGCTTGGCCGCGGGTTTGGCGGCGGCTTTCACCACAGGAGGCTTGACAGCCGGTTTTACGGCGGGTTTCGGTGTGGTTTTGGGCACTGGCTTTGCGGGTTTGGCGACGGCCTTGGCCTTGGAAGGCACAGGCTTGGCAGCGGTTTTCTTGACGGCTGCGACAGGTTTTTTTGGGGGCGCGGCCTTGACGGCCTTCTTCGCGGCGGGTTTGGGCGCCGGCTTGGCTTTGGCGACAGGCTTGGCCACTTTTTTCACGGCCTTGGCGGCTGCTTTGGGTGCCGGCTTGGCTTTCACGGCTGTCTTGGCGGCCGGTTTGGCTGCAGCCTTGGCGGGTGTCTTGGTCTTCTTCGCTGGGGCTTTCACAATGTGTCTCCTCTGGAAAGCAGCCTTGGAACGGCCCTGAGGCCTCTAGGGCGGCTTCCTGGCCAGACTGCCGCTGTGCGGCAGTCCAACCCTAGCTGTAGCCAGATTTCCTGGTTTGTCTGCCGCCCGCCAGTCCTGAAAACCGCTAAATCGCGGCCCTCAACCCGCTTTTTAACCGGTTTTGTACCTGACTGGCCTCCCGATTCGATTTTTCGGGTATTTTGGTCGGCGCGCGATTGTAGCGGCTCGCCAGCGCCCTGTGACACCCAAAAAACAAATCGTTGGAGAATCGAGACAAACATGAAGCCCTCCGCCTTTTATTAGGCTACAGGCGGACAGCCTACCTCAAACCAGGCACTGCTCCAGGCCCTGCACAAAAATATCTTTGGGCAGGTCGATGCCGATAAACACCATCTTGCTGTTTTTCTTCTCGCCCTCTGCCCAGGCGGGCCCCAGGTCGCTGCCCATGAGCTGGTGCACACCCTGGAAAATCACCTTGCGGTCGGTGCCTTCCATGTTCAGCACGCCCTTGTAGCGCAGCATGCGCGGGCCGTAGATATTGACCACCGCGCCCAGGAAGTCCTCGAGCTTGGCCGGGCTGAAAGCCTTGTCGGAGCGAAAGACAAAACTTTTGACGTCATCGTCATGGTGGTGATGGTGGCCGTGGCCCTCATGCCCGTCATGGGCATGGGAGGGGTGGTCGCAATGCTCGCCGTGTTCATGATCGTGGTCGTGGCCGGCGTGCTCGTCCTCCTTGAGGAAATCGGGGTCTATGTCCAGCTTGGCATTGAGGTTGAAGCCGCGCAGGTCGAACACGTCCTTGATCGCCACTTCGCCGAAATGCACGGCGGTCTGCGGGGCACGCGGGTTCATGTGCTTGAGCCGGTGCATCAGGGCATCGACCTCGTCCTTGGCGACCAGGTCCGATTTGCTGATGAAGATCTGGTCGGCGAAACCGACCTGGCGGCGCGCCTCCTGGCGATCGTTGAGCTGGCCGGCGGCGTGCTTGGCGTCCACCAGGGTCAGGATGGAATCCAGCAGGTATTGCTCGGCGACTTCCTCGTCCATGAAAAAGGTCTGCGCCACCGGGCCGGGGTCGGCCAGGCCGGTGGTTTCTATCACCACGCGGTCGAAGTCGAGCAGCCCCTTGCGCTTCTTGGCGGCCAGCAGTTGCAGCGTCTCCCGCAGGTCTTCGCGGATGGAGCAGCAGATGCAGCCGTTGTTCATCTGGATGATGTTTTCCGTGGTGTCGTTGACCAGGATGTCGTTGTCGATGTTTTCCTCGCCGAATTCGTTCTCGATGACGGCGATCTTCTGGCCGTGCGCCTCGGTCAGCACGCGCTTGAGCAGCGTGGTTTTGCCGGAGCCCAGAAAGCCGGTGAGTATGGTGACGGGGATCAAGCTCATGGTGTCTACCTAAAAACGGAAGGTTGCGGGAAGGCGGGCAGGCCGCGAAAACCCAAGCTGGGGAGTTTAGCGGTGGCTTCAAGCCCTTCACAGGGGCGCGGCGAATACCACTTTGGCTAACAGTTACTTTACAGAGGCTGTCAAGCCCTAGCCAGCCACCCGTTTCACCAGCACCAGCCCCTTGAGGTATTCGCCTTCCGGAAAGGCCACCGTCATGGGGTGGTCGGGCGCGCCGCCCATGCGCTCGGAGATAAAGGCGTCCACGCCGGCGTCCGTGCCGGCCGAGGCCACGATTTTGTGGAACAGGTCGGCGCTGATGCCGCCCGAGCACGAATAGGTGAACAGCACGCCGCCCGGCGACAGGATGGACAGCGCCAGGCGGTTGATGTCCTTGTAGGCGCGGGCGGCGCGTTCGGCGTGCGTCACGGTGGGCGCGAATTTGGGCGGGTCCAGCACGATGGCGTCGAAGGTCCGGCCCTCCTTCTGGTACTGGCGCAGCGAGGCGTTCACGTCGGCGTCGAGCAAGGTGGTGCGGCCGGCGTCAAAGCCGTTGAGCGCCACATTGGCCCGAGCCCGCTCAATCGCCGGGGCCGACGAATCGATGGAAGTGACGTGCCCGGCGCCGCCGGCCAAGGCGGCCACGGTAAAGCCGCCGGTGTAGCAGTAGCAGTTGAGGACCTGGCCGAACTGCAACCGGCGTGTGTAGGCGGCGAACTTCTGCCGGCTGTCGCGCTGGTCCAGGTAAAAGCCGGTCTTGTGGCCTTCGGCAATGTCCAGGCTGAGCTTCCAGCCGTGTTCAGTGATGGTGATGCCGGTCTCGCCCGAGCCCTTCAACCAGCCGGTGACTTCCGGCAGGCCTTCCAGCGCGCGGGAACTCGCATCGGAACGCTCATAGAGGCGGGTCAGCCCGGTCTGGGCCAGCAAGGTGTCGACGATCACGCTTTTCCACTTTTCCGCGCCGCAACTGGAAAACTGGGCCACCAGGGTGTCGCCGTAGCGGTCCACCACCAGGCCCGGCAGGCCGTCGGATTCGCCATGGACCAGGCGCCGGCCGTCGCTCTGGATATCGAAGCGCTCCCTGGCCTTCAGGGCCTGGGCAATGCGGGCCGCGAAAAAAGCCGAGTCTATGCGCTGGGCCTCGTCAAAACTCCAGACCCGCGCACGGATCTTGGAGGCCGGGCTGAAGGCCGCCCAGCCCAGGAACTGGCCGGCGTGGCTTTCCACCCGCACCGTTTCACCGGCGTCGCCGCCGCCCTTGGCGATGGCACCGTCAAAAATCCATGGGTGGCGCCGCAGCAGGGAGCGCTCCTTGCCATCGCGCAATCGAAGTGTTTTCATGGTGCTATTGTCGTGGCAGGCTGTGCAAGCCCTGTGCGACCGCGCCATCCCTCGCACAAACAGCCACCGAAACAGCTCTCTAAACTCGTGGCGGTCGTTTTTCCGGAAAGTTTGCGACAATCGTAAATTAATGATTTTTAATTACTTTTTCCTGCAACTCAAGAAAACCAGGCCATTTACGGGCGCTGTGGTTCGCAGGCCTGCGGCCATGCGCACCCTGTTGCTGGGCCTGGCGATGAGCCTGCTGATGGGCTCGCTGCTGGCGCTCACCAGCCTGGACGCCCGCTCGCGCACGGTGCTGGACCTGGACGCCCAGGTGCAGCCGGTGGCCCTGCAGGACTGGGGCGACTACTGGATAGACAGCACGGGCAAGTTCACGCCCGAACAGGTCGCCGCCACGCCCGACATCCCCTGGAAGCCGACGCGCGCCGACGCGATCTACCCGGTCACCAGCGGTTCCTCGATGTGGGTGCGCTTTAACGTGCCGCCCGCGCCCGACAGCGAGCGCTGGTACCTCGAGGTGCCCTACCCGTCCATAGACCGGGCGTCGCTGTACACGCTGGACGGTGCCGGCCAGTGGAACGAGCAGCGCGCCGGCGACCTCGTGGCGGTCAACACATGGCCGGTGCCGCACCGCCACCCGCTGCTGCCCATCGCGCTGTCGGCCGAAACTCCCTCCAATTACCTGCTGCGCCTGGAAAACGGCCACGCCTTCAGCGCACCGCTGCAGTTCATCAGCGAAGGCCGGCTCAGCTACTCCGAGCAGCGCGTCTCGCTGATCCTGGGCATTTTCTTCGGCCTGGCCGGCCTGGCCGCGCTGATCTCGGCGCTGGGCGCCGTATCGCTGCGCGACACCGCCTACGGCTTTTATGCCTTGTGCGTGACCTTGCTGGCACTGACCCAGGCCACCGTCACCGGCATCGCCGGCCTGCACCTGTGGCCGGCCTGGCCCGGCTGGAGCGACGTCGCGACCTCGGTGCTGCCCATGCTGACGGTCTCGGCCATGCTGCTCTTCATTTCCGCGGCCGTGGCCCTGCCCGAGCGCTCGCCGCGCCTGCACTGGCTGATGGTGGGCCAGGCCGCGCTGGGCGCGCTGGTGGCGGTGCTGCTGGCGCTGCTGCCCGCCGCCTCCCGCATGGACGTGTTCATCCCCATCATGCTGATCCTGCAGTTCAGCGGGATGCTGGTCATGGGCTGGGCCTGGCGGCGCGGCGACCGCTTCGCGCCCTGGCTGATGCTGGCCTATGTGCCCGTGCTGGTCGCCGCCGGCTGGACCATGGCGCGCAACGCCGAGCTGGTGCCCATAGGCTTTCTGACCCAGCACGGCATGCAGCTGGGCGTGGCGCTGCACCTGCCCATTGTCATGCTGGTGCTGATGCTGCGCAGCCAGCAGCGCCGCGAAAACATACGCCGCATCCAGGGCCTGGACCGGGTCGACCCGGCCACCGGCCTGATCAATGGCCATGTGTTCGCCGAACGCCTGATCCGCATGATCGCGCGCTCCGAGCGGCTGCGCCACCAGAGCGCGGTGATGATCATTGACCTGGTCAACACCGAGCAGATCCAGCGCGACTTCGGGCGCAAGGCGGCCGAGGAATTGCCGCTGCGCGTGGCCGAGCGCCTGCTGTCCACCGCGCGCGAAATCGACAGCGCCGCGCGGCTGTCGGAGCGGCGCTTCGGCATGCTGGTGGAAGGCCCGTTCAACGCCGAAGACGCCGGCACGCTGGGCCCGCGCATCGTGGCGCGCTGCCTGATGCCCTACAAGGGCCTGCATGTGGACTGCGTGGCGCAGGTGCACGTGGCCTATGCGCTGGTGCCCCACCAGGGCTCCAACGCGCAGGGTCTGCTGACGCAGCTCGAAGAGCGCCTGGCCGCCGCGCCGGCCGAGGGCAAGCGCGCGGTATTCATGCTCGGGGAGCCGCAGCCCCTGCGGCCGGTGCGGCGCGACCGGCCCAAGGCGGCCTGAGCGGCCTGCTCAGGTTTTGCCCTTGGCCGGGCCCGCGGCTTGTTTGGCCGCTTTGGATGCCTGGCCGTTTTCAGCAGGCAGCGCCGGCGCCGGCATGCCCGTGCCGGCCTTGGACACCGCTCGCGGATGCGCCGCGTCATACACCTTGGCCAGGTGCTGGAAATCCAGCCGCGTATAGACCTGTGTGGTCGTGATGTTGGCGTGGCCCAGCAACTCCTGCACCGCGCGCAAATCACCGCTCGACTGCAGCACATGGCTGGCGAAGGAGTGGCGCAGCATGTGCGGGTGCACCGGCGTGGCCAATCCGGCCTTCAGCGAGCGCTGCTTCAGGCGCACGCGTATGTGCTGCGGCGTCAGGCGCGTGCCGCGCTGGTTGATGAACAGGGCTTGGTCCTCGCGCGCCCAGCCGCCGCGCGCCACCAGCCACTGGCGCAGCACCTGCAAGGCCGCATGACCCACCGGCACGCTGCGCCGCTTGGAACCCTTGCCGAGCACATGGGCTTCGGCCGCATCCAGGTCTATCCAGCCGCGCGCCTGGGCACTGGCCTGCACGTCCAGCCCCACAAGCTCGGCGATGCGCAGCCCGCAGCCGTACAGCAACTCGGTGATGCACTGGTCGCGCAGCGCCAGCACCGGGTCGCCTTCGGCGGCGTCGGCGTTATAGGCGGCCAGTTGCACGGCCTCGTCCACGCTCAGCGCCTTGGGCAGGGGCTTGGCGGCCTTGGGGGCGCGCACGTCCTGCACCGGATTGCCCTTGATCAGGCCCTCACGGCCCAGCCAGGTGTAAAAACCGCGCCAGCCCGAGAGGATGAGCGCGATGCCGCGGCCGCTGCGCCCGGCGCCGTGCATTTGCGCGACCCAGCGCCGCATATGGATGTTTTGCACCTCGGTCAACGCCACGCCGGCCTGGCCGGCGTTGGCCTCGAGTTTTTGCAGGTCCAGCGCATACAGCTCCACGGTGCGCGAAGCCAGGCGTTTTTCCACGCGCACATGCTCGAGGTAGCGCTCGACCAGCGGGTGCGAGGGCGGCACCGGGCCGCCGGCTTCGGGCGCAATGTCCGGCGCGGGAGGGAATGCCTGCGCCATAACCGTGGTGTTTATTCGGCGGCCGCCGGCTGGGGCCGGAGGCGCGTCAGCGCCGCGCTGGCGAGTTCGCCCAGGCGCTCGAGGAAGTCGGTGCCCATGCCGCTGTGAAAGCGCTCGGGGTCGGGCGAGGCCAGCACCAGCAGGCCGGACGCATCCGCGCCCGGGGCGGCGCGCAGCGGGATCATCGCCATCGACAGCGCCACCGCAGGCTCAGGCAGCCAGCCGGCGGCCTCAAAGCCCGAATTGACGCCGCAATAGGGCGCGCCCAGCGAGGAGGCAAAGGCCTTGGCATCCTCGCTCACGCCGGTGGCGAAACTCTCGTCCGAAAAAATACCGTTCACGTCCCAGACCTTGATCGCGGCCTGCGGGATCAGGAACTCGGTCGTGATGCCCTCGACCACCGCGCCCGGCAGGTCGCGCGCCTGCGCGGCCTGCAGCAGCTTGCGCGTCCAGCGCTGCATCTTGTCGGCGATGCCGACGTTGTCCTGGCCGTGGCGGATCATCTCGACCATGCGTGTTTCCAGGCCCTTGATTTTTTCGCGCAGCATCAGCGCCTGACGCTCCTGGAGGCTGACAGCGCGGTTGCCGTGGCCGCTGGACAGTTGCACCGAAGCCAGCAACTCGGCATGGCGCTCGAAGAAGTCGGGCGTGTTGGCCAGGAAATTGGCGATGTCGTCTTCGGTGATGGGATGTTCGGTTGGATTCATGTCGGGGATTGTCCTCAGTTTTGTGGCGAACGCAAAGGCGCAGGGTGCCCGCGTTACATCCGCTTTCGTGGAAAGACCGTTTTCAGACTCCGTCGGGAATGTCGATCTCGGACTCGAACACCGTGGTCGCCGGCCCCGTCATCATGACAGGCGCATCGAGCTTGCCCGGCCATTCGATGGTCAGCTGGCCGCCCCGCGTCATGACATCCACTTTCGCATCCAGCAGACCCCAGCGTATGCCCGCCACCACGGCCGCACAAGCGCCCGTGCCGCAGGCCAGCGTCTCGCCCACGCCGCGCTCGTAAACGCGCAGGCGAATCTGCCCGCGCGAGACCACCTGCATAAAGCCGGCGTTCACGCGGCGCGGAAAGCGCGCATGGTTCTCGATCAGCGGGCCGGTTTGCAGCACCGGCGCGGTATCGACCTCATCCACCAGTTGCACCGCATGCGGGTTGCCCATAGACAGCGCGCCTATGAACAGCGAAGCCGCCTGCGCCTGCCCCGGCAGTGCCAGCGGCCATTTCTCCCATGAACCTTGCGCCACGGGCGCCAGGCCGGCAGCGTCAAACGGGACGCGCACCAGCTCAAACACCGGCGCCCCCATGTCGACCGTGACGCGCCCATCGGCCTGCATACGCGGCTCGATGATGCCGCTCAGGGTCTTGACCCTCACGACGTCCTTACTCGTGAGCCCCTGCTCGCGCACAAAACGCACAAAGCAGCGCGCGCCGTTGCCGCACTGCTCCACCTCGCCGCCGTCAGCGTTGTGGATCACGTACTCGAAATCAATGCCTTCCGCGGGCGAAGGCCGCACCGTGAGGATCTGGTCGGCGCCGACGCCGAAATGGCGGTCGGCGAGGAAACGGTACTGGGCGGTGCTCAGGCCCAGCGGGCCCCGGGTTTCGTCGAGCATGACGAAATCGTTGCCCGCGCCTTGCATTTTGGTGAATCGGATTCGCATCCCCGGATTATCTGTGCTTCTCCGCCGGGGGCTCCCCGCCACAGCAAGAACCCACCCTAAAAGCCATAATCCAAAAATGCCCCGCCTCTCACAACAACTCCACCCCCACCGCGACCCCGCCCCGCTACGCCCTGCCGCCACCGTCCTGCTGCTGCGCGACACGCCCCAGGGCATCGAGGTGCTGATGACACGCCGCTCCATGACAGCCAGCTTCGCGCCGGGCGCGTATGTCTTCCCCGGCGGAGGCATCGACGCTGCGGACGCGCAGGCGCACGCCCAGTCGACGCGACGGGCCACGCAAAGCGACCTGCATCTGACCCAGGCCATCGCGGCGATACGGGAAAGTTTTGAGGAACTGGGCGTGCTGCTGGCACGCCATGCGGATGGCAGCCATGCCAGTACGGCGGACATCGCGGCCCTGGACCGCAAGGCGCCCTTTGCCGCGCAATGTCGCGAGCGCGGCCTCACGCTGGCGGGCGACGAGGTGTTTGTGCTGGCGCACTGGATCACCGACCGCGACCTGCCGCGGCGCTTTGACGTGCCCTTTCTGGTGGCGCGCATGCCCGAAGGCCAGAGCCCGGTGGCCGACGAGGCCGAGCAGTTCGAGCCGGTCTGGGTGCGGCCGGCCGATGCGCTGGCGCGGCACGCGGCGGGCGATTTTTTCATCATCTTCCCCACCATACGCACGCTGGAAAAGCTGCGGCACTATGCCGATGTCGACGCGTTGCTGGCCGCCTGCGCGTCTGAAATCCCGCTGTGGACTTCCTGCCCGCGCGCCGGGCTGTTGGCCGGCAAGGAAGCGCGCTATATGGAGCATGAAGCGCCCTATGGCGAACTCGCGCTGACCTGCCCCGACGGGCAGATCGTGCACACGCTGGACTGGCAAAGCGCGCGGCCGGTAGCGCTGCTGCGCAATGTGAGCCGCCTGACCGCTCCCAACCCGGGTGTGATGACCGGGCCGGGCACCAACAGCTACCTTGTCGGCGACACGGACAGCGGCTACATCGTGATCGACCCGGGCCCAGCCGACCACGAACACCTGCAGCGCCTCTGGCAGGCGGCCGGCGGCGATATCCGCATGATTGTCTGCACGCACTCACATCCCGACCATTCCCCCGGAGCCAAACCGCTGCAGGCCCTGTGCCGCATGGCCCCGCCCATCCTGGGCCTGCCTTCGGCACCCACGGCGCGCAGCGCCAGCGCCTTCATACCCGACAGGGCCCTGCAACACCGGGAACGCCTCACGCTCTCGGGAGAAGGGCCGGACGGCGAGACCACCACCCACACGCTGCAGGCGCTGCATACGCCCGGCCATGCGGCCAACCATGTCTGCCTGGTGCTCGAGGAAGACGGCCTGCTGTTCAGCGGTGACCACATCCTCAACGGCAGCACCACCGTGATCGACCCGCCGGACGGCGACATGAACGCCTACCTCGAATCGCTGGATGCGCTCAGCGCGGCCTGCGACGAACACCGGATCGAATTCATCGCCCCGGCGCACGGCTATGTGATAGGCGAGGCTAAAACCGCGATTGCCCAGCTCAAGGCGCACCGCCTCAAGCGCGAGGCCAAGATCATCGGCGTGATGCGGGCTCGGCCGGACGGCACCATGGACGACTGGGTTGCGGCCGCCTACGACGACGTGGACCCGCGCATCTGGCCGGTGGCCAAGCGATCGCTGCTCGCGCATGTGGAGCGCATTGAGTCGCAGGGTTTTGCCAATCTGTAGGGCTGCGCACACGCTTGTGCAGCCTGTCCGTCACCTCGGGCACACCAATTGCTAGGTTTTTGACGGCCACGGTTTATACTTTTTTTCTCATACCTGCCGGGAACCGGGCCACCAGCCCGCCTTTCCGCGGGATTCTGAACTCACATATTCAACATTCAGCGAGGTTTTCATGTCTTCCATCTCGACCCGACATTTCCTTCAAAGCGCCGGCATTTTGCTGGCCGGCTTGGTTCTGGCGGCCTGCGGCAAGCAGGAGCCCCCAGCACCCGCCGCCGGTGCATCGGCGCCCGCAGCCTCCGCGCCCGCGCCGGCTGCCAAGGTCTACCTGGTGGGCACCGACGCCGCCTACGCACCCTTTGAATCGCAGAACGAAAAAGGCGAGATCGTCGGTTTCGACATCGAGGTCGTCAAGGCCGTGGCGCAAAAAGCCGGTATCGAAGTGAAATTCGTGAACACGCCGTGGGAAGGCATCTTCAACACCCTGGCCCAGGGCGACCGCGACCTGCTGGTGTCGTCCATCACCATCACGGCCGAGCGCAAGCAGACCATGGATTTTTCGACGCCTTACTTCGACGCGCAGCAGCTGATCGCCGTCAAGAAGGATTCGAAGATCGCCAAGTTCAACGACCTGAAAAAACTCAAGGTCGGCGTGCAGAACGGCACCACGGGCGATGAAGTGGTGTCCAAACTGCAAGGCAAGGACAGCGCCAACATCAAGCGTTTTGAATCGACGCCGCTGGCGCTGAAAGAACTCGAAGCCGGCGGCGTGGATGCCGTGGTGGCCGACAACGGCGTGGTGGTGCACTACGTCAATAACAACAGCGGCGCGAACTTCAAGACCATCAGCGACGCCAGCTTCGCCGCCGAGCAGTACGGCCTGGCCGTCAAGAAGGGCAACACCGAACTGCTGGAAAAACTCAACAAGGGCTTGGCCGACATCAAGACCGACGGCACCTACGACAAGATTTACACCCAGTACTTCGGCGCACCTGCCGCGGCAGCCGCCAAGGCCCCCGCGTCCGCCGCCTCGAAATAAGGCCACTCGCCTCAGGCGCCGCCGGTTTTACCCCTGCGCGGCGCCTGCATGACTCCCGGCAAGACGATCCCGCCCGCCGGCGCCACACCCGCCGGCCGCAGGCGCGCCCTGCGCGCCATTGCCGTTTTTGAGGCCGCCAAAGGCCTGGCCGCGCTGGCGGCCGGCATAGGCCTGCTGGAGCTGCTGCACCACGACATCCACCGGCTGGCCGTCGCGCTGCTGTGGCGCTTTCATCTCGACCCGGCCCGGCCCTACCCCACGCTCCTGCTGCACTATGCCGACCTGCTCAGTGCCATCGACCTGCGCACGCTGGCGCCGGTGGCGCTGGCGTATATCGCCGTGCGCTTCCTGGAAGCCTGGGGACTGTGGAAGGAAAAAACCTGGGCCGAATGGCTAGGCGCGCTGTCGGGGGCGCTTTACGTCCCGCTCGAAGTGGCCCACCTGGCGCACCGGCCCGGCGCCATCAACGCGGGCGTGTTGCTGCTCAACCTGGGGGTGGTGGGTTTCCTGGCGTTCCAGCTCTGGATGCGCCGGGGCCGCCAAGGCCGTGCAAATAAAGTGTGAAGCCCGCCGATAAGCCGGATTCTGTGCACCGGGCCCCCTTGGAGAAAGCCCGGCGTGACCGCCATTAATCTGGGCCGGGGGTCGCCCCCACGGCTCAATGCTACCTACCCGCCAGCTCTGCGGAACCACATCAACGCTGGCCTACTTGGTATTGCTGCGCGTAGAGATTGCCCGTTTCACCCGGCCCGGGGTTACCCCAAGGCCGACTCGTCTCTGTTGCTCTGATCCTCACCTCACGGTGGAGAGGTGTTACCTCCTACGCTGTCCTGTGCAGTCCGGACGTTCCTCCAGTGCCTGGTTTCCCAGATTGCACCAGCGGCGGCCTGGCGTGCTTCACGGAGCCTATTATCCGCCAGCAAGACGCCATGGCGTGGCGCCCTTTAAAATGCGGGCTGCTTGATCAACACGAGCCCCTTGCCATGATTCGCCTGACCGAACTCAAACTTCCGCTGGAGCACGCGGAAGACGCCCTGCCCGCCCTGGTGGCCCAGACCCTGGGTATTGCCGCGGCCGCCCTGCAGAATATCCACATCCACAAACGCAGCTTCGACGCCCGCAAGGCGGACCTGCTCAAGGTCTATATCGTCGACGTCACGCTGGCCGACGCCGGCCAGGAAAGCGCGCTGCTGGCGAAGTTTGCCGGCAACCCGCACATCCTGCCCACACCCGACATGGCCTACCGTGCCGTGGGCCAGGCGCCCGCCGGCCTGCCGCTGCGTCCCGTCGTGGTCGGTTTCGGCCCCTGCGGCATGTTCGCGGCGCTGCTGCTGGCGCAAATGGGTTTCAAGCCCATCGTGCTGGAGCGCGGCAAGACGGTGCGCCAGCGCACCCGCGACACCTGGGGCCTGTGGCGCAAGAACGTGCTCAATCCCGAATCCAACGTGCAGTTCGGCGAAGGCGGCGCCGGCACCTTTTCCGACGGCAAGCTTTACAGCCAGATCAAGGACCCGCGCCACCTGGGCCGCAAGGTGATGAACGAATTCGTCAAAGCCGGCGCGCCGGCCGACATCCTGTTCGAGGCGCATCCGCACATCGGTACTTTCAAGCTGGTGAAGGTGGTCGAGAACATGCGCGCGCAGATCGTCGCGCTGGGCGGCGAGATCCGTTTCGAGCAGCGCGTGACCGACGTGCTGATCGAGGACGGCCCCGAGGGCAAACAGCTGCGCGGCCTCACGGTGCTGGACCAGGCCACGGGCCAAAGCCACGAAATGCGCGCCGACCAGGTGGTGATGGCGCTGGGCCACAGCTCGCGCGACACCTTCGCCATGCTGTATGCGCGCGGCGTGTACATCGAGGCCAAGCCGTTTTCCATCGGCTTTCGGGTCGAGCACCCGCAGGGCATCATTGACCGCGCGCGCTGGGGCCGCCATGCCGGCCATCCTTCGCTGGGCGCGGCCGAATACAAGCTGGTGCACCACGCGAGCAACGGCCGTTCGGTCTACAGTTTTTGCATGTGCCCGGGCGGCACGGTGGTGGCGGCCACTTCAGAGCCCGGCCGCGTGGTGACCAATGGCATGAGCCAGTACTCGCGCAACGAGCGCAACGCCAACGCCGGCATCGTGGTCGGCATAGACCCGCGCGACTACCCCGGCTTTGAGGCCGGCGACGCGCTGGCCGGCATCGCGCTGCAGCGCCGGCTCGAGTCCCACGCCTTTGTGCTGGGCGGCGGCGACTACCGCGCCCCGGGGCAGCTGGTCGGCGACTTCCTGGCCGGCCGCCCCTCGAGCGCGCTGGGCAGCATCACGCCGTCGTACAAGCCGGGCGTGACCCTGGGCGACCTGTCGTCGGCACTGCCCGACTATGCGATCGCGGCCATGCGCGAAGCTTTTCCGGTGTTCGGCAAAAAGATCAAGGGCTTTGACACCCATGACGCGGTGCTGACCGGCGTGGAAACACGCACCTCCTCACCCATACGCATCAGCCGCGGCGAGGACCTGCAAAGCGTCAACGTGCGCGGCCTCTACCCGGCCGGCGAAGGCGCGAGCTACGCGGGCGGCATCCTGTCGGCCGGCGTGGACGGCATCAAGGTCGCTGAAGCGCTGGCGCGCTGCGTGCTGCAGGATGCCGAACGGCAGCGGATGGCCGCATGATGGCTGACGACGGCTTTCACTATTACGAGCCCGCCAAAGGCCACGGCCTGCCGCACGACCCCTTTAACGCCATGGTGGGGCCGCGGCCCATAGGCTGGATTTCCTCGCGGGACGCAAAGGGCCGGCTCAACCTGGCACCCTACAGTTTTTTCAACGCCTTCAACTACACACCGCCCATCATCGGTTTTGCCAGCATTGGCGCCAAGGACAGCTTGCGCAACATCCGCGAGACCGGCGAGTTCGGCTGGAACCTGGCGACCCGGCCGCTGGCTGAGGCCATGAACCAGTCCTGCGCGATGGTACCGCCCGAGGTCAACGAGTTCGAGCTGGCCGGCCTCACGCCCACAGCCTCTCAGCGCATCGCCGCGCCGCGCGTGCTGGAAAGCCCGGTGTCCTTCGAGTGCAAGCTGACCCAGATCCTGCAGCTGCAGGGCGCCGACGGCGTGCCGGTGTCGACCTGGCTGGTGCTGGGCGAAGTCGTGGGCGTGTACATTGCAAGGCAGCTGCTCAAGGACGGCATTTACGACACGGCGGCCGCCCAGCCCATTCTTCGCGGCGGCGGGCCGGCCGATTATTTTGCCGTCACCCCCGACAACCTCTTTCGTATGTTCAGGCCGCGCTAGCGGCTGAACACCCGGCAGTCCACCTTTTCACCCCACCCCCATGACCGACACCACCATACCCACCCCGCGCGCCAAGCGCCCCCGTAGCCAGCAGCAGCGCTCCCGGCCCGCCGCCCCACCGCAGCAACGCACGCGCGAAGTCCACCCGGTGCTGGAAAAGCTGTTCGAGCTCTATCCAAAAATGTTCGGCGCGCAGTTCCTGCCGCTCAAGCTGGGCGCCTTCCAGGACCTGCTGGCCGAGAACCCGGACACCTTCAAGCGCGACGAGCTGAAAGTCGCGCTGGGCCTGCATGCGCGTTCCACCCGCTATCTCGAATGCGTGGCGGCAGGCCTTCCGCGCCACAACCTGCAGGGCGAGCCCGTGGAGCCGGTGGCGCCCGAGCATGTGCACCACGCCATCATGGAGGTGTTCCGGCGCCGCCAGGCGCGCTCCAAGGAGGATTTGCGCCCCAAGGCCCGCGCCCGCCTGGTCGCAGCCATCGAGGCTTCGGGCCTGAGCCGCGAGGAATACGCCGAGCGAGCCCGGACCCAGGACGAAGCCGCCAATGCGTTGCTCGATGAGGCTTTTGCCGAATTGGCGGTGCAGACCGCAAAACGTGAAGCGCTGATGCGCGCCTTTGAGGCCAGCGGCAAAACCGTGGAGCAGTTTGCCGAGATGTACGGCATGAACCCGGCCGACGTCGCCCAGGCCGTGGAACGCACGCGGCGGGCCGGCACGGCCCAGCCTCAATAAGGCCCGGTCAATACAGCGAGCGGCCGAAACGCTCGAAGCGAGGCTGCCACTTTTCAAGAATGTCGGCCGACACCAGGATGCGCTCGGCCCGGCCTATCAGCAGCTGACGCGGCACCAGGCCTATGTAGCGTGAGTCGGCGCTGTTGTCGCGGTTGTCGCCCAGCATCAGGAACTGGTCGGGAGGAACGGTGATCGGGCCCCAGTCGTCCTTGGCCTTCACGCCGGCCAGCCACTGGATTTCATGCTGGCCCTGGGCCGTGCTTTCCTTGAGGTGCGTGGCCACCAGCACACCCACCGGGCCGGCCGGTTCCGGCGCCGTGTCCAGCGCCTCATAGCGCGCCGCCTGGCCATTGATGACGAGCACCTTGGCGCGCATTTCCACGACGTCGCCCGGCACGGCCACCAGGCGCTTGATCAGGCGCACGCCGTCTACCGGCGAGGAAAAGGTGACGACATCGCCGCGCTGCGGATCGGCGGTGCGCGCCAGCACCGTGTCGGTCAGCGGGATCTTGACGTTGTAGGCCAGCCGGTTGACGAAGACCACGTCGCCTTCGAGCAGGTTGGGTCGCATGGAGCCCGAGGGGATGGGGTTCCAGTCCGCGATCGCGGTGCGGAACAACCCGAACAACAACAGCAACACCAGAAAACTGCGGTTCTGCCTGATCCAGCTTTTCATGCTTTCACTCCTGCGAAGAAAAAAAGGGCGCCCTGTGCGGGGCGCCCTTTGATGTGATGTTCAAGCCTGGCTGTTTTGCAAGGCCGCGATGCGCTCTTCAATCGGCGGGTGCGTGGCAAACAGCTTGCCTATGCTGCCGGTGATGCCCATGGCCGCCACGGCCTTGGGCAGCTCGCCGGGTTGCATGCCGCCCAGTCGGGCCAGGGCGTTCATCATGGGCTGGCGACGGCCCATCAGCTGCGCGGCGCCGGCATCGGCGCGGAACTCACGCTGGCGCGAGAACCAGGCCACGACGATGGCCGCGGCAAAACCCAGCACGATGTCCAGCACGATGGTGCTGACGTAGTAGCCGATGCCGGGGCCGGAGTTGTTGTCGCTGCCGCGGCGCAAAAAGCTGTCGACGGCGTAGCCGATCACGCGCGAGAGGAAGACCACAAAGGTGTTCATCACGCCCTGGATCAGGGTCATGGTGACCATGTCGCCGTTGGCGACGTGGGCGATCTCGTGGCCCAGCACGGCTTCGATTTCTTCCTTGGTCATGCCTTGCAGCAGGCCGGTGGAGACTGCCACCAGCGAGGAGTTCTTGAAGGCGCCTGTAGCAAAGGCGTTAGGCTCGCCTTCAAAAATGCCGACTTCGGGCATGCCGATCTGGGCTTTCTCGGCCAGCTTGCGCACGGTCTCAACGATCCAGGCTTCGTCGGCGTTCTGCGGCTCGTTGATGAGGCGCACGCCGGCGCTCCATTTGGCAACCGGCTTGCTGATCAGCAGCGAGATGATGGCGCCGCCAAAGCCCATGACCAGCGCGAAGCCGAGCAGCGCCGTCAGGTTCAGGCCGTTGGCCGTGAGGTAGCGGTTCACGCCCAGCAGGCTGGCGACGATGCCCAGCACCGCCACAACGGCGATATTGGTCAGGACAAACAGGAAAATACGTTTCATGGGTTCTCCGTGGGGTCGGTAAAAAAGCCCGCCTTGCGCAGGATATGAGGGCCCGCGGGTCCGGTTCAAGCGGTACCCTCGCCTAAGTCGCTGATTTTTGTCTGTTATTTATGACAGCCTATGACAACCGCGGCGGCCGGAATACAAGGGAGTCATCATAAAAGGAAAAGTTCTCGTTATCGGGCCACCAGCCGGGCACGCCCAGCACCGGCAAGGGCGCAAAAGGCTTGGCGGCCAGCCTGGCCGCGCTGAGGTCGGCCGCCACCCAGGCGTCCAGTTCCGCGAGCGTGCCCATGGGCGGCTGCGCCAGGTAGACGTGGGCGGTGATGGCTTTGCGGGGAGTGAGCAGCTTTTCCAGCAGGGCATGGCCGAACAGCACCAGCCTGGCCTGCTGCCACAGCGCCCTGTGGGTGATAAAAAGGCTATTCCAGTCGCGGGCGAGCAGCGCGTCCCACAGCGGCTGCGGCGCCGTCAGGAAGGCGGCGTTTTCGTCGAACACCGTGAGGGCGTCGCGCACCGCCCCGCGCACAGGCGCGATGCCCGCGGCGTCGATCTCGGCGGCCTGCAGCTGGTTGAGCTTTCGCTTGGTGTCCGGAAAGCGCATCCAGCACAGGCCGTTGAAAAAATCGTGCGCGCCCTCGCGCGTGGGGCACAAGCGGGTCCTGGCGATAAAACTCTCGTAGGCCTCGCCGGAAGGCAGGCTGCACTGGGGCGCGAAACACACAGGCGCCGGCTGGACGGCATTTAGCGCCTGGTGCAGCGCAACGCCCGCGGTGACCGCGCAGGCCGCGCGCTGGCCGGGTTCACGCCAGGCCTGCAGCCAGGGCCGTTCCCAGTCGATAGGGGGCAGCGGCGGCGGGCTTGCCATGGTGCTCAGGTCCTTACCGGTTGGCGGTCCATCATGCCCGCGTCGGGGCATCCAGCTTCCAGGGCAGGCTTTCGCCCGAGCGCAAAGGCTTGAGCTCGGCCTCGCCGAAAGCATAGCTCTCAGGCGGGTGCCAGCTTTCCTTTCTGAGGGTGATGCTGCCGGTATTGCGCGGCAGGCCGTAAAAGTCGGCGCCGTTGAAGCTGGCGAAGGCCTCGAGCTTGTCCAGCGCGCCGGCCGCGTCGAAGGCCTCGGCGTACAGCTCCATCGCGGCATGGGCGGTGTAGCAGCCCGCGCAACCGGTGGCGTGCTCCTTCAGGTGGGCCGGGTGCGGCGCGCTATCGGTGCCCAGGAAGAAGCGCGTATTACCGCTGGTAGCGGCCTCGACCAGCGCCAGGCGGTGGGTTTCGCGCTTGAGCACCGGCAGGCAGTAGTAGTGCGGGCGGATGCCGCCGGTGAAGATCGCGTTGCGGTTGTAGAGCAGGTGGTGGGCCGTGACGGTCGCCCCCGTGAACTTGCCCGCATCGCGCACGTAATGCGCCGCTTCCCGGGTGGTGATGTGCTCGAACACGATCTTGAGTTCGGGGAAATCGCGGCGCAGCGGGATCAGCTGGGTGTCTATGAATACGGCCTCGCGGTCGAACAGGTCGATGTCGGACGAGGTCACCTCGCCGTGCACCAGCAGCAGCATGCCGGCTTTTTGCATGGCTTCCAGCGTTTTGTAGGTCTTGCGCAGGTCGGTCACGCCGGCGTCGCTGTTGGTGGTGGCGCCGGCCGGGTAGAGCTTGGCCGCAACCACGCCGGCATCTTTGGCGCGGGCGATCTCCTCGGGCGGCAGGTTGTCGGTGAGGTAAAGCGTCATCAGCGGCTCGAACTGCACACCGGCCGGCACGGCGGCCAGTATGCGCTCGCGGTAGGCCGAGGCCTGTGCCGCGGTGGTCACCGGCGGGCGCAGGTTGGGCATGATGATGGCGCGGCCGAATTGCGCGGCGGTGTGCGGCACCACGGTCAGCAAGGCTTCCCCGTCGCGCACATGCAGGTGCCAGTCGTCGGGGCGGGTCAGGGTCAGGGTTGAAACAGGGGGGCGGGGGGCGGAGGTCATGGACTGAATTGTCGCACCGCCCCGGGGCCGCAAAAGCCGGCAAGGCTCGCCATGAAAAAAGCCCCGCATGCGGGGCTTTTTTGGTTTTTTCTTCTTTTTTGGCAGTTGCGGTGATCTTTCAGCGCGCCCAATGCTTTTTCAGTGGGACAGGATCTTGTTGAGGAAGTCCTTGGTGCGCGCCTTGCGGTTTTCGGGATGGTTGAAGAACTCGTCCTTGGAGCAGTCTTCCAGGATCTTACCGCCCACGTCCATGAAGATCACGCGGCTGCCGACCTTGCGGGCAAAACCCATTTCGTGGGTCACCACCATCATGGTCATGCCTTCGACGGCCAGGCCCATCATGCAGTCCAGCACCTCGCCGACCATTTCGGGGTCCAGCGCGGAAGTGGGTTCGTCAAACAGCATGGCGATGGGGTCCATGCTGAGCGCGCGGGCGATCGCCACGCGCTGCTGCTGGCCGCCCGAGAGCTGGCCGGGGAATTTGTCCTTGTGCGCCATCAGGCCCACGCGGTCCAGGTACTTGAGGCCGTGTTTTTTGGCCTCGTCGACCTTGCGGCCCAGCACCTTGACCTGCGCCAGCGTCAGGTTTTCGGTGACGCTCAGGTGCGGGAACAGCTCGAAATTCTGGAACACCATGCCGACGCGGCTGCGCAGCTTGGGCAGGTCGGTCTTGGGATCGTGCACGGCCTTGCCATCGACGAAGATCTGGCCTTTCTGGAAGGGTTCCAGCGCGTTGATGGTCTTGATCAGGGTCGACTTGCCCGAACCCGAAGGCCCGCAAACCACAACCACTTCACCCTTTTTGATGCTGGTGGTGCAGCTGTTGAGAACCTGCACGTCGCCGTACCATTTGGAAACTTCTTTCAACTCAATCATGTTCTTCTCCGGTGTGCTCTTTGAGATTTGCGTGTCTTGACGAAACGCGGTCTCAGCGAATGATGGCGATTCTGCTGTTCAGGCGCTTGACCATATAGGACAGCCCGAAGCAGATCACGAAATAAATCACGGCGGCCAGCAGGTAGGCCTCTTCAGGACGGCCGTAAATCTTGCCGGCGGTGCTGAAACCCTTGAGCAGGTCGTAAGCACCGATCGCGTAAACCAGCGAGGTGTCCTGGAACAGGATGATGGTCTGCGTCAGCAGGATGGGCACCATGTTGCGGAAAGCCTGCGGCAGGATGATCAGCTTCATGTTCTGCGCGTAAGTCATGCCCAGGGCGCGACCAGCGTTGACCTGGCCGCGCGAGATGGACTGTATGCCCGCGCGCATGATTTCACTGAAATAAGCGGCCTCGAAAGCGACGAAGGTGATGATGGCCGAGATCTCAGCGCGGTAGTTGCTGCCGCCGGGAATCAGGCTGTAAAACGACGCCGGTACCAGCAGGAAGAACCACAGGATCACCATGACCAGCGGAATCGAGCGCATGCCGTTAACGTAAAAAGTCGCGGGGATGGTCAGAAATTTTTTGCCGGAAAGGCGCATCAGGGCCAGCACGGTACCGAAGATGATGCCGCCTATGGTGGCGATCACGGTCAATTCAATGCTGAAGATAAAGCCCTTGACAACGAACTGGGAGATCATGTCCCAGTTCAGGAAGCTCATGTCGAGTCCAAGCATGTCAGTGACCTCCGCCCGTTGAGCCGGCGACGACGAAGCCCGGGATTTGCACCCGCTTCTCGACAAAGGCCATGACCCGGTTGACCGCGAAGGCCGAGACGGCGTACAGCGCCGTCACCGCCAGGTAGATTTCAATGCCGCGCGAGGTTTCTTCCTGCGCCTGCATGGCGAACATGGTGAGCTCCGCGATGGACACCGCGAAAGCGACGGAGGAATTCTTCAAGAGGTTCATCGACTCGCTGGTGAGCGGCGGGATGATGATGCGAAAAGCCATGGGCAGGATCACGTAGCGGTAGGTCTGAAGGGTCGTGAAACCCATGGCCATGCCGGCATAACGCTGGCCGCGCGGCAGCGCCTGCACGCCCGCCCTGACCTGCTCGGCAATACGCGCCGAAGTGAAAAAGCCCAGGGCGAACACCACCAGGATGAAGCTGGGCAGTTCCTTCATGGCGGGGAAAACCTTGGGAACCACGAAATACCAGATGAAAATCTGGACCAGCAGGGGAACGTTGCGAAACAGCTCGACCCAGGCATTGGCGAAACGCACAAGCCAGGGGCTGTTCGGCAAGGTGCGCAGCGTGCCTATGATCGCGCCAAACAGCATGGCGATCACCCAGGATGCGCCGGCGACGGACAGCGTCCAGCCCCAGGCATCAAACATCCACTGCAGGTAGGTTCGACCGCTACCGTCATCATTCAAAAATACCTGCCAATCCCAAGTCATCACGGCTCCAGCAAATGGTTGTTGTGTTGTTTTCCCTGCGACGGTAAACGGGAAACCCCGCCAGTGCAAGGCGACCGGCGGGGTTGTTCAATTTACCTGGCCAGAATTACTTCTGTGCGTATTCTTCCATGGGCTTGTCGTTCGGGTTGTCCCAAGCCGCCTTGGTGCTGGCGCTCAGGGCCAGGCCGACCTTGGTGTTCTTCGGAGGAATCGGCGACAGGAACCACTTGGTCCACAGCTTGTTCATTTCGCCCGACTTGATCATGCCCTTGACGGTGTCGTCGGCCAGGCGCTTGAGCAGCGGGTCTTCCTTGCGGATCATGATGGCGATGGGCTCGACGCTCAGCACTTCACCGACGATCTTGAAGTCCGAAGGCTTCTTGGCGGTGGCGATGTTGCCGGCCAGGATGGAGCCGTCCATCACGAAGGCATCGGCGCGGCCCGACTCGAGCAGCAGGAAGCTGTCGGAGTGGTCCTTGCCGAAGATTTCCTTGAACTCGACGCCGGTGGCGCGCTTGTTCTTGCGCAGCGTCTGCACGGAGGTGGTGCCGGTGGTGGTCGCCACGGTCTTGCCGCTCAGTTGGGCCACTGAGGTGATGCCGGAATTGGCCTTCACGGCGATGCGGACTTCCTCGACGAAGGTGGTCACGACGAAAGCCACGTCTTTCTGGCGGGTCGCGTTGTTGGTGGTGGAGCCGCACTCGATGTCGACCGTGCCGTTCTGCACGAGGGGGATGCGGTTCTGCGAGGTCACGGGCTGGTATTTGACTTCCAGCTTGCGTTCGGCGGCCTTCTCGAGGTTGGCCAGGATGCGCTGGCAGATCTCAACGTGGTAGCCGGTGTATTTGCCGTCACCCAGGGTATAGGACAGCGCGCCCGAAGAATCGCGAACGCCCATGGTGACAACGCCGGAAGCCTTGACTTTGGAAAGGGTGTCGGCAAATGCGGCGCCGGTGGCGAGCAAGGCGACGGACAGAGCGACAAGCTTGAGTTTCATGGAATCTCCTGTAATGAATGAAACGGTTAGCGAACTATTCTAGAGAGATGGTACCCGGGACTGGCCTAGGTTTACCCGGCCTCTCACACGGGGGAAAGCGGACCGCGCGGGCGGTGTCTGGCGGCAAACCCGCGCAAAGCGGCGATTGCCGGGTTTTTCCAAAGTGGTGCGCGCATGAGAAGTCCGGAACTATACGGCAGATACAAGCAGTCTTTGTGCCAGCGCTCAGGCGACCAGCGGAAGGGGCTGCGTGAGCTTGTCGGGCACCAGCAAGGCCTCGACCTCGGCCTGCGTCATGATGCCCAGCGACTCCGCGATCTCGGCAATCGGCGCGCCTGTGGCGATGGCCGTTTTGGCAATGAGCGCGGCCTTTTCGTAGCCGATGATGGGGTTGAGCGCCGTGACCAGGGTGACCGATTCGCGCACGCGTTTGGCCAGCAATTCGCGGTTGGCCTCTATGCCGGCCACGCAGTGGGTCTGCAGCGTCAGGCAGGCCTGGCTCAGGTGTTCGATGCTCTTGAAAAGGCTCCATCCCATGATGGGCTCGAAGGCGTTGAGCTGTAGCTGGCCGGCCTCGGAGGCCATGGTCACGGTCATGTCGTTGCCTATCACTTCAAAGGCAACCTGGTTCATGACCTCGGGGATCACCGGGTTGACCTTGCCGGGCATGATGGACGAGCCCGCCTGGCGCGGCGGCAGCCGGATGTCGCCAAAACCGGCCTGCGGGCCGCTGGAGAGCAGGCGCAGGTCGTTGCAGATTTTGCTGAGCTTGGTGGCCACGCGCTTGAGCACGCCGGAAAGCTGCACGAAGGCACCGGTGTCCTGTGTGGCCTCGATCAGGTTGGCGGCTTTTTCGACCGGCACGCCGCATTCCTCGGCGAGATGGCGGCAGACGATGTCGGCGTAGCCGGCCGGCGCATTGATGCCGGTGCCTATGGCCGTGGCGCCCAGGTTGATTTCCTGGATCAGCGCGCGCGCTTCGCGCAGGCGGGCCTCGTCCTCGCCAATCATGACCGCATAGGTGAGAAATTCCTGGCCCAGCGTCATGGGCACGGCATCCTGCAACTGGGTGCGGCCGATTTTGAGAACGTCCCGGAACTCATGCGCCTTGGCCTCGAAGCCGCCGCGCAGAATGGCCATGGAAGCCAGCAGACGCTCGATGGCAAACCACAGGGCGATGCGCACCGCCGTGGGGTAGACGTCGTTGGTGCTTTGCGAGGCGTTGACGTGGTCGTTGGGGTGCAGCACGTCGTAGCGGCCTTTTTCCACGCCCAGCTTTTCGAGCGCGAGGTTGGCGATGACCTCGTTGGCGTTCATGTTGGTGGAAGTGCCGGCGCCGCCCTGGATCACGTCGACCACGAACTGGTCGTGGTACTGGCCGGCAATGAGCTTTTCACAGGCGCTCATGATGGCGGCGGCCCGCCTGGCGTCCAGCGTGCCCAGCTGCTGGTTGGTGCGCGCCGCGGCCTTTTTGACAAAGCCCAGCGCGCGTATCAGGTCGGGCATGGCCGAAATGCGGGTGCCGGAGATCGGGAAGTTTTCAACCGCGCGCGCCGTGTGCACGCCCCAATAGGCGCTTACGGGAATCTGCTTTTCACCGAGGAAGTCGTGCTCGGTGCGCGTGGCCGCCGCAGGCGTGGGAGCGGGCTCGGCAAGCGGGGTGAAGGAAGAGTCTGGGGGCACGGGCAACCATCAAATTTTGAACGTCACGAACTGTAAATTTGCGGGTCTCAAAACACCAATGCTGTTTCAACGATCTTCCATGCATTTTTCTTATAACCACCTAGGGTTACTACTAGTGTATGTATCTAATACCCTAGCGCGCGGCCGGGCCAGCCCCCCCACGCGACGCGGCTTTTTCCCGGTTGCTGGTTTGCGCCTGCAGGTAGCTCCACAAGGCCTGGGCATGGCTTTTGGCGGATTCCCGGGAGGTCGGCCGCTCGCGGTAAACGCGCACATCCATGGTCATTTCGAGGTTGCCGCCGGCGCTCACGAGTTTTTTGGCCCGCAGCTCCTTTTTGACGGCGCTGAGCGGCAAAAACGCGATGCCGTGGCCTTCCAGGGCCATGGCCTTGAGGCCCTCGGCCATATCGGTCTCATAGACGCGGTCCAGGTGGATGGCTGTGCTGGACTGCTTGAGCAGCATGTCCACCATGCGGCCCAGGTAGGCGCCGGGCGCATAACCGAGGTAAGGCAGGGGCTGGCCGGCGCGCCCCGGCAGGCTGTACTCAGGGTCGCCCGAGGCGGTCGCCCGCACAAAGGGCGCCAGCACTTCCTGGCCCAGCGACACCATCTCGTAGCGGTCCGGGTCCAGTTGGAAGGGCTGGGAATCGTGGTGGTAGGCAATCAGCAGGTCGCAGCTGCCCTCGACCAGGCGCAGCACCGCATCGTGCACATTGAGCGCGATCAGCCGGCTCTTGATGGGGCCGAATTTCTCGCGCAGGCTGCTGACCCAGGCCGGAAAAAAGGTGAAAGCCAGCGTGTGCGGCACGGCGAACTCGATGACGTCCTGCCCGGCCGAAGTGTGGCCGCGCAGCATGGCGCGGGTGGACTGCAGGCCCTGCAGCATTTCCAGCGACTGGCTGTACAGGGTTTCGCCGGCCGGCGTCAGGCGCGTGGGATAAGAGCTTCGGTCCACCAGGTCGGTGCCGGCCCAGGCCTCCAGCGCCTGGATACGCCGCGAAAACGCCGGCTGGGTGACGTGGCGCAGTTGGGCAGAGCGGCTGAAACTGCGGGTTTCAGCCAGACTGACGAAATCTTCCAGCCATTTGGTTTCCATAGACCTAGCGACCGCGGTTGGACACGCCCGGACGGGTCGTCATGGCGTGCGCCGGCAAAACGGGGCGCGGGCGTTCAAAGTCACTGGCGTGAAGGCTCATGCGGGCTCCAAAAAGCAAACCAAGCGGTCACATCGGCCGCCGGGTCCTCCGATTATGCGAGCCTGTGAGGCATTTAGGCCTACGGGGAATCCCATGGCCGGGCGATGGAACGGCATTCTCCGCAAATACCCGGCGCGAAATGTCCCCGGAAATACAAACCCGCTCGCGGCGGGCCGCTCAGGCCTCGGCAGAGCTCTGCTGCAGCGCCCACATGCGCGCATAAGCGCCTTCGGTTTCCAGCAGCTGCGCGTGCGTGCCGCGCTCGACGATGCGCCCGCCGTCCATTACCAGGATTTCATGCGCGTCGACCACGGTGGAAAGCCGGTGCGCGATCACCAGCGTGGTCTTGTTCTGCGCGGCGGCGCGCAGCTCGGTCTGAATGGCGCGCTCGTTGGCCGAGTCCAGCGCCGAGGTGGCCTCGTCAAAAATCACCACCGGAGGGTTTTTCAGCAGGGTGCGGGCAATCGCCACACGCTGCTTTTCGCCGCCCGAAAGCTTGAGCCCGCGCTCGCCCACCATGGTCCGGTAGCCCAGCGGCGTGGAGGCGATGAAGCCGTGGATGCGCGCCGAACGCGCGGCTTCCTCGACCTCTTCGTGGGTGGCGCCCGGCTTGCCGTAGGCGATGTTGTATTCGATGGTGTCGTTGAACAGCACCGTGTCCTGCGGGACTATGCCTATGGCCTGGCGCACGCTGGATTGCGTGACCTGTTTGATGTCCTGGCCGGCGATGGTGATGCGGCCCTGCTGCACGTCGTAAAAACGGTAAAGCAGCCGCGCCAGCGTGGACTTGCCGGCGCCCGAGGAGCCCACCACCGCCACGGTCTTGCCCGGCGGGATCTCAAAGCTCACGTTGTGCAGGATGGGGCGCGCCGGGTCGTAGGCGAAGTTCACGTTCTCAAAGCGCACCGCCGGCGAACCCTCGATGGCAATGGGCCGGGCGTTCGGCAGGTCGGCGATTTCGCGCTCTTTTTCCATCAGCACAAACATTTTGTCGAGATCGGTCAGGCTTTGCTTGATCTCGCGGTAGATCACGCCCAGGAAGCCCAGCGGAATGTAAAGCTGGATCATGAAGGCATTGACCATGACCAGGTCGCCCAGCGTCATGCGGCCGTCGACCACGCCTTGCGTGGCGCGCCACAGCATGGCGACCAGCCCGATGGCGATGATCAGCTGCTGCCCGGCGTTGAGCAGGCTCAGGGTGTTCTGGCTCTTGATGGCAGCGCGCCGGTAGCGCAGCAGGTTTTCGTCGTAGCGGGCGGCCTCGAACTCCTCGTTGTTGAAGTACTTGACGGTTTCGTAATTGAGCAGCGAATCTATGGCCCGGCTGTGGGCCGAAGAATCGAGCTCGTTCATGGTCTTGCGGAACTGCGTGCGCCATTCGGTCACCGTGACGGTGAAGAAGATATAGAACACCAACGCAATGCCGGTGATGGCGGCGAACCACACGTCGAACTTGACGGCCAGCAGGCTCAGCACCAGCGTCACTTCAATCAGCGTCGGGATGATGCTGTAGAGCGAGTACGAAATCAGCGAGTGCACGCCGCGCGTGCCGCGCTCGATGTCGCGCGTCATGCCGCCGGTTTGCCGCTCCAGGTGAAAGCGCAAGCTGAGCGCGTGCAGGTGGCGGAACACCTCCAGCGAGATCCGCCGCGCCGCGCCCTCGGTGGCCTTGGCGAACACCAGCTCGCGCAATTCGGTGAACAACGTGGTCGACAGGCGCAGCAGGCCGTAGGCCAGCAAAAGCGCCACCGGCACCACCAGCACGGCCTGCGCGTCGCCGGGCTTGAAGTTCATGGCATCGACCAGGTTTTTCAGCAGCAGCGGCACACCCACATTGGCCAGCTTGGCGCCCACCATGAAGCTCAGCGCCGCCAGCACGCGCCATTTGTAGTCCCACAGGTAGGGGAAAAGGCGTTTGAGGGTGTCCAGGTCGGAGCGCTGGGGTGCCGGCGCCTTGCCGGCGCCCGGCACGGGCGTGGCGGGCACGGCAAGGGAAGAATCGGCGGCGGAGGCTCGGGAGCGCATGAGGGACAATCGTGAGGGTTGTTGTAATAACTTTTTCAGATTGTGCCTATGTCTACCGAATCAAGCACCCATACGGACATTCACGCCGAGGACGCCCTGAACGTCCAACTGCCCACCGACAAGGAGCTGGTGCTCAAGGTCATTCCCATGCCGGCCGACTGCAACGCCAACGGCGACATCTTCGGCGGCTGGGTCATGGCCCAGGTCGACCTGGCCGGCTCCGTCGTGCCGGCCCGCCATGTCGACGGCCGGCTGGCCACGGTGGCGGTCAACCAGTTCATCTTCAAGCAGCCGGTGCGTGTGGGCGACATCCTGTCGTTCTTCTCCAGCCTCACCCGCATAGGCACCACCTCCATCACGGTGCAGGTCGAGGTCTATGCCGAGCGCTTCCGGGCCCAGGGCCGCTACATCAAGGTCACCGAGGCCAGTCTGACCTATGTGGCGATTGATGATTTCGGGAAGCCGCGAAAAATCGCCAAGGACTGAGGCTTATTCGAATTCCCCATGCCGCCCCTGCCCGGCGGCAAAACGGGCGGCGCCGGCAAGAGCATCCGGCAGGCGCTGCTTGCCGCGCTCCCACTCCTGGTGCAAAGCCTCCTCCAGGGGCAGGTCCCATTGCCGGTAGGCGCTCAGGCGGTCGGCCCGCATCGTGGCCTGCGGAAAGCCGCTGAGCTGCCGCGCCAATGCAACCGCGGCGTCGCGCGCGCCGCCCGTGGGCACGACGCGGTTGGCCAACCCCATTTGCAAAGCCTCGGCCGCCTCCACCTTGCGCCCGGTCAGGATCAAATCCATCGCATGGCCCATGCCGATAAGCCGCGGCAGGCGCACCGTGCCGCCGTCTATCAGCGGCACGCCGAAGCGGCGGCAGTAGACGCCGAAATAGGCGTCCTCCTCCATCACGCGCATGTCGCACCACAGCGCCAGCTCCATGCCGCCGGCCACGGCCGCACCGCTGACGGCGGCAATCACCGGCTTGGACAGCAGCAGGCGCGACGGGCCCATGGGCGCCGGCGGCTTGTTGTCGCCGGGCGAAAAGTCGAGCTGCCCCAGCGCCTGGTCGCCGCCGGCTTGCCCGGCCAGGCGCGCGCCGGCCTGCAGGTCCCAGCCCGCGCAGAAATGGCCGTGAGCGCCGTGGAACACCGCCACGCGCGCTTCCTCATCCTCGTCAAAAGCGACGAAGGCCTCGTGCAGCGCGCGCGCCGTTTCGGCATCCACCGCGTTGCGCACCTCGGGCCGGTCCAGCGTGACCACGGTGACCGGCCCTTCCCTTGATATGTGAATGCTCATGGCGCCTCCGGCCACCAGCCCACGCGCGGCGCGGCGCAGGCTTCGGCGAATTCGGCGGCACTGACCTCGATCTCCATGCGCAGCAAGGCCGCCGCCATGGCCTTGCCGAGGTTGTCCATGCGCAGGTTGCGCGCCCCGCCGCCCTGCAACGCGCCCTGAAGCACGAGTTTGAGCGCCAGGATGTTGGGCAGGGCCCAGCACTGCACCGTGCCGGGCAGCCAGGGCGCGAAATGCGCCTGCACGCGTTCGGCCGTGACTTCGCGCGCGATCAGGCGGTAGCCCGCCTCGTTCCAGGCAAAGAGTCCAAAGTCCACCCAGTCTGCCTTGTCGCCGCTACGCGCATGCGCAAGTTTTGCCAGTTGCACTTTCATGGGGACACAAGCTCCACACGCACCGCCGCCTCGACCACCTCGCGGCCGACCAGCGCGGGCCAGATGCCCAGCAGCTCGCTGCTGTTGTTCAGGCCGTGAAAGCCGCAGGTATAGGCCGGCCCGCTCAACGCCATCCATGGAAACAACCGGCCGAAGCCGTCGGCCACCGCTTTGTCCTGCGTACGCACCACCAGGCGCACCCAGACCTCGTTGAGCTCGGCCAGCGCCTCGGGCGCGGGCAGCGGCGCCAGCGGGCCGTGGGCGGAGTTGAGCCCCGGATATTCGACGAAGAGTTCGTCATGCGCCATGCGCCTGTCGGCCAGCTGGGCCTTCACCATGGCGACCGCCGCCTGCGCCTTGTCCCAGGCATCGGGCCAGCTGAAACCCCAGGTCACCTCGGCCTTGTAGCCCTCGCGAAAGCCGCCTACCAGCTTGAGCTGCGCCGGCCGCGAATGGCCGCGCGCGCCCGTCATGCGCACCCTGTCCTCACCCAGGTCCTCCAGCTTCAGCTCCGACATATCCAGTACCACGTCGGGCGACATATAGCGTGTCGGGTCGTGCACCTCATAAAGCAGCTGCTGGCGCACGGTGTCGAAGTTGACGCGCCCGCCCGTGCCCGGGGCCTTGGTGATCAGCGCCGAGCCGTCCTCGCCGACCTCGGCGATCGGGTAGCCTATGTGCGCCAGGTCGGGAATCGCCTTCCATGCGCCCTGGCTGCCGAAGTTGCCGCCGCTGCCCTGGCCCGAGCATTCGAGCAAATGCCCGACCGCCAGCCCTTGGGCCAGCCGGTCCAGCTCGGGCTGCGTGGCGGCGCCCTCAAGCTTCCAGTCGAATTCATGCACCAGCGGCGCGAGAAACAATGCCGCGTCGGCCACGCGGCCGGTAACCACAATGTCGGCGCCTTGCTGCAGCGCCGAGACGATGGGCCGCGCGCCCAGGTAGGCGTTGGCAAACACCATGCGCTCGCGTACCAACTCATAGGGCTGAGCGTTGAACATATGCGGCGGCGCCAGCGCCGCCAGCCGCGGCAGGACTTCATCGCCGGTGACCACCGCGATGCGCGCCTTCCAGCCCTTGGCCGCAAACGCCGCGCGCAGAGCCGCCGCCGCACCGGCCGGGTTCAGCCCGCCGGCATTGCAGATGAATTTGACGCCGCGCGCCTGCATCAAGGGCCACAACCTCATCAACATGGGGACCACGTCGCGCGCATAGCCCAGCGCCGCGTCGCGCTGCCGGTCCTTCTGCAGGATGGCCAGCGTCAGTTCCGCGAGATGGTCGCTCGCGATGTAATGCACGCCGCCGCGCTCTATGCTCGCGGCCACGGGTTCCCACGCGTCGCCGTAGAAACCCAGGCCCGCGCCTATCCGAACATTTGCTGGCATGCCTTCATTACGCTTGATCACCCATGCGACACGTATTCGGAACAACCCCTAGCGACAGAGCTTTTGGCGACAGCTATAACCAAGTCTCATAACAGGGGAGACCGCGACTTGCAATTCCTGCAGCTGCTCATCAGCGGAATCGCCCAAGGCTGTATCTACGGGCTGATCGCGCTGGGTTTTGTACTGATCTACAAAGCCACCGAGACGGTCAGTTTTGCGCAGGGCGAGCTGATGATGCTGGGCGCCTTCGCCGGCCTGGCCTGCATGAGCCTGCTGGGTTTTCCCTTCTGGCTCGCGGTGCTCAGCGCGATCGCCGGCATGGCGTTGTTCGGCATGCTGCTGGAGCGCCTCGTGATACGCCCCATCCTCGGCCAGCCGGCTTTTTCCATCGTCATGCTGACCATAGGCGTGGGCTACACGGCGCGCGGCCTGATCACCATGATTCCCGGCATAGGCACCGAAACCTATGTGCTGCCCGTGCCCTACAAGGACCAGATCTGGAACGCCGGCGCGCTGGTCATCAACGTCGAGCAGGTGGCCATCATCGCCAGCACGGCGGTGCTGTGCCTGGCGCTGTTCGCGCTCTTCAAGTACAGCAAGCTGGGCATCGCCATGCAGGCCTCTTCGCAAAACCAGCTGGCCGCCTACTACATGGGCATTCCGGTCAAGCGGCTCAACGGCCTGGTCTGGGGCCTGGCTTCCGCCGTGGCGGCGATTGCCGGCCTGCTGCTGGCGCCCATCACCTTTGTGCACGCCAACATGGGTTTTATCGGGCTCAAGGCCTTCCCGGCCGCGGTGGTCGGCGGCTTCGGCAGCCTGCCGGGCGCCATCGTCGGCGGCCTGGTCATAGGCCTGGTCGAATCGCTCTCTGGCTTTTACCTGCCGGACGGCTTCAAGGACGTCGCCGCCTATGTGGTGGTGCTCATCATGCTGATGGTCAAGCCCAGCGGCCTGTTCGGCGAAAAGCTGAGAAAAAAAGTATGAAGAACGAACAGGCCGATGCATCCCACCTCTTACAGCGAGGCCGCCGCGGAACCGGCTTTGCCGGGCCGCAGGTGGCGCCCCCTGAGGGGGTAGCGCCGAAGGCGCTTCGGGGGGGAGCTTTCTAGTGCGCTTCATTTTTAAAACCGACTATGCGCAGGACATCAAGCTTGCCAAACACCCGGGCCATGTGTTCTGGTATGGCGCGCTCATGCTGGCGCTGCTGGCCGCACCCTGGCTGGTTGCCGAGTACTGGCTCGCGCAGCTAACCTTTGTGATGATTTACGCCATCGCCGGCCTGGGCCTGATGCTGCTGGCGGGTTTTACCGGCCTGTTCTCACTGGGCCACGCGGCCTTCCTGGGCGTGGGTGCTTATACCCAGGCCGTGCTGACGAACGCAGGACTGCCCTTTCCCATCGCGCTGGCCTGCGCCGCAGGTCTCTCAGCCGCCGTGGGCCTGGTGGTGGGGCTGCCGGCGCTGCGCGTCAAAGGCATCTACCTGGGCATGGCCACGCTGTCCTTCGGTTTTATCGTCGAAGAGGTGTTTGCGCGCTGGGAAAGCGTGACCGGCGGCAATGCCGGCATCCACATCAAGGTGCCCGACATGTTCGGCTGGAAGCTCGCCAGCGGCGAGTCCTTTTATTTCCTCTGCCTCCTGATCACCGTGGCCGCCACGCTGGCCATCCTCAACCTGCTGCGCTCGCCCACGGGCCGGGCCTTTGTGGCGATACGCGATTCCGAAATCTCGGCGCAGAGCATGGGCATACACCTGGCGCGCTACAAGACCCTGTCCTTCGCGCTGTCGGCGGCGCTGGCCGGCATTGCCGGCGCGCTGTATGCGCACAAGCTGCAGTTCATCTCGCCCGACCAGTTCAACATCCTGCAGTCCATAGACCTGCTGCTGATGATCGTCATAGGTGGCGTGGGCTCGGTGCACGGCGCCTTCCTGGGCGCCATCTTCCTGATCTCCATGCCGCAGGTGATCGCCCTCAGCAAGGACCACCTGCCCGCGGCCATAGGCCAGGCGCCGGGCCTGCAGGCGGCCGTCTACGGCATCGTGCTGATCGCCTTTGTGCTGTTCGAGCCGCTGGGGCTTTACGGCCGCTGGCTCAAGGTGCGCACCTACTTCCAGCTGTTTCCTTTCTACCGCAAGGGCCTATTCAAGCGGCAGAAATCCTTCCAGAAATCGGATCGCCTGAAATGAGCACGACACTCCTCTCCGCCCAAAACCTCAGCGTGCGCTTTGGCGGCGTGCTGGCCGTCAACCAGGTGAGCTTTGACGTGAAAGAGGGCGAGGTCTTCACGCTGATAGGCCCCAACGGCGCGGGTAAGACCACGGTGTTCAACCTGATCAGCCGCATTTACACGCCGACCAGCGGCGAGATCGAATACCGCGGCGAAAAGCTCACGGGCCAGCCGCCGCACAAGATCGCCGCGCTGGGCATCGCCCGCACCTTCCAGAACATCGAGCTGTTCGAGCACGCGACCGTGCTGCACAACCTGCTGATAGGCCGGCACACGCATCGCCAGACCAGCCTGCTGCATGACCTCTTTTTCACCGCCAAGGCGCGCGAAGCCGAACTGCAGGCGCGCGAAAAAGCCGAGCAGGTGATCGACTTCCTGGACCTGCAGCACCACCGCGATGCCATGGTGGCGGGCCTGCCTTACGGCGTGCGCAAGGTGGTGGAACTGGCGCGCGCGCTGTGCACCGAACCGCGCCTGCTGCTGCTCGACGAGCCCTCATCAGGCCTCAACGTGGAGGAAACCGGCGACATGGCCTTCTGGATACAGGACATCCAGCACGAGCTGGGCATCACGGTGCTGATGGTCGAGCACGACATGTCGCTGGTCTCGCGCGTCTCCGACCGTGTGCTGGCCATGAACCAGGGCGAGGTGCTGGCCGTGGGCACGCCGCGCGAGGTGCAGACCGACCCCGGCGTTATCGAGGCCTACCTGGGCTCGGTCGATGAAGTGTCTTCCCTCAGGAGAACAGCATGAGCGCGGTTCCGCCGCCCGTCAGCGACCAGCCGGTCCTCAAGCTGCTCAACGTCGAGAGCGCCTACGGCCCGATCAAGGCCATACGCGGCGTGAGCCTGCAGGTGCGGCGCAGCGAAATCGCTACCGTGCTGGGCTCCAACGGCGCGGGCAAGTCCACCATCCTCAAAACCATTTCGGGCATTTTGGACCCGCGCAAGGGCTCCATCGACTTCAAAGGCCAGGACATCACGGCGCAGGACCCGGCTTTCATCGTGCAGCAGGGCCTGAGCCATGTGCCCGAGGGCCGTGAGGTGTTCCCGCTGCTCAGCGTGCGGGACAACCTGCTGATGGGCGCCTACACCCGCAAGGACCGCGACGGCGTGGCGCTGGACATGGAGGCGGTCTACGGCTACTTCCCCATCCTCAGGGAGCGCGCGCTGCAGGACGCCGGCCTGCTCTCGGGCGGCCAGCAGCAGATGCTGGCGATCTCGCGCGCGCTGATGGCATCGCCCGATTTGATCCTGCTCGACGAGCCCAGCCTGGGCCTGTCGCCCAAGCTCACCAAGGAGATCTTCGAGATCGTGGTGCGCATCAACCGCGAGCGCGGTACCACCATCCTGCTGGTCGAGCAGAACGCCAACATGGCGCTCAACGCCTCCGACTACGGCTATGTGCTCGAAAACGGCCGCATCGTGATGGAAGACACCTGCGCCCGCCTGCGCGAGAAGGACGACATCAAGGAGTTCTACCTGGGCATGAAGGAAGACGGCGTACGAGGCGAACGTCGCTGGAAGAAAAAGAAAACCTGGCGGTGACTGTATGAGCAATCTTTGGGACCTCAGCCATATCCAGCCCGAATATGACATCGTCATGCCGGGCGAGACGATTCCCGCGATTTTCTGGAATGCGGTGGAGCAGCGCGGCGCCAAGACCTGGATGCGGCAGAAAAAGCTGGGCATCTGGCGCAGCTGGACCTGGACACAAACCGGCGACGCGGTGCGCGAGATCGCGGCCGGCCTGCTGAGCCTGGGCTTCGCACGCGGCGAGTGCGCCTCCATCCTTTCCAACACCGTCATCGAATGGGTGCTGGCCGACCTCGCCGTGCTCAGCTGCGGCGGCGTCTGCAGCGGCATCTACCCGACCGACGCGGCTTCCCAGGTGCATTACCTCTGCGAGGACTCGCGCAGCACGCTGCTGTTTGTCGAAGACGACGAACAGCTTGACAAGGCGCTGGAAGTGCGGCCGCAACTGCCGCTGCTGCGCCAGGTGATCGTGTTCGACATGGAAGGCCTGCGCGAGCTGAACGACCCGGGCGTGATGAGCCTGGACGCGCTGCGCGCGCTGGGCCGCGCCCACCTGGCCGCACACCCCGACGCGGTGGAAGAACGCGCCGCCGAGTGCCAGCCCGAGGATCTCGCCATCCTGGTCTACACCTCGGGCACCACCGGCAAGCCCAAGGGCGCGATGCACAGCCAGCGCGGCCTGGTGTTCACCGCGCGAGGCTACAACACGCTGGTGGCGCAGGACGAGGACGACGAGCGCATGTGCTTTCTGCCGCTGTGCCACATCGCCGAACGCATGGGCGGCGAGTATTTTTCGCTGTATGCGGGCGCCAAACTCAACTTCGTCGAGAACCCCGAGACCATTCCCGAGAACGTGCGCGAGATCGCGCCCACGGTGTTCACCGCCGTCCCCCGGGTGTGGGAGAAGTTTTACTCCGGCGTGATGATCGCGCTCAAGGAAGCCAGCTGGCTGCAGCAGGCCGCTTACGCCTGGAGCATAGGCGTGGGCATGCGCATCACTGACACCGTGCTGGCGGGCAAGACTGTCAGCGCCGGGCTCAAGCTGCAGTTCACGCTGGCGCGCTGGCTGGCGCTCAACAACACGCGCAAGCTGATCGGCATACACCGCGCGCGCTTTTGCGTGACGGGCGCGGCGCCGATTTCACCCGACCTGGTCAAGTGGTACATGGCGCTGGGCGTGCCCATGCTGGAGGTCTGGGGCATGACGGAAACCTGCGGCGCGGCCAGCGGCGTGCCGGCCAGCCGCATGAAGCCCGGCTCCATAGGCCCGGCGGCCGGCTACAACGAGATGCGCCTGGACCCTGCCACCGGCGAGATCCTGGTGCGCGGCGCCAATGTCTTCATGGGCTACCTGAACCAGCCCGGAAAAACCGCCGAAACCCTGGATGCGGAGGGCTGGCTGCATACCGGCGACGTGGGCGTGGTGGACGAGGACGGCTATTTCAGGATCACCGACCGCATGAAGGACATCATCATCACCGCCGGCGGCAAGAACGTGACGCCCAGCGAGCTGGAGAACGAACTCAAGTTCTCGCCCTACGTCACCGATGCAGTGGTCATAGGCGACAAGCGGCCCTACCTTACCTGCATCATCATGATCGACCAGGAAAACGTCGAGAAATTCGCCCAGGATGCGGACATACCCTTCAGTAATTACGCCAGCTTGACGCGGGCGGTCGAAGTGCAAGAATTGATCCAGTCGGAGATCGACCGGGTCAACAAGAAGTTTGCGCGGGTCGAGCAGATCAAGAAATTTTTCCTGCTCGATACACAGCTCACGGCGGAGGACGAAGAACTCACGCCGACCATGAAGCTCAAGCGCAAGCTCGTAGAACAAAAATACGCCCCGCACATCGAGGCCATGTATTGAGCACCGAGTGGATAAAAAACCTTTAAGGAGACAAGCATGAAACTGAAGTCAATCGCCGCCCTTTCCGCGCTGGCCTGCGCTGCCGCCCTGTCCGCGTCACCGGCGCTGGCGCAAAGCCAGGGCGTGAGCAAAACCGAAATCACGCTGGGCTCCATCCAGGACCTGTCGGGGCCGCTGGCGGGCTTCGGCAAGCAGATACGCAACGGCATGACCTTGCGCGTGGACGAGCTCAACGAGCAGGGCGGCATCAACGGCCGCAAGATCAAGCTCATCGTCGAAGACTCGGGCTACGACCCCAAGAAGGCGGTGCTGGCGGCGCAAAAGCTCGTGAACCAGGACAAGATTTTCGCCATGGTGGGCCACCTGGGCACGGCGCAGAACCTGGCGGCCATGCCGGTGCAGTTCGAGAAAAACGTCATTAATTTCTTCCCGGTGACGGCCGCCCGCGAGATGTACGAGCCCTTCCACAAGCTCAAGTATTCGTTCGCCGCCACCTACTACGACCAGATGAAGGCCGCCGTGCCCAAGCTGGTCAAGGAAAAGAACGCCAAGAAGGTCTGCTCCATGTACCAGGACGACGAGTTCGGCCTGGAAGTGCAGCGCGGCGCCGACGATGGCCTCAAAACCATTGGCATGACCATGGTCGAGAAAACCTCCTTCAAGCGCGGCGCCACCGATTTTTCGTCGCAGGTCGCCAAACTCAAGGCCTCCGAATGCGACCTCGTGGTGCTGGGCACCATCATCCGCGAAACCATAGGCGGCATAGGCACGGCGCGCAAACTGGGCTACAACCCGGTCTTCCTGGGCTCCAGCGCCGCCTACACCGACCTGATCCACAAGCTGGGCGGCAAGGCCATGGACGGGCTTTACGCGACCATGACGGTGCAAAACCCCTATCTCGATGAGGCCTCGCAGCCGATACGCTTCTGGGCCAACAAATACAAGACCGCCTTCAATGAAGATCCCACGGTGTTCTCGGTCTACGGCTACACGGTGGTCGACAGCTTTATCCGCGCCTCGCAAAAAGCCGGCGCCAACCTGAGCACCGACAGCTTCATCAAGGCCATGGACACCATGGTGATCCCGGCCGACATCTTCGGCAGCGCCGAAGGCAAGTTCGGCCCGCAAAAACGCCTGGGCAACAACCAGTCGCGCCTGTCCCAACTGCAGGATGGGCGCTGGAAAGTGGTGTCGGACTACATCACGCACTGAGCGCCGTGACCGGCCTTCACGGCCTCGCGCAAAACCGCCTTCGGGCGGTTTTTTCATGGGCCCTGGGCTTGCCGCCGTGCGGACGCGTCACGCACAATGCCGCATGCCCGCCTCACCCGACACCCTCGCCACCCTCCACTGCAAAACCACCAAAAGCTGGGAAACCTGGCTGGCCAGGCACCATGCCAGCAGCGCCGGCATCTGGCTGCAGATCGCCAAAAAGGATTCAGGCATCGCGTCCACCACGCATGCTGAGGCGCTGGAAGCCGCGCTGTGCCAGGGCTGGATAGACGGCCAGCGCAACGCCATGGACGCCCAGTTCTTCCTGCAAAAATTCACGCCCCGCCGCGCGCGCAGCACCTGGTCCAAGATCAATTGCGACAAGGCCATGGCACTGATCGCCTCGGGCCGCATGCAGCCCGCGGGCCTGGCCGAGGTCGAGCGCGCCAAGGCCGACGGCCGCTGGGACGCGGCCTATGACGCGCAGAGCAGGATCACCGTGCCCGAGGACCTGGCGGCCCTGCTGGCAAAAAAGCCCAAGGCCAAGGCTTTTTTTGAATCCCTGGATTCGCGCAACCGCTTCGCCATCCTGTTCAGGCTGCAGACCGCCAAAAAAGCCGAGACACGCGAACGCCGGCTCGCGCTGTTTTTCGCCATGCTGCAGCGTGGCGAAAAAATCCATCCCTGAAAGCGGCCAGAGTGATGCCGCAAGGCACGCGGCATGCCTGCCGTATCGCTTCAGTCCTTGGTGCGCTGCGAGACAAATTCGCCTTCGTAACCCTTGGCCAGCGACAGCTTCTCGGCCTCGCTGAGCACCTTGCCCGCAAGCTGGAAGATGCCCTGCTCTTCATCCTCGAGGTGATGGTGGATCTTGTGGTGCAGCTCCCTGGCCGTGGCCAGCCAGGCCGGTGAGCTGAAGTCGGTGTTCGCCAGCGTTTCCACCAGCTTGTCCATCTGGTGGTGTTCCGCGATACCGTGCCGTGAAGGCTCCTGGGTCATGTCGTGCGCGATCAGCGGGACATAAAAAAAACGCTCCTCAGCCGCCGCATGCGCCGCCAGTTCGCGCTTGAGCTCCTTGAACAGGGAGTCCCGGTCCGGGCTGTCGCCTTGCGTCTTCACCAGGTGGTCGGCCAGGGCACGCTGGGTGTCGTGGCTGATTCGCAGTGCTTCAAAGATATTCATCCGCGAAGTATGGGAAGCCGGACGTCCGCGGCGTGTAGGCCAAGACCGGATTTCAGCGCAAGGCAGGGCAAAAGCGCTAAATTAGGGGCCTATGAACAAAATCCTTCTTCTGGGCGGCACCGGCTTTGTCGGACGCCATGTGTGCGAAAAGCTGGCGCGGCTGCAATGCCGTGTCACCGTGGTCACGCGCCGGCTGGCCAACGCGCGCCACCTGCAGATGCTGCCGCTGGTCGACGTGGTCGAGGCCGACGCCCACGACAGCAGCTCGCTGGCGCCGCTGCTGGCCGGCCACGATGCCGTTGTCAACCTGGTCGCCATCCTGCACGGCTCGCAGGCCGCCTTCGACAAGGCGCATGTGCAGCTGCCGCTGGAGCTGGCGCGCGCCTGCGAGGCCAGCGGCCTCAGGCGCATCGTCCACATCAGCGCGCTGGGCGCTTCGCCCGGCTCGCCGTCCATGTACCAGCGCAGCAAGGCGCGCGGCGAGGCCGTGATGCTGAGCACCGGCCTGGACGTGACCGTGCTGCGGCCCAGTGTGATCTTCGGCGCCGAAGACAAATTCCTCAACACCTTCGCGCGGCTGCAGCAGCTGTTCCCGGTGATTCCGCTGGCCGCCGCCGATGCGCGCTTCCAGCCCGTCTGGGTGGAAGACGTGGCGGACGCCATCCTGCACTGCCTGCGGGATGCCGACACCGCGGGGCAGATTTATGAAGTCTACGGGCCCGAGGTGTTCACGCTCAGGCAGCTCGTGAAACTGGCGGGCCGCTACGCCGGCGTCAACGGCGGCAAGGGCCGGCCGGTGATCGCACTACCCGCGCCGCTGGCCCGTCTGCAGGCCGGCCTCATGGAACTGGCCCCCGGCGAACCCATGCTCAGCCGCGACAACCTCGACGCCATGGCCAGCGACAACGTGGCCACGGGCAAGCTGCCCGGCCTGCAGGCGCTGGGTATACACCCGGCGTCGCTGGACGCCATCGGGCCTTCTTACCTCGGCGAGCAGGGCCTTCGCAGCGGGTTGACGGCCAAGCGCAAGACGGCGGGAAGGTTCTAGCAGGCTTCGGAAACGGCGATCCCGGCCGGGTGTGCACCGGCTAACGCTTGATGATCAGCCCCTGCCCCGTGGGTAGCGGCATCACGCGGTACTGCCGCTCATCGAACCAAGCATCCTCGGCGATCTTCTGCCCGCGGTAGCCGCCGGCCCATTCGTAGTCGTCGAGAATCAAAATGCCGCCCGGGACCATGCGGTCGAACAGGTGTTCCAGGGCCGCAATCTCGGCGGGTGCCTGGTTCAGGTCGATGTGCAGGTAGGCGATGCGCTCAGGGCAGCCGCTGGCGAACACTTCAGGGATTTTCCCTCTCATGACCTGGACCTGGGGATAGGGCATGAATTTCTCGCAGACCCGCGCATACAGGCCTTCGCCGTGCTCAGGCATGGCGTGGTTGGCCATGCTGCTGTCGTGCTCAAAAAGGTCGTAGCACCAGAAGGTTTTCGGGAATGCCGGGCCGCCGAGGTAGTCGACCACCGTTTTGACACCCACCCCGGTGTAAGCGCCGCACTCGACGAAATCCCCATCCAGCTGCACGCAGTGGTAGGCCGCGCAGGCCAGCACGTAGCGCCGCCACACAATGGCTTTGTCGGAGTCGCTCTCGACGTTATCCTTCCAGGCCTGCACAAACGGGCCGTCATCGAACATGGACAGATTGCGCACCCAGGTCAACAGGTTGTCGGCGAAGTAATAGCCACCCACCAGCTTTTGGGTCACCGACTTCATGCTCT
Source organism: Polaromonas sp. JS666 (assembly GCF_900103405.1). Taxonomy (GTDB): domain Bacteria; phylum Pseudomonadota; class Gammaproteobacteria; order Burkholderiales; family Burkholderiaceae_C; genus Polaromonas. The sequence continues at coordinate 204,418 of NZ_FNHX01000003.1, read as the reverse complement.
CGGTCACCGCCTGGTCGTCCGTCGTCCCCCAAAACACGGGGAAAAAGAAGCTGGGCACCTTGCTTTTCTCGGGTTCCAAAAGCTTGGGAAGAATGGCAAGCACGCCCGCAGCGGCCGACTTCGAGGAAGCACCCCGGCGGCGGCTCCGAAACAAGCCCCCCAGCAGCGCCCGCAGTACATCACCCAGAATCATGGTTGAACCTCATTTTTTACCGCCGCAGCGGCTGCCGACGGTGTTGACAGTGCGCACACTGTAGCGTGATTTGGCGGAATTTCACCTCGCGCCCGGTGCGGGCGGCATCAATTTTTCGATTTTTTTGCATCAATGGCGCGCTGGCGGGGTTGTAGCATCGAAAGTCGTTTCATTTTGGCCTTCATCACCAGCAGACGAGGATTCCATGCTCAAGCTCTACATCGGCAATAAAAACTACTCCTCCTGGTCCATGCGCCCCTGGGTGCTGCTCAAGCAGGCCGGCATTCCCTTTGAGGAAATCAAGCTGCGCTTCGATTCCTTCGACGCCAACTCGAGCTTCAAGGAAAAAATCGGCGGCGTGAACCCGACCGGCAGGGTGCCGGCGCTGGATGACGATGGTTTTGTGGTCTGGGACACGCTGGCCATCGCCGAATACCTGGCCGAGCGCTTTCCCGAGAAAAAACTCTGGCCGCAGGACGTGAAGGCCCGCGCCCGGGCGCGCAGCATCTGCGCCGAGATGCACAGCGGCTTCGGCGCGCTGCGGTCGGCCTGTCCCATGAACATCGAGGCCGACCTGTCCGACATGGGCCAGCTGATCTGGCGCGACAAATCGGCCGTGCGCGCCGACGTGCAGCGCATTGTCGACATGTGGACCGAGTTGCTGGCGCAATACAAAGGCCCCATGCTGTTCGGCGAATTCAGCATTGCCGACGCCTTTTTTGCACCCGTGTGCATGCGCCTGAGCCGTTACGCGCTGCCGGTGCCGGCAGAGATCAGCGCCTATATCCAGCGTGTCAGCGCCCTATCCGGCGTCAAGGCCTGGATAAATGACGCGCTTGCCGAAAACGATTTCCGCGAATTTGAAGAGCCTTACCGCGTCAAACGCTGAAGCAGGAGCTCCCATGGTCACGATTTACCTGCGCTACGTGCTCAACACCGCAAAACTCAAGGAGTTCGAGCACTACGGCAAGCTGTGGATTCCGCTGGTCGAAAAATTCGGCGGCAAGCACCACGGCTATTTCATGCCCAGCGAAGGCGCCAACAACATCGCACTGGCGCTGTTCACCTTCGACAGCCTGGCGGCCTACGAGACTTACCGCCAGCGCTCTTTTTCGGACCAGGATTGCCTGGCTGCCTTCAAGTACGCCGAAACCACCGGCTGCATCGTCAGCTACGAGCGCAGCTTCTTCCGGCCGGTGTTTTCCTGAATAAGAAGCTGTTCACGGCCTAAACGGGGCCGCGTTTAGGCTGTGAACAGCTTCTAAGGGCCGGCTTCGATCGGGCCACTAGCCGCTAAACTGGCTTGATGGAAATATTCATGGTCGGTGGCGCGGTGCGCGATGCCTTGCTGGGCTTGCCCGTGCAGGACCACGACTGGGTGGTCGTGGGCGCCACACCCGAGGAACTGGCGGCCCAGGGCTACCTGCCCGTGGGCAAGGACTTCCCTGTCTTCCTGCACCCCGAGACCCGCGAGGAGTACGCGCTGGCCCGCACCGAGCGCAAGACGGCGCGCGGCTACCGCGGCTTTGCGGTGCATGCCGATCCCGACGTGACGCTGGAGCAGGACCTGGCGCGGCGCGACCTGACCATCAATGCCATCGCGGCCCCAGCCCGCGGCGACAGCGCGCCCGGCCGCTTCGAGCCCGACTTTGCCGCGCTGATAGACCCCTTCGGCGGGCAAAAAGACCTCCAGGCCAAAATCCTGCGCCATGTCACCGATGCCTTCCGCGAAGACCCGGTGCGCATTTTGCGGCTGGCCCGCTTTGCCGCCCGTTTTTCCGGCTTTTCGGTGGCACCCGAGACCCTGGTGCTGATGCGGGACATGGTGGCCGAGGGCGAGGTCGATGCGCTGGTGCCCGAACGCGTGTGGCAGGAGCTCGCGCGCGGGCTGATGGAGGACAAGCCCTCGCGCCTGTTCGAGGTGCTGCGTGACAGCGGCGCGCTGGACAAGCTGCTGCCCGAGGTGGCGCGCCTCTGGGGTGTGCCCCAGCCCGCCGCCCACCATCCCGAGGTCGACACCGGCATCCACCTGATGATGGTGCTGGACATGTCGGCGCAGCTCAAGGCGCCCCTGGCCGCGCGCTTTGCCTGCCTGTGCCACGACCTGGGCAAGGGCACGACACCGGCCGAGGCCTTGCCGCGCCACATCGGCCACGAAGAACGCAGCGCACGCCTGTTGAAGGAGGTGTGCGAGCGCCTGCGCGTGCCGGTGGACTGCCGCGAGATCGCCGACGTGGTGGCGCGCGAGCACGGCAATGTGCACCGCAGCGAAAGCCTGGGCGCCGCGGCCCTGGTGCGGCTGCTGGAGCGCTGCGATGCATTTCGCAAGCCCCAGCGCTTTGCCGACATCCTGCTGGCCTGCGAATGCGACGCGCGCGGCCGACTGGGCCTGCACGATTCGCCCTACCCGCAGCGCCCGCGCCTGCTGGCGGCCCTGGCCGCGGCCCAGGCGGTACAAACGCAGCCGTTGGCACTCCAGGCGCAGGCAGCGGGACGCGGCGGCAAGCAGATCGGCGACGTGATCCACCAGGCGCGCGTCAAAGCGGTGCAGGACAGCCTGGCCGGCACCGCGACGCAGCAGCCATCGCCCCCCGGAACCTGAAAAAGCGAAGCCGGCCTACAGCGCTTTGACAGGGGGCCTGCTAAGGTGAATGGCGATGCAGTTATCACCTTCCCCATCGCCGGCCCTGCCTTCATCGCGTTCGGCACTTTCCGGGCAGCTGCCGGCCATAGGCGCGCGGACCGCCCTCTTCCTGGACTTTGACGGAACACTGGCCGACCTGGCACCCGAACCCGACGCGGTCCAGTTGGTCTCGGGCGTGATCCCGGCCCTGCTCCGACTGTCGGGCCAGCTGGGCGGCGCCCTGGCGATCGTGTCGGGCCGCAGGCTCGCCGACCTGGACGACTTTCTTGCGCCCTTGCAGCTACCCCTGGCCAGCGAGCACGGCGCGCAGCGCCGCGACATACAAGGCCGGGTGGTCAGCCTCGCGGAACCTGACTTGAGCGAGCTCGCGCGCAGCACCGCCGAGTTCGCAGCTCACCATGACGGACTGCGCATTGAAATCAAGCAGGCTGCCGTCGCCCTGCACTACCGCCATGCGCCCGAACTGGAGTCGCTGTGCCTGCGGGTCATGCAGCAAGCCGCCGACCGCACACCCGGCGTCGAATTGCTGTGCGGCAAGTATGTGTTTGAAGTCAAACCAGCGAATGTCAGCAAGGGATCGGCAATCAAGGCCTTCATGCGCGAGCCCCCGTTTGCGGGCCGCCTGCCGCTGTTCGCCGGCGACGACACCACCGACGAAGCCGGCTTTGCCGCCGTGCAGTCACTGGGCGGTGAAGGCATCAAGGTCGGCGAAGGCGCGACCGTGGCGCGCCACCGCTGCGCATCGCCCGACGCGCTGCGCGAATGGCTGCACGCGGCCTTTGGCGGCATGTCGCGGGAGACTGATGAGGCGCCGGCCGCCGCGCCAGGAGGCCGCCCATGAACGTCGCCGCCGACTCCCTGCATTTCACGTCGCCCGCCAAGCCGTCCCTGGCCATGGGTGTGATCGGCAACTGCGGCTTCAGCGCCCTGATCGACGCGCGCGGGCGCATCGTCTGGTGCTGCCTGCCGCGCTTTGACAGCGACCCGGTCTTCAACGCGCTGCTCGAGCCCCAGCCGGAGCAAGGCGAAACCACCATGCCCGGCATCCAGGATTCGCAGTCCAGCGCCTTCGCCATCGAGATCGAGGACTTCGCCGAAGCCAGGCAGTGGTATGAGCCCAATACCGCCGTGCTGCGCACCCAGCTCTTCGACAAGCGCGGCCAGGGCATAGAGATCACTGACTTCGCGCCGCGGTTTTTCAGCCGCTCGCGCTTTTTCAGGCCCATGACGCTGGTGCGCCGGGTCAAGCCCATCCACGGCGCGCCGCGCATACGCGTGGCGCTGGACATCCGCTTCGACTGGGGCCGGCGCAAGCCACTGGTCACCCAGGGCAGCAACCACCTGCGCTACGTGGGCGACGAACTCACGCTGCGCCTGAACACCGACGCCTCGCTTTCCCACCTGCTGTCAAAACAGCCTTTTGTGCTGACGCGTGAGCACAATTTCCTGCTGGGCGCCGACGAATCGCTGACCGACGGCATTGCCGACACCGCGCGCCTGTTTGAGCAGGAGACCATCTCCTACTGGAAGAAGTGGAGCCAGCGCCTGCACATTCCGTTGGAGTGGCAGGAGGCCGTGATACGCGCGGCCATCACGCTCAAGCTTTCGCTGTTTGAGGACACGGGCGCCATCGTCGCCGCCATGACCACCAGCATTCCCGAGGCGCCCGGCAGCCAGCGCAACTGGGACTACCGCTACTGCTGGCTGCGCGACGCCTTTTTTGTGGTGCGCGCGCTCAACAGCCTCTCGGAAGTCGGCACCATGGAGGACTACCTGCGCTGGCTCAGCAACGTGGTGGTGCAGTCCAAGGGCGGGCATATCCAGCCGCTCTACGGCATAGGCCTGGAGCGCGAGCTGCCCGAATCCATCATGGTGCACCTGGGCGGCTACCGAGGCATGGGCCCGGTGCGCGTCGGCAACCAGGCGCAGGAGCACTTCCAGCACGACGTCTACGGCAATGTGGTGCTGGGCGCGGCCCAGTCCTTTCACGACCACCGCCTGCTGCACCGCGCGGGCCTTGCCGAGTTCAAGCGGCTGGAGGACGTCGGCGAGCAGGCCGTGCGCAACTACGACAAGCCCGACGCCGGCATGTGGGAGCTGCGCACGCGCGCGCGCATCCACACTTCGTCGGCCCTGATGTGCTGGGCTGCTTGCGACCGGCTGGCCAAGATCGCGCTGGTGCTCAAGCAGCCGGAGCGCGCCGCCTACTGGCAGGGCCATGCCTCCGTCATGCAGGAACACATACTGCGCGAGGCCTGGAGCGAGGAGCGCCAGTCCTTTGCCGAAAGCTTCGGCGGGCGCGACCTGGACGCCAGCGTGCTGCTGATGATCGAGGTCGGTTTTATCGACCCCAAGGACCCGCGCTTCATCGCCACGGTGGACGCGCTGGAAACCCATTTGTGCGACGGCCCTTATATGCGCCGCTACGAGGCACCCGACGATTTCGGCAAACCCGAGACCGCCTTCAACATCTGCACCTTCTGGCGCATAGACGCGCTGGCCCGCATAGGCCGCAAGGAGCAGGCCCGCGAAATCTTCAACACCATGCTGGCCGCGCGCAACCATGTGGGCCTGCTGTCGGAAGACACCCATCCCCTGACCGGCGAGATGTGGGGCAATTTTCCGCAGACTTATTCCATGGTGGGGATCATCAATGCTGCCGTAAGGCTCTCAACCCCCTGGGAATCCCAGGTATGAACACCCCCGCCGGATGCTCACTTCGTGTAGCACCTCCCCCCCTTGCAGGGGGCTGGCGCCTGCGGCCCGGCAAAGCCGGTTCCGCGGCCCCTGCTGGTGCTGAGGGCTATTTGTCATGAGTCGTTTGGTTGTTGTCTCGAATCGCGTGGCAGATCCGCGCAAGGCCGCCGCCGGCGGCCTGGCCGTCGCACTGGGCGATTCGCTCAATGCCACCGGTGGCCTCTGGTTCGGCTGGAGCGGCAACGTCGTCGAAGGCGGCGCGCCGGGTGAAGGCGAGCTGCATGTGCAGCAGGCCGGCAACGTCAAGCTCGCCACGGTGGACCTGTCGGCCGAAGACCATGCGGGCTATTACCTGGGCTACAGCAACGGCGTGCTCTGGCCGGTGTTCCATTACCGGCTGGACCTGGCGCGTTTCGACACGGGTTTTATCGAGGCCTACCGCCGCGTGAACCGGCTGTTCGCGCACAAGCTGATGCCCCTGCTCAAGCCCGACGACATCATCTGGATCCACGACTACCACCTGATCCCCATGGCCGCCGAGCTGCGCGCCATGGGCTGCAACAACCGCATCGGTTTTTTCCTGCACATCCCGCTGCCGCCGCAGCAGATACTGGCGGCCATTCCCCAGCATGAATGGCTGATGCGCGCGCTGTTCGCCTACGACCTGGTGGGCTTCCAGAGCGAGAACGACCTGCTGCACTTCTCGCGCTACGTGCAGGCCGAGGCCGGCGCCGTGGCACTGGATGGCAACCGCTTCAGGGCCTTTCACCGCACCGTGCGCGCGGGCGCCTTCCCGATAGGCATAGACGTGGATGAATTCGCCGCGCTTACCCATGCGCAGGACGCACGCGACATGTACGAGCGCATGAAAGAGGAGTATTCACGCCGCAAGCTGCTGCTGGGTGTGGAGCGGCTCGATTACTCCAAAGGCCTGCCGCAACGCCTGAAGGCATTTGAGGCCCTGCTGACGAAGTATCCCGAAAACATCCGCAGCGCCACCCTGATCCAGATCGCCGCGCCCAGCCGTGAAGACATGGGAACCTACACCGACCTGTTGCAGGAACTTGAAAGCCTGTGCGGTGCCACCAACGGCAATTTTGGTGAACTCGACTGGATGCCGATACGCTACATCCACCGCAACGTGGCGCGCAAACGCCTGCCTGGCCTGTACCGCGTGGCGCGGGTGGCACTGGTCACGCCGCTGCGCGACGGCATGAACCTGGTGGCCAAGGAATTCATCGCCGCCCAGGACCCGGCCGATCCGGGCGTGCTGGTGCTCTCGCGCTTCGCGGGTGCGGCCGAGCAGCTCGAAGACGCGCTGCTCGTCAACCCCTACGACATTGACGGCACGGCCGGCACCATACAGCGCGCGCTGCAGATGCCGCTGGAGGAACGTCAGGCGCGGCACCAGAAACTGCTCAAGAACATTCGTGAGCATGATGTGCATTGGTGGCGGAGGGAGTTTTTGAATGCGCTAGGTTTTGAGGGGCCAGCTTAGTCTGGCCGGGTCTTGCTTCGGCCTTTGCGCTTTTTGTTGAGTTCAGCTGGCCGGGGGTAGCCGCCCTCAGCAGAGAGAGCGCAAGCCGGGAACAAGACCCGGCTAAGAAACGATATAAGCTCCAGCCCCAGTAGAAAACAACTTCCCATCAGCGCCCAAAAATTCCATCCGCGTGCTTGCGACGCGCGACCCTAGCCGCATCACCTCGGCCCGTAACTCAAAGTACTCACTGATCCCCGGCCGCAAATAGTCGATGCGCAAGTCTATGGTGCCCAGTTTGGTAAAGCGATGTAGGCGCTGCAGCGGCGGCTCGTCCATGTGGCGCGCGCCTATGGCGGCCATCACGGCCAGCCCGCCCATGGCGTCCAGCCCGGCGCTGATCACGCCGCCGTGGATGCGATTGTGAGCGTAGTGGCCTATCAGCTCGTTGCGCATGTCTATGCGGGCCGTGACCCTTTCAGCCGTCATCGAGGTGATCCTGAGCCCCAGCAGCTTGTTAAAAACGATTTTTTCCTCAAACAGGTCTTTAAGGCCGGCAACGAATTCGGGCTCGAACTCAATCGCGCCGATGGGGTCAGGATGTGCTTTGGTCATAGTCCTAATTGTCGTGCAGCGAGGTCCTTCATGATGTCCTCGGCGCCGCCGCCTATCATCATGACCTTGACCTCGCGGTAAATGCGTTCGCTTTTGGTGCCGCGCATATAACCCATGCCGCCCAGGATTTGCACCGCCTGGTCGGCGCAAAACTGCATGGTTTGTGTGGCGTGGTTCTTCAAGAGGCAGACCTGGGCCACCCAATCGGCGTTGCCTGAAACCTCATCACCTGCATCGGCGCGCAGCGCCAGCGCGTCGGCCCAGGCGCGGGTGGAAGCAATGCGCATTTGCATGTCCACCAGCTTGTGGCGCACCGCCTGGCGCTCGACCAGGGCCGCGCCGAAAGTCTTGCGCTGGCGCGCCCAGTCCAGTGCCTCGTCATAACAGGCTTCGGCAAAACCCAGCGCGGCCGCGGCCAGCGCCAGGCGTTCGCCGTTGAAGTTGCCCATGACCATGCGAAAGCCCGCGCCTTCTTCGCCGATCAGGTAGTGGGCAGGCACACGCACATTATCAAAACGCAGCTGCGCCGTGTCCGAACACCACCAGCCCATTTTTTGCAAAGGGCTGCGCGACAGGCCCGCCGCATCACCCGGCACCACCAGCAGTGAGATGCCGGCAGGACCTTTGACCTCACCGGTGCGCACGGCCACGGTCAGGAAGTCGGCGCGCATGCCCGAGGTGATAAAAACTTTTTCGCCGTCGATCACATAGTCGCCGCCATCCCGCCGCGCCGTGGTGCGCAGTGCGGCCACATCCGAGCCGCCGCCGGGTTCGGTAATCGCCAGGGCGGCGATTTTTTCGCCGCGCAACACGGGTGTGATGACTTTCTGCTGCAGCGCCGGGCTGCCATGGCGCAGCACGGGCGGCAAGGCAATGTTGTGGGAAAACAGGCTGGCCATGACGCCACCACTGCCACCATAACGGCACAGCGCCAGCGTGACTGCATTGCGCAGCCGCCAGGAGGCCGGTGTGCCGCCCAGCGTCTCGGGATAACCCAGGCCCAGTAATCCCAGGCTGGCGGCTTGCGCATAGAGCGCGCGTGGAAACTCGCCGGCTTCGTCCCATGCCGTGGCATGCGGCGCGATCTCGCGTTCTGCAAAGCGCCGCACGGTGTCGGCCGTGGCGGCGACAGCCTCGTCATCTTCACCGTGGACGGCGCAAGGCGCGCTCATGTCTCAAACCTCAGCAAGACCTGGCCCGTCGCGGCCTGCTGGCCGGACTCCACCATCACGGCCGCCAGCACCGCATCATGCGGGGCATTGATCGAATGTTCGAGTTTCATGGATTCGATCACCAAGAGGGTCTCGCCGCGCCGCACGGCCTGGCCGGGTGCAGCATGCACCGTGATGACCTTGCCGTTAAAGGGCGCGCGCAGCTCCTGCGAGGCTACCGCGCCGCCCGAGGCCGCGGCGTCAAAACTCGCGTCTTCCAGAAACAGGTCGACACCGTCCGCCTGGATATGCCAGTGCCTCACTGCCTGTCCTACGGCGCCCTGAATGCGTACGGCAGCCGCGCGCTGCTGTGTGCCGCCCACACGAACCGTGGTGGCACCGCCGGCGCCCGGCGTGACCACCGCGTGTAGCGCCTGTCCATCGACTTCAAGCGCCAACCGTCCCCCGCCCTGCTCCCGCACGCGCAACTCCAGCACCTCGCCGCGATGCCGCAGCCTGAGCGGCTTCGGGAATGGGCATGGCAAATCGGTCACTTCGGGGAAAAGCGCCGCGAGCCCCAGCGGCAACAAGGCCTGCGTTTGCTCTTTTTGCAACGTCTCGCGCAAAGCGGCGCCCTGCTCCGCGAGGAAAGGAATCAAGGCATCGCCGGCGCCGAACACCGGATGCGCCAGGCAGCGGGCCAGAAAGCCCCGGTTAGTCGGCAGGCCCAGCACTTCGGTGCGGCCCAGCGCCGCGACAAGCTTGTCCACGGCCTCATCGCGCGTCGCGGCATGCGCCACCAGCTTGCCCAGCATGGAGTCATAGTGCGGGGTTACCACCAGGCCGCCAAACAATGCATGGTCAAAGCGTACGCCGCCCGGCTCGCGAAAACGCTGGACTGTGCCCGCATGCGGCCTGAAGTCCTCATCCTCGGCACACAGGCGCACTTCGATGGCATGGCCGGTAAACGCCACCTCGTCCTGCGCCAGCGGCAAGGCCTCGCCCCGCGCAACACGCAACTGCCATTCGACCAGGTCCAGCCCTGTCACCGCCTCGGTCACCGGATGTTCAACCTGCAGGCGGGTGTTCATCTCCATCAAAAAGAAATCACGGCCTTCAAGCAGAAACTCCACCGTCCCGGCGCCCACATAAGCCGCCGCCTGGGCCAGCGCCACCGCGGCGCCGCACATGCGCGCGCGCAGGGCCGCGTCGACGGCGGGGCTTGGCGTTTCCTCAATGAGTTTCTGGTGGCGCCGCTGCACGGAGCAATCGCGCTCACCCAGGTGGATGCAGCGGCCGTGCGCGTCGGCGAATACCTGCACCTCGACATGGCGGGGGTTCAGCAAGGCCTTTTCGATCAACAGCTCTTCACTGCCGAAGGCCGACGCGGCTTCCGAACGCGCGCTGTGCAAAGCCGCCCGCAAATCCCCGGCGGCCTCTACCAGCCGCATGCCGCGCCCGCCGCCGCCCGCCACGGCCTTGACCATGACGGGATAGCCTATGCGACCGGCCTCGGCCTCAAAACGCGCGTCCGACTGGTCCGCCCCCTGGTAGCCGGGCAGGCAGGGAACGCCTTGCGCCTGTGCCAGCTGTTTGGCGGCCGACTTGCTGCCCAGTTGCCGTATCGCGGCCGGCGGTGGTCCCACCCACGTGAACCCCGCCGCAATCACCGCTTCGGCAAAGGCCGCGTTCTCGCTGAGAAAACCATAGCCGGGATGCACCGCGTCGGCACCGCAGGCTTGCGCCGCGGCAATGAGCTTGTCAATCCGCAAATAGGTATCGGCCGAGCTGTCCCCACCCAGCGCACAGGCCATACCGGCTTCGCGCACATGCAGGGCGCTGGCATCGGCATCCGAATACACGGCCACCGTGTTGATGCCCATGGCATGGGCCGTGCGAATGACGCGGCGGGCAATCTCGCCGCGGTTGGCCACCAGCAGGCTTGTGATGCTTGTCATAAGCCCCAGCCGGGTGTGGCCTTGCTCGAGAAAGCCCGCAGGCCTTCGGCGGCTTCGGCGCCGCGCAGGCTGCCGGCAAACAAGACCGCCGCCTGGTCCAGCACGTCGGGCAAGCCCTGGCCCTGTGATGCCGCCAGCAGTTCCTTGGTCGCGGCCAGCGCGCGCGGCCCGGCCTGGCCCAGGCGCGCCAGCACCGCCTGCAAGGCCGCCGGCAGCTCGTCGGCCGCATGCACCTCGTCCACCAGGCCCAGCTGCAGCGCTTCCCACGCCGTCCACTTGCGGCCGGTGAGCAGGCACTGGCGCGCCGCCCGGTCGCCCAGGCGCCTGAGCACAAAGGGCGCGATCTGCGCCGGCACCACGCCCAGCGTGACCTCGGGCGCGGCCAGCACCGCGCGATAGCCGGCCAGCACAAAGTCGGCGCAGCACACCAGGCCCAGGCCACCGCCCATCGCGGACCCATTGACGACGGCCACCAGAACCTGCGGCAGGTCGCACAGGGATTGCAGCAGCGCGCCAAAACGCCGGTTCATCGCCGCCAGCGGGTCGGGCGTGCCCGGCGACAAGGCCTGGCCTATGGCCTCGGCAAAACCGCCCAGGCTGCCGCCCGCGCAAAATGCCCCGCCTGCGCCAGCCAGCACGACAAAACGCAGCGAGCTGTCTTGGGCCGCGCGTTCGCAGGCGGCTTGCAGGTCCCGCACCAGCGCTTCGCTCAAGGCATTGCGGGTGGCGGGATCGTTCAGGGTCCAGGTCTCGGTAGCGCCCTGGCGCACCACATCCAGTAGGGCCATAGCTCAGGCGGCTTTCTTGGCGGACTTGGCCACACCCATGATCCTGGCAATGATGCCCATCATGACTTCGTCGGCGCCGCCGCCTATGGAGGCCAGCCGACCGTCGCGGAACATGCGCGCCACCTTGTTCTCCCAGGTGTAGCCCATGCCGCCCCAGAACTGCAGACAGGTGTCGGGCACCAGGCGGTTGAGCCGCCCGGCCTTGAGCTTGGCCATGGAGGCGAGTTCGGTCACGTCCTGGCCCTGCACATAGAGCTCGCAGGCGCGGTAAGTTATGGCGCGCAGGCTTTCAACCTCGGTCTTCATCTCGGCCAGCTTGAACTGCACCCATTGCTGGTCGGCCAGCGCGGCGCCGAAGAGCTTGCGCTCATGCGCCCACTCCACCGTCCATTCAATGCAGTTGGACAGCGACTGTATGCAGCTGGCCGCGCACCAGAGACGCTCCTCCTGGAACTGCATCATCTGGTAGACAAAGCCCGAGCCTTCGCTGCCTATCAGGTAGCGCTGCGGCACACGCACCTCGTCGAAATAGATCAGGCCGGTGTCGGACGAGTTCATGCCGATCTTCTTGATCTTCTTCGCTGCTTCAATACCCTTGCGCAGTTTGCCGTTTTCGCGCATGGGCACCATCACCAGGCTTTTGTTCTTGTGCGCGGGCCCCTCACCGGTGTTGACCAGCATGCACATCCAGTCGGCCTGCAGGCTGTTGGTGATCCACATCTTCTGGCCGCTGATCACATAGTCGCCACCGTCCTTGCGCGCCTGGCTTTTGATGGAGGCCACGTCGCTGCCCGCGCCGGGCTCGCTCACGCCTATGCAGCCCACGGTGTCGCCGGCAATCGCGGGCGCCAGGAACTCGCGCTTGAGCTCGTCGCTGCCAAAGCGCGCCAGCGCCGGCGTGCACATGTCCGTCTGCACGCCTATGGCCATGGGAACGCCGCCGCAGTCTATATGGCCCAGGGCTTCGGCCATGGCCATGCCGTAGGAATAGTCCAGGCCGGCACCGCCATATTCCTCGGGTTTGGTCAGGCCCAGCAGGCCCAGCTTGCCGAGTTGTTTGAACACCTCGTGCGCGGGAAATATCTCGGCCGCTTCCCATTCATCGACATGCGGGTTGATCTCGGCGTCTATAAAACGTTTGAGGGTTTTCTGGATTTCCAGGTGTTCGTGGCTGTATTGCATTTTTGTCTCCGTTTCTTTTTTTGTTTCGCGCCGCCTACATGCGCGCCACGCCGAACTGCATCGGCCTTGTTTGCCGTGCCTCGGCCTGGGCGCAGATGTCCAGGCACTGCACCAGCACGGCGCGCGTGTCGCGCGGGTCTATCACGCCGTCGTCCAGCACCAGGCCCGAGGTGTAGAACACATCGGCCTGGGCCTCGAACATGGCGACGATCTTGTCGTACTGGGCCTGCGACTGGGCCGGGTCGGGTGCGATGCCCTTGCGCGCCAGCGCCGCCTCACTAACGATTTGCATGGTGCGCGCGGCCTGCTCGCCGCCCATCACGGCCGTTTTGGCGCTTGGCCAGCTGAAGAGAAAGCGCGGCGCGTAGCCGCGGCCGCACATGCCGTAGTTGCCCGCGCCAAAGGAGGCGCCGCACTGGAGGGTGATTTGCGGCACCGTGGCGTTGGTGACGGCCTGGATCATCTTGGAGCCGTGCTTGATCATGCCGGCCTGCTCGCTTTCCTTGCCGACCATATAGCCCGTGGTGTTCTGCAGGTAGAGGATGGGGTGGCCCAGCTGGCACATCAGCTGGATGAAATGGGTGGCCTTGTTGGCACCGGCCACGTCAATCGGGCCGTTGTTGCTGAGGATGCCGACGGCATGCCCGCCCAGGGACGCCTGCACGCAGACCGTGGCCGCGCCGTAAAGCGCCTTGAAAGGCAAAAAATCCGAGCCGTCAACCAGCCGCGCAATCACTTCATGCATGTCCATCGGCTGGCGCAGGTCGTCGGGCACCAGGCCCAGTAATTCTTCCGCCGGGTACAGCGGGTCTGGTGCCCCGTTCCTGGCGGCGGCTTGCGCCCACCCAGTGCGCGCCACGACTTCGCGCGCCAGGCCCAGCGCCTCACGGTCATCCCCGGCCAGCTGCTCGCCCAGGCCGGACACGGCGCTGTGCATCAGCGCGCCGCCCAGCTCCTCTTCTGTCGCCACTTCGCCGGTGGCGGCCATCAGCAGCGGCGGGCCGGCCAGGAAGGCGCGCGAACGGTTGCGCACCATGATGACGACGTCACTCAGGCCCGGCATGTAGGCACCGCCGGCCGTGCCCGAGCCGTGCTGCACGGTGATGACGGGAATACCGGCCGCCGACAGGCGCGCCAGGTTGCGGAACAGCGCGCCGCCCTGCACAAAACCCTCGACCCGGTAGCGCATGAGGTTGGCGCCCGCGCTTTCCACCAGGTGCACAAAAGGCAACTTGCCCTGCAAGGCAATCTCCTGCACGCGCAGGATTTTTTCCAGGCCCATGGATTGCACGGCGCCGGCCTCTATGCCCGAGTCGCTGGCCACCACCATGCAGTGCACGCCGCTGACAAAACCGATGCCGGCCACCACGCCGCCGCCCGGCACCGACTGCGCCGCGTCCTTGTGGTCCTGCAGATAGCCCGCCAGTGAACACAGCGGCAGCCAGGGCGCGCCGGCGTCCAGCAGCAGCGCCACGCGCTCGCGCGGCAAGAGCTGACCGCGCTTGTCAAAGGCGGGGCGCGATTTCGCCGAAGCGGCGGCGCTGCGTTCTTCCAGCGCGCGCAGCGCGTCTATGCGCGCCAGCATGGCGCCCCGCCGCCGCAAGGCCTGCGGCGACTGCGCATTCCAGGCGGACTGGAACAGCGTCATGACTGGAAGACTTTCGGCGTTTCGGCCAGGTGAAAGCCGTCAAAGGGCTTGATGGTTTCGCGCTGCAAGGCCTCGGCATCGGGCTGCTGCATGGGCCAGCCCATGCGCACCTGAGGCCTGGCGCCGTCCACGCGCAGCGTGCTGCCGCTGATGAAATTCGCGGCCTTGCTGAGCAAGAACACCACGGCCGCCGAGGTTTCGCTTTCGGTGCCGAAGCGACCCAGCGGCACGGTGTTTCGCATCTCGCGCAGCATGGGGCCGGCCTCGGGCGGGTAGTGGTCCATGCCGCTGGAGGCGATGTAGCCCGGCGCCACCGCGTTCACGCGCACGCCGCTTTTGGCCCATTCGGCCGCGGCGGTCTCGGTGAAGCTCACCATGCCGGCGCGCGCCGCGCCACTGTGGCCCATGTTGGGCATGGAACCCCACATGTCGGCCACGATGTTGACAATGCTGCCGCCCTTGTCCCGCATGGCCTGCAGGTAACACTCGCGCGCCATCAGGAAGCCGCCCGTGAGGTTGGTGTTGATGACGGCTTCCCAGCCCTTGGCGCTGATGGCTTCCAGCGGCGTGATGTACTGGCCGCCGGCATTGTTGACAAGGCCGTCGATACGGCCCTGGGCCGCCACGACGGCGGTGATGGTGGTCCTGACGGCTTCTTCCTGGCGTATGTCGCAGGGGTGGAAGCTGACCCGCCCGCCCTGCGCCACGATTTCGCCGGCCACGCCATGCAGCTTGTCGATCTTGCGGCCTATGAGCACCACATGCGCGCCCAGCGCGGCGAGTTCGTGCGCGATGCAGCGCCCTATGCCCGAGCCGCCGCCGGTGACGACGATGACCTGGCCGGCAAACAGGCCCGGCCGGAAAACGGATTGGTAGCTCATGCCTAAGCCTTTGAGGGTTTGCCCTGCGCGGGAGCGTGGATAAAAAGCGCCATGGCCGCGTCGGTGAGGTCGTCCAGCGTGGCGGATTGCCTGGGGTCAAACCACTGCACCGACCAGTTGAGCGCGCCGAACATCAAGAGGCGCGCCAGCTTCACCGGGCCCTTGAGCTGCCCCGCCCGCGCCAGGGCCTGGAGCACGGGCTCCCAGACGGCTTCATAGTCGCCTTGCAGCTTGGTCAGCACGGCGCGCTGGCGGGCCGTGATGGAACGTGACTCATAAAGCATCACCGGGATGAAATCGCTGCCGGGGCCCAGCAGCACGCCGAAGTGGTTGCGCACCAGCAGCCGCAGCAGCGCCGGCGCATCGCCGTCGGGCAGCGCGGCCGATTGCAGCGCCTGGGCCTGGCGCTGCAGGGCCGAGCGCATGCCCTCCTCCATCACCGCATGGAGCAGCGCGCCCTTGCTTTTGAAGTGGTAGAAGGGCGAGCCGCTGTGCATGCCGACGGCGGCCGCGATGTCGCGCGTGCTGGTGGCGTCAAAGCCTTTTTTGCGGAACAGCCGGGCGGCGGCCGTGATGAGCTCGAGCCGGCGGTTGCCGTCATCGCGCTCGTCCAGGGTTTTGCGCGGGCGGCCGCGCGGGCGCTTTTCAGCGGCGGCGGCAAGGGTTTGTGAAGGGCGAGGGGCGCGTGCGGCGGTACGCGAACGCGCGGCGGGTTTGTCCATAAGGACGGACCATAGCAAAATCCAATATTTTTAGCAAGCAAGCGCTTTGTAAAAATACCGAAGGCCGGCTTTCCTCACCAGGTCACTTGTGTGGGCCGCCCGCCTTGCCACCGGCAGGGGCGCCTACCTGCGGGTGCGCGCCGTGGATGTGCGCCGCATCGCCGCGCTCCGCCGGCGTGCGGTTCCGGCTTTGCTGCAGCGCGGCTTTTTCCAGGCCGCTGAGGATGCCGCAGTCGCCGGCGGCCTGGCCGCTGGCGCATTGCTCGCGCAGCAGCTTCAGGTCTTTTTCCAGCGCCTTGAGCTCGCGTATGCGCGTGGCGACGTGGTGGATGTGTTCATCAAGCAAGGTGTTGACGTCGGTGCAGCTGCCGGCAGGTGCGTCCTTGAAGTTCAGCAGCGTGCGGATCTCGGCCAGCGTCATGTCCAGCGAGCGGCAGTGGCGTATGAAGGCCAGGCGCTGCACATGGCTTTCGTCGTAAATGCGGTAGTTCGAGCCGGTACGCGCCGCTTCGGGCAGCAAGCCCTCGCGCTCGTAGTAGCGTATGGTTTCCGTCTGGGTCTGCGCGGTTTTGGCCAGTTCTCCGATTTTCATGGCGACCTCCTTGAACACTGCCCCACATCGCTGTAGGGTCACTGCTGGAGTCTCGCTTGACTCTAAGGCCGCTACAGGGTTTCCAATTAAGCCATGAAATCTGAAAAACACCTTGTTTCCACCCTGGATGCCCCTACCGGCGACTGCTGTGGCGGCGCTCATGCCGCACATGCCCCGACCCCCATGGCAGCCGGCGCCGCGGGCCGGCTATTTCGCATCGCCACCATGGACTGCAGCGCCGAGGAATCGGACATACGCCGCGCGCTGGAGCCCATCGCCGGCATACGCTCGCTGGGCTTCCAGCTGGGGGCGCGCACGCTGCGCATAGATGCCGGCGAGGAAGCCTATGCGCCTGCCCTGGACGCAATTCGCAAAGCCGGCTTTGACCCGCAGCCGGCTCAGTCCGCCGCCCCGCAAGCGGACAGCCATGAAGGCCATGACCACAGCCACGGCGGCAGTTTTGGCGGCGCCACCCGCCTGGTTACGGCCCTGGCGCTGGCCGCGGGCGCCGAGGCCCTGTCCTTTTTCGCCCCGGACCTGCTGGCCTGGAAAATCGCCGGCATGGCAGTGGCGGCCCTGGCCATTGCCCTGGCCGGCCTGGACACCTACCAAAAAGGCCTGGCCGCCCTGCTGCGCGGCAAGCTCAACATCAACGCGCTGATGGCGGTGGCCGTCACCGGCGCCTTCCTGATAGGCCAGTGGCCGGAAGCCGCGATGGTGATGGCGCTGTACGCCATTGCCGAGCTGATCGAAGCGCGCGCGGTGGACCGCGCCCGCAACGCGATCAAGGGCCTGCTGGACATGGCGCCCGAACAGGCGCTGATGCAAAGCGAGGACGGCGCCTGGGCCGTCACGCCGGTGGCCGCCGTGCCGCTGCAGGCTGTGCTGCGCATACGCCCCGGCGAGCGCGTGCCGCTGGACGGCGTGGTCACCCAGGGCAGCAGTGCCATCAACCAGGCGCCCATCACCGGCGAGAGCATTCCGGTCGACAAGGAAATCGGCGACGCGGTGTTTGCCGGCACCATCAACGAAACCGGCGAGATCAGCATCCGCGTCACCGCATCGGCCGGCAACACCACGCTGGCCCGCATCATCCATGCCGTCGAGCAAGCCCAGGGCAGCCGCGCGCCCACGCAACGTTTTGTCGATCGCTTTGCAGCCGTTTACACACCCGCGGTGTTTGCCATCGCCGTTGCGGTCGCGGTGCTGATGCCGCTGCTCGCTGCCTTAAGCTGGCAGGAGTCGCTCTACAAGGCCCTCGTGCTACTGGTGATTGCCTGCCCCTGCGCGCTGGTGATTTCCACGCCGGTCACCGTCGTCAGCGGCCTGTCGGCCGCCGCGCGGCGCGGCATCCTGGTCAAGGGCGGCACCTACCTTGAGCAGGCGCGCCTGCTCAAGGCCGTCGCGCTCGACAAGACCGGCACCATCACCGAGGGCAAGCCGCAACTCGTGGACTGGCGCGCCTGGGGCAGCGCCGGCCCCGCGAACCTCACGCAGCTGGCCGCCGGCATGGCCGCGCGCTCCGACCATCCGGTGTCCAAGGCGATCGCGGCCGGCTTGAAGAGCGAGGCCGCCGATGTGCAGGACTTCAAGGCCTTGCCGGGTCGCGGCACCTCGGGTGTGGCCGGCGGCCGGCGCCTGGTGCTGGGCAACCACCGCCTGATCCATGAAATGGATTTGTGCGGCGTGGAGCTGGAAGCCGAGCTGGCCCGCCACGAACAGCAGGGCCGCACCGTGACCCTGCTGGCCGAAGAAAGCCGCGTGCTGGCCCTGTTCGCGGTGGCCGACACCCTCAAGGAAAGCTCGCGCCAGGCGATTGCCGACCTCAAGGCATTGGGCGTCACGCCCGTGATGCTGACCGGCGACAACGCCGCCACGGCGCGCGCGATTGCGGCCCAGGCCGGCATTGAAGACGCCCGCGGCGACCTGTTGCCCGAAGCCAAACTTGAGGCGATTCGCGAAATGCAGCAGCGCTACGGCGCCACCGGCATGGCGGGCGACGGTATCAACGACGCGCCCGCGCTGGCCCAGGCCGACATCGGCTTCGCCATGGGCGGGGCCGGCGCCGACACCGCCATGGAAGCGGCCGACGTGGTCATCATGAACGACCAGCTGGAGCGCGTGGCCGAAACCGTGCGCCTGTCGCGGCGCACGCACGCCATCCTGTGGCAGAACATCAGCCTGGCGCTGGGCATCAAAAGTATCTTCCTGGTGATGGCCGTCTTCGGCACGGCCACGATGTGGATGGCGGTGTTCGCCGACATGGGCGCCAGCCTGCTGGTGGTGGGCAACGGTTTGCGGCTGCTGCGCCAGCAGCAACGGCAGCGGCCTTGAGAACCGCATGAAGACGGGGCGGCCGAGGAGCGCATTCCTGGCGCCGTTTCCCAACACCTGTGTTTACATGCCGGAGGCGCGATGCAGCTCCGCCAGCAATTCGGCCATCGTCGGGTTGATGTGGTCCGTGGGCAGCGCGCGCCGGGCGCTGGAAAAGCGCTGCCAGGTCGCGATGGAAAGCAGTTCTATGCTTCCATAGCGGATGGCCAGCCAGCCATCAAGCGCCAGCGGCTGCACGTACTCGGAGAACACCGCCCGCGAAACCCCGCACAGCTGAGCAATGACCGCCTGGGAAACCGGAATGGCAATGCCCCCATCCAGGCCGACCGTGGGCGGCCGCTCCGAGCGGGAGGCCAGGGCTTCGGCGAATTGCGCGATGCCCATGACGACACGCAAGGGGGGATTGCCCAGTTTCATCAAGGTCAGCATTTCCGCGCTCCTTTGCGCGCGCCAGGTGGTCAGCTTCGCGAGGTAGCGCGAGAAGCCGGGTTCCGTATCAAAAAGTTTCTGGAACACGGCCGCCGGCATCACAAGAACCTGGGTCTCCGACAGGCACACATATTCAAAACGTGCCGGCATGCGGTTGAGGATGGGCTTTTCGCCAAACCAGGAATCGGCGCCATAAATGGTGATGGGGACCGAGCGTTCCTCCTGCGTCGGGGTGGTGGCCGCCACCAGGCCCGAGATGATGAATTGCCAGGACTGCACTTCCGCGCCCCTGGCCCAGATAACCTGCTGCGTGTCGTAGCCCCGGAAAGCGAGCTGGGCAGCAACGCTACGCGCCACGGGCTCGGAAACTCCAGCCTTCAGCAGGGTATGGGCGGCAAAATAGGACAAGGCAATAAGCGGCTGGCGCCTCCGTTGGCGTTGGCACCGTCGTTGGCGCCATCTGGCCGGTCCGATTCTAGGAGCGCTTGTTGCCCAGGGATATACGGCGGCATGGATAAGCGGGATATCACGGCAACAAGGTCCATGCCGCGCGATCACGACGAACGCGCGCCGGCGGCCTTAAAGGGCCGCCCAAAGAAAAACCCGAAGCGCGTGAAGCGGCTTCGGGTTTCATGCCGGCCGCGCAACATGCGGGCCGGTTCGGAAAATCTCAGCGCTCGACCGTCTTGTTCCAGCGCGCGTTCCAGGCCGGGCGGTTTTCATTGATCGCGTCCCAGTCCACCGTGGTCGCGGTCTTCATGTACTCGTTCATCTGCGCCACCAGCGCGCCAGCCTTGCCGCCGGCCTTGGTCTTGGGGTTGGACGGTATCTGGTCGCCGTGCTCGAGCGCGGCGGCCTGGGCTTCGGGGGACAGCAGGTACTGGGCCAGCTTGTGGGCCAGCGCGGGTTCGCTGTTCTTGGCGATCACGCATTCACCGACGGTCAGCACGGCCGAGCCTTCCTTGGGCTGCACGTATTCCACGGGCAGGCCCTTGTCCTTGAGCACGCCGACGGCGGTGGGCGTGAGCGGGAACATCGCGGCTTCGCCGGTCTGCACCATTTCAGCGAGCTTGGCCGAGCTTGGGATGTATTCGAGCACGTTCGGGCCAATGGTGGTGGGCCAGGCCTTGAAGCCAGGCTCCACGTTCTTGTCGTTGCCGCCCTGGATGCGGTTGAACAGCAAAAAGCCGTGCAGGCCGAAGGTCGACGAGGACAGCGACTGGAACACCACCTTGCCCTTGTACTTGGGGTTGGCCATGTCCATCCACGAGGTGGGCGGCGCCCAGCCTTTTTCGGTGAACATTTTCTTGTTGTAGGCGATGCCGGTCATGCCGATGTTGACGCCGGCGGCCATGTCGCCCTTGAAGCGCGCGGTCGGGAACAGGTCGTTCAGCGCCGGGCTGGCCTGCATTTTTTCGCACAAGCCCATGCCGATGGCGCGATACATGATGCCGTCGTCCAGGAACATCACGTGCATCTGTGGGTTGTCCTTGTTGGCCTGGGCCTTGGCCAGGATGTCCGAGGAGGTGCCGGGCACGACCACGACCTTGACGTTGTTGGCTTTCTCGAAGGCGCCGAACACATGTTCGGTATAGGTTTTTTCCATGGTGCCGCCGTTCATGCCTATGTACAGCGTCTTGGTCTGGGCCATGGCGTTGCCGCAGGCCAGGCCGGCAAGGACGGCAAGCGACACCGCGGCAGCGCGGGCGGACGGGAATCGTGGGGAGATGTTCATGGAAAGCTCCTGGTGGCGTGGGTGAAGAAAAAACTAGACAACAGTGGCAGAGGCGGGCCCGGTGGTTGTCACACGCGGGCTTGCGGAAAAGCGTTGGATCGAAAAAGCGTCTATCGGCGTGGTGCTGCGGCCTTCGCAGACCAGGTCGGCCAGCACCGCGCCAACCCCCGGCCCCAGCTGGAAGCCGCCGCCGGCAAAACCGAATGCATGAATCAGGCCCGGTGTGGTGGCGCTGGGGCCCAGCACCGGCAGGCGGTCCGGCAGGTAGCCTTCGGTGCCGCTCCAGGTGCGGATGATGTGGGCGTTCTTCAGCGCCGGCAGCAGCTCGACGGTCTGCTGCATCAGGCCGGCCAGGCCGCTGCGCTGCACGCGGGCGCGCTGGTCGTCCAGCGCATAACCCCGGCCGCCGCCTATGACGCAATTACCGCGCGCCACCTGGCGGGCGTAAACGCCGCCGCCCTCCACGCCCAGGCTCAGGTCCATAAAGACGGGCAACGGCTCGGTCACCGCCATCTCGGGGTGGCCCGATTCCATGGGCACGGTCTCGCCGAACTGAGCGGCGATGCGGTCCGCCCAGGCGCCGGCGCAATTGAGCAAATGTTTGGCGCGCACTTCCAGCGCGTCGCCCGAGCGCAGCACAAAAACGTCCCCGTCGCGCGCGACCTCGTCCACACGGGTCTGTTCGCGGATATGGGTGCCCAGCCTGTGCGCGGCCAGCGCGAAGGCCGGCGACACCAGGCGCGGGTTGGCCTGGCCGTCACCGGGGCACAGCGAGGCGCCGACGGCGGCCCGGCCCAGCCAGGGGCAGCGCTCACGCAGGGCGCGCGTGGACAGCATGCGCAAATCCATGCCGAACTCCTGCGTGCGCTCGCGGTAGCTTTCCAGCGAAGCCAGGTCGGCTTCACTGCGCGCGATCTTCAGGTGGCCGGACTGGATGTATTCGCCGTCCGTGCCTATCAGCTCGGGCAAGCGCGCCCACAAGCCTTGCGCGCGCTGCGACAGCGGCAACTGGCTGACCGGGCGGCCCTGGCGGCGCACGCCGCCGTAGTTCACGCCGCTGGAGCGCGAGCCGCAAAGGTCGCGCTCGAGCAGCACCACCGTAAAACCCATGCGGCGCAAGAACAGCGCGGCCGATGCACCCATGATGCCGCCGCCCACAATCGCCACGTCGGCCGTGATGCGCTCCATCATGCGGCCTCCTGCCGGGGCGCCGGCGCGGCCATGGCCGAAAACGGCAAGGGCTTGATGGGCGACTGGCCGCGCAGCCGGCCCACGGCATCGGGCTGTACGGCGCAGGCCTGCGCAAGAATCTCGGCGGCCGCAACGCCGCAGCTGCGGCCCTGGCAGCGGCCCATGCCGACGCGCGTCAGCGCCTTGAGGCGGTTCATCTCGCGCGCGCCGGTGTCGGCCACGCAGCGGCGCAATTGACCCGCGGTGATTTCCTCGCAGCGGCACACCACCAGCTCATTCGGCGCGGCCGCGGCCCAGCCGTGCGGAAAAGGAAAGGCGCGCTCCAGCCCCCGGCGAAACGCGGCGACGCGCGCCAGGCGCTGCTCCAGCCATAAGGCGCGCGAGTTGTCCATGAGCTGCCCGGTATCGGCCAGCAGGGCCAGTGCCGCGCGCTCGCCGGCCCACTCGGCCGCATCGGCGCCCATGATGCCGGCGCCGTCACCGGCCAGGTAAACACCCGCCACGCTGGAACGCCCGGCCGCGTCGCGCTCGGGCAATGCGCCGCGCTGCAGGCCGTCATAGGCAAAGCGGCAGCCCAGCAGGTCGGCCAGCTGCGTCTCCGAGCGCAGCGCGTAACCAAAACCCACGGCGTCGCAGGCGATGCGGTGCTCACGGCCGGCCTTGCGCCAGTGCATGGCCTGCACGCGCTCGCCGCCCTCGGCAGCAGCCAGTTCCACGCCCTGGTGCACCGAGACGCCGTGCGCGCGCAGCCAGCCCAGGTAATACAGGCCCTTGGCCAGCAGCGCCGGCTGGCGCAGCATGGCGGGCACGGCGGCGGCCTTGCCCGCAAAGCTTGCGGTATCAAGCACCGCCGCGACCTTGGCGCCGGCCTTGGCATATTGGTAGGCGATCAGGTACAGCAGCGGCCCGGTGCCGGCAAAGACCACACGCGAGCCGATGGCGCAGCCCTGGAACTTGAGCGCCACCTGCGCGGCGCCCAGCGTGTAGACGCCGGGCAGTGTCCAGCCCGGAAAGGGCAGCACGCGGTCCGTCGCGCCGGTGGCGACGATGAGATGGCTATAGGGCAGCGTGCTCATGGCGCCCTGGTGCAACAGGTCCAGCTTGCCGCCTTCGGCGCTCCAGACCAGGGTGTCGGGCCGGTAGTCCACCTTGTCCAGGATAGCCGCCATGGCGCCGTGCAGCGCATCGGCACGCCCGGCCTCAAAACCATACAGCGCCTCTTTGGGCCGCGTGAACCCTTCGGGCGGCTGGCGATAGATCTGCCCGCCCCAGCGCGGCGCCTCGTCCACCACCACCGGCCGCAGGCCGTGCGCCACCAGCGCCTGGGCCGCGCGCACGCCGGCCGGGCCGGCACCCACAATGACGGGCCGCAGGCTCATGCCAGGCCCTCCGCGCCGGTCACCAGCCGCATGCCTTCTTCGATGAAGGTGCCGCAGGCGCGCAGGCGCTTGCCCGACTCGGTGGCGACCCAGCAGTCCTGGCAGGCGCCCATCAGGCAAAAGCCGGCACGGGGCTCGCCGCTGAATTCGCTGAAGCGCAGCCGCGCGCTGTGCGTGAGCACCGCCGTGAGCACGGTGTCGCCGGCCAACGCCGTGAGCGGCTGGCCGTTGAGCACAAAACCCACGGGCTTGCGCCCGCCTTCGGCCACGCGCTGCAGCAAGGCCTTGGGTTTCCCGGCTGTGCCGGGGGTTTCGACGGATGGCTTCATTTGTGTCCCACCAGAATCTTGTCAAGGCCGTAGATGCGGTCCAGCACCAGCATGGCCACCGCTGTGAGCGCCACCATGAGCGCGGAGACCGCCGCCATCAGCGGGTCTATGGACTCGGTCGCGTACATATACATGCGCACCGGAAGCGTCACGGTGGAAGGCGCGGTGACGAAGATGGACATGGTCACCTCGTCAAAGCTGTTGATAAAAGCCAGCAGCCAGCCGCCGGTGACGCCGGGCAAAATCATCGGCAGGGTGACGCGGGTGAACACCGTGGCCTGGCTGGCGCCCAGCGAGAGGGCGGCCTGCTCGGCGCTGCGGTCGCTGCCCTCCACCGAGGCCAGCACCAGGCGCAGCACATAGGGCGTGATGATGACCACGTGCGCCAGTGCCAGCCAGAAGAAGCTGCCGGTCGCGCCTATCAATGAGAAGGTGCGCAGCAGCGCCACGCCCAGCACCAGGTGCGGAATGATGAGCGGCGAGAGGAACAGGCCGTTGAGGAAATCTCGGCCGGGGAAGCTGTGGCGCGCGATCGCCAGCCCGGCCGGCACGGCCAGCACCGTGGCCAGCGTGGCCGAAATCGAGGCCAGCCAGAGGCTGTTCTTGAAGGACTGCACAAAATCCGAATGCGCGAACACCGCGCGAAACCAGCGCAGGGAAAACTCCGTGGTCGGGATGGCCAGCGTGTTGCCGGGCGTGAAAGCCACCACGCAGACGATGACCAGCGGCGCCAGCATGAAGGTGATGACGAGCGCGTTGAAAAGCAGCGCAATGGGACCGTTTTTGGACATGTTGCGCGCTCCTTATCCGAGCGATTTTTTGTAGGAACGCTCGAGCACGCGGTTGTAGCTCAGCATGATGGCCAGGTTGGCCAGCAGCAAAGTCAGCGCGATGGCCGCGCCCAGCGGCCAGTTGAGTTCGTGCAGGTACTCGTCATAGACCACGGTGGCCACCATCTTCAGGCGCCGCCCGCCCAGCAGGCCGGGAATCGCGAAGGCGCTGGCGCTTAGGCCGAAGACGATCAGGCTGCCCGAGAGCACACCCGGCAACACCTGCGGAAAGATGATGCGGCGCAAGGTGGTGAAATGCGAGGCCTGTAGCGAGAGCGCCGCGTCTTCCACGCCCGGGTCCAGCTTTTGCAGCGAGGTCCAGACCGGGATCACCATAAAAGGCAGCATCACATGCACCAGCGCGATGACCACGGCCGCTTCGGTATAGAGAATGCGCATGGACGGCAGGCCGACGGCGCGCATGAGCTGGTTGACCACACCCTCGGGTCCCAGCAGCATGCTCCAGCCGAAGGCGCGCACCACCACCGACACCAGCAGCGGCGCCAGCACCACCAGCAGCAAGATGGAACGCCAGGGGCTGCGCATGCGGCTCAGCACATAAGCCTCGGGCGCACCCACCAGCACGCAGATCAGCGTGGTCAGCGCCGAAATCCACAGCGTGCGCCAGAAAATGCCGTGGTAATAGTCGTCCGTCAGCACGGCGGCGTAATGCGCCAGCGTGAAGCTGTTCTTGACGCCGGTGGCGTGGTCAAAGACCTGGAAGGACAGCACGGCGGTGAGCGCCAGCGGCACCAGCAGCAGGCAGGCGAACAGCGTGAAGGCCGGCGCCGACAGCAGCCAGGGCGCGCGCGAAGCGCTCACCCGGGGCGGCGCGGCCGCGGCGGCGCCGCTCATGCCGGCACCCCTTGCGCGCCGGGCAGCAGGCGCACCTGTTGCGCGGCCCAGTCCAGGCCCACGTTCGCGCCCTCTTCGGCCGGTGCCGTGCCGTCGTTGGGGCAGACCACCGCAAGCTGGCCGGCGGCGGTGGACACCTGGTAGAGCCATTGGCTGCCCAGGAAGAAACGCTCCTTGACGGTGCCGCCTATGCGGCCCTGGGACTCATGTACCAGGCGGATTTTTTCGGGACGCAGGCTCAGCACCACCGCGTCGCCCTGCGACACGCCGGCGGCTTCGACTTCGACCGGCACATTGCCACCCACATTCACCGTGGCCCAGGGGCCGGTGGCCGCCACGCGGCCTTCCAGCAAATTGGCCTTGCCGACAAAATTCGAGATGAAGCGGGTCTGCGGATGTTCATAGAGCCGGTGCGGCTGGTCGATCTGCGTCACGCGGCCGGTTTCCATGACGACCACACGGTCGCTGATGGACATGGCCTCGGTCTGGTCGTGCGTGACCATGATGGTGGTGGTGCCGACCTTGCGCTGTATCTGGCGCAGCTCGAACTGCATTTCCTCGCGCAGCTTGGCGTCCAGGTTGGACAGCGGCTCATCCAGCAGCAGCACGGGCGGCTGAATCACCAGGGCACGGGCCAATGCCACGCGCTGGCGCTGCCCGCCCGAGAGTTCGCGCGGGTAGCGCGCGGCATGGGCCTCCAGGTGCACCAGGGCCAGCGCGGCCTTCACGCGTTCGGCGCGCTCTTCCTTGGGCACGCGGCGCATCTCCAGGCCGAAGCTCACGTTGTCGTAAACACTCATGTGCGGGAACAGCGCATAACTCTGGAACACGATGCCCAGGCCGCGCGAGTTGGGTTTGGCATGGGTGATGTCGCGGCCGTCCAGGGTGACCTGGCCGGACGTGACCTCGCAAAAGCCCGCAATCATCTGCAAGGTGGTGGTCTTGCCGCAGCCCGAGGGGCCCAGCAGCGAGACGAATTCGCCCTTGTCCACCGACAGGTTCATGTCGGCCACGGCACGTGTCGCGCCATAGGACTTGTTCACATTTGCCAGGGTCAAAAAGGACATGGGGAGCACCTCTGCAACAAGGGGGTGGCCAGCGCCGTACGTTCCAAACGACATACAAAACGGTGACACCTTGATGACTTCATGCTAGGGCATGTACGAAAAAATCGTCAATAGGTTATTCCGTATAGAGATATCTTTATTTGATTTATTCCGTTTAATGGAATTTATATACACTTAAGCCAATACTGATTCCGCCAAAGGAGAGGCTGTGAAAGACGAAGACAATAGCTCCAGCAGCGTGCAGCGCGCCTTTTCCATCATCCGGGCGCTGGCCGCGACACAGGCCAAGGGCGGGCGCATCACCCACATCGCCAAGGCCACGGGCCTGACCCAGGCCACCACCCACCGCATCCTGCAAAGCCTGGTGGCCGAGCGTGTGGTGGAACAGGAAGCCGGCTCCAAGCTCTACCGTTTGAGCATCGAATTTTTCGCGCTGGCCGCCCAGGCCGGCAACAGCATGGACCTGCGCGGCCTGTGCCGGCCGTCCATGCTGCGCCTGTGCGCCAGCCTGGGCGACACCATCTTTTTGCTGGTGCGCAGCGGCTTTGACGCGGTCTGCCTGGACCGCAGCGAGGGGCCCTTCCCGATACGCTCTTTCACCGGCGACATAGGCGGGCGCGTGGCCCTGGGCATGGGCCAGGGCAGCCTGGCCATCCTGGCCTTCCTGCCCGAAACCGAACGCGAGGAAGTGATCCGCTACAACCTGCCGCGCGTGCGCGAGTTCGGCGTGTATGACGAGGTCTACCTGCGCACCGAGATAGAGCGCGTGCGCGAGCTCGGCTACGCCGGGCGCAACACCAACCTGCTGGACGGCATGGCCGGCGTCGGCGTGCCGGTGCTGGACCGCGACGGCCGCGCCGTCGCCGCGCTCAGCGTGGGCACGATTTCCTCGCGCCTGAGCCCGGACCGCCTGCCCACGGTAGTGGAACTGCTCAAGCGCGAGGCCACGGCCATAGGCGCGCAGATCAACCCTTTTGACAGCACCTTGCGCCGGCCCGCGCAAAGCCTGGCGCCTGCTGACAAAGCTTGAGGCTTCAAGGCATGGCGGCTTGTTCTCGCAACCACTCGCGCAACTGCACCAGCGGCCGCCAGCTGGTTTTCTGCGAAGGCCAGACCAGGTAGTAGGCGAAGTCCGAACTCAGCGAGAGTTCAAAAGGCACGGCCAGCGTGCCGTCGGCGATGTCGTCGGCCACCAGGAAGCGCGGCAGCACGGCCAGGCCCAGGCCGGCCTTGACGGCCTGGGCGATCATGGAAAACAGCTCGTACTTGGGGCCGGTGCCGGCGCCCTGCGCATCGTCAATGCCGGCCAGCTGGAACCAGTCGCGCCAGGCGTGCGGGCGCGTGCTCTGGTGGATCAGGGTGAAGTTCAGCACGTCGGCGGGGCTGCGCAGCCGGCGCTCCTGGATCAATGCCGGGCTGCAGACCACCACGCTGTCCTCGCCCATCAGGTATTCCGATTCCGTGCCCGGCCAGTCGGGCCGGCCGTAGTGGATGGCGGCATCCAGCCCCGTCAATGAAAAATCAAAAGGCTGCAGGCGCGTCGCCAGGTTCAGGGTCACATGCGGGTGCGCCCTCAGGAAAGACGGCATGCGCGGGATCAGCCACTTGGTGGCAAAAGTGGGTACCACGCCCAGCTCCAGCGTGCCGCCCTCGCCTTTGGACGAGACCAGGTCCAGCATCGCGGCTTCCAGCGCATCCAGCGCAGGGCTGACCCGCGCCAGCAGCGAGCGGCCGGCGTCGGTCAGCTCCAGCTGGCGCGGCAGGCGGCGAAACAGGCTCACGTCCAGCTCCTGCTCCAGCCCCAGGATCTGGTGGCTGACCGCGCTCTGGCTCACCGACAGGTCTTGCGCCGCCAGGGTAAAGCTGCCGCGGTGGGCGGCCGCCTCAAAAGCCAGCAGGGCCTGGGTGGAGGGGATTTTTCGGCGCATGGCATGAATATATCTCATGCATCCATTGAAATTGATCCTTTGTCTGCATGGCTGAAACTGCCGAAAATCCGGCTTTCCTCGCCAAAAACATACCTGAAATGACCCATCTCCAGAAGCTGCTTGCCGCCTGCCTTCCGCCCGAAGCCGTCCAAACCATCCATGAACAGATGTACGTTCACTCGGGTCTGCAGCAGGCCGCGACGGGCAGCGTAAGCCGCGCGGAACTGGCCCAGGCGCTCAATATGGCGCTGTTCCACGGCCTGGTGTTGCGGGTGCCGGCCGGGCAGGACTACATCGCCAGCGACGTGCTGGGCCAGCAGCGCAAGGTGGTGTTCGACCACGGCGCGCTGCGCACCGTGCGCTGGCCCAGCGGCGCCCTGCCGGCCGGCGAGGCGGCCTTCACGCGCGTGCTGCGCCCGCTGGGTTTTGAATTGCAGGGCACTTACCCGCTGCCGCGCCTGAAGATGACGGGCCGGGCCTACAGCCACCGCGATTTCCCCGAAGAGATCGCGCAGTTTTTTGTCTCCGAGCTGCACCCCGAGCAGTTCTCCGCGCCCTTCCAGTCCGCCGTCACGCGTGTGCTGTCGACCTCGCGCGACCCGCTGGGCCCGCAGGACATCGCCGACCTGGAGCAGCTCACGCGCGACGGCGTGCTGCCGCTGGCGCAGGCGCTGCGCCTGCTGCCGCAGCTGCTGCAATGCTTTGACCGCCAGCATGGCGTATTCGCGCTGGATGACTACGAACTGCTGCTGGCCGAATCCGCCGAGATGGCCTGGATATCGACGGAGGGCAATGCCTTCAACCACGCGACCGACCGTGTGGACGATGTGGACGCGGTGGCGGCACGCCAGCGCGCGCTGGGCCGGCCCATCAAGGACAAGGTCGAAGTCTCGGCCAGCGGCCGCGTGCGCCAGACGGCCTTTCGCGCCGCAGGCGTGCAGCGCGAGTTCATCACCGCTGAAGGCCGCGTCTCGCGCGAAGTGCCCGGCTCGTTTTATGAATTCATCACGCGCGATGCCTTGCACACGGCCGGCGCGGCCAACGACCCGGTGCAGCCACGCCTGGACCTGGCTTTTGACGCCGGCAATGCCACCGGCATTTTTGGCATGACGGCCGCCCGCGCATGACGGCCGCGCGCGGGCCGCTGCGCCCGCTCTACGCGCAGGCCAGCGGCTCGCCGATACGCGCCATGCTGGCGCTGGCCGGCCGCGAGGGCATGGTGTCACTGGCCGGCGGCCATCCCGACCCGGCGCTGCTGCCGGCCGAGTGGCTGCGCGAATCGCTGCTGGAAGTAGCGGGCACGCTGCAAGGCCGCAGCCTGCAATACGGCGCGACAGAAGGCCTGCCCGCGCTGCGCGAAGCCAGCGCGGCGCTGCTGCAAGAGCGCGGCCTGGCCGCACAGGCCGAAAACCTGCTGATCACCACCGGCTCACAACAGGCCATAGACCTGCTCGCGCGCGTGCTGGTCGAGCCCGGCGAAGGCGTGGCCGTGGAATCCTTCAACTACCCGGCCGCGCTGCAGGCCTTTCGCTTCGCGGGTGCGCGCCTTGTCGAAGTGCCGACCGATGCGCAAGGCATGGACGTCGAAAAGCTCGAAGCCCTGCTGCGGGCCGAAAGCCCGCGCGTGCTGTATGTGGTTCCCAATTTCGCCAATCCGACCGGCGCCGTGATGCCGCTGGCGCGCCGCCTGCGCCTGCTGGAACTGGCCGCGCAGTATGGTGTGACGCTGCTCGAGGACGACCCCTACGGCGAACTCTGGTTTGACGCGGCGCCGCCGCCTTCACTCGCGCAGCTCAACCAGCAGGCCGGCTCGCCCGCGCAGGTCGCTTACATGACCAGCTACTCCAAGGTGGTCGCCCCGGCCCTGCGCCTGGGTGTGCTGCTTGCGCCGGCCGAGATTGCGCGCGGCGTGGTGCTGGCCAAGCAGGCGGCCGATGTGCACAGCGGCTCGCTGGAGCAACTGACCTTGGCAGCCATGCTGACCTCGGGCCGCCTGGCATCGCACCTGGACATGCTGCGCCCGGCTTATGCCGCCAAAGGCGATACGCTGGACCAGGCCTTGCGCACGCACTGCGGCGAGCTGCTTGAATTTGACAAGCCGCAAGGCGGCATGTTCATATGGGCAAAGCTCTCCAGCGCGCTGCCGCTGCTGCCCACCCAGGCCTGGGTGGACTTCGGCCTCGCCAACCAAGTGCTGGTGGTGCCGGGTGCCGCCTTCTGCATCAGCGGCGCCGCACAGCCCTGGCTGCGCCTGAGTTTTGCCAACCCCGCGCACCAGGCGCTGCGGCAGGGCGCCGAACGCCTGGGCCGCGGCCTGCGCGAGCTCGCCGCCAAAGCCGCGAACAACTGATTTCAAGACACACCAAGAAAGGACTTCATCATGAGTCACGCCAACGACGTTTTATCCCTCTTCAAAGCCCTGGGCCTGGCCGCTGAACTGAACAGCAAGGCGGCCTCGGCCATCACCGTGGCCACACCCATAGACGGCAGCCAGCTGGCCCGCGTGGCCGTGCACAACGCCGCCGAAGTCGATGGCGCGCTTAACGCCGCCCAACAGCGTTTCACCGAATGGCGCAATGTGCCCGCACCCAAGCGCGGCGAACTGGTGCGCGCCTTCGGCGAAACCGTGCGCCGCCACAAGGCCGAACTGGGCCAGCTGATCTCGCTGGAAACCGGCAAGATCCTGCAGGAAGGCCTGGGTGAGGTGCAGGAAGTCATAGACATCTGCGAATTCGCGGTGGGCCTGTCGCGCCAGCTTTACGGCCTGACGATTGCCAGCGAGCGCCCCGACCACAAGCTGCTGGAAACCTGGCATCCCGTGGGCGTGGTCGGCATCATCTCGGCCTTTAACTTCCCGATGGCCGTGTTCGCCTGGAATGCCGCGCTGGCCCTGGTCTGCGGCAACACCCTGGCCTGGAAGCCTTCGGAAAAAACCCCGCTGTCGGCCATCGCGCTCAACGGCCTGCTGCTGCAGACGGCCAAAGAGCTAGGCCTAGCGACGCAAGGCCTCAGCGAGCTGCTGATAGGCGAGCGCGCCACCGGCGAGGCGCTGGTCAAGCACCCTCACGTCAAGCTGGTCAGCGCCACCGGCTCCACCGCCATGGGCAAAAACGTGGCCATGGCCTGCGCGGGCCTGTTCAAACGTTCGCTGCTGGAGTTGGGCGGCAACAACGCGGCCATCGTCGCCCCTTCAGCCAACCTGGAACTCGTGGTGCGCGGCGCGGCCTTCGCGGCCGCCGGCACCGCCGGCCAGCGCTGCACCAGCTTGCGCCGCCTCATCGTGCACCGCTCCATCTACCCGGACCTGGTCAAACGCCTGGTCGCCGTGTTTGAACGCCTGCCGATTGGCAACCCGCTCAAGGACGGCACGCTGGTCGGCCCGCTGATCGACGGCCGCGCTTTTGATGCCATGCAATCTGCCTTGGCCGAGGCCAAAAAGCTCGGAGCCCAAGTGCACTTCGGCGACAAACAGCCTGGCGAAGGCACGGCGCACTATGTGCGCCCCGCGATTGTGGAGCTGAAAGAGCAGGCCGGCCCCATGCTGCACGAGACCTTCGCGCCCATCCTCTACGTCGTGCCTTACGACAGCTTTGAGGACGCAATCGCCATGAACAACGCCGTGGCCCACGGCCTGTCATCGGCCGTCTTCACGCAGGACCTGCGCGAGGCCGAACTCTTCACCTCGGCGCGCGGCTCGGACTGCGGCATCGCCAACGTCAACATAGGCACCAGCGGCGCCGAGATAGGCGGCGCCTTCGGCGGCGAGAAAGAAACCGGCGGCGGCCGCGAGTCGGGATCGGATTCGTGGAAGGCCTATATGCGGCGTGCGACGAATACCGTCAACTACGGCTCAAGCCTGCCGCTGGCCCAGGGCATACGCTTTGACATTTGATATCAGTCAGTAGGCCGCGCCGGGCGCGGCCGCCTGCACGGTAGCGGACGGCACAAGATCCGAAGCCAGGCGCCTGGCGGCGTTGGCATAGACCAGGACGTCGACGCCGACGGCCACAAAAGTGCAGCCCAGCGCCAGGTAACGCCTGGCCAGCGCCGTGTCAGAGGTCAGCGTGCCGGCCGCCTTGCCCGAAGCGATGATGGTTTTCATGGCCCCTTCGATCGCGGCCTGCACCTCGGGGTGGCCGGGTTTGCCGCGGTGGCCCATGGAAGCAGCCAGGTCGGCGGGGCCTATAAAAACGCCGTCCACACCCTCCACCGCGCAAATGGCCTCCAGGTTGCCCAGGGCAGTCACGGTTTCCGCCTGCACCAGCAGGCAGACTTCGTCATCCGCCGTGTCGAGGTAATCGGTGCGCGCGCTCCAGCGCGAAGCGCGCCCCACGGCGCTGCCGACGCCGCGTATACCCAGCGGCGGATAGCGTGTGGCGCTGACCATGGCCCGTGCCTGTTCGGGCGTGTCGACCATGGGGACCAGCAGGTTGTGCGCGCCTATGTCCAGCAATTGCTTGATCAGCGGCACCTCGCCGGCCACCGCGCGCACCACGGGCTGCGCGCGGTAAGGCGCCACGGACTGGAGCGAAGCCAGCGTGCTGCGCAAATCATTGGGCGCATGCTCGCCGTCGATCAGCAGCCAGTCAAAGCCGGCCGTGGCACTGACCTCGGCGAGGTAAGGATCGGCCATGGAAAGCCAGAGGCCGACCTGGGGCCGGCGGGCAGCGAGGGCAGTTTTAAAGGGATTGTTGGCGGGCATGGAAGTGCGGGTCCAGAAAAGAATGGGCGACCGGACCGGCTCAAGCCGCCACGAGATGATGGGCGGGCAAGGTGCCGGTGGCCAGGTAATCCACGATGTTACGCGCGGTGATGTTCGCCACCTGCAGTGCCGCGTCGCGGGTGACACCCGCAACATGCGGCGTGAGCAGCACATTGGGCAGTGCCAGCAGTGGGTGGCCGACAGGCAGGGGCTCGGTGTCGAAGGTGTCCAGGCCGGCGCCATCCAGGTGGCCGGATTGCAAGGCCTCCAGCAGCGCCGCTTCGTCCACGACGGCGCCGCGTGCCGTATTGATGAGCAGGCCGCCGCGCCGCATGAGCGACAGCTCGCGCCGGCCGATCAGGCCGCGCGTGCGGTCGGTCAGCGGGGAGTGCAGGCTCAGGATGTCGACCTGCGCCAGGAAGCGGTCCAGGTCGGGCTCCGTGGCGTGGCCGTCCGCCTGCCCATGGGGACGCAGCACCAGCACCCGGGCGCCCAGCGCGGCGGCAAGCCGCGCCGTGCGGCGGCCTATGCCGCCGTAACCCACGATGCCGACCACGGCGCCGCGGAAATCACGCCCCTGCCAGCTGCTGTCGGCCCAGCGGCCGCCGCGCACCATGCCGTCGAGCAGGGGCAGCTGCCGCGTGAGCGAAAGCATGAGCGCCAGCGCGTGCTCGGCCACGGCATCGGCGTTGGCGGCGGGCGCCACGGCGACGGCAACGCCGCGTTGGCGGGCGGCGGCCAGGTCCACGCTGTCCACGCCCGCCCCATTTTTGGCGACGATCTTCAGCGCCGGGGCCGCGGCCAGGACACGCGCCGAAATCGGCTTGGAGCCCCGCAACACCAGGGCCCGCGCGCCGGTGGCCGCCAGGCGCGCGGCCAGCAGGTCTTCGGTCACGGGATCCGGCAAAAAGGTGATCTGCCCGCCCGCGCCGCGCACGATGTCCTGCGCGGACGGGGCCCAGTGGGCAGCGGTGACGAGAACCTGGAAAGTGGCGTCCATGGGCTCAGTCTATGCGGATGCCGCTGGCCAGAATGAGCTTGCCGTAGCGGTCCCATTCTTCCTGGGTAAAGCGGGCCAGGTCTTGCGGCGCGCCGGGCTGTGTCCGCACACCCAGGTTGCCGAATTTTTCCAGGACGTCGGGCTGTTTGAGCACCGCCACCAGCGTCGCGTTGAGGCGGCTGATGACTTCTTTACTGGTCTTGGCAGGCGCGTACAGCGCATACCAGGCATTGACCTCAAAGCCGGGGTAACCCGCCTCCGAAAAAGTGGGAACGCCCGGCAGTTCAGACAGGCGCGAGGGCGCTGCGACGGCCAGGGCCCGGACCTTGCCGCCCTTGATCAGCGGCGCGGCGCTGGTCAAGGTATCCAGGATCATGTCGAGCCGGCCGCCCAACAAGTCCATGGTGTGGGCATTGCCGCCCTTATAGGGCACATGGCTGATCTGGATGTGCGCGCTCTGCTTGAACAGCTCGGCCGCCAGGTGAAGCGGGGAGCCGTTGCCGGCGGAACCATAGTTCAGCGCGTTCGGCTGGCGCCGCGCGGCTTCGACCAGCGAGCGCAGGTCGGTGTAAGGCGACTCCTTGGCGACGATCAGCACCATGGGCACCACGCCTATGGTGCCCACGGGACTGAAGTCGGCGATGGCGTCATAACCGGGCTTGGCGTAGAGGTGAGGGCTGACCGCGTGGCTCGCCAGCGAGCCCAGCACCAGCGTGTAGCCGTCGGGCGCGGCCTTGGCCGCCGCGGCGGTGCCGATGGTGGTGCCGGCGCCGGGGCGGTTGTCGATGATGACCGGTTGCTTGAGGCTCTCGCCCATCTTCTGCCCCACCAGGCGCGCCACGGCATCGTTGGCGCCGCCGGCGGGGTAAGGCACCAGCAGGGTCAAGGGCTTGTTGGGATAGTCGCTTTGCGCGTAGGCGGTCGGGCCCAGCGCGCAAGCAGCCAGGGCGGCAAGCAGCAGCATGCGGCGGGCGGTGCGCCGCACGGCGGGAGTAAGGCTTGGCATGGTCGTTGTCTCCTTGTGTATTTTTCAAACGGTCTAGCGCTTCGAGGGCATTTCAGGCGGATCGCCCGGGCCAGCCCTCCGGCCACTTGCCATGTGCCGCCCGGCGGGCAGCTCCCGGCAGGGATACTGGGTGCGCAGGCCAAGGTGTCGGCAGCCGATGCGCAGGTCAGCTGACAATGCCCAGGTGCCAGGGCACAAATTCGTGGTCGCCCAGGCCCAGCGCCTCGCTCTTGGTCGGCTCGCCCGAGGCATGGCGCAGGATCTCCTCAAAAATCCGCTGCCCCATCTGCGCGACGTCCAGCTCGCCGTCCAGGATGGCGCCGCAGTTGATGTCCATGTCTTCTTCAAGGCGCTTGAACATCGGCGTGTTGCTGGCCAGCTTGATCGTGGGCGCCGGCTTGGAGCCGAACATGGAGCCCCGGCCGGTGGTAAAGCAGATCAGATTGGCACCGCTGGCGATCTGGCCGGTCGAGGCCACCGGGTCGTAGCCGGGCGAGTCCATGAAGACAAAGCCGTTCTGGGTGATCGGCTCGGCATATTCATAGACCGCCTGCAGCGGCGTGGTGCCGCCTTTCATGGCCGAGCCCAGCGATTTCTCAAAAATATTGGCCAGCCCGCCGGCCTGGTTGCCGTGGCCGACCACGCCGTTGAACTGGGCGTTGTGGCCCGCCGTGTATTTTTCCCACCAGGCCAGACGGTCCAGCAGCTTTTGCCCCACTTCGGGCGTGACGGCGCGGCGAGTCAGCATGTATTCGACGCCGTGGATTTCAGGCGTCTCCGAGAGAATGGCGGTGCCGCCGTGGCGCACCAGGATGTCCATGGCCGCGCCCAGCGCCGGGTTGGCCGTGATCCCGGAAAAACCGTCCGAGCCGCCGCACTCCAGGCCTATCTTCAGGTGGCTCGCCGGCACGGGCCGGCGCCTGGCCGCATTCGCCTCGGGCAGCATTTCGCAGATAGCTGCGATACCGGCTTCGATGGTGGCGCGGGTGCCGCCGACTTCCTGCATCACCAGGGTGCGCATCAGCTTGCTGGTCTCCAGGCCCTGCGACTCCACCAGCGACGACACCTGGTTGCGCTCGCAGCCCAGGCCGACGATCAGCACGCCGGCCAGGTTGGGGTGGCGCGCATAGCCGGCCAGGGTGCGGCGCAGCACGTCGAAATGCTCGCTGGGGGAAGACATGCCACAGCCGCTGGTTTGCGCGAAGGCCGCCACGCCATCCACATGCGGAAAGGCCGCCAGCCGCTCTGGCGTGAAGTGGGCCGCGATATTCTTGATGACGGTGGCCGAGCAATTGACCGAGGACAGGATGCCGATGAAATTGCGGGTGCCCACGCGGCCGTCGGGGCGCACAAAGCCCATGAAGCTGGCACGCTCGGCCTGCGGCACATAGTCCACCGGCCGCACGTCCTGCCCGAAGGCCGGGTCGCGTTCAAAATCCACCAGCGCCATGTTGTGCGAATGCACATAGTCGCCCGCCTCGATGTCGCGTGCAGCCACGCCAATCACCGTGTCGTACTTCAGGATGCGCTCGCCCCGCGCGATGCGGCGGGCCGCGACCTTGTGCCCCGCCGGCACCTGCGCGCGCGCGCGCGCGCCGGCCCCCGGCAGCTCCTGGCCCAGCGACAGCGCGGTTTTGGCGACCAGCACGTTGTCGTTGGCGTGCAGGCGGATCAGCGGGCTGGTGGCGGGGGAGTCGGGGAAAGAGGGGGTCGTGGTGGCGGTCATGGTTTCTTTCGGCGCTCGGCGCCCCTAGCTCTTCATCAATTCCTTGAGCTTGAGCTTGTCGATCAGGGTGGTTTCTTTCTGGTACATGGCGGCCACGTATTTTTCGTAGTCGGGGCCGTCCAGGTAAAGCACGGGCGCGTCTATCCTGTCAGCCACCTGCTTGAACTCGGGGCTGGCCACGGCCACACGGAAGGCCTCGCGCAGCTTCATCGCGACGGCCGGGTCCAGGCCTTTGGGCGCGCCTATGCCGTTGGGCGCATCGACCACGACGTTGTAGCCCAGCTCCTTGAGCGTGGGCGCATCCTTGAACCGCGAAGCACGGCGTTCGCCCCAGGTGGCCAGCAGCCTGAGCTTGCCCGCCTCGACGTGCGGCGCCCAGGAACTGGAATCGGCCAGCAGGTCCACATGACCGCCGAGCACGGCCTGCAGCGCCTCGGCCCCGCCCTTGTAGGGAACATGGTTGAACTGGATGCCCGCGGCAAGCGCGAACTCTTCCATGCCCACATGCGTGGCGCCGCCGACACCCGCGTGGGCATAGGTGACCTTGCCGGGGTTGGCCCTGGCAAAGGCGACAAGTTCCTGCAGCGACTTGAAGCGTGATTCCGCGGGGACGGCCATGCCGAAAGTCTGGCCCGAGGTGCGGGCCAGGTAGGTCAGATCCTTGAGCGGGTCCAGCTGCAGGGTACCCAGCTGCGAAAAGCGCGTGACGGAAATCGGAATCTGGCCGATGGTGTAGCCGTCGGGCTTGGCCGAGGCCATGGCCCGGGTGCCGATCATGCCGGAAGCACCGGCCTTGTTTTCCACCGCGATCGCCTGGCCCAGCACCCGCGACGCGATCTGGCACAGGGCGCGCATGGACTGGTCGGCGGTGCCGCCCGCGGGCCAGGGGCAGATGAAGGTGAGGGGCCGTTCGGGATAGCCCTGGGCCGCGGCACCCAGGGGCTTGATCAGCGCCGCGGCGCCGAGCGCGGCGCCGCCGATCAGCAGGCTGCGGCGCCTGGCGTTGAAGGGAACAAGGGGAAGCTGGGGGGTCGTTTTCATCGGGTTTGTCTGCCTCTGGGTGGATGCCGTGCGCGGTATTCGCCACGGCGATGGCTGCTGCTTTGCGCATTTCTTGTTCCCCGATTCTTGTCGGCTTCCTCATAACAATCCAATCGAATTTCAGAATCTCTTCATAGCCTTTCGGTTAACATGATTCATGACCCAGATAGACCGCGCCCTGCGCTCCAACATCAAGCTGCGCCACCTGCAGCTGCTGGTGGCGCTGGACCAGTTCCGCCACCTGGGCCGGACCGCCGAGTTCCTGTCGGTCAGCCAGCCCGCCGTCTCGAAAATGCTCTCCGAGGTCGAGAGCATGCTAGAGCTGACCCTGTTCGACCGCTCCACCCGAGGCACCGAGCCGACCTCCAGCGGCCAGGCGCTGATCCGGTTTGCCCGCTCGGTGCTGGCCGAGTACGAACGCACACGCGACGAGATTTCCGCCGTGGCCAGCGGCGCGGCCGGACGCACGCGTGTGGGTGCCATGGTGGTGGCCATGCCCGTGCTGCTGGCGGGCGCCGTCAAGCTGCTCAAGCAGCGTTCAACCCTGGCGACCGTGCTGGTCGAGGAAGGCGACCTGACGCGGCTGTTGCCGCGGCTGCGCATGGGCGAGCTGGACCTGTTCGTCGGCCGCCTGGAACCCGGCTACGCCGCCCCCGACCTGGTGACGGAGGCGCTGTTCGGCGAGCCCATGGTGGCCGTGGTCAAGCACGGCCATGCGCTCACGCGCCAGAAAAAACCCAGCTGGAACGACCTGGCCGGCATGCCCTGCGTGCTGCCCCCGCCCTGGGCATCGCTGCGCGTGAAGCTCGAACAGACTTTTTTTCGCCACGGCCTGAACCCGCCCAGCGACATCATCGAGACATCGTCCTTCCTGGCGCTCAGCACCTTTGTGCAGCAGCGTGACGCGGCCGGATTCCTGGCACGCTCGGTCGCCCTGCACTTCCAGCGGGAGGGTTTGTTCGACGTCCTGGCTATCGAGGTTCCGATCGAACTGCCGCCCATAGGGCTCATCACCGTGCGGGGACGGCGGCTGACACCCAGCAGCGAGCAGTTGATGGCCTGCCTGCGCCTGACGGCGGAATCCATCCGGCAATCCGATCCGCAGGCCAAGGCTCGCAAGCCGGCGGCCAGGCGGCGCAGCTTGGTGTGACGCCTTTCCCCGCTGGGGGAAGGAATGAGAAACGCAGGCTTCAGACTGCGCTGAAGTCTGGCTTGCGCTTGTCCAGGAAGGCCGAAAACGCCTCGCGCGCGGCCGGCTCACCCAGCATGCGGCCGAAACTCGCGCCCTCTTCGGCCATGCGCTCGGCCACCAGGGTGGCGTTGCCTTTTTTCATGAGGCGCTTGGTTTCCATCAGCGCGCTCAGCGGCTTGGCCACCAGTTTTTGCGCCTGCCTTTGGGCCAGCGCATTGGCTTCGGTGGGCGGCACGATGCGGTTGATCAGACCGATTTCGAGCGCGGTCTCGGCCATGAAGGGCTCGCCCAGCAGCAGCGCCTCGGCCGCGCGCGGGTAGCCCATGAGCTGGGGCACCAGCAGGCTGGACGCCGCCTCGGGGCACAGGCCCAGGTTCACAAAAGGCATGGAAAAGGCGGCGTTGTCGCCGGCATACACCAGGTCGCAGTGCAGCAGCAGCGTGGTGCCAATGCCGACGGCCGGGCCGCAGACCGAGGCCACCAGCGGTTTGGGAAAGCTGCTGATGCCGCGCAGGAAGCGGAACACCGGCGAGTCCTGCGTTGCGGGCGGCTTGTTCAGGAAGTCGGCAATATCGTTGCCGGCCGAAAAAATCGTTTCATGGCCCTGGATGACCACGGCGCGCACCGCCGCGTCGTGGTTGGCAGATTCCAGCGCGTCGGCCATGGCGCCGTACATGGCGGAGGTGATGGAGTTTTTCTTGTCCAGGCGGTTCAGCGTGATGGTCATCACGCCGGCGTCGACATGGCTCAGGATTTCGGGGATAGAAGTGGGAGTGTTCATGGTGTTTTCCGTCAAGACATCAAGTGTCTCATTCCTTGTAATAGACGACCTGCGTGCTGGTGGCCAGCAGCACGCCGGCTTCGCTCCACAGCTGCGCCGTCTGGTCGAAAAAGCCGTTGCGAAAAGCCTGGGCCTTGGCCTGGCCCAGCAAAAAGCCATCGCCGCATTCGGCAAGCTGCCGGCTGTCCGCATGGAAGTAGGTGGTGATGGAGACCGTGCCGGCCGGCACACGCGTGGCGCGGCGCAGCCAGACGCGCGGGTAGAACACATCGGACATGGCGGCCAGCGCCGGGAAGTCCAGCGGGCGCGGCGGGTCGTCGCGCACCCACAACTGCGTGAGGCTGTCCACGCCGCTGCCATCCCAGACCTGTGGGATCACGCCGCGCACCGGCCGCATGTCGTAGCGATTGGTCCAGGCCGATGTGGCAAAACGCAAGCGGCCCGTCGCATCAGCCAAAGTCACCGCGGGCATGGGCGTGTCGCTAAGGCTCCAGGTCTCGCGGCGTACCGCCGTGACGGCCGTGGCCGTCATCACGGCGCCGGCCGCATCGCCGTCCTGCGACAGCTCCACCGTCCAGTGCTGGGTGGAGCGGTTGGTGCGCACCGGCTTGGCCGTCACGCTGAAGGGCCCTTCGGCCATGGCTGCCGCGTAGTTCACCGTCAGCGCCACCGGCTCGCCCAGCAAGGCCGGGTGCAGCAGGATGGCGCGCAGGGCCGTGGCCGCCGTGGTGCCGCCGAAGGGCCCCACCATGTTCCAGTAGTCGGGGCTGCTGTGGCCCAGCCAGGTGTCGGGCCTGTCGGCGCCGGCGGCTGCCAGCCGCAGCGCCTGGTCAAAAGAATGCGTACTTGTCATGTCCTCAAGTGTGCCCTGGCTTCGCGGCTCAGGCCGTCGTCCTGGCGACGCCGGCCATGCCTTCGATGATTTGCTGGGCGCGCGGCCACAGGGTGTTGTTGAACTGCTCTCGAAAGAATCCGAAATGGCCTATGCGCTTGACCTTCAGGTCCGCCGGCGTGATGCGCTCAAACGTGCGCGGCGCATTGGCGTACAGGTTGATCAGGTTTTGTGTGCCGCGCCAGGTCATCAGCTCGTCGTCAGCGATGGACAGCGCCGTGACCGGGAAGCTGACCTTGCCGTAACTCAGGCGCGCGCTTTCGCCCTCGGCGCCCACGCTGTACTGCGGGTTCAAGCACCACTTGCGCCACTGCATCATCACGCCGGCCGGCAGGTCGCCGACCTTGCGCAGCGAGCGCCCCGGGAAATAGCCGAAAAGCCGCGTCGCCAGTGGCACCAGCACATACCAAAAGTACAAAATCATGCGCCTAAGCTGCGGTGCGTTGTCGCGCCAGTAGCCGCTGCCCGCCGCGATGCTAACCAGGCCGTCAATCTTGTCCTGGTTTTTGAGAAAGCCCGGCAGCTGCGCGCCCAGGCTATGGCCCAAGAGGTAAAGCGGCGCGTCGGGCAAGGCCGCCTTGGCCTCATCGACCACGGCCTCGTAGTCGCCGGCCCAGTCCAGCAAATCGGCCTTGAAGCCGCGCAGGCTGCCACCGGCCGTGGCCGGCAGCGAATCGCCCGAGCCGCGATAGTCAAACGTCGTGACCCGAAAGCCCTGGCTGGACAGCCACTGCGCAAACGGCGCGTAGTAGTGCTGCCGCACGCCCATGGCGCCGCCTATGACCACGCTGGTGTGGGCGGCGAGCGTTGCGTCATACACGCGCAGCGAGAGCTGCGCGGTGCCGGTGGCCAGAGTCTGGATTTGCATCGATGTCTCCTGAAAGTATCAGCAACTACCGTCAACTAACTCGGCGCCACGCCCCCCGCAACAGCCTCAAGGGCGTAGCGAGCGGGATGCAGTGCGAGGCGCGGGTGCCCGCAGAAAACCGGAGCGACCTTCAGGGTCGTGAGGATTTTCTTTGGGCTGCAACGACGCAATGCGCCCGCGCAGTAGCCCCACGCTACACGCGCTCGAAGATGCCGGCTGCGCCCTGTCCCATGCCTACGCACATGGTCACCATGCCGTATTTCAGTTGGTGCCTGTGCAATGCATGAATCACGGTCGCGGCCCGGATTGCGCCCGTCGCACCCAGCGGATGGCCCAGCGCAATCGCGCCGCCCATGCGGTTGACCTTGGCCGGGTCCAGCTTGAGCGTGTTGATGACGGCCAGCGACTGGGCGGCAAAGGCTTCGTTCAGCTCGATCCAGTCCATGTCGTCCTGCGTGAGGCCGGCATAACGCAGGGCAGCGGGAATGGCTTCGATGGGGCCTATGCCCATGATTTCAGGCGGCACGCCCTTGGCGGCATAGCTCACGAAACGCGCCAGCGGCTTGAGGCCGAACTGCTTGACGGCTTTTTCGCTGGCCAGCACCAGTGCACCCGCGCCATCGGAGGTCTGCGAGCTGTTGCCGGCGGTGACCGAGCCGCGCGCGGCAAACACCGTCTTGAGTTTGGCCAGGCCTTCGAGCGAGGTGTCGGGGCGCGGGCCCTCGTCCAGGCTCACGGTGCGGGTCTTGGCGACCACTTCACCGGTTTCCAGGTTGGCCGTGCGGTCGGTCACTTCGACGGGCGTGATTTCATTGCTGAACTCGCCGGCCTGCTGGGCCTTGATGGCCTTGAGGTGCGATTCGAGCGCGAACTGGTCCTGCGCCTCGCGCGAGACCTTCCACTGCTGGGCCACCTTCTCGGCGGTCAGGCCCATGCCGTAGGCGATGCCGACGTTTTCATCATTCATGAACATGTTTGGCGAGAGCGAGGGCGAGTTGCCCGACATGGGCACCATGCTCATGCTCTCGGTGCCGGCGGCGATCATCACGTCGGCTTCGCCCACACGGATGCGGTCGGCCGCCATCTGGATGGCCGAGAGGCCCGAGGCGCAGAAACGGTTGACGGTGATGCCGCCCACGCTGGTCGGCAGGCCGGCCAGCACCGCGCCTATGCGCGCCACGTTCAGGCCCTGCGGGCCTTCGGGAATCGCGCAGCCGCAAATGATGTCCTCAATCGCCTTGGGGTCCAGCGAGGGCACTTGCGCGAGCGCGGCCTGCAGCGCCTTGACCAGCAGGTCGTCGGGCCGCGTGTTGCGGAAATAGCCCCTGTGCGAGCGCCCTATGGGCGTGCGCGTGGCGGCGACGATGTAGGCTTCCTGGACTTGTTTGGCCATGATGGTTTCCTTCAATTTCTCGGTTAACTTTTCCGTGGGCCGGAGGGAATCCAGGCCCAGACAAATTCGCATTCGACCGGGTTCACGCCGGCTTCATCGGTCACGGTGACAGGCACATTGACCTCACCCTTGTCGCTGGCCTGCATGGCCGCGCGCTGTTCGTCGCTCAGCGTGGCCACGGCGCGCAGGGCGCCGGTGGCGCGCTTCTTGAACGCCATCTTGAGTTCCTTGGCCAGCGGGATGCAGTCGTCGCGCACATTCATGCCCACCACCATGCCGGTGGCGGTTTCCGCCAGCAGGTTCATGGCCGAGGCATGCACGCCGCCTATGTGGTTTTGCACCTTCTTCTCGTTCCTGATGCCGATCTCGACCCGGCCCGTGCCCATTTCGAGGAAGTCCAGGCCGGCGGTGCCGGTAAACGGCACAGCGCGGCGCAACACCACGCTGCGAAACCAGGGGCGCGCAAAAGCCGGCACTTCATCGAGCCGCTGCAGTTGCCGCGCCAGGCGGTTGGGTGAGTAATCGTTCATCAGTTACGAACCGGTTTTCCGGTGCTCATCATTCCCATGATGCGTTCTTGCGTCTTGGGATGTTCGAGCAGCGAGCAGAAGGCCTTGCGCTCCAAGGTCATCAAATACTCTTCCGTCACCAAGGTGCCGGCATCCACGTCGCCGCCGCACACCACACCCGCGATCAGGCCGGCGATGTGGAAGTCATGGGCGCTGATAAAACCCCCGTCGCGCATATTGACCAGCTGGCCCTTGATGGTGGCCAGGCCGTTGCGGCCCACCACGGGGAACTGGCGCTTGTGCGGCGCGCGGTAGCCCGAGTTGAACAGCGCGCGCGCCTCATTGAGCGCGACAAACAGTAATTCATCCTTGTT
Organism: Polaromonas sp. JS666; assembly: GCF_900103405.1. Taxonomy (GTDB): domain Bacteria; phylum Pseudomonadota; class Gammaproteobacteria; order Burkholderiales; family Burkholderiaceae_C; genus Polaromonas. The sequence goes on along the minus strand of NZ_FNHX01000003.1, from coordinate 160,309 downwards.
CGGCACGATCACATCGCTGTCGAGCAAGTAGCCGATCTTGCGGCTTTCAATCGCGCTGGTGCCGACCTTGGCCATGGCCGCGGCGGTGAAACCTTCGGTCAGGAAGGGCAGGATGTCCTTGTTGGTCGAGGTGCTGGCGTTTTCGGCCGCGCGGCGCGCGATGTAAGCCAGGCCGCCGGCGCCGGGCACCAGGCCCACGCCGACTTCGACCAGGCCGATGTAACTTTCCATCGCGGCCACACGCTTGGCCGAATGCACCGCCATTTCGCAGCCGCCGCCGAGCGCGATGCCGCGAATTGCCGACACCACGGGCACGGCCGCGTAGCGCAGCTTGAGCATCACGTTCTGCAGCTCGGCCTCGGCCCCTTCGATGGCCTTGGCACCGCCCATCATGAAGGCGGGCAGCATGGCCTGCAGGTCGGCGCCGGCCGAGAACATCTCGTCGTTGGACCAGATGACCATGCCCTTGTAGCTTTTCTCGGCCAGGTCCACGCCCATGGCCAGGCCCTCGGCCACGTCGGGACTGATGGCGTGCATCTTGGTCTTGATGCTGGCGATCAGCACGTCGGCGTTCGCGCCGTCCAGCGTCCAGAGGCGTATCGCGTCGCCCTCATGCAAGGTGGTGCCGGCGGTTTCGAACGCGGGCGCCTTCGAACCCAGCACGTCCTCGGGGAAGAACTGGCGCTCGTACACCGGCAGCTTGCGGCGCGGGACGAATTTTTTGGCCGAGGCGCTCCACGAGCCTTCTGGCGTGTGCACGCCACCGGCCTCGGCCACCGGGCCCTTGAACACCCACTCGGGCAGCGGCGCCTTGGACAGCGCCTTGCCGGCGTCAATGTCTTCCTGGATCCAGGTGGCGACCTGCTTCCAGCCGGCCTGCTGCCAGAGCTCAAACGGGCCCTGCTTGGAGCCAAAGCCCCAGCGCATCGCGAAGTCGATGTCGCGCGCGGTTTCGGCAATGCTTTCGAGGTGCACGGCGGCGTAGTGGAACTGGTCGCGCAAAATGGCCCAGAGGAAACGCGCTTCGGCGCCCTCGGCTTCGCGCAACAGCTTCAGACGCTCGCCCGCGGGCTTTTTGAGCATGCGGCCCACAACCTCGTTGGCCTTGGCGCCGGCCGGCACGTATTCCATGCTCTCCGGGTCCAGGCGCAGGATGTCGCGGCCCTGCTTTTTGTAGAAACCGGCGCCGGTCTTCTGGCCCAGGCTTTTGGATTCCAGCAGCTTGGCCAGCACGGGCGGCGTGCCGTAGATGTCGGAGAACGGGTCTTCCACCTTGCCGGGGCCCAGGTTGTCCTGCAGCGTCTTGATGACGTGGGCCATGGTGTCCAGGCCCACCACGTCGGCGGTACGGAAGGTACCCGAGCTCGCGCGACCCAGCTTCTTGCCGGTCAGGTCGTCGACCACGTCATAGGTGAGCTTGAAGGCTTCGGCTTCCTTGATGGTGGCCAGCATGCTGGCAATGCCCACGCGGTTGGCGATGAAGTTGGGCGTGTCGTGGGCGCGTATCACGCCCTTGCCGAGCGCGCTGGTGACAAAGGCTTCCAGGTCGTCCAGCACCTTGGGTTCGGTGGTCGGCGTGTTGATCAATTCCACCAGCGTCATGTAGCGCGGCGGGTTGAAGAAATGGATGCCGCAAAAACGCGGCTTGATGGATTCAGGCAAAGCCTCGCTGAGCTTGGTGATGGACAGGCCCGAGGTATTGCTGGCCACGATGGCACCGTCGGCGATGAAGGGGGCGATCTTGTGGTACAGGTCGGTCTTCCAGTCCATGCGCTCGGCAATCGCCTCGATGACGAGGTCGCATTCGCGCAGCAGCTCCATGTTTTCTTCATAGTTGGCCTGCTGGATCAGCGCCGCGTCCTCGGGCACGCCCAGCGGGGCCGGCTTGAGTTTCTTGAGGCCTTCGATCGCCTTGATGACGATGCCGTTCTTGGGGCCTTCCTTGGCGGGCAGGTCGAACAGCACCACCGGCACCTTGACGTTGACCAGGTGGGCGGCGATCTGCGCGCCCATGACGCCGGCGCCGAGCACGGCGACTTTTTTGACTTGAAATCGTGACATGGTTAAGACCTTGTTGGGGATGACTGGTTGAAAAATTCGAGCACCGCGTTCCAGTAGCGCTGCGGCTCGTCACGCATGCCGTGGGTGTGCTCGGCCTTGTCGAGGATCACGCGTTGGATGCGCTCGGGCCTCGAGGCGGCCTGTTGCAGGGCATCGCCGAAATGCACCGGGGTCCAGCGGTCGGCCCGGCTGTGGATCAGCAACACGTCCACGTCGCGCATCCTGGCCAGGTGGTGCACGGGCCGCAGGTGCAGCTCGCCTTGCGGGCTGATGCGCCGGCTGATGTTGAGCACCGCATGGGCAAAGGGGTAAGCTTTCCAGAAATCGGGCAGCGTGGGCGGGCAGCCTTCAGCCACCACTTTGTCGTAAGGAAAATCCGCCTCGGCAATCGCGCTCAGCGTGTTGATCGCGCCGAAGGAGGCCGTCAGCGCATGCACCGGCAGGCCGGCAAAAGCGCCGCGCGCCCACTGCCCCACCGATAACGCATCGCCCGGAAAATCAAAATTCGTCGACGGGCTTTCACCAAAGCCGTTGAAGTCGAAAGCCACCACATGAAAGCCCGCATCGAGCAGCGCTTGGGCATGGCCGTGGCGCAGCCAGAAACCCTTGCAGGCAAAACCCATGGGATGGGCGCAGACCACGACGCCGCGCGGAGGCAGCGGCGTGCGCGCCACAATGGCCTCGAGCCGGCTGGTGCTGCGGCTGGTGATGCGCACCCGCTCCCAGCCTTCCTGCGGCACGTCGGCGGGCCAGCGCCAGGGTTTCATGAAGCGGCCGAAAAACGGCTTCTTGAGCAGGTAATGCCCATACCAGCGGCGCGCGGCCGGCGGGGTGCTTGCAGCATCGCCAAAAGTCATGGACCGCAAGCGAGAAATTGCTTCACCCATGGCAGGCCTTCAGTTCCGTGGAGTTCATTGCAGGCGTGTCCAGGTCTGGGTGCGGCCGAAAGGGCCGATGGAGCCGCGCACTTCCATCTTCTTGCCACCCTCAATAGGTGTCATCTTGAGGGTGTAGCTTTTGCCGTTATCAGGATCGAGAATCTTGCCGCCCTCCCAGACGTCGCCGTCGGGCGACTTCTTGGCACCGCGAATGATTTCCAGGCCCAGGCGTGGCTTGTCCTTGCGGTCGTCGGTGCATTCGGTGCAAACGTCGTCGGGTTTGACGCCGGGGGACATGCGCTTTTCGACTTTGCCGTTCAGCACACCGCCGGCTTCAGCGATACGGACCTCGAATTTGGGATCACCGGTTTTTTCGTCGAAGCCGCGCCACAGACCCACTGGCGTGTTCTGGGCCAAGGCCGGGATGGCCATCAGGCCCAGAACGATCATCAACAATTTTCTTTTCATGGTCTCTCCCGTCGATCTGTTCAAGAGATTCAAGCCAGCGCTTCGTCGGTTTCCATCAGCGACTTGCTGCCGGCGCGCGCGGTGCGCATCAGCGTCGCGGTCTCGGGGAACAGCTTGGCGAAGTAAAACCGCGCGGTCTGCAGCTTGGCCACGTAGAACTTGTCGGTGTTGCCGGCGGCGATTTCACGCAGCGCGGTCTGCGCCATCAGCGCCCAGAAGTAGCCGAACACCAGATGGCCGGCCACGCGCAGGTAGTCGACGGCGGCGGCGCCCACTTCGTCAGGGTTCTGGAAGCCCTTGAAGCCCAGCTCGGTGGTGAACTTGGTCATCTGGTCGGCCAGGTAGGCCAGCGGGTTGATGAACTCGGCCATCTTCTCGTTGACGCCTTCCTCGGCGATCAGCGCGGCGATCACCTTGCCGAACTTCTTCAGCGTGGCGCCGTTGTTGCCCAGGATCTTGCGGCCCAGCAGGTCCAGCGACTGGATGGTGTTGGTGCCTTCATAAATCATGTTGATGCGGTTGTCGCGCACGAACTGCTCCATGCCCCATTCCTTGATGAAGCCGTGGCCGCCGAAGACCTGCATGCAGGCGTTGGTGGCAATGTGGCCGTTGTCGGTCAGGAAGGCCTTCACGATGGGCGTGAGCAGGGCGACGATCTCGCCGGAATCCTTGCGCACTTTCTCGTCGGGGTGGTTCAGTTCCTTGTCGAGCAGCAGCGTGCAGTAGATCGCCAGGGCCCGGCCGCCTTCGGCATAAGCCTTGGCGGTCAGCAGCATCTTGCGCACGTCGGGGTGCACGATGATGGGGTCGGCCGGCTTGTCTTTGGCCTTGACGCCGGACAGCGAACGCATCTGGATGCGGTCCTTGGCGTAGGCCAGCGCGTTCTGGTAAGCCACTTCGGTCAGGCCCAGCGACTGGTTGCCCACGCCCAGGCGGGCGGCGTTCATCATCACGAACATCGCGGCCAGGCCCTTGTTGGGCGCGCCCACCATGGTGCCGACGGCGCCTTCGAGCACCATCTGCGCGGTGGCGTTGCCGTGTATGCCCATCTTGTGCTCCAGGCCACCGCAGTAGATGTCATTGCGCGAACCGATGGCGCCGTCCTTGCCGATGTTGAACTTGGGCACGGCGAACAGGCTGATGCCCTTGCTGCCCTGAGGCGCGTCCGGCAGGCGGGCCAGCACCAGGTGCACGATGTTGGCGGCCATGTCGTGTTCACCGGCGCTGATGAAGATCTTGTTGCCGGTCAGGCGGTAGGTGCCGTCAGGCTGCGGCTCAGCCTTGGTGCGCAAGAGGCCCAGGTCGGTGCCGCAGTGCGGCTCGGTCAGGCACATGGTGCCTGTCCATTCGCCGCTGGTCAGCTTGGGCAGGTAAAGCTTTTTCTGTTCGTCGGTGCCGTGGGCATGCAGGGCCTCGTAGGCGCCGTGCGACAGGCCCGGGTACATGGTCCAGGCCTGGTTGGCCGAATTCAGCATTTCGTACAAACACTGGTTCACCACAAAAGGCAGGCCCTGGCCGCCGTATTCCGGGTCGCAGCTCAGCGCGGCCCAGCCGCCTTCAACGTACTTGGCATAGGCTTCCTTGAAGCCCTTGGGCGGCGTGACTTCGTGGGTGGTCTTGTCGAGCTTGCAGCCCTCTTCGTCGCCGCTGATGTTCAGCGGGAAGGTCACTTCGGCGGCGAACTTGCCGGCTTCCTCGAGCACCGCGTTGATGGTGTCCGCATCGACCTCCGCATGCTTGGGGATGGCCTTGAATTCATCGGTGACCTTGAGCACTTCGTGCATGACGAACTGCATGTCGCGCAAGGGTGGGTTGTACTGGGGCATGGTCGGTAGGTCCTTTAGCGTTAAACCGGTTTGGAAGGGGAGGCTTTGCCCGAAGCTTTTTTGGGCGAAGCGGTAGAAGGGGTGGAAGAAGCGGCCGTGGCGTCGCCATAGCGCGCCAGGATGTTGGCAAAGCCCGTGTTGGCGCGGTCCATGGAACCCGGCGTTTTCAGGAAGCGGGCCTCGTAGTGCAGCGCCAGGATCAGGCCGTGGATTTCAAACGCCATCTGGTGCTCATCGGCATCGGGCCGCAGGTGGCCGGCTTCCTTGGCCTGCACCACCGCGCGGTACATGGCCGCCAGCCAGGTGCGCACCGAGCCCGCCAGCGCGTCGCGCACCGGGCCCGGCCTGTCGTCAAACTCGACGGCGCCGCTGATGTAAAGGCAGCCTGAATCAATTTCCAGCGAGGTGCGCTTCATCCAGTTGTGGAACAGTGCCGCCAGGCGCGGCAGGCCGCGCGGCTGCTGCAGAGCCGGGAAGAAGACTTCTTCTTCGAAACGCACGTGGTATTCGCGGATCACCGAGATCTGCAGTTCCTCGCGCGAGCCGAAATGGGCGAACACGCCGGACTTGCTCATGCGCATGACCTCGGCCAGCGCGCCTATGCTCAGGCCCTCCAGCCCGATCTGCGTGGCCAGGCCCAGGGCCGCATCCACGATGGCCGCCTTGGTCTGCTGGCCTTTTTGCTGGCTTTTGGCCACGGCGCTGCCCGGAGCGGGGGCGCGGGAGGCTTTGGCGGGAAGTTCTGTGACGGGCATGAGGTGCTACAAAATAAAACGAACGGTCGTTCTATTTTGCAACACTTTGATGACCATGGGCAAGCCGGGGTTGTTGGGTACCTGTTTATAGGGACCCAGCTCTAACCGCGAATAGGGTAAACCCCCGTCCGGGCTCACTGCGTGTAGCCCGTTCCCCCCTTCCAGGGGCGGGCGCCTGCGGCCCGGCAAAGCCGGTTCCGTGGCCCCCACTGGTGAAGTACCCCCCCCAGCGTGGGGGTTCTACTTCTTGAGTTTGAAGGGCACGACGGTCTGGTGCTGCTCACCCAGGCCTTCAATGCCCAGCGACATCGTGTCGCCCTTTTTCAGGAACACCGGCGGCTTCATGCCCAGGCCCACGCCGGGCGGCGTGCCGGTGGTGATCACGTCGCCGGGTTCCAGGGTCATGAACTGGCTCACGTAGCTGATGATCTTGGCGACGCTGAAGATCATGGTTTTGGTGCTGCCGTTCTGCACACGCTTGCCGTTGACTTCCAGCCACATGGACAGTTTTTGCGGATTCGGCACTTCGTCGCGCGTGACCAGCCAGGGGCCCAGGGGGCCGAAGGTGTCGCAGCCCTTGCCCTTGTCCCAGGTGCCGCCGCGCTCGATCTGGAATTCGCGTTCGCTGACGTCGTTGATGGTGCAGTAGCCGGCCACGTGGTTGAGCGCCTCTTTTTGCGAGACATAGCGGGCCTGCTTGCCGATGATCACGCCGAGCTCGACTTCCCAGTCGGTCTTGACCGAGTTCTTGGGCAGCATGATGGGGTCGTTGGGGCCCTGGATGCAGCTGGTGGCCTTCATGAAGACGACGGGCTCGGCCGGAATCGGCAAGCCGGATTCGGCGGCATGGTCGGCGTAGTTCAGGCCGATGGCGATGAATTTGCGCGTGCCGGTGACGGGGCTGCCGTAGCGCGGCGAGCCCTTGACCAGCGGCAGCTTGTCGGTCTTGAGCTTGGCCAGCTTGGCCAGCGCGGCGTCGCCGAGCTGGTCGGGACCTATGTCCTTGATGACGCTGCTGAGGTCGCGCAGCTTGCCATTGGCATCGATAAGGCCGGGTTTTTCCTTGCCGGGGTTGCCATAACGAACGAGTTTCATGGTTTTCCTTTTTGGTGAATCGGTGAAATCAGTAAGTGGAGCGGCCGCCCGAAAGGTCGAACACCGCACCGGTCGAAAAAGAACAATCTTCGGTGCACAGCCAGCTGACCATGGCCGCCACCTCATCGGGCGTGCCGAAGCGGCCCATGGGGATTTTGGAGAGCATGAACTGGATGAACTCGGGCGTCATTTGCTCAAAAATCGGGGTTTTCACCGCGGCCGGCGTCACGCAGTTGACGCGCACGCCGGTGTCGGCGAGTTCCTTGCCCAGCGATTTTGTCAGCGCGATCACCGCCGCCTTGCTGGCGCTGTAGGCGCTGGCGTTGGGGTTGCCCTCCTTGCCGGCGACCGAGGCGATGTTGACGATGCGCCCGTAGTTGCGCGCGCGCATGCGCGGCACGACTTCGCGGCAGCAAAAGAACAGGCCGTTGAGGTTGACCTGCTGCACCTGCATCCACTGCTCGGGCGGGTAGTCCCAGAGTTTGACGTTGGGGCCGGTGATGCCGGCCGAGTTGACCAGCGCGTCTATCACCGGATTGTGGGCAAGCGTCTGTTTGACCGCCTCCACCACGCTGGCATGGCTGCCGACGTCAACCGCCACGGTGTGCACGCCTGCGCCCAGGGCGGACTTCGCTTTCTCCAGCGCCTCGGGCTTGATATCCCACAAGGTGACGGTGCCGCCCGAAGCCAGCATGCGCTGCGCAATCGCAAAACCCAGGCCGACCGCGCCGCCCGTGATCACCGCGTGCCGACCTTTCAGGTCGAGCTGGTTCATATGGTGATGCCGCCGTCGATGTTGTAGGCCTGGCCGGTCACAAAGGCGGATTCGTCGCTGGCCAGGAAGGTCACCAACGGCGCGATTTCATGCGCCTGGGCCAATCGCCCCAGCGGCTGGCGCGCGATAAAGGCCTTGCGCGCCTCCACCGGGTCGGCATTGGCGTTGATGCGGTCCTGCAGCGAGGGGGTGTCGACGGTGCCGGGGCAAATCGCATTGCAGCGCACGCCGTCGGCCACAAAATCGGCCGCCACGCTTTTGGTGAGGCCTATCACCGCGGCCTTGGTCGTGCCGTAGATAAAGCGGTTGGGCAGGCCCTTGATGCTGCCGCAGACGCTGGCCATGTTGATGATGCTGCCGCGTTTTTGGGCCTGCATTTTCGGCAGCACGGCCTGGATCATCCAGAACTGCGCGCGCACATTGAGCTGAAAGGCGAACTCGAGCTCTTCATCGGTGGCCTGCAGCGCGGTGCCGCCGTGCACAAAACCCGCGCAATTGAACAGCACGTCCAGCGCCGGCAGGCCGCCCACCAGCTTGTGGATGGCGGCCTTGTCGAGCACGTCCAGCGGCAGCGCGGTGATATTGGCCACGCCTTGGTAGCTTTCCAGCAGCTTGGGGTTCAGGTCGGTGGCCCAAACCTGCGCGCCTTCAGCCGCCAGCGCCAGCGCGCTGGCGCGCCCGATGCCCTGGCCGGCCGCGGTAATCAGGGCCTTCTTTCCTTCAAGTCTCATCAATGCTCCTACAGGGTTTTGCCGGATGTTGTCCCGGGGGTTTCATGGGATTATCAATTGGTCTGACCACTTGTCCAATTCTGGCTTACCCTTAAGCCGCCCATTCTTTCCCTTTACCCCTTCCACATCGCCTTCCATGCCCCTGCAGACCGTCGAACCACAACGCCTGTACCGCCAGATCGCCGAGCAGCTGCGCACGCTGATCTCCGCCGGCGAATGGGCCGTGGGCACGCGCCTGCCGGCCGAGCGCGACCTGGCGCGCCAGCTGGGCGTGAGCCGGCCCTCGGTGCGCGAGGCGCTGATTGCGATGGAAGTCGAGGGCTGGGTCGAGGTGCGCACCGGCTCGGGCGTCTATGTGCTGGACCGCAGCGGCGCGCCCAGCCTGGCCAACGGCCGGGCCGGGGAGATACCCCCCGACGAATGGGGCCCGCTGGAACTGATACGCGCGCGCCGCGTGGTGGAAGGCGAAGTCGCCGCCATGGCCGCCACCCAGGCCAAACGCAAACACCTGGAGGCGATGGACAAGGCCATCGCCAGCATGCAAGCCGATGCCGACCGCGGCGTGCTGCCGCTCGATGGCGACCGGGCTTTTCACAGCGCCATCGTCGAGTCCTGCGGCAATGTGGTGCTGATCGAAACCGTACAGCGCTTCTGGGATTCGCGCCGCGGCCCGCTGTTCGAGCGTTTGGGCGGCCATTTTGAAACCGTGGAATCCTGGCGCTCGGCCATCGCGGAGCACCAGGCGATTTATGAGGCGGTGCGCAACCACGACCCCGACGCCGCGCGCGCGGCCATGCATGAACACATGGACCATTCGCACAAACGCTTCAGCGTGAGCTGGCGCCGGACCAAGCAGCAGAAGACACCCAAAAAATAAGAAGAAGCATTCCCGCACCCGGAGATTTCCCTCAACCGCAACTTGGCACTACAAGAAAAGAAAGCGAGACAAACATGAATTTCCTGACCCACACCAAGCGACTGGCCGCGGCGCTGCTGCTGTCCACGGGCCTGTGCGCCATCGCCACGGCCCAGCCTTACCCGAACAAGCCGATTGAAGTGATGGTGGCCTTCCAGCCCGGCGGCGGCACCGACTCGCTAGCGCGCGCCTATGCCGAAGCGGCCAAAAAATACACCACCCAGTCGCTGGTGGTCTACAACAAGCCCGGCGCCAGCGGCGCCATAGGCCTGGCCGACGTGGTCAACGCCAAGCCCGACGGCTACAAGATCGCCATGCTTTTCGTGGAGGTCACCATCCTCCCGCACATGGGCATCACCAAGATCACGCAGGACGACTTCATCCCGATTGCCCGCCTCAATGCCGACCCGGCCGCCATCACGGTGCGCGCCGACTCGCCCTACAACACGATTGAGGATTTCCTCGCCGCCGCCAAAAAGACCGGCAGCGACGTGAAGGTCGGCAACGCCGGCAACGGCTCCATCTGGCACCTGGCGGCCGCCTCGCTGGAGGAAAAAACCGGCGCCAGGTTCAACCATATTCCCTTCCAGGGCGCGGGCCCCGCCGTGCTGGCCCTGCTGGGCGGCCATGTGGACGCCGTGGGCGTGAGCCCGGCCGAAGTCGCGGTGCACGTGGCCGCCGGCAAGCTCAAGATCCTGGGCGTGATGGCCGACCAGCGCGTCAAGGGCTTTGAGAACGTGCCCACGATGAAGGAACGCAAGATAGACCTGTCCATAGGCACCTGGCGCGGCCTGGGCGTGGCCAAGGGCACGCCGCCGGAAGTGGTGGACTACATACGCGCCATGACCCAAAAGGCCGCCGACGAACCCATCATGAAAGAGGTCATGGACAAACTCAACCTGGGCTATGCCTATGCCGACGGCCCGGCCTTCAAGGCGCAGATGGTGCGCGACAACGACACCTTCAAACAACTGGTGACCAAGCTCAACCTGAAGAACTGAGGCAGCGGCTTCACGGCCTGCGCGCTGGCGCGCAGGCCGGTTTTCCCTTTCATGCCAGCACACCCTTTGAGGAGACAACCATGAAGACATTCCACAACAAACGATTCGCCGTCAAAACCCTGGCCGCCTGCGCGCTGATGGCGGGGGCCCTGGGCTTTTCCGGCATGGCCGCGGCCCAGACCAAACTGAAATGGGCGCACGTCTATGAAACCTCCGAGCCCTTCCACAAATGGTCGGTCTGGGCCGGCGACGAGATCAAGAAACGCACCAACGGCAAGTACGAAATCCAGGTATTCCCGGCCTCCACGCTGGGCAAGGAGGCCGACATCAACCAAGGCCTGACGCTGGGCACGGTGGACATCATCCTCACGGGCGCGAGTTTTGCCGGCCGTACCTACCAGCCGCTGGCCATCGGTTATTTCCCCTTCATCTTCCGCGACGCCGAGCACCAGCTCAAGTTCGCCAACAGCGACGTCTTCAAGGAGCTGGCAGCCGGCTACGACCAGAAAAGCGGCAACCACATCACCGCGCTCAATTACTACGGCGCGCGCCATGTGACCTCCAGCGCGGCGCGCCCCATCACCAAGCCTGAAGACATGAAGGGCCTGAAGATCCGCGTGCCCGACGCGCCGGCCTATATGGCTTTTCCCAAGGCATTGGGCGCCAACCCCACGCCGATTGCCTTCGCCGAGGTCTACCTGGCGCTGCAAAACGGCACGGTGGACGCACAGGAAAACCCGCTGCCCACCATAGAAGCCAAGAAGTTCTATGAGGTGCAGAAAAACATCTCGCTGACCGGCCACATCGTCGATTCGCTGCTGACCGTGGTCTCGGGCCAGCTCTGGGGCAAGCTGACCGCCGACGAGAAAAAGATCTTCAGCGACGTGATGCTGGAAGCCGCCGAAAAAACCGGCCGCGAAATCATCGCCTCCGAGGCCCGGCTGGTCGATGAGTTCAAAAAGAAGGGCAACAACGTGATCACGGTCGACAAGAACGCCTTCCGCGCGGCGGTGCTCAAGAGCACCACACCTGCGGACCAGGGTTACCGCCAGGCCGATTACGACCGCATCATTAACCTGAAATAGGTAGCCGCCCGTAAAGCTACTGAGCGGGCCGATCTCGCGCCTGCGATGCTCGCCGTACTGATGTACGGCTGCGCTTCTCGACGCGACCTCGGCCCGCTCGCTACGCTTTCCGGACGACCTTGCGACGTTGAAATCCCGATAAAGGAAACACGATGACCGAAAAAATCATCAGCGACGACGGTTCATTCCACACCGAGGACGAGGCGGTGGACTTGTCCGCCACCACGGCCGAGGGCTGGGTGGCCCTGGCTTTTTTCTGGCTGCTGGGCGCCACGGTGCTGTACCAGTTCGTCACGCGTTATGTTTTTAACGACTCGGCCGCCTGGACCGAGGAGATCGCGCGTTATGAGCTGATCGCCGTGGTGTTCATAGGCGCGGCCATAGGCGTGGCCAAGAACAACCACATCCAGGTGGATTTTTTCTACCGCCATATGCCGGCAAAGATGGGCCGCATCATGTCGACGGTCACGGACGTGCTGCGCATCGCCTTTTACGGCGCGGCGGTGTTCATGACCTTCCAGATGATGGAAAAGATCGGCAACCAGACCCGCATGACCATTGTGGATCTGCCCATGAACATCGTCTACGGCGTGTGCCTGCTGGGATTTGCCGCCATGCTGCTGCGCTCGCTGCAGGTTGCGCTGGTCCATTACCGCCGCGGCTACAGCGTGCTGGAGCGCCCCGAATCCACCATGCAAGACCGCTGAACGCGACAGATTCCTCATATCATGCTCAAACTATTTTTCCTGATCTTCATGGGTGCCGGCATCCCGGTCGCCATCGCCATGGCGGGCGCCTCGCTGGTCTACATCCTGGTCACCGGCAACCTGCCGCCTTTTGTGGTGATACACCGCATGGTGTCGGGCATAGACAGCTTCCCCTTGCTGGCCGTGCCCTTCTTCATTCTGGCCGGCAACCTCATGAACAACGCCGGCATCACCACCCGCATCTACAACTTCGCGCTGGCGCTGGTGGGCTGGCTCAAGGGCGGCCTGGGCCACGTCAACGTGCTGGGCTCGGTGATCTTCGCCGGCATGAGCGGCACGGCGATCGCCGACGCAGCCGGCCTGGGCACCATCGAGATCAAGGCCATGAAGGAGCATGGCTATTCCTCGGAATTCGCGGTCGGCGTGACGGCCGCCTCGGCCACGCTGGGGCCCATCATTCCGCCCAGCCTGCCTTTTGTGATCTACGGCATGATGGCCAATGTATCCATAGGCGCACTGTTCCTGGCCGGGCTGCTGCCGGGCCTGTTGATGGCGGTGCTGATGATGCTGACCGTGGCCTATTTCGCCCACAAGAACAAATGGGGCGCCGACATCAAGTTCTCGGGCAGCAAGCTGGCCAAGGCCCTGGTCGAGCTGGCGGTGGTGGCGGCCTGGCCGCTGGTGCTGTGGCTGCTGATCACCAAGGCCGGGGCACCCGCCCAGGTCACCGTGATTGCCGGGCTGGTCGCGCTGTTCGTTCTCGACAAGATTTTTAAGTTCGAGGCCGTGCTGCCCATCATGACGCCGGTGCTGCTGATAGGCGGCATGACGACGGGCCTCTTCACGCCCACCGAGGGCGCGATCGCGGCCTGCGTCTGGGCCATGGTGCTGGGCTTCTTCTGGTACAAGGCGCTGAAGTTCAAGATGTTCGTCAAGGTCTGCCTGGACACGGTCGAGACCACCTCCACCGTGCTGTTCATCGTGGCGGCCGCGTCCATCTTCGGCTGGATGCTGACGGCTACCGGCGTGACCACCGCGATCGCCGCCTGGGTGCTGGGCTTTACCCAGAGCCCCTGGGTGTTTTTGCTGCTGGCCAACCTGCTGATGCTGTTTGTCGGCTGCTTCCTGGAGCCCACCGCCGCCATCACTATCCTGGTGCCCATCCTGCTGCCCATCACCGCGCAGCTGGGCATAGACCCGGTGCACTTCGGTCTGGTGATGGTGCTCAACCTCATGATAGGCCTGCTGCACCCACCCATGGGCATGGTGCTGTTTGTGCTGGCGCGCGTGGCCAATCTTTCGGTGGAGCGCACCACCGTCGCCATACTGCCCTGGCTGGTGCCCTTGCTGCTGAGCCTGGGCATCATTACCTACTTCCCCCGGGCAGTACTCTGGTTGCCCAAGATGTTTTATTAACTGGGGTACAACCGTCCATACATTCACGATGACTTCCATGACGACTACCACCAAGCCCCCTGCCACGCCGTTTATTCGCCTTCACCCCGCCGACGACGTCCTGATTGCTCGCGCCCAGTTGGTGGGCGGCACCCAGGTCGAAAACATCACCGTGCGCGGACTGATCCCCTCCGGCCACAAGATCGCCACGCGCGCGCTGGCCGCTGGCGAGCCGGTGCGGCGCTACAACCAGATCATCGGTTTCGCGAGCAAGCCGATTGCGCCCGGCGAGCATGTGCACACGCACAACCTGGACATGGGGCCCGACAAAGGCGCCAGTACTGGGAGTTTTGTGCGCGACTACGCCTTCGGCGCCGACGTGAAGCCGGCGCCCGCCAGGCGCGAGGCGACCTTCATGGGCATCAAGCGGCCCGATGGTCGCGTGGCCACGCGCAACTACATCGGTATTTTGTCCAGCGTCAACTGCTCGGCCACGGCCGCGCGTGCGATTGCCGACCATTTTTCGCGGCAGAACAACCCCTCGGCGCTGAAAGACTTTCCCAACGTCGACGGCGTGGTGGCGCTCACGCACGGCACGGGCTGCGGCATGGACTCCGACGGCCTGGGCCTGCAGATCCTGCAGCGCACGCTGACCGGTTATGCCACGCATCCCAACTTCGCGGGCGTGCTGGTGGTGGGCCTGGGCTGCGAATCCAACCAGATCAATGCCTGGCTGGCCCACGGCAGCCTGCGCGAGGGCGAAACGCTGCGCGTCTTCAGCATCCAGGACACGGGCGGCACGGCCAAGACCGTGGCCAAGGGCATCGCCATGATCAAGGAGATGCTGCCGCAGGCCAACGCTGTGAAACGCGAGCCCTGCAGCGCCGCCCACATCACCATAGGCCTGCAGTGCGGCGGCTCCGACGGCTATTCGGGCATCAGCGCCAACCCGGCGCTGGGCGCGGCGGTGGACCTGCTGGTGGCCCACGGCGGCACCGCCATCCTCAGCGAGACACCCGAAATCTACGGCGCCGAGCATTTGCTCACGCGGCGCGCGGTGCGGCCCGAGATCGCCGAAAAGCTGATCTCGCGCATCAAGTGGTGGGAACACTACACCGAGATCAACGATGGCGAGATGAACAACAACCCCTCGCCCGGCAACAAGGCCGGCGGCTTGACCACCATCCTTGAAAAATCGCTGGGCGCGGTCGCCAAGGGCGGCACCTCCAACCTTGAGGCGGTGTATGAATACGCCGAGCCCGTGGGCGCGCACGGTTTTGTCTATATGGACACGCCGGGCTACGACCCGGTCAGCGCCACAGGCCAGGTGGCCGGCGGCGCCAACATCATCTGCTTTACCACCGGCCGCGGCTCGGCCTACGGCTGCGCGCCCTCGCCTTCGCTCAAGCTGGCCACCAACTCGGCGCTGTGGCAGCGGCAGGAAGAAGACATGGACATCAACTGCGGCGAGATCATCGACGGCGGCGTGTCGGTGCAGGAAATGGGGCAGCGCATTTTCGAGATGGTGCTGGCCACGGCCTCGGGCGAACCCAGCAAGAGCGAAAAACACGGCTACGGCCAGAACGAGTTCGTGCCCTGGCAAGTCGGCGCCGTGATGTAAACCCCACCCTTATCTTCCAAGGCCCATGCAAAAAAACATCCAAGCTTCAGCCCTGCGCGCCCACTGCGCCCGCATCCTCGTCGCGGCCGGCAGCTCGGCGCAAGAAGCCGACAAAGTCGCCTCCAACCTGGTCATGGCCAACCTCAGCGGCCACGACTCGCACGGCGTGGGCATGCTGCCGCGTTATGTGGACGCGGTGCTCGAAGGCGGCCTCACGCCCAATGCGCAGGTCAAGACCGTGCTCGACGCCGGCGCGCTGCTGAGCCTCAACGGCCAGCACGGCTACGGCCAGGTGGTCGGCGAGCAGGCCATGCTGCTGGGCATGGCCCGCGCCAAGGAACAGGGCAGCTGCATCCTGGCGCTGGCCGAATCTCACCACCTGGGGCGTATAGGCCACTTCGCCGAGATGGCGGTGGCGCAAGGCCTGGTGTCGCTGCACTTCGTGAACGTCTTGACGCGCCCCGTGGTCGCGCCCTGGGGCGGCGCCGACGGCCGCTACGGCACGAATCCCTGCTGCATAGGGGTGCCGCTCAAGGACGCCCCGCCCTTTGTGCTGGACTTCGCCACCAGCCGCGTGGCCCAGGGCAAGATGCGCGTGGCCCACAACCAGGGCAAGTCCGTTCCGCCCGGCCTGCTGATCGACGAGCACGGCCAGCCGACCACCGACCCCGGCGTGGTGGTGGTGCCGCAGGCCAATGGTTTTTTCGGCGCGCTCATGCCTTTTGGCGAGCACAAAGGATACGGCCTGGCCGTGGCCTGCGAGCTGCTGGGCGGCGCGCTGACCGGTGGCGGCACGTGGCACCACCCGGCGGTGAACACGCGCGCCGTCTACAACAGCATGCTGACCATCTTGATTGACCCGGGCAAGCTGGGCACGCAGTCGTCCATGGAAACCGAGGCCCTGGCCTTTGTGGAATGGCTGCGCAAAAGCCCGCCGGCCGACGGCGAGCACGGCGTGCTGATTGCCGGCGAGCCCGAACGCCGCGCGCGCGTGGAGCGCGAGCGTGAGGGCATAGACATTGATGCCAGCACCTGGGAAGAAATTGTGGGTGCGGCCGGCAAGGTGGGCCTGGCGAACTAGGCGTTTAGAGCCGCTCACAAAACCCAGCGTAGCGGTCCTGGCTAGGCGCGCCGCCGCAGACAGTGCTACAGCACGGCAAGGCGGCGCAACGACGCCAGGAGGGTTTTGTGAGTGGCTCTAGTCGAACTGCAGGCCGCCGTTGAGGTCCAGCACCTCACCGGTGATAAAGCCGCTCATCGGGTGGGCCAGGAACAGCACGCTGTGGGCCAGCTCTTCAAGCTCACAAAAACGCCCTACCGGGATTTTTTGGCGCAGCTCGGCCTGCCGCTCGGCGCTGACCTGCTCGGTCAGCATCTGGGTTTTGACAAAGGTCGGGGCCAGCGCATTGCAGGTCACGCCGAAGGGCGCGTATTCACGCGCGAAGCTGAAGGTCAGGGAAGTGACGCCTCCCTTGCTGGCCGCGTAAGCGGGCAGCGGTGACAGGCCACCGGTCTTCGCGCCAAAAGACGATATGTTGACAATGCGGCCGAAGCCGCGCGCCTTCATGCCCGGGGCCACGCGCTGGCTCACATAGAACACGCCGTCCAGGTTGATCCTCAGCGTCTTGTGCCAAAGCTCGGGCGTGGTCTGTTCGCAGTTGGCGTACTGCAAAAAGCCCGCGTTGTTGACGCAGACGTCGATGCGGCCGAAGTGTTTCTCAATCTGGTCGCAGGCCGACTGCACCTGGGCGTAGTCGCTCACGTCCATGACAAAACAGGCCAGCCGGTCGCCGTGGTGGGCCAGCTCGGCGGCCACGGCTTCGGTGCGCAGATCGGTGGCCGCGACGCGGTAGCCCGCATCGAGCAACGCGCGCACGGTGGCCAGGCCCATGCCGGCATTGGCGCCGGTCACAAGGGCGACCTGGTCCTGGATGGGGGGATGTTTGGGGATCATGGTTCAGGTGTTTCCGTGTTCAGTGTTGAGGTGGGTGGCATGTCCGGCCTTGAATTGCGCGAGCGCCGCGCCAAGGCCCAGGGCCTGGATGCGTTCCAGCCAGAAGCCCACGCTGGAAACCCAGCGCGGGTTGGCGAGCAGCGCCTCGCCCCAGATGGCCGGTTGCCGCAGCAAAGCCGCCACCGTGGCGGGCGCATCGCCGCGGTGCCGCCGCGCGATGGCTTGCAGGCGTTCGCCGGCAGGGTCTGAAATCGCATAGGGCTGGCCCTGCTCATCTTCGGCCAGCAGGTAGCGCATCCACACAGCCGCCCCGAAAGCCAGCGGCTCGACATCGGCGCCGGCGGCCAGCCGGGTTTGCAGCGTGGGCAGCCAGCGCAGCGGAATCTTGAGCGAGCTGTCCGAGGCGATCTGGTGCACCTTGTGGCGCAAATCCGGGTTGGCGAAACGCGCGAGCAGCGCATCGCGGTAAGCCGGCAGGCCGGGGCGCTGCAGCTGCGGCATCACGATGTCGGTCATCAGGTGGTGCACAAACCAGCGTATGTCGGCATTCGCCACGCAGTCGGCCACCGTGGGCAGGCCCATGACGGCGCCCATCAGCGCGATGGCGGTATGGCTGCCGTTGAGCATGCGCAGTTTGGCCTCCTCAAACGGCCTGACGTCTTCCACCACCTGCACGCCCGCGGCCGCCAGCGCGGCGCCGTCGGCGGGGTCCACGAAGTGGCGCTCTATCACCCACTCCCAGAAGGCTTCAGTGCCCAGGGCGCAAGCGTCGTCCAGGCCCGTCATGCGCGCGGCATCCTCGCGGTGCTGGGCGGTGGCGGCGGGGACGATGCGGTCCACCATGCTGTCGGGAAAAGCGCAGTGGCTCTCTATCCACTGCGCGAGCACGGTGTCCAGGGCCGCGGCCGTGTCCAGGCACAGCTGGCGCAGCTTGCCGCCGTTGCCGCTCAGGTTGTCGCAGGAGGCGATGGTCAGGCCGCCCAGGCCGGCCGCATGGCGCGCGGCCAGGCCGGCCACGAGTTGCGCCGCGAGCACGGGGCCGTAGGCTTTTTCGGTCACCGTGAGCGTGAGCCAGCGGGTGGCGGGCGCGGCGATGGCCGCCGTGACGCGGTCAGGCTCGCGCGCCGCGACGCAGGTGTCCAGCACAGCGCCCACCAGCTGCCAGCGCCGCCCTTCGGCGCTCGCAATTTGCAAGGTGTAAAGCCCGTCCTGGCGGGCCAGCGCGTCGGCCAGTTCGGTGCTGCGCATGGCCACGCCCAACACACCCCAGCGCGTATCGCCGGCCTGGAGCAAGGCGTCAAACACCACAGCCTGGTGGGCGCGGTGGAAGGCGCCCAGGCCCAGATGCAGCACGCCGGGCACCAGGGCGCTTCGCGGGTAATCAGGGAGGTGCAGGGAGGGTGGAACCGCCCGGTCGTCGAGAACGGTTTGGGAGAGTGCGCGCATGCCTGTGGTCTGCCGATGAAAGGACTTTATTGAACAATTGGACTGACCACTTATCCATAGTGGTAAACCACTATTGGCCTTTATTGGCACAGAATCCGATAATTGGTCCAACCACTTTGGAACCCATCATGGCACTTCAACTCATCCAACCGGCTTCCCCTGACGACAGCTCCACGGCGCCCCGGGCGCTGTCCGACCGCTCTTACCAGCGGCTGGCCACGCAGCTGCTGGCGCTGATCGCGCAGGGCGAGTTCAAGCTCGGCGAGCGGCTTCCGTCGGAGCGCGCGCTGGCCGAACGCTTTGACGTGAGCCGCACCTCGGTGCGCGAAGCCATGATCGCGCTGGAGCTGCAGGGCGTGGTCGAAGTGCGCGGCGGCTCGGGCATCTATGTCATGCAGGTGCGCAGCAACTCCAGCACGTCGCCCTTCATCTCCGAAACCGGCCCCGGCCCTTTTGAACTGCTGCGCGCGCGCTGCCTGATCGAGTCGGAAATCGCCTCGGTCGCGGCGGAAACCCGCAAGGACGGCGACCTGGACCGCATCTTCACGGCGCTCAGCGACATGCGCGAGCACATCGACAACAAGGAAGAAAACGAGGCGGCCGACCAGTTGTTCCACCTGCGCATCGCCGAATCCACCGGCAACAGCGTGCTGCTGCAGATGGTGAGCGCCATGTGGGCCCAGGCCAAGGGCCCCGTCTGGACCAAGATAGAGCACCACTTCCACACGCCCGAGCTGCGCCTGGCCTCGCACGCCGACCACCAGCGCATCTTCAAGGCCTTGCTGGCGCGCGACCCGATTGCCGCCAGAGCTGCCATGCGCGCCCACCTCGAACGAGTGATCAGCGAGTTCGCCCAGGCCTGGAGATGACGCCGCTCCACCGCCTTTAAGCACCGAGAGTTCTTCCCCCAACAACACAACGAGAGACAAGATGAACATGCCCAAACTGAAACTCAAATCCACCCTGACCGGCTTGGCGATGGGCCTGGCAAGCGCCGCGCTGCTGGCCCAGACACCACCGGCGCCCGGCGCCAGCCCCCGCATAGACGCGATCAAAAAATCCGGCGAGCTGCGTGTGGGGGTTTTGCAGAACTCCCCCTGGCTGCTGGAGAACACCAGCGGTGGCGGCCAGGCCTGGAGCGGCCCAGCCTGGACGCTGGCGACCGAATACGCGCGCCTCTTGAACGTCAAGCTGGTGCCGGTGGCGGTATCGCACGAGACCAAGGTGCCGGTGCTCGCGGCCAACCAGGTCGACATGACTATCAGCCCGTTGGGCGAGACGCCGGAGCGGCTCAAGGTGGTGGACTTCGTGGTCTATTCGACCACCAGCGTCTGTATGTTCGGCCGCGCGGGCAACGACAAGCTGGCCAAGGTGAAATCGGTGGATGACCTTAACAGCCCCGACATCACGATTGCCTACTTCACGGGCGGCGCCGAAGAGAACTGGGTCAAGGAGCGTTTCCCCAAGGCCAAGTTCCGCGCCGTTGCCAGCTCGGGCGCCACCGCGCCCGTGGAAGAAATCATGGCCAGGCGCGCCGATGCGGCACCCATCAACCGCGTGCCCTGGGTCAACCTGAACCAGAAGGTCAAGGGCCTGACGGTCTACCCGCAGGAGAACAACTGCCAGGGCAGCAAGGAAAAAGCCTCGCCCGTGGGCCTGGCCGTTGACAAGAACCAGCAAGCCTTCCTCGACTGGCTGCGCGCGGTGGAAAAAACGCTGGAACCCAAACTCGCCGCAGAGGAAAAGCGCGTGATCGAGTCGCTCAAGTAAGCGCCAACGCCGCCCCCCCCCGATTTTCAAAATATTCAAAGAGAAAGAGACAACACCATGAACCGCTTCAGCTCCTCCCTGCGCCTGTGCCGCCATTTCGCGCTGGCTGCCGTCGCCGCCGGCGTATCGACCGCCGCCCTGGCCCAGACACCGCCCGCGCCCGGCGCCAGCCCGCGCATTGATGCGATCCGAAAGGCCGGCGTGCTGCGCGTGGGCGTGGTCAACAACCCGCCCTGGCTGGCGCAGAACACCACCGGCGAGGGCGAGCCCTGGTCCGGCCCGTCCTGGCTGCTGGGCAAGGAGTTCGCCAAATTGCTGGGCGTGAAGATGGTGCCGGTTCCGGTCAGCCATGAAACCAAGGTGCCGGCGCTGATCGCCAACCAGATGGACATCATGATCGGCCCGTTGAACCAGAATGCCGAGCGCGCCAAGATCATCGACTTTGTGACCTTCTCGAGCACCGGCGTGTGCATGTTCGGCCGCGCCGACAACCCGAAGTTCACCAACGCCAAGACGCTGGAAGACTTCAACAAGCCCGAGATCACCATGGCGTACTTCTCGGGCGCGGGCGAAGAGCCGCTGGTGCGTGAGCAGTTCTCCAAAGCCAAGCTGCGCGGCGTGGCCAATTCGGGCTCGGTCGCGCCGATTGAGGAGGTGCTGGCCGGCCGCTCGGACGTGGCGCCGCTGAACCGCATGCTTTGGCCCAACATCAACAAAAAGGTCAAGGGCCTGGCGGTGTTCCCGAAAGAAAACAACTGCCAGGACAGCAAGATCTTCGAGATCAAGACCGGCATGGGCGTGAACAAGAACGAGCAGGTCTACCTGGACTGGCTGCGTGAAGTCGAAAAACGCATGGAGCCGCAACTGCAGGCCGAAGAAGCGCGCATGACGCAGAACCTGAAGTAATCCGCGTCCTGTCACATCGCGGCCCTCTGCCTGGCCAGGTGGGCCGCGCCATTCCTCTTTCACCCCGGACGGACTTTCATGGACGTGGATTTTTCACCGATCATCGAGAACTGGCGTTTTTTCGCCGGCGGGCTGGGCATCACTGTCCTGCTCAGCGTGGTCAGCGCGGTGACCAGCATCCTGACCGGGCTGGTGATCGCGCTGCTGCGCCTGTACGGCCCGCGCTGGCTCAGCGCCGTGCTGGTGTTTTACGTGGACACCATGCGCGCCATTCCCATCCTGGTGGTGCTGGTGTGGATTTACTTCGCCTTCCCGCTGCTGGCCGGCGTGACCTTTCCGCCCTTCTGGGCCGCGCTGGTGGGGCTGACGCTGCACATCGCGGCCTATGCTTCCGAGATCATCCGCGCCGGCATTGAATCGATACGCCCCGGGCAGACGCGCGCCGGGCTGGCGCTGGGCATGTCGCGCGCGCAGATTTTGCGCAAGATCATCCTGCCGCAGGCCACGATACGCATGCTTCCGGCCTTCGGCTCGGTGCTGACCATGGCGATCAAGGACACGGCCATCGCCACCGTGATCGCCGTGCCCGAGCTGATGCACCGCGCCGAAACCGTGGCCGGCCAGAGCTACCGGCCGGTCGAGGTGTTCACGGCCGTCATGGTGCTGTACTTCCTGGTGCTGTTCCCGGTGACCCGCGTCGTCGACCGCATGTACCAAAAACTCGCACACCTGGGGCGCTCATGAACTTCGACTGGAACGTCATCTGGACGCATCGCGGCGCGCTGTGGGACGGTGCCCTCATGACCGTGGGCCTGACGGTGCTGACCATGCTGCTGGCCGTGCCGGGCGGCATCCTGCTGGCGCTGATGCGGCTGTCGTCCAACAAGTTGCTGAACTCCATCTCGCTGGCCTTTGTGGAGTTTTTCCGCAACCTGCCGCTGATCCTGGTGATCTACTGGGCGTTTTACGTGATGCCGATCGCCTTCGACGTGCAGTTCTCGGCGCTGACGACGGCGCTGGTCGCGCTGGTGCTGAATATCTCGGCCTACAACGCCGAAACCTTCCGCGCCGGCATCAACTCCATACGCAAGGGCCAGATGGAGGCAGCGCTGGCCATGGGCATGTCGCGCCGCCAGGCCATGTTCAAGGTGGTGATCCCGCAGGCGGCGCGCCGCATCCTGCCGGTGCTGGCCAGCACCTGGATTTCGTTGTTCAAGGACACCTCGCTGGTGTCGGTGATCGCGGTCAGCGAGCTGGCCTATACCTCCATGCAGATACGCGCCCAGACCTTCCGGGTGCTGGAAATGCTGACCGCCATGGCCGCGATTTACTGGCTGATGGGCTACCCCCAGGCAAAACTCGTGGACTGGATCCACAAAAAATACGGAGTCAAAGAATGACATCAGCTACCCCACAAGGCACGGCCCCCGCCGCCAGGGCGCGCAAGGGCGCGGACCAGCCGCCCGTGCTGGTCTATGAAAACGTGCGCAAGCTCTACGGCGATTTTGTGGCGCTCAACGGCGTCTCGCTGCAGGTCAACAAGGGCGAGGTGATGTGCCTGATCGGGCCCTCGGGCTCGGGCAAGTCGACGCTGCTGCGCTGCACCAACGCGCTCGAAACCCTGAACGGCGGGCGCGTGCTGCTGGACGGCATTCCGCTGCCCACGCGGGAAACCGAGGTGCGCAAGGTGCGCCAGCGCATGGGCATGGTGTTCCAGAGCTTTGAGCTGTTCCCGCACAAGACGGCGCTGGACAACGTGGCCATGGGCCCCGTCACCGTGCTGGGCATGAGCGAGGCCGACGCACGCAAACGCGCCATGGTGCTGCTCGAGAAGGTGGGGCTGGAATCCAAGGCCGGCAACTTCCCGGCCAACCTCTCGGGCGGCCAGCAGCAGCGCGTGGCGATCGCCCGCGCGCTGGCCATGGAGCCCGAGGTGATGCTGTTCGACGAGCCGACCTCGGCGCTGGACCCGGAAACCGTGGGCGAGGTGCTCAACGTGATGAAGAAGCTGGCCCAGGAAGGCATGACCATGATCGTGGTCACGCACGAAATGAGTTTTGCGCAGCGCGTGGCGAACTGGGTGGTAGTGTTTGAAAACGGCGCCATCCTGGAGGAAGGCCCGCCCGCGCAGATTTTCGAGCACCCCACGGTGGCGCGCACCCGCGATTTCCTCGGCCACCTGGGATGGAACGGCTGAACATCGCAGCCCGTCCGACTTTCATTTTTTTATCACCCATCGACTTTTCATGAAAATCACCAACGCCCGCGTCATTGTCTGCAGCCCCGGCCGCAACTTCGTCACCCTCAAGATAGAAACCGACGAAGGCCTGACCGGCATCGGCGACGCCACGCTCAACGGGCGCGAGCTGGCGGTCGTGAGCTACCTGACCGAGCACGTCATTCCCTGCCTGATAGGCCGCGACGCGCACCAGATCGAGGACATCTGGCAATACCTCTACAAGGGTGCCTACTGGCGCCGCGGCCCGGTGACCATGAGCGCCATCGCCGCGGTGGACACGGCCCTCTGGGACATCAAGGCCAAGGCCGCCGGCCTGCCGCTGTACCAGCTGCTGGGCGGGCGCAGCCGCAACGGCGTGATGGTGTACGGCCACGCCAACGGCAGCGACATCGCCCACACGGTGGACGAGGTGCTGCGCTACAAGGAAATGGGCTACCAGGCGATACGCGCGCAAAGCGGCGTGCCGGGCCTGGAAAAAGTCTACGGCGTGGGCAAGGGCAGCATGTTTTACGAGCCGGCCGACGGCAACCTGCCCAGCGAGCACGACTGGAGCAGCGAAAAATACCTGCTGCACACGCCCAAGCTGTTCGACGCGGTGCGGCGCGCCGTGGGGCCGGACATCCATTTGCTGCACGACGCCCACCACCGCCTGACACCCATAGAAGCGGGCCGGCTGGGCAAGTCGCTGGAGCCGTTTCACCTGTTCTGGCTGGAGGACGCGACGCCGGCCGAAAACCAGGAGGCTTTCCGCCTAATACGCCAGCACACCACCACCCCGCTGGCCGTGGGCGAGATCTTCAACACAATCTGGGACTGCAAGGACTTGATCCAGAACCAGCTAATCGACTACATACGCGCCACCGTCGTGCATGCCGGCGGCATCACCCACCTGCGGCGCATCGCCGACTTCGCATCCCTGCACCAGGTGCGCACCGGCTGCCACGGCGCGACCGATTTGTCACCGGTGTGCATGGGCGCGGCACTGCACTTCGACACCTGGGTGCCCAACTTCGGCGTACAGGAATACATGCGCCACACCGAGCAGACCGACGAGGTCTTCCCGCACAGCTACCGCTTTGACAAAGGCTTTATGCATTGCGGCGAGACGCCGGGCCACGGCGTGGAGATCGACGAGAAGCTGGCCGCCAAATACCCGTACCAGCGCGCCTACCTGCCGGTGAACCGCTTGCAGCATGACGGGACTCTCTGGAACTGGTGACGAGGTTCACCCCTATCGGACGCACACTTCGTGTCGCGCCTTTTCCCCTTCCAGGGGACGGGCGCCTTGGAACCGGCAAAGCCGGATCCCGGCCCCCACTGGAGGAAGAATCACCCCTATCGGGCGCCTGCGGCCTGGCAAAGCCAGTTCCACGGCCCCACTAGATAGGAGTCGTCTGCTTTAGGCCAGGATCGTCGCCAGGCTGGCTTCGAGGTGCTCGGACGGCAGGCGCTTGAAGCCCGAGCGGGCAAAACGCTGCAAACGCCCGACCATAAAGGCCACGATGACCGAGGCGCGGACCTGGGCGTCCACCGTGGGGGTGGCGGCGCCGCTGGCGGCTGCCGCGTCGCGCAGGCTTTGCTTGAGGCTGGATTCCAGTTTGTCGAAGAACTGGTTCATGCGCTCCTGCAGGCGCTCGTTTTCAAACACCAGGGCGTCGCCGACCATGACGCGGGTCATGCCGGGGTTTTTCTCGGCGAACTGCAGCACCATGACCACCAGCTTGCGGGTGCGAATCGAGTGGTCAGGCTCACGTTCGCCGATCTGGTTGATCAGGGTGAAGACGCTTTGCTCTATGAATTCGATCAGGCCCTCGAACATCTGGGCCTTGCTGGCGAAATGGCGGTAAAGCGCCGCTTCACTGACCTCCAGCCTGGCCGCCAGGGCCGAGGTGGTGATACGTTCGGCGCCCGGCTGCTCCAGCATGGTCGCCAGCGCCTGCAGGATCTGGACCCGGCGCTCCCCCGGTTTGGGGCGCTTGCGCACCGCAGGCTCGGCGGAGGCTGGCGTAGCCTGGGGGCTCAGTTCGGATTCAGGCGCAAGGTCGGACATAGGCGATCGAGTGGAGAATGTTTCAAAAAACCGGATATCGTTGCAATTCATTCTCGCACAGGGAAGTGACGGTTCAGGGCTTGAGCAGCCCGGGTTTTAACGCGTGAGGCGTAGCTACAACGTTCTGTTTCGTAACAGCGAGCGCTCACTGTGGCGGGCGGACTACAAACTCAGGCGCACCCGCAATCCGCGCGGTCCCGAGGCCTCGGTGCCGCCGTCGCCCAGTTCCAGCTGCGAATGGTGGACGCGGGCAATTTCGCTGGCGATGGCCAGGCCCAGGCCGTTGCCCTCGCCCTCCGTGCCCTGGACCCGGTAAAAGCGCTGCAAGGCCTTGGCGCGCTCATCGGGCGCAATGCCGGGGCCGTCGTCCTCAACTTCCAGGAACACGCCCCAGCGCGGATGCTCGGGGTCGCCGCCGGCGTCCGGCGGCGGCGTGCCGGCACTGAGGCCGCAGCGCAGGGTGACGGTGCCACCGGCCGGCGTGTACTTGACGGCGTTGTCGACCAGATTGCCCAGCAGTTCGCGCAGCAGCCACTCGTAGCCCGTGGTCTGGGCGGGCTCGGCCTCCAGCCCCAGGTCTATGCCCTTGCGGGCGGCGGCGTCCAGATGCAGCGGCAGTATGGACTCACACAGGTCCTTGAGGTCCACCCGCTGCATGGGCTGGGCGGCGGCGGCTGTGGCGTCGGCGCGCGACAGCGCCAGCAGCTGGTTGGCCAGCTGCGAGGTGCGCCGGGTCGCGTTGCGCAGCTTGGTGATTTTCTCGGCCGACAGCGTGACGGCGCCGTCCGAACCCGCGGCCTGCGCCACCCGGGCCGCCTGGGCCCAGGCCTCGACCTGCGCCTGCAAGCCGGCGAGCGGTGTGCGCAGTTGGTGGGCGGCATCGGCCACAAAACGGCGCTGGCCCTCGGCCTGGTCGTTCACCAGGCTGAACAGCCGGTTCAGTGCGCTGACCAGCGGCTGGACTTCGGCGGGCGTGGTCTGCGGGTCTATGGCGCTCAGGTCGCGCGGGCTGCGGCGCTCCACCGCGTCCTTGAGTTCGATCAGCGGCTTGAGCGCGCGCGTGACGGCCCAGTTGAGCGCAAAACCCGCGGCCATCACCAGGATGAGGTTGGGCAGTATGACTTTGAGCAGCACGGAGCGCACCCACTGCTGGCGCGGGTCCGAGCCGTCAGCCAGTTGCACGATCAGCTCGCCCGCGGCCGTGTTCGCGCGCTGGGCCGCAATGCGGTAGGTCACGCCCTTGTGTTCGATGCTGTGGAACTCGGTCTCATGCGTGGCCGGCAGGAGTTCGGGAATCCATTCCTCTCCCGCCATGAATTCACCCTGGACATCGGAGATCCGGAACCCGGCGGAGCCTATGCGGCCCTTGAGGAAGTCGTCCACGGGGGGCGCCAGCAGCAGCAGGGGTTCGCGCCCGCCGGGCGTGATGCCGGGCCCGACCACGGAATCGGCCAGCAGCGGGATCAGCCGCGCCAGCTGCTGGTCTTTTTGCAGCGCGACGTTGCCGGCGGTCTGGTAGTCGAAGTAAACGCTGACCAGCGCAAAAATCCCCAGCGGCACCAGCAGCAGCAAGAGCAGGCGGCGCTGCAGGCCGGACTTCATGGCCGGCGGCACCAGGCGGCTGTTGCCGGCTCGCGCGGCCAGGACGGCCAGGCGGGCCTTGAGGCGGTCGGCCCAGGAACGGCCGGGGGTGTCCATGCGCGCGGCGCTTACTCGGCACCCGCGCCGGGCAAGCCGGGCGCGGCTTCCGTCAATTCCAGGCGGTAGCCAAAACCGCGAATGGAGCGCACGGCAATGCCGTGCGGCTCCAGCTTGCCGCGCAGGCGCGAGATATAGACCTCGATGGCATTGGGCGTGATCTCCTTGTCCCAGCCGGTCATGGCCTGCAGGAGCTTGTCCTTGCTGGCGGGCTTGGGGGCGTTAATCAAGAGGTATTCCATCACCGTCCATTCGCGCGGGCCGAGCTCTATCAGCTGGCCGTTGGCGCGCGCCTCGCGGTTGGCGGTGTCCAGCTCCAGCGCGCCGAAGCTCAAGGTAGCGCTGGTGGCGGCCTGCGAGCGGCGCAGCAGCGCGCGCAGGCGCGCCAGCAGTTCGGGCAGCTCAAAGGGTTTGACCATGTAGTCGTCGGCGCCCAGGTCCAGGCCCTGGACACGGTCCTGAAGGGCGTCGCGCGCGGTCAGGATCAGCACCGGCATGGCCAGGCCGCCGCGGCGCAGGCGCCGGGTCAGCTCCAGCCCGTCTATGCGCGGAAGGCCGATGTCGATGATGGCGGCGTCAAAGGTTTCGCCCTGCAGGACTTCCTCGGCCCGCTCGGCGCTGCCGACCCAGTCGACCGCATAACCGGCGTCGCTAAGCCCCAGCTTGATGCCGCTGGCCACCATCACGTCGTCTTCAACCAGGAGGAGTCGCATCACGAATTGTCCGGTTCGCTGCCAAATGCTTATCTACAGAGCGCCCGGCCTGTCCTTGTTCTTTTCGGCCCCGCGCCGGTCCGCCAGCCCGCAGTCTGACAGAGTCGCACTTTCACCAGGCTGACGGCGGGCGGCCGCCGGCCTTCCCGCCGCTTTTCTCAGTGCGAACGGATCATGGTGCCGTAGGCCTGGTCGGTCAGGATCTCCAGCAGCATGGCGTGCGGCACCCGGCCGTCGATGATGTGCACCGAGTTCACGCCGCTCTTGGCGGCGTCCAGCGCGCCCTCGATCTTGGGCAGCATGCCGCCCGAAATCGTGCCGTCGGCGAACAGTTCGTCGATCTCGCGGGCGCTCAGGTCGGTGAGCAGCTCGCCGGCCTTGTTGAGCACGCCGGGCGTGTTGGTCAGCAGCACCAGCTTCTCGGCTTTGAGCACCGTGGCCAGCTTGCCGGCGACCACGTCGGCGTTGATGTTGTAGCTCTCGTTTTCCTCGCCGAAGCCTATGGGGCTGATGACGGGGATGAAGGCGTCGTCCTGCAGGGCCTTGACCACGCTGGGGTCTATGCTGACGATGTCGCCGACAAAACCGATGTCGTGCTCCTTGGAGGCGTCGTCCTTGTCCAGCATCTTGAGCTTTTGCGCGCGGATCAAGCCGCCGTCACGCCCGGTCAGGCCCACGGCCTTGCCGCCGGCCTGGTTGATCAGGCCGACGATGTCCTGCTGGACCTGGCCGGCCAGCACCCATTCGACGACTTCCATGGTTTCCTCGTCGGTAACGCGCATGCCCTGGATGAAGTGGCCTTTTTTGCCCAGGCGGTTCAGCGCGGCCTCGATCTGCGGGCCGCCGCCGTGCACTACCACCGGGTTCATGCCCACCAGCTTGAGCAGCACCACGTCCTCGGCGAAGTCGGCCTGCAGGGCCGGGTCCGTCATGGCGTTGCCGCCGTATTTGATGACCAGGGTCTTGCCGTGGAACTTGCGGATGTAGGGCAGGGCCTGGGCCAGGATTTCGGCTTTGTCGCGCGGGCCGACGTGGGAGAGGTCAGGATCAGTCATGGGGGTGTCGCTCATGGCCAAAGGTCTAAAAAGAGAGAAGAGAGGATGGCGCCATTGTGCAACATAGCCGGCGCTTCCAAGGCACCGGGCTGCCGGGTCAGCGCAGCGTGGTCAGGTAGGCCGGATCAAAGCGGCCCGGGCGGTAGCCGAAGTCGCGCGTGGCGTCCTGGTGGTCGAACACCAAGTCGGCCTGCATGCGCAGGGCCATGTCGGCCGTCAGGTGCGAAAAGCGCGGATGCAGCCGCGCCAGCCGCACCGCGACACGGAAGGCCCAGATCGGGACGGGGATGAACACCGGCTTGCGGCCCAGGGTCTCAAAAATGCGCCGCACCATGTCGACATAAGCCAGGGTTTCGCCGCCGCTGAGGTTGTAGGCCTTGTTGAAGCTGGCGGGCACGTCCAGGCTTTGCACGCAGGCCAGAGCCAGGTCGCGCGCATTCACCGGCTGGCGCCGGCCCAGGGCCTGGCCAAAGCGCGGAAAAAAGCCGAAGCGGCGTACCAGGCGCGCGATGTCGGCCACGTTGCGGTCCCCGCCGGCGCCGCCGTAAATCAGCGTGGGCCGGAAAATCGTCCAGGCCATGCCCAGCCGCTCGCATTCGGCGGCCAGGTGCTCCTCGGCCGCGATCAGCTTGTTGACCACCTCCAGCTCATAAGGGCTGGCCGAGGCCAGCTTGGTGAAGCGGCTGGTCGAGCTGAAGGCAATGACGCGCCGCACGCCGCGGGCATGAAACTTCTCAAGCCAGCCCGGCAGCAGCCAGAGGCTGGCGGTGTGGATCAGGGCATCGGCCTGGACTGCCGGGACGTCTGAGGCCTTGTCGGCCAGGTCGAGGAAATGCCAGGCGCAATTTTCACCCGCCACCGGGTTGCGGCCCAGGGCCTGCACGGCCACGCCGCGTTCATGCAGCAGAGGCAGCAGCAGCGACCCGATGGTGCTGGTTGCGCCCGTGACAAAAACCCCGCCCTGCCGGCCTGTCGCCATCGTCATTCCTTGAGCAGTTGCCGCACGGTCTTGCGCAGCGCGCCGTCGACCGAGACCGGGGGTTGCCAGCCCAGCAGGCGCCGGGTCTTGGTGATGTCGACCTGCAGGGTTTCACACAGGCGCTGGACCACGGCCTCCTTGCCCAGCACGCGGCCGCCCATCCTCAGGATGAACATGGGCACGGGCAACAGGAACGCGGGCCGGCCGAAGGCCGCCGCCGTGCGCTGCAGCAGCGCGGTGACCGTCAGGTCTTCGCCGTCGCTGACCAAAAACGTCTGGTTGGCCGCGGCCGGATGGCGCAGGCAGGTGGCGATCAGGTCCACCAGGTTGTCGATCGCGACCAGGCTGCGCTGGTTGCCCAGGGAGCCGAGCGGCAGGGGAATGCCCAGCACCACCCACCGCATCATGGTGTGGAAATTCGCCTTCACCCCGGGGCCGTAAACCAGCACGGGCCGGATGATGACGACCTCCATGCCGCTTTCTTGGGCCAGCTGCATCAGCGCCTGTTCCGCCTCGAGCTTTGACACACCGTAGGAGTCCATGGGCACGGGCGTGTCGTCCGCCTCGAAGGGCTGGCCCACGGGCGTGGCTTCCCCGTTGACCTTGACCGAGCTGACAAAAACAAACCGTTTGACGCCGGCCGCGGCGGCCTGGCGCGCCAGGTTCATCGTCAGCGCCACGTTGATGCGGCGAAACTCCGCCAGCGGGTCCAGCGCGGTCTCGCGCATGAGGTGCACCCGCGCCGCCAGGTGCACGATGCTGTCGACACCCGCCAGCGCGGCGGTCCAGTCGGTCTGCTCGTCCATGTCGCCCAGCGCCAGGTGCTGCACGGCCGCAGGGCCGCCGGTGCCGGAGTTCTTGCGGACGGCGCCCAGCACCTCATAGCCGCGGGATGGCAGGTCGGCGCAGACGGCCTGGCCGATAAATCCGCTGGCCCCCGTGACCAGCACGCGGTGGCCTGAAACGGCGGTGGAGCCGTCGGCCGGAGCCGGGTCCATGATGGGCGGCGCCGGGGGCAGTTCGGCGGCGGGCCTGCTGCGGAAAATCCCGCCCCATTTGCGCCAGTAGAGCCAGCCCGACTTGACCGTGATCAGCTTGGAGCGGAAGGAGCGGTGCGTATCGCGCGCCCACTGGTGCACCACGCGGACGGCGGGCACGTAGACCACGCGGGCCGTCTTGAGCATTCGCCGGCCTATGTCCGCGTCTTCGTAATGCAGGAAGAAGTCCGGGTCAAAGCCGCCTATGGCCTGCAGCGGCGCGGTGCGAAAGAACATGAAGCACCCCGTGGGGTACTCCAGAGGATGGATCACCTTGTCATAGTCGCAGTCGCGCATCTCGAACTCGTCAATGACGAAACCCAGCTTTGACTGCAGCCACGGCGGCGAGAAACTGCGCAGGAACATGACCAGCAAGGTCGGGTTGCGCTTACAAAGGTAATGGCGCTCGCCCTCCTCGCCATAGACGGCGGGGCTCAGCAGGCCCACATCGCGGTGGCCCTCCATGAAACGCAGCGATTCGAGCAAGGCGTCGGCATCGACAAACAGGTCGGGATTCACGACAAGGTGGTAGTCGGAGCGAACGCCTTCAATGACGAGGTTGTTGCCGCGGCCGTATCCCACATTACCCGCCGCGTTCAGCAGCCGCAGCGTCCAGTCCGGCGCCGCCGGCCGCACGCCCTCCAGCCACCCGGCCAGCTGGCTGTGCACGGCCGGCTCGTCCGAGTTGTCGACCAGCGTCAGGGACCACTCGAGCGCGTAGTGCTGCCCAGCAAGCTGCGCGGCCTTCTGCAGCGCCAGCAAGGTGCGTTCGAGCGTCGGCAAATCGGGTTTGTAAACCACCAGCGACGCGCTGATCACCAGGGGCTGGCTCATGGCGCCGTTTCCCCGGAAGCGCCTGGGCCCTTGAGCGGCGCGATGGTCGCCGGCACGCCCACGGCCAGCGAAAAAGCCGGCACGTCGCGCAGCACCACGGCGTTGGCGCCTATCTTGGCGTGGTCGCCGACCGTGATGTGCCCTATCACCTTGGCGCCGGCACCTATGAGCACATGGTTGCCGATGACGGGGCGCTCGGAGACGGTGAAACCCATGTCGGGCTCGCTGGTTCCCAGGGTCACGCCCTGCATGATGGTGCAGTTGTCGCCGATGCGCGCAGCGCCCAGGACCGTGCCGACGGTGTGCGGCAGGAACAGGCCGCCGCCTATCTGCACCTGTGGAGACACCTCGATGCCGAAAACCAGGACGTTGAGCATGGAGAAGAACTTCGCGAGCAGGCCCCAGCGCCGCTCATGAAAAAACTCGGCAAACCGCAGCAGGGCGACGGGCGCCATCCGCGGGTTGAAGCAGGCGAGGACCAGCGTGGCGGTGGACACCGCCCCCTGGTGGCCGCGCATGCCGTAGTAGCGCTCGATATCGGACCGCAATTTCTTCACAGAACCACTTTCTTGTAGGCGAACAATGCCGCGAGGCTGGCAGCCACGCCCATGGCAAGGCACAGCCACGTGGCGAGTTCCGAGTATGCCGACTGCGGACCCGCGGACGCAAATGCCAGGTAAAACAGCGGCGCCGTCCCGGCCGCCAGGAAAGGCCAGATCTGGCGCCGCCGCATGAGCTTGTTTTTCATCCGCGCATATTCCACCACGAATACGAGGTAAAGAAAATTCGGCACGACAAAAGCCCAGCTCAGCGCCTCCAGCGAGCCGAAGCTGCCCAGCGCGTAGCGGGTCGCGGCCAGCAGCGACAGGTTCAGGGCCACGTCGGACACCACCAGCACGCGCGAATTGCGCGTCGCCAGGATCATGGTTCCGTAGACCCATGAAGCACCCCGGAATATCACCGCGATGACCAGCACCATCAACACCTGGCCCGAAGCCTGGAATTGCGGGCTGTACAGCAGCGTGATCAAAGGCGCTTTCAGCAGCACCATCGCGTGGCAGATCAGGATGCTGGCGCCCAGTACCAGGTAGGCCGTCTTGAGCATGCAGGCCTTCTGCGCCTCGGGGCGGGTCGCGGCCGTCAGCATCGGCAGGTAGATGGCGCTGCAGGCCGTGAGGAACAAGGTGGTGTAGTTGAAGGTCAAAGTCCAGCCGGCGTCGAACAGCCCCGCAAAGGCCAGCCCCTTGGCCTCGATCACCCAGGACCGTATCAGCAGCAGCGCGATGGTGGTCGACAGGGCCGCCACCAGGTTGGAAAGGGCGAAGCGCACGAAAGCGCGGCTTTGCGCCTTGGGCAGGGGCTCAGGCCGCGCGGCCCCTGCCGCCAGCCCGGGCAGGCGCGAGACACCCCACGCGCCCACCAGGCAGGTCACGCCAAAACACAGCACAAAAGCGGCCGCCAGCAATTCCGGGTCCGGCGCCAGGCGCCACCACCCGGCGAAGGCGAGCAGCGCCACCAGCGCGACGGGGCCGGCAATCTGCGCCAGGGCCAGGTAGTGGTAAGAGCGGTAGCCGTTGAGCACGGCCAGGGCGTAAGTGCCCGCGACGTTGAGCAGCACGGCCAGGGCGATCCAGCGCACCGTCGCCACGAGCTCGGGGGCCTGGGACGACAGGAAGAATTGCGTCAGCTGAGGCGCCGCGGCGGCGATGGCCAGCACCACGGCCGCGCCCGACAGGCCGATGAGCCTGGCAGCAGTGGCGCGGAACTGCCTGCGCGCCGCTTCATCCCGGCGTTCAGCCAGCCCCTGGACCACCGAATTGGTCCCGCCGAAGGTGGCGCCCACCGTGGCGGCCTGGGCCATCTGCCGCAGCTGCGAGAACAGGCCGACACCTTCGGGCCCCATCCAGTAGGCCATGGCCTTAAAACTCAGGAGCCATAAAAAGGCCGAGCCAAAGACACCCGCGGTACTCGCGAGAACGCCGCTTTTCAGGCTTGCCGGGAGCGCACGCATGCGGCAGCGCTAGACGCCCGGCCGGGATGCCGCCGGCAAGCGCAGTCGCGACAGCAGCAGGCCCCAGAGGAAAAAGGCGAATATGCCCGAATAGGGCTGCCGCAGCGTCACCTTGAAGCTGCTGTCGACCAGCACCAGGAAAGCCACGATGCCGGCACACCAGAGCACCTCTTCGGGCAGGGATGCGCGCCAGCGCCAAACCAGGCGGGCCGTGTAGGCGATCAGGGCCAGGAAGGGCAGCAGGGAGATCAGCCCGAAGTTGTAGGTGAAATCCAGGTACCAGTTGTGGGCGCTGGTCCGGACCTCGCGCGCCGGAGGCGACACATGGCCAAACAGCAGCGTGCGCGGGCTTTCCGTGATCCAGGACCCGTACATCTTCCAGTCGCCCAGGCGCTCCCGGATATTGACCGGCATCTTGCCCTCGGCCAGGGTCTGGAATTTGCCCAGGTACTGGCCGTGGTCGCCGATCAGGTTGTTGTTGTGTTTCGCGATGCTGTAGTACAGCGTCGCGCCGCCCACCGCGGCCACGACGCCGGCGCCAAGCAGCGCCACAACCGCCCAGCGCTGCAATTTCAGCCGCGACATCCTGCGCAGGAAAAACAGGGGCACAAACATGATGTAAAGGCCTATGGCCAGAAAGGCGGCGCTGGCCATCACATAGATGCCCATCACGACCGTCAAAATCCGCAGCAGGGGCTTGTACCGGTCCCACAAATAGGCCAGGGCCAGGCAAAAGGCCGCGACAAAAATGACCGGCACAAACTGGAAATGCTGGTAAATGCTGAAGACGTACAGGTAGTGCGTCAGCGTCAAGGTGCCTTGCCACCAGCCCGCGAGCAACTGGACGGGCACCATCACCGCCAGCAGCCACATAAAGGCCCGGGGAATCACGTCCGTTTCGTCGCGCACCAGCTGGCCCAGCAGCAGTCCCATGGTGGGCAGCAGGAACTGCGCGGCCAGCAGCAATTTGCGCGACTCGACGTCCAGGGTTTCGCTGGCAAACAGGATGGACAGCAGCATGGCGGCCACCAGCGCCGCGACGAAGCTGATCGCGGGCGCGGCCTGGCGGTAGTTTTTCAGGAAGAACAGCACGCCGAAAGCCGCCGCCAAGATGGAAATCGGCAGCGGCAGCTTGCTGAGCACGCCGCTGGAGTCGGTCACCAGCGCGGTATTGACGTAAACGCCGCCTGAGAGCTGGATGAAAAGTGGAAACAGCAGCCCGATGGCGACGAGCCAAAGGAGTGCCTGATTGGTTCTGGATTGCATGGTTGTCTTCATGTCTGCAGCCCGGCGAGCCGGTTTCGCCGCGTCGCGGCGCGCTCCGGCAAGCCCGGGGTATGCGTCCTTATGTGCGCGAAACGATCCCGCTTACGGGGTGGCGGATGCCGCCGGTGCAAGCGGCCCCGCCGCCTCCTGAAATACTGGTCGCCACATTCTTCATCATGCCTTCATGCCGGCGCGGCGCGCCTGCAGGATCTCCACAAGCCGCGCCGCCTGGCGGTTCATATCAAAATGCTCACTGAAATAACGTTGCCCGTTGTGGCCCATTGCCGCTCTTTCCGTTGCCGCCAAGGCCGTAAGGCCGCGGATACAGGCCGCCAGCGCCTGGGCATTTTCGGGCTCGCACACCATGCCGGCGCCGGACTCGCCCACGACCTTCGCGCCTTCGCCATGCAGCGCCGCGATGATGGGCCGGCCGGCCGCCAGATAGGCCTGCACCTTGCTGGGCACAGTGTAAGCGAGCGCTCCCCCGCTTTTCAGGGATACCAGCAAGGCCGAAGCCCTGTCGAACAGCCGCGGCATCAGGGCCGCCGGGAAACGGCCCGGCAACATGAGATTGTCCAGCTTCCTCTGCGCTTTTTGCTCGCGCGCCCAGTCCAGCATGCTGCCGCTTCCGACCAGCACCAGGCGTATGCCGGTTTCGCCCCGCAGCAGGGCGGCCGCCTCGACCAGCGTCTCGATCGCCTGGGCCTTGCCGATATTGCCGGCAAAAACAATGCTGAAGCCCTGCCCCAGCGCGTCCAGCAACTCAGGCGCCAGCCCCTGCGCGGAGACGGAGACCGCCGTCGAATCCGGGTCAAGGGCATTGGGGAAATAGACCAGCTTGCCGCGGCCGGCGTACTGGGCGATCGGCTCGTCGAAAGCCCTTGACTGCAGCAACAAGGTATCGCTCATGGCGTAGATCCAGCGAACCAGAAC
This sequence comes from Polaromonas sp. JS666, assembly GCF_900103405.1. Lineage (GTDB taxonomy): Bacteria > Pseudomonadota > Gammaproteobacteria > Burkholderiales > Burkholderiaceae_C > Polaromonas. The sequence goes on along the minus strand of NZ_FNHX01000003.1, from coordinate 124,104 downwards.
GCCCACCCCGTTCAGCACGGCGCGGTTGCGGACAAAACCGGTGGCTTCCAGGCTTTCAGGCCACATGTCCTGCACCCACACGGCCAGGTGCGCCCGCTTCAGCCATTTGAGCAGGATGGCGGGGATGGCCTGGATGATGGGCGAGGGAGCGAATACCACGATGGCGTCGAAGGAGCGCGAACGCAGCAGCCAGGGAAAGCATAAGAGGCCGAAGACCACGAAGGACAGGTAATTCATCGCCAGGTTGAACCCGCCGCCTTTGCCCCTGGGCCAGATCGGCACACGGACCACATCGACCTGGTCGAGGTAGCGTTCACGCTGCACGCCCCCGGCGCGGTAACCCGCGAATACCTTGCCGTCAGGGTAATTGGGCTTGCCGGTGGCCACCACCACCTCATGCCCCTGCGCCACGAGTTTGCGCACCAGGTCGTTGACGATGAAATCCTCGGGCCAGAAATACTGCGAGACGACCAGCAGCTTCATGCGCTCGGCCCGCCGCCGAGAATCCGGCGGTACAGGTCCAGGTAACGGTTGACGATGATGGGCCAGGCATAGCGGGCCTGCACAAAGGCCTGGATGCGCTGCCCCGTTTCCCGGAGCGCGGCGGCATCTTCCAGCAGCGCGAGCAGTCCCGCGGCGAGGCCTTCGCTGCTGGCCGTAACGATCAGCCGGCGGTCTATCCCAGCGATTTCATCGAAGCCGCATTGGTCCGTCAGCAACACCGGCGTGCCGCAGATACCCGCCTCCAGCGCCACAATGGACATGGCCTCCTGGCGCGAAGGCACGACCAGCAATTGCGCGAAGCGGTAGGCGCCGGCCTTGGCCGCGCCGTCCACGTGGCCCAGGAAATGCACGCGGCCCGCAAGCCCGGGCTGCCCGGCCCTGGCGCCCAGGGCCTGCAGCATCCCGCCGTCGGGCCCGGCAAACACCAGCTGGTGCACCGGCAGCTTGTCGCAAACCCGCGCAAAGGCTTCGAGCAAAAGGTCGGGGCCCTTGATCGGGTTCAGGCGCCCCATGAACAGGATGAAAGGCGCGTCCGCCAGGCCCTGGGACCGCAGGAAGGCCGCCCGATCGCCCGGCGGGAAGTCTTCTTGCGACACCCCGTTCGGTATCACCATCACGCGGGAAGCCGGCACGCCGTAACTTTCGAAATGCGCGAATTCGCCCGGCGTAACGGCGATCCAGCCGGCGGCGTTGCGGATCATGGCCTTTCCGGCCAGCAGGTTGTAGAGCCGCTTGAGCCAGGCGGAGCGGCCGAACAAAGGCAAGGCCCCGGCAGGACACACGACATAAGGCTTGCCCGCGGCGCGCGCCGCAAAGTACACCATGGCGTTGAGCACTCCCCAGTGGCCGATCAGGTGAATCATGTCGGCCTCATCCACGAGTTTGCGCAGGGTGCGCCAGCCCACGCGGGGCACGAAAAATCGATCCCACCACGAGTCCAGCGCCACCACGGCCGCCGGTGCCAGCGCGGCGATACGTGCCGCGTCCAGCCCGGCACCGAGCGTGAGCACCGTGCAGGCCACCTCGCGCCGCGCCAGGAAGCGGCTCATCTGAAAAGTTCTTTCGGCCGTTCCCCCGCCGTTGAGCAGGCCCAGGGAAGAACTCACATTGAGTACGCGCACTAAAGGCCGGCCTTTCCCGGCTCGCCCCGGCACTCGGAGCGGTACCAGGCCGCGTAGCGGGCCAGGCCGTCCTCGAATGGCACAGGCGGCTCAAAGCCCCATGAGCGCAGTTTGCCGGACTCGTAGGTGCGCAGGGGGTCGACGTTGTCTTTCCCCAGGATGCGAAGCATCAGCGACAGCGCCCAAGGCGGCAGGAAAATCCGCGGCCGCGGCGAAGCCTGGATTCCCAAACCCCGCATCATGGCGAATTCGACGCTGGAGAATTCATTGGAGGGGACGTCGTCATCAGAAACAATAAAAATTTCCTTGCCCAACGCACGGTCGGGATCGGCCAGAAAAACAATCGCCGCGACGACATTATCGATGTACACCAGGTTCATGCGCCTGCGCCCAAAAACGCAGGCCCTGGCGGCATTTCGCCAGCGGCTGCCGCCAAGGGTATCCTGCGCCAGTTTCTTCAGGTTCTGCCCGCCGGAACCAAACACCGCCGTGGGCCGCAGGACGGCCACGTCGCAGCCCTCCTGGCCATACGCCAGGACGGCGTCCTCCATCTTCAGCTTGGCCGCCGCATAGGGTGTCCTGGGATAGCAGGGGCTGGACTCGGTGACGCGCCGATGCGGCGTGCGCCCCGCGACATCGGCGGTGCTGCAATGGATGATCCGTGAGACCCCGGCCGCCCGGCAGGCCGCCAGCAAGTGGCCCATGATGGCCAGGTTTTCAGCTTCGCCCGCATCCCGCAGGTACACCAGGTTGATGACCGTGCAACCGGGCTCGAAAACCCCCTGGAGCGAGGAAGGGTCGCGAAGGTCGCCCCGCACGATATCCACGCCGGCCGGCCACGGGGCCCGCGTGGCCTTGGTACTCAGGGAGCGGGAAAGCACCTTGACCCGGTACCCGCCCGCGCGCAGCAAGGCGTCCACCAGGTGAGCCCCGACGAAACCCGAAGCTCCGGCAATAACAATGGTCTTCAAAGCCATGGCAGCTTGCACAGCCTCCGTAACGATAACGGCCGCGGCGGCACGGGCATTCCATCCCTGGGGGACGGGGGCACAAGGCCCTGGCGGCCTGCCCGTGCGTTCGGGCCGCAAAGCCTTGGCGCGTCAGGCCGGCAGCATAGAATCAGGCCTGACGCAATCCTGCTTTGTCCGCCGATGACGCGTTATTCTATGCAACCGGGCGCGAAACCTTGTGAAAACAACATCAACCAGCCATAGGCCCGCCCGGGAAACACCACACCATCATTTCCTGGCCCCCCGCCGGCAAGGCGGGCCGGCCCGCGCGGAGCATCGAGAAAAGAGGATCGCCCATGGGCGCAACATTAGGGTACGGGGGGCCTTTGAAGCGGGCATTTGATCTGGTGCTGGCCGTGCTTCTGGCCGGCGTGCTGGCACTTCCCATCCTGGTCGTGGCCGCGCTGGTCCGCCTGACCTCGCCCGGACCCGCCCTGTACTGGTCGGACCGCGTGGGCCGCCGCAACCAGATTTTCAGGATGCCCAAGTTCCGCAGCATGCGCGTGGGCACGCCGGCCGTCGCGACGCATTTACTGAGCAACCCCCAGGCGCACCTGACGCCCATCGGCGCCTTCCTGCGCAAAAGCAGCCTGGACGAACTGCCGCAGCTGTGGAGCATCCTCACCGGCGACATGAGTTTTGTCGGCCCGAGGCCGGCCCTGTTCAACCAGGCCGACCTGATCGCCCTGCGCACGGCGCACGGCGTGGACGCATTGGTTCCGGGGCTTACCGGCTGGGCGCAGGTCAACGGCCGCGACGAACTGCCGATACCGGACAAAGTGGCGCTGGACGCGGAGTACCTGCGCCGCCGCTCGCTGGGATTCGACCTGCACATCCTGTGGCTGACCGCCATCAAGGTATTGCGCCGTGACGGCGTGTCCCACTGAGGCGCGCCGCCAACCGACTTTCTGTATACAGGCCATGATCAAAAACAAACTGCTGAGCCAGCCACGCGCCGTCAAGCAAGTGGTGGCGCTGCTTGCCGACGCCGTGATGGGCGTCGCCGCCGTGTGGGCCGCCTATTCGCTGCGGCTCGATACCCTTCACTGGCCCTACAGCCTGCACCAGTGGTGGCCCTACCTGCTGGCGCCGGTGCTGGCCGCGCCCATCTTCTGGCGCAACGGGCTTTACCACGCCGTGTTCCGGCACAGCGGCATGGCGGCCATGCGGGCGCTGGCCGTGGCTGTGTCGCTGTACTGCGTGCTGTTCTTCGGCGTCCTGATGCTGGCGGCCTGGCCCGACGTGCCCCGCTCCATCGGATTGCTGCAGCCGCTGATACTGATGCTGCTGATTGGCGCAAGCCGTGCCGTCGCGCGCCAGTGGCTGAGCGGCCTTTCAGCCGTCCAGCGCCACAGCCTGCCGGTCAGCCACCTGCTGATTTACGGCGCGGGCTCCGCAGGCGTGCAGATCGCCAATGCGATCGCCACCTCGCACGAGTTCAAGCTGTTCGGCTTCGTCGACGACAGCCCGACACTGCAGGGCCTGACCATCAACCGCGTACCGGTCTACGCGCCGGCCGAGCTTCCCGCCCTGGTCGGGAAATACGGCATCACCGACCTGTTGCTGGCATTGCCGTCGGTCAGCAGGTCCCGCCGCAATGAAATCATCAACGGGCTGCAGCCCCTGCCGGTCCATGTGCGCTCCCTGCCCGGCCTTACCGACCTGGCCCATGGCCGCGTGGCCCTGGCCGACATCAAGGACCTCGAGGTGGAAGACCTGCTCGGCCGCGATGCGGTTCCGCCCGACCGCGCATTGCTGGCCCGCAGCCTGAGCGGCAAGGTGGTGCTGGTCACCGGCGCCGCCGGCAGCATAGGCAGCGAGCTCTGCCGCCAGATATTGCAGGAGCACCCGGCGCGCCTGGTCCTCATCGAGCACAGCGAATTCGGCCTCTACACCCTGCAGCAGGAACTGCAGCAGCAGTGCCTGCGCCTGGCCGAGCGTTCCGGCGTCCATGTGGAACTGGTTCCCCTGCTGGCCAATGTGCGGGACTACACGCGCATGCTCGAGATTTTTCGCGCCTACCGGCCCCATTCGGTGTTCCACGCCGCGGCCTACAAGCACGTGCCCCTGGTGGAACACAACCCGGCCGAAGGCATCGCGAACAACGTGCTCGGCACGCTCAGCACGGCGCGCTCGGCCGTCGAAACCGGCGTCAGCCAGTTCGTGCTGGTATCCACCGACAAGGCCGTGCGCCCCACCAACGTCATGGGTGCCAGCAAGCGCCTGGCCGAAATGGTGCTGCAGGCCCTCTCGGCCATGCCAGCCGTCGCCTTCGAGGAGGGCCGCCCGGCCGGCAACCGCACCTGTTTTTCCATGGTGCGTTTCGGCAACGTGCTGGGCAGCAGCGGCAGCGTCGTGCCCCTGTTCCGGCGCCAAATCGAAAGCGGCGGCCCCATCACGCTGACGCATGCCGATGTCACGCGCTACTTCATGACCATTCCCGAAGCCGCCCAGCTGGTGCTGCAGGCCGGCGCCATGGCCGAAGGCGGGGAGGTGTTTGTGCTGGACATGGGCGAGCCCATCAAAATCATCGACTTGGCCCGCCGCATGGTCAAACTCTCCGGCTTCACCGTGCGGGACGACAGCCGCCCGGACGGCGACATCGCCATCGAGGTCACGGGCCTGCGCCCCGGGGAAAAGCTGTATGAGGAATTGCTGATCGGCGACAACCCGGCGCCGACCGTCCATCCGCGCATCCTGAAGGCACACGAAGACTTCGCGCCCTGGGCGGAGTTCCGGGCCGACCTGGAACAACTCGAGCGGGCCGTCGCCGTGAACGACACGGCGGCCTTGCGGGCCATTTTGCTCAAGCGCGTGAGCGGCTTCACGCCGGACGAGCAGGACAGCGACCTTGTCAGCCTGGCGGGCGCCTAGGGCAGGCGCCTACAAGTCGGCGGCCTTGAAAGCCTGGCCGGCGCCGTCCTTGGCCGACAGCGTGGGCGCTCCGTCCAGCGGCCAGCGGATGGCCAGCGTCGGGTCGTTCCAGGCAATGCAGCGCTCCTGTTTGGGCGCGTAGTAGTCCGTGGTCTTGTAGAGAAAATCGGCGCTGTCGCTGAGCACCAGAAAGCCGTGCGCCAGGCCGGGCGGTATCCAGAGCTGCAGGTTGTTGGATTCGCTCAGTTCCAGGCCTGCCCATTGCCCGAAGGTCGGTGAACCGGGGCGGATGTCCACGGCCACGTCAAACACCGCGCCCCGCGCGACACGGACAAGCTTGCCTTGCGGCTGGCCCAGCTGGTAATGCAGCCCGCGCAGCACGCCCTTGGCCGATCGGCTGTGGTTGTCCTGCACGAAGCTGTGCGCCGTGCCGGTCGCGGCATCGAAGGCGCGCTGGTTGAAACTTTCAAAGAAGAAGCCGCGTGAATCTCCGAAAACCTGGGGCTCGATGACCAGGACATCGGGGATGGCCGTGGGGGTGACTTTCATCGCCGCCCTCCTTCCTTGAGCAGGCGCGTCAAATACTGGCCGTAACCATTCTTGGAAAGCGGCGCCGCCAGCCTCGCCAACTGAACATCATCGATGAAGCCGTTGCGCCAGGCAATTTCTTCCGGGCAGGCGATTTTCAGGCCCTGCCGGTGCTCCAGCGTCGCGATGAACTGGCCGGCGTCCAGCAGGCTGTCGTGCGTGCCGGTGTCCAGCCAGGCGTAGCCGCGCTGAAGGATTTGCACCTTCAGCTGGGCGCGCTCCAGGTACACCTGGTTGACCGCCGTGATTTCCAGTTCGCCGCGCGCGCTCGGCTTGATGGACTTGGCGATCTCCACGACCTGGTGGTCGTAGAAATAAAGCCCCGTCACGGCGTAATTGCTTTGGGGCGCTGCGGGTTTTTCCTCGATGCTGCTGGCCTTGCCGACCGTATCGAAAGCCACGACGCCGTAGCGCTCGGGATCTTGCACATGGTAGGCAAAGACCGTGGCACCTTCCTGCTGCGCGTCGGCGTCCATCAACAGGGTATGCAGGTCGTGGCCGTAGAAAATGTTGTCGCCCAGCACCAGCGCGGAAGGCGCGCCGGCCAGGAACTTCTCGCCGATGATGAAGGCCTGCGCCAGCCCGTCGGGGCTCGGCTGGACCGCGTATTGCAGCTTCATGCCCCACTGCGAGCCGTCACCCAGGAGCTGCTCAAAACGTGGTGTGTCCTGCGGCGTGCTGATGATGAGCACCTCACGGATCCCCGCCAGCATCAAGGTGCTCAGCGGGTAGTACACCATGGGCTTGTCGTAGACCGGCAGCAGCTGTTTGCTGATGGCCAGCGTGGCAGGGTGCAAGCGGGTGCCCGAACCACCGGCAAGAATAATGCCTTTGCGTTGAGTCATGGGTATGGGTCCGGATGGTTCAGTCGGCATTGGATAACACCTGCGGCCATGCAGGGGCTCCGGGTTAAAGCGATACCGCAGTTTAGCGAGGTTCGAGGGGCCTTGAACCGCCCCTCCCCGCGCTAGGCCTGCGCCAGTTCGATGTCCTCAAGTTTCCAGAGACCCAGGCACTTGTCCGTGAACATGTTGTTGCCCTCGGTGCAGCCTTCGTTGATCAGCAGCTGGGGCGGCGGAAAGTTGAAGGGCGGCAACTGCTTGTTCAGGGGCCGCCAGAAGCCGGTTCCAAGGTCTTCATTCACCTTGCGCTCGGTGAACGTGGTGGTGAGCAGGTATTTGGCGCCCGAACGCTTGAAGTTCGCGATGATTTTCTGCGCGTCGGCGAATGACAGGTGAACCAGGCAATCCCTGGAAAAAATCAGGTCGGCGGCCGGCAGCTCGCTGCTGGCCAGGTTCAGGCACTGGAAGCTGACTTTCTCGTTGCCGAATTCGCTCTGATTTTTGGCGATCAGGCCTTCGACGATATCGACGCCGACATAACGCTCGACAGGCAGGTCGACATGGCGCATCCAGTACCAGTCCCCGCAGGGCGCATCCAGAAAAGTCTTGATGTCCAGGCTCTTGAGCAGGCGCGGTATCTCGCGCCGTATGACGGCCGTCTGCACCATGTCCGAGCCCTCGCCGGAGCGCGACTTGCCGCCGCCGAAGATGTTCTTGGCGTAGACCTCGGAAAATTTTTCCTTGAGCGCAAGGCCCTGTACCGTCTCCGCGGGTGGGGGCCGCACCCTGGCAGCGCCGCTGAACACGCGCCGGATGATGCCGCGCGCGCGCGCCGGCAGCAAGCGCCGCAGGGGATGGAGCACGCAGTAGGTGAGCGGGCCCAGCGCCAGCCTGGCCAGCACCCGGGCCTTGACGCGCAAGGGCAGGCCCGCAAGCGCTCCCAGGCCGAGCCGGGAAGCCACCATCGCGGCCTGAAAGAAACCGCGCTGCCACATGCTCGAGGCAATCCTGGCATAGGCCAGCGGGACCGGCTCGCCCGAAGCGTCCCTCAATTCCGCCTCGCCCAGCTTCACGGTGAACCCCGACAAAAGGGCGTTGCACTCCTGGAGCACGATGGCGCCCATCTTGAGGCTGTCCTGCTGCGCATGGCTCCTGGCCTTGACCAGGGTGTCGGGAATATGCACAAAGGAAAACGATGCGGCCATGCGAAACCACAGGTCGTAATCCTGGGTGGTGCGCAGCGTGAGGTCAAAGGTTCCGCATTCCGCAAAAGCCGCCTTGGGAATCAGCAGCGCGCAGCCGTGCAGCGCATTTTCCACGGTCAGCCAATAGCGGAACGCTTGCGGAGGAACGCCTTTCAAGGCCACCGACACCGCGCTGCCCGGGTCGTCGCTGAAGACCGCGTAATTGCTGTAGATGATGGTGCGCGGGCTGGCGGCGCCGGCCAGCGCCTGCATCTGCCGGGCGACCTTGTCGGCCATATAGAGGTCGTCGTGGCTCAGCCACGAGAAATAGTCCCCGGCCATCTTCTCGATGCCGTAATTCAGCGCCGAGGCGACTCCGCCGTTTTCCTTCTTGTAATAGCGGATGCGGTCGCCGTACGACAAGGCCACCTGCTCGGTCCGCCCGTCGTCGCTGGAGCCGTCGTTGACGACCACCACTTCGACATGGGGATAGGTCTGGGCCAGGGCGCTATCGATGGCCTCGGCAAGGTAGTTGCTACCGTTATAGACGGGAATGACTATGGAGACTAAGGCGGAGCTTGGCAGGTTCATTCGGGGGGTCGATCATCGTTCTTTTTCCGGGATTCCAGGGCGGCCGCCCTGGACCGCCGGAGCCAGGACACATTATCCGGTGAAACCCAGTGGTAGGCCGTGACCGCCAGTTGCCTGAACCAGAGAAAGAACCAGTAGCGGTAGGCGGTGCGCAGCAGCTGCCGGCCGGCCGCCTTCCAGGCCGGCACGGTCAGGAAGGCGCGGCCGTAGTAGTAATAGAGGGAGCCGATACCCCGCTTTTTGACCAGTGTGCCCACCGCGGTGTCCTCCGCCAGGATCTTGCGGACGTAGTAGTCCAGCGCCCCCACGATTTGCGCCGGATCCTGCGCGGCCAGGCTGTTTTCCGTATGCGTCCTGAGCCGGCAGGTGAAGGCCGGCATGGCATCTATGCGCGCCAGCTTGGAGATGCGCCGCCACATGTCGGTGTCTTCGAAGCGGTGCATGTTCTCGTCAAAGCCCCCGGCTTTTTCGAACAGTTCGCGCCTGGCCATCACGGTGGGCAGGGTGATCGTCACGGGCCGGAAAAAGGCGATGGACGTGTAGATCCAGCCCGATACCGAGGCCCGGTAGTTTTCAGGGAGCGGGTTGCCGGAATAGTCGATGCAATGGGCCGAGGTATAGACCATGCCTGTTGCGGGATGGGCGTCGAGGTACTCGACCTGCATGGCCAGCTTGCCGGGCATGTAGAGGTCGTCCGAATCGAGAAAGGCGATGTAGCGGCCGCGCGCGCGCGACAGCGCATGGTTCCTGGCATTGGAGCGGCCTTTGTTGGCCTGCCGCAGGTAAATGACGCGGGGATCGGCCAGGCCCTGCATCACCTCGGCGGTGTTGTCGCTCGACCCGTCATCGACCACGATGAGCTCGAAGCTGGTGAAGCCTTGCGACAGCACGGACTCGACCGCTTCACCAATGAAGTTCCCACGGTTGTACGTGGGCAGGATCACGCTGACAACAGGACCGACGGCGGCTGCCGCACCGGCCTGCGTGTCAGTCATGGTTTGGACCACACGACGCGGTTGATGTAGTCCACATAGCTGAAGACAATCCGCAAAACCTGTTTGGAGACGTGCGGATTCTCGTAGTCGGCCACCGGCAGCACCGCGCGCCCGCCCGCCACGGCCTGGCTGGCCACGACCTTGACGGCGTCCAGCACCCGCTCCCGCTTGAGGCCGCTCATGATCAGCGTGCCCACGTCCATGCCTTCGGGGCGCTCGTGCGCATTGCGGATCGTGATGGCGGGAAAGTTCAGCAGCGAGGATTCTTCGGTGATGGTGCCGCTGTCGGACAGCACACAAAAGGCCTTGGTCTGCAGGTGCACATAGTCCAGGAAACCGAAGGGCTTGCTGAAGACAATCTTGTCGCTCAGCACGGACCGGTCCATCTCCTCCAGGCGCTTGCGCGTGCGCGGATGGGTGGACACGATGACGGGAAAGCCGTAGGCCTCCACCAGCGCGCCCAGCGTGTCGAGCAGGTCCGCCAGGGCGGCCGGCGAATCGACGTTTTCTTCGCGGTGCGCGCTGACCAGGAAGTACTGCTGCGCGTTCAGGGACAGCCGGCTCAGGATGTCGGATTTTTCGATGCCGGGCTGGTAATAGTCGAGCACTTCGCGCATGTGCGAGCCGGTCTTGAAAATCGTTTCCGGCCGGATGCCTTCGTCCAGCAAATAGCGCCGCGCATGCTCGGTCAACACCATGTTGATGTCGGAGAGATGGTCCAGTACCTTTCGATTGAGTTCCTCCGGAACCCGCTGGTCAAAGCAGCGGTTGCCGGCCTCCATGTGGAACACCGGTATCTTGCGGCGCTTGGCCGACAGCACCGCGAGGCAAGAGTTGGTGTCGCCGTACAGCATCACCGCATCAGGGGCCTCTTTTTCCATCACTTCGTCGGACTTCGCGATGACCTGGGCGATCGTCTGCGCCGCGTTGCCGCCGGCGGCCTCCAGGAAATAGTCCGGTTTGCGTATCTTCAGGTCGTCGAAAAAAACCTGGTTCAGCTCATAGTCGTAGTTCTGCCCCGTATGGACCAGCACGTGCCGGGTATGGGCATCCAGCTCGGCAATGACGCGGCTCATCTTGATGAGCTCGGGGCGCGTGCCCACAATAGTCATCACCTTAAGCATTGAGCTGCTCCTGAATGAAATCGAGCTTGAGCAGCAGCTTCTTGACGCCCTCGACTTCAAGGCGCTCGGTGTTGTGCGAGGTGTAGTCGTCAAAGGCGGCCATACCGGTTTCACCTTCGATGAAAAACTTGTTGTAGTTCAGGTCGCGGTTATCCGCGGGAATGCGGTAATACTGGCCCATGTCTTCGGCCTTGGCCATCTCCTCGCGCGAGACCAGGGATTCGTACAGCTTTTCGCCGTGGCGGGTGCCTATCACCCGGACCGGGGTCTCGGCGCTGTAGATTTCCTTGAGCGCCTGGGCCAGCACCTCCACCGTGGAGGCCGGCGCCTTTTGCACGAAGATGTCGCCTTGCCGCGCGTGCTCGAAGGCATGGAGCACCAGGTCCACCGAGTCTTCCAGCGACATCAGGAAACGGGTCATGGAGGGGTCCGTCAGGGTCAGCGGCTTGCCCGCCTTGATCTGTCCTACAAACAGGGGAATGACCGAGCCGCGGGACGCCATCACGTTGCCGTAGCGGGTGGCGCACAGCACCGTTTCGTTTTCCGTGCGGCTGCGCGCCTTGGCCACCATCAGCTTTTCCATCATGGCCTTGGACAGCCCCATGGCGTTGATGGGGTACACCGCCTTGTCGGTGCTGAGCACGACCACCCGCTCCACGCCCGCGGCGATGGCGGAGTTCATGACGTTTTCCGCGCCCAGGACATTGGTCCTGACGGCTTCCATCGGATAAAACTCGCACGAAGGGACCTGCTTGAGGGCCGCCGCGTGAAACACGTAGTTGACGCCCTTCATGGCGTCGTGAAGGCTGTCGGAATTGCGCACATCGCCGATGTAGAACTTCAGCTTGGCATTGTTGAAATCAATGCGCATGTCTTCCTGCTTTTTTTCATCCCGGCTGAAGATGCGGATCTCCCGCACGTCGGTCTCCAGGAAACGGCGCAGCACCGCGTTGCCGAACGAGCCCGTGCCGCCCGTGATCATCAATACTTTGTCTTTGAACATGTGTCGCCCCGCCAACCGATAGGTTGCATTGGTTAAGTTGTTGCTCAGCGCTGCTCGTGCATACGCTCTATCAGCGTCTGCCATGGCGGCGCCACATAGCCCGTCGCGGCCTTAAAACGCTCGCCGTTCAGCGAGCGGTCAATCGCAAAATCGCTGTCGGGAACAATCTCGATTTTCTTGCCGTAGACCTGCGCGACCAGCGTCAGCAGCCTGAACTTGTCAATGGGCTCAGCCGCCACGTGGTACAGCCCGCGCAGCTCCGGCCGGGGCAGGACAAAGTCGCGCACCACCAGGGCAAGCTCCACCGTCGGCAAGCCCGAGAAAATCGCCCGCGTGAACCCCTTTACGCGGCCTTCCTGCGCCAGAAACCAGCCGACCAAGCTGCGGCTGCCCGACACCTCATGGCCGATGATGGAGGTGCGCAAGGTGATCGCATTCGGATAGTCCACCTCGCCCAGCAGCTTGGAACGCCCGTACAGGTCGTAGGCATCCGGGAAGTCGGACTCCAGGTAACCCCCCCTGGAACCCGAGAACACACAATCGGTGCTGATATGGACCAGCCGGGCGCCGGCGACGGAACACAGGGCCGCAAGCCGATGCGGAAGCAGGGTATTGATGGGGACGGCCAGAAGCGGGTTGTTGGCATCGGCCAGTTGCTTGACCAGGCCGACACAGTTGATGACCGCATCCGGGCGCACTTCAGAGAAGGCCCGCACCAGGGAATCGTGGTTTTCCACGTCGACGCCGCCCAGAATGCGCGCTTTTCCCTTTGCCCCCGACGTGGACGATGCGGGAGTACCGCGCATCGTTCCCACCACCTCGTGCCCGCCAGCCCCGGCCGCGAGTGTCCTGAACATCGCGCTGCCCAGCATTCCGGTAACCCCGAGCACCAACAGTCTCATAGCTCTCTTTCGCTCATTAATCCAGCATGCCCCAATTTGGGGCGCCTCCCTCGTGCCGCAGGCCAGGGTCCGGGGCAATGTTACCATTGGGGAAATCGGCTACAGCTGGGGCTCCGCGGTGCGCAAGCGCCTTTGCCGGCATGCATGTCAGCATGGTGCAGGCAGACCAGCCGGACGGGCCGGGAGCCCGTCTTTACAAAGCCACGACACCCCACAGGCTCTCTTGTCAAACAATATGCAATGGACCAGAACAATTAGCGCGCGCCGGGGCTGGTTTGACCTGCGCCTGGACGAGCTGTGGCGCTATCGTGACCTCATCATGTTGCTGGTCAAGCGCGATTTCCTCGCGCTTTACAAACAAACCATACTCGGGCCGCTCTGGCATGTGGTGCAACCCCTGGTCTCGGCGCTGATTTTCAGCGTGATTTTCGGCCAGATCGCCAAAATCCCCACCGATGGCGCACCGCCGCTGCTGTTTTACCTGTCGGGTCTTCTGGGCTGGAACTATTTTGCCGCCTGCCTGACCAAGACCTCGGACACTTTTACCGCGAACGCCGGTATTTTCGGCAAGGTTTACTTTCCGCGCCTCGTCGTCCCGGTGTCCATCGTCCTGATCAGCCTGCTGACCTTTGCCATCCAGGGCGGCGTCCTGCTGGCCCTCATGGCCTACTTCGGCTGGCAGGGTGCGGCAATTCACCCCTCGCCCTGGGCTATCGTTGTCGTCCCCCTGCTTATTCTTCAAATGGCCGCGCTGGGTTTGGGCTTGGGCGTCCTGATCTCCGCGCTGACCACCCGCTACCGGGACCTGGCCTTTGCCCTGGCCTTTGGCATGCAACTCTGGATGTACGCCACCCCGGTGGTTTACCCGTTGTCGCAAGTGCCAGCCAACCTTTATCCCTTTGTCGCCGCCAACCCCATGACGCCGGTGGTTGAAACGCTGCGCCACGTCGTGCTTGGCTCGGGCACGCTGAACCTGCCCATGCTGGCCGTCAGCGTCGCCGAAACGGCCGTGATCCTGTTTTTGGGGATACTGGCCTTTGTCAGAGTTGAAAAAACCGTGATGGATACCGTCTGACCATGACCATTGCCATCAGCGTTGAAAACATCAGCAAGGAATACCGTCTCGGGACCATCAACCACGGCACGCTGTCCCACGACCTGCAGAGCTGGTGGGCGCGCGTGCGTGGCAAGGAAGATCCCAACGCCAGCCTCCATGCAAACGAATCGGCCACCGAAAATGCCCATTTCCTGGCGCTTGACGACGTGTCCTTCCAGGTCCAGCAGGGAGATGTGCTCGGCGTCATCGGCAACAACGGTGCCGGCAAGTCCACCTTGCTCAAGATTCTTTCGCAGGTCACGGCCCCGACACGCGGGTCAGTCCGGCTCAATGGCCGCATCGCCAGCCTGCTTGAAGTCGGCACCGGGTTTCATCCGGAGCTGACTGGCCGTGAAAACGTTTTCCTGAACGGCGCCATCCTCGGCATGCGCAAAGCCGAGATACTGGCCAAGTTCGACGAGATTGTGGCGTTTGCCGAGATCGAAAAATTCATCGACACCCCCGTCAAGCGCTATTCCAGCGGCATGTACGTGCGCCTGGCTTTCGCCGTTGCCGCACATCTGGAACCGGAAATCCTGATCCTCGACGAAGTGCTCGCCGTGGGCGACGCCCAGTTCCAGAAAAAATGCCTCGGCAAAATGAAGGAAACCGGCTCACAGGGCCGCACCGTCATTTTCGTGAGCCATAACCTGGCGGCGGTGAAGTCGCTGTGCAACAGCGCGATCAGCCTTTCCAAGGGAAAAATCGTCCGCGCCGGCCCGGTAGCTTCAGTCGTCGACGAATACCTGGGCCATGGCTTTCGAAACACCCATGAACTCTCCTGGGCCGACGATGAGCCTGCACCGGGTAACGAGAACGTCACAGTTCACAAAATCATGGTGTCCGCACAGGGAAATCCGCAAGCAGCACTGACGGTCGCGACCGCGCTGCAAGTGGAATTGAGCTACAGCCTGCTGCTGGACGACGTGCTCTTTTATGCAAGTTTTCACCTCAGAACCATCTCGGGGGAATGCATTTTTGTGAGCTCGCAGGACCCGCGGCAGGTCGGCAAGGGCCGGTATTCCAGCGTTTGCCACATTCCGCCCAATCTGTTAAACACCGGCACTTACACGCTCCACATCTACTTTGTGCGAGACGGCAATACCGTGCTGTTCGAGATGGAGAATCCCCTCGTGTTTGAAGTTCAAGATGATCGGCGAGTCGCCAATTCCTGGATGGGGGAACTCCCAGGAGCAGTGCGGCCCAAGCTTCAGTGGGATTTTTCGCGGGTTTGAACACATGAACAAAAAGCCGATCTACGTCACCCAGCCCTTCCTCCCGCCCCTGGAGGAGTTCATTCCGTCCCTGCAGGCGATCTGGGACAGCAAAGTCCTGACCAACGGTGGGCCGTTTCACCAGCAGTTGGAAAAAGCGCTTTGTGAATACCTGGGCGTCGAGCACCTGTCGCTGTTCACCAATGCGACGATCGCGCTGGTAACGGCGCTGCAGGCCCTGGAGGTCGAGGGAGAGGTCATCACCACCCCCTACTCCTTTGTCGCCACGGCGCACTCGCTGCTATGGAACAAACTCAAGCCCGTCTTTGTCGATATTGAGCCGGACACCCTGAACCTCGATCCCGCGCGTATCGAGGCCGCGATCACGCCGCAAACGACCGCCATACTGCCGGTGCATTGCTATGGTTACCCATGCGACGTGACGGCCATCCGCAAGATCGCCGAAACCCACAAGCTCAAGGTGCTGTACGACGCGGCGCATGCCTTCGGGGTGAATTTTCAGGGCCAGAGCCTTCTCAACCAGGGCGACCTGTCGGTCCTGAGTTTTCATGCCACCAAGGTGTTCAATACCTTTGAGGGCGGCGCCATCATCTCCCCCGACCTGGCCACCAAGCAAAAGATCGACCGCCTCAAAAACTTTGGTTACGTCAACGAGGTCACCGTTGAAAGCGCGGGCCTGAACGGCAAGATGAGCGAGATTCACGCGGCATTCGGCCTGCTGCAGCTCAAGCACATTGACGAAGCCCGGCAGCAGCGCCGCTTGGTGGATGCGCACTACCGCCGCGCGCTGGCACCGGTGAAGGGGATAAAAATCCTGCCTCTGATAGAGGGACAGGAAACCAGTTATTCCTACTTCCCCCTTCGCGTGCGGAAAGACTACCCGACCAGCAGGGACGAGCTGTACCAAAAACTCAAGGACGCGGGGATTTTTTCGCGGCGCTATTTCTACCCGCTGATCAGCGACCTGACGCCGTACCGGAACATGCCGTCTTCCGACCCCTCATTGCTCCCGGTGGCCCACCAGGCCGCCGAAGAAATACTGTGCCTGCCGATCTACCCGGGCCTCTCGGCGGCCCAGATCGAAGAAATCGTCCAGCTCATCAGCGGGTAAGCCGGCAAGCATCGTGCGCAGCCTGGCCATCATGCAGCCCTATTTCTTCCCGTACCTGGGGTACTGGCAGCTGATCAGCGCCGTCGACAAGTTCGTCATCTATGACGACGTGAATTACATCAAGAGCGGCTGGATCAACCGCAACCGTATCCTGGTAAACGCGGAGCCCACCTACATCACCGTCCCGCTCGAAAGGGCCTCGCCCTACAAGACCATTGCGGAAACCAACGTGGATGGAAGTGGCCGGTGGCGAGGCAAGCTGGCCAAAATGGTCGCACTCTCTTACGGAAGAGCCCCCTTTTTCTCCGAGGTATTTCCCTCCATTGAGAACCTGATCCGGCACGAGACACCCAGCCTGTCCGCCTACCTGGCCCACCAGATCAGTACACTCGCGGGCTTGCTGGACATCGATACGGAGTTTGCGCTCAGCAGCGCAAGCTATGACAATCGTCATCTGTCGGGGCAGGACCGGGTTCTGGATATCTGCGAGACCGAGGAAGCGGGCACCTATGTCAATGCAATCGGCGGAAAGGCCATTTATGATCCGGCCGCTTTTGCACGGCGGGGCATTGATTTGCGCTTCATCTCGACCTCATCCTTTGATTATTCTCAAGCAGCGCCCAAATTTGTCCCCCATTTGTCCATCATTGACCTCTTAATGCAGGTAGGATTTACGGGCGCAAAACAGCATCTGCAGAGCTACGAACTCATCGAATGAGCTCCAAACCAGCCCAACCTTCAACCCCAACCCTCATCACATCATGAGCAAAATTCTGACCCCCGCATACGATCTGGCCGAACTGTCGAGTGAAATAAAAGCCCTAGGCAAAGACGGAGGCGTTCTTCTCATCCGCAAGGGAATGGACCTGTTCGACAAAGAGGGCTGGGCCAAATTCCTGGCGGAGAACTGCGGCTTGAAGCTCGATACACGGCAATACAACCTCGCGGAAAAAATCGAGCACTCTCGCTGGTGGGAAATTTCCTACCAGCCGGACAAATCGACGGTGTATGCGCACAGCAATACCCGGCATCCGCTGCACAACGACAACTCCTGGTTTTCGGACCCAGCGGAAATAAACTTCTTCGTCATCGAAAAGCAGGCGCTGTCCGGTGGCGAACAATCAATCTATGCGCTGGACCGCCTGATGTCCGACCTTGCCGATGATGAACCCGCCTTGCTCGCGGATCTCACCTCCGTCGAAGTCACCATCCAAAAAGGCGCGGGTGAATACTTCAACAAGACCCCGATCATCAAACTTCGGCCCGAGCCCAACATTTTCTGGAACTACTACCGCACCGACAAAAGCGATCCCGCCGTCAAAGCCATGTGCGAGGCCTTTTTTGCGTACCTCGAAAAACGGGAGAAAACCTCGAGCGTTGAATTCATCCATTGCGACAGCGGTGATTGCCTCTGCTTCCACGACCAGAAAGTCCTGCACGGAAGGACCGCTTTCACCGCCACCAAGCCGTTTGAGCGCATCCTGTTCCAGTCCATGTGGAAAATCTGACCCACAGCTTCCGCCTCTCTCCTTTTCTACACATCAATCACTGGAATACCCAGGACCCAACATGCCCCAACAAACTCCCGCCATCAAGTCCATCGAAAGCGCAGTCCAGGACGTGCCGGGTTGGACCCCGCTGGACCAACTCTATTCGCTCTTCATGCTGGGCATGTCAACCTCCGGGCTTGAGGGAGACATCCTGGAACTGGGCTCCTGGTGCGGCCGCTCCGCCATCGCCCTTGGCTTCGCCGCGCGCCTCGGAAAAGGCACCAAGGTGCATTGCGTCGACCTGTTCCCCGAGAAATCCGACTGGTACGAGAACAAGGATGGTTCCTATTCGTTCAAGGTGACGATAGGCGGCAAGGTTTTCGAGGCCTACCACGAACAAACCGTCTGGAAGGAGCCCTTCGAGCGCGACATTGTTCCGGTGTACGACCGCGACCCGAGTTTGCTCAAGACTTTCCAGAAATGCATTGCCGACCAGGGGCTGCAGGACGTGGTCACGCCGTTCCGCGGTGACCTTGAACTGTTTTCCAGCCAGGCGCCGAAAAACTTTCGCTGCAAACTCGCCTTTATCGACGGCGACCACAGCTACGAAGCGGTTTGCAGCGATATCGCGCGGGTCGAAAGGCATCTGGTGCCCGGCGGCTGGATCTGCTTTGACGACGCATTCTCGTCCTATGACGGCGTCAACCAGGCCATCACTGACAAGATCATCAACAGCCCCCGCTACGAAATGGCGCAGCAGTTGACGCGAAAGCTCTTTGTCGCGAGGCTCATAGGCTGAAGTGCGTGCTGTGGGGCTTGCACAAGACCCAGGGCAACGAGCGGCAGCTCCAACGGGCCAACCCGGGGAAGAGGGGGTTGCCGGCAAGACAGTTTCCGGCGACGGCTCCTTACCACGTTGCCATCGCCCGCAGGGGCAGAAACACATGAACGCAGCCCCATGAAAATCGGCTTTCTAGGCAATGCCAACAATTACCCGTTCACACTGGCGCGCGCCCTCAAAAGCAAGGGCCATTCGGTCGTATTTCTCGTGGACAGCGACAGCCCGCTGAACCGCCCGGAGAGCCGCTATCCGGAGATCACCGTACCCTATCCCGACTGGATCGTGGACTTCCAAGGCATCAGCTTGTGGGACAGCACGCCAGGCGATGGCCTGCTCGAGCAGGCACTTCATATCCTGCGCTCATGTGATGCCGTAGTGCTCAATGAATTTGCTCCGTCGGTATCGGACTGGATAGGGAAGCCCGCCTTCGCCTTGCTGACGGGGACGGACCTCGAAATACTGGCGGACCTGCAATACCTGGATTTCGCCTATCCTCTTCCGCGCTTTCACCTGCGACAGCTGTTTCGCCGCTCGCAGTGGACGGCGCGCCGATTACAAATCAGAAGTCGCGAGCAATTACGCGCCAAAATCGACCGGCAGCGCAGCGGGATACGCAAGGCCGCGGGCCTCAGTTATTTCCCCAGGGGCTTGCTGAAGAACGGTGACCGGTTGCTGGATGAAATCGGCGCGCCGCCCGCCCATCGTGTCTTCTTCATGCTTTCCGACATAGAGCGCTATGACTATGCGCCTTACCCCGCCAATAACAAACTGCGAATCCTCAACGTCGCCCGCATTACCTGGAAAAAACCCCGGGAACATTTCATTTGCGAACTCGACTACAAGGGCACCGACGTGCTGATCCGCGGATTGGGCCTGTTCATCCGAAATAACCTGGGCGCACCCGCCCTGGATATTCGTCTCGTCCGCAAGGGTGCGGACATCGAAGCGACTGAGCAATTGATCCGGGAGGAAGGGTTCGAGAACTCGGTCACCTGGCTAGAAGCCATGAGCCAGACCGAGCTCTATGAGGAGTACAAGTCCGCGGATATCGTGACCGAACATTTTGGCGAGGGAAGCATAGGCATGGGAACGCTCGATGCGATGGCAACCGGACGGCCAGTCATCACTCGCTGCAGTCCGGAGGTCTTGAAACGGGAATTGGGCGAGGAATCACCCATTTGCCACGCCGCAACGGCACAGGAAATCTGCGACCAGTTGACGCGGTTAAGCGCCAGCCGGGAAATCCGGGAGAAAATCGGCATGGACTCCCGTCGTTATGTAGAACAATACTTCTCACCGGAACGAGCCGCGGATCTGGTCCTGGAAAAATTACAACATGCAGCCTGATACCCCAACATCACAACCGGCCCTGGCGTGCCCGCAACATGCTTTGCCGCTGGAGCCGCACAGCGGCCATCTGAAATGCCCCGAGGGTTGCCAGTTTCCGGTCTCGGGCCACATCGCGCGCTTCGTCCCCACCGACAACTATGCCTCGGCCTTCGGCCTGCAATGGAACTACTACCGGACCACCCAACTCGACTCGCAGACCGGCCTGACCATCTCCACCGACCGCCTCCGGCGCCTGCTGGGCGGGACTTTCGACGCGGTTGCCGGCAAGCAGGTCCTGGAGGCAGGCTGTGGCGCGGGCCGTTTCAGCGAACTCTTGCTGAAAGCTGGTGCTCATCTTTCTGCCGTTGACCTGTCCAGCGCGGTGGACGCAAACTATAAGAACTGCAGTCACTTCGAACACTATCGGGTGTCCCAGGCCAGCATCCTGGCCCTGCCTTTCACCCCGGAGCAATTCGACGTTGTCGTTTGCATCGGCGTGATCCAGCACACGCCGAACCCGGAGCAAACCATGTCAGCCCTGTGCCGGCAGGTCAAGCCGGGCGGCCTGCTTGTGATCGATCATTACACCCAGGGCTATCCCGAGACCCTTTCAAGGCGCATCGTCCGCGCCGTGCTGCTGAAACTGCCGGGCCGCTGGCCGCTGCGGGTCTGCAGCGCACTGACCGCGCTGCTGTGGCCCCTGCACCGCCTGTTCTGGTGGGGACGCGCCAGGCCCGTCTTGCGTAGCCTCAGGCCTTGGTTCTTACGCGCCTCGCCGGTTGTGGACTACCACGATGCCTATCCGCAGCTGGGTCCGGCGCTGCTGAAGGTATGGGCCACGCTCGATACGCACGACACCGTGACCGATTTCTTCAAGCACCTCAGAAGCGCGGACGAAATCAAGACCCATCTCGAGAAATGCGGCATGCACGAGATAGAGGCTTATTACGCGGGCAACGGCGTCGAAGCACGCGCACGCAAGCCGCAACAAGCGCCGCACCCGCGGCCGGCCGCCTGATGTGCGGCATCGCAGGCATCCTCGGCCAGGCGTCGCCCGAGCGGGTCGCGGCGATGGTCAAGGCCATGCACCACCGGGGCCCTGACGATTCCGGCGTGTTCCATGAACCCGGGGTCGCACTTGGCATGGCCCGGCTGGCAATCATCGACATCACCCCCGGCGGCCACCAGCCGATGTGCGCCCACAATGGCCTTGTATGGATCGTCTACAACGGCGAGCTTTATAACTTCCACGAGGAACGCGCCCTTCTGGAAAAGAAGGGGCACAGCTTCCAGTCACGTTCGGACACCGAAGTTGTCCTTCGCATGTACGAAGAGTATGGAGACGATTTCCTGCTCCGCCTGCGAGGCATGTTCGCCCTGGCAATCTACGACAAGCGCAAGGGGCCGGGAAAAGAGAAATTCCTGCTCGCGCGCGACCATCTGGGCATCAAGCCGCTGCTTTACAGCGGAAGCGCCGGCAAGCTGATTTTCGCGTCGGAAATCAAGGCCCTGCTCGCCAGCGGCATGGTCGCCCCCCATGTGAACCCCGAGGCCTTGCGCCTGCTGCTGACCTTCGGGTCGGTCGCCCAGCCGCAAACCATGATCAAGGGCGTGCACATGCTGTTGCCCGGGCACCGCCTGACGATAGAAGGCGGCAACCAGCGCATTGAACGGTTCTGGCGGCTCGATACCGGCCGCCGCGGCGACCTCGCCGGCCTGCCGTATGAGGAGCTCGTCTCAATCACGCGCGACTCGCTCGAAGAGAGCGTCAGGCTGCAGATGGTCAGTGATGTCCCGGTAGGCGCCTTCCTGAGCGGGGGCATCGATTCCTCCTTGCTGGTTGCGCTGATGGCGCGCAACAGCAGCCACCGGGTCAGGACTTTCTCCGTCGGGTTCGAGGCCGAGGGGGCTTCGATGGACGAGTCCAATGACGCGGCCCGCACGGCCGCCTATATCGGCACCGACCATGCCCGCGTGGTGGTCACCGGGCAGGAAGTTCGCGACCGCATCCACCATATCGCCGGCGCGCTGGACCAACCATCGGTCGACGGCGTCAACTCTTACTTTGTATCACTGGCCGCGCGCCAGGCGGTTACCGTCGCCATCTCGGGCACAGGGGGCGACGAGCTTTTTGCCGGTTACCCCTGGTTCATCACGATGACCAATTACGGCGAACAGGAGGCAACCCTGGGCGCCGCAAGCCTGCCCGCGAAATTGCTCGCGGCAGTGGCCCGCAGCCCGATGTGGGACAGCATGAGCAGCACCCGGCTCGGTCCACGGCTGGAAATGGCGCGAAACTCACATGGATTTCTGGCGCGCTTCGCGCGGATCTACCAGATCTTCGGCAATGCGGGCGCCGGGAAATTTCTGGCGCAAGCCTATCGAAGCCAGGCCTCGGTCGGCCGCGAACCCTCCCTGGACATTCTCCAGGCCGACGAGATGCCCGGTGCCACCACGCTCGAGAGGGTTTCCGCCCTGTGCATGCGCGGCTACACCCAGAACCAGTTGCTGCGCGACATAGATGCCGTGTCGATGTCCCACTCCCTGGAGGTGAGGGTACCGTTTCTCGATCCTTTGCTGGCCGACCTGGCCATGGCACTCCCGCGGTCGGCAAAGCTGGGCAAGCTGACAGGCGTTCCCAACCCCGAAACGGCCAGTTACCGGGATACGGGGACCAAACGCGTGCTGATCGATGCCGCGCAAGGCTTGCTGCCGCCCGGAATGGACCAGCAAGCCAAGCGCGGCTTCGGCATGCCGTTCGGCACATGGCTCAAAGGTCCGCTCAAGGATGTGTTTGACGACGCACTGTCGCCAGCGTCCGTCGCAAAGCGCGGCTTCTTTGATCCCGAGGCAGTAGCCGTCTTGAAGTCCAGTTTTTCCGCCAACGCGGCAAGCTGGCCGCAACCTTGGCTGCTGATGATGACGGAGCTGTGGGCCCGGGAGGTGCTTGACGCTCCGGCCGCTCCGATGGCGTAGCAAATGCGAGGCTCGCCGTGAACACTCCCGACACCTCCGCCCCGCCAAGCAGCAACTCCCGAACACGTGTGCTGTTTCTCGCGTGGGGCGACTCCATCCATGCGCGGCGCCGCATCGGGATATTCACCGCGGACCCGTCGTTTGAAGTCGGGGTCATCTCGACCTTCGCCTACGAGTTCGGAAATGCGAAGAACTACTACCTCTCAAAAGCCATGCCCGCGCAAGAGCCCAGGCATGACCTGATGAGCCGCATCAAGCGCTGGATCAACAGGAATCGCGCCCTCCCGCTGCATTGGCTCATGAAGCCTTTCGACAAAACCACGACACTGCTGGAACACAGCGTTCTGCTCAATGACATGCTGATGGTCAGGCGTTATGCGCGCGAGTTCAAGCCCGACCTGGTGTTTGTGCAGACCTTGCTCTACCCTTGCTACCTGGCGCTGTTGCTGCCCAGAAGAATTCCCCTGATGATCACTTTCTGGAATGGCGATGTCACCTGGTGGGCGCAGCATGACGGCGTCGAACGTGCCTTCAAGAAAAAATTGGTCGAACGCGCCTCCCGGCGCGCAGCGGCGATCACGGTCAACTCCGGCGCCGCGCGGGATGCCTGCCTGGGCTATGGTGCCAGTGAGGACAAGGTCAAGCTGATCCGCTATCCCGGTGTGGACCTGCAATTATTCAACCCTTCGGTTGCGCAGGAAGAAGCCAGACAGGCACTCGCGATCACGGCACGCAATGTGGTGCTGTGCCCTCGCGGCCTTGGCGGTTACCTCAACAGCGACGTGATCATCGAGGCCGCCAGCCTCGTATTGGCGCAGGTGCCCGACACACTGTTCGTTTTTATATCGGGGGTGGGAAGCGAGGAGCTGTGGCAAGAGCATCTTCAAAGGGCTTCTGCCTTGGGCATCGCCGGGAACTTGAGACGCGACGGCAAAGTAGACTGGAAAACCATGCCGCTGTATTACCGCGCTGCGGACGTGATGGTGTCGCCATCATCGAACGACTCGCTGCCCAATTGCATGCTGGAAGCCATGGCTTGTGGCGTGCCAGTCGTCATGGGAGACATCCCCCAAATCAGGGAGTGGGTAACTCACAATGAGAATGGACTGCTTGTGCCGCCACGAGATGCGCAAATACTGGCGAATGCAGTACTTGCCGTGCTCAGGTCCGATGTCCCCGTGGAGGAATTTACCGGGAAGAATTTGCGCTTGGTCGAAAGCGAAGTTGACAGTCGGACAGTAGCGGGACGAATCAAGCAACTTGTGAAGAGTGTCGCGGCATAGAGAGGCAACGGCCGTATCACGACCAGTCTTCAACCGCCTTCAAGGCCTGGAGTTCTCGCCGTGCGACGCCATTGTTTGTTCGTACACGTCGAGCATCGATCTGGCGTATCGGTCAAACCCGTAGTTGATTTCAGCGAGCTCACGCGCCTTCAAACCCATCTCTTGGCGCAGTCCGCTATCAGTTGCCAGCCTGTATAGCGCATGAGACAAGGCATTGGCGTCGCCGCGCGGCACGGCCATTCCCCCTAGTGGTGCAAAGCAGATGTCCGGCAGCGGTGTTCCATCAAAAACCACAGAAGGAACCCCGCATGCCGCAGCCTCCATCGCCATCATGCCAAAACTCTCGGCCATAGACGGCATCAGATGAATATCCGTTGCATGAAAGAACTCTGCCATCGCTTCATCACCCTCGATTTCGCCCAGCTCGCGCACCGGAAATTTTCCGTCGATACGGGAAAACATGCCCTGTCGCTGACAGGTCAGTATTTGTATGGGCAAATCCGCAGGCAACAATTCGATAGCTTTCAGTGCGTACTCGAAGCCTTTAAACGCGCCCTCAAGAGCGCGCATGCCTATGACAAGACGGTCCGCTGACAAACCCAGTTTGGCCTTCGCCGCCAGCTTCTCTCCTGGATGAAAGATGCCCAGGTTTAATCCGAAGGGGATCAAATGGAGCGGAAACTGCCGGAGCAGCGGCGATTGCTCAACAAGGCGCTGCATCCATTGGCTTGCAACCACAAGATGCATTTTCGAGTTCCGGTACGAAAAATCCTTCAGCTTGAAATTGAGTGCAGCGGTGTCTCGCCTGAGTGCGAATGGATAGTCCAGATGCGGACATGGATCGCACCCCGTTTTCCAGCCTTCGCAATCCAGCGGATGTATGCAATGGCCTGTCAGGGCCCACGGATCATGCAGCGACCATACGCTCGGTTTTTTTCGCGTTAACCATGGCAAAGCAAGGTAACTGAAAAACTGGTTATGAATGATGTGATAGTGGACAACATCGGCATCCTTGAACGCCTGATTAAATGGCAACAGAAAAGACTGCGGGTACAAGACGTTATGCAAACCCAACACGTTCTCGACTTTGCGGACCCTATAGGCAAGTGACTCGGTAACCCGGCTGATCCGGGCGGGTACAAGCGAAATGGATTCCGGACTCGTGGATTGCTTCACACTGACAGCTTGCCGTGCGTGGTGACCGTGGCTCTGCAGCCAGGAAGTCAAAGCCCCTCCATTGAACCGATGTCCCATCACATCGGTGTAATTCACTTGCAGTACGTTCATCTACGAGTCAATCCGCCATAGTGCCAGGCATTTGTCGCCAAACAGCCCGCCACCCTCGGTGCACGCTTCGTTGATATAGCGCTCCGCCTTAGGCAGGTTATAGGGCGCCTTTTCGAGATTCAACGGACGCCAGATATCCCCCTCGTAAAGATCACTATTGGAGGCCCGGTCAGTAAACGTGGTCGTCAACAGCCATTTAGCTCCGCTATTGCGAAACTGCTCAAGCGCGGACAAACCATCGGCAAAGCTCAAATGAACCAGGCAATCCCGACAAAAGATCATGTCAGCAACAGGCAGGGGACCGGTAATGATGTTGATTCTCTGAAAGCTGCGCTTCTCGTCGCCATACTCCGCGGTATTTTTATCGACAATGGTTTGAACAATATCGCCGCCTGTGTATTTCACGTCACCAAGCTCTACATAACGCATCCAGTTCAGGTCGCCGCAAGGCACGTCGAGAAAGTGCTTGACGCCCAACTCCTTGAGCAACAGCGGGATCTCACGGCTGATCACACGAGTTTGCTCAAGCGTCGAACCACCACCGGATCTTGATTCTGTTCCTTCAAATCCGTTGCGCTGATAAATTCCATCGAAATCCAGCGAGGCCCTCTTGCCGTCCGGATGAGTTTTTTGGGAGATGCCGGATGGCACAGCACCCGACGCGCGGATACCGCGCAGGTAGGCCAGAACTGGCGAAGGAAGGATGGTGCGGATAAAGCGTTTAATCATAAAAATCCTTGGTCCCTATGTCGATTTCCTATTTTCTCATCGAAGAAAAGCCGAAGGCGAATTAGTTTGAGTGTGCTGGAAGCGCGTTTTCGCAACGCTCCGCGTGTCTTCGCCGTAAGCGCTAGGCCCGAAAAGAAGAGGGCGGGTTACTGTGGATCGGACGGCCGCGCAATTGCATAGAGATAGTAGGCCCCGGCAGCAAAAGTGATGGGTTTAACCGACAGGCCTGCGGGAGGGCCTCCCTCGACATCCGGCCGTTTATGCGTCATCGGGTCATAAACGATGTAATCGATTTTTTCACGCATGACAAACGACCACACGTTTTCATCTTTATTGAGATCATTTCTGGTGTAGAAAGACGTCAACATGTGGCTCGGCAGAACTTCACTGGAGTAAGACAGAAGAAGTACCTTCACATCACTTCTAGGATCGGAATCCAGGTATCGCATGCGAGATAACAGCGGTGCGACAGAGAGATTACCTTTCAACGCCGCCACGAGCGGCTCCGTGAAATTGAGAAAGGCCAACCTTGTGCTTTGAATATTGAACCCAAGCAGAAGGCACACGGCAAGCGCGGCAAGCCGGGCAAGTGCCGGCTTCTTTTCCATCCATAGTTGATATCCCAGAATCAAGACGAGCCCGGGAATAAGCAATGCGGGGAAAAAGTAGCGGGGCGCAATAACTGACGGCCTCAGCAGCACCCAAACGCACAAGGCGACTACGCTACCGGCGGCCAGCCACAGCGCTTTTCGGCCACCCTCGGATTGCCAGGGTTTCATCAGCAACGCGGGAACCAGCATTAACCACATGGGTGAAATGCCTCCGTGCTGCATCGGGTATTTGCCGAAAGTCACCGCAAATGGGTAGGTTCTCACAATCCATCGGGTGTACTCGGCATTGAACCAGACTTGGTCCACGTCGAACTTCGGCGTAGTTTCACGCATGCGAAGAAAGGGGGCAAATGGGTCGCCAAATAAAATCCCATTCTTGAGCCACCACCCGAGCACAAACGCGCAAACAACCGCAGCTGCCGCGATCAGCGCAATCGTCCAGAGTTTTTTGGGGTCCTTCCACCAAATACCCACCAACGGAATACCCAACACGAACGGCAGTATCAACGCATAAGACAGCTTGGCCATCACCGCGCAAGCAGCCAGAAACCCAAACAGGAATATCTCGCGGCGTATCAGCGACGGCGACAGGAGTCCCGGCATGTACAGCAAAGCGGCGAGAAGATACATCAGCCCGACCAGGTCGGTTTTCCCGTCCCATGCAACAAGCGTTACCGCGGAGCTTGTAATGGCGAAGGCCACGAGCACCCAGGCCGAATCGGTGGTAGCCTTGACCGCCTTCGCGGACTGCCAAAGCAACGCAAGAATGGCCAGCAGCACTGGCCACATCGAAAACTTGGCGGAGACGAAGCCCAGCGTGTCGCCGCCCCAGAGGTACAGGGCGGCATACGGCATTTCCGCAATTGCGGGAAGAACACCGAACGACTCATAGGCGGCCAACAAGGTGTAGGAGCCGGTGGCCGCCATGAGCTTGGGCTGGGCCATATAGTAGGCAAGCGCGTCCGTGCCGGGCATGGAAAACGATGCCGCCAACAAACCAAACGCCAGCACCACGACGCCGCAGGCAAGGATCCGGGACAACAGCGAACGCGGGAGCAGCTCGGTCAAATCGAATCGACGCAAACGTAGCGGGACAAGCAGCAGGCTGCCGATCACCAGCGCGGCAAACAGCGCGACGACCACGGGCCATCGGAGCAAACCGGCCACCGCGACGAGCTGCAACATGATCGCGAGCACAGCGTGGCCCAGGGCAAAAGTCAAAACCAGGCTTTGCTGTGCTTCGGCTTTCCAGCTGAACAGGCGTCCAGCGCACCAGGCCGTCACTGCATAGACAGCCACGAGGCCTGCGGCACTTGCCGCAAGGAGAAGAATCGACAGATTAGAAAATGTAGTCACGATGGAAGAATTTCTGCACCAACTGCGCGAGCCAGACGGGCGACTCCAGCAAAGGGGTAGCGCCCCAGGCCAGGAGCAATAGCCCGATCAGCCAAAGGCAAAGCAACAGCAGCAGCAGGCCATCCCGGATGCGATGCAACTTGTCTGGTTTATTCAAAATCAACTCCATAGAACTTCGCCCGGACCTGGCACCGTGCGTAAAGAGTTCAACACCTGATCAGCCAACATGGTCCACCTCGCGACCTCGTTTAAGCAACTCGAATATCTTTTCCCGCCCGGGCAGAAGCACAAAAAACAGTCCCCCTAGCGTCGTCGCGAGCAACACGATGGCATGGTAAAAAAGCGTGAAGGCCAAGGCCGCGGGCCCCGTCACGCTGACCAAGGCCAGCGCTTTGAGCGAGAAATATTCGAATGTCCCGATAAATCCAGGCGAGGAAGGAATCATGGTGCCAACGGCAATGGCGAGCATCACAAAAAGCAAAGGCATGAAGCCCAGCTGTATGCCCATGGAGCGGGCAATCAATAACATGATCACAACCTCCAGCGCCCAAATCGCCAGCGAATAAGCAGCGAAAAGAACGATTTCTCGAGGCCTGATCCCATCTCTGATACCTGAAATCAGGTTATCCACGACAACGAGAATCCGTTTATAGATGCCCTCGGGAAGAAATCGGAGATAGCGCACCAGCAGCGCTTGCAAGGTACCGCCAAAAACCGGCACCATCACCAGAACAACGCAGCCAACCAGCGAGGAGACAGCCAAAACATATCCACCGCTGCGGATCCACGCGCTGGCCGGAAGAAAAATCAGCACCATCGCAATCAGGCAAGCGGTAATCAGCAGATCACCGACCTTCTCAACGACCACCGTCGCGAGCACGGTGCTCTTTGAGATGGAGGTGCGGCGTCCGAGTAAATAGATTCGGGCGATATCGCCCGCCCTTGCCGGCAGCAGGTTGTTCATCATATAGCCGACCATCAGCGCCCGCAGCAGCGTACCGGTTCTGGGCTTGAGATCCGCATGAAACAAGGCCCGCCATCGCGTGGCCCGCAGCAGATAGTTAATTGGAAAAAGCAGGGGCAACGCCAGCAAGTACGAGATATCGGCGCCTGAAAGGTACTTGAGTACGTCGCCTATGTCATAGCTGGAGATGATCCAGGCCGCCAGGCCCAGGCTAAAACCCATCCCCAGTATGTTCTTGTACTTCACTTCGAAGCCTTAGGCGCAGCATCAAGAACGACTTGACCCAACACTTCGCTCATGTCGTGCGCCACTTTTTTCCAATAGAGATTCTGGCGCGCAAATTTTTTGCCTCCGGTGCCGACACGCCGGCGCATATCCGGATCGAGGAGCAATGACTCCATCACAGCGGCAATTTTGAGCGGGTCCAGGCCGTCACTCAGCATGATGGTTTCCCCGCTAACCAGATCGGCGGTGCCGAGAAGGTCAAAAGGAACGTTGGCAACCACCGGCAAGCCTAGCAACATCGCTTCGAGGGTGGCGGTTCCCAGCCCCAGGTACCGGCCGGAAAGCGACATGAAGTACAAGGCGCTTTGCCGCATCTGCTGCAGCACAAACTCGTGAGCCTGCTCCCCGACCAAATCCACTTTGCCCGACAGTCCCAGCGATTCGATCAGATCCACCGTTCCCTGGTAGTACACATGACCCACAATTTTCAATCTGAGCCGGGGAAATGTCTGGCTCAGCCTTGAAAAGGCCTCGATCAGAGGAAAGAAGTTGCGCTGCTCCGTGACGGCACCCACGCCCAATATCTGGGTACAGGCCTCGTAATCATGCTCATGGGAAAACAGCACATCCTCGTCTCCATTCACGCCGAAGTTCACAATTGCCGTTTTTTTGGTGACCCTATCCCCTTGGATGTCGGAGAGATAGCGGAATATTTCTCGGTCCCATGCAATAATTTTTTTACAGAAAGGGAAAACGCCCCACCCGCAAATGATCCGATCCAGGATGTTGAGCAATCGATCACGCCTCGGATTCGCGGACTGCAATTGCGTACCGACCGAGCAAACAAGAGGAATGCCCAGCGCCTTGCTCGCGAATATTGCGGGAAAAACAATGTCCAGGTAGTGATTGACGACAAAAATGACATCGGGTTTGAACTCTTTGCACGCCTTATACAGCCGCGAATAACTCGACGGGAAGAGCGAGGCAAATCGCAGGTGGTTGAAGAAGTTCTTCATCGGCACCCTGAACGCGCCCAATTTGGCTATTACCAGTTCGTCACGTCGCAATGCATTGGGGCTACCGTCTTGCGGCGTCTCCACCGTCACGATACCCACTGTATGGCCGCCCGCCTTCAACGCATTCGATAAATTAAATGCATAAAAAGACGTCCCTGTCCTTATGGGCGGGAACATTGCCGTAACAATCAGAATATTCAAGTGTTGTCTCTCAAATCTAGAGGCTCATGAGCCCGGCGTTAACTTAGACGCTGCCTGAGCGAGCGAAAGAGCTTGTTGGGCGCCGTCATGCCATCGGGGCTCTCTACCTTCAGCAACCGTATTTTCCCGGCGCCGCACGCGACATCCACGAAGCCCTCTCCGATCTCGGTGACCTGCCCCGGTATCGCGAGGAAATTTTCCTGGGGGGCCAGTTCCGCGCCCCAGACAATCAACTTCGCTTCTTCAAGATAACAAAAAGCTCCGGCAAATGGCTTGGTACTGGCATTGATCAAGCGCAGGACATCAATGTTTTTATCGCCCCATTTGATGCGCCCATCTTCTGGTTTTCTTGGATAACAGCGCAGGGCGTCCTTGGGATCTTTCGACTGGCGCTCTACAACGTAGGCGGCGTCTTGCTGGAGACTCATCAGCGCTTCTTCAAAAAGAAATGGGATGCGCTCACTCATCCAGTCATAGGCCTGCGTCACGGTCGTATTGATATCGATGGGAAGAAATTCGCGCGCAACTATGTCGCCGCTATCGAGCTCGCCGCCAATCATCCGGTGGATACAAAGCCCGATCCGCTCCTCGCCATTGATGATCGCCCATGCCTGACACGCATTGCCGCGATAGCGCGGCAAATCACCGGCGTGGGCATTCAGGATTCCCAGGGGAAAGAGGTCAATGACCGATTGCGGTATCACACCGCTGTAATTCAGACTGACGCCGATATCAATTTCAGGCATCGAGCGAATTTGCGCGGCGACCTCCTCAATACGGGGAGTATGAATGAAGGGAATGTTCAAGCCGTTGGCAAGCGCCTTGAAGTCGTCCGATGTTTTGGAGTACTCGGGCGCTTCTTTTGCCGTCACGATCAGCGACACCTGGTGCCCCTGCGAAATCAATCTTGGCACCATCCCGTACAGAATTTCTGTCCGCCCTATTATTGCTATGCGCATTTTTACCCTCTCAGTTCCAAAAACCGGCCTGCGCCTGCAATGCCGCCGTTGTTGAAATACGCCCCAGGTGTTAACGCGTATTCCCACAGGTGCAAGAGCGTTGCGGGCGCAAGCTACTTCATCTTTAGTTCATGGCGCATCCGGGGCTCCGCCAATAAAGTGCGATCTCGCCGTCCGGTTAACCAGTCACATTTTTTGCATCAACGCGGAAAATGCCGAGTCTGCCTCAACGCCCCGGCAAGCCAGTTCACCGACTTTCAGGCCGGCGGCATGTAAATCCACCACTGGACGCGCGCCCAGATGCGCCAGCGTTAATCCCATACGGCGGGCGGGCAACTCTCTATTCGGATGGACCCGCACGCCGTTGGCGCCCAGGCCTCGGACATCCGCGCGGCCCGCAAAACAAATGACCACGCCACCGGGCATGAATCGGGATACGTCGGCGGCCGTCACATCACCACCTTCACCGATGATTTCATCAAGGCGGGCGTAATCCGCCAGAATGACGGCATCCGCGCCGGCAATGATTTCGCGATCCAGGCGGTCGACACGCATGACGTCAACACCGTTGGCCTGTAGACGCTGCTCTATGACCCGCCCAAACTTGTCCCCGCTTACAACCACCACCTTGCTCCGGTGGATTTCAATACCGGCCTCAAACAGCATCTTCAAAGCCAACCATCCGCTGTAGGCAAAAACGTCGATCGCCGGAAAATCTTCATTGGTCGCAAAAACATGCACCCCTTGTTGCTGGCAAGCGCGCAGATCCAGATCCTGCGGCCGGTACTCCCAAGCCTCACACATGAGCGGGACCACGCTTCCCCGGCGCATGGACAGTACAACCTTCGCGTCCAGAGGGCGGACAAATCCGAGGTTGGTCACAATGTCGGCCTCGGCAAACAGCGCAAGGTGGCGCTCCTGAAATATTTCGACTCGTTGCGGCAGGCCGCACAGGCTCTCCAACGACCTGGTCTGGCGTATGACCTCATCGGCAGTCGCGTAAGAGGAGTCCGCCGTGATGGCGAGCACGCGTTTGGCGCCGGCCATGGCGGCGATCACCGGGGTCACGGCGTAAGGACCACTTGCGGCTTCCGTCAACACGGTAAGACCGGACAGGTCCAGCTCAAGCTTGTGAACCGCTTGCTTGATGAGTTGCGCAGTGCGCGCGAGGTTTGGAATTTCGGCCGTCATGTGTGCATTACCGTCAGTCGGCGAACATTCCAATTGGAGCAGTCATCAGGGGCCTACAACTTTTTCCAGGGAGTCGCAGATAAACAGGAGCTCGTCCGGCGTCAGCATGCTACGCAGAGGCAGAACCAGCCCGTCCTGGTAAAGCATTGTGGACACAGGGCAGCTTGCGGCATCAACACCGTATTTGCGCTGGAAGTACGTGAGGCAATTGAGGGCATGGGCACCCAGATTGACTTCAATCCCCAGATCGACCATCGCCGCCTTGACCCGCTCGCGCGCGCCGCCGCGGATGACGACCATAAAACTCTGCCAGGAATGGCCCGCGTTGTCCTGCGGTAATTCCACCTGCGCGTTGCCCGCCAATCGGGCAAAGTAGGTTTTGACCATCTCCTTGCGGGAATCAAGCTCCTGCGCAAATCTTGCGATCTGGTTGATGCCTAGCGCGGCCTGGAAATTGGTTAGTCGGTAGTTCAGCCCCGCCTCGGTGAAGTCCATGCGCCCGTTGGCGGGCTGGGTCCCGTGGTTTCTCAGGCGTTTGGACAGCGTGACCAGCTCGGCGTTGCGTGACATCATCGCACCGCCTTCGCCGGTGGTGATTGCCTTGCGCGGATGGAAGGAAAAGCAGGCCATGTCGCTGTAATAGCCCGGATGGAAGCCATCGGCGACCGTGCCGAGCGCACAGGCGGCGTCTTCGATGACCTTGATGCCGCGGCTCGCGGCCAGCTCGGCGATGCGTTTGACCTCGACGGGAAAACCGAACTCGTGCACCAGCATGATGGCCTTGATATCCCGCCCCTCGGGAGAGGCAAGCACCTTTTCCACGGCTTGCGGCGTGACCACATAACTTTGCGGATCGACGTCGCACAGCAGCACCTTGCCGCCGACCAGTTCGACGGCATTGGCGGTGGCCGGATAGGTAAAAGCCGGCACCAGGACCTTGTCGCCGGGGCCTATCCCCAGCGCGAGCAGCGCCAGGTGCAAGGCGGAAGTTCCCGACGACACGGCGGCGCAGTGAGGAATGCCCGAAAATTCGACCAGCGCCGCTTCGAACTCTTCAACGGCCTTTCCCTGGACGAGTTGGCCGCTCTTGACGACCTCGACCATGCGGGCGATGTCCTCATCGCGAATATCAGGGACGGCGAGGCGAATCACAGCAGGTTCTGCCGAAACCACACGGCCGTCTTCTGCACGCCCTCTTCGAGATCGACCTTGGCGGAAAAGCCCAGCAGCTCCTTGGCCTTGGCGGTTTCCGGAATACGCAACTCGATGTCGGCGGACAGCGCCGGCTTGAATTCGATCTTGGACTTGGACTCCAGTACGCGGCACACGGCTTCGGCAAGGCCGAAGATGGTTGTCACGGCCCGCGCATTGCCCACGTTGAACGACTCGCCGATCGCGCGCTTGTCTTCGAGCGCCAGCATCAGGCAGTCGACCATGTCGTCGATATAGCACCATGCGCGGATCTGCGTTCCGTCACCGTAAATGGTGATGGGTTCATTTTTGAGTGCGCGGCGGACAAATATCTGCAGCGCGCCTTCGCCGGTCTGGCCGGGCCCGTAGACATTGAAGGGCCGCACCGTGACCACGGGAAGGCCGAACTCCTTGAAATAGGAATGCGCAAGGTGCTCGCCGGCCAGCTTGCTGACGGCATAGACCCAGCGCGCCTCGCCTGCGGAGCCCGCGACGGTTTGTGTGGTTTCCGAAACGCGATAGGCCATGGAGCCGAACACTTCCGATGTCGAGAAGTCCAGGACACGGTCCTTGATCTTGTTTTGCTGCGCGGCCTTGAGCACGTTGGCCGTGCCTATCATGTTGACCTCCATGGTCCGCACAGGCGATTTGATCACCGTGTCGATGCCCGCGATGGCGGCGGCGTGCACCACGATGTCGGCGCCGGCCATGGCCTGGTTCACCGCATTGAAGTCGAGTACATCGCCCTTGACCAGGCGGATGTTTTTGTTCTTGCCGAGTTCGGAGTGCTGCAGCGTGTTGCGATCGAGGTTGTCAAACAGCACCATCTCGTTGTCGGCGCACAGGCGGGACGCCAGCGTGGAGCCGATAAAACCAGCGCCGCCGGTGATGAAGATTTTTTTGCCTTTGATTGCCATCGCGAACCCTGTTTGTTTAGAAGAAAACTGCGCCAGGCCGATTGCAGGCCTCGACCGGCGATGTGAGCCATCACTATGCCCACCAGATGCCGAATTGCTGATTTTAGCTGCTCCGGCCCTGAGCCGGCGACGCCGTCAAGCCGAAAGCGCGTCGGTGAGGGCGTTCACGATGAACGCCTGCGTCGATTCGGTGAGATACGGGTGCATGGGCAGGCTGATCACCGTGCCGGCCGCCGCATCGCTGAGCGGGGTGCTGTCCGCGCTGCCCAGGTGCAGGTACGCGGGCTGCCGGTTGAGCGCGACCGGATAGTGGACGGCCGTGGGAACACCCGCCGACTGCAGTTTTTTCTGGACCGCATCGCGATTCTGGATAAACACCGTGAACTGGGCCCAGACACAGGTCCTGTCGGGCCTGACCGCCAGCAGTCCGGCCGGCGCACCGGCCTTGCGGATCAGTTCCGCATAGCGTTCGCCCAGGGCAAGCCGGCTTTGAATCTCCGCCTCGAAAGTTTCCAGTTTGGCCAGCACAACAGCGCACTGCAGGGTGTCCATGCGCCCTCCCACGCCCACACGGGTGTGGTGGTAGCGCCTTTCCTGGCCGTGCACGCGGATTTCGCGCATGGCCTTGGCCAGCCCGTCGTCATTGGTGAAAATGGCGCCGCCGTCGCCGTAGCAGCCAAGCGGCTTGCTGGGGAAAAAACTCGTGCAGCCGATGGTCGAAAGGTTGCAGCTTTTGCGGCCCCGGTACGTCGCCCCGAAACTCTGGGCGGCATCCTCGATCACGGCAATATTGCCATTGCGGGCCGCGATGGCGTTGATCTCGTCCATATCGGCGGTCTGGCCATACAGGCCCACAGGCATGATGGCCTTGGTCCTGGGGGTGATCTTGGCTTCGATCAGGCGCCAGTCGATGTTGCAGGTATCGGGCTCGATATCGACAAAAACGGGAATCGCGCCCAGCAGGACAATGACTTCCGCCGTGGCGATGAAGGTAAACGGCGTGGTGATGACCTCATCGCCGGCTTTCAGGTCCAGCGCCATCAGCGCGATCAGCAAAGCCTCGGTTCCCGAAGCCACCGTGATGCAATGCCGGGCACCTACAAAATCCTGCAGCCTGTCCTCGAGCTCCTTGACCTCGGGCCCCATGATGTACTGGCCGTGGTCCAGAACCTGCTGGATGCGGGCATTGATGGGCTCGCGCATCTGCGCGTATTGCGACTTCAGGTCGATGAATTCAATTTTGGATGTCATAAGGCAACGCAGCTGTTTTTGTCGATCCGATAAGCCAGGCCGCAAGCACAATGGATCTCGCCCTCCCCCTTGAGCTGCACGCCGCATTTGCACATCCAGCCCTTGCGGCGCGCCGGCATTCCCAGCATCAACGCATAAGCGGGCACGTCGCGGTTGACCACGGCACCGGCACCCACAAAAGCGTAGGCACCAATTTCCACCCCGCACACGATGGTGCAGTTGGCGCCCAAGGTCGCGCCGCGCCGCACATGGGTCTTGCGGTATTCGTCCTTGCGCGTGATGGCGGAGCGGGGGTTGTACACATTCGTGAAAACCATGCTGGGGCCGCAAAAAACGTCGTCCTCCAGCCTCACGGCGTCATAGACGGACACGTTGTTTTGTATCTTGACGTTGTCGCCTATGACCACGTCATTGCCCACAAAAACATTCTGTCCGAGAGAGCAGCCCTTGCCTATCGTCGCGCCGCCGCAGACATGCACCCAATGCCAGACGCGCGTTCCCTCGCCTATGCTCGCGCCCTCATCGACGATGGCGCTGGGATGGATCGTGATGCCCACGTCAGTAGTCCAGCGGAAGCGCGATGCGCTTGCCGTCGCGCGCGGAGAGGTAGGCGGCGATCAGGACTTCGAGGGATTTCAGGCCTTCGCGGCCGTCCGTGTCGGGCTCCGCCTCGCCTCGCAGCACCTTGATGACATTGTCGTAATAGAGGGGGTGGCCAAAACCATAGACCGAGGTGGTGGCATAGCTCGCATCCTTGACCTTGTCGTCGTCTTCGTGCGAATCGGAAAACTGCCAGTGCTGGATGTCGTTGACCGCGACACCACCCACCTTGACCGTGCCCTTCTCCCCGATGATGGTGATGCTGCCCTCGAGGTTTTTCGGGTAGGTCAGCATGGTCACGTTCATCGAGCCGAGCGCGCCGGAGCGCCACCTGACGCTGATGACGCCGGAGTCTTCCACCTCGATATCGCGCGCCAAGGTCGCCGTATAGGCCTGGATGCTTTCGATGGGCCCGATCAGCCAGTCGAGAAGGTCCACATAGTGGCTGGCCTGGTTCATGAAGGCGCCGCCGTCATATTCCCAGGTGCCGCGCCAGGCCGCGCTGTCGTAGTACTCCTGCGGCCGTGTCCAGAACACGTTGATGTTGACCATGTAGATGCGGCCGAAACGCCCTTGCTGCACGGCGCGCTTGAGCAGCTGCAAGGTGGCGTTCTTCCGGTTCTGCTTGACCACAAACAGGCGGACGTTGGCGTCATCGCAGGCCTTGACCATTTGCAAGCCGTCGTTCCATCGCGTGGCCATGGGTTTTTCCGTCATGACATGCAGGCCGGCCGCGGCCACCAGCATGGTCTGCTCGGGGTGCGAGCCGCTGGGCGTCGTGAGCACCACGATGTCCGCGTTCGTGTCTTCCAGCAGGTCGGCAAGGCTGCCGTAAGGCTTGGCGCCGGTTTCAGCCGCCGCGGCGCGCAAAGCCTCGCTGTTGATGTCGCAGACACCGACCAGCTCCGCGTATTCCGCATGTTGCTTGAGCGCGGCAAAATGGTTTCGGGCAATGCGACCGCAACCGACGACGGCAAAGCGGATTTTTCTGCCTGTGATGGGGGCGGGCCAGCGGCGCATGTCAGGCTTTCAGAAGCATTGGAGAAGTCTTAATTCGGAAATCAGCGAGCATTTTTATGCCTCACAACCGCAGATCCACGGCATTGCTCGGGAGCACATACTTGAGGTCATAGAGCACATTAACCGGTCGACCGAGGGCGCGAATTGCCTGGGCGCCCATCGCACGAAACTCGTTGTGGGCAACAGCAAGAACAATCGCATCGTAGACACCGGGCTCCGGTTGCTTGATCGGAGAAACCCCATACTCCTCAAAAGCATCCTCCGCGGAAACCCACGGGTCATAGATATCGACTTTGCAGTTGTATTCCTGGAGTTCCGCAACGATATCGACAACCCGCGTATTTCTCAAGTCGGGGCAGTTCTCCTTGAAGGCAAGCCCCATCACCAGCACACGCGCGCCATCGACCTGAATGCGCTTCTTTGTCATTGATTTGACCAATTGGGCTACCGCGTACACGCCCATACCGTCGTTCAAACGACGTCCCGCCAGAATGATCTCGGGATGGTAGCCGAGCGCCTGCGCTTTGTGCGTCAGGTAATACGGGTCAACGCCAATGCAGTGGCCGCCGACCAGCCCAGGCCGGAAAGGCAGGAAATTCCATTTGGTGCCGGCGGCCTTGAGCACGGCCTCCGTATCGATGTCCATTTTGTTGAAAATCATCGCGAGCTCATTGATGAGCGCGATATTGAGATCCCGCTGCGTGTTCTCTATCACCTTGGCCGCCTCGGCAACCCTGATACTCGGCGCCTTGTGCGTGCCCGCCGTGATGATTTCGTTGTAAAGCGCATCGACGGTTTCGGCCACGTCGGGGGTGGATCCTGACGTCACCTTCATGATCGTCGTTACCCGGTGTTGCTTGTCGCCGGGGTTGATGCGCTCCGGGCTGTAGCCGGCAAAGAAGTCTTCGTTGAACCGCAGGCCGGAGACTTTCTCCAGCACAGGCACGCAATCCTCTTCGGTGGCGCCCGGGTATACCGTGGACTCGTAAATCACGATGTCGCCGGGCTTGAGAACTTTTCCAATCGTTTCACTGGCCCGGATCAGCGGTGTCAAGTCAGGGCGCTTGTACTGGTCGATCGGCGTCGGAACGGTCACGATAAAGACATTGCACGAACGCAGGTCTTCGATGTCCTTCGAAAAGCTCAAGTGCCGCGCCTGCTTCAGCTCGTCGGGTTCCGTTTCCAGCGTATGGTCTTTGCCAGACTGGAGCTCCGCAATGCGCTTGGCATTGATGTCAAACCCGACGACCGGGCGCTTCTTCCCAAATTCCACGGCGAGCGGGAGCCCCACGTAGCCCAAGCCGATGATGGCGAGTTTCAATTTTTCGTTCATGATCATGCGCAAAAGTATCAGTGAGTATTGGAACCCAGATCACGAACATACCAATCCATGGCCTCTTTCATGCCCTCTGCAATGGTGTGCGTCGGCTGGTAACCCAGCCGCGAACGGGCCTTGTCGATGCTGGCCAAAGAATGCCGGACATCTCCCTCCCGAAAATCGCGGTATTGCGGCACCCCCACTTGCAGCCCGGGCAGGTGCCGCTGAAGTTCGCCTCTGATCAGATGGTACAGGCTGTTCAAGGTCGTGCGGTCGCCCACGGCCACGTTGTAGACCTGATTGAAGGCGTCGGTATTTTCCCGTGTCGCGGCCAACAGGTTGGCCTGGACCGCGTTCTGCACATAACAAAAATCGCGACTGGTTTCACCGTCGCCATTGATGAATACCGGCTCCCCCTTGAGCATCGCGGCAATCCACTTGGGTATCACGGCGGCATAGGCTCCGGCGGGATTTTGCCGCGGGCCAAAAACGTTGAAGTAGCGCAAACCAATGGTATTTAAACCATAGCAACGCCCGAAAACCTCGGCATACAGCTCATTGACCAGCTTGGTCACCGCATAAGGCGACAAAGGCTTGCCGATTCTGTCTTCAATTTTCGGCAGGTCCGGATGGTCGCCATAGGTGGAACTCGACGCGGCATAGACGAAGCGCTGGATACCCGCATCCCGACTGGCGACCAGCATATTGAGAAAGCCGTCGATGTTCGCCCGATTGGTGCGAATCGGGTCTTCCAGTGAGCGCGGCACCGAGCCCAGCGCGGCCTGGTGCAGAACAATATCGGCACCGGTGATGGCCTCTCGGCACGCGTCAAGCTCGGCAATATCGCCCTCCACCAACCGGAAATTCGCCCACCGCGCGACACCCACCGCTTGTGCCACCTGCTCGAGGTTTTCACGCCGGCCCGTCGCGAAGCTGTCCAGCCCGACCACCCGCTGATCCAGGGCCAGCAGGGCTTCGAGCAGGTTAGACCCAATAAAACCCGCGACGCCGGTCACCAACCATGCACGCGGATTTTTTCTGAGCTGCAATTTCAGCGTCTCGTACTCGGTCATTGCAGTTGATCCAAACTTGGCATTGATTCCATTCCAATTCGAGGCAAACCCGGAAGAGCTGGCTCATTCCTGATTGCCCGCTTAAAAGCTGTTCAGCTGTTTATCCCACTTGCAACTGCCCGGCCAGCCGATCGCCCCTTAAAAGCGCGAAACGAGAGGGCGGTACCTTCTGTCTCAATGTTGCGTCGTCGAGGCACCGCCAACTTCCGCCAGCATACGGGCCACGCCTTGCTGCCATGCCGGAAGCTGCAGGCCAAAGGCGCCGCGAAGTTTGCTGGTGTTCAAACGCGAATTATGCGGGCGTACAGCCGACGTCGGGAAGGCCGATGTGGCGACAGGGTCCACGGTGTCCGGCGACGCCCTGAGCGCCTTGCCGCCTTTCGCGGCGCATTCGAGGACAAAACGCGCATAACCATGCCACGAAGTCTCGCCCGCGGCCGCCACGTGGTAAGTGCCCGCAAAAGCAGCCGCGGGACCGGCCAGCGCGCTGCGCAGCATGTGGGCCGTGACGTCGGCCAGCAGGTCGGCCCCCGTGGGCGCGCCGAACTGGTCGCTCACGACCGTCAGGCGATCGCGCTCGGCGGCCAGGCGCAGCATGGTTTTGGCGAAGTTGCCGCCCCGCGCCGCATAGACCCAGCTGGTGCGCAAAATCAGGTGCTGGGCACACCGGGCCGCGATGCGCTGCTCGCCTTCGAGCTTGGTGCGGCCGTAGACGCTGAGCGGGCCGGTCGGGTCGCCCTCTTCCCAGGGTTTGCTGCCGCTGCCGTCAAACACATAGTCGGTCGAGTAGTGCAGCAGCCACGCGCCGGCGGCGCTGGCGGCCTCGGCCAGCACACCCGGGGCTTCGGCATTGACCGCATGCGCGGCGGCGGTATCGCTTTCAGCCTTGTCGACAGCGGTATAGGCGGCGGCATTGACGATGACCTGGGGCCGGACTTTTTGCACCGTCTCGCGGATGCCGTCCGGCTTGGCGAGGTCGCCGCAGAAATCCGTGCTGTGGCGGTCCAGCGCGACCAGTTCTCCGAGCGGCGCGAGGCTGCGCTGCAATTCCCAGCCGACCTGGCCGTTCTTGCCGAAAAGCAGTATCTTCATGCGCGCGCTCAGGCCGCGGCCGTGGCGTACTGGGCCTCGACCCAGTCGCGGTAGGCGCCGCTTTGCACATGCGTGACCCACTCGGGGTTGTCCAGGTACCACTGCACGGTCTTGCGGATGCCGGTTTCAAAGGTGTCGGCGGGCTTCCATCCCAGCTCCCTCATCATCTTGCTGGCATCGATCGCGTAGCGGCGGTCATGGCCGGGCCTGTCCTTGATGAAGGCCACCTGTTCGCGGTAGCTGCCGCCGGCGCGCGGGCGCAGCTCGTCGAGCAGGG
Source organism: Polaromonas sp. JS666 (assembly GCF_900103405.1). Lineage (GTDB taxonomy): Bacteria > Pseudomonadota > Gammaproteobacteria > Burkholderiales > Burkholderiaceae_C > Polaromonas. The sequence continues at coordinate 82,727 of NZ_FNHX01000003.1, read as the reverse complement.
CGCACACCGCGTGGACGATGTCGATGTTCGGCTTCTCGTTGTTGCCGCCTATGTTGTAGGTCTCGCCGGGTTTGCCGGCTTCGAGCACGCGGCGTATGCCGCTGCAGTGGTCCTTGACATACAGCCAGTCGCGCACCTGCTGGCCGTCGCCGTAAACCGGCAGGGGCTTGCCGGCCAGGGCGTTGACGATCATGAGCGGGATCAGTTTTTCGGGGAAATGGTAGGGGCCGTAATTGTTGGAGCAGTTGGTGGTGAGCACCGGCAGGCCGTAAGTATGGTGGTAGGCCCGGGTCAGGTGGTCGCTCGCCGCCTTGCTGGCCGAATAAGGGCTGTTCGGCTCGTAACGGTTGGTTTCGCTGAAGGCGGGGTCGGCCGGCTGCAGCGAACCGTACACCTCGTCCGTGGACACCTGCAGGAAGCGGAAGGCGGATTTCTCACCGGCCGGCAGCTCCGACCAGTAGCGGCGCGCGGCCTCCAGCAGGCGAAAAGTGCCGACGATGTTGGTTTGTATGAAGGCTTCCGGGTCCGAGATGGAGCGGTCCACGTGCGACTCGGCCGCGAAATGAACGACGGCGCGCGGCCTGTGCTTGGCCAGCAGGTCCGCAACCAGGGTGCTGTCGCCGATGTCGCCCCGGACAAAAATATGCCGCGGGTCGCCCTTCAGGGGCGCCAGGGTTTCCATATTGCCGGCGTAAGTGAGCTTGTCCAGGTTGACGACCGGCTCGTCGCTGCCCGCCAGCCAGTCAAGAACAAAATTGGCGCCGATAAACCCGGCTCCCCCTGTAACCAAAATCATGAGCTCGCCTTTCCATGCGCCGCTGCAGTGCGGCACCGGCACACATTATGCCCCTGGCCTGCGGGCGGCAAGGCCGGAAAAGGCGGCCGGCGGCCGCCGCGGCAACGGCTAGAAGTGGATGCCGCGCATCATCTGCTGCATGGCCACGGCCTCGGCGGACAGCTGCGGCTTGGCGCCCTTCTCGCCCTTGGCGGCCGAGGAGTCGGGGAACATGCGAAAGCTGGTGTTCATGGCGATCTGCGCGATGCGCGGCACCAGCGCGTGCAGCAGCTGGCCGGTGATGCCCAGGCGCGTGGCGACACGCACCGGCTTGAAGATGCAGGCCTGCGCGATCATGTCGGCGGCTTCTTCCGGGGACAGCGTCGGCACGTTGTTGTACAGGTTGGTCGGCGCGATCATGGGCGTGCGCACCAGCGGCATGTTGATGGTGGTGAAGCTGATGCCGACGTCGGCGAACTCGCTCGAAGCGCAGCGCGTCCAGGCGTCCAGCGCGGCCTTGGAGGCCACATAGGCCGAGAAGCGCGGCGCGTTGGTCAGCACGCCGATGGAGCTGATGTTGACCACATGGCCCTTGCGTTTGGCCGCCATGCCGGGCAGCAGCCCCATGGTCACGCGCAGGCAGCCGAAATAATTGAGCTGCATGGTGCGCTCGTAGTCGTGGAAGCGGTCGTAGCTGGCCTCGATCGCGCGGCGTATGGAGCGGCCGGCGTTGTTGATCAGGAAATCAACGCCGCCGTGGTTGGCGACCAGCAGCTTGAGGAAGCGGTCGCAGTCGGCCATGTCGGCGATGTCGGCCGGGTAGGCCACGAACTGGTAGCCCTTGGCCTTGGCTTCCTTGCAGGCCTCGTCGAGCTTGTCCTGGTCGCGCCCGCAGATGATGGTGGTCGCGCCGGCTTCGGCGAACTTGTGCGCCGCGGCCAGGCCTATACCGGAGGAGCCGCCGGTGACCAGCACCACCTTGCCGCCGACGGTGCCGCGCAGCGAGCGGTCTATGTGCAGGTCGGGATCCAGGTGGCGCTCCCAGTAGTCCCACAGGCGCCAGGCGTAGTCCTTGAGGTTGGGGCATTCAATGCCGGCGCCCTTGAGCGCGGCCATGGTTTCGCGGCAGTCAAAACGCGTCGGGTAGTTGACGAAAGTCAGCATGTCCTCGGGCAGGCCCAGGTCGGCCATGACCGCATTGCGCACGCGCCGCACCGGCGCCAGCGCCATCAGGCTCTTCTTGACGCCGCGCGGGATGAAACCCAGCAGGGCGGCGTTGATGAACAGGTTCATCTTGGGCGCGTGGGCCGCGCGGCTGAAGATGTCCAGCACGTCGCCGACGCGGTAACCCACCGGGTCCACCAGGTGGAAGCACTTCTTGGCGATGCCGGTCTTGTGGCTGATGTGGTCCAACGCGTCGACGACAAAGTCGACAGGCACGATGTTGATGCGCCCGCCTTCCAGCCCCACAGCCGGCATCCAGGGCGGCAGCAGCTGGCGCATGCGCTGGATCAGCTTGAAGAAATAGTAGGGGCCGTCGATCTTGTCCATCTCGCCGGTGGTGCTGTCGCCGACCACCATGGCGGGGCGAAACACCGTCCAGGGCACCTTGCATTCCTTGCGCACGATTTTTTCGCTCTCGTGCTTGGTCATGAAGTAGGGATGGTCGTAGTTCTCGGCCTCCTCGAACATGTCCTCGCGGAACACGCCTTCATAGAGGCCGGCCGCGGCGATGGAGCTCACATGGTGGAAGTGGCCGGCGTCTATGGCCTTGGCGAACTCCACCGCGCTGCGCGTGCCCTCGATGTTGACGGCGATCTGGCTTTGCTCGTCGGCGCCCAGGTCGTAGACGGCGGCCAGGTGGTAAAAATGCCCAACCTGGCCCTTGAGTTTCTTGATGTCCTCGCTGCTGACGCCCAGCTTCTTGCTCGTCAGGTCGCCGTGGATGGCGACAGCCCGCGCGGCGCTTACGCCCCAGTATTCCCGCAGCGCCGCGACCTTGCCGGCGCTTTCCTGGCGGATCAGGAAATGAACGGTCGTGCCTTTTCGTTCCAGAAGTTTTTTGACCAGGCGTTTGCCGATGAAGCCTGTGGCCCCCGTGACGAAATAATGCATGTTGTGTTTTCTCCGCTGAACTGTCGATCAAAAAACTGATTCTTGCTTAAACCGCATGACTCCCTATTCAGCAGAAACCCGCGCTCAGCGGCGCGGGGCCTGCTTTTCCATAGAGCGGGGCACCTAAACACCGCCGCGGGGAAGGCTTATATTTTGCGGTCTATGCGGCATACTGTCCGCGCAAATCCACAACCCTCACTGTCTGGAGTCCATCATGGTCAAGAAACTGCAAAAAATGAGTGCCGACAAAAAATCCGGCCCCCAGCTTTCGGGCGCCGTCAAAGAGTCCGCACAGCAAATCTGGCTGGCCGGCCTGGGCGCATTCTCCAAGGCGCAGGAAGAAGGCGGCAAGGTTTTCGAGACCCTGGTCAAGGAAGGCCTGTCCATCCAGCGCAAGACCCAGGCCGTCGCCGAAGAAAAGATCTCCGAAGCCACCAACAAGATGGCCACCATGGCCACTGATATCCAGTCCAAAGCCGGCCACCAGTGGGACAAACTGGAAAACATCTTCGAAGACCGCGTCGCCAAGGCCTTGAACAAGCTCGGCGTGCCTTCCGCCAAGGATGTGGACGCGCTGATCGCACGCATTGACGAACTCAACCGCAATGTGCAAAAACTCAGCGGCAAGGCCCCCGCCGCCAAGAGCGCCGCAAAACCCGCCGCGAAAAAGGCGCCGGCCGCCAAGCGCCCGGCCGCGCGCAAGTCGGCCTAAGCACGGCGAGCTTCACCAAAAAGGGACATACCGTCCCTTTTTTTTCGCCTATGCGCTTTGCTGCAAAGCAGCAAATATTCCCGGGGCCGCCGTCTACACTTTCTCCTCATGACTTCAGCCAAGCGTTCAAAAAGCAAGCCCTCCAGCAGCCAGCCGCGCATTGCACTGGCACTGGCGGGTGGCGGCCCGTTGGGGGCCATCTACGAGATAGGCGCGCTCTGCGCCCTCGATGAATCCCTGCAAGGCGTCTCTTTCACCGAACTGCACCATTACGTCGGCGTTTCGGCCGGCGGCTTTATCGCGGCGGGCCTGGCCAACGGCATGACGCCGCGCGAGCTCTGCGCGGCCTTTATCGAAAACGACGACAAGGCCTCGGAGGTGTTCGATCCGGCCTGGCTGATGGTGCCCGCCTACGGCGAATTCCTGCGGCGCGGCATCACGCTGCCCGGCCTGGCCGCGTCGGCCGCATGGCGCGCCACCTTCGGGCGCAAGTCTTTTGTCCATGCGCTGGAAGCGCTGGGGCCGGCCTTGCCCACGGGCATTTTTGCCAACGACGAAGTCGACACCCAGCTCGAAAAACTGTTTTCCAAGCCCGGGCGCACCAATGACTTTCGCGAGCTCCGCACCCGCCTGACCCTGGTGGCGACCAACCTGGACAGCGGCGATGCCGCGCCTTTCGGCCGTCCCGGCTGGGACCACGTGCCGATTTCCAGGGCCGTGCAGGCCAGCTCGGCCCTGCCCGGCCTGTTCCCGCCGGTGGAGATCGACAACCATTACTACGTGGACGGCGCCCTCAAGAAGACCATGCACGCCGGCGTGGCCATGGACGAGGGCGTGGACCTGATGTTCTGCCTGAACCCGCTGGTGCCCTTCAACTCCACGCGCGCGCCCAAGCTGGCCATGGACCAACGCGTCATGCGCCGCGGCCTGCCGCCCGAAAAACAGGCCATACCGCGCATCGTCAGCGGCGGCCTGCCCGCGGTCATGAGCCAGACTTTTCGCTCCATGATCCATTCGCGGCTGGAGCTGGGCATGAAGCATTACGAGCACGCTTACCCCGACACCGACATCGTGCTGCTGGAGCCCGACCATCGCGACGCCGAGATGTTCCTGGCCAATACCTTCAGCTACCGGCAGCGCCGCCAACTGGCCGAGCACGCCTACCAGAAGACCCGGCAGATGCTGCGCTCGCGCAAGACCACGCTGTCGGCCAAGCTCGCGCGGCACGGCGTGAGCCTGAACCTGGACGTCCTGGAGGACCCCAAACGCCACCTGGTGGCCCCCAGGCCGGCCGCCACCCGCGTGGGCCGGGCCATCGCCTCGCTGGAGGAGGTCATGGAAGATTTAAGCCATGCGCTGCAATCGACTTCCCGCTCGGTGGTGGCGGCGTAACCCAAAGGTTCTCTATGGGCGGACCCAGGTTTTGTGGACTTCCCTAGTTTCGCGCCGGCAGGCGCTGGGTTAGAGTTAAAGAACAATACAAGGTAGACAACTATGGCGAAAAAAGCGCCGCGCCGTACAGCAGAGCGGATTCTGGAGGTCACCCTGGACCTCTTCAACCGCTTTGGCGAGCCCAATGTGTCGACCACGCTGATCTCCGCCGAACTCAACATCAGCCCCGGCAACCTCTACTACCACTACCCCGCCAAAGACGAGCTCATCAACTCGCTGTTCGACCGCTACGAAAAATCCCTGAGCGAGCTGCTCAACGCCAGCGACGGCGTGCGCGACGTGGAGGACGCCTGGTTTTTCATGCACACGCTGTTTGAGCTGATCTGGCAGTACCGCTTCCTGTACCGCGACCTCAACGACCTGCTCAGCAAGAACCGCCGGCTGGAAACCCACTTCCAGTGGGTGCTCAAGAACAAGACGCGCGCCGTCAAGGGCCTGCTCGACGGCATGAGCCGCGCCGGCGCCATGACCATCGACTCGCGAGAGGTCGAGGCAACGGCCACCAGCATGGTGGTGGTGCTCACCTACTGGCTCAGCTTCGAGTACGTGCGCGACCCGCGCAACGCGCTGGAGCCCGGCAACGCCCAAGCCGCGCTGCTGCGCGGCGCCCACCACGTGCTCAATTTGCTGATTCCCTACCTGGAGCAAAGCCAGCGCGCGCACCTGCAGGCCCTGGTCGGCGCTTACAGCAACCCGGCTTGAGTTCCTTCAAACCGCCCTTATCCATAACACCAACAATTTTTACCAAGGAGACAAGACACATGGCCAAATGGACTGCCTTTCCCCATGCCGGCGACTACGCATTCGATGCCGCCAGCCTGAAAAAGAGCTGGGCCCGCCTGCACCTGGGCGACTGCGAACCCCTGCCCAAGGACGCCGATGTGCTGCAGGCCTGGGTGCTGTTCCACAACGGTGAATTCCAGAAGGCGTCTGATGCGGGCCTCAAAGCCGGCGGTGACGGCATCACGGTGGCCAACAAGGCCGCCAGCATGTATGCCACTTACCTGGAAACCAAGGAAAAGACCAAACTCGACCTTTTCATGGAAGTCGCCGCCCGCGCCGAGGCCCAGCAAAAGGACGACCCGAAAAACGCCAACGCCTGGTACTGGCAGGCTTATGCGCTGGGCCGCTACAGCCAGGGCATCAGCGTGGCCAAGGCCCTGGCGCAAGGACTGGGCACCAAGGTGAAGAACGCGCTGGAGCAGGCCATCAAGCTATCGCCCAAACACGCCGACGCCCACATCGCGCTGGCCGCCTTCCACGCCGAGGTCATCGACAAGGTCGGCTCGCTGATAGGCGGCATGACCTACGGCGCCAAGAAGGACGTGGGCCTGTCGCTCTACAAAGACGCCCTGAAACTGCACCCCGGCTCGGCCATCGGCATGATCGAATATGCCAACGGCATGGTCATGCTCGAAGGCGACAAGAAGATGAAGGAAGCCACCAAGTTGTATGAGCAGGCGGCGGCCAGCAAGGCGCTGGATGCGACGGAGAGGCTTGATGTGGAGATGGCAAAGGCTGAGCTCGAGGACTGAGCAGCATCACCCCGTCCAGGTTTGCCCCCGGTACCACGCATGCCGGGCCAGCCGCAGCATGGGTTTGTCCCCGGAAGTATCCCCATAGGCATACAGCGTCACACCTTCCAGCCCTGTGACGCCAAATCGCCCTGTCGCCCAGGCCCGCAACCGCACGACCTTCTGCTCCCCATGGCAGTTGGGCGTGCGCATGCGGCCGGTGAGGTGGCGGGCATCGCCCTCGCCCATGACTTCCATTTCGGTGCAGAGCAACGCGTCGAAACCCAGCTGCTGCGCCACCTGCGCCAGATAGATGTCGGGCGAGGCGCTCACCATCACGCAGCAGTGCCCGGCCTCGCGGTGCCAGGCCAGGCGGGCCATGGCGTCCTCGCGCAGCTGGCCGGGGAAATCCTGGGCCAGCCAGCGTGTGGTCCAGTCCTGCATCTCGGCAAGGCTGCGGCCGGTCAGCGCGGCCTGCATGAGCTTGCCTTTGGCGACATTGTTGGGCACGATGCGCAGCGCATAGCCGGCCAGCCAGGGCGAGCAGCGCAGCAGGGCCCACACAAAGCGCGGCCAGCCCAGGCCGCGGGCGAGGAAAACCGTGAAGGTGTCGCGCCGGGTCAGCGTGCCGTCGAAGTCAAAGGCGGCGACAACCGGGCCGGCATCCTGGGCGCTTAGCTCGGGCATCGCACCTGGCCGCAATAGCGTTCGCAGAAAGGGCAGCCCGTCATGGGCAGCCACTTGGGAATATTGAAGTAGCGCTTGAACACCGTGCCCAGCACGCCTTCACGGTAGGCCTGGTAGTTAAAGCCCGTGCCTTCGAGGGCGTAAAACGGCACGCCGTTTTGCTCGAAGCTGAGCACACGCACCGAGGCGAAATAGGGCGCAAACTCCTCCAGGCGCGGCTTGTCGGCGAGGATGATGCGAATCGTCTTGCCCTGGTACAGCGAAAAATCGACCAGCATGTCGTCCTGGCGCGCATGGAATTTGCCGACGCCGAAAACCGGCATGTACTGCCGGCGCTCAAAACCGAATATCGAGGCCGGTGTGTAGGCCTCGCCCATCAGCACCACGCCGGGCGCCGTGACCTGCTGGAGCATTTCGGCGGTCTTGTAGCTGCGGATGATTTGCGGATAGAGCTTGGTGCTGCGCCAGGTGTCCACAGTGGTCATGTAGAGACCCGCCACCACCAGCACATGCAGGCCGGCGAACACGGCCAGGCCCTTGGCGCAGGCCTTGAGTTTGCCCTCCGGCAAGGCAAAAGCCAGGAAGGCAAAACCGAAGGGGTAAAACGACAGTACCCAGTGCAGGCCAATCACCTTCTTGGCCGACAGCAGCGCGAAGAACAGCAGCGGCACCACCACCAGGCAGGCCAGCAGGCGCTGCGAGCGCGCCGCGGCCAGCAGCGACTGGCGATAGCGCACGGCCATCCACAGCGCGGCCGGCGTGACCAGGTAGGCCATCATGCCGATGTAGGTCAGCGGCTTGCGCCACTCAAAATGGGCATCTTCATTGCGGTTGTACACATTGAACATGATGTTGGACCAGCCGTGCGACATGTTGTAGGCGATGTTGATCGCCGGCCCCGGCAAGGCGCACAGCACCAGCAGGGCCAAACCGGCCAGGCGCTCGCGACGGTACAGCACGAAGTACACGAGGTAGCTGAAACCCAGCACCACCGAGAAATACTTGGATAAAAAGGCGCAGCCCAGGAACACGCCCGACAGCGCATACAAGCCCCAGGCGGCGCGGTCCATCTGGGCGCGGCGCTCGGCGCGCATCAGCGCGGCGACCGACAGCACCGACCAGAAGATCAGCGGCGTGTCGGTGGTGATCAGGGTGTTGAGCCAGTTCAGCGGCGCCAGCCAGAAAAACAGCACAGCCCAGGCGGCACGCACCCGGTCCGCGCCCTTCAGCGCCCACCACAGCGCCGCGCCCAGCGCCAGCGGCAGCAGCACGATGGGCAGGCGTATGGACCAGAGGCTGTCTCCCAGCGTGGCGCGCATCAGCGCGATCAGCCAGCCCACCATGGGCGGGTGGTCCGAATAGCCCCAGTCGGGGTACACACCCCACCAGTAAAAGAAGGCCTCGTCGCCGGTGACCGGGAAGCTCACGGAAATCCACAGCCGCAGCAGCAACGAGAGCAGGCCGGCGGCCAGCAGCCAGCGGCTCAGCGTGACAGGAAGGGCGGTGGAATCTTGGTTCTGGGACATGAAGGCTAAGAATCGGGAGCGGCGCCGGCGGCAAAGCGGCCGCGGACAAGGCGGGGGCAGGCTAGCGCAAGCTGATTTCCTTGCGGATGGCCGCACTATAAAGCAAGGCCAGCACGCCTATGGCCACGGCCAGCCACAGCGTCAGCAGCCGCGCCAGCACGGTGACGGCCAGCGCCGCCGCGGGCGTGGCGCCCTGCGCCACCAGCAGGCCCGTGAGCACGGCCTCGGTGCCGCCCAGGCCGGCCGGCAGCGCGGACAGGGCGCCGGCCACCATGGCGATGGCGTAAAAGCCTGTGGCGGTCAGCACATCCAGCCCCACACCCATGCCGCGGCAGACCAGCCAGACCGCGACGCCTTGCGCCGCCCAGGCTGCCAGGGTCAGCCCCAGCCAGAGCCAGGGACGCAGCGCCAGGCAATGCCAGGCCTCCCGCAGCCAGGGCAGGCGCTCAAACAGCCGGGCACGGTGTTTGAAGAGCAGGCCCAGCATCGCCAGCAGCACCAGCACAGCCGCCGCCAGCAGGCCGCCCAGCAGCGTGGATGCGGCCTGCACCGCGGGATGCCGCAGCACCCAGCCGGCGGCCGGCAGGCACAGCAACAGCAGGCACAGCAGGTCGGCCAGCCGTTCAGCGCCGAAGATGGCCAGGCTTTGCCCGGCACCCAGGGGCTGGCGCGCGAGCATCAGGCCGCGCGCCGCCTCGCCGACATTGCCGGGCGTGGGGGTGAAGGCATAACCCGCAAGGTAAAGACGCAAGCCCTGCAGCCAGCCGAAATGGCGGCCGTAGTGCGCCATCCAGAGCCGCCAGCGCAGGCCGCGCAGCAAGTAGTTGAGCAGGCACAGGCCCGCGGCCTGCGCGCCCGTCCAGGACCAGAGCAGCGCCAGCGAGGTTTTGGGGCTGTCGCCCCAGACCAGCAGCGCGGCCGCGTAGGCCGTGGCCACCACACCCAGCACCAGCAGCAGGCGCTTGAAGGGAAGGCCCGCCGCAACCGGCGCGGAGGAAGCGGGCGCGGGCTTCACAGCCAGCGGCTCAGGAAAATGGCCAGCCAGAGCGCGCCGGCCCCCAGTATCCAGGGGTCGCGCAGCATGTCGCGCGCCACGTCTTCGCCATGGCCGCGGTGCACCTGGTAGGTATAGCGCAGCATGCCGAAAATCACCACCGGCACGGTATAGAGCAGGCGCTCGCCGTGCTGCAGCTGCGCCTCGGGGCTGGTGGCGAACAGGCTGTAGGTGGTCAGCGTGGCGGTCATGGTCACGGCCATAAAGGTGTCCAGCAGGGCCGAGGGGTAGTGGGCCAGCACGGCGCGCTGGCTGGCCTCTTCATGGAAGCTTTCGGCCTTGCGCTTGGCAAAACCGAGGAACAGCGCCACAAAAATGCCGGTCAGCAGCAGCCAGCGCGAAGGCGGGATGCCGACGGCCACGGTGCCGGCCAGAAGGCGCAGCATGAAACCCGAGGCGATGATGGACACGTCGACCACCGGCACCTGCTTGAGCCGCCATGAGTACGCCAGGTTGAGCAGCACGTAGGCCGCCAGCAGCGCCAGCAGGGTGCGGTTGCCCGCCGCCAGCAGCAGGCCGGCCACCAATAGCAGGCCGGCCAGCACCAGCGCCACGGGCACCGGCACCGCGCCGCTGGCCAGGGGCCGGTGGCGTTTGCCGGGATGCAGGGCATCGCTGGCACGGTCATGCCAGTCGTTGATGATGTAGACCATGCTGGAGAGGCAGCAAAAAGCCGCAAAGGCATGGAGGACGTGCCAGTCCAGCGCCATGTCCTGCCAGTTCTGGCTGAATACCAGGCCGGCGAACACAAAAGCGTTTTTCAGCCACTGGTGCGGCCGCATGAGGCGGACCAGGGCCAGCAGGAAAGAAGAGGAAGAGGGCATCGGGAAAGAGGGGTAACACCCCGGGACACCCCCGGGAAGAACGAGCTTGAAGCATAACTGAGCGCCGCCGATTCCCGAATACGGCCAAAATGGGGCCATGGCTCTCGCACCCTCCCCCACCATCGCCCCTTCCTCCCCCATCGCCCTGCCCGCCGTCTCGCCCCGCGCCCTGGAATTAATCCAGGCCCTGGTGCGCATGAACACCGTCAGCGACAACAGCAACCTGGAACTGATCCATTTCGTGCGCGACGAGCTCGCCCGGCTGGGCGTGGCCAGCCGCATCACCACCAACGCCGGCAAGACCAAGGCCAACCTGTTCGCCACGCTGGGCGAAGGCCGGCCGGCCGGCATCATCCTGTCGGGCCATACCGACACCGTACCCTGGGACGGCCAGGAGTGGACGCTGGACCCGCTGTCGGCCGCCATCGAGGGCGGCCGGCTCTACGGACGCGGCAGCTGCGACATGAAGGGCTTTATCGGCATGGCCCTGGCCCATGCCGGGGATTTCCTGAACAGCCAGGCACCCTTTGCGCTGCACCTGGCGCTGAGCTATGACGAGGAGGTCGGCTGCCTGGGCGTGAGGGAGCTGATCGCCGACATGAAGGACGCCGGCATCGCGCCGCTGGCCTGCATCGTCGGTGAGCCGACCAACATGGTGCCGGCCACCGCGCACAAGGGCGTATACCGCTACAAATGCTGCGTGCGCGGCAAGGAGGCGCACTCCTCGCTCACGCCGCAGTCGGTCAATGCCATCGAGATGGCGGCGCGCGTGGTTGGCAAGCTGCGCGACATGGCCGAGGGCTTTGAGGCCAGCGAGCCGCGCTACGAGGGTTTCGACGTGCCCTTCAGCACCGCCAGCGTCGGGCAGTTCCACGGCGGCATTGCCGACAACGTGGTGCCGCGCGACGCCGAGTTCCGCTATGAATTCCGCAACCTGCCCACGGCAGACGCGCATGCGATGCAAAAAGAGATTCTGGCCTATGCGGAGCGCGCGCAGCCGGCGATGCAAAAAGTCGCGCCCGATGCCGGCTTCAGCTTTGAGACGATTTGCGAGGTGCCGGCCTTCCTGGGCTCGGCCGGCGACGACGTGACCCGGCTCGCGCAGCGCCTGGCCGGCACGCGGGAAACCACGCTGGTGGCCTTCGGCACCGAAGCGGGCATCTTCAAGGGCGCGGGCATTCCCACCGTAGTCTGCGGGCCCGGCAGCATCACCCAGGCGCACCAGCCCGACGAATTTGTGAGCCTGGAGCAGCTGGCGCGCTGCCAGGCTTTCATGCAGGGTTTGATCGCTACCCGGCAGATCGCTTAAACAAAAAAAGCCTGACGCAGTCAGGCTTTTTTGCGGGAGACCAGAGGTAAGAGGTATCAGGTCCGCACGCGGCCGTCACCTGTGAGCATTGAGAGTTCGACAAAGCTCGAAGCCACGTGGTCCGTCGGCGAGAAGGTCACGGAAAAACCGCCCAGCGACTGGCTGCCCATGCCCTCCAGGCCGGCGATCAGCGACTCGCGGCTGACCTTGGCGGCACCGCCGCGCTTGAGGCCGTCCACAAAGACCTTGGCGGCCACATAACCCTCCATGCTGGAGAAATTGACCTGGGCGTTGCCCGCCGCCTTGGCCGCATCGACGAACTCGCGCGCGATGAGGCGGGCCGTGTTGTAGGGCGAGGGCATGACCTGCGAGACCACCACGCCCGCGCCGTCCTTGCCGAGCTCGTCGGCCAGCGCCTGCGTGCCGACAAAGGACACGTTGTAAAAGGTGCCGCCGTAGCCGGCCTTGCGGGCCTCGCGGATAAAGGCCGCGCAGGCCTTGTAGGCACCAATCTGCACCACCGCATCGGGCCCGGCCGCGACCAGGGTCTTGACCGCGCCGGCCACGTTCACCGTGTTGCGCTCCACCGTCGCCAACGCCACCGGCTTGAGGTTTTGCGCCGCCAGGGCCAGCGTCACGCCGTCCAGGCCGGCCTTGCCATAGGCATCGTTCTGATAGAACACCGCGATTTTTTTCAGGCCCAGGCCGGTCAGCTGTTTGACGATGAGGCCGGTTTCGTCGTTGTACGAAGCCCGCACATGGAAGGCGTATTTGTTGAAGGGGTCGCGCAGCGCCATGGCGCCGGTGAAGGGGGCAAAAAACGGCACCTTGTCCTTGGTCGCCAGCGGCAGCGCGGCGATGCTGGTGGGCGTGCCTATATAGCCGAACAGCGCGAACACATCGTCGGCGATCAGCTTGCGGGTGTTTTCGGCGCAGCGGTCGGGCTCGTAGCCGTCATCGAGGTTGCGGATCTCGATCAGGCGCTTGCCGATGCCGCCCTGGGCGTTGACCTGGTCGAAATAGACCTTGGCGCCCTGGTGGAACTGTATGCCTAGCTGCGCGGCCGGACCGGTGAAAGCGGCGGACTGGCCCAGGATGATCTTGTCGGCCTGGGCATGGGCGACGTTAAAGCCAGCCAGCGTGGAAGCGCCGGCAAGGATGGAAAATTTTCTGCGAGTGAGGTTCATCCCTCGATTCTCGCAACACAACTTACAGCCTGGTTACCCTCATGCGTAACAGGAGGAAAGCCTGTGCGATAGGTCACTACTTTGGGCTTACACGGAAGGCTGGTCGTCAGCAAATTGCCAGCTTTCGAGGGTTCTGCCCTATTCCCAGCCTATTCCCAAGCTATTTCGCCCTATTCCCTGACCCGCCCCATCGCGTCGATCAGGCTCAGCTCAACCAGCTTGGAGCCCACGCGGTCGCCGTCGAAGTGGACGCGAAAGCCGCCCAGGTTCAAGTCCTGCAGGCTGTCCAGCGCCTTGCGCAGCTTGGCCCGGGTCGGGTCCTTGCCGGCCTTGCGCAGGGCTTCGGTGTAAGTCCAGGCGGCGATATAGCCTTCCAGCATGTAGACATTGGACTTGCCGAGCTTGGCCGCCAGCGCATCGGCCTGCAATTCGCGCACCAGCACGCTTTTGGCGTTGTCCGACTTGGGCGTCACGCGCACCACCACCACGCCGGCGCCGGCCGCGCCCAGCTGTTCGGCCAGCAGGCTTTCGCCGGTGCTTGAAAAACCGTAGATAGGCCCGCGAAAGCCCTTGGCGCGCAGGTCGCGTATGGCATTGGCCGCGCCCGAGGCGTCGCTGATCACCAGCACCGACTCCGGTTTTTTGGCCAGCACCTGGTCCACGCTGGTGGCGACGCTGCCGCCGGAAAGAGCCGACTTGGCCACCAGGTTGGCGCCCATGCCGCCCATGGTGCGCTCGGCCGAATCCAGCGCCGCGAGCGACTCCAGGTCCTTGCCGTGCAGGATGGCCAGCTTGCGCATGCCCAGGGTCTCGGCGTGGCGCGTGATCATCGCGGCCTCTTCGGAATAGCCGGGCCGCACCGAATAGACGTTCGGATAGAGCGAACCGCGCAGCTCGTCGGCGCCGGCCATGGGCGCAAACAGCAGGATGTCCGTATCCTTGAGCAGCGGATTGACGGCGGTGACCTGCGGCGAGCCGTAGTAGCCGAACAACGAGAACACCTTCTGGTCCAGCAGCTTTTTGGTGTTGGCCACCGTGGTGTCGGGGTTGCCCATGTCGTCCAGCGTGGTGAGCTCTATCTTGCGGCCGTTGACGCCGCCGCCCGCGTTGACCCGTTCGAAGTAAAGCCGCGCGCCTTGCGCGAAAGGCAGGGCCAGCGTGGCGCCGGGCCCGGTCATGGCCAGGGATTGGCCCAGGGTGACGGCGGTCTTGCTGACGCCGTCCTCGGCATTGGCCCCTGCCGTGAACAGGCCGGCCAGGGCCGCTACCATGGTGATTCTGGCGGCGGCGCGGAATGCCCGCATTCCGTCCATTGTTGTTGTCATGCTGTGTCTCCCCCGGGATGCGACGATCAAGCCAATATAAAGTTGAACCATGAGCAATACCATCAGCATCTCCCCTAGGACCGAGGCCAACCCTGACAACCGGCTGAAGCCGGGCGCCGTGCAGGTGCTGGGCGCCTGCCCGCACGACTGCCCCGACACCTGTTCGCTGCTGACCACGGTGGAGAACGGCATCGCCACCCGCGTGCAGGGCAACCCCGCGCATCCCCATACCGGCGGTGTGCTGTGCAACAAGGTTTCGCGCTATACCGAGCGCAGCTACCACCCCGAGCGCCTGCTGGGCCCGCTCAAGCGCAGCGGTCCCAAAGGCAGCGGGCAGTTCGAGCCGGTGAGTTGGGAGGCCGCGCTGGCCGACATCGCGGCGCGCCTCAAGGCCATCGCGGCGCGCGACCCCGAGGCCATCGTCCCCTACAGCTATGCAGGCACCATGGGCCAGGTGCAGGGTGAAAGCATGGCCGGGCGTTTCTTCAACCAGCTGGGCGCGTCTTTCCTGGACCGCACGATTTGCTCCTCGGCCGGCGGCGAGGCCCTGGTGCAGACCCTGGGCGGCAAGGTCGGCATGCGGGTGGAGTTTTTCGCCGAGTCCAAACTCATCATCATCTGGGGCAGCAACTCCATAGGCAGCAACCTGCATTTCTGGCGTTATGCCCAGCAGGCCAAGCGCGACGGCGCCAAACTCGTCTGCATAGACCCGCGCCGCAGCGAAACCGCCGAAAAATGCCATGAGCACATCGCGCTGCTGCCCGGCACCGACGCCGCGCTGGCGCTCGCGCTGATGCACGAGCTCATCATCCACGACTGGCTGGACCACGACTACATCGCGCGCCACACCCTGGGCTGGGAAAGCCCGCAGGGCGGGCTGCGCGAACGCGCGCTGCAGTGGAGCCCCGAGCGCGCCGCCGCCGTCTGCGGCGTGCCGGCCGAACAGATCCGCTCGCTGGCACGTGATTACGGCGAATGCATGGTGAACAGGCAACCGGCGGCCATACGCCTGAACTACGGCATGCAGCGCGTGCACGGCGGCGGCAACGCGGCCCGCGCCATCGCCTGCCTGCCCGCGCTCACGGGCGCCTGGCGGCACCGCGCCGGCGGCGTGCTGCTCAGCAGTTCCGGCCTGTTCCCGGTGGACAAGGCCGCGCTGCAGCGGCCCGAGCTGCTCAAGGGCCGGCAGCCGCGCACCATCAACATGAGCACCATAGGCAATGCGCTGCTGGCGCCTGCCTCGCCGCAGTTCGGCCCGAAGATCGAAGCCCTTATCGTCTACAACAGCAACCCGGTGGCGGTCGCACCCGAGTCCGGTAAGGTGGTGCAGGGCTTTGCGCGCGAAGACCTGTTCACCGTGGTGCTCGAACACTTCCAGACCGACACCGCCGACTACGCCGACTACATCCTGCCGGCCACCACGCAGCTGGAGCATTGGGACGTGCACGGCGCCTACGGCCACACCGACGCGCTGCTGAACCGCCCGGCCATCGCGCCGCTGGGCCAGGCCAAACCCAACACCCAGATCTTTCGCGAGCTGGCGGCCCACATGGGGTTTGCCGATCCGTGTTTTTCCGACAGCGACGAGCAGCTGTGCCGCGCGGTGTTCGGCGACAAGGTCGATTTCCAGCAGTTGCTGGACAAGGGTTTTGCCACACTGGACCTGCCCGACGCGCCCTTTGCCGAGGGCCGCTTCCCCACGGCCTCGGGCCGCTGCGAGTTTTTCAGCGCGCGGCTGGCGGCCGAAGGTGCCGACGGCCTGCCCGGCCATGTGCCCAACCATGAAGCCGCAGGCTCTTCCGCGCAGTTCCCGCTGGCCATGATCTCGCCGCCGGCGCGCAACTTCCTGAATTCGAGCTTCGTCAACGTCAAAAGCCTGCGCGACATCGAAGCCGAGCCGGTGCTGGAAATCCACGCCGACGACGCCGCCGCGCGCGGCATCACCACGGGCGCCATCGTCAAGGTGTTCAACCAGCGCGGCGAGTACCGGGTCAAGGCCGAGGTCTCCGCGCGGGCCCGCCCCGGCGTGGTCAACGGCCTGGGCATCTGGTGGCGCAAGCTGGGCCTGGACGGCACCAACGTCAACGAGCTCACCAGCCAGCAACTCACCGACATGGGCCGCGGCCCGGTGTTTTACGACTGCCTGGTGCAGGTGCAGCGCGAGGCGCAGGCCGCCTGAGCTTGCCGATGAAACGCGGCACGCTGAAACGGACCCTGGCCGTGGCGCTGGCCGCGGCCCTGGGCCTGGCGGGCTGCGCCGACCTGGGCTACTACTGGCAGTCCGTCAGCGGCCATTTGCAGATGCTCAACGCGGCCCGACCGGTGGACGACTGGCTGAGCGACACGCAGGCCTCCGGGCAGCTCAAAGACCGGCTGGCGCTGTCGCAGCGCATACGCAGCTTCGCCGTGAGCGAGCTCAAGCTGCCCGATAACCCCAGCTACCGGCGTTATGCCGACCTGCGCCGCAGCGCCGTGGTCTGGAACGTGGTGGCCGCGCCCGAGTTCTCATTGACGCTCAAGACCTGGTGTTTCCCGGTCACGGGCTGCGTGGGCTACCGCGGTTATTTCAACGAAGCCGAGGCGCGCGACCAGGCCGAGCGGCTGAAGGCGCAAGGACTGGAAACCAGCGTCTACGGCGTGCCGGCCTATTCCACGCTAGGCTGGATGAACTGGGCCGGCGGCGACCCGCTGCTCAATACCTTTATCGGCTATCCCGAGGGCGAACTCGCGCGGCTGATCTTTCACGAACTCGCGCACCAGGTGGTTTACGCCAAAGACGACACCATGTTCAACGAGTCCTTCGCCACCGCCGTCGAGCGCATGGGCAGCCAGCGCTGGCTGGACAGCGAGGCCGCTCACGGCAACGATAAAGCCCGCCAGGATTACCTCCAGTTCGACGGGCGGCGCCGGCAGTTCCGCGCGCTGGCGCTGGCCACACGGCTGGAACTGGCCGCGATCTACGACCAGAAGCCGGCCACGGACGCCGACAAAGCCGCGCAGGCGGCCTCGAAAGCCCAGGCCTTCTCGCGCTTTCGCGAGGACTACACCGCACTCAAGGCCTCCTGGGGCGGCTTCGCGGGCTACGACCCCTGGGTGGCGCGCGCCAACAACGCGGCGTTCGGCGCGCAGGCCGCCTATGATGAGCTGGTGCCCGGCTTCGAAATGCTGTTCGAGCGCGAGGGCCGCGACTGGCAACGGTTTTATGATGCGGTGAAAAGGCTGGCCGGCCTGCCCAAGGAAGAACGGCGCAAGGCGCTTGACATCCACAACAACACGGAGACATCGAATGGCTGACATCCACATCCAGCGCGAACACGGCCTGGGCCTTGCCGAGGCACGCAAAATCGCCTTCAAGTGGGCCGAGCAGGTCGAAGAAAAATTCGACATGGAATGCACCTATGAAGAAGGCAAGACCGAAGACCTCGTGAGCTTCACCCGCTCGGGCGTCAGCGGCACGCTGGTGGTCACCAAGGACAGCTTCGACCTGAACGCCAAGCTCGGCTTCCTGCTGGGCGCCTTCAAGGACAAGATCGAAGGCGAGATCGTGAAGAACCTGGACACGCTGATCGCGAAAAAACCCGCCGCAAAAAAGGCAGCCGCCAAAAAGAAGGTGGCCTGAGACCGAGTGCGCGGCCCGTGAGCTACAACCTCGCCCGCTTCGACCTGGTATCCGTGCGCCTGGCCGTGGCCTGCGCGCAGACCGGCAGCCTGACCGCGGCGGCGCGCGATTCGCACCTGGCGCTGGCCGCGGCCAGCCGGCGCATACGCGAGCTCGAGGACGCCCTGGGCGAGGCCCTGTTCGAGCGCCACGCGCGCGGCCTGCTGCCCACCGCGGCCGGCCGCGTCTTCGTCAAGCACGGCCTGACCCTGCTGCAGACCATGGAGCAACTGGGCGGCGAACTGGTCGACCTGAGGCGCGGCATCGCGCGCCACATACGCCTGTGCGCGAGCAGCGCCGCCATCAGCCAGTTTTTGCCCCCGCTGCTGGCGCGCTACGGCGAGCTGCAGCCGCAGGTGCACATAGACCTGGAAGAGCAGGTGTCCGAGGCCGTGGTGGCCACCCTGCGCGAAGGCCGGGCCGACGCGGCGGTGTTTGTCGAGGGGCCGGACACCACGGGGCTGGACACGCGCCTGTTTCGCGAGGACGAGCTGGTGCTGATACTGCCGGCCGGCCATACGCTGGCGCGCAGCAAGGCGCCGCTGGCTTTCGCCGACGCGCTCGACGAGGAATGGATCAGCCTGACGGCCGGTGCCGCCATGCTGCAAAAGCAGCAGCAGGCCGCGCTGGCCGCGAACCGCCCGCTGAAATTGCGCATGCAGGTGCGCAGCTTCGACGCGGTGTGCCACATGGTGGCCTCGGGCCTGGGCGTGGCCGTGCTGCCCAAGGGCGCCACGCTGCCTCTCATCAAAAGCATGAAGCTGGGCTGGCGGCCGCTGGCCGATGCCTGGGCCAGGCGCCGCCTGCTCGCAGCCACCATGGCGGGCCAGCCCGATGCGGCCATCACGGCGCTGGTGGACTTTCTGGTGGCGCCCGCCGGGCCCGGGAGGTCGAAAGGCGCCCAGCCTTCGCAAAACGCGAAAGCCAGGGGCCCAAAGCGGTAATGGACGCAACAGGCCCCGGGCGGCACACTGCCGGCCATGGCCTCCACTGAAACCTCCCCTCCCGTCGCCCCCGCCGCCACCGGCCCGCTCGCCGGCCTCAAGGTACTGGAACTGGGCCAGCTGATCGCCGGGCCCTTCGCCGCCAAGACGCTGGCGGACTTCGGTGCTGACATCATCAAGATAGAGACCCCGGGCGCGGGCGACCCGCTGCGCAAATGGCGTTTGCTCAAGGACGGCACGTCCGTGTGGTGGCAGGTGCAGTCGCGCAACAAGCGTTCCGTGGCGCTGGACCTCAAAAGCCCCGAGGCGCAGGACATCGTGCGCCGGCTGGCGCTTGACGCCGACGTGCTGATCGAAAACTTCCGCCCCGGCGCCATGGAAGGCTGGGGCCTGGGCCCGGACGAACTGCTGGCGCTGAACCCGCGCCTCATCATGCTGCGCATCAGCGGCTACGGCCAGACCGGCCCCTACCGCGACAAACCGGGCTTCGGTGTGGTAGCCGAAGCCATGAGCGGCCTGCGCCACCTGACGGCCGAGCCGGGCCGCGTGCCGGTGCGCGTGGGCGTGAGCATTGGCGACACGCTGGCCGCGCTGCACGGCGTGATCGGCATCCTGCTGGCCATGCAGGAGCGCCAGCGCTCCGGCAAGGGCCAGGTGATCGACGTGGCGCTGTATGAAGCGGTGTTCAACTGCATGGAAAGCCTGCTGCCCGAATACAGCGCTTTCGGCGCGGTGCGCGGCGCGGCCGGCAGCGCCCTGCCCGGCATCGCGCCCAGCAATGCCTACCTCTGCAAGGACGGCGGCTACGCGCTGGTGGCAGGCAACGGCGACAGCATCTTCAAGCGGCTCATGGCCACCATAGGCCGGGGCGACCTCGGTAGCGACCCGGCGCTGGCCGACAACGCCGGCCGCGTGGCGCGCGTGGAAGAAATCGACGCGGCCATAGGCCAATGGACTTTGGGCCTCACGGTGGACGAGGTGCTGGCGGCGCTCGACACGGTGTCGGTGCCCGCGGGCCGCATCTACACCGTGGCCGACATCGCGGCCGACCCGCACTACCGGGCGCGCGGCATGCTCGACGAGCTGCGCATGGACGACGGCAGCCTGCTGGCCGTGCCGGGCATCGTGCCCAAGCTCTCGCGCACGCCGGGCGGGCACCGCCGCAATGCGCCGCAGGTGGGGCAGGACACCGATGCGGTGCTGCGCGAAATGGGACTTTCCGCCGCGCAAATCCAGGCCTTGAAGGACAAGGGCATCGTGGCCGGCAAGGACGCAGCATGAAAAAACGTATTTATTTCAATGAAGTCGCCACGCGCGACGGTTTCCAGATCGAGCCGAACTTTATCCCGACCGACGACAAGGTCGCGCTGGTCGATGCGCTGAGCGAATGCGGCTACGCCAAAATCGAGGTGACCTCCTTCACCTCGCCCAAGGCCATCCCCATGCTGCGCGACGCCGAGGAAGTCATGGGCCGCATACGCCGCGTGCCCGGCGTGGAATACACGGTGCTGGTGCCCAACCTGCGCGGGGCAGAGCGCGCGCTGGAATCGCGCGCCGACGAGCTCAACCTGGTGATGTCGGTCTCGGAGACCCACAATCTGGCCAACCTGCGCATGCCGCGCGAGAAAAGTTTTGCCGCGCTGTCCGACGTGATACGCCATGTCGATGGCCGCACGCCCATCAATATCTCGCTCTCATGCTGCTTTGGCTGCCCCATGGAGGGCGAGGTGGCCGAGGAGGAAGTGCTGCGCTGGAGCGAGCGTTTTGCCGCCTTCGGCGCGGACCGCGTGCGTGGCCTCACGATTTGCGACACCACGGGCATGGCGCACCCGGCGCAGGTCAGCCGCATGGTCGAGGTGCTGCAGCAGCGCTTTGCCGGCCTGCAGCTGACGCTGCACTTCCACAACACGCGCGGCATGGGCCTGGCCAATGTGCTGGCCGCGGTGCAGGGCGGCATCACGCGCTTTGACGGCTCGCTGGGCGGCCTGGGCGGTTGCCCCTATGCGCCCGGTGCCAGCGGCAATATCAGCAGCGAGGACGCCATCCACATGCTGGACGCCATGGGTTACGACACCGGCATGGACATCCCGCGGCTGCTGGAAGTGGCGCGGCAAATGCCGGCCATCGTCGGCCATGAAGTCCCCGGCCAGGTCGCCAAGGCCGGCCGCATCACCGACCTGCATGCACCACCGCCTTATGTGGCGGAGTTGAGGGCGGCATCGGCATGATCAGCAGCCTTGACCACTTGGTACTGACCACGTCGGACGAAGCGGCCTGCGTGGACTTTTACACCCGCGTGCTGGGCATGACGCTGGAGACCTTTACCGGCGGCACGCCGCCCGTGGAGCGCAAGGCCTTTCAATTCGGCCAGCAGAAGATCAACCTGCATGTCAGGGGACGCGAATTCGAACCCAAGGCCCATTTGCCGGTGCCGGGCGCGCTGGACCTGTGCTTTCTGGCCAGTGTTCCCCTGGCCGAGGTGATCACCCGCCTTGAGCGCGAGCGCTGGCCCGTGATTGAAGGCCCCGTGCTGCGCACCGGCGCGACGCAAAAAATCCGCTCGGTCTATGTGCGCGACCCGGACCTGAACCTCATCGAGATTTCCGAACCCGCCTGAAAACGGCAAACCTACAACTACGACTGGAGACAAGACCATGACTTTTATTTCCCGCAGGACACTGCTCACCGTCGCCGGGCTCAGCACCGTCGCCTGGCTGAATCCGGTGCGCGCGCAGCTCGCCGGCAAGCCCATCACGCTGGTAGTGCCCACGGCGGCCGGCGGCACCACCGACATCGCGGCGCGCATGCTGGCCGAACCGTTGGGCAAGATTTTGCAGACCTCGGTGGTGGTGGACAACCGCGGCGGCGGCAACGGCAACATCGCCGGCCAGCTGGTGGCGCGCGGCCCGGCCGACGGCAGCAGCCTGCTGGTGCAGTATTCGGGCTACCAGTGCATCACGCCGCTGATCCAGCCGGTGCCGGGCTTTGACCCGGCGACCAGCCTCAAACCCCTGGGCCATTTGATCGATGCGCCGCAGCTGCTGGTGGTGCGCGGCAACTTCCCGGCCGACAACTTCGCGGACTTCCTCAAATACGTCAAAGCCAACCCGGGCAAGGTCAACTACGCCTCCAGCGGCAACGGCTCGCTGCAGCATGTGACCACCGAGTTGCTTAAGGACCTGACCAAGACCTTCATGGTGCACATCCCCTACCGCGGCACCGGCCCGGCACTGACCGACCTGCTGGCCGGCACGGTGGACTTCACCATCACCACGCCGCCGCCGCTGCTGCCACACATACGCGCGGGCAAACTCAAGGCGCTGATGGTGACCGGCCGCACACGCCTGGCCGCCCAGCCCAATGTGCCCACCGCGACCGAGGCCGGCGTGCCGCTGGTGGCCTCCTCGTGGTTCGCGGTCTATGGCCCCACGGGCCTGTCCGCCGACCTGCAGGGCCGGCTCTCGCTGGCGATCAAGCAGGTGGTGGAATCGGAGAACTTCAAAAAGCGCGCCGAAGAGCAAGGGGCTAAGGCTGTGGTCATGAGTGGGGCCGAGCTGGGCGCCTTGGGCGACAGCGAACGCAAGATGTGGGGCCGGATTGTGAAGCTGGCCAATATCAAGGCAGACTGAAACCGCCCACGGGCAGCAACAAAAGCGGCACAGCCCCGGCGCAAACTGCGCGGGGGCTGTGCCGCTTTTGTTGTACGAAAGGCCGGGGCTTAGCTCAGGTCGGCAATCAGGTCGATGTACTGCTGCATTGCATCTTCCTGCGAAGTGCCCTTGAGACTATTCCAGGCGTCCCACTTGGCGCGCGCGACCATGTCGCCGAAGCCGGGCTTTTTGTCGGTGTTGTCGCCGCTGCTGCCTTGCTTGTAGAGCGCGTATATCTTCAGCAGCGTGGCGTTGTCAGGACGCTCGCTGAGGTTTTTCGAATCGGCCATGGCTTTGTCGAAGGCGGCTTTCAGGTCTGACATGAGGGGATCTCCGTTTTTAGAAGTGGGTCACCAATGAGGTGCTTGGGGTAACTGCCCGGTATCTTAGCGAGGCCGTTCCCGCCAAAATAGGGAACTTACCCCATCCGGGGTGGATTCGCAGCAGTTTTGCATTTGGGAGTGCTCATGGTTACACGCGTTACCGCCCAGGCCGCCGGCCGGAAAGTGGCAAAAAACGTCCAGAAGAACGTCAAGCGGGCCGTCTCGGGAACCCTGGGTATTTCGGGGGAGCGCATGAGCAAGGTCGACACGGCCTGGCTGCGCATGGACAACGATGCCAACCTCATGATGATCGTGGGCGTGTGGCAGCTGGCACCCGGCGTCAAGCACGCGGCGGTCCGCGAGCGCATTGAGGGCAGCCTGCTCAAGTACGACCGCTTCAAGCAGCGCGTGATGGAAGACGCGGCCGGCGCCACCTGGGTGATGGACCGCAATTTCGACCTGGCCAACCATGTGGTGGCCGAGAAACTGCCGAAATCGGCCAACCAGGAGCAGGCCCTGCAGGACCGCGTGGCCGAGCTGGCCACCCAGCGCCTGGACCCGAAACGCCCGCTGTGGCAGATCCACCTGGTCGAGGACTACACCGGGCCCGACGGCGTCAGGGGCAGCGCCATGATCGTGCGCATCCACCACTGCATCGCCGACGGCATCGCGCTGATTTCGGTGACCATGTCGCTGGTCGACGGCGGCGCGCCGCCGCCCGAGCGGCGCAAGAAGGCGGCGGCCGCCGGCCCGGAAGACTGGATCGCCGACACCCTGCTCAAGCCCTTTACCGACATCACGGTCAAGGCGCTGGGTGCCGTGGGCGAAGGCGCGGCGCGCTCGCTGGGCATGCTGGGCGACCCGAAAAAAGGCATGGAGCAGGGCGTGAGCGGCTCCTTCGACATGGCCAAGGTGCTGTTCCAGCTGCTGTCCGACTCGGCCGCGCTGGCCCTGATGCCCGACGACTCCAAGACGCGGCTCAAAGGCAAGCCCGGTGGCGCCAAAAAAGTGGCCTGGTGCCAGCCGATCCCGCTGGACGAGGTCAAGGCCGTGGGCAAGGCACTCAACTGCTCCATCAACGACGTGCTGCTCAGTTGCGTGGCCGGCGCCCTGGGCGAGTACCTCAAGACCTTCGGCGACGACGTGGCGGGCCAGGAAATCCGCGCCATGGTGCCTGTGAATTTGCGGCCGCTGGACCAGGCGCACAAGCTGGGCAACCGCTTCGGCCTGGTGCCGCTGGTGCTGCCCATAGGCATAGACAACCCGATCGAGCGCGTCTACGAGGTGCGCCGCCGCATGGCCGCGCTCAAGGGCAGCTACCAGCCGCTGCTGGCCTTCAGCCTGCTGGCGGTGGCGGGCCTGTTGATCAAGCCGGCCCAGGACATGATGCTCAACCTGTTCGCGAAAAAGACCACGGCGGTCATGACCAATGTGCCGGGTCCGCGCGAAAAGCTCAAGTTCTGCGGCTCAACGCTGGAGCAAAGCATGTTCTGGGTGCCGCAGTCGGGCGACATGGGCCTGGGCGTTTCCATCCTGAGCTACGGCGGCGGCGTGCAGTTCGGCGTGATCACCGACAGCACGCTATGCCCGGAGCCGCAGCGCATCATTGACGAGTTTGTGCCGGAATTCGCCAAGCTGTCGATAGTGACGCTAATGCTGCCTTGGGGTGAATGAACGCCCGCGATGCGTGGAGCGCGCATCCCCCATCCAGCGGGGGCCGCGGAACTGGCTTTGCCAGGCCGCAGGCGCCGTCCCCTGCAAGGGGAGAGGGGGCTACACGAAGTGAGCCCCAACAGGGGTGAACCAGTTCAGGCGGCAAAGCGCCGCGCGGCTATTTCCCGCAGCCCGTCAAAACAGGTCAGAGGGCAAAGCGGCGGGAAGCGATTTCTAGAAGCCCGTCAAAAATCAGGCTGTCCACGAGTTCGAACTTCACCGACATGCTGGGCGCCATCTTCCAGCCCGCGCCGCCGGTCATGATGCATTCGGGCGTCTCGCCGCAGTGGCGCGTGATGTTTTCGACCATGCGCTGGACGGCGCCGGCGATGGCGAAGGTGCCGCCGCTGGTCAGCGCGTCGCTGGTGTTGGTGGGGAAATCGCGCACCTCGCCGGTGGGCACATGCAGGCCGGCCGTGCCGGACTCGAGCGCGCGCAGCATGATGCCGTGGCCCGGCAGGATGATGCCGCCCAGGAATTTTCCGGAGGCGTCTATGGCCTCGACGGTGACCGCCGTGCCCACCATGACGACCACGCAGGGCTTGTGCACGCCGCGCGCCAGCAGGCGGTGCCGCGCCCCTATGATGGCGACCCAGCGGTCGGCGCCCAGGCGAGCCGGATGGTCGTAGCCGTTGCTCACGCCGGCCTCCTGCGGGCTGGAGACCACCCAGCGCGGCGCCACGTCCCAGAGTTCCATCTGCTCGGCCACGCGCCGCTTGATGGCGTCGCCGGCGACGATGCAGCCCAGGGTGCGCGAAGGGATGGGCAGGCCGTTCCACTCCTCCTCCGCGAGCCTGTCGATGTTCTCCAGGAACACCGCCCCCTGTGCCAGCAGCTTGGCACCGGCCACGGGCGCCTCGTACTGGGCCCATTTCAGGCGGGTGTTACCCACATCAAGCGCTAGGAAGGTCATTTGGCGGATTATGAACAGGTTTGGCGCCGCGCCCCGGCCGGCGGCCTAGGGGTTTCCAGTAGGGTTTCTTTGGGAATGCAGGGTCAAATAAGGCCAAACCAGCAGGCCCGCTGGATGGCGGCCAGCTTGTTGTCGACCCTGAGCTTGGTCATGGCATTGGAGAGGTGGAAATTGACGGTGCGCTCGCTGCAGGCCAGCAGCTCGCCGCTTTCGCGCGCCGTCATGCCCTGGAAGGCCAGGCTCAGGCACTCGAGTTCGCGCGGGCTCAGCGGGCTGCGCGCCTCGGCCAGCGCGCGCTTGAGCAGCGGCCAGATGTTGAGCGCCGACCAGGCCAGCAGGGCCGCCTCGCTGCGGTCGTGCCACTGGCGCGGGCTGAACAGGTAGCACTCGAAGGCGCGGCCCACGGTAAGCGGAAAGGCGATGCGCACCACGCTCTGGTAGCCGTGGGCCAGCCAGAGCCGGCGCCAGCGGCCCAGGCTCTCGAAAGCCGATTTGGAGATATCCTGCCAGGCCACCAGGGGCGCATCGGAGTCTCGCCAGGGAGCGCCGAAGTCGCGGCTTTCGGCCAGGGCTTCGGCCGCCTCGAGCAGGCGCGGCGGGTGGATGGCCAGCACCAGCCGGTCCTCCTGGCCCGCAAAAGGGTCGGGGCCCAGCACCATCAGGGCCTCGACCGAAAATTCGCGCAGGGCGCACAGCCAGTCGCTGATGACGCCATCGAGGCTCACGCTGTCAAAGTTGGCAGGTAATAGCATTAGCTTGACGGAAAAAGAACCGGGACAATACAGTCACATGTCAAATGCATCATCAGTCAGGTTCCCTGTTGTGCTGGAGAGATCTTTAAAGTGAGGAGCGCGCGCTTCCACGCGTGGCTGGCGCAGCGCCCCTTGCTCCAGTGGCTGCGCGAGGAACTGGTACTCGCCCCGCTGGAGCCCATTTTGCATCCATCGCCGCGGCGTCTGTGGTGGCTGGGGCTTTCTTTTTTTTCGGGCAATGCCCTGTTCGCCTGGATCTGGTCGGCCTGGCTGCCCCAGCCCTATGAAAACCTGCCCCTGCGCGTGATGGCCAGCCTGCTGGGCTACAGCCTGATGACGCGGCGCGTGAACCACGACCCGAGCAGCCGCCTGGCGCAAAGGGTGTTCGGCCTGGTGTTCTGGGTGGAACTGCCGGTGCTGTTCAGCTGGATGTACCTGTGCAACAGCGGCAGCACGGTGTGGCTGGCCACCATGGCGGCCATGGTGCTGATCTACTACCACGTGACGGACTGGCGCCTGGCCACGCTGGGCACCATCACGGGGGGCCTGCTGGCCTTCGGGGCCTTCATGGCCATCGGGCCCGCGGTTCCCCTGCTGCCGCCGGAGCAGCGCGCAGTCCACGCCGTGGTCTTCGCCTTTGCCTGGTCGATCGCGCTGGTGCTCAATCTGTCCTCGGCCAACCTGCGGCGGGAGCAACTCTCCAGCACGCTGACCACCATAGGCATCATGGCCCATGAACTTCGCACGCCGCTGTCGACGGCGGCCCTGCTGGGCGACGCGATCCAGCTGGAGGTGCAGCGCCAGCCCGACAACCCGCGCGCGCAGCAGCTGGACAAGCTGGCGCTGCGCCTGCACGCCCTGGTGCGCAACATGAACCACCAGATCGACACCCAGATCGCCAACGCCAAGCTGCTGCAGCTGCCGCGCTACACCGAGCGGGTCTGGGCCAGCAAGGTGGTGCAGGACGTTGTGGTGGCCTATCCCTACCAGTCGAGCCGCCAGCGCGACTGTGTCAAGGTCATCATTCATGACGATTTCAGTTTCCGTTCTTCCGCCACCCAGTTTTCCCAGGTGCTGGACAACCTGATCAAGAACGCCCTGCACTCCCTGATGGCGGCCGACTCGAAATACCCGGCCGGCGCGCTGCGCATCGAGGTGGGCCATTCGCAGCATCGCGGCCGCATTATCGTGGCGGACGAGGGCATGGGCATAGACGCCGCCTTGTTGCCGCAGATTTTTAAACCTTTTTTCTCCAGCAACCGCGGCACCGGCCACGGCCTGGGTTTGGCGTTTTGCCAGCAAGTGGTACAAAGTGCAGGCGGCAACATTCATGTGAAATCCGAGTTTGCCGTGGGCGCTGTTTTTACCATCGAACTGCCCATGGCGCCCTGATGCCCTTGATAGCCTGCCTGCAATTGTGTATGACTGCTTTTGACAACCCACCCTAAAACGACAAACATGTCCTTTGCACTCTACCGCCGACCGGGAGGCGTGGTCTTTCTGGACGACGACCCGGACTATCTCGAAATGCTGGCCGAGGTCATGCCGCTGGACTGGTATGTGCGCCTGTTCCTGCGGCCTGTGGCCTGCATAGACCTGCTGCTCAAAGAGCCGGCGCGCTGGGAAGCGGACGCCTGGCGCCAGCAGGAAATCATCAACCGCTGGCGCGAGGGCGCGGCCCTGATCCCGCAAATCCTGCAGTACTGGCGCGAAGACGGCACGGCGCGCTTTGCGCTTACCCAGGTCTGCGTGGTCGACTACTCGATGCCGGCGATGAGCGGGCTGCGGGTGCTCAGCGAGCTGACGGGCTGGTCCGGCGCGCGCGTGCTGCTGACCGGGCGCGCCGACGAACAGCTTGCCGTGTCGGCCTTCAACCGCGGGCTGATCGAGCAGTTCATCCCCAAGCAGTCCCCCGAGATCCGGCTGCGCCTGACCGACGCCATCCAGGCGCTGCTGCGCCAGCCCGACGGGCGGCACCAGCAGACCTGGCGCTCCACGCTGTCGCGCGAGCAGCACGCCCTGCTGTGCGAACCCACGATCGCCCAGGAACTCGAAAACCTGGCGCTGCGCCAGGGCTGGATAGAGCATGTGGTGATAGGCGCGCCTTTCGGCGTGCTGGCGCTGGACCGCAAAGGCAGCGCCAGCTGGCTGCAACTGGAGCCGGCGGCCAACCTGCGCGAACTCGCGGAGATCGCCGAGTCCCAGGGCTGGGATGCGGCCACCGTGCAGGATGTGGCCGCGGGCAAAAAACTCATAGACCTCGAACTGCAGCTGGCGCTGGGCGCCGGCCAGAAGCCGCAGCCGCGCCAGGCCTTCACCATCGCCTCGGGCACGGCCGTGCTGCACGCCGCGCTGTTCAGCGTCGGCGAGGCCTTCAGCCCGGGCTTTATGACCAGCCACGAGCGCTTTATCGCTACCTCCGGCGAGCGGCAACTGCAAGACTAGGGGCCTATGCCTCGGCCTGGCCGGCCCGGGCGCGCCGCGCGATCGGCCAGTCCCAGGGCTTGACGATGGGCGCGATCTCGCGGGCCACGCCTTCCACATGCTCCAGCTCCGACTCGGTCAGGCCGGCGTTCAGCGTCATGCGCATCATGGCGCGCTTGGCGCTGGTGGCCGGCGCGCAGAACATCGAGGAAAACACATTGCGCTCCTCCAGCCGGTCGCGCAGCACCATGGTGTCGCTTTCCGAGCCGACTTCCAGCGCGATGATCTGCTGGCTGCCCTGGTGGATCGGGTAGCCAAGCTCGCTCAGCGAGGCGCGCAGCCGGCGCGTGTTCGCGTGCAGGCGCTTGCGCGCGTCATCGCTGCCCCGGATCAGCTCCAGCGTCGCGGCCAGGCCCGCGATCTCGTGCGGCAACAGGCTGGAGCTGAAGATGTTGGGAAAACTCGAGCACAGGATGTAGTAGCGCATATGGGCCGGGGCGGTGAAGAAACCGGCGCGGCCCGCGAAGGCCTTGGCCAGGCTGGCGGTGATGAAGTGCACCCGGTCCGTCAGGCCCAGTTCGGCGCACAGGCCCGCCCCCTGGGGGCCGTGCGTGCCCAGCGAGTGCGACTCGTCGACCAGCATCATGCAGCCGTGGGCCTCGGCCACATCCACCATTTCCACCAGCGGGCACAGGGCGCCGGTGGTGCTGTAGACCGAATCCACCACCACGATGCCGGGGCCGTTGCGCGCGATCATGCGCGCCAGGTGGGCCGGGTCGTTGTGGCGGAAAGCGAAAGCCGGCGCGCGCGCCGCGTGGGCGCCTTCCCACAGCGAGGCATGGGCCAGGGTGTCCAGGTAGATCGGCGTCTCGGCGTCGGCAATTGCCTGCAGCAGGCCGACGTTGGCCGCGTAGCCCGACTGGCAGATGAAACCGTCGTCCTTGCCGACCCAGGCGGCCAGCGCCGTCTCCAGGGCATGCGTGGGGTGCTGGTTCAGGTGGAAGACGCCGGACTGCACCACGAACTCCTGCGCCTTGCGCAAGGACTCGACCTGGGCATGCACGATCTGCGGATGCCCGGTGATACTCAGGTAGTCGTTGCCGTCCAGGCGTATGGCGTTGGAGTCCGGCGTGCGGCCGTGGAGCATGAATTTCCCGCCCCATTGCTGGTCCCAGCGCGGCTTGAAATCGCGTGCGATGCGCTGGCTCAGTTGGGCTCCCAGGGCGGGATTGACGGGCGCCTTGGCGGCGGGTGAAAGTTCGCGTTCGAGTACTTGCATGGGAGCTCCGTTAGAAAGAGGAACCCCCATTGAAAGCGCTCAAACAAATTGATACGTGTTATCCCCTGTCAGAACTGACAGGGGTCGCGCTCATACACCAAATTTCAGCAAATGTAATGTGAACTATTCACTTCATTTTTTCCAGGCTCTCACCTATTGACTTACATGACTAAGTTACAAAAGGTACGGTCATCCGGCATTGCCGGGGATATTTCGGGCATTTAATTTTTTATCCCTGCTTCCATGGCAGGCCCTGCAAACGCCAGCCTCCCCTATGGCCGCGCTGTCCCTGTTCGTCGGCGTCCCCCTCAAAGCCCTCCAGGATGTTGTAGGCCTCCAGGCCCAGTTCCGCCGCGCGTTTGGCGGCCGCCACCGAACGCACACCGCTGCGGCATAGCAGCACGGCCTTCTTGCCGGCGGGCACGGCCGCCTTCAGCCCCTCGTCAAAGCCCGCATTCATCGCCATGCCCGGCCATTGCTTCCAGGCCAGCGGCACGGCGCCGGGCACATAGCCCACCCATTCGCGCTCGGCATCGGTGCGCACGTCCACCAGCACGGCCTGGCCCGACTGCACCCATTCAAACGCCAGGCGCGCGGGGATGTCCCCGGCATAGCCGGCGGCCGGCCGGACTTGAAGCGGGGAGCCGGCGTTCGCTGCAGTAGAGCTGGTCATGTCATTGCCTGTCATATAAAGAAAAGAAGAAGGGAAAAGTGAAAGCGTCCAGGCAAGTTTATTCCCGGGCCGCGGCCCGCGGCAACAGCAGGGAGAAAGCGCGGCATGCACAATCACAGCGGCAAGCCAGCCCACCGCCTACCGGAGACATCAATGCCGACCACCCGCACAGACCCGCCTCTTTTCCCCGACGCCGCGGCCGGCAAGGCGGACCTCAAGGCCCTGGCCAGGCTGCTGGCCCGGTGGCAGCCGCCGCAAACCGGCATGGACGGCCAGCCGCCGTCCGGCCAAAAAGCCGGCAAGCCCTGGGCGCTGGCCGGCCTGGACCCGGCCGCCAAGCCCTTTTCCAGCGGCGACAAACAGCGCGACAAGGCCCTGGTCGATACCCTGGCGGCGGAACTCGACGAGCTGCAAAACCTGTTCTACGCCGACAAGCGCTTCAAGCTCCTGGTCATCCTGCAGGGCACCGACACCGCCGGCAAGGACGGCACCCTGCGCGGCGTGTTTGGCCGCATCAGCCCGCTGGGCGTGCACACCGTGAGCTGGCGCGCGCCCAACGAGGCGGAGCGCGCCCACGACTACCTGTGGCGCATCCACCAGCAAGTGCCTGCGGCCGGCGAGATCACCCTCTTCAACCGCAGCCACTATGAGGACGTGCTGGTGCCGCCCGTCAAGGGCTGGATCACGCCGGCGCAGACGGCGCAGCGCTACCGCCACATCAATGACTTCGAGCGCCTGCTCGCGCAGACCGGCACCGTGGTCCTCAAGTTCATGCTGCACATCAGCCGCAACGAGCAGCGTGAGCGCCTGCAGGCACGGCTGGACGACCCGACCAAGCAGTGGAAGTTCAACATCGACGACCTGGAGGCGCGCAAGCAGTGGAAGCAGTACCAGCAGGCTTACGAAGACCTGCTGCGCGCCACCAGCACGCCCTGGGCGCCGTGGACGGTGGTGCCCGCCGACTCCAAGACCCACCGCAACCTGATGATCGCCACCGTGGTCCGCGCCACACTGGTGCAGCTGGGCCTGCGCTTTCCGCCCGGCGATCCCGCGCTCAAGAATGTGAAAGTTAAATAACCCCCGCCGTTCTCACTTCGCTTCGCTGCGTGTAGTGCCTACCCCCTTACAGGGGGCGACGCGAGGCGCCCGGCAAAGCCGGTTCGCCCGCGTCCGCTGGTTCAGAAGATTGCAAAGAGTCTGACAGCACGTCAGGCACGTTGCAGTGGATTCCCGCCCGGACTGCAAAAACAGTTTCACCCGCATCGGGGGTAATCGAAGAGCCATTCGGCCGCTGCGTTGGTGGAAACCCTCTTTGTAAGCCTTGGGCAAGGCGGAATGATGAGTGTTCTTAGTGTTCGTATGTTTTCCAACAACAGGAGACAGTCATGACCGAGAGCAAAAGCCCCCGCAGGCGCGGCCTGCTGAAAGGCGCCGCGATTGCCGCCGGCGCCCTGTCCGCCCCCATGGTCGCCATGGCGCAGACAACCTCCTTTCGCTTCCAGAGCACCTGGCCGGCCAAGGACATCTTCCATGAATATGCCAACGACTTCGCCAAAAAAGTCAACGACATGGCCGGCGGCCGCCTCAAGATAGAGGTGCTGCCCTCGGGCGCGGTCGTGCCGGCCTTCCAGTTGCTCGAAGCCGTGAACAAGGGCACGCTGGACGGCGGCCACGGCGTGGTGGCCTACCACTACGGCAAGAACAACGCCCTGGCCCTCTGGGGCTCGGGCCCGGCCTTCGGCATGGACCCGAACATGGTCCTGTCCTGGCACAACTACGGCGGCGGCAAGGCCCTGCTCGAGGAAATCTACAAGGCCATCGGCATGGACGTGGTGTCCTACCTGTACGGGCCCATGCCCACGCAGCCGCTGGGCTGGTTCAAGAAGCCCATCGCCAAGGTGGCCGACATGAAGGGCCTGAAATTCCGCACCGTGGGCCTGTCGGTCGATATCTTCACCGCCATGGGCACCTCTGTGAACCCGCTGCCCGGCGGCGAGATCGTGCCGGCCCTGGACCGCGGCCTGATCGATGCGGCCGAGTTCAACAACGCCAGCTCCGACCGGGTGCTGGGTTTCCCCGACGTGGTGAAAAACTGCATGCTGCAGAGCTTCCACCAAAGCGGCGAGCAGTTCGAGATCCTGTTCAACAAGGCCAAGTACAACGCGCTGCCGGCCGAGCTCAAGGCCATCATCGACTACGGCGTGCAGGCCGCCAGCGCCGACATGAGCTGGAAGGCCATAGACCGCAACTCCACCGACTACGCCGAAATGAAGAAGCAGGGCATCAAGTTCTACAAGACGCCCGACGCCGTGCTCAAGGCGCAGCTGGAAGCCTGGGACAAGATCATCGAGGAAAAGGCCCAGGCCAACCCGCTGTTCAAGAAAGTGATCGATTCGCAAAAGGCCTATGCCGCCCGCACCATCCCCTGGCAGAACGACTACATGGTCGACTTCAAGATGGCCTACAACCATTCCTTCGCCAAGAAGAAGGCCTGACCCTGCCAATCCCGGGGCCAAGCCGGCCAGCCCTCCACCCCTGGACGGCTGGCCTTTTTGATGGGCACACCGCTTCACTATGAATACGCAAAAAATCCTGCACACCGCCGACCACATCAGCACCTGGGTCGGCAAGGCGGCCGCCTGGCTTATCGTGGTGCTGATGCTGGTCGTCTGCGCCGAGGTTTTCAAGCGCTACGCGCTCAACGCGCCCACCGCCTGGATCTTTGACGTCAACAACATGCTCTACGGCACGCTGTTCATGCTGGGCGGCGCCTACACGCTGGCGCATGACGGCCATGTGCGCGGCGACTTCTTCTACGGCTCCATGAAACCCCGCACCCAGGCCTGGCTGGACCTGGTGCTCTACATCGTCTTTTTCCTGCCCGGCATCCTGGCGCTGACCTGGGCCGGCTGGACTTACTTCAACGAATCCCTGGCCATGCGCGAGCAAACCTTCAATGCCACTCCCATCCCGCTGTATCCCTTCAAGTTCGTGATCCCGGTGGCCGGCGCCATCGTGCTGATGCAGGGGCTGTCCGAAATCCTGCGCTGCATCGTCTGCATACGCACAGGCGCCTGGACGCCGCGGCTGCAGGACGCGCAGGAGTCCGACGTGGTCGCGCAGCAACTGGCCGGCAGCGAGTTTGTCGACGAGGAAGCACGGCGCCTGGCGATCGAGCAGTCCCGCACGGTGAAGGGTTAATCATGAGCAATGCTGTTCTCGGCATGACCATGCTCGGCCTGATCGTGGTCGTGATCATGATGGGCTTTCCCACGGCGTTCACGCTGATGGGCCTGGGCATGGTCTTCGGCTTCGTCGCCTTTTACGACCCAGCCGTCCATTTCTGGGACAACCGGATCTTCGACCTGATGGTGCAGCGCGCCTTCGGTGCGATGACCAACGAGACCTTGCTGTCCATCCCGCTGTTCGTGCTGATGGGCTATGTGATGGAGCGCGGCGCGCTGGTGGACAAGATGTTCCACAGCGTGCAGCTGGCCTTTCGCAGCGTGCCGGGCTCGCTGGCCGTCACCACGCTGATCATCTGCACCTTCTGGGGCATCGCCAGTGGGCTGGTAGGCGCCGTCGTGGTCCTGATGGGCGTGATCGCCATGCGGCCCATGCTCAACGCCGGTTATGACACCCGGCTGGCGGCCGGCGTGATCACCGCCGGCGGCACGCTGGGCATCCTGATCCCGCCCTCGGTGATGATCATCGTGTATGCGGCCGTGGCCGGCCAGTCGGTGGTCAAGCTGTACGCCGCCGCCATGTTCCCCGGCTTCTTCCTGGCGCTGCTCTACCTCGTCTACATCATTGCCTGGGTGCTCATCAACCCCAAAATTGCACCCAGGCTGCCGCCGGAGCAGAACCGCGCGCCCGTGCCGGCCTGGCTGCAACAGGTGACCGCCGTGTATTCGCGCAGGGCGCTGCCGGCGCTGGCCATGGCTGTCGCGGCTCCGGGCAAGGCGCTGCAGGCGGGCGCGCAGGTCAGCCGCGGCTTTTTGCTGCGCAGCCTGGGCACGGCCCTGGTGCCGCTGGCACTCGCGCTGGTGACCCTGGGCGGGACCTGGTGGTATGTGGTCATCCATTCGCAGGCCGACAACAACGCTCAGGTGGTGGCCGCGCGCGCCGCCAAGGCTGCGGCGCCGGCCGGCGGCGGCCTGCAGGCGCCTGCCGCCACCGGCGGGGTTCAGGAACCGCCGGCTGATACCGGTGTGAAGGAGCCGCCCGCGGAAGAAGGACTCAAGGAGCCTCCCGGCGACGCAGCGGCCAAGGAGCCGGCCGAAGCCGGCGGCCTGCAGGCGCCGCCGGGGTCGGAAGATGCGAAGCCGGCGGCCGCGGCCGCGGCCGATGCGCCGCTGCAGGAAATCGGCGAGCCCTCCGGCTCGGGGCCGCAGACCGCGCCCGTGCCCGAGTCCTTCTACACGGGCTTTGCCATCGCCTGCGTGCTGGCAGTGGGCCTGCTGCTGTGGTACTACCGGCGCTTCGACGCCGAGCAGTTCGAGATCCTGCGCATGCTGGTGAGCTCGGTCATGCCGCTGGCCTTGCTGACCATCGTGGTGTTGGGCGTCATCCTGTTCGGCATCACCACCGCCACCGAGTCGGCGGCCGTCGGCGCGGCCGGCGCCTTCCTGATGGCCTGGCATGCCGGCACGCTGGACTTCCAGAAGATCAAGGAGGCGGTGTTCCTGACCTGCAAGACCACCTCCATGGTCTGCTGGCTGTTTGTCGGCTCGGCGCTGTTCTCGGCGGTATTCGCCCTGCTGGGCGGCCAGCGCGTGGTCGAGGAGTGGGTGATGGGCATGAACCTCACGCCGCTGCAGTTCCTGCTGCTGTCGCAGGCCATCATCTTCATCCTGGGCTGGCCGCTCGAGTGGACCGAGATCATCGTGATCTTCGTGCCCATCTTCCTGCCGCTGCTGGCACATTTCCAGATCGATCCCATCCTGTGGGGCGTGCTGGTTTTCGTCAACCTGCAGGCGGCTTTCCTGTCGCCGCCGGTCGCGATGTCGGCCTTCTATTTGAAGGGGGTGTCGCCCCCGCATGTGACCATCAACCAGATTTTCGCCGGCATGATGCCCTACATGCTGATCGTGATCCTGTGCATGGTCTTTATGTACATCTGGCCGGCCCTGACGCTCTGGCTGCCCAAATACCTGTACGGGTAAACAGCCCGGGGCCGCTCAAGCCCCGGCTTCACACAAAAAGGGCGCCCCGCGGCGCCCTTTTTCCTGGGCGCCGCCGCCCCCGGGGGCGCACACTTGATCGGCTTCTGTTAAGCGGCTAAGATTGACGTTTACGTAAACGTCAATTCAACAAGCCACAGGCACAGGCGGCCCCCGCCGCTTACGGAGACACGCATGACCGACATGTCCGCTGAATACAAAGCGCTCGCCAGCTACCGCCCCACGCACAAGGTGCGCTTCATCACGGCGGCCAGCCTGTTCGACGGGCACGACGCGGCCATCAACATCATGCGGCGCATCCTGCAAAGCATGGGCGCCGAGGTCATCCACCTGGGCCACAACCGCAGCGTCGACGAGGTCGTGACGGCAGCCCTGCAGGAAGACGCCCAAGGCATCGCCATCAGTTCCTACCAGGGTGGGCATGTCGAGTACTTCAAGTACATGGTCGACCTGCTCAAGAGCCGCGGCGGCGAGCACATCCAGGTTTTCGGCGGCGGCGGCGGCGTCATCGTGCCGCCCGAGATCCGCGAGCTGCATGCCTACGGCGTGACCCGCATCTACAGCCCCGAGGACGGCCAGAAGATGGGCCTGGCGGGCATGATCGGCGAGATGGTCATGCGCTGCGACAAGGACCTGACCGGTTTTGCGCCCAAAAACGTCAAGGCCATTGAAGGCCATGGCGAGATGAACTGGCGGGCGCTGGCCCAGCTGATCACCGCGCTTGAGAATGGAAAAGCCGATGCGGCGCTGGTCGATGCGGTCCGCAACCAGGCCGCCGGCCGCAAGATTCCCGTGCTCGGCATCACCGGCACGGGCGGCGCCGGCAAGTCCTCGCTGACCGACGAACTCATACGCCGCCTGCGCTTGGACCAGAACGACAAGTTGCGCGTGGCCGTCATCAGCATTGACCCCTCGCGCCGCAAAAGCGGCGGCGCGCTGCTCGGCGACCGCATCCGCATGAACGCCATCAACCCGTGGACCGTTCCTGCGGCCGGCCAAAAGAACGCCGACAGCGGCCAGCGCGTGTTCATGCGCAGCCTGGCCACACGCGACTTCGGCTCCGAAATCAGCCAGGCTTTGCCCGACGTGATCGCCGCCTGCAAATGCGCGGGCTTTGACCTGATCGTCGTCGAGACCTCGGGCATAGGCCAGGGCGACGCCGCCATCGTGCCGCATGTGGACGTGCCCATGTATGTGATGACGCCCGAGTTCGGCGCGGCCAGCCAGCTGGAAAAAATCGACATGCTGGACTTCGCCGAATTCATCGCCATCAACAAGTTCGACCGCAAGGGCTCGCTAGACGCCTTGCGCGACGTCTCCAAACAAGTGCAACGCAACAAGGAAGCCTGGAGCACGCCGGCCGACAAGATGCCGGTCTTCGGCACCATGGCAGCACGCTTCAACGACGACGGCGTCACCGCGCTTTACCAGGCGCTCAAGCCGCGCCTGGCCGCGCTGGGCCTGGCCCTTGAGGGCGGCGTGCTGCCCGCGGCCGAAGTGCGCCATAGCACCAACCAGACGCCCGTGGTGCCGGCCGCGCGCACGCGCTACCTGGCCGAGATCAGCGACACGGTGCGCGGCTACAAAAAGCGCGCCCGCGCCCAGGCCCAGCTCGCGCGCGAGGTGCAGCAGCTCAAGGCCGCCGCCACCATGCTGAAAATCGACAAGCCCGACCGCGCACCGGCCGCCGAAGCCGCGCTGGACCTGGCCGGCCACCGCAAGGCGCGCATGGACGCCGACGCGCGCGCCTTGCTGGCCCAGTGGCCCGACATGCAGGCCGCTTATGCCGGCGACGAATACGTGGTCAAAATCCGTGACAAGGAAATCCGCACCGCGCTGACCACCAAGTCGCTCTCCGGCACCACCATCCGCAAGGTAGCCCTGCCGCAGTACGAAGATCACGGCGAGATCCTCAAGTGGCTGATGCTGGACAACGTGCCCGGCAGCTACCCCTACACCGCCGGCACCTTCGCCTTCAAGCGCGAGGGCGAGGACCCCACCCGCATGTTCGCCGGCGAGGGCGACCCCTTCCGCACCAACACCCGCTTCAAGCTGCTCAGCGAAGGTATGGCCGCCAAGCGCTTGTCCACCGCCTTCGACTCGGTCACGCTCTACGGCAACGACCCGGCACTACGGCCCGACATCTACGGCAAGGTCGGCAACTCGGGCGTGTCCATCGCCACACTCGACGACATGAAAGTGCTGTACGACGGCTTTGACCTCTGCAACCCGTCCACCTCGGTCTCCATGACCATCAACGGCCCGGCCCCGACCATCCTCGCGATGTTCATGAACACGGCCATCGACCAGAACCTGGACAAATTCAAAAAAGACAACGGCCGCGACCCAACGGCCACCGAAGCCGCCAAGATACGTGAATGGGTGCAGGAGAATGTGCGCGGCACGGTGCAGGCCGACATCCTGAAAGAAGACCAGGGCCAGAACACCTGCATCTTCTCCACCGAGTTCAGCCTGAAAGTCATGGGCGACATCGCCCAGTACTTTGTGCACAACCGGGTGCGCAACTTCTACAGCGTCTCCATCAGCGGTTACCACATCGCCGAGGCCGGCGCGAATCCCATCAGCCAGCTGGCCTTCACGCTGTCCAACGGCTTCACCTTTGTCGAAGCCTATCTCGCGCGGGGCATGCACATCGACGACTTCGCGCCCAACCTGAGCTTTTTCTTCAGCAACGGCATGGACCCGGAGTACACCGTGATGGGCCGCGTCGCGCGCCGCATCTGGGCCGTGGCCATGAAAGAGAAGTACGGCGCCAACGAACGCAGCCAGAAGCTCAAGTACCACATCCAGACCTCGGGCCGCAGCCTGCATGCGCAGGAGATCCAGTTCAACGACATCCGCACCACACTGCAGGCCCTGATCGCGATTTACGACAACTGCAACTCGCTGCACACCAACGCGTTTGACGAAGCCATCACCACGCCGACCGAGGAATCGGTGCGCCGCGCCATGGCCATCCAGCTCATCATCAACCGCGAATGGGGCCTGGCCAAGAACGAGAATCCCTCGCAGGGCGCTTTCATCATCGAGGAACTCACCGAGCTGCTCGAGGAAGCGGTGCTCAGCGAGTTCGAGCGCATCGCCGAGCGCGGCGGCGTGCTGGGCGCCATGGAAACCGGCTACCAGCGCGGCCGCATCCAGGACGAGTCCATGCACTACGAGATGCTCAAGCACACCGGCGAGCTGCCCATCATCGGCGTCAACACCTTCCGCAACCCGCACGGCGACGCGGTACAGGACAAGCTCGAGCTGGCCCGCTCCACCGAGGAAGAAAAACAAAACCAGCTCAAGCGCCTGGACGACTTCCACCGCCGCCACGCCGCCGAATCACCGGCCATGCTCAAGCGCCTGCAACAGGCCGTGATCGAAAACATCAACGTCTTCGAGGTGCTGATGGACGCGGTGCGCGTCTGCTCGCTGGGGCAGATCACCAATGCGCTGTTTGAGGTGGGTGGGCAGTACCGGCGGAATATGTAAATCGCCGGGGACTGCTATGACCCAACTGATCAATGGCAAATTATTTGAGCTATTGACGAATCCTTCCAGCACTGGTAACGATGGATAACTCGACGAAGCTGGAGCCAGAGTGCTGTCCGGGTTTAAAGCTGATCACGTAACCACCAAGGTCAAAATTGCTCATGCCGTCCAAGGCTAGAACGGTCCCTTCGCGGCTGGGCCTGCTGCCTTGGCGGCGTATCGCCTCGGAAATGACGCGAGCGGCGATGTAGCCCTCCATCATGGCGTAGCTCACAGGCACTTCCAGGCTGCGCACCTTGGCTGCAGTGTCAGCAAATTCCTTGACGAGCTGGTTGGAGACCTTGTACGGACTTGGCGTCACTTGGGCGATAGCCACACCTTGCATCTGCTCCGGGGACAGCCGTTTAGAGAGTTGCTCGATGTCGGCGCCCGAATGCGCAAGCAGTTGAGCCGCGCCGCCAGCGATACGGTACTTCTCAATAAAGCCGGCCGCGGCAGCCCCGCTGGAAACCATGATGATCGCTTGCGGCTGCATGTTCATGAAAGTGTCCACGGCGTCAGTGACGCCGACCGTGTTTGCGACGTAGGAGCCGCGTCCCTCGATAGTCGCCCCGGCTTTCCTGGCCGCATCCTCGGCCGCGGCGATGACCGAAGTCGAGCCCGGCCCAGCCTCATGGAAAAACCCCAGGCGCTTGATCCCGATGGTGGCCAGATGCTCAATGAGTTTGGAAATCTCGTCGCGCAGGCCTGCCCGCACGCTATACAGGTAGGGAACGTCCGGCTGGATCTCCGAAGTGCGGTAGCCCACCAGGGCAATCTTCTCTTTTGCCAAAATGCCCGCAGACAACAGACCGGCCAGATTCCTGCCGCCAAAGTAACCGGCCAGGACCATCGGGTTATCTTCGGCAATCATCTGCTTTGTCAAGGTGACTGTGTCCTCGGGTGCTCCCCCATCGTCCTTGCGCAGGAGTGTGAACTTATGACCGTTGATGCCGCCGGCCTTGTTCAGGGCGGTGAAATGCAATTGCATGCCGGCGGCGTAAGCGCGGCCCTGACCGGCCTCCGGCCCTGACATGGGGCCGACCTGTCCCACCACGATCTCGGCGGCGAGTATCGGACCAGCTCCCGTCACAAGGGCAGCCACGGCCAGTGCCGTCAGGGCCTTGGCGAAAGCCGACGATAAACAACGCTTGCGCATGATGAGAGTTTCCTTTTGTGCTGCAAATCTGACGGACCTGGGTATCGATCAGTGGTCAGCAAGGCTGTATTCCATGGATCAAAGAAGGGATTCTGGCCCGCCTCTTCGTGGGCGACCGAAACGTGTACCGTCATCGACCTCGGCCTCGAACTGCAGCTGCGCCAGCAGTTGGCGAACCTTGACGCCTTGCGGCCTGGCAAGGCTGTCGCGAAGCGGTGCCAGGCGCTCTTGCGGAAGAATGCCTGTTGTGCATTGTTCGAATTTGACTTTCCGCTCCAGGGCCGAAAACGGATTCAGGAATGACCCTTTGGCGTGTTGAACGACGCGCTCCAGGCGTCGTCCGCCCTTCAAGGTCACGGCTGTGGTGTGGGGAAGCAGCTGCGTCGCGGTTTCTGCACGTGTCGAGTTCAAGCGCAATTCGACGCGCGGCATGAGCCGTCGGGTCATATCGTCATGCACCGCTTGCGGTGTGAAGTCGGCCAACGTGACCCTGCCGTAACGGAGCATCGTTGCCACCGCGTAAGGCATGGAGAACATGGCCTCGCGGGGATTCCTGGGCTCCGGGTATTTGAGGTTCACCAGGTTGACGCGCCCTACCCATGTTTCGACATGCTCAACGTCCTCCATGCCGAATCGGTTTTCGGTGGCGAGGGCTTGTAACGCGTCCAGGCAGCGGTGCGTGGACGCACAGTTGGGATACAGCTTGAACGCCAGGCCGTGGCTGTCGATCGCCAGCGGGCCGTCACCGACCGCAGCCACGGATTGCCAGTCGGCCGCAGAGCCCCCGGCGTAGAGCGCGCCAAACCCGTGCGGGCCTTCCAGGGCTTTCTCGCTGCCCGTGACGCCCGACGCTGCAAGCGATGCGGCCAGGACACCGCCTTGCGCCGCCAGTCCGGCATGCACGGGTTTCGTGTCGGTGCCGAACTGGACCTTGGGTCCAGCTGCCATGGAAACGGCCAGGCTCAGGGCATGCGTCATCCTGGCCGCGTCCAGCCCAAGCAGTCTGCCGCAAGCTACTGCGGCAGCGATCACTCCAATGGTTTGAGTGCCGTGCCAGCCTTTTTCGGCATGAGACCGGTCCATCGCCATCCCGACGCGGGCCATCACCTCGCTCCCGACGATCAGCGCGTCCAGCACGGCGTCCAGTGTGGCATCCATCTCGTGGGCTTGCGCCAGGATGGCTGGGATCACAGCGCAGCCAAAATGGCCACCGGCAACGAAAAACATCTCATCCAGCTCCCGCGCATGGGCAGCCGTGCCGTTGGCCAGCGCACTGAAGGCGGCACAAGTCCCGGTGTTGCTACCCACCACCGGGACCGGTCCCGCGACACGCAATCCCGCCCGTACCGAGGCGCAAACCGGATCCCCCGCACCTGCCACCATGGCGGCGATGGTGTCCTCCAGGGAGTGCTCTGCCGTGCGCAGGGTGGATTCGCCCCAATGATTGGGGACCGTGGCGGCCCAGTGCGCGAGAACATGAGTAGCGGGAACGGAGGAGCTGAGCATGCTTGTCTTTGAGGTGTGTTTGGTATGGGGTGCGCCTATCAGCGCATCCTTGTGTGAAGCGAATAGCCGAAACGCAACTGCAGGCCTACGCGAAAGGCCTGGCAACATCAATCAAGCTTCACTCCGGCGTTACGGATGACGTCACCCCATTTTTTGGCCTCGCTGTCGATATGCGTCTTGAAAAACTCGGGGCTTCCCCCGAGTGCGACCTGCCCTACTTGCGCGAATTCGGCCTTTGTCGCAGGCGCCTGCAGCCAGTTGTTGATCTCGCGGTTCAGGCGCAGGATCACCGGCCGGGGCGTGCCCGTCGGAGCCACAATGCCGCCCCAGGCTACTACCTCGAAGCCTGCAATGCCTGCCTCCTCCATGGTCGGAACATCCGGCAGCAGCGCCGAGCGACGTTTGCTGGTAATCGCGAGCGCACGCACCTTGCCCGACTGAATGGCGCCCACCATGGACGGCAGGTTGTCGAACATGAAGTCGATCTGCCCGCCGATCAGGTCGGTCTGTGCCTGCGGGGCCCCGCGGTAGGGAATGTGGCTGAAGCTGATGCCGGCTTTTTCCTTGAGGATTTCGCCGCTGAGGTGGCTGGTGGTGCCGTTGCCGCCCGAGCCCATGGCCAGGCGGCCCGGGTGGCTCTTGGCATAGATGACCAATTCGCGCACCGAGGTGATGGGCAAACCCTGGCGGACCACCAGCACATTGGGGACCTGCGAGAGCACCACCACCGGCACCAAGTCTTTGTCGGGGTTGTAGGGCATCTTGGAAATCAGGCCGCGGTTGATCGCCATGGTCACGATATTGCCGAAGCCCAGCGTGTAGCCGTCGGGCTTCGCGGTAGCCACCGCCTGCATGGCGATGGTGCCTGCCGCGCCCGGGCGATTCTCGACGATCACCGATTGCTTGAGCTTGTCCTGCAGGTAGTAGGCCAGCTTGCGGCTGGTCTGGTCGGGCGTGCCGCCGGCGGCCGAGGGTACGATCAATTTGATAGGCTGGGTCGCGGGCCAATCCGCCGCCAGGGCGGTGCCAGCCAGCGTGGCCGCCGCCAGCAGCAGTACAAGGCGTGCTTGAAATTTCGACATCGATGACTCCAACTTCTGTTCTTGAGGGGCGCCTTACCGGGCGCCCTGAATATCTGACATACGCGATGGCCTGTCCAACGGAATAAGCGCATACCCCCCTGCATTTATTTCATGACCACACAGCCTTTTTCATTGCGGACGAATCGATGCCATGCCAATAATGGCCGTAACCGCCATGAAATATCCGACGCAGCGCCACCTGCCCTCCATCGTCAACCTCAACACCTTCGAGGTGATTGCCCGTCGCCTGAGCATCACTGCCGCCGCCGATGAACTGGGCCTGACGCAAAGC
This sequence comes from Polaromonas sp. JS666, assembly GCF_900103405.1. Classification (GTDB taxonomy): domain Bacteria; phylum Pseudomonadota; class Gammaproteobacteria; order Burkholderiales; family Burkholderiaceae_C; genus Polaromonas. Next base: position 39,159 of record NZ_FNHX01000003.1, on the reverse strand, counting down.
GCGGTGAGCCGCCAGCTGTCGGACCTGGAGGGCTTTGTCGGCGTTGCGCTGTGCCGGCGCACAACCAGCGGGATGGAGCTGACGGTTGACGGTGCCAGCTACCTGCGGCGGGTGCGAACCCTGCTGGACGAGCTGGAGTCAGCAACCATCGCCGCGTCCATGGGCTCCATGCCGGGCAAGATACTGCGGCTGTCTGTGCCCACCACCTTTGGCACGCTGTGGGCCATGCCACGGCTGTGCGCCTTCGCCACCGCGCACCGGCAGATCCAGCTGGACGTGGCCACGCATACCGGGCCCATCAGCATGCGCGACTCGGGGCTGGACGCAGCCATCGTCCACTGTGAAGGGCCGGAGCCTGGCTGCGTGGCCGACCTGCTGCATCCCCTGCACTCCTTTCCTCTTGCGGCGCCCACGCTGAGCCGGCTGGTGGCGCCGCTGACGGGTGCGCAAATGGCCGCGCTGCCCTTGTTGCACCAGAGCATGGCGCCCAACTCCTGGGCAGCCTACCTGCGGCAGCTGGGCGCGTCTGTAGAAGTCCCGATGCCGGGCGCCCACTACGGCCTGCTGTCGCTTGGGTTGATGGCAGCAGAGGCCGGCCTGGGCGTCGCATTGGCGCCGGACTATGCGAGCGCCTCAGCGCTGCAAGCCGGGCGCCTGGTCAAGCTCAATGACAAGCCCTTCATTTCGCCGCGCAGTTACTTTCTGGTGACGACGAACGAGCGCGCCAAGGCGCCCGTCATCCAATCACTGCGCCAGTGGTTGACGGGCCAGTCCGAAGGAGCACCCTGAAGACTCACAGGAGGTGCAATACCCGTGCTTATTCAGCCTTAATGCCGCGTTTTCGGGCTAGCGCGCCCCACCGCGTCATTTCGCTGGCGAGCAGCGCGCTGAACTCCTCTGGCTTCCCACCCGCCACGGACAGGCCGTCCTGTGCCATTCCCGCCTCCATGCCCGGCGCAGTCAACGCGTCGTTGATCGCTCGATTGAGTTTGGCTTGAATTTCTTTCGGAAGCCCTTTTGGCGCCACCACACCGTGCCAGTTGGTGACCTGGTAGCCAGGAAAGCCCGCTTCCATCACTGTCGGCACATCCGGGAGCGCGGGCAGGCGCTTGGGGGTGGTGACGGCCAACGCCCGCAGCTGCCCGGACTTCACGAAAGGCATTGTGGAGGCCACGGTTCCGAAGACCAGCTGGATGTGGCCGGCGATCGCGTCAGTCAGGGCCGGCGAGGTGCCCTTATAAGGGGCGTGAACAACCTCAATGCCCGCGGTGTCCAGGAAGTATTCGGAAACCATGTGGACGATGCTTCCGTTGCCCGCCGAGCCATAGGTCAATTTTCCGGGCTGCTTTCTTGCCAAATCCACCAGTTCCTGTAAGTTCCTGGCCGGAACCTTCGGATTGACGGCAACGATGAAGGGCCCACGAGCCAACTGCGCGATCGGTGTGATGTCGTTGAGAGAATCGAAGGACAGCTTGTAGAGGCTGGGGTTGACCGTGTAGCTCGCGGCGGCAAGGAACAGCGTGTAGCCGTCAGCGGGTGCCTTCAGCGCCAGCTCGGCGCCCAGATTGCCGCCGGCCCCGGGCCTGTTCTCCACGATGACGGGCTGCCCGAGCTTTTCGCCCAGCCTGACTGCCAGAAGGCGTGCAATGAAATCCGAGCCGCCACCCGGCGCAAAGGCCACGACGATCTTGACGGGTTTGGATGGGTAGCTGGGTTGTGCAACGGCCATTGAGCCAAGCCCGAAGGAGGTGGCCGCGACCAGGCCGGCCATCAAGATCCGGCGGCCTCGCTGACAGGCCCATCGCTTGATGGACCACCATGAAACGGCCCGCAGCAGCTGCGGCCCTTCAAGCCTGCCGGCCAAGGTTTTTATCGTGGGATGCATATCTGTCTCCTGTAGGTTTTGATGAAAGATGAAGCGGGATGTCAAAAACAAGGATCCATTAATTTGTATTAAATGATCACTTTCAACATTAATAGGCGTGCTTATTGATTTGAACTTGAACAAAGGTTTAGCGAGTGAAGACGTCCTTGCCGTGGACTTTTCCGCGGCGGGCACCGTCGAGGTGTGCCCGCATCAGCGAGGCGGCCTGCAGAAACTCGTGCTGATTGATGGCGTCCAGGATGCCCAGGTGCTCTTGCGCCTGCGTTTGACGCGCCCCACGTTTCGAAGCTTGCCGATACTCCACCAGGCGGCGAAGCTGGTTGATTCGCTTGACGGATTGCAGGACAAAGCGGTTGTTTGACCACTGCGCCAAGGTCTCGTGAAAGCGGCTGTTGGCTTCGAACAGCTCAATGGCGGTCATGGTCTTGAAGCCGCCATCGACGATGAGCTGTTGCTCGCGGCGAAGCTCCCTCAACTGGCCGGCGTCGAACCGGAATGATGGGCCCAGCAAGCCGGTGGGTTCCACGGCCTGCCGGAATAGATAGCTCTCTTCATAGGCCTCGGGCGAATCGATCATCGAGCTGAAGCACCATCCGTGCCCCACGCGCTGCTCGATCCAGCCTTCCTCGCTGATGCGCGCCAACACCTTGCGCAAGGTGCTGCGCGCGACATTAAAACGGCGCATCAGCTCGGCTTCAGTCACCTCGTCGGATAGCTTGCCCGCCTGGCGCTCCTCGGCGATGGCGAGATACAAGGGATCGTCTGGCTGGCTCGAGAACCTGGCGGCGACTGCGTCCCAGGCCTTGGCGTCCTGCACCAGGAAATAGCCGCGGTTGAGATCCTGCTGCAGGACTCCGAGTTTTGACAAGTGCCGCAGCGCGGCCTGCACAGGGGATCGGGAGGTTCCAATCTGCTCGGACAGGTGCACCTCCGGCAAGTGCTCACCGGCGCGCCGGCCTTCCCGGCGTACAAGCGCGACGATTTCCCTGGCAACCTTGGTTTGCAGGGGGGTGAGTTCGCGAGATGATGAAGTACTCATCAGCATAGTCTAGCCCGTCGCCTGAATTCCGCTGAGTCAGTCGATCTTCATGTTGAGCTGCTTGATCAGCTTGGCCCAGCGCGCGCTTTCCTGCGCAATCAGCCGTCCAAAATCCTGCGGACTGGAACCGACCGGTTCGGTCATACCGGACTGCAGCCGCTCGCTGATTTCAGGCGTCTTGAGCGCTCCGGTTGCCGCGAAGTTGAGCCGCGAAATCACTTCTTGTGGCGTTCTCTTGGGGACAACCAGGCCGAACCAGGAGGCAAACTCATAACCCTTCACCCCGCTTTCTGCCACTGTCGGCACATTGGGGAGCACCTTGGAGCGCTTGCTGCCCGTCACGGCCAAAGCCTTGAGTTTTCCGGCCCTGATATGGGGGAGCGCACCCAGCGGGAAAGCCAGCACCAGATTGGTCTCGCCGCCCAATGTGCCGACGATGGCGGGGCCGCCGCCCCTATAGGGAACGTGGGTCAGGTCGACCTTGGCCATGGCCTTGAGCATCTCGCCGGCCATGTGGTTCGCGCTGCCGCTGCCGGCCGTGCCATAGGTAAACCGGCCCGGCTCCTTGCGCGCCAGCTCCAGCAACTCCTTCAATGTATTCGCGGGAACCCCGGGATTCGCGCAGATCACCAGGTCGATCGAAGCAAGCTGGGTGACCGGCTCGAACTGGTCCAGCTTGAAACCCGGATTGGGATACAGGTGCGGATTAAAAACCATCGTACCCTGGTTGACAAAGGTCACGGTGTAGCCATCAGGCGCGGCCTTGGCCCCGAGCGCCGTTCCAATGTTCCCGGCAGCGCCGCCACGGTTATCGATGATGACCGGCTGCCCCAGCAGTTCCTGCATCTTGGCCTGGAGAGTCCGGCATACGGCATCCGCATCGCCGCCGGCGGGCTGCGGAACGATCAGGGTAATGGGCTTATTGGGATAGCGGCCCTGGGCACCGGCTGCCAGGGGAAGAAATCCGCCAAGCGTGGGCAGTGCCGCAGCGGACATGGCTTTGAGAAGGGCTCTGCGGTCAATGGGGTTCATGGCGTCTCCTATCAATAAGTACGTCGATTGACGATTGTTGAATGTGATCATAAAATACAATCAACAAAGAATCAACCCGCCGCTCATCCGGACAAACCATGACCTCCATCGCCCCCATTCCTCTGCCTGGCGCCAAGCTCTCTTACTACGATGTCCGATCCGCGATCGAGGCTGTCGCCCCGGGCACGTTTGTAAAACTGCCCTATACGTCCCGCGTGTTCGCGGAAAACCTCTTGAGGAAAAGCTCGGCGCAAGCCCTGAAGGAGGGCTTGCCCGCTCTCCTGAGTGCGCTTGCCGCCCGCAGCCACGACAAGGATTTCCCGTTCTATCCGGCCCGTGTCGTACTGCAGGACCTGCTGGGCACGCCGGCGCTGGTTGACCTGGCCGGAATGCGCGATGCGGTTGCAGAAGCCGGCGGCGACCCGCGCCGGGTGAACCCGGTTGTTCCAACGCAGCTGGTCGTTGACCATTCGCTCAACGTTGAAGTGGCCGGCTCGGAACCAGACGCCATGAGCAGAAACATGGAAAGCGAACAGCACAAGAACGCCGAGCGCTTCGAATTCCTGGCCTGGTGCAAGAAGGCCTTCACCAACCTGGATGTCTTGATGCCAGGCAGCGGCATCCTCCACCAGATCAATATCGAACGCATGTCGCCCGTCATCCAGGTGGACAAAGGCATCGCTTATCCGGATACGCTGGTCGGCACGGACAGCCATACCACGATGATCGATGCCCTGGGTGTCGTGGGATGGGGCGTCGGCGGATTGGAGGCTGAGTCAGTCATGCTCGGCCGTGCGATCTGGATGCGCCTGCCCCAACTCATAAAAGTGCAGCTTGAAGGAGCCGTCCGTCCTGGCGTGCTCGCAACCGACGTGGTGCTTGCGTTGACCGAGTTCCTGCGCGGACAGAATGTCGTTGGCGCGATTCTTGAATTTCACGGCTCCGGTGCCGCGGCACTTCCACTGGCCGATCGAGCCACCATCTCGAACATGGCGCCGGAATTCGGCGCCACGGCGGCGATGTTTGCCATCGACGAACGCACGCTCGACTACATGCTGCTGACGGGGCGCACCCTAGCGCAGGTCGACCTGACTCGTGCCTATGCCAAGGCGCAAGGCCTGTGGGCCGATCAATTCTCCGAAGCGGAATTTGACCGCACGCTGTCGTTTGACCTGGGAACCGTCGTCCGGTCGTTGGCGGGACCCAGCGACCCCCATCAGCGGATTTCTCTGGCAAGCCTCAGAACCAAAGGCATTGCCCAGGAATCGCCCAATGTACCGACAAGCGGCCCGATACCTGACGGTGCGGTGCTGATCGCGGCGATCACCAGCTGCACCAACACCTCCAATCCACGCAGCATGATCGCCGCGGGACTGTTGGCCCGCAAGGCCGTCGAACGGGGATTGACACGCAAGCCCTGGGTAAAAACATCACTGGCGCCCGGCTCCAAAGCCGTTGAGCTGTATTTGGCTTCAGCCGGCCTGTTGGAGCCGCTCCAACAACTGGGCTTCGGGATCATTGGCTTCGGGTGCACGTCGTGCAATGGCATGTCGGGCCCGCTGGCGCCGGCCATTGAAAGTGAGGTTCTTTCCCGCAAGGTGCATACCACCGCCGTGCTGTCCGGCAACAGAAACTTCGACGGCCGGGTGCACCCTCATGTCAAGGAAGCGTTCCTGGCATCGCCTGCGCTGGTCGTGGCCTATGCCATCACGGGCTCCATCCGCGTCGACATGGAGTCGGGGGTCCTGGCCAAAGATGCCGGCGGCGCGGACGTTCTGCTGTCGCAGCTCTGGCCCTCGGACGCCGAGATTGACGAGGCGCTGCAAGCCAGCGTCAAGCCCGAACAGTTCACCAGCGTCTATGACCCCATGTTCAACCGCGGTTCAGGTGAGGCATCAGGAGCCGAGGAAGAAGTACCGGTGCGGTTTGCCTGGCGCGAGTCCAGCACCTACATTCGCCGCCCGCCTTACTGGGAGGACGAATTCACCACAGTGGGCAAGTTCACGGGCCTGCGCCCGCTTGCGGTCCTCGGCGACAACGTGACCACCGACCACCTGTCGCCATCGGGCGCCATTCTCGCGGACAGCGCCGCTGGAGAATTCCTGCAATCGCACGGCGTTGCGCCAGCGGACTTCAACTCATACGGTACCCGCCGGGGCAACCATATAGCGGCAATCCGCGCTACCTTCGCCAACCACCGCCTGAAGAATGAAATGGCCGGCCGGGAAGGATCGCTCACACGCCTGCAGCCCGACAGTGTCGTGATGAGGCTTTTCGACGCCGCCGAGACCTATATGCAACGGGGCCAGCCGCTCATCATCGTTGCCGGCAAAAACTACGGGTCGGGCTCATCACGAGACTGGGCCGCCAAAGGCGTTCGGCTGATCGGCGTCAAGGTGGTGGTTTGCGAGAACTTCGAACGCATACACCGCACAAATCTTGTAGGCATGGGCGTACTGCCGCTTGAGTTCCCCGTGGGTGTGACGAGAAAGACCCTGGAAATTGACGGAACCGAAACATTCGACATCGAGGGAATTGAAGAGGCGTCTCCAGGCCCTGGCTCAGAGTTGACGCTGGTCATTCATCGCCTGGGAGGATCCGTCGCGCGCGTTCCCGTGGTGTGCAGGATAGATACCGAAGAGGAGCGGCAGATCTTTGCCGCTGGAGGCCTGTTGCAGCGCATTGAAACGGAGTTCATGAAAGCGGCCGCTTGATGCCCGCTTCTGCCTATCGCTGGTTTGCCTACGTCGGCTGCAGAACCACTCGCGAGCGCAACGCCCGCGGAAAAGGGCTGTCGGTCTACGGAGTTCCCGCAAGCGGCCCGTGGGCGCTGGTGCAACAGGTCACCGGCCTCGTCAATCCTTCATTTCTGTGCCTGGCGTTCTCCGGGGCCGCGCTCTATACCGTGCATGGGGATCACAGCCACGTCAGCTCTTTCAGCATCGACCCGCGCAGTGGCATGGTGGAGCAGACCGGAGAGCAAGACGCGGGCGGAAAAAATCCGGTTCACCTGGTGCTTTCCCGTTCGCAGCGCTGGCTTCTGGTCGCCAACTACGCGACCGGAAATGTGGTGTCACTTCCAGTGCGGCCTGACGGTTCCTTGGGGCAGATGGCCAGTTCGCTGAGCCTGCCGGGCGCCCACGGCCCACACTCCCAGCAGAAGGGATCGCATCCGCACCAGATCTGCATGGACTCCATGGGTCGGTGGCTGTATGTCCCCGACAAAGGCCTGGACAAGGTATTCAGCTTGTCTTTGCATGAAGGAAGCGGTGAGCTCAAACTTGCCGGCACACTGGAATTTCCATCCGGCACCGGCCCACGCCATATGGCCATGCACCCAAGCTTGCCCAGGGCTTATGTCGTCGGCGAACTGGATCGAACGGTTTCCGCCTGCCGGGTCAACCCCGCAACCGGGGAGCTCGACTTGCTGGATACGGTATCCACCGTACCCGCCGGCGCCGATTCCGGCTCCGCCGCGGGCATCGTCATCGCAAGCGCGGGCCGGTCCTTGCATGTTTCCAACCGAGGACATGACAGCGTTGCGTCCTTCCGGGTCGACGGCGACACAGGAACCTTGACTGACCCGACGTGGGCATCGACAGGCGGTGCGACCCCTCGCTTTATCAGTTGCATGCCCGATGACGATCTGCTTCTGGCCGCCAACGAAGACACCGACAGCTTGACGGCTGCGGCATTGAACGCCACCCGCCACGAAGCTTTGAAATTTCAACCACTCCTTCAGACCGAAAGCCCGGTTTGCGTTATCTTCAGGAAAGCACAGCCATGAGCCCACAACAACAGATCGGAATCAAAGCCACCTATATGCGCGGAGGCACCAGCAAGGGCGTCTTCTTCACACCCGAGGACCTGCCTGCCCCGGCTCAAAGGGATTCAGCGCTGCGCGACGCCATCATGCTGCGTGTCGTGGGAAGCCCGGACCCTTATGGCAAACACATCGACGGCATGGGTGGCGCAACGTCCAGCACCAGCAAAGTGGTTCTGGTTGGCCCCAGCTCCCGGCCGGACTGCGACGTGGATTACTCTTTTGGCGCCGTGTCCATCGACACGGCCGTGGTTGACTGGAGCGGGAATTGTGGCAACCTGACCGCAGCTGTAGGACCTTTTGCGATCACTCGCGGCCTGGTCAAAGCGCCTTCAGAGGGTGTGGCCGTGGTTCGAATCTGGCAGGCCAATATCGGCAAAAAAATCGTGGCCCATGTGCCAATGGCTGGCGGCCAGGTCCAGGAACTGGGCGACTTTGAACTCGACGGGGTGACCTTTCCAGCCGCCGAGATCAAGCTGGAGTTTTTGGACCCCGGCGCCGACGAAGACAGCGAAGGCGGCGCCATGTTCCCGACAGGCAACATGATTGACCAGATAGACATTCCCGGTGTCGGCACTGTAGAGGCAACCCTGATCAATGCCGGCAACCCCACCATCTTCATTGATGCCGCGACAGTGGGTTTAAAAGGCAATGAGTTGCAGGATGCAGTCAATTCGAACGCGGAGTTCCTGGCACGCTGCGAGGCCATCCGTGCTCATTGTGCGGTTCTCATGGGGCTGGCAAGCACCGCGGCCGAAGCGACCGAAAAGCGCTTCCATACACCCAAACTCGCTTTTGCGGCCAAGCCGTTGGACTACACATCATCGAATGGAAAGTTTGTTGCCGCGGCGGACATCGACATCCTGGTACGCATCATGTCCATGGGCAAGCTGCACCATGCAATGACGGGAACAGGTGCCGTGGCGATTGCAGTGGCAGGCGCCATATCCGGCACCCTGGTGAGCCGCCTTCTTCCTTCAGGCTCCAGTGCTGCTGTACGCTTCGGCCATCCCTCAGGTGCGCTCAGTGTCGGTGCGCAGGCTCAGGAGACACCCGATGGCTGGGTCGTGACCAAGGCAGTCATGAGCCGGAGCGCGCGCCGGCTGATGGCAGGTGAAGTCTTTGTTCCCGCGCCGTGATACGGTAAGCAGTCGCATATTGCAGGAGCCGTGAACAGCCCATGCGCAAAGCCCTGATGCCCCTTATTGCCACATTTTTTGTCGGCGCGGCCCTGCTTGCTTTCTGGATCAAGCGCGAACACAGGCCGGCAGAAGCCATCGCCGCGACCCATGCCTATATCGAAGGCGCAGAAGCTGAGGCCGGCTGGAAAGCCCGGCTGCGCAGCTGCGTCAAACCGACATCGTTCACGCCCTTCCAGACAAACGGCAACCGCCTTCGCCGCCTGGCCGGCAACATGGACCCGGATCCAGCGGAGGTCACCGTCGATTTTTTTGATTGCTCGGTTCGCTTCTACCTGCGCAAGCAGAAGTCCGGGTCCTGGCAGGTCTACAAGGTTCAGAGCCATGCGGGCTAGGGCTTGGTGTCATTGAAGCTGTCCGGTCTCCCGGAGTGCGGGCACCTTTGCAGCACACGGCACAATCCGGAGAAAATCACCAAAGTCCTCGCACCTGAAGAAAGAGACCCGATGCCAACCAACGCCTCGCTTGCCAAGCTCTTCGCGCCGACCGGAACGCTGCGCGCCTCGATCAACCTGGGCAACCCGATTCTTGCCAATACCGACCCGGCCACGGGCGCACCCTTCGGTGTGTCCATAGACCTGGCGAACGCCTTTGCGCAGCGGCTGGGCGTACCCCTGGAGCTGGTGGTGGTGGACACCGCGGCCAAATCCGTGCAGGCGGTGAACGAGGAGCGTGCCGATTTCGGCTTTTTTGCGATCGACCCGGTGCGCGGCAAGGAGATCGCCTTCACCGCGCCCTATGTGCTGATCGAAGGCTGCTACCTGGTGCGCGAAGACTCCCCGTTAAGCGCGAATGAAGAGGTGGACAAAACCGGCCGCCGTGTCGCGGTAGGCCTGGGCAGTGCCTATGACCTGTTTCTGACCCGGGAGCTCAAGCACGCCGAAATCGTCAGGGCACCAAGCTCGCCGACCACGGTGGCCACTTTTATCGAACAAAACCTCGATGTCGCGGCCGGCGTCAAGCAGCAGCTGGAGGCCGATGCCCGGCAGAGGGGCGGATTGCGTTTGCTGCCGGGCCACTTCATGGTGATACGGCAGGCCATGGGCGTGCCCAAGACGCGCGGCGAAGCGGCCGCCGACGCGCTGCGCGCTTTTGTTGAGGACATGAAGGCCAGCGGTTTTGTGGCCGAGGCCCTGGCGCGCCATCACATAGAGGGCGCCGCGGTCGCGCCGCCGGGCTAGAGCTTTAGCGCCAGCCGCCGCCAGGCGCCTTCCTGCTGCTCCTGCGCGAGCGCCCCACCGGCAAAGCTGAGCTTGCGTTGCTCGGCGGCCGGCAGCAGCAAGACCAAGGTGTCCTGCACCGGCGGCCGCTGGCCCTCGCGAGAGACCGTGATGTGCAAGCTTTGCGTGGTGGACTCCACACGCAAGCGCCACTGCCCATAAGCCCCGCTGCGCCAGGCCTGGCTATGGCCGTCGTCTTCAAAACAGCTGGCTTCGAAACTACCCTCGCCCCTAAGAGGAAAGAGCTGGAAGCCGCGCACATCCTGGGCCTTGGCGAAATGGACCTCGCCGAGGTTGAGCGGAATCGCGCAACCTTCGCGTGCAAGCAAGGGCGGCGGGCCGTCCAGCGGCGCCTCCAGCGTGATCGACTGGCCGGCATCAAAGCGCCGCGCCGTGTGCACCTCGTACCAGCCCCCGGTGCCGGGCAGCCACACGGGACGCCGCGTCTGGCCGGGCTCGACCACCGAGGCCACCAGCAAATTGGCGCCCAGCAGCATGTCATCGTTTTCCTCCAGGCAGCGCGCGTCTTCGGGGAAGTCGTGGTAGGTCGGCCGGATGATGGGCTCGTAAGCGCTGTGGTAACGCCACACCAGGTCGTAGAGGTAAGGCATGAGCCGGTAGCGCAGGCGTATCAGCGCGCGCACCTGGGGGGTTACCTCGGGGTACATCCAGGGTTCGTTGACGGTCTTGTCGTCGTTCCAGGAGTGGATGCTGAAGCGCGGCAGAAAGATGCCGTGCTGTACCCAGCGCACCAACAGCTCAGGCCCGGGCGCGGGGCCGGAGAAGCCGCCTATGTCATGCCCGGTGTTGGAGACGCCGGACATCGCCAGGCCCAGGCCCATGCGGATGTTGTAGCGCAGGGTTTCCCAGGCCGTGTAGTTGTCCCCCGACCAGGTCTGCACATAACGCTGCATGCCGGCGGCGCCCGAGCGCGACACCAGGTAGGGCCGCTCGGCGGGCGCGAATTCGGTCTGCGCGGCGTGCGAAGCCTGCATCATCAGCAGGGTCTGCAGCGGGCGCACCTCGCGCGCGGGCCGCGGCGCGCCAAAGCCGTGGGCCAGCGCCTTGTCGCTCCAGATTTCGTATTCGTTGTTGTCGTTCCAGGTGGCGGGAATGCCGTATTGCAGCAGCTGTTCGGTGACCTGCTTTTTCCACCAGGCAATGGTCTTGGGGTTGGTGAAGTCGAGGTAGGCACCGGTGCCGTCCCAGAACTGGATGGCGGTGGGCTGGCCGTCCGGGTCCTGCACCAGCAGGCCGGCCTGCCGGGCTTCCTCGAAGCGCGGGTGGTTGCTGAGCAACGCGGGCTTGATGTTGGGCACCAGGCGCACGCCGCGCTCCAGGTAGCTCTGTACAAAGGCCGCCGGATCGGGGAATTTCTCACGGTTCCAGTTAAAGACGTAGCGGCCCGGACCGATGGAGGTGTAGCCCGAGGACAGGTGGAAGGAGTCGCAGGCAATGTCATGCTCTTCGCAGCGCTCGAGGAACTCGCCCATGCGCTCCTGCGCATTCGGCGCGTCGGTGTAGCTCATGGTCGAGCCCGAATAACCCAGCGCGTAGCGCGGCGGAAAGATGGGCCGGCCGGTGAGCCAGGTGTAGCGGCGCGTGATGGCGGCCGGGCCGTCGCCGGCGATGTAATACAGGTCGAGGTCGCCGTGGTCGGCCACAAAGTAGCGGTAATGGCCGTGGTAGTTGTCCATCTCGCGGCCCATGTCGAAGCTGCAGTCGGACAGGGTGTCGTAGAACAGGCCGTAGCAAAGGCCCGCATCCTTCTCGCCGCCCTTGCGGGTGATGTAGAAGGGGATGTGTTTGTACAGCGGGTCGGTGCTGCGCGCGCTGTAGCCCATGGGGTCCAGGTTGCACATGCGGTAGCGCTGGCCGGCGCGGTTGGCGTCGCCGGCGCGCTCGCCCAGGCCGAAGTAGGCCTCGCCGCGCTCACGCTGCAAATAATGGTAGACCTTGTCGTCCCACCAGCCGAAGTTGTAGCTCTGGGTGGGGCGGTCGGCGGCGCTGGCCTGCCAGCGGCCCTGGTGGCGGCTTTCCCAATTGCAGAAGAAGCCCTTGAGCGTGATGCTCAGGCGCACGGCGGCGGTGCTGATGCGCAGCTGCGCGCCGTCCTGCTCAAGCTCACACGCAAAGGCGGGCAGCGAAAATCCGCTCACGTCAAAGCGGTCGCGGCCTTCGGCGGGAAGGTTCTCCAAGCCGGGCGCCACCGTCCAGCTGCGCGGCATCTGCGGCCGGCCTTGCGGCAGCAGCATCACGCGCACGATGTCTTCTTCAAGCACCCAGATGTGGGCCACGGCGGCGCCGTCGCTGGCCAGCACAAGGTGGTTGCCGTTGCGGGACTGCAGGGCGAATACGGGGGGATGGTCCAGGCGCATGGCGGGCGTGTTGTGTGGGGAGGGCATGGCGCTCACAGGCGCAGGCCGTTCTGGTCGAAATAATGCAGTTGCTCCGCGGGCGCGCTCACCCGCACGGTGTCGCCGCGCTTGATGTTTGTCTGGCCGCTCAGGATCAGCTCGAAAGGCACGCCCTCCACCACCTTGCCGTGCAGGATGCTGGTGCTGCCGAGTTGCTCGACCTGGGACACCGCCAGCTGCAGCGGACCGTCGTCCGCCAGCCTCGCATGCTCGGGCCTGATGCCCACGGTCTGGGCGCCGGCCTTGGCGCCGGGCATTTCGGCCGCCGGCACAAAATTCATGCGCGGGCTGCCGATAAAACCGGCCACGAACTGGTTGCAGGGCCGGTTGTACAGCTCCAGCGGCGAGCCGACCTGCTCGATGCGGCCGGCGCGCAGCACCACGATCTTGTCGGCCATGGTCATGGCCTCGACCTGGTCGTGGGTGACGTAAATCATGGTCGCGCCCAGGCGGGCGTGCAGGTCGCGGATTTCAGCGCGCATGGAGACGCGCAGCTCGGCATCGAGGTTGGACAGCGGCTCATCGAACAAAAACAGCTTGGGTTCGCGCACGATGGAGCGGCCTATGGCCACGCGCTGCCGCTGGCCGCCCGAAAGCTGGGTGGGCTTGCGCTGCAGCAGCGGCGTGAGCTGCAGCATGGCGGCGGCGGCGCTGACCTTGCTTTCGATGAGCGCCTTGGCCACGCCCAGGTTTTCCAGGCCGAAGGCCATGTTGTCGTAGACGCTCATGTGCGGGTACAGCGCATAGGACTGGAACACCATGGAGCAGCCGCGGTGCGCGGCGGAGACGTCGTTGACGCGCTGGCCGTCTATGCGGATGTCGCCGCTGCTGGCAGGCTCCAGGCCCGAGATGATGCGCAGCAGCGTGGATTTGCCGCAGCCGGAAGGGCCGACGAAGACCACAAATTCGCCGTCGGAGACGGCCAGGTCCACACCATGGATGATGGTGGCTTTGTCGAAGGTTTTGACGACGTTGGCGAGTTCAAGAGTGGCCACGAAAGAGTCCTCGGTTTATTTGACGCCGGCACTGGCAATGCCGGTGGCGATGTATTTCTGCAGGAAGGCGAAGACCAGGGTGATCGGGATCAAGGTGATCACGGTCATCGCCAGCAGGTAATGCCACTGCGTGTTGAGTTCGCCCTGGAAGGCGTTGAGCGCGAGCTGCAGGGTGAAGTGCTCAGATTTGGACAGCACGATCAGCGGCCAGAGGAAATCGTTCCAGCGCCACATGAAAGAGAAGATGGCCAGCACCGCCATGGCCGGCGCGGCCAGCGGCAGGATGATCTTCCAGTAGATGCGCCACTCGCTGGCGTTGTCCATGCGCGCGGCTTCCAGCAGCTCGTCGGGAATGGTCAGCATGTACTGGCGCAGCAGGAACACGCCGGTGGGCGTGGCCACCGCGGGCAGGATCACGCCCCAGAGGTTGTTGAGCAGGTTCAGTTCCGAGATCACCAGGAAGGCCGGCACCAGGATGATGGTGGGCGGGATCATCAGCGTGGCGATGATCAGCACGAAGACCGTTTTCTGCCCGGTGAACTGGTACTTGGACAGCGCGAAGGCCGCCATGGAGTTGAACAGCAGCGTGAGCAGGGTGGCCACCACGGTGATGAACACGCTGTTCCACAAATAGGTGCCGAAGGCGAACTTGCCGAACAGCTCGGTGTAGTTGCCGCCGGCGAATTTAAGTTCATTGACCGGCTTGCGGTCATTGATGTTGACGCGCAGCTCGGTCTGCGGCGCCGCAGGGTCGACCATGGTGGCGACCAGGCCTATGCGGCGCACCTGGGCCAGCTCGCGGGTCTTGCCCTGTTCGTCCCTGGCCTGGAACAGCGGCAGGGGCTTGTCGTAACCGGCCACCACCACTTCCTTCTGGCTGTAGGGCAGAAAGGTCGGCGGGAACTGGCTCAGCGCGCTTTCAGTCTTGAAGGACGACATCACCAGCCAGAGCACCGGGCCGAACATCACGATCAGGCCGGCCAGCAGGTAGGCGTAAGAGACCCAGTCGGTCCAATGCAGGTGGGTACCGCCGTATTTGCGGCCCTTGGTGCGGGTGAAGAAATTTGCCATCACCGTTTCCTATTTCTGGGTTATTTTTTGGTCTTGCCGGCCTCACCGGCTTTGGACAGTCGCAGCTGCGCAAGCGTCAGGGCCATCAGGCCGGCGGCCAGGATCAGCGAGGCCGCTGCCGCCAGGCCGTAGAGATGGATCTGCTCGGCAAAGCCGGTCTGGTAGATGTACTGCACGATAAAGGTGGTGGCCGAGCCCGGGCCGCCGCCGGTGAGCACAAAGACCTCGTCAAAACTCTGCACCGCGCGGATCATCACCAGCACGAGCACCACGATCAGGTTGGGCATGAGCAGCGGCAGCGTGATGCGCCTGAGCACGCGCCAGGGCGGCGCGGCATCCATCTCGGCGGCTTCATACACGTCTTTCGGAATGGCCTGCAGGCCGGCCAGCAGGATCAGCGTGTAAAAACCCATGTGGGCCCAGATCGACACCACCACCACCCAGAAGAAGGCCCAGTGCCTGTCCAGCAGCCAGTCCATGGGCGAGCCGCCCATGGCCACCAAGCCGGCATTGAACACGCCCTGGCTTTGCAGCAGCCATTTCCAGATCAGCGCCACCACCACCGGCGACAGCAGCACCGGGTAGAAGAACACGCCGCGCCAAAAACCGCGGCCTATGATTTTTCGGTTCAGCACCAGGGCCGTGGCCAGCGAGAAAAACACCATCAAGGCCACCTGGATCAGGCTGAACTTGACCGTGTTGGCAATGGAGCGCCAGAAGATGTCGGTGCGGCAAGTCTGCAGGTCCGCATAGTCGCGGCATTCGAGCAGGATGGCGAAATTCTCCAGCCCCGTGAAAGGCCGCTGTGTGGGCAGCAGGTTCACCCCGCCGGTCACCGCATACACCAGGTTCACCACGATGGGCAAAAAGGTGAAGATGCTGATGATCACCAGGTTGGGCCCGACAAAAAGCCAGCCTATGCGCGATGCGCCCAGCCATTTCTGGCCCAGCCGGAAAACCGGCTCGAACAGGTTGAACAAAAAGCCCAGAAAGGCCGAAAAGACTGACATACCGACTCCGATCTACTGTCCCAAGGGCACTCGCTACGCCCCGGCCTTATGCCAGTGACAGCGCGGAACCGGCTTTGCCGGGCCGCAGCTGTCGCCCCCTGCAAGGGGGGAGGCGCGCACGCAGTGCGCGCCACGGGGGTGTGCCTACTTCTCAGCTTGTTTGACCGCCTCGGCCATGTCGGTGCCGATCTTGGTCACGGCCTCATCCACGCTGATTTCCCCCACGATGGCCTGGGTGACGCGGGTCACGGTCGGCAGCATCAGGGCGCGGTTGTACTTGTAGCCCTGCAGCGCGTAGGCCGGGGCCGCGATGGTGCCAGTGCCGTTGGTAAAGACGGTCAGCGCCGCCTTGGCGGCCGGGCCCGCACTGGTGTACGCCAGGCCCCGCTTGGCCACCCCGGCGTGGGCCGGAATGGTGTTGGTGCGCGACGCGAATTCAGCGACATTGGCTTCCTGCGCCATGAAGTCCAGGAAGCGGCCGACCTCCTTGGGAGACTTGGTGGTCTTGAGCGCCACCCAGGCCGCGCCGCCGGGCATGCCCGAGCAGGCCGCGGGGCCGCAAGGGTTGGGCACGGCGACCCAGTCGAAGGCATTGCCGATTTCCTTTTGCATGCGGTTGATCTGCCATGAACCCGACAGGATCATCACCACACGGCCGTTCTTGAATTCACCCACGGCATCGGCATAGCTGGAGCCGCCCGAGCCGCCCCAGACGTCCTTGAGCATGGTGCCGTCCTTGTGCCAGCCGACGAACTTGCCCACGGCGGTCTTGTAGCCCGCATCAACCGTGAGGTTGCCCTTGGCGTCGAAGATCTTCGCGCCGTAGCTGACGGCCGGGCCCGCGAAGCGGTGGCCCGAGCGGTCCCAGGCCATGGCGGCCGGGGTCTGCGTGGCCTTGGCCACCTTGCGCGCCGCATCGGCCCACTCTTCCCAGGTGGCCTTGGGGCCGGGCATGGGCACCTTGGCCTGCTCGAACAAGGTCTTGTTGACGAAGGGGCCGGTCATGGTCATCTGCGACAGGAAACCGTAAATGCCCTTGTCGCCCGCCTTGTTGCGCATCCAGGGCAAGGTGCTGCCGAAGTTGTCTTCCCAGTACTTGCGGTCCTTCACATAGGCGCTGATGTCGATGTAGTTCTTCGACAGGCCGCCGATCTCGGCGACTCGCGCGATGTCGGGGCCCTGGCCGGCCGCGAGCTGCACGGGCAGCTGCTCAACCACGGTCTTGTAGGGCACCACGTCAAGGATCACCTTGGCGCCGGCGTTCTGGGCTTCATAGCGCTTGATCAGGTCGGCCGTGACATCACATTCATTGCCGTCCTGGTAGCACATGACACGGATGTCGGCGAAGGCGCTGGTGCCCAGCGTGGCGACGGCGGCGCCCAGGAGGCCGGCGCGCATGGCGTGCCTGGCGAGAGAACGAAGCTGGAAGTTCATGTTTGTCTCTTTCTGGAAAAAAGGAAGGTGGGGCCGATCGGTCGTCGGCTTCAGGAATGCGCGCCGGCGGCCGGCGAGGTGAAAACCATGTCTTCTTGTGCCGTCGTCTTGCGATTGTTGTCGGCTTTGGGCTATTATGGCAAACGTTTGCCAACGATTGGCAATCGTTTGCCATACTTGTCTGTGGCGGCTTTCTCGGTTATATGTAGTTGCTGGCATGCACCGGCCGCGCCGCCGGTCGGCCGGCCGCCGTCGCCCTTTGTTTTCCCACAATACGCCCCATCGATGCCTCGCTTTCCACTCGCCGGACTCCCGCCTCGCCAGCCGCATGACCGGCCTTCGCGCCAACCCAACATTCGCTGCGGCGCCCAGACCCGGCAGGCCTGCCGCCCGCAGCGATGACCGACGACACCCCGCGCAGGCGCAAGGGCGTCGGCCCGGTTTCGCTGAGCGAAGTCGCCGTGCAGGCCGGCGTCTCCATCTCCACCGTCTCGCGCATCGTGAACGGCGAAACCCGGCGGGCTTCGCCGGAAACGCTGGCGCGCGTGCGCGAGGCGATCAAGACCGTGGGCTACCACCCGAACCAGCTGGGGCGCGCGCTACGCAGCCGTGAGAGCCGCCTGGTCGCGATGCTGGCCGCCAACCTTGACAACCCGGTGATGGCCACGCTGGCCGCCTCCACCGAGGCCGCGCTGCGCGAGGCCGGCTACACCATGATCCTGTGCGACACGCACGACCGGCCTGAGCTGCAGGACGACTATCTCAACGCCATGCGTTCGCAGGTCGTGCAGGGCTACGTGATGGTCGCGGCGCAGCCCAGTGACGGCCTGCGCGACTTCGTGGAGCGCGGTGCGCCCATGGTCTTCGTGAGCCGGCGCAGCCCGTTCGGCACCTGCGCCTTCGTGGGGCCTGACAACCTGGCGGCCGGCGCCGCCGCCGCAGACTACCTGCTCGACCGCGGCATCGACGCGCCGGCCGTGGTATTTCCGTCGCGCGGATCGTCCACGACCCGGGAACGCGTGCAGGGCTTTTGCGAGCGGGCCGTCGCCAGGGGCTTGTCAGCCGACCGGATCCGCCGGGTGGAGGCCCCCGGCATCTCGCACCTGGAAATCGGCTACGCCGCCGCGGCCCAGTTCGCGGCGCCCGGTGCCTGGCCGCGTGGCGCGATGTGCATCAGCGACCAGGTCGCCTATGGGCTGCACCGCGTGGCCCGCGAGAGCGGGATCCGGGTGCCCGGCGACTGCGAGCTGGTCGGCATCGACGGCAACCCGATCAATGCCTGGCTCGCCCCGTGGCTCACCTCGGTCGAAATTCCGCACCAGGATTTCGGACCGGTCATCGTGGACCTGATGCTGAGCCTGTGGGGCGGCGCGGCGCCACGCGAACGCCTCATGCCGCACCGCATGGCGGCTGCGCTCGAGCGCTGAAACCGGCCGGGCCCGCGCCGGATGCGTCACGCGCCGGGTTTAGGTCTTTTCCAGATCACGCCGTCTACCAGGTAGTGGTGGAAATTCACGGTGAAATGCAGGATGAACACGGTGGGCAGTCCCAGCCAGACCAGTTGCTGGCCGGCCACCGACAGTGCCTGGTACATGGCCGCCCCCACCACCAAACACAGTGCGAGGTATTTACCCGCACTCCTTAGCGGCCTCGTCAGTCGCTCGAGGTCTTGGCCGTGAATGGACCGCTCGCAGGCCGCACCTGGCCGTTGCGCATCGCGACGGACATTCTGCAGCCAGACAAACAGCAGGTATTGCAGGTTGTGCCAGATATTGACCACCAGCCACCCTGACGTGATGTCCGTGACCCACAGGTAGGCCACGCTGATGACAAGCAGGTGCGATGCCACAAACAGGCTGTGCCTTGCGTTAAGCCGCCCCGCCAGCGCAAGGCGTATCTGCCGATACGCCCACCATGCGGCGGCAAGGACCGCGACTATGCCTGTTGCGTCAGCCAGTGCGGCGTCAACGGCTGGAAGATAGATGGGGTAGCTATAAAAGAATTCAGGGGCCGTTGTACACCGGTGCATCAAGCCCCAAAGCGGGAAGAGATAGATCAGGCTTTCCGACAAACGATCCGGGCCCGTGGCCTGCGGGTCGGCCCTTCTGTACGCCCTTGCAATGCCGAACGACTGCCGGGTGACATGGTAGGTCTGCGCAATGAAGTACAGGGTGAACAGGCCGCCCAGCTCATAGGCCAGCGCGACCATCGTGACCCCGACAAGCACGATGGGCGGCAAACCAAAAATCAGGAACCAGTGCTTTTTGACATGGGCTTTGTCAAACCCGATGCGGGTGTAGGTGGCAATGACGTGGGGGCTGGCGAACAGCCAGACGTCGACCAGCACTACCGCCAAAAACATCGCCGGCGAGATCATCGCCAAAGCGCCCAGGACCAGCGCAATGCCGACCGTGCCAAAGAGAAACAGCCTGTCAAACCACGGTCCGTAGAGGAGTGGGCCGTGATTGGCGGTATCGACCGACCAGTGCAGGTTCATGTCACAACCATAGGGACTGGAGGCGGCCGCGGAGAGCCAGGTGGAACGTATTTTGGCGGTCGGGTGAATTGGGTTCTTGGCCGAAGATTGCGTTCCGTCGACGCCTTGATCTGCTCGTATGCGCTGTTGAGGCCGGCCTCAAACCGCGAAGCCAGCGTCAGCCTGCCGGGCATGGCAGACAAACCAGCGGGCGGCAACGTCTGGTAGGGGTCATACCACGGGCTGGCTTCACAAGGGTAGCAAAGCCCATCGGCATCAAACTGGCTCCGGAATTGAATGGAATAAACCACCCCACCGGGTTTATCGCTGTCGATGGGAAATGAAAAATCCACAACAGAATCAGAGGCATCGGCGGCAGGATTGCTGTCGCGTAACAGGATGAAACCGGAATCAGTGAGGGCGCGGACCCACTCCCGCTTCAGATCCGGCAGTTTGACCTTGACATAGGAGTTGTCGTAAGTCCAGCGATTACGCTCTCCGCCCCATGCGTTTTTGTAATCAAACCCGCGCTGGGGATCCAGGTAGTTCAGGGATTTGTTTTTGATGGACGAATACGCCTGGTCAATGTCCGGGTAGAGCCTGCTGCTCAGGTCGTACTGGACCATCCATGGAAATTTCCCGATGTCCGTTTCGTCCTGTATTTTTCCCCATCGCAAAAAACAGTTCATGCACCGGCCATTGACAACGGTGCCATCTACCTTGAATCCAAAAATCACAACGCCGTATTTGCCATTCTTGTCCACGGGATAAGAAAACCGGAAGACCGTGGCACTGTCTGCGTCTTTTTTTGCGGCAAGCAGGGTGAAGCCGGATTCCACAAACGAATCAGTCAGGATTTGATTCAAATCCTGCACTTTGATGTTTTTGTAGATCGCCATCGGGAATGCGTTCGGCGTTCCTATCTGCCTTGTTGCAATCGGGTTTGCAAGCGGCTGGGCGCTTGAAATGGAAAAACATCCCAACCCCAGGGCCAGGAACACTGCAATTCTGGGCAACATTTTTTTAATCCCCTCCGATGATTTCAAAGGCGATTAGAAATCAAGGCCGATTCCCGTCAAGAGGCGTTTCTACTGCAAGTCCAGATCTTTTCTCTGAATTGACCGGTATTTGAGCCAAACTCATCGAGCGTCACCTCTGGACCATGAAAAAAGCGCCCTGAGGGGGCGCTTTTTTGGACGCAGCCTCTGGGGCCGCATCAGTAAAACCGGCTCAACCCTGGTGGGGACGCTTGCCTGGGTTCTTTTTGCTGCGGGTGTGCGAACCACGCTCCAGGCTGATCTTCTGGCCACGGCCGGTGGTGATGGTGTAGCCCTTGGGAGGGACTGGCTTTGGGGCGCAGATGTCGGCTTCGACTCTGATTTTCTTGGGCATGGAGAACTCCGGTTAAAAATGGCGTAGCCCGTGATTTTAAGCCACTCCGGGCTCGGGGCCGCCCCAGGGGGCGATCAGCCGTACAGGGCGGCCGGCGCCTGCTCCCGGGCGCATTGCTTTTGAACCGTTGTCAGCGCGCGCGACACGGGCTCCCAGGTGCTGGCATAGGCCGGCAGTGCATCGGGCGCGAAAGCGGTATGCGGCCAGTCGGAGCCCCAGACCAGGCGCCGGCCGAACAGCGCCGCCATTCGCCGGACCACGTCATAAAGCGCCTCATACGGCGCCTGCGCGCCCAGGCGGTACCAGCCCGAAAGCTTGACCCAGGCATCCTGGGCCGTGAGCTGCTCCAGCGCGCGCCAGGCCGGGTGGCCGGGCCCAATCCCCGCGTGCATGCCCGCGAGATGGTCCAGCACCGCGGGCACCGGGTGGGCGGCATGCAGGGCCGCGATCGCCGGCAGGTCCTCGGGCGAGGCGTACCACTGCACATGCCAGCCCAGGGCGCGCAGGCGCGGCGCCAGGGCCTGGAAGCGCTCCGCCGCGCCGCCCTGCGCCGCTTTCAGGCTGTCGCCGACGGGCGACACCAGGTTAAAACGCACGCCGCGCACGCCCAGCGCATGCATGTCGGCCAGCGTCGCGTCGTCCACCGAGGGCGGCAGCACCACCACGCCGCGGTGCCGGCCCCGGCCGGCGCGCAGCGCGCCGAGCAGCACGCTGTTGTCGGTGCCGTAGACGCTGGGCTGCACCAGCACCAGGTGGCCGAAGCCGTAGGCCTGGGCCAGTTCCTCAATGTCGGCCAGCGGCCGGTGCACAGGGCGGTAGTGGCCCGCGGCCACGGGCGCCTGGGCATCGAACACATGCACGTGGCTGTCCCAGCCGGGCGCCACCGGGGCTATCGCTGCATGCCGCATGTTTTATCCAGCGGTGATCTTGCGGTCTTTGATGATGCGGCCCCATTTGAGCTGCTGGGCCTTGAGAAAGGCCACGGTCAGCGCTTCGGGGCCGTCGGGGAAGACCTCGCCGCTCAGGCTGCGGATGCGGCCCAGCACCTCGGGGTCGGCCATGGTCTTGCGGATGGCCGCGACCAGCGCGGCCTTCGATTTGGCGTCCAGGCCGGCCGGCGCCAGCACCGGGTTCCATTCGAGCACCTCGTAGGCCGGCACGCCGGCTTCTTCCATGGTCGGCATGTCGGGCAGCGAGCGCGTGCGGCGCCGGCTGGTCACCGCCAGGGGGCGCAGCCGGCCCGACTGGATCTGCCCCAGCGACGAGGCCACGTTGGCGAAGAACAGCGGCACCTGGCCGGCCATCACGTCGTTCATGGCCGGGCCGCCGCCGCGGTAGGGCACATGCACCAGCTTGACGCCGGCCAAGTCCTCGAACAGCGCGCCGGCCAGGTGCTGGGCCGAACCGTTGCCCGAAGAGGCATAGGCGATCTGCCCGGGTTTGGCCTTGGCCATGCGTATCAGGTCCTTGACGCTTTTGGCCTCAAAGCCGGGCGTGCAGACCAGCACATTGGGAAACTGCGCGAGCACGGCCAGCGGCGCGAAGGCCGTGTCGACGTCGTAGGGCAGCTTGGGATAGAGCGCGGGGTTGACTGCGAAGGACGAGGCATCGACCAGCAGCTGCGTGCCGTCGGGCGTGGCGCGCGCCACCTGGGTGGCGGCGATCTGGCCGCCAGCGCCGGGCTTGTTGTCCACCAGCACGGGCTGGCCCAGGAATTCCGCCAGGCGCGGCGCGATCAGGCGCGCCATCAGGTCGGCCCCGCCGCCCGCGGCGTAAGACACAACCAGCGTGATCGGCTTGCCGCCGGCGATCTGGCCGGCCGCGCTGGCGGCAAAAGCCCAGGGTGCGGCAACGGCCGCGCCCGTGGCCTGCAGCATGAGGCGGCGCGAGCGGTTCAGCGGCCGGGCCGCGGGTGCGGGGTGATGGGTTTTGGCTGGCATGGTTTCTCCGGTTTCAGGGATGGTTCAAGGACGCGCAAGAACGCGTTCAGGTGATGGTGACGGTGTAGTGAAAGGCATGGGCATCGCCGCGCGTGTGGCGCACTTCCACGCAGCGGCCGGCCAGGTCGTAGGCGCTGCGCGTGACCAGCGCGCAGGGGTGGCCGGCCGACAGGGCCAGGTGCCCGGCCTGCGCCGCGGTCAGCACGCCGAAGGCGATTTCATCGATCGCGCGGGCCACGCGCACGCCGCAGCGTTCGGCAAACATGGGGTAAAGCAGATCGCCCCAGCTGGCGGCATCCCCCTCGGCAAGCCCGGCGAACAAGGCCAGTGGCAGCCAGATTTCCTCATAAACACAGGGGTGACCCGACAGCGAGCGCACACGTTGCAGGCGCAGCGCCGTGTCACCGGGCGCCAGGCCCAGGCGGCGCGCCACCTCGGCGGGCGCGATCAGCAGCTGGCGCGACACGATGCGCGAGACCGGCACCTCGCCCGTGCCCTCGCCGAAGCGGAAGAAACGCATCATGGTGTCGCCCGCCAGGCCGGCGCGCACAAAGGTACCGCGGCCATGGATGCGCTCAATCAGGCCCTGGCTGGCCAGCAGTTCCAGCGCGCGGCGCAGCGTGCCCAGCGCCACGCCGTGCTGGGCGGCCAGGGTCTGCTCGGCCGGCAGCGCGCTGCCCGGCGGCCATTCGCCCGCCACCACGCGCGTCCGCAAGGCGGCGGCCAGCGCGGCATAACGGCTCTGGCCCGGCTCGGGCACCACGGTCAGGGTGGGGGCACTCATGATTGATCTAGTCCTATAGATGACTAGATCATGTCATGTAGCAAAGCTTCAGCCTCCTAGGGTTTACACGTAGCACTGCGGTCAAAAAAAAGCGGCGCCCGTCTGGGCGCCGCCTTATGCGGGAAGCAAGCCTGAAAACGCGCTTATTCGATGGTTGCGCCGGAAGCCTGCACGATGCTCTTCCATTTCAGGTAGTCGGTCTTGAGCAGGCTGGAGAACTGCTCGGGCGTCATGTTCTGCACCTCGGCGCCCTGGGCGTGGATGGCGGCTTTCATGTCGGCCGTGGCCAGCAGCTTGTTGACCTCAGCATTGACGGTGGCCACGATGTCCTTGGGCGTGCCGGCCGGCATGAAGAGGCCGTACCAGGTGCTGACGTCAAAGTCCTTGTAGCCCAGCTCGGCCACGGTGGGCACTTCGGGCAGCGAGGTGCTGCGGCGCGCCGAAGTGACGGCCAGCGGGCGCAGCTTGCCCGACTTGATCTGGGCGATGGCCGAGGGCAGCGAGGACACCATCAGGTCCACATTGCCGGCCAGCACGTCCATCATGGCCGGGTTGGAGCCCTTGTAGGGCACGTGGCGCAGCTTGATATTGGCGGCGCCGTTGAAGATTTCGCCGGCCAGGTGGATGGTGGTGCCGTTGCCGGGCGAGCCGTAGGTCACGCTGTCGGGCGCGGCCTTGGCGGCCGCCACCACGTCGGCCAGGGTCTTGAAGCGCGACTGCACGCCCGTGACGATGACCACCGGCGTGTAGGCCACGTGGGCCACGGCCACCAGGTCCCTGGTCGGGTCGTAGCTCAGGTTTTTATAGAGCCAGGGCGCGACGACCAGGTTGTCCTTCTGGCCCATGACCATGTCGTAGCCCGTGGGCGCGGCGCGCACGGCTTCGGCAATGCCTATGGTGCCGCCCGCGCCGCCGCGGTTGTCGGGCACCACCGTCCACTTGCTGGCCTCCGTGAGTTTGGTGGCCACCAGGCGCGACAGGATGTCGGTGCCGCCGCCGGGCGGGAAAGGCACGATCAGGCGAATGGGCTTGGTGGGATAACTCTGGGCCTGCGCGGCGCAGAGCACGAACGCGAGGGCCAGAAAGGACAGGATTTTGCGAAGCATGGGGGAAGGTCTCCAGATGGGGCTTGCAAGCATAAGGCCAAGATGGGCACCCCGCGTGCAGCCGGTTTTTGACTCTCGATTTTATTCGCCGACCTGTCTATACAAGGCCTGGATGGACCGTGATCCGCGGGGGCCGGCCTCGCGTCCGGCGATGGGCCTAGAGCATTTCAAGCGCCGCAGGGCCCGCCGGGGGCTTGAACAAGGCGTCCAGCTCAGCCAGTTGTCCGCCACTGAGTTGAATGCCGGCCGCCGCAACGTTCTCGCGCAAGCGGTCCGAGTGGCTGGTCTTGGGGATCGCGATCACGCCTTGCTGCGCCAGCAGCCAGGCCAGCGCTGCCTGGGAGGGCGTCATGCCGTGGCTTTTGGCAAAGCGGGCCAGGCCCGCATGGCGCAAGAGGCGCGCCTGCTCAATCGGAGAATAGGCCATCACCGGCACGCGGCGCTCGCGCAGCCAGGGCAGCAAGTCCCATTCGATGCCGCGCCGCGTGAGGTTGTAGAGCAGCTGGTTGGCCTGCACGTCCTTGCCGCCGGGCAAGGCCCACAGCTCTTTCATGTCCGCAATGTCCAGGTTGCTGATGCCGTAGTGCCTGATCTTGCCGGCCTTTTGCAGCGCCATGAAAGCCTGCAGGGTTTCGGCCAGCGGCACCGAGCCGCGCCAGTGCAGCAAATAAAGGTCTATGCGGTCGGTGCGCAAGCGGCGCAGGCTGCGCTCGCAGGCCGCCACCATGCTGGCCTTCGACGCATTGTGCGGATACACCTTGCTCACGACAAAGGCTTCGTCGCGCCGGCCTTGCAGCGCTTCGCCGACCAGTTCCTCGGACAGGCCTTCGCCATACATTTCCGCGGTGTCGACCAGCGTGCAGCCCAGGTCCAGGCCCAGCTGCAAGGTCGCGAGTTCGTCGGCGCGGCGCGATGGCGCATCGCCCATGTTCCAGGTGCCCATTCCGAGGGCGGGAACGGCTTCGCCACCGGGCAGCAATACGGTTTTCATGCGGTCATCTTAGCTCTCGGCCGCTCATGTCAGTGATGCGGATACGGAATCAATCCACACCGAAGAATTCATGTTTGCGGCGGCCCCGCGACGTAGCATGGCGTGGCTTTCATTGCGCCACGCGCTCACCTGTTGGAGACCCACATGAAGATCATTCGAAGCAAGGATTTCACCGCAACACGCGCCTGGGGCGCGATGACGGTGGCCAATATGCAGGGCATCACCACCCGGCTGCACTGGACCGACAAGCCCTACAAGTGGCACATCAACGAAGGCGAGGAAGTGTTCGCCGTGCTCGACGGCCGCGTCGAGATGCGCTACCGCGACAACTGCGGCCAATGCTCGGTAATGCTGGAAACCGGCGACATCTTTTTCGCGAGCGCGGGCACCGAGCATGTCGCCTCGCCGGTGGGCGAAGCCCGCGTGCTGGTGGTCGAAGTGGAGGGCAGCGACTGAACCTGCGGCGCGATCAGGAAGCCGCGTCCGTCAGCGGCAGGTTGACCAGCAGGTTTTGCGGCTTGAGCCTGAGCACGCCGCCGGCGTCCATCGTCATTCCCAGGTAGACCGGCTTGCCCGCCACGTCGGCGCGCATCTCGCGCGGGTCGGCAAACTCCAGCCGGAACAGGCTGACCAGCCGCTGCAGGCGCGCCGGCTCCACCTCGCGGCCTTCGTACAAATCATTGAGCAAGGCCGTGGCCCCGGCGTCCAGCCCCACATGCCAGCGCCAGGCTTCGTCGTCCACCTTCTGCACCGGGCGTACGGTGACGGCCACACCCAGCAAATGGGCAATCCATTTCTGCAGCACGGCGGCCAGCGCTTTCAGGCCCGAGTGCGCGCGCACCACGGTCAGCACCAGGCCGTGGCCCAGTTCATTGTTGATCTCATGCGTGAGGTCCAGCAGAAAACGACGGCCGCCCGCCCCTTCGGCCTCTTCGGTCTCTTGCCAATAGGCGGCCGCATTGTCCTCAGCCAGCACCCGCAGTTCGATGGCGGGCACTGGCGCGCCGGCCTCGGCCAGGAAGCGGCCGAAGTCGCCCACGCCGCCGGTTTCATGGAGCATGTCCAGCACCGCCAGGTCGCCGCTGAGCACCCGGCCGCCTTCGGTGCTGATGCGCTGCGGGCGAAACAGCATTTCGGCCGCGCGCACTTCATAGGCATCGGTGCAATCGTCCAGCAGGCTGCGCAGCATGGCCTGCACCATCAGGTCGATGAAGAGCGGCGGTATGTCCACGCGGCCCGAGCCGTCGCGCGGGAACAGGCGCAGGTAATAGGCCTCGAGCGTGCCCGCCGCCAGCAGGCCGTCGCGAAAACGCAGGAAATGCGCATAGTTGTCCCGCGCGTCGGCGTCCTGCAGCGCCTGCAATTCAGCTGGCGCCACCGGCTTTGAGGGCGCAGCCGCCAGCGCGGCATGCAGGGCGCGCTCGGCCTCGCAGGACTCCGGCACCAGGGCCAGTTCGGGCCGCGCGAGGAACAGCCGCAGGTAATCGTCGGTGGGCTGCAGCCAGCCGCGCGGGGTGCGGCGCAGTTGCTTGAAGCCGCTGGAGGGCCAGAAATCTTGCATGGGCGACATCGTCGCACATCGTTTGGGTGTGTTTCGGTGCCCGTGCCTTACATCCTGTTTCATCGCTCCCGCGAATGGCGCAATCTTTACCGCTTGTTAGCACTCCATCCATCGTGCGGCACGTTGTCTTAGGTATGGTGGTTCTCATAGGGCCACAGCCTCCACCCCGGCCTCGTCAGCGATGAGCCCGCAACGACAGGAAGAGAGCGTGCACCATGACCCGCACCGACATCGAACCATCCCGCAGCGACACCGGCCATGATTTCCGGGGCTTTCGCTTTTCCGACCTCTATTGGTACCTCGTGCTGCTGGCGATCGCCTTCGTGCTGGCGCTGCTGCAGCCCGTGGCCTGGGCCCAGCAGCCCGCACCGCAGGCTGATGCGCTGGACCCGCCCGGCCGCGTGGCCCGGCTCAACCTGGTTGAAGGCGCCGTGAGTTTCGCGCCCGCCGATGCCAACGATGCCTGGACACCCGCCGCACTGAACCGCCCGCTGACCGCCGGCGACAGGCTGTGGACGGGCCCGCAGGCCCGCGCCGAACTCCATGCCGGCTCCACCGCCGTGCGCATGAACCACCAGACCAGCCTGGACCTGCTCGCGCTGGACGACAACACCACCCAGCTGCGCCTGGCCCAGGGCACACTCAAGCTGCGCGTGCGCCAGCTGTTTGACGGCCAGCGCCTGGAAATCGACACGCCCAACCTGGCCTTTGTGGTCTCGCAGCCCGGCGACTACCGCCTCGACGTGGACCCGGCCGGCAATACCACGCGCGTGATCGCGCAATCGGGCGGTGGCGTGATTTATGGCGACAACTCGGCCTCGGTCAACCTGAGTGCCGGCCAGCAGGCCAACTTCAGCGGCACGCAGCTGGTGCCGGCCGGGCCGGGCGCCTCGCGCCAGGATGACTTCGACCTGTGGGCCGCCAACCGCGACCGGCTGGAGGACCAGTCGGTGTCCGCGCGCTATGTGCCGCGCGAAACCGTGGGCTACCAGCAGCTCGACAGCTACGGCAGCTGGAGCCAGGACCCGAGCTACGGCGCCATCTGGATACCACGCGCCGTGCCCGTCAACTGGGCGCCCTACCGCATGGGCCACTGGGCCTGGGTCTCGCCCTGGGGCTGGACCTGGGTGGACGACGCGCCCTGGGGCTTCGCGCCCTTTCACTACGGCCGCTGGGCGCAGATAGGCCCGCGCTGGGCCTGGGTGCCGGGGCGGCTCGCGCCGCGCCCGGTGTACGCGCCCGCGCTGGTCGCCTTTGTGGGCGGCAGCAACGGCGGCGTGAGCTGGAACATCTCGATAGGCGGCGCGGCGCGCCCCGGCGTGGGCTGGTTCCCGCTGGCGCCCGGCGAGGCCTTCCGTCCGGCCTACCGCGTGAGCCCGCGCTACGTCACGCAGGTGAACAACAACATCGTGGTCAACAACACGATCAACGTGACCAATGTGTACCGCTACCAGCGCCAGCCCGCCGCCGTGACGGCCGTCAGCCGCGAGGACTTCGAGCGCGGCCGGCCGGTGCGTGTGCAGCAGGCGCTGAGCCGCGCCGACCTGGGCCGCGCGCAGCTTGTGGCCGACCGCGGCGCGCTGCCGCACCGCCCCAACCCAGCGGAGCTTCGCGAACGGCAACGCCCTGCAGCCGCCTTGCCGCCACCGACAGTGGCTGCACGGCCCGTGCCCGTCGTCAGCAGCCGCGACGACAGGCGTGATGAGCGCCGTGATGGCCGTGACGGCCGCCGCGATGACAACAACCGGGATGAACGGCGCGCCGGCCCCGCCGCACCCGTTGCCGCGGGAGCCGCACGTCCTGCGCCCGCACCGGAGCGCAGCACCCCCGAAGCCAGCCAGCACGCGCAGCGCGAACTGCAACGCCAGCAACGAGAGCAGAAGGAACAGCTGCAGGCCCCGCAGTTGGAACAGCAGCGCCGCTCGGGCGAAGAGCCCATAGGCCAGCGCGCGCTGCGCGAGCAGGCCCAGCGCGACGCGCGGGCCCGCAACGAGGCGCAGGAACGCGCCCAGGCGGCCAATGCCAATGCCGGCGCGCAAGCCCGCGCCGAGGCCGAGCGCCATGCCGCCGAACAGGCGCAGCGCAGCCAGCAGCAAGCCCAGCGCGAACAGCAGCGCCAGCAAAGGGAGCAGAGGGAACAGCGAGAGCAACGGGAAAAGCTGCAAGCCCCCCAGCTGGAACAGCAGCGCCGCTCGGGTGAAGAAGCCATTGGCCAGCGCGCCCTGCGCGAGCAGGCCCAGCGCGACCAGGAAAACGCGCGCCAGCAACAGGCCGCGCAAAGGCAGCAGCAGCAGCAACAGCAACAACATCTGCAACAGCAGCAGCAACAACAGCTACGTGCCCAGCAGGAGCAGCAACGCCAGCACCAGGCCCAAGCCCAAGCCCAAGCCCAAGCCCAGGAACAGCAACAGCGGCGGCAGCAGCAACAGGCGCAGCGCGAAGCCGCCCAGGCCAGGGAGGCCGCCGCCGACAAACCCACCCGCCAGGCACGCGGCGAAGGAAACCCCAACCGAAACCGCGAGCAATAAACCGGCGGCGCGGGATCACGCAAAACTACCTAAGGGTCTGACCGGGTACCGCCTGCGGGAGGGGATAGCTAGGATGACCAGCTGTGTTTCACGGGCCTATGCCCGCGGCTGCATACCCGTCGCGGCCGCCCTGGCGCACCGTGATGTCCAACCCCTTACCTGCCGGAGAGCAATTTGTCCGTGGAGTTCATTCTCGAAACACGAGGGCTGACCAAGGAATTCAAGGGATTCGTGGCCGTCAACAACGTGGACCTCAAGGT
The DNA here is from genome assembly GCF_900103405.1 of Polaromonas sp. JS666. Lineage (GTDB taxonomy): Bacteria > Pseudomonadota > Gammaproteobacteria > Burkholderiales > Burkholderiaceae_C > Polaromonas. The sequence goes on along the minus strand of NZ_FNHX01000003.1, from coordinate 8,996 downwards.
CCAGCGCGGGCATATCCACGCGCTGATCGGGCCCAACGGCGCCGGCAAGACCACCTTCTTCAACCTGCTCACCAAGTTCCTGACGCCCACGCGCGGCAGCATCGTCTACAACGGCAGCGACATCACCTTCGAGCAGCCCGCGCAGACCGCGCGGCGCGGCATCGTGCGCTCCTTCCAGATCTCTGCCGTGTTCCCGCACATGACGGTGCTGGAGAACGTGCGCGCGGCGCTGCAGCGCAACCTGGGTACCTCCTTCCATTTCTGGAAGGCCGAGGACAGCTTGTTCCACCTGCACGGCCGCGCCCGCGAACTGCTGGCCGAGGTCGACCTCAGCGCGTTTGCCGACGAGCTCACCGTGAACCTGCCCTACGGCCGCAAGCGCGCGCTGGAACTCGCCACCACGCTGGCGCTGGAGCCCGAGCTGATGCTGCTGGACGAACCCACCCAGGGCATGGGCCATGAAGACGTGGACCGTGTGACGCAGCTGATCAAAAAAGTCTCGGCCGGCCGCACCATCCTGATGGTGGAGCACAACATGAACGTGGTGTCGTCGATTGCCGACCGTATCACCGTGCTGCAGCGCGGCGCCATCATCGCCGATGGCCCCTATGCCGAAGTCGCCAAAAATCCGCTGGTGATCGAAGCCTATATGGGCACGGCGAACACCGAGCTGCAGGGAGCCCACTAGATGACCAAAGAGCTCCTCAAAATAGAAGACCTGCACGCCTGGTACGGCGAGTCGCACATCCTGCACGGCGTGAACCTCACGGTCAACGAAGGTGAAGTGGTGACCCTGCTGGGCCGCAACGGCGCCGGCCGCACCACCACCATGCGCGCCATCGTCGGCATGACGGGCGCGCGCAAGGGCTCCATCAAGATCAACGGCGAAGAAGCCATCAAGCTCGCGCCGCACAAGGTAGCCCGGCTGGGTGTGGGCTACTGCCCCGAGGAGCGCGGCATTTTTGCCAGCCTCACGGCCGAGGAAAACCTGATGCTGCCGCCCACCATAGGCCCGGGCGGCATGAGCCTGGACGAGATCTACGCGATGTTCCCCAACCTCAAGGAGCGCGCCGCAAGCCCCGGCACGCGCCTGTCGGGCGGCGAGCAGCAGATGCTGGCCGTGGCGCGCATTTTGCGCACCGGCGCGCGCCTCTTGCTGCTTGATGAAATTTCCGAAGGCCTGGCGCCCGTCATCGTGCAAAAACTCGCCGAGATGATCCTCACGCTCAAGGCCAAGGGCTACACCATCGTGCTGGTGGAGCAGAACTTCCGCTTTGCCGCGCCACTGGCCGACCGCTTCTACGTGATGGAACACGGCCGCATCGTCAAGCAGTTTGCCCAGGCCGAGCTGGCCGGCAACATGGGCATGCTGCAGGAATACCTTGGCGTCTGAGGCCGGCGGCCGTCCATTTTTATTTTTTTGATTCCCCCGTTCACCCCATCCATACCAGGAGACACCATGAAACTCAAAGCACTTGTTGCCGCACTTGCCGTAGGCCTTACCGGCGCCGCCTTTGCGCAAAACACCGGCCCGATCAAGATCGGCATCATCACCGACATGTCCAGCCTGTACGCCGACATCGACGGCCCCGCCGGCGCGGAAATGCTCAGGTGGGCGGCGCAGGATTTCGGCGGCAAGGTGCTGAACCGCCCCATCGAGGTGCTGAGCGCCGACCACCAGAACAAGGCCGACGTCGCGTCGTCCAAGGCGCGTGAGTGGATAGACAAGGACGGCCTGCAGATGCTGATCGGCGGCACCAATTCCGGCACGGCGCTGGCCATGTCCAAGGTCACCACCGAAAAGAAAAAACCCTTCATCGTCATCGGTGCCGGCTCGGCCCGCCTGACCAATGAGGACTGCTCGCCCTACACCGTCCACTACGCCTACGACACTGTCTCGCTGGCCAAGGTGGCCGGCTCCGCCCTGGTCAAGGCCGGCAACAAGAGCTGGTACTTCCTGACCGCCGACTATGCTTTCGGCTACTCGCTCGAAGGCGACGCCTCCAACGTGGTCAAGGCCAACGGCGGCACCGTGGCCGGCACCGTGCGCCACCCGCTGAACGCCTCCGACTTTTCGTCCTTCCTGCTGCAGGCGCAGTCTTCCAAGGCGCAGATCCTGGCCCTGGCCAATGCCGGCGGCGACTTCACCAACGCCATGAAGGCCGCCAAGGAATTCGGCATCGGCAAGACCATGAAGGTGGCCGGCCTGCTGGTGTTCATCAACGATGTGCACTCCCTGGGCCTGGCCAACACCGAAGGCCTGCAACTGGCCGACAGCTGGTACTGGAACCAGGACGACGCCTCGCGCAAGTTCGCCAAGCGCTTCTTCGACAAATACAAACGCATGCCTTCGAGCCTGCAGGCCGCCGACTACTCGGCCACCATGAGCTACCTGAAAGCCGTGCAGGCCGCGGGCACCACCGACTCCGACAAGGTCATGAGCACGCTCAAGGGCATGAAGATCGACGACTTCTACAACAAGGGCCAGATCCGCGCCGACGGCCGCATGATCCACGACATGTACCTGTTCCAGGTCAAGGGTTCCAAGGAGTCCACCACGCCATGGGACTACTACAAGACCGTGGCCAAGGTGCCGGGCGAGCAGGCCTTCACCACGGTGGCCGAATCCAAGTGCGCGGCCGTGAAGAAGTGATGGCGCAAGCCCTGAACTGACAAGAAGAGAGAAAACGGAGAAGAACGAGGGGTTTGGTCCAGCCGGTCATTTCTGCGAAATGACCGGCTGCTTCCTTCAAAGTCCCTACGGCTTTCGCCACGACTAACGGCAATCGGTGTCCTGACAGGTTCCCATGGAAATTTTCGGTATTCCCCTGCAAGCATTTATGGGCCAGCTGATGCTGGGCCTGGTCAATGGCGCCTTCTACGCCATGCTGAGCCTGGGGCTCGCGGTGATTTTCGGGCTGCTGGGCATCGTCAACTTCGCGCACGGCGCGCTTTACATGCTGGGCGCCTTCGCCGCCTGGATCATGCTGGACCAGTTCGGCATGAATTACTGGTTCGCGCTGGTACTGGCGCCGCTGGTGGTCGGCATCCTCGGCGTGGTCATCGAGCGGCTTTTCCTCAAGCACCTGTACAAGCTGGACCCGCTCTACGGCCTGCTGCTGACCTTCGGCCTGGCCCTGGTGTTCGAAGGCGTGTTCCGTGAAATCTACGGCGTCTCGGGCCAGAACTACAACGTGCCCGAGCTGCTGGCCGGCGCCATGGACCTGGGCTTTATGCGCCTGCCGATTTACCGCGCCTGGGTGGTGGTGGTCTCGCTGGTGGTCTGCCTGGGCACCTGGTTCCTGATCGAGCGCACCCGGCTGGGCGCCTACCTGCGCGCCGGCACCGAAAACGCGCCGCTGGTGCAGGCCTTCGGCGTCAACGTGCCCATGATGGTCATGCTGACCTACGGCGCGGGCGCCGGGCTGGCGGCTCTGGCCGGCGTGCTGGCCGCGCCCATCATCCAGGTCAACCCGCTCATGGGTTCCAACCTGATCATCGTGGTCTTCGCCGTCGTCGTCATCGGCGGCATGGGCTCCATACTCGGCTCGGTCATCACCGGCCTGGGCCTGGGCATCGTCGAAGGACTGACCCGCGTGTTTTACCCTGAAGCCTCCAACATCGTGGTGTTTGTCATCATGGTCATCGTGTTGATGTTCCGGCCCGCCGGCCTCTTCGGAAAGGAAGCCTGAACATGAGCGCCCTCTCCACCAAAGCCGCCAGCATGCTGCGCATCACCTACTTCGTCCTGCTGGCGTTTGCGCTGGCCGCGCCTTTCCTGGGCCTGTATCCGGTGTTTGTGATGAAGCTGCTGTGCTTCGCGCTGTTTGCCTGCGCCTTCAACCTCTTGCTGGGTTTTACCGGCCTGCTGTCTTTCGGCCACGCGGCCTTCTTCGGCTCGGCCGCTTATGTCACCGGCTGGTTCATCAAGTCGCAGAACTGGACGCCCGAGCTGGCCCTGCTAACCGGCGCGGTGGCGGCCGGGCTGATAGGCCTGCTGGTCGGCCTGGTGGCGATACGCCGCCAGGGCATTTATTTCGCGATGATCACGCTGGCAATCGCCCAGATGGTTTATTTCGTCTGCCTGCAGGCCAGCTTTACCGGAGGCGAGGACGGCCTGCAGGGCGTGCCGCGCGGCAAGCTCTTCGGCCTGTTGCCGCTCGAATCCGACATCAACCTGTATTACGTGGTGGTGGCGATTTTTGTGGCCTGCTTCCTGTTCATCTCGCGCATCGTGCATTCGCCTTTCGGCCAGGTGCTCAAGATGATCCGCGAGAACGAACCGCGCGCCATCTCGCTGGGCTACAACGTGGACCGCTACAAGCTGCTGGCCTTTGTGCTGTCGGCCGCGCTGGCGGGCCTGGCCGGGTCCATGAAAACCCTGGTCATGGGTTTTGCCACGCTGTCCGACGTGCACTGGTCCATGTCCGGCGAGGTCATCCTGATGACGCTGCTGGGCGGCGTCGGCACCTTCTTCGGCCCGGTCATGGGCTCGGGCATCGTGATCGCGCTGCAAAACCTGCTGGCCGACAAGGTCGGCTCCTGGGTCACCGTCATCATCGGCGTGATCTTTGTGATCTGCGTGCTGGCCTTCCGCAAGGGCGTGATCGGCGAGCTGCAGGCCTTTCTGGAGCGCCGCCGCAATGCCGCCAAGGCGGCATCGCAGCAGGCCTGAGCGCAGGACCACCCGAAAAAAAGCGCGCAGGCCTGCGCGCTTTTTTATTGGGCGGCCTGCTTCAGGCGGTCAGGGCCCATCGGTCGACAGCGCGTAGTTCACATGCTGCGGCAGCACCAGCTGCCCCATGCTGTTGGGCACGGCTTCGATGTGGACCTGCGGCTGCGCCGCGCGCACGCTGCCGAAAATCGTGGCAAACGCGATGTCGGCCGCGTCCCGCCCGGTGGCGAAACGCACAAAACCCATGGGAATCGCCGTGCCTGAAGGGTCGAAGAGGTACCAGCGGTCGCCCAGGTAGACCTCCACATAGGCATGGAAATCCGGCGGGCCCAGCGCGGGGTCGGCGCCGTAGTCCATGCCGCTGGCCATGCGCGCCGGCAGGCTGGCCGCGCGGCACAGCGCGATCATCAGGTGCGCGAAGTCGCGGCACACACCCACCCGCTCTATCAGGGTGTCTATGGCCGAGGTCGTGCTGTTGCTGGTATTGCCCTGGAAGCTCACATGCTGCTGCACCCAGTCACAGATCGCCCGCGCCCGGCCGTAACCCAGCGGCAGGTGGCCGAACTGGCTGTTGGCCAGGGCCAGCAAACGGTCCGACTGGCAATAACGGCTGGGATACAAATAAGGCAGCACCTCGCCAGGCAGGGCCAGCGGGCTCAGCTCAGGCAGCGAGCCCGGCTGCGCCTCGTAGTGGACCAGGTCCACCACCGCCGTATAGCTCAGCGTGAAGTTGCCGGGTTCGGCATGCAGGCGCAAAAAACGGCTTTGCGTGGCGGGGTCGGTGTAGCTGCTGGTGGCCACCGGCTGGCTCAGGCCCAGGGATTCGTGCATCACCAGCTGCCGCGGTGTGTAGGCGGCCTGGATGTTGAAGATGAAATCGCAGCCCGGCGCCATCACCTCGTAGGCCAGCACGGCGGAAAATTCAAGCCTGACCATAGGGTGTCTTGTGCCTTGGGAATTGGCTCCGCAAAAGGAGCCTGTGTGTCCGCGGCGGCGGGAACCCGTCGCCATCACCACCCATTAGGCGCGCAAAAAGGGCCGGTATTCGCGCCTGGCGATATTTGCCGGGAAACCCTGGCCGCCAAGGCCGACACCGCGGCGTCGCCCGCGCCTACAACACATCAGGCGGAGCGAAACTCGCGCCGGTAGGCCGATGGCGAAGTCCCCAGCGTTGCCGCGAAATGCTGGCGCAGCGACACCGCCGAGCCAAAACCCGCATCAAGTGCGATCTGCTCCATGGAGCGGTCCGTCGATTCAAGCTGGCGTTGCGCCAGGCCCAGGCGCTGGCTGGTGAGCCACTGGCCTACCGTGGTGCCCGTGACCTGCCGGAAGTGCCGCGTGAAGCTGCGCCGGCTCATCAGCGCCCGCGCCGCCAGCGCGTCCAGGCTGTGCGGCTGGTCCAGGTTTTTCTGCACCCAGGCCAGGATGGTCGACAGCCGGTGGCCCGCTCCCGTGGCGGGCAAGGGCTGCTCCACATACTGCGCCTGCCCGCCCTGGCGCTGCGGCGCGACCACCATGCGGCGCGCCACGCGGTTGGCCATCTCGGCGCCGTAGTCCAGGCGCAGCACATGCAGGCAGCAGTCTATGCCCGCCGCCGTACCGGCCGAAGTCAGCACATCGCCGTCATCCACATAGAGCACATCGGGCTGCAGCCGCACCTGCGGGTAGCGCGTGGAAAATTCGCCGGCCAGCGCCCAATGCGTGGTCGCCGGTCGGCCGTCGAGCAGGCCGGCCTCGGCCAGCACAAACGCGCCCAGGCACAGACCCACAATGCGAGCGCCGCGTTGATGCGCGGCCTGCAAAGCCTTTAGCAAGGCCTCGGGCGGGCGCTCCATCGCGTCGCGCCAGGACGGCACCACAATGGTCTGCGCCTTTGCGAGCGCACCCAACCCTTTTTGCACGCTGATGCCGAAGCCCGAAGTGGTATGCAAGGTGCCCGGCTTTTCAGTGCAGACCACCAGCTTGAAGCGCGGCAGGTCGGCCCCCGAAAAATCGTTGCCGAACACCATGCAGGGCACCGACAGATGAAAGGGGCTGATGCCGTCGAATGCGACCACGGCCACGCTGCCGTCCTGTTTTGCGGGCCTGGCAGGTTTGGCAGCTTTTCGGCGTGGTTTCAGGGTGCGTGGTGACATGGCCCGATTCTATCGAGTATTGGCATTTGGGCCACTGTCGACAAAACGGGCGCCGGCCAACAATCCCTACATCAACCACCGCTTTCAACACAGGAAACTTTTCATGACCGCAAGCAACACACCCAAAGCCCCACGCCGCGCCCTCGTCGTCATTGACGTGCAAATGGAGTACTTCGCCGGCGGCGGCCTGCTGATCGAACACCCGCCCGTGGCGCAAAGCCTGCCCAACATCGCCCGCGCCATGGACGCCGCCCGCGCAGCCGGCATTCCGGTCGTCGTGGTGCAGCACAGCGAATCCGCCGCCGCGCCGGTCTTCGCCAAGGGCTCCGCCACCTGGGCGCTGCACGAGGCCGTGGCCAGCCGCCCGCGCGACCACTACATCGAAAAAGCCTGGCCCAGCGTCTACACCGGCACCGACTTTGCCGTCTGGCTGGAGCAGCGCGGCATAGACACCCTGACCGTGATCGGCTACATGACGCACAACTGCGACGCCTCCACCATCTTTGAAGCCACGCACCGCGGCCTGCACGTCGAGTTTTTGAGCGACGCCACCGGCGCCCTGCCCTACGCCAACGAAGCCGGCAGCGCCAGCGCCGAAGAGATCCACCGCGTGTTCAGCGTGGTCTTCCATTCGCGCTTTGCCGCGGCCGGGTCGACCGATGCCTGGATCAAGGCCATAGAAGCCGGCGGCCGGCTTGAGAAAGGCAATATCCTGCTCTCCAACCGCGCGGCGCTGGCCGCGCGCTGAGACCGTCGTGAATGCGGCCTCCTGACACCCGGGCCGTTAAAAGTCAGCGTCGCAGGAAGAAACCCTTCATCCGCCGGTACATCCTGCGGGCGCCCGGCGATACCACCAGCAAGGGAGTGTAGAAAATGAATGCATCGGAAAACTGGGTATAGGTTTTCCCCTCCAGCCAAAGGCGTCCCAAAGCCAGCGCCACGGCCGTGCCTGCCAAGGCCACCAGGTAGATTTTCCAGTTGTCCCCAAGGCCCAAGATGGCGGCATCCTTGCCGGCTGTATTGCTTTCACTGGGCACAAAAGCGGCGACAAACACAATGCAAGCCGTTATCAGGACGGCAGCAAGCACGGCGATCACTGTCATGGCATGGCTCCATGGTATGGGGGAATCAATCAATGCCAGCTGGCGGCCAGCACAGGGGCCAGCGCTGTTTGCTGGGCGGCTGTCAGCGTCGTCTGGCCCATGGGCGGCGGCGCGAAGGCGGCCATGGCCTGCACCAGGCTTTGCACCTGCGTGTCCAGCAGCAGCTTGCCGTCGCCGGCCTTGATCTGCTCCACGTGGTAGGCATTGCCCAGGTACCAGTTTTGGACCGTGGCCTTGTCGGCTGTTCCGATGATGCAGACCTCCAGGTTGTTGCTCGCCTTGCGGAACCACAGCTGGTTGGAGTTGATGCCGACCATGAACTGGAGCACGTCGGTATTGCCGGCCATGGCGTCGTTTTCCTGGATGGTGTCGCTGTCGTCACCCCGACCTAGAAGATAGGTGTCGTTACCGGCGCCGCCCAAAAGTTTGTCCTTGCCGGCCTTGCCTGCAAGAAGGTCGTCTCCCGCGGTGCCGGTCAGGGTATTGGCACTTGCGTTGCCGATACCCTCAAGGGCGTCCACTCCGGTAAGGGTCAAGTTTTCAAGGTTGTCCCCGAGAACATAGCTAATGGACGACTTGACCGTATCCGTCCCCTCGTCGGCAAGCTCCAACACCACGTCACCGGCATCATCCACTGTGAAACTGTCATTGCCAGCACCGCCTATCAAGGTGTCCGCGCCCGCGCCCCCATTCAGGGTGTCGTTGCCTTGACCGCCCGTCAAGGTGTTGGCGGCCGTATTGCCTGTCAGGGTATTGTTCCCGGCGTTGCCGGCACCATTGATGACGGCCGTACCGGTGAGTATCAGTTTTTCAGTTTCGCTACCGAGCGTGTAGCTGACGGACGACTTGACCGTGTCCGTACCTTCACCAGCGAGCTCCACTACCACGTCATCGACGTCATCCACTGTGTAAGCGTCGTCACCGAGGCCTCCTACCAGCATGTCGGCACCTGTCCCCCCATTCAGGGTGTCGTTGCCTTCTTCGCCCTTCAAGGTGTTGGCGGCCGCATTCCCCGTCAACACATTGTTCCCGGCGTTACCGCTGCCATTGACGGCCGCCGTGCCGGTGAGCACCAGGTTTTCG
>NZ_FNHX01000014.1 GCF_900103405.1 Polaromonas sp. JS666 | reverse complement strand
GGCCAGCTTCTCGGCATAGGGATCGAGCTTGCTTGAGCTGCCCCGCCTTTCGTAGCTGGGCTCAGTCTCATCTGATCGCAGGTACTTCTTTACTGTGTTGCGAGCCAGGCCTGTACGCCTTGAGATCTCGCGGATGGACATCTGATCTCGCAGTGCCCAACGTCTGATGACATTCAATGTCGCCACGTCTATCACTCCTAATTTCCCCCTGCTTTTAAAACAAGCAGGGTAGTGCCTACGTGGGTCAGTTTTGGATGGAAATTACTGCGCTAAGTGGATCAGATTTCGACGGAATTCAACATCTCGTCAAAGGTGCCGATATCATCAAACGCAAACCCTGGTGCCATTGCCATAGTCCCTCCGAATTTTGTTTGAGAAAGCTTAGCATTTAAAAACCGGCAGACGTTGCGGTATACATTACGTTAGGCGTCCGAAGTTCAGCAAGGAGCTCTTACCCATGAAGCGAATGAAGGCCACGCTACTTGTTGCGCTCTACGTCTCTACCTCTAGCGTTCTAGCCGCGGATTTATCGACTTTGGGCCAAGAACAGATCCGGCAGAAAGACTACGTCTCAGCGGTCGGATCGTTCACCAAACACATAGAGGCCAACCCGACAGACTCTGCGGCGTATGTTTATCGCGGCTACGCCCATTACTACCTGAAGCAGCTTCCCCAAGCAGAGAAAGATTTCAAGGAAGCGATCCGTCTCGCGCCAGCGCAGTCCCAGGGCTACTTCAACTACGGTTTGGTTCTAGACGAGCAGGGCTTCCACAAACAAGCAATCGCTCAGTACAGGCTGGCACTGAAGCAGAATCCGAACGATGCCAGCGCGTACTACAACATGGGCAATAGTTACTCCAAGTTATCGCAGTACAAAGACGCTGTGTCTGCTTTTGAGCAGGCAGTTCGCCTGTATCCGCAACACCCATACGCAAGCAAGAATCTCGCAGTTGCGAAGGCAATGCTGAAGCAATAGCCATGCATTTCCCTGAACTCTCGCCTCGGCGCCGGCCGCTTAACCCGTCCATCGAGAGGACGTCGCCCGGCAAGCCGGGCGACGCCTCTCATGCCAAACGTTAGGCCGCACCCTGACCCGCCATGGCCAAGTGTTTTCGCTTTCGCTTCCTCAAGGGCCAGAAAATCCCCGACGCGCAGTCAGGGGGCACGGCGAAACTGGAAACCGTCATCAAGAACGCTGGCAAAGTGGCTGGCATCAAATGCCACAGCCCAGAAAATGAGGGCCTCTATCGCACCATTCTTGTAAGGTGTGCTTGTACCGAGGATGTTTGCGCCTTTGAACTCAGGTTTGCCGGCCTTCGCGATTACTATGACTCAGTTCCCTGCAGCTGAGCCCGTGCAACCTAACCCTTCGCCACCCGAGGTGCTACAGCGGGCTTTGCCCGCTTCCGCCCGCAGGTGAACTCAAACGTTAAGCACCATGGAACTCAACCGCATCCGGTTCGCCGTCGATGACATCCGAGCGATTCCGGACGAGGAGCGGCCCCTGTTGATTGCATTGGCATTCGCTCTCAACGAAATCACCGTTCTCAACAAGCTGGTAACTGTGCCGCCGTGATACGTCGAACGCGGGCTGCGGCCGCGAAAGGGCCCTCTTTTTCTGCTATCTCCAGAGACTCCACTTCCATATTTGCTGTACAGCCAAGAATGGGTTTGCAGCTAATCAAGGCACGTAAACACGCATTTGTCACGTCGGTGTCAAGTCACCGTGCCAGCCACTTACATACCTAGGAATGACCGGAAGAGGCGCCGCCACCAGGGCGTCGAAGCGGCCACTGGCGCATCCATGGAGGTTCCCTCGGCCGTTGATTGCTTAGCCGCGTTGACCTCGTCTATGTATCGGGCTTTGTCTCTGCGATCCCGCGACTGAACTCGAGCAACCTCCGCATTTGACATGCTTGCTGCCCAAACAATCTTGTTTGAACGAATCCAGTAGTGGGCACGGCACTCGAAGTTCCAATTGCCGATAGACGGATAGAGACTAACCAACTCGCCCCGCCGTCTCACTTGCCAATCAGCAGGCGATAGAGGTGTCACTACCTTTTCGCCACAACCGGAAGCGCACTTATGTACAGCGACTTTGTACTTTTCGCTGATGTACAAGACGCCATCATCAAGCTCTTTTGGAATCAATTCCACGAAACGGGGCTGAATTTGCCGCAACTTCATGGGACTTCTGACCGAGTTACGTCACGAACCAAGGATGGCGTGCTGACGGTAAACGTCAAGTTGTGCGCCTCGAAATCATCCTGGTAAAAACCAAGATACTGCTTCCACTTCAGCACAGCCAATTGCGCATTGAGTGCGTTCATGTCGGCGACCTGTATGTTTTGACGATAGAGCGCATCGTCGTCGTCCACCTCGGTGGGAACATACTTAGTTAAGTGAGCACTCCGTTCTGGAGTAGACAGCGTAACGCGACACGCGCCAAACAGCTTCGCCGTTTTCGGCACCAGCTGCAGAGTCATCCCTACGTCGATAAACGGAACACCAAGGCGTTGCAAGCGTTCGAAGATCAGGGAGCGCGCGAGTCCGTTATCGACGCAAACGAACGCAAAGTCCGGCTGCCCGAGCGTGTCTAGATTCGAGCTGTCGAGATAGTGCGCGTGCGGCACAATGCCGCGGTGCATGTGTGAATACTTGCTCGCGAAGTAGTCAACTTTCATCGCCTGGGCAGCGAGCTCTTCACGGGTTGCTGCCCCCGGTGCGCGAAAAGCATTGTGCTGGAGAAACACATCGCCATCGAACAGATGTATGGCCTTGACGGGCGTTTTCGCTAGCTGATCCAGGATGTATGACCCAGTCCCTCCAAGACCAATCAGAGCAACAGAACTTAGAGCGAGCCTGGCCGACGTAGCCTGGATTGTTGCGCGTGCCGACGCAGTGTCGTCGTAGGCAAACGGCGACTTTCCGGAGTCCTCAACTAACGTGCGATGCAATCGAGCGTCGACATCTTGTAAGGCTCGGGCCTGACTTTGGATCACTGTCACATAGTGAACCATCTTTGCGTAGTGATCTGCGAATGCCGGTACCCCATCGGGCTTGTTTGAGAACCGATAGTTCACAAAAAAGCCCGGAAACAGCTCACGGGTTCCGTTCTCGTTCTCGATTTGAGATATGGGCTGCCCATTCGGAAAACAAGGGTACTCCCCCGTCCACCACACCTGGTGACTATCCGGAGGCAGGATGGTGCCGGCATTTTCGACATAGGAACAAGAAAGAATGCCTCGTTTCACCTCGCGGGAAGCAGTGACGTAAGGAACTTCGTGGAGCAAAAGATTCTGCTCCCGCACTTCTACAACGAAGCCGTCGCTTGAGAGCCGCTCTAAATCCCGCATCAGGAACGGTTCGTCTTGCCGATTGTGAAGACCGTACCGTCCTTGACACTAGTTTTCTGCCCTGGCGCCAGCGTACCGTCCTTGCCGTGCTCATTCGAGTAGGTTACGGTATATAAAAACCCGACTTCGCCTGGGAAGGCGAGTTGCACCACCTGTTCGTAGGTGATGTGATTGTCTGTCCACACTTCCGGTGTGCCGTTAACGATAAGTGTTAACTGTTTTCGCTCGTCAGAATTACCTTGCGACATGATCACATGACTCCTATGACAACTTTGCGGATTGATGATACGCTAAGAACGTCAAGTTAGAGTGCCCATAGAGCGCCCAACTTGGTTAGAACAATGTGGCGGAAGGTTCCGCGATATGAATGGGATGGTGGGATGTCTACTTTTCAAGCCGTGGTGCTCAGCGGTGGGGGCGCCAAGGGCCCTTTTGGGCTCGGTGTACTGTTGGCTCTGGCTAAGTTTAGAAAAGAGCGCAAGAAGGACATCACGCCAATCTACTGTGGTACGTCGGTAGGCGCATTAAACGCCGCGATGGCGGCACAAGGAAATCTCCACGAGCTGGACAAGCTGTATGCACGACTCAACACGGACGACGTGCTCGGCACCTCGAATTCGAGCGTTAGTTCGGTAACACTGGGCTTTACTTCCTTTCGCAAGCCATACTACTACTTTAGGAACGATGCACTGCGCGCAACCATTGCGGCGAACGTGAAGTTTGAGGCCCTGGCAAATTCCCATTTGCTGGTGTGCGTCACCAATTTAATCACTGGGAGACTGGAGACCTTTTACAAGTCAACTATCGTTGACGAACTCATAGCGAAGGAAGGTGAACTCGAAACAACTGAGCGACGACTGAACCACTACCATCCAATTCAATCACAAGAGGAACTCATCGACGTTCTTCTTGCTAGCGCGGCTATCCCGTTCTATTTCCCCCCGGTTGAAGTTCGCGGGCGGAAATATGTTGACGGCGGAGTGGGCAACAACACTCCATTGCGCCAGGCTGCCTACGTGTCCCGCTATTTGCACTCTTGTAATCTGCCAGTACTTCCGACCGTCTGCGTCATTAATGATCCGCAGCGCTTCTCTATTGAGTCGGACACCGGCTTGGACGTGTTTGGTGTCATTAGACGGTCACTGGACATCTATCACAATGAGCTAGTTCAAGACTCGCTGAACACTTGGCACCGCATCAACGCCAGCGTTCGAGCATTGCAGGATCAAGAAGGGCGCATTTCGTCCATCCTCAATACATTGCCCGTTGAGCTAAGGGAGCCCATCACCACTCAGGTGCTCGGTGTTGTGCGCGATGTACGTGGCTTTGCTGCAAAGATGGAACTGCCGTTGTATGACATACGACCATCAAGCCCTTTGCTCGATGACGTCCTCGAGTTTGATCCTAAGAACGCCAAGCGCCTCAAACACCAAGGGGTTGAGGACTGCTTGAAGATGCTCGTCCAAAGATCCGACATCACGCCCGGTGACTACCAGCGGTGGGTGGAGGAAATCGACTAGTCATTAAGCCACCACAGCGCTGCAAATTGATTGAAGCATAACTGTGCCGGCCAAAAATGCGCCGTTTAACCTCAATATCAGCGCTTCTTCCGGATCTTTTTCTGGCAATTAATGCACTTGGTTGACTAACTCGGAATTTGCCTTGCCGGTGCTGTTGAATTCCACTGAAGGCTGACCCCAGGGGTCAGATTTCGACGGAATTCAACATATAGATGTATGCGACAGCATATAAATTGGACCCCATGTCTACCATGGGAGACATTACTCGCTCCGGAGGCTCCACGCATCCAAGCCGCAGAAATTTGATGGAATGGTCGAACCCGCTCATTGGATAGACCTCAAATAAATGTTCTTCTATTCAAAAATAGTCGTCGGCATCAATACCGGCGTCCAAGAACAGCCGTGGTTCTGTGGCGTGAAGAGGTGTGATGTCAACCCTGTTCCCGGTTTCGTCTTCAACCACCGAATGGGCAACGAATTGTATGAAATCGCTTTGTTGAATTCCATCGAAAACTGACCCACCTAGGCACTACTCTGCTTGTATTAAAAAGCAGAGGGAAATTAGGAGTGATGGACGTGGGTCGGTTTTCGGTGGAAATATTACGCGATGGAATTCAACACCCAGGGCCTTCGTTCATGACAATGACCGCGCTTATCTCACGCTTACGCTGCGGTGGATGAACGCTCGACTATTCGAAAACCCACGTCGACGATTCGTGAAGTAACGGGCTTGCCACTGCATCGATCAAGAATCAGCCGCGCCGCAATGCGCCCGATCTCCGCGCCGTCGACATGCACGCTGCTGAGAGACGGCTGCAGGTGCGCGGAAAATTCCGCGTCCCCGAAGCCGCAGACGGCCAGGTCTTGCGGAACTCGTAGGCCGCGAGCCATTGCCTCGACCAGCACCCCTTGGGCGAGCGCGTCGGAGCTGCAGTAGACGGCCTGGATGCGGCGGTCTTTTTGCAGCAACTCGCCGAGCGCGCGGCGCCCGAGCGCCACACTGCTGGGGGCTGGCACGATGGCAGTCGGCACGTCGTGGCCGACCACCGCTAGGAAACCTTTGCGGCGCTGCTGCGCGCGCTGGTCGTCACCGGTGGCAACCGCAATCCTTTTCCATCCCTTGCCGAGGAAGTAATCAGCCACCGCGCTGCCGACCTTCAAGTGCGAAAAGCCGACGGCCATGTCAATCGGGGTTTCGCTGAGGTCCCAGGTTTCCACCACCGGAATGCCGAGGCTGCGTAACTGGTCGCGCGAGTGTGCCGAGTGCACGAGGCCGGTAACGACCAGGCCGTCCGGGCGCCGGCCCATCATCGTGCCGATCAACTTCTCCTCTCGCGCGTGGTCGTAGCCGCTCTGGCCGAGTATCAACTGGTAGCCGCTTGCGTCGAGTGTTTCCGTGAGCGCTTGCACCGTGGGCAGGAACTGCGGGACCGAAATGATGGGCACCAAGCCGGCGACCGTCATGCTGCGTCGCGACTTGAGTCCACCTGCCAGCAGGTTGGGGATATAACCGATGCGATGCACCGCTTCCTGCACCTTCTCGATCGTAGCCTTGGAGACGAGTGTGGGATTGCCGAGGGCGCGAGAAGCGGTGATCAGGGACACGCCGGCTTCACGGGCCACATCATGGAGCGTGACGCCTTTGGCTATGCTGGAGTGAGGTACGGGGGGATTCATTGACTATTGACGATATATGACAACGTTATCATAATGCGCTGGACGGGCCTATTGCCCGTGTTTTTGCTACCAAAATGACAACGTTATCATGACCTCTTCACTCCTTCCTGAGCGCATCGCGCGGATCCGTCTTTCCTCCTGCTACCTGCCTCTGGCGCAGCCGATCAGCGACGCTAAAGTGCTGACCGGGCGGCAGAAGCCGATGACCGAGGTTGCGATGCTTTTTGCCGAGGTGGAAACCGAGGACGGGCAGCAGGGCCTGGGCCTTAGCTATTCGAAACGTGCGGGCGGCCCCGGCCAGTTTGCACATGCCCGCGAGATCGCTCCCAGCCTGATCGGCGAAGACGCAAGCGACATCGGAAGGCTGTGGGACAAGCTGTGTTGGGCCGGCGCATCCGTAGGCCGAAGCGGCCTGGCCACGCAGGCGATTGGCGCATTCGATGTGGCGCTGTGGGACCTAAAGGCGCGTCGGGCGCGCCTGCCCTTGGCGAAGTTGCTCGGCGCCTATCGCGACTCGGTTCCTTGCTACAACACCTCGGGGGGGTTTCTGCATACGCCGACCGAGCAGTTGCTGGTCAACGCGGCGGCCTCGATCGAGCGCGGCATAGGCGGCATCAAGCTGAAGGTCGGGCAGCCCGATCACCGCCTAGACGTTCAGCGCCTCGAAGCCGTGCGCAAGCACCTCGGCGATGGTGTGCCGATCATGGTGGATGCCAACCAGCAATGGGATCGTCCGACCGCGCAGCGCATGTGCCGAACGTTCGAGGCGTTCAACCTGGTCTGGATCGAGGAGCCGCTGGACGCCTATGACCACGAGGGCCACGCGGCGCTGGCGCGCGAGTTTGACACGCCGATCGCCACCGGCGAGATGCTCACCAGCGCCGCGGAGCATGGCGACTTGATCCGCCACCGCGCTGCCGACTACTTGATGCCGGACGCCCCGCGCGTGGGGGGTATCACGCCGTTCCTAAAAGTCGCGGCGCAGGCCGACCAAGCGGGACTGCTGATCGCGCCGCACTTCGCCATGGAGTTGCACATCCACCTTGCCGCGGCGTATCCGCGCGAGGGATGGGTGGAGCACTTCGACTGGCTTGAGCCGCTCTTCAACGAGCGGATCGAGATAGCTCACGGCCGAATGCTGGTGCCCACGCAGCCCGGCATCGGCTTGAGCCTCAGCGAGAAAGCGCGTTCATGGACGCGCGAACATGCGGTGATCGGCCGCGACTAAACCCAAATCAACAGGAGACAACGAATGAAAAAGATATTTGTAGCAGTTCTTCTCGGCGGCGCAGCCCTTGCCGCGCATGCCCAGTCATGGCCAAAGGACAAGGCGGTGACGATGATCGTTCCGTTCCCTCCGGGGGGCTCTACCGACATGATTGCGCGCACGCTCGCCAGCAAGCTCCCGGAAAAATTCGGCGGGACGTGGGTTGTACAGAACACCGCTGGCGCCGGAGGCACGATAGGGGCCGCCGCGGCAAAGCGCGCGGCGCCTGACGGCTACACCGTGTTCGTCTCGTCACTCGGCCCGTTCGTCATCGGCCCCCACCTGATGAAGGGACTTCAGTACGACCCGCTGAAAGACTACGACTATGTGAGCATTGTGGTTCAGGCGCCGAACGTGCTCGCCGTACCGGCGAACTCGCCTTTCAAATCGGTGGGGGCTGTCCTGGCTCATCTAAAGGCCAACCCTGGCAGGCTCGCGTTTGCATCGGCCGGCAACGGCACAAGCGATCACCTCACCGCCGAACTGTTTTGGCAGGAAACGCACACGAAAGGCACCCACGTTCCGTACAAAGGCGGGGCCCCCGCGATGCAGGACCTCATCGCGGGACAGGTCGATGCCACGTTCATGAACATCAATACGGGCATGCCGCAATTTCGGGGTGGTAAGTTGCGCCCTCTGGCGATCACGAGCACGAAGCGATCACCGCTGCTGCCAGAGGTTCCAACCATGGAGGAACTTGGCTTCAAAGGCGTGACGGTCTACTCCTGGCAGGCCGTCGCCTTGCCGAAGGGGACGCCTGCAGAGGTGCGGAACAAGCTGCACACCGCCATCGTGGAAATCGCAAAAGACCCCGGTGTCGCAAAACCCCTACTTGAGGTTGGCTTCGAGGTTGTCGCCAACACGCCGGAACAATTCACGGAGTTCCAGGCACGCGAATTCGCCCGCTGGAAGAAGGTGATCGAGGTCGGAAAGATAACCGCAGAATAGCAATCTGGTGGGCCTTGGGAGTCCCAAGGCCCCGGGGATGGGCGTTACGCAATGGTGATACTGGCGGTGTCGGAAACCATGCCACGGCGCAAAACTTTGCATCTAGGCATCAGTGCCAGAGACAGCACGACGTCAATCTCGCGCGGTCGAGACCCTTCGTTCATCTCAAAGTCATTTTCCAATGACCATGCGACCCGGTGAAAGTGGCAGACTCGCAAGGCAGATTGGAGTTGCTGAAAGGTCCGCGGCGATACCCTAATCGGCCATCGTCCGCAAACATCTCCTGCAGCAAGCACCTCAGTCAGCGAGGCGCGCAGGAGGCTAAAAAGCTTCTCAGCTTCGTGGCAGTGGTACATGAGAGACCGTGTGCGAGCTATATCAGTCGGGCTACTGGCGTATACGCCCTGCTTCGGTAACGATACTAAGCTCCACGAACCTGGAACCCGATCGATTACCCGGTTTGTAGCTCACCTTGTAGCCGCCCAGATCCACGTTATCGAGGCTCTCAAGCGCGTTTGAGAATCCCTCGCGCGAGACCTTGGCCCCCATCCGGCGAGCGGCTTCCACGATCACGGAGCCGGCTATATAACCTTCCATCATGGCGTAGCTGGGCGGTACTTCCAGATTGGGTGTAGCGGCAACGATATCGCTGAACTCCCTGCTAAGCTTCACCGAGATCTTGTAGGGGTTGGGAGTCACCTGCGTGATGGCTATGCCCTTCATGTGCTCCTCGCTCAGGCGTTTGGACATCTGCGCGATGTCGGCGCCGGAATGCGCGAACAATTGTGCCGCGCCCCCATCCAGGCGGTATTTTTCGATAAAGCCCGCCGCCGCCGAACCACTGGCGACAAGAATGATCGCCTGCGGTTCGGCCCTGATGAAAGCATCAACCACCGCGCTGGAAACTTTGGCTGTGCCGGGTGCATACGATCCCTTCACCGTCAGCTTCACGCTCTTGCTCTTCACTATTTCTTCGACCGCGGAAATCAACGGCGCCGCAGTCGGCCCTTCCTGGTGAAAAAGTCCCAGGCGGGTGATGCCGACCGTCGCCAGGTGTTCCACAATTTTGGTGACTTCGTCGCGCAGCGTGGCGCGCACGCTATAAACAAAAGGCGTTTCACCGCGCAGCCCTTCAACGCGGTAGCCCACCAAGGCGACCTTTTCATTCGCAAGCACCCCGGAGCTCACGAGCTCGTCGATGTTCCGGTCACCAAAATAACCTGCCAGGACTAAGGGACGGCTTTCGCTGAGCAGCAATTTGGTCGTGGTGACCGTTTCCGCAGGCTGGCCGTGATCGTCTTTGCGGGTCAGGCTGAAAGTATGGCTGTTGGGTCCGCCAGCTTTGTTGGCCCTATCCAGGGCCAGCTGAATCCCCGTTGAATAGGCCCGAGCCTGGGCGGCGTCCAGTCCGGTCAAGGGGGCAGCCTGCCCCACCACGATAGAGGCTGCCCCGGCCGCTAAGGAAGTGCAGAAAAGGCAACCGGCGAACAGATTTCTGAGAGTTAGTTGAAAACAGGCCATGGCGATGTCCCCTCTTTAATATGAGTAACAGTTGTTGATCGAAAAGGCTGTCTGTGGTTTGTTCTGCTCAGATATCTCGGCTCACGTACGGTTCATGCCCGGCCCTCAGTGCGCCGAAAGAGGCGCCGGTGTCAACGAAACTCCCTGCGCACTTGCCGCCGTGTCCTGGATCTTCAACGCTCGGATGAACGCGTCACGCCGCTGGAGTCTCTGCCAGTACGCCGCGACCGAAGGGGTGAACCTGGGTGCGAGTCCAAGGTACTCGGCCAGCATCAGCGCGTACCCCACGGAAATATCGGCTGCCGTGAACCGGCTGGCGCAAAGATATTCACCTTCGGCAAGGCGCGGTTCAAGGGTTCGCAAGCGCGCAAGAAACCATTTCGCATAGTCGCTGGCGACGGAAGGCACGCGCTTTTCTTCAGGCTCGAAGAAGGAATAGCGAAGCACCAGTGTCTGCGGGAAGGTCAGCGTGGCTTCCCCGAAATGCAGCATGTTCAGATAATCGCCATAGTCCGGCTCCCCCGGCTCGACCTGCATGGGTGTGGGCTTGCACAGTGAGCACAGGTACTGGCATATTGCCGCGGACTCTGTCATCCGGGTGTCGCCGTGCACCAGCAGCGGGATGGTTCCCAGCGGATTGAGATCCAGGAATGTCCGGTCGTGCACACGCGGCGGAAAGGGCAGCATGACGACCTCGAAGGGCAGCATCAGCTCCTCCAGGGCCCACAGCGCGCGAAACGAGCGCGCGCTCATGCAGTGGTACAGCCGGATCATCGCGCGGCGCTCCCAGCCCGGGCGGTCGGTGCGCCTTCGGCTTTGTGCAGACGTAGCCGCGGCCCGGCCCGCATGACTTGCCCAGGCAACTGGCGTCCCAGAATTGCTTCCAGCTGCAGCGAGGCCTGGATGAGAAGGTCCAGGTCGACGCCGGTGCTGTGGCCCTCTTCGTGCAGGAAGTGAACCAGATCTTCCGTGCAGACATTGCCGGTCGCGCCTGGGGCGAAGGGGCACCCTCCGACACCGCCCAGAGAGGACTCGTATTCGGTGATCCCGAGAGACAGCCCGGCCGATACATTCACCAGGCCAAGCCCTCGCGTGTTGTGAAAGTGCAGCGAGAGCCTTGCGTCGGGCACGGCGTCGCGCAGGGCCGTGCACACATTTGAGACAATTCGAGGGGTAGCCATGCCAGTCGTATCGCCAAGCGTAATGCGTGAGACGCCCAAACGGGTCAGGGCCTTTGCGATGTTCACAACGGACCGGATGTCCACATCCCCTTCGAAAGGACAACCGAAGGCGGTCGCGATGGCGCCGCGAACTTTGAGCCCACCTTCTCTGGCGACCTCTACGACCTCCTCAATGGCCACCAAGGACTCATCGATACTTCGGTTCAGGTTCTTGCCGTTATGAGTCGGGCTTGCCGACACAAAGCAGACGATTTCGTCCACCACCGCCCGACGTGCCCTGTGCACACCCCTGACATTGGGAGCAAGCGCGCTTACCACCGTACCGGCCGGTCGCTGGAGCCGGCCAACGATGTCGTCTGCATCCGCCAACTGTGGAATTGCCGCTGGTGCCACGAATGAAGTGGCCTCCACAGTTAGAATTCCCGCTGAAAAGATCGCCTCGATGAGGCTTACTTTGTCGTTGGTGGGTATGAAGCGGCTTTCGCTCTGGATTCCGTCACGCGGCCCCACTTCTGTGATGGTGATCTGCATAGGTCTAATTTCCTTGCTACCGCGGGCCCCAGACCCACGGCCTCAACTGCCGGTCATCATGTTGGAACTTGGCGATGGCTTCCTGGTGACGCATCGCAAAGCCGATGGGGTCTATGCCTTCGAGAAGCGCCTGGCGATGCGCCGGGTTGATGGTGAAAGACGTGGTGATGCCGTTTGGAAACGTGACAAGACACGATGACAGGTCGACTGATACTGCTTTTTCCTTCCGGTCCTCCAGCATGGCCAGCAGCTCTTCAACACGCTCTGCCGGCAGGACAAGGGGCAGGATGCCGTTGTTGACACAGTTTTCATAGAGGATGGAAGCGAAGCTTGGGGCGATCACGCACCTAAATCCGTAGTCGGCCAAGGCCCAGACCGCATGTTCTCGCGAGCTGCCGCATCCGAAGTTGGCTCGCGTGACCAGGATGGAGGCGTTCCTGAACTGCGCGCGGTTCAACACGAAGTCAGGATTCTCATGCCCCTCCTGGGTGTACCGCCACCGATGGAGCAAGAACTTGCCCAACCCCGTTTTCTTCAAGGTGTAGAGGTGCTGGACTGCAATGAGTGCGTCGGTATCGACGTTCTCCACGGGAAGCGGAGCCGCGATTCCTCGCAGGTGCAGGAATGGAGTCATGATTCAGTATTCCTTGGATCGACTATGCAGCCGGCGAGCGCGGACGCCGCTGCGGTTGCCGGGCTGGCGAGGTGAGTGCGTGCGCCGGGCCCTTGTCGGCCCTCGAAATTTCGATTCGATGTTGCGACACAGCGACTGCCCGGTGGAACTCTGTCGCTATTGACGGCGGCGCACATGGAACAGCCGGGTTCGCGCCATTCGAATCCCGCCTCGATGAATGTACGGTCCAGGCCAAGCGCCTCCGCTTCCTTCTTCACGAGCATGGACCCAGGAACCACCATGGCCCTTACATGGCGAGCTACATGCCGGCCCTTGACCACGGCCGCAGCCGCCACCAGGTCTGACAGGCGGCTGTTGGTGCAGGATCCGATGAAAACCGCGTCAATTTTGAGGCCCAGGAGGCGATCCCCAGGGGCGAGTCCCATGTACTGCAGCGCACGAACCGCCGCCTCGCGCTTCTTGCCATCCACGAGGTTGCCTGGGTTCGGCACCGGCTGGTCGATGGGCATGACTTGCTCGGGGCTGGTGCCCCAGGTGATCTGCGGCGTGATGGCATTCACGTCGAATTGCAACTCGGTGTCGAACCGCGCCGCTTCGTCTGACGCAAGCCCTTGCCAGTGCTGTACTGCCTGGTCCCAAAGGGCGCCTGTGGGCGAGTACGGACGTCCAAGCAGGTAGGCCAGCGTCTTCTGGTCCGGTGCGATCAATGTGGTGCGCGCGCCTGCTTCAACGCCCATGTTGCACATGGTGAGCCGACCCTCGATGGGCATGGCCGTGATGGCCGGGCCCGCGAGTTCCAGCGCGTAGCCTGTCGCGCCCGCCGTGCCGACGTGGCCTATGACGTAGAGGATGATGTCTTTGGGCGTGACGCCTGCGGCGGGCTTCCCTTTCAATGTGATCCGCATCGTCTTTGGTTTGCGGATGGCGAGTGTCTGCGTGGCCAGAACCTGTTCGACGGCTGAGGTTCCTATCCCCCAGCCCCAGGCCCCCAGCGCGCCCACCGTTCCCGTGTGGCTGTCCCCGCACACCACGGTCATTCCCGGCAACACGAGGCCGAGCTCGGGCGATATGACATGGACGATCCCTTGCCACGGATCCTTGACATCGAAATGACGAATGCCATGAGTTCTGGTGCTCGCGCGAAAAGCGCGAATCAGCTCGGCCCCGCCTTCCACTGTTTCGTCCGATCGATCATGTTCGGTCGACACCAGGTGATCGGTCGTGGCAAAGGTGAGCGATGCGTTGCGCACGGGCCTTCCTGCCTGGATCAGCCCATCGAACGCCTGCGGGCTTGTAATTTCATAGAGCAGGTGGCGGTCGATGTGGATCAGCGATTCACCACCGGGCAGGTCCACGATGTGATGCTGCCGCCAGAGCTTTTCGAACAGGCTGGAGGCGCTCATCGGCTGGCTCATCTGGCTCATTGGATGACGGCGCCGGAGCGGCTCACCAGTGCTCCATGCTTGGCATATTCGTCGCGCAGGAATTGCGCAAGAGCGTCCGGGCCCATAGGGAGCGGGACCGCGCCCTCCGCGCGAATCTGGCCTTTGAAGGCGTCGGATTCGATGGTCGCGGTGATGGCTTTGTTCAGCTTCTGGACGACGGCGGTAGGCATGCCCTTGGGCCCGACCACCGCGTACCAAGCGTCCAGGACGCACCCCGGGAATGTCTCGGCCAGCGCCGGCACATCGGGGAGCTCAGGCACGCGCTTGGCACTGCTGACGCCCAGCACTTTCAGGCGCCCCTGCTTGACCAGACCCTCCACGCTCGCGTACGAAAAGAATGCAACATCGACAATGCCGCTGACGAGGTCTGGTACCACCGGGCCTGCTCCTTTGTAGGGGACGTGTGTGAGCTTGAATTTGCCTTGCTCCTGCATCAGCATTCCTGCGAGATGAAGGATGGTGCCGTTGCCCGAAGACCCTAGGGTGATCTTCTCGGGATCGCGCAGTGCCAGCTGCCGAAGCTCGGCCGCCGTGTTTGCGGCGAAACCGGACCGCGTCACCAGGACCATGGGCGTCTTGGCGACGCCTGCGACCGCCGTGATGTCTTTCAATGCGTTGAAGGACAGCTTCTTATAGAGATGGGGAAAGACCACATAGTTGGAGCTGATCAGGCTCAGCGTGTATCCATCCGGTTCCGACCTCACGAGTTTTTCCGAGCCGAGAACCCCGCCGGCGCCCGGTATGTTTTCGACGAAAAACGGGACACTCAAAGCTCGTCCTAGGTGGTCTGCCAGCCGCCGTGTCATCCCGTCGGCGCCCGAGCCTGCCGAGTTAGGCGTCATGAAGCGGACGGGCTTCGAAGGGTAGGGATCGGCCGCCCAGGAAGGCAGGCCGTAAAGCAGGGCCGACGTGGCAAGCAGATTACGTCTATTGATAAGCATGGTTTTGTCTCCTTTGTAGTAAGCGGTGTCAGCGCGGCCCGGCAACCACGCCTCGATTGAAAAGCTCTTCTTTTTCGCCGGTGGTCAAGCCCCAGGCATCCAGGTACCGTTCAGTCTGGGCGCCTATTTCCTGCGGCTGAATGCGAACCTCCGGCGCCTGGTCGTCAATGCGAAACGGCATGGCCGGAACGCTGGCAACCTTTTCGCCCACCGCGACTTGCAGCAGCGAGCCATTTGCCAGCAGATGCTCGTCTTCCAGGAGGTCCAGCGGCGTTCGCACCGGGCCGAATGGAACCTTGGCCTTTTTGCACAGCGCTTCGGTTTGCGCCACCGTCAGTTCTGCAAACCTTTTGGCAAGGACTTCCAGCATCCAGGGCCGCGCATCGACTCGCGCCGCATTGCTGACAAGGCGCGGGTCGCGAAGCAAGTCCTCAAGACCGAACGATGCGCAAAAGCGCTCCCACTGAGCATCACTGGTAAGGCCGATGAAGACTTGTCCGTCCGCGCATTGGCACAGGTCGTATAGGCACCAAGCCTGCGTTCTTGCCGGCATCGGCACGACCGGTGTATCGCCGAATTGGGCCATGGCCATGTGCTGGCCGACCAGGAAGGCGGTGGTTTCATACAGCGCGCTCGTGACCTTGGCCCCGCGACCGCTTTGCTCTGCAGAGCGAAGGGAGGCGATGATGGCGATGGCCGCGAACATTCCGCCCGTCATGTCGACGACGGAGGCCCCTGCGCGGATGGGCTGACCCACGGGGCCTGTCATGTAAGCAAGGCCACCCATCATCTGAACGACTTCATCAAGCGCCGGCCGGTCCTGATATGGCCCGGGCAGGAAGCCCTTCATGGAGCAATAGACAAGTTTCGGGTTTGCCGCCCGCGCTTCTTCATATCCGAGGCCGAGACGGTCCATCACATCCGGGCCGAAGTTCTCGATCACCACATCCGCCCACTCGAAGGCGCGATGCATGACTTGGTTCGAAAGTGAACTTTTGAGATCGATGGCCACGCTTTCCTTGTTGCGATTGAGGTAGCCAAAGAATCCCGAGCCAAACCCCTTCAAACTACGGGTGGGGTCCCCTTCCACCCGTTCGATGCGAACGACTTGCGCACCGAGATCGGCGAGGATCAACCCGCAAGTAGGGGCCATGACAGTGTGTCCAAAATCGAGAACCTTGACCCCTTCAAGAGGGAGGCTGCGATTTTCTGAAGAAGTATTGTGTTTCATCTAATGAAGCAGTATGATCGTGCAATGAAACAAGAATAAATGGAAGGAATTGAAATGTCAAACATAGAGCCGACTGCAAAGGACGGGATTCGGGTCACCGCGCTTGAACGAGGCCTTCGCCTGCTCATGGCGCTTCGATATGACGAGGGCAAAAAACTCAGTGACCTGGCACGGGCCACCGATCTCGACAAGGCCACCGCATCCCGCCTGTTGAGGTCCTTGGCCTTGTTCTCCTTTGTGCTGAAGGACGAGCAGGATCGTTATCGGCTCGGCCCTGCCATTGCCGTGTTGGAGCGCACGGGCAACTCAACCCAGGGCATCGCCCCGGTCGTGCAGCCAACGCTCGAGCGTTGGGCGGAGAAAACCGGTGAAACGGCAAGCTTTTTTGTTCCGCACGGCGAGTTACGCTTGTGCGTGGCCGTTGCTTCCGGCCAGCATGCGGTCAGCCATGTCTTAAATGTGGGAGACACGCTCGCCACGCAACGCGGTGCCAGTGGCCGTGTGATCCGCATGTTTGCCGCGGGTCGCCCTGAGGCAAACGTCGAGTTGCTGCAAACTAGCATCGGAGAACGCGATCCCGAACTCGCGGCGGTCGCGTTTCCAGTCTTTACCGGCCAAAACAGACTGCTCGGCGCCCTCTCTTTGTCGGGAACTTGCACGCGCTTCTCCTCGCAGAGCCATCTACAAACTCTGCAGCAGGCGGTTGCACAGGCGGCGGGAGAGATTGAAGGGCTATTGTTGGGGCAATAGCCGTGGTGCGTCATCAGGGCCAGGAACACCAGTTTTTCCATACTGATAGAAGGCGTTGTATTGACCTTCACTCAAATTTGGCCCGAATTGAACACCCTCCGAGTCGAGTCCTCCGCGAGCGTTCAGGGTCGGGTCAGTTCCTACGAAATCTTCAGAGCCCTCCCTGAATCCATCGCATGCCTTAACTTTGGCCAACAGAGCAGCAATAGGCATGAGTGCCGCCACCTTCACTACTGCCGTCAGCAATGAAGATGGCGGTTGGTTCCCCTGATCATTCCCAAAGACCTCTCGGCAGCGGAAGCCCGTCGAGAACTTCACTTGTCAGACGCCTGCCCAGTGCAATGCCATCTGCCTCCGCCCACGAAACAATCTGACGGGTGTGTTGCGCTGAATGCCACACGGAGCGCTCAAGGAATACGTGCATCGGATGAACGCCGTAAAACATCTTGAGTTCTCGCGTGCAGCTGCGATCCTCAAGATTGTTCCACCAGTCTGCCAAACCCTTCTTCTGCTTTTCGGCGTAAGTAAGAATCGCCGGGAGGTCTGTACCGGGGGGCGCGTTCTCTGTCGTCACTACCGACCAGTCTTCAATACCGTTAACCACAGTCTGCAGGAAGGCATCCGGCACCTGAAATATGTGGTGCGAGATGTCTCGAATCGTGCGCGGCCGCGCGGCCGGCCTCGTGTCCAGACGTGCCTCAGGTATACGAGCGATCGTGTCCGTTGCGACGTCCAGGATGGTCGTCCACCGATCGACAAGTTCCGCAGGAGGTAAACGTTCGGCACTGTGGCCCACGCCGACAAACTTTGCGACGTCGTCCAGCGATTGGGCGAACACATAGTCTCTGCCGCGCACAACCACTGGGATTGTGCGAACACCCAAAGTCGCGAGAAATTTCATGGCGGCGGGGTCCGCAGCCACATTGACAGATGTGTAGGTTACTTTCTTATCCGCAAGGAACTCTTTGACTCTGACACAGCTTGAGCACCCTGGGGCCCAGAAAACCTTGACTTCTTCCATCACCAGCTCCGTTCGTTAAAGGATGATCGACTTTAGGACGACACTGACCTGACCGCTATTCAAGTTTGATAAGGCCTCTTCACGCAAGACGATGCCATCGCGGCGAGTTAGAGTGCCGCGCGCGCTCAGGAATCCAGAAATCGTTGAGCATCCAAGGCTGCCATGCAGCCGCTTCCGGCGCTGGTGACCGCCTGCCGGTAGATATGATCCTGAACGTCGCCTGCGGCGAATACGCCTGTGATACTGGTCATGGTGGCGTAGCCATCCTGAGCGGACCGTGTCTTGATGTAGCCATCCGCCATCGACAGTTGCCCTTCGAAGAGATGGGTATTTGGTTGATGTCCGACTGCGATGAAGCAGCCGTTAACTTCGACAAGCTCGCTGGCGTTCCGCAGCTGGTCGCGTAGCTGTACCCCCGTGACGCCGGCATCGTTACCCACCACCTGTTCGACCACGCAGTTGATTTTCAGCTCGATCTTTCCCTCTTCGATTTTCTTGCGCAGTCGGTCCATGAGGATCGGCTCAGCGCGGAACTTTTCTCGCCGGTGAATCAGAGTGACCTTCCTGGCAATGTTTGAAAGATAAAGGGCCTCTTCCACGGCGCTGTTTCCACCGCCCACGACGCAGACGTCCTGATCGACATAGAAGAAACCATCGCAGGTCGCGCATCCAGATACGCCGCGTCCGAGAAACGCTTGCTCCGAAGGGAGCCCGAGGTATTTGGCAGATGCACCCGTGGCGATGATGAGTGCGTCGCATGAGTAGGTATTTTCGTTCCCAACGAGCACGAACGGCCGACTTTGCAGATCCACATTGACGATGTGGTCGACCACCACCTGCGTATTGAACCGCTCTGCATGATGCAAAAACCGCTCCATCAGCGCCGGCCCCATCACGCCTTGAACATCGGCCGGCCAGTTTTCGACGTCTGTGGTCGTCGTGAGCTGGCCACCCTGCACGTTTCCGGTGATGAGCGTGGGGGCGAGATTGGCCCGCGCTGCATAAATGGCCGCGGTGTAACCGGCGGGACCCGAGCCCAGAATGATCAGTTTGGAATGTTTACGCATGAGTAAGTCACCAATGTTTGTTGCCTGAAAGCCGTTGGGCCCCGACCTATTCCCAGATGCCTTCGGGCATGGGCAAGCCCTGCAGGACTTCCTTCGTCAACTGCTGCTCGACGGGACCTCCGTTTTCCTTGCACCACCAGAGGAGTTGGTGCGTGTGATGGGCGCTGTGCCAGGTGGAGCGCTCCAGAAAGGAATGCATGGAATGCACGCCATAGAACATCTTCAGTGGTTGCCTGCAGCTTCGATCTTCGAGGGTGTCCCACCATTGGGTCAACCACGGGATAGATCTGGTTCCCAGAGAGGACAGGAATTTCATGGCCGCGGGGTCTTTTGCTAGGTTGACTGACTGGTAGGGGACTCCCTTGCCAGTCAGAAATTCCTTGACGCGGACACAGCTGGAGCCCCCAGTTGGCCAGTAAACGGTGAGTGCTTCCATGGTGCAGCCCAGTTGAGTGATGAAGCCTTCACTCTAGAGGCAGCATTGCACTGGCGCTATTCAATGTGCAGAGGGGGTGTTCGTTTAAGTCGATGACGCATCCGGGATGGGACGAATGCCGACCCACGTCCCTTCCGCCAGTGCCTCGCGAATCAAGTTTTCCAACAGCTCATAGACGGCGGTCGCGGTCGCTCCCAGTGGGAGGTGCTCGGATGTACACAGCACGACATTTCTGGAAAGGTCCAGCGGATTGATCACAAGCGAGCAGCCGGATTCGCTCTTGAGTTGCTTTTGCAGAGCCGATGCAGGCAAAACCGTGTGGACGTTACCGGCCTCAACGACGTCGACCAGGGTTCGGAGGGAGTCAACCTCCGCAAGCGGCTCCGCGGTGACACCGTGGGCGGCCAAGCCGGCTTGGACGATTCTTCTCATCCCAGTCTGGCCACTTGAAAGTATGAGCGGATACTGCGCGACCTCAGCGATGGACATTGCGCGCTTACGTGGTTCGACTCCCGATTTGGCCGGGGACACTAGGTAAATCATCTCGTTGAAGAGGGGATGTTCCGCAATGCCAGGCGAAGGCTCGAACTGGTATCGTCGTTTTCAAAGCAGAGGGTGGCAATCGTTCTTACTTCTGACATGGGGCACTACTGACCTTCATCTTGCTGTGAAGCAGGGCATTTGAATTGCCTGCGGTTTATGGAGGCCGGTGGGATCGGGAACTGCGCGCCGGGTCGGGGGCAGTCGATCAAGTCCATCGAAGTTGCGCAGTGCTTGTCTACTTGATGCAAGCCGTGAAGTGGTTGTTGCCGTTGGACATGCACTGGTAGAAGGCACGGTCCTTGCCCGTGGCGGACTGGCAGCCGGCCACAGTGGTCTCTGCCTTGGCGCGGCGCAACCTGGCGGCATTGTTGTCGTAATCCACCTGGGTGATGTAGCCGGTTTTCAGGTTCTTGGCGCTCACTTCCAGCGCCGTATCCGCCTGCTCCTGCGCATTCCTGACCGCGCTGCTGCAGTCCAGCGGCACCTCTTTGCTGTCTTTGGTTCCCAGGGCCTTTTCCATGCCCTTGGCAAAGTCCTGCACGTCTTTGGGAATCTTTTTGGTGCCGTCGGCGTTGTACTCGGTGGGGCGTACCTTGCCGTTGTTGTCACCGCCAAAGCTGCTGTTGCTGTGCAGTTTCAGCGCCTCACTGGGTTTATCGTTGGCGGGCGGCTGCTGGTCGTAGTGGGTTTTGCCCTGTGCATCCACCCATTTGTAGACGCCCTGAGCGTGGCTCACAGAGGCAACGGACAGCACGGCCAGGCTGAGGCCGAGAAGTTTGGGACTGATCTGCAAGCGCATGGTGGGGCGAGCCGGGCAAACAAAAGACTTGGATGTTACGCAAGCGCGAGGAGGCGGTCTTGAATCAAAACGACATTTGCGGCGCGTATTGTGGAATTGGACGCAACAGGAATTGCGGCCCGTGGACAAGGTCCAGAGCCGTCAGCGCGCCTTCAGTGCTTGCCTCAAGCGGTAAGGCCAGTAGGACTCCTGGGTTTCAATGGCGCGTTGCAGGTCCGTTGGATTCAAGCCCGAGTAGCGTTTGACTTCCCGGCACAAGTGCGCCTGGTCGGAGAATCCCATGGCATGGGCGACATCCACCAAAGACGGGCCTCCAAAGGCGTTGGAGCCGTGCCCCCGTGTCAATGTTGACTCCATGCGGACCAGACCGCGGATCGCGCGCATGGGAAGTCCCAATTGCCCCTTGATGAGCCGCTCCCGTTGGCGCGTGCTTTGCCCAAGGGTTGAGGCGGAGGCGCGCAGCGCTACCGCATCGACCCAGTCATTGAACAAGGTCAGGCCATCCGGCGACGTTGCCGCCGGCCGTGGAGCACGTACCGGTATCCAACGAGGCGTTAAAAAGGCTTCAATGATTTGAATGCGTTCCAGGTCGTCGCCGGCCCGCAGGACGTCAATCGCCATTTGCTGCCAGTCTTTGCCGAGCACGGTTTGCAGGTTCCTGGCCTGGTCAAGCAAGCTCGTCACATTCAAATCGGTCAGCGCATGAAACGCATCCGGAAAAATAGTCAGTGAAAACCCAAGGGCCGGGCCGTGGCTTTGCCAAACCGTGGGTTGCGTGCGAGGGCCGCGCAAGACAACACGCCTTGACGACGCGAGCCATTCGCCATCGCCGATAGGCATGGATGATCGTCCGCCCTGGATCAACCAAACAATGCTGACCAGCGGAGACACCGGCAAATGACTAAAGCTTTGTTTGGGGCTCAGCTGGGCGTTTAAAGTGTCGCGCACCACATAAGCGCACACGCAATCCGCCAGCAAGGGCGGCGGCTGGAACAGCGACGTGCGCGTGCCGGGGTGTATTGCCCCGTCATCCACATCCAGATGGTTTATTGCCATGTTTTGCATTCAACAGCGAGGCGATCAAGCTCCCAACGCCCTTTACTTCCAACCGGGATGTTAGCGGCTGTCGTCAATGCGGGTTCTGTCTTCAAAGATTCAAAGCCCGCGCTCCGGGAGGAGGGCGGGCTTTTTCTTTAGTTGCGCATCCGGATGCCGAGATCCGGCCGCACCGCTTCAACCCCGCCTCAACCCCACTTCATCTCGCCCCTGGCGACCTTGGCGCCGATTTGCAGGGCCACGCCCATGCCGGCGTTCGGGTAACGCTTGGTCATCGCCGCAATGAGGGCGGCGCTGTCGGCAGCCTTGGCAAGCTCTTCCTCGAAAGCGACGAGATAGTCGCGGGTGTATTTGATCGCGCTTGCATCCACCGCCGCCGTGACCGCCATATGGCCGGGAACGACCACGGCGGGCTTGCGCGCGGCCATGGCGTCCAGCGCCTTCACCCAGGCGGCACGGCCCTCGGCGCCCTGCGTGTCGGCAGTCCACACGTGCACGCCGGAGAACAGCAGAACGCCGCCGAAGATGGCGTTCAGCGAAGGCACCCAGATATAGCGGCGATTCGCAAGGTCGTCGACGTCGACGATCTCCAGCGCCTGGCCTTCGAGGGTGAGGGTCCGGCCGTCGAAGGCTTCGGGCATCACGATGTCGGCCAGGGCTTGCGGGCCGCTTTCCTTGAGCTGGGGGCCCCAGGTCGCCAGTTTCTTTTCCACATTGCCCTTGATGGCCGCTATCGTGGCCGGCGCGGCGATCACCTTGGCATCGGGAAACGCCGCCTTGATGGGCCCGAGGCTGAAGTAGTAGTCAGGGTCGCTCTGGCTGATGTAAATGGTCGTGAGCTTTTTGCCCGTGGCCTTGATGGCCTCGGCCAGCGCCTTGCCGTTGGGAAGCGTGAAGCCGCCATCGATCAAGACGGCCTCGCGGTCGCCGGAGATGAGGACCGGGGCGCGGAAGAATCCATGCTCGCCGGCGGGAAAGTGTTTCCAGGTCAGATTGGTATTTGCAGCCATAGCGCTTTTCACTCCTAAGATGGCCGTCGCGACACCCGCGGCGGCTACGGTTTTGAGGGTTTCTCTTCGTGTGGTCATGGTTTTGCTTTCTTGCAGTTAACTAAATAAAAAAGGTTTGCTGGGCGCGCTTGGCTCAGGCCGCCTCGAGCTCGTTGAGCAATGCGCGTGGGTTGGAATAAAAAGCCGCGTGGTTCACGACCCAGCGCCTGGCGCCCGATTCGGCAACCAGGGTCGGCACGCCGTGGGCGCCGAATTCCCGCATCAAGGCCTGTGCCCGGCCGGTGCGCGCCCGGTTCGCCGCGAGGAGCGCCTCATCGGGCTGCGCGACCATCGCCGCCGCCTGCACCAGGCCCAGCCCTTGCAGAAGGCCGGCCAGCGTGGCCAGCGAGCTCACGTCCTTGCCGTCCACATAGCGCCCATGCTGCACGGCCTTGAGGGCTTCGAGTTCCCTGGCGGGCGTTGTCAATGACACCGCCGTCAGCGCCAGCGTGGCCGGGCCGCTGTCGAAAAGCCGCTGGTGATCACCGAGCACCTGCTGGCGGTACTGCTCGCTGAAGCGCTGCCCGGTCAGGCGTTCTATGCGCTGGTCGTTGGACCAGGCGTAGGCGGCGAACTCGCTGTCCATGGGTCTTGCGCCCGCGCCGGAGAACAAGCCGGTGGGCAGCAATTCGACGCTGACGTCGGGGATTTCCAGCAAGGCGGAGAGCACCGGCGTGGCGCCGTAGCACCAGCCGCACAGCGGGTCGAAGAGGTAATGCAGGGTCTTGGTCATGGTTTGTTGGCTCACTGGCTGTGATCGTAGGCAGGATCAATTGACTGTTAAAGACATCTCTGATAAACACAATGTATGTTTAAAGCAAACAATCACGACGACGGCGGCCTCGGTGGGTTGGGAAACCTGAGGCGCCTGGCCTACTTCGCGGCGGTGGTGGAAACCGGCTCGTTCACCGCGGCGGCGGATCGCCTGGGCATCACCAAGGCCGTGGTCAGCCAGCAGGTCGCGCGGCTGGAGCGCGAGTTCCGCACGTCGCTGCTGGTGCGCACCACACGCAAGGTGCAGCCCACCGAACTGGGCCAGGCCTTTTACCTGCGCTGCGCGCTGATCCTGCGCGAGGCCGGGAATGCCTTCGACGACCTGGCCGAAACCTCGGCGGAGCCCTCAGGCATGCTGCGGCTCACCGCCCCCTTCGACTATGGCGTGGGTGTCGTGGTGCCGGCCATCGCCGCTTTCACCCGGCGCTACCCCGCGTGCAAGGTCGATGCGGTCCTGAGCGACCAGACGATGGACCTGATGTCCGGCAACTTCGAACTGGCGATCCGTGTCGGCTGGCTGGCTGAAACCAGCTTGCAGGCCCGAAAAATCGGCGCCTTCCGTCAACTGCTTGTGGCGCCGCCGGCCATGAAGGCCCAAGTGGCGCGGCTCACGCGCCCGCAAGACATCGCCGGTCTTCCCTTTGTCGCCAACACCGCCTTGCGTGACCACCTCAGCTGGAATTTTTCGCTCAACGAGACAGAGCGAGAGGCCGTGCCTGTGCAGGCCTCGATTTTTCTCGATGCCACACTGGCCGTGCGCGAGGCCGTATGCCAGGGCGCGGGGCTTTCGGTGTTGCCCGACTATGCGGTGGCCGGCGACCTTGCGGCCGGCCGCCTCATCGAGGTCCTGCCGCAATGGCAGCTGCCTTCGGGTGGCATCCACGCGGTGTTTCCGGCCGCGCGCTTTCGTCCCGCCAAGGTGCGCGCCTTTGTCGACCTGCTGGCGGACAGGGCGCAGCAAGGGCAGGCCGCCAGCGAGGCGAAGGAAGGCTGAGTTTCAGCAGCGCCGGCCCGGTTCCCGCGCCCCGCCGCCTTCCAGTGTGACGAACAAGGCATGGCCGCCGCTGATGTCGCCATGGCCGCGCGCGCGCCTGGCAGCCGCCGCGGCCTTGCGCGCCAGCGCCGCGAAGCCGCGGGCCGCCACAAAAGCCAGGAAGGCCGCGCCGCTCAAGGGCCGGGCCAGCAGGGCGCCGGCCAGGCCCGGGCGGCGGGGTTCCCAGTGCAGGCTCACGCCCCGCGTGCTTTGCGCGGGCTCGATCACCGCGTTCTCATGATCGCCAAGGCGCACGCGCTGGCCGGCAGCGATGAAGTGGTCGCCGGGGTCCTGGCCCCGCGTGAGCCAGAGCCGGCCGCGCAGCACCGTCAGTTCGCCGCCGCGCCGGGGCAGGCGCAGCGCCTGGCCGGGCAGCAGGCGCCGGGTTCCGCCGTGAAACACGGCGTCTTTGGGTTTTGTCTTCATGATCAAGCTCTTGGGGTGTCGCCGCCGCCGTCAAAGCCCGGCGAGGGTCTGCAGCGCGGGGTTGTCGATCTGGCCGGCGAGCAAGGCGGCCGCGGCCGTGCTTGCGCTGTCGCCCAGCGCGCCGCGGTGCAGGCAGGCGCGCACCGTGAGCTCACGCATGCCGCTGCGCGCGGCCAGGTCCTGTAGCTCGTTGATCCAGGCCGAGGCCTGGGGCATGGCCTCGGCCACCGCGACGCCGCACAGCGCATCGAGCGCATAGCCCTTGCCCCACAGGTAGGCGTCGGGCAGGCGCACGCAGCGCGCCAGCGCGTCGACCAGGATCTCGGCCGCGCGCCGCGGTTCGCCACGCGCCATGGCCACCCGCCCCAATCCGCGGCCGGCAATGCCTTCCCAGCAGGGGTCGCCGATCTGGCAGCCAAGCGCAAAGGCATGCTCGAAACGGTTCGCGGCGGCCTCCACGTCGCCGCGCAGCAGGTCGACCTCGGCCCGCAGTGATTGCGGCCAGGGCACAAAAGCCGTCCAGCCCGGCTGGGCCAGGGCCACCGAGCGGTCCAGAGCGTCGGCGGCGGCGTCCAGCTCGCCGTGCAGCAGCAGCGCGCGCCCCAGCATGGACAGCGCATAGGCGAGCTGTTTGTGGTCGCCGGCCGCGGCGCCCAGCGCCTCGGCTTCGCGCAGCAGGCTGATGGCGGCCGTGTAATGCGCGGTGTCGCTGAGCGCGCTGCCGTGCACGGTGGCAATGCGCGCCTGCTCGGCGCGGTCGCCGCCCGCCAGCGGCGCGGCGCGCTGCAGCCAGGCCAGCGTGCGCTCGTAGCGGCCGCGCAGGAATTCGACATAACCGAGCTCGCGGCAAGCCGCCGCGGCGAGTGCCGGCGAGGCGTTGCGGCCCACCTCCAGGGCTTCGTGAAGCGCCGTGGCGCCTTCCTCGTCGCGGCCGCGGGCGGCATGCACCAGCGCGCCGCCCAGGGCCACGCGGGCACGCGCGCGCAGCGCCGTGTCGCCGGTGGCGTCGGCCTCGACGATGGCGCGGCGCAGGCATTGCAGGCCGGCGTCGAGCGCTCCGGCGCCTATGGCGGCCTCCCCGGCCTCCAGCTGCGCCAGTGCCGCGGCGCGCCCCGTGGCCGGCCGCGCGGTGGGTGTCGCGGTGGCGGTGCGCAGGGCGGCATCCAGTGTGGCGCCCGGCTGCACGCCGAGTTCGCGCTGGAACAATTCACGGCAGGCGGCGGCCTGGCGCGCCGCGCCCACGCCGTCGCCGCAAGCGGCCAGGCTGCGCACCAGCAGCGCCTGGTAGTTTTCGTCCAGCGGGTTGTGGCGCACCAGCCGGCCGGCCAGTGTGGCGGCTTCGGCCATGGCGCCTGCCGCCATGCGGGCCAGCGCGGCCTCGCGCAACACGGCCTCGGCGGCGGCCTGAAGGTGGCGGCGTTCCGTGGCGAGCCAGACCTCGAAGGCCGGGCTGCCTGAAAAATTCATGCCTTCGAGCAGCTCGCGGTCCAGGCCGGGCACGCACAGGGCTTGTGCCCAGCTTCCCGACAGCACGGCCCGGAGGTCGACGTAGGTCGCAGGCGCCAGCGCAAGCGCCAGCAGGTCGCCGCGCAAATCCGCGCTGTCCAGCAGGCGCCGCAGCTCACTGAGGTTCCAGCGCAAGGCGGCCAGCGGGTCTTCGGCATCTTCGAACAGCAGTCCCGCCAGCTGCTTGCGGCTGACCGGCGACTCGCTGCGGACCAGGTAGGCCAGCAGGCCCCAGACCTTGTGGCCGCGCGGCGCCGGCAGGGGCCTGCCATCCCGCTCCACCCGCGGCGGGCCGAGCAGGTGGATGGCAAGCCCCAAAGGCGGCGTCTCGTTCGGGGCTTGCGGATCCACAGGCGGGCCTCAGGCTTCGGCGGTGGTGGGGTCTATGACGCCGGTGACCTGCGCGACGGAGTCCGCCGGGAAGCCGCCCCTGCGCGCATGTTCCCTCACGAGTTCCTCGCTGGCCGCGTTGTAGACGCAGTACATCTTGCCTCCCGTCAGGTAGCTCTGCACCCACTGCACGTCGGGGCCGAGTTCGCGCAGCACGCCGCACGATTTCTGGGAAATGGAGTGCAGCTCGGCTGGCTTGAGGGCGCCGAGTCCGGGGATGGCACGTTCGATCACGAATTTGGGCATAACAGTCTCCGTTGAGTGAATGGAGACCCGACGATAGGCAGTGTACGTGTGAGCCGGCGTGTGAGGGTAAAGCCCGCATGGAGATAAGCGCCTATCCGATCTGTGCCTGTTTTCTTACAAATCGGCCGTGGGAAATGCGTTGTTCGTGGATAGCATCGAGGGTGTTTGCCGCGCCTGCCGGGCGCGGCCGGCATCCAACACCTAAAAAAATGATGAATCGTTTCCCTTTGCTCTCTTTGCCGCGCGGCATCCCGCGCGGTTTCGCCCTTGCGCTGGGCGGTCTGTGCGCGGCCGCGACGGCCCTGGCCGGCGGCAACGTCGAGCCGATCACCGACATTCTCCCGGCCACGGGCAGCGCCGGGCTCGGCATGGTGATGCGCGTCGAGCGCTCGCCCTACAAGGACGCGGGCAGCCGCTACGACCTGCTGCCGCTCTACCTTTACGAAGGCGAGCGGCTGTTCCTGCACGCCAACCGCGGCGGCGTGAAGCTGCTCAACGGCGACGAGCGGCGGCTGGACCTTTTTGTGGAGCAGCGCCTGGAAGGCTTTCCCACCGAGCGCCTGCCGGCCAGCCTGGCCGGCATGTCGGCGCGCGATTCCGCCATCGACCTGGGCCTGGCCTACCGCTGGCGCCAGCCCTGGGGCACGCTGCAGGCCGAGCTGGTGCACGACATCGGCAACACCTACAAGGGCAATGAGCTTCGCCTCGGCTATTCCTATGACTGGCGCTCCGGCCCCTGGATGCTGCGCCCCAGCCTGACGGTGGCGTTTCGCGACGCCAAGCTCAACAACTATTACTACGGTGTGCAGGCCGGCGAGGCCACGGCGAGCCGTCCCGCCTATGCGCCGGGCGCGGGTGTGCAGACTTCCCTGGGGCTTTACGGCTCTTATGACCTCACGGAGCGCTGGCGCCTGCTGGCCGGCGTGTCGGCGACCTTCCTGGGCAACAAGGTCAAGGACAGCCCCATCGTGCAAAAAAGCGTGCTGCCCGCGGTGTATGTGGGCGCGGCCTACGATTTCGGCGGCCACAAGCGCGAATGGGCCGAGAACGACACGCCCACCTACTTCAAGGTGCTGTACGGCAAGTCCACTGAGGACGGCTGCCACCTGGCCAAGATCATCACGGCGCAGTGCCTGTCAACGGCCAAGACCAATGCCACCAGCATCACCGGCATCCAGGTCGGCAAGCCTTTTCTGAGCAACGTGAACGGCTGGCCGCTGGACTTCATCGGCTATGTGGGCCTGACGCACCACAACGAGCGCGGCCTGCAGGCCAACGGCGTGCAGCTGGACCTGTTCATGAAGGCCGTGTACTCGGGCTTCCCCTGGAGCGACCGCGTGAAGACCCGGCTGGGCCTGGGCGTGGGGGTGTCGATGGCGCAGCGCGCCCCTTACATCGAGTCTTCCAGCCTGGCGGCCAACGGCAAGCCGGCCTCGCGCATGCTCAACTTCCTGGACCCGACCCTGGACGTGAGCCTGGGTGACCTGATCGGCTACCGGCCGCTCAAGGAAACCTATATCGGCTTCGGCGTGTCGCACCGCTCGGGCATTTTTGGCTCGTCGCGCCTGCTGGGCAACGTCAACGGCGGCTCCAACTACATCTACACCTACGTCGAAACGGCGCTGTGACGCACCGCGCCGGCGGAGGGTGACACGGTGGCCGCAGGCTGGTTCTGCACATTGCTGGCGGTGATCACGCCGCCGCCCAGGCAGACCTCGCCCTGGTAAAGCACGGCCGATTGCCCGGGTGTGACCGCCCATTGCGCATCGGCAAACGCCAGCTCGCAGCTGTCGCTGGAGGCCCGGCGCAGCTCGCAGGCCGCGTCGGCCTGCCGGTAACGCGTCTTGGCAGCCATGGCGCCGGGCGCGGGGGCGCTGCCCGCCACCCAGCTGCAGTCCTGCGCCGTCAGCACCGTCGATTGCAGCCAGGGGTGGTCATGGCCCTGCACCACCCACAGCGTGTTGGTCTCCAGGTCCTTGCGCGCCACGAACCAGGGTTCGTGCTCGCCCACGCCGCGCAGCCCGCGCGCCTGCGCGGCCTTGAGGTCGGCGCCTTTGGCTTTGACGCCGCCTATGCCCAGGCCCTGGCGCTGGCCCAGCGTGTAGAAGGACAGGCCCACGTGTTCACCGAGCACGCGGCCCTTGTCGTTTTTGATGGGGCCGGGCGCCTTGGCGATGTAGCGGTTCAGGAAATCGCGGAAAGGGCGCTCGCCGATAAAGCAGATACCGGTCGAGTCTTTTTTCTTCGCGTTGGGCAGTCCGATCTCGTCGGCGATGCGGCGCACCTCGGTCTTGTGCAGCTCGCCCACCGGGAACAGCGTCTTTGACAGCTGCGCCTGGTTCAGGCGGTGCAGGAAGTAGCTCTGGTCCTTGGCCGGGTCCAGGCCCTTGAGCAGCTCATGCAGGCCGGTCGCTTCATTCTTGCGGACTCTCGCATAGTGGCCGGTGGCGATTTTTTCCGCGCCCAGACGCATGGCGTGGTCCAGGAAGGCTTTGAACTTGATCTCGGCGTTGCACAGGATGTCGGGGTTGGGCGTGCGGCCGGCCTGGTATTCGCGCAGGAATTCGGCGAACACGCGGTCCTTGTAGTCGGCCGCGAAATTGACGTGTTCTATCTCTATGCCGATGACGTCGGCCACCGCGGCGGCGTCGACAAAATCGATGTTGGACGAGCAGTACTCGCTGTCGTCGTCATCTTCCCAGTTCTTCATGAAGATGCCTATGACCTCGTGGCCCTGCTGTTTGAGCAGGTGCGCCGTCACGGCGGAGTCCACCCCGCCGCTCAGGCCGACGACGATGCGTTGTCGCTTGCCGCCGTGGCTGTGTGTGTTGATTTGCGGGTTGCCCATGGCCCCATTGTAAAAAGGCAAAGGCTTTTGCGCCGGCTCGGGGCCTTACGGCCCTGCCGGCCATGCGGCTGTAGACCGCAGGATGGTGCCCAGCAGAGGCGAACCACCGGGTTTGCTGAGCCGTTCGGACTAATGTCGATGGCCGCGGCGCGTCGCCGCGGATGTTTCCAGCACAATGGAAAGCCCCTTCTTGCAGGAGCTGCCACTTTGCAACGACGTCAATTTCTTTCCCGCACCGGCCGGGCCGCGGCGGCGGCCGGCATGGCCACCGGCCTGCCGTGGCTGTCATCGCTGGCGCAGGCCGCGGGCCTCAAACCCGTGGGCAAGGCCCAGGCCTTCGACTACGCGGCGCTCAAGGGCCAGGCGCGCGACCTGGCCGCCAAACCCTACCGGACCCGGGCGGTGGCCTTGCCCTCCGGTATTGCGGACCTGAACTGGGACCAGCACCAGGCCATCCGCTTTCGCGACGACCATGCCTTGTGGGGCGATGACAAGCTGCGTTTCGTGGCCAAATTTTTCCATCTCGGCCTGTATTTCAAGACGCCGGTGCGCATGCACGAAGTGAGCAACGGCCAGGCCCAGGAGCTGGCCTATGACCCGGCCATGTTCGACTACGGGAAAAGCGGCGTGCGGGGCGAGCAACTGCCCGCCGACCTCGGTTTTGCCGGCTTCCGCCTCAATTTCCACACCGATCCCGTGCGTGACGTGGCGGCCTTTCTGGGCGCGAGCTACTTTCGCGCGGTGGGCGGCGAATGGCAGTACGGCCAGTCGGCACGGGGCCTGGCCATCGACACGGCGCAAACCTTCCCGGAAGAGTTTCCGGATTTCATCGGCTACTGGCTCGAAAAGCCGGACCCGAAGGCGGCTTCACTGACCGTCTACGCCCTGCTGGACTCGCCGAGTGTCAGCGGCGCCTACCGCTTTGTGATCACGCCGGGCGACACGCAGATCATGGACCTGGACGTGGCGCTGTACCCGCGCAAGACCATAGACCGCCTGGGCATTGCGCCGTGCACCAGCATGTTCCAGACCGGCGAGAACGACAGGCGCATGGGTTGGGACTGGCGCGGCGAAATCCACGACACCGACGGCCTGGCCATGCACAGCGGCACGGGCGAATGGCTGTGGCGCCCCTTGACCAATCCGGCGCAACTGCAGTTCAACGCCTTCCAGGACGACAACCCGCGCGGTTTCGGCCTGATGCAGCGCGACCGCAACTTTGACCACTACCAGGACGACGGTGTGTTCTACGAAAAACGCCCCAGCCTGTGGGTTGAGCCCAAGGCCGGTTGGGGCGCCGGCGCGGTGCAACTGGTGGAAATCCCGACCGTGGATGAAACCTTTGACAACATCGTGGCCTTCTGGAACCCCAGGGACAAGCCGCAGGCGGGGCAGGAACTGCTGTTTTCCTACCGGCTGCACTGGGGCGGCCAGCCGCCCGCCGCGCAAGGGCCGCTGGCGCGCTGCGTGGCCACGCGTACCGGCCTGGGCGGCGTGGTGGGGCAAAAGCGCACCGCCTACTCACGGCGTTTTGCGGTCGATTTTGCGGGCGGCGACTTTGCGCTGCTGAAGGCCGGGGCCCCGGTCAAGGCCGTGATCACCGCCTCGCGCGGCACGATTGAGTTGACCTCGGCCCGGCCGCTGGACGCCATCAAGGGATGGCGCGCCATGTTCGACCTGCGCCCCGATGGCGAGAGCACGGTACCCATCAACCTGCGCATGCATTTGCAGGTCGACGGCCAGCCCTTGACCGAAACCTGGCTGTACCAGTGGGCGCCGCCGCCCGTGGCGCAACGGATTTTTTACTGAGCCCCGGGCTGGCCCAGCGGTGCATGCACGCTGGCATCCGTGGTCACCAGCTCCAGCGGGTAGCGCTTGCCGGCCAGGTAGTCTTCCAGGCAGGTCAACAGCAGGGGGCTACGGTGCTTGGGTACGCTGGCCCGGATTTCGTCAGCCGTCAGCCAGACGGTGCGCACAATGCCTTCATCCAGCGCCTGGCCGGGGACGTGGTCGCCGAGCTCGCCGCAAAACGCGAAGCGCAAATAGGTGATGTCCAGCGGCTGGTCCTGGCCGGGCACGGCCCGCTCGAAGCGTGACAGGTAGACGCCGACGATGGCCGTGGGCTTGAAGTGCCAGGCAGCTTCTTCCAGCGTTTCACGGGCGCAGGCCTGAACCGGGCTTTCGCCCGGGTCCAGGTGGCCGGCGGGGTTGTTGAGCTTGAGGCCGTCCCGGGTCTCCTCCTCCACCAGCAGGAACTTGGGGACGCCGTCGATTATTTTTTCTATGACCGCAGCGACCGTGACGCTGGGCTTCCATCGATTGTTCATGCATTGATTATCCGTGGCGCGCGTGACAGCGCTTCCGGGTGTTTTTCCCCGTCCGGGCTGTCACGGCGCCGGGGCCGGCTGCGCGGCGCCGAAGCCGCCGGCAAAACTCTCGCGCAGGTGCTCGACAAAACACTGCACGGCCTTGGGCACCTGGGCCGACCAGGGCCTCAGGGCGTAGATGCGTTCGCCGAAGAAGCCCTGCACCTGCCAGTCGGGCAGCACATGGACCAGGGGTGCTGGCTGGCCGCCGCCCCGGGGCACGCTGAAATCCGGCAGCAGCCCTATGCCCAGGCCGGCCACCAGCGCCTCGCGCAGCACCTCGCTGTTGTTGGCCTTGAGCGTGCCGCTGATGCTGACCCCGACCTGCTCGCGCGACTTGCGTTTGCCGCTGCGCATAAAGGTCCAGCTGGCCGTGTTGTGGTTGCCCAGGTAGAGCAGGCAGTCGTGCGTGGCGAGTTCCGAGGGCTGGGTGGGCACGCCACGCCGCGCCAGGTAGTCGGGGCTGGCCAGCAGGAGGGAGCGTGTTTCGCACAGCACCCAGGCCACATGGGTGTCGGGCGGCGTGTTGGTATGGCGTATCGCCAGGTCAAAGCCCTCGTTGGCCAGGTTCACAAAGCGGTCGGTCAGCTCGAGCTCAATGTGGATTTCGGGAAAGCGCTTGAGAAAGGCCGCCACGCAGGGCGCGAGGTGCTGGCGCCCCAGCGCCACCGGCGCCGTCACGCGTATCAGCCCGCGCGGCGCGCCCACCAGGTCTTTCACGGCCGAATAGCTTTCGCTGATGCGGGCAAAAGCCGGCTGCATGCCGTTGACCAGCTGCTGACCGGCTTCGGTCAGGCCCACCGAGCGTGTGGTACGCCGCACCAGCATCACGCCCGCAGCGCGCTCCAGCTCGCTGATGCGCATGCTGGCCGAGGCCTTGGAGACGCCCAGGCGGCGCGCCGTCTCGGTGAAGCTGCGGGTGGCTGCCAGCACCGTCAGCAGGTGCAGGTCGGCCACCAGGGGGGAAAGTTGGTCGGAGGACATGGTGCCAGGCGCTGGGTCGCCCCGGCCTTCGATTGTTCAGGAATATGAACAATGTAATCACAAATAAGGGAGTTATCAATCCGGCCCCGCCGGCCTAGACTGCCAGCAAGCCGCCCTTTTCGGGCCCCTGCCGGCCGCCAGGCCACTTCCAGAGGATTTCCCCATGTCTTTATCACCCGCCGCCACCGCTCCCCAGGCCACCATTGGCCACTACCTCAACGGCCGCGTCGCCGCACCGACCTCGGGCCGCAGCCAGGAAGTTTTCAACCCCGCGACCGGCGCGGTGTCGGGCCACGTCGCGCTGGCCAGCACGGCCGAGGTCGACGCCGCTGTGGCGTCCGCGCAGGCGGCTTTCCCGGCCTGGGCCGACACGCCGCCGCTGCGCCGCGCGCGCGTGCTGTTCAAGTTCCTGGAGTTGCTCAACCAGAACAAGGACAAGCTGGCCCACATGATCACCGCCGAGCACGGCAAGGTCTTCACCGACGCGCAGGGCGAGGTCTCGCGCGGCATCGACATCGTGGAATTCGCCTGCGGCATCCCGCAACTGCTCAAGGGCGACTTCACCGACCAGGTCTCCACCGGCATCGACAACTGGACGCTGCGCCAGCCCCTGGGCGTGGTGGCCGGCATCACGCCTTTCAACTTCCCGGTGATGGTGCCGATGTGGATGTTCCCCGTGGCGATTGCCGCCGGTAACTGTTTTGTGCTCAAGCCCAGCCCGATAGACCCCAGTCCCAGCCTGTTCATGGCCGACCTGCTCAAGCAGGCGGGCCTTCCCGACGGCGTCTTCAACGTGGTGCAGGGCGACAAGGAGGCGGTCGACGCGCTGCTGGTGCACCCGGACGTCAAGGCCGTGTCCTTTGTCGGCTCCACGCCGATCGCCAACTACATCTACGAAACTGGCGCCCGCCACGGCAAGCGCGTGCAGGCCCTGGGCGGCGCGAAGAACCACATGGTGGTCATGCCCGACGCCGACCTCGAGCAGGCGGTGG
Organism: Polaromonas sp. JS666; assembly: GCF_900103405.1. Lineage (GTDB taxonomy): Bacteria > Pseudomonadota > Gammaproteobacteria > Burkholderiales > Burkholderiaceae_C > Polaromonas. The sequence goes on along the minus strand of NZ_FNHX01000014.1, from coordinate 59,680 downwards.
ACGCGCTGGTAGGCGCGGGCTACGGCTCGGCCGGCGAGCGCTGCATGGCGATCTCGGTGGCGGTGCTGGTCGGCAATGTGGCCGACAAGCTGGTGCCCATGCTGGAGGCGCGCGCCAGAACGCTGGTGGTCAAGAACGGCGTGGAGCTCGACGCCGAGATGGGTCCCATCGTCACCGCGGCCGCGCACCAGCGCATCACCGGCTACATAGCCACCGGCGTGAAGGAAGGCGCAAAACTGCTGGTCGACGGTCGCGGCTTCAAAGGTGCGCAGGCCGGCGCCGGCTGCGACAAGGGCTTCTGGATGGGCGGCACGCTGTTCGACCACGTCACGCCCGGGATGCGCATCTACAAGGAAGAGATCTTCGGCCCGGTGCTGGGCTGCGTGCGCGTGAAGGATTTCGCCGAGGCGGTGGAGCTCATCAACGCCCATGAGTTCGGCAACGGCGTGAGCTGCTTCACCCGCGACGGCCATGTGGCGCGCGAATTCAGCCGCCGCATCCAGGTCGGCATGGTCGGCATCAACGTGCCCATCCCGGTGCCTATGGCCTGGCACGGCTTCGGCGGCTGGAAAAAGAGCCTCTTTGGCGATATGCACGCCTATGGCGAAGAGGGCGTGCGCTTTTACACCAAGCAGAAATCCATCATGCAGCGCTGGCCCGAAAGCATAGGCAAAGGCGCCGAGTTCGTGATGCCGACGGCCAAATAACACGGCGCACGCCGCGGCGTGACAGCCCCCTCAGGCGCATGGCGTCCGAGGGGGCTATTTTTATGGGCGGCTGCGGAATGCGCAAAAACTATAGACTGCCCTGACAAAAAATCGCAAAAATCTCATGTAAGCTTCATGACAGGTACAAATACAGACACGCAGAAGACAGATCACGCACAAGCCCAGCCACGGGCTGATGTCCACCAAGCCCATACCAACGTACTGAGGAGAGACCCATGCTGATTGGGGTACCCGCCGAAATCACGGCCGGAGAAACACGCGTCGCCATCACGCCCGAGACGGCCAAAAAACTCAAGGCCCAGGGGCACACCGTCCGTGTGCAGTCGGGCGCCGGCGTCGCCGCCAGCGTTCCCGACGAGGCCTACACGGCCGTCGGCGCCGAGATCACCGACGCGGCGGGCGCCTACGGCGCCGACATCGTGCTCAAGGTGCGCTGCCCGCTGGACAGCGAAATGGGACTGGCCAAAGCCGGCGGCGTGCTGGTCGGCATGCTCAATCCTTTTGACGCCGCCGGCCTGCAGCGCCTGGCCGCCGGCAAGCTGACTTCCTTTGCCCTCGAAGCCGCGCCGCGCACCAGCCGCGCGCAAAGCATGGACGTGCTGTCCTCGCAGGCCAATATCGCCGGCTACAAGGCCGTGATGATGGCGGCCGACCGCTACCAGCGCTTTTTCCCCATGCTGATGACGGCGGCCGGCACGGTCAAGGCCGCGCGCGTGGTGATCCTGGGCGTCGGTGTCGCCGGCCTGCAGGCCATCGCCACGGCCAAGCGCCTGGGCGCGGTCATTGAGGCCAGCGACGTGCGGCCCAGCGTGAAGGAACAGGTTGAATCGCTGGGCGCGAAATTCATCGACGTGCCCTATGAAACCGACGAAGAGCGCGAAGCCGCCGTCGGCGTGGGCGGTTATGCCAAGCCCATGCCGCCCAGCTGGCTGGAGCGGCAAAAGGCCGAAGTCGCCAAACGCGTGGCGCAGGCCGACGTGGTCATCACCACGGCGCTGATTCCGGGCCGCGCGGCACCGGTGCTGGTGACCGAAGAGATGGTCAAGGCCATGAAGCCCGGCAGCGTGATCGTCGACCTGGCCGCGCCGCAAGGCGGCAACTGCCCGCTCACCGAAGCCGGCAAGACCGTGGTCAAGCACGGCGTGACCCTGATCGGCGAAACCAATGTGCCGGCGCTGGTCGCGGCCGACGCCAGCGCGCTCTATGCGCGCAACCTGCTCGACTTCCTCAAGCTCATCATCACCAAGGAAGGGGAGCTCAAGGTCGACCTGGAAGACGACATCGTCGCGGCCTGCCTGATGACCCAGGGCGGTGAGGTCAGGAAAAAATGATCCGTGAGCTGCTTTCGCTGGTGATGCTGGCAGCCGCAATGGCTGCATTGCCTGCGCATGCCGAAACCGTCAAGGTGGGCAGGGCCAGCATCGAACTGCCGGAAGGAAACTGGAAAGCACTCGCGTCCAGCGATGGGCAAGACACGGTGGACGGCAATGGCACGGGCGGTGCCCTGCCGACCGAAACCCGTTCGTTTGCCTTCATCTCGGGCGGCCGCGTGATGGCCATTCTTTACGTGAACTCGTCAAAGGGCGGGGGGCTTCGCATCAACTGGGTCAATACCTGTACCGGGAACCAGAATGTCCACGCCCTGAACCTGACAAAAGACCCCAATGCACTGGAATGCATCCGCGCGTCAATCCCTTTGAAGGCGGAGCTCTATCTCAAGCGCGCCATGCCCGAGGTGTTGACCGCCATGGAAAGCCAGGGCATGGCCGTGCCACCGGCCTTGCAAGCCATCGGTGTGACGGTAGGCAGCTCCGGCGGCACCAGCATGCACGTGAATCTGCTGGTGGTGCCGGGCTTTCTGGGTTTGCAAGGCGACGAAGCTTCAAGCCTCCCGACATACCTGAAACCCGGCCAGTTTGTGTGGGCGCGCCAGCTGGCCGCGGCCGTCAAGGGCAGCGTCTACTCCATGAGCGGCAACATGGCCCTCCCACCCCTGGCCTTTGCCACTCCCCGCGTTACTTCATCAACTTCTCAATAGGCGATCATGGAAGCAGTTTCACCCACCATCATCAACCTGATTATTTTTGTACTGGCCATCTATGTGGGTTACCACGTGGTGTGGACCGTCACGCCGGCCCTGCACACGCCGCTGATGGCGGTGACCAACGCGATTTCGGCCATCGTGATCGTGGGCGCCATGCTCGCGGCCGCGCTGACCGAAACGCCGCTGGGCAAGACCATGGGTGTGCTGGCCGTGGCGCTGGCGGCCGTCAACATCTTCGGCGGATTTTTGGTGACGCGCCGCATGCTGGAGATGTTCCGCAAGAAAGAAAAGAAAGCCGCCGCGCCCGCTGAAGGAGCCGCCAAATGAGCATGAACCTCGTCACGCTGCTGTACCTGGTGGCTTCCGTTTGTTTTATTCAGGCGCTCAAGGGCCTGTCGCACCCCACCAGCTCGATTCGCGGCAACTTGTTCGGCATGGTGGGCATGGCCATTGCCGCGCTGACCACGGCCGCGCTGATCGTCGAAATCTCGGGTGGCAAGGCTCTGGGCATGGGCTATGTCCTGCTGGGCCTGGTGGTCGGCGGGGGCTACGGCGCCTGGCGCGCCAAGACGGTCGAAATGACCAAGATGCCCGAGCTGGTGGCCTTTTTCCACAGCATGATCGGTCTGGCCGCGGTCTTTATCGCCGTGGCCGCCGTGGCCGAGCCCTATGCCTTTGGCATCGCGGCCAAAGGCAGCCCCATCCCCACCGGCAACCGGCTGGAGCTGTTCCTGGGCGCCGCCATCGGCGCCATCACCTTCAGCGGCTCGGTGATCGCCTTCGGCAAACTGTCCGGCACTTACAAGTTCCGCCTGTTCCAGGGTGCGCCGGTGCAGTTCGCCGGCCAGCACAAGCTGAACCTGGTGCTGGGCCTGCTGACCATAGGCCTGGGGCTGGTGTTCATGTTCACGGGCAGCTGGCCCGCGTTTTTCGCGATGCTGGCGCTGAGCTTCGTGATGGGCGTGCTCATCATCATCCCTATCGGCGGCGCCGACATGCCGGTGGTGGTGTCCATGCTCAACAGCTACTCGGGCTGGGCCGCGGCCGGTATCGGTTTTTCGCTGAACAACTCCATGCTGATCATCGCCGGCTCGCTGGTCGGCTCCTCGGGCGCCATCCTCTCGTACATCATGTGCAAGGCGATGAACCGTTCCTTCTTCAACGTGATCCTGGGCGGTTTCGGCGGCGAAGCCGGCGCGGCCGCCGCGGGCGCCAAGGAGCAGCGCCCCGTCAAGTCGGGCTCGGCCGACGACGCCGCCTTCATCCTGGGCAATGCCGAAACCGTCATCATCGTGCCGGGCTACGGCCTGGCGGTGGCGCGCGCGCAGCACTCGGTCAAGGAACTGGCGCAAAAGCTCATCGACAAGGGCGTCAACGTCAAGTACGCCATCCACCCGGTGGCCGGCCGCATGCCGGGCCACATGAACGTGCTGCTGGCCGAGGCCGAAGTGCCCTACGACCAGGTGCATGAAATGGAAGACATCAACGCCGAGTTCGGCCAGGCCGACGTGGCCATCATCCTGGGCGCCAACGACGTGGTGAACCCCGCGGCGCACGTCAAGGGCAGCCCCATCTACGGCATGCCCATCCTGGAGGCCTACAAGGCCAAGACGGTCATCGTCAACAAGCGCTCCATGGCGGCCGGCTACGCGGGCCTGGACAACGAACTCTTCTACATGGACAAAACCATGATGGTGTTCGGCGACGCCAAAAAGGTGATCGAAGACATGGGCAAGGCCGTCGAATAAGCGCGGACTGGGAGTTTGCCCGCGGCCGCGCGCCGCGGGATGATCCACTTTAGAGGGGCTTCCCTTCTGATTTCCCGGGTTTCCTAGGGAAAACGCAATAGCCACGAAGAGGGCACGCCGTGAGAATCCATGGCTGTAAGCAAAACGTAATGGAGAAGACAAACATGAATGCAGCGACCATTGACCGCCCGTGGCTCAAGGCCTACCCGCCGGGCGTTCCCACCGATATCGACGCGTCGCAGTATCCGTCGCTGGTGGCCTTGATGGAGGAAAGCTTCAAAAAGCACGGCAGCCGCGTCGCCTACAGCTTCATGGGCAAGGACGTCACCTTCGGCCAGACCGACAGCCTCTCGCTGGCCTTCGGCGCCTACCTGCAAAGCCTGGGCCTGGCCAAAGGCGACCGCATCGCCATCATGATGCCCAACGTGCCCCAATACCCGGTGGCCGTGGCGGCCATCCTGCGCGCAGGTTATGTGGTGGTCAACGTCAACCCGCTGTACACCCCGCGCGAACTCGAGCACCAGCTCAAGGACTCGGGCTCCAAGGCCATCGTCATCATCGAGAACTTCGCCAACACGCTGGAGCAGTGCATTGCCGCCACGCCGGTCAAGCACGTGGTGCTGTGCGCCATGGGCGACCAGCTCGGCATGCTCAAGGGCGCGCTGGTCAACTACGTGGTGCGCAACGTCAAAAAAATGGTGCCGGCCTTCAACCTGCCCGGCGCCGTGCGCTTCAACGACGCGGTGGCGCAGGGCACGCGCCTGACGCTCAAGCGCCCCGACATCAAGCCCGACGACGTGGCCGTGCTGCAGTACACCGGCGGTACCACCGGCGTGTCCAAGGGCGCGGTGCTGCTGCACCGCAACGTGATCGCCAACGTGCTGCAGTCCGAAGCCTGGAACGGCCCGGCCATGGCCAGCATGCAGCCGGGCCACCAGCCCACTTACGTCTGCGCGCTGCCGCTGTACCACATCTTCGCTTTCACCGTGAACATGATGCTGGGTATGCGCACCGGCGGCAAAAACATCCTGATCCCCAACCCGCGCGACCTGCCCGCGGTGCTCAAGGAACTCTCCAAACACAAGGTCAACAGCTTCCCGGCCGTCAACACGCTGTTCAACGGCCTGGCCAACCACCCTGACTTCAACACGGTGGACTGGTCGCACCTGAAGATTTCGCTGGGCGGCGGCATGGCCGTGCAAAGCGCGGTGGCCAAGCTCTGGCTCGAAAAAACCGGCTGCCCGGTCTGCGAGGGCTACGGCCTGTCCGAGACCTCGCCCTCGGCCAGCTGCAACCCGACCAACAGCAAGGCCTTCACCGGCACCATAGGCGTGCCGATTCCAGGCACCTACTTCAAGCTGCTCGACGACGACGGCAACGAAGTGCCGCAGGGCCAGCCCGGCGAGATCGCCATCAAGGGCCCGCAGGTCATGGCCGGCTACTGGCAGCGCCCCGACGAAACCGCCAAGGTCATGACGCCGGACGGCTACTTCAAGTCGGGCGACATTGGCGTGCTTGATGAAAACGGCTTCTTCAGGATCGTCGACCGCAAGAAGGACATGATCCTGGTGAGCGGCTTCAACGTCTACCCGAACGAGATCGAGGACGTGGTGGCCAAGCTGGCCGGCGTGATGGAATGCGCCTGCGTGGGCGTGGCCGACGACAAGTCCGGCGAAGCCGTCAAGCTGGTGATCGTCAAGAAAAACCCGGACCTCACCGAAGCCCAGGTGCGCGAATACTGCAAGACCAACCTGACCGGCTACAAGCAGCCCAAGGTGGTGGAGTTCCGCACCGAGCTGCCCAAGACACCGGTCGGCAAGATTCTGCGGCGCGAGCTGCGGGACAAGAAATGACGCCTTGCTTCATTTCTTGCAGCGAAGGCTTACAACTGCCCTGCTTGCAGGGCTTGTTAGGCCGGAGCTACAAGAAGTAGCCAACTGGCAAACTTTTTTTAGAGCCTGCAAAGGTTTTCTAGAGGGCGGCGTGAGTCGCCCTTTTTTGCGCCTGTACGGGCTTTGTGGGCACAATCCTGCCATGCCGAATCGCTCCGCCTCCCCCACCCCCGTCGCCATCCTCAGTGCCCTGCTGCAGGAGCAGCAAGGCCTCATGGAGCTGCTGCACCGGCCGCAGAAGGTGGCGCACGCCGGCCGCGACTTCTGGCTGGGCGAGCTGCACGGCCGGCCCGTGGTGCTGGCCTTGTCGAAAATCGGCAAGGTGGCGGCCGCCACCACGGCGACCGCGCTGATCGAGCGCTTCGGCGTGCGCCGCATGGTGTTCACCGGCGTGGCCGGCGGCCTGGGCGCGGGCGTGAATGTGGGCGACGTCGTGGTGGCCAGCGATTTTGTGCAGCACGACCTCGATGCTTCGCCGCTGTTTCCGCGCTACGAGGTGCCGCTGTACGGCCGCAGCCGCTTCGAGGGCGACGCGGCGCTCACGGCCTTGCTGTTCAAGGCGGCGTCGGCGGCATTGGGTGATGGCGGCATTGGCGGAGCCGGCGCGGCCTTTGCGGGCGCGCGCGCGCACCTCGGGCTGATCGCCAGCGGCGACCGTTTTGTCTCAGGCGCCAGCGAGTCGCGCGGCCTGCATGCCGCGCTCACGGGCGCGGGCCACGAGGTGCTCGCGGTCGAGATGGAGGGCGCGGCCGTGGCGCAGGTCTGCCACGACTACGGTGTGCCCTTCGCCGCGGTGCGCACCATCTCGGACCGCGCGGACGACAGCGCGCATGTGGACTTCCCGCGCTTTGTCGAGGAAGTGGCAAGCCGCTATGCGCATGCGATTGTGGAGAAGCTGCTGCTGTCGCTGGAGCCTTGACCGCGGCGGAAAAGCTTCAGCCCGCGCCGTGGCACTTCTTGTATTTTTTCCCGCTGCCGCAGTAGCAGAGGTCATTGCGCCCTGGCGTGGCCTGGGCGCGCACCGTCTCCACTTTGGGCCCCAGCGTCTTCCACAGCTCGCGCAGGTCGTACACCGCCCAGATGGCCTCGCCAAAAGCATTGAGCCGGGCGATGCTGGTGCTGGGCGCGCCGTCTTCGCTCAGCGGTGAAACCTCGGGCGCGGCCGTGTCGTCCTCGGTCATGGCCACCACGGCCTGCAGCGCGCCGTCCAGCCATTTGGCGGCGTCCTTGTCGCGCGGCGCCATCCATTCGTCGGGCCAGCTTTCGACCGCGAACATAAAACCCAGCGCCCAGACCTGGGCAAAGGCCGGCAGGTCCTCGCCCTTGAAGGCGGCGCGTTCCTCGGGCGCCATTTCGGCCACGGCGCCGCGTATGTCCATCACCTCGGGGTGGTAGCAGTTGTCGTCTTCCAGCGAGTCGACTTCCGAATCCAGCGCGACGGCAACTTCCTGCCAGCGCCGGTTCCACAGTGTGAGGAAGCGCTCACGTTGGCCTTCGTCCGCGAAGGAGCCGCCTTCCGGGTCCGGCGCTTCGCCCTCGGCGGGCACGGCCAGCAGCACGGGCAGGTATTCGTCGGCGGCGATGGGCCGGCGCGAGCAGATCACGGCGGCCATAAAACCTTCGCAAAACTCCCACTGCGGCGTCTCGTCGTAGCGGGTGCGCAAGTCGTCGAGGATGGCGTCGAGCGCGTCAAAGTCCTCGGCTTCGAGGAAAGCCGGCTCGGGCGAGCGCGTTGAAGGTGGGGCGGATTTGGGGGTGGGCTTCATGAAAAACAGTCCTGAGCCTCACGCGAGGCTCTTATGATGCAAAGTGTATCTGCCGCATCGCGGTTATTCTGCCCCTCCCCCACGGAAGCGCCACCATGTTCCTCCAGCGTCTGGATGCCCGGTTCCCGGTTCGTTACACCTTCATGGCCTTGTGCGCGCTGGGCGTGCTGCTGGCGCTGTTCAGCCTGGTGCTCTTCGGCGTGGGCCGGCTGACCCTGCTGGCCCTGCTGGCCTGCATTGCGCTGGTTGGCGTGGGCGTGCACGACCTGCGGCAAACCCGGCACGCGGTGTTGCGCAACTACCCGGTCATAGGCCATATGCGCTTTCTGTTCGAGTTCATACGGCCCGAGATGCGCCAGTACTTCATTGAAAGCGACAGCGAGGCCACGCCGTTTTCGCGCGCCCAGCGCTCGCTGGTCTACCAGCGCGCCAAGGGCGAGCCCGACAACCGGCCCTTCGGCACGCAGCTCGACGTGGGCGCGCAGGGCTATGAATGGGTCAACCATTCGATGTCGCCGACCAAGCTGCCTTCGCACGACTTCCGCGTCTGGATAGGCGGCTCGCCCGGCCACCCCTCGCCCTCGGTCGAGCCCTGCACCCAGCCCTACCATGCCAGCGTCTTCAACATCTCGGCGCTGAGCTTCGGCTCGCTGTCGGCCAACGCCATCATGGCGCTCAACAAGGGCGCCAAGCTGGGCGGCTTCGCGCACGACACCGGCGAGGGTTCGATCTCGCAGCACCACCGGCTGCACGGCGGCGACCTGATCTGGGAAATCGGCTCGGGCTACTTCGGCTGCCGCAACGAGGACGGCAGCTTCAGCGAGGAGCGTTTCGCCGCCAACGCGCGCGACCCGCAGGTCAAGCTGGTCGAGCTCAAGATGAGCCAGGGTGCCAAGCCCGGCCATGGCGGCATACTGCCCGGCCCCAAGGTCACCGCGGAGATCGCCGCCGCGCGCGGCGTGCCGCAGGGCAAGGACTGCATCTCGCCCTCCAGCCACAGCGCGTTTTCCACGCCGGTGGAGATGATGCATTTCATCGCCAGGCTGCGAAAGCTCTCGGGCGGCAAGCCGACGGGCTTCAAGTTCTGCATAGGCCACCCCTGGGAGTGGTTCGCCATCGTCAAGGCCATGCTGGAGACCGGCATCACGCCGGACTTCATCGTGGTGGACGGCGCCGAGGGCGGCACCGGCGCCGCGCCGGTGGAATTCACCGACCATGTGGGCGCGCCGCTGCAGGAAGGTCTGCTGCTGGTGCACAACACGCTGATAGGCGTGAACCTGCGCAGCCGCATCTCCATAGGCGCGGCCGGCAAGGTCGTCAGCGCCTTCGACATGGTGCGGCTGATGGCGCTGGGCGCCGACTGGTGCAACGCCGGGCGCGGCTTCATGATGGCGCTGGGCTGCATCCAGGCGCAGAGCTGCCACACCGGCAAATGCCCGACCGGCGTCACCACGCAAGACCCGGTGCGCCAGCAAGCCCTGGTGGTGCCCGACAAGGCCGAGCGCGTGCGCAACTTCCACCGCAGCACGCTGCATGCGCTGCAGGAGCTGGTGCAGGCCGCGGGCCTGTGCCATCCGCGCGAGGTCAACGCCCACCACATCGTGCGGCGCCTGACCGACACCGAGGTGCGTCTGCTCAGCAACCTCATCATGCAGGTGGAGCCCGGCGCGCTGCTGGGTTCGCTGGAAAAACAGAACACCGTGTTCAGCTACTACTGGCCGCTGGCCAGCGCGCACAGCTTTCGCGCCAATGGCGCGGCCATGCAGGCGCCGGCGGGGCCCGATGGCGCCATGGCCTCGGGCGCCGGCGTCGCGGCGGCCTGAACAGGTCTGCCCGCCTGCCGCTAGGGCTGCATGGCGCTCTGCGCCCTGACGCCGAGGCTGCCTAGCCGTTTGGCCATGGAGAGCACGTCCTGGTCCTTGCTTAACAACAGGGCTTTGGCCGTCACCGCCAGGTCTATGAATTTCTGGTCGTCGGCATCGCTGCAGGTGACGCCGGCCTTGGGCGCTACTTCCAGCAGCCGGGCATGCCGATCAAAGGCCGCGAGCACGTCGTCGGCGCTCAATTGGTAAAACGCCAGGCGCGGCGCGATCTGCGGATAGGCCAGTACGCGCGCCAGTTCATCGCGCATGGGCTCAGTGGCCAGCCAGTCGAGCTCGCCGGCTTGCAGTGCCTGCTTCAGCGGCTGCGCGACCGCATCGTTGAAGACAAACAGGTCCAGGACGATGTTGGTGTCCAGCACCACGGGCTGGCGCGCCTGCGCGGTCACGGCGCCGGCTCGCGCGCCGCGCCCGGCTTGCCGCGAGCGGAGCCGGCCACCATGTCGAAGCGAAACAGCCGGCATTCGATCGGGCCGTTCCACATGGGCACGCGACGCGATTCCTTCAGGCGCATCTTGCCGGGCAGCTTGAGGTCGGGCGTGAGCACGTGGGCCGTCCAGCCCGCGTAATTTTTCTTCCAGTGCGCGGCCAGCTGCGGGAAGAAGTCGTCGGCTTCCTCGCCCCAGGCGTTTTGCGCCTGTTCGCGGCCCGGGTTGGCCGAGCGGTCGCGCGAGGTCTCGAAGGCGGGCTCTTCACGCGTGTCGCCGCTGTCGGGCCTCAAAGGCTGGCCGAACTCGTCGATGGGCTGGTTGCGGTGGTCGTGCTGCACGCGCCCTTCGGCATGTCCTTGCTGGCGGCGCTGGTCGCGGCCCTGCACGCCGGTGATGCCGGCCACACCGGCAACGTCGATGCGCTCGCCATAAGGCGGGTTCACCAGCATCACGCCCGAAGGCGCGGGCGGCATGCGCTGCAGCGCGTCGCCGCCGCGGAACTCCACCGCATTGGCCACGCCGGCACGCTCGGCATTGCGCTCGGCGAAGTCGACCATGCGAAAAGACACGTCGCTGCCGAACACCGGCGCAGTGGGCTCGGTGATGGCGGCTTCGGCCTGGTCCAGCAGGCCGTCCCACACATGGCCCTGGAAGGGCAAATACTTCTGGAAGGCAAAGCGCCGGTTGATACCGGGCGCGATGTTGCAGGCGATCTGCGCCGCCTCGATGGCGATGGTGCCCGAGCCGCAACAGGGGTCGTAGAGCGGCACGCCGGTTTTGCACAGCTGGTCCCAGCCGCTGGCGGCGATCATCGCGGCGGCCAGGGTTTCCTTCAGCGGCGCGTCGCCCTTGTCCTCGCGCCAGCCGCGTTTGAAGAGGGGCTCGCCCGAGGTGTCGATGTAAATCGTGACGGTGTCCGTCGTCAGGTGCACGTAGACACGCACGTCGGGCCAGCGCGTGTCGACGCTGGGCCGCACGTCGTCGAACTTGGCGCGAAAACGGTCGGCGATCGCGTCCTTGATCTTCAGCGCCGCGAAGTTCAGGCTGGTCAGCGGGCTGTGCTGGGCGGTGATCTCGACCTTGAAGGTCTGCTTGGGCGTGAACCAGATCTCCCAGGCCACGTTGGCGGCGGCGTTGTAGAGGTCTTGCTCGCCGCGGTACTGGTTGTGCTGCAGCTCGATGAGCACGCGCTGCGCCAGGCGGCTGTGCAGGTTGAGCTGCAGCGCGTCGCGCCAGGAAGCCTGCAATTGCACGCCGGCGCGCCAGGCCTTGCCCTGGATGCCGGTGATGCGCTGCACTTCGCTGGCAAGCAGTGCTTCGACACCCGCGGCGCACGGTAAAAATAACTGGAGTTGGTTCATGAAGAGACTTAGAGAGACTTGCGCAGGTTGGCGGGCGCTATGCGCAGGGCCTCGCGGTACTTGGCCACGGTGCGGCGCGCGCATTCGATGCCCTGCTCCTTGAGCATTTCAGAAATCTGGTTGTCGCTGAGCGGTTTTTTCGCGCTCTCGGAGGAGACAAACTGCTTGATCAGCGCGCGCACCGCCGTGCTCGAGGCGTTGCCGCCGGTCTCGGTGCCCAGCGCGGAGCCGAAGAAATACTTCAGCTCAAAGGTGCCGAAGGGCGTGCCCATGTACTTGGCGGTGGTCACGCGTGAAATCGTGGATTCGTGCAGACCCAGTTCGTCGGCGATTTCGCGCAGCACCAGCGGGCGCATCGCGAGTTCGCCGTGCGTGAAGAAACTCTTTTGCCGCTCGACGATGGCGCTGCTCACGCGCAATATGGTGTCAAAGCGCTGCTGGATGTTCTTGATGAACCAGCGCGCCTCCTGCAGGCGCTGCTGCAGCGCCTGGCCGTCCTGGCCCTTGTGCTGCTTGAGGGCGTTGGCGTAGATGTCGTGCACGCGCAGGCGCGGCATCACGTCGCCGTTGAGCGTGACCTTGAAGCCCCGGCCCGACTTCACGACGATGACGTCAGGCACGATGAGGTTGCGTTCCACGTTCACGAAGCGGCGCCCGGGTTTGGGATCGAGCCGGCCTATCACGGCGATCGCGCCCTTGATGGCCGCCTCGGTGAACCCGCACAGGTAGGACAAGCGCTTGACGTCGCGTTTGGCCAGCAGCTCCATCGGATGCTTGCACACGGCGATGGCGGCGCGGGTCTCCTCACAGTCCTTGCAGTCGAGCAACTGCAGGCCCAGGCACTCGGCCAGGTTGCGCGCGCCCACCCCGGCCGGCTCCATGTGGTGCAGCAGCTTGAGCGCCATGGCAAAGCGCTGCTCGAGCTCCTCGGCCTGTTCCATGTCGCCGCCGGCCAGGCCGGCGGCGAGCGAGGCCAGGCTGTCTTCGAGGTAGCCGTCATCGTTGAGCGACTCGATCAGGAAATGCAGGGCCGCGCGGTCTTCCTCGGACAGGCGCAGGCCCAGCGACTGGCGGTGCAAATGGTCTTGCAGCGACTCATGGCCGCCCGTGAGGTCCGAGGCCTCGGCCTCGCTTTCCTCGTTGTTGTTCTTGCGCGGCGGCGCGTCGCTGCCCCATTCGCTGTCGTCGGGCGCGGTCTCCACCGTGCCGTCGCCTTCCCAGCTTTCCTCGAGCTTGGGTTCCGCGCTGACCTCGGCTTCGCCGGCCGTCGAAAGGCCCGCGTCTTCCGCGCCGCCGGCTGTTGCATCGGCGGCGGATTCAAACTCGCGGCTGTCCTGGCTGACCGGCGTGTTGACATGCTCCAGGCCGAACTCCTCGCGCACCGCGGTTTCGTCCGACACCTCGAGAAACGGGTTTTCGTCGAGCATCTGCTCGACTTCCTGGCTCAGCTCGAGCGTGGACAGCTGCAGCAGGCGTATCGACTGCTGCAGCTGGGGCGTCAGCGCAAGATGCTGCGAGACGCGGAGCGAGAGACCCTGCTTCATGTCAAGGAGCTTTGATGGGAGCGCAGAAAAAGTTCGAGCAGGGGCCGCGGAACCGGCTTAGCCGGGCCGCAGGCGCCGCCCCCTCGAGGGGGGAGGGCGCTACACGAAGTGAGCGACAACGGGGGGGAGCCATCTTACATTTTGAAGTGCTCGCCCAGATAGACGCGGCGCACATCGGCGTTGTTCACGATCTCGGACGGCGTGCCCTGGGCCAGCACATGGCCGTCGCTGATGATGTAGGCGTGGTCGCAGATGCCCAGCGTCTCGCGCACATTGTGGTCGGTGATCAGCACACCGATGCCGCGCGACTTCAGGAAGCCGATGATGCGCTGGATCTCGATCACGGCGATGGGGTCTATGCCGGCGAAGGGTTCGTCAAGCAGGATGAAGCGCGGCTGGGTCGCCAGGGCGCGGGCGATCTCGACGCGGCGGCGCTCGCCGCCCGACAGCGCCGGCGCCGGCGAATTGCGCAAATGGTCCACCCGCAAGTCCTGCAGCAGGGCATCGAGCCGCGACTCGGTGTCGGCGCGGCCCAGCGGCTTGCCGTTCGCGTCCAGCTGCAGCTCCAGCACGGCGCGCACGTTCTCTTCCACCGTGAGCTTGCGGAAAATCGAGGCTTCCTGCGGCAGGTAGCTCAAGCCCAGGCGGGCGCGCAGGTGGATGGGCATGTGCTCGACCGACTGGCCGTCGATGGAAATCTCGCCGGCATCGGCGCGCACCAGGCCCACGATCATGTAGAAGGAGGTCGTTTTGCCGGCGCCGTTGGGGCCCAGCAGGCCCACGACCTCGCCTTTTTGCACGGCCACCGAAACGTCCTGCACAACCTTGCGGCTGCCGTAGGATTTTTGCAGCCCCTGCGCCACCAGGCGGCTGGGGGTTGCGGCCTTGGCCGCCGAAGTGTCAGTCACCACATCCATCTGTGCAGGTTCTTTCTATTTCTTTTCACTGCCCAGCGTGGTGCTGGGGCGCAAGGCAGCGGGCGGGGCTGCGGGGGCGGGCGCGGCGCCCGGGGCTGACGCGGCGGCGCGCGGCGACAGCATGGCGCGTATGCGCCCGCTTGGGTTGGCGGCGGTGCTGTTCTGCGCGCCGCCGTCCACGGTGAAGACGTCGGTGTTGTTGTCGTAGACGATCATGGCGCCCGTGGTTTCATCCACCAGGGTGGCGCCGTTGTAGCGGCGCACCACGGCGCGCTTGATGAATTTGACGAGGTCGGCGCGGCTGTCGTATTCGATGCGTTCGCCCTCGCCTTCGATGTATTCGTCCACGCCGTCGCGTTTCTTGCGGTAGAAAGCCAGCTTGCCGGGCGCCGCGATGGCGATCGCCTGCTGGTAGCCCTCGGGGTCCTGGCTCACGTCGACCCGCGCGCCGCGCACGATGGTGGTGCCCTTGGTGATCACCACGTTGCCGGTGAACACGCTGGTCTGCTTCAGGTCGTCATAACGCAGGGCATCGGCCTCCGCGTTCATGGGCTTGTCCCGGTCGGCTTTTTCGGCCCAGGCCGGAAACGCCGCCCCCAGCGCCAAAGCGGCCGGCAGGACGAGGGAATAAAGGGGGTGTTTCATAAGGCACGAATCTTGCTGCTTTGGGTTGGGCCATTGTAGCCATGCAAGCTGTGGGAATGGCTTGCACGGGTGAATATTAGGGGCATAAAAAAACCCGCCTGGAACGAGGCGGGTTTTTGGCGTGGGCCGTTGCGGCCCTGGACGGAAGGTTTATTTCTTGCCGCGCGACTGCGCGATCAGGTAGTCGGTGACTTGCAGCGCGCGGACCATGCTTTGGGCCAGGGTGGCCGAGGTGTAGTAACGCCCCGCAATGCCCAGCGCCGGTACACCGTCAACCTTGTAGATGTCCTGCAGCTGGGTGGCCTTGCGGGCCTTGGTGGTGACCGTGAAGGAGTTGTACATCTCGATGAACTTGGCCTTGTCCAGGCCTTGTTTTTCGGCCCAGGCGGCGATGGAGTCGGCGGTGTTGAGCGCGAACTTTTCCACGTGGATCGCGTAAAACACCTTTTTGTGGAGTTCCTCGACCTTGCCCATGGCCTCGAGCACATAAAAAAGGCGCTGCTGGGGCTCGAAATCGGGGCGGAAGGCGACCGGCACGCGCCGCACCGTCACGTCCTTGGGCGCCTGCTTCATCCAGGCCTCGAGCGTCGGTTCAAAGGCATTGCAATGCGGGCAGCTGTACCAGAAGAACTCCACCACCTCGACCTGGCCCGCGGGAACCTCGGTGGGCGCCGGCTTGTCCAGCGTCACGTAGTCGGCGCCATCCTTGGGGGCCTTGGCCTGGGCTTGCGCCAGCGTGGGAAGGGCGATGCCGCCCAGGCTGGCGACGGCCGCCGAGGCGGCTGAAAACGAAAACTCACGGCGTTGCATCAGATTCTTCTCCTGGTATGACAGAAATGGTGGGTAAGCCGCCCCTGCGGACGGCGGCCTCGTGGTGCGGGGCACAGGGGTTTGTACACCGGCCCCGTGAAAAGTTCAGCTTATCGGCAGCGCGGGGGGTCAGCGCTGCACGCGGACCAGCGCCGTTTCAATGGAATTGTTGTCCAGCCGCTCCTTGGCTTTGTCGGCATCTTCCTTTTTGTCGAAAGGCCCGAGGCGCACGCGGTACACGGTGCGGCCGGCCTGTTCGCGCTCGGTGACCTTGGCCTGCATGCCCAGCAACAGCAGCTTGGCGCGCTGCTGCTCGGCGTCTTCGGGCGTGCGGAAGGCGCCGGCCTGGATGAAGTAGCTGAAAGGGTCGACGCTGGGGCCGGACGACAGGCCTTCGACCTTGGCCTTGGCCAGGTCGCCCAGCGGGTCGGCCGCGGGGGCGGGCTTGGCGGCGGCGGCTTTGGCGGGCGCCGAGGCGGCGGCCTTGGGCGCGGCGGGGTCGGGAACGGCAACACCGGGCACTTCAGGGTTGGCCGCGCCTGGCGGCGGCTTGGGCTGGTTCTTGCCGGCCAGCGGCGCGTTCGGGTTCCAGTCCTTGTTCTTCTTGGCTTCCGCGGCGTCGCTGTCGGGATTGCGCGCCTGGCTCTTGTTCATGAAAGGCACGGGCACCTTGGTGATGTAGACCGCCACGGCCAGCGCGGCGCCCAGGCCTATCAGCGCGCCAATGATCAAACCCAGCAGCGTCCCGCCTCGTTGTGTATTCATACCCTTGCCCACGTTCATTGCCTTGTCCTGAAAATCCGGTTGCTACCGGCGTTCTTACATCTTGCGCGGGGCGCTCACGCCCAGCACCGCCAGGCCATTGTGCAACACCTGCGCGGTCGCGGCGACCAGTGCCAGCCGGGCGCGCTTGACGGCCTCGTCATCGACCAGGATGCGCTCGGCATCGTAATAGCTGTGGTAGCAGGCGGCCAGCTCGCGCAGGTAAAACGCCACGTCGTGCGGTGCCAGGCCGGCGGCCGCATTGGCCAGCATTTCGGGGTATTTGGCCAGCAGCAGCATCAGCGCCTGGGCCTGCGGGCTGTCCAGCGCCGAGAGGTCGGCCGACTTCAGGCTGGCTTCGTCGCCGCCCTGCTCGGCCCAGGTGGTGAGGATGGAGCAGATGCGCGCGTGCGCGTACTGCACGTAGTACACCGGGTTCTCGTTGTTCTTGGCCAGCGCCAGGTCGATGTCGAAGATGTACTCGGTGTCCGGCTTGCGGCTGAGCAAAAAGAAACGCACGGCATCGGCGCTGGTCCATTCGATCAGGTCGCGCAGCGTGACGTAGCTGCCGGCGCGCTTGGAGATCTTGACCTCCTCGCCGTTGCGCATGACGCGCACCATGGTGTGCAGCACGTAGTCGGGGTAGCCTTGGGGAATGCCCTCGCCGGCAGCCTGCAGCCCCGCGCGCACGCGGGCGATGGTGCCGTGGTGGTCCATGCCCTGGATGTTGATTGCCTTGCCGAAGCCGCGCTCCCACTTGGCCAGGTGGTAGGCCACGTCGGGCACGAAGTAGGTGTAGCTGCCGTCGCTCTTTTTCATCACGCGGTCTTTGTCGTCGCCGTAATCGGTCGACTTCAGCCACAGCGCGCCGTCCTGTTCATAGGTCTTGCCGGCGTTTTTCAGTTTCGCCACCGTGGCGTCGACGCGGCCCGAGCTGTACAGGCTGGACTCGAGGTAATAGTTGTCGAACTTGACCGAGAAGGCCTTGAGGTCCAGGTCCTGCTCGTGGCGCAGGTAGGCCACGGCGAACTGGCGTATCGAGTCCATGTCGTCCACGTCGCCGGAGGCGGTGAACTCGCGGTCGTCCGACTTGACCGTTTTTTTCGCCAGGAAGTCGGCCGCGATGTCGGCGATGTAGTCGCCGTTGTAGGCCGATTCGGGCCAGCCGGCATCACCGGGCTTGAGGCCCTTGGCGCGCGCCTGCGTGCTGGCGGCGAGGGTCTGGATCTGCACGCCCGCGTCGTTGTAATAGAACTCGCGCCAGACCTGCGCGCCTTGGGTGGCGAACAGGTTGCAGATCGCGTCTCCCAGCGCGGCCTGCCGGCCGTGGCCCACATGCAGCGGCCCGGTCGGGTTGGCTGAAACGAATTCAACGATCATGCGCTGCCCGCTGCCTGCCGCTTGCGTGCCGTAGGCGGCGCCGGCCTGCAGCACCTCGCGCACGGTTTCCTGCTTGGCGGCGGGCTTGAGGCGGATGTTGATGAAGCCGGGGCCGGCGATCTCGATGGCGTCCACCCAGCGCTCGAAGGCCGGGGCCTTGAGCAAAATGGCGCGCAGGTTTTCGGCGAGCTGGCGCGGATTGAGCTTGAGCGGCTTGGCCAGCTGCATCGCGGCCGTGCAAGCGAAGTCACCGTGGGCCGCCACCTTGGGGGATTCAAACGCGGCTTTGTCGCCCGCGCCGGGGGAAAGTTCTTCCAGGCCCGCGGCCAGGGCCGCGAGCAGGTCTTTTTTAATCGAGAGCATGGGCTGATTTTACGGTTAAGCCATGCGCCGCCCGGCGCGCGCGCATGCCCGGTCATCGAATTTGCCTGGCCCGGCGTTATGTGTTGGAATTCCAGCCGGAACTCAATCCCGATTCCCAACCCATTGGAGCCACCATGAAAAAGCTGTTATCCCTGACCGCCTTCGCTTTTGCCGCCACCATGATCCTGTCTCCGGTGGCGCATGCCCAGGACGCTCCCGCCAAGACCGCGCAGCAAACCAAGATGGGCACTTGCAACAAGGATGCCGAGGGCAAGAAGGGCGACGAACGCAAGGCCTTCATGAAGGAATGCCTGAGCGCCAAGAAGGCCACGCAGCAAGACAAGATGAAAAGCTGCAACGTCGATGCCAAGGGCAAAAAGGGCGACGAACGCAAGGCTTTCATGAAAGAGTGCCTGAGCAAATAAAGCCGCTCTGCTTCTCACAAACAGCCTGCCAGGGACGACCCGGCAGGCTTTTTTTTGCCGGCCTCAGTCCTGCAGCAGCTGCTCCTTCGCCGCCTGCCTGACGGCCTGCGTCAGCCGCTGCGCCGCCAGCGGCTCGCGCGCCCAGTGCTGCCAATACAGCCGCACGTCGACCGCGCAGCCCGGCAACACCTCCTGCAGCGGCGGACGGTGCGCGCGCGCCGCCAGCAGGATGTCGGGCACCATGCCCCAGCCCATGCCCAGCTCCAGCGCGAGCTCGAAGGCATCGACGGCCGGCACGAAGTGGCGCGGGTAGAGCGCGCCCTTGAGCTTGAAATGCTGGGCCAGGAAAGTGTCCTGCAGCGCGTCCTTGCGGTTGAAGATCACGGCCGGGCTGGCCAGCAGGCGATGGGCCAGGCGGTTAGGCCCCTGCGCCTTGCCTCCCAGCGCAGGCTCGCTCCATTGCGCAACCAGCGCCGGCGAGGCCATGCAGCGGTAGCGCATCACGCCCAGGGGCTCGGCCACGCAGCCGCGCATGGCTTGGGCCAGTGTGGTCACGCAGCCGGTGACGTCGCCGCTCTTGAGCGCATCGTGGGTGTGGTCCTGGTCGTCCACCACCACATCCAGCAGCAGGCCGTGGCCCTGCAGCACCGGCGCCACACCGGGTAAAAACCAGCTGCTCAGGGAATCGGCATTCACCGCCACGCTCAGGCTTTGCAGGCGCCCGGCCTTGCCGCCGCCCTGCAGGCCTGCCAGCAGGTCGGACTCCATCAGCCGCAACTGCCGCACATGGCCCAGCAAGGCCTGGCCGGCCGGCGTGGCGCGCACCTGCTTGCCCCGCACCAGCAGGCGCTGGCCCAGCTCGCCTTCCAGCGACTTGATGCGCAGCGAGACGGCGGCCAGCGTCAGGCTCAGGGTTTTGGCGGCCTCGCCAAAGCTGCCGTGCTCAATCACGGCGGCCAGGGCATCGAGTTGTCGGGCGTCGAGCATCGGTGGGTTTGAGTCAAGTATTAATTGATCAATCTGAGTTTTAGTTAACTTTGTTTAAGCATTATGGGCTTTGCCCGACACTGCGTGCAAGCCGACTCTCATGAACCTTTGAAGAACCGTATGAACCCGCTTGCCGCCCCTGCTTTCCTGACCGGTATGGTCCTGAGCCTCTCGCTGATCATGGCCATAGGCCCGCAAAACGCCCACGTCATACGCATGGGCCTGCTGCGCCAGCACCTGTGGCTCACGGTCGCCCTCTGCGTGTTGACCGACGTGGCGCTGATCGCCCTGGGGGTGATGGGGCTGGCGCAGCTGGGCGGCCTGTCCGACAAGCTGCTGGGCGCGATGACGGGCGCGGGCGCGCTGGTGCTGCTGGTCTACGGCGCCCAGGCGATGCGCCGTTTTTTGCAGCCGGCGCCGCGGTCGGCTGACGGTGCGCCGGCCGCCGCCGAGATCATTTCGCGCCGCAAGGCGGTGGGCCTGGCGCTGGCGCTGTCCTGGCTCAATCCCCATGCCTGGCTGGACACGGCCGTGGTCATAGGCACGGCCTCGCTGGCCTATGCGCAGCCCGACAACGCGGTGTTCGGCCTGGGCGCCATCACCGGTTCGCTGCTGTGGTTCACCGGCCTGGGGGTGGCGCTGTGGTGCGTGGGGCGCCGGCTCAACTCACCGGCCGTCTGGCGCGCCATGGACTTGCTGGTGGCGCTGATGATGTGGGGCACCGCCTTCTGGCTGGTGCGCGGTCTTCTTTAGCCAAAGCCCCGCGCGAGGAACACCGCCACCAGCGGGATAAACGGCAGGATGTGCGCCTGCACCATCA
Source organism: Polaromonas sp. JS666 (assembly GCF_900103405.1). Lineage (GTDB taxonomy): Bacteria > Pseudomonadota > Gammaproteobacteria > Burkholderiales > Burkholderiaceae_C > Polaromonas. The sequence goes on along the minus strand of NZ_FNHX01000014.1, from coordinate 39,177 downwards.
CCAGTCGGCGTGCTTTTTTGACCTCCACCGCGTCGGGCAGGGCGCCATTGGCGCGCAGCGCGCGCCGCCAGCGCACAAACATCAGCGTCGGCTTGATGGAGATCAGCCCTATCACCAGGAACATCGCCAGTTTTAAGTAGAGCAGGGGGTTGTGCGCATACCAGGCCGCGCCCTTGCTGCCCAGGAACACGCGCGCCAGGCCGGTCGCCAGGACCAGGCCCGCGGAGATACCGTAGACCATGTCTATCTTGCCCAGCCGTTCGACCACTGCGGCGTTCAGCCATTCGACGCGGCACAGCGCCGCCTCGCTCGCGAGAAAAACCACCATGGTGAGAATCGCCAGCAGGTGGGCATAGGCCAGCAGGGCTTCGAGCGTCATCGCGGGGTCCTTTATTCCTTGTGGGGTTTGTCAGGGCTTGAGGGCGGCGGCGGTGGCCGCCGGGCTGCGCCAGAATTCGGGCTGGCTGTAGTGGTGCTTGAGAAAGTCTACCCACAGCCGCACCCGCAGCGGCAAATGTTTGCGCTGCGGGAACACGGCGTAAATGCCGTTGGGTGGCGCGGCAAAGTCTTCGAGCACCGCCGTCAGCCGCCCGGCGGCGATCTCCGATTCGACCTCCCAGGTGCTGCGCCAGGCAATGCCGCAGTCGGCCAGGCACCAGTCGTGCAGGACCTGGCCGTCGGAGCAGTCGAGCGGCCCGCCCGGCTTGAGGTGCACCAGCTCGCCGCCCACCTGGAAGGCCCAGCCCCGCGTCTGCGAGGCGTCGCTGGACAGCGTGAGGCAGTCAAAACGCGCCAGCTCGCTGGGGTGCTGCGGCGTGCCGTGGGTCTTGAGGTAGCGCGGCGTGGCCACGCACAGGCGCCGGTTGTCGGCCATGCGCACGCTGACCAGCGAGGAATCGGGCAGGTCGCCCACGCGCACGGCGCAGTCAAAGCCTTCGCCCGCCAGGTCGACCACGCGGTCGCTGAGGTTCAGCGAGATCGTCACGTCGGCATGCTGCTCGCGAAAGCGGGTCACCAGCGGCGCGACGTGCCGGCGCCCGAAGCCCGCCGGCGCGGTGATGCGCAGATGCCCGCTGGCCTTGACGCCGCCGGCCGACACGCTGGCCTCCGCATTGGCCAGGTCGGCCAGCAGGCGCTGGCAGTCTTCCAGGAAGGCGCTGCCTTCATGCGTGAGCGCGATGCGCCGCGTGGTGCGCACCAGCAGCTTCACGCCCAGCCGCTCTTCCAGCGCGTCCAGCCGTCGGCCCATGATGGCCGGCGCCACGCCTTCGGATTTGGCGGCCGCCGTCAGGCTGCCGCGCGCCACCACCGAGACAAAGGATTCCAGCTGTTTGAGTTTGTCCATGCGCCTTCATTATGCGCATGAATGTCAGTAATCAACAGAGAATCTCTGCTTATTCCGCTGTTCATTCCGGAGTGTCGTGTGAATACAAAAGCTGGCCCGGCGCGGGCAGCTCTGCCGTCAGCACGCTGCCGGTCTGTGATTCCGTCATGAGCAGTTCGCGTGTGCCCGGCCGGAAGGCGACATTGGTGACCGTGGCGCCCACGGGGCTGCGCACGAAATGCGTGACTTCGCCGCGCGCATTGAGCACAAAAGCGCCGCCCAGGCTGGCATGCGCGACCACCAGCCGGCCCTCAGCGTCCAGCGCCATGCCGTCGGGGCCGCTGGCGCCAAAGAAAGTCTGGAAGGCGCCCATCTTGGAGATGGAGCCGTCGGGCAGCAGCGGCGCGCGCCACACCGCGTTGCCGCGCGTCACGGCGACAAACAGCAGCTTGCCGTCAGCGCTCAGCGCGAGGCCGTTGGGGCTGGGCGCGTTTCCCAGCAGCAGGTCGAGCTGGCCGTTTTCGCGCAGCCGGTAGACGCGGCCCGTGGGGTCGTGCAGGCCGGTCTGCCCCTGGTCGGTGAAATAGCACTGGCCTTGCGCGTCGAAAGCAAGGTCGTTCACCCCTTTGAAGGACTCGCTGTTGCGGTGGCCCAGAACCGTGTCCACGCGGCCTGTGGCCGGGTCCAGCCTGAGGATGCCGCGCCGGTAGTCCGCGATCCAGACGCTGCCGTCGCGGTGCACCGCCAGGCCGTTGGGCCAGCCCTCGTACTGCGCGACTTGCGTCCATTGCAGCTCGGGGCTCACGCGCAAGATGCGGCCGTAGGGAATGTCGACCAAGTACAGGTTGCCGGCGCGGTCGAAGGCCGGGCCCTCGAGAAAGCTGTCCATGACGTGGCCGGGCTTGTTGGCATCCACCCAGGCTGTGGGCCGGGGCTGGCGCAGGCTGTCCGGCAGGCGGGTCAGCACCCGGGCTTCAATGACTTGCGGTGGCGTGAAGGACAGGTTCCACATGCTGCGCGGCCCTTATTCGGGCTTCACGCCGGCGAGTTTGGCGACCGTGCCCCAGATCAGGGTTTCCTGCTTGATGAAACCGGCAAAGTCGGCCGGCGCCATGCCGCCGGGCTGCGCGCCCTGCTGCGCCAGGCGTTCGCGCAGGGCCGGGTCGGCCAGCGCTTTTTTGACTTCTGCCTGCAGCTTGCCGACCAGCTCGGGCGGCGTACCCTTGGGTGCCACCAGGCCGAACCAGTTGGTGACCGTGTAACCGCGCAGGCCCGCTTCCCGGAAGGTGGGCACATCGGGCAGGCTGGACAGGCGCTTGTCGCCGGTGACGGCCAGCGCGCGCAGCTTGCCGCCCTTGACCTGCGGGATCGCCGTGGGGCTGGCGGTGACCAGCACGTCGACCTGGCCCGACACCACCGCCAGCATGGCTTCGCCGGCGCCCTTGTAGGGGATGTGGGTCATGAAGAACTTGCCTTCCTTCTTGAGCAGTTCGGCCGACAGGTGGGTGGAGCTGCCCGGACCGCCCGAGCCGAAATTGAGTTTGCCCGGGTTCTTCTGGGCGAAGGCCAGCAGTTCGGCCAGCGTCTTGTAGGGCGAGTTGACGCCCACCACCAGCACCACCGGCGTCAGCGCGATGGTGGTCACCGGCACCAGGCCGTTGGCATGGTCCCAGGGCAGCTTGTTGAACAGCGAAGGCAGCATCGCATAGGTGGTGTCGTTGGTCAGCAGGGTATAGCCGTCGGGCGCGGCCTTGGCCACCAGGTCCGTGCCTATGGTGCCGCTGGCGCCGGCCTTGTTTTCGACATAAAAGGACTGTTTGGTCTGTTCGGTGAGTTTTTGCGCGATCTGCCGCGCCGCATAGTCGGTGGTGCCGCCGGGCGCGTAGGGCACGATGATGCGCACCGGCTTTTCGGGCCAGGCGGTTTGCGCCCCCGCCGTGAGTTGGGCCAGGCCCAGGCCCGCGGCGATAAAAATGGTTTTCAGGTTTTTGTTCATGCGTGTCTCCGTTGATGTCGTATGGCGGTGTCGCCGCTCAAGAGGCCCGTTCAGTCCGGCTTGACGTGCGCAAGCTGGATCACCTTGCCCCATTTGTCCTGCTCAAGGCGCTGGAACGCGGCCAGTTTCTCCGGCGTGCCTCCGGCGGGTATGGCACCCAGGTCCGTCAGGCGTTTGGCCACTGCCGGCTGCTTGAGCGCCGCGTCCACCTCGGCGGACAGGCGCTTGACGATGTCGGGCGGCGTGCCGGCGGGCGCATAGAGCGCATACCAGGACGAGGCCTCGAAATCCTTCATGTTCAGCGCCTCCGCGACTGTGGGCACATCGGGGTACTGCGGCAGGCGCTGCGCGGTGGTGACGCCCAGCATCCTGAGCTTGCCGCTTTTCACAAAGGGCGTGCTGGTCAGCAGGGTGTCAAACATCAGTTGCACCTGGCCCGCCACCACGTCGCCGATGGCGGGACCCGAGCCCTTGTAGGGAATGTGCGTCATGAAAGTGCCTGTGCGGTACTTGAAGTACTCCGGCACCAGGTGTGAGGAGCCACCGTTGCCGGCCGACGCAAAATTGATCTTGCCGGGGTTGGCCTTGAGCCGCTCCACGAGTTCCGGCAAGGTCGCCACCGGCAGCACCCGCGGATTGGCCACCACCACGATAGGCACGGTCACCACCAGGGACACCGGCGCGAAATCCTTGTTGGCGTCGTAAGGAATCTTCTCGTGCAGCCTGGGGTTGATGGCCATGGTGCCTATGCTGGCCATCATCAGGGTGTAGCCGTCGGCCGGTGCTTTGGCCGCCTCGCCCACGCCAATGAAACCGTGGCCGCCCGCCTTGTTTTCCACAATCACCGGCGTCTTGAGCGACTCGCCGATGGCCTGGCCCAGGACGCGCGCCGTGATGTCGGTCGGCCCGCCCGCCGGGAAGGGCACGATGATGCGGATGGTCTTGGCGGGCCAGGCGGTTTGCGCCCCTGCCGTGAGCTGGGCCAGGCCCAGGCCGGCGGCCAGCAAAACCGCTTTCAGCTTGTTGTTCATGTCTGTCTCCGTGGGTGTTCTGTGGTTTTGTTCTGGAATGCTCAGCGCGTGATGCCGCCGGCCTGCAAGGCTGCGATCGCCTCGCCTGAATAGCCAAGCTCCTGCAGCAGCTCCCGCGTGTGCTCGCCCAGCCGCGGCGGGTTCATGCGCACGCCCGGCCGTTCGCCGCCCAGCGTGAGCGGCAGCAGCACGGTGGAAGTGGTTTGCCCCGCGCGCTCGCCGTCGGCCAGCGTGATGGGCGCCAGGCCGCCGGTGGCCTTGAGGTGCGGGTCCTCGAACAGGTCTTGCGGCCGCGTGATGGGCGCAAACGGCAGCGCGTGTTTTTCGAACACCGCGCCAAGCTCGGCGGCACTGTGCCCTGCCAGCTGCGAGCGCAGCAGCGGCATCAGCCAGTCGCGCGCGCGCACGCGGTCGTTGTTGCTTTGCAGCCGCGGGTCGGCCCGCAGCTCCTGCAGGCCGAAGGCCTCGCAAAAAACCGCCCACTGCGTGTCGCTGACCACGGCCAGGAAGATCTGTTCGCCGTCCTTGACCGTGAACACGTCGTAGACCGCCCAGGCCGAGATCCGGCTGGGCATGGGCGCGGCGGGCTGGCCGGTCACGGCGAACTGCATCATGTGCTGGGCCACCAGAAAGACGTTGTTCTCGAACAGCGCGGCCTGCACCTCCTGGCCCTTGCCGGTTTTTTCGCGCGCGGCCAGTGCCGCCATCGCGCCTATCGCGCCGAACATGCCGCCCATGATGTCGTTGACGCTGCTGCCGGCGCGCAGCGGGTCGCCGGCGCGGCCCGTCATATAGGCCAGGCCGCCCATCATCTGCACCACCTCATCGAGCGCCGTGCGGTGGTCGTAAGGGCCAGGCAGGAAACCCTTGTGGCTCACGTAGATGAGCCGCTCGTTGAGCTTGCTGAGCGAGGCATAGTCCAGGCCCAGCTTTTTCATGGTGCCGGGCTTGAAGTTTTCGCTGACCACGTCGGCCGTGGCGACCAGCTTGAGCACCAGCTCGCGTCCCTCAGGCGTCTGCAGGTCCACGGCAAGGCTTTTTTTGTTGCGGTTGAACATCGGGAAAAAGCCCGCGCCCGAGCCGATCAGCTTGCGCGTGTTGTCTCCGGCAATCGGCTCGACCTTGATGACCTCGGCCCCCAGGTCGGCCAGCAGCATGCCGCAGGTCGGCCCCATGACCATGTGGGTGAATTCGACGACGCGCAGGCCGGCATAAGGCAGGGCCTTGGCGGACCCGTTCGGTGGCGTGCCGGTTTCCGGCATGTCAGGCATGGACGGCTCCCTGCACAAAACCCTTGGGCAAACCCGCCTCGGGTGTCATGCCGTAAATCGCCTCGCACGGCAGCCCGGCCCGCAGCGGCTCCCGCGCGGCCATCAGCCTGGCGAGGTCCACGCCGGTCGAAACGCCCATGGCCTCGAACATGAAGACCAGGTCTTCGGTGACCACATTGCCCGAGGCGCCCGGCGCATAAGGGCAGCCGCCCAGGCCGCCCAGCGATGAATCAAAGGTGCGCACGCCTTCCTCGTAGGCCGCCAGGCAGTTGGCCAGGCCCAGGCCGCGCGTGTTGTGCATATGGGCCGCGCCGGCGTGCTCGCCGATTTCCGCGCGCAGCCTGCGGAACAAACGCCTGACCTGCGCCGGGTTGGCATAACCCGTGGTGTCCGACAGGCCTGATTCGTCTGCGCCCGCCGCAATGCACTGCGCGGCCAGGCGTATCACCTCGTCCTCGGCGACCTCGCCCTGCAGCGTGCAGCCGAAGGCGGTGGAAATGCCGGCCTCGACTTTGACGTGCGGCGCGGTGTCGCGCCGCAGCGCCGCGATGGCGCGCACCTCTTCGACCATCTCTTCGCGGCTCTTGCGCACATTGGCCAGCGAATGTGCGGCGCTGGCCGACACCGGCAGGGTAAGCTTGTGCACGCCGGCCGCCAGGGCCGCCTGCGCGCCGCGCAGGTTGGGCACCAGCGCCATGACGGTCAGGCCGGGCAAGGTCAGGGCATGCCGCACCACCTCGGCCGCGTCGGCCATCTGCGGCAGCAGCCTGGCCGGCACAAACGATGCGACTTCGATCTCGCGCAGGCCAGCTTCGTAGAGGGCGCTGATCCAGCGCAGCTTGTGCTCCGTCGGCATCACGGCCTTGACCGATTGCAGGCCGTCGCGCGGGCCGACTTCGCTGATCAGCACTTCGGGAGGCGGCCGGGATGCCCGGGAGGTGCTTGCATTCGTGGTCATAGTTCTGTAGGATGGAATATAGTTCTCTCTAGTGAAATATTCGGCGCTAAACGCCGGCTTGTCAAGCCGCGCGCTGCGCCAAGCCTTGAAAGCTGCGTATGCCCCGTAAAGCCCAGATCGAATCCCTGGCCGACAGCCACGCCGCACCCGGCGGCGCCGCCGCGGTGGACCGCGCCCTGACTCTGCTGTCGGCCTTCCGCGCGGGCGACACCTCGCTGAGCCTGGCGGAACTCGCAAGCCGCACGCAGCTGTACAAAAGCACGACGCTGCGCCTCTTGGCCTCGCTGGAGCACGCGCGCCTGGTGCAGCGGCTGGACGACGGCAGTTACGGGCTGGGCAACGAGGTGGCGCGCCTCAACGCGGTGTATGCCGCCTCGTTTTCGCTGGACCGCGTGGTGCTGCCGGTGCTGCGCCAGCTGGTCGCGGCCACCGGCGAGAGCGCGGCCTACCATGTGCGCCAGGGCGAGGCCCGCCTGTGCCTGTACCGGGTGGACTCGCCGCAGCCGATCCGCGACCACATCCGGGCTGGCGACCTGCTGCCCGCCGACCGCGGCACAGGCGCCCGCATCCTGATTGCCTTCGACACTGACAGGGCAAAGGCCGCCGCACGAAAAGACCACCCGCTTTACGCCAGGATCCGCGAGCAGGGTTACTACACGGCCGTTGGCGACCGGCTGGCCGAGGTGGCCGGCATTTCAGCACCGGTGTTCAAGGCCGACGGCGTGCTGGCGGGCGCGGTGACGCTGACCATGCCGGCCAACCGTTACAGCGAAACCTATGTCAAGCCGGTGCTTGAGGCCGCCCGCCGCCTGACGGGCCAGGTTTAAAGCTCTGTCTAGGCTCAGCCCTACGCGGCCAGGGGCTCGATGCGCCACTGGATGTTGAGCGAAAACTGTTCCCCCGGCCCCAGCACACGCAGGCCGGGCTGGCCCGGCAGGTGGAAGGCGTCGATGGGCTGCGTGATGGGCTCAAAACAAAAGGCGGTCCCTTGCGGCGGCCGGTAGACCAGGCAGAAGTGCCGCGCGGCGCCGCCGTCGCGCGCAAAGTCCGGCATGCCGGTCGTGACCTGCAGGTCCAGTTCGGGCCAGGCGATGCTGGCCTTGCCGCCCCAGCCGGTGTAGCCGTTGTCGATGAGCGGGCCGTTGGCCGGCGCGCCGCTGTTCAGGTCCCAGCCCGCAGGGAAGTCGGTGGTGTGCGCCACCGGCAGCGGGTCGTCACCGCACAGCCAAAGGCCTTGCACAGGCGCGGTGATCCGCGTCTGCGGCGTGCGCGGGAACCAGGGGTGCACGCCCAGGCCGTAGGGCAGCGGCGCGACGCCCAGGTGGCGCACCCGCACCTGCTGGTCCAGCCCGCCGTCGACCAGCCGGAAAGTCTGCACGGCTTCATAGTCATAAGGGTTGCCGTCGAAGCCGTGCGACACCAGTGTCATCACCAACGTGTCCTCGGCGGGCTGCGAGAGCTCCCAGGGCTGCAGCCAGCCGTCGCCATGGATGGGATAGGGCTCGCCCTTGCGGTTGGGCCGCATCGCGTGAAACTGCCCCGCGTGTTGGAAGCCGCCGCCGCTGATGCGGTTGGACCACGGCACCATGGCAAACGAAGCGGTCTGGTAGAGGTCTGCGGTTTTGCCGTCCCAGGGCCGCCAGAGATCCAGCGGCCCTTGTGGACGCTCGAGCTGCCAGGCGGCGACGCTACCGCCCAGCGAGGGCAGCAGTCCCAGGCGCTGGCCGGCGTGGCGCAACCAGGCAACAGGGTGTGCGGAATCGGTCATCGAAGGTCTTTCACGGTGAAGGGGGTCATGCGCTTTGCGCGCGGCATCAGCCGCCGAACAGGCCGGCCGGCATGCCCGGGCTGTCCATGGCCACCGCGAACAGGCCGCCGGCCAACGGCTGCTCGGCGAGCTGCTCCGGCGTGAGCCCGGTGCGGGCCGTGCTGATAAAAAGCGTGCGCAGGTCCGGCCCGCCGAAGGCGCAGTTGGTCACATGGCTGGTGGGCAGCGGCACGCGGCACAGCTCCTGCGCGGTGACCGGGTCATGGCAGCTGACGCAGGCCCCTCCCCAGTGGGCGATCCACAGGCGGCCTGCCGCGTCGGTGGTCATCCCGTCGGGCACACCGTCGCCGGCCGCAAAGGCAAGCCAGAGTCGCTTGTTCGACAAGGTCCCCGCCGCACTGTCGAAGTCGTAGGCATGGATGCGGCCGTTGACGGTGTCGTTGAAATACAGGCAGCGCCCGTCGGCCGACCAGGTCGGGCCGTTGGTCACCGCAAAACCCTGGTCATGGCAGGTGCAGCGGCCATCGGGGTCATAGCGGTACAGCCCGCCGGTGGGGGCCACGCAGTCAAAGTCCATGGTGCCCGCCCAGAAGCTGCCCTGCGCATCGCACTTGCCGTCATTAAAACGATTGCCCGGCAAGGCAAGCTCCGGCTGGTGCAGGTAGTGCGGCTCGCCGCCCGTAGCCGGGTCAAACAGTGCAAAGCCGCGCCGCAGGGTGACGATCAGGCCGGGCGCATGGGCCCGTTCGGCCAGCGCGGAAATTTCCTCGCCAAAAGACCAGTTCTTGCGTTCACCGGTGGCCGGGTCAAAGCGGTGCAGGCGGCGCCCCAGAATGTCCACCCAGTACAGGGCCTTTTCACGTGGCGACCACAAAGTGCCTTCGCCCAGCAGGGCCCCGGCCGGGTCAATGCAAAGCGCGGCGCCGGGCACCGGTATGGCTGGTTGCGGCCTGTGCATGTCCGCGGGGGTATCCTGAATCAATGTCACTGATGTCTCCCTGTTGCGGGCCTGTGCATGGGCGCCCTGGCTCTTGACGCGGTGCATGATATCAATGCATAGTGATGTTGAAAACCTATTGTTTTTAAATCAATCTATATATAAATTGCAATGTCAAACATTTCGAGCCCTGTCTCCATGCGTTCCGCTCCCGCGAGCGACACCCTCTCCGTCTTTCCCAGCCTGAAAAACCGGTCGGTGTTTGTCACCGGCGGCGGCAGCGGCATAGGCGCCGCCATCGTGACGGCGTTTGCCCAGCAGGGCGCGCGTGTCGCATTCATTGATGTCGCGAAGGAGGCCAGCGAGGCGCTGGCCCAGCAACTGGCCGATGCCGGGCATGCCCGCCCCTGGTGGCGCGTTTGCGACGTGCGGGACGTGGCCGCGCTGCAAGCGGCGATTGCCGAAGCGGCGCAGTCGCTGGGCGATTTTTCGGTGCTGGTCAACAACGTGGCCAGCGATGACCGCCACAGCCTGGAATCCGTGACGCCCGCCTACTACGACGAGCGCATCGCGATCAACGAGCGGCCCGCCTTTTTTGCGATCCAGTCGGTGGTGCCCGGCATGCAGCGGCTGGGCGCCGGCTCCATCATCAACCTGGGCTCCACCGGTTGGCAGGGCAAGGGCGCCGGCTACCCATGCTATGCCATCGCCAAGTCTTCGGTGAACGGCCTGACGCGCGGCCTGGCGAAAACACTGGGCCGCGACCGCATCCGCGTCAACACCGTGTCGCCGGGCTGGGTCATGACCGAGCGGCAGATCAAGCTCTGGCTGGATGCCGAAGGCGAGAAGGAACTCGAGCGCAACCAGTGCCTGCCCGACAAGCTGCTGCCCCACGACATCGCGCGCATGGTGCTGTTCCTGGCCTCCGACGACGCCGCCATGTGCACCGCGCAGGAGTTCAAGGTGGATGCCGGCTGGGTTTAATCACCTCCCCCCTCAAGGGGGCTGAGGACCGCGGCTCCAAGCCTGCCTGCGCAGGCTTGGACGGTACGAAGAGTCAGCGACTCTGACGCTGATGCGGCCTGCAAGGCACACTGGCGGCCCGGCAAAGCCGGTTCCGCGGTGTCCCTGGCCTGGGCCGTGTAGGTTTTTAATCCGCTTCCAGCCTTCGGCCGTAGAGCGTGAGGCTCGCCGCCTTGAGCGCCTTCATCATGACCTTGGCAGCGGGTGAAGGCAGCCGGTCGGTGCGGGTGATGATGCCGAAGGCGTCCATATGGCAGGGCATGTCCAGCGGCAGCATGGCGACGATGCCGTGCGCCGCGTAATAGCGCGCCACGTCGGCCGCGACCACGGCCACCATGTCGCTTTGCTGCAGCATGCGCGTGATGAAAAGCAGCGCCGAAGACTCGACCACGTTGATGGGCGGCGCCAGCCCGTCTTCCTGGAACATCAGCTCGAAGCGGTGCCTCAGCACGCTGCCCGCGGGCGGCACGATCCAGGAGGCCGCCACCACGTCGCGCAGGGTCAGGCCCGACACCCCCAGCAAGGGATGGCCCGGCCTGGCCATGGCGCACACCGGCTCCTCGACCAGGGGTTCATAACGCAAATGGGTCTTGTCATGCTCGGCAAAAAGGCGCGCCACCAGGATGTCGAGCTTGCCCTGCTCGAGCCGCTCCAGCAGCACCGGGCTGGTTTCGATGTCCAGCGAAATGCGCAGGCTGGGGTGCTCCTGCTTGACCACGGCCACCGCAGGCGGCAGCAAGGCCAGCCCCGGCGAGGTGATCGCGCCAACGGCGACATGGCCGAAGTGCCCGGTCTTGAGCGCGGTGAGTTCGTCATGCGCCTGGTTCAGGCTGGCCAGCGCCATGCGCGCATGCCGGATCATGGTCTCGCCATACCAGGTCGGCCGCATGCCGCGGGGCAGGCGCTCGAACAGCGGCACTTCCAGGACGTCTTCCAGGTCCTTGAGCAGCTTGGAAGCCGCAGGCTGGGTCATGCTGAGCACCTGCGCCGCGCGGTGGATGTTGCCTTCCTCGGCCAGCGCGACCAGCAGCAGCAACTGCCGGGTTTTGAGCCTTGCGCGTATGAACCAGTGGTTGTAGGTGGTCATCGGGTTTTCCAGAATGCGTAGAACGATATCAATTTTGTCAAAAAAACGATTAGATTGATATCAAAATCGATTCTAGACTGCGTCGTTATGAAAAAGCATCTCTTCTCATGAGATTCGGCGAACCGCAGCACACCGCCCGGCATTACATCAATGGGCGCTGGGAAACCGGCACCACCACGGGCATCAGCAGCAACCCCTCGGACACCCGCGAAGTGGTGAGCGAGTATGCGCGCGCCGACCGCAACCAGACCGAAGTGGCGATCCGCGCGGCCTCCGAGGCCTTGCCGCACTGGAGCCACAGCACCCCGCAGCGCCGCGCCGACGTGCTCGACCAGATAGGCAGCGAGATCCTGGCGCGCAAGGATGAACTGGGCATGCTGCTGGCGCGGGAAGAAGGCAAGACCTTGCCCGAAGGCGTGGGCGAAGCCGCGCGGGCGGGCCAGATCTTCAAGTTTTTCGCGGGCGAGGCGCTGCGTGTCCAGGGCGAGACCCTGGCGTCGGTGCGGCCCGGCATCCAGGTGGACGTGACGCGCGAACCCGTCGGCGTGGTGGGCATCATCGCGCCGTGGAATTTTCCGCTGGCGATCCCGGCCTGGAAGATCGCGCCGGCATTGGCCTACGGCAACACGGTGGTCTTCAAGCCGGCCGAACTGGTCGCCACCTGCGCCTGGGCGCTGGCCGACATCATCAGCCGCTGCGGGCTGCCCGCCGGCGTGTTCAACCTGGTCATGGGCAGCGGCCGGGAAGTCGGGCAGGCGCTGGTCGACCATCCCCTGGTCAACGCGCTGAGTTTTACGGGCTCGGTGGCGACCGGCGAGCGCATCCTGCAGTCCGCGGCCGCGCGCCGCGCCAAGGTGCAGCTTGAAATGGGCGGCAAAAACCCGCTGGTGGTGCTGGCCGATGCCGACCTCGACCAGGCCGTCGAATGCGCGGTGCAGGGCTCGTATTTTTCGACCGGCCAGCGCTGCACCGCCTCAAGCCGCCTGATCGTGGAGGCGCCCGTGCACGACGCTTTTGTCGCCCGGCTGCGCCACCGCATCGCCTCGCTCAAGGTGGGCCACGCGCTGGAGCAAGGCATGGAAATAGGGCCCGTGGTCGACCAGGGCCAGCTGGACAACAACCTGTCCTACCTGGAGATAGGGCGCAACGAGGGCGCCGAGCATGTCTGGGGCGGCGAGCTGCTCGAACGCGCCACACCGGGGCATTACATGAGCCCGGCGCTTTTCCTGGCCAAGCCTGAGCACCGCATCGCGCGCGAAGAGATCTTCGGGCCGGTGGCCTGTGTGCTGCAAGCCGATGACTTCGACCACGCGCTGGCCCTGGCCAACGACACGCCCTTCGGCCTGTGCGCGGGCATCTGCACCACATCCCTGAAGCACGCCACGCATTTCAAGCGCAACGCCGAGGTCGGCATGACCATGGTCAACCTGCCGACCGCTGGCGTCGATTTTCATGTGCCTTTCGGCGGGCGCAAGGGCTCGAGTTACGGCCCGCGCGAGCAGGGCCGCTATGCCGCGGAGTTTTACACGACGGTCAAGACCGGCTACGTGCTGGCCTGAACCACTTCGGATCACGGGAGATTTGTCAGTTTAATTTCAACCAAAGGAGACAACATGAAGATCCAACGCCGTACCCTCGCCGCCGCGCTCGCCTGCGCCCCCCTTGCCGGTCTGCTGCCGGCTTCCGCTTGGGCGCAAAAAGCCATCGTGCTGGGTTTCAGCCAGGTGGGCGCCGAAAGCGAGTGGCGCACCGCCAACACCGAATCCATCAAATCGGCCGCCAAGGATGCCGGCATCGAGCTCAAGTTTTCGGATGCCCAGCAAAAGCAGGAGAACCAGATCAAGGCCATCCGCTCCTTCATCGCGCAAAAGGTGGACGTGATCGCCTTCTCGCCGGTTGTCGAGTCGGGCTGGGAAACCGTGCTGCGCGAAGCCAAGGCGGCGAAGATCCCGGTGGTGCTGACCGACCGCTCCGTCAATGTGAAGGACACCTCGCTGTATGTCTCCTTCATGGGCTCCGACTTTGTGGAAGAAGGCCGCAAGGCGGGCCGCTGGCTGGTGGAAAAAATGAAGGGCAGCAGCGGCCAGGTCAACATCGTCGAGCTGCAGGGCACCGTGGGTTCCGCGCCGGCCATAGACCGCAAAAAAGGTTTTGAGGAAATCATCAAGGCCGACCCGAAGTTCAAGATCATCCGCTCGCAGACCGGCGACTTCACGCGGGCCAAGGGCAAGGAAGTGATGGAAGCTTTCCTCAAGGCCGAGGGCAAGAAGATCAATGTGCTCTATGCACACAACGACGACATGGCCATAGGCGCGATTCAGGCGATCGAGGAAGCCGGCATGAAGCCGGCGAAAGACATCACCATCATCTCCATCGACGCCGTCAAGGGCGCCTTCGAGGCCATGATGGCCGGCAAGCTCAACGTCTCCGTGGAATGCAGCCCCTTGCTGGGCCCCCAGCTGATGGCCGCGGTGAAAGACATCAAGGCCGGCAAGCCGGTCCAGAAACGAATCGTTACTGAAGAGGGGATTTTTCCGATGGAAGTGGCAGCCGCGGAATTTCCCAAGCGTAAGTACTGATGGGGCGCCAGCAATGGCGCGCGGATACTGCAAGAATCATTGACAACAGACAAGGAGACAATTCATGAAGCGTATTTTTCTGAAGACTTTGCTGGCCAGCCTGGCCCTGGCCGCCGTCGGTATCGCACCGCTGGCCCATGCGCAGGACAAGGGCAGCATAGGCATCTCGATGCCGACCAAGTCCTCTGCCCGCTGGATCGCCGACGGCGACAACATGGTCAAGGTGCTCAAGGAGCGCGGCTACAAGACCGACCTGCAGTACGCCGAGGACGACATCCCGAACCAGCTCGCCCAGATCGAGAACATGATCACCAAGGGCGTGAAGGTGCTGGTGATTGCCTCGATTGACGGCACCACCTTGTCCAAGGCCCTGCAAAACGCGGCCGACAAAGGCATCAAGGTCATTGCCTACGACCGCCTGATCAAGGGCTCCAAGAACGTGGACTACTACGCCACCTTCGACAACTTCCAGGTCGGCGTGCTGCAGGCCACCAGCATCGTCGACAAGCTGGGCCTCAAGCAGGGCAAAGGCCCCTTCAACATTGAGCTTTTCGGCGGTTCACCCGACGACAATAACGCTTTCTTCTTCTACGACGGCGCCATGAGCGTGCTAAAGCCCTACATCGACAGCGGCAAGCTGGTGGTGCGCAGCAAGCAGATGGGCATGAACAAGGTGGGCACCCTGCGCTGGGACGGCGCCGTGGCGCAAGCGCGCATGGACAACCTGCTGTCGGCCTACTACGGCAAGGAAAAAGTCCACGCGGTGCTGTCGCCGTATGACGGCCTGTCCATCGGCATCCTGTCTTCCCTGAAGGGCGTGGGTTATTGCACCGCGCAGCAACCCTGCCCGGTGGTCAGCGGCCAGGACGCGGAAATCGCTTCCGTCAAGTCCATCCTGAAAGGCGAGCAGTACTCGACCATCTTCAAGGACACGCGTGAACTCGCCAAGGTCACGGCCAACATGGTGGACGCCATGCTGTCCGGCAAGCAGCCCGAGATCAACGACACCAAGACTTACAACAACGGTGTGAAAGTGGTGCCCTCCTATCTGCTCAAACCCGTGGCCGTCGATGCGTCCAACTGGAACCAGGTGCTGATCGGCAGCGGTTACTACAAAGAATCCCAGATCAAGTAAGCATTCGCTGAAAACAAAACGGAACAAACGGCCCCACGCCGCAAGGCGCGGGGCCGTCAACGCCAAGAGGTGGCAATCACCTTGCATCAAAGGACAGGCATTGGAAACGATTCTGGAGATGCGCGACATCCGCAAGACCTTTCCAGGTGTTGTCGCGCTGAACAAGGTCAACCTGCGCGTGCGCGCGGGTGAGATCCATGCCATCGTCGGCGAAAACGGCGCCGGAAAATCGACCTTGATGAAGGTCCTCTCCGGTGTCTACCCGCATGGCTCTTACAGCGGCGACATCGTCTACGAAGGGCAGGAGCGCCGCTTCCTCGGCATCCACGACAGCGAGCAACTGGGCGTCATCATCATCCATCAGGAGCTGGCCCTGGTTCCGCTGCTGTCCATTGCCGAGAACATCTTTCTGGGCAACGAAACCGCGCAGCACGGCGTGATCGACTGGATGGCCGCGCACAGCAAGACGCAGGCTCTGCTGAAAAAAGTCGGCCTCAAGGAATCCCCCGCCACGCTGATCACGGACATCGGCGTGGGCAAACAGCAACTGGTGGAAATCGCCAAGGCCTTGTCCAGGCAGGTCAAGCTGCTCATCCTCGACGAGCCCACGGCCAGCCTCAACGAAAACGACAGCCAGGCGCTGCTCGACCTGTTGCTGGAACTCAAGGGCCATGGCATCACCTGCATTCTGATTTCGCACAAGCTCAATGAAATCTCCCGCGTGGCCGATGCGATCACCATCCTGCGTGACGGCAGCACCGTGGAAACGCTGGACTGCCGCGAAGAGGCCGTCAGCGAGGACCGCGTCATTCGCGGCATGGTGGGCCGCGAGATGGCCGACCGCTACCCGCCGCGCCAGCCGGAAATCGGCGAGACCGTGTTTGAGGTGCGCGACTGGAACGTCTACCACCCGCTGCACACCGACAGGAAATTCATCAAGGGCGTGAGCCTGCAGGTGCGGCGCGGCGAGATCGTCGGCATTGCCGGGCTGATGGGGTCGGGGCGCACGGAGCTTGCCATGAGCATCTTCGGCCGCTCCTGGGGTCGCCGAATCAGCGGCCAGGTGCTGCTGAACGGCAAGCCCGTCGATGTGGGCACGGTGGAAAAAGCCGTCCGCCACGGCCTGGCCTATGTGACCGAAGACCGCAAGGGCAACGGGCTGGTGCTGAACGAAGACATCCAGTTCAATGTGTCGCTGGCCAATCTCGAAGGCGTGTCGACCGCCGCGGTGATCGATAGCGGCAGCGAATACCAGGTCGCGCAGCGCTACCGGGAAAAACTGCGCATACGCTGCTCCGGCGTCGGCCAGAAAGTCCTCAACCTCTCGGGCGGGAACCAGCAAAAGGTGGTGCTCGGGAAATGGCTGTTCACCAGCCCCGAGGTGCTCATCCTCGACGAGCCCACGCGCGGTATCGACGTGGGCGCCAAGTACGAAATCTATACCCTGATGGCCCAGCTTGCGGCCGAGGGGAAATGCATCATCGTCATTTCTTCGGAAATGCCGGAACTGCTGGGTATGACGGATCGCATCTACGTCATGAATGAAGGCCGTTTCATCGCCGAGATGCCGACGGCCGAAGCCTCCCAGGAAAAGATCATGCGCGCGATCGTGAAAGCAAGCTGAAATGAAGAACGAATCCTCCAACGCCACCATGCCACCGGCCAAAGCCGCGTCCGCAGGCGACAAATCACCGCTGGACTACCTGAAGCACAACTTCCGCGAGTACGGCATGCTGGTCACGCTGGTGGCCATCATGGCTTTCTTCCAGTACATGACCGAGGGCACGCTGATGCAGCCCCTCAACCTGACCAACCTGGTGCTGCAAAACAGCTACATCGTCATCATGGCGCTGGGCATGCTGCTGGTCATCGTGGCGGGGCATATCGACCTGTCGGTGGGCTCGGTCTGCGGCTTCATAGGCGCGATGGCCGCCGTGCTGATGGTGCAGTACGACTGGCACTTCGTGCCCGCCTCGCTGCTGTGCCTGGGCTGCGGCGCGCTGATAGGCGCGCTGCAGGGGTGGTTCGTCGCCTTCTTCCGCATTCCCTCCTTTATCGTCACGCTGGCGGGCATGCTGGTGTTCAAGGGGCTTGCGCTGGCGCTGCTGCAGGGCCAGTCGGTGGGCCCCTTCCCCGAATCCTTCCAGAAGCTCAGCTCCGGCTTCATGCCGGACCTGCTGAGCAGCGAAGGCCTGCGCATGACTTCGCTGCTGCTGGGCGTGGTGCTTGCCGCCGTGCTGGCGGCCGCCGGCCTGCGCGCGCGGGCCCGCCAGGTCAAGCACGGCATCCAGGCCGAGCCCGCCGGCATCTTTTTTGTCAAAACCGCGCTGTTCGCTGCGCTGCTGGTGTATTTCAGCTACCTGCTGGCGTCCTACCAGGGCCTGCCCAACGTGCTGATCGTGATGGCCGTGCTGATCTTCCTGTTCCACTTCATCACGGGGCATACCACGATAGGGCGGCGCATCTATGCGCTGGGCGGCAACGAAAAGGCGGCCAAGCTCTCGGGCATCAAGACCGAACGCCTGGCTTTCTACACCTTCGTCAACATGGGGGTGCTGTCGGCGCTGGCGGGGCTTGTGTTCGCCGCGCGCCTGAACACCGCCACGCCCAAGGCCGGCCTGGGTTTTGAACTCGACGTCATTGCCGCCTGCTTTATCGGCGGGGCTTCGGCCTCGGGCGGCGTCGGCAAGGTCATGGGCGCGGTGATAGGCGCGTTCGTGATGGGCGTGATGAACAACGGCATGTCCATCCTGGGCGTCGGCATCGACTACCAGCAGGTCATCAAGGGCGTGGTGCTGCTGGCCGCCGTGTTTGTCGACGTCTATAACAAAAACAAGGCATGAGCCCTGCGGCCGTCCTCAAGGCGAATACCGCAGCGCTTGGCGCCAAGCTTGCCCCATGACCCCGGCCGATACCCTCACCGACGTCGCTCCCGTGCTGGAGCTCTCGGGCATCCACAAGCAGTTTGCCGGCATTGATGCGCTGCGCGACGTGCGCTTGCGCCTGTATCCCGGTGAGATCCATGCCCTGATGGGGCAAAACGGCGCGGGCAAGTCCACGCTCATCAAGGTCCTGACCGGCGTGCTTGAAGCCAGCGGTGGCCAGATGCGCCTGGCCGGCCAGGCGGTGTGGCCGGCGTCTCCCCTGGCCGCGCAGCGCCTGGGCATCAGTACGGTCTACCAGGAAGTCAATCTCTGCCCCAACCTCTCCGTGGCGGAAAACATTTTCGCCGGCCGCTATCCGCGGCGCGGCTTTGCGCAGGGATACGGCATCGCCTGGGCCGAGCTGAACCGACGCGCCCGCGAACTCGTCGCGCGCGTCGGCCTGGACATCGACGTCACGCGCCTCTTGTCCAGCTTCCCGGTCGCGGTGCAGCAGCTGGTGGCCATCGCGCGCGCCATCAGCATCGAGGCCAAGGTGCTGATCCTCGACGAGCCCACTTCCAGCCTCGACGACGACGAAGTGCAAAAACTCTTTGAGGTCTTGCGCCGCCTGCGCGGCGAGGGCCTGGCCATTGTTTTTGTGACCCATTTCCTGAACCAGGTCTATGCGGTGTCCGACCGCATCACGGTGCTGCGCAACGGCGGCTGGGTCGGGGAGTGGCGGGCCAGCGAGCTGGGGCCGCAGGCATTGATCGCGGCCATGCTGGGCCGGGAGCTGGCCGCGCAATCCGCAAGCGCCCCGGCAAGTTCCGCGTTTGATGACGCGCAGCCGGCGCTCTTGCAAGCAGAAGGCCTGGGCCAAAGCGGCCAGTTGCAGCCCGTGGACCTGCGCGTGCGTGCCGGCGAGGTGCTGGGCCTTGCCGGCTTGCTGGGCGCCGGCCGCACGGAGCTGGCGCGCCTGCTGTTCGGCCTGGAGGCGCCGGACCGTGGGGTGCTCAGGATCGACGGCGAGACAGTGGCTTTTTCCAGCCCCGCCGACGCGATCCGCCATGGCCTGGCCCTGTGCCCCGAGGAGCGCAAGACCGATGGCATTGTGGCCGAGCTGTCGCTGCGCGAAAACATCGCGCTGGCGCTGCAAGCCCGCATGGGCATGCGCCGGTTTTTGTCGCGGGCCGAGCAGACCGCGCTGGCCGAACGTTTTGTCCAGGCCATGGGCATCAAGACCGCGAGTGTGGACACGCCCATAGGCTTGCTGTCGGGCGGCAACCAGCAAAAAGCCATGATCGCGCGCTGGCTCGCGACCGAGCCGCGCCTCTTGATCCTCGACGAGCCGACGCGCGGCATCGACGTGGCCGCCAAGCAGGAAATCATGGAGCAGATCCTGCGCCTGGCGCAGGCCGGCATGGCCGTGATCTTTATCTCCTCCGAAATGAGCGAGGTGGTTCGCGTGGCGCACCGCATCGTGGTGTTGCGCGACCGTCGCAAGGTGGGCGAGCTGCCGGCGGGCAGCAGCGAAGACGCCGTCTATGAACTGATCGCCGCTGAACATGTCTGAAAAGAAAACCCCACTGAGCGTCATGCGGCACCGGCTGGCTTGGCCGCTGCTCACACTGTTCCTGCTGTTGGTGGTGAACACGGTGTTCAATGCCAGCTTTCTGCACGTCGAGTGGCGCGACGGCCATCTCTACGGCAGCCTCATCGACATCCTCAACCGGGCCGCGCCGCTGGTGCTGGTGTCGCTGGGCATGACCATGGTGATCGCCACCCGCGGCATCGACATTTCCGTGGGGGCCGTGGTGGCCATCGCCGCCGCGCTGGCCGCCTGGATGATTGGCGGCTCGGTGTCGGCGGGCGTGAGCCGCTTCCCGATGCCGCTGGCGATTCTTGCGGCGCTGGGCATCGCGCTGCTGTGCGGGCTGTGGAACGGGCTGCTGGTCGCCAGGGTGGGCATGCAGCCCATCATCGCCACGCTGATCCTCATGGTGGCGGGCCGCGGCATCGCGCAGCTCATCACCGGCGGGCAGATCATCACCATTTATTACGCGCCGTTTTTCTTCCTGGGCAGCGGCTACCTGCTGGGCCTGCCTTTCTCGCTGTTTATCGTGGTGGCGGTGTTTGCCCTGCTGTACCTGGCAGTGACGCGCACCGCCCTCGGGCTGTTCATCCAGGCCGTGGGCATCAACCCGACCGCGGCGCGCGTCGCCGGTGTGCAGGCGCGGCGCCTGATCGTCGCGGCCTACGCTTTTTGCGGCCTGTGCGCGGGCATTGCGGGCCTGCTGATCAGCTCCAACGTCAAAAGCGCCGACGGGAACAATGCGGGCCAGCTGCTCGAGCTTGACGCCATCCTGGCGGTCACGCTGGGCGGCACCGCGCTCACCGGCGGGCGCTTCAGCCTGGTGGGCAGCGTGATAGGCGCGCTGATCATCCAGACCCTGACCTATGCCATTTATTCGCTGGGCGTGCCGCCCGAGATCAACCTGGTGGTCAAGGCCGTCGTGGTGTTTGTCGTGATGCTGCTGCAGTCGCCGGAGTTTCGGGCCGAGATCGCCATCTGGGTACGGCGGCCGGCCCTGCGGGGGATGCGGCCATGAGCGCGACGCTGAAAGCACCCGGCGCAAAAGCCGCGGCCCGGCCGCCGCTGCCGGCCGCAGCGGCTTCGCGCTTTAACCCCAAATACCTACCGCTGGCGGCCACCATTTCGCTGTTTGTCGCCATGGCGAGCCTGGGCTCGGTGCTCTACACCGGCTTTTTTTCCGCGCAGGTCTTCCTCAACCTGCTGGTGGACAACGCCTTCCTGGTCATCGTCGCCGTGGGCATGACTTTTGTCATTCTTTCGGGCGGCATAGACCTGTCCGTGGGTTCCGTGGTGGCGCTGACCACCATGGTGTCGGCCGCGCTGGTGGAGCACCACGGCTGGAGCCCGGCGGCGGTGATCCCGCTGGTACTGCTCATGGGCACGGCCTTCGGCGCCTTCATGGGGTTTTTGATCGAGCGTTTTCGCCTGCAGCCCTTTATCGTGACGCTGGCCGGAATGTTTCTGGCGCGCGGCCTGTGCTACCTGATCAGCGTCGACTCCATCAGCATCACCAACGAGTTTTATTCGGAGGTCTCGCAGCTGCGCATTCCCCTGTGGGAAGACGCCTCGCTGTCGATCAGCGCCCTGATCGCAGCCCTGGTGCTGCTGGCGGCGGTGTTCATCGCGCACTGCACGCCTTTCGGCCGCACCGTCTATGCCGTCGGCGGCAATGAGCAGTCCGCGTTGCTGATGGGCTTGCCGGTGCGCCGTACGCTGGTGGGGGTCTACACGCTTTCCGGTTTTTGCTCGGCGCTGGCCGGCGTGGTTTTCACCTTCTACATGCTGTCGGGCTACGGGCTGCACGCCACCGGCCTTGAGCTGGATGCCATCGCTGCCGTGGTCATCGGCGGCACCCTGCTCAGCGGCGGCGTGGGTTATGTGGCCGGCACCCTGTTCGGCGTGTTGATGCTGGGCATCATCCAGACCCTGATTTCTTTCGACGGCAGCCTGAGTTCCTGGTGGACGCGCATTGTCGTCGGCGTCCTGCTGTTTGTTTTTTGCCTGCTGCAACGGCTGCTGGTGAAGCGCACATCCACCTCTTCCTGAAACGACCCCACACCACCCCATGACAAGTACCAAGAAAAAATTGCGTTCCACCGAATGGTTCGGCTCGGCCGACAAAAACGGCTTTATGTACCGCAGCTGGATGAAGAACCAGGGCATTCCCGACCATGAGTTCGACGGCCGGCCCATCATCGGAATCTGCAACACCTGGTCGGAACTCACGCCCTGCAATGCGCACTTTCGCAAGATCGCCGAGCATGTCAAGCGCGGCATTTCGGAGGCGGGCGGCTTTCCGGTGGAGTTCCCGGTGTTCTCCAACGGCGAGTCCAACCTGCGGCCCACCGCCATGCTCACGCGCAACCTGGCCAGCATGGATGTGGAAGAAGCGATTCGCGGCAACCCGATTGATGCCGTGGTGCTGCTCACCGGCTGCGACAAGACCACGCCCGCATTGCTGATGGGCGCGGCGAGCTGCGACATCCCGGCCATTGTGGTGACCGGCGGGCCCATGCTCAACGGCAAGCTTGAAGGCAAAAACATAGGCTCCGGCACGGCCGTGTGGCAGTTGCACGAGTCGCTGAAGGCGGGCGAAATCCAGCTGCACCAGTTCCTGGCGGCCGAAGGCGGCATGTCGCGCTCCGCCGGCACCTGCAACACCATGGGCACGGCCTCCACCATGGCCTGCATGGCCGAGGCGCTGGGCACTTCCCTGCCGCACAACGCGGCGATTCCCGCGGTCGATGCGCGCCGCTATGTGCTGGCGCAGATGTCGGGCGCGCGTGCCGTCGAGATGGCGCGCGAAGGGCTGACACTGTCGAAAATTCTCACGCGCGAAGCTTTCGAAAATGCGATCCGCGTCAACGCCGCCATAGGCGGCTCCACCAACGCGGTGATCCACCTCAAGGCCATCGCCGGCCGCATCGGCGTGCAGCTGGACCTGGAAGACTGGACGCGCATAGGCCGCAACACGCCCACCCTGGTCGACCTGCAGCCCTCCGGCCGTTTCCTGATGGAAGAGTTCTACTACGCCGGCGGCCTGCCCGCGGTGTTGCGCCGCCTGGGGGAGAACGGCCTGCTGCCGCATCCCAATGCGCTCACCGTCAACGGCCGGGCTATATGGGACAACGTGCGCGAGGCCCCGCAGTACAACGACGAGGTGATTCGCCCGCTGGACAATCCCTTGATCGCCGACGGCGGCATTTGCATACTGCGCGGCAACCTGGCGCCGCGCGGCGCGGTGCTCAAACCTTCCGCGGCCTCACCGGAGCTGCTCAAGCACCGCGGCCGTGCGGTCGTGTTCGAGAACCTGGAGCACTACAAGGAGCGCATCGTCGACGAGAACCTCGACATTGACGCCAGCTGTGTCATGGTCATGAAAAACTGCGGCCCCAAGGGCTACCCCGGCATGGCCGAGGTCGGCAACATGGGCCTGCCGCCCAAGCTGCTGCGCCAGGGCGTCAAGGACATGGTGCGCATCTCCGACGCGCGCATGAGCGGCACCGCCTACGGCACCGTGGTGCTGCATGTGGCGCCCGAGGCCGCGGCCGGCGGGCCGCTGGCCGCCGTGCGCGACGGCGACTGGATAGAGCTCGACTGCGAGCAGGGCCGCCTGCACCTGGACATCAGCGATGCCGAACTCGCCGAACGCCTCGCGGCGCTGCAGGGCAAGGCCGCCGCGGGCATGCGCGGCGGCTACCAGCGCCTGTACGTCGACCACGTGCTGCAAGCCGACGAGGGCTGCGATTTCGATTTCCTGGTCGGCTGCCGCGGCTCCGAAGTTCCCCGCCATTCCCACTAGGCACCCGGTCTGCGAACCCGTGAAGCTTCCTACCAACTCAGATTCCCTACCTCTATGACCACGCCCCGCCAGCCGCGCTACCGCGGCATCTTCCCCGTCGCCCCCACCACCTTCACCGAAACCGGCGAGCTGGACCTTGAGAGCCAAAAGCGCTGCGTCGACTTCATGATCGACGCCGGCTCCGACGGCATCTGCATCCTGGCCAACTTTTCCGAGCAGTTCGTGTTGTCGGACGAAGAGCGTGAAACCCTGACCCGCACCGTCCTCGAACATGTAGCCGGGCGCGTGCCGGTGATCGTGACCACCACCCACTTCGGCACCAAGATCTGCGCCGAACGCAGCCGCCGCGCGCAGGACATGGGCGCCGCCATGTTGATGGTCATGCCGCCCTACCACGGCGCGACCTTTCGCGTCAGCGAGCCGCAGATCTACGAGTTTTATGCGCGCCTGTCGGATGCGGTGAACATCCCCATCATGATCCAGGATGCGCCCGCCAGCGGCACTGTGCTGTCGGCCTGCTTCCTCGCGCGCATGGCCCGCGAGATTGAACATGTCGCCTATTTCAAGATCGAGACGGCCGGCGCGGCGTCCAAGCTGCGCGAGCTGATCCGCCTGGGCGGCCGCGCCGTGGAGGGTCCGTGGGACGGCGAGGAGGCCATCACCCTGCTGCCCGACCTTGACGCGGGCGCGACCGGCTCCATGACCGGCGGCGGCTACCCCGACGGCATTCGCCCCATCATCGAGGCGCACCGCGCCGGCGACCACGAAAAGGCCTATGCCCTTTACCAGCAGTGGCTGCCCTTGATCAATTTCGAGAATCGCCAGGCGGGCCTGCTGGCCGCCAAGGCCTTGATGAAGGAAGGCGGCGTGATCGCCTGCGAGGCGCCGCGCCATCCTTTCCCAGCCATGCATCCGGATACGCGCGCCGGGCTGCTGGCCACCGCCAGGCGGCTGGATCCGTTGGTGTTGCGCTGGGGTCGCTAGGCCGCCGGGGCTGCCTGGGCGCGGGCCCTGGCCTGCGCCGTCCCTACCAGCCAATGGCCTGTTTGCGAAATTACGTCCGTAAATGTCATGGATAAAGCGATTTCGCGTTAATTAATCATGGTCCTTGTATCAAATACAGTAGAGGGCCATGGAAAAGCCCCGTTCCCACCCGCCTGCCGCGCTACGCGCGGTGCTGTTCGACGCCTACGGCACGCTGTTCGACGTCTACAGCGTGGGCCTGCTGGCCGAGCAGCTGTTCCCCGGAAAAGGCGAAGCGCTGGGCGTGCTCTGGCGCGACAAGCAGATTGAATACACACGGCTGGTGACCACCAGCAACGGCGGCGCGCACTACCAGCCGTTCTGGGAGCTCACGCGCGCCGGCCTGCGTTATGCCTGCAAGCGCCTGGGCCTGGAGCTGGGGCCGGGCCAGGAAGAGCAGCTCATGAACCAGTACCGCCACCTGTCGGCTTTCCCGGAAAACCGGGAAGTGCTGCAGGCGCTGAAGGCGCGCGGTGTGGTCACCGGCATCCTGTCCAACGGCGACCCGTCCATGCTGGGCGTGGCCGTGCGCTCCGCCGGTCTGGAGGGCCTGCTGGACCACGTGATCAGCGTGGACGGCATCCGCAAATACAAGACCGCTCCCGAGGCCTATGCGCTGGGGCTTGAGGCCACCGGGCTGGAGGCCAGGCAGATTGCCTTTGTGAGCTGCAACGGCTGGGACGCGCTGGCCGCCACCTGGTACGGCTATCGCACGCTGTGGGTCAACCGCTACCAGCTGCCGTTTGAAGAACTGGGCACGCAGCCCGTGTACACCGGCAGCAGCCTGCGCGATGTGCTGGCGTTGCCTTTCCACTGACATCCGTTTTACGTTTTATTCTTGGCTTATTGAAAAAAGGGACAACACCATGAGCACCAGCACCGCCAGCAACACCGCGCGCACCCCCAGCTACCGCCTGCAGGTCGCGACGGAGCTTTACCGCTTCATCGAGGACCATGTGCTGCCCGGCACTGGCGTGGCCAGCAGCGCGTTCTGGAAAGGCTTTGACGGCATCGTCGCCGACCTGGCCCCGAAAAACATCGCCCTGCTGGCCGAGCGCGACCGCCTTCAGGCCGAACTCGACACCTGGCACAAGGCCAACCCCGGCCCCATCGCCGACATGGCGGCTTACCGCGGCTTCCTGGAAAAGATCGGCTACCTGGTGCCGCAGCCCAAAAAAGTCGGCATCACGACGGCCAAGGTGGACGACGAGCTGGCCCTGCAGGCCGGCCCCCAGCTTGTGGTGCCCATCCTGAACGCGCGCTACGCGCTCAACGCCGCCAACGCGCGCTGGGGCAGCCTCTATGACGCGCTCTACGGCACCGATGTGATCGCCGAAACCGACGGCGCCGAAAAAGGCAAGGGCTACAACCCGGTGCGCGGCGCCAAGGTGATTGAATACGCGCGTTACGTGCTGGACCGCACCGCGCCGCTGAAAAAAGGCTCCCACATCGACTCGACCGGCTACGCGGTCAGGGGCGGCGAGCTGGTCGTCACGCTCAAGGACGGCAAAAAGGGCACAAAAACCACCGTGCTGCAGGACGCCGCCCAGTTCATCGGCTACCAGGGCGAGGCCTCGGCGCCCTCGTCGGTGCTGCTGCAGCACAACGGCCTGCACCTGGACATCCGCATGGACCGCGACACGCCCATAGGCCGCACGGACGCGGCCGGCGTGAGCGACCTGGTTGTCGAAGCGGCGCTGTCGACCATCCTGGACCTGGAAGATTCGGTCGCCGTGGTCGACGCCCAGGACAAGGTGCTGGCCTACCGCAACTGGCTGGGCATTTTGCAGGGCACGCTGACCGAAAGCGTGACCAAGGACGGCAAGACTTTCACCCGCGGCCTGAACCCGGACCGCGAATACACCTCGCCCAAGGGCCAGCCCGTCACCCTGCACGGCCGCTCGCTGATGTTCGTGCGCAATGTCGGCCACCTGATGACCAACCCGGCGGTGCTGTACACGGGCGCGGACGGCGCCACCCGCGAAATCCCCGAAGGCATCCTGGACGCCGTGGTCACGACCACGATCGCTATCCACGACCTCAAGCGCAAGGGCAAGCCCGGCATCAAGAATTCGCGCAAAGGCTCGGTCTACATCGTCAAGCCCAAGATGCACGGCCCGGCCGAGGTCGCGTTTGCCGCCGAACTTTTCAGCCGCGTTGAAAAAATGCTGGGCCTGCCGGCCAGCACCGTCAAGCTCGGCATCATGGACGAAGAGCGCCGCACCAGCGTCAACCTCAAGGCCTGCATCGCCGCCGCTTCCAGCCGGGTGGCCTTCATCAACACCGGCTTCCTGGACCGCACCGGCGACGAGATGCATACCGCCATGCATGCAGGCCCCATGATCCGCAAGGGCGACATGAAGACCAGCGCCTGGATCGCGGCCTATGAGAAAAACAACGTGCTGGTGGGCCTGTCCTGCGGCCTGCGCGGCAAGGCGCAGATCGGCAAGGGCATGTGGGCCATGCCCGACCTCATGAAGGCCATGATGGAGCAGAAGATCGCCCACCCCAAAGCCGGCGCCAACACCGCCTGGGTGCCCAGCCCCACGGGCGCCACGCTGCACGCGCTGCACTACCACCAGGTCAAGGTCGGCAAGGTGCAAAGAGAGCTGGAGAGGGTGGACGTCAACAAGGAGCGCGACGCGCTGCTCAACGGCTTGTTGCAAATCCCCGTGACACGCACGCCGGCCTGGAGCGCTGAAGCCAAACAGCAGGAGCTGGACAACAACGCCCAGGGCATCCTCGGTTATGTGGTGCGCTGGATAGACCAGGGCGTGGGCTGCTCCAAGGTGCCCGACATCCACAACGTGGGCCTGATGGAAGACCGCGCCACGCTGCGCATTTCAAGCCAGCACATGGCCAACTGGCTGCTGCACGGCGTGGTGAGCAAGGCGCAGGTGACGGAAACCTTTGAACGCATGGCCGCCGTGGTCGATAGGCAGAACGCCGGCGACCCGCTGTACCAACCCATGGCCGGGCACTTTGAGACCTCGGCGGCCTACAAGGCAGCCTGCGACCTGGTCTTCAAGGGCCTGGTGCAGCCCAGCGGCTACACCGAGCCCTTGCTGCACGCCTGGCGGCTCAAGGTGAAGGCCGGGACAGCTTAAAGCTCGCCCGCATCCACCAACTGCCGCTGGCGGATGACAACGCGCAGGCTGGGATGGCCCGGCCTGCCCGAGCGGAACAGCATCACGTCGGCATCCGCGCCGGCCCACGACGCACTGTCGGCCATGGCGCCCGGCGCGGCGCCGAAGGCGGCCAGTTCCGGGCCCAGCTTTGCGCGCAGCGCCTGCAGCAAGGCCGCCTGGGCTTTGGCCAGCGCTTCTTCGGCGCCCGGGCCGGAGTCGGGGTTGAGCAGCACCAAGTCCATCTGCGCGAGCTTCTGGTGCGCGAAAAACAGGGTCTGCTCGAAATGGGCGCCCTCGCAGAGCGCGTCGGGCACACGCAGCGAGCCCAGCGCGCCCGAAGGCAAACGGCGCGGGGACCGCACCGGCTGGGCGCCGGGCAGGGCGGCGGCGACCTGGTCGGGGCTCATGCCCAGCAAGGCGGTGTTCTCCAGCACGGTGTGGGACCAGGCGCTGGCGCATAGCCAGAGCGCACCGGCCGCCAGCCAGGGAAGCCGGAAACCGGCGAAAACAGGCCCAAATGACGCCAAAACAGGCTCCGTGGAGGTTCAGGGCCGCTGCGGCGCTGAAAGTGTTGCGCCGAACCGACCTTTACAAAGAAGCGCCGATCTTACAAAAAACCCTCCTCCAGCCGTGCGTTCGGGGGATTTAAGCGGCAGCTTGCGCCGAGTTGCCCCAAGAGCGCGGCACAAATCGTATGTGTACAGGAGAAACCAAATGAAACACTTTGCAAGCATCTCAAAGGAAACACGGTTGGCCTTTACCCTAGACATCTGTCTGGCCCCCGGCACGTATGGTTGCAAGCTGGCTGGCTGAGCGCTCTCACTTTTTATTTCCGGAAATCCTGGCTCCAGATGGCTTCGCAACCTGACGTTCTTCAATCCTGTCTCCAGTCGGCAGCCACAGCGGCGCGGTCTGCCCTGGAAAAGTGCGTGGAAGATGCCGTGGCGGGCCTGCAGGTGGCCGAAACCCAAAGCGGCAAGGTGGCCGAACGCGACGAACTGGCCACGGCCTGGCGCGAGCTGCTCAAAAACAAGGCCGCCTGGAGCGTGCAATACCCCGCCGACCTGCTGGTCCGTTTCAAGGCCAATGTGGCCGCCGCGGCCCAGGCGGCGCGAGCCCCCGAGGCTTCAAGCGAGCAACTGGCCGCTTCGGCCGCGGCCTCGTCCAGCGCCTTCGCCGCCCTGAACCATGCGAGCTTCTCGCTGGTCGACGACCACGACGTCTCCAAGGCGATTGAGTCCTCCCGGCTGCTCCAGCAGGTGTTGCCGGCCGTCGACCACGTCCTGGCCGAACTCAACAAACTGATCAGCACGGTGCAGGGCCTGCCCAATGTGAGGCCGGAACTCAACCCGCTGCGTCCCGAAGTCTTTGCGCAAACCCTGCGCGAAATGGCGCTGGCGAGCAAGGCCGAGCCGGCGGTGGTCTCGCTGTGGCTCAAGTACATGGCCGACCCGTTGGGCCGTGAGCTCAAGCGGCTTTATGAACGGCTGGTGAACCAGCTCGAACTCGCCAACGTCCAGGGCGCCAGCTACCGTGTGCTGCCCACGCCGGCCAGCGTGGGCCGCGGACGCGGGCGCGGCGGCAACGGCTCCAGCCCCGTTGGCCCCGGCGGCGCTGTCGAAGGTGACGCAAACGGCGGTGGTGGCGAAGTCGGCTTTGGCGAGGGCGGCGGCCAGCCCGCGCCGCAATACGCCGACCTGTCCAACTACGAAATCCGGGACGAGTTGTTCCAGGACTTTTTGTTCAACGGCGGCAGCAATGCCCATCACGGCCTGGCGCCTTCTTATTACGAGACCGTTGAAGAGGAGCTCGCCGCCCTCCACGCCACGCCCGACTCCGGTCCCGCGCCGCTGGCCGAGTCACGCCCCGGCTACATGTCTGACTATGAGGGCATGCCGGCCGTGGACCGGCCGCAGCGCCTGGTTGATGAGCGCAGCCAGCTCAGCTCGCAGGTCTGGGGCTCGTATGCCAAACCCCGGGAGCGCGCCATCGTGCGCACCCAGCTCAAGAAGGAAGCCCGCCAGGTCGGCCAGGTGCTGGGCCTGGAGGTGGTGCGCAAGCTGGTCAACCAGGTGGCGCAGGACCCGCGCCTCCTGGTGCCGGTGCGCGAGGCTATCGTGGCGCTGGAGCCTTCGCTGCTGCGCCTGGCCATGGTGGACCCGCGCTTTTTCAGCGACGAAGGCCATGCCGGGCGCCGCGTCATGGAGCGGGTGGCGCAGCGCAGCTTCAAGTACAACGACGAATTCAGCCCCGAGTTCCTGGCCTTTTTCGAGCCGGTTACCCACGCCTTCAACGAGCTCAACAGCCAGGCGATTGAAGATGCCCAGCCCTTCGGCATGGCGCTGGCCAAACTTGAGTACGGCTGGGACGAACAGGACCAGCTCGAGGCGGAAAACCGCAACAACGTGTTGCAGGCCCTGCGTTTCGCCGAAGAGCGCCAGACGCAGGCCGACCAGATTGCCTTTGAATTCAGCACGCGCTCCGACCTGGACAAGGTGCCCGGCCTGGTGCTGGATTTCCTGTTCGGCCCCTGGGCGCTGGCCATGGCCCACGCCAAGCTCGTCGACACGCGCAACCAGATAGACCCCATGGGCTTCGGCTCGGTGGTGCCTGACCTGCTCTGGAGCGTCAAGCGGGAAGTGACCCTCAAGCGGCCGGCCAAGCTGATCGAGATGATCCCCAGCCTGCTGGCCAAGCTGCACGAAGGGCTGGAATTGCTGGGGCAGGATCCGCGCGAGAGCGAGCCCTTTTTTGAAGGCCTGATGAAGCTGCACCGGCCGGTGCTCAAGTTGCGCCGCCTCAAAAGCCAGCGCGACGCCGAAGAGTCGGGCGCCATGCCGCTGGAGCCCGAGGAGCTGCCGGCCACGCCCGAGCAGCGACTGGCCAAGGCGGCCGCCCACCCCTGGCTGGCGCGCGACGAACTCGATGCCGCCGGCTTTGAAGACACGCTGCCGACGGCACCGGGCGAGCTTATGCCGCTGGAAGAAGAGCATGAACATCCTGCTGCTGCCGCCGCACAGGCTGCGCAGTCCGTTGCGGAAGAGGAGGTTGACTCCTCCCACGCCGAGCTGCTCGCCGAGCAGGAAGCTTCGCCCAACGCCGTGCCGGCGCTGGCCCAGGGCGATGCCGAGCGCCTGTTGATGAGCTTGCGGGCCGGCCACTGGGTCGACCTGTACTCGCGCCGCCGCTGGCTGCGCGCCCAGCTGATCTGGGCCAGCACCAAGGGCACGCTGTTCATGTTCGTGAGCCACGGCGGCCAGCCGCACTCCATGACCAAACGCAGCTGCGAACGGCTGCTGCGGGAACGCCTGCTCAGGCCGGTGGACAGCCAGGGCGTGGTGGCGCAGGCACTGGACGCGGTGGCCTCGGAAGTCGTTTCGCCGGCCACCCAGGCCGAGCCTGAAACCGCATAACACCCCGGCCCCCTTGTAGGCAGCATGCGGCGCGCCGCACGCGGTGCTGTCCGACATCCCTGCTCGTCGCCGGCGCGCACATTGGTGAATTCGCTTTCACCTCTAAGGGGCTTCCATGATTGAAAAAAACGCTTCCGTTCACTGGGAAGGCGCCGGCAAAAAAGGCCAGGGCCGCATCAGCACCGACACCGGCGCGCTCAAGAGTTATCCCTATGGCTTCGGCAGCCGGTTCGAGGATGACCGCAGCGGCACCAACCCGGAAGAGTTGCTGGGTGCGGCCCATGCGGCCTGTTTCACCATGGCGTTTTCCTTTGCCTGCGACAAGGCCGGTTTTGCCACCGCCTCGGTCGATACCCGCGCCAAGGTTCGCCTCGTGCCGCAAGGCGACGGCTTTCTGATCGACCGCATCGCGCTGACGCTGGAGGCCGCCGTCCCGGGGATTGCCGAGGCGAAATTTCAGGAAATCGCCGAGGGTGCCAAGAAAGCCTGCCCGCTGTCCAAGGCCCTGGCCAGCGTGCCGGAAATCACCCTGGCGGCCACCTTGCGCCAGTAGCCGGCGTTCAAGCCTGTCAGGCCTGCCAGACCCCGTAGCCCGCTTCGCGCAGGCCTATGCCCAGTTCGACCTCCATCTCGCGCGCCGCATCGTAGGGCATGGGGTTGTACATCTCGTAAAGCCGGGGCAGCAGGCGCACACCGAAATCGCGCGCGAAGCGGTTGGACTGTATGCCGGCCTTGTGCTTGTCAAAGCGCACGTCGGGGTCCAGCCCGGTCATGCCCACATAGACAAAAGGTTTGCCCAGCTGGTAGTCCGGGTTGGCGCGGCGAAAGCGCGGCACGTCCCAGACCTCGGGCGCGAGCTCGATCACATAGACGCTGTAGTGATGGCTTTTGGGGCGGCGCGGCATGGCGCCACCACTGTAGCGCACGCGCTGCGCTGACCGCGCATTCACCCCGCCGGCTGCCCTTGCGGCGCTTCTTGTGCCTGCTCCTGTCCTTGCGCTTGGGCCGCCTGGCTTGCCTCCTGCTCGTTTGCCTCCTGCCCGTGCCAGCTGCCCGAGGTCACCAGCAGGTGAATGAACTGCAGCTTGCCCACCGCGTCCAGGGGCAGCACAAAAGGATAAAAGTCGGGCTGGCCCATGCTGCGCGACATCTCGTTGAGCATGGTGGTCAGCCGGGTCCAGTGGTTGATGAAGGCCAGGAACTGCGCCGCATCCGGGTGCTCCGGCTGGTACAGCGCATCCAGCGTGAAGGGCGTGAACTCGAGGTCGAAGCGGTCCACGCTCAGGCCGAAGCTCAGCGCGGTGTCGATGGCGTCGCGCATGTGCATGTAGTGCGCCCAGCATTCGGCCCAGTCTTCCCAGGGGTGGGTGCTGGCATAGGCACTCACGAAATGCAGCGGCCAGTCGGAGGGCGGGCCTTCATCGTAGTTGCGCTGCAGGGCGGCCGCGTAGTCCAGCGTCTCGTCGCCGAAGAGCTGGTGAAAGCCCTCCAGCCAGGGCGTGCCGGCCACCAGCCGGTCCCAGTAGTAGTGGCCTACCTCGTGGCGCAAGTGGCCCAGCAGGGTGCGGTAGGGCTCGCGCATGGCCTTGCGCACCGCCTCGCGCTTGGCGTCGTCGGCCTCGTCGATATTGAGCGTGATCAGGCCGGTGTTGTGCCCGGTCATGATGTGTGGCCCATTGACCGGTGAACGCAGGAAATCGAACATCAGGCCGCGTTCGGGGTCCTCGCTCATGCGCGAGGCCACCGGCAGCCCCAGCAGGATCAGCGAGGACACCAGCCGCCGCTTGGCCAGCTCTATGCGCCCCCAGAGGTAGCCATTGTCGGGCTGTTCCGGGTTCGTCAAGTCGGGAATCGTGCGGTTCAGCCGGCAGGCCCGGCACATGTCCGCGGGGTCGTGCCAGGCCACAAGCCAGTTGCAGGAGGCAGGGGTGGAGAGGTTGAGGCAGCGCTTGTAGGTTGGCACAGCGTCGTCATCGCCGGCTTCGCCATCCGGTTCGGCGGACGGTGCCGGCGCGGCGCTGGGCGCGGACTCCTGGCCGGGAATTTCATCCAGCGAGGGAGGCTGAGTATCGTCGGGCGGCGGCGTAGCCGGCGCGGCGCCTGCCTGCCACTCGCGCCAGCTGCCTTTGTGCGGCCCAGGCATCAGGGGCAGCAGCAGGCCGCGCTCGCAGTCATAGCCCAGCGGCGTGTTGCAGGCCAGGCATTTGCTGTTGCGAAAGAACACCGGCTGCCCGCATTGGCAGCGGTAGTTGCGGCCCGCCAGCAGGGGCAGGGGCGGCTCGGTGGAGTTGGACGGGTTGGTGAAGAACAAGTGCTTGCCTGGATGAGGCTTGCGGAGAGCGCGCGCGAGCGCCCGGCAGGCCGGAACAAGCAGTGTCCCATGGATTGCCGCGCGGGCCTGCGGCGGCACCACCCGTCAGCCTGTCAGCGCAGGCCGACAAAACCGCCCGCGGCGCTTGCTTTTATCATCGGGTATTCACACGCCCCGCGGCAATCCCGCCGCAGGCACTTCATTCCAGAGGAAACCATGCCCACTTACCACGTCGAAATGATGGAAGGCCGCACCATCGAGCAGAAGAAAAAGCTCGTTGAGGCCATCACCCGCGTCAGCGTTGAAATCCTGGGCGGCCAGCCCGAGTCGGTGGACATCCTGATCACCGACGTCAAGCGCGAGAACTGGGCCACCGGCGGCAAGCTCTGGTCCGAACCCAGGGACTAAAGGCCAGGCCGGCGCATGTCCGCTTCCCTCGCCGGCCTGCAGGCGCGCCACGGCCCGCGTTACCGCTGGCTGCTCCTGCTGTCGGTCATGATAGGCACGATGGCTTCCATCATGTCGTCGACCATCGTCAACGTGGCGATCCCCGACATGAGCCAGCACTTCACGCTGGGGCAGGAGCGCGCGCAATGGGTCAGCTCGGGCTTTATGGTGGCCATGACGGTCTCCATGCTGACCACGCCCTGGCTGCTGGCGCGCTACGGCTACCGCCGCACGTACGCGGGCACCATGCTGCTGCTCATGGCCGGCGGTATCGTGGGCGGCCTGTCCAACCATTTCAGCCTGGTGCTGGGCGCGCGCGTGGCCGAGGGCCTGGCGGCCGGCGTGGTGCAGCCGATTCCCGCCATCATCATCATGCGCGCCTTCGGGCCGCATGAGCAGGGCCGCGCCAGCGGCCTCTTCGGCATGGGCGTGGTGCTGGCGCCGGCCGTGGGGCCCAGCATAGGCGGCGTGCTGGTCGACCTGTTCGGCTGGCGCTCGATTTTTTTCATGGTGATCCCGCTGTGCCTCGTCTCGCTGTGGATGGCCTACCGCTATGTGCCCGATACCGCGCCCGGCGGCGTGGCGGCCAACCGCAACACGGCCATGATCGACTGGCGCGGCCTCTTGCTGGGCGCGGTGGGCACGCTGTGCCTGCTCAACGGCATGGTCCAGCTGCATGGCGCGGGCGGCGGCGCTCAGGCTTTTGTGTTGCTCGGCGGCGCGGCGGCCGCGCTCGCGGCTTTTGTCTGGTGGCAGCGCCGCCTTGCCGCAAACGGCGGCGCACCGCTGATGAACCTGGCGCTTTTCGGCTACCGGCCCTTCGCCATGGGCAGCATCGTTGCCTTTATCTACGGCACGGCCCTGTTTGGCTCGACCTACCTGCTGCCGGTCTATTTGCAACTGGGCCTGAAGCTCTCGGCCTCGCATGTGGGCACCATCCTGCTGCCGGCCGGGCTGGTGCTGGCCGCCACGATTGCCGGCGTGGGCCGCCTGGCCGACAAGCACCCGACCTGGCTGCTGGTCAGCACAGGCCTGGCGCTGCTGGCCGCCTCGTTTGCGCTGATGCTCACGGTGAGCCTGGCCTCCGGCCTG
Organism: Polaromonas sp. JS666; assembly: GCF_900103405.1. GTDB lineage: Bacteria > Pseudomonadota > Gammaproteobacteria > Burkholderiales > Burkholderiaceae_C > Polaromonas. Next base: position 4,394 of record NZ_FNHX01000014.1, on the reverse strand, counting down.
TGGATGCTGGTGGCCTGGGCCACGCTGGGCCGCATAGGCCTGGGTTTTATCCTGCCTTCGCTGAACCTCGGCTCGCTGCGGCCGCTGCATGAGCATCTGCTCTCGCAGGGCGCGAGCGCGATCAACTTTTTGCGCATGCTGGGCGGCGCCATCGGCGTGAGCCTGTGCGGCATCGTGCTCGAATGGCGGCTGGCGGCCCATGGTGATTCATTGGCCAATACCAGCAGCAGCCCAGCGCGCCTGGCAGCTTTTAACGAAGCGTTCCTGATGCTGGCCGCCCTGTGCCTGCTGGCCATGGTGGCGGCCTGGCAGCTTCGCTTGCCCGTGAACAGCCTTCCCACCGACCCACAGAAAGCAGGCTGACCATGTGCCAACTCCTGGGCATGAACTGCAACGCCCCTACCGACGTGACTTTCAGTTTTCGCGGTTTCGCGCAGCGCGGCGGCCACACCGACCACCACGCCGACGGCTGGGGCATCGCTTTTTTTGAGGGCGACGACAGCGTGGCCGGCGCCGGCGACAAGGGCCTGCGTCACTTTGTCGACCACCAGCCGGCCAGCAGCTCACCGGTGGCTGAGCTGATCAGCCGCTACCCCATCAAAAGCCGCAACGTGATTTCGCACATCCGCAAGGCCACGCAGGGCCGCGTGGCGCTGGAGAACTGCCACCCCTTTGTGCGCGAGCTCTGGGGCCGCTACTGGGTGTTCGCGCACAACGGCGACCTGAAGGATTTTTCGCCGCGCCTGCACGGCAGCTTCCGGCCCGTGGGCTCCACCGACAGCGAGCGCGCCTTTTGCTGGATCATGCAGGAGATGGCCAAATCGCACGCCGGTGTCCCCAGCGTGCGGGAGCTCAGCATCACGCTGCGCGAACTCGCGGCGCAGATCGCCGGCCACGGCACTTTCAACTTCTTGCTCAGCAACGGCCAGGCGCTGTGGGCGCATGCCTCCACGAACCTGTATTACGTCGAGCGCAAGCACCCCTTTGCCCATGCTACGCTGAGCGATGAAGACGTGAGCGTGAACTTCGCCGAGCACACCCGGCCCACCGACAAGGTGGCCGTGGTCGTCACGGCGCCGCTGACCACGAACGAGCAATGGACGGCCTTCGCGCCGGGCGAGCTCAAGGTGTTTGAGGACGGCGCGTTGTCGGCCGCCTAGCTTTCCAGATTTCTAGGGCTTGGGGCAGGCCGCGGCCTGGCCGTCAAGCTGCTGCTGCTCATGGCGAAAACTCGCCACGGCCTTGCCACCGTCGCGCTGCACGGTCAGCACATAAATGCTGTCGAAGTCGCCGCCCTTCCAGTGCGGCACGGCGCCGGGCTGGCCGCCCATGCCCGCCAGCATGGCCTTGACCATGTCCTCGAGCTTTTTATGCTCCCAGGCGACCAGCACCACCGCGTTCTGGTAGCGCGGCGCCGCCAGCTCCCGCTGCAGCCCCTTGATGTCCTCGAAGCCGAAAGAGGTGTTGATCGGCAAGCCGGCCTGCACGGCCGTGGGCGCGACGGTCAGCAGCGGCCGCACATAGTTGTACAGCTGGCCGCCGTCGGGTTTTTTCTCGTGCGGGTCGGACGCGAACACAAAATCCGGCTTGCCGAATTTCGCCAGCAACACCGCCGGCAGGGCCAGCGCGCGGTTCAGGCCCTGGCAGTTGAGCTGGCCCAGGCCCTGGTCGGGTTTCTCCGCGTGGCGTATGAAGATGATTTTTTGCTCGGCCGCCTGCGCCAGCAGCGGCGGCGCGGTGCAGGCGATCAGGGCGAGCGGGCGCAGCGCGCGGCGCAATGAAGGGAGTTGGCGGGCGGGTTTCATGGCTCAGGCCTCGTGGAAAGTGCCTGCCAGCTTAACCGGCGCGCCGGCGGCGTCAAGCCTTCAGCGCCGCCTCCAGCGCATCGATAAACATGGCCGCCACGTCAAAGCCGGCCTGGTCGTGGATTTCCTGGAAGCAGGTCGGGCTGGTGACGTTGATCTCGGTCACGTAGTCGCCGATCACGTCGACGCCGGCCAGCAGCAGGCCGCGCGCGGCCAGCACCGGGCCCAGCGCCTCGGCGATTTCAAAGTCGCGTTTGGACAGCGGCTGCGCCACGCCCAGGCCGCCGGCCGCCAGGTTGCCGCGCACCTCGCTGCCTTGGGGGATGCGCGCCAGGCTGAAGGGCACGGGCTTGCCGCCTATGACCAGCACGCGCTTGTCGCCCTTGGCGATCTCGGGCAGGAACTTTTGCACCATCACGCTTTGCGCGCCGTCACGGTTCAGCGTTTCGGTGATGCTGCCCAGGTTCAGGCCGTCTTCCTTGACCCGGAAGATGCCCATGCCGCCCATGCCGTCCAGCGGCTTGAGGATGATGTCCTTGTGTTCGGCATGAAAACGTTTGATGTCGGCCGCGCTGCGCGTGACCAGCGTCGGGCCGCTGAATTGCGCGAACTCGAGGATGGCGAGCTTTTCCGGGTGGTCGCGCAGCGCGCGCGGCTTGTTGAAGACCTTGGCGCCCTCGCGCTCGGCCTGCTCCAGCAGGTGGGTGCTGTAGAAATACTCGCTGTCGAAGGGCGGGTCCTTGCGCATCACCACCGCGTCAAAACCGGCGACGGCTTCGCGCGCATCGGGGCGTGACGGGTCCGCCGTGAACCAGGTGTCGGCGTCGCCCGTCAGCCGGATGTGGCGCACCTGGGCCGTGACCTTGGCGCCGGTCTGCCAGTTCATGTCGGCCGGCAGGCAGGCGCTGATGCGGTGGCCGCGCTTTTGCGCCTCGCGCATCATCGCGAAGGTGGTGTCCTTGTAGATCTTGAAGGACTCGAGCGGATCGGCGACAAAAAGAAGGTTCATGGTTTGGAAATGGTTCGGGCGTCCGGCGCCGGGGCGGACAGGGATTCACGGCCTTGCTGGCCGTATTGTTGTACAAACAGCGCCAGCGCGCCCGCGACCACCCCCCAAAAGGCCGAACCCACACCGGCTATTACCACGCCCGACAGGGTGACAAGAAACGTGATAAGCGCGGCCTCGCGGTGCGACTCGTCCTTTACCGCCGCCGCCAGCCCGCTGCCTATGGAGCCCAGCAGCGCCAGTCCCGCGATGGCCACCACCAGCTCCTTGGGGAAGGCCGTGAGCAGGCCGGTGATGGCCGCGCCGAAAATGCCGATCACGATGTACATCGCGCCGCAGGAGACCGCCGCCGTGTAGCGCCTGGCCGGGTCCTCATGCGCTTCCCTGCCCATACAGATAGCCGCGGTGATGGCGCCCAGGTTGAGCGCAAAGGCGCCGAAAGGCGCCAGCACCAGCGTGGCAATGCCGCTCAGCGTGATGACCTTGGAGATCGGGATGCCGCCGTCCGCGCTGTCCGGCCCGTAGCCAGCCGCGTAAATGGCCGCCACCCCCGGCAGGTTTTGCGAGGCCATGGTCACCACAAACAGTGGAATCGCCAGGCTCACGATGGCCGCGAAGCTGAACTTGGGCATCACGAACACCGGCATGGCGAAAGAAAACGCCATTTCCGACCAGGCCAGCTGCCCGCGCGCGGCCACAAACACCACCGCGCCGACCAGCGTCAGCACCACGGCATAACGCGGCAACAGGCGTTTGCCCAGCAGATAGATGGCCAGCATCAGCAGCACCAGTGGTAGCGCCGTCTGCGCCGCCGAAAAAGCCTGGATGCCGAAACGCGCCAGCACGCCGGCCAGCAGCGCCGAGGCAATCGCCACGGGAATCCGGTTCATGGCTTTTTCAAACCAGCCGGTGATGCCGAACAGCGCGATCAGCGCGGCGCTGACCATAAAGGCCGCCACCGCCTCCCCCATCGAAAACCCGCCGGCCAGCCCGGCCGTGGCCAGCACGGCAGCGCCCGGCGTGGACCAGGCCACCATCACCGGCTTTTTGAGCCACAGCGAGGGAATCACCGAGCACAGCCCCATACCCATGCCCAGCGCCCACATCCACGAGGCGATTTCAGCCGGCGTGGCATGGAAGGCCTGCGCGGCCTGGAACACGATGGCAACCGAACTGGTGAAGCCGACCAGCACGGCCACAAAGCCGGCGGTGAAGGCAGAGAGGTTGAGGTCTTTGAAAAATTGCATTTTGGGATTTTGGCAGGGGTTGAGGTGCCGGGTCTTGCTCCGGCTGGGCGCGCTCTCCCCCTTCTCTCCTTCTCCTCTCTTCGTCTTTCTGTTTTCTCTGCTGAGGCTTGCTGGCCGGGGTTGCCCGGCGGCAACTCACTTTTCTTTTGCTTCGCCAAAAGAAAAGTAAGCAAAAGAAAAGGCGACCCTGGTGTCTGCGTCCCTTCGCTTCGCTACGGGCAACCTGCGGTGCTCGGTCCAGCCGGGGTCTGGCTAAACTCGCTGCGCTGCGCTTCGCTCAGACAACGCCAGCCCTGATCCGTCTGGACCTCCGCTCCTCGGCGCATACACAAGGGG
>NZ_FNHX01000025.1 GCF_900103405.1 Polaromonas sp. JS666 | reverse complement strand
CGAAACCCGCAAAGCGGGTTTTCTTTGTTCGCCAAAGGCGCGCTACGCGCGCGGGGTTTGCTCACTTCGCGCAGCGAAGTTACGCAAACACCAAAAGTACCCAAAAGAAAGGCGACCCGCAGTCTGGGTCCCTCCGCTGCGCTCCGGGCAACCTGCGGTGCTCGAGCCAAGCGGGGTCCGGCTAAACTCGCTTCGCTCAGACAACGCCGGCCCTGATCCGCTTGTCTCTGCGCTCCTCGGCCCAGCCAGGACGGGGCAATCGGAAGCGGGAACCAATACCAACAAGGACACGCCACGGCGTGTCCTTGTTTCTTCAGGTATTCGGTTTTCTTTCTCCCACCCCTTGTGTATGCGCCGAGGAGCGCAGGTTCAGGCGGATCAGGGATCGCGTTGTTTGAGCGAAGCGAGTTTAGCGAGACCCCGCCTGAACCGAGCACCGCAGGTTGCCCGGAGCGCAGCGAAGGGACGCAGACACCAGGGTCGCCTTTTCTTTGGTGACTTTCTTTTGGCGAAGCAAAAGAAAGTTACTGGCCGCCGGGCCACTCCCGGCCAGCCGCCCTCAGAGGAGGAAAGAGGAGGATGAAGAGGAAGAGCGCGCCCGCCGGAGCAAGACCCGGCTCAACCACCCTTCTCTTCCTTCGTCACCAACCAGATCCCATAACAAACCAAGCCCAACGCTACCCCATTCTTCCATTCCAGGAACCGCTCATCCAGAAACACCGCCGACAGCATGGTCCCAAAAATCGGCACCATGAAGTTAAAGACGGTGATCATGCTCACGCGGTTGTATTTCAGCAAAATCGTCCACAGCGAGAACGCGGCCGACGACAGCACCACGAGGTACACCATCAGCAAGGTGGACTTGAAGGTGAAGCCCGTCAGCGAACCACCGGTGGCAAAACCGATGAGCAGCAGGGCCAGGCCGCCGATCGCCAGCTGCCAGCCGGTCAGCACCACCGAGTCCACGCGCTGTGAAACTTTTTTGCCGTAGATGCTGGCGGCCGAGAGCACAAAGGCGGCGATCACCACAAAGCCTTCACCGAGCAGCGTGAAGTCGAAGCTGAGCAGGCTTTCGCTGAAGTTCACCACCATCACGCCCGCGAAACCCACCAGGCAGCCCAGCACCTTGTTGAAGCTGAGCCTGTCGTTTTTGTAGATGTAGTGCGCCAGCAGCACGCTGAAAAAAGTGCCGGTCGCGTTCATGATGGAACTCTTCACGCCGGTGGCATAGGCCAGGCCGATGTAGAAGAACACATACTGTAGGCTGGTCTGTGTCAGGCCCACAATCGCGACCTGGCCGAAGGTCCGGCGGTCCAGCTGGAACACCGGCTTGCGGCTGATAAAGGCGAACACCAGCAGCACCAGCCCGGCAAAAATAAAACGCCAGCCCGCGAACACCAGCTTGGAGGGAATGTCGCCGGCGGCGATCTCAAACAGCGCATAGCCGTTCTTGATCGCCGGGTAGGCGCTGCCCCAGAGCAGGCAGCACAGCGAGGCCAGCAGGAAAACGATTTTGCGCTGGGTGAAAAAGGTGGAGCTGTTCAAAACCTGGATCCCGTGAAGAAAAGAAGGCGCGGCCCGGGCACGGCGTGCGCCCGAGCGCATCGACGCAAGTTACAGCAGGCGCGCCAGGTAGCGTCCCGTATGGCTGGCGGGATTGGCGGCGATGTCTTCCGGCGTGCCCACGCCCACCACGGTGCCGCCGCCGGCTCCGCCTTCGGGGCCCATGTCGACCAGCCAGTCGGCCGTCTTGATGACGTCCAGGTTGTGCTCGATCACGACAATCGTGTTGCCTGCGTCGCGCAGCTGGTGCAGCACCTTGAGCAACAGGTCGATGTCGGCAAAATGCAGGCCCGTCGTCGGCTCGTCGAGGATGTACAGCGTGCGCCCGGTGTCGCGCTTGCTCAGTTCCAGCGCGAGCTTGACGCGTTGCGCCTCGCCACCCGAGAGCGTGGTCGCGGCCTGGCCCAGCTTGATGTAGGACAGGCCCACGTCCAGCAAGGTCTGCAGCTTGCGCGCGATGGTGGGCACGGCCTTGAAGAACTCGGCCGCGACCTCGACCGTGAGGTCCAGGATCTGCGCGATGTTCTTGCCCTTGTACTGCACTTCCAGCGTTTCGCGGTTGTAGCGCATGCCCTTGCAGACGTCGCAGGGCACGTACACATCGGGCAAAAAGTGCATCTCGACCTTGACCACGCCGTCGCCCTGGCAGGCTTCGCAGCGGCCGCCGGCGACGTTGAAGGAAAAGCGCCCCGCGCCGTAGCCGCGCTCGCGGGCGGTATTCATCTCGGCCATCAGCTCGCGTATCGGCGTGAAGAGGCCGGTGTAGGTGGCCGGATTGCTGCGTGGCGTGCGGCCTATCGGGGACTGGTCGACGTTGATGACCTTGTCGAAGTGTTCTATGCCTTCGATGGATTCATGCGCGGCGGGCTCTTCATGCGCGCGGTACAGCGTGCGGGCCACGGCGGCATACAGCGTGTCGTTGACCAGTGTGGATTTGCCCGAGCCGGAGACGCCGGTCACGCAGGTCAGCAGGCCCACCGGGAACTCGACGCTCACGCCCTTCAGGTTGTGGCCGGTGGCGTTGATGACGCGCAGCGCCTGCATGTCGCCCAGCGTGGCTTGGTGCACGGCTTCGCGCGCGGCGCGGCGTTCGGCGGCCGGGCTTTGCGGAAAGCGCGAGGCTTTTTTCTTCTCGGCGGCTTCCACTGCTTTCACCGTCGGCAGCCAGGGCGTGCGGCGCTTGGGCACGGCGATCTGCAGCGTCTGCGCCAGGTATTTGCCGGTCAGCGAGTCGGGGTTGTTCTTGACCTCGTCAAACGTGCCTTGGGCCATCACGCGCCCGCCGTGGATGCCGGCGCCCGGCCCCATGTCGATGACGTGGTCGGCCGCGCGGATCATGTCCTCGTCGTGCTCGACCACCAGCACGCTGTTGCCGATGTCGCGCAAATGCTTGAGCGTGCCGATCAGCCGGTCGTTGTCGCGCTGGTGCAGGCCTATGCTGGGCTCGTCCAGCACATACATCACGCCGGTCAGGCCCGAGCCTATCTGCGAGGCCAGGCGTATACGCTGCGATTCGCCGCCCGACAGCGTTTCGGCGCTGCGGTCCAGGCTCAGGTAGTTGAGGCCCACGTCGTTGAGGAATTTCAGCCGCAGGCCGATCTCGCGCACCACCTTGGCCGCGATCTCGGCCTTGGCGCCTTCCATCTTGAGGACGTTGAAATACTCAAAACTCTCGCGCAGCGTCGCGTGGCTGATCTCGAAGATGGCCTTGCGCTGCGGCTGGGCGCCGCCCTCGGGTGCGCTGACCAGGTAGACGTGGCGCGCCTCGGTGCGCAGCCGCGTGCCCTCGCACTCGGGGCAGGGCTGCACGCTGCGGTAGCGGGCCAGCTCCTCGCGCACGGCGGCGGAGTCGGTCTCGCGGTAGCGGCGCTCGAAGTTGGTGATCACGCCTTCGAAGGGGTGCTTTTTGCTGATCTTCTTGCCGGCGAAGTTGCCCGAGTCCATCACATAGCTGAACTTGATTTCCTCGTCGCCCGAGCCATGCAGCACGACCTGCTGCACGTTGTCGGGCAGCTCCTCAAAGGCCGTGTCGATGTTGAACTTGTAGTGTTTGGCCAGGCTTTCCAGCATGGCGAAGTAATAGCCGTTGCGCCTGTCCCAACCCTTGACGGCGCCGCTGGCCAGGCTGAGCGAGGGAAAAGCCACCACGCGTGCCGGGTCGAAAAACTCCATGTGGCCCAGGCCGTCGCAGGTGGGGCAGGCGCCCACCGGCGAGTTGAAGGAAAAGAGCCGCGGCTCCATCTCGCTGAGCGAGTAGTCGCAGACCGGGCAGGAGAACTTGGCGCTGAACAGGTGCTCCTTGCCGGTATCCATCTCGAGCGCGAGGGCCTTGCCGTCGGCCAGGCGCAGCGCGGCCTCGAAGCTTTCGGCCAGGCGCTGCTGCAGGTCGGCCCGCACCTTGACGCGGTCTATCACCACGTCGATGTTGTGCTTCTCGGTTTTCTTGAGTTTGGGCAGCTCGTCGAACTCATAGGCCGTGCCGTCGACGCGAAAGCGCACATAACCCTGGGACTGCATTTCGGCGAACAGGTCCACGAACTCGCCCTTGCGGTCGCGCGCCACCGGCGCCAGGATCATCAGCTTGGTGTCTTCCGGCAGGGCCAGCACCGTGTCGACCATCTCGCTGACGCTTTGCGCCTGCAGCGGCAGGTCGTGGATGGGGCAAAACGGCGTGCCGGCGCGCGCGAACAAAAGGCGCAGGTAGTCGTGGATCTCGGTCACCGTGCCCACGGTGGAGCGCGGGTTGTGCGAGGTGGCCTTCTGCTCGATGGAGATCGCGGGCGACAGGCCCTCGATCATGTCCACGTCGGGTTTGTCCATCAGCTGCAAAAACTGGCGCGCATAGGTGGACAGGCTTTCGACGTAGCGGCGCTGGCCTTCGGCGTACAGCGTGTCGAAGGCCAGGGACGATTTGCCGGAGCCGCTCAGCCCGGTGATGACCACCAGCTGGTTGCGCGGGATGTCCAGGTCGATGTTCTTGAGGTTGTGCGTGCGCGCGCCGCGAATGCTGATGCGCTGCGCCGCCAGGGCCTGGGCCAGGTAGCGGGCCGGGGGCTCAGCCACGTGACGGCCTTCTGCGGCCTGGGAGGCGAGGTATTTGCTGTCGTCGGGAGAGTTCAAGATGTGGCAGCCGCAAAACTCTCCATCATAGACCGAAGCACCGTTTCAAGCACAATAGCCGTTTGGGCAAGCTCCGGGCGGCCGGGGTTTGCCGCGCCACGGCGTCCAAATTCCCGGTTTGCCCCGGTTTGTCCTTGATTTGAGCCGCCTTTTGTCCGGTTTTGAGTCTTTTTGCCTGTTTATCCCTTGTCCGAGCCCTCCGTCCCCCCGTCTTACCCCATGACCGCCACCGAGCGCCGCGCCAGCGCCTCGCTGGCGTCGATTTTTGCGCTGCGCATGCTGGGCCTGTTCCTGGTGCTGCCGGTGTTCGCGCTGGAAGCGGCCAGATACCCGGGCGGCGACGACCCGGCACGCATCGGCCTGGCCATGGGCATTTACGGGCTGACCCAGGGCCTGCTGCAGATCCCCTTCGGCATCGCCTCGGACTGGTGGGGCCGCAAACCTGTGATTATTTCCGGCCTGGTCATATTTGCCCTGGGCAGCTTTATCGCGGCCTGGGCGCCCGACCTGGACTGGCTTATCGCCGGCCGCGCGCTGCAGGGCGCGGGCGCGATTTCGGCGGCCGTTACCGCGCTGCTGGCCGATTCCACACGCGATGAGGTGCGCACCAAGGCCATGGCGCTGGTGGGCAGCAGCATCGCGCTGATGTTCGCCCTCTCGCTGCTTGTGGCGCCCCTGCTGGCGGCCTCCATCGGCCTGCACGGCCTGTTTTCCCTGACCGGCGGGCTGGCCTTGGGCGGCATCGCGGTGGTCCTGTGGTGGGTGCCGCCCGAGCCGTTGGAGCATGCGAACCGCCCGCGCGGCAGTGTGCTGGAAGTCCTCAAGGACCCGGCCCTGCTACGGCTGGACTTCGGCGTTTTTGTGCTGCATGCAGTGCAGCTGGCCATGTGGGTGGCGATACCGGCGCTGCTGGTGGCGGCCGGCCTCGACAAGGCCCGCCACTGGCAGGTCTACCTGCCGGCGGTGCTGGCGTCCTTCCTGGTGATGGGCATGACGCTGTTCCCGCTGGAGCGGCGCGGCTACCTGCGCGCCGCCTTCCTGGGCGCCGTGGGCCTGGTTTTTGTGGTGCAGCTGGGCCTGCTGTGGGCGGTGTCCTCAAGCCCGGGGCCGCACGGCCTGGGCCTGCTGGCCGCCTTGCTGTTCCTGTTTTTCTGCGGTTTTAATGTGCTGGAAGCCACCCAGCCCAGCCTGGCCTCCCGCGTGGCGCCCGCCCATGCGCGCGGCGCGGCGCTGGGGGTGTACAACACCTTGCAGTCGCTGGGCTTTTTTGCCGGCGGCGCTATCGGCGGCTGGGTCACCAAAACCCAGGGCGCGGCGGGGCTTTTTATGCTATGCGGCGGCCTGATGCTGGCCTGGCTGCTGGTGGCCTGGCCCATGCGGGCGCCCGGGCGCCATGCGCCCGTTACGGCCGCTGGCGAGGAAGCCTTGCCGGGCCGGCCAGTTAAACTGTGAGGTATTCATAAATAGCAGGGCCCCGCCCTGTAGATCAGCTCAGGAGAACCCCTCATGGCATCCGTCAATAAAGTCATCGTCGTCGGTAATTTGGGCCGCGACCCCGAAATGCGCAGCTTCCCGAGCGGCGACCAGGTCGCCAACGTCACCATCGCCACCACCGACCGGTGGAAGGACAAGCAGACCGGCGAAATGAAGGAAGCCACCGAATGGCACCGCGTGGTGTTCAACGGCCGCCTGGCCGAAATCGTCGGCCAGTACCTGCGCAAGGGCTCGCAGGTCTATGTCGAAGGTTCGCTGCGCACGCGCAAGTGGACCGACAAGGACGGCATCGAAAAATACACCACTGAAATCCGCGCCGACCAGATGCAGATGCTGGGCAGCCGCCAGGGCATGGGCGGCCCCGGTGGGGACGACGGCGGTGGCGGCGGCTACGAAGCCCCGCGCCAGTCGGCACCCGCGCGCGCGCCGGCAGCGGCCGCGCCACGCCAGGCCCCTGCGGCCTCCAAGCAGGCCAGCGGTTTTGACGACATGGATGACGACATCCCGTTCTAGAATTTACTTTTCTTAATTCGTAAATAATCAAGCTAAGGTCCGCATCTTTGCGGACTTTTCTTTTGTTTACTGTTGAATTGCACCGAAGTCTGACCCGAGTTTTCCATCGAATTTTGACCCACACTCTTTGTGAGCAGAAGGTGCTCACGATGTGGATAAGTTCTTGGTTTTCTCCTTTTTGGGCTGAGTCTTTGCAGAGCTGTTTTTGAAT
>NZ_FNHX01000011.1:120000-125686 GCF_900103405.1 Polaromonas sp. JS666 | reverse complement strand
GGGGTCTCGCGCAAACTCGCCTTCGGCTCAGACAAGCGCGATCCCTGATCCGCCTACGTCTGCGCTCCTCGGCCCAGCCAGGACGGGGCAATCGGGAGCGGGGATAGAAGACAAATACAAACAAGGACACGCCATGGCGTGTCCTTGTTTCTTCAGGTATTCGGTATTTTTCTCCCACCCCCTTGTGGATGCGCCGAGGAGCGCAGGGCCAGACGGATCAGGGCAAAAACTTGTTTGAGCCGAAGGCGAGTTGTTTTTGACCCCGGCTGGACCGAGCACCGCAGGTTGCCCGCAGCGAAGCGGAGGGACGCAGCAACCAGGGTCGCCTTTTCTTTTGCTTACTTTTGGTGTTTGCGTAACTTCGCTACGCGAAGTGAGCAAACCCCGCGCGCGCAGCGCGCTTTTGGCGAAGCAAAAGAAAAGTGAGTTGCCGCCGGGCAACCCCCGGCCAGCAGCTCTCAGCAGAGAGAGCAGAAAGACGGAGAAGGGAAGGAAGGGACGGCGCGCTCGCCGGAGCAAGACCCGGCTAAAGCATCTCATCCGGCGCAAACGGCCCTATCAGCTTGAGCATCAGCTTCAGGCCCAGGCTCGCGTCGGGTTCCACGCGGGAGTCCTTGAGTTGCGAGCCCTGGGGCGCGCGCCAGACCATCTGGCCCTGCTCGTCCAGTTCCACGCGGTAGGCGCCGGCGGCCAGCGTGGGTTCGATCAGGCGCGTGGCCTCGGCCGAGATGGCGCGGTTGCGGATGACGATGGCGACTTCGCTGTTTTGCAGCTGCGAACGCAGGTCCAGGTTCATGGAGCCGACCACCAGCAGGCGGTCGTCCATCACCACCACCTTGGAATGCAGGCTGGCGCGCGAGCCGCTGGTGGAGCCGCCCGTGGAGCCGCCGCCCAGCGCGGATGAGCCGAAGCTCGAGAAAGAGCCCTCCTGCTCGGCGCGCATTTCATAGAGCTCTATACCCAGGTCGAGCAGCGCCTTGCGGTAGCGCGCGTAACCGACATGGGCGGCGGGCGCGTCGTTGGAGGCTAGCGAGTTGGTCAGCACGCGCACGCGCACGCCGCGCCGGCGCAGGTCGGCGAACTGCACCATCATGCGTTCGCCGGGCACGAAGTAGGGCGAGACGATGAGCAGGTTGCCCTTGGCCTGCGACATCAGCTGCAGCAGGCCGTCCACCGTGGTGTCCTGGGATTCGCCGGTGCTGTCGGCATCGGCGGCGATCTTGGACGGTTTGTCGACCAGCAGGACGGAGGGCGCCCAGGTCCAGGTCAGCAGGCGCAGGTCGGTGGAGTCGGGCAGCGCGGCGGCCGATGCGGCGGAGGCGTTCGATTCGGCAATGGCGGCTTGCGTGGCGCCGGCCAGCGTCGCCGGATCTTCCCGGTTGAGGTTGGCGGTCTGGGCACCGGCGGGCGGTGGCTTGAGGGCCTCGATCTCCTTGGCGGTCATCAGCGACTGCACCGGGTAGGCCAGCGGGTTGTTCCAGTACTGGTCGAAGCTCGCGGACAGGTCGCGTGCGATGCGGCCGGCGGCGATCACGTCGATGTCCACAAAATTCGTACCCTTGCTCTGGCCGAAGTAGGTTTCGCCCAGGTTGCGGCCGCCTGTGATGGCGACCGCGTTGTCGGCCACGAAGATTTTGTTGTGCATGCGCCGCTGCAGGCGCGCGGCGTCCTTGAGGTTGCTCAGGATGCGCATCACCATGGAGCCGCGCCCGCCGGGCAGGGGATTGAACAGCCGCAGCTCGAAGTTTTTCTCGAAGGCGAGCTTGAGCACCTGGGCGTTCTTGCCCGAGGTGTTGAAGTCGTCCAGCAATATGCGTATGCGCACGCCGCGGCCGGCGGCCTCACGCAGGGCCTCGAACATGCGTTCGGTGGTGTCGTCGGCAAAGATGGCGTAGTACTGGATGTCCAGGGTTTTCTGCGCGGCCTTGATCAGGGTCATGCGGCTGGTGAAGGCGAGCTCGGCGTCGCCCACCAGCGCAAAGCCGGAATCGTTGCGTGTGCCGGCCTTGGCGGCGCGGGCCGCCACCAGCGCGCCCAGCCGGGTTTCTTCGGGCTTGGCCAGGGCGGTGGACACCGGCCTGTCCACCTCGCTGGGCAGGGAGGCGCAGCCGGCCAGCCACAAGGCAGTGAAGGCCAGCGCCAGCGCCGGCAGCAGCTGCCGCAACGCCGGGAGGACAAGCTTGCGGGAAATGACGCTGGGGGTGGTCGGCATGGTGCAGACCACTGTAGCCTAAGGAGATGTGCCGGTTGGCGAGGCCGCCTGCGCGGGTGCCGACTCTTTGTGTAGGAGCCCGGCTTGACCACGCAAGCCCCGCCCGGATGGAACTACAAAAGAGAGTGGGCGCTTACGACGGTAGCTTTACGATGACAGCGTTTCCCAGCGCTGCAATGCTTCCATCAGTTCTTCCTCGATCTTGCTATTGCGTGCATTGAGCTCGGCCGCCCGCTTGGCATTGGTCGTGTAGAGCGTGCCGTCGTAAAGCTCCTGTTCAATTGCCTTTTGCTGCGACTCTAGCTGCTGGATCAGCGCCGGCAGGCCGTCGAGTTCGCGCTGCTCCTTGTAGCTGAGCTTCTTTTTGGCGGGGGGCGCTTCGCCCGCGTCCTTTTTGGGTTCGCTGCTGGTTTTGCCGGCGGGCTTGGGGCTGGAAGCGCCGGGGCCGGGCCGGGCGCCGCCGGTGATCTGCGCGGCGCGCTTGGACTGGGTGATCCAGTCGGTCACGCCGCCTTCGTATTCGCGCCAGAAGCCGGGGTTCTCGGGCGTGCCTTCATAGGCGATGGTGCTGGTGACCACGTTGTCGAGGAAGCGCCTGTCGTGGCTGACCAGGAAAACCGTGCCCTCGTAGTTTTGCAGCAGGTCTTCCAGCAGTTCCAGGGTGTCGATGTCCAGGTCGTTGGTCGGCTCGTCGAGCACCAGCACGTTGGCCGGGCGGGCGAACAGGCGCGCCAGCAGCAACCGGTTGCGTTCGCCGCCCGAGAGGGTGCGCACCGGCGAATTGGCGCGAGCCGGCGAGAACAAAAAGTCGGTCAGGTAGCTCTTGACGTGTTTTTTGGCGCCGTTGATCTCCACCCATTCGCTGCCGGGGCTGATGAAGTCTTCCAGCGTGGCGTCCAGGTCCAGGCTGTCGCGCATCTGGTCGAAGTAGGCCACCTGCAGGTTGGCGCCCTGGCGCACCTTGCCGGGCGGCGTGGTCGCGTCGGGCTGCAACTCGCCCAGGATGAGCTTGAGCAGCGTCGTTTTGCCGGCGCCGTTGGGGCCCAGCAGGCCGATCTTGTCGCCGCGCAGCAGGGTGCCGGTGAATTTGTTGACGATGAGCTTTTCGCTGCCCGGGTGGCCGAAGCTTTTGCTCACGTTACTGAGCTCGGCGACGATCTTGCCGCTGCGCTCGCCGCTGGAGACATCGAGGTTGACGCGGCCGACGGCATCGCGGCGGGCCGCGCGGTTGGCGCGCAGGGCTTCGAGGCGGCCGATTCGGGCCACGCTGCGCGTGCGGCGCGCTTCCACGCCCTTGCGGATCCAGATTTCTTCCTGGGCGAGCAGCTTGTCGGCCTTGGCGTTGATGACGGCCTCCTGGGCCATCTGCTCTTCCTTTTGCACCAGGTACTGGGCGAAGTTGCCGGGGTAGCTGTTGAGTTTGCCGCGGTCCAGCTCGACGATGACGGTGGCGACCTGATCCAGGAAGGCGCGATCGTGGGTGATGGTGATGATGCTGCCGTTGAAATTGACCAGCAGCTCTTCCAGCCAGGCGATGGAGTCCAGGTCCAGGTGGTTGGTCGGCTCGTCGAGCAGCAGCACGTCGGGCTTGGCGACCAGCGCCTGGGCCAGTGCCACGCGCTTTTTGGTGCCGCCCGAGAGCGAGCCGACGATGGCGTCCTTGTCCAGGTGCAGGCGGTGCAGGGTTTCCTCCACGCGCTGCTCCCAGGTCCAGCCGTCCAGCGCCTCGATTTCCGACTGCAGGGCGTCCAGGTCGGTGTTTTCGTCGGCCGCCAGGTATTGCTCGACCACGTGGCGGGTGCGCGCCAGGCCGGCGCTGGCCGCGATGAACACGGTGGCATGCGGGTCCAGGCTGGGCTCCTGCGGCACGTAGGCGATGCGCAGGTTTTGCTGCAGCTGCAGCGTGCCGTCATCGGGTTTTTCGAGGCCGGCGAGGATTTTGAGCAGGGATGACTTGCCGGTGCCGTTGCGGCCTATCAGGCCTATGCGCTGGTTGCTCTCAAGGGAAAAATCTGCGTGGTCCAGCAGTGCGACGTGCCCAAAAGCGAGTTGGGCGTCCAGGAGGGTAATAAGTGCCATATAGAAGAGGGATTATCCGTCCCTGGGCGCAGGCCGGCGGCCACGCGGCGTTCATGGCACCCCCGGCCGGTGAATACAAGTCCTTACGATTGGCGGCCTGGCCGGTGTGGCGCGGCCGCCCTATCGCCTGCCGGGGCTCGCCGATATAGTCATCGGCTTGGGCGACGCATCACTGAGGGAGATTTCGTGGAACTGCAAATCAACGGCCGGCTCGTCCAGGCCGACGCCGATCCCGGCATGCCCCTGTTATGGCTGCTGCGCGACGTGCTGAACATGACCGGCACCAAGTTCGGCTGCGGCGTGGCGGCCTGCGGGGCCTGCACCGTGCGCATCGACGGCCAGGCCGTGCGTTCCTGCTCGGTGCCGGTGTCCGCCGTGCAGGGCAAGCGCATCCAGACCATTGAAGCGCTGGGCACGCCGGACAAACCCCACGCCCTGCAACTGGCCTGGATTGCCGAGCAGGTGCCGCAATGCGGCTACTGCCAGTCGGGCATGCTGATGGCCGCCGCCGCGCTGCTCGAGACAAACCCCAGGCCGACGGATGCGGACATCGACGCGGCCATGACCAATATCTGCCGCTGCGGCACCTACCAGCGCATACGCCTGGCTATCAAGCGGGCGGCCGCCATGGTACCCGGCGCTGCCGCGAAGAAGGCCAAGGCATGAAGCGGCGGGCCTGGCTGTTCAGCGCCGCGGGCGCGGCCGGCGCGCTGCTGGTTGGCTGGGGCGTGCTGCCGGCGCGCTCGCGCCTGGGTAGCGCGGCCCATCCCTGGCCGGCCGGCGCGGAACCCGACCTCACGGGCGTGGTGTTCAACGGCTGGATCAAGATACGGGCCGACGGCGGCGTGGTGCTGGCCATGCCGCGCAGCGAAATGGGGCAGGGCGTGCACACCGCGCTGGCCATGCTGGTGGCCGAGGAACTGGATGTGCCGCTGGCGCGGGTCAGCCTGGAACAGGCCGGCTCAGATGCGATTTACGGCAATGTCGCCATGCTGGTCGGCAGCCTGCCTTTCCATCCGCTGGAGGTGGACGACTATGCGGCGCAAGGCGCTCCCCGGGTGCGCCCGACCAAGGTGCGGCTCGGCGAATGGATGGTGGGCAAGCTGGCCCGCGAGCTGGGCATCAACGCCACGGGCGCCTCGTCCAGCGTGGCCGACGCCTGGGAGGTGCTGCGCACGGCCGCGGCCACCGCCCGCGCTTCGCTGCTGGGGGCGGCGTCGCTGGACTGGAAGCTGCCGGTGGACGAACTCAGCATCAGCAAGGGCATCATTTCCCATCCTTCGGGGCCCTCAGCCCACTACGGGGAGCTGGCGAAATTCGCCGCGGCGACGCCGCCGGGCGAGGTGAGGCTCAAAAGCCGCAAGGACTGGAGCCTGATAGGGCGCAAGGCTCCGC
>NZ_FNHX01000011.1:0-115000 GCF_900103405.1 Polaromonas sp. JS666 | reverse complement strand
TGGGTGTAGACCCGAAACCAAGTGAGCTATCCATGGCCAGGATGAAGGTGCGGTAACACGCACTGGAGGTCCGAACCGACTAGTGTTGCAAAACTAGCGGATGAGCTGTGGATAGGGGTGAAAGGCTAAACAAACTTGGAAATAGCTGGTTCTCTCCGAAAACTATTTAGGTAGTGCCTCAAGTATTACCATCGGGGGTAGAGCACTGTTTTGGCTAGGGGGTCATGGCGACTTACCAAACCAATGCAAACTCCGAATACCGATGAGTACAGCTTGGGAGACAGAGCACCGGGTGCTAACGTCCGGACTCAAGAGGGAAACAACCCAGACCGCCAGCTAAGGTCCCTAAAATTGGCTAAGTGGGAAACGAAGTGGGAAGGCTATAACAGTCAGGATGTTGGCTTAGAAGCAGCCATCATTTAAAGAAAGCGTAATAGCTCACTGATCGAGTCGTCCTGCGCGGAAGATGTAACGGGGCTAAGCCAGTTACCGAAGCTGCGGATTTGCAATTTATTGCAAGTGGTAGGAGAGCGTTCTGTAAGCCTGTGAAGGTGGTGGTGTAAACCCTGCTGGAGGTATCAGAAGTGCGAATGCTGACATGAGTAGCGTTAAAGGGGGTGAAAAGCCCCCTCGCCGTAAGCGCAAGGTTTTCTACGCAACGTTCATCGGCGTAGAGTGAGTCGGCCCCTAAGGCGAGGCAGAGATGCGTAGCTGATGGGAAACAGGTCAATATTCCTGTACCGATGTGTAGTGCGATGTGGGGACGGAGAAGGTTAACTCAGCCAACTGTTGGATATGTTGGTTCAAGCCTGTAGTCGTGCCTGGTAGGTAAATCCGCCGGGCTTAGATGAGGGGTGATAACGAGTCTGCTTGCAGACGAAGTGAGTGATACCCTGCTTCCAGGAAAAGCCACTAAGCTTCAGCTACACACGACCGTACCGCAAACCGACACTGGTGCGCGAGATGAGTATTCTAAGGCGCTTGAGAGAACTCAGGAGAAGGAACTCGGCAAATTGACACCGTAACTTCGGAAGAAGGTGTGCCTTTAGTAGGTGAACCATTTACTTGGGGAGCCCAATGAGGTTGCAAAAAATCGGTGGCTGCAACTGTTTATTAAAAACACAGCACTCTGCTAAGACGAAAGTCGACGTATAGGGTGTGACGCCTGCCCGGTGCTGGAAGATTAAATGATGGGGTGCAAGCTCTTGATTGAAGTCCCAGTAAACGGCGGCCGTAACTATAACGGTCCTAAGGTAGCGAAATTCCTTGTCGGGTAAGTTCCGACCTGCACGAATGGCGTAATGATGGCCACACTGTCTCCTCCTGAGACTCAGCGAAGTTGAAATGTTTGTGATGATGCAATCTCCCCGCGGAAAGACGGAAAGACCCCATGAACCTTTACTGTAGCTTTGTATTGGACTTTGAACAGATCTGTGTAGGATAGGTGGGAGGCTTTGAAGTGTGGTCGCTAGATCGCATGGAGCCAACGTTGAAATACCACCCTGGTGTGTTTGAGGTTCTAACCTAGGTCCATTATCTGGATCGGGGACAGTGCATGGTAGGCAGTTTGACTGGGGCGGTCTCCTCCCAAAGTGTAACGGAGGAGTTCGAAGGTACGCTAGGTACGGTCGGACATCGTGCTAATAGTGCAATGGCATAAGCGTGCTTAACTGCGAGACTGACAAGTCGAGCAGATGCGAAAGCAGGACATAGTGATCCGGTGGTTCTGTATGGAAGGGCCATCGCTCAACGGATAAAAGGTACTCTGGGGATAACAGGCTGATACCGCCCAAGAGTTCATATCGACGGCGGTGTTTGGCACCTCGATGTCGGCTCATCTCATCCTGGGGCTGTAGCCGGTCCCAAGGGTATGGCTGTTCGCCATTTAAAGAGGTACGTGAGCTGGGTTTAAAACGTCGTGAGACAGTTTGGTCCCTATCTTCCGTGGGCGCTGCAGATTTGAGGAAGCCTGCTCCTAGTACGAGAGGACCGGAGTGGACGAACCTCTGGTGTATCGGTTGTCACGCCAGTGGCATTGCCGAGTAGCTAAGTTCGGAAGAGATAACCGCTGAAAGCATCTAAGCGGGAAACTCGTTTCAAGATTAGATCTGCCGGGGCCTTGAGCCCCCTAAAGAGTCGTTCAAGACCAGGACGTTGATAGGTCAGGTGTGGAAGCGCAGTAATGCGTTAAGCTAACTGATACTAATTGCTCGTGCGGCTTGACCCTATAACTTTGATTAATTCGAAGTTGTTATGCCAAGTTGACGCATTCAAAAAGCACAGCCCAGCAGCTGTGCGAATCTAAATACAAGCTGATTTACTCTATGAATTCGATGGATTGTTCTTTGGACAATCTGTCAAAAAGTTATGCCTGATGACCATAGCAAGTTGGTACCACTCCTTCCCATCCCGAACAGGACAGTGAAACGACTTAGCGCCGATGATAGTGCGGATTCCCGTGTGAAAGTAGGACATCGTCAGGCTCTTACAGCAAGGAACGCCCGGTTGATTTTTGATCAACTGGGCGTTTTCTTTTGTGCGCCTGGTATCTGGCCCGGTGGCAAGAGCCTAGAAAAGCCCGCATGCAGCCATGCGGGCTTTTTTCGTTTGTGAGGTGAGGTGAAGAAGTCTCAGGGAAGCAGCCCGGCGAAATGGAAGACAAAACCTGAATGCCAAACCGGAATTGACCAGGTCGGCTCAAGCGTTCGAGATGCTGCTGCCGTCTCTCTGCGCCACGCCGGCCGCGACCAACTCTGCACTGAGCTGCCCTATCCACTCGCGGGCGGATATGTCGGCGAAAAACTTGGCTTTGATCTGCGTGAAATACGGCGTTTCAAGGGCCCACTGCGCAAACGCTTCAAAATCCTGGCGCTGAGTTTCAAGTAATTTGAATTTCAGCAAGACTTTGGCTGCATGGTGAGCATGCCTGCTCGGGTTGTCGATAAATGAATCCAGGCGCTGGCGCGCGCGCACTAGCACTTGCGGTGCATATGCGAAGACGCGGCCATGCCCAGGAACAACGGTTTTCGGGTTCAATCGTTCAATCAAATCCAGCGTCGCGGCCACCTGCGAGAACGCATCCGCTCCTTCGAGCTCGGGAAACACCACGCCAAACCCGTTCTCCCATAAGGCATCAGCAGAAATAAGCACGCGACTTCGCGGTTCGAAGAAGATCAGCGAGTGGGGATCATGGCCGGGCGCAGCGTGAACCTCCCATAATTCAGTTCCAAAGAGCATGGAAGTCCCTGGTTGCAGCGCCCACGTGAAGCCAAATTGCGGGCAAAGCTGCCCGGTCGGCAAATAAGTCAGTGCCACCGGGTCCCAATCAGCGACCTGCTGCGCGTGACCGGGAGGAATCAAGGTGCGGAGATCGGGGTAGCGCGCCTGCAAAGCCGCATTGCCGCCGCAGTGATCACTGTGCAAATGCGTGTTGATGAGGACGTCGAGTGGCCGCGGGCCCAAAACGGACTCCACCAAGGCCAGCGTCTGCGGCGCATGTGTGCAATACCCGCTGTCCACCAACACGGTTTCGCCGCCGCCGGTGAACAAAATATTATTGGCGGAGAGCCAGCCGCGCTCAAAAACATGGACCCCCGGCGGAAAATCCGGCTGGGCCATCAGCAAATTCCCGCGAAAAAGTGCTCAGGTTGACGCACGCAACTCGCGCCTGAGGATTTTCCCGACATTGGTTTTAGGCAAGTCATCGCGGAATTCAATGTATTTGGGACGTTTGTAGCCGGTGAGATGTTGCTTGCAATAGGCGCTCACTTCATCTTCGGTCAGTGTAGGGTCATTCTTCACGACAAAAACCTTGATGGCTTCACCTTGTTTGTCGTCAGCGATACCGATGGCGGCGCATTCGACAACGCCGGGACACAGGGAAATCACGTTCTCGAGCTCATTGGGAAACACATTGAAGCCCGACACGATGATCATGTCTTTCTTGCGGTCTATGATTTTTGTGTAGCCGCGCTCGTCCATGATGCCGATATCGCCGGTGCGCATAAAGCCGTCGGAAGTGAATGCCTTTTTGTTTTCCTCCGGTTGCTGGTAATAGCCCGTCATGACTTGCGGGCCCTTGATGCAAATCTCGCCGGATTCGCCCAACGCGAGCGATTTCCCCTCGTCGTCCTTGATCGTGACCTCGATGCTGGGCAGGGGCAGGCCTATGGTTCCAGTGAACTCCTTGTTGATCACTGGATTGTTGGTGCCGATCGCGCAGGTCTCGCTCATGCCCCAGCCTTCAATCATGGGGCAGCCGGTTACCTGCAGCCAGTGTTTCGCCGTACCCTCGGATGCGGCCATGCCGCCCGCCTGGGAGACGCAAAGGCTGGAGAAATCCACCGTTTTGAATTGCGGATGTTGGAGCAGCGCATTGAACAGCGTGTTGACCGCCGGCAACATGTGAAAAGGCCGCCTCTTGAGAACTTCAATGAATTTGCCGAAGTCGCGCGGGTTGGGAATCAGCGTCAGGTGGGCCCCCCAGCGGATGGTGAGCAGGCACAGCGTCAGCGCGAAGATGTGGTACAGCGGTAAGGCCGCGATGTTGTTGGTCTTGCTGACGTCGCCCACGCGTTCCAAGGCGGGCGTAAACCATGCTTCCGCCTGCAGGATCGCGGCGACGATGTTGCGATGGGTCAGCACCGCACCTTTCGACAGGCCGGTGGTCCCGCCGGTGTACTGCAGAAAAGCAATGGAATCCAGCGTGCTTTGAGCTGGCTTGAGCGCCAGGCGGCTTCCCTCGGCAATTGCACGATTAAACGTGGTGACAGTGCGTCCCTCGCTCAAAGGCAATTTGTAGGCCGGCACCAGCTTGGCAAGATGGCGCACGGCAAAGGTGATCCACTGGCCGTACCAGAAGCCCAGCAGATCGCCCATGGAGGCCACGACGACCTTCTTCACCGGCGTGCGTTCAATCACCTCTGCCAAAGTGGCGGCAAAGTTTTCCAGGATGACGATGGTCGTCGCGCCGGAGTCGCGCAGCTGGTGCTCCAGCTCACGCGCGGTGTACAGCGGGTTGACGTTGACGCAGGTGTAGCCCGCCCGCAGGATGGCCGCCATGGTGACGGCGAACTGCGGCACATTGGGCAGCATGATGGCCACGCGGGCGCCGGGCTCCAGGCCCAGGCTCTGCAGCCAGGCGCCCAATGAGGACGAGAGTTCGTCGAGTTGCCCATAACTCATCCAGCGGTCCATGCACACCGAGAATGGCTTGGCCGCATTTTTCTTGAACGAATCCTCCAGCAGATGGGTGAGCGAGCGGAACTGTTCGGTGTCGATCTCGTGCGATACACCTTCGGGATAACTCTTGAGCCAATGCTTGTTCATACAAACTCCTTGCGGCTCATTGTGAAAGCCGCCCGGCGGAATCCGTATGGGGCTTGTCCTAATGCGGGCGTGATATCAGGGCCCGGCAGCGAGCAAATGGCTCAATCTGGTCTCGCAGGTGACAGCATCGTCCTCAAACAGGGAGTGGATCCACGCCGTCTCGCGGTCTTTGATGAGCCTGAGAAATTCATGAGCGCCGCGCATGGTGGCGAAGGCATCGAAGCCGCTCTCCAGGAAATGTTGCAAGGAGTTCAGCCCGGCCGCCGCCGCCGGCCCGCGCATCATTTTGAGCAAGGTGCGAAGGCCGAACATCCGGGTCAGGCGGTCGAGTTCCTGCCCCAGATGCAGCACCACCTCCAGCTGCCGCTTGCGCGCGGCAATATCCCCCACGCGGCGCCAGCAGCGGATGTAGCGGGCACATACATCACTCTGGGGCATGCTTGCCGAGTCCGCCAGCCACTCGCGCGCCATCAGGTCGTCGAGCTGTTCCGTCAGGGCGTGCACTTCCGCCAGCGCGGCCGCGGTGTTGACAACGGGCTGCGGAAAAAGTTTGGCGATGGTGCCGGCGATGCGCGCGAACTGCTGGTCGCGTTCGGCGTAGTCCTTGTCGCTGTAAAGCTCCTGCAGGAAAAACGTGGCCGCGGTTTTATACCGATGGCTGTGCAGCAGGTCGGAATAGGTGGCCTCAAAGCGGCGTGCCTGGAAGCGCTTGAGCTCGGCATTGCCCCGGGCCAGCGGCGCGTCGGCCCTATGCTGTTGCCTGAGCTTCGCCACGGTCTCTAGCGCGTCGTGTATTTGTTGTGCGGAGGCGTCCATACAAACCCGGAGTTTATCTAGGTACGGGCCCCTATTGAAACCTAAATGCGCGTGCGAAACTTCCAGCATGCAAAGAAGAACGCTCCTCAAGCTAGGCGCCGCGTCAGCCGCCGTGCTGCTGGTGGCCGGCGGCACGGCCGCGCTGCTGCAGCCAGGCCTGGCAGGTGGCGCGCTGAGTGCATCCGGGCGCGAGGTGTTTTCGGCCATAGGCCGGGCCGTACTCGACAAGACACTGCCGGCCGATGAAGGTGCGCGGCAAATCGCATTGAACGGCCTGCTCAGCCGCATCGACGTGCTGGTGCAGTCATTGCCGCCCCACGCGCAGGCCGAGCTGTCGCAGTTGCTGGCTCTGCTCGCGAGTGCCGCGGGCCGGCGCGCGCTGGCCGGTCTGAACCAGCCCTGGCAAGAAGCCTCCGTCGCCGACATCCAGCAGTCGCTTCAGGACATGCGCGTTTCCAGGCTGGCGCTGCGGCAGCAGGCTTACGCCGCCTTGCACGACATCACCGCGGGCGCGTATTTCTCCGATCCGGCGAGCTGGGCGCTGCTGGGATATCCCGGCCCCATGAAGATCTAAAGACCCCGAAAGCAGCATGAGCCAACTGAAAGACCCGATCCGCGAAGGCCTCGCGCGCGGCTGGAAAGTGATGGGCGGCGCGTTGCCGCCGGCACCTGAAATACTCAGCTGCGATGTCGCCATCATAGGTAGCGGCGCTGGCGCCGGCGTCACGGCCGAACTGCTGGCCAAGGCTGGCCTGCAGGTGGTGATGGTTGAAGAGGGCCCGCTCAAAACCAGCAGCGACTTCAACCAGAAGGAATCTGAAGCATACCCGTCGCTCTATCAGGAAAGCGCCGCACGCAAGACCGAAGACAAGGCCATCAACATCCTGCAAGGCCGCTGCGTGGGCGGCTCCACCACAGTGAACTGGACCAGCTCCTTCCGCACGCCGGGCTCCACGCTCAAATTCTGGCAGGAGCGGTTCGGGCTGGATGGCTACACCACCGAACTGCTGGCGCCCTACTTTGCCGAAGCGGAGCAGCGCCTGAACATCACGCCCTGGCTGGTGCCCCCCAATGAGAACAACGACCTGCTGCGCCGAGGTGCGGCCAAGCTGGGGATTCCCGCATCGGCCATTTCGCGCAATGTCAAAGGCTGCTGGAACCTGGGCTCCTGCGGCCTGGGTTGCCCGACCAATGCCAAGCAGTCCATGCTGGTCACCACCATTCCCGCGGCGCTCGACAAAGGCGCGCAGCTGCTGACCGAGACCCGCGCGGAAAAGTTTGAGTTGGCCAACGGCAAGGTCACCGCGCTGCTGTGCCGCAGCCTGGGCAGATCACCCGGGACGGCGGGCGGGGCCATCAAGATCGTCGCGAAACACTATGTGCTTGCCGGCGGTGCCATCAATTCGCCGGCCGTGCTGCTGCGCTCGCAGGCGCCCGATCCGCATGGCGTGCTGGGCGCCCGGACCTTTTTGCATCCGGTGGTGATGTCCTCCAGCGTGTTCGAGCAAAAAGTGGAGGCCTGGAATGGCGCGCCGCAAACCATTTACTCTGACCACTTCCTCGAGACCCAGGCGATAGACGGCCCTATAGGCTACAAGCTCGAGGCCCCTCCGCTGCACCCGGTGATCTTTGCATCGACGGTGCCGGGCTTCGGCCAGGGCCAGCACGACTTGCTCAAATCCTTCCCCTACAACCACACCCTGCTGGCGCTGCTGCGCGACGGTTTCCATGACGAATCAAGGGGCGGGCAGGTCAAGCTGCGCAGCGACAACTCCGCCGTGCTGGACTACCCGCTGACGGACTATGTCATGGAGGGCGGGCGCAGGGCATTGCTGTCGATGATGGAGATCCAGTTCGCGGCGGGCGCGAAACAGGTGCTGCCGCTGCACGAGATGGCCCAGCCCTACACCTCCTGGGCGCAGGCCCGCGATGCGGTCAAGGCCTTGCCCATGAAGCCCCTGCTGACCCGGGTGGTGAGTGCCCACGTCATGGGCGGTTGCGGCCTGGCCGGCAACGAGCGCCAGGGCGTCACCCGGCCTGACGGCGTGCACTGGCAACTCGAGAACCTGTCCATCCACGACGGTTCGCTGTTTCCGACCAGCATAGGCGCGAATCCGCAGCTGTCCATCTACGGCATGGTGAACCGCCTGGCGCAGGGCCTGGCCGCCAGGCTCTCGGGCCATGGTGTCACACTGGCCTGAGATACTGCGGCTTGCTACCGCCGCCTTCTCTTTTGCCTGACCAATGCTGGCCCAACTACAAAGACTCATCACCCTGACCCTGGTCGCCGCGGCCTTTGGCTGGCTGCTCTGGTTTCTCGGCGACTCCCCGTTTATGGCGGTTGCGGGCTTTCTGGCCATCGCGCTGGGGTACACCGCTTTCCTGGCCCTCGAGTTTGTCTTTCTTCACCACGTCAACAAGCGGGACCCGGCACCCCAGCCGAGCTGGGGGGAACTGCTGCGGGCCTGGCTGGGGGAGACCCTGACGGCGCCGCGCGTCTTCTGCTGGCGCCAGCCTTTTCGCATGAACGCGGTCCCGGACCAACTCGCGCCCGACCCCGCAATGCAGGGGCGTCGCGGTGTGGTGTTTGTGCACGGCTTCTTCTGCAACCGCGGCTTGTGGACGCCCTGGCTCCAGCGCGTCCGCGCAAGCGGGCAGGCTTTTGTGGCCGTCAACCTCGAACCCCTGTTCGGCTCCATCGACGACTATGCGCCGCAAATCGACGAGGCCGTGCGCCGGGTCACCGACGCCACGGGGCTGCCGCCGCTGCTGGTGTGCCACAGCATGGGCGGGCTGGCCGTGCGGGCCTGGCTCAAGCGCATGCGCGCCGAGTCCCGCGTTTTCCATGTGGTCACCATAGGCACGCCGCACCGCGGGACCTGGCTGGCGCGCTTCGGCCACGGCCACAACGGCCGCCAGATGCGGCTACAGTCCGACTGGCAGGCGCAGCTGGACCATGAGATGCCGGCGGACCGCCATGCGCTGTTCACCTGCTGGTACTCCAACTGCGACAACATCGTGTTCCCGGCGTCCACTGCCACCTTGCCGGGCGCCGACAACCGCCTGATCCGCGGCGCCGCACACGTGCAGATGGCCTTCCTGCCCGAGGTGATGGACCCCACCCTGGCCATGCTGGAGTGCGGGCCGGGCTGAGCTGCGGCGCAGCCGGAGCGCTGGAGTCCGGCAATTCGGTCGAATTCATGTGAATTTCTCACAAGAATGACCCTGCATATTCACTATCTACATTGGGCTGGGCTTTTTATGCTCGTCTTCATCTATTTGTAGGATGGAGCGCCTCCCGTGACCCTGTTCGCACAGCCCAATGCCGCCTTCCTGGAGGCCGCGCCTTCATTCCCCCTGGACGACACCGATTCGGTGCCCGCCCTGCTCGCCTTCCTGGTGGATGAGCTGGCCCACGGGGTGCTTGTCATCAGCGCCCAGGGAAAGCTGCTGCACGTCAACCAGGCCGCCCGGCGCGAGCTTGACCGCGCCGTCGTGCTCGGCGCGGAGCGGGGTGAATTGAAAGTCCTCATGCAGCCCGATGCCAAGGCCTTTCAGGCCGCCCTGGGCAAGGCCATTGCGGGCAAACGCGGCCTCATCAGGCTGGCGGGCGAGGGTGTGGATTTCACCCTTGCCCTGGTGCCGCTGCAGCGCCAGGTTGGCGTGCCCTGCGACCGGATCGCGCTGGTGCTGTCGCGCGTGAGCGTGAGCGAGTCCGGTGTTTTCGGCGCGTTTGCCCGCAACCACGGCCTCACCCACACGGAAGAGCAGGTGCTGGTCTTCCTGTGCCGCTGCCTGAGCACGCCCGAGATCGCCATCCAGATGAAAGTCGCGGTCTCCACCGTGCGCAGCCATGTGCGCAGCCTGTGCGCCAAGACCGCTTCCAGCGGTGTCCGGGAACTGGTCAATCGCGTGGCGATTTTGCCACCCATCGCCCCCTCGCCGGTCGGACAGATTCATTGATCGCCGCAGGGGGGCGGCAACGTGCTAGATTACGACTCATCATGAGTCCGCATATACCTCCCGAAGAAGATCTTTACGCCCACTTAACCCCTGAATTACGCACCCTGGCCATGCGCGGCGTGGTGCGCACTTACCCCAAGAAGGCGGTTGTCATCAACGAAGGGGAAATCGGGGACAGCCTGTATGTGCTGCTCAAGGGCAGTGTCAAGGTGTTTTCCATGGACGAAAGCGGCCGTGAAATCACCTACGGCCGGATTCACTCAGGCGACTACTTTGGCGAAATGTCGCTGGACGGCGGGCCTCGCTCCGCCTCGGTCATCACCCTGGAGCCCTGCACCTGCGCCGTGCTCAGTCGGACCGAAGTGAGCGAACACTTGGTAGATGAGCCGGGATTTGCCATCAATCTGGTGGTTCAGGTTATCCGCCGCGCCCGCACCGCCACGGAAGCCGCCCGCAATATGGCGTTGCTTGACGTGTATGGGCGATTGATTGCCGTGCTGGAAGCCCACGACGATGTCGCGACCCGCGATACCGCCGAGGGAGTCACCTTGGAGGCAATCACCCACCAGGATATCGCCAGCCGCGTCGGCGCCTCGCGCGAGATGGTGAGCCGTCTGCTCAAAGACCTTGAAAAGGGCGGCTACATCGAAATGGGCACCAAGCGCATCACTCTGCTCAAGAAATTACCCAGCCGCTGGTAGCGGCTAGGGCAGTTCTATAGCGCATTAAAGATGCGCCGTGTTTCCTGCGGCGCCGCGGCGCTGGTCCCCTTCAGGCGGACGGCCGAGCCGCTATAGGTACCCGCAGCCCGAACACCCGTCAGGGCTGGATTTTCATCGCTGTGCGCCGCCGTGCTGGCGGTCTTTACAACGCCGGGACGCTCGGGCCTGCCTGCATCGGGGTCCGGCTTTTGCGGGGAGTAATGCGCCCAGTGTGAGCCCACGATCCGCGTGCCACCCACGGATACCGTCTTGCGTCCGGTGGCAATGCTGTTGAAATTGCCGCTGCGCCGGATCAAGGTCGGATTGTCAGGGTGATCCACGAATGACCACGGGTTCCCGCTCATGTCGTACAGCTTGTCTTCAAAGTGCGATTGGCGCCCGCCTCGCGGGCCGGTCACCACATCGTCACGTTCCACATAGGCGTCTATCGTGACCTTGCCCGGCTTCGTGTTGGTCAGCTTGATCTGCCACACGCCGCTAGGGGCCGTGGCGACACCCTTGTCGAAACTGAAGGTGGGTGCCAAAGCGATCAGCGCGCAAGTGCCGTGTGTGCCGGTTGCCACGCTTTTGGGGTAAATCAGCGCGCACAGCGGCTGCGTGCCGTTGCCCGTCCACATGCGGGACTCGCCGAAGCCCAGGGCTGGCAGTGCAGCCTGTCCAGATGGCGTGATCTCTATCCGGATGCCATGAGCCTCCGGCGGCAGCCATAGCTCCAGGAAGTTCTCGGTGGCGTCATCGGGTTGCCCGCGCCAGTGCAGTACTGCGTGCTCATTTTTTGCCAAGGTCACGTTGGCGTGCGTGCGCAACTGGTAGCTGTTGCCTGCCGCCAGCACGATCCGCAGCCGCTGGCCGCACAGCGTGATCAGCTGGTCCATTGCGGCTTCCAGCAGCGAACTTCCGTCATGCGGCCCGGCCACGGTGCCGAAGCTGATGTTGGTTACGATTTTCGCGTCATGCGCGCAGCGGGAAAGAACGTACATCAATCCATCAAGGACGTGTACGTTCATCGAGCCGCCCGAAGTATCGGCCACGGTGTCGTAGTCCAGCTGCACGGCGATGATGTCGCAGCGGCTGGCATCGTCGTCGGCCAGCGCCCAGCTGGCCGGCCCGTCGAAGCCTGGTGGAAGATCGGCTACCTGTGCCAGCAAGGTTCGCGGGCCGCACGCCAAGTCCAGTACATGTGTGCCATGACTAATGCGCTTTCGCAGAGTCTCAAGTTTGAAATGCGCGTAGACCGCACTCTCGTCCACCACACCGTCGTAGGTGCGCTGTTGCATCGCATGGTTGATGTCGGCGGCCGTGAGTTCATGCCCATAACCAAGGCCTGATGGCGTGCCGCCCACACCTTTGCCGTCTTGCCGCCAGAAGTACCTCGTACGAGCCTTGCCCTTGTGCAGGAAATTGGCGTTGGCGAAAGCCAGGTCGTCATCGATGACCGCCATCACCTTGCCCTTGAGCAGGGGCTGGGTGTGGCTCTTGCTGGTGGAGCCCAGGCCGTCGGTGTGCGGACCCGCGGCCAAACCCAGTTCCAGCCGCCTGACCAGCG
This sequence comes from Polaromonas sp. JS666, assembly GCF_900103405.1. Taxonomy (GTDB): domain Bacteria; phylum Pseudomonadota; class Gammaproteobacteria; order Burkholderiales; family Burkholderiaceae_C; genus Polaromonas. The sequence continues at coordinate 102,625 of NZ_FNHX01000011.1, read as the reverse complement.
CATGCAGGCTGCCGCCAGGCTGGATGTGCTTGAAGAACGCCGGCCTGACGCGGGCCGTGCAGTAGCGCAGCCCCGCCGGCGCGGCGCTGGAGGTGTACACCGGAGGCACATGCAGCCATTGAGGCGAGGCCGCGCCTATGAATTGGGCGATGCTGGTGCCGGCGCTGAGCTCAATCGCCACGGGCAGCCACTTCGGCTGCTTGTCGCCGTAGCCCGCAAACCGGTCGGTTTCAGCCCACACCAGATAGGGGTCAAAGCCATTCGTTGCGTCGGGCTTGGACCAGTCGATACCGGTGAACCCGCCTTTTGGAAGTTTGCTCCAGGTCATGACTATCCTTACTGGAGGGGTTTCCACTCTTTGACGGCCTTGGACCACATGAAGGCCAACAGCGGCGAAGCCGCAATGTTGCCGACCTTGCCAAGGTATTCGTAATAGCCGCTGTGGTGGTCGTCCATGGAAACGCGCAGGTCAAAATCGACTACACCGCCTTGCGGGGTGTGGAACTTCCGGCCGTCGAAGCCGCGCTCGTGAAGCTTGTTGTTGCCGAGGCAGCGTGCCACCAGGAAGTCACCGAGTGCCGTGCCGAGCAGCCTTCCCACGGCGCTGTCCACGGGATAGTGCAGGCCTGCCACCGTGCGATTTACCGCGATACGGGCCGCTTGCCGCTCCAGCTGCTCACGGAATTTGGCGCCCGTGCCATTGGCATTCTCAAGCAGGGCCAGCAACACTGTGGCCACGGTGAAGGCTTCCGTCGCGTGCCCGCTGGGCCAGCTGGCGTGGCCGGGGGTATCGATCATCGGCTGAACTTGCGGTGACAGCTCCATGGGGCGCGGGCAGGCGAAGGCATGCTTGAAGCGCATCTCCACATCCGAGGCGAGGAGGAGCGACAGCGTTATCAGTTCCAATGTCCATTTATGGCGGTGCGGCTGTAAGCCCACAACGGACCCCCAATAGGGCACTTGAGGGGTCGTCTGGCTGAGGATTTCGCTACCCCGGTCTTCACGCAGTTCTGCGTAGTTGGCAACCAACCCGACCTGTTGTTTGAAGACCTTCGCGGTAGGACGTATCAAGCGGACAACGGTGTGATCCTTGAGCGGCCTCCTGTTCAAGTCAACAAAGCCCAGCGTCACCGATTCCTTGGCTTGGTTGACATCGAAATGCAGTCCGCCCAACAGTTCAAGCTCACAGACTTGCAGCCGCCGTTCGGCTGCCCATTGCGTCAGGCGATCTGCCTTGTCGATAGGAAGGGGCAGGTTCACCGGCAGGGTGGGGCCTTGGAACGGCCCGACGAGAGCTGAGCGGCTTTTTGTCAGGCCGTCCGCAAGCAGCGGGTCCGAGCTGGCCGCCCCCAAACCGCCAAGCCCCCCCAAACCGCCAAGCCCACCGAGCCCTCCCAAACCGCCCAATCCGCCAAGGCCGCCAAGTCCCCCCAAACCGCCCAGTCCACCAAGACTACTCATTGCCAATTCTCCTCGTTAAGTTGAAACCACTCTCATTATTCAGGCAGGCCGGCGAGCTTCAGCGCGTTGGCATAAGCTTGTCCGACCGGGTACTCGCTGCTAGGTGAGCGTTCACGAAATTTGCTAACCGTGAAGGTCGGCTCCAGTTTCAGCAGGCTGGTAACCGTCGCAGATGCAGCTTCCAGTTTTCCCGACATTGCCTGAGCTATGGCCAATGCACGGTATGTGGATGTATGCGTTCTGTTGCTGCGCAGTGACCGCAAGGCAAGTTCGATTGCACGCTCATACTGAGCGGCCGATACGGCGGCTGACGCCGCCAATGAATCATAAAAATACCGTATTGGGTCGAGAGGAGACAATCGCAGGGCGCGCTCGCTCGCGTCAAACGCCGCGCCTCCGTCTCCCTTGAACGCATTAAGCGTTCCGGTCAACAGCCATGCCAGGGACTCATTGGGGTTGACGCTTAGAGCTGCCTCGTAGCGTTGTGCAGCGACTTCCAGATTCTTCAGCAAATTTGTGTGAACGAAGCCATCTATCGTGAGCGCCAGAGAAGAGGTTGGGTCAATGTCGAGGGCTCTTTTGGTGCAATCCAACGCAAGCTGTTTCTCTTTCTCTGGGTTTTCCGCCCACCCCTGCTGTACCCGCAGTACATGCCATTTCGCCAGCCATGCGTAAGGAGTTGGATGGCGGCGGCTGCGGTCGATCAAGTGTTCCAGCATCGCGCGAGCGCGGTCAAACTCACTAAACGCCGTGCGATGCATCAGTGCTACCGAACCCAGCAGCAAGGTATAGCCGTCCAGCGTCGGCAGGGCCTGACTTTGGGCTCGCTCCAATTGCTGGGACATGACGGAAGAGCTGATGGCCGCCACCACCCGCGAAATCAGCTCGTCATCCGTGTCGAACACGCCGTGTACTTGCCCTTTGAGATTTTCGGCCCACACCAATTTCTCGGTTTTGGCATCAATCAGTTCCACAAACAACGCCAATTGCGTGCCCACACTGCGGCAGGTGCCCGAAAGAATATAGCTGGCACCCAGGTGCGTGCGGATATCCTCAATTGCCTCTTGCCGCCCACGGAATACCGTCGTGGACAGCCGCGAGATCACGTGCAGTTCCGAGGTCCGGGACAGTGCGGCGATCACCTCGTCGGCTAGCGCTTCGCCCAGCATTTCATGTCCGGGTTCAGAACTGCGCATCGCGAAGGGAATGACGGCAATAGTGGGGCGCAGGTCAAGACGCACTGCACTGCTGAGGGCGATCACCGGATGCTCCCCTGGCGGGGCAACGCGATAAGCGCGGACGGGCTTTTCAACGTGCTTGAGGTGGCACTCGCCCAAATCCTCGAGGTCGGCATCCAGGTTGGCGGTGAGGTTGTCGCGCAATGCGGCCGTTACCACCAGTTCCCCGGGACCGGCCAAGGTACAAAAGCGCGAGGTCAGATTGACGTCGGTTCCATAAATGTCATGCTGGTCCGTCACAAAGCTCGCCAGGTGGCCGCCTATGCGCAAATGCATTTGCTGCTCAGGCTTCAGGCCGGAATTGGCCTGCTGGCTGAAATGCTGCATGGCAAATGCCGCCTTGACCCCACCTTGAGCGTTAGCAAATTCCAGCATCAGCCCGTCACCCAGGCTTTTGACGATGCGGCCGCCATGCTGCGGCAGAATTTGCTGCTCAGCTTGCAGCACCAGTTGTTGCCACCTCTGTACGAAACCATCTTGATCCTGCTCCATGATCCTGACGGACTCCACCACATCCATGACCAGCAGCACCTTCGTGCTTCGGCCCATGTGGGTAGGTAATTCGGTCGGGGGATTCATCGTAAATGGTGTAACAAAGTTTTACCTCCTCATTTTGGAGGAGAACGCGGGTAATGGAAATACTGTGCGCGGCTTTATCTACAGAAACATCGGAATTGTTATGCTTGAGCAAAACCCATGGTAGATTGCATTTAGCTGCGGTTTTGATGCACTAAAGGTCCGCTTTGCGGCTGCCTTATACAAAAACTGGGATGAACGTCGCCGTCCTATGTCGCGGATGGGCTAGCCGCCTTGGGGAAAATATCGTCCGCAGTGTTCAACTTCTGGTCCTGTGCTGAAGGCGATAGGGTGCCAGGTGAGCGAAAAGACCATCGGGATTTGAGATTGGATTATTAATTTTGCGCGTACTAATTGGGGCCGGTGTTTTTTCAGCGACAGGCTCCCTCCCGTTTCAAATATTGCCTTTTCTGATTCTGTCTCTCGTGTCGGAAGGGCGCATTGATATCGTTTATGCCGGATGGGTGGGCTCTGGATATCTCATTGGGATGCTTTTCAGCACCCTGTTATCGCCTCTTTTCAGTGTGATCATCACGCTGGGACAGTTCTGCGTGCAAAAGAGCTATTCGACGCTTGCGTACTTCCTGCCGCAGCAGTATTCCGGCATCGTCCCGCCCGAAGAGCGCCGTCAGCGCCAGGCAACGCGCGCGGTGCTGCGAATGGTGCTGCGAATGGTGCTTGGGCGTACCGGTGTCGCTGCCGCTGACGTTCGCATTGGCACGGGAGCCTATGGCAAGCCTTGTTTGGTGGATTGCCGTGCCATCGGCTTCAGTGTGCCGCATTCGGGCGGCTTGAGCCTGTTGGCATTTGCGCCCCGGCTTTTTTCGCAATGAAGGGCCGAATTCGTGAAACCCGCCTACCGCTGTTTTTGTTTTGCCGTCCCGTCCAAGCTCTTTCGCAAGCTTGCCGAAAAATCCGGGGAGGAAGGGCGCCAGCGAATTGACAGCCACATCGAGCACAGCATGCGCTTGCGCACGCATCGCCATGTCTGCGCCAAGCAGGCGCCCGCTCCCCGCACGGTCCAGTCTCCCCAGGGCTTCATGCCTGCACAGGCTTACCGCCGCAGTATTTTTAATGCCGGCTTCGACACCGACCTGCCGGGCAAGCCGGTGCGCCATGAAGGAGACAAGCCGGTCAAGGATCGCGCTGTGAACCAGGTCTACGACAACACCGGCATCGCCCTGGATTTTTTCCACCAGGTTTTCGGGCGGGATTCCCTCGACGACCGCAGCATGCGTGTGGAGTCGGCCGTGCATTTCGGCAAGGACTTTGCCAATGCCATGTGGACCGGCGAGCAGATGGTCTACGGCGACGGCGACGAGAACGTGGGGGGCTTCACCGAGGCGCTGGACATCATCACCCACGAACTGAGCCATGGCGTCATCCAGCACATGATTCCCGGAGGGCTGGGTGTGGTCAAACTGGCGCGCAAGGACCGCGAGTTCGAGGAGCAGACGCATGTGCTCCAGGGCCAGGCCGGCGCCCTCAACGAGTCCTTCTCCGACGTCATGGGCAGCATGGTCAAGCAGTGGCATCTGGGCCAGACGGCGGCCCAGGCCAACTGGCTGCTGGGCGAAAACATGCTCGCGCCGCAGCACGGCAAGGCCATACGCTCGCTCAAGGATCCCGGCAACCGCAAGCTGACCTGGTACGACGACGACCAGTTCAAGACCATGGAGCAATATGTGGATGGCGCGGACGTCCACGACAGCTCGGGTATTCCCAACCATGCGTTTTACCTGGCAGCCAAAAAAATAGGCGGCTTCTCCTGGGAGAAGGCCGGCCCCATTTGGTACGAGGCCTTTCCCAAGCTCAAGCCCAAGGCCAGCTTCCTGGATGCGGCGCGGGCAACAAGCCGTGTGGCCAGTGCGCGCTTCGGCAGTAAGTCAAAAGAGTACATGGCCGTGGTCTCGGCCTGGCAGGCCGTGAAGGTCCTCCCCTAAGAAGCTATTCTCAGACAAAGCCACTCCAAGCTACTAATGCCTTGATTTGTTGCGGGGCTCGTGCAACGATTCGCTCAGTGGTTTTTCCTGTTGTGGAGAGGGATAAATAGAAGATGTCGTTGCGCTGCGTTTCGTGCCTGACCGTGAATCCGGTGAGCAACCGGTTTTGCGGTAACTGTGGCGCCGCCTTCGGGCTCAGTGTGCAAGAGCCGTCCAATTTGCCCTCGCCGGTCTCTGAAATCCAGTGGGGTGCACTCAAGCACGCCACCATTCTTTTTGCAGACGTCGTCAGTTCTACGGAGCATGTGGCCGGCCTGGACCCCGAGCAGGCCATGGAGCAGTTGCGGCCCGCCGTGCAGCGCATGTGCAATGCGGTGGAGCGTTTCGGCGGCACCATCGTGCGCACGCTGGGTGACGGCATCATGGCCTTGTTCGGCGTGCCCCGCGCGCTGGAAGGCCACGCCAGCCTGGCCTGCGAGGCCGCGCTGGCGATGCAGGCGGCTTTCGAGGGCCCCGACTCGAGCCTGCGCATACGGGTCGGCCTGCATTCGGGCCAGGTTGCCCTGGACCCCGAGGCGGTCGACGCCACCCGGGGCGGCGGCGTGCACGGCCATGCGATTCACCTGGCCAGCCGCGTGGTGGCCCTGGCCGAGCCCGGAGGAATCTGCATGACGGCCGACTGCCTGGCGCTGGTGCGCTCGGCTTGCGACGTCCGGCCCATGGGCAAACACCCGCTGCGCGGCATCACGGAGCCCGTCGAACTGCACGCCCTGCTGGGCATGAAAAACGACGTGCAGCACCACAGCTTTCATGAGGCCGCGCTGTCGCTTTTTCGGGGACGGTCGCAAGAGCTGGCCGCGCTGCAGGACGCGCTGCGCAATGCCGAGAACGGCGAAGGTTCCGTGATTGGTTTGTCCGGCGCGCCCGGCTCGGGCAAGAGCCGGCTCTGCCACGAATTTGCCCAATGGTGCCATCTGCGCCATGTGCCCGTCTTCGAGGTCAGGACACAGCTTTACGGCCATGCCACGCCCTTGCAGCCGGTCCTTCAGTTGCTGCGCAGCTGTTTTTTCCACATCACGCCGGCGCAGGATGCCGCCGCCGCGCGGGAATGCATTGTGCGGGGGCTCGCAAAGCTGGGCGCCGTCTCCGCGGACGACCTCGCATTGCTCAGCGAGTTCCTCGGCGTGGCCGACGCGAACAGCCAGCTTTGCACACTCAACCCCAAGGCGCGGCGCGCCCGGCTGCTGGGCTTGCTGCATGAACTGGTGAAGCAGGCCGGCGCCGCCACCTCCGTCATTGTTTTTGAAGACCTTCATTGGCTGGACGACGCCAGCGCGGAGTTCCTCTCGGCCTTGGTCGCCGCTGTCGCCGGAACCAGGACTCTGCTGCTGCTCAACTACCGGCCGGGCTACCAGGCGCCCTGGTGGACGATGCGCCACTTCCGGGCAATTCAGCTGGTGGACCTGAGTTTGTCCGATACGGAAGAGTTGGTGCGCGAGCGGCTCAGGCATTATCCCGAGTTGCTTGATTTTTTCCCGCTTATCGTGGAGCGCTCGGCCGGGAATCCTTTTTTTGCCGAGGAATTGGCGCACTCGCTGATTGAAAAGAGTGCCGCACTGGCGGCTTCAAGCCAGAAAAAATCCGATGTCGCCTCGCTGGCGCATGCGCTGCCGGCGACCGTGCAAGCCGTCATCGGCGAGCGCATAGACCGGCTGGTGGTCACCCAGAGAACGCTGCTGCACGTCTGCGCCGTGATCGGCAAGGAAATTCCGCTGGCCGTGCTGCAGGACGTCGCCGTCTACCTGGTGAGCCAGCTGGAGAGCGGCCTGGACGGTTTGTGCGAGGCCGAGCTGCTGCAGCTGCTGCGCGAGATCGCGGGCGGGCGGCGTTTCGCTTTCCGCCATCCACTCATCCAAGAGGTGGCCTACAGCACGCAGCTCAAGGCGCGGCGCGCCAACCTGCATGCCGCGGTTGCCATCGCCATGGAGGCGCACTACAGCGCGCAGCCGGGCGAGTTCGCCGCGCTGATTGCCTACCACTATGAAGCCGCCGGGCAGCTGCTCAATGCGGCGCAGCACGAGGCGCGCGCCGCGAGGTGGACCGGCTCCACGAACTCGGCGCAGGCCATCAAGCATTGGCGCAAGGTCTGGACACTGCTGGACGGGCACGAGCGGTCGCCGCAGGTCAACAGCCTGCGGGCCCTTGCCGGCGGGAGAATCGTCTACCTGGGCTGGCGGGAGGGGCTGAGCCCTGAGGAAGTCCAGAAGATCACCCAGGAGGCCATAGGCCATGCCAGCGAGGCCGACAGTCGGCTGGTGCAACTGCTGCTGTTCGCGCAGGGACGAATCCTGCAGTCCGGCGGGGGTGCGGCCGATGACTACGTGGAGTGCGTCCTCAAGGCCTTGTCCCTGACGCCGCCTGGCAGGGACGCGGGGCGGGTCGCGATGCTGAACGTCGCCCTGAGCCAGGCCTATGCCTGGGCGGGCCTGCTGGAGCAAGGCCTGGCGGCCAATGATGCCGCCATGCAGGGCCTGGCGAGCATCGACCAGTTTGACCGGGAGTTCATCGATTTCAGCATTGAACAATGGGTGCTCGGCATTCGCGCGCGCCTGCTGATCCGCATGGGGCGCTTCGACGATGCGAAGGAATGCCTGCAAAAGATGCTGTCGGCCGACGAAGGGCTGGACGATCCCGTGATCGGGCAAATCGCGCATCACCTGTCGGTCGAGCTTGCCTCTTGCTTCCAGAATGCCGCGCTGGCGCACGAGCATTCCAGCAAAGTCTCCAAGATCGCCCAGGAGCATCGAAGCCCTTATTCAAGGGTATTCGCGCTGTGGTGCAACGGCCTGGCCGAAGTGACCAGGGGCGACCTGGAGTCCGCGCACGAAAGTTACTCGCAGGCGCTGGACCTCGTCATGGGCACGCGTGTGGCTGTGGAGTTTGAAACCGAGATACGCGCCAGCCTCGCCGAGCGCCACTACAAGGCGGGTAACCTGGACGAGGCGCTGGTGATTGCGAAAGAGGCGATCACGCTCTCGCAGCAGCGCAGCAACCGCCTGACGGAATGCCGGGCGCTGATTGTCTGGGGGGGCGTGCTGCGCCAGGCGGCGGATGCGGGCGCACTGGAAAAGGCCGTGGTGCTGTTTAACCAGGCGGAAGAATTGATCAAGCTGACGGGCGCCAAAATGTACGAGCAGGCACTGCTCAGCGAGCGGAGCCGGTTGGCCGAACTCATGGGACGGTGACAGGCGCCTAAGCCAGGCGTACCAGCAGCGTGAATTCACGCATTCCGTAGCCCTGCAGCACCTCAACCTGGGCGTGAAAGTTTTTCTCGCAGTAGGACTGCCACACGTCGGGAGGTGTCCTGTAGAGCTCGGTCTGGGCCGTCTCCCCCGGGGCCAGCGGCGCGAGGAAATTCACCGCGAAACCCTTCCGGCTGGCGGCGCGCATGGCGGTCAAGGTTGTTTCGACGAAGTGCGTCCAGAGCGCCTCGCCCTGGTTCAGCTTGACGTTGAAGATGCCGCTGGCCAGCGAGTAGTCGGCCACGCGGGGGCTGGCATTCGCCACCAGAAATTCGGTCTGCGAACGCTTGCCCCACATGCGGCGGGCTTCGTCGATCATTTGCGCCGACAGGTCCAGTCCCAGGTAGTCGATCTTCTTGCGCCGGTGCCGCTTTGCCAGGAATGCCAGCAAAGCCCCGTAGCCGCAGCCCAGGTCGTTGAGTGAGAAAGATGCCTCCGGTCCGCACACACGCAGCAGCTGCACAAAGCGCAACTCCTGCGTTGGCTGGCAGGGCCAAGCCACCCCCAAGGGGGTGGCGCCGTGGGCCTTTATTTTCCCGGAGTAGTAATGCTCAACGTCCCGGTACAGCTGTGCCAGGTGGTCCCCGGCCTGGAGGCTCCCGGTCATGGTGCGCAGCCGGCCCGCTTACTTCTTTTTGGTGGCGGGTTTTTTTGCCGCGGGCTTGGCGGCCGGCTTGGCTGCCGACTGCTTGACCGCCGAGATCGGCTGCATCGGAATGGAAATCGTCAGGTAATCCTGCTCCAGGTAGTGGATGGGCTGGCTCTTGTCGATGATCTTCACTTCCGTGTTCGACTTGTCGCCGCGCATGTCGTGGGAGGTGAAATAGACGGGCAAGGGCGTCTTGGAGGCCAGGTTCCTGATGAGGGCGTCCACGATGGCGGCGTCGCCGTCCAGGCCCTTCTTGTTGGAACCATGGCGGTACAGGTTGCCCAGCAGGTTCTGCCAGAGGTTTTTGACCTCGTTGTTGCGGGCGCCCAGGTTGAGCGCGGCGCAGCTCATCTTGAACGAGCGGCCCTTCTTGAAGAGTTTGAACTCCTTTTGCAGGGCGACCATTTCCAGGATGCCGCCGAAATGCGACTCTTTGCCCTGAGAGGGCGCAAAGCGCAGGTTCAATTCATCCAGCATCGTTCCGATGTAGATGTCGTGTTCTTTCATGAAAAAGCCCATAAGTTTCTCCTGCTGTTTCGGTTAATGGAATGAATGCGGTGTTTTTGTAACTCTGCTACGGGCGTTGAACGCCTCTTGTCAGGAGCCTTGTTTCCCCCGAAAACCGGGCATTTCGTGGGTAAGGGAAAAACTCCTCATTTGGAAGGATATCGTAAGCGAAGTAACAAACTATTACGCCCTCTTTTTGTAGGAGGGATTACCCGGTAAGCAAAGGATTAGACCCGATCTGGCGCTTGTGAAAAAAAACCGGTTCAAAGAGTGCCCTTGCAGCGCGCTTTTTCCGGGCATTGCCGACAAAATAAGGGCCCTAGCTTCCTGAATCCCCCAGAACACAACAGCGAGAGTCCGGTATATGCCTTTGATCGTGGTGATTGATGATGACGCAGGCACGCGCATGCTGGTCACCCAGGTGCTCAAGAAGGAAGGCCATGAGGTCATGGAGGCCGACGACGGCGCCAAGGGCCTGGAGCTGATCCGCGAATTCAGGCCGGATGTGGTGGTCAGCGACATCCAGATGCCCCAGCTTGACGGCTTCGAGGTGCTTGACAGGGTGCGCAACGACGACGCGCTGGCCACCACCGCCGTGATTTTGCTGACCTCGCTGCAGGACCGCACCCACATGCGCCAGGGCATGACCACCGGCGCCGACGACTACCTGACCAAGCCCTTCGCCCCGCAAGAGCTGCGCGAGGCGGTCAACGCGCAACTCAACAAGCTCACCCGGGCGGAGGCCATGCGCGCCCAGGTGGTGGACAAGGCCGTCCAGCTGGCGCTGGTGGAGCAGGGCCAGAAGATCAGCGACCTCTACGAGCTGCGCATGGCGCAGTCGCTGAGCCAGCAGTGGCCCGAAACCGGCGTGGTGCAGGACAACGACAAATTCGCCAGCGCGACGGTGTTGTTCGCCGACATGCGGGACTACGGCCTGTGGACACAGTGCCTGTCCGGCCCGGAACTCAGCGACGTCGTCAAGCGGCTCTACAGCAGCGTCGGCGACACCGTCTACCTGTTCGGCGCGCACTACATGCAGTTTGTCGGCGACGGCATGCTGTGCGTGTTTGTCGACGCCGCCGACACCCAGTCGGTCAACCACGGCCTGCGCGCCATTCGCGCGGCCCTGGGGCTGGCCGATGCCACCAAGCGCATAGACACCTATGTGCGCCAGCGTTTCCCGGAGCGCGGCCTGCCGAACTTCGCACTGGGCGTGGCCTTGCACACCGGCCCGGTCGCCTTTGCGCGCCTGGACGGGCTGATAGGCCGGTCCGGCCAGACCACGCCCATAGGCGACACGGTGGCCGCCGCGCTCAGGCTGTTCCAGGGCCAGCCCTCGCTGGACTGGACCATTGCCGCCAGCGTGCAGGCCACGCGGCTGGTGACCGGCGCGGTGCGCACCGGCCGCCGCGCGCTGGTGCAGATCGCGGGACGCGCCAAGCCGCTGGACACCGTGGAAATCGTGGGGCTGGCATGACCGCACCCCAGGTGGCAGGCGGCCTGCGCGGGCGCAGCTGGTCGCTGCGCGCGGTGCTGGTCACCAGCCTGCTGCTGTTTTCGCTGGTGCCGGCCGCCACCGTGGGCTGGTTTTTGTACCGCAGCAACCTGCAAAGCGTGCAGACACTGGCCGAAAAAACCGTGGACGGCGTGGCGCAGCGGGCGCAGATCAGCACCCAGGAGCACCTGGCGCAGGCCCACGTCGTGCTCAACGGCCTGGTCCAGGACCAGCCCGGCGAGGCCGGCGTGGCGCGCGCCCGCCAGCTGATCCAGAACCCCAACCTGTTCGAGCAGACCGCGTTTGCCATGACCCGCATGACGCCCCAGGTGCCCCACATGGTCCTGGCCACCCATCGCGGTGAATACCTGGGCGTCGAGGCGCTCACCTCGGGCGGCGGCCACGCCACGCAGGTGGCGGTGCGCAAGGAAGGCGGTCAAGGCCGCACCTTCTTTTCCGCCGAGTATGCCGGCGACCGCCGGCAAAAAACCAGCACCGAGGCCGCGAACCATGAGCCCCGCACCCGCGCGTGGTACCAGGGAGCGATGGAGAACAAGGGCCGCAGCTTTACCGCCGTGGCTCCTTCGGAAGCCCACAACCAGCTGCTGATCACCCTGTCGCAGCCTGTTTACGGCGCGGACGGCGGCTCGCTGGGCGTCTTCGCTGTCGATCTGCACCTGGCGCGTCTCAAGGAACTGCTGCAGACCATGGTCTTCAGTGCCCACGGTACGGCTTTCCTGCTCGACGAGAACGGCTTGTTGGTCGCCAACTCCACCATAGACCCGCTGTTCTCCGCGGCGCAGGGCAAGCTTGAGCGCAGGCGACCGATGGACAGCCGTAATGCCATCGTTCGCAGCGCCTACAACGAAGTTGCCTCCAGCCTGGGCAGGACGCTGCCCGACAGCGTGCAGCGCGTGGCCTTTTTGCACCGTGTGCCCATGGAGGGCGACACCCTGATCGTGGTGCTCAAGCCCTTCGGAGAGAGCCTGGGGCTGCGCTGGAGCCTGGTCGTGGCCGCGCCTGAAAGCGACTTTGCCGCCGCCAGCCAGGCCGCCCTGCAGAAAACCCTGGCCGTGATGGCCTTGGCGCTGGTGCTGGGCGCGGGGCTGGCGACCTGGCTGGCCTACCGCCTGAGTCGGCGTTTCCGGGGCTTGAGCGTCGCCGCAGCGCAACTGGCGCGCGCCGAGGTGCCGCAGGTGCAGCAAAACGCCCGCATCACCGAGGTGCGGCAGCTGTCGCAGGCCATGCACGACAGCGCCGAGGAAATCCTGCGCAACCGCGCGGCCATCGCCGCGCAGAACGTCGCCCTGCAGGACGCCAACGAGACGCTGGAGGCGCGGGTCGCCAGCCGCACCGCCGAGCTGGCCGCGTCCCGCGAGGAGGCGCTCGCCGCGGCGCGCGCCAAGGCCGCCTTCCTGGCCACCATGAGCCACGAGATCCGCACCCCGCTCAACGGCGTGGTGGGCATGACCACTTTGCTGGCCGACACGCCGCTGGACCCCGAGCAGCGCGACTACCTGCACACCATGCGCGTTTCCAGCGACCAGCTGCTGGGCGTAATCAACGACATCCTGGACTTTTCCAAGATCGAGTCCGGCAAGCTGGACCTCGAAAACGAACCGCTGAACTTGCTGGCCACCATCGAGGAGGCCTGCGACATAGGCGCGCCGCGCGCGCGCGAAAAAGGCCTGGAACTGCTGGTCGACATGGGCGACGAACTGCCCACCTGGGTGCGCGGCGACGTCACGCGCCTGCGCCAGGTGCTGCTGAACTTCGTCAACAACGCCGTCAAGTTCACCGAGCGCGGCCAGGTCATCGTCTCGGCCCACGTGCTGGAGGACGCTACCCCCGAGCGCGGCGGGCTGATCGAGTTCCGCGTCAAGGATTCCGGCATAGGCATTCCGCTGGACCGGCAGTCCGCGCTGTTCCAGTCCTTTACCCAGGTCGACACCAGCACCACCCGCAAATACGGCGGCACCGGCCTGGGCCTGGCCATCTGCAAGCGCCTGGCCGGCCTGATGGGCGGCGGCGTCGGGCTGGAGTCCGCGCCCGGCCAGGGCTCCACCTTCTGGTTCACCGCGCGGCTGGGCTATGCCGATGCGCCGGAGATCGCCCAGCTGTCCTCGCTGCACATGGTCAGCCTGGCCGGCAAGCGCGTGCTGGTGGTGGACGACACCCCGGTCAACCTGCGCATCCTCGACAAGCAGCTCAGGCGCTGGGGCATGGAGCCCGCCCTGTTCGAGCGCGCCAGCGAAGCGCTGGACTGGCTGCGAAGCCAACCGCCCGTGGACGTGGTGGTGACCGACATGCACATGCCCGAAATGGACGGCCAGACTTTTGCGCAGACCCTTCGCGAGCGCCACCCGGACACCCGCATCGTGCTGCTGACCTCGGGCACCATGCCCACCGGCGAGCAGGCCAAGGTGTTCGACGCGCGCCTGCTCAAGCCCTACCGGCAGTCCCAGCTGTTCGAGGCCATCGCCCGCGTCACTTCGGCGCAGGAAGCGGCCAAGGCCGTGGCCGAAGCCGGCAAGCCCGAGTCGCGCAACCAGTTCATCCTGGTGGCCGACGACAACGCCGTGAACCTCAAGGTGGCCCTGGCCATGCTGGCCAAGCTGGGCTACGAGGCCGCCACGGCCCTCAACGGGCGCGAGGCGGCGGACCGTGTGGCCGCCTCGCTGCGCCCCGAAGGCGGCGTGAGCAGCCGCGACGGCCCGCGGCCCTATGCCGCCGTCCTCATGGACGCCAACATGCCGGTGATGGATGGTTTTGCCGCCTCGCGCGAGATCATCGCGGCCCACGGCGCGGCCGCGCCGCCCATCATCGCGCTGACGGCCTCGGTGCTCGAGGAGGACCGCCAGCGCTGCCTGGCGGCCGGCATGGTGGGTTTCCTGCCCAAGCCGCTGCGCATCGACGAGCTGTCGGAGGCGCTGGCCCGCTACGCCCGCAAACCCGAGGACGCCGGCGCCGCGAGAATCATGGCGGCCGAAGCGGCGCCCGCCCAGGGCCAGCCGGCGCAAGCCGGGGCACCCTCAGTGGTCCTGATGGACTGGAGCCGCCTGGAGCAGTTCAAGGAATTCGACGACGAGGAGCGCAGCATGACGCGCGAGGTGATCGCCCTGTTCGCCAGCGACGCGCCGAACCGCATGGACGACATACGCGCGGCGCTGGAGGCTTCGGACAGCGCAGAGCTCTCGCGGGCCGCGCACGCCCTCAAGGGCGCGGCGTCCAACGTCGGCGCCGAGGCCCTCAGCGACGCCTGTTTTGTGCTCGAGCAGTCCTGCCTGCAGGGCCAGTGGCCTGCCGATGCGGGTCAGCAGGTGGCGCGGGTGTGCGAGCTGGCCGAGCGGACCCGGCACGCACTCAACGACTGGATGGCCAGCCCTGCTTAGGCCGCAGCCTGCGTCCGGGCCAGTTCTTTGTAGAAGGGCGTGAAGTCCGGCTCCGTCAGGCGCAGCAGCGCCTCAAAGCTGTCGATCACGAAGTATTGCTGCTGGAAGGTGTCGATCTTGTAGGTCGAGGACATGCAGCGCAGTAGTTCGGCGTTGTCGCGCAGCGGGATGCGTTTGGGTTCGGGAGACTCCACGCTCCAGGCCAGCTCGCCCGGGCTGCTCAGGATGCCGGCGCCATAGGCGCTGACGTCATGGCTGCCGTTTTTGTCGCGCATCAGGCCGAACTCTATGGTGTACCAGTACAGGCGCGAGAGCATCTCAACCGCGCCGGGAATCGGCTCCGTCCCATGGGTGCCGTGCTCCAGCGCATGCGCCTTCAGCGCGCCCTTGCCGTAGGCCTGGATGTGGTCGGCGTAGCTCGGGTCGAACAGCAGCGGCACATGGCCGAACAGGTCGTGGAAGATGTCGGGCTCGACGATGTAGTCGAACTCGGCCGGCGTGCGTATCCAGTCAGTCACCGGGAATTTGCGGTTCGCCAGCAGCGTGAAAAACGGCACCTCCGGGATCAGCCCCGGCACGCCCACCAGCTGCCAGCCGGTGGCCTTGAAGAGGCGTTCGTTGATGTCTTCAAAGCGCGGGATCGCGTCGCTTGCGCCCAGGCTGGGCAGGGCCTTGATGAAGGCGCTGCAGGCCCGCCCGGCCAGCAGGGCCGACTGGCGCGTGTAAAGGCGCCGGTAGGTCTCGTGGTCCTGCGCGGTATAGGCTGCGTAGTTCTGCGGGCAGGTGTAGTCCGCGTTGACCTGGCCGCCGCGCGCATAGTCGCCGCGCGGCGGCCGGTCGGACTGGCCGTACACCGCCGGCGGCGGGGTGCTGTTGCTCTTGCTGTCGGCTACTTCAGCCATTGGCTCTCCACACGCTGGTATTCGCCGCTGGCGCGCGCCAGGTGCAGCCACTGGTCGACATAGGCCTTGAAGGGCACGTCGCCGCGCGGCAGCAGGTAGGCCATTTCGCCGTACTGCAGCGGCTTGTCGGGGTTGATCGCGCACAGGCCCGGCTTGAGCCTTTGCTGGGTGATGGCTTCGGCCGATTCGGTGACGAACACATCTGCGCGGTTGGCCAGGATTTCGTCAAAAATCGTCAGGTTCTCGGGGTTGAGCCGCATCTGCGCCTGCTTGAAGTTGGCGCGGGCAAAACGCTCGTTGCTGCCGCCCGGGTTGAAGATCACGCGCGTCGTCGGCTTGTCGATGTCGGCCACCGTCTGGTACTTGGCCACGTCGGCGCAGCGCGCGATAGGCGTCTTGCCGTTGACCATATAGGGGGCGCTGAAAAAAGCCTTCTTCTGCCGCTCGGTGGTCACCGAAATGCCGCCCACGGCCAAGTCGCACTTGCCGGCCGTCATGTCAGGCATCAGGTTGGACCAGCTGGTCTTGACCCATTCCGGCTTCACGCCCAGGCTGGCTGTCAGCGAGGCCATCAGGTCCACGTCTATGCCCTCGAAGCTGCCGTCCGGCTTCTGGAAGCTGAAGGGCTTGTAGTCGCCCGGCGTGCAGATGCGCAGCACGCCGGCTTTTTGCACGGCGTCCAGGCTGGACGCGGTCTGGGCCGAGGCGGCGCCGCAGGCGAGCAGCGATGCCGAGGCGAGGCCGAGCAGGGCCAGGGGGCGTTGCAGTTTCAGGCGAAGGGACATGGCAATCTCCGTAAGGGGGTGGTCGATGGGAGCTTTATTGTGCCCCCGCTTTTCAGGCCGCCTTTGCGTCCGCCAGAACCCCGCGGCGCATCTGGTCCAGCTCTATGCTCTCGAACAGCGCCTTGAAATTGCCCTCGCCGAAGCCGTCGTCGCCCTTGCGCTGGATGAACTCGAAGAAGATGGGGCCCAGCTGGTTTTCGCTGAAGATCTGCAGCAGCAGCGCGCCCTTTTTGCCGTCCACCAGGATCTTGCGCTTCTTCAGGTCCGCCACGCTTTCGCCGTGGCCCGGGATGCGCTTGTCGACCAGCTCGTAATAAGTGTCTATGGTGTCCAGCAGCTTCACGCCGCTGGCGCGCAGCGCGTCCACCGTGGCGAACAGGTCGTTGCTGCCCATGGCGATGTGCTGTATGCCCTCGCCCTGGTAGCGGTCCAGGTACTCCTGGATCTGGCCGGCCTTCTCATTGCCTTCTTCATTGATCGGGATGCGGATCTTGCCGCAAGGGCTGGTCATGGCCTTGCTTTTCACGCCGGTGACCTGGCCTTCGATGTCGAAGTAGCGGATCTCGCGGAAGTTGAACAGCCGCTCGTAAAAGCCCGCCCATTCGTCCATGCGGCCGCGGTGCACGTTGTGCGTCAGGTGGTCGATATAGGTCAGGCCGTGGCCCGCCGGGTTCAGCGCATCGGCCTCGACGCCGGGCAGGGGCTCGAAGTCCACGTCGTAAAAGCCGATGTTGCCGATGTCGCCGGGCTGCGCGCCGTTCTTGCCGCGCCATTTGTCGATGAAATAAATGATGGAGTCGCCGATGCCCTTGATGGCCGGGATGTTGAGCTCGCCCGGGCCCGCCGTGTGGGCATAGCCCCAGGCGCCCAGCGAAATCGCGCGCTCATAGGCGAATTTGGCGTCCTTCACGCGAAAGGCGATGGCGCAGACGCTGGGGCCGTGCTGGCGCGCAAAGCGCTGCGCGAAGGAATCGGGCTCGGCGTTCAGGATGAAGTTGATGCCGCCCTGGCGGTACAGCGTCACGTTCTTGTGGCGGTGCTTGGCGATCGGCTTGAAGCCCATGCGCACAAACAGCGCCGCCATGGCGGCCGGGTCGGGGGCGGCGTATTCGATGAACTCGAAGCCGTCCGTGCCCATGGGGTTGTCCCAGGCCGCGCCTTGTTCAAAGTTCAGGGCGGCGTCGTCGCGTGCGTTCATGCGTGTCTCCAAAAATGTGGGGGTATGCATGGACTTTAGCGGCGCCTCCGGGCAGTTTTACTGCGAAATAGGGCGTTTGAATTGCTTCTAACGCAGTAAACCTGCAAAATAAGCGGCATGGAAACACTCGACAAGCTCGATCGCCAGATTCTGCGCAAACTTCAGGACGACGGCCGCGCCACCTACGACCAGCTGGCCGAACAGGTGGGCCTCTCGCCCAGCGCGGTGCTCAGGCGCGTCAAGCGGCTCGAGGAAAGCGGTGTCATAGACCGTTATGTGGCGCTGGTCAAACCCGAGGCGGTGGGCCTGGGCCTGACGGCTTACCTCAACGTACGGCTCGAAAAACACACCGAAAGCCACAAGCGCAACCCCATGGACCTGTTCCGCGCCAGCGTTCAGACCTGGCCCGAGGTGGCCGAATGTGCCGCGCTGACGGGGGAAATGGACTATTTGCTGCGTGTGCTGGTCGAGGACATGGCCCACTACAGCCGCTTCATCATGGACACCCTGCTCAAGCATCCCAGCGTGCAGGACTGCAAAACCAGCTTTGTGCTGGACCGGGTCAAGGCAACCACGGCCGTGCCTTTGTGAGGCTTGGGGGGCGAGTCAGCCCCGCGTCAACAAGCCGGTAGCCAATGGCTCCGTGCTGGATTTGACAGGATGGAGGTCTGAATTTTGTTGTTGCAATGCAACATTTTCGCTGCCCAAAGCTGATTTGCTATGATTTTAATAGCTTAACGAGACCTGTTGGCGGGCTAATTCTGCAATTTCGGCGGACCTCCCTATTCACGGCCTTTGAGAAACCCCTAGGCTGGGAATTCTAGGGAAAACCCTTATATTGAAGCCATGGTTTCACCCGGCACACTTTTAAAAGCATCCTACAACGCGAGCAAGGAGTTCTTCCGCCCGCCTGTAGCAGAGACGCGCGCGCCCCAGCAGCAGCCTGCTGCCGCCCCGCACGTCCAGCCGGTCATGGTCCCCATCCGTTCCATAGGCCCCAGCCACGGGGAACGCATCGCCACCCATTTGCTGGCCCTGGGCGAACACGACCGTTATTTGCGCTTCGGCTACGCGGCCAATGACGAGCAGGTGCGCCGTTATGTCGACGGCCTGAACTTCGACCGCGACGAGATCTTCGGCATCTACAACCGCAAGCTGCAGCTGATCGCCATGGCCCACCTGGCGCATTCGACCGATCCCAATCTCAAGAGCTGCGCCGAATTCGGCGTCTCGGTGCTGGCCCAGGCCCGCGGCCGGGGCTACGGCTCGCGCCTGTTCGACCGCGCCGTGATGCACGCCCGCAACGATGGCGTCGACATGATGTTCATCCACGCGCTCAGCGAAAACACCGCCATGCTCAACATCGCCCGCAAGGCCGGTGCCACCATCGTGCGCGACGGCTCCGAAAGCGAGGCTTACCTCAAGCTGCCCCCGGCCGACCTGGATTCGCGCATGACCGAAATGGTCGAAGAGCAGATCGCCCAGACCGATTACCGGCTCAAGGTCCAGGCCAAGCAGTTCTGGGATTTGCTGGGCGTGATCCAGGAAGTGCGGCAAGGGGTCCGGGACGGTAGGGACCGGATGCCCATGTAGTTTGGGTGACCTGGCCGGTCGGGCTGTCTCTCTGCTGAGGGCGGTTGGCCGGGGGTTGCCCGGCGGCAACTCACTTTTATCGAAACTCGCAAAGCGGGTTTTCTTTTGTTCGCCAAAAGGCGCGCTACGCGCGCGGGGTTTGCGTAACCTCGCTGCGCGAAATGAGCAAACCCCGCGCGCCGCCGGCGCAAGACCCGGCTCAGCTACTACAACCAAAGATTTCGTTCACCCCCAACTCAATACTCATTTGCTATCAAATAACTAGCATCACAGCCCCAGTCACAAAAGGTTGGCAGGAGAAATTTCCTGTAAACCGTCCCGCCCCACCCTCACCATCAAAGATTTCAGCTATCCTTACCCCCTTCACAACTACCGACCGCCATCACGTGTCCGACGTTCCCCCCAGTCGGTCTTCCAGGCCAGAAGACAAGCGAGGCTTTCTGCAAAAGCTCGCTGAAATGCTCCACCCCGGTCCCGACTCGAAAGACGAGTTGATCGAAACCCTGGTGGAGGCCCAGGACAATGACGTTATTGGCGCCCAGAGCCGCGAGATGCTCGAGGGCGTGATCCGCATGGCCGACATGACGGCCGGCGACGTCATGGTGGCGGCGCCGCGCATGGACGTGATCAACATCGACGCGCCTTTCGACGAGTTGCTGCACCTGGTCATAGACACCGCCCACTCGCGCTTTCCGGTCTACGAAGGCGAAAAGGAAAACATCCTCGGCATCCTGATGGCCAAGGATTTGCTGAAACTGCAGCGCGCCCCTGAACTCAATATCAAGGCCTTGCTGCGCCCCGCCGTCTTCGTGCCTGAAAGCAAGGGCCTGAACGACCTGCTGCGCGAGTTCCGCGGCAACCGCAACCACCTGGCCATCGTGATCGACGAGTTCGGCCGCGTGGCCGGCCTGATCACGATTGAAGACGTGCTCGAGCAGATCGTCGGCGAGATCGAGGATGAATTCGACATTGCCGAGGACGAGGGCGACATCTTCGGCCTGAGCGACCACACCTACCGGGTCAGCGGCGACACCTCGATAGAGCGTGTCAACGAGGCTTTCGGCGTGACCTTGCCGGAAACCGATTTCGACACCATAGGTGGGCTGGTGGCGCACGAGATGGGCCATGTGCCCAAGCGCGGCGAACATTACGCGCTGGCCGGCCTGCAATTCACGGTGCTGCACACCAAGGGTGGCGCGGTGCGCTGGTTCAAGGTATCGCCGGTATCCGCCGGCGTCTGACGACACACACAATAAAGTAAAGAGGGCAATATATGGCACGGGACTCGATCCACAGCATGATGTCCCACCTGCCGACCTTGCCCGCCTTGCTCGAGCACGCGCGCAACCTGCCGCCGCGCAAGGGCTTCTCGCCCTTCCAACTGGCCATGGTGCTGATCGCCGGCTGCCTGCATGCCGCCAGCATGGCCTGGCCCTTTGATTTCGGCTTCATACAGGGCCAACCCCTGGGGGGCATGCAGCTGCTGGCGATGTTCCTGTTCGCCGCGCAGATCGACAGCTGCCGCTCCATGAAACGCGCCGCCTGGCTGGGCGTCGCCTTCGGCACGGCCATGCTGTGCAGCACTTTCTGGTGGCTGTTCATTTCCATGCACTTCTACGGCGGGCTGGCCGCGCCGCTGACGGTGTTGGCCGTGCTGCTGCTGGCGGCCTTTCTGTCGCTGTACTACGCCGCGGCGGGCGCGCTTTTTGTGCGCCTGGCGCCGCGTCGCAAGCTGCCGCGCGCCCTGGTGTTCGCCTCGCTGTGGCTGCTGGCCGAGCTGGCCCGCGTTGAATTCTTCACCGGCTTTCCGTGGGGCGAGGGCGGCTACGCCCATGTGGACGGTTGGGCCCGGCCGCTGGCGGCCTGGGTGGGCGTGCACGGCATCACCTTCCTGGCGGCGCTGGCCGCCGCCTGGCTGGCCATGGCCCTGCGCGCTTCCCGGATGCAGTGGGCGACCGCGATCGCCATCGTGCTGGCCGGTTTCGTCCTGTCCTACCTGCCGGTGCAAAGCGCCTTGCCGGGGGCGGCGGGCTCCACCGCGGCCGCCGAGCCGCTGCAGGTCACGCTGCTGCAGGGCAACATCCCGCAGAATGAAAAATTCCAGAGCGGCACCGGCGTGGCCACCGCGCTGCAGTGGTACGGCCAGCAGCTGCGCGACGCAAGGACGCCGCTGGTGGTGGCGCCCGAGACCGCCATTCCCCTGCTGCCCATGCAATTGCCCGACGGCTACTGGCGGGCGCTGCAGTCGCGCTTTGCCACGGGGCAGCAGGCGGCGCTGGTGGGCATGCCCGTGGGCAGCCCCCAGGCCGGTTATGCGAATTCGGTGGTCGGCTTCAAGCCGGGGCAGCCCGAGCTTTACCGCTTTGACAAGCACCACCTGGTGCCTTTCGGTGAGTTCGTTCCGCCTGGCTTTCGCTGGTTCATCAACATGATGCGCATCCCGCTGGGCGACTTCAACCGCGGCGCGGTCGGCCAGGCTTCTTTTGAATGGAAAGGCCAGCGGCTGGCACCCAACATCTGCTACGAAGACCTGTTCGGCGAAGAGCTGGGCGCGCGTTTTGCCGACCCGGCTCAGGCGCCCACGATTTTTGTCAACGTCAGCAACATCGCCTGGTTCGGCAACACCGTGGCGATAGACCAGCACCTGCAGATCTCGCGCATGCGCGCGCTCGAATTCAGCCGCCCCATGATCCGCGCGACCAACACCGGCGCCACCGTCATCATCGACCATACCGGCAAGGTCACGTATTCGCTGGAGCGCCACACGCGCGGCGTGCTGGTCGGCGAGGTCGAGGGCCGCAACGGTATCACGCCCTATGCCGAGTGGGTGTCGCGTTATGGCCTGTGGCCGCTGTGGGGCCTGGGCCTGGGTATCGCAGTTCTGGCACTCTTGTTCCGCCGTCGCTAGATAGGTTTACCCCGTCGGACGCTCACTGCGTGTAGCGCCTTCCCCCTTCCAGGGGCGACGCCTGCGGCCTGGCAAAGCCAGTTCCGCGGCCCCTGCTGAATGGGCGAACTCAGGGCGTCCGACGGGGTGGCTCAGCCGGTTGATGCCATCACGCCGTGTAAAAGGTCAGGCAGCATCTCCAGCATGCGCAGCGCATCCTGTCCCGGCGGCGTGCTGGTGGCGAAGTACATCTGCAGCGGCGCATGGGCGAACTCATGCAGCGGCACTGCCGTCAGCGAGGCCGGGTCCAGGTTGCTGGCCGTGAGAAAGTCCACCACCGTCCAGCCCATGCCGCGCCTGACCAGTTCCAGCGCCAGCCGCGAGGTCTGCACCTGCAGGCCCGCCGGGGCGCTCAGGCCCAGGTGGCGGGCCAGCTCGTCGATCGAGCTGCACATCGGGTCCTCGCCCACCAGCCTGATCAAGGGCATGCCGGCCAGGAAGGACATCGGGTTCTGCCGGCGCGCGCGCACCGCGCGCTGCCAGATCTCGCGCGTGACGGCCAGGTAGAGCGGCCCGCTCACCAGCGTGCTGCTGGTCAGCAGCGGGTGCGGGTGTTCATAAAAGCCCAGCGCGAAGTCCACGCCGCGCGTCAGCAGGGCCTGCACCATCTGGTCCTGGTGCAGGGTGCGCACCTCAACGCGCACGCGCGGATGGCGCGCCATGTGCCGCTCCAGCACCAGCGGTAAAAATTCGTGGCTGATGGAGGGGATGGCCGCCAGCCGCACCTGGCCGTCGGCCGCCTGCCGCAGGTTGACGGCCATGCGCTTGAGCCCGTCCAGCTTCTGGTGGATCTGCGCGGACTCCTCAAACAGCACCCGCGCCTCCGGCGTAGGCGCCAGCGAACCCTTGCCGCGCGTGAACAGCTTGTAGCCCAGCTGCAGCTCGGTGTGCGCAATGGTCTTGCTGACGGCCGAGGGCGTGATGCAGATCAGCCGCGCGGCGGCGCTCATATTGCCCGTCTGCATGACGGCCTGGAAGACTTCAAGTTGCCTGAGGTTCATCGTTGTGCCGGGTGCCGGCGCGGCAAAAAAGGCCGGCTGCCGTGGGGGTGTGAGTTTTAGTCACACCCCTCGTTACATTATGCATCGCCGCTTTCCGATGGTCTGGCTACGATGAGCCACCTTTGGCCTGGTGCCGGAGGAGACATCGGGACGCGAGCAAAGGTATTGACACTTTTTCACAGGTGCCCTTCGGTCGCGACCCGGCAGAACTATTTCACTTTCCTGGGATATCTCATGCAAATCGCTTCCACCCTCCTGAAAATGGGCGCCGGGCTTGGCCTCGTCGCCTTCACCGCGCTGGGCACGCCAGCTTCCGTGCTGGCCCAAACCACCGGCAAACCCAATGTCGTGATCCTGGCCACCGGCGGCACCATTGCCGGCGCCGGCGCTTCGGCCCTGAACAGTGCCACCTACGCCGCCGCGAAAGTGCCGGTCGACAAACTGCTGGCCGGCCTGCCCGAGCTGGCCAACATCGCCAACGTCAAAGGCGAGCAGGTCTCGCAGATCGCCTCGGAAAGCTTTACCAACGACAACCTCATGAAGCTGGGCAAGCGCATCTCGGCGCTGGTCAAGCAGTCCGACGTGGACGGCATCGTCGTCACCCACGGCACCGACACGCTGGAAGAAACCGCCTACTTCCTGAACCTCGTGATCCGCACCAGCAAGCCCATCGTGGTGGTGGGCTCCATGCGTCCTGGCACGGCGCTGTCGGCCGACGGCGCGCTCAACCTGTTTGACGCCGTCAGCGTGGCCGCCAGCAAGGATGCGGCCGGCAAGGGCGTGCTGGTCACCATGAACGATGAAATCCAGAGCGGGCGCGACGTCGCCAAGACCATCAACATCAAGACCGAGGCCTTCAAGAGCCAGTGGGGCCCGCTGGGCATGGTGGTTGAAGGCAACAACTACTGGTTCCGCGCGCCCGTCAAGCGCCACACCGCGCAGTCCGAGTTCAACATCGACGACTTCGACGCGCTGGCGCCTGTGGAAATCGTTTACGGCTACGGCAACGTCTCGCGCACCGCCCTGGACGCCGTCGCCAAGACCGGCATCAAGGCCCTGATCCACGGCGGCACCGGCAACGGCTCGGTGGCCGACCGCATCGTTCCCGCGCTGCAGGAAGTGCGCGCCAAGGGCATACAGGTGGTGCGCTCCTCGCGCGTGCCCGAAGGTTTTGTGCTGCGCAACGCCGAGCAGCCCGACGACAAATACGACTGGGTGGTCGCGCACGACCTGAACCCGCAAAAAGCCCGCATCCTGGCGGCCGTGGCACTCACGAAGAACGTGGACAGCAAGGAACTGCAGCGCATCTTCTGGCAGTACTGAGCCTCTGCGGGGCGTAAAGACAAAAAGGGCGATGCCGGTAACGGCATCGCCCTTTTTTGATGGGCTTAGAGCTGGCTCATGCCGCCGTCGACGATCAATTCGGTACCCACAATGAAGGCGGCGTCGGGCGACGAGAGGTAAACCACCGCGCTGGCCACTTCATCGGGCGTGCCGAAGCGCTTGACCGGCACTTGCGCCTGGATGCCGGCGGCCAGCGCATCCAGCTGGTCGGCGGGCACGCCCAGCTTGCCGTACAGCGGTGTCGTCACCGGGCCGGGGCTCACCACGTTGACGCGTATGCCGCGCCCCACCAGCTCGCCCGACAGCGTCTTGGCCAGCGAAATCAGCGCGGCCTTGCTGGCCGCATAGACGCTGGAGTTGGGCATGCCGATGTGGGCGTTGATGGAGCCGTTCAGGATGACGGCCGCGCCCGTGTTCAGCAGCGGCGACAGCGCCTGGATCGCGAAGAAGGCGCCCTTCACGTTGATGTTGAAGGTCTGATCCCACAGCGCTTCGTCCACGCTTTCGAGCGGCGAAAACTTCGCGACACCGGCGTTGATGAAGACCGCATCCAGCGTGATGCCTTGGGCGCGCAGGGCGCCGGCCAGCGCCTGGGCGGCGGCGTGTTCGCCCGCGTCGTTGCGCAGCGCGATGGCGCCTTCGCCGAGTTGCGCTTTGGCCTGCTCCAGCGTGGCCTCGTCGCGGCCGGTGATGACGACGCGGGCGCCCTGGGCGGCGAATTGCAGCGCGGTGGCCAGGCCGATGCCGCTGTTGCCGCCCGTGACGAGCACGGTCTTGTTGGCAAAACGGGGTGTGAAGGAGGAGGTTTGTGCGGTGGTCATGTCAGTTTCCTTGAGTCGTTTGTTGAAAGGGTTTTCTGGTTCGGCGAGCCTTCTGGCTTGCCGATGGGTTCAATGTACGATTCATGTTCTCTAACAAGAAGGCCTGTAAAGTGTTTTAATCATTCAGGTTTTATGAATATCAAGCACTGGAGACGCCGTTATGGACCGTTTGCGAGCTTTTGAGGTGTTTGCCGCCGTGGTGGGCCGCGGCAGTTTCACGCGCGCGGCCGATGCGCTGGACACCTCGCCGGCCAACGTCACGCGCTACATCAATGAACTTGAGGCCCACCTGGGCACGCGCCTGCTCAACCGCAGCTCGCGCAGGCTCTCGCTCACCGAAAGCGGCGAGGCGCTGTATGAGCGCAGCAAATCCATCCTCGAGGAAGTCGCCGACGCCGAAGCGCTGGCCTCGTCGGCCACCTTGCAGCCGCGCGGGCGCCTGCGCATCAACGCGCCCGTGAGCTTCGGCATACGCCAGCTGGCGCCGCTGTGGCCGCGCTTCATGCAAAGTTATCCCGGCGTGGAACTCGACATCGCGCTCAGCGACCGCGTGGTCGACATCGTCGAAGAGGGTTATGACCTCGCCATCCGCATCTCGCGCGCCGGGCCCGCCACCCATGCGGCGCGCAAGCTGGCCACCTCCTGCAACATCGTCTGCGCCGCGCCCGCCTATCTGAAGCGGCACGGCAGCCCTCGGGTGCCGGCCGACCTGGCGGCGCACCGCTGCCTGGGCTACACCTATGCGGCCACCGCCAATGAATGGCATTTCGTCGACGAACAGGCGCGCCCGCACAAGGTCAGGGTCAACTACATCATGCATGCCAACAACGGCGACACGGCGCGCGAGGCGGCCCTGGCCGGCCAGGGCATCATCTGGCAGCCGGCCTTCCTGGTCGGCGAGGATTTGCGCGAAGGGCGCCTGGTGCCGCTGCTGCCCGGCTACCACGTGCCCGACACCGACGTGCTGGCCGTCTACCCCAGCCGCCGCCACCTGAGCGCCAAGGTCCGCGTGATGGTGGATTTCCTGGCCGAGGCCTTCAAGGCCGG
Source organism: Polaromonas sp. JS666 (assembly GCF_900103405.1). Classification (GTDB taxonomy): domain Bacteria; phylum Pseudomonadota; class Gammaproteobacteria; order Burkholderiales; family Burkholderiaceae_C; genus Polaromonas. The sequence continues at coordinate 76,424 of NZ_FNHX01000011.1, read as the reverse complement.
GCCCGCCTGGTATGTGCCGCCCGAGGCGGCCGCCGCGGCGCCCGCGCGCCGTCGCCGCGTAAAATGAACGGTTTAGCACTGCCGCCCATGCGGCCTTGCCTTTCCGGCGCCTGCACAGGCGCCGCGCTTTTGTCCTGAACCCATTCCTATGCTCACTTTCCAGCAAATCATCTTGAAGCTGCAGTCCTACTGGGACGCCCAGGGCTGCGCGCTGCTGCAGCCCTATGACATGGAGGTCGGCGCCGGCACCTCGCACACCGCGACCTTTCTGCGCGCGCTGGGCCCCGAGCCCTGGAAAGCCGCGTATGTGCAGCCCAGCCGCCGCCCCAAGGACGGCCGCTACGGCGAGAACCCCAACCGCCTGCAGCACTACTACCAGTACCAGGTCGTGCTCAAGCCCGCGCCCGCCAACATCCTGGAGCTCTACCTCGGATCGCTCGAGGCGCTGGGCTTTGACCTCAAGAAAAACGACATCCGCTTCGTCGAGGACGACTGGGAGAACCCCACGCTAGGCGCCTGGGGCCTGGGCTGGGAAGTCTGGCTCAACGGCATGGAAGTCACGCAGTTCACCTACTTCCAGCAGGTCGGCGGCATAGACTGCAAGCCCGCCACCGGCGAAATCACCTACGGCCTGGAGCGCCTGGCCATGTACCTGCAGGGCGTGGACAACGTCTACAACCTGGTCTGGACCGAAGGGCCCGACGGCTCCAAACTGAGCTATGGCGACGTCTACAAACAAAACGAGGTCGAGCAGTCCACCTACAACTTCGAGCACAGCGACGCCGATTTCCTGTTCACCGCCTTCAGCGCCCATGAAAAGCAGGCCAAGCACCTCATTGAGGTGCAACTGGCCCTGCCAGCCTATGAGCAGGTGCTCAAGGCCGCGCACAGCTTCAATTTGCTCGATGCGCGCGGCGCCATCAGCGTGACCGAGCGCGCCGCCTACATAGGCCGCATCCGCAACCTGGCGCGCGCCGTGGCGCAAAGCTATTACGAAAGCCGCGAGCGCCTGGGTTTCCCGATGGCGCCGCGCGAGTGGGTGGAACAAATGGCGAAGAAGGCAGCCTGAGGCTTTCGCCTTCACCGAATTTCGCCGCTATGCCCACCATCTTTTCCCATATTGCCGTTCCCATTGCCGCCGCCGTGGCCCTGGGCAGCAAGCGGATACCGCCTTCCATGTTGGCGGCGGGCATGGTCGCGGCCATTCTTCCCGACTTCGACGGCATCGCTTTCAAGCTCGGCATCCACTACGGTGGCATCTGGGGCCACCGCGGCTTTACCCACACCCTGGGCTTTGCGCTCCTTGCAGGCCTGATCGGCGCTTGGCTGGCGCGGCACTGGAAACTCGCGCCGTGGCAAGGCTATGCCTGGATAGCGCTTTGCATGTTTTCGCACCCGTTGCTGGACACCCTCACCAACGGCGGTGTGGCCATACCGCTGTACTGGCCCTTCTCTGAACAGCGGTTTTTCAGCCCCTGGCGGCCTGTTGAGGTTTCGCCGGTCGCTTTTTCCCGATTTTTCACGCAACGCGGCGCCGACGTGTTGCTCAATGAAGTCCAAACCATCTGGCTGCCGCTGATGGCCGCGGCCCTGGCAATTTTTGCGCTCCGACATTCCCGAAAAAACCAATGAACGCTTCCCAAAACCTTCTCGTAGAACTGTTTGTCGAAGAGCTGCCGCCCAAGGCGCTCAAAAAGCTCGGTGATGCTTTTGCCGGTGTGCTGTTCGAGCAGCTCAAGGCACAGGGCCTGACGGCCGGCGCTTCGGCGCTCACCGCCTTCGCCTCGCCGCGCCGCCTGGCCGCGCATGTCACGGCGGTGGCCGGGCAGGCGGCCGACAAAGCCGCTTCGCAAAAACTCATGCCCGTGGCCGTGGGGCTGGACGCCTCCGGCAATGCCACGCCCGCATTGCTCAAAAAGCTGCAGGCCCTGGGCGCCGACGCGTCGGCGGTCGCCGGCCTCAAGCGTGCGCCTGACGGCAAGGCCGAGGCGCTGTTTTACGACAGTACCGTCAAGGGCGCGACACTGGCCGAGGGCCTGCAAAAAGCCGTGCTCGAAGCGATTGCCAAACTGCCGATTCCCAAGGTCATGACCTACCAGTTGGCCGACGGCTGGAGCGACGTGAAGTTTGTGCGCCCGGCGCACGGCCTGGTCGCGCTGCATGGCAGCACGGTGGTGGCCATCGAGGCGCTGGGCCTGAAGGCCGGCAACAGCACGCACGGCCACCGCTTTGAGGCCGCCGTGGACCCGGTGCTGCTCAAAGACGCCGACAGCTACGCCGCAACGCTGCAGAAGGATGGAGCAGTAATCGCCAGCTTTGCCGAGCGCAAGGCCGAAATCGCCAGGCAGCTGGCGGCGGCGGCAGCCAAGGTCGGCGGTGGCGTCAATGCGATTGAGGACGACGCGCTGCTCGACGAAGTCACTGCGCTGGTCGAGCGCCCCAATGTGCTGGTCTGCGAATTCGAGAAAGAATTCCTCGGCGTGCCGCAGGAATGCCTGATCCTCACGATGAAGGCCAACCAGAAATACTTCCCGCTGCTCGACGCCGCGGGCAAGCTCACCAACAAATTCCTGGTCGTCAGCAACATCAGCCCCAGCGACGCGAGCGCGGTGATTGGCGGCAACGAGCGCGTGGTGCGCCCGCGCCTGGCCGACGCCAAGTTCTTCTTCGACCAGGACCGCAAGAAAACCCTGGCTTCGCGCGTCGAAGGCCTGGGCAAGGTGGTTTATCACAACAAGCTGGGCACGCAGGGCGAGCGCACGCAGCGCGTGCGCGCGATTGCCGAAACCATCGCCAAGCGCCTGAATGCCGATGTGGCCGGCGTGCAGCGCGCCGCCGAACTGGCCAAGACCGACCTGGTGACCGACATGGTTGGCGAATTCCCCGAGCTGCAGGGCACCATGGGCCGCTACTACGCGCTCAACGACGGCCTGGGCGCCGAGGTGGCCGATGCGATTGAAGACCACTACAAACCGCGTTTTGCCGGCGACGAGCTGCCGCGCGGCAGCGTGGGCCTGATCGTCGCGTTGGCCGACAAGCTGGAAACCCTGGTCGGCATGTTCGGCATCGGCAACCTGCCGACCGGCGACAAGGACCCGTTCGCGCTGCGCCGCCATGCGCTGGGCGTGATCCGCATGCTGGTCGAAAAAGACCTGCCCCTGGGCCTGGCCGAACTGGTCGAAGGCGCGCAGCCGGTGTTCGGCGACAAGATCCAGGACGCCTCCGTCGCCCTGGTTGATTTCATCTACGACCGCCTGGCCGGCTCCCTGCGTGAGCAGGGCTACAGCGCGCAAGAGGTCGACGCCGTGCTGGCGCTCAAACCCCAGCGCCTGGGCGACGTCGCCAAGCGCCTGGCCGCCGTGCGCGCTTTTGCCGCGCTGCCTGAAGCGCCGGCCCTCGCGGCCGCCAACAAGCGTGTCGGCAACATCCTCAAGAAGGCCGAAGGCACCGTCGAGGCGGCCATCAAGCCCGAACTGCTGCAGGAAGCAGCCGAAAAATCCCTGGCCGAGGCCCTGAAAACCGTGGCGCCCAAGGCCGAGGCGGCTTTTGCGTCCGGCGACTATGCCGCCTCGCTGCAGGCCCTGGCGGCTCTCAAAGCGCCGGTCGATGCCTTCTTCGACGGCGTGATGGTCAATGCCGAAGATCCGGCCTTGCGTGCCAACCGCCTCGGCTTGCTGGCTACGCTGCACCAGGCGATGAACCGCGTGGCCGACCTCTCCAAGCTCGCGACCTGATCGGAAGCAATCCCCATGAAACTCGTCATCCTCGACCGCGACGGCACCATCAACAGCGACAGCGACGACTTCGTCAAGACGCCGGACGAATGGCTGCCGCTGCCCGGTTCGCTGGAGGCGATCGCGCGGCTTAACCACGCGGGCTGGCATGTGGTGATCGCGTCCAACCAGTCGGGCCTGGGGCGCGGCCTGTTCGACGTGGCATCGCTCAACGCCATGCATGCCAAGATGCACAAGATGCTGGCCGCCGTCGGTGGCCGTATCGACGCGGTGTTCTACTGCCCGCACAGCCCCGAGGAAAGCTGCACCTGCCGCAAGCCCTTGCCGGGCCTCTTCGAGCAAATAGGCGCGCGCTTCGGCGTGCAACTGGCGGGTGTGCCCACGGTCGGTGATTCGCTGCGCGACCTGCAGGCCGGCGCTGCGGCGGGCTGCGAGCCGCACCTGGTGCTCACCGGCAAGTCGGCCCGGTACCGGGCCGGCGGCCAGCCGGAAGGCCTGCCGGCCGGCACCACGCTGCATGCGGACCTGGCGGCTTTTGCCGATTTCCTGCTGGAACGCAGCGCCCGGCCGCTGCCGATGGCCGTCTGAACCCCAAGCCCGCGGAACACCTTTTCGCCCCTTAGCACCTGACCTGATAGCCGGAACCCGCCATGCCCTTCATCCGCTCCGTCCTGCACCTTCTGTGGATGGCCGTCACGGTCGTCCCCTGGGCCATCTTCGTGATCATCGCCTCCCTGTTTGTCAGCGGCACCACCATGTACTGGATGTGCGCGGGCTGGCTGCGTGTGGCGGTCAGCGGCGGCACCGTCATCCTGGGCATCAAGAACCGGGTGACGGGCATGGAAAACCTGCCCACGGGCGAGACCAGCGCCGCCGTGCTGCTGCTCAAGCACCAGAGCACCTGGGAGACCCTGTGCATGCCCACCCTGATGCCGCATCCGCTGGCCTATGTTTTCAAGAAAGAGCTGCTTTACGTGCCTTTCTTCGGCTGGGCCATGGCGCGCATGGACATGATTCACATCGACCGCAGCCAGCGTGCCCAGGCCTTCAACAAGGTTGTGGTGCAGGGCAAGCGCCTGATGGCGCAGGGCACCTGGGTCATCATGTTTCCCGAAGGCACGCGCATCCCGCGCGGCCAGAAGGGCATTTACAAATCCGGTGGCACGCGCCTGGCGATCGAAACCGGCGCGCCGGTGATTCCGATTGCCGTCACCTCGGCCAAATGCTGGCCGCGCAAGGCCTTCATCAAGACGCCGGGCATTGTCGACATCTCCATCGGCAAGCCCATCCCCAGCGCGGGCCGGCAGCCGGACGAGCTGATGCGCGAGGTGGAGGCCTGGATAGAGTCCGAAATGCATCGTCTGGATCCCGAGGCCTACGCCGGCGCCGCCGCCAATACCTGAGCGGTGCCTGCGCCTATCATCACGCCGCGCTAAACTGCCATGATGCAACGGCTTCTCCAGTTCACGCTCGACCTGTTTGACGCCCATCCCGCGCCGCCGCCCCGCGCTGCAAACCCGAAAAGTGCAAAACCACCGGCAAAGCCGCGCCCCAGAAAACCGCCCACGTCCGCCCCGCGGCCGCCAGCGGCCCCCGAGCCCGAGTTCATAGGGCCGCAGCTGCCTGCGCAGACCCTGCGGCAGGCCCTGGCCCCGGCCACTTTCCGCCATCCGCGCGCCACGCGCGAGACCGTGCTGGACGGCATCCTGGTGGCTTATGAATTCCGGCGCAGCAAACGCAAGACCATAGGTTTTTCGGCCGGCGCCGACGGCCTCACGGTGAGCGCGCCTAAATGGGTGCCGCTGTATGAAATCGACAAGGCCGTGCTGGAAAAATCCGGCTGGATACTTGCCAAGCTGCAGGAGACCCGCGAACGCCACCAGCGCATGGAGTCCGCGCGCATCGACTGGAAGGACGGCACCACCCTGCCGTTCCTGGGCGAGCAGGTGATTGTGGTGATAGACCCGCGGCACGCCTTCGGCGGCGTGGGTGCCGAACTCAAGACCCGCGCTCCCGAGGTGCTGCTGCAGGGCAACGAGGGCTCGGCCGGCGACATGCTGCCCGGCGTGGCGCAGATGACGCTGCACGTGGGCCTGCCCCACAACGCTTCGGCCGAGCAGATTCGCGATGCCGTGCAGGCCTGGCTGATGCGCCAGGCCAAGCGCATCTTCATCGAGCGGCTCAACCATTTTGCGCCGCAGCTTGGCGTGCAGTGGCACAAGCTCAGCCTTTCCAGCGCCGGCACGCGCTGGGGCAGCGCCAGCGCCGACGGTTCCATCCGGCTGAACTGGCGGCTGGTCCATTTCCGGCAATCGGTGATCGACTACGTGGTGGTCCATGAACTGAGCCATTTGCGCGTCATGGACCACAGCCCGCGCTTCTGGGATACCGTGCGCACCATCGTGCCCGATTACGCTGAATTGCGCGGCCAGCTCAAGGACGAGGCGATCCCGCGCTGGTAGGCAGGTGGGGGTGCCAGGGCGGCGCAGGGCAAAGCCGTTGCCGGGGGCTGAATCGGCGATAACAAAGTAGTACAGCTTGGCGTTACTTGTTAATATGACAAAAATATCAAAAATATCAAAAATGCCAAAAACACCAGGGACTTGATGTCGTACCTCCAAAGCACCTCCATGAACGACAAGCTCATACTCGTAGTTGAAGACAACCCCGACCACCTGGAGCTGACTGTCTTGACTCTGGAGGAGCAGGGCGTGACGGCCGAGATCGCGGTCGCCCGCGATGGCGTGCAGGCGCTGGACTACCTGTTCGGGCAGGGGGCCCATGCGGGGCGCGACACGCAGCGCCAGCCTTCCTTCATCCTGCTGGACATGAAGCTGCCCAAACTCTCGGGGCTGGACGTGCTGCGTGGCGTGCGCGGCAACCCGCTCACCGCCCTGGTGCCGGTGGTCATGCTGACATCCTCGAGCGAGCGCTCCGACATCGTGGCGTGCTACCAGGCCGGCGCCAATGGCTTTGTGCGCAAGCCCGTCGATTTCGGAGACCTTACGGAAAAACTCCAGCGGCTCCAGGCCTATTGGCTGGATGTCAATGAATCGATCGCGGCCGGTTGATACGCCCGCGGGGCGGGCCGCCTGTGCGGCCCGGGCGGGCTCCTGAGCGATGGCCGCGATGAAGGTTCAGATCACGCTGCGGACCCGCCTCGTCATATTGGTGCTGGCCGCGATTGTTCCGCTGTTCGGACTGTCCATCTTCAAGGCCGTCTACAACGCCGATGTCGCCGTCGAGCGAGCCATGACCGACCTGCAGTTCGCGGCCTCGCTGGCGGCCTCCAACCAGCAGCAGCTGGCCGAGACGGCGCGCCAGGTGCTCACCGCCGTCGTCCATGCGCCCGAACTGCTGAGCGGAGAGGACGGCAAGAACGTCAAGGGCGGCAGGGGCGGCCGTTGCGACGCCTACCTGGTGCAGTTGAACCGGCTGTTCCCGCTGTATGCCAACCTGGGCGTTGTGGGCATGGACGGCCGGGCCCTGTGCAACGGGATTCCCAATTCGACGCTGAACTACCTGGGCGACCGTGCCTATTTCCGCGAGGCCGTGGCGCGCCGCGAATTCGTGACCGGCGAGTACATCGTGGGCCGCGCCACGGGCATACCCTCCATCACCTTCGCGCTGCCCCTGCTGGACCGCGAGAGACAGGTCGTGGTCGTGGCCTATGCCTCGGTGGACCTGGGCGAAATGGCGAAGACGGTGGAGAGTATTCACCTGCCGCCCGGCGCAGCGCTCGGCATCCACGACCGCAACGGCGTGCTGCTGGCGGGACGGCCGTCCCTGCCGATTCGTATCGGCCAGAAGGCGGCCAGCCCGGTGCTGCGCGAAGCGATCAAAGGCATGCGGGTCGGCACGGCAGATGGCCCGGACGGCGCGGGCAAGCGCCGGCTTTGGGCCTATACGCCCAGCAGCAGCAACCTCAGCGAGGCTTTTTTTGTGGCAGTCAGCCTGGACCACAACCTGGTGGTGGGCGCCACCCAGCGGCAGCTGTGGCTGGAGCTGGGCGTGCTGTCCCTGCTGGCTTTCCTGAGCGGCTTGCTCGCCTGGATGATGGGCGGGCGCGCCATCGTGGTCCCCACGCGCAACATCCTGGAGGCGACCCGGTGCATCCAGGACGGGCGGCTGGATGTGCGCATCCCCGTCACGGCGTCCGACGACGGCGGGGAATTCTCCCGGATCGCCGAAGGCTTTAACCGCATGGCCGAATCCCTGCAGAAGCACCGCGGGGCCCTGGAGGCGGAACTGGCGAACAGCGAGGCCATCCAGCGCAGGCTGCAGGATGCCCAGCGCCTGGGGCGCATAGGCTACTGGCAGCTTGACGTGCGCAGCGAAGAGACCTGGTGGTCCGATGAGGTCTATGACGTGCTGGGGGTGGACAAGGCGACCTTTGCCACCAACCGCGATTCGTTTTTGCAGCTGATCCATCCCGGCGACCGCCAGGACTTCAAGGCCAGGCGCGACGCCGCCGTGGCGGCCGGCCTGCCGCTGGACGTCGAGTTCCGCATCATCACGGCCGCCGGCGAGCTGCGCTGGATCCACCTGGTGGGCCGTGCCCATGGGCCGCAGGACGGCCAGCCGGGCCAGGGGCCGCGCCGCTCCGGCGTGCTCCAGGAGATCACCGACCGCAAGCAGGCGGAACTCGAAATCGCCCGCGGCACCGAGTTGCTCAACCGCACCGGCGAGCTCGCGAAAATCGGCGGCTGGGAAGTCCAGGCCGACACCATGGCGCCCTACTGGTCCCAGGAAATTTACCGCATCCATGACATGGAGCCCGGGGCCAGGCTCAGCATAGGGCAGGCGATCCGGTCCTATGCGCCGGAGGCGCAGCCCATCGTCAGGGCCGCGGCCGAAGCCGCCTTTCTTCACGGCACGCCATGGGACCTGGAGCTGCCGCTCATCACCGAGAAAGGCCGGCGCATCTGGGTGCGCACGCGCGGCCGCGCGCTCCAGCGGGACGGCAAGGTCGTGAGCCTGGTCGGCGTGCTGCAGGACATCACCGAGCAGCACCAGGCCCAGGAGCACCTGCGCCTGCTGGAGTCCTGCGTCGCCCGCCTCAACGACATCGTGCTGATCACCGAGGCCGGGCCCATTGACGCGCCGGGCCCGCGCATCGTCTTTGTCAACGATGCCTTCGAGCGCCGCACCGGCTACACCCGCGAGGAGGTGTTGGGCCGCACGCCGCGCCTGCTGCAGGGCCCCAAGACGCAGCGTGCCGAACTGGACCGCATCCGCGCCGCGCTGCAGGCATGGCAGCCGGTGCGCGCCGAACTGATCAACTACACCAAGGGCGGCGAGGAGTTCTGGGTAGACCTGGACATCGTGCCCATCGCCGACGCCAAAGGCCGGTACACCCACTGGGTCGCGGTCGAGCGCGACGTCACCCAGCGCAAGCGGGCCGAGCAGGCGCTGGTGGACAGCGAGCAGCGCTATGCCGCCCTCTTTGAGATGGCGCCGGTGCCCATGTGGGTGTTTGACGTCGCCACCTCGCGTTTCCTCAACGTCAACAAGGCGGCGGTGGACAGCTACGGTTACTCGGTGGAGGAATTCCTGGGCATGACCCTGTTCGACATCCGTCCCGAGGCCGAGCACGCGCGCCTGGAGCGCGCGCTCAGCGACAACTCGGTCGAAAGAAAAGGCTCATGGCAGCACCGCCGCAAGGACGGCTCCATCTTTTCCGCCCATGCGGTGTCGCGGCCCATCCAGTACGCCGGCGTGCCCGCGCGCTTTGTGCTGGCGATGGACGTCACGGCCCAGCTCAAGGCCGAGCGCGATGTGCAGGAGCACCTCTTTACCCTGCAGCGCGCGGCCGACGCCGCCCAGGCCATCACCTGGCACCAGACGCTGGAAGGCACCATGCACGAGGTGGCCGAACAGGCCAGGGGCGTGGTGGGCGCCCACCAGTCCATCGTCAGCCTGACCGTGAACAGCGACTGGAAGCAGGCCATCAACGCCTTGTCCCTGTCCGACAAATACGCGAAGTACCGCGACCTGATCGAGCCGCCCGACGGCACCGGCATTTACGCCATGGTCTGCCAGACCAACCGCTCCATGCGCATGACGCAGGCCGAACTCGAAGCCCATCCGCGCTGGCGCGGTTTCGGCAGCTATGCCGACAAACACCCGGCCATGCGCGGCTGGCTGGCCGTGCCGCTGACCGGGCGCGACGGCCGCAACATCGGCCTGCTGCAGCTGTCCGACAAGTACGAAGGCGAGTTCACGCAGCAGGACGAATACGTCGCGCTCGAGCTGGCCCAGCTGGCGTCCATCGCCATCGAGAACGCCCGCCTGCTGGAGGAAGTCAGCCAGCTCAACACCGGGCTGGAGCGCAAGGTGGCCGAGCGCACGCTGGAGCTGGAGCGCCAGCAGGCCCTGTTCCGCGGGCTGGCCGAACAGGCGCCCCAGGTGGTGTGGACCATCAACCCCGACGGCGCGGCCACCTACTTCAACCGCGCCTGGTTCGAGCTGGTGGGCGGCAAGCTCGAGGACTGGACCGGCACGCAGTGGTTCTCCGTCATCCACCCCGAGGACCTTCCCGAGGTCAAGGCCACCTGGGAGGCCGCCAGGGCCGCGCAGGCGCCCTTCATGGGCATACGCCGCGTGCTGGCACGTGACGGCAGCTGCCACACCATGTCCTACCGCGCCTCGCCCGTCATCGACGAGCAGGGCCGGGTGGCTTTCTGGGTCGGCATAGACGCCGACATCACCGAGATCAAGGCCATCGAGGCCGCGCTGCGCCTGTCCAACCACGAGCTCGAGGCGTTTTCCTATTCCGTGTCGCACGACCTGCGCTCGCCGCTCAACACCGTGGACGGCTTCAGCCGCCTGCTGGCCAAGCAGCTGGGCGCCAATGCCGGCGACAAGGTCTCGCACTACCTGTCGCGCATCCAGGCCGGGGTGGCGCAGATGGGGCAGCTGATCGAAGACCTGCTGTCGCTGGCGCAGGTCTCGCGCGCGCCGCTGAGCAACAAGTCGGTGGACCTGTCGGCCCTGGCGCACAGCATCATGGACGACTGGCAGGCGCGCGACCCCGACCGCAAGGCGGTGATCACCATCGAAAAAGGCCTGAGGGCGCACGGCGACGCGCGCCTGGTCCGCGTGGTCATGGAAAACCTGCTCGGCAATGCCTGGAAGTTCAGCTCCCACGAGGGAGTGACCGAGATCACCGTCGGCCACACGCAGGACGCCGCGGGGCTTCCCGTGTACTTCGTGCGCGACAATGGCGCTGGTTTTGACATGGCCTACGCCGACAAGCTCTTCAACCCCTTCCAGCGCCTGCACGCCGCGTCGGAGTTTCCCGGCACCGGCATAGGCCTGGCCACCTCCAGCCGGGTCATCAAACGCCACGGCGGCAGGCTGTGGGCCGAGTCCTCGCCGGGCCACGGCGCGACCTTCTTCTTCACCCTGCCGAAAACCCCGCAAACGTCCTGATGTGTCCTGATGTGACGCAATGTGTCTTCGGCGGGATTAATTACCGTGGTTGAAGTGTGTTTTAACGTCTTTTCTGCTGTTTTTACTAGGGTTTGATACATCGAATTGATTAAAATGCGAAAAATGCCAAAAACAATCCTTTACGAGACTGATCATGCGTGAACCCAAGTCTTTCGAGGCCGCCATCACCGCTTCGGATTTCTCGAGCGAGGATTACTGCGGCACCAGCTACGCGGCCAAGCTGCTGGGCCTGTCTGTCGCCACCGTGCAATCGCTGGTGGAAAAAGGTGAGATCGAAGCCTGGAAAACGCTGGGCGGCCATCGCCGCATCGCGCTGCAGTCCATCAATGCCTACCTGGCCAAGAACAGCCCGCAACTCTCGCGGGCCGACACCGACCCCAAGCACCGCCTGCGCGTGCTGATGGTGGAAGACGACGAAAACACCCGCGAGCTTTATCGCTGCCAGTTCGAGGACTGGGACCTGCCGGTCGACTGCACCTGGATGCCGTCGGCGCTCGAAGCCATGATGGACATCGCGAGCATGCGGCCCGACCTGCTGATCACCGACCTGTCCATGCCCGGCGTCGACGGCATCGAAATGCTCAAGGCCTGCAAGCGCAACCTGCAGCTCGCCGACATGCAGATCGTGGTCATCAGCGGCCTGGCGCCCGAAGCCGTCAAGGCCCGCGGCGGCCTGCCACCCGAAGCCCACCTGCTGCAAAAGCCGATCAACTTTGACTGGCTGCATGGTTATGTCACGGCGTTGGTCACTGCCAACCGCAAATGGAGGCATTAGGCCCCCACGCTTTTCACTTCGCCTTCGGCTGCGTGTAATGCGCGAGGCCTTGCAGGCCGCGGCTCGCGAGACGCTTCGCCTCTGTCGCCCGTCCAAGCCTGCGCAGGCAGGCTTGGAGCCGCGGGCTCCAGCCCCTCGGGGGCGCTGCGCCTGCGGCCTGGCAAAGCCAGTTCCGCGGCCCTTGCTGATGTGGAGACTCGCTACCCTAGTTCCGGCCGCTACGCCGAAACGGCGCTACTGAACCGGTAAATACCGTCGGCATCCAGCCGGCGCGCAAGCTTTTTCTGGAACCACAACGCATGCAAATGCGCCACCGCTTCGCCCATGGCGAAGGTGGTCTGGTGCAGGTCCAGCTTGCGGGGGAACATGATGGGCAGGATGTCGGCGGCGCTGCAGGGGGCTGCTTCGCAGGCCTGCATGACTTCGGCCAGGCGGTCGCGGTGGTGGTCGTGCAGCTGGCCTACGCGGGTGTGCAGGCCGCGAAAGGGCTTGCCGTGCGAGGGCAGCACCAGCGTGTCCTTGTCCAGCGGCAGGAATTTGTCGATGGAGTCCAGGAACAGCGTGAGCGAATTGGCCTCGGGCTCCAGGTCGTAGACACTCACATTGGTGGAAATGCGCGGCAGCACCATGTCGCCGCTGATCAGCGTGCCGGTCTGTTCACAATGCAGCGCGATATGTTCCGGCGCGTGGCCGTAGCCGCTGATGCAGCGCCAGTCGCGCCCGCCTATGCGCACCGTCATCCCGTCCATGATGCGCACATAGCTGGCCGGCACCGCAGGCACCATGCCGGGGTAGTAGCTGGCGCGTCCGCGGATTTTTTCGATGGCTTCCGGGTCCACCAGGCCGTGCGAGGCAAAAAAGCGCGCGGCGCTCTCGCCGCCGAAACCCGTGGTGCTTTGCGAGCCTATGCGTGCCGAGTGGTAATCGGTGGCGCTGATCCACAACCTGCAGGACCAGCGCTCGCACAGCCAGTACGCCAGGCCGATGTGGTCGGGGTGCATATGGGTCACGATGACGCGCAGCACCGGCAGGCCTTCGAGTTGCGTAGCGAAAATTTCCTCCCACTGGGCCTTGGACTCCTCGCGGCTGATGCAGCAGTCGACGATGGTCCAGCCCTGGATCCTGGCGCCCGCCTGGTTCGGGTCGTCCATCTCGTCGCGCAGCAGCCACAGGTTGATGTGGTCCAGCGCGAAGGGCAGGGCCATGCGAATCCACTTCACGCCGGGCGCCACTTCCAGCGTCGCGCCCGAGGCGGGCAGGGTGTCGCCGAAGGGGTAGTGGAGTTGCTGTTCAAGGAGGTTCATGGCAATATTCACGGTATATTTGACGTTTACGTAAACGTCATGTTCAGCCATTGTAGGGACCGCGCCTGTTTCGCGCTGTCGCCCCCGTTTGCACAGGACTTCACCCACCACCATGGCCACCACTTACACCATCAGCGACCTGGCAAAAGAGTTCGACCTGACCACGCGCGCCATGCGGTTCTATGAAGACATGGGCCTGCTGCAGCCGCAGCGCGAAGGGGCGGGCGGCCGCAACCGCGTCTACACCGCGCGCGACCGCACCCGGCTCAAGCTCACGCTGCGCGCCAAGCGCCTGGGGCTGTCGCTGGTCGAGGCCAAGGAGATCATCGACTCCTACGACAGCCCGCGCGACACCGCGCCGCAGCTGCGCAAGTTTTTGGCCGTGCTGGGCGAGCACCGCAAAAAGCTCGAGGCCCAGCTGATGGACCTGCAGGCCAACCTCGACGAAATCCGCACCCACGAAAAAGAAGCCAAGGCCCTGCTCGGCAAGGCCGAAAAAAGCAAGGCCGCCTGAGCGCGGCGCCGGTGCGGCCGCCAGGGGCCGCTTCGGTGATTTCCGCAAGGCTTGCCGGGTCAAACACCGGCTGGCCCGCAAATACGCCATAATTGACGTTTACGTAAACGTCAATCAAAACCGACACCTCACCGCCTTCCATCCTGCAAAGGGCTACCCCATGGACGTATCCGCCGCCCCTTCCGCGCTGTTCCGCCGCATCGAAGCCAGCTTTTTGCGCCAGGGCCTGATGCGGCACCTGGGCGCGCGCCTGCTGCGCGTGGAACCGGGCCTGTGCGAAGTGGCGCTGCCCTGGTCGGACAACGTGACCCAGCAGCAGGGCAGCTTTCACGGCGGGGCCATGGGCGCGCTGGCCGACATCGCCGGCGGTTATGCGGCCCTCACCGTGGCCGCCGAAGACAGCGAAGTCACCACCGTCGAATACAAGATCAACTTCATGGCCGCCTTCCGGGACGGCGAGCTGCGCGCCCTGGGCCGCGTCGCCAGGGCCGGCAAGCGCATCATCGTCACCACCGCCGAGGTCACGCACTTTGCCCCCGACGGCAAACAAAGCCCCTGCGCCCTGATGCAGCAGACCCTGGTGCCCGTGCCCAAGACCTACTGACCCCCCGATCCCAACAATCCCGACCATCCAGCCCTCAAAAGGACGCCCACCATGACCAATATGCCCGGACTCAACTTCCAGCTCGGTGAAGACATAGACGCGCTGCGCGACGCGGTGCGCGAATTCGCCCAGGCCGAGATCGCCCCGCGCGCGGCCGAGGTCGACCGCAGCGACCAGTTCCCCATGGACCTCTGGCCCAAGATGGGCGCGCTGGGCGTGCTCGGCATCACCGTGGGTGAGGAGTACGGCGGCGCCAACATGGGCTACCTGGCCCACATGATCGCCATGGAAGAGATCAGCCGCGCCAGCGCCTCCGTGGGCCTGTCCTACGGCGCGCACAGCAACCTCTGCGTCAACCAGATCAAGCGCAACGGCAGCGACGAGCAGCGCAAAAAATACCTGCCCAAGCTCATCAGCGGCGAACACGTGGGGGCTCTTGCCATGAGCGAGCCCGGCGCCGGCAGCGACGTCATCAGCATGAAGCTCAAAGCCGAAGACAAGGGCGGCTACTACCTGCTCAACGGCAGCAAGATGTGGATCACCAACGGCCCCGACGCCGACACCCTGGTGGTCTACGCCAAGACCGAGCCCGAACTCGGCGCGCGCGGCGTCACCGCCTTCTTGATCGAAAAAGGCATGAAGGGCTTTTCCGTCGCGCAAAAGCTCGACAAGCTCGGCATGCGCGGCAGCCACACCGGCGAGCTGGTCTTCAACAACGTCGAGGTGCCCGCCAGCCAGATCCTGGGCGGCCTCAACAGCGGCGCCAAGGTGCTCATGAGCGGGCTGGATTACGAGCGCGCCGTGCTCACCGGCGGCCCCCTGGGCATCATGCAGTCGGTCATGGACAGCGTCGTGCCCTACATCCACGACCGCAAGCAGTTCGGCCAGAGCATCGGCGAGTTCCAGCTCATCCAGGGCAAGGTCGCCGACATGTACACCGTGCTGCAGGCCGGCCGCGCCTTCGCCTACACCGTCGCCAAAAACCTCGACCTGCTGGGCGTCGAGCACGTGCGCCAGGTCCGCAAGGACTGCGCCTCCGTCATCCTCTGGTGCGCCGAAAAAGCCACCTGGATGGCCGGCGAAGGCCTGCAGATCCACGGCGGCAACGGCTATATCAACGAATACCCGCTGGGCCGCCTCTGGCGCGACGCCAAGCTCTATGAAATCGGCGCCGGCACCAGCGAAATCCGCCGCATGCTCATAGGGCGGGAACTGTTCGCCGAGACCATGTGAGGCCGGTGCCCATGCCGGTGATACATCAGAGCGCGAAATGGGTTCTTGTGCTCGCGCTTGCCGCGCTTCTCGGCGCGTGCGAGAAAGACGAGCCCGTGCCCAGCAACGCCGCGTCTGTCGAAGCGGACGCCAGCTTCGAATGCCCTGTCCCCGAATCGTTGCGGGGAAAGGTGACGAACGTTCTTGTGGAAGGCTCAAGAATCGGGGAACCGAGCGGGAACGAGCTCGCCCTGGAGGGCAGTTTTGTGGCCTACACCGTGGGCCTTACCTTGCAGGATGGCTCCAGCGCCAGCATCCAGCTTGACGACACCCTGCATTTCAGCGCCAAGGGCCTGGCGCATCACACGGCCTGCGAACAGTTCAAATGGAAAAGCCTGGGAAACCTCACCCTGTTTGAGTACCTTCACGGCGGAGCAAACCCCTATCCCGCCCAGCAGCTGATGTACTCGCGAGGAGCCACGCCCAACTTCAGGAACCTGTATCCCCTTTTCGGCAAAGGTGCGGCCGACTTCTATGAAAGCCAGGGCGAGCGCTGCCTGGCGGGGCTGGTCAAAGGTGACGGTGAAGTGCAGCGATGGTGTTACCAGGACGGCAAGCTGCATCTCACCCGAAAGATGCTGCAAGCCTCGTCCGCCGGCGGCGACTACCGCTTTGTCTGCGATTTTTCCGGCGAAGGCCCTTTGCTGGCCGACGCATCCATCGTGAAAGCCGGGCCGGACCGCAGCCCACCCGGCCCCGAAAGCGACGAGCTCGCCACCGACTTCAGGGAAAAATGCCTGGCCGAAAAATCGCTTTTGAAGCCGAAGGCAATCGATGAAAAATGATTTCAGCCGCCTCCCGGACGGCATTCCCGCCGGCAGGTGAAAATACCCCCATGACCACCTCTCTCCAAGACCTTTTTGCCCATAACCGTGCCTGGGCCGCGCAGATGGAGGCCGAACGGCCCGGCTTCTTCACCGGCCTGGTGAAGCAGCAGACGCCCAGGTACATGTGGATAGGCTGCTCCGACAGCCGCGTACCCGCCAACCAGATCACGGGCCTGGAGCCCGGCGAGGTATTCGTGCACCGCAACGTCGCCAACATCGTCGTGCACTCCGACCTCAACGCGCTCTCGGCCATCCAGTTCGCCGTCGAGCGCCTCAAGGTGAAAGACATCATGGTCGTCGGCCACTATGGCTGCTCCGGCGTGCAGGCCGCACTCGAAGGCGCACGCATTGGTCTCGCCGACAACTGGCTGCGCCACATCCAGGACGTGCGGCATCGCCACCGCCAGCTGCTCGACAGCCTGCCCGAGGACGTGCGCGCCCAGGCCCTGTGCGACATCAACGTCATCGAGCAGGTCGTCAACGTCTCGGTCAGCACCGTCATGGTCGACGCCTGGGCGCGCGGCCAGGAGGTCACCGTGCATGGCTGGGCCTTCGGCGTGCACGACGGCCTGCTGCAGGACTTGCAGATGAGCGTCGCCGGGCCCGAGCAGCTCGACATGCTCTACAGCAAGGCCATAGACCGCGTCTGGGACGTGTGGATGGCCCGCGTGGGCGGCGGCACGCAGCAGCAACTGGTCTAACAAAGGCCGGCCGCCATGTTCCCCCAGCGCCTGGACTCGAGCATCGCCTACGACATCGCCAAGGCGATGATGGACGGCTTCAACCGCCACTACCAGCTGTTCCGCACCGAATCCGCGCGCGCCAAGCACCGCTTTGAAACGGCCGACTGGCACGGCCAGCAGCGCGCCCAGCGCGAGCGCATCGAGTTCTACGACCTGCGCGTGCGCGAAGCCTCCACCCGGCTGGAGCGCGAGTTCAAGGCCGGCGAGCAGCCCATGGATGTCTGGCAGCAGGTCAAGCTCCACTACATAGGCCTGCTGGTTAACCACCACCAGCCCGAACTCGCCGAGACCTTTTTCAACTCGGTCACCACCAAGATACTGCACCGCAGCTACTTCCAGAACGACTTCATCTTCGTGCGCCCGGCCGTCAGCACCGAGTACATCGAAAACGAAGAGCCCACCGCCCAGCCCACCTACCGTGCCTACTACCCCACGCGCGACAACATGCGCGATGTGCTGCTGCAGCTGGTGCGCGACTTCGACCTGCGCCTGCCGTTTGACGACCTGGAGCGCGATGCCGGCTATGTGCTCGAGGCCATCAGCGAGCGCTTTGCCGACGTCAAGCTGCGCGCCAACTTCCAGATCCAGGTCCTGACCAGCCTGTTCTTTCGCAACAAGGGCGCTTACGTCGTCGGCAAGATCATCAACGGCTTCAACGAAGTGCCCTTCGCGCTGCCGGTGCTGCACAACAAGGCCGGGAAGCTGGTCATAGATGCGGCGCTGTTCGGCGAAGACGATTTGCTGATTCTTTTCAGCTTCGCGCGCGCCTACTTCATGGTCGACATGGGCATTCCCTCGGCCTATGTGCAGTTTCTGCGCAGCATGATGCCGCACATGCCGCGCGCCGAAATCTACAACGCGCTGGGCCTGGCCAAGCAGGGCAAGACGCTGTTCTACCGCGACTTCCTTTATCACCTGCGGCACTCCACCGACAAGTTCCGCATCGCGCCCGGCATCAAGGGCATGGTCATGCTGGTGTTCGACCTGCCGTCCTTCCCCTACGTCTTCAAGGTCATCAAAGACTACTATCCGCCGCAGAAAGACACCACGCGCGAGCAGATCAAGGGCAAGTACCTGCTGGTCAAGCAGCACGACCGCGTGGGCCGCATGGCCGACACCCAGGAATACAGCGAGGTCGCCTTCCCGCGCGACCGCTTCGACGACGAGCTCATCGCCGAGATCGAAAAATTCGCGCCCAGCCAGCTCGAGATCAGCGACCGCGACGGCGACGGCCAGACCGAGGTCATCATCAAGCACGTCTACATCGAGCGCCGCATGATCCCGCTGAACATCTACCTGCAGGAAGCCTTCGACGCCGGCGTCAACGAGCCCGCCGCCAAGGACCAGATAGAGCGCGCCGTCGTCGAGTACGGCAACGCCATCAAGGACCTGGTGGCCGCCAACATCTTCCCCGGCGACATGCTCTGGAAGAACTTCGGCATCACGCGCCACGGCAAGGTCGTGTTCTACGACTACGACGAGATCGAATACATCACCGACTGCAACTTCCGCAAGGTGCCCGCCGCCCGCAACGAGGAAGACGAGATGAGCGGTGAGGTCTGGTACTCCGTCGGCCCCAAGGACGTGTTCCCCGAAACCTTCGAGCCCTTCCTGCTCGGCAATGACGCGGTGCGCGAGGTCTTCATGAAACACCACGCCAACCTGCTGGACGCCGACTTCTGGCAAAAACACCAGGCACGCATCCAGGCCGGCCATGTGCACGACGTTTTCCCCTACGAGCGCGAAAAGCGCTTTATCGCGCTGCACAGCCCCGGCGAAGCCCATGACGAAGTGCTGACGCAGCTGCCGCCCGAACCGGCTTTAACAGGCCTTAGCGGCCTGACCCCTTAAACACACACCCAACCTGAAAGGACTCCCTCATGTCTGACTCCATCGTTATCCTCGGCGCGGCCCGCACCCCCATGGGCGGCTTCCAGGGCGACTTCAGCAGCCTCTCGGCCCACGACCTGGGCGGCGCCGCCATCAAGGCCGCCATTGAGCGCGCCGGCATCGCGCCTGAGAAGGTCGACGAAGTGCTGTTCGGCAACTGCCTGATGGCCGGCCAGGGCCAGGCCCCGGCGCGCCAGGCCGGCTTCAAGGGCGGCCTGCCCGCCAGCGTGGGTGCGGTCACGCTCTCCAAGATGTGCGGCTCCGGCATGGAAGCCACCATGCTGGCCCACGACCAGCTCGTCGCCGGCAGCCGCGACGTCATGGTCTCGGGCGGCATGGAAAGCATGACCAACGCACCCCACCTGCTGCTCAAGGGCCGCAGCGGCATCCGTATAGGCCACGACCGCATCTATGACCACATGATGCTGGACGGCCTGGAAGACGCCTACGAACCCGGCCGCGCCATGGGCACTTTCGGCGAGCAGTGCGCCGAAAAATACAGCTTCACTCGCGAAGCGCAGGACGCCTTCGCCACCGCCAGCGTCAACCGCGCCAAGGCCGCCACCGAGTCCGGCGCCTTCAAGGCCGAGATCACCCCCGTCACCGTCAAGGGCCGCAGCGGCGACACGGTGATCTCCATCGACGAAGGCCCGGGCAAGGTCAAGCTCGACAAGATCCCCACGCTCAAGCCCGCCTTCAAGAAAGACGGCACCATCACCGCCGCCTCCAGCTCCTCCATTAACGACGGCGCAGCCGCCCTGGTGCTGGCCCGCGAATCGACGGCCAAAGAACTGGGTGCCAAGCCCATCGCCCGCATCGTCGGCCATGCCACCTTCGCACAGCAGCCCGAGTGGTTCACCACCGCACCGGTAGGCGCCGTCAACAAGCTGCTCAAAAAAATCGGCTGGAGCGTCAAGGACGTGGACCTCTGGGAAGTCAACGAAGCTTTCGCCGTCGTGCCCATGGCCGCGATGAAAGAGCTCGGCATCAGCCACGACATCGTCAACGTCAACGGCGGCGCCTGCGCACTGGGCCACCCGATCGGCGCATCGGGCGCCCGCATCATCGTCACGTTGATCCACGCGCTCAAGGCGCGCGGCCTGAAAAAAGGCATCGCCACGCTGTGCATAGGCGGTGGTGAAGGCACGGCGCTGGCCATTGAATTGGTCTGAACCACGATGAAGGTCCTTGTCATAGGCGCATCGCGCGGCATAGGGCTTGAATTCGCCCGCCAGTACCTGGCGGAAGGCGCGCAGGTCATTGCCACCGCGCGCGACGATGAGGGCCTGCAGCGCCTCAAGGGCCTGGGCGCCAAGGCCTTGCGCGTGGATGTGGCCCAGCCCACCAGCATCAGCGGCCTGGCCTGGCTGCTCGACGGCGAGGAAATCGACATCGCCCTCTATGTGGCCGGTGTCTTTCCGCACGGCGACGCACTGGCCCCGCCCACACGCGAGGCCTTTGACCATGCCATGCACACCAATGTGCTGGGCGCCATGCAGGCCATTCCGCAGGTCGCGCCCTTGGTCGAAGCGGTGCGCGGCGGCGGTGGGCGTTTTGCGTTTATCAGCAGCGCCATGGCCAAGATGGACGGCGTCGACAGCAGCCGCGGCTGGGTCTACCGCGCCAGCAAGGCGGCCCTCAATATGGTGGTCGCCTCGGCCCAGCACGACTACCCCAAGGCCATCATGGTCGCCCTGTCGCCCGGCTGGGTGCAGACCGACATGGGCGGCAGCGGCGCGCCGCTCACCACCGTCCAAAGTGTCACCGCCATGCGCGCCGCGCTGGCCGGGCTCACGCCTGAACACAAGGGCGCTTTTCTCAACTACGACGGCGTGCCGTTTAAATCCTGGTGAGGTGCAGCATGGTGCCCATGGGTCATGACAACCGTTTCGCCGCGGGTGTGCGCCGTGCATTCGCGATCGGGCTGATCGCGGTCGGTGCGGCTACTTCGGCTGCTTCGGCTTTCGCCGCACCTGACCCTGTTCCCCCCTGGCCCAATGAGCAAGAACTCCTGACCGCGATGCGCGGGGGCCTGAAGGACCGCACCAACAAGGATGAGACCCTGGGGATTCGGGGCATGCATGACGTCATGGTCGGGAAAACCGAGACGGCCTTTCTTGTTTCGGTATGGTTCCCGCAACGCGGACGTAATTATTCTTCGGGTACTTTTTTGTATCGCCCGGCCTTGAAGCAAGCCAGGGAACTTGACTACAGCCAGTCACTTGGCTCGCGTTATGTCGCCGGTCACTATGGCGAGTTCTCTTTGCTGGAGAACTCTGGCTCAGGCCAGGGTACCGAAGACTTCATCCATGCGCTGGTCCGCTTTAAGGGCTGGAATATGCAGGTCCTGCACAAAGCCGAGTTCGGCAACAACCTGGGCGCTTGCGGGGAGACTTCCCCGTCAGCCAAGCCCTGCGAACAGACGCATGTGCAGTTCCAGTTGCTGGGAGGTTACGGATTGAAGCCCGTTGAGATGGTCGAGGTCACGACCCAGCTCGGTGGATCCCCCAAAGAAAAACTGCTGGTGACCTCACGCCGCTTCCGGCTCGACGGTAACCGGTTCAAGCCCGTCAAGGGCCCCTAAAGGTAAAAACATGCTGCTCAACCAGGACCAGGAAATGATCCGCGACGCTGTCCGCGCGTTCGCCAAAGAAGAACTCTGGCCCCATGCCGCGCGCTGGGACAAGGAGCACCACTTCCCCGTCGAAGCCCACAAAGGCCTGGCCGCGCTGGGTGCCTACGGCATTTGTGTGCCTGAAGAGTTCGGCGGCGCCAACCTTGACTACCTCACGCTGGCCCTGGTACTTGAAGAAATCGCCGCCGGCGACGGCGGCACCAGCACCGCCATCAGCGTCACCAACTGTCCCGTCAATGCCATCCTGATGCGTTACGGCAATGCCCAGCAGAAAAAGCAGTGGCTGGCAAAACTCGCGCAAGGCGAAATGCTGGGCGTCTTCTGCCTGACCGAGCCGCATGTCGGCAGCGATGCGTCTTCGCTGCGCACCACGGCCGTCAAGCAGGGCGACGAGTATGTGCTCAACGGCGTCAAGCAGTTCATCACCAGCGGAAAGAACGGCCACGCCGCCATCGTCATCGCCGTCACCGACAAGGGCGCCGGCAAAAAAGGCATGAGCGCCTTTATCGTGCCCACCAGCGCACCCGGTTATGTGGTCGCGCGGCTGGAAGACAAGCTGGGCCAGCATTCCAGCGACACCGCGCAGATCAATTTTGACAACTGCCGCATCCCGGCCGAAAACCTGATCGGCAGCGAAGGCGAGGGCTACAAGATCGCCCTGGGCGCGCTCGAAGGCGGGCGCATAGGCATCGCCGCGCAAAGCGTGGGCATGGCGCGCAGCGCATTTGAGTTCGCACTCGACTACGCCAAAGAGCGCCAAAGCTTCGGCACCGCCATCTTCAACCACCAGGCCGTGGGTTTTCGCCTGGCCGAATGCGCCACCAAAATCGAAGCCGCGCGCCAGCTGATCTGGCATGCCGCCAGCCTGCGCGATGCCGGCCTGCCTTGCCTCAAGGAAGCCGCCATGGCCAAGCTGTTTGCCAGCGAAATGGCCGAACAGGTCTGCAGCGTGGCCATCCAGACCCTGGGCGGTTATGGCTATGTGAACGACTTCCCCGTTGAACGCATTTACCGCGACGTGCGGGTCTGCCAGATCTACGAAGGCACCTCCGACGTGCAAAAAATCATCATCCAGCGCGCCCTGGCCTGAGGAGATAAAGAGATGCCCATCACCAAAGGATTCCGCGCCCTGGTCGACGAGGCCATGGCCCAGGTCAAGACTTACAGCGTGGGCGAAGTCAAGGCGCGCCTCAAGGACCCGAATGTGCAGATCGTCGACATCCGCGACGTGCGTGAACTCAGCGCCGGCACCGTCGTCGGCAGCTACCACGCGCCGCGCGGCATGCTCGAGTTCTGGGTGGACCCGGCCTCGCCCTACCACAAGCCCCTGTTCGCCGATGAGGGCAAGGAGTTCATCCTGTTCTGCGGCGCGGGTTGGCGAAGCGCCCTGGCCGCCAAAACCCTGCAGGACATGGGTATGCGCAATGTCGCCCACATCGACGGCGGTTATGCCGAATGGGTCAAGCAGGGCGCGCCCACGGAGACACTGGAAGAGCGCAAGGCCAAAAAGGGCTGATGGCGCAAATGCCCCAGCCCACAGCCGCCCAAGCCTGCCCCTGCGGCCGCCAGGCCGGCAAACGGCCCCTGGCCTATGCCCAGTGCTGCGGCCGCTACCTCGACCACTTTGACGCTACACCCGCGCCCGACGCCGAGTCGCTGATGCGCTCGCGCTACGCCGCCTTTGTGGCCGAGCGTGCCGATTACCTGCTCGCCACCTGGCATGCCAGCCACAGGCCGGCGTCCATTGACTTTGATCCCGGCACCAAATGGCTGGGCCTGGAAGTGCGTAGCCACCGCCGGCTTGACGCCACCCATGCCGAGGTCGAATTTGTCGCGCGCCAGAAAAGCCCGGGCAGCCCGGCCGTGCGGCTGCACGAACGCAGCCGCTTCGTCCGCGAGGAGGGCCGTTGGTACTATGTGGACGGCGACATCCAGTAGCCGATCACTGAGAGGGAGGGCACATGTTCAACCAGACCGTGCGCGGCATGTACTGCCTGCGCTGCAGCAGCCGCAAGGTGGTGCGGGGTAATTTTGAAGCCGGGCGCTTTTATCCCCTGCGCGGCGTGCTGCGCTCGCTGATCGGCAAACCTGTGCTTTTGCAAAACCCGCATGCACATGCCTGCATGGACTGCGGCCTGGCCTGGAACGAAGTCGATCCCCTTGAGCTGCGCAAAAACCTGCGCAGCTACGGCCTGTCGCCGCACAGCACCGGCGTGATGGATGTGGTGAACGGCGAGTCGCCGGATATCCGCCTGTGACAAAACCTGTGAAGTCCTGGAGGCGCCGCGCCACCGCCGTGCTGGCGCTGTTGATGCTGCTGCTCGGCATCTGGACCGTCATCGTCGAGCCGCGCTGGGTCGCCCACCGTGACATCAGCGAAACCGTCCCCAACTGGAAAGGCCCGCCCGGCCTCAAAGTGGCCGTCGCCTCCGACTGGCATTTCAGCAAACGCCCGCTGTGGCGCGTCATGACGCTGGAGCGGGCCCGCGCCATCGTGGCCGAGATCAATGCCGCCCAGCCCGACGTCATCCTGCTGCCCGGCGACTTTCTTGCCGACCGCGACTACCAGCCCGAGATTGCCGCCACGCCCGAAGACGAGATCGCCCAGGTGCTGGGCGGGCTCAAGGCCAGGCTGGGCGTTTATGCCGTCATGGGCAACCACGATTGGTGGCACGACGGCGCGAAATTCACCGCCGCCTTCCAGCGCGCCGGCATCCAGGTGCTGGAGAACCAGGCCGCGCCCCTGCCCGGCACCGCCCTGTGGGTGGTCGGCGTGGGCGACGACCATACCGGCCATTCCGACCCGGTGCGCGCCATGGCCGGCGTGCCCAAAGGCGCCCACGCCCTGGTCTTCATGCACGAGCCGGCCAGCCTGTTCGAGCTGCCGCTCGTGCGCGGCCTCATCGTCGCCGCCCACACCCACGGCGGCCAGGTCAGCCTGCCTTTCATTGGCGCGCCCATAGTGCCCGGCGCCGGTCCGCGCGACTGGGCCTACGGCTGGATAGAGCACGGCGACAATCGCATGTACATCACCAGCGGCCTGGGCGTCAGCATCCTGCCCGTGCGCTTCAATATGCGGCCGGAATGGGTGATGTTCACACTCGCCGCCCCGGCAAAACCTGAACTGGACATGAAAGCGGAACCATGAAATTCGACGCGGTGTTATTCGACTGTGACGGCGTGCTGGTCGACAGCGAACCCATTACCAACGGCGTGCTGCGCGACATGCTGGAAGAGCGCGGCTGGAAGCTCAGCCCCGCCGAATGCATGCGCATTTTTGTCGGCAAGGCCGTCAAGGACGAAGCCGCGCTGATCGCCGCCAACACCGGCAGCCCCGTGACCGAAGAGTGGATGGTCCAGTTCCGCGAGCGCCGCAACCAGGGCCTGATGCGCGACCTCAAGGCCATTAACGGCGCCGTCGAGGCCATCGCCAAGGTCCATGCGCTTTACAACGGCCGCATTGCCTGCGCCTCGGGCGCCGACCGTTTCAAGGTCGAGCTGCAGCTGGAGAAATGCGGTTTGATGCCCTTCTTCAAGGGCCGCATCTTCAGCGGCCACGAGCTGCCGCGCTCCAAACCCTTCCCCGACGTCTACCTGGCGGCCGCCGCGGCCCTGGGCGTGGACCCCAAACGCTGCGCCGTGGTCGAAGACACCGTCACCGGCGTTACCGCCGGTGTGGCGGCCGGCTGCACGGTGTTTGGCTACAGCCCTTCTGAAATGGGCCATGACGCGCCCAATGCGCTCAAAGCCAGCGGTGCATCGCAGGTGTTTACCGACATGGCGGACTTGGCGTCCTTGTTAGGCTGAAATTAGTTGGGATGGGCGTGTCGATTCCGGCCTGCCCCGTTCGTCGTAGAGGTGTCATCAACCACTTTTTGAAGGAAACACCATGAAATACCTCTGCCTCGCCTATTACAACCCCGCCGATTTCGCCGCCATGGCGCCCGCCGAGGTCCAGGCCCTGGTCAGCCAGTGCCCGCCCAAGGACAAGGAACTCAAGGCCACCGGCCAGCTGCGCCTCAGCGCTTCGCTGGGCGAGCCCGAGCAGACCATCCGCATCCAGCCGCGCGGCGGCAAGCCCAAAGTCACCGACGGCCCCTTCACCGAAGTCAAGGAACTGGTCGGCGGCTTTTTCATCATCGAAGCCGGCAGCCGCGACGAAGCCGTGCGCCTGGCCTCCATCCACCCGGCCGCCACCCTGGGCGAACAGGTCGGCTGGTACATCGACATGCACCCCATTGGCTTTTTTGAGCAGTACAGCGGCAAACCGGCCTGAACGCGGCACCGGGGCTCCGGCCCGGGCGCTGAAAGGCCAGCTTCCCCAGCGCTGAAGCGGTCTCCCCGGGCCGGGGCTGTCACGAATCGGGCCGCGGTGCTAAGCTGCCAGCCCGACTTTTAAAAACAAAGGTGCGACCATGCCCGGACTCCTGCCCAATGTTGACCCTGACGGCTTGTTAGAGTTTTCAGTCGTCTACACCGACCGCGCGCTCAACCACATGTCGCGCAGCTTCCAGGGCGTGATGGGCGACATCTCCGCCATCCTCAAAGAGGTCTACCACGCGCATTCGGTCGCCCTCGTGCCCGGCAGCGGCACCTACGGCATGGAAGCCGTAGCCCGCCAATTCGCCGCCGGCAAACATGTCATGGTCATCCGCAACGGCTGGTTCAGCTACCGCTGGACGCAGATTTTTGAGATGGGCAACATCCCCGCCTCGCACACCGTGCTCAAGGCCCGCAAGACAGCCGCCGGCGCCCAGGCACCCTGGATTCCCGCACCGGTCGCCGACGTCGTCGCCGCCATCGCCAAAGAAAAGCCCGCCCTGGTCTTTGCCCCGCATGTAGAAACCGCCTCCGGCATGATGCTGCCCGACAGCTATATCCAGTCTGTCGCCGCCGCCGTGCATGCCGTGGGCGGCCTGTTTGTACTCGACTGCATTGCCTCCGGCGCCATGTGGGTCGACATGAAAGCCACCGGCGTGGATGTATTGATATCAGCCCCGCAAAAAGGCTGGAGCAGCTCACCCTGCTGCGCCATGGTCATGCTCAGCGAACGCGCGCGCGCCGCCATTGAAACCACCATGAGCTCCAGCTTTGCCTGCGACCTCAAGAAGTGGCTGCAGATCATGGAAACCTACGAAAAAGGCGGCCACGCCTACCATGCAACGCTACCGACAGACGCCCTCACACGCCTGCGCGCCACCATGAAGGAAACCCAGGACTACGGCTTTGCCAAAGTGAAAGCCGAACAAGAGGAACTGGGCAGCAAAGTCCGCACCCTGTTCGAAAGCCGTGGCCTGCCCAGCGTGGCGGCCGAGGGCTTCAAGGCCCCGGGCGTGGTGGTCAGCTACACCACTGACCCCGACATCCAGTCAGGCAAGAAGTTTCTGGCCGAGGGTTTGCAAACCGCCGCCGGTGTGCCCCTGCAGTGCGACGAAGGCCCCGACTTCAAGACCTTCCGTGTGGGGCTGTTTGGGCTGGAGAAGTGGCACAACGTGGATAGGACGGTGGCGAGCCTGGCGGGGGCTTTGGACCATCTCGGTCTGCTTAAGCGCGTGGCTGAAACCGTTGGTTGAGAAGTTCACATAAGCACCGCCGACTGCTTGTAAATCCTCCAATCGCAGGATTCTCTTATGCAGATAACCATGAGGCACGTACACCGTCTGCGTTTCGTTGGACTAGGCCACAAAAGCAGGTGAAGAATTGGCTGACGTTGGTTCAACTGGTTAGCTCTTGAGTAGGCGATGGCTACCAGACCGCGCAAGGCCATGCTTGTTGTCATAGCTGGTGGCCAGCTGCTAGGATGCTCCAAATAAACTACAACGGGGCAAGGGAATGGATCAGGCTTCAAAACGAACGCGTGTTGAACAAATTGACAAAGAGGTCGAGGAGCTACATCCCTTGCTTCAAGACATATTGAAGCAGGTCTTAAATGTCAAATATGTTGAATACACACACGGACCCTTCGAAAAGGGGGCTGATTTTGTTGTGGAGCGTCATGACGAAGCGCTAGGAACAACCGATTTCATAGGTGTTGTTGCCAAGTGCGACAAGATATTGATGTCGTTTTCTGAAGTAGAGCGTCAGATTGACGAGTGTGGTCATCCGAGAAAAATCCGAGGTGGGCTGCAAACTGTGCGATTGCCAGAGGTCTGGGTAATCACATCAAAAACGATTAGTCAGAATGCCAAGGACAAGATTGAGGAGAAGTTTTCATCTAAGAAAGTTCGCTTTTTCGAGTCCGATTGGCTCGTAAGGCAAATTGATGAGCACGCTCCTCATTTTTGGGAAGAGATTGACGGCACTGTTGGAAAATATCTTGGGCAATTAGATAAGAGGCTTGGCGTTATAAACGCGCAAACCGCGATTGCAAATACTCCTGCCATAAGCGCCATACA
Source organism: Polaromonas sp. JS666 (assembly GCF_900103405.1). Lineage (GTDB taxonomy): Bacteria > Pseudomonadota > Gammaproteobacteria > Burkholderiales > Burkholderiaceae_C > Polaromonas. Next base: position 48,276 of record NZ_FNHX01000011.1, on the reverse strand, counting down.
GATGGAACTGGATGTGGAGGAGTTAGAGGTTGATCGCTACGTTCACAAAAAAAGACCGATGAAGACACGTCTCGTCAATATGCGAGACGAGGTGATGAACAATAAAGTGAGTGTGATCGAAGCGGAAATGGGATTTGGTAAGTCTTATCTCGCACGCAAGATTGCTATCCACTTCACCGATGTAGCAACTTTTAAGGAGTCGACGGTTTTGCCGGTCTACTCGACCTTCAAAATCTATGCTGATTCCAAATCTTCACTTGAAGATTTCTTAAGAAATCTTCTTGGCATTGATTGCTTTGATAACCTCATAGGTTCCAATGGGAGACTTCTATTAATCCTTGATGGCGTAGATGAAGCTCTGGCGGATCCTGAATACTGCAAGGCCAAGGTGGATGCACTTATCGGTGAAGTTAAGGCGCATGATCACTGGTCTTTGGTATTAACCAGCAGACCATGGAAGGCGTTGGATGAGTTCGCTACACAGCAAGGCGGGATAAAACGATATCGCATTCGCCCGTTAAGTTTCGGGAAAATAATTGCCTACCTCCGCCAAGTGTTCGACACTCTAAAACTTCCAAATCGTCTTGTGGACGATTTGGCCAAGTCAGGTCTTTTCAAGCAACTTCCGCATAACCCAATTGCAGCATCATTGCTCGCAAATATTATTAAACAAGAGAAATACGAGCTTCCATCAAGCCTCACTGAGTTATATGCCAAAACGGTGGAGCTGATGTTAGGGCGGTGGGATGAGCGTAGAGAAATTTCCACTGAAAAGCAATACAAGGCTTCGGAACGTCTCGCTCGATTGTTGGCTCGACACATGATAGACAACCAGCTGGTCTACATGTCTCGCGATGAGATAAAGCAGATGTTCAAAGCCTTCCTTGCCGATCGACAAACCGGCATCTCTTTGAACGAAACGTTCGACTACTTGATCAATCGGTCCACCTTGTTTGGAGTCTTTGAAGATACTGATGCTGTGTTTTTTAAGCACAGGTCTTTCGCTGAGTATTTGTACGCCAAGGACGCCTATGAGTCTCGCAACTTGGAAATCACGGAGCGAGCATTTGAAGCTTACTGGCAGAACACATATTTCTTCTATCTCGGAATTAGATCGGAGTGCCCCGACTTAATAGATGCGCTTGTCAAAGTCGAGCCCAAAGACCTTGCACGTCGCGTCAATAGATTGTTGAACATGGGTAACTACATGCTTGCGGGATATGAGACGCCTTATGTCCACGTGCAAGCCGCATTAGATGTAATCCTGGTGGAGGCTGCCCGCGTCTATTTGGATATAAGGCATGGTCGGGTGCCTACAGGACTCACGGGCATAACGGAAATGCAACTTCTGTGGTACTTCACAGAGGCCATCAGAGCTTGTTATGGCTACGACTTTTTCAAAAAGGCGCTGCCGTTGACGATGGCGAAAATAGACGAAGTACTTACGGTGGACGATGAGGCGCGGCCTTACGCCTTGTTCTTTGCTGCTTGTTCGCTTGCTGACGTGGAAGATACCTGTGGGTTTACCTATCTCCTTGAGCACAATTCAGCGACAAATTTGCCCATCCAGATTTCTTTCGCACTCATGTGTGAGATGAATCTCTCCATCAAAGCCTTTGCGAATACCAAGCCGGTAAAGGACTTTGACAAGAAGCTAAAAAAAGTTTTGAAAATTAGCGGCGGTGAAAAACTTGATCAGGAGTCGCGTCTGAGAGCTCTGTTTCACGAGCCTCTCTCAGCAAAAAATTCCAAGAGTGCTCACGCAGTTTCGAATAAAAGGTAGGGGCTAAAAAAGGACGCGTCCGCGGTAGCTGTGACCATTCGAGTTGTAGAGTCTTGCGCGCGATGACGGAAAATTTTTGACTTTACTAAAGCACAAAGAAGGTCGGAAATTGAAGACGGCGGGCTACTCTTTTATGTGGAAGCACGAAATATTGCAGGTGGAATTCCAGCCCACTCTCGAAACACCCGAATAAAACTCTTCTCATTCCGAAACCCCGAAGCCTCAGCCACCTGCTTGATAGGCTTTGAGGTCCGAAGCAACAAGTCTTTCGCTTTCTCAAGCCGCACCTCATCCTTGAGCTGCTGCAGCGAAGCCCCTTCCTCCTGAAGCTGGCGGTGCAGGGGGCGGCGGTGGCAGATCTCCGAGTCGTGAGCATCCGCTTTGAAGTATTCGCCCGTGGGCGAACCTCACCGCACCCGATTCGGCAAGGGATCATTCAAGGGTTCTGACGACCCCATCAATTTGGCGCAGCGTGCAGCCGCTTCGCGAATCGCGGCATGCCAGCCCATGACAACGCCGTCGCTTGAAAAGCTGCCGGCCCCCTGGCAGGAGATGGGCGTACCTTGTTTGTCCAGCGACAGGTTGACAAAAACGAGGCGGGAGCCGTCGCGGTCTGCGGCCGATTGCAGCAATGCGCCGGCAATGGCATTTCCGAACGCCAGCCCCACCGCTTCTTGCGGCGTGCTGACGACTCGACCGTTGATTTGGGAGTCGTTGTTGGGTTCAAAGTTGATGCGTCGGCCGCGTTTCTCGCCGATCGCGATGTCCAGTGCGGTAAGGTCCAGGCCGCCGCTGAGTGTTGCCAGTGTTGATTCGTTGAGCTGTTCACCCAGGGCATGTTTCAGGGCCTCAATGGGTGGCTGGTCGAAGTTCTTTTCGTCAAACCTGTCCAGCTCGCCTTGTGCCGTGGGGACTTTGGGGCTGCGTTGCGGCGGTCTTTTATCGGTCAACACCAGCTTGGCACCTTGTGCGGATTCGAGTGCACCTGTGACGTGAAACTCCGGCGCCGCCGCCAGGGCTTGCCCGAAAAAGCTTGCCGTTGCGGCAAGGGCTGCCAAGGCTTTCACAGCGCACATCGTTCTCATCCTCACCCTCCCAGGTTGAAATAGCCACGGCAGTTTACGTGGGCTGAATGATTGTTGGCAATCCTGCTTATTCACCTTGCCTGTTTTGCAGGCATCCCGCCGAGAGCCAGGCCAGCCAAGGCTTTCCCGCGTTGTCCCCACGGCAATTCACAAAGTTACCCACAGAAGCTGTGAATGAATCCTGCGGACAATTCTTCGCCCGCTTCGCCCGCTTCGCCCGCTTCGCCCGCTTCGCCCGCTTCGCCCGCTCCGCTCACTTCCCCGGCCGCATATCCGGCGCCGGCGTAGTGGGGACACCCTGCGCCAGCGCGGCCTGATGCTGCGCCTGCAGGGCGCGCTGGAAGGCCGGTCGTTGTTCCAGCCGCTGGTGGTAATCGTGCACGGCATCGGGGAATTGTGTTGCCAGGCCAAGATGGTCGGCCAGCATGAGGGCGTAGTGGACCGACACATCGGCTGCGGTGAAGCGGCCGGCGCAGAGAAACTCCTGTTGCTGCAGGGTGGCGTCCATGGCTTTCAGCCGGGCCAGGAACCAGCGGCTGTAGTCTTCCGCGACCTGGGGCTGCTTGCGCGCCTCGGGTTCGAAGTGGGTATAGCGCAGCACCAGGGTTTGTGGAAAGGTCAGTGTGGCTTCGCCCATGTACAGCCAGTTCAGGTAAGCGCCATAGGCTGGGTCCGTCAGCGGGACGTCCAGCTGGCCGGGGCTGTGCCGTGCCGCCAGGTATTGGCATATGGCTGCGGATTCGGTCATGCGGGTGTCGCCATCCACCAGCAGCGGCACGGTGCCCAAGGGGTTGTCCGCCAGGAATTCGCGGGCCAGCGCACGTGGCGGAAAAGGCAGCATGCGCAGCGTGTAGGGCACGCCCAGCTCTTCGAGCATCCACAAGGGGCGGAACGAGCGGGCGCTGACGCAGTGGTGAAGGGTAATCATGCGCACAGTCTAGAGAGCCACGCGTCACAAGTCCTGCCATGAAAGGGGCAAATCAGGCCAGTGGCTGGTTTCCCTGCCGAAACTCCGCGGGTGACTGGCCGCTCCATTCCCGAAACGCCCGCGTAAAACTCTTCTCATTCCGAAACCCCGAAGCCTCAGCCACCTGCTTGATGGGCTTTGAAGTCCGTAGCAACAAGTCTTTGGCTTTTTCAAACCGCACCTCGTCCTTGAGCTGCTGCAGCGAAGCCCCTTCCTCCTGAAGCTGGCGGTGCAAGGAGCGTGGCGACATATTGAGGGTCGCCGCCAGGGTTTCCGCGGTATGGGAAGCGCCTGCTGCCGGGTTCGCCAGCGCTTGCCGCACCTGCTCCACGAGCAAACGATCGCGCCGGTACTGCAGCACCGTCAAGGGCAAGGCCCGCTGCAGCATTTGCTGCAAGGCCTTTTCATCGCGGCGCAAAGGCAAGGCCAGGTAGCGCGCGTCAAACCTGATTTCAGCTTGCGCGGCCTTGAACTGCAGGCCCGGGCCGGGGAACATCAGCGCATAAGCCTCCACATGGGCCGGCGCCTCAAACGGAAAACGCGCACCCTGCAAGGGAATGCGCGAATCCACATACCAGCAGGCCAGGCCATGGATATTGCGCAGCACATGGACTAAACCAAACTCGCCAACCTGGCCCGGTATCTTCTCTTCGACCGTGATCGCGGCCGTGTCGCCGCTGGTCGCCAGGCGAAGAATGATGTCGTCGGTGATCAGCGCATGGTGGCGGCACCAGCGTTTGAGGGCTATGCCCAGATTGGGCGAGCTGATCGATGCGCGGGCCAGCATGCCGTAGCTGCCCCAGGGCAGTTTGCGGCCAAAGGCGCCCAGGCCTTCGTCGTCGAGCTCCTGCATGGCGGCGCCGGAGAGGACTTCCATCTGGCGGGCGGTGATGTGGGCATTGGCTTGTTTGAGCTGGTTTGGCGTGATCTGTGCCAGTTTCAGGGCCTGGTCCGGGCTTTGGCCGTAGCGTTTGTAGGCCACGGTAATGCTTCTAGCAAAGGCCATGGGCGTGGCGGCGACGGGTGGGTTGGCGGGGCTGCGGGAGGGCATGAGTCGATTCTCCGTGCCGTTGGCAGGATTTGCAACCTTGTTGGCGGCCTGCCGGGGGCGGGTTTTCGCTAAGCTGGCTGTTTGGCGCTAAGGTAGGGCCGGTACGCCCCGCCGTGTCTTCCGGCGCCCCCATCAGGAAAAAAATCCATGTCCGCTCTTGAGACCCAGCTCAACGCCCGTTCCGCCGACTTCCAGGCCAATGCCGCCGCCATGCGCGCGCTGGTCGACGACCTGACGGCCAAAGTCGCCAAGGCCGCCCAGGGTGGCGGCGATGTGGCCCGTGCGCGCCACACCTCACGCGGCAAGCTGCTGCCGCGCGACCGGGTGCAGATGCTGCTGGACCCGGGCACGCCTTTCCTCGAACTTTCGCCGCTGGCCGCGTTTGCCATGTACCCGGACCGCGACGGGACGGACAGCGCGCCCTGCGCGGGCGTGATCGCCGGCATAGGCCGCATCAGCGGGGTGGACTGCATGATTGTGTGCAACGACGCGACCGTGAAGGGCGGCACCTATTACCCGATGACGGTCAAAAAACATCTGCGCGCGCAGGAGATCGCGCAGCAGAACAACCTGCCTTGTGTCTACCTGGTCGATTCGGGCGGTGCCAACCTGCCCAACCAGGACGAGGTCTTCCCGGACCGCGACCATTTCGGCCGCATCTTTTTTAACCAGGCGAATATGAGCGCCCAGGGCATTGCGCAGATCGCCGTTGTGATGGGCAGCTGCACGGCCGGCGGCGCTTATGTGCCGGCCATGAGCGACGAGACCATCATCGTCAAGAACCAGGGCACCATCTTCCTGGGCGGGCCGCCGCTGGTGAAGGCCGCGATCGGCGAGATTGTCAGCGCCGAAGACCTGGGCGGCGGCGACGTGCACACGCGGCTTTCGGGCGTGGCCGACCACCTGGCGCAGAACGACCCGCATGCGCTGGCCCTGGCGCGCCGCGCCGTGGCCAACCTGAACCGGCAAAAACAGCCCCAGCAGGTGCTGCGCACACCGGTGCCGCCGCTGTACCCGGCGGAAGAGCTGTATGGCGTGATCCCGACCGACACGCGCAAGCCTTATGACGTGCGCGAAATCATCGCGCGCATTGTGGACGGCAGCGAGTTTGCCGAGTTCAAGGCGCGTTACGGCGCGACCCTGGTCTGCGGTTTTGCGCATGTCGAGGGCATGCCGGTGGGCATCATCGCCAACAACGGCATCCTGTTCAGCGAGTCGGCGCAAAAGGGTGCGCACTTTATCGAGCTGTGCTGCCAGCGCAAGATCCCGCTGGTGTTTTTGCAGAACATCACGGGTTTTATGGTCGGCAAGAAGTACGAGGCCGAGGGCATTGCGCGCCACGGCGCCAAGATGGTGATGGCCGTGGCCACGGCCCAGGTGCCCAAGTTCACCATCATCATCGGCGGCAGCTACGGCGCGGGCAATTACGGCATGTGCGGCCGGGCTTATTCACCGCGGTTTTTGTGGATGTGGCCGAATGCGCGCATCTGCGTGATGGGCGGCGAACAGGCGGCCGGCGTGCTGGCCACGGTCAAGCGCGACGCGATTGAAGCCAAGGGCGGCAAATGGAGCGCCGAGGAAGAGGCCGCCTTCAAGCAGCCGGTGCTGGACCAGTTCGGCCACCAGTCGCATCCCTACTATTCAAGCGCACGCCTCTGGGACGACGGCGTGATAGACCCGGCGGATACGCGGCGTGTGCTGGCGCTGGGCCTGTCGGCCACCTTGAACCAGCCGATTCCCGAAACCAAGTTCGGCGTATTCCGCATGTAAGCCAGGCCCTCCACAAAGCCGGCCATGGACAACATCTACATCACCCCCGAGCACGAGTTGCTGCGCGAGCAGGTCGCACGTTTTATCGCGCGCGAGGTCGAGCCTTTTGCGGCAGCCTGGGAAGAAGAAGGCTGTGTGCCGCGCGAGGTGCTGCGCAAGATGGGTGAGGCTGGCCTGCTGGGCCTGATGTATGAAGCCGAATACGGCGGTGCCGATGCCGATGCCTTGACCAACCTGGTGTTTGCCGAGGCGCTGTCGCAGTCGACCTTTGGCGGCTTCATCATCACGGTGCTGGTGCATACCGACATGGCCAGCCCGCATCTGTTCCATGCGGGCAATGCGGCGCAAAAGGCCAGATACATGCCGGATGTGATTGCCGGCAAGACGATTACCGCGGTGGGCATCACCGAGCCCGGCGCGGGTTCTGACGTGGCCGGCATGCGGATGACAGCCAAACGCGAAGGTGACGAATGGGTGCTCAACGGCACCAAGATGTTCATCACCAATGGCGTACACGCCAACCTGTATTTCATCGCGGCCAAAACCGGCACGGCGCGCCACGATGTGTCCATGTTCATCGTCGAAAAAGGCACGCCGGGGTTTACTGTGGGCCGTGCGCTCAAGAAGACGGGCTGGCTGTCGTCCGACACGGCCGAGCTGGTGTTTGACCAGGTGCGCATCCCGGCCGGCAACCTGCTGGGCGAGGAGGGCAAGGGTTTTTATTCGGTCATGAAAAACTTCCAGACCGAACGCATCGCCCTCGCGGCCATGGCGGTGGGCCACTGCACCCAGGCGCTGAAGATGACGCTGGACTACGTGCGCCAGCGCCAGGCCTTTGGCGCCACGCTGTGGGACAAACAGACGATTCGCCAGCGCATCGCCATGCTGGACGCCAAGACGCGTGCGGCGCGGCAGTTTATGTACCACTGTGCCTGGTCCGTGACGCAAGGGCGCGACATTGTGCAGGAGGTCTCCATGCTCAAGGCGCTGACGGGCGAGCTGGTCAACGAAGTGCTGCAGACCTGCCAGCAGTTCCATGGCGGCATGGGCTTTATCCGCGAGACAGCGATAGAACGCCTGTGGCGCGATGCGCGTGTGCTGGGCATAGGCGGCGGCGCGACCGAAGTGATGCTGGAAGAAGTGGCCAAACGGTATTAAAGGGAAGCAGGACCATGAACCATTTATTGATAGACGTCACCGGGCACGTCGCCACCGTCACCCTGAACCGCGCCGAGGTGCGCAATGCCTTTAACGAGGAGGTGATCGCCGAGATGACCCAGGCTTTTGTCGAGCTGGGCCTGCGCGATGAGCTGCGCTGTGTGGTGCTGGCGGCCCAGGGCCCGGCCTTTTGCGCGGGCGCGGACCTGAACTGGATGCGCAGCATGGCCGACTACACCTACAAACAGAACCTGGAGGACGCGGGCCGCCTCGCGACCATGCTGCAGGCTGTTTATGAATGCCCCAAGCCCGTCATTGCCCGCGTGCAGGGCGATGTGTACGCGGGGGGCATGGGCCTGGTGGCGGCTTGCGACATGGCTGTGTCCGTGGATACCGCCGGTTATTGCCTTAGCGAAGTCAAGCTGGGTTTGATCCCGGCCACCATCAGCCCTTATGTGATCCGCGCCATGGGTGAGCGCGCGGCGCACCGCTACTTTTTGACGGCCGAGCGTTTTGATGCGGCCGAGGCGCTGCGCATCGGTTTTGTGCACGAGGTGGTGGCGGCCGAGGCGCTGGATGCGAAGGTGGCCGAACTCGTGAAAACCCTGGTCAATGCCGGCCCCGAAGCCGTGAAGCTGTGCAAAAAACTGGTGCAGGACGTGGCGGGCCAGGCCATCACCCACGAACTCACGCAGATGACGGTGCAGGCGATTGCCGATGTGCGTGTAAGCCCTGAAGGACGCGAGGGCGTGCAGTCCTTTTTGCAGAAGCGCAAGCCTGACTGGCTGCCGACCAAACCATCATGAACACCCTGGACACCGCACAACTGATCGCCCTGGCCGGCGCGCTGGGCTGGGCCAGCGGCGTGCGCCTTTACCTGGTGGTGCTGCTGACCGGGCTGGCGGGTTTTATGGGCTGGGTGCAGCTGCCGTCCGGCCTGCAGCTGCTGGCCCACCCGGTGGTGCTGGGCATCAGTGGGTTTATGGTGTTTGTCGAATTTTTTGCCGACAAGATCCCGGGCCTGGATTCGCTGTGGGATGTGGTGCATGGCGTGATCCGCATCCCGGCCGGCGCGGCGCTGGCGGCCGCGGTGTTTGGCGGTGACAACGGCCTGGGCGCGCTGGTCGCGGCCCTGCTGGGCGGCACCTTGGCGGCCACCAGCTTTGCCGCCAAGGCCACCACGCGTGCGGCCATCAATACCTCGCCCGAGCCTTTCAGCAATATTGGTGCCTCACTGCTCGAGGACGGCCTGGTGCCGCTGGGCCTGTGGCTGGCGATTGCCCATCCTCTGGTTTTTGTGGTGCTGCTGGCCCTGGTGCTGGTGCTCAGTGTCTGGCTGATACGGGTGTGCTGGCGGTTCTTGCGCCAGCTCTTTATCCGTGTGGCGCGCATTTTCAGCGGCAGGCCGGATCCTGGCACTACCGCCGCTTTTACTTTGACCTCACCTTTTTCGAAGAAGAATGACCATGTTTAAAAAGATTCTTATTGCAAACCGTGGGGAGATCGCCTGCCGCGTGGCTGCGACCGCCAGGCGCATGGCCATACAGTCCGTCGCCGTGTATTCCGATGCCGATGCGGGCGCCAAGCATGTGGGCTTTTGCGACGAGGCGGTGCACATAGGCGGCAGCGCGCCCAAGGACAGTTATTTGCGCTGGGAGCGCATCATCGAAGCCGCCAAGGCCACGGGCGCCGAGGCGATACACCCGGGCTATGGCTTTCTGAGCGAGAACGAGGAATTTGCCCAGGCCTGCGCCAGCGCCGGCCTGGTCTTCATTGGCCCGCCGGCCTCGGCCATCAAGGCCATGGGCCTGAAGGCCGAGTCCAAACAGCTGATGGAAAAAGCCGGCGTGCCGCTGGTGCCGGGCTACCACGGCAGCGACCAGGACCCGGTGCTGCTCAAGCGCGAGGCCGACCGCATTGGCTACCCGGTGCTGATCAAGGCCAGTGCGGGCGGCGGCGGCAAGGGCATGCGCGCGGTCGACAAGAGTGAAGACTTTGAAGCCGCGCTGGCTTCCTGCAAGCGCGAGGCCATCAACAGTTTTGGCGACGACGCGGTGCTGGTGGAAAAATACGCGCAGCGCCCGCGCCATATCGAGATCCAGGTGTTTGGCGACACCTATGGCAATTATGTTTACCTGTTCGAGCGCGACTGCTCGGTGCAGCGCCGCCACCAGAAGGTGCTGGAAGAGGCGCCGGCCCCCGGCATGACGGAGGCCATGCGCAAGCAGATGGGCGAAGCCGCCGTGGCGGCCGCGCGTGCCGTCAATTACGTGGGCGCTGGCACCGTCGAATTCATTGTCGAGCAGCGCACAGACGGCAGCATGAACTTCTTCTTTATGGAGATGAACACGCGCTTGCAAGTCGAACACCCGGTGACCGAAGCCATCACAGGCCTGGACCTGGTGGAATGGCAGTTGCGCGTGGCCTCGGGCGAAAAGCTGCCGCTGGCGCAGGACCAGCTGCGCATCACCGGCCATGCCATCGAGGCGCGTATCTGTGCCGAAACACCCGACAACAACTTCCTGCCGGCCACCGGCAGCCTGCATGTCTACAAAAAACCGGTGCACACCGCGTTTGAACGCGGCCAGGTGCGTGTGGATGACGGCGTGCGCGAGGGCGACGCGATCTCGCCCTATTACGACTCCATGGTCGCCAAGCTCATCGTGCACGGCGCCACGCGTGAAGAGGCGCTGGCCCGGCTCGACGATGCGCTGGCCCAGACCCGCATCGTGGGCCTGAGCACCAATGTGCAGTTTTTGCGTTATGTGGTGCGCAGCCCATCCTTTGCCAAGGCCAACCTGGACACCGCGCTGATACAGCGCGAAGAAGCCGTGCTCTTCAAGCAGGAGCCCGTGGGCCTGGCCATGGCGGCCGCCGCGGCTGTCGCCAAACAGCTGCTGGACGAGCGCGCCCTGGCGGGCAGCGACCCTTTCAGCCGCCGCGACGGCTGGCGCTCGCACGGCGTGGTGCAGCGGCGCTTTGAGTTTGAATTCCATGGCGAGCCGGCCAAGGCGGTGTTGACTTATGGGCATGACGGTGCGCTGCACCTCGCCTTGGGCGATGTCGCGGGCCCGCTGCTGTTTAGCGAAACCGCGCAGGGCATCGAAATTCAATTCGCGGGCCAGCGCATGACGGCGGCCGTTTATGCGCAGGGCGAGCTGGACCATGTGTTTACCGCCAAGGGCGCGACGCAAATTCTCTCCATAGACCTGCTGGCCCATGCGGGCGAGGCCCAGGCCGAGGGCGGCCGCCTGACCGCGCCCATGCCGGGCAAGGTGGTGTCTTTTGCCGTCAAAGCCGGCGACAAGGTGAGCAAGGGCCAGCCGCTGGCCGTGATGGAGGCCATGAAAATGGAGCACACCATCGCGGCACCGGCCGACGGCACGGTGCAGGAATTGCTCTATGCGCCGGGCGACCAGGTCAACGAGGGTGCGGAATTGTTGAAAATAGCCGTTTGAATTTGTTTTGGCTCCAAACGTAATTTCAGCGGGATTTTTTAATGCGCATCAGTTTTTGCTGTTCTGACACCAAACCCCAGCCCTGGGTAGACGGCCTCAAGGCCGCTTTTCCGGATGCGGATGTGAGCTTGTGGTCCGCCGGCGCGGAGCCGGCCGACTACGCGGTGGTCTGGCAGCCGCCCCAGCAGTTTTTTGACGAGCAGCAGGGGCTCAAGGGCATCTTCAACATAGGCGCGGGCGTGGATGCGCTCATGAAGCTGAAGCTGCCGGCCGGGGTGCCGGTGGTGCGGCTGGACGATGCCGGCATGTCGGCGCAGATGGCCGAGTTTGTCTGCCATGCGGTGATACGCCATTTTCGCGAGCTGGACGGCTACGAGGCCGATGTGGCGCAAGGCAAATGGTCTTACCGCAAGCCGCGTTTGCGCACGGACTATCCCATAGGCGTGATGGGCCTGGGCGTGCTCGGCGAGCGTGTGAGCCGCGCGCTCGCGCAGTTTGATTTTCCGGTGCGCGGCTGGAGCCGCTCGCCCAAGGCGATTGAAGGCGTGCAATGTTATTCGGGCGAGGTGGGCAGCGCGGGCTTCCAGGATTTCCTGGCGGCCAGCCGCATGCTGGTCTGCCTGCTGCCGCTCACCCCCGACACCCAGGGCATCATGAACCGCGCCACGCTGTCGCGGCTGCAGCCGGGCGGCTACGTCATCAATGTGGCGCGCGGCAGCCACCTGGTGGACGAGGATTTGATCGCCCTGATCGACGAGGGCCGGCTGGCCGGCGCGACGCTGGACGTGTTCCGCACCGAACCGCTGCCGGCTGAGCATCCTTTCTGGAAACACCCCAAGGTCACGGTCACGCCGCACACCTCGGCGCGCACCCTGCGCGAGGAAAGCATTGCCCAGATCGCCGGGAAAATACGCAGCCTGGCGGCGGGTGCGCCGATAAGCACCCTTGCCGGCGTGGTTGACCCAAAAAAGGGATACTGAATCCCCCATTTGCCGCGCCTCCCCCATGCGGCTTGCAGGACACCCCATGAAACTACCTTCCAAAGTCAAGCTTGTCGACGTAGGCCCGCGCGACGGGCTGCAGAATGAAAAAGCCCAGGTGCCGGCGGCGGTGAAGATCGAGCTGGTGCACCGCCTGCAGGACGCAGGCCTGACCGAGATCGAGGTCACGAGTTTTGTGTCGCCCAAATGGGTGCCGCAGATGGCCGACAACGCCGAGGTGATGGCCGGCATCCAGCGCAAGCCCGGTGTTCGCTATTCGGTGCTGACACCCAATATGAAGGGCTTTGAGGCCGCCATCGCGCCGCCGCGCGAACTCTGGCCCGACGAGATCGTGGTCTTCGGCGCGGCCAGCGAGGCCTTCAGCCAGAAAAACATCAACTGCTCGATCGCGGAAAGCATTGAGCGCTTTCGCCCCGTGGTCGAGGCCGCGCGCGAAAAAGGCATTTATGTGCGCGGCGCCATGTCCTGCACCGTGGGCTGCCCTTACGAGGGGGAGATCGCGCCCGAACGTGTGGACATGCTGGCCGGCCTGATGAAGGGCATAGGCGTGCAGCATGTGGGCGTGGCCGACACCATAGGCGTGGGCACGCCGCTCAAGGTGCAGCGCGCACTGGACGCGACGCTCAAGCATTTCGACATCAACGATGTGTCTGGCCATTTCCACGACACCTACGGCCAGGCCCTGGGCAATACCCTGGCTTCGCTGCAGATGGGTGTCTGGCAGTTCGACACCTCTTCGGCCGGCCTGGGCGGCTGCCCTTTTGCCAAGGGCGCGACCGGCAATGTGGCCACTGAAGACGTGGTGTACATGTTGCACGGCATGGGCATCGAAACCGGCGTAGATCTCGACAAACTCATTGATGCCGGAAAATTCATCAGCGACTTCCTGGGCCGCAAACCGAATTCCCGCGCCGCGACGGCGCTTCTGAACAAACGAGCGAATTGATATGTGTGGTGCTGAACTGAAGAGCTTGCCTGAGGGTGTTCAAAGGGTGGCGGCGGTGCTGCGTGAATGCGGCCATCCGCACATGCCCGTGATGCTGGACGATGCGGCGCGCACTGCGCAGCAGGCGGCCGATGCGCTGGGCGTGCGCCTGGGGCAAATCGCCAAGAGCATCATCTTTCGCCGCAAGTCGGACGATGCCGCCGTGCTGGTGGTGACCTCGGGCGACAGGCGGGTCGATGAACGCAAGGTCGAGGCCCTGGTCTGCGGCGACGGTAAGCGCGTGGGCCGCGCCGATGCGGATTTTGTGAAAAGCAAGACCGGTTTTTCCATAGGGGGCGTGTCGCCCGTGGGGCATATCAGCCAGGCCGTGGTGCTGGTGGACCTGAGCCTGATGCGTTTTGACGAGGTCTGGGCCGCGGCCGGCCATCCGCATGCGGTGTTCAAGCTGATGCCGCAGGAGCTGGAGCTGCTGACCGGCGCGCCCGTGGTCGACGTGGCCGTGGATATGGGCGAGGAGGCCATCGCGCGCGAGCAGGCCGTGGCCCGGGTGACGGAGCGCGGCCGCACGGTGGAGGCCGCGGGCGATGATGTGCCTTCGCCCTGCATCTCGGTGTGCCGCGTGAATGCCGACAGCGGGCTGTGCGAAGGCTGCTTTCGCACCCTGGGCGAGATCTCGGCCTGGGCGCGTTCCGGCCCCGAGGCGCAGCGCGAACTCTGGCGCACCATAGGCCAGCGCATGGCGGCCGTAGGGGCCTGAACATTCAAGGGAGAGGGTTTCATGAAGCACATCACTTTTTATTTTGATTTCATCTCTCCCTATGCCTACCTCGCCTTCGAGCAGCTGCCCGAAGCGCTCAAGGGCCTGAGCTACAGCGTCAGCTACCGGCCGGTGCTGTTTGCGGCGCTGCTCAAGCACCACGGCCAGCTGGGCCCGGCCGAGATCGCGCCCAAGCGCGACTGGACCTACCGGCAGGTGCTGTGGCATGCGCACAGCAAGGGCATCGCCATGCAGATGCCGGCCAGCCATCCCTTCAACCCCTTGCCGCTGCTGCGGCTGGCCAGCGCCTGCGGCACGCCGGAAGACCCGGCCAGCCCCAACCGCTATGTCTGCGAAACCATGTTTCGCCATGTCTGGCAGGGCGGGGGCGAGGCCGCCGATGCGCAGCGGCTTGCGGCGCTCGCGGCGCAGCTCGCGCCGCAGCGCACGCTGAACGACGACGACGCCAAAGCGCAGCTGAAAACAAACACCGACGAGGCGATTGCGCACGATGTGTTCGGCGTGCCCGCGATGGAAGTCGACGGCAAAATTTTCTGGGGCTTCGACGCGTTGCCCATGCTGCGCGAATACCTGCTGGGCAACAGCTGGTTTGAGGGCGAAGGCTGGAACGGTGTGCGCAAGGTCGCCGTGGGCATTTCGCGCAAGGCCTGAGCGCGTAAGCACGCGTGCAGGCGTGTAAGCGAGTTTTACGCGGCGCGTAAGAAGGTTCTAGGCGTTTTCCCGGAGTGGCTTCGTATGCTGAAAAGTTTCTCAAGGGTTTCCCCTTGAGTTGTCAGCCACGCATAAGTTTCACGCAAGCTCCTGTTATTTTCACGTCAGAGCTAGGTCAGGGACTCCAAAAATAATCAGTGCAGCTTCCATACCGGAGGCCTTCACTATTTGGAGACACACATCATGGCAACAGCCGTCGACAACAGACCCATGACCGCCGAGCAGAAGAAGGTGATCTTCGCCTCTTCGCTCGGCACGGTATTCGAGTGGTACGACTTCTACCTCTACGGTTCATTGGCCGCCATCATCGCCAAGCAGTTCTTCAGCGGACTGGACTCGGGCTCGGCCTTCATCTTCGCGCTGCTCGCGTTCGCCGCAGGCTTCATCGTGCGCCCCTTCGGCGCGCTGGTGTTCGGCCGGCTGGGCGACATGATCGGCCGCAAGTACACCTTCCTGGTCACCATCGTGATCATGGGCCTGTCGACTTTCATCGTGGGCCTGTTGCCCAACTACGCGTCCATCGGCGTTGCCGCGCCGGTGATCCTGATCGCGCTGCGCATGCTGCAAGGCCTGGCGCTGGGCGGTGAGTACGGCGGCGCTGCCGTCTACGTGGCCGAGCACTCGCCCCAGGGCAAGCGCGGCGCCTACACCTCCTGGATCCAGACCACGGCCACGCTGGGCCTGTTCCTGAGCCTGCTGGTGATCCTGGGTGTGCGCACCGCCATGGGCGAAGCCGCTTTCGCCGACTGGGGCTGGCGCATTCCGTTCATCGTCTCCATCCTGCTGCTGGCCGTGTCGGTCTACATCCGTTTGTCGATGAACGAATCCCCCGCCTTCCAGAAGATGAAGGCCGAGGGCAAGACCTCCAAGGCCCCGCTGTCCGAGTCCTTCGGCCAGTGGCGCAACCTGAAGATCGTGATCCTGGCGCTGATCGGCCTGACCGCCGGCCAGGCCGTGGTCTGGTACTCGGGCCAGTTCTACGCGCTGTTCTTCCTGACGCAGGCGCTCAAGGTGGACGGCCCCACGGCCAACATTCTGGTGGCCTACTCGCTGATCCTGGGAACGCCTTTCTTCGTGATCTTCGGCACGCTGTCCGACAAGATCGGCCGCAAGCCCATCATCATGGCCGGCTGCCTGCTGGCCGTGGTCACCTACTTCCCGGTGTTCACCGCGCTGACCAAGGCCGCCAACCCCGACCTCGCCGCCGCACAAGCCAAGAACAAGGTGATCGTGACCGCCGACCCGAAAGAGTGCTCGTTCCAGTTCAACCCGACCGGCACCGTCAAGTTCACCAGCTCCTGCGACATCGCCAAGCAGGTGCTGGCAGGCGCATCGGTGAGCTATGACAACGTCGCCGCACCGGCCGGCACCGTGGCCAGCATCAAGATCGGCGAGAACGCCATCCCCAGCTACACCGCCAAGGGCCTGAGCGCCGACGACGCCAAGAAGAAGGACGCCGAGTTCAAGAAACTCATCGCGGACGACCTGAAGGCCGCCGGCTATCCGAGCAAGGCCGACCCGGCCAAGGTCGACAAGGTGATGGTCACCCTGATCCTGTTCTACCTGGTGATCCTGGTGACCATGGTCTACGGCCCCATCGCCGCCATGCTGGTCGAGCTGTTCCCGACCCGCATCCGCTACACCTCCATGAGCCTGCCGTACCACATCGGCAACGGCTGGTTCGGCGGCCTGCTGCCGACGACCGCCTTCGCCATCGTGGCGCAGACCGGCAATATGTACAACGGCCTCTGGTACCCCATCATCGTCGCCGGCATGACGCTGGTGATAGGCACCTTGTTCATCAAGGAAACCAAGGACGTGGATATTTACGCCAACGACTGATTGGTGTGATCACCGGGCGGGCCCAGCGGCCCGCGCCGGTTTGTTTGTGAGGCTGAAGAGCCTTGTGATATTTGCAGGCCCTCGTCATCCATGTGCCGGGGGCTTTTTTTTGGCCTTTTTTTGTTTTTGGAGAAGAGAAAAATGTGGAAACTCGTGCTCGGATTTATCGTGATCGCCGGCCTGGCCCTGTTCCTCTTGAACAAGGGCGGGGACATAGACCTCAGTGGTGAAAAGCATGGCGCCTCCCCCGCGCCGGCCGCCGCCGCTACCCGCGCTGTGGCGTGAGGTATTGCCGCAAGAGGCGTTTCCAGTTGCAGGACAGGGCCGCGACCGGTGCCCAAATAGGTGCATTGGTGCTAAAAATGGGGTAAATTGAATCAGGGGCAACAAAAAAGTGTCACAAATGTCTCTGCATTACGCACAGCAGTCTGCGTTCCCCCTGGCGTACTTACTGGAGACCCGCTGATGATTTACACCAAGACGGAATTGGGCCAATCCGCATTGCAAGACCGTTCCATCCCGATGACACCGAGGCAACGTTCGGCGTTCATCATGTTTGACGGCAAGCGCAGCATGGAAGAGGTGGTCAAGGCCACCGCGGGCCTGGGCGTCACGGCTGAAGATATTTCCCACCTGCTGTCGCTGGGCCTGCTGGCACCCGCCGCGGTGCAGCCGCCGGCCCCGCCCGCCGCCCCGGCGCCGGCCGTGTCCGCGCACAACGCCGACGGCTCACCCACGCTGAGCGCGCAGGAACACTATTCCAGGGCCTACCCGATTGCCACGCGGCTCACGGCCGGCCTGGGCTTGCGCGGTTTCCGGCTCAACCTCGCGGTGGAAGCCGCGACCGACATCGACAAGCTCAAGGAACTCGCGCCCAAGATCAAGGAAGCCGTGGGCCCCGAGAAGTTCAAGGAACTGGAAAACGCGCTTTACTTCTGAGCCAACCCGCACGGCCTGGCGCCGCAGGGTCTGCGATCCGCGAGCAGGGGCCGCGATCCGGCTCTGCCGGGCGCAAGCCGCCTGTCCCCTTGGGGGGAGGTGACGCTACACGAAGTGAGCGTCGGCAGGGGGGGCGAGCCCACAAGCAGGGGCCGCGAACCGGCTCTGCCGGGCGCAAGGCGCCTGTCCCCCACGGGGGGAGGTGACGCTACACGAAGTGAGCGTCGGCAGGGGGGCTTATCTACCTCTTGAATTTGCCGTCCGTGCCAATGATGGACAGGTCGGCGAAGTCCAGGCCGGTGTGGTCCTCGGGGCTGTAGCTCACTTCCAGCCCGCCTATGTCGTACTTGCGCAGGCCTTCCAGCGCGGCCTGCAGTTTTTCGCGCGTGGG
Source organism: Polaromonas sp. JS666 (assembly GCF_900103405.1). Classification (GTDB taxonomy): domain Bacteria; phylum Pseudomonadota; class Gammaproteobacteria; order Burkholderiales; family Burkholderiaceae_C; genus Polaromonas. Next base: position 30,396 of record NZ_FNHX01000011.1, on the reverse strand, counting down.
TTTGGCGCCGGCGCGGCGCAGGCCCTCCACCAGGACCTTGGCCGCGGCAAAACCTTCCAGCATGGCGGGACTCACGTCGGCCTGGCCCTTGGCCTTGGCCAGCTCCTGGGCTTCCTTGACCATGGGGAAGGCGATAGAGCGCTCATACGGAAAGACCTGGGTCACGATCACGCCGCGGGCGTTGTCGCCCAGGCTCTTCACAAAACCCCCCGAGGCGTTGTTCGACAGCGTGACGAGCTGCGCCGTGGAGCCGGCCGCGCGGAAGGCCTTGACGCCGTCGACCACGGCCTGGCCCGATGCGACCATGATGACGGCCTGCGCGTTCGACTGGTAGACCTTGGGCGCGATGGGCCCGAAGTCGGGCTTGCTGCGGTCGAATTTTTCGAGGACAACCGGCTGCAGTTTGGCCGTGGCCAGGCCTTTTTGCGCGCCCATGACGCCGTCGGCGCCGAAGCTGTCGTCGGCATAGACGATGCCGACCCGCGTGATGCCCATGGAGGCGAGGTGGGTGACGGCTTTTTCAGCCTCGCGCTGGTAGGTGGCGCGCACGTTGAACACATGTTTCCTCACGGGCTGGTGCAGCACCATGGCGCCGGTAGACGGGCCCACCAGCGGCACGCCGTGTTTGTCGAGCAGCGGGATGATGGCCTCGGTGTGCGGCGTGCCGCGCGTGAGGAACAGGGCCACCACGTTTTGCTCTTCCACCAGCTTGCGGGCGTTTTCCGCCGCGAGCTTGGGATCGAACTTGTCGTCGACGGACACCAGCTCCACCTTCTGCCCGTTCACGCCGCCCTTGGCGTTGACGGCATCGATGTAGAGCTTGGCGCCTTCGGTGGTTTCCTTGACGCCGGCGCCCACGGGGCCGGTGAAGCCCGCGGTCTGCCCGACAAGTATCTGTGCCTGGCCCAGCTGGCCCAGGGCGGCCAGCACAAGGGCCGCACACCAGTGTTTTGTTGTTGACATGGTCTGTCTCCTTAAATCGATCCCAGGTCGGCAAAGTTAAACACGAAAGCGCAAAAACGGTCAGCAGGAAAACCAGAATGCGCCCTAATTGGCGGCGGCAAAAGTGCACAAAAGGGGCATTAATCCGCATACTCCGCACGGCCAGAGGCTTTGCCTAGAATGTTTGACCTCTTCAGGAAAGACCGCACTCATGTCCCAGGGAACCATCCGCATCCGCGGCGCGCGCCAGCACAACCTCAAAAACCTCGACCTTGACATACGCACCGGTGAAATGACGGTGGTCACCGGCCCCAGCGGCTCGGGAAAATCCTCGCTGGTGTTCGACACCCTGTTCGCCGAAGGCCAGCGCCGCTATGTGGAAACCTTCTCGGCCTATGCGCGCCAGTTCCTGGACCGCATGGACAAGCCGGCCGTCGACAAGGTCGAAGGCGTGCCCCCGGCCATCGCCATCGACCAGACCAACCCGGTGCGCAGCTCGCGCTCCACCGTGGGCACCATGACGGAGCTCAACGACCACCTGAAGCTGCTGTACGCGCGTGCCGCGCAGCTCTTCGACAAGCAGACCGCGCAGAACGTGCGCCACGACACGCCTGAGTCGATTTATGCCGAGCTGATGGCGCGCACCAAAGAAGGCGACCCGCGCGTGGTGCTGACCTTCCCGGTCGAGCTGCCGGGCAACACCAGCGCCGAGCAGGTCGAGCAGTGGCTGTCGGTCAGCGGCTTCACGCGCGTGCATGCGCAGCGCGACGTGGCCACGCCGGCCGGCCCGCACAAGCTGCTGGATGTGGTGGCCGACCGCTTTCGCACCCATGCGGTGGAAAAGTCCCGCGTGATGGATGCCATCGAGACCGCGCTCAAGCGCGGCGGCAGGCTCAATGTCTATGTGCAACACGCCGAGGATGGCCAGCCGGACCAGATGTGGCGCTTTTCGACGGGCTTGCACTGCCCCGACAGCGACCTGCGCTACACCAACCCCACGCCCTCGCTGTTTTCCTTCAACTCGGCCATGGGCGCCTGCGAAACCTGCCGCGGTTTCGGCCGCGTGATCGGCGTCGACTACGGCCTGGTGATTCCGAATGACAAGCTGACCTTGCGCGCCGGCGCGATCAAGACCATACAGACGCCGGCCTGGAAGGAAGCCCAGGACGATTTGATGCGCCACGCCGAGGCGGCCGGCATCCCGCGCGACACGCCCTGGTACAAGCTCACGCCCGAGCAGCAGGGCTGGGTCATCAACGGCACGCCGGGCTACAAGGACGGCAACTGGAACAAGCAGTGGTACGGCATCAAGCGCTTTTTCGAATACCTTGAAAGCAAGGCCTACAAGATGCACATCCGCGTGCTGCTGTCCAAGTACCGCAGCTACACGCCGTGTGAAACCTGCGGCGGCGCGCGCCTCAAGCTTGAATCCTTGCTGTGGCGCCTGGGCTCCAAAGAGTCGGCCGACGCGGTGCTGCCGCCGGTCCAGCGCTTCATGCCGGTGGGCGTGCAGTGGAGCCGCGAGCAGCTCGAGGCCCTGCCGGGCCTGGCGCTGCACGACCTGATGCGCCTGCCCATAGACAGGCTGCGCGAATTCTTCAGCGGCCTCTCGCTCAATGTGATGGGCGATGACGCCGAGATCCAGGCGCTCAAATCATTGTTTGAAGAGATCCAGACGCGCGTCAAATACCTGTGCGACGTGGGCATTGGCTACCTCACGCTGGACCGGCAAAGCCGCACGCTCTCGGGCGGCGAGGTGCAGCGCATCAACCTCACGACGGCGCTGGGCACTTCGCTGGTCAACACCCTGTTTGTGCTGGACGAGCCTTCCATAGGCCTGCACCCGCGCGACATGAACCGCATCACCCAGGCCATGCACCGCCTGCGCGATGCCGGCAATACCCTGGTGGTGGTGGAGCACGACCCGGCCGTGATGCTGGCGGCCGACCGCATGATAGACATGGGCCCGGGCCCGGGCGAGAAGGGCGGCCAGATCGTGTTCGACGGCACGCCCGAAGACCTCAAACATGCCGACACGCTGACCGGCGCCTACCTGGGCTCGCGCAAGCAGGTGGGCATGGGCTTCAAGCGCGCGGTGACCGAGAACACGCCGCGCCTCATCCTCGAAGGCGCGCGCGACCACAATCTGAAGAACCTCACGGTGGACTTCCCGCTGCAGCGCCTGGTCTGCGTGACCGGCGTCAGCGGCTCCGGCAAGTCCACGCTGATGCAGGACATCCTGGCGCCGGCGCTGCTGCGCCAGTTCGGCAAGGCGACCGAGACGCCGGGCCTGCACGACCGCCTGCTGGGCGCCGACCACCTGACCGATGTGGTGTTTGTCGACCAGTCGCCCATAGGCAAGACGGCGCGCTCCAACCCGGCCAGCTATGTGGGCGCCTGGGACGCGGTGCGCGACCTGTTCGCGCTGGCGCCGCTGGCCAAACAGCGCAGCTACACCGCCACCAAGTTCAGCTTCAACAACGGCGACGGGCGTTGCCCGACCTGCGGCGGCTCGGGTTTCGAGCACGTCGAGATGCAGTTCCTGAGCGACGTCTACCTGCGCTGCCCCGATTGCGACGGCAAACGCTACCGCGCCGAGATCCTCGAGGTGACGATTGAACGCAAGGCCGTGGGCGACCTCAAGCCGCGCCTGCTCAATGTGTCCGACGTGCTGGACCTCACGGTCAGCGAGGCGATTGCGCTGTTTGCGCAGGACCGCGAGGTGGTGCGCTCCCTGCAGCCGATTGTGGACGTGGGCCTGGAATACGTGAAGCTGGGCCAGCCCGTGCCCACGCTGTCGGGCGGCGAGGCGCAGCGCCTGAAGCTGGCCGGTTTTCTGGCCAATGCCAGCAAGACGGCGAGCGCGAGCAAACAGGCGCTGGCGCTCCGGCAGCCCGGCCGCGGCACGCTGTTTCTGTTTGACGAGCCGACCACCGGCCTGCATTTTGACGATATCGCCAAGCTGATGCGCGCGCTGCGCAAGCTGCTGGAGGCCGGCCATTCGCTGATTGTGATCGAGCACAACCTCGACGTGATCCGTTCGGCCGACTGGCTGATAGACCTGGGCCCCGAAGGCGGCGAAGGCGGCGGCCTGCTGGTGGCCCAGGGCACGCCCGAGGAAGTGCGCAAGCACCCGACATCCCACACGGCGCTGGCGCTGCGCGAGTACGAGCAGGCCATGGGCAAGGTCTACGGCGTGGAAGAGTCGCGGCCCAAGGCCTGGACCACGCGGCCGGTGTTCTCCAACCTGATCCAGATCGTCAACGCCAAGGAGAACAACCTCAAGAGCCTGTCGGTGGACATTCCGCGCGGCAAGTTCAATGTGGTGACCGGTGTCTCGGGCTCCGGAAAGTCCACGCTGGCTTTTGACATTCTGTTCAACGAAGGCCAGCGGCGCTACCTCGAGTCGCTCAACGCCTATGCGCGCAGCATCGTGCAGCCGGCGGGCCGGCCCGAGGTGGATGCGGTTTACGGCATCCCTCCCACCGTGGCCATCGAGCAGCGCCTGTCGCGCGGTGGGCGCAAGTCCACCGTGGGCACCACCACCGAGGTCTGGCATTTCCTGCGCCTCTTGTATGTGAAGCTGGGCATACAGCATTGCACCAAGGAAGGCGCGGCCGTGATGCCGCAAAGCCCCGAAAGCATCGCGGCCCAGCTGCTCAAGACCTACCGCGGCCAGCACATAGGCCTGCTGGCGCCGCTGGTGATCGCGCGCAAGGGCGTCTACACCGAGCTGGCCGACTGGGCGCGGCCGCGCGGCTACACACATTTGCGCATAGACGGCGAGTTTTTGCCGACCACGGGTTTCCCGCGCATAGACCGCTTCAAGGAACACACGGTGGAGCTGCCCGTGGCCGACATCCATGTGTCGCCCGAGAACGAGGCCGCCTTGCGCGCCGCGCTGGCGACCGCGCTGGAACACGGCAAGGGTGTGGTCCATGTGCTGGCGCCGCTGGACGGCCTGCGCGGCGCGATGATGGCCGGCGCCAGTGCCAAGAACATCGGCAAGCTGATCGCGTTTTCAACCAAGCGCGCCTGCCCGGTGTGCGCGACCTCGTATGCCGAACTCGACCCGCGGCTCTTCAGCTACAACAGCAAGCACGGCTGGTGCCCCGATTGCGTGGGCACCGGCGTCAAGCTCACCAAAGAGCAGCGCAAGGTGTTTGACGACTCGGTGATGGACGACGACAACAAGGGCCGCGAGCAAAGCTTTGCCGAGCCCGAGGTGGAGGACGTGGCCGGCACCGCCTGCCCGACCTGCGAAGGCACGCGCCTGAATGCCACGGCCCGCGCGGTGAAATTCGCCGGCGTTGGCATTGCCGACATCGCGGCGCTGTCGGTGACCGACGTGCGGCGCTGGGTCGAAAAACTCGCGCTGCTGGGCCGCGAGGCCGGCATCGCGCGCGACCTGATCCCTGAAATCAAAAGCCGGCTCGAGTTCCTGGAAGACGTGGGCCTGGGCTACCTCACGCTGGACCGCGGCGCGCCCACGCTTTCCGGCGGCGAGGCGCAGCGTATACGCCTGGCGGCGCAGCTGGGCTCCAACCTGCAGGGCGTTTGCTACGTGCTGGACGAGCCGACGATTGGCCTGCACCCGCGCGACAACCAGATTTTGCTGGGCGCCTTGGGCAAGCTCAGCGACCGCGGCAACACCCTGGTGGTGGTCGAGCATGACGAGGACACGATTCGCCGCGCCGACAACATCATCGACATAGGCCCGGGCGCGGGCAAGCGCGGCGGCACACTGGTCGCGCAGGGCACGGCGGCGCAGCTGTCGGCCGTGCCCGAGTCGCTGACCGGCCGCTACCTGGCGAACCCGCTGATACACCCGCTGCATGCGCGGCGCGAAACGCGCAAGGGCGCGGCGCCGGCGGCCGCGGTGAAGGAGGCCGCCGTGGTTGCCGACGCCAAACCCGTGAGCAAACAGAAGGCGGCCCTGCTCAAGGCCGCGGCGCTCAAGGCCGCCGCGGCCAGCGCCAGTGCGCTGCATAACGCGGCGCCGGTGGCGGCCGGGCCTTTCACGTCCTGGCTCACGGTGGTCAACGCCGACCTGCACAACCTCAAGGACGTTTCGGTCACCGTGCCGCTGTACCGCCTGGTGGCGGTGACGGGCGTGTCGGGTTCGGGCAAGTCCACGCTGGCGCGTGACGTGCTGCTGACCAATGTGCATGCGGGCGTGACGCAGCGCTCCACCAAGTCCGGGCGCGACGCCGATGACAAGGGCAAGACGCCCGACTGGACCGGTTGCGAGCGCATCGAAGGTTATGCGGCGGTGGACCGCGTGCTCGAAGTCGACCAGACGCCGATCGGCAAGACGCCGCGCTCCTGCCCGGCCACCTACATCGGCTTCTGGGACACGATACGCAAGCTGTTTGCCGACACGCTGGAAGCCCGCGCGCGCGGCTACGGCGCCGGGCGCTTCTCTTTCAACACCGGCGAGGGCCGCTGCCCGACCTGCGAAGGCGCGGGCGTGCGCACCATCGGAATGAGTTTTCTGCCCGACGTGAAGGTGCTGTGCGAAACCTGCCACGGCGCGCGCTTCAACCCCGAGACCCAGGCCGTGACCTGGCGCGGCAAGAACATCGGCGACGTGCTCAAAATGGAAGTGGACGAGGCGGTGGACTTCTTTGCCTCCATGCCCAACATCAGCCACCCGCTGCAGCTGCTGAAAGACGTGGGCCTGGGCTACCTCACGCTGGGCCAGCCTTCACCCACGCTGTCGGGCGGCGAGGCGCAGCGCATCAAGCTGGTGACCGAACTCAGCAAGGTGCGCGACGACATCACGCGCCGCGGCCAGAAGGCGCCGCACACGCTCTACGTGCTGGACGAGCCCACGGTGGGCCTGCACATGGCCGACGTCGAAAAGCTGATCCATGTGCTGCATCGCCTGGTCAACGGCGGCCACAGCGTGGTGGTCATCGAACACGACCTGGACGTGATCGCCGAAGCCGACTGGGTGATTGACCTGGGACCGGACGGCGGCAACGCCGGCGGGCGTGTGGTGGCGTCGGCGCCGCCCGAGGCCGTGGTCAAGCTGGGGACGCACACCGGGAAAGCGCTGGAGAGCGTACTCGCGCGGGCTTGAACACCCCCGTCCAGGCTCACTGCGTGTAGCTTGTTCCCCCCTGGAGGGGGCGGCGCCTGCGGCCCGGCAAAGCCGGTTCCACGGCCCCTGCTGGCTTGCGGTTTTTGCGGCTAACGCTGAGGGAGTTTGTTCCAATTATTCGTCGAATATTTGCATTCGACGAAAAAATGGAACATACTCCAAGGGCTATGAATCCTCATCCCAAGGTCATCCCCGCCCAGCGCATCCTTGATCTGGCCCGCCAGAAAGGCATGCTGCGCCCTGGCGACCTGGAGGGTGTGGGCGCTGCAAGGGTGATGCTGACCCGGATGACGGCCAACGGCCAGCTGGAAAAAGTGGGGCGCGGCCTGTACCGGCTTCCAGGTGCCAATGCCTCGGAGCACGAAACGCTCACCACCGTCGCCGCCAGGGTGCCCCAAGCGGTGTTCTGCCTGCTCACGGCACTGCAGTTCCACGGCCTGACCACCCAGCTACCGCGCCAGGTGTGGATCGCCATGCCACGCGGCAGCCATGCGCCCAGGCTGGACTATCCGCCGGTGAAGATGGTGCAGTTCACCGGTGAGGCCTATACAGAAGGCGTGGAAGTCTTTGAGCGCGACCAGGTGCCTCTGCGCGTCTACGGCGTGGCCAAAACGGTGGCTGACTGTTTCAAGCACCGCAACAAGATCGGGCTTGACGTGGCGCTGGAGGCGCTGCGGGATGCGCGCTCACAAAAGAAGGCGTCGGCTGACGATCTCTGGCGTTTTGCCAAGATTTGTCGTGTTGCCAATGTGATGCGCCCCTACCTGGAGGCGATCGAATGAGCAAGGATCTTGCCGCATCGGTGCGGGCGCGATTACTGAACAAGGCCAAGGCCGAGCAGTCGGATTTCAACGGCGTGCTGGTCCGTTATGCGCTGGAGCGCCTGCTGTACCGCCTGAGCCAGTCCGCGCACGCCGACCGTTTCCTGCTCAAAGGCGCCATGCTGTTCACGCTCTGGTACGACATGCCGCACCGGCCCACGCGTGACGTGGATTTGCTGGGCTTTGGACCCAGCGACCTGGCGTCCATCACGCAAACCTTCAGGGACATCGCTTCGGTGGTGGCGGAAGACGGCATGCGCTTTGACTCTGAAAGCGTGCTTGCTGAAGAAATTCGCAAAGAGGCGGGCTACGCCGGGGTGCGTGTCCTCCTCAGCGCAGAGCTGGCCGGTGCGCGCGTGAAGACACAAATCGACATCGGTTTTGGTGATGCCGTGACGCCCGGGCCGGTACACGCTGTTTATCCCGTCATGCTGGATGATTTTCCGGCGCCGACGCTGCAGGCCTATCCGGTGTACACCGTAATTGCTGAAAAGTTGCATGCCATTGCCTTGCTGGGCATGACCAACAGCCGCCTGAAGGATTACCTGGATTTGTCTGTGCTGCTGGAGCGCGAGGTGCTGGACGCGGACATTCTTGCGAAAGCGATAGCCCAAACTTTTCGGCGGCGCGGCATGCAGGTGCCGACAGCGCTGCCCATCGGGCTGAGTGATGAATTCGGAAATGACGCGTCACGGCAGGTCCTGTGGCAGGCCTTCCTGAAAAAGAATCAACTCCCCGGAGTGCCGTTACCCGAGTTGGTCGCTGCGTTGCGCGCCCGATTTGAGTCCGCACTGCAATGGGCTTCGTTGGCGGCTGGGTTGCAATAAGCCGGCTGACACCCGCGCGACAGTCCTTCAGGTGTTGCCCTGATTCGCCAAAACCAATCGCCGGGCATGATGGCCGTATTCCAAAAAAGGAGACATGTCCATGCAACGCCGCCCCTTTCTGCACACCGCCGCCGCCCTGGCCTTGATGGCCGCCGCGGTCATGCCGGCCCAGGCGCAGACCTTTCCGGTCAAACCGATCAAGCTGGTGATTGCCTTCCCGGCCGGCGGGCCGACCGACATCACCATGCGCTCGCTGGCCGACAACGCCGGCAAGATCCTCGGCCAGCCGGTGATCGTGGAGAACAAGCCCGGCGCGGGCGGCACCCTGCCGGCGCAGCAGCTGCAAAGCGCCGCGGCTGACGGCTACACGCTGGCGCAGATTCCGCTCGGTGTGTTCCGCCTGGGCTACACGACCAAGATCAACTGGGACCCGGTCAAGGACATCAGCTATGTGATCAATGTGACCGGTTATGCCTTCGGCATCGTGGTGCCGGCCGACAGCCCGTTCAAGACCTGGGCCGATTTTGTGGCCTATGCCAAGGCCAATCCGGGCAAGCTGACCTACGGCTCCACCGGCACGCTGACCAGCCCGCACCTGACGACGGAACTCGTCGCGCAGAAAGCCGGCATCGAGCTGCAGCATGTGCCCTACAAAGGCAGCGCCGACCTGATGCTGGCGCTGGTCAGCGGCCAGCTGATGGCCGGCGCCGACAGCACCGGCTTTGCGCCGCAGGTGGAGGCCGGCAAGCTGCGCGTGCTCAATACCTGGGGCGAGAAGCGCCTCGACAAATTCCCGAACGCGCCCACGCTCAAGGAACTGGGCTATGACATCGTGCAGAACTCGCCCTTTGGCATAGGCGCGCCCAAGGGCACGCCGCCCGAGGTGGTCAAGCGCCTGCACGATGCCTTCAAGAAGGCCATGGAAGAGCCGAGTTATGTGGCGGCGCTGGCCCGCTACGACATGCTGCCCAACTACCTGAGTTCGGCGGATTACACGAAGTTTGCGCAGGACACGGTGGTGCGCGAAAAAGTGCTGATCGACAAGCTCGGCTTGGCTAAACCAAACTAAGCACACCCCTATCGAGGCTCACTTCGTGTAGCCTCTTTTCCCCTTGCAGGGGACGAGGCCTGCGGCCCGGCTAAGCCGGTTCCGCGGCCCCTGTTGGATTGATACCGGTCAATACGAACAATTCGTCTGCCAGCTGATCTGCCAGTGCGGGCTCCACGCCCGAGCCAAAAATCAGCCGGTAAACAATGGGGGCCATCATGTGGTCCAGCACCTGCTGCACCGTGGGTGTGGCGTCGCCGCGTGCCTGGGCCCGGCTCACCAGCGCGGTGGCCTCGGCGCGGCGGTTTTTCAGGCAATTGGTGTCTTCCGGGCCGGCCAGCGCGGCCGCCGCCTTCAGCATCGAGGTGCAGCCGGGCTTGTTGAGGTGGTTGATCAATTCCCGGGCCCAGGCCGTGAGTTCGGTTTTCAGGTCGCCGGTCTCGGGCAGGGGGCGGTTTGGGTCCAGCCGCTGCGTCGCGGTATCGCCGAGCAGGCCGTTCACGTCGCCCCAGCGCCGGTAAATGCTGGAGGCGCTGACACCGGCGCGCTCAGCCACGGCCGGCACGGTGACCTTGTCACGGCCTTCCTGGGCAATCAGTTCTTCGAGCGCCTTGCGCACCACGGCCTGCACCTGGGCGCTGCGGCCGCCTGGGCGTTTGGCCTGGCTGGGAAGAGGGGTGTTCATGGCACGATTCTAGCTTAAAGCAATGATATTTGCGTTAATTTAAATGTCGGCGTAGAATTCACAAACGCAAATAAATTTGCTTTAAGAAAGTCGAGCGTTTCCCATGAGCACTCCCGCCGCCCCCTCTTTGCACGCTTCTTCCGCCGTGACGGCGCCGCGTTGGCAGCTGCCGCCCGCGGCTGCCTTTCCGCTGTTGGCCATCCTGCTGTTCGCCTTCTTCGTGGCGGGCAGTGCGCCTTCGCCGCTGTTTGTGGTGTTCCAGCAGCAGTGGGGCTTTTCGCCGGCGCTGCTGACGGTGGCGTTTGCGATTTACGCGATTGCGCTGCTGGCCTCGCTGCTGGTGGCGGGCTCGCTGTCCGACCACATAGGCCGGCGCCCCGTGGTGTTTACCGCCTTGCTGCTGCAGGCCGGCGCGATGCTGACCTTTCTGCTGGCCGAGGGCATAGGCGGCATCATTGCGGCGCGCATTGTGCAGGGCATCGCGACCGGCATGGTCGGCGGCGCGCTGACGGCGGCGGTGGTGGAAGCCGCCCCGGCCGCGCAGAAACGCCTGGGCGCGATGATAGGCAGCGTCTCGCCGCTGGCGGGGCTGGCCGTAGGCGCGGTGCTCACCGGTATCGCCGTCAAGTTCGCCTTGCATCCGGTGCCGCTGGTGTTTGGCGTGCTGGCCGCCATCTGCGTCTTGGGTGCGGTGGCCACGCTGTTCCTGCCCGAAAGCGTCACGCCGCGCCCCGGCGCACTGGCTTCGCTGGTGCCGCGCGTCTCGGTGCCGGTGCAGGCGCGCTCTGAATTTGTGCGCGGCGTGCCGACGATGCTGGCGGTGTGGTCGCTCGCGGGCCTTTACCTGTCGCTGGTGCCTTCCGTGCTGCAGCAAATCTTCGGCATCCACGACGGCATCGTCAACGGCCTGGCGATTGCCACCTTTTTCGGCCTGGGCGCGGTATCGCCAACCTTGCTGAAAAAACTGTCGCCGGTGCGTATGAGCGCCGTCGGGATGAGCTTGCTCGCCGTGGGCGCGGGCCTGGTGGCTATGTCGCTGGCAACCCGTTCCGTGGCGCTGTTTTTTGCGGGAACGGCGCTGGCAGGTTTCGGTGGCGGCTCGGCTTTCTCCGCGCAGGTGCAGACGCTGGCGCCGATAGCACAGCCACACCAGCGGGCGGAGTTGTTTTCTGCGCTGTATGCCGTCAGCTACCTGGCTTTCAGCGTGCCGGCCATGCTGGCAGGCCGCTTGATCGCGCCGCTGGGCCTGCCGGCCACGGTGGAGGGTTATGCCACGCTGGTGCTGGCCGTGGCCGCGTTGGGTGCCTGGTTGCGTTGGGGCTCGGTGCGCCGTGCGGGTGCACCGGCTGTCAATTAATCCAGCAGGGAGCGGACCACTTCGGTGAAACCCGCGCCGCGTTCGCCGCGCGTCACGTAACGCGGCAGGTGCGCGAGCTGCGGCACAAAACGCGCGATGTTGGCCACGCCCACGCTGTTGGCAAAGGCCTTGAACATCAGCTGGTCATTGGTGGAGTCGCCCACATACACCCATTGCGCCATCTCGGCGTCCAGGTCACGCTGCCAGAGTTCGCGAACAATCCAGCGCGCGCCCTCAAGCTTGTTGTGCTCGCCATACCAGCCGTTGATATGGATGCTGCTCACGGTGGCATGCATGCCTTCGCTTTTCATGAGCGCCACGACGGCGGCGATCTGCGCATCCGCGAGTTGGGTGAACTCGCTGTGGTCTATGGCGATGTCGGTTTCACGGCCTGGCGAGTCGGTGGCGCGGGTCACGCCCGGCAGCTCGCGCTCTATGCGTGCCAGCACGGCCTGCATGCGGGCGAAGTTGCTGCTGCGCGTGGCTGCGTCCTGCTGATAGATTTTGGCCAGCGGCCGCGGCGCGGCGCTTTGGGCATCGGGCAGCAGCGCCACGGCGCCGTTTTCCGCGACGATGGCATCAACGGGCCAGCGCGCCGCAAAAGGCTCGCTCCAGCCCACGGGCCGGCCGGTGATCGCCACCACCTTGAGCCCGGCGGCTTTCAAGGCACCCAAAGCCTGCAGCGCATCGGCGGTGATTTCCCCCTCGGTGGTCAGTGTGTCGTCGATGTCGGTGAAGATGCCGGTGATGCCCTCGCGCTGCGCGGCGGGCCAGTGGGGGAGTTCTTGCATGGTGAAATTTTCGCATGGTGGCCCAGGGCTTAGATGACGGGGCTGGGCAAGCGCAGGCAGCTTGGATACAATGGCGTCTTCCTGAGGAGCGTTGCAAGCCACATCACGTGGACCAGGCTCAGGACTTCATTGCAACCACGCTCACCCGCATGTGCTCTCTCAAGCCGGGTGAATGACTGAATTCCCCCTCACCTTGAACGCCGTGCTTGTGGCGATTTTGCCCTTTGCGTTTGATTTTTGGAGAACCGTATGAGCGCCGTCCTGAAGCCTTCCACCGACCACATCATTGCCGACATCTCGCTTGCCGCCTGGGGCCGCAAGGAACTGAATATCGCCCAGACCGAAATGCCCGGCCTGATGGCCATCCGCGAAGAGTTCGCCAAGGCGCAGCCCCTGAAGGGCGCGCGCATCACCGGCTCGCTGCACATGACGATACAGACCGGCGTGCTGATCGAGACCCTGCAGGCCCTGGGCGCCGACGTGCGCTGGGCTTCGTGCAACATCTTCTCCACGCAGGACCACGCCGCCGCCGCGATTGCCGCTGCCGGCACGCCGGTGTTCGCCATCAAGGGCGAAACCCTGGCCGACTACTGGGACTACACCCACCGCATCTTTGAATTCAAGGGCGCCAAGGGCACGCCTGAAGAAGGCCCCAACATGATTCTGGACGACGGTGGCGACGCGACGCTGCTGATGCACCTGGGCAGCAAGGCCGAAAAAGACGCCAGCCTGATCTCCAAGCCCACCAGCGAAGAAGAAACCTGCCTGTTCAATTCGATCAAGGCCAAGCTCGCACAAGACCCGACCTGGTACAGCCGCCGCCTGAAGAACATCATCGGCGTGACCGAGGAAACCACCACCGGCGTGCTGCGCCTCAATGAGATGTCGGCCAAGGGCACGCTGGCCTTGCGCGCCATCAACGTGAACGACTCGGTCACCAAGTCCAAGTTCGACAACCTGTACGGCTGCCGCGAATCGCTGGTCGACGCAATCAAGCGCGCCACCGACGTGATGGTGGCCGGCAAGGTTGCCGTGGTGGCCGGCTACGGCGACGTGGGCAAGGGCTCGGCCCAGGCCCTGCGCGCGCTGAGCGCCCAGGTCTGGGTGACCGAGATCGACCCGATCAACGCCCTGCAGGCCGCGATGGAAGGCTACAAGGTCGTGACCATGGAATACGCCGCCGACAAGGCCGACATCTTTGTGTCCGCCACCGGCAACAAGAACGTCATCACCTATGCGCACATGGCCGCGATGAAAGACCAGGCCATCGTCTGCAATATCGGCCACTTCGACAATGAAATCGACGTCGCCGCGCTCGAGAAATGCACCTGGGAAGAGATCAAGCCGCAAGTCGACCACGTGATCTTCCCGGACGGCAAGCGCATCATCCTGCTGGCCAAGGGCCGCTTGGTCAACCTCGGTTGCGGCACCGGCCACCCGAGCTTTGTGATGTCGTCGAGCTTCGCCAACCAGACCATTGCCCAGATCGAGCTCTTCACCAAAAAAGAGGCTTACGAAGTCGGCAAAGTCTATGTGCTGCCCAAGCACCTTGACGAGAAGGTCGCGCGTTTGCACCTCAAGAAGGTCGGCGCGGTGTTGACCGAGCTGAGCGATGAGCAGGCCGCGTACATCGGTGTCTCCAAAGCCGGCCCGTACAAAGCCAACACTTACCGCTATTAATGAGTGGTCGATGGCGGTCTGCATGAGCGTCCGCCTCTGAACATCTGAACGTTCACCGAGTCGGGTCGATACTTCGGCCGGTTCGGTGAACGGACTGGCCGCACCGGCCGGAATGCGCCCGCAACGATCCTTGAGGCCGTTGGAACACCGAGAACCACTACATGCGCGCTGACCTCTTCCTCGTCGACCACGGCCATGCCGCCACCCGCTCCCAGGCCCAGCGCCTGATTGCCTCGGGTGTGCAGTGGCGCGCGGAAGCGGACGCACCCTGGAAAAAGGTCGCCAAGAACGGCGACGAAATTCCCGAAGGTGCCGAGCTGCAGCTGCTGGACACCACCGAAGCCAAATACATCTCGCGCGGCGGGCTCAAGCTTGAAGGCGCGCTCAAGGCCACGGGCCTGTCCGTGGCCGGCCTGCGCTGCCTTGACGTGGGCCAGTCCACCGGCGGTTTTACCGACTGCCTGCTGCAGCACGGCGCCGCGCAGGTGGTGGGTGTGGACGTGGGCCACGGCCAGCTGCATGCCAGCCTGCGGGGCGACCAGCGTGTGGTCTGCATCGAAGGCCTCAATGCGCGTTCCATGACGGCCGCCGACCTGGTGGCCGGCCATGCGGGCGACAGCGGCGACATGGACTTTGGTGATGAGTTCGACGATGAAGATGAGGGCGAAGAAGGCGAGGAGGGCCCGGCCATTGAAGCCAACTTCGACTTCCTGACTGGCGACCTGTCTTTTATTTCGCTCACGCTGGTGCTGCCCGCCGTGGTGCGCCTGCTCAAGCCCGGCGGCGACCTGCTGATGCTGGTCAAGCCGCAGTTCGAGCTGCAGCCCGGCCAGGTCGGCAAGGGCGGCATCGTGCGCGACCCGGCGCACTTCGCGTTTGTGGAAAAACGCTTGCGTGATGCCTGCGCGACCCTGGGGCTGGAGGTCAAAGCCTGGCTGGATTCGCCGATTGAAGGCGGCGACGGCAACCGCGAGTTTTTTATCCAGGCCGTCAAGGGTAGTGACGTGGCCGGTGAAGACCAGCCGTTGCCGGCCGCGCCGCAGCGCAAGGTCGCCAAGCGTGTGCCGCGCGCCGAGCTGCGCGCCTCCCGCGCGCCGCACGAAGACTCCGAACTCGCGCATGCCGGCCAGCCCGGGCCGGCACGCGGCAAGCGGCGTGACAAAAAAACCGATAACGACGAGTGAGATCCAGATGAACCTGCCTCTGAGCTTTGAATTTTTTCCCCCCAAGACGCCGGAAGGCGCGGCCAAGCTGCGTGTGGCGCGCCAGGCGCTGTATGCGCACAAGCCCGAGTTCTGTTCGGTCACCTTTGGCGCCGGCGGCTCCACGCAAGAGGGCACCTTCGGCACCGTGAAGGAAATCCTGGACGAAGGCGTGGCCGCGGCCTGCCATTTCTCGTGTGTGGGCGCGACCAAAGCCACGGTGCGCAAACAGCTGGCCGAACTGCGGGCCATGGGCGTCAAGCGCCTGGTGGCGCTGCGCGGCGACCTGCCCAGCGGCTACGGCGCCGGCGGCGAGTTCCATTACGCGAGCGACCTGGTGGCCTTTATCCGCGAGGAAACCGGCGACGCCTTCCACATCGAGGTGGCGGCCTACCCCGAAGTCCACCCCCAGGCCCGGTCGGCCGACGCCGACCTGCAGGCTTTTGTCAAAAAGGTCAAGGCCGGCGCCGATTCGGCGATCACGCAGTATTTTTTCAACGCCGACGCTTATTTCCGCTTTGTCGACGATGCGCAAGCCCTGGGCGTGGACCTGCCCATCGTGCCGGGCATCATGCCCATCATCAGTTCCACGCAGCTCATGCGCTTTTCCGATGCCTGCGGCGCCGAGATCCCGCGCTGGATACGCCTGCGCCTGCAGGGCTTTGGCGACGACACCGCCTCCATCAAGAGCTTCGGCCTGGATGTGGTCACCGGCCTGTGCGAGCAGTTGTATGCAGCGGGCGTGCCCGGTATCCATTTCTACACGATGAACCAGGCCGCGGCGACGACCGAAATCATCGGGCGGCTGCAGCGGGCCTGAGCCCGGCCACCCATGCGCGAGGGTGTGGTCCGCAGTCTTTGTGCCGCCGTTGCGGCAGCCTTGATCGCCATGCTGGCGGCCTGCACGACGGCGCCGACCGCGCCCATCGGCCCCCGCGCGACAACACCCCGGCCCGCACCGGCGCCGCAGCGTGATGCGCCCGGCCAGGCCGTCGATGAAGTGCCGGCGCCTGTCCCCCTGACCGAGCGGCCCCGCCCCGAACTGCTGGGCGGCGAGGTGCCGCGCGAATTCCAGCGCGGCACCGCCTCCTGGTACGGCCCGCGCTTTAACGGCAGGCGCACCGCGAGCGGCGAGCGTTTTGACATGCGCGAGTTCACCGCCGCCCACCGCACGCTGCCCTTCGGCACCCTGGTGCGCGTGCACAGCCTGGTCAACGGCCGCGACGTGGACGTGCGCATCACCGACCGCGGCCCCTACGCCGGCAACCGCATCATCGACCTGAGCCGCGCCGCGGCCGAAGAGCTGGGCATGCTGGGCATGGGCTTCAAGGAGGTGGTGCTGCTGGTGCCGGAGTCCACGCCCGAGGTGGACGTGGCGCCGCCGCCGGCCCGAAAACCGGCGCGCAAGCCGCGCCGCGTTTCGCCCGCCAGCCGGCGCTAGCGGCCTGTACCGCCGTCAAGCGGCGCCTGACCAACCGGCTCGCAGGGTTAATCCAAGGCGGCATCTGCAACAGTGGTTTCAATTTATTAGAATTTCAGTAATTCCTGAAAATTCAATAAATCAAAGAGGCCCGGCGCCATGAATCTTCCTCCCCTGACCCAGCGCTTTGTCCTGCATTTCGGCGAAATGGGCAGCCGCTGGGGCATCAACCGCACCGTGGGGCAGATTTATGCCCTTCTTTATGTGTCCCCCCGGGCCCTGAATGCCGACGAGATCGGCGAAGCGCTGGCGTTCTCGCGCTCCAACGTCAGCATGGGACTCAAGGAGCTGCAATCGTGGAACCTGGTGCGGCTGCAGCACCTGCCGGGCGACAGGCGCGAGTACTTCCAGGCGCCTGAAGACGTCTGGGCGATCTTCCGCACCCTGGCCGAGGAGCGCCGCAAGCGCGAGATAGACCCGACGCTGTCCATGCTGCGCGATGCGCTGATGGAGCACCCCTCGCACGCGGACGACATCCACGCCCAGGCGCGCATGAAGCAGATGCACGATTTGATCGAGCTCATGACCGGCTGGCTGGCCGACGTGCAGAAAATGGACTCGGCCACGCTGGTGAGCCTCATGAAGATGGGCGCCAAGGTGCAGAAGCTGCTGGAGATGAAAAACAAGGTCGCCGGCAGCATGAAGGCCGGTTTGACAGGCCGCGCGGCATCCCCCACAGTGGCAGCCACGCCTTCCGATGCGCCTGAACCCGCGGCGGCGCCTGCCAACTTTCCCGATGACACCAGGAGTTGACGATGGACGGACTTGACGCATTCCTGTTGGCCCGCATCCAGTTCGCGGCCAACATCACTTTCCACATCCTGTTCCCGACCATCAGCATCTCGCTGGGCTGGGTGCTGCTGTACTTCAAGCTGCGCTTCGTCAAAAGCCAGGACCAGTACTGGATGGACGCTTACCAGTTCTGGGTGAAGATCTTCGCGCTCACCTTCGCGCTGGGCGTGGTCAGCGGCATCACCATGAGCTTCCAGTTCGGCACCAACTGGCCGGGCTATATGCAGAAGGTCGGCAACATCGCCGGGCCGCTGCTGGCCTATGAGGTGCTGACGGCCTTCTTCCTGGAGGCCACCATGCTGGGCGTGATGCTGTTTGCGCGCGAACGCGTCAGCGAAACCATGCACACCGTGGCCACCCTGCTGGTGGCGGGCGGCACCACGCTGTCGGCCTTCTGGATCCTGGCGCTCAATTCGTGGATGCAGACGCCCGCGGGTTTTGAAATGATCAACGGCCAGGCGCATGTCGTGAGCTGGCTGCAAGTCATCTTTAACCCGTCCTTCCCCTATCGCCTCATCCACATGCTGCTGGCCTCGGGGCTCACGGTGGCCTTTCTGGTGGCGGGCGTGTCGGCCTACCGCTGGCTGCGCGAGGACCGCGGGGCCGAGGTGATGGCCGGGCTGAAGACCGGTATCTACATGGCCGCGATGCTGATCCCGCTGCAAATCGTCGCGGGCGACCAGCACGGCCTGAACACCCTGGAGCACCAGCCGGCCAAGCTGGCCGCGATGGAGGGCATCTGGAAAACCGAAAAAGGCGTGCCCGCGATCCTGTTCGCGCTACCGGATGAAAAAGCCAAGGCAAACCGCTACGAAATCGCGATCCCCAAGCTGGCCTCGCTCTACCTCACACATTCGCTGGACGGCGAGGTCAAGGGCCTGGACCAGTTCGAGGGCAAACACCCGCCGGTGGCGCCGGTGTTCTGGGCCTTCCGCATCATGGTTGGCGTGGGTGTGCTGATGCTGCTGGTCAGCTGGGCCAGCGTGCTGCAGCTGGCGCCCTGGAAGAAAGACCCGGCGCGCACGCTGACAGTCTGGCACGCGCGCGTGCTCGTGGCCATGACCTTCGCGGGCTGGGTTGCCCTGGTCGCCGGCTGGTATGTGACCGAAATCGGCCGCCAGCCCTGGCTGGTGACGGGCGTGCTGACGGCGGCCGACGCGGCCTCCAAGGTGCCGGCGCCGCGCATCGCGCTGACGCTGTCGCTGTACCTGGCGCTGTATGCGGTGCTGCTGGCGTCTTATGTGTCGGTGGTGTTCTACCTGGCGCGCCATAAAAAGCATGCGGACAAGCCCTTTGGCGAGGACCGCAGCGCGGGCGAGACCGAGAAGGAACTCAATGTCGTGAACTATCCCGAAAAGGAAGGAGCTCCCCATGCTTGACCTGGCCCCCGACCTGACGCAAGCCGCCGGCTGGATGCCCATCGTCTTCCTGGTGGTGATGGGGCTGGCAATGCTGGCCTATGTGATCCTGGACGGCTACGACCTGGGCGTGGGCGTGCTGATGCGCCGCGCCAGCGACGATGACAAGGACACCATGATCGCCAGCATAGGCCCCTTCTGGGACGCCAACGAAACCTGGCTGGTGCTGGGCGTGGGCATCCTGCTCACGGTGTTCCCGCTGGCGCACGGCGTCATCCTGGGCGCGCTGTATTTGCCGGTGGCCTTCATGCTGATAGGCCTCACGCTGCGCGGCGTGGCCTTTGACTTTCGCGTGAAGGCGCGCGCCAGCCACAAGCCGTTGTGGAACCGCATGTTCTACACCGGCTCGCTGCTGGCGAGCTGGTCGCAGGGCTATATGCTGGGTTCGTTGATCACCGGCTTCGCTGCCACCTGGTGGACGATTGTGTTCAACGCTGTTATCGGCGCCGCACTGGTGGCAGCCTATTGCCTGCTGGGTTCAGGCTGGCTCATTATCAAGTCTGAAGGGGCGCTGCAGCTGCAGGCCGTGCGCTGGGCGCGCGCCAGCCTGTGGTTCACCATGGCCGGGGTGGCGGCGATTTCCATCGCCACGCCGCTGGTCAGCCACAGCATTTTTAACAAGTGGTTCTCCTTCCCCAACATCGTGTTGCTGCTGCCCATTCCCGCCGCCACGCTGGTGCTGTTCGGCGTGATCTACCGCAGCCTGCAGCGCCTGCCGGTGCGCCTGGCTCAGGGCAATGAGTACGGCGCCTGGGTGCCCTTCGGCGCCACGGTGGGCGTGTTTTTGCTGGCCTTTTACGGCCTGGCCTACAGCCTGTTCCCGTGGCTGGTAATAGACAGCCTGGACATCTGGAAGGCGGCCGCCGCGCCAGAAGCCATGGGCGTGATCCTGGCGGGGGCCGCGGTGGTGCTGCCGATGATCATCGGCTACACGGTGTTCGCTTACCGGGTTTTCTGGGGCAAGAGCACGGCGCTGAAATATTAGCCCCTCACGCTTTTTCGCTTCGCCCATGCTGGATTGAACCTGGCCTCTAAGCAGTGGGGGCCGCGGGACTGGCTTTGCCAGACCGCAGGCGCCGCCCCCTTTGAAGGGGGGAACAGGCTACACGCAGTGAGCCTGGACGGGGGTTACAAACTAATTTCAGGCGCAGGCGCCACGGCCTCGAGTTCCAGCAGGAAAGCCTCGGCGGATTCGTAGCGCTGCTCGGGGTCTTTGGCCATCAGCTTGTTGACGACGCCTTGCAGGTCGGCGTGGGTCGCCGGCAGCGGGGGCGTCTCGGCGTTCAGGTGCTTGGCCAGCAGCAACTCGAGCGACTCGGCGATGTAAGGCCTGCGCTGGGCCAGCATTTCGAACAGCATCACGCCCAGGCTGTAGAGGTCTGACTTGGCCGTCACCTTGCGGCCGGTGGCCTGCTCGGGGCTCATGTAATAGGGTGTGCCCACCACATCGCCGTGGTGGGTTTGCGTCAGGCCCATGTTTTGCGACTGCATGATGGACTTGGCGATGCCGAAATCGGCCAGCGCCACGCTGCCGTCGGCGCGCAGCATGACGTTTTCGGGCTTGATGTCGCGGTGCACGATGCCGTGCGCGTGGATGGCCGACAGGGCCTGGGCGACCTCGCGCGCGACCGTCAGCGCCTGCGGCCGTGTCAGGCTGGGGCCGAACAGGCTGCGCAGGTCGCCGCACTCGAAGTACTCCATCGCGATGTAGGCGTGTTCGTCGGTAAAACCCTGGTCGTAGATCTTGATGACGTGCGGATGGTCTATCTTGCAGAGCAGGGCGTACTCCTGGATAAAGCGCACCAGGTGCTCGGAAGCCTCCTTGCCGCGCGAATCCAGCACCTTGAGCACGATGGGCAGGCCGTCGGATTCGCGCTCGCTCAGGTAGACCTCGGTCATGCCGCCCGCGCCTATCTTGCGCGTGATGCGGTAGCCCTTGAGGCGCACCGGCTCGCTGCCGGCGTCGAAACGCAAATCCTTGAGCGCCGAGAGCTTGGAGTCAAGCGCGCCCTTGACGGCGCGCGCGGTGATGTCGGAATTGGCGCGCACCGCGTCGCTGATCTCGCGCGCGCGTTCGGTCAGGCTGGCCATGCCGTGGATCTTGTCTTCCATGGTGGTGACCAGGCCGGTGACCTCGGCCACGTCGATGGCCAGGTTCTTGCCCGGCACCACCAGCGAGGTGTGGGTTCCCGTCTGTATCCCGGTGCCGGCCAGGGCCAGGGCTTCCTCGCTGGCCATCACCGTCCAGCCCATCTCCTCGGACGCGCTTTCCAGGCGCGCGGCCAGGGTCACGGTTTCGCCCACGGGCGTGACTTCCTTGTTCTGCTGCGTGCCGAGCTGGCACAGCGTGACGGCGCCGCTGTGGATGCCCACGCCCATGGCAAAGGGCGGCAGGGCGCGCGCGCTGAAGCGTTCGTCGAGCCAGTCGCGGAATTCATGCGTGGCCAGCGCCATGGCCAGGGCGGCGGAAATCGCGCGCCGCGGGGCCGGCAGCGGCGAGCCGGTCATGGTGTCGGAAAACACGGCCATCAGGCCGTCGCCTATGAACTTGATGTGGCGGCCGCTGTTCTTGAGCACGGGCTCGGAGGCGCGTTCGAAGTACTCGGTGAGCAGCTGCGAGACTTCGGCGGCGCTGAGCTTTTCGGCGATGGAGGTGAAGTTGCGTATGCTGGCGACCAGCACGGTGGCGCTGGAGAGCTCCTCGGTCTGCGCCGTGGCCGGGATATCCATGGGGATGGAGTCGGGCTGGTCGCCGCTGATGCGGTGCGAAAAGGCCGCGCGCAGCCGCTGTTCGCCGGCCGCCACCTCGGAATCGATGGCTTCGCGCACACGCGCTTTTTTCTTGAGCTGGGCGTTCACCGCGTCCAGCAGCTCGGCGCGGCTGAAGGGCTTGGACAGGTAGTCGTCGGCGCCGGCCGTCATGCCGCGGCGCATGCTGTCGCGGTCGTCGAGCGCGGTGAGCAGCATGAAGGGGGTGTTGGCCAGTTCGCGGTCGGCGCGCACGGTGGCCAGCAGCTCGAAGCCGTTCATGCCGGGCATGCCGACGTCGGAGATGATCAGGTCGGGCCGGCTGGCGTGGGCCAGCGCCAGGCCTTGCAGGCCGTCGGGCGCGGCGGCGGTCTCAAAGCCCTCAAGCTTGAGCAGGCGCACGATGTTGCTGCGGATGGCGTCGTCGTCTTCAACGATCAGGATCAGGGTCATGTCTATCCTCAGGAGATGGGCAGGCTGACCGTGAACCGGGTGCCCGCGCCTGGCGTACTCGCCACCTCGATTTTGCCGTGGTGCAGGTCGACCGCATGTTTCACGATGGCCAGGCCCAGGCCTGAGCCCTGGCGGTTGCCCACGTTGGAGCCCCGGTGGAAGCTCTCGAACAGGCGCGGAAGGTCCGACGCCGGTATGCCTATGCCCTCGTCGCCGACCTGCAGGACCAGCTCGTCGCCGGAAGGGGTTTGCCGGCGGTCCAGCGTCAGCACCACCACGCTGCCGGGGGCTGAATACTTGCAGGCGTTGGTCAGCAGGTTGGTGCAGATGTGGCGCACCAGCCGCTCGTCGAGCATGACCAGCTGCGAAAACGCATCGTGGCCGACCGGCGCCTCGAATTCGATGGCGTGCTGGCCGGCGTCACTGGTGTGCACCTCGGTCACCAGCTTGCGGCAAAGCGCCGCGATGTCCAGCGGCCGCAGGTTGAGCCTGAGCTTGCCGGCATCGGCCTGGCCGACGGTCAGCATGTCCTCGAGCATGCCCTGCATGCGCTTTACCGCGACCACCAGGTCGGCCATGATGTCCTGGCGCTCGCGGTGCGTGATTTTTTCGCCGTAATGCTCGATGAGTTCGGCCGAGGAAAGAATCGTCGCCAGCGGCGTGCGGAATTCATGCGAGGCCATGGAGACGAAACGGGTCTTGAGTTCGCCGAGCTCGCGCTCGCGCACCAGCGCGCGGCGGGTTTCCTCGTCGGCCTCCTTGCGGCGCGTGATGTCCACATAGGTCCAGACCGAGCCGTCCTCGGGCCGGCTGCGGTCCAGCGCCGAGCCGTCCAGCTGCACCCAGATCAGCTCGCCGTTCTTGCGGCGCATGCGCGCCTCGGCCGAGAACAGACCGGTCTGCATGATCTGTGTGTAGGCCAGCGCACCCAGGTGTTCGAAGTCCTCGTCGCTCGGGTAGTGCACCCGGGTTTCCTGGCCCAGCAGCTCGGCCGGGCTGTAGCCCAGCATGGCGGCCAGCGTGCGGTTGAGCCACTGGTGGCGCCGCTCCTTCAGGAAGGTGACGCCGACGGCGGTGGTTTCCAGGATGGCTTCGCGCTGCACCAGCGCGCTCTTGAGTTCTTCGTCGAGGCGGCGGCGTTCGCTGATGTCGGACATCAGCACCAGCAGGGCCGGCTCGCCGTCCCATTCGATGCGCGTGCCGTAGATGCTGGCCCAGCCCGTGCGCAGCGAGGGCGCCATGGCCTCGCGCGGCGGCGTGATGAAACGGGCCTCGTAGGCATTGACCATGGTGCCCGACTGCATGAGCTCGCGCCGCTGCTGCACCATCAGGCGGTCGTCGGGATGGATCAGGTGCATGGAGGGCAGGCCTATGAGCACGCCGCCGAACAGCGCCTGCGCGCTGGCGTTGGCGAAGCGGACTATGCCTTTTTGCACCACCAGGATGGTGTCGTTGACGTTTTCCACCACGGCGCGGTAGCGCTCGGCGGCCGAGCGCGTCAGGGCCTCCAGCCTCTTGCGTTCGGTGACATCCTTGAGGAAAAAGAGATCCGCCGGCGCACCCTCCCAGTCCACCAGCACACCGTTGATTTCCACCCAGGAGACGGTGCCGTCGTCGCGCTGGAACCGCGCCTCAAAGGCCGGAACGACATTGCCGGCGGCGCGCAGCTTGTGCTTGCCGGAAACAAAGTCGCGGTCTTGCGGATGGATGAACTCGATCATGGGCCGGTCGGCCATGGTCTCGGCCTGCGTGCCCAGCAGGGCCAGGCAGGGCGGGTTGGCGAAGCGCAGCAGGCCGTCCTGGCCGACGCAGATGTTTTCGGTCGCGAGGTCGACCATGGTCTGGTAGCGCGCCAGCGAGGCGCTCAACTCGCGCGTGCGCAGCGCGACCCGGCGCTCGATTTCGGCTTCCGTGGCGTCTTCCTGGGTCGCGCCTCGCCCGTGGCCGGGTGCGGCCGTGGTGGCGGAAGAGCTTGGATGGGCCTGGGCGGGCATGGAAGATCGTGGTGCGCCGATGGGAAGCTGGGTCGATGGGGATCGGTGGAATGCGGGGCAGGGGAATGGGCAACCTTGCCACAACTCATTGCGGCGGTAAAGACAGGAAAACATGCGCGCCGCGCGACGCAAACCGGCTAGGCGGCGCGCGCAGGGTGCTTTCCTCTCGAATCCTCAGCCGCCGTGTTCGAGCGTGAAGCCCGCGTTGCGGTCCTGGCCCAGCAGGGCGACCATTTGCGGCAGGGCAGCCTGCAGCCCGGCCTTGAGCGTGTGCGGCGGGTTGATGACAAACATGCCGCTCGCGGGGAGCCCCGGGCGAACGACTTCACCGCTTGTATCTGTCGTTAATTTGCTTGATTTGACCGTTAAAGTGGCATTCAGCCAGCTGCGGCTGCTTTTGACGGCCAGGGTTTTGAGTTTGCGCGGCAAATCGTGCGCTTCGGGCCGTGGAATGATGGGGTACCAGACCACATAGGTGCCGGTGGCAAAACGCTTGAGGGCGTCGGCCATGCAGGCCGCCACGCGCCCGTAGTCGCTTTTCATTTCATAGCTGGGGTCGCACAGCACCATGGCGCGGCGGGCCGGTGGCGGCAAAAAGGTTTTCAGGGCTTCAAAGCCGTCTTCGCGGGCAACGGCGACCTGGCGGCCCACGCCCAGCTGTTCGATGTTGCCGGAAAGCGACTTGAAATCGGTGGGATGCAGCTCGAACAGCTTGAGCTTGTCGCGTCCGCTCAGGAATTGCTGCTCGATAAAGGGCGAGCCCGGGTAAATCTTGAGGTGGGCGATGTCGCCGGTTTCGGCGAACTGCGGGTTCAGGCCGCGCAGCAGGTCAACATAGTCCTGCAGCAGCGGTGCCAAAGCCGCTGGCGCTACGGTTTTAGGAGCGGCTGGCGCCTTTTTGGCGGGGGCGGGAGCCGCTTTGGGCTCGGACAGCAGGCGGAAAATGCCTTCCTGGGCTTCGCCGCTGGTTTCGGTGTAATCGCCGTCCAGCCGGTACAGGCCCGCGCCCGCGTGGGTGTCGATCACGGTCAGCGCCGTGTCCTTCTGGGTCAGGTACTTCATCAACGCGATCAGCGTGGTGTGCTTGAGCACGTCGGCGTGGTTGCCTGCGTGAAAGGCGTGGCGATAGGAAAACATGGCCTATCCTACCTTCTTGCCGGGGAGAAATGCCTCAAAAACGGCCGAATATTGACGCAAGTCCTTGATTTTTCATATAATCGTGGGCTCTGCAGCGCTTAGTGGTTCCGCGGCAGGGCTCGCAAATACTGCCTAAGAGGTTCTCATCAGAAGAACACCGACCGCAGAAAAGAACCCGACAAACCATTTTTTCGAAAGAAAACTCATGAAAACGTTCAGCGCAAAACCCGCTGACGTGACGCACGAGTGGTTTGTGATTGACGCGACCGACAAGGTCCTCGGACGAGTAGCCAGCGAAGTTGCTCTCCGTTTGCGCGGCAAACACAAGGCCATTTACACGCCTCACGTCGATACCGGTGACTTCATCGTCATCATCAACGCAGCCCAGCTGCGCGTCACCGGCGCCAAGTCGACCGACAAGATCTACTATCGCCATTCCGGATATCCAGGCGGCATCACTGCCACCAACTTCCGCGACATGCAAGCCAAGCACCCCGGCCGCGCTTTGGAAAAAGCCGTCAAGGGCATGCTGCCCAAGGGCCCGCTCGGCTACGCCATGATCAAGAAACTCAAGGTGTACGGTGGTGCAGAGCACCCGCATACCGCCCAACAGCCCAAAGTGCTGGACATCTAAGGAGCCATTGATGATTGGTGAATGGAACAATGGCACCGGCCGTCGCAAATCCAGCGTCGCCCGTGTGTTTATCAAAAAAGGCACCGGCAAGATCACGATCAATGACCGTGACATCCAGGTGTTCTTCGGTCGTGAAACCTCGATCATGATCTGCCGCCAGCCCCTGTTTCTGACGAACCACGTCGAGACGTTTGACATCATGGTCAACGTCCACGGCGGCGGCGAGTCCGGCCAGGCCGGCGCGGTGCGCCACGGTATCACCCGCGCGCTGATCGATTACGACGCAACGCTGAAGCCGGCCCTGAGCCAGGCCGGCTTTGTGACGCGCGATGCACGTGAAGTCGAACGTAAAAAAGTCGGTTTCCGTTCTGCTCGCCGCCGCAAGCAGTTCAGCAAGCGCTAATCCGCTTCATCCCCAAAAAAGCCGCCTGGTTTGCACCAGGCGGCTTTTTTTATGGCCCACGCGGTTTCTTTGCTTGTTTCATCTGTCTGCTGGCCCTGAAGGCGTGTGGACGGGTAAAACACCCGGATGCAAACCCTTACCTCGGTTTGCCGGGTTAATACTCGATGCGGGCCCCGTCTGCGTGCACAATGCACTCCCGAACCGAAAACCGCAGGGCCTTCCTTGAAATTTCGCCTGTTCCGCCGCCGCCTGACCATCAGTTCCCCGCGCATGTCGGTGCGCAGCTCGCTCCCCTGGCCCTTGCGCTGGATCGCTGGCGCCCTGATGCTGGGATTTTCGGGCGCCATCGCGCTGTGGGCCTTTGAGTTCGGCAAGGGCATCACCGGCACGGACAGCGGCAGCAAGGAGGAACTGGTCCTGCTGCGGCAGGAAGTGGCCAACCTGCGCGCGGACCGCGACAAGGCCCAGTCCATCGCCAACACCTCGGGCAGCCTGCTGACCGCCGAAAAAGCCGCCCAGGAAAAAATGATGAGCCAGATCCGGCAGCTGGAGGCCGACAACCGCGGCCTGCGCGACGACCTCGGCTTTTTCGAAAAACTGCTGCCGGCCGGCAGCGCTGAAGTCGCCACCATCCGCAGCCTGCAGGCCGAAAAGCTGTCCGATACCCAGCTCAGGTGGCAGGTGCTGGTCATCCAGGCCGAAAAAGCCGCCCCGAATTTCAACGGAAAACTGGACCTGACCGTCCATGGAACCCAGGCCGGCAAGCCCTGGAGCATGACTTTGCCCGGAGGTCCGCAAACTTTACAGTTCAAACAGTACCGGCGTGTGGAAGGTGTCCTCGACTTGCCACCCCAAGCCGTGGTACAAACTGTTACAGCTAAGGTCATCGAAGGAACAACGGTCAGATCCGCCCAGACCTTTAAGCTTTGAATTTCCCCCCGCCATCCCGCCCACCGCCACACCGACCCAGCACAGGAATCTTGTATGTTTGGAAAAAAGAAACAGCCGCCCATCAAAAGCCTGATTGCCCAGGGCAGCTGTATTGAAGGCAACCTGAAATTCACCGACGGCCTGCGCATAGACGGCGAGGTCATAGGCGACATCCGCGCCGCCGAAGGCGGCTCCAGCATCCTGGTGATCAGCGAATCCGCCACCGTGACCGGCTACATCCACGCCGACCACGTCATCATCAACGGCCGTGTCATGGGGCCCGTCCATGCTTCCGAGCTGCTGGAGCTGCAGCCCAAAGCCAAGATCGAGGGCGACGTCTCCTACAAGGCGCTTGAAATGCACCAGGGTGCCGTCATCTTTGGACAGTTGCGTCCCACCACACACCCCGAGCTGGAAGAAAAGCCCACGCTCAAGCTGGCGGCCAACAATATCTGAGCCAACGGGCTCAATTTGGCGAGTAAGCGCTCACAAGTAGAGCGATGCGGCCTAACACGCATGGGCGTTATGGTTGATTGAATTGCTGTACTATTTGCCCATCAGCGCCGCCAGAGCCTGAGCCCTGAATCGCGGACGCTGTTCGCCCTGATGATCAATTGGAGTTCCCCATGAGTGCCGTAGCCGAAAATATCCAGACCGACATGCCCGCGCCCTTTGTCTTCACCGACAGCGCCGCGTCCAAGGTGGCCGAGTTGATCGCCGAGGAAGGCAATCCCGACCTCAAGCTGCGTGTGTTCGTGCAGGGCGGCGGCTGCTCCGGCTTCCAGTATGGTTTCACCTTCGATGAAATCACCAACGAAGACGACACCACCATGACCAAGAACGGTGTGTCCCTGCTGATCGACGCCATGAGCTACCAGTACCTGGTAGGCGCCGAGATCGACTACAAGGACGACCTTGAAGGCGCCCAGTTCGTCATCAAGAACCCTAACGCCACCAGCACCTGCGGCTGCGGCTCCAGCTTCTCGGCCTGAGGCGCTTTCCAACGCTCCCGCTTTAAAAGCCGCCCTCGAGGCGGCTTTTTGCTGCCCGGCGATTTCCTTGCTTTGTTCCATGCGGTGAACCAAGTCCGCTATTTCCCCTCTCTCATCCATGCAGGCAGAAGAAAAATCATTGCGCGTGCTGCTCTGGCTGGTGGCCATAGGCTTCTTCATGCAGACCCTGGACGCCACCATCGTCAACACCACCTTGCCGGCCATGGCCCGCAGTTTTGGCGAAAGCCCTTTGCGCATGCAGTCGGTGGTGGTGGCCTATTCCCTCACCATGGCCATGCTGATCCCCGCTTCGGGCTGGATCGCCGACCGCTTCGGCACGCGCCGCGTGTACGTGGGCGCGATTTCCTTGTTTGTCATCGGCTCCATTGCCTGCGCAATGTCCGGCAACCTGGTGCAGCTGGTGGCCGCGCGCGTGGTGCAGGGCATGGGCGGGGCGCTGCTGCTGCCGGTGGGCCGGCTGGCCGTGCTGCGCGCTTTTCCGCGCGAGCGCTTTTTGCAGGCCATGAGCTTTATCGCGATTCCGGGCCTGGTCGGCCCGCTGATAGGCCCCACCCTGGGCGGCTGGCTGGTCGAGGTGGCCACCTGGCACTGGGTGTTTCTGATCAATATCCCGGTGGGGCTGCTGGGCGCGGTGGCGACCGTGTTCTATATGCAGGACAACCCTAAGCCGCAAATGCCGCGCTTTGACCTGCCGGGCTATCTCTTCCTGGCCTTCGGCATGGTGGCTGTCTCGCTCGCGGTTGACGGGCTGTCGGGCCTGGGTCTGAAGCAGGCCGGTGTGCTGGTGCTGCTGGTGTTCGGCCTGGCCAGCCTCACCGCCTACTGGTTGCACGCCGCTAGGCGGCCCGACCCGCTGTTTTCGCCCAAGCTGTTTTCCGTCCCCACGCTCAGCATAGGCCTGCTGGGCAATCTGTTCTCGCGCCTGGGCAGCTCATGTATGCCCTTCCTGGTGCCGCTGCTGCTGCAGGTCAGCCTCGACTATTCGCCGCTGCAGGCCGGCATGATGATGGTGCCCGTCGCTGTGGCCAGCATGCTGGTCAAGCGCGTCACCACGCCGCTGATCACGCGCTACGGCTACCGCCGGGTGCTGGTGACCAACACCGCGCTGGTGGGTTTCACCATGGCAAGTTTCGCGCTCGTCACGCCGGCCCAGCCGCTGTGGCTGCACATCGCGCAGCTGGCCTGCTTCGGCGCGGTCAACTCCATGCAGTTCACCGCGATGAACACGGTGACCCTGCGCGACCTTGACAGCACCATGGCCAGCAGCGGCAACAGCCTGCTGTCCATGGTGCAGATGCTGGCTATGAGCATGGGCGTGGCCGCCGCCGGCGCGGTGCTGGCCGCTTTCACGGGCTTTTTCGGCACCGGTGAAGCGCAGCAAACCCTGCACGCCTTCCAGGCGACCTTTGCCGCGATGGGGCTGATCACGCTGGCCTCGGCGGGAATCTTCTGGCAGCTCTCGCCGCAGGTGAGGGTGGTGAAGAAGGCTGAAGCTTCAGAGGCTTCGGGTCAGGGGTAGGTTGGCCGGGTCTTGCTCCGGCCTTGCGCGCTCTTCCTCCTCTTTCCTCTGCTGAGAGCTGCTGGCCGGGGGTAGCCCGGCAGCTACTCACTTTTCTTTTGCTTCGCCAAAAGAAAAGTAAGCAAAAGAAAAGGCGACCCTGGTTGCTGCGTCCCTCCGCTTCGCTGCGGGCAACCTGCGGTGCTCGGTCCAGCCGGGGTCAAAAACAACTCGCCTTCGGCTCAAACAAGTTTTTGCCCTGATCCGTCTGGCCCTGCGCTCCTCGGCGCATCCACAAGGGGGTGGGGACAGGAATACCAAACAGCCGAAGACAGAAACCCGAATACCTGAAGAAACAAGGACACGCCATGGCGTGTCCTTGTTTGTATTTGTCTTCTTGGTTTTCTGTCCCCGCTCCCGATTGCCCCGTCCTGGCT
>NZ_FNHX01000004.1 GCF_900103405.1 Polaromonas sp. JS666 | reverse complement strand
AACACCGGCCTGCCCTGGGCGCTGACCGGCAAGACCGACGAGAACAATGTGCGCCTGGCCACCTGGGCCTATGACACAGCAGGCCGTGCCATCTCCAGCGATGGCGCCCTGGGCACCGACCATTACAGCGCCACCTACACCACACCGCCGCAGGCGATCGTCACTGAAACCCTGGTGGCCGGCACTTACTACCGCAACCACACCTGGCAGGCGCCCACGGGCTTGCAGGTGACGGATGCCACCGGCACCACCTCGACCACCAATGTCGTGATGCCCAATGGTTATCCCATACTGGCGGGTATCAGCCAGCCCGCGGGCTCCGGTTCGCCGGCGACCAGCAATGCCTCGACGTATGACACGCGCGGCAACCTGCTGTCGCATGACAACTTCCAGGGTGTACGCACTTGCTACGCCTATGACGGCAAGAACCAGGAGGTCACGCGTGTCGAGGGCCTGGCCAACACGGTAGCGTGCGCCACGGTGCTGCCGACCACGGCTGCCTTGCCCGCAGGCGCGCGCAAGTACACCACCAGCTGGGACAGCAACTGGCGCGTTCCCAAACAGACCACCCAGCCTGGCTCCGTCACTACCCTGGTCTACCAGGGCCAGTCTGATCCCAAGAATGGCGGCGCGGCTGCCAATTGCTCGCCCGCCGCCGTATTGGCCACCGGCGCGCCCCTGAGCCTGCTGTGCAAATCGGTGGTCGAGATGGCGAACGGCGCCTACTTTGACAATCCCGCGGCCGCAGGCGGCGACGCCTTGATCGACAAGGTGGTCTTGTTGCTGCATGGTGAAGACGGCAATGGCTCACCGGTGATCGCGGACAGCAGCATTTACCGGAAAAGCCCAAGCAGCAAATGGGGCTATGCCTCTGCCACGACAGCCCAGAGTAAATTCGGCACTGGGTCCATCAGCCTGGACAGTGCAAGCGGAGGCGCTTTCGGCTTCGGCCCCGACAACACGCTCAAGCTCACCGGTGATTTCACCATTGAGACCTTTGTGAAACTCAACGCGCAGGCCAATCTGTCCCGGTACATCTTTGGCTGGGGCGGAGACGGTTGGAGCGGCCAGCCCACCGGCTATGTGGCCCTTGACGGGGGGGGGAATCTTGTTGCGAACTGGAGCGGGGGCGGCTCCATCACCGGGCCCGCCGTCCCGACCGGCGTGTGGCATCACGTGGCGCTGAGCCGCAGCAACGGCACCTGGGTCATGCACCTGAACGGTGTACAGGTCGGCGCCAGTGTGCTGTTCACCAATTCGGACGCATTGAACTATGGGCGCATTGAGTTGGGGCGCTCCACCTATACAACTTTTGGGAATCTGAACGGCTATCTTGATGAAGTCAGGGTCACCAATGGCGTTGCGCGCTACAGCGCCGCCTTCACGCCGCCCGCCCAGCAGTTTGGCGATCCCCTGGACCTCAACCCCACGCAGCCCAAGGTGGCGGACGTCCACTACGCCAAAAACATCTTGCTGCTGCACGCCGACGGTGCCCATGGCTCCCAGGTCATTGTGGACAGCAGTCCGCTGGCAGCTACCGGCGTGCTCAACGGGAGCGCGCAGGTTAGCACCACGGAGAGCAAATTTGGAGGTTCGTCCTTTTACGTTCCTGGCGCGACCAATTTCAGCAATTTCGGAAGAGTGAATGGTGACTTCTCGCTGACCGGGGACTTTACGGTGGAGTTCTGGATGAAGCCCGCCAGCACGACCCCCGCCACAATTGCACTTCGATTGGGCGGCAGCGGCATTCCTAACCAGGAATTCGTTTTTGTCAATGACCGCTTCGTACTCCAAACCAGCAGCGGTGCTCCATCCTGCGTATTCAGCGAGAGTCTTACCGGTTTGGCCAATGCGTGGACCCATGTGGCTTTTGTGAGGATTTCAGGGACTGTTTATTCCTATGTCAACGGTAAAAGCTACGGAAACTGCGCCTGGACCACCGCCTTCAGTGGTTCCAACGGTTACGTGATTTTTGGCTACAACAACACATCCAACGCCGTCTTTTACGACGACATCCGTATCACCAAGGGGCAGGCCCGATACACGGGCACGTTTACCCCCTCGGCCTATGCTGCGCCCAATGTGGCAACACTGTCAGCCGATGCATCGACCGTCACCACCCAGTACACCTACGACGCCACCGGCCGCTTGCTGACGGCCAAGGACACGCTGAACCGCACGACGACCTATGCCTACTACACGGCGGCCGCCTTCAGCGGCACCGCACCCAATGAAACCGGCCATGCCGCCGGTGACCTGCAGACCGTGACCAACCCCGCCGGCCATGTCACGCAGTTCACGCTGTATGACCGGGCAGGGCGCGTCAAGCAGATGGTGGATCCCAAAGGCGTGGTGACCGACATGGTTTACACCCCACGCGGCTGGACCAGCAGCGTGACGGTCACGCCTCCGGGTGGCACTGCACGGACCACGACCTACACCTATGACAACGCGGGCCAGATGACGGGCGCCACGCTGCCCGACGGCACAACTTTGGGCTACAGCTATGACGCCGCGCACAGGCTGACCGGCGTGACCGATGCCAAAGGCAACTCGGTGACCTACACCCTCGACAACGCCGGCAACAAGACCGGCGAGCAGATCAAGGACCCCTCGGGCAACCTGCAAAGAAATATCACGCGCGTCTACGACGCCCTGAACCGCGTGCAACAAGTCACGGGAGCGAGCAATTGAAAACAGTCATCCGTGCACACTGCAGAAATCTCGGGCTTGCCGTTTTTTCGGCATGGGTGCTGTCGGCTTCGGCGCAAGCCGCCCAAACCTACAGGTTCCCGCCCAATGCCTGCGGGGCTTCGGGGTATTACCCGGCGGCGGCGGGTGCTTGCACTGCCGGCGCGAACGCCATCGTCGCCTGCGGGAACAAGCTGGTGCCGGCGGCCGTGCGCACCCTGACGAGCGCGACCTTGACGGGGATGACTTGCAACGCTGTTTACCACGGTGTGCAGGTTTCGAACAACAGCAACTTCGATGACACCTTCTCCTTTACGGTTGCCGAAGAGTTGCCCCGCCCCGAAGCGGATTCCTGCAATTGCGGGAAAGATGGAATGGAAACCGCCAAGCCCATCAACCCGGCAACCGGGGAGAAGGCGCTCGACGATCACGGCTACGCCGGCGGTGGGCCGCACGCCTTAAGCCTGCTGCTCAGCTATCGAAGCGGCCGCGTGGTGGGTGCTCTCACGGGGGCGGCCGGTGCGGGCCTGGGCCAGGCCTGGTCCCACAACCACCGCGTCTACCTCAGGCTGGAAGGTCAAGCTGGAACGTCCGGCCACACCGCCAATCTTTATTTCGGCGACGACACCGTGCGCATCTTCGGCTGGGACCCTAACAGCGGCGCATGGCTCCCGGCCAACAGCGTGGACACCCTCACGGCTAACAGTGGGGGTTTTCTGTACAAGCGGCTGGAAGATGACAGCCTGTGGCAATTCGACGCTGCAGGCAAGCTGCTCACGATGACCCGGCGCAACGGCTGGGTTACCACCTATGCCTACAGCACCGGCACCACCTCCAGCGCCATCGCCCCGGTGCCCGGCCTGCTGATCGCGGTCACCAACCAGTTCGGCCGAAGCCTTGATTTTGCCTACAACGCCGCCAGCCAGCTGGTGGGCGTCACAGCCAATGGCCACCCGGTCGCCAGCTACACATACGACGGTACGGCGGAGGCTTCACGCCTGACCGCCGTGAGTTACCCCGGCAATGCCGGCGGCAGCGTCAGTAAGACTTACCTGTACGAAAACGCGGCTTTCCCGCAGCTGGTCACCGGCATCATCGACGAAACCGGCAACCGCCTGGCCACCATCGCCTACGACAGCCAGGGCCGGGCCACCAGCAGCGGCTATGCGCTCGGCGCGGACCTGTACAGCGTGAGCTACGCCAGTGCAGGCGACGCGGTGGTAACCGACCCGCAGGGCACGGCACGCACTTACCACTACGGCACCAATGCCGGTCGGCTCGCTGTTACCGGCGCCGACAAACCCAGCGGCACAGGCGCAAATTCGGCCACCAGCCGGGTGCAGGACGCCAACGGCTTTGTGACACAGGAGACCGACTTCCTGGGTGTGAACACCACGTACACCTGGGACGTCAACCGGCGCCTGCCTTTGACGACCACCCAGGCCGCCACACGGCCTGAAGCGCAGATTACGGCCACCCAGTGGCATCCGAACTTCAGGTTGCCAGTGCTGGTGACCGAAGCGGGGCGAACCACCGCCTATACCTACGACACGCAAGGCAACAAACTGAGCCAGACCGTCACCGATACGGCGACCAGCGTGGCTCGCACCACCAGCTGGACCTACAACCCCCAAGGCCAGGTAGCCACGCAGACTACCAATGGCGTCGTCTCACGGACCTATGCCTATTACGGCGCCACCAGCTTCACGGGTACGTCACCTAATGAAGTCGGTCAAACGGCGGGCGATCTCCAGTCCATCACCAACGCCGCAGGCCATGTCACGCAATTCACCCTGTACGACAGGGCGGGGCGGGTCAGGCAGATGGTGGACCCCAAAGGCGTGACCACCGACACGGTGTACACATCGGCAGGGCGGGTCAGCAGCGTGACGCTGACCCCGCCGGGTGGAGCGGCCCGGACCACGACCTACACCTATGACAACGCAGGCCAACTCACGGGCGTAGCCATGCCGGATGCCACAACGCTGAGCTACAGCTACGACGCCGCCCACCGCTTGACGGGCGTCACCGACGCCAAAGGCAACACCGTCACTTACACCCTGGACGCCATGGGCAACAAAGTCGGCGAGCAGGTCAAAGACCCCTCGGGCAACCTGCAAAGAAACATCACGCGCGTCTATGACGCCTTGAACCGGGTACAGCAAGTCACGGGAGCGAGCAATTGAACACCACCACGACCATCACTCAAGCAGGAGGAGTCAGCATGAGCAGCCTTAGCCCCAGCCGAGCTTTTACCGCGTGGCTAAGCCGCCTGGTGCTGCTCATTCTTTTGGCCCCGGCCATGGCCTTTGCCGGCCCGACGACCACGGCGCTTTCAAGCAGCGCTGGTACCGCCCCGGTCGGGCAAAACATCACGCTGACTGCGACCGTCACGGGTGCCAGTCCCACAGGCAACGTCACCTTCAAGGACGGCGGAACCACCGTGGGCAGCAGCGCCTTGAGTGGTGGCGTGGCAACCTTGACCACCAATTCGCTCGCCCTCGGGAGTCACACCCTGAGCGCTGAATACGCGGGTGACACCAACAACATCCCTTCAACTTCCGGCGCGGTCGTGGTTGCCATCAACACCGGAACCCTGACCTGGCAATACGGCTACGACGCCATGGGCCGGCCCACCACGGTGCTGGACCCCAATGGCCTGGCGACCTATACCTACTACGACAGCCTGGGCCGCCCCATCCAGACCCAGCAGCCGGCCAATATCGGCAGCGCCACCCCAACCACCACCGGCTTTGCCTACAACGCCGCCGACGGCCTGACCCAGGTCACTGACCCGCGCAACCTGGCCACGACCTACAGCCCCAATGGCCTCGGTGATGTCACCGCCCAGACCAGCCCGGACACAGGGGCCAGCCAGTACACCTATGACGGCAGGGGTAATGTGCTGAGCAAAACCGACGCCCGCGGCAAGCTGACCCAGTACACCTACGACAACATTGATCGCCTTAAAACCATCAGCTATGCCACCGGTACGGGAACGACGTTTGAATACGACGGTGGAGCCACGCCCACACCGGCTGTCATAGGCGAGCTGACCAAAATCACCGACGCCAGCGGCCAGGTGACTTACAGCTACGACAGCATGGGCCGCAAGACCGGCAAGGCCCAGACTACGGGTGCAAGGACTTTTACGGTGGGCTATACCTGGGGTGATAGCGGAAGCGCGCTCGACAAGCTGACGGCGATTACTTACCCCAGTGGAACCCGGGTCAACTACAGCTATGACGCGCAGGGTGTGGTTTCGGGCATTACCGTCAATCCACCAAACAGCAATGGCGTGGGTACCAATACCGGCTCCACCTTGCCGCTGCTATCGGGTATCACTACCAATGCCGAAAGCAAACTCACGGGCTGGACCTGGGCCAGCACCAAGACCCAGGCCATCAGCTATGACGCCAACGGCCTGATCAGTGCTTACAACCTGGGCGACCCGACAACAACCGGCATTCGCCGCACCATTCTTCGTGACACCGCGGGGCGCATCACGGGGTACACCCATGTCAGCAATGGAAGCCCTGTTCCCGCGCTTGACCAAAGCTTTGGTTATGACAATCTGAATCGCCTGATCAGCGCCACCTTGGGCAGCACGGCGATTCAGTACAGCTATGACGCCACGGGCAATCGGACTGCAAAGGTCATTAGCGGCACCAGCTATCCCAATACCATCTCGGCCACCAGCAACAAGCTGACCCAGACCCAGGATGTGGGGGGGACGGCGACCGTGGTGCATGATGCGGCGGGAAATATCACAAGCGATGGGACCAATACCTATACCTACAGTGACCGGGGTCGTTTGGCGACAATGACCAATGCGGGTGGTACGGTGACTTACAGCTACAACGCGCTGGGGCTGCGGGTTAGCAAGGTTGGACCGACAGTCTTGGTGCCTACTGGGACTACTTATTACGTCTTTGGCGATTCAGGCAAGCTGCTTGGAGAATATGACGCCAACGGAACTCCAATCTATGAAACCATTTACCTCGGTGTTCCAGTTGGGGTGGTCAAGCAAACGGGTGCGGCCACGGCGGGCGACATTGCGATCAACTTGTACAACGTCTCGACGGATCAAATTGGTGCGCCGCGCATTGTTACTCGTCAGAATGATGAAGCGATTGTCTGGCGTTGGGATTCGGCTGAGGCGTTTGGCGCGACAGCGCCGGATCAAAATCCAAGCAGCTTGGGCATTTTCAGTTTTAACCAGCGCCTGCCTGGTCAGGTTTTTGATGCAGAGAGCGGCTTGTTCCAGAACTGGAATCGGGAGTACAACCCGCGCATCGGACGGTATATGCAATCCGATCCTATTGGTCTTAAGGGCGGCATCAATACCTTTGCCTATGTTGCAGGAAATCCGTTGGGATTTAGTGACCCCCTCGGCTTGTTTGGATTTGCCGAACATGTCTGGATCACCAATAAAGCCGTCGACGGTGATCCCAACCTAGTGGAATTGGCTAAAGCAACTGCAATGGCTGATTTCTTACCAGGTAGCCAAGATCCGGAAAATTCATACTGGCACGCCATGCGGGATGGAACGGGGACCCAGACTGCTGAGCAGGCTAAGGTCCTATTTGATGAATA
Source organism: Polaromonas sp. JS666 (assembly GCF_900103405.1). Lineage (GTDB taxonomy): Bacteria > Pseudomonadota > Gammaproteobacteria > Burkholderiales > Burkholderiaceae_C > Polaromonas. The sequence continues at coordinate 529,823 of NZ_FNHX01000004.1, read as the reverse complement.
CATCGAGCGACAGATGAGCAGTTGTACGATACAAGGCCTGGCACGTGCAGCTCATGCAGTACAGGATAGCTTCGCGGCAGGTCACCGGCATTTTCAGCCGTGGGCCGGAGGACTTCCTACGCCGAGCCACTTGCGCGGAGATGTATTACCGTCAGAGGCGACTCTTAACAAAGCAGTGGCCGCCACTAAAGCCCTTATCCTCAGATACAAACAAACCTGCGAGTGCCAAAAATGAAATTGATTGCTCTTTCGGAACGTTATGCTGCTGCTGTGCTGACGACTTCACTCGCGGTATCTGGCTGCTCAGCCGCACCGCTGGAGGTCACTCCTACTTGCGAGCGCAGCACGCTTAGCGAGTCAGCCGGTGTCAACTTTGTTGCGGGCTTGCCGTACTACGTATACCCAAAAAATGTTGACAAGCTGAATGGTTGCCAGACTATGTGGGATTCCAAAGGACGCATGGCTGTGCAGATAGTGTTTCGTGATGGAAACGCTGTGCAGTATTTGGAATACACGGATTCCGGAGCCGTACGACTCAGTTGTAGTTACGCTGAAGGCGTTGTCCGTGCGCAGACTTGCCCTGAAAAGCAAGATATTGCAACGGGTTTCAGGGTTTTGAGCATCGAACTTGAAAAATCGCTCCCCAACTTTGATGATTTACGTCGGCAAAAAAAGTAGCGCTAGTCAGAGGTAGAAGAGTTTGCGTTGGGAGACATATTTCTATTTGCCGAGTTTGCGACCTTAAATCATGACCTATCAGCGTGTTGAGTTGCATGAAGCAATTGAGAGTTCCCGAGGTGGGGTGGCCGGTGTATGGGAGTACTCTGCATCCCTAAGCGAACTCACTATCCGCGTTACCTGGAAAAGTAATACGGAGAATATGCATTTCATCTGCAATGGTTGCTCACGCATCGAAGCCTCGGCTGCATGGGGCCCTGTTGACTTTGAGATTCAGGAATTTGAAAGTGATCGATGGGTATTGAGCGATCACAAAGCCAAGTTCTTTGTAGAGTGTGGATCGATACGAGTATTTCGAATACGTACCACCTCTATTCAACGAAACTTTTGACAGATAGTCGGTGAGACCGCGCTACCCTGCAGCAGGGGATTTTGAGTCCCCTGCGCCTGACTTTCAATAAGTTCCAGGCACAAAAATCCCGCTATCCACCGCCTTGATATCTGTCCGCCCGCAAAACGCCATGGTCAAATCCAGCTCCTTGTGGATGATCTCCAGCGCCTTGGTCACGCCTTGCTCGCCCATGGCGCCCAGGCCATAGAGGAAGGCGTGGCCTATGTAAGTGCCTTTGGCGCCCGGGGCAACAGCCTTGAGCACGTTCTGGCCGGAGCGTATGCCGTAGTCCATATGCACTTCGATCTGCTTGCCGGCGGAGGCTCAATGCATACTCCATGGTTACACTGAGCAACAAGCGGCTTTTTTGAAGACGGCTCGGGTATGCAGAGGCAAATCGTATGAGATGCCAATACGCCAATAAGAAACCACATACGATCCTCTGTCGATCATTTCACGAATGACTGAATCGTTGCCAACGCGCTCCGGGCTTATCCAGCCCGCGGTAAAAAAACTTATCGCGGCGGGCGCGTTAGCCGGAAATCCGGTCTCTTCTTCCGCTGCGTTGCCCGGTAAAACCTTGACGCTCGGCAGTTCGTCATACCGGCCTGACATCGACGGCCTGCGTGCGATTGCCATACTGGCGGTTGTCATTTATCACGCCTTTCCCGGCAGCCTGCCTGGCGGGTTTGTCGGCGTAGACATCTTTTTTGTTATTTCCGGTTTTCTCATATCCAGCATCATTTTCAAAGGGCTGGAGAAGGGAGACTTCAGTTTTTCCCTCTTCTACGCGCATCGGATCAAGCGGATCTTCCCGGCCTTGATTCTTGTACTTGCAGGGTCCTATCTATTCGGCTGGTTTACGCTCGTCGCCGATGAGTTCAGGCAGCTGGGCCGGCATACCGCGGCGAGCATTGGCTTCATTCAGAATTTCGTTCTCTGGACGGAGGCGGGATATTTTGATACGGCGACAGAATTCAAGCCTTTGATGCATCTGTGGTCCCTGGCCATCGAAGAGCAGTTCTACCTGGTCTATCCACTGGCAATCTGGTGCGTATGGAAAGCACGCGTGAATGTTCTGGCGTTTGTCCTTGTTCTCGGCTTGCTCTCTTTCGGATCAGGCTTGGGGTCTCCCACCAAAACATTCCTCCTGTCTCAAACAAGGTTTTGGGAGATATTGGCGGGATCCGTGCTGGCGTATGTTCAGTTGTTTAAAAAACAGCAGCTGATGGCGTATCTGAATCTTTGGACCTCCAGATTATTTTCTCCAGAAACGGCGGGCTCGCGGTTTGACCGGACTGTCAGAAGCTCACTGTCCATAGCGGCTTTGCTCCTCCTGGCCGCAACGATTTTCGGGCTGGACAGTACGTGGGAATTCCCTGGGTGGTGGGCCTTGGCGCCCGTCACAGGAGCGGTTTTGTTGATTGGCGTGGGACCGGACGCATGGGTCAATCGAGTGATTCTCGCCAATCAAGGGATGGTGTTTGTGGGGCTTATCAGCTATCCCCTTTATCTGTGGCACTGGCCCCTCTTGTCGTTCTTGCAAATTCTGGCGCTCGGAGACGCATCCGGCATAGCCCGCCTTGTCGTGGTTGCACTGAGCTTTCTGCTGGCATGGCTGACGTACAGCTTGGTGGAGACTCCCATACGTGGCGGTTCGAATGGCCGTTTCAAAGTGGGCCTGCTTTGCGTGCTTGCCGCGGTGGTGTGGTGTGCCGGATATCACTCGGTCCTTTCGAAAGGCATAGCGTCCAGGCATGTTGTTGAACTTAACCCCGCGATTTCATCCGGACGGCTCCCCGCCTATCAGCACCACACGGTCTCCCGCTGCGGACTGGATGCGAGTGTCGAGAAAAAGTTTGAAAGATGCCTGAGCGACACCCGTGGTGCGGCGAGATTCGCATTATTGGGTGACAGCAAGGCTGCTGCGCTGGCGCCTGGTATTTTTCGGGAGTCAACTTCCAATGGCTACTGGGTATTTATTGGTGGAACGAATCGATGGGGTTCCGTTGTACCGGTAGTGACCGATGCTGTGCAATACGCCCCCTATCAAGAGGCAACAAAAATAGCTTTTGACGCCGTGATCGCAAACCCTGAAATTGAGGTGGTTGTGCTTACGACCGCAACCCGCGCGCTTTTTAAATTGAAGAATGAGCACTCCATCGAAGATCTACCCGCGCACGGAGGCTTCAACCTTGCGCTGGATGGGATGGACCGAGCTGTGGACCGGCTTGTCAAAGCGGGGAAAAAAGTGGTCATCACAGTGGACAACCCCACGTTGAAAGAGCCCAGGAAATGTGTTTCAAGAGCCAGCGGGCTTGACTTTGTGAATGATTTTCTGGGGCTGGTTCCAAACCAGTCTCTTTGCAATATCACTTTTGACAGGCATATGGAACTGTCGAGGCAATACCGCGGCTTGCTTGAAAATTTGCAAGTGAAATACGCGGGCCAACTCCGTATTTTTGATCCCCTGAATCTGCTTTGCGATATGAAGAGCCGAATATGCGGTTCATTCCTGGATGGTTTTATCCTTTACGGCTATTCAGACCATATTTCTGAGCGTGCCAGCGTGCTTGTTGCGAGCAAGCTGCTTCCGTTTGTCGAAAGCTTTGCTCGAGAGCGAAACAGCAGCGGGAGCCCGTCATCAAGCCGAGGCGCGATTGATAAAAAATAGCAAGTCCGCGGCCTTGTTTTCGGCAAGCGTGCCTCGATGCTTCCGCTGCGTGCAGAGATCGGTGCAGGCGAGCACTGCGTCGTGAAGCTCTCCCCGCCGCAACAGGGGCTGTTTGGGAACTCGCCGACGAACTGGCTGAATACCCGGCAAAGGACGATGGTCGGTCGCGGCGCTCTGCCCTCAATAAGTTCCAGGCACAAAAATCCCGCTATCCACCGCCTTGATATCTGTCCGCCCGCAAAACGCCATGGTCAAATCCAGCTCCTTGTGGATGATCTCCAGGGCCTTGGTCACACCTTGTTCGCCCATGGCGCCCAGGCCGTAGAGGAAGGCGCGGCCTATGTAAGTGCCTTTGGCGCCCAGGGCAATCGCCTTGAGCACGTCCTGGCCGGAGCGTATGCCGCCGTCCATATGCACTTCGATCTGGTTGCCGACGGCCGCGATGATCTCGGGCAGGCAGGAGATGGAGGACATCGCGCCATCCAGCTGGCGGCCGCCGTGGTTGGAGACGATGAGTGCATCAGCGCCTGAGTTGACGGCGAGTTTTGCGTCCTCAACATCCTGTATGCCTTTGAGGATCAGCTTGCCGCCCCAGCGTTTTTTGATCCATTCCACGTCGCCCCAGTTGAGGGCCGGGTCGAACTGTTTGGCCGTCCATTCCGAGAGCGAGCCCATGTTCTCCACGCCTTTGACGTGGCCGACGATGTTGCCGAAGCCGTGGCGTTTGGTGCCCAGCATGCCCAAACCCCAGCGCGGTTTGGTCATGAGGTTGAGGATGGTCGATAGCGTGGGTTTGGGCGGTGCGCTCAGGCCGTTCTTGAGGTCTTTGTGGCGCTGGCCGAGGATTTGCAAGTCGAGTGTGAGCACCAGCGCCGAGCAATTGGCCGCCTTGGCACGGTCTATCAGGCTTTCGATAAAAGCGCGGTCCTTCATCACATAGAGCTGGAACCAGAAAGGGTGGCGGTCCGTGCCGGCGGCCACGTCTTCGATGGAGCAGATGCTCATGGTCGAGAGCGTGAAGGGGATGCCGAATTTTTTGGCGGCGCGCGCGCCCAGGATTTCACCGTCGGCATGCTGCATGCCGGTCAGGCCCGTGGGTGCGATGGCGACCGGCATGGCGACCGGCTGGCCGATCATGGTGGTCGCCGTGCTGCGGTTTTCCATATTGACGGCGACGCGCTGGCGCAGCTTGATCTTCTGGAAGTCGCTTTCATTGGCGCGGTAGGTGCTTTCGGTCCACGAGCCGGAGTCGGCATAGTCGTAGAACATGCGGGGCACGCGTTTTTTGGCCAGGACGCGCAGGTCTTCAATATTGGTGATCACGGGCACGGCGATAGTCTCCTCAGGTGCCCAATGCTAAGGGTTCGGGCCGCCCGGCGATTGAATAAATTTTGGCGGGCTTCAAATTATTTCAATACGCGAGAGGCACCGGCTACGGCCGTCCTTCTACCAGCTGCCGGAAGCCCCACCGCCGCTACTGGAGCCGCCCGACGAGCTCCGGCTGCTGGAACTGGAGCTTGAACTGCTGCTCGATGAGCTGCCACCTCCGCTGCTGGTGCTGACGCTGCCCGGGAAGAAGCCAAACAGCATCGCCAGGCCGGCCGCGATCCCGGTGGGTAGCCAGGATTCCCAGTCCATAAAAAGCAGGTCGGGCGGGTTTTTGAAGGCCACATAGCCCACGATGCCGGCCACCACGGCGCAGCGCACGCCGAACTCCAGCAGGCTGCGCTTGAAGGCCATGTAAGCACCCGCACCGATGATGCCCAGCAGCAGGCAGGCAACAGCGCCCCCTGCGACGTAGAGAAAACCCAGGCCGAAGCTGTTGGCGCCCACCGCATAGGCGATGCCGGCCATCAGGCAGATCACCAGCGCGATACCGCCGACCACCCTGCGCAGGGTGCGCGAGCGGCCGCAGCCAAAACCCAGCGCAAACGCCAGCGGCACCGGGAAGGTCAGCATGACAATCGCCAGGCCGGGCGCCTTCAGGGCGGCGGCCGCCACCAGCGGCAGGGCGGCGGCCACGCCCATCGTCACCGGCCACTTCCATTTCCACTTGCGGCGCGCGCGAGCCGCACCTATGGCGAAACCCCACAGCAAGGAGGCCAAAAAGGCCCAGCCAAAGGGCGTAACGCCACGGCCCGTGTCTTCCATGGGCTGCACATCGCCGCGGACCGCTGCGCCTATGTGGTCGATGGCCGCTTGCAGCCCGCCCGCGTAGTCGCTGCGCTGAAAGCGCGGCTTCATCTGCTCGTCGATGATGCGGCCCGCCAGCACGTCGGGCACGCTGCCTTCCAGGCCCTGGCCCACCTCGATGCGCATGCGCCTGTCCTCTGTGGCGACCAGGATCAGGATGCCGTCGTCGCGCTTCGTGTCGCCGAGCTTCCATTTCTCGAACACGCGCATGGCGTATTCCTCTATGGCTTCTACGCCCGTGGTCGGCAGCATGAACACCACCACCGCCGCCCGGGTGTCGGCCTCCAGCGCCAGGATTTGTTCGTTCAAGGCCGCGACCTGCGCGGTGTTCAGCGTGCCGCTGGTGTCGAGTACGCGTGCGCTGTAGGGCGGAACGGGCACCTGCACGGCATCGATCGGCGCGGCCATCTGCGCGGCATCAGCCGATACGGCTGTCTGCGCGGCATCGACCGGCGGGGCTATCTGCCCGGCACCGGCGGTCAGCACGCACAGCGCCGCCCAGAGCACCAGCAGGGTTTGAAAGAGGCGCCGTGTGCTCGGCAGTGCTGGGGAGGGAAGGGCGGTCTGGAACTGAGGCATGGCGGGTTTGGAAAGGTCAGCGTTTGGCGGCTGGGGCGCCACGCGCGCTGGCTTCGCGCACGCCGGCGCCGCGCACTTCGAAGCGGATTTCATCGGCCACCTTGCCGCCGGCGTCGAGCAGTTGCACCACATGCCGGCCCGGCCAGGGCAGCCACTGGGCCTGCGGGCCACGCGCGAACTCCTTGCCGTCCATCAGCCAGCGCGTGCCGCGGCCTTCGGCGCTGAAGCTGATGCGCTGGTGTTTGGGCGGGATGTCCGGGTCCAGCGCGATGATGGTGCCCGAGGCCGGGGCGGTGATGCGGGGCGGGGCGTCGGGTTCGGCCGCCGTTTTTTTGCCGGACCTGGAGGCCTTGGCCGGGCCGAAATCGCCGGTGCTGGAATTCGCGGCAAATACCGCTTGCTCCGTGCCCTGGATAAACCACTCGCTGCGCGCCGCCTCCAGCGGCGTGCCGCCTTGCTTGCCGAATTGCGTGCGGCTTTGCACCAGGCCGGCGGGCGGTGTGGGCGCGCGGCTGCGTTCGGTCCTGTGCAGGTAGTTCATCAGCGCCGCCCAGATGGGCGCCGCGCCGCTGGTGCCGCTCACGTCCCACATGGGCGCGCCGCTGGCATTGCCCACCCACACGCCCACGGTGTAGCGCTGCGAGAAACCCATGGCCCAGTTGTCGCGCATGTCCTTGCTGGTGCCGGTTTTGACGGCCGTCCAGAAGCGCGTGGCCAGCACGCTGTCGGTGCCGAAGGTGCGTGCGCGCGCCAGCGGGTCGGCCATGATGTCGGTGGCGATAAAGGCGGCGCGCGCGTCCAGCGCCGGCCTGAAGACGGGCTTGGGATTTTTCGCGAGCGAGGGCGCGCTGTAGCGCCCGCCGTTGGCCAGCGTGCGGTAGGCGTTGGCAAGCGACAGCAGCGAAACCTCGCTGCTGCCCAGGGCCAGGCTGTAGCCGTAGTAGTCGCCTGATTCTTTCAGCGGCAGGCCCACGGCCTTGAGCTGTTTGTGAAAAGCATCGGGCGAGACCATCACCAGCGTGCGCACGGCCGGCACATTGAGTGAAGCGCCCAGCGCGGTGCGCGCCGACACCAGGCCCTTGAACTGCCGGTCATAGTTTTGCGGGATGTACAGCCCGCCCGAGGTCTGTATCTGGGAAGAGGAATCTTCCAGCAGCGAAGCGGCCGTGATGCGGCGCTCGGCAATCGCCTGCGCATACAAAAAGGGCTTGAGCGTGGAGCCCGGCTGGCGCAAGGCCGTCACGCCGTCGACTTCGGCCGCGTCGCTCAGTTCACCCGAGGAACCGACCCAGGCCAGCACCTCGCCCGTGGTGTTGTCCAGCACCACAATCGCGCCGTCTTCGACGTGGCGGCCGCGCAGCTCGCGCAGCTGCTGGGTCAGGGTCTGTACGGCGAAGCGTTGCAGCGGGGCGCGAACGGTGGAGGCCAACGCCAGGGGCGTGTTAGCCCGGCCTGGGGTGTTGCCGGCCTGGGCGGCCAGCAGCCTGCGCGCCAAATGCGGCGCCACGCCCTCGCTCGCATCAAAGGCCTTGCGCTGCAGCGCGGCGCTGGCAAACAGGTCCAGGCCCGTGCAATCCACCTTGGCGGGCGCTTGCATGGCTTTGAGCACGCCGCAGGCGCGCTGCGAGACCTGCGCCGCTTTGGCATTGGGCGCGCGCACCAGCGCGGCCGCGATCGCCGCTTCGCGCTCGTCCAGGCCGTGCGCGGCCTTGCCGAACAGCGTGCGGCTCAGCGCGTCTATGCCCACCATCTCGCCGCGAAAGGGCACGAGGTTGAGGTAAGCCTCCAGGATCTGGTCCTTGCGCCAGCGCGCCTCCAGCACCTGGGCCGAGACGGTCTGGCCGACTTTTTGCGTGAGGCTGCGCCCACCCGCACCGGCGCGCCAGTCTTCGTCCAGCAGGCCGGCCAGCTGCATGCTGATGGTGGAGGCGCCGCGCGTCCTGGTGTTCCACAGGTTGCCCCAGGCCGCGGCCGAGACCGCGCGCCAGTCCACGCCGCTGTGTTCGTAAAAACGCTTGTCCTCGCTGAGCACCAGCGCCGTGCGCAGTGCCGGCGACACATCGGGCAGCGCCACCCACTGGCCGCGCCGCACGGCCTTGTCGGTGCGAAGGCGCTGCAGCAGCTCGCCGTTGCGGTCCAGCACCAGGGTCTCGGAGGGTTTGAAGTCGCGTTTGACTTCGTCGAAGGTGGCCGCAGCCGACACCGTCTGCGCCTGGGCAGCCATGAGCAGGCCGGCCAGCAGCAGGGGTTTCAGGAGGGTGTCGCGCGGAAATGTCATGAGGCTCAAGGCGGTTGAATGGCGAGGTGAAAAGACAGCCAGGTCGCAGCTATGCCTGCCACTACCAGCGTGCTGATAGCCGCGCCCAGGAGGGTCAGGACTCTTTCTTTGCCTTGTGTGTTCTTCACGCCTATCCACTGGAGCGGCGCCGCCACTACCTGGCTTCCAAGCAGCCAGAAGATGGCGTGGAAAAAGCAGGTGATCTGGTTCCACCCTCGGCAGTTGATGGCCCCGCCATAAGCCTGGGCGCTGAAGATGGCCATGCCGGCGCCGAGGGCGCCGATCACCTGGCCGATGCGACCTATGAGCCGGGTGTTCATGGTATGGCTGTCTTCACTTTACCGCCTCCACCTTCACCTGCGCATGCATTACCTGCCGGAACAAGAGCTGGCGCGAAGCTTGAAAACGTCTTGGGCTTGCGATTCATTTCTTTGTGCAGAGTTTCAGGTTGGTTCGGGTCGCGCGTACGGCCGGCAGATACATGTCTGAATCGGCCGGTGGATAGTTCCCTGTGACTTCCTCGTCGGACATCGCGGCATCCTTTGCAAGGTCCTTCAAGGTCTGGATGCAGCCGGCGCGGTCGCCCAGCTTGAACTGCGTCAAGGCCAGGTCGTTCAATACCCAGGCTGAATCAACCCAATGAAGGAACGGTTTGCATTGCGTTGCAACCGGGTTGAGCACGGCCAAGGCAATGGTGTAGTTTTTGGCCTGGTACTCTTTTTTGAACTTTTTTCTCGACGCTTCCATATTCTTGAACTCGCAAAGCGGCGGGGGCTTTCGGTAAAGCCCCTCAAACCAGGCCCGCGCGCCGCAAAAATCCTGGCACGCGTCGGACCCATTGGTCGTCACCTGGAAATCCGGGCCTTGGGCTTTAAAGCTGAGCTGGCAAGCGGAGTTGTCGATCTTCGATTTGCCATTGACGATGACGCCGTCCAGGCCGCATATGTGTGCGTTGGCCCCTGTGGTTTCCAGCCTGAACTTTCCACGCGGTTCAACACTCAGCACGCCCCACGCGCCGTCATTGATCACATAGTCCCCCTCAGGGGGCGTGCTCAACTGTGCCGAGGCCGCGCTGGCGGTCAGCAACACAAGGGCGTAAACGGCCAGCTTCACTTCGCTGCCTCCACCTTCACCCGCGCATTCGGCCACTCACCGAACATCTCGGGCGCATACATGGCTTCCACGCGGCTGGGCGGCAGCGCGAAGTCGCCGACGTTGTTCAGGCGCACCGTGTATTCCATCTTCACCACACCTTTGGGCAGGTATTCGTAATAGCTGCGGAAGGCCTCGAAGCTGCGTTCTTCAAACGCGGGCCAGCCCGCGCCGGTCTTCTTCTCGCCGCTGGTGGCAATTTCAGAATCACGGCCCAGGCCACCGCCCAGGATGGTCGCGCCGCCGGGTACCGGGTCGCTGATGACGACCCAGGTCATGTCGGCGCTGGCGTTGACTTCCAGCGAGATGCGGATCACGTCGCCACGGGTGTAGACGCCCTTGACGGCCTGCTCCACCGGCGTGATGGTCTTCTTGATCTGGTAACCGGCGTTAAACGGCGCCTTGAGCTGTATGGCCGCGATGGACTGCAGTGTGAGCCAGGGCTTGCCCGGGCCCTGGTGTGTCACCGTCAGCGTGTCCTTGGGCGCAGTACCCCAAGGCAGGAACATGCTGTTGTTGCGCAGGTTGCCGGGCGAGGCGGGCGCGCCGAAGAAGGTGGTCTGGTTGGGCGCACCGGCCGCGTCCGTGGTCTTGACGCGGTCGACCTTGCTCCAGTCCACGCTCGCCACACTCGCGGCGGCCGCGGCCAGCGTGGCCTTGGTGACGCCGGCCACCGGCGTGGCTTCAAACTTGGCCGAGAACTTGTCCAGCGCCAGGCCGCCCCAGAGGTTGGCCGTGGTGGTGTGCCAGGCGCCTTTTTGCTGGCGCGCGATAAAGCCGTTGGCCAGGCGCCCCATGTCGTCTTTCCAGGCCGGGTCGTCCATCACGGCCAGCATCAGGCGCGCGGTGTTGACGTCGCCGTTGGTCATCAGCCACCACCAGTAGTCGTCCTTCTCGGTGCTGAAAATCAGCTTGGTGCCCTGGAAAGACAGGCGCGAGCGCAGCACCTGGTTGGCCTCGGCGATGCGCTGTTCGCGCTGCGGCGCGTCGGCCACACGTTTGAGGATGTTGAGCCAGTCGATCACCGCATGCGTGGGCCACTGGTTGGGCGCGATAGTGATGCTGCCCAGCATGCGGCCCTGGGCCTTGCCGTAGCGCGACAGCGCCTCCAGCGCGGCCAGCTTGCGCACGTCCAGGTCCTTGCGCGGGCTCCAGAAATCGCGCTGGATCCGGCCTTCCACGAACGCGATCAGGCCGCGCTCCATGGGCGCGCGGGCCTCGTCGGGCAGGGCAAAAGCCGGGTTGATGCCGGAGGCTTCATGCGTGGCGGCCAGCAAATAGGCCGTCAGCGCGTCGCTGCCGCGGTTGGCTTCACCGTCGCGCGGCGGGAAGTAGTTGGCCAGGCCGTCGCTGTCGAGGTAGGTGGGCAGTTGCGCCAGCACGGTCTGCCAGAGCTTGCCGTCGCGCAGGCCCACGGCCTTGCTGGTTTTTTGCTCCAGGCAGATAAAGGGGTACATCGCGAAGTAGTCGCGCACGCCGTCCATGCCTTCGGCCAATTTGGGCTGCAGCGACATCTTGAGGCCGCCGCGGCCGGGCAGGGCGTCGGCTGGCGGGTTCACGTCCAGCGTGAAGCTTCCGTCGACCTGCACCAGCGTGGCCTGCTGCACCGTCAGCGGCACAGCGGGGATGATGCGCTGGCGCGCCTTGAGGCCGTCGCGCGCGCCGCTGATCGTGTCTTTCGCTTCGATCTCCCACAGAATGGCCTCGGCCCGCGTGAGCGCCAGCTGCGCGGGCGCGGTGACCATCCAGGCCACCTCGCGCGCCTCGCCGGCGGGGATGTCCACGGTCTGCGGTTTCAGGTCGAGCAGGGTGGCGCGCGGGCTCACCTCGACCTTCATCGCGGCCTTGGTGGTGTTGCGCAAGGTCAGCTGCGCGCGGAACTGGTCGTCCTCGCGCACCAGCGGCGGCAGGCCGCTGATGATCTGCAAATCCTGCGTGGCGCGTATGGAGGTCTGGCCGGTGCCGAAGAGGCCGGTGCCGGCATCGGCCACGGCGACGATCTTGAAGGTGGTCAGCGCGTCATTGAGCGGCACCGTCACCACGGCCTGGCCCTTGGCGTCCAGCACCACGTTCGGGTTCCACAGCAGCAGGGTCTCCAGCAGCTCGCGCGTGTTGCTGCGCCCGCCGCCGCCGCCGGCCGCCACGGCCTTGCGCCCGTAGTGCCTGCGGCCAATGATTTCCATCTGCGCGGTCGAGGTCTCCACGCCCCAGGAACGGCGTTGCAGCATGGCGCCCAGCAAGTCCCAGCTGTCGTTGGGCATCAGCTCGAGCAGCGCCTGGTCCACCGCGGCCAGCGCCACTTCGGCATTGGCGGCCGGCTGGCCGTTGGGCAGCTTGGCCGTGATGGTGACCTTGGCCTGGCCGCGCACCGCGTAGCTTTCCTTGTCGGCCTTCACGCTCACCTCAAGCTGGTGGGCCTTGGTGCCCACGCGAATTTCAGCGAGGCCCAGGCGGAAGGCCGGCTTGCTCAAGTCGACCAGCGCGGTGGGCGCCACGTATTCACGGCCTTCGTACCAGAAGGAGGTCCACCACTCGCGCGGCGCCTTGTAGCCCCAGGTGAAGAAGCTGTACCAAGGCACCTCGCGCAGCCGGCCGCGCAGGGCCAGCACGCTGACGTACACATTCGGGCCCCAGCCGTCCTTGATCTGCAGGTTGACGGTCGGGTCCTGGCCGTTGAGCTGCACCACCTGGGTCTCGATCACGCCTTCGCGTTCAATCGCGACCAAGGCCGTGGCGAAACGGAAAGGCATGCGCACCTGGAATTTGGCGGTCTCGCCGGGCTGGTAGCTTTTCTTTTCGGGCAGCACGTCCATGCGGTCGTGGTCTTCGCCGCCGAACCAGAGCTCGCCCTGGCGCGTGACGTAGACATTGCTGGCCGCCTGGATGCTGTTGCCGTCCTTGTCCTTGGCCGTCACGATGAGTTCGACCTCGCCCGGCTCGCCGAGCTTGGTCTCGCACAGCAGCAGGCCGCGTGAATCGCTCTTGCCGCTGCAGACGCTGCCGAGGTCTTTGGTTTCCGTCTTGTTGTCGTAGGTGTAGAAGCCGCCCACCATGCGCTTGCGGCTGGTGGTGGTAATGCGCGCCACGGCTTTCACTTCAAGCGATACGTCCGGTGCGACTTTGCCCGTCAGGTCCAGCGCCAGGGCCTGGAACTTGATTTTCTGGCTGCTCGAGACCCAGCCCTCGGTCTTGATGCCGGCCACCACGGCGGCCGGCCAGACGGTGGAGACGCTGCGAATCGTCTGCACCTCGCCGTTGGGGTCGGCGTAGCTGGCTTCCAGCAGCAGCTCCTGGGGCTGCTTGTGCGCAGGGATGTCGTTGATGGTGAGCTTGCCCGCGCCGTTGCGGTCCAGCGTGAGCGGCAGCTTGTCGGCGATCACGCGCTGGTCCTGCGAGGCCGTGCGTTCCTCGTTGTCCTGGTTGCCGCCGCTGTCGCGGTTGTTGCGCGGCGGCATGAAGTTGAATTCCTCATAGTCGCTGTAGCTCAAACTCTTGGCGCGCACCAGCGCCGATACACGCACCGGCAGGTTGACGGCGCCGCCGCCCGAGACGTAGTTGATCTGCACGTCGGTGGGCACGGACTTCACGTTGATGAGTGCCTTCTTCTCGGAAGGGTTGATGCGCCCTTCGAGCACCGGCAGGCGGAACTCTTCCACACGGAACTGCCCGCTGCTGAAGCTGCGGGCGCGGTTGCCGCGGCCCTTGCCGCTGTCGTTCGGGGCCTTGAGCTGGACTTCGTAAATCCCCAGCTTGGCGGCCGGCGGGATCGCAAAAGTGTTCTCGGCGCTCAGGCCGCCGGTGGCCGTCTTGCGCCAGCTGATGGGCTGGGTGTATTGCTGGCCGCTGCCCACATGGGTGACGACCAGGGTGGCCGGCGTGCCCTCGGGCAGGCCGAAGCCCTTGCTGGTTTCGGTGCGCAGCACATGTTTCATGGACACGGTCTCGCCGGCCCGCAGCAAGGTGCGGTCGAATATCGTGTGGGCCCGCTCGTCGGGCATTGGGTCGCGGCTGGTCGGCACATTAAAGCGCCAGGGCTCTATGCCCTTGTGCCAGTCGCTCCAGGTAAAGGCCAGGTCCTCGACACCGGCCACTGTGCTGCGCGCGCTGACGAAGTAGGCGTTGCGGTAGTCGTCGTTGTTGCTGCCCGAGCAACGCGGCGGCTCGGACGACAGCTCGCTGAAATTCGCGATGCCTTGGGCGTTGGTGACCGCCTTGGCGATCTCAGTGCCATTGCAGCCCGAGACGCGCACCGTGGCGCCCGCCACCGGCGTGCCCTTGTCCAGCGTGGTGACCCAGGCCAGCGAATTCTCGCGGCCCAGCTTGAAATGCACGCCCAGGTTGGTCACCAGGGCCGAGGTGCGCACATACATGGTCCGGCTCGCGCCGTGGCGCTCGTCCAGCAGCGAGGTGCCGAGTTTTTGCGAGGCGATCTCGACCACGTGGAAACCGGGCGCCAGCGGGATGCCGACGACTTCAAAGGGGCGCGGGTCGTTGCCCACGGGCTTGGGCAGGTCCAGCGTCTTCACGCCGGCCTGGCCGCCCAGCAAGGACAGCATGCGCGACTGCACGTAGTCCTTGCCGCGCGCTTCCAGCGGCTTGGGCAGCGGGCCCTTGACGTCGGCGGCGGCCGCCTTGCGCGGGACCTCGTACTCGTCATAGCGCTGCACCTTGCGGAACCAGGCAATGATGTCGGCGTCGGTGCGCGGCTGCAGGTCGCTGACCTTGCCGGCGCCCGGGGCGAGGCCCTTGACCTGCAGGGCCGCTTCCACATTGCGCAGCGTGACCGGCAGCAGGGCCGGGTCGCCGGGTTTGGTATTGGGTTCGGCAAAGCGCTCGACGATGCCGAAGGGCGAGGCGGCGAATTTTGCCAGCGGCGGCATGGCGCCCGTGGCCACCTTCAGCGGAAAGCTGTCGGCATTGCGCAGCGTGCGGCCCGAGGCGTCCTTGAAATCCCGGGGCAGCTCCAGCGAGAACTGGGCCTGTTCCGGAAACAGCGGCTTGAAGGTGATGTTGGTGACCACGTTGTCGCCGTCGCTGTTGCCTTCCTCAAACGAGGGCTTGAGCGTGTCCTTGTCGCCTTTGAGGCGTATGCCCTCGGCCAGCTTGCGCGGCACGGGCGCGTTGAAAGACAGGCTCATGGGCCGCATCGGCAGGCAGGCCGACTGGGCGTTCTCGCGCTCGCAGCTGAAGGATGCCGAGAAGGGCTCGCGCACCTGGAAGTTGTAGCGTTTTTCGACCGAATTGGGCACGCCGCTGGGCGTGCTCACGCCCTTGCCGTAGACCAGCTGCAGCTTGGTAGCGGAGCTCAGGCGCCGGTTGCAGGCCAGGGTGACGTAGCGCAGCGGCTCGCTTGCCGCGGCCTTTTCCAGGCCCTGCGACTTGAGCAGTTCCTCGCGCTCCTTGCCCTCGATCAGCTTGACGGGCACGCGCTCGCCCAGGCCTTCGACGGCGCACCAGACGTTCTCGCGGACGCTTTGCAAGGTGGCCGGGCCGTTGAGCTGCAGCAGGAAGTACTGCTCTTCGTCGATGCGCTGGTAGGTGCCGGGGCGCAGGTTCTGGATGAACGGGCCACCGGTGTTGAACTTGTAGGAAGAGGGGCCGGCCACGGGCAGGCCCTTGGGCGACTTGAAGGTGCCGACCAGGTTGACTGTGCAGCTCACGCCGGGCGGCAGGTCGTTCTCGAATTCAAACGCCCATTCGCGCTCGTTGATCCAGCGGCCCGAGCCCTTGGTGGCCTGGGCGTCGCTGCAGCTCAGCGACAGCGGGGCGGGCGCTTTCGGGTCGCCAAAATTGACGGCGCCTTCATCGAACTTGGCGACGATCTGCCGCACGCGCGCGACCTCGCCCTGGGGCGAAAGGCTGGTGACCTGCAGGGCATGGGCATGCAGCGAGACCGCCGCGATCAGTGCCAGGGCGGCTTTTTTTATGGTTGGGCTCACGTTTCCTCCTCTTTCGGAAGGGCAAGCGTAGCCGATTTATATGTAACAAAATATGTATGGTGAGGGGAAAATTGCCGGGGCATTCACCGCGGGTCACCGTGGCGTACCCGGCGACAAAACAGCTGTCGTCGGCGCGGCCCACAGCGGATATGTAAGCTGTCGACATCTATCGGAAGCATCCAAATGCCAAACACAAACCCCTCACCAGGCCTTTCATCCCTCAAGTCCCTGTTCGCCTACAAGGCCTGGGCCAACCTGGCATGCCTGCTGATGCCCATGCTCTCATGGGCCGGTGGCGCGGAATTCGCGCTGCGCTGGAGCAGCGGCGGGCCGGTGTCCGCCGAAGAGGCCGTGGCGGTGATGGGCCTGGAGGGCGGTCGCAAGGTCACGGAATATGAGGTGGAGTACTTCACGGTGTCGGCGCCGCCGGTGGCCACCGATCCGCCGGCAATCGGCCGCAGGCGAACCCGGTCCGACGGCAAGGTCGAGCTGACGCTGAAATACCGCAGCCCGCAGCCCTTCGGCAGCGGCTTTGACACGGAGGCGGCCTGCGCCCTCGGGAAAAACACCAGCGTCAAACAAGAGACCGATATATCGGTGCTCCAGACGCTGCAACCCGGCCGGGCCTATTCGGTTTCCTGCGAGCGTGAAGCGAAGAAGACGCTCGATTTTCCCGAGGCCATGCGCGCGAAGGCCATGGGCTGCAAGAACCGCATGAAACGCGTTGCTGTCGGCGCGTTCAAGGTGGAGGAGTGGCAGCTCCCGCAGGGCCGGCTTCTGGAAGTGTCCATGCCGGGGAGTGACACGCCGCAGGACCTTGCGCTCTTTATGGCCAAGGTCAAGCCCCTGCTGGACAAGGGTGTGGTGCTCGTGGACCGCAGCAAGACCCAGGCGGGAAGCGGTTGCAGCTAGGATTTACGCAGGTTAAAGAGCAGGACTACCGGGCAAGCGCGACCGCATCGGCACCCGCCGGGTAGTGCAGCGTCCCGTCCGCATCGTTCACGGCACGCCATACCGCCTGCGCCACGTCCGCCGCGGTGGTCACGGCCGTCATCGTTCCCAGCGAGGCAAAAATGCTTTGCGCCAATGGCGCATAAGCCTCGGGAATCAGGCCCTGCATGCGTTCGGCCCCGTTCGCGGTGAAGCGCGTGCCCGGCCCGTAACCCGGCTCGACCAGCTTCACGCCGATATTGAAGGGCGCCAGCTCCAATGCGAGCGATTCGGTAAAACCGGTGATCGCCGTCTTGCTCGCGGTATAGGCGGCTACCAGCGGCATGGGCGCCAGCGTCACGGTGGATGTCACGTTGACCACCAGGCCGGCCTGGCGGGCGCGGAACTGCGGCAGCACGGCCTGGGCCATGGCCATCATGCCGAAAGTGTTGGTTTCGAAGATCTCGCGCACCGTGGCCATGGGCGTCGCCTCGAAGGCACCGAAGAGGCCCAGGCCGGCGTTGTTCACGAGGACGTCGATAGGGCCGGCGGCCTCGATCGCCGCGGCGATGCTCTCGGGCCGGGTCACGTCCAGCGGCAGCACGCGCAAGTGTTCCGAAGGCGGCAGCACCTCCGTTCGCGGTGTCCGCATGGTGGCAATGACCTTCCAGCCCTGGGCGTGGAAGTGGCGCGCGATTTCCAGGCCGTAGCCGGAGGAGCAGCCGGTGATCAGAATGGTTTTCATGTTGTGTTTCCTTGGGTGCGGGTTTGAGGTGGCGTAACGATATCGCCCAGGGACAGGACTTACTACAATTCAGAGTCCGTAATTAATTGGCGAAAGTCCGGATATGGTCGACCCCCTCGCCGAAGTCATCGCGCTGCTCAGGCCGCGCGCCGTGTACTCCAAGGTGATCAGCGGCGCTGGTGCCTGGGCCGTGCGCTATGCGGAATTCGGCCAGCCGAGCTTCTGCACCATGCTGGAGGGCGAATGCATCCTGGCCGTGGACGGGCAGCAGCCCATCACGCTGATGGCCGGCGATTTTTTGCTGATGCCGGCCACTCCCGGGTTCACGATGTCCGCGGTGGCGCCGGCGGCTCCCGTGTGGATCGATCCCAAGGCAGGGCCCGTGCCCGAGGGTGAAATTCGCCATGGCCATCCTGAAGGCCCGCCCGACGTGCGCATGCTGGGCGGCTACTTCGCTTTTGATTCACCCGATGCGGCCCTGATGGTCTCGCTGCTGCCGGCCGTGCTGCATGTGCGCGGCATAGGGCGGCTGCCGCTGCTGGTGCAGCTTGTGAGGGAGGAGTCCACGGCGCAGCGGCCCGGCCGTGAGCTGGTGCTCGGGCGGCTCATCGAAGTGCTGCTCATCGAAACGCTGCGTGGTGCGCCCACCGAAGGCGCACCGCCGGGCCTGCTGCGCGCCCTGGCCGACACCCGGCTGGCCGCCGCGATGCGGCACATGCACGGCGAGCCCGCGCGCGCCTGGACGGTGGTGGAGCTCGCGAAGAAGGCGGCGCTGTCGCGGTCGGCTTTCTTTGAGCGCTTCTCGCGCGCCGTGGGCCTGCCGCCCATGGAGTACCTGCTGGCCTGGCGCATGGCCATCGCGAAAGACCTGCTCAGCCGCGGCGGCGTCGCGCTGGCCGAGGTGGCCGAACGCGTGGGCTACAGCTCGGCCAGCACCTTCAGCACCGCGTTCAGCCGCCATGTGGGACAGGCACCCGGTCGCTATGCGCGGCGATCCCCGCCGTGATGGGCGCCCGCCCCGGATCCCGCGGCGTATCCATCTGCATTCGCAGGACGGTGTAGCCTACGCCCATGGATTCCCTGATCACCGCCTCTTCGCGCGCGCTGGCCGCCGGTGATGCGCTGGGCGCGCTCAAACGCGTGGCGCTGCGCGACGACCCGCCGGCGCTGGCCTTGCGCGGCATTGCCATGGCCCAGCTCGGTGAGCACCCGCGCGCGCGTGAGCTGCTGCGGCGCGCGGCGCGCGGCTTCGGCGTGCATGAAGCCTTGTCGCGTGCCCGCTGTGTGGTGGCCGAGGCTGAGGTGGCGCTGGCCATGCGCGACTTCACGGGTTCGCCGCGCGCGCTGGCGGCGGCTTCCGCCACGCTGGACGCGCATGCCGACCACGCCAATGCGCTGCAGGCCTGGCTGGTCACGGCGCGCCGGTTTCTGCTGCTGGGCCGGCTCGAGGAGGCCAGGGCCGCGCTGGCGCGGCTGGATGCGCGGGGCCTCAGGCCCTCGCTG
Organism: Polaromonas sp. JS666; assembly: GCF_900103405.1. Lineage (GTDB taxonomy): Bacteria > Pseudomonadota > Gammaproteobacteria > Burkholderiales > Burkholderiaceae_C > Polaromonas. Next base: position 510,761 of record NZ_FNHX01000004.1, on the reverse strand, counting down.
AGGGCGGTGGCTGAAATGACCGCGGCCGAGCTGGCGCTGCGCTCGCTGCAGGTCGGCGAGGCGCGCCTGGCATTGGCGCGTGCGCAGGCGGCGGCCGAGCGCGCGCAGGTGCCTGCGCTGCAGGCCGAGGTGGCGGAGGCGCGCGCCGCGCTGGACAGACCCGCGGCCCGGCGGCTCACACCGGGTGGCGAGCAGCTGCTGCGCCTGGATGAGGTGTCGGCGCTGTTGGCTTCGGATGCGCTGGTGGTCGATGCCTGCCGGCATGGGGTGGGCGCCGGCGGGCAGTGGCGGCCGCTGGCGCGCCGGCCCGTGCTGTTTGCGCTGGCCCGGGCGCTGGCCGAAGCCTGGCCCGGCGATGTGGAGCGCGAGGCCTTGATTGCGAAGGTGTTTCGCACCAGGCACCCTGACGAGACACACAGGGCGCGCCTGCGGGTCGAGATAGGCCGGCTACGCGCATTGGTCAAGCCGCTCGCGGCGATTGAGGCGACCGGCCGGGGTTTTATCCTGAAACCGCTGGGCGGGCGCGACGTGGCCGTGCTGGCGCCGCCGCTGGACGGCGAGCAGGCCTCGCTGCTGGCGCTGCTGTCGGACGGCGCGGCCTGGTCCACCTCGGCCCTGGCGCTGGCCCTGGGGGCCAGCCAGCGCACGGTGCAGCGCGCCCTGGCCGAGCTGGAAGGCGAGCAGCGGGTGCGTTCCCTGGGGCGGGCAAGGGCCCAGCGCTGGCTGGCGCCGCCGCTGGCCGGATTCACGACGATCTTGTTACTCCCCGCTGCGCTGCCGATTGGATAGAGTTGTCTCCATGGCGTCGATGGACGGCGCGACAAGGAAGCACGATGACAAGCAAGACCCTCAAGCAAGCCCCCGAGCCCAAGGCGCGCCCCGCCGAGATCGTGCGCGAATACGGCTTCCCCGGCATCAACGACATCGCCGGCGTCACCCATGACGGCCAGCGCGTCTGGGCGGCCGCGGGCAGCCAGCTGATCGCTTTCGACCCGGCCAGCGGCGAGCAGACGCGCACGCTGGACTGCGCGGGCGACGCCGGTACCGCCTTTGACGGCAAATACCTGTACCAGATCGCCGAGTCGCGCATCACCAAGATAGACCCGGCCAGCGGCAAGGTGCTGGCCACCATCCCGGCGCCTGGCGGCGGCGGCGATTCGGGCCTGACCTGGGCCGAAGGCAGCCTGTGGGTGGGCCAGTACCGCGACCGCAAAATCCACCAGATAGACCCCAAGACGGGCGCCATCCAGCGCACGATTGAATCGAACCGCTTCGTCACCGGCGTGACCTGGGTGGACGGCGAACTCTGGCACGGCACCTGGGAGGGCGACGAAAGCGAGATACGCCGCATAGACCCCCAGAGCGGCGCCGTGATCACGCGGCTCGAAATGCCGCAGGGCGTGGGCGTCAGCGGGCTGGAGTCCGACGGCGCCGAGCTGTTTTACGCGGGCGGCGGCAAGAGCGGCAAGGTCCGCGCCGTGCGGCGGCCCAAGGCGGCGTAAAGCGATATAGAACGCAGCGCGCAAGGCAGGCAGAGCCCTTGCGCTGAGAGTTTCCCCGGCCTTAGTGCCACAACGAGCGCACCCGGAACCAGCACGGGTCGGGCAGCGCATTGACCCACGAAAAACTCAGGAGAACACCGTGAGCACAGCCAACACAGAAACCAGTACCGTGAACCATGCCATTGTGCCCAGGGACCAATGGCTGGCCGAGCGCAAAACCCTGCTCGCGCAGGAGAAGGAACTGACACGCCTGCGCGACCAGGTCGCCCGCGAGCGCCGCGCGCTGCCCTGGGTCCAGATCGAGAAGAACTACGTCTTCGACACGCCCCAAGGCAAACGTTCGCTGGCCGATCTATTTGAAGGCCGGCGCCAGCTGATGGTGCAGCACTTTATGTTCGGCCCGGGCTGGGAGCAGGGCTGCCCGAGCTGCTCTTACATGGCCGACCACACGGCCGGCATGCAGGTCCACCTGGAGCACCGCGACGTGACGTTTGTGGCCGTCTCGCGCGCGACCCTGCCCGAGATTGAGCGCTTTCGCCGGCGCATGGGCTGGCAGTTCGCCTGGGTGTCGTCCAACGGCAGCGACTTCAACTACGACTTCCATGTGAGCTTCAGGCCGCAAGACCGCGTCGACGGCATCGTCAACTACAACTACGGCATGACGGAATTCCCGGCCGAGGAAGCGCCCGGCATCAGCCTGTTCTACAAGGACGGCGAGGGCCGGGTCTTCCACACCTATTCCACCTACGGCCGCGGTGTGGAAGTGATGATGGGCACCTACAACATGCTGGACCTCACGCCCAAGGGCCGCGACGAGCATGACGGCTTTTACAAAATGGACTGGGTGCGCCACCACGACCGCTACGAGTCCCAGGCTGTGTTCACGCCCGCGCCCGAAGCGGCTTCGTGCTGCGGCGCAAAAGCCTGAGCGGGCAGGGTAGGCGAAAACACCATGGCAAGCCTTTGGCCCTGGCTGGCGGTGGCCGGCATGGGTGCCCTGCATGGGCTGAATCCCGCCAACGGCTGGGCTTGCGCCGCCGCCTGGGGCCTGCGTTCACACGACCGCGCGCAGGCCTTGCGGGCGCTGTGGCCTGTTGCCGTGGGGCATGTCGCCTCGATTGCGCTGGTGGCCGGCGCGGTGGTGTGGGGCGTCGCCATGGACCGCTTTGCATTGCAGATGCTCGCGGGCGGCCTGCTGGCGGCCTGTGTCGTGCTTCAGCTGTGGGGCCGTGCGCCCAGGGCGGCACGCGCACCCGCGGGCCATGCCGGCCTGGCGCTGTGGTCCTTCATGATGGCCGGCGCGCAGGGCGCGGGCCTGATGCTGGTGCCGGCACTGGTGCCGCTGTGCGCGGGAGAGGCATCGCTGGCCGGGATAGACGGCGTGGGCCCACTGGCACTGGCGTTCGCGGCCTTGGTGCTTCATACCGCGGCCATGCTGGCCGTCACCGGTCTGGTGGCCAGCGGGGTGTGCCGTGGTGCGGAGGCCGGCGCCCCTTGGCTGGGCCGCCTCAGGGATTTAGCCGAGCAGGCGAAACAGGCCGTAAAGCGACAGCAGCGCCGTCAACACCAGCATGCCGGTCTTGACGCCGCGGCCACCGACCAAAGTTCCGATCACGCTGCAGGCCAGGATGGCGCCGAGGATGTAAGTGGTTTTCATGCGGCAATGGTAAAGCCTTGTGCCCCGCAATTCGGCCCGAAAAGAACGGCTGTGGCTGGAAACCTACGCGCGTGAAAGCCGCCGTGTGGCCTGCGAGCCGCCGCGCGGCAGGCTGGCGCTGAGCAGCGCGGCGGCCAGCGTGACCAGCCACGAGTAATACACCCACAGCAGGAAAGCCAGCAGCGGCGCGAAGGCACCGTAAATCGTGCGGTAGGTCGGCACATTCGCCAGGTAGATCGCAAAGCCCTGCTTGCCGAGCTCGAAGGCGACACCGGCCAGCAGGCCGCCCGCGATCGCATCGCGCCAGCGCACCACGGTGTGCGGCACAAAGCGGAACAGGCAGGCAAAACCCGCGGCGCTGAGCGCCATAGGCCCGATGTTCAGCGCATGCGGCAGCCAGCCGGGCCGCGCCACCGGCAGCCCGCTGGAGGCCGTCGCCAGATAGGACGCGGCCCACAGGCTCGCGCCTATCAGCACAGGGCCGGTCAGCAGCATGCCGAGGTACAGGCCCAGCCGGCGCAGCAGCGGGCGCGGTTTTTTGACCTGCCAGATCCGGTTCAGCGTGGTCTCCACACTCATGAGCAGCGCCAGCGCCGACACCAGCAGCAATGCAAAGCCGACTTGCGTGAGGCCGCCTGTATTGCCCGCGAACTGAGCGAGGTGCTTGAGCATCGTACGCGCAATGCCGTCCGGCAGCAGGCCGCGCAGCAAGTGCTCACGTATCGCATCCCCGGCCGCATGCAGGGCCGGGATGCGCGCGAACAGCGCAAAGCTCAGCGCCAGCAAAGGCACCATGGACATCACCATGGTGAAGGTCAGCCCGCCCGCCGCCTGCGGCAAGCGCTCCTCCCGGCCACGCCGCAGCAGCCGGCTGATCAGGCCGCCGGGGTTTCTGCTGCTGCTTGTGCTCGTCGTTGCCATGCGGGGAATATAGCGGGGGCTGTGGGGGTTTCCGCCGACGTGTTGGGAAATACAGGGATTTGCGTGGGTAAACGCGGCGCGTGCGCGACAAAACCGGGCCGACCATGCCGCTGGATGAAAATGCGGGTTTTATACATAGAGCTTCAACCACGTCCTGACGGGCGCCGGCCACCTCCAACAACAGGTTTCAGCGTGACAGTCACCCCTGCCCGGTTACAAACATTGGTCGAAAACGAACTCGCCGGCATCCGCGACGCGCGTGTTGTCCAACATATCCGAAGCTTGTTGGTGGAGCCGAAGGCCGTTTTACGACCGTGGAACTACGGGGAAGATGATGAGGCCTACCCCTGCTGGTCAGTACTGGACCACGTCCGCTCATCCACGGGCATCGCATACTGCGAGTACGGATTCGGGCCCGGCCGCCCGTGGGGCCTGGTGGGGCTCGCCGGCTTTGCCGATCAGTCGCTCGGTATGGATTCCGGCTGGTTCTCCACTTTCACCGATGCATTTTTTGAATCCGCAGCCGCTACCGATCTTCCGATCTGGCGCGTCTTCAAGCAAGGTTCGGGCCCCTACCCGGGTGTGGCTCTTACCGGGGAGGCTGATTGGGATTCCACATGGGAGAAGGTCTACGCGTTGAGGGCCGGCGATCCTGATGGCCGCTACCATTGCGCCCATGACATCCGGTTTCGGCCGGATGAAGCCTGACTCCTCCCTTGAGAGCAACTGGATTTCGAATGCCGTCACGCCATCCCGTGGCTTCCTGCGCAAGAAAATAACTTGGCGACAAAATCAGAAAAACTCTTGGCGGCCTATGCACGCTTTGCGCAGGCCATTACCGCCATTCCGGATGAAAAGGCCTGGGAACTCGCGCTGGTCGCCACCGGGGTTCCAACCTTTGTTGCCGAAGCCCGTCCACAAGGTGCCAAGCCCACAAGTTCACAGGTCGTCTCCGGCCTGGAGCAGGGATTGAGGGACATGCCGCATTTGATTGGCGAGGTGGATAGCCAGTGGCGTGGGGCGGTTTCAAAGGCGTTGCACGACGCGATCACGGCGGAGTATCCCGAATTCCTGCGCCTTGAGACTGCCCGTCTGGAAAAAGTTATGGCACGGGGAAAAATCAGGACCGAGGCCGAGTTCCATCTTGTGAGGTACAGGATAGATGTTCTGGAGGCAGAGCCGGAGTTGCCTCAGGCCTTGGGGCGGCTTTATGCTTTGGTTGAGGCGTTTAAAGCCCGTGGTTAGGCTGAAACATGAAACCCGGAACACTGAAGGCCATTGGCCACAACATCATCCCCCCAGGCACCCAAGGCTACGCCGAGCAAGCCGAGGTGCTGATTCCCCAGTACGAATCCATTCCCTTTGGCAAACGCCACGAGGTCGCGCTGCATCTTTTGCCAACGACACCAAGCCGCATCCTGGACATAGGGGCGGGGACAGGTGTGGATGCGGCCTGGTTTGCGGAGCAAGGGCATAGCGTCCTGGCTGTGGAGCCGACTGCGGAATTCCGCACGGCGGCCATGCGGCTTCACCCTTCGCCCTTGATCGAATGGCTGGACGATGTCCTGCCCGGGCTGGAGGCTGTGCTGTCGCGTGGGCAGCGCTTTGACGTCGTCATGCTGAGCGCGGTGTGGATGCACCTTGACGAGGCGGAGCGCCGCGCGGGCATGCCCAGGCTGGTGTCGCTGCTGGCGCCGGGCGGGCTTATGCTGCTGTCGCTCAGGCACGGGCCCATTCCCTCGGGGCGGCGCATGTTTGAGGTGTCGGGGGAGGAGACGATGGCGCTTGCGCGCCAGCATGGGCTTAAGGCCGTGCTGAATACCCAGACCGGGTCATTGCTGCCGGGCAATGTTGCCGCTGACGTCACCTGGACCCGGCTTGCCTTCAGGCAGGAAGGCTAGCGGCCCCGGGCAACACGCCAGGGGCCGCGCGCTCGAGGTTTGATTTAACCCAGATTCACCGGCACAAAAATCTTGCTGTCCCCGCGCTGTATCAGCAGGGCCACGGATTTTTCGGACTTGGCCACGGTGGCGCGCACCTGGTCTATGTTTTTCACGGGCACGCCGTTGATGGACAGCAGCACGTCGCCGGGCTGCACGCCGGCCAGGGCCGAGGGGCCGCTGGCTTGCTCCACGACCAGGCCGCTGTCGACGCCGGCCTCCTTCTTTTCATCGGGTTGCAGCGGGCGCAGGGCCAGGCCCAGCTTGCCGTGGTTGGGGCTGTCTTTCTTGGCGACGACCTGGCCGGTTTTGTCGTCGGCGCTGCCGAGTTTGGCGCTGATCTCCTTGGCCGATCCCTGGCGCCAGACGTCGAGCTTGAGGCTGTCGCCGGGGGCTGCCAGGCTGATGAGGGCGGGCAGGTCACCGGAGGAGACGATGGGCTGGCCGTTGACGCGGCGGATCACGTCGCCGCTTTGCAGGCCGGCCTTGTCGGCGGGGCCGCCTTTTTCAACGCTGGAGACCAGCGCGCCTTCGGGCTTGTCGAGCTTGAAGGAGTCGGCAAAAGCCTGGTTGACCTCCTGCACCGCCACGCCCAGGCGCGCGTGCTCGACCTTGCCGGTGGCCACAAGCTGGTTCTTGATCTTGGCCGCCACGTCGATGGGGATCGCGAAGGACACGCCCTGGTAGCCGCCGCTGCGGGTGTAGATCTGCGAGTTGATGCCCACCACCTCGCCACGCGTGTTGAAGAGCGGCCCGCCGGAGTTGCCGGGGTTGACGGCCACGTCGGTCTGGATAAAGGGCACGGCGCTGTCGTCGGGCAGCGAGCGGCCCTTGGCGCTCACGACGCCGGCGGTGACGGTGTTCTCAAAACCGAAGGGCGAGCCTATGGCCAGCACCCATTCACCGACCTTGAGCTCGCTGACCTTGCCCAGGGTGACCACGGGCAGGTTTTTGGCCTCGATGCGCAGCACGGCGACATCGGTCTTGGGGTCGGCGCCCAGCACCTTGGCGCGGTACTCGCGGCGGTCAGTCAGCTTGACGGTGACTTCTTTTGCATCACGCACCACATGGGCGTTGGTCAGGATGATGCCGTCGGCGCTGACGATAAAACCCGAGCCCTGGCCGCGTGTGGGCATTTCCTGCTGCGGGGCGCCGTTACGGCCGCCGGGGCGGCCCTGGCCCTGCTGGAAGCGTTTGAAGAACTCGAAGAAGGGGTCGCCGGAGAACGGCGAATCGTCATCATCGTCACCTTGGGCGACTTCATTGCGGACCTTGGTGGTGCCGGTCACGCTGATGTTGACCACGGCCGGGCCGTAGCGTTCGGTGATCTGCGAGAAGTCGGGCAGGGCCATGGGGACGGGGGCCGCGCCGGTCGTGGCGGGTGCCGTGATGGCCGGCGGCGTGGCGGCGGTGGCGGCGGAATGCAGGATGTTGATCGCGCCGACGCCGGCGCCGCCAATGGCGCCCGCGGCCAGCAATGCGGCGACAAGCCGGGTGTTCTTCAATGCAGTGGATGACATGGCGTGCTTCCTTGGGTTGATGGCACTCCCTGGTGCCAATGCCCTAACTATGGGGATGCAGCCTTAGACGGGGCTTAAGCGGAGCCAGAATCCTGGGTAACCGGAAATCGCACCTCAACCCTGAGCCCGCCCAGGCGTTCGGAGCGGACCAATTCCAGCGTGGCGCCGTGCCGTCCGGCAATCGCCTTGACGATGGCCAGGCCCAGGCCGCTGCCGGTGGGCGGGGCCGCATCGGCGCCGTCCCCCTCCTGGGCCGCGCGGAAGAAGCGGTCGAACACGCGTTCGCGGTCCTGCTCGTCTATGCCGGGGCCGCTGTCTTCCACCGCGAGCACGGTCTCGCCGTCCTGCGGGGCCAGCGACACGTCGACCCGGCCGCCGGCCGGTGTGTACTTGACGGCGTTGTCCAGCAGGTTGCGCAGCAGCACGCGCAGGGCCTCGGCCTGGCCCGTCACCTGTGGCGGCCGCGGCAGGGCGGGGCCTGCGACCATGCCCAGATCTATCTGTTTGTGCACCGCATGCGGCAGCACGTCGGCCACGGCGAGCTTGATGACGTCCTGCAGGTCCACGGGCGCGGCGGCCGCGGCCTGGCCCGTGCCGGTTGCTCCAGCGGTTTCGCCGGCTTCCTCGCGGGCCAGCACCAGCAACTGCTCGACCAGGCGTATCGCCCGGTCTATGCCCTGGTTGAGCCGGGCGATGCCGGCCTCGTGTTCGGCGGGCGTGCCGCCGTTACGGCGCAGGGCCTGGGCCTGCAACTTGAGCGCGGTCAGCGGTGAGCGCAGCTCGTGCGCCGCGTCGGCCACAAAATGTTTTTGCGCCTCGAAAGCGCCGCGCACCCGGCTGAACAGCAGGTTGAGTTCGTCCACCAGGGGCCGCACCTCGTCGGGCAGGCCTTCGGCGGCCAGCGGCGACAAATCGTCGGCGCGCCGGCCCGCCACCTGGCGCCGGGTGCGTTCAATCGGCGCCAGCGAGCGGCTGATGACCCACCAGACGGCCAGCATCAGCAGCGGCGTCAGGAACACAAAAGGCAGCACGGCGCGCACCGCCAGCGCGCGCGCGCGGGCCGAGCGCGCGTCCAGGTCCTGGGCGATCTGCACCGTCTGCAGCGCGGTCTGCAGGGTGTAGACGCGGTAGCGGTTGCCATGGGCCTCCACGTCGGAAAAGCCCAGCACCGCACGCGGCGGCAGCGCCGAGCGCGTGGAGCGAAAGATCTGCGTGCCGTCCTGGCCCCAGATCTGCACATACACCTCGAAGCGGTCGTCGGCGTCGGCTTCGTCCAGCGGGAAGTTGAAGGGCACGCCGCTGCGCAGCGAGCGCGCCATCTGCCGCAGGTGCTCGTCGAACATTGAATCGGCCTGCTGCAGCGCGCCACGGTAGGCGGTGGCCGCCTGCAATAGTGCCGCCAGGAAGATCGCGGCGAGCACAAACCAGAGCAGCCGCTTCCTCAAGGAATGGGTCACCGGCCTGTTCATGGTCATTGTTTAGGCACCAGGTAGCCCAGGCCGCGCACCGTCTGGATGATGTCGTTGCCGAGTTTTTTGCGCACGCCGTGGATATAGACCTCGACGGCATTGCTGCTGACGTCGTCTTTCCAGCTGAAGAGTTTTTCCTCGAGCTGGGCGCGCGAGAGCACCACGCCGGGGCGGGCCAGCAGGGGTTCGAGCACCGCCCACTCGCGCGCCGACAGGGTCACGGGCTGGCCGTTGAGGCTGGCTTCGCGCGTGGCCGGGTTCAGGCTCACGCCCTTGTGCTCGAAGGCCGGCTCGGCGCGGCCGGCGCTGCGGCGCAGCAGCGCGCGTATGCGCGCCAGCATCTCGTCGGTGTCATAGGGTTTGACGACGTAGTCGTCGGCGCCGGCATCCAGCCCGGCGATGCGGTCGCCGACCGCGTCGCGCGCGGTGGCCACCAGCACCGGCGTGGTGTCGCGGCGCGCGCGCAGGGCACGCAGCACCTCGAGGCCGTCGCGCTGCGGCAGGCCCAGGTCCAGCAGCACCAGGTCGTAGTGTTCGCTGCGCAGGACCTCATCGGCCATGCGGCCGTCGCGCACCCAGTCGACCGCGTAATGCTCGGCGCGCAGCACCTGCAAAACCGTCTCGCCGATCATGGCGTCGTCTTCAACCAGCAATAAACGCATTGGGGGACCTTGCTTCCGAAGGTACAAGTATGCATGCACTGACTTAGGTGGAGCTTAACCAGTGGGCCGTGCGGCGGCGTCTTATCCCAGGGGGAGGGGACGGGGCAGCAGCCCTCAAAAGAGCATGTTGGGCCGGTCACGCCGGTGCCGCGCAGCCCCACCCCCTAAAATCACCGCACAACAACGGGAGCTGAGATGGGAGAGTTCATACAGGTAGGGCGGTCCGGTGCAACGCACGGCGCCTTGTAGGCATGGCGGCCGGCAAGCCCGCGGTCAAGCCGTTCTGGCACCGCCTCAATAAATTCTTTGCCTTCCCCTTCCAGGCCACGCCTTTGGCCTATGGGCTGTTCCTGGCGTTCTGCAGCCTTTTGCCGGAGGTGCTTTTTTTCCTCCCGCGGGTGTTCATGTGGCTGATTGTCGAGCTCGGCATCCTGCTGGCGGCGAGCCGCTACGGCTTCAAGGTCGCGGTGCTGGGTTCGCGCGGCATCTCGCGCGCCAGCGACTTTCCGTCGCGGCTTGACGACGAGTGGAGCAGCCTGCCCTGGAAGCTGTTCGGCGTCTTTGTCGTGCAGGCTTTTGTCCTGGGCCTGGTGGCGTCGGTCAACGCCAAGCTTGCCACGGCCGCGACTTTTGTGCTGTCGTTTCTGTTCCCGGCGACCGTGATTGTCCTGGTGCAGTCGGGCAGCGCGATGCGCTCACTGAACCCGGCCGCGCTCTGGCAGGTTGTGCGTGTCCTGGGCGCGCCTTATCTCGCGCTGTGCTTGTTCCTGTTTTTGCTGGGCAGCGGTGCGCAGGTCGCGCTGGCGCTGCTGCTGCCCCTGGTCAGCCTCTGGCTGCTGGTGCCGCTGTTCAATTTTGCCTTTATCTATTTCGGCTGGGTCATGGCCAGCTTGCTTGGTTATGTGATGTACCAGCACCATGAGGGGCTGGACATCGACTTGCTGCCGGGTGCGGGGGCGGACGAAGTGCCGCCCGAGCGGCGCAGCCCCGAACAGATCGCGCGCCAGGAAACCGACGCGCTGGTCGCCGAGCTGGTGACCGACGGCGATATTCCCGCCGCGCTGAATATCGCCTACGAAGACCAGCGCCTGCGGCCCAACGACGTCGCCGCGCTGCGGCGCTACCACCGCGTGCTGTTGATGACCGACAAGGCGCCGGTGCTGCTGGAGCACGCGAAGCGTTTTATCGCGCTGCTGCTGCAGCAGGAGCTGGGGGCCGAGGCACTCAAGGCCTGGCAGGACTGCCGCGCCCGCGAGCCGGCCTTTGCCATCGAGGATGCCGGGCAGACTTTGGCCCTGGCCCGCGCCGCCTGGCGCGCCGGCGACGCCCAGGCGGCGCTGGCCGCGCTGCGCAGCTTCGACAAGCGCTTTCGCGGCCATGATGCGATTCCGCAGGCTTATGAACTCATCGCTCGGGTGCTGACCCAGGGCATGAACCGCCCCGACCTGGCGCGCCCGGTGCTGGCCATGCTGGAGGAGCGCTATCCCGACAGCGAGCCGACGCGCGAGGTACGCTGGCTGCTGCGCGACCCGCCGGCGGCCTGACGCGGCTGAAGCGGTGGCTCAGGCCTGCGCGAGCGCGCGTGTGGCCATGTCATTGGGCGCCAGCCGCTGCAGGTGCGGCAGCCAATAGAGGGCGCGCTCGCGCTGTCCCGCGCGCAGCCAGCCCTGGGCGCAGATGCCCAGCGTGTCGGCAAGCCCGGAATGTTCCGGGGCGCTTTTGAGCAGGGCGCGGCACAGCTTGTCGGCGTCGTCGAACTGGCGGGCGCGCGTGAAGCGGCGCGCCAGCCGCGCCATGTCGTCGGGCTTGAGCCGCGCGCCGGGTTTGGCCTGGTCGAGGTAAGTCCGGTAGCTGGCATGCTGCAGTTCCAGCGTGGCGTCGTCGCTGGGGCCCAGGCGGAAGATGCGCTGCGCGGCACGGTGGAAGTCTTCGCCCGCCGGCTGCAGCCGCGCGGTGTTGAACCAGGCGCGCAGCACTTCGCCGTCGGCGGGCCGCAGTTTCGCCGCGGCACGCCATTGCGTGCAGGCGGCGTCGAATTTCATTTCGGCCGCCAGCCGTTTGGCCTCGGCAACATGCTGCTCGAAACCGTCGCTGGTGCGCTCGGCGGCCGCGGGCGGCGGCGTGAGTTTGCGCCAGCGCATGGCCGCGGCCATCAGCAGCGCGCCCGTGAGCAGCCCGCCCAGGTGCGCCATATAGGCCACGCCCTTGCCGCCTATCAGGTGTTGCAGCATCTCGTTGGCGATCCAGGCCGGCAACAGCAGCAGCGCGGGCGCCGTGACGTAATTGAAATAGAAAAACAGCTGGTAAAAAAAGCGGATGCGGCGCAGGCGGTACATCACGGCATACATGCCCATCAGGGCCGAGATCGCACCCGAGGCGCCCAGGCCGTACCCACCTTGCCCGGCATAAGCCCAGCCCGCCAGCAACGAGGCGCCGAGCGCCCCCGCGAGGTAAAACGCCAGGTAGAGGCCGCGGCCCAGCGCGAGTTCGACGGAAAAACCAAACAGGAAGAGGAACACCATGTTGCCGATCAGGTGGCTGGTGTCGGCGTGCAGAAAGGCCGCGGTGATCCAGGTCACGGGGCGAAACGGCGCGTCCTTGGTGTTGTCCTGGGCCCAGCGGGTGGTGAACGGGGCCGGCTGCAAGGCTTCGTAGCGGCGCCGGTCCTGCTCCCACTGTGCATGGGCCGCTTGCCCGGGCCGGATGACCAGGCCGCCGTGCAAGCGCGCCAGGAAGTCTTTTTCGTGTTCCAGGCCGTCGAGCAGCGCGCCGTAGCGGCGTTGCTGCAGCATACGCCTGGCCGCCGGCGCGCGCGGGGATGCGGTCTCTTCAAGCCAGCCGACGAAGGCCGGCAGCTCCAGCGCCGGCAGGCTGCTCGAAAGATAAAACGCCGCGGCTTTTTTCTGGGCATTTTCTTCGGCGCGCTGCGGTCCCCAGAACACCGCCATGTTCACGAGGATCAGCAAAATCGTCAGCCATGGCGGGTTGCGCCAGGTCGGCCGGTTTTCCAGCGGAATTGCGTAAAACATGCCTCCGCCGGTGCGTCAGCTCAGCCCAGCCGCGCGCGGTGCCGGGCGATCTGCGCCTTGACCTGGGCCGGCGCCGTGCCGCCCAGGATGTTGCGGGCGTTGAGCGAGCCGCGCAGGCTTAAGGCATCGTAGACGTCTTTTTCGATCTTGGGGTTGAATTCCTGCAGCACGGCCAGCGGCAGCTCGGACAGGTCCACCGCATGGGTGGTGGCGGCCTTCACGGCATGGGCCACGGTTTCGTGGGCGTCGCGGAAGGGGATGCCTTTTTTCACCAGGTAGTCGGCCAGGTCGGTGGCGGTGGCGTAGCCGCGCAGCGCGGCCTGCTCCATGGCCTCGGGCTTGACGGTGATGCCGGCCACCATCTCGGCGAAGATGCGCAGCGTGTCTTTGAGCGTGTCGACGGTGTCGAACAGCGGCTCCTTGTCTTCCTGGTTGTCCTTGTTGTAGGCCAGGGGCTGGCCCTTCATCAGGGTGATCAGGCCCATCAGGTGGCCGACCACGCGGCCGGTCTTGCCGCGCGCGAGTTCGGGCACGTCGGGGTTTTTCTTCTGCGGCATGATGGACGAGCCGGTGGTGAAGCGGTCGGGGATGTGGATAAAGCCGAAGTTCTGGCTCATCCACAAGATCAGCTCCTCGCTCATGCGGCTGATGTGCACCATGGACAGCGAGGCGGCGGCCGTGAACTCGATGGCGAAGTCGCGGTCGCTGACCGCGTCCAGGCTGTTCTGGCACACCTGGGGCTTGCCGTCCTCGTCGACCATGCCCAGGGTCTTGGCGGCGCGTTCGCGGTCCAGCGGGTAGCTGGTGCCGGCCAGCGCGGCGGCGCCCAGCGGCAGGCGGTTCACGCGCTTCCTGATCTCGCGCATGCGCTCGGCGTCGCGGCTGAACATTTCGACATAGGCCAGCATGTGGTGGCCGAAGCTCACGGGCTGGGCCACCTGCAGGTGGGTAAAGCCCGGCAGTATGACCTCGGCGTTTTTCTCGGCAATGTCGACCAGGGCTTTTTGCAGGTCGGTCAGCAGCCCGCCGATCAGGTCGATCTCGCCGCGCAGCCACAGGCGCACGTCGGTGGCGACCTGGTCGTTGCGGCTGCGGCCGGTGTGCAGGCGCTTGCCGGCATCGCCGACCAGCTGGGTCAGGCGCGCCTCGATGTTGAAGTGCACGTCCTCGAGGTCCAGCTTCCACTCGAAGGCGCCGGATTCGATTTCCGAGGTGATCTGCGCCATGCCCTTCTGGATGTCGGCATAGTCGGCCGCGGGGATGATTTTCTGCGCGGCCAGCATCTCGGCGTGGGCCAGCGAGCCGGCGATGTCGGCCTGCCACAGGCGTTTGTCGAAGAATACGCTGGACGTGTAGCGCTTGACCAGGTCGCTCATGGGCTCGGAAAAGAGGGCAGACCAGGCTTGGGACTTTTTGTCGAATTGGTTCACGTCAGGCTTTCTTTGGGTGGCGGTCAGGGTGCCGGCCGCGCCGGGCCGTGGATTCAGGGCGCCGGATGCGCTATTCTGGGCAGCCACGGGCCGGCGACGGCCTTAATTGTCTTCCAGGCCGCCGCCGCGGGGGCGCGACCGGTGCAATACTCGGCATCACGGTGATTTTATCCATGTGCCCAAGGTCCGGCCTTTCCTCGACATCCACGTATGCACGCCAAGAAGCCTTCGCCTGATCCGCAGACCTTCGGGGAATCGACCCTGATGGGCAGCGTCATCTCTGTTGATGAGGAGCCGGCGCGGCGAAGCAGCGTGCGCGCCGGCATGTTTGACGCCTGCCAGGTCGGGGTGGTGCTGCGCGCCGTGCTGTTCGCGGAGGCCATGGTGGGCGTCACCGCCATGTTCGACGCCGACACGGCCCTGCAGTGGCTGCTGCGTTTTGCCTTGCTGACCGGTGGGGTGCTGCCGGCCACGCTGGCCTGGCTGATCGTGGCCTGCGCCCTCAAGTCGCGGCTGAACCGGCTCAGGTCCTGGCTGCAGTGGACGGCCGGCGTGCTGCTGGGCGCGGGCGCGGGCCTCTACGGCTGCGGGCTGCTGTCGGTGATGGGGCTGCTGGTGCGGCCGCCCTGGTGGGCCAGCGCGGCGGCGGGCGCCCTGCTGTCGGCCATGCTGCTGGCGGGCCTGTACTGGCGCGCCAAGGCGCGCACACCGGCGGCCACGGCGGCGCGCCTGGCCGAGCTGCAGTCGCGCATACGCCCCCATTTTTTGTTCAACACCCTCAACAGCGCCATCGCGCTGGTGCGCGCCGAGCCGGCCAAGGCCGAGGCCGTGCTGGAAGACTTGAGCGAGCTGTTCCGCCACGCGCTGGCCGACCCGGCGGAATCGGTCACCCTGGGCCAGGAAATCGCGCTGGCCCAGCGCTACCTGGCCATAGAGCAGGTGCGCTTCGGCGAGCGCCTGCAGGTGCAGTGGAGCCTGGACGCCGAGGCCGACCAGGCCAAGCTGCCGCCGCTGCTGCTGCAGCCGCTGGTGGAGAATGCCGTCAAGCACGGCGTGGAGCCCAGCGCCACCGGCGCGCAGCTCAGGATTTCCACGCTCAAGCGCGGCGGCACGGTGGTGATCAAGGTCACCAACTCGACCCCGGCGGGCGCCGGCGAGCGCGGCCACGGCCTGGCGCTGGCCAATGTGCGGGAGCGGCTGGCCTTGCTGCATGATGTCGAGGCGAAATTCAGGACCGTGTTCAAGGACGGCATATTTCAGGTACGCATGGAGATTCCCGCATGAAACTCAAGGTACTGGTGGTGGACGACGAAGCGCTGGCCCGGTCGCGCCTGCGCACCCTGCTGGGCGATTGCACGGCGCCTGCCGCGGTGGTGGGCGCGGAAGCGGCCGATGCCGCGGAGGCCATGGGGGCCCTGCAGCGCGAAGCCTTTGACGCGGTGCTGCTGGACATCCGCATGCCGGGCGCCGACGGCATTGCGCTGGCCCAGATGATCGCCACGCTGCCGCGCAGGCCCGCCGTGGTGTTTGTCACGGCCCATGCCGAGCATGCGGTGCAGGCCTTTGAACTCGAGGCCATCGACTACCTGACCAAGCCGGTGCGCCTGGAACGCCTGCAGCAGGCGCTGCAGAAGGTGGAGCGCCTGGCGCAGGCCGCGCGCCCCGGCCAGCCGCCCGCCGAGGAAACGCTCATCATCCAGGACCGGGGCCGCACCGAGCGTGTGCCGCTGGCCGAGGTGATCTACTTCAAGGCCGAGCTCAAGTACATCACCGTGCGCACGGCCAGCCGCAGCTACATCCTGGACGGCTCGCTGAGCGAACTGGAGGAGCGCCACGCGGCGCGCTTCATGCGCATACACCGCAACGCGCTGATCGCGCGGCATGCGGTGCGCGCCCTCGAAAAACATTTCGACCCCGAGGAGGGCGAGGGCTGGGCGGTGCGGCTCAACGGCATCGACGAGCTGCTGGCGGTCTCGCGCCGCCAGCTCAGCGCGGTGCGCGAGGCCATCACGGCCTGATACGCCCGGCGGCTGTTCCCGGCATCCCCGGTCTCTTTTTTCCGTTTGCTGTTCCCCCTCTCCACATGCCCCCACACGTCGATTTCACCCAGCGCCATATCCACCGCTTCAGCAACCAGCCCGCCGTCGAGCAGCAGCTGGTGCGCGATTTTTTTGCCGGTAAAACCGGTTTTTACGTGGATGTGGGCGCCAACGACCCGGTGCTGGACTCCCAGTCCCAGCACCTGGAGGCGCTGGGCTGGACCGGCCTGCTGGTCGAGCCCGACCCGGATTGCTGCGCGCTGCTGCGGCAAAGCCGCAAGGGCACGGTGATCGAAATGGCCTGCTCCAGCCCCGAGAACGCCGGCAAGCTGCTGCAGCTGAACCGCGCGGGCCCGCATTCGACGCTGGAAGACCGGCCCATTGCACTGGGCGCGGTGGTGCGCTCCACCGTGGCGGTGCGCTGCGAAACCCTGGACACCATGCTGCGCGAACACGGCGCGCCCGTGGGCTTTGATTTACTGTCCATCGACATCGAGGGGCATGAGCTGGTCGCCCTGTCGGGTTTTGACTTCGCGCACTGGCAACCCCGGCTGGTGCTGATCGAGGACCATGTAACCCACCATCGCAAACATGCGCTGATGCGGCGCAACGGCTACCAACTGCTGCTGCGAACCGGCCTCAACAGCTGGTACGTTCCGGCGAAAGCGTCCTACACGTTTTCCTGGGCGGCCCGGTTTGAATATCTGCGTAAGTACTACCTGGGGCTTCCGTCGCGGAAGTTTCGCTATTCGCGCCAGGCGACTTGAACGGACACGGGGGACACATGACACAAGAAGAAGCCGACTCGCCGTCGCCGGCCGACGCGGCCCTGGCCGCAGAAACGCAGCGCGTGCTTCTTCACATGCCGGTCGACATCCGCAACATGTCGCTGGTGGTGCTGGCCGGCCTGGCTTTCCTGTTCGTGCTGCACTGGGCCAAGGCCGTCTTCATCCCGGTGATGCTGGGCGTGTTGTTCAGCTATGCGTTTTCGCCGGTGGTCAACTGGTTTGAAGCCAGGCGGGTGCCGCGCTGGCTGAGCGCGGCCGTGCTGCTGCTGGCGATTCTGGGCGGCATAGGCGGCACCGCCTGGTCGCTCGGTGACGAGGCCACGCAGCTGGTGGAGGCGCTGCCGGCGGCGGCGCAGAAGTTCCGCCAGGCCGTGAAGGCGCGCACCGGCCGCTCCGACAGTGCGCTGGAAACCGTGCAGAAAGCCGCATCGCAGATTGAGCAGGCCGCGCAGGAGAGCTCGGCACCCGGCACCACGCGCGGTGCCATGCGTGTGGTGGTCGAGCCCGCGCGCTTTGACATCAGGCACTACCTGTGGTCGGGCACCGTCGGCCTGATCGCGCTGATAGGCCAGGCCACGGTGGTGGTCTTCCTCACCTACTTCCTGATGATCTCGGGCGACACCTTCAGGCGCAAGCTGATCAAGCTGGCGGGCGACAGCCTGAGCAGCAAGAAGATCACGCTGCAGGCCCTCAATGAAATCACCGGCCAGATCCAGCGCTACCTGCAGGTGCAGCTGCTGACCAGCGCGCTGGTGGGCGTGCTGACCTGGCTGGCCCTGCTGGCCCTGGGCCTGGACAACGCCGCCGTCTGGGGCGTCGCGGCGGCCGTGCTGAACCTCGTGCCCTATGTCGGCTCGCTGGTCACGGCGGCCGGCTCGGCGCTGGTGGGCTTTATGCAGTTCGGCTCGCTCAACATGGCGCTGGCCGTGGGCGGCGCCTCGCTGCTGATCCACACCCTGGTCGGCAATTTGCTCACGCCCTGGCTCACCAGCCGCACCAGCCGCATGAACCCGGTGGCGGTCTTTATCGGGCTGCTGGCCTGGGGCTGGCTGTGGGGTGTGTGGGGCCTGCTGCTGGGCATCCCCATCCTGATGATTGTCAAGGCGATTTGCGACCGGGTGGAGGACTTGAAACCCATCGGTGAATTTTTAGGTTCTTGACCGAATAAACTGCACGCGGGGATGGACCCGATGATGGCCTGGCGCCAGGAAAGATGCCCATGATGGAACTGCTGACCGACCCGCAAGCCTGGATTGCCTTTGCCACCCTGACCGCGCTGGAGCTGGTGCTGGGCATAGACAACATCATCTTCATCTCCATCCTGGTCGACAAGCTGCCCAAGGCCAAGCAGGAACTGGCGCGGCGCCTGGGCCTGTTCATGGCCATGTTCATGCGCATAGGCCTGTTGCTGGTGCTGTCCTGGATCATCGGGCTGGTGGAGCCGCTGTTTACCGTGTTCAAGCAGGAAATCTCCGGCCGCGACCTGATCCTGATCGCGGGCGGCCTGTTCCTGATCTGGAAGAGCACCGGTGAAATCCACCAGTCCATGGAGGGCGAGGAAGGCCATGCCTCGAGCGCCGTCAAGGCCACCTTTGCCGCCGTGATCGTGCAGATCATGATCGTCGACATGATTTTTTCGCTGGACTCCATCATCACCGCGGTCGGCATGGTCGACAGCATCGCGGTCATGATCGCCGCCGTTATTGCCTCGGTCGGCCTCATGATGCTGTTCGCGCCGGCCATAGGCCGCTTTGTCTCCACCCACCCGACCATCAAGATGCTGGCCCTGTCCTTCCTGGTGGTGGTGGGCGTGGTGCTGATCGCCGAAGGCCTGGACCACCATGTGCCCAAGGGTTATGTCTACTTCGCCATGGCCTTCTCGGTGGCGGTGGAAATGCTCAACATCCGCATGCGGCGCAAGACCGCCCGGCCCGTGCACCTGCGGAACGCCTATTCGGCGGAGGGCGATAAGGCCGCGGACAGCCCCCGTGACTGAGCCGGCGGGGCGCGCGGCCTGCGGCGTCTGCCTGCGGCCGCAAAGCGCCTGCATCTGCCAGTGGATCAGGCCGGTGGCGCATGAAGCCGGGGTGCTGATCCTGCAGCACCCGCTGGAAGCGGGCCATGCCAAAAACACCGGCCGCCTGCTGCAGCTGAGTTTGCCGCGCAGCCGCATGCTGATGGGGGAAACGTTTGAAGAAGCCGGCCTGCGCGCGGCGTTGGCCGAGACGCCTGCCTATACGGTGCTGCTGTACCCGCCCACGCCGCAGGACGATGACACGCCCGCCCTGGACCTTGAGCGGCTCAAAGACCCGCCGCGTGTGCGCCTGGTGGTGCTGGACGCGACCTGGCGCAAGAGCCGCAAGATGCTGCACCTCAACCCGTTGTTGCGGCGGCTACCGCGCCTGTCGCTGGAAGATGTGCCCGCGTCGGCTTACCTGATCCGCAAGGCCCACAAGCCGGGACAGCTGTCGACGCTGGAGGCGGCTTGCGCAGCACTCGTGCAGCTTGAAGGGGATGCTGGCAGATATCGGCCGCTGCTCCAGGCCTTCAACGGCTTTGTGGCGCAGCAACAGGCATTTGTTCCGAAGTAGTTCAGTCGCCGAGATCGATCACACCGGCCAGCGTCACCCCGCTGGGGGCTGCATAGTCCGCAATCACCGCCGCGCGGCCGGCTTGTGTCGAAATAGCCTGAAGCTGTTCTTTGACAAAAGCAATCGAGGGCGCATCGAGTGCGGCGAAGGGTTCGTCGAGCAGCAACAGCGCCGCGCCCGAGGCAAACGCCGCCGCCAGCCAGACCTTGCGCTTGGACCCCGTGGACAGCATGAAGAGTTGCTTGTCGATGTGAGGCTCCAGTCCCAGTCCTTCGACCAGCGGACCTGTCAAACCCGCATCAAAACTTGAATACTTGCCTCGAACAGTTTCGAAATACTGCAGCGGTGTGAGCTGGTCGAAGTCGGTGCTGCGCGGCTCCATCCAGAACAGCTGCCGGCGATAGGCCTCGGGTTGTTCTGCCAGCGATACGCCGTTCAGCTGCAACTGCCCCGCATCGGCAGCCAAGGCGCCTGCCATCAGGCGAAGCAAGGTACTTTTGCCGCGCCCGTCACCGCCTTGCACCAGCGTGACGCCGGGTGGGATGGTGGCGGACAGGTGGGCGAAGAGTTCCACCCTGGGATTGGGGTAGCGAAAGCTGAGGTTTTTAATGATGAGCACGATGGGTGTTTGGTAGGCGCTACCTGGTGAGGCGGAAGCAAGCGCTGATGTTAATCTGCGAATTTTCGGACTGCACCCAGCAACCTGCCAGGAAATAGCCATGCCCGATCGCAATATTCCAAGCCTCTATGAATGGGTGGGCGGCATAGACGCCCTGACCCGCCTGACCACGCGCTTTTATGAACATGTGAAGAAGGACGATGTGCTCGGACCCGTCTTCGCGCACATGGGCGGCGAGCATCCGGCCCATGTGGCTGCCTTTCTCGGCGAAGTGCTGGGCGGGCCAGCCACGTATTCGACGCAGCATGGCGGCCATCCGCACATGATCCGCCAGCATTTGAACCGGCACCTTGACCAGGCACAGCGCCGCCGCTGGGTCGGGCTGCTGCTGGAGACGGCGGACGAGCTGGGCATGCCCGAGGATCCCGAGTTCCGCTCGGCCCTGGTGGGCTACCTGGAGTGGGGCTCACGGCTGGCGGTCATCAATTCGCAGCCGGGGGCCACCGTCGATCCCGACGCGCCCATGCCGCGCTGGGGCTGGGGCGAGGTCAAGGGGCCATACCTCGGCTGATCTTGACCGAGGCGATCAGCCTGTAGCCTGCACCAGCAGGCGCGCAGCTTCCGGCAATTCGGCGAGCAGGACGACCTGCCCAGGTGTGAGCACGCGATCCGCCGGAAAGCTGTCTTCAGCCGCCGCGCCGTCACGCTGCCAGCGCACCGTCAGCGCATGGCCCTGCACATTGAGGGCTATCTCGAACGAGGGCCAGTGCGCCGGCACACAAGGTGACAGCGAGAGTTCACCCTGCTGCACGCGCAGGCCCAGAATGTTTTCCAGCGCGGCGCGGTGCAGCCAGGCGGCCGAGCCGGTGTACCAGCTCCAGCCGCCGCGGCCCACATAGGGCGCTGTGCCGTAGATGTCGCCGGCCATCACATAGGGCTCAAGCTCGTAGGCCGGGCCGCGCAGCGGGTGTTCGCTGCGGTGGGCGGGGCTCAGGGCCTGGAAGCTCTTCCACGCGGCCTCGGCGTCGCCGGTGGCGGCCTGGGCCATCATGGCCCAGACGGCGGCGTGTGAATACTGGCCGCCGTTTTCGCGCACGCCGGGCGGGTAGGCCTGAATGTAGCCGGGGTTGTTGGCCGAGTGCTGCAGCGGCGGCGTGAGCAGGCGCAGCAGGCCGGCCTCGTGGTCGACCAGCTGGTCATTCATGGCCTGCATCGCGGGCACCGTGAATTCGTCGCTGGAGGCGCCGGACAGCACGGCCCAGGCTTGGGCGATCAGGTCGATGCGGCATTCGTCGTTGGCGGCCGAGCCCAGCGGCGCGCCGTTGTCGAAAAACGCGCGGCGGAACCAGGCGCCGTCCCAGCCGTCTTTGTGCAGTGCGCTGACCCAGCCCTGGCGTGCGGCCCGCCAGCTGTCGGCGCGGCGGGTGTCGCCGCGCGCGCGGGCCAGGGGTTCAAAGTCCTGCACCACGCGGCATAAAAACCAGGCCAGCCACACCGACTCGCCGCGGCCCTCATGGCCCACGCGGTTCATGCCGTCGTTCCAGTCGCCGGTGCCCATCAGCGGCAGGCCGTGGGCGCCGGTGGCCAGGCTCTTGTCGATGGTGCGCGCGCAGTGCTCAAACAGCGTGGCGCTTTGCGCGCTGGCTTGCGGTGCGTAGTAGGCGTCTTCCGCGCCTTCGGGAATCGCCGGGCCGTCGATAAAGGCGGCCTGCTCGTCGAGGATGGCCGTGTCGCCGGTGACCTGCACATAGTGGGCGCAGGCATAGGGCAGCCACAGCAGGTCGTCGGAGAAATGCGTGCGCACGCCTTCGCCGCCGGGCGCATGCCACCAGTGCTGCACATCGCCTTCGGGAAACTGGCGCGAGGCGTTGAGCAAAATCTGCCGGCGCAGGCGGCCGGGCTCGGTGAGGGCAAAAGCCATGGCGTCCTGCAGCTGGTCGCGAAAACCGAAGGCGCCGCCGGCCTGGTAGAAGCCGGCCTTGGACCACAGGCGGGATGCCAGGGTCTGGTACAGCAGCCAGCGGTTGACCAGCGCGTCGAACAGCGGGTCCGGCGTGCGCACCTGCACCTTGCCCAGCAGGCCGGCCCACCAGGCCTTGACCTCCTGCAGCGCCGCTTGCGTATCGCGGCCTTGCCAGGCGCGGGCCAGTTCCGCGGCCTGGGCCGCATCGCCGGCATGGCCCAGCACAAAGCTCAGCGTGATGCTTTGGCCCGGCTGCAAGCTGAAATCACCGGCCAGCGCGGCGCAGGGGTCTATGCCGCCGTCGGCGTTGCGGCCCAGGACGGCGGGCGGCGCGAGGCGGCCCGCGGCATCAAAAAACTCGCCGCGGTCACAGGTCCATTGCGGCGCATCCGGCAAGCCGGCCAGCGCCAGGAAGGCGGTGCTGCCGCCGAAGCCCGCGCGGCTTTCGCGCTGCTGCGCGAACACGGCCTTGAGCTCGGCGTCCTTGGCCCTCCAGGTCTGCACGGTGCGGCGCTCATGGCGCGCCGCACCCATCTGCCACTCCACCATGGCCAGGGCACGCAGGCGGCGCACATCGTTTCCCTGGTTATGCAGGCGCAGCTGCACGCACTTGACGGAATCCTGGAGGTCGGCGAACCAGGTGGTCTCAACCCGCAGCGCGCCATGCATGCGTTCAAACGTGCTGTAGCCCTGGCCGTGGCGCACGCGGCAGGATGCCCCGGGCTCGATGGAGGCGCCCAGCGGCAGCTGGGTTTGTGTGTCCAGGTCCTGCAGCAAGTAGTGCTCGAAGCTGGGGTCGGTGACCGGGTCGTTGGACCAGGGCGTGAGCTGGTGCAGCCGGCTGTTGCCGGCCCAGGTGTAGCCGGCGCCGGCTTCCGAAACCTGGAAGCCGAAGGCGGCGTTGGCGATGATGTTGACCCAGGGGCGCGGCGGGCGGTGCAGGGCATCGACCTCGAACTGGAATTCGCCGGTGGCCGGGTCAAAGCGGCCTTGCGGCGCCTGCGTAGCCCCGGATGCCTGCGGCGGCGGGGCGGTGGCAGCGCGGCTGGGGGTGTGGCTGGGAGTGTGGCCCAGGGCCTGCAGCGCGCCGGTCTGCAGCTCCAGCGGCCGGCCGTCGGCCGCGAGGATGAGGCGGGCCAGGCCCGTGAGCGCGGCTTTTTCCGAGGGCACGATTTCTTGTTCGCGCAACAGGAAAAAGCCGCCCACGTCACTGCGCGGGAAACTGTTTTCGGCCTGCTGCAGCGTGCGGTCGCGCAGCGCGAGGATGTCGCGCTGCAGCGGCATCAGGTAGGAATTGGCCTCGCTGTTGAGGATGACCACATCGGCGGCCAGGCCGCAGAAACTCCACCAGGGCTGGGCCCGCAGCAGCGCGTGCACCAGCGCCATGCCGTTGCTGGAGTGAATCAGCACCAGCACGATGGGCTTGTCGCCCGAGAGCCCGAAACGCCAGAGCTGGCGCTGGTCGATCAGGCCGCGCTCGGGGGCCGGCCGGGCGCAGCTGTACATCAGCGCGGTGTTGATATCCTGCAGCGCGGCGTTCTCGCCGGGGTCCACGCCGAGGTCGCGCAGCCGCACCTGGGCCAGCGTGGCGGCCATGCGGGTGGCGCGCTCCACGTGCATGGGCTGCAGGTATTTGTCGATGCGCGCGGCCAGCTCCTCGGTGTTGGGCGCGGCGGCGGTGGCAAAGCTGAGCCGGGCCAGGCCGCCGGCGGGAATGCGCAGGCGCACGCGCAGGCCGGCCACCGGGTCCAGCCCGTTGATGGGCGTGTGGCCCTCGCCGCGCGCCTCGGCCAGCAGGGCCGGCTCGCCGGGGCCGCGGCCCCGGCCCAGGAAGGCGCGCCGGTCCGAGATGAAATCGATGGTGCGCACATTGGCCTCGGAGTCGGCCAGGAAGTGCGCGGCCGCCATGGCCGGGTCGCCCTGCAGCCTGGGCCTGCGCGACAGCAGCAGGGCGCGCCATCCGGCGTGCCATTCGGTCTGCACAAACAGGTTGGAAAACGCCGGGTGCGCCTCGTCGGCGCGCGGGTCGGTCAGCACGGCCTCGAAACAGGAAACGAGTTCCAGTGTCACCTCTTCGCTGGAGAGGTTGCGCAGGGTGACGGTGCGCAGCTCGGTGTCGTCCTCGGGGCTGACCAGCACGGTGGTGGTCGCCTCCAGCGTGCTTGACGCCATCTCGAACTGCACGCGGTCGGCCAGGAAGGTGGCCTGGTAGCGCCAGTCGGGGTGCGGCGCCGGGTGCTGGGTGAGCGAGTGAAAGCGCTCCTGCGGCGCGGCGCGCAGGTAGATGAAGGTGCCGCAGGCGTCGCGCAGCGGGTCGTCGCGCCAGCGCGAGACGTTGTAAGTCCGGTTGCCGCTGCGCCAGCGGCTGACGCCGGCGCCGTTGGCGCGCAGCGCCACGCTGTAGCGGCCGTTGGACAGCAACTGCGTGGGCTGCCAGCCGGGCGCGGCGGGGTCGATCTCGCGCGAATGGTAAAGCCGGGCTTCGGCGCTGTCCTCTGGCTCGGGCGGCTCGCGCGGGTCGGCGCTTTCGATGATCTGGCGCGGGGTTTTTTCGTGCAGCAGCGAGTCAAAGGCCTGCACCAGCGGCGCCGAGGCGAACCAGCGGCGCGGCGCCCCGTCGCACAGCACGTTGCACAGCGCCACCAGCGACATGCCCTGGTGGTGCGCCATGAAGGTGTTGACCAGGCTCAGCGCCTGCGCGCCGGGCTGGCGCGCGACGGTGAAGTCCAGCGCGTCGACAAAACCGTATTCGCCGCGCGCGCCCCACTGCTCGAGCTGGCGCAGGTTGGCCGTGGCCTCGCGCGGCATGAACTGGGCCGCCATGATGCTGGCATAGGGCGCGACCACGCGGTCGGTGGGCGGCGTGCGGCGCAGGGCCAGGCGCGGCACGCCGAAAGGCGAGTACTGGAAGGCCAGCGTGTGGTCCTGCGCGAAATAGGCCGACTCCGAGACGCCCCAGGGCAAGCCTTGGGATTCGCCGAAGGCCTGCTGCTCCTTGACCGCGGCCAGGCCAGAGACCTGCAGCAGGCCCTCGTCGGGCTCGCTCATGACCAGCGAGGGCATCAGGTATTCGAACATGGAGCCCGACCAGGATTTCAGGCCCGGCGTCACGCCCACGGTCAGGAAGGCGCGGCCCAGCGCCCGCCAGTGGCGGCGCGGCACGTCGCCCTTGGCGATCGCCAGGAAGCTGGTCAGCCGCGCCTCCGAGGCGAGCAGGTCGTAAAAGCTCGCGTCCAGCGCCTGCTCGTGCACGCGCAGGCCGATGTGGAACAGGTGGCGCTTGGCGCTGTAAAGGCCGCTGAAATCCATGGCCATGCACAGGCGTTCGCAGCGCCCGGCCAGCTGCAGCAGCGGGGCGGACTCGGCCCCGGCGGTGTCCGCCCGCCCGGCCAGCAGCCGGCAGTTCTGCGCGACCGCCAGCAGGTGGCCCGCGAAGTTGCCGCTGTCGACCGTGGAGACGTAGGCCGGCGGCAGCACCTGCAGGGTTCGCGTTTCATACCAGTTGAGCAGGTGGCCCTGGTGCTTGGGCAGGGCCTCCACGGTGTCCAGCGTGGCGGCCAGGCGCGCGATCATCTCGCCGGTCGATATCCAGCTGAACTCGCGCGCGCAGGCCACCGCCATCAGGTACAGGCCTATGTTGGTCGGCGAGGTGCGGTGGGCCAGCGTCGGTTCGGGCTCCATCTGCAGGTTGTCGGGCGGCAGGTGGTGGTCTTCGGGGCCAACCACGCGCTCGAAAAAACGCCAGGTCTGTTGCGCCAGCTGCAGCAGGTAGTCGCGGTCCGCGGCGTCGGGCACGGTGCCCCGGCCGGCGGCGCCGGGCTGGCTGCCCCACCAGGCCAGCAGCGGCGCCAGGGCCCACAGCACGAACAGCGCAGGGCCGGCGAAGGGATGGGGGCTCCAGCAGGCGGCCGCGGCGAAAGCCAGGCACAGCGCGGACACGCCCGCGTGGCCGCGCGCAAACGCGGCCGGTGTGTAGCGGGCCGAGGTCTGGGCCTGGGCCGCGGTGGTCCATTGCAGCAGGCGTCGCCGGCTCACGGCCATGCGCCACAGCGCCCGCGTGATCGCGTCCAGCAGCAGCGCGGCCTGCACCGCGAGCTGGCTGAACTGCCAGGCCGCCTGTGCCAGGCTGCGCCCGACGTCGCGCATGCCGATGTCGAAAAAATGCAGCCAGGCGATGCCGCGCCGCGTGGGCACCAGCCCGGCCAGCGCGCCCATCAGCGGGCCGGCCAGGAATGCGAGGACGGTGAAGGTCAGCGCCGTTCCCAACGGCAGCGCGCCGCTGAAAACCACCCAGGCCAGCAGCGCGAAGCAGGCCGGCGCCACCAGCGAGCGGCGCAGGTTGTCGGCCATGCGCCACAGGCCCAGCGCGTCTATGCCGAAGGTTTTGGCGCGCAGCATCAGCGGCAGCAGTTGCCAGTCACCGCGCGTCCAGCGGTGCAGCCGCGAGGCGGCCACATCGGCATGGTGGGGCTGGTCTTCCATCAGCACCACATCGCTGACGTAGGCGCAGCGCGCGATGCTGCCTTCGAGCAGGTCGTGGCTCAGGATGGCGCCCTCGGGCAGGCGCCGGTCCAGCACGGCGTGCAAGGCCTCCACGTGCAGCAGGCCCTTGCCGCTGAAGTTGCCCATGCCGAACACGTCCTGGTAGAGGTCGGAGTTGCCGCTGCTGTAAGGGTCCAGGCCGCGCTGGCCGGCGAACAGGGTGTGAAACGGCGAGCGCTCGCGGCGCGCGGGCAGGGGCGTGGCCACGCGCGGCTGCAGGATGCCGTAGCCGGCGGTGACGCGGCGGCTTCTGCGGTCCACCTGCGGCGTGTTCAGCGGGTGGGCGGCGATGGCCACCAGTTCGCGCAGGGCGCCGGGGGGCAGGCCGGTGTCGCTGTCCAGGGTCAGCACATAACGCGTGCCTTCGGCCAGCCGCATGGCGTCGCCCGCCGGCGTGAAGGGCGAGGCCGAGTGCCCGGCCAGGTGCCGCAGCAGCATCTCGAGCTTGCCGCGCTTGCGCTCCCAGCCTATCCAGCGGCGCTCCGTGGCCGACCAGCTGCGCGGCCGGTGCAGCAGCACAAAACGCGCGGGCTGGCCGTGGGCCGCCGGGTAGCTCGCGTTGAGGGCGCGCAGGCGGGCCAGCGCGTCGTCGAACAGCGCCTGGTCGTCGGGCCGGTGTTCGGTCTCGGTATCGGCCCAGTCGGTCAGCAGTGCGAACTGCGCGTGCGCCTCGCGGCTGGCCAGCCAGTGCAGCTGCAGCCGGTGCACCAGCTCGGCATTCGCCGCGGCCGAGCTGAGCATGCAGGGGATCGCCACCAGCACGCGGTGTTCGGCCGGGATGCCGGCGCTGAAGTCCAGGCGGGCCAGTGGCTGTATGCGGGTGGACTCGGCGATCAGCCGGTGCATCAGCGCGGCCACGGCTTCCGAGGCCGGCCAGGCCATGAGCAGCACTGCCACCCAGCCGGGCCAGGGCAGGGCGGCCAGCGGTTGCGCGGCCCAGGCCAGCAGCGCGGCGGTGCCGGCGAACCAGGCCGCGGCGAACAGCGGCAAGCGCCAGGCGCGCGGTGTGCCGCGGGCCGGCAAGGGCCTGTGCGGGCCGGCGGACGGACCCAGCGCGGCTTCGAGCAGCGGACGGCCCGGCCCTATCAGGTAGTAGCCGGCGGTGCGCGCCACCAGCGAGTTGTTGGGCTGGCGCGCCGCGGCCAGCACGGCTTCGGCGACGGCGCGTTCGGGCTTGCCGGTCTGCTGCGCCAGCCTTTCCATGGCGCGCGTGATCTGCTGGCGCGTGATCTCGCTTTCGCGCGAGAAGCTGGGCAGGCGGCGCAGCACCTGCAGCGAGTGGCTGACGGGCTCTATCAGCTCCGCCCATTCGACCTGGCCTATCAGCCTGAGCGTGGTGATGATGTTGCTGACCGTGAGGTTGGCGGCCACCTGCGCGGTCTGGCCCTCGCCTATCATGCCCAGCGCGTCGGAGCAATGCTGGGCGGCCCAGCGCACCAGCGGCAGGGGCGGCGGCGCGTCGGGTTCGGGGCGCCCGGCCGGCATGCGCTGCCAGAGCTGGGTCAGGTAGGCGCGCTCCAGGCCGTGGGACTGCATCAGGGCCAGCAGTTCGTCGAGCTCGCGCAGGTTCAGCGCCTCGACCTTGTCCCAGGCCGCATGGGCCACCTCGCGCGCCACCTTGTTCCAGGCGATGCGGTCGGCCATGCGGCGCAGGTTTTCCAGCAGCACCACGCGCAAGGTGGTGGGCAGGGCCCAGAGTTCCCCGAGGTTGAGTTCGCTGACCTCCTGGTAGGCATGCAGGAAGGCGGTGAACAGGACTGGGTCGAGCACGCTGTCGGTATGCGCCACATAGGCCCAGGCGATGCCGTAGACGCGCGGCAGGCCCTGCAGCGGCTTGTCGGCAAGCTTGGGCAGGTCGGCGTAGTAGCGGTGCGGCACGCCGTCCTGGATCTGCTGCAGCTGGGCCTCGACCAAATGGAAATTGTCGAGCAGCCATTCGGCCGCCGGCGTGACGTAGTGGCCGCTGCGGGAGGTCAGCGCGATGTAGTCGTAGGCCAGGCGTATGGCGGCAATGTTTTCCTGCACGCGCGGGAAAAACGGCGGGCCGCCGTGCTCGCTGCCGGCGGGCAGCACGGCCTGGGCTGCGGCCAGGCTGCGGCCGTGTTCCTCAAAACGCTGGGCGCCGAACAGCTCGGCGCGTATGGGTTGCTGTATGTCGCTGCGGCGGCCGCCCAGCAACTGCCGGGCATAGGCGCTTAAGTTGTCCAGCCGCTCGAGGACAGCGGTAGCCACGCGCTCAGGCTAGCGCCAGCATGCCAAGGCAGACCGCCACGATGAGCGCCACTGTCACGATGCGCGGCAGGAGCACCGAATGCGCGGACTGCAGGCCGGTCTGGAGCGTGAAAAAACGGCCGCGCGAATGCGCGCACTGGTCCATGTGCGACGCCAGGTCGGCGGCGTCGGTGGAAACAAAATCGTTGCGAATGGCCGACGGTGTATCGGCCATGATCTCCAAGGTGGTCATGATTTTGTGCTCCGGGCTGGGGTGGGCAATGCGTGCGGAATGCGGCATTGCTCCGAGTTCAAGAAGCTGTTCACGATCCAGACGGAGCCATGAACAGCTTCTAGCACCATGCTAAAACCCGGCACCGCAAGGCGCCATCGGAAGACGCTGGAGTTTGTCTAGGACAAAGCCTACACAACAGGGGGAGTATGCGCTTCTCGAATACCCCTATGGTTTGCTACCCGGCGCGGGTGGCGTCGTTGATGCCGATGCGACTGCCATCAACCTTGCTCCGGCGGTGTGCCCTTTGCATGGGTTTGTTGGCCGGGGTTGCCCGGCGGCAACTCACTTTTCTTTGGCGAAGCAAAGAAAAGTGCCTCGCCCGCCGGGGCGAGACCCGGCCAACTGAACTTAACAAGGGGGGAGAGGGAGGAACGCCCTAGCCTGTATTGCGCAAACCAGCCGCGATCCCGTTGATCGAAATATGTATACCGGTCTGGACCCGCTGGTCAGCCTGCCCCGCCCGGTAGCGCCGCACCAGTTCGACCTGCAGGTGGTGCAGCGGGTCGATATAGGGAAAGCGGTGGCGGATGGAGCGCTGCAGTGCGGCGTTGCCGGCCAGGCGCTGTTTTTCGCCGGTGATCAGGGCCAGGGCGTCGGCCGTAAGGTGCCATTCGGCCTCGATGGCGCTGAAGATTTTTTTGCGCAGGCGCGCGTCGCCGACGAGGTCGGAATAGCGCGAGGCCAGGGCCAGGTCGCTCTTGGCCAGCACCATGTCCATGTTGCTGAGCAGGGTGCGAAAGAAGGGCCACTGCTTGTACATTTTCTGCAGCAGCGCGAGCGCTTCCTTGCGCGCGGCGGGGGTGCCGCCCTGGCCCAGCATGTGCGCGATGGCCGAGCCGAAGCCGTACCAGCCGGGCAAGGTGAGGCGGCATTGGCCCCAGCTGAAACCCCAGGGGATGGCGCGCAGGTCTTCGATTTTTTGCGAGGCCTTGCGCGAAGCCGGGCGCGAGCCGATGTTGAGTTCGGCGATTTCGCGTATCGGCGTGGCGCTGAAAAAATATTCGGTGAAGCCCGGGGTGTCGTAGACCAGCGTGCGGTAGGCCGCCATGCTGGCTTGCGAGAGTTCGGCCGCGGCCTGCAAAAAGGCCTTGGTCGCGGGTTTGGTCGGCTGCAGCAGCGTGGCCTCCAGCGTGGCGGCGACCAGGGTTTCGAGGTTGCGCCGGCCGATCTCGGGATTGGCGTATTTGGAGCCTATGACCTCGCCCTGCTCGGTCAGGCGTATCTGCCCGCGCACCGTACCCGGTGGCTGGGCCAGGATGGCCTGGTAGCTGGGGCCGCCGCCGCGGCCCACGGTGCCGCCGCGGCCGTGGAACATGCGCAGCTGGATGTTGTGCGAGTTGGCCAGCACGTCGAACAGCTCGACCAGCGCGATCTCGGCGCGGTAAAGCTCCCAGTTGCTGGTGAAGATGCCGCCGTCCTTGTTGCTGTCGGAGTAGCCGAGCATGATGTCCTGCTCGGCGCCGCTGCGCTTGACCAGCTGGGCAATGCCGGGCAGGGCGTAGAACTCGCGCATGATGGGCGCGGCATTGCGCAGGTCTTCAATGGTTTCGAAGAGCGGCACCACGATCAAATCGTTCGTCGCGTTGCTGTCCAGCGTGCCGTGCATCAGGCCGACTTCCTTTTGCAGCAACAAGACTTCGAGCAGGTCGCTGACGGTTTCGGTGTGGCTGATGATGTAGTGGCGTATCGCTTCCTTGCCGAAGCGCGCGCGCGCCGTGCGGGCCGCTTCAAAAATCGCGAGCTC
This sequence comes from Polaromonas sp. JS666, assembly GCF_900103405.1. Lineage (GTDB taxonomy): Bacteria > Pseudomonadota > Gammaproteobacteria > Burkholderiales > Burkholderiaceae_C > Polaromonas. The sequence goes on along the minus strand of NZ_FNHX01000004.1, from coordinate 479,839 downwards.
GCTTTGCGCATGGGCCGAGTAGGCGCTGCCGACCACGCGCAGCGGCCGCGCGTCGTTGAGCAGGCCCACCAGCAGCGCGCGCTTGGCGGCTTCGTCGAGCTTGGCGTAGTGGGGCTCTATGCGCGCGGCGGCCAGCAGCTCGGCCACCACTTCCTCATGCTTGTCGGAGCTCTGGCGCAAGTCGACCGTGGCCAGGTGAAAGCCGAAGACCTCGACCGCGCGTATCAGCGGGTGCAGGCGCTGGGCGATCAGGGCCTCGCCATGGTGGGCCTTGAGCGAGGCTTCAATGGTGCGCAGGTCGGCCAGGAAGTCCTCGGACTTCAGGTAGGCGTTTTGCGGCGCGACGGCGTGGCGCGCGGCATCGCCGCCGGTCAGCTCCTTGAGCGTGGCGGCCAGGCGGGCATAGACGCCGGTCAGGGCGCGGCGGTAGGGCTCGTCCTTGCGGTGTTCGCTGGTGTCGGGCGAGCTTTCGGCCAGGGCGCGCATCTCGGGGCTGAAATCGACCAGCATGGCCGACAGCGAAAGCTCGCCGCCCAGGAAGTGGACCTCGGTCAGGTAGTGGCGCAGCGCCACCTCGGCCTGCCGGCTCAGCGCGTAGTTGAGGGTCTCGGCGCTGACGTTGGGGTTGCCGTCGCGGTCGCCGCCTATCCACTGGCCCATGCGCAAAAAGCTGTGCACCGGCTGGTTGCCGAGTTCACGCTCGAGGTTGGCGTAGAGCTTGGGGATTTCGCGCAGGAAGGTGGCTTCGTAATAACTGAGCGCGTTCTCGATCTCGTCGGCCACGGTGAGTTTGGAAAAACGCAGCAGCCGGGTCTGCCACAGCTGCATGACGCGGGCGCGCAGCTGGGCCTCGTTGGCGGCCAGCTCGCGCGGCGTGAGGGCGTCCTTGGCGGCGTTGTGGGCCAGGGCCAGCGCCTTGATGTCGTCGCGCGCGGTCAGCAACTGGGCGATGTCGCGTTCGGCGTCCAGGATGCTTTTGCGCTGCACTTCGGTGGGGTGGGCGGTGAGCACAGGCGAGACAAAGCTGTGCGCCAGCGTATTGGAGATGGTGCGGGTCGAGATGCCGGCCCAGCGCAGGCGGGCCAGCGCCACTTCGATGCTGCCCTCCTGGGTGTCGCCCGCGCGCTCGTGCACGGCGCGGCGGCGTATGTGGTGGCGGTCCTCGGCCAGGTTGGCCAGGTGGCTGAAATAGGTGAAGGCGCGTATCACGCTGACCGTCTGGTCGCCCGACAGGCCCTTGAGCAGCTTCTTGAGGGCCTTGTCGGCTTCGGGGTCGGCGTCGCGCCGGAAGCTGACGGAGAGCTTGCGCACCTGCTCGATCAGCTCATAGGCGGCCACGCCTTCCTGCTCGCGGATCACGTCGCCCAGGATGCGGCCCAGCAGGCGTATGTCTTCGACCAGGGGGCGTTCGTTGTCCCGCGAGCGGGTGGAAGCCTTGGGCGCCGCGGCTGCCGCGCCGTCCCTGGCGCCCTCGCTGGCGTGTTGTTGTAGCTTCTTGGCGCGCGCGGAAGTGACCATCTCTACCCTCTAGTTCTTAAGCTTGTTCTTAAGCCCTGCATGCTAGCATTCACTTCCCCCCAAGTATTACAAGCAGGTTACGAGTGTCCGCAGTGTCTGAATCCAACCCCCCTGAGATGAAGAAGGTGGTCATCGCCACACGCGAGAGCCGCCTGGCGATGTGGCAGGCCGAACATGTGAAGGCCTTGCTCGAGTCGAGCCTGGGCTGGCAGGTCGAGCTGCTGGGCATGACCACCCAGGGCGACCAGATCCTGGACCGTTCGCTGAGCAAGGTCGGCGGCAAGGGCCTGTTCGTCAAGGAACTCGAAGTGGCGCTCAGCGAAGGCCGGGCCGACCTGGCCGTGCATTCGCTGAAAGACGTGCCCATGGACCTGCCCGAGGGCTTTGCGCTGGCTTGCGTGCTGGAGCGCGAGGACCCGCGCGATGCTTTTGTGTCTAATCAATTCGCCGGCCTGGCCGATTTGCCGCAGGGTGCGGTGGTGGGTACCTCCAGCCTGCGCCGGCTGGTGCTGCTCAAGGCCTTGCGGCCCGACCTGGTGATACAGCCGCTGCGCGGCAACCTGGACACGCGTTTGCGCAAGCTCGATGAAGGCCAGTACCAGGCCATTGTGCTGGCGGCCGCGGGCTTGAAGCGCCTGGGGCTGGAATCGCGCATACGCGCCACTTTTGAGCCGGCTCAGATGCTGCCCGCCGCGGGGCAGGGCGCATTGGGCATTGAAGTGCGCGCCGACCGCGCCGACCTGCTGGCCGCGCTGGCCACGCTGGCGGATATGCCGACCTGGCTGGCTGTGACGGCCGAGCGCACGGTCTCGCGCGCCATGGGCGGCAGCTGCTCCATGCCGCTGGCGGCTTTCACGCAGGGCGCGGCGGCGGGCGGCAGCATGCAGCTGAGCGCCGCCTGGGGCGACCCGGCCACGGCCGAGGCGCCGTCCGGCAGCGCCGCCCCATTGGCGCCCCTGGTGCAGGTGAAACAAAGCGCCCAGGTGCGCAATTTCGCCGAGGCCGAGGCCCTGGGCGAGGCCGTGGCGGCGCAACTGCGCGCCGGCGGAGCGGTCTGGGCCGGCAAGGGCCAGGCCTGATGCACCCCATGCCGGCGCCTGCGGCCGGTGCGGCCCCCGTCATCGTGACGCGCCCCGCGGCGGATGCGCGGCACTGGGTCCACGAGTTGCGGCAGGCCGGCTTCGCGGCCGAAGCGCTGCCGCTGATCGATATCGCAGCCGCGCTTGACACCGGCGCGCTGGCGCGGGCCTGGCAAACGCTGGACCGCTATGCGGCCTGCATGTTTGTCAGCGGCAACGCGGTGGCGTATTTTTTCAACTCCTCCCTGGCGAGCGGCCTGCCGCCCACGCTGCGCCTGATGGCGCCCGGGCCCGGCACCGTGGCGGCCTTGCTGGCCGCGGGTGTGCCTGCCGCGCAGGTCGATGCGCCGGCCGCCGACGCCGGGCAATTTGACTCCGAGGCGCTGTGGGCTGTGGTCGGGCAGCGCGACTGGCAAGGAAAGCGCGTGCTGGTGCTGCGCGGTGAAAGCCCCGATGCCGCGGGCGGCGCGGTGTCCTCTGGGCGCGACTGGATCGCCCGCCAGTGGGAGGCCGCCGGCGCCCAGGTGGATTTTGTCGGCGTGTACCAGCGCCGTGCGCCCCAGTTCAGCGAAGCGCAGCTGGCGCGCGCGCGCGCCGCCAGCAAAGACGGCTCGGTCTGGCTGTTCAGCAGTTCGGAGGCACTGGCAAACCTTACGCACCAGCCGGCCCTGGCCGGCGTCGACTGGCGCGGCGCCCGCGCGGTGGCGACGCATCCGCGCATCGTGGACGCGGTGCGCGCCGCGGGCTGGGGTGTTGTTGTGGCGTCACGCCCCGCCCTGACGGACATCAGGGAGACATTGGCCTCGATAGAATCCCTTTATCCATGAGCGATCCCCACATAGCCCAGCCCACGCCTTCCACGCCCGACAAGGAGCCTGTGCTGGAGCGCGCTCTGGTGGTGGCCGAACCGCTGGTCCCCGCGTCCGATACCTGGCTGGTGCCGCGCAAATGGGCGCTGGTGGTGGCCGCGCTGGCGGCCGGCGGCCTGCTGGCCAGCGGCCTGCTGTGGCAAAAGCTGGCCACCATCCAGGAAGAACTAGCCCGCCGCAGCCTGGACTCCGGCGCGCAGGCCATCGAAGCGCGCGCGCTGGCGCGCCAGGCCCAGGAGGCCACGCGCGAACTCTCGGCGCGGCTGGCGATCCAGGAAACCCGCATCAGCGAAGTCAGCCTGCAGCGCACCCAGCTTGAAGAACTGATGCAAAGCCTGTCGCGTTCGCGCGATGAAAACCTGGTGGTGGACGTGGAGTCCGCGCTGCGCCTGGCGCAGCAGCAGGCCCAGCTCACCGGCAGCGCCGAACCGCTGCTGGCCGCGCTCAAGTCGGCCGACCAGCGCCTGGCGCGCGCCGCGCAGCCGCGCCTGAACCCGCTGCAGCGCGCCATTGCCCGCGACATGGACCGCATCAAGGCCGCGACCCTGACCGACGTGCCGGTGCTGATGCTCAAACTCGACGAACTGGCGCGCCTGGCCGACGACCTGCCGGTGGCCAACGCCATGGTGGCCAACAGCCCCTTGCGCGCGGTGCCGGCCCTGGCCGCGACCGCCCCGGCCGCGCGCGCCAGCGCGCCGGCGGCCGACAAGCCCTCTGAGGGGATGTTCGACAAACTTTCGCTGAGTGCTTGGTCGCAGCGCACGCTGGACAACCTGCGCGATGAAGCCCGCAAGCTGCTGCGCGTGAGCCGCATCGAGCAGCCCGAGGCGGCCCTGCTGTCGCCCGAGCAGTCCTTTTTCCTGCGTGAAAACCTGAAGCTGCGCCTGCTCAATGCGCGCCTGGCCCTGCTGTCGCGCCAGAGCGATTCGGTGCGCACCGACCTCGCCAGCGCCAGCGCCTGGCTGGGCAAGTATTTCGACCCTTCCTCGCGCAAGACCCAGGCCGCGGCCCAGCTGCTGGCCCAGGTGCAAGGCCAGCTCAAGACCAGCGAGCTGCCGCGCCTTGATGAAACCATGGCCGCGCTGGCCACGGCGGCCGCGGGCCGCTGATTCTTCGCAAAGGCAGGACACACGCATGCGCGCCGCCCTCTGGCTACTGGCCCTTTTTGGCGTGGCGGTTGCCGTGGCGCTGTTCGCGGGCAACAACCAGGCCGTGGTCACCATCTTCTGGCCGCCGCACCGGGTCGATATTTCCTTCAACCTGGCGGTGATGCTGCTGGCCGCGCTGTTCTTTGTGCTCTACCTGGCGCTGCGCGCGGTGTCGGCGGTGTTCTCGTTGCCGGCCGAGGCGCGGCGCTGGCGCGCCCAGCAAAAAGAGCGCGCCATGTACGGCGCCCTCATGGATTCGCTGGCCCATCTGCTGGCCGGGCGCTACATACGCTCGACGAAATCGGCGCAGAACGCGCTGGCGCAGGAAAAAAGCCTGCGCCCGCTGGCCGACCACTACAGCCACATAACCGGCCACAGCTCCAGCCGCGGCGCCCAGCTGCGCGCGCTGGCCCACCTGCTGGTGGCCGAGGCCGCGCAGTCGCTGCAGAACAAGGGCTTGCGCGACCAGCACCTGCACCAGGCGCTGAAAAGCTCGGCGCCGCGCCATGCGCAGGAAGTGCGCGAGGGCGTGCAGTTCCGCGCGGCGCGCTGGGCGCTGGACGACCGCGACGCGGGCGCCGCGCTCGACTGGCTGGCCCAGCTGCCGCAGGGCGCCTCGCGCCGCACGCTGGCCCTGCGCATGAAGCTGCGCGCCTCGCGCCATGCGCGGCAGACGTCGCAGGCGCTGGAAACCGCGCGCCTGCTGGCCAAGCACCGCGCGTTTTCACAGGCGGCGGCGCAAAGCATCATCCGCGGCCTGGCGCTGGAGCTGCTCAACGACGCGCATGACCCCGTGCAGCTGCAGCAGGCCTGGCTCTCACTCGACCAGAGCGAGCGCGCCATGCCCGAGCTGGTGGTGCATGCCGCATCGCGCCTGATGGCGCTGCACGGCGAGCCGGACCTCGCGCGCAGCTGGCTGTTGCAGGTCTGGGACGCGATGATGCAGCCGCGCTCGGACATAGGCGACAACCTGCGCATCAAGCTGATCGGCGTGCTGGAAGCCGGGCTGGATTCGCTGGACGCCGCCTGGCTGGCGCGCATTGAAACGGCGCAGCTGAGCCGGCCGCGCGATGCCAACCTGCAATACCTGGCGGGCATGGCCTGCCTGAACCGCCAGCTCTGGGGCAAGGCCCGCCAGCTGCTGTCGCAGGCCGCGCCGGCCCTGCAGGACGTGGCGCTGCACCGCAATGCCTGGCGCGCGCTGGCCCTGCTGGCCGAGCAGCGCGAGGACGAAGCCGCTGCGGCCCAGGCCTACAAGCGCGCGGCCCAGATTTAAGAAGCTCTTTAACGGCTTAGGGCTTGACCACCTGGGCCGCCTTGGCCCGTTGCGTATAACCCTGGTAAGCCGGCAAGGCGATGGCGGCGATGAGGCCGACGACCATGATGACGGGGAAGGCCAGGCCGCCTATCTTGACCAGCGTGGTGTTGGGCGGCGGCGGCGCGCCGAAGCGGTTGCCGCCCTTGGTGCCCGGGTTGAACAGCCACACCAGGCCTACCAGCGGGATCAGGGCCAGCAGTATGGTCCAGCCGGACCATCCCATGTCGTGGCTGCGCTGTATGCTCAGCAGCACGATGAAGATGAAGTAGGGGATGGTCGCCAGCATGCCGAGCACGCCGGCGGCCTTGCCGAAGCCGAGGGCGCCGGCAATAAAGCCCAGCACGACGGCCGCCACCACCATCAGCAGGTAGCCGCCCAGGTTGTAGGCCAGGTAGCGCAGCCGGCCGACCCGGCCCCTGGCCGAAAACAGCTTGACGGGCTGCACGCCCGCCTCGTTGTCGAAAACATCATCCACCACGGCCTTGGGCGCTGCATACGGGTTCATTGCTTCGGACATCGCATCCCTCCTGTTGTTGAGACCCGAAGGATAACCGTTGCCGGGGCGCCTGTGGACCCCCCTTTAGGCAACGCTTACAGCAACCCGGCGCGCTTGACCGCGTGGTAGCGGTTGACCAGCGAGACGGCCAGCTGCGCCGGCTCCACGTCCATGGAGAGCGGGTCCGCGCCGACCACGCGCGCGAAGGCGTCGCGCCGCGACTGCGCGAACAGGTGAGCGGCGGCCACGTCGACCGCGTCCGTGGGAGTGGACAGGGCCTGGCCGGCGATGCGGCCCAGCACGCGCTCGCGCAGGCTGGCCACCAGCACAAGGTGCTGGCGGCGCAGCAGCTTGATCGCCGGGCGCAGCTCGGCGGCGTCCTCGTCGCGGAAGTTGGTCAGCACGATCACCAGCGCGCGCCGGCGCTGCACGCGCAGCAGTTCCTGGGCGGCCAGCAGGTAGTCCGAATGCATGGCGCCGGGCTGGATGTCGTGCAGGCGGTTCATCAGGGCGTTGAGCGTGGCCGCGCCCTTGCGCGGCGCGAAATCGCGGCGCTGCCCCGGCAGGCCGCCGAAGGTCATGGCGCCGACCTCGTCGCCTTCTTTCAGGGCGACGTAGCTCAGCAGCATCAGCGCGTTGAGGGCTTCGTCGAAATGGCTGCTGCCTGGGGCCGCGTCCTGCTCCGGCCCGCCTTCGTCGGCGCGCATGCGGCGGCCGCAGTCCAGCAGGAAGAACACGCACTGGTCGCGGTCGTCCTGGAATTCGCGCACGATGGGCCGCTGGTGGCGCAGCGTGGCCTTCCAGTCGATGTGGCGCAGCGAATCGCCGGTCTTGTAGTCGGCCAGCTGGCGGAAGTCGGTGCCCAGGCCGCGCTGCACATAGGTCTTGATGCCGATCTGCGCCAGCCGCCGGTCGCCGGACAGCCAGGCGTAGCGCGCCAGCGCGGCGAAGTTGGGGTACACGCGCAGCTTGCCGGGCTGGCCCAGCGATTGCTGCACTTCGAAGCAGCCGCCGCGGCTGCGCCAGCGCAGCTGGGTGCTGCCGAAAAGCGCCACGCCGCGCTCGCGCGCGGTCACCGTGTAGCGCAGCTCGGCGCGCGAAGCCGGCGGCACGGTCAGGGATTGCGGCAGGCCCTCGAAGGCAAAGCGCGGGTCCACCTCGTCGAACACGGTCACGGACCAGGCCAGCGGGCCTTCGTTGACCAGCACCAGCGTGAGCACGGTGGGCACGCCCAGCGAAAAGGCGCCGGGCAGCGTGCGCTCCATGCGCAGCGGCGCCTGGCGCCACAGGCGGCGGCTGCGCCAGAGATCGAACAGCGCGCCGGCCAGCGCCGGCAGCAGCACGGCGCCGGCCAGCAGGGCCAGCGTGCCCACCGGCAGGCCCGCGAGCAGGGCCAGGCAAGCGGCCACGGCGGCGCCGGCCAGCGCCTGGACCATGCCTGCCGTGGGAATCACCAGCCAGCGCATGCGGGCCGGCCTCAGAGACGCGGCGCCTGCACGCTGCCCTGGGCGCTGCGCAGCAGCTCGTCCACGCCCAGGCCCTCGAGCTGGGCATCGGGCGAAATCATTACGCGGTGGCGCAGGGCCGGCAGGGTCTGGCGCGCCACGTCGTCGGGCGTGATGAAGTCGCGCCCGTCCATCAGCGCGCCGGCGCGCGCGGCGCGCACCAGCGCCATGGTGCCGCGCGGCCCCGCGCCGGACGAAAGGCCGGGCCAGTCGCGCGTGGCGCGCGCGATGCGCACCGCGTAGTCGATGACCTGTTCATGCGCCTGCACCAGGCTGGCCAGGCGCTGCAGCTCCAGCACCTGGGTGTCGTCCAGGCAGGGCCTGACCGCGTCCAGCGGCAGCTGGTTGCCGGCGCGCTGGCCGGTGGTCAGCTGCACCACCGCCTTTTCTTCGGCGTGGCTGGGGAAGGCGATGTTGATCTTGAGCAGGAAGCGGTCCAGTTGCGCCTCGGGCAGCGGGTAGGTGCCTTCGGTGTCTATCGGGTTTTGCGTGGCCATCACCATAAAGGGGCGCGGCAGCGGCATGGCCCGGCCTTCCAGCGTGACCTGGTATTCCTGCATCACCTCGAGCAGCGCGCTCTGAGTCTTGGCCGGCGCGCGGTTGATTTCATCGGCCAGCAGCAAATGCGTGAAGACCGGCCCCTGGTGCACGCGTAGCGTGCCTATGCCGGATTCACCGCGGGTGGACGGATCCAGCACCGAGTGGCCGGTGATGTCCGAGGGCATCAGGTCGGGCGTGAACTGCACGCGCGCGTAGCGCAGGCTCATGGCCTGTGCCAGCGCCCGCGCCAGCAGCGTCTTGCCGAGGCCGGGCACGCCCTCGATCAGCACGTGGCCGGACGCGACCAGCGCCACCAGGGTCTGGTCGACGGCTTCCGTCTGGCCGACCACGGCCTTGCCGACTTCGTGGCGCAGGGTCTGCAGCCATTCGGCCGCGCGTATCAGTTCGTCGTTGGGAATCGATGACATGGTGGTTTCTCGGTTTCAGGATGAAGAAGGGGATGAAGCGGCGGATGAAACAGGCGGCGGGACGGGCTCGCGCGCGTCCAGCCGCCGGCGCGCGGTTTCCAGCAGTTCGAGGTCGGCGGCCAGCGCGCCGCGGTTGCGCGCCCTGTCGGCCTGCGCGTGTTCGAGCGCGCGCACGTCCAGGCCGGTGGCGCGCGCGATCTCGGCGGTGCGCCGTGCCGGCTCGAGTTGCGAAAACCGGGGCAGCTGCCGCGCGGCCGATGCGTGCAGCGCGCGAAGCTGGGCCGTGTGCAGTGCTTTCGGCCCGTGCATGTGCAAAAAGCGCGCGGTGCCGCGCACCTGCTCGGCCATGGAGCGCCGGTGCGAGGGCGCGGACGGCGCCAGCGGCCCGAAGCGCACGCCGGCGCGCCACAGGGCCAGCGCCAGGGCCAGCAGGCCCAGCAGCAGCGCCACCCAGGCCTGGTGCCAGAGCCAGGACGCAAACGGTTCCCTGGCCTCTTCGGCGACAAACCAGAACTCGGCGCCGGCGCGCGCCTGCAGCGCCGCGGCCGCCACCTGCGCGTTGTCGGCGCGTAGCAGGTTGCTGTTGCCCAGCAGGCCCCAGCCGCCGAGCACGGTGACCGTGCCCTGGCCGACCTGCACGCGCACGGCCTCGGTGCCGGCCGTGCCGCGCAGCGACCACAGCGGCGCGGCCAGGCGGTTCACCGGCAGGTACTGCGGGCCGAAATAGGCGCCGCAGACGCGAAAGACGCGGCTGTCGCCGTAGCTGGGCGCGACCTCGACGGGCTCCTCCAGCGCGCGGCAGTCCAGGTCCTTGGCGGTCCTGTCGAAAGGCCGCGCCGGCGTGATTTTCTGCGGGCTGATCGCGTTTTCCTCGGTGACGGGAAGCCAGCCCGTGAGCGATGTGTGCCGGGCCAGGAAGCCCGGGATGACCAGGTGCCCGCCCTGCGCCACCCAGGCGCGCAGGCGCTGCGCGCGTTCGGGGAACAGGTCCCAGTTGCGCGACACCAGTACCAGCCGCGCCTGCGGCGGCGGCATGGCGTCCAGGCTTTTGTGCTTCACGACTTTCGCGCCCAGGGCGCCCAGCAGTTTTTCGGTGGCGTACAGCGGGTTGGTCAGGGCTTCACCCTTGGCCGGCGTGGGGACATCAACGTCGACCCATTCGGTGGCCGACACCAGCCAGATGCCGCCCGCCAGCAGCAGCACGCCCAGCAGGACCAGGATCAACCGGTCCTTCATGGCGCCGCCTTCCCTGGCGCGACCGCTGCGGCCGGCGCGCCCAGGCGCGCGTCAAATTCGGCGCACAGCGCCAGCACGCCGGCCGTGGGCGGCAGGCGCCCGCCATAGGCCGCCAGTTGCCAGGCGGCCACCAGGCGGGCAAAAAAATCGAGCGAGGGCGGCGCCAGCCGGCTTTCGCTGAGCGCCACGCATTCGCCTTCGGTGCTGGCGTTGCGTATGGGCACCGCATGCAGGTGCACCAGGCGCGAGAGCGCGCCGCGGTAGAGCAGCGACAGCGCGGGCCGGCGCTGGCCGCGCTGCCACAGCGAGGCGACCGCCGAGCCCACGTCGTCGGGCAGGCTTTCGGGGCGTATGTCCAGGCTGCCGATGTGGCTGGGCAGGGGCGCCATGCGGTGCCGGCCGCCGCCGGCGCGCACCTGCGCCCAGCGCCGTATGCGGATCACCAGCCAGGCCAGGGCCAGCGCGCCCAGCGCCCACACCAGCAGGCGCGCGGCTTCGGAGACCCTGGTCACAAAATCCCTGAGCCAGCCCAGGCCGTCGCTGTCCTTCTTTTTGTCCTCGGGTTTTTTGTCCCTGTCCCTCAGCCGCAGCGTCTTTTCGCTCTTGCTGCCGGGCAGGTTGGGGTCGGCGCGCACCCGTTCGGCGGCCGATTGGACCTGCTGGCGTGAGGGCGGCTCGCCCGGTGCCGCGGCAGCCGCGCCGGCCGCGCAGCAAGCCGCGACCAGTGCGCAGGCCAGGGCCTGCCGCCATCGGGCATCACGGCATGCGGTCCTCATGCGCCGGCCTTTGCCGGCGCGGGCGTGAAGGCACGGCGAAATTCCTGTTCGATGTCCCAGGCTTCGAGCTCGACGCGGCGGTTCAGGTACATGGCAAAGCCGGCCGCCACAAAAAAGGGCTCGACCAGCCCGACGGCGAAGGCGTAGACCACGGCAAGGCTCAGGCTTTGCAGCGTCGACTCCGTGGCGATCAACCAGCGCCAGAGTTCGGAAAGGCTGCCCTCGGGCGCGAACCAGAACAGGATGGAGAGCAGGGCGAACTCCAGCGCGATCTCGACGTTGGAAAAAACCAGTTGCATGCCCGCGGCCGCGCCACGCCGCCCGCGCAGCAACTGGTCGCGCCGCTTGCGCCTGGCGCCGCCGCGCTGGCCTTCGAGCTGGTCTATGGCCTGGGTGTAGGAGCGCCAGGGCGACAGCCGCCGCCACAGCAGCGTGCGCAGCAGCTGCCCGCCCCACACCTGGGCGCGGTGCTCCCAGAGGTCTTTCCAGCGCGTGGATTGACCGAACACCGCGCGCGACAGGATGAACAGCAGGCTGCGGTCAAACCAGGGCTTGAGGCAAAAGATCAGCAGGCCGGGCAGCCAGTAGGCGAGCTCGATGGTGCACAGCAGCAGCGCGATGACCACGACATACATGGGCAGGAAGGTGCGCCAGATGGAAGCGGCATGGCGGCGCACCAGCGCGACGCCCAGGTCGGCGGCTTCGGCCATGGGGCGCGGGCGCAGCGCGACGGCCAGCGCGTCAACCTGCATGGCGCTGCCCTTCGCCCGCGGGCGCCTGGCCGGCGCGCGGCCGTCCTTGCCAGCCCAGGTAGGCAAGCACCAGGGCCCAGCAGGCCGCGCCGGCGCCGTATTTCACGGCGGGCGTGACCCAGCGCGCCGAGGACCAGAAGGCTTCGACGGCGGCGGCGATCAGCAGCAGGCCGATGACGCCGTAGACCACCACGATGGCGTGGCGCGCCGCCAGGCGCAGCGCCTCCAGTCGCGTGTGCCGGCCCGGCGCGATCAGGGCGTAGCCCAGGCGCAGCCCGGCTGCACCCGCCAGCACGATGGCCGTCAGTTCGAAGGCGCCGTGGGTGACCACAAAGGAGCAGAAGTTCTGCCCGTGGCCCGAGGCGATCAGGTAGCCGCCCACGGCGCCTATCTGCACGCCGTTGAACAGCAGCACGGCCGCGCTGCCGATGCCGCCGAAAATGCCGGCGGCGAAGCAGCGAAAGCCGATGCCGATGTTGTGCATGACGTAAAAGCCGAACATCTGCCAGTCGCCGCTGGCGTCGCGGTTGCGCCCGAAGGACTTGGCGCTGTCGCTGTACATGCTGTCGAAGTTCTGCACCTGTGCCGCATCCAGCAGATGCAGGATGAAACCCGGGTCGCGGTAGGTGGCCAGGCCCGCGGCCAGCAGCGGCACCACGAACAGCAGGGCCGCCACCAGCAGGTAGGCGCGGTGCGCGCGCACGGCCTGCGGGAAGTCGACCAGCGCCAGCGTGCCCAGGCGTGCCAGGCCGTAGTCGTGGCGCCGGTAGATCAGCCGGTGGGCGCTTTGCGTCAGGGCTTCCAGCCGCTGCGTCAGGTGCACCGGGTAGGCGCGGGCCTGCGCCAGCGCCAGGTGCTCGCAGACGCGGCGGTACAGCGTGGCCAGCCGCGCGCCGTCGAACTTGCGCTCGGTCTCGGCGACGCCTATGACCTTCTCGAGCTCGTTCCACAGCGGCGCATAGGCCGCTTCAAACTGCAAGGGCGTCATGGCCGGGCTTCTCCCTCACGCCGGCCCATCAGCCATTGCGCCACGCCCAGCAGGCGCTGGGTGGCGCTGCTGCCCGGCGCGCCCGCACCCAGCACCGGTTCGGCCAGGGCGGCGAGCTCGCCCAGGCGCTCGGGCGTCAGCCGCGTGGCCCGGCCGGCCCAGGCCAGCACCGAGGCTTGTTCGGCGGCCGAAAGGGGCCGTGCGGGGGCCAGCGGGGGCGACAGGGGCACCTCGCCGTGCAGCTTGACGGCATCGGTGAACACTACCAGCGTGCCGGCGGCCAGGTCGCCCAGGCGTTTGCTGTCGCGCCGCCAGAGCATGGACACCAGCCCGGCGCCGAACAGCGCGGGCATGAAGTCGGCCGCGCGCAGCAGGTTGCGCGTCAGCGAGGCGGCGGGTGTCACCGGCAGGCCGGAATCCATCACCACGCGCAGGCCCATGGCCCGTTTGCCGGGTGTGGCGGCCGCGCGGGTCAGCTCGAACACCACGGGGTAAAACCATTCGAGGCCGAAATACGCGAGCAGCAGCACGGCCCCGCCGGCCTTGCCCATCAGGCCGACCACAATGGCCACGGCGATGAACAGGCAGGCGCGTATGGCCAGGTCTATCAGGTAGGCCAGCCCGCGCGCGACGATGCCGGCGGGCCGCAGGGACAGGGTGATGCCTTCGGGCGTTTCAGCCGTGTAAATCGTGTCCAGGCGCGCGTTGGCCACAGGCTGGGGCCTCAGGCCTTGACGACGATGGTGTCCGCGATCTCGTCGTGCAGGCAGCGGCGGGATTTGCGAAAGATCATCAGGCAGTCGATCAGCGAATAAATCCAGACCACGGCCATGACGAGGCCGGCCACAAAGCCCGCGCCGTAGCGCAAGGCCAGGCGCGTGGGGGAAACGGCTTCGCCCGAGGGCCGGACAATACGCAGCTTGAGCAGGACCTTGCCTATCGTCTGGCCCCGCGTCGCGAGCAGGTAGCCGTTGAGCAGGACGAAGATCAAGGCGCCGATGGCCATGCCCAGCGGGTTGAAGGACCACGCGCCTGTTCCTTGCACGGCCCAGGGGTTGTAGGGGGTGAGCACCGACACCAGCCAGAGCACTAGGCTCTGGAAAACCGTGTCGAGAATGGCGGCACCCAGTCGTTCGACGCGGCCGGCCAGCTGCGGGCCGTCATTGACGTCGGCCACATCCGCCACCGTGGCTTGCGGCGGCGCGTAGCGGGCATCGTGCGTGGGCTGGTCCATCGTCCTCTTCCCCTGTCGTTTTGTTGGCCTGATTCTAGGGCTTGTTTTGCGGCATAAAAAAAGGCCCGCATGGGCGGGCCTTTTTGGGAGGGCGGGGCGCTTACTGGCCTGGCGATTTCTCGAAGGGCAGGGACATGGCGCCCAGGTCGCGCCGGGTTTCGACCAGCACCAGCGGGCCTTCGTCGGCCACGACCAGCGGTGGGCGCTCGCGCGGCACGTGCACCGGCTTGACCTCGGCGGCGATGGCGGCTTTGGCTTCGGCGATCTTGGCCGCGTCGGAGTTCACCCACTGCAGGCCCGATGACTGGGCCACCTGGGCCAGCTCGTCGAGGGGCAGCGCGTAGGACTGGACCTTGGGCAGGCTGATGGCCGCGGCCGCCGGTGCGGGCTGCACTGGCGCCACGGGTGCGGGCGCGGGTGCCGGTGCGGCCACAGCCACGGGGGCTGTGTAGGCGGGTGCCGGTGCTGCTTCAGGCACAAAAGGCGCGGCGGGCGTCACAGCGGCAGCGGGTGCCGCGTAGCTGGCGACGACTTCCGGTGCGCGTTCTTCGCGGGCTTGCGGCTGCGGCTGGGCTTGCGCGAAACCGGCCTGGCCGGCGTCGGCGCCTTCGGCCGGCTGCTGCTCGCCGCGTTCGCCGTTCTCACCGCGTTCGCGGCGGTCGCGGCCGTAGCGGTCGCGGCTGCGGCGTTCGCGCGGCTGGCGCTGTTCGTCACCTTGGGCGCCCTGGCCGTTCTGCACGGGAGCGACCGGATTGCCGGCTTCGTCGAGCACAGGTGCCGCTGCGGCCTCGGGGTTGAAGCCGGCACCGGCATTCTGGCCCTCGGCGCCTTCAGGGCGGTCGCTGCCGCGGCGCTCGCCACGGCGGCCGTTGCGGTCGCCGCGTTCACGGCGGCCTTCACCGCGTTCACCGCGTGCTTCGCGGTTGCCCTGGCGTTCACCGTCCTGGGGTGCGCGCTCCTGGCGCGGCTCGGCGGTTTCGCCACCCATGGCGGCTGCCATGGCGGCCTGGTTGGCCAGCGCGAGGTCCTGCTCGACGGCGTCGCGCTGGATACGTTCGCCGCGCTCGCCACCGCGTTCACCGCCACGCTCGCCGCGTTCACGGCGGTTGCGGCCGCCTTCGCGACCTTCCCGGTTGGGCGTCTCGCCGCGCGGCTGATCGCCCGCGCCTTCGGGGCGGGCTTCACCGGCCGGACGTTCCTGGCGGCCTTCGGCATTGCGCTCGCGGCGTTCGCCGCCGCGGCCTTCACCGCGTTCACCACGGCCTTCGGGGCGTGCTTCTCGGCCTTCGCGGGTTTCGCTGCGGCCTTCCGCACCACGGCCCTCGCCGCCACGGCCTTCGCTGCGGCCACGGCCGCCGCGCCGGCCGTCACGGCCGCCGCGCTCACCACCGCGATCGGAGCGCTCGCCACGCTCGCCGCCACGGCCTTCACCGCGACCTTCGCGCCGGCCTTCGCCGCGCTCGTCTTTTTTCACTTCCTTGGCGGCAGGCGCCGGGGCCGGTGCTTCGGCGCCGCCGAACAGGCTCTTGATCCAGCCGAAGAAGCCTTTTTCAGCGGGTGCCGCCACTGCGGGTGCGGGACGGGCAGCCGGCTTGGGCGCCGCCGCATGCGGAGCGGGTTCCGGCTTGGGCGGTGCCACGGGAGCGGGCGCATCGGGCAGCACGCCCTTGATGACGGGCTCCTGCTTGTTGTGCTTTTCCTGGCTGCGGCGCGTGACGGTGGTCGGGTCCTCGACTTCCTCGGCCATCTTGTAGCTGGCGGCGATGTTGTCCAGGCGCGGGTCGTCGTGTTTCAGGCGTTCCAGGCGGTAGTTGGGGGTTTCCAGCGTCTTGTTGGGCACCAGCAGCACGTTGATGCGCTGCTTGACTTCGATCTTGGCGATCTCGGAGCGCTTTTCGTTGAGCAGGAAGGAGGCCACATCGACCGGGACCTGGCACAGCACCGAGGCCGTGCTGTCCTTGAGGGACTCTTCCTGGATGATGCGCAGGATCTGCAGCGCCGAGCTTTCGGTGTCGCGGATGTGGCCGGAGCCGCCGCAGCGCGGGCAAGGGATGGATGCGCCTTCCGAGAGGGCCGGGCGCAGGCGCTGGCGGCTCATTTCCATGAGGCCGAACTTGCTGATGGTGCCGAACTGCACGCGGGCGCGGTCCTGGCGCAGCGCGTCGCGCAGGCGGTTTTCCACATCGCGGCGGTTGCGCGACTCTTCCATGTCGATGAAGTCGATGACGATCAGGCCGCCCAGGTCGCGCAAACGCATCTGGCGCGCGACTTCGTCGGCGGCTTCCAGGTTGGTGCGGGTGGCGGTTTCCTCGATGTCGCCGCCTTTGATGGCGCGGGCCGAGTTGACGTCGACCGAGACCAGGGCCTCGGTGTGGTCGATCACGATGGCGCCGCCCGAAGGCAACTGCACGGTGCGGGCATAGGCCGACTCGATCTGGTGCTCGATCTGGAAGCGGCTGAACAGCGGCGCGTCGTCGCGGTAGCGCTTGACGCGGTGCTCGTGCTCGGGCATCACGTGGGCCATGAACTGCTTGGCCTGCTCGTAGACGTCGTCGGTGTCGAACAGGATGTCGCCGATGTCGCTGTTGAAGTAGTCGCGGATGGCGCGTATCACCAGGCTGGATTCCTGGTAAATCAGGAAAGCGCCCTTGCCGCCCTTGCCGGCGCCGTCGATGGCGGTCCAGAGCTTGAGCAGGTAGTTCAGGTCCCACTGCAGTTCAGGGGCGCTGCGGCCTATGCCGGCGGTGCGCGCGATGATGCTCATGCCATTGGGGTACTCGAGCTGGTCCATCGCTTCTTTGAGCTCGGCCCGGTCGTCGCCCTCGATGCGCCGGCTAACGCCGCCGCCGCGCGGGTTGTTGGGCATCAGGACCACATAGCGGCCGGCCAGGGAGACGAAGGTGGTGAGGGCCGCGCCCTTGTTGCCGCGCTCTTCCTTTTCGACCTGGACCAGCAGTTCCTGGCCTTCCTTGATGACGTCGTTGATGCGCGCCTGGCTGACCGGCACGCCCTGGGCGAAATACTGCTTGGAGATTTCCTTGAACGGCAGGAAGCCGTGGCGGTCTTCGCCGTAGTCGACGAAGCAGGCTTCCAGCGAAGGCTCGACGCGCGTGACGACGGCCTTGTAGATGTTGCCCTTGCGCTGTTCGCGCCCTTCGATTTCAATTTCGTAGTCGAGGAGTTTTTGTCCGTCGACGATCGCCAGGCGGCGTTCTTCAGCCTGAGTGGCGTTTACCAGCATCCGTTTCATGGGTAGCCTTCCTTATCGTTCTTCGTTTTGATGTCATGTCTCGAACATCAATCACATGCCCAAAATGGGCCAACGACGCCGGAGGGACGCAGTGCGAACGTGGAGGAATTGCCGGAGAGCTTTTGACGGCGCGCGGCCGACCGAAATGAATCGGTCAGCGACGTGGTCTGGGCGTAGGCGCGTGGATGGAGCGAGCAGGGGTCAAACGGGTGGGTGCCGCGCAAAGCGCGGCTGCTGGCGCCCACTGCACAAAGGCTGGCGGCTGATTCATGCCGAATGCGGGGCACACGAATGTCGTGAGGCGCCGCAGGCATATATAAATCAGACTGACCAGTGTTGTCATCAGAGGGCTACCCGTTAAAGGACTTGATCTCGGCTGGATCCGTGTGCAGCCTGCTGTTCATGACTTGGGCTGCGCACATGGTATTCCGTAGTTGTGTTCGCAAAACGTCGACTCGTCTACCGTGCAAGACGCTCGCCGCGAGGTGCCTGGCACTCGTCGCTTGCGGGCAATTGCCGGCGTGGGCATCGACCTTCCAGCGAGGCTGCTTGTTCGCCTTTTCAGGGCCGGGGACGTGTGTGGACTAAACTCCAGACAAATCAACCACTTACAGCGCATCGCTAGTGAAACACATTATAGGGTCAGCCAGGGGCTTGGCAAGGAAACCCGGGAAAACACCGGGTCGCCCGCCCGTGGCCGCCGCCAGGCCCAAACCTGCAACCGCCTCAACTCCGCCGATTCCCCAGGCGCCGGCCCCGGCTGCGCCCCAGGCCACGCTGGTGACCGTGGACGAGGACTACGCGGGCCAGCGGCTGGACAATTTTTTGATCCGCCAGCTCAAGGGCGTGCCCAAAACCCATGTTTACCGCATCATCCGCAGCGGCGAGGTCAGGGTGAACAAGGGCAGGGCGCAGGCCGACACCCGTGTGGAGGCCGGCGACGTGGTGCGCCTGCCGCCGGTGCGCACCTCCGAGCGGGCCGGCCAGAAGGCCGAGGCCATGGCCCAGGAAATCGCCCGCCACGGCGCCAGTTCCACCACCGGCGGCTATGCGCCCTCGCGCGAATTCCCCATCCTGTTTGAAGACGACTTCGTGCTGGCCATCGACAAGCCGGCCGGCGTGGCCGTGCACGGCGGCAGTGGCGTGAGTTTTGGCGTGATCGAGCAATTGCGCATGGCGCGGCCCGAGGCCGACTTCCTGGAACTGGTGCACCGGCTGGACCGCGAAACCAGCGGCATTTTGCTGATCGCCAAGCGGCGCATGGCGCTCAAGCTGCTGCAGGAGCAGTTCCGCGAGCGTGAAACCGACAAGGTCTACCTGGCGCTGGTCGGCGGCGACTGGCCGGCCAAACACCGCGTGATCGACAAGGCACTGCACAAGTATTTGCTGCCCGACGGCGAGCGGCGCGTCAAAGTGGTGGACAACGACCACCCCGACGGCATGCGCTCGGTGACGCTGGTCAAGGTCAAAGCGGCGGTTCCCGCCAGCCCGCTGGCCCCCGCCACACCCTTCACCCTGCTGGAAGTCACCATCAAGACGGGCCGCACGCACCAGATCCGCGTGCACCTGGCCAATGAAGGCCACCCCATCGCCGGCGACGACAAGTACGGGGATTTCGAGCTGAACCGGGCGCTGCAGAAAACCGCGGGCGGCGCGGTGCCGCTCAAGCGCATGTTTTTGCATGCCTGGAGCCTGAAGTTCAACCACCCAAAGCTGCGCAAGGTGGTGCACCTGCAGGCGCCGCTGCCGCCCGAATTGCAGCAGTTTTTGCCCGCATAGGTATTCAAATGGTTCATGACCTTCCTGAGGCGCCTGATTCCAGGAGCGCAGCCGGTTCGATCCGGGGAAAGCTCGGCGGCCTGGGCGCGACGGTGCTGATGTTCGTCGTTGCCGGCCCCGCGCTGTATGGTGTGGCGTACTACCTGGTGGCGGGTGACTTCGGGCGCGGCGAATTCCGCTGGAGCCAGCTGCCTTCAGTGGTGTTCTGGCCGCTTCTGATGGAGTTTTTGTTCTGGGTGTCGTTGGGCAGCCTTGACGCAGTGCTTCAGGTTTCGCTGCCTACCGTTTTGGCTGCGGTGATTTTCTGGCTCTTGAACAAGAGGGTGATGCCTTCTGTGAACGCCATGTCCCCCTTCCGTCTTGTTTTGTCCAGATCGGTAGCCGGCCTGCTGGTGTGCGTGTGCGCTTTTGTGGCCTTGAATCCGGCGACAGTGACGCAGGGATGGGACGCGCTGTATTTTTACAATCCCCACATTCGGGCTTCGTACGACGACTCGGCGTGGGGATTCCTTGAAAAATACGGGCAACTTTTCCACCTTGTTGTACTTGGCCTTGCCGGCGCCTTGTTGGGGGCAGCGTACGGGCTCTCATCGTGGTGGTTCAATCAACGCCGGGACAACTGACGTGCGCATTGCGGCTTTTGTCCCTATGCGCCAATATGCGGGCCGTCCCTAAGACAATATCCCCATGCAAACCCGAAATTTCGACCTGATCGCCTTTGACTGGGACGGCACGCTGTTTGATTCGACCGGCATCATCGTGCGCTGCATCCAGGCCGCGGTGCGCGACGTGGGCGGAACGGTGCCTACCGACAAGGAGGCCGGTTACGTGATCGGCCTGGGCCTGATGCAGGCCCTGGCCCATGCCGCGCCCGATGTGCCGCCCGAAAAATACCCCCAGCTTGGCGAGCGCTACCGCCACCACTACGCCGCGCACTACGATGACCTGAGCCTGTTTGACGGCGTGCTGCCCCTGCTCGACGCCCTGAAGGCGCGCGGCCACCTGCTCGCGGTGGCCACCGGCAAGTCGCGCCGCGGCCTCGACGAGGTGCTGCGCACCGTGGAGCTCAGGGGCATGTTCGACGGCTCGCGCACCGCCGACGAGACGGCCGGCAAACCCGACCCGCGCATGCTGCACGAGCTGATGGCCGAGTTTGACGTCGCGCCCGACCGCGTGCTGATGGTGGGCGACACCACGCACGACCTGCAGATGGCGCTCAACGCCGGCTGCCCCAGCGTGGGCGTGAGCTACGGCGCGCATGAACCCGACAGCTTCGCCGTGCTGGCGCCGCGCCACGTCGCGCATTCGGTGCCGGAATTGCAGGCCTGGCTGCTGGCCCATGGCTGAAGTCCGGCGTTAAGAGGCATCAAAGGCCATGGACGAACGGCAAGCCCTGTGCAACAGCCGCGACCTGCTCGAAGGCGGGCTGGCGGTGCCGTTTGACGTGGTCTACGCCGGCCAGACCTGCCGTGCTTTCGCCGTGCGTTTTGAGGGCGTGGTCCACGCCTACCTCAATCGATGCAGCCACGTCGCGATGGAACTCGACTGGCAGCCCAACCGGGTGTTTGACGACCAGGGCCAGTGGCTGCTGTGCGCCAGCCATGGCGCGGCCTACCGTCCCGACACCGGCGAATGCGCGGGCGGGCCTTGCCAGGGCGGGCTGATCAAAATCGCGCTTTCTGAAGCCGAGGGGGTTGTTTATTGGCATTCTGCTTACAACCTTAAACCGCTACAGTTCTAATACCTCTCTAAACTAGTGCTTATGAACGATCCCCAACGCCCTGATCCCTCCACCGATCCCGATTTGCTGCGCGAATCGGACTTCCGGCCCAACCAGCCGGAATCCCTTCCGCCCTATAACAACCCGGTGAACCAGGCGAAAAAATCTTCGGCAGACCCGACCAACACCCCAGGTTGGGAGCGCGCGACGCTGGAGAAACTGGCCTTTGCCGCGCTCAACGAGCAAAAGGCCACGCGCCGCTGGAAGACTTTTGTGCGCCTGGCCTGGCTGGGTTTTTTCGTGGCCCTGGTCTGGATGCTGCTGCACCGCGGCACCCCCGCCAGCGACGCGACCGTGCCGCACACTGCCGTGGTGGAAATCAAGGGCGAGATCGCCGCGGGCGCTGACGCCAGCGCCGAGTTCGTCAATGCGGCCCTGCGCGCGGCCTTTGAGGACGAAGGCGCCAAGGCCGTCGTGCTGCTGATCAACTCCCCCGGCGGCAGCCCCGTGCAGGCCGGCATGATGAACGACGAGATCCTGCGCCTGAAGGCCAAACACAAGAAACCGGTCTACGCCGTGGTCGAGGAAACCTGCGCCTCCGCCGCTTACTACATCGCCGTCTCGGCCGACAAGATTTATGTCGACAAGGCCAGCATCGTGGGCAGCATAGGCGTGCTGATGGACGGCTTCGGCTTTACCGGCCTGATGGACAAGCTGGGCGTGGAGCGCCGCCTGCTGACGGCCGGCGAGAACAAGGGCTTTCTGGACCCCTTCAGCCCGCAAAACGAAAAGCAGCGCGTCTTTGCGCAGGCCATGCTGGACCAGATCCACCAGCAATTCATCTCGGTGGTGAAAGCCGGCCGCGGCAAGCGCCTGAAGGAAACGCCAGAGATGTTCAGCGGCCTGTTCTGGAGCGGCCAGCAGGCCGTCGAACTGGGCCTGGCCGACCAGCTCGGCAACCTCGACTACGTCGCGCGCGAAGTGGTCAAGACCGACGAGATCATCGACTACACGCGCCGCGACAACGTGGCCGAGCGCCTGGCCAAGAAGTTCGGCGCCGCCATGGGCGAGGGCGCGATGAAGGCTTTCAAGGCGATTCCCGCGCTGCGTTAAGCGATTCATCGGCCCCGCTAAAAAGCCCGCTTCGTGCGGGCTTTTTAGTGGGCGCTGTGGCGGCTTTTTTAACGGCCTATGGCAAACACGGTTGGCAAATCCAGCGGGGCCTGGGGCTTGTCGCGCTTCCAGTTGCTCACCTGCGCGCTGTGAGACCAGGCCGTGCCCAGGGTCATGCCGCAGCTCAGCGCCAGCCGGGTGTTGCCCTGCAGTG
The DNA here is from genome assembly GCF_900103405.1 of Polaromonas sp. JS666. GTDB lineage: Bacteria > Pseudomonadota > Gammaproteobacteria > Burkholderiales > Burkholderiaceae_C > Polaromonas. Next base: position 457,876 of record NZ_FNHX01000004.1, on the reverse strand, counting down.
TTTGCAGCAGCGACTGGAGCAGGGCCGCGTTGCGGTAGGGGGTTTCGATAAAGAGCTGGGTCTGGCCGGATTTCAACGCCAATGATTCCAGCTCGCGCAGGCGCTGCGCGCGCTCGGCCGGCGTTTGCGGCACATAGCCGGCAAAGGCGAAGCTCTGGCCGTTGAGGCCGCTGGCGGCCAGCGCCAGCATCAGCGACATCGGGCCCGTGAGCGGCACGACTTCCAGTCCCAGGTCGTGCGCCGCGCGCACCACGGAGGAACCCGGGTCGGCAATCGCCGGCATGCCGGCTTCGCTGACCAGGCCGATGTCGCGGCCTTCCAGGGCGGCTGCCAGCAGGGGGCGCGCGTCGAAGTTGCCGCCGTGGTCGCCTTTTTTGTGGACCTCGCGCGGCAGCTCCTGGATCTGCAGCGACTGCAGCGGCGCGGCCAGCGGCTGCAGCGCGTCTATGCGCTTGAGGTAGGCGCGCGTGCTTTTGGCGTTCTCGCAAATCCAGCAGGACAGCCGCGATGCGAGTTGCAGGGTTTGCAGCGGCATGACGTCCTGCAGCGGCGCCTGCGTGTCGCAGCCGAAATCCAGCGGCGCGGGCACCAGGTAGAGCTTGCCTTTCACGGCGGCGTTCATGGCCGGCCTCCGGACAGCAGCTGGATGCCGGCCGCCTGGATCAGCCGGCAGGTGCGTATCAGCGGCAGGCCGACCAGCGCCGTCGGGTCGTCGTTGTCTATGGACTCCAGCAGCGCGATGCCCAAGCCTTCGCTTTTGGCACTGCCCGCGCAGTCGTAAGGCTGCTCAATGCGCAAGTAATGTTCGATCTCATCGTTGCTCAGCTCGCGGAATTTCACCTTGACCGGCGCCAGGCTTTGCGCCTCGTAGCCGCTTTCCAGGCACACCACGGCCACGGCGGTCTGGAAAATCACGGTGCGCCCGCGCATGCGGCGCAACTGCGCCACGGCCTTTTCATGGCTGCCGGGCTTGCCCAGCGGCTCGCCATCCAGGTCGGCTACCTGGTCTGAGCCTATGACGACCGCGCCGGGAAAGGCGGCGGCCACAGCGCGGGCCTTGGCCAGGGCCAGGCGCTCGGCCAAGGCCTGCGGGGCCTCGCCGGGCTGCGGGGTTTCGTCCACCTCGGGCGCGGCGACCTCAAACGGGATGTGCAGCCGCTGCAGCAATTCGCGGCGGTAGCGTGAGGTCGAACCCAGGACGAGAGGGCGGTTTGTGGCGGGAGGGGAAACAAGGGTCATGGCCTCGATTCTCTTACACTGCATCCATGTCCAGACCCCTTCAGCCCAGCCGGCTCAACATGAAAGCGTTTGCCCAGGAGGGCGTGGCGCTCGCTGAAACCACTCCGCTACAAAATCTGGAGCGCCTTGCCGAGGAAACGCAAGGGCTGCAGGCCGATTCAGCCGTTCAATGGGAGGCGCGCGGCGAGTTGCGCCCGCGCACCGGCGCCGATGACGAGGTATGGCTGCATCTGCAGGCCCAGGCCACTGTTCCGCTGACCTGCCAGCGCTGCATGGGCGTGGTCGAGACTCCCGTGGAGGTGGACCAGTGGTACCGTTTTGTCGCCAGCGAAGACATCGCCATGGCCGAGGACGACCAGTCCGAAGAGGATTTGCTGGTGATGGAGCCCCAGTTCAACCTGCTCGCCGTGCTGGAAGACGAACTGCTGATGGCCTTGCCCCTGGTACCCATGCATGAGGAGTGCCCGGTCGCGCCCAGGCTTCAGGCTGGTGATGTGGAGGCGCCGGGTGCGGCGGGAGAGCCCGCCGGAAAACCCAATCCTTTTGCCGTGCTGGCGCAGCTGAAGAACAAGAAGTAGTAACTTAGTATTACTAAATTCATGCGAAAAACCACTGGATTCAGGGACATTTCGCCCGTCTGAGGCCGGGGTGATGAAAATGACCGCGCATCAAGCTATAATCAAAGGCTTCGCGTACCAATGCGGTGGATACGGTGTCATGGCGCTCAGGCTGTCATGGGCTGATATTCAGGTCCAGCTGTCTGAACTCGGAATTTGGTGCGTAATTTACCAACCTAACACCCCATCAGGAGCGGATCATGGCCGTCCAGCAAAACAAAAAGTCACCTTCGAAGCGCGGTATGCACCGTTCGCACAACGCACTCACCGTGCCAGGCATTGCCGTGGAATCCACCACCGGCGAAACCCACCTGCGCCACCACATCAGCCCCACCGGTTTCTACCGTGGCCGCAAGGTGCTGAAAACCAAATCCGAAGCGTAATTCCACGCTTTGAGCATGGGCCCGCACTCATCCTGCGGGCCTTTCTTTTGCCTGAATTCCACCTCTTGACTGCACCGGTCGCCCCATGATCAGGATTGCTGTCGATGCCATGGGCGGCGATATCGGCCCTGCCGTGACGCTGCCCGCCAGCCTGGCTTTTCTGGACGGCCATCCCGATGCCGCCGTGGTGCTGGTGGGCCAGCCCGAAGTGCTGGCTGCGCATCCCCTGCACGCGCGGCTCCAGGCCCATCCGCGCTGCCAGATCGTTCCGGCCAGCGAGATCGTCACCATGGACGATCCCATCGAGATCGCGCTGCGGCGCAAGAAAAATTCCTCGATGCGGGTTGCGATGAACCAGGTCAAGGACGGCGTGGCTCAGGCGGCCGTGTCAGCCGGCAATACCGGCGCCCTGATGGCGATTGCCCGCTACGTGCTCAAGACCCTGGAAGGCATTGACCGCCCGGCCATCGCCACCCAGTTGCCCAATGCCCTGGGGGGGGCCACCACCGTGCTGGACCTGGGCGCCAACGTCGATTGCACCGAAGACCACCTGCTGCAGTTCGCCGTGATGGGCTCGGCCCTGGTGGCAGCCATCACCGCCAACCCCACGCCCAGCGTCGGCCTGCTCAATATTGGAGAAGAGGCGATAAAAGGCAGTGAAATGATCAAAAAAGCTGGGGAATTGTTGCGATCTGCTTCCAATTCCGGCGATTTGAATTTTTATGGAAATGTCGAGGGTAACGATATTTTCAAGGGAACGACAGACATCGTGGTCTGTGACGGCTTTGTGGGCAATGTGGCACTCAAGGCCAGCGAAGGCCTTGCCAGCATGATTGGTGGCTTCATCAAAACCGAGTTTTCTCGCAATATCTTCACAAAAATCTCCGCCATCATTGCCTATCCGGTGTTAACTGCATTTAAAAATCGGGTTGATCACAGGCGTTACAACGGTGCGGCATTGCTGGGCCTGCAAGGCCTGGTGTTCAAGAGCCACGGTTCGGCGGACGCCTTTGCTTTTGAGAGGGCGCTGAATCGGGCTTATGATGCGGCTCGGAACAATTTGCTTGAGAGAGTCCGCGAACGCATCGCCCATGCGGCCCCTTTGCTGGTTGCGGCGCAGGCGGTACCCCCCGCCGATGCGCCCGCCGAAGCCCTCCTCAATGCCAGTTGACTCAGCAGTTTCAACACCGGCCACTCATTAATGACCCGTTACTCACGCATCGCCGGCACCGGTAGTTATTTGCCGCCGCGCCGACTGACCAACGCCGAACTGGCTGCCGACCTGGCCACCCGAGGCGTGGAAACCTCCGACGAATGGATTGTGGAGCGCACCGGCATCCGGGCCCGCCACTTTGCCGCGCCCGATGTGACCAGCAGCGACCTGGGCGTGGAAGCCGCCAAGAATGCCCTGCAAGCCGCGGGCCTGCAGGCATCCGATATCGACCTCATCATCGTGGCGACCTCGACGCCCGACATGGTGTTTCCGTCGGCCGCCTGTATCCTGCAAAACAAGCTGGGCATCGCCGGCTGCGCGGCCTTTGACGTGCAGGCCGTGTGCAGCGGTTTCGTCTACGCGCTGACCGTGGCTGACGCCATGATTCGCACCGGTTCGGCCAGCAAGGCGCTGGTGATAGGCGCGGAAGTGTTCTCGCGCATCCTGGACTTTTCGGACCGCACCACCTGCGTGCTCTTCGGCGACGGCGCCGGCGCCGTGGTGCTCGAGGCGTCGGAGACGCCCGGCATTCTTGCCAGCGACCTGCATGCCGACGGCAAGCATGTCGGCATCCTCTGTGTGCCCGGCAATGTCTCGGGCGGCCAGATTCTGGGCGACCCGCTGCTCAAAATGGACGGCCAGGCCGTGTTCAAGCTCGCCGTGGGTGTGCTCGAAAGCGCCGCGCGCGCCACGCTGGCAAAAGCCAACCTGACCGACGCCGACATCGACTGGCTGATCCCGCACCAGGCCAATATCCGCATCATGCAGAGCACGGCCAAAAAACTGAAGATGCCGCTGGAAAAACTGATCGTCACGGTCGACCAGCACGGAAACACTTCCGCCGCCTCCATCCCGCTCGCGCTGGATTCGGCCGTGCGCAGTGGCAAGATCCAAAAAGGCGACACCCTCATGCTTGAAGGCGTGGGCGGCGGCTTTACCTGGGGTGCGGTGCTTCTCAAATACTGAGCGGCTCCCTACCCATCCGCCAGGCTTTCACAGACAGGTGGGCACTTGAATTTCAAACCGTCCGGTGCACTGGAGCGCCTTGCAGCTGCCTTGCTGGTGCTGGCCTTCGCCCTGGCCGGATGGAAGATCCTGCAGCGTCCGCCGGCTTCCCCGTTTGTGGTGCCGTTCGCCGACGCATCCCAAGGCCCATCTCGCATTCACCCGCCGGCACAGCAACGCTCACCGGACGGCCGCTTCCGCTTCGACGCGCAGTTTGTGTCGTCCTCTCCCGGCCAGGCTGTGCATGCCGCGTCGCTGGTCGAGCTGCGCGACGGGCGTTTGCGGGCGGTCTGGTTCTCGGGCTCGCGCGAAGGCGCCGGCGACGTCACCATCCAGAGCGCCGTGACGGACGCCACCGGTTTGCGTTGGGGCGCGGAAAGCACGCTGTTCGACCGGCAGGCACTGCAGCAAGGCCTGTGGCGCTATGTCAAAAAACTCGGCAACCCGGTGATTGCCCGCGCGCCCGATGGCTCGCTGAACCTGTGGATGGTCAATGTGTCGCTGGGCGGGTGGGCGGGCAGTTCCATCACCTGGGCGCGCTCCACCGACGAAGGCGCGAGCTGGAGTACGCCGCGCCGGCTGGTGACCTCGCCCTTCCTGAACATCAGCACCCTGGTCAAGGGCACGCCCGTCATCTTCGAGAGTGGTGAAACCGGCTTGCCGGTGTACCACGAGTTCGTCGCCAAATTCGGTGAAGTCCTGCGCATCAGCTCCCAGGGTCAGGTCGTCGACAAGGTGCGCATTCCGGGTAGCCGCACCAGCTTGCAGCCGGTGGTCCTGGTGTCGGGGCCGCAGACGGCGCAGGTTTATATGCGCTCGGGCAATGCCACGGCACTGATGGCCTCCAGCACCACCGATGCCGGCAAGACCTGGTTGCCGGCCCATGCAAGCGCCTGGCCGAATCCGGATTCCGCCCTAGCCGGCACCATGACGAATAGCAGCACGCAATGGCTGGCCCTGAATCCGGCGCCCCGCAACCGCGAAACAATGGCCTTGCTGCAGACCGCCGCGGGTGGCTCATTTGATGGGGTGACGCCCTGGATCGTGGAGTCCTCCGCCAATCCGCAGGCACGCACATCCATGGGCGACTACGAACGCCTGCTGACCCAGGAACTCAAGGCCCGCGGCGCCAGCGACGGCGAGGCCCAGGCCTATGTGGCCAGTGCCCGGCGCCAGCTGTGCGGCGGCCAGAGCTGCTCCCAGGAGTTTTCCTACCCCTACCTGCTGCAAAGCCGCGACGGCTACCTGCACCTTGTCTATACCTGGCACCGCACGCGCATCAAGCATGTGCGGCTGGATCCCCTGCAAACCCTAGAGGCCGCGCAAGCGGCGCCCGGCCATGTTTCCTCCGGCAAATGACCTGATTGCCCTGCTGGGCATCAACCTGGTGCTCAGCGCCGGCTGCCTGCGCCTGCTGAACTGGCGGCATGGCGTCACGCCCTGGGGCAAGTGGGCCAGCGCCGCGGTGTTCTTGCTGCTGTGGTGCCCGGTGGGCCCGGCCCGTTTGCCGCTGGTCGCGTATGTGCGCGGCATCAGTTCGGACCTGAGCATTTCCCTGGTGGCCATCGCTTGCCTGGGTATGTACCGGCGCCTGCGCGGCATGGCCCCCGTGGCGCAGCATGAACGCATGGTGCTGAGCCTTGCCTTCGCGGCCGGCGCATTGTTTTTGTATCCCCTGGCCCTGGGCTGGGGCGATTGGGATGCCTACCGGTTGGGCTGGGGCTCGCCGGCTCTCTGGGCGGCGCTTCTGGCGCTGTCGCTGGCCTGCTGGGCCGGGGGCTTGCGCCTGCTGCCAATGCTGGTGGCCCTGGCTTTGCTGGCCTGGGTGGCCGGCGCGCTGGAGTCCACCAACCTGTGGGATTACCTCATTGACCCCTGGCTGGCAGTTGCGGCAATTTTTCAGTGCATCAAATCGGCCATCGTCTGGGGGCTTGCGCGGCTTCGGGCTGCTCGCCATGGCGCCATGCCGTCTTCGGCTTGAGAGGCCGCGCTTCAAAAAATGGCTGTTCATCTTCTTAAAATGCATGCGGGCGCCTTTGCGCGATCCAAGAATTCGATCCATGGAGTAATCATTTGAAATCGTTTGCCATTGTTTTTCCCGGCCAGGGCTCGCAGTCGGTCGGCATGCTGGACGCCTGGGGCGACCATCCTGTGGTCGCGCAGACGCTGGCCGAAGCCTCCGAGGCGCTCGGCGAGGATGTCGGCCGCCTGATCAAGGAAGGCCCCAAGGAGGCGCTGGCCCTGACCACCAACACCCAGCCCGTGATGCTGGTCGCCGGCGTGGCGGCCTACCGCGCCTGGATGGCCGAGACCGGCGCGGCGCCGGCCGCCGTGGCGGGCCATTCGCTGGGCGAATATTCCGCGCTGGTGGCTTCCGGCGTGCTGACGCTGGCGCAGGCCGCACCGCTGGTGCGCTTTCGCGCGCAGGCCATGCAGGACGCCGTGCCGGTCGGCGTCGGCGCGATGGCGGCCATCCTGGGCATGGAAGCCTCCAAGGTGATCGAAGGCTGCGCCGAGGCCGTGCGCAGCTTCGGCGCCAACACCGCCGAAGTGGTGGAGGCCGTCAACTTCAACGACCCGATGCAGACCGTCATCGCGGGCAGCAAGGCCGCGGTCGAGAAAGCCTGTGAAGTGCTCAAGGCCAATGGCGCCAAGCGCGCCTTGCCGCTGCCGGTGTCGGCACCCTTTCACTCCAGCCTCATGAAGCCCGCGGCCGAGAAGCTGCGTGAAAAGCTGGCCGCCGTCGATTTCGCGGCACCGGCAATCCCGGTCGTCAACAATATCGATGTGGCCGTCGAAACGGACGCGGACCGCATCCGCGCGGCGCTGTACCGCCAGGCCTTCGGTCCCGTGCGCTGGGTGGAATGCGTGCAAGCCATCAAGGCGCGCGGCCTCACCACGCTGGTCGAGTGCGGGCCGGGCAAGGTGCTGGCCGGCATGGCCAAAAGAATCGATCCCGAATTGGCGGGCGTTCCCCTGTTTGATCCCGCCTCACTGGCGGAAGTGAAGGAGTTACTGGCATGAGCGAAGTGAAGTTTGAAGGCCAGGTCGCGCTGGTCACCGGCGCGTCGCGCGGCATAGGCGCGGCCATCGCGCTCGAGTTGGCCCAGAAGGGCCTCAAGGTCATAGGCACGGCGACCAGCGACGAAGGCGCGGCCAAAATCGGCCAGGCCCTCGCGGCTTTCCCGGGCTGCGCCGGCAAGAACCTGAACGTGAACGACGCCGTCGCGGCCGAAGCGCTGATCGAGGCCATCGTCAAGGAACACGGCGGCCTGCAGGTGCTGGTCAACAACGCGGGCATCACGCGCGACATGCTGGCGATGCGCCTGAAGGACGAAGACTGGGACGCGGTGCTGGATACCAACCTCAAGGCCGTGTTCCGCATGAGCCGCGCGGTGATGCGCACCATGATGAAGCAGCGCTACGGCCGCATCATCAGCATCACCTCGGTGGTCGGCGCCTCGGGCAACGCGGGCCAGTCCAATTACGCGGCCGCCAAGGCCGGCGTGGCCGGCATGACGCGCGCGCTGGCACGCGAGCTCGGTTCGCGCAACATCACGGTTAATTGTGTGGCGCCGGGCTTTATCGAGACCGACATGACGGCCGGCTTGCCCGAAGAGCAGCAAAAAGCGCTGCTGGGGCAGATACCGCTGGGCCATTTGGGCAAGCCACAAGACATTGCGCACGCCGTGGCCTTTGTGGCCAGCCCGCAAGCGGCTTACATCACCGGCCAGGAGATTCACGTCAACGGCGGCATGTATATGTAGGCCTTGGGGCCGTCAGGCAGCGGTTTCATGAAAACCGCGGCTTGACAGTGGTAAAACACGGGAAATCGAAGCCGGTTTTTATCCGTCCGGCGCGGTGCTTAGGGAAACGACTCTAACGCGGTAAAATCACGGATTAATTTACAACCCTCAGAGGGAACTATGAGCGATATCGAAGCACGTGTTAAGAAAATCATTGCCGAACAACTCGGCGTGGAAGAAGGCCAGGTCACCAATGAAAAAGCCTTTGTGGCCGATCTGGGCGCTGACTCCCTTGACACCGTAGAACTGGTTATGGCTCTGGAAGACGAGTTCGGCATTGAGATTCCCGACGAAGACGCCGAGAAGATCACCACCGTCCAGAACGCGATTGACTACGCGAACACCCATCAAAAGGCCTGAGGCCGCAGGTTTGCGCCTGTGACTCTGCCGTCACCAAGCCTGAAAAGCCACAGGGCCTTTTCAGGTTCTTTTCAGGATTTCTGAATGAGCCGTCGTCGTGTCGTCGTGACAGGTCTGGGTTGCGTCAGCCCGGTAGGTAATACCGTGGCCGAGTCCTGGACCAATCTTCTTGCCGGCAAGCCCGGGATTGATCTTGTCACCGGGTTTGATGCCAGCAACCTCGCCTGCAAATTCGCCGGCGAGGTCAAGGGTTTCAATATCGCGGACTACATCCCCGAAAAAGAAGCCCGGCACATGGACCGGTTCATCCACCTGGGCCTGGCCGCGGCCTTCCAGGCGGTCGCCGACAGCGGCTTGCCGACCGGCGAGGCGCTGGGTGACGAGATGGCCACGCGCATAGGCTGCAATATCGGCTCGGGCATCGGCGGTTTGCCGATGATCGAGCAGATGCACACCGAACTGGTCAATCGCGGCCCGCGCCGGATCTCCCCGTTTTTTGTGCCTGCCTCCATCATCAACATGATCTCGGGGCATGTGTCCATCAAGTTCGGCTTCAAAGGCCCCAACATCGCGGTCGTCACGGCCTGCACCACCGGCCTTCACGCGATCGGCCTGTCGGCTCGCATGATCGAGTACGGTGATTGCGACGTGATGGTGGCCGGCGGCGCGGAGTCTTGCGTGTCTCCCCTGGGCATAGGCGGCTTCGCGGCGGCCCGTGCCTTGTCCACCCGCAATGACGACCCGAAAACGGCCTCGCGCCCCTGGGACAAGGACCGCGACGGTTTTGTGCTGGGCGAAGGCGGCGGCGTGCTGGTGCTCGAAGAGTACGAACACGCCAAGGCCCGCGGCGCGAAAATTTATGCCGAGCTGACCGGCTTCGGCATGAGCGCCGACGCGTTCCACATGACTGCGCCCGATATCGACGGCCCGCGCCGCTCCATGGTGATGGCCTTGAAGAATGCCGGTGTCAATGCCGACGAGGTCCAGTACCTCAATGCGCACGGCACGTCCACGCCGCTGGGCGACCTCAACGAAACCAACGCCATCAAGGCGGCTTTCGGCGACCATGCCAAAAAGCTGATGGTCAGCTCCACCAAATCCATGACCGGCCACCTGCTGGGCGGGGCCGGCGGCATCGAATCGGTGTTTACCGTGCTCTCGCTGCACCACCAGAAGATTCCGCCGACCATCAATATCTTCAACCAGGACCCCGAGTGCGACCTCGACTACTGCGCCAATACCGCGCGTGACGCCAGGATCGAAGTTGCCGTGAAAAACAACTTCGGCTTCGGCGGCACCAACGGCACGCTGGTTTTCAAGCGCGCCTGATTGTTAGCCGCGCTTCGCAAGCCCTTGGCTACGCACAACGCCCCTCCGGTTGTTTATCCGTTGGGGCGTTCGCGTTTTCTGGGCGCGCTCTTGCTGGGCCTGTGGCTTTGCGGCTTGTTACTGACCCTGCTGTGGTTTCTCCAGGGCGCCGGGCGGCTTGACTGGCGTATCGCGCTGGCGCTTGTCTGTGTTGCCGCAGCCGGGGCGGCGGCCTACGTCGGCTGGCGAAACGCCCCGGCAGGCCAGCTCGCCTGGGACGGCGCGGTCTGGCGCTGGGAAAGCCCGGGCTACCAGGCCGGTGTCGCCGAATACGGCCTGTCGGTCCTGGCCGATTTCCAGAATATCCTGCTGCTGCGGCTTGAAAACCAGGCCCACGCCTGTTTGTGGCTCTGGATGGAACGGCGCAGCATGCCCGAGCGCTGGCTGGACTTGCGCAGGGCGGTTTATTCGCCGCACAAAGCAGCTGTGGCAGTATCGGGGGCTATGCATTCCTTAGACGGCGGGCCAAACCCTTCATGAGCGCCGACCTGCCACTTTTGCCGCTGGAAAAAGCCACCGACAGCGACGCCATGCTGGTCGAGCGCACGGTCGCGGGCGACCAGAAAGCCTATGAGCTCCTGGTCATCAAGTACCAGCGGCGCATCCAGCGCCTGATAGGCCGCATGGTCCGCGATGTCGACCTTGTGGAGGACATCGCCCAGGAGACGTTTATCCGGGCCTACCGGGCCCTGGCGCAGTTCAGGGGTGAGGCCCAGTTTTACACCTGGCTGTACCGGATCGCCGTGAATACCGCGAAAAAGGCCCTGATGGACCTCAAACGGGACCCGACCGTTTCAGAAAATGCCTTCAAATCGGGCCAAAGCGAGGAAAGCGATGAAACTTCCCCGCTGGAAAACGAACTAACAAGCTCGGAAACGCCGGATGCCGTGCTGGCCAGCAAGGAAATCGCGGAGATCATCAATGCCGCCATGGAAGCCTTGCCGGAAGAGCTCCGCCAGGCCATCACCCTGCGTGAAATCGAAGGGCTGAGCTATGAAGAGATCTCGGAGGCCATGGATTGCCCCATAGGCACGGTGCGCTCCCGGATTTTCAGGGCGCGTGAAGCGATTTCGCAGAAGGTGAAGCCTTTGCTGGAAAACCAGAGCGGCAAGCGCTGGTAAGGCCGCGGCATCCAGGAGCCATCCATGAACCCCACGAACAGCAAAAACATCATGAAACCGTCTATGCAAACCAGCGAACTCATGTCCGCCTTGGCCGATGGCCAACTGGGCGGGGAAGACTTTGCGGCCGCGCTTCACGCCAGCCGGCATGATGATTCAGCGCTTGCGTGCTGGGATACCTATCACCTGATCGGCGATGCGCTACGGTCTGCCCATGGCGCGCGCGGCGCGAACCCGGCATTCCTGAGCCGCCTGAACCAGCGCCTGGCGCAGGAAGCCTCGCCGGCCGCTGCGCCTCGTCCCGTCCAGCCGGCCGTCCAGGATTTGCCCGCGGCCCCGCCTGATCACCGCGGCCAAGCTGCCAACGACGGCGAGTTCCGCTGGAAGCTGGTGGCGGGCTTTGCCTCGCTCGCGGCGGTGTCCGCCATCGCATGGAATGCCGCCGGCCTGCTGACCCCCGCCGCCGCGCCGCAGCTGGCCCAGGCGCCCAGTTCTCCCACTTCTGCCCAGCAGGTGGTGGTGGTCGCCTCGCCGCAAGGCCCGGTGGTGCGCGATGCGCGGCTTGAGGAACTGCTGGCCGCGCACAAACAGCTGGGCGGCACCTCGGCGCTGCAGGAGCCGTCGGGCTTTCTGCGCAATGCCACTTTCGAGACGCCTCGCAATGCAGCGCGCTGAGCGCAGGCTGCACAGCGACCGGGCTTTGGCGACACCATGAACCTCAAGCTACTTCGTCTTCTCGCCCTGGCAGGGTGCACCTTGCCGGCCGTGGGCTATGTAGCGGCACAGGCCACGCCTGCCCCCGCGGCATCTGCCGTGGAATCCCGCAGCATCAACGACTGGCTGATGCGCATGCACGAGGCCTCCCGAAAGCGCTCCTACATCGGCACCTTTGTGGTCTCGTCAGGCGGCGCCATGTCCAGCGCCAAGATCTGGCATGTCTGCGAGGGCGACCAGCAGATGGAGCGGGTCGAAACGCTCACGGGCGCGCCGCGCTCCATCTTCCGCCACAACGACCAGGTGGTCACCTTCATGCCCGACCACAAGGTGGTCCGCAGTGAAAAGCGCGAGTCGCTGGGCATGTTCCCGCAACTGCTGCAGTCTGCCGACGGCCGTATCGCCGATTACTACAAGGTCAAGCAGGAGGGCGCCGAGCGCGTGGCCGGCGTCGAAGCCGACATCGTGCTGCTGGTGCCCAAGGACAGCATGCGCTTTGGCTACCGCGTCTGGACCGAGCAGAAAAAAGGCCTGGTCGTGAAGCTGCAGACGCTGGACACCGACGGCAAGGTGCTGGAGCAGGCGGCGTTTTCCGAGCTGCAGCTCGATGCTCCGGTCAAGATGGACAAGCTGCTGCAGATGATGGGCAAGGTCGACGGCTACCGGGTCGAGAAACCGGTCCTGGTGAAAACCACCGCCAGCGCCGAAGGCTGGGTCCTGAAGGCACCGGTGGCGGGCTTCAAGCCCATGAGCTGCTACAAGCGGCCGGCGACGGCCAACCCGGCGCCCGGCGAAGAACCCCTGCAATGGATTTTTTCGGACGGCCTGGCCTCGGTGTCCATCTTTGTGGAGCCCTTCGACCGGCAACGCCATGAGAGGGAGTCCAGCCTGTCGATGGGCGCCACGCAGACCATCACGCGGCAGCTCGATGCCTATTGGGTCACCGTCATGGGCGAAGTTCCCATGGCCACCCTCAAGCTCTTTGCCAACGGTCTGGAGCGCAAGAAATAATATGCCCCTGGCGTTCCGGCGATGGACCGGATTGCCTGACGACCCCTATTTTTGACGAGGCTGACGATGCTTGAATTGAACTGGAAACCCCTGCGCTCCTGCCTGACAGCCGGTCTGGTGGCGGCTGCCGCAGTCGCCACGCTGGTGCCGGTGGCGCCCGCATGGGCGCAAACCCGCACTTTGCCCGATTTCACGGATCTGGTGGAGCAGGTGGGCCCGTCGGTGGTCAATATCCGCACCCTGGAAAAAGCCAAACCCTCGGCCGGCGGAAGCGCCGACGAGCAGATGCTGGAGTTCTTCAAGCGCTTCGGGATCCCGGTGCCGCCCAATATGCCGCGCGTGCCCCGGCCCGACCGCGGGCAGCCCGACGAAGACCAGCCGCGCGGCGTGGGCTCCGGTTTCATCCTGACGGCGGACGGCTTTGTCATGACCAATGCCCATGTGGTGGAGGGCGCCGATGAGGTTCTCGTCACCCTGGCGGACAAGCGCGAATTCAAGGCCAAGATCATCGGCGCCGACAAGCGCAGCGACGTGGCCGTGGTGAAGATCGAGGCAACCGGCCTGCCGGCCGTCAAGATCGGCGACATCAACCGCCTCAAGGTGGGCGAATGGGTGATGGCCATAGGCTCGCCTTTCGGCCTTGAGAACACCGTGACGGCGGGCATCGTGAGCGCCAAGCAGCGCGACACCGGCGACTACCTGCCCTTCATCCAGACCGACGTGGCCATCAACCCGGGCAACTCGGGCGGCCCGCTGATCAATATGCGCGGCGAAGTGGTCGGCATCAACAGCCAGATCTACTCGCGCTCGGGCGGCTTCCAGGGCATTTCCTTTGCCATTCCCATTGATGAGGCCGCCCGCGTATCCGACCAGCTGCGCAGCAGCGGCAGGGTCACGCGCGGCCGCATCGGCGTGCAGATCGATCAGGTCACCAAGGACGTGGCCGAATCCATAGGCCTGGGCAAGGCGCAGGGTGCTTTGGTCCGCGGCGTTGAAAGCGGCGCACCCGCCGAAAAAGCCGGCATCGAGGCCGGCGACATCATCATCAAGTTCGACGGCAAGCCCATCGAAAAATCCAGCGACCTGCCGCGCATGGTCGGCAACGTGAAGCCCGGCACCAAGGCCGTGGTGACCGTCTTCAGGCGCGGCGCGAGCAAGGACCTCTCGGTCACCATCGGCGAGGTCGAGCCTGAAAAACCGGCGCGCAAGGCTTCGGGCCCTGAACCCAAGGCGCCGGCCGTGGGCGCGGCCCAGGCGCTGGGCCTGGTGGTCAGCGAAGTGAGCGACGCGCAGAAGAAGGAACTCAAGATCAAGGGCGGCGTCAAGGTGGACACGGCCGAAGCCGCGGCTTCGCGTGCCGGCCTTCGCGAAGGCGACGTGATCGTGGCGATCGCCAATTCGGAAATCACCAGCGTCAAGGAATTCGAAGCGGCCCTTGCCAAGATCGACAAGACCAAGGCCATCAACGTGCTGTTCCGCCGTGGTGAATGGGCGCAATACGCGCTGATCCGGCCCGCGCGCTAACCGGCATCGCAGGGGCGGGCCCAGGCTGAATCAACGGGTTCATTCACGTCCGGTCAGGGCCTGTGCCCTGGCGCCGGGTACCCACCCAAAGGCCTGGAAGGCCCCCATACCCTGCTGGGGTTTATGGGTTTTGCCGGTATCCAGGCCTTTTTTAAGCCCTCTCAAAAATATATTTTTCAGCGGCCCGGTACTTGCTTTTTGTTAGTGACTGCTCACAACAAAATCAGGTCACGGACGGATTTCGGTAGAATAGGGGCTTGCCTCTGTGTCTTTTGGATATATCGGGGACTCCAAAATCCCGCTTTCCAACTTGATTTTGGGTAATACACACTGATCCACAGATCACCCACAAGTTGTTCAGAGACATGCAGTTTAAAAATGTGAATAAGTTGTGTATAAGATTCCTGTTGCTAGCCTGCAACGACAAAAATATGGCAATTTCGGGACTGTTCGGCTCTGGCTTTTTGCCTACAATGAAGTTCCAACTATCGCAGTTGCCATAGATTGTTGGTTCAGGGCGCGTCGCTAATCGACGCGCCCTTTTTTATGGCCCCTCGCGAATCGCACCCAATCTCTTCGCAATACTTTCAAGTACTTAGGCGTTCTCGTTGATGAATCACATCAGAAATTTTTCGATCATTGCGCACATTGATCACGGCAAATCCACCTTGGCCGATCGACTCATCCAGCGCTGCGGTGGTTTGCAGGACCGCGAGATGAGCGCGCAGGTTCTGGATTCGATGGACATCGAAAAAGAGCGTGGGATAACCATCAAGGCGCAGACCGCTGCGCTCAAATACAAGGCACTCAACGGCGAGGTTTACAACCTCAATCTGATCGACACGCCGGGCCACGTCGACTTCTCTTATGAGGTCAGCCGCTCGTTGTCCGCATGTGAGGGCGCGCTGCTGGTGGTGGACGCGAGCCAGGGTGTGGAGGCGCAGACCGTCGCCAACTGCTACACCGCGCTGGACCTCGGCGTCGAGGTCGTGCCGGTGCTCAACAAGATGGACTTGCCGCAGGCCGACCCCGAGAACGCCAAGCAGGAAATCGAGGAGGTCATCGGCATCGACGCGACCGACGCGATTCCCTGCAGCGCCAAGACCGGCATGGGCATCGATGAAATCCTGGAGGCCATCGTCGCCCGGATTCCCTCGCCCAAGGGCAACCCCGACGGCCCGCTGCGCGCCATGATCATCGACAGCTGGTACGACGCCTATGTGGGCGTGGTCATGCTGGTGCGCGTGGTCGACGGCCGGCTTGCCAGGGGCGACCGCATCAAGCTGATGGCCAGCGAGGCGATGTACAACGCCGAGCAGCTGGGTGTCTTCACCCCGCACACCGAACCGCGCCAGTCGCTGGAGCCCGGCGAAGTGGGTTTTGTGATCGCCGGCATCAAGGAACTGCAGGCCGCCCGCGTGGGCGACACCGTCACGCTGGTCAAACCCGGCACCGGCGGCGCGGCGTTCACCGCCACCGAGGCGCTGCCCGGCTTCAAGGAGATCCAGCCGGCCGTTTTTGCCGGCCTCTACCCTTCCGAGGCCAGCGAATACGAGTCCCTGCGGGACGCGCTGGAAAAGCTCAAGCTCAACGACGCCTCGCTGCACTACGAGCCGGAGGTCAGCGAAGCCCTGGGGTTCGGCTTTCGCTGCGGGTTCCTGGGCCTGCTGCACATGGAGATCGTCCAGGAGCGGCTGGAGCGGGAGTTCGACCAGGACCTGATCACGACGGCGCCCAGCGTCGTTTATGAGGTGCTCAAGTCCGACGGCGAGACCATCATGGTCGAGAACCCGTCCAAAATCCCGGATGCCGGCCGCGTCAACGAGATCCGCGAGCCCATCGTGACCGTGCACTTGTATATGCCGCAGGATTACGTGGGCGCCGTCATGACGCTGGCCAACCAGAAGCGCGGCATCCAGCTGAACATGGCCTACCACGGCAAGCAGGTCATGCTGACCTACGAGATGCCGCTGGGCGAGATCGTGCTGGACTTCTTCGACAAGCTCAAGTCCGTCTCGCGCGGCTACGCGTCCATGGACTACGAATTCAAGGAATTCCGGGCTTCGGACGTGGTGAAGGTCGACATCCTGCTCAACGGCGAGAAGGTGGACGCGCTGTCCATCATCGTCCACCGCAGCCAGTCGGCCTACCGCGGGCGGGCCGTGGTGGCCAAGATGCGCGAGATCATCTCGCGCCAGCAATTCGACGTCGCGATCCAGGCCGCCATCGGGGCCAACATTATTGCGCGTGAGACAATCAAGGCGCTTCGCAAAAACGTGATCGCCAAATGCTACGGCGGCGATATTTCACGCAAGCGCAAGCTCCTAGAGAAACAAAAAGCGGGTAAAAAACGCATGAAACAAATCGGTTCCGTTGAAGTCCCCCAGGAAGCCTTCCTGGCCATTTTGCAGGTGGAAGACTGATGCGCGGCGCAATGAGCACGATCACGGCCGTGGTGCTGGCGGCCTTTGTGGGTTACGGCGCCGCCTGGTACTTCGGCGCCGTCGAAGGCAACTTCTCCCTGCTGCTGTTCCTGGCATCGGTGGTCACCGGCATCTACTGGCTGGCCGAGCGCTTTTATTTCCTGCCGCAGCGCTACAAGGCCGCCGCGGCGCTCGAGGAAAGCGCCGCCAGGCGCCAGGCCGAGCTGGCCCAACAAGGCATTACCCAGGTCGACAACAACAACCTCGGGGAGGCCCGCGCACGGCTCATCATGCAGCCCTGGTGGCTGGACTGGACCGCCGGCCTCTTCCCGGTGATCGTGGTGGTCTTCCTGCTGCGCTCCTTCCTGTTCGAGCCCTTCAAGATCCCCTCCGGCTCGATGATCCCGACCTTGCTGATCAACGACCTGATCCTGGTCAACAAATTCCACTACGGCGTGCGCCTGCCCGTGCTGAACATCAAGGTCATCAACAACCAGAGCCCGCAGCGCGGCGACGTGATGGTGTTCCGCTACCCGCCCAAACCCAGCCTGGACTACATCAAGCGCGTGGTCGGTGTGCCGGGTGATGAAGTGGCCTACATCAACAAAAAGCTGACCATCAACGGCAAACCCCTGCCCAAGACGCCGCTGCCGGACTTCTTCGACGAGGACGTGCTGCGCTACGCCAAGCAGTTCGAAGAGGTCAACGGTGGCAAGAAGTACCGCCTGCTCAATGACGACACACGGCGCGCCGGGCTGGACGAGCGTGAGGTCATGGACTTTCCTTTCAAGCAAAATTGCCGTTACAGTAGCGAGGGCATGGTCTGCAAGGTGCCTGAGGGGCAGTACTTCATGATGGGCGACAACCGCGATAATTCGCAGGATTCGCGCTATTGGGGCTTTGTCCCGGAGGCCAATATCGTGGGCAAGGCCTTTTTTGTCTGGATGAATTTCGGCAACCTCAAACGTATCGGCTCTTTCGAATAGCAACATGGGCGGCGGTGCCGTCCGGGACGGCGGGCCGGAGGGTTTTCTAGTCAGAGCAGGAGAAAAAATGAAACATCAGCAACGCGGCATTTCCTTCATCGGCCTTCTGTTTTTCTGCGTCATCCTGGTTTGCGCGGGGATTCTGGCCGCCCAGGTTTTCCCCACGCTGGTTGAGCTCCAGGCCATCACCAAGGCCGTCAACAAGGCCAGGGACGGCAATACCGTCGTTGAAGTCCGGACCATCTTCGACAAGGCGGCCCAGATTGACGACATCAAGTCCATCAGCGGCAAGGACCTGGAAGTGACCAAGGACGGTGATAAAACGGTGGTGTCCTTCGCCTACAACAAGGAAATCCACATGGCCGGCCCCGCCTTCTTGCTGCTCAAGTACAGCGGCAAATCCAAATAAGTGCGAGCCAGCGCCACCTCGAGCCCGGGCCTGCCAGCGCTGCAAAAGCGCCTGGAGCATGAGTTCTCCAACCCCAAGCTGCTGCTGCAGGCACTGACGCACCGCAGCTTTTCGTCCGACCACAACGAGCGCATCGAGTTTCTGGGCGATTCCGTCCTGAACCTGGCGGTGGCCGGCCTGCTCTATGAACAACTGAGCGAGCTGCCCGAAGGCGACCTGTCCCGCGTGCGCGCCAACCTGGTCAAGCAGGACACCCTGCACAAGCTGGCGGTCGGGCTGGGCCTGCCCGAGATGGTGCGCCTGGGCGAGGGCGAGGCCAAGTCCGGCGGCCACAAGCGGCCCTCCATTCTTGCCGACGCGCTGGAGGCCGTGATAGGCGCGGTCTACCTCGACGCGGGCTTTGACACCGCCGCCCGGCTGGTGCACCGCCTCTTCAAGGATGTCGAGATCAACCCCCAGATGCAGGCCATCGGCAAGGACCCCAAGACCGAATTGCAGGAGTGGCTGCAAGGGCGCAAAATGAACCTGCCCATCTACCGCGTGGTAGGTACCATGGGTGCCGCCCACAAGCAGACATTCGACGTCGAGTGTGAAATCGCGGAATTCGGGCGGGCCGAGCGCGGCATAGGCGGTTCGCGCCGGGCCGGCGAGCAGGCCGCCGCCGCGGCCATGCTGATGTTTGTCAAGACGCTGGAATCCTGACTCCGCGCCTGCCGCCGCCCAGAGGCTGCGGGCCAACACCCCAAAATTATGAGTACAGGTAAAAAAGAAGCCAAGAAACCCGCGGCCGCACCGGCAGCCGAGCCGAAAAAGCGCCCGGCCAAGGCCCTGGAACCCGTCCAGCCGCCCGATGCGCTCGAAGCCATGCTGGCGCAGGCCCTGTCCTCGCGCGGCGCGGCCGTGCCGGCCGCCGACACGCCGCCCGTGGGCGAGCAGCGCTGCGGCCTGATCGCCATTGTCGGCAAGCCCAACGTGGGCAAGTCCACCCTGCTCAATGCCCTGGTGGGGCAAAAGATCAGCATCACCTCACGCAAGGCCCAGACCACGCGCCACCGCATCACCGGCATGCGCACGGTCAAGGCCACGCAGTTTGTGTTCGTCGACACGCCGGGTTTCCAGACCCGGCACGGCAACGCGCTGAACCGTTCTCTGAACCGCACCGTGGTTGGCGCCGTCAATGACGTGGACCTGATCGTGTTTGTCGTCGAGGCCGGCCAGTTCAACCAGGCCGATGCCAAGGTGCTGGCCCTGCTGCCCGAAAAGACGCCCGCGATCCTGCTGGCCAACAAATTCGACCTGATACACCGGCGCGCCGAGATCGCGCCCTGGCTCAGGGAGATGCAGGAGAGGCACAATTTCGCCGAATTCGTGCCCATGTCGGCCAACAACGCCAGGGACATCGAGCGCCTGTTCGGCATTTGCGAAAAATACCTGCCGGTCCAGCCCTGGATGTATGGCGCCGACGAGCTGACCGACCGCAGCGACCGCTTCATGGCCGCTGAGATCATCCGCGAAAAGCTGTTCCGCCTGACCGGCGACGAGCTGCCCTACACCTCCACCGTGGTCATCGACCAGTACGAGGAAGAGGGCACCCTGCGCAAGATCGCCGCCACCATCATTGTCGAGCGCGACGGCCACAAGGGCATGATCATTGGCGAGAAGGGCGAAAAGCTCAAACGCATAGGCACCGAAGCCCGGCATGAACTCGAAACCCTCACGGGCGGCAAGGTGTTCCTGGAGATCTGGGTCAAGGTCCGCTCGGGCTGGGCCGATGATGAAGCGAGAGTCAAAACCTTTGGCTACGAGTAGCGGAGTTACGGTGCGCCTAGAAATTCGATGGCCGGGATGCAGGCCAAGGCGCCCGGAGCACAGGACACCGGAATGCACTTGGGTGCATGAGGATTCCGAGCACCGCGCAACGCCGGCATGCGCCCGGCCATCGGATTTATAGGCGTACCGGCCATGGCCACCAAACGCATAGGCGATGAGCCGGCCTACGTTCTCCACCGCTACGACTGGAGCGAGTCCAGCCTGATCCTGGAGGTGTTTACCCGCAAGTACGGGCGGGTGGCGCTGGTGGCGCGTGGGGCCAAGAAGCCGAGTTCGAGTTTCCGGCCGATTTTGCTGCCGCTGCAGCCGCTGCATATCGCTTTCGGCGGCGACGCTGAAATTCGCACCCTCAAGAGCGCCGAATGGCAAGGCGGCCATGTGATGCCGACCGGGGATGCGCTGCTGTCGGGCTATTACCTCAATGAGCTGCTGATGCGCCTGCTGGCGCGCGACGATCCGCACCCCGTGCTGTTTGACGCCTATGCGGCCACGGTGCAACTGCTCGCCGCGCAGAGCGCCGAGACCTTGCAACTGGCCTTGCGCGCCTTCGAGCTGCGGCTGCTGCGCGACATCGGCCTTTTGCCGCTGCTGGATCTTGAGACCGCCACGCTGGCGCCGCTGGATCCGGGCATCCGCTATGTGCTGGTGCCCGAGGCGGGCCTGCGGCAGGCGCATGATGACGACCGCGCCAGCTTGCCCGGCGAGCAATGGCAGGCGCTGCAGCAGGCGCTGGGCGACGAGTCCCTGTTTTCCGACACTGTGCGGGCCTGTATACCGGGCTTCAATGAGCTTAAAACCCAGCTGCGCAGCCTCCTGCACTACCATTGTGGCGTCAAGGTCCTGAAAACGCGGCAAATGATGATGGACCTGCAAGCTTTTTAACGAGCCACCGCCATGAAAATCCTTTCGCCCGTTCCCGTCGTCTCCCATGCGCACGACAAGACCGCACTGTCTGTCAATGTCAACAAGGTTGCCTTGCTGCGCAATTCCCGCCACCTGGACATCCCCAGCGTGCTCCGCGCAGCCGAGTTGTGCCTGGAGGCCGGCGCCCAGGGCATCACGGTGCATCCGCGGCCCGACGAGCGCCATATCCGTCCCGACGACGTCTTTGAGCTTGCGGCGCTGATGAAGGACTGGCCCGACCGCGAATTCAACATCGAAGGCAATCCTTTTCAGAACCTCATGGGTTTTGTGCACGACCTGGCCGCCCGCGGCCTGCCGCTGCACCAGTGCACCTTTGTGCCCGACAGCGAAGATCAGTTCACCAGCGACCACGGCTGGAGCTTTCCCGAGGATGCCGAGCGCCTGCGGCCTTTGATCCAGCAGGCGCACGACCGCCGGGTGCGCGTCAGTCTTTTTATGGACCCGGTGCCCCAAGCCATGGCGGCGGCCAAGGCCGTAGGGGCCGACCGCGTGGAGTTTTATACGGAAACCTATGCCCGCGCCTGGCCCGGCCCCGAAAAAGCGCAGGCGCTGGCCCGCTTCACCGCGGCGGCGCAGGCTGCGGCGGCCGCCGGCCTGGGCATCAATGCCGGCCACGACCTGAACCGCGACAACCTCACGGAGTTTGTGCGCGAAGTGCCGGGCGTGCTGGAAGTCTCCATAGGCCACGCCCTGATCGCCGACGCGCTGGAACTGGGCTACGCCGCCACCGTCAGGAGCTATCTGGCCAGCATAGACCGGGCGTTTGCAGCCGCATGATTTCCCGCTACCGTGAAACTACCCTGAAGTACCAGCCTGAGCCGCGGAACCGGCTTTGCCGGGCCGCAGGCGGGCGGCCCCCTCGGGGGGCAGGGAGCCACACGCAGTGGGCGACCGTGGGGGCTCCATGATCTACGGCATCGGCACTGATATTTGCGACGTGCGCCGCATTCGCGCCAGCCTTGACAAGCACGGCGAGCGCTTTGCCAGGAGGATCCTGGCCGACGGCGAACTGGCTACCTGGAAGGCCCGCAGCGCGCGCTGGCCGGACCGCGGCGTCAGCTACCTGGCTACCCGTTTTTCCGCCAAGGAGGCCTTCAGCAAGGCGATAGGCATGGGCATGCGCATGCCCATGACCTGGCGCTCCTGTGAAATCGCCAAGGCCGCCAGCGGCAAGCCCGAAATCGTGCTGCACGGCACGCTCAAAGCCTGGTTCGAGGCGCGCCAGCTCACCGCCCATGTCACCGTCACCGACGAGACCGACTACGCCGCCAGTTTCTGCGTGGTGGAAAAACTCTCCTGACCCCTCAACGGAAGCTCCCAACTCCGGATTTTTCTTATGACCCAGCACGCCCCCCTCATCATCGACATCGCCGGCCATGCACTCACCAAGGCCGACCGCCGGCGCCTGAAACACCCGCTGACCGGCGGCATCATCCTGTTCGCCCGCAACTGGAAGGATCGCCGGCAGCTGTCCGACCTGTGCGCCGAGATCAAGGACATCCGAGAGGATTTGCTGATCTGCGTGGACCACGAAGGCGGCCGCGTGCAGCGCTTCAAGACCGATGGCTTCACTCACCTGCCGCCCATGCGCGAGCTGGGCCTGCTGTGGATGAAAGACCAGCTGGCCGCCACCAATGCCGCCACCGCCTGCGGTTATGTGCTGGGCGCCGAACTGCGCGCCTGCGGCGTCGATTTCAGCTTCACGCCGGTGCTGGACCTCGATTACGGTGAGAGCGGTGTGATCGGCGACCGCGCCTTCGGCCGCGACCCGCGCGTCGTCACGCTGCTGGCCAAGAGCCTGATGCACGGCCTGCTGCAGGCCGGCGTCGCCAACTGCGGCAAGCACTTCCCCGGCCACGGTTTTGTCAAGGCCGACTCCCACACCGACATTCCCGTCGACAAGCGCAGCCTCAAAGCCATACTGGCCGACGATGCCGCGCCTTACGGCTGGCTCAACACCACGCTCAGCAGCGTGATGCCCGCCCATGTGATCTATCCCAAGGTCGATGCCCGGCCGGCCGGTTTCTCCAGCCAGTGGCTGAATTTCATCCTGCGCAGCCAGCTGGGTTTTGGCGGCGCGATTTTCAGCGACGACCTCAGCATGGCCGGCGCCCGCCTGATCGACGGCAAGGAAGTGAGCTACACCGAGGCAGCCGTCACGGCACTCAACGCCGGCTGCGACATGGTGCTGCTGTGCAACCAGTCCGTGGGCGAGGGCCAGCCCGTCGACGAACTGCTGGACGGCATGTCCGAGGCCCTGCTCAAGGGCCAGTGGGAAGCCATGGAAGCCAGCGAGTTGCGGCGCCTGGCGCTGTTGCCGCAGGGCAGGGCGTTTGGCTGGGATGAGTTGATGGTGCAGCCGGCATATATGCACGCGCTTGGGTTGATTCCCTGACGCTGCCGCCTCCTGCGCCTCAGGCCGCCTGGCTTCCCGGCCAGGCCAGCTTCCCCACCGCGTCCACGTGCGTGAGGTAGACCCGCAAATCAAACTCGTACTGGTGATACTGCGGCTCCATGTGCGTGCACAGCTGGTAGAAAGCCTTGTCATGGGCTCGCTCCTTGATGTGGGCCAGCTCATGCACCGTGATCATGCGCAGGAACTCCGCCGGCACATCCTTGAACAAGGTGGCGACGCGGATCTCGCGTTTGGCCTTGAGTTTGTTGCCCTGCACGCGTGAGACGGTGGTGTGCGTGCCCAGCGCGTGGGCGATCACGTGGAGCTTGCTGTCGAAAGCCACCTTGGACAGCGGTTCGGAGCTGCGCAGGAAATCGTTCTTGAGTTCCATCACGTAGTCGTACAGTGCCTTGTCGGTCCGCACGCCGTGGCCCTGGGGGTATTTGGCGAGTAGCACCTCGCCCAGCCGGCCCTGGTCCAGCAATTGCTGAACCTGGACCCGCAGGTTTTCGGGATAGCCGGCGAGGTATTTCAAAGGGGAGGCACTGGCCATGAGGAGTTCAGGCCGGGCGCCTCATCGGTCCGGCTTCAGACCTCGCGGCGCAGGGCAGGGAACAAGATCACGTCGCGAATGCTGGGGCTGTCCGTCAGCAGCATCATCAGGCGGTCAATGCCCACGCCGCAGCCGCCGGTGGGGGGCATGCCGTATTCGAGGGCGCGCACGAAGTCGTGGTCGTAGAACATGGCTTCGTCGTCGCCGCTGTCCTTGGCCGCGACCTGTGCGTTGAAGCGGGCGGCCTGCTCTTCGGCGTCGTTGAGCTCGCTGAAGCCGTTGCCGAATTCGCGGCCGGTGATGTAGAGCTCAAAGCGCTCGGTCACTTCGGGCCGGCTGTCATTGGCGCGCGCCAGCGGCGAGATTTCCGTCGGGTGTTCCATGATGAAGGTCGGCTGCCAGAGCTTTTCCTCGACCAGTTCCTCGAAGTACAGCACCTGCAGGCTGGCCAGCGAACGCGTCGAGAGCCGGTCTTTTTCCTCGTTCATGCCCAGCTTTTTGAGGGCATTGGTCAGCCAGGCGGCGTCGTCGACATGGTCGCCGGCTTCGGTGTGCTTGAGGATGGCTTCGCGTATTGTGAGGCGGGCAAAGGGCTTGGCGAGGTCGATTTTTTCTTCCTTGCCGCCGTAGCTCAGCTGCAGCGTGCCCACGGCTTTTTGCGCCGCGTCGCGGATCAGCGCCTCGGTGAAGTCCATGAGGTCGTTGTAGTCCCAATAGGCCGCATAGAACTCCATCATGGTGAATTCGGGGTTGTGCCGCACCGAGATGCCCTCGTTGCGGTAGCTGCGGTTGATCTCGAAGACGCGGTCAAAACCCCCGACGATCAGGCGCTTGAGGTAGAGCTCGGGCGCGATGCGCAGGAACATCTCCTGGTCCAGCGCATTGTGGTGCGTCTTGAAGGGTTTGGCATTGGCGCCGCCCGGGATGGGGTGCAGCATGGGCGTCTCGACCTCGAGGAAGTCGTGCTTGACCATGAATTCGCGGATCGAGCTGACGGCCTTGCTGCGCGCGGTGAAACGCTTGCGTGCCTGCTCGTCGGTGATCAGGTCGACATAGCGCTGGCGGTATTTCTGTTCCTGGTCGGCCATGCCGTAAAAATCGCCGGGCAGGGGACGCAGGCTCTTGGTCAGCAGGCGCACGCTGGTGGCATGGATGGACAGCTCGCCGGTTTTGGTCTTGAAGACCTTGCCTTCGGCCGCCACGATATCGCCCAGGTCCCAGTGCTTGAAGGCGGCATACAGTTCTTCGCCTATCTCGTCGCGCGTGAGGAAAATCTGGATGCGCCCGGTGCTGTCCTGCAGGGTGGCAAAACTCGCCTTGCCCATCACGCGCTTGAGCATCATGCGGCCGGCGACCTTGGCGGGAATCGCCTCGGCGGCCAGCGCCTCGCCGTCCTTGTCGCCGTGCGCGGCGTGCAGCTTGCCCGCATGGTCGGCCGGCTTGAAGTCGTTCGGGAAGGCCACGCCTTTGCCGTCCGCCTGGTCTTTGCGCAAGGCCTTGAGCTTTTCGCGGCGCTCGACGATCAGCTTGTTCTCGTCTTGTGGCGCGGGGGTGGCGGTGGGCGTGTTCGGCTGGTTGGACATAAGGTCAAGGTTTCCGGAAAGAGGTCGAAAGGTGCCGGGCGCCCGGCCCACGCGAGGTGGGCCCGAAAAGCGCCGAATTGTCGATTTTAAGTTTTTACAGGGGTGTTTTGGCCCGGCTGCCTGAAAAGGCATTCGAGATGGCCAACAGGCCCTAAAGCGCGATGCCGGTGCGCTCCAGGATGTCGCTCACCAGTTCCAGCCGCATCAGGGGGTTGTCCAGCTGCATCAGGCGCTGCTTGAGTTCCAGGGGGATGGGCAGCAGTTCGCACCAGCGGTTGGAAACCCAGCCGCAGTCGTCCAGCCGGTAGGGCGACTGCAGCGGCATCTGGGCCTGCGGAATGTCGCGCACTTGCAGGCTTTTGATCAGCCTGCCCAGCGCGTCGGCCGCGGCTTGCAGGTCGGGCGGAATGGCGACGGGCTGATCGTCTTCCAACCGGGTGACGTCGGCGATCCACAGGCCGTGCTTGAGTTTTTCGCGGCGGGAGATTTCAAAGCGTTGCGCACCGGTGCAGCGTATGGCCATCAGGCCCGGCTGGGGGATGGAGAACTCGGTGATGGTGGCCAGGGTGCCCACGCTGCTGAAGGTCTCGTGCGCAAAGCCGTCGCCCGTCGGAGCACCGGCATCGGCGGGGCGGAGGACCTCGGATCCTTCGATGAGCGAAACCACGCCGAAGGGCGCGCCGGCCTTGTGGCACTTGCCGATCATGTCGAGGTAGCGGACCTCAAAAATGCGCAGCGGCAAGACACCGCCGGGGTACAGCACCGCACCCAGCGGAAACAGGGGAAGGGAGCTCAGGGTCAAGGCTTCTGACATGGTCTCATCGTGCTTTGGGGTGCCGTGAACCACATCATCCCATGTGACCCGCGCTGCGAACTTTTCGTGCGGCTAATACGCCTTGCTTGAGGGGCTTTTCGGGGGGGGAGAGGCAGGGCTTGCCGGTTTCTCAGCTGACGGCATCCGCAGGCTGGCGCAGCAGCATGGCCAGCGAGTTGGCCACGGTCTTGCGCAGTTCCCTGCGGTCGCAGATGAAGTCGATCGCACCCTTGGTCTGCAGGAATTCGGCGCGCTGGAAACCTTCCGGCAGCGTCACGCGCACGGTCGATTCAATCACGCGAGGCCCGGCAAAACCGATCAGGGCTTTGGGTTCGGCAATGACAACATCGCCGACAAAGGCGAAGCCGGCGCTCACCCCGCCCATGGTCGGGTCGGTCAGCACGCTGATGTAAGGCAGGCCTTTTTTGGCCAGGCGCGTCAGGGCGGCATTGGTTTTGGCCATCTGCATGAGGCTGAGCAGGCCTTCCTGCATACGCGCGCCGCCGGTGGCGGTAAAGCAGATGAAGGGGACTTTTTGTTCAATGGCCGCGTGCACGCCGCGCACAAAGCGCTCGCCCACCACGCTGCCCATGCTGCCGCCCATGAAGTCGAACTCAAAGCAGGCCACAACCACGCCTATGCTGTGCACCGCGCCGCCCATGACGACCAGCGCATCGGTTTCCTGGGTGTTTTCCAGGGCTTCTTTCAGGCGTTCCGGGTATTTGCGGCTGTCCTTGAACTTCAGGGCATCGACCGGCAGCACTTCCTGGCCCAGCTCGTAACGGCCTTCCGGGTCCAGGAAAGCGTCCAGCCGAGCGCGCGCGCCTATGCGGTGGTGGTGACTGCACTGCGGGCAGACGTTCTGGTTTTTTTCCAGGTCGGTTTTGTAAAGCACAGCCTCGCAGCTCGGGCACTTGATCCACAGGCCCTCGGGCACCTGGCGGCGTTCCGTCGGGTCGGTGGGGCTGATTTTGGGGGGGAGAAGTTTTTCTAGCCAAGACATGAAGTCAGTCCTTGTGGTGTCGGGCGGCGCCTGGGGCTTGCCGGGCGAAAAGCGCAATTATGCGCCGGTTTGCCCGGTGTCCGGCCCCAGGCCGGCCTGCTTGAAAGTCAGTCCAAAGCAGTACGGATTTCCTGCAAAAACGCCTGCGCGGTGGCGGCCACCTTGTCGCGCGGCTGGTTTTCGATCAGCTGGATGATTTTGCTGCCTATGACCACGGCATCGGCCACCTTGCCGATGGCCTTGGCCGTGGCGGCGTCGCGTATGCCGAAGCCCACGCCCACGGGCACGTTCACATGCTTGCGTATGCGCGGCAGCGTGGCTTCGACGGCCCCTACGTCCAGCGTGCCGGCGCCCGTCACGCCCTTGAGCGAGACGTAGTAGACATAGCCGCTGGCGACTTCGGCCACCTGGGCCATGCGCGCGTCGGTGCTGGTGGGCGCCAGCAAAAAGATCAAATCCATGTTGTGCGCGCGCAGCCGGGCGGCGAATTCCACGCATTCCTCGGGCGGGTAGTCGACGATGAGCACACCGTCCACGCCGGCCTGGGCGGCGTCGCGGATGAAAGCGCTTTCCGTTTTGCCGCCGCCGTGTTTGATGTCGTAGCGCTCCACGGGGTTGGCGTAACCCATCAGGACCACCGGCGTGCTGCTGTCTTTGCTGCGGAACTGGCGCACCATGTCCAGCACCTGGGCCAGGCCTATGCCGAAGGACAGGGCTTTGTCGCCGGCTTTCTGGATCACCGGACCGTCGGCGCTGGGGTCGGAAAACGGCACGCCCAGCTCGATCACGTCGGCGCCGCCGGCCACCATGGCATGCATCAGCTCCGGCGTGACGTCGGCAAAGGGAAAGCCCGCGGTGACGTAAGGAATCAAGGCCTTGCGGCCCTGGCTTTTGAGTGTGGAAAAGGTGGCGGCAATGCGGCTCATGGCTGTACCTCGCTACCCTTTGCGCCGCCCTTGACCGAAAGGCCTCGCATGGACGGCCGGTCGTAAAAGTCGGCACCCGAAAGGTCGGCCACCGTGCCTATGTCCTTGTCGCCCCGCCCCGAAAGGCAGACGAGCAGGCTCTGGTCGCTACGCATGCTGCGCGCCATCTTCATGGCGCAGGCCACGGCATGGCTGGATTCCAGTGCGGGAATGATGCCTTCGGTGCGGCACAGGTAATGGAAAGCTTCCAGCGCTTCCTTGTCGGTGATGCCGACATATTCAGCGCGGCCTATGTCTTTCAGGAAGGCGTGTTCCGGGCCCACGCCGGGGTAATCCAGCCCGGCGCTGATGCTGTGGGTCTCGGTGACCTGGCCGTCCTCGTTTTGCAGCACATAAGTGCGGTTGCCGTGCAGCACGCCGGGCAGGCCGCGCTGCAGCGAAGCCGAATGCTTGCCGCTTTCCAGGCCCTCGCCGGCGGCCTCGACGCCGATCAGGCGGGTTTTGGCGTGCTGGATATAGGGATGGAAGATGCCCATGGCATTGCTGCCGCCGCCCACGCAGGCGATCACCGCGTCGGGTTGTTTGCTGCCGATGAATTCCGGCATCTGCTGCAGGCATTCGGCGCCGATCACGCTCTGGAAGTCGCGCACCATCATGGGATAAGGGTGGGGGCCGGCCACCGTGCCTATGATGTAGAAGGTGTTGTCCACGTTGGCGACCCAGTCGCGCATGGCCTCGTTGAGCGCGTCTTTCAGCGTCTTGCTGCCGCTTTCGACCGGCACCACCGTGGCGCCCAGCAGGTTCATGCGGTAGACATTGGGGCTCTGGCGCTTGACGTCTTCGCTGCCCATGTAGACCACGCACTCCAGGCCGTAGCGCGCGCAGATGGTGGCGGTGGCCACACCGTGCTGGCCGGCGCCGGTCTCGGCGATGACGCGCGGCTTGCCCATGCGGCGCGCCAGCATGGCCTGGCCTATGGTGTTGTTGATCTTGTGCGCGCCGGTGTGGTTGAGGTCCTCGCGCTTGAGGTAGATCTGCGCGCCGCCCTGTTCGCGGCTCATGCGCGCGGCATGGTAGATCGGGGAAGGGCGGCCCACGAAATGCGCCAGCTCGGAATGGAATTCGGCGATGAATTCCGGGTCGTGCTGGTATTTGGCGTAGGCGGCCTTGAGTTCGTTGATCGCGTGGGTCAGCGTTTCCGAAACGAAACTGCCGCCGTAAATTCCGAAATGGCCTGAAGCGTCAGGCTGGTGGTACTCGTACATGATGGGGACTCTTTGCAAGTAACTCGTCGGCGGCGCGCACGGCCGCGACGAATTGGTTGATTTTGTCGGCGCTTTTGACTCCCTTGGAAATCTCGACGCCGGAACTGACATCAACGGCCAGCGTTGTGCAACGCGGCCTGACTTGCGAAATGCCATCGATCACGTTTGCAGGCGTCAATCCACCAGACAAAACGAGGTGAGCGTTGACGTTTGGAGGAAGAAGTGACCAATTGAATGTTTTCCCGCCGCCGCCATAACCCTCGACATGGGCGTCGAGGAGGATGGCTTGTGCGGCCTTGAAGTCCTGGGCGTATTTTACGAGATCAAAGCCGCCCGGGTTGCCCTGGGTGTTTGGGGCGGCTTTTTCATCAAGCGGAATGCGCGCCGCGCGCATAAAGGGCCGGCCGGCCTGCAGGCAGGTTTCGGGCGTTTCGTCCCCGTGAAATTGCAGAAAAGCCGTGGGCATGAGGGCGCAGGCGGCGCTGATGCGGGCCGTGGGCGCGTTGACGAAGAGCAGCACCGGGGTCACAAAGGGCGGCAGGCGGCGGGCCAGTTCGGCGGCGCGTTCGGCCGTCACATGGCGCGGGCTGGCCTCGTACATCACAAAACCGACCGCGTCCGCCCCGGCCGCCACGGCGGCATCCACGTCTTCCTCGCGGGTCAGGCCGCAGATTTTGATGCGGGTACGGGTAATTGGTGTCGGCGTCATGGCAGCCAATCATAGGCCGCCGTGCGACTTGGCAGGCCATAGTGGTCTTCATACACCGGCCCCAGGAAGTACAAACCATCAGGCGAGAACGTGGGCGCGGCTGCGTCGCGGCTGCGCGCAGCCATCACGCCGGCCAGCCAGTCCGGCGGGTAGCTGCCCTGGCCTATGGCGACCAGGCAGCCCATGATATTGCGGATCATGTGGTGCAAAAAGGCGTTGGCTTCGAACTCGAAGCGCCAGTACCGGGCTCCCGGCTCCCCACGGTGCGAGATCGTGATGCGCTTGATGGTTTTGACCGGGGACTTGGCCTGGCATTGCGCGGCCCGGAAGGAGCTGAAATCATGCTCGCCGACCAGGTGAGTGGCGGCCTGGCGCATGGCCGTCTCGTCCAGCGGCCGGTAGACCCAGCCGACGCGCCCGGCTTCCACGCTGGGCCGCACCGGCGACTCCAGCACCACGTAAGCATAGCGGCGCGCGATGGCGCTGCCGCGGCAATGGAATTCGTCCGGGACTTCGCGCGCCCACTGCACGGCGATGTCGGTCGGCAAAAAGGTGTTGGTGCCGCGCACCCAGGAGGCGATGTCGCGCTGCAGCAGGGTGTCGAAGTGCACGACCTGCATGAGGCCGTGCACGCCGGCGTCGGTGCGGCCGGCGCACAGCGTGCGGATCGGCTGGGCGGCGAATTTGCCGAGCGCCAGCTCCAGCTTGTCCTGGACCGTGTTGCCCGAAAGCTGGCTCTGCCAGCCTTCGTAGCCGCTGCCGCTATAGCTGATGCCAAGTGCGATCCTCACAGGCGGGCACGCAGTGAACGCAGCGCGTTCAGGCTGCGCTCACGACAGGGCGTTCAGGAAGGCCTGTGCCTTGACCTTCAGCGGGCCCTTGGCTTCGGCCATCACTTCTTCGGCCAGGGACCTGGCGCCATCGGAATCGCCGAGCGAACGGAATTCCTCGGCCAGCAGGAATTTGGTTTCCAGCGGGTCTCCGGACATGGACAAGGCTTCCTCGGGATGGGCAGGGCTTTCCGTGGTGGGGCCGTTGAGGTCCAGCGACAGCGAACCGAGGTCGAATTCCAGCATGCCGTTGTCAGCCGCCGGTGCCGGAGCTGCCGCTGGCGCAGGGGCCGGCGCGGGCGCCGCCGCCTTCACGGGGGCGGGTGCCGGTGCCGGTTTGGGCGCTGGTGTGAACGGCTCGGGCGTGAAGTTCAGGCCTTCATCGAGGAAAGAGGCCTCGGGCGCGGCGGCGGGTTTGGCGGCCGGCGGCGTGGCCGTCGGGAGCGCTACCGTGGCGCTGCTGAAATCCATGTTCAGGGGAGCGGGTTCCGGCGCCTTCATGGCCACCGTGGGCTCGACGCGCACGGGTGCCGGCGGCGGAGGCGGCGGGGCCGAGATGGCGGCCGGCGTGGTCGGCTCACTGGGTTCGTCACCGAGCGAGAAGTCCAGGTCGAGGTCGACATCCACGGAAGGCGTGGGCGCGGGGACGTGCGCCGGTTGTGCCACCATGGCCACGGTGCCGCCCGGGCTGAAGGCCGAGGTGCTGCCGCCATGGCCGGCGCCGGCGGGCTGCCCGCCCGGCTGGTACATCGGGTTGGCGGGGTCGAGTTCGCGGCCCATTTCGGTGATGTAGGCCCACTCGGGACCGCTACCGTGGGTGAGGTTGAAAGCCTCGATGGCGACGGTCTCAAACGCCTTGCTGTCACGGCGCTTGGCGTAGATTTCCATCAGCTTGGCATGGATGGCCACGCGCATCGGGCTGGTGCGCATGGCTTCCTTGAGGATTTCCTCGGCCTGCAGGTCGCGTCCATAGGCCAGGTACACATCGGCTTCGGCTACGGGGTCGACGTCGCCAGCGGCATCCAATTGACTGGGCGAATACACCAGGGACGAGCCTGTGGCGTTGCCTTCATTCGTGTCAATCCTTTGGCCGCCGCTGGCGCCGAAAAAAGAATCGGGCTGCAGCCTGCTTTCGAGGAAGGAACTGTCGACCTGGGCCGCGCCGCCGCGCTGGCGGTAGCGGTAAAAGCCGAAACCGGCGAGCAGCAACAGCAGGCCGCCGGCGATGGGCAGTATCAGCGGGTTGTCGAGGAGTTCGTCGACCAGGCTGGGTTCAGGCGGTGGCGGCGGTGCTGCCACGGGTTTTTTGGCGGCAGCCACAGGCGGCGTGACCGCGGCGCTGGCGGCCGGGGCCGGCTCGGAGGCCGCAGCTACCGGGGCGGGGCTGGCGGAGGCGGAGGCCGCCGCCACAGGGGCAGAAGTGGCTGCTGCGGGAGCGGACGCGGCGGCTGCCGGCGCCGGCGCGCTACCGGCAACTGCCGGCGGTGTGACGGCGGCAGCGGTCGGTGCCGATGCCGGCTTGCTGGCCGGGGCGGACGCGGCAGGGGTGGTTGCCGCGGCAGGAGCCGGTGCGACCGCTGGGGCCGGCACGCTGGCGGGCGCGGGAACGGCGACGCCGGGGGCTTTGGCCGCACTGGCGGCGGGCGCTGCCGCGGGAGCCGCACCCAGCTTGTTCAGTTCGCTGATGTTCTTGGACAGTTCGGCCACCCGCGTGGAGGCTTCCTTGGCCTGGCGTTCCTTGGCGATCTTGTCTTCGGCCGCCGTCGGGGCCGCCTTGCCCTGGACCGCGCCCTTGGAGAGGGTCAGCTTGTCGGGTGTGCTGCTGGCGGGTGCGCGGTCTTCGACCTTGGCCTGCACCTTGCCGCCGGCCTGGCGGTCGGCGCTGGCCACCTGGGTGGCCGGCACGCCTTCGGCCAGTTTGCGGCGGAAGCTGTTGAAGTCCTTGCTTTGCGCGACGATGGTCTGGCTGGCTTCACCGGCGGCAATCGCGCTGGCCGTTTCGGCGCTCGGGATGTCCAGCACGGCGCCGGATTTGATGCGGTTCACGTTGCCGCCGATGAAGGCGTCCGGGTTGCTGCGCAGCAGGGCCACCAGCATCTGGTCCAGCGACACGCTGGCGGGCTTGTTCTGGGCGGCGATCTTGCCGGCGGTGTCGCCGCTCTTGACGGTAACCTGTTTGTCACCGCCGGCGGGCACTTTCTCGAGGGGCGCGGCAGGGGCCTTGGCGACCGGCGCGGGCCGGGTGCTGGGGCCGGCCGGCGGCGAGTAGGGAATGGAGGCAATGCCCTTGGCGGGCGGCGCCGCGGGGCGGGACGACAGGACCGGCGCGGTAGGCGCGGCTGCGGAGCTGCCCGAGCGCAGGGCCGGCGGGTCGAACAGCATGGTGTAGTCGCGCGTGATACGGCCGTTGGCCCAGCTGGCTTCCAGGATCAGGTCGACAAAAGGCTCGGTGACGGGGCGGCTGCTGCTCAAGCGCAGAAAGGAGCGGCCGTCGGGGCGCCGCTGCAGGCTGACCTCGACGCCGGAAACCACGCTGCCGTATTCAAGCCCTGCGGCCTTGAAGGTATCGGGTGGGGCCACGCCAGCCTTGAGGCTGGACGCTTCATCGGGCCTGATGTCGGCAATCTCGATTTCCGCGCGAAGGGGCTCGCCCAATGCCGACTGAACTGTGATCCGGCCCAGCGCGAGCGCGTGGGCTTCCAGACTTGCCAGGCTGCCGAGCAGTGCAATGGCACTTGCCAG
The DNA here is from genome assembly GCF_900103405.1 of Polaromonas sp. JS666. Classification (GTDB taxonomy): domain Bacteria; phylum Pseudomonadota; class Gammaproteobacteria; order Burkholderiales; family Burkholderiaceae_C; genus Polaromonas. The sequence goes on along the minus strand of NZ_FNHX01000004.1, from coordinate 424,123 downwards.
GGCGCCTATGCGCCAACGACCGCGATTATTCATGGGGTTGTGAGCCTCCAGTGCTCGGTCTGCATGTAACTTTATTCTGCTTATGCGCACAAAAACCTCGATGCGAATTTTCGAAAAACAACCTTAACATCAAGGCATTAGGCTGACAAGCTAAGACACCACTTAAGTTTTGACACAGCGAGTTAGCAGCAACTTACAAGTTTCGGATGTTGTCTGACGACAACGTCCTGTGACATGTAGTTACGGATGGGCGGCTGCATGTTGGCAGCCGCTCACCTTCATTATTTCAGGCCTGCAGCAGGATGCGCAGCATGCGGCGCAGCGGCTCGGCGGCGCCCCACAGCAGCTGGTCGCCCACCGTGAACGCACCCAGGTAGTCGGGGCCCATGGCCAGCTTGCGCAGCCGGCCCACCGGGATCTGCATGGTGCCGGTGACGGCCACGGGTGTGAGGTCCTTGATGGAAGCTTCGCGCGTGTTGGGCACGACTTTGACCCACTCGTTGTCGGCTGCGATCATGGCCTCGATGTCGGCCAGCGGCACGTCCTTCTTGAGCTTGAAGGTCAGCGCCTGGCTGTGGCAGCGCATCGCGCCTATGCGCACACAGAAGCCGTCCACGGGGGTTTCGGCCGTGCCGAAGCTCGCGCCCTGGCCCAAGATCTTGTTGGTCTCGGCGCCGCCCTTCCATTCTTCCTTGCTCATGCCGTTGCCCAGGTCCTTGTCGATCCAGGGAATCAGCGAGCCGCCCAGCGGCACGCCGAAGTTGGCGGTCTCACTGGTGCTCAAGCCCTGTTGTTTGGCCAGGATGCGGCGGTCGATTTCAAGGATGGCGGACTTGGGGTCGTCCAGCAGCGAGCGGACTTCGCTGTTGAGCGTGCCGAACTGCGTGAGCAATTCGCGCATGTGCTGCGCGCCGCCGCCCGAAGCCGCCTGGTAGGTCATGCTGGTCATCCACTCGACCAGGCCGGCCTTGTACAGCGCGCCCACGCCCATCAGCATGCAGCTGACCGTGCAGTTGCCGCCAATCCAGTTGCTGCCGCCCTTGGCCAGCGCGTTCTGGATCACCGGCAGGTTGACCGGGTCCAGGATGATGACGGCGTCGTCGTTCATGCGCAGCGTGGAGGCCGCGTCTATCCAGTGGCCCTTCCAGCCGGCCGCGCGCAGCTTGGGGAAGACTTCGGAGGTGTAGTCGCCGCCCTGGGCCGTGATGATGACGTCGCACTTCTTGAGCGCTTCAATGTCAAAGGCGTTTTTGAGCGTGGTCTCGTTCTTCGCCTGGGCGGGGGCTTTGCCGCCCGCGTTGGAGGTCGAAAAGAACACCGGCTCGATCAGGTCGAAATCGCCCTCGGCCTGCATGCGGTCGATCAGGACCGAGCCGACCATGCCGCGCCAACCGACGAGCCCTGTGAGATTGCCTTTGAGTTTCATTGGAACTGCCCCTTCAAAAAGTCAAAAATATGGCTTTTGGGCCCGGCTCATCGAGCCGGCAGGGCACGACGAACCAGGCTTGCTAGCCTTTAATGGTGGTCGTTTTGGTGATCTGGGCAAAAACCGGCGCGCCATGACCCGCGCGCAGGGCGGCGGGGCAGTGGGTGAAAGCGGGGTTTTTGCGCATAGGTGTCGATTGTAGCCAGGCTTGGCTTTGACTAGGCTGACAGCTGCCTCAAACCGTCGGTAAAACCGTGGTTTGAGGCAGTTTGCGGCAAAAAAACGTCAGCTTAGCGCTTTGACGACCGCATCGCCCATCTGCACCGTGCCGACCTTGGTCGTGCCTTCGCTATAAATGTCGGGTGTGCGCAGGCCCTGGCTCAGCACGGCGTCCACGGCTTTTTCGATGCGGGCGGCGGCTTCGGGCTGGTTCAGGCTGAAGCGCAGCATCATGGCCGCGCTCAAAATCGTTGCCAGCGGATTCGCCACGCCCTTGCCGGCGATGTCGGGCGCGCTGCCGTGGCTGGGCTCGTACAGGCCCTGGTTTTTGTCGTTGAGGCTGGCCGAGGGCAGCATGCCGATAGAGCCGGTCAGCATGGCGGCGGCGTCGCTGAGGATGTCGCCGAACATATTGCCGGTGACGACCACGTCGAACTTCTTGGGCGCCTTCACCAGCTGCATGGCGGCGTTGTCCACATACATGTGGTCCAGCGCGACGTCGGGGTATTGCGTGCCGACCTCGGTGACCACGTCTTTCCAGAGCTGGAAGGTTTCCAGCACGTTGGCCTTGTCGACGCTGGTCACGCGCTTGCCGCGCTTGCGGGCCGCCTGGAAGGCGACGTGGGCGATGCGCTCGATCTCCGGGCGCGAATAGCGCATGGTGTCGAAAGCTTCTTCCGAGCCGGGGAAATGGCCGTCGGGCGAGACGCGGCGGCCGCGCGGCTGGCCGAAGTAGATGTCGCCGGTCAGCTCGCGGATGATGAGGATATCCAGGCCGGACACCAGCTCGCGCTTGAGGCTGGAGGCGTCCACCAGCTGCGCGTAGCAGATCGCCGGGCGGAAGTTGGCGAACAGGCCCAGGTTTTTGCGCAGGCCCAGGATGGCCTGCTCGGGCCGCAGCGGACGGTCCAGTTTGTCGTATTTCCAGTCGCCTACCGCGCCGAAGAGCACGGCGTCGGCTTCCTTGGCGAGCTTGAGCGTGGCCTCGGGCAGCGGGTGGCCGTGGGCCTCGTAGGCGGCGCCGCCGACCAGCGCGCTTTCGGTTTCGAACTTCAGGTCCAGGGCCTTCAGGACCTTGACGGCCTCGGCGACGATTTCGGTGCCGATGCCGTCACCCGGGAGAATTGCAATTTTCATTTGGAGTTTGAGTTGGTTGTCAAAGCGCCGGACTTGACGATTTCGCCGGCGATTTCGGTTGCGAAGCTCGGAAATTTTCCTTCTCCGAGGATGTCGTTGGTAATGGGAATGTCAAAGTGGCGCTTGAACCTGGCTTCAAGCTTGGCTTGCTCGAATCCCGGTTGTTGCGACGCAGACTTGGCGAGGTACATCAACTGGTATTCAAGAAACAGGACTTGTGGGGAAGCGGCGACGTCTTTTCCGAACGAGACTTGCAGCAAAAAGTTGCAGTCGCAAGCCGCGATGTTGTTGCCTAGCTCCTGCTGGTATTCCGGGTATTTCGACCAGACAATGAATTTGGTGTTGCGCACGCCGGCCTTTTCCAGGGCCTCGGCCATTTGCTCTGCTGCGTTCGCGGCGGTTGCCGTATAGAAACGCTGAATCCTGGGATCCGAAAACCCGGACTGGGTGTGCGAGGCTCCACCCAGCACCAGCACAGACGGCGCAGCACTTTGGCCATATACCGCGGTGCAGCCCAGCAGTCCCACCATCATCGCGCCCGCCCAACAGCGCAGGCTTCGAATAAAACGGCGCGCGGCGAGCATCAACCCGCCACCGTGTGGTTCAGCCAGGGTTTGGTCGCCAGGCGCTCGGCTTCAAAGGCCTTGATCTTGTCGCTCTGGCGCAGGGTCAGGCCGATGTCGTCCAGGCCGTTGAGCAGGCAGTATTTGCGGAAGGCCTGCACCTCGAAGGGGAGCTCCCCGCCCTGCGGCTTGACGATCACCTGGCGCTCCAGATCCACCGTCAGCTGGTAGCCGGGAAAGGCCAGCGCCTCGTCGAACAGCTGGGCCACCTGCGCTTCGGGCAGCACGATGGGCAGCAGGCCGTTCTTGAAGCTGTTGTTAAAGAAGATGTCGGCGTAGCTGGGCGCGATGATGGCGCGAAAGCCGTATTGGTCCAGCGCCCAGGGCGCGTGTTCGCGCGAGGAGCCGCAGCCGAAGTTTTTGCGCGCCAGCAGGATGGAGGCGCCCGCATAGCGCGGCTGGTTCAGCACGAAGTCGGGGTTGGGTTTGCGCGTGGCCGGGTCCTGGCCGGGAAAGCCCGCGTCCAGGTAGCGCCATTCATCAAACAGGTTGGGTCCGAAGCCGGTCTTGCGTATCGACTTGAGGAACTGCTTGGGGATGATGGCGTCGGTGTCGACGTTCTCGCGGTCCATGGGGGCCACGAGGCCCTTGTGTAGGGTGAATTTTTTCATTTACTTCTTCGCCGCGTTTTCGATTTTCTCGCCGACTTTCTGGACGTCCTGGCCGACACCGCGGAAGGTGTTGCAGCCGGCCAGCAGCAGGGTCACGGACACCAGCGACAGCGCGAGCAGGGTGGTGATTTTTTTCATGGGAAGTTCCTCCTGTGGCTCGGGTTAGACAAACTTGCGGATATCGACAAAGTGGCCGTGCACGGCCGCCGCCGCCGCCATGGCGGGGCTGACCAGGTGGGTGCGTCCGCCGGCGCCCTGGCGGCCTTCGAAGTTGCGGTTGCTGGTGGAGGCGCAGCGCTCGCCCGGCTCCAGCCGGTCGGCGTTCATGGCCAGGCACATGGAGCAGCCCGGTTCGCGCCATTCAAAGCCGGCGGCCACAAAGATCTTGTCCAGGCCTTCGCGCTCGGCCTGCTCCTTGACCAGGCCGGAGCCCGGCACCACCAGTGCGAGCTTGACGTTTTTGGCGACCTTCTGGCCGATCTTCTTGATCACGGCGGCGGCTTCGCGCATGTCCTCGATGCGGCTGTTGGTGCAGGAGCCTATGAACACCTTGTCGATGTAGAGGTCGTTCAGCGCCTTGCCGGGCTCCAGGCCCATGTATTTCAGGGCGCGTTCGATGGCATCGCGCTTGTTGGCGTCTTTTTCCTTGTCGGGGTCGGGCACGCGGTCGTCAATCGACAGCACCATTTCGGGCGAGGTGCCCCAGGTGACCTGCGGCAGGATCTGGCTGGCGTCGAGCTCGACCACGGCATCGAATTTCGCATCGGCATCGGAGTGCAGCGTGTTCCAGTATTTGACGGCCATGTCCCATTCGACGCCGGTGGGCGATAGCAGGCGGCCCTTGACGTAGTCGATGGTTTTCTGGTCGACGGCGACCAGGCCGGCGCGCGCGCCGGCTTCAATCGCCATGTTGCAGACCGTCATGCGGCCTTCCATGCTGAGCGCGCGTATCGCCGAGCCGGCGAATTCAATCGTGTAGCCGGTGCCGCCGGCCGTGCCTATCTTGCCGATGATGGCCAGCACGATGTCCTTGCCGGTCAGGCCGGGGGCGAGCTTGCCTTCCACCTTTACGAGCATGTTCTTGGCTTTTTTGGCCAGCAGGGTTTGCGTGGCCATCACGTGCTCGACCTCGCTGGTGCCTATGCCGTGCGCCAGCGCGCCGAAGGCGCCGTGGGTGGAGGTGTGCGAGTCGCCGCAGACCACCGTCATGCCGGGCAGGGTGGCGCCGTTTTCGGGGCCGATGACGTGCACGATGCCCTGGCGTTTGGAGAGGAAGGGGAAGAAGGCGGCCGCGCCAAATTCCTTGATGTTGCTGTCCAACGTGGTGATCTGTTCCTTGCTGACCTGGTCGGTGATGCCGTCATAGCCCAGTTCCCAGCCGGTGGTGGGCGTGTTGTGGTCGGCGGTGGCGACGATGGAGCTGATGCGCCAGACCTTGCGGCCGGCCTCGCGCAGGCCTTCAAAGGCCTGCGGGCTGGTGACTTCGTGCACCAGGTGGCGGTCTATGTAGAGGATGGCCGTGCCGTCGTCTTCGGTATGAACGACGTGCTCGTCCCAGATCTTGTCGTAGAGGGTGCGTCCCATGGTTTTCCTTCGTGGTCTCTCGTTGCCGTGTGTGTTTGTCGTTGGGGTGATTTTAGGCGGCCGCACCGGCGGGAGCGGCCCCGGTGTGGGCCGGTTTGGCGCGGGCGGCCGGCGCCGTGGGCTGCGTCAGGTGCTCCACCAGCAGCCGGGCCGTCAGCGGCAGCGTGGAAAAGTCGCGGGCCACCAGCTGGATCTGGCGCTCCGCCCAGCTGTCCAGCAGCGGTATGGATTCAAGCTCGCCCACGCCGTGCGTCAGCTCAAAGGCGCGCTGCGGCATCACGCCCACGCCCAGGCCGTTGTGGATCATGCGGCACATGGCGTCCAGGCCGGTCACGTGGATGCGCAGCTTGATGGTGCGGCCCAGGCGCGCCGCGGCTTCGCGCATGGCCAGGTAAATCGAGCTGTTGGAATGCAGGCCGACCTGGTCGTAATCCAGCGCGGCTTCGAAGCGGATGGCGCCCTGCGCGCACAGCGGGTGGCCCCGGGGGACGATGAGCACCAGCTTGTCGCTGCGGTAGGGCAGGGCCTGCAGGTCGCCCGCGCCGTCGGCGGTGTTGCAGATGCCCAGGTCGGCCGCGCCTTCCTGCACCGCGCGCACGACCTCGGTGCTCAGGTGCTCTTCGAGGTCTATCTTGATGCCGGAATGCTCGCGCGTGAAAGCGCCCAGGTCCTCGGGCAAAAACTGCACGATGGCCGAGATGCTCGCGTGCACGCGCACATGGCCGCGCACGCCGTCGGCGTACTCGCTGAGTTCGCTCTGCATTTTTTCGAGGCTGAACAGCACCGATCGCGCATGGTGCAGCAGGCTTTCGCCGGCCGGCGTCAGGTCGACTCCGCGGGTGTGGCGGTACAGCAGCGGGGTGTCCAGCGTGGCCTCCAGGTCGGAAAGGCGCTTGCTGACGGCCGAGGCGGCGATGAATTCGCGTTCGGCGGCCTTGCCTATGCTGCCCAGCTCGCAGACGGCCACAAAGAGCTGAAGCGAGGTCAGGTCTATGCGGCGGGCAAAGTTGCGTTCTGAGCTTTTCATGGGCGTAGGGCGTGCCGTCATCGCGTTAGACGACGGTGAATCGCTATTTTGCCGCTAAGAACCGGGTTTTGCCATCGCAATACGCGATGACCCGCTTGCCGACGGGCGTTTTCCGGCCGGGGGGCGTGAAAAAGCCCGCCGATGCTGCCATCAGGCGGGCTTTGCGCGGGGCGCGGGCTTGCTTAGCGCTTGGCCAGCGGCTTGACCTGGCGGGTCGTGGCGCCGGTGAACAGCTGGCGCGGGCGGCCGATCTTGTACTCGGGGTCGCCGATCATTTCATTGAGCTGGGCGATCCAGCCGACGGTGCGGGCCAGCGCGAAGATCGCGGTGAACAGCGGCACGGGGATGCCGATGGCGCGCTGCACGATGCCGGAGTAGAAGTCGACATTGGGGTAGAGCTTGCGCGAGACGAAGTAGTCGTCTTCGAGGGCGATCTTTTCCAGGGCCATGGCCAGCTTGAACAGCGGGTCGTTTTCCAGGCCCATTTCCTGGAGCACTTCCTTGCAGGTTTCCTGCATGAGCTTGGCGCGCGGGTCGTAGTTTTTGTAAACGCGGTGGCCGAAGCCCATCAGCTTGACGCCGGAGCTCTTGTCCTTGACCTGCTTGATGAATTCGCCGATTTTCTCGACGCCGCCCTGCTTCTGGATGTCGCCCAGCATGTTGAGGGCCGCTTCGTTGGCGCCGCCGTGGGCCGGACCCCAGAGGCAGGCCACGCCGGCCGCGATGGCGGCAAACGGGTTGGTGCCGGAGGAGCCGCACAGGCGCACGGTGGAGGTCGAGGCGTTCTGCTCGTGGTCGGCGTGCAGGATGAAGATGCGGTCCAACGCGCGTTCGAGCACCGGGTTGACCTTGTATTCCTCGCACGGCGTGGCGAACATCATGTGCAGGAAGTTGCCGGCGTAGCTCAGGTTGTTCTTGGGGTACATGTAGGGCTGGCCCACGGTGTACTTGTAGGCCATGGCGACCAGGGTCGGCATCTTGGCGATCAGGCGGATAGCGGCGATTTCGCGGTGTTCCGGGTTGTTGATGTCGGTGCTGTCATGGTAGAAGGCCGACAGGGCGCCAACCAGGCCGGTCATGATGGCCATGGGGTGCGCGTCGCGGCGGAAACCACGCAGGAAGAACTGCATCTGCTCGTTGACCATGGTGTGGTTGGTCACGCGGTGCACGAAGTCGGCTTTCTGCGCAACATTCGGCAGCTCTCCGTACAACAGCAGGTGGCAGGTTTCCATGTAGTCGCAGTTGGTGGCCAGCTGCTCGATGGGGTAGCCGCGGTACAGCAGCTCGCCCTTGTCGCCGTCGATGTAGGTGATGGCCGACTGGCAGGAAGCGGTCGACAGGAAACCGGGGTCGTAGGTGAACATGCCGGTCTGGGCATACAGCTTGCGGATGTCGACGACGTCCGGGCCGACATTGCCCTGGTACACCGGCAGTTCAATGCTGGGGCTGCCGTTGCTGAAGGACAGGGTGGCTTTGTTGTCAGCTAGCTTCATTTCTTGCTTCTTTCTTTCGTATCAGTGTCAAATTGGGTCGGGCTGGGAATCACGGAGCCGGGGTCGAGGGCTGCAGCAACTTTAAAACGTCATGGGCTTCAGAAGTAGAGGCGCTTGCCTTGGCCGATTCGTCCGCCAGCTGGCCGGCGTCCTTCCGTTTTAACAGCAGGTCGAGCAGGTCGTTGTCGGACAAATCCATTAAATCACTCAACCCTTTAGCCTGCCTGACGGTCAGGGTGGCCTCGTAGCCCTGGAAGAAGCGCGCTATCAGCAGGTCGTTTTCCAGCAGGCCGCGCCGGCAGCGCCACTTGAGCTTGCTCAGGGCGCGCTCATCGAGCAGGGCGTCGGCAGTTTCCATAGCGTCGGGTCGGTCAGCGAATGGTCAGACTGTCCTCAAAACCATCATTTCCTTGATCTTGCCGATGGCTTTCGTCGGGTTCAGGCCCTTGGGGCAGACGTCGACGCAGTTCATGATGGTGTGGCAGCGGAACAGGCGGTAGGGGTCTTCCAGGTTGTCCAGGCGCTCGGCAGTGGCTTCGTCGCGGCTGTCGGCGATGAAGCGGTAGGCCTGCAGCAGGCCGGCCGGACCGACGAACTTGTCGGGATTCCACCAGAAGCTGGGGCAGGAGGTCGAGCAGCTGGCGCACAGGATGCACTCGTAGAGGCCGTTGAGCTCGTCGCGCTCTTCGGGGCTCTGCAGGCGCTCTTTTTCGGGCGGCACGTTGTCGTTGATCAGGTAGGGCTTGATCGAGTTGTACTGCTTGAAGAACTGCGTCATGTCGACGATCAGGTCGCGCACCACGGGCAGGCCCGGCAGCGGCTTGAGCACGATGACCTCGGGCAGCGTGCGCATATTGGTCAGGCAGGCCAGGCCGTTCTTGCCGTTGATGTTCATCGCGTCGGAGCCGCAGACACCTTCGCGGCAGGAGCGGCGAAAGCTGATGGACGGGTCCTGCGCCTTGAGCTTCATCAGCGCGTCCAGCAGCATGCGCTCATGGCCGTCGAGTTCCACCTCGATGGTCTGCATGTAGGGCTTGGCGTCGGTGTCCGGGTCGTAGCGGTAGATCTTGAAGGTGCGTTTGGTCATGGGGTTCTCGCTTCTTGTGGGGTCGCAGGCCGGCTGTGCGTCGGTGGCGTCAGAACGTGCGCGTCTTCAGCGGCACGGAATCGACGGTCAGGGGCTTCATCTGCACCGGCTTGTAGGCCAGGCGGCTGCCTTCGCTGTACCACAGCGTGTGCTTGTGCCAGTCGGTGTCGTTGCGGCCGTTCGGGTGCTCAGGGGTATCGCCGTAGTCGTCGACCGAGTGTGCGCCGCGGCTTTCCTTGCGGGCGGCGGCCGACACGATGGTGGCCTCCGCGGCTTCGATCAGGTTTTCAACTTCCAGCGCCTCAATGCGCGCGGTGTTGAAGATCTTGGACTTGTCTTTGAGGCCGATGCGGTTGACGCGCTCTCGCAGGGCGGCGATCTTGGTCACGCCCTCGTCCATGATGGCCTGGGTGCGGAACACGCCGGCGTGCTGCTGCATGGCGGCGCGCAGGTCGTTGGCCACGTCCTGGGCGTATTCGCCGTCGGTCGCGTTGTCCAGGCGCGCGATGCGGGCCAGGGTCTTGTCGGCCGCGTCGGCCGGCAGCGGCTTGTGCGTGGTGGTCTTGGCGAACTCGACGATGTGGTTGCCGGCGGCCTTGCCGAAGACCAGCAGATCCAGCAGCGAATTGGTGCCCAGGCGGTTGGCGCCGTGCACGCTGACGCAGGAGCATTCACCCACCGCGTAAAGGCCATTGACGACCTGGCTCTGGTTGTTGGCGTCCTGCGTGACGACCTGGCCGTGGATATTGGTCGGGATGCCGCCCATCTGGTAGTGAATGGTGGGCACCACGGGAATCGGTTCCTTGGTGATGTCGACGTTGGCGAAGTTGTGGCCGATCTCGAACACCGAGGGCAGGCGCTTCATGATGGCGTCCACGCCCAAGTGGGTCATGTCCAGCAGGATGTAGTCCTTGTTGGGGCCGCAGCCGCGGCCTTCCTTGATTTCCTGGTCCATGGAGCGCGAGACGAAGTCGCGCGGCGCCAGGTCCTTCAGCGTGGGCGCGTAGCGCTCCATGAAGCGCTCGCCGTTGCTGTTGCGCAGGATGGCGCCTTCACCGCGGCAGCCTTCGGTCAGCAGCACGCCGGCGCCGGCCACGCCGGTCGGGTGGAACTGCCAGAACTCCATGTCTTCCAGCGGGATGCCGGCGCGCGCCGCCATGCCCAGGCCGTCGCCGGTGTTGATGAAGGCATTGGTCGAGGCGGCAAAAATGCGGCCCGCGCCGCCGGTGGCCAGCAGCGTGGTTTTGGCTTCAAAAATGTGGACGTCGCCGGTCTCCATTTCGAGGGCGGTCACGCCCACGACGTCGCCCGCGGCGTCGCGGATCAGGTCCAGCGCCATCCATTCGACGAAGAAGCTGGTTTTTTCCTTGACGTTTTGCTGGTACAGCGTATGCAACATGGCGTGGCCGGTGCGGTCGGCCGCGGCGCAGGCGCGCTGCACGGGTTTTTCGCCGTAGTTGGCGGTGTGGCCGCCGAAGGGGCGCTGGTAAATCGTGCCGTCGGGGTTGCGGTCGAAGGGCATGCCCATGTGCTCGAGGTCGTACACGACCTTGGGCGCTTCGCGGCACATGTATTCGATCGCGTCCTGGTCACCGAGCCAGTCGGAGCCCTTGACGGTGTCGTAGAAGTGGTAGTGCCAGTTATCTTCGCTCATGTTGCCGAGCGAGGCGCCTATGCCGCCTTGCGCCGCGACGGTGTGCGAACGCGTGGGGAACACTTTGGAGAGCACGGCCACGTTGAGGCCGGCGCGCGCCAGCTGCAGTGATGCGCGCATGCCGGAGCCGCCGGCACCGACGATGACGACGTCAAATTTGCGCTTGGGGAGTTGGGAAGTTGCGGTCATGATTTTTGTGGGGGTGTCGGTCTTCTTGTCGGGTCTGCGGGGCGGCGGCTCAGAGGCGCCAGAGAACCTGGATGCCCCAGCCGGCGCAGGCCACCAGCCAGACGATGGTGAACACATTCAGGACCAGCTTGATCGAGGCCGGCTTGATGTAGTCCATCCAGATGTCGCGCATGCCGACCCACACGTGGTAGAGCAGGGCGATGATGACCGTGAAGGTCAGCACTTTCATCCATTGCGCCGAAAAGATGCCGGCCCATTTGTCGTAGCCGATGGGGCCCTTGCTGAAGATGACCTGGGCCAGCAGCAGCACGGTGAAGAGGGCCATCAGGGCGGCCGTGACGCGCTGCGCGAGCCAGTCGCGCAAACCGTAGTGGGCGCCGACAACAATGCGCTTGGAGCCGTAGTTAACTGCCATTTTTGATGCTCCTTGTGATCAGTAAAGGCCGAACAGCTTGGCGCCGAGGACCAGTGTCAGGGCGATGCTCGCGGCCAGCGTGAAGATGGCGGAGGACTTGCCGAACTCCTTGCTGACGGCGGCGTGGCTCACGTCCATCCAGAGGTGGCGCAGGCCGGCGATGAAGTGGTGCAGGTAGGCCCAGATCAGGGCCAGGGCCGCGAGCTTCCAGAGGAAGCCGGGCAGGCCCAGCATGCCGATGTTGAAGGCGGCCTTGAATTTTTCGAAGGAAATCTCGGAAGAGATCGAGGTGTCGAACATCCAGATGATGAAAGGCATCAGCAGGAACATGATGAAGCCGCTGATACGGTGGAGGATGGAAACCCAGCCAGCAGGCGGCAGACGATAGGAAGGGAGGTCGGAAAGGGCGTTGATGTTGCGGAACTCGGGCCGCTTGGGACGCTGTTTGGAGGCCAGCTCTGTCATTTTTAGGCTTTCGTGGGGTGTAACTGGTTGGTAACCGGGCGTGCAATTACAGCTAAACAGCCGAATTCTATTGCAACGCAACAATAAGCTTACAAACGTTTGCAGCTTCTTGATGAATCCCGTCAACTAAGGTCGTTTTTGTAGTGATGGGTGTCGGTGCGGTACAGGCCCCGGCGCAATTCCATGGGCAGGTCGTTGTAAGTAAAGGCGATGCGCTCCACGCTGAGCAGCGGTGCGCCCACCGGCACGCCGAGCAGCGTCGCGGACGCTTCATCGGCCGCGATGGCGCGGATTTTTTCCTCGGCGCGCACCATGCGCACGCCGAACTCGGTTTCAAACAGCGCGTACATGGGGCCGCGGTGGGTGGCCAGCCGTTCGGCGGTCAGGCCCTTGAAGGGGCCGCCGGGCAGCCAGACGTCTTCGAGGATGGTTGGTGTGCCCTGGAAGGCCAGCACGCGGCGCAGCTGCAGCACGGCGTCGCCGGTGCGCAGCGACAGCGGTCGCGCGATGTCGGCCGGCGCGCGCAGGCGCTTGCAATCGATGATCTGCCGCTCGGCCGGGCCTTCGCTGGTGGTGTCGCCGCTGTCGGGCATGAGGCGCAGGAAGCGGTACTGCACATGCTGCTCGGCATGCGTGGCCACGAAGGTGCCCTTGCCCTGGCGGCGCACCACCAGGTTTTCGGCGGCCAGTTCGTCAATCGCCTTGCGCACCGTGCCCTGGCTCACGCGAAAGCGCGCGGCCAGGTCCATTTCGCTGGGGATGGCCTCGCCGGGCTTCCATTCGCCGGCCTGCAGGCTTTGCAGGATCAGCACCTTGATCTGCTGGTATAGCGGGCTGAAGGCCGGTGCCACGCCCGCTGCCGCGCCGGCATCGCCGGCGAGGGCGGCGGGATCGGTCAATGAGGACGTATTGATGGCCATGGCAGCAGTTTGGCGGCGGTTAACAGCAGGTTGCGGCGACGCCGCGGCGGGCGCGCGGCATCCCGGGAAATAAACTCCGAATCAAGCCCGAATCATATCTTATATAAGACATAAGACAAATTGACGCCTGTCACTTTTCAAGCGTAAAATCTTGGGCTGAGCCAGTGCATGGCCTGCCGTTTTGCGGTGATTTTGAGGGGCGAAACCCCGCCAAACCATCCCTGAATATCCCAGGCTCGCGCCAGACATCTCACACCACACCCCTCATCAACCGATTCTTAACTTTCCTGGAGCCCTCGATCATGAGCAAAAAACCCGTCCGTGTTGCAGTCACCGGTGCAGCTGGCCAAATCGGTTACGCACTGCTGTTTCGCATTGCCTCCGGCGAAATGCTCGGCAAGGATCAGCCCGTCATTCTGCAACTGCTCGAAGTGCCTGTTGAGGGCCCGCAAAAAGCGCTCAAGGGCGTGATGATGGAACTCGACGACTGCGCCTTCCCGCTGCTCGTCGGCATGGAAGCCCACAGCGACCCGATGACGGCTTTCAAGGATGCCGACTACGCGCTGCTGGTCGGCTCGCGCCCGCGCGGCCCCGGCATGGAACGCGCCGAACTGCTGGCCGTCAACGGCGCCATCTTCACGGCGCAGGGCAAGGCCCTCAATGCCGTCGCCAGCCGCAACGTCAAGGTGCTGGTGGTCGGCAACCCCGCCAACACCAACGCCTACATCGCCATGAAGAGCGCGCCCGACTTGCCGCGCAAGAACTTCACCGCCATGCTGCGCCTGGATCACAACCGCGCCGCCAGCCAGATCGCCGCCAAGACCGGCAAGCCCGTGGCCGACATTGAAAAGCTCACCGTCTGGGGCAACCACTCGCCCACGATGTACGCAGACTACCGATTCGCCACCATCAAGGGCGAGAGCGTCGCCAAGATGATCAACGACCAGGAATGGAACGCCAATGTGTTCCTGCCCACCGTCGGCAAGCGCGGCGCCGCCATCATTGAAGCACGCGGCCTGTCCTCGGCCGCATCGGCCGCCAACGCCGCGATCGACCACATGCGCGACTGGGCGCTGGGCACCAACGGCAAGTGGGTCACCATGGGTATCCCCTCAGACGGCCAGTACGGCATTCCCAAGGACATCATGTTCGGCTTCCCCGTGACCTGCGAGAACGGCGAGTACAAACTGGTCGAAGGCCTGGAAATCGACGCCTTCAGCCAGGAACGCATCACCAAGACCCTGGACGAGCTCAAGGGTGAGCAGGACGGCGTCAAGCACCTGCTGTAAACCAGTACCCAGCACCGAGGCCGCCCAGCACCTTGCCCGCACACCACCGCCGCCCCTCATGAGCGACTGGAACCCCGCACTCTACAGCCGCTATGAGGACGAGCGCACGCGCCCGGCCCAGGAGCTGCTGGCGCGGGTTCCGCTGACGCAGGCGGCCACGGTGTTCGACCTGGGCTGCGGGCCGGGCAACTCCACCGAGTTGCTGGTCCGCCGCTTTGCGGGCGCCACGGTCACGGGCACCGACAATTCCGAAGCCATGCTGGCCAGCGCGCGCAAGCGTTTGCCGGCCGCGCGTTTCGAGTTGAGCGACGTCGCCGATTGGCAACCCGCTGCCGGCGATGCCGCGCCCCAGCTGATTTATGCGAATGCGGCCCTGCAATGGGTGCCCGATCACGCCACACTGGTCCCGCGGCTGTTCGCCGCGCTGGCGCCCGGCGGCGTGCTGGCCATCCAGATGCCCGACAACCGCGACGAGCCTACGCACCGCCTGATGCGCGAGCTGGCGGCCGAGGCGCCCTGGGCCGAAGCCATAGGCGACTATTCGAAGCTGCGCACGGATCTCTTTTCCATAGACCGCTATTACGACCTGCTGGCCGACAAGGCCGCGCATGTCGATGTCTGGCGCACGGCCTACCAGCACCCCATGGCTTCGGCTGCGGCGATTGTGGAGTGGGTGCGCGCGACAGGCCTCAAGCCATTTGTCGACCGCCTCCCGCCTGAATTACAAGCGAGTTACCTCGCCGAATACGAGCGGCGCGTTGCCAAGGCTTACCCTGGGCGCACCGATGGCAAGCTGCTTTTAGCTTTCCCGCGCATGTTTATCGTGGCGCAGCGCAAGCCATGAGCACCACCGCCGTTCATCCCGCGCAAGTGCTGCTGGGCGCCCAGGCCGGCGCCATGATTTTGCCGGTCTGCGACCACTACAGCGGCGTGGAAGCGCGTATGCGCAAAAGCCTGCAGCTGCAGGCTGAGATGATCGAGGAGTTCGGCGCCTGCGTGTTCGACGTGACGCTGGACTGTGAGGACGGCGCACCCGTGGGCGGCGAGGCCGAGCACGCGGCCATGGTGGTGGCCCTGGCGGCCCTGGCCGGTGACAAGGCCCGCGTCGCGGTGCGCGTGCATGCGGTCGGCCATCCGGCTTTTGAGGCCGACATGGCGGTGATCGCCGGCAAGCTGGCGCGCCATCTCTCGCACATCATGGTGCCCAAGGTCGAATCGCTGGCCGACGTGCTGCGTGCCGAAGAGGCGCTGCTGGCCGCCGGCGCCGGCAACTTGCCCCTGCATGTGCTGATCGAGTCGCCGCTGGCGGTGCGCAACGCCTTTGAGATCGCGGCGCACCCGCGCGTGCAATCGCTGAGCTTCGGGCTCATGGATTTTGTGTCCGCCCATGCGGGCGCGATCCCGGCCGCCGGCATGAGCAGCCGGGGCCAGTTCACGCACCCGCTGGTGCTGCGCGCCAAGCTCGAAATCGCGTCCGCCTGCCATGCCCACGGCAAAGTGCCTTCGCATTGTGTTGTCACGGAATTCAACGACATTGAAGCCATGACCGCCGCCGCACGCCATGCCGCCCGTGAACTGGGCTACACCCGGATGTGGAGCATCCACCCGAACCAGATCCGCCCCATCCTGGAGGCCTTCGCGCCCGGCGAAGGAGAGATTGAGGACGCTAGCAAAATCATCACCGCCGCCGCCCGCGCCGACTGGGCGCCCACCAGCTTTGAAGGCAAGCTGCACGACCGCGCGAGTTACCGTTACTTCTGGCATGTCCTGGAGCGCGCGCACCAGACCGGCCGGGCGCTTCCCCCCGAGGCGCAGGCTTATTTCAAGACCGCGTTTCATTGAACGTTCACCCACTCATCACTGTACGAAAGCCCCATGCAAAAACTCCACACCCCCTCCGTTGTCCACGCACTGGCCGCCGCTGTTTTGCTGGCCGCTTCCGGCTTCTCCATGGCTCAGACCGACGCGGCCGCCAAGCCCGCGGCAAAACCCGCCGCCAAGAAGCAGCCCGTCGTCAACCCGTCCAGCCGCACCAACCTCAAGAGTGCCGCCAAGAACGTGGCTGCCGGCATTGAGGCCGCCGAAGCCGCGCTGACGCCGGCCGAACTGGCCATCGCCGAGCGTGTGCATGTGGGCAAGCTGCCCTGCGAACTGGGTGCGGCGGTCGACCTCACGGCCGACCCCAAGGCGCCCGGCTATTTCAATGTCAGCGGCAAGAACTTCAAGTACCGC
This sequence comes from Polaromonas sp. JS666, assembly GCF_900103405.1. Classification (GTDB taxonomy): domain Bacteria; phylum Pseudomonadota; class Gammaproteobacteria; order Burkholderiales; family Burkholderiaceae_C; genus Polaromonas. Next base: position 407,752 of record NZ_FNHX01000004.1, on the reverse strand, counting down.
ATGTTCCCCGTGGCCACCACCACCGGCGCGATCCGCCTGGAAGACCACAAGGCCGGCGCCGTCTGGCTGCAACTGGCGAATAAATCCATGCTGATGAACCAGAAGCTGGGCGTGCGCCTGGCCGACGAGTGCATGAGCCCGGCGCAGCTGGCGGTGGCTGAGGCCATCAAGCTGAACCCGCCCGCCAGCGTGCTGGACGCACCCAAGCCGGCCGTCGCCGCGGCCCCTGCTGCCGCCGCGCCTGTTGCTTCCGATGCGCAGCCCGTGCCAGCCGCTGCCGCGGCGGCAGCGCAGCCCGCTTCGACCGCCAAATAAACAAAGTCCGCTTTCTTTACACACCACGATTTCGATACAGGAGAAACCAGCATGTCATCCGAGTTCTTGCAAACCTACCGCAACCACGTCGCTGAGCGCGCGGTGATCGGCATCCCGCCGCTGCCGCTGTCCGCCAAGCAGACCGGCGACGTCATCGAGCTGCTGAAGAACCCGCCCAAGGGCGAAGAAGCTTTCCTGGTCGAACTCATCACCCACCGTGTTCCCGCCGGTGTGGACGATGCCGCCAAGGTCAAGGCCAGCTATCTGGCCGCCGTGGCCCACGGCACGGAAAAATGCGCGCTGATCTCGCGTGAAAAAGCCACGCAGCTGCTGGGCACCATGCTGGGCGGCTACAACATCAGCCCCATGGTCGAGCTGCTCGACGACGCCGAAGACAGCGTCGCCACGCAAGCCGCCAGCGGCCTGAAAAACACCCTGCTGATGTTCGACCAGTTCCACGACGTGCAGGAAAAGGCCGAAAAGGGCAACAAATACGCCAAGGCCGTGCTGCAAAGCTGGGCCGACGCCGAATGGTTCACCAGCCGCCCTGAAGTGCCCCAGTCCATCAAGCTGACCGTCTTCAAGGTGGCCGGCGAGATCAACACCGACGACCTCTCGCCCGCGCCTGACGCCTGGAGCCGCCCCGACATCCCGCTGCACGCCCTGGCCATGCACAAGAACGCGCGGCCCGGTGTCACGCCCGAGGAAGACGGCAAGCGCGGCCCGGTCAAGTTCATTGAAGAACTCAAGGGCAAGGGCAACCTCGTGGCCTACGTCGGCGACGTGGTCGGCACCGGTTCCTCGCGCAAGTCCGCGACCAACTCCGTGCTCTGGTGGACCGGCGAAGACATTCCCTTCGTGCCCAACAAGCGCTTCGGTGGTGTCTGCCTGGGCGGCAAGATCGCCCCGATTTTTTACAACACCATGGAAGACTCCGGCGCGCTGCCGATTGAGCTTGACGTGAGCCAGATGGACATGGGCGACGTGATCGAGCTGCGCCCCTACGAAGGCAAGGCACTCAAGGACGGCAAGGTGATCGCCGAGTTCAAGCTCAAGAGCGACGTGTTGTTCGACGAAGTGCGCGCCGGCGGCCGCATTCCGCTGATCGTCGGCCGCGGCCTCACGGCCAAGGCGCGCTTCGCGCTGGGCCTGCCCGTGTCCACCCAGTTCCGCCTGCCGGTCAGCCCTGAAGACAACGGCCGCGGCTTCACGTTGGCGCAAAAAATGGTCGGCCGCGCGGTCGGCCTGCCGGAAGGCCAGGGCGTGCGCCCCGGCACCTACTGCGAACCCAAGATGACGTCGGTCGGCTCGCAGGACACCACCGGCCCCATGACCCGCGACGAACTCAAAGACCTGGCTTGCCTGGGCTTCAGCTCCGACCTGGTCATGCAGTCCTTCTGCCACACCGCGGCTTATCCCAAGCCTGTCGACGTGAAGATGCACCACGAGTTGCCTGAGTTCATCAGCACGCGCGGCGGCATTTCGCTGCGTCCCGGCGACGGCATCATCCACAGCTGGCTCAACCGCATGCTGCTGCCCGACACCGTGGGCACCGGCGGCGACAGCCACACGCGCTTCCCCATCGGCATCAGCTTCCCCGCGGGCTCCGGCCTCGTGGCTTTCGGCGCCGCCACCGGCGTCATGCCGCTGGACATGCCTGAATCGGTGCTGGTGCGCTTCAAGGGCAAGATGCAGCCCGGCATCACGCTGCGCGACCTGGTCAACGCGATCCCGCTCTACGCCATCAAGGCCGGCCTGCTGACGGTCGCCAAGCAGGGCAAGAAGAACATCTTCTCGGGCCGTATCCTGGAAATCGAAGGACTGCCCGACCTCAAGGTGGAGCAGGCCTTCGAGCTCAGCGACGCCTCGGCCGAGCGCTCCGCCGGCGGCTGCACGGTGCACCTGAACAAGGAACCCATCATCGAGTACATCAACAGCAACATCACGATGCTGAAGTGGATGATCGCCACGGGTTACTCGGACGTGCGCACCATCAAGCGCCGCATCGCCGCCATGGAAGCCTGGCTGGCCGACCCGCAGCTGCTCAAGGCCGACGCGGACGCCGAATACGCCGCCGTCATCGAGATCGATCTGGCCGACATCCACGAACCCATCGTGGCCTGCCCGAACGACCCCGACGACGTGAAGATCCTGGCCGAAGTGGCCGGCTGCAAGATCGATGAAGTCTTCATCGGCAGCTGCATGACCAACATCGGCCACTTCCGCGCGGCCTCCAAGCTGCTGGAAAACAAGCGTGACATCCCGGTCAAGCTGTGGATGGCGCCGCCCACCAAGATGGATGCCAAGCAGCTCACGGAAGAAGGCCACTACGGCGTGCTCGGCTCGGCCGGCGCCCGCATGGAAATGCCGGGCTGCAGCCTGTGCATGGGCAACCAGGCGCAGGTAAAAGAGGGCGCGACGGTGTTCTCCACCTCCACCCGCAACTTCCCGAACCGCCTGGGCAAGAACTCCAACGTCTACCTCGGCTCCGCCGAGCTGGCCGCGATCTGCTCCAAGCTGGGCCGCATCCCCACCAAGGCCGAGTACATGGCCGACATGGGCGTGCTGACGGCCGCCAGCGCGCAGGTCTACCAGTACCTCAACTTCGACCAGGTCAAGGATTACACCGACATGGCCGATACCGTGAAGGACGGCGTCACGGCCTGAGCTTGACACCCGCAAGCTGAAATGGAAGGATGAAGTGATGTTGAAACCGTCACTTCTTTCCTTCCTTTTTTTTGTGCTTGTGTCGGCCACGGGCGCGGGCGCCCAGGAGGCACGCAGCAACGCCTTCAACGACCCCTTTGTGCAGGTCACCTCGGCTATTACCCAGTGCCCGATTCCCGAAGGGCCGCTTTACACGGAGCAGGAAGTGCGCGACGTGGCCCATGTGCGGGCGCAGCACGGCGGCAGCTGCTACCGTGTGGGCCGTTGCCGCCTGGCCAACTCGTATTGGTACGACCAGGAAATCATTCCGCGCGTGTCGCAGTACATCAAACTCGACGGCCGTTTTGACGACACCAGTGTCTGGGTGCAGGGCGAGCGGCGGCTGGTGTTTCTCAAAGGCTGCGTGAAGACGCGCGAGCAGTCCGAGGCCCTTGAAAAAGCCGTCTGGCTGGTCGACGACGTGATGGGCGTGGTGAACTACCTGCGTGTGGGTGATGAGCCTGTCCGCTACGTGCCCGCGCAATCAGCCTCGAAATAATCCGGCGTCACGACACAAAGCCCTGCTGGTTTCAGCAGGGCTTTTCTTTTGGGCAAGTGGAGTGCGGTGTCAAAGCTCCGAGGGCAGCGGGTCCGCCACCCGCAGCTCCGACCCGTCGACAAATTTCAGGTACCAGAATTCCGGCGCCAGCGGCAGGTTGGGGCGTATATAACTCACGTTGGCCGTCTGCACATAAACCGTGGACGCGCCGTCCTCGGGCGGTGGCGCCAGGTAGTGGCGCCTGAAGCCCACCAGGCCGCCCAGGGTGGAGACCACGGTGCCTATGGACTCGGTGACGGCATTGACCGTGCCGCCCTGGCCCAGCATGTGGATCAAGGTCCGGCCGACCAGGTCGGGCGGCGAAGCCTCCACATACAGCACCGCGGCGCTGTTGATGCGGAGGTCGTCGGGCGCGGCCGGCTCGGTGGATTTGTTGAAGGCGATAAAGGGCATGGGGCAGGCCTTCAGGGTCAGGAAATGTGCAGCTCTTTGTGCTCGCCCAGTTTGCGCGGCAGCTCGCCCGTGATGGCCGCCTTAGCCATCTTGAACAGCTGCACCATCTTGCTTTCCTTGACGTCCCAGTATTCGGCGTGGTGGACGCGCACTTCGAGCAAAGCCAAGTCCGGGTCGTGGACACCGGCGGGAAACCAGCTGCGGGCCAGCGGCGACCAGAGCTCCTCTTTTTTATCTTGGTCCTCGGCGATCAGCGCCTGGCCCGACAGCGACACATAGCTGTCCTCGCCGGGGTCGGCATAAGACACGTTGACGTTGCCGTCCTGCTGCAGGCGCTGCGCCAGCTCGCTTTTGCGGGAGATAAAGAAATACAGCCGCGCGTCCTCGTCCAGCGACTGGTTCTGGGTGGTCAGCGGATGGGCGTGCAGCATGCCGTTGGCATGGCGGTGCGTCAGCATGCCAAAGCGTATGCCCTGGATCAGCTCCCACAGCGTGTCGTGGTCGGATTTGGGTGTGCTCATGGGAATTCCCTGAAAAAAGTTGGCGTATCCGGCCCATGCTAGGGGTGCATTCGGGGCCGGCCCATCAGCTTCGGTCGCGGCCGGCTGTCAGCGCGGGCCCACAGCCTCGCAGTCCGCCTGCGTTTACCCGCCAGACATGCCCGGAGCGGTAGAAGCGGTTACCATACAGATGCAAGTAATTCGCATTTGTATTACGGTAGGCTTACAGGCGTGGCTCGCCCGAAGCGCTTGCCGTTTTCCATCCCTAAAGGTGTTTCATGAAATTGTCCCTCCCATCCCTTGCCGCCGCCGCCACGCTGGCCGCCGGCCTGCTGGCCGCGCCCCTGGCCGCCACCGCCCAGGGCGTTAAGCCCACGCCGGAAGGCATCGTGGTCTACAACGCGCAGCACGCCAGCCTGACCAAGGCCTGGGCCGATGCCTTCAGCAAGGAAACCGGCATCAAGGTCACGCTGCGCAACGGCAGCGACACCGAGCTGGGCAACCAAATCGTGCAGGAGGGCGCCGCATCACCCGCCGACGTGTTCCTGACCGAGAACTCGCCCGCCATGGCGCTGGTCGACAGCGCCGGGCTGTTTGCCCCGCTGGACGCGGCCACGCTGTCTGAAGTACCCGCCAACTTCCGGCCTGCGCATGGCCGCTGGATAGGCATCGCCGCGCGCAGCACCGTGTTTGTCTACAACAAGGCCAAGCTCACCCCGGCCCAGTTGCCCAAGTCCATGCTGGACCTGGCCACGCCCGCCTGGAAGGGCCGCTGGGCCGCATCGCCTTCGGGCGCCGACTTCCAGGCCATCGTGAGCGCGCTGCTCGAGCTCAAGGGCGAGGCCGCCACCGCCGCCTGGCTCAAGGCCATGAAGGAAAATGCCACGCCTTACAAGGGCAACGGCACGGTGCTCAAGGCCGTCAACGCCGGCCAGATCGAGGGCGGCGTGATTTACCACTATTACTACTACGGCGACCAGGCCAAGACCGGCGAGAACAGCAACAACACCCAGCTGCACTATTTCCGCAACCAGGATGCTGGCGCTTTTGTGAGCATCTCCGGCGGCGGCGTGCTGGCCTCCAGCAAGCACCAGCCCGAAGCCCAGGCTTTTGTGAAATGGATCGCCGGCAAGGGCGGCCAGGACATCCTGAAGACCGGCGATGCCTATGAATACGCCGTCGGCACGGGCGCGCAGTCCAACCCCAAGCTGGTGCCGCTGGCCGAGCTGCAGGCGCCCAAGGTCGAGCCCTCCAGGCTCAACAGCAAAAAAGTCACCGACCTGATGACCCAGGCCGGCCTGTTGTAAACCGTTTTTGGGTCCGCTGACCGGACACTTGCCTTGAGCGCCTTGCCCCTTGATGTTGGTGCCGATGCCGCCCTGAAGCCGGCGGTTGCGGTGCTGCTGCCCGCACCAGCGGTCGGCCGTAGCGGCTGGCGCCTGTCCTGGGTGGGCGGCGCGGCCTTGGTGGTGTCGCTGCTGGCTTTGTTGCCGCTGGGTTTTGTGCTCTGGGTGGGCGTCCAGACCGGCTGGGATACGGCCTCGGCCCTGATCTTCCGGCCCCGCGTCGGCGAGCTGCTGCTCAATACCGCGCTGCTGGTGGTGCTCACGGTGCCGCTGTGCGCGGTGCTGGCGGTGGCGCTGGCCTGGCTCACCGAGCGCAGCGACCTGCCCGGCGCGCGCACCTGGGCCTGGCTGCTGGTGGCGCCGCTGGCCGTGCCGGCTTTTGTGCACAGCTATGCCTGGATGACGGTGGCGCCCGGCCTGCACGGCTTGCCAGCCGGTGTGATGGTTTCCTTGATCGCCTATTTCCCGTTTCTGTATTTGCCGGTGGCCGCGGCCCTGCGGCGGCTGGACCCGGGCATGGAAGACAGCGCCGCCTCGCTGGGCCTGGGCCCCTGGGCCGTGTTCTTTCGTGTGGTGCTGCCGCAGCTGCGCCTCGCGGTATGCGGCGGCTCGCTGCTGGTGGGGCTTCACTTGCTGGCCGAGTACGGCCTTTACGTGATGATCCGCTTCGATACCTTCACCACCGCCATCGTCGACCAGTTCCAGTCCACCTACAACGGGCCCGCCGCCAACATGCTTTCAGGCGTGCTGGTGGTCTGCTGCTTCGCGCTGCTGGGGCTGGAAGCGGCCGCGCGCGGCAAGGAGCGTTATGCCCGTGTGGGTACGGGCGCGGCGCGCATGCCGTCCAAGCGCAAGCTGGGCCGCATGGCCGCCTTGGGCTTGCTGCTGCCCGCGCTGCTCAGCGTGTTGGCGCTGGGCGTGCCTCTGTTCACGCTGGGGCGTTGGCTGCTGGCGGGCGGTGCGGCGGTCTGGCGCCTTGATGAACTCGGTCCGTCGCTTGTGCAAACCCTGGGCCTCGCGCTCGCTGGCGCCCTGCTGACCAGCGTGGCTGCCGTGCCCATGGCCTGGCTGTCGATTCGCTCGCCCGGCCGGCTGCAGCGTGTGCTGGAGGCCTGCAACTACATGGTCGGCTCGCTGCCCGGCGTGGTGGTGGCGTTGGCGCTTGTCACCGTGACCGTGCGCCTGCCGATCTACCAGACGGCGATCACGGCGCTGCTGGCTTATTTGCTGATGTTCCTGCCGCGTGCCCTGATCAGCCTGCGCGCCGGCATCGCGCAGGCACCGGTGGAGCTCGAGCAGGCCGCGCGCAGCCTGGGCCGCACACCCGCGCAGGCGTTGTGGGCCGTCACCCTGCGGCTGGCCGCACCGAGTGCTGCGGCCGGCGCGGCGCTGGTGGGCCTGGGCATCACCAACGAACTCACCGCCACCTTGATGCTCGCGCCCAACGGCACGCGCACGCTGGCGACCTCTTTCTGGGCCTACAGCAGCGAGATCGACTACGCCGCCGCCGCGCCCTATGCGCTCATCATGGTGCTGCTCTCCTTGCCCATGACCTGGCTGCTTTACCAACAATCCAAACGCACGGCAGGACGATGACGCGATGACGACTTCCCTGGAATTGCAAGCGATACACAAACACTACGGCGCTGTGCAGGCGCTGAGCGGCGTGGACCTGAGCGTCGCGCCCGGCAGCCGCACCGCCATCGTCGGCCCCTCGGGCTCGGGCAAGACCACGCTGCTGCGCATCATTGCCGGCTTCGAAGCGCCCGACGCGGGCCGCGTCACCCTGGGTGGCCGGCAACTGGCCAATGGGCCGGAGGCCGTGCCCGCGCACGAGCGCGGCATCGGTTATGTGCCGCAGGACGGCGCGCTGTTTCCGCACCTCACGATTGAAGGCAACGTCGGCTTCGGCCTGCCGCGCAACACGCCGCGGCGCGCCGAACGCATTGCCGAGCTGATGGACATGGTCGCGCTGGACAGCGCCATGTTGGCGCGCCGCCCGCACGAGCTCTCGGGCGGCCAGCAGCAGCGCGTGGCGCTGGCACGCGCGCTGGCGCAGCGGCCGCGGCTGATGCTGCTGGACGAACCCTTTTCGGCACTCGACACCGGCCTGCGTGCCAGTACCCGCAAGGCCGTGGCGCAGCTGCTGGGCGCGGCGGGCATCACCACCATCCTCGTCACGCATGACCAGGCCGAGGCGCTTTCGTTTGCCGACCAGGTGGCCGTGATGCGCGCAGGGCTGCTGGTGCAGGCCGGCCGGCCGCTTGACCTGTATTTGCGGCCGCGCGACGCGGCGGTGGCGGGCTTCCTGGGCGACAGCATCGTGCTGCCCGCGCAACTGGCCGGCGGCTGGGCCGATTGCGCGCTGGGACGTGTCGCCGTCAACGACAGCGGGCGCCGGGGCGCGGCGCAGATCATGCTGCGGCCCGAGCAGTTGCAGGTGGCCGAGGTGCCCGCCGAAACGGCGGTGCATGGCCCGCAAGACGGCGCCTGCTACGGCGCGGTCACCGACACCGATTTCGGCGGCTCGGTGTGCGTGCTGTCGGTGCGCCTGGTGCGCGGCACCGGCCCGGCCGCCGCGGCGCCAGCACCCTCGGCCGCCTGGGATGAAGCGCTGCTGGTGCACAGCCCGAGCATGCATGTGCCGGCCCTGGGCGCCATGGTGCGCATCACGGTGGCCGGCCAGGCCCACGTTTTCAGCGCCTGAAGGTTGCCCGCCCGCCGGGCCAACAAGCTTTGTTACTTTTTCCACAGAGGGAATTCCTGTTTTTGGCTATATTGTGTACGGCGTACACAATATGTCAGCAAACCCTTTAACCAGGAGATTTCCCATGGCCCGTTATGTAGATGGATTCATTGTTGCCGTCCCCGCCAAGAAAGTGGAGGACTACCGCAAGCTGTCCCGCAAGGCCGGCAAGATCTGGAAGGAATACGGCGCGATCGAATACACCGAGTGCCTTGCCGACGACGTGCAGCCCGGCAAGCTCACGTCTTTCCCGCAAAGCGTCAAGCTCAAAGCCGGCGAGGTGGTGGTGTTTTCGTGGATCACCTACAAATCGCGCAAGCACCGCGACAGCGTCAACAAAAAAGTCATGTCCGACCCGCGCCTGGAGGCCATGATGGACCCGAAGAACCTCCCCTTCGACGGCAAACGCATGATCTGGGGCGGCTTCAAAACCATCGTCGAACTCTGAGCGGCGCTAAGCCTGCGCGGCCAGCGCCTGCAGCGCCTGGCGTGTGAAGTCATCCGCCGGGAAAAAGGTCTCCATCGCAAGTTCCTGCAAGGTCACGTCCACCGGCGTGCCGAAGATGGTGGTGGTGCTGATAAAGCTCAGCATGCCGGCTGGGGTTCTGAACAAAAAGGGCATGACCACGCCCGGGTGCTCGCCTTCGAGGTGCTCCGTCGCTTCCTCAGGCACGGGATAGGCCTTGAGTTCCTCCAGCAAGGCCGTCAGCAGCGGGTCTGCTGTTGCCACGACCTGCTGGCGCAGGCGCTCAAAGATATGCGTGCGCCACTGCGGCAGGTTGGCGATGCGCGGCGCCAGGCCCTTGGGGTGCAGGCTCAGGCGCAGCACATTCACCGGTCCCTCCAGCAGCGAGGCATCAGCGCCCTCCATCAGGTGCGGCACCATGCGGTTGGCGGCCACCAGGTTCCAGTGCCTGTCCACCGCCAGGGCCGGGTAGGGCTCATGGCTTTTGAGCAGCAGCTCCACGGCCTGCCGGGCCGAGGCCAGGGCAGGGTCGTCCAGCGGGCGCTCGCGGTACATGGGCGCGTAACCGGCTGCCACCAGCAAGGCATTGCGCTCGCGCAGCGGAATGTCCAGCCGCTCCGACAGCCGCAGCACCATCTCGCGGCTGGGCACCGAACGCCCGGTTTCCACAAAACTCAGGTGGCGCGTCGAGATGTCGGCCTCATGGGCCAGGTCCAGCTGGCTCAGGCGCCGGTGCTGGCGCCAGTGGCGCAGGTGGTCGCCAAAGGGCTGGGGCGCGCTGCGCTGCGCCGGGCGGTTGGGGTGGTGGGTGCTGGCGGTCATGGCCACATCGTAAGGGGAGACGGGTGGTTTTCCATTACCTGTCAGGTTATCGACGGGCCGCCGCCGTGCGGGAATGATGGCCTCCATGCGCACCGACCCGGCAGCCCGGCGCGCTGATCCCCATCACCGGCTGCTGCTTCAGGAGTTTTGCCATGTCTTCGAGTTCTATCCTGTCCTCCCCCAACTTCCTGCGTAACGTCCTGCGCGTGGATGCGCTGTCCTGCATAGCCTGCGGGGTATTGCAAGTGGCTTTCCCGGCCGCGATGGCCCGCCTCTTGAACCTGCCCGAGGGCCTGGTCGCCTACACCGGCGAGTTCCTGCTGGTCTACGCCGCAGTCGTTGCGTTTGTTTCAACGCGTAATCCCTTGCCGCGGCCCATCGTCTGGGTATTGGTGGCGGGCAATATCGGCTGGGCGCTGGCTTGTGTGCTGCTGTTGGCCAGCGGCCTCATGTCGCCTTCCATGCTGGGCGTGGCTTATGTGGTGGTGCAGGCACTGACAGTCGCGGTGCTGGCCGAGCTGCAATACTTCGGCCTGCGCCGCGCGGCGCCGCAACCGGCCTGGTAAGAAAAAAGAAGAAGGCACAAGACTGGGCAGGAGGGCAGGATATGCGGGCTCGGCCCCCCACGGGGCCGCGGTGCCTGCCAGAATGGGGGCTGCCGTCAATAAAAAGGAGTCCGCCATGGCCAAACCGCCTCCCCACGCTTTTCCCTCCACGCTCAAAAGCTTCAAGACCGCCTCCGGCAAAACCGGCAAGTTCTACTCCCTGCCGGAACTGGCCAAACAATTCCCCAAAGTCGCGCGCCTGCCGGTTTCCATGCGCATCGTGCTCGAATCGGTGCTGCGCAACTGTGACGGCAAAAAAGTCACGGCTGAGCACGTGGGCCAGCTGGCCAACTGGCTGCCCCAGGCCGAGCGCAGCGAGGAAATCCCCTTTGTGGTCTCGCGCGTGGTGCTGCAGGACTTCACCGGCGTGCCGCTGCTGGCCGACCTGGCCGCCATGCGCAGCGTGGCGCTCAAGCTGGGCAAGAACCCGAAAGCCATAGAGCCGCTGGTGCCGGTGGATCTGGTGGTGGACCACTCCATCATGGTCGACTACTACGGCAAGAAAAATTCGCTGGACCTCAACATGAAGCTCGAGTTCCAGCGCAACCGGGAGCGCTATGAATTCATGAAATGGGGCATGCAGGCCTTCGACACCTTCGGCGTTGTGCCGCCGGGCTTTGGCATCGTGCACCAGGTCAACCTCGAATACCTGGCGCGCGGCGTGCATAAGACGGCGGGCGGCGTCTATTACCCCGACTCGCTGGTGGGCACCGACAGCCACACCACCATGATCAACGGCATTGGCGTGGTCGCCTGGGGCGTGGGCGGCATCGAGGCCGAGGCCGCCATGCTGGGCCAGCCGGTCTACTTCCTCACGCCCGACGTGGTCGGCTTTGAGCTGACCGGCCGCCTGCGTGAAGGCGTCACCGCCACCGACCTGGTGCTGCGCGTGACGGAGCAGTTGCGCAAGGAAAAGGTGGTCGGCAAGTTTGTTGAATTCTTCGGCGAGGGTACCCGCACGCTGGCCTTGCCCGACCGCGCCACCATAGGCAATATGGCGCCCGAGTACGGCGCCACCATGGGTTTCTTCCCGGTCGACGAAAAAACCATCGACTACTTCAAGGGCACGGGCCGCACCAAGGAAGAGATCGAAGCCTTTGAAGCCTACTTCAAGGCCCAGGGCATGTTCGGCGTGGCAAAAACCGGCGAGATCGACTACTCGCATGTGGTCAAGCTCGACCTGGGCGACGTCACGCCCAGCCTGGCCGGCCCCAAGCGCCCGCAAGACCGCATCGAGCTGGGCAATGTCGCAGGCCAGTTCAAGTCGTTGTTCAGCAAGCCGATTGCCGAGAACGGTTTTAACCAGCCGCCAGCCATGCTGAATACGCGCCACCTGGTGCGCCGCACCGACGAAGGCCGCCAGGACACCCTGCCGGCCGCGCCGCCCACGCCGGCGGGCGCGGCGCGCGCCGTGGTCGAGATGGAAGGCAACCGGCCCACGCTGGCCCACGCCCGCGCGAGCAACACCACGGACGCACCGGCCACGGCGCAGACCGAGGTGGTGCATTCGCCGCCCGGCGTGACGGTGGGCAACGGCGACGTGCTGATCGCCGCCATCACCAGCTGCACCAACACCTCCAACCCCAGCGTGCTGCTGGCCGCCGGCCTGCTGGCCAAGAAGGCGGTGGAGGCGGGCCTGAAGGTGCAGCCGCACATCAAGACCTCGCTGGCACCCGGCTCGCGCATCGTGACCGAATACCTCACGGAAACCGGTTTGCTGCCCTACCTTGAAAAGCTCGGCTTCGCGCTGGCCGGCTATGGCTGCACCACCTGCATAGGCAATGCCGGCGACCTGACGCCCGAGCTCAACGAAGCTATTACCAAAAGCGACCTGGTCTGTGCGGCCGTGCTCTCGGGCAACCGCAACTTCGAGGCGCGCATACACCCCAACCTCAAGGCCAACTTCCTGGCCAGCCCGCCGCTGGTGGTGGCTTACGCGATTGCCGGCACGGTGATGCGCGACCTGATGACCGAGCCCGTCGGCAAGGGCAAGGGTGGCAAGGATGTGTACCTGGGTGACATCTGGCCGAGCAGCGACGAGATCTACAAGCTCATGAAGTACGCCATGAACGGCAAGGCCTTCCGCGCCAATTACGCCAAGGTGAAAACCGAACCCGGCAAGCTCTGGGAAAACATCAAGGGCGTCAAGGGAACGTCCTACACCTGGCCCGCCAGCACTTACATCGCCGAGCCGCCTTTCTTCAAGGACTTCACGATGGATGCCGGCAAAGCCGGCAGCGTCGATGTCAAGGGCGCGCGCATCATGGCGCTGTTTGCCGACTCCATCACGACGGACCACATCTCGCCGGCCGGCTCCATCAAGGCTAGCTCACCCGCGGGCCTGTGGCTGCAGGCCAACGGCGTGCAGAAGGCCGACTTCAACAGCTACGGTGCGCGCCGCGGCAACCACGACGTGATGATGCGCGGCACGTTTGCCAACGTGCGCATCAAGAACCTCATGATCCCGCCCGGCGCCGACGGCTCGCGTGAAGAGGGCGGCGTCACGCTGTTCCAGCCCGGTGGCGAGAAGATGTTTATCTACGACGCCGCCATGAAGTACATGGCCGAGGGCACGCCCACGGTGATTTTTGCCGGCGAGGAATACGGCACAGGCTCCTCGCGCGACTGGGCCGCCAAAGGCACGCAGCTGCTGGGCATCAAGGCCGTGGTGGCGCGCAGCTTTGAGCGCATACACCGCAGCAACCTGGTGGGCATGGGCGTGCTGCCCCTGCAGTTCAAGCCGGGCGAATCGTGGCAAACCCTCAAGCTCACCGGCACCGAAGTCATAGACGTGATCCCGCACCCCGAGCTCAAGCCGCAAAGCGAGGCCAAGCTGGTCATCACGCGCGCCGACGGCTCGCGCGAGCAAGTCACCGTGATCCTGCGCGTGGACACGCCCATCGAGGTCGACTACTACCGCAACGGCGGCATCCTGCCTTTTGTGTTGCGGCAGTTGCTGGCTTGATGTTCAGGCAAGCCCTGATAGCCGGCGGCGGCATCGGCGGACTCGCGGCGGCGCTCGCGGCCTCGCGCGCCGGCTGGGATGTGCGCCTCTTTGAACGCGCCAACGCCTTCAGTGAAGTCGGCGCCGGTATCCAGCTCGGCCCTAACGTCGTCAAGGTGCTGCAGGGCTGGGGCCTGGCCGGCGCCTTGCAGATCGTGGCCGCGTTTCCTGAACGCCTGCAGGTGCGCAGCGCCATTTCGGGCCAGGTGCTGGGCGAGCTGCCGCTGGGTGCCACCATCGCCCAGCGCTATGGTGCGCCCTATGCCACCTTGCACCGCGCCGATCTGCACCGCCTGTTGCTGGAGGCCGTGCAGCAAAACGCCGACGTCAAGCTGCACCTGAGCCGGCCGCTGCAGTCCTTCAGCCAGACCGCGCAAGCCGTCACGGTGCAGGCCGACGACGGCCCCGGCATTGAGGGCGACGCCCTCATAGGCGCCGACGGCCTGTGGAGCACGGTGCGCCAGGAGTTATTGGGTGACGGCCTGCCGCGCCGCACCGGCCACCTGGCCTACCGCGCGCTGGTGCGGCAGGCCGACCTGCCTGAGCTGCTCAGGAGCCAGCAGGTCACCGCCTGGCTCGGGCCGCGCATGCACGTGGTGCAGTACCCGGTGCGCGGCGGCGAGTCGCTCAACGTGGTGGCCATCGTGCACGGCGAGGTTGCGGCCGAGGCCGACCTCTGGGACCACAGCGCCAATGCCGCCGACCTGGCGGCTGCGACGGCCGGCTGCTGCGCCGCCCTGCGCGAAGTACTGGGCGCCATCGAAAGCTGGCGCCTCTGGGTGTTGCACGACCGCGCGCCCATGCAGGGCGCCCACCAGCATGCGGTCGGCCGCGTGGCCCTGCTGGGCGATGCCGCCCATCCCATGCGCCCCTACCTGGCGCAAGGCGCCGGCATGGCGATTGAAGACGCCGCCGAATTGGGCCGCACCCTGGCCCAGGCGTTGGACCCGGCCCTGGACGTGCCCACCATGCTGCAGCGCTATGCGCTCAACCGCTGGCAGCGCAATGCGCGTGTGCAGGCCAGGGCGCTGCGCAACGGGCAGATATTCCATGCCGATGGCGTGATTCGGTGGGGGCGGGACATGGCGATGAAGATGCTGGGGGAGAAGGTGCTGGATTTGCCCTGGTTGTATGGAGCCGCAAGCGCGCAGTCCTGATGGTTCGAGAAACCGTCGGGTGATGCATCGCCGCGCTGTTCCTTCCGGCCTAGTCCGCGTAGGCCCCCGCCGCCTTGATCACCGGCGTCCAGCGGGCAATTTCACTGCGCAGGTATTCGCGATGGCCCGCGGGCGTGTTGCGCGCATCTCGAACCACATCGATTCCGGAAGCGAGTTGCGCCTTTTTGAAGGCGTCCGTCTGGATTGCGGCCAGCAATGCGCTGTTGACCCTGGCTTGTACCGCCTGAGGCGTGTTCTTCGGCGCGTACAAGCCGTACCAGACGCCAACCCGGACGGAGGGAATCCCGAATTTCTCGAGCGTCGGGATCGCCGAGGCGCCGGGAACGTTGAGCGGCTTGGCTGATGTCACGCCGACGGGCCTGGTTTTCCCGCTGAATACATGGGGAAGCACGTTGGCCGTCAAATCGCACATCAGGTCTACATGGCCTCCGAGCAAATCCGCCAATGCCGGGGCGGTCCCGCGATACGGAACGGTGGTCATGCCGATGCCCAGCGAAGACTGGAGCAGCAGGCCGCACAGATGCGATGCCGACCCGATGCCGCCGTTGGCCAGCTTGACCTGTGGTTGTGTGGCTATCCACCGCACCAGTTCCACCGCTGAGCCTGCAGCGATCTGAGGGCGCGTCACCAGCATCAGTGGCGATTCAGCCATGATGCCCAAAGGTTCAAAATCCGTTTCCGGGCTGAATCCGAGGCGGCGGTACAGCGCGGGGGCTGTCGCCATCCCGATATGGTTTAACAGCAGGGTATAGCCGTCCGCAGGCGCACGCAAGGCAACGACACTGCCCAGGTTGCCTCCGGCGCCCGACAGGTTCTGGATGACGACGGCTTGCCCCAACTGCTTTTCCATCGGCGGGGCGAGCTCCCGCGCGAGCTTGTCCATAGGACCTCCCGCGGGATAGGGAACAATCAATGTCACCGGTTTCGAAGGATAAGCACCTTGCGCCTGCGCGCCCATGCCGCATGCCAGCAAGGCCCACACAAGCAGTGAAAACATTTTTTTGCTCATAGGTTTCTCCAGGGTTACCGATGCTTTTCAAGCTGGCATGCGCAGGGCCGCATGGCCGACGGCCGAGGCCCGCAGGGCTCGCCGCGCCTGCGTCGCCGCCAGGCATTTTTCAACGATGGCCGGCTCCGATGTCAAAGGTGTACCACCTGGAAAGGGCGGCTTGGGGTCGTATTCGATCTGGAGCTGGATTTGTTTGGCTGCTTCGTCTCCCTTCAGCATGGCGACGACCTTCAAGGCCATGTCGATGCCGGAGGTTACGCCGCCCGCCGTGAAGATATTTCCGTCCACACACATACGCTCCCGGGTGACGATGGCGCCGAAGGCCGGCAGAAAATCAATGGCCTGCCAGTGGCAGGTGCTTCGCCGGCCCTTGAGAAGACCCGCGGCGCCAAGCAGCAGCGAGCCCGTGCAGATGCCAAAGATGTACTTCGCCGACTTTGCCTGCCTGCGGGTGAAACTGACCCACTCGGCATCCAGTATGGCGTCGTCGGTTCCAGGTCCCCCCGGCACCACCAGCAGGTCGCAGGGCGGTGCGTTTGCGATGGTCGTGGTGGGCACCAGCGTGAGGCCGCGGTCCGAGCGGACCGGCTCCAGTGATTTCCCCACGAGCTCGACCTGCACCGCCGGCACACGTGCCAGGACTTCAAAAGGCCCTGTCAAATCGAGTTGTGTCAGTGCATTGAAGAGAATAATATTAACTTTCATGAACACGCTCCTTAAGACGCTGAAGGTAAGACCAGGTGCCGCGGGGACAGTGCCAAAAGCGGGCGAATGTGCGCCAAAATGGGTGGCCTTTCTTTTGTTCGACGGCTTCCAGCCGATTGACCTGGCCGGACCGTGGCAGGCATTTGCCACGGCCAATGAGGAGGTGGGCGTTCCGGTGTATCGCCTGGCCACCGTGGCGCAGAAGGACGCCGTCACGAGCGCCGATGGCGCGCTGAAAATCCATGTGGACCACGGTCTGGAGGCTGCCGCGGCATGGCCGATCGACGCGCTGGTAGTGCCGGGCGGCGGCGGTGTCCATGCGGCATGTGCCGATCTTCAACTGGTCAACTGGCTGCGTGAAAGAGACCAGGCCACACACAGAACCTGCAGCGTTTGCACGGGAGCCTTCCTGCTTGCCGCCGCCGGGCTGTTGAGCGGCCGGGAGGTCACCACCCACTGGCGATCCGCCGGGAGGTTGCAGCGGGACTTCCCCGACCTGAAGGTCAACGACGACAAGATCTACTGCGAAAGCGGCAAGTACTGGACCACGGCGGGTGTTACGGCCGGCATCGACCTCGCGCTGGCCCTGATCGAGCGCGACCATGGCGCCGACATCTCGCAGCGTGTCGCGCGGCGGCTGCTTGTCTATTTACGCAGGGACGGCGATCAGCGCCAGTACAGCCAGGCTTTGAGGATTCAGGATAGGGCCGCTGCGCCCTTTCGCCCGCTGATCGAGCTGTTGCAGGCCCGGCTTGACCACGACTGGTCCGTCGACGCGATGGCGGATGTGTGCAATATGTCCCGGCGCACTTTTCAGCGCAAGTTTGCGGAAAACTTCGGCATGGGCCCCATCGCCGCACTCAACAGCCTGCGGCGTGAACAGGCGGAAATCCTCGCCAGCTCGGGGCGCCTGTCGGGGAAGGAAGTCCAGAGGCATACCAGACCGACCCGGGGTATTTCCGGGACGGCGGCCGCAGCGCGTCATCGCGCCGGCGGCGCTTGCTGATCACCAAAGCCCCGCCGATGAAAAAACCGGAGGTCCCTGTCGAGATGCTCCGGTTTATTGGCCGCGCCCAAGGATGCGGCGTTTCAGGGCTTTGGTTCGGCGTGAGGCACTGCCGCCACACCCGCCGCGGGCGGCTGCGGCATGGCCACCATGGCGGCTACCGATTCGGCAATTCCCGTCAGTGAGGGGTTGCTGAGCCCCGCATCTTTCATGATGGCGTCGACGATCGGCTTGGCCACCTGGTATTGAAGCGCGGAGTTGACGACCTGCTCAGGCAGGGTGCCCGCGCCGCCGGAACCTCCGGGCTGGCCCGCGCCGCCCGCGCCATTGCCTGCCGGCATGCCGTTGACCTGGAACAGGCGGATCGACTCGATTTTCTCCAGCGGCTTGACCGACTGCTGGATGATCAGCGGCAGCGACTGGATCAGCTGCAGGCGCACGGCAAGGTCGATTTGCGCCGCGCCCAGGCGGTTTTTGGCCTCGTTGATGGCGCTGATACCTTCGGCTTCGGCCAGTGCCGCGGCTTTCTTGGCATCCGCTTCGACCCGCAGCGCCAGCGCGCGATTCTCGGCGGCTTCGCGCTCGGCCGCAGCGGCCACGGTGATCGAGATCGCCTGCTGCTCGGCTTCACGCGCGGCATCAATCAGCTGGATGGATTTGCCGCGTTCGGCAATCGCCACTTCACGGGCCGTGTTGACCAGTTCTTCGGACTTGACGGCTTCGGCGCGCGCCGTGTTGGCGGCGGCATCGGCCTGGGACTGCTCCTGGGACTTTTGCGCGATGGCAATCGATGCGCTCTGGTTGGCGAGTTCGATCGACTGGCGCTGCTCGGCCTGTTTGACTTTGGTTTCCCGGTCGGCTTCGATCTGCTTTTTCTGAACGGAAAGGTTTTTGTCGATCTCGGCGCTGTTGACGGTGCGGTCGGCTTCGATGCGCCGTTCCTTCACGAGGCGGTCGGCGTTGATGCGGACTTCTTCGGCTTCGCGCTGGCGTTCGGCCTCAATCTTGGCGATGGCGGTGGTCTGGTCGGCCTTGGCGTTGGAGATTTCCTGCTGCTGCGTCAAGGTCGCAAATTCCTGCTCCTTGGAGATGGTCAGCTTCAGGCGTTCGGCTTCGAGGTTTTTGGTGCGCACCTGGACTTCGGTGTCCTGCTCGATGTCATTGCGCTGTTTGCGGCGACTTTCGGTTTCTTCGGTCAGCCGGGTCAAGCCTTCGGCGTCAAAGGCGTTGCTGGGATTGAAGAATTCCTTGGCGGTCTGGTCCATGCTGGTGAGCGAGACCGATTCCAGTTCCAGGCCGTTTTTCTCGAGATCTTCGGCCACGGCGTTTTGCACGGCCTGGACAAACTCCCGGCGCTTGTCCTGCAACTCGCGCATCGACATAGTGGCCGCGGTGGCACGCAAGGCATCGACGAACTTGTCTTCGACCAGGACCTTGAGCGCCGCCGGCTCCATGGTTTTGCGTCCCAGGGTCTGGGCCGCCGTGCTGACCGATTCCGAGGTCTGCTTGACGCGCACGAAGAAGGCGGCGGCCACGTCCACACGCATGCGGTCCAGCGCGATCAGGCTCTGCTCTTCGCGGCGCGAGACCTCGAGCTTGAGCGTGTTCATGTTCACTGGAATGGTTTCATGGAAGATAGGCAGCACGATGGCACCGCCGTCCATGATGACCTTCTGGCCGCCCAGGCCGGTGCGCACAAAAGCGGTTTCCTTGGTGGCGCGGTGGTACAGCCGCGCGAAGATGATGCCGATAAGCAGCAGCGGGAAAAATACCAGTCCTGCGGGAATTGCTATGTTGATAAGCATGTCAATCACGATCTACTTCCTCCGGTTGTTGTTTTTGGCCGGCCGCTGGGGCCGTTTTTTGCCATTTGATTTCAATTCTTCCGACTCGTCTCACAAAAGCTCAGGGTGCGGGTTGCGTATGCATTTGAAGCGGGCGCCGGCCTTGCGCACCAGCACGATGGCCGTGCCTTCGTCCAGCGTCTGCTCCGCGATGTCGGGCTCGACCATCACGTAGTGCGCGCGGCCGTTCGCATCGCGCACTTTGGCTTCGGCCGCCACGCCGTCGCGCGCATGGCCGCTGACGATGACGCCGGCGCGGCCTATCAAGGTCTGTTCACTGACCGCGCTGGTTTCATCCCCGGGCACGATCTTCGCCAGCAGCCCACCCACACCGTTGACCGTGGAGACGCCCGCGAGGAAGGCCGGTATGCAGGCCAGCCACGCGGGAAACAGCGAACCGGTCAGCCCGTGGGCTACCGACTGGATCACATAGCCTGAGACGGTGAAGCCCGCCAGGAACAAAATCAGCAGCACCAGCAAGGGCACCTTGCCGACATGCAGCCAGCCCAACGGGCCCTCAACGCCGTCGGGCATGTCGGGCATCAGGCTTTCAAGAAGGTGCGAGGGGCTATGCGCCAGCATCAGGCCCGCCCCTTCCACAATGCTCAGGCCGACCATCACGGCTAGCGCGGCGCCAAAGGGCCAGGTTTCCGGTGCGGTGAAGATGATCATCGCGGCGGCCTCAATGGCTCGCCTTGAGCTCGGCCAGGCGTTCGCTGATCTTGTTGTCGCGCACCAGCTGGTTGAGTTCATTGAGTTTGGCCGCCTGCTCCAGCCCGCCGCTACCGGTGCCGTTCAGGCCGGTATGGCGCCTGAAGGTGCGGTCAAACGCCGATTGGGCGGAATTCATCCTGGCTTCGGCGGTACCGGTGGGGTTTTTGCGCAGCTTGCTGCTTTCGGCGAGGCGGCGCGAGGCCTCGAAGTCCTGGATGGTTTTCTCCATCTCGCGCTTCTTGCCCATCAGCGCATCCACGAATCCGGACAGCTCTTTGTCCTGCTGGCCCATTTCGCTGAGGCTGGTCTCGAGGATGGGCAGCTGGGCCTCTATGTCCAGCTGGCGGGCGATCGCCTGTTTGGCCAGGTCTTCGCGGTTTTCGGCAATCGCCATGGCCACGGAGGCCGACAAGGCGTCATGTTCCTTGTTGAGCTGCAGGTGCTGCTGCTGGGCGAGGTGCCGGTTCGCGACGATGCGCCCGAGTTCGGCCCTGACCTCGTCGGTCACCTGCTCGACTTCGCGCACCGATTGTTCGAGCACGGCGACGGGCGCGGCGTCTTCTATTTTGTCCAGCAACGCATGCGCGCCGCCCGTGATCACGCGGGTAACCCGGGTACGTAAGCTATCGGCCATAAAACCTCCCTTTTTAGCGTGGTGACGAAATCAGCTGTGCCAACTCAAGGACGCGAGTTGAATTATCAATGACGACTTTTTCATCATAGGCGGCGGCGCGCGTGGTGACCGCTTGCCTGAGCAGCGTTTCCGCCAGCTGCATGGTGCGTTTGACCAGGACAGCCTCCAGTTCCCGGGCGCTGCTAGGGGACGAGGGCTGGCTGGCGTGCAGCATGGCGATCAAAGCGGGAAGGTGTTCCATGAACGCCGCCAGCACTTCGGAGTGCTGGCCGGTTTTGCGTTCGAGCTGGGCGATCTGTTCGCGCGTGCTGCGGCCCAGGTCGCGGTACATGGCCAGGGCGTCTATGTAATCGGCGTCGCCATCGTGCATGCGCTTGAGGTGGAGTACGGCGACGCGGAGCTTGTCGCTCAGGGTGGTCGCGTCCTCCATCGGCAGCGTCGACAGCCACTCGTAGAGATCGTCGGGGAGACGGGCGGAAATAGGTACCATGTCGACGATTGTATTCAAATGAATACGGGCGTCAACAACTAAATAAATACCGGATTTTCAGAGGTCGGTACGCAATTTCCAGATTTCCGGGAACAACACCACATCCAGCATCTTGCGCAGGTAGCTGACGCCGCCGGTACCGCCGGTTCCGCGCTTGAAGCCGATCACGCGCTCCACGGTCGTGACGTGCCGGAAGCGCCAGAGCCTGAAAGCGTCCTCCAGGTCGGTGAGTTCCTCGCCGAGCTGGTACAGGTCCCAATATTTCTTTGGGTCGCGGTACACCACCAGCCAGGCCTGTTCGACTTCATCGCTCTCGACGTAGCTCTGGGTCCAGTCGCGTTGCGTGTGGCTGGCCGGAACGGCCAGGCCGCGGCGGGCCAGCAGGCGCAGGGCTTCGTCGTAGAGCGAAGGGGCTTGGTAGGCGGCCTGCACCTGCGCCAGCAGGTCGGGCCTGTGGGCGTGGGGTTTGAGCATGGCGGCGTTCTTGTTGCCTAGCGCGAATTCGATACAGCGGTACTGCGCGCTTTGGAAGCCGCTGGAGTTGGCGAGGTAGGGGCGTATGGCGCTGTACTCGGGCGGGGTCATGGTGGCCAGCACGTCCCAGGCGTGCACCAGCTGCTCCATGATGCGGCTCACGCGTGCCAGCATCTTGAAGGCGCCGCCCAGCTCGTCGTTGGCGACGTTGGCGATCGCGGCGCGCAGCTCGTGCAGCATCAGCTTCATCCAGAGTTCGCTGGTCTGGTGCTGGATGATGAACAGCATCTCGTTGTGGTCGGGCGAGAGCGGTTTCTGCGCGCCCAGGATGGCGTCGAGCTGCAAATAGTCGCCGTAGCTCATGGATTTGCTGAAGTCGAGCTGCGCTTTTTCGTCGCGCACGATGTCTTCAGGGGCTTGGGGTTTGCTGTGGGTATTCATCATGTGACCGCGTGCTTCTGGTTGAACTCGCTTTTTTGCCATTCGGCGCTTTCAAGCACCTGCTTCAAATGCTCAACGGCGTTCCACACGTCTTCAAAACCGATGTAGAGCGGGGTGAAACCAAAGCGCAGGATGTCCAGGTGCTTGCCGGCGCCGCCGTCACCGGCGCGGAAGTCGCCGATCACGCCGCGTGCAATCAGCGCTTGCACGATGGCGTACGCGCCTTCGGTTCGGGTCAGGCACACCTGGGAGCCGCGTTGTGCATGTTCGCGCGGCGTGGCCAGGCCCAGTCCGTGGCCCGCGCAGCGTTCTTCGACAAGCCGGATAAACAGGTCGGTGAGTGCCAGCGATTTTTTGCGCAGGGCCTGCATGCCGCCGAGTGCTTCGGATGCGAGCACGGTGTCCAGGCCGCACTCGAGCGCCGTCATGCTCAGGATGGGCTGGGTGCCGCAGAGGTAGCGCGAGATGCCTGCCGCGGGCCGGTAATCGGGCGTGAATTCGAACGGCGCGGCATGGCCCCACCAGCCGGCCAGCGGCTGCCAGAAGCGGTCGGCATGCCTGGGGTTGACCCAGACAAAGGCCGGCGCACCGGGGCCGCCGTTGAGGTATTTGTAGCCGCAGCCGATGGAGAAGTCAGCCTTCGCCGCAGTCAGGTCTACCGGCACGGCGCCCGCGCTGTGCGCCAGGTCCCAGACGGTGAGCGCGCCGGCGGCATGGGCCGCGGCGGTCACAGCGGCCATGTCGTGCATGGCGCCGGTACGGTAGTTCACATGGGTCAGCATCAGCACGGCCACGTCGCGGGTGAGCGCGGCCGCGATTTCTTCAGGCTCCACCAGCTGCAGGCGAAAGCCGCGCTCGCGGCACAGCGCCTCGGCGATGTAGAGGTCGGTCGGGAAGTTGCTGCGCTCGCTGACGATCACTTTGCGCTCGGGCGCGTCCTGGGCCGCGATATGCAGCGCGGCGCTCAGCACCTTGTAGAGGTTGATGGAGGTGCTGTCGGTGGCCACCACCTCGCCGGGGGCCGCGCCTACCAGCCGGGCGATCTTGTTGCCCAGGCGCTGCGGCAGCTCGAACCAGCCGGCGCTGTTCCAGGATCGGATCAGGCCCTGGCCCCATTCGGCCGTGACGGCCTCGGCGACGCGGGCGGCCGCCGTCACGGGCAGCACGCCCAGCGAGTTGCCGTCGAGGTAGATCACGCCCTCGGGCAGCGTGAATTGCTGGCGCAGCGTGCGCAGCGGGTCTTGCGCGTCAAGGGCGCGGCAGTCCTGGAGTGTCGTCATAGATAGGGGTTGTGGGTTTCAGGGAAGTTCGCGCAGCACGGCGCGCACGGGGGAGGCATCGGCCCGGGTCAGTTTGAGCGGCAGGGCAATCAGTTCGTAATCGCCTTCGGCCACCTCGTCGAGCACCAGGTTTTCCAGCACGCGCAGGCCGTGCGCCAGCAACTGGTGGTGGCTGGGCAGGTCCTGGCTGGTGGCCGGGTCCACGCTGGGCGTGTCTATGCCGATCAGGCAAATGCTTTTGCTTGCCAGCAACGCCAGCGTTTCGGGTGCGATGGCGGTAAAGGCGTCCCAGGCCTGGCTGGCGCTGCGCGAAGTGCGCAGCAGCACGCGCGGCGGCAGGCCGTCCAGCGCGTGGGCGACGTGTTCGGGCAAGACCAGCGGGCCGCAGTCCAGGCAGTGGATGACGCGGCAGGGCCCCAAGTAGGGGACAAGGTCCAGCTCGCCGGCGCTGGACTCGCCATTGGCATAGTGCAGCGGCGCATCGGCATGGGCGCCGGTGTGCGGCGACAGCGTGATGCTGTTGACGTTGACCGGACAGCCCGGTGCCAGGGAGAAATGCAGTGTCTGGGAGTAGGCTGTGTCACCGGGGAACACGGCCGCGTTTTCATCGACCGATGGCGAGATGTCCCAGAGTTTGCGCGATGCTGATGGGGTGGAGGCAGGCATGGATCCAAAGGTAGCACCGGCAAAAAAGCCGTGGTGTCGGTTATTTCCAACAATTTCAAAAATAGTTGAGACCTAAAGTATCTGCGGGCGCTGGCCTGTCCAGAGCCATGCGGCCTGGGCGAGGCTGGGGCACAATCCAGACCTGCGGCGCATCGCTGCATCGATTTACCAATCAGCAATACCTCCCTCCAACCTTTCAAGAGAGACAAGGCAGACCATGAATTCCGAGAACAAGTCCAACGGCAAAGTCGCATTCGTCACCGGCGCGGGCACAGGCATCGGCAAGGCCGTGGCCTTGGCTCTGCTGCGTGAAGGCTATAGCGTGGCGCTGGTGGGGCGCCGCGTGGAGCCGCTCAATGAAGTCGCCAAGGAATCCGGCACGGACCGCGCACTGGCGCTGCCCACCGACGTGAGCAAGCCCGAGTCCGTGGCGGCGGCTTTTGCCAAGGTCAAGGAAAAGTTCGGCCGCCTCGACCTGCTGTTCAACAACGCCGGCGTGGGTGCGCCGCCGGTGAACATCGAGGACATCACGTTCGAGCAGTGGACCAATGTGGTCGACATCAACCTCACGGGTTCTTTCCTTTGCGCGCAGGGCGCCATCAGGCTGATGAAAGACCAATCGCCCCAAGGCGGCCGCATCATCAACAACGGCTCGATCTCGGCCCATGCGCCACGTCCCAACTCGGCGCCCTATACCTCCACCAAACATGCGATCACAGGCCTGACCAAATCGATCTCGCTGGACGGCCGCAAGTACAACATCGCCTGCGGCCAGATCGACATCGGCAACGCCATGACGGAGCTCGCGGCCCGCATGGCCAAGGGCGTGCCGCAAGCCAATGGCGAAATCGCCATTGAACCCATGATGGATGCGAAGGAAGTGGCCGAGGCGGTGGTGCACATGGCGTCGCTGCCGCTGTCGACCAATGTGCAGTTCATGACCATCATGGCCACGAAGATGCCGTTTGTGGGGCGCGGTTGATGCGGCCCTGATCGACGCTGCCGGTTGAGCCGCGGATCAGCGAGGGCGGCGCCAGCAAAATGTGTTGTATTGTATGTATATGAACAATACGGCCTCCGACCTGGAACAGTACCTGGACGAGCTTGCGAACAATGCCCGTCCCGGCGATCGCCTGCCACCGATACGTGATTTGATGCGCCGCTTCGGTGTATCGCAAATGCTGGTTCAGCGCGCCTTTCAAGGCCTCAAAACCAAAGGACTGATCGATTCACAGGTGGGGCGTGGGACCTACTTTCGGGGGGATGGCGAGCCTGTGCTGGCTAACACTGGCCCCCGCTTGCAGGCAACGAGGTCGGTGCTTCTGCTCCGGCGCTCCATCAGCATCACCCGCGGCCGCGTTTTGGTGGAAGGCCTGCAGCGCCGGTTCACTGCCGACGGGCATCGGGTGCTGGAAGTTTCATACACCGATCCGGCCCATGCACGCACCGTATTGAAAGGTTCGCCGCGTTTTGACGCCTGCGTGGTCCAGTCGACTTACAAGACCATCACCATCGATCTGCTCGCCGCGCTGAGGGATAAATGCGATGTGCTGGCGGTGGATGGCGCGACGCTCGCCGGCACGGACGTCGAGGCGGTCGGCATGGAGTGGGGCGAACCCCTGGCCAAGGCGATTGCCCTTTTGCGGCAGCAAGGCCATGGCCGTATCGCGTACTCGGCAACGTCGTCCCCCATTCTGGCAACGCAGATGGGCCGCCGGCGGTTTGAATACCTGCGGAGCACCCTGGCGGACACCGAGTTCCACGAGATCACTGTGCCGCACCTGCCTGACGACAATTACGAAGCGGCGCTTGCAGGCCTGATCAAGGCCAGCCTGGATGCCTCAGGGCGGCTGCCGTTCACGGCCCTGGTGGCATGGGGCGTTGAAGATGGAGCCAAATTCCGGCAACTGCTGTCGGATGCCGGCATCGGCATCCCATCGGCGCTGAGCGTGGTGTTGCTGGGGCGTACGGATCTGGCGAACGAACACGCCAACTTCTTTGACACCATTGGGTGCAGCGTTGCCGATCAGATCGAGTCGCTGTACCAGGCGATCAACGCGCGCTGGGCCGACCCCTCCTTGCCCTACGGCGTGCGCCTGATCCCGGTGACGAGCAAGGCGGGTCAGTCCATCGCGGCGCCGCCGCCGGCCACGCGTTCCACAGTTTCGCGCGTGAGCACCACCGATTCGCCGACATAGCTGCTGGCGACGAGTGCCTGCACCAGATCGGGCGGAAGCTCGCGTTTTGCAAACAGGGGATGTTCTCCGATCGTCGTCATGAAAGGCACGCCCTCGGACTGGGACCGCTGCGCCGCTTCATAGAGCAATTGATGCGCTTCATGCCGCCCCATCAGCCTGGTCAGCCGCATCATCACGGCTTCCGACGCGATCAGGCCGTTGGATAAATCGAGGTTGCGGCGCATCGCCTCGGGGTGTACGACGAGGCCCTGGGCCAGGGTCGCGAGGGTTTCGGCAATCGACGCCGCAATGATGGCAATTTCCGGCAACAGCGTATCGGTCACATTGGTCGCGGACGAGTCGCCCTCATCCATGCGAACCATGGCTTCGAGCGCCACCGGCACCCGGGCCCGCATCATGCGCGCCAGGCTGGCCAGCAACAGCGCGGTCGACGGGTTGCGCTTCTGCGCCATGGTCGAGCTGCCCACCTTTCCCATGTGAAATGCCTCTGCAACCTCGCCGATCTCGGTGCGCTGCATGAACACGACATCCTGCGCGATTTTTTGCGCAGTGCCGGCCAGCAGCCCCAGCGCAGAGATGTAGTCGCAGACACGGTCGTAGGACGAACGCATAGGCAGCCCCGCCGGCTCAAGTCCCAACTGCGCGGCCATCCGCGCCGCGACCTCGCGCCCCGCGCTGCCCATGGCCGCGAAAGTGCCTATGGCCCCGCCCAGGCTCGCCACGAATGACGATGGCAATCGCTGCTTGAGCCGATCGCGGTCCCGGTCGAGTTCGTCCAGCCAGCCGGCGAGCTTGAAGCCAAAGGTCATGGGCAAGGCGTGCTGGCCGTGCGTGCGGCCGGGCATCACGGTGGCTTGGTGCGCCAGCGCAAGTTGGCCGAAGGCGGCGATGGCCGCATTCAGATGGTTCGCCAGAAGCTGATGCGTTTCGAACATCTGCAGTGAGCTCGCGGTATCGAAGATGTTCTGCGTTGTCGCACCCCAATGGATGAAACCGGCGGCAGGCTCGCCGCACAGCTCTTCGAACTGGTAAAGCACGGGAACGAGCGGGTGCTGCGCGAAGGCAATGTCGCTCGAGAGGCGCTCCAGGTTGAACAGCCGGGCATCGGCTTTCTCCGCAATGGTGATGGCGGCTTCGGCAGGAATGACACCCAGTTCAGCCTGGGCACTGGCCAGGGCGGCTTCGACGGTGAGCCAAGCCTGCAGCGTGGCGACATCGCTCCAGATGCGTTTGGCTTCAGCGCTGAACCAATGGCCGGTGATGAAGGATTCGAACATTCCGGTGTTCATGGGGTTCCAGTCAGGTCGAAACGGTTTGCACGGGGGGGGGGGCTGGCGGTGGCGGAGAGAACCCCGGTGAGCGGGTTTGTTTTTGCATATTGTATGAATTGCATTGATTTTGAAGGTTTGCGACGAATTTGGAGGCCGTAGATAAGAGTATGAGGGCCCCATTGGCGGTGAGAACTTGAATCGATACAATATTAATTGTACGACAATACAATAAATACATATATACTGCCTCCGCCGGCTAATTGGGCTGGCGCATAACAAGGAGACAAGCTTGAAGACATTCCTCTTTCCACCTTTGGGCCCATGCGGCGCCCGAAACGCTGCCATGCGCAGCGCATTGCTGGCCGCCAGCGCACTGGCCCCGGTTTTTTCGGCGCATGCGCAGTCCTCATTGACGATTTACGGCATCATTGACCAAGGCCTGACAAAAGCGACCAGCGGCACCACGCCGGCCGGGATGCTGCCCGGCCGGGCTCCCAACGACGACTGGAACGTGAAAGCCGGCAACACCTCCCGCCTGGGTTTTCGTGGTGAGGAAGATATGGGCGGCGGCATGTACACCCGCTTTCAGATCGAGACCCGCTTTGCCACCGATACCGGGGCGTTGAGCAACGCCAATGTCTTCTGGTTGGGCCGTTCGGTGCTTGCCATAGGCAGCAAGGACTGGGGCGAGATTTATTCCGGCCGTGAATACTCGGCGGCGTACACGGTTGCGCTCAATACCGATCCCACGCTCTGGAGCTATGTCAGCCAGACCGGGTCCACCTACACCTACGCGAACTACCTCCCTGTCGCCGCGACGGTCGAGGCCTCCAACATTCGCTGGAGCAACACCATAGGCTACAAATCGCCAGCACTGGGTGCCGTGAGCTTCGAGCTGGCAACCGGCCTGGGGGAAGGCACGCGCCAGCGAAGCACCTCCGCCAACGTCCAGTACAAGGACGGCCCGGTCTGGCTCGGCGCTGCCTACGACGGCCTGGACAACAGGACCAACCTCAAGCTCATCGCGGGGGGTTATGACTTCGGCGTGGTCCGTCCCACGGCCAGTTATTCACGCGCCAAGGGCGGACTTAACGGCGACGCCACCTCGTTCACCGTGTCGGCACTGGTGCCCCTGAGCTTTGGGCGCACTTATGTCTCTTACGGCAACCTGCGTCCGGCGACTCATCTCAACTCGAAAATGGTGGGCGCGGGGATCCAGTACGACCTGAGCAAGCGCACCTTGCTGTATACGAATGTAGGCTCCGCCAAGCAGGTCGGCCAGAGCCGCACGACGGCGTTCGATCTTGGCATCAAGCACACCTTCTGAAAGGAGCCCGGCATGAAACGCAGACTATTGAATCAATTTGCCTTGCTGGGCGCCGGCGCACTGTTGTCGGGTGTTGCCCACGCGCAATCCGACAAGCCCATCTCGCTGGTGGTCGGGTATTCCGCCGGCGGCAGTGCCGACCTGGTCGCGCGCGTTGTCGGCACCGAGCTGTCCAAGCGCCTGGGGCGCCAGTTCATTGTCGAAAACGTTGCGGGAGCCAGCGGCATGATTGCCGCGCAAAAAGTGCTCAGCGCGCCGGCCGACGGCAACATTGTTTACATGGGGGGCACGGATACCGTGCTCGTGCCCATGGTGAATCCCAAGACCCGGCTTGACTGGGAGAAAGACCTTCTGCCGATCGGGCGGATGACCACGGTGCCGCTGGTATTCGCCGTTCCCTCGGGCTCCCCTTACACCACGTTGTCCGACCTGGTGAGTGCGTTGCGTAAAAGCGGCAAGGAGAGCTTCAACTACGCAACTCCCGGAATTGCGACGATGCAACATATCTATGGGTCGCTTATCAACAAGCAGGCGAAGGTGGAAATGCTGCACATCCCCTACCGCGGCGGCGCCCAGATCGCGAATGACCTTGTCGGCGGCCAGGTGGACAGCGCGGTGCTGGTCTTGTCTACGGCCATGCCGTTTCTCAAGGACGGGAAAATCAAGGCCCTCTCGGTGTCTGACAGTGCCCGAGTTGCTCAATTGCCGAACGTCAAGCGCATTGGCGAGGAAGAGGGGTTTAACGGCATCTCGCTACCGCTCTGGCAAGGGCTGTTTGTGAAATCCGGGACCTCTCCCGCCACTGTGGCCGCTTATGAGAAGGCATTGCTGCAAGCGCTTGCGCAGCCCGAAGTGCGCGCCAAGCTGGCGGATGCCGGCATCACGGTCGCACCAATGACCGGGCGCGAAATGCGCGCGTTCGTCGGTCCCCAGGCCGCGCTGTACCGCGATATCGTGAAGACCGCAAAAATCACGATGGAGTGATGGGGGCGGCGTTTTTTTGCCAGGGCCGACCGTCGTGAGCCGGTCGCCGGGTGGCATTCTCGGCCTGTCCACGATCAACACCAAGGTATTGATGGCGGTAGTTCCCACCAGTCCTCACGGCAATGAGCGGCTTTTGGCCGACATTGGCGGAACCAACGCACGTTTCGCGTGGCAGAACGGCGCCGGGGAGCCCATCAATCACATGGTGATCTTGCCCTGCGCCGGATACCCGACGCTTGCGGATGCGATGCGGCATTACCTGGCGATCCTGGGACGCAACGCGCCCGCGAATTGCGCAATCGCCATTGCCAATCCCGTGTTTGGCGACCAGGTACAGATGACCAACCATCACTGGGCCTTTTCCATTCGCGCGTTGAAGCTGCAATTCGGTTTCACGACCTTGCGTGTGCTGAATGACTTTACCGCCCTGGCGCTGGCCTTGCCGGCCCTGCGTCCCTCGGAACTGCGTCAGGTGCAGGGTGGGCAAGCGGCTCCTCTCGCCGCAAAGGCCTTGATCGGCCCCGGCACCGGCTTGGGGATGTCCGGATTGCTGCCCGATGGCCGCGGCGGATGGGTAGCGATCGAGGGTGAAGGCGGCCACGTCACCTTGGCGGCCTGCACGGCGCGAGAGCAGCAGCTGCTTCAGTGGTTCAGCTCCCGGTATGGCCACGCTTCGGCCGAACGCGCTGTGTGCGGCCAGGGGCTGGCCGATATTCACCGTGCCCTGCAGGAGATCGACGGGGCGAAGGTGGTTGCCGAATTCGGTGCCGCGGGTGTGGTGGCCGCTGCCCTGGAACACGGCGATTCGTCGGCTCTTGAGGCGCTCGAACTGTTCTGCGCGCTTCTCGGAACGGTTGCCGGCAACCTGGCGCTTACGCTGGGTGCGCGTGGCGGGGTATATATAGGCGGCGGCATTGTTCCGCGTCTGGGTGAGGTCTTCAGTCGCTCCGCATTCAGGCGGCGCTTCGAGGCGAAAGGCCGTTTCGCGCGACAGCTGTCGGAAATACCTGTTTATGTGATTCAGGCAGGGCAGTCACCGGCGCTTCGTGGCGCTGCGGCGGCGCTGGAAATTGACAGCCCGCAGTGACCCATGCTTTCCGGAAAGGCTGCCGGCTATGCCGGTTCGGCCGCCTCGCCCTGATGCGCAGGTTGCCCTGGACCTTAACTGAGCTGCCCGAGCAAAAGGAACTCCATGAGTGCCTTTTGCGCGTGCATCCTGTTTTCAGCCTCGTCCCAGACCACGGATTGCGGGCCGTCTATGACTTCGGCTTCGACTTCCTCGCCGCGGTGGGCGGGCAGGCAGTGCATGAACAGGGCATCTGGCTTGGCCGCGCGCATCATCTCGGTGTCCACGCACCAGTCGGCAAAAGCCTTTTTGCGCGCTTCGTTTTCGGCTTCGTAGCCCATGCTGGTCCAGACGTCGGTGGTGACCAGGTCGGCGCCGGCGCAGGCCTGCATCGGATCCTTGAACACTTTGTAGCTGTCGGCCGAGCGTATGCCGGCGATGGACTGGTCCACCTCGTAACCGCCCGGCGTGCTGACGTGCACCTTGAAGCCCAGGATTTCGCTGGCCTGCAGCCAGGTGTTGGCCATGTTGTTGCCGTCGCCCACCCAGGCCACCGTCTTGCCCTTGATGGAGCCGCGGTGCTCGATGTAGGTGAAGATGTCGGCCAGAATCTGGCAGGGGTGGAATTCGTTGGTCAGGCCGTTGATGACCGGCACGCGCGAGTGCTCGGCGAAGCGGTCTATCTTGGTCTGCTCGAAGGTGCGGATCATCACCAGGTCGACCATGCGGCTGATGACCTTGGCGCTGTCCTCGATGGGTTCGGCCCGGCCCAGCTGGCTGTCGCCGGTGGTCAGGTGCACCACGCTGCCGCCCAGCTGGTACATGCCGGCCTCGAAGCTCACGCGGGTGCGGGTCGAGGCTTTCTCGAAAATCATGGCCAGCGTGCGGTCGACCAGCGGCTGGTGTTTTTCGTAAGTCTTGAATTTCTTCTTGATGATGGCGGCGCGCTCGAACAGGTAGGCGTATTCCGCCGCATTCAGGTCGCTGAACTGCAGGTAATGCCGCACGGGTGCGGGCTTGGAGGGGATCGCAGTGCTCACGCGTTTTTCTCTTTCAACAGCTGCTTGATCAGCGGAACCAGGATGGCCACCGCCTCGTCGGCCTCGGCCGGGGTCATGATGAGCGAGGGCACCATGCGGATCACGGTGTCGGCGGTCACGCTCAGCAGCAGGCCGTTTTCGGCGGCTCGGCCCAGCAGCTCGCCGCAGGGCACGGTCAGCTCAATGCCCAGCATCAGGCCGCGGCCGCGGATTTCCTTCACGCCCTTCACGCCTGCCAATTCGCGCGCCAGTGCCGCGCGCAGATGTTCACCCACCTTCACGGCATTGGCCAGCAGGCCTTCTTCTTCCATGATGCGCAGGGTTTCCACACCGGCCCGCATGGCCAGCGGGTTGCCGCCGAAGGTGCTACCGTGGTTGCCGGGGCCGAAGATGTGGGCGGCCTTGGGGCCGGTGACGACGGCGCCAACCGGCACGCCCGAGCCCAGGCCCTTGGCCAGCGGCATTACGTCGGGCTTGATACCGGCCCACTGGTGGGCAAACCACTTGCCGGTGCGGCCCATGCCGCACTGCACTTCGTCGATCATCAGCAGCCAGTCGCGTTCGTCGCAGAGGGCCCGTACTTCGCGCAGGTACTCGTCCTTCATGCTGTTGATGCCGCCTTCGCCCTGGATGGCCTCAAAGAACACGGCGACCACATTGGGGTTGTTGGCGGTGGCGGCCTTGAGCGCGTCCATGTTGTTGAGCGGCACGCGGATAAAACCCTCGACCAGCGGGCCGAAGCCGGCTTGCACCTTGGGGTTGCCGGTGGCGCTCAGGGTGGCGATGCTGCGGCCGTGGAAGGCTTTTTCATAAACCACGATTTCCGGGCGTTCAATACCCTTGTCGTGGCCGAACTTGCGCGCCAGCTTGAGCGCGGCCTCGTTGGCTTCCAGGCCGGTGGAGCAGAAAAACACGTTTTCCAGGCCCGACAGCTCCACCAGCTTGGCCGCCAGGGCTTCCTGCAGCGGCACGTGGTAGTAATTGGAGGTGTGGATCAGCTTGGCGATCTGCTCCTGCAGGGCCGGCACCAGCTTGGGGTGGTTATGGCCCAGGGTGTTGACGGCAATGCCGCCCAGCGCATCGAGATAGGCTTTGCCGTTGACGTCCCAGACGCGGCAGCCCTGGCCGTGGTCCAGCGCGATGGGCAGGCGGCCGTAGGTGTTCATCACGTGGGGGGAGGCGGCTTCGATGTGCTTGGGCAGGGCTGCGGTCATGGAAAACTCCGGAACAAGGGCTGTGACAGTGCGGAAAATTCGAGGCCCGCAGCAGTTGATGCGGGCCTGGGCTGATTTTAGGCGCAGACTTTGCGGCCTTTTGTGACGTTCCTGCATCACTGCGATGCAAGCGCCTGGGCATCGCCCGCTATTGTCTCCATTGAAAATTTGTCTTCCAAGTCTTATATAAGAGTCAGAGTTAAGCTAGAATTGTTGTGCGCTGCAGCATGGGCTGAAATCCCATCCTTTTCCCATGCCGGGCAGTGCAAAAAACCCTCCACCCGATGGTCTCCAACACCGCCAAAGAAGTCTTTATCCAGGGTATTACCCGCGACGGCAAAACCTTCCGGCCCAGCGACTGGGCCGACAGGCTGTGCGGTGTGATGAGCCATTTCCGCCCGGGCGGCCCGCAACCGGGCAGCCACCTGACCTACTCCCCCTGGTGTGTTCCCACCGTCATCAACGGCGTGAAGTGTGTGGTCGTCAACTCGGAACTGCGCGAGGCCGAGCCCATGGCCTGGGATTTCGCCATCAATTTCGCGAAAGACAACGACTTGCAGATGGCCGAGGCCTGTTTGATTCCCGAACCGCCCAGCAAAAGCTGAGGTTTTTGAAGCGCCAACAAAAAAGCCGTCTTTCGACGGCTTTTTTGCTTTGCTGCAGCGCACCCTACAAAACGGCGGACGGTATTTTCAGGAGAAAGATGCCGTCCGGGCGATTTGCCTAATTGCTTAGGCGGCCTTTGCGGGGGCCAGTGCCAGGGCTTTCACCTTGGCGGACAGGCGGCTCTTGTCGCGCGCTGCCTTGTTCTTGTGGAAGATGCCCTTGTCGGCAACCGTGTCCACAATGCTCTGGGCCTTGGCGAACAGGTCCTTGGCTTTGTCTTTGTCACCGGCTGCAACGGCTTTTTCGACGTTTTTCACAGCGGTGCGGTATTTGGAGCGCAGCGAGGTGTTCGCGGCGTTGAGTTTGACGTCCTGGCGGACGCGTTTACGGCCCGACGCAAGGCGCGGGTTCTTTTTCTTGGGTTTGGCGGTAGCCATATATGTATTCCTTTAATCCTGGGGAGGAGTCTGTGGATGTTGCAGCAAACCTAGCATTATATACCCCCACGGTCGCTCACTTCGTGTAGCTCCCTGCCCCCCGAGGGGGCCGCTGCGCCTGCGGCCCGGCAAAGCCGGTTCCGCGGCCCCTGCTGGTGAAGAGCCCCAAATATGGCCGCATGAAACACCGGTCGCGCGCCGTCGTGACGGCTAAACTCCCTCGGTGTCACTTTTTAAAGCCGCCTCCACCGTTTCCCTGCTGACCCTGGCCTCGCGCATCACGGGCCTGGTCCGGGACCTGCTGATGGCCTCGGTGTTTGGCGTCAGCGCCATGACCGACGCCTTTAACGTCGCCTTTCGCATCCCCAACCTGTTCCGTCGGGTGCTTGGCGAGGGTGCTTTCAGCCAGGCTTTTGTGCCGGTGCTGGCGGCCTGCAAGGCGGAGCAAGGGGAAGAGGGCGCCAAACAGCTGATTGACCACGTCGCGACCTTGCTGACCTGGACGCTGGTCCTGCTATGCGTGGCGGGCGTGCTGGCCGCGCCGCTGATGGTATGGGCCATGGCCAGCGGCCTGAAGCCTCAGGGCTACAACGCCGCCGTGGTGATGACCCGGTGGATGTTCCCTTACATCGGCTTTATGTCGCTGGTTGCGCTGGCCGGCGGCGTCCTCAACACCTGGCGCCGCTTTGCCGTGCCCGCCGCTTCGCCCGTGCTGCTGAATCTGGCGCTGATAGCCTCCATTACGCTGGGGGCTCCCTGGTTTGCCAGGCACGGCATCGAGCCGATCTACGCCCAATGCGTGGGGGTGATGGTGGGCGGCATCCTGCAACTGGGCCTGCAACTGCCGGCGCTGCGGCGCCTGGGCCTGCTGCCGCGCATAGGCGCGAGCTTCGCTGCCCTGCGCCAGTCCTGGAACGACCCCGGCACACGCAAGGTGCTGTCCCTGATGCTGCCGGCCTTGCTGGGTGTGAGCGTGGCGCAGATATCGCTGCTGATCAACACCCAGATCGCCTCGCACCTGGCCACCGGCAGCGTGAGCTGGATCACCTATGCCGACCGCCTCATGGAGTTTCCCACCGCCATGCTGGGCGTCGCCCTGGGGGTGGTGCTGATGCCGCAACTGGCCGCGGCGCGCGGCAGCCAGGATGAGGCGCGCTACTCCTCCATGCTCGACTGGGGCCTGCGCCTGGTGGTGCTGCTATCGGTGCCCTGCGCCGTGGCCCTGCTGGTGTTCTCGCAGCCGCTGGTCGCGGTGCTGTACCACTATGGCGCGTTCAGCGACCTCGACGTCCAGCGCACGACCGCCGCCTTGACCAGCTATGGCGTGGGGCTGATGGGCATCGTGGCCGTCAAGGTACTGGCCCCGGGCTTTTATGCCCGGCACGACATGCGCACGCCCATGCGCATCGCCGTCTGTGTGCTGGTGTTCACCCAGGTGCTGAATTATTTCCTGGTGCCCTTGCTGCAGCATGCGGCCCTGACACTCTCCATCGCCATTGGCGCGTTGATCAACGCCTTGTGGCTGCTGCTGGGGCTTTTGAAGCGCGGAAGTTACAAACCGATGCCGGGCTGGGGCAAGTTCTCGCTGCAGGTGGGCGGCGCCAGCGCCTTGCTCGCGGCCTTTTTGCTGTGGGCCGCCGGGGCGGTGAACTGGGTCGCCCTGAAAGGCCACTCCATGGAGCGTATCGGCTGGCTGGCGCTGGTGCTGATGGCCTCGGCGCTGCTGTATTTCGCGGCGCTGTGGGTGTCCGGTCTCAAGGTGACAAAGCTGCTGAGACATTGACGGGCGGCATGCTCCAGGCCCCGAGCGGCATTTTCCGCATGCCTTTTTGCGCCGGTTTATGAGAAAGTAGGGGCCATGCAATTAAATCTGGCTGTACCGTCACCATTGCAATATTTCTCCAGCCTGGTGGAAAGCGACGAGCATTTCCCCCTCCTGGAAGCCGCCATCAGCCTGGCGCAGGACGAATACCCCGACCTGGACGTGCAGCAGGTATTGGGCGACGTTGACCAGCTGCTGGCCCGGCTCAAGCGCCGCCTGCCGGCCGATGCGCCGGCGCTGCAGCGGCTGCGCGCGCTGAACCAGTTCTTTTTCCACGACCTGAACTTCGGCGGCAACGTCAACGACTACTACGACCCCGACAACAGCTACCTGAACGCGGTGCTGCGCACGCGCCGCGGCATTCCCATTACGCTGGCCGTGCTCTGGCTGGAACTGGCCCTGGGCCTGGGCCTCAATGCGCGCGGCGTGGCTTTTCCGGGGCACTTCATGGTCAAGGTCAACCTGCCCAAGGGCCAGGTGGTGATAGACCCGTTCAGCGGCCAGTCGCTGAGCCGCGAAGAGCTGTCCGAGCGGCTCGAGCCTTTCAGGCAGCACGGCGGCAGCCCGGGTGACGAATTCGAGGTGCCCATGGGCCTGTACCTGCAGTCGGCGCCGCCGCGCGAGATCATCAGCCGCATGCTGCGCAACCTCAAGGAAATCCACAAGACCCAGGAAGACTGGCAGCGCCTGATCCCGGTGCAGGACCGCTTGATCGTGCTGCAGCCCGAAGCCTGGACCGAATACCGCGACCGCGGCCTGGCCTGGGCCGCCCACGGCGAACCGGAGCGGGCGATGGCCGACCTGGAAATCTACCTGGCCAATGCCGAGGACGCGCTCGACATCGACGCCATGGCCGAACGCCTGGCCCAGCTGCGCCAGGGCCGGCACTGAGCTTTGCCGCACACCCCTTAAAGCAGCTCGATCTCGCTGAGCGTGAGAAAACAGCTCTCGCGCGTAATCGCCACAAAGTCGGCCAGCCAGGGCCGGCCTGAGGTGGCCTCGGTGCAGGCCACGTACAGCCGCCCCGTTAGCCCTTTTTTGCCTATGGGCCTGGCGCTCACATAACCGCGGTCCAGATAACTTTGCACCGCCCACTTGGGCAGCGCGGCCACGCCGCGGCCGCTGGCCACCAGCTGCAGCATGGCAATCGTCAGTTCGGTGGTGCGGCGCGCGGGTTTGATACCCGCCGGCTCCAGCACCTGGCGCACCACATCCAGCATTTCGTCGGGCACCGGGTAGGTGATCAGCGTCTCGTTGGCGAAATCCCTGGCCGTGAGGTGCACCTTGGCCGCCAGCGCATGGTGGTTGGCCAGCAGCGCCACGATTTCAAAACGGAACAGCGGGTGGAAGTCCACGGTTTCATCGGCGTCGGCTTCCGACACGATGGCGATGTCGGCGCGGTCCTGCAGCACCAGCGCGATCGGGTCGGGATGAAAGCCCGAGACGATGTCCAGCTCCACCTCGGGCCAGCGTGTGCGGAAGGCGTCCATGGCCGGCATCAGCCAGTCAAAACAGGTATGGCATTCGACCGCGATGCGCAACTGGCCGGAGCGCCCCGTTGCCAGGCGCGCCACGTCGCGCTCGGCCTCCTCGACCTGCGGCAGCACCGCGTCGGCCAGCGCCAGCAGGCGCAGGCCCGTGGTGCTGAACTGCGGCGGCACGGACTTGCGCTCGAACAGCGGCGCGGCGTAGCGGTCTTCCAGCAGCTTGACCTGGTGCGACAGCGCCGACTGCGTAAGGTTGAGCAGCTGCGCCGCGCGCACCAGGCTGCCGCTGTCGCGCAGGGCCGTCAGGGTGCGCAGGTGGCGCAGTTCAAGGATGGAGAGGGTCATGTCCGGCCTGCGAGTGAATCAAATGTGATTCAGAGGTGAATCAATAATTTTCATGTTGAAAGGCAATATCTTTCGTTTGAATAATAGTTGAATCTGGCCGACCATGGCGTTCTTTGTTGATTCGCAAACGAGAGATAGCCTGCATGGTCCATACACACACCTTGGGTTTTCCGCGCATGGGCGCGCACCGGGAACTGAAATTCGCGCTCGAAAAACACTGGCGCGGCGAGATAGACCTTGCCGCGCTGCAAGCCGCCGGCGCCGAGCTGCGCGAGCGCCATTGGGCGGTGCAAAAAGAAGCGGGCCTGGATTTTGTGACGGTGGGCGATTTCGCCTTTTATGACCACGTGGCCAACCACATCCAGATGCTGGGCTGCGAGCCGGCGCGCTTTGGTTTCACGGGGCAGGAGCCCGCGTTGGGCCGTTACTTCGCGATGGCGCGCGGTGTCAATGCCGAAGCCGGCCACAGCCACAGCGCGGACTGCGGCTGCGCTGAAGGCGGTGCCGGCGGCGGCAGCTTCGCGCTGGAGATGACCAAGTGGTTTGACACCAATTACCACTACCTGGTGCCGGAGTTCGGCCCCGGCACCGAGTTCAGCCTGGCTTGCGAGCGCCTGTTTGACGAAGTCGCGCAGGCCCAGGAGGCCGGCCACACCGTCAAGGCGGTGCTGCTGGGGCCACTGAGTTTCCTCTGGCTGGGCAAGGAAAAGGTGCCGGGTTTCGACCGCTTCAGCCTGCTGGGCAAGCTGCTGCCGGTGTACGAAAAAATCCTGGCCCGCCTCAAGGCCCAGGGCGTGGAATGGGTGCAGATGGACGAGCCCATCCTGGGCCTGGACTTGCCGCCCGCCTGGAGCCAGGCCTTTGAATCCAGCTACTGGCGGCTCGCGCGCAGCGGCCTCAAGCTGCTGCTGGCCACCTACTTTTCACCCTTGCAGGAGAACCTGCGCATGGCCTGCCAGCTGCCGGTGGCGGGCCTGCACGTCGATGCGGTGCGTGCGCCTGAAGAGCTCGTTGGTGTGGCCGACTGGCTGCCCAGCCACAAGGTGCTGTCGGTGGGCATCGTCGACGGCCGCAACATCTGGCGCACCGACCCCGATGCCGCCCTGGCAAGGCTGCGGCCGGTGGCCGAAAAACACCAGGGCGAGCTCTGGCTGGCGCCTTCGTGTTCGCTGCTGCACGTGCCTTACAGCCTGCAGGCCGAGGACACGCTGGATGCCGAACTCAAGTCCTGGCTGGCCTTCGCGGTGGAAAAACTGTTTGAGCTGCGCATGCTCAAAGCCGCGCTGGAAGGCCGCGAAAGTTCGGTGCAGGCCGAGCTGGCCGCCGCCCGCCTGGCCGCCCAGGCGCGGCGCAACAGCCCCCGTGTGCACCGCGCCACCGTGGCGGCGCGGCTGGCCCGGGCTGCGGCGGGCGCCGACCGGCGGCCTTCACCTTTCAGCCGGCGCCAGCAGGTGCAGCGCCAACGTTTTGCGCTGCCGCTGTTTCCGACCACCTCGATAGGCTCATTCCCGCAAACCGCCGAGATACGCGCCGCGCGCGCGGCCTTCAAGCGCGGCGAGATCGGCAAATCGCAGTACGCCGAAAAAATGCAGGCCGAGATCCGCCTCGCCGTGCGCAAGCAGGAGGAGTTGGGCCTGGACGTGCTGGTGCACGGCGAGGCCGAGCGCAACGACATGGTCGAGTATTTCGGCGAGCAGCTCGACGGTTTTGCCTTCACGGCCAAGGGCTGGGTGCAGTCCTACGGCTCGCGCTGCGTCAAGCCGCCGGTGATTTACGGCGACGTGGCCCGCCCCGCGGCCATGACGGTGGCCTGGACGGTGTATGCGCAAAGCCTCACCAAGCGGCCCATGAAGGGCATGCTGACCGGCCCCATCACCATCCTGCAATGGTCTTTTGTGCGCGACGACCAGCCGCGCAGCCTGACCGCGGGGCAGATCGCCTGGGCGATACGCGACGAGGTGGTGGACCTGGAGGGCGCGGGCATAGGCATCATCCAGATCGACGAGCCGGCGATACGTGAAGGACTGCCGCTGCGCCGAGCCGGCTGGAAGCCCTACCTGGAATGGGCCACGCGCGCCTTCCGAATCAGCGCCAGTGGCGTGGCCGATGGAACCCAGATCCACACCCATATGTGCTATTCGGAGTTCAACGACATCCTGCCGGAAATCGCGGCCATGGATGCCGACGTGATCACGATTGAAACCAGCCGCTCCGACATGGAGCTGCTGCGCGGCTTCGGCGACTTCAAGTATCCCAACGAGATAGGCCCAGGCGTCTACGACATCCATTCGCCGCGCGTGCCCACGGTGGACGAGATGGTGCGGCTGCTGCGCAAGGCGGCCGCGGTGATCCCGGCGGAAAACCTCTGGATCAACCCCGACTGCGGCCTTAAAACCCGCGGCTGGCCGGAAACCGAGGCGGCGCTGGGCAATATGGTGCGGGCCGCGCGTGAAGTCCGGGAAGCGCTCGCCGCAGCCTGACGGCGGAGGCCGGTGCTGCGCCTCAGGTGGCGCGTTTGAGGAACTGCGGGATCTGCAGGCCGTCCGGCGAATTGACGTTGCGCGACATGGCCGGCGCAGTGCTGACCTGGACGGGCCGGCCCACGGCGCGGGCCGTGCTCTGGGCGGACATGCGGGCGCCATGCACCAGCGATTCCTGCGCCGGCATCAGGCTGCCGGGCAGGGAACTGCCCAGGCGTGAAGCTGTCGCCACTTTTTGCACCGGTGCCGGGTTGAGCGGCCTGGCGCCCAGCGTCGCGGCGATCGAGGGCCGGGGCGCGATCACCCGGGCCGGGGCCTTGGCCACAGTCCTGGCCTGCGCTTGTTCGGGGGCGTCGTTGGCCGCCTGCGGCGGGTACAGCGTGGGCCTGAGCCAGTTCAGTATGGGCTGCCACTGCGCCAGGTCCGGCGCGGCGGCGCTGGCCGGCAAGTCGAACATCGTCATGCCGCGCTCCAGGCTGCGCACATACAGCTGGGTTTCGCGCAGCACGCCCAGAAAGGGCATGCCCAAGCCTTCCGACCATTCCTCCAGGACTTTTGCCGCGCTGGTGCGCCCGTCGATGCGCATGCCCACCGTGGCGAGGCGGCAGCGGCCGCTGGCCACGCGCGGCAGGGCCATCAGGTCGGCATGGCATTGTGCGGCTGACTCGCGGTCGAACATGGAGTTGCACACCGGCATGATGATGGCGTCGGCGAACATCACGACGCGCGCGAGTTCGAAGCCGTGCATGCCGCCCGGCGTGTCCAGCACCACGTGGGTGATGCCCGTGGGCACGCGCAGCATGTTTTTCTGGTCCACGGCCCAGGGGGCAATGGCGGGGAGGTCGGCGTCGCGGCGCTTGAGCCAGCTGCGCGCCGACTGCTGGCGGTCCACGTCGCCCAGCATGACCGAGCTGCCATTGCGCGCACACCAGGCGGCGATGTGCGCGGCCAGTGTGCTTTTGCCACTGCCTCCCTTGCGGTTGACGACTGCGATGACCGGCATGAGCGCTCCAAAGACGGACCAGTAGAACAGTTTGATACAGAAATAACAAAAAGTCCAGCGCAAGCCAATCGGCATCGGTCCCCGCAGCTAGTGTTTTTGTAGCGCGGCCGCTGGGCCGTCCTGCGCCTGCCTGAACCATCCCTTGAGCCAGCGGCAGAACACCCGGGCGGTTTCGGGAGCCATGCTGCGCGGGTTGATATAGGCCGAATAGCTGGCGTCGCCGCGCACCACCACAGGGGATGCCCGCAGCAGGTGGCCGCGGCGCAGCGGCTCGGCCACCAGCAGTTCGGGCACCACCAGGTGGCCCATGCCGCCCGTCGCCGCGGCGATCGCCAGGAAGTAATGGTCGAAGCTGGCGCTGACATGGATGGCGGCCGCCTGAACGCCCAGCTGGGCGGACCAGGCGGCCAGCACATCGGGCCGCGACTGCGCCGCGAGAAACTGCCACTGGCTGACGGGTTGGTCAGCGAACTCGTGGCAACGCGCGGGGGACGCCACGCACACGATGTTTTCAGCGGCCAGCAGCCAGTGCTCGGCGCCGGCGACGGCCAGGTCGCGCGTGACCAGCACGTCATAACTGTCGCCCGGGCCCGGCGGCGAAAGCGAGGTCACCAGGTCCACCGCCACCGGGGCCGCGGGCTGGAAGCCGGGCAGGGCGGGAATCAGCGTGGTCATCGCAAAAGTGGGCAGCGAGGTGCGCACGATGAGGCGGGCGCCGGCCTGGCTTTGCGCCAGCTGGCGGGTGGCCAGCTCTATCGTCGACAGGGCTTCCTGCACCGTGTCGAAATACAGGCGCCCGGCATCGGTCAGGCGCACCGAGGTGCCGCTGCGTGCGAACAGGGGCTGGCCGAAGTAGCGCTCCAGCGTGGCGACATGGCGGCTGACACCGCCCTGGCTCATGCCCAGCACGCGGCCGGCGCGGCTGAAATTGAGCTGGCGCGCGGCTTCCACAAATACCCGCACCGCGTTGAGCGGCAGTGTCTGGAGGCTGGAGTCATCCGTTTTACTCATCATTGGGGGCCGTTTTTCTCATGGTTTTGAGTGCAATGTAGAGGAAATTCAAGGACTATGGCGGTTGACCCGTTTATCGGTTGATCATATTTGCTCATTATTCACTGCCAAAGGTTTTCCTCCATGCCTCTTGTTTTGCACAGCTGCCCCGGCGGCACCCTGCTTCTGCCTGACGCCCTTTTGTGCGACCGTCGTGACGGCGGCCACCTGGTCGTCAACCCGCCGCGGCCGGTCTGGGAGCGCAGCGAACTGGCACCGCTGGAGCTGGCCCACTGGTCCTGCCTGGTGGCCGCCACGGGCCGCGCCATGCTGGACGTGCTGCCCGCCCTGCATGAGGGCTGCCTCAATTACTGGGAGGCGGGCAACTGGGCGCTCAACGACCAGGCCCCGCCCGCCGGGCCCAAGAACGTGCAGGCGCAGCGCCGGGTGCACCTGCACGTGCTGGGGCGCAACCGGCAGGCGGCGCATCCCGACTGGCGCTGGGGCGAGTCGCCCAAATTCCCGCGCTGGGAGGACATGGCGGCCTGGGCGTCGGAATTCGAGCCGCTCACCGCGGCGGAATGCGAAGCCGTGGCCGGGCGCGTCAAAACCCTGCTGGACAGCCGATTTCGCCTGCCCGAGACCGGTGCCGGCGCATCGGCATGAGCGCCCAGACGCTGGCGCTCGTGCTCGCGGGGGCGGTGTGCCACGCGCTCTGGAATATCGTGGCCAAGCGCGCGGCGGGCGGCCTGCTCTTTATCTGGCTGTTCGGCTGCGTCAGCATGGCGGCCGCGGCGCCGGTGGCCCTGCTCGCATGGCACCAACACCCCCAGGCCTTTGACGGCTGGATGTGGCTGGCGGCCCTGGCCAGCGCACTGCTGCACCTGGTGTATTCGCTGGTGCTGCAAAAAGGCTACCGCGTGGCCGATTTCGCCGTGGTCTATCCCATGGCCAGGGGCACCGGGCCGCTGCTCGCGGTGCTGGGGGCCGTGGCCTTGCTTGGCGAGCTGCCCAGCGCACTGGGATGGCTGGGCGTGGCCCTGGTGCTGGCAGGCGTCTTCATGACCTCCGGCGGCGCGGCGGGCATCGCAGGCAGCGGGGACGCGCGGCGGCGGCGCGGGGTGCTTTGGGGCGGGTTGACCGGCCTTTGCATTGCCGGCTACACCGTGGTCGACGGCTGGGCGGTGAAGTCCCTGGGCATGGCGCCGGTGCTGTTTTATGCCGCGGGCCTGGGTTTTCGCACCGTGCTGCTCGCGCCCTGGGTGTTGCCGCAGC
This sequence comes from Polaromonas sp. JS666, assembly GCF_900103405.1. Classification (GTDB taxonomy): domain Bacteria; phylum Pseudomonadota; class Gammaproteobacteria; order Burkholderiales; family Burkholderiaceae_C; genus Polaromonas. The sequence goes on along the minus strand of NZ_FNHX01000004.1, from coordinate 364,304 downwards.
GCGCCTTGCTGGCCGCGCAATGGCGGCAGCACCGCACGGCCATCCTGCTGATCGGCCTGCTCTCACCGCTGGCTTACTGCCTGGTGTTGTTCGCCGTGCAGTCCGCGCCGCTTAGCTACGTGGCCCCGGTGCGCGAGATGTCCATGTTGATAGGCACGCTGGTGGGTGCCCGGCTGCTCAAGGAATCCCTCAAGCCTTCGCAGGTGCTGGGCGCGGCGCTGATGCTGCTGGGGGTGGCGGGGCTGGCGCTGGCTTGATTCGCCAGGGATCAGGCGGCGGCCGCCGGCAGCCGCAGTGACTTGCGCCAGATTCCCAGCAGCGCCAGCGCTGCAAGGCTGAACACGGCGCCCGTGGCAAAGGTGGCCGGCGCGCCCAATTGGTCCCACAGCACACCGGCCAGGGTGCTGGCCAGCAGCAGCGCCAGGCCGCTGGCGAGGTTGAAGAAACCGAAAGCCGTGCCGCGCAGGTCGGCCGGCGCCGTTTCGGCCACCATGGTGGCCAGCAGGCCCTGGGTCATGGCCATGTGAAGGCCCCACAGCGCGATGCCCACGCCCGCGGTGCCCCAGTGGCTACCGGCGGCCAGCAGCAGGTCGGCCGCCACCAGCACCCCCAGGCCCCAGGCCAGCAAGGCGCTGTGGCTCATGCGGTCGGCCAGCTTGCCGAAAGGGTAGGCGCCCAGGGAATAGACCGCGTTCATGGCCACCAGCACCAGCGGTGCGTAGGCCACCGGCAGGCCGCCCTGCATGGCGCGCAGCAGCAAAAAGGCCTCGCTGAAACGCGCCAGCATGAAGACCGCGCCCAGCACCGCCACGCGCCAGTAGGGCGCGCCCAGGCGCTTGAGGTTGGCGCGGCTGATGGGGTTGGCGCGCGGGGCATCCGGCGCGCGTTCGCGCCCGGGCTCGCGCACGCCGAACAGCAGCAGCGCCACAGCCAGGAAACCGGGAATGACGGCGACCCAGAACACCGCGCGAAAGTCATTGGCCCACAACAGCATCAGGCCCATGGCCAGCAGCGGTCCGACGAAGGCACCCACGGTGTCCAGCGACTGGCGCAGCCCGAAGGCCGCGCCGCGCATGCCGGGCGGAGCCAGGTCGGCCACCATGGCGTCGCGCGGCGCGCCGCGCAGGCCCTTGCCCACGCGGTCCAGCAGGCGGGCGCCGAGCACCAGCCCTGTGGTCGCGGCCAGCGCGAACAGCGGTTTGGAAGCCGCCCCCAGGCCGTAGCCCAGCAGCGCCAGCGGTTTGCGTTTGCCCCAGTAGTCGCTGAGCACGCCCGAGAACACCTTGACGATGAGCGCCGTGGCCTCGGCCAGGCCCTCGATGAGGCCGACCGCCCACAGGCTGGTGCCCAGCACCGTGACCATGAAGACGGGCAGCAGGCTGTGGATCATCTCGGAGGAGATGTCCATCAGCAGGCTGACAAAGCCCAGCGCCCAGATGGCCGCCGGAAGACGGTGGGGAGGGGCAGCGGGGCGCGGGGTGGATTGCGGCATGGCTGTCTGGCTTGCCGCCGCCTGCGTTCTTACCGGCCGGTTCAGCCGACGGTGACGGCGGCGCCGTCGCCCTTGGCGGCGATCACGCCGATCTCGTACACCTGCTCGCCCGCATCGCGCAGGGTCTTGGCCGTGGCCTGGGCGTTGGCGGCGTCCACGACGACGACCATGCCGATGCCGTTGTTGAAGGTGCGGTTCATCTCGAAGTCGTCGATGCCGGCGGTTTTTTGCAGCCAGGCGAACAGCTCGGTCCGCGGCCAACTGCCCTTCTTGAGGTGGGCGGCCGTGCCTTCGGGCAGCACGCGGGGGATGTTCTCCAGCAGGCCGCCGCCGGTGATGTGGGCCAGCGCCTTGATCGGGTGGGCGGCCAGGGCGGCCAGCACGTTCTTGACGTAAAGGCGGGTGGGCTCCATCAGGGCCTGCTTGAAGGGCTTGCCGTCGAGGGTGGCGGGGGCATTGCCGGCCGCGCGCTCTATGCATTTGCGCACCAGGCTGAAACCGTTGGAGTGCACGCCGCTGCTGGCCAGGCCCAGCACCACGTCGCCGGCTTTCACGTCCTTGCCGGTCAGGATTTTCGATTTTTCGACCGCGCCCACGGCAAAACCGGCCAGGTCGTATTCGCCGGCCGGGTACATGCCGGGCATTTCGGCGGTTTCGCCGCCTATCAGTGCGCAGCCACTGAGCTCGCAGCCCTTGGCGATGCCGCCGACCACGCTTGCCGCCGTGTCGACGTCAAGCTTGCCGCAGGCGAAGTAGTCGAGGAAAAACAGCGGCTCGGCGCCCTGCACCAGCACGTCGTTGACGCTCATGGCCACCAGGTCTATGCCCACGGTGTCGTGCATATTCCACTCAAAGGCCAGCTTGAGCTTGGTGCCCACGCCGTCGGTGCCGCTGACCAGCACGGGCTCCTTGTAGCGTTTGGGCACTTCAAACAGCGCGCCGAAGCCGCCTATGCCGGCCAGCACGCCTTCGCGCATGGTTTTTTTGGCCAGGGGCTTGATGCGCTCGACCAGCGCGTCGCCCGCGTCGATGTCAACGCCCGCGTCTTTGTAGCTCAGGGGGGAAGGGGAGGAGGTGGTCATGGTGTCGGCTTTGCTACGGGTAAGGGGCGGTAGGGACGGTATGGGGGCGAATGAGGGGCTGGAAGCCGGGTTTGCGGCGCTGGAGGGGCCTGCAAGCCCGATAGAATTCAGCCTGAGATTCTAAAGGCTACCCATCCGGCCGCTTAGAACAGGTTCTTAGGCCCTTCCCGGGCTTCCTCCGGCCAGCTCAACCCAAGGCTTTATGCAATTCACCACCGCCCAAAAACGCGCCGCCGCCTGGTGCCTGATCGCTGCCCTGGTCGTCCTCGCGCTGTGGCTGCTGGGGCCGGTGCTCACGCCCTTTGTGGTGGCCGCCGTGCTGGCCTATGCGCTGACGCCCCTGGTCAACCGGCTGGACGACATGGGCAAGGGCCGGCTGCCGCGCGTGGTCGCGGTGGTGCTGGTCGAATTCCTCTTTATCGTGGTGCTGCTGAGCCTGTTTTTGTTGATCGTGCCCATCATGGCCAAGGAACTGCCGGTGCTGCGCGAGCAGGTGCCGCTGCTGGCGGACAGGCTCAACAGCAGCCTTTCCCCCTGGCTGGCGCAGTTCGGCATCCACGTGGCGCTGGACGTGGGCAGCATCAAGGCCTTTGTGCTCAAGTACCTCAATGCCAACTTCGAGGACCTGTTCGGTTCGCTGATGTCCTCGCTCAAGCTGGGCGGCAGCGTCGCGCTGGCCGTGGTCGGCAACGCCGTGCTGATCCCGGTGGCGCTGTTTTACCTGCTGATGGACTGGGACAAGTTTGTCGCCCGCGTGCTCGAACTGGTGCCGCCCCACCTGCGCGGCGGCTTCGACAGCTTTACCGAAGAGGCCGACGCGGTGCTGGGCCAGTACCTGCGCGGCCAGTTGCTGGTCATGCTGATCATGGCGGTGTTTTACGCCGTGGGCCTGGCCCTGTTCGGCCTGGACCTGGCCGTGCCTATCGGCGTTTTCACCGGCCTGGCGATGTTCATCCCCTACCTCGGCTTCGGCCTGGGCCTGTTGCTGGCCGTGCTGGCCGGCCTGCTGGAATTCGCCTCGCTCAAGGCGCTGGTCATGGTGGCCGTGGTCTACGGCGTGGGGCAGTTGGTGGAAAGCCTGTACTTCACGCCGCGCTTGGTGGGCGAGCGCATAGGCCTGCACCCGCTGGCGGTGATTTTTGCCCTGCTGGCTTTCGGCCAGGTATTCGGCTTTGTCGGCGTGCTGGTGGCGCTGCCGGCCAGCGCCGTGCTGCTGGTGGGCATACGCCGCCTCAAGAACAGCTACATGGCCAGCCGGCTTTACAAGGCCGGGCCTGGATAAACACATGGCGGGCATGAAACAGATTGCGCTGGACATCGGGCTGGCTTCGGCCCCCTCGTTCGCCAATTTTTTCGGCGGGCCGAACGAGGCCGCGCTCAAGCACCTGGAGCTGTGGGCCGGCAACACGCTGCGCTCGCCCGTGCCCACCTACCTCTGGGGCGAGGCCGCCAGCGGCAAGACCCATTTGCTCAAGGCCGTGCGCGAGGCACTGCGCGAGCAGGGCGCCTCCAGCGGCTGGATGGACGCCTCCTTGCTGGAGCCGCCCGAGTTCAACGAATCCTGGTCCGCCGTCATCCTCGACGAATGCCACCTCTACACCGCGGTGCAGCAGCAGGCGGCCTTCAACTGGTTTGTCAATGCGCTCAGCGCCTCCGACGGCCGGCCGCGCTGGGTGCTGGCCGCCGGCAACGTGCCGCCCGCCGACCTGGCGCTGCGCGAGGATTTGCGCACCCGCCTGGGCTGGGGCCATGTGTTCGCCCTGCAAGCCCTGACCGAACCCGAGCGGCGCGCCGTGCTGCGGCGCGAAGCCGACGCGCGCGGCGTGTTCCTGAGCGACGACGCCATGGACTTCATGCTGACCCGCTTTTCCCGCGACCTCGGCAGCCTGATGCAGCTGTTGGACCAGCTCGACGGCTACGCCCTGCAAACCAAGCGCGCCATCACCATCCCCCTGATCAAGTCCATGCTGGAGAGTGAATGACGGGCCCGAAAAAGATTGCGCTGTTTGACCTGGACCACACGCTGATCCCTATCGATTCCGACTACGAGTGGGGCGAATTCACGATCGCGCTGGGCTGGTGCGACAGCACCGAGTTCAAGCGGCGCAATGCGGAATTCTTCGAGCACTACCGCGCCGGCACGCTGGACATCCACGACTACGTGCGCTTCGCCACCCAGGCGATCCGCGAGCAGGGCGCCGCCAATTCAGCCGCCGCCCATGCCCGCTTCATGCGTGAGGTCGTGCAAAAAGCCATCACCCCCCAGGCGCAGGCGCTGGTGGACAGCCACCGCGCGGCCGGCGACGAGCTGGTCATCGTCACCGCCACCAATGAATTCGTGACGCGGCCGATTGCCGAGGCTTTCGGCGTCAAGGAACTGATCGCCGTGGAGCTGGAACGCGACGCCCAGGGCTGGCTGACCGGTGAGATCCTGGGCACGCCCTCGGCCCGTGAAGGCAAGGTCACCCGCGTGGAACAATGGCTGGCGGACCGCAAGCTGGGCTGGGACGAGGTGGAAACCACGTTTTACACCGATTCCCTGAACGACCTGGCCCTGATGGAGAAGGCGACCCACCCCGTCGCCACCAACCCCGATGCGCGCCTGCGGGCGCTGGCGGTGGAGCGTGGATGGCGCATACTTGAGCTGTTTATCTAGTTATCCATGATCAAAAAATTTATCGACAAGCTGTTCGGCAAATCGGACAGCACGGAGCCCGGTGCAAAACGGGCCAAAAAATCCCCCTTCGGCCAGCGCCAGGATGTAGGCGTCAAGGAACACGGCATCGACGTCAAGCTGGTGGACGACCGCGCCATGGACGTGGTGCACACCCTCAAGGATGCCGGTTATGAGGCCTACATCGTCGGCGGCGCGGTGCGCGACCTGCTGGTGGGCCTGCGGCCCAAGGACTTCGACGTCGCCACCGACGCCACGCCCGAGCAGGTCAAGTCGCTGTTCCGCCGCGCCTTCATCATAGGCCGGCGTTTTCGCATCGTGCACGTCATTTACGGCCGCGGGCGCGAGCATGAAGTCATCGAGGTTTCGACCTTCCGCGCCCACCTGGACAGCAGCCTGGCCGAGCAGGTGGGCGGCAACGAGCGCACCAGCAAGAGCGAACTCGCCGGCATGAAACACGCGGTGGACGCCTCCGGCCGGGTGCTGCGCGACAACGTCTGGGGCCCTATCGAGCAGGACGCCGCGCGCCGCGACTTCACCATCAACGCGATGTACTACGACCCCGAAACGCAGGTGGTGGTCGATTACCACAACGGCATCAAGGACGCCAAGAAAAGAATCATCCGCATGATCGGCAACCCGGCCGTGCGCTACCGCGAAGACCCGGTGCGCATCATCCGCGCCGTGCGTTTTTCGGCCAAGCTCAGTGCGCTGGGCTTCAAGTTCGAAGACAAGACCGTGGCCCCGCTGCGCGAGATGAAAGGCCTGCTGGCCGACGTGCCGCAGTCGCGCCTGTTCGACGAAATGCTCAAGCTGCTGCAGACCGGCCATGCGATGGCCAGCATCGCCCAGCTCAAGGCCCTGGGCCTGGGCACCGGCATCTACCCGCTGCTCGACGTGGTGGTTGAAAACGCCGACGAACCCTTCCTCAAGCTCGCTTTGCAGGACACCGACCGCCGCGTCGGCGAAGGCAAGCCGGTAGCGCCCAGCTTTTTGCTGTCCTGCGTGCTGTGGTCCGACGTGCGCGAGGGCTGGGAACAGCGCAAAAAGCGCGGCGAGCACCTCATGCCCGCGCTGCAGGACGCCATCGACGACGCCTTCAACGCCAAGATCGGCGATGTCTCGGGCCGGGGCAAGCTGGGCACCGACATGCGCGAGATCTGGACTATGCAGCCGCGTTTTGAAAAGCGCACCGGCAGCGCTCCCTATTCGCTGCTGGACCAGCCGCGTTTCCGCGCAGGCTTCGACTTCCTGCGCCTGCGCGCGCAGACCGGCGAGATCGACATGGAGCTGGCCGAGTGGTGGGAAAAATTCAGCACCGCCTACGACGACGAACGCCACGCCATGATCGAGGAAGCGCGCCGCGAGCTGCAGAGCAAGCCGCAGGCGCCGCGGGTGCGCGTGAAACGCCCCGATGCCCCAGCCCCTCTCGCCCCCCGCAACCAGGAAGACCGCGATCCGGATGACCAAGGCGCGGATGATGATGAGCGCACGGGCACAGACGTGCAGGGCGATATGCCTCCCGCCAAAAAGCGCCGCCGCCGCCGCAAGCCCCGCGCGGGCGGTGCCGGGGCCGCGGCCGCCGATGGTGGCGCCCCCGGCGGCGACGCACAGTCCTGAGCCATGGCGACCGTCAGCGCCTATATTGCGCTGGGTGCCAATCTGGGGGATGCGGCGGCCGCTTTGCGGCATGCCGTCAAAGCGATTGCACAATTGCCGCAGACCCAGCTGGTAAAGGCTTCGAGCATCTACAAAACCGCGCCGCTCGTGTCGGGAGGTGGCCAAGCTTTCACCACTGATCCGGCCCAGCTCGGCGGCGACTACCTCAACGCGGTGGTGAAAGTTGAAACCGGCTTAAGCGCTCCCGCATTGCTGCAAGGCCTGCAGCAAATAGAACAAGCCGCGGGCCGCGAAAGGCCTTACCCAAACGCACCGCGCACATTGGATCTGGACTTGCTGCTGTACGGCAGTGCCAGCATCGAGTCAGCGCGCCTGATGGTGCCGCATCCACGCATGTGGGAACGCGCTTTTGTGCTGGTGCCGCTGGCCGAGATTGCTCCCGGGCTGGTGGGTGATTTGCGTCTGCAGGCGGTTCGGCACCAGGCGATAGCCGTTTTTGACGTGAACTGCAGGCTGTAGCTCAAGAAATAATGCGGTCGGTTATCAAACTTGTAGCGAGTTTATGCACGCAACTTCGGCATTTGACCGTATGAAAAGAGTGGTTCTCGCGCTGGTGTTGTGCTGGGCTTGCTCTGCCGTGCTGGGCCACCAAGACCACCGGCTTGCACTGCGAGCGGACGGCAGCATCGCGGAATTGCCCGAGCAGTATTCGGCAACTCGCTTACGCGTTTCCTATTTAGGAGGCTACCCGCCCGGTGTGATCGATCTAACAATTCAAAGTGGTGGTCGTGAGACCGTGGTTCCTGAGTGTCTGTTGAAGCTCCTCCAGCCAATCGCTCCAGAGGACCTTGAGATCAGCGGCTCCTGGTACCACGATGAAGCGTTGCTGCCACACTACGTCAACATCCACTTCAAAGGGAATTCAAGCCTTCCGAAGCCGGTGGGTGTCGATCTTCTGTTCAGCCTTCGCGATGCGCGCCTGCTGGAGGTAACGCAACTCGTGGAGTTGCGTGGCTCTCAGGAAGTCCAGCGGAGGCCGGTTGTGCTCAAGGATGGATGTCCATTGTGAAAATGGGTTCACGTTGTCCACTACGCAAAGCCAAATCTCAGATTAAGTCGTGTCCTTGAAAGAATGGCTTTGTGGTTCACGACGTTGAAGCGTTGGTGAGTGCTATTGGTTGCGGTGCAAATGGCGCTTAGCTGGTCGATCAACACAAGCGACAAGGCGCAGGCAGCGGCATTCAGGCTGTGTCTGGCCGCCGGTCATTTCTACCATTAGGTCTTATGGAAAAACTCTGTGGTTCATTGGTTGTCATTGGCGTCGTCTTTGTCTTGGCGAAACTCTTCGCCGGCGAGATTTCTCTTTACTTGTCTGTCTTTGTGTCCGCCGCACTTGTGGTGACGGGCGTCAAAATGTGGTCTGAACCGGGAATGCCGAATAGTCACAAAGATTGGGCGTGGACGCTCCTGGGCGCTCCAGTTTTTGGTGGTCTAGTCTTCTGTGTGGAAATGGTTATTGGTAAGTTGGCGTATCCGGAGCTTGGGCCGATCGAGGCAGGTTTACATACCGGACCTTTTGGGGGTGTGCTGACAGTCATCTGCACTGCGGCGATGATGGTGGTCTCGATGGGGGGAATAGCCCACGGATTCGCGGAGCAATTCATTCGAAAAAGGCGCGGAAGTGAGGCTTGACTGGTCACCCATCCTCTCGCGTAGCGAGCTGGAAAAGTTGCTCGTGCAGCAATGCATCTCCGAGCAACACCCATGGTCGACGGGTGACGAGCACCTGATCGAAGGACACCTGAAGACTGCGTGTGAGTCGGTAGTTCGAGAAACTCGGGCCGAATCCAAAATTGAATGGGGACACTACGGTTCCGGATATGCCTCGTTCGTGGATGCGTGGTTTTACAAGACCTCTCCTGATTTCGACGTAAAGCATCCAATTCGCCACGGAGAGGAACACACTGGCCTTGTTGTCTTGCTAAGCCGGCTGTCCCCCTTCTTTGTTTTCATGGAAGGAGAGAAGCATTGGCACGCAAAGGGAGCTAGTAGCTATCTTCCAGCGTTCGACATGCTCGACAAGATTGAATCCAAAGGAGCTTCATCTTTGGCCGAGCAGGTACAGGCGATTCTTGAGCGCCATGGCCTGGTCCGTGTGGTCCGCGAGCAGTTGACGGAGCCGCTTCCGCCGGATCTGGAGGTCCCAACAATTCTGGCTGATCGCGGGTTCACCCACTTTGATGCCCTCTTCTACTGGGAAGACTGATGGGCTAATGGGGCGGAGTTTGCGTATGACGCCAACCCTCTGTCAATCGCAAGGACGATTTCTATGTGGTCCCTTGGGGATCTTTGCTCAACCCTAAGGCGCCAGCCGCTCGCGCAACCACCCCCCGTCGCCCTGCAGCGTATACCGCAGCCGGTCATGCAGCCGGCTTTTGCGGCCCTGCCAGAACTGCCAGTTGTCGGGCTTGAGGCGGTAGCCGCCCCAGTGCGGCGGGCGCGGGGGCTGCAGCAAAAATTTCGCGCCGTATTTGGCTGCGTTGGCCACCAGCACGCCGCGCCCGGCAATCACCTCGCTTTGCGGGCTGGCCCAGGCGCCTATGCGCGAATCCAGCGGCCGGGTGTTGAAGTAGGCGTCGCTTTCCTTGGCGGAGACTTTTTCGACCACGCCCTCTATGCGCACCACGCGCTCAAGCTCCACCCAGTGGAACTGCAGCGCCGCGTAGGGGTTGCCGGCCAGTTCCTGGCCCTTGCGGCTGTCGTAGTTGGTGAACCAGGTGATGCCGCGTTCGTCATAGCCCTTGATCAGCACGATGCGGGTGGAGGGGCGCAGGTTGCTGGCCACAGTGGCCAGCGTCATGGCGTTGGGCTCTGGCACCTCGGCCGCGATGGCTTCCTGCAGCCATTGCTCGAACTGTTTGAGCGGGTCCGCCTGCGAGGCGTCTTCGTTGAGTTCGGCGCGTTCATAGCTTTTGCGCAGGTCGGCAATGGAGGAGGTGGGCTGGCTCATGCCCTTGATTGTGCCCGCTGGTGCCATGCCCTTGCCCGTAACCGGCCCTTGCCGGGCGCGTTTCCAAGAGTGCGCTTGCTGCCGAATTAATATTCGCTTATATTTCCAGCTTCCCCATGAAGCCCAAAGACGACGAAAAGCAGCGTGCGATTGCCGAGGCCACCTTCAACCTGGTGGCCCAGACCGGCCTGAGCGGCCTGACCATGGCCGATATCGCCCGCACGGCCGGCATCGCCACCAGCACGCTGTACGTCTACTACCCGTCCAAGGACGAGTTGATCAGCCAGCTCTATGAAGAGGCCAAGACCGCGACCATGCTTCGCCTGATGGATGGTGTGGTCGCCGGTACCCCCTTGCGCAGCCGGGTGCGCCGCATCTGGGGCAACCTGCTGCGGCACCGGCTGGAGCGCTACGCCGAGGTGGTATTCCAGGAGCAGTACTACAACTCCCCCTGGTTCACCCAGGGCAACCGCGAACTGTCGACCCGCCTGGCGGCCAGCTTCCTGGCGCTGATGGAAGAGGGCCAGCAGCAGGAGATTTTTAAACCCGTGCCGCTGCCGTTGCTGACGGCCAGCGTCGTGGGTTCGGTGCGGGAAACCGCCAACCTGATACGCACCCAGGTGCTGCCCGACGACGAGGGCGTGCACCAGGCGGCCTTCAGCCTGTGTTGGGACGCGATCAAGGCCTGATCGCCTGAATCGTCCGAATCCGCCCCGAAAAGGCAATACCCCCTGACATCAGTAGGCCAAGTTATTTTGATAAAAACCCTTTTTTAAGCGAATATATATTCGACAAGTAGTTTTCTCATTTCTCCGCTGACTGCTTTCCCGCTTCTTTCCCCGCTTTTTGCCCACTAACAACAACCTCAAGGAGTTCCACGATGCCCACCCTCAACATCAACGGCAAGGACCTCGCCGTCAACGCCGACGAGTCCACCCCCATACTCTGGGCCCTGCGTGACACGCTGGGCATGACCGGCACCAAGTTCGGCTGCGGCGCGGCGCTGTGCGGCGCCTGCACCGTGCACCTCAACGGCGCGCCGATACGCTCGTGCATCACGCCGATTTCGGCCGCCGCCGGCCAGAAAATCACCACCATTGAAGCCGTGGCCAGCGACCGCGTCGGCAAGGCGGTGCAGGACGCCTGGGTCAAGCACGACGTGGCGCAGTGCGGCTACTGCCAGAGCGGCCAGGTGATGAGCGCCACCGCCTTGCTCAAGGCCAACGCCAAACCCAGCGACGCCGACATCGACGGCGCCATGGCCGGCAACATCTGCCGCTGCGGCACCTATGTGCGCATACGCGCCGCCATCAAAGACGCCGCCCAAACCCTGGCTTGAAGGAGAACACCATGTATTCGAATTCCACAGACACCCTCGATATCGCCGGCCAGCTGCCCAAAGGCCTGCAAGCCCTGATGCACAAGGCGCAGGACGCCGCGCAAAGCATTGCCGATGCCGCCCTGCAGCGCCGCAGCTTCCTCAAGGTCACCACCGCCGGCGGCTTTGCGCTGGGAGCCTTTCCGCTGCTCGCGCAGGCGCAGACCATGGCGACGGCCGGTGCGCCCGCGGCGTCCAGCCTCAAGCCGACCCAGCAGCCCTCGGCCTTTGTGCGCATCGACAAGGACGGCACGGTGACCGTCACCATCAACCGGCTCGACTTCGGCCAGGGCGTGCAGACCGGCCTGCCCATGATCCTGGCCGAGGAACTGGACGCCGACTGGGCCCTGGTCAAAAGCCAGCACGGCAATGCCGACCCGGCCTATGTGGACCCGGCTTTCGGCATGCACCTCACGGGCGGTTCGGGCTCGATCAAGAACTCCTACACGCAGTACCGCGAACTCGGCGCCCGCACCCGTGCCATGCTGGTGTCGGCCGCCGCCGCGCAATGGGGCGTGGATGCCGGCAGCCTGCGCACCCAGCAGGGCGTGGTGATTGGCCCCGGCGGCAAGCGCCTGACCTACGGCGAACTCGCCGAAGCCGCGATGAAGCAGCCGGTGCCCGAGGCGGTCACGCTGAAAGACCCGAAGCAGTTCCGCATCATCGGCAAGCCCACGGGCCGGCTTGATGCGCGTGCCAAGTCCAGCGGCGGCCAGAGCTACGGCATCGACGTGCGCCTGCCCGGCATGCTGACGGCGGTGGTGGCGCATCCGCCGGTATTTGCTGGCAAGGTCAAAACATTGGACGACACGGCGGCCAAGGCCGTTCCCGGCGTGAAGGCGGTGCTGCGTGTGCCGCTGGACCGCGGCGGCGAAGGCGTGGCGGTGGTGGCCGAGGGCTATTGGGCCGCCAAGCAGGGCCGCGATGCGCTCAAGGTCGAGTGGGACAGCAGCGGCGTTGAGAAAGTCGACAGCGTCCAGCAGCTCGCGAGCTACCGCGCGCTGGCGCAAAAGACCGGCGCGCTCAAGTACAACGGTGATATCAGCAAGCTGGCAACGGCGCCCAAAAAGATCAGCGCCGAGTTTGCCTTCCCCTACCTGGCCCATGCGCCCATGGAGCCGCTCAACTGCACGGTGCAACTGAGCGGCCAGGGCGCGGACGCCAAGGCCGAACTCTGGCTGGGTACGCAGATGCCGGGCCTGGATACGCTGGCCGCCTCCAAGGCCCTCGGTGTGGCGCCGCAAAACGTGAAGATGAATGTGCAGATGGCCGGCGGTGGTTTCGGCCGCCGCGCGATCGGCACCAGCGAGTATGTGGTGGAAGCCTGCAACGTCGCCAGGGCCGCGCGCGGCGCCGGGCTGACGGCCGCAGTGCGCACGCTGTGGAGCCGCGAGGACGACATCAAGGGCGGCTACTACCGGCCCATGCATGTGCACCGCGCCGAGATCGGTTTCGACGCGCAGGGCAATATCCTGGGCTGGGACCACGTCATCGTCGGCCAGTCCATCCTGGGCGGCACGCCGTTTGAAAGTTTTATGGTCAAGGACGGCGTGGACGGCACCATGGTCGAAGGCATGAAAGAGCCTTACGACATCCCCATGCGCCTGTCGGTGCACCATCCCAAGCTCAATGTGCCGGTGCTGTGGTGGCGCAGCGTGGGCTCCACCCACACCGCCTATGTGATGGAAACCTTGATCGACGAGGTCGCGCGCGGGAGCGGTCAGGACCCTGTGGCCTACCGCCTCAAGCAGTTCGGCAGCAAGCACCCGCGCCACACGGCCGCGTTGCAGCTGGCGGTCGACAAGTCCGGCTACGGCAAACGCACGCTGGCCCCCGGCCGCGCCTGGGGCGTGGCGGTGCATGAGTCCTTCAACACCGTGGTGGCCTATGTGGTCGAAGCCTCGGTCAAGGACAACACACCGGTGCTGCATGCCATCACCGCGGGCGTGCACTGCAACCTAGCCATCAACCCGACCAGCGTCGAAGCGCAAATCCAGGGCGCGGCGCTCATGGGCCTGTCCATGTGCCTGCCGGGCGCGGCCATTACGCTGAAAGACGGCGTGGTGGAGCAAAGCAACTTCGGCGACTTCCCGGTGCCGCGCATCACCGACATGCCCACGGTGGCGGTGTTCATCGTGCCCAGTGCCGATGCGCCCACCGGCCTGGGCGAGCCCGGCCTGCCGCCGCTGGCGCCGGCTTTTGCCAATGCCATTGCCCAGCTCACGGGCAAGCCGGCGCCGCGCGAGCTGCCTTTTAAACTGGCGTGATGGAAAAGGGCGTGCCCACGGTGCTGGTTCTGGCCTCGGGCCGAGGCGAGCGCTTTGCCGCCTCCGGCGGCGGCACGCACAAGCTGCAGGCCTTGCTGGCCGGCAAGCCGGTGCTGGCGCGCACGCTGGAGGCCGTGGCCGCCAGCGGCCTGCCCTGGCATCTTGAAGACGCGGGCCACCCCGGCATGGGTGACAGCATCGCGGCCGCCGTACGCGCCACGCCGGGGGCCTCGGGCTGGCTGGTCTTGCCGGGCGACCTGCCGCTGGTACAGGTCGCCACGCTGCAGGTCGTCGCCGACGCGCTGGCGCGGCATGCGGTGGTGGTGCCCATGTATCAGGGCGTGCGCGGCCATCCGGTCGGGTTTTCGGCCGCCTGCCGTGATGCCTTGCTGGCGTTGACGGGAAACCGGGGTGCGTCCCCGGTGGTGCAGGCACAGGCCGCGCTCAATGCCGTCGGCTTTATCGACGTGGCCGATGAAGGCACGGTCACCGACATCGACACGCTGCAGGACCTGCAGCGCGCCGAAGCCTTGCTGGCCCAGCGCTTTTAGCTCAGCGCAATGACGGCGCAGGCCAGCCGCGGGCCGGAATTGCCGGTGGGCTGCGTCTTGAAGTCGTCCGGGTCGCGGTGCACGATCAGGCCCTTGCCCACGATGTTGTTCATGCCGCTGCCGATGGCAATGGTTTTGGATTCAAAACTGAACTTCGCCACGCCACTGGCATCGGCCTTGAGGCTGGGCAGGTCGCCGGCATGGTGGGCCATGTCCGAATGGCTGCCGTGCGGTTGGCCGCCGGGGTTGAAGTGGCCGCCGGCGCTCATGCCGTCGCCGCTGGAGCAATCGCCTTTTTCATGCACATGAAAGCCATGCTCGGCGTTGGGCTTGAGGCCGCGGATCTCGCCCGAGACCAGCACCTTGTCGCCGCTCTGGCTGAAGTTCACAGTGCCGGCGGCTGTATTGCCGGTGGTGCTTTGCAGCTGGGCCACGGCGCGCGGGCCGCTCATGGTCGATGCGCAGGCGCTAAGCACAAGGGCCGCGGCAAGCGGCGCGAGAAGCTGGTTCATGAAGCTGTCTCCTGACAGGTTGGTTGGTGGGATAGTGAGAGAAAAGCCCACTGTAGGCCGCATGGCCCGCGATGGCAAGTTCGGGCCCCAAGCCTCAGGTGTTGACCAGCGCCAGCAGCTTGCCCAGTGCATGGTCATGGATACCCAGGGTTTTCAGCTTGTCATAGGTGAGCTGCGCGTATTCCCGCGTGGTGCCGTAGCGCCCGCAGGAGTCTGAAAAAATCCGCCGGTAAACATCCTCGCTGAGCACGCCGGTGTGGCTGGGGCTGCGCTTGGACAAGGTGAAGGCCAGCGCCCGCAGGTCGCCCTCGGCGGTCTGGCAGCGCAGCCATTTGGGGTCGTATACGCCGTTGGGCATCTCGCGCTTCCACAGGGCGGGCAGGGCGCCTTCCACCTGCGCCCGCGGGATGCGAAAAGCCATGCCCTTGCAGCTGCCGCCGTGCAGCAGGCCAAAGACCAGGCCCGGGCATTCCGGTGTGCCGCGATTCACGCGGCTCCACATCTTGAGCGCGCGGTGGTAGCCGTGGATGGTGGCGAAGCGCTCTTCCGCATGCTCGAACTCCGGCCGCCAGATCAGCGAGGCATAGGCGAATATCCAGAGGTCATTCTTGCCGCCCCATTCGCGCATGACGGTCTCCAGCATGTGGTCGGGGTTGCGGGAAACGGAAAGGCCGTTGACGGCGGCTTGCTTGGCTGAATTTTCCACAGACGCACTTTACAATGGGCTGAGTTTTTGTGACGGCTTATGTGACGGGAGTGGGGCAATGTTTTCTCAGGACGATGACGGCCAACAGGGCCTGGTGTTGGCGCTCGTTCTGGGTCTGGTTGTTTTTGTCACCGCGCTGGTCATAGGCATCAGCTTGCACCGCTTGCATCGTGCCCAGCCTTCGGGCCCACCGCCTGCTTCTTCCATCGCGCTGGCCCCAGCAGCAGTCCCTGTCCCGGCCGCTTCCACGCCAGTGCCAGCCCTTCCCGAGGTCAGCCAGGCCATCCAGGCTTCGCAAGCCGCGGCCGATGCCGCCAGCGTGAAGGTTGAGCAGGGAGTGGTGCGCTTTTATTTCGCCTCCGGGCAAGCGGAGCTTGCCGCCGGCGCGGTGGATGCCATGACCGACCTGGTCAAGGCCGCCAAGGGCGGCCGCACGCTGGTCATCTCGGGCTTTCATGACGCCACGGGCGATGCCGTCAAAAACGCGGCCCTGGCCAGGCAGCGTGCCGTGGCCGTGCGTGAGGCGCTCAAGGCCGCGGGCGTTCCCGAGCGGCAAATCGAGCTCAAGAAACCTGAACAGCTGATCGGCGGCAGCGATGCCGAGGCGCGTCGCGTCGAGATTTCGCTGCAATAAGCTGTCGGGTGCCGTTCGGCATAGCGGGCCGCTGACAAGCGCAAAGGCGCAGGGCTGACGCCCGACGCACCGCCTCGCGGGCAGAGTGTTTGGTAACCGTACCGTAACCACACTGGCGTGAAATGGCCGGTAACCCGTTACCATAGAGTCAGTAATAAAGTTACGGTGACCCGGTGCCCCGCCACCCAAACTCCCTAAAGCCCCACCATGGCCCTTCATTCCAAAGTCTCAGACATCACCGCGCGTATCGCCGCGCGCAGCCGACCCACGCGCGAGGCCTACCTCGCGCAATTGCATGCGGCTTCCACGCGCGACCCCGGCATGGACCGCATGGGTTGTGCCAACGTGGCGCACGCCTTCGCGGGCATGCCGCTGGACGACCGTTTCAAGGTGGTGACGCAGCGCGCGCCCAACATCGCCATCGTCACCGCCTACAACGACATGCTGTCGGCGCACACGCCTTTGCAGGCATACCCGGCTTTCATCAAGGACGAAGCCCGCAAGCTGGGCGCCACGGCCCAGGTGGCCGGCGGCGTGCCCGCCATGTGCGACGGCGTCACCCAGGGCACCAGCGGCATGGAGCTGAGCCTCTTCAGCCGGGACGTGATCGCCATGGGTACGGCGATAGCGCTCTCGCACGACATGTTCGATGCGGCGCTGATGCTGGGCGTGTGCGACAAGATCGTGCCGGGTCTCTTGATAGGCGCGCTGCAGTTCGGCCACCTGCCCACGGTCTTTGTGCCGGCCGGGCCCATGACTTCCGGCATCCCCAACAAGGAAAAAGCCCATGTGCGTGAGCAGGCCGCGCAGGGCCTGGTTGGCCGTGATGCCTTGCTGGATTCCGAGTTCAAGTCCTACCACAGCCCTGGCACCTGCACCTTCTACGGCACCGCCAACAGCAACCAGCTGCTGCTCGAGGCCATGGGCCTGCATGTGCCCGGCACCGCCTTTGTGAACCCGGGCAACGCCCTGCGCGAGGAACTCACGCGCGAGGCGGCGCGCACCGTGCTGGGCATCGTCAAGGCCAAGCGTTTCGCGCCTATAGGCCTGATCGTTGACGAGAAGGCCATTGTCAACGCCATGGTCGCGCTGCTGGCCACGGGCGGTTCCACCAACCACCTGATCCACTGGGTGGCGGTGGCGCATTCGGCCGGCATCGTGATCGACTGGAATGATTTTTCCGACCTCTCCGATGTGGTGCCCACCTTGGCCCATGTCTACCCCAACGGCAGCGCCGACGTGAACCAGTTCCAGGCCGCGGGCGGCCCCGGTTTCATCATTCGCGAGCTGCTGGACGCGGGCTTCATGCATGAGGACGTACTCACGGTGCGCGCAGGCGGTATCCGCGAATACACGCGCGAGCCGGCACTGGCCGGCGCGGCCCTGGCCTGGCATGAGGTGGGAGCCTCGAAGGACGAGACCATCGTGCGTTCTCCCGCTAAACCCTTTAGCGCCACCGGCGGCCTCAAGCTGCTGCAGGGCAACCTGGGCCGCAGCGTGATCAAGGTCTCGGCCGTGCCCGACGACCGTCATGTGATCGAGGCGCCGGCCCGGGTATTTGATTCGCAGGAAGCTCTGCACCTGGCCTTCAACGCCGGCGAGCTCAACCGCGACGTGGTTTGCGTGGTGCGCTGGCAGGGCCCGCAGGCCAATGGCATGCCCGAGCTGCACAAACTCACGCCGCCGCTGGCCGTGCTGCAGGGCAAGGGTTTCAAGGTCGCGCTGGTCACCGACGGCCGCATGAGCGGCGCCTCCGGCAAGGTGCCGGCCGCCATCCACGTCTCGCCCGAAGCGGCCGCCGGCGGCCCGCTGGCCAAGGTGCGCGACGGCGATCTGATCCGTGTCGACGCCGTCAACGGCGAACTCAAGGTCTTGGTGGCGAAGGCGGAATGGGCTGCCAGGCCCGTGGACACCATGCCCGCCGAATTGCGCGCAGGCAATGCCGTCGGCATGGGCCGTGAATTGTTTACCGGCATGCGCCGCCACGCGCTGACGGCCGAAGAAGGAGCTTTATCGTGGATGTGAACATCAAACCCGGCGGCAAGCTGACCGCCCTGCAGGTGATGCAGGATGCGCCGGTGATACCTGTCATCGTGCTGACCGACGTGAAACAGGCGGTGCTGCTGGCGCGCGCGCTGGTGGCCGGCGGCATACGCATGCTGGAAGTCACGCTGCGCACGCCGCAGGCCCTGGCCTGCATCGAAGCCATCGCGCGCGACGTGCCCGAGGCCGTCACCGGCGCCGGCACGGTGCGCAGCGCCGCCGACGCCCAGGCCTGCGCCATGGCCGGCGCGCGTTTTGCCGTGAGCCCGGGTTACACCCATGCCGTGGGCCAGGCCTGCCGCGACGCCGGCCTACCCCTGCTACCCGGCGTGGCCACCGGCAGCGAAATCATGATGGCCCAGGAAGACGGGCTGACCGAACTGAAGTTTTTCCCGGCCATGCAGGCCGGCGGCCCGGCCATGCTCAAGGCCTGGAGCGGCCCTTTCGGCGACGTGCGTTTTTGCCCCACGGGCGGCGTTTCCACGGCCAACGCCGCGGAATTTTTAAGCCTGCCCAATGTGGTCTGCGTGGGCGGCTCCTGGTTGACGCCGGCCGACGTGCTGGCGCGCGGCGACTGGGCGCAGGTAACGGCGCTGGCGCAGCAGGCTTGCCGTTTGCAGCGCGAGTAAGGCCTAACGCAGGCCCGCGCCGGTTGCGTATTCAGTGCGCTGGATCAACTCGATCTTGTAGCCGTCCGGGTCCGTCACGAAGGCAATCACGGTAGTGCCGCCCTTCACGGGGCCGGCCTCGCGCGTGACATTGCCGCCCGCGGCCTTGATTTTTTCGCAGGCCGCATACACATCCGGCACGCCCAGCGCGATATGGCCGAAGGCCGTGCCCATGTCGTAGCTGTCGGTGCCCCAGTTGTAGGTCAGCTCGATCTCGGCATGCTCGGGGTTGTTGCCGTAGCCGACAAAAGCCAGGCTGTATTTGTACTCGGGGTTTTCCGAAGTGCGCAGCAGCTTCATGCCGAGCACCTGGGTGTAAAAATCAATGGAGCGCTGGAGATTGCCAACGCGCAGCATGGTGTGTAGGAGTCGCATAGGACGATGGCCTGGTGAGTCGTGGTTCGCCCATTGTCGTCAATCCTGGATTCCCTTGCAGGCTGCTCCCTGTGCAAGGGCTACGGCGACGTATGCCTCGGGTATCCCGCCGTAAGAGGCTTCACCGTACCGAATATTTCGCCGGCTACTGTGTTGCGGCCAGCGCCTCCAGCATTTTCCCCTGCAGCAACTTCATGTCGCCATTTTTCAGGACGTAGCCGTTCATGCCCGCGCCGAGGGCGGTTTTGACATCAAGCTCATTGGAGTTTCCGCTGAGTGCAAGGATAAAAATTCCCTGATGCTCCCAGTCCCGTGACCGGATCGCTTGTGTCGTTTGCACGCCATTCAAGCCGGGCATATTCATGTCCATCAAGATCAAGTCGACGCCCGGCGTATTGTCCAAATGGGCCAGAACCTGGCGTCCTCCTTCGGCCTCCAGCACTGTCAAGCCCCAGCTTTTCAGGCAGTCGCCGACCATCAAACGGTTCAGTTCGTCGTCTTCGGCCAGTATCACGGTTCGGCCTTCCAGCACATCGCCGGGGATGACAGGTTTGGCGACGGGCGGCATGGGCGCTTGCAA
Organism: Polaromonas sp. JS666; assembly: GCF_900103405.1. GTDB lineage: Bacteria > Pseudomonadota > Gammaproteobacteria > Burkholderiales > Burkholderiaceae_C > Polaromonas. The sequence continues at coordinate 344,712 of NZ_FNHX01000004.1, read as the reverse complement.
GGTCTCGGGAGTTTTGCCCATCCCGGTGTGCGGCGCCACCGGGAAGCTGAGCGTGAATTGTGTGAATTCACCCTGCACGGACTCGCAATGGATGTCACCCCCAAAGCTTTGCATGGTCCGTTTGCAATAAGAGAGCCCAAGGCCCGTCCCTCCGGCTTTTCCCGAAGTCATGAAGGACTCGAACAGGTGAGCCAGAACCTCCTTGGAGATACCGGGCCCCGTGTCCCTGACGATCACCTTGTGATCGGCCACCGTCAGCACGATGATCCCGTCCGACCTTTGCTCGAGGTAATAAAGCGCATTTTTGATCAGATTGAAGAGCACAAAAACGTAGGGAGTCTCATCGCCATAAAAAACGAAGTCCTTGACGACACGCACCGTGACTCTGTCGCGCAGATTGCCAGAATCATCGCGGACGTTTCGCTCGATAAAACTGTATTCATCCACCGCTTTTTGCGTCGCCTTCGCAGCGGACAGGTATTCAAACTTGCTGCGGTCCACCGCGCTGGACTTGAGCGACCCAAGAATCAGGTCAATCACCTGGTGGCCCCTGTGCACCGCAATTTCACCCATGTTGACGTACTGGCGCATACGGGAAACGTGCTCGGCGGGGATGGCTGTGTCCGCGGCAGGCAGCATCTCCCCGATGCTTTCCAGGCTCATCCTGGCTTGTCCCAGTGGATTGCGCATTTCGTGGGCAATCGAGCCGGCCAGAGAGTTCGCAATACGCAGTTTTTCGGCATCGATCTGCCTTTCCGAGAGCTTGAACGCCGCGCCGCCGACAAGAATCAACAGGTACGCGGGAAGTTGAGCCACCATGTCCATGGGCACCGCCGGATGAGGCGTGATGGCGGTGTAAAGCAGCGTTGCCGCGCCTCCCCCGATCAAGAGCATGACAATCGTATTGCGCCAGTCGGTCAGCATGACCAGGAAACTCAGCGCGATAAAACAATTGGAGATTGACGGGATGCCTCCGTGCCGCATCAGCGACAGAAATACATTGGCAAACGGCAGGCAAAAAATCAGTGCCCAGTAAGAGTAGGCAAAGTAGTATTTTTTAAATTTTTCGGGCCAATGGCTTCTCAAGGCCAGCACGGTAAACAGGACAACAACCGGCAGCCGAATTGCAAGATCGTCGTAAGGGCGGGGATTCGGTTTCGTGAACCGTATCAGGTAAAACACCACATAGGTCAGCGCACCGATGATGCCGATGTATTTGAGCAGCGGCCTGCCGTGCGCATGGTAGGCCTCGTAGTAGCCAAAGAGCTTTTTGAACCAACCCATGTTTTTTCAACTCCCCAGGTGCACAAAGCCCTTTGAGCCAGGTGCCGGTTTTTTCGGTGCCATGCGAAAGAGCGCCGTTCCTTATGACAGCAGCCCCCGGAGCTTGAGTATCAGCATGCCGATGCTTTCAGAACGTCCGAGACCCGTCCACGCATCAGAACATACGATCCGTCCGTTCCATCGACCCGCAAATTGTTGACGATGGTGGAAAGCCCGAATCGCCTGTATAGGCGGCTCAGCACGGGCGAGCAAGAGGCAAAGAGGTATTGCCCATCGGTATGCTGGGCGAAATACGAAACGCCGAGAAATACGCATCTCTTCACGAGATCGGGGCCACCCCGGTAATCGGGATTCAATACAAGGCGCCCGATTTCCCAGCTGCGTTGGCAGGTTGCCGGGTCGATCAATTGTCTCTGCGCCAGCAGCTTTTCAAGTGATGTCAGTCCCTTGTGCATGGGAACCAGTCTTAAGGTGCCAATTACGGCCCGACTGACCTCGAACGCAAACACCAAACCCAATTCGTCTCTTTTTTTTCTTGTTCAAAGAACTGCTCGTTGCGGCATCCGGACGGCAGCTTGATGTGGTCGCGAAGGCCCTGCACTTTTTCCAGTTTTGATGCGGTGTCCAGATGGGACAGCGTGATTTCCTCGATAAAATTTTCCTGCTGGGGTGACACAAAGGGGTATCCCCCGTTGGGAAAAATGGTTACCGGAGCATCCAGGGGCTGGCGCAGAGCTTGAAAGGCGGCTGGTGCGTGGTGGTTCATGGAGGTCGTCATTGCATCATTTCTTTTTTTGATGTTCGCGCAGTCTATGCGCCGTGCAAGCTTGAATCAAGCTTTACCCTGCCAGATATGACAGGGGTCCCCCGCCTATTTCGCTTGAATAAGGGGGCGAGTCAAAAAAAAGAGGCTCAATTGTCCGCATGCGGACAGTCAATCGGGTACCTGGCCCAGGCGGTATAGCTGCGCACCGCGGGCTACGGCCGTCGCCTTTCGATCAGCTCGAAGGTCGCCATGCCGGCCAGCATGGCCAGCACAAACACCGCGGCTTTGGGTTCTCCCATGCCCAGGGCCACGAGGCCCGGGCCTGGGCAGAACCCGGCCAGGCCCCAGCCCACGCCGAACAGCAGGCTGCCGGCCATCAGCCTGCGGTCGATGCGGCCCGCGGCTGGCAGTTTCATCTCGGCGCCCAGCAGGGACAGGCGCCGTTTTTTGGCCAGAAGGAAGGCGAAGAAACCCACGGCGATGGCGCCGGCCATGACAAAGGCCAGCGAGGGGTCCCAAGAGCCGGCAAGGTCCAGGAAGCCGAGCACCTTGGCCGGATTGGCCATGCCCGAGACGATCAGGCCCAGGCCAAATACCAGGCCGGCCAGCAGGGAGGACAGCATCAGCATGGTTTTTCTCCTAAAACTTGAACAGGTGGCGCACCAGGAACACCACGGCAAAACCCGCGCCCATGAAAATCACGGTGGCCACCAGCGAACGCGCTGACAGCCTTGAAAGCCCGCACACACCATGGCCGCTGGTGCAACCCGCGCCGTAGCGCGTGCCTATGCCCACCAGCAATCCGGCGGCGACCAGCACGCCATAGCCGGCATCCACCTGCACACGCGGCAAGGCCGAGAATGCGGCGTAGGCCCACGGAGCGCCTATGAGCCCGACGACAAAAGCCACGCGCCAGCCGGCGTCGCCGCGCACCGGCTTGAGTAGCCCGCCCAGAATTCCGCTGATGCCGGCGATGCGCCCGTTGAGCAGCACGAACATCGCCGCGGCCAGGCCTATGAGCAGCCCGCCCGCCAGCGCGGGCCAGGGTGTGAAGGCGTTCCAGTCCAAGGTCATCGTTTACTTCCTTGAGGGCAATAGAGGCGATAGAGCAGCGCCAGGATTTCCAGCGTCCCGGGGTCGGCCACGCTGTAGTAGATGTTCTTGCCTTCACGGCGCGGGGTAATCATGCCTTCATTGCGCAGCACGCTGAGCTGCTGGGACAGCGTGGGCTGGCGTATGCCCAGGTCCTGCTCCAGTTCGCTCACGCAGCGTTCACCCTGCGAGAGCTGGCAGAGCAGCAGCAGCCGGTCTTCATTGGCCAGGGCCTTCAGTGTGCCCACGGCTTGTGCGGCAGCGTTGCGAAGTTGTCCGGTGTCTAAAACCGGAGGGGATGATTTCATGGCCATGCGCAGGGGGAATGCTTAATATTATATGAAAATATATAATGTAGAGGTCCACACCTTGAATGAGGGAACCCGGTCCATGCAAACCCCGCTCAATCCACAGGCCTTTTTTGATACCGTGACCGGGACTGTCACCTATGTCGTGGCGGATCGCGGCACGGGGCAGGCGGCCATCATCGACCCGGTGCTCGGTTATGACTTCAAGTCGGGGCGCACCAGCACGGAGCTGGCTGACCATGTGTTGGCCTATGTGGAGCAACAAGGCCTTCACGTCGGGTGGATTCTGGAAACCCATGCACACGCCGACCATCTGTCGGCAGCCCATTACCTGAAGGCGCGCACCGGCGGCAAGATTGCTATTGGCGAACACATACGCGCCGTGCAGTCCACGTTCAAGAAAATCTTCAACCTGGAGCCTTTATTCGTACCGGACGGCAGCCAGTTTGACCACTTGTTCAAGGACGGCGAGACATTCGCGCTAGGCGACTTGGAGATGAGCGCGCTGCACGTGCCCGGCCACACGCCCGCGGACATGGCCTACCTGGCGGGTGACGCGGTGTTTGTGGGCGACACGCTCTTCATGCCCGACGTGGGAACAGCACGCGCGGACTTCCCGGGTGGCGACGCCCGTCAGCTGTACCGCTCCATCCACAAGCTGCTGCAATTGCCGGCGCAAACCCGGATTTTCGTCTGCCACGACTATCCGCCCGGCGAACGCGTGCCGCAATGGGAAAGCACCGTGGGCGAGCAGCGCAAGGCCAACATCCACGTGCGTGATGGTATTTCTGAGGATGCTTTTGCGGCCATGCGCGCGGCAAGGGACGCCACACTCGGCATGCCCACGCTGATTCTTCCCTCCATCCAGGTCAATATTCGCGCGGGCGGCTTGCCGCCGCCTGAGGGAAACGGTGTCAGCTATCTCAAGATTCCGGTCAACGCGTTGGAAGTTGCCTAGTTCCACATCGATGTGCTGGCGCGCTTTTGTTCTTCGGCTGATCCGCGATTTTCGTCATGGCTTTATAGGCGAATCCGCAGTCCTTTTTGTCCATAGGGGAGGATTCCGGCGTGACTGAAATGAAGGGTCAAGTTTCCGCGCCACCGAGCGCCCGGAAGACGGCTTGAACACATTGCGCATTGTTGGCGAAGGTGAGCAGCGCGAGGGATTCCGCCTCGCTGCACCAACGAAATGCCTTGTGTTCATGCGAGAGCTCCGGATGGACTTTCCCTGGGACCACTGCGTAGAAGATTTTCTCCTGGACGTGCACGGGTTCTGGCCCGTACTTGTTGCGCCACTCCGGCCTTATGGGGAAAACCTGCTCGAAACCGGTGTCGCTTGCGCATGAGAGGCTGATAGCAGTTTCTTCACGCACTTCGCGGATCGCCGCTGCCTCGAAGGACTCACCCGGCTCCAGTGCGCCGGAAATACCTTGCCAGAAGTCCGGCAGCGCCAGTTCCGGCCGCGCGCTGCGTTGAAGCAGAAGAACTGACCAGGTGGCGCCTTGCCTGGCGACCAGAAATACCTGCACGGAAAACGGAAGCCTCATTTGGGTATTGCGCACTAGGAGGCCAAGACGGCCCAGCGTTCGTGATCACGCCAGCGGCCGCCTATCTTCAGGTACCGCGGTGAATACCCTTCCTGTGTGAATCCGCAGGACGCGACCAGGGCAATGGAGGCCGCGTTCGCCGGCTGGATATTCGCTTCCAAGCGGTGCAGCTTGAGTGACTTGAATGCTTGCCCCACGGCGGCCTGCAGTCCCTGGCGCATGAGGCCTTGCCGCTCATGCCCCGCGAAGGCGTAGTAGCCAAGATAGCCGCTGCGAAACAGGCCCAGCACGATATTCGTGATGTTGATGACACCCACCAAGGCGTGAGTGTCGCGGCGGCAGACGAGGAAGGCGCTGTTGGCGGGCAGGCCCATGCGCTCGACGTAGGCGCGAAACAGGGCCGGTGTGTCGGGTGGTGCCGTCCATGGGTGATGAAGCGCGCGGCTTGCGCGTACTGCGGAAAGAAACGCGCGCTCGTCGGAAAGGACGGGGTGGCGAATATAGATGGCGGCGCTCAATGCAGGTGTATTCATGGGGTGTTGTTGAGGTCTGCGTTGTGGACTGGGAAGCGGCGTACCTGAAAAATGATGCTGTTCTTGGGCTGGAGCCGGCTGGGAGCCTCCGTCTCGCCAAGCATCTGCCTCAGTTGGATCTCCATCAGCCAGCAGATCTGCGCCATGGGAACGTCGTGGCGCGTCGGCTCTTGGCAAGCGGCCGTCAAGCGCCGTTTGCCGCATAGTGAGGCTTGGCCTGCACTGCTCCTGCAATGGGGCGCGGCAGAAAAAATCCTCGCGGCAATGATAAGGCGGGCGCGCAGCCTGAGGTCAAAGACGCAGGGAACAAGCGGCGGGCTTGCTGGGCCTATCGTGCGGTTTTCATCTCTTCCATAAGCCATTGCACAAAACACTGTGTTTCGGGTGTCGCATCCGGTGCGAGGCCAAAGTAGTGGCGGCTCAGCGCCATCCGCAATTCAGGCAAAGGGCAGGTCAACCGTCCCGAAGCGATGTCGTGGGCAATCAGGGTTGTCGGCGCCAGCGCGAAACCCAGCCCGTCGACGGCCGCCTGAAGGACAAAATGCAGGTGCTCGAACTGCAGGCAGCTGGCGGGTTCCAGCCCAGGCGCATTCACATGCTTTTTCCAGTTGCTCCAATCATTGCCGCGCGATTTCGACAGCAGCAAGACATGGGAAGCCAAAGATTGCGGATCGGTGACGGGACGATGGGCGAACAATGCGGGAGATCCAACGACCAGGACCTCGTCCTCCAGGAATGGGCGGATCTGCATCGCCTGCGGCCATCCCTTGGTGCTCCGCCGGATGGCAAGGTCGAATGCCTCAGCTGCTTGATCCGGCGCCAGCGTGCTGGTCATCATCTGCAGTTCGATGTCCGGGTGCTTTGCCACGAACCCGGGTAGCCTCGGAATCAGCCAGCGCACAGCGAAAGTGGGCCTGACGTTGACCCTCACAGCGCGCGATGGCGTCCGGGCCCTGAGCGATTGGGCCGCTTCGCCGATCTGATCGAGTGCGGGCCCGGCCTGCGCATGGAACTGATGGCCGGCCGCCGTGAGGTGGACTTGCCGGGTTTTTCGCTCGAACAGGTCCACGCCAAGAAAAGCTTCCAGCGTCTTGATCTGGCGGCTGATGGCGCCGTGTGTGACGTGCAATTCAAGGGCCGCACGGGTGAAGCTCAGATGCCGCGCCGCCGCCGCGAAAGCACGGACCGCATTCAACGGAGGTAAGCGGGGCGACATGTGTGTCATTTTCTCACACGTGCTGCGCACGAATATCGTTTGTCGGGAGCGGTGGCGTCGCGCACCATGCGGTCCATGAAACAGCCCATCGTCCCTGACCCGGACCGCAACTCACGCCATGCCGCCATGGCGCTCGGGCTGTCGCTTCCGGGAGACACGGTGCTCTACCTGCTCTTGCCGATGTTCGCGCCCGCGTTTGGCGTTACTTTGCCCGAAGCGGGCGTTCTCCTGGCCGCGAATCGCCTCGTGCGCATCGCCGGTTACGGCATGGTGGCGAAGTTTTATGCCCGCAACGGCGAGAGGCTCACCTGTTCCTTGGCGGTGCTTGCGGCCGCGGTATGCGCGCTGGGTTACGCCACATTCACGGGATTCGTCGCTTTGCTGCTCTTGCGGCTCCTGTGGGGCCTGGCTTTTGCCGCGCTGAACCTGGCCACCCAGGCCTTGGCCACCGCCGAACCGGCGGGTGCCGCGCGCCGGGCGGGGCGGTCCCGTGCGTTTACGGCCTTGGGGCCCATGCTTGCATTGCCTTTGGGCGGTGCGTGTGCGCTCTGGCTGGGTCCCAGAATCATCTTTTTTGTGTTTGCGGCTGTGGCGGGGGCCGGGCTGCTGGTCACGCGGCAGCTCCCGACCATCCCCCATGGCGAGCCGCCGGCGACAAAAAGGGCCAGGCTCCCGGGCAGCCTCGATACCTGGTCATTCATTGAAGGCCTGGTGCTGGACGGCCTGTTCATCATCGGTTTGTCTTATCTGGGCCGTGACCTGTTGCCGGGCAATCCCGTCATCGTGGCGGGCCTTCTGCTGTCGGTCCGCTACCTGGCGGAAATCCTCCTGGGCCCTGTCGGCGGCCGCATGGCCGAAAAATACGGCATTGAGGTTCTGCTGGTGACCCTTTCCGTGTTGACTTCCGCGGCCCTCGTGGGTTTTGGCTTCGGCTGGCTGTGGACCTGCTCGCTGGTGATCGTGGTTTTGCGTGCCTTGCTGTTGCCGCTATTGCCGGCCCTGGTGGCTCTTCGCACACCGGGACCCGGGCGCATACATGCCCTTGCCACACGCTCGGTCTGGCGGGACATGGGTGCGGGTATCGGCCCTGTGCTCGCCGGCCTGCTGTTGCCGGTCGCGCCGCCTGAATGGATTTACGGTGTCTGCGCACTTCTTCTGTCATGGGCGGCCATTGCCTGCTTAAGGCCGGGCCGTGACTGAAAGCGCATCGGACATCACACCCTTCTTTCAACCTGCCCGGCCTGGCGTGCGCTTCGCCGGTGCTATTTCTGTGGTACTTCAAACACCAGGCAGGTCGTGGTCGCATGCGCATACAGCTTGCCGTCCGGCCCCACGATGCGGCCTTCGGCGGTGGCCAGCTGGCGGCCGCAGTGGATCACCGAGCCTATGGCGCGCAGCGGCCCGGTCTTGTGCGAGGCGGCGCGCACGATGTTGATGCTCAGTTCGGCCGTGGTGTAGGCCCGGCCTGCGGGCATCATGGTGTGCACGGCGCAGCCCACGGCGGAATCCAGCATCGTGGCATACCAGCCGCCGTGCACCGTGCCCAGCGGGTTGTAGTGCTTGAGCTGCGGCGTGCCCTGGAACACGGCCTTGCCGGGCTCGATTTCTATCAGCGCGAAATCCAGCGTGTCGGCGATGTGCGGGTAGGGCAGCTTGCCGTCCAGCATGGCGCTCATGACTTCCATGCCGGTTTTACCGGCCACGTCTTCCGGCCGAGCCAGGCCGGGCCTGCCGCCGCCACCTTCCATGCGGGCGCGCACCGCGGCGCTTTGTTCCAACCACTGAGTCAATGTTTCTTGTGGGGTCATATCGTCCATAATTGTTGCATATGCAATAGTTGTAGCTACAATAAAATTATGAACGGGAAAATCCGCCTGTCAACCCAGGCCGAGCTCAAGGTGCAGGGCTGCACCAACCTGAAGCTGCGCCAGCTGATGCGCCGCGTCGCGCACCACTACGACCTCGAGATGGCCAAGGTGGGGCTGAAGACCACCCAGTATTCCCTGCTGACCTATGTACTCGGGCTAGGCCCCATGCGGCCCGGTGAACTTGCGCGCGGCATGAAAGTCAGCGCTTCCACGCTGACACGCAACCTCAAGCCGTTGATAGACGCCGGCTGGATAGAACTTGCCGCCGGCAGCGACGCGCGCAGCCGCACCGTGGTGCTGACCGCCGCGGGCCGCGCCAAGCGCGAGGAGGCCCGCGCGCGCTGGAAGGCCGCGCAGGAACAGCTCAACGCGCTGCTGGGCGTCGAACGTGTGCTGGCCCTGCACACGCTGGTCAATGAATCCCTGGAACTTTTGTCCCCCATCGAACCCGGAGCCGATGATGAATAAACCCTTGCCTTCCAAGTCCGCCGCGCCTTCCAGTGCCGGCCGCATCGCCATATGGCTGGTGCTGCTGGCCGCGGGCGGCACCTTTGCCCTCACCATGGGCGTGCGCCAGACCATGGGCTTGTTCCTCTCGGCCCTCAACACCTCGACCGCGCTGGGCATAGGCAGCATCAGCCTGGCCTTCGCCTTCGGCCAGCTCTGGTGGGGGCTGACCCAGCCCTTTGCCGGCGCGGTGGCCGACCGCATAGGCACGGGCCGCGTGATCTTTCTCGGTGTGCTACTGGTGGCCGTGGGCACCATCATCACGCCGCTCATGACCAGCACGGCCGGGCTGATCTTTGCGATAGGCGTGCTGGCCGCGGGCGGCGCCGGCATGGCCGGCCCCTCGGTGCTGATGGCCGCAAGCACGCGGCTGGTGCCGCCGGAAAAGCGCGGCCTTGCGACCGGTATCGTCAACGCGGGCGGCTCTTTCGGCCAGTTCGCGATGGCGCCGATTGCTATTGGCCTTACCGCCGCTGTCGGCTGGGCGAGTGCCATGCAATGGCTGGGTGCATTGGTGCTGCTGGCGGTGCCGGCGGTGCTGGTACTCAAGGGCAACTCAAATGCACTGGCGGCGCAAGCTGCGGCAGCGTCGGGCACAAAAGCGCTGAGCGCACGCCAGGCCATCAGCCAGGCCATCGCCACGCCCAGTTATCGTTACCTGGCTGCGGGTTTCCTGGTGTGCGGCTTTCATGTGGCGTTTCTTGCCACGCATTTGCCAGGGGTGGTCGCAGCCTGCGGCTTGCCGCCGGAAGTCGGCGGCTGGTCGCTGGCGATGATCGGTCTCTTCAACATCGTCGGTAGCCTGGCCATGGGCTGGGCCGTGGGGAAGTGGCGCATGAAGTCCTTGCTGGCCCTGTTGTACGCAGCGCGCGGCCTGGCGGTGCTCATCTTCCTGCTCGCGCCCAAAACGCCGGCGGTGATGCTGATCTTCGCCGCCGTCATGGGCGTGACCTTTCTGTCCACCGTTCCGCCCACAGTGGGCCTGGTCGCCAAGATGTTCGGCACGGCCAATATGGCCATGCTGTTCGGTGTGGTCATGCTGTCGCACCAGGTGGGGGGCTTTCTGGGTGCCTACCTGGGCGGCTATATATTCCAGGCCACCGGCAGCTACGACTGGGTCTGGTACATCGACATCGTGCTGGCTGTCGGCGCTGCGCTGGTGAACCTGCCGATACGCGAGGCCTTGCTGCCGCGGCAGATGGCGGCCAAGGCGGCAGCCTGACATTACTCAGGCTGCGATGAGCACTGTTGACCCGCGAACGCGCCTGCTGCTCGAAGCGCCGATAGGCCGCACCCTGCTGCGCCTGGCTGCACCCAATGTACTGGTCATGGTGGCGCAGGCGGCGGTCGGCCTGATCGAAACCTACTTTGTAGGCAAGCTCGGCACCGACGCACTGGCCGGTATGGCGTTGGTGTTTCCTGTCGTGATGCTGATGCAAATGACCTCGGCAGGCGCCATGGGCGGCGGCATTGCATCGTCGGTGGCGCGCGCGCTGGGCGCAGGGCGGCGTGATGATGCGAACGCATTGGTGCTGCATGCGGCAGTGATTGCGCTGGGCTTTGGCTTGGCGTTTTCGCTGGCGCTGCTGCTCGGCGGCCGTTGGCTTTACAGCCAGATGGGCGGCAGCGGCGTTTCGCTGGAGGCGGCGTTGAGTTATTCACACTGGGTGTTTGCCGGTGCGGTTCTGGTGTGGCTTTTCAATTCGCTCGCGGCGGTGATTCGCGGTACGGGCAATATGTCGGTGCCGGCCAATGTGACGGTGGCAGGGGTGGTTTTGTTGGTGCCGCTGTCGCCCTTGCTGATTTTCGGCTGGGGCCCGGTGCCGGCCTTGGGCATCGCCGGCGGCGCGATCGCGCTGCTGCTGTATTACCTGGCTGGCACGCTGGCGCTCGCTGTCTACCTGTGGTCGCAGAGCAGTCTGCTCAAGCCCTCGCTGGCCACCGTCAAGTTGCGCTGGCCCTTGTTTCGCGACATCCTGCGCATCGGCCTGGTGGGCTCTATCTCCACCGTGGCCACCAATTTGGCCATCGGCGTGGCCACCTCGCTGGCGGGTGGCTTCGGGCCGGCCGCCATTGCGGGCTACGGTACGGCTTCGCGGCTGGAGTATTTGCTGGTGCCGTTGGTGTTTGGCCTGGGTGCACCGCTGGTCGCGATGGTCGGCACCTGTATGGGCGCGGGCCTGCATGAGCGGGCGCTGCGCGCAAGCTGGATAGGCGCCGGCATGGCCTTTGCCATGACGGAGGCTATCGGGCTGGCCGCTGCGGCGTTTCCGCGCGCGTGGCTCTCGCTGTTTGGCGCTGACCCTGCCATGCTGGAAGCTGGCACGCTGTACCTGCGCGCGGTTGGGCCGCTGTATGGCTTTTTCGGCGTCGGGCTGGTGTTGTACTTTGCCTCGCAAGGGGCAGGGCGCTTGTTATGGCCGGTGGCCGCCAACATCGCGCGACTGGCGGTTGCCGCTGTGGGCGGCTGGCTCGTGATCCGTTGGGGTGGCGGGCTGGCGCAGGTGTTTATGGCGCAAGGCGCGGCGCTGGTGGTCTATGGTGTGGTGATTGCTGCCGCCATTGCCGGTGGCGCATGGTTTGGCCGGGTGGGATGGCCTTGCCGCACGGCGACGCTGCTGCGGCGTATCCGGCCGGTGTGAGATTCAGTACAGCGAAAGGTGAAAAAGAGCATGAGCACAAGTCCTGAAACCGGCGCTGCCACGCTGCGCTACCTGGATGACCTGAAGCCTGGTGACCGTTTTGTCAGTGGCGAACACGCACTCGATGAGGCGCAGATCACTTCGTTCGCCGCGCAGTTTGATCCCCAACCGTTTCACCTGAGCGATGAAGCCGCCAGGTCCACGCTGTTTGGCGGCCTGGCGGCCAGCGGCTGGCATACGGCGGCCGTCACGATGCGCCTCCTGGTTGGTGGTGGTTTGCCGCTGGCCGGCGGCATCATAGGCGCGGGTGGCGAGATCAGCTGGCCCAAGCCTACGCGTCCCGGCAATGTGCTGCATGTCGAGACCGAAGTGGTCAGTGTGACGCCCTCTGCCTCGCGGCCGGACCGTGGCCGGGTCGTGGTGCGTAGCCAGACGATCAACCAGCATGGCGATGTGCTGCAGCAGTCCGTCTACAACCTGGTGGTTCCGCGCCGGCCTGCTTAACTGGGCAGGGGAGGCGCGCGAGCGCTGTTGCGCTTGAGGGCCACTGTGCCAGAATCCACGCAGGCAGCCAACTTGCGGGATACATAAGATGCTTATCAATTGCGTGGTTTACCAGAACGGCACCAAGCTCGCCGACATCCCGGTCAGCGAGATCAGCGACTACATTTGCCGACCCGATGCCTTTGTCTGGGTGGCGCTGCAGGACGCCACGCCGGAAGAGCTCGAGGAAATGCAGCACGAGTTCAGCCTGCATGAGCTGGCGGTCGAAGACGCCCGGCACGGCCACCAGCGACCCAAGATAGAAGAGTACGGCGCCTCGCTGTTTTCGGTGCTGCACCTGGTGGAGCGCTCCACCGACAAGCCGGGCGAACTTCACGTCGGAGAGGTCGATGTGTTCACCGGGAAAAACTACGTGCTCTCGGTACGCAACCGCAGCAACAAGGGCTTTCTGGGCGTGCGCGAACGCTGCGAGCGCGAGCCCGAGCTGCTGCGCCACGGTTCGGGTTTTGTGCTGTATGCCCTGATGGATGCGGTGGTCGACCGCTACTTTCCCATCCTCGACGACCTCGAGACCGAGCTGGAATTGATCGAAAAGGAAATCTTCACGCCCGGCGCCGCGCGCAAGAACATCGAGCGGCTCTACGAACTCAAAGGCAGCGTGATGATTCTCAAGCACGCGGTCGCGCCGCTGCTCGAAGGCGCCAGCAAGCTTTACGGCGGGCGGGTGCCGCAGATCTGCAGCGGCGTGCAGGATTATTTTCGCGACGTGGTCGACCATTTATCGCGCATCAATGCGCTGATTGAGAACATGCGCGACACGATAGGCACCGCCATCCAGGTCAACCTGGCGATGGTCACCATCGAGGAAAGCGAGGTGACCAAGAAGCTCGCGGCCTGGGCCAGTATTTTTGCGGTGTGCACCGCGTTTGCCGGCATCTGGGGCATGAATTTCGAAGCCATGCCCGAACTCAAATGGCGCTACGGCTACCCTATGGCCATCAGCATGATTGTGGTGGCGTGCTCGCTCCTCTACTGGCGCTTCAAGCGCGCACGCTGGCTATAAGCTGCAACTTAGGGCAAGCGCGGCGGGGCAAAAACCTTGCGCGCCGCCAGCGCGGCCTTGCGGCTGGCGCAGCCCTCAAGGTGGTCATTGACCAGTCCCATGGCCTGCATAAAGGCATACATGGTGGTCGGGCCCACAAACGTCCAGCCGCGTTTTTTGAGGTCCTTGGACAGCGCGGTGGAGGCCGGCGAGGTCGGCATGGCTTTGACGGCCTCGTGCGTGATGGACGCGGGCCGGCTCTTGGCCTCGGGCTCCAGCCGCCAGACAAAAGCGCCCAGCGAGCCGAATTCTTTGCGCAGTTCGATCACACGCTGCGCATTGTTGATGGTCGAGGCGATCTTGCCCGCGTGGCGGACTATGCCGGTATCGTTGAGCAGGCGCTTGATATCGCGCGCGCCGAAGCGCGCCACCTGCTCTGCATCGAAGTTGGCAAAGGCGCTGCGAAAGGCTTCGCGCTTGTTCAAAATCGTCAGCCAGCTCAGGCCGGCCTGGAAACCCTCGAGGCAGATCTTTTCAAACAGCCGGCGTTCGTCGTCCACCGGGAAACCCCATTCGCTGTCGTGGTAGTTGCGGTAGAGGGGCGTTGCCTGGCACCAGGCGCAGCGCGTGGTGCGGCTGTCGTCGGTAAAAAGGCCTGCGGCGGGTGATGCGGCAACCGGGGAGGGCGTGGGTGGGGTGGCGGAAGGCATGGACGATTTTAGGCAGATGCGGTCGGCCGGCGTTATCATGAATCCAATCCCCCTCGTTGACCCGCCACTTCGGAAACACCCATCATGTCCCTCCAGCTTTGGCTCGCATTCGTCGCCGCAACCGCCGTCCTGCTCATCATCCCGGGCCCCACCATCCTCACCGTCATCAGCTACTCGATGGCGCACGGCAGGCGGGCCAATATTCCGCTGGTCGCCGCCGTGGCGCTCGGTGATTCCACGGCGCTAGTGGTCTCGCTGTTCGGCCTGGGCGCTTTGCTCGCGGCCTCGGCTTTCTGGTTCACGGTGGTCAAATTGGCGGGCGGCCTCTACCTGCTCTACCTGGGCATCAAGCTGTTGCGCGCCGGCATTTCGCCCCTGCAGGCGACCGCGCCCGAGGCGCCCGGCTCCTTGTGGAAGCTGTTCGGCAACACCTACCTGGTCACCGCGCTCAACCCCAAGGGCATTGTTTTTTTTGTGGCCTTTTTGCCCCAGTTCATCAACCCGGGCGCCGACGTGGCGCGCCAGCTCTGGATACTGGCCACCACCTTTGTGGTGATGGCCGGCCTTAACGCCACGCTGTATGCGGTGTTTGCCGCTTCCGCGCGCAGCTTGCTGGCTTCGCCGCGCGCGCAGCGGCGGTTTAATTTTGCGGGGGGCTCGCTGCTGTCCGCGGCCGGCGTATGGGCTTTGCTGGCAAAACGGCCTGTTTGATTCCGGACGGTTTCAGGCGGTTGGCGCGCTGAGCGTGCGCTGCATCACCGCGGCGCCCTGGGTCATCATTGCGGCTATGTAGCCCTCCAGTGCATCGGGCAGCACATCGGTGATCCAGACAAAGCGTGTGCGTCTGTCGCCCTCGGCAAACAATTGCGCTGAAGCCATATGGTGGCTGGCCTTGCCGCCGACGACGGTGTAGCTGAGGCGATGCGCTTCCTCATGGATGCCCACAAGCAATTCGTGCGCCGCCGCGCCGTTGGCAAAGGTCACGGTACGGCTGCCGTTGCCGGGCTGGCAGTCCACCACAAAGCCGGGCGCCAGGCGCCGGTGTACCGCGTTGAAATCGCGCAGCGCATCCCAGACGCTTGCTATGCCGGCGTCGACAGTGAATTCCTTGTAGACCGTGGCCATGGTGTTCTCCGACAGGCGCGTGGGGGCGCCTTGTCATCGCAGTTTAGCCACCAAAGCGGGCAGGGCCGGACCTGATTCAGCATCGTTCACAAATGCTTTCCTCTGAGCCTCAGCGCGTTGCTGATCACCGACACCGAACTCAGGCTCATCGCCAGGGCCGCGATCATGGGCGACAGCAGCCAGCCGGTGAAGGGAAAGAGCAGGCCCGCGGCCAAGGGCACGCCGAGCGCGTTGTAGACAAAGGCAAAGCCGAGGTTCTGCTTCATGTTGGCGATCGTCGCTTCCGAGATTTTCCGGGCCTGCGCGATGCCGCGCAAATCACCCTTGACCAGCGTGATCTGGGCGCTGTTCATGGCCACGTCGGTGCCCGTGCCCATGGCGATGCCCACATTGGCCTGTGCCAGGGCCGGGGCGTCGTTGATGCCGTCGCCGGCCATGGCAACGGTATGGCCTTCATCTTGCAGGCGCTTGACCAGTGCCAGCTTGTCGGCCGGCTGCACACCGCCGTGCACTTCGTCAATGCCCAGGCGGGCGGCGATGGCTTTGGCGGTGGTCAGGCCGTCGCCTGTGGCCATGATCACGCGCAGGCCGGCGGCTTTGAGCGCCGCCAAGGCCTCGGGCGTGCTGGCTTTCACCGGGTCGGCCACGGCGAGCAGGCCGGCAAGCTGCCCGTCGACCGCGAGGTGCATCACGCTGGCGCCCTCGGCACGCAGGGCTTCGGCCTGGGCCAGCAGCGCATCCACCGTCACGCCGGCCTGCGCCATCAACGCAGTATTGCCGAGCGCCAGCTGCCGGCCGGCCACACGCCCGCTGACGCCTATGCCGCTGGCCGACTCGAAGTTCTCGGGCGCATCCAGGGGCAGGCCGCGTTCGCGCGCCGCCGCCACGATGGCGTCAGCCAGCGGGTGTTCGCTGCCCTGGTCCAGGCTGGCGGCCAGCCGCAGCACCTCGTCGGCGCCGAACCCGGTGGCGGGGACCGCGCGGTCGAACGCCGGCTTGCCGGCCGTCAGCGTGCCGGTCTTGTCGACGATCAGCACGTCGACAGTGCGCAAATGCTCAATCGCCGCCGCATCGCGAAACAGAATGCCCTGGCCGGCCGCCTTGCCGGTGGCAACCATGATGGACATCGGCGTGGCCAGGCCCAACGCGCAGGGGCAGGCGATGATGAGCACCGCCACCGCGTTGATCAGGCCGTAGACCCAGCTCGGCTGCGGGCCGAAAAATCCCCAGCCCAGAAAAGTCAGCACGGCCACGGCGACTACGGCCAGCACAAACCAGCCGGCCACCTGGTCGGCCATGCGCTGCAGGGGCGCCTTGGAGCGCTGGGCCTGCGCCACCATCTGCACGATTTGCGACAGCATGGTTTGCGCGCCGACGCGTTCGGAGCGCATCACCAGGGCACCGCTGGTGTTGAGCGTGGCGCCTATCAGCTTGTCGCCGGGACGTTTGCTCACGGGCAGTGGTTCGCCGGTCAGCATGGATTCATCGACGGCGCTGCCGCCTTCGGTGACGACGCCGTCGACCGGCACCTTCTCACCGGGGCGCACGCGCAGGCTGTCGCCGACGTGCACATGGGTCAGCGGCACGTCTTCCTCGCTGCCGTCGGCCTTGATGCGCCGCGCGGTTTTGGGCGCCAGGCCCAAAAGCGATTTGATCGCGGCGGAGGTCTGCGAACGCGCCTTCAGCTCCAGCATCTGGCCGAGCAGCGTCAGCGAGATGATCACGTCCGCGGCTTCAAAGTAGACCGCCACACGGCCCATGGAAACAAACGAATCGGGGAACACCCCGGGCGCGAGAGCGGCGACCACGCTGTAGGCAAAGGCCGCGCCAGTGCCCAGGCTGATCAGGGTCCACATGTTGGGGCTGCGGTGGGCCATCGATTGCGCGCCGCGCACGAAAAAGGGCCAGCCTGCCCACAGCACGACCGGCAGGCTCAGCACCAGCTCTATCCAGCTTTGCACTGCCATGTTGAACCAGCCGAGCTGGTGGCCGAACATGGCCAGTACCGTGACGACCACGCTGAGCGGCAAGGTCCACCAGAAACGGCGCGTGAAGGATTTGAGCTCCGGATTCTCATCCTCATCGAGGCTGGGCATGACGGGCTCCAGCGTCATGCCGCAGATCGGGCAGTTGCCCGGATGGTCCTGCCGGATTTCCGGGTGCATGGGGCAGGTGTAAAGGGTTTCGCCGCCCTGGCCCGCATCAGGCTCGCGTGCCGCGGCGGGTGTGGGTTCGGGCGCGGGCGCCGCCTTGGGCGCACCGGCATAGGCCGCCGGGTCGGCGGAGAATTTGGCCATGCAGCCGGCGCTGCAGAAATAGTAAGGCCTTCCTTCGTGCTCAAGGTGATGTGCGGACGCCGTGCTGACGTTCATGCCGCAGACGGGGTCCTTCAGTCCGGCTGGTGCTGTGGGCGGCATGTGGCCTGTGCCGTGTACGCCTCCCGGCGCGGCGTGGTGTGTGTGATTCATGGAGGGCTTCCTTTTCCATTCTGCAGACCTGGACCAGGCCCTTGGACAAGCGTAGACCTTCCCCCTGTGGGAAGGTCAAGCCTCATGGATTTGGGGGCATTTGCCAGGGACGGCGAGAGGGATCATCAGGGCCTGCCGTGGTGGAGGGCCTGATCCATGTCAACCGAAGGCAAAAAAAACGGCACGCCTGCGCGTGCCTGCCGGGCTACACGGGCACGGTGTAGTTCAAGGTCATGCGCCCGCCGTCCACCACCACGATTTCGCCGGTGATGTAGCTGGCCGCATCGCTGGCCAGGTAAGCCACGGTGTCGGCGATCTCCGAAGGTTCGCCCAGGCGCTTCATGGGCGTGCGGCTCATGATTTTGGCCTTGGCCTCGTCGCTGGTGAGCACGGCCCTGGCGGCCAGTTCGGTGGCGATGGTGCCGGGCGCGACGGCATTGACGCGCACGCCCTGGCCGGCCAGCGATAGCGCCATCACGCGCGTGAGCTGGTTGATGCCGCCCTTGCTGACGTTGTAGCTGGCGATCGTGGGAATCGCGAGCACGCCGTTGACCGAGCTCATGTTGACGATGCTGCCCTTGCCGGCGGCGGCCATCACGCGTGCCACGGCCTGGCCCACCAGGAAGGAGCCCTTGAGGTTGATGCGCAGCACGGCGTCAAAGTCGGCTTCCGTCACCTCGAGGAATTCGGCCGCCTTGAAGATGCCGGCGTTGTTGACCAGCACGTCGATGCGGCCGTGGGCGGCCACGGTTTGCGCGACCAGTGCATCGACCTGGGCCTTGTCGCCGACGTCGCAATGCACGTACAGCCCGCCCAGCTCCTTGGCCAATGCCGTACCGGGCGCGTCGGCTATGTCGACAATCACCACATGGGCGGCCTCACGCGCAAAGCGGCGCGCGCAGGCCTCACCTATACCTTGTGCCCCGCCGGTGATGATGCAGACGCGGCCGGCCAGGCCGAAGGAGATGGTGGATGCAGGTGCGGAGATGGGGGTGTTCATGCCCGCATGCTACCCGTGTAGGCCGCGATGAAGTTTTTCGCGCTGTCGGCCACCTGGGCAGCCGTCATGCCGGGCTTGTACAGCGCCGAGCCTATGCCGAAGCCGCTGGCACCGGCCGCGAGGTAGGCGCCCATATTGGCCGGCGTGACGCCGCCCACCGGCATGACAGGGACCGACGCCGGCAGCACGGCGCGCAAGGCTTTCACCACGGCCGGCGTGATCATCTCGGCCGGAAACAGCTTGAGGCCGGTGGCACCCGCTTCAAGCGCGCCAAAGGCCTCGCTGGGGGTGATCACGCCGGGCAGGCAGACCATGCCCAGGCGCGCGGCTTCGCGCACCACGGCCGGGTTGAAGTTGGGCGAGACGATGAGCTGGCCGCCCGCGGCCTGCACATTGCGCACGTCCTCGGGCGTCAGCACTGTGCCCGCGCCTATCAGGGCCTCGGGATAGGCGCTCGCCATGGCGGCGATGCTCTCCAGCGGCTGCGGCGAGTTGAGCGGGATCTCGATCAGCGTCCAGCCAGTGGAGACCAGCGCCTGGCCCACAGGCAGGGCCTCGGCCGGCGTGAGTCCGCGCAGGATGGCGACCAGGGGGAGGGTGGCCAGGGCTTGGGAGAATTTGGAGTGTGCGGTGTTCATGGTGTTCTATCAATGGGTTCGCGGGCTCAGCCCAGCGTGTCGGCAATCGCGCGCAAGCCGCGCCAGGTTGCGCCCGCGCCCACGCGCTGGACGGGCACACCGAGCTGGGCCAGCGCCTGTTCGTAGCGGGCCGTGAGCGCTTCGGCGCCCATGACCACCACGGGTTCGCCGCGCGGCAGCGTCTGCGCCTTGAGTTCTTCGCCTATCACCAGGCCCGAGAGGTAGCTGGGCAGGGCTGCGGTGTCCATGCGGTTGAACAGCGACAGCGTGCGCGTGCTGAAGGCCGTGTTCAGCAGGCCGGGGCCGGCCAGCGCATGGGCCACGCCCTGGTCAAAGGCGGCGCCGTCCAGCGCGGGCTCGTCCTCGGGCAGCATGCGCGAGAGTATGGAATGGCGGCGCAGCAGGGCATACAGCTCGCCCGTCATCCAGGTCGAGAAATCCCTCACCTTGCGATCCGTCACGCTTACCCATTTGCTGTGCGTGCCGGGCAGCACCAGCCGGGCATGGTTGAGGCCCAGCAGCTGCAGGGCGCCGAAGACCTGCGTTTCCTCGCCGCGCATCACATCGGGCACGCCGGCCTTGTCAATGCTCAGGCCCGGCACGATGGCGATGCGGCCGGGTTCCACCCACTCCAACGCGGCGGCAATCGCATCAAAACCCGCGGGGCAGGCGCAGTAGGGCGCTTCGCGCCAGCCTTGTTTGCTGCCGGCCATGCCGGAGATCAGGCACAGCGTGCCGGGCGTCATCCAGTCGCCGAAGCAGCTTTGAAAAACCTCGGGAAAACCGCCGGCCTCCACCGTCAGGATGCCGCGCGGGAAAGCGCGCTCTTGCAGCGCCGCGCCATCAGCGCCCAGCAGCGCGCCGCGCAGCGACGAGCTGCCCCAGTCGACGGCCAGCAGGCGGCTCACAACAAGGCCCTGACCTGTTCGGGGCGCGGCAGCGGCGCCACGGCGCCATAGCCTTGCACCGTGAG
Source organism: Polaromonas sp. JS666 (assembly GCF_900103405.1). Classification (GTDB taxonomy): domain Bacteria; phylum Pseudomonadota; class Gammaproteobacteria; order Burkholderiales; family Burkholderiaceae_C; genus Polaromonas. Next base: position 324,489 of record NZ_FNHX01000004.1, on the reverse strand, counting down.
GGCGGCCGCCGCATTGGCGTAGCGTGTGGCGTCGAACACCGTGTCGCCCTGGGCGATGCGCGCCAGCAGGTTGCCGCAGAAGCAGTCGCCCGCGCCGGTGGCATCGACCAGCTTGACGCGGTGCACGGGCACGCGTTCGCGCCGCGTGCCGTCGCTGACCAGTGCGCCCTCGCCGCCCAGCTTGAGCACCACGGTTTTGGCGCCCAGGGCATGGCCCCAGTCCACCACCTGGTCGGGGTCCGTCATGCCGTTGAGGGTGGTGATGTCTTCCAGGCTGGGCAGGAAGATGTCGCACAGCGACACGGCGTGGCGGGTGCAGGCCAGCGCGCGGTCCAGCGGCCAGAGCTTGAGCCGCAGGTTGGAGTCAAACGAGACGAGCGTGCCGGCCTCTTTGGCGAGCTTCATCGCGGCGAAGGCCGTGTCGCAGGCGCTCGCGGAAATCGCCAGCGAGATGCCCGAGACATGCAACACCCTGGCCAGGCGCACGGCCTCTGCCGCGCCGGCCTCCCGCAGCCAGGCCGGCGTCATGCGGCTGGCCGCGGAGCCCGCGCGCAGGTAGCTGAACTCATGCCCCTTGGGGCCGTGGGTGACGAAGTAAAGGCCGGTGCTGGCCTCGCTGTCCTGCTGGACGGCTTGCGTGGAGACGTTTTCGGCGGCCCACAAGGCCATCAGCGACTGGCCGAAGGTGTCGCCGCCCAGGCGGGTCAGGTAGGCGGTGCTGGCGCCGGCGCGTGCGGCGGCGATCACGGCATTGCTGGTGTCGCCACCAAAGCCCTGCAGGTAGTTGGGCTGGCCGGCGGTGGTCTGGTTGAATTCCACCATGGCTTCGCCGAGCGCGACGACATCGAATTTTCTGGCTTGCATTGGGTTTCCTGGCTTCTTGCGCCGTCTTCAGGCATCCCGGCGCGGGCCTTTTCAGGGAAGAAAAACCGGGAAAAGCACGCCGCGCCTCAAACCACTATGGTACCCGCCGCCCGCTCGCGGCCCGGTACCCGCCTTGTACCCGGCTCAGTGGTTGTCGCGCGGCACAAAAGCTCCGCGCTTGCCGACCAGGAAGTCCAGGTCCACGCCTTCATCGGCCTGCAGCACGTGGTCGATGTAGAGCTTCCAGTAGCCCGAATTCAGTGGCGGCTGGGGCGGCGTCCAGCCGGCCATGCGTTTTGCCAGTTCCTCATCGCTCACATGCAGGTGCAGGCGGCGATTCGGCACGTCAAGCTCGATGATGTCGCCGTTCTGCACCAGAGCCAGCGGGCCGCCGGCGGCGGCTTCGGGCGCGGTGTGCAGCACCACGGTGCCGTAGGCCGTGCCGCTCATGCGCGCATCGCTGATGCGCACCATGTCGGTGATGCCCTTGCGCAGCACCTTGGGCGGCAGCGGCATGTTGCCGACTTCGGCCATGCCGGGATAGCCCTTGGGCCCGCAGTTCTTGAGCACCATGACGCAGTTTTCGTCGATGTCCAGGTTCTCGTCGTCAATGCGCGCGTGGAAGTCTTCAATGGTTTCAAACACCACGGCCCGGCCCTTGTGGACCATGAGCGCCGGCGTGGCCGCGCTGGGCTTGATGACCGCGCCGCGCGGCGACAGGTTGCCGCGCAGCACGGCGATGCCGGCCTTGTCCTTGAAGGGCGCGGACAAGGGCTTGATCACCTCGGTGTTGAAGTTTTCCGCGTCGGCGATGTTCTCGCCTATGGTCTTGCCGTTGGCGGTGATGGCGCCGGTATGCAGGTGCTGCGCTATTTCCTTCATGACCACCGGCAGGCCGCCGGCGTAGCAGAAGTCTTCCATCAGGTATTTGCCCGAGGGCTGCAGGTTGACCAGGCAGGGCAGTTCGCTGGCGAGACGGTCGAAGTCGTCCACCGAGAGCTCCACGCCTATGCGCCTGGCGATCGCGATCAGGTGGATCACCGCGTTGGTCGAGCCGCCAATTGCCGCCAGTGTCTTGATGGCGTTCTCAAACGCCTGGCGCGTGAGGATTTTTGACAGCGTGAGGTCTTCGTGCACCATCTCGACAGCGCGACGGCCGGCCATGCGGGCCAGCACATTGCGCCGGCCGTCCACCGCGGGGTAGGCGGCGTTGCCCGGCAGGCCTATGCCCAGCGCTTCGACCATGCTGGCCATGGTCGAGGCCGTGCCCATGGTCATGCAGTGGCCGTGGCTGCGGTGCATGCAACTCTCGGCTTCGAAGAATTCCTGGAGTTTCAGGGTGCCGGCGCGCACCTGCTCGCTCATGCTCCAGACGCCGGTGCCCGAGCCCAGCTCCTGGCCGCGCCATTTGCCGCTCAGCATGGGGCCGCCGCTGACGCCCACCGTGGGCAGGTCCACGCTGGAGGCCCCCATGACCAGGGCGGGGGTGGTCTTGTCGCAGCCCATCAGCAGCACCACGCCGTCAATCGGGTTGCCGCGAATGCTCTCTTCCACGTCCATGCTGGCCAGGTTGCGATAGAGCATGGCGGTGGGGCGCAGCAGGGTCTCGCCCAGCGACATCACCGGGAACTCGAGCGGAAAGCCGCCGGCCTCGTAGACGCCTATCTTGACCTGCTCGGCAATCGTGCGGAAATGCGAGTTGCAGGGCGTCAGTTCGCTGAAGGTATTGCAGATGCCGATGACCGGCCGGCCGTCGAACTGGTCGTGCGGAACGCCCTTGCCCTTGACCCAGCTGCGGTAGGCAAAGCCGTCGCGGTCCTGGCGGCCGAACCACTGCTGGCTGCGGAGTTCATGGGCGGGTTTTTTCTTGGGTGGTGTGCTCATGCGGGAAAGTCCTTAATTCGTCAAACATATTATCGTCATACCATTGACCTGACTATCTTAGTGAAAACCATGACCGCAGGAGCCCGCCCCGTGTCCGTCCCGTCCAGCCGCCCGCACATCCTCACCGTCGCCAAGCTCCCGCCCTTCCTGATGGAGCCGCTGCAGGCGGTTTATGAGGTCCATGACAGGCTGCACGAGAGCGACCCCGCGGCCTTTGCCAAGGTCGCGCCGCTGGTGCGCGGCATCGCCGGGGGCGGGGAGTCCAAGGTGCCGCGCTCGTTGATGGACCAATTGCCCGCGCTGGAAATCGTTTCCATCATGGGAGTGGGTTATGACGGCGTGGACGTCGCCGCCGCGCTGGAGCGGCGCGTTCCGGTCACCCACACGCCCGGCGTGCTCAACGATGAGGTGGCGGACCTGGCCATTGGCCTGATGCTGTCGGTGGCGCGCCGCATCCCGCTGGCGGACCGCTATGTGCGTGCCGGGCGCTGGGCCAAGGAAGGGCCCATGCCGCTGGCGCGCAAGGTCTCGGGTGCGCGCCTGGGCATCGTCGGCCTGGGCCGCATAGGCCAGGCCATCGCAAGCCGGGCCGAGGCCTTTGGCATGTCGATTGCGTACACCGGCCGCAGCGCCAAGGCGGAACTCGCTTACACCTTTTACCCCACGGCACAGGCGCTGGCTGCGCAGGTGGATTTCCTCATCGTGATCACGCCGGGCGGCGCCGGCACGCGCCACCTGATCAATGCCGAGGTGCTCAAGGCCCTGGGGCCTGAGGGCTACCTGATCAACGTGGCGCGCGGTTCGGTGGTCGATGAGGCGGCATTGGTTGATGCGCTGCGGCAGGGCGTGATCGCCGGCGCGGCGCTGGACGTGTTCGAAAAAGAGCCGCATCCCAGCGAGGCGCTCTGGTCCATGGAGAACGTGGTGCTGACGCCGCACATGGCCAGCGGCACGGTGCAGACGCGGCACGCCATGGCCAAACTGGCGGTCGACAACCTGCGCGCGCATTTCGCCGGGCAAGCCCTCTTTACCCCGGTGCCGGAATGGCATTGAATCCATCCTGGGCTTGGTTCCGGGGCGCAAATGCTCCGGGTTTTCCATAAAAGACCAGGGGGTTAATCATCATATGATAACAATGCGTCCGAGAGCGCATTGGCGACGAGTTTTTGCAGTTCAACAACCCACCCGCAGAGGAGACAAGACAAATGAGACTCAAGACAATCCTGGCCGCCGCGATGGTCGCGGCAGGCCTCATATCGGCGGGGCAGGCCGCCGCCCAGGAAAAGCTCACCGTCTGGTGGGTCAAGGGCTTTTACAAAGCCGAAGACGATGCGCTGTTCGCCGCGATCAAGAAGTACGAGGAAAAACACAAGGGCGTGAAGGTCGAGCTCTCGCAGTACCCCGTGCAGGACATGATCCCGAAAACCGTTGCCGCGCTCGACTCCGGCAGCCCGCCCGACGTGGCCTATGCCGACGTCTATGACTTCCAGGTCGCCGGCAAGTGGGCCTTCGACGGCAAGCTTGAAGACATCAGCAGCGTGATCAACCCCATGCGCGCGCGTTTCGCGCCCAACACGGTGGAGACCGCCTTCCTCTATAACGATGCCACCAAGACCCGGGCCTATTACGCCTTCCCGATGAAGCAGCAGACCATGCACATCGAGTACTGGGTGGACATGCTCAACGAAGCCGGCTTCAAGGAGTCGGACATTCCGACGGCCTGGAAGGACTACTGGTCGTTCTGGTGCGACAAGGTGCAGCCCGCGCACCGCCAGAAAACCGGCAACCGCACCTTCGGCATAGGCCAGCCGCTGGGCGTGGATTCGAGCGACTCGTTCTACTCCTTCCTGACCTTTATGGACGCCTACAACGTCAAGCTGGTGAGCGACAGCGGCAAGCTGCTGGTCGACGATCCGCAGGTGCGTGCGGGCCTGATCAGCGCGCTGACGGACTACACCCAGCCCTACGCCAAGGGCTGCACGCCGCCCTCGTCCACCAGCTGGAAGGACCCTGACAACAACGTCGCCTTCCACAACAAGACCACCATCCTGACCCATAACGCCACGATTTCCATCGCCGCGAAATGGCTGGACGACATGAACAACGCGTCGCTCAAGCCGGAAGACCGCGAGACCGCGAAAAAGAACTACACCGAGCGCATCCGCACCGCGGGCTTCCCGAACAAACCCGACGGCAGCAAGATGGTGTACCGCGCCGCCGTCAAGGTGGGTGTGGTGTTCAACCAGGCCAAGAACAAGGCCCGCGCCAAGGAATTCGTGTCCTTCCTGATGCAGGAAGAGAACCTCACGCCTTATGTGGAGGGCTCGCTGGGCCGCTGGTTCCCGGTGACCAAGACCGCGCAGCAGCGTCCCTTCTGGAAAGCCGATGCGCACAGGCTGTCGGTTTACAACCAGTTCACCGCCGGAACCGTCAACTTCGAGTTCACCAAGAACTACAAGTTCACCATCCTGAACAACGAGAACGTCTGGGCCAAGGCGGCCAACCGCGTGATCAATGAAAAGATGCCGGTGGACAAGGCCGTTGACGAAATGATCGCCCGCATCAAGACCGTGGCGAACTGAGCGCTGACCGACTGAAGAAAGCCGCGCCGCCCGCCCCGATTTCCGGGGTAGCGGCGCGCGTCAACAAAGCAAAGCATGAGCACTGCAACCATCCAACAGGCCGCCCCTTCGGTGCGTGCCGAGCGCGCCGCCATGACTTCGTGGGAGAAGTGGGGACTCGCGCTGGTCGTTCCCTACCTGCTGATCTTCCTGGTTTTCGTGATCTACCCCGTGGGCTACGGCCTGTGGCTGGCACGCCATCCGGACAGCTATGTCAGGCTGTTTGCCGACCCGATCTTTTTCCGCTCGCTGATCAACACGGTGGTGTTCATCGTCGTGGCGGTGAACCTCAAGATGGTGGTAGCGCTGTTCCTGTCGGGATTTTTCCTGAACACGCGCTGGTGGATCAAGGCGCTGTCGGTGATTTTTATCCTGCCCTGGGCCGTGCCCTCGATTCCGACCATTCTGTCGATGCGCTTCATGCTCAACCCCGAGTGGGGCGTCATCAACACCCTGATTTTCAAGGCCACGGGCATAGACGGCCCCAACTGGCTCAATGACCCGACGCTGGCCCTGTCGTTTTCCATGCTGGCGCACATCTGGAAATCCCTGCCTTTCTGGACGCTGATCCTGCTGGCCGGGCGCATGGCGATTCCCGCCGAGCAGTATGAAGCGGCCTCGGTGGACGGCGCTACGGTGTGGCAGAAATTCCGCTTCATCACCTGGCCGTCCATGCGCTCGCTATACCTGACCTCGACCATCCTGTCCATGATCTGGACGCTGGGCGACTTCAACAGCGTCTACCTGCTGACAGGCGGCGGGCCGGCCGACCTCACGCATGTGCTGGCCACGCTGGGCATCCGCTACCTGCGCCTGGACCAGGTCGACCTGTCCCTGGCCTCCATCGTCGTGGCCCTGCCCCTGGTGCTGCCGCTGGTGTACTTCATGATGAAAAGGTTGTCCAAATGAGCCGCGTCACACTGCGTTCGGTCACCCGGGAGGCCAGGCTGCTGCTGGTCGGCATCCCGGTCCTGCTGTGGACGCTGATCCCGATCTACCACATGGTGCTGTTCGCGATCTCGCCGCGCAACGAGGCCACCACCGGGCGGCTCTGGCCCAAAAAACCCACGCTGGACAACTTCGAGACGGTGTTCTGGCAAAAGCATTTCTACCTCGACCACTTCTGGGTGCAACTGGGCAACTCGCTGGTGATCGCGCTGTCAGTGGGGGTGCTGACGCTGGTGGTCTCCACCACCGCGGCCTTTGCCATCAGCCGGCTCAAGGTGCGCGGCGGCCGTACGGTGATGAACATGGCGCTGTTTACCTACTTCATCCCCGCCGCTTTCCTGGCCGTTCCCATGTACAAGACCATGGGCAATTACGGCATGCTGAACCACCAGTGGTCGCTGATCCTGGCCATGGTGACCATCGCTTCGCCCTATTGCATCTGGGTGCTCAAGCAGGCTTCCGACAAGCTGCCTTACGAGCTTGATGAAGCAGCCCGCATGGACGGTGCCACGGCCATGCAGCTGTTCCGGCTGGTCTACCTGCCGCTGATGGTGCCCTCGCTGGTGGCGGTCGGCACCTATGCGCTGTTGCTGGCCTGGAACGAATACCTCTACGCCTTCCTGCTGCTGTCCAGGGACACCAGCGTGACGCTGGCGGTGGCGCTGGGCAATTTCCTCGCCGCCGACGACTCGCCGTGGGAACTGCTGATGGCCACCGGCCTGATCTACGCGCTGCCTCCGGCGGCAATTTATTACGCTTTCAAACGCTATATGGTGTCGGGCCTCACAGCCGGTGCCGTGAAGAGCTGACCCGGGAAATACCACATGGCTTCTGTATCGTTTCGCAATATTGAGAAGGCCTTCGGCAAGGTCAAGATCATTCACGGCATCAGCTTCGACATCTCCGACGGCGAGTTCGTCGTGCTGGTGGGCCCCTCGGGTTGCGGCAAGTCCACGCTGCTGCGCATGCTGGCCGGGCTGGAGGAAATCAGCGGCGGCGAGATGTCGATCGACGGCAAGGTCATCAACGAACTCGACTCCAAGGACCGCGACATCGCGATGGTGTTCCAGAGCTACGCGCTGTACCCGCACATGACGGTGCGCGACAACATGGCTTTCAGCCTGAAGCTGCGCAAGGCCGATGCCGAACTCACCAACAAGCGCGTAGGCGATGCCGCGCGCATCCTGAACCTGGACCCGCTGCTGGACCGCTTTCCGCGCGAGCTCTCGGGCGGGCAGCGCCAGCGCGTGGCCATGGGGCGGGCCATTGTGCGCGACCCCAAGGTCTTCCTGTTCGACGAGCCGCTGTCCAACCTGGACGCCAAGCTGCGCGTGGCCATGCGCGCCGAAATCAAGGCCCTGCACCAGCGCCTGAAAACCACCACTGTCTACGTCACACACGACCAGATCGAGGCCATGACCATGGCCGACCGCATCGTGGTCATGCATGACGGCATCATCGAGCAGATAGGCACGCCCCTGGAGCTGTTCGACCGGCCCGGCAACCTGTTTGTCGCGCAATTCATTGGCTCGCCCGCCATGAATATCCTTAAGGGCGTTTTGCGCAAGGAGGGCGGCCGGGCCTGGGTGGAGGCCGAGGGCCACCAGTGGCCCATAGGCCAGATTGCCCAGGCGCAGGACGGCCAGCACGTGCACTACGGCGTGCGGCCCGGCGACCTGTCGCTGTCCGCCACCGGACAGGGCATTCCGGCCAAGGTCATTGTGGTCGAGCCCACCGGCGCCGAAACCGAGTTGCTGCTTGAGGTGGGTGGCGCCAAGGTCATCGTGGTGATGCACGGCCGCACGGCGGTGCGCCCCGACGAGATCGTGCACCTGGACATCGCGGCCGGCAAAACCCACGTGTTTGACGATGCCAGCGGCGCCCGCCTGGATTGAGGCCATCCATGGTTGTGAATTCCTTCAGGCTTGACGGGCGCCTTGCGCTAGTGACCGGCTCTTCGGGCGGCATCGGTTTCGCCTTGGCGCGCGGTCTGGGGCAGGCGGGAGCCACCCTGGTGCTCAACGGCCGCGACAGCGCCAAGCTGGAGCAGGCGGCCGGCGTGCTGCGCGAGGAGGGCCTGACCGTTCACACACGCGGTTTTGACGTCACCGACGCCGCCGCGGTGCAGGCGGCGGTGGAGGACATCGAGGGCACGCTGGGCGGCATAGACATCCTCGTCAACAACGCCGGCATGCAAAGGCGCATGGCCCTGCAGGATTTCCCCGCGCAGGACTGGCATGAGCTGATGCGCACCAATGTCGACAGCGTCTTTTTTGTCGGGCAGGCGGTCGCCCGGAAAATGATCACGCGCGGCAAGGGCAAGATCATCAACATCTGCTCGGTGCAAAGCGAGCTGGGACGCCCCAACATCGCGCCCTATATGGCCAGCAAGGGCGCGGTCAAGATGCTGACCAAGGGCATGGCGATCGACTGGGGCCCTCACGGCATCCAGGTCAACGGCCTCGGGCCCGGCTACTTCAAGACCGAACTCACCGAAAAATTGGTGGCTGACGAACAGTTCAGCGCCTGGCTCACGGGGCGCACGCCCAGCAGGCGCTGGGGTGACGTGGCCGAGCTGGCCGGCGCGGCCGTGTTCCTGGCCAGTGATGCCTCCAGCTTTGTCAACGGCCATGTTTTGTATGTCGACGGCGGGGTGACGGCGACTTTGTGACGCCGCCGTTCCTCGCAACCAGGGAGAAACATCATGCGTGGACTTGTCTGTCATGCGCCCCTAGACCTGCGCCTTGACGCGCTGGACACCGAAATCCTGGGCCCGCAGCAGCTGAGGGTGCGGGTGGCCTACGGCGGTATTTGCGGCTCGGACCTGCATTACTTCCAGCACGGCGGCTTCGGCACGGTGCGCATCAAGGAGCCCATGGTGCTGGGCCATGAGGTGTCGGGCGTGGTCGAGGCCGTGGGCAGCGAGGTCAGCGGCCTGCGCGCCGGCCAGCGCATCGCGATTTCGCCCTCGCGGCCTTGCGGCGCCTGCCGCTTTTGCCAGCAGGGCCTGCACAACCACTGCATGGACATGCGCTTTTATGGCAGCGCGATGCGCTTTCCGCACATCCAGGGCGCTTTCCGTGAAACCCTGGTCATCGAGGCCGCGCAGGCGCATCCCGTGGCCGACGACCTGCCGCTGTCCGAGGCCGCGCTGGCCGAGCCTTTGTCGGTGGGCCTGCACGCGATTTCGCGCGCCGGCTCGGTGTTCGGCAAACAGGTGCTGGTCACCGGCTGCGGCCCCATAGGCGCCTTGCTGATCGCCGGCCTGCGCCGCGCGGGCGCGGCCCGCATCGTCGCGGCCGATATCGCCGAGCTTCCCCTGGCCTGCGCCAAAAAGATGGGCGCAGACCAGACCATCAACCTGGCCCAGGAGCCGGACGGCCTGGCGGCCTTTGCCGCCGGCAAGGGGCAGTTCGACGTGATGTTCGAGGCCTCGGGCAATGAAAAAGCCCTGGTTGCCGGCCTGGATGTGGTGGCGCCGCGCGGCGTCATCGTGACGGTGGGCCTGGGCGGCAATGTCTCGCTGCCGCTCAACACCCTGGTCGCCAAGGAGCTGGAGCTGCGCGGCACCTTCCGCTTTCACCCTGAATTCGCCGTGGCGGTGGCTTTCCTGAACCAGCGCCTGATAGACGGCCGGCCTGTCATCACCGACATCGTCGCCTTCGACCAGGCCACGCATGCCTTTACACTCGCCGGCGACAAGCGCCAATCCATGAAGGTGCAGATCGCCTTTGGCGGCGAAGCTTCATGAGGCGCCTGCTTTTTACCGTCATTCACCGGAGTCCCTTGTGACCGTTTTCTCCAAAGTCATTCTTTACACCGATACCGACGGCCGCGCCAGATTTCGCGAAGAGGCCATCCCGCTGGGCGAAGGCTCGCCGCAGGCCATGCTGTCGGAAGTGTTCGCCTCGGGCGGCTACCAGCTGCGCCACAGCCCTTTGGGCTTTCGCAGCCAGTTCCATTGCACGCCGAATCCGCAATGGGTGTTCATTCTGGGCGGCGAGATGGAGATCGGCCTGCAGGGCGGGGTCTCGCGCATCTTCAAGCCGGGCCAGCATTTCTACTCGGCCGACGTGCTGCCGGCCGGCGCCACCTTCGACCCGGCCCTGCACGGCCACTGGAGCCGCCAGGTGGGGCCGGACCCGCTGGTCACGCTGTTTGTGCGGGGCTGAAGGCACGCCATGGCCACCATGAAAAACGTCCACGGCAACACGGTAGACCATATCGGGGAAGCCATCGTCGCGGGCCGTTATGCCGCCGGCATGTCCATGCCGCCGGAGCCGGTGCTCTGCGAGGAACTGGGCGTGAGCCGCACAGTGGTGCGCGAAGCGGTCAAGTCGCTGATCGCCAAGGGCCTGGTCACCACCGGCCCCAAGGTCGGCACCCGCGTGCTGACCGAGGAGCACTGGAACTGGTTCGACCCCGATGTCATTGCCTGGAAGGCCAAGGCCGGCATCACACCCGAATTTTTGCGCGACCTGCTGGAGTTGCGGCGCCTGGTGGAGCCCGCCGCCGTGCGCATGGCCGCCGAGCGCGCCACCGCGCAAGAGATTGCCGAGATCGAGGACGCCTATGCCGGCATGAAGCGCGCCGTGGAAGGCGGCGGCGACTACGTCACCTACGACCTGCGTTTTCACCAGGGCTTGCTGCGCTCCGCGCACAACCGCATGCTGATCCAGATGAGCAAGGCGTTGAGCGCCTTGCTGCGCACCAGCTTTGAAATTTCCACCATCCGCAAGGACGGCCCCAAGCGCTCCTTGCCGCTGCACCGGGCGGTGCTGGATGCGGTAATCGCCCGCAACCCGGCCAAGGCCGAAAAGGCAATCCTGGTGCTGATCGACGGCGCGCGTGAGGATATCGAACTGGTGCTCGGTTCGCGGCGGCGGCTACCGAAACTGAGTAATCCGGCCAAGCAGCTCAAGGCGGCCTGAGGAGAGGCTGCTAGCGCTGCTGCATGTCGCCGGACAGGATTACGTGATGTCCCTGGCGAGCAGCCACTTCCTCGACCAGCGTGCGCGCGACGCTGTCCGCCGAAATGGACTGGTAGTTCAGTGGTATCACGCGGCTGAGGCGTCTTGAAAGATTGATCGCCAGTTTTTCACCGCCGCGCAAGGGCTGGCCCAGCGATTCCCGGTCGCCCGCCAGAAATGACGGCCGCAGCACCACCAGCGTGGAAAAACCGAGCTGCGAAAGCGCTTGCTCGGCCTCGCCCTTGACGCGGGTGTAGAAGAGCATGGAATTCGGATCGGCGCCCATGGCGCTGACCAGGCCCAGGCGAGTGGCGCCGGCATCGCGGCCTGCACGGGCCACGGCCAGCACGGCGTCGAAATCCACCGCCCTGAAGGCCGCGCGGCTGCCTGCCGTCTTGATGGTGGTTCCCAGCGCGATGAAGACATCGTCCACCGGCGGGGCCTTGAAACCGGCGAAAGAATCGACCAGGTGCACGGCCAGCCGGCCGTCGTGCCGGGCTGGTGCGCGGCGGCCCACGCAGTGGACCGCCGAATAGCGCTTATCGGCCAGTAAAAGATCCAGGACCGCCCGGCCGACGAGGCCCGTTGCCCCGGCCACCAGAGCCACCCGCGCCGCCGCCGGAGCGGTTGCCGCGGTAGTTGCCCCGGTTGCCGCCCGTAGGCTGGCCGGAGGAGGGGAAGCCTGAGGAGGCGTGGCTGGCGGGTTGGCGGTCGTCGAAGTCATTGCGTGGCTCCCTGGACTCGTTGCGGGGGGCGCGCGGCTGCTGCTCGTCGCGCTGGCGTGGCGCCTGGGCCTGCCGTGGCGGCTGGCCGTTCTGGGAATAACCCGAAGCCTGGCGTGGCTGGCCGGGGTTGGGAGTGCGCGGGCCGCGGCCGCTGCCATTGCCGCCACCATTGCCGCCGCCGGCGGGGCCGCGCCCGCGGCCGCCACCGTTGTTGCCGCCGCCGTTGCCGCCGCGCGCGGGCTGGGCTCCCTTGGTGTCGCGGATGCGCTGCATCATCTCGGTGCGGGCGGCCTTGGCGGCGGCCTGCATCACTTCGCGGCTGGGCGGCTTGCCCAGGCCGCCCCAGATGGTCTGGCGGCCCATGGCTAGCGGCTCGGCGCGTTCGCCGGGCTCGGCTTCAAAACCGGGGACGATGATTTTTTCGATGTTCTGCTTGGTGAAGCGCTCGATGTCCTGCATGAAGCCTTCCTCATCGAGGCAGACCAGGCTGACGGCTTCACCGCTGTTGCCCGCGCGGCCGGTGCGGCCAATACGGTGCACATAGTCTTCGCTGACGTTGGGGATTTCGTAGTTGACCACGTGCGGCAGCTCGTCGATGTCGATGCCGCGGGCGGCGATGTCGGTGGCGACCAGGGCGCGTATCGTGCCGCTCTTGAAATCGGCCAGCGCCTGCGTGCGGGCCGTCTGGCTCTTGTTGCCGTGCAGCGCCATTGCGGGGATGCCGTGCTTGGTCAGGTGTTCGGCCACGTTGTTGGCGCCGAACTTGGTGCGCGTGAACACCAGCACCTGGCTCCAGTTGTGCTCATTGATGATGTGGGTCAGCAGGCCTTTTTTCTTGGCCCGGCCGACGGGGTGTATGGTCTGCGTGATGCGCTGCACCGTGGTGTTGCGCGGCGTGACCTGGATGGATTCGGGGTTCTTGAGCAGGCCGTTGGCCAGTTCGCGGATTTCATCGCTGAAGGTCGCGCTGAACAGCAGCGACTGCTTTTGTTTGGGCACCAGGGCCAGCACCTTCTTGATGTCGTGGATGAAGCCCATGTCCAGCATGCGGTCGGCTTCGTCCAGCACCAGGATCTGCACCTGGCTCAGGTCCAGCGTGCCCTGGCTCGCGTGGTCCAGCAGGCGGCCGGGGGTGGCGACCAGGATGTCCACGCCGCGGCGCAGTTTTTCGATCTGGGCGCCCATGCCGACGCCGCCGAACATCACCATGGAGGTGAGGTCGGTGTATTTGCCGTAGGTGCGCACGCTTTCCTCGACCTGGGCCGCGAGTTCGCGGGTGGGGGTCATGATCAGGGCGCGCACGGCGTTGACGCCGCGGCGATTGGTCAGGCGCGCTTCGGTGGACAGGCGCTGCAGCAGGGGCAGCGTGAAAGCCGCGGTCTTGCCGGTGCCGGTCTGGGCGCCGCCCAGCAGGTCAACACCCTTGAGCACGGCGGGGATCGCCTGGGCCTGGATGGGGGTGGGTGTGTCGTAGCCCTGCTCGAGCACGGCCTTCAGAATGGCCGGGGCCAGGTTCAATTCTTCAAATGTCATGATGTGGCGCCGTAGGGCGCTTTGGATCGGCCTGTTGGGCGCCCTGTTGGAAGGCAACCCGCCAGTCAAAGGCAGATGGGGTCAGAAAGTCGGGCCGAAAACATCGTAAGCAGCCACTTGAAGCGGTACCCGGATGTGCCCAAATGTTGAAGGCAACTGGAGCCAGCAACCCCTGTATTGTCGCACAGCAACGATAATGGGGCATTCACGCAGAAAAACACGTCCCTTCAAAAGGCGTTTGCGCCCCCGGGCGCGGCGTGTCGTTCCAGCTCGCAGGAAACTGCCGGTAGCCTGTAAAAATAGCGTTTACAGGCGGCAGGCAACCCGTTTCCCGCATTGTTTTTTCATCTTTAGCAAAGTAAATCCCGATGGCTCAGTACGTATTTACCATGAACAAGGTCGGCAAAATCGTGCCGCCCAAGCGCCATATCCTCAAGGAGGTGTCGCTCAGCTTCTTTCCGGGGGCCAAGATCGGCGTGCTGGGCACCAACGGTTCCGGCAAGTCCACGCTGCTCAAGATCATGGCCGGCCTGGATACCGAAATCGAGGGCGAAGCCACCCCCATGCCGGGCCTGAATATCGGCTACCTGCCGCAGGAGCCCAAGCTAGACCCCGAGCATACGGTGCGCGAGAGCGTGGAAGCCGGCATGGGCGCGGTGTTTGCCGCCAAGGCCCAGCTTGAAGCCGTGTACACGGCCTACGGCGAGCCCGATGCCGATTTCGACGCGCTGGCGGCCGAGCAGGCCCGCCTGGAAGCCATCATCGCCACGGCCGGCACCGATTCCGAGCACCAGCTTGAAATCGCCGCCGACGCGCTGCGCCTGCCGCCCTGGGACGCCAAGATCGGCGTGCTCTCGGGCGGTGAAAAACGCCGCGTGGCCCTGTGCAGCCTGCTGCTGTCCAAGCCCGACATGCTGCTGCTTGACGAGCCGACCAACCACCTGGATGCCGAATCGGTGGACTGGCTGGAGCAGTTCCTGCAGCGTTTTTCGGGCACCGTGGTGGCCATCACCCACGACCGCTACTTCCTGGACAACGCCGCCGAGTGGATCCTGGAACTGGACCGCGGCCACGGCATCCCCTGGAAGGGCAACTACAGCAGCTGGCTGGACCAGAAGGGCGAGCGCCTGGCGCAGGAGCAAAAGGGCGAGGAAGCCCGCGCCAAGGCCCTGAAGAAGGAACTCGAATGGTCGCGCCAGAACCCCAAGGCGCGCCAGGCCAAGAGCAAGTCGCGCCTGGCCCGTTTCGAGGAACTCTCCGACTACGAATACCAGCAGCGCAACGAAACCCAGGAAATTTTCATTCCCGTGGCCGAGCGCCTGGGCAATGAGGTCATCGAGTTCAAGAACGTCAGCAAGTCCTTCGGCGACCGCCTGCTGATCGACAACCTGAGCTTCCAGGTGCCCGCGGGCGCCATCGTCGGCATCATCGGCCCCAACGGCGCGGGCAAGTCCACGCTGTTCAAGCTGATCGCCGGCAAGGAGCAGCCCGACAGCGGAGAAGTCGCCATCGGCAAGACCGCGCGCATGGCCTTCGTCGACCAGCACCGCGACGACCTGGCCAATGACAAAACCGTCTGGGAAGACATTTCCGGCGGCCTGGACATGCTGACTGTCGGCAAGTTCACCATGCCCAGCCGCGCCTATGCCGGCCGTTTCAATTTCAACGGCGCCGACCAGCAAAAGCGCGTCGGCATGCTGTCGGGCGGCGAGCGCGGGCGTTTGCACCTGGCCAAAACCCTGATCGCGGGCGGCAACGTGCTGATGCTTGACGAACCCTCGAACGACCTGGACGTGGAAACCCTGCGCGCGCTCGAAGACGCCTTGCTCGAGTTCGCCGGCTCGGTGCTGGTAATCAGCCACGATCGCTGGTTCCTGGACCGCATCGCGACCCACATCCTGGCCGCCGAAGGCGACAGCCAGTGGACCTTCTTCAACGGCAACTACCAGGAGTACGAGGCCGACAAGAAGAAGCGTCTCGGTGAAGAAGGCGCCAAGCCCAAGCGCGTGCGCTTCAAGGCTCTGCACTAGGTTTGGGAAGCTTCGCCATGACAGACCAGGAGGTTCTGGACAAAACCCGCTTGTGGCTCGAAAAAGCCGTGATCGGGCTCAACCTGTGCCCGTTTGCGAAGGCGGTTTATGTCAAGAACCAGGTGCGCCTGGTGGTTAGCCATGCCCGGCATGCGGACGACCTGCTGGAAGAACTGGACCGCGAGCTGGACCTGCTGGCCGCCACGCCGGCCGAAGAGGTCGACACCACGCTGCTGATCCATCCCACGCTGTTCGAGGATTTCCTGGACTTCAACGACTTCCTGGAAATTGCCGAAGGCGTGGTGGACGAGCATGGCCTGGAGGGTGTGATCCAGCTGGCCAGCTTTCACCCGCGTTTCCAGTTTGAGGGCACCGAGCCTGACGACATCGGCAACTACACCAACCGCGCGCCTTTTGCCATCCTGCATTTGCTGCGCGAGGACAGCGTGGAGCGGGCCGTGGAGGCCTTTCCCGAGGCCGAAGCGATTTTCGAGCAGAACATCGAGGTGCTCGAAAAACTGGGCCACCAGGGCTGGAAGGCGCTGGGCCTGTAGCCTTCCGGCCGCAGCCGGCTACTTGGGCAGGTATTGCTTGAGCACCGCCTGCAGCTGGGCGAAATTAAAGGGTTTGGTCACATAGGCGCTGGCGCCCAGGCGCAGGGCTTCCTCGAGCCGCTCCGACTCGGCACTGGCCGACAGGAACACCAGAGGCACTTGCCTGAGCGCGGGTTCCGCCTGCAGCGCGGCCAGCACTTCAATGCCGCTCATCTGCGGCATCATCACGTCGCAGAAAATCAGGTCCGGCCGCTGCTCGCGGGCCAGCTGCAGGCCGGCGCCGCCGTCCGACGCTCCCAGGCCTTCGTGGCCCTCGAGCCGGACGAAGCGCAGCAGGTTGTCCCGGATATGGGACTCATCTTCAATCACCAGAATGCGCGCCATGGTTCTTTCGTAGCGAGGGCCCCGGCTGTCATTGTTGAGGGGCGGATTTCCCTGAGCCGCCAAGCCACGGGCTGCTCCGCTGGCCTGGCTTGATGCCCATCTTATAGCCTTGCCCCGGTTTTGGGCCGATTTTGGGCCGATTCGGGGCCGGTTTCGCCGCCTTAAATCGTGACGGTAAAGCGCGTGCCCTGGCCCACCACGCTGGCGACCTCGATGCGGCCGCCATGCAGGTCGACGGAGTTTTTCACGATGGCCAACCCCAGGCCCGTGCCCTGGATCTCGCCGACATTGCTGGCGCGGTGGAACCACTCGAACAGGTGGGGAAGCTCTTCGGCCGGAATGCCTATGCCCTGGTCCGACACCTCGAAAGCCACCCGTCCCTCCGACGAGGAGACCCGAAACAGGATTTTCCCGCCTTGCTGCGAGTATTTGATGGCGTTGGAGAGCAGGTTGCCGAAAATATGGCGCAGCAGCTTTTCATCAAAAAGCCCGGTTGCCGGCCAGGCCTCGAATTCCAGGGCCAGTTCGCAGCCTGCCTCCGAGTGCTGGATGCGGGCGTCCTCGACCAGGTCCTGGCAAAGTACCTGGAGATTGACCTGCGCCGGTTGGAACTCCAGCATCTGCGCCTCCACCTTGCCCAGCAGCAATACACGGTCCAGCATCTGGGTCATGCGCCGCACACCGGTTTCTATGGTGGCGATGACATCGGCTTTTTCGGGTTCGGGCAGGCGGTCGCCGTAGTGCTTGAGCAGCTCCGCCGACGACAGGATGAAGGCCAGCGGCGTGCGGAATTCGTGCGAGGCCACCGAGATGAAGCGCGACTTCATGTCGTTGAGCTCGGTCTGCCGCTGCAGGGTCTGGCGCTGCGTGAGTTCGGCCTGCAGGCGGGCCGTGGCATCCACCACGAAGATCAGCGTCGCCTCGCGCTTGCCCCACTCGATCTTCACGGCGGAAAGCTCCAGCGAGCGCACCTCGCCGGACTGGGTGATGACGCGAAAGCCGTACATCGAGTCCACCTCGTCGCCGCGCAGGCGCCGTTCATGACGCTCGCGCATCACCGGCAAGTCCTCGGGATGGACCGTCGCCGTGTAAGGCTGGGACAGCAGGTATTCGCGCGGATGACCCACGATGCGCTCCAGGCTGGGGTTGACGAACACCATGCGGTCGTCCTGCACCACCACCACGCCGACACCGACGTTTTCAATCACCGTGCGGTAGCGTTCTTCCGATTTGCGCAGCTCGTCCAGCGCCTGGTAGCGCTCGATCGCGCTGCTCACGTGGTTGGCGACAAAGGAAAGGATGTCGGCGTCCGTGTCGCTGTAGGCCACGCCCGGTTCATAGCCCTGCACCGCCAGCACGCCGCCTATGGCGCCGCGTATGTGCATGGGCACGCCCAGCCAGGAACTGAAGGTCATGTCGCCGCTGCCTTCGGTCACCTGGCCGCCGGCTTCCAGCAGCTTGAGCCGCGCGGCGTCGATGATCTGCGGCCGGCCGGTGCTCAGCACGAACTCGGTCAGGCCGCGCCGGTAGGGTACGTTGCTGCGCTGCAGGGTGTCGCCGTCGCGCTCGTCCACGTAGTAGGGGAAATCCTTGCGCTGCTTTTGCGCATCGTAAAGGCACACGTAGCAGTTCTTCGCGTACAGCAGCTCGCCCAGCAGGCCGTGCACCGACTGCAGGAAATCGTAGAAGGAGAGGTCCGCCGCCGCCCGTTCGGCGATGCGGTAAAACACCCGCTGCAGGGTTTCGGCCTTTTTCTGCTCCCGTGCCTCGGCCTGCAGTTCGCGGGTGCGTTGCTCCAGCCACAGAGTGGCCGAGGTTTCCTGCTTCTGCTTTTCAAGCTGCAGGTCCCGGTAGTCGGCCAGCAGCGCCTGGTATTGCTCTTGCAGCTGCTTGAGCTGGCGTTGCAGGTCGGCGTCAGACGGCATGGCGCGGCTTTCGTGCTCGGGTGGAAAGACGGCCGCCCGGGTCGGGGCCGCCACGCCTCATTATGTGGCCTTCAGGCCGAGCCCAGCCCGTCCACCGTCTGGAACATGGCCTGGCGCGCTTGCGCGACGATCTGGGTGCGCCATTCGTCGGTATCGACATAAAAGGCGTTCATCATCTGGCGCTTGATCGCCGCTTGCACCTCGGGCGGCGTTTCGGGGTGTTTATGCAGCCAGTGGTCGGCGCGCAGGGCGGCGATCATGTCGAGGATGGGCAGGGTTCCGTATTCCATGGCCATGCCGGTGTATTCGGCCTGCGGGCATTCGTCGTACACGGCACTCCACATCAGGCCCGTGAGTTTGGCCGAGGTCGAGGAGCCGTCGTGGAAGGAGGTCACGGGCGTGGCACCACCGCCGTCCCACCAGGCGCGCGCGCGGGCCAGGGCCTCGGCATCGTCGTCGCAGGCAAAAATGCGCTCGCCCAGGCCGCTGGGCCCCAGGCCCGTGTGCAGGTCCATCCAGGCGATGCGGCGGGCCCGCTGCCCGAAGGTGCGCAGCACCTCGCGCAGGGTCTGGTTGCTCCAGCTCGGCGCGGTGCCGCCGAAGAACATGCCGTCGGC
The DNA here is from genome assembly GCF_900103405.1 of Polaromonas sp. JS666. Taxonomy (GTDB): domain Bacteria; phylum Pseudomonadota; class Gammaproteobacteria; order Burkholderiales; family Burkholderiaceae_C; genus Polaromonas. The sequence goes on along the minus strand of NZ_FNHX01000004.1, from coordinate 305,434 downwards.
GTATTCATGCTGCCCCTGCGACACCGCCGCCTGGTAGCGCGTGACGCCGTGGGTGTCGATGTAGGCCGCGATGGCCGTCTGGTTGTCGTCCGTGGGGGGCCACTGGGCGGGCAGCAGCAGGTCGTGGACCTCACGGTAAGCCTCGTTGACGGGCAGGGGCTGGCTGAAGTCGTGGAAGTTACGGTTCAGGTCCACGTTTTCGTGGGTGGTGCGCCGCGTGTATGAGAAGCCGTGGGGATTGAGTGCATGGATGTAGAGCACTGCGACGCCGCCGGCGCGGGCCTTGGCGCGCCACTCGGCATCGCGCGCGGCAAACACCTGCACGCCCGAGCCGCAATAGCCTTCGACGCCGTGGCAGGCGCTGCTGACGATGAAGAGGTGCTCGGCGTCGGGCGAGCCGTCCAGGGCCACGTCCATGGCCAGGGTTTCGCCGTCGCGGCCCTTGAGCGGGTGTTCGTAGGCGCGAAGCGCCATGCCGGCGGCAGCGGCCGCCTCAAGGAATTTGGCGCGCGCAGCCGAGTAGCTGGCCGAAAAAGCCGCGTGTGGATTCATGGTGATGTTGGCGTGGTCAGGATTCAGGCCCCGGAGGCCGTGCCCAGCCAGCGTGTGGCCAGCTGGACCCAGTAGGTACCGCCCAGGGGAATGAGGTCGTCGTTGAAGTCGTAGCTCGGGTTGTGCAGCGTGCAGGGGCCCTCGCCGTGGCCCATGTCGCGGTGCGCGCCGTCGCCGTTGGAGATGAAGCAGTAAGCGCCGGGCTTGGCTTGCAGCATGTAAGCGAAGTCTTCGGCGCCCATGGTGGGCTCCTGCGCCAGCACGTTGGCCGGCCCCACGATGTCGTTCATGACGCGGCGCGCGAAATCGGCCTCGGCGGCGCTGTTCACGGTGGGCGGGTAGTTGCGATGGAATTTGAACTCGCAGCGCGCCTCGAAAGCGGCACAGGTGTGTTCGGCCACTTCCTTCATGCGTTTTTCAATCAGGTCCAGCACTTCAATGCTGAAGGTGCGCACCGTGCCCTGCAGCTCGCAGAAGTCGGGCACCACGTTGGTGGCCTCGCCGGCGTGGATCATGGTCACCGAGATGACGCCCGCGTCCACGGGTTTTTTGTTGCGGCTGATGATGTTCTGAAAGCCCTGCACCATTTGGCAGGCCACCGGCACCGGGTCTATGCCGTTGTGCGGCATGGCGGCATGGCTGCCCTTGCCGCGTATGGTGATCTTGAATTCATTGCTCGATGCCATCACCGGTCCCGCGCTGACCGCAAAAGTGCCCACCGGGGCGCCGGGCCAGTTGTGCATGCCGAAGACGGCTTCCATCGGGAATTTCTCGAAGAGGCCGTCCTTGATCATCTCGCGCGCGCCGCCGCCGCCTTCTTCGGCCGGCTGGAAGATCAGGTAGACGGTGCCGTCAAAGTCCCGGTTCTGCGAGAAGTGGCGCGCCGCGGCCAGCAGCATGGCGGTATGGCCGTCATGGCCGCAGGCGTGCATCTTGCCCGGCTGCGTGCTGGCATGGGCGAAGGTGTTGAATTCCTGCATGGGCAGGGCGTCCATGTCGGCGCGCAGGCCCACGCCGCGGCCGCAGGCGCCGCCGTCGCGCCCATGCACGATGCCCACCACGCCGGTGGTGCCCATGCCGCGGTGGATGGGAATGCCCCAGGATTGAAGTTTTTGCGCGACCACATCGGCGGTGCGCACTTCCTGGAAACACAGTTCAGGGTGGGCGTGGATGTCGCGGCGCACGGCCGCGATGTCGGCCGCCCCGGCCAGGATGGAGTCAATGATTTTCATGGCGATGCCCCTAAAAGTACATGGTAACCAAGCCGGCTGCGCTTTGCATGGCAGTGCCGGGTTCCCGGTATTTGTTCCCTAAATCCTGCCCTCTTCAACCGCATGGCAGGCCACGCGCACGCCTTCAAGCTGCAGGAATTGCGGCCTTTCGCTCTGGCAACGGGCATTGGCATGCGGGCAGCGTGGGTGGAAGGTGCAGCCGTGCGGCGGATTCAGCGGATTGGGCACCTCGCCCGAGACCGGCGTGCGTGCGCGGCCGGTATCGTGCATCTTGGGGATGGCGTCCAGCAGCATGCGGGTGTAGGGGTGGCGCGGCCTGTCGAACAGGCTGTGCTTGTCGGCCAGCTCCACCAGGCGCCCCAGGTACATCACGCCGACCTGGTCGCTGACATGGCGCACCACCGCCAGGTTGTGCGAGATGAAGAGGTAGGTCAGGCCCCGCGTGCGCTGCAGGTCCTTCATGATGTTGAGCACCTGCGCCTGCACGCTCACGTCGAGCGCCGAGGTGGGCTCGTCGCAGACCAGGAATTCGGGCTCGGTGGCCAGGGCGCGCGCGATGGAAATGCGCTGGCGCTGCCCACCAGAGAACTGGTGCGGGTACTTGGTCATGTCCAGCGGCGACAGGCCCACCGACTTGAGCAGTTCGCCCACGCGTTCCTTGAGCGCGGGGCCGCCCTCCAGGATGCCGTGCTCACGCAGCGGCTCGGCAATGATGTCCTCAATTGTCCAGCGCGGGTTCAGGCTGGCGTAGGGATCCTGGAAAATCATCTGGATGCGGCTGCGCAGTTGCCGGCCGGCCGGCGTCTTGAACACCGCATGCGCGTCCTGGCCGTCGAAATTCAGGCCGCCACGCGTGGGCTCATACAGGCCCACCAGCAGGCGTGCCACGGTGCTTTTGCCGCAACCCGATTCGCCGACCAGCGCCAGCGTCTTGCCTTTTTCGATTTCGAAACTCACGCCGTCGACGGCTTTGAGCAGCAGCCGGGGCTTGCGCTCCAGCACGCGGTTGAGCCAAGGGGGCGACACGTCAAAGGTCTTGGCCAGGTCATGCGCCTGAACCAGGGGAGCTTCCACGCCCTTCAAAATTTCGCTCATGCCGCCACCCCCGCATGCGCTGCATGCAGCCAGCAGGCGGCGCGTGTGGCGCCGGCCGGTAGCAGGTCCGGCCTGTCCTGGCGGCAGCGGTCAAAAGCCTTGGGGCAGCGCGGGTTGAAGGCGCAGCCCTGCGGGATGGCGTTCAGGCGCGGCATGGCGCCGTCGATCTGGTAGAGGCGCTCGCGTTCCACCGTGATGTCGGGAATCGCCGCCATCAGGCCGGCGGTATAGGGGTGCGAGGGGTGGTTGATCACCTGGTGCACCGGGCCGATTTCGGCGATGCGCCCGGCATACATCACGGCCACGCGGTCGCAGGTTTCGGCGATCACGCCCATGTCGTGGGTGATCAGCATCACGGCGGCGCCGCGCTGTTTGCAGATATTCTTGAGCAGGGTGATGATCTGCGCCTGGATGGACACGTCGAGCGCGGTCGTCGGCTCGTCGGCCACGATCAGCTTGGGCTCGGCCGCCAGGGCCAGGGCGATCACCACGCGTTGGCGCATGCCGCCCGAGAACTGGTGCGGGTAGTGGTCTATGCGCTGCGCGGCCGCCGGTATGCCGGTGTCGCTGAGCAGCTCAATGGCGCGCAGGCGGGCCTCCTGCGCCGTCACCGGCAGGTGGGCCTGTATGGTTTCCACCAACTGCCGGCCTATGGTGTAAAGCGGGTTCAGCGAGGTCAGCGGGTCCTGGAAGATCGCGCCTATCTTGCGCCCGCGGATATGGCGCATGCGCTCATGGGGCAGGTTGTCGATGCGCTCGCCTTCGAGCAGGATCTGGCCACCGGCCACGCGCCCGGGCGGCTCCAGCAGGCCGATGATGGCGGAGCCGGTCAGCGACTTGCCCGCGCCCGATTCGCCCACCACGCCGAGAATTTCACCGGGCGCGATGTCAAAGGAAATGTCGTCCAGCGCGCGCAGCGTGCCGCGCCGGCCGGGGAACTCGACCACCAGGTTCTTGATTTGCAGAAGACTCATTTTCTAACTCGTCCCTTACCTGAGGCGTGGATTCAAGGCGTCGCGCAGCCAGTCGCCCAGCAGGTTCACGCTCAGTGCGATCAGCACCAGCATCAGGCCCGGGAACACGGTGATCCACCATTCGCCCGAAAACAGGTAATCGTTGCCCACGCGGATCAGCGTGCCCAGCGAGGGCGAGGTGGGCGGCGCGCCCACGCCCAGGAAGGACAGCGTGGCTTCGGTGATGATGGCGGTGGCCACCTGGATGGTCGCCAGCACCAGCACCGGCCCCATCACATTGGGCAGCACATGGCGGCGCATGATGCGCAGCGGCGCCACGCCGGTGACGCGGGCGGCCTGTACATATTCCTTGCCGCGCTCCACCATGGTGGAGCCGCGCACCGTGCGCGCGTACTGAACCCAGCCCGATTGCCCCATGGAGATCGACAGGATCAGCACGCCCATGGCCAGCAGCTGGCTGGCATTGGGAAACACCGCGCGGCCCACGCCCGCGATCAGCAGCGCGACCAGAATGGGCGGGAAAGAGGACATCACGTCGCAGACCCGCATCAGGGCCGAGTCTACCCAGCCGCCCCTGAACCCCGCGATCAGGCCCAGCGACACACCGGCCAGCATGGACAGGATGACCGAGGCCACGCCCACCACCAGCGAGATGCGCGCGCCATACATCAGCGCCGACAGGATGTCGCGCCCCTGGTCGTCGGTACCCAGCAGGTATTTGGAACTGCCCTGCGCGTACCAGGCCGGCGGCAGCCGCGCGTCGCCGAGCTCCAGCGTGCTCAGGTTGAAGGGGTCGTGCGGCGCCACCCAGCCGGCGAACACCGAGCAAAAAATGCAGACCAGGGCAATGGCGGCCGCCACCATCGCCACCGGCGAGGTGCGAAAGCTATGGCCCACATCACTGTCAAGCCAGCGCGCAAGGGTTTTCTTCATCAATAAAAAGCGCAGTCCATATTAACTAGGGTCGAGCAAAGCGAGACCTGTGCCAGCAACAGCGCGGAACCGGCTTTGCCGGGCCGCAGCTGTTGTCCCCCTGAGGGGGAGAGGCCGCTACGCGAAGCGAGAAGGCAACAGGGGGCTATTTTTTTACAGTCATCCACTTGAAGAACATGAAGTTGTCGGCCAGCTGGACCAGCTCGACCTTCTTGCTCGTGCCCCAGGCCAGCGACTGCTGGTGCAGCGGCAGGTGGCCGATATCGGCGCCGTGGATGTCGAAAGCTTCCTTGATCAGCGCGTTGCGCTTGGTCTTGTCGGTTTCCGACTGGATCTTCTTGGTCAGCTCGTCGACCTTGGGGTTGCAATACGCGCCCAGGTTGAACTGGCCGGCGCCCTTGTCGTCCACACAGGCGACCAGCGCATTGAGCGCGTTGTGGGCGTCATAGGTGGCCGGCGTCCAGCCCAGCATGTAAAAGCTGGTGTCGCGGCGGAGGATTTTGGGGAAGTAGGTGCCCTTGGTCTCGGCCTGCAGGTTGATCTTGACGTTGATGCGCGACAGGTTGGCGGCCACCGCCTGGCAGATGCGGCTGTCGTTCACATAGCGGTCGTTCGGGCAGTTCATGGACACCTCAAAGCCGTTCGGGTAGCCGGCTTCGACCATCAGCTTTTTCGCGGCTTCCGGGTCGTAGGGCAGGCGTTTGTTCTGCTCTTGCTGGAAACCGTTGATGCCGGGGCCAATCAGCAGCGCCGTCGGGCTGGAAGCGCCGCGCATCACGGTTTTCTTGATGCCGTCGATGTCGATGGCCTGGTAGAAGGCCTGGCGCACGCGCTTGTCCTTGAAGGGGTTCTTGCCCTTGATGTTCGAGTACAGCAGCTCGTCGCGTTTCTGGTCCATGCCCAGGAAGATGGTGCGCAGCTCGGCACCGACCAGCACCTTGGTGCCGGCGTTGCCGTTGACGCGGTCTATGTCCTGCACCGGCACGGGTTCCATCACGTCGACCTCGCCCGACAGCAGGGCCGCCACGCGGGTCGCGTCATTGCCGATGGGCGTGTAAATCACTTCCTGGACGTTGCCTTCAATCTTGCCCCAGTAGTTGCCGTTGCGGACAAAGGTGGTGCGCACATTGGGCTGGCGTTCGCGCACGCGGTACGGGCCGGTGCCGTTGGCGCGGAAGGAGGCCGCGTTCTCTATGCCCTTGCGGCGGTCCACCGGCCGGGTCGCCTGGTTGGTCTCGCACCACTTCTTGCTCATCATGTAGACCAGCGAGATCACGTCGGGCAGGATGGGGAAGGGCGTCTTGGTCTCGATCTCGACCACGTGGTCGTTGATCTTGCGCACTTCCTTGAAGTCATTGGTGTAGCTCTTCATGTCCGAGCCTTCGGCCTGCGTGCGCTGGAAGCTGAAGACCACGTCGTCGGCCGTGAACGGCGTGCCGTCATGGAACTGCACGCCCTTGCGCAGCTCGAAGCGCCACACGGTCGGCGAGGTCTGTTTCCACGAGGTGGCCAGGCCGGGGGCCAGGCTCAGGTCCTTGTTGCGGATGACCAGGCCCTCATAGGCGTTGCCGGTCACGCTGAGCTGCAGCGACTCATTGAGCGAGTGCGGGTCCATGGACAGCGAGTCGCCCTGGTTGGCGACCCTCAGGGTCTGTGCGGATGCGACAAAACCGGTGGCCGCGAAGGCACACAGGACACTGGCCGAGAGCAGGTGGAACTTGAATTTCATCGGGAACTCCTTGTGGAAGGGATGAGGGCTTGCGGGTAAAAACGGAAGAAAAATGGGGAATGCGATGGAGGGTGCGGCCCGCCCGGCCTCAATGGCCGGCGGGGTTGCCTACGCGCAGCCTGGGGTCTACCGCGAAGTACAGCAGGTCGACCACCAGGTTGATGAGGACAAAAATCAGCGCAATCAGGCACAGGTAGGCCGCCATCACCGGGATGTCGGCGAAGGTCACGGCCTGGATGAACAGCAGGCCCATGCCGGGCCACTGGAACACGGTCTCGGTGATGATGGCGAAGGCGATCAGCCCGCCCAGCTGCAGGCCGGTAATGGTCATCACCGGCACCAGCGTGTTCTTGAGCGCGTGGCCGAAGTGGATGGCGCGGTCGGGCAGGCCGCGGGCGCGCGCGAACTTGATGTAGTCGGTGCGCAGCACCTCCAGCATTTCGGCGCGCACCAGCCGCATGATCAGCGTGAGCTGGAACACCGCCAGCGTCACGGCCGGCAGCACGATATGGTGCCAGCCGTCGGCCTTGAAGAGGCCGGTGCTCCACCAGCCTATCTGCACGGTCTCGCCGCGGCCGAAACTCGGAAACCAGCCCAGGCCCACGGCGAACACCAGGATCAGCAGGATGCCGATCAGGAAGGTCGGCAGCGACACGCCCAGCAGCGATAGGGTCATGAATACCTGGCTCAGGAAGCTGCCGCGGCGCAGCGCCGAATACACGCCCATGGGAATGCCGATCAGCAGCGCCATGAAAGCCGCCACCAGGGCCAGCTCCAACGTGGCCGGAAAGCGCTCGGCGATCAGGCGCGAGACCTTGGCGCCCTGGCGCAGGCTCAGGCCGAACTCGCCCTGCGCCGCGTTCATGAGGAAATGCCAGAACTGCACGATGAAGGGCCGGTCCAGTCCCAGGTCGGCGCGCAACTGGGTGATTTGCGCGGGCGAGGCGTCCTGCCCCAGCAGGAATACCACCGGGTCGCCGACATACTGGAACAGCATGAAGGCGATCAGGGCGACCACGACCATCACGATCACGGCCTGGATCAGGCGGCGCAGAATAAAAGCAAGCATCGGCCAAAGAAAAAAGTATCGGGCGATACTAGCAGAGCAAATGATATGCCGACACAGGGGTTTACTTTAGGGTTAAAGAAACAACGCGGGACCCGGAAAAGCTTTCCGCGGGTCGGTTGCCGCCCCAAACAGGGCCCGGCGCGCCCTTTTCAGGTGCCACCCGCCCGCCCCAAAACGGCGGGCCGGCCCGCTAAAGCCGCTGCAGCTTCTTTCGCACCAGGTGAATATTGCCGCGCAGCGCGTACAGCTCGTCGGTATAGGACAGCGGCACCGTGATTTTTTCGGCCCGGCGTTCCAGCTCATTGAGTTCTTCCAGCAGGGCCTTGTTTTTGCTGCTGTTGCGGTCGCTGTCGCCGCTGCCGTCCACGCGGTTCTCGATGTCGCGCAGCCGGCCGTACCAACGGAAGATGCGCGAACGCACGCGAAAGGCATAAAGCGGCGGGATGATGCGCGACAGCGGCAGCATGATGGCGATGATGATGCCCATCACCAGCCACATGCGCTCGACCAGGTTGGCCACCCAGAACCGCAGGTAGCGCTGCAGCACCGGCGTGCCGTTCTTGATGGCGCGTTCGGCTTCCTTGGCGATGGGCAGCTCGCTGTTGTCGCGGTTCGGGTATTCGCGGGCGCTCTTGAACCAGCCGGCCCCGCCGTGGATTTCGTTGCCGGCCTGGGCCAGCAGCTGCTGCAGGGCGGGGTGGGTGGTGGTGCGGGTGATCAGCGAGGTGGTGGGCGCCACCAGCCGCACGTCGTCGGGCGGGATATTGGCGGCCAGGTCCACCACGCCGCGCGGCAGGCGGGTCGGTGTCAGGAAGGCGAAGCGCCTGGAATAGGCCTCGCTCTGGGCAAAATTCATCAGTTTCACGCCGGGTGTCTGCAGCAGCATCTGCACCATCAGCGACTCGGGTGCGGACGCGAACACGAGGGCGTCCAGCTCGCCGCCCAGGAAGGCCACGGTGGCGGGTGTCTGCTCCAGCCGGGATATCTTCAGCGACGCCGGGTCGATATGGTTGCTTTCCAGCAGCTTGGCCATCAGGCTGGGAACACCGCTGCCGGGCGTGCCGGTGTTGACGCGCAGGCCCTGCAGCTGCGTGAGCGAGCCCAGGCTGGCGTCTTCGGCCGGATCGGCCTTGCCGGCCGCGCGGCCGGCCGGGCTTTTGGCGGCCCGCGCCGCCGCGGCCACCTTGCGCGCGGCGTCTTCACGGTAAAACAGCCAGAGCGGCTCCACAAAAAGGCTGCCGAGCGAGGCCAGGTCCTCTTCATCCTGCTCGGTGTAGTCGCTGGTGCCGCCCTGGACAAAACCGACGTCGACCTTGCCTTCGCGCAGCAGCTGCAGGTTGGCGGCCGAGCCCTCGGAGGGCTGGAGCACCACCGTTATGCCCTCGGCCGCCAGCGCTTTGGCATAGCGTTTGCCGAATTCTTCGTACGCGCTTTGCGCCGGGCCGGTGGCCAGCGTCACGCGCTTGGGCGGGTTCGGGTCCAGCCACCAGTAGGCCAGCGCCAGCAAGGCAAAGGCCAGCACGATGAAAGGCCCGGCCGAGGCGGCCAGGTCGCGCAGCGACAGCAGGGTGTAGCGTATGGCTTTGGGCATGCGCCAACCTTAGCATGCGCCGCGGGTGTTTCGCTACGGCGCTTTTTTGTCGATCGCCGTCACCGTGAACTGGCTGTCCACCTTCTCGGCCTGGAAGACTTCCACATGGTTCTATCCCGAAAGGGGGGCGGCCGTTGAAAAAACCGTTCGCATTGCTGCAGGCATGAACCCATGGCCCACTACCATGAGCACCATCCCGGAGCTCATTACCGCCAAAAACATTTGAGCGGCCCTTGACGGGCGGACCTGGCTCGCCCCGGAGGGCGTCAGTTTTTTTGCAACTGCAGTCGCGCCTTGTCCAGCCACAGCTGCAGGCTGTCCAGCAAATCCTGCTGGCTGAAGGAGCAGCTTTCCTCGGTGAACAGCGCGCTGGATTCGAGCCGGTTCAGCAGCTGCGAGAGCACCTCGTTAAATCGCTGGGGCAGGGCCGCCGCCAGGCTTTGTTGCTGCATCGCGGCTTGCGAAAAGGCCGCCACGCCGAGCGCGCCGCTGCGCAATTGCTGCAAGGCGATTTGCAGGCTGTCAAGCTGGTCTTGTGTCGTCATGGCGTGGTGTCAAGCTTATGCGGCGGCCGAGGCCGGTATGCGCGTGGTCCTGCGGTCAAACACCAGGGTCAGCATGGCCAACAGGCCGAAAGGCACGCCCACCCAGCCCAGCTGCGCGAAGCCCACCTGGTCCAGCAGCGCGCCGCTGATCACCGCGCCCAGCGCCGTGCCCACATAGAGCATGGAGCCGTTGAGGCTCAGCAGCAAGGGCGCCTGCGCCGGCGAGAGGCTGGCCAGCCGGCTTTGCTGCGGCGCCATCAGGCCGAAGCCGGCGATGCCCCACAGCACCAGCACGGCCATGGTGGCCGGCACGCTGCCGCGCGTGAGCGGCAGCAGGCACATCATCGCGACCAGCACGGCCAGCTGCACGCGCATGGTGCGCAAGGCGCCGAAACGATCGGTGGCCCAGCCGCCCATCAGCGTGCCGCCCACACCGGCCAGGCCGAAGACGGCCAGCGTGGCCGAGAGCTGCGCCGAATTCATGGGGTTGAGCGCGTGCAGCACCGGCCCGACATAGGCGAAGACGCTGAAGATGGCGATGAAATACAGCAAAGTGCGGCCCCACACGCGCAGCACCGCGCCCTGGCGCGCGGCCGCTTGAAAGCCCGCGAAGCTGGTGCCGGCGCTGGCCATGTTGGCAGGAATCAGCCAACTGGCCGCGGCCAATGCCGCGCCGCTGGCGGCCGCCGACAGCCATACCGGCACGCGCCAGCCGAATTCAAAACCCAGCCAGGCGCCTATGGGCAGGCCGACGGCATAGCTGATGCTCATGCCCAGGAAGGTGATGGACAGCGCCCGGCCGCGCAGCGCGGGCACCACCATGCTGACGGCCAGCGCCGAGGCCGCCGCGGTGAACATCGCGCCCGCGCCCATCAGCACGCGGCCCAGCAGCAGCAGGAGCAGGTTGGGCGCGAGGGCGCACACCAGGCAACCCGTGGTGAACAGCGCCAGCGCCAGCTGCACGGCGCGTTTGCGCGGCCAGCGGGCCGTGAGGATGATGAGCAGCGGCGCCAGCACGGCGGTGGCCACGGCATAGGCCGTCATGGCCTGGCCGGCAGCCGCCACGCTGATGCCCAGCGATGCGCTCATGGGCTGCAGGATGCCGCCCAGCACAAAGGCGCCGCTGCCTATGACCAGGTTGCACAGGGCGAAGAAATACAGGATGGGAGGCATGGTGTTCATGAAGGCGGCGGCGAGTAAGCGGGGACGGCGCAAGCCGCCCAGGGGGGCGGCGGCAGCTATCCCATCAAGAGCGGGGCAGGTTTAACCCCGCCATTGTGCGGGATGCGGTGCGACCCTGCAGGGCCGGGGGCAAGCCGGCGCAAAAAAAAGCCAGGCCCGGGCCGGCCAAGGCCTATGGACGCGCTGCTTTGGTGCGCTTTGCGCAATCCCGCAGCCGGCCGGGATGCGCTTGCCGCCCGCGCTTACTGGATCATGCCGAGGAACTGCTTGAGCTCGGCGGTCTGCGGATTCGAGAACACCTCTTCGGGCGGGCCGATCTCGTGCACGCGGCCCTGGTGCATAAAGACCACGCGGTCGCAGACCTTGCGGGCGAAGCTCATCTCGTGCGTCACCATCAGCAACGTCATGCCTTCGGCGGCCAGGCTTTCCACGACCTGCAGCACCTCGCCCACCAGTTCCGGGTCCAGCGCCGAGGTGATTTCGTCGCACAGCAGCACCGAAGGTTGCATGGCCAGCGCGCGCGCGATCGCCACGCGCTGCTGTTGCCCGCCCGAGAGCTGGTCGGGCCAGGCATCAAATTTCTCGGCCAGGCCCACGCGCTGTAGCAGTGCGCGCGCGTGCTCGGCCGCGGGCGCGCCGGCCGTCTTCTTGACCAGCGTGGGCGCCAGCATGATGTTTTTGCCGACGGTCAGGTGGGGAAACAGGTTGAAGCTCTGGAAGATCATGCCCACGCGCTGGCGCAGCTCGCGCATGACCTGCGGGTTGTCGTGCAGCAGGTGTTTGCCGTCCACGCGCAGCGTGCCGCTCTGGAACACTTCCAGCCCGTTGATGCAGCGCAGCAGCGTGCTTTTGCCAGAACCGCTTTTGCCGATGATGGCGATCACCTCGCCGGCCTTGACCTCAAGGTCTATGCCTTTCAAAACCTCGTTGGTGCCGAAGCTCTTGCGCAGCTGGTTGATCTCGACCAAAGTCCTGTCGGCCGTTGCGGGGGATGGGGTGACGTTAACGTCCATTGCGGGCTTTCCTCTCAAGCTTGCGGGCATACAGGGACACGGGGAAACACAGCGCGAAATACATCAGCGCCACACAGCTGTAGACCACAAAGGGTTTGAAGGTGGCGTTGGTGATCATGGTGCCGGCCTTGGTCAGCTCGATAAAACCGATCACCGAGGCCAGCGCCGTGCCCTTGATGACCTGCACCAGGAAACCCACGGTGGGCGGCACGGCGATGCGCACGGCCTGCGGCAGCACGATGTAGCGCAGCTGTTCGCCGAAATTGAGCGCCAGGCTTTGCGCGGCCTCCCACTGGCCCTTGGGGATCGCGTCGACGCAGCCGCGCCAGATTTCGGCCAGGTAGGCGCTGGTGTAAAGCGTGAGTGCCACCCCGGCCGCCACCCAGGCCGGCACATTGATGCCGAAAAGCGCCAGGCCGAAGTAGGCCAGAAAAAGTTGCATCAGCAGCGGCGTGCCCTGGAACAGCAGCACATAGCTGTCCAGCGCGCGGCGCACCATGCGGGCGGCTTTTTGCGCGCCCGGCGCCGAACGTGCGGCCGACAGCCGGCCCACCAGCAGCAGCGCGCCGACCAGGCCGCCGCCTATGAAGGCGACCAAGGAAAGCACAACGGTCCAGCGCGCCGCGAGCAGCAGGTTGCGGAAGATGTCCCAGATGGAGAATTCGATCATGGTGTTGCCTGGCCTTTCCTGTCAGCGGCCGAAGAGAAATTTCGGCCCGGCCCAATTGAGGAGCTTGCGCACCGCCACTGACAGCGCCAGGTAAATCAGCGTGGCAACAATGAAGGCCTCAAAGGCGCGAAAGTTGCGGCCCTGGATCAGGTTGGCGGCGTAAGACAGCTCCTGCGTCGAGATCTGGCCGCAGACGGCCGAGCCCAGCATCACGATGATGATCTGGCTCACCATGGCGGGCCAGACTTTTTTGAGCGCGGGTGGCAGTACCACGCGGGTGTAGATCTGCACGCGGTTCAGCGCCAGGCTTTCGGCCGCCTCGATTTGCCCGCGCGGCGTGGCCTCAACGCCGGCGCGGATGATCTCGGTGGCATAGGCCGCGAGGTTGATTACCATGGCCAGCACCGAGGCGATCTCGGGCGAGAGCTTGAAGCCCAGGGCCGGCAGGCCGAAAAAAATGAAAAACAGCTGGACGATAAAAGGCGTGTTGCGTATCAGCTCGACGTAAGTGCCCACCACCCAGCGCAGCCAGCGGGGGCCGCTGGCGCGCGCCCAGGCAAAGCCCATGCCCACAAAGACGCCAGCCACCGACGAGATCGCCGTCAGGCCCAGCGTCCAGACGACGCCGGTGGCCAGCAGCGGCCACTGCGACAGCACGGCCATGAAATCAAGCTCGACACGCATCTGATTCACTTCCTGTTGAGGAGGGCTGCTTGCAGGCCAGCGGCCGCGGCGGAACCGGCTTTGCCGGGCCGCAAGCGGCGCCCCCTGCAAGGGGGAGGCGCTTACGCGAAGCGAAGCGCAACGGGGGTGCGCAATGGTTATTGCGGCAAATCGCCGGCAGGACGGCCCAGCCACTTGAGGGCCAGTTTGTCGAGATCGCCGCTTTTCTTGGCTTCGGCAATCACTTCATTGACTTTGAGGCGCAGCTTGTCTTCGCCCTTGGCCACGCCGATGAAGTTGGGGGAGTCTTTCAACAGCAGCTTGTACTCGGTGTTGAGTTGCGGGTTCTTGGCGATCATGTTGCCGGCCACCGAGGCGCCCGTGGCGATCAGCTGCACCTGGCCGGCGGTGTAGGCCGAAACGGTGGTGTTGTTGTCTTCAAAGCGCTTGATGTCCGCACCGGCGGGTGCGACCTTGCTCAGTTCCTGGTCTTCCAGGGCGGCGCGCGTGACGCTGATGGTTTTGCCGTTGAGGTCGGCAAAAGACTTCACGCTGATGCTCTTGGGGCCGAACACGGCCTGGAAGAAGGGGGTGTAGGCGGCGGTGAAGTCGATGACTTTTTCGCGCTCCGCGGTTTTACCCAGCGTGGAGATCACCAGGTCGGCCTTTTTGGTTTGCAGGTAGGCGATGCGGTTGGCGCTGGTCACGGGAACCAGTTCCACCTTGACGCCGAGTTTTTGCGCGATGTAGCCGGCCATCTCGACATCCAGGCCCTGGGGTTTCAGGTCAGTGCCGACCATGCCGTAGGGTGGGAAATCGGTAGGGATGGCGATCTTGATTTCCTTGGCCTTCATGATGTCGTCCAGCGCGGTTTGCGCATGGGCGCCGGTGGCAGCCAGCACCGCGGCTGCGGCGAGGGCGAAAGAAAAAACGCGTTTGCTGGACTTCATAGCAGGGCTCCAAGGTAGGTTGAGGAATCGTCAGAGGGTTTGGCCGAAGCACGGCCGGTTTTGCGAACACGGGAAGGCGCGGGAGACGCCGGTTTGCTGTCTTGCGCGGCCAGCGGGCTCAGCGCGCTGCGCAGCTGCGCCAACGGGTCGCCGGCGCCTGCCTGCAGCTTGAGCGCGGCCTGCACGCTGCCGATGTGCGCCTGCATGAGTTTTTCGGCTTTCGCCAGGTCGCCTTTTTCGAGTGCCTGCACGATGAGCACATGCTCTTCGCAGGACTGCGCCGCGTCGTGCGAGGACTGGTACAGCATGGCGATCAGGGTGGTGCGCGCGGTGAAGTCGCGCAGCGTGTCGGCCAGCAGGTTGTTGCCCAGGCATTCGGCCAGGCAGACATGGAAGTCGCCCAGCAAAAAGCTGCGCAGGCCCACGTCGTCGCCCTTGATGGCGGCTTTCTCGCGGGTCAGGTGGCTCTTGAGCTGCTTGATGGCGGCCTTGCTGACGTCGGTGGTGCAGCGGATCAGGCCCATCTCGATCACGCGGCGCGCCTCGAAAGCCTCGCGCGCTTCTTCCTGGGAGGGCTCGATCACGTACCAGCCGCGCCGGCTGCTGACGGTGACGATACCGCGCACTGCCAGGCGGGTCAGGGCTTCGCGGACGATGGTGCGGCTGCAGTCAAACAGCAGGGCCAGCTGCTGCTCGCCCAGGCGCGAGCCGGGTGCGAGCTTTTGCGCCATCACGGCTTCGATGATGCGGTTGCTGATGTCGGGGGCGGTGGCCATGGTGAAAATGTAGAGGAGTTAACTCAATATTTGTATACAAGATTGCTGTGTCAAATCGGGGTTTTCTCGGGAGGGGGCTGCCCTCCCGGGGCATCAATTTATTGCGGCAGATCGCCTGCGGGGCGCCCCAGCCATTTGAGGGAAATCTTGTCCAGGTCGCCGTTTTTCTTGGCTTCGGCAAGGATGCCGTTGACGGTCAGGCGAAGCGTGTCTTCCCCTTTGGGCACGCCGATAAAGTTGGGGCTTTCCTTGAGCAGCAGCTTGTACTCGGTGCGCAGCTGCGGGCTCTTGCTCATGATGTTGCCGGCCACGGAAGCGCCCGTGGCGATCAGTTGCACCTGGCCGGCGGTGAAGGCGTTCACCGTCTTGAAGTTGTCGTCAAAGCGGCGGATATCGGTGCCCGAGGGGGCCAGCTTGTTGAGTTCCTCGTCCTCCACCGAGCCGCGCGTCACCCCAATGGTTTTTCCCGCCAGATCGGTGAAGCTCTTGATGTTGAGTGTTCTTGGGCCAAAGACGGCCTGGAAAAAAGGCGAATACGCACCGGCAAAGTCGATCTGCTTTTCCCGGTCTGGGTTTTTCCCCAGTGTCGCGATCACCAGCGACGCCTTTTTTGTCTGCAGGTAGGGAATGCGATTGGCGCTGCTGACGGGAATCACATCGACCGTTACGCCCAATTTGGCGCCAATGTAGTTGGCCATGTCGACGTCCAGGCCCTGGATCTTGAAGTCCGCCCCCATGGAGCCATACGGCGGAAAGTCGGGCGGAACCGCGATGGTGATTTTTTTGTTCTTGAGGATGGTGTCCAGGGCGCTTTGCGCATGGACGCCAAAACTCGACAGGAGTGAAAGAACCGTCAGGCTCAGCGAAAGCAGGAATTTACTTGAGGTCATGGCACGCTCCGTGGGTTGAAAAAGTCATACCGATTTGCGCCGATGCGACCTGAATCCGGAATCTTGCGTGCAAGTCTTGTGCCAATCTTCGGCCGAAAAATGGGAGTCCAGTTTCCGGCGCAAAAAGAAGGGCTGGCGAGCCTGCACGGTTTCCTGATGGGCGTATCCGGCCTGAACCGTTGACCTTGTCAGCCTATACCTTCTTCTTATTTTTTGGATCCGGCATTTCCCCTTTTCCGGCGTGATTTCGTTGAATTTGTCACTATTTGGTATACAAGATATGTGCACCCGTCTGGCGTGCTTGTGCACCGGCATGCGGCTTTTTGGGCAGCCGGCCGCACCAGAAAGGGGATTGTCCCAGCGGGCCCTTAGTCGAGCTTGGCGCCGGAAGCCTTGACGGCCTGGGCCCAGCGCGGCATTTCAGCGGCCAGGAATTGCGTGAATTCCTCGCTGCCCATAAAGGCCGGGTCGGCGCCTTGGGTCACCATGCGGTTACGGATGTCCGGGTTGTTCATGACCTGCTTGAAGGCGTCGCTCAGTTTGGCGGTCACGTCCTTGGGCAGGCCGGCCGGCGCGAGGAAGCCATAAAACCCGACCACTTCAAAACCTTTGATGCCCGATTCGATGACCGTCGGGATGTCCGGCAGGGCCGGGTTGCGCTCCCTGCTGGTCACGGCCAGGGCGCGCACCTTGCCCTGCTTGTGGTAGTTGGCGGCTTGCGGAATGGATTCGCCCATGAACTGCACCTGGCCGGCCATCAGGTCGGTAAAGGCCGGCGCGCTGCCGCGATAGGGAATGTGAACCATGAACAGCCCGGTGGCGTTCTTGAACATCTCGGGTACGAGGTGGCTGATGCCGCCGTTGCCGGCCGAGCCGTAGTTGACCTGGCCGGGCCTGGCCTTGGTGTAGGCGACAAACTCCTGCAGGTTGTTCACCGGCAGTTTGGGGTTGACCAGCAGGGCCAGCGGCTGCATGGCGGTGCGCGCGATCGGCGTGAAGTCTTTGAGCGTGCTGTAAGGCAGCTTGCTGTACAGGGCCGGGTTGATCACCATCACGCCGGTGTTGGCCAGCATCAGGGTGTAACCGTCGGGCGGGGCCTTCATGACGTCCTGCGCACCCACGGTGCCGCCGGCGCCCGACTTGTAGTCGATCACGATGGGCTGGCCCAGCACCGCTTGCAGGCGTTCTGTCAGCAGGCGTGCATGCTGGTCCAGCGGGCCGCCGGCCGGAAAGCCTATGACGACGCGTATGGGCTTGTCGGGAAATGCCGCCATGGCGGCGGAGGAAGCCATTGCGGCGACGGCCAGCAGCGTGAGCGCTTTGCGGGGCAAGGCGAGTATGCGATTCATGAAGTCTCCTGTTGTGCTTGTTTCCGCGTGTAAGCGACGCCTGGGTCGCGCGGTCCTGTTTGATCATAGTGAGCAGCGGTCGCTCAAGTGACAGTGTTTTATCGGGAGCTTCCCGGATGTGGGCGCCGCGGACTCGGGGTAGGCTGAAGCCCCCAAGTCAGCACTTGCCTGGAGCCTTTCTTGTCCCTTGAATCCGATACCGGCCAGGCCGTCCCCGCCGCGACCTCGCATACCTTGCACCACCAGGTCTGGCCCAAGCGCCTGCCGCACAGCATCACGCCGCCGGCCACCTCGCTGTGGCACAACCTCGCGGTCAGCGCGCTGCGTTTCCCCGACAAACCCGCGCTGGTGTTCTTCAACCGCGTGCTCAGCTACGCCGAAGTCATGCGCCAGGCCGAGCGCCTGGCCGCCACGCTGCACAGCCTGGGCGTGCGCAGCGGCGACCGCGTGCTGCTCAATATGCAGAACTGCCCGCAGTGGGTGGTTGCGCACTTTGCCATCCTGCGCGCCAACGCGGTGGTGGTGCCAGTCAATCCCATGAACCGGGCCGAGGAGCTCAAGCACTACATCATCGACCCCGACGTGAAAGTCGCCATCACGGCTGCCGATCTCGCGGCCGAGCTGGCCAAGGCCAATGCACAGCTGGCACCCGGCGAGCGGCTGTCGCACATGGTGGTCACCCATTACAGCGATGCTTTCGACCTGGCCGGGGAAGGCGAGGGCGACGCGGCCATGCCGCCGGCCTGGCACGAATGGCTGGGCACGCGACACGCGCTGCCGGCGCTAGCAGGCGGCAGCGTGATGGACTGGGCCGACGCCACGTCGGGCAGGGCGCTGGAGGCCGGCGAGCTGCCGCCGCACACCGCCACGCCGCAAGACCTGGCCGTGCTGCCCTATACCAGCGGCACCACCGGCCTGCCCAAGGGCTGCATGCATACGCACGCCAGCATCATGCACAACGCGGTGGCCAGCTGTTTGTGGGGTGGCAGCACTTTTGAAAACGTGACTTTGTCCGTGGTGCCTATGTTCCACATTACCGGCATGGTGTCGGTGATGCACGCGTCCATTTACGGCAGCGCGACCATGGTCATCATGCCGCGCTGGGACCGCGAGCTGGCCGGGCGGCTGATCTCGCGCTGGCGCGTGACGCACTGGACCAACATCCCCACCATGGTGATTGACCTGCTCGCCAGCCCCAACTTCGCTGCCTTCGACCTGACCAGTCTTGTCTACATCGGCGGTGGCGGAGCGGCCATGCCGCAGGCCGTGGCGCAGCGCCTGTGGGAGCAATACGGCCTGCGCTTTGCCGAAGGCTACGGCCTCACGGAAACCGCCGCGCCCTCGCACAGCAATCCCTATGACGCTACCAAGCAGCAATGCCTGGGCGTGCCCTTCATGAGCTGCGACGCGCGCGTGATAGACCCGCTCACGCTCAAGGAGGTGCCGCAGGGCGAGCAGGGCGAAATCATCATGAGCGGGCCGCAGGTGTTCCAGGGCTACTGGAAGCGACCGGATGCAACGGAGCAGGCCTTTATCGAACTCGACGGCAAGCGCTTTTTCCGCTCGGGCGACCTGGGCCGCATGGACGAGCAGGGCTATTTCTTCATCACCGACAGGCTTAAGCGCATGATCAACGCCTCGGGCTTCAAGGTCTGGCCGGCCGAGGTGGAGGCCTTGATGTTCAAGCACCCGGCCATCCAGGAGGCCTGCATCATCTCGACCCGCGACGCCTACCGCGGCGAAACCGTGAAAGCCGTGGTGGTGCTGAGACCCGCCGCCAAGGGCAATACCAACGAGGAAGACATCATCAGCTGGTGCCGGGATAACATGGCGGCTTACAAATACCCGCGTGTGGTGCAGTTTGTCGACGCGCTGCCCAAGAGTGGCTCGGGCAAGGTCATGTGGCGCGCGCTGCAGGAAGCCGAGCAGCGCGGGCCGTGAACCTCCAGGGCGCCGCGCCCTGTTTTCTGGAGAGCCTGTTTGAAAATCACCTCGGTCAAGCCCTTCATCCTGCATGTGCCCGTGACGGGCTCCCAGATCGCCGACAGCACACACACCATCTCGCACTGGGGTGTGGTGGGCGCCCAGATAGACACCGACACCGGCCTGAGCGGTTACGGTTTCACCGGCACCCATGCGCATTTGCCCAGCGACCAGCTGATCACGCGCTGCATAGAGACCTGCCATGCGCCGCTGCTGATCGGCGAGGATGCGCTGGATACCAACCGGCTATGGCTCAAGCTCGCGCGCAACCCGGCCCTGCAGTGGGTAGGGCGCGCCGGCATCACCACGCTGTCGCAGGCGGCGATTGACATCGCGCTGTGGGACCTCAAGGCGAAAGCTGCGGGCGTGCCGCTGTGGAAGCTGCTGGGCGGCCAGGTGCGCGACAAGGTGCGCGCCTACAACACCGACATAGGCTGGCTCAGCATCCCCGACGAGCAACTGGTGGCCGGCGCGAGGCGCGCGGTGGATGAAGGCTTTACCGGCATCAAGGTCAAGATAGGCTCCAGCGTGGACCGTGACCTCAAACGCCTGGAAGCCGTGCGCCGTGCCATAGGCCCGTCCATCTCCATGGCCACCGACGGCAACGGCAAATGGGATTTGCCCACCTGCCAGCGCTTTTGCCGCGCTGCCGAGGCTTTCGACCTGTACTGGATTGAAGAGCCGCTCTGGTACGACGACGTCAAGGGCCACGCGCAGCTCGCGCGCGGCACCCGCATTCCGGTCGCGCTGGGCGAGCAGCTCTACACCCACGACGCCTTCGCCGAATTTTTCCACCAGGAAGCCATCCACTGGGTGCAGCCCGACGTGACGCGCATGGGTGGCATCACCGAGGTGCTGCGCGTCTGCGACACCGCGCATTCCTTCCGGCTGCCGGTGGCGCCGCATGCGGGCGATATGAGCCAGGTCCATGTGCACCTCAACCACGCGCACCCGGCCTGCGCGGTGCTGGAATACATCCCCTGGATCAAGGACTGTTTCCTCGAGCCGGCCCAGGTGGTGGACGGCCACTTCAGCCTGCCGCAGCAGCCGGGCGCCAGCACCACGCCGACGCCGGCTGCCTGGGCCCGCTACCGCCAGGCCACGGCCTGAGCGCCGCCCAGCCATGGCCAAACCCACCCCGCCCACGCTAGAGGACTTTGGCGGCAAGCCGCTGGCCGGCTGGCGGCTGCGGCTTTACACCATCATTTTTGAGGCCGACACGCGCGCGGGCCGGCTGTTCGACAAGGCGCTGATCGCCCTCATCCTGGTCAGCATCGCGGTGGTGATGGCCGACAGTGTGCAGTCCGTGCATGTCGCGCACGGCAAGCTGTTCTCGGTGGTCGAATGGATTTTCACGCTGTTGTTCACCGCCGAGTACCTCGCGCGCCTGGCCTGCGTGCGCAAGCCGCTGCAATACGCGACCAGCTTTTTCGGCATCATCGACCTGGTCGCGGTACTGCCGACCTATCTGGCGCTGTTCTTTCCCGAGCTGCACGCCCTTATCGACGTGCGGGTGCTGCGGCTGCTGCGCGTGTTCCGCATCTTCAAGCTCGCGGCCTATGTGGCCGAATACCAGTCGCTGGGCCGGGCGCTGGCCGCCAGCGGGCGCAAGATCCTGGTGTTCCTCTCGGCCGTGGTGATGATGGTGCTGGTCATGGGCACGGTGATGTATGTGGTCGAAGGGCCGTCCAACGGCTTTACCAGCATCCCAACCTCGGTCTATTGGGCCATCAGCACCGTCACCACCGTGGGCTTCGGCGACATCACACCCAAGACCGACCTGGGCCGGCTGATCTCGTCTTTCATGATGCTGCTGGGCTGGGGTATCCTGGCCGTGCCCACCGGCATCGTCACGGCCGAGATGGCGGCCGAGCGGCGCCTGCAGCACCTGGCCTTGCCGACCACACGCAGCTGCCACGAATGCCTGACCGAAGGCCACTTGCCCGAGGCGGATTTCTGTTTTCACTGCGGTGCCAGGCTGCCGCCATACCAGCACCAGGATGCGAAGGCCGAGGCCTCCTAGGCGGCCTGGTTTTTATTCGCCGGCCGTCAACCGCCGCGGCGTGATTTCCACCGAGCCCAGCGCCGTGCTCATCCAGACCGTGCCGTCCTGCACCGTCACCTGCAGCTGCATGCTGCGCTCGGCGAGTTTGGCCAGCGCCTGGCTCTCGGCCGCGTCGATTTGCCAGACCACCAGGTTAGCGGCGCGCGTGAGTTTGGTTTCGATGTTCTTCCACCAGACCGGCGTGCTGCTCGCGAAGCTGTAGACGCTAATGCGTTCAGCCCGGCCCGCGGCCTTCATCAAGCGCTTGTCGTCGGGCTGGCCCACGTCTATCCAATGCAGGATCTGTTCGGTGTAGTCCTTGTGCCAGAGCGCGGCCTCGTCCACGTCCCACAAGTCCTTGGCGAATTCGAGCTTGCCCTTCTTGTCGTCGGCCGGCACATTGAGCGCGAAGGCCAGCAGGCGGATCATCATGCGCTCGTCGGCCTCCGACGGATGGCGCGCGATCGTCACGCTGTGGTCGGCGTAGATATTGCGGTCCATGTCGGACAGGGCCAATTGGGCTTTGTAAATAGTGGCTTTGAGTGCCATAGGGTTTGCTTCTTTATCGGGTCTGGGCAGGGAACGAACCCTCTATTGGAACAGAGCGGCGGCCGGTAACCCTGGCCGAGCGGGATTTAAGCGGTCTGGCTATAGTCACCCGACCATGCACTTGTCCGTCCTTGACCAGTCCGTCGCCGTCACCGGCCGCACGGAAGACGCCTCCATCCGTGAAACCCTGACCCTGGCCCGCCATTGCGAGGCGCTGGGCTACCGCCGCTTCTGGGTCAGCGAGCACCACAGCCACCCGACCATCGTTGGCTCCGCGCCCGAAGTGCTGATGGCCGCGATCGCTGCGACCACCAGCCGCATACGCGTGGGCAGCGCCGGTGTCATGCTGCCGCACTATGCGGCGCTCAAGGTGGCCGAGCAGTTTCGCGTGCTCGAGGCCATCGCGCCGGGCCGCATAGACCTGGGCGTGGGCCGGGCGCCGGGCTCCGACATGCGCACGGCACGGCTGCTCAGCAGCGACCCGCGCCAGTCGGCCGACAACTTTCCGATCCAGGTGCGCGAGCTGCAGGCCTGGCTGGCCGGCGTCGACCTGCCCGAAGGCCACCCGGGCCGCGGCGTGACGGCCAACCCCATGGGCCCGAGCACGCCAGAGATGTGGATGCTGGGCAGCTCTGACTACGGCGCGCAACTGGCGGCGCATTACGGCCTGCCTTATGCGTTCGCTTGGTTCATCACCGACGGCCAGGGGGCTGAGCAGGCGCTGGAGCTTTACCGTGCCAATTACCGGCCCAGCCCGCGCCATCCCGCGCCGCAGGCCGTGCTCTGCGTCTGGGCGCTGGCGGCCGATACCGAGGCTGAAGCCTGGCACCATTTCTCGGGCCGGGAGCGCTGGAAGATAGACCGCAACCGCGGCGCGCTCGCGGCCCTGCCGTCGCCCGAAGAGGTGGCGCAGCGCCCCTACGCGCCGACCGAACAGCTGGAGGCCGACAAGCTCAGGGCCCATGCATTTGTCGGCAGCGGCCCGCAGGTCGCCGCCAAACTGCGGGCCCTGGCTAATACACTGGAGGTTGAGGAATTGGTGGTGATCACCTGGGCCCACGACCCGGCCGCCCGCCGCCGCTCCTACGAACTGCTGGCCCGCGAGTTTTTCTAAAACGCGGGCCATGAACAAGAAATGATTGAGACGAGGAAACAAGCCCCCATGACGATACCCTCCGCAAGCCCGCTTTTCAGCGCCACCATCGCCGGCAGCCTGCCCAAACCCGCCTGGCTCTCCGAAACCCAAAAACTCTGGCCGCAATGGAAGGCCGAGGGTGAGGAGCTCAAGCAGGCCAAGGCCGATGCCACGCTGCTCTGGATCAAGGCGCAGGAAGACGCGGGCCTGGACGTGATAGGCGACGGCGAGCAGTCGCGCCAGCATTTTGTGCACGGCTTCCTCGAGCAGGTCGAAGGCATTGACTTCGAGCACAAGGTCAAGATGGGCATACGCGACAACCGCTACGACGCCATGGTGCCGCAGGTGGTGGCTGCGCTCAGGCTCAAGGGCCGGGTGCATGCCGCCGAGGCGCGGCTGCTGCGCGCCCACACCGCCAAGAAGATCAAGTTCACCCTGCCCGGGCCCATGACGATTGTCGACACCGTGGCCGACCGGTTTTACGGCGACAAGGTCAAGATGGCCATGGCTTTTGCCGAGCTGCTGAACCAGGAAGCGCTGGCGCTGCAGGCCGACGGCGTGGACATCATCCAGTTCGACGAGCCGGCCTTCAATGTCTATATGAAGGACGCCGCCGACTGGGGCGTGAAGGCGCTGGAAGTCGCGGCCCGGGGCCTGACTTGCACGACGGCCGTGCACATCTGCTACGGCTACGGCATCAAGGCCAACACCGACTGGAAGGCCTCGCTGGGCGAGGAATGGCGGCAGTACGAAACCGTGTTCCCGGCGCTGGCCAAAAGCAGCATCCAGCAGGTCAGCCTGGAGTGCTACCACTCGCATGTGCCGCCGCACCTGATGGCGCTGCTCGAAGGCAAGGACGTGATGGTTGGCGTGATCGACGTGGCCAGCGACGAGATCGAAACGCCTGAGCAGGTGGCCGACACCATAGGCAAGGCGCTGCAGTATGTGCCCAAGAACCGCCTGCTGCCCTGCACCAACTGCGGCCTGGCGCCCATGGACCGCGAAGTGGCGCTCAAAAAACTGCAGGCGCTGGCCCAGGGTGCGGCGCTGGCGCGTGAGCGCTACAAATAAGCCTTATTCAGATTTGGCGAGCGCCAGGCACAGCCGTTCCATCTCCCGCGCCCATGCGGCGCTTTCGATGTCGCCAAGACCGATCAGCAGGCCGTAGCGGCGCCCGCCCCAGACGGACAGATGCATGGCCTGGATGGCTTGGGCCGATGGCCGCTGCGGCAGGTCGGTGCAGGCGTCAAACACCCGCGTCCAGGCAGCCAGCAGTTCCTCGTGCACGCGCCTGTGGTGTTTGCCCTCGGCAATGCCGGCCTCCAGCGCCAGCATGCCGGCGTCGAACCAGGGCAGCTCGGGCGTGTCGGCGCCGCAGGCCAGGCGCACCAGCGTGCGCAATCTTTGTTCGGCGCTGAGCCCGGGCGGCGTGACCGCCTGTTCCTCAATCGCCCGCAGCAACTGCTCCATGCAGTGCCGCACATAACCCGACAGCAGCGCGGCCTTGTTGGGGAAATAGTCGTACAGCGTACCGACCGAGATGCCGGTTTCCAGGGCCACCGCGCGCGTGCTCACGCCGTCCCAGCCGTCCCGCCGCCAAATCCGAACAAAGGCGTCATAAATGGCCTGCACGGTGAACACCGCGCGCGCCTGCGTCGGGCGTTTCAGGGGCTTGGCGGCCGGCGGCTTTCCGAACCCGGGAGGAGGGCGGCGGCTATACATTGGTCATCACTCACCGATCAAGGACGAAAGAGGCACCATGAACAATCCCGCCCTGCTGACGCGGCTGCTCACGCGCAAAAATGCATTGAATCACACCCGGGTGGATCAACAACAGCCCGCTGGCGACACCCCGGGCGAAGCCGTCCTGAAAATCCGCCGCGTGGCCGTGACCACCAACAACATCACCTATGCGGCTTTTGGCGACGCCATGCAGTACTGGGATTTTTTCCCGACCGGCGAGGCGGACTGGGGCCATATGCCGGTGTGGGGCTTTGCCGACGTGGAAAGCTCCAGCGTGCCGGGTGTGCAAGTGGGCGAGCGCTTTTACGGCTACTTTCCGCTTGCCAGCCATTTGCGCGTGCGGCCCGAGCGCGTCACGCAGCGCGGCTTTTACGACGGCGCCGCCCACCGCAAGGCCCTGACCTCGGCCTACAACCAGTACATGCGCTGCAGCGCCGACGCCGCTTACCGCGCCGAGGACGAAAACTACCAGATGCTGGTGCGCCCGCTGTTCATCACCTCCTTCATGCTGGCGGATTTTTTGCAGGACAACGCGTTTTTCGGCGCGCGGCAGCTGGTGTTTTCCAGCGCATCGAGCAAGACCGCCTACGGCACGGCTTTTTGCCTGGAGGCCTTTGCGCAGGTCAGACGGATTGCGCTGACCTCGGCGCGCAACAAGAGGTTTGTCGAGGCGCTGGGCTGCTATGGCGAAGTGGCAAGTTATGAGGAGTTGCCCAAGCAGGACCGTGGCACGCCGACGCTGTATGTGGATTTTTCGGGCGACGAGGGGCTGCGCATGGCGGTGCACACGCATTTCGGCGATTCGCTGGTCTACGACTGTTATGCGGGTTCGGCGCAGAACACGCAGTTCCTGCGTCCGCTGGACATGCCGGGTCCCGAGCCGAAGTTTTATTTCGCGCCGGTGCAAATACGCAAACGCAACGCCGACTGGGGCCATGCTGTGGTCAACCAGCGCTTTAACGAAGCGCAGCTGGCTTTTATCCGCCGCGTCAGCGATACGCGGGATCCCTGGATGCAGGTGCGCGAGCACCGCGGGTTTGAGGCCGCGCAAGCCTTGATCGACGACATGCACGGCGGGCGCATGGACCCGCTGGAAGGACACGTGGTGGTGCTGGACTGAATGCTGGGCGCTGGTGTACGCTGGCGGCATGAGTACCGACCCCACGCTGCCGCACCACCCGCACGACCACGACCATTCCCACGGCCCCGGGCACACCCATCCCCACGCCCAGGGCCAAGCCGACCCGCCGTGGAAACATGACGGCGTGCGCGTGATCGCCGGCAACCAGCTCGACAGCAACACCGCGCAGACACCCGGCATGGACAGGCGCGCCGCCATCAACTTCGCCCGCGTGGGCGCGCAAAAGCTGTGGGCCGGCACCGTCACCATCCACGCCGACGCCAAGACCGGCGCCCACCACCATGGCCATCTTGAAAGCGTGATCTACGTGATACGCGGAAAGGCCCGCATGCGCTGGGGCGAGCGCCTGGAGTTCACTGCCGAGGCGGGCCCGGGCGACTTTATTTACGTGCCGCCCTATGTGCCGCACCAGGAAATCAACGCCAGCCCGACCGAGGTGCTGGAGTGCGTGCTGTGCCGCAGCGACGGCGAGGCGGTGGCCGTCAACCTGGAGATCGAACCCGTCGAGAAGCCCGACACCGTGCTCTGGGTGGACCCGACCCATCCCCACGGAGGCGTCTAAACCGGCGTGTAAAGCGCAGGTCAAGGCTTTGTGAGGGCGGAATAAAGGCCGGCCAATGTGCGCATAAACGCACGTTTTCAGCAGGATGCGGAAAGCTTTCCTTACGAATGTCACTTCGTCCTACAGGATGTATCCAGGAGCGTGGTTACAACTGGGACTCCCCCTACAAAGGAGTTCCACCATGGATACCCAAAACCAAGTTGTTCCCGCTTCCCAACCGGGCTTTGCCCAGCGCCTGCAGCACAGCAAGGCCCTGGTCGCCATCGTCGCCGTGCTCGGCGTGACCGTCATGGCGCTGGCCGCGGCGCTGGTCGTCAACCGCTCCGACGCGCAACCCGGCGTTTCGGCCTATGCCCCCGCCACTGAACCCGCCAAGACCGCCAAGCTCGCAGCGGACGGCTCCAAACCACAAGCCGCCAAGCCGCACACCACCCCCACCGTGGTGGCCCAGGCTTCGCCGCGCGCCAATGTCTGTGCGGCTTGCGGCACGGTCGAAGCTGTGACGCCGGTACAGCGCCAGGGCAAGGTCAACGGCGTTGACGTCGGCAACACCACCATAGGCCTGGGCACCGTCGCCGGTGGCGTGGTCGGCGGCCTGCTGGGCAACCAGATGGGCGGCGGCAACGGCAAGACGGCCATGACCGTGCTCGGCGTGGCCGGCGGTGCTTTTGCCGGCAACCAGATTGAAAAGAACATGAAGAAAGTCACCGTGTATGAAGTGCGCGTGCGCATGGATGACGGCTCGGTGCGCAACATGGAGCTGTCCAGCGCCGTGGCTGTGGGCGCCAAGGTGATTGTTGAAGGCAAAAACCTTCGCCTCGCCTAAAAAATAGAGCTCCCACGCTCCCCACTGCGTGTGGTTCGCGAGGCCTTGCAGGCCGCGGCTCGCGAGACGCTTCGCCTCTGTCGCCTGTCCAAAGCTGCTCAAGCAGCTTTGGAGCCGCAGGCTCCAGCCCCTCGGGGCCGCCCGCCTGCGGTCTGGCAAAGCCAGTCCCGCGGCTCATGCTGGATTGAGCGTGGCTTCGTTCACGACCTGTCCATCACAAAATGAAAGAGATCCCCATGAAAACACTCAAACCACTCCTGATGGCCGGCTTTGCCCTGGCTGCGGCCTTGTCGGGCGGCGCGGCCATGGCTACCGGCCCTTATGCGACCGCCACGGTCGAAGGCGCGTTGTCGCCCGGCGTTTACGGCCGTATTGAAATCGGCAACGCACCGCCGCCACCCGTGATTTACGCGCAGCCCGTCATCATCCAGCGCCCGGCGGTGGTGGTGCAGCAGCCGCCCCTGTACCTGCATGTGCCTCCCGGCCATGCGAAGAAGTGGTCCAAGCACTGCGCGAAGTACAACGCCTGCGGCCAGCCGGTGTATTTTGTGAGAGTCCAGGGCGATGAGGACTATGAGCGCGGCAAGCACAAGAAGCACAAGCATAAGCACGGACACGACTGAGGGCCGGGTCTTCTCCGGCCTCCGCTGAAAAAGCCGGTGCCTGCCACCGGCTTTTTTCTGCGCGCCGGCAGGAATAAGCCCCCGGGTTCGCAAGCCTGCCGCGGGGAGCGTAGCATTGGGCCCTGTTGACCCCGACCCGCATCCGCAGAAAGACATTCCCATGAAAGCCATCTGGAACGGCGCAGTGATTGCGCAAAGCGACGACACCGTGGTGGTGGAAGGCAACCACTACTTCCCCGAGAGCTCGCTCAACCGCGACTACATCACCTTCAGCAACCACCACACCATGTGCTCCTGGAAAGGCCAGGCCAGCTATTACTCGCTGCTGGTCAATGGCGAGATGAATACCGACGCCGCCTGGTATTACCCCGATCCCAAGCCCGAGGCCGAGAACATCAAGGGCCATGTCGCCTTCTGGAAGGGCGTCAAGATCGAGCCTTGAGAACCTGTTCTTAGGCGCAGCCACAGCCGGGATGCCGGCGATTCATGGAGGAGACCGGGTTTACCCTTTGTTCTCCGCCATTTGCCTGGAACGTTCTGAATGTAGTATGTATGCTTATTAAAGGCGGCCTCCCCGGCCGCTGCTGATAAGGAGACTCCATGACGCTTTCCGCTCCCGATCCCGCGCTCGTCGAAAAACTTGTGGTCGCCAACCGCATCCTCTACGGCCAGGGCGTGGTGGACGGCTTCGGCCATGTGAGCGTGCGCCATGACAAGTCGCCGGAGCACTTCCTGCTTTCATGCAACCGTGCGCCCGGCCTGGTCAAAAAAGCCGACATCCTGGTGTATGACCTCAACGGCGACCTGGTGGTCCCGTCCACGCTGCGTTCCTACCTCGAGCGGTTTATCCACGGCGAAATCTACCGCGCCCGGCCCGACGTCATGGCCGTGGTGCACAGCCATTCGCCCAGCGTGATTCCCTTTGGCGTGACCGGCCAGCGCCTGCGTCCCATCTTCCACATGAGTGGCTTCCTGGGCAGCGGCTCGTCGCTGTATGAAATCCGCGAGTCCAACGGCAACACCGACCTGCTGATCCGCGACATGGGCCTGGGCAAGGACCTGGCCAAGGCGCTGGGCCAGCATAGCTGCGTGCTGATGCGCGGCCACGGCTCCACCGTGGTGGCGCCCTCGCTGGAGCGCGCGGTCTACCGCGCTGTCTACGCCGAAGAAAACGCCAAGCTGCAGCTCAGCGCCAGCGCGCTGGGACCGATTGAATTCCTGACGCCCGAAGAAGCCGACAAAGCCATGAACACCAACGAGGGCCAGGTCATGCGTCCCTGGGAATTGTGGAGCCGGGCCGTCGGGGCCGTTGAGTAGTCCTTTCTTTACCGCAACATCACTCGCAACCGAAAAGGCACACCATGAAATTTCCCCGACTGCTGGCGCTGGCCGCCCTGATGTCCCTGAGCTGCCTGGGCGCCGGCCAGGCCCTGGCGCAGGACTACCCGTCGCGCGCCGTGCGCGTCATCGTGCCCTACGGCACGGGCGGCGGCTCCGACATCCTGGCGCGGCAGATAGGCGCGCGCCTGCAGGCCATGTGGGGGCAGGGCGTCGCGGTGGACAACCGCGCGGGCGCCTCCGGCAACATAGGCACCGAGGCCGTGGTGCACGCGCCGCCGGACGGCTACACGCTGCTGCTGCAGAACAGCACCATGGTGGTCAACCCGGCCGTCAACGGCAAGCTCAACTACGACCCCGAAAAAGACCTGACGCCCATCATGCTGCTGGGCCTCACGCCGATCGCGCTGGTGTCGCACCAGAGCACCAACATCACCAACCTCAAGGAGCTGGTCGCCTATTCCAAGGCCAACCCGACGGGGCTGAGCTACGGTTCCTGCGGTGTCGGCACGCCCCAGCATTTTGTGATGGAGTTGGTCAAGCAGAAGTCCGGCGTTGCCGCCACCAACGTGGGCTACAAGGGTTGCGCCCCGGCCCTGACCGATGTGGTGGGCGGCCAGGTGCAACTGGCCATCCTGAGCGCCAACCTCGCCGCGCCGCACCTCAAGACCGGCAAGCTCAATGCCATCGGCGTGTCGACCGCCACACGCTACCAGCTGATGCCGCAAGTACCCACGTTTGAGGAGCAGGGCCTCAAGCCGCTGGATTTTTCCATCTGGTACGCGCTCATGGGCCCGGCCAAGATGAAACCCGAAGTGGTCGCCAAAATCTACACCGACGTGCAAAAAGTGCTGGCCGAACCCGCCGTGAGGGAAAACCTCTCGGGCGCCGGTGTCGAACCGCTGTCGGGCAACGGCGCGGCATTGTCCAAGCTCATCAAGACCGACCTCGCGCGTTACGCGCAGCTGGCCAAGTCGGCCAACATCAAGGCCGAGTAAGCCGGGGCCGCCGGTTTTCGGCGCCTTGTCTGACGGCGCCCGCGGGTGCCCTGATCTATAAATGATGCAAGGCCGGCCTTTCAGGGGCCGGCCGGGCCGGCATTGACCCGGGAGGGGCCGCTGCCTGAGAATCTTTCCAGCATCAAGGAGATTCCATCATGTACAAGCACATTCTGGTCCCGGTGGATGGCTCGGCCACCTCGCAAAAAGCCATAGGCAACGCGCTGGCGATCGCGCAGGCCTTCAAGGCCGAGGTGACCATCATCTATGTCATAGACCCTTACGCCTTCACTGGGGTGGGCACCGACTTCGCCTACGGCCAGGCCGAGTACCTGGGCGCGGCCACGGCCGAGGCCAACGAGGCCATCAAGACCGCCAAGCAGGCTTTCGAGGGCGTGGGCATCGCGGCCACCGGCTCGGTCGTCGAAGGCCATGCGATCTACCGCGGCATCCTGGACACCGCCGAGTCGGTCAACGCCGACCTCATCGTCATGGGCTCGCACGGCCGGCGCGGCCTTGAAAAGCTGGTGCTGGGCAGCGTCACGGCCCAGGTGCTGTCGCATGCCCACTTGCCGGTGCTGGTGGTTAGGGACTAAGCTGTTCCTTCCCTCACCGAGAGAATCCCGCGGCATTCACCGGCCCTACAAGGAGCTTCCCATGGACTTGCTGAATCACGACCTGGCGCACGAGTTTCCGGAATACCTGCAGAAAATGCGCAGCCTCAAGGTGTCCGATCCGCACTTTGCCAGCCTCTTTACCCAGTACGACACCGACAACCACGCCATTGCCCGCTATGAGCAGGGCGTGGGCGCTATCACCGACGAGGCGCTGGAAGACCTCAAGAAAAGGCGGCTTAAGGTCAAGGACGAGATCTACCAGATTCTCAAGAAGTCCTGAGGTCGGCCCTTCGCGGGCTCCGCGCAAAGCCCTCAGGGCTTTTCATCAAACTGCCACGGAAGCCCGCTACGCTGGCGTGTTGCCGGTTTTCGGTTTTTGCGGGAGAGACCCTTGAATTCAAGCGACGAAGAGTTGATGCGGCGTATCCGCAATGACCTGCTCGACAGCCTCGACGAAGAGCTGGAGATGGAGATCGAAGACCGCACCGTGGACGAACTGATCGGCGAAGACCGCGGCCGCAGCGCCAAGGACGCGGCCAGGGACAAGGAATACCGCCGCCAGTATTTCCGCGAGCTGTTCCGCCTGCAGGCCGAACTGGTGAAACTGCAGGACTGGGTGGTCGCCACCGGCCACAAGGTGGTCATCCTGTTTGAAGGTCGCGATGCGGCCGGCAAGGGCGGCGTCATCAAACGCATCACCCAGCGGCTCAACCCGCGCGTGTGCCGCGTGGCGGCGTTGCCGGCCCCCAATGACCGCGAGCGCACGCAGTGGTATTTCCAGCGTTATGTGTCGCACCTGCCGGCGGCCGGCGAGATCGTGCTGTTCGACCGAAGCTGGTACAACCGCGCCGGCGTGGAGCGCGTCATGGGCTTCTGCACCGACGAGCAGTACGAGGAGTTTTTCCGCACCGTGCCCGAATTCGAAAAAATGCTGGGCCGCTCCGGCATACAGCTGATCAAGTACTGGTTCTCCATCTCCGACGAAGAGCAGCACCTGCGCTTCCTGGGCCGCATCCACGACCCGCTCAAGCAATGGAAGCTCAGCCCCATGGACCTCGAATCGCGCCGGCGCTGGGAGGAGTACACCAAGGCCAAGGAAATCATGCTGGAGCGCACCCACATTCCCGAAGCCCCCTGGTGGGTGGTGCAGGCCGTGGACAAGAAAAAGGCGCGCCTGAACTGCATACACCACCTGCTGCAGCAGATGCCCTACCAGGAAACCGAGCACCCGGCCATTGTGCTGCCGGAGCGGGTGCGGCACGAGGATTACGTGCGCAATCCTGTCCCCCAAGACATCGTAGTACCGGAAATTTACTAACACCCCCGTCCGGGCTCACTTCGTGTAGCCCGTTCCCCCCTCAAGGGGGCGGCGCCTGGCGCCGGCGAAGCCGGACCCGCGGCCCCTGCTGGTGGCTCTTAGTCCCTGACGTCAGCTACTGGATTTGTCCCGAAGTCGGGCCGGGCCAGGAAGGCAATGATGCGCGCCGCCGCATCATCCGGCGAGGTCAGCGAGCCGCCGGTCTTCAGGCCCACAAACGAAGCCCGGTCGGGGAATGCCTCGGCCGGCGCCGCGCGCAGCTGTTCCTGCATGCCGGTGTCGATGACGCCCGGCGCCAGCGAGCAAACCTTGGCGCCCTGGGGCTTCAAGGCCTCGTCCAGCGCCAGGCTGCGCGTGAAATGGTCCATGCCGGCCTTGGCGGCGCAATAGGCGGCCTGCGAGGCCATGGCCCTGCGCCCCAGTCCCGACGAAATATTCAGTACTTTGCGCGGCGCTTTCCAGTCTTCGGTGGCGCGCAGGAAGGCGGCCGTGATTTGCATGGGCGCTTCCAGCCCGACACGCAGCGCACGCGCCAGGTCGTCGGCGCCTATGGTGCTTAGCGGCGCGATCTGCGGGATCACGCCCGCGTTGTTGATCAGCGTGGCGCTGGCCCAGGCCTGTTCCGCCTGCGAATCCTTGAGCCAGCTTTCGAGCTTGCCGGCCAGGGAGCCGCTGTCGGCCAGGTCATGTTCCCATTGCAGCACTGTGGCGCCCACATGCCTGGCATGCGCGTCGAGGTCGGGCACCGAAGTGCGGGAGATGCAAAGCACCGTGTGGCCGGCGGAGAGCAACTGCCGTGCCATGGACAGGCCCATGCCGCGCGATGCGCCTGTGAGGAGGGTGAGGTGTTTCATGGCCCCATGTTAGCGCCGGCAAGCCCGGGCTGCCGGCGCCACCGCTAGAAGCCGGGGGCGCTTTCAAACGACAAGGGGAGGCCGTTGGCAGGATGCGTGAAGCGCAGCGCCGCGGCATGCAGCAAGAGGCGCGGCGCCTTGGCCTGCACCTCGGTGGTGGCGTACAAGGCGTCGCCCAGGATGGGGTGGCCCAGGGCTTTCAGGTGTACGCGCAGCTGGTGCGAGCGGCCGGTGACGGGCTCGAGTTCCACGCGCGTGGTGTTCGCCGCCGCGTCAAAGGCCAGCACGCGCCAGCGCGTACGGCTGGGCTTGCCGTGTTCGGCGTCAATGATGCGCAGCGGGCGGTTCGGCCAGTCCACGATGATGGGCAGGTCTATCAAGCCCCAGCCGTCGTCACTGCCCGATGAGGGCAGGCGGCCCTCTACCACGGCCACGTAGCGCTTGCCGACCTCGCGGCTTTCAAAGGCCTGGCTCAGTGCTCGTTGCACGGCCGCGCCGCGCGCCATCAGCATCAGGCCCGAGGTGGCCTGGTCCAGCCTGTGCACGACCAGCGCGTCGGGATAAACCGCCTGCACGCGCGCGCTCAGGCAATCCTGCTTGCCTTCGCCGCGCCCCGGCACGGCGAGCAGGCCCGCGGGCTTGTCCAGCACCAGCAGGCTGTCGTCGGCATGCAGCAGGACGAGGCCGGCGGCGGCTGCGCCATTACCTGCGAGGTCATTGTTTGGCGGCGTGCCGGCCTTCATGATGAAGCCATCAACAAAGTTTTTAACCAAGGAGAGAAAGCATGACAGACGCAGGTGCCATTGCCATTGCATGTGGATTGATCATAGGACTGGGTGCCATAGGCGCTTGCCTGGGCATAGGCGCGATGGGCGGGCGCTTCCTGGAAGGCGCCGTGCGCCAGCCCGAGATGATGGAGCCGCTGCAGGTCAAGATGTTTTTGCTGGCTGGCCTGATAGATGCCAACTTCCTGATCGGGGTAGGCATCGCCATGATGCTTTTGTTCGCCAACCCGCTTTAGGACCACGCTCGGATCAGCCCTTGGGCTTGGGCGGCGGAAAGTTATGAACCGTGGGGCCGCTGCGTTTGGCTTCCCGCAGCATGAAGAGGTAAAGGCTTTCGACCTTCTCGCGCGCCCAGGGTGTCTTGCGCAGGAACTTAAGGCTGGAGGCCACGCTGGGATCGCTGGTGAAGCAGCGTATGTTGATGCGCCGCCCCAGCTCTTCCCAGCCGTAGTGGCCTGAAAGCTCGGTGACGATAGCCTCCAGCGTCACGCCATGCAGCGGATTGCCCGGCTGCTGGGTAGCCGCCGGGGCCTTTGCAGGCAGGTCGCCGGTGCCGGCTGCCACGGCTTATTTGTCCTTGATCTTGCCGCGCGGGATCACCTGCGTGACGATGGTCGGGCGCACCGCGTCGGGCGAGACCGGCTTGGGCGGCGAGCTGTCCTTCTTGGGCTTTTTGACCATCTTGTTGTTGTTTTGCTGTCCTTTTGCCATGGTTTTCTCCGTCAGGTTGATAAGAGGGGATGCTGTGATTATCAGTGCAACTTGATGCGGGGACGGTGGGTGCGGTCCAGCATTTCAGACAGCGTGATCAAGGCCGTTTTCTTGAAGCCGCCCAGGGCCAGCTGGTGCTGCTTGTGCAGGCCCCAGTACATGAACTTGGCCAGCTGGCCTTCGATGAAAAAGCTGCCCTTGGTCAGGCTGCCCATCAGGCTGCCGACCGAGGAGTACTCGGACAGCGACACCAGCGAGCCCTGGTCCTTGAACACAAAGGGCGCGACCGGCTTGCCGGCGATCAGGTCTTGCAGCGAGCGCGCCAGGTACATGGCCTGCTGGTAGGCGGCCTGCGCGCGCGGCGGCACCCAGGTGCCGTCGGGCTGCTGGCAGGCGGCGCAGTCGCCAAAAGCGTAAATGCTTGCGTCGCGCGTGGTTTGCAGGTTGCCGTTGACCATCAGCTGGTTGAGCTTGCTGGTCTCCAGCGCCTGGCCGCCTTCGGGCGTGCCGCCCAGGCTGCGCAAAAAGTCCGCCGCCTTCACGCCGGCGGCCCACACCGTGATGCTGGCGGGCACCACCTTGCCGCTGGCCATCTTCAGGCTGTCGGCGGTGACCTCGATGACTTTTTCATTGGTGTGCACCTCGATGGCCAGCTTGCGCAGCTCGCGCATGGCCGATTCGCTGAGGCGCTCGGGCAACTGGGCCAAGAGGCGCGGCGCGGCTTCCACCAGCACGATCTGCAGGTCTTTTTCGGGGTGGATGTGGTCGAAGCCGTAGTTGGCCAGCACGCGCGCCGCGGCATGCAGCTCGGCGGCCAGCTCGACGCCGGTGGCCCCGCCGCCGACAATGGCCACCGTCAGGCGCCCGCTGCCGGCCACGCGCGGCACGGTCTGGGCGCGCAGGCAGGCGTTGATCAGCCTGTCGTTAAAGCGCTTGGCGGCCTGCGGGCTGTCCAGCTTGATGGTGTGCTCGGCCGCGCCGGGCGTGCCGAAATCATTGGTCTGGCTGCCCACGGCGATCACCAGGGTGTCATAGGCCAGCTGCTGGGCCGGCGTGATCTCGCGGCCGGCCTCGTCGTGGCTGGCGGCCAACTGCACCGTCTTGTTCTGCCGGTCCACGCCGGTAAGGCTGCCCAGGCGGAACTTGAAGTGGTTCCAGCGCGCCTGCGCCAGGTATTCGATTTCCTCGGCGTGCGTGTCGAAGCTGCCGGCGGCCAGTTGGTGCAGCAGTGGCTTCCAGACATGGGTGCGGGCGGCGTCGACCAGGGTGATTTCGGCCAGGCCTTTTTTGCCCAGGCGCTTGCCCAGCTGCGTAGCCAGCGCCAGCCCTCCGGCGCCCCCTCCAACGATGACGATGCGATGCATAAAACCTCCTGGGGTGTTGCTCTGTAGTTATGTCGCCATGTTAACTGGCGACGGGGGCGCCCCTGGACGGCGGCAATATCCCCTGGGGCACTGCCTTCACGCGGCGCTGTTAAGCTTCACGCCCGCATGACGACACACACGTTTAAAGAACTGACCCGCCAGCGCGCTTACATGCGCATGTGGTTCGCGCGGATTTTCGGCACCACGGGCAACCAGATGCTGATGGTGGCCGTGGGCTGGCAGATGTACGAGCTGACCGGCAGCGCCTGGGACCTGGGCCTGGTGGGCCTGTACCAGTTCATGCCGGCGCTGCTGCTCACGCTGGTGGCCGGGCATGTGGCGGACAGGGTGCACCGTGGCCGCATCATTGCCGGCTGCCTGGTCACGCAGGCCACGGTGGCGATGATCCTGGTCGCCGCCACGCAAGGCTGGGGCGCGACTCATGCCTGGGCTTCGCGCGAATTGCTGCTCGCGGTGTCTGTCCTGCTGGGTGTGGCCCGTGCCTTCCAGATGCCGGCGCAGCAGGCGCTGACCCCGGTGCTGGTGCCGCCCGCCATGCTGCCGCGCGCCATGGCCTTCAGCTCGGCCGGCATGCAGGCGGCGATCATAGGCGGGCCGGCGCTGGGCGGCGTGATTTTTGTGGCCGGCGCCACGGCGGTGTATGCCACCTGCGCCTTCCTGTTCGCCACCGGCTGCGGCCTGATCGCCGTGCTGCGTTACGACCACGCCCCGCCGCCGCGCGAGCCGGTGACCTTGCGCACGTTGCTGGCCGGCGTGGAGTTCGTCTGGCAGCGCAAGGCCCTGCTGGGCGCCGTCTCGCTGGACCTGT
Organism: Polaromonas sp. JS666; assembly: GCF_900103405.1. GTDB lineage: Bacteria > Pseudomonadota > Gammaproteobacteria > Burkholderiales > Burkholderiaceae_C > Polaromonas. Next base: position 268,801 of record NZ_FNHX01000004.1, on the reverse strand, counting down.
TTGCCGTGCTGCTGGGCGGCGCCACCGCGCTGCTGCCCATGTTCGCCAAGGACATCCTGCACGTCGGCCCCTGGGGCCTGGGCCTGCTGCGCGGCGCGCCCGCCGCGGGCGCCTTGCTGATGTCGGCGTTGCTCACGCGCTGGCCGCTGGAGCGCCGCGTCGGGCCGACCATGCTGTCGGCGGTGGCGGTTTACGGTATCTGCATGGTAGTGTTCGGCCTGTCGACCAGCTTTGTGCTGTCGCTGCTGGTGCTGGCCGTCTCGGGTGGTGCCGACATGGTCAGCGTGGTGGTGCGCCAGACCTTGGTGCAGATCGAGACGCCCAACGAGATGCGCGGCCGCGTCAGTGCCGTCAATTCGGTGTTCATAGGCGCTTCCAACCAGCTCGGCGAGTTTGAATCGGGCGCTACGGCCGCGCTGCTGGGGCCTGTGGGCTCGGTGGTGGCCGGCGGCGTAGGCACGCTGCTGGTGGCGGCGGCATGGTTCAAAATGTTTCCTTCCTTGTCCCGCCGCGACAAGATGGTCACGCCGGCGCCCGATTCTTGAGGCCCTCAGGCCGTGCGGCGCCCGGCTGCAAACAAACGGTGGCAGCCCCATACCGCTACCGCACCCGCGGGACCGATCACAAGAAGGTTCCAGATCGGCATGAACAAAAGCCCCAAAGCCGCGGTTGACCCTTTTGGCGCCACGAAGACAGAGTAGTGCATATAGAGGTCGGCAAGCAGCGATGCGATGGCCCAGCCGAGGGCGAGCAGGTGGGCGCGGCGAGCGCGCGTGAGAGCGGCGGCTATCCCGTAGGGAAGGCAGGACAGCAGCACCAGGCCGAGGAGAAACCAGCTCAATCCGCCATCGGCCCGAAAGACGGCGGTGTACACGTGCAGCAGCACGCCGGCCGCACTTAGGGTGAGTGTGAACTTCGCCGGTGTGCTGACTGAATTGGGCATAGGCGTGCTCGCCTTTTCTTCATCGGCGTAGTGCTGACTGAATAGCCACGCCAAAAGGCACCAGCATGACCAAGACCAGCATTACCGTGTTGAACAACCCGGACTCAAACTTCTTCCGATTGAATCCTCCCATTTGGGCGTATACGAGCCCAAGAGCAATTGCGATGTACAGGCTCAGCATTCCGTAGAACGGTGGTACCGGTGAAAGAGCCGGTTTGTAGGTGTGGGCAGTCCAAACTGCAAGGTAGATCAGACTGCCTATGAGTGTGATGAGACCCTCACGCCTGTCGATAAAGACTGTTCTCCAATAGCTCATGGTTCCCTCGTTTGTGTGCGTGTATTTTCCTGGCGCGGTAAGTGTATTCACATGACCGCAGTCACTGGCGAAACCGTTTTGTCGTTCGTTCTTGCTGTTTTCAATGCGAGCCATGGAAGTAGCTCGCTTATCGTCCCGTACTCGCCCGTATGCGGTTCACCTCCAGCGGCGTGATCTCGCTGGCCCGGTTGCCCCAGGACTGGCGTATGTGCGTGAGCACCAGCCCCATGTCGGCGTCATTGAGCACCAGCACAAAAGGCGGCATGCCGAAGGGCCGCGGGTTGCCCTCGGTGGCCGGGGCGTAGCCGCCGTTGAGCACGATCTGCACCAGGTTGGAGGCCTGGCCCATGGTGACGGCGCGGTTGCCTGCGAGTGCCGGGTAGGCATTGGCGATGCCTTCGCCCTTGGCGCCGTGGCACTGGGCGCAGTGCTGTTCGTAGAGCTTGGCGGCGCGCTCCACCGACTCGCCCTGCGTCTTGATGGCGGCCGGCTCGGGGGGCGCCGTGTGCGAAGGAGGCAATTCTTTGAGGAACTGCGCCATCGCACCCAGGTCGGCGTCGCTTAAATACTGGGTGCTGCGTTGCACGACTTCGGCCATGGGGCCTGTGACCGAGGCGCGCGGCGACACGCCGGTTTTCAAGAGGCTCACGATGTGCTGTTTGTCCCAGTCGCCCACGCCCGCCTCATAGGGCGAGGCCAGCGAGGGCGCGTACCAGTTCTGCATGGGGATCAGGCCGCCGGCCAGGTCCAGGCCCTGGTCGCTGCCGCCCAGCGCATTGCGCGCCGTGTGGCAGGCCGCGCAGTGGCCCAGGCCCTTGACCAGGTAGGCGCCGCGGTTCCACTCGGCGCTGCGCGCGCTGTCGGGTTCATACACGCCGGGGCTGAAGAACAGTGCGCGCCACACCGCCAGCGCGGCCTGCGACTGGTAGGGAAAACGCAGCGCGTGCGGCAGGTTGGGCGCCGCCACCGGGGGCAGGCTGCGCAGGTAGGCATACAGCGCGTCCGAGTCCTCGCGCGTGACCTGGGTGTAGCTGGTATAGGGAAAGGCCGGATAGAGCAGCCGGCCGTCTTTGGAGCGGCCGTTGTGCATGGCGCGCCAGAAATGGGCGGCCGACCAGCCGCCCAGGCCGGTCTTGTCGTCGGGTGTGAGGTTGGAGGTGAAGACGGTGCCAAAGGGCGTGGCGATGCCGCGCCCGCCCGCAAAGGCCTGGCCGCCCTGGGCGGTGTGGCAGGTCTGGCAGTTGCCGGCCCGCGCCAGGTAGGCGCCGCGCGCGATCAGCCCGTCGCTGGGCGCGGCGTTGGCCACCGGCGCTTTCACGTCGACTTCGTCGCGCACGTTAAGGGCCCACACGAGGGCGGTGGCGCCGACGGCGAGCACCACCAGCGCGAGAAGGAATTTCAGGGTCTTCTTCATTTCTGCGCCTTTGTGGACGCAGGCGGGGTCGCGCTGCCGCAGGTGATGGCGCTTGCGCCCGATGGCAGAGGCGGCAGGCTGCTGGCCGGCTTGGTGCTGGCGGGCAGGGGCTGCGCGGCCGCCCAGCTGGCCACGGCATTGATGTCTTCCAGGGTCAGGCGCGCCACCACTTCCTTCATGCAGTCGGGCGCGTGCGCGCGGCGCTGGCCGGCCTTCCAGGCGCCCAGCTGTGCATTGAGGTAGTCGCGCGGCAGGCCCAGCAGTCCAGGGATGCCGGGCGCCACGCCGGTCATGGCCTGGCCGTGGCATTGCACACAGGCCGGCAGCTGGCGCGCGGCATCGCCCTCCAGCACGAGCTGGCGGCCGTGGCGCAACACCTCGGGCGCGGCGGCGGCGGGCAGGGGCGCCGGGTAGGGCACTTCGAGCTGCGAGAAGTAGGTGGCGATTTCCATCAGGTAGGCGTCGCTCAGCGGTTCGATCAGCTGCGTCATGAGCCCGTAGTGGCGGCGCCCGTCGCGGAAATTGAGCAACTGGTTGTAGAGGTAGCCGGCTGGCTTGCCGGCCAGGCGCGGGTAGTAGCCGTCGGGCGCGGCCCGGCCCTGAGGCCCATGGCAGGCGGTGCAGGCCATGGCGCGCTGGGCGATGCTGTCTTCAAAGGGAGGCGGCGCCGCGACGGCGGCGCCAGCCGCCGCCCAGGCCAGGGCGGCCGGCAGCGCATGCCGGGCCAGCGCGCGCAGCCAGGAATATCCAGAACAGGTCTCATGCATGGAGGGATCATGCCCCACATGGGCCGGCCGCGTAAGCATCAGTTGCCAACGAAAAAAGCGTATCAGATGAAAAACGGCGGAAAATTGCAATATCAGATTGGGTGCTGGCCGGACCCAAGCCGGGCGCACCCCCTACACACTTTATGAAACGCTACGAACAACTGGTCGAACTGCTGGCGACCGACATCCGCAGCGGGCGCCTGGCTCCGGGCACGCGCCTGCCCTCGATACGCAGCATCACCGCGCAGCACGGCCTGAGCGCCTCCACCGCTTTTAAGGCCTATTACCGGCTGGAAGAAAAAGGCCTGGTGCGCGCGCAGCCGCGCTCGGGCTATTACGTGACGGCTTCGGCCATGCAGCAGCTCGCCGCGCCGGCGCGCGGCACAGCCGACGGCAAGGTCGGCAAGGCGGCCCGCGTGGCGCCCCGGCCGGACGTCAGCGAACTGGTGTTTGCCGTGCTGGGCGCGGCGCAGGACCCGGCCATCGTTCCCCTGGGCTCGGCGTTTCCCGCGCCTGGGCTATTCCCGCTGCAGCGGCTGGGCAAGTCGTTGGCCCGCAGCGCGCGTTTTATCCAGGGGCCGGACACCGTGGCCAGCCTGCCGCGCGGCGACGAGGGCCTGCGCCGGCAGATCGCGCTGCGCTACCTGGGCCTGGGGCTGGCGCAGCCGGCCGAAGAGCTCATCGTCACGCATGGCGCGCTGGAGGCGCTGAACCTGTGCCTGACGGCTGTGGCCCAGCCCGGCGACCTGGTCGCGGTCGAGTCGCCGGGGTTTTATGCCAGCCTGCAGGCGCTGGAGCGGCTCAAGATGAAAGCGCTGGAAATTCCGGTGCATCCGCAGGACGGCCTGGACCTGGCGGCGCTGGCCGACGCGCTGCAGCGCCACCCGGTCAAGGCCTGCTGGTTCATGACTTCGTTCCAGAACCCCACGGGCGCCAGCCTCTCGCTGGAGAAAAAAAAGGCGCTGGTCGCGCTGCTGGCCGCGCGCGACATTCCGCTGATCGAGGACGACGTGTACGCCGAGCTGTATTTCGGCCACCGCGGCTTGCTGCCGGCCAAGGCCTTTGACCGCAAGGGCCTGGTGATGCACTGCGGCTCTTTCAGCAAGACGCTGGCGCCCGGCTACCGCGTGGGCTGGGTGTCGCCGGGGCGCTTCGGCCAGCAGATAGAGCGGCTCAGGCTGATGACCACGCTGTCGGCCAGCCTGCCCGCGCAGCTGGCGATCGCCGACTACCTGCAGCACGGCGGCTACGACAAACACCTGCGCAAGCTGCGGCATGCGATGGAGTCACAGCTCTCCAGCCTGCTGGCTGCCATCGCCCGCCATTTCCCGGCGGACGTGCGTGTCTCGCGCCCCGCGGGCGGCTATTTTGTGTGGGTGGAATTCGCCGAGGGCTTTGACGCGCTGGCCCTGCACCAGGCGGCGCTGGAGCTGGGCATAGGCGTGGCGCCGGGCCCGGTGTTTTCAGCGCGGCGCAATTTCCGGCACTGCCTGCGGCTTAATTACGGCCATCCATGGAGCGAGCGGTTTGAGGCGGCCATGCAAGGCCTGGGAATGCTGGCGCGGCGGCAGAGCCCCTACGCACAGGCTGCGAACTGAGGGTTGGCGGCTTGCCTAGCGGTGCTTGTCCGGCAGGGCACGCATGCAGGCCACAAAATGGTCCCAGCTGGCTTGCACTTCCTTGACGCGCACGCCCTTGTCGAGCACCGCGCCGCAGGCGGCTTCGGCGCGCCGCACCACCTTGGTCAGGGCGCTGGCGGGCAGGGGCGGGATCTGCGCGCGCAGGCTGTCGGCCTTGCCGCGCATCTGGGCGATGGCGTCCTTGGCCAGGGTCTTGTTGCCGGCGCAGGCGATCATGCCAATCATCTCGGCCATTTCACCAAAGGCCGGGTCCAGGTTCCAGAGCGCTGCCGTGCCCAGCGCCAGGACCCAAAGGCGCTTGTTGCGCGCCGGCGCTGCAGCGGCCTGGCCGCCGTCGCCTGGCTGCGGGCCGGCGGGCTGGAGATCGGGAGGGGAGGGAGGGAAGGGAGTCTTCATGGACGGCGTGTCTTGTATAGACAAGGCAATATTCTGCCCGAGTCGCCTGGCCGCGCCGGCCCGGGCCGGCAAAACCCGGTTTTATGCCAAGGAAAGCGTTGACAGCCGGATGTAAAGGGCGCCGGTTCAGCCGCCATCGACCCAGCCGGCAATGCGCCTGCAGACCCAGTCCGCATCGTCATGCGGCAGGTCGTGGCCGGCCCAGGGGTGCTCGTGGTGGGCGACCTGCCAGGCCTGGGCCAGCCGGGCCGAGCAGCGCGGGTGCACTAGGTGGTCGGCCGCCGACGACAGCACCAGGGCCGGGCAGGCCGGCGGCGCGGCCATGCTGAAGGCGGCCGCGGCCTTGAGCTGGCGCCAGGCATTGGCGATGCTCACGGGTGCGTCCTGGCGGATGCGGGTCCACGCGTCGATGTCCTGTTCCAGCGTGGCCGCGCGGTTGCAGGTGATGCGGTGGATCACGCGCTCGGCATGGTCCGCGTCGCCCCAGCGCGCGGCCACCAGCGCCAGCGCCAGCCAGTTGCCGGGGCGCAGGCGTTCGCTCGCGCGGCCCAGCGGCCGCATACTGGTGTTGATCGGCACCAGCCGCTCGATTTCTTGCGGATAACGCTGCGCCCACTCGGCGGCCACCATGGCGCCCAGCGACATCGCCACCAGGCTGTAGGGCGGTACAAGCCCGCGGGCCAGCAGCTGCGCGCGCGCGAAGTCGGCCATGGCGCCCACCGTGGCCGGCGAGGCTTCGCGGCAATACACGCCGTTGCCCGGCAAGTCCAGCGCCAGCACGCGGGTGGCGGCGCTGGCCGAGCCCGGCAAGGCGCGCGCCAGCCGCTCCGGGAAGTCGCCCCAATGCCGCGCCTCGCGGGTCAGGCCCCTGAGCAGCACCCAGCTCATGCGAGCACCCGCCTGGGCCGCCAGTGCACCGTGGCCAGCCGCGCGAGCTGCGCGCGCCGCTCGTCCGAGGGCAGCCAGTTCGGTGCGGCAAAGGCGGCGCGCGTGAGAAAGTCCAGCAAGTCCGCATGGCGGCGCAGCACGCGCTTGGTGCGGTGCGCCTTCATGGGGTTGAAGATGCCGTGCCGCGAAAACAGCTGGCGCGGGTTCTTGCGTATCCACAGCCAGGAGCCCAGCTCCAGCGTCATCGGCAGGAACACATGGCGCGGCGGCGCGTGGTCGTAGGCATGGTCCCAAAGGTCGCCGTGCAGCAGGTACTGGTTGCTCTGCGGCTCGAAGCTGTAGGCGTGGTGCGGGTGCGATTGCTCCAGCATGGTCCGCAGCGCGAACATCTCGGGCAGGTGCGCCATCAGCCGGCGCGTCTTGGCATAGGGAAACCACAGGCTGTCATCAAAACCGTAGCCTGAATGGCAGTCCAGCGCCAGGCTGAAGGGGCGGCTGGCTAGCTGCTCGCCCACCACCCGCAGCAAGGCCGCGCTTTCGGCCTCCATGGGCGCGCCGGGCCGGCCGCAGTACCAGGGCAGCAGGGGGCTGATGGTCTGCCCGCCCGCGAGGAAAGGCACTTGGCTTTCAGCGCGCTGCGGCGCGTTGCGCATCAGGTCCACGCCCTGCGGGTTGGCGCGCTTGTGCGCCCACATGCCGCCCGGGTTCACGATGGGCATGAAGACCAGCCGGATTTTTTCGAGCTGGCGGTGCAGCAGCTCGTCCCACTCCAGGCGAAACAGCAGCGCGCGCAGGTAGTGCAGGATCAGCTGCGTGCCTATGCGCTCCAACCCGTGGATGCCGCCGAAAAAACCGACGGCCGGCGCCCGCGGGTCGGCCGAGCCTATGCTGGCCGTGTAAAGCGGAAACGAGGGCCCGGCCGTGTGCGCCTCGGCCACCACGGCCACCTCGAAGTGGGCGCTGCCCGCCAGCAGGATGGCCTTGAGCTCTTCGAGCTCCGCGAAACTCGCGGCCGCGTCGCGTGCCGGCGTCAGGCTGTAGGGGCTGTGCAGGCTGCGGGGACTTTGCTCGGCGGCGGTCGGCGGCGGGATTTCCATCCCTGACATGCTGGCACAGTTGTTTGACGGCGCGCTACATGCCGGCCGGGATTTTTGTATCGAATGCCTCCGGCCCCTTCAGTTTCCGGTTCGCTGCTCGATCGCGGAAATCACCTGGCGCATGGCCTTGTTAACCGGCTTGTCGCCGCGCATGACCAGCGCCAGCGTTCTTTGCAGCCGCGGGTACAAGGGGTGCACGGCCAGTTCGGGATGCTGGCCCGGGCCGGTCACGGCCATGGCCGGCAGGATGCTGCAGCCCAGGCCGGCGGCCACCATCTCCTTGATGGCCTCCACGCTGCCCAGTTCCATCACGGGTTTGGGCGCATGGCCGGCATCGCGAAACCACTGGTCGATGATCACGCGGGTGTTGGCCGCCGGCTCGAACAGCACCAGCTCACGTCTGGCGAGGAAGGCCGGCGTGATCCTGGCGGGCAAGCCCGTCTCGCGCCGGGGAATGACTGCCACAAACTCGTCGTTCAGCATCGGCGTGGTGACCAGCGCGCGGCGCTTGACGGGCAGGGTCACCAGCGCCATGTCCATGGTGTTGCCTTCCACCGCCTTGACGAAGTCGGCGGTATTGCCGGTGCTGACCAGCACGCTGAGATTGGGGAAACGCACCCTCAGGGAGCGCAGGATGTGCGGCAGCAGGTAGAGGCAGGCTGTCGCGCCGGTGCCCAGCGTCACGCGGCCGGTGACGTCGGCCGAATGCGCGGCCATGGCCGTCATCACGCCTTCCACCGCCGAATCCACGTGCCGGATCTGCGCCAGCAGGTCCAGCCCCGCGGGCGTGGGCGCGGCCCGGCGCGCCACCCGCTCGACCAGGCGCACGCCCAGCCGCTGCTCCAGCTGGCGGACCTGCAGGCTGATGGCCGGCTGAGACAGGCCCAGCCTTTCGGCCGCGCCCGAAAAGCTGCCGGTTTCGATGATGAGCGCGTAGGTACGCAGGTGGTCGAGGTTGAGCATGCAAAGAAATTCTAATGAAAACCATAAGTTTCCACATATTTACTTATGCTGGGCCTTGCGCAACCATGGCGGCATGCAGCATCTTTCTTCACAAACCCTTCTTGCGCCCTCCGCCAGTCCCGCGGCCGGCGCGCTGTCCATCCGCCCCTGCGCCGACAGCGACATGGCGGCGATCCAGGCCATCTACGCCCACTATGTGGCGACCAATCTGGCGACCTTCGAACTCGAGCCGCCCGGGGTGGCGCAGATGCGGGCGCGCCGCGCCGACATCCTGCGCGGCGGCTATCCCTACCTGGTGGCGCAGCGGGACGGCGAGGTCGTGGGTTATGCCTATGGCAGCGCTTACCGTTCCCGGCCGGCCTACCGGCACACGGTGGAGGACTCGATTTATGTCGCACCCGGCATGCGCCAGGCCGGCGTCGGCAGCGCCTTGCTGCGCGAACTGATCCGCGAGTGTGAAGAGCGCGGTTTCCGGCAGATGGTGGCCGTGGTCGGCAACAGCGCCAACACCGGCTCGCTGCGGGTGCATGAGGCGCAGGGTTTTGTCCGTGTCGGCACGCTGGGCTGCGTGGGCTACAAGTTCGGCCAGTGGGTGGACACGGTGCTGATGCAGCGCGCGCTGGGCGACGGCGCGGCTTCGCCTGGCGGCCTGCCGCCGCCCCAGGCGCTTCAGTCGGCCGGCGCGATCACCACGTCCGACAGCGGGTACGCCACGCAGGGCAGGATGTAGCCCGCTTTTTTTTCCTCGGCGCTCAGGCCCGGCCATTCGATGCGGTAGTGCACGCTGCCGCCGGCCAGCCGGCGTATGCAGGTGCGGCAGGTGCCGTTGCGGCAGGAACTCGCCGGCGCCAGCCCCGCCAGCTCGGCGGCTTCCAGCAGCGGCAGCATGGCCGGTGCATCAAACACAGGGCCGTCCGGCGCCATGCGTGCGCTGAATATCCGGTTTTGTTCTTCTTTTGGGCCGCTGGTGGGCATGGGGGATGAAACCTGGGTGTGAAAACGGGCGGAAAAGCGCGGAATGAGCGCTGAATTTACCCTAGAAGCGGCCTGAGGCCTGCCGGGAGGGGCGGCACGGGCCGCGATTTGCGCGACAATTCCGCTCCCCCCGAATATTTCCCGCACCGATTCACCAGCAAGCGATTTTTCATGTCCAGTTACTCCATCCGTCCTGCCACGTCCCGCGACGCCAAAGCCATCGCCGAAATCCATGTCGCCACCTGGCAAGCCGCCTACAAGGACCTCCTGCCCGAGGATTACCTCGCCAAGATCACCGTGGAAAAACGCCAGGCCTACTGGCGCGAAGCCATCGAATTCAGCGAACCGCAACTGCTGGTGGCCACCGAAGGCGAACAAGTCGTGGGTTTTGTCGGCTTTGACCGCTCCCGCGACGCCGGCACCAAGTCCACCGTCGGCGAGATCTGGGCGCTGTACGTCCACCCCGATCACTGGCGCAAAGGCGCCGGCTTGGCCCTCTGGGACGGCGCGCGCGAAGGCCTGAAGGACGAAGGCTGCACACAGGTCACACTGTGGGTGCTGTTGCGCAATGAACGTGCTTTGGCGTTTTATGAGCACGCCGCTGGGTTCAAGAGGGAGATGCCCTCCCTCAAGACGGTGGCGTTTGGGAGTGCGAAGCTTGAAGAGATTCGCCTCAAACGTGCGGTGGATTGAGGCCGGGTCTTGCTCCGGCGAGAGCGCTCCCCTCCTTCTCTCCTTCTCTCCTTCTCTCCTTCTCTCCTTCTTCTCTCTTCGTCTTTCTGCTTTCTCTGCTGAGGCTTGCTGGCCGGGGTTGCCCGGCCAGCAGGAGTCAGAGGGGAGCGCCCCGCCGGAGCAAGATCCGGCCTCAAGAAGGCACATTGACGACCCGCTCATCATCCGGAATCAGCGGCGTCCCCTCATCAGGCTCCACCGGTAATTCCAGTCCTTCGTCGTCTTCCGCGGCCTCTTCGGGTGGGCCGTAGCGGGGCTGGCCGTTGTCGCTCAGGCGGGATTTTGGGGTGCGTCTTGCATTCCTGGACATGAAACTCTCCTTGGGTCCGGATGAGGTTTTGGTCAGGCCTTGATGATGGGGGCCTGCGCGGCGCGGCCCGCCAAGCCAAGTGACCGTTCTCCTGTCAGCCCGGTCCGACAGCCGGCCGGGCCCCGCAACACTCTTTTGTCCTACATGCAGCCTGTCCGGCCGCGCACAGCCCGCTGCCTGGGTTGTGCCTACAGTGATTGGACGCGCCGGATGATCTTTCGATGGCCTTTGGCACCGGCAACGCGACATCCGTATTTTGTGGAATTTTTTTGAAAGAAGCACCATGGACAAAACCACAGCATCGCCCGCCGGCGGCAATCCCATCCAGCGCGGCGTCGAGTCCGCCGGCGCGGCGCTTCACAGCGGCATCGACAAGGTGGCCGATCCGGCACGCAGCGCGGTGGACCGTGCCTCCTCGGCGGCACACCAGGGCGTCGACAAACTGGCCGGCACCGCCAGTCATGTGGCCGACCGCTTTGCCGACCAGACCCGCCGCATCAGCGAAGCGCCTGCGCACGCGCTGGAAGTCTCGAAATCCTGGGTGCAGGAAAGGCCGTTGGAAGCCGTGGGTGCGGCCCTGGCCCTGGGCTTTATCCTGGGACGATTGACCGCGCGCTGAGCCTGTGTTCCTGACGGAAATCATCCGAAAAAAAGCCGCCCGCGGGCGGCTTTTCTTTTGCCGTCGCGGAAGTTAGGTAAAGTGGCGGCTCTTCCTCGGCGCCATCAATACAACACCATGCGCCGGATGCCTCTCCCACATTACTGCGGTACGGCGCCGCAGCCCTGACGAAAAAGAACACCATGGCCAGCAGCCTGCTTGCATTGATTGACGACATCGCCACCGTGCTCGACGACGTGGCGCTGCTTTCGAAAGTCGCCGCCAAAAAAACCGCCGGTGTACTCGGCGACGACCTGGCGCTCAATGCCCAGCAGGTTGCCGGCGTCAAGGCCGACCGCGAACTGCCGGTGGTCTGGGCCGTGGCCAGGGGCTCTTTCATCAACAAGGCCATCCTGGTGCCGGCGGCGCTGGCCATCAGTGCTTTTGCGCCCTGGGCTGTGACGCCGCTGCTGATGGTGGGCGGCGCCTTTCTTTGTTACGAGGGTTTCGAAAAACTCGCGCACAAATTCATGCACAGCGCGCACGAGCAGGCCGCCGAGCACGAGGCGCTGGCCGCCGCGCTGTCCAATCCCGCGGTGGACCTGGTGGCATTGGAAAAGGACAAGATCAAGGGCGCGGTGCGCACCGACTTCATCCTGTCGGCCGAGATCATCGCGATCACGCTGGGCACGGTGCAGGCCAGCCCCTTCGTGACCCAGGTCGCGGTGCTCTGCGGCATTGCCGTGGCCATGACGGTCGGCGTTTACGGCCTGGTGGCGGCCATCGTCAAACTCGACGACGGCGGGCTTTACCTGAGCCGGCGCACGGGCGAGGGCGCCTGGCCGCGCCTGCAGCGCAGCGGGGGCAGGGCCATCCTGTGGGCCGCGCCCTGGCTCATGAAAGGGCTGTCGCTGGCCGGAACGGCCGCGATGTTCCTGGTGGGCGGCGGCATACTCACGCACGGCTTCGCGCCCTTGCACCACTTCATCGAAACGCTCACGCAGCAGGTGGCAACCGGCGCCGGCGCGTTCCTGGCCGCGCTCACGCCGCTGCTGATGGATGCGCTGGTCGGCCTGGTAGCGGGCGCGCTGGTGCTGCTGCTGGTCGGCCTGGCCAAGCGCCTGAAGCCGCGCGCTTAGTCCCCGGATTTGCGGGCCGGTTTGTCGTCCGGCGATTCGCGCTGGCCGTCGCCGGCTTCACCCGCGGGCTGCTCATTGTTCACGGGAAAGGGCCAGCGCCCTTTTTGCCTGGGCGGCGCGGGCAGCACGGCTTCCCGTGCCCGCTGCTCCAGTGCCTTTCGGCTTTCGGCATCGGGCGCGGGGGCTTTTAATCTTGGCATGTGAGGTCTTTCGCAGGCAGTACAGGAAGAATCCAGGAGGACGGATCGGACAGGCCTTCACCTTAATCGGTGAATGCCGCTTGCGCTGTAGGCTGTCAGTGACGCCGGCTGTAGGAGATGCCGGGCCGGCGTTGGCTACTCGACCAGCGCTTCGGCAACGAGCTGCGCGCGCGCGCTGCGCCCTGGCAGGCTGCTCTTGCGCTGGATCAGGTCGTGCCTGGCGAACAGGTCGGCGATCCAGTCGACAAAGACGCGCACCTTGTTGCTCAGGTGGCGGTTCGGCGGGTAGACCACGTGAATCGGCTTGGCCGCGGAGCACCAGCCGTTGAACAGCGGCTCCAGCGCGCCGCTGCTGATGTGCTGCTGTACCAGGAAGGTGACCGTCTGCAGGATGCCCAGGCCGGCCAGCGCCGCCGCCACGCCGGCGTTCGAGTCGTTGACGGAGAGCTGGTGGTAGCCCTCGACCTCCACACTTTCGCCGTCCTTGTGCAGCGTCACGCCGTAGAGCTTGCCGTCGCGCGGCGATACATAGCGGATCAGCCTGTGCCCATGCGCGAGTTCCTGCGGATGTTGCGGTGTTCCATGGCGCTTGAGGTAGGCCGGCGAGGCGCAGGACATCAAATAGAACTCGCCGATGCGGCGTGCCACCAGCGACTGGTCGGTGATCTCGCCGCCGCGTATCACGCAGTCCACGTTCTCGGCCAGGATGTCTATGGGCCGGTCGCTCACGCCGAGCTCCAACTGGATATCGGGGTAGCGCGCATAAAAATCCGGCAGGGCCGGGATCACCACCGCCATACCCAGGGAAGAGGGGATGTCCACCTTGAGCCGGCCGCGCGGGCTGGCCTTGGCGCGCGACATGCTCGATTCGAGCTCTTCCATCTCGCCGAGCAGGCGGCCGGCGCGTTCGTAATACGCCGCGCCGTCGGCCGTGACCGTGACCTTGCGTGTGGTGCGGTTGAGCAGCTTGGTGTCCAGTGACTGCTCCAGCGTCTGGATCAGCCGGGTCACCGTCGGCTTGGGCATGCCCATGGAATCGGCGGCCTTGGTGAAGGTACCGGCTTCCACGACCCGTACAAAGGCCTGCATTGCGGAAAACTTGTCCATGAAAAGTCCTGTCCTGTGGTCCTGGTAAGGGTCTGTCAATGCACCTGAGGCGCCGCGGGCCGGTGGGCCTGCTGCCTCATCCCCTGGCGGCGGGTGGCCGCGGGGGTCCTGGGGAAAGCCGGGGAGATCCGCGAAGGGAAGTTCGCGGAGGAACTGCGAGGGGCGATTGTGACCATCATGGCGGCTTCCCGTGACCGCCGCCAAATAGCCCTTGGTCCTGTCCGGGTTTTCCCGGAGTCTGTGGACCCTGCCATGGAGGCAAGGACCACACTTCGCGTCCCAGGCCTCAAGTCGTGGTGATGAAGCGGGCAGGGGCTTGCGCGGCAAACAGCCCGGTACGACAGCGTGGGGAGCTCAGGCATACCCCCGATTGTTGCATTGGTGAAATAAAGAATAAACGGAAAGGCTATTTATTAAGTGACACCCCGGGCGTATCTTCTGCTGCATTGCAACAAACCGGAGCCCTACGCGGTTCACGACGATGAAAAGCCAGCAGCCCGCCGTCAAAGGCGACGACAAAACCAGCCCCCCGTGGGTCGAAAAGCAGATCCAGCTTGCGCTGAAAAAGCCGCTGGACGTGCGTTTCTACGGCCGCCGCGGCAGCGCGGGCGTGTCGCCGCTGGTGTTGCATTTCCATGCGGGCGCCTTTGTGGGCGGTTCGCTGGAAGGCGGCTCCTGCGTGGCCGGGCTGCTGGCTGATGCCGGCGCGGTGGTGATGTCGTTGGACTATCCGCTGGCGCCCGAGCATCCGTTTCCCGGTGCCGTTGAAATGGGCTACGCCGCCCTGGAGTGGGCTTTCAAGGCCCGCCACAAGCTGGCCGGCGCCGGGGCACCGGTGTTTGTGGCTGGCGAGGAAGCCGGCGGCAATATCGCGGCAGCTGTGGCGCTGATGGCGCGCGACCTGCAGGAGCCGGCGCTGGCCGGGCAGATATTGCTGTCGCCCATGCTGGACCCTTGCCTGGCCACGGCTTCGCTGCGCGACGCTGAAGCCGGCCCGGTCGGCTGCACCTGGGCCGACGGCTGGCACAACTACCTGCCGCGCCTGGAAGACGCCAGCCATCCCTATGCCGCACCCGGTTCGGCCTTTCGCCTGGCCGGCCTGCCGCCCACGCTGCTGATCACGGCGCAGGACGACCCGCTGCGTGACGAGACGCTGGCCTATGCCGCGCGCCTGCGCGCCGCCGGCCTGGTCGCGCTGGACACGGTGTTGCCGGTTCCCACCGGCTGGCCCTGCAGCTACCTGGAACCGGCCGACCCCAAAAAGGCTTGGGGGCCGCTGCTGCGTGAGCGCTTCGGCCGATTCTTTGCCACCGCGCTGGATGCGCGGACCGCCGCGCATGGCGCGGTGGCCTGAGTTTTATCGCTTCGATTTTTTCTTTGAGGGAGTTCACCATGCCATTGATTCATTCGGATACCGATCAGCGCCGCGGGCAAGGCCGCGGCGGCTTGATGTCCCTGCACGGGCAGCGTGTTAGGCGTCGCGCGCTTGACCTCAACTTAAGTTGAGGTTTTAGAGTCGCCGCTTTGCCCGACCTCTTGGCTCCCATTCACTTTTCCGTTTACCCGTTTTCTTCATCCATCCCATCTTCGAGAGAATTGACATGCCATCCATACAACTGCATACCCCCAAGCGCCGCCTGCTGGCCGTGGCCCTCGCCGTGCTGGCCGTGACCGGTATTTCCGCCGCCGTGTTCGGCGTCTCCGGTACCCGCGCCCAGTCCGGTCCCGCCGCGCCGCAAGCCACCCCTGTCTCGGTCGCCACCGTGGTGCAAAGCGACGTCTCCGCCTGGGACGAGTTCTCGGGCCGGCTGGAGGCGGTCGAGCGCGTGGATGTCCGTTCGCGCGTGGCCGGCACCATACAGTCTGTGCACTTTCGCGAAGGCGCGCTGGTCAAGAAGGGCGACCTGTTGCTGACCATAGACCCGGCGCCCTATGCCGCCGACGTGGAACGCGCTGATGCGCAGGTTGCCGCCGCCCAGGCCCGGGTCACCCAGGCCAAGGGCGAGCAGGAGCGTTCGCAGCGCCTGTGGAGCGAGCAGGCGATTTCCAAGCGTGAATTCGACGAACGCACCAACGGCAAGGGCGAGGCCGAAGCCAATTTGCGCGCCGCGCAGGCGGCCCTGCAGACGGCGCAGTTGAGCCTGGGCTACACCCAGGTGCGCGCGCCGGTGTCGGGCCGCGTCGGCAAGCTCGAAGTGACTGTGGGCAACCTGGTCGCCGCCGGCCCGGGCGCTCCCGTGCTGACCACGCTGGTGTCGGTGAGCCCGATCTACGCGAGCTTTGATGCTGACGAGCAGGTCGTCACCAAGGCCCTGAAGGACGTGGGCGGAAATGGCGGCCCGGCCAGCCGCAACCTCGAGCGCATTCCTGTGCAGATGGGCACGGCCGCCAGCACCGACACGCCGTTCGAAGGCAAGCTGCAACTCGTCGACAACCAGGTCGACGCCAAGAGCGGAACCGTGCGCGCCCGCGCCGTCTTCGACAACAAGGACGGCCAGCTCATGCCCGGCCAGTTCGCGCGCATCCGCATGGGCCAGGCCACCAAGGGCACGGCCCTGCTGATCAACGAACGCGCGGTCGGCACCGACCAGAACAAGAAGTTTGTGCTGGTGGTGGGCGCCGACAACAAGGCGGTCTACCGCGAGGTCACGCTGGGTGCCGCCGTCAACGGCCTGCGCGTGGTCAAGGGCGGCCTCGCCGCCAACGAACGCATCGTCGTCAACGGCCTGCAGCGCATACGCCCCGGCGCGCTGGTCGCGCCGCAAACGGTGGAAATGTCCGCCAAGGCCGAGCTCACCGAAAAAGCCGTGAAGGTCGCGGCCAAGTCCTGAGCCGCCCCTCACCTGAACAAGAAGAATCGCCATGAATCTATCCAAGTTTTTTATTGACCGGCCCATCTTTGCCGGCGTGCTGTCGCTGCTGATGTTCATCGCCGGACTGATCGCGCTGCGCTCGCTGCCGATCGCCGAGTACCCCGACGTGGTGCCGCCCACGGTGGTGGTGCGCGCCAACTACCCGGGCGCCAACCCCAAGGTGATCGCCGAAACCGTGGCCACGCCGCTGGAGGAATCCATCAACGGCGTGGACGGCATGCTCTACATGAGCAGCCAGGCCACCACCGACGGCCTGATGACGCTCAACGTCACCTTCAAGCTGGGCACCGACCCGGACAAGGCGCAGCAGCTGGTGCAAAACCGCGTCTCGCAAGCCGAGCCGCGCCTGCCCGAGGAAGTGCGCCGCCTGGGCATCACCACCATCAAGAGCTCGCCCGACCTCACCATGGTGGTGCATTTGCTCTCGCCCAACGACCGCTACGACATGACCTACCTGCGCAACTACGCGGTGCTCAACGTCAAGGACCGCCTGGCACGCATCAACGGCGTGGGCCAGGTGCAGCTGTTCGGCTCGGGCGACTACTCGATGCGCGTCTGGCTGGATCCGCAAAAGGTGGCTGAGCGCGGTTTGTCCGCCGGCGACGTGGTGCGCGCCATCCGCGAGCAGAACATCCAGGCCGCCGCCGGCGTGGTGGGTGCTTCGCCCGGCCTGCCCGGCGTGGACATGCAACTGTCCATCAACGCCCAGGGCCGCCTGCAGAGTGAGGAAGAGTTCGGCGACATCATCGTCAAGACCGACAAGGGCGGCGCCGTGACGCGCCTGCGCGACATCTCGCGCCTGGAACTGGGCGCGTCCGACTACGCGCTGCGCTCGCTGCTGGACAACAAGCAGGCAGTCGCCGTGCCGGTGTTCGCCGCGCCGGGCTCCAACGCCATCCAGATTTCGGACGACGTGCAGGCCGTGATGAAGGAACTCAAGAAGAACATGCCCGAGGGTGTGGACTACGAGATCGTCTACGACACCACGCAGTTCGTGCGTTCCTCCATCGAAGCCGTGGTGCACACCCTGCTCGAGGCCGTGGCCCTGGTGGTGCTGGTCGTGATCATCTTCCTGCAGACCTGGCGCGCTTCCATCATCCCGCTGCTGGCCGTGCCGATTTCCGTCATCGGCACCTTCGCGGTGATGCACCTCTTCGGTTTTTCGATCAATGCGCTCAGCCTGTTCGGGCTGGTGCTGGCCATCGGCATTGTGGTGGACGACGCCATCGTGGTGGTGGAAAACGTCGAGCGCAACATCGAGGCCGGGCTGAGCCCGCGCGACGCCACCTACCGCGCCATGCGCGAGGTGTCCGGGCCCATCATCGCCATCGCCCTGGTGCTGATCGCCGTGTTCGTGCCGCTGGCCTTCATCACCGGCCTGTCGGGCCAGTTCTACAAGCAGTTCGCGCTGACGATCGCGATCTCGACCGTGATCTCGGCCGTCAACTCGCTGACCCTGTCGCCCGCGCTGGCCGCCTTGCTGCTCAAGAGCCACGACGCGCCCAAGGACGCGCTGACCCGCGGCATGGACAAGGTCTTCGGCCGCTTCTTCGGCGCCTTCAACAAGGCCTTTCACCGCGGCTCCGAGAACTACAGCCGTGGCGTCAAGGGCGCGATCTCGCGCAAGGCCGTGATGCTGGGCATCTACCTGGTGCTGGTGCTGGCCACCACGGGCCTGTTCAAGGCCGTGCCCAGCGGTTTTGTGCCCGGCCAGGACAAGCAGTACCTGATCGGTTTCGCGCAGCTGCCCGACGGCGCCACGCTGGACCGTACCGAAGACGTGATACGCCGCATCAGCGACATCGCCATGAAGCAGCCTGGTGTGGAGCACGCGATCGCCTTCCCCGGCCTGTCGATCAACGGCTTTACCAACAGCTCCAACTCGGGCATCGTGTTTCTGTCCCTGAAGCCCTTTGACCAGCGCCGGAGCGCGGACCTGAGCGCGGGCGCCATCGCCGGCCAGCTCAACGGCAAGTTCAGCGGCATCCAGGAAGCCTTTATCGCGATGTTCCCGCCGCCGCCCGTGCAGGGCCTGGGTACCACCGGCGGCTTCAAGCTGCAGCTGGAAGACCGCGGCTCGCTCGGTTATGCCGCGCTCGACAAAGCCACCAAGGACTTCATGGCCAAGGCCTACCAGACGCCTGAACTGGCCGGCCTGTTCTCGAGCTTCCAGGTCAACGTGCCGCAGCTCTATGCCGACATTGACCGCACCAAGGCGCGCCAGCTCGGCGTGCCGGTGACCGACGTGTTCGACACCATGCAGATTTATCTGGGCAGCCTCTACGCCAACGACTTCAACAAGTTCGGCCGCACTTACTCCGTGCGGGTCCAGGCCGACGCGCCTTACCGCGCCCGCGCCGAGGACATAGGCCTGCTCAAGGTGCGTTCGGCCACCGGCGAGATGGTGCCGCTGTCGGCGCTGATGAAGGTCACGCCCAGCTTCGGCCCGGAACGCGCGATGCGCTACAACGGCTTCCTGTCGGCCGACATCAACGGCGGCGCCGCGCCCGGCTATTCCTCGGGCCAGGCGCAGGACGCGGTCGCCCGCATCGCGGCCGAAACCTTGCCGCCCGGCATCAGCTACGAGTGGACCGACCTGACCTACCAGGAAATCATCGCCGGCAACTCGGCCATGTGGGTGTTCCCGCTGGCGCTGCTGCTGGTCTTCCTGGTGCTGGCCGCGCAGTACGAAAGCCTGACCCTGCCGATCGCCATCGTGCTGATCGTTCCCATGGGCCTCTTGGCCGCCATGCTGGGCGTGAAGCTGACCGGCGGCGACAACAACATCTTCACGCAGATCGGCTTGATCGTGCTGGTGGGGCTGTCGGCGAAGAACGCCATCCTGATCGTGGAGTTCGCACGCGAGCTGGAATTTGCCGGGCGCACGCCGCTGCAGGCCGCGATCGAAGCCAGCCGCCTGCGCCTGCGCCCCATCCTGATGACCTCGCTGGCCTTCATCATGGGCGTGCTGCCCCTGGTGCTGTCGACGGGTGCCGGCGCCGAAATGCGCCATGCCATGGGCGTCGCGGTGTTCTCGGGAATGATTGGCGTCACGGCCTTCGGCCTGTTCCTCACGCCGGTGTTTTATGTGACGCTGCGCCGCCTCACGGGCAACCGCCCGCTCAAGCTGCACGGCGAAGTGCCGCACCTCGAGGCCTTCGCGGGCAGCGGCGGCGCAGGCGCGCACGCCCAGCCGGCCGCGCCCGTCAAGCTTCACGAATAACAACAAGCATCAAGTTACAGGAGTTCATCATGAACCACACATCGTCAAAACTGCGCAGCGCGCTGCTGCCCCTGCTGGCCGCCCTGGTGCTGGCGGGCTGCGCCACCAGCGCCTCGGTAGACCCGGCCAGCATTCCCGCCGCGCCCGCGGCCTACAAGGAAAATGCCGGTGCGGCGGCTGTTGCCACCGCGACGGCCCCGCAATCACAAGGCGCCTGGTGGAAGGTGTTTGCCGACCCGGTGCTGGACCGGCTGGTCGAGCAGGCCGGCCAGAACAACAACAGCGTCAAGGTGGCCGCGGGCCGCCTGGCCCAGGCGCGCGCGATCTTGCGCAACACCGACGCTGACCGCCTGCCGCAAGTGGGCTTGAGCGGCGGCGCGGTGCGCCAGAGCAATATCACCACGAATCGCGTCGCGCAGACCACGGTCACGGCCGCCGCCAATTTTTCCTATGAAGTCGACCTGATCGGCAAGCTCTCGCTGAACTCGGACGCCGCGTCACTGGACGCCCAGTCGCGCGAAGCCCTGCTGCGCAGCACCCAGCTGCTGGTGCAGGCCGACGTGGCGCAGGCCTACCTGAACCTGCGCGCGCTGGACACCGAACGCACCCTGGTGCGCGATACGCTGCAGGCCTACCGCAACACGCTGCGCCTGACGGAAGTGCGCTTCCGCGAGGGTGACGTGGCCGAGCTCGACGTCGCCCGCGTGCGCGCCGAGGTCGCGGCCACGGAATCCGAAGCGCTGGCGCTGGACCGCCGCCGTGCCGAAATCGAACATGCGCTGGCCGTGCTGGTCGGCGAGGTGGCGTCCAGTTTTGCCGTCGCTCCCACTGAGTGGGCTACGGTGCTGCCCGTGATCCCGGCCGGCGTGCCCAGCACGGTGCTGGAGCGCCGCCCCGACGTGTCCGCCGCGCAAAGCAGCATGCAGGCCGCGCAGGCCCGCGTGGGCGTGGCCAAGGCCGCCTGGTTCCCGACCTTCTCGCTGACGGCCAACGGCGGTTATGCCGCGCCGGAGATCAAGGACCTGTTCAAGGTCTCCAGCCAGGCCTGGGGTGTGGGCGCGCTGCTGTCACTGCCGATTTTTGACGGCGGCCGCCGCCAGGCCGGCGTGCAGAACGCGAATGCCGAACTCGACATTGCCCTGGCCAATTACCGCGAGCAGATCCTCGTCGCCTTCAAGGACGTGGAAGACCAGCTGTCGGCCCTGCGCCTGCTGGCCGAGCAGTCGGAAGCCCAGTCGCGCTCGGTGGCCTCGGCCACGCGCGCCACGGTGCTGTCGGATTCGCGCTACCGCAACGGCTTTGTCAGCCAGCTGGAGCTGCTGGACGCCCAGCGCAGCGAGCTGCGCAACCGCCGCCAGGCGCTGCAGGTCAAGACCGCGCAGTACCTGGCGACAGTGGGTTTGATCCGTGCACTGGGCGGTGGCTGGAATACATGACTTGAACACCCCTGTTGAGGCTCACTTCGTGTAGCCTCCTCTCCCCTTGCAGGGGACGGGCGCCTTAGGGCCGGCGAAGCCGGACCCCGGCCCCCCGCTTGTCAAAGCGGTGCGCCGGACCGGTCTTGGGCTCAATTGACCTTGTGTGTTTTGCGCGGGATGAATTCCGCGTGGGGTACGGCGTTGATATTGGGCAGGTTCATGCCGAAGCCGGGCGGCAGGTTGTAGCAGCCGTCGAGGAAGACCCCACCCACGCGCAGTGCTTGCGCCACCAGGCTTTCGGCTTCCTCAGGCCGCCAGGCAAAGCCTGGGGAGAGCTTCACAAAGGAGTAGCGGCAGTGGCCTTCCGACTGGACCAGGGCGAACTCCTTGCCTTGGATCAGCAGGTAGCTGAAGGCCCAGTCCCTGCCGTTGATGAGGCTGACCTCCAGAAAGTAGGCGCCGCGACCGGGGTCCACGGCCCAGCTGCGGCGGCTCAGGTCAAACCGGTCCCGGGTGGGGTGGACAAAACCCATCAGCTGCTGCGTGAGCTCCGGTGTGTAGACCGCGTCAAAAGCCTCCTGGTTGATGGGCTTGATTTCAAATGGCATGGTGTTTTTTTGATAGGCCTGACAGCGGCCTTTCTTCTCCAGAAGCCGCACCATAGGGGTATTCGTGGCGGGCCTGGGCGTTGAATGTCCATGCGTGGAACATTGACGCCGGATTTTTGAAAATAGATGCCGTGTGCCGGTTTGGGGCACGGCATGCGCGACGGCTGGCGCGACCTGAACTTTTACGGAAGTTCGACCCGAAAAGCGGCCATTTTCAGCATTGGCGGGCCGTTTTAAGGCCATTCCGCCCAAACGGGAGGCCGCATCTGTTAAAACACTTGGCTCCCTTTGCTGTGTTTGCCCCTGATGCCTGTTTCAACTCCCGTTTCTGTCTCACCGTCCGAACCCGTCCTGATCCACTGGACAGAGAGCGGCGAGGCGTGTTCCGCGCGCTGGCGCTCCGAGCGCGGCGCCGCGCCGCCCAAGCGTGTGGTGCTGGCCGACGACAGCATGAGCGCCGACACGGCCTACCGCCTGGCCTGCGAGGGTACAGGGCTGCTGTGGCGCGGCGATTTCCAGAATGCCCGCATGCTGGTGCAGGCGCTGGCACGCCGTGTCGACAAACCGGCCAAGCCCAAGCGCGACAAGCGCGTCAAAGCCCAAAAAACCGGGGAGGCCGCAGAAGCTACCGCCACAGCCGAAGCGCCGGCACCGGTATTCCCGCAGGCTTTCCACCTGCACCGCCAGGCCCAGGCGCAGCGTGCCCGTGTGCTCGGCATGGTGCTGGTTCCGTTTGACGCGGACTACGGCATTCCCTTGCGCCGCGCGCCCGATGCAAAAAAAGCGTGCGCCGAAGCCTGGGGTCCCGCCAAGGAGGGTGCGGATTCTTCAGTGGCATCGCTGCGCGAACTGATGGGTTTTATCAGCGCGCATGAGTGGCGGCGTAAGGGTGTCCCGATTCCCGCGCTCGGTGAAGACGGGCCGCACAACCGCATCCATCCGCATTACGGCGTGTTCTCGCCGGTGCGCGGCGAATACATAGACCTGGTGGCCCAGGCGCCCGTGCCTGAAGGCACGGCCGACCTGCTGGGCTTTGACATAGGCACGGGCACCGGCGTGCTGGCCGCCGTGCTGGCCTTGCGCAGCGGCGTGCAGCGCGTGGTCGCGACCGACCTGGACCCGCGCGCGCTGGCCTGCGCGCGCGACAACCTCAAGCGCCTGGGTTTTCCGCAGGTCGAGGTGCGCCAGGCCGATCTGTTCCCCGAAGGCCTTGCCCACATCATCGTCTGCAACCCGCCCTGGCTGCCCGCGCGCCCCGGCTCGCCGGTCGAGCATGCGGTGTATGACGAAGACAGCCGCATGCTGCTGGGTTTCCTCAAGGGCCTGGCCGCTCACCTCGAGCCCCAGGGTGAGGGCTGGCTGATCCTGTCGGACCTGGCCGAGCACCTGGGCCTGCGCACGCGCGCCTGGCTGCTGGAGGCGATAGATGCCGCGGGCCTCAAAGTCATAGACCACCTTGACGCCCAGCCGCAGCATCCCAAGGCCTCGGACGCGGGCGATGCGCTGCATGCGGCGCGCGCGGCCGAAGTGACCTCGCTGTGGCGATTGGGCGCCAAACCGCATTGAGGCGCGATGAGGGCTGAAGCGCACGCCACCGTCTTGCTGGCCCCCATGGAAGGGCTGCTGGACTTTGTGCTGCGCGACATCCTCACGCGGGTAGGCGGCATAGACCGCTGCGTCTCCGAATTCATCCGCATCACCGACCAGTTGCTGCCCGAGCGCGTGTTTTATCGCATCGTGCCCGAGCTGCATCACGGCGGCCGTACCCTGGCCGGCGTGCCGGTGCGCGCGCAGCTGCTGGGTTCGGACCCGGGTTGCATGGCCGAAAATGCCGCGCGGCTCGCGGGCCTGGGGCCTGACGGCATAGACCTCAACTTCGGCTGCCCGGCGGCCGTCGTCAACCGTCATGGCGGCGGGGCCTCCCTGCTCAGGGAACCCGAGACCCTGACGGCGGTGGTTGCTGCGGTGCGCCGCGCGGTGCCGGCGCACATGCCTGTTTCCGCCAAGATGCGGCTCGGTTATGAGGACGACACGCGCGCCGTCGAATGTGCGCTCGCGATCGAAGCGGGCGGCGCGGGCGAGCTGGTGGTGCACGGCCGTACCAAAGCGCAGGCCTACAGGCCGCCGGCTTACTGGGAGCGTATTGCCGACATACGCGCCGCGGTGAAGATTCCGGTCGTGGCCAATGGCGAGATCTGGACGGTGGAGGACGCGCGGCGCTGCCGCGAGCTCTCGGGCTGCGACACGCTGATGATTGGACGCGGCGCGGTGCGCGACCCCGGCCTGGGCCTGGCGATCAAGGCGGACCGGCTGGGCATGCAGGCCGCCGTGGGCTGGTCGGCTTTGCTGCCGCTGGTCGCCGACTTCTGGCGCATCGTCTGCTCACGGATTGAACCGCGCGCGCGGGCGGGTCGGCTCAAGCAATGGCTGAATTTTTTGCGTCGGCGGTTTCCGGAAGCCGAGGCCGCTTACCAGGCGATCAAAACGGTCAATGACCCGGTGCTGGTGGAGGCCTGGCTGGCACAGGCTCTGCAGGGCAGGGTACTTGATGCGTCTGCTGTGTGCCCGCGCGTGCCCGAAACCGTTTGAAAGAAAGGGCTCAGGCGTTGACGCTACCGAGGCGTCGCCGCCGGCGCGACGCGCTTGCCGCCCAGCGTGCCGCGCGCCATCGCATACGCCAGCAGCGCGCAGCCCGCGATGCCCGCCACCATGGGCAGGGCCGTGCCGTCGGCAAACACACCGACCGTCGCCATCACCACCGCGCCGGTCACGAATTGCAAGGTGCCCATCAAGGCCGAAGCGGTACCAGCTATTGCGCCGTGTTCTTCAAGCGCAAGCACGGCGGTGGTCGGCACCACCAGGCCCAGGAAGCCGTAGCCCAGCAGCAGCAGGGCGATCATCACGTCCAGCCGTTCAATGCCGGCCAGGTTGACGAGCAGCAGCAGCGCCATCACGGCCGCATAACCGGTGACCGCTACCTTCACGATGGGTACCAGGCCGAAGCGCGCAGCCAGCTTGCCGGTGAATTGCGAGACACCGATGAAGGAGGCCGCGTTGACCGCGAAGGCGATGCTGTACTGGCGCGGCGTGAGGCCGTAGTGGTCTATCAGCACAAAGGATGAGTTGGCCAGGTAGGCGAAGAAACTCGAGATGCCGAAAGCGCCTATAAACACCAGGCCCATGAAATGGCGGTCCCGCAACAGCACGCCGTAGGCCTTGATCGCGCTGCCGAAGCTGCTGTCCACGCGCTGCTCGGGCGGGCGTGTCTCGGGCAGGGTGAAGCCCACCAGCAGCAGGCCGGCGGCCGCGGCCACGGTGACGGCCCAGAACACGCTGCGCCAGCCGAAGGATTCGATCAACAGGCTGCCGGCCAGCGGCGCCAGGATGGGCGAGACGCTGAAGACCAGCATCAGCAGCGACATCAGCCGCGCCGCGTCGTGGCCGGTGTGCAGGTCGCGCACGATGGCGCGCGGCACCACCATGCCGGCGCAGGCGCCCAGGCCCTGGATGAAACGCAGCACCACCAGTGTGTGGATGTCGGGCGCCAGCGCGCAGCCTATGCTGCCCGCGGCAAACAGCAGCAGGCCGAAATACAGCGGCGCCTTGCGGCCCACCATGTCGGACACCGGGCCGTAAACAATCTGGCCTATGCCCAGCGAGATGAAGAAGGCCATCAGGCTGGCCTGCACCGCGCCCATGGACGCGCCCAGGGTCTGCCCGATGGAGGGCAGGGCGGGCAAATACATGTCGATGGCGAAGGGGCCGATGGCGGACAGCAAACCCAGCACCAGGGCTGCCCGGTAGAAACTTTTGGTCATGAAAGGAAGTGGATCAGGCCGCCCGTGCGTTAAAAAACCGAGGGCTTGGCCCTTGCACGAAAGCGGTTTTGTGACAGCTGCCAGGGACGCTGCCGTGGCTGCAAAAAAATACCTGGCGCTATTGTCGCCGACCTCGGACCATCGCGCTGACGGGGGGCCTGGATGTGGCCCAAGCGGCTGCCCTGTCAGTCCTGACAGGGCCGAACGGACCTGAAATGTAAGCAGCCCCTGGCGGCTGCGTCAAACTGTAATGAAGCGCTGAATTGGGCCTTAACCTGAACGCTTCAGGAAAGGGTTTTCATGCAAAGACGCGAATTTTCACAGGCCGCCCTGGCCGCAGGCGCCCTTGCGGCCCTGGGCCCCCTCACCGTGAGCCGCGAGGCGCAGGCCGCCGTGGCGCGCGCTGCGGCCGGCATGCCCGCCATGGGCACCAACCTCTCGGGCATGGAGTGGGCCAAACCCGGCTTGCGGGCCAATACCAGTTCGGCGCCCAACCTGCATTTCACCGTGCCGCGCAAGGCCGATGTGGCCTACCTGGCGGCCTGCGGCTTCATCAAGAACCGGCTGCCCATCCAGTGGGAGTTGCTGCAGCCCATGCTGCACGACACGGTGGCCAACGCAGCCGCGAAAGCGGCCATAGGCAACCCGGGTGCCTTCCACGCGGGTTATGAGGCCTTTATCACCGGCGTGCTCGATGCCCATGCCGCGGCGGGTACGCGCTGCATCATCGACAACCACAACTACGGCCGCTACCAGGACTTCCGCTTCCAGCCCGACGGCTCGGTGACAGGCCTGACCGTGCCGCCCGCCCCCTTGAGGCCTTACACCACCGACGGGGTGCAGATCCAGTCGCGGATTTTTTCTTTGGCGCCGGGCGCCACGCTCAAGATCGCGAACTTCACCGATTTCTGGACGCGCGCGGCGACCAAGTGGAAGAACCATCCAGGCTTTGGCGGTTACGGCCTCATGAACGAGCCGCACGACATGCCCAAGCCCGGCGGTGTCATTGCGTCGAATGAGGAAGCGGTGAAAGGCGGCGAAGACCTCACGATATGGCCCACCTTCGCGCAGGCCGCCATCCAGGCCATACGCGCGGTCGACACCGTCAATCCCATTTACGTGGCCGGCAACCTCTACGACTCGGCCATGTACATAGGCACCAAGAACCCGGGTTTTCCGCTGTCGGGCGCCAACCTGGTCTATGAAGTCCATATGTACCTGGACGCCTTCAGCAACGGCGCTTTTTTTGACTACGACACCGAGGTCGCCAAGAACTACAGCGCCGGTTTCGGCACGGGCGCCATCCAGGTTTCCACCGGCGCGGACCGCCTCAAGATCGCGGTCGACTGGGCCAAGGCCAAAGGCGTGAAGCTGGCGCTCACCGAGGTTGGCATGCCCATAGACGACCCGCGCTGGGAGGCCATGTTCGCGCAGGCGGCGGTCTATGCCGTGCAATCGGGCTGCGAGGTCTTTACCTGGATGGGCGGCAACCACTGGCCGATACGCAACTACGCGATCAACCACGTGCCCGGCTGGCACCAGAACAAGACACTGGAGCCGGCGGTCTCGGGCGTGCTCAAGGCCGCTTCGGGCATTGTGCAAGCCACCCTGTACGACGACGGGCCGGGTTATGCGCCGGCGGGCACGCCGCTCACCATCACCGTCTATGCGCGCGGCAACCTGGCCCAGCCGGTGGTGCTCACGGTCGCCTCCAACAAGGGCGGCACGCTGAGCAAATCGCGCTTGACGATTCCGGCCGGCGCCAACGGGCAGGACAGCTTCACCTACACACCCGCGGCCAACCAGGTCGCCACGCTGAGCTACACCAGCGACGGGCAGCTCTCAGGCCAGGTGCCGCCGCCGCGCAAGGTGTTTTCGCTCAGCGACCCGGTGGCCTATGCCGCGACCAGCCTCGCCGATGCCGCGCTGGCCATCGTCGCCAAATACGGCGCCTGCAAGTGGGAGCTGGCCGACGGCTACACCGACTACCTGCTGGGTGCGCCGGCCGCGGCCGGCCAGGTGGTGCGCGCGGTGTCGGATTCGGGTTATGGATCGAGCCCCGGCAATGCCATGGAGATGATCAACTGGATGAACAAGGACGGCGGCGCCGCCGGCCCCATGTCGGTGCCGGTGATGCGCGTGACCAACGGCAAAAAGAACTCCGACCACAGCGTGCCCGAGTCCTTCGGCTTCTGGTGCAAAAAATCCGGCCGCGTGGCCGGCGTGCAGCCCAACCCGCGCAACCGCGTGCCCTACAACCTCGAGGATGCGCATTTCGCCATCGCGGCCCTCAGCGTTCCGGCGCCGACCAACACCGGCGTGGTGTTCCAGGCCTCCAAGACGGAAGACCCGCAGACCTCGGAGCTGGGTTTTCTCAATGGCCAGCCGCGCGCCAGGTGGATTGACTCAAAAGGCCAGACGGTGCAGTTGCTGGCCCCAAGCAGGCTCGCGGTCAGCACGCCGGCGGTGCTGGCACTGGCATCGGTGCCGGGCGCGCAAAAGCTGCGCCTCAATTCCGCCGAAATCGGCAGCGCCGCCGCGACCTTCGCGCCCAGCGCCTTTACCCAGATGCTGATGGGCTGCGGCTACATCAGCTACTACCCGCGCGAGGGCTTTCGCGGCAATCTGTATGCGGTCATCGCGGGCAAGGGGGCACCCACGGCGGCCGAGCTGGCGGTGCTGGAGCGCTACCTGGCCAGCACGGCCGGTATGACGCTCTAGGGCCTATTCGACCTTGGCGCCCGAGGCCTTCACGACTTCCGCCATGCGCTTGTAGTCGACCGCCAGCAGCTTCGCGAAGTCGGCATTGTTCATGGCCAGCGGTTCAATTCCCTGCTTGTCCAGGCGTTCCAGCACCACCGGGTCCTTGAGGACCTTGGCCATGGCCGCGTTGACGCGGTTCACCTCGGCCGCCGGCGTGGCGGCGGGGCCCAGCAGGCCGAACCAGGAATCGAACTGGTAGCCGGGCAGGCCGCTTTCGGCGATGGTGGGCACCTCGGGCAGGTATTTGGAGCGCTTGGGCGAGGTCACGCCTATCAGGCGTATGCGGCTGTCCCTGGCGAAGGCCAGCGCGCCTATGCTGGCGGCGATCACGGCCTGCGCGCGGCCCGAGATTACCTCGTTGATCGCCTCGCCCGTGGCCTTGAGCGGCACATGCACCACATCGATGCCGGCCAGGCCGTTGAAATAGGCCATGGAAAGATGCGTGGCGCTGCCGATGCCGGCGGTTGCGTAATTGAGCTTGCCGGGGTTGGCCTTGGCGTAGCGTATGTACTCGGCCGCGGTCTTGGCGGGCACGTCGGGATGGATCATCAGCACGTAGTCGGCCGTGCCGATGTGCGCCATGGGCGCGAAGTCTTTTTGCGGGTCGTAGCTGAGTTTGGTGTACAGCGAGCCGGCGATGTTGTGGCTGGCCGCGCCCAGCACCATGGTGCCGCTGTCGGGCGCCGACTTGGCGACATAGCCCGTGCCCACGGTGCCGCCCGCGCCGGGCCGGTTCTCGATGATGACGGTCTGGCCCAGCGCCAAGCCCAGTTCGGTGGACATGGCGCGCGCCAGCAAGTCCTGCACGCCGCCCGGCGCGAAGGGCACCACGATGCGCGCGATCTTGGTGTTGGACTGGGCGAGGGCGCTGCCCGCGGCCAGGGCCAGGCCGGTGCCCAGGAAATCTCGGCGTTGCATCATGGAGTGTTTTCTTTCGGTTGAGGAGGCAGTTGCGGTCGGGTTTTCAGTTCACGCAGATCTCGTCGGCCAGGCGGCGCATAAAGCGTTCGCACCAGGCGAGCTGGTCCAGCGTGACCCATTCATTGGGCTGGTGTGCCTGCGCGATGTGGCCGGGGCCGCACACGATGGTCG
The DNA here is from genome assembly GCF_900103405.1 of Polaromonas sp. JS666. Lineage (GTDB taxonomy): Bacteria > Pseudomonadota > Gammaproteobacteria > Burkholderiales > Burkholderiaceae_C > Polaromonas. The sequence goes on along the minus strand of NZ_FNHX01000004.1, from coordinate 239,521 downwards.
GCACACCGGCCTGGTGGAACAATGCAGCTTCCGTGCCAAAGGACACCTTGCCGGCGCCCGAGCTCGCATCCACGTCCGCGCATTTGAAGCACAGCTGGGCGATCTCGCTGCCGGCGTCCGTCGCAAAACCGGGCAGCACCGAGTTGAGCTTGTGGTTGATGCCGGTATCCGCCGCCACGGCCTGCATGGCCGGCACCAGGCTGTCGGCAAAGGCCTTGGCTTCGTTGAACAGCTCGACCGGTGAATTCATGTGGTGGTGGCGTATCTCCCAGGTCACGTCGCAGTCGCGCGGGATGATGTTGAGCGCGGTGCCGCCGGCGATCACGCCGGTGTGGATGGTGGTGTGCGGCACGTCGTAGATCGGGTCGAAGGGGCCCTCGGCCACCAGCCGCCGGTGCATGGACTTGAGGTGGGCGACGAACTCGCAGGCGATCTCCACCGCGTTGACGCCCAGCGGTGTCAGCGAGGAGTGCGCCTCGAAGCCGCGCACCGAAGTCTTGTAGGCGTGCTTGCCCTTGTGCGCGATCACCACCTGCATGCCGGTGGGCTCGCCGACGATGCAGCCCGCGGGTTTGTAGCCCTGGTCCACCATGTCGGCGATCAGGCGGCGCACGCCTATGCAGCCGACCTCCTCGTCATAGCTGAAGGCCAGGTGCACAGGGCGCTTGAGTTTGCGCTTGAGCAGCTCGGGCACCATCATGAGCGCGGTCGCGCCGTAGCTTTTCATGTCGGTCACGCCGCGGCCGTAAAGCTTGTCGCCTATGACCTGCGCGCTGAAGGGGTCGGTGTCCCAGGGCTGGCCGTCCACCGGCACCACGTCGGTGTGGCCCGACAGCACCAGGCCGCCGGTTTTGGTTTCGCCGTTTTCCGCGGGCAGCGTGGCCCAGAGGTTGGCCTTCTTGCCGCTGTCGTCATAGGTGCGGCGGCATTCGACGCCCAGTGCTTCGAGCCGCGCCTGTGTCCAGTCCAGCAGGGGCAGGTTGCTGTCGCGCGAGACGGAGGCAAAGGACACCCATTTTTCAATCAGCGGCAGGGCGGCGAGGTCGGCGGCCAGCACGGACTGGCGGGCAGCGGTGGGGAGGGGGGCGTTCATGGCAAGACCTTTAAAGGACGGGCAGGGCGGCGGAAAATTGTATGACAGCATACTATTTTGTGGCGGGCCGCGCGCGCCTGCAGCATCCCGCCGTGGCATTCGCCGGCCGGAATAAAAAAGCCGCCGGAATCCGAGGACTCCGGCGGCGCGGGATGCCCGCATGCATGCGGGGCGGCTTAAGGGATGGCTGTGGCCTTATTTTTTCCCGCCACCACCACCACCGCCTCCATTGCCGCCACCGTTTCCGCCCGCATTGCCGCCGCCATTACCGGCGCCATTGCCTTTTCCGCCGCCATGGCCAGAGTCCTTGCCGGCGCCCAGCCCCTTGCCCGCGATGTCGGCTTTGGCGACCGTGTCTGTTTTGGCATGGTCGGTCTTCTTGCCGCTCTTGTCGGTGTGTGAAGCGCTGACGACCGAGCCCAGCGACACGCCCATGCCTTTGGCGATTTGCCCCCAGCCCAGGCCCTGGCTTCTTTGGCCCAGCACGCCGCCCAGCGCGGCCGAGAGCTGCGCCGGTGTCGGGTTGCTGATGCCTTGTTTGGCCAGCGAGGTTTTGGTGAGCGAGAGCGCGATGTTGATATTGCCGTAGCCCATCTTGCCCGTCGCGGGCGACAGGCTGGCTGCGGGTGCTGTCGCGTTGGGGCCGGTCAGGCTGGGCCCCAGCGTGATGGAGGTGCCGGTGCGAAGTCCGTCAACCAGGGCGCGGGCATTTTCCGGAGAGCCGGCAAAGGCGCTATAGCTGCTCGCCAGCCGGGCGCCTTCGGTATTGCTGGCGGCAGTGCTTGTCGCGCCGGCCTTGGCGGCGGTTTGTGCCTGGAGCAGGCCGCCGCACAGCAGCGCGGCACTGCCGGCCGCCACGGCGATAAGGGTTTTGGGGAGGGTGAACATGATGACTACCTCACGATGACAGCACCGGCCGCGGGATGCGGCCGTGGCTTTTTGATGTTAGGGCTTCCCGCGCGCGCGCTGTGCGTGTCGCGGTGGCGTCCTACGCGGTCATCAGCATAAAAGAGAAGAGCTGCGCTGAAATGTAAGAGTAGGCGCAAAACGTTGGGCGGAATTGGCGGGGCGGCCGGCGCGCGTCACCGAAGCCGGCGAGAATGCGTCTCGCGGCATCGCGCCACCACTTTTCATTCCACACAGAAAGCATTCCCCATGACCAGCAGCATGTACACCACCTCCATTCCCGTCTTCAAGCAGATGCTGGGCGGCCTGAAGGGCGTCCTGGCCAAGGCCGAAGCCCATGCGGCCGCCAAAAACATAGACCCCAATGCCTTGCTGCAGGCGCGCCTCTATCCGGACATGTTCCCCCTGCTGCGCCAGGTGCAGGTGGCCAGCGACTTCGCCAAAAGCGTGTCGGCCCGGCTGGCCGGCGTCGAAGTGCCCAAGATCGAGGACAAGGAAACCACGTTTGCCGAGCTGCAGGCGCGCATAGACACCATACTGGCCTTCATCGAGGGGCTGGGCGCGGCGAAGTTCGACGACGCCGCCGTCCGCGAGATCGTCACGCAGGCCGGCACGCCCAAGGAAAAGCGCTTCACGGGCCAGTCCTACCTGCTCAATTACGGCCTGCCGCACTTCTTCTTCCACACCACCACGGCCTATGCCATCCTGCGCCACAACGGCGTGGAAGTGGGCAAGAAGGATTACATCGGCAGCTATTGAGCCATGGGGAGACGTGGGCGGCCGGCGGGCCGCCGCGGCTCAGTGCCTGCGCAGGTTCTGCGGTTGCGTCTTGTCGTAGATGCTGGCGGGATAGGCGGCATCCGCGCCGCGCACCAGCATGTCGGCATCGCGGATCGCGAAGATGTGCGCGATGTCCTGCTTGATATCGCCGCCGGCCGCCATCGGGTGCGCCGTGGGGCTTTCCCACACATGGCGGTCGGGCAGCGAGGTGTAGGGGCAGCTGTCGCCGCAGTCGATTTGCCACGAAATCCCATACAGCCACTGTTCGGCATGCGGCTCGAAGCGGGTGATGTCCACCATCAATGACTTCTGGAAGGCCAGCGCGTAGGTCAACAGGCGTATGTCCCAGTGCTTGATGATGATGCGCAAATACATGCCCTCGCCGCGGCTGCGGCTGGAGACCAGCAGCATCTGGCAGTCCAGCCATCCGGCCGGAATGCCGTGCCGGCGCATGGAGTCTTTCAGCAAGACCTGGATCAGCTGGCGGCGCAGGGCATTGGCGGAACCGTCCTCAATCGTGGAGGGGCCCTCATGCGCGGGCCGGGTGCTGGCAGGGGCGGTTTTTGTGTGGCCGTTGAGGCCGAATAAGTGCCGTATGTTCATGTTGCTTCCCCTCATCCCGCTCAAGCCGAAATCGTGTTGTTTGTTCCATTCACCCGCGGGAATGGCAAATGTTACAAAGTGTTTTGTATGCTCCTCTTCTGGCTTTGACAAGTCAAGCAGACGCTTCCCGAAAAGCGGAACTTTTTCATGAAATAGGCCTGCAAAGAAATCTATTTACGCAGATATAGGAATGAAAAAGAATGCAGTTGGCCTGTAGGTGAGCCAAAGACCTTAAATGTAAATACTTGTAATAAAACCTGTGGGGCACCGGTTCCGGCGGCAACACGCCGAGCGAAGCCGCCAGGCGGCACGCGAGCTGTTCGCCGCTCAAGCAGGCCTAGGCCCGCACAAAGTACACAAAGGTGGTGCGCGGAAAAATATGCCGGTACACCGGCCTGGCAATCGCGCGTGCCAGGTTCCTGGCCTGCAGCAGGCCCGAGGCGCTGTTGTACAGCCGGTAAAGGCTGGGCCGCAGCGGCTTGAGGCCAAACTCTTTTCCGAAGGCGACCAGCGAGTCGTGGCTGAAGGCATTGATGTGCTCCAGCGGGGCAATCGGCATCTGCTCACCGGGAGACAGCGTGCCGAAATTTTTTCCCCGGCCGATTTTTTTCAGCGCGGCCGCCGCATTGGGCACGCTGATCTTGATGACGCCGTCGCCCGACAGCGCGTCGCGCAGTTTTTCGAGTACCTGCCGGGGTTCGGTCAGGTGTTCGAAGACTTGCTCGGTGTTGATGAAGCGAAAGCGCCTGGGCGGCAGGTCGTCCAGGCCGACGACGCGCAAGCCTACGGATCTTCCATACTCGGCGCGCTCCTTGGAAAGCTCCACGCCCCACACATTGCAGCCGAAGCCCATGGCCATCTTGGACCAGTGTGCCCAGCCAAAACCGAAGTCCAGCGCATCGAGCTCGCCGGGCGGCAGGCCGAAGTGCTGGATGATGAACTGCACCTGTTCCGCGAGGTAGCGATATTCGTCCAGGCTGTAGTTGCGGTGTTCGCGCTCCAGCTCGGTGCCGGGCACCCAGTCGTTGTAGATCTCGCCCAGCAAGGCGTCGTCGGGCACCTGCTGCTGGAAGACCATGCCGCAGTCCTCGCAGCGCGCGAGGGTATAGACACCCGCTTCGGCCGTCCTGGACGCATGGCCCTCATAGTGCCTTGCCAGATAGGCCTGCATGCCGGGGCCGGTGTAGGGCTCCTGGTAGACCACGGCCAGCGAGCTTGAAAGGCAGGCAGGGCAGCAGGCCCTGGTCTTCAAGGACGATTCGCGCGGCAGCGTGGCGCCTCCAAACGCGCGCGCCTGGCGCGGCGCCGGCAGGTCTTGCCTGCGGGATGGGGACGCCGGTTCAACCGGCAGGCGCGGGAATTCCAGCGAAGGGCTGGCAGGCATCATGTTCATGGGTGGGTTCCGAAGCGCCGCAAGGCAGCAGTACCAGTCACCTTAGCCGCTGGTGGCGTGCGCGCGGTAACCCGCTGTAATCCATGTATCGGCTTCCTGCCTTGAGGCCGCTGCCCGTGCGCCGGTTTCTTTGCGCGCGGCGGCGTTGGCTGACAAGGCCTAGCCGCGACTTTCCCCCGGAGCGGGGGGAGCGGCGCGCAGCGGGCGCCCCTGCCTCAGGCCATGCGGCCCCTGTTTTCGACCACCACGCAGCCCGTGATGCGCCACGCTTTGTTGCTTTGCCGTTCCAGGCTGTAAACCGCGAGCCACGAAACGCCGCTGCTGTCGGCCATCTGCACGCGCTGGACCGCCTGGTCGTCCTTGCCGTCGGGTTTGAGGAAGGCGACCGAGGCCGGGCGGTACACCACCGGGTAATCGCGTCGCACCATGGCCATGAAGGCCTGGGCCGTTCCCAGCGTTTTGCGAACATTGGGCGCGGCAAACGAAAACGCCTTGGCCGCGTCATCTTTGGCGAAGGCCGCAAGCTGCCCCTCCACGGCGGCGCGCACGCCTTTTTCGTCGGCGGGCGCCAGCGGGTCGGCATGGGCCATGCCGCACAGCAGCACTGCCGCCATGAAGGCGGCCAGCAGGCGGCGCCATTGCGCCGGGGCCGGGTGTGAATGCGTCTTCATGTTGCCTCCTCTGTTGCCGCCGGTGCGCGCGGCTGCCAGCCAAAAACCAAGCGCCTTGCCGCATCATGCCGCAAGCAGCCTTGCAGCGGGTACGCGGCCGGTGGCGTTGCGGATGCGCGGCGCTAAAACAGTTCGCCGCGCGCCAGCACCACGACGCCGCCGCTGACCATGATGTCGCCGGCCGCGTCGGCCTGCACCATGATCTTGCTGGGGCGTCCGACAAAGCGCCCCTGCTTCAGGGTAATGAGCTCGCCGGCGGCGGCCGCGCCATGTTGCATCAAATAGGCGCCCACGGGGCCGGCCGCGCTGCCGGTCGCGATGTCTTCCACCAGCCCGGCGTTGTCCCAGGTGCGGCCTTCGCGCGCCGCGACGTCGAACACGTAGGCAAACTTGGCGCCTACCGTGGCCAGCAGCGCTTCGAAGGCCGGGTGCACGACGCGCGCGCGGTCCAGGCCGCCCGCCGCGGGCACCAGCAGGTAGGGCAGGCCGGTCGACACCACCTGCAGCGGAAAGCGGATATCCAGCTGGGAAGCGTCGAGGTTGAGCGCCGCCAGAAAGGCCTGGCTTTCGGCGCGGCCCAGCGGCGGCTGCAGCGTGGCCTTGCCCTGGTTCATGCGGGCGTCGTAGGTGGCCGCCGCGCCTTCCAGCCGCGTGGTGGACAGCGCGACCGCGCGCGTGCCCAGCATCAGGGTCCAGTCGGCGGATGCTTGCCCGGCGGCATGCAGGTGGTGCAGCAGGCCGGCCGCGCCCAGCAGCGGGTGGCCCGCGAAATCGAGTTCTTCCTCCATCGTGAAGATGCGCGCCTCAAAGCGATGGCCGGGGCCGGCGGGCGTGAGGAAAATGCTCTCGAACTGCCGCATCTCCACCGTCAGGCGCTGCATGGTGCGCGCCGGCAGCGGGCTCTCGGGCAGGAAGACCGACAGGCCGTTGCCGGCCAGCGCTTCATGGGTGAACACATCGACCTGGTAGTAGCCCAGGCCTGTCAAGGAAGTCATGCTGTTTCTCCTGGAGGCCGCGCGTGACGGCGGCCTGCAGGGGAATTATCGCGGGGCCAAGAACAGGTTCTTAGATGCCAAGAATCTTCTTGGCGCTGCCCAGCGCCTTCATCGAGTCGTCGTGTTTGCCTTCCTTGTGGAATTTTTCGCCATCGGCGCGCAACTCTTTGACCTTGCTCATGTCGGCGGGCGACAGCTTGGGGCTGGTCATCAGTTTGGCGTCTATGGCCTTCATCTCGTTGGGGCAGTTGTGGGCCAAAGCCAGTGAGGATGTGGCTAGCGCCACGGCGGCAATGATGAGCTTCATGGGAATCTCCACCTGCGTCAGAAAATGCTGACGGGAAATACTAGCAAGCCGACGGGCCGCTCACAAGGGCAATTGCCCGCGGCAGCTAGCCGATCTGCAGCTGCGAATCGTCGATGAAGCGGTAGGGTGGAATCTCCAGGTTGGTCGGGGCCGGCACGTTTTTCACCACGCGGCCGGCCAGGTCGAAGCGGGAACCGTGGCAGGGGCAAAAAAATCCGCCGGGCGCATGCAACTCGGCATTGAGGGCGCTGTCGTCCAGGCGCAGGGTCGGCGAGCAGCCCAGGTGGGTGCACACCCCCACCGCCACCAGGATCTGCGGTCGCTCGGAACGGGTCGCGTTGGCGCAGGATTTGGGTTGTTCGGAGCGCTTGGACTCGGGATCCGCCAATACCGGGTTGGCTTGTTGCAGCGCGCGCACCATCTCATCGCTGCGGCGCATCAGCCAGACGGGCTTGCCGCGCCAGGCCACTGTGCGCAGTTCTCCCGTCGCCAGCGTGGAAATATCCGCAAGCACCGGGCCGCCCTCGGCGCGTGCCGCTTCAGAGGGTGCCAGGCTGGCGGCAAAAGGATAGGCGGCGGCCAGCAGGCCGGCGCCGGCGGCAATGCCGGTTGCGGCCGCCAGCAGGCTTCGCCTGTCGGCGTCCTGCAGGGTTCCTTCGTCAATCGCGTGAACCAGCTCGGTGACGGTCAGCATGGTTTGGCTTTGTTGGGCGGCCCAGGTCAGGGCCGGGTTTTATCCGCGTCCGCACCCCACAGGAACATTTCCCTGGAGGATTGCTCCGCTTTCACATTCACTTTCCTGCTCAGGGTCTGGCCGGCCAGCGTGGCCTCCACGGCATAGCTGCCCGGCGCCAGCCTGGCCAGCAGGAAGGGGCCTTCCGAGGTGGCCTGAAGAACTTCATCACCCCGGGCATCTCGTATGCGCACCTTCACGTCGGCGGCGAAGTCGGCGCGCTGCCTGTCCTTGATGGCGAATTCAAGCGCCAGCGGCCACTGCCTGCTGGCGCTCTGGATGGCTGCGGATTCGTCGGCGCCTATGCCGCCGCTCAGGTATTCAACCGGGCCGCTGCGATGCACAGCCGGCAGGGGCGCACGAGCCTGGGCGAGCGCGCCGCCCGCCACCAGCGCGGCGAGCAGGGCCGCCGAGGCGGCCTTCAGGGTGAGGGCTTTCATTTCAACATGCTCCTTTTCGCAAAGAGGGGCAGCAAATGGTCGCAGTGTGCTGCCTGGGCACTGTTTCAGGCGGGCGGGTCATCACACCGTAGCAGGCTTTGCTCACCGGATGTTCCCCGCTGCTGGAAACCATTGTTCGCGGGTCAGCTTAGGCTGGACTTAAACGAAAAAAGGGCAGGCGGGCGGACGCGCCTAAAATTCCCGGCAGCTGTCACTTGAACCACCTGGATCCATTACCCCATGCCACTCGAAGTCCTTGAAGCCCAGACGGGCGACAACCCTGTCGCCACCATCCTCATCATGCACGGCCTGGGGGCGGACGGGCGCGACTTCGTGCCGATCGCCGAGCAGCTCAACCTTTCCAGCGTGGGCCCTGTGCGTTTCCTGTTCCCCAGCGCGCCCTCGATTCCCGTGACCATCAACGGCGGCTACGTCATGCCGGCCTGGTACGACCTGCTGGGCGCCGACCTGGTGAGCCGGCAGGACGAGGCCGGGCTGCGCAAGTCGCAGGCCGACATTGAGGCGCTGATCGCCCATGAAACATCGCGCGGCATTCCCGCCAGCCGCATCGTGGTCGCGGGTTTCTCACAGGGCTGCGCCATGGCGCTGATGACGGGCCTGCGCCACGGGGAGCGGCTGGCCGGCATCGCGGGGCTGTCGGGTTATTTGCCGCTGGCCGACAAGACCGCGGCCGAGCGCAGCGCCGCCAACCGGGATGTGCCCATCTTCCTGGCCCATGGCACATATGACGGCGTGGTCGTGCTGCCGCGCGCCAGCGCCACGCGCGATGCGCTCACGGCCATGGGCTATCCGGTCGAGTGGCATGAGTACCCGATGGAGCACTCGGTGTGCCCGCAGGAAATCGTCGACCTCGAGAAGTGGCTGCTAAAAGTCCTGGCCTAAGGCAGTGGCTCAGGCCGGCTGGGCCACCCGCGCATCGCGCGCCATGCGCCGCACGCGCCACAGCAGGAAAAACGCGATGCTGAAGTTCAGCAGGTTCCAGGCCACGCCGTTGATAAAAGCCGCGTGGTAGGAGCCGGTCAGGTCAAACACCTTGCCCGACATCCAGCCGCCCAGCGCCATGCCCAGCAACGACGCCATGATGACCGTGCCCACGCGCGCGCCGGCCTCGGCGGGCTCGAAGTATTCGCGCACGATGATGGCGTAAGCCGGCACGAGGCCGCCCTGGAACAGGCCGAACAGCGCGGCGATGACATACAGCGACACCAGCCCGTCAAAGGGCAAAAACAGCAGCAGCGCGATGCCCTGCAGCACAGAGCCCAGTATCAGCGTGCGCAGCCCGCCTATGCGGTCGCAGATGGCGCCCGACACCAGGCGGCTCACCACGCCGCAGGCCAGCATCAGCGACAGCATTTCGGCGCCGCGTGCCGCGCCGTAGCCCAGGTCGGTGCAATAAGACACGATGTGCACCTGCGGCATGGCCATGGCCACGCAGCAGGCCACGCTGGCCACGCACAGCAGGGTTTGCGCCGCGCCCGGGCTCAAGCCGAAAGGCATGCTGCTGGCGGTGGCCGGCAGGCCGCTGCTGCCCACGCTGGACGCCACGGCCACCGGCGGGCGCTTGCGCATCAGCAGGGCCAGCCCGGCCATGGCCACAAAGCTGAAAATGCCCAGGCCCAGGTAGGTCTGCCGCCAGCCCACGCTTTCCACAAAATGCTGCACGATGGGCGGCCAGATCGCGCCGCCCACGTAGTTGCCGCTGGCGCACACCGCCACGGCAAAACCGCGCCGGCGCACAAACCACAGCGAGGTATCGGCCAGCAGCGGCGCGAAGGTGGCGGCCGACCCGAGAAAGCCGATCAGCAGGCCGTGCGCCAGCGAGAACATCCATATGTTGCCGGCCATGGCCGCCAGCGCGAAGCCCAGGCCCAGGCCCGTCGCGCCTATCAGCAGCGGCACCATCACGCCGAAGCGGTCGGCCAGCCGGCCCATCATCACGCCGCCCACCCCGAAACCTATCATCAGCAAGGTATAGGGAATGGAGGCATCGGCGCGCGTGACGCCAAAGTCGGCCTGCACTGCCGGCAGCACCACGGCCACCCCATACATGCCGCAGGCGCCGACCGTCATCAGGGCCAGCGTGACCATCAGCCGCATCACGGCGTAACGCGAGTCAACAAGTGACGAGGAATCCTGGGGGTGGGGTTGTATGGGAGCGGTGGTTGCGGGCGGAGGGCTCATCAGCCCAAGCGTACACCAGCCGCCAGCATGCTGCAGGGAAGCGGTGGGCTAGGCGCAGGAGGCCTCGCCCGCCTGCACGCGCACCCGGCCCACCATGTTCATGCACAGGGTGCGGGTGTAGCTGCTGTTGCTGGCGAGGGCACCTGCCGCCTGCACCAGCCAGCGGCTTTGCAGGCCCACGGCGCGGCCGTTGGCGTCAAAGCTGATGTGGTTGCGATTGTTGACGGGACTGCCCGCGTTGTTGACCGCCAGAAAACTCCCGGTGTTCGCGAAGGCGTCCTGGACGCGCACCACGGTATCGGTGCCGCTGTCGAAGGCGCCGTCCCCGTCCTCGTCGGTAAAAACAATCCAGCCCTCGCGCCAGCCGCCGACGGCCGCGCCGTTGCCGCTGGAGCATTTGGGCGGGTTTGCCGCCGGGTCGGCGCTTCGGCAGATGGTGACGGTTCTTCCGCGCCGCATGGCTTCGCCGCGGGCATAGCGGGCGTCCGTCACAAAGGCGTTGATGGTCCAGGAGACACGGGTGCTCGCGACCAGTCCCAGAAAGGAGGGAATCGCGAAGCCCGCAACAATCGCGATGATGGCCAGGGCCACCAGCAGTTCGATCAAGGTGATCCCGCGCGGCCGCGGGCGGACTGAAAGACGGCATGCGCCGGCCGGTGGAGTGGTTTTTGAGGGGGTGTTGTCGAGGCGCTTGGGCCCGGCCGCGGCAGGGGCGGCCGCAGCCTGGTGCTGCAAATTCATGGCGGCTGATCCGGATGTTTGGAAGGAACATCCGGACCGTACTGGAGGCCGCCGTGTCGGCGAGGGTCAATTGTCCGCTGCCGGACTTTGATTGCTGGAAATCGTGCGCGATGTCATGCGGCGCGAAGTGAGGGCGCCTTCGCGCGGGCGGCCACAGGATGTGGCGGCCGTATTTTTATCAGGAGCGGCCCGGCCGCCCGGCGACCTTACAGCGGCGACGGCCGGGTGGCTTCGTAGCCGACCGGCGCGGGGTTGCCTTCAGCCCGTATGCCCAGTTCCTGGTCGCGGATGCGAAACAGCCGCTCCAGGTCTTTCATGGCATCGTTGTCGGCAGCCGTGGGTGCGGCCGCGACCAGCGCGGCCTGTTCCGCTTGCGGCGTCTGCGGCGTTTGCGGCGGCTGGGCCTGGGCCAGCGACGCGAGTATGGGTGCGGCGGCGGCTGCCGCGGCGGCCGCGCTCATCGGCGCACTGGCCGCGGCGACGGGCTGGATCAGGGGCTGGCCGGCACGCGGCGGCGCCACGCGGGGAGCGGGCTTGGCGGCGACCGGGTCGGCCCAGTAGGATTTGTCGGGCATGCTGCGGTAGGGGCAGGTGTCCGCGATGTCCAACTGCCATGAAATGCCGTGCAGCCAATGGGTGGCCTGGGGTTCAAAGCGGGTGATCTCGACCATGAGCGCGTTCTGGAAGGCGTAGGCATAGTCCATCAGGCGCTCATCCCATTCGCGCACCACCAGGCGCACATACATGCCCTGGCCCTTGCTGCGGCTGTTCACCAGCAGCATCTGGCAGTCGATCCAGCGCGGCGGTATACCGTATTTGCGCAGCGCATCGCGCAGCAGCACCTGCACCAGCTGGCGGCGCGTGGCGTTATCCGAGCCGTCCTCGATGGTCAGCGGGTTGTCCCGACTCGAGGCGGGTGTGTGTTTGGCTGCATTCCCATGGCGTGATCCACCAAACAGCGTATTTATCAATTTTTTCATTTTGGCGCGCGCTCATCGCAGTTTCAGGAGAATTTCCCCCTGAAGAATCAAAGATTTTTGGAGGTTTGTGATCTGAAACACAGGTGTTACTGAATGTTTTTTATCGTCGTCCAGCTTGACCGACAAGTCAAGGAAGTTTCAACAGCCAGGCTTGGCCGCGTCGCTCGCTTTCCACATTCAAATGGCTAAAGTGTGTATTTGTGCCGCAAACGCATGTGCCTGTCCGAAATCCGGCCGGCCTGCCGGCCGGGCCGCCAGACCCCACCCGGCCTGTGCTGGCAAGCCCGCCCGCACCAGCGCAAAGCGGCGGGCTGTGATAACTTCCAGCCAGTTTCAAGAACCTGGGGGAATGACGATATGACCAAGTTGCAGGCGCCCGCGGGCGCGCTACAGGGCCGCCTGAAAGCGCTGACCCCGGACCGGCTCAAGGGCATGCGCCGCGGCATCGAAAAGGAAAGCCTGCGCGCCCAGCCCGGCGGCGGCCTGGCCTTGACGCCGCATCCCGCCGCCCTGGGTTCGGCCCTCACACACCCGACCATCACCACCGACTTCAGCGAATCACAGGTGGAACTGGTTACGGGCGCGCACAAAAATCCCGAAGCCGCGCTGCAGGAGCTTACGCGGCTGCACCAGTTCACCTACCGCACCATGAAAGCGCTGGGCGACGAAATGCTCTGGGTCTCCAGCATGCCCTGCGGCCTGCCGACCGACGAAACCATTCCCATCGCGCGTTTCGGCTCGTCCAATGTGGGGCGCGCCAAAAGCGTCTACCGCATGGGCCTGTCGCACCGCTACGGCCGGCGCATGCAGACGATCTCGGGCATCCACTACAACTGGTCGCTGCCCGATGTGAGCAGCGAGCAGTACTTCGCGCTGATCCGCAACTTCCGCCGCCAGGCGTTTTTGCTGCTTTACCTGTTCGGCGCCTCGCCCGCCGTGTGTTCGAGCTTTGTCGAGGGCCGCCAGCATGAGCTGCAGACCCTGAGCGGCAGCACCATGTACATGCCCCATGGCACTTCGCTGCGCATGGGGCGCCTGGGCTACCAGAGCGATGCGCAAGCCTCGCTGGCCGTGAGCTACAACAGCCTGGACGGCTACGGCGCTTCGCTGCAGGACGCGCTGACCCGGCCTTACCCGGCTTACGAGGCGGTCGGCATCCGCAACCCCGGCGGCGACTACAACCAGCTGGCCACCACGCTGCTGCAGATCGAAAACGAGTTCTACGGCACCATACGCCCCAAGCGCGTGATCTACCCCGGCGAGCGCCCGCTGCACGCGCTGCGCGAACGCGGCGTCGAGTACATCGAGGTTCGCCTGATGGACCTGGATCCTTTCGAGCCGGTCGGCATCAATGCGCAGACCATGCGCTTTCTCGACGTGTTTTTGCTGCACTGCCTGCTCAGCGACAGCCCGAACGACACGCCGCAGGAAATTGCCGAACTCAAGCACAACCAGCACCAGACCGCGGCGCGCGGCCGCGAGCCCGGCCTCAAGCTCAAGCGCGGCGGGCAGGAGGTCCTGTTGACCGGCTGGGGCGCCGAGGTGCTGGCGCAATGCGCGCCCATCGCCGCCGCGCTGGACGCCGCGCACGGCGGCACGCAATACAGCGATACGCTGACGGCCGCCAGCGCCGCCTTGCTCGACCCGTCTACCTTGCCCTCGGCCCGTGTGCTGGCGGCCATGGCCGGCGAACACGGCAACTCTTTCGTCGGGTTCGCGCGTGCGCAGTCCCAGAAAACCCAGGCCCTGCTGCAGGCGCTGCCCCTGGGCGCGGACGAGCTTGCGCACTTTGCCGCGCTGACCGAGGAGTCCATCCAGGCGCAAAAGAAAATCGAAGCCTCGGACACCATGCCCTTCGAGATTTACCGCCAGCAGTATGTCTCGGCCGAGCGCCTGGGCATGCCGGGCCGCGAGGCCGTGGCCATCTGATTCTTCGGGGTGCGGTCAGCGCCGCCGCAGATCACGATAGCGCGGCAGAAGAGGACCGCTACGAGTGCTAACCAAGCTCCCGCGCGGCAAGCAGTACTGTGGCGGGGATTGTGTGATTTTTAACGATCAACTCGCCCACTTTGCCCGCAGCCAGAAGTCATTGGCTCCCTGCGGTTGGATGCATAGCAAAAATGCACAAACTCCGGCCAGCATGGCGGCGATATACACGATTGTTTTGATGGTTGCACCGCTATGCTTTTACATCGCGAGTCTGAATGGATGATTTATTGGTATGCAGTGCCATTTCAAAGAACTGCCGCTTTTCGATTTAACGATGTGCGATAAGCATCGATCTTCCTTTGGATCGCAGCAAGCAAAATACTGAGCAGGAAAGTGAAAAGCAAAACCTGTATGGGGGGGCGGTCAATCCCAACCGACAAAAGAGCATCAATCACCAGAAAATGGGAGATGTAGACAGGGAAAGAGAGCTCGCCAAATTGCTTGTCAAGTGCCGCATGCTTCGACCACTCAAACAGCAGAGGGATGGTCAGGGCCGCATACGCGTAGCAAACCCAATACGCGGCTTCGCCCAACTTGTTGTGAATGACATTGAAAGATAGAGCCATCAAAACCGGAGACATGGCCACCAGCGCTACCGAAAGTCTGGAACTGAACGCTTTCAGTACTTTTTCCTTTAAATGGGTCCAGATGGTGTAAGACAGCGATCCAGCTAAAAAAAGTGCAAGCTCGAATGGAAAAAAGGCCGTGCCCAATGTCTCTTGCGGTGAGCTGTAAGCCCAGAAGATTGCCCGCGACAAAATAGACAAGAAAAATAATCCAGCGGCTACTTTCCAACGGAGGATGGCGAACGGGACAATTAGATAGAAAGTGAGTTCGCAGGCCAGTGTCCAGGCTTGTGGGACAAACTGATAGTGGACAATCCAAGGCAAGGGGTGGTTACGGACATTACTGGTGAGTTGCAAAGTCCCATCAGCAAGTCGGTGTGCAAAACCCTGCAAATCCATCCCAAACAATGTGATTTGAGGGGCATAAACAAGAATCCACGCCCATCCGGTCAAAGGTGCATCTATGGGGGCAAATAAAGGGGATTCATAGCCTTGGATGAGGCCATACCATGCGATCGGAATCGTCGCTAGCAGGACAATGAAATAGACGGGATAGATTCGTAGTGCTCTAGATACATAGAACGAACGCACGGGACTTTTATAGTGACGGTAACGTTCATTCCAGACCATGGCCATATAAAAACCAGAGATCAGGAAGAACATCTGCACCGCGAATCGCGGGTCAAACAATGGCAGCCGGAACTCAAGGTGTTGGATTACCACCATGAGTGCCAGTAAAAGACGAAGCCCTCCCATCTGATCACCTTGTAGCTGTATTTTTTTAAACTTCCGCAGGTTCGCATGATAGCGTTAGCGCCCGGAGGTGCTTTCAGGTTTCCTGCGCATTGTGTTGATCACATCAAGATTCGCTTCAGGCGCGAAGCAAGCGATGTCAATTTGACCAGCCCAGGGAACACCTTTTTCCATTCTGCCCTCACCGCATTCAACATGGGCTTGGCCACCGGCGCCGGAAAAACACCGTCGGCCTGGGTTCCAATGGCACACTCTTGGCCTCGCCAGGTGTTCCTGCATTGGAAGCCGACGGCGGACTTTTTACGCCCGGCCTGGGCACGGCCGTCAGCGCCAACGCCGGCCGCAGGGTGACCGCTTCAGCCAGCCCGAACCCTTCAACGCGATGCTGCGCATGTGGCTGGGGCCGCAGCCCGCTGATGGGGCCTTGAAGAACGCCTTGCTCGGCCGGGCTGTTTAGCCGCCCAGCTTCAGCAAAGCCTCTTCGCGCCAGTAGTCCACCGCCTCATACCAGCCTTCCCACACGCAGCCGTTGCAGCCGCGGCCGCAGCAACTGTCGGGTTCGGCAGGCGGTTGCCGCAGCGTGATGCCGGCAGCAGCCGCGCGCTGCTGTATAGCAGCAAACATCGCCAGCGCGGCGTCGCGGTCGGTGTTGTCCGGCATGGGCCCGGGAAAGCGCGGTGTCAGGCCTTGACGGGCGTCGCCATCCGCCGGCGCAGATACAGGCCGATAAAGGCACAGCCCAGCACCAGCGCGAACCAGCCTACCAGCGAGGATTTGGCGACGATGCCCTGCATGCCCGGCGAGGTGATGAAGTAGGGCGAGACCAGCACGCCCAGACCTATCAGCGTGCAGAGAATGCCTTTGATCAGCACCTCGTTGTTGGCCTTGAGGTCGGCGGCCGCCTGGCGGCGGGCGGGAACCACGGGTTTCTGTTCAGGTGCGGCGGGTAAGGGCATGGGAGGACTCGGTAGGTGGGGTGGCGGGGCGGCTTGCTCGCGGCCCTGGTGTGCGTTGCCGCGTCCCGGTGGGCCCGCAGCTGCGATACCCCGATTGTCCTCCATCGCGCCCCGGGGGGTAGGCGGCGAGCCCGGCCACCCTTAATGATTTCTTAATACCGCTAAGAAGTCCTTAAATTCGCGTCGGCATCATCCGCTCCAGCTTAACCACCTGGAGAACCTGAAGATGACATCTCGCCCATCGCGTCCTGCCGCCAAACCCGCCGCGAAACCGTCGCCCGCCAGCCCGGGCGCGGCAGCGGCCAAGGCCTCGCTGCCGCTGTTTTCGCTGTTCCTGTTCGCGGCCCTGGCGCAGCAACCGGCCGCCGCCCAGCCCAAGCCCGAGCAGGCCGAAGGCGAATCCTCCTGGGGCCTGGGCCTGGGTGTCGGCATGGAGCGCAAGCCCTACCGCGACTTTGACAACAAGACCCGGCTGCTCCCGCTGCTCAGCTATGAGAACAAATGGATCAGCGTCGCCGGCCTGGGCCTCGATCTGAAACTGCCCTCGGCCGGCCCGGTGTCTTTCCGCCTGCGCGCGCGCTATTCGATGGACGGCTACGAAGCCTCGGACTCGCCTTTCCTGGCCGGCATGGATGAGCGCAAGGACGGTATCTGGCTGGGCGGCGCCGCCATCTGGCGCAGCGACATCGCCAACCTCTCGGCCGAATTGCTCGGTGATGCCTCGGGCAACAGCAAGGGCAGCAAGCTCAGGCTGATGGTGGACCGCCGCTTCCAGGCGGGCAGCTTCGACATCACGCCGCGCCTGGCCGCGACCCGGCTGGACGACAAATACGTCTCTTATTACTACGGCGTGAACGCCGCCGAGGTGCGCGCCGGCCGGCCCTTTTACCAGGGCGGTTCGGCCGTCAACCTGGAAGCCGGGCTGCGTGTGGGCTATGCCATCGCGCCGCGGCAGAGCCTGTTCCTGGACCTGAGCACCATCAAACTCGGTTCCAGCATCAAGGACAGCCCGCTGGTCGACCGCTCCAGCCAGAGCGGCGTGCGCGTCGGCTATCTGTATCGCTTCTAAGCCCAGCCAGCTTGTGCGGGGCCCTACCGGGCCGCGGCCCCGCACCTCAAGTTCTGGTGGCCCTCACATGAAGGAGTTACCCAACATGCAAGCCGACCCCCTCTATCTGATGAAGAAAGCCGCCTGGCGCGGCTGGATCCATGCCTTAAGCTGGCTGCGCAGGCACCGCGCCTACCCCGGTTGAGCCGGCTGAGCCACCTGCGCCGCTCCCCCGGCCGGCAGCGGAAACAGCACCCGCACGCTAAAGCCCTTGCCGTCCAGGCCGGTCCCGGTCGCTATGGCGGCCTCGTGCAACTGCGCGATGCCGGCCACCAGCGACAGGCCTATGCCGCTGCCGCGCCCGCCATTGCCCGCGGCACGGTGGAAACGGCGAAAGATCGCTTCATGCTCGGACTCGGGCACGCCCGGGCCGTCGTCGGCCACCTCCAGGCAGACCCGCTCCCGGCCGTCATCGCTGCGGTAGCCGCAGCTGAGCTTCACGCGCCCGCCCTCGCTGGTGTAGCGCAGCGCGTTGTCCAGCAGGTTGCGCAGCAGGATGCCGATTTCGTCGACGTCGCATTCGATGGGGCAGGGCGTGAGCGCCAGGATGATGGCGCGGCGCTGCTGCTGCGCCTGCATGTCGAATTCCTGGCTCACGTGCAGGATCAGCTCGCTGAGGTCGGCCAGGCTTTTTTGCGGCACGTGCACGCCCGCGTCCATGCGCGCCAGGTCCAGCAGCTGGTCCGACAGGCGTGTGCTGCGTTCGGCCACGGCCAGCAGCTTGACCAAAGCCGCGTCCTTGCCCTCCAGCGTGGTGGCGCGCAAGGCCACCTGGGCCTGCGCCTGCAGCGCCGACAGGGGCGTGCGCAGCTCATGGGCCGCGTCGCCGATAAAACGCCGCTCGCCCTGCATGGCCTGGTCCAGCTGGTCCAGCAGATGGTTGAAGGACTCGACCAGCGGCCGGATCTCGGTCGGCAGTTGCGCCACCGGCAGCGGCGTGAGGTCAAACTTGCGGCGGCTGCGCACGGCCGCCTCCAGCGTGGTCAGCGGGCGCAGCGATTTGCCCACCGCGAACCACATCAGCAGACCCGCCACGGTCAGCAGCAGCGTCGTAAAGGCCAGCATCGCGAAGATCTTGTGGCTTATTTCCTGGTCGATCACGCTGTGGCGCATGGCCACTTGCACGCTGACCTCGCCGGTGCTGTCGGACACCGAGAAGATGCGCCAGCGCTCGCCGTTGACGGTGGCGCTGGTAAAGCCGTCGATGAAGGAGGGCAGCAGCGGGACGCGCGGCGAATCCGGCGCCCGCACGATCAGGTTCTTGCGCTCCGTCCACACCTGGAAGGTCAGGTTGACGTCGCGCGGAATGGTCTCATCGCGCAATTTCAGGCTTTGGCCGAAAGAGGGTTTCAGCGTCGCGCCGCTGGGGATGGCCATCAGGATCTTGGTGCCTATGGCCTGCAGCTTGCTGTCCCAGAGGCTGCTCTGGCCTCGCACGGTGTACACCAGCAGCACGGCGAGCGCACCGGCCCAGCACAGCGTGAGGGTGATGCCCAGCACCAGCAGCACGCGGCCCTTGAGCGACCTGACGAACCGGCAACTCACGGCTTGGCCTCGCCGATCATGTAACCCTGGCCGTGCACCGTGGTGATCAGGTGCTCACCCAGCTTGCGCCGCAACTGGTGGATGAACACCGCGATGGTGTTGCTCTCGATGGCCGTGGTGTTGCCGTAGACCACGTCCTCCAGGTGGTCGCGCGTGACCACATGGCCGGGCCGCTCCAGCAGCGCCAGCAGGGTGCGGTATTCATGCGCGCTCAGGGCCACGCGCACGCCGGCGCGTGTGACGGCGCGTTTGCTGCGGTCCAGGCTGATGTCGCCATAGGTGTGCACCGGCACCACCTTGCCCTGGCTGCGGCGCATCACGGCGCGCACCCGCGCCCAGAGTTCGTCGACCTGGAAGGGTTTCACGAGGTAATCGTCGGCGCCCGCGTCCAGCCCCTGGATGCGCTCGCTGAGCTGGCCGCGTGCCGTCAGGATCAGCACCGGCGTCACGTCGTAGCGCCCGCGCAGGGCCCGCAGCACCGTCAGCCCCGAATCGCCCGGCAGGCCCAGGTCCAGCAGCACCGCCTCGTAGACATGGTCGACCAGCGCCAGCCTCGCGGAGTGGGCGTCGCCCACATGGTCCACCGTCCAGGCAATCTGGCGCGCGGCGTCGCACACCGCTTCGGCCAGCATGGTGTCGTCTTCTACCAGCAGCAGGTGCACAGGAATAGCCTCTTTCGGTCGCTGTTGTTATAGCTGGCCTGGTTGTCCCCGGCCCGCTTGTCCCATGCAGCTATCGTGCCGGGGAGCCATTAAGCAATTATTAACAAGCACCCCCGTCCAGGCTCACTGCGTGTAGCCTGTTCCCCCCTCGAGGGGGCGGCGCCTGCGGTCTGGCAAAGCCAGTCCCGCGGCCCCCACTGATTTTTAAATGGAGGGGTGGAGGCCGCCTATTTTGCGGCACGGCGGCCCCTGGGACCGTAGCGGCGACAATTGGGGGATTGCAGGGGCCTGGAGGCCCCTGGCCCTGAACCCGCAAGCAAGCAAGCAAGAAAGAAACATCCCGATGGCCATCCAGTGGTTTCCCGGTCACATGCATCTGACCAAAAAAGCCATTCAAGAGCGCATCAAGGAAATTGATGTGGTCATTGAGCTGCTGGACGCGCGCCTGCCCGGCTCCAGCGCCAATCCCATGCTGGCCGAACTCACCAGCGGCAAGCCCGCGCTCAAGGTGCTCAACAAGCGCGACCTGGCCGACCCCGCGCGCACCCCGCTGTGGCTGGAGCATTACAACAGCCTGCCCAACACCCGCGCCATCGAGCTGGACGCCAGCGAAACCACGCCCGCGCGTCGCCTCATAGACGCCTGCCACGCGCTGGCACCCACGCGCGGCAGCATGGTCAAGCCCATGCGTGTGCTGATCTGCGGCATTCCCAACGTCGGCAAGTCCACGCTGATCAACACCCTGACCGGCAAGCGCGCCACCAAGACCGGCGACGAGGCCGGCATCACCAAGGTCGAGCAGCGCCTGGTGCTGGCCGACGGTTTCTATTTGTGGGACACGCCCGGCATGCTGTGGCCGCGCATCATCGTCGCCAAGAGCGGCTACAACCTGGCCGCCAGCGGCGCCATAGGCCGCAATGCCTTTGACGAGGAAGAAGTCGGGCTGGAGCTGCTCGACTACCTGATCAAGCACTACCCCGGCCTGCTGGAGGCGCGCTATAAGGTGGAAGTGGCGCCCGGCATCACCGACGAGCAATTGCTCGAGGCGATAGGCCGCAAGCGCGGCGCGGTGCTGGCCAAGGGCCGCGTCAACCTGCAAAAAGCCGCCGAAATCGTGATCCACGAATTCCGCGCCGCCACCCTGGGCCGCATCACGCTGGAGACGCCTGCCGAATTCGCCGAATGGCTGGCGGCGGGACGTTTGCTGGATGCCGAGCGGCAAGTGAAAAAAGACAAGATAGAGACCAACCGGCTCATCAAGTTCAAGAAAATCCCGCGCCCCGAAAAAAACCGCGAACCCGGCGAATCCTGAGATTCACCGGCGGTATGCGCCGGGCTTGATCTTCGTCAAGGCCTGCGCCGGCGCCTGATGGCATGCTTGGCGGCATTACCCCTCACCCACCGGAGGCCGCCATTCATAAACATGCCAGCGTGCAAGTCATCCTCGATGAGCACGCATCCCTTTCCGCCATGCTGCGCTCCATGCCCATGATGGTGGCGCGCGGCCCGGGCGACCATGCGCAGAAGTTTTTTGACGTGCTGCGGGCCATGCTGTTTTACATCGACGAGTTTCCCGAGCGCCTGCACCACCCCAAAGAATCGAACCTGCTGTTTCCGCGCGTGGTGCGCCTGGCGCCTGGAGTCATGCCCGTCGTGGAGCGGCTCGAGCGCGACCACATGAACGGCGAAAAAGCCGTGCGCGAACTGCAGCACCTGCTGCTGGCCTGGGAACTGCTGGGCGAGCCGCGCAAATCCGCCTTTGAGCTGCACTGCAAACGTTATGTGGACTTTTACCTCGAACACATGCGGCTGGAAGAGTCGGTCATCCTGCCGGAGGCGGAAAAGGTGCTCAGTGAGGCGGACTGGAAGGAGCTGGACGCGGCCTTCCTGGAAAATCGCGACCCGCTAGGCGGCCGGCATGGGGTGGACCCGGTGTATGACAGGTTGTTTTCGCGCATCGTCATGGAGGCGCCGGCGCCCATAGGGCTGGGTGACGCCTGAGGCCGACTGGCCGGCTGCGCTCGCGGACGCGACATTCGTACCGGCTGAACGTCCGTTTGCCTTACACGGCGACCTCCCGCGCGGGTGAACACTTTATGCACTGGATCACACAACAGCCTTGAAAAGCAGCGGTTCAGCAGAGCAGCTCCGAGAGCCGCTTGCCCGACCCTGGGATGGCACTTCGGCCACCGCAAGCAGCCCTCCGGGTTGCTGGTCATTCCACCCAGAAAGCAGGAGAACCCCATGACATCAAAACTGTTGACCGCCTCTTTATTGGCGAGCGCCTTGCTGGCCGGCCTGGGCTTGGCCCCGACCGCGGCCATGGCGCAAAGCACCAACACCCCGGGCATTGACAACACGCAGCAGGCCATCAGCGCGCGCATCCAGCAAGGCATGCAGGCCGGCCGCATCACGCCGTCCGAGGCGCAGGAACTGTACGCGCGCGACCGCGACATTTCCATGCGCGAGAACCGCTACAAGTCCGACGGCAATGCCACGCCGCAGGAGCGCCAGCAACTGCGGGCCGACCTGGAAGGACTGCGCGCTGAAGTCGAACGCAAGATCGCCAACAACGTGGTCGTCGGCCAGCCGGGCTCCAACCAGGGAACCCCCGGCGTGGACAACAGCCAGTTCAACATCAGCCAGCGCATTGACGAAGGCGTGCGCACCGGGCGAATCAGCGAGCGCGAGGCGCGCAGGCTGCACGGCCGTGAACGCATGATTGAACGCCATGAAGCCAATTTCAAGTCCGACGGCGTGGTGACCAGGCAGGAACGCCGCCAGCTGCGCAATGAGCTGGCGACTTTGCGCGACCAGGTGGAGCGGATGATGCGTAATGATCGCCGGGGGCGCGGCTAGGCGCCTTTAGAAGAGGCCGGGTCTTGCTCCGGCCTTTCGCGCCTGTGGCCTTTGCATAGGCTTGCTGGCCGGGGGTTGCCCGGCGGCAACTCACTTTTCTTTTGCTTACTTTTCTTTGGCGAAGCAAAGAAAAGTAAGTCGCCCGCCGGGGCGAGACCCGGCCAACTGAACTAAGAAGAGGAAGGAGGAGGCAGAGCGCGCCAGCCGGAGCAAGACCCGGCCCAGAACCTTAGGCCAAAAACTTCATATCCCGTAACCACGCCGCCAAGCGTTCGGCAAAAACCTTATACCCCTCGGCATTCGCATGAATCTGGTCCGACCGCAGCTCGCTGCGCGACAGCACATAGGACCAGCCGCCGCTGTACAGCGGCGTGCCGGTTTCCTTCGCGACTTCGGCATACACCTCGTGGTCGCTCAGCGAGTTTGTGGCGGCTGCCAGGAAGACCGGTTTGGGCTGGGCGATCAGCACCACCTGGGCGCTGGCGGCTGCCGTCTGCACCAGGCTTTTGAGTGCGGCGCGTGTGCGCTCCAGCGGCAGGCCGCGTAAAAAGTCATTGCCGCCTATGGATATCAACACCAGGCCGGGCGCGTTCTCTTGCAGCAAACCGGGCAGGCGCGCCAGCGCGCCCTCGGCCGTGTCGCCGTTGACGCCGGCGTTCTTGGTCACGTAGCCGGTCAGTTGCTCCAGCTGTTGCGGGTAGCCGGTGCCTACCGCGGCGCCGTAGCCAAAGGTCAAAGAATCGCCCAGGCACAGCAGCACGGCTTCCTTGGGCAGGGTCTTGCCCTGCGGTTTGGCTTTTTTGGAGCAGCCGGCCGCCAGCACGAGCGCCGAGGCCATGCCGGCCAGCAGCAGCCGGCGTTGGAGCAGGGGAGTAGGGGAGGTCGGCATGGCTTGGTTCCTGGTGCGGCGGTCGTCAATGGATTCTGCCAGCGCTTGACCTGCATCAAGCGTGCAGACGCCCAGGCCTTTTAAAGTCCGGGGTTTTCCCAACGCGGCGTTGCGCCGGCCTTCTTATGCCTATTGAACTCTACCGCGACAGCCGCCACGCCTGCCTGATGTTCACCGACCTCGTCGAAGAGGACAACCAGGCCGTGCAGGCCAACCAGTTTCTCATCGTCGACAACGGCACCGGCGCCGTGATAGACCCGGGCGGCAACCTGGCCTTCAATGAGCTTTTCCTCGGCATGTCGCGCCACTTCAGCCCGCAAAAGCTGTCCTACATCATCGCCTCGCATGCCGACCCCGACATCATTGCCTCGCTGGACCGCTGGCTGACCTCCACGCCGGCGCAGTTGGTGATCTCGCGCGTGTGGGAGCGCTTTGTGCCGCACTTCACCAAGGTGGGCAAGACCGACCAGCGCGTGATCGGCGTGGCCGACGGCGGCGGACGCCTGCCGCTGGGCCGCAACGAGCTGTGGCTGCTGCCCGCCCACTTCCTGCACTCCGAAGGCAACTTCCATTTCTACGACCCCGTCAGCCGCATTCTTTTCACGGGCGACCTGGGTGTTTCCATGACCTCGGGGCGCGACGCCCAGGTGCCGGTGAGCGACCTCAAAGGGCATTTGCGCCTGATGGAGGGCTTTCACCGCCGCTACATGGTGTCCAACAAGGTGCTGCGCCTGTGGGTGCGCATGGCGCGGCAGCTCGACATCCGCATGCTGGTGCCGCAGCACGGCGCGCCGCTGGAGGGCCCGGCCATAGGCCAGTTCTTCGATTGGGCCGAATCGCTGATGTGCGGCATAGACCTGTTCGACGACAGGCACTACCAGTTACCGACCGCGGCCATCCCGGTGCCGGAGCGCGTGGTGAGCACGGCCTAGCGGAAAACGCCTGCCGTTATGCCGGCGGGGGCTCACCATGTGCCTGCAACTGGCGGCGCACATAGTCCACATGCTGGCGCAGCGTATAGACCCGGTCCGAAAAATCCAGCGCGAACTTCATGTGGCTCACATCGTGTTCTATCTTGTCCAGCCTGGCGGTGGCCTCGGCAATCTCCGCGGCATTGAGCCGGCGTGAAGTCACGTCGCGCTCCATCTCCAGCAGCGCGCCGTAGCGGCGGTAGAGCCGGTTCTTTTCCTTGAACTCAAACAGCCTGGGCACGATGCGAAACACCGGTATCGCGATCGCCACCAGCGGCAGCAGTACCAGCAGCAGGCGCTGCAAGGCGTTCGCCGCCCAGTAGGGCAGGTAGCGCTGCAAAAACGGCCGGCCGTCCTTGTAATAGCGCGCCGCCTCGTCTGCCAGCGGAAACTCCGTGGCCCGCGGGTTCGGGAACTCGCCAGGCTTGTTCAGCAGCGTGGGGCCCCGGTGCACCTCGCGCGCGGCCTCCAGCAGCAGATAGGCCAGGGCCGGGTGCAGGTCCTTGTGGATCACCAGGTTGGCCGTGGTCGTCAGCAAGGTGATGTCCTGGCGCGGTCGGTCCTGCGCCGGGTCCACCGAGCCGGCCTTGAGCGTGACCAGCGACAGGTAGGGCAGGCGCCGCGTCAGCCCCTCGGCGTGTTCAATCGACACCAGGTGGGCCTCATCCTGTTTGCCCAGCAGCATCTGCACCGCCGGTGTTTGCGGCGCGCCTATCAGGAAAAGCGCGTCGATCTCGCGCGCCAGCAGCGCCTTGGCCGCGGCCACCCCGCCGCCCGTGCCCAGCGTGGCATTGGCCGGCGTGACGCCGTAGGTTTGCAACAACTCGAGCGACACCTTGCGTGTGCCGCTGCCTTCCACGCCGATGGCGATCTTTTTGCCTGCCAGCGGGCCCAGTCCCTTGCCCAGGGTTTTGGCCAGCGCCGGCGAGGCGAACATCCAGACCGGCTCGTAACCCACCACGCCCAGCGAACGCAGCGGCGTGCTCGACTCCGGCTCCTGCGAATCCAGCTGCAGCAGGCCCAGCCCGCCCTGCACAAAACCCACGGGCGTTCCCGCATTGAGGCGCTCCAGGTTTTGCACCGCGCCCGTGGAAGGCATGAGCTCCAGAGTCACGCCGTTGGCGTTCAAATAGCTTTGGTACTTGAGCGCGAACTGGTGCGCCGCGCCATCCACCGCGCCCGTCGTCATCTCGACCTGCCGCGGCGGCGCCGGCAGCAGCGAGCGCGAGAACATCGAGAGGATGACCGCCAGCCCCGCGATGATGGCGACGGCGATCAGAAAGGTTTGCTTGCGGCTCAGCGAGGGGATGATCAGCATGGGTGCAGTCTAACCAACAGACCGCATGCCGCAAGGGCGAAGGGCTAGCCCAGGCTTAGCGCAGATTCGCCTTTACCCACCGCACAATATCCGCCGCCCCCATCGCGCCCGACTGGCGCGCCACCTCGCGGCCGTCCTGGAACAGCGCCAGCGTGGGAATGCTGCGGATGTTAAAGCGCGCGCCCAGCTTGGGCACGGCCTCGGTATCCACCTTGGCCACGCGCACCCGCGGCTCCAGCTGCGCGGCGGCCTGTTCGTAGGCCGGTGCCATCTGCCGGCAGGGGCCGCACCAGGGCGCCCAGAAATCGACCAGCACCGGGATCTGGTTGCGGCTGATGTGTTTGTCAAAAGCCGCTTCGTCGAGCGCGGCCGAATGGGCCACAAACAGCGCTTTTTTACAGCTGCCGCAGTTCGGGTCGCTGGCCAGCTGGTCCTTGCGCACGCGGTTGGTGGTGTGGCAGTGGGGGCAGACGATATGAAGTGGGTCGGACATTTCCTGCAATTGGGGATGGGCGTATGGCATTTCAAGCGTCGCGCCTGCCGGCCCACACCCGGGAAAAACCATGGCAAACAGCGGGTAAAGGCTGAGAAGCTGTGCCTCAAGACGGGTGCTTCGCCTACGCGGGACGGCCTTTCGCGGGAGAACAATCAAGCTTCACCAACGAAGGATCTCCATGAAAACCAGAACCTGGATGGCCGCCCTGGCCGCGGCCTCTCTCGCCTTCGGCGGGCTTGCGATGGCCAAGGACCATGGCGATGACCACGGTAACAAAGGTGGCCATGGGCACGGCAAAAAAGCCGACAAGCACCACCGCCACGGCCCGCCGCCGCACGCGCAGGCCGGCGGGCGCGGAGCGGGCCCCGACCACAATTTCTACCGCGGCGGCCGCCTGCCCATGCAGTACCGCGACCGCGGCTACTGGGTGGACGACTGGCGCGGCCACCGCCTGAGCGCGCCGCCGCCCGGCTACCACTGGGTGCAAACCGGCGGCGACTATGTGCTGGTTGCCAATAACACCGGGATCATTTTCCAGATCTACCTGGGCCAGTGACAGGCCGCTAAACTAAAGCAAGAGGGCCGGTGTCCGGCCCTGTTTCAAGTTGCAAGGAGCGTACTGAATTTGAAACCGCCACAGATGCATCGCCAGGCTTTTCCGCGTGCAGCCCTGCTTGTGGGAATGCTCGGCCTTGCCTGCCTGCTCACGGCCTGCGTCAGCACCGTCAAGTCCTTCCCGCTGCAGGAAAAGTTTGGCTCCACCGCCACCTATTCGCGGCTTTTCGACGCCAGGCCCGAGCAGACCTGCGAGGCCGCGCGCCGCGCGCTGCTGAGCCAGGGCTACATCATCAACACCGCCAGGGTCGACCTGGTCGAAGGGCAGAAGAGCTTCCAGCCCGAGGCCGAGGCGCATCTGCAGATGGTGATACGCGTGGTCTGCGCGCCCGAGAGCGCCGACGGCAAGATCAGCCTGGGTTTTGTCACCGCGCTGCAGGACAGCTACCAGCTCAAAAAGAGCAACAACTCCGCCAGCCTGGGTGTGGGCGCCATAGGTTCAGTGTCCCTGCCTTTCTCGTCGAGCAACGACTCCATGGTCAAGGTCGGCAGCGTCACGATTTCCTCGGACGCGTTTTATGACAGCTTTTTTGAGCTGGTCAGCCGCTACCTGGCCACGGTGGACGATTTGCCGCTCAGCCAGTAGGCGATATGCCGCGCGGCCTGTAAGCGCTGCTACATCCTGATACTGCGGAATGCCACGAGGTAAACACGGGGTAAAAGCGCGCCACATTACATGCGCCCTACGTCCGCATTACACGGCCTTCACCTTGGGCCTCCACGATGAAAGCACTGAAGCACCCGAGTCCCTCCGGGCCGGTGTTTCGGAAAGCAAGTTTCCTCCTCAGGGCTTGCCGGTTCATTCATTGAGCAAAGGAGACCCCATGACATCGAAACTCTTGACCGCATCCCTCCTGGCCACCGCGCTGGCCGCGGGCCTGGCCGCCGCGCCGGCTATGGCGCAGCCGCAAGGCCCTTATGCGCCTTCTTACCCGCCCCAGGTGGTGTATGCGCCGGCTCCGCAGACGCCGGGCATAGACAGGGCGCAGCAGGCCGTCAGCGAGCGTATACGCGAGGGCCTGCAGTCCGGCCGCATCACGCCCTCGGAAGCGCGTGTGCTGTATCGCCGCGACAGCGAGATACAGAACCGTGAAGCCGCCTACAAGGCCGACGGCCGCGTCACGCCGCAGGAGCGCCAGCAGCTGCGCGCCGACATGGCCCAGCTCAGTGCAGAAGTCGAGCGCGCCATTGCCAACAACCGCACCGTGGCCGTTGCCTACCCCGCCGACAGGATGGGCGCCATCGACAGCCAGGAGTTCAATATCCGCCAGCGCATTGACGAGGGCGTGCGCAGCCACCGCCTGAGCCCGCGCGAAGCCGGCCGCTTGCAGGCGCGCGAGCAGGAGATTGAAAACCGCGAAGCCGCCTACCGTTCCGACGGTGTGCTGACCCCGCAGGAGCGCCGCGACCTGCGTGCCCAGCTGGGCGCCTTGCGCGATGAAGTCGAGCGCCTGATCAACCCGCGCGGTTAAAACCAAGGCTAGCGCCAAAGCCGCAAGGCCATAAAAAAACCCCGGTCAGCGCATGGCGCCGGCCGGGGTTTTTGCTTGAAGCGCAGGGCGCTGACTATCAGGCTGCCTTGGCGCGGCGGAAAGCCGAGCTGCGTTTGCTGCTGGGCTTGCTGTCACCGGCAATCTTGCCGGCCAGTTCGGCGCTCTTTTGTTCGATCTGTGCGGCCAGCTTGCTCAAGGCCAGCGCGCCGGGCGCAGTAGCCTGGGCCAGGGTGTTCAGCGTGGTCACGCCGGTTTTTTCTTCAAACAGGCTGGCGTTGGCGGCGGCGCGTTCCACACCGGCTTCGGCCACTTTGACGAGTTGGCTCACGACTTGTTCGGCGCCGCTGGTCGTCAGCAGCAGGCCTTTGGTGTAGTAGGCGCTGAAAGCGGCTTGGGCGGCCGAAGCGTTCTTCGCGGTTTCAGCCGTCAGTTCGGTGCGCGATTGTTTCAGGGCCTGGTTCCAGCGCTGCTCCAGCAGGCTGACCACACGCTCACCGCCGGCGCGGTAGGCCTGGATGACGTTGAGGGCGGTATTGCCGTAGGACTCGATCAGGTCGTTGGCAACGGTGGAGAGGTTTTTGGCGCTCATGGAATGTTCCTTCAATAGGCTTTTGACGATGGAGTCATCTTGCCGGTTTTGCCTAGTGAGTGCGACCTAACGGGTTAGAGAGGGATATCCAGAATGACGCGCTCGTCCTCTGAAAGAGGGGGCTGGGGGCTCAGGCCGGCAGGAACAGCGCCGGATCCACCATGGTGCGGTTCAGCATCACCCCCCAATGCAGATGAGGCCCGGTCACCCGGCCGGTAGCCCCCACGGCGCCGAGCCGCTCACCGGTTTTGAGGGTGTCCCCCGGCTTCACGTCGATCTCGCTCAAATGGCACATCATGCTCAGCAAACCACCTCCATGGTCCAGCCACACCGTGTTGCCGTTAAAAAAATAGTCACCCGTGTCTATCACCCGGGCCGGCAGCGGTGCCAGCACTGGCGTGCCGGTGGCGGCCGCGATGTCCATGCCGCTGTGCGGGTTGCGCGGCTGGCCGTTGAACACGCGGCGCAGGCCGAAGGAGCTGGAGCGCCGCCCCGGCACAGGCACCCGCATGCGCAGCGGGCCTTGCGGCAGGGGCTCGCTGAAGGTGGCCATGACGCCCTCCTGGTGCGCGCGCTCGCGCTCGTAGCGCGCCAAATCTTCGGGCGACAAATCCACCGTGCGCGGCTCGACCTTGAGATGCTGTTCGCTGTAGCGCTTGGGGGCGATGGTGTAAGCCACATCGCGCCGGCTGCCGTCGGCGGCCTGCACCGTGATGTTCGCCTCGCCGGGCGCGGCCGAAAGCGCAATGCCTACCAGCGCCGTCCATCCGGCCGCATCGCCCAGCACCAGCAAGGGCAGCTCACCCGCAAAAGCCAGGGGCCGCTGCGCGGCCGGGCCCAGCGGCAGCCATGCCACACCGCCGGGCACCTGCGAGGCGCGCGGCCAAATGCCGTCGGCTGAAAGCACCGCCTGGGCCAGCAAGGAGGCGGGCAGGGCATAGCCGGCCGCGGCGGCCAGCAGCACGGCGCGGCGGCTCAGGTGTGAAGGAATCGTGATCGGTGAAAAAGGGACATGCATGGCGCCATTATTGCGGCGTCATGGTGATTTTTCCTTCGCGCACATAGTCGTCAAACTGGATGCGCGGAATTGCCGTCACCGCGGCCACGCCGTCGCCGGCGTCCCAGCTCAGGGTGGCGCTGTCGGGTTCCAGCGCGACTTCAATGCGCACGCGCGGGATTTCAATCGGTGCACCGTCACCCGGTGTGTAGGTCACGTCACCGGTAATCATGGCGAACTGGGGCATGGCTGTCTCCTGGATGGATGGGGGTGGGGAAAGCGGGCGGTCAAAAACACAAAACAAGCCCGTACGCTTTGATTTGAGCAGCGATTTCCCCAGACCCTTGTAGGCGAACAACCACTTTGCGCCACGGCGGCTGCAATTGCTTGCAATTGGGGACAAAATCATGCAACCAATATGTTGCATAAACGAATTTTCCGGTGCAAAATAAACGCAACCAGGAGATTGCATATGACTTCATCCACCGACCGCATCGAACGCAGCGTCCACATCAAGGCCGCGCCCTCCAGGGTCTGGAAGGCGCTTACCAACGCCGAGGAATTCGGCAGCTGGTTCGGTGTGGCGCTCAAGGGCAAGCGTTTTACCGCCGGCCAACAGGTGCAAGGCCACATCACCATTGCGGGCTATGAGCATGTGCTGTTCGATGTGTTCATTGAACGTGTGGAACCCGAAAGGCTTTTTTCTTACCGCTGGCACCCCTATGCGGTCGACCCGGCCGTCGACTATTCGAAAGAGCCCACAACCCTTGTGAAATTCACCCTCAAGGCGGTGGGCGGCGGCACCTTGCTCAGCGTGGTCGAATCCGGCTTTGACAAAATCCCCGTGGCGCGCCGCGAGCAGGCCTTCCGCATGAACGACGGCGGCTGGCAAGGGCAGATGGCTAACATCGAGAAATATGTCAGCTCGTCCTAAAAGCAATTCCAGGCCCGCCGAAACCTCCTCGCCCCAGCCCGGCCCCGCGGGCGTGTTCGCCGCCCTGGGCGATGAAACCCGTTTGCGCCTGGTGGCCGTGCTCTGTGTGGGCGGCGCGGTCTCGATCTCGCAGCTGACCGCCACCACCGACATCACGCGCCAGGCCGTGACCAAACATCTGCATGTGCTGGCCGACGCGGGCCTGGTGCACCATGTGAAAGTGGGGCGCGAGCGCCTGTGGCAGTTTGACCCGCAGCAGCTCGACGAAGCCCGCCGCTCGCTGGACCTGATTGCCCAGCAATGGGACCAGGCGCTGGGCCGATTGAAAGCGTCGCTGGAAGCCGAGGAGACATGAGCATGCCCGCGCACAAGATTTTCAAGATGGCGTTTGCCAAGGTGTATCCGCTCTATGTCCAGAAGGCGGAACGCAAAAACCGCTCGAAGGAAGAAGTCGATCAAATCATTTGCTGGCTGACGGGCTATGACGAAAAGGGATTGCGCCGCCAGCTTGACCAGCAAAACGATTTCGAAACCTTTTTTGCCCAGGCCCCCGCCATGCACCCGAATGCCTCGCTGATCAAGGGCGTGGTCTGCGGCGTCCGCGTCGAAGAGCTTGCCGACCCGCTGATGCAAAAAATACGCTACCTGGACAAGCTGGTGGACGAGCTTGCCAAAGGCAAGGCGATGGAAAAAATCCTGCGGGCCTAGGGCCTGGCCCAGGCCAGCAAAAGGTTGTTGGCCGGCATCGCATGCCGCTCCAGTAAGCGCAGGCCGGCGCGTGCGGCTTGCTGTTCCACCTCTTCCCTGCGGCGTATACCCCAGGCCGGGTCTTGCGCGCGCAGGCTTTGGTCGAACGAGAGATTGCCTTCTGACGTGGGCACATCGTCTTCCAGATACGGTCCATAAGTCACCAGCACCCCGCCCGGCGCCAGATGGCGCGCCGCACCCTGCATCAGCGCAGCACAAGTCGCCCAGGGCGAGATATGCAGCATGTTCGCGCAATAGATGAGGTCAAACTTCGCATCGCCCGGCAGCCATGCGGGCGCCATGACGTCGAGCACCAGGGCAGGGCGCACATTGTGCAAACCCTGCTCGGCCACCCAGGCCGTAATCGAGTCCAGCGCGGCTGGCATGGCATCGGTGGGCTGCCATGTCCATTGCGGCAGGGCCGCGGCAAACCAGGCGACATGCTGGCCTGTGCCTGAGGCGATCTCGAGGGCTGTGCCTTGCGCGGGCAGGACCTTGAGCAGCACATCGAGGATGGGCTGCTTGTTGCGGTCTGCTGCGGGGCTGAAATTGGGTTGGGGCATGGGGTGATTAAACCCCAGGCCTGCCCCGTTTCAAGCGAAGTAGCCGCCGTCCCGTATGTCCGCCAGCAGTTCCGGCTCCTGCGGCTGCCACCCCAGCGAACTGCGCGTCAGCGCGCTCGACGCCGGGTTGTCGGCCGCAACAAAGCGCGTCAGCCACTCGAAGTGGGCCGGTGCTTCATCGGCGCTGATGCTGCGCACCGGCACACCCAGCCCCGCGCCCACGGCTTCGGCAATCGTGCGCAGCGCGAGGCCTTCCTCGGCCACGGCATGCAGATGCGCGCCGGGCAGGGCGCTTTCCAGCGCCAGCCGGAAGAGGCGCGCCGCGTCCAGCCGGTGTACCGCCGGCCAGCGGTTCGCGCCCTCGCCGATATACGCCGAAAAACCCTTGCGGCGCGCAATCGCCACCAGTGCCGGCACAAAACCATAGTCACCCGCGCCATGCACCGAAGGCGGCAGCCGCACCACACTGGCGCGCACACCGCGGCCGGCAGCGGTGTCCATCAGGGCCTCCGCCCCGGCGCGCGGGTTCGCTGAGTCCGCGGGAACCGCTGTGTCTTCGGTCGCGGGGCGCGCGTGCGCCAGCAGCATGGTGACCGAGGTCGACACAAAAGGTCGACCCGAGCCTTCCAGCACGCAGGCCAATGCCTTGATCGCCCGCCTGTCCATCTCGGCAGCCGCCGCGTGGGCTGAAAAATCGTGGTGGAAGGCCGTGTGGATCACACCGTCGCAGGCCTGCGCGCCCACCGCCAGGCTGGCCGTGTCCGCCAGCTCGCCCCTGTGTGCCGCCGCACCCGCTTTCAGCAGGGCATCGGCCGCCGCATCGCTGCGCGCCAGTCCCAGCACCTGGTGCCCTGCGGAAAGTAATTCACGCACAATCGCGGACCCCACAAAGCCCGTCGCTCCCGTCACAAAAACACGCATACTGAACTCCTGAAAAAATGAGTCCCGATAATCCGCCCTCCACCGAATTTGCAAAAGCCGTGAGCGTATACAGGTATGAGCACTAACACCCTGCCGGCCCAGCCTCTCACCCTGGGGGGTTTCCTGCGCGACCGCCGCGCGCGCCTGCTGCCCACGCCCGAAGCCGCAAGCCGGCGCCGCACGCCCGGCCTCAGGCGCGAGGAAGTCGCCACGCGCGCCAACGTCAGCGTCACCTGGTACACCTGGCTGGAGCAAGGGCGCGGCGGCCCGCCTTCAGACGAAGTGCTGGAGCGCCTGGCCCGCGCGCTTGAGCTGGACAGCGCCGGCCGCGAGTTCATGTTCCTGCTGGCCCAGCAGCGCCCGCCGCCGCTCAAGCCCAGGTCTTCAGCGGTGGTCACACCCGCGCTGCAACGCGTGCTCGATGCCATGCCCACCAGCCCCGCGGTGGTGAAGACACTGACCTGGGACATCGTGGCCTGGAACGCGGCAGCCCTGGCCGTGCTGGCCGACTACCCCACGCTGGAGCCCGGCGAACGCAATTTGCTGAGGCGCCTGTTCAGCATCCCCCGCGTGCGCAAGGGCTTGCCCGACTGGGAAACCGACGCACGCTACGCCGTCGCATCCTTTCGCATCGACGCGGCACGCGCCGGCGACTGCCCCGAGGCCGCCGCCCTCGCGGCCGAACTCCAGGCCAGCAGCGCCGACTTCCGCCGCCTCTGGGCCGAGAACGAAATGCGCAGCCACTGGGTAGGAACCAAACGCATTGAGCGGCCCGGCGTCGGCGCCATCACGCTGGAGTACCAGGCCTTGGCCATCGACAGCTCGCCCGGGCTGAGCCTGATGGTGTTTACGCCGGTGACGCCGGCGGATGTGGAGGCCGTGGCCTTGCTGATGTCGGACAGGGCCGGGCGCTTGAAAAAAGAAAAGCGCTGAAAGCCGGTGAATCACCAGCCGGCCTTCGCCGGCCCTTCAATCTCACGCGTGTTTCAGGCCGTTTCGGTTTCAGCGGCGCGGGCTTTTTGCTGCGCCCGCATGATCTGGTGGCGCTGCCAGTAGCTCCCCAGCACCGCCTTGAAGTGCTCTTCCTGCTTGCCCAGGCCCTTGAGCTTGATCGTGCTGGTGCGCGCGCCCAGCATGCCCTTGTCGAAGTGGGTGACGGTGAGCGTGTTGCCAAAACTGCTGTTGTTGAATGTCATGCCCTTGACCTCGTCCCATGACATCGGCGCGCCGCCGTCTGCCGTGGCATGCAGGCCTTCGTAGGTGATGTCAATGCGCTTGTCATTGCCAAGGTCAAACGACACCGGCGGAAAGTAGCGCAGCACGACGGCGCGCTCTTCTTCGGTGGCCGGCTCATAGCGGTAGGCCAGGCTTTGCTCATGCGCGGCGGCAAAACGCTGCTCGTAGTCTGTCCACAGCCGCTGCTCGATGGCGGCGGCGGTCGATATCTCGTCGGCCCAGGTGGTTTGAGGCACGGTGGTCACAATGGCGCCGTAGCTGTCCTCAGCCACCTTGTGGTTCACATTGCGCATGCGCTCTACCAGCGGCGGGTGCGTGTCATAGGGGTGCGGCACGGCGGCGGTTTTCATGGCCGTCACAAATTCACCCGAGCGGGCATAAGGGTGCAGACCTTCAGCCACAAAGCCGGCAATGCCCAGCGCGCCGGTGTGCTGTTGCTCCTGCTCAAACAGCTTGTTCTCTACCGTGTTGCGGTAGCTGGAGTAGGCCGAGATCTTGATGAGCGACTGCACGATGGACTGCGGCGCCGTCAGCTTCGCGGCCACGCGGTCGGCGGTGTACTCGCGCTCGCGGCTGTCGCGCGCCAGTGCGAATTCAAACACCATGCGATACAGGCGCAGCAGGTAGTGCGCCACGATGGTCAAACCGCCGCTGCGCATTTCCCAGGTGTACAGGTCAAACTGGTTGAGCTTGGGGCCCAGCGCCGCGCTGCTGCGCGTGTCGCCGCCGCCCAGGTGAGCCAGCTCGTGCGCCAGCACGGCATCGGCCTCGGCGGTGTCCAGCACCCGCAGCAGCGGAATGCTCACAAACAGCGTGCGGCCCGTCAGGGTCTGCCCGGCCACCGTGCAGGGTGCTTCGGTCACGAAAAAGTTGTTGTCGATACCCGCGATGATCTGGTCCGGCGGGGATGTCTTGACGCGGCCCGCCAGTTGACGAATGCGATCCCACAGGCGCGGGGCGTCGGCTTCAGACAGCAGCTCGCCTTCAATGGTGTTGCCCCATGGCAATTTTTTGAAGAGCGTGTAGATGGCATAAAAAACCGCCAGGGCCGCCATGATGCCGGCCAGGCCCACCAGCTTGATGTAGTAGCTGTGCCAGAAGTAAGCCGTGAGCCAGAATGACAGCCACACCAGCATGGCGCTTTGCAGGGTGACCTCCACCGCGCTGGAAAACGTCATCAGCCGCCAACCCGCCACAAAGCTCGCATAACGCAGGCCGCGGTTGACAAAGGCCAGCGCGCCCAGCACGCCGGCCGCCACCAGCAGCGCGGCCCCGAGGATCAAGGTCCAGAACGCGGCACGCTCGGCCCAGTGAAACCACCAGTGCATGGAGTAAGGACTGCAGACCTTGTCGTGAAAGACCTGGTTCTCCGGCCCGGTGGCGGCGCAGGCCATCGACAGCCTGTGCGTGTCGTAAAACGCCATCTCGTCCGCCTTCTGCGCCGGGGTCAGGTTTGTGGCGGCATTGATTTGAGAATTGACGCGCTGGATGAAGTCCTTGTCCTCAGACTGCAGCGCGTAGTGCGTGAAAACCAGCGTGACCGCCGGAATGAGAAAGAGCGATGCCAGGGTCAGCAGAAAAACCCGCCAGAGGTCGGCGTGGATTGTGCGCGCAGCAGCCATGGGAAACGTCCTTTTGAGTTTTGAATTTGAACCGGCCGATCATACGGGCGGCCATGCGTTTGGCCGTCGAATGGGAGGGGCAACAATTCACCAAAACGGGGGCTGTTTCAGTTTGTTTCCAATGGGCGGCTGATCCCCTCAGCGACCGCACTTCGCCGACGGCCGGCTCGTGATTCGGGCCGAGCGCCCGCTTGTCACGAGCTGGCCCCAGTCTTTCGTATCAGGTCGCGTGCATGTACAGCTCACGTCAAGGATGCGGAATGGCACCTATCTGCATCATCAACCCCAGCAGGTCAGGTTGGCCGACCTCGGAGACTATCTTGCCTTGCGAAAGGCGGTAGATGTTCAGTGCCTGCACCGCGATCTTCTTTCCCGTCGGAGGCACACCAGAGAACGGGCCGCGGTGCGTACCTCGCATCGTGAAGCGGGCCGCGATCACATCGTCTTCGACCACGGTTTCCTCAAGCGTCCACTGGATGTCCGGGAAACCGCCACGCATCATCTGGATGATCTCGATGTAACCCGCAGGGCCGCGCACCGGATCGGGCCGTCCAGGCACGTGGAATACGGCGTCGGGTGAGACCAGTTCGGTGGACAGCTTGGGGTCAGCCGTGTTGATGAAGTCGACGAACCGCTTCATGAACTTCCGATTCGTGTCGGCCGCTGAGGCACGGTCGGGCAGAACGGGGGATGCGGCTGCCGCCGCCAAAGGGACTGTTTGTCGTGGACCTTGCATGGGATTCGCTCCAATGTTGCTGTTGGCAGGCTGGATATCCAGCCGTTGCCCTAAAGTTTGCAGCGAATTCATCGTGAACGGATGATCAAACGCGGCGAATTGATGGTAAATACCCGACAATCGCCCGATGCAAAACCGGACGAAGTCAGTGGAGATCGAGCAGGTTGTGTTTCGGCCGAACACGCGGCCCGAGATCGACCTGGAAGTCTTCATGATGTCGGACTTAAAGAAGAGAGTGAGCGCGGGCCATCTGCAACGCCACCACCGTTACGACTTTCACATGTTGGTTTGTGTCAACCAAGGGCGCTGTCGGCCAATGGTTGATTTCAGCCAGATCGAGTGCCGCACCGGCTCGGTGGTGAGTGTGCGGCCAGCCCAAGTACATCGCTTCGACGCCGAGAGCCGTTGGGACGGATGGATTCTTCTCTTTCGTCCCCAACTCCTGAATTCCGGCTCCGGTGGAGCCCATTTCGCCGTCGACTTGGTCGAGACGCTGCCGACGCACTTGGTTCTGCAAGGGCAGACGTGGAGCCTTGTGGGCGACGCACTGGCGCGCATGCTGGCAGACTGTCGACTTGACACCCCGCGTCCACTGTTGCACCAACTGCTGCAAAGCCAGTTGGTTGCGATCGTGACGCGTCTGCATGTCTTCCTCCATGGTCAGCCGCGATCAGCCGACGGGCCGCAGCGCGTATCGGAGCACTTTCGCACCTTCCGGTCGCTGGTCGATGCACACTTTCACGAGTGGCACCATGTCGCGCGCTATGCACATGCGATGGCATGCTCCGAGCGTACGCTTGCACGAGCGTGCCTCGACGCCGCCGGCGTCGGTCCCAAGGCCTTCATTGCGGGGCGCGTCACATTGGAAGCCAAGCGTTTACTGGCACATACGGAATTGCCGGTCGGCGCCGTCGGAGCACGGGTTGGCTTCGACCAGGCAACCAACTTCGTCAAGTTTTTTCGCGGTGCCGAGGGATGCACCCCCGGAGCGTTCCGGCGGCGACAGGTGGATGTAGCAGGGCGGGAAATGGCCTGAACGCAGCCACCGGGCTGCCGATTAAGTCCCAGGGGACTTTGTTACTTGCTGAACGAGTCTTTCATCCCCGTCACCCGATTGAACACGACTTTGCCGTCCTTGTGGTCAACAATATCGGTCGCAAAGTAGCCATGCCACTCAAACTGGAAGCGCGTGCCGGCGGGCACCTTGGCCGGCGATGGTTCGACGTAGGCCATCACGGCCTTCAGGCTGACCTGTTCCATAGGCTCACCCCTTAAGCCCCTTACCCGCCCGCACCATCATCTCCTCCGTGCGCATATCCCGTGCACACCACCCGGCCACAATGCGCGACGAATTCGACAAGCCATGCGCGTCGGGGCCGGTGCCTTCGCCCTCCAGAACCTGAACCGGAATCTGCGCTTTTTGCAGCGCATCGGCCATCACGGTTTGCGACGCCCAGAACACGTTTTTGTCGTTGGGGTTGCCGAGCACAAAAACGCGCAATTGGGGGTTGACCTTGTCCCTGGCGACAAACTTCCAGGGCTCGTAGGAGTCGGCGTAGTTGGTGGTGTCCTTGGTCCGGCCCATCATTTCCCAGCGTATGCGGGGCGAGGAGGGGGCCGAGGTGGGCACGGCGCAGACGATGTCGGCGCGTTCGGTGATCAGCGAGGCAGTCACATGGCCGCCGCCGCTTTGGCCGGCGACGACCCATTCTTCAATGCCGTAACGCTTCTTGAGTTCGTCCAGTGCTGCAGAGATGATGACCGACTCGTCAATGCGCCTGCGCTGCATGTGGTTGCCTGATGAGCCGTGGGTGCCGGGGCGGCCGATGAAGATGTAGGGCCAGCCCAGCCATCGGGCCCAGTCTTCGGCATTCTTTTGCAGCCGGGCATTGCTCAGGTCCAGGTAGGTTTGACTGGTCTGGCCGACGCCGACAAAAATATCGCCGTGAAAAAACACGATGGCGCGTTTGACGGGCTGGTCGCCGAAGCCGGCCTTCCAGTATTTGATGCACTCGGCGCCCGAGTGCACGGTGGCCGCCCAGACGGTGTTGGCGGCGGCTGCGCACTGGGCCTGTGTGGCCTTGACGCCGCGCATGATGGCCGATTCAGAAAAGTCGCCCGCATCGCTGAACTCGATGCGGCCGAATTGTGCGTGGCTGGCGGCTGGCGCGAGCAGGGCACTCGTAAATCCCCATGTCACCAGAACTTTGTTGAATCCTTTGGGATGGAAGTTCTGGTGCATGTATCGGGGTGGCTTTGTTATCTGCTGAACGAGTCTTTCATACCCGTCACCCGATTGAACACGGGCTTACCCTCTCCTCCAATCGGATGATCCTTGGCGTCGGTCACAAAGTAGCTACCGGTCAATGGCGCAACCCGCGCTGCCACCTTGCCTTTGCCCGCTTTCATTTCGCGCGCGGACTGCAGCAGTTCTGCGCCCAGATTGCGCTTTGCGTCACGGCTAGCCAGTTGTTTGTCGGTCATTGGCATTTGCAATCTCCCAGCGATCACTTCAGACCGGACTTTTGCCATTGGCCAACAACAGTGCCAAGGTAGTTCTTTTGGCATTCGTCCTTGTTGGCAAGCGTATTGGGCATGAAGCACTGCGGCCCATCTGCTTCATATTCCGACCTGAAGGCTATCGTCAGTTTTCGCGGTGCCGGTGGCTGCCATTGCACGATGGTGGCTTTCCATATGCGGCCTGAGACGTATGAGCCGACGGAGCTCGTCGTGTGGACCAATCTGTCGAGCTTCTGAATCCAGACGTGCGAATAACCTGGGGGGATCACAAGGGTCGCTTTTGTCAGGTGCAGTTGATAGTCGGCCTCGATACCCGATTTTTTTAGCTCGGCGATCATTGCCTGACCCAAGGGGTCATACATTCTTTTTGCGTTGTCCGTCTTTGAGAATGCCAATCCGCTGGGCAATGTGTCAAATTCGAGGCCCATATCGATGACGACCAGTACCTTCTTCACTGGCTCGGGAGAAAAGTCTTCTTTCTTTTCTGAATATATTTTTGGGTCTTTGATGGATGCGCACGCGCTCAGTGCGGCAATCACCAACGTTATGAACAGCGTCTTGATGATGGCTTTCATGCTTCTTCCCTCCTTGATATTGTTCTGCCTGGCGTGCTCTGGCGCCGCCTTTTTCTTCGTTCTTGGAGATAGCCGGGCTTCACTTGGCCCAACTGTCCTTCATCCCCGTCACCCGATTGAACACGACCTTGCCATCCTTGTGGTCAACAATGTCTGTGACAAAGTACCCATGCCGCTCAAACTGAAAGCGCGTACCGGCGGGCACTTTGGCCAGTGAAGGCTCGACATAGGCCGTCACGGTCTTGAGGCTGTCGGCGTTCAGTTCATCCAGAAAATCCTTGTCCCCAGTGCCAGGATGCTCAACGGTGAACAGCCGGTCATAGAGACGCACTTCGGCTTCAACGGCATCGTTGACGCCCACCCAGGTGATCACGCCCTTGACCTTGATCGCATCCGAGCCGGGGGTGCCGCTCTTGGTGTCGGGGATCAGGGTGGCGTGGACTTCGGTGACCTTGCCGTTGGCGTCTTTCACCGCGCCCGTGCATTCAATGACGTGGCCGTATTTGAGGCGCACCTTGCTGCCGGCAATCGCCTGCTTGCTGGCGTTGACGTGGGGCGGGAACAGGCGGAAGAAGCCCTTGGGTGGCGTTTCTTCATAGTCGCTGCGTTCAATCCAGACTTCCTTGCCGATCTTGAAGTTTCGTTTGCCCATCTCTTCATGGTGCGGGTGCACGGGGGCGCTGCAATCGTCGAGCTTGCCGGCGCCCATGATTTCATCCCAGTTGGTGAGCACGAGCTTGACGGGGTCGAGCACAGCCATGGCGCGCGGGGCGATCGGGTCCAGGGTGTCGCGCAGTGCGCCTTCGAGGGTGCTGTAGTCGATCCAGCTGTCGCTTTTGGTGACGCCTATGCGTTCGGCAAACAGCTGCAGGGCTTCGGGCGTGTAGCCGCGGCGGCGCAGGCCGACGATGGTGGGCATGCGCGGGTCGTCCCAGCCGCTGACGCGCTTTTCATTGACGAGCTGGGCCAGCTTGCGTTTGCTGGTGAGCACATAGGTGAGGTTCAGGCGCGCGAATTCGTACTGGCGCGGGTGGGGCGTGGCGATGAGCTTGCCTTCGGCCAGGCGGTCCAGCAGCCAGTCGTAAAAAGGGCGCTGGTCTTCAAACTCCAGGGTGCAGATGCTGTGGGTGATCTGCTCGAGCGCGTCTTCGACCGGGTGGGCGAAGGTGTACATGGGGTAGATGCACCATTTGTCGCCGGTGTTGTGGTGGTGGGCGCGGCGTATGCGGTAGATGGCCGGGTCGCGCATATTGATGTTGGGCGAGGCCATGTCGATTTTTGCGCGCAGCACGGCGGCGCCGTCGGCGAGCTTGCCGTCGCGCATTTCGCGAAAGCGCGCCAGGTTCTCGGCGGGGGTGCGGCCACGGAAGGGGCTGTTGGTGCCGGGGTGGCCGAAGTCGCCGCGGTTCAGGCGCATTTCCTCGGCGCTTTGTTCGTCGACGTAGGCGTTGCCGCTTTCGATCAGGTATTCAGCCGCGCGGTACATGAAGTCGAAGTAGTCGCTGGCCTGGTAAGGCCTGGCGTCGGCCTTGTCGGCGCCTAGCTGCGTCCAGTCATAGCCCAGCCATTTGACGGCGTCGACGATGCTGTCGACGTACTCGGTGTCTTCTTTTTCGGGGTTGGTGTCGTCAAAGCGCAGGTGGCAGACGCCGCCGTAGTCGCGCGCCAGGCCGAAGTTCAGGCAAATGCTTTTGGCGTGGCCCACATGTAAATAGCCGTTGGGCTCGGGCGGAAAGCGCAGGCGGACCCTGGCGGGGTCGGGCTGGCCGGCGGCATGGTGGGCGGCATCCCCGGGGCTGCCGCCCCAGCGGCGGCTGGCATAAGTGCCCTCGGCCAGGTCTTTTTCGATGATCTGGCGCAGGAAGTTGCTGGGCTTGTGGATTTCTTTGTCGGCAGGAGCGGAGGCAGGGGCGGGGGTGGTCATTAAGGGATTTTAGGGCTTACCCGAGTAGGGTTACGTTTGGCTACTCTCTTCACGGGGCATGCGGTATGCCATTACAGGTGCCCTGCGTTTAATAAGCACATGGGCATTTCCTGCCCTGCTTAAGGAGAACCATATGAAGACAGCCATCAAAGCAAACCGCTCCCTCGCCCTGGCAGGCGCCGCCGCCACCCTGGCCGTGGCCGCCCTGGGCTTTGCAGGGGCTGCCCAGGCCCGCGACAATGTGTCGTTTTCCGTGGGCATAGGCGTTCCGGGCGTGGCGGTGGGTGTGACCAATGCCTACCCGGTGTACCCGCAACCTGTGTATGTACAGCCCGCCCCCGTGTACGTGCAGCCGGCACCGGTTTATTACCCGCGTCCCGTGTATGTGCGGCCGGCACCGGTTTACTACCCGCAGCCCGTGTACTACGGCCCGCGCCACGGCCACAGGCACCATGGTGGCTACTATGTGCAGGCGCCCGGCTATGGTTACGGCCCCGGCTATCGCCCGGCACCGGTTTATTACCAGCGCTAAGCCCGCCTGAGGCAAGAAAAAGCCCGCTTTTTGCGGGCTTTTTTATGGGCGGTGTGAAAGTTCAGGCGGCCGGCCGCCAGAAGACGTAATCGGCCTCGTAGGGCACGGAGACGCGCATGCCCAGGGTGGCCGAGGTGCAGGGCGGGTTGGCCACCACGCCGGCCACGGTGCGGCGGCCCTGGATGTAGCGGATGTTGGCGAGCGCGCCCGGGGTGTCGGAGGGGCCCACCATCGCCCGCTGCAGGGGCAGGTTCCGGGGGTCGCCGGGCACTTCGACAAGTTCCTGCGCGCTCACCTTGGAGCCGTCGCTGTGCTCCCAGCGAGCGCGGGCACCGGGGTAGTAGGTCACGGTGCTGCCTGCGCCATCCGCCAGCCGGATGCCGCGGGACAGCAGCAGCCAGGCGTATTCATAGGGCGCACGCTTGACGGCCTGGCATTCGTAGAGCAGCTCACCGCGGCCTTGCGCTTCGAGCACCGCGGCGTAGCCCGCGGGCACACGCAAGGTTTCCGGCATGGCCTCCTGGGCGAGGTAGGGATTGGCCTGGCGCAGGGCGCAGCCGCCCAGCGCAGCCATGGCAGCCAGCAGCAGGCCAGGGAAGGGGCGAAAGGTGTTGGTGGGGATGTTCACGGTGGGCTCCAGTGGCGGCGGACGGTGTGTCACACCCCAGTAAATCCCTGGTGCGGCGGGCCATCTGTAGGCGGCCAGAGGGACCGTGTGCGGGGAAACATCGGCAAAAAAGAAAAGCCCGCAGGCCGGAGCCTGCGGGCTTGGGCTCCATGGCGGCTTGGCAACCATGGAGAGGCGCGCCTTCACAGGCGTGCCCGGAGGGGCTGCCTTAAGCAGCTTTCCAGAAAATGTAATCGGCCTGGTAGGAGTTGGTGAGCTTGTCGCCGATATCGGCCTGGGTGCAGGCCTTGCTGAGGTCCTGGCCGCCCTTGGTCTTGATGCGCTGGATGTAGGTGACGTTTTGCAGCACGCCGGGTGCGGCGCCGGGCGCGCCGGTGGACAGCTGCTGCGGCAGGTTGGTGGCGCCCACGCGCGGGGCCAGCGCGACCTGGGTGCCGACGACGCTGGAGCCGTCAATATGCGTCCAGGTGGCGGGCGGGCCGGAGTAGCGGGCGACGGTCTTGCCTGTGCGGTCCAGCAGCTCGGCTTCAGGCCGCACCAGTACCCAGCCTATGGTGCCGGCGGTGGTGGCATTGGCCTTGCACTCGTAGTGCAGCAGGCCGCTGGCGGTGGTTTCGAGGGCGACGACATGACCCGGCGGCACCACGACCTGCGGGTCGAGGCGGTCCTGACTGTATTCCTTGGGCAGGGGCGCGACGCCCGAACACGCGATCATGAGCGCGGCGGTGCCGGTGATCATGGCCGCCGTGATGGCGGCGCTCTTGCTATAGGCCCAGAGGACGTTGTGCGTGCTCTTCATGAAACCCCCGTTCTGGCCGTTTGGCCTTGTGCTGGCTGTCTGCCTGTTGTTGCATGCCAGTAAAACGCGGGGCGCATGGATGTGCTGTAGGACGCCGCGCAGGCTTGCTGCCAGCGCATTTCCGCAGGGCCTGACGGCGCGGCGGAAGCGGTGCAGGCGGGCGCAAAAAAGCCCACAGGGCCAGCCTGTGGGATTGAAAAACCAGCCCCGCC
This sequence comes from Polaromonas sp. JS666, assembly GCF_900103405.1. Taxonomy (GTDB): domain Bacteria; phylum Pseudomonadota; class Gammaproteobacteria; order Burkholderiales; family Burkholderiaceae_C; genus Polaromonas. The sequence continues at coordinate 195,922 of NZ_FNHX01000004.1, read as the reverse complement.
TGACGTTCAGGGCCGGCTGCTTAGGCTCGCATCGGGATGTCCGCCTTACATCGCCTTGTAGAAGATGTAGTCGGCCTGGTACTGCACCACCTGTCTGGTACCCGCATTGCCGGCAGCGCAAGGCATGGCAGGGGCGACGCCGCCGCGGGTGTCCACGCGCTGGACATAGCTGACGCCACTCATGGCGCCGCTGCCCATGGCCGGGTTGGCCTTGACGAGCTGGGTGGGGATGTTGCCACTGCCGTTGGGGGCCACGGCGAGCTGGGTGGCGGTGATTTTGGAGCCGTCCAGGCTTTCCCAGGTGGCGGGCGGGCCGTAGTACTTGCCGACCTGCTTGCCGCCGCGGTCGTTCAGCCTGGCGTCGGGGCCGACAAACACCCATTCAAACTGGCCGGCCATGTCTTTTTTGGGGCTGCACTGGTAGGTGATCTCGCCCACGCCTACGGTCTCCATGGCGACCGTGTGGCCGGCGGGCACCTGGACGGCGGCGGGCAGGCCGGCCTGCGAGTACACGGGCTTCATGGGCGACATGCTGCCGCAGGCGGCGAGCACGGAAACGGCAAGCAGGGACGCGAAAGCGGTGAAGGGACGCGGCATCATGGTGGAACTCCTCGGTGGTGGTGGACCGGCCAAGGGGCCGGCGTGGCAAGACGCACCGGCCTGTGTTGTGAAGCCATGGCGCGGCGCGTCCTGCTGCTGGTACGCAGCGGGGCGGGCGCTGGATTCAAGCGGCTGAGCTACTGCCCAAAGCGTGGGCCTTTGCGGAGGAAGTCTTTTTCTTCGGGGGTATCGGCCCGCCCGAGTACCGCATTGCGGTAAGGAAATCGCCCGAAGAGGCTGATGATGTCGCGGTGCTGGTGGGCGTAGTCCAGGTTGCCCTGCAGGCGCTGCTTGAGCGCCTCGGGCGCGTCGGCGACCAGCCGGGTAAAACGCGCCACACATTCGTCCTGCAGCGCCGGGCTTTCGGCGTGCATCAGCGGCATGTAGAGAAAGAGCCGCGCCGCCCAGGGCAGTTGCAGGTCTTCACCGGCGGCGACGGCCTGCCGCACCAGTTGCTGGGCGCGGGTGTCGCCGGCAAAGGCGCGGGCGCTGCCGCGAAAGATGTTGCGCGTGAACTGGTCGAGCAGGATGACCAGCGCCAGGCGGTGCAGGGGCGGCTGTTCCCAGTCCCGCAGGCCGCCGGCCAGGGCCTGATCCACGGCGGCGCCGAAGCGCGCGCGGATCTCGGCGTCGAGTTCGGCGCCGCCGCTGAACCAGCGTTTGCCGAGGTCCTGCGTGGGCCAGTCCTGGGTGATGCCGTCGCCCAGCCAGAAATCAAGCACCTGGCCGGGTGCGGCGACGGAGGGCGTGATGGTGGTGGAGGTGGGGGCGGCTTTGGTCATGGCGACCGCGAGCTTAGCCTACCAGCGGTCAGAGCGCAGCTGCAGGTCCCAAACACCCTTGCGCACGGCATAAACACCGACCACGCCGTAGCGCTGTTCGCCCACGGCGTCCCATTTCATGGAGCCGGTGATGGGCGCGTAGCCGTCAAAAGTGCGCAGGGTCTCGGTGATTTTTTCGGGCTTGACGGAGTTGGCGCGCTTCATGGCGCCGGCGAGGATGTACATGGCGTCATAGGTGTAGTGGCCGCCGTAGGCCGGCTCCCGCTTGAAGGTTTCCTGGTACCGGGCCAGAAAGGATTTGCCGTTGACGAATTCCTTGGCGTCCAGGATGGGCGAGGTGGCGTACAGGCCCTTGACCGTGTCGCTGCCCTTGAGCATGTCGGTGGTCTTGATGGTGTCGCCGCCCAGGATGCTGATCTGCTGGTTGTAGTCGATCTTTTTGAGGGCTTCGATCAGCGCCAGGATCTGGAAGTCGCCTTGTGTCGACACGACCACCTCGACACCGCCATCCTTGATCTTGCCGGCCAGCTCGTCAAATTTGGTGGTCTTGTCGTCCGACGAATAGCTGACGACGACTTGTTTGCTGGCCTTCTTGAGCTCGGCAGACGCGCCGGCGGCCAAGCCCTTGCCGTAGGTCGTGCCGTCGTCGACCACGGCGAACTTGCTGGCATTGAGCTGGTTGGCGGCGAAGGAGCCTATGGCGCGGGCCTGCAGGTTGTCGTTGGCGACCAGGCGGAAGGTGGTGTCCAGGCCGAGTTCGGTGAACTTCGGGTTGGTCGAGATGGCCAGCTGGGCGATGTGCTTTTCGGCATAGACCGGCGCGGCCGGGATGCTGACGCCGGAATTGAGGTTGCCGATCACGGCGACCACGCCGGCATCGACCAGCTGTTTGGCGACGTCAACGCCGGCCTTGGGGTCGGAGCGGTCGTCCATGGCGATGATTTCGATCTTGACCGTTTTGCCCTTGATCTGGAAGCCTTCCTTGTTGAGCTCGTCCACGGCCATCTTCACGCCGTTGTGCAGGTCCTGGCCCAGCGCGGCGAGGTTGCCCGACAGGGGCTGGGCCACGCCGATCTTGATGGTGTCGGGCGGGTTGTCGCAGCCGGACAGCATGGCGGAGCCTGCGGTAACAGCAACGGTCAGGGCGGCCAGGGTAAGGCGGCGGGTGGCGGTGTGGGTCATCGTAAAACCTCGGGTTGAATGGTGTAACTGAATGTATGTTTCACCGTCACCGAGCGATAGTGGGTTTGACCTACTTTTAATGAATGTCTGAGTAAATAAGTTTTACTAATGGTTCGAATTGGTTCGTTTCACCTCAAAAACGCACCGAAACAGCTTGTTTTGGGCCAGATTGGCGCGCGCTCGCGCAGGGCGTGCCGGCGGCCGCCTGTCCCGCCCTTGGCCGGGTTTCAGGGCAGCAGCTGTTTGCGCAGGAAGGCGCTGATCTTGCCGTCCAGGGCCGGCAGCTGGCCGCGGTCAAAGCCGGGCGGGTCCAGCAGCAGGTCTTTGGCCAGGCTGGACATGGCCTTGGCGGGTGGCGGCGGCGACAGCAGCGCGCCGTGGCCGCCGTCGGGCAAGTCGGCCAGAAGCTCGCAGCGCTTGCAGGCCGCGAGCACCGCGTCGCTGTGAAAACGCGGCACCAGCCAGCGGTCTTGCCGGGCCGTGACAAGGGCCAGCGGCACTGGTGGCGAGGCCAGCGAGGCCATGTCGAAATCGGCGGCCAGCGGCACGCCGGCGACCACGGCCTGGATGCGCGCATCGTGATGGCTTTGCCAGGTGGCGTCGCTGAATCGCTGGCGTATGACGGCCAGCACCACGGTTTTTTTCAGGCCGTCCAGCAGGCCGCCCGTGAGCCGGGTGCTCAGGCCGGCGCAGGTCTGGAAGTCCTCGGCGATGTGGGCTTCGCAGTGCCGGGTGAACAGGGCCGGCGACCAGCGCCCGCCGGCCAGGGTCAGCGCGGTATGGCCGCCGGCCGACATGCCGTACAGGCCAACCTTGTCGAGTGGCAGCAGTGACGCGAAGCGCGGCTCGCGCGCGACCGCGTCGATGGCGCGCGACACCTCGGCGGGCCGCTGCTTCCAGCTGTCGGGGCCGGGGGAAGAAGGATCCCTGGCGTTGTCGCCGCGGTGCAGGGGAAAGGCGACGACAAAGCCGTCCTCGACCAGGCGGCGCGCCAGGTCGGTGTAAGTCCAGGGTGAGCCGCCCGAGCCATGCGAGATGACGACCAGGCGCGTGTTGCCGCGCACCGGCTGGCCGTCTTTGTCGACTTTGAGGGAATAGGCGCCGACCTGCATGGGGCGGTCTTCGCCGGCGGAAGGATAGAAGACGCTGATGGGGCTGTCGTCCTGCAGGCCCGGCAGCTCGGTAAAACCCATGCCGGCCTGCGCGGCCGCGGCGGCGAGCAGCAGCAGGCCGCTCAGCAGATATCGGTTCATGGGCTCTTCCTCTTTCCCTTTTTGTCCTCCCTTGATTAGAGCAGGCCCAACTGCCCCCATAGCAGCTTGCCCAGGTAGCGGTCGGGCATCAGCGTGAACACGCCCGCGACAAGGCATGCGCCTATGTAGAGGGCCTGCATGGCGCCGCGGTGGCCCGCGATGTTGCCGCGGCTCAAATGCCAGAACGCACCCGTCATGCTGAACAGCGCGAAGGGCACCAGCAAGTGGATGGGGGTGTAGCCGGCGATATTGGGATAGTCGTAGTCGCGGATGAAAACCGCCGTCGCGGCGGTGACCAGCATCATGGTGACGAAGGCATAACCAAAAGCCCGGTGCAGCTTGGGCCGCTGCACGCGCCCCTTGCGCGCCCACAGCGCGACCGGCCCGATGAGGATGGCCGCGCTGGCGGCAAACAGGTGAATGGCGATCAGCGGTGTCAGTTGCATGGCTGTGGCGACTGGCGGTGGGGGTAACAAATTGTGCACATATCGTCCACCCCTGTCCAGGCTCACTGCGTGTAGCCTGTTCTCCCCTCGAGGGGACAGGCGCCTGGGGCCGGCAAAGCCGGACCCTCGGCCCCCGCTTGCATAACAAGTCCCCGTGGCACAAAACCAGTGGAGGCGATAATCGCCGCTACATTTTTGGAGCCAGCATTGGATATCGCACTGTTGATCAAAGCCGCCATCATGGGCATCGTCGAGGGCCTGACTGAATTCCTTCCCATCTCCTCGACGGGCCACCTTATTCTTGCGGGCGCGCTGCTCGGTTTTGACGACGACAAGGCCAAGGTGTTTGACATCGCGATCCAGACCGGCGCCATCTTCGCGGTGATCCTGGTCTACTGGCAGAAGATTCGCGCGACCGTGGTGGCGCTGCCGACCGAGAAACAGGCGCAACAGTTTGTGCTCAATGTGTTGGTGGCTTTTGTGCCGGCCGTGGTGCTGGGCCTGCTGTTCGGCAAGGCCATCAAGGCCCACCTGTTCACGCCGGTGGTGGTGGCCAGCACCTTCATCATTGGTGGCTTCATCATCCTCTGGGCCGAAAAGCGCCAGCAGAACAACCCGGCCGCCGCGCGCATCCAGGAGGTGGAGGCCATGACGGTGATGGACGCGGTCAAGGTCGGCCTGGTGCAGTGCCTGGCGATGATCCCGGGCACCAGCCGCAGCGGCGCGACCATTATTGGCGGCATGCTGCTGGGGCTGTCGCGCAAGGCGGCCACCGATTTTTCTTTCTTCCTGGCCATGCCCACGCTGATAGGCGCGGGTGTTTACAGCCTCTACAAGGAGCGCGCGCTGCTGTCCATGGCGGACCTGCCGCTGTTCGGGGTGGGCCTGGTGTTTTCTTTCCTGAGCGCCTGGCTGTGCGTGCGCTGGCTGCTGCGCTACATCTCGAGCAACAGCTTTTTGCCTTTCGCCTGGTACCGCATCGCCTTCGGCATCGTGGTGCTGGCCACGGCCTGGAGCGGCCTGGTGGTCTGGGCGGAATAAGGCGGGCCGCGCATGGGCTGGGCCTTTCGGTTTTTTTCGCTGCTGGCGGGCCTGCTGCTGGTGGGCCAGCTCTCGCATGCCGCCGGCCCGGTGAGCATCCCCTCGCTGGACGGCAAGCTGGAGATCCCGGCCTACTGGTTTGACGTCGGCGACGGCGAGCCCAGGCCCGTCATCATCGGGCTGCACGGCTGCGGCGGCGGGCTGGACAGCAAGGGCAATTTTGCCGAGCGCTTTTTCCGCTACGCGGGTTATTTCAACGCGGAGCGCATCCACTTCCTGCCGCTGGACAGCTTCACGCCGCGCGGCCAGAAGTCGATCTGCGAAACGCCGAACAAGCTTCGCACCATCCATGAAGCCCAACGCCGGGAGGACGTGTTCGCCGCCATCGCCTGGCTGGTGAAGCAGCCCTCGGTGGATGCCTCGCGCATTGTGGTCATGGGCTGGTCGCACGGCGCGCAGACCGTGCTCAGCACGCTGGACGCCACGGACACCTACGTGCAGGCGCAGAAAGTGCGGCCGCGCGCCGCCGTGGCGTTTTATCCCGGCTGCCTGGTGAACAACAGGATGTGGAACTATGAAGTCCACCAGCCGCTGCTGATCATGATCGGCGAGCTCGACGACTGGACACTGGCCGGCGAATGCGTCACGCTGCAGCAGCGCCTGCGAAAGAACAAGGCCAACGCGCCCGTGGACTTGGTGGTCTACCCGGGCAGCTACCACGGCTTTGACGGCACCGGCCCCGTCAAGCAGATGGAAGGCCTGGGCAACACCAAGACCGGCAAGGCCATGGTGGGCGGCAACCCGGCGGCGCGCGAGGCCTCGCATATACGCATGTTCGAGTTTCTTTCGGCGCAGCTGGGCCAGCCCTTGCTGCTGTCGCACGCGCAGCGTTTCAAGGGCCACCACTACGTGGTTCCGCCGGCCTCGGGTTTCGCGGCGGCCGACGATATAAACGCTGTGCCGCTCAGCGACGCCGGCAAGGCGCGTTACACCCACTTTCGCAGCCTGCCCTCGCCCAAGGCCTTTGCCGTGACGGAAAAAGGCGGCTGGTATTTCAATGCCGGCGAACCCGAAGTCATGGCCACGACCTTCCAGCAATGCGCGCGGGCGAAATCAAAGTGCTGGCTTTACGCGGTGGACGACCAGGTGGTGTGGCAGCCCGAGGTGGCGGCCCGTGCCGGCGCGGCCGGCCTGCAGCGCCTGGGCGCCAAGACCGCCGGCCAATAGGGACTCAACCAGCTCGGAGCTTCTCGACCAAGGCCGCGTAGCCGGCCATGGCCGCCTCGCGCGCCATGCCCTTGCGCTGCGCCCAGGCGTCAAATTTGGCGCGGCCGGTCACGTCCATGATGCCGGGGCGCTCGCCCGTCGCGTCGCCTACCGTGGCCTGCTTGTAGAGCGCATAGAGCGCCAGCAGCTCGTCGTTGCCGGGCGGCTTGGCCAGGGTCTTGACGGCAATGCCGGCGGCCTCGAAAGCGCGTTCGGCCTCGCTGGGCCCGGCGGGCGCCAGCGCCGCGCCGAAGTGGGCGTCTTCGAGCGCCACGTCGTCGGGGAACCAGCGCGCATCCAGCAGCCGGCCCGACCGCACGGCAAAGGCCAGCACGCCCTGCGACATCAGGCCTGCGGCGGTGAGCGTGGCGGGCAGCACCGCGATGCCGGCATTGAACACCGGCTGGCCGAAGGCGGTGAATTTGATGCCGGCGGCCCAGGGCAGCATGGCCTGCAAGCCCTTGTTGCCGCGGTAGATGCCGCTGGCGCGGTTGCTGCCGGGCTGGAACCAGCCCATGTCGGAAGCGCCCCGGGCGAAGATGCCGGCGAAGTCGCCCGCCTCCAGCGCCGCGCGCAGCGATTGCGCAAATGCCTGCAGGGCGTCGGCGCTCATCTTGGGGTCGTCCACCGCCATGCCCAGCGAGGCGGCGCTGCTGGCGCCGAAAAACTCCAGCACGTTGCGCGCCACCTGCTCGCGGTCGTTGTCGACGCAGATCATGTGGTAGCTGTTCTCCAGCACCACCATGCGCGCCTTGGCGCCGCCGATTTGCTCGACCAGGTAGTTGGCCGAGGCCAGGCTGGTGAGTTCGTCTTCGCGTGCATGGATCACCAGGGTTTCGCTGGCCATGTTTTTGAGGTCCGTCATGACCCAGCGGCGCAGGCGATCCACTTGCCGTATGCAGGCCAGTGGCACCCAGCGGTAGTGGAAGTTTTCGCCGCGCGCGAACTTGGCCTTGACGATGGCGCGCAGCTGCTCGTTCTTGATGCCGAAGGGGTCTTCCTCTTCCACCCGCATGCGTGCCGGAACGCCCGGCACGTAGTACATCAGGTGGCGCGCCGGTGTGTACCAGGCGGTGGCCCAGCCGTCGATGTAAATCGGCGGCGCCAGCGCGATCAGCTTGCCGCGGGTGTGCTTCTGGCGCTTGGCCAGCTCGGTGGCCAGCAGCGCGCCCATGCACATGCCCATGATGTGGAAGTTGTCGTGCTGCGCGGCCACCTCGTGGTACTTGGCCGTGACGGCCTCCATCCATTGCTCGGCCGTGACATGGACCAGGTCTTCGGGCGTGGTGCCGTGGCCGGGCAGGGTCAGCGAGTGGGTGACGAAGCCGGCGTTTTTCAGCCGCTTGTGCATGGAGCCCAGGTCGTACTGCGTGCCGCCCAGGCCGTGGATCAGGAAGACGGCGGGCGTGCTTTTGTCCACGGCCGCTTCGGCCGTGGGGGTGGTGGGCGCATCCGCTGCCACGTCAGGCCTCGACTTCCAGCAGCACGGCCACCTGCTCGACCTGGCCGTCGGCGCCGCGCACGCCCGACAGGCGCGCGTTCACGGTAGCCACGCGGCCGTCGCTCCAGCGCAGGCTGTTCTTCCACAGCACGTGCTCGCGCTGGCCCTGCGTGAGGTCGCGCCAGTCGGCCTGCAGCGCGGATTGCTCCTGCGGGTCGGCGTGGGCGATGAAGTCCTGCACCGTCAGCAGGGCGGCGGCATCGGTGCGCAGCAGTTCGCTGGCGCCTTCGCCCCATTCGGCCGCGCCGGTCCTGGCGTCGAAATTGGCGACCACCGTGCGGTTCGATTCCAGCACCTGGCGGTAGCGGGTACGCCAGTCCTGCGCCAGCGCGAGCGCCTGCGCGGCGGTGGCGCCCAGCGCGTTGACCACGCCCACCAGCAGCGCCATCACGGCCACATAACCCTGGACCTCGATCACCGCCTCGCCCGGAAAGCCCTCGACCTCGGCGAAAGGCCCGCCGCCGCTGTTGGTCCAGGCGATCAGCGCCAGCGCGCCCAGCAGCGTGGCCAGCGTGGCGCCGCGTTCCTTCCAGAGGATGGCGGTGACCACCATAAAGGGCAGCGGCAGGTAGGCCAGCGTGGGGCCCAGCGAGGCGCCGAAACGGTCGGACACGTCGCTCGAAAAAATCAGCGCGGCCACCACAAAGAACAGCACAAAGGTGGCGGCGCCCGCGAGGAACTGGCTGCTGGCCATGCCGCCCGAACGCTTGACCTTGAAGCCCGCGAAGGAAGTGACGAGCGGCGCAATCAGCAGGATGCCGACAAAGGTCGTGCAGGCCCAGACGCGCCACTCGGTCAGCAGGGGGATGGGCTGGGGCAGGGCCCAGCTCCAGAGCACGATGGCGACGCTGGCGCCCAGTGCGGAAGTCAGCAGCGCACCGACCAGCAGGCCGGCATAGGCCTTGCCCGGCTCGATGCGGCCGTCGGGACGGGGCGCGCGCAGCAGGCGCGCCACCCAGGCGCCCAGGCCGGCCGCCAGCGCCTCGTTGGCGCCAAAGGCGAGAGCCGGCAACAGCGCCAGGCCGTCCAGCAGCGACAGCAGAACGGCCGCCAGCGCGGCGCCTGCCAGCACGGCAAAACGCTTGGCCGGCTTGGCCACCAGCAGCGCGCCGAAGGTGACCCCGGTGGCCAGCCAGACGGAAGCGCTCAGCGTCATCGCGTCGCCCATTCTCTGGGACACGATGGCCGCCACGGCCCAGGCAAGAAAGGTCACGGCGAGGGTGACGATAAAGGGCAGGGCCATGGGGTTCTCCTCGGAGAGTCGTGTTATTGCTCGGCGTAGGCGCCGGATGGTCTGGCGTAGTTTATCCAGTCTGTTGCAAATGCCTGCCTGCGCGCTAGGGGTAAATCCCCGCGCCTTCGACCTACTTGTTTTCTACAATATGGACACATATCCACAATATGGACAACTCCCATGCCCGTAGACACCCCCGACCAGACGCCGCTGATGCCCTACCAGTACCCCAACCCGCCCGACGCCAGGCCGGAAATCGTGGTGCAGCACGCCATCCCGACCGACGAGCGGCTCTGGGTGCCGCAGGCCGAGAACGTCTGGTTCCGCCCGCTGTGCCTGAACGCCAGCCAGGGCTACTGGATGAATTTGCTGCGCGTGCGCAAGTCCGGCGTGCTGAGCCGGCATCGCCATCCGCAGGCGGTGCATGGCTTTGTGCTCAAGGGCCGCTGGCGCTACCTGGAGCACGACTGGGAAGCCACCGAAGGCAGCTATGTGTTCGAGCCGCCCGGCGAAACCCACACGCTGTATGTGCCCGAGGACGTCGAGGAAATGATCACCTACTTCCAGGTCAATGGCGTCATGTACTACACCGACCCCTATGGCAAGGGCATGGGTTATGAGGACGTGTTCACCAAAATCGAGATGTGCAACAAGCACTTCGAAGCCGTCGGCCTGGGCGCCGATTACACAAAACAATTTATCCGCTGACTGCGGTTTTATTCAAGGAACCATGGATGACCTACCAGGCCGGACTCTTTAAAGGCAAGCGCGCGCTGGTCGCCGGAGCCACCCAGGGCATAGGCGCCGTCATCGCCAACCACCTCGCGGCGCTGGGCGCCGAGGTCACGGCCCTGGGGCTGGGCGGCGGCGATGGCACGCTGGAGGCGGCTGTAGAGGTGCGCCAGGCCGACGTGACTTCGGCTACCAGCCTGGACGCGGCGCTGGCCGGCATTGCCACGCTGGACATTGTGTTCAACTGCGCCGGCATCATCCAGCGCGGCGCCGAGCACGACATCGAGGTCTTCGAAAAAGTGCTGGCCGTCAACCTGAGCGGCACCATGCGCGTGTGCACCGCCACGCGTGAGCGCCTCAAGGCCAGCCGCGGCTGCATCGTCAACACGGCCTCCATGCTGAGCTTTTTCGGCGGCGGCCTGGTCCCGGGCTATGCCGCCAGCAAGGGCGGCGTTGCCCAGCTCACCAAGTCGCTGGCGATCGCCTATGCGCCCGACGGCATACGCGTGAACGCCATCGCCCCCGGCTGGATCGCCACGCCGCTCACCAAAGCCCTGCAGGACGACCCGGCGCGCGCCGGCCCCATCCTGGCGCGCACGCCCATGGGCCGCTGGGGCACACCCAAGGACGTGGCCGAGGCCGCGATGTTCCTCTGCACGCCGGCGGCAAGCTTCATGACCGGCGTGATCCTGCCGGTGGACGGCGGCTACATGGTGTCGTGATGGCCCAGCCCAACGCGTCGCAGGTGGCCGGCACGGCCGCGTTCTCCAAATTCATGCATGTGCTGCAGCTGGTGGCCGACTCGGAGCAGCCGCTCAACGTGGGCGCGCTGGTCAAAGCCAGCGGCTACCCCAGGCCCACGGTGCACCGCATCGTCGCGGCCCTGGTGGCCGAAGGCCTGCTCGTCGAAAACGAACGCGGCGCATTGCTGGCCCTGGGCCCGCGCCTGATCCAGCTGGCCAGCCGCAGCTGGGGCCGCTCGGACCTGCGCCTGGCCGCGGTCGACGAACTCAAGCGCCTGCGCGATATCACCGGCGAGACCGTGCACCTGGCCGTGCCCAACGGCCGCGCCATGGTCTATATCGAAAAACTCGAAAGCCCGAGCGCCGTGCGCATGGCCTCGCGCATAGGCACCAGCGTGGCCCTGCACGCCACGGCGGTGGGCAAGGCGTATATGGCGGCGCTGGAGCCTGCCGTGCTGGATCCGCTGCTGCAGGGGCTGCCCTTGCCGCGCTATACCGGCAACACGCTGGTGACGCTGCCCGACTTGCGCAAGCAGCTGGAGATCACGCGAGAGCGGGGCTGGTCGGTCGACGGCGAAGAACACGAGGCAGGGATTTTTTGCTACGGCGCCGTGATACGCGGCGGCGGTGGCATGCCTGTGGCCGCCATCAGCGTCAGTACTTTGATGTTCCGCCAGAAGGACAACCCCGAGCAGGCCTATGTGGCGCCGCTGCTGGAGGCTTGCCGGGCCATCTCGGCGCGGATTGCCGAGACGCCGGCCTTGTCGGCGGCCGAGGTTTTGTAGGCGGATCAGTCCAGGAAATTCCGCAAAGCTGCCTCGATGGCCGCCGCCGTCATCAAAGGCTTTTCCATCGGAAACAGGTGGCTGCCGTCGAGCATCATGATGCGCCCCTTGGTGACTTTCTCTGTCATCGCCATCCCGACCTGCTTCATCTCGGCCGACTGGCGGCCGCCGATAAAGGCCACGGGGCATTTCAGGGGATGGCGCTTGAGCAGGCCTTCGAGGTTGTCGGGCAGGGTGTTGTAGATCGCGGTTTCCACGTCGCGGTCAAAGCTCAGCAGCTGCTTGCCTTCGTCCTCGCCCGTGCCTTCATAGGTGCCGTGGGCGATGTAGTCGCGCAGCACCTGCTCGTCCCAGGCGGCAAAGGCTTTTTTGCCGCGGAAGTGCTCGAACACCTCGTCCTTGCCCAGCCACTGGTTTTTGCGTTTGCGGCTGATGGCGCCGGGCGAGATGGCGCCGACCAACTGCGCGCGTTTAGCCACGCTGAGGGCGCGCGCGCGCCAGCCACCCAGGATGGGGGAGTCGACCAGTACCACGCCCTTGACGGGCTGGCCGCCCAGAATCGGGTTGCGCGCGGCGCACATCAGGCTTAAAAAACCGCCCAGCGAATGGCCGACCAGGAAGGCCGGCTGGCCGGCCTTTTCAACCTCGCGGGCCGTGAAGTCGGCCAGCTGCTGCACCAGATGGGGCCAGTTACTGGTGACGGGGTAGCGTGGGTCGTGGCCGAATTTGTCGACCGCCTTGACCTGAAAGCCGCGGGCCTTGAGGCTCTGGAAGACCGCGCTGTAAGTGCCCGCCGGAAAGCTGTTGCCGTGGGAAAAAATAACCAGCGGTTTGACGGCGGTGGGCACGGCTTAAATGAGTTTCTCGTCGGGCGTGCTGATTTTCTTGAGCGGCTCGTGGCGCGTGGCCGGCATCTTCAGCGGGATGTCGGTGTGCGCGTCGTCCCAGACCGGGTCTTCGATGCTGTCGAAGACCTGGCGCAGCTTCTGGCCCCAGCTGCTGTGCATCATGCGGTAGTAGGGGTTGTCGTTGTCGATGCAGACGATCTTGTCGCTCTGGAAGCTGTCGGCTTCATAGACCACCAGGTCCAGCGGCAGGCCCACCGAGAGGTTGGACTTCATGGTCGAGTCCATGGACACCAGCACACATTTGGCGGCCTCGGCCAGCGGCGTGGCGGGAGTCAGCACGCGGTCCAGCACGGGCTTGCCGTACTTGGACTCGCCGACCTGGAAGTAGGGCGTCTCGTCGGTGGCTTCGATGAAATTGCCGGCCGAATACATCTGGAACAGGCGCATGTTCTCGCCGCGGATCTGGCCACCGAAAACCAGCGAAACGTTGAAGTCCACATCGGCGTTCTTGAGCGCCTCGGCGTCGCGGTCATAGACGCGGCGGATGGCCGAGCCCAGCACGCGCGCGGCGTCGAACATGCTTTTGGCGTTCCAGATGGTGATGGGCTCGCCGCCTTCATGGTCCTTGAGCTGCTCGACCTGCAGGATTTCGCGTATCGACTGGGAGATCGACAGGTTGCCGGCCGACAGCAGCACCATGAAGCGGTCGCCGGCTTTTTCATAGACGATCATCTTGCGGAAGGTGCTGATGTGGTCCAGGCCCGCGTTGGTGCGGGAGTCTGACAAAAACACCAGCCCGGCGTTGAGTTTGGCGGCGACGCAGTAGGTCATGAGATGGCTTTGGGGTGTGGGGGAGGTCGGTTTGCGCTGGTTCACGGCGAGGCGGACATCTTTTTGAGGCGGTACAGGGCGTCCAGCGCCTCGCGCGGCGTCAGTGCATCAGGGTCTATGGTACCCAATGCCTTGTCCACCGCGCTTTGTTCGGGCGCGGCCGCTTCGGGCGGCGCGGCGAACAGGTCGACCTGGGCGCGCGTTTCGTTCTGGTGGGCCTCCAGCGCATTGAGCGCGTGGCGGGCGTGGTTGACCACGGCGGCGGGCACGCCGGCCAGTTTGGCCACGGCAATCCCGTAGCTCTTGCTGGCGGGGCCGGGCTCGATGTGGTGCAAAAACACGATGTCGGCGCCGGACTCGACCGCGCTGACGTGCACATTGATGGCGCCGTGGTGCTGGGCCGGGAATTCGGTGAGCTCGAAGTAGTGCGTGGCGAACAGCGTGAAGGCCTGGGTCTTGTTGTGCAAATAGGCGGCGATGCCGCCGGCCAGCGCCAGGCCGTCGAAGGTGGAGGTGCCGCGGCCGATTTCGTCCATCAGCACCAGAGAATGAGGTGTAGCGGCATGGAGTATCTGCGCGGCCTCGGTCATCTCCAGCATGAAGGTGGACTGCGCATTGGCCACGTCGTCGGCCGCGCCTATGCGGGTGTGGATGGCGTCTATGGGCCCGAGCCGGCAGCTGGCCGCCGGCACGTAGGAGCCCACGCTGGCCAGCAGCACGATGAGGGCCACCTGGCGCATATAGGTCGATTTACCACCCATGTTGGGGCCGGTGATGACTTGCATGCGGTGTTTGCCGCTCATGACCGAGTCGTTGGCGATGAAGGAGCCGCCGCCGGTTTCGGCCAGGCGCGCCTCCACCACCGGGTGCCGGCCCTGGACGATGTCTATGCAGGGTTCGCGCACAAACACCGGCGCGGCCCAGTTCAGCGTGAGCGAGCGCTCGGCCAGCGCGCACAGCGCGTCCAGCGAGGCCAGGGCGCGCGCCAGGCGGCTCAGCGCGGGGATGAAATCCTGCAGCTGGTCCAGCAGTTGTTCGTACAGCCATTTTTCGCGCGCCAGCGCGCGCTCCTGCGCCGACAGGGCCTTGTCTTCAAAGGCTTTTAGTTCGGGCGTGATGTAGCGCTCGGCATTCTTGAGCGTCTGGCGGCGGCGGTAGTCGTCGGGCACCTTGTCGACCTGGCCTTGCGTGACCTCGATGTAAAAGCCGTGCACCTTGTTGAACTGCACGCGCAGGTTGGCGATGCCGGTACGGGCTTTTTCGCGCACTTCCAGGTCCAGCAAAAAGCTGTCGCAATTGGTCTGTATGGCGCGCAGCTCGTCGAGGTCGGCGTCGCAGCCGTGGTTGATGACGCCGCCGTCGCGTATCAGCGCGGCGGGCTCGTCGAGCACGTAGCGGCCCAGCAGCGCGGCGCAGCCGGCCGGCGGCTGCAGGTCTTCAAAGATGCGGGTGAGCAGTTCCGGAAAATCGCTGCCCGCGGGCGCGGCCAGTTCGGCTTTTTGCAGCGTGTCCTTGAGGGCCACCAGCTCGCGCGGCCGCACCTGGCGCAGCGCGATACGGGCGGTGATGCGTTCCACGTCGCTGCAGCCCTTGAGCCTGGCGCGCAGGCTTTGCTGCGAGCCGCCGCGCAAATGCGTGATGGCGTCCAGCCGCGCGGCCGCCTGGGCGCGGTCGCGCCGCGGCGTGAGCAGCCAGCTCTTGAGCGCGCGGCTGCCCATGCCGGTGGTGCAGGTGTCCAGCAGCGAAAACAGCGTGGGGGAGTCCTCGCCGCGCAGGGTCTGCGTGAGTTCGAGGTTGCGGCGCGTGCTTTGCGGCAGCTCGATGAGTTCGCCGGAGCGCACCACCTGCAGGCCCTGCACATGCGACAGCGCCCGGCCCTGCGTGTGTTCGGCATACCCGAGCAGCGCCGAGGCGGCGGCATGGGCTTCGTTCAAAGCTTCGGCGTTCCAGGAGGCCAGCGAGGCGACTTTGAGCTGGTCCAGCAGGCGGCGCGCGCCCAGGGCGGCGTCGAACTGCCAGGCCGGGCGGGCGGTGGACGCGCAGCGCTGGGCCTTGATGCGTTGCTCGAAGGTTGGCGTCACGTCGATGTTGTAAAGCAGCTCGCTGGGCGCCACGCGCGCCAGCCAGGCTTCGAGTTCGTCATTGGCGCAATGCGCCAGGTGGATTTCGCCCTGCGTCACGCTGAGCCAAGCCAGGCCGCAGGTGTTGCGCGCGCCCTGGTGCACGGCCAGTAAAATGGATTCGGTCTTGTCGCTGAGCAGCTCGGTGTCGGTCAGCGTGCCGGGCGTGACCACCCTCACCACTTTGCGCTCGACCGGCCCCTTGCTGGTGGCGACGTCGCCGACCTGCTCGCAGATCGCCACCGATTCGCCGAGCTTGATGAGTTTGGCCAGGTAGCCTTCGAGCGAGTGGAAGGGCACGCCGGCCATGACCACCGGCTCGCCGGCCGACTGGCCGCGCCGCGTCAGCGTGATGTCGAGCAGGCGTGAGGCTTTCTCCGCGTCGGCGAAGAACACTTCATAGAAGTCGCCCATGCGGTAAAAAACCAGGGTGTCGGGATAGTCCGCCTTGATGCGCTTGTACTGCGTCATCATGGGGGTGTCTTCAGCCCCCGTTGCGGAATTTTTGCCCCGAATTGTTTCCTTTTGCATCAATGAACCGGCGCGCCGGCGCCCCCTTTATTTGGCATTTTTTTCATTCAAACCGCTATCTTAGGGGGAGGCCTTGGCCGTCCCCGCAGGCCCCGATTGTCCTTTACTCCCGGGTACTCCCGGGTACTCCCGGGTACTCCCGGGCAATCCCGGGCGCTTGCGGCTTTCGGCCGGCTTGCGCCCGAAAAGCCCGGCGGTCAGCCACCGGACGGCGTGAAACCTGACGCCGTAAACCGGCAATCGGCCGGAAAACGGCTGTCGCACAGAGGTAGACTCGCTGGAATTCTTCCATTCCAGCACCGTCCAGCCGGCGGGCACCCGCCCGCGCCGGGCTCCACAACCCTACGCAAGGCCAACATCCGGGTCGCCGAGAGCAGCAAAAACACCGCAAGCCAATAACCAAAAGCCACCCTGCGAAACCGCTCCATGGACAACAAATCCGACGCCTTGCTTGCCGAAGCGCCCGTGCTGAACACGGGCCGCAGGGCCCTGCATGAGACGGTGCGGCTGGGCCTGGGTTATGCGCTGCTGGTGGTCCTATGCCTGAGCGTCTCGGTGCTGGCCGTCGCCATGCGCGCGCTGCTGCCGAGGGCGCTGAGCCGGCGCTGGGGGCGCAAGCTCGCGGCGGGGAGCTTTCGCGCTTACCTGCGCCTGTTGGAGCTCATGGGTGCTTGCCGCTTCGACCTGGCGGCGCTGGACGCGCTGCGGGACGGCCCGCCGCTGATCATCGCGCCCAACCACCCCTCGCTGCTGGACGCGATCATGATCCTGTCCCGCCTGCCGGACGCCACCTGCATCATGAAGGCCGACATCGTCAACAGCGTCTTCTTTGGCGCCGGCGCGCGCCTGGTCGGCTACATCCGCAACATGCCGCTGCGCACCATGGTGCAGCTGTCGGTGGCCGACCTGCGCCAGGGCAGCAGCCTGCTGCTGTTTCCCGAAGGCACCCGCACCCGGCGCTTTCCGGTCGGGCGCATGCAGGGCACCACCGGCCTGATCTCCAAACATGCGGGCGTTCCGGTGCAGGCCGTCTTCATCGAAACCGATTCGGCTTTCCTGGGCAAGGGCTGGTCCCTGCTATGGACGCCCAAAATGCCCGTCACCTACCGTGTGCGCCTGGGCAGGCGCTTTGAACCCGCCAGCGACACCGCGCAATTCACGGCAGAGCTGGAGCGCTACTTCGAGGCTGAATTGCAACGGTCCCAGCCGCTTTCATCCATCGCCGCGGCGCCGCCGGCCTAAGGCCGGTGCAAGCTTGGCGACCGGTTTTCCGCCCTCTTGATCCCTCCATCTCCCCGCCAATGAACAATCCCTCCCGCGCCGCCTCCGCCACGCACCTGGTCCTGATTCCGAGCTACAACCCCGGCGTCAAGCTCGACGAAACCGTGCGCGGCGCGCTGGCGCAGTGGGCGCCGGTCTGGGTGGTGGTCGACGGCAGCACCGACGGCAGCGCCGCGCGCCTGCAGGCGATGGCCGAGGCCGACGACCGGCTGCGCGTGCTGGTGCTGCCGCGCAATGTCGGCAAAGGGGCGGCCGTGCTGCACGGCATCGAGCTGGCCGCGGCGCAGGGCTTTACGCACGCGCTGACCATGGATTCCGACGGCCAGCACCCGGCCCACCTGATCCCTGAGTTCATGGCTGTTTCACAGGCCCAACCCGACGCCATGGTGCTGGGCGCGCCCGTGTTCGCCGCCGACGCGCCGCGCCTGCGCGTCAATGGCCGCAAGCTGTCCAACGGCTGGGCCGACCTGGAAACCCTGTGGGCCGGCATAGGCGATTCGCTGTTCGGCTTTCGTGTCTACCCGATCGCGCCGCTGCGCGAAGTCATGGCCGGGCAGCGCTGGATGCGGCGCTTTGATTTCGACCCGGAGGCGGTGGTGCGCATGTGCTGGCTCGGCGTCAAGCCCATCAACCTGCCGGCCACCGTCCGGTATTTCCGCCCCGACGAGGGCGGCGTGTCGCACTTCAACTACCTGCGCGACAACCTGCTGCTCAGCTGGATGCACGGCCGCCTGCTGCTGGGTTTTTTGCTGCGCCTGCCCTTGCTGCTGGCGCGCAGGATCAGGGGTACCTGAGGCGGCGCGTGGGGCGATCAATTTCCGACGGGCCGCCCCTAGGAAATTTGACCCCCTCGGGGGGCAGCGTTTACACGCAGTGAAAAAGCGTGGGGGCAATCAATTTCCGACGGGCCGCCCCTAGGAAATTTGGCCCCCTCGGGGGGCAGCGTTTACACGCAGTGAAAAAGCGTGGGGGCTATACCATTCCACCGTTGATGGAAATCACCTGCCCGCTGATGTAAGCGGCGCGCTCCGAAGCCAGGAAGCTGACGAGGTCGGCGACCTCCCGGGGCTGGCCGGCCCGTTTCATCGGCACCAGCCGGGCAATCTCGGTCGCATCAAAACTGTCCTGGCTCATGGGCGTGGCGATGATGCCGGGCGCGACCGCATTGACGGTGATGCCGCGGCTGGCCACTTCCAGCGCCAGCGATTTGGTGGCCGAGTGCAGCGCGCCCTTGGCCGCCGCGTAGTTCACCTGGCCGCGGTTGCCGGCCACGGCGGCCACCGAGGTGATGTTGATGATGCGGCCCCAGCGTGTGCGAATCATGGGCATCATCAGCGGCTGGGTCACGTGGAAGAAGCCGTTGAGCGAGACGTCGATGACCTGCTGCCATTGCCGCAGCTGCATGCCCGGGAAGACCGCGTCGTCATGGATGCCCGCGTTGTTCACGACCACCTGCACCGGGCCCTGCACCAGCAGCGCCTCCAGCGCAGCGCCGGTCGCCGCGGCGTCGGTCACGTCGAAGGCCACGGCCTCGGCCTGGCCGCCGGCGGCCTGGATGGCCGCTACCACGGCCGAGGCGGCGTCCAGGCTGCGGTTGCCGTGCACCAGGACATAAAAACCGTCGGCGGCCAGCTGGCGGCAAATCGCCGAGCCGATGGCGCCGCTGCCGCCTGTGACCAGCGCGCGTTTGGGTGCGGAGGGGGTCGTCATGGGGTCTCCTTGGGAGTTATGGCGGCGGTAGCGTCCAGCATCACCACGGCGCGGCCCGAGAGCAGCAGCGTATCCCCGGCATGCACGCTGAAGTCGTAGAGGACGCTGCCGGCGTTGCCGCTGCCGCGTTCGGCGCGCACGGCCAGCGCCGTGCCCACGTCGTCCAGCCTCGCGACATGCAGGCTCACGCCGCGCACGCTGACCAGGTAGCCGGCTTGGGGCGGCTCATCCGGCGAAGCCGCCTGCATTTCGGCGACCAGCGCCCCGTGCACGGCCATGGCCTGCGCCGCGTATTCAATGCCGCAGGCCGCGCCCAGCCGTCCGTGGGCGCGCAGCGGGTTGCCGAGGTCCAGGTGGCTGGTGGCTTCGCAGCTGATCCGCTGGCTGTCCCAGGCGTTCACGCGCTCCAGCAGGCACATGCTGCCCTGGTGCGGAATGCGGCGCGCGATTTCCTCGCGGTCCAGGCTGGCGGGCGGGGCGGAAGGAAAGGTCATGGCCGGGGCTCGCAAAGCTCAGGGCGCGACCTGCAGGGCCAGCTGCGAGCCCTCCAGGTAGTCGAGCACGATGCGGCCCGACTGCCGGCCCGCGACGCCGCGCAGCAGGGGCAGGCAGCGCGCCGCCGGAATGTCCCGGCGCAGCTTCTCGAGCGCGGGGTCGTCCAGCCGGTCGGCGGGCAGGCGGCTCAGGTAGCCGGCCTCCAGCGTCCATTGCGCCAGGCTGCGTTCGCTGCGGCCGGGCGCCAGCACCAGGGCCACGCCGAAGCTGTCGGGAATGGCGCGCGCGCTGTATAGCGGCTCCGGGTAGTCGGTGTCATAGGCGACAAGCAGCACCGGCACTTGTTCCACCGCCACCTGGGTCATGGCCTCGAGCAGGCCGGCGGCAAAACTGGCATCGCGCGCGCACAGCACCGACGAGGTCGCCATGGCGCCGCTGGAGATGCTCCAGTAGCCGGCCGCGGCGTTGTGCACCGAGTTGTGAAAGCGCGTGGGGGAGATCAGCCTGTCGCTGGAGGCCAGCGTGCTGCAAATCTCATGGCAGTTGACGGCGTCGCCGCTGGAGGACGAAAACACCGAGGCCAGCGTGGCCGCCCGCAGGCCTGAAGCCGCCACGGCTTCCTCGCCGACCGCCAGCGACACTTTGACCACCGCGCCGGCGCGGCGGCGCTCGGCCTGCGGCAAGGCCATGGGCGGCGGCAGCACGCAGCGCGCGGACTGGTAGGGCGCGGCGCCCAGCAGGCATTCTCGTCCCTGCGCCCAGTTCGCCAGGCCCGGGCCCAGCAGGCCTATGCCTTGCACAAACACGGTGAGAGCCGGAGGAGAGGGTGTCTGCGTCATGTTGGGTTTCAGCCGGCGCGGCCCAGCAGCAGGCTGCAGTTGGTGCCGCCGAAGCCGAAGGAATTGCTGAGCACGTGGCGCGGCGCCGCTTGCTGGTTGTCCACCAGGTAGTGGACCGGCAGCGCCGGGTCGGGTGTGCGGGTGTTGAGGCCGCCGGGCAGCAGGCCGTGCTGCAGCGCCAGCGCGCAAACCACGGCCTCCAGGCCGCCGGCGGCGCCCAGGGTGTGGCCGGTCGCGCCTTTGGTGGAGCTGCAGGGAACGCCCGCGCTGAACAGCGCCGCCACCGCCTTGGCTTCGGCGGCATCGTTGCTGGGTGTCGCGGTGCCGTGCAGGTTGATGTAGTCGATGTCGGCCGCGCCCAGGCCGGCCGCGGCCAGGGCCTGCTCCATGGCCAGGCGCGCGCCCAGGCCCTCGGGGTGGGGCGAAGACATGTGGTGCGCGTCGCTGGATTCGCCCACGCCCAGCAGCAGCACGTCGCCGGGCCGGGGCCGCGCCGGCGCGCGTTCGAGCAGCGCAAAGGCGGCGGCCTCGCCGATGGAGATGCCGTCGCGCCCGGCGTCGAAGGGGCGGCAGGCCTGCCCGGAAATCAGGCCCAGCGAATTGAAGCCGTACAAGGTGGTCAGGCACAGCGAGTCCACACCGCCCACCACCGCCGCGTCGATCAGGCCGGCGCGCATCATTCTTTGCGCCGAGGCAAAGACCTTGGCACTGGACGAACAGGCCGACGAGACCACGACGGCCGGGCCGGCCAGGCCCAGGTACTGGCGCGTGAAGTCGGCCACCGAGAAGGTGTTGTGGGTGGTGTTGTAGTGGAAGTCCGCGGGCAGCGCACCGCTGTGCGGATCGCGCCGGCGGTAGGCGAGTTCGGTTTGCAGGATGCCCGACGTGCTGGTGCCGATAAAGACGCCCACGCGCTGCGCGCCGTGGCGCTCGGCAGCGGCCGCGGCGGCGGCTTCAAAGCCGTCCTGCCGCAGCCCCAGCAGGGCAAGCCGGTTGTTGCGGCAGTCAAAAGCGGCCCAGGGCGCGGGAAGCACTACCTCGTCCACGCCTTGCACCTCGCCGACAAAGGTGGGCAGGTCGACCGTGTCGAAGCGGCAGGGCGCCAGCCCGCCGCGCTGTGCGCGCAGCGCGTCCAGGGTCTGCGCCAGGCCGCGGCCCATGCTGCTGGTCGCGGTGAAATGGGAAAGCCAAAGGGGGGACAGGGGAGAGGGCCTCTCTGAAGAAAAAGACACTTTAGCAAACCGCCAACAGGGTCGGCCGCATGCCGCGCCGCGGGCCGGCGCTCATGCGCGCCCCCCGCGTTGCCGGTGCAGGCGCAGGGACAGCCAGGCCGCAAGCCCGCCCAGCGCCATGCCGGCGGCGACGTCCACCGCGACGTGCTGGCGCGTGGCCAGTGTCGAGTAGGCGATGCCGGCGCACCACAGGGCGTTCAGCCACAGCAGCCAGGACGGCGCGGAAAAGCCGCGCAGCAGCCGGTGCAGCCACAGGCCCGAAAAGACGGCCGTCGCGACATGCAGCGAAGGGCAGGCGTTGCCCGCCGCGTCGATGTTTTTCAGGAATTGCATGTCGGGGTATTTCAGCCAGTCGACATCGGCCGGCGGGGCGGCCGTGGGCCAGACAAAAAACACCGCCAGGCCGAAGAGGCAGGTCAGCGCGATCGCCAGGCCGTAGTGCAGCAGTTCGCGCCTGTCGCTGAAGAACAGCGGCGGCAGCGACACATAGACCCACAGCGACAGGTAGACCGGCAGGGCCAGCGGCGCAAAGCCGATGAGATGGTCGGCCCAGATGCGCGGCATCACGGTGAGGGGAAAGGCCGGGTACTTGAGCAGGTAGAAATAGGCGCCGAAAAACAGGGCGATGAACAGCATCGTCCCCAGGCCCTTGAGGAGGAAGTGCCGCGAAATGGTTTCGGCCATGCGGGACCACGCGCTGGGGCGGGCTTGCGGCGGCTTCATGCGAGGGCCTGGCGTAGGGTCACGGTGTGCAGCCCGGCCGCGCTGATCGATTCGAGCAGGGGCGGCAGTACCTCGAGCACGACAGGAACGCCTTGCGGCGTGCGCGCCGCGTTGCCGTCATGCAGCAGCACGATGGCGCCGGGACGCAGCCCGGCCTGAAGCCGGCGCAGCACGCGCGCGGCGTCGCCGGTGCGTGTGTCGAAACCGCGCACCGTCCAGCTGGCGAGCTTCAGGCCCAGCCGGGCCAGCACCGGGTCGAGGAAGGGGTTGCGCAGGCCGGCCGGCGCGCGAAAAAACAGCGGGCGCTGGCCGCTGGCGCGGGCCAGCGTGTCCTGCGCGGCCTGCAGCTCGCGCAGCATGCTGCGCGGGCCGGTCACGGAGAAATGGTGGCGGTGGTGCTGGCTGTGGTTTTCGACGGCATGGCCGCGCCGCACCATCTCGCGGCACAGCTCGGGATGGCGCGCGGCTTTTTCGCCGACGCAAAAAAACGTGGCGCGGGCCGCGTAGCGGTCCAGCAGGTCCAGCACCAGGGGGGTCACGGCGGGGTCGGGCCCGTCGTCTATGGTCAGCGCGATTTCGCGCCGTGCCTCGGCCGCGGCGGGCAGGCGCGTCCAGTTCGGGCCCAGCCAATGGCTGCGCGGCCAGAGGCCCGCAAAGGCGATCAGCCCGTGGTTGAGCACCACGGCCGCGAGGGCCCAGGGCCAGAGGCCCATCTTCACAATGACGGCCGCCAGCGCCAGCAGGTGCACGCCGGCGCTGGCGCGCAGCAGGGCGCCGGGTTTCCACGCTGTGCCGGGTTCAGGCATGGGCCCTCCGCGCAAAAATCGCCGCATACAGCAGCGCCAGGATGACGCCGGGCGCGACCGTGGCGCCCATGGCCTGCAGGATGGAGACCTTGGAAAACGCCAGCAGACCAAAGCCCGCCACCGTGGTCAGGTTGGCCAGCAGCATGGAGGCCAGGGTGCGCGGCGCGATCGGCGTGGCCGGGTCGGGCCGGTCGAAGAACAGCGCGTAGTTGGAGCCGACGGCCACCACCAGCAACAGGCCGACCAGGTGCAGGATGATCAATTGCTGGCCCAGCAGCGCCAGGCCGGCCGTGACCGTGACGACCGCGGCGGCCAGCGGCGCCAGGATGCGCAGCACGCGGGCCGGCGAACGGAACACCGCCAGTAGCAACACCACGATGATGGCCAGCCCGCCCAGCGACAGCATGATGGCCTCGTGCAGGTAGCCCGCGTACAGGCGGTCCGATTCGGTTTTCAGGTCGACAAACAGCACGCCGGGCAGGGCGGCGGCCGCGAGGGCGGCGCGGATGTCGGCGGCCTGGATGTTTCCGCCCTTGGGCGCGGTCAGCGGCAGCAGGGCGTTCCAGCGCCCGGCCTTGCCGAGCAGCAGGGCGTCCAGGCCCATGGCCATGGAGGTTTTTTCAAGGTCGGCCGGCTGCAACGGGGGGCGGCCGCGGGCCGCGGCGACGTCGGCCAGAAAAGGCGCGAAGATTTCCGCGCGCACCGGCAGGCCCTGCACCGCTCGGGCCAGCCGCGGCTGCAGCTGTTCGGGCGGCGGCAGGCTGGCCTGGCGGGCGCTTTGCGCGGCCAGGCTGGGAAGGTAGCGGCTGGGGCTGTCGAAGCCGGCGATCTGGCCGCGCTCGACCTGCGCCTGGAGCACGCCGGACACCCGCTCGGCGCTTTGCAGCACCGCTTCCTGGCTGCCGGCGGAGACCACCACCACATAACGCACATCCGGCGCGCCCATGTCGGCGCGCAGGCTTTCGTCGAGCGCCACATCGGCTTGTGACACCGGGCTCAGCGAGGAGATCTTGTCGTTGAACAGGCTGGCATGGTGGCCGGCCAGGACGGCGCAGGCGGCCAGCAGCAGGGCCGCGGCCGGCCAGCGCAGGGCGGGCGCGCGGCCGGCCAGCGCCTGCAGCACGTGCCCGATGGCCGAGACGTCATGGATGCGAAAGCCTGCGGGCAGCAGGTGCGGCAGCACATAGCGGGTGACCGCGGCGGCCGTGACCAGGCCGGCGATCGAATACAGGCCCAGTTGCGCCAGACCCGGAAAGCCGGACAGCAGCAGCGAGGCAAAGCCGGCGACGGAGGTCAGCACGCCCAGCCGCACCGTGGGCCAGAAACGCCTGACCCAATGCTGCGGGTCCGCGCCGCTGTCTTCGGACTGCACGAACAGGTAGATGGAATAGTCCACCGCCTCGCCGATCAGGGCCGTGCCGAAACCCAGCGTGATGCCGTGCACTGAACCAAAGCCCAGGCTCACCGCGGCAATGCCCGCCAGCGCGCCGGTGATGACGGGCAGGAAACCCAGGACCAGCGCGCTGGCGGAGCGGTAGACCAGCAGCAGCAGGCCCGCGATCAGCGCCACGCTGATCATGGAAAGCAGGCTGACCTGGCTCTGGATAGCTTCACGCGAGGTGACGGAGAACACGCCGGGGCCGGTCATGACCAGCGAGGCGCCGCTCTGGCCGGCGGCCGCGTCGAAGGCCTTGCGGACCGCGGCCATGGCCTGCTGCTGGGCGTCGGTGTCGGAGCCCGCCGCGCGGGTTTGCAGCAGCATCAGCGCGCGCCGGCCGTCGCGCGAGGCCCAGGCGCCGTCGAGCTGCCTCGGCTGGCTGCCGGCATTGAACTGCCCCAGCAGTTGCAGCATTTCACCGGTCGGGTCGCGCGGCAGCAGGGCCTTGGCCATCAGGCCCGCGGGCGAGGCGAGCAGGTCTATGCTCTCGCCCAGGGCCGCGTGCAGGCCGGCTTCGCTGAAGCGCTCGGGTGTGACGGCGGGACTCAGCACATAACGGTTGGCCAGCAGGAAGTCGCGGTCGCGCGCGGTGTTGACGGGCTCGCCGTTGGAGACGCTGGCAAAGGCGGGATCGGCGCGCAGCTGCTGCGCGAGCTGGCGCGACAGCCGGGCCCGGGTTGGGGCGTCGGCGCCCTCTATGCCCACCAGCACCAGGCGCGAGGCCAGGCCCTCGGTGATCTGGTCCTTGAGCAACTGCTGCTCGGGTGTGGGCGTGCGCGGCAAAAAGGCCGACAGGTCGGTGGTGAAATGAGTGCGGCTGATGACCAGCGCGCAGCCGGCCAGGAACACCAGCCACAGCGCGATGGCGGCCATGCGGCCGCGCGTCGCGGCTGCCGTCACGGGGC
The DNA here is from genome assembly GCF_900103405.1 of Polaromonas sp. JS666. Lineage (GTDB taxonomy): Bacteria > Pseudomonadota > Gammaproteobacteria > Burkholderiales > Burkholderiaceae_C > Polaromonas. Next base: position 170,598 of record NZ_FNHX01000004.1, on the reverse strand, counting down.
CGCCTGTTCGATGGCCATGCTGGAGCTGTCGCCGTCGGCCTGGGCGATGTCTATGCCGCGCACCTGGTTGCGCACGCCGCTGATGCGGATGCGCTGGATCACCGCCAGCATCTTGGGGTCCAGCGGCTGCAATTGCAGCGTCCAGCGTTCGGCGCTGCCTTCCAGGCTGAGCCGGTAGCTGCGCTCGAGCGCGCCGCGGTCGCCAGCCAGCGTGCCACGTATGCTGTCGATGAAGGCGGCCAGCTCGGGGTAGGCCTGCAGCTGCAGCTGGTATTTCTGCCGGCCGCGTTCTATCACCAGTTCGCCGCCGTTGACGACCATGGATTCGGGCTTGGGCTTGAGCGTGCGTTTTTCGAGCCGGTCGGGCGCGGTATAGAGCAGCTCCCCGGACGACTCCACCGGTTTGTCGAGCAGCGCGATGTGCTTTTTCTCGATGAAGGTGGCGCGGCCCGACTTGGTTTGCGCCAGGGTGTCCATCAACTGCTGCAGGTCCCAGGCGGCCAGGGCGCCGGGGCTCCACACGGCCAGGGCCAGGCCCGCCAGGACGGCCGCCAGCCGCGCTGTCCGGAGGAAGGCTGCGGCTGTTGCGGTGTACGGAAGAAGGTGGGTCATGCGCTGCTCAAGGCTGTTGTCCGGGACGGCCGGCCTGCGGCGGCGCGGCGTGCCAGAAATCGAAAAAATTGAACCAGTTGTAGGGTGCGCTGCGGCAATGCCGCGCCAGCAGTGCAGCATAGCGCGTCACGGCCTCGTGCACCGCCTGCGTGCGGCCGCGCGGCGGCAGCGCGGAGAAGTCCGCGAGCGCCTCGAAGTGGACGTCGTAGCGGTTGCCGCCGCGGTACAGCCCCGCCATGAAAAGCACCGGGCGCTTGAGCACGGCGGCCATGCGAAAAGGCCCCAGCGGCAATTCGGCCGGGGCACCCAGGAAGTCGACCGGATAGGTATCGCCGGTGCCCAGCGTGCGGTCGCCCAGCATGCCGACGACGGCGCCCTGGTCCAGCAGCGCGTGCACGCGGATCATGGAATCGATGTGCCCCAGCGCGATCACATCCATCTGCGCCTGGGGATTGATGGCGCCCATCGCGGCGTTGATCTTGCGTGCGTTCTCCTCATACATCGCCATGGCGACGCGCAGCCCGGGTTGGCGGCGCCCGACGGCGCGCAGCACTTCAAAACTCCCCAGGTGGGCGCCTATGAGGAAGACACCTTTGCCGCCGGCCACCGCCTCGTCGATCAGCGCCTGGTTGTGCACCCGGATGTCGAACAGGTCGAAGCGGTCGTTGAGCAGGAAGACCCGGTCGTGGACGGCCGAGGCGAAACTCAGGAAATGCCGGAACAGGTGGTGCCAGCCGACGGCGGCGGGCGAGGGCATCCCGAACACGCGGTGCAGGTAGTTGCGCGACATGCGGCGCGCCGTGGGCGCGAAAGCCAGGAAGTAGGCCGCGATGCCGTACAGGACGGCGCGGCTGGCGCCGCGGCCCAGGCCCAGGGAGATCAGCGTCATCACGCGCAGCATGAAGACGCTGCTGCGCTCAGGCTGCCGCCGCCATTCGGCGCTCGATGCCTGGGTGTCCGGCTGCGGTGCGTTCATGGCGGGGGCAGCGGCACCAGGGTGCCGGTGGCGACTTTTCGCTCGCCGCTGCGGATCTCGAAATGCGTGCCGCCGCTGGCGCCGGCCGTGCAGGTCATCGTGAGGGTTTCGCCGGGCCCCACGGGGCTGAGGAATTTCGCTGCGCTGATGCGGCAGGCCTGCGCGGCGAGGCTGGAGGCCTCAAGGGCCTGCGCCTGCTGCAGCGCATGCACGGCGGCGTCAAGCAGCAGCACCCCCGGCATGATGGGCCGGCCGGGGAAATGGCCGGCAAAGGCCGGGTGGTCGGCCGGTACCGAAAAAATCGTTTCGCCGTTCATGGGCGGGCCTTTTTTTGCAGGTGCTCGCGCGCCAGGGCCAGCAGGGCCTCGCGCGGCAGTTTCCCGGTGCTGTTGCGCGGCAAGGCCTCCAGCAGCACCAACGGCCTGGGAATGAAGATGGCGTCTATGCGCTCCCTCAGCGCCGCCAGCAGGGCGGGCGCCGCCAGGCCGGGCGCCACCACAAACGCCATCAGCCGCACCACGCTGTCGCCGTCCTGCTCGTCCGGCATGAAGAAGGCGCCGTCGAGCACGCCCGGTATGGCGGCCAGCTGGTGGTTCAGGTAACCCAGCGAGCTTCGTTTGCCGGCGATGTTGACCAGGTCGGCGGTCCGCCCGTGCAGCAGGAAGCGGCCTTCGGGCAAGACCTCGAGCTCATCGGCCAGGGGCGTGGCCTGCTCGACATGGCCGCCCGCCGCCCAGGTTTGGCCCTGGCTGGTGCTGAGCGCTACGTCCGGGAGCAGCGTCCAGGCCTGGCCCTGGCTCAGGCGCCGGGTGGCGATCTGCCCGGTTTCGGTCGATCCGTAGATTTCAAGCAGCGGGGCCTGCAGCCGGGTTTCGGCGGCCAGCGCCAGCTGCGGCGGCAGGGCGGCGGTGGCGGACAGCAGCAGGTCTATGGGCGGGATGTCCAGGCCCGAAGCAAGCAAGGCCTTCAGGTGCACCGGCGTGGTCACCAGCATGCGCGGTCGCGCCGCCTCGGCCAGCGCGGCGCAGATGTCGGCCGGGTAAAACGGATGCCCCGCGCCCAGCACGCCGCCGCCCAGCAGGGGCAGCAGCACGGTGGATTCGAAGCCGTACATGTGCTGGGGCGGCACGGTGGCCACGATGCTGTGCGGCGGCCCGCCGTGCAGGCCGAGGCGGCCGGCTTCGGCCCGGGCGCCGCGCACCAGGCTGCCCCAGCTTTTGCGGTGCGCCACCGGCACACCGGTGGAGCCGGAGGTGAACATGATGGCTGCGACACGCGAGGCGGGAATCTGCGGGACCTCCCATGCACCGCCCTGGGCCTGGGCGTGCGGCGAGGCGCCCGTCATCGCGTCGGCCCAGGCCAGTTGCGGCAGCGCCAGCGACTGGGCCTGGTCCGCCAGGCAGAACACGTCGGGCGCAAAGGCCTGGATCTGCCTGACCATTTCCGGCGTCAACGTGGGCGGCAGCAGGCTGAGCTTGTCGGCCAGCAGCGCGGCCGCCATGCCGACGGCAAAACGGTAACGGTCCGTGCAGGCGTTCAGCACATGCCGGCCCGCCGGCAAGGCCGCGGCCAGCCGCCTGGCATCGGCCAGGAATTGCCCGGCGCTGACGGGCTGGCCGTGGCGCAGCGCCAGCAGGTCCTGCTCGCGAGTATGGGCCAGCAGCGGCAGGCTGCTCATGGCCGGGGCGCGCGGCGCTGTGATGCCTGCCGGTAGGCCTGGATCGCCTCCAGCGGGCCGGCGCGCTCCTCTGGGGGCAGGACGTAGCAACGTGCGGCGTATTCCGCGGCAAACATCAGCCCCAGCAGCGGAATGCCCAGCAGGTAGGCGAAGGTGGACCAGACCGCCATGGGCGCGAGCCAGAACAGCAGCACGGACATCCCCGCGATGCCGGCGAAATACAGGGTCCAGGCCCAGGTGGCGGAGCGGGTGTAGGCGCTGGTCGCCGGTGTGAGCTCGCCGTGCACGATGCGGGCGAACTGCGAAATCATGGGGGTTTGGCCCGGCGCCAGCGTGCGGCCGAAGGTGGCGCACAGCAGCGTGTAGGTGCCTGCGTGCTCCAGAAAAAACACCCAGCCGTAGTGGGAGAGCAGCCAGTCCCTGGCGGCGTAGAAACCAAGGCAGGCCAGCGCGCACAGGGCCAGCATGGCCGGCCGCCGCGGTGAGCGCCAGGCCAGGAGCAGGGCCAGCGCCAGCAGGGGCAGCACGGCGACCGATGCCTGCAGCAGGCCCGGCGCGGCCGATGTGGCGGCCAGGTGGGAGACCAGGGCGTAGCCTACGCCCAGGGCCAGCGCGCCGCCCCAGCGCCAGGCCTGGCCAAACCGCGCCGCCCCGCTGTCGTTCACTGGGTTCGCCAGGCGGCAATATGGTCGCCCAGGCTGCGCAGCGAGTGGAAGATGGCGTGGTTGTCTTCGTGGTCGGCCCTGAGCTGAAGGCCGTAGTGCTTGGAAACCACCAGCGCGATCTCCAGGATGTCGATGGAATCCAGCCCCAGGCCGTCGCCATACAGGGGCTCGTCGGGCTGGATCTCATCGGCGCTGACTTCCAGGTTCAAGGCGCTCACCACCAGTTCCGCGACTTCGCGCAGCAGGGCTGCGTCGGCCGACGCGACAGAGGCTTTGACAATGGATTCAGGCATGGTGCTCGCTAGGGTACGGGGAAGGGTTCGGAGGACAGGGGCGCCGCGCACGCTGCGCCCTGCTTGAACCAGAAATTTTAGCCGAGGCGACAGGGGCGAAACCCTCTTCGCGGCTTGTCGCGGCCTTTGCCTACAACACCTGGCGCTGGATGGGCGCCTGCGCCGCGGCCGCGGGGCCCGAGCCCCAGGCCAGCACGCGCGCCTGGGTCAGGCGCAGTTCCCGCGCCATGGCGCAAGCCAGGTCCAGCCGGCGCAGCAGCCAGGGCGTGAGGTCCAGGATCATCAGCGGATCGGGCCGGGGCTGGAAGGGCTGGCCGGCGACGGCCGGGCCGGCTTCGGGCGCGGCGGCCCCGGCACCCGAGAGTTCGGCCTCTATGCAGCCGGCGGCCCGCGCCAGCGCGGGCCTGACCACCGCGAGGTTGAGCTGGGCGCGGTGCAGCAGCAGCAACGATTTGACGGCCGTGAGCTGGGCCAGCAGCTGGTAGCTGCGCGCCTGCAGGGCTTCGAGCGGCTCCAGCGCCGGGCGCACCTTGTGGGGCTCGGCCAGGCTGCGCTGGGCGGCCAGGGTGAGGTCGGACAGGCTGTTGTAGGCCTCGCGCCGCGCCAGCCGCCAGGGCAGGTCGGACGCCCGCGCCTCGTCGAGCAGCGCGAGCGCCAGCTGCGCGTGCCTGGCCTGGGCGCTGGTGCTGCGCAGCACCAATGCCGGCAGCTGTTTGCGCTCCCAGGCCGGCAGCACGTAGCTGAACAGCCAGGCGATCAGCGCGCCCAGCAGAGTGTCGGCCAGGCGCTCGGCCATGGCAAAACCGGGTTCCACGCCGGACAGCAACAGGTGCGCCTGCAGCAGGCCGGCCACGGTGGCCGCGATGGAGGTGAAAAGGTAGCGCCGCAGCGCGAAGGCATGGGCCAGGCCCATGCTCAGCGCGATCACACCGAAGATGGTGCGGGCACCCGGGTGCGGCGCCAGCACGGCCATGACCAGCGCGCAGCCCAGCAGCGTGCCGGCCACGCGCGCATTGCGGCGCTGCACGGTTTGCGCCAGGTTGCCGCGCATCACCACCACGATGGTCAGCAGGATCCAGTATTCATGCGCCACCCAGGGCAGGCGCAGCGCCACCGCATAGCCGGCCGCCACGGCCAGCGTGCAGCGCAGGGCGTAGCGCAGGATGGGGGCGCTCCAGCTCAGCTGGCCCAGCAAGGGCTTCCAGGACCAGTGCACGGTGCTGACAAAGAGCTGCCACTGGGTGCGCACGGCCGACAGCCCGGGCGGGATGTCGCCGCGCGCCAGCGCCGCCATCTTCACGGCCTCGTCGTTGATGTGGCCTATGCGGTCGGCCATGTTGTGCAGCAGCGCCAGCGGGTCGGTGGTGTCGACCAGCAGCGGGTCGGGTGCCAGCGGGTCGGCGCGTTTGGTGCGCGGCGGCAGCGCGCCGGCGAGCTCGGGCCGCAGGTCGGCGATGGTGGCGACCGCCGCGCCGCGCCGGCCCAGCAGCAAGTCCATGCCCAGGGTTTCGAGCCGCGCGGCGGTGCTGTCCAGCGCCAGCTGCAGGGCGGGCAGCACGGCCACGGTGGCGCTGTGCTCCAGCAAAAAATCCAGGTCCAGGTCGCAGGCGAGCTGGTGGTCGCGCGCCTCCAGCAGGCTCAGCAGCATGGCCGCCAGGCGCTGGCGTTCGGGTGTGGTGGGCGACTCCAGCACCAGGTCGCGCGTGTTTTGCAGGTGGTCGGCCAGCGCGGCCTGCTGCTGCAGCATGCGCGCCAGCAGCGCGTTGTGGTCGGGCCGCGGGCCGAAGCGCTGGGACTGGGTGCGCAAGATCTGCGCGAAGCTGTGCAGGCATTCGGCCAGCAGCTGCGCGCGAAAGCGCCGGTTCAGCAAATGGGTGGTGAACACGGCCCACAGCAGGTAAAGCCCGGCGCCGGCGGCAAACCAGGCGCCGTGCAGCGCGATCTGCTGCAGCGAGGCGACCGGCGGCGCGGCCATGGAAAACAGCGTGGAAAACAGCAGCGAAAAACAGATGGGCCCGCCGCGCTTGCCCCAGGCCATCATCATCACGGCCAGGAAAGTGGCGGCCGCAACAACGATGCCCAGCAGCAACTCGTCGTGGCGCACCAGCTGCACCAGCGTGAAGAGCGGCGCGCCCAGCAGCGGCGCAGGCAGCATCTGCATGATCTTGCGCCGGCGCGGCGCCGGCACGTCGGGCAGGCTGGTGATCATCACGCCGACGGCGGCGGTGGAGGCGGCGGCCAGCCCGGCGGCCTCGAAGATGGCCAGCATGATGAGCACCAGACCCAGCGACACCGTCAGGCCGTTGGTGACGTACTGGCTCAGCAGCACGTGCAGGCTTTTGTGCAGCCAGCCCCGCACCCGGCGCTGCAGGCGGGTCGCCAGCGCGGCTGGGGAGGTAAGGTCGGGCCGGTTCATGGTGTACCAGAGCACACTTTAACGAAACGCATGAACCTTTCCCAAAAGAAAAAGCCCGCGAGGCGGGCTTTGCTTAGAAAGGGGCGTCAGGCGCCTTGGGGGCTGGGCTTTCGCCGGCCTTGATGCGCTTGGCTTTGAGCGTGGGCTTTTCGGCTGGGGCGGCGGGCGCCGCGTTTTCTTCGGCGCCTTCTTCCGCTTCCTGCGCCGCGGGCGTGTCCTGCAGGGCCTGGCGCACCACGGCCTTGTCGCCGGCACCGGCGAATTTGCTGTATTTGCCCAAGGTGGCCACCAGCTGGCCGTAGACGCGCGGGTTGCCGGCCACACATTCGCCGTGGTCCATGAAGTCGGCTTCGCCGGTGAAGTTGCCGATCAGGCCGCCGGCCTCGGTCACCAGCAGCGAGCCGGCCGCCACGTCCCAGGGCTTGAGGTTGGCTTCAAAAAAGCCGTCGCTGAAGCCGGCGGCCACATAGGCCAGGTCCAGCGCTGCGGCGCCGGGGCGGCGCACGCCGGCGCTCTGGCTCATGACTTCGCCCAGCATGTTGAGGTAGGCCTTGAGCTTGTCGCCGGGGCGGTAGGGAAAACCGGTGGAGATCAGGCATTCCTGCAGCCGGGTGCGCTTGGCCACGCGGATGCGGCGGTCGTTCATGTAGGCGCCGCGGCCCTTGGTGGCGCAGAAGATGTCGTTGCGGGTGGGGTCGTAGACCACGGCCTGCTCGACCTTGCCCTTGACGGCCAGCGCGATGCTGACGCAATAGACCGGGAAGCCGTGGATGAAGTTGGTGGTGCCGTCCAGCGGATCGATGATCCAGACGTAGTCGGAGTCCTTGGCGCCATGCTCGCTGCCCGATTCCTCGGCCAGGATGCCGTGGCCGGGGTAGGCGCTCAGCAGGGTTTCGATGATGGCGGCCTCGGCGGCCTGGTCGACCTCGGTGACGAAGTCGTTGGTCTGCTTGACCGAGACGCGGACCGCCTCGACGTCAAGCGCCGCGCGGTTGATGATGGCGCCGGCAGCGCGCGCAGCCTTGATGGCCACGTTGAGCATGGGATGGAGATTGCTGGACATAACTTGTAGGGAAGAACGGGATAAACCGGCGCCGGCGATGCGGGCGGCGGGCAATGGGGCGTATTTTCCCATAAATGGGATTTCCCCCGGTTTTTGCCCCGCCGGAGCGGCCCGGCAGGCGCTTCTAGGACAATCCAGCCCATGCGTACCCGATTTGTCCTGATCAACACCAGCCATGCCGGCAATGTCGGCGCCACCGCCCGCGCCATGAAAACCATGGGTTTTGACGACCTGGTGCTGGTCGCGCCGCGCTGGGCCAATGTGCTGAACCGCGAGGAAACCATACAGCGGGCCAGCGGCGCGCTCGACGTGCTCAAAAACGCCCGCATCGTCGCCACGCTGGACGAGGCGCTGGACGGCATGGCCCACCTGTGCGCCACCGCCATGACGCCGCGCGACTTCGGCCCGCCCACGCGTGCGCCGCGCGAGCATTTCGCAGCCCTGCTGGGCGGCAGCCCGCCCCAAGGTACAGCCCCCGCGAGGCCTGAATCGGTGGCCTTTTTGTTCGGCTCCGAGCGCTTTGGCATGCAGAACGAGGATGTCTACCGCTGCCATGTGGCGCTGAGCATCCCGACCGACCCGAAATTCGGCTCGCTGAACCTGGGCGCGGCCGTGCAGCTGATTGCCTATGACTGGCGCCAGGCGCTGGGCGGCTTCAGCGTGCAGCCGGCGACGGCCGAGCCGGCGCAGGCCGACGCGGCGGCGGTGGCCGGCATGCTCAAACACTGGGAAGAGGCGCTGGCCGGCATAGGCTTTCTGGACCCGGCCTCGCCCAAAAAACTGATGCCGCGGCTCAACCAGCTGTTCAACCGCGCCCAGCTGAGCCCCGAGGAAATCCACATCCTGCGCGGCGTGGCCAAGGCCATGCTGCACACAGCCGCCCAAATACCGCCTAAAGACAGCACGCCAGCACGGTCTGCGGACGGCCACTAAACTCCCACCATGTTTTCCCGACTTCGCTCCGACATCCAGTGCATCCTAGCCCGCGACCCCGCCGCCCGCACGGCCTGGGAAGCGCTGACCTGCTACCCGGGGCTGCATGCCCTGGTGCTGCATCGCCGCGCGCACTGGTGCTGGAACCACGGCTTCAAGTGGCTGGGCCGCTTTATCTCGCATGTGTCGCGCTGGATGACGGGCATTGAAATCCACCCCGGCGCCAAAATCGGCGAGCGGGTGTTTTTTGACCACGCCATGGGCGTTGTCGTCGGCGAAACCGCCGAGATCGGCGACGGCTGCACGATTTACCAGGGCGTCACGCTGGGCGGCACCTCGCTTTACAAGGGCACCAAGCGGCACCCGACCCTGGGCAAGGACGTGGTGGTCAGCGCCGGCGCCAAGGTGCTGGGCGGCTTTGTGGTCGGCGACGGCGCCAAGATAGGCAGCAACGCGGTGGTGATCAAGCCCGTGCCGGCCGGGGCCACGGCCGTGGGCATCCCGGCGCGCATCATTCCGTCCAAGACCGGCGAAAGCGCCGACGTCACGCCCACGCCGTTTTCGGCCTACGGCATCACGCTGGAAGACGACCCGCTGTCCCAGGCCATGCACGGCCTGATCGACAACGCGGCCGGCCAGGAGCACCAGATCGCCCTGCTGTGGCAGGCGATTGAAAAGCTCTCCGGCCCGCAAACCGCCATGAGCAAGGACTGCGTGCCCAAGGACGCGGCGCTCACCGAAACCTTCGAGGCCGACAAGCTCAACCAGCTGGTCGGCAAATAAACAGGAAGCAGGGCGGCCAAAAAAAAGGAAGGGCAAGCCTTCCTTTTTTTTCTTTTCCGCCCGGGGCGGTCGGCGCATCAGTTGATCAGGCGCAGCGCGAAGGGCACACGAAAGGTTTTGCCGTTGGAGGCGCCTATCGCGCCCATGACGCAGAACACCAGGTGGCAAATGCCCAGCGCGACGAACACCAGGAAGCCGATCAGCACAAAGGTGAGGATCATCGCCGCCACGTAGCCTATGGCCGCCGTGATGGACCAGTTCAGCGCTTCCTTGGCCTGGTCCAGGATATAGGCGTCGTCCTTTTTCACCAGGTAAACGATCAGGCCGGGGATAAAGCCCAGGAACAGGGTTCCTATCCAGATCAGCACGGCGGTGTTTTTCGAGTCCTTGCCCGGCGTTTCAATCAGCTCGTCCATCTCAGCTCCTCGAGTTGTAAAGCCCGAATACTACGTGAGAAAAACCGGCGGGCCGAAAACCCGCGGCGGCAGGGCTCAGCGCGGCGGGCGCTGGGCGCTTTTGGGCCTGAAGGCCTGGCACACGGTGTCGTCGGTTTCCAGGTAAGGGCCGCCTATCAGGTCTATGCAATAGGGCACGGCGGCAAAAATGCCCGCCACGGCCTGCGAACCGTCGGGGTTTTTCAGCCCTTCCAGCGTTTCGGCGATGGACTTGGGCTGGCCGGGAAGGTTCAGGATCAGGCTTTTATCGCGGATGACCGCGCACTGGCGCGACAGGATGGCCGTGGGGACGAATTTCAGGCTGATCTGCCGCATCTGTTCGCCGAAACCGGGCATTTCCTTGTGGGCCACGGCCAGCGTGGCCTCGGGTGTCACGTCGCGCGGCGCGGGACCGGTGCCGCCCGTGGTCAGCACCAGCGAGCAGCCGGCGTCGACCAGCGCGATCAGCGCGGCGCTGATGCCGGCCTGCTCGTCGGGAATCAGGCGTTCTTCAAAGGTGATGGGGTTGCGCAGCGCGCGCGTGAGCCACTCTTTGAGCGCCGGCAGGCCTTTGTCGACGTAGACGCCGGCCGAGGCCCGGTCGCTGACCGAGACGATGCCGATCCTGACCGCGTCAAAAGCCTGGCTCATGCCTGGGGCTCCTCGGGCTCTCCCGGCCCCTGGGCCATGGCCTGGCGCACCAGCTGGAAGATTTCACGGTAGGACTTGCCGTGGCGCGGCGCCTCGCCGGGTTTTTCGGGCTTGGCGTCCTTGCGGGCCTGGCGCACCAGCGCGCGCAGCTGCTGGGAGTCGGTGCCGGGATATTCCCGCAGCCAGTCGCCCAGCGCGGTGTCGTCGGCGATCAGCTTGTCGCGCCACTGCTCGGCCAGGTGCAGGGCCAGCGTCAGGTCGGCCGAGCCGTTGAGCTGTTCGTTGATCGCCTCGCGAATGGGCTCAGGGTCCAGCGGGCGCATCAGCTTGCCGATGAACTGCATCTGGCGGCGCTTGCCCTCGAAATTGGTGATCTTTTTGGCGTCGGCGATCGCGTCGCGCAGTTTGTCGGGCAGGTCCAGACGCGCCATCAGGTCGGCGCGCAGGGTCAGCAGCGCTTCACCGAGCGCCTGTTTTTCGTCGGCCTCGGCCTTGAGTTGGGTTTTGCTGGGCGGGCCGGCTTCCTCGAGTGCGATTTCCTCGGGTTTGACGAAGCGGCCGTTGGACCAGTAGCCCTTGATGGCCTTGGGAGTCTTGTTGTTCATGGCAGTCAGTATCATAGCTACCCATATGACCCAAAAAGCTTCCTCTCGCGCCAGCGGCGCCAAACGCGGCGCATCCCGGCCCTCCCACCCGCCTGAAAGCGGCTTCAGCTACCACCGCGATTTTTTCGAGGACCTCGTTGACACCGCCTTGGGGCACGCCAAAAAACTGGGCGCCACGGATGCCGCCGCCGAGGCGTCCGAAGGCTGCGGCCTGTCGGTCAGCGTGCGCAAGGGCGAGCTGGAGAACGTCGAGCGCAACCGCGACAAGTCCCTGGGCATCACGGTCTATATCGGCAAAAAACGCGGCAATGCCGCGACCAGCGATTTCTCCAAGGCGGCCATAGAGCAGACCGTGAAAGCGGCCTACGACATCGCGCGCTTCACGGCCGAAGACGAAACCTCGGGCCTGCCCGACGAGCGCGACATCGCGCGCGTGCACCCCGAACTCGACTTGTTCCACCCCTGGGCCATAGACTCCGAACAGGCCGCGCAACTGGCCCTGCAATGCGAGGCCGCGGCCCTGGGCACCAGCCGCCTGATCACCAACAGCGAAGGCGCGGGCGTGTCGGCCCAGCAAAGCCATTTTTTCAGCGCCCACACCAAGGGCTTTCGCGGCGGTTATGCCAGTTCTCGCCACAGCATCTCGGTGGCGCCGATTGCCGGCAAGGGCGACCAGATGCAGCGCGATGCCTGGTACAGCTCCATGCGCGACGCGCGCGAGCTGGCGCGCCCCGAGGCCGTGGGCCGCTACGCCGCCGAGCGCGCGCTGGCGCGCCTGAAAAGCCGCAAGATCCCGACCACGCAGTGCCCGGTGCTGTTCGAGTCGCCGCTGGCCGCGGGCCTCTTGGGCGGCTTTGTGCAGGCCGTGAGCGGCGGCGCGCTGTACCGCAAAAGCACCTTCCTGGCCGACAGCCTCGGCAAGTCGGCTTTCCCCAAACACATCGACGTCGCCGAAGACCCGCACCTGCGCAAAGGCAAGGGCAGCGCGCCTTTTGACGAAGAGGGCGTGAAAACCCAGGCACGCAAGGTGGTGGCCGGCGGCCGTGTCGAGGGTTATTTTTTGAGCACCTATTCGGCCCGCAAGCTGGGCATGCGCACCACCGGCAATGCCGGCGGCTCGCACAACCTCATATTGACCAGCCGGCACACGCGCCCGGGCGACGACCTGGACGCCATGCTGCGCAAACTGGGCCGCGGCCTTTTTGTGACCGAGCTGATGGGCCAGGGCGTGAACTATGTGACCGGCGACTACTCGCGCGGCGCCTCGGGCTTCTGGGTCGAAAACGGCCGCATCGCCTTTCCGGTCGAGGAAATCACCATCGCCGGCAACCTCAAGGACATGCTGATGGGCATTGAGGCCGTGGGTGCGGACGCCTATAACTACGGCGCCAAAACTGTGGGCTCCATCCTGGTCAATCGCATGAAGGTGGCGGGCAGCTAGCCTTCCCGATGATCCTGCCCGCCGAGACCCTGGCGCTGGCCGCGGCGGCCACCTGGGCCTGCTCCAGCCTGCTGTCGGCCTCCGCCGTCGCCCGCATGGGGGCTTTTGCCTTCAGCCGCTGGCGCCTGGCCTTTGCCTGCGCGATGCTCTGGGCCCTGGCCTTCGCCACGGGCAGCTGGCGCGGTCTTCAGCTGGACGGCGCGGGCGTGCTGGCTCTCTCGGGTGTAATCGGCATTTTTGTCGGCGACACGGCGCTGTTCGCCTGCATGGGCCGGCTGGGGCCGCGGCGCTCCGGCATCCTGTTCGCCACGCATGCGCTGTTTTCCGCGGTGCTGGCCTGGCTCTTCCTCGGTGAGACTTTGTCGGGATGGGGCCTGCTGGGCAGCGCCTTGCTGGTGGCCGGCGTGATGACGGCGATTGCCTTCGGCCGGCGCGAGACTGAGCTGCACCACTGGGAGTCCACCAAAGGGCGGCTGGCCGTGGGCATTGCCCTGGGTCTGGTGGCGGCATTGGGCCAGTCGGTGGCCACGCTGATGCTCAAGCCGCTGATGCAAAGCGGCATGGACCCGGTGGCGGCTTCGGCCGTGCGCATGAGCAGCGGCCTGGCGGCGCACGCCGTGCTGCTGTTCAGCGGCTGGCGCGTGGTGCAGGCCACGCAATCGCCGCGCTGGGTCGACCTGGGCTACACCTTTGCCAGTGCCGCGCTGGGCATGACCCTGGGCATGACGCTGATCCTGAAAGCCCTGCAAAACGGCAGCGCCGGCATGGTGGGCATGCTGTCGTCCGTGACGCCGGTGCTGCTGTTGCCGCTGCTGTGGTGGGTGTACCGCCGCCGGCCCGCCCTGGGCGGCTGGTGCGGCGCCTTGCTGACGGCCGCGGGCTGCGCGCTGATTTTGCTGCGCCACTGAAGGCGCAAACAGGACTTAACCGGCCAGCGCGGCCTTGACGGCGGCCGAGACCTGGCCCATGTCGGCCTTGCCGGCCAGTTTGGTTTTCACCGCGCCCATGACCTTGCCCATGTCGCCGGGGCCGCTGGCACCCAGCTCGGCCACGATGGCCTTGACGGCGGCCGCCACTTCGTCGGCGCTCAGGCGCGCCGGCAGGTAAGCCTGCAGCACCGTCAGTTCGGCGGCTTCCTTGTCGGCCAGGTCCTTGCGTTCGGCCTTCTGGAAGGCTTCCAGCGAATCCTTGCGCTGCTTGATCAGCTTGTCGACGATGGCGATCACGGCCGCGTCGTCGAGCACCACGCGCTCATCGACCTCTTTTTGCTTGAGGGCCGCCAGCAGCAGGCGTATGGTGCCCAGGCGCTCGCTGTCCTTGGCGCGCATGGCGGTCTTCATGTCTTCGGTGATTTTGTCTTTGAGGGCTGACATTCGGGGCTCCTGAGGGGCGGGAATAGGGGGGGAGGACGGCGCGGCGGGTGCCAAAAAGCACAAAAGCCCGCAGAGCGTCCTCGTGCGGGCTTTTTGTTGCCGTGAGGCGGTACTAAAGGATTAGTACAGCTTCTTGGGCAACTGCATCGAGCGGATGCGCTTGTAGTTGCGTTTGACGGCGGCTGCCTTCTTGCGCTTGCGCTCCGCCGTTGGCTTTTCGTAAAACTCGCGGGCGCGCAGGTCGGTCAGCAGGCCGAGTTTTTCAATGGTGCGCTTGAAACGGCGCAGAGCCACGTCGAAGGGCTCATTGTCTTTTACACGGATGGTGGTCATTGTTCAATTGATCCAAAAGGTGCGCCCTAAATGATCTGATCAGGATCAGGCCAGGCGCGGGTTTGCTAGCAAAGCCTGAGATTATAGCACTGGACGTGGCCCCCACGGTCGCTCACTTCGTGTAGCTCCCTGCCCCCCGAGGGGGCCGCCCGCCTGCGGCCCGGCAAAGCCGGTTCCACGGCTCATGCTGGGCTTAAGAGTTCTTTGGACGCGGCCCAGGGGTCTTTCACCAGCGGGGGCCGCGGGACTGGCTCTGCCAGACCGCAGGCGCCGCCCCCTGAAAGGGGGGAACAGGCTACACGCAGTGAGCCTGGACGGGGGTGGGCCTATTCTCGGATGAAAGCCAGCAAATCCTGGTTGAGCCGCTCCTTGTGGGTATCGGCCAGGCCGTGCGGCGCACCGGGGTAGACGATCAGCCTGGCGTTTTTCACCAGTTTCGCGGCTGCGCGGCCGGAGGCGTCGATTGGCACGATCTGGTCATCGTCGCCGTGGATCACCAGGGTCGGCACGTTAAAGCGCTTGAGGTCCTCGGTGAAGTCGGTGGCCGAGAAAGCCGCGATCGAGTCATAGGTGTTCTTGTGGCCCGCCTGCATGCCCTGCACCCAGAACGACTGGATCAAACCTTGCGAGACCTTGGCGCCGGGGCGGTTGAAGCCGAAAAACGGGCCCGAGGCGATGTCCAGGTAAAGCTGCGAACGATTGGCCAGTTCGCCCTGGCGAATGCCGTCGAACACCTCGATCGGCAGGCCGCCCGGGTTGGCCGCCGTCTTCAGCATCAGGGGCGGCACGGCGCTGACCAGCACCGCTTTTTTGACCTTCGCGGTGCCATAACGGCCGATATAACGCGCCACCTCGCCGCCACCGGTCGAAAAACCCACCAGCGTCACGTCTTTCACGCCCAGCGTGTCGATCACCGCCGCGAGGTCGGCGGCGTAATGGTCCATGTCGTTGCCGTCCCACGGCTGGCTGGAACGCCCGTGGCCGCGCCGGTCATGGGCGATGACGCGGTAACCTTTTGAGGCCAGGAAAATCATTTGCGATTCCCAGCTGTCCGAGTTGAGCGGCCAGCCGTGGCTAAAGCTCACCACGGGGCCATTCTTGGGGCCCCAGTCCTTGTAATAGATTTGCACGCCGTCCTGGGTGGTGACGTAGCTGGCGCTGCGTGCGGCGGACACCGCTGATTGCGGCGCGGCGGCGCCTGCGGCCATCGCGGGGCTGGCGGTGACGGCGGTGACGGCGGCGGCCAGTGCAGTGGCGGCGGCGATACGGGTGAGAGCGTTCATGGCTGTTCCTTTGAGGGTTGCAACAAGTCGGAATCGACAGAACGAACTTTACGCTTCACAAAATACGATAAGTGCTTAATAATCCTGAAAAATTGATCTAGAGTATTTATGGGCGACCGGCTAGAGGCCTTGTTGCAGCATTTTTCGGTGAGCGCGAATGTGTTCCATTCGGGCGCACTTTGCGGCGTCAACGAGCTGGGCGACGATGAGGGCACCGGCCAGCTTCACCTCGTGCGCAGCGGCGAAGTCGGCATCAGCCATGGCGGCGCCGAGGTGATGCGTGTCAGCGGCCCCTGCCTGCTGCTTTACCCAAGGCCGATGGCGCACCGCTTCATCACAGATACCCGGCGTGGCGCCGACTTTGTATGCGCTCACCTGCGTTTTGAGGGCGGCGCGGCCAACCCGATCGTTGCGGCGCTGCCGTCCTTTGTGTACCTGCCGCTGGCGCAGATCGAGGGCGCCGCCGGTGTCCTGCAACTGCTGTTCGAGGAGGCTTTTGAGCAGCGCTGCGGCCGGCAGGCGCTGCTGGGCCGGCTTTTTGATGTGGTGTTGATCCAGGTGCTGCGGCACCTCATGGAAAGCGGCGAAACCCGCTCCGGCATGCTGGCGGGGCTCTCGCACCTGCGTTTGCGCCACGCGCTTGTCGCGATGCACCAGAATCCCGGGCAAGCGTGGAGCCTGGAAGCGCTCGCCGATCAAGCGGGCATGTCGCGCAGTGTGTTCGCCAACCAGTTCCGCGATACGGTCGGCTGCACGCCCGGCGCGTATTTGCAGCGCTGGCGGGTGGGTCTGGCGCAGCAGGCGCTGCGCCGTGGGCGGCCGCTCAAGCTGATTGCCGCTGAGGTCGGGTATGGCAGCGAGGCGGCGCTGTCGCGCGCCTTCAAGGCGCAAAGCGGCCTGTCGCCGCGCGAGTGGAAGCTGGCCCAGCAGGCCTAGCGTGCCGGTGTCAGCGCTTGCGCGCAGGCGTGCGCGGAGGCCCAGGCCCACTGGAAGTTGTAGCCGCCCAGCCAGCCGGTGACGTCGACGACTTCGCCTATGAAATAGAGGCCCGGCTGCTTGGATTCCAGGGTCTGGGAGGACAGGTCGCGGGTGTCTACGCCGCCCACGGTGACTTCGGCTTTTTTGTAGCCTTCGGAGCCGTTGGGTGTGAGTTCCCAGTCCGCCAGGCGCTGGGCCAGGCCCAGCAGCGCCTTGTCGGTCGCTTCGCTGATAGGTTTTTGCAGCGCAGGGTCGGTGCTGATCCAGGCGTCGGCCAGGCGGCTGGGCACCAGGGCCGCGAGTTCGTTAGCGATGAGTTTTCTGGACGTGGCCTTGGCGCGCAGTAGCAGGTTAGGCAGGTCCACGCCTGGGGCGAGATTGATGCGTATCGGTTGGCCTTCGCGCCAGAAGCTGGAGATCTGCAGCACGGCCGGGCCGCTGAGGCCGCGGTGGGTGAACAGCAGGTCTTCCGAGAACACCACGGCTTTTCTGCGCTGTTTGGGTGTGGCGTCGGCCGGGCTGGTTTCTATCAGCACCGGTAGCGCCAGGCCGGCCAGCTGGGCATAGGGTGCCCAGCCTTGGCCGTCAAAGGTCAGCGGCACCAGTGCAGCGCGCGGCTCCACCAGGCGCAGGCCGAACTGTTTCGCGATGCGGTAGCCGAAGTCGGTGGCGCCTATCTTGGGAATCGACAGGCCGCCGGTGGCGATCACCACCTGCGGCGCGGTGATCAGGCCGCGGTTGCTCTGAAGCTCGTAGTTGCCGCCCGTCTCCTGGGGGCCTTTGAGGCTCTGGATACTGCAGGGCTGCCAGCGCGTGACCCCACCGGCCTCGCATTCGGCCAGCAGCATGTTGATCACGTCTTCGGCCGAGCGGTCGCAAAACAGCTGGCCCTTGTGCTTTTCGTGGAAAGGGATGTTGTGGCGCTGCAGCAGGGCGATGAAGTCCTGCGGCGTGTAGCGCGACAGGGCCGAGCGGCAAAAGTGCGGGTTCTCGCTGAGGAACTGCGCGGGCGTGGCGTCGCGGTTCGTGAAATTGCAGCGGCCGCCGCCCGAGATGCGGATTTTTTCGGCGACTTTTTCGCTGTGGTCCAGCAACAGCACCTTGAGGCCGCGCTGGCCCGCCTGGGCCGCGCAGAACAGCCCGGCGGCGCCTGCGCCCACCACCACGGCGTCAAATTGGTGCGTCAAATCAGCCCCTGGTCCATGCGTTGCGCTCAGGGTTTCCAGGTGAACGGAAACTTGAGCTGTTTCAGGAAGCCGTTGGGCACGTAGTCGCCCAACACGCCGTAGCGCTCGGGCCAGAGCTTGGTGCTTTTGACGGCGGTGCCGAACAGGTAGTCGATGAAGGCGTAGTGCGCCGAGTAGTTGCGGTCCAGCGCCTCCTGATCCTGGCTGTGGTGCCAGTGGTGGAAGTTGGGCGTGACGATCAGGTAGCGCAGCGGGCCCAGGCGCACGCTCACATTGGCATGGTTGAACACCGCCTGGAAGCCGACGATCACGATGTAGGCGTCTATCACTTCCTTGGAAAACCCCAGCACATAGATGGGTGCCAGGATCAGTGTGCGTGTCAGCAGCAGCTCCAGGATGTGCTGGCGCGAGCCGGCCAGCCAGTCCATGCTTTTGGCGCTGTGGTGCACCGCATGCAGGCGCCACAGCACGGGCACCTCGTGGTAGGCCCGGTGCGTCCAGTACTGCACCAGGTCGGCCACCAGCACGATCAGCAGCACGCCGGCCCAGAAAGGCAGGCCCTGCACCCAGCCGCGTATGCCGTCGTTGGCGGCCCAGCCGAAGAACTTGTGCACCAGCAGGTTGGTGGCCAGCAGCACAAAGCCCACGATCATGTGGTTGACGATGAAGTGGTGGAAGTCGGTCTGCCACTCGGCGCGGAACACCGGCTGGTCCTTGCGCAGCGCGAACAGCTTTTCAATGAAGATGAAGATCAGTGAGGAGCCCAGCAGGTCCAGGATGAACCAGTCCAGGCCGATGTAGGGCGTGTTGTCGGCGAAGTCGTTGACCGGCACCTTGTGGCCGCCCAGCAGCGCCGTGGCCGCGACCAGCAAAAAGGCCGCGCCGGCCAGCCAGCGCGAGCGGTTGAAGATGATGTTGACCAGCGAGATGCCGCCGGCAATCACCAGCGAGGTGAACATCACGATACGGATCACGTCGACGTTGTAGCTCTTGCGCAGTTCGGGCGTGGTCAGGTACTCGGGGAAATGAAAAGCCAGCACGCCCAGAAAGCACAGCACGCCCAGGCTCAGCGCGATCACGCCGCTCATGATGCCGCTGCCGGGGCGCAGCTCGCCGTGGCTTTCCGTCAGTTCGTTGAGTTTGTCGAGCATCGCGTCTTTCCCTCTGCCGTTGTTTTTGACTTCGGGAGTGTAGCCGCGCACGCCGGATTCGGGGCCGGCCCTCGCCGGCCGGCCCGCCGCCTCGTCACTGTTTCACGATGACGGGCTGGACTGTGAACACATTGGGGTTCTTGGCCTCCACGCTGACGCGCACCCAGTGGATCAGCGGGCTGCCGAAGGTCTGCAGGCGCGTGAGGTTGGCCAGCAGCCTGGTGGGGCTGTAGAGCGGCTTGTCGACCTTGAAGAAATGCGTGTCGCCGTGCACCAGCAGCACCTGCCCGGCGAACTGTTCCGTTTCGGTGATGAGCTTGCTGATGAAGTTGCGGTAGCCGCTGACCCCGGGCGCCTGGCTTTCGTCGATGCCCTCGGTTTCCGGCAAGTCAAAGCCGGGGTCGGCCTGGATCACCAAAGCAAGGCCGCGCGCCTTGCCGGCCTTCGCCTGGGAGAAGGCCTCCTGCATCCAGCGCACATTGGCCGCGTCGCGCTCCAGATATTCGGCGTTGGAGGCCTCGCACTGGGCCGCGGTGCGAGCGCTTTTCTGGGTGCAGTCTTTTTCGTCCAGGATTTTGTTGTTGTTGCTGCCCGGCACATTCAGCGTCGCGAACACGATGCCCTGGTGGGCAAACCGCGTGTTCTCGACGAATTTTTCGCCCAGCGAGGCCTGGTGGGCCAGCGCCATGCTGCGCTTGCCCAGGCTGCGGGTGGTCGGGAACATGGTTTTGCGCAGGTAGTCCAGGCGCTCCAGCGCGTCGTAACCGCCGTTGTTGAGGCGGTGGCAGTCCGTCCATTCGTTGTCGCCGGGCACGTAGACCACGGGCTTTTTCAGCTCGCCGAACATGGCCAGCGCCGAGGCATAGATGTCCTCGGTGCATTTGGAGCTGCCGTCCTTGATGTCGCCGTCGTAGATCGAGAAGGCGATGTCCGACTGGTTGATGCTTTTGAGCAGCGCGGGGATTTTCGGGTCGTCGCCGGCTTTTTGGTAGGGCATGTCGCCCCAGAGGCCGAATGAAAAACTTTGCGCCTGCGCGCAGGCCATGCCGAGCGCCAGCAGCGCGCCGGCCAGGAAACGGTGGGACATCTTTGCTCCAGTCGAAAGACCGGGAGCTTAGGGCGCTTGCGTGACAGCGCCGTGACGCCGGCGCGGCTCAGGCCGCGCGCACGGCTTCGGGGTGTGCGGCCGCCAGGGCCACACCGCCGACCACGTCGCCCACGACGATGACCGAGGGGCTGGCGAGGCCGGCCTCGCGTATCGCGCTTGCCAGCTCGCCCAGCGTGGTGGTGATGTGGCGCTGCGTCGCCAGCGAGGCGTTCTGGACCACGGCGACCGGCGTGGCGGCCGGCAGGCCGGCCAGCAGCTCATCCTGGATGCGTTCGGCGCCGCTGACGCCCATGTAAATCACCAGCGTGAGGCGCGCGCTGTGCGCGGTGGCGGCCAGGGCCTTCCAGTCGGTGCCGCTGTCGCCGGGCTTGGCATGGCCGGTGACGAAGACCACGCCGTGCGCATGCTGGCGGTGCGTGAGCGGCACGCCCAGCGAGGTGACGGCGGCCAGGCCAGCCGTGATGCCGTTGACGATTTCCACCTCAATGCCGGCAGCCCGCAGGTGCTCGACCTCTTCGCCGCCGCGGCCGAAGATGAAGGGGTCGCCGCCCTTGAGCCGGACCACGTCCTCGCCCTCGCGGGCGGCCATCAACATGAGTTTTTCAATAAAGGCCTGGGGCGTGGATTTGCAGCCGCCGCGCTTGCCGACGTAGACGATGCGCGCCTCGGGCCGCGCGAAGGCCACGATCTCGTCGCTCACGAGGTCGTCCACCAGCAGCACGGTCGCGCGCTGTATCGCCTTCAGGGCCTTGAGGGTCAGCAGTTCCGGGTCGCCGGGGCCGGCGCCTACGAGGGTGACTTTTCCGTGGTTCATGGTGGTCATTTGATTTGGGGCAACAAGTGCAAGATATGTTCCACCTGCCGCGCAATCGATGGCGGCACGGGTTTGTCGCCGGCCAGCACCGATTGAATATAGGCCGCGGTGGCGGCGGCGTCCACCGTCCTGGGCAGCTCGGGCAGGGTGGCCAGCGTGCCGGCCTGGGTTTCCTGCAGCAGCGAGCGCTTTCCGCCTATGAAAGCCTCCATTTGCGGCATGCGGCGCGCATCGGCCACGCCTTCGCCTTCGGTGCCGCGCAGCAGCATCGCATTGGCGCCTGTCAACTCGAAGGTCTGCGCCATCGAGATGGCGTATTCCGGGTGTGTGTAGCTGCTCACCACCAGGCTTTTGCCCAGGCAGGGGCTCATGATCTTGACCAGGCTGTGCGCCGGGTTGCGCAGGCCCACGGCGCGGCGCACGTCGAGCAGGCGTTTCAGCGACGGCAGCAGCAGCTCGGTGGGCGCGAAAACGGCTTCGCCGCTCCCGATCTTGCGCACCGCCGCCAGCGCATGGATGCCCAGGGCCTGTAGCACTTCCGAGGCAAACACCCGGCTGGTTTCGGTGGGCGTGCCGTGCACCAGGACGGGCACGCCCTCGCGCGCCAGCAACAGGGCCAGCAGGGGCGTGAGCACCGGCAGCTTGCGCGCGCCGTTGTAGCTGGGCAGCACCACGGTGGGGGTTTCGCCGGCGGGGAAATGCGCCAGGCGCTGCTGCAGCGCCTCGAGGAAGCCCGCCATTTCTTCGGGCGTTTCGCCCTTGATGCGCATGGCCAGGCAAAAGCCGCCGATTTCCAGGTCGGTCACGCTGCCGTCCAGCACCTGGCCCAGCAGGTCGGCGGCCTGCTCGCGCGTGAGGGCGCGGGCGCCGTCCTTGCCGCGGCCGATTTCCTTGATGTATTGGCTAATGCCCATAAGCGTGATTGTCTGCGAATGCAGATAACTTCTTGTTATGAGCTTAAGCGAGCTGCCGGATAGGGATCACGGTGCGTGGCGCGGCGGCTTGTTCCTCGCTGCGCGCCGAGCGCACGCGGCGCTTGAGTTCGGGCACGCAGGAGCCGCAATTGGTGCCGCATTTGAGCGTCGCCTGCAGCGATGCCAGCCGCTCCTCGTCGGTGTGCAGGTGGCCGCCGCCGCCCCCGCCACCGGCCACCAGTGCCAGGTGTTCGTCGATGGCCGTGTCGCTGACGTTGAGGCAGGTGCAGACCAGCTTGCCGCGCGACTGCACCGCCACCGGCGGCTTGGCGCCGGGCAGCAGCAGCAGCCGGCCGTAGGCCTGCGCCGGCAGCTCGTCCTGCAGCAAGGTCTTGATCCAGGCCTGGGCGCTGGTGTCGCCGGCCAGCACAAAGCCGGCGAGCTCGGCCGCGTCATCCTTGCGCAGCAGCCGCACGGTACGCCGCTGGCCTTTTTTGCGGTCGGCGTAGCGCAGCACCTCGGCACCGTCCAGGCCGAGGATGGCCTCCAGCCTGGCCAGCAATTCATCGGGCGGGGCTTCGTGGCCGGCCGCGCGGAACAGCAGGCCGGAGCGCTCACGGCCCTGGTCGGCCAGCGCGGTGTTGTTGGAAAAAGGCACGCAGCTGGTGAACGGGAAAGCCGCCATCAGCGGCTTGAGCTGCTCGCGCGCGGCCAGCACTTCGCCGCCTGGCAGCCAGGCCATGGCCAGCAGCGTCCAGGGCATGTCGGCCTTGAGGATCTTGACCGCGGCATGTTTGAGTTCGGGCTGCTTGGACGTGGGGCAGTAGGCCGAGGTGGTGATCGCATTGACGCCGGCCAGTGTGGCGCCGTTGGTGGATTGCCCGCTCAGGTATTCCTCGCCCCAGTGCATGGCGATAAAAGCCTGGCTCACCGCTACCTCGGGTGAAGCCTGCAGCGGCACGATGATGGAGCCGCGCTTGGAGGTCACGTGGACCAGGTCGCCGTCTTTCAGCAGGCGGCGCGCCATGTCCTGGGCATTCATCTGCACGGACGGCTCGGCCACATGGCCGAACAGCCGGCCCAGGGTGCCGGTGCGGCTCATGCCGTGCCACTGGTCGCGCAGCCGGCCGGTGGTCAGCGAAAACGGGAAGCGCGACTCGCGCGGCTCGGCCACCGGCTTGTAGACGGTGTTGGCAAAGCGCGCCTTGCCGTCGGCGGTGGGGAACACGCCGTCTTCATAAAGCCGGGCCTTGCCCGCGCTCTCGCCGGGCTTGAAGGGCCACTGCCGCGGCGCTTCCTCGAGCAATTCGTAGCTCAGGCCGGTGATGTCCAGGTCGCGGCCGCGTGTGGATTCGCGGTGTTCGTTCCAGATGACTTCCACGCCCAGGGCGGCGTCGCCCAGGGGGTAGGGGAAGAGCGTGGCACGGGGGAGGGCGGGTGGGCCCTCAGGTATGGCTGCCTCGGGGGCAGAGGCCTGGCTGCCCGCCTTCAGCAGCTTTTCCAGCCGCTGCGCGAAGTCCACCACGATGGCCCAGTCATGGCGCGTTTCGCCGGGCGCGGCCACGGCCGGGCGCACGCGGCTGATGCGGCGCTCGCTGTTGGTCACCGTGCCGGTTTTTTCGCCCCAGGTGGTGGCCGGCAACAGCAGGTCGGCATAGTCGCAGCTCGAGGTGGTGGCAAAGGCTTCCTGCACGATCACCAGTTCGGCGCGCTCCAGCGCGCGGCGCACGGTGGCCTGGTCGGGCATGGACTGGGCCGGGTTGGTGCAGGCAATCCACAAGGCCTTGATCTCGCCGTCGGCGGCGGCCTGGAACATCTCGACCGCGGTCTTGCCGGGCTTTTCCGGCACCGAGGGCAGGCCCCACAGGGCGGCGATTTCCGCGCGGTGCGCGGGGTTGGCCAGGTCGCGGTGCGCGCTCAGCAGGTTGGCCAGGCCGCCCACTTCGCGCCCGCCCATGGCATTGGGCTGGCCGGTCAGCGAAAACGGCCCGGCGCCGGGCTTGCCGATCTGGCCGGTGGCCAGGTGCAGGTTGATGAGGGCGGCGTTCTTGGCCGTGCCGCTGCTGGACTGGTTCAGGCCCTGGCAGTACAGGCTGAGCGTGGCGGCCGAGGTCGCAAACATCCTGGCCGCGGCCAGCAGGTCTTCCTTTTTGATGCCGCAGGTCTCGGCCACCAGGTCGGGCGTGTAGTCGCGCACCGTGGCCTTGAGCGCGTCAAAGCCCGTGGTGTGCGCGGCGATGTAGGCCGCGTCCGTCCAGCCTTCCCACAGCATGATGTGCAGCATGCCGTTGAACAGCGACACGTCGGTGCCCGGCTGCAGGGGCAGGTAGAGGTCGGCGATCTCGGCCGTATCGGTGCGGCGCGGGTCGCAAAAAATGATCTTGAGCGCCGGGTTGGCGGCCTTGGCGTCCTCGATGCGCCGGAACAGGATGGGATGCGCGTAGGCTGTGTTGCTGCCGACGATGAAGATGCACTGCGCATGGTTGACGTCGTCGTAGCAGGCCGGCGGCGCGTCGGCGCCCAGCGTCTGCTTGTAGCCGGCCACCGCGCTGCTCATGCACAGGCGCGAATTGGTGTCGACGTTGTTGGTGCCTATCAGGCCCTTGGCCAGCTTGTTGAAGACGTAATAGTCCTCGGTCAGCAACTGGCCTGAAATGTAAAAGCCCACCGCGTCGGGGCCGTGGTCGCGGATGATCTGCGCAAAGTTTTCGCTGGCAAAACCCAGCGCGCTGTCCCAGGACACCGGCTTGGCCGCTTCGTGGCGGTGCTCGCGCCGCATGGGCTGCAGCAGCCGCGTTTGCCGCGTGACGGCGGCAGAGGCGGTGAGCGCCAGCGTGGAACCCTTGGTGCAGAGCCGGCCGAAGTTGGCGGGGTGGTCGGGGTCGCCGCGCACGCCGGTGATCTGCTCGCCTTGCGATTCGATCACTACGCCGCAGCCGACACCGCAATAAGGGCAGGTCGAGCGGGTTTCCTTCAATCCTGCATCAACAAGGGTCATTGGGCGTTCAGGCGTTGGTCAGTTCTTTGGCCGCGGGGCCGGCCACCACGGGTTGCAAGTCCAGTGCCAGTGTCGCCAGTTCGGTGGCATCAAGGTGCACGGCCCCGCCTTCGACGCGCACGCTGAATTTCTGCGTGCAGCCTTCGTCCGGCGCCTTGGCGCAGCCGCCTTCCAGGTCTATGGTCCAGTTGTGCAGCGGGCAGGCCACGCTGGTGCCGAACACGATGCCCTGGCTTAGCGGGCCGCCCTTGTGCGGGCAGCGGTCCAGCAGCGCGAAGACGCCGTCTTCATCGTTGCGGAACACCGCGACGTCGATGCCGCGCTCACGCGCCACGCGGCGCGAACCCAGCACCGGGATGTCGGTGACCAGGCAGATTTTTTTCCATTCAGACATAGTGATCTCTCAATTCAGGCGGGCGTGAGTTTTTCAAATTGCCGGGTGTCGACCGCGGCTTCCTTGAAGTCGAACCAGGGGTCCGGTTCGCCGTCGAGCGCGAACTGGAGCTGTTCCCACAGCGCCTTGCGGCCTTCGTGGTCTTCCAGGATTTTTTTCTTCACATAGTCGAGGCCGACACGGTTGACGTAGTGCACCGTGCGCTCCAGGTACCAGCCTTCCTGGCGGTAGAGCTCGCAGAAGGCGCCGGTGTATTCAAGCACCTCCGCCGCGGTCTTGAGCTTGGTGAAGAAGTGGGCCACTTCCGTCTTGATGCCGCCGTTGCCGGCGATGTACATCTCCCAGCCCGAATCGACGCCTATGATGCCGACGTCCTTGATGCCGGATTCAGCGCAGTTGCGCGGGCAGCCGCTGACGGCGAATTTCACCTTGTGCGGCGCGTACATGCGCCACATCGCGCGCTCCAGGTCCTTGCCCATCTGCGTGCTGTCCTGCGTGCCCATGCGGCACCATTCGCTGCCCACACAGGTTTTCACCGTGCGCAAGGCCTTGGCATAGGCGTGGCCGGAGGGCATGCCGATGTCCTTCCAGACGTTTTGCAGGTCCTCTTTTTTCACGCCCAGCAAATCGATGCGCTGGCCGCCGGTGACCTTGACGGTCGGTATCTTGTATTTGTCCACCGCGTCGGCGATGCGGCGCAGTTCGCTGGCCGTGGTCTCGCCGCCCCACATGCGTGGAATGACGCTGTAGGTGCCGTCTTTCTGGATGTTGGCGTGGCTGCGCTCGTTGATGAAGCGGCTTTGCGGGTCGTCCTTGGCCTGTTTGGGCCAGGTGCTGATCAGGTAATAGTTGACGGCCGGGCGGCAGCTGGCGCAGCCGTTGGGTGTCTTCCACTCCATGAATTTGAAGACGTCGGAAATGGACAGCAGCTTGTTGGCGCGGATGGCGTCGCGCACCGCCTGGTGGCCGTGGTCGGTGCAAGCGCACATGGCCTTGAGCTTGGGCGTGGCCGAGTAGTCGCCGCCGGCCGTGAACATCAGGATCTGCTCGACCAGGCCGGTGCAGGAGCCGCAGGAGGCGCTGGCCTTGGTGTGCTTGCGCACTTCGTCAAGCGTGAACAGGCCTTTTTCCTTGATGGCCTTGCAGATGGTGCCCTTGTTGACGCCGTTGCAGCCGCAGACTTCCGCGTCGTCGGCCATCAGCGCGGCCTTGTTCTGGCCTTCGTGGCCCGCGTCGCCGAGGTTGGATTCGCCGAAGATCAGCTTGTCGCGGATGTCGCTGACGCTGCGGCCGTCGCGCAGCAGCTTGAAGTAGTAGCTGCCGTCCACCGTGTCGCCGTAGAGGCAGGCGCCGACCAGCTTGTCGTCCTTGATCACCAGCTTTTTGTAGACGCCGCCGAAGGGGTCGCTCATCACGATTTCCTCGGTGCCCTCGCCGCCCATGAATTCGCCGGCGCTGAAGAGGTCAATGCCCGTGACCTTGAGCTTGGTGGAGGTCAGCGAACCCGAATAGCGGCCTATGCCGAACTGCGCCAGGTGGTTGGCCGCCACCTTGGCCTGCTCGAACAGCGGCGCGACCAGGCCGTAGGCGATGCCGCGGTGCGCCGCGCATTCGCCCACCGAGTAGATGCGCGCGTCGGTGACGGTCTGCATGGTGTCGTTGACGACGATGCCCCTGTTGCAGTGCAGGCGCATGGATTCGGCCAGCTGGGTGTTGGGGCGTATGCCCACCGCCATGACCACGAGGTCGGTGGCCACTTCGCTGCCGTCCTTGAACTTGATGGACTTCACGCGGCCTTCCTCGTTGCCGGTGAGCTCCTGGGTCTGCGCGCCTATCAGGAACTTGAGGCCGCGGTCTTCCAGCGATTTCTGCAGCAGCTTGCCCGCCACGTCGTCGAGCTGGCGCTCCATCAGCCAGGGCATGACGTGCACCACGGTGACTTCCATGCCGCGCAGCATCAGGCCGTTGGCCGCTTCCAGGCCCAGCAGGCCGCCGCCTATGACGACCGCCTTCTTGTATTTCTCGGAGGCCTCGATCATCGCGTTGGTGTCGGCGATGTCGCGGTAGGCGATCACGCCTGCCAAGTCCTTGCCGGGCACCGGCAGGATGAAGGGGTTGGAGCCGGTGCACATCAGCAGGCGGTCGTATTCCTCTTCGGTGCCGTCCTCGGCGCGCACGATACGTTTGACGCGGTCGACTTCCACCACTTTTTTGCCGGCATGCAGCGTGATGTGGTTGTCCTTGTACCAGTCCCAGGAGTTCAGCACGATCTCATCCAGCGTCTGCTCCCCGGCCAGCACGGGCGACAGCAGGATGCGGTTGTAGTTGGGATGGGGCTCGGCGCCGAAGACCGTGATGTCGTACAGGTCGGGGGCGACCTTGAGCAACTCTTCCAGGGTGCGCACGCCGGCCATGCCGTTTCCGACCATTACCAGTTTTGATTTTTTCATGGGGCTACTCCAGGGATTCAATATTTCTAGGTGCAAACGTCATGCCACGGCCGTGCCGCGCAGGTCGCGCAGGCACGCGTCCACGCGGCTTGTCAGAGGGTGCAAGCCGGTCTGGCTTGCGGGAAACAGGATGAAATTCATGATGCTCTCTCCCGGTCAACAGGGATCCGGGCCGTTGACCCGGTATGAGGCACACCATTACGCACGTCGTTGTGCGCAGGACCCGCAGTGCATTCGCTAAGGTCGGGCGCGTCGTTACGCCCGCGATAGCTAATGCAAAACTTGTGCCATATCATTGGCCTGCAAGCTGAGCCCTGAATCCGCAGCCGGCGTGTGGCGCGCGACTTGCATCCTGGCCAGCCTTGTTTCCCTCCCAAGCTATTGATTTATATGACTTCCGCATTGGTAAACCTGAACGGCCCCGCCGGCATCCACCCGCTGGTCTCCGACCTGGAGGCGGCCGGCATCCAGGTCCTGGGGGTACTCCATGAACGCAGCAAACTGGTGCAGGAAGTGCTGCGCCAGGCGCCCGACGTGCTGGTTTGCAACGATGCGCTGCCCGATGAGGCCTTGTTCAAGCTCCTGCAGGTGGTCGGCGAGACCGCGCCTTGCCCCGTCATGGTGTTCACCAGCGACAGCGATGCGGAAAAAATCACGCGCGCCACCGAGGTGGGTGTGCATGCCTATGTGGTCAACGGCTACAGCCCGCAGCGCCTGCGGCCGCTGATCCACCTGGCCCAGGCCCGCTTCAGGCGCGAGCAGGCCCTGCAGGGCGAGATGCGGGACATCGCCGGCCGCCTCGAGGAGCGCAAGGTGGTGGACCGCGCCAAGGGCATCCTGATGCGCGCCCGCCAGATGTCTGACGACGACGCCTTCCAGATTCTGCGCACCGCTTCCATGCACACCAACCAGCGCCTGGGCCAGGTGTCGCAGCACATCATCCATTCGGCCCGCTTCGCCGAAGACGTCAACCGCTCGGGCCAGCTGCGCATGCTGTCGCAGCGCCTGGTCAAGCTGGCGTTGCTGCGGCTGGCGGGCGTGCAACCCGAGCGCGTGGCGCAGTTGCTCCAGGAGTCGGTGCAACGCATAGACGCCAACATTGCCGCCCTCGGCAAAAGCCTGTCCAAGCCCACGTTTGGCGACCTGCTGGGGCAGGTGAGCCTGAC
This sequence comes from Polaromonas sp. JS666, assembly GCF_900103405.1. Taxonomy (GTDB): domain Bacteria; phylum Pseudomonadota; class Gammaproteobacteria; order Burkholderiales; family Burkholderiaceae_C; genus Polaromonas. Next base: position 141,899 of record NZ_FNHX01000004.1, on the reverse strand, counting down.
CTGGGCGCGCCTGAAGCCCGCCCTGGAGGAAAGCCGGGCGGCCGGCGAGATGGCGCACCTGGACGAACTCGCCGAGCTGCTGCTGCAGGAAGCCGAGCGCATGACCGCCATCCTCGAAAGCGCCGGTGCCATGCCGCCGCTGCAGATGCTCAACCTGGCCGGCCGCCAGCGCATGCTGAGCCAGCGCTTCGCGAAATACGCCTTGCTGCAAGTCCTGGGTGGCACGGCCTCCCAGCGCAGCGAAGTGGGCATGGCCGAGTCGCAGGCGGCTTTTGAGAAAGCGCTGCAATACCTCAACGACATCCCGCTGACCAGCAAGGAAATCCGCGAGTCCCTGGACAAGGCCGCCGCGGGCTGGGCGCAGATGCGCACTGGCGCCGCCGGCATCGCCAAGGGTAAGGATGTGAAGCGGCTGGAGGGTCTGGCCACCGCCAGCGAAGACCTGCTGGACGTGTTTGAGCAGCTCTCGGTGCAGTACGAGCGCAGCATGCAGATGCTCGTCGGTTAGGGCGCCAGGCCGGTGCATTGTTGCAATGCACCAATATCGGGCATTGAACTTGCTTACATTGGTGCATGGCATTTGATCTGGACATTGGCTTCGCCACGCTGGCGGGCCGCAAAAACAGCAACGAGGACTTCTGCGCAGCCATGCTGCCCGAGCCGGGGCAGGAGGGCATGGGCTCCATCGTGGCGGTGGCCGACGGCGTGAGCACGGGCGGCATGGGCCGGGAAGCGGCGCAAACCACGGTCACCAGCCTGGTCCGCGACTACTACGGCACGCCCGAAACCTGGGACACCACGGTGGCCCTGGACCGCATCATCGGCGCGCAGAACGCCTGGCTGGCCGGCATCAACCGCCGGCGCCAGCCGGCCGTGGGCCTGACCACCCTCACGGCGCTGGTGCTGCGCGGGCAGTCCTACACCCTGGCGCATGTGGGCGATTCACGGGCTTACCTGCTGCGCGGCGGCGCGCTGCAGCAGCTCACGCACGACCATGCGGTCAACCATCCCGACTTCAGGCATCAGTTGCTGCGCTCGGTGGGCGCCGAAGACCATGTGGTGGTCGACTACATGCAAGGCGACCTGCAGGTGGGCGATGTGTTTGTGCTCGTCACCGACGGCGTGCACGGCGTTTTACGCGACGCGCGGCTGCGGGATTTTGCCGGCCTGCAGGAAGAGGGCGGCTCCCAGTTGGCCAGCCAGGGCCTGGTCGACGCCGCCCTGGCCGCCGGCAGCAACGACAACCTGACGGCCGTCGTGGTGCGCGTGCGCGGCCTGCTCGACGCCACCCTGCAGGACGTGAGCCGTATTGCGCAAACCCTGCCGGTGCCGCCCAGGCTGAAGGTCGGAGACGCCATCGACGGCCTGGTCGTGACCGCGAAAGTGGCCGACAACGAAATCCATGTGCTGTACCAGGTGCGCGACCCCGGCACGCGGGTGCTTTACGCCCTCAAGGCGCTGAACCCCGCGAGGTCCCACGATGGCGAGGAACGCGCCATGCTGGCGCACGAGGCCTGGCTGGCCCTGCGCATGCAGTCGGGCCCGGCGGCGGGGCACCTGGTGAGGCTTCATGAAAGCCCGCCGGCCGGGCAGGAGCGCAGCGCTTTTTACCTGCTGTACGACTGGCACAGCGGCGAGACGCTGCAGCAGCTGCTGGAGCGCGGCCACAAATTCAGCGTGGAACAGGTGCTGGGCGCGGCCACCCAAGCGGCGCGCGCGCTGGGCCGGCTGCACCGCCAGTGCGTGATCCACCGCGACATCAAGCCCGCCAACCTGCACCAGGGCGAAGACGGCGTGTTGCGCCTGCTGGACCTGGGCGTGGCACTCAGCGGGCGCGAGCCCGAAGCCATGCGCAAGCTGCACGCCGGCACCCCCAGCTTCATCAATCCCGAACAATGGGGCTTCAGCGCCACAGGCAGCGACGGGCCCGAGGAATTGCCCGACGCGCAAAGCGACCTGTTCGCGCTGGGCGTCACCCTGTACCAACTGCTGACCGCCAGGCTGCCCTACGGCGAGGTGCTGCCTTACCAGGCCGGCCGCTACTACCGCGACCCGGTGGCACCCAGCCGCATCAACCCCGAGGTGCCGATCTGGCTGGACCACGTGGTGCTCAAGGCCGTGGCCCGCGACAAGCGCCGCCGCTTTGAGACCGCTGAAGAACTGCTGCTGGCGCTGGAACGCGGCGCCTCGCGCCCGCTGACCGCCCCACAGGCGACGCCGCTGATCCAGCGGGATCCGGTGGTGTTGTGGAAGTTGTTGTTGGGGGTGAGCGTGCTGGTGAATATGTTGCTGATTTACTGGCTGCTGTTTTTGCCCAGGTAGGGTGATTGAGTATTGAGTTGGCTTCTGGGGCAATGGGGATGAGCGCGAGCAGCGAGTGAATTGGTAGCGACCTCTTTGCAAACTCGCTTCGCTCAGGCAGGCACGAGCCCTGACCCGCCCGACGCTGCGCTCCTCGGCCCAGTCAGCATGGGCCAGGCGGGAGCGGGAACCGAATGCGAAAGATAAGAAAAAGCAGCGCCGCAGCCGATGATCAGAATCAGACATCGTGGCCGCCCGATTGGACTCCTCTCTCTGGGGTCTCACCAATTCAATATGGCGGCCTGACTGTTCAGCACATTCAGTTCAACAAGGCCGCTGCAGCAGTGGCCCGAAATGCCTAACGCGAATGAGGACTTCGTGCGGTACGGTAATGCTACTGGGCCGAAACCTGACGTATCCAAAGAATAGCCTCGCTGGCAGCGGCAGCTGGGGCATTCAGGTGATCCGAATTGGGTTCGTACAGTCGGGTCAGCGGATGCGGCGCAAGCGCCTGGAAATTTTGATGTTTGCTTTGTTGGAGGCCGGGATAGTCTCGTTTGGGTGCGACATATAACACCGGCGTACCTTCTTTGACATTGCGGAAAGCGCGCGTGGTATGCGCGCCGTTGGGATCAAACCAGTTCAGGTAGATGGCTGCTGTCGTTGTGATGACATTGGTGCCGCGTGATCCTTCGTAGTCGGCAAAATCAGCTTTCTCGTTACCGCGTCCTTCATCGACCATTTGTTTAGCCTTGGTCACATATTGCCCCAGCGCGGTGACAAATGAACCAGCATCCACCTGTCCGCCTGGCGCAATGAGAACAAGACCGTCAACACGCTTGAGTCCGCCGTAGTGCAACGCGAACAACCCGCCTTGGCTGTGTCCGGTTACAAACACCTTACGCGCACCTTTGGCACGCATTGCATCCAGTGCGCGGCTTATTTCATCAACCCCGCCATTCATGTCTACGTCGTACTGGCGCCTGCCGGACCAGGGCATCTCCAGATTTGCAACCTGAAAGCCCTCACGTTCGAATGCAGTAGCCAGTTCATCAACAAATTTTCCGGGACGGCCGCCCTTGCCGTGCATGACCACCACTCCAATCTCTGACGCCGGGGGTGCCGCTTGAAGTGATGTGGGTAACAGGGAGAGGGAGGCCAGAAGGGCCAACAATACAGCTGCGGAACAGCGAAGTATTTTGATCATGTTTGCTCCTTGCGATTTGGAACGATGCCTAACCGGCCAAGTTCACCGGCGCGTAGCGTCGGTGTCGAATGATGGATGGCCCCCTCGCTTTGGCGGCATCATAATGCCAGCCACCCTCATTTTTTTGAGGAGCAGCGCACGCCGATCAAGCACTGCGCGCCCGCCCCCTTCTAGCGACGGCACGCTTCGCTTAACTTTGCTGAAAAGGTGGGCCTTCGCTGAAAAGGTGCTTAGGCGCTACGCGCCCTCCCACCTTTCTCAGCCCATGTTCGAGTCCAGCGAATCTGCATGACCCGAAGCATCACCAACATCCCCAAAGCCAAAGCCGCAAAAAAGAAGAACCCCCACATATAGGTCCCGGCATATTGTTTGGAGATACCCATGGCGTTGGGCACCAGGCCGCCGCCCAGGGCGCCTATTTCGCCGATCATGGAGCCGGCGACCGCGGTGGCCAGGGGCCAGCGCAGGGGCACGAGCTGGAAGAGGGCGCCGTTGCCTGCGCCCAGGGCGGCAAAGCACAGCATCACCAGCAGCGTGGTGGCGGCCAGGGAGCCGCCGGCCAGGCCGCAGGCGATCAAGGTGCCGGCGATGGTGAGCAGCACCACGCTCAGGGTGTTGACGCCGCCCCAGCGGTCGGAAATCCAGCCGCCGAAGATGCGCAGCGCCGCGCCCATAAAGGCCGCCAGCATGGACAGCTGGCCCGCCTGCACTTTGCTGACGCCGAACTGGTCGTAATAGTAGGAGGGCAAAAACGTGGCCAGGCCTATGAAGCCGCCGAAGCTCACGGCGTAGATCAGGCTGAAGGCCCAGCCGTCTTTCTCGAACAGGCAGGCGACATGCTCACGCAGCGTGGCGTGGCTGTCCACGTCATCGGGCTCTTTGGCAAAAAGAATCATCGCGATCATGGGCAGCAGCATGGCCACAGCGGCAATGCCGTAGACCGACTGCCAGCCGAAGCGCTGGGCCAGCGCCGGCGCGACGAGCACGGAAACGGCGGTGCCCACATTGCCGGCACCGACCAGGCCCATGGCCAAACCCTTGTAGCGCGGCGGAAAGGAGCCTGAACCCAGGCTCAGCGCGACACCGAAGCTGGCGCCGGCAATACCCAGCAGCACGCCCATGGCCAGCAGGCTGCTGTAGGAGTCGACGATGAAATAGCCGAACAGCAGGGCCACCATGATCAGGCCCATTTCCACCAGGGTGGCGTTCTTGCGGCCTATGTACTGGGCCAGCACGCCCAGCGGAAAGCGCATCAGCGCGCCGGCGAAGATGGGCACCGAGAGCATCACGCCCTTCTGGGTGGGCGAAAGGTTGTAGGTCTCCGAGATAAAAGGGGCCATGGCCCCGTTCATGACCCAGATGCAACATGAGAAGGCGAAGTAAAAAAACGCCGCGCCCAGCGTGGGTGCGTGACCAGCCTTGAGAAAATTACGGAACCCCGCCATGGTGCAAGCTCTTTCTGTGAGATGGTTGATTCACAGATTCAGTGCGAAAAGCGTGCCACCTTGGGGCGCACAAAACGCACCCTCACGGCGCGATTTCAGCCCGTTTTCCGGTTTCTTTTGGTGCGCCGCACAAAATGCGTGCGCCCTGGCGGGAATTCAGCTCAGTTCTTGCGGTCCATGTCGACGCAGACCATGGCCGAATAGTGGTTCCAGCGCAGCGTGATGACGTAAGGGCGGGTGCGCACCCGGGCTTTCATGCCCTGCGTGCCCTGCATCTTGACGGGCACCGAAATCTGCAGCTCGGAGCCCAGGGCTTTTCGCGCGTTGCCGGCCAGCGTGTTGGCGATTTCGCCCACGGCGTCCAGCAGGTTGCCGTCGCTGAGGTCGGTTTCATGCTGCAGCAGCAAAATTTCACGCACCAGCTTGCCCGGCATGGAGACCATCACATGGCCGTTGTGGCTGCCCGAAAAGGCCACGATGCCGTTGAATTCAAAGCCCTCGATATCGCCCGAGCCGAGGTAGGCCGAGGTGATCTGCGGCTCCTGCCGCGTGGTGACCTTGAGGTAATGCCGGATCGAGTCGACAAACAGCTTGAGGTCGTTTTCGTTGAGTGTGGCCATAGCAGCCCTCCTTAGCGCATGTCGGCGATGTCGAGCAATGCCATTTGCAGCTCGTCATCGGTGAAGGGTTTGGCGACGAAGCCGCGCGCGCCCAGCTTGAGCGCCTGGATGGCCGTCGACTTGTCGCTGAGCGCGCTGACCACGAGGATCTTGACGGCCGGGTCCAGCTTGAGCAGCGCGGAAATGCATTCGATGCCGTCCATCTCGGGCATGGTCAGGTCCATGGTGACGACTTCGGGCCGGGTCGCTCGGGCCAGCCGCACGGCCTCGTTGCCGTTTCTGGCCAGGCCTGCGAGCACGATGCCCTTGATGCCGCCGTTTTGCACCACACGCGAGATGCGGGTGCGGATCATGTTGGAGTCGTCAACAATCAGCAATCGCATGGTGAGCCTCCTTGGGGGTTTTGGATGTTTGGGATGTCTGGGATGGGGTCATGTCGGGCGGCTTCAGGAAAACACGACCCGGAACTCGGTGTGCTGGCCGGGCGTGCTCGACAGCAGCAGGCGCGCGCCCAGGCTTTGCACATTGGCCTGCACCAGGTCCAGGCCGACACCGCGGCCGGCATGCCGCGACGCCGTGCCGGCGGTCGAAAAGCCGGGCTTGAAGATGTTCGCGACGATCTGCTTGTCGCTGAAACTCTGCAACTGCTCGGCGTTGTACCAGCCCAGCTCCAGCAGGCGGCGGCGCACGTCGGCAGCGTTCAGGCCGGCGCCGTCGTCGCGAACCGTGAGCTGCCATTGGCCGGCTTCGTCAGGGCCCAGCACCACGCTGAGCTGGCCTTCGGCGGGTTTGCCTACGGCCTGCCGCGAGGCCGGGGTTTCCACGCCGTGCACCACGGCATTGCGCAGCAGCTGGATGGCGATTTCACGCACCAGGTTCATCTTGGCCGGCGGCATTTCCGGCGCGCCGGCCATGCGAACATCGGCCTTCACGCGCTTGCCGCAGTCGGCCGCCACCTCGGCCGCTAGTTGCGACAGCGCGGTATGCAGGCTTTCCGGCGAGTTCGCTTGCCGGGACGGCGCGTCCTCACCGGAGCGTTTCTGGCCCAAGGCCTTGAAAGCCCCCACCTTGGAGAGCAGGTCCTCCAGCGGCAAGGGCAGGGCAAGCAAGGCGTCGCCGGTGGCCGCGCCGCTGTCCTTGAGCTTTTGCAATTCACTCTCGAACTGGTGGGCCAGCGTGGCCAGGATTTCCAGGCCCAGCGAGGCGGCGTCGCCCTTGAAGGCGTGGATGCGGCGGTAGGCGCCGTCCACCGCCTTGAGCACCTGGATCTCGGAGGCGGCCGAGGAGGTGCTGCGCAGCAGATCGTTGACTTCCAGCAGCGAAGCCTCGGCGCGCTCGACGAAGGCCCGCATCATGGCCGGCTCGGTCTCGAAGGCCTTGAGCATCATGGACAGCTCTTTTTGCGAACGCTGGCGTTCGCCGGCGAGCCTGGCCTGCAGTTCGACCTTTTGCGTGATGTCCTGCACGGTGACCAGCAGGTGCCGCACGGTGGCGCCGTCCTGCACCCGGTTGAAATGGAAGGACAGGTAACGGGTGGTCTGCTGGCCCAGGCGGTTGGCAACGGTGAGTTCCACTTCCGACAGCGGGTTGATGCCCTGGACCAGCTGTTCCTTTACATGCGGGGAGAACAGCAGCTCGACATAGTCGCGCGCGTCGGTGAGGGCCTTGAGGGACACCATCGTTGACAGCACCTCGAAAAAATTCTGCCCCGGCGCCAGCGTCTTGCCGAACAGCACATGGGTGGAGCGGGACAGCTGGGAGCCCAACTGGTGCCCCGGCGTGAGCAGGAACAGGCCTTCGCGCACGCTCGCGAGGATTTCGCGGTTTTCCTCTGTCGCCGCTTCAATCGCGGCGTCGGAGGTTTTCAGGCGGCGCAAAAACTTGAACAGGATGAAGGCGAAGTTCAGCAGGGCCAGCACGATGCCGCCGGTTTGCACCATGCGCAGCACGCTGGCGCGCGACGCGCCTATCTGCTGTGTCTCGGTCACGAAATCATTGGCCGCGCCCAGCAGTTCGCTGTTGTGGGCCTGGCTGTAGGCCAGCGCGGCGGCCAATTCCTGCTGCGTGAAGTTGTCACCGGTCAGCAAGGGCTGGAGCAGGGCGAAGTAGGGTTTCCACAGGACTTCCACCTTTTCTTCGAGCTCGCGGCCGCGGCTGGATGTCACGGGATGCAGGTAGACCGGCTTGCCGTCGCCGCCGGGAATCGTTCCGCCTTCGCGAAAAGCCACCTGCGAGATCTGGAAGATCTTGGCGCCCGAGCGCAGCTCCGCCAGGGTCTCGGGCTTGTAGAAAAGCCCGGCGGCGCGCGTGGCGTCAAGCTCCAGCAGGGTGCGCGCGACGCGCTGCGACACATAACGCTGGCGCCCCGACAGGTTGATGGTCACGGTGTCCTGGTCGATCTTGAACGAGGTGTAGAAGTTCAGCACCAGCACCCCGAGGTCGAACAGCAGGAAGAAGGCCACCGCGATGATGATTTCGCGGTATTTGCCGAACAGGCCCGGACCGGCTTTGCGTGTGGGCCGGGCGGCCGCGATCCTGTCGGCGCCATGGACTGGCAAAACTGCGGACATAGAAAACCTCCCTTGTGCGAACTTGCGGAAAGACGCGGGCCCCCACGCTCCGCCGCTGCGCGGGTCGCTGCCCCCCAAGGGGGCGCTGCGCCTGCGGCCCGGCAAAGCCGGTTCCGCGGCCCCTGCTGGTTTGTTCTGGCCTGCCTCAGGCCGCTTTTTCGACGTGGCCCTGGCGCGTATAAAGAAAGTCGATCACGGCCTTGCGGTAGCCCAGGTAGCGGATGTCCTCGGCCAGCGCCACGCGCGAACGGGGCCGCGGCAACTCGACCTGCAGCACCTCGCCTATCGTGGCCGAGGGGCCGTTGGTCATCATCACGATGCGGTCGGAGAGCAGAACCGCCTCATCGACGTCATGGGTCACCATGACCACTGTGCTTTGCGTGGTGGCCACGATCTGCAGCAGCTCGTCCTGCAGCTTGGCGCGGGTCAGCGCGTCCAGCGCGCCGAAGGGTTCGTCGAGCAGCAGCACCTTGGGCTCCATGGACAGCGCGCGCGCGATGCCGACGCGCTGCTTCATGCCGCCCGAGATTTCGCCGGGGCGTTTTTGCGCCGCCGCCGTCAGCCCGACCATGGCCAGCGCCGCATCGGTGCGGGCTTTGAGTTGCGCCTTGTTTTCAGTCTCCGAGAACACGCGCTCGACCGCGAGGTAGACGTTCTCAAAACAGGTCAGCCAGGGCAGCAGCGAATGGTTCTGGAACACCACGGCGCGCTCCGGACCGGGCCCGGCGATTTCGCGGTTGGCGCACAGCAGGCTACCTTCGGTAGGCGTTGTCAGGCCGGCGATCAGGTTCAGCAGGGTGGACTTGCCGCAGCCCGAGTGGCCGATCAGGGCGACGAACTCGCCCTTGGCGACCGTCAGGTTGATGTTCTGCAGCGCGCGGAACGGCCCCTTGCGGGTCTTGAAGGTCTGCGCTACGCCCTGGATTTCGATGTACTTGGTGGTGAAGGATGTCATGGCGTATTCCCCGTGTTCAGTTCTTGACTTCTTCGAAGGTGAAGGCCGTGGCCAGCTTGATCAGCGCGAATTCCAGCACCAGGCCGACGATGCCGATCACGAAGATCGCGATGATGATGTTCTTGACGTTGAGGTTGTTCCACTCGTCCCAGACCCAGAAGCCTATGCCGACGCCGCCGGTCAGCATTTCGGCCGCCACGATCACCAGCCAGGCGGTACCGACGGCCAGGCGCACACCGGTCAGCATGTAGGGCAGCACGGCGGGGAAGAGGATCTTGGTGACGATCTTCCATTCGCTGAGCTTGAGCACGCGCGCCACGTTCATATAGTCCTGCGGCACACGCTGCACGCCGACGGCGGTGTTGATGATCATGGGCCAGATCGAGCAGATGAAGATGGTCCAGATGGCGGCTGGGTTGGCGCCCTTGAAGACCAGCAGGCCTATCGGCAGCCAGGCCAGCGGCGAGACCGGCCGCAGCAGGCTGATCAACGGGTTGAACATGCGGCTCAGGAAGTTGAAGCGGCCGATCATGAAACCGACCGGTATGCCGACGACGGCCGCCATGCCGAAACCCATGGCCACGCGCTTGAGCGAGGACAGCACGTTCCAGCCCACGCCCTGGTCATTGGGCCCCTTGCTATAGAAGGGGTCGCTGAAAATCTGCACCGCCTGGGCGAGGGTGTCCTTGGGAGACGGGATGCTGCCGCCCGTGCCCATGAACACCAGCTCCCAGACCAGCGCCAGAAGGCCCAGGCCCAGCAACGGCGGCAGCACCGCCAGCCAGAGAAACGAGGCATCCCAGGGCGCGCGGGCCGGTGCGACAGGAGCGGCCGCCTGTGCCGCGGGGGAAATGGTGGAGGGGTTTGTCATGTTGTGGGTAGCCGCCAATGGGGCAGGGCCGGCATCCCTGGCTTTGGGTTTGTCGCCGCCGCGGGCCGCGGGGGCGGCCTCAAGCGGGCTGTGGAATACGGCACTGACCATGGCGTGACCTCTTTGCGTGGGGTGGAAGGTTCGGTGGATGAGCTGGGGCGGGGCGCGGGCTCAGGCCTGGAGCTTGAAGCTGTCGGCGTACTTTTTCGGGTCCTTGCCGTCCCAGACGGCACCGTCCATCAGCTTGCTGCTGCGCATCACGTCCTTGGGAACGCTGGCCTTGGCGGCGGTGGCGGCCTGCTTGTAGACATCGATCTGGTTGATCTTTTTGGCGATGCCCAAGTAGTCCGGATGGTCCTTGATCAGGCCCCAGCGCTTGTGCTGCGTGAGGAACCACATGCCGTCGGACAGGTAGGGGAAGGTCACTGCGCCGTCGTTGTAGAACTTCATGTAGTTGGGGTCGTCCCAGGTCTTGCCCATGCCGTTCTGGTAGCGGCCCAGGATGCGCTGGTTGATCGCGTCGACGCTGGTGTTGACGTAACTCTTGTCGGCCACGGTCTCGGCCATCTTGTTCTTGTTGGTGAGGCTGGCGTCAATCCACTTACCGGCCTCGATGATGGCGGCGGTCACGGCGCGCGCCGTGTTGGGGTATTTCTGCACGAATTCCGCGGTGGTGCCCAGCACCTTTTCAGGGTGGTCCTTCCAGATGTCCTGGGTGGTCACGGCGGTCACGCCAATGCCGTCGATGATGGCGCGGTGGCCCCAGGGCTCGCCCACGCAGTAGCCGTCCATATTGCCCACGCGCATATTGGCCACCATTTGCGGCGGCGGCACGGTGATGACCTTGGCGTCCTTCATCGGGTTGATGCCGTTGGCGGCCAGCCAGTAATAAAGCCACATGGCGTGCGTGCCGGTGGGGAAGGTCTGGGCAAAGGTGTATTCGCGTTTGTCGCTGGCCATCAGCTTGGCCAGGCCCGCGCCGTCCACCGCGCCCTTGTCGGCGAGCTTCTTGGACAGCGTGATCGCCTGGCCGTTGTTGTTGAGCGTCATCAGCACGGCCATGTCCTTCTTGGGGCCGGCCGTGCCCATGTGCACGCCGTAGACCAGGCCGTAGAGCACGTGGGCGAAGTCCAGTTCGCCGTTGACCAGCTTGTCGCGCACGCCGGCCCAGCTGGCTTCCTTGGTCGGGATGATCTTGACGCCGTACTTCTGGTCTATGCCCAGCACCGAGGCCATCACCACCGAGGCGCAGTCGGTCAGGGGAATGAAGCCGATCTTGACCTCTTTTTTCTCCGGTGCGTCCGATCCCTGGGCGTATACGGCGGCGCGCAGGGCAGGGTTGATGCCCACGGCGCCCACGGCCGCGGCTTGCAGAACGGTGCGGCGTGTCAGCGAAGATTTCAGCAGTTCAGTCATGTGGTCGGCTCCAGCTAAAAAAAACAAAAGACAAAAACAAAAAAGGCGCTCGACCCGGGCAACACGTTGAACGTGATGCAGGGTGCGAACGCCTTTGTTCCTTGGGGCACCACACACTTCGTCGTTGAAGTGCTGTGCCGTATGGCCATCCTTGGCCAGTGCTTAGTGCAGTGCAAAAGCTGTGCCAGGGGCTCCGAAAGTTGACGAAAGCCTTGTTCTAGAGAGGGGGCGCGCGGGAAAACTCCCTTTGTACGCCCCCCAGGGCCAGGAGTTGCGGGGCGGGGCGCCAAAACGGCGCGGCTTGTTATTCGCACCTAATTTGTGCGCTGCACCAATTGAGGGTGGCCGGGGCGGCCCGGCCGGCGGATCAGCCCAGCAGGTCCAGGGCGTCCAGCATGCGCTGGGCCACCTCGCCCAGGCGCAGGCCCTTGTCCATGGCGGCCTTGCGCAGCTTCTCGTAGGCGGCCTGCTCGGACAGTCCCTGGCGCTGCATCAGCATGCCTTTGGCCCGGTCTATGACTTTTCGCTCGTGCAGCTCGGTTTTGGCATGCGCCAGTTCCTTTCGCAGGCCTTGCTCGTGCTCAAAGCGCGCCATGGCCACGTCCAGGATGGGGCGGATGCGGTCTGGCGAGAGCCCGGCCACCACGTAAGCCGATACGCCGGCCGCGACGGCGTCCTTGACGTGGCTGGTGTCGTTGTCGTTGGTGAACAGCACGATGGGCCGCCGCGCGTCCCGCGTCGCCATCACCACATGCTCCAGGGAATCGCGAGCCTCGCTTTCGGCGTCCACGATGATCATGTCGGGCTGCAACTGCGCCAGGCGTTCATCCAGAAAGGTGTCGGCCGGCAGCACCGCGACGATGTTGTAACCGTTTTCCAGCAGGCCTATGCGCAGCTGGCGCGAGCGCTCGGCGAGCTCCCGTGCATGGTCGTCAGCGGACGCGGACTCCAGGAGGTCCGGTGCGATGATGACCAGGCGCAGGGATTGTGACGGCGTCATGGAGGTGTAAGTGCAAGAAACGTGCCCCCACGGTCGCGCACTTCGTGTCGCTCCCTGCCCCCCGAGGGGGCCGCCCGCCTGCGGTCTGGCAAAGCCAGTTCCGCGGCTTGTGCTGGGTAGAAGAATTCCCACGAACCACAACATGTGATGGCTAAGTATCCGGGGGCGCGCTGTCTAAACCTTACACTTGAACGATGCTAGTTCTAGGTATCGAATCGAGTTGTGATGAAACCGGCGTGGCGCTGGTGGATGCCAGCGGCGCCGGCGTGCCGCGCCTGCTGTCGCATGCGCTGTACAGCCAGATCGCCATGCACCAAGCCTATGGCGGCGTGGTGCCTGAGCTGGCGAGCCGCGACCATATACGCCGTGTATTGCCCCTGACGCAGCAGGTGATGGCGGAGGCGGGCAGCAGCCTGGCGCAGGTGGATGTGGTGGCTTACACGCGCGGGCCCGGATTGGCCGGCGCGCTTCTGGTGGGGGCCGGGGTGGCTTGCTCGCTGGCGGCGGCGCTGGGCAAGCCGGCCATGGGTGTGCACCACCTGGAAGGCCATCTGCTGTCGCCCTTCCTGAGCGCCGACCCGCCGGAGTTTCCGTTTGTGGCGCTGCTGGTGTCGGGCGGCCACACCCAGCTGATGCGGGTGGACCGCGTAGGCAGCTACGAGCTGCTCGGTGAAACCATTGACGACGCGGCCGGCGAGGCCTTTGACAAGTCGGCCAAGCTCATGGGCCTGCCCTATCCGGGCGGCCCGCACTTGTCTAAGCTGGCTGAAGGAGGCGACGGCGCGGCTTTCAAGCTGCCGCGGCCCTTGCTGCACAGCGGCGACCTCGATTTTTCCTTTGCCGGGCTCAAGACCGCGGTGCTGACGCAGGCCAAAAAGCTGGGGCCAGACCTGGAAAGCCGCAAGGCCGACCTGGCGGCTGCCACGCAGGCGGCGATTGTGGAAGTGTTGGTCAAAAAATCACTGGCCGCTATGGCCCAAACCGGGCTCAAGCGCCTGGTGGTGGCCGGTGGCGTGGGCGCCAATGCGCTGCTGCGCAGCCAGCTCAATGCCGTATGCAAGCAACGCGGCATACGCGTGCATTACCCCGAATTGCATTTGTGCACCGACAACGGCGCGATGATTGCGCTGGCGGCCGGCATGCGGCTGCAGGCGGGGCTGGAAACGCTGCAGCGCGGCTACACCTTTGACGTGAAGCCGCGCTGGAACCTGGCAGAGCTGCAGGCTGAAGCAGCCTGAATCCCGGACTACCCGGTTATTGAATATCGAGGTGCGTGACGTTGCTGACGGGGACTTTTTTGCCCAGCGTCAGGGTCAGCACGCCGTTCTCGAGCTTGGCCGAGCTGTTGGCGGTGTCGATTTCCAGCGGGAAGCGCCAGGCGGCCTTGACCTTGCGGGGCGCGTCCTCTTTGCTGGCCACGCGGACCACATCGCCTTCGATGCCGATGTCCAGGTGTTCGCGGGCGAGACCCGGGACGTCGAGCTGCAGGGTGTAGGCTTTTTCCTGGTCCTCCACGCTGGCGGACTTGGCGGCGCCGGCATCGGAGAGCGAGGAGAAGGTGTCATTGAGGAATTTTTCCAGGGCGCCGTTGCTCACGACGGGCGCGTAGTGGCGATGAAAGGCGCGAGCGGGGCGATGGGCGAGAGAGTAAAACATGGCTGTTCCTTGATGGGTTAACAAGGGGCGGTTTCCCCTTACACTGCGCGGCGTTCACCGTGATTGCCGCATGCACACCAGTTAGGTGTGCAGCCGGTTTATTCAAGCCAGATTCAGCGAAAAACAGGGAGTTCTTTTTTATGCGCCAACACTTGAAACGCCTTTTCACGGCCCTATGTCTTTGCGCCGCCTTGGGTGCCGGCGCGCAGACCGCCGGCCAGCCACCGGTACGCATCGCGTTGATCGAAAGCCTGTCGGGCGCCTTTGCCAACACCGGCGAGGCGGTGTTCCGCAACCTGGTCTGGGCCACCGAACGTGTCAACGCGCGCGGCGGCGTGAAGCTGGCTGGCGGGCCGCGCAACCTGGTGGTCGAGCGCTACGACAGCAAGGGCCAGAACGAAGAGGCGCTGGCGGCTTTGCGCTCGGCCATCGACGACGGCGTGACCATCATCGCGCAGGGCAATTCGTCGGCCATCGCGGCGGTGCTCATAGACGCCATCAACAAGCACAACGAACGCGAGCCGAAAAAGCGCGTGCTCTTCCTGAACTACTCGGCGGTCGATCCCATCTTGACGAACGAAAAATGCAGCTACTGGCATTTCCGTTTCGACGCGCACGCCGACATGCGCATGGCCGCGCTCATGGACGTGCTCAAGGACGACAAGGCGCTCAAAAGCATTTACCTGATAGGCCAGGACTACAGCTTCGGCCAGGCGGTGTTGCGCGAGGCCCGCAAGCAGCTGGGCGCGCAACGCCCCGACGTGCAGATCGTGGGCGATGAGTTGCACGCGCTGGGCCGCGTCAAGGACTTCATTCCCTATGCCGCGAAGATCAAGGCCAGCGGCGCGCAGGCGGTGCTCACGGGCAACTGGGGGAACGATCTGACCCTGCTGATCAAGGCGGCCAGGGAAGTGGGCTACGAGGGCAAGTTCTACACCTTCTACGGCAATGCGCTGGGCGTGCCGGGCGCGCTGGGGGAGGCCGGCGTGGGCAAGGTGGTCGCCGTGGCCGACTGGTTCCCCAACGAGGCGGGCGCGCAGTCCGAGGCGTTTTACCAATCCTTCCGCCAGCGTTTCCCGAAACCGCAGGACGACTATGTGCACATGCGCATGCAGCTCATGGTCGAGGCCCTGGCCCAGAGCCTTGACAAAGCCGGCAGCACCGAGGCCGGCGCGGTGGCGGCGCAACTCGAGCGCGGTGCCGTCAATTTTGCGGGCCACCAGGGCGCCATGCGCGCGCTGGACCACCAGTTCCAGCAGCCGCTGCTGGTGGCGCTGATGGGCAAGCAGGGCTCGCCGGGCGTGAAGTTCGACGTGGAAGGCTCGGGCTACGGCTTTCGCGTGATCAAGACCATCTCGCCCGAGCGGGCTGAGCAGCCGAGCAGCTGCAAGATGGTCCGGCCTTGAGTTTCAATTTCTTTGTTTTTTTGACGGACGCCGGCAGGCAGATCGAACATTCCCATGACCATGAGACAAGCTGTTTTAAACCTTGAAGAATCCATGATCCGCCAGGTCGCCAATGCCGGCATGGGGCGCAGCGACGTGCTCAAGTTCTGGTTTGGCGAAAGCGACGAGGTCACGCCGGCCTTTATCCGCGACGCCGCCGCCGCTTCGCTGCAGCAGGGCGAGACCTTTTATGCCCACAACCTGGGCCTGCCCGAGCTGCGGGAAGCCATCGCGGCTTACGCCGCGGGTCTGCGCTGCCCGGGCGCCGCGCCCATCACGGCGGAGCGCATTGCGGTCACCTCGGGCGGCGTCAATGCCTTGATGCTGGCCGTGCAGGCGCTGGTGGATGCCGGCGACGAAGTGGTTGCCGTCACGCCGGTCTGGCCCAACCTGACGGCCCAGCCGGCCATCATGGGCGCGCGGGTGCGCTGCGTGAGCCTCAAGCCGGTGGCGGGCGAATGGCGGCTGGATATGGCCGAACTGCTGGCCGCCATCACGCCCAAGACCAAGCTGCTGATCGTCAATGCACCCAACAATCCCACGGGCTGGACCCTGGCGCGCGCCGAGCAGGAGGCCATCCTGGCGCATTGCCGTCAAACCGGGACCTGGATACTGGCCGACGAGGTGTATGAGCGGCTGTATTACGAGCCCACCCCGAATGGCTGCGCGCCCAGTTTCCTGGACATCGCGGCGCCTGAGGACCGGCTGGTGGTGGTCCACAGCTTTTCCAAGAGCTTTTTGATGACCGGCTGGCGCCTGGGTTGGCTGGTGATGCCGGCCACGATGACACCGCACATGGGCAAGCTGGTGGAGTTCAACACCTCCTGCGCACCCGTTTTCGTGCAGCGGGCCGGGCTGGTGGCCCTAAAACGCACGGCCGACATCACGCCGCGGGTGGTGGCGCACCTCAAAACCTGCCGCGATACCCTGGTGCCGCTGCTGCAGGCCGTGCCCGGCGTGCAACTGGCCCCGGCCAAAGGCGGCATGTACGCCTTTTTCCGGCTGCAAGACCCCGCAAACCCTGGGCGTTTTGGCGACTCGCTGGAAACGGCCAAGCGTCTGGTCGTGGAGGCTGGCCTGGGCCTGGCGCCGGGCAATGCCTTTATGGTCAATCCCGGGCCCGAGGCCCAGGGCTGGCTGCGCTGGTGCTTCGCCAGCCAGGACGTGGCCAGGCTGGGACAGGGGGTGGAGCGGCTGAAAGGCTGGCTTGGAGCCTGAACTGCTTCTCAGGCTATAATCCAAGGCTCTGCGCAGTTTGAGGCCTTTTTGGGGCCTTTTTCATGCCGGAACACGACGAAAGCGGTTTATTCATCTCCCATGTCGGGAACACTGCTTCGCTCGCAAGCGCACCTCGGTGCAGGAAAGAGAAAACATGATTGCAAAATCCGTCAAGGCCGAAATCGTCCAGGCCAACGCACGTGCCGCCGGCGACACCGGCAGCCCTGAAGTTCAAGTGGCGCTGCTGACCGGCCGCATCAACGAACTGACCCCCCATTTCAAGGCCAACGCCAAGGATCACCACGGCCGCCGCGGCCTGCTGCGCATGGTGAGCCGCCGCCGCAAGCTGCTGGACTACCTGAAGTCCAAAGACGCAGACCGTTACACCGCGCTGATCGCCAAGCTTGGCCTGCGCAAGTAATCGGTAACAAGAATTTGAAAGCGCCTGAGTTAGTTCACTAGCTCAGGCGCTTTTTACTTCGGAGCAAGGCAAAACGAGCACGCGCTGTGTCATTCCACAAAAAAAGCCCTGGGCAAGCCCGCTGAGCCCAGGCATTTTGTGGAATGGCATCGTGTTCAGCCAGCCGCCGCTCCGGGCCTCCCGCGCTGCCTCAAGCGTGTGAATTTAGTGGAGATAAGAACATGAGCATTTTCAACAAAGTCACCAAGTCCTTCCAATGGGGCCAGCACAAGGTCACGATGGAAACCGGCGAAATCGCCCGGCAGTCCAGCGGCGCCGTCGTCGTAGACATGGACGGCACCGTGGTGCTGGCCACCGTGGTCGCCAAGTCCGATGCCAAGCCCGGCCAGGATTTCTTTCCCCTGACCGTCGACTACCTCGAAAAAACCTATGCCGCCGGCCGCATCCCCGGCAGCTTCTTCAAGCGCGAAGGCCGCCCCAGCGAATTCGAAACGCTGACTTCCCGCCTGATCGACCGCCCCATCCGTCCGCTGTTCCCCGAAGGCTTCTTCAACGAAGTGCAGGTCGTGATCCACGTGCTGTCGCTGAACCCTGAAGTCGAAGGCGACATCCCCGCGCTGATCGCTTCTAGCGCCGCCCTGTCGATTTCCGGCATTCCCTTCAACGGCCCCATCGGCGCCGCGCGCGTGGCCTACATCGACGGCCAGTACGTGCTGAACCCCGGCAAGACCCAGCTCAAGGATTCGAAGATGGACCTCGTCGTGGCCGGCACCGAAGCCGCCGTGCTGATGGTCGAGTCCGAAGCCCAGCAGCTGTCCGAAGAAATCATGCTGGGCGCCGTGGTGTTCGGCCATGAGCAGGGCAATATCGCGATCAACGCGATCCACGAACTCGTGCGCGATGCCGGCAAGCCAGTCTGGGACTGGCAAGCCCCCGCCAAGAACGAGCCGCTGATCGCCAAGGTCAATGAACTCGCCGGCGCCAAGCTGCAGGCCGCCTACCAGATCCGCGCCAAGCAGGCGCGTACGCAAGCCTGCCGCGTGGTGACCTCGGACGTGATGGCCGCCCTGAAGGCCGACGGCGTGGAATTCGACAGCGTCGCCGTGGAAGGCATGCTGTTCGACATCGAAGCCAAGATCGTGCGCAGCCAGATCCTGGCAGGCGAACCCCGCATCGACGGCCGCGACACCCGCACCGTGCGCGCCATTGAAATCCGCAACAGCGTGCTGCCACGCACCCACGGCTCGGCCCTGTTCACGCGCGGCGAAACCCAGGCCCTGGTCGTGACCACGCTGGGCACCGAGCGCGACGCGCAGCGCATCGACGCGCTGTCCGGCGACTACGAA
This sequence comes from Polaromonas sp. JS666, assembly GCF_900103405.1. Classification (GTDB taxonomy): domain Bacteria; phylum Pseudomonadota; class Gammaproteobacteria; order Burkholderiales; family Burkholderiaceae_C; genus Polaromonas. The sequence goes on along the minus strand of NZ_FNHX01000004.1, from coordinate 123,428 downwards.
GACCGCTTCATGCTGCACTACAACATGCCTCCGTTCGCCACCGGCGAAACCGGTCGTGTCGGGAGCCCGAAACGCCGTGAAATCGGCCACGGCCGCCTGGCCAAGCGCGCGCTGGTCGCGGTGCTGCCCACCAAGGAAGAGTTCCCCTACACCATGCGCGTGGTGTCCGAGATCACCGAGTCGAACGGCTCCTCGTCGATGGCTTCGGTCTGCGGCGGCTGCCTCTCGCTGATGGACGCCGGCGTGCCGATGAAGGCCCACGTGGCCGGCATCGCCATGGGCCTGATCAAGGAAGACAACCGCTTTGCCGTGCTGACCGACATCCTGGGCGACGAAGATCACCTGGGCGATATGGACTTCAAGGTCGCGGGCACCACCTTCGGTATCACCGCGCTGCAGATGGACATCAAGATCCAGGGCATCACCAAGGAAATTATGCAGGTCGCGCTGGCCCAGGCCAAGGAAGCCCGCATGCACATCCTGGGCAAGATGCAGGAAGCCATGGGCGAGGCCAAGGCCGAAGTCTCCGACTTCGCACCCCGCCTCTACGTCATGAAGATCAACCCCGAGAAGATCCGCGACGTGATCGGCAAGGGCGGCGCCGTCATCCGCGCGCTGACCGAAGAAACCGGCACGCAGATCAACATCGAGGAAGACGGCACCATCACCATCGCCTCGAATGACAGCGCCAAGGCCGACGAAGCCAAGCGCCGCATCGCCGAGATCACCGCTGAAGTCGAAATCGGCAAGGTCTACGAAGGCCCGGTCACCAAGATCCTGGACTTCGGCGCGCTGATCAACCTGCTGCCCGGCAAGGACGGCCTGCTGCACATCAGCCAGATCGCCCACGAGCGCGTCGAGAAGGTCACCGACTACCTGAGCGAAGGCCAGATCGTCAAGGTCAAGGTTCTTGAGACCGACGAAAAAGGCCGCGTCAAGCTGTCGATGAAGGCCTTGCTGGACCGCCCGGCCCAGGACCAGGACCGGGGCTGATCCGCACCGGCCATGGATGTTGCGCCGCTTGCGCCCGGATGCCGGGCGCCGGCGGTGCAAATGAATTGCATACCCCATGAAAGCTGTTGAAATTACCTCCTACGGCGGGCCCGAGGTGTTGCGTCTGGGCGCGCGCCCGGCACCCGTCGACGGCCCGGGCGAGGTGGTGATCCGCGTGAGTGCCAGCGGTGTGAACCGCCCTGACGTGCTGCAGCGCATGGGCCACTACCCGGTGCCGCCGGGCGCATCCGATATCCCGGGCCTGGAAGTGGCCGGCGTGATCGTCTCCGGTGACGCCAAGGCCATGGCCGCGGCCGGCCTGAAGCCCGGCGACCGCGTCTGCGCGCTGGTCGCCGGTGGCGGTTATGCCGAGCTGTGCGTCGCGCCCGTCGGGCAATGCCTGCCGGTGCCCGAGGGCCTCAGCGACATCGAAGCGGCTTCGTTGCCCGAGACCTTCTTCACGGTCTGGAGCAATGTGTTCGAGCGCGCGGGCCTGCAGCCCGGTGAAACCCTGCTGGTCCAGGGCGGCTCCAGTGGCATAGGCGTGACAGCCATCCAGATCGCCAAGGCCCTGGGCGCCACAGTGCTGGTCACTGCCGGCAGCGACGACAAGTGCGCGGCCTGCGTCGCCCTGGGGGCGGACCACGCCATCAACTACAAGAGCAGCGACTTCGCCGAAGAGGTGAAGCGGCTCACGAACGGGCAGGGCGTCAACGTCATCCTGGACATGGTGGCCGGCAGTTATGTCGCGCGTGAAGTCGAATGCCTGGCCGAGGACGGCCGCCTCGCCATCATCGCGGTGCAGGGCGGCATCAAGGCCGAGGTCAACGCCGGCCTGGTGCTGCGCAAGCGCCTGACCATCACCGGTTCGACCTTGCGCCCGCGTTCCGTCGAATTCAAGGCGGCGATCGCGAAAGCGCTGAAAGAAAAAGTCTGGCCGCTGATGGCCCGCGGCGCCGTCAAGCCGGTGATCCACAGCACCTTTGCCGCGGCCGACGCGGCCAAGGCCCATGCGCTGATGGAGTCGAATTCGCATATCGGCAAAATTGTTTTGACCTGGTAAGCCAAAGATGAAAAAACTCATTGCAGGAAACTGGAAGATGAACGGCAGCCTGGCGGCCAATGCAGCCTTGCTCGACGCGCTGGCGCAGGGCCTGGGCCGCGCGCCGGCCTGCGAGGTCGCCGTTTGTGTTCCCGCGCCCTACCTGGGGCAGGTGCAGGCCATGCGTTCCACGCAAGCCGGCCTCGCGGCGATCGAACTCGGCGCGCAGGATGTCTCGGCGCAGGCCTCGGGTGCGTACACAGGCGAGGTGAGCGCCGCCATGCTCAAGGATTTCGGTTGCCGTTTTGCCATCGTCGGCCATTCGGAGCGCCGCCAGTACCACGGTGAAAGCGATGCGCTGGTGGCCGACAAGGCCAAAGCCGCGCTGGCATCGGGCATCACGCCCATCGTCTGCGTGGGCGAGACGCTGGCCGAGCGCGAAGCCGGCCACACCGAAGAGGTCGTCAAGCGCCAGCTGGCCGCGGTGATCCACACCAACGGCCACTGCATCAGCGAAATCGTCGTGGCCTATGAACCCGTGTGGGCCATAGGCACCGGCAAGACGGCGTCGCCCGAAGAAGCCCAGGCCGTGCACGCGGTGCTGCGCGCCCAGCTGAAGGCCGCCACGGACCAGTTCGCGCGTGTGAAAATCCTGTATGGCGGCAGCATGAACGCCGCCAACGCGGCAGCGCTGCTGGCCCAGCCCGACATCGACGGCGGCCTGATTGGCGGCGCCTCGCTCAAAGCCCCCGATTTTTTGACCATTATTGCTGCAGCCCGCAAATAACGAGCGCAGAACGCTATTAATTTAGGAGTAGATATGAACGTTGTATTGACCATTGTCCTCGCTGTGCAAATGCTCTCGGCGCTCGGCATGATTGGCCTGATCCTGGTGCAGCACGGCAAGGGCGCCGACATGGGCGCGGCGTTCGGCAGCGGCGGCTCGGGCAGCCTGTTCGGTGCCAGCGGCAGCGCCAACTTCCTGTCGCGCACCACCGGTGTTCTCGCCGCGCTGTTTTTTGCCTGCACCTTGCTGCTTGCTTACTTCGGCGGCAGCTCGTTGCCGCGCAGCGGCTCCAGCGTTCTCGAAGGCGCTGCCGTGACGGCACCGGCCCCTGCCGGCGCGGCTTCCGGCGCGGCCCAAATCCCCGCGACCACGGCACCCGCGAGCGGCAGCGCCGCGGTTCCCGCGCCGCCTGCGCCCGCCGCATCGGGCGCCGCGCAAATCCCGACGAAATAACGTGATTTTGCTGCCGCCTCTCGTCGGGAGAGGCGGTATTTCAGGGTAAACTCTGAGACTGTCTGGAAAGCCCAAAACCGCAAGGTTTCCTCATGCCATCCAGTCAGTTAAATACCGCGGACGTGGTGAAATTGGTAGACACGCTATCTTGAGGGGGTAGTGCCGAAAGGTGTGCGAGTTCGAGTCTCGCCGTCCGCACCAGATTGACAAGCATCGGCAGCAGCGCTCCGGCGGTGCTGTCGGCTCAAACGGCAAGCTGAAACAAACCGCACAGGTGGCTTTTCAGAAGTTGAATCCACGATGAACCTCGATCAATACCTCCCTGTTCTCCTGTTCATTCTGGTTGGTGTGGGTGTCGGCGTGGTGCCCCAGGTCCTGGGGCGTTTGTTGGGCCCCGTGCGCCCCGACAGCGAAAAAAATTCTCCTTACGAATGCGGCTTCGAGGCTTTCGAAGATGCCCGCATGAAATTTGATGTGCGCTACTACCTGGTCGCCATCCTCTTCATTCTGTTTGACCTCGAAATCGCCTTCCTCTTTCCCTGGGCCGTGGCGCTCAAGGAAATCGGCCCCGTCGGTTTCTGGTCGGTCATGATCTTCCTGGGCATTCTGGTCGTGGGCTTCGTCTACGAGTGGAAAAAAGGTGCGCTGGACTGGGAATAAGAAGCTAAAAATCCCGAGGGTTCTCTAGGGCTAGGGCGAATCTCGCCACAAAGGTACGGGTATGTCACTTGAAGGTGTTTTCAACGAAGGCTTCATGACCACGAGCTATGACTCGGTGGTGAACTGGGCCAAGACGGGTTCGCTTTGGCCCATGACGTTCGGCCTGGCCTGCTGCGCCGTCGAAATGATGCATGCCGGCGCGGCGCGCTACGACCTGGACCGCTTCGGCATGTTGTTCCGCCCCAGCCCGCGCCAGTCCGACCTGATGATCGTGGCCGGCACGCTGTGCAACAAGATGGGTCCGGCCCTGCGCAAGGTCTACGACCAGATGTCTGAGCCGCGCTGGGTGCTGTCCATGGGCTCGTGCGCCAACGGCGGCGGCTACTACCACTACAGCTATTCCGTGGTTCGCGGCTGCGACCGCATCGTGCCGGTTGACGTTTACGTGCCGGGCTGCCCGCCCACGGCCGAGGCGCTGATGTACGGCATCATCCAGCTGCAGCAGAAGATCCGCCGCACCAACACGATTGCGAGGGCATAAAGCATGTCCTCTTCCCCCGTGTCCATGGAGCAGCTCGCCGAAACGATTCACGCCGTCCTCGGCGACAAGGTCAAAAGCCTGAAGACCGCGCTCGGTGAAATCACCCTCACAGTCTCCGCCGCCGACTACCTGGCGGCCGCCACCCAGCTGCGCGATGCGCCAGGCTGCCGCTTCGAGCAACTGATCGACCTGTGCGGTGTTGACTATTCCGAATACCGGGACGGCCAGCACGACGGCCCGCGCTACTGCGTGGTGTCGCACCTGCTGTCGGTCAGCCTCAACCAGCGCGTGCGCCTGAAGGTGTTTTGTCCTGACGACGATTTCCCCGTGGTGGATTCGCTCAACGGCATCTGGAACTCGGCCAACTGGTTCGAGCGCGAGGCCTTTGACCTCTACGGCATCATCTTTGAAGGCCACAACGACCTGCGCCGCATCCTGACCGACTACGGTTTCATCGGCCATCCTTTCCGCAAGGACTTCCCGACCTCGGGCCATGTGGAGATGCGTTACGACCCCGAACAAAAGCGCGTGATTTACCAGCCGGTCACCATAGAGCCGCGCGAGATCACCCCGCGTGTGATCCGCGAAGACAACTACGGCGGCCTGCAATAAGCGGCGCCGGCAAGAGATACCCACATGGCTGAAATCAAAAACTACACGCTTAACTTTGGGCCACAGCATCCCGCGGCGCACGGTGTGCTGCGCCTCGTGCTCGAGCTTGACGGCGAGGTGATACAGCGCGCCGACCCGCACATCGGCCTCTTGCACCGCGCGACCGAAAAACTCGCCGAGAGCAAGACCTATATCCAGTCGCTGCCCTACATGGACCGGCTGGACTACGTCTCCATGATGTCCAACGAGCACGCCTACTGCCTGGCCATCGAGAAGCTGCTCGGCGTCGACGTGCCGGTGCGCGCGCAGTACATCCGCGTGATGTACGCCGAAATCACGCGCCTGCTCAACCACCTGCTGTGGCTGGGCGCGCACGGTTTTGACTGCGGCGCGATGAACATCCTGATCTACTGCTTCCGCGAGCGCGAGGCCCTGTTCGACATGTACGAGGCCGTCTCCGGCGCGCGCATGCATGCGGCCTATTTCCGCCCGGGCGGCGTCTACCGCGACCTGCCCGAGAGCATGCCGCAGTACCGCGTCAGCAAGGTCAAGAACGCCAAAGCCATCGCGGCGCTCAACGAGAACCGCCAGGGCTCGCTGCTCGACTTCATAGAAGACTTCGCCAACAAATTCCCGGGCTACGTCGACGAATACGAAACCTTGCTGACTGACAACCGCATCTGGAAGCAGCGCACGGTCGGCGTGGGTGTCGTCTCGCCCGAGCGCGCCCTCAACCTCGGCTTCACCGGCCCCATGCTCAGGGGTTCGGGTTTTGCCTGGGACCTGCGCAAGCAGCAGCCTTACGACGTCTACGACAAGATGGACTTCGACATCCCGGTCGGCAAAACCGGCGACTGCTACGACCGCTACCTGGTGCGCGTCGAAGAAATGCGCCAGTCCAACCGCATCATCAAGCAGTGCGTGGACTGGCTGCGCGTGAACCCCGGCCCCGTGATCACCAGCAACCACAAGGTCGCCGCGCCGGACCGCGAATCCATGAAGACCAACATGGAAGAGCTGATCCACCACTTCAAGCTCTTCACCGAAGGCTTCCACGTGCCCGAAGGCGAAGCCTATGCGGCGGTCGAGCACCCCAAGGGCGAGTTCGGCATCTACATCGTCAGCGACGGCGCCAACAAGCCTTATCGCCTGAAGATCCGTCCGCCGGGTTTCCCGCACCTCGCGGCCATGGACGAAATGTCACGCGGCCACATGATCGCCGACGCCGTCGCCGTGATCGGCACCATGGATATTGTGTTCGGTGAAATTGACCGGTAGTCCCCATGATTTCTGAACAAACCAGAGCGCGCTTCGACCGCGAAGTCGCCAAATACCCCGCGGACCAGAAACAGTCGGCCGTCATGGCCTGCCTGACCATCCTGCAGGAAGAGCACGGCTACGTGAGCGCCGAGAGCGAAAAAGCCGTGGCCGAATACCTCGGCATGGCGCCTATCGCCGTGCACGAAGTCACGACCTTCTACAACATGTACAACCAGCGTCCCGTTGGCAAGTACAAGCTCAACGTCTGCACCAACCTGCCGTGCCAGCTGCGCGACGGCGCCAAGGCGCTCAAGCACCTGGAGCACAAGCTGGGCATCGCCATGGGTGAGACCAGCGCCGACGGCCTGTTCACGCTGCAGCAATCCGAATGCCTGGGCGCCTGCGCGGATTCGCCGGTGATGCTGGTCAACGACCTCACCATGTGCAGCTTCATGAGCAACGAAAAGCTGGACCAGCTCATCGAAGGTCTCAAATCCGCCGAGGCAAAGCAACCATGACGCTCGCTCCCTTGTCTTCCAACAGCGCGGCCGCGCAAAGCGTGCTATCCCAGTTCGCGGCCACCGGCGTGCAGACCTGCTTCCACGGCCGGCACATCAACCCGCAAATCCTGGCCGACCTCAACGGCAGCAACTGGCGCCTGAAGGACTACGAAGCCCGCGGCGGCTACCAGGCCCTGCGCAAGATCCTCAAGCAGGACGGCGGCGAGGGCATGACGCCCGACCAGGTCATCGCCGAGGTCAAGGCCGGCAGCCTGCGCGGCCGCGGCGGCGCGGGTTTCCCGACCGGGCTCAAGTGGAGTTTCATGCCGCGCCAGTTCCCGGGCCAGAAATACCTGGTGTGCAACTCGGACGAGGGCGAGCCGGGCACCTGCAAAGACCGCGACATCATGCAGTACAACCCGCACAGCGTGATCGAGGGCATGGCGATTGCTGCTTACGCCATGGGCATCAGCGTGGGCTACAACTACATCCACGGCGAAATTTTCGCGACCTACCAGCGCTTTGAAGAAGCGCTCGAAGAGGCGCGCGCCGCCGGCCTGCTGGGCAACAACATCTTCGGCAGCGGCTTCAGCTTCCAGCTGCATGCCTCGCACGGCTTTGGCGCCTACATCTGCGGCGAAGAAACCGCGCTGCTCGAGTCGCTCGAAGGCAAAAAAGGCCAGCCGCGCTTCAAGCCGCCGTTCCCGGCCAGCTTCGGCCTCTACGGCAAGCCCACCACCATCAACAACACCGAGACCTTCGCGGCCGTGCCCTGGATCATCCGCAACGGCGGCCAGGCCTACCTCGAATGCGGCAAGCCCAACAACGGCGGCACCAAGATCTATTCGGTCTCGGGCGACGTCGAACTGCCGGGCAACTATGAAGTGCCCATGGGCACGCCGTTCTCCAAGCTGCTGGAACTCGCAGGCGGCGTGCGCAAGGGCCGCACGCTCAAGGCCGTGATCCCCGGCGGGTCGTCGGCCCCCGTGCTGCCGGCTTCGATCATGATGGAATGCACCATGGACTACGACTCCATCGCCAAGGCCGGCTCCATGCTGGGCTCGGGCGCGGTGATCGTCATGGACGACAGCCGCTGCATGGTCGAGTCGCTCAAGCGCCTGTCCTACTTCTACATGCATGAATCCTGCGGCCAATGCACGCCTTGCCGCGAAGGCACGGGCTGGCTCTGGCGCGTCGTGGACCGCATCCACAACGGCCACGGCAAACAGACCGACATGGACCTGCTCAACTCGGTGGCCGACAACATCCAGGGCCGCACCATCTGCGCGCTGGGCGATGCCGCGGCCATGCCGGTGCGCGCCATGATCAAGCATTTCCGCCATGAGTTTGAAGCCATGATCAAGCCACAAGTCTCCCACGCTCCGGTTTCGGCTGCCGCGCAAGCCTGAACCGCGGAAAGAAAAAAATATGGTTGAAATAGAACTCGACGGCCAGAAGGTGGAAGTGCTTGAAGGCAGCACGGTGATGCATGCGGCCGAAAAAGCCGGCACCTACATTCCTCACTTCTGCTATCACAAGAAGCTCAGCATTGCCGCCAACTGCCGCATGTGCCTGGTCGATGTGGAAAAAGCGCCCAAGCCCATGCCGGCCTGCGCCACGCCCGTCACCCAGGGCATGATAGTCCGCACCAAGAACGACAAAGCCATCAAGGCCCAGAAGGGCGTGATGGAGTTCCTGCTGATCAACCACCCGCTGGACTGCCCGATCTGCGACCAGGGCGGCGAGTGCCAGCTGCAGGACCTGGCCGTCGGCTACGGCGGCAGCGAATCGCGCTACGAGGAAGAAAAGCGCGTGGTCTTCCACAAGGACGTCGGCCCGCTGATCTCCATGCAGGAGATGAGCCGCTGCATCCATTGCACGCGCTGCGTGCGTTTCGGCCAGGAAGTGGCCGGCGTGATGGAACTGGGCATGTCGCACCGCGGCGAGCACGCCGAGATCGAAACCTTCGTCGGCATGTCGGTAGATTCCGAACTGTCCGGCAACATGATAGACATCTGCCCGGTCGGCGCGCTGACCAGCAAGCCTTTCCGCTACAGCGCCCGCACCTGGGAACTGTCGCGCCGCAAGTCGGTCAGCCCGCACGACTCGACCGGCGCCAACCTGATCGTCCAGGTCAAGAGCAACAAGGTCATGCGCGTCGTGCCGCTGGAGAACGAAGACATCAACGAATGCTGGATCGCCGACCGCGATCGTTTTTCGTATGAAGCCCTCAACGGCGACGAACGCCTGACCAGCCCCATGCTCAAGCAGGGCGGCGAATGGAAAACCGTCGACTGGCAGACCGCGCTCGAATACGTGGCCAACGGCCTCAAGCAGATCAAGGCCGACCACGGCGCCGCCAGCATCGGCACCCTGGCCAGCCCGCACAGCACGCTCGAAGAACTCTACCTGGCCGCCTCGCTGATGCGCGGCCTGGGCAGCGAAAACATCGACTACCGCCTGCGCAACGCCGAGTTCGCCGCGCCTTCGGCCATTCGCTGGCTGGGCACCTCCATCGCTTCGCTGTCGCAGCTGCAGCGTGTGCTCGTGGTGGGTTCCAACCTGCGCAAGGACCATCCGCTGTTCGCACAACGCATACGCCAGGCCGTGCGCAAGGGTGGGGCGCTGAGCACCATCAACTCTGCCACCGAACTGGCAAGCGCCGATGCCTGGGCCATGCCCATCGCCAACACGCTGCTCGCAGCGCCTGAGGCCTGGGCCCAGGCCCTGGCCGATGTGGCGGCCGCGGTTGCCGCCGACAAGGGCGTCACGGCACCGGCAGCCGGCCAGGCCACCGATGCGGCCAAGGCCATCGCCAAGTCCCTGCTGGGCGGTGAGCGCAAAGCCATCTTGCTGGGCAATGCCGCCGCGCACCACGCCAAGGCCTCCAGCCTGCTGGCGCTGGCCAACTGGATTGGCGCGCAGACCGGTGCCAGCGTGGGCTACCTCACCGAAGCGGCCAACACCGTGGGCGCCCAACTGGCCGGCGCTGTGCCTGCCGGCAAGGGCCTGCATGCCGGCCAGATGCTGGACGGCCAGCTCAAGGCGGTGATCCTGCTCAACAACGAACCCGAGTTTGATTCGGCCGCGGGCGCCAGGGCCAAGTCCTCGCTCAACACCGCGCAAATGGTCGTGACGCTGAGCCCCTTCAAGGCCAACATGGCTTTCAGCGACGTGCTGCTGCCTATCGCCCCTTTCACCGAAACCTCCGGCACTTTTGTGAACGCCGAAGGCCGCGTGCAGGGCTTTCACGCCGTCGTCAAGCCGTTGGGCGATACGCGCCCAGCCTGGAAGGTGCTGCGTGTGCTCGCCAACTTGCTGGGCTTGCCCGGCTTTGATTTTGAATCCTCGCAGGACGTGCTCAAGCAGGTCGCCGGCGCCGATGCGGCGCAGCTGCCCGCGGACAAGCTGGGCAACGGTACCCAGGCAGGCATCGACCTGTCGGCGCTTGCCGCCCAGGCGCCTGCCGTGGCCAGCATTTACCAGCTCGACGGGTTGGTCAGGCGCGCGACCTCGCTGCAGCTCACGGCCGATGCCCGCCAGGCCGCCGGCCTGCAGGCCCAGCTTGAAGGAGCAGGCGCATGATTGACGGAATCTTCGCCTTCGGCCAGGGTTTGATGGGCGGCATCTGGCCGGGCACCGTGTGGCCCGTGCTGTGGACGCTTATCAAGATCGTCTGCGTGCTGGCGCCGCTGATGGGCCTGGTGGCTTACCTGACCTTGTGGGAACGCAAGGCCATCGGTTTCACCCAGATCCGACTAGGCCCCAACCGCGTCGGGCCTTTCGGCCTGCTGCAGCCCATCGCCGACGCGCTCAAGCTGCTGACCAAGGAAATCATCATCCCCACGGCGGCCAGCAAGGGCCTGTTCGTGCTGGGCCCCATCATGACCATCATGCCGGCCCTGGCCGCCTGGGCCGTCATTCCCTTTGGCCCGGAGATCGCGCTGGCCAACATCAACGCGGGCCTGCTGTTCCTCATGGCCATCACTTCGCTGGAAGTGTATGGCGTGATCATCGCGGGCTGGGCCTCCAACTCCAAATACGCCTTCCTGGGAGCCATGCGTGCCTCGGCGCAAATGGTGAGCTATGAAATCGCCATGGGTTTCTGCCTGGTGGTGGTGCTCATGGTGTCGGGCAGCCTCAACATGACCGACATCGTGATGAGCCAGGGCAAGGGCATGCTGGCAAGCAGCGGCTGGACCTTCCTGTCCTGGAACTGGCTGCCGCTGTTGCCTATCTTTGTCGTGTACTTCATCTCCGGCCTGGCCGAGACCAACCGCCACCCCTTCGACGTCGTTGAAGGCGAATCCGAAATCGTGGCCGGCCACATGGTCGAATACTCGGGCATGGCCTTCGCGATGTTCTTCCTGGCTGAATACGCGAACATGTGGCTGGTCGCCATCCTGGCGGTGCTGATGTTCCTGGGCGGCTGGCTGCCGCCCGTTGAAGCCCTGAGCTTCATCCCGGGCTGGATCTGGCTGGGCGCCAAGACTTTTGTCGTGGTCACCATGTTCCTGTGGGTGCGCGCCACCTTCCCGCGTTTCCGTTATGACCAGATCATGCGTTTGGGTTGGAAGATTTTTATCCCCGTGACCCTGGTCTGGCTGGTGGTCGTTGGCGCCTGGATGCAGACGCCCTACAACATCTGGAAATAAACCATGTCTTCCGCAGTAGCTTCCGTCAAGGATTTTGTTTCGAGCTTCATGCTCACCGAGCTGTTCAAGGGCATGGCCCTGACCGGCAAGTACATGTTCAGCCGCAAGATCACGGTCCAGTTCCCCGAGGAAAAAACCCCGCTCAGCCCGCGTTTTCGCGGCCTGCACGCCCTGCGCCGCTATGACAACGGCGAGGAGCGCTGCATCGCCTGCAAGCTCTGCGAAGCGGTGTGCCCGGCCATGGCCATCACCATTGAATCCGACGTGCGTGAAGACGGCAGTCGCCGCACCTCGCGTTACGACATCGACCTGACCAAATGCATCTTCTGCGGTTTCTGCGAAGAAAGCTGCCCGGTCGACTCCATCGTCGAGACCCACATCTTTGAATACCACGGCGAAAAACGCGGCGACCTGTATTTCACCAAAGAGATGCTGCTGGCCGTGGGCGACCGTTATGAGTCCGAAATTGCCGCCAACCGCGCGGCGGATGCCAAGTACCGCTGAACCCCAGGCCGCTGGCTCAAGAAAGAATCCACAACAACATGGACGCTAAAACAGGTCTTTTTTATGTTTTCGCCGCGGTGCTGCTGTTTGCGGCATTCAAGGTGATTACCGCGCGCAACCCGGTGCATGCGGCGCTGTACCTCGTGCTGGCCTTCTTCCAGGCGTCCGCCGTCTGGATTCTGCTCAAGGCCGAGTTCCTGGCCATCACGCTGGTGCTGGTCTACGTGGGCGCCGTGATGGTGCTCTTCCTGTTCGTCGTGATGATGCTGGACATCAACATCGACAGTGTGCGCAAGGGCTTCTGGAAGCATTTCCCGCTGGCCGGCTCCGTCGGCGCCATCATCGCGCTGGAAATGTCTTACGTGCTGATGGGCGGCTTTCGTGAGCCGCCCAAGGTCGCGTCCGGCGCGGGCCAGATAGGCGCTCAGCTTTCCAATACCAAGGAGCTCGGCAAGCTGCTGTACTCCGAATACCTCTACCCGCTGGAAGTCGCCGCGGTGATCCTGCTGGTGGCCATCATTGCCGCCATCGCGCTGACCCTGCGCGCGCGCAAGGACTCCAAATACCAGAACCCGTCGGAGCAGATCCGGGTCAAGCGTTCGGACCGCGTCAGCCTGGTCAAGATGAAATCCGTCGTGGCCGCACCGCCGGTCGTCGCAGCTGTACCCGCCGAGGAGAAGAAGGCATGACGCTCACCCTGGGACATTTTCTTTCACTGGGTGCGATGCTGTTCGCGCTGTCGGTCATCGGCATCTTCCTGAACCGCAAGAACCTCATCGTGCTGCTCATGGCCATCGAGCTCATGCTGCTGGCGGTCAACATGAATTTTGTGGCCTTCTCGTATTACCTGAACGACATGGCCGGCCAGGTTTTTGTGTTCTTCATCCTGACCGTCGCCGCGGCCGAATCGGCCATAGGCCTGGCCATCCTGGTGCTGCTGTTCCGCAACAAGTCCAGCATCAACGTCGACGAACTCAACACGCTCCAAGGCTAAAAACAAGATGAGCCAAACCCTTTCCGCATCGGCCCTGCTGGCCGTCCCGCTGGCGCCGCTGGCCGGCGCCCTGGCGGCCGGTATCCTCGGTACCTCCTTCGGCGGCAACTGGATAGGCCGGCGCCTGTCGCACAGCCTGACGATTCTCGGCGTGCTGGTGGCCTTCATTATTTCGGCCATGACGCTCAAGAGCGTGGCCATCGACGGTGCGCGCTTCAACGAAACGCTCTACACCTGGATGAACGTCGGCGGCCTGAAAATGGAAATCGGCTTCCTGGTTGACGGCCTCACGGCCATGATGATGTGCGTGGTGACTTTTGTGTCCCTGATGGTGCACATCTACACCATAGGCTATATGGAGGAAGACGAGGGCTACAACCGCTTCTTCGCCTACATCTCGCTGTTCACCTTCTCCATGCTGATGCTCGTCATGAGCAACAACATGCTGCAGCTGTTCTTCGGCTGGGAGGCCGTGGGCCTGGTGTCCTACCTGCTGATCGGTTTCTGGTTCAACAAGCCGACCGCCATCTTCGCGAACATGAAGGCCTTCCTGGTCAACCGCGTGGGTGACTTCGGCTTCATCCTCGGCATTGGCCTGATCGCCGCCTATGCCGGCACGCTGAATTACGCCGAAGCGTTTGCCAAGGCCGATGAACTCTCCAAGCTGACGTTCCCGGGCACCGGCTGGATGCTGGTCACCGTGGTCTGCATCTGCCTCTTCATTGGTGCCATGGGCAAGTCGGCGCAGTTTCCGCTGCATGTCTGGCTACCCGACTCCATGGAAGGCCCGACCCCGATCTCCGCGCTGATCCATGCTGCCACCATGGTGACGGCCGGCATCTTCATGGTGGCGCGCATGTCGCCGCTGTTCGAACTCAGCGACACCGCGCTGAGCTTCGTCATGGTGATAGGCGCCATCACGGCCCTGTTCATGGGCTTTCTCGGCATCATCCAGAACGACATCAAACGCGTGGTCGCGTATTCCACGCTGTCGCAGCTGGGTTACATGACGGTGGCGCTGGGCGCTTCCGCTTATTCCGTCGCGGTGTTCCACCTGATGACGCATGCCTTCTTCAAGGCGCTGCTGTTCCTGGCGGCTGGCTCGGTCATTATCGGCATGCACCACAACCAGGACATCCGCTGGATGGGCGGCGTGCGCAAGTACATGCCCGTCACCTGGATCACTTCGCTGCTGGGCACGCTGGCCCTGATAGGCACGCCCTTGTTCGCGGGTTTCTATTCCAAGGACAGCATCATTGAAGCCGTGCATGAGAGCCACCTGGCGGGTGCCGGCTTCGCCTACTTCGCGGTGCTGGCGGGCGTCTTCGTGACGGCCTTCTACTCCTTCCGCCTGTATTTCCTGGTGTTCCACGGCAAGGAGCGCTTCGACCAGAATCCCGACGCGCACCACCATGGCCACGACGACCACGGCCACCATGGCGAGCACCATGCGCCGCACGAGTCCCCCTGGGTGGTGACGGTGCCGCTGATCCTGCTGGCGATTCCGTCGGTGGTCATCGGTTTCATGACGATTGAGCCCATGCTGTACGGCGGATTCTTCAAGGACGCCATCTTCGTGAACCTCGAAAAACACCCCGCCATGGAAGAGCTCAAGCAGCTGTTCCACGGACCGGCGCAGATGGCCTTGCATGGGCTGATGGCGCCGCCGTTCTGGCTGGCCCTGTCGGGCTCGGTGCTGGCCTGGTATATGTACATGGTCAACCCGGCCCTGCCGGCCGCGATCAAGCGCATGTTCATGCCTGTGTTCACGTTGCTCGACAACAAGTACTACTTCGACTGGTTCAATGAAAACGTGCTGGCCCGCGGCACCCGCCTGCTCGGCACCGCCCTCTGGAAGGGCGGCGACCAGAAGCTGATCGACGGCGCGCTGGTCAACGGTTCGTGGAAGCTGGTCGGCTGGGTTTCCGGCGTGGTGCGCCGGCTGCAGTCCGGCTACATCTACCACTATGCCTTCGGCATGATTGTTGGCGTGTTTGTGTTGATGACGTATTTCGTCTGGCTCAATCGCTGATCAGTTCAACAAAATCAAGGAAGAACAAGAATGGGTTTGTTGAGTCTTGCGATCTGGACACCGATTGTTTTTGGTGTAGTTCTGCTGGCGCTGGGCCGTGACGAGCAGGCGCGCAGCGTTCGCTGGGTCGCGCTGATAGGCGCGGTCGTCAGTTTCCTGGTCACGCTGCCTTTGTACGGCGGCTTCGAACTGGGTACCTCGGCCATGCAATTCGTGGAGAAGGGCAGCTGGATCCAGCGCTTCAACGTCAACTACCACCTGGGTGTCGACGGCATCTCGCTGTGGTTCGTGCTGCTGACGGCCTTCATCAACGTGGTGGTCGTCATCGCCAGCTGGGAAGCCATCACCACGCGCGTGAACCAGTACATGGCCTCCTTCCTGATCCTGAGCGGGCTCATGATCGGCGTGTTCTCGGCGCTGGACGGCATCCTGTTTTACGTGTTCTTCGAGGCCACGCTGATCCCGATGTACCTGATCATCGGCATCTGGGGCGGCCCCAACAAGATTTACGCGGCTTTCAAGTTCTTCCTCTACACCTTGCTCGGCTCGCTGCTGATGCTGGTGGCGCTGATCTACCTGTACAACAAGTCGGGCGGCAGCTTCGACATCCTGACCTGGCACAAGCTGCCGCTGGGCGGGACTATACAGACGCTGCTGTTCTTCGCCTTCTTCGCGGCCTTTGCCGTCAAGGTGCCTATGTGGCCGGTCCACACCTGGCTGCCCGACGTGCACGTCGAGGCTCCCACGGGCGGCTCCGCCGTGCTGGCGGCCATCATGCTGAAGCTGGGCGCTTACGGTTTCCTGCGTTTTTCCATGCCTATCGCCCCGGACGCTTCGCATGAATGGGCCTGGCTGATGATCGCGCTGTCCTTGATTGCCGTCGTCTACGTGGGGCTGGTGGCCCTGGTGCAACAGGACATGAAAAAACTGGTGGCCTACTCGTCGGTGGCCCACATGGGTTTTGTCACGCTGGGCTTTTTCATCTTCAACGACCTCGGTGTTTCCGGCGGCCTGGTGCAGATGATTGCCCACGGCTTTGTCTCGGGCGCGATGTTCCTGTGCATAGGCGTGCTCTACGACCGCGTCCATTCGCGTGAGATCGCCAGCTACGGCGGCGTGGTGAACACCATGCCCAAGTTCGCGGCTTTTGCTTTGCTGTTCGCCATGGCCAACTGCGGCCTGCCGGCCACGGCCGGTTTTGTCGGCGAGTGGATGGTGATCCTGGGCGCCGTGAAGACCAACTTCTGGATAGGCGGTGCCGCGGCGACCGCGCTCATTTTCGGCGCGGCCTACACCCTGTGGATGTACAAGCGCGTTTACCTGGGCCCCGTGGCCAATGAGGACGTCAAGGCGCTCACCGACATCAACAGCCGCGAGTTCCTGATGCTGGCCCTGCTGGCCATTGCCGTGCTGTACATGGGCATCTATCCCAAGCCCTTCACGGACGTGATGAACACGTCGGTCGCCGACCTGCTCAAGCATGTCGCAGTCTCCAAGCTGAACTGAAGCCGGCCCCAACTACAAAGAATTCAGATGATAGACAAACTCTCCTGGATCGCGGTTTATCCCGAACTCATACTCCTGACCATGGCCTGCGTGATCGCGCTGGTGGACCTGGGCGTCAAGACGCCGCAGCGCACGCTCACCTATGTGCTCACCCTGCTGACGCTGGCCGTGGTGGCCGCCATGGAAGCCGCCTACGCGGTGGGCGGGCAGACTTTCTACGGTTTCGGCAACATGGTGGTCGTTGATCCCATGGGTGGCTGGCTCAAGTGCTTTGCCTGCATCACGCTGATGATCACGCTGGTGTACGGCCGGCCTTACGCCGCGGACCGCGAGATGCTGCGCGGCGGCGAATTCTTCACGCTGAGCCTGTTTGCGTTGGTGGGCATGTTCGTCATGATCTCGGGCCACAACTTCCTGGTGATCTACATGGGCCTGGAGTTGCTGACGCTGTCCAGCTACGCGCTGGTGGCCCTGCGCCGCGACAACGCCATCGCCACCGAAGCGGCCATGAAGTATTTTGTGCTGGGCGCGCTGGCCTCGGGTTTCCTGCTGTACGGCCTGTCCATGCTCTACGGCGCGACCGGCTCCCTGGACCTCAACGACGTGTTCAACGCCATCGCCAGCCGCCAGGTCCGCCACCAGGTGCTGATTTTCGGCCTGGTCTTCATCGTGGCCGGCCTGGCCTTCAAGCTCGGTGCCGTGCCTTTCCACATGTGGCTGCCCGACGTTTACCAGGGCGCGCCCACGGCGGTGACGCTGCTGATAGGCGGTGCGCCCCAACTCGCGGCCTTCGCGATTTGCATACGCCTGCTGGTCGAGGGCCTGCTGCCGCTGGCGATCGACTGGCAGCAGATGCTGGCCCTGATGGCGATAGGCTCGCTGCTGGTCGGCAATCTGGCCGCCATCGCCCAGTCCAACCTCAAGCGCATGTTGGCCTTCTCGACCATTTCCCAGATGGGTTTCCTGCTGCTCGGCCTGCTGGCCGGCGTGGTCAACGGCAACCAGCTCAACACCGAGTCCGCCTACAGCGCGGCGATGTTCTACGCCCTGACCTATGTGCTCACCACCCTGGGCGCCTTCGGCATCATCATGCTGCTGGCGCGCGCCGGCCATGAGTCCGAGGACATCGTCGACCTGGCCGGCCTGAACCAGCGCAGCCCCCTCTACGCGGGTGTGATGGCCATCTGCATGTTCTCGCTGGCCGGCCTGCCGCCGCTGGTGGGCTTTTATGCCAAGCTGTCTGTCCTGCAGGCGCTGGTTTCGTCGCAACAAGCCAGCTACATCGCATTGGCCGTGTTTGCCGTGGTTATGTCTCTGGTCGGCTCCTTCTACTACCTGCGCGTGGTCAAGGTCATGTACTTTGACGCGCCGCTGGCCCACAACGCCCAGCCGGTTTCCGGACCGACGGACGCCAAGGTGGTGCTGGCGATCAACGGCGCGATGATCCTGATCCTGGGCATGTTGCCCGGCGGCCTGATGACGCTGTGCTCCCAGTCGATCAGCAGCATCGTCAAGTCCCTGGGTTCATGACACAAACGGCTTCGGTCTGGCTGGTGGTGTTGCTGGCCCTGCTGGCGGCCAACCTGCCTTTCGTCAGCAACCGCCTGTTCGCGGTCTACGCCCTCAAGCAGCCCAAGAACCTCGCCATCCGGCTGGGGGAGATGGTCGTCTGGTATTTCCTCATAGGCGGCCTGGGCCTTTACCTCGAGCAGCGCGGTGGCCAGATCGCACCGCAGGGCTGGGAGTTTTACGCCATCACCGGCGCGCTCTTCATCACCTTCGCCTTTCCGGGTTTCACTTGGCGCTACCTGTTCAAGCACCGGTCATGAAAAAAGCCGCGGTACCGGGCGACCCTGAAGCCGGCAAGCCGGCCGATGCGCATCTTGTGGAGACCCGGCTGGCTTCCACGGAAATCCTCAAGGGTAATTTCCTCCACGCCATGCGCGACACGGTCAGCCTGCCCGACGGCACGCAGGCGACGCGCGAATACATCATCCACCCCGGCGCCGTGATGATCGTGGCCCAATGCGACGACGGTCGCCTGGTGCTGGAGCGCCAATACCGCTACCCGGTGCAGGCCGTCATGGTCGAGTTCCCCGCGGGCAAGCTGGACCCGGGTGAAGCCTCGCTGGCCTGCGCGCAGCGCGAACTGCTCGAGGAAACCGGCTACACCGCGCGCGAGTGGGCGCGCGCCGGTGTGTTGCACCCGGTGATCTCCTATTCAACCGAGTTCATCGACATCTGGTTCGCGCGCGGGCTGGCACAGGGCCCGCGCAAGCTCGACGCCGGCGAATTCCTCGATGTCTTTACCGCCACGCCCGCCGAATTGCTGGCCTGGTGCGCGAACGGGCAGGTGACCGATGCCAAAACACTGACGGGCGCGCTGTGGCTGCAAAACGTGCTGTCGGGCGCATGGGCTTTGGACTGGCAGCCCGCCATTGCCTGACGCCCCGGCGATAATCCGCCCATGAAGGTCCTGAATCTCCAGTGTTCGCACCAGCATGTATTTGAAGGCTGGTTTGCGTCCGAAGACGATTTCCAGAGCCAGCTGTCGCGCGGCCTGGTCGAGTGCCCGCTGTGCGCCGACAAAAGCGTGCAAAAACTCCCAAGTGCACCGCGCCTGAACCTGGGCGGCCGCCAGGACCCGGATGCGTCCGCAAAACAGTCCCCATCGCCTTCCACCACCGTGAATGCGCAGGAAGACGCTGCGGGGCGCAACGTGGCCGCCGTCGCGGGCGCACCGGCCGGCGCCAGCCAGGCGCAGCAGGCTGCATTCCTGCAGGCCCTGCGCCATGTACTGGCCAATACCGAGGATGTGGGAACGCGTTTTGCCGACGAGGCACGGCGCATGCACTACGGCGAGCAGGAAGCGCGCAGCATACGCGGCCAGACCAGCGTGCGCGAAGCCGTCGAGTTGCTCGAAGAAGGCATTGAGGTCATGCCCTTGCCGCTGCCGGCGGCGGTCAAGGAAACGCTGCAGTAGCAGCTCAGCCGGGCACTGCCATCCGGCGCCGCCGCACCATACGGCTCGCCGCATAAAGCCCCAGGGGGATGGCGACAAAATGCGGCCAGATGAAATAGGCCGGCTCATAACTGACCCAGCTGAACGGGCTTTCGCCGACGGCCATGGAGTCCAGGGTGCCTGTCACGACAACATAGAGCAGCCATGGCAGGCTGCTGATCGTCACCAGGGCGAGCGAGGTGTTTTTGAGCAGCCTGTAGACCATATTGCCGGCCGCCACCGCGAGCAGGAACATCGGCAGGTGGCGTATGGCGATCAGCGCGAAGGCGGCGCGCAGGTTTTCGTCTTCATAACTTTGCACGCTCCACCGCGCGATGGCCGGGCCGTCAAGCAAAGGCCCCAGCAGCGCCGCGAGGACCGCCACCAGGGCCCCCAGAAACAGCGCGGCCGCGGGCCGGCGAAAAGCGGCCATCGCGGGCCGTCCGTCGCCGGGGCCGTCGGGCGCGCCGTTGTCCATCAGGGGTAGAGGCCGCGCAGCTCGCGCGTGTGCAGTATGCGTTTGCAGGCCACGATAAAGGTCGCGGTGCGCAGGCTGACCTTCTGGTCTTGCGCCACATGCCAGACGCCGGCGAAAGCGTCCTTCATGATCTTGACCAGGCGCTTGTTGATTTCTTCCTCGTCCCAGAAGAAGCTGGAGAAATCCTGCACCCATTCAAAGTAGCTGACCGTCACGCCGCCGGCGTTGGCGATCACGTCCGGCAGCACCAGGATGTTGCGGTCGTGCAGGATGTCGTCGGCGGCCGGCGTGGTCGGGCCGTTCGCGCCTTCGATGATCATGCGCGCCCTGATGCGGCCGGCGTTGGCTTCGGTGATCTGCTGCTCGAGCGCGGCGGGGATCAAGATGTCGCACTCAACGTCCCAGAACTTGTCGTTGGCGATGACTTCGGCCTCTTGGAAACCGGCGACGCTGCCGTTGGCTTCCACATGCCGGAGCAGGGCCGGCACGTCCAGGCCGGCTTCGCGGTAAATCGTGCCGCCGTGGTCCTGCACCGCCACCACGCGTGCGCCGGTTTCGGCAAACAGCTTGCCCGCCACGCCGCCCACGTTGCCGAAGCCCTGCACCGCGATGCGCGAGGTCGCGATGTCCAGGCCTATGTGCTTGGCCGCTTCCACGCCCACGGTGTAGACGCCGCGGCCCGTGGCTTCACGCCGGCCCAGCGAACCGCCCAGGTCCACCGGCTTGCCGGTGACCACGCCGGTCGAGGTGGAGCCGGTGTTCATTGAGTAGGTGTCCATCATCCAAGCCATGATCTGGTCGTTGGTGTTGACGTCGGGCGCCGGGATGTCCTTGTTGGGGCCGATGATGATGCCGATCTCGCTGGTGTAGCGGCGCGTCATGCGCTCGAGCTCGCCACGCGAGAGCTTCTTGGGATCCACGCGTATGCCGCCCTTGGCGCCGCCGTAAGGCACGTTGACCGCCGCGTTCTTGACGGACATCCAGGCCGACAGGGCCATCACTTCCGACAGCGTGACGTCCTGGTGGAAACGCACGCCGCCCTTGCCGGGGCCGCGCGAGACGTTGTGCTGCACGCGGTAGCCCTCGAAGTGGGCGACGGTGCCGTCGTCCATGTGGATGGGCACGTCCACGATCAGCACGCGCTTGGGGCGCTTGAGGGTCTCGGCCCAGCGGGCCAGGCTGCCCAGGTGGGGGATGACGCGGTCGACCTGCTGCAGGTAATTGCCCCAGGGGCCGAGGTTGTCGGCCTGGAGGTAGGAGGGCAGGGGGTGGGAGCCCGCGGGGACGGGGCCGGATGAGGCGTGCGACATGAAAAAACTCCTTGTGGGATTTCTTGGTGAAACTCAGTGCACGGAGCTTAAAAGCCCGCTCCCGAATAGTCCAAGGCATTGTGCACCACGATCTATGCAAATAATGCATATCGCCGGGCTTGAATTCAGCCGCCGGGCCCGGGCGGGCGGCGCGGCCGGCTTCATACCGTGAATTGCAGGGCGGCCAGCCGCGCGTAGACGCCGCCACGGGTCACCAGTTCGGTGTGGGTTCCCTGTTCCACCAGCCGGCCGTGGTCCAGCACCAGGATGCGGTCGGCCTGCTGCACGGTGGCCAGGCGGTGGGCGATCACCAGCGTGGTGCGGCCCTTCATGGCCGACTCCAGCGCCGCCTGCACCATGCGTTCGCTTTCGGCGTCCAGCGCGCTGGTGGCTTCGTCGAGCAGCAGCAAGGGCGAGTTTTTCAGCATGGCGCGCGCGATCGCGATGCGCTGGCGCTGCCCGCCCGACAGCCGCACGCCGCGCTCGCCCAGAAAGGTGTCGTAGCCCTCGGGCAGGGCCGTGATGAACTCGTGCGCGAAGGCGGCTTTTGCGGCGGCGCGGGTCTCCTCGTCGCTGGCCCCGGGCTTGCCGTAGCGGATGTTTTCGAGCGCGCTGGTCGAGAAGATCACCGCGTCCTGCGGCACGATGCCTATGCGCTGGCGCAGGTCCTCCAGCGCCATGGCGTCCGTGCGCACGCCGTCAAGTTCTATGCGGCCCGAAGCCGGGTCGTAAAAACGCAGCAGCAGCTGGAACACCGTGCTCTTGCCCGCGCCGCTGGGCCCGACGATGGCCACGGTTTCACCGGGTGCCACGCTGAGGCTGAAGTCGCTGAGCGCGGCCTGCGCAGGGCGCGAAGGGTAGTGAAAGTTCACCGCCTCAAACCGGATGGCGCTGCCCGCTTGCGTCAGCCGGGCCGGCACAGGCTGGGCCGGCGAGCTGACGGGCGAGCGCGAGGCCAGTAGCTCCATCAGCCGCTCCGTCGCGCCCGCCGCGCGCAGCAGGTCGCCATAGACTTCGCCCAGCACCGCCGAAGCGCTGGCCAGGATGATCACGTAGACCACGGTCTGGCCCAGGTGGCCCGCCGTGATGTCGCCGCGCATCACAGCCTGCGTGCCTTGGTACAAGCCCCACAGCAGGGCCGCCGAGGTCGCGATGATGATGAAGGCCACCAGCACCGAACGCGCCCCGGCGCGGCGCACGGCGGTGTTGAAGGCCCGGGTGGTCGACTGGTCGAAACGCCCGGCTTCGCGCGCCTCGGCCGTGTAGCTTTGCACCACGGGAATCGCATTGAGCACCTCGGCGGCGATGGCGCTGGAGTCGGCCACGCGGTCCTGGCTGGCGCGCGAGAGCTTGCGCACGCGCCGGCCGAACCACACCGAGGGCGCGACGATCAGCACCAGCACGCCCAGCACCTGCACCATCAGATAGGGGTTGGTATAGACCAGCATGCCCAGCGCGCCCACGCCCATCACGGCATTGCGCAGGCCCATGCTCAGCGACGACCCCACGACGGTCTGCACCAGCGTGGTGTCGCCGGTCAGGCGCGACAGCACCTCGCCGGTCTGCGTGGTCTCGAAAAACTCCGGGCTTTGCCGCAATACATGGGCATAGACCGCGTTGCGCAGGTCGGCCGTCACGCGCTCGCCCAGCCAGCTCACCATATAGAAACGGCCCGCTGAAAAAAGCCCCAGCGCGGCGGCCACGGCAAACAGCTCGAAGAAATGCGTGCGCAAGGCCATCAGCTGCTCACCTTTGCCGGCCGGGCTGAAGCCGCCGTCGATCAGGCCGCGCAAGGCCAGCGGGAACACCAGCGTCGCTACCGCGGCCAGTACCAGGAAGACCGCGGCCAGCAGGATGCGGCCGCGATAGGGGGCGAGGAAAGGCAGCAGGCCGGAGAGTGAACGGGGTGAGCCTTTGGTGCCGCTGGCACTGGGGGAGAGGGATAAAGAAGGGGAGGAAGGGGAAACAGAGCGGGTGGCCATGCCGCGAGTTTAGTCATAAAGCGCTTAACAGATTGCCTTAACAAAGGCATCCCAGGCAAAAGAAGCCTGCACAAACACAGCCTTGACATTATTTGTCTAGGCATGTATTATTCGAACCCATGAATGCCAAATCCCCCCGCCCGGAAGCTCCCGGCCCCGCACTTTGCGGCGTACCGGCCGAGTTTTACTGTGCGAACGACTACGACGCAGGCCAAAGCACCGGCTATTTGATGCGCCAGATCATCAACAGCGTCTCCCAGCAGGTCGCGCGCGAGCTCGAGCCCCAGGGCCTGACCAACGCCCAATGGGTGCCCATGCTCAAGCTCTACCTGGGCAAGGCCTCCACCGTGGCCGAACTGGCGCGCCAATGCCAGCTCGATGCCGGCTCCATGACCCGCCTGCTCGACCGGCTCGAAGCCAAGGGCTTTTGCCGCCGCATCCGCTCCAGCGACGACAGGCGCGTGGTGAACATCGAGCTCACGCCCGAAGGCCGCGAAGCCGCCAAGGAAATCCCCGCCGTGCTCAGCCGCGTGCAGAACGCCCACCTGGCCGGCTTCTCGGTCGAAGAATGGCAAAACCTCAAAGGCTATCTGCGCCGCATCCTTGAAACCGCGCACACCCTCCAAGCAGCGAATGAACAACATGACAAATAACACCTGTGACTTTCCCCGGGCCTCGGCCCCCGGCGTGACGCCGGGCAATGCCGGCCAAAACCTGCCGGTCTGGCGGGCATCCTTTCGCATGGCCCTGGTGGCCGCCGCCAGCGTGGTGGCCGTGGGCCTGATGGCGACCGGCCTGACCGGCTGCGCCGACATGTCCGGCATCACGCCACAAGCGAGCCTGCGCGACGCGCCTTCGCTGGGCCTGAAGGCCAACCCAGACTCCGGCGCGCAGGCCACGGCGCAGGCGCCGCTGGTCGCCGAGTGGTGGCGCGACTTCGGCGACGAGCAGCTCAACACCCTGGTCGCGCAAGCCCTGCAAACCAGCCCCAGCCTCAAGCTCGCGCAGGCCCGTCTGGCGCGCGCGCAGGCCGTGATCGAGGTGGCCGACGCCGCCACCTTGCCGCAGCTCACCGGCCAGCTGGACCTGACCCGCCAGCGTTATACCGCCAACGGCGCGGTGCCGCCGCCGCTGGCCGGCTCCATCCGCGAAAGCGGCACGGCCCAGCTCAATGCCAGCTGGGAGCTGGATTTCTTCGGCAAAAACCGCGCGGCACTCGACGCCGCGCTGGGCAGCGCCAATGCCGCCGAGGCCGACGCCCAGGCCGCGCGCCTGCTGCTGGCCAGCAATGTCGCGCGCAGCTACTTCCAGCTGATGCGCCTCAATGAACAGGCCAACGTGGCGCGCCGCACCCTGGCGCAGCGCGAGGAAACCCTGAAGCTGGTGCGCGACCGCGTCGACGCCGGCCTGGACACCCGCCTCGAACTGCGCCAGAGCGAGGGCGGCCTGCCCGAGGCCCGCCTGCAGCTCGAAACCCTGCTCGAGCAGATGGCGCTCACGCGCAATGCGCTGGGCGCGCTGGTCGGCCAGCCCGACGGCGCCGCGGCGCTGGCACCGTCCGCGCAAGCCGCGATCAAAAATGTCGCGGTGTCCGCCACCATCCCCGCCGACCTGCTGGGCCGCCGCGCCGACATCGCCGCCGCGCGCTGGCGCGTCGAGGCTTCGTCCAAAGATGTGGCCAACGCCAAGACCCAGTTTTATCCCAACATCAACCTCGTCGCCTTCGCCGGTTTTTCGAGCATAGGCCTGGGCAACCTGCTCGACTCGGGTAGCCGGCAGTGGGGCGTGGGCCCGGCGCTGCGCCTGCCGATTTTTGACGCGGGCCGGCTGCGCGCCAACCTGCGCGGCAAGACCGCCGACCTTGATGCCGCGGTCGAGAGCTACAACGCCGCCGTGATCGACGCGGTGCGCGACGTCGCCGACCAGGTGGCTTCCTCGCAGGCCATTGTTCGCCAGCAAACCGAGCAGCGCGCCGCCCAGGACGCCGCCGAAAGCGCTTACGACATCGCCGTGCAGCGCTACAAGGCCGGCCTGGGCAACTACCTCAATGTGCTCACGGCGGAAACCAGCGTGCTGGCCCAGCGCCGGCTCGCGGTAGACCTCTCGGCCCGTGCGCTGGACACGCAGGTCGCGCTGATACGCGCACTGGGCGGTGGCTACACCCCCGGTCAGTCGGTGCCCGCTGAACGCCAGGCAGCCCTCGCCACTCACTGAACCGCTTCAGACGATCAACCAATAGCAATACCTCAATACATAACAGCAGGTCACAAACATGAGCGCTACTGAATCCTCCAATCCTTCGGCTTCCACATCTTCCCCAACGCCCGCACCCGCCGGCAACCCCAAGCGCAAAAAGGCGCTGACCGCATTGGCCGCCGTCGTGGTGGTCGCCGGCCTGGGCTGGGCCGCCTATGAATACCTGGTGGCCAGCCATTACGAGTCCACCGACAACGCCTATGTGCAGGGCAATGTGATCCAGATCACGCCGCAGATCGGCGGCACCGTCATGGCCATCATGGCCGACGACACCGACTTCGTGAAAGCCGGCCAGGCCCT
This sequence comes from Polaromonas sp. JS666, assembly GCF_900103405.1. GTDB lineage: Bacteria > Pseudomonadota > Gammaproteobacteria > Burkholderiales > Burkholderiaceae_C > Polaromonas. Next base: position 97,562 of record NZ_FNHX01000004.1, on the reverse strand, counting down.
GGTGCAGCTGGACCCGGCCGACGCCAAGGTCGCGCTGGAGCAGGCCGAGGCCGCGCTGGCCCAGGCCGTGCGCCAGGTGCGCACGCTTTATGCCAACAACGGCACGCTGGCCGCGCAGATTGCCTTGCGTGACGCCGATGTGGTCAAGGCGCAAAGCGACATCGCGCGCGCCAATGACGACCTCAATCGCCGCCAGTCGCTGACCGGCAACGGCGCCGTCTCCAAGGAAGAACTCAACCACGCCCAGACGCAGCTGGCCACCGCCAAAAGCGCGCTGGCCGCCGCGCAGGCCGGTGTGACCGCCGCGCGCGAGCAGCTCGCCAGCAACCAGGCCTTGACCGAAGGCACCAGCATCGAGCAGCACCCCAGCGTGCAGGTGGCCGCCGCCAAGGTGCGCGAAGCCTACCTGGCCACGCAGCGCGCCGGCCTGCTCGCGCCCGTCGACGGTTACGTCGCCAAGCGCACCGTGCAGCTCGGCCAGCGTGTGGCCGCCGGCACGCCCATGATGTCCATCATCCCGCTCAAGCAAGTGTGGGTTGACGCCAACTTCAAGGAAGTGCAGCTGCGCAATATCCGCATAGGCCAGCCGGTCACGCTGGTCGCCGACCTGTACGGCAAGAAGGTCGAATACAAGGGCTCCGTCGCGGGCCTGGGCGTCGGTACCGGCGCGGCTTTCGCGTTGCTGCCTGCGCAGAACGCCACCGGCAACTGGATCAAGGTGGTGCAGCGCGTGCCCGTGCGCATCGCGCTGGACGCCAAACAGCTGGCCGAGAACCCGCTGCGTGTGGGTCTCTCCATGGAAGCCGAGGTCGATGTGAGCAACAAGGACGGCAAGACCCTGGCCGACGCGCCGCGCGACGCCGCCCTGGCGCACAGCCAGACCTATGGCGCGCAGGACGACGCGGCCGACAAGGATGTGCAGCGCGTGATTGCCGCCAACACCGGCAAGGCTGCCGTGAAGTCGGCCAAGGCCGCCAACGCGGCCAAGCCGGCGCCGCAGCCGGGCGGTGCAGCTTTGCCGGCCCAAGCCGTCGGCGATGCCCAGACCCTCGCATTCAGCCACACGCTGTCGCTGGCCGGCAACCGCACGGCGCCTTAAGCCGCTCAGCCCAAGCACGCGCAACCGCGGTCAACCCCCATCGCGGTTTCCACCCGCTCTTTCTTCGCAAGGCATTCATGGCTTCCGCACCTGCTTCCGCCTATATCCCACCCCCGCCGCTGACGGGGTCGGCGCGCCTCTGGGGCACGCTGGCCCTGTCGGCCGCGACCTTCATGAACGTGCTGGACACCTCCATCGCCAACGTGTCGCTGCCCGCCATCGCCGGTGACCTGGGCGTGAGCCCCAACCAGGGCACCTGGGTCATCACCAGCTTCGGCGTGGCCAACGCGATTGCCGTGCCGCTCACCGGCTGGCTGTCGCAGCGCTTCGGCCAGGTGCGCCTGTTCACGGCCAGCGTCATGCTGTTTGTGCTGACCTCCTGGCTGTGCGGCCTGGCGCCCAACATGACCACGCTGATCTTTTTGCGCGTGCTGCAGGGCCTGGTGGCCGGGCCCATGATTCCGCTGTCGCAGGCGCTGCTGTTGTCGAGCTACCCTAAAGCGCTGGCCGGGCTGGCCATGGCGCTATGGTCCATGACCACGCTGATCGCGCCGGTGATGGGGCCGCTGCTGGGCGGCTGGATCACCGACAACATTTCCTGGCCCTGGATTTTTTACATCAACATTCCCGTCGGCTTCGGCGCGGCCTTCATCACCTGGAGCATCTTCCGCAAACGCGAAAGCCCCACCAAAAAGCTGCCCATCGATTCCGTGGGGCTGGCGCTGCTGGTAGTCTGGGTCGGCTCGCTGCAGATCATGCTCGACAAGGGCCAGGAACTCGACTGGTTCCACTCCGGCGAGGTCATCGCGCTGGGCATCATCGCGCTCGTCGGCCTGGCGGCCTTTGTGATCTGGGAGCTCACCGAAGAGCACCCGGTGGTGGACCTCACGCTGTTCAAGAAGCGCAACTTCTGGGCCGGCGCGCTTGCGCTGTCGGTGGGTTACGGCCTGTTCTTCGGTAACGTGGTGCTGCTGCCGCTGTGGCTGCAGCAGTACATGGGCTACACCGCGACCCAGGCCGGCATGGTGCTGGCGCCCGTGGGGGCTTTTGCCTTGCTGCTGTCGCCCGTGGTCGGCAAGAACATCGCCAAGGTCGACCCGCGCCGCTTCGCCGCCTTTGCCTTCATGGTGTTCGCGCTGGTGCTGTGGATGCGTTCGCACTTCAACACCCAAGCCGACTTCCAGACCATCATGATCCCGACCATCATCCAGGGCGTGGCCATGGCCTTCTTCTTTATTCCGCTGGTCACCATCACGCTGTCGGGCATCGCGCCCGAGAAGATCCCTGCGGCGTCGGGCCTGTCCAACTTCGTGCGCATCACGGCAGGTTCCTTCGGTACCTCGATTGCCACCACCATCTGGCAGGACCGCGCCGCCATGCACCATGCGCAGATCAGCGAATACGTGAACCAGGGCAGCAGCGCCACCAACAGCGCCCTCAATGGTTTGGCCGGCGCCGGCCTCACGCCCGAGCAGGCCCTGGGCACCCTCAACCGCCTGGCCGACCAGCAGGCTTATATGCTCGCGGCCAACGACGTGTTTTATGTGTCGGCGCTGATCTTCCTGCTGTTGATTCCACTGGTGTTTTTGACGCGGCATACCAAGGCCGGGGCGGGGAGTGCGGACGCGGCGGCTGGGGCGCATTGAGTTACGGCTCGGTCGATTAAAAAAAGGCGCTTTGGGCGCCTTTTTCTTTTGCCATCAAATCAGTCGCTGCTTACACTCGCTCTTATTGGCTTTCAGGCCAGCCGCATTTATCCATCACCTGATGAAAGCATGAACTTATGCGAATCGCCATCCATTTCATCGCTGCTGCGATCTTGGCGCTTGCTTCGCCCTATGTGTTCGCCACATCCGGCCAAGTACCGAAGGCCGCTGCGGCAAACATGGCGGTTGTACGCGCGGAGTTTGGTCTCTTCAATTTGCCTGGCTCCGGTAAACCTGCTTTCGTTGCGACCCGGAAAGTTCCGCTTGTTCCTGGCCAAATCTATGGCTGGGTTGTGACGGTGAATCCGACCCAGGAGGAGGTGAGCTGGCGGGAGGAATTTACGCTTCCGGGGAAACCGGTTACATGGGGCGGGCCGGATCCCAATGCATCGCAAACCATTTCATCGGACCGGAAGACCTCGGTAAAAGAGGGGAAAGTGGTTCCGGATCGCGGCGTAATTGCCAATACCTGGACGGTGGCTCCGGGGGATCCCCAGGGACGCTACGTCATTCGGGTTTTCATTGGGAATCGCCTGGCCCGGACGTTTGAGTTTGATGTCAAGTGAGTTCTAATCGCTCGGTCAATCCGGACCTCAGGCTGCCATGTCAGACGCCGTTTTTGTTGTACTGCAACTAAAAGGGGATACCGACTCGCTGGATTCTTGCCGCGATGCGCATTTCAGCTCGGGATCGTTTGATTTCAACTCAGTGATCCGGATGCCGCCGGAGCTCGAGATTGAAGAAAGCAGCTCGGTGACGACGGGTTACGACGCGCTCTTCGGTGACTGGACCGAGCCCGCAAAGTACTGGACCTGGAAGGAGGCTGCCGCGAAGTTGGGCCATCCTTTTCCGCTCGAATCGCGCGAGCAGTTGCTTGCCTGCATTCGCAGCCTCGAGTGTGCTGAGATGTATTTGGCACCGGCGCGCCAGTACAAGGAAAACATCGAGAAGTACGGTTATGGGTCCTGGTACGGCTGGTGCAAGAAACATTGGGGTTCGAAGTGGAACGCCGAAGATTCGAAAGTTGACGCGGCGCCTGATGGGATCACTGTTCGCTTCACCGCCGCGTCAGCCTTTCCGAAACCACTCGTCAAGGCATTGTCGAAGAAATGGCCGGTACTCGAAATCCGGGTGCAGTATGTCGATGAGCATCTGCGTTGGGGGGGTGACTATGTTCTCAAGGCGGGCCGGGAACTTCAGAAACTGAAGCGCTCGCCGGCAGACATACTCAAAGAGATCCGGAGGAATGCTGGGGACGGGATCTGACAGTTTCCGCGGCAGCTGTGTACTCGCGCAGTTCTGTCAGGCGCTCAAAGCCAGGGGGCTGGGCGATGCTTCCACCGGCACCAGAATCGCGTTGCCGGTAGCCACCAGCAGCAACTCCCCGCTGTCCTGCTCGGCAAATAGCTCCGCATTCGCAAACACTTGCTTGCGCCCGGCCTTCACCACGTGCCCGCGCGCCACAAAGCTTAGTCCCACGGCGGGTGCCAGGCAGTTCACCGAAAAATGCGAGGCCAGCACGCGGCCCGACACGGTGGCGGCCGCATAACCGCAGGCCGTGTCCAGCATCGCGCCAATCAGGCCCGCATGCAGATAGCCGGCGTACTGGCCCATGTCTTCCTCGCGCCAGGCCATGCGTATCTCGGCCTCGCCGGCCGCGGCGTGCACAACCTCAAAACCGGCCCAGCGGTTGAAGGAGGCGGTCTGGTTCACCGCCTGCAGGGTGTGGAGCAAGGTGGAGTCCGTCATGGCTGGAAATATAGGACGGACAGTGGCGCGGCGCTGTAGCGCGGGTGACAGGCCCGTGGCAGCGTTACCGGCCCGTCAAAGCGAGATAAGCCTCTCGCGTCTCGGGCGACACCGATGCCACGAGCTGCTCATGCGAGGTCTTGTGCCGCACCATCATGCGCGCCGAGGCCACGGCCTTGGACTTGCAGAACCAGTGGCAGCTGTGCTGCATCAGGAACAACTCGGCCGACATCGTGAAGGCCTTGTCCTTGGGTGTACGCTGGGCGCTGTTTTCCGCCGCGCGCAGAATGCCCTGGGCGTGGACCGCCAGCATTTTCCGCATGTCGAAGCTCAGGCCCGGCAGCAGCTTGGTCGCGAAGGGGAACGTGATCGGCAGCTTGCTGGTGCGCGCCTCCACTTCATCGACCTTGGAAAAGCCCGCGGCAAAAAGGGTGAACTGCTCGCACAGCTTGAGCTCGGAGCCGGCGAGCTGGTTCCAGACCTGTTCGCGCCGCTCCGGTTCTTTCTCGCCCAGGGCCCGCAGGTAGCCGTCGGTCAGGGTCTCCATCAGTTTTTCGATCTGGTACTGGCCCAGGTGGCTGCCCAGCAGGGCAATGCGCCGGCGCTCTTCCGACAGTTTGAGGATGTAGACGACTATGGCGACGCAAGTCACCAGCGTGAAAAATTCCATTGTTGTTGGGGCTTAAGGAGTGGGGCCTGTGGGGCAACTCCACAGTGTAGTCACCCTGCCCGAAATCCTGGCTGTCGTAGGGACAAAGTGCAAGCTGTTACAGCACGACCTGCTTGTCAGCCAAGGCCTTGCCCCAAGTCAACAACCGATAATTCCGGTGCGCGGGCACGTAATAAGGATCGTTTTCCACAAGCTCTGCGGCACGTTCCCGAGATTCAACCTCCAGCACCCAGAGCCCACCGACAAAGCCGCCACCCGGTGCTTCACGCAAGCCGCCGGCGGCCAGGATCTCGCTTTCATGTGTGCGTAGATAAGCCAGGTGCAGCGGCTCGCGTTCCCGGCGTACGGCCAGCATCCCGGGTGTGTCGTCAAAGATGGCTACCCAACGCATGGACTTTCTCCTGTTGAAATTTGAAAAGAGATAGCGAATTCACATCCGCAGCGGTTGCGCATACCCCGTCATTTCCAGATACCCCATCCCAACCAGTTTGCCGTTGCTGTCGATCAGCTCACTCAAACCTTCCCAATAAATGGAACCTGTGGATTGGCGGCTGTCGAGTTCCTGGTTGTCGATGACGGCCCGCACGGTATAAAAATCGGCGGGGGTGCGGACTATCCATTCCACCGGGTAGGTGGTTTGCGTCAGCGGGCTTTTCCAGTGGCGCACGGGCTTGAAGATGACTTCGCCGCGGCTGAAGCTGTACAAGCCGCCCTTGGGCGAGCGGAAGGAGCCGCCGTCCCACAGCGTGCCGCCGTCTTTGCCACGCAGCCGGAAGGCGGTCAGGGCGCTGCCGTCGGTCAGGTTCATGCCTATCCAGTCCCAGCCCGCGGCCTCGGGGTGCAGGATTTCCTCGCTCCACTCGTGGTCCAGCCAGGCCTTGCCGCTCACGGCAAAATCCTGGCCTTTGAATTGCACGGTGCCGCGTGTGGCCAATTGCGGCTGGCTGTAGTAGTAGCTGGCCTGTTTTTCATCAGGCCCTTTGCGCGACAGGCCTTGTTTTCCCTGCAGCAGCACCTCCTGCGTTTCTTCAAACGCCAGCTTGAGCGCGAAGTCGCTGGACGGCAACTCCGCGAGGTACTTGCCGCCTTGGGCTTTGAGCGACCAGTCGCGCAGCTTGAGGTTCATGTCGCGTTCGCTGGCCGTGGCGATGCCAAAGCCGTCGCGCGCGATGCGCTGGTCGTGCCAGAGTTTTTTGCCCTGCAGGTCGGTCAGGGCGGCGTGGGCAAAGAGCAGCTGTTTGGCGGCGAATTTCGAGGCCATGCCCTGGGTGGCGTCCACGCGCGAACGGAAAAAAGTGAGCTGGAAACCGAATGTCCGCTTGCCTGCTTCGGTGCTGGCCTGGCCCGTGATGTACCACCACTCGGTGCGAAATTCTGGGTGGGCGCCGCGGTCGCGCGGAAACTCCAGGGTTTTGGCGGGCAAGGCTTGGGCTGGATGGGTGATGCCGCCCCAGCCGGCCAGCGCGGCGCCGGCCAGCAGCAGGCCGCGCCTGGGCAGCAGGGCGGGCAGGGTGTGCATGGGCGGCGGCAAGGGCATGGGTTTCTTCAGGCGGCAGCCGCGGGCCGCAGCAGCCTGGCGACCTGCGCCTGGGCGGCCGTGCAGTCGCCGATGGTCCCGGCCACCCATTCGGCGTTGTAGTAAGTCGGCAGGTAGCGCTCGCCCGAGTCGCACAGCAGCGACAGGATGGAGCCTTGCTCGCCGCGCGCCAGCATCTCGTGCGCCAGCGCCAGCATGCCGACCAGGTTGGTGCCGGTGGACGGCCCAACCCGGCGGCCCAGCAGCTGCGATAGCGCCTGCATGGCGGCGATCGAGTCCACATCGGCGACTTCCACCATGCGGTCTATCACCGTGCGGATAAAGCTGGCCTCCACGCGCGGCCGGCCTATGCCCTCGATGCGCGAGCCCGCGCCGGTCAGGCCCGCGTCGCCGCTGCGGTGATAAGCGGCAAAGACCGAACCCACCGGATCGGCCACGCAGAGCCGGCTGTCGTGGCGCTGGTAACGCACGTAACGGCCTATGGTGGCGCTGGTGCCGCCCGTGCCAGCGCCCACCACAATCCAACGCGGCACGGGATGCCTTTCGCGCGCCATCTGGCTGAACATGCTTTCGGCGATGTTGTTGTTGCCGCGCCAGTCGGTGGCGCGCTCGGCATAGGTGAACTGGTCCATGTAGTGGCCGCCGGTTTCCCGAGCCAGCCTGCGCGCTTCGTCGTAGACCTGCGCGGCGCTGTCCACCCAGTGGCAGCGTCCGCCGTAAAACTCGATCTGAGCGACTTTTTCGGGTGAGGTGCTGCGCGGCATCACCGCGATAAAGGGCAGGCCCAGCAGGCGCGCGAAGTAGGCCTCGCTGACCGCGGTGGAACCGCTTGAGGCCTCGACGATGGTCGAACCTTCATGGATCAGGCCGTTGCACAGCGCGTACAAAAACAGCGAACGCGCCAGCCGGTGCTTGAGGCTGCCGGTCGGGTGCGTGGATTCGTCCTTGAGGTAGAAATCGATGCCGCGCGCGGCGAACTCCGGCAGCGGCAGGGGAATCAGGTGGGTGTCGGCGCTGCGCTGGTAGTCGGCTTCAATGCGGACGACGGCGGCACTGAGCCAGGAGCTGCTGGGTGTTTGGGGGGCGGCCATGGCCCCGATTCTCGCAGCAAGCAAGGCCCTGGTGGCCGGCTTTTAATGCCGGCTGGCCCTCCAGGATGAGGGCTCGCCGAACAGGGCCGGGATCTCGCTGCGGCCTATGCCCAGGTCGTTCAGTTCATGGCTGCTCATGGCCATCAGCTCGTCCCGCTGCAATCGGCGTGGCGTCGGTGCGCCGCCGCGCGATGGCCTGAACCAGGCGCCACCAATCCTGCACAGCGCCGCCGCCAGGCCCGCGAAGCGCTGCAGTCCCGCTGTGAGGCTGAATCCCGGTGAGACGGTGGGAATGGTGGCGGCAGGCATGGGGTGCTCCTTGGGGTATGAGGGTGTGGATGAAGCCAAGCGCCCATGGTGCAATTTATTCTGGTATTGTGGAAGTTGAGTTTTCTGATCAAAACTATCAGTATTCCTGATGAAGCATGTTGTGAGGCGTCTTTCATGCGTGAATTGAACCTGGACCAGCTGCGCACCCTGGTGGCCATTACCGACCTGGGCACTTTTTCGGCCGCCGCGCAGGGCCTGCACCTGGCGCAGCCCACCGTGAGCCTGCACGTGAGCGAACTCGAAAGCCGCCTGGGCACGCCGCTGGTGGTGCGCGGCGGGCGCAAGGTCGAGCCCACGCCGGCCGGCGCTGTGCTGGTGGAGCGGGCCCGCCGCCTGCTGCGTGACGCCGACGATGCGGTCGATGCGGTCAAGCGCCATGTCGAGGGCCGCGCCGGCCGCGTGCGCCTGGGCAGCACCACCGGGGTGCTGGTCTACTTCTTGCCGCAGGTGCTCAAGGCCATGGAGCTGGCCCATCCCGACATCGACGTCGAGGTCAGCATCCTGGGTTCGGCCGATACCCTGGAGCGGCTGGCGCAGGGCACGCTGGACGTGGGCTTGGTCGCCACGCCCCCGCCCGCGCAGCGCGGCATGGTGATCACGCATTGGCGCAGCGACCCGATGATGGCTTTTGTGCCCAGGCGCTGGAAGGCGCCGAAACACGCCACGCCGGCCTGGCTGGCCGGCAAGCCGCTGATCTTCAACGAGACGCCCACCCATATGTACCGCATGACCATGGCCTGGTTTGCCGATGCGGGCTTCACGCCGCGCGCGCGCATCGAGCTCAATTATTCCGAGGCCATCAAGAGCCTGGTGGCTGCCGGTTACGGCGCCGCCGTGCTGCCCCGGGAAGAATCGCAGGAAGAGTCCCATGTGCGGCACGACGTGCAACTGCTGCCGCTCAAGCCCGCGCTGGTGCGGCACACGGCCATGGTGCATCGGCCGCCGGAGGCACTGGACGGCGCCACGCGCAACCTGCTCAAGATACTGGCGAATTTCCGCCAGGCCTAGGACCTTTGCTAAGCCGTGGCGACTCCTTCCATTCGCCGCGAAAGCTCGGAGCCGCGCCGGCGCAGGAACTGCGTGAGGGCGGCCGCATAGTCGCCGCGCACGGCCTGCCGCACGGAGGGCCGCTGCGCCAACGCGGCGCGCCAGGCGAGCACCTTGGGCGTAGCGTCAAAAAAGCCGGTTTCACCCAGCGCCTCAAAGACGTCGAAATAGCGGAACACCGGGCCGAAGACCGCATCGACGATGCTGAAGGCCTCGCCTGAAAAGAAAGGCCCCCGCGCCGGCAGCACGGCCTCCAGCTGCGCTAACCTGGCGGCCAGTTCTTCGCGCCGGCTTTGCAGGGCAGCGGCATCGGGCGCGTTGTAAAAGGCGGCGATGGTGTTCAGGACGCTGGAGCCGAACTCCATCCACGCCCGGTGCTGCGCGCGCTGGAGCGCATCGCCCGGGTGCAGGCGCGGCAGCAGCGTGTCGTCCAGGTATTCGCAGATCACGGCGGATTCAAAAACCGCGTCTTCGTCCACCAGCAGCACCGGCGTCTTGCCCAGCGGCGAGACGGCCTTGAACCAGTCCGGTTTGTTGGCAAGGTCCACATCGCGGCGCTCAAAGGCCACGCCTTTCTCAGCGAGCACGATGGCCGCGCGCTGGACGTAAGGGCATAGCGTGTGGCTGATCAGGGTGAGTGTCATGGTGTGGACTCCTGATGCGCTTCAGCGGGGCGCCAGCAACTGGCTGCGGCGCGCGGCCCAGGCGCCGTCGCCGAGCAGCCATTGCGCCAGCGAGGCCACCAGCAGGAACAGCGGGTATTCCCAGCCGCCCTTGGGGCTGGTGAACACCCAGCCGTTGGGCCAGTGCACCCAGACCACGACCGCCAGCACAGGTGCCAGCAGCAGCGAGGCCTGGCGGCCGTAAAAACCCAGCAGCAAGGCCGCGCCGCCGGCCAGCTCGGCCGCGACCACGGCATAGGCCATAAAGCCCGGCAGGCCGACCGACTCGAAGAACTGCGCCGTGCCGGGCAGGGTGAAGACGAAAATTTTCAGCAGCGCGTGGGTGATCCACATGGTGCCCAGCGCGATGCGCAGCAGCGTGGCGCCGTGGCTGGCGGCGAGGTTTTCAGCCGAAGAGGTGGTGCTCATGGTGCGGTGCCCGGTCAAGGGCGGGAGTTGAAGGAGTCGCTACTTTATGTTTGCAGGAAAGCAAAGTAAATTAGCAACTATGAAAACATCCATTGCAAAAATGCAATACGCTTTGACGGCCTACGACCTGCAAACCCTGCTGGCGCTGGTGCGCGGCGCCACGCTGGCCGAAGCCGCGCGGCGGCTGGGCGCCGATGCCTCCACCGTGTTCCGCTCGGTGCAGCGGATCGAAAAAAACCTGGGCCAGCGCCTGTTCGAGCGCTCCCGCCTTGGCTACCTGCCGACCGAGCCCATGCTGGGCCTGGTGCCGCATGCCGAGCGCATAGAGGCCGAGCTCGAAGCCGCGCGCGCCGGCGCCCAGCACCCGCATGAAGGCGTGGCCGGCCGGGTGCGGCTCACGACCACCGACGCCGTGTTGCGCGGGCTGGTGTTGCCTTCGCTCAAACCGCTGCTGGCGCAGCACCCGCTGCTGCAGCTGGACCTGCGAACCGGCAACGAGCTGGCCAGCCTGAGCCGGCGCGATGCCGACCTGGCCCTGCGCGCCACACGCAAGCCGCCCGACCACCTTGTGGGGCGCAAGCTGGGCACGGTGCGTTTTGTGCTGTGCGGCCTCAAGGCGCAGGCCAGGGCCTTGTCGGCGGGAAAGAAGCCTTCAGCGCTGGACGCGCTCGCCGGCTTTGACTGGATAGCGCCCGATGAAGCCCTGCCCGAACATCCCTCGGTGCTGTGGCGGCGCAAGCAGCTGCCCAAGGTGACACCGCGCCACTATGCCGACGGTATCGTGGCGGTGATGGATGCGATCAAGGCGGGGCTGGGGGTGGGCATTGTGCCGGTGTTCATGCTGGCCGGTGAGCCGGCGCTGGTGCCGCTGGGCGACACGCTGGAAGGCTGTGAGTCAGATCTGTGGCTGCTGGCGCATGCCGAGTCGCGCCACCTGCGAAGGATTGCGGTGGTCTACGATCATTTCGCGGCCAGCGTGCGGCTGGCCTGAGCTGTTCGCAAAATCAAAACGACTGGCTGGCGCTGGAAGAGCCGGAAGTGCGGAACACGACTTCGCCGCTGGGGATGTGGACCACGCGCACTTCCTGGCGGGTGGGGTCGGCGACGCTTTTGACGGCGACGGCGACCGCCAGGGAGTAGTCCGCAAAAACATGGTTGGAACTGCTGGGCGGCAACAGGCTGCCCTTGACCGGGTCCACGTTTTCAATGCGGTAGTCATGTGGCGGTGCTTTGACGGATGCCATGGTGAAGACCTCTTTGAAGTGATTTCGGTTTTGGGGGATATGGCCTCCATGGTAGGAGCGCAGGGCGGCGCTGTGATGACAATTGCGGGACAAAAACGTGACCATGCGTAAGCAAAAGAAAGCGCCTTCACCTGAAGGCGCTTGCATTGGCAAAAACTAAGCCGATGGGTTTGCGGCCCGCCCTGCCACTAATCCTTTAGTTCAGTGCAGGCCCTGGCCCGGGCTGCGCTCCGACAGCTCCAGCTTCTTCATTTCGACGGCCACCGACTTGAGCATTTCCAGCGAGGCTTCCGGCGTCTGAACGATGCCCAGCCAGCCGAAAAGGTGGTGCCGCAGGAACAGCAAAATCTTGCCGGTCAGCGGGTCGCAGGCCACCCAGTGGCGCGGGGTGTAGCAGGGCTCCAGCGCGCACAGCGGCGGGCAGTCCAGCGGGTAGGGCGGATCCAGCTCGGCGCGCAGGCCGGCCAGGTCCGTCACCAGGTCTTCAAGCTCCTCGGCCTGCAGCGTGAGCGGCTGCGCCATCTCCAGCGTGACGCTGCCATCCTCGTTGCGCACGGCCAGCAGGCCGTGGGCGAGCCGCGTTGCCATGTGCGGCGGCCGCTGGCCGGCCGCGCCGGTATGGGGGTTGGCGTGGGAGGCGGGATTGGCGTTCGGGGTGGTGCTCATGGCGTGCTCCCGTGCGTGAGGGGATGACAGAAGGGGGCGAATGTGACCGGGTGTTGGGCCGGGCGCATGGGAACCAGTGTGCGGCGCGGCAGGGCCGGGCGGCGTGGGAAACCGGCCTTGCGCGCTGTAGGACGGCGCGGTGGCATGCCCCCAGCCGCACTCCCGACGAAGCGCGGCTGTGGCCTACCAGTCTTCCTTGACCGCCAGCACCGCATCCTTGCCGGCCGCGGCGCGCCCGGCCAGCCACGCGGTCAATGTGCCCGCCACCATCACGGCCGCGCACAGCAGGCCCAGGCGCAGCCAGGGCGCCATCAGGTCCATGGTCCAGTGAAAGCTTTGTGGGTTCACCACGTAGACCAGCACGGTGGAAACCGCCAGCCCGAGCGTGAGGCCGGCCAGCGCGCCTATCAATGTCCAGGCCGCGCCTTCGCCGGCCACCACGGCCAGGATCTGCCGCCGCGTCAGGCCCAGGTGCGCCAGCAGGCCGAACTCCTTGCGCCGCGCCAGCACCTGGGCACTGAAGCTGGCCGCCACACCGAAAAGGCCTATGGCAATCGCCACCGCCTGCAGCCAGTAGGTGACCGCGAAGCTGCGGTCGAAAATCCGCAGCGAGGTCGCCCGCAGCTCGCTGACCGAGGCCAGCTCCAGCAGCGCGCCCGCGCCCGACTGCCGCTCGGCCAGCGCGCGCACCGATTGCTGCACCTGGGCATCGCCCGCGCTGCCGTCCAGCCACAGCGCCAGGTCGTTGGCGCGCCGGTCGCCGCTCAGGCTTTCGAAGTCGGTCCTGGCCATCGCAATGGCGCCGAACTGGCGCGCATAGTCGCGCCAGACGCCGGCCACATAAAACGGCGGCGCCGCTGCGCCGGCGGCCGTGACACCCAAAGACTGCGAGAGCGGACGAAAGACCGTGCCCGGCTGCGCGCCATACAGGTCGACCATGGGCTCGCTCACATAGATGCCGATATGCCCAGGTGGCACCGGCAGCAGCCGGCCCACCAGCGGCAGCGCGCTGGCCGGGTCGTCCAGCGGGCGCGCGATCAGGGTGACGGCCGGCCTGGCCGGGTCCAGCAGCAGTTGCACGGTGCGCGCCGCGCCCACGCGCGCCACCCCGGGCAGGCGGCTTAGCGCCTCGACGAATTCCGGCGAAAAATAGGCGGTGTCGCTGGCCGAGCTGCCCAGCGCCGTGCGCACATAGAGGTCGGCCGGCAGTACCACGTCCAGCCAGCGGGTGACCGATTCGCGAAAGCTCGCGACCATCACCGTCAGCGCCACCGCCAGGCTCAGCGAGGCCACCACACCGCTGACGGCCACGGCCGCGCTTTCGCGCACGCGGCGCGCGCGCTCCACCGCCAGCATCGGCAACAGGTGATGGGCGACATGGGGGCCGAGCCTGTCGTACAGCAGCGCGATCAGCCAGGGCAGGGCTGTGATGCCGCCCACCAGCAGCAGGCCCACGGACACATAGGCCGCCAGCGGAATGCCGAACAGCGGCGGCACCAGCGCCAGCAGGCCGCCGGCGGCGACCAGGGCAATGCTGAGCCAGTGGCCCTTGCCGGCGCCGGCGCTGGCGCCCAGGCCCTTGAGGGTTTGCGCAGGCGGCAGCTTTTGCGCGGCTCGCGCCGGCCACCAGCCGCCCACGGCCGCGGCCAGCACGCCCAGCGAACCATAGGTAAAAGCCGCGGCGCCATTCCACTGCAGGCTGGGCGCGACACCGGAAAAATAGCCGCCGCCCAGGTCACCGCCCAGCAGCCGTAGCGCCAGCGCGGCCAGCGCCGTGCCCAGCGCGATGCCCAGCATGCTGCCGGCCAGGCCCAGCAGCACAGATTCGGCCAGCACCAGCCGCAGGCGCTCGCGGCCGGTGAGGCCCAGCACGCCCAGCAGCGCAAACTGCTGCGCGCGCTTGGCCACGCTGAGCGAGAGCACCGAGAAAACAAGAAAAGCACCGGTGAACAGCGCCACCAGCGCCAGCACCGTGAGGTTGACGCGGTAGGCACGCGAGAGCCTGCTCACGCGTTCGGCCGCATCGCCCGGCGCGGTGGCCGTGATGCCGGTCGGCAATTGCAGCGAGGCGATAAAGCCTTGCGCCGCGGTGCCGGGCTTGAGCCGCACGTCGATGCGCGAGAGCTGGCCGACCTTGCCGAACAGGTCTTGCGCGGCGGCGATGTCCATCACGGCCAGCGGCCCGCCGCCCGCACCCACTGTGCCGGCCACGCTCACGCCGCGCAGTTCGAGGCCGCTTTGCAGGCGCAGCGAAGACCCGCCGAACAGCTGCCGCGCGGCCGGATTCAAAAACGCCGTGCCGGGGGCGAACAGCGCGAAGCGGTCCGCGTTCGACGCGGGTACGGGCATCAGGGCTGGTGCCATGGCGCCGACTGCCAGCACGTCCACGCCCATGATGCGCAGCGGCAGGCGCTCGGTCTTGCCGGTCGCGGTTTGTGTGGCCGCGTAGGTGTTGATCTCCAGCACCGGGCTGGCCAGGGCGACCCGCGGGTCGGCGGCCACGCGCTGGTAAAGGCTTTCGTCAAAGCCGCCCTGCACGGCGCGCAGCTCCAGGTCGGGCTGGCCGTTGACCGCGCGCACTGCCTGGGAAAACTCGCTGAGCGCCGAGGCATTGATCAGCTGCACCGAAAACGCCAGCGCCACACCCAGCATCACCGCCGCCACCGCGGCGGCATTGCGCCAGGGATGGTGTTTCAATTCCCGCCAGGAGAAGCTAAAGAGCAAGGCGCGCATGGGCTTCATTGTGCTTCAGCGCCGCAAATGCAGTGCCAGCCGGCATCTGTACCGGTACAGAAAGGGCTCGCCTGTTGCTGCCGGGAAAACACTGCCTTCGTTTAAGCTAGGCCCTGAATTTTCCGTCCTGACATGAAAGCCTGCTCCACCATGCAACTCCCCACCTACGACGACGTTATAGCCGCCGCCGCGCGCATTGAAGGCCATGCGCACCGTACACCCGTGCTGCAATCGGCCACCGCCCAGGCTCGCTGGGGTGCCGAATTCTTCTTCAAATGCGAAAACTTCCAGCGCATGGGCGCCTTCAAGTTTCGCGGCGCCTTCAATGCGCTGTCGAAGTTCGACGCGGCTCAGCGCAAGGCCGGGGCCATCGCGTTCTCGTCCGGCAACCACGCACAGGCCGTGGCGCTGTCGGCACGCATGCTGGGCATGCCGGCGGTGATCGTGATGCCGCAGGACGCGCCCGCCGCCAAGCTGGCCGCCACGCGCGGCTACGGCGCTGAAGTGGTGCTCTACGACCGTTTTACCGAAGACCGCGAGGCGCTCACCCAAGGCCTGGCCGCCGAGCGCGGCATGACGCTGATCCCGCCTTACGACCACCCCGATGTGATCGCCGGACAGGGCACGGCCGCCAAGGAACTGTTCGAGGAAACCGGCGCGCTGGACCGTCTCTACATCTGCCTGGGCGGCGGCGGCCTCACCAGCGGCTCGGCCCTGGCGGCGCGCGCGCTGGCACCGACATGCAAGGTCTACGGCGTGGAGCCCGAAGCCGGCGACGACGGCCGGCAATCGCTGCGCGCCGGCCGCATCGTGCGCATCGCCACACCCAAAACCATCGCCGACGGCGCGCAAACCCAGTACCTGGGCGAATACACCTTCGGCATCATCCGCCGCGACGTGGACGACATCCTCACCGTGAGCGACGCGCAGCTGGTGGAGGCCATGCGCTTTTTCGCCGAGCGTATGAAGATGGTGGTGGAGCCAACCGGTTGCCTGTCCTTTGCCGGCGCCTGCAAGGCGCTGGAAGAAAAACCGCCCGCCAAGGGCGAGCGCATAGGCGTCATCGTGAGCGGCGGCAACGTCGACCTGGCGCGCTACGCGGAGCTGCTGGCCGCGCGCTGAGCCGCCGCAAGGGCACGTGCGCGGGGCTTTGCCCTGGGCGGCCGGTGCCCGATTTTTTTCTGGTTTGCCTGTTGTCCGGGACGCGGTCGCGCGTGTGCCTTGCTGTACGCGCTCGGGCTTGAACGCGGTTTTAGTACGGAAAATCCAACAAACAATAGCCGCGCCAGGACAATGTCCGTGGGTCTGCCGGGTGAGTTCGCATACGGTTCAGGGTCTTTAAAAAAGTGCTTCATCGAAGTGCTTCTCCCATTTGGCCCCATGGCCTGAACCCAGTGCGGCAGACCCGACCATGTTTAGAACCGACCCTCAAAACCCTTTGCGCCGCATCACCCGCGTCGAATCCGATCGCGAAAGAAGCTGGCGAGTCACGGTCCGCCGCTATGGGCAGACCATTGCCAGGACGTTTACCGACCTCTGCTACGGCGGCAAGCGCAAATCGCTCGCCGCGGCCAAGATTTACCGGGACGCGCTGGAAGCGCACATCGCCACGTTTGACGCGGATCATCGCCTCTGGCGCCGCACGCAGAAAAACAAAGGCAATTCATCGGGAACGGTAGGCGTGGCGCGCTACCTGGCGCCTCCCAAAGTACCGGGCGGCCCGCCCGCGCCCTATTGGCAGGCTTTCTGGCTGGATGAGCTGGGCAAGCGCCAGAGCAAGGTCTTTCGGGTGGGCGCCCATGGCGAGAGAGAGGCCAGGCGGCTTGCCCTGCAAGCGCATGCCCAGGGCCTGGCCGAGGTGCATGCCGCCTTCCAGCGCAAGGCACGACTGGAGCCCCAGAACAGCAAGCTTGGCAAGGAACATGAGTTCCTTCTTTTTGCCGCCGCCTTCGCCGCTGAATCCTTGCGGCCCTGAAGCCCGGCCGCCAGGGATTTCAGCCGGCGCGTATGCCGTCTGCGTTCAGGTGCAGTATGCGGTCGGCGCGCGCGGCGGCGGCTTCCGAGTGCGTGACCAGCACCAGTGAAGCGCCTTGCCCGCGTGTCTGTGCGATCAGCGCGTCCATCACGCGCGCGGCGGTGGACGGGTCCAGATTGCCCGTGGGTTCGTCGGCCAGCAGCAGGCTGGGCTTGTGCACCAGCGCGCGTGCAATGGCCACGCGCTGCAGCTGGCCGCCGCTGAGCTGCTGCGGCAAGCGGCCACCCAGGCCGGCCAGGCCCACGGCTTCCAGCATGGTCTCCACTCGGGCCGCGTCGGGCTGCTCCAGCAGCAGCAAGGGCAGCGCCACGTTTTGCGCCACGTCCAGGTGCGGCAGCACATGGAAAGCCTGGAACACAAAACCCACATGGCGGCGGCGCAGCAGCGCGCGTTCGTCGTCGCCGAGCACGCCCAGGTCCTGGCCCTTGAGCTGCACCGAGCCCTCATCCCAGCTGTCCAGCCCGGCCATGCAGTTGAGCAACGTGGACTTGCCCACGCCCGATTCACCGACGATGGCGACGAACTCGCCGGGCGCGACATCCAGCGAGACGTCGCTGAAGACGGGGGTGTCCAGATAGCGTTTGGCGAGGTGGCGGACTTGGAGCATGGGGTTATCGTACCCCCCCCGCCCAGGCTCACTGCGTGTAGCCTGTCCCCCCCTCAAGGGGGCGGCGCCTGGGGCCGGCGAAGCCGGACCCGCGGCCCCCACTGGTAAATACCCAGCACTGGTTACGTTAATGAACTCTTAAACCCAGCCGGGGCCGCGGAACCGGCTTTGCCGGGCCGCAGGCGCAGCGGCCCCCTCGGGGGGCAGGGAGCTACACGAAGTGCGCGACCGTGGGGGCCTACTCTTTCCAGCGCTCGAGCCAACGCTCCATCAGCTTGCCGGCGGCTTCGCGCCCGCCCAGCCCGAAGGACAGCGCCACTGCGACGGCTACCGAGCCCAGCGTGAGGCCGAAGGCCAGGTGCACGATTTCGTTGGCGATGCCCATGGCGCGCAGGCCCATGGCGATCACCAGCCCCAGGATGGCTACGCGCGCCACGCCGGCCAGCCCGGCCGTGTGCTTGCCGCTGGCCTTCTGGATGGCGTCGAAGGCGAGGTTGGAAATCCAGAAGCCCACGGCCAGGATGGCGCCGCCCAGCACGATGTCGGCGCCGAAGCGGATGAAGGAGGCCACCATGACGCCCACCTGCTCGAAGCCGAGCTGGCCGGCCGCTTCGGTGGCGGCAAACAGCATGGCAAAAAACATCAGCAGGGTGGAGGCCAGGCGCGAGGGCCGGCCCGCGCCGGACAGCAGGCGCTGCACGCCCATTTTTTGCGGCAGGTTGTCGGCACCGGCGCTTTCCAGCAGGCTGGCGAGCAGGCGCGAGGCAAAACGCGCCACATACCAGGTCAGCAGCAAAATCACCGAGGCGGCCACGATGCGCGGCACGGCCGCGAACATCAGGCTGAGCATCTGCGAGGCCGGCCGCGAAATGGCTTCTATCCTGAGCGCGTCCAGCGCCGCGATCAGCGAGGGCACGAAGACGAAGATGAAAACCAGCGTGCCGGCCAGCGCCGACAGGCGTATGGAGCCGTCCAGGCCTATGTGCTGGTTGATGCGGTCGGCGCCGGCGGCGGCCAGCAGGTTGCTGACCAGGCCGCTCAGCACCCGGCCCACCACATAGCCGACCCCCGCGATCAGCAATGCCGCGAAGGCGCTGGGCACCATGCCGAGCACCTGGTTGAGCATCAGCGTCACGGGCTCCAGCAGGGCGTTGAGTTCAAAGGCCTTGAGGATGGCCGGCAGCAGCATCAGGATGACCAGCCAGAACAGCACATTGCCGACGTTGTGGCTCATGGGCGCCATGCCGGCCTCGCTGGAGAGCTTTTCGTCCAGCGTGGTCAGCGCCAGCGCGCGGGTGGCCAGCGCGCGCAGCACGGTGGCCAGCAGCCAGGCCAGCAGCGACAGCACCACGCCGGCAAGCAGCTTGGGCAGGTAGCCGATGATGTCGCTCATCATGCTGGCGAAGGGGTTGGTCAGCAGCGACAAGTCCAGCACATTGAGGACCGCGATCAAGGTGGCCAGCAGCACCAGCCAGAACACGCCCGCCGCCACCGGCGACTCGGCGTCCATCTGCACGCCCGAGCTTTCCTCGATGCGGACGTTGACCTTGAGCAGCCTCAGCAGGCGCCGCACGGCCGCGCGCGCGGCCACGGCCAGCAGCCAGCCCAGCGCCAGCACGGCGACGGCGCCCAGGATTTGGGGAATGTGTGCGCCCAGGCTGGCTTGCAGGGCGTTGGCAAAGGGTGACAGCTCCATGATGCGCTCTCCTTGTTGTTGTGACACTTCAGGCAGGCGAGACGGGTGCGCTTGTTACCCCGGGGGGCAGGCGCGCCCCATTCTTGCAGCTATGGATGCGGCGATCAAGCCGGGCGTGTCGGGCGTGTGGCGGCCGCATCCAGGCTTTGCGCGATGGCTTGCAGCACCTGTGCGACCGGTTGCCCGCCATCGCAGGCCACCACCAGGCGCTGCGGCATGGAGCGCAGCCAGGTGATCTGGCGCTTGGCCAGCTGGCGTGTGGCGAAAACACCCCTGTCGCGAAGCTCCGCCATCGGGTAGTCGCCGTCCAATGCTTCCCAGGCCTGGCGGTAGCCGACGCAGCGCATGGACGGCAGGTCGCGGTTCAGGTCGCCGCGCGCGCGCAGGGTTTTGACTTCCTCGATGAAACCGGCCGCCAGCATGGCGTCAAACCGCTGGGCGATGCGTTCATGCAGCCAGGCACGGTCTTGCGGTTCCAGCGAGATCAGGGTGAAGGCTTCGGCGGCACCGCTAACGGCGGCGGATTTTCTGGCCGCGCCTTGCGCATGGAAAAAAGAAAGCGGCCGGCCCGAGACGCGGAACACCTCCAGCGCGCGCGAGATGCGCTGCGAGTCGTTGGGCGCCAGCCGTTCGGCCGTAGCCGGGTCCACGCGCGCGAGTTCGGCGTGCAGCGCGGGCCAGCCGTGCGCGGCGGCCTCGTCGGCCAGCGCGGCGCGCACGGCGGCATCGGCCTTGGGCATGTCGTCCAGGCCGTCGAACAAGGCCTTGAAATACAGCATGGTGCCGCCCACCAGCAGCGGCAGCTTGCCGCGCGCCCGGATGTCCGCGATCAGGCGGCCGGCGTCGGCCACGAATTCGGCGGCGCTGTAGGCCTGCAGCGGGTCGCGGATGTCGATCAGGTGGTGCGGCACGGCCGCGAGTTCATCACGCGTGGGTTTGGCCGTGCCTATGTCCATGCCGCGGTAGACCAGGGCCGAGTCGACGCTGACGATCTCGGCCTCGTGGCGCTGCGCGATCGCCATCGCGGCGGCCGTCTTGCCCGACGCGGTGGGGCCGGCAATGCAGATGCAGGGAAGGCTCACGTCTTTCTCGCGGCGGCCTCATGCGCCGGCTCGCCGTATTTGCGCACCACCGTCCAGGCCGTCGTGGCGATCAAGACGCTCCAGAACCAGACGCCATGCGTCAAGGGCCGCACCGTGCCGTCCATGTGGGTGCCCAGCCAGCCGCCCATGCCGAAGGCCACCAGCATCATCAAAAAGCCGTTGAGCGCCGAAGCCGCGCCGGCCGCCTGCGGGAAGGGGCCGACCGCGCCGCTCTGGCCGCAGGGCTGGTGCACGCCGTGGCCCAGCATGAAGAGGTAGTAGGGCAGCATGATGGCCCAGACGTTTTGCACGCCGGCCCAGGCCAGCACGCCCATGGTGGTGCCGCCCGTCAGGCTCAGGCAGGCGGCAATCGCGACGGAGCGGCGCACGCCGAAGCGCGGCAGCAGGCGCCGGCAGATGAAGGTGCCGGCAAGGTAGCAAAAACACATGGAGAACATCACCAGGCCGTAGCCTGTCTTGCTCAGGCCCAGCACCCGGATGAAGACGAAGGAGGACGTGGCCAGGAAGGTAAACAGCCCGCCGTAGGAGGCCGCCGTGAGGGCCGAAAAAGCCAGGAAGGTGGGATGGCGCAGGATGGTGAGCCAGGTGCGCAGCAGGGTTCCGGGGCGCAGCGCCAGCGGGTTTTTCTGCGCCAGCGATTCCTCAAAACGCAGGCCGACCAGGGCCAGCGTGGCCGCGCCGAACACGGCCAGCGCCGCCAGCGCGACGCGCCAGCCATAAAGCTCGGACAGCAGGCCGCCCAGCGGCGCGCTGACGCAGGCCAGCACGCCCAGGCCACTCAGGCCCTTGGACATGACACGCGCACCTTCCAGCGGCTGGTACAGGTCGCGCACGATGGCACGCGCGCACATCACCACCGCGCCCATGGCCGCGCCCTGGACGACGCGCCAGGCAATCAGCAAAAGCATCGAGGGCGCGAAGGTGCTGCCGACCGAGGCCAGGGTGTAGGCCGACAGGCCCCACAGCAAGATGGGCCGGCGGCCGAAGCGGTCGGACAGCGGCCCCCAGATCAGCTGCGAGGAACCGAAGGCCAGCAGCAGCGCGCTCAGCGTGAGCTGGGCCTGCGACATGGGCGCGGCGAAGCCTTCGGTGAGCGCGGGCAGGGCCGGCAGGTAGAGGTCGGTGGTGACGGGCTGTATGCCCAGCAGCATTGAGAGGATCAATACGACCAGGCCGGCCGGCATGGCAGGCGCCGGGGTCTTCGAAACGGAAACATCCATTCAACTGAGCGTATCAGACAAACGCCCGTGTGGCAGCGCAGCCGCCACCGCGTTTCAGCGCAGGCCCGACTTGTACCGGGCGATGGCCTTGGCCCGGAGGTCTTCGCTGATTTCCGTTTCGCTTGCTGCGGATGCGGCCGGCAAGGCTTCGGCCGCGCCGGAAGCGCTTGGCGGCAAAGGTTCACTGCCGCGAGGGCCGAAAATCTTGGTCTGCGCATAAGCGGCATAGCCGCGCAGGCGCTCGTCCTTGCTTTTCAGTGCCTCTTGAATGACTTCGGTGGCGTAGGGCAGGTCGTGCAGGAATTGGTGGACGTTCAGTGAGCGTCCGAACTCCCGCTTCATGGGAATAACCATGCGCACTGCGTAGGTCATGAGGTCGGAATCCGGCGGATTCATGGTGAGCTGCATGCTGTACTGTGTTGATTCAGGAGCTCAGGCGCCTGAAATCATTTCACCGTGCTGGGCGAGGTCCAGCCCCAGTTGTTCCTCTTCCGCGGTCACGCGAAGGCCGGCCAGGGGCTTGACCACCAGCAGGATCAGCCAGGTCATGATGGCCGCGTAGGCCGCAACGGCGCAGGCTCCCATGAGATTGGTCAGCACGGTTGCGGTGACGGGCGCAATTTCCTTGAGCGCAAAGACCGGCGTCAGAACCGTGCCTATGAAACCGCCCACGCCATGCAGCGCAAACACATCGAGTGAGTCATCGATCCCTGTCGCGCGTTTGAAACGGGTCACCGCGAGGAAACAGCCGACACCCGCCACCGCGCCCAGCACCGATGCGCCGAGGACGCCGACAAAACCGGATGCCGGCGTGATGCCGACCAGGCCGGCAATGGCGCCTGTTGCCATGCCCAGCACGCTGAATTTACCGCGCTGGACATATTCGCAGATGCCCCACATGAACCCGCCGACGCAGGCAGCCACCTGGGTGGCCAGCAAGGCACCTACGGCGCGTGAACTGGCCTCGAAAGCCGAGCCTGCGTTAAAGCCAAACCAGCCGGCCCACAACAGCCCTGCGCCGATGATCGTCACCAGCAGGTTGTGAGGCACCATGGGCTCGGTCCCGAAGCCCTTGCGCGGCCCCACCACCTTGGCCGCGACCAGGCCGCTGGCCCCCGCGGCGATGTGCACCACCGTACCGCCCGCAAAGTCCATATGGCCCATGCTGGCGAGCCAGCCGGTGGGCTGCCAGATCCAGTGCGCCACGGGAGCGTAGACCAGGATGGTCCAGAAAGCCGCGAAGAAAATGGTGGCGCTCAGGCGCATGCGCTCGACGGTGGCCCCGATGATCAGCGCGAAGGTGATGATGGCGAATGCCAGCTGGAACATGAAAAAAGCGGATTCCGGGACGGTGGGGGCCGAAAGGTGTGCACCGACCTTGGCGCCCAGCAGCCCATCGCTAAGCGCGCGGCTCATGTCCCCAATCCAGGGATTGCCGGGCGTGAATGCAAGTGAGTAGGCAATGCCCGCCCATACCAGCGTGACGACCGTTGTGGCCGCAAAGGTGTGCGCCACGATGGACAGGGCATTTTTGGCCCGCATCATTCCGCTGTAGAACAGCATGATGCCCGGAATGGTCATCAGCAGCACCAGCACGGTCGAGATCAGCATCCATGCCGTGTCCGCCCCGTTAAATTTTGCGAGCGCGGGCATCGCCGTGGTTGCGGCTGTTTGGGCGTGCAGGGGGGCTGATGCCAATAGCGGCGGGACAAGAGCCAGCAAGTTGAAGGCAGGCAACCTGCGGATTACCAGGATTTGGCGCATAGATCCCTCTCGATTTTTGGAGTTTTCGAAAAGGGATGTTACATGCAGCTACATGTTGTGTGTAAGTTAAAAATACCTATTTTTTGGAAAATATTGCCTGATCTACAGTGTTAGTACCACTTTTTGACGAAAATTTTGGTGGCGGCCACGTGTCGCAGACCGCCGAGTTCTTCCCGCGGGCTTATTTCAGGTCGAACAACTGCGTCAGCGCTTGCCGGTACTGCGGCAGCCCGACCAGGTTGGCATTGTGGTGTGAACCGCCCGGCACAAGCACGAACTGCTTGGGTTGCGCAGCGGCGTCATAGAGCTTGCGCCCCAGGTCGGGCAGTATCAACCGGTCCTCGTCGCCATGCACCACCAGCAGCGGCGAGCCTATCTTGTCCACCTTGCGCACGGCCTCAAAGCGCTGGGTGATCAGCAGCGACACCGGCATCCAGCCCCACTGGGAGCTGCTCACCACGTCGGCAATCGAGGTGAAAGTGCTCTCGACGATGGTGCCGCGCTCGTCGCTGACTTCGGTCGCCAGGTTGATGGCGATGGGCCCGCCCAGCGAGTGGCCGAAGATGTAGCGCGGCCGGTCCGGGTATTTTTTCGCCAGCCAGTCCCAGGCGGCACGAGCGTCTTCATAGGCGGATTTTTCGGAAGGGAGCTCCTGCGTGCTTTTGCCGAAGCCGCGGTAGTCGATGGCCAGCACCGAAAAGCCGAGCTCCTGCATGCGGCGCATGCGCGGCGCGGAGCCGGTGACGTTGTAGCGCGCGCCGTGCAGGTAGAGCAGCACCGGCGCCTTTGCAGACTCGGGCCTGTCGCTGTCCAGCCAGAGGCCGTGCAGGCGGACCGGGTGGTCGCCGGCGGCGGTGTAGTCTATCCAGACATCGTCCATGCCCACCGCCGCGGCTGCACCGCCGCTCCAGGTACGGTCGCTGGGCTGGAAGATCCAGGCGCGCTGCTTTTCGTCGAGGGTGGCGCAGCCGGCCAGCAGGGCCAGCGCCGTGCCGAAGCTTGCGAAAAGATGCCAGCGTTTCATGGTCATGACTGAGTACACCGCGTCCCAAAAGTTCTGGACGCTGGTGTTTCCCCTAGATGTAACAGCCCGCGCGTGCAATCCTCACGTTCTTGGCGCTAACGCCCGCGCAAAAAGAGCGAGTCCAGTTCCTTGATGCTGACCTGGCGCCAGGTCGGCCGGCCGTGGTTGCATTGGTCGGAGCGCTCGGTGGCTTCCATCTGGCGCAGCAGGGCGTTCATCTCGTCCAGCGTGAGCTTGCGGTTGGCGCGCACAGCGCCGTGGCAGGCCATGGTCGACAGCAGCTCGTTCTGCGCGCGCTGGATCACGGTACTGGCGTCGTGCTGCGCCAGTTCGGCCAGCACGCTGCGCGCCAGCTCCACCGCGTCGCCCTGCGCCAGGCTGGTGGGCACGGCGCGCACCGCCAGGGTCTTGGGCGAAAAAGGCGTGATCTCCAGGCCCAGCGTTGCCAGGGTCTGGGCGCAGGCCTCGGCCGTGGCGACTTCCTGCGGGCTGGCGGCAAAGGTGGCGGGGATCAAGAGCGGCTGGCTGGCCAGGCTGGCGCCTTCGCCGCCGTCCATCTGGGTTTTCAGGCGCTCGTAAACAATGCGCTCGTGGGCCGCATGCATGTCCACGATGACCAGGCCCTGGGTGTTTTCGGCCAGCACGTAAATGCCCTGCAACTGGGCAATCGCGCGGCCCAGCGGCCAGTCGCCGGGAGGCAGAGGGGTGGCATCCGCGGGGGGGGCCGCGCCGTTGATGGGTGCGGGCGCCGGGGCATACGAAGAAGCTGGCGCCAAACCGCCGTTTGCCTGCATGCGGCCTTCACCGGGCTGCACCTGCACCGGCCACATGGCCTCAAAATCGGAAACCCGGCTACCGCCGTTGCCGGCGAAATTCATGGCGGGTTGCGCCCATCCCTGGCGTGAAAAAGCCTGCTGCCCTGCGGAAACCTCCGCGGGCACCACTGTGGCCGCGGCGAGGGCCGCATCGGCGGTGGCGGAGGAGCGCGGAATCGCCAGCGCGTTTTCGGTCGCATGGCGCACCGCCTGGTGCACCTCGCGGCTGTCGCGAAAGCGCACCTCTATCTTGGTCGGGTGCACGTTCACGTCCACGCGGCTCGGGTCTATCTCGACATACAGCGCATAGACCGGCTGGCGGTGGCCGTGCAGCACATCCTCATAGGCGCTGCGCGCCGCGTGCGTCAGCACCTTGTCGCGCACATAGCGGCCGTTGACATAGGCGAACTGCTGGTCGGCGCGCGAGCGGGCGGCATCGGGAATGCCGGCCACGCCCCAGACACGCACGGCGGGCCGGCCGTCATGGCGCAGGGCCGAACTTTCGTAATTCACAGTGACCGACTGCTCGACGAACTCGCTGCCCAGCACATCGGCCAGGCGCTGCTCGTGGGCCTTGTCGCCGCTGGCGGCGCGCCACTGCTCCACGAGTTTTCCTTCGTGCCAGATGGCAAAGCCGACGTCGGGCCGCACCAGCGCGTGGCGGCGCACGGCTTCTATGCAGTGGGCCAGTTCGGTGGCGTCGGTTTTGAGGAATTTGCGGCGTGCCGGCGTGGCGTAAAACAGCTCGCGCACTTCCACGCTGGTGCCGCGGCTGCGCGCGGCGGGCTTGAGTTCACCGGTGCGGCCGTCCAGCTGCCAGGCGTGCTCGCTGTCGGCTGTGCGGGACAGCAGGCTCATGTCGGCGATGGAATTGATGGCGGCCAGCGCCTCGCCGCGAAAGCCCATGGTGCCCACGGCTTCGAGGTCCTGCAGCGAGGCGATCTTGCTGGTCGCGTGGCGCCTCAGGGCCACCGGCAGTTCCTCGCGCGGAATACCCAAGCCGTCGTCCTCGACCAGGATCAGCCGCACGCCGCCGGCCAGCAGGCGCACCGTGACCTGGGTGGCGCCCGCGTCCAGCGCGTTGTCCACCAGCTCGCGCACCACCGAGGCCGGCCGCTCCACGACTTCGCCGGCGGCAATCTGGCTGATCAGTTCATCGGGCAGTTCGCGAATGGGGCGGCGGGTGGTGGCAAGGCTCATGCAGGGATTTTAGGGTGTCACCCATTTTTCAGCCGGAAGCCGGACGCAAGCCCTGCGGGCCGCGCGGCCTGTAATATTCTGTTTCCGATTTCTCCATGCTAAAAATCATGCCCTTCAAAATCCCCAGTTTTGCGG
Organism: Polaromonas sp. JS666; assembly: GCF_900103405.1. Lineage (GTDB taxonomy): Bacteria > Pseudomonadota > Gammaproteobacteria > Burkholderiales > Burkholderiaceae_C > Polaromonas. The sequence goes on along the minus strand of NZ_FNHX01000004.1, from coordinate 71,000 downwards.
TCCTCGCAACCCTGCTGCTGGCGGGACCAGCCGCCATGGCTCAAGCCGCGGGCGCTCCCGTATGCGTGCACGACGAAAGCGTCAAAGAGCGCTTTTTGCCTGTGGAACTGCTGACCGGCAACCCAATGACCGAGACGCGCGAACTGGTTTTTGCGCCGGTGGATCGGGTCTACCCCTTTGTGGATGAACTGCCCGACGGTTCGCTGGGCAAGGGTGAAGCCGCGCTCAAGGGCCCGATGTCCTGGGAAGGCCAGGGCGGCACGGTGTACGAGGTTTACGAACGCAAGGTGCCCAGGGCGCATGAGCGTTTTGCGTTGACGCCGGACCGCACGGCCATAGGCCGCGTCTACGACCAGCGCTTCGGCAATGCGACCAACGAGGGGAAGTTCCCGGTGGGCATGTGGTCGCAGGGCCAGGTGCGGCGCTATAACACGACTTATTTTTCATCGCGCGGCACGCGCAATGAAACCTCGTCCGTCGAGATCGAAAAGCTCTCATGCACCTATGAAGGCATACCCGGAGCCGTGCAGTACGGCTGGAAAACCACCGGAACCCTGGCTTACGGCTATGGCGGCCTGAGTTACGGCTATATCTACGCGCCCGGCAAGGGCCTGGTGCATGTGATGACGCGAACCGGCGGCCGCTGAGCCGCCAAAGCCGGGCCGGCGCACCTGTCAGAATCGGGGGCATGGAACTAGCCGCCTTTCTCATCGATTTCATTCTTCACGTCGACAAGCACCTGGAAGCCTTCGTCACCAGCTACGGTGCCTGGGTTTACGCCTTGTTGTTCATCATTATTTTTGTGGAAACCGGCGTGGTCGTCATGCCTTTCCTGCCGGGCGACTCGCTGCTCTTTGTGGTGGGCGCCATGTGCGGCGTGGGCCTGATGAGCTTTCCGCTCGCGGTGGGGCTGCTTTTTGTTGCGGCCGTGCTGGGCGACCAGTGCAATTACTCCATAGGGCGGTTCCTGGGGCCCAAAGTCTTCCAGTGGGAAAACTCGCGCTGGTTCAACAAAAAAGCGTTTGACCAGGCCCACGCGTTTTATGAGCGCTATGGCGGCATCACCATCATCGCCGCGCGTTTCATGCCTTTTCTGCGCACCTTCGCACCTTTTGTGGCCGGGGTGTCGGAGATGACGCGCAGCAAATTCACGCTGTTCAACCTCGTGGGCGGCGCCCTGTGGGTGGGCGGCATCGTCACAGTGGGCTATTTTTTCGGCAACATTCCTTTCGTCAAAACCCATCTCGACAAGATCATCTGGGCCTTGATCCTGGTGCCCGGCCTGATCGTTATTTTTGGCGCCTGGAAATCCAGGCGCAAGGCCGGCGCCTGAAGCGCCTTTGCGGCCGGCAGGAAGACCTGAATGAGCATCACTCCCCCGGACCTTGCCGCGGTGCAGGTGGCGACCGCCGGCGAGGCGCTGATTGACCTGATTGCCCAATCGGACGGACGTTATGAAGCCTGCCCGGGCGGCGCGGTCTTCAATTTGTCGCGCGCATTGGCGCTGCAGGGCGTCAATACCCTGTACCTCAACCCTTTGTCGCGCGATCGTTTTGGCCGCCAGCTGGCCGCCACGCTGGCCGGTGATGGTGTGCGGCTGGCTTGCCCGCAACCCGTGCCACAAAGCACCTCGCTGGCCGTGGTGGGGCTGGATGACACCGGCCATCCCGATTACGCTTTTTACCGGCAGGATGTGGCGGACCGCGCGGTCATAGCGGACAGCCTGATCCAGTCATGCCATCGCGTTCCCGCGCTGCAGATGGTGTGCACCGGCGCTTTGGCCCTTGCACCCGAGGATGCCGGCCGCTACCTGCCATGGATGCGTGCCCAGCACCAGGCCGGCAGCGTGGTGGTGGTGGATGCCAACCTGCGGCCGTCGGCCATGCCGGACCTGCAGGCCTACAGGCGCAACGTGCACGCCGCGCTGCAGCACGCCGATGTGGTCAAGGTCAGCGATGAAGACCTGGAAAACCTGCAGGTGCCCGGCGCGGATGCCGTTGCCCGGGCGCGGCATCTGCTGGACGTGAGCGGTGCGGCCTTGCTGGTTCTGACCCTGGGGTCGCAGGGGGCTTGCCTGTTGGCGCGCGACGGTCGGCAGTGGCGCGCCCGCGAATCCAGGCCATTGGCGGTGGTGGATACCGTGGGCGCGGGCGACTGTTTTCTTGCCGGTTTCATGGCTGCCTTGCTCGCACGGAAAACCGGTGCGGGCGGCGCCCGTGCCCTGCTGACGCTACCCGACGACGCTGGGCACAGCTTGTTGGCCCATGCCGTGGCCAGCGCCAGCTTGTGTGTCATGCGGCGCGGCTGCGTGCCTCCGACCGGGCCGCAGGTGCGGGCCAGGGTTGAGCAGGCCAGCTGCCTGTTTGACTAACAGCTCGGGCCGATGCCACACATAAAAAAATCAGGGAAAAACGACCCGAAGACACACAGATGAACGCACCTCAAACCCCGTCACGCTGGGGCGAGCCCGGCTCCAGCCGCGTCCCTTTCTGGGCCTACACCGACGCCCAGCTTTACCAGCGCGAGCTGGAGAAGGTTTTTTACGGCGCGCACTGGTGCTACGTGGGGCTTGAGGCCGAGATTCCCAACGTCGGCGACTACAGGCTCAGCCACGTGGGCGAGCGCCAGGTGCTGATGGTGCGCGACCGCATCGCGCCCAAGGACCGCGCCACCGACCATGGCATACGTGTGGTGGAAAACCGCTGTGCCCACCGCGGCGTGCGTTTTTGCCAGAACCCCCAGGGCAATGCGCGCAGCTTTGTCTGCCCCTACCACCAGTGGACCTACAAGCTCAACGGCGACCTCGCGGGCCTGCCTTTCAAGGACGGCGTGAAGGAGGGCGACTGCGTCAACGGCGGCATGCCGGAAGGTTTTGACCTCAAGGATCACGGCCTCACCAAGCTGCGCGTGGCGCTGCTGCACGGCCTGGTGTTCGCCACTTTCAGCGAAGACACCGAGCCGCTCGAGGACTACCTGGGCCCGCAGCTCATGCCCTGGCTGGACCGCATCTTCAAGGGCCCCGAGGGCGCGCGCAAGCTGACCCTGCTGGGTTACAACCGCCAGCGCATTCCGGGCAACTGGAAGCTGATGATGGAGAACATCAAGGACCCTTACCACCCCGGCCTGCTGCACACCTGGTTCGTGACCTTCGGCCTGTGGCGCGCCGACCAGAAAAGCCGCATGGTGATGGACGCCGAGGGCCGCCATGCGGTGATGATTTCGCGCCGCAACGAAGGCGGGCAGAACGCGGCCGTGACCGAGGGCGTGAGCTCCTTCAAGGCGAACATGGCGCTGCACGACGACCGCCTGCTGGACGTGGTACCCGAGCCCTGGTGGAAGGTCGCCGACCCGTCCAACCCGGGCAGCGACATCACGCCCACCGTCACCATGATCACGCTGTTTCCCAGCCTGATCATTCAGCAGCAGGTCAATTCGCTGAGCACCCGCCATATCGTGCCGCGCGGCCAGGGCGAATTCGATTTCATCTGGACGCATTTCGGCTTTGCCGACGACACGCCCGAGATGACGCAGCGCCGCCTGCGCCAGGCCAACTTGTTCGGCCCCGCGGGTTTTGTCAGCGCCGACGACGGCGAGGTGATCGAGTTCAGCCAGGCGGGCTTTACCCAGGCCGGCGAGGGCGCCACGCTGTGCGAACTGGGCGGCACGGGCACCGAGATGACCGAGCACATGGTCACCGAAACCCTGATCCGCAGCATGTATGCCTACTGGAAGAAAGTCATGGAGCTATGACGGCGATCGAACAAATGCAGCGCCTGCTGCTGCAAATGCAGGTGGACCGGCTTAACGCGGACTACGCGGCGGCACTCGATGAAAAGCGCTTTGAGGAATGGCCGGAATTTTTCGTGGAAGACGGCCGCTACAAGGTGCAGGCCCGCGAGAACTTCGACCGCGGCCTGCCGCTGGCGTTGATGGCGCTGGAAAGCCGCGGCATGATGAAGGACCGGGTGTACGGCGTCACGCAGACGATTTACCACGGGCCGTATTACACGCGCCACGTCGTGAGCCCGGCGCGCATCCTCTCGCAGGAGGGTGGCACCATCCGGGCCGAGGCCAACTATGCGGTGTTCCGCACCAAGCCGGGCGGCGTGAGCGAGGTCTACAACGTGGGCCGTTATATCGACGAGCTCACGCAAAAAGACGGCTCGCTGAAATTCAGGAGCCGTCTTTGTGTGTACGACAGCGAGATGATTCTCAACTCGCTGATCTACCCGGTATGAGTACGTCTGGGGCTTAAACCAGGCGCTTGAACTGGGCGGGTGCGGGGTCAGCGTTTTTTGCCGACCTCGTTACCGATCAGCGCACCTGCGGCCGCGCCGCCCACGGTGCCCAGGGTGCTGCCGAAGACGGCATTGCCCACCAGGCCGCCGGCCACGGCGCCAACGCCGGTGCCTATCTGCGCATTGGTCGGGCTGGTGCTGCAGCCTCCCAGGGCTATCAGTGCCGCCACCGCGACCGGGATCATCAGTTTCGTATTCATGTTGTGTGCCTTTGCTAGGAGTTCCAGGCTCTTGCTTCTTGCCGCGGGCTTCAGCGTGTGAAAGAGCCCCGGCCTTGCCTGTGGCTTCAATGTAGGAGGGCCGCTACCACAAGGCTGTAGGAGAAGGTCGCCGCGAGCTGTCGGCTCGCTGCGGCCTTTTGTATTCAGTTTTGGCGCATAGACGCGCCAAGGGGATGGTTAGACGGCGCGGTTGCGCGCCAGCGGTGGATTGCGCGCGAAGTAGCGGGTGATGCCGCGCATCAGGGCATCGGCCAGTTGGACCTGGTAGTCGTCGCTGCGTAGTCTGGCTTCCTCGTCGGGGTTGCTGATGAAGGCGGTCTCCACCAGCACGCTGGGAATGTCGGGCGCTTTCAGGACGGCGAAGCCGGCTTGTTCGACTTTGGGCTTGTGCAGCTTGCCGACGTTGCCGATCTCACCCAGCATGGCGCTGCCGAGCTTGAGGCTGTCGTTGATCTGCGCCGTGGTGCTCATGTCCAGCAGGGCTTTTTGCACCTGTGCGTCCTTGGCCTTGACATTGATGCCGCCCACCAGGTCGGCGGAATTTTCCTTGTCGGCGATCCAGCGCGCCGCGCTGCTGGAGGCGCCTTTCTCGCTGAGCGCGAAGACGCTGGCGCCCTGCGGCCGCGCCGTGAAAAAGGCGTCGGCATGGATGCTGATAAAAAGGTCGGCCTGCACGCGCCGGGCTTTTTGCACGCGCACATGCAGCGGCACGAAGAAGTCGGCGTCGCGCGTGAGGTAGGCGCGCATATTGGGCTGCTGGTTGATGCGGTCGCGCAGGCGGTGCGCGATCTGCAGCACCACGTCTTTTTCGCGCGTGCCGCCGGGGCCGACGGCGCCCGGGTCTTCGCCGCCGTGGCCCGGGTCCAGCGCCACGATGACGAGGCGGTCGGTCTTGCCGTTCTTCACGGTGGCGGCCGCCTCTGGTGCGGGTTTGGCGACGCCCGGGCTTGCCGCCGGACCGGGGGATTTGTCCTTGTCTTTTTCCGCGACGGCCGCCGGCGGTGCAGGCTTGTTGTCAGCCTGCTTGCCCGATTGCCGCGCGATCAGGTCGGCGATAGGGTCGCTGGCCGGTGGCGGCGCGGTACCAGCTTGCCTGTCTGCGAGCTTCTCGGCGATCAGGGCTTCGAGCGGGTCGGCGACCTGCGTCGGATACAGGTCGAACACCAGCCGGTACTGGTAGGCGGCCACGGGCGGCAGGGTGAACACCTGCGGCTGTATGGGTTGCTTGAGGTCTATCACCAGCCGCACCACGCCGGGTGCGTTTTGCCCCACGCGTATACCGGAGATATTTGGGTCGTCGGACTTGACTTTGGCCACCAGCTCGCGCAGCGCCGGAATCAGGTCTATGCCCTCGATGTCCACCGCCAGCCGGGGCGGTTCGGCGACAAAAAACTGCCGGGCCTTGATTTCACCGTCCGACTCGATGGTGAGCCGCGTGTAGTCCTTGGACGGCCAGACGCGCACGGCCACGATGGTGGCGCCGCGCGCGATGTGCTGCACACCCAGCAACAGCACCACGCTGCCCAGTTGCAGGGCGCTGCGGCGGCTCAGCGCGGGGCGCTTCATGCGAGCAGTTCCGCGCCGGTGGGCGTGTGGGCCGTCAGGGTGACGGCGCGGGTGTCGTCCGGCAGCACCTCCAGGCGCAGCAGCAGGTCGGGTTGCGGCAGGTGCGGGCCGGCCTTCTCGGGCCATTCGACGAGCTTGAGGCCGGTGGCCGCGAAGATGTCGCGAAAGCCGGCTTCTTCCCACTCGCGCGGGTCGTTGAAGCGGTAGAAATCGAAATGCCAGATGTTCATGCCGCCATTTTGGCCTGCATCCGGTCCAGCTGTGGCCAATGTGTAAGGCTCGACCACCGCATAGGTGGGGCTCTTGATGCGGCCCTGCACGCCCAGGCTCTTGAGCAGGTGGCGCACAAAGGTGGTCTTGCCGGCCCCCAGGTCGCCCTGCAGTTCAATCAGCGCGCGGCCTATGGCGGGGTGTTTTGCCAGGGCTCGCGCGAAGTCGGCCGTGGCCTCCTCGTCCGGCCAGCTAATGTTTTTTACAATCGGCGGGTGTCCGCCAGCAACGCTTTGAACAGTCATCAGTTCGTTTCTCAAATTCAGGCTTGGGCGCGCGAGCTTGGATTTTCGCAAATCGGCATCGCCGGCGTCGATCTCTCCTCGGCTGAACCCGGATTATCGGCCTGGCTGGCCGCCGGCTTTCACGGCGAGATGCATTACATGGCCGCGCACGGGCTCAAGCGCGCCCGGCCGGCCGAGCTGGTCCCGGGCACGGTGAGCGTCATCACGGCGCGCATGAACTACCTGCCTGCCGCCAGCGCCGCCGCGCCCGGCGAGTGGCAGGCCCTGGAATTCAGTCGCCTGGAGCGTCCCGCCGAGGGCGTCGTGTCGGTCTACGCGCGCGGTCGCGACTACCACAAGATCATGCGCGGCCGCCTGCAAAAACTCAGCGAACGCATCTCGGAGCACGTCGAACAGCTGGGCCACCGCGCCTTCACCGATTCGGCGCCCGTGCTCGAGGCCGAACTCGCGGCCCGCAGCGGCCAGGGCTGGCGCGGCAAGCACACGCTGCTGCTCAACCGCGAAGCCGGCTCCATGTTCTTCCTGGGCGAGATCTACGTCGACATCGCGCTGCCGCCCAGCGAGCCGGTGACGCCGCACTGCGGCAGCTGCCAGGCCTGCATCGATGTCTGCCCCACGCGGGCCATCGTCGCGCCGCACAAGCTCGACGCCAGGCGTTGCATTTCCTACCTGACGATCGAACACGCAGGCCCGATATCGCTGGAACTGCGCGCGCTGATCGGCAACCGCATTTACGGCTGCGACGACTGCCAGCTGATCTGCCCCTGGAACAAATTCGCCCAGCGCAGCGCCTTGCCCGATTTCGACGAACGGCGCGGCCTGACGGGACAGCAACTGGTGACGCTGTTCGGCTGGAGTGAAGAGGCATTTTTGCGTTTCACCGAAGGCAGCCCGATACGGCGCATAGGCCATGAGCGCTGGCTGCGCAATATCGCGGTGGCCATGGGCAATGCGCTGCGTGTGCTTGATGCGGCGGCCGCGCTGCCGCTGCGCGAGGCGCTGCGCGCGCGCGCCGCCGACTGCAGCGAGCTGGTTCGCGAACACATTGAATGGGCCCTGGCCCAATGAGCAAAGACATTCGTTAATATGCCCCGTGCATGAAAGGACACCCCCATGGATCCCACGATTTCAGGTGCGCTGGCTTCGCTGTTCGGCGCGGTCGTCGGCGGCGGCATTACTTTTTTCCTGAACCGCCAGCTGCACAAACACCAGCTGGCGCTGGCGCGCGAGCAGCACAAGACCGAGTTCATGGCCGAGGAGACGGCCCGCCACTTCCTGAGCCACAAGGGCTATACCGACCGCTCCTTTGAAACCCTGCAAATGCACCTGGGCGGGTTTGACGAGGACGAGCTGCGCAAGATCCTGGTGCGGGCGGGGGCGGTACGGGTTTATCGCGAGGATGGGTCGGAGTGGTGGCGCTTGATGAGCCGGATGGGTGAGTTCATCGAGAAGAAGAACGCTTCCTGAGGCCTTCGATCCCGGAAAAACACCTCAGCAGTCGGGGCGCCGGTAGTTCTGGTAGCACAGTTCGCGGATACGGGCTTTGTCCCTGGCAAGGCGCTGTTCTGCCGCCCTGGCCTCGCTTTGTTCGCGTGCTCGGGCCTCATAGTCCTTGCGCTGGGCTTCCCGCTGATCGATGCTGTCCCGCTGTATTTCCCGGTAGCTGCGCTGTGCTTCCGAATAACGTGCGTTGTTGATCGCCCGCTCGCTTTCCTGGCGGAACTGCCGCTCCTGCTGCTCCGCGCGCCTGGCGAGCTGCTGCCGGTTGGCTTCTTCGGCGGCCAGCCGATCCGCTTCTTTCTTTTCCTCTTCGGCCGCTTTGGCTTTCAGTTGAAGTTCCAGCTCGGCCTGCGCTTTTCGCGCGGCTTCCCGCTTGTAGCTGATGTAGTAGCCCGTTGCGAACACCACAAGGACCAGCGCCAGCAGGATTGGCAGGGCACGCACGGGCCATGGAACTTCCGGCTTCGCGCTGGGCACTCTGGCCGTACGCGCAGCCGGCACCGCGTTTGCCTGCGCACTGCTCAGCTTGCGGTCGTGCGCGGCCCGGGACTCCTCGTCACGCAGGATCTGGTGCGCGGTTTTGACCTCAAGGAATTTATCAACGGCTTTCGGGTCTTCCGCAAGCTTGGCGGGGGAGTAAAAACTCTTGGCTTTTTCAAAAGCCGCTTCGATGTCTTCCCGGCTGGCATTTCCCGGCACTCCCAGAACTAGATAGGCGGACTTCATGGGCTTCCTGTTGATTTGGTGTTGTTTCCCCTGCGGCAGGGGGGCTGGATTCAATAGCGGCGCGATGCGCGGTCGGCGGCGAGCCGTGCGTTGCTTTCGGGGTAGCTGGGATATACGGGGTATGCGGACGGGGCGCGGGTCCTGGTGGAGACCTGTTTGTTGTCCATGCACTCCGTCTCGATGGCGGCCCGGATTTCCACGGGGCTGCCTTTTTTGGCAAAAACCGCGGACGCCAAATCCTTTTCCTTGATTTTTTCCAGCCTTGCGATGGGTTTGGCATCAATGCCGGCGTGCAGGCTTTCCAGGGCTTCCTGGCGGGTCCGCGCCTGGATGAAGGGCAGGGCGCGCACGCCCCTGTCGGCGCACTGCGCGTCGGCCGTGGCATTGACCTGTTCCTTGCTGAATGAACCGGCCAGGGAGGAGTATTTTTTCTGGACTTCCGTGTCGCAGGGCTTGTCCTGGAAAGTCGCGCCGCATTTGTACAGGTTCTGGCCGCTGGCGCCCGCAGAGGTCGTGACCATGACCCTCAAGGCTGCGATTGAGCTTCGAATTCCCATCCCTGGTTCCCCTGTCATCGCCTGGCCCTGCGAGCTACAAATTATTACATCAGTATACCCAGCGCCGCGGCGGCAGGCAGGGCCTGGCTGGCGCAACCCCAGGGGGGAGAAAGGCAAACGGGAGCGGGAAACGAATACCTTAGCGCAACACAGCCAATGCAAAGGGCAAGCTCACCACTCCCAGCATGGTCGACAAGGTCACCAAGCCCGCCACATAGCCCCCGTTGTAGCCCATGCGCGCGGCCAGCACATAAGCGCTGGAGGCCGTCGGCAGCGCGGAGAAGGCCAGCAGTATGGTGGTCTGCACCGGCGACAGGCTGAAGGCCTTGGCCAGGCCCAGGGCCACGATGGGCAGCAACAGATGGCGTATCGACAGCACTGCCACCGTCAATGTCCTGGATTGGGCCAGGTGCGCGAACTGCATGCCGGCGCCGGCAGACATCAGGCCCAGGGCCAGGGAGGCGGCACCTATGCGGTTGACGGTGGGCTCCAGCCAGAAGGGGATGTTGAAGCCCAGCAGGTTGGCAAGCAAGCCCGTGGCCGTTGCAACGATCAGCGGGTTGCGCACCAGTTCGCCCATGAAGCCGCGCTGGGCATGCTTTGCCATGGGCCATACCGCGGCGACGTTGAAGAGCGGCACGCAGACGCCGATCAGCACCGCGATCAACTGCAGGCCCTGGGCGCCTGCCAGGCGGTCGGCCAATGCCAGGGCTATGAAGGAGTTGAAGCGAAAGGCCACCTGCGCGCTGGCTGCGTGCTCGCGCGCATCGATGTGGCGGCGCAGCCAGGGCAGGTGCGGCAGGCTGTAGGCCATGGCGATGCCGGCCACGCCCATCAGCAGGCCGGCGCCTATCAGGCTGGAGGCGGCGCCCAGGTCCAGCGGGCTTTTCACGATGGAGTGAAACAGCAGCACCGGAAACAGGAAGTAATAAACCAGGCTCTCCACCTTCTCCCAGACCGTGCGGTTGAGGGCGGTGTAGCGGCACACCAGGTAGCCGCAGACGATGAGGGAAAAGTCGGGGAAAAGAAGCTGGGCGTAGTTCACCGGCCCAAGAATAACCGCAATCCCTTCGGGTTTGCCCTTATGCGTAATCCACAACTGGCGGGATTGGTTCTTGCGATTACCATTTCAGCAGTTTTTACCCTAAGGACCTGAACATGCAACGTCGTTATCTCTTTGCCTACTCCGTGCTGTCCGCGCTTGCGCTGGGCGCGGCTGCGGGCCCCGCATTGGCGCAGGGTTATCCCAACAAGGTGGTCAAGCTGCAAGTGCCTTTCGCGCCCGGCGGCACCACCGACATCGTCGCCCGCGTGATCGCCGAGCCGCTGGGCAAGGCCCTGGGCCAGAGCGTTATCGTCGAGAACAAGGCCGGCGGCGGCGGCGTGGTCGGTGCGCTGGAAATCGCCCGATCCGTTCCGGACGGCTATACGCTGGGCGTGGCCACCGTGTCCACCACCGCGGCCAACCCGGCCATCAACCCCAAGATCCCGTACAACACGCTGACGGACTTCACGCCCATCATCAACATCGCGGCCACACCCAACATCATCGCGGTGCACCCGAGCTTTCCGGCCCGCAACTATAAGGAGTTCCTGGCCGAGCTCAAGAAGAACCCCGGCAAGTACTCCTATTCGTCCTCGGGCACGGGCGGCATAGGCCACCTGCAGATGGAGCTGTTCAAAAGCATGTCGGGTACTTTTGTGACCCACATCCCCTACCGCGGCGCGGGCCCGGCCCTCAACGACACGGTGGCCGGCCAGGTCCCCATGATTTTTGACAACATTCCTTCCGCGCTGCCCTTTATCCAGCAAAAGCGCCTGATCCCCATCGTGGTGGCCGCGCCGCAGCGCCTGGCCGTACTGCCTGACGTGCCGACCTTCAAGGAAGTCGGCCTGGAGCCGGTGAACCGCATGGCCTATTACGGCATCCTGGGCCCCAAGGGGCTGCCCAAGGAAGTCGTCGACAAAGTCAGTGCCGGCGTGAAGAAGTCGCTGGAAGACCCGGCAGTGCGCAAGCGCATCGAAGACACGGGCTCGCTGATCATCGCCAACACGCCCGAGCAGTTCACGGCCCAGATCAAGGCCGAGTTCGAGGTCTACAAAAAAGTGGTGGACGGCGCCAAGCTCAAGCTTGACTAAGCCGCTGGGTTCAATCCCCGGCTAAGCCGCCGCGCGAGAAATTGCGCCGCGGCTTTTTTTGTTATGGTTGCCCCCATGCAAGCACAAAGCCAGTCCAGCATAGACGCGTTCATCGATGCGCTGTGGCTGGAGGACGGCCTCTCGAAAAACACGCTGGCGGCCTACCGCCGGGACCTGTCCTTGTTCGCCGGCTGGCTGGGCGCAAAAGAGCAGGGCGCGCGCGCGCTGGACGCCACGGCCGAGAGCGACCTCAACCGCTATTTTTCCGCCCGGCACGCCGCGACCAAGGCGACTTCGGCGAACCGGCGCCTCACGGTGTTCAAGCGCTACTTCCGCTGGGCGATGCGTGAGCGCCTGATAGACGCGGACCCGACGCTCAAGCTGCAGTCGGCCAAACAGGCGCTGCGGGTTCCCAAGACGCTGAGCGAGGCCCAGGTCGAAGCGCTGCTGGCCGCGCCGGATGAAAACACGCCGCTGGGGCTGCGTGATCGCGCCATGCTGGAGCTGCTGTATGCCAGCGGCCTGCGCGTGAGCGAGCTGGTGGGCCTCAAGACTTTTCACCTGAGCCTCAACGAGGGCGTGCTGCGCGTCATGGGCAAGGGCAGCAAGGAGCGCCTGGTACCCTTCGGCCAGGTGGCGCGGGAATGGATCGTCAACTACCTGGCCGAGTCGCGGCCGGCCATCCTGGGCGGGCAGCAGACCGATGACCTGTTTGTCACCGGCCACGGCAAGGGCATGAGCCGTGTGATGTTCTGGATGCTGGTGAAGAAATACGCGCGCATCGCCGGTATCCATTCGCCGCTGTCGCCCCATACCCTGCGCCACGCCTTCGCCACCCATTTGCTGAACCACGGCGCCGACCTGCGCGCGGTGCAGATGCTGCTGGGCCATGCCGATATCTCCACCACCACGATTTACACCCATGTCGCGCGCGAGCGGCTCAAGGCGCTCCATGCGCAGCATCATCCCCGGGGCTAGAAAATTTTTCCCGCACCTCATCTTTGGAACGCTTTATGCCAGGACTGATTCGACGGCGCCGCGCGGCGGCGCTGCTCATGCTTTTATCGCCGCTTGGGGCCGCCCTGGCCCAGCCGGCCCAGGCCTGGCCGGCGCGCCCGCTGCGCATTGTGGTGGCCTACCCGCCGGGCGGCATCAGCGATGCGGTGGCGCGCGCTCTGGCCGACAAGTTGTCGACCCAGCTCGGCACGCCGGTGGTGGTGGAAAACCGCGCCGGCGCGGGCGGCAGCATAGGCATGGATGCGGTGGCCAAGGCCGCGCCCGACGGCTACACCCTCGGGTTTTCGTCCATCAGCCCGCTGGCCCTGAACCCGCACCTGGGCAAGCAGGCCTATGACCCGGCCCGCGACATCGCCCCGGTTGCCAGCGTGATGTATTCGCCCGTGGTGCTGTTGGCCACGCCGGTCTTTGCGGGCAAGGATTTCAAGGACATGCTGGTGGCGGCCAGGGCAAAACCGGGCAGCCTGCGCTGGTCGACCTCGGGGCTGGCCACGGTGGGCCATCTGGTGCTCGAGCAGGTCAGCCACGGGGCCAGGGTGGAATTCACCCATGTTCCCTACAAGGGCGGCGGCCAGCAGCTCACCGACGCGCTGGGAGGGCAGGTGGAACTGGTTTCGACCAACCTCAGCGGCACCGTGATGCAGCACATCCAGTCGGGCAAGCTGCGGCCGATTGCGGTGGGTGCGCCGGCGCGCGTCGATGCCTTGCCGCAGGTACCGACCTTTGCCGAACTGGGCCTGGCCTCCGCCAACCTGAGCTCGCTGTTTGGGGTGTTCGCCCCGGCGAAGACACCGGCGGAACTGCTGCAGCGGCTCAACACCGAGATCAACCTGGCTTTACGCACGCCCGAGCTGCGCAAAAAGCTGCTCGATGCCGACAATGTCCCAACTGGCGGCAGCGCGGCGGACTTTGCCCGCCAGATCGCCGCCGAGTCGGCCGGCAATGCACGCATCATCAAAGCCGCGAACATCAAGGCCGAGTGATGACGGATGTATTTCACCAGTGGGGGCCGAGGGTCCGGCTTTGCCGGCCCCAGGCGCCGCCCCCTTGAGGGGGGAACAGGCTACACGGAGTGAGCCTGGACGGGGGTGTACATGTAAGTCCGATTGAAGGGGTAGCCGGACTGCGCGCCGGCCAGGGTGGTGTTGTGCACCTCGCCGGATGGCTTGGCGGCCAGCATCTGATGCAGCGAAATCCAGCCCTGCTCGAAGCTCATGGCGCTGCCGGCCAGGTAGAGGCGGTAAGCCCTCAGGGTTTTTTCGGCGCGCTCGGTGCCGCCGTCCTGGGCCAGCACCTGGCGTGCTTCGTCCAGCCTGGCTTCCAGCCCGTCGGACCAGTTCCAGAGTGTGCGCGCGTAGTGCGGGCGCAGGTTTTCGGTGTCCACCATTTCCAGGCCGGCGCGCGACATGTGCTCCAGCACGGCACTGATGTGCATCAGCTCGCCACCCGGGAAGATGTATTTTTCGATGAAGTCGCCCATGCCGGCGCCGAGCTGCCGGTTTTCCAGGCCGCCGGCCGTGATGCCGTGGTTCATGACCAGGCCGCCGGGGGCCAGCAGGCGCATGATTTTCTGGAAGTAGCCCGTCATCTTGGCCTGGCCCACGTGCTCGAACATCCCGACCGAGGAGATCTTGTCGAAAGGCTGGTTTTCGGGCAGGTCGCGGTAGTCGCGCAGCTCCATGCGTACGCGCCCGCCCAGGCCTTTTTCTTCGATCAGTCGCTGCACATGCGCATGCTGGTTTTTCGACAAGGTGATGCCGGTGGCGTCGACGCCGTAGTGCTCGGCAGCCCACATCAGCAGGCCGCCCCAGCCGGCGCCGATGTCCAGGAAGCGCTCGCCGGGCTTGAGCATGAGCTTGCGGCAGATGTGGTCCAGCTTGGCTTCCTGCGCCTGGGCCAGGCTCATGGAGGCATCGCGGTAATAGGCGCAGGAATACACGCGGCGCGGATCCAGCCAGAGTGCATAGAAAGCGTCTGACACGTCGTAGTGGAACTGGATCTGCGCCGCATCCCGGGCATGGGTATGGGCCGTGAGGGACTTGGCATGATGCAGCAGGCTGGACCACCAGCCGGTGTCGCTTTGCACCGGGTTGCCGGGCAGCAGCTTGGTGACCGCGCGCATCACGTCGCGCATGGCGCCCTCAAGCTGGAGCTTGCCTTCGACATAGTCTTCGGCCAGGGCGCCGATCTGGCCGGCCTTGAGGCGGGCAATGCTGGACCAATGGGAAAACGCGAGCTTGACGGGTGCGTTGGCCGAGCCCAGGCGCTGGCCCTGGGGCAACTGAAGGGCCACGTCCGCGGGCAAGCGCGGCATTTGCGATGGAATATCTGGAACCAGGTGCCGGATCATGCGCAAACTCCTTTGCAAGAGAGTTTCGCAGTCTAGCGCCGTTCGAAAATCCTTGCCGCCGTCCTTGTGTAGGAATTCGCCGCGTTTTGAAGACCTTATTCTTAACCCAGCATAGCCAGCTCAGCCTCGTCAAATCCCGCTCGGCGGCGGGCGTCGAGATTCAACGGGCCCTTAAGGCGGGGCGCCTCGTACTGGCGGGCCAGCAGGGCATAGGTCGCGACCGGCTCCAGCCCGCGCTGGGCGCACAGCTGGCGGTACCAGTGGTTGCCGATGGCGACATGGCCGATTTCGTCGCGCAGGATCACGTTCAGGATGTCCACGGCCCGCAGCGCGCCGGGCGTGCCGACCTTGCGCAGCTTGGCCTGCATAGGCGGGGTGGCATCCAGGCCCCGGGCTTCCAGGGTGCGTGGCACCAGGGCCATGCGCGCCAGCAGGTCGCCCTCGGTCTTGCGAGTCATGTCCCAGAGGCCGGTGTGGGCCGGAAAGTCGCCATAGTCATAGCCCATGGCCTGCAAGTGGGCGCGCAGCAGGCTGAAGTGCTGGGCCTCCTCGGCGGCCACCTTGAGCCAGTCAAGGTAGTAGGCGCGCGGCATGCCGGAAAAGCGCCAGACCGCGTCCAGGGCCAGGTTGATGGCGTTGAATTCGATGTGCGTCACGGCGTGGAGCAGGGCGGCCAGGCCTTCGCGCGTGAAGGGCGAGCGTTTGGGCACGTCCAGGTGGGAGCGCAGCTCGGGGCGCTGCGGGCAGCCGGGCAGGCCGGCCGGGGCCTGGAGTTCGGCGTCGGCCGCAAGCGCCAGCGTGCCCGATTGCGCCATGGCCTGCCGCGCCACCAGTACTTTTTGCGCGGGATCACTTTCCAGCAGCGCCCGCAGCGCCAGCTGGCGCAGTTCCGCGGGAGGAGACTCGCTTGTCATGGGGGGATTGTCGGCGATACGGCAGTGGCTCCTTACAATCGGGGGTATCGGGGCCGGCTGGGTGCTGGCCTTCTTTTTTTGACCCTGACCCCCAAAGTACAAGACCCATGGCCCTCTACCAACTGGACAACCTCGCCCCCGCCGTTCATGAATCCGCCTGGGTGGCCGACAACGCCCAGGTGATGGGCAATGTGAAACTGGCCGAGGACAGCAGCGTCTGGTTTGGGGTGGTGATACGGGGCGACACCGAGACCATTTCCGTGGGCCGCGGCTCCAACATCCAGGACAACAGCGTGCTGCATGCCGACATGGGCCTGCCTCTCACCATAGGCGAAAACGTCACGGTCGGCCACCAGGTCATGCTGCACGGCTGCACCATAGGTGACGGCTCGCTGATAGGCATCCAGGCGGTGGTGCTCAACGGCGCCAAAATCGGCAAGAACTGCCTGGTCGGCGCCGGGTCGCTGGTTACCGAAGGCAAGGAATTCCCCGACGGCTCCATGATCCTCGGAAGCCCGGCCAAAGCTGTCAGGCAGCTGTCCCCGGAGCAGATAGAGGGTTTAAAAATGAGCGCGAAGCACTATGTAGACAATGCCCGGCGCTATAAGACCGGGCTCAAGAAGGTAGGCTGAGGCCGGCCTTCTTTTTTTATTGGCCCGCCACTTCTACCTTTTTCCCGCTATGTCTGAACTCCATAAATTCATCTTTGACGGTTTGCCCGTGCGCGGCATGCTGGTGCGCCTGACTGGCTCCTGGCAGGAAATCCTCAAGCGCCGGGAGGCAGCCGGCGGCTATCCGGCCGAGGTCACCAACCTGCTGGGGGAAATGACGGCGGCCGGCGCCCTGATGCAGAGCAACATCAAGTTCAACGGCTCGCTGATCCTGCAAATATTCGGCGATGGGCCGGTCAAGCTGGCCGTGGCCGAAGTGCAGCCCGACCTGAGCCTGCGCGCCACCGCCACGGTGACGGGCACGGTGGATCCGGGCAGTTCGCTGAGCCAGTTGGTCAATGTGAACAACCAGGGGCGCTGCGCGATCACCCTGGACCCGAAAGACAAGCTGCCCGGGCAGCAGGCCTACCAGGGCGTGGTGCCGCTGTACGGCGACCAGCGCGAGAAGATCGAAAACCTCGCCGAGGTGCTGGAGCACTACATGCTGCAGAGCGAGCAACTGGACACCAAGCTGATCCTGGCGGCCGACGGTGATGTGGCCGCGGGCCTGCTGATCCAGCGCCTGCCGGTCAAAGGCCAGGGCAACCTCGAAGGCCAGATAGACCGCGACGCCAACGAAGACCAGATAGGCGTCAACGAGGACTACAAGCGCATCGCGATGCTGGCCGGCACGCTCAAGCGCGAAGAGCTGCTGGGCCTGGATGCCGACACCATTTTGCGCCGGCTGTTCTGGGAAGAGCAGGTCACGCGTTTTGAACCGGTGACGCCCAGCTTTGCCTGCAGCTGTTCGCGCGAGCGCGTGGGCGGCATGCTGCGCAGCCTGGGTGCTGACGAAATCGAGAGCATTATTTCCGAGCGCGGCAAGGTGGCGGTCGACTGCGAGTTTTGCGGCGCGCAGTATGAATTCGACCCGGTGGATGCGGCGCAGCTCTTTACCAGCCAGACCAACCAGCAGCCGCCGACCTCAACGGTTCAATAAGCGGCGCGCTGCGCCAGCAGGTCGCTCAGCAGGCGGTGTTCGCAGGCCGGGTCGCTGCATTTGTCGCAGACCCACACCCAGGCCTTGCTTTTGCCGGCCGGCGCCTGTTGCCGCAGTGGCGACCCCGGCAGCAGGCGTTCAACGGCGGCGAGCGCCTGCTCCAGGCGCTGCGGGGCGCTTCCATAGAGCACGCAATAAGCCGTGCCGGCGGCGGCCAGGGCCGACCGTATGGACTGGTCGGCCGCCTGCCGGGCCGCTTCGGCCGACTCCAGCCCGCACAGCAGCGTCAGGCCATAGCCGGTATGGCTGGTATGGCCGGCTGCACTGCCTGAAGACGCGGGCGGATCTGTCACGGCCACCTGCGCGTCCCGGCCCGCGTCCTTGAGGGCGCGCTCCAAGGAGGAGGCCAGATGGTGTTTTCCGGTTGACAGGGCGCCGGTGATGGCGATTTTCAGCACGGTCAATCCGTCAAGCGCACCGGCAGGCCTGCCCCAAGCCTACTTGGTGACCTGCACGAAGATTTCATTGGGCTTGACCATGCCCAGTTCGCTGCGGGCCTTTTCCTCGACCATTTCCAGGCCCTCCTTCAAGTCCCTGACTTCCGCCGTGAGCTGGTCGTTGGCGGCCTGGGCCTGGGCGTTCTTGGCTTGCTGCTCGGTCAGCCGGTGCTGCATCTCGCGCACGCTGGGAACGCTGCCCCGGCCCACCCAGAGTTGCGCATGGAAGATGACCAGCAGCGCAATCAGGACGGCAGGGACGAGTCGGTTTCCCACGTGCGGCGCGTGCGTTTAACGCAGGTTGTAGAAGGCCGCGCGGCCGGGGTAGGACGCGACGTCACCGAGGTCTTCCTCGATGCGCAGCAGCTGGTTGTACTTGGCCATGCGGTCCGAGCGCGAGAGCGAGCCGGTCTTGATCTGGCCGGCGTTGGTGCCCACGGCGATGTCGGCGATGGTCGAGTCCTCGGTTTCGCCGGAGCGGTGCGAGATCACGGCGGTGTAGCCGGCGCGCTTGGCCATCTCGATGGCGGCGAAGGTCTCGGTCAGGGTGCCGATCTGGTTGATCTTGATCAGGATGGAATTGGCAATGTGCTTGTCGATGCCTTCCTTGAGGATCTTGGTGTTGGTGACGAACAGGTCGTCGCCGACCAACTGCACTTTTTTGCCGAGCTTCTCGGTGAGGATCTTCCAGCCGTCCCAGTCGCCTTCGGCCATGCCGTCCTCGATGCTGATGATGGGGTATTTGTCGACCCAGGTCGCCAGGATGTTGGTCCACTCTTCGGCCGAGAGGCTCAGGCCTTCGCCGGACAGCACGTACTTGCCGTCCTTGTAGAACTCGGAAGCCGCGCAGTCCAGGCCCAGGGCGATCTGCTCGCCGGCCACATAACCGGCCGCGGAAATGGCTTCCAGGATCATCTGGATGGCCGCCTCGTGGCTGGGCACGTTGGGGGCGAAGCCGCCCTCGTCGCCGACGGCCACGCTCATGCCCTTGTCATGCAGGATTTTCTTGAGCGCGTGGAAGACTTCCGCGCCGTAGCGCACGGCTTCACGAAAGCTCGGTGCGCCCACGGGGATGATCATCAGTTCCTGCAGGTCCAGGTTGTTGTTGGCGTGCGCGCCGCCGTTGACCACGTTCATCATGGGCACGGGCATCTGCATGGCGCCGCTGCCGCCGAAATAGCGGTACAGGGGCAGGCCGGCCTCTTCGGCGGCGGCGCGGGCGACGGCCATGCTGACGGCCAGCGTGGCGTTGGCGCCCAGGCGCGATTTGTTGTCGGTGCCGTCCAGGTCGATCAGCGTGCGGTCCAGGAAGGCCTGTTCGCTGGCGTCCAGGCCCAGCACGGCTTCGGAGATTTCGGTGTTGATGTGCTCGACCGCCTTGAGCACGCCCTTGCCGAGGTAGCGAGACTTGTCGCCGTCGCGCAGCTCAATCGCCTCGCGCGAACCGGTGGAGGCACCGGAGGGAACGGCCGCGCGGCCCATGACGCCGGACTCCAGCAGCACGTCGCATTCAACGGTAGGGTTGCCACGGCTGTCGAGAATTTCACGGCCGACGATATCAACAATTGCGCTCATTTAGGCTCTTTCAAAAATCAGAAAAACAAAGATAAAAAACAAAAACGGTTACACGCCTTCGACCAGCACCATGCGCATGACGGCAATGCCCTGGCGCGACTGGCGCGCCGCTTCGTATTCGGCGGATTCGTTGAAGGCGCGGGCCTGCTCCACGCTGGGGAACTTCAGCACCACGATGCGGCTGGGTGTCCAGTCGCCTTCCAGCACTTCGATCTTGCCGCCGCGCACGCAAACCTCGGCGCCGTGCGCCTGCATGGCAATGCTAGACAGTTTTTTGTACTGTTCGTATTGTTCGGGGTTCGTAACCGTCACGTTGGCAATGATGTAGGCGCTGGGCATGTGGGGTTCCAGAAGTTTTTAAGAGTATCCGCATGCCCGGCCGGCGCGGGACGGTGTGTTACCGGTGCCCGCGGGTGTGTCCGGGCACGCCACATCCATGGTCAGGCGGAAAAATTGTTTTCGAGGTAGCCGTTTTTCTTGGTGACGCGGTCGAGCGCCAGCAGTGTTTCGAGCAGCGCTTTCATGTGCCTGAGCGGCACGGCATTCGGGCCGTCGCTCATGGCCTTGGCCGGGTCGGGGTGGGTTTCCATGAAGAGGCCGGCGACGCCGACCGCCACCGCGGCGCGCGCCAGCACAGGCACCATTTCGCGCTGGCCGCCGCTGCTGGTGCCGTTGCCGCCGGGCAGCTGCACCGAATGGGTGGCGTCGAACACCACGGGGGCGTTTGTCTCGCGCATGATCGCCAGGCTGCGCATATCGGACACCAGGTTGTTGTAGCCGAAGCTTGCGCCGCGTTCGCAGGCCATGAAGCTGTCTTCGTTCAGGCCTTTTTCGCGCGCGGCGGCGCGGGCCTTGTCGATGACGTTCTTCATGTCGCCGGGGGCCAGGAACTGGCCTTTCTTGATGTTGACCGGCTTGCCCGATTGCGCCACGGCGTGGATGAAATCGGTCTGGCGGCACAAAAAGGCCGGGGTCTGCAGCACGTCGACCACCGAGGCGACGGCGGCGATGTCGGCTTCGGAATGCACGTCGGTCAGGATGGGCAGGCCCAGTTCTCGCTTGACCTTGGCCAGGATTTCCAGGCCCTTGGCCATGCCGGGGCCGCGAAAGCTGGTGCCGCTGGAGCGGTTGGCCTTGTCGTAGCTCGACTTGAAGATGAAGGGAATGCCCAGCGACGCAGTGATTTCCTTGAGCGTGCCGGCGGTGTCCATCTGCAGCTGCTCGGACTCCACCACGCAGGGGCCGGCGATCAGGAAAAACGGTTGGTCAAGGCCGATATCGAATCCACAAAGCTTCATGGTCAGGCCACCGCCTTCAGGGGCTTGGCCGCGGGTTTGCCGCCCTGGCCGGCAGTGGCGCGCAGCTGGAGCACGGCCGCGATGTAGGCGTTGAACAGCGGGTGGCCGGCCCAGGGCGTGGATTTGAACTCGGGGTGGAATTGCACGCCGACAAACCAGGGGTGGACGTCCTGCGGCAGCTCGACGATTTCGGTGAGCTGCTCGCGCTGCGTCAGCGCGGAGATGACCAGGCCCGAGGCGCGCAGGGCGTCCAGGTAGTTCACGTTGGCTTCATAGCGGTGGCGGTGGCGTTCGGTGACCACGTCGCCGTAGATCTTGTGCGCCAGTGTGCCGGGCGTGACGTCGGAACTCTGCGCACCCAGGCGCATGGTGCCGCCCAGGTCGGACTTGGCGTCGCGCGTCTTGATGGTGCCGTCGGCGTCTTTCCATTCGGTGATCAGCGCGATGACCGGGTGCGGCGTCGCGGGGTCGAACTCGGTGCTGTTGGCGTCCTTCAGGCCCGCGACATGGCGCGCGAACTCGATGGTGGCGACCTGCATGCCCAGGCAGATGCCGAGGTAGGGCATCTTGTTCTCGCGCGCGAAGCGGGCCGCGCAAATCTTGCCTTCGACGCCGCGCACGCCGAAGCCACCTGGCACCAGCACGCCGTCAAAGCGCGCCAGGCGCGAAACGTTGTCCGGCGTAATGGTCTCGGAGTCGACGTACTCGATGACCACCTTGGCATGGTTTTTCATGCCGGCGTGGCGCAGGGCTTCATTGAGCGACTTGTAGCTGTCGGAGAGGTCGACGTACTTGCCGACCATGGCGATGTGCACTTCGGTCTGGGGGTGTTCGGTCTCGTAGACCAGGTCGTCCCAGCGCCGGAGGTTGGCCGGCGGCGTATTGAGGCGCAGCTTGTCGCAGATCAGGCCGTCCAGGCCCTGCTCGTGCAGCATGCGCGGCACCTTGTAAATCGTGTCCACGTCCCACATGGAGATCACGCCCCATTCTGGGACGTTGGAGAACAGTGAAATCTTTTCGCGCTCTTCGCTGGGGATGGGGCGGTCCGCGCGGCACAGCAGCACGTCGGCCTGGATACCGATTTCGCGCAGCTGCTTGGCGGTGTGCTGGGTCGGCTTGGTCTTGAGCTCGCCGGCGGCGGCGATCCAGGGCAGGTAGCTCAGGTGCACAAAAGCGGTGTTGTTGGCGCCCAGGCGCAGGCTCATCTGGCGCACGGCTTCCAGGAAGGGCAGGGACTCGATGTCGCCGACGGTGCCGCCGATTTCGACAATGGCGACGTCGACGGCATCGGGTGTTTCGTAGCCGGCACCGCGCTTGACGAATTCCTGGATTTCATTGGTGACGTGCGGGATGACCTGCACGGTCTTGCCGAGGTAGTCGCCGCGGCGCTCTTTTTCGAGCACGCTTTTGTAGATCTGGCCGGTGGTGAAGTTGTTGGCCTTGCGCATGCGCGTTTCGATGAAACGCTCGTAGTGGCCCAGGTCCAGGTCGGTTTCGGCGCCGTCGTCGGTCACAAAAACCTCGCCGTGCTGGAAGGGCGACATCGTGCCCGGATCCACATTCAGGTAGGGATCGAGCTTGATTAAAGTGACTTTGAGGCCTCGCGATTCCAGGATCGCAGCTAAGGAGGCTGAGGCGATTCCCTTGCCCAGGGAAGACACCACACCGCCGGTGACGAAGACAAATTTGGTCATGTCAGGTACGAACCGCAAGTTCGTAGAGGTGGTAAACGGAGATTATACGGGTTGACCGCCGGGTTACCCCTTGCAGGGGATACTGAATTTCAGCCCAATGCCGTTTCAGGCCGCGCCTGGCGCCCGCAGCGAAAAGCGTGGGGGCTTAACTGATACATTGCGGAACATGACGAATCAAGCGAATCCCATGGGAAGCGGGCCGGACGGCGATGAAGCCCTGGACCTGGCCGGCAAACACATCGTGCTGGGCCTGTCGGGCGGGATCGCCTGTTACAAGGCGGCCGAGCTGTGCCGGGCACTGATCAAGGCCGGGGCCACGGTGCAGGTGGTCATGACCGAGGCGGCCGAGCAATTCATCACGCCTGTTACGCTGCAGGCCCTGAGCGGCCGGCCGGTCTACACCAGCCAGTGGGACAGCCGCGAAGACAACAACATGGCGCACATCAACCTGTCGCGCGAGTCCGACGCCATCCTGGTCGCGCCCATGAGCGCCGACTTCATGGCCAAGCTGTTGCACGGCCGCGCCGACGACCTGCTCAGTCTGATGTGCCTGGCCCGCCCCATCGACAAGGTGCCGCTGCTGGTGGCGCCGGCCATGAACCGCGAGATGTACGCCCACCCGGCCACGCAGCGCAATTTTGTGCAGCTGGACGCCGACGGCGCCACGGTGCTGGGCGTGGGCAGCGGCTTCCAGGCCTGCGGTGAGACCGGCGACGGGCGCATGCTGGAGCCCGAGCAGATCCTCGAAGACCTGGTGGCCTTCTTTGCGCCCAAGGCGCTGGCCGGCCAGCGCGTGCTGGTCACCGCCGGCCCCACTTATGAAGCCATAGACCCGGTGCGCGGCATCACCAACCTGTCCAGCGGCAAGATGGGTTTTGCTATTGCGCGCGCGGCGCGCGAGGCGGGCGCCGAGGTGACGCTGGTCGCCGGCCCGGTAAGCCAGCCCACGCCGCGCGGCGTGACGCGCATCGACGTGAGGTCCGCGCAGCAAATGCTGGAAGCCGTGGCGGCGCGCGCCCAGGCCGCCAGCGTCTTCATCGCCACGGCGGCGGTGGCCGACTGGCGGCCCGCCGCGCCCTCGGCCCAGAAAATCAAAAAAGACGGCTCCGGCCAGGCGCCGCAACTCGCGTTCACCGAGAACCCGGACATTCTGGCCAGCGTGGCCCAGTCCGCCGCGGCGCAGGCCGGCCGGCTTTTCTGCGTGGGATTCGCGGCGGAAAGCCAGGACCTGGCGGAAAACGCCGAGGCCAAACGCCTGCGCAAAAAAGTGCCGCTGCTGGTCGGAAACATCGGCCCCGACACCTTCGGCCAGGACCATAACGCGCTGCTGCTGGTGGACGCGCAGGGCAGCAAAGCCTTGCCCCGGGCTTCCAAGCTCTCGCTGGCGCGGCGGCTGGTAGGCGAGATCGCGGCCAGGATGGCGGATGCCTCCAAGGGGAAAGCGGCCGCACCGTGAACCTTCCCTCCAACACGCCGCCGGACGGCGATTTTGTGGCTTACGTGGAGCGCCTCACCCATGCGAATGCGCATGCGTCGGCCGAAGCCCGTGAAGACCGGCTCAAGCCCGGGGAAAAGGCCGCACCGCGCACCTCGCCTACGGCGAGCATCGCCAAGCCATCCGCTCAATCCGCTAAACCCGCGCCCGTCGCCGCCACCGTCGCCGCCTTTGCCACCCACGTCAAATGGGTGGTTATCCTATGGATCGCCACCCAGGTCTTGTCCGAGGTGGTGCCCGGAACCGGTTTCCTGTTCCTGCCCGCGTTGCTGGTGTACGGCGCGTGGGCGGTCTGGCAGGCCAACCGCCGGTCCTCCGGGGCGCTGCTCCAGCGCCTGCGCGAGCTCGCGCGGCAAGCTGCCGAAGAAGCCGAAAAGGCTCAAAAAAATCAACCATCCAAGAAAAAATAGTTCATGCACATCGACGTCAAGATTCTCGACCCGCGCCTTCAGAACAACCTTCCCACCTATGCCACGCCCGGCAGTGCCGGCCTGGACCTGCGCGCCTGCCTGGATGCGCCGCTCACGCTGGCGGCCAACGCCTGGCAACTGGTGCCCACCGGCATCGCCATCTACCTGCACAACCCGGGCTATGCCGCGCTGATCCTGCCGCGCTCCGGCCTGGGCCACAAGCACGGCATCGTGCTGGGCAACCTGGTGGGCCTGATCGACAGCGATTACCAGGGGCAGCTGATGGTCAGCGCCTGGAACCGCAGCGACGTGCCCTTCACGATTGAACCCATGGAGCGGATCGCGCAGCTGATGATCGTGCCCGTGGTACAGGCGCAGTTCAATGTGGTGTCTGAATTCCCCGCCAGTGAGCGCGGGGAAGGCGGCTACGGCTCCACCGGCAAGGCCTGAGTCTGGTCCGCCGCGCCTTGCAGGGGTGGGGGGTTTTCCTACAACCCTTGCAACAAGGCTCCCACGCCGCCACAGGCCCTATCCCCACCCGGGGAAGAGCGGGCCGCATCCTTAATAAGCCATGAGAGTCCATGCGCCTTGATGCCGGGATCTCATGAACTTACCAAAAGGAGAGACTCATGCGAAACACATCCCGCTTTATTTCATCCGCATCCGTGGTGCTGGCGCTGGCCGCCCTGGCCGCCTGCGCGCCCATGAGCCCGCCGTCGGTGTCCGACGCGAATTACCCGCCCCCCTATCCCAACACCGCCAGCTACCCTAACCAGACTTATCCGGCTGGAACCTACCCGGCAGGCACCTATCCCGCCAACCAGCAGAACCGCTATGTCGAATACGGACGCGTCAGCAACGTCGAAGTGTTTCGCACCCAGGAACAGGCCAGGAGCTCGGGCGTAGGTGCCATCCTCGGCGGTGTGGCCGGCGCGGTGGTGGGCCACCAGATCGGCGGCGGCACCGGCAAGGACGTGGCGACGGTTGTCGGGGCAGTGGGCGGCGCCGTGGCTGGTAATGCGATTGAGAAGAACCGCAATCCCGGTACGGTTCGCGAAACCTACCGCGTGTCTGTCCAACTCGACAACGGCACCGGCCGTGCCTATGACGTGCCTTCCACCGGCGACTTGCGCATAGGCGACCGCGTGAGGATTGAGAACGGCCTGCTGTACCGAATGTAAGCGGCCGGGGTTGTCAAAAGGCGGCGGCATGCCGCCGCCTTGGCCTTAGTGCAGGGTGCCGCTTCCGGGCGAGAGCGGCTCGAGCTTGAAGAAACCGGTGCCCAGGGAGCCCTGGCTGATTTCCTCTTCGCTTGCTTCACGCACCGACTCCACCTTGACCGTCAGCCGGATGGCGATGCCCGCGAGCGGATGGTTGCCGTCCAGAACCACGTGGTCGGGATAGATTTCGGTGACCGTATAGATATGGTCGTGCGGTGCCGTTCCGCTGACACCTTTGGGCAGCGCCGCGCCGTCGAAGGTCATGCCTTCTTCGAGTTCGGCCGGGAAAACCTTGCGGGGCTCGAGAAACACCAGGTTCTCGTCATAGTCGCCAAAGGCGTCTTCGGGCTCCAGGTGCAGCTCAAGCTTGTCGCCGGTTTCATGCCCTTGCAGGGCCTGCTCGATCTTGGCCAGCAGGTCGTCACCGCCCAGCAGGAACTCGATGGGCTCATCCAGTTCGTCCAGCACATCGCCCAGGGTGTCTTTCAGCGTCCATGTCAGGGCTACGACGCATTGCGGGGTGATTTTCATCGGACAATTGTCCCATGGATGTAAACCAATCTCTAGCGCTCCTTGCCGGCCTGAGCCCGGCGCAATTCATGCGCCGCCACTGGCAAAAAAAGCCGTTTCTCGTTCGCCAGGCTCTGCCCGGATTCCAGCCTTTGCTGAGCCGCGCGGCCTTGTTCAAACTGGCCGCGAGCGAACAGGTGGAGTCGCGCCTGATTGTCCAGCAGGCCAAGGGCTGGCGCATGAAGCAGGGGCCTTTTGCGCCGCGCAGCTTGCCGCCGCTGAGCCAGAAGGCCTGGACCTTGCTGGTGCAGGGCGTGGACCTGCATGATGCCGGGGCGCACGAGCTTCTGCAGCGGTTTCGTTTTGTTCCCGATGCACGGCTTGACGACTTGATGATCTCGTTCGCGACGGCGGGCGGCGGCGTGGGGCCGCACTTTGACAGCTATGACGTGTTCCTGTTGCAGGCCAGCGGGCGGCGGCGTTGGAGGATAGGGCAGCAAAAAGACCTGACGCTGCAGGAGGGCGTGCCGCTGAAGATTTTGCAGAACTTCGAGCCCGAGCAGGAGTTTGTGCTGGAAGCCGGCGACATGCTGTACCTGCCCCCGCGCTACGCCCATGACGGCGTGGCCGAAACGGCGGCACCGGGTGATGGCAAGGCGGCCGACTGCATGACCTATTCGATCGGCTTCCGGTCGCCGGGGCGCGGCGAACTGGCGGCGGAACTGCTGCAGCGCCTGGCGGAATTCAGCGAGGACGACAGGCAGGCGGATGCTCCGGCGGGGCGCCGCGCGGCCAAAGCACCCGAGATCTACCGTGATCCCGGGCAGGACGCCACCGCCAACCCGGCAGCCTTGCCGGTTGAGCTGGCCGCCTTCGCCAGCCAGGCCGTGCAGGACGCGCTGAAAGACCCCCTCGCGCTGGCCTGCGTCCTGGGTGAATACATGACCGAACCCAAGCCCTCCGTATGGTTTGACGAAGCCGCGGACGAATGGGATGCAGAGGCCGCGCGGGCCGGCCGCGCAGGGGTCAGGCTGGATGCGCGCACCCGGATGATGTATGACGCCGACCATGTGTTCATCAACGGGGAGAGCTACCGCGCCAAAGGCGCCGATGCGACGCTGATGCGCCGGCTGGCCGACGGACGCGGCTTGGCGCCGCATGAGTTGCGCAAGGCCGGCGCCTCCGCGATGGCCTTGCTGGGCGACTGGCACGATGCCGGCTGGCTGCGACAGGAGCCGTCTGCGGATTCATGATCGGCCCAGCGCCTGTTTGCCACTTTTGCCAAGGAGATGCTCCATGGAACCTGACACAACACCCACCCCGCTGCAGGCCTTGCCGGAAGGCCGTTTCAGCGGGCGCGCCGACTTTACCGAGATGATCCGCCAGGCTTTTTCCGCGGCGGCGCAGCAGGGCTGGCGTGAAATCATCGTCTGCGACCCGGATTTTGAAGACTGGCCCCTGGGAGAACGCGCGGTGGTGCAGGCCTTGAACGACTGGTCCAAGACCGGCCGGACCTTCACCATGCTGGCCAGGAACTACGACGAGGTGCTGCGCCGGCATGCGCGCTTCGTCACCTGGCGGCGGACCTGGGCCCATATCATTGAATGCCGTGCCAACGCGTCGGCCCCGGCCGATGACCTGCCCAGCGCCTTGCTGGGGCCGGGCTGGGTTTTTGAGCGCCTGGACCTGCAGCGTTGCACGGGCATGGCCGGGTCCGAGCCGGCGCGCCGGGTTGCGCTGAGGGAGCGGCTCCATGAAAGGCTGCTGAAAAGCTCACCGGCCTTCCCGGCCACCACCCTGGGTCTTTGAATGCAAGGATTGCGCAAGCCTCACACGGGGCCGTTATAAGGGCATGCTTTGCCGACTAAGGGTTTCCGGACTTGTAATATCCAGCATATAATTTAAAGCTGGGTAGAAAGAGCTCGAGTCCTTTCCCCGGTCAAAAATAACTTGAATTCCGGTTTGGGTTTCTTTTGACAATTTCCGGAAATTGTTTTCTTAAATATCATCAAGGATCGTAAAAATGAACAAGTCCCTCGTTTTGGCAGCAATCGTTGCCGCTGTTGCACTGGCTGCTTGCGGCAAGAAAGAAGAAGCCGCAGCTCCTGCAGCACCAGCCGCTGCAGCATCTGCACCTGCTGCTGAAGCTTCCGCACCAGCCGCTGCTGCATCCGCACCTGCTGCCGATGCGTCCGCACCTGCCGCCGCCGCATCCGCTGCTCCTTCCGCTGACGCTGCTGCTGCCGCTGCCACCTCCGCTGCTGCCAGCGCTGCCAAGAAGTAATTCTTCAGCGAGTCGAAAAAAGCCGCCGCAAGGCGGCTTTTTTTATGGCCGCTGTTTCCCTGTCGTGGACGCGGCCGGCGCTGCGTCCCATGTCCGCGGCCTCAAAGCGAAAGCCAGGGCGTTCCGGTGTCGGGCCTGGCCACGACGATGTCGTCCGAGCCGCAACCCAAGGTTTCGGCCATCAGCGCCTGCACCAGCGCAGGCCGGTTGTTCTGCGCGCTCAGGTGCGCGGCCACCAGGTGCCTGAAACGCCCATGAACCAGGGTGCGGGCAATCTCGACCGCCGCGGCATTGGAGAGGTGGCCGTACTGGCCGCCCACGCGCCGCTTTAAAAAGGGCGGATACGACGACCGCGCCAGCATGTCGGTGTCGTGGTTGCACTCCAGCATCAGGGCGTCGCAAGCCATGAGATGCGACATGACATGGGTGGTGGCGTGGCCCAGGTCGGTCAGGATGCCGAGCTTGGCAGAGCCGTCGGTGCAGCTGAGCTGCAAGGGTTCCCTGGCGTCGTGTGGCACGGTAAAGGGCGTGAGCTGCAGGCCTCCCAGTTCTATGGCTTTGCCGTCACGCGCGGTGTGCAGCAGCCCGTCGAAATCCGGCGCCCCTAGGGCGGCATGTGTGCCGTGGCTCATCCAGACCGGGATGCGGTAGCGCAGGGCAAGCGAGCGCGCGCAGCCGATATGGTCGCCGTGTTCATGCGTGATGAACACGGCATGGATGTCCTCGGGCTGCAAGCCGGCTTCGCCCAGCCGGTAAAGCAGGTGCTTGAGGCCCAACCCGCAGTCGACAAGAACCCGTGAAGGTGCGATCCCGGCCGCTTCGACCACGGTGGCATTGCCCGAACTGCCGCTGCCCAGGCTTTTAAACCTCAACATAGGCGTCGCAATGCGTGGCCGGGACGGTCGGGCGGCAAGCCCGGATTACTTGAGGTCGTCGGCGATCACCTGCACGATGCGCTGGGCATTGGCCGACGATTCGGCGGCGCCCTGTGCATTGAGGACGGAAACCGTGGTGCTCTCGCCTTGGCTCTTGACGGCGATACGGTACTTCAGGGGCGGCGTGGCGGCCGGCGATCCGCTGAACAGCTTGCTGAAGAAGCCGGGTTCGGTCTTGTTCACGACAGGCTCGACGTAGCGCACGAAGTAGGTGCCCTGGCTGCGGTCGCGGTCTTCAACGGTGAAGCCGGTGCGGTCCAGCGCCAGGCCAACCCGGCGCCAGGCGCGGTCAAAACCTTCGTCGATCTGCACGACAGGCAGGTTGTTGACAGTGGCGATGCGCGAGGTCTGTTTGGTGGCGCCCGCGGCCACCAGGGCCTTGGACTGCTCTTGCGACACGCCCAGCTTGACCATCAGGCGGCGCAGGAATTCGGCTTCGAGTTCCGGATCGGCGGGGCGGGGCTGCCAGACAGTGCTGTCGCCGGAAGCGGCGTTGCCGGTTTTTCCGCCGGTGATCACTTCAATCATGCCGCGGTGGCTGACGTAAATTTCGGTGCCGCCATCGGGGCGGCGCTCCAGGCGCGTGCGGAACTTGTCGCGCTCACCGGTCGAATAGAGGCCGTCGAATACCTTGCCCAGCGCGCTGCGGATGAAGTCCTGCGGCAGCTTGGCGCGGTTTTCGGCGAAGTCGGTTTCCATGATGCCCAGGTTTTCCTGGTCCTGTGCGAGCAGGAAGCCGCTTTCCAGCCAGAAGTCGCGGACAGGGCCCCAGAGCTTGTCGGCGGGCCGGTTCACGACCAGCCAGCGCTGGCTGCCCGCGCGCTCGATGCGCACGTCGCCGACGGCGGTGGCGGCCGTCTGCACGGCCTGCGTGGGCTGGCCCACCTGGTAGCTGCTGGCGGATACCGCCGTGCCGGGCACCACATAACGGGTGTCACGGCTGAGCTGGGTCAGGTCGGGGGGGATGTCCAGCGAAGGACCCTTGGTGCCGCTGCTCTTGTAATCGACGCGTTCACCGTCCATCACATCGCGCAGGGAGGAACAGCCGGCGAGCAGGCCGAGGGCAACCAGCGCGGACACAGCTGCGGCGCTCCGGGCTTTTGAAAATGCAGGACGTGTTGGCGATATCTTCACTTGGGTTCCCTTAAAAATCAGATCAGGCAAATCAAATCAGGCCGCAGGCGCGCAAGGCATTTTCCACGGCCGCTTCGTTCGATGTTTCCAGCGGCGTCATGGGCAGGCGCAAGGTGCCGCCGCAAAGACCCATCCGGGCCATGGCCCATTTGACGGGAATCGGGTTGGCTTCAATAAACAGGTTTCTGTGCAGCGGCAGGAGCTTGAGCTGCAGTTCCATGGCGCGGCGCGTGTCGC
Source organism: Polaromonas sp. JS666 (assembly GCF_900103405.1). Taxonomy (GTDB): domain Bacteria; phylum Pseudomonadota; class Gammaproteobacteria; order Burkholderiales; family Burkholderiaceae_C; genus Polaromonas. Next base: position 40,258 of record NZ_FNHX01000004.1, on the reverse strand, counting down.
CCGCCACGGCGGCGACGCATAGCTCATGCATGAGCCTGGGCGCCACGTTGGCCGTCACGCTGACGTTGCCCTGGCCGCCGCAGAGCATGAGCGCCACGGCGGTCGGGTCGTCGCCCGAGTACACCGCAAAGCCCTTGGGCACTTCCTTGATCAGCCACTGCGCACGCTCGATGTTGCCGGTGGCTTCCTTGATGCCGACAATGCCGGGCACCTGGGCCAGGCGCAACACGGTGGCGTGCGCCATATCGGCCACGGTGCGGCCGGGCACGTTGTAGAGCACGGTGGGCAGATCGCCGACGGCTTCGGCAATCGCCTTGAAGTGCCGGTACTGGCCTTCCTGCGTGGGTTTGTTGTAGTAGGGGACGACCTGAAGCTGGCAGTCGGCGCCCACCTGCTTGGCGAATTTGGCGAGTTCGATCGCCTCGGCGGTGGAGTTGGCGCCGCAGCCGGCCATGATGGGCACGCGCTTTTTGGCCTGCTCCACCGAGACGCGGATGATTTCGCAGTGCTCCTCGACGTTGACGGTCGGGGATTCGCCGGTGGTGCCGACCACGCCTATGCAGTCGGTGCCTTCGGCGATGTGCCAGTCCACCAGTTTGCGCAGGGTGGGGTAATCTACGCTGCCGTCATCATGCAAGGGCGTTGCCAATGCAACGATGCTGCCAGTAATGGGTTTCATGCTGTACTTGTAAACGTTCGCGGCCGGATAGGGCCTGGCCGAAATAACGCCGGGCCGGCCCCGAAAAGCCAATCCTGCATTCTACCCAGAGCCTAGGGCAGGAAATAGCGCGGCGGTGCGGGCAAACCCGCAGTCGAGGCGGTTTCACGGACGGCCGCGATGCGCTGGATGAAGCGCTGCGGGTTTTCGTGGAACCCTTCCTCGAAGGCCACTACCCGCAGGCCCGCGCAGATTTCCAGCAATTCGCCGGTGCGCAGCAAAAAATCGGGCCGCGAGGGCTTGCCCACGGACTCATTGCCTTGCGTAAAAGTTTCGTAAATCAGCACGCCACCCGGCGCCAGGCCGGCCAGCAGGGTCGGCAACAGCGGGCGCCAGAGGTAGTTGGTGACGACGACCGCGTCAAACTGGCGACCCGCAAAAGGCCAGGGGCCGGCTTCAATATCGGCCACCACGGCCTCGCAAGCCGATGCCGGGAGGGCGCTTGCGGCGGCCTCCAGGGCTTCCTGTGACCGGTCCACCAGCACCAGGGAGTGGTTTCGCCCGTGAAACCAGCGGGCATGGCGGCCATAACCGCAGGCGACGTCCAGCACCACGCCGCCTTCGCGCACCAGGTGCGACCAGCGCTGCACCCAGGCGGAGGGCTGCTCCATGCCATGCGGGACACTGCTCATATCAAAGCGGCTTTACTTCGTCTTTAAGCGCCGCCAGCGCCATCGCCTCGACCCGGCCGGGCGCGATCAGCTTGAGCCAGCGGCCCAGCTTGCCCTTGGCCGTCATGACCACCTCGCGGTCCCGGCGCTCCATGCCCTGCAGGATCAGCCGGGCGCATTCCTCCACGCTCATGGCCTTGTCCTCCTTGAGCCCGCTGGATCCCGCGGCCACGCCCGCCGCGTTGAAGCCGCGGTGGCGGATGTGGGTGGCGACCACACCCGGGTAGGCGGTGGTCACGCCGACCCCGGCGCCCTTCATTTCGGCGCGCAGCGCCTCGAAAAATCCCACCATGGCGAATTTGGTGGCGCTGTAGGCCGTGCGGCCCGGCACGCCTATCAGCCCGGCCAGGCTGGAAACGGCGACGATGCTGCCGTGGCGCAGCCTCAGGTAGGGCAGGGCGGCATGGGTGCACCAGACGCTGCCCCAGAAGTTGATGCGCATGAGCTGCTCGTACCAGCCCAGGTCCTGGGCCTTGACATCCTCCAGCAGCGCCTGCGCCGACATGCCGGCGTTGTTGATCAGGGCGTCGATGTGCCCGAAGCGGCCGACGGCGGCATCCACCAGGTGCCGGCATTGGGCCTCGATGGACACATCGGTCTTGACGGCCAGGGTTTGGGCGCCGTGCGCGGCGCACTGGTGCGCGACCTCGTCCAGCAGCGTTTCATTGCGCGCGGCCAGCACCAGTGCCACGCCGGCGCCATGGGTTTTGGCCAGCTGCCGCGCCATTTCCGCGCCTATGCCGTCCGATGCGCCGGTGATGATGATGGTTTTCATGCTGTCCTCTTCCCGTTTTTTAGGGGCGCTGCCCCTGATCAGTCGCAAAACCGCCGGGCAGGCCCTAAAAACAAGCCCAGATCTGGTTGGCGAGTGTGAACAGGAATTCCGGCCGTGTGTAGAGGGCAAACACCCCCAGCGACGCGATGACCGCGAGCGCCCACAGGCCGGCTTTTTTGGCCATCTCAGGCCCCTTGCGGCACGCCGGCGCGCGCAATCGGCGCCTCGCGCACCGGCAGGTTCACCAGGGCGGCGAACACGCCCAGCGCGATGGCGATGTACCAGACGATGTCGTAGCTGCCGGTGCGGTCATATAGATAGCCGCCCAGCCAGACGCCCATGAAGGAGCCGATCTGGTGGCTGAAGAAGATGAAGCCGCCCAGCATCGACAAATGCTGGATGCCGAAGATCTGCGCCACCACCGCGTTGGTCGGCGGGATGGTCGACAGCCACAGCAGTCCCATCAGGCTGGCGAAGATGTACACGCTCAGCGGGCTCAGCGGCGCCGCCAGGAACACGGCGATCACCACCGCGCGCGAGAAATAAATCGTCGCCAGGATTTTCCGCTTGGCGATTTTCTGGCCCAGCGAGCCGGCGATATAGGTGCCGAAGACATTGAACAGGCCTATCAGCGCCAGCGCGTAGCTGGCCACCTGGGGCGACAGGCCCTTGTCCTTGAGGTAGCTGGGCATGTGCACGCCGATGAACACCACCTGGAAGCCGCAGACGAAATAGCCCGCCATCAGCAACTGGAAGCTCGGGTACTTGAAGGCCTCGCGCAGCGCCTGGCCTATGGTCTGTTCGCGTTTGGCCGGCTGGCCGCCGGCAAAGCCAGCCTCGCGCAGGCCCAGCGCCAGCGGCGCGATCAGCAGCACCGCGCCGCTGAGCGCCAGCAGCGCCTCTTTCCAGCCCAGGCCGCTGATCAGCAGGCCCTCGACCGGCACCATCAGGAACTGGCCGAAAGAGCCCGCCGCCGCGGCCACGCCCATGGCCCAGGAGCGCTTTTCCGCCGGGATGTTGCGGCCTATCACGCCGTAGATCACGGCATAGGTGGTACCGGCCTGCGCTGCGCCTATCAGCACCCCTGCCGTCATCGTGAACAGAAAGCCCGTGGGCGACAGCGCCATGCCCACCAGGCCCAGCCCGTACAGCAGGGCGCCGCCCGCGATCACGCGGAACGCGCCGAAGCGGTCGGCCGCCATGCCGGCGAAGATGCCGAACACGCCCCAGGACAGGTTTTGCACCGCCAGCGCGAAGGCAAAGGTCTCCCGCGTCCAGCCCTGGGCCTGGGTGATGGGCTGCAGCCACAGCCCGAAGCCGTGGCGTATGCCCATGGACAGCGTGACGATGGTGGCGCCGCAGATCAGCACCTGCAGCATGGAGAGTTTTTTGGTGTCGGTGGTCATGGGTGGCCGCCGCAAGCGGCGAAAAAAGGAAGAGGCCTGGGTGGCCAGGAACTGATTCGCCGACTGTAACGAAAATGGCAAAACGCTGCCGTACCCGCCCCCGGTTTCCACGCCCAAATCAGGTTGGCTGTATGTCCATACAGTGACTTTTGCGGCCCGGACTACAATTGCGGCAATTCTTTCATCTGCCATGGCTGACAAACTACCCACCGAATATTCCGAAGGCTCGATCCGCGTGCTCAAGGGCCTGGAGCCCGTCAAGCAGCGCCCGGGCATGTACACGCGCACCGACAACCCCCTGCACATCATCCAGGAAGTGCTGGACAACTCCGCCGACGAGGCCCTGGCCGGCTACGGCAAGAAGATCAAGGTCACCCTGCACAGCGACGGCTCGGTCAGCGTGGACGACGACGGCCGGGGCGTTCCCTTCGGCATGCACCCGGAAGAAAAAGCGCCCGTGATCGAACTCGTGTACACCCGGCTGCACGCCGGCGGCAAGTTCGACAAGGGCAAGGGCGGCGCCTACAGTTTCTCGGGCGGCCTGCACGGCGTGGGCGTCAGCGTGACCAACGCGCTGTCCAAGCGCCTGGAGGTCACCTCCTACCGCGAAGGCATGGTCGCCCACCTGGTGTTTTCGGGAGGCGACGTCACCGAAAAGCTGCACCTGCGCAAAAACGGCGACGGCGACCGCAAGACCGGCACCACCGTGCGGGCCTGGCCGGACGCCAAGTACTTCGAGTCGGCGGCCTTGCCCATGGCCGAGCTCACCCACCTGCTGCGCAGCAAGGCCGTGCTCATGCCCGGCGTCACCGTCACGCTGGCCAACGAGAAAACCAAGGACACCCAGACCTGGCTCTATAAGGGCGGCCTGCGCGACTACCTGATGCAGACCCTGACCGGCGACCCGGTGATCCCGATGTTTGAGGGCGAGGGGTTTGCCGACGCCCAGCACGACAGCTTTGCCGAAGGCGAGGGCGCCCAGTGGTGTGTGGCCTTCATCGAAGACGGCCAGCCCATGCGCGAGAGCTACGTCAACCTGATCCCGACCAGCGCCGGCGGCACCCACGAAAGCGGCCTGCGTGACGGCCTCTTCAACGCCGTCAAGAGCTTTATCGACCTGCATTCGCTGCTGCCCAAGGGCGTCAAGCTGCTGCCCGAAGACGTTTTCGCCCGCGCCAGCTATGTGCTGAGCGCCAAGGTGCTGGACCCGCAGTTCCAGGGCCAGATCAAGGAGCGCCTCAATTCGCGCGACGCGGTGCGCCTGGTTTCCAGCTTTGTGCGGCCGACGCTGGAGCTGTGGCTCAACCAGCACGTCGATTACGGCCGCAAGCTGGCCGAACTCGCCATCAAGGCCGCGCAAACCCGCCAGAGGGCCGGCCAGAAGGTCGAAAAGCGCAAAGGCTCGGGCGTGGCTGTGCTGCCCGGCAAGCTGACCGACTGCGAAAGCCGCGACCTGGCACACAACGAAGTCTTCCTGGTCGAGGGCGACTCGGCCGGCGGCAGCGCCAAAATGGGCCGCGACAAGGAAAGCCAGGCCATCCTGCCGCTGCGCGGCAAGGTGCTCAACACCTGGGAGGTTGAGCGCGACCGCCTGTTCGCCAACACCGAAATTCACGACATCGCGGTCGCCATCGGCGTCGATCCGCACGGCCCCAACGACACGTCCGACCTCAGCGGCCTGCGCTACGGCAAGGTTTGCATCCTGAGCGACGCCGACGTCGACGGCTCCCACATCCAGGTGCTGCTGCTCACGCTGTTTTTCCGCCACTTCCCCAAGCTGATTGAATCGGGTAATGTGTATGTCGCGCGGCCGCCGCTGTTCCGGGTGGACGCGCCGGCCCGGGGCAAAAAGCCGGCATCCAAGTTTTATGCCCTTGATGAGGGCGAGTTGACCGCCATTCTGGATAAATTGCGCAAGGACGGCGTGAAAGAAGGCGCCTGGAGCATCAGCCGCTTCAAGGGCCTGGGTGAAATGAGCGCGGAACAGCTCTGGGAGACCACGCTGAACCCGGATACCCGCCGTTTGCTGCCCGTGCAACTGGGCAACCAGGATTTCCTGCAAACCGAGAGCCTGATCACCAAGCTGATGGGCAAGGGCGAAGCCGCGGCGCGGCGCGAACTGATGGAGTTGCACGGTGACGCCGTGGAAATTGATATTTGATGAACTTGCCTGAGACTTTTCTTTCCTTTCTGCGGCGGCCCCTGCGCGCGCTGGGCCTGCCGCTGGCGGCCATGGGCCTGGCCGCGCTGTTCGCCTCCCCCGCCCATGCCGACATCTGGGGTTATGTCGACAAGGATGGCATCGCGCACTTCTCTGCCGTGCGGCTGGACGACCGCTATGAACTCTTCTTCCGCGGCGGCGAAAGCTTCAGTGCCGACGGCAGCAACACCGGCCGCAGTGGCAAGGCCGTGGGCAGCGGCGCCAACCGCGCCACCGGCGTGGCCGCCGCGCCGCCCAAGCTGCTGGCTTACTTCGACGTGTCGCCCAACTACAAGGCCGTCAAGCATTTGCTGCGTGAAGCTTCGGCCACGCACGGCATCGACTACGAACTGCTGCAGGCCCTGATCGCCACCGAGTCGGGCTTTAACACCCAGGCCGTCTCGCCCAAGGGCGCGGTCGGGCTGATGCAGCTGATCCCGCCGACGGCGGAGCGCTACGGCGTGCGGGCCAGCAAGGATTCCACGGTCCACAAAAAGCTCACCGACCCCAAGACCAACATCCGGGCCGGCTCCAGCTACCTCAGCGACCTGATCGCCATGTTCCCCGGCCAGCTCGAGCTGGCGATTGCCGCCTACAACGCCGGCGAGGGCGCGGTGCAGCGCGCGGGCAACAAAATCCCCAATTACCCGGAAACCAAAAACTACGTCAAGACCGTGATGCAGCTCTACAACCACCTCAAACCCCCCAGCATGATGGCCCCCGGCGGCCGCGTGCGCATGGAGATGATGGGCGGCAGCACGGGCCGCGGCAACATGGTGCCGACCACGGTCGCGGCCACCACCACGCCAGAGGCCCCACCCGAGCGGAACTGAGACCCATGCAGCTGGCGTTTCGCCGGAACATCCGGCAGCGCTGCAAAGCGGCGCCCCCTTTTTTCTTTTCATCATTCCGTACCGGCTGCGCTTAAGCATGCCGGCCCGGTATCAACCGACTTAGCCCCAAGCCAAATTCACGATGGACGATCTCTTTACACCGGACGCAGTCGCCCCCATTCCCGAACCCGCCGACCAGGATTCGCTGGCCGCGTACGCGCAGCGGGCCTATCTTGAATACGCGCTCAGCGTCGTCAAGGGCCGGGCCTTGCCCGACGTCTGCGACGGCCAGAAGCCGGTGCAGCGCCGCATTCTTTTCAGCATGTCGCGCATGGGCCTGGGTTTTGGCGGCGCCAACGGCGCCAGCGGGGCCAAGCCCGTCAAAAGCGCCCGCGTGGTCGGCGACGTGCTCGGTAAATACCACCCGCACGGCGACCAGGCGGCTTATGACGCCATGGTGCGCATGGCCCAGGATTTCAGCCAGCGCTACCCGCTGATCGACGGCCAGGGCAACTTCGGTTCGCGCGACGGCGACGGAGCGGCGGCCATGCGCTACACCGAGGCGCGGCTGGCGCGCATCACGACCTTGCTGCTCGACGAGCTTGACGAAGGCACGGTCGACTTCGTGCCCAACTACGACGGCTCCTTCGAGGAGCCGCGCCAGCTGCCCGCGCGCCTGCCGTTTGCGCTGCTCAACGGCGCCAGCGGCATCGCCGTCGGCCTGGCCACCGAAATCCCCAGCCACAACCTGCGCGAAGTCGCCGACGCCTGCGTGGCCCTCATCAAGACGCCCAAGCTGTCCGACGACGAGCTGTTTTCGCTGATCACCGGCCCTGACTACCCGGGCGGCGGGCAGATCATCTCCGGCAGCGCGGAAATCGCGGCCGCCTACAGCACGGGCCGCGGCTCGCTCAAGGTGCGCGCGCGCTGGAAAATCGAGGAACTCGCGCGCGGGCAGTGGCAGCTGGTGGTGCAGGAACTGCCGCCCGGCGTCAGCACCCAGCGCGTGCTCGAGGAGATCGAGGAGCTCACCAACCCGAAGATCAAGGCCGGCAAAAAAGCCCTGAGCCAGGACCAGGTGCAGCTCAAGCAGACCGTGCTGGCCGTGCTCGACGTGGTCCGCGACGAGTCCAGCAAGGACGCCCCGGTGCGCCTGGTGTTCGAGCCCAAGACCAGCAAGATCGGCCAGTCCGAACTCATCAACACCCTGCTGGCCAACACCAGCCTTGAAAGCTCCTCTCCGATCAACCTGACCATGGTCGGGCTGGACGGCAAGCCGACGCAGAAAACCCTGCGCCAGATGCTGGGCGAGTGGATTGAATTCCGCCAGACCACGGTGCAAAAACGTTCACAGCACCGCCTGGACAAGGTGCTGGACCGCATCCACATCCTCGAAGGGCGGCAACTGGTGCTGCTCAATATCGACGAGGTGATCGCCATCATCCGCCAGTCGGACGAACCCAAGGCCGCGCTGATTGAGCGTTTCAAACTCAGCGACCGCCAGGCCGAGGACATCCTGGAAATCCGCCTGCGCCAGCTGGCGCGGCTCGAAGCCATCAAGATCGAGCAGGAGCTCAAGAACCTGCGTGAAGAGCAAGGCCGGCTCGAGGAAATCCTCGGCAGCCCGGCAGCGCTCAAACGCCTGCTGGTCAAGGAAATCGAGGCCGACGCCAAGCAGTTCGCCGACGCGCGCCGCACGCTGATCCAGGCCGAGAAAAAAGCCGTGCTCGAAGTCAAGGTGCTCGACGAACCCGTGACCGTGGTCATCAGCGACAAGGGCTGGGTGCGCGCGCGCAGCGGCCACGGCCATGACCCGGCGGGTTTTGCCTTCAAGGCCGGTGACGGGCTGTACGGCACTTTTGAATGCCGCACCGTCGACACGCTGCTGGCCTTCGGCTCGCGCGGCCGGATTTATTCGGTGCCGGTGTCCTCGCTGCCTGGTGCGCGCGGCGACGGCCAGCCGCTGACCACGATGATCGACCTTGAATCGGGCACGCAGCTGGTGCACTACTTCGCGGGCCCGTCCAACGCCGCGCTGCTGCTCAGCGCCAGCGGCGGCTACGGCTTCCTCGCCACGGTCGAGAACATGACGTCGCGCCTGAAAGCCGGCAAGGCCTTTATCAGCTGCGCCGAGGGCGAAACCATCTGCAGGCCCTCGCACGCGGCCTTCAACAGCGGCGCGACGCCCATGCTGCCGGCCACCCACGTAGCCTGCGCTTCCACGGGCGGCCGCATCCTGACCTTTGAAATCGGCGAACTGAAAATGCAGGCCGCCGGCGGCCGCGGCCTGATGCTGATAGACCTTGAAGCCAAGGACACCCTGGCCGGCGCGGCGGCTTACACCCGCAGCGTGAAGATTGAAGGCATAGGCCGCGGCGGCAAGGCTCGTGAAGAGACGCTGGAAATCCGCACGCTGAACAACGCCCGCGCGGCACGTGCGCGCAAGGGCAAGGCGGCCGACCTGGGCTTCAAGCCCACCGGCGTCACCCGCGTCGAGTAAGAAGTTCGGCGCCCGCCGCCTTGTGAAAGGGGGCGGGCATCCGGCCTCAGGCCACGAGCAGCGTTTCGAGCTTCCTGAGGCCCGCCACGGTCTCCAGGCAGGCCTGCGCCACTTCCTTGCCCTTGGTCAGGAAGTGGGCGGTGAAGAACTGGCGGTGCTCTTCATGCTCGTGGAAATGCTGCGGCGTCAGCACCGCGGAGAACACCGGCACGCCGGTCTCCAGCTGAATGCCCATCAGCGCGCTGATCACCGCATCGGCGACGAATTCGTGGCGGTAGATGCCGCCGTCCACCACCAGCCCGCAGCAGACCACGCCCGCATAACGGCCCGACTGCGCGAGTTTTTTGGCATGCAGCGGAATCTCGAAAGCGCCCGGCACTTCAAAGGTGTCTATGGATTCGGGGCCCACGCCCTGCCTGGCCATTTCGGCCAGGAAGGCGCCGCGCCCCTGGTCCACGATGTCTTCGTGCCAGGACGACTGGATAAAGGCGAAACGCGCCTTGGAAGGGGAGCCGCCAGAATGGGCGGTGGAAGGGGAGGAAACAAGGGTCTGACTCATGGATGGCCTCTCACTAGGTGTTACCAGAATCAGGGCGCACGAGCCTGCGGCCAGCCAGGGGCGCGCAGGCGCCCACGGCACAGCCGATGGCATCGCGCTCTCTTTCATCCGGACTGTGACCGTCGGCTTTGGACTTGAACCAAATCTGCTGACCCCGGCCCACCGTGAGGAGGGCCGGGCGCTCGCGGGCTGATGCAGTTGCCTGCAAACACCGCCGGTGGGGAATTTCACCCCGCCCTGAGAACGCTGCCCCGGCAGGATGGCCGGGGCCTCATGAGTTTAAGGGCTCGCGTGAGCCGCTGCTTGCCGCCGCCTTGCCGGCCCCACAGTGACTGCGGGTGCTCGCCGCGGCAGCGGGGATTACTCGACTTCCGCGACCAGGTCGATCTCGACACAAGCGCCCATGGGGACTTGCGCCACGCCGAAGGCGCTGCGCGCATGCTTGCCGGCATCGCCGAAGATCTCGCCGAACAGTTCGCTGGCGCCGTTGGTCACCAGGTGCTGCTCGGTGTAGTCGCCGGTCGAGTTGACCAGGCTCATGAGCTTGACGATGCGCTTGACCTTGCCCAGGCCGACGGCGGCTTCCAGCGTGCCCATCAGGTCGATGGCGACCGAGCGCGCGGCGGTCTTGCCTTCTTCGGTTGTCATGTTCTTGCCCAGCTGGCCGACCAGGGGCTTGCCGTCTTTCTTGGCGATATGGCCGCTCAGGAACACCAGGTTGCCGGTGCGCACAAAAGGCAGGTAGGCCGCGACGGGCGTTGCCACGGCGGGCAGGGTGATGTTTAGTGCTTTCAGCTTGTCGTAGGCGCTCATGGTGTTCCTTTGGTTGAAGACAGGCCCCGGCGGGCGGTTCGGGGAATTGTAGGACGGGCCCGTCCGCGCGCCGGCCTGTAGCGGCATGAAAGGAAGTGATGCAGCCCCGGCCGGCGTAGCCGCTTATTCGGGCTTGATGCCGGCCTTGCGCACCACCGCGCCCCAGCGGTCCACCTCGCTGCGCATAAAGGCGCGCAGCTCGTCGCGGCTCGAACCCTTGAGGTCTATGCCTAGCGTGGTGAGTCGCTCGCGCGTCGACGGGTGGGCCAGGGCCGCGACGGCTTCGCTGCGCAGCCGCTCGACGATCTCGATGGGCGTGGTGGCCGGCGCCACCAGGGCCCACCACTGGTTGAACTGCATGCTGTCCATGCCGGCTTCGCGCGCGGTGGGCACCTCGGGCAGCGAGGCCACGCGGGTGTTGCCCGTCACCATCAGGGCCGAGATTTTTCCCGCGCCCAGCAGCGCGCTGGCGCTGGCCAGCGTCGCGAAATGGGCGTCCACCTGGCCGGCCGCGACGTCGGTGAGCGCCGGCGCCGAGCCGCGGTAGGGGATCGCGTTGACCTTGATGCCGGCAGCCGTGGCGAACAGCTCGCTGGAGAGATGGCTGATGGAGCCGTTGCCGCTGTTGGCCAGCGCCAGCGGCGCCTTGCTGGCGCGGTAGTGTTTGAGGAAACCCTTGATGTCGCCGTTCTTGTAGGGCGTGCCGCTGGCAAACAGCATCAGCGGCGAGGTGCCGACCATGGAGATCGGCGTGAAGTCGCGCAGCAGGTCATAAGGCATTTTGTTGAACACGGCCGGCGCGATCGCATGCGGCAGCTCGACGATGGCGAAGGTGTAGCCGTCGGGCGCGGCCTTGGCTGCGGCCTCGGTGCCTATGCGGCCCGAGGCGCCGGAGCGGTTGTCCACCACCACGCTCTGGCCCATGGTCTCGCCCATGCGCTGCGCGACGGCGCGCGCAATCGCGTCCGTGCTGCCGCCGGGCGCCCAGGGCACGATGAGGCGCAGCGGTTTGTCGGGGTAGGCCGCATGGGCGGCGGTGCTGATCAGGCTGGCGCCGGCCAGCAGCAAGGTGGTGAGCAATCGGGTCTTCATGGGGAAATCCTTTACGGGAGGTCGGTTCAAGGAGGGTTCAGGGAGGGTTCAGGGAGTCAGGAAAAAGTGTCAAAGGTGTCGCGGTCGCCCTTGGCGGTCAGCAGCAGCAGGGCGTGTTCGGAAGGCGCGACCTCACCGCGCGCGCGCAACTGCGCGAGCGCGCTGAGGCAGGCGCCCGCGCACAGCTCCACCCACAGGCCTTGCGCGGCCAGCCGGGCGCTGCCTTCGGCGGCGCCGGCATCGTCCACCACCACCGCGCCGCCGCCGGAGCGCTGCACGGCCAGCGCCTGCTGCAGCGTGACGGTGCCGCCGCCGGTGGAAAACTGCATGGTCTGGCCGGCGAAGTCGGCCTGCAGCGGCTCGCCGCCCAGCACGCGGGCCAGGCGGGGAAAGGGTTCAACCGCCCAGAGCCGCGGCATGCGCGCGATCAGCCCGGCTTGCAGCAGGTCGCGCAGGCCGCTGTAAACACCCCAGAGCAGGTCGCCGCGCGCGGTGGGCACCAGCACGTGGTCGGGGATGCAGCCGTCGGCCACACATTCGAGCGCCACCGCGCGGTAGCCTTCGACACCGAAGGCCGGGCTGCCGACGGCGGGCACGCTGTAGTTGGTCAGCGCAAAGGCGCCGTCCTGCTCCACGCGCCGGCGCAGGTGTTCCCAGCGGCCGAAGCCGCGCTCGAACATCAGGCGTTTGGCGCCCAGGCGCTGCAGCGCGCGCGCAAAAGGCTCCGGCATGTCGTGGTAGGTGGCGATTTCGCAGGCCAGGCCCGCGGCCGCGCAATAAGCCGCCGCCGACACCGCCGCATTGCCGCTGGAGGCCAGCACCACGGTTTGCGCGCCCGCGTCCAGCGCCCGGCTCACGGCCTGGGCCGACATGCGGTCCTTGTGCGAGCCCGTGGGGTTCATGCCCTCGTGCTTGGCCGAGAGCTGGCGCAAGCCCAAGGCACGCGCCAGGCGCGGCAGGTCCAGGCAGGGCGTGCCGCCTTCGCCCAGGGATATGCCCTGGGTGTAGGGCAGCCAGGCACCCCACTTATAACCTGTGCTGGCGGTTTTTAGGGTTTTGGGCAGTTCGGCATACACCGCTTCCAGGCTCGCCGGCGTGCCGGCCGTCGCGCAGTGCGGGCAACCGGCGGGCAGGTCCTGCAAGGGGTATTCGCGGGCGCAATGGATGCAGCGTAGCCCGAACAACTGCGGGTTGCGGGTCACGGCGGGGGATTCGAAAACAAGGGGATTCATGCGGCCAATGGTAGGAAGGCCTGGGCCTGCCGTGCACGCCTTGTTGGCGATTTAGAATAAGTGAAACTTATAAGGAGACGGCCATGGCCGAAGCCAGTGCGCGCCAGATCGAGGTATTCCGCATGGTCATGCGGCTGGGCACGGCCAACCGCGCGGCCGCGGCCCTGCATGTGAGCCAGCCGGCGGTCACGCAGCTGTTGCAGCAACTGGAGGCGCGCGCCGGCCTCAAGCTGTTTGACCGGCCCAAGGGCAAGCTCACGCCCACGCCCGAAGCCCATGCGCTGATGGAGGAGGTCGAGCGGGTCTATGAAGGCCTGGAAGCGGTGCAGCGAAAAATCGTGGCGCTGCAGTCGCATGAAGACACGGTGCTGCGTATCGGCTCGTTGCATGCCATGGCCGCCAGCGTCATGCCCTGGGCCCTGGCCGAATTCCAGCGCAGCTACCCGCGCACGCGCTGCCTGCTTTTGGTCGACAGCTCCAAGGTGCTGCGCGAGGCCTTGTTCCAGGGCGCGGTGGACCTGGCTTTCCTGGGCGACGAGGCCGATGCCAGCGGGCTGGTGTCCTCGCTGTTCTACCAGGCGCCCGCCGTCTGCATCATGCCGGCCGCCCATCCGCTGGCGCGCAAGCAGGTGTTGCGGCCGCAGGATTTGCAGGAGGTGCCGCTGGTGGGCCTGTCGGCGTCCGACCCGGCGCAGCGGCGCCTGGAAGCGGCGCTGGCGCAGGCCGGTGTGCAGCCGCGTTTTGTGATTGAAACCCCTTACAGCGCGACGCAATGCGCGCTGGTGCTGGCCGGCGCCGGGCTGGCCGTGACCAATCCGCTGGTGGCGCGCGAATACCTGGCGCTGGGCCTGCGCAGTGTGCCGCTGGCGGCCGAAGTGTGGTTCCGCGCCTTGCTGGCCTTCAAGCCCAAGCAGGCGCAGTCGGGCGCGGCGCAGGAGTTTGTGGGCCTGTGCAGGCGCCGCCTGGTGGGCAGCCTGCCCGAGGGTTCGCTGCTAGGGGAGTCGTTTAGTTCGCGGTAGCCAGGGACTGGGCCTCGGTCTCGGCCAGGGGCTCCACCGTCACCGCCACGTCCAGGATGTGCTGCGCCCCGCCGCGTATCACGCCGCGCATGGGCGAGACATCGAGGAAGTCGCGCCCCGTGGCCAGCGTGACATAGTCTTCGCCCGGCGCGCGGTTGTTGGTGGGATCGAAGTCCAGCCAGGCGCCCAGGCCCGGGCAATAGACCGAGGCCCAGGCATGCGAGGCGTCGCTGCCGACCAGGCGCGGCTGGCCGGGCGGCGGGCTGGTCAGCAGGTAGCCGCTCACATAACGCGCCGGCAGGCCCATGGCGCGGCAGCAGGCCACCATGATGTGGGCGAAGTCCTGGCACACGCCCTTGCCCTGCCTGAGCGCCTCGAGCGCCGGCGTGTTGACCTCGGTGCTTTCGCTCTCGTAAGTCATGGTGTCGTGGATGCGCTCCATCAGGTCGCGCGCCGCCTCGGGCAGCGGCCGGCCGGGCAGGAAGCTGGGTCGGGCGAATTCGACGAAGGCCTCGTCGCGCGGCACATAGGGCGAGGCGAACAGGAATTCGGAGGCGCTGTCGTAGGCCGCGCCGGCGCGGTAGCGGAACTGCTCGCGCACCTGCTCCCAGGGCTGCGACACCGCAGCGCCGGCGGAGAGGGCACTTTCGGACTGCAGCGGGTTGAGGGCCGTGGTGGCCACCACGCTGTCGGCCACCACGGTCAGGCTTTCATGCGCGGCCTGCAGCGAAAAATAGCTGCGCGTGTTGCCGTAGACATCTACGGTCTCGCGCAATTGCACGGGCGCCGGGTCGACGCGAAGCGCGTAGCTCAGCAGGGTCTGGCCGTTGCGGCTGGCGGGTTTGAGGTGCACCACATGGTGGGCGTTTTCCACCGCCGGGGCATAGCGGTAGCGGGTTTCGTGGACGACGTGCAGCAGCATGGGATGACTCCGCGCCCGGGGATCAGGCGCCCAGGCTCTGGCTGCCGGAGGCCGCGTGGCTGAAGTAGCGGCGGCTCAGGGTGTCCGACAGATCCAGCGCGGCGTCGCAGCATTGCTCCAGCATCTGCACCAGGCGGCCGTCGTGCTGCCGGCAGTCTTCATCGCCTTCATTCTCATCATCGGCTTGCATGCCCGCGCACAAATCGGCCAGCGCCCAGCTGCCGGGGTCGGGTAGTTCCATCGCGAGTTCGGGCATATCGCCCGGCGCGCTGCCGGCCAGCTTGGCCAGACGCCCGCGCAGGGTCTGCACCACCCAGCCCAGGGAGCGCGGGTTGTCGCGGTCCAGCACCAGCAGGTCGAGCAGGGCCGGGATGTCGCGGCGCTGCTGGTATTGCGCGTGGAAGGTGATGGTGCTGTCGAACAGCGCCACCATGGCGTTGAAGCCGCCTTCCTCGAAGACCGAGCCGGTTTCAAAACCGCGCGCCAGCGCGCCGGCCAGGGTGTTGAGCCGCTCGATGAGCCGGCCCACGCTGAGCAGGCGCCAGCCGTCGTCGCGCGTCATGCGGTCGGTCTGCGCGCCCGTCATGGCCGAGAGGAAGCCGCTGGCCGATTCGAGCGCGCGCAGCGCCTCGACGGAAGAGTATTCGAGCAGGTACTGGCTCTGGCCCTGGCCGCCCTGGCTTTGCGACTGGCTTTGGCCCACGCTGCTGAACACCGCGCAGCGCTGGAAAAAATCGGCTTCGGTGCGCACGATCATGTGCCACTGTTCCTGCGACAGGCGTTCGCGCACCGCCGAGGCCGCGCTCTTGAGCGCGCGCAGGTTAAAGCCCACGCTGGCGGCCTGTTCGGTGTCGGCCAGGTTGGCGATCAGCGCGCGTTCAAACACGCGGCGCGCCTGCGTGGCCGGCGGCACGGTGTCCAGCACCAGCGCATTGCCGACCGCCATGCTGCTAAGCCAGGCCAGCAGCGGCTGCGAGGTCTGGTCTTCGCCGCCCAGGCATTGCAAGGTGATCTGCGCCAGGCGCGTGGAGTTCTCGGCACGCTCGGTGTAGCGGCCCAGCCAGAAAAGGTTTTCGGCCGCGCGGCTGGTAACCGGCGGGCGATGCCGCAGCGGGGCGGTGGCCCAGGCGGGCGAGGGCTGCTCGGCACGCGGGGCTGCCGCCTTGGCCGCGGACGCATCGCCCAGCACCCAGACGTCGGCACTGCTGCCGCCGTGTTGCATGGAGGACATGTTTTCGTTCTTGCCGGCCAGCCGCGCCAGCCCGCCGGGCAGCACCTGCCAGGAGCCCTTGCCGTCGGCCACGGCAAACACGCGCAGCATGGCCGAGCGCGGGGAAATCCGCTCGCCCTGCCAGGTCGGCGTCTGCGGCAGCGGCAAATAGGCCTGTACCGTGTAGTCCTCGCCGCGGCGCACGATGCGGCCGGCCCATTCGTCGAGTGCGCGGCGCGACAGGGTGTGGCCTATCACCGACTCCATGCCCGAGCCCGGGTAGGTCGGCTTGATCACGCAGTTCTTGAGCTGGCCCAGCACATCCTGCAGCACCGCCTGCTCGCCGCACCACCAGGTGGCCAGCGAGGGCAGGGCCAGGGTTTCGCCCAGCAGGTGTTCCGACAGCGCGGGCAAAAAGCCCAGCAGCGCGCTCGATTCAAGAAAGGCCGAGCCCGGCGTGTTGACCACCAGCACATTGCCCGCGCGTATCACCTGCAGCAGGCCGGGCACGCCCAGCGTGGAGTCCGAGCGCAGCTCCAGCGGGTCCAGGAACTCGTCGTCCAGGCGCTTGAGCAGGCCGTGCACCGGCTCCAGGCCGCGCAGGGTTTTCAGGTAAAGCTTGTCGTCGCGCACCAGCAGGTCGCTGCCCTCGACCAAGGTCAGGCCCAGGAAGCGCGCGAGGTAGGCGTGTTCAAAATAGGTTTCGTTGTACGGCCCCGGGGTCAGCAGCACCACGCGGCTCTCCTCGCTGCCGTCGGCCGGGCTCATGGCCTTGAGGCCGTCGACCAGCGCCTTGTAGGAGGCGGCCAGGCGCTCGACCTTCATTTCGCGGAAGGCTTCGGGGAACAGCAGCGAAATCGTCAGGCGGTTTTCCAGCAGGTAGCCCAGGCCCGAGGGCGCCTGCGTGCGCTGCGACACCACCGACCAGCGGCCGTCGGGGCCGTGGGCGATGTCGAAGGCGGCGATGTGCAGGTAGGTGCCGCCGGCCGGCTGCACGCCCTGCATGCCGCGCAGGTAGCCCGGGTGGGCATGCACCAGCGCGCTGGGCAACAGGCCTTTGGAGAGCAGTTCCTGCGGGCCGTAGATGTCGGCCATGACACGGTCCAGCAGGCGCGCGCGCTGCTGGATGCCGGCCTCGATCTGCGCCCAGTCGCCGGCCGAGACCATCATGGGGAAGAGGTCCAGCGCCCAGGGGCGCTGCGGGCCGTTGGCGTCGGCGTAGACGTTGTAGGTCACGCCGTTATCGCGGATCTGGCGGCGCAGGTTGGCGGTGCGGTGATTCAGGTCGTAAAAACCGTCGGCGCCCAGGAAGTTGAAAAAGCGCGTCCAGTCGGGCGACAGGCTGTCGTCGGTGGCGGTGGCTTCGGGCGGGGGCGCGGCGGTTTCAGGGGTGCCGGCCGCGCGCAGCACGGGCTGGGCGGGCGCAGCCGTTTCCACGGGCGCGGGGCCTTCGGAGACACGGCCCCGCAACTCGTCGAAATGGCCGGCTGCCGCATGCGGCGCCAGCGCGGCGGCCAGGGCGCAGGGGGATTCGAGCGCCTGGGCGGCAAAAAGTGACTGGGTGTTATTTTCCACGTGCTGCAAGTATGCCTGCGGCCCGCGGGCGCAAAGCCTCAATCAAGGGCGGCTTTCCCGCCAAATGGACGATTTATGCCGCTTGCGCATGCAATTGTTGCAGCCATAAGACAGGCTGATGGGCGCCGGGGAGGGCGCCCCCGGCCGCCCTCAGCGCAGGTCCAGCGTGAACGGGAACTCCCGGCTGGGCTGCGCCGGCGCCACGCGCATCTTGCCGGGCGTGTGGCCCATGCGGAAAAAGCGCGTGAGGCGGCGGCTTTCGGCCTCGTACGAATTGACCGGCAGCGTGTCGTAGTTACGCCCGCCTGGGTGCGCCACATGGTATTGGCAGCCGCCCAGCGAGCGTTCCATCCAGGTGTCGACGATGTCGAAGGTCAGCGGCGCATGCACGCCTATCGAAGGGTGCAAGGCCGAAGGCGGGTTCCAGGCCTTGTAGCGCACGCCCGCCACATATTCGCCGACGCGGCCCGTGCTCTGCAGCGGCAGGGCCCGGCCGTTGACGGTGATGACGTAGCGGTTGTCGTTGAGGCCGGTGACGTGCACCTCGAGGCGCTCCAGCGAGGAGTCGACATAACGCACCGTGCCGCCGGCCGAGCCTTCCTCGCCCATCACATGCCAGGGCTCCAGCGCGCTGCGCAGCGTCAGCTCGATGCTGTTGCTCTTGACCTGGCCTATCAGCGGGAAGCGGAACTCGAAATGCGGCTCGAACCAGGCCATGTCGAAGGCGTAGCCGGCTTCGCGCAGCTCGGTCAGCACATCCTCGAAGTCCATGCGCACAAAGCCGGGCAGCAGGAAGCGGTCGTGCAGCTCGGTGCCCCAGCGCGTGACGCGGCCGTGGTAGGGCTTGTTCCAGAAGCGCGCCACCAGCGCGCGCAGCAACAACTGCTGGGCGATGCTCATGCGCGCATGCGGCGGCATTTCAAAGGCGCGCAGCTCCAGCAGGCCCAGGCGGCCCGTGGTGGAGTCGGGCGAGTACATCTTGTCGATGCAGAACTCGCTGCGGTGGGTGTTGCCGGTCACGTCGACCAGGATGTTGCGCAAGGTGCGGTCCACCAGCCAGGGCGGCATGTCGGCGCCGTATTTCTTGCGGTTGTTCTCGATCTCGCGCAGCGCGATTTCGAGTTCGTAGAGTTGGTCGTTGCGGGCTTCGTCCACGCGCGGCGCCTGGCTGGTCGGGCCTATGAACATGCCCGAGAACAGGTAGCTCAGCGAGGGGTGGTTGTGCCAATAGGCGATCAGGCTGCCCAGCAGCTCGGGCTTGCGCAGGAAGGGGCTGTCGGCCGGCGTGGCGCCGCCCAGCACAAAGTGGTTGCCGCCGCCGGTGCCGGTATGGCGGCCGTCGGTCATGAACTTTTCGGCCGACAGGCGCGTCTCGTGTGCGATCTTGTAGAGGAACTCGGTGTGCTCCACCAGCTCGCCCCAGTTGTAGGCCGGGTGGATGTTGACCTCGATGACGCCGGGGTCGGGCGTGACCTGCAGCATTTTCAGGCGCGGGTCGCGCGGCGGCGGGTAGCCTTCAAGCACGATGCTCACGCCCAGCGATTGCGCCGTGGCCTCCACCGCGGCCAGCAGGTCCAGGTAGTCTTCGAGACGCTCCATGGGCGGCATGAAGACATAGATCGCGCCCACTTCGCCGCGGCCCGATTTGTTGGCCTGGCTGTCCGGGTCGGCCTTGGGTTTGTCCCTGGGGCCGTTGGCGCGCTGCGGGTCGCGCACTTCCACGCACAGCGCGGTGCGTGTCAGCCAAGCGGCCGACTCAAAGGGTTTGGGCGCGCGGTCGTCGGCGGGCGCGGCCGCCTCGGGCGATGCGCCGGCCGGCTGGTTGCCCGCGCCGCCAGTGCCGTTGTTGCCCGTCGGGCGGAACTGCAGGATGCGGCTGGCCTGCGACAGCGCGGTGTTGCCGCTCAGGTAGCGCGCCATGTACTGCGCCAGCGAACTGGCGCTGCCGCCCGCGGAAGGGCTTGCCGCTGTGGCGCCGCGAGCATCGCTGAAGCTGCCGTTGTAGCGGGCCGCCAGCGCCGAGGCATCCGGCAGGTCCTGCCGCGGAGCGAAGGGATCGGATTCGATCATGTAGGGGTAGTCGGTCTTGGACACCCAGGGCACGGAATCCAGCGGCAGGCGGTAGCCCATGGGGGAGTCACCCGGCATCAAGTACATGCGCTCGTCGCGGAAGAACCAGGGGCCCGTGGTCCATTTCGGGCCGGCCAGCGTGGGCGAGACGCCGGCTCTTTGTTTGAGTTGCTCCTTGGTCTGCAGCGGCAGTACATAGCCCACCACCGAATCCAGGCCCTGCATAAAGACGCGGCGCAGGCGCTCGCGCTCCATCGCGTCGTCCAGCCGCGAGTCAAAGGGGTCGACATTGACCGGCAGCCGGCGTTCGCGCCAGAGGTAGTACCAGGTGTCTTCGTAGCCCGGCGTGATGTAGGTCGTGGCCAGGCCCAGCTTGCCGGCCAGGGTCTGCACAAAGCGCTGCGCGTCGGCGCTGGTGTAGCTGCAGGGCTGGCGCTCGTCGGCGAACAGGGCCGGGTTCTGCCAGATCGGCTGGCCGTCCTTGCGCCAGAAAATGCTCAACGCCCAGCGCGGCAGCTGCTCGCCCGGATACCACTTGCCCTGGCCGAAATGCAGGAAGCCGCCTTCGCCGTATTCGGCGCGCAGTTTTTGCACGAGCTCGGTCGCATAGCCTCGTTTGGTCGGGCCCAGCGCGGCGATGTTCCATTCGGCCGCATCGCGGTCGGTGGTGGCCACAAAGGTGGGCTCGCCGCCCATGGTCAGGCGCACGTCGCCGGCCGCCAGGTCCTGGTCGACCTTCTCGCCGAGCGCCAGCACCTCCTGCCATTGCTCCTCGGTATAGGGCTTGGTCACGCGCGGCGATTCGTAAATACGCTGCACCGCCATGTGGTGCTCGAACTCGACTTCGGATTTGTCGACGCCGCCCTCGACAGGCGCGGCGCTCGAGGGTTCGGGCGTGCAGGCCAGCGGGATGTGGCCTTCGCCGGCCATCAGGCCCGAGGTCGGGTCCAGGCCCACCCAGCCCGCGCCCGGCAAAAACACCTCGCACCAGGCGTGCAGGTCGGTGAAATCGGCTTCGGCGCCGCTGGGGCCGTCGATGGATTTGACGTCGGCCTTGAGCTGTATCAAATAGCCCGAGACAAAACGCGCGGCCAGGCCCATGTGGCGCAGCAGCTGCACCAGCAGCCAGCCGGTGTCGCGGCAGGAGCCGCAGGCCAGGCGCAAGGTTTCTTCGGGCGTCTGCACGCCCGGCTCCATGCGGATGGAATATTGGATGTCCGACTGCAGGCTCTGGTTCAGGCCCACCAGGAAATCGATGGTGCGTTTGGGCGTGCGGTCGATTTTTTCGAGGTAGCGCTTGAACAGCGGCGTGGCCGGCTGGGTGGCCAGGTAGGGTGCCAGCTCCCGGGCCTGCAGCGCGTTGTAGCTGAAGGGGAACTCCTCGGCGGCCGGCTCCAGGAAGAAGTCAAAGGGGTTGAACACCGCCATTTCCACGACCAGGTCCACCGTGACCTTGAACTCGCGCGTCGGCTCGGGAAACACCAGCCGGGCCTGGTAGTTGGCGAAGGGATCCTGTTGCCAGTTGATGAAATGCCCGGCGGGCTCGACCTTGAGGGAATAGGACAGCACCTGGGTGCGGCTATGCGGCGCGGGCCGCAGGCGGACCACCTGGGGGCCCAGCCGCACCAGGCGGTCGTATTTGTAATGGGTGATGTGGCTCAGGGCAACGTGGATGGACAAGGCAACCTCGCTTAAAAAAATAACTGGGCGCGGGGACCGCCACATCATGCGGTCTTCATTCAAAGCACAGTGTGAACAGCTTACCCGGATTTGGCGGTATTTCTGAAAGCAAGAGCTGCGCCATGCGGAGTTTGCATGGCGCGCTGTCGGCTTCCTGCTTCGCCTTCCCGTTAAACAAGTTCTAAAAAAGCAAAAAAAGCAGGGGAGGCGGCTTTGGGGCCAGCTGTATTCATCATCGTGTCATGGCACGCGCCATGAGCCCGGGGCTCGCCCTGGCCGGTTTTATCGCGGGCGTGGCCTTGCAATTGCAGCAGCCCGCGCTGTGGCCGTGGCAAGCTTATGCCCTGTGTGCCGGGCTGGCCTGCGTGGCGGCCTTGTTATGGCGGCGGGCGCGCCATCAAGCCAAAACCTCCTGGAGCAGGGCCCTGCTGGTAGGGGGCCTGGCGGCGCTGCTGGGTTTTGGCTCCACCGGCTGGCGGGCCTGTGTTTTCCAGTCCGACGCGCTGGACCCGGCCCTGGAAGGCCGCGACATCGAGGTGACAGGCAGTGTGCCGGCCATGCCGCAGCCCGGTGAGGACGGCTTGCGTTTTCGCCTTGACGTGGAATCCGCACGCCTGGACGGCCGCAAGCTGGCCTTGCCGCCGCGCATCCTGCTGGGCTGGTATTCGGGCTTTGCCGGGCGGGAGGCGCGCAGCCCCGCGCAGAACATGCAGGATGCGGACCCCTTCGAAGCGGCACTGGCCCTGCAGCGCCAGCCGCAGCCCTTGCGCGCCGGCGAGCGCTGGCACATGACGGTGCGGCTCAAGGCACCCCACGGCAACAGCAACCCGCATGGCTTTGATTACGAACTGTGGCTGTGGGAGCAGGGCGTACAGGCCACCGGCTATGTGCGCGCAGGCGCGCATGACGCGCCGCCCGAAAAGCTTGCCGGCAGCTGGCAGCACCCCATCGAGCAGGCCCGGCAGGCGGTGCGCGAGAAAATTTTCGCGCGTGTGGAGAACCGCCAATGGGCCGGCATCATTGCCGCGCTGGTGGTGGGCGACCAGAACGCCATAGAGCGCGCCGACTGGGATGTGTTCCGCGCCACGGGCGTCGCGCATTTGATGAGTATTTCCGGCCTGCATATCACCATGTTTGCCTGGGCCGCCTCGCTGCTGGTCGGCGGCCTCTGGCGCCGTTCCGCGCTTCTCACGCCCAGGCTGTGCCTGGCATTGCCGGCCGCAGGTGCCGGCGCGCTGGGCGGCCTGCTGCTGGCCGCCCTGTACGCGCTGTTTTCAGGCTGGGGTGTGCCCGCGCAGCGCACCCTCTTGATGCTGGCCACCGTGATCCTGCTGCGCCAGGGCGGCCGGCAATGGCCCTGGGCACAGACCTGGTTGCTGGCCATGGCCGTGGTGGTGGCCGTGGACCCCTGGGCGCTGATGCAGGCCGGCTTCTGGCTGTCTTTTGTGGCGGTCGGCGTGTTGTTTGCGACGGATTCCGGTATGCGTCCTGGCCATGGCCTTCAAGAGCCGGTTTCGCCAGGCGGATGGCGGCGGCATGGGCCGCGCTGGCTGGCCGGCCTGGCCCGCGCGGTGCGCGAGCAATGGGTGGTGACGCTGGCGCTCACGCCGCTGTCGCTGCTGCTGTTCAACCAGGTCTCGCTGGTCGGCCTGCTGGCCAATGCCGTGGCGATTCCCGCCGTGACCCTACTGGTCACGCCGCTGGCCCTGCTGGGTGTGCTGTGGGCGCCGGCCTGGGCCGCGACAGCCGCCTGCGTGAGCGTGCTGGCGCTGTTCCTGCAGTGGCTGGCAAGCTGGCCGCTGGCGTCGGTCAGCGTGGCCGCGGCGCCGCTGTGGTGCGCCGTCGCCGGTGTGGCGGGCGGCGGCTTGCTGGCCACGCGCCTGCCCTGGCATTGGCGGGTGCTGGGCATCCCGCTGCTGCTGCCCGTGCTGCTGTGGCAGCCCCCGCGGGTCGCGCCCGGGCAGTTCGAGCTGCTGGCGGCCGACATCGGCCAGGGCAATGCGGTACTGGTGCGCACCGCGGGCCACAGCCTGCTTTACGACGCGGGGCCGCGCTTTTCGCGCGAAAGCGATGCCGGCCACCGTGTGCTGGTGCCGCTGCTGCGTGCGCTGGGCGAGCGGCTGGACATCCTGATGGTCAGCCACCGCGATATCGACCACATAGGCGGGGCGGCCGCGGTACTGGCCATGCAGCCCGGGGCGCGCTTGCTCAGTTCGATTGAAGACACGCACCCGCTGCAGGCCCAGCGCAAGGCCGAGCGCTGCAGGGCCGGCCAGCGCTGGGAATGGGACGGCGTGCAGTTCGAGCTGCTGCACCCGCCCGCCGCGGCCTACGGCACGGTGGCCAAGCCCAATGCCATGAGCTGCGTGCTGCGCGTCTCCAATGGCAGCCGCACGGCCTTGCTGGTGGGCGACATCGAAGCGCCGCAGGAAGCGGCGCTGGCCGCCGGCGATCCGGCCCGCCTGCAGGCCGATTTTCTGCTGGTGCCGCACCACGGCAGCAAGACCTCGTCGAGCGCGGCCTTTCTGGACGCCGTCCAGCCGCAATGGGCCATGGCGCAGGCGGGCTACCGCAACCGCTTCGGCCACCCGGCCGAGCCGGTGGTCGCGCGCTACGAGGCGCGCGGCATCAGTCTTGTCAAATCCGCGACATGCGGGGCGGCGACATGGGACAGCCAGCATGCTGAGGCTGTACGCTGCCAGCGGGAAGAGGGCAAACGCTACTGGCATCATGTACCCGGGCGTTAAAAATAGGGCGGGGCAGCGCCGCCTTGGCGCATAACTTGCTAAGCTATGTCAAAACAGTGCCCTGCGCATAACTTGCTGGAGATCAAGCCAATGAGCCGACCGATGTTTGATGAAATGAATGCCACGGAATCCAGCGTCCGTGAACACTACCAGGGCTACCAGCGCTGGCTGGCGAAACAGCCGGCCGACGTGATGGAGGCGCGCCGCGCCGAAGCCGAGATGATTTTTCGCCGCGTCGGCATCACCTTTGCCGTCTACGGCGCCAAGGACGAGGACGGCGCCGGCACCGAACGCCTGATCCCCTTTGACCTGATTCCCCGCATCATTCCCGCGCACGAGTGGGCCAGCATGGAAAAAGGCCTGGTCCAGCGCGTTACGGCGCTGAACCGCTTCATCCACGACGTCTACCACGGCCAGGAGATTATCAAGGCCGGTGTCATCCCGTCCGAGCAAATCTTCCAGAACGCGCAGTTCCGCCCCGAGATGATGGGCGTGGACGTTCCCGGCAACATCTATTCGCACATCAGCGGCATCGACATCGTGCGCGCGCCCAATGCCCAGGGCGAGGGCGAGTACTACGTGCTCGAAGACAACCTGCGCGTGCCCAGCGGCGTGAGCTATATGCTGGAAGACCGCAAGATGATGATGCGGCTGTTCCCCGAGCTGTTCAGCGAAAACCGCGTCGCGCCGGTCGCGCACTACCCCGACTTGCTGCTGGAAACCCTGCGCGCCATGGCGCCGCCCGCCACGGCTGAGCCCACGGTGGTGGTGCTCACCCCCGGCATGTACAACTCGGCCTACTTCGAGCACGCCTTCCTCGCGCAGCAGATGGGCGTGGAGCTGGTCGAAGGGCAGGATCTCTTCGTCAAGGACAACTTCGTCTACATGCGCACCACGCGCGGCCCGCGCCGCGTCGACGTGATTTACCGCCGCGTCGATGACGACTTCCTGGACCCGCTGGCCTTCCGCCCCAATTCCACGCTGGGCTGCGCGGGCCTGCTCAACGTCTACCGCAGCGGCAATGTCTCGCTGTGCAATGCCATAGGCACCGGTGTGGCCGACGACAAGTCCATCTATCCCTATGTGCCCAAGATGATCGAGTTCTACCTCGGTGAAAAACCCATCCTCAAGAACGTGCCCACCTATATGTGCCGCAACAACGAGGATTTGCAATACACCCTGGCCAACCTCAAGGACCTGGTCGTCAAGGAAGTGCACGGCGCCGGCGGCTACGGCATGCTGGTCGGCCCGGCCGCCACCAAGGCCGAGATCGAGGAATTCCGCGCCGCCTTGCTGGCGAACCCCTCGGGCTATATCGCCCAGCCCACGCTGAGCCTTTCCACCTGCCCGACCTATGTCGAAAGCGGCATCGCGCCGCGCCACATCGATTTGCGGCCTTTTGTGCTGAGCGGCAAGGAAGTGCAGATGGTGCCCGGCGGCCTCACGCGCGTGGCGCTCAAAGACGGCTCGCTGGTGGTCAACTCCTCGCAGGGCGGCGGCACCAAAGACACCTGGATTCTGGAAGGCCCGTCATCACCGGTGGGGTTCCAGTCTCAGTCGCAGTCTCAATTGCAGTCGCAGACCCAAGTCCAAGTGGGAGGGAAATAATCATGTTGTCTCGTACTGCCGATCACCTCTTCTGGATGTCTCGCTATACAGAGCGTGCGGAGAACACCGCGCGCATGCTCGACGTCAACTACCAGACCTCGCTGCTGCCGCAATCGGCCGCCGTGGTGCAGGGCGGCTGGCAAAGCCTGCTGAGCATCAGCGAGCTCAAGCCCTCTTATGCCGCCAAATACGGCGACAGCATCAACCCGCGCGAAGTCATGGACTTCATGGTGCGCGACGAGCAGAACTCCTCGAGCATCGTCTCCTGCCTGAAGAATGCCCGCGAGAACGCGCGCGCCGTGCGCGGCACCTTGACCACCGAAGTCTGGGAAACCCAGAACCAGACCTATCTCGAAGTGATCCGCATGCTGCGCAACGGCGACTTCGAGCGTGACCCTGGCCAGTTCTTTGAATGGGTCAAGTTCCGCTCGCACCTCTCGCGCGGCGTCACGGCCGGCACCATGCTGCAGGACGAAGCCTTCCACTTCCTGCGCCTGGGCACCTTCCTGGAGCGCGCCGACAACACCGCCCGCCTGGTGGACGTGAAATTCCACGCGGTGCAAAACGACTTCATCGCCACCGACGGCGAGAAGGACCAGGAGTACGACTTCTACCACTGGAGCGCGATCCTGCGCAGCGTCTCCGGCTTTGAGGTCTACCGCAAGGTGTATCGCGACGTGATCAAGCCCGAACGCGTGGCCGAGCTGCTGATCCTGCGGCCCGACATGCCGCGCTCGCTGCTGGCCTGCCTCAACGAACTCATGGGCAACCTCGCCATGGTGACCAGCGACACGGCCAGCGAAACCCAGCGCCGCGCCGGCAAGCTGCGCGCCGACCTGCAGTACGCCCGCATTGACGAGATCCTCGCCACCGGCCTGCACGCCTTCCTGACCCAGTTCCTGGACCGTGTCAACGAGATAGGCGCGCACATCAGCCGCGAGTTTCTTGTGCCGGCTACGCATTGAAGCTTCACGTTCGGCACACCACCGACTATCGGTACACCGAGCCGCTACGCTACGCGCTGCAAACCCTGTGGCTCACGCCGCAGTCCGGCCCGGCGCAGACGGTGAACTACTGGAGCCTGGGCGCGCCTGAGAAACTCTTCACCCAGCGCGACGCCTTCGGCAACACCACCAGCTCCTACACCTTTGTCGGCAGCGATGCCAACAATGTGCGCTGGAGCCTGGTCAATGCGGCCGGCGAGGTCGAAACCTTGGGCGTGCCCGAGTTCAACGATGACGAAACCCTGCCGCATCCCTATTTCTTTCTGCGCGCCACCCACCTGGCTGAGCCGCACTGGGAACTCGCCGAGTTCGGCCGCCGCTTTATCCCGCAAAGCCTGGACGGCACCGCCAGCCTGCCCGCCTTGCTGGCCCTGAGCCGAGGCGTGGCCGACGCGGTGAGCTACCGCAAGAACAGCACCAGCGTGACCACCACCGCACTCGAGGCCTTCAAGGCCGGCGCGGGCGTCTGCCAGGACCAGGCCCATGTGATGGTCGCCATCTGCCGCAGCCTGGGCTACCCGGCGCGTTATGTCAGCGGCTACTTTTATGCCGCCAACGAACCCGACCTGGCCAGCCACGCCTGGTGCGATGTCTGCCTCGATGTCGCCACGCGCCGCTGGGCCAGCATAGACGTGACCCACAGCTGCCTGATCGACCAGCGCCACGTGCGCCTGGCCATGGGTACCGACTACAACGCCTGCCCGCCCATCAAGGGCGTGCGCCAGGGCGGCGGGAAAGAGTCCATGACAGTGCAGATTACGATTGAGCCGGTGTGAGGTTTCCCCTATGACCGATATCAAGCCCGCAAAATTTCCCGACGACCTTGAGCATGTCGTTGCCATCTTTCGCGAATACATCGCCAGCCCCACCGTGGACCTGGGCTTCCAGGACTACGAGGCGGAATTCGCCGCCTTGCCGGGAAAGTACGCCGCGCCCGAGGGCCGGTTGCTGCTCGCATGGAAGGGCCAGGCCGTCGTCGGATGCGCGGCGCTTCGCCGCGTTGATGCAAGCACTTGCGAAATGAAGCGCGTCTATGTGCGGCCGGGTGCGCGAGGCGAGAACCTGGGCCGGCGCCTTGTCGAAAGCATACTCGCCGAGGCGCGCGCCGCGGGCTACTCGCGCGTTTGCCTGGATGTGCTGCCCGAGTTCTCCGCCGCGCAGCGCATTTACGAATCGCTGGGTTTTTTGCCGGCGGAGCCCGTGGCCTTTAATCCCGTTCCCGGCACCAAGTTCCTGGCGCTTGAACTCACCCCCTCGGGGCTCACGGATGCGGCCTGAGCCTTCCTGGATGCTGATTGCCCGCGCCGAGGCCGGCGTTCGCACATTCCCTGCGGGCCAGAGCAATCCCCGGGTCACCGAATACCATGCGCTCACCAATATCCGCGGTTATGACGACAAGGCCTCGTGGTGTTCTTCCTTCGTGAACTGGGCTTTGGACCAGGCCGGCATTCCCGGCACCGGGTCGGCGCTGGCGCGTTCATGGCTGGAGTGGGGCGAGCCGCTGGACGCACCCGTGCCCGGCTGCATCGCCGTGCTCTCGCGTGAAGACCCGGGCGGCTGGAAAGGCCATGTCGGTTTTTTTCTTCGCGCGGATGCGGAGTATGTGTATTTGTGGGGCGGCAACCAGCTCGATGAGGTGCGCGAGCATTTTTATCCATTGGCCAATGTGCTGGCCTATCGCTGGCCTTCGCAAAAGACGGCCTGACTTTTCGCCTCGGGGCCGTGTTGGGCCATATCTTTCATTCTGCTTTCGATGTCTGGCGCAGATGGCCACCCGCGTAGGGGAAAGCACGGGTCGCTGTGCCAGCGGATTGACAGCTACGCGCATTAATGTTGCGGGACACCCATCACAACAAGGACCCGACATGAAACGCCGCCATCTTCTGCAAGCCGCTTCGGCCGTCATCGCATTGCCCTCGCTGGCCTGGGCCCAGGACAAATATCCCGGCAAGCCCATCACGCTGATTTGCCCTTACGCGGCGGGGGGCAATGCCGACCAGCGCTCGCGCCAGATCGGCCGTTTCATTTCCACGGCGCTGGGCCAGCCAGTGCTCGTAGACAACAAGCCAGGCGCGGGCGGCAATATCGGCACCGAGGCCGTTGCGCATGCCAAGCCGGACGGCTACGTCATCGGCATGGGCAACTTCGCCCCGCTGGCGGTCAACCCCACCATGTTCAAGAAGATGAACTTTGACCCCGCCAAGGAACTGGTGCCGGTCTGCCTGATCGAGAAGGGCCCGCTGGTGCTGATGGTGCCGGCGAGTTCCCAGTTCAAGAGCGTCAAGGACATCATCGCCGCCGCCAAGGCCAGCCCCGGCAAGCTGTCCTTCGCTTCGGGCGGCTTGGGCGGCTCGCACCATTTGTCGGGCGAGATGTTCAAGTCGCTGGCCGGCCTGTCCATCACCCACATTCCCTACAAGGGCGGCGCGCCCGCCACGACCGACCTGATGGGCGGCCAGGTCGACATGATGTTTGAGCAGATGTATTCCGCCGCGCCCTCGATCCGTGCCGGAAAGCTGCGCGCGTTGGCCATCACCAGCAAGACGCGTTCGCCGCTGTTTCCCGATCTGCCCACCATGGCCGAGGCTGGTGTGCCGGGCTTCGAGGTCCAGAACTGGCAAGGGCTGGTGGCGCCGGCCGGCACACCCGCGGCCCTTATCAAGCTGCTCAATGAAACCGTCAACAAGGCGCTTGCCGACCCGACCATCAAGGAACAGATGCTGGGCCAGGGCAACGAACTCGGCGGCGGCACACCCGAGCAGTTCGCCGCCTTGATCAAGTCGGAGGCCGATCGTTGGGGCAAGCTGGTGAAGAGTGCGAACATCAGGCCTGAGTAAGTGGTTTGCGGTGGCTGGGCCACCTGTGATCGCATGCCTCAAAAAAGAATGCTGAATTACCTGGCCCCACTTTTCCTCTGCGCCTCACTGCTGTTGCCGTCGGTGGCGGGAGCTCAGGCGCCCGCCGATGAGGCTCCGGTTTACCCCGGAAAGTCGTGGGAGGCGATCCCTCCTTCGTCCTTGAGTCCCGAATGCCATGCGCAGCTAGACCGGGCGCGCGACTACCTGCGGACGCTGGACACAACATCACTGATGGCGGTGCAGCAGGGGAGGGTATTGTTCAGCTACGGCCCGACCGAGCTGGTCAGCATTTTGTTCTCGGCCCGCAAAAGCATCCTGTCCATGCTTTACGGCAAATATGTGGCGGACGGAACGATTGATCCCGAGAAAACCCTGGCCGATCTTGGTATCGACGATGCAGGCGGACTCCTGCCTATCGAACGGCAGGCCAGGCTCAGGCATCTGCTCACGGCGCGTTCCGGTGTGTACCATCCGGCCGCCAACGGCGGCGACGACCTCGCGTCCGCCCCGGCGCGAGGCTCGCAAGTGCCCGGTACCTACTTTCTCTACAACAACTGGGATTTCAACGCCGCCGGCACGGTGTTTGAATCGCTGACGGGGAAGAGTATTTACCGTGCATTTGCCGATGACCTCGCCGCCCCTTTGCAGCTTGAGGACTTTCAGCTGGAACGCCATCGCCGCACTGGCGACCTCACGAAGTCGCAGCACGCCGCTTACCACTTCTTTCTTTCCACCCGGGACATGGCGCGCCTGGGCTATCTGATGCTTCAGCAAGGCAACTGGCGCGGGCAGATACTCGTTCCGCAGCACTGGGTTGCCCAGACCACTGCTGTCGTGACCCCTGCCGCGGAGATGCATCCGCCCCGAACGGCCAGGCGCCACTTTGCTTACGGCTACCTGTGGTGGGTACTCGAGGAGCCATCGGATTCCCCGCTCCAGGGTGCCTACATGGCGTGGGGTGTGCATGGCCAGTACATTCTTGTCGTGCCCAAGCGCCAGATGGTGATTGCCCACAAGCGCCAGGTCCCCGTCGCGGGGAATTGGGACGTCAGCTGGGTTGCGCCCGGGGATTTCTTGACGGCGGCCAGAACACTGGCGGGGGCGCCCTGCCGCTAGGCGGCCGGTTCCTCAGCCTACTGCCTTACCCGCGCCGCCACTTCCCGGCCCAGCTCAATCACCGCCATTGCGTAGTAGCTGCTCCAGTTGTAGCGCGTGATGGCGTAAAAGTTTTCGGTGCCGGCGACGTATTGCGGGGCGTCCTGGCCGTTCAGCAGCTCGACCAGGGCCAGCGGCCCCTGGTGCTGAAGGGCCGGGCCTTCGAGCACTGCGCCTTTTTCGGTAAAGCTGGCGACGCTGAAAGTCGGCAGGATGTCGGGCGCCATCAGCGCTTCCATGTCGAGCCGGCTTTTGTCGAAGCTCACGGGGTAGTGGGTGGGCATGCCGGGCTGCCAGTTGAAGGCCTTGAAATAGCTCGCGACGGAGCCGATCACGTCGGCCTTGCTGTTCCAGAGGTCTACCGTTCCGTCGCCGTCGAAGTCGACGGCGTACTTGATCCAGCTGGAAGGCATGAACTGCGGCATGCCCATGGCGCCGGCAAAGCTGCCGCGCGCGTCAAAGGGGTTGGCTGCCAGCCGGTTCTGCAGGGTCAGGAATTGCTCGATCTCGCCTTTGAAGAATTCGCTGCGTTCCTTCGCACGCGGATGGTTGGGGGGGAAATCAAAGGCCAGCGTGGTCAGCGCGTCCATCACGCGAAAGTTGCCGGTGTCGCGGCCGTAAATGGTTTCCACGCCGATGATGCCGACGATGATTTCGGCGGGCACGCCGTATTCCTTTTCGGCGCGCTCCAGTGTTGCCTGGTTCTCCAGCCAGAAACGCCGGCCGGCCTCTATGCGCACCGGATCTATGAAGCGGCTCCTGTAGACGCGCCAGTTCTTGACAAAGGTTTTGGTGGGCGGCTGCATGAGGCGCACGACGGTGGCGTTGTAGCGCGACTGGCCTATGGCGTCGCGCACCCAGTCCGGGTCCAGGTCGCGGCGCGCGGCCATGTCGTCGGCGAACTGCATGGCCTCGGGGCGCGTCGCATACAGTGGCCCCTGGTTTTGCACCGGCGCGGCCACTTTTTTCCGTAAGGGTTTGGCGTCACCGGCCCAGGCGGAACAGGCCAGCGCGGCGATCAGGAAAAGGGCGGACCCGGAACGGTAAAAGGGCATGAGCGGGATGGTGGGATGAGGTGGGGGAGGCGCGAAGGGGCGGCGGAGCCAGTCCCGATTTTAAGCAGGCCAGCTCAGCCGGCTGAACTCTTGCCTGAGCGCATGCAGTTGCGGCGCCGCCTTGCCCGCACCGGCCGGCGCAGCGGCGTAGCGTTGCTGCTCCAGGCGCAGCAGCCAGTCGGCCAGGGCCTGCGCGGCGCTGCCCGGCTGCCGGCCGTAGCGGGCCAGCACCTCCTCGGCGAGCTGGCGGGGCGAGGTGGCCGGTGTGCTGGGGATGCCGGCCTTGTCCAGCCGGTGGCGCGCGCGCGTGAGCAAACGCACCCAGGGGTCGTGCTGGCTGCGGTCCCACCAACTCCAGCCGGCGCCCAGCAGCGCGGCCGCCACGAGGATGGCGATCAGCATATAACTGAGGTCTTCCCAGCTCGGCGATTCAAAGCCGAGGTTTTTCAGCAGGTTGAGCTGCCTGCCCTGGGTGTAGTTGAGCACCCACTGGTTCCAGCTGTTGTTGGTCGCCTCCCAAAAGAGGCGCAGCTGGGCCATGAGCGTCGGGCTGAAAGTGCGCAAGGCCCGCGCGACCGCGCCTTGCGGCGCCTCCAGCCGCTCGAACGCGCCGATGCGCCCCGGGGCGACCACTGAGGTCGGGTCCACACGCACCCAGCCGCGGCCGGCTTCCCAGACTTCGGCCCAGGCATGGGCGCTGCTCTGGCGGACCACCCAGAAGCCGTCCAGGGTATTGAGTTCGCCGCCCTGGTAGCCGGTGACGATGCGTGCCGGGACGTCCATGGCGCGCATCAGGATGACAAAGGCCGAGGCGATGTGTTCACAAAAGCCCTGCTTGCGGTCGAACCAGAATTCGTCGGCGCTGTGCTGGCCGTAAACCCCGGGCTCCAGCGTGTAGCTGTAGCCACCCGTGCGCAGGCGGTTCATGACCTCTTCCACGAGCGCGGCGGTGCCGGCGCGCGCCAGGCGGGGTGTGTTGCGTATCTCGCCGGCAAGGGCCCGCGTGCGCGGGTTGAAGCCGGACGGCAGGTCGATGAACTCCTGCAGGCCTGGCACGGTTTGCAAGGGGCCGTGCTGAAAGCTCGGGTAGCTTTGGGCCTGGTAGCGCAGCAGGTCGTTGATGGGGCGGTTCGCCAGCCATTGCAGGTCGGGCTGCATCGTGCCCTGGAAGCCGGACGGCAGCGCGGGGACCTGGGCCGCCGCTTCCATCACGAACAGCCAGGGCCGGTTGGTGGGCTCCAACGTGA
This sequence comes from Polaromonas sp. JS666, assembly GCF_900103405.1. Lineage (GTDB taxonomy): Bacteria > Pseudomonadota > Gammaproteobacteria > Burkholderiales > Burkholderiaceae_C > Polaromonas. Next base: position 7,309 of record NZ_FNHX01000004.1, on the reverse strand, counting down.
CCTCGTATTTGAGCGGCGCGCCGGAGACGGCGAGGTCGGCGGCCACGCCGAAGCGCGCGGAGGCGTTCAGGCGCGAGGGCCGCCATTCGCGGCCGTCGAATGTGGCCAGCACCGGGCCGCGAAAGTACATGTCCTGCTTGCGCGGCGGCGCGCCGTCGAACTTGATGCGCATGGCCACGCTCTCGTCCAGCGCCAGGCTGGCAATGGTGCCGACCTGCATGCTGGAACTCAGGCCGCTGCGCCCGGCCGGCGCGTCGCTGGGCACACCCCACAGGGGCGCCAGCCGCGGGAACAGCAGGAACAGCACCAGCATGATGGGCGTGCCCAGCAGGGCCATCCAGCCGGCGGTTTTGGCGGCTTGCGACAGCGGCGGCCTGCCGACAGGCATGTGCGCGTTGACCAGCATGGTCAGCAGTCCCAGCAGTCCCAGCAGCATGCTGAGCGCCGTCAGCAGGGACTGCGAATAAAAGAAATTGCTCAGCATGCAAAAGAAGCTGAGGAAAAAAATCACAAAGGCATCTCGCTTGGCGCGCAGCTCCAGCGTCTTGAGAGTCAGCAGCACCACCAGCAGCGTCACGCCCGCGTCTCGCCCTAGCAGCGTGCGGTGCGTGAGCCAGGTCGCGGCCAGGGTGAGCGCCATCAACAGCAGCAACCAGCGCTTGCCCGGCAGCGGCTGCGCCTTCACGGCCAGCCAGCCGCGCCAGAGGAGTACCGCGCCGGCCAGGGCGCTGCACCAGAGGGGTAGTTCGTTCACTTGCGGCAGTAACACCCAGGCGATGACTGCCAGCAGGAAGAGGGTGTCGCGGGCGTCGCGATGCAGGGATTGGAGGCGGCTCAGCATGTGTGCACCTGCTGGCCGCCGGCCGGGTCTTGCTCCGGCGGTGCGTCCTCTGCTAAGGGTAGCTGGCCGGGAGTGGCCCGGCGGCCAGTAACTTTCTTTTGCTTCGCCAAAAGAAAGTCACCAAAGAAAAGGCGACCCGCAGTCTGGGTCCCTCCGCTTCGCTTCGGGCAACCTGCGGTGCTCGAGCCAAGCGGGGTCTGGCTAAACTCGCTGCGCTGCGCTTCGCTCAGACAACGCCAGCCCTGATCCGCTTGTCTCTGCGCTCCTCGGCCCAGCCAGGACGGGGCAATCGGAAGCGGGAACCAAATACCCACAAGGACACGCCATGGCGTGTCCTTGTGGTTTTCGGTATGTGGTTTTCTGTCTTTGGCTGTTTGGTATTCCTGTCCCCACCCCCTTGTGGATGCGCCGAGGAGCGCAGGGCCAGACGGATCAGGGCAAAAACTTGTTTGAGCGAAGCGAGTTGTTTTTGACCCCGGCTGGACCGAGCACCGCAGGTTGCCCCGTAGCGCAGCGAAGGGGACGCAGGAACCAGGGTCGCCTTTCTTTTGCTTACTTTTCTTTGGCGAAGCAAAGAAAAGTGAGTTGCTGCCGGGCAACCCCCGGCCAGCAGGATTCAAAAGAGAACCCGCCCGTCGGGCAGACAAAAGAACCTTCAACATACCGCCAACGCCTCCAGGCACAAGCGCTTATGTGCCTCCCCACTACCAGGCTTGACCTCCAAAGAGGGCAAACGCAAACCATAGTCCAGCGACAGCTTGTCAGCCAAGAGAACCCAGGCACACAGCCGTGACAGCTTCTGCTCGACGCCAGCCGAGCCGGCCTGGGCGAAGTCCAGCCAGAGTTCGTGCCGCTGGGCTTGCTGGGTGTCGCGTACCACCAGGCTGTTGCCTTGGCCGTCGTCTTTCGCGGCTTTTTTCCAGACCACGAGTTTCATCGGGTCGCCGCGGCGGTAGCCGCGCACGCCGTCGAATTCGCCGCTGCTTTGCGCGCGCAGGGCGGCCGCGGCGCCGCCGGAGCGCGGCTCGCCGGGGGGCAGGGGTGGCGGGTGGGCTTCGGGCGCGGGATAGACCAGCACCTGCGCGGCGGGCCGCCAGACGGTCCAGACGCGGAAGGTGCCCAGCGGAAAGCGGGTTTCGGCGGTCAGCGTGGGCAGCCTGTGCAGCCCGCGCCGCCGCGGGGTGAAGGCCACCTGCACCGTGCTGCTGCCCTGTGCGGGCACGTCGGTCCAGGCCCAGTGCCGTTCGCGACCTTTTTCGATGTCCACGTCCTGCGGGTTGAGCACGCTCAGGCCTATGCCGTGGCGCGCGGCGCGCCGGGTGTTGGTCAGTTTGACCTCAAAGGTGGCGGTGGCGCCCACGTACTGGGCATGGGGCGCGGCCAGGTTCATGGACAGGCCGCGCAGCGTGCCATGGCAGACATGCATGCCGACCAGCGCGCTGCCGGCCAGCAAAAACGTCAGCAGGTAGCCCAGGCTTAACTGGTAATTGATGGAGGCCACCAGCAGCACCAGCAGGGTGAGGCCCATCATCCAGCCCGGCCGCGTGGGCAGGATGTAGACGTTGCGCTGGGTCAGCGTCACGCTGTCGGTAAAGGGCAGCTTGCTTTGCCACCAGGCCTGGAAGCGCGCGCGGGCAAAAGCCGCGGGGTTGGGGAGGGCGATCGGCGCGGCCATGGGAAAGCGGTTTCGCTCGGTTCGTGCTCAGGGTAGGGGCACGGCTTCCAGCATGGCGCGCACCTGTTCAACCGCGCCGCGCCCCGCGTCGCTGACGGGAATCAGCCGGTGCGCGGCGGTCTGCGGCAGCACGGCGGCGATGTCGTCGGGCGCCACGTAGTCGCGCTTGCTCAAAAAGGCCTGGGCCCTGGCGGCCCGCATGATGGCGATGCCGGCGCGCGGGCTCAGGCCTTGCAGAAACCAGCGTCCCGAGCGCGTGGCGGCTACCAGGTCCTGCAGGTAGTTGAGCAGGGCTTCCGAGGCGTGGACCTGGGCCACCAGCTGCTGCAGCTCCAGCAGGTCGTGCGGCGCCAGCAGGGCCGGCAGCTGCTCGACCATCTCGCGCCGGTCGGCGCCGCGCAGCAGCTCGCGCTCGGCGGCGCGGTCGGGGTAGCCCAGGGAAATCCGCATGTGGAAGCGGTCCAGCTGCGATTCGGGCAGGGCGTAGGTGCCGAGCTGGTCGTGCGGGTTTTGCGTGGCGATCACAAAAAAGGGCAGGGGCAGGGGGCGGGTTTCGCCTTCGACCGTGACCTGCTTTTCCTCCATGGCTTCCAGCAGGGCGCTCTGGGTTTTGGGACTGGCGCGGTTGATCTCGTCGGCCAGCAGCACCTGGGCGAATACCGGCCCGGGGTGGAACACAAAACTTTCCTTTTGCCGCTCGTAAATCGACACGCCCGACAGGTCGCTGGGCATCAGGTCGGCGGTGAACTGCACCCGCGAAAACTGCAGGCCGAAGGAGCGCGACAGTGCATGCGCCAGCGTGGTCTTGCCGACACCGGGAACGTCCTCGATCAGCAGGTGGCCGCCGGCCAGCAGGCAGGCCACACAGTCCTGCACCTGGGCCGGCTTGCCGACGATGACCGTGTTAAGCTGATTCAGGAGCGCTTGGAGCTTTTCTGTGGCATTCATGCCGCCAACCATACCGTAATTTTTCGTAAAACATTTGCCGACGATTTCCCGATGAACGCGACTGGTTATTTCAGCCATCCCGACTGCCGCAGGCACGAGATGGGCGCCGGGCATCCTGAATGCCCCGAGCGGCTGGACGCCATCGACGACTGGCTGCTGGCGACCGGCGTCAAGGACGCGCTGGACACCCGCGAGGCGCCGCGCGCGGCCCTGGGCGACGTGGAGCTCGCGCACGACCGCATGATGGTGGCGGCGCTGCGCGGCCTGAGCGACCGGCTGGCCGACGACATCAAGGCGGGCGGGCCGGCCTATGCCCAGATAGACCCCGACACCGCCCTCAATGTGCACACCTGGAACGCCGCCCTGCGCGCCGCCGGCGCCGCGCTGGCGGCCACCGATGCGGTGCTGTCGGGCGAGCTCGAAAACGCGTTTTGCGCCGTGCGCCCGCCCGGCCACCATGCCTGCCATGACAAGGCGATGGGTTTTTGCTTTTTCAACAACATCGCCATCGCCGCCCGCTACGCGCTGGAGCGCCACGGCTTGAAGCGCGTGGCGATTGTCGACTTCGACGTGCACCACGGCAACGGCACCGAGGACATCCTGAGCGGCGACGAGCGCGTGCTGATGGTGAGCTTCTTCCAGCACCCGCTGTATCCCTACAGCGGCACCGAGGGCCGCGCCGGCAACATGCTCAACCTGCCGGTGCCGGCCTATACCAAGGGCATGGACGTGCGCGAGCTGATCGAGATGATGTGGATACCGCGCCTGGAAGAGTTCAGGCCCGAGATGATTTTTATCAGCGCCGGCTTTGACGCCCACCGCGACGACGACCTGGGCCAGATGGGCCTGGTCGAGCAGGACTACGCCTGGATCACACAGCGCATCAAGGATGTCGCCAAACGCCATGCGCAGGGCCGTATCGTCTCCTCGCTCGAAGGCGGCTACAACCTGAACGCACTGGCGCGCAGCGTGGAGGCCCACATCCGCGTGCTGGCCGACCTGTAGGAGTTTTGTTCATGAGCGCCGCATCCGCCGCCGACCTTTCGGCTCCCGTGCTGCACAGCCAGGACAGGCGCGGCGTGCACCGCCTGGTGCTGAACCGCCCGGCTGCTTTCAATACCCTGGGCGAGGACATGCTGGCCGCGCTGCAGGCCGGGCTCGATGCCGTCGCCGCCGACGGCGCGGCGCGCGCGCTGGTCATCGCGGCCGAGGGCAAGGCTTTTTGCGCCGGCCACAACCTCAAGGAAATGCGCGCGCAACCTGATCTGGCCTATTACCAGAAGCTGTTCGCCCAGTGCACGCGCATGATGCTGGGCATCCAGAAGCTGCCGGTGCCGGTGATCGCGCGGGTGCAGGGCCTGGCCACCGCGGCCGGCTGCCAGCTGGTGGCGCAGTGCGACCTGGCCGTGGCGGCCGAGGGCGCGAGCTTCGGCGTCAACGGCATAGACGTGGGCCTGTTCTGCGCCACGCCCAGCGTGCCGCTGGTGCGCAACATGCCGGCCAAGCAGGCCATGGAGATGCTGCTGACCGGCGACTTCATCACGGCCGGTGAAGCCCGTGCACGGGGGCTGGTCAACCGCGTCGTGCCGCTTGAAGCGCTGGACGACGAGGTCGAAAAACTGCTGCAGTCGCTGCTGTCCAAGCCGCGCGAGGCGCTGGCCATGGGCAAGGCGCTTTTTTACCAACAACGTGAAACCGGCATAGAGGCCGCCTACCAGCTGGCGGGCCAGTCCATGGCCCGCAACATGGCCCATGCCGTTGCACAGGAGGGCGTGCAAGCCTTCATCGAGAAAAGGAAACCCCAATGGCCGGCGCCGTAACGACCCGTCCCCCCGCCCGTATCGACAGCCTGGACGCCTGGTTTGCCGCGCTGGCCCAGCCCACGGCCCTGACGGAGCTCGCTGCGCTGGTGGCCTGCGCGATGCTGGCCTGGCTGGTGGTGCGCGTGGCGGGCCGCGCGCGCATGGCGGTCGACAACACCTCCATCCTGTTCGGGCGCCGCGTGATCGACGGCGTGCTGTTTCCGTTGCTGCTGCTGTTCCTGGCTTATGCGGCCCAGGCCTTGCTGGAGCGCCTGTTCCCGCTGGCGCTCTTCAAGGTGGCGATTCCCGTGCTGGTGTCGCTGGCCGCGATACGCCTGGGCGTCAAGGTGCTGCAGGTGGCCTTCAAGGACGCGCCGCTGGTGCGCGCGCTGGAGCGCACCATCTCCTGGCTGGCCTGGATTGCCATGGTGCTGTGGGTCAGCGGCCTGCTGCCCGTGGTGCTCGATGAGCTCGACGGCATCAAGTGGAAGATAGGCAACAGCAACCTGTCGGTGCGCACCATGCTCGAAGGCGCGGTGACGGCCGGCGTGGTGTTGCTGATCACACTGTGGATCTCCTCGGCCATAGAGGCGCGCCTGCTGCGCTCGGCCACCGGCAATGAGTTGTCCCTGCGCAAGGCGGTGGCCAATGCGGTGCGCGCCGTGCTGATGTTTGTCGGCCTGCTGCTGGCGCTGTCCTCGGTGGGCATAGACCTCACGGCGCTCTCGGTGCTGGGCGGCGCGGTCGGCGTGGGCGTGGGCTTCGGCCTGCAGAAACTGGCCGCCAACTACGTCAGCGGCTTTGTCATGCTGGCCGAGCGCAGCGTGCGCATAGGCGACAACGTGCGGGTGGATACTTTCGAGGGCCGCATCACCGACATCAACGCGCGCTACACCGTGGTGCGCGCGCCCTCGGGGCGCGAGTCCATCGTGCCCAACGAGATGTTCATCAGCACCCGCATCGAAAACCTCTCGCTGAGCGACCCGCAGGTGCTGCAGTCCACCGTGGTCTCGGTGGGCTACGACAGCGATGTGGAACTCGTGATGCGCCTGCTGAACGAGGCGGCGCTCAGGCAGGACCGCGTGCTGCGCGACCCGGCTCCCGGCGTTAACCTGACCAATTTCGGCCCCGACGGGCTGGAGTTCACACTCAACTACTGGATGGCGGACCCGGAAAACGGCCAGCAAAACCTGCGCTCCCGCATCAACCTGGCCATCCTGGAATCCCTGCGCGCCCACAACATCGACATTCCCTACCCGCAGCGCGTGGTGCATACCCGCGTCATGGCGGACGAAAAGAACCCCGCCAAGCCCTCCTGAGCCGGCGCGCGTCCCCGGCCGTCACCCAATTGACGCCTGAAAGACACCTTTAGGACAACGGTTGGGCAGGATGCTCTAATTCCCCCTGTTCCGCCCTCTATAATGAAAAATAGAACGACCGTTCTTTTTCTGCCCGGCGCCCCTGGATACCCTCCGGCCGCCGGTTCCGCAGCCCGCACCCGGCATGCCGCAGCATAGAATGCAAAGCTTACGTTTACGTCAACGTCAATTGATACGCCATATTCTGCCAATCAACAACTCTGGAGCCCTGTCATGAAGGTCTTGGTCCCCGTCAAACGTGTAGTCGACTACAACGTGAAAGTCCGCGTCAAATCCGATGGCAGCGGTGTCGACATCGCCAACGTCAAGATGAGCATGAACCCGTTTGACGAGATCGCCGTCGAGGAAGCCACGCGCCTGAAAGAAAAGGGCGTCGTCACCGAAGTCATCGCCGTCAGCTGCGGCGTCGCGCAATGCCAGGAAACCCTGCGCACCGCCATGGCGATCGGCGCCGACCGCGCCATCCTGGTCGAGACCGCCGAAGAACTGCAGCCCCTGGCCGTGGCCAAGCTGCTCAAGGCCCTGGTCGAGAAAGAACAACCCCAGCTCGTCATCCTGGGCAAGCAGGCCATCGACGACGACTGCAACCAGACCGGCCAGATGCTGGCCGCGCTGCTGGGCTGGCCCCAGGCCACCTTTGCCTCCAAGGTCGAGGTCGAAGGCG
>NZ_FNHX01000026.1 GCF_900103405.1 Polaromonas sp. JS666 | reverse complement strand
CCGGCCTTCACGCCGTTGTTGGCCGTGCCGCCGCCCGCGCCATTGTCGGCAAACACATTGCCGCTTAAGGTGCTGCCGCTGTACAGGCCGAAGTTCTGCGGCGCCGGCGGCGCGTCACCGACTGCGAGTTGAATCACACCGCTCGAGTTCTGGGTGCCTATCCAGCCGGCCGGGTAGGCGGCCGTGATGTCGCTCAGGGTGCTGTTGCCATTCACGATCAGGCAGTAACTGCCTTGCGCCACGCTGGACTGGCTGTAGGCGCCGGTGGAGAGAGTGACCGGTGCCGCCGCCACGGCCGGGCCGGTGCAGATGCCGCCGGACAAAGGCACCAGCTTGACGAACAAGGCGCTGGCACCGCCTATGCCCGACTCGCCGGCGTCCAGGTTGCCGTTGTGATTCACATCGGCATACACGGTGCCCGCGATCAGCCGGCCGGCGGTGCTGGTGACGGGCACCGCGCAGCCCGCGCTCGGCGTGTTGGCCGCGGTACAGCTGGTGGGCGTGGGCGGCGCGGTGCCGCCTGTCGGGTCTACCGAGGCGTAATTGGTAGTCGCCGCATTGCTGGTGGCAGTCACGGTGATCACCACGGCGGATGTGCCGCCGCCTGCGGCAATGCTCCCGCTGTAGTTACAAGTCACCAGCGCGCCGCCGCCGCCGGCTGCCGAGCACGACCAGCCGGTGCCTACGCCGCTCACATAGCTCAGGTTGGCGGGCAGTTGGTCCACGACGCGCGCCGTTGCGCTGGCGGCCGTGCCGCTGTTGGTCACCGTCAGGGTGTAGGCGCTGTTGCTGAAAACCTGCAGCGCGGGACTGGGAGCCGACTTGACCAGGCCCAGGATGACGCTGGTCGGCGTGCTGGTGACCGGCGCGGCGCAACCTGCCGTCGGTGTATTCGCTGCCGTACAGGTGGTGGAGGTCGGTGTGGCGGTTCCGCCTTTAGGATCTACCGCTGCATAGTTGGTCACGCTGGCCGTGCTGGTCGGAGTGGCTGTGATGGTGATCGCCGACGTGCCTCCGCCAGCAGCAATGTTGCCGCTGTAGTTGCAGGTCACCAGTCCACTGGCAGCACTGCAGGTCCAGCCGGTGCCTGTGCCGCTGACATAGGTCATGTTGGCCGGCAACTGGTCCACCACGCGTGCCGTTGTGGTCGCTGCTGTTCCCGTATTGGTCACCGTCAGGGTGTAGGCGCTGTTGTTGCCTACTTGCAAGGCAGGACTTGGTGCTGATTTGACCAGCCCCAGTATGACGCTGGTCACCGTCAGGTTGGCCGAGGCAGCGGCCGCGTTGTTGCCATAGTTGGTTTGCAGCGCCCCGGCAGCAAGGGTGTTGGTGACCGTGCCGGCGGTGTTGCTGGTGACGTTGACGGTCACCGTGCAACTGCCTGCGGCCCCCCCAGGCGTACCCGCGGGAATAGTGCGCGTGGCGGGCAAGCTGACGGAGCCCGCCCCCGCTACGGCGACCACGGCGCCTGAGCCCGTGCAGGTGGTGCTGGCCCCCGGTGTTGCGGCGACCGTCACCCCGGCAGGCAAAGTGTCCGTCAGCGCCGCCGAGAGCGTGGCCGCCGTGGAAACGGTGTTGGCCAGCGTGATCGTCAAGACGCTGGTGTCGCCCTGGAGGATCGTGGCGGGCGAAAACGTTTTGCTCAAAGTCGGCGGCAACACCTGCTCATTGGTGAAGGTGCAGGTGATAGCCGCCGAAAGCGCTGGCGTCGCGCCCGCATCCATCGCGGCGGCGGGAATCGTGATGGTGGACGTGCCTACGGTGACGCTTGAAGCCACCGGGTTGGTGTTGCCTGTAGCGGCCGAATTGGCATCGACGCACTGGATGCTGTTGGTGCGAAACCCTGAAGGAGGCGTTTCCGTGATGGTTTGGGCCACCCCTGCGGCGCCGACATAGTTGACACCCGCGACGGTGGCTGCCGCCGTCACGGACACGGTGCTGTTGTCTGCCGTGGCACCCGCCAGGGTTTTCAGGCCGGTATGGGTAAAAGGAAAATTATTGCTGCCCGTGGTGCCTGCCAGTGTGGTTTTGGTGATTTGCACACGCGGGGACACCCACTGGATCACGACCTCGCCATTGCCGCCGGCCCCATAACCACCGCCTGCGCCGATGCCCGCGCTATAGACAGAATCCGCGGTGTTGGCTGCTGCGCCACCCGTGCCATTGGCTGAGGCGTTGGCGCCAGTGGTGCCGGTCCCGCCGGTCACGCCATTGAGGCGGCCCGAGCCGCCGCCGCCCATGCCATTGGTTTGTGTCCCTTGGCATCGGCCGCCGCCGCCGCCAAAGTAACCGCCCCCACCACCGCCGCCGCCTTCTATTTGATTCGTGTTGGTGCTACCGCCCGTCCCGCCTTGCAACGCGCTACCGGCTGTGGGCGCACTCAGGTTACAGCCTCCGCCGGTCGCCGCCGCGCCACCGGCCGCGGCGGTGCCGCCTTGGCCGCTGGCAGCGCCGCCCAAGGTGCCGCCGTTCAGGCCTCCGCCGCCACCGCCACCGCCACCGGGCGTTCCGACGTCGCCACCGGGTGAGGATCCACCCCCACCGCCGGCGATCACCCTGGCATTAGCCTGGGTGTAGGTCCCGACAAACACCCCCGAGAGCCCGCCACCGCTGCCCCCGTTCGCCGTCGCTTGTCCTGTGCCACCCGCGCCACCACCGCCATAGACGCCGACGGTGTCATCGATTCGCCCGCCCCCGCCGACACGCACTCCCAGCGAGCTGCCTCCAGTGACCGCCAAGGTGCCTTCTGCAAAACCTCCGCCACCGCCACCGTATTGATTGGCGTAATAGGCCTGATTGGAGCCGCCGCCACCGCCGCCCCACGCCTTGATGTAGACCGACGTTATGTTGGCCGGCACGGTAAAAGTCTGGTCGGCGCCGGAGTAAGTGATTCGCGTGCAGTTGGTATAACCCGTGCTCGGTGTGCAAGCCACTTGCCCCGCTTGCGCCGCCGTGCCCACCAGGCCGGCCAGCATGAGCAAGGGCAGCGCGGCCCAGGCGCCCGCTACGGCAGCAGCGAGAGCGCGCAGGATTTTTGCGCAGCGTCGGCGCCACACCGGGGCCGTTGGAAATGAAGGGTTGTGCATCATCGCTACGGCCTTTGTGCACGACCCACTACTGGTCGACCTTGACGCGGTAGGTAACCACCAGCTGCCCGCCCGAGGCCAGCGAGCCGGTGAAAGTCCACTTCAGCGCCCCCTGCGCATTGACCGCCGGTTGCGTCGTCACCGTGCAGCCGGTGATGCCCGTGGGCAGCGAGCCCGGGCAAGTCGCCGA
>NZ_FNHX01000008.1 GCF_900103405.1 Polaromonas sp. JS666 | reverse complement strand
GCGTAGCGCGCCTTTGGCGAACAAAGAAAACCCGCTTTGCGGGTTTCGATAAAAGTGCCTCGCCCGCCGGGGCGAGACCCGGCCAGCTGAACTAAAAAGAGGAAAGAGGAGGAAGAGCGCGCTCAGCCGGAGCAAGACCCGGCAAGCCCCCCCGCTGCATCGCCAATCAGCGTTAATTGGCCGCAGTAAACCGACGCCTCACATGCCGAGGCGTCTCCACCTCATCCACAATCGCCACGGCCAGGTCGGCCACCGAGATCCCGGCCGGCTTATCCCCCTGGCCGGGCAGCAGTTCATCGCCACCCAGCCGGTATTTGCCGCTGCGCTCGCCGGGCGCCAAGCCAATGGGCGGCGAGACAAAACTCCAGTCCAGCGAGGCTTCGAGCTTGAGCTGGTTGAGCGCCTCACGCGCTGCCAGCGCGCCCTGTTTGTATTCGGCGGGGAACTGCGGCGTGTCCACCAGTTGCAGGCCGGGTGCCACATACAGGCTGCCCGCGCCGCCCACCACCAGCAGGCGCTTGACGCCGGCCTGCTTGACGCCAGTCACGATGGCCTGGCTGGCCTGCAGGTGCAGGTCGTAAATCTTCGGTTCGCCCCAGCCGGGGTTGTAGGCGCTGATGACGGCGTCATGGCCGGCCACGGCCTTGGCGACCTGGCCGGCGTCCAGCGCGTCCGCGGCGACGACGGTGAGGCCGGTTTGCGGCGCGACTTTGCCGGGGTTGCGGGCCAGCACTGTGACCTTGTGGCCGCGGCTCAGCAATTCGGAAAGAATCGGTGCGCCGACAAAACCGGTGGCGCCTATGAGTGCGATGTTCATGGTGGAGATTTCCCTGTGGTTGAAAGAAGCTGTTAGTTTGATTGCTTCACAAGTAACTGAATAGACGGCAAAATCCGACAACACTGTGAAGTACAACTAATCAATGAGCGATAAATCCCTGGACCAACTCAAGCGCATGGCCGTCTTTGCCGAGGTGGTGGCGGCAGGCTCGCTGACGGCGGCGGCGCGCCGCTTGGGCATGACGCCTTCGGCCGTGAGCCAGCATTTGCGCCAGCTGGAACAGGCGCTGGGCCTGGCCCTGCTGCACCGCTCGACCCGGCGCCTCACGCTGACCGAGGCCGGCGAGCGCTACCACGCCGGTTGCGCGGCCATGGTGGGCGCCGCGCGCGAGGCCGAGCAAGCCCTGGTGCGCCTGCGCGACGAACCCGAGGGCGAGCTGCGGCTGGCCGCGCCCGTGGGCTTCGGCAGCCTGCTGGCCTCGGCGCTGGCGCCGCTGCGCGGCTACCCCAGGCTCAGCCTGCGCCTGCTGCTGGACGACAAGCTGATAGACCTGATCGCGGAGCGTGTGGACATCGCGGTGCGCGTAGGCGAGATGGCCGACTCCAGCCTGGTCGCGCGCAAGCTGGGCAGCACGGCGCGCCAGCTCTGCGCCTCGCCGGCCTACCTGGCCGAACGCGGCTGGCCCGCCACGCCGCAGGATTTGCTGCGCCACGACTGGCTGGGCAGCAAACCCAACAGCAGCAACAACGCGGACATGCTGGAGCTGCTGGGCCCGTCCGGCGAATGCGAAACCCTGAGGCTGGAAGGCAGGGTGCAGGTGTCGCAGGTCACGGCGCTGCACGCGCTGGCCGTCGCCGGCTGGGGCATCAGCATGGGCGTGAGCGAGGACGACCGCAAGGCGCTGGCCGAAGGCCGCTTGCTGCCGGTGCTGCCGGGCTGGCGCATGGAAGACATGCCGGTGTACGCCGTCACGCCGCGACGCGGCGAGCAACCGGCCAAGGTGCGCTACACGCTGGAGCTGCTGGCGGCCTGGTTTGGCGACAGGCAGGCGGCCGGCGTCAGGTCTGTTGCGGGCCCGGCCTGAACACCCGCCCGCCCAACATCACACAAGCCAGCGCGACCACCACAAACGCGACGCCCGCCCATTGCCAGGGCGTGACGACCTCGCCCAGCACCAGCATGCCGGTGGCCAACCCGACGACGGGCACACCCAGGCTGAAAGGCGCGACGCGGTTCGCGGGGTGGCGCTTGAGCAGGTTCGTCCACAGGCCGTAACCCAGGATGGTGGCGGCCCAGCCCAGGTAGGCCACAGCGGCCAAGCTCGAGGCGCGCGCCTCCAGCCAGTGCCAGCGCAGGGGCTCGGGGTCGAACGTCCAGGAGAGGGCGGCAAACGGCAGCACCGCGACCAGGCTGCTCCACACCACAAAAGCCAGCGGCGAATAGTCCTTGTAAGCCTGCTGCACGCGCCGCGCCACGATGTTGGACATGGCCCACATGGCCGCCGCGCAGAGCGTGAGCAAAAAGCCCAGCGGCGTGGTGGCGCTGCTGCCGTCCGTGCCCACGTAGTTGAGCGCGAAGCAGGCCAGGCCCAGGGCCGCGAGCACCAGGCCGGCCTGCAGAGGGCGGCTGGCGCGTTCATGCAGCAGCACAAAACCGAACAGCGCCGTCCAGAACACCTGGGTCTGCTGCAACACCGAGGCCAGCGCCGCCGTCATGCCGACCTTGAGGGCGAGAAACAAAATGCCGAACTGCCCCACACCCTGGAAGAGGCCATAGAACACAATCCACTTCCACGCGATCTTGGGCGGGCGTATCAGCAGCACCAAAGGCAGGGCGGCGAACACATAGCGGGCGGTGCCGAGCTGAAACGGTGTGAAGTCGCGCAGCGCGAATTTCATCACCACAAAATTGATGCCCCACAGCACGACCACGGTCAGGGCGGCCGCCAGGTCGCGGCCTGTCAGGGCATTGTGTTGCATCGGCGGGCGGGGGACGCGGCTCAGGACAGCTGCATGCTGCGCGCGGCGTCCAGGTGCGCCTTGACGCGCTGGGCCAGCGCGACGTCGCCGGGGGTCTCGGGCCGCCATTCCTGGGCGGGCAAGGCCTTGCCGTCCAGGTCCACCGCGACAAACACCACCAGGCATTCGGTGATCACCGCCATCTGGCCGATTTTCATGTCGCCGGCGCGCACTTCCACCGAGATGTTCAGGCTGGTCTTGCCGGTATAGGCCAGCCGGGCTTCAACCTCGACCAGGTCGCCGATCATGATGGGGCGCTGAAAACGTATGCTGCCCACCGAAACGGTCACGCAGTAGCGCTTGGCCCAGCTGGTGGCGCAGGCATAACCGGCCTCGTCAATCCATTTCATGACGGTGCCGCCATGGACTTTGCCGCCAAAGTTGACGGTGCTGGGTTCGGCCAGAAAACGAAGCGTGATGGAAGACATGTGGGACTGCCAGTGGGTTGCGGGAGGTTCAGGCGTGCTGCCAGGCGATGCCGGCGACACGCATCATATTGTCGCCCATCACGCCCTCGATCTCGGCCGCGCCCAGGCCCGCCTGGCGCAGCGCCTCGGGCAACAGTCGCCAGGTTTCGACCGGCGTATAGCTCATGCGCTGAACGCTGCGGTCGTAACCGGCGGCCTTGGGCCACCAGTAGTCCGGGTCGTAGTCGCCGGGCGGGTTGTCGTTGAGTTCGTCCTGGCGGAAGCTGATGTCCAGGCCTATGCCCACATGCTGCGCGCCCACCAGGCCGGCCACATAGGCCACATGCCGCGCCATGTCGCCGGCGTGCGGCGTGCTGGTGCCGAGAAAAGCCGAAACACCCGAGATGCAGACCACGCCGCCGGTGGCCGCGCAGGCGCGTATCTGCTCGTCAGTGATGTTGCGGCCGTGCTCCACCAGCGCCAGCGGGTTGGCGTGGCTGAAGATCACCGGCTTTGACGAAGCTGCCATGATGTCCAGGCTGCAGCGCCGGCCGGTGTGCGAGCAGTCCATGAGCAGGCCGGCCTTGTTGACGGCCCGCACCATGCGCAGGCCCAGCGGCGTGAGGCCGCGCGCCTCGTCATGGCAGCCGTCGGCCACGCTGTTGTTGCGGTTGTAGGCAAAGTGGATTTGCCGCACGCCGAGCTCGCGGTACAGCGCCACCATCTCGGTGTGCTCCTGCAAGGGCATCGCGCCTTCGAGGTCAAAGCCGATGGCAAGCCGGCCCGCCGCGGCGGCTTCGCGGATCTCCTCCACGCTGGAGACCAGCCGGTAGCGATCCGGGTTCGCCGCGATCCTGGTGCGGAAGGCGGCGATCACCGCCATGATTTGCGACACCGGGTTCATGTCCATGCCGACGTTGATGGACACATAGTTGACGCCGGCGGCGCGCAAGGCGTCCATGGGCGAAAAGTCGGCCGCCGGGTGCAGCGGCAGGCAGGCATGGGCTTCCCAGTTGATCATGTCGGAGGCCTCCGTGGGTGAAAGGAAATTAAAGCACGCGCACGCCCGATGCGCCAGTCAAGAATAGCCACCGCTACGCCGTGGTGGCCACCCCGGCCTCGGCGCGGCGCTTGAAGCCGGTGGACGCTTCCATCAGGCTCAGCGTGTAGGCATTGGTGACCTTGCGCACCGCCAGGTCGGCCGAAGGCAGCATCTCCACCGTCTGGCCGCGCTGCATCACCATGAGCCGCTCGCACAAATGGGTGACGACGGCCAGGTCGTGGCTCACCATGATGAAAGTCAGGCCGCGCCGGCGCCGCAGTTCTTCGAGCAGGTTGAGCACCTCGGCCTGCACCGAGGCGTCCAGCGCCGAGGTGGGCTCGTCCAGCAACAGGATTTGCGGCTCCAGGATCAGGGCCCGCGCGATCGCGATGCGCTGGCGCTGCCCGCCCGAAAGCTGGTGCGGGTAACGAAAACGAAAGCCCGTGCCCAGGCCGACTTCCTCAAGCGCGCGCTCTATGCGCGCCTCCGCATCGAGGATGCCGTGGATGGCCAGCGGCTCGGCCAGGATGCGGTCCACCGTGTGGCGCGGGTGCAGCGAGCCGTATGGGTCCTGGAACACCATCTGCACCTGGCGTCTGAAGGCCTTGCTGCCGGGCGCGCTGTCCTGGCCCAGCAGCCGCACCGTGCCGGCCGTGCGCGGCGCCAGCCCGCAAATGGCGCGCAGCACCGTGGACTTGCCCGAGCCCGATTCGCCGACGATGCCGAAGCTCTCGCCGGGGTTCACGGTGAAAGACGTGTCGGCCACCGCGGCAAAACCGTCGTACACCACGCGCAGGCCGCTCACCTCCAGGCCCAGCGATGCGGAGGAAACCGGTGCGTTCACAGTGCCCACTCCGGTTTCCGGTCCAGCGTGGCCAGCGGATGGATGGACGCGCCCAGTTGCGGCAGGCAGGCCATCAGGCCGCGTGTGTAAGGGTGTTTGGCCTGGGCCAGGCCGCCGGCGGCAAGCTCCTCCACCACGCGGCCGGCATACATCACGAGGATGCGGTCGCAAAAGGTGGATACCAGCCGCAGGTCGTGCGAGACCAGGATCAGGCCCATGCCGCGTTCGGCCACCAGGGTGTCGAGTATGGACAGCACCTGCAGCTGCACCGTGACGTCCAGGGCCGAGGTGGGCTCGTCGGCGATCAGCAGGTCGGGGTCGGCGATCAGCATCATGGCGATCATCGCGCGCTGGCCCATGCCGCCCGAGACCTCATGCGGATAGAGCTTGAAGACGCGTGCCGGGTCGTCAATGCGCACCGACTCCAGCGCGGCGAGTGCGCGCTTTTTGGCTTCAGCCGACGAGACGCGCGTGTGGGCCTGCAGCGTCTCCACGATCTGCGCGCCAATCGTCATGACCGGGTTCAGCGAAAACTTCGGGTCCTGCAGCACCATGGCGATGCGGCCGCCGCGCAGCGCACGGCGCTGCGCCGGCACGCAGTTGAGCAGGTCCGTACCAGAGAATTCCAGGCGTTGGGCGCTGATGCGGCCCTCCGGTGCGGTCAGCCCCATGATGGCGCGGCCGGTCTGCGACTTGCCCGAGCCCGATTCCCCCACGATGCCCAGGCGCTCGCGGCCCAGCGTGAAAGACACACCGCGCACCGCTTCGGTCATGCCGCCGTCGCGGCGCGGAAAGCTGACGCGCAGGTCCTCAACGACGAGCAGGGGTGTTGCGGAATGCGCCGTCATTTGGCCGCCTTGGGGTCCAGCGCGTCGCGCAAGCCGTCGCCCAGCAGGTTGAAGGCCAGGCTCACGATAAAAATCGCGGCGCCGGGCGCGGCCGCCACCCACCACTGGTCCAGCACATACAGGCGGCCGTTGGCGATCATCGCGCCCCACTCCGGCATGGGAGGCTGCGCGCCCAGGCCCAAAAAGCCCAGGCCGGCGGCGGTCAGGATGATGCCGGCCATGTCCAGCGTGACGCGCACGATCACTGAGGACACGCACAGCGGCATGATGTGGCCCAGCACGATGCGCCAGGGTGAGGCGCCTAGCAGTTGCACGGCGGCGATGTAATCAGTCTGGCGTATCGTCAACGTCTCGGCGCGCGCCATGCGCGCATAAGGCGGCCAGGAGGTAATGGCGATCGCGATCACCGCGTTCTGTATGCCGGGCCCCAGCGCCGCGACAAAGGCCAGCGCCAGGATGAGGCGCGGAAACGCGAGAAAGATGTCGGTGATGCGCATCAGCACCGCATCGACCCAGCCGCCGGCATAACCGGCCACGGTGCCGACGACCAGGCCCAGCGGCGCGGCCAGCACCGCCACCAGGATCACCACCATCAGCGTGATGCGCGAGCCTATGATGACGCGCGAAAAAATGTCGCGCCCCTGGTCGTCGGTGCCGAACCAGTGCGTCCACGAAGGCGGCAGCAAGCGCGTGGTGCGCAGGTCGCCGGTATAGGCCGAATAAGGCACCAGCAGCTCGGCAAAGATCGCCACCCCGACCAGGCCCAGCACGATAAAGAGGCCCAGCATGGCCAGCCGGTTGCGTGAAAAATCGCGGCAGCCGTGGTAGACCCGGCCCATAAAGGCCTGGCGGCGCGAGGTGGGCCTGTCGGTGTCCAGCCAGCTGCGCAAGAATGCGGCTTTGGAAGTCATCGAATGCGGGTCCTTGGATCAAGCAGCTTGTAGAGCACGTCGGAGAGCAGGTTCAGCCCCACAAAAATCGAGCCCACGATGATGGTCCCGCCCAGCACCGCATTCATGTCGGCGTTCTGCAGCGAGTTGGTGATGTACAGGCCCAGGCCCGGCCAGGCGAACACGGTCTCGGTCAGCACCGAGCCTTCGAGCAGGCCGGCATAGGACAGCGCAATCACCGTCACCAGCGGCACCATGGCATTGCGCAGCGCGTGGCGCCAGATGATGCGCGACTCCGACAAACCCTTGGCGCGCGCGGCGATCACGTATTCCTGCGCGAGTTCGTTGAGCATGAAGGAACGCGTCATGCGGCTGATGTAGGCCAGCGCGAAATAACCGAGCAGCGAGGCTGGCAGGATCAGGTGCGAAAACACATTGCGAAATGCCTCCCACTCGCCGGCCATGGCGGTGTCCAGCAGCAGCAAGCCGGTGACGGGCGTGAGCGTGTATTCATAGCTGACGTCGATGCGGCCCGGCCCCGAGACCCAGCCCAGGCGCGCATAAAACACCACCAGCGCCATCAGCCCCAGCCAGAAGATGGGCACCGAATAACCCACCAGGCCTATCACGCGCACCACCTGGTCCACCAGCTTGCCGCGCCGCACGGCCGCCCACACGCCCAGCGGCACGCCCAGGCCCGCGCCTATCAAGATGCCCAGGCTGGCCAGCTCCAGCGTGGCCGGAAAGGCGCGCTTGATGTCTGTCATCACCGGGTTGGCGGTCAGCACCGAGGTGCCGAAGTCGCCCTTGAGCACCTTGCCCAGGTAGATGTAGAACTGCTGGTAGATCGGCTTGTCCAGCCCCAGCTCTTCGCGCACGCGCGCGATCACATGGGCCGGCGCCCGGTCGCCCACGATGGCCAGCACCGGGTCTATCGGGATCACCCGGCCTATGAAAAACGTGACCGCGAGCAGGCCCAGGTAGGTGAGCAGTATCACCACCAGGAAGTTGCCAAAGCTCCTGGCGTGCGGTGCAAGGCGCTGGCCGGCCGTGCGCGTGCGCACCGCGCTGAGCGGCGCCACGCCGGCGGCCGTGGGATCGGGGATGGCCAAAGTCGGTGGAGCCGTCAGCGCTTGGACACGTTGAACACGTAGTTGCTGTCGAAGGTCGGGCCCAGCTTCAGGCCGTCGACGTTGCTGCGGTAGGCCGCCACCTCGGTCTGCTGGTACAGCATGATGAAGGGGCTGGTCTTGCGGAACTCGGCCTGCAGCTCCTCGTACATCTTCTTGCGCTTGCCGGCATCGCGCTCCAGCACGGCGGCGTCCGACTGCTTGGTCAGCTCGGGAATCGCCCAGGCGTTGCGCCAGGCCAGGGGCTTGGCCTTGGCGTCGTCGGCGTTGTCGGGGTTGCGCGTGAAGGTGTCGGCGTTCGAATGCGGGTCCCAGTAGTCGGCGCCCCACTGGCCTATGTACATGTCGTGGGTGCGCGCGCGGTACTTGGTCAGCGTCTGCTTGCCGTCGCCGGGAATGATCTCGATGTCTATGCCGGCCTGCTTGGCCGTCTGCTGGAAGGCTTCGGTGATGCCCTGCACCGGCTGTATGGTGCGCATGTCTATGGTCACCTTGAAGCCGTTGGGCAGGCCCGCCTTGGCCAGCAGCTGTTTGGCCTTGGCCACGTCGAGCTTGTAGGGCTTTTCGGTGCTCGCGCCCAGCAGGCCCTGCGGCAAAAAGTTCTGGTTGACCACACCGATGTTCTTGATCAGCGTGTCGCCGATGGCACCGTAGTCGACCAGGTATTTCATGGCCTCGCGCACCTCGGGCTTGGCCAGGTTGGGGTTCTTCTGGTTCAGGCTGATGTAGTAGACCGTGCCCTTGGGCGTGGAGGTGAGCTTCACGTCCTTGTTGGCCGAAAGCGCCGCGATGTCCTGCGGGCTCAGGTTGCGGGCGATGTCGATATCGCCTTTTTCCAGCAACAGGCGCTGTGTGGCCGACTCCTTCACGTGGCGGTAGATCACGCGCGCGAGTTTGGACTTGGTGCCGTAGTAGTTGTCGTTGCGCTCCAGCGCCACGATTTCATTGGCGCGCCATTCGCGCAGCTTGAGCGGGCCGGAGCCGGCGTAGTTGGTCTTGAGCCAGGCATAGCCCCAGTCGCCATTGACCTCCTTGGACTGCACCAGCTTCATGTCGACGATGCCGGCCACATTGGCCGTCAGGCAGTTGAAGACGAAGGTTGGCGCATAGGCCTTGTCGGTCTCCATGGTCAGCACGGTCGGGCTGGTGGCCTTGATCTTGTCCTTGACGTTGGTCTTGGAAAAACCGAACTGGGTCAGGATGAAGGCCGGCGATTTGTCCAGCATCACGGCACGCTGCAGCGAGTAGGCCACCTCTTCGGCCGTCAGCGGATTGCCCGAGGCGAATTTGAGGCCGGGCTTGATCTCGAAGGTATAGGTCTTGCCGTCGGCCGAGACACTCCAGGACTTGGCCACGTCGCCCACCAGCTTGGAAGGGTCGTTCACGTCCAGGCGCAGCAGGCGGTCGTAAGTGTTGCCCATGACTTCACCGGCGGACAGCTCGAAGGCCTCGGCCGGGTCCATGGTGATGATGTCGTCAAAGCCGAAGGCCAGCACCAGCGTGTCCTTGGGCGTGGCGGCCAGCGCGGCGCCGGCGCCGCAGGCCAGCATGGCGGCCGCGGCCGTGGCGCAGAGCACGCGGCGGCTGATGAGGGGGAGCATGTGGTTCAAGATGGTTTCCTTCTGTTGGACGGTTCAAAAAGAATGCGCTGCGCCGCTTGTGGCGGCTGCGCCCTGGCCCTGAGAGGCTTAAGAGGAGAGCACGAACCGTGCCCATATACCCCGCTTGTTGCCGCTCGTAACTTGTACATACAAGCTCGGCAGCTGATGCATTCTGCGCCGCTGCCCGCTCGCGTCAAGACCCGGGTTTTCCGCGATTGCCGAGCGAACCAAAAAGGGGCGTCGGGTCTGTCTCCCCGGATTTCATCGCGCTTTTGCCGCCGATGGCAAAACCCGCCCCAAACACCGGTTTACGGAGGAAAACACCTAGCAAAACCGCGCCCACCCGGCTTGACGGTCAATTTGGTGTAACGATACAGTAAATCGTTCTACAAAGAACACCGAGATTCCCCAGCGCACCGCAAAACACATCACATCAGGAGACAAAAAATGGGTTCACTTTCACGCCGCCGCTTTGTCCAGGCCACTTCTGCCGCCTCCGTTGCCATGGCGACGGGTTTTTCGGGCCTGGCCAAGGCCCAGTCCACCGTCGCGCTGCGCCTGTCGTCCGCGCACCTGCCCGACCTCAATTCCTCGCACTTCGCCTGGCAGCAGCTCATGGAGGCCAACCTCAAAAAGGCCGTGGGCGACAAAATACGCATCGACTACTTTCCCAACAACCAGCTCGGCAAGGAGAGCGACGTGGTGCAACAGGTCAAGGTCGGCTCCATCGACATGATGCTGACCGGCTCGTCCATCTGGGCCACGGTGACGCCGCAGCTGGGCATGCTGGACCTGGGTTACCTGTTCGACAGCTACGAGCACGTGGCCAAGGCGCTGGACAGCGGCGTGGGCGCCAAACTCAACGAGATGCTGCAGAAAAGCACCGGCTGCCAGGTCATCACCTGGAGCGCGCATTACGGCGCCCGCAACGTCTACACCAAGCAGCCGGTCAAGTCGCTGGCCGATATCAAAAACGTCAAGCTGCGCGTGCTGCCGACGCCGGCTTTTATCGAGACCTTCAAGATCATGGGCGCCATCCCCACGCCGATTTCCTTCGGCGAGCTCTACATGGCCGCGCAGACCGGCGTGGTCGACGGCTTTGAACACGATTCGGGCACGGTGCTGGCCAGCAAGCTCAACGAAGTCGTCAAGCACTGCTGGATGACCGAGCACCTGTTCAGCCCCATGGTCTGCATCATGGGCAAGCGCGGCGTAGAGCGGATCCCGGCCGAACTGCGCCCGGCCTTCATGAAGGCCGCCGCCGATTCGACGGTGCAGCTGCGCAAGACCGGCACCGAAAAAGGCCTGCAGGGCATTGAAGACCTGAAGAAACTCGGCATCACTTTCACGCCCATGGCCAAAAACGAGCGCGACCAGGTGCGCAAGGAAATGGAAACCAAGCTCTGGGCCGGCTTTGCCAAGCAGTATCCTGAAACCGCGCCGCTGTTCACGGCCATCAGCGCGGCGCGGGGCTGAGCATGGAAGCCACCCTGTCGGCGGCCCTGCCCGGTACCGCAGCCGCCAGCCCCCCAGCCCCGTCCCACAACCCGGCGCATGCCTCGGCGCCCGGCTTCAGCGTCGGCCATTCGCCGGGCCGCTGGCTGGCCTGGCTGATGCGCATGACCGAGTACGTCGCGGGCGTGGTGCTGGCCGTCGACATGCTGGTGGTGTTTGCCTCGGTGGTGTTCCGCTACTTTCTGCATGAGCCTTTTGACTGGGCCGAGGAGGTGGCGCGCGCGCTGATGATCGTGCTGGTGTTTTTCGGCGCAGCCACGGTGCTGGCACGCAGCCAGCATGTGGGCGTGGACATCTTCCGCGGCTTCCTGCCCGTGCGCTGGCAGCCGGCGCTGATCCAGTTCGCGAGCTGGATCATCGTGGGGGTTTCGGCCAGCCTCTTCGTCTCGTCGGTCGGCCTGCTGGTGGACTCCTGGTCCAGCACCACGCCCATAGGCCTGCCGCAATGGATTTACACCTTCCCCGTCGTGATCGGCAGCCTGTTCATGACCCTGTTCGGCATCGCCAACGCAGTCAATGGGCCTTCGCGCGTGGTCTGGTCCACGCTGGGAATCGGCATCGCCATGGTGGCGGCGGTGGTGGGCTGGAACATGCTGCTGCCCGGCCTGGCCATCAAGCCCTGGATGCTGCTGACCGCCGGCTTCCTGGGCGGGCTGCTGCTGGGCGTGCCGATCGCCTTTGTGCTGGGCCTGTCCTCGCTGGTGTTCTTCATGGCCGACCCGTCCCTGCCCATGCTGGTGTATTCGCAGCAGGTGATGGCGGGCACCGACCACTATGTACTGCTGGCGATTCCCTTCTTTGTGCTGGCCGGGCTGCTGATGGAGTCCAACGGCATGTCATCGCGCCTCATCGAACTGCTGCTGCGCATGTTCGGCCGGGTGCGCGGCGGGCTGGGGCTGATCACCATCACGGCAACCGCCTTCTTCTCGGGCGTGTCGGGCTCCAAGCTGGCCGACATCGCGGCGGTGGGCGGCATCATCATGCCGGCGGTGCGCAAGACCAAACAGGACCCGAACGAGACCGCGGGCCTCTTGGCCTGCACGGCCGTGATGGCCGAGACGATTCCGCCCTGCATCAACATGATCATCATGGGTTTTGTCGCCAACATCTCGATTGCCGGCCTCTTCATGGCCGGGCTGGTGCCGGCGGCCGTGCTGGCGCTGTCGCTGGCGGCGGTGACGGTTTACGTGGGCACGCGCATCAACCCCGACGAGGCCTTTGACGTGCGCACGCCGATGCTGCGCCTGCTGGGCGGCGCCATGGTGGCGCTGGTCATGGTGGCGATGATCGGCAAGGGCGTGACCTCGGGCGTGGCGACCTCCACCGAGGTTTCGGCCTTTGCCGTGGTCTATGCGCTGGTGGTGGGCTGGATGGCGTTTCGCGAGCTCACGGTGAAGTCGGTGGCGCAGCTCTTTGTGCGCTCGGCCTCCATGGCCGGCGGCATCCTCTTTATCGTGGCGGCGGCGTCCAGCGTGTCGTTTGCGCTGACCATACAGCAGATCCCGCAATACCTGTCGACCTTCATGATCGGTTTTGCGCATGCCTACGGCAGCACCATGTTCGTGATTCTTTCGGTGCTCATCATGATCGTCTTCGGCGCCGTGCTGGAGGGCGCGCCCGCGCTGATCATTTTCGGCCCCCTGCTGACGCCGATTGCCTCCCAGCTGGGCGTCAATCCATTACATTTTGGGACCGTCATGGTGATTGCCATGGGATTGGGCTTGTTCGCGCCGCCGGTCGGGTTGGGCTTGTTCGCCACCTGCGCCATCACCGGCACGCATGTCAAGGACGTGGCCCGGCCCATGATGAAATACCTGGCGGTGCTGTTCGTCACGCTGATCCTGCTGGTGCTGGTGCCGCAATTCTCGTTGTGGCTACCCACCCGCATGGGCCTCTGACAATGCCTTCAACCTCTTGATGAAAAGAAGAACGCCGTGAGCAAGATCCGAGATGTCGCCAGCCTGGCCGGGGTTTCCACCAGCACCGTGTCCAACGTGCTCAACGGCCGTGCCAACCGCATGGCCGCCGAGACGCTGGCGCGCGTGGAAGCCGCGATCGCCGAGCTCAAGTACCGGCCCAACTCCACGGCGCGCCAGCTGAAGACCGGCTACACGCCGCTGATAGGCCTGCTGGTACCGTCCATGGCCAACCCCATGTACGGCTTCATCGCGCGCGAGATCGAAACCCTGGCACAGGAGCGCTACGGCTTTCGCATCATGATTGGCAACACCTATCGCGACAGGGACAAGGAGACGCGCTTCTTCGACGACCTGCTGGCCCACGGCGTGCGCGGCGTGATCATCATCTCCTCGCTGATCGACGAGCAGCACGTGGAGGCCGCGGCCGAACGCGGCATGGTGATGGTGAGCTACGACAGGCGCGCCACGCCCAATATGCGTTCCATCGTTGACCATGTCACGGTGGACAGCTTCGAGTCGGCGCGCATCGCCACGCAGCACCTGATAGACCTGGGCCATCGCCGCCTGGCGTTTGTCACGCCGGCCGGCCGCACCATGAGCCGTAACGAAAAAATCGCCGGCTTCCTGTCGGCCGCCAAAACCGCGGGGCTGGAGGGCAGCGCCCGCGTTGTCGAGGGCACGCCGGTCGACGAGTACGGCGACTCGATGATGAGCGAAGTCGGCCGCGCCCAGGCCGGCCTGCTGGCCAAACTGCCGGAGCGGCCCACCGGCGTGATAGGCGTCAACGACCTGATGGCTTTCGGCCTGATGGCGGGTTTTCGCGACGCGGGCCTGGCCGTGCCCGAGGACGTGTCGGTGATCGGCATAGACAACGTGTTCCTCTCTACCTTGATGCACCCGGCCATGACCAGCGTGCGCCTGCCGGTGCCCGAGATGGCGCAGGTCATGGTCGAGCGCGTGATGAGCCGGTTGGCCGACCCCTCCATAGAGACCCGGGAATACATCTTCCAGCCCACGCTGGTGGCGCGCGATTCCGCCGTGAGATACCAGGCCCGCGGGCGCTGATTTTTGGTACGCACTGAACACAAGGTTTTTGAATGGCAACGGTTTTTGTCAGCCACCCCCAAAGCAAGCTAGGGCACTACTTCGGCGACCGCGCGATCGCCGCGCTGCGGGCCGTCGCGGAGGTGCGTTTCAACCCGGGCGACACCGACCTCTCCTCCAGCGAACTGGCCGCGCTGGCCGCCGATTGCGAGGTCATCATTTCCTACCGCCAGACGGTGGGCGACGAGGCGCTGTTTGCGGCGCTGCCCCGCCTGCTGGCCTTTGTGCGCTGCGCCATCGACATCCGCAACATCGACGTGCCGGCCGCCAGCCGACACGGCGTGCTGGTCACCCAGGCCAGCGCGGGTTTTATCCCCTCGGTCAGCGAATGGATTGTCGGCGTGATGATTGACTTGAGCCGCCACATCAGCAGGGCCGCGGCCGACTACCACGCGGGCCGGCCCGTGCTGCCCGCCATGGGCCGCGAGCTGCGCGGCGCCACGCTAGGCGTGATCGGTTATGGGCAGATCAGCCGTTACCTCTGCGACGTGGCGCTCGCGCTGGGCATGCGCATCGTGGTGCACGACCCCTATACGCCGACCGGCCGCAAGGAGCTCGAGCAGCTCGAGCTGCTGCCCTTGCTGCAGCGCTCCGACTATGTGGTCTGCCTGGCCGCCGCGACGGAAGCCACCGAGAATTTGATGAACGCCACAACCTTTGCGGCCATGAAGCCCGGCGCGTTTTTTATCAATGCCTCACGCGGCAACCTGGTCGATGACGAGGCCTTGATCGCCGCGCTGGACGCCGGCACGATTGCCGGCTGCGCCGTCGACGTGGGCCGCGCGCCCGACCAGATGCCCTCGCCGCGCGTGGCCGCGCACCCGCGCGTGATCGCCTCACCCCATATAGGCGGCCTCACGCCGCCCGCGGTGGAACACCAGGCCATGGAAACCGTGGCCCAGGTGACCGAACTGCTGCAAGGGCGTGCGCCCCAGGGCGCGGTGAATGCGGCGCAGGCCCACCGCTGGCAGCAGGCCACGCAGGCGCCGCAGCCGGCCTGAATGCCGCCTGGCCTCACTCCCTCTTTTTGCGAAAGCCCTTTCCTTCATGCAAGCCACCCAGAACACCACCGACGCCGGCGCCTGCGACTGCCATGTGCATATCTACGAAGACAAATACCCCATGGTGCCCAATGTGGCCTGGGTGCCACCGCATCTGCCGGTCTCGACGTACCGCGAGGTGCAAAAGGCGCTGGGCCTGAGCCGCGCCGTCATCGTCCAGCCCTCGGCCTACGGCTTTGACAACAGCTGCACGCTGGACGCCGTGGCGCAGCTCGGCGAGTCGGGCCGCGGCATCGCGCTGGTGGCGCCCGAGGTGACGGATGCCGAGCTGCGGCGCCTGCACGACGGCGGCATCTGCGGCGTGCGTTACATGATGATCAACCCGGTGCTGGAGTGGAGTTCACTCGAGCCCATGGCGGCGCGCCTGGCCGCCATGGACTGGATGGTCAACCTGCAGCTCGACGGTCGCAATTTCCCTGAGCATGAAGAAATGCTCAAGCGCCTGCCCTGCAAGCTGGTGATAGACCACAACGGCAAGTTCCTCGAACCCGTCAAGCCCGAGCATCCCGCCTTCCAGTCGCTGCTACGCGTGCTGGACACCGGCAAGGTGTGGATCAAGCTGTCGGCGCCCTACGAGACTTCCAAAGTGGGCGCGCCCGGCTATGACGACGTGAGTCTGATCGCGCGCACGCTGGCCGAAAAATTTCAGGAACGCTGCCTGTGGGCCAGCAACTGGCCGCATCCAGGGCGCAATCCTCCGCCCTCCGAGGTCGAGCTGTATGACTTGCTGTTTTCCTGGGCTTCGAGTGATGAGGCGAGGCGAAAGATCCTGGTGGACAACCCGGCGGCGTTGTACGGGTTTCGCTAAGAGCTTGTCCTGTGAATGCGCCTTCAGCAGGGCGCGCACCGGCCAACAGCCGCAAACAGCCTACTTCGAAGCTTCATCCCTGGCCGCTTCCAGCACATCACGCGTCTTTACCGCTTCCCGACGCGCGGCATCGGCAAAATCATCTCCCGACGACGCGTACAAAATCGCGCGCGATGAATTCACGATGATGGGCGCACCGACACGCCAGCCAGCCTTGACGGTGGCGACGGCATCACCGCCCTGCGCGCCCACGCCTGGAATCAACAAGGGCAAGGTGGGCGCCACGGTGCGCACGCGTTCAATCTCGGCCGGATAAGTCGCACCCACCACCAGCCCAAGCTGGCCGTTGAGGTTCCAGGGCCCTTGCGCCAGGCGCGCCACATGTTCATACAACAGCGGCTGGCCCTCGATGGAGGCGAAGCGCTGGTTCTGCAAGTCGTCGCCGCCGGGGTTGGAGGTGCGGCACAGCAAAAACGCCCCCTTGCCTTCGTATTTCAAGTAGGGCGCGACCGAGTCAAAACCCATGAAGGGCGAGAGCGTCACCGCATCGGCGCCGTAGCGCTCAAACGCTTCTTTCGCATACTGCTCGGCGGTGGAACCTATGTCGCCGCGTTTAGCGTCCAGGATGATGGGCACCTGGGGCGCAACGCGGCGCATATGTTCCATCAGGCGTTCGAGCTGGCCTTCGGCGCGGTGGGCTGCGAAGTAGGCGATTTGCGGCTTGAAGGAAATCACCAGGTCGGCGGTGGCATCCACAATCGCGGCGCAAAAATCGTAAATCTTGTTGGCGTCGCCCTTGAGCTTGCCGGGGAATTTGGCCGGTTCCGGGTCCAGGCCGACGCAGAGCATGGAATGGTTCTGGCGTTCTGCGGCGCCCAGCATGTCGAGGAAATTCATAACCCCTATTGTAAGAAGGTGGCTCTTCAGCATGTTTTGCCCCAAACCGGGACAATCGCGCAAACCATCGCCCACCCTCTGCATGCAACTCTCCCAGCGCCAACTCGTCCTCCTGGTCCTGCTCACCCTGGTCTGGGGCCTGAACTGGCCGGTGATGAAGCTGGGCATCGCGGACTACCCGCCGCTGACCTTTCGCGCGATCTCGATCTGGCTGGGCATTCCAGTGCTGGGCCTGGCCATGGTGCTGCTCAAGGTGCCGTTTTTTGTGCCGCGCGACAAATGGCGCGAATTGTTCTGGCTGGCGGCGGCGAACATGTTTGTCTGGCATGCGCTCATCATCCTGGCGGTGAAAAACCTGAGCAGCGGCCGCGCCGCCATCCTGGGCTACACCATGCCAATTTTCTCGGCGCTGCTGGGCGCCTGGTTTTTCGGCGCGAGGCTCAAACCGCGCAACTGGCTGGGCGTGGCCGCCGCGGCGCTGGGCGTGGCCCTGCTGCTCTGGTATGAGCTGACCAACCTGACGGGCCGGCCGCTCGGCGTGCTGTGCGCGCTGGTGGCGGCGGCCACGTGGGCGCTGGGCACGCAGCTGCTGCGCAAGACCACGATTGAGGCCGCAACCTTAACGATCTCATTCTGGATGACGGTCATGACGGCCGTGGTGATGAGCGGGCTGGGCATGGCGTTCGAGCTGCCGCAGTGGAAAGCGCCCTCGCCCACGGCCTGGGCGGCGATTGTCTACAACGCGGTGCTGATCTTCGGTTTTGCCCACGCGGCCTGGTTCACGCTGGCGCGCGCGCTGCCGCCCGTGGCCTCGACGCTGAGCGTGATGATGATTCCCATCCTGGGGGTGTTTTCAGGCGCGCTGGGCCTGGGCGAGGTGCTGCACTGGCAGGACTGGGCCGCGGTGCTGCTGATGGTGGCGGCGATCGCCTCGGTGCTGGCGCCCAGCCGGGACACCACTGCTAAAACCTGAATCAGACTGGTGTAGCCACCCGGCTCATGGCCAGGCACAGGTCGTCCCAGGCTTTGGCTTTGTCGGAGGGGTTGCGCAGCAAATAGGTGGCGTCATAAGTCACCACCGCCTGGGCTCCGTGCAGGGCGTGTACCTGGCCGCGCAGTTTGCCGAAGGGCTCACTCGATTGCAGCAAGGCCTGCGCGGCCAGCCGGCCCATGACCAGCACGACGTCGGGCTGCGCGCTGGCCATCAGGGCCGGCAGCGCCTCGGGCAGGGCGGCGCCCACACCGGCCGCCGCGCCGCGCACCAGCGGCGCGAGCAGCACCACGCCGGCCTTGTGCAAGCGGGCGGCGCGCAGCATGTTGTCGAGCAGCTTGCCGGCATCGCCCTCGAAAGGACTGAAGGGCTCGCGCTGCAGCGCGGCCGCCGGCGTTTCGGCCAATACCAGCCAGCGCGCGCCCTGGTCATGGGCGGCCTCGGCATACAAAGCCTGGGCCGCGCCCATGCTCCAGGCGCCTGAGATATTGGGTGCGGCGGCTTCACGCGCTTCGACAGGCGGCGCGGCCAGCGGTGCGCGAGGGGGTGGGGTGCGCAGCGGCGGCGGCGCTTCGCGCGCCACCGGGGCCGCCGCCGGCGTGGCTTCTGGCAGGGCAGCCGCGGGGCTTGCCGCTGCGCCGGCGCGGGCAGCAGCCACGTCCATCACCGCTTCGGCCGCTGGCGCCGCCTGCGGCAGCCACACGCGCACACCCATCTCGCGCAGCATGGCGCGGTGCCGTTTGTCGAGGTCCAGGCTCATAGGGCCAGGCTCATGACCACGGCATCTTCGCGCGCGGAGGCGCCGGCCGGGTAGTAGTTGCGGCGCGTGCCGACATGGCGAAAGCCGTAGCTCTCGTACACCGCCTTGGCGCGCGCATTGCTCACGCGCACTTCCAGCCACAGCCACTGCGCGCCCTGGGCGCGCGACCAGATGGCCAGCCCGTCGAGCATGATGCGGGCCCAGCCCTGGCGCTGGTGTTCGGGTGCCACGGTGATGTTGAGCAAATGCACCTCGTCCACGCCCTTCATGGCCACGAAGTAGCCCAGCAGTTGGGTATCAGGGGCGTTGCCGGCGGTCAGCAGCTGCGCCTGGTAGCCGGCGTTGAGCGAATCGAGGAAGTTGCCCTTGGTCCAGGGCTGGCTGTAGGCGCTTTGCTCCACCCGCAGCACCGCGTCCAGCCATGCGGGCGTCATGGCTTCGAACTGGGCTTCCAGGGGCTTGAGGATGGCGTTCATGGTGAAAGGGGCGGCACCTCAGCGAGGAGCTTGGCGGCCTTGGCCTGCTCGCGCTCCTCGGTGGTGAGCGCTACTTTATCGCGAACGTAAAGCGGCAGGGCAAGCTCGGCACTCACACAGTGTCCGGCGGCGGCCAGCATGGGCGCCAGGCGCAGCAAGGCGGTGGCCGTGGGCAGGGCCTCGGCCTGCGCCGGCATGGCGGCCGGCAGGCGCCCGGCGTAGACGGCAAACACATTGCCGGCCAGCAGCCCGGCCGCCGCATCGGGCACAAAGTCCTCGGGCCGCAGCAGCTCGCATTCGCCCAGCGCGCGGCACTGGCCATCGCTGAACTCAAAGCTTTGCACATACATCTCGTCCATGCGCGCGTCGAGCAGCGCCGTGATGGTGGACGACTTGGCACCGGCTTGCTGCGAGCGCGCCTCCTCGGCCACGGCCATCAGCGTGTCTATGGGCAGTACCGGCATGCCGGCGCCGTCCCTTGCACCAAAGGCCAGGCCCTGGGCCACGGCGCAGGCGGTGCGCAGGCCGGTAAACGAGCCCGGGCCGCGCCCGAAGGCGATGGCGTCCAGCTCACCCAGCGCCAGCCCGGCCTCGGCCAGCAGCGCCAGGACGGCCGGGATCAGCGTGGTGGAGGCCTGCGCGCCGCCGGGGCCGCTGTGCTGCCAGGTCCGCGCGCCGTCGGTCACGGCCACCGACATGCGGTCGGTGCTGGTGTCAAAGGCGAGGAATTTGAGGAATGGGGGCATGCGGTCGGGCGGGTGTATCGGGGGCCGGCAGCGTCCGAATAAAAGGGGCCGGCGGGTATCTGCACCCGATTATCCCCGCCAATGGCCGGTGCGCCGCCGCGATAATCCCCGCATGACCCATGACCCGCCACGCCCGCGCGCGCCGCATGCCGTCGCGCGGGGCCTGCTGGCCGCCGCGCTGATCGCCGCCCTGCCCTGCATTCCCCATACCGCCCTGGCGCAAGCCCCGCGCCTGCCCGCCCCGATTGAAAAAGCCCTGGCGCGCGCCAAGGTGCCGCGCGACGCGGTGTCCATGCTGGTGGTCGAGGCAGCCAGCGGCAAGCCGGTGCCGCGCCTGAGCTGGCGCATAGACACGCCGATGAACCCGGCCTCGGTCATGAAGCTGGTGACCACCTACTCGGCGCTCGACGCGCTGGGGCGCGACTTCACCTGGAAGACCCGGGTGATACTGGACGGCAGCACCTCGGGCGGCTTGCTGAGTGGCAATCTGGTGGTGCAGGGCGGGGGAGACCCCAAACTCGTGGTGGAGCGCCTGCAGGCCCTGCTGGCCCAGGTGCAGGCCGGCGGCGCGCGGGTGGTTCGCGGCGACATCGTGCTGGACCGCAGCGCCTTCAGCGTGCCCCCCACCGACCCTGGAGAGTTCGACGGCGAGCCGCTACGGCCCTACAACGCGCGGCCCGACGCGCTGCTCATCAACTTCAAGTCCATCGTGATGACGTTCACGCCGGACCTGCCCAGCGGCCGTGCGCTGGTGCGCTACGAGCCACCGCTGGCGGGCGTGCAGGTGGGCGCCAGCGTGCCCATGGTGCGCGTGGCGCGCTGCGGCGACTGGCGCAGCGAGCTGCGCGCCAGCGTCGAGAACCCGCTCAACATCGAATTCCTCGGCACCTATTCATCGGCCTGCGGCGAAAAAGTCTGGCCCAGCGCCTATGCCGACCCGGCCAGCTTTGCCGCGCGCGCCGTCGAGGGCTCGTGGCGGCAGCTGGGCGGCCTGCTGACCGGCACCGCGCGCGACGCCACGCCGCAGGAACTGGCCATGCTGCGCAGCACCGGCACGCTCTCGGGCGAAAAAGCCTCGATACGGTTTGAGCACGCCTCGCCGCCGTTGCTGGAAGTGGTGCGCGACATCAACAAATACTCGAACAACGTGATGGCCCAACACGTCTTTTTGACGCTGGGCCTGCACGCCGGCCTGGGCCAGCCCAAAAGTGGCACGCTCGAATCGGCCCACGCCGCGCTGGCCGCCTGGTGGAAAAAAAACCTGCCGGGCACGGCGCCGCCCTTGATGGACAACGGATCGGGCCTGAGCCGCCAGGAGCGCGTGACGGCGGCGGCCCTGTCAGCCCTGCTGCTGCATGCCGCCAGGAGCCCGCTGGCCGCGGACTTTGCCGATTCGCTGCCCGTGGCGGGTGTGGACGGCACGCTGCGCGAGCGCGGCAAAAGCGTGGCGGGGCTGGCCTTCCTGAAGACCGGTTCGCTGCGCGACGTGAGCGCGATCGCGGGCTACGCCAACGGCCACAGCGGCACGCGGTATATCGTGGTGGGGCTCATCAACCACCCGAACGCCGGCGCCGCGCGGCCGGCGCTGGACGCGCTGCTGGAATGGACCGTGAAAGAAGCGGCCCGCTAGGGAATTTCCTGTCCCGGGGCAGGCAAGTTATCCCTGAGGGGTGTGGACAAAGCTGTTGATGACCCCGGGGCTGGAGGGCCAAACCCCCATCCGGCGCGGCTTGCGCCACAATGCCTGAAATTTGGGCAGCCGCCTGTCCGGTGCAGCAGGCTGAAACGGAGCCTCATCATGCAAACAGCCAGTCACTCCCCCAGCAGTAACAAGGTGTACTGCCTCGTGTTGACCACGACGGCCACGGCGCAGGAAGCGCAAAGCCTGGCCCAAGGCATTGTCGAGGCCCGATTGGGCGCCTGCGTGCAGATACAGCCCATCCAGAGCCTTTACCGCTGGCAGGGCAGGCTGTGCAACGACAGCGAATTTCGCCTGGCGGTCAAAACGCCGAGGGCGCGCTACGAAGCGCTGGAACGCTTCATCAGCGCGCACCATAGCTACGAGACGCCGGAGATTGTGCAGATACCGATCACCGCGGGCTCAGCGGCCTATTTGCAGTGGCTCGACGAGGAAACGCAAGGCGGGCCGGACGAGCCGGAGCCTGAGGGGCAGTTCGCGCTGCCCTGAGAACGGTTTCTACGATCGCGCTTCGCGCAGCGTTGCCGCCAGCAGACCCAGGCCCAGCGCGCCCACGGCTGCCGCGGCCACTCGATTGGCGATGCCGCGCGAGCGGGAATAGGCCTGCCGCACGCGCCCGCGCGAAAACAAATAGGCCAGCAGCATATGCCAGCACAGGGCATTGGTGACAATCATGGCCACCGCCGCGGCCTGCAGGCCCATGCCGGGCGCCGCCGGAAAAGAGGCCGCGAACACGCTGCCGAAAAACAGCGCCGACTTGGGGTTGGTGATATTGGTCAGAAAGCCAAGCCGGAAAGCCGCCGGCGAAGACACCGTGGGGCCGGCATTGCCCAGCGCCACGCCGCCGGAACGCCAGAGCCGGCTCGCCACATAAAGCAGGTACAGGCCGCCAGCCACCTGAAGCGCCAGGCGCAGCCCTGGAAAGACTTGAAAGATTGCATTGACACCCAGCACCGCGCAGAGCGCCCAGATGGCAGCCCCGACCGTCACCCCCAGCGCCGCGAACACAGCGCTGCGCGCGCGGTCGCTGGCCGCCAATTGCGACACCAGCAAGACATTGGCGCCGGGGCTCATCATGGCCGCGACGTGGAGAAACCAGATGGTGAGAAGGATGGAGAGCATGAGTTGTCCCGTGGTGGTGGCGTGGAAACGCGCCCCGTCTCTTGCCAGGTCAAGGCGCGGGAGGCAGGTCGCTTCTTTGCAGCAAGACAGCCCGCTGGTCCATGGCCCGTATGGTCCAGCGCCCGCTGGTCCAGCTTGGCAGTTTTTCAAGGGACCGGAAATTCTCATGATTCAGCAACATATACCGCACGTCGTAATCTTTTACGTACTCCGTGAGCACTGCGTCGTCCAGGAAAAGGCGCCCGTTAAGCCATGTGTAGGCCCCTCCGTAGGAGTCAATCCGTGAATCGATGGAAGGACGAAGCCGTGGATATGCCCGGTAGACCAGTTCCGCTCCCAGTTCATAGGAAGTGATCACATTGCCCTGTAAATCGGGGGCGCTCAATTTGTTCTTCATGAAAGTGGTGAAGCTCGAACTGACTCCCAGCGCCACATGCGGGTAGACACCGTAAGCGTTGCCGAATTGCAAAGCCAATCCCAGAACCACGGCAGCCGCGAAGGTACAGATCGCATACACCCGGATATGGATCTTTGCACCCTGCGGCTTTGCCGTCACGAGCGTCGAAATGACAAATGCCGCGACCATGCCCTGGTAAACGAGAAACCGGACGGTTTTCAGCGCCAGGACCAGGAACATCAGAAACATCAGTGCCTCCACGGCACTGAGCCTGCGCCATTGAGCCAGCATCACGGTTGCGGTGACGGCGGCACAGCCAAGCCCCATCCACACGACTGGAGCTTCGTACCAACCCGGGCTAAAAGTCGGCATCCATTCATTGATACCCATTTTGGCCGTGTCGGCATGAAAGCTCGCGACAAACTGCAGGAGTTCCACACCGGAGGGATTGACCAGGCACGCCGCCAGGGCGACGACGGAGAAGACGGCAAATGCCTTGGGAATTTGCTTCGGGCGCCAATCCCCCGTGGCCCCCCAACGAAGCCCGTCCAGCCACAAACCCACGGCATAGATGGCCGCGATGACAGGCGCCAGGATAAAAGAACCATGGGTATTCGCCCAAAGAATCACCACCAGCAAGGCTCCCGTCCAGGCCAGCGGCCGTGGCCTTAGTCGGCAGGCGTCCAGCAGGAGCCAATAAAAACCCAGAAGAAATAGCGAAATAAGTTCGGGGCGCAGGAAGTGACGCTGGTTTTCCACACCCAGAGCCAGAAAACCCAACAGCAAGGCCAGCGACAAATTCTTTCTGCTGCGGCGGTAGGCCATCCAGGCCATGAGGCTGAACAGCGCAACCCCGGCGGCGCCCATGACAAAGGGCAACCCATCCTCGCCAACGAGAGCAATCAGCCAGTAGAACATCAGGGACGGCAGCCATTCATGCGCGTTGAAACGGGCGTCGCGTATTTCCGTAAAGGGAAACAGGATGGTCTTCGGAACGGCGTGATCCCGGGCGATGATCTCACCCACCTTCGCCTGCAGCCAGAAGTCGTTGGATATCTGAGGTACCACGCTGATGAAGACCACCGCAATGATGATCATCGCCAAGGCCGTCATGCGCCAAAGTTTTAGCGAAGTGGTGGTGTGCGAAGCATTTCCGGACTCGCTGTCCAGGGAGTGTTGTGACACGGAGTGTTCCAAAATGCGCTTCCCATGTAGTTGTTGGCCGATCAGCTTTCGGCGCGTTCATCCCGCGCGGTAACCGCCGCCGATGACGGAACTTTGTTTATACCGCAGCGCGGTGACGCGCCTCAGCTCGCGGCCGCGCGCCCCAGCCGGTCGCGCACGCCGTCCCACTCGGCATCCGGTGGCGGGGGTTCCACCCAGATCAGCTTGACACCTTTGGCGTCGAAGTCGCGCAGCACGGCGAACAGCTGCTGCGCGGTGGCCGGCGCGTCGTCGGGCATGCGGCGGTACAGCACTTTTTCGGATTTGATGCGCACGATGCTGCGGGCATAAACCGCGATGTGGGCCGCGTCGGCGCCCAGCAGGTCCAGCGCGGTCTGTATGGCCCCGGCGTCCATCAGGCGCAACTTGGCGTTGGGCGCGTAATGCGCCTCCAGCGTGCCGGAGGCGCGGGGGGCAACACTCACCAGACCCAGGGTCTGCTGCTCGAATTCATCCTTGCCCAGCACGGCTTCACCGCAGGCGGCTTCCAGCTGCGCGCGCGTGAGCACGCCAGGGCGCAGCAGCACGGGCCGGCCGCGCGTGCAGTCGACGATGCTGGACTCGATGCCGACATCGCAGGGACCGCCGTCCAGCACCAGCAGGCCGTCGCCGAACTCCTGGAGCACATGCTGCGCGGTGGTGGGGCTGACGCGGCCGAAGCGGTTGGCGCTCGGGCCGGCCACGCCGGTGTCGCAGGCCTTCAGGAAGGCCAGCGCCACCGGGTGCGCGGGGCAGCGCAGGCCTATGGAATCCTGGCCGCCGGCAGCGGCTGCGGCGATGCCCGGCTTGCGCGGCAGGATCACCGTGAGCGGCCCGGGCCAGAAAGCTTTCATCAAGCGCGCTGCAAAAGGCGGCACGCTGCTCGCGTAAGCCTCTACGTGCGCGGCGTCCGCCACATGCACGATGAGCGGATGATCGGACGGCCGACCCTTGGCCAAAAAAATGCCGGCGACGGCTTGGTCGCTGGACGCATCGGCGCCCAGGCCGTACACCGTTTCGGTCGGGAAGCCGACCAGTTCGCCGGCCTGGATGCGGCGGGCGGCCTCAAGAATGGCCTGTGGATCGGTGCCGGACAGAATCATCAGATGTCTTCAAGGCCGGGCAGCCCCAGGATGGCGGCCGCCTGGCGCGCCGTGGCCCTGACCATGGCGATATCGGCACCGGTGATATTGAGGTGGCCCATCTTGCGGCCGGCGCGCGCTTCGGTTTTGCCATAAAGGTGCAAATGCGTGCCGGGCAGGGCCAGCACCGCCTGCCAGTCGGGCGTGCGCGCTCGGCCGTCGGCGTCGAGCCAGACGTCGCCGAGCAGGTTGAGCATGACGGCCGGCGAATGCTGGCGCGGCTGCGGCAGCGGCAAGCCGGCCATGGCATGCACCTGCAGGTCGAACTGCGAAACGTCGCAGGCATCCATCGTGTAATGGCCGCTGTTGTGCGGGCGCGGCGCCATCTCGTTGACTACCAGCGCGCCGTCGGCACTGCCGTCGTCGACCAGGAAAAA
Organism: Polaromonas sp. JS666; assembly: GCF_900103405.1. Classification (GTDB taxonomy): domain Bacteria; phylum Pseudomonadota; class Gammaproteobacteria; order Burkholderiales; family Burkholderiaceae_C; genus Polaromonas. The sequence goes on along the minus strand of NZ_FNHX01000008.1, from coordinate 142,792 downwards.
CTCGACGCAGAGCACGCCCACATAGCCAACGTGGTTGGCGATGGTGTGGGTGGCGGCCAGCGCGCGCCGCGCCAGGGCGACCGGCATATTGCCTTCATAGGCCTGGGTCACGGCCAGGATGCCGTCCACATGCACATTGCGCTGCGGCGCGAAGCTCACGATGCGGCCGTCCCAGCCGCGCGCCACGATGACCGAACATTCGGCCTTGAGCGGCAGCATTTTTTCGAGCACGCAGGGCGCCTGCTTCAGGCCCGCCCAGGCGGCGGCGAGTTCGGCCGCATTTTTAACGCGAACCTGGCCCTTGCCGTCGTAGCCCATGCGCGCGGTTTTGAGGATGCCGGGCAGCAGCTCGGCCGGCACGGCAGCTAGCTGCGCCTGCATTTCAATGACCGCATAGGGCGCGCAGCTCACGCCGGCCAGCGCGCCCGATTCAGCGGCGCTGGCGGTGAAGTGGGATTTTTCCTCGATGCGGTTTTGCGCGATGGCAACGGCGGCAGCCCCCGGCGCCACAGGCCGGCTGGCGGCCAGGGCCTGCAGCGCGCCCGCGGGCACGTTTTCAAATTCGGTGGTGATCGCGGCGCACAATGCGGCCAGCTGCTTGAGGCCTTGCTCGTCGGCGTAACCGGTCTGGATGTGGTGGTGGCTGACCAGGCCGGCCGGGCTTTGTGCGTCGGGATCCAGCACCGCGGTGAAATAACCCAGGCGCTGCGCGGCGTGCACAAACATGCGGCCCAGTTGGCCGCCACCCATCACGCCCAGCGTGGCGGGCTGGCCGGAGGCGGAAACAGTGCCGGGAAAAACAGGAAGGCCGGAAGGAAGGCTCATGCGGGCGGCAGGGTCATGGCATGCGCGGCGGCGGTCTGCTCGGCGCGAAAGGCCTGCAGCCTGGCGGCCAGCGCCTTGTCGTGCAGGGCCAGCATGGCGACGGCGAACAGGGCCGCATTGGCCGCGCCGGCGTTGCCGATGGCGAAGGTGGCGACGGGAATGCCCTTGGGCATCTGCACGATGCTGTGCAGCGAATCGACGCCTTGCAGGTGCTTGCTGGCCACCGGCACGCCCAGCACCGGCACGGTGGTCTTGGCCGCCAGCATGCCGGGCAGGTGGGCCGCGCCGCCGGCACCGGCGATGATGGCCTGCAGGCCGCGGCCCGCGGCGGCTTCGGCATAGGCGAACAGCTCATCGGGCATGCGATGGGCCGACACCACGCGGGCTTCATGCGCCACACCGAACTGCGTGAGGATCTGCACCGCGTGCTGCATGGTCTCCCAGTCGCTGCTGGAGCCCATCACCACGCCCACCAGGGCGGCCGGATTGTTTGTCGTCGTCATTGGGACCTTCTGGTCTTGGGATTTGCAGGCCGTTCGCCCGTAACCCCTGATTTTAAGGGCTGTACGCGCGGGCGGCGGCAAACAGGGCCCGCATGCTATCGTTTGGGCCTGCTCCCGGGCCAGGCCAGCCGCGCCGCGGCGGTTGAAACCCCTTATTCCAGCCCCACTTTCGACTGAATCATGATAGACGTCACCATTGCCAATTTCGAAGCGGAAGTCGTTGCCGCCTCCATGACCACCCCCGTGCTGATCGACTTCTGGGCGCCTTGGTGCGGCCCCTGCAAGTCGCTGGGGCCGATTCTTGAAAAAGTCGAGGCCGAATACGCCGGGCGCTTCAAGCTTGTGAAAATCGACTCCGACCAGGAGCAGCAGCTGGGGGCGGCCTTCGGCATACGCAGTATCCCGACCTGCATCCTGATGATGAACGGCCAGCCGGTGGACGGCTTTGCCGGCGCCTTGCCCGAAGGCAAGGTCAAGGAGTTCCTGGACAAGCACCTGCCGCCGGCCGGCGAGCCCGAGGAAGCCGAGCTGGCGCTCGAGGAAGAAAGCACGGATCCGGCCGACGTGCTCGAGAAACTGCAGCACGCCGTGGCCGCCAACCCGGCCGACGACAACGCGCGCTTTGATTATGTGAAGCTGCTGCTGCAGATGGGCCGCGAGGACGACGCCAAGGTGGCGTTTGCGCCGGTGATCGCGCAGACCACGGTGGTGCGGCGCTTTGACTCGCTCAAGCGCTGGATGGACGCCATGGATTTTGCCGCCACGCAGGGCGCGGGCGACGCGGCCGGCCTGGACGCCAGGATCGCGGCCAACAAGCGTGACTTTGAAGCGCGTTTTGACAAGGCCCGCGGGCTGATGGTGCGGCAGCGCTGGACCGAAGCGCTCGACGAGCTGCTGGAAATCCTGATGCGCGACAAGGCCTGGAACGAGGAGCTCGCGCGCAAGACCTATATCGCCATCCTCGACATCATGGAAGCGCCCAAACCCAAGGTGGCCGACGGGCAGATTCCGCCCGAGGACCCTGCTGTGGCCACGTACCGCCGCCGCCTGAGCAGCGTCATCCTGAGTTGAGCCCCAGTCAAGAGCCGAAAAGCCAGCGGGTCAGGGCGAAGGCAAAACCGAATAGAGCGGCATAGCCGGCAACCTCCAGGCTGAATTCGCGGCGCGATTCGCGCCAGGCGCGCAGCCGCTCGACCAGCAGGCCCGCCACCACGGGCGCCAGCAGCAGGTTGAGGATTTGCAGCCAGTGCAGCCGTATCGCCAGGTGGGGCACGACCAGCACGGTGAGGATGCCAGCGGCAATGCCGGTCACGACGGACCATGCCGTTTCCTGCGCCGCCGTCAGTTCATGGTCCCGGCCGCGCAGCTTGTACCAGGCGGCCTTGAACGCGCCGCCGAACATCTCGCCAAAAAGCTGCAGAAACAGTTCGCCGAAAAACTCAAACAGCAGTTCCAGCAGGAATTCCATCGCGGCGCCGGGCTGGGCCTGGGCTTCAGGCGGTCAGGCGCGTCAACGCTTCTTGGTATTTCGCGGCCGTTTTGGCAACCACATCGGCCGGCAGTGGAGGTGCCGGGGGAGTCTTGTCCCAGGGCTTGCCGTTGATGCGCACGCTCTCCAGCCAGTCGCGCACGAACTGCTTGTCGTAGCTGGGAGGGTTCTGGCCGGCCGCGTAGGCGGCTTCATAGCCTTCTATGGGCCAGTAGCGCGAGGAATCGGGCGTCAGCACCTCGTCCATCAAGGTCAGGGTGCCGTTTTCGTCGAGGCCGAATTCAAACTTGGTGTCGGCAATGATGATGCCCTTGGTCAGCGCAAAGGCCGCAGCCGTGCTGTAGATCTCTATGCTGATTTTTTTGATCTGCGCGGCGAGCTCAGGGCCAACGACCTTGACCACCTGTTCGTAGCTGATGTTTTCATCGTGCTCGCCGGCTTCGGCCTTGGCCGCCGGCGTGAAGATGGGCTCGGGCAGCTTGCCGGCGTTCTTCAGGCCCGCGGGCAGCGGCACGCCACAGACGGCCTGGCTCTCCTGGTATTCCTTCCAGCCGCTGCCGGCCAGGTAGCCGCGCACCACGGCTTCGACCGGAATCGGCTTGAGGCGCTTGACCAGCATGGAGCGGTTCACCACCTGCGGCACTTCAGCCGGCGTGACCACGCTTTCGGGCGTTTCGCCGGTCAGGTGGTTGGGGCAGATGTGGCCCAGCTTGCCGAACCAGAACAGCGCCATTTGCGTGAGCAGCGCGCCTTTGCCGGGAATCGGCTCGCCAAGGATGACGTCAAAGGCGCTAAGCCTGTCGCTGGCCACCATCAACAGCCTGTCCTTGCCCACGGCATAGTTGTCGCGCACCTTGCCGCGCGCGAGCAGGGGCAGGGAGGTCAGGGCGGAAGTGTGGAGTGCTTGGGTCATGGTGCAGGCGTGAGAGAGGGAGTCAACGTAAAAAGCCCGCGACTCGCAAGAGCCACGGGCTTTGAATTATCGCCAATCCGCGCGGGCGGCCGGCGAAATTTTCAATGCACCACTTGGGCCAGTTCGCCTTTTGCGTATTTGGCGGCCACGACCTGCAGGGTGTCGCCCTTGATCTTGGCGCCCTGGCCTTCGCAACCGAACTGGATGTAGCGCTGCTTGCAGATCTGCTTGGCGGCTTCACGGGCGGGCTTGAGCCATTCGCGGGCGTCGAATTTTTCGGGGTTTTCGGCCAGGAACTTGCGCACCGCGGCCGTCATGGCCAGGCGGATGTCGGTGTCAATGTTGATCTTGCGCACGCCGTGCTTGATGGCTTCCTGGATTTCCTCGACGGGCACGCCATAGGTTTCCTTCATGTTGCCGCCGTACTGGCGGATCAGGGCCAGCAGCTCCTGCGGCACCGAGGAGGAGCCGTGCATCACCAGGTGGGTGCTGGGAATGCGCTTGTGGATTTCCTTGATGCGGTCAATCGCCAGGATGTCGCCGGTGGGCTTGCGGGTGAATTTGTAGGCGCCGTGGCTGGTGCCGATGGCGATGGCCAGCGCGTCGATCTGTGTGCGCTTGACGAAGTCGGCGGCCTGCTCGGGGTCGGTCAGCAGCTGTTCGCGCGTCATGGTGGCATCGGTGCCGTGGCCGTCTTCCTTGTCGCCCTTCATGGTCTCCAGCGAACCCAGGCAGCCGAGCTCGCCTTCCACGGTGACGCCGTATTTGTGGGCCAGCTGGGAGACCTTTTTGGTCACTTCGACGTTGTAGTCGTAGCTGGCGATGGTCTTGCCGTCGGCTTCGAGCGAGCCGTCCATCATCACCGAAGAAAAACCAAGGTCTATGGCACCCTGGCAGACGTCAGGGTTCTGGCCATGGTCCTGGTGCATGACCAGGGGGATGTTGGGATACATCTCGATGGCGGCCTGGATCAGGTGCTTGATGAAAGGCTCACCGGCATATTTGCGCGCGCCGGCGCTGGCCTGCAGGATCACGGGCGCGCCGGTTTCCTTGGCCGCTTCCATGACGGCTTGCACCTGCTCGAGGTTGTTGACGTTAAAAGCCGGAATGCCGTAGCCGTTGACTGCCGCATGGTCCAGCAGCTCGCGCATCGAAACGAGTGCCATGATCAGAATCCCCAGAAAGTTAAAAACGCTGCCGAAAAAGGCGAGGTCCCCGCGGAGGGCCGCGCAGCACGAGGGCTGCATGCATGGGCCGTAACCGCGAAGTAACCGAGGCCTTCATTCTACCGGCTGCGTAAAGACCACTTATTTAGGGAGTTAGCGGCAGAACCATGCGGTAACAGCGTGTAAAAGGCGCGGGCGCGGCTGGCTGCGTAAATCGGCCGCCGTGCACATCCATCACGCGGCCGACGATTTTGTGGCCTAGGCCCAGCCTTTCGGCGGAAGGCGCCACGGCGCCGGGACGGGCCTGGCCGTCATCGCAGACCTGCAGCCACGCCGCGTCGGCATCGTGGCCCCACTGGACACAGACGAAAGTGCCCCGGGCCGTGTGCTGCAAGGCGTTGTCGACGAGGTTGCGCAGGGCCAGTTCCAGCAGCAGCGGATGGGCCAGCACCTCAAGCCCCTCCTCGCCCTGCACGCTGAGCGTATGCCCGCTTTCCCAGGAAGCCTGCGCGTAACCCGCCACCACCCGCCCGGCCAGGGCGCCCAGGTCCAGGCGCTGCATCTGCTGCTGCAGGTCGGCGCGGCTGGCCCGCGCCAGCGCGAGCAGCTGGGCGATGACGTGCCCGGCGCGCATCGCGTCGGCGCCTATCTGCGCCAGCGCCTGCTCGCGCGCGGCGGGCGAAAGCTCGCCGCGCAGCGAGGCCGCCTGCAGCGCGATGGAGGACAGCGGAGTGCGCAATTCATGGGCCACCTCGCTGGCCAGCTGCCGTTCCCGCTCCAGCGAAGCCTGCTGCTGGCCCACCAGCGTGTTGATGGAGCGCACGACCGAGTTGAACTCGCGGTAGGGATGGCGCGCCTCAAGGCGCTCGGCCTTGTCCACTTCAAGTTCGGCCACGTCGCGCGACAGCACCTGCAAGGGCCGCAAGCCGCGCCAGATGGCCGCGCCCAGCGCGAGCGCCACCACAGGCAGCAGCCACAGGCCCGGCTCCGCCAGTTGCCCGGCGACGTCGGCGGCCATCTCGTCGCGCTCGTCGGCACGCACCAGCACGGTGACCTGCCGCGCATGCAGGCCGTCCCACTGTGAAAAGCTGCGCCAGGTGGCCGGCGGCGTGCCCAGTTCGAGGTCGGCGAAACCGGAGTGTTCATTGAAAGGCGGCACAGGCGCGTCGCCCGAGCGGGCCAGCAGCCGGCCGTCGGCGCCGCGCACCAGCACGCTCAGGGATGGCTGGTAGTCATGGCTCTTGAGCGTGGGAATGGCGGGACGCACGGTTTCCCTCGCCGCGTCGACGAAGGGAGGCAGGTCCAGGTTGAGCATCAGGGCCGCGGTGCCGGCCAGGTGCCCGTCGGTCAGCTCGCCCGCCTCATGGATACCGGTTCGGTAACCCACCGCCACAAAGCCGGCCCACACCAGCAGCAGCGCCGCCAGCACCCACAGCAGCAGGCGGCGCGTGAGCGAGGCCTGCGCACGCATCATCGCGGGCTTCATGTGCCGTCCTCCCGCGGTATGAAGTAGCCGACACCGCGCAGGGTCTGGATCAGGCCCTCCCCCAGCTTGCGCCGCAGGTGGTGAACGTGGACCTCCACCGCATTGCTGCCGACGGCATCCTGCCAGTTGTAGAGGCGCGCCTCGAGCTGCTGGCGCGACAGCACCCGGCCGCGCGACTCCAGCAGCAGGAGCAGCAGGGCGAATTCGCGCGGCGCCAGCTCGACGGCCTCACCCGCGCGCAATACCGTGCGGGCCGCCGGGTCCACCACCAGATCGCCGTGAACCAGCAGCGGATGGGCCCGGCCCGCCGCGCGCCGCAGCAAGGCGCGCATGCGCGCCTCAAGCTCATCAAGGTTAAAGGGCTTGACCAGGTAATCGTCAGCGCCCAGGTTCAGGCCCGAGATGCGGTCCGCGACCTGGTCGCGCGCGGTCATGATGAGCACCGGCGTCAGCGGGTCGGGCAACGCCCCCGGCGCGCCGGCGCGGGCCTGACGCAGCCGCAGCAGCAGGTCGCCGCCGTCGCCGTCCGCCAGGCCCAGGTCCAGCAGCACCAGGTCGAAGGGCTCGCCGGACAGCGCCGACCACGCCGAGGCCAGGCTGGCGCAGGCATCGACCGCATAGCCCCGCTGCTGCAGATTGGTCCGCAGGCCCAGGGCGATGCCCGCATCGTCTTCAACCACCAGGATTCGCATGGGGGCCATTGTCGGCGCGGCGGGCCGCGGCGGGGGCGTTTCACCGCCCGCCGCAAGGCCTTAAGGGTGAGTTAAGACGCTCAACCTATCTTGCGGCATCCCCTGCCCACCCGCTTGCGCGACATGCCCATGACCGCTTCCCGCTCCCTTCACGACGGCGCCCCTGTTTCATCCCGAGTGTTCCTGGCAAGCCTGCTCGGCCTGGCGCTGCTGCTGGCCTGGGACCATTCAGGCCTGGACCTGTGGATGGCGCACTGGTTCGGCTCCGCCACCGGCTTTGCCTATGAAGACCACTGGTTCTGGCGCGGCACGCTGCACGACGACATACGCTGGCTGCCATGGATGGTCGAACTGGCGCTGCTGGCGGCCGTGGCGCGGCCTTTCGGCGCCCTGCGGGGCTTGGCCGTGGAGCGCCGGGTGCAGCTGGCGCTGACCACGCTGGTTTCGCTGCTGGTGGTGTCCACCCTCAAGCTGCACAGCCTCACGAGCTGCCCCTGGGAACTGCGCGAGTTCGGCGGCACGGTAGCCTATGTGTCGCACTGGGCCTGGGGCGTGCGCGACGGCGGCAGCGGCGGCTGCTTTCCGGCCGGCCATGCCTCGGCGGGTTTTGCGTTTATCGGCGGTTTTTTTGCGCTGCGCCACACCCTGCCCCGGACGGCGCGGCGCTGGCTGGCAGGCGCCCTGGCGGCGGGTCTGGTGCTGGGCCTGGCACAGCAGGTACGCGGCGCCCACTATATGAGCCATACGCTCTGGACCGCCTGGCTGTGCTGGGCCTCGGCGGCGCTGGTGGACAACATCGTCGGCCAGATGCTTTCACAAAGGCCGTCGCCGGACCAAGCACAGGTGCCTACCCTCGCAACACTGAATCCATAGACCCGTGGGAGCTACTCGCGATAAACAACCGTGGGGGCCCTTAACCCAGCAGGGGCCGCGGAACCGGCTTTGCCGGGCCGCAGGCGCAGCGGCCCCCTCGGGGGGCAGGGAGCTACACGCAGTGAGCGACCGTGGGGGCCATATTCTCAGGCTACTCTGCAGATCTTCAGCATGTTGGTGCCACCGGGCGCGCCCATGGGCTCGCCGCAGGTGATGGCGTAGACGTCGCCGCTTTGCACGATATTGCGGCGCAGCAGGTGGCCTTCGGCCTGTTCGAGCGCGGTGTCGCGGTCGGCGCTGGTGTCCATCAGCAGGGGGCGCACGTTGCGGTACAGCGCCATCTTGCGCTGCGTGGCCAGGCGCGGCGTGAGCGCGTAGATAGGCACGCGGATGTCGTGGCGGCTCATCCACAGAGGGGTGGAGCCGCTGTCGGTCAGCGCGACGATGGCCTTGGCGCCCAGGTGGTGGGCGGTGAACAGCGCGCCCATGGCGATGGACTGGTCGATGCGGCTGAAGGTCTTGCCGGAGAAATCGCCTTCCAGCTCCTTGTATTCGGCCTTCTCGGCTTCCTCGCAGATCTTGGCCATTTCCTCGACGGTCTCCAGCGGGTACTTGCCGGCGGCGGTCTCGGCGCTGAGCATCACCGCGTCGGTGCCGTCCAGCACCGCATTGGCGACGTCGCTGACCTCGGCGCGCGTGGGCACCGGGTTGACGATCATGGACTCCATCATCTGCGTGGCGGTGATGACAACCTTGTCGCCGGCGCGCGCCATCTTGATCATGCGTTTTTGCAGCGCCGGCACGGCGGCGTTGCCGACTTCCACGGCCAGGTCGCCGCGGGCCACCATGATGCCGTCGCTGACCTGCAGGATTTCCTCGAGCTTGGGGATGGCTTCGGCGCGCTCGATCTTGGCGATCAGGCCGGGCTTGTGTTTATAGGGCGCGGCGGCCACATTGCACAGCTGGCGCGCCATTTCCATGTCGGTGGCGTTCTTGGGAAAGCTCACCGCCACATAGTCGGCCTGGAAACTCATGGCCGTCTTGATGTCTTCCATGTCCTTGGCGGTCAGCGCCGGGGCGGTCAGGCCGCCGCCCTGCTTGTTGATGCCCTTGTTGTTGGACAGCTCGCCGCCCAGCTTGACGGTGGTGTGGACTTCCTCGCCGCGCACCATATCGACAGTGAGCACGATCAGGCCGTCGTTGAGCAGCAGCACGTCGCCGGCTTTCACATCGCGCGGCAGTTCCTTGTAGTCCAGGCCCACACCCTTGAGGTCGCCGGGTTCGGTGCGGGAGGCATCGAGGATGAATTTCTCGCCGGGCTCGAGCTGGACCTTGCCTTCGGCGAACTTGCCGACGCGTATTTTGGGGCCCTGCAGGTCGGCCATGATGGCGACTTCGCGGCCGGCGCGCTGGGCGGCTTCGCGCACCAGCTGGGCCCGGTCCACATGGTCCTGGGCCGTGCCGTGGCTGAAATTGAGGCGCACCACGTTGACGCCGGCGCGGATCATTTTCTCCAGCAGTGCGGGATCGCTGGAGGCGGGTCCGAGGGTGGCAACGATCTTGGTGGCGCGACGCGGCATAGTGAATGTCTCCATGTAATTTAGTTTCCGATTTTCACACGGAAATAGTTACAGAGGCGTTACCAATTCGGCGCCCGGGGTCATCCCTGGGCCAGTGCGGCAGGAAAAGAAGACGCTCAGCCCGCGGCGCGTTTTTGCAAAATCTCGAAGGCCGGCAAGGTCTTGCCTTCCAGCACTTCGAGGAAAGCGCCGCCGCCGGTGGAGATATAACCGACCTGCTTTTCGATGCCGTACTTGGCGATCGCGGCCAGCGTGTCGCCGCCGCCGGCGATGGAGAAGGCGCTGCTTTCGGCGATGGCGCGCGCAATGCCTTCGGTGCCCTTGGCGAAGGCCTCGAACTCGAACACGCCGACCGGGCCGTTCCAGACGATGGTGCCGGCGACCTTGAGCTGCGCGGCCAGCCGCGCCGTGGTTTGCGGGCCTATGTCGAGGATCAGGTCGTCATCGGCTACGTCGGTGGCGGCTTTGACGGTGGCCGGTGCATCGGCGGCAAAAGTCTTGGCGGTGACCACGTCGGTCGGGATCGGCACTTCGGCGCCGCGCGCCTTCATGGCCTCGATCACGGCCTTGGCTTCGGCCAGCAGATCGGCTTCGGCCAGGCTTTTGCCGATCTTCAGGCCGGCGGCCAGCATAAAGGTGTTGGCGATGCCGCCGCCCACGATGAGCTGGTCCACATTGGCGGCCAGCGACTTGAGGATGGTCAGCTTGGTGGACACCTTGCTGCCGGCCACGATGGCGACCAGCGGCCGGCGCGGCGCCGTCAGCGCCTTGGAGATCGCGTCCATCTCGGCGGCCAGCAGCGGGCCGGCGCTGGCCACGGGCGCGTACTGCGCGATGCCGTAGGTGGAAGCCTCGGCGCGGTGCGCGGTGCCGAAGGCATCGTGCACAAAGATGTCGCAGAGCGCGGCCATCTTGCGCGCGAGTTCTTCGCTGTTTTTCTTCTCGCCCTTGTTGAGGCGGCAGTTCTCGAGCAGCACCAGCTGGCCGGGTTGGATCTCCACGCCGTCCACCCAGCCGGCGGCCAGCGGCACTTCGCGTTTCATGAGTTCGCCCAGGCGCTTGGCCACGGGCGCCAGCGAATCGGCCGGCTTGAACTCACCCTCAACGGGCCGCCCGAGGTGGGAGGTCACCATCACCGCGGCGCCGGCGTCCAGCGCCATCTGTATGCAGGGAATGGAAGCACGCACGCGGGTGTCTTCGGTGATGTTGCCGGCATCGTCCTGCGGCACATTGAGGTCGGCACGGATGAAGACGCGCTTGCCGGCAACTTTGCCGCTGGCGCACAGGTCGGAAAAACGGATGAAATTCATGGAAAGGCTCGCAAGGAAAGTGGAGTTTCAGGCCGGTGCCGGCCTGAGCTGCCGCAATTGTAGGCGGGCGTTTTTCCTGCAAGCCCCACTGCGAGCCGCCTTTGCGTTTGCTTACCTACCCTACCAGCCTAGATAGATATGCAGCGGCAGGTAAACCGCCATGCCGGCCAGTATGGTGCCCAGCACGCCGTGGCGCCAGTAATACCAGGCCGTGCCCGCAGCGACGGCAAAGAGGCGCGCGTCCTTCCAGGTGGCGATCAGGTGGCCCTGGCTCATCACCATTTCGGGGATGATGACGGCCGCCAGCGCGGCGATAGGCGCGTAATGCAGGCCGCGCTGGGCCCAGGCCGGCAGAGTCCAGGGCTTGTCCGACAGGAAAAAGAAGCTGCGCGTGAGGACGGTGATCGCCGTCATGCCGAGGATGGTGGCCACGGTCCAGAGGTCGGTCTGGTTCATGCGGCGTCTCCGGAAGCGGGCGCGGCCGGTTTGGCCACCGGTTTTTCCAGCAGCAGGCAGACGGCCACCGCGGCGGCGATGGCCACCAGGATATTCAGTTTGAGCGGCAGGGCGAAGGTGGCCACGGCGGCCGCGCCGGCGATGCCGGCCGACACCGCGCGCAAACGGGTGGTGGCCAGCGAGCACATGATGCCCAGCAAGGCCAGGATGCCGGCAAAACCCAGGCCCCAGGACAGCGGGATGGAGTTGGCCAGCACGATGCCCAGCAGGCTGGCGCCCACCCAGCTGACCCAGCCGGTCGCGCAGTTCCCAATCCAATAGGCTTCCTGCGCGGCAATGATCGCGGGGTCCGTGCCGGGGTGCGGGAAACGCCTGGTGAACAGCACGTAATTCAGGTCGGCCATCAGGTAACCGTAGCCCAGGCGCTTCCAGAGGCTCTGGTGCATGACATAAGGCCGCAAATGCGCGCTGAACACCATAAAGCGCAGATTGACGCAGAACGCGGTGGCCAGAATCACCCACATCGGGGCACCGGCGACGATGAGCGGAAGAGCCGCCAGCTGTGAGCTGCCGGCAAATACGAGGATGGCCATCAGCAGCACCTCAACGAGGCTCATGCCCGACTTGACCATGGCCACACCCGTCATCAGGCCCCAGGCCGCGATGCCGGGCGCGACCGCCGCCATGTCGTTGACGCCCGCCCGGAAATCCGGGTGATTGAATAATCTCTTCACAAAATCCTCATTCCTGTTGCTCTGCCGGCGCCTGGCTGAACACCATGCCGGGCCGGATGTCGAAGCCGCGCAAAAAGTCGGCCGCATCCAGCGCCTTGCCACCGGCTTTTTGCAGGCGGCTCACGCGCAGCACGCCGTCCACCGTGGCGATGTCTATGCCTTGCGCGCCGGCGGCCAGCACTTGGCCGGCCTCGGTATTGGCGGGCCGCGCCGCTTCGGCCAGGATTTCGGCGCGCCAGAACTTCAGGGTCTGGCCCACCAGCACGCCGGCCGCGCCCGGAAAGGGGTTGAAAGCACGGATTCGGCGTTCCAGAACAGCGGCGCTTTGCGTCCAGTCCGTCATGGCCTCATGTTTTTCAATCTTGTGGGCATAGGTCACGCCCTCGGCCGGCTGGGGCGTGGCGGCCAAGCCGCCGCAGGCCGCCAGTTCCAGCGCCTCGACGACAAGCCGCCCGCCCAGTTCGGCCAGCCTGTCATGCAGCGAAGCCGTGGTGTCCTGCGCGGCGATCGGCAGCTTGTCCACCAGCAGCATGTCGCCGGTGTCCAGCCCGGCATCCATTTGCATGATGGTGATGCCGGTTTCCGCATCGCCGGCCTCGATGGCGCGGTGAATCGGCGCCGCGCCGCGCCAGCGCGGCAGCAGCGAAGCGTGGATATTCAGGCAGCCCAGCCGGGGCACGTCCAGCACCCATTGCGGAAGGATCAGCCCATAAGCGGCAACCACCATGACGTCCGCTTTGGCGGCCAGGATGGCCTCGCGGGCTGAAGCCGCGTCATCGGGGAATTTGCCGTCCAGCCGCAGGCTGCGCGGCTGGGCGACGGGAATGTGGTTGCTTGCCGCCCATTGTTTGACGGGGGAAGCCTGCAGCTTCATGCCGCGGCCGGCGGGGCGGTCGGGCTGGGTCAGGACCAGGGGGATCTCAAAACCGGCTGCGTGCAATCTTTCGAGGGCCACGCGGGCGAACTCAGGGGTACCGGCAAATATAACGCGCATGGCGCCTGATTCTAAAGACCCCTGGGGAAATCCCGGGGTTGCGGCGGCAAAGCCCCGCGTATCGCGCAATCCAGCCGTGAACGCTCAGCCAGCGGACTCGCGTTCCTCGTCCTTTTTCTGCTTGATCATCTTGGTCTTGATGCGGTTGCGCTTCAACGGAGACAGGTATTCGACAAACACCTTGCCCAGCAGGTGGTCCATTTCATGCTGGATGCAGACCGCCAGCATGCCCTCGGCCTCATACACCTGGGATTTTCCGTCCAGGTCCAGGGCCTGGACCTTGATCGACGTCGAGCGCTCCACGCCGTCATAAATGCCGGGCACGGACAGGCAGCCTTCGTCGCCGACACGCTTTTCCTCGCTGGCCCAGAGAATTTCAGGGTTGATCAGCACCATGGGCTGGTTGCGCTCTTCGCTCACGTCAATCACGATCAGGCGCTCGTGCACATTGACCTGGGTGGCGGCCAGGCCTATGCCGGAAGCCTCGTACATGGTTTCAAACATGTCATCGGCCAGCTTGCGCAGGCGTGCATCGACGGCGGCCACAGGTTTGGCCACTGTATGCAGGCGGGGATCGGGGTAACGAAGAATGGTCAGCTGGCTCATGGGGGAAAGCAAGGGGAAATGAAGGCCCGAGGGGGAGATGTCGCTATTTTCGCCACTTTTCTCGGTTTTTCGGCATCCTGATATTCCCAGAATCGCGTATTCGTTGCTTAATCAAGGGCTTAGGTACAAAATCGTTAGTAATTTATCAAGATATGACACGGCCTTTTCCGTCTGATTCCGCTGCGGATCGCGCCGTGCCAATCCCCTAAAAGCGCCGAAGGCCTACAAAGATGCAAACAATTTTTGGTCGTTTCAGTCAAATTTCAATAGCCGCCACCGCCCTCCTGGGTATCGCCGGCGGCCTGCATGCCCAGAATTTCCCCATCACACCGGGCCAAAAAGCAACAGCCGCCCAGGTGGCCCAGGCCGGGGTCCCTCTCAGCGAACTGGCGCCCAATGCGCCGGACGAATACACGGTCAAGCGCGGCGACACACTGTGGGCCATCTCGGGCATGTTCCTCAAAAGCCCATGGCGCTGGCCGGAACTGTGGGGCATGAACCTGCAGGACATCCGCAACCCGCACCGTATCTACCCCGGGCAGCACCTGTACCTGGACAAAACCGGCGGCCGCGCCACCCTGCGCACGCGCCAGGCCTCCAGCGACGGCCCACCGACCGACACGGTGCGCGTGTCGCCCCGCACCCGCTATGAGTCCCTGGCCGACAACTCCATTCCCACGCTCTCGCCCAACGCCATCGAGCCCTTCCTCTCGGAAGCCGTCCTGGTGGACGACGCGACCTTTTCCAGGGCTCCCCGCATCGTCGCTGCCCAGGAAGGCCGCGTGCTGCTCAGCCGTGGCGACCGTGCCTATGCGCGCGGCGAATATGTGGGCGGGGTGGCCACCGGCACCCCTCTGAGCGATGCCAAAGATCAGCCGCTGGACTACCGCGTCTACCGTAATGCCACGCCCCTGAAAGATCCAACCACCCAGCAAATCCTGGGCTATGAGGCGCAATACATCGGCAAGGCCGAATTGATACGCGGCGAATCCGTCATGCAGGTGGCGGGCAAGGACGGCAAGCCGCAACCGGAAATCGTGCCGGCCACGATTGACATCGTCGCCACCAAGGAAGAAATGCGGGTCGGAGACCGCCTGCTTCCCGACCCGCCCCGGGAGCTGGTCAGCTACGTCCCGCACGCACCGGCGACCCCGGTCACGGGCCAGATCGTGTCGATTTACGGCAGCGCCGTGGCGAACGCGGCGGAAAACCAGGTCGTGGTGATCAACCGCGGCGCCAAGGACGGTCTGGAACGCGGCCACGTCATGGCCATCCTCAAGGACGGCGAGCGGCTGGCCGACAAGACCGACAGCGCGCGGCCGCAAATCAAGCTGCCCAATGAGCGCAACGGCCTGATGATGGTGTTCCGCACCTTCGACAAGCTCTCCTACGCGCTGATCCTGCAGATCACCGACGGCGTGAAGGTCGGCGACCGCTTCACCAACCCGAACTAAGGGCGCTGCCTGCGGCCGGGCGCGCCGCGGTGCGGCCCACCGGCAGCGGCCTCCCTGCCCGTCCAGACCGACGTGGATACCCAAGAGCTGCAGGCCTGGTTACGGCTGACGCTTTCCCCCGGTGTAGGAAACGACACCGCGCGCAAGCTGCTGGCCGCTTTTGGCTCGGCGCAAGCCGTCTTTGGCCAGAGTGCGGCCGCCCTCAGGCAACTCGGCACCGAAAAGCTGGCTAAAGCCATCCTGGAAGAGCCGCCGGCGCTGGCGGCCCAGCTGCAGCTCACCCTCGAGTGGCTGCAGGCCGGCGACGACAGGCAGGTTGCCACACTGGGCGACACCGCCTACCCGGCGGCCCTGCTCGACATCGAAGACCCGCCCCTGATGCTTTACATGCTGGGCACGCTGGCCGCAAAGCCGTCGACGGCACCCCACATCGCCATCGTGGGCAGCCGCAACCCGACGCCGCAGGGTGAAGCCAATGCCCGGCAGTTCGCCAAGGCCTTCGGCCGCGCAGGGCTTTGCGTGGTGTCGGGGCTGGCCCTGGGTGTTGACGGCGCGGCGCACGACGGCGCCCTGCTGGGCGGCGGCGAGACGATTGCGGTGGTGGGCACCGGACTGGACAGGGTCTATCCCAAAAAACATCTCGCGCTGGCGCACCGGATCGCGCAGCAGGGCATGATCGTCAGCGAGTTTCCCCTCGGCACGCCGCCGCTGGCGGCCAATTTCCCGCGGCGCAACCGCATCATTTCGGGCCTGTCCCGCGGCACCCTGGTGGTGGAGGCCGCGCTGCAATCGGGCTCGTTGATCACGGCGCGACTGGCGGCCGAGCAGGGCAAGGAGGTCTTTGCGATTCCCGGCTCCATTCACTCGCCCCAGTCACGCGGCTGCCACGCGCTGATCAAGCAGGGCGCCAAGCTGGTGGAAGTGGCGCAGGATGTCCTGGAAGAGCTCAAACTCTCCACCGCAGTCCGGGTGCCCGGCGGCGATGATGCGGCGGCCGAGCCGCACGCCGCTGATCCGCTGGTCGCGGCCCTGGGCTTTGACCCCGTGAGCCTGGACGCCTTGCAGGCGCGCACCGGGCTGGACACCCCGCGGCTGCAAGCCGGCCTGCTGGAGCTTGAGCTGTGCGGGCAGGTGGTGCGCCTGCCTGGCGGGCTGTTCCAGCGCCTGGCCGCTGGTTAAGGTCAGCCGGGCCTGCGGATTTTCCGCGCGCCGCAAACCCCGGCCGGAGGTTTGACACGGGCGGCGGCATCTGCGTTATATTGGGTGCATGTTTGAAGTACTGGTGTACGTCTACGAGAATTACTGGCAAGGTGACGCTTGCCCCGAACTCCACCGACTGAGCCGCAAACTTACCGCGGCGGGATTCGACGCCGAAGAAATCCAGGCGGCCCTTGTCTGGCTCGACGGCCTGAATGTCGCGGCCCAGGGCACGCAGATCAGCCTGCCGGCCAAAGCCCCGCAGGCAAGCGGTGAATCCCCCGCAAGCGCTCCCGCCATCCAGCAGCAATCGGCCGCCAGCCTGCGCGTGTACTCCGTCGCCGAGCAGGTGCACCTGGGCGCGCAAAGCCTGGGTTTTGTGAGTTTTCTTGAGTCCTCCGGCGTGCTGCCGCCACACATGCGCGAGATCGTCATAGACCGCGCCATGGCGGCCCCCGGCGACCCGGTGACGCTGGACGACCTCAAAATCATCGTCCTCATGGTGTACTGGAGCTTTGGCGAAGAGCCCGACGCGCTGGTGCTCGACGAACTGTGTGACGACACGGAGTTCCGCCTGGCCCACTGAGCGCTGAACGCCGCGTGCCCGCGGCCGGCCCCGCGCGCCGGGGGCCTCTGCCCCAATGTGAAAATTAAAGGCCTAGCCCAGCAGGCGCTCGGGATTGGCGTCCAGCTTGGCCAGCGCATCGCGCGTGGCGCGCACCGTCAGCGCCTCTTCTTCCGTCGGCACCAGCAAGCCCGCCTGCAGGTAGGCGGCCAGGCGGCGCGCCTGGATCAGGAAATTGCGGCCGTCGGCGGAGGCGAACAGGTGCAACTGCTTGCGGCCGCTGCACCAGGCGAACTGCACGTGGCTGACCTTGCCGTTGTGGTCCAGGCTGAACCAGGAACCCAGTTGCAGCTCCCTGGCCCAGGCACGCATGGCCTCGGTGGGGTGGCTGCCGCCGTCGGCGATCACCTCAATGTCGGTGGCGTCTATGCCTATCATGGTCACCAGGCTGTCGGTGTCCAGAGGCAGGTCCCCAACATCCTCATCGGACAGGTAATCCTCGAGGTTGGTCAGGCGCTTGGCCATGGCCTCCACCTTCTCCACCGGAATGGCCTCGGTCTTGGACATGAAAGCATCGGCCAGCGTATCGCTGATGATTTTCAGGTGCACGTCCTGGTCGGCGACACTCAGACCCAGCATGGACATCCCCAGGCGCAGCAGCTGCAGCAACTTGGGCAGGTCGGCGATGACGCGCGCGCGGTCATTGCGGTTGGGCTTGGCGCTGGCCGCCCATACCAGGTCGACGGCGGCCCGCTTGAGCGTGAGGGTTTCTTCATGCTGCGGGCCGTTCTTCATGGCGGCGATCGCCAGCACCTCGGCCCATACCTTGAACAGGAACTCGCGGATTTCATCGCGCACCGACATGTCATTGAGCATGTTGCGCATCTCAATGGTGTACTGGATGGTCATGGTCTCTTTTTGCTCGACCTGCTGGGCCACGCTCACCACGCGGGCGGCGTTGCCGTGCTCCGAAAGAAACCGGGACAGGAATTTGTCGAATTCATCGTAGACGAGCTGGAACACCCGGCGACCGGTTTCGGGATATTGCTCAATCACCTGCACAACGCGCTTGATCTCGGCTTCCAGCACGCCGCCAGCCACCGTGACGTCGAAGCCAAGCACGCACGAGCCCATGCGGTCTATCAGCCGGCGCGCGGGATGCTGCAGGGACTCGAAAAATTCAGGTTCGGAAATCGCCACGCGCAGCACCGGCATCTGCAGGCGCGCGAACCAGACACGGATCACCGCGGGAATCCGGTCTTCCGCGAGGATGCTCTGGAACATCAGGGCGACGATTTCGATCGTCGCCTTTTCGGAGGAGGTGGACGCGGCCTCCTTGAGCTTGGTGGTGCGTTCGCGCAAGACGCCGACGGCGTGGTCCACCTGCGCCTGGCCGTAGACCTGTCCCGGCGCATCCACCAGCAGCGTGCGTTCTCCGCCGGTTTCCTGCACGCGCTCCACATGGGCCATGGCCTGCGCCAGCTGCGGCGAGGCCTGGCTGGGCCGCGTATCGTCGAAGCCCGCCGCCTGGTTTGACAGCAGGCGCTTGAGTTGCCCCATCACGCCCTGGGCGCGCATGCGCGCCCGGGCCAGGGGCGTGGTCGCGGTCTGCAGGCGGGTTTCGTCGTACACCCCCTGGCCGGGACCCGTGGTGGCTTCCGGGCCTTTTGCGGAATGAGGCTGGCCGGTGCTTGCAGCGCCATTGCCGGCGTTGCCGATGCCGCCCTGAGAACCCGGGCCGGCCGCGCTGCCCGTAAAGCGGCCGCCACCCGGACCGCCGCCGGCCGCGGCACCTGCTGCGCTTCGCGCAACGCCGCCTGCGCCGCCATAAGCCGCGCCGCCCCCCGAAGCACCGCCGCCGGAGCCACCTCCCCGGGCAACGCCGCCACGGCCACCACCCATGGAAGCCGGGCCTCGGCCGCCGGATAAGGACGGGCCCGCGCCACCTGTGGGCTCGCCATAAGAGGCTGAGGCGTTGCCGCCGCCAGCCCCTCCATAGGCACCGCCGCCGCCCATGCCGGAGCCGGCCGGACCGCCCTCGCCCTGCGGATCTCTTCGTCTTTGCGCTTCGGGTGCCGTTTTGGCCGGCGCACCGGTGCCGGCAGCCGAGGGCGTGCGCTTGACCAGCGGCCTCAGGTCGATTTCGGCCATCACGCCCTGCTGCACCAGGAATTCGTTGGTGGCATGGTAGATTTCGAGCAAGTGCTCGCCCATGTCCTTCTGGATGCCGCTCTGGACCGCGAGCCAGACCTCGCGCGGCAGGCCGGCCTTGCCCCACTGCTCCACCAGGTGCTGGGCGAGCACTTCGGGCCGCAGGATGTCCTGCTTGTGGAGTTCGGTGATCCCCTCCAGGTTCTGGATGCGCAAACGAAGGTCATTGAGCTCCCAGCTCGCGAAATCGAGCAGGCGCAGCGCAAGGCGTGAGGCGAGGATCTTGTCCTCCATCACGTCGTTGTCCATCAATTCGAATTTCCCGCTGTCCAGGAAGCGGGCCGGTGAGTTGACGGCGGGAATAGCCTGCGCGTTGGCCCAGGCGGCGGTGGTGCCGCGGACCCAGACATCGCCGCTTTTCTGGAAGGCCAGCCAGCCGTCCCGCCGCTCCTGCATGTCGCGGGCGCTGCCCGGCTGGTCGACCAGCGCGGACAGCTTGTCTTGAATGGTTTTGGCCAGCGCGGGCAATATCCGTGCTGCACGCTCCGTAAACAGCGCGCGAGCCTGCTCGACAAGAAGACTGTTATTTTTGTTGCTTGGCACGACCGCCCTGGGTGATTAGCCTATAGCTTACACCGTAGCCCCTGCGTTGGGGTCATTCGGATCTTCGCCTTTTTTGGCCGGCGCCTTGACCAGGTCTTCCCGCTTGATGCCCAGCCACATCGCGATCGCGGCGGCCACAAAAACCGAGGAATAAATACCGAACAGGATGCCTATGGTCAGCGCCAGGGCGAAGTAAAACAGTGTCGGGCCGCCGAACAGCAACATGGACAACACCATGATCTGGGTCGAGCCGTGGGTGATGATGGTGCGGCTGATGGTGGAAGTGATCGCGTTGTCGATGATCTCTATGGTGTTCATCTTGCGGTAACGGCGGAAGTTCTCGCGGATCCGGTCGAAGATCACCACCGACTCATTGACGGAATAGCCCAGCACCGCTAGCACGGCGGCCAGCACGGCCAGCGAGAACTCCCACTGGAAGAACGCGAAGAAGCCCAGGATGATGACGACGTCGTGCAGGTTGGCGATGATGGCCGCCACCGCGTACTTCCATTCAAAACGGAAGGCCAGGTAGACCATGATGCCGAACACCACCATGGCCAGCGCCTTGAGCCCGTCGTGGGCCAGCTCCTCGCCGACCTGCGGGCCGACAAACTCCGTGCGGCGCAGCGTCACCTCCGGGCTGGCGGCTTTGAGCGCCGCGAGCACCTTGTCGCTCTGCTGGGCGGTGCTCACGCCCTTCTGGGCTGGCAAGCGGATCATCACGTCGCGCGAAGTACCGAAGTTCTGCACCTGCACGTCGCTGAATCCCAGGCCGGCCACGGTGTCGCGGATCTTGCCGACGTCGGCGGCCTGGGTGTAGTTCACCTCCATCAGGGTGCCGCCGGTGAACTCCACCGACAGGTGCAGGCCGCGCGTGATCAGGAAGAAGACGGCCAGCGCGAAGGTCGCAAAACTGATGACATTAAAAATCAGGGCATGCCGCATGAACGGGATGTCGCGCCGGATTTTGAAGAATTCCATCTGGGGTCCTTGGGAAACTCGGGAGAAAAGGCCGGGATTATTTGGTTGCCACGGCGCCGGAGGCGGCGGGCCGCCACACGGTGCCGATGGAGACCGACTTGAGCTTTTTCTGGCGGCCGTACCAGAGGTTCACCAGGCCGCGCGAGAAAAACACCGCCGAGAACATGCTGGTCAGGATGCCTATGCAGTGCACCACCGCGAAGCCGCGCACCGGGCCGGAACCGAAGGCCAACAGCGCCAGGCCGGCAATCAGCGTCGAGATATTGGAGTCCAGGATGGTGGCCCAGGCCCGCTCGTAGCCCGCGTGGATGGCCGCCTGCGGCGACGAGCCGTTGCGCAGCTCCTCACGCACGCGTTCGTTGATCAGCACGTTGGAGTCGATGGCCATGCCCAGCGCCAGCGCCATGGCCGCCATGCCGGGCAACGTCAGGGTCGCCTGCAGCATGGACAGCACCGCCACCAGCAGCAGCAGGTTGACGGCCAGCGCCAGGCCGGAGAACAGGCCGAACAGCATGTAATAGGCGGCCATGAAGGCCACGATCACGACAAAGCCCCAGGACACGCTGTGAAAGCCCTTGGAAATATTGTCGGCGCCCAGGGTCGGGCCTATGGTGCGCTCCTCGATGATCTCCATGGGCGCGGCCAGCGAGCCGGCGCGCAGCAGCAGCGCCAGGTCATTGGCCTCGACGACGCTCATGGAGCCCGAAATCTGAAAGCGGTTGCCGAGTTCGCCCTGGATGACGGGCGCGGTCAGTACCTCGCCCTTGCCTTTTTCGAACAGCAAAATGGCCATGCGCTTCTTCAGGTTCTCGCGGCTGGTGTCGCGCATGATGCGCCCGCCCTTGGCGTCGACCGTGAGGTCCACCTTGGGCTGCTGGCTCTGCGAGTCAAAGCCGGGCTGCGCGTCCGTCAGGCTTTCGCCGGTCAGGATCACCTGTTTCTTGACGATCACAGCCTGGCCGTTGCGCTCAAAAAAGCGCTCATCGCCGAAAGGAACGGCGCCGGTATTGTTCGCGGCGGCGCGGGCTTCCGCGCTGTCGTCCACCAGGCGCATTTCCAGGGTGGCGGTGCGGCCCAGGATGTCCTTGGCCTTGGCCGTGTCCTGCACGCCGGGCAGTTGCACCACGATGCGGTCTATGCCTTGCTGCTGGATCACCGGCTCGGCAACGCCCAGCTCGTTGATGCGGTTGTGCAGCGTCACGATGTTCTGCTTGAGCGCCTGGTCCTGGATGCGGCGCGCGGCTTCAGGCTTGATGGAGGCCGTCAGTTTGTATTCCGTGCCGTCCGGCGCATCAACGGTCTGCAGGTCGGCGAACTGGTCCTGGATCAGTCCCTTGGTGGAGGCCAGGGTGGCGGAGTCTCGCAGCCTGATTTCAATGGCCTGGCCGTTGCGGCTGATGCCGCCGTGGCGGATGTTTTTCTCGCGCAGGGACAGGCGGATGTCGCCGGCCAGGGACTCGGCGCGTTTGGTGAGCGCCGCCTGCATGTCCACCTGCAGCATGAAGTGCACGCCGCCGCGCAGGTCCAGCCCCAGGTACATCGGGAAAGCGTGCAGCGATGTCAGCCAGGCGGGCGAGCGCGACAGCAGATTGAGCGCGACCACATAGGCCGGGTCGTTCGCGTCGGGCGCCAGAGCTTTCTGGATGGCGTCCTTGGCCTTGAGCTGCGTGTCGGTGTCGCCGAAACGCGCCTTGATCGAACTGCCCTCGAGCGTGATGGCGTCGGCCGCGATGCCGGTGTCCTTGAGAGCCTGCTCGACTTTGGCCAGCGTCGTGCTGTCGACCTTGACGGTGGATTTGCTGCTGGACACCTGCACCGCGGGCGCTTCGCCGAAGAAATTGGGCAGCGTGTACAAAGCCGCGATCAGCAGCGCGACCACGATGATGGCGTACTTCCAGGCCGGATAACGATTCATGGGAGGGCTGTTCCTGGTGGACAAATGAACAAAAGGGGCGCCCGCATCAAGCCGCAGCAGCCCCGATATACCAAAAAGCCCTGCGAATCCCCACAGGGCCTTGAAGACTTACTTGGCCGTGCTGATCGCGCCCTTGGGCAGGACCTGGATGATGGCGCTGCGCTGCAGCTGCACTTCGACGCCGGGGGCCAGTTCCAGGGTCAGGTAAGCGTCGCCCAGCTTGGTCACCTTGCCGAGCAGGCCGCCGGCCGTTGCGACTTCATCGCCCTTGGCCAGCGCGTCGATCATGGCGCGGTGCTCTTTCTGCTTTTTCATCTGCGGGCGGATCATGACGAAATACAGCACCACAAACATCAGCACCAGGGGCAGCATGCCCGTCAGCGAGGACATCATGTCACCACCGGCGGCTGCAGCGGGAGCGGTTTGGGCAAAGGCGGAAGAAATGAACACGGCTAACTCCACAACATAATAAAAACACACTGGCGCGCGCGCCGTCCAGCACGGACGGCGTACGGAGTCCACGATTGTATGCGGCGGGGCAAGCGCCCCAAGGGGTAACTGGCGCGCGCCAGGGGCTTTTCAAGCCGGGTTTACGCGCAAAGGGCCGTCGCGGGCTTTGCCGCGGCGGCCCTTACAGGCAAGAAAGGGGCGAAGCCGACTCAGGCCGCTTTCCGCTGGACGGTAGATCCGGGGCTACGAAAGGCTTGCATCAAGGCGGCCCACTGCGGCCGCGCGGCGGCCAGGTGGCGGGCCTTGACATGGCCGTAACCCTTGATCATTTCGGGAATCCGGGCGATTTCCAGCGCGGTGGCATGGTTTTCGGCCGTCAGCCCCGCCAGCACTTCCGAAAGACTGGCCTTGTATTCCTCGATCAGGGCGCGCTCGGTGCGCCGCTCTTCGGTGCGGCCGAACACATCCAGCGGCGTGCCGCGCAGGCCCTTCAGGCGCGCCAGCACCTTGAACGCGCCCAGCATCCAGGGGCCGAACTGCTTCTTTTGCAGCTCGCCTTTGTCGTTTTTGGCGGCGATCAAGGGCGGCGCCAGGTGGTAATGCAGCTTGAAGTCGCCTTCGAACATGGCGTTGACCTTGCCCAGGAAGGCCGTATCGGTGTGCAGCCGCGCCACTTCATACTCGTCCTTGTAGGCCATCAGCTTGAACAGGTAGCGCGCCACGGCTTCAGTCAGCGTCGTCTTGCCCAGCACCGCCTCGGCGCCCCGCACTTGTTCGACAAAGGACTGGTAGGCCTGGGCGTAGGCGGCATTCTGGTAGGCCGTCAAAAAGTCCACCCGTTTCGCCAGCATTTCGGCCAGGGCCGGCTTTTTCACGAATTCGATAACCTGCGCCGCCTTGAACAGCGCCCGCACCGAGGCCAGGTCGTGCGCGCAGCGACGGCCCCATTCAAAGGCCGCCTTGTTGTTGTCGACTTGCACGCCGTTGAGCTCGATGGCCCGCATCAGCGCGGCATGCGACAGCGGCACACGCCCCTTTTGCCAGGCAAAGCCCAGCATCAGTGGGTTGGTGTAAATCGAGTCGCCCACCAGTTGCACCGCCACCTCTTCGGCATCGAAGCTGCCCAGCAAGTCAGCGCCCACTGCGGAGGTCACGGCGCTTTCGCAATTGCCGCCGGGGAACTGCCAGCCCGGGTCCTTCACAAAGGCCGCCGTCGGCGTGCCGTGCGAATTCATGGCCACATAGGTGCGGCCCGGCTGCATGACGGTGAGGGTGTATTTGCTGGCCGCCACAATCGGGTCGCAGCCTATGACCAGGTCGGCCTTGGCGGTGTCCACCTTGGTGGTGTAAATCGCCTCGGGCCGGTTCGCGATCTGGATGTGGCTCCAGGTGGCGCCGCCTTTTTGCGCCAGGCCGCCCGCGTCCTGCGTGACCACGCCCTTGCCTTCCATGTGGGCCGCCATGCCCAGCAGCTGGCCTATGGTGATGACGCCGGTGCCGCCCACGCCGCCCACGACAATGCCCCAGGCGTTTTCCGCCACGGGCAACACGGGTTCGGGAACCGGCGGCAGGCTGGAGATGCCGCCCTTCTTTTCTTTCTTCGGCTTCTTCAGTTGCCCGCCCTCGACGGTGATGAAGCTGGGGCAGAAGCCCTTTACGCAGGAATAGTCCTTGTTGCAGGTGTTCTGGTTGATGCGGCGCTTGCGGCCGAATTCGGTTTCCAGCGGCTCGACCGACAGGCAGTTGGACTGCACCGAGCAGTCGCCGCAGCCCTCGCAGACCAGTTCGTTGATCACCACGCGCTTTTCCGGGTCCACCAGGGTGCCGCGTTTGCGGCGCCGGCGCTTTTCCGTCGCGCAGGTCTGGTCGTAAATGATGGCGGTCGTGCCCTTGATCTCGCGGAACTCGCGCTGGATGCGGTCCAGCTCGTCGCGGTGGTGCACCGTCACGCCTTCCAGCAGCGGCGCGCCGTCGTATTTCTGCGGCTCGTCGGTCACGATGACCAGCTTGGCCACGCCTTCAGCGCGCAGGCTTTGCATGATTTGCAGCACCGAGTGGCCTTCGGGCCGCTCGCCGACCTGCTGGCCGCCCGTCATGGCGACCGCATCGTTGTAGAGGATCTTGTAGGTGATGTTCACGCCCGAGGCGATGGCCTGGCGTATCGCCAGCAGCCCGCTGTGGAAGTAGGTGCCGTCGCCGAGGTTGGCAAAAATATGCTCATCGGTCGTGAAGGCTGCCTGGCCCACCCAGGTCACACCTTCGCCGCCCATCTGCGTGAAAGTGGAGGTGGAGCGGTCCATCCAGGTCGCCATGTAGTGGCAGCCTATGCCGGCCACGGCGCGTGAACCCTCGGGCACACGCGTGCTGGTGTTGTGCGGGCAGCCGCTGCAAAACCAGGGCGCGCGCTCGCCGGTGTCGGCCTTGGCTTCGGCCAGGGCGCGTTCGCGCGCCTCGATCACGGCCAGGCGCTCGTCCATGCGCGAAACCACGTCGGCCGGCACGCCCAGCTTTTTGAGGCGTTTGGCGATCGCCTTGGCGATGATGGCCGGCGTCAGGTCGGCCTTGGCGCGCAGCAGCCAGTTGTCGCTCGGGTTGGAGCGGCCCCATTCGCCGCCCGACTGGTCGCCTTCGGGCTCGTCGAACTTGCCCAGCACATTGGGCCGCACGTCGGCGCGCCAGTTGTACAGCTCTTCCTTGAGCTGGTATTCGATGACCTGGCGTTTTTCCTCGACCACCAGGATTTCCTGCAGGCCCTCGGCGAAGTCGCGCGTGATGGTGGCCTCCAGCGGCCAGACCACATTGACCTTGTGCAGGCGTATGCCCAGCTGGTGGCAGGTTTGCTCATCGAGCCCGAGGTCGGCCAGCGCCTGGCGCGTGTCGTTGAAGGCCTTGCCGCTGGCGATCAGGCCGAAGCGGTCCTTGGGGCCGGCGATGACGTTGTAGTTGAGCTTGTTGGCGCGGATGTACGCGAGCGCCGCATACCATTTGTAGTCCATCAGCCGGGCTTCCTGCTCCAGCGGTGCGTCGGGCCAGCGGATGTGCAGGCCGCCGGGCGGCATTTCGAAGTCTTCGGGCAGGATGATCTTCACGCGGTCCGGGTCGACCAGGATGGAGCTCGACGACTCCACGACTTCCTGTATGGTTTTCATGCCTGACCAGACACCGGAAAAACGGCTCATGGCAAAAGCATGCAGGCCCATGTCCAGGATGTCCTGCACATTGGACGGAAAGAACACCGGCAGGCCGCAGGCCTTGAAGATGTGGTCGCTCTGGTGGGCGGCGGTGGAGCTCTTGGAGACATGGTCATCGCCGGCAATCGCGATCACGCCGCCGTGTTTCGCGGTGCCCGCCATGTTGGCGTGCTTGAAGACGTCCGAGCAGCGGTCCACGCCCGGGCCCTTGCCGTACCAGATGCCGAACACACCGTCGAATTTTTTGCTTTGCGGGTACAGGTCCAGTTGCTGGGTGCCCCAGACGGCGGTGGCGCCCAATTCCTCGTTGACGCCCGGCTGGAACACGATGTTCTGCGCGGCCAGGTGTTTTTTGGCGGCCCACAGCGCCTGGTCATAGCCGCCCAGCGGCGAGCCGCGATAGCCGCTGACAAAACCCGCGGTGTTCAGGCCCGCCATGGCATCGCGCGTGCACTGCAGCATGGGCAGGCGGACCAGCGCCTGGACGCCGCTCATGAAAGCGCGGCCGTGCCCTAAGGAATATTTATCGTCAAGAGTGACGGTTTCCAGGGCCTTGCGGATGTGTTCAGGTAGGGGCGCGTTCATGTTCGTGGGTCTCCAGGACTGTTTTTAGTACCGCCTTGTGGGCGAGTTCGCGAAAGGGTCAAACCCGGTTAGGGCCAGCCCTCTATAGGCATGCAAAGTGTATGCCGCCGGCCCTGATATGTCTTTGCTTTGTTTGCCCCATTTAGCCCACTTCCAGAAAGAATCTTGCTGCAAAATGGCAAATATGGAAACATTAGACAAGTTTGACATCGCCATCCTGAATGAGTTGCAGCGCGACGCGCGGCTGACCAACACCGAACTGGCCTCGCGCGTAGGCCTGTCGGCAGCGCCCTGCTGGCGGCGCGTGCGGGCACTCGAAGAATCGGGCTTCATCACCGGCTACCGGGCCGAGATCAACCGCCACAAAATCGGGCTGGGCGTGCTGGCTTTTGTGCGGCTGGACGCCGACCGCAACAGCGGCGACGCCACGCGCCAGCTGGAGGAGGCCATCAAAAAACTGCCGGAAATCGTGTCCTGCCACTACATCAGCGGCACCGGCACTTTTGAATTGCAGGTGGTGGCGCAGGACCTGGAGGCCTTCAGCAAGTTCGCGCTGCAAAACCTGATCAACCTGCCCAATGTGAAGGACCTGCACACCAGTTTTTCCCTGGGGGAGGTCAAGGCCAGCAGCGCGCTGCCGCTCGGGCACCTGGCGTGATCACCCGGCAGGCGGGGCCGGAACCCTCCATTTGTCGACATTGATCAGGTGGCCGTTGACATTGATGTGCCACCTGCCGGCGGACACATAGGCGACGACCGTATGGCATTGCGCGGAAGGGGCGCAAAGTAAAAACTGCGCCATCCCATCCGAGGAGCTGTTTTTGAAATACCAGGACGACCACCATTTGAAGTAAAGCGGCTTGTTGGCGTCGCTTGATTTCGTGGCACGCAGGTAATCAGCCACGCCCCCCTTGGCCAAGGGAAACATTTCCGCGGAAACGATGCGGTAGGCACCGATGCCGACGCTCGCGGCATACGCGGCAACAATGCCAAAAATCCAGGCGATGACTTTTAATTTCGGGCTCATGGGCTCACGGGTTGGGGCGCGGCGCTCACGGTCTCGTGGCGTGAAACGGCAGGCAGCCGGCTGACTTCAGTACGATGTTAGCTTGCCTGGATGCAAGCGGGTACTTTATCTCCCCGTAAGGCCGCCCTTTCCTTCTTTGCCACCCTGGAGCCCGCCATGACGAAATTCCGCAATGCCATTTCCGCGCTGTCCCTGATGCCCTTCATGCTGGCCCCGGCCTGCCTGATGGCGCAGCCGGCCGGCCCCGAGGCACTGCCCATGCGCAACCTGCAGATCGAAGTACGGCAGGCCGGCAGCAGCCTGCGCTCCCAGAGTGCCTTGGGCGCGCAGGGCGGGATCGTGCTGCAGCCGGGCCGCTCGGGCGCCAATGCCCACATCACGGCCCAGGACAGCCAGCGCAGCGATACGCGCGACCTGGTGCAGCGGGTGCTGGTGCTCAACGGCCGCCCCGCCAACATCAACCTGGGCAACAGCCAGCCGCTGCGGCTGGTGCAGGGGCGCCAGGCCGCCACCGTGTTCATCGATGCCAACAGCGGTTTTTCGGCCCGGCCGCTCTGGTACGGCGGTGACAGCGTGGAGCTGGAACTGGCCGCGGGGCAGACCAGCCGCACGGGCTCGTCGCCGCTCGCGCCCTTGTCCTCGTCGTCCACCAGCACGTCGCTGAACGTGCGGCTCGGGGAATGGGTCACCGTGGCGGAGTCTGACGACGCG
This sequence comes from Polaromonas sp. JS666, assembly GCF_900103405.1. Lineage (GTDB taxonomy): Bacteria > Pseudomonadota > Gammaproteobacteria > Burkholderiales > Burkholderiaceae_C > Polaromonas. The sequence continues at coordinate 114,335 of NZ_FNHX01000008.1, read as the reverse complement.
AGCGCCGGCAGCAGCAGCGGCATCGCCGACAGCCGGCAATCCACCCGGCGGGATGGCATGCGCGTCGAGGTTCGCCTTTCCGTTCGCTAGTCGCACACGCAGCGCGCTACGAGGGGCAACAGGGGATAACGCAGCACCGCCTCGCGCCCGCTGGCGCCCAGGCCAAATTCGGCCCGCATGCGCGGGTTGCTGTAAACCGTCTGCCGCGGCCCCTCGCCGCCGGCGTCGCGCTGGAGCACATCCTGCCCGCCGGGGCCGTCCAGCACCGCCGTGTCGTCGATGAATTTGACGCGGAACGCTATGCCGTGTTCACAGCGGTACAGCGGGCCGTCGGCCTGCCAGTTGCCGCCGGCGCAGCCGCCCAATGCCGCCGCGGCCAGCAGCGCCGCACAGATGTTCCATGGCCTGTTCATGATGACTCCAGGAAGGTGGTTTAACGCGGCCAGAGCACCCACAGCCGCAGCGGCTGGTTCATGCGCGCTGCGAGCTGGCCGGCCTCCGGCCCGGTGCCGGCGAAATAGTCGGCCCGCACCGCGCCCACGATGGCGCTGCCGGTGTCCTGGGCCAGCACCAGTTTTTGCAGGCTGCCGGCCCCGCCGCGCGAGGCCAGCCACACCGGCGTGCCGTAGGGAATGCTGCCCGGGTCGACGGCGATGGAGCGTCCCGGCGTGAGCGCCACGCCCTGCGCGCCCTTGGGGCCGAAGGCGGCGTCGAGCTCGCTCAGGGGCTGCTCCTGGAAAAAGGTGTAGCGCGGATTGCTCCAGAGCATTTGCTGCACGCGTTGGGGAGAGCTTTTTGCGGCCCAGGCCTTGGTGGATTCGACCCAGGGCGCCGTCATGCGGCCTTCGCCCTGGTCCACCAGCCATTGGGTGACGCTGCGAAAGGGCTGCTCGTTCGAGCCGGCATAGGCCACGCGCACCATGCGCTGCGAGCCGTCGGCCTCGGTCAGGCTGAGCCGGCCCGAGCCCTGGATGTGCAACGACATCGCCTCGACCGGGTCGGCCAGCCAGGCGATCTCGCGGCCGCGCAGGGCGGCCCGGGCTTCAGGCAGGGTGTCGATTTCCTGGCGCGAGTACCAGGGCTTGCGGCTGGCCAGCGAGGCCGGCGGGCGGTACAGCGGCACCTCGTAGCCGGCGCCGGCCTGGCGGCTGGCTTTGAGCACGGGCTCGTAATAACTGGTCAGCAGCCCGTCGGCCGTGCCCTGCAGGCTCTCGACCCGGTAGGGCTGCAGCCGGCTCACCATCCAGTTGCGTTGCGCTTCGGCCGAGGCAATGCTCAGGCGCCGGACTTCGGCGCACAGGGGCGCAAAAACCGGGCCCGGCCGCTCGCAGCTCTTGAGCCAAGCGTTCCAGCCCTCGAACAGCGCGTCCTCCTCAAAGCCCGGCAGCTCAGCCCAGCGCACCGCGACCCACCGGCTTTTGCCTTGCAGCATGGGCGCGGGCAAGGGGCCGGAATCGCCGGGGCGGCTGCCGGCCGCGGCGGGCTCGCCCGGTGCCGACGGAGGCGACAGCGGCGGGCTGGCGCAGGAGGCCAGCAAAGCCGTGATGGCGATAATCGTCCCCATCCGCATGGAGCGCGTGGAACGCCTTTCATGCCTGGCGCGTATCGACGGAATCCAAGGAAATGTCATGGCCTTACTTTTGCTGGAAGCCCTGGGGGCATTGCTGCTGTTGGTGTTCATTGTGTGGTGGACGATGTTTTCAGGCCGCAAGAACGGCGAACTGAAGGACCCGGAACAGCCCGCGCCCGACGCGGAGTCCGACAAGAAATAAAGGCTACAGGTTGCGCAGCAGGTTGGCGAGTTCCACCGCCGATTTAACGCCCATTTTGTCAAACACCCGCGCGCGGTGGACTTCCACCGTGCGCACGCTGATGTCCAGCTGGTCCGCGACCAGCTTGTTGGGCAGGCCGCCCACGACCAGCCGCATCACGTCGCGCTCGCGGTCGGTGAGGCCGTCGATGCGGGACTGCAGGCCGGTGGACTCGCTGTGCTGCGCCAGCGCCGCGGCGGAATGCTTGAGCGCCTGCTCGATGCGGTCCACCAGCGCGTTGTCCGAAAACGGCTTTTCGCAAAAATCAAAGGCCCCGCGCTTGACGGCGTCCACGGCAGTGGGGACGTCGGCATGGCCCGTGAGAAAAATCACCGGCAGGGTCGGCAGCAGGCCGTAGCCGATCAGTTTTTCAAACATGGCCAGGCCGCTGAGGCCGGCCATGCGCACGTCCAGCAGCAGGCAGGAGGGCGAGCGCACCTCGAAGCCCTTTGACACCCGGGCGTCGAAGGCCTCGGCGCTGTCGAAGGTTTCGCTCAGCAGGCGGCGCGAACGCAGCAGCCAGGCCAGCGCGTCGCGCACGCTGGCGTCGTCGTCAACGATGTAGACCGTGGCATTGTGAATCGGTTCCATGGCTGTCCTTCAGGCTTGCGGTGGATCGCCCTGCCGGGCCGGCGCCGCGGGCAGGGTGAAACTGAAAATCGTACCCTGCGGTTCGGCAGCCTCAAATCCGAGGAAACCACCGTGCTGTTCTATCACGGTACGGCACAGGCTGAGCCCCAGGCCCATGCCTTCTTCCTTGGTGGTGAAAAAGGGCGTGAACAGCCGCTCCGCGACGTCCCCGGCAATGCCCTCGCCGCGATCGATCACCGCGAACTCGACCCAGCGGCTGTGCGCGTTGGAAGCGGCCGGGCGTATGCGCAGGGTCAGCACCTTTTCGGCCTGCGCCGCGCCGCCGGCCGGCTGCGCGCCTTCGGCCAGGGCCTGCATGGCCTGCATGCCGTTGCGCGAGAGGTTGAGCAGCACCTGCTCGACCATGGTGCGGTCGCACAGCACGGGCTCGCAGGCTTCATCGACCTCGATCACGACGCGCACGCCGAGCTTGCGGGCCTGCAGGCTCACCAGCGGCATGATGGCGTCGAGCAGCGCGCGCGGCTGGACCGCCTCGCGCACCTGGTCGCGCCGGCGCACGAAGTCGTGCACGCTTTTGATGACCTTGCCGGCGCGTTCGGCCTGCTCGGCGATGCGGCGCATGGCCAGCTGCAGGTCTTCGGACAGCGGGGCCGGCGTCGGGGCGGCCGCGTCGGTTTCCTCCTGCAGCAGGTTGAGCGATCCGGTGGCATAGCTCGAGATGGCCGCCAGCGGCTGGTTCAGTTCGTGGCTCAGTAGCGAGGCCATTTCACCGACCATGGCCAGCCTGGCCGTGGCCTGCAGCCGGTCCTGGCTGGCGCGCGAAAGCTCCTCAACGCGGCGCTGCTCGCTCACGTCCAGGATGGCGCTCATCCAGCCGGTGTGCTTGCCCACGGCGTTGATCAGCGGCGCCTCCATGATCAGCACCGGAAAGCGCGTGCCGTCGCGCCGCATGAACACCGACTCATGGCCTTCGCGCGGCAGGTTGCTGCCCGCCAGCCGGATTTCCTGGCGCTGCTGGTAGACGCCAGCGAGCTCCGGCGGCCAGTAGGGCGAGGGAAAGCTCTGGTTCAGCAAATCCTTGGCCTCCACGCCCACCATCTTGCAAAAAGCCGGGTTCACATAGGTGATGCGGCCCTGCAGGTCGCGCGCGCGCAGCCCGGTGAGCACCGAGTCCTCCATGGCCTTGCGAAAGGCCAGCGCCTCGCCCAGGTCGTGCTCGACCTTGAGCCTGCGCCGCATGTCCCTGGCCAGCAGGAAGAGCACCGCCATCAACGCCAGCGACATGGCGGTCACCAGCGCGGTCAGCACGTTGGGAAACAGGGCCGGTGTACCCAGCCGGCTTTCCATGCGCACGACCAGCGTATTGCCGGGCAGGTCCAGCAGCTGCTGCGCGATGTAGATGCGGTTGCCGCGCGAGGGCACGCCGTGCAGCGCCAGCCGCGTGCCGTCGGCCTCGGTAAAGGACAGGCCCACGCCGCGCGCCAGCTGCCGCCCCACCAGCTCGCCCAGGATGTCCTGCAGGGAATAGGTGGCCACGGTATAGCCCGCGAGGCGGCCGGCCACCACGATGGGCAGGCACATGTCCAGCACCTCCAGGCCCAGGCCGTCGGGCTGCGGCATGAAATAGCTGGTGGAATAGGCCGAGCCGCTCAGGCGCCGGGCCGTGGTGCAGGTCAGGGCCACGTCGGCCTGCATGCTCGTCCTGCCCAGCCGCTCGAACACCGAGGTGCGGTAGGGAGTTTCGACAAAGGCCAGCATGTCCAGCGACTCGCTACGCCATTCGAGCCGCATGATCTCGCGGTGCTCGCGCAGCACTTCGGCGGCCGGCGCATGCCATGCCCCGGGCGTGCGCTCGCCGGACTGCAGCGCCTGGAAAGTCTGGATGTTGCGCGTCAAGCCCGAGCGAATGTCGGTGACGGTTTCAGCGGCATCGTGCTCGAGCCGGCTCTGCACCATGCTGGACTCATAGCGCCCCGCCAGCCATACCAGGATGCCCAGCAAGGCCACGACCAGCGCCACCAGCAGGGCCCACAGCGCCCATCGCCGGCTGGCCCGGCTCACGTTGATGCGCGCAAACTTCACGCCCGGCGGCTCCTCACAGGACGCGGTGGCCCAAGGCCGGCAGGCGCTCGCGCACACCCCGCAGGTTGTTGCTGAGAACTTCGGCCATCACCACCCCCGCGCCCTCCTCGCGCTCGGCCAGGATCTGGCCCCAGGGATCGACGGCCATGGTGCGGCCCCAGGTATGGCGCCCGTTTTCATGGACGCCGCCCTGGGCCGCGGCCAGCACATAGGCCTGGTTTTCGATGGCCCGCGCGCGCAGCAGGACTTCCCAGTGCGCCTGGCCGGTGGTGTAGGTGAAGGCGCTGGGCACCAGCAGCACGTCGGCCGCCAGGGCGCGGTACAGCTCGGGAAAGCGCAGGTCGTAGCAGACGCTCATGCCTATGGTGTAGGCATGGCCGTCGCGCGACGCAAGCTCGAAACGCACGGGCTGCGCGCCGGGCTCCAGCACGCGCCTTTCGTCATAGTCTTCCTGGCCCTGGGCGAAGCGAAACAGGTGGATCTTGTCGTAGCGGGCTACGCTTTCCCCCGAAGGCGCGTAGGCCAGCGAGCAGTTGCGCGCGCGGCCGGGATCATCCGTGGCCATGGGCAAGGTGCCGCCCACGATCCACAGCCCCAGTTCGCGCGCCGAGCGGCTCAGGAAATCCTGGATGGGGCCTTGCCCCGGGGACTCCTGGAACTGCAGCTTGTCGGTGTCCTTGCGGCCCATGATGCAGAAATACTCGGGCAGCACCGCGAGTTCGGCGCCCTGCGCCGCGGCCTGCCCGAGCAACTGGCGAGCCACCTCGAGGTTGTCCTCGATGCGGGTGCCCGACACCATTTGAATAGCGGCTACTTTCATGGTCAGCGCGTCTCCGTGGAAGCCTGGCTGGGCTTGTTGTCGGCCTGGGCCTTGCGGTCCAGCTTGGTGACCCGGGGGTCGGACCAGGTGCCGTCGATGTGGAACTCCTGGGTGGCCGCCTGTATCAGGGGCCGGCGCAGAAACATCTGCGCCAGGAAGCTGCCCAGCCCTATGGCCGGGTTGATGGCGGTGGCGATCAGCGAAGCCGTGCCGGCGTTGATCTCCGGCACCACCACGACCTTGATGTCCTGCGTTTCCCTGGCGATGTCTGCCGAACCCTCCATGAGCACGGCGGCATTGACGCCGCGCATCTGCAGGTTGTTGGTATAGGCCACGCCCTGGTTGATGTTGACGTCGCCGCGCACGAAATCGAAGGCGAAGCCTTCCGAGAAGACGTCGCGGAAATCCAGCGCCAGCCGGCGCGGCAGGGACTGCAGGCTCAGCACGCCCAGCAGCTTGGCGATGCCGGGATCGGCCTTGACGAACTGCCCCGATTCGACATTGACGTTGAATTGCCCGCTCATGGACGGATAGTCGAAACTCAGCGGCGAGCCCACCCAAGCCACCTGGCCTTCGAGCTTGCCCTTGCCGCGGCGAATCACCTCACCCATGCCGAAACGCTTGAGCAAGGCGCCCGAGTCGGCGATTTCGAGCTTGAAATTCATCACCGTGCGGCGGCGTTCGGCGGCCGCGCGCGCGGCGCGGTTGCTGCCCGCGGCGGCAGCGGCCTGCGCGTTCAGGGCCACCCAGTTGCCGTTGGCCGTCAGTACGGCCTCGGGCAGGATCACGTTGAATTTGTTCAGCCGCCATTCGCGCACGCCGTCGCGCGCCGCAGCCGATGCACCGCGATTGATGGCGTCGATCTCGACCCGCCCCAGCTTCTTGCCGCGCAGCTCCAGGTCTTCCACGACGATGTCCAGCGCCGGGATGCTGGCCGGCTGCTCGTTCAGGATGGCTTCCACCTCGTTGGCCGTGCCGGGCTCCAGGCTCAGGCGCGAGAGCCGCGCGTAGACGCGCCCGGCGCCTATGCCGCCGGGCTGGCGGAATTCAACATAGCCGTTGAGCTCGGTGGCGTCGATGTTGGCGCGCCAGGTCAGGCCTTCGCGCGAACCGCCCACCACCACGTTGTTGAGCTTGCGCCCTTCCACCACCAGCTCGCGGGCGCGTATGGCCATGGTGGTCGGCAGGTAACTCATGGCGGCGTTCGAGGCGGCACGGTTGAGCGCCGCGGACGCCGCTGGCGGGGCCGCCTGCAGCGTGTTACCGACGACCGTGGAGTCGCCCAGCAGCTTCTGCCAGGCGTCCAGGTCCACATGGGCCAGGTTGATGTTGGCCGCGACGCCGGTTTCCTGCATGGGCGCGGCCTCGCCGGGCTCCAGGCCCACGGCGATGCCGCCGCGAATCACGCGCGGCTCGCTGCCGCTCAGGTCGCGCACATAGGCCACGGAGGCGGTGCGCCCTATCGAGACCGTCAGCTGGTCTTCAAGTTTTTGTCCCGGGCCCATGGAAGCCTGCAGCAAAGCATTTTCAAAGCGCAGCGGCAGCATCGCTTCGGCGGTTTTGTTCAAGGGCGCGGGCAGGTTCAGCGCCAGGCCCTGCAGGCTGCTGGAAATCGCCAGCTCCGGCATGCCGCGGCGAAACCCGAGGGTCGCGGTGTAGGCCGTGCTGCCGCTGGCGTTTTGCGCCATGCGCGCCAGCGGGCCCAGTTCCCTGGCCTGGCGCAAGCCTTCGGCGCTCACGTTGCCTTGCGCCTTGAAGGTCGCGACGGTTTCCGTCTCGGCGCTCCCCGTGGCACGCGGATGCGTGCTCAGGCCGCCGTCGAAGCGCACATCGCCGCCCAGCAGTTTGGCCTGGCCGCCGGCGACGGAGAAACCCTTTTCGCTGACGTTCACCACGCCCTTGAGTTTTGCCAGCATGGGCGCGGCCGCCGCGAACTGCACGTCGTTGCCGGGCAGGGTGACCGTGCCTTCGACGCGCGACTTGTCGATCGAATGGATGGGCAGCTCCAGGCGAAAGCGGTAGTCGCCCGTGCCGCCGGCCTTGGCCCCGGCCAGCGCGTGGCTGGTCATGGCGCCCACCGGCGACTGGTTGACGAAGCCCAGCGCGTCGGCCAGCGCACCCTTGAGCTCGACGTTCACGTGGACCGTGGAATCATGGGTCAGGTCCGGAATGCGCGCGTCCCCCTTGGCCAGCTGCAGCCCCGGCAGGCCGGCGACCTTGCCGCTGGCGCCGTTCACTTCCAGCGAGGCGCGGTCGAAGACCAGTTCGCCGCCCAGCTCGGTCAGGGCCGGCCAGGGCGCCGCAGCGGCCGGCTGTATGGTTTTAGGCACATAGGCGAAGTGGCCATTGCGGATCCTGGCGGAGACCCGGAAATCCCCTTGCGCCGGGTTGGTGAAGGGCAGGTGCTCGAGCGGGCCTTTGACCTTGAACTTCACGTCGCTGACCTGGCCCTGCACCACCGCGTCGCGCACATAGTGGCGAACCTGGTCGGGCAGCACCAGCGGCAGGTAGCGGTGCACCCGCGCGCCGTCGCCCCGGCTCAGGCTGCCCTGCAGGTCAAGCACGCCGGGAAAACGCAGGTCGGGCGCGCCCGCGGCGGGCGCCGGGCCGGCCACGTCCTCGGTGCGCCAGCTGGCCTGCGCCTGGCCCTGCGCGTCGGCATTGGCGAACTGCAGATTGCGCAGCTGCGCCTCGATTTTGCGGCCCGAGAATTTCCATTGGGCCTCGACGGCCAGCTGGTCGAAAGGCACCAGCGAATCCTCAAAAACGCCGGGCAGGTCGAGCGCGCCGTTGGCGATCTTGACCTTGGCCTGCCCGCCCTCGTGGGTGAAGTTGAAGTCAATCGCGGCGCCGCTGATGCCCGGCCTGCCGGGCCTGGGATGCGACGCGGCATGCGGCGCTGCCGGGGTGGCTGCCGCCGCCGCCGGCTGGGGCGCCGGCAGCGCCGCAATGCTCAGGCCGGCCACCCGGCCTTTCGCGGCATAGGTGCTGGGCGCGGCGATGGGCCCTTGCCAGCGCGCCTCGACGGTCTCCACCAGCCCCTTGGGCGCGAAGGAGGCGATGAAACCATGCGTGGCGGCATCGAGCGGCAGGCGGTTGGCGATCTGCGCGAGCGCAGCCAGGTCGAGCTTGTCGGCCTTGAGCTCGGTGTGCTGCGCCACGCCGGCCTCGTCGCCGGTGTGGGCCAGGGCCACATTGCCGCCCGGCCACTGCAGGCCGTCGCGGGTGCGAAAGCGCAGGCCCTCGGTGTTGAAGTCAAAGCCGTTGGCGCGCTGGCCGCCGCCTATGCGACCCGCGACGAATTCGAAGGCCAGCGGCTGGAGCTTGGCGCCGAAACGGGCGTCCACGTCCTGCAGCGCCACGTCGGCGGTGCCGCCGATGATGCGGCCCTCGCTCACGTCCGCCCAGGCGCGCAGCGCGCCGTTGCCGCGCGCCAGTTCCACGCCCAGCGTGTCCATGTTCAGGTATTGGCGGATGCGCGATGCGTCCACGCGGCCGAATTCGGCGAACAGCTGCCCGGTCCAGGCGTCGAAGTCGCCGGCGCCGCCGGACAGCAGGGATTGGCGAAACATGCCCCTGACGGTGAAGCGGTCGCCCCACTCGGGAGGTGGCGTGGCGTCCAGGCGCAAGAGGTGGCGGCGCCGCGCGTTGCGCATGACCCAGTCGACCTGCGTGAGCGCCAGCGGCGGCGCCCGCTGCAATTCGTCGGTCCAGCGCACGGTGCCGCCGCGTATGGCGAATTCGGTTTGCGAAAAAAACCAGTCGGCCGCGGCGCTCTGGCCGCCGGCCCGGTCCTGCGAGACGTCCAGGCCGCCCACATAGATTTTCCCGTCCGCGGCGCGGCGTATGTCCAGCTCGGGCTTGTCGATGTAGATCTGCTCAAAGCCCAGCCCCCAGATCGAGGAAGGCGACAGGGCGCCCAGCACGCGCGGCAGCCTCAGGGCTTCGCGGCCCTGCGCGTCCAGCAGGGTGACGTCGCTCAGCTCGAAAGAAGGGATCATGCCCTGGGAATGCGCGGTGATGCCGCCTATGCGCACAGGCACCCCCAAGGCCTTGCTGGCCTCTATTTCCAGGCGCGGACGGAATTCGCCGATTCGCGGCACAATCCAGCCATGCAGCACGAACCAGCTCAAGCCAAAGAGCAGCCAGGCCGCGGCGACGAGCCACAACAGGATGCGCAGGATCAAGGCAAGCCAGTGCAGGCGGCGCGGCGGCAGGGTGGACAGGCTGGGAATCGTTGGCTCCATTGACCAGAGAATTATGACCGCCGGGGCGCTTATCCGTCCGGCGGGGGACCATGAAGTTTTGTGAAGTAGTGTGATGACCGTTGCCCTGACCGCCAGCCCTGACTCTCCCTCCGCCGCCGGGCCGGCCGCGTCAGGTTATTCCCGCTTTGTCCAGCGCGTGCGCCGCCGCTATGCCGAATGGCTTGCGCTGCTGCCCCCCGGCGCACCCGTTCGGGCAAGCATGCAGACCGCCCTGGATGCCCTGCTGGCGCAGGGGCTGGAAACCGGCGCCGCGCTGCGGGTGTTGCGCCAGCTGGTGATGGAAAGGCTGGTGGTGCTCGATTGCGACGGCGCCAGCGAAGACCAGGCACCGCTGAAAGTCGTGACCTGCGCCATGACCGAACTGGCGGAACTGGCCCTCGACGTGGCCATGCGGGAGTCGGGCGCCATGCTCGACGCCCAGCACGGCGCGCCGCAAGCCCCCGGCGGGGAACGCGCCCGGATGTGGGTGGTCGGCATGGGCAAGCTGGGGGCGCGCGAACTGAATGTCTCCAGCGACATCGACCTGATCTATGTCTACGACCACCACGGTGAAACCGTCGGACGCAGCGACGGCCGCGGGCAGATCTCGAACCACGAATACTTCGCGCACCAGGTCAAGGCGGTCTACAGCCTGATCGGCGACGCCACCGAGCACGGCTTTGTTTTCCGGGTGGACCTGGCGCTCAGGCCCAACGGCAATTCCGGCCCCGCCGCCGTCTCGCTCAGCGCGCTGGAAGAATATTTCCAGGCGCAGGGCCGCGAGTGGGAACGTTTTGCCTGGCTCAAAAGCCGCGTGGTGGCACCGCTGGCCTGCGTGCAAAGCGGCGCCGCGCAGGCATTGCGCGGCCCGGTGCTGCCCTTTGTGTTCAGGCGCTACCTCGACTACAACGTGTTCGACGCGCTGCGCACGCTGCACCGGCAGATCCGCGAGCATGCGGCCAAACGCTGCGCCGGCCACCCCGAGCGCGCCAACGACGTCAAGATGTCGCGCGGCGGCATACGCGAAATCGAATTCACCGTGCAGCTGCTGCAGGTGGTGCGCGGCGGGCAGTTCCCGGAGTTGCGCACCCGCCCCACGGTGGACGCCCTGCAGCGCGTGGCCCGCGCCGGCCTGATGCCGCAGGAAACGGCCGACGCGCTGGCGCGGGCCTACGATTTCCTGCGCCGGGTGGAGCACCGCATCCAGTACCTGGACGACCAGCAGACCCATGTGCTGCCCACGCGCGACGACGACCTGGCCTGGATCGCGGAAACACTGGGCTACGGCAATTGCTGCCCCTTTCTCAGCGAACTCGACGCGCACCGCGAACTGGTGGCCGGCGAGTTCGACAAGCTGCTGGGCGGCAAAGCCGACTGCAAGGGCTGCGGCGGCAAGGCCAAGGCCGCGCCGCAGCAGCTTGACGACCTGCTGGAGCAGCTGTCGGAACAATGGCCCGAACAGTTCCGCGCCCGCCTGGCGCTGTGGCGCCAGCATCCCCGCGTGCTGGGCCTGCGCGAGGATTCGCGCGCACGCCTGACGCGGCTGGTGCAGCGCACCGCCGCCTGGCTGGCCGAGGGTACGGTGACGGAAGAAGCCGCCGTGCGTATCCTCGACTGGATAGAACCCCTGCTCAGGCGCGAAAGCTACCTGGCGCTGCTGCTGGAGCGGCCGGCCGTGCATGAACGCCTGCTGCGCCTGCTGGGCGCGGCCAAATGGCCCGCGCGCTACCTGCTGCAGCATCCCGGCGTGATCGACGAGCTGGCCAGCGATGAGCTGCTCAAGGAACGCTTTGACGGCGCGGCTTTCGCCCGCGACGTGGAGCAGCGGCTGGCGGCCCTGCGCAGCACCGGCGAGGACGATGAGGAAACCTGCCTGAACCTGCTGCGCCGCGCCCACCATGCCGAGGTCTTTCGCACGCTGGCGCGCGACCTCGAAGGCGTGCTCACGGTCGAGCAGGTGGCCGACGACCTGAGCGCGCTGGCCGAAGCGATCCTGGATATCACCGCGCGCTGGTGCTGGCAGCGCCTGAAAAATCGCCACCGCGACACGCCGCAGTTCGCCATCATTGCCTACGGCAAGCTGGGCGGCAAGGAGCTCGGCTACGGCAGCGACCTGGACATCGTGTTCGTTTACGAGGACGAGGACGAACGCGCGCCTGAGGTTTATGCAGCCTTTGTGCGCAAGCTGATCAACTGGCTGACCATCAAGACCGGCGAAGGCGACCTGTTCGAGATCGATACGGCCCTGCGCCCCAACGGCAATTCGGGCCTGCTGGTCACCAGCTTCGAGGCCTACACCCGCTACCAGCAGCAGCGCGGCAGCAACACCGCCTGGACCTGGGAGCACCAGGCCATGACGCGCGCGCGCTGCGTGCTCGGCGGCGATTCGCTGCGCCAGCGCTTTGACCAGGTGCGCGAAACCGTCATCACCGCCCCGCGCGATACCGCGGCGCTGCGCAGCGAGATCGTCGCCATGCGCGAGAAGGTGCGCAGCGCCCGTCCGGTGCGGGGCGACAAATTCGATGTGAAACACAGCCCCGGCGGCATGGTGGACGCCGAGTTCGCGGTGCAGTTCCTGGTGCTGTCCGAATCCGCGCGGCACCCGGAGCTGATCGCCAACGTGGGCAACATCTCCCTGCTGCAGCGCGCCGAAGCCGCCGGCCTGCTGCCGCCCGGCGTGGGCCAGCGCGCGGCCGCCGCCTACCGCGAACTGCGGCGCGTGCAGCACCGCGCCCGCCTCAACGAGGAGCCGACCCAGGTCAGCCCGCCGGCGCTGCAAGCCGAGTGCGACGCCATCCGGCAACTGTGGATTTCCACTTTCAAATCAAACGATTGATTTAATTCAATCATTTGTTTGACTCATGTGCTCTAATGCGGGCACATGAATGCCGATCCACGCCCCAAAACAGTTTCGCGCGCCGCCGGCACCGAAGGCGAAGCCCGCAAGCAGCGCTCCGACGGCGCCCACGCCAGGGCGCACCTGCTTCACGCGGCGTTGCGCCTGTTCTCCGAGAAGGGTTTTGCCAAGACCTCAATACGCGACATCGCCCAGGCCGCGGGTGCCAACGTGGCGGCCATCAGCTATTACTTCGGCGACAAGGCCGGGCTGTACCGCGCTGTTTTCACCGAACCGCTGGGCAGCGCGCGCGACGACATCGCGCTGTACGACCAGCCGAACTTCACGCTGCGCCAGTCGCTGGAAGGGTTTTTTTCGGGTTTCCTGGAGCCTCTACGCCAGGGCGAACTGGTGCAGCTGTCGACCCGGCTGCATTTTCGCGAGATGCTGGAGCCCACGGGCCTGTGGGCCGAAGAAATCGACAACGGCATCAAGCCCGCGCACGCGGCCCTGGTGAAGGTGCTGTGCCGCCACCTGGGGCTTTCCAAGGCCGACGACGAGGTGCACAGGCTGGCCTTTTCCATCACTGGCCTGGCCATCCACATGTTCATCAGCCGCGAGGTGGTGGATGCGATCCGGCCCCAGCTGTTCGGCACACCCGACGCCGTGGAGCAATGGGCCGCCAGCCTGGTGGCCTACGCCGAAGCCATGGTCGCCGTCGAAACGGCGCGACGCGAACACCTTCCCGACCATCTCGCGGCCGGCATGCCGCACCTGAAAACCGCAAGCCATGAAAAAACCTGATTCCCGGCGCAAGCCGTCCCGCCTGTCGGCATTGGGGTTTGTGGCCGCCTGTGCAGTGCTGCTGGCCGGCTGCGCCACGGACGTGGCCCACAACACGCCGGCAGCCCCTATCCCGACGCAGTGGCAGGCACCCCTGCCGGCTGCCGTGCCGGGCACCACCGCGGCCTTGCCCCACGACGGCAGCCTGGCCGGGCTGTCCCGCTGGTGGGAGCAACAAAACGACCCGCTGCTGGTGGAATTGATCATGGCGGCCGAAGCCGTCAGCCCCAGCGTCTCGACGGCGCGCTCCAACATCGAGCAGGCGCGGGCTTCGCGCGTGGCTTCCGGCGCGGCCATGCTGCCCACGCTGGACGCCATCGGCAGCGCCAGCCGCGGGCGCTCGGCCCCGGTGAACCGGGCGACGCCGCCGATCACCACGACATTGGAGGCGGGCCTGCAGGCGTCCTGGGAAATCGACCTGTTCGGCCAGTATGCGGCCAGCCGGGATGCCGACCAGCAGCGCTTTGACGGCTCGCAGGCCTTGTGGCATGCGGCGCGCGTCTCGGTTGCCGCCGAAGTCGCAACGCAGTATTACAGCCTGCGCGCCTGCGAAAAACTGCTGGAGGTCGCGCGCGCCGACGCCGCCTCGCGGGCCGAAACCGCGCGGCTCTCGGAGCTGAGCACCAAGGCCGGCTTCCAGGCACCCGCCACCGCGGCATTGGCCCGGGCCAGCGCCGCGGAAGGGCACGGCAACGCCATCCAGCAGCGCACGCTGTGCGACCTGGACATCAAGTCATTGGTGGCGCTCACGGCCCTCGAGGAACCCGCCCTGCGGCAAAAGCTGGCCGATGCGCCCGCCGACCTGACGCGGGAGTCGATGGCGCCCGTCATCAGCGTGCCCGCCGAAGTGTTGGCCCAGCGGCCCGACATCTTCAACGCGGCGCGCGAGGTGGACGCGGCCCACCTGGAAGTGGGCAGCGCGCGCGCGCAACGCTTTCCGAGGCTGAGCCTGAGCGGCTCGGTGTTCACCACCAAGTCGCGCACCAGCGCCTCCAAGCAGCGTTTTGACACCTGGACGGTCGGGCCGCTGCAGCTGACGGTTCCGCTGTTTGACGGCGGCGCCAGCGAGGCCAATGTGGAGGCCGCCAAGGCCCGCTATGAGGACGCCGCGGCCCAGTACCGCGCCAGCGTGCGCAAAGCCGTGCAGGAGGTGGAGGAAGCGCTGGTCAAGCTGCAAAGCACCGCCGAGCGCAACGAGGACGCGCTGGTCGCCGCGCAAGGCTACCGCGCCTCCTTCACCGGCACCGAGGCCCGCTACAAGAGCGGGCTGGCCAGCCTGGTCGAACTTGAGGACGCCCGCCGCACCTTGCTGGCGGCGCAAAGCAATGTGGTCGCGCTGCAGCGCGAGCGCCGCAGCGCCTGGGTGGCACTGTACCGCGCGCTGGGCGGCGGCTGGACCACGGCCGAGCCGCCGGTGCCGCCCCTGGTGTCGGACGTGCCCGCCCCCTTCACCCCCGCCGCCATCACCGCGCCCTGAGGCCGCCACGCCATCACTCCGCCACCTTTGACAGAGCCCTTGCACACCATGCCAAAACTCAAGCCCACCCCTTTTGCCATCGCCTTGATCGCCGCTGCCGTGCTGGTGGCGGGAGGCGCCGCCCTTTTCCTTTCCCGCTCGGAGGCCAAAGGCGATGCCCCGCCCACCGCCAAGCCGGCCCTGACCGTCGCCACGGCGCTGCCGCGGCAGATGAGCCTGCCGGTCAGGCTCAGCGCCAACGGCAACATCACGGCCTGGCAGGAGGCCGTGATCGGCTCCGAGTCCAACGGCCTGCGGCTGGTGCAGGTGCAGGCCAACGTCGGCGACCAGGTCAAGGCCGGGCAGGTGCTGGCGGTGTTCTCGGGCGATAGCGTGCAGGCCGACACCGCGCAGGCCCGCGCCAACCTGATCGAGGCACAGGCCAACGCGGCCGACGCGGCCGACAACGCGGCGCGGGCGCGCACCCTGGCCAGCTCGGGCGCGCTGAGCGACCAGCAGATCAACCAGTACAACACCGCCGAGCAGACCGCCAAGGCGCGCGTCGAGGCGGCCAAGGCCGTGCTTGACGCGCAGCAGCTGCGCGGCAAAAACACCCAGGTGCTGGCGCCCGACAGCGGCGTGATCTCCGCGCGCACCGCGACGGTGGGCTCGGTGGTGCCCCAGGGCACCGAGCTGTTCCGCCTGATACGGGGCGGGCGCCTCGAGTGGCGCGCGGAGGTGACTTCGGCCGAACTGGGCCGCATCAAGGCCGGCACCACGGCCAGGGTGGTGGCCGCCAGCGGCGCCGAACTCAAGGGGCGGGTGCGCATGATCGCCCCCAGCGTGGACCCGCAAACCCGCGCGGCGCTGGTCTATGTGGACCTGCCGGTTTCCGCCGGCATGGCGTCGCCGGCCAAGGCCGGCATGTTCGCGCGCGGGGAGTTCGAGCTGGGCGAGACGCCCGCGCTGACCGTGCCGCAGCCAGCGCTGGTGGTGCGCGACGGCTTTAACTACCTGTTTCGCCTCAATGCCGACAATCGCATCAGCCAGCTCAAGGTGCAGACCGGCCGGCTGGCCGGCGACCGGGTCGAGATCACGTCCGGCCTGGCCGCGGACGCGCGCATCATCGTCAGCGGCGCGGGCTTCCTGAACGACGGCGACCTGGTCAGGGTCAGCGACGCCGTCCCCGCCGCACCGGCCTCCGCCAGGCCGGCGACGGCCGCCAGCAAGTAAGGAGCAGGCCCATGAATGTCTCCTCCTGGTCGATCAAGAACCCGATTCCGGCGGTCATGCTGTTTGTGCTGCTGACCTTTGCCGGCATGCTGTCCTTCAAGGCGATGAAGGTGCAGAACTTTCCCGACATCGACCTGCCCACGGTGACGGTGTCGGCTTCGCTGCCGGGCGCGGCGCCCGCCCAGCTTGAAACCGAAGTGGCGCGCAAGCTGGAAAATTCCATCGCCACGGTGCAGGGCCTCAAACACATCTATACCAAGGTGCAGGACGGCGGCGCCACCATCACGGCCGAGTTCCGGCTCGAAAAACCCGTGCAGGAAGCCGTGGATGACGTGCGCGCCGCCGTATCCAAGGTGCGCAGCGAACTGCCCGCCGACGTGCGCGAACCGGTGGTCTCCAAGATGGACCTGGCCGGCCAGCCGGTGCTGGCCTTCACCATCCGTTCGCCGCGCATGGACGAGGAGGCGCTGTCCTGGTTCGTCGACAACGACGTCTCGCGCAAGCTGCTGGCGGTGCGCGGTGTGGGCGCGGTCAACCGCGTGGGCGGCGTCTCGCGCGAGGTGCGCGTGGCGCTGGACCCGTCGCGCCTGCAGGCCCTGGGCGCCACGGCGTCCGACATCTCGCGCCAGCTGCGCCAGGTGCAGACGGAAAGCGCGGGCGGGCGCGCCGACCTGGGCGGCAGCGAGCAGCCCATGCGCACCCTGGCGACAGTGAAGTCGGCCGCGGAGCTGGCCGGAATCGAGCTGGCCCTGAGCGACGGCCGGCGCATACGGCTGGACCAGGTCGCCACCGTGTCCGACACCACCGCCGAGCCGCGCGCGGCCGCGCTGCTGGACGGCAAACCCGTGGTCGGGTTCGAGGTCTCGCGCAGCCGCGGCGAAAGCGAGGTCGCGGTGGGTGCCGCCGTGCAGGCCGCGCTGGCCGAACTCAAGCGGCAATACCCCGACGTGGAACTCGTGGAGGCTTTCAATTTCGTCCAGCCGGTGCAGGAGGAGTACGACGGCTCCATGCACCTGCTCTACGAGGGCGGCATCCTGGCCGTGCTGGTGGTGTGGCTGTTCCTGCGCGACTGGCGCGCCACCTTCGTCTCCGCGGTGGCACTGCCTTTGTCGGTAATCCCGGCCTTCATCGGCATGCACCTGCTGGGCTTTTCCATCAATGTGATCACCCTGCTGGCGCTGTCGCTGGTGATAGGCATCCTGGTGGACGACGCCATCGTCGAGGTGGAAAACATCGTGCGCCACCTGCGCATGGGAAAAACGCCCTATGAGGCCGCAATGGAAGCGGCCGACGAAATCGGCCTGGCGGTGATTGCCACCACCTTCACCCTGATCGCTGTGTTCCTGCCCACCGCCTTCATGAGCGGCGTGGCCGGAAAATTCTTCAAGCAGTTCGGCTGGACGGCCTCGCTGGCCGTGTTCGCCTCGCTGGTGGTGGCGCGGGTGCTCACGCCCATGATGGCGGCCTACATCCTCAAGCCCGTGGTGGGCACACACACCGACCCAGGCTGGATGCGGTGGTACATGCGGGCCGCTACCTGGTGCCTGCATCACCGCGTGAAGACCATGGCCATGGCCACGCTGTTTTTCTTTGGCTCGGTGGCGCTGGTTCCGCTGCTGCCCACGGGTTTCATTCCGCCCGACGACAACTCGCAGACCCAGGTCTACCTGGAGTTGCCGCCCGGCGCGACGCTGGCGCAGACCAGGGCCTCGGCCGAGCACGCGCGCCAGCTCATCAGCAAGGTCGAGCACGTCAAGAACGTCTACACCACCATAGGCGGGGGCACGGCCGGCGGCGATCCCTTCGCCATGCAGGGCTCGGCGGAAACCCGCAAGGCCACGCTGACCGTGCTGCTCGATGAACGCAACGAACGCCCGCGCAAGCAGGGCATTGAAAACAAAATGCGCGCGGCCCTGGAATCCTTGCCCGGCGTGCGCAGCAAGGTCGGCCTGGGCGGATCCGGCGAAGCCTACATCCTGGTGCTGACGGCCGAGGACGCCAACGCCCTGCAGACCGCCGCGATGGCGGTGGAAAAAGATTTGCGGACCATTCCCGGCCTGGGCAATATTTCATCGAGCGCCAGCCTGGTACGGCCTGAAATCGCCATCAAGCCGGACTTCGCGCGAGCGGCCGACCTGGGCGTGACCAGCGCGGCCATGGGGGAAACGCTGCGTATCGCGACGGTCGGCGACTACGAGGAATCGCTGCCCAAGCTCAACCTCTCGCAGCGCCAGGTGCCCATCGTCGTCAAGCTCGATGACGCGGCCCGCAAAGACCTGAGCGTGCTGGAGCGCCTGGCCGTGCCCAGCGTCAAGCCCGGCGTCGGCCCGGTCATGCTGGGCCAGGTGGCCACGCTGGAAATCACCGGCGGGCCGGCGGTCATAGACCGCTACGACCGCTCGCGCAACGTCAAGTTCGAGATCGAACTGTCGGGCCGGGCCCTGGGCGACATCACCGAGGCGGTCAAGCTCCTGCCGGCGATCAAGAACCTGCCGGCGGGTGTCAAGGTGGTGGAAATCGGCGACGCAGAAGTCATGGGCGAGCTGTTCGCGAGCTTCGGCCTGGCCATGCTGACCGGTGTGCTGTGCATCTACATCGTGCTGGTGCTGCTGTTCAAGGACTTCCTGCATCCGGTGACCATCCTGGCGGCCTTGCCGCTGTCCCTGGGCGGCGCCTTCGTCGGCCTGCTGATCGCACAGAAGAGCTTTTCCATGCCCTCGCTGATCGGCCTGATCATGCTCATGGGCATCGCCACCAAGAACTCCATCCTGCTGGTGGAATACGCCATCGTGGCGCGGCGCGACCACAATATGTCGCGCTGGGACGCGCTGCTGGACGCCTGCCACAAGCGCGCGCGGCCCATCATCATGACCACGCTGGCCATGGGCGCCGGCATGATGCCCATCGCGCTGGGCCTGGGCGCGGCCGACCCGAGCTTTCGCTCGCCGATGTCGATCGCCGTGATCGGCGGCCTGATCACCTCGACCGTGCTCAGCCTGCTGGTGGTGCCCGCGGTATTCACCTATATCGACGACCTGGAGCACTTCGTCCGGCGCACCAGCAGGCGATTGCGCGGCCGGCACGGCGAAAGCCCCGCCCCGGCGCAGACCGGGGAATAAGCCGGGCGCAGCGAGGGGGTGCTTGCCTCCTCGCCAAAAAAAGCCCGGCCGGCGTGCGATTGTGCTGATATAGACGGTTTCGCCCAGTGGGGTTTTGCAGCTCTGTCACATGGGCTGGCTTATACTTGTGGGTTCTGCTTTACATTTCTTCACATGTCTAAACGCGTACTGCTTTCGGGCGCAACCGGCCTGATTGGCGGCGAGTTAATGCTTCTTCTGGCAGCGCGCGGCGTCTACAGCACCGCTGTGGTGCGCGCCGCCGATTCGAACCAAGCCCGCGACCGCCTCCTGGAGCGCCTGAAAAAGAGCGTTCTGTGGAAACCCGAGTTCGCCGAGATGGTGTCCGCCGAAGCCGGCGACGTCATTGAACCCAATTTCGGCCTGAGCACGGCCGTGCTGCAATCCGCCGACGTGATCCTGCACTCTGCGGCCAGCACCTCCTTCAAGCCCGGCGCAGGGGTTTACCCTATCAACATCAAGGCGGCCGAACAGTTTTCCGGCATCCTCAAAAACCTGGCCCCTTCGCAGCGCGGCTTTTTTGTCGGCACCGCGGCGGTCACCACGGAGCCGCGCGGCGTGATCACGGAAGACATGCCCTTTGCCGGCTATGCCAATGACTACATCCGGTCCAAGCGCGACGCCGAAACCCTGTTGCGCGCCGCGGGCAGCCCCTTTGTGAGCCTGCGCCCCGGCATTGTGCTGTCGCGCGGCATCGACGACGCCAAGCTTTCCCGCAACATGCTGTGGTCGATTCCCGTGATGGCTGAATTGGGGGACGTTCCCCTGGACCCCCTGGCCAGGCTGGATTTCGCGCCGGTGGACTTCATCGCTGGCGCTTTCGCCGAAATGCTGCTCAAGGGCGGACTGGCCCACGACTGCTACCACGTGTCAACCGGCGAAGACTCCATGACGTTCAAAGTGCTGGCCGATGAGTTGACGGCCACCATGCCGGGCATAGGCAAGCTGGTGATGCGGGGGCGCGACTTCGTGCCGACACCCAAATTCGCCCGCCAGCGCTGGATGTTCGAGGCACTGCAACCCTACCTGCCTTTTTTGACAGCCGATGCGGTGTTCAGCAACGCGCGTTTGCGCGCTGAAATCGGCGCGGCGGCCGTTGCCCCGGCGCCTGTCAGCTATTTAGGGGAGCTCCTGGGAACGTTCAGCCTGTCGGATGCCGTCCGGCAGATGTACACCCCCTGAAGCACAAAAACAACGCCACCGCTTTTGTAGAATGACCTCGAGGTTTGAACAAAGGTCAGCTGTCGCGGCGATGGTGGGACAATGACGCTTTGCACATACAAGTACTGGTTGGGTGATGAATTCTGATTTGATTAAACTTTTTGCCGAGACATTTGGCATCAGCGAGGAAAAACTGCTGCCTGATGCCACGCTGGAAAGCCTTGGATTGGACTCCCTGGCGGTCATCGAATTCCTCTTCCAGATCGAAGACCAGTTCGGCATCCAGATTCCCGACCAGGCCAATCCGCCCCGTACCCTGGCCGAAATGGTCCAGCTGATCGAGCCTTTGCTGCCATCGGGCAAGCCCGCCGCTTAAGCCCCTGGCGGGCGCCCCAGGACATCCATGCGTCGCGTTGCCATCACGGGTATGGGCGTCATCTCCGCCGTGGGAACCGGCACCCCGGCTTTTTTTGATGCCCTGCTGACCGCCCGCTCCGGCATTCGCGCCGTCGACATTCCCTTCCCCACCGGCACCGAAAGCGTGCTGGCCGGCGCGATCGATTTTGATCCCGACCCCCATTTCCCGCGCGCCCGGCTGCTGACCATGGACCGCGTCAGCCAGTTTGCGCTGGTGGCGGGCCGCGAAGCCATGTCGCAGGCCGGCCTGGGTGATCTCACCGCTGTCCACAACAACTTTGCCGCCGAGCGCTTTGGCGTATCCCTGGGCACGGGCAGCGGCGGCGCCAGTTCCACCGATGTGGCTTACACCGCCCTGCTCGAGCAAAAAGTTGCTCGCCTGCGCCCCATGACCGTGGTGCTGGCAATGAACAACGCCATTGCCGCCCATGTATCCATGGAGTTCGGCCTGAAGGGGCCGAGCAGCACCATCTCCAACGCCTGTGCCTCCTCGGCCGCCTCCATCGGTGAGGCTTTCCGGCAAATCCGCCACGGCTATGCCGATGCCATGCTGGCCGGCGGCTCGGAAGCGCTGCTCAACCGCGGCACCATCAAGGCCTGGCAGGCCATGCATACCCTGGCCAAGCCCCACGCCGACGGCCCCGAAACATCCTGCCGCCCGTTCTCTTCCGACCGCAGCGGCCTGGTGCTGGCCGAAGGCGCCGCCATGCTGGTGCTCGAGGAATGGGAAAGCGCCAAGCGCCGCGGCGCCACCATTCTGGCCGAACTCAGCGGCTACGCCTCCACCACCGACGCCCACCACCTGACGCAGCCCGATGCCCAGGGCCAGGCACGCGCCATGACACTGGCGCTGGCGGATGCGGGAATGCGGGCCTCCGACATCGGCTACCTCAATGCCCACGGCACCGCGACCGATGTGGGTGACGTGGTGGAAACCAGCGCCATCAAGTTGGCCTTCCAGGAGCTGGCCGAGCACCTGCCCATCAGCTCCAGCAAAGGCGTGCACGGCCATGCCATGGGCGCGGCCGGCGCCATGGAATTCATCGCAAGCGTGATGGCCCTGCGCGCCGGGCAACTGCCGCCCACAGCCTTTTTGCACCACCCCGACCCGCGCTGCGACCTGGACTACGTCCCGCTGACGCCGCGCAGCGCCAAGGGCCTGCGTGCGGTGATGTCCAATTCCTTTGCTTTCGGCGGCTCCAATGCCGTGCTGATCGCCAAGGCGACCTGACGACAACGCTGCGCCGGCCTCAAGCGCCGCCCGCGGCCCTGATTTTTTTCACCAGCGCGGTGGTCGAATAACCGTCCACAAACGGGATCGCCCGGGCATCGCCGCCATAAGCCCTGACCACCGCCGTTTCCGCGAGCTTGTCCATGTCGTAGTCGCCGCCCTTGACCAGCAAGTCGGGCCGCAGCTCGGAAATCAGCTCCAGCGGCGTATCCTCGTCAAACCAGGTGACCAGGCTCACGGACTCCAGCGCAGCCATCATGATGGCGCGGTCCTGCTCGTTGTTCAGCGGCCGGTCCGGGCCTTTGCCGAGCCGCCGGGCCGAGGCGTCGGTGTTCAGGGCCACCACCAGGCTGCCGCCCAGCGTGCGCGCCTGGGCCAGGTAGCTGGCATGCCCGCGGTGCAGCACGTCAAACACCCCGTTGGTGAAGACGATAGGGCGGGGCAGGGCGGCCAGGCGCCGCGGCGCTTCCTCGCGAGAGACGATTTTTTTCAGGAATTCGGGGGGCTGGGGATGGCTGGGCATCCCGAGACTTTAACGGAAGGCCTGGGCCACGATCTCGACCAGCAGCCCGCCGTCCAGTTCGGCGCCCACCACGGCACGCTGGGGCCAGGCGGCGCTGTCCTCGCCTATCCACGCGCGCCAGGCGGTGTCCACCTGCTTTTTGTGCCGGATGTCGGCCAGGAAGATCTGCACGCTCAGCAGCGATGCGCGCGAAGCACCCACATGCGCCAGGTGGACGTCCAGCATCTCCAGCGTCTGCGAAAGCTGGCCATCGAAATCCAGTTTAGGGTCGCTGGCGTTCGCCACCGCGAACACCTGCGCGCCGCGGGCGACCACCCGGCTCCTGCCGCCGGCGCTGCTCGGCCAGCGCAGGTCCTGCATCAGGCGCCGGCGGGCGAGGGCTTGGCGGCGATGGATTCGGCAAGCTCCTTGCTGATTTCCTTGCGGTAGCGGTTAAGCTCCTGCACGGTCTTGAAGCTCTGGTTCATCAGCAGGCTCAGGTTGTGCAGGATGCGCTCAACCACCTTGCCCTCCCACACCGCGTCGAACTTGATCTGCGTGTCCAGCCAGTGCTCCAGCCATTCCGGGTTGGGCAGGCGGCTTTGGATGGTGTCGCGCGGAAACAGGCTCTTGTTCACGTGCAGGTTGGTCGGGTGCAGGGCCTGCGCCGTGCGGCGGGCGCTGGCCATCAACACGCCTACCTTGGTGAAGGCGGATTTCGCCTCATTGCCGAAGTTGTTGATGGCGCGCTTCATGTAGCGCAGGTAAGCGCCGCCGTGGCGTGCTTCGTCCTGGCTCAGCTGCGTGTAAATCTGCTTGATGACCGGCTCGGTGTGCCATTCGCTGGCACGGCGGTACCAGTGGTTCAGGCGGATCTCGCCGCAAAAATGCAGCATCAGGGTTTCCAGCGCGGGCGCCGGTTCGAACTCGAAGCGAACCTCATGCAGTTCTTTTTCGGTGGGCGCCAGGTCGGGCCGGAAGCGCTTGAGGTACTCCATCAGCACCAGCGAGTGTTTTTGCTCTTCGAAGAACCAGATCGACATGAAGGCCGAGAAGTCGCTGTCATCCTTGTTGTCGCGCAGGAACATTTCAGTGGCGGGCAAGGCGGACCATTCGGTGATGGCATTCATCTTGATGGTCTGGGCCTGCTCATCGGTCAGCTTGGCCGGATCAAAACTTGCCCATGGAATGTCCTTGTCCATGTCCCAACGGACGGATTCAAGTTGTTTGAACAGTTCGGGGTAAAGCATTGAGAACTCCTTCGCGATCGAATTCGCGGATAAATCTGCCTTGGGCGCTGTCGGGCGCATCCTGGGTATTAAGGGCGATTTTAGGCGGCTAATGTGACAACTTGCGATTTGTCGGCAATTTACCGGCAAATCAGGAAAATTCGGGCTCATTCCGGCATGTTTGCCTACGCGAAGCTCGACTTCAGCCGCATTTGCCATTCAAAAAATGGCTTGAATCCCCACAAATGCCGTCGCGCCTGCTGTGGGGTCTCCCGTCCGGACGATTTGTGCCGCAAACCGAACAGCGCCAGAATGAACCGCAGTCCACCACCTAATTGCCCGTGAGTTTAACCATGCCCGCCTTCAAGCCCTGGCCCCTCCTGCTCGGCATGCTTTGCTGCGCCGCCCTGATTGCCGCCAGCCCGGCGGCAGCGGCCCCGGCCTGCCCCGTTCTTTTGCAACAAAACTTTTTGCGCCTGCAGGACGAAAAACCCCAATCCCTTTGCCAGTACAGCGGAAAAGTGGTGGTCGTGGTCAATACCGCCAGTTTCTGCGGCTTCACGCCCCAGTACCAGGGACTGGAGGCGCTCTACGCCAAATACAAGGACCAGGGGCTGGTAGTGCTGGGCTTTCCCTCCAACGATTTTTCGCAGGAAACCGGCAGCAACAAGGAGATCGCGGACTTCTGCGAAAACACCTTCGGGGTGAAATTTCCGATGTTCACCAAGACCAGCGTGACCGGCAAAGATGCCAATCCGCTTTTCAAGCAGCTGGCGGCCAAAACAGGCACCACGCCGCGCTGGAATTTTTACAAATACGTGATCGCACGGGACGGCAGCAGCGTCACCAGTTTCAACTCCACGGCCGATCCGGCCGGCCGCGCCTTCATCCAGGAGATTGAAAAACAGCTTGTGGCGGCGCCATGAAGCGTGATGCCGCCCGCGGCCGTTTCAGCGCGCCGCACCAGCCGCTGCGTCGTTAACAAAAATTTACCTGATGCCGCGTAGCCGGAGGGAACTCCGGGCGGCTTGTGCGCTCATACTTACGCAAGCGCATTTGCCGTCACAGGCAGCGCTGGCACAAAACAGTTTCATTGTTGCGAAGCCTTCTGAGCCGTCCAGGTTCAGCTGCAATCCCGGGGCGCTCCTCCTCCTCCCTCCCTCCCTCGTTCGCGCCGGGGCGCTTCGCAGCATTTTTATATTCCAGCCAGCAAGGCCCCGCCCATAGGCGGCGTGTCCTTGCGCGTTGCGGCCCTTTGGCTCCGGGCGCACACTCCACCGCGGCAAATGACCGGGTGAAAGCCACTCCCCGCGTTTGATCAGCCCGGCGGAATCGTTTCCGCGAAGCTGGGGCGCTGCATCAGCTTGTCCTGCAGCTTGGCAAGGTTGGGATAGAGTTCGCGCCAGTTGACCTGCGTGAAGCGCAGATCAAGATAACCCAGCGCGCAGCCGACCGCCACGTCCGAAAGGCTGAAGTGGATGCCGCTGCAAAAGGCCTTGTCGCCCAGGCCGGTGCTCATGGCCTTGAGGGTGGCCTCTATCTTGCCCATTTGGCGGTCAATCCAGGCGTCGCTGCGCTGCTTGGCGCTGCGGCCGCTCCAGGTGGCTTCCAGGCGCGCCAGGATGGCGGCGTCGATGAGGCCGTCGGCCAGGGCCTCCCAGGTTTTGACTTCGGCACGTTCACGGCCCTGGGTCGGAATCAGCTTGCCGACGGGCGACAGGGTGTCCAGGTATTCGACGATTACGCGGGAGTCGAACACGGCTTCGCCGCCTTCCATGACCAGGCAGGGCACCTTGCCCAGGGGGTTGGACGCGCTGATGGTGGTGTTCGCCGCCCAGACATCTTCCAGGATGAACTGGAAGTCGAGCTTTTTCTCGGCCATTACGATGCGCACTTTGCGCACATAGGGGCTGGTGGCGGATCCGATGAGTTTCATGGTGATGTGAGATCGTGGTCCGAGGGAAGTGCATTCTATCGAGTAAGCCCGGGGCCCGGCTGACAGGCTCCTCCAAACGTCGCAAATCTGGACAGTCCCGCAAGCCCCCCCGGGGCCGCCCCTACAATTGGAGGATGAGCTCTTCCACCCCGTTTTCCACCATCAACGCCCTGTCCCCGCTGGACGGGCGCTACGCCGGCAAGCTTGCCCAGTTACGCCCCCTGATGTCCGAGCAGGGCTATATGCACCGCCGCGTCCAGGTGGAAGTGGCCTGGTTCATCGCGCTGTCCGATGCCAAATTCGCCGAATTCAAGCCGCTGAGCCCGGGCGCCCGAACCTATCTGCTGGGCCTGGTCAAGAATTTCTCGGAAACAGACGCTGCGGCCATCAAAGAGATCGAAAAGACCACCAACCACGACGTGAAAGCCGTCGAATACTGGATCAAGTCCAAGTTTGAAGCCCGGCCCGAACTCAAGGGCGCCAGCGAATTTGTGCACTTTGCCTGCACCAGCGAGGACATCAACAACACCAGCCATGCGCTGCAGCTCAAAAGCGGCCGCGACCTGGTGGTGCTGCCGGCACTCGACAAGGTGATCGCGCAGCTGCGCGAGATGGCCCATCTGTTCGCCGCCGAGCCCATGCTCAGTCGCACGCACGGCCAGACTGCCAGCCCGACCACGGTCGGCAAGGAAATCGCCAACGTCGTGGTGCGCCTGGCCAATGCGCGCGAGAAGATCGCCGCGGTCAAGCTGATGGGCAAAATGAACGGCGCCGTGGGCAACTACAACGCCCACCTCTCGGCCTGGCCCGATTTCGACTGGGAGGCCTTCAGCCGCAGCGTCATCGAAACACCCGAGCCGCTGGGCCTGGGCCTGACCTTCCAGCCTTACAGCATCCAGATCGAGCCGCACGACTACATGGCCGAGCTGTTCGACGCCGTGGCGCGCGCCAACACCATCCTGATCGACCTGGCCCGCGACATCTGGGGCTATGTGAGCGTGGGTTACTTCAAACAGCGCTTGAAGGACGGCGAAATCGGCTCCTCCACCATGCCGCACAAGGTCAACCCGATCGACTTTGAAAACGCCGAAGGCAACCTGGGGCTGGCCAATGCGCTGCTGCGCCACCTGAGCGAGAAGCTGCCCATCTCCCGCTGGCAGCGCGACCTGACCGACTCCACCGTGCTACGCAACATGGGCGTGGCGCTGGGCTATGCCGTGCTGGCCTACAACTCCATGAGCGTAGGCCTGAACAAGCTCGAGCTGAACCGCGAAGCGCTCAGCGACGACCTCAACAATTCCTGGGAAGTGCTGGCCGAGCCGATACAGACCGTGATGCGCCGCTACGGCGTGCAGGGTGCCTATGAAAAGCTCAAGGAAGTCACGCGCGGCAAGACCGTGAAGGCCGAAGACCTGCATGCGCTGATCCGCTCGCTGGAAATTCCCGAAGCCGAGAAAATCCGTTTGCTGGCCATGACGCCGGGCAGCTACGTCGGCTTGGCGGCCGAGCTCGCCAAGCGCGTCTAGGCGGACGCCGCAGGCGGCGCCGGCATATCGGCGCCGCACTGCCAGCATTGTTCGAACCCGCCCTCCACCACCTCACCGCAGCTGCACAGCCAGCGTCGCTGCGGCATGTTCTGCAAGCTGTGCAGCAACTCCTTCGCGCGCGCCTCTTCGTGGTCGTGCGTGAGCCACACTTCGGGCAGGCATTGGTCGGGCGGCAGTTCGCCGGCCACGCTGCCCAGGAAGTAGCGCTGAACGCTGGCCGCAAAGCCGGCCTGTTGCAAGGCGTCCACCCACAGTGCGGCGATGGCGATATTGGGAGCGCGGGCCAGTCTGAGCATGGCGCCAGTGTAGCCCGCCCCGCCGCCAATCGCTACCAAATTGATAGCTGGGACACCCTCGAAATCAGGCCTTCTCGTCCTCGGGGGCCGGCGTCTTGCCCTCCAGGGCCCGATCGGCATAGCGGCCAAAGCGCCAGGCGCTGGCCTCCTGCGTGATGCGCCGCCAGGTGGCGCGCTTTTCGCCGGGCGTCATCTCGGGCCAATGCTGCACCTCGTCAAAAGTACGGCCGCAACCCTTGCACAGGGCATCGCCCTGGCTGGTCGAGCAGATGGCGATGCAGGGTGTGTCGGCTGTGGTGTCGTACCAGACGCGCCAGGCCGCGAGCGCCTTGGCAGGAAAGGTTTTTTCGTCGGCCTCGTCCTCATGGTAGAAAACCATGAGCGCATAAACCTCCGCCAGGGCGCGCAATTCGGGCGCCAGGGTCACGCCGTCGGGCGAGGGCTTCTTGTCACGCCAGTAATTGATGGCGGCTTCGATATCGGTGATGTGGATGCCGGGCATGGGAAGTAAGGTACCAAATTAGGGGGCTGGCCGCGCCAAGGAAGAAGGATGCGCGAAGCCGCAGAGCCGGGCCGTTCATTATCGATCAGACCGCAAAATCGCTTTCCCAGCGCGGGTTTAGCCACCATCAGGACGATCTAGGACGATCTGGCGGCCAGCCCCCAGAGGAATAGGGCCCCACAACCCAGCAGACCCACCCATTTGGCCAGCGCCGCCATGGTCATGGCCAGCCCCAGCAAGGGCTCCACCCCGGCCAGCAGGGGCCAGGGAAAGGCCGACACCAGGGCCAGCGTCAGCAGGTTTTCCGCGACGTCGCCCAACACGGCCACCATGGCAGCCAATCCCAGCGCATTGAGCAAGGCCGGTGGCCTGTGGCCGGCGCGCTGCACGCGCACGATGCGAGCAAATGCCCAGGTCAAGGCGCGGGCCAGAATGAAGGCATAAGCGGCCACCAGGCCGAAATCGGCCCACACGGCGCCGGCCACACGGCCAGCCGCTTGCGGCAGCGTGGCCAGCGGATAGGCCCAGGACGCCACCCAGTCTATCTGCCAGCGCGCCAGTGCCAGGTTGGCGGCCGCCGCCTGGCCGGCATCCCGGCCCAACGCCAGCAGGCATTCCCACAGCGTCATACGGGCCGGCACGATGCTGCCGTTCAACAGCCCGCCGGCCAGCAGCCAGGAAGCCACCGCCAAGGCCAGCGCCACCAGCAACCCCGCCACGGGCCGGCGGCGCGCCCAGACGGTATCGGCAGGAAAGGACAAGCCCAGCGCCGCCACCGAAGGATGCTCCATTGGCACCACCCGCTGCGGCTTCCCCGCATCGAGCACCACATGCGGGTTACGCTGCTGAAGACCTGCCAGCGCCCACAGGGCCGTGGAATATGTCTCGCTGTGGATGCGAGGCCGGGGAGGCGGTCCGCCGGGGGTGGGCGGTGCCAGCGCAGCCAGTACGGCCTGCGTATCGAGCTGGCCCGCGGCATCCAGCAGCCCGGCGCGCAGGCGCAGCTGGCAGGCCGCCGCTTCCTGCAGCATCCACAACAGCGGGTCGCGCGACAGGCGCGCCTCGACCTGGGCGTAACCCCCGCCCACGTCGCAATGCGCGCCCGAAAACCATAGCTGGGCGATGCTCTGCCCGCCGGCCGCATAGTCGTGCGCGGGATCCACGTAGTAGGGACGCGGCTCGAAGGAGCGGCGGTATTCGTCGAGGGCCAGCGCCTGGCGCACATGGTGAAAGCGCTTGCCGACAATGGTCGGCGAGGCGGTGATGGTGCGGCTCAGCAAGGGCGCGCCCACAGAAGACACGGTTTCCCAGACACCGACGAACCAGACCGGTGCCGTACGGGTCTGCTCGGAGGCAAAGAGCCGACTGATCTGGTCGCGGATCGCGGTGTATTTGCGCCCGCCGCGCTCGCGATCCGAAAAATAGACGTGCAGCAGGGTGGGCACCAGGCCTTCCATCTCGGGACGTAACAGGCCGAACTGCGTGACCAGCCCGCCTATGCTGCGCGCCGTGAAGGCGCCGCGCGAAAAGCCGAACAGGAAAATCTGGTCGCCGGGCCGGTAGTGCCGCATCAGGAACACATAGGCCTCGGCGATGTTTTCATACACGCCCTTGCCGAAGGCCAGGCCGTGCAGCCGCTCGAAGATGCGGCTGATGCTGTCGGTCAGGGACGCTCCGGGCAGCTCGCCGGGGTTGCCCACGCCGGGATCGTAGTACAGCAATTGGTCGTTGGTGTCCGGCGCCAGCAGGCCGCACAGCTTGGTGACATTGGTGTCCCTGGCGCCGCCGGTCAGGTTGTTGTTGGTGCCGTCGCAGCAGATGACCAATTGCCTGTTCATGGACGCGCTCCTTCGCCGTGGGTGGGGGAACGGGTGCAACCTTAAGCCCGGCGCGGGCGGCTGTCACCCTCCGGATGGAGGAGCAAGGCACATCCAAGCCCGGATGAACCGGGGGATTTGCAAAAAATCCATTTTTATTGTCAAATATCCAGACGAAGGGGAGTAACTCCCTCGTTTTGCTGCAATATTCGATAACAGACACCACAGCAAAATCGCTAACAGCAAGTCGTCATTACGAAGTTCACACTTCCGGCTTGCTGGGCATGCAGCGACACTGCATGTCGAGCCAGACCTTCGATTGAAACCTGAACAGGTTTGATCGAGGCGTTCGCGGCACCAGTCCCTGACCCGAACCATCCACAAACCTGTTCCGGTTTCACGAGCCCGGAAATCCGTCCGTTCGGATTTCCAAGTCGAAACTTGACATGGAGTGTGAGCTTTGGAACTATTTACCGCCCCCTGGTGGTCCGCCCTGCTGGCGATCATCCTCATTGACCTGGTGCTCGCCGGCGACAACGCCATCGTGATCGCCCTCGCCGCGCGCAACCTGCCGTCCCACCTGCAGAAAAAAGCCATCGTCTGGGGTACCGTGGGTGCCATCGTGGTCCGCTCCGCCATGACCGTCGGCGTGGTGTGGCTGTTGAAGATCCCCGGCCTGATGTTGGTAGGCGGCCTGGGGCTGCTGTGGATCGCCTACAAGCTATTGGCTGACCAGGGTGACAAGGAACACGACGGCCCCGTCGCCAGCACCTTCTGGGGCGCGATGAAAACCATTGTGGTGGCCGATGCCCTGATGGGCATCGACAACGTGCTAGGCGTCGCCGGCGCCGCGCATGGCTCTTTTGACCTGGTCGTCATCGGCCTGCTGGTGAGCATTCCCATCGTGGTGTTCGGCAGCACCATGGTGCTCAAGCTGGTGGAGCGCTTCCCCGTCATCATCAACATCGGCGCCGCCGTGCTGGCCTTCACCGCCGCCAAGATGATCGTGAGCGAACAGCTGCTCGACCCGATTTACGGCGGACCCGGCGCCTTGCCCTCCGCCGCCACCCTGCACACGACCGCCCAGTGGATCACCTACGCGGTGGCGGTGGCCGGCGTGCTCGGCGCGGGCTGGTGGGCCACCCGGCGCAACCGCCCTACCCGCGACGCGGACCTGATCCCGCACTGAAACCCGCAACCAGCAAGCTTTCTAAAACGACGACAACTCAAGGAGAACTTCATGGACAACATCATCGTGTACGTTGACGACGCCGCATATGCCCTGCAGATGCTGCAACCCATGCTGCCCACAGGCGGCTCCCGCAACCCCACCCGCTGGATCGTGGTCGGCTGCGCGCCCCGCGTAACGCACCGCGTCAGCAAATGGGTGACGCACAGCGCGCGTGAAAGCTGGCGCGGCAAGTGGGCGGAAAAAGTCTTCGCCCAGCTGATGCCCCTGTTGGAACAAAAGGGTGACACGGTGCTGACCCAGCTGGCGCAAACCACCCTGATCGCCCAGACCGAGTCCCTGATCAAGCAACACGGCGCGGCACGCGTGCTGGATGCCCGCCGGCCGAAGTTCGGCCAGGACATGCAGCCGGTAACCGCCTCTCAGGCCCAGGAAAGCCACGGGGTGCTGGGTTACGCCACCGCGCTGGCGGGCGCCGGCCTGCTGGTCGCCACCGACTGAGCGGCCCCCGCCACCCCTCGCCAATGCGCCCCAGGGGCGCATTTTTCTTTGGGTGGCCCAATGGTATTCTTTGGGCATGAAACTCATCCTCAAATGGCTTTTCAGCGCGGCCGCCCTGCTGGCAGTCGCCTACCTGTATTCGGGCGTGGTGGTGAGCAGCTTCACCGGCGCGCTGATCGCGGCGGCCGTGCTGGGCGCGCTCAATATGGTGGTGCGGCCCATCCTCGTGCTGCTGACGCTGCCCGTGACGCTGGTGACGCTGGGGTTGTTCCTCTTCGTCGTCAACGCGCTCATGTTCTGGGCGGCGGCCAGCCTGACCAGCAGCCTGAACGTGACGGGCTTCGTTGCCGCGCTGATAGGTTCGCTGATTTATTCAGCGCTGCAACTAGTGATCGACTTTGTCCTGGAGCGCCTGTTCCTTGATAAGTGATTCCGTCTGGCGCGTCCGCGTGTCGAGGATGGAGCCTTCCACGTAATCCGCGCTGCCGGGGTTGCTGCGCATCAGGGCCTGCGCCGCCTTGAACCGGTCCAGCGCCGCCGGATAGTCCAGCTGCGCCGCCCGGCTTTCCGCGTCGGCCCGGATCGCCCTCACATTCTGGTTCTGGTTGCCATACGCGACAGCGAGCAGTTGCCAGGCCGTCGCATCCTTGGGATGCGCGGCCACCCAGGTCTGCAGCCGGCTTGACACATCCTGGGCCCTCTGCGCCGCCAGCAGCGCGCGCGCCTGGATCAAAACCTCCGCGCGCGATGCCGCCTTTGAGATATCAAAGCTAGCAGCTGTGGCCGGGACCACGCCGGCCAGCAGGTCCATGTCGACGGCCAGCAAATCCGCCGCGCCGGCCGCCTGCGGCACCTCCGCGACCAGCGGCCTGAGTTTTGCCAGCAAGCTTCGGGCGCCTGCGAAATCGCGCAGCTGCGCCGCCGCATAGGCGCCTGCGTACAAAACGCCGGCATCGCGCACGTTGTCCGCCGAGGCCGGCGAGTGCAGGACCAGGGGGGCGGTACGGCGCTGGGCTTCCGCCACCATGGAGCGCAGCGCGTCAACCCCGGGCGCCGCCAGAATGCGCGCGCGCGAGGCCATCATGGCGTGCAGCACACGGGCCTTGCCGGCCTCGACCAGCTTTTCGCGCGAAGGTTTTTCGGCCTCGGCGGAGGCCAGCTGCACGCGTGCCTGCGCCGCGGCAATCCGTTCGGTGGTCAGCGGATGGGAGCGCAGATAGGGAAAGGAGCCGTTGTCGTTCAGGCGTGAAGCTTGTTGCAGCTTTTCGAACATGGTGGTCATGCCGCGGCTTTCAAAACCGGCATCGGTCATCACACCAAACCCGACGCGGTCCGCCTCCCTTTCCATATCCCTTGAGAAATTGAGCTGGTTTTGCGCTGCGACCGCTTGGCCGCCGACGATGGCGGCGCTGGCGGCATCGCCGTTTTTCCCGGCGGCCAGGGCACCCAGGATCATTGCGGCAATCATCCACGGCGTCTGGCGCGACTGCTGCGTCAGCATGCGCGAAATGTGCCGCTGCGTGACGTGGCTGAGTTCGTGGCCGAGCACGGCGGCCACTTCGTCCGCACTGCCGACCGCGGCGATCAGGCCCAGGTGCACGCCGAAATACCCGCCGGGCAAGGCAAACGCGTTGATGCTGCGGTCCCGGATCAGGAACACCTGCCAGGCAAAACGCTCTTCAAGCTCCGCATGCAGCTCCCCGCGCGTGCGCGCGGCGGCCACCAGCGGCAGCCAGACACTTTGCAGGTAATCGGTCAGCACCGGGTCGTCAATGTAATCAGGGTCCCGGTAAATGCTCGCGGCGATACGGTCACCGATCCGGCGCTCCGCGGCGGCCGCCAGTTCGGAAGTTTCGCCCAGTGAGGGCAAGGAACCCGCCGTGGTGCCGGGCACGCTGGCGGGGGCCTGGGCCAGCGAGAGGTTGGCTGAGGCCACCCATGCGAGCACAGCCAGCGCCAGCTGGCCCAAAACGGGGCCTCGCCTCGGCGGTCGGGTCTGTCTAGAACGAATCAATGGGTACAAAAGCGATGACCTCTGCGGTGTTGGCGTCCACCAGGACCGTCCAGAATGTTTTCCGCCCCACCATGGGGATATAGCCTATGGGCCTGGCCTTTTCACTCCCTCCGGTGGTTGATTTCAATGCGGCATCAATTTCGTCCACCTGGGCCGGAAAGCGCTTCTTGAGGTCGTCCAGCGGCTTGGCACGCGCCAAAACCTGGGATTTACCCTGATCGTAACGCTGCCAGAACCCGGGACGCGTGCTCAGGGGCTTGCCGGCCAGGGCCTCAAAAGTCATATCGGAGCGCTCCTTGTCGTCCTTGAAGTCACGCATCGAGAGCAGCGTCGGCCCGGTCAATGGCAGCGTGGCCAATCCGGCCGGCGCCAGTCCCAGCTCCTCTTTGGGCACCTCGATGGCATGGACCACCCTGAAACGGTCCATTTCGAACACCAGGTGCACCGGGCGCACCACGACCACCGTCCACAAACCGTAGGTCAGCGCGGCCAACTGGAACAGGCCTATCACCGTCAGGTCCAGCCGCAGCAGCCTGGCGGCTTTTTTGACATTAAACACCGCCAATGTGAGCAAAGGGCCCATGACCACATCGACGGCCACCACGATCATGAACAGCTCGCGGCCGCCTGAAATCTCCCGGTAAGGGTAGGGATACCAGATCCAGAAAACCAGCGCCGCCGCGAGAGCGGCAATGGTCACACTGATACAAAAGTGAACACCCGCCGCCAGCAAACGGCTCTTGAGGGGACTTTGACTCGCAAACATGGTCTTATGATGAGGGCCCGTTGTAAAGGTTTCGTAAAAGCATGGCCTCCCCTCCCGCACTCACCCACTTTGACGGCCAAGGCCAGGCCCATATGGTTGACGTGGCGGGCAAGGCGGCCACACACCGTGTCGCCATTGCGCAGGGCCGTATCGTAATGAATCCGGCGACCTTGTCCATCATTCTTCAGGGCAACGCCAAAAAGGGGGACGTCCTGGGCATAGCGCGCGTGGCCGGCATTATGGCCGCCAAAAAAACCAGTGAGCTGATCCCCCTGTGCCATCCGCTGGCCCTGACCCGCGTGGCCATCGACTTCCTGCCGCAGGAGAGCGATTCCAGCATCGCCTGCCGCGCCACTGTGGAAACCGTCGGCCCCACGGGAGTGGAAATGGAGGCCCTCACCGCGGTGCAGGTGGCGCTGCTGACGATTTACGACATGTGCAAGGCTGTGGATCGCGCCATGACCATCACCGACGTGAAACTTCTAGAAAAGCACGGCGGGAAATCCGGCAGCTTCACCAATTCCTGAGCTAAGGCAAGCGCCCAAAGCCTTCGGGCATACCGGCCTTGGCCGCGGCCCAGCGCGCGTGCTCCTTCGGGAAAGCCGCGCGGTAACGCGCCAAATGCATCAGAGCCTCGTCGTCAAGCCCCAGCATGACGGCGCTTTCAATCACTTTTTCAATCGTCGACGGCTCGGGCGAATAGTGCAGCAAGGCCGTCGCCGTATCGAAGGTCCACCGGGCGTTGTCGCGCGTCAAGGGCGTCAGGTTCAGTTCGGCGAAACTGACCTGGTTGCGAAACAGCCATGAGTCCTGGATCTTGGCCAGGGTGCCGTCACGGTAGGCCGCATCGCGGTCCTGCGGAGCCAGGTAAATCTGGCTGACCCGGTGGTAATCCCATGCGGCGTAGGCGCAACACACCATTGCCGCCAGGGCCAGCAGCCGCCTCCAAACAGGCGCGCTTGGCGCGCCGGGCTCCGGCGCATCGCCGCTGCGCCACAGCAACCCCACGCACAAGCCAAAAGCGATCTGAAACGGCCCGTACCACAGAGGGTATTCGAGCAGGCTGTGCAGCAGGATCACCGCCAGCACGCTCCAGGCCAGCTGGCGTGCGGCATCCGCCTCGCGCCATGGCCGCCGCCGCAGCACCCACCACCCACCAATGCCGCAAGCCAGCAATGCCATCGGAATACCCAGCTCCACCGCCAGGTGCAAAGGCAGGTTATGGGCGTTGTCCAGGATCTCGCAAAACCGCGGCCCGGCATACAAGGTGGCGTAGTGCGCGTAGTCCAGCTCGCCCCAGCCCCAACCCAGCCAGGGTTTTTGCAAGATCAGTTCCAGCACGTTGGACCATAGTATCTTGCGGCTCGCGCATGCCAGCTCGCCGCCGCGCAGCCGGGCCAGCATGCCGTGCGCCGCCGGGTCCAAGCCCAGCAGCCAGGGCAGCGCCAGCGTCGCCACGGCATAGGCCAGCACCGCCGTGAGCAGAAGGCGCAAAACGCGGGGCTGGCGCCACACACCCCACAGCCCGGCCAGGGCACAGAGCACGGCCAGCCCCAGCAAGCCCACACGCGAAGAAGAAGCGGCGTTACCAGCCGCTAGCAGGCCAGCCCCCAGATATGGCAGCCACCGGACAGGCCCTGCGGCATCGCGCCGGCCGGCGACCCAGACCAACGCGGCCAGGGCGATATTGGTAAGGCTGGCAAACTGGTTGCGCTGGCGAAGATTGGCAAATGCCTCCCCGGGCGCCGGCGTCTGGCTCACCCATGTTCCCAGCGCCGCCGCGGCGCCGAAGTATTGCAGCAGGCCAATCAGGCTGCTGACGAGGCCGGCAAGCAGCCAGGCCCACGCCGCCGGCGCCACCCAGCGCTGGGCAAAAGAGGCGTTACCGGTCGTATTGTCCGGAATGGCGCGCAGCGAGGCCAGGAACATCAGAGCCGCCGCCGCGGCAAGCGACACCAGCCAGGGCACAACGCCCGGTGAGGGGCCTGGCGCAAGCGGGTTGAGCCAGGGGAGTGCGAGGAAGATGAGGGGTGCAATGAGTGGCATGGGCATGAACTAATCGAAGACCTGATCATGCCCGGACCGCTGGAGCACGAGGAGGCCGGGGTAAGCGAAATTACCTGATTCGGACTATTGCCTGAATTTACCCCATAGGCCTTATGCTGCCCCCGGCACCAAGCGGTCGTCGCCTTCGTGCGTTAGCATCGTGGCGCTATATCGAGACCGGTTGAAAGTATGGTCATGGATGGAAACTACTCCGGAACAATTCTAAAAGGTGAGTATGCGTAGAACCCTGCAACAAGTGGAGGCCGTGGAATCGCGTCCCTGCAAAATATGCGGCAGCGCCGCTCATCTTTTTGACGTCGTGGATTTCAAGAAATTTTGCAGCCAGGGCGACTACTACGCTACTGGCTTGTCCGGCATCCCGATTTATTACCGTAAATGTGAAAGTTGCGGCCTCATTTTCACAACCGGCCTTGATGAGTTGGACAAGGAGGGATTTTCCGAATTCGTCTACAACGACGACTACGTTAAATACGACCCGGAGTACGTTGAGATAAGGCCAAGACAGAACGCTGATTTTCTGGATGAATTTCTGTCCCCCCTCAAATCGTCCGTTAAAGCACTGGACTATGGCAGCGGTAATGGCCTAACGGCCTCCATTCTCGCGAGCAAAGGATGGAACTTCCACGCCTGCGATCCGATTTCCAATCCGGTTGAGCCGTCGAAAGATTTTTCCGGCTTCAACGTCATTTCCGCAATAGAGGTGTTTGAGCACATTCCTCACCCCATATTGGGCATGGAAGACATGCTGAGATATGCTGCCGCCGACTGCCTGCTCATCATTTGCACTCACGCAACCGATGACCAGTTGACCAACCGCCGGCTGGACTGGTGGTATGCCGGCCCCCGAAACGGCCACATCACCCTCCACTCCAAAACAAGCCTCCGGCTACTTTTCAACAAGTATGGCTTCTCTTACGCTTCGCTGAACAGTTCCGTCCACATCGGCGTTCGAGGAAACCCACCGAATCCCAGGACCGGGCACGGATTGCCGACGATTCGTCGTATTACCTGGAAAAAAATCCGAAGATTGCTTGCCCGGCACCTTGTCGCGAAATGACAGCATTTCAGAGGATCATCGGTCGATGAATAACTTAGCTTTTGCCCCTTGACCGAATTCTGTGCTGCCCCTTAGGCTCCCAGGCACGGAACCCATCGTCTTTGCGGTCTTCATACGTTAGCATCGTGGCGTTCCATACCGAAATCGCCGAAAACCGGCTGCGTGCGCCCCCAACCAGCCGCCCCAAAAACCATGCAAATCACACGTGAGCGACCACTGCCAGGCCCCGACAGAGCCTCCTCCTGTTTACAGACTTGTGGTGTGCGCCCAAAGCCATGAGCGCAACGGCTCTAAATCCCTTGCGTATCGTTTCCGATGTCTGGCGCCATCGTTATCTGCTCGGGCAACTCATCAAGAGGGATGTGCTGCTCCGCTACAGGGGCGCGATGTTCGGCGTGTTATGGATTTTCCTCAGTCCGCTGCTGATGCTCGCGATCTTCGCCTTTATCTTCGGCCAGGTCTTCCAGACCCGCTGGCCCCAGCAAAACAACGGCCTGCCGTTCTGGTTGCTGCTTTACGGTGGCCTGATCACCTTTAATATCTTCGCCGAGACCGTCTCTCGCGCGCCAGCCTCCGTGCGCGGCTATCCCAGCTTTGTGAAGAAGATCATCTTCCCCGTGCACATCCTGCCTGTAGTTCCGCTTGGTGCGGCCTTGGTCCACGGCATCTTCAACTTCCTGATCCTGGTGGCTGCGTTGGCATGGGTCGGCGGCCTCCATGGCCAGATCGTGCTTTTCCCGCTTTTGCTGCTTCCCGTTCTGTTGCTCGCGCTCGGACTCTCCTGGTTTGTGGCGGCCTGGGGCGTATTCATCAAGGATATGACCCAGATCCTGCCGGTATTTGTGCAAATGCTGATGTTTCTGTCGCCGGTGTTCTACCCGATGAGCGCGGTGCCAGCCGCTCTGCGCCCTGTTTATCACTACAACCCCCTGGGAATAGTGATCGAAGCCTCCCGAGCCGTCGTCACCGGACAAGCCATTGACTGGAGTGCATGGGGCATGGCACTCGGCTTTTGCCTGCTTGTGTCGGTGCTGGGCTATGCTTTTTTCCAGCACAGCCGGGAGGAGTTTGCCGATGCGCTCTGATGCCGCCATCTCCGTCAAAAATCTGACCAAAACCTATCGAATCTTCGGCCACCCGGGCGATCGGATCAAGCAGGCATTTACGCTTGGAAGAGTACGCTTTCACCGCGAATTTACTGCGCTGAAAGACGTCTCTTTCGAGATAAAAAGAGGGGAAACCGTCGGCATCATCGGTCGCAACGGATCCGGCAAGAGCACCTTGCTCCAGTTGATTTGCGGCATTCTTAAACCAAGCTCGGGTTCGGTGAAAATCAATGGACGAGTTTCAGCATTGTTGGAGCTAGGCGCCGGCTTCAATCCGGAATTCACGGGAAGGGAAAATGTTTACTTCCAGGGCGCGGTGATGGGCCTGAAAAGATTCGAGATAGACGCGCGTTTCGGTCAGATCGCGGCCTTCGCCGATATCGGCGAGTTTATTGATCAGCCGGTACGAATCTATTCAAGCGGCATGTTTGTCCGGCTTGCGTTGGCGGTAGCCGTCAACGTCGATCCAGACGTTCTGATTGTGGACGAGGCTTTGGCAGTGGGGGATATGGAGTTCCAGGAGCGCTCCATCACACGGATGAGAAGCTTGCAAAGCACGGGAACAACCATTCTTCTCGTGACCCACTCCATGCCCGCAGTCAGAAATTTTTGCCAGCGGGCAATCTGGCTGGACGGTGGGGAAGTGATGCAAAGCGGCGACGCGCCCACAGTTTGTGCGGCCTACCAGGAACACACAAAACAAGACGTCCGCAGGGAAAGTCAATCAAGGAAAAATTCGCACGCGCACCTCGAGGGAAGCCAGAGTGGCGACCAGCAATCGGCGAAAAACAAGATCATCGCGATTGCAAATGCCGCCGTCGAGAACGAGCGCCTGGAAGTAGGCGGTAGGTTGGTGCTGCGGTTCTCTCTGCAGTTTTCCAGATCAACACCCGTTTCGACAGAATTCGGCTTGGGGGTATTGATCCACAACGATCAGGGGAAATTGATCGCGATTTTCAACACCATTCGCGACAATATCTTCCTCTCGGAAACCGTGCAGGATATTAACCTCTGCCTGCCTAGCATCGGATTTATGCCTGGTCACTATTGGGTTTCGGCGAATGTTTGCGACCGTGACGCCATGTTCGCTTACGATGAATTTGAGCGATGCGCTTCGTTCGAAGTGGTGGATGAGTTCAGTCTCAAGGGAATTCCTCGGTGGGAAGGCGAGGTCGCCTGTGCCCATACTTGGCGTTGGTAAGCGACATTTCAGAATCCAATAGCCGGGCAGCGACAACGCCGCCCGCACATGGGCCGGCCCCACCGTCGGCAGGAGGCGTCAACCGCAAGGTTGAAGCTATGTCCCTTTACGCCAAATACCACACAGAGCACAAGCAGCTTCACCGAGCCCTTGGGTAGGGAGACACGGGTTACCGGCCCTGACGGCAACACGGCAAGCCTCATGAATCATCGGCAACGCCAAAGCCGTCACGATAGACCTACCATCACGCCTAACGGCCAACCGGAGTGGATTCAAGCATGGCTTCGCGGGCGGGAACATTGCCAACGCCATGCGTCACGACACATGTCGGCCAGATCATGGTGGGCCCGCCATCCAAGCACTTGGTGGGCCAGCGACGGGTCAGCGAAACATTGGGCGACATCACCCGCCCGGGGGGCAACGACCTCGTAGGGCACAGCCACGCCATTCACCTGCATAAAAGTCTCCACCAGTTGCCTGACACTTGTGCCCAGGCCGGTTCCCAAGTTCAAGGTGAGACTGGCACCGTCACCGAGAAGATGTCTAAGTGCCGCCACATGCCCCGCCACGAGATCCTGAATGTGAATGTAGTCGCGCACGCAGGTCCCATCAGGTGTCGGGTACGTGTCACCAAAAATATTGAGCTTGGGGCGCAAGCCGGCTGCGACTTGTGCCACGCAGGGCATCAGGTTGTTCGGCACGCCCCGCGGCGCCTCGCCGATTTGGCCACTGGGGTGCGCCCCCACCGGATTGAAGTAACGCAAGACCACCACGCGCCACGGCCGCTCAAACTCTGGCGTAATCGCCGTCAGTTGCTGAAGAATCTTTTCCCCCATCAATTTGGTCGCGCCATAAACTGAGACCGCATTAAGAGAGGCCACCTCGGGAACGGGAACCCGCACCGGGTCACCATAGACTGTTGCGGAAGAGCTGAAGACAAACCCTTGCACGCCGTGCTTGCGTAGCACCCGCAACAAGGTCAACAGCCCGCCCACGTTGTTGTCCAAATAGCGCAGCGGCTGGGCCATTGATTCACTCACCGACTTCAGCGCGGCGAAGTGAATGCAGGCATCTACGCGATGTTGAGACAGCAATTTGTCTAGCGCCGCGTCGTCGCGCACATCCACTTCCGCACGCACGAAACTCGCGCCTGCCAGGCGTTCGATGCGTGCATAAACTTCGGACGAGCTGTTGCTGTAGTTGTCAACCGCCACAACTCGACAACCTTGCCGTAGCAGTTCGGTGACAGCATGAGAGCCGATATAACCAGCCGCACCGGTGACAAGAACTGTGCTGCGACTCAGAGCGGCTTGGTTCGAATCATCCATCAGACCATTCTATTGGAGTGTTTGGTGCCGGGATACTGTACAGCCGCGGCTAGAGGGATTGGGCAATGGCTCAGCCACAGCGCGCAAATCGGCTCTTCATCGTTTAATCGACCGGTGGAGGCTTTCGCGCCCCATCGCCGCCACGCAAGAGGATTCGATACACGATGATGAATCCGATGACATCGCAATTTGAATCCACCACTCATTGCATCACCTTACCGCGTCTTAAGCTAAGATTTGCTAGCCCGCCACCCGCGGGACGGGAGTGCATGGTATTGATGCCAATGCGCGACCTGATTGCGGCCGCCAATCATCGCTGGTTTCACGGTATATCTCCTGTAAAGTCAACTACAACTGAAAACATGCAGACCTCACCCGAACAGGTACCGCAAAGCGTCAGCCAAGCCGCCTTTTGGGTGCATCCATGGGAAGTGCCTCCCGCGCCAGAGCACGGCCGCTTTAAAACCCATGCGTATTGTCTTCGACAGTTGGCACCGCTTTTTTTCGGCCAGCCGGGTCGAATCCAGCAAGCGCGCGCTCGCGCGCACTTCCGGCGGGCAGAAGCAAACTCCGCCTGGAACAGGGACAAAATAGTCACAACGGCAAGGACCACAGTGGAGCGTGAGCGCCTGGGCAAAATTCAATCTCAAAGGAATCCCTCGGAGGAAAGGAGAGATAGCGCGTGAACATACTTGGTCTTGGTGATTGGTGGCTACGAAAAACCGGACGCGCTCGTTTGCGGGAGTCCGAACGCGTCCTCATCTGCAATGAGGCTCTGCTGAAGAAAAAACACCTTCTTGTTGGCATTACCCGGGTCCGAAACGAATCCTTGATTTTGCGCGATACGCTTGATCACCTTGGCACGCAAGTTGATGCGATTGTTGCGTATGACGACGCAAGCACTGATGAAACGCTGGAGATTCTTCAGAATCATCCAAAAGTGGCGATAGTCATTGCAAATTCCCGATGGGAAGGTGATGTTGCCGCGCGTCCTTCGACCGAGACGAGGGATAGAGAACTGGCGCTTCAGGTTGCGCGTTCACGGTTGAATTTCGAGTGGGCTCTTTGCTTCGACGCCGACGAGCGCTTGGTTGGAAATATCCGCGAATTTCTTGGCAGCCCTTCAGCTGCTCAATGCGATGGGATTCGCGTCCAGCTGTTTGACGCCTATATGACGCCCGATGACCATGCGCCGTTTATGCCGGGGCAAAGTTTGCTCGGCTCCCGGAAATTTTTCGGTCCTGAAAGAAGGGATATCCTGATGTTGTGGAGAAATTCCCCGCGCGTTCATTTCGAGGGGCAAATTGCGCGGGAACCAACGGGGATAGATCGAATAATCACCGACTTCCATTGCCAGCATTACGGCAAGGCAATCTCGCTTGCGCAGTGGGAGGAGACCTGTGACTATTACATCAAGTATTTCCCTTTTGAAACCTATGGGCAAAAATGGTTGGCCCGCAAGGGCCAAGCCATTCATACTCAATCGGATTTCTCCAGGCCGCTGTTTGAGTGGGGTGAGGTGCTTTTTAGCAATGCGGTCGTGATCCATTGAGGCCCTCCTGAATCAACCATCGATAGAAATACACGCCATTTCCCAAGTGGACTCCATGCAACTTCGACGCGCGCTAATTGCCACGCATCATTTGGCCAGATACGCGGGCTCGGAAGTATTCACTCTAGAGCTTGCTGTGGAGTTCCGGGAAATGGGATGGGAAGTTTGCGTTGCAACCCTGCTACCTGGTGCGCCCATGGTCTTCGAGTTTGAAAAGCAGGGCTTTCAAGTTATCGATATGCTGGCCGAGCCGTTGGCCATCGGCAACGCCAGGTTTGACCTAGTATGGGTACACCATGCGCCCGTTCTGTATGAGCTCTTGATCCGCGGAGTGGAAGCAGCCACAGTTGTCTTCTGTAGCCTCTCCCATTTTGAGCCTCTAGAAGCGATGCCCGACTACAGAGAACCTGTCGATCTGTTCCTGGTCCACTCCATTGAAAACAAGAACCACATCGTCAATGCCTCTGGATTGAGAGAGGATCAAGTGCTCGTCTTCGCTAACGCAGTACCCGGTAACTACTGGGCGGACAGCAAGAAATTTCACAGTCCGGTACTGAAGTGCATGGCTATCATCAGCAACCATCCTCCGCCGGAAGTTCTGCAGGCGGCAAAAATCTTCAAGCAGAACGGGGTCGAGGTTGTGCACGTTGGGACTGGCGGCACCGAGGCTTTGATCAGCGCCAAGCTCTTGCGAAACTATGACGCAGTGCTCACTATCGGAAAAACCGTCCCTTATTGCCTCGCCCTGAAGGTTCCCGTCTATTGTTACGATCACTTTGGCGGACCGGGCTGGCTCGACGAGGGCAACTTCGACCTCGCCGGCCAAAATAATTTCTCCGGCCGCGGCTTCTTGAAAAAGAAACCGGAGACCATTGCCCGCGAGATGACTGACGGGTATGCGGGCGCCCTCGGCCGGTTGGATGCGCACGCGAGCCGGGCGGCAAACTCGCTCCACCTGCGCCGGAACCTGGAGCATCTTCTGGCGCAGCGCAGCGATTTCCCCATCAGAAAGCTGCGTATTCCCGATGCCATACCAGCTTTAAAACAGCACGCCCAGTACGTCCGTTTGGTGAAAGTGTTACGCGGCCGCGAGTCGGAAATAGAAGGCCTTCGCAAGGAAGTTTTGCGCGTCAAATCGAGTTTCGGGTGGCGGCTGGCCTCGCCATTTCGCGTTGTCCACAATTTTTTTCGCCATATAAAGTCCAGCAGACAGAAGCCCGGCCCCACCAACGCTGACCCATGAAAAGCATCACGCTTTGCTGCGTCGATTGTGTGAACCAGCCCTTGGCAGTTCGTGCCTTGCGGCTGTCCATGTCCGCGCTTCCGTTCGCGGAAACGCTGCTCCTGACCAGCGGATTTCACGATTTGCCTGATTTGCGCGTGGAACGCATACCTCCACTTCAAAGTCACGCCGAATACTCCCACTTTGTGGCCAAGACGCTTGTTGACCACG
This sequence comes from Polaromonas sp. JS666, assembly GCF_900103405.1. GTDB lineage: Bacteria > Pseudomonadota > Gammaproteobacteria > Burkholderiales > Burkholderiaceae_C > Polaromonas. The sequence goes on along the minus strand of NZ_FNHX01000008.1, from coordinate 70,407 downwards.
TACACACTTCACATGTCCTCCTCGTGCAATGGGACGGCTACGTCATTAATCCATCCGCCTGGACGGACGAGTTCCTTCAGTACGATTACATAGGTGCAACCTGGGAATTCCAGAAGGACGCCTATCGGGTGGGCAATGGCGGCTTTTCGCTGCGATCGAAACGCTTGCTGGAAGCCCTCCGTGATCCGGAAATCGTAGAAACGCATCCCGAAGATGTGGTCATTTGCCGCCAATACCGCCCGTTGCTGGAACAACGCTACGGTATTCGATTTGCGCCTGAAGCGGTGGCGGAACGCTTTTCCTTCGAATCCACAACACCCAAAAGTGTCCCCTTCGGTTTTCATGCCCTGTACAACATGGGGACGTGCGTGAAGCACGAAGAGTTTCATGACTTTCTGGCGCTGTTGACGCCTGACATCCTGCGGTCGAGTCAATGCCTGCAGTTTGCGAAGAACCTTTTGGCAAAAGGCAGAAGAGAGGATGCAGTCGCAGTTTTTCGGCGCCGGCTACAGGCTTTTTCCGAAAATGCATCCACGCTTTCCCCTTTGAGACTGGCGAACGCCTTGCCAGCGAGAGTGATCGCCGCGATCCTCGGGGAATCAGGTTTTATTTTATTCCTGCGCTCCACTTTCCGGCGTCTGACTCGAATTCGGGGCTTCATACGCAGGAGTGAGCCGTGAGAATCCAGACTAAATGACAGCCGTCCCGCACAAGAAAATGAAACTCGGGATCATCAACGAATCCAGTCTCGTCCTGTCCGACCCGGGCAGCCAGAGCTGGGTAATTCACAGCTTCACAATCTCCAGAAGCGCTCTTTCCTTTTCGGAAATCTTTGATTCGGCCTTTGGAACTCCCGCCCGGTATGTGCAGGAGATGTTTGTGCGACTCTGTTCGCTGGAAGAGCCCGGCCAGGAAACCCCCAAGTTCATATTCAACCCCTTATTCAGGATAAATCAGCTAAATATTGCATTGGTTTTGGATGCATTGCGAAAGGTCGCATCAACCCACGAGATGGCCGTACTCAGCGATGACCGGGGCTTGCCTACTGGCTACTTGCTTCCCGCTTCTCTGACGAGCAAGGATTCCCGTTTCCTGGCGTTGCTTTCCACCGTGAACAGCACGACAGACGCTGAACTGCTGCAACGAGCGTATTTTGCAGCTACCCCGGACATCCCGCTCAACCGCGTCTCTCTACGGTGGTGCGACCACAACGGCTTCCAGTTTGAGGGAAATCGATCCATCTACCACTGGGTGGCCGACAGAGCCGTAAGGATACTGGCTTCTCGCGTCAAGGCGAGTGATCACCATGAAGCCGAACGCCAAAGGGACGACATTCCGTTTACCGCCGTCATGCCCTACCACGCCGGGGATTTGCTGTTTTTCAGCATCGCATTCAAGCACATCAGATCACCCGTATCTCGCATCGTCATTAACAGAGCCTATGAAGACATAGTCGCCGACAATGCGCCCGAACTGGCAGTGCTGCCGATAGATCTGCCCGTGCCTAATCGAGGCGAGGACTTCAAGCGCGGCAATGTAACTTCCGACCCTACTTATTTCGAACACTTCTGCAATCAGTTGCCCGAGGATAGCTTTTATGGCTATTACCGGTCCTCCAGAACTTACAACGTCACAAAATTCCATCTTATTGATCAATACATTTTTGGTCTGGGTGAAGGCCTTCGCTCACGCGCGGAGCTACTGGTTCCCCGGAAATCGGGGCCTGACCTTTTCGTGCCCAAGCCCTCCGGCGGCCCTCACAAAATCCTGCTTCACTTTGATGGCGGCTGGCCACTGAAAATCTACGCTGAAGACCAGCAAGAGCAGTTGATTGATTTGCTTTGCGCCAAAGGATATTCGGTCACGGTTCTTGCGTCGACGCAGTACGACCATCCCAAGTGCCGGATCACAACATTCAAGGACTACGGGCATTTCGTCGGATTGCTTCGCACTCATCACCTTCTGGTGGGAATGGATTCTTTTCCCGTGCACTATGCCGTTCACGTTCTGGGGCTTCCCACCATCTGTTTGTTCGCCAACACACGACCCGAAAACTCAAACGCGCGGCCAGCACAAAATTACCTGTCCCTGGAGAAAGGCCTGAGTTGCCGCCCCTGCGCCGCCATCTTGCGCTGCCCCTTGTATGGAGGCTCGCACTGCCGGAATTTTGTAGCCCCCGAAACCGTCATCACGGAGGTGGAACGCATGCTGGAAGCCGTGACGACCGGGCGAACCGCACCGCACGCGGATCCGGTAACTTCGCTCAGCGCCGTCAACACCTTTGATCCACAAGTAAAAAAGTCATCCTCCAAGCCAAAATTCATTTCGTTCAAATACCTGGGACTCAAGTCGGCTCTTATTTGGCCTGTTCTGCCCTATAGCAGCTATCTATTGCGGCTCTACGAAGAATTCTTCGCCGTCGTCAGGTCCGATGGCCTCCTGCTGGCGATGCTTCGCACCTTGCGCTTTTTACGCAGTTTCTTGCGCCGCTAGGCGCACCTTTTTCCGACGTGGCTCTTTACCACCCCCTGGGCCTTGTCTCCTCAAGAATGAGGGCTTGGGGCGGTGCGTTCAGCACTTTGTTTTGAGCCAGCAACAGAATGTGATGCGGCCGTATCTCTTCTGCAGCGTGAACCGTCATCCCAATGTGCTCCACGAGCTCACGCGCAAGGCGCACATCGAACACATGATGGTGCAAGCAACGGTTTTCCACATTGCGCAGGGAGCGCACCTTGAAGGCCTTCATATCACCCGCATCGGGATCGCGCTTCAGATCGTGCAGCGCCAGAATCTCCTCCAAATGCGTCAGGTCATCCTCTCCCCTTCCGGCCTTGAAGTCATCTATCAGGTGCGCCAGCGTGGTCACCGGCCGGCGATGGTCAAAGGTATAACGCCTGTCGGGCAGCAAAAGCACCAGGGTCCCGTGGTCGGTCAACAAGCGCTTCCACTCCAGCAGGGCTAGTATGGGGTTGGCGGTGTGTTCCAGCATGTGCGAAGACAGCACAAAATCATAAGCGGCAGATGGGAGCTGACCCAGCGCCGTTGTCTCGGCGAGGTACTGCTGGCCGGCGGGCTTTGCCGGATCAAACACAAAGGTTTTCCCCTGCTGGAGACTCCCCTCCCACACCGTGCTTGCGCCGAAATTGCAGTTGTCGAGATTTCCAACCATGGGGTAGACAGGAAAGACGCCTCTTCGTGAAAAGGCCTGGCTGGGTCCGCCAATCTCGATTCCGCATTTGCCTATAAACCTGTCCTGGTAAGTCGGCAGCAGCGCGGATGGTTTCGCCAGCAAGCCGCGCCCACGAACTATGGCCGCACGCACAAGGCCCCTGATTCCGCGCGATTGCAGTATGTGAATGGCTCTTCGAATCATCGCGTTACTACCGAGAGTTCAGGGCTGGAATCGGGATGGGTTGGCGACCAAAACAGGCGTTGAATGAATTCAGGATATGCCGGAGCGAGGTCGCAGCACTGGCTCCCTCGTGCAGGGGCCCATGCGCCCGCGCAAGCCGTCCGCGACGCCACCCGCGAATGCGCGGACTTTGGCAAAGCCTTGCTTCTCCAGAAGAGCCATGCCCCCAAGCCCCAGCAGCAGGCGCGCCAGCCGCCGCAGGCACCACTCGGGCTCTCGTCGCCAATAGGTCATCACGGTGACCACCGTATTGCGGGCGATGTAGTACTTGCGCACCGGCGGATGATTCGGAAGTATGCCCAACAAGGGAAGGCGCACCCCGCCGGACTCGCCGACGCTATGCGTCATGACGGGCTTGCGGCTGATGACCACTTGATGGCCATGCGCCTGGGCTCGCAAGCAGAACTCGTGATCCACCTGGTCGATGAAATAGTCTTCCCGGAATCCTCCCATTGCCAGCGCAAGACGCACATCAACCAGGCATCCGGAGGTAATGACTGTTTTTCGCACCAGGAAGGCCCCAGCCTCCCCGACCGCCACTTCGGGGCGCTTGCTCCTTGGGTCCAGGTAGTTCCCCCCGACGACTGCCGGCGTCGGCGTGCATGCTACGGACACGCCAAGAAGCGTGCTCACCATATCCGGAAAGCACTGGGTATCCTGGTCCAGCGTCAGCGCCCATGTGCATCCGGCATCCAAGGCGTGGTGAAGGCCCTGGTTGAGCGCGGCTGAAATGCCTAGATTGGCCCGGTTTGAAACCAGATGGATTTTTGCTGCGTCCCCCGGTAAGTCCAGCCGGCGCACGACGCCTTCCGCCGGCGTGTTGTCGACCACGACTACACGCGCCACCTGGGGCAACAGGCTACGAAGCCGTGTTTTGAATTCCTCGTCGGGGTAATAGGCGACGACAATCGCGCACACCAGGCCCAGGGACGCGCCGCAAGCGCCTTCCTGCAAAGAAACTGCCTCTGCCCCGGCGCGCGACACGGCGCTCCCGTCCGTGTGTGATTTCACGGCTGATCCAATAGCCATTGCCAGCTCCCGTGAACCCCTTCTTCAAGGGGAATGCAAGGCGCCCAGGACAGGCGGGTTTCCAGCCGCGAAATATCCAGCACGATATTGCGCACATCCACCGTGCGGGCCGGGCGATAGGTTCTCTTTACCTCGCGCCCGCCGACGCTCTCCACAATGCGCAGCACCTCATTGACGCTATGCCCTTTGCCGCTGCCAAGGTTGTAAGTTCCGCTGTCTTCCGGCAGAGACACCAGACGCGCGCACGCCTCGGCGACGTCGTCGACGTGAATGAAGTCGCGCACACTCTCACCGTCGCCCCAGATTTCCATTTCCGTGCCTAGCCTTGCATGCTCAAGCACGGTGCGCACCAAGCCAAAGCCGCTTTTCACCGTTTGTCCGGGGCCATAGGCATTCGAAGGGCGAAGGATAGTGACGGCATGGCCGCGAGCCCGTAACGCGCCGCAAAAAAGCTCTTGTGAGGCCTTGCTCGCCCCGTGGTTGGAAAGTGGCGCGATAGCACTGCCCTCCGTCACGGGCAGGCTCCGGGGGTTGCCGTACACCGTTCCTCCCGATGAAAAGAAGATCAGGTGTGTCTGCGGCTGGTTTTTCAGCGAGTCCAGCAGGCGCAGGGTCAAGGCGAGATTGCCCAGTTCCAGGCCGGGGCTGGCAGCGGACACGCCCGGCGTGGTGGAGCAGGCAAGGTGCACCACCGTGCCGCATTGGGGCAGCACCTGCTCAAGCTGCGCCTCCTGCTGGCGGCCGAGGATATGCACAGTCCTCTTCTCATCGTGCAGGCGCCTGGCCAGGGCACTACCGATAAAGCCCGCACCGCCCAGCAGCAATACGTCGTCGCGCCTCACGCGCTGCGCTCCAGAAGATTCTGGTAGGCAGCCACATAACGGCCGGCGCAGCCGTCCCAGGTGCCTATCGTGTCCTTGATCCATCCTCGAGCCGCTTGCCCTGTGGCCTGGTTATGCACAGGGTCCTCCAGCCATTCCAGGCCCTGGGACAGCTCGTCACGGCCGGCCGCAAGCCAACCCGTGACGCGGTGTTGCACCATGTCGCGGTGCGCCGGCAAGTCGGACGCAAGAACCGGCAGGCCCGACGCCATGGCTTCCAGCATCACTTGCGGCCGCCCCTCGTCGTGGCGGCTGAGGGTGATCAATCCGCAGGCCTGGGGAAACCAGTTTTCAAGCAAATCGGCCGGATGCGTCGGGCCGTGGTAGCGCACCCAGGAGGGAAGTTCGAGCGTCTCCTGCATGGGACCGAACAAGTGCAACTGCCGTTCATTACCAAAAACGCCCTCGCCCCAGGCGAACAGGTCGCCGATCTTGTCCCGGGTCAGCCGGGTCACCGCCAGCCATTGCCGCGCGCTGCCTGCCGCAGGCCGGCGCACCACCTCAAACCAGGGGTCATCCACCCCAAAGGCAATCGGACGGATTTCGGCAAGGTCGCCAAAGGCCTGCTCCAGCGCCGGCCGCATCCACTCCGCATTGGGCGCCAGGATCGCGCGGCGTTGCCGCAACACGGCGCGTAACAAGGCCTTCATGCCGGGCAAGCGCAGCAGGCCAAAATCGCTGCCAAGTACCGTGATCAACGCCGGCGTTGTCGTGCCCCACAAAGGCAGGGCATTCTGAAGCCAGTTGACGTGAACGACGTCGGCCGGTTGGCGGCGATAGGCACGGCCCAGGCGCGCCAGCAGGGCCAGAATGGTTCCGGCGGCCAGCGCCTTGCGGGTGCGCAGCAGATGGGCGATACCGCCTTGTTTCGACAGGCGTGCGAGCCAGAGCGCATCCGCCGGTGTCGTCGCGGCAGCCACATGGGCTGGCAGCTCTCCCGGTGGTGCCCACAGCGAAAGACGAACGTCACCGCGCCGTGCCAGCGCGCCGGCCTGGTTGGCAATGAAACGGCCGCGCCAGTCCTGCGGGCTTTCCGGGTAGGAGGTGCTGCTCATCAGAATGTTCAAACCATGACTTTCTAGATCGATGGGAGCCAGCCAATATTGTTTAACGGTGCGGGCATCAGGTGCCGGGGCATCCCACGGCCATGCTATTCACTTTCGCGGTCGCTGGTATCAATATTCTTGTAATGCAATGCGGAGATTTGCTCGGAGACGATACCTATCAGAAACGTGAAAACCGCCGAGATGAACAGCAGCGCACTCATGTTGGTGAACCGGCCGGCCGTCATATAGGTGTACAGATAGTAAGCAAGCCCCGTCAGGAAGAAGCCCGCGCTGATCGGGAGAAAAAGCTTTTGCGGTGAAAAAAGCGTACCGATCTTGATGATGATCAGCAGAAAACGCAAACCGTCGCGCAGCGGATGGATATGGCTGGCGCCGCTGCTCCTGCGCGGCGAATGGATGGGCACATAGGCCACGCCATAGCCGGCGCGGAAGAAGCTCATGGTGATCGTTGTCGGATACGAAAAGCCGTTGGGCAGCAAGTAGAGGAACTGGCGAAACTTGGCCGCACGAACCACCCTGAATCCCGAGGTAAGGTCGGCAATCGGCTGCATCACCATCCAGCTCGCGAAACGGCTGAAAATGTCGTTGGCGGCCGCGCGATGCAAGCCGGCCTGGGAGCCGGCCTGCCGCGCGCCCACCACCATGTCGTAGCCCTTGTTGAATTCCTCGAGCAGGCTGGGAATGTCTTCGGGCTTGTGCTGGCCGTCGGCATCCATGAAAACAATCACCTCCCCAAGCGCTGCCCGGGCGCCGGTCTTGATGGCCGCGCCATTACCTTTGGCGTAAGGGTGCCGCAGGTGTTTAACGCGGTGTCCGGCGCACACTGCGGGCGTGTCATCGGTGGAGCCGTCATCAACCACCAGCACCTCCGCCTCAGGGGCCGCGGCCAGGATGCGAGGCAGGAGATCCCGCAAGCCCGTCGCCTCGTTTCTGGCGGGAAGGACAATAGAGAGTGGGACGGTATGGGGCATTGTCAGGCGACCGGTTGGTGTCAACGTGCCGTCATGTTAAGCGCAGTGAGCATGTCATCGAGTGTCTTTCGCTCTTCGGCCGAAAAATACTCCGTCCGCAATGCCAGAAGCAGTTGCCGGGCCTGCGCCAGCTCCCCGGAGAGCATGAGGAGCTGTGCCCATTTGAGGCGATTGCTGGGGTTGAACGGATACAACGCCAGTGATTGCCCCAAGGCGCTTCGCGCTGCCGCAAGGTCGCGCTCACGCAGCCACAAATAGTCGGCGTGCCATGAGTACAACATTGCCTTGACTGCCGGCGACGCCCCGGGGTTGGCCAGCGCGGCGGCAAACACCGCGTCCATCTCCGGCCTGGCAAGGCAGACCGAGCCGGCAATCGACATCTCTTTCATGTTGTAAAGCACGCCTGTATCGCCCGGCGCAAAAGGCGTATCCCGCAGCCGTCGCGTCAGTTCCTCGATGTCCGCCTGTTTTGCCGGCATCCCCGCCTTGCAGTTCAGGTGGATCAGCCCCAGCCAGTTCATCTTGAGATTCGGGTCGAGCTTGCCGGCCAGCTCGTAACGCGTGCGGGCCAAAGCATAGGTGGGCGAATCTCGCAAGGCCGCATCCGGCAGTCCCGCCAGCGAGATTCCGGCCTCGTGCTGGGCGCGGGCCGATGCCGGATGGTTTCGGGCTTCGACCTGGGCACGCCGCAATTTGTCGCCGAACTGGTGCGCGCGCAGGGCCGTGACAAGGGAAAAGTAGCCCACCATCGCCGCCGCGAGCGCGACGCCTATCGTCCTGTGCGTCCCCTTGCGTTCCAGCGCAAGCATCAGAGGCCACCCTGCCGCCAGAAAGATCCCCAGGACAGGCAAGTAGTTGCGGTGCTCGTGTACGAGCTCCAGGGGCAACACCGTGGATTCCAGAGCATGCCCGGCCAGGAACCACAAGATACCGAAGGCCACAAGCGGTGCGCGCGTGCGCGTTCGCCATGCGAGCAAGGCCAGGCCCGCCAGCCCCAGCAAGGCCGGCAGCGTCGTCCACGGGGAAAACAGACTACGGGACACCACAAAATCGTCGTGGTACAGGGCAAACGCCTTGAGGTCCGGAATAACAGCCAGGTCAAGGTAAAACCAGAGCACCCGGCCCTCCGTCAGCAGGCGCTCCGTCAACGAAAACGGGCGCAACTGGTAGCCGGCCCACAGCCACTGCGCGCGCGTGGAGAACGCATAGGCCAAGCCGGCCACCAGGAAAAAGGCCGTCAACCCCATCAAACCGCGCGCAAAACCATCAAGGCGGCCAAATGAATTCTTGCGCACCACCAGTTCCCAGGCAAGCACGAACACAGGAAACAGCAAGCCACTTTCCTTGCTGAGGCAAGAAAGCGGCCATAGAACACCCCATGCCAGCAGCAGCCATGCGACGGCAGCCCGACCCTCACTTTCCCGCCCACGAATATGCAGCAGCAGCGCGGCGAGCAGAAAGAGGGCCGACAAGCTGGTCATGCGCTGCACAACGTGCAGAACCGGGAGCAGCTGGATGGGATGGAACAGCCACAGCGCGGTCACGGCGCCGGACGCGATCAAAAGCTTGTGCTGCCGGGCCGGCGGCCCCGCTGTGCCCAGCACGCGCCGTGTCAAGGCAAATACCAGCAAACCACAGGCAAAGTGAATGGCGAGATTGGTCGCCTTGAAAACAAAGGGATCGAATCCGCTGAAATAGTGGTTGAGCGCGAAGCTCAACTGGGCAACCGGCCTGCCCGACGGGCCGGCACCGCCACTGGCAAGGGCCTGGCGGATGGATTCCGGGGACAAGGTCTCGAGGCGCACACCCTGGGCGAGGGTGATGCTGGGTTCATCGTCAAAGAAGAAGTCGCCATACAAACCCGGCCAGTAGATGACAGCCAGCAACGCAGCGGCGAGAACAAGCGCGGCCGCAGCGAAGTATCGGGTTTGAATCATGCGCAAAAATGAAAAAAGCCCCTTGGCGATGCCAAGGGGCTTTGTATCCAATCAAACGATCAGAAGTCTTTGCACGAGCTTGGCAGGTACTTCTTGGGGATCGCATTGGCGGTGTTATCGGTACCGCAGGTCCAGGCGACGGTGCCTGTTTGGGTGTTACCTTCACCGCGCAGGATCATGGTCTTGCTGGCCGCAGCGGACAGTCCAGGATCGTTCGAAGACGTCACGATGATGTCGCCTTGGGTGGAGTTGTTGAACGAATAGACGACCGTCGCGACGTAGCGTGAAGTCTGGGATTGCACGCCCATCGATGCGTGATTCAGGTTCATCTTGGCTTTTTGCGAGAAGGTCTCGGAAACAGCCGTACGGCCCGACGATGCGGCCAGCACAACTTCAGAGACCTTGGCGCGGACCATGTAGTCCTGGTAAGCCGGCAGGGCCACCGCAGCCAAAATACCAATGATCGCAACCACGATCATCAATTCAATCAGGGTAAAACCCTGCTGGAGAGAACGCTTCATAAAAAGCTCCTTAAATGAAAAACAAACAAACACAGATAGCTGGCAGATTACAGCAGTTTCTGTGCCAGACCGGACTTAGCCCCTGAACTGGCGGCTCTGGCATGGGGAGCAAGCCAAAAGCCGGCTTACTTGTGGCGCTTCTTGTCAATTCAAGTCATGGGAAATGGCATTTTTGTCACCCCATCCTCCCCAAACCGAATTGGCGACGAGCCTCCGGGCTGTTTACCCAGTTCACCCAATATGCCGGATCAGCCATTTGGTCAGTTCATCCGTATAGTCCGGCGCAACACCGGCATCCTTGAGCTTCCATTTGAAGGCATTGCCAAGCTGAGCTTTTTTGTAGATATTTAGTTTGTGCTGCCTTTTGAAATGGTAGATCTGGTCCGCCATTTTTCCGAGCAACTTGGTGGACTTCTGCGCGAATGCCTTGTCCCCAATCTGATTGGCCGGGGGCATGCCCTCCAGGAAATACCGTGCGAGGGACTCGCCAAACGTCTTCGCTTCACGAGCGTCAAACCAACTCAATATCATGTGGCCTCCGGGTGCTTTTCACGATTGTGGCATTATAAAAATAGGGTCATGGCAATGTACCGGGTTCGAGGCGATTTTTGCCTTTCGTTCGAATTGCGATTCAAGGGCGATGACTTTCGGCGTCCAATGCCTTCGATCCGACGGGCGGCCATCCGCATTCGACAAGACAACCGCATAGGCGTCTTTTCAGCGCACCCATTAAACCACTCGGCCGAGGCCGCAATAAATTGAAGAGGCAAGGGATGGGGATATTTGATCGAATCATGAAGGGCGGGCGTACCACCGCCGGAGATGCCGGGGAGTTTTTGAAACCCAGCGGCCCAGGCGCCGAGCAACTGCTGGAGGACGGCATGAAACTTGAGCAGCAAGGGCGGCCCGAAGAGGCGCTGCTCTGCTACGACACTGCAGTGAAGCTCATGCCCGAGCTGGCGCGGGCGCATTTCAACCGGGGCACTATTTTGCTGGACCGCGGTGACGCGCAGCAAGCCCTGGAGGCCTTCACGCAGGCCGTCCGCTATAAACCGGAATCGGCCGGCGCCCACTTCAACCTCGGAGCCGCCTACACACGGCTGGATCAACATGAGGCAGCCGTCTCGGCATACCGCGAGGCGCTCGCGCTCAAACCGGGCTTCGCCGAGGCCGAAATGGCCTTAGGCGCCGCGTTTGAAGAACTCGGGCAGGATGAAGCGGCGGTGGCAAGCTATCGCCGCGCACTGGAGATCGATCCCGTTTATACCGAGGTCCACGACAAACTGGTCAAGGTACTGAGCCGGTCGGAACGATTCGATGAGGTCGCGGAGACCTATCGCCAGATGCTGGAAACCGACCCCCACAACGCGGGCTGGCTCAACAACCTGGGAGCAGTCCAGAGAAAGCTCGGCCGATTTAAAGATTCGGCCGCCAGTTTTCGCCAAGCAGTGGCGGTCGACCCGGAGGATGCGCTGGCGCACAATAACCTCGGCGCCACCTTGCGTACGCTGGGGCAGCTCACGCAGGCCGTGGACAGCTATCGCCAGGCGCTAGAGATCCGGCCGGACTTCATCGAAGCCCATCACAACCTGGGCAATCTCCTGGCCGACCTGGGGCAGGCCGATTCTGCCGTCGAAAGTTACCGCCAGGCGCTGGAGATCAATCCTGACTTCGCCGAATCGCTTACCGCCATGGGCGCGGTTTTTCAAACACAGGGGCAATTTGACGAGGCGGTTGAATGCCACCGGCGGGCCTTGGCCATCAAGCCTGATTACGCGCAGGCCCACAGCAATCTCGGAAATACCCTGCAGGATATTGGGCAGCTTGAAAGCTCGCTGGAGAGCACGCGTCGCGCGCTGGAGCTCCAGCCGGACTTCACCGATGCCCACAACAGCTTGCTCTTCGTACACAACTACCTGGCCGACCAGCCTGTAGCGAATTTACTGGCCGAGGCCAGGCGTTTTGGCGATGTGCTTGCGCGCCGTGCCCGGCCTGCGATGGCTTGGGCCAATCCACCCGACCCAGATCGCCGGCTGCGCATAGGCCTGGTTTCCGGGGATTTTTGTATCCACCCCGTAGGCTACTTTCTGGATGCTGTGATGGCAGCCTTGGCCTCCAGCGCCACCTCGCTGGAACTGTTCGGCTATCCCACGCGCAGCTGCGATGATGAACTCAGCCAGCGGCTCAAGGCCTGCTGCCACGCGTGGCATCCGGTGGTGGGGCTTTCCGATGAACACGTGGCCGAACTGATACGCGAAGACGGCATTGACATCCTGATTGATCTCTCGGGGCATACCGCGTACAACCGCCTGCCGGTATTCGCCTGGAAACCCGCACCAGTGCAGCTGTCCTGGCTGGGCTATTTCGCAACCACCGGGGTGCAGACGATGGACTACCTCCTCGCCGATCCCTGGACCATGCCGGACAGCGAGGAAGGCAGTTTCACCGAGAAGATCTGGCGCCTGCCCGAGACACGGCTGTGCTTCACGCCGCCACGCGCGGACGTGACCGTTTCACCGCTTCCGGCCCTGTCCAACGGCTATGTCACTTTCGGCTGCTTCAACAACCTGACCAAGATGAATGATGCCGTCGTGGCACTGTGGGCACAGGTACTGAATGCCGTACCGGCGAGCCGCCTGTTTCTCAAGGCCCGCCAGCTGCAGCAGGCGTCCGCACAACGCGAGGTCTTGGCCCGTTTCGCCGCCCACGGCATCGAACCCGGCCGGTTGATCCTGGAAGACTATGTACCCCGGGAGAACTACCTGGCCGCCTATCAGCGGGTGGACATCGCCCTGGATCCCTTTCCTTACCCGGGCGGGACGACGACGGTGGAAGCCTTGTGGATGGGCGTGCCGGTGCTGACGCTGGCCGGCGAACGGTTTTTGTCGCGCCAAGGCGTCGGCCTGATGATGAATGCGGGACTGCCCGAATGGGTCGCCTCGAACCCCGGCGACTACCTCTCCCGTGCCGTCGCGCATGCCGGCGACTTGCAGAAACTGTCAGCGTTGCGCGCAGGCTTGCGGTCGCAGGTGCTGGCCTCGCCGATCTTTGATGCGCCGCGCTTTGCCAGGCACTTTGAAACGGCACTGCGCGGCATGTGGCACGCGTGGTGCGCGGAAAACACCGCGCCCGCAGCCACACACGGGCGGGTAGCAGGCGATGAGCGCGCTTGAGCCGGCTGCCAAGGCCGGGGAGCCATTGAAGCCCGAACCATCGGCCGAACAACTGCTGGAGCAAGGCATGGCGCTGGAGCAGCAAGGACAGCCCGAAGAGGCCTTGCTGCACTACGACTCTGCCATAGCCCTGATGCCGGAACTCGCGCGGGCGCATTTCAACCGGGGCACCATCTTGCTGGACCGCGGCGATGCGCAGGAGGCCTTGGCGGCCTTTACCAAGGCCGTGCAGTACAAGCCGGACTCGGCCGGCGCTCACTTCAACCTGGGGGCGGCATATGCCCGGCTGGACCGCGATGAGGCGGCCGTGTCAGCCTACCGCCAGGCGCTCGCACTCAAGCCTGATTTTGCGGAGGCGGAGATGGCCCTGGGCGCGGCGCTGGAGGAGCAGGGACACGATCAGGAGGCCATCAAAAGCTATCGCCGTGTCCTGGAGATCGAACCCGGCTACGCCGAGGCGCAGGACAAGCTGGCTTACCTCCTGATGCGGCTCGATCAATTCGACGAGGCCGCAGCCTGCTTTCGCCAGATCCTTGTTCGGGACCCCCACAATGTCAATGCCCTTAACAGCCTGGGGCTCCTCCTGAACATCAAGGGCCAGTTTCACGAGGCGGTCAGCCAGTACCGGCTTGCGGTGAAGTTGAAGCCGGACTTTCTGGCCGCGCATGGCAACCTCGGCAACGTGCTGATGGACCTGCACCAGTTCGGCGATGCGGCGGCAAGCTATCACAGGGTACTGGAACTCAACCCCGATAGCGCGGATGCGTACAACAACATCGGAAGCGCATTCAAGGACCTCGGCGACCTGGGCAAGGCCCTGGTGAGTTACCGCAAGGCCATGACCCTCAGGCCGGAACTGGCGGTGGCCCACAGCAATCTTTTGATGGTTCAGAACTACCTGTCCGAACAGCCGCCTGAAGAATTGTTCGAGGAAGCGCGCCGGTTTGGCGAAACGGTCGCCCGCCTGGCCCCACCCTTCGAGCCCTTGCACAACAGCCCGATGCCCGACAGATGCCTGCGGGTGGGTTTTGTCTCGGCGGACTTGAGCGCGCATCCCGTGGGTTATTTTGTGGAGAGCATTCTGGCCGCCCTGTCGGCTGGAACAGCCGGACGCCTGGAGCTCTTCGCCTATTCCAATTCATCGCAGTCTGACGAGGTGACCGAAAGGATCAAATCCCACCTCCGGGGCTGGCATCCGGTACACGACCGATCCGATGCATCGCTGGTCCAGCAGATACGCGATGACCGCATAGACATCCTGATTGACCTGTCCGGCCACACGGGAGGCAACCGCCTACCCGTCTTTGCGGCAAGGCCCGCCCCCGTGCAGATCAGCTGGCTGGGCTACTTTGCCACCACGGGCGTGGCGGCCATCGATTACCTCATTGCCGACCCGTGGACGCTGCCTGCCCATCTGGAAGGCCAGTTCACCGAAAAAATCCTGCGCCTGCCGCAGACCCGGCTGTGCTTTACCGCTCCCACGCTTGACCTGGGCACGGCAGCGCTGCCCGCACTGGCCAACGGTTACATCACCTTCGCCTGCTTTAATGCGCTGCCCAAAATGAACGACGCCGTCGTTGCCTTGTGGGCCAGGATATTGCATGCGGTACCGGGGAGCCGCCTGCACCTCATGGCCTCGCAGCTCAACGAGGCCTCAAACCGGCAAACAACGCTGGAGCGGTTCACGGCGCACGGCATTGAGCCGGCGAGGCTGCTGATTCAAGGGCCCGTGCCGCGCGCCAAATACCTGCAAACCTACCATCGGGTGGACATCGCCCTGGATCCGTTTCCCTACACGGGCGGGACCACCACCGTCGAAGCGCTGTGGATGGGGGTGCCGGTGCTGACTTTGGAGGGCAATACCTTTTTGTCGCGCCAGGGCGTTGGGTTGCTGATGAATGCCGGATTGCCCGAGTGGGTTGCCACTGATGCGGACGACTATGTGAAACGGGCAGTTGCACATGCCGGCGATTTGCAAAGGCTGTCCGTGCTGCGCGCGGGCCTGCGGTCCCAGGTGCTGGCTTCGCCGATTTTCGACGCGCCGCGTTTTGCCCGGCACTTTGAAATCGCCCTGCGCGATGTGTGGCACAAGTGGTGCGGGCAGAATACCTCACAGTTCTCTGCTCCACCACATATTGAAGAGGCACGAAATGGGAAGATTTGAGTCGGCGATGGACGCCACGCCGTCCGCCGAGCAGTTGCTGGATCAAGGCATGGCGCTCGAGCAGCAAGGGCAAATCGAAGAGGCGCTGCGCTGCTACGACATGGCCGTCAGCCTGATGCCCGAGCTGGCGCGAGCCCACTTCAACCGGGGCACGATTTTGCTGGACCGCGGCGATGCACAGCCGGCTCTGGAGGCCTTCAGCAAAGCCGTGCAGTACAAGCCGGACTCGGCCGGCGCCCACTTCAACCTGGGCGCCGCTCACGCGCGGCTGGACCAGCACGAGGCGGCCGTTTCCGCCTACCGCGAAGCGCTGGCGCTCAAGCCGGATTTCGCCGAGGCGGAGATGGCCCTGGGAACGACGCTTGAAGAACTCGGGCAGGACAATGCGGCGGTGGCAAGCTATCGCCGCGCACTGGAGATCAGGCTCGACTACGCCGAGAGCCATGAAAAACTGGTCAAGCTGCTGGGACGGCTCGGGCGCTCCAATGAGCTCGCGGCCGTCTACCGCCGCATGCTGGAGCTTGATCCCGACAATGTGGAGATACTCTACAACCAGGGCCTGCTCTTGCGCCACCTGGGCCGTATGCAAGACGCCGCGATCCATTTCCGGCGCGCGGTGGAGCTCAGGCCCGGCTTTGTCGATGCGCATTGCAACCTTGGTGATGTGTCCATCGGGCTGCGCCTGTTCAATGATGCGGTGGCAAGCTACCGAAAGGTGCTGGAACTCGAACCCGAGAACGCAGGGGTGCACCACAACCTGGCGGCCGCGCTCAAGGATACCGGCCTGCTGGACGAGGCTCTCGAGAGCTACCGTCGGGCGCTGGCCATCAAGTCTGATTTCCCGATCGCGCACAGCAACGTTCTGCTAATTCAGCACTTGCTGTCCAGACTCTCTGCCGAGCAGCAACTGGAAGAAGCCCGGCGCTTCGGCGCGATGGTTGCGCGGCTGGCCCCACCCGCTGGTGCCCCGGGGAATCTCGCCGATCCTTCCAAATGCTTGCGCATCGGATTTGTCTCGGCCGATTTACGCTCACACCCGGTGGGCCACTTTATTGAAAACGTGCTGGCCGCATTGTCAACTGAAGCATCCGGCCGCGTGGAGCTCTTGGCCTACTCCAACTCCCTGGATACCGACGAAGTCACGGCCCGGATCAAGCGCCACTTCCATCGCTGGCAATCCGTGGTCGGCCTGTCCGACGAAGCCATGGCCCGGATCATCCGCGATGACGGGATAGACATCCTGATCGACCTGTCCGGCCATACCGGCAAGAACCGCCTGCCGGTCTTTGCCTGGAAACCCGCTCCCGTGCAAATCAGCTGGCTGGGTTACTTCGCCACCACCGGCGTCGCGGCCATCGATTACCTGATTGCCGACCCCTGGACCTTGCCCTCCGAGCTGGAGAGCCATTTCACCGAAGAGATCCTGCGACTGCCGCAAACCCGGCTTTGTTTTACCCCGCCCGCACACGATGTGGATGTCACGCCTCTTCCCGCCTTGCGTAACGGTTACGTGACCTTTGCCTGCTTCAATACCCTGTCAAAGATGAACGACGCCGTCGTCGCCCTGTGGGCCCGGGTACTGCATGCCGTGCCCGGCAGCCGCTTGCAACTCGTGGCGCCACCGGATCAGCAAGTCCGCTGGCAAGGTGTCGTTGCCGGGCGTTTTGCCGCTCACGGCATAACCGCGGAGCGGCTGCTGGTGCTGAGCGCGGGGCCTCGCGCGGCCTATCTTGCGACCTACCAGCAGGTTGATATCGCCCTCGACCCCTTCCCCTACACGGGCGGAACAACCTCGGCCGAAGCCTTGTGGATGGGCGTGCCGGTGCTGACTTTGGCGGGCAAGAGTTTTCTGGCCCGCCAGGGGGTTGGCTTGCTGATGAATGCCGGCTTGCCCGAGTGGGTGGCCGAGGATGCCGATGACTATGTCAAGAAGGCTGTATTGCATGCCGGCGACCTGCCGCGCCTGGCATCGCTGCGCGCCGGCATGAGGGAGCAGGTGCTGGCTTCACCGGTTTTCGACGCGCCTCGCTTTGCCCGGCATTTCGAAGAAGCCCTGCGCAGCGTGTGGCGAAAGTGGTGCGAGGCGCAAACCGCGAACTGAATCACCCGGTTTGCTGCCGGCAAGGCCTTACTTGATACAGACCGAGCGCACCATTTTCAAATCGGTCAGGCCCATCAGCACTTTTTCCATGCCATCCATCTTCAATGTGCGCATGCCGCTGCTGACCGCGCTGGCGAACAGCTCCGCCACGCGGGCGCGCTCCTGGATCAGCTTTTTCGCGGCGTCGTCGGCGATCATGAGTTCGTGCAGGCCGACGCGGCCCTTGTAGCCGGTCTTGCCGCATTTGTCGCAGCCCACGGCGCGGTACAGGGTGAGCTTGCCGTCCTTGCCGTAGCGCTCCATCCAGTCTTCAAACAGCTTTTGCGACTCGCCGCCCTCATCGGCCTTCCAGGCTTCGGTATGGCGCAGCTCTTCGGCGTACTCCTTGATGAAAGCATTGATCTCCTGCGAACTCGGCTGGTAGGCCTCCTTGCAGTCGCATAGTTTTTTGGCCAGGCGCTGCGCCAGGATGCCCAGCAGCGCATCGGCGAAATTGAAGGGGTCCATGCCCATGTCCAGCAGGCGGGTGATGGACTCCGGCGCCGAATTGGTGTGCAGGGTCGAGAACACCATGTGGCCGGTCAGCGAAGCCTCGACACCCATGGCCACCGTTTCCTTGTCGCGCGACTCGCCGACCATGATGATGTCGGGGTCGGCTCGCAAAAAAGCGCGCATGACCAGCGCGAAGTCGATGCCGGCTTTGCGGTTGATCTGCACCTGGCGCAGGCCCTTCTGGGTGATTTCAACCGGGTCCTCGGCCGTCCAGATCTTGGTGTCCGGCGTGTTGAGGAATTTCAGGATGGAATGCAGCGTGGTGGTCTTGCCCGAGCCCGTGGGGCCGCAGACATAAAAGAGGCCGTAGGGTTTGGAGACGGTTTTTTCCAGCCGCTCCTTGTTGTGTGCCGTCAGCCCGAGTTTTTCCAGCGGAATCGGCTCGCCCGCCGCCAGGATACGCATGACCACGTCTTCCACGCCGCCGGCCGAGGGAATCGTCGCCACGCGCAGCTCGATGTCCAGCGGGCCGTACTTCTTGAACTTGATCTTGCCGTCCTGCGGCTTGCGCTTTTCGGAAATGTCCAGGTCGCACATGATCTTGAGCCGGGTGACCATGGCCTGGCGGAACTGCGCCGGCACCTCGATATAGGGCTGCAGGGTGCCATCCACGCGAAAGCGTATGCCGGTCTTGGCCTTGCCGGGCATGGGCTCGATGTGGATATCCGACACCTTCTGGTTGTAGGCGTCGATGATGACCTTGTTGACGAACTTGACCAGCTCGTTGTCGGCCGCCGCGGATTCCAGCGAGGAATCGTCCGCGGCCTCACCTTCCAGGGGCGAGTCCATGTCCGCCAGCAACTGGTCGATGGAACTGCTGTCCGCGCCGGCGCCGAACAGCTGGTTCAGCGTTTCCTCAAACTCGGTCTGGGTGGTGACGCGGTAGGCGAACTTGGTGATGCGCGGAAACACCTGCGGCACGACGCGCGCACCGCGCACGGCTTCCGGGTCCATGCACATGATCACCAGGCCTTCGGTGGTTTCTTCCAGCGGTATCCAGCCCTGCTGCTCGATGAAATCGCGCTTGAGCGGGCCGTGCAGCATTTCGGAGCGTATGCGGCCGGCGTTGAAGGCCTCGTAGCCCACACCGAAAAACTTCGCCAGGGACTGGCCGATCTGGGCGGGGCGCAAATGGTAGTTGGCCATCAGCATGTGCTCGACCGACTTGCCCTCCTCGCGCGCCTGCTGGATGCATTGCTGCAGCTCGTTCTGCGACAGCACGCCTTCGGTGACCAGCCCGTCGTACTTGGTCGCCTTGCGGCGCTGGCCGTCCTCCGCTCTTTGCATGCGCTGGCGTATCGCGATGCCCAGCGTTTTGCAGAGCTGGCGCGCACCGTCCTCCTCGAGCTTGCCGAAGGGCTGGTCGCTGCGGTTGTTGATGACCTGAAGCACGCCGTACAGCGTGTCACCGTCCATGACAGGCGCCACCAGCATCTGCTTGGTCCTGTAGCCCGAGCGCTTGTCGACCTCCTGGAGGAAGCTGAGGGCCGGATGGATTTTCTTGAGGGCCTCTTCGTCGTAGACATCGGCGATGTTGACCATCTGCCGGGACATGGCCACATACCCGGCAATGCTTTGCGCGCTGACCGGAAGCTTCAGGTCGCGGCTGGTGTTCAGGCCGGTCTTGACCTTGGAGACGATGGAACTGCGGTCTTCATTGACCGCGTACAAGGTCAGCCGGTCGGCGTTGAAGAGCTTGCAGATGTCCTGGCTCGCCTCCAGCATGATCTGGTCGATGTTTTCGGTCTCGTGGATGCGGTTGGTGACCAGCTGCAGCTGCCGGAAATACAACGCCTCGAAGGTAACGCCGCGCTCTTGCGGCGGCAGCATCTGCGAGTCGAAAAACTCGTCCTGGGGATCGCGTTGCAGTACGGCGCTCATAGTTCAAACTCCTGGCCTGCCCGCAACCACCGGATGTCATGCGTCACATTGGGGCCAAACGGCCGTGTCTGGTCGAAACGCTGTATCTCGGCCATGATGAGGTCGGTCTCGGCGGGCTTGGTGTGGGTGATGTAAATCGGGTAGTTCCTGCCGCGCTCTATGCAGTCAAGCTCATTGGCCAGCGCATGGGGCGACAGGTGCAGGCTGCGCTTGGCAAGGTCGCGCTCACGGTTGCTGAAGGCGGTTTCGATGACCAGCATGGCCACGTTCATCTGGTTGATACGGGCCCACAGCGCCGGGTTCTGCTCGGTGTCGCCGGTGAACACCCAACAGCCCTTGCCGGTTGCCACGGCATAGCCCACTGCGGGCACGGTGTGCACGGCGGGCAGCACTTCCACGTGTTTTCCCGCCAGCAGCAGGGTCTGCCCCACATCCAGGGGGTGAAAGCTGATGAATGGCGCCTGCGGCGTGGGGATCCTGGAAAAATCCGGCCAGATGGTGTTGTTGAAGATATGCGCCTTCAGCGCGTTGATCGTGCCTTGCAGCGCGTGGATCTGTATCGGCGTGGTGCGTCGCGCGGCGATCGCGTCCACCATCAGCGGCAGCGCGGCGACGTGGTCCAGGTGCGAGTGCGTCAGCAGCACATGGTCTATGCCGGCCATCTCGTCAAGCGTGAGGTCGCCCACGCCCGTGCCCGCATCGACCAACAAATCATGGTCCAGCAGAAAAGACGTGGTCCGGCAGTCCTTGGCGATGGCTCCCGAGCAGCCTAGTACACGTACTTTCATGTGGTTTTCCGGTTGGCCCTGAGTTGGTCTTTGTATTATTTGGTCTCAAAATTGGTTGCGCCATCCCACTCCGGATCAAACGGCAACAGCCTCATCGAGGCTACACGCTCCGCGTAAAGCCGGTAAAGGAACTTTTTGCCATTTGCCCGCTGCAAATTTAGTAACTGCACGTCACATTGGTCCCAATCCTGGGCCCGGTAGGCCTTCAGGGCCAGGCCCCAGGTCTTCAGCTCGTCCGCATTGTCCTTGTCGATCCGGTCCGCCGGCGCCAACGGCCAAAAAATGGCCACAGCCTGATCTTTGCCCTTCACGCGGACTTTGTCCAGTTCCTGCCATGCAAAATCCCCAGCCAGCTTGCGGGTGGACTCGCTGACCACGATATCGACACCATAGGTTTTGGACAAGCCCTCCAGGCGCGAGCCCAGGTTCACAGCATCGCCAATCACGGTGTAGCTGCGGCGGATGTCCGATCCCATGTCGCCCACACACATGGTGCCGGTGTTCAGGCCTATGCCGATACCGATCTCGGGTAAACCCTTGGTCCTGTGCTCTTCATTGATCCTGCGCACGGCGTTTGACATCTCGAGCGCGGTTTTCACCGCCAGCGCCGCGTGGTCGGGCGTGTCGACAGGGGCGCCCCAGAACGCCATGACGCAGTCGCCCATGTATTTGTCGATGGTGCCGCGGTTGCCGCGTATCAGGTCCGTCAGGCGGCTGAAGACGCTGTTGAGCAGCGCCTGCAGCTGGGTCGGCTCCATGGTCTCCGACATCTTGGTAAAACCGCGCATGTCGCAAAACATGACGGTCAGCTCCTTGGTGGTCGCCTTCATGCTGTAGCTGTCGGGATCCTTCACCATCTCGTCGACCAGCTCGGGCGGCACATAGGTGCCGAACAGGTTGGCCAGCTCGCGCTTGGAGCGGCTTTCCACAAAATAGCCGTAACTCATGTTGAGCGCGAAGGCCGTCAGCGCCATGACGAGCGCGCTGGCCAGCGGCAGCACCAGGCCGTAACCCGCATACAGCCAGAAATTCAGCCCGCCGATGGCGGCGATCACGGCCAGGCTGACCAGCACCGCCCGGGAAGCCGAGAGCATGGGCAGCGCGAAGGCCAGCGTCAGGCCTGACAGCAGCAGGATGACAATCTCAAAGCCGACGGCGTAATCGGGTTTGACGAACACCTTGCCATCCAGGAAACCCGAGATCACGTTGGCATGGGTTTCCACGCCGGGGTAGGTCTCCCCGACCGGTGTCACCCGCAAATCAAGCAGGCCGGGCGCCGTGGTGCCTATCAGGACGATTTTGTCCTTGAGGGCGCCGGGCGCCAGGCGCTTGCCCAGCACGTCGGCGGCCGAGATGTAACGGAAGGAGCCGCCGTTGGCGCCGCCATGGCCGCGGAACGGCACCAGGGTGGCGACGCGGTCGTCGACCGGAATCGCCAGGGTCTTGCTGCCCTGCTTGAGCAAAATGCTTTCCAGCCCCTGGTAATTGCGCGTGAGGAATTTCTCCGGCGGAAAACCGGGCTCGACCCGGGGCAGGCCCGCCAGCATGCGGAACATGGCCAGCGCCAGCGATTCGTAGTACTGCCCCTTGTATTCCGCCAGCAGGGGGATGGAGCGCACCACACCGTCGCCTTCGGTGATGGAATTGAAAAAGCCGCCCAGCGGCGCGGCCTTGGCCAGCTGCTCTATGTTGGCGCCGTAGCCGTTCCAGCTGGTGAACTTGATAGGCCGGCCGGCCAGCGCGTCGCGGCCCATGACGGGCGCCGGCAGGACGCCGTTGACGCGCCCGTCGCGGTCGCTGGTGAAGTAATAGCCCATCACGACGGGCCGCTTTTCGATCGCCTTGGCGAACACCGCGTCGTAGTCCAGGCCGGCTTGCAACTGGTTGAGTTTTTCCGAGAAACCGGGCTGGTCCTTGAGCTCGGCCTGCGCCAGCTGCTTGAGCCGTTTCAGGCCCGAGCTTTCGTCGGCCTCCGCGAACACCACGTCAAAACCCAGCAATGCGGTCTTCTGGCGGTCCTGCAGTTCCTCGACCAGCTCCGCGAGCTTGTTGCGCCCCCAGGGCCAGCGGCCGACCTCGGCCAGGCTTTTTTCGTCGATGTCGACGATGACGATGCGCTCATCGAGCGTGCGCGGCATGGTTGCCCGAAGCCGCGCGTCGTAGATGATGTCGTCCAGCCGCTGCAACACCCCCAGGCGCACGACCCCGCTGGCATGCAGCAAGGCAAACACAAGCGGGATCAGCGTGACAGCGATGCGAGGCCAGTGCCGGGAGAGGAGTCTCATGAGACCTCGGGTGTTGGGTGCTGACGGTTCGCGTTATAGCGAAGCCCGGGCGGGCACCCGGGTCAATGTTGGACGAACTGCATCTGCGTTCCGGCCAGCTCGAGCATGTCACCGTTTTTCAGGATGACAGGCTCGGCCCCGATAGGCGCGCCGTTAAGGGTCGGTTTCCCGGCGCCTTCCACGTGGGCCACGACAAAGCCCTGCGGCCGCTTGGTGATCGCGGCCACCGCGACACCCGGCTTGCCGATGGTGGTGACCACCTTGACCAGCGCCACCTCACGGCCTGCAGCAGCCCCCGACATGACCTTGATGGCCGCGCTGATGTTGCCGCCCACGTCGGCGGCAGGCGCCGCCGCCGGCGCACCGGCGGGAGGCGCGACCAGGCCCGCGGAGCCGGCCTTGATGATCATGGTTTTCTCGAAACCGGCAGGCTGGGCCTCGTTCACGTACTTGATCTTGTACTTGCCGATTTCCACCGTGTCGCTGTTTTGCAGCAGCAGTTTTTTCACGGCCTTGCCGTTGACGTAGGTGCCGTTGGTGCTGTTGAGGTCTTCAAGATACACCTCGTTGCCGGACATCTGCAGGACGGCGTGCTCCCCGCTGACAGCGAGGTTGTCAATGACGATATCGTTGTAGGGCCTGCGGCCCAGGGACGTCCTGTCTTTCGTCAACTGGACTTCCTTGATCACAACGCCGTCAATAGAGACGATCATTTTCGGCATGGCCGACTCCTGTCTGTTTTTAAATTTTCAGTCACCGCTTATTTTCCCAGCATTCTCGACAAAAGGCCGCGCTTGGCCGAGTCTTCTTTCGCGTAAGCCAGCAAGACGGAAATATTATCGCGTCCGCCGGCCTCGTTCGCCGCCGCAATCAGCTGCTTTGACTTCTGCTCCAGCGTCCCGGCGCCCGTCAGGATGGCTGCAATACCCGGGTCCACCACCATGTCCGACAGGCCGTCGGAACACATCAGGTAAAGATCGCCCGGCTCCACGCGGTGCTCGTTGACCTCCACCAGCACGGTGTCTTCCACGCCCAGGGCGCGCGTCACCAGGTTCTTGTTCAGGGAGGTCAACGCCTGCTCGGGGGTAATGAGCCCGGCGTCGATCTGCTCCTGGAGCAGCGAATGGTCCTTGGTGATCTGCTGGAGTTCCTGGCCGCGCAGGCGGTAGCAGCGCGAATCGCCGATATGGCCCAGCATCAGGCGCCCGTCCTGGAAGACGCCCACGACCAGCGTGGTGCCCATGCCCGTGTACTGGGGATTGGAGTTGGCCGCGTTGAAAATCGAATGATTGGCGTTTTCCACGCAGATTTCCATCGCCCGGCGCACTTCCTTGGCATTCGCATGCCGGCCGGCCTGGGACAGCCAGCGCCCCATTTCCGACTTGATGAAGGCCACGGCCATGCCGCTGGCGATCTCGCCGGCGTTATAGCCGCCCATGCCGTCCGCCAGGATGCAAAGCCGCGTCGCCGGGTCAAACGCCACCGCATCCTCGTTGTTGTCCCGCGTCAACCCTGGGTCGGTATGTGTACAAATCTCGTAGATCATCTTGTTCGTGTTGTCACTGGGTATCTTTGTCGGCGGCGGGCGGCCTGGAGACAACGGTTTTGTCAAAGGTCTGGGCTGCGCCGGCATTCAAGGCCTGGGTGGCATCATAGGCCCTGGGCTCGGCCGCCTGCGCGGCGGGGGCGGACTGCACCACGGTGGCGTCGAATGTGGCCGCAGGCGCGGCCGGCGGGGCGGCACGGGGCGAAGGTGCGGGGGCGGACAAGGGCGCGCCACCTTCCAGGGCCGCGATGACTTCGCGCAGGTCGGCGGCGAAACGGTCGCCGTCCTGGTAGCGAAGCTCGGGTTTTTTGGCCAGCGACAGCGCGACAACCTCGGCCAGCCGGGCCGGCAGCTCCTTGCGGATGATGCGGATGTCCGGCGCCTCTTCATTGGCGATCTTGTACATCAGCTCGGCCATGGAATCGCCCCGGAAAGGCAGCACGCCGGCCAGCATCTGGAACAGCATCACCCCCAGCGAATACAGGTCCGAGCGCCCGTCGACCTTCTTGCCGGCGATCTGCTCGGGCGACATGAAGCTGGGCGTGCCCAGCACCAGGCCGGTCTTGGTCTTGCTGGAGTCCGTGATGCGGGCGATGCCGAAGTCGGTCACCTTCACCGTATCACTGTCGATTTCATACATGATGTTGGCCGGCTTGATATCCCGGTGCACCACGTTCTGCTTGTGCGCGTAGGCCAGGGCTTCGGCCACCCGCGCCACGATGGACAGCACCTTGGGCACCGGCAACAGGCTTCCGTCCTTGGTGACGTCGGCCAGGTCCTTGCCCTTGAGGAATTCCATCGCGATATAGGCCAGGTCGTGCTCTTCGCCGGCATCGAAAATCGTCACGATGTTCTGGTGCTGCAGGCGCCCGGCCGTCTCGGCCTCGCGGAAGAAACGCTCGCGCGCGTCATCGAGTTCCTCGCCCTCGAACTCCTGGCTCAGCGCCATGGTCTTGATGGCCACGACGCGGCCAATCTTGGGATCCTTGCCAAGGTAGACCACGCCCATGGCGCCCTTGCCCAGCTCTTTTTCCACCTGATAGCGGCCCAGCATAGGTTTTTCGACGGCGCCGCCGTCCAGCAGCATGGTGCCGCCTGGATGGGAGCCGCCGCCGCCCAGGATGACCGTCTCCGACAGGTTTTTGGCGCGGTTGAGCTTGGACTGCAGGTCCTTGTGGTTCTTGTTGTAGGTGGCCATGTACTCGTACACGGCCTGGGCCTTGTTGAACTGCCGCTTGCGCTCGAAATCCAGCGCGAGGTTGTTCATGTTGTCCATCAGCGCGTCGGTGAAGGGCACGCGGCGGAAGCGGTCAAAGGCCATGTCCAGCTGGCCCTGGCCTTGCAGCGCCAGGCCCATCATGCGGTTGGTTTCGGCCGACTCCTCGTCGGACTTCAGCTTGCCGGCCTCGGTCATGAGGAAGCGCTTGGTGGTCAGTGCCAGGTGGCCTATGACCAGAAGCGCGGCGGGGAAGACAAATTTGAGCCAGGTCGCGGCTGCCGACAGCAGGCTGAACTCCACCACCAGCAGCACCAGGAACAGCAGCAAGGTGACGATGGCGGCCTTGCCCGCCGACAACCTGGGCAGGCCGGCGATCAGGTAGCCGGCCACCAGCAGCAAAACGCCCAGCGTGGCCCACACGCCCCAGCCCGGCTGCACGATGAAATGCTCGCTCAGGATGCTGGAAGTGATGTGCGCGATGGTTTCCGCCGGCGAAAGCCCGGGGCCGGCCGGGGTCGGGAACTGGGTGCCCACGCCCGCGGCGGTGGCGCCGATGATCACGATCTTGTCCGTGTACTTGGCGGCCGGGATCTTGCCGGAAATCACGTCGTAGAACGAGTCCACCGCGAAAGCGGGCCGTCCGTCCTTGCCCTTGTAGAACTGCGGCAGCATCAAGGCCGATTCGTCGGTCTTGACCATCAGCTTGCCGATCTGCACCGACTCACCCACATTGAGCTTGATGTCCGCCGGCCCAAGGTTCAGGCTCTTGGCCGCCACCAGCAGGCTCATGGAGGGCACGGCCTTGCCGTAGTAATTGATCAGCAGCGGCTCCTGGCGCACGGCGCCGTCCACGTCGGGCAGCTGGTTGAGGTGGGCAATGCCGGCGGCTGCCGCGCCTATCTGCTCGATGGGCTGCTGCCCGCGTATGGCCGGCAGCGAGAAGTTGTTGGTTTCATCCACCGCGCTCTTCAGGGCATAGGCCGGCAGCGGATTGTCGGGGCGGCCCTGCGGCACGCCCAGCTGGAAAACAGAGGGCACCAGGACGTTGCCGGCCTTGCCCATGCTGGCCGCGAGCTTGGCGTCGGTGTCCAGGGCGATTTCGGCCTCGGCGATGACCTTGCCGAGCTGTTCGGGCAGGCCGCCCTGGGCCGCCGTCGCCGGATCGGCGGCCGGGCCGAGCGCTTCCTTCATCTTGCGGATGAACACCAGTCCGCGGTCCGTCTGCGGCTCAAAGAAAAAAGCCGTGTGCGCGATGGTTTTGGCCTTGGCGGCCGAAAGCTGGTCGATCAGCTGCGCATGCACGTCGCGCGGCCAGGGCCAGCGCCCGATATTGGCAATGCTCTGGTCGTCGATGGCGATGATCGCGATGCGCTCGGAAGGCTGGCGCGAGGTACTGGTGCTCGCGAAGTCGTAGTAGCGCCGCTCCAGGGTGCCGAAGAAATCGGTCAGGCCGTGCAGAAAAAGGACGGCCAGCACCACCAGGACCCCGACAAACCAGTCGGCCCGCCAGAACTGACTCAGCTTTCTAGATGATTTGGCCACTACCCGTCCCTTGTCCTGTTTCGCTGTGCATAAGCTAGACGATTTTTAATTGCTTTGTATTACCGGCTGCTGGTGATCGCCGTCGTTTTGGCGCACCAGACGACGCCTGCCGCCTTTTGTTTCGGCAGGTTACAAGTCTCCTGATAGGGGACATTAACAGACGGGGTGCGGCTGGACAAGGGACTTTTGCACGGCAGCCGTGCCCACTGTTGCAAATAAGTGGTATTTCGGCGAATGTGCAAAAGCCCGCGGCATGCGGGCTTCAGGCAAGTGGCGGCCGCCCGTCCCGAAGCCGCGGGACGGGCGGGCGGATTTCAGGCGGAAGGGGCTTTTTTCTGCTGCCGTTTGGTGAGATAGGTGCCCAGCGCCACGACCAGCACGGCGCCCAGAATCCCGCCAAAGGTCACGGTTTGCTCGCTGACGGGGCCGAAATAGCCAGCCACTGCCGGGTCGGTCAGCAGCATTTCGCCGGCCAGGAAGCCGAGCAGGGCGGCGCCTATGGTGATGATGATGGGGAAACGCTCCATGACCTTGGTCAGCAGGGTGGCGCCGAAAATGATCAGCGGGATGCTCACCAGCAGGCCCAGGACCAGCAGCGGCAGGTTGCCCTTGGCGGCGGCGGCCACGGCCAGCACATTGTCCAGGCTCATGACCAGGTCGGCGATCAGGATGGTGCGGATGGCGGCGGCCATGCCGTTGATTTCATGGCCTTCACCGTCTTCGTCTTCCTCGCCCTTGAGCAGGTCCACGCCGATGTAGACCAGCAGGATGGCGCCTATGAGCTTCAGGTAGGGCAGGGTCAGCAGCTGGATGGCCACAATGGTCAGCACGATACGCATGACGATGGCCGCGGCGCTGCCCCAGAAGATGGCCTTGCCGCGCTGCTCGGGCTTGAGCGTGCGCGCCGCCATGGCGATCACCACGGCGTTGTCGCCCGACAGCACGATGTTGGCGAGGATGATGGAGCCAAAAGCGCTCCAGAAAAGCGGGGACGCGAGGTCCAGTCCGAAAAACATGGCTATCTCCTGTTATGAATGAAAAAAAGCGCCGTGCAGCGCTTTTTTTGTTTTTGCGAGTTTAGCCCGTATGGGCGCAAGCGGCGTTCGTAGTAATGCTTACGACCGCCGCTCCGGCCTTACAGCCCTTACAGCAGGCCCTTGAGCAGCTTGCCCATTTCCGAGGGGTTGCGCGTCACGGTGAAGCCGCAGGCTTCCATGATGGCCAGCTTGGCGTCGGCCGTGTCGGCGCCGCCGGAGATCAGCGCGCCCGCATGGCCCATGCGCTTGCCGGCCGGAGCCGTCACGCCGGCGATGAAGCCGACGATGGGTTTTTTCATGTTGGCTTTGCACCACTGGGCGGCTTCGGCTTCATCGGGGCCGCCGATTTCGCCGATCATGATGACGGCGTCGGTGTCCGGGTCGTCATTGAAGGCCTTCATCACGTCGATGTGCTTGAGGCCGTTGATCGGATCGCCGCCGATGCCGACGGCGCTGGACTGGCCCAGGCCGATTTCGGTGAGCTGCGCCACGGCTTCGTAGGTCAGCGTGCCGGAGCGGCTGACCACGCCGATGCGGCCCTTGCGGTGGATGTGGCCGGGCATGATGCCGATCTTGATTTCATCGGGCGTGATCAGGCCGGGGCAGTTGGGGCCCAGCAGCAGGGTTTTCTTGCCGCCGGCGGCTTCCTTGGCCTTCATGCGGTTGCGCACTTCCAGCATGTCCTTGACCGGAATGCCTTCGGTAATGCAGATCGCCAGGTCCAGGTTGGCCTCCACGGCTTCCCAGATGGCGGCGGCCGCGCCCGCGGGCGGCACATAGATGACGGACACCGTGGCGCCGGTGGCCTTGGCGGCCTCGGTCACGTTGGCGAAAATCGGGATGCCTTCGAAGTCTTCGCCGGCTTTCTTGGGGTTCACACCGGCCACAAAGGCCTCTTTGCCGTTCGCGTAGTCGCGGCACATGCGGGTGTGGAACTGGCCGGTCTTGCCGGTGATGCCCTGGGTGATGACTTTGGTGTGTTTGTTGATGTAGATCGACATGCTTGTGTTCTCCTGGGCTTACTTGACGGCGGCCACGATTTTGGTCGCGGCTTCGGCCATGGTGTCTGCGGCAATGATGGGCAGACCGGAGTCGGCCAGCATTTTCTTGCCCAGGTCTTCGTTGGTGCCCTTCATGCGCACGACCAGCGGCACGGAGAGGTTCACGGCCTTGCAGGCGGTGATGACGCCGTCGGCGATGGTGTCGCACTTCATGATGCCGCCGAAGATATTGACCAGGATGCCTTTGACATCGGGGTTCTTCAGCATGATCTTGAAGGCTTCGGTGACTTTTTCAGCCGTCGCGCCGCCGCCCACGTCCAGGAAGTTGGCCGGCTCGCCGCCGAACAGCTTGATGGTGTCCATGGTCGCCATGGCCAGGCCCGCGCCGTTAACCAGGCAGCCGATGTTGCCGTCCAGGCTGATGTAGGCCAGGTCGAACTTGCTGGCCTCGACTTCGGCCGGATCTTCCTCGTCCAGGTCGCGGTAGGCGACGATTTCAGGGTGGCGGAACAACGCGTTGGCGTCGAAGTTGAACTTCGCGTCCAGCGCCATGACTTCGCCCTTGCTGTTGCGGTTCAGCGGGTTGATTTCAACCAACGACGCGTCGGTGTCCATGTAGCACTTGTAGAGCTTTTGCAGGATGTCGACAGTCTGCGGCACGGAGTCGGCGGGCATGCCGATGCCGGCAGCGATTTCCTTGGCCTGGGCGTCCGTCATGCCGACCAGCGGATCGACAAACACCTTGATGATTTTTTCGGGGTGGGAATGGGCCACCTCTTCGATGTCCATGCCGCCTTCGCTGGAGGCGATAAAGGCCACCTTTTGCGATTCACGGTCGGTCACGGCCGAGACGTAGTATTCCTTGTTGATGTCGGCGCCGTCTTCAATATAGAGGCGGCGGACTTTCTGGCCTTCGGGGCCGGTCTGGTGCGTCTTGAGCTGCATGCCCAGGATTTCGCCGGCGATGCGCTTGACGTCCTCAATGGTCTTGGCGACCTTCACGCCGCCGCCCTTGCCGCGGCCGCCCGCGTGGATTTGCGCCTTGACAACCCATACCGGGCCGCCTAGCTTCTGGGCGGCTTCCACCGCTTCCTGCACCGTAAACGCCGGAATGCCGCGCGGCACAGGCACACCAAAATTGCGCAAGATTTCCTTGCCCTGGTACTCGTGAATTTTCATGAAAAACCTTCAGAATTCAGTAAAAGAGGGGGTGCAACTGGGATTTGGACAGGGCTGTGGGGTGTCGGAAACAGGCCACACCGGCCCAAAAAACCACGTCGGCGGTCACTGCAGGCAGCAACGCAGAACTGTATCATGGTGCGACGCACAATTCTTGTGCCCGGCTTACACCCCAAAATAGCCCCGAATTGGGCATTTTTAAGGTGTTTTTGGCCTGCCGGCACACCTCCTGGGTTTGCCTTGTTGGCATATTTCGTTCTGTTGTCAGTACCTGGAAGTCCTCATTCATGCCCAAAGTTTTTATTGACGGGGAAGCCGGCACCACGGGCCTGCAAATCCGCGAACGGCTGCAAGCCATGCCGCAGATCGAGCTGGTCAGCATCGCGCCCGAGCTGCGCAAGGATGCAGCGGCCAAGCGCGCGCTGATGGCGCAGGTGGACATGGTGATCCTGTGCCTGCACGACGATGCGGCGCGCGAATCGGTGGCCATGATCGACTCGCTCACAGGCAAAAAGCCCAAGGTCATAGACGCCTCCACCGCGCACCGCACCGTGCCCGGCTGGGTCTATGGCTTTCCCGAACTCACACAGACGCAGCGCGCCGCCGTGGCCGCCGCTGATCGCGTCGGCAACCCCGGCTGCTATGCCACCGGTGCGATCGCGCTGATCCGTCCGCTGGTCGACGCCGGCGCGATACCGGCCGATTTCCCCCTGAGCCTTCCCGCGGTGAGCGGTTACTCCGGCGGCGGGCGGCAAATGATTGAAGACTACGAAGCCGGCACCGCGCCCGCGTTTGAGCTCTACGGCCTGGGCCTGAAGCACAAACACCTGCCCGAAATCATGAAATACACCGGCCTGTCACGCCGCCCGGTGTTCATCCCTTCCGTCGGCAACTTCAAGCAAGGCATGCTGGTGCAACTGCCGCTGCACCTGGATTTGCTGCCCGGCAAGCCGACCGGCGCACAGCTGCAGGACATGCTGGCCAAACATTACGCCGGCAGCGAATGGGTGACCGTGGAAGCCGCGCCCGAATCGAACAAACTCGATGCGCTGGCGCTCAACGACACCAACAAGATGGAACTGCGCGTGTTCGCCAATGAAGAACACCACCAGGCCGTGCTGGTGGCGCGGCTGGACAACCTGGGCAAGGGCGCTTCAGGCGCTGCCGTGCAGAACCTGAAACTCATGCTGGGCTTGTAAGCTCAGTCCTCGTCCGTCTGCGATACGACGCGGCGGATGACTTCACCGCCAAAGCCCCGCGCCGCCAGAAAACGCATCTGCTTGGCGCGGCCAGCCGCATCGGGCGCCGGCCCCTCGAATTTTTTGCGCCAGATCTCGCGGGCGCGTTCCAGCTCGCTGCCCTTGAGGCTGTCCATGGCGCCGGCCACGCGCTCCGCGCTAAGGCCCTTGCCCAGCAATTCGTGCTTGATGCGCGCCGCGCCAAAACGGCCGGCGCGCCGGTTGATCACCGATTCGACCACACGCGCCTCGCTGATGAAGTCCTTGGCCTGCAAGTCGTCCAGCACCTGGGCCAACTGGCCCGGCGTTTCCTCATGCGGCGCGAGTTTGCGTTCCAGCTCAGCCCGTGAATGCTCGCGCCCCGCCAGGTAGCGCAGGGCGCGGCCCTTGAGCGAAAGGCCAAAACCCGCACGGGAGGCGGGTTTCGGGGGCTTGCGATCTGAGGGCTTGTCCATGGTCAATATGCGGGGCCGCACAAGCGCCGCCTTTTGGCAGCCGCTTGTGCGCTCCGAAGCTGGCTAGCAGCTATCAGGCTGCGGCCTTGGCGGGCTTTTCAGCTTTTTCGGCCTTGGCCGGTTTCTCGGCCGGGGCATCGACACTGCCGGCAACCTGCACCAGCGGGATGCCCAGCGATTCGCGCACCTTGTTTTCGATTTCGATCGCGAGTTCGGGGTTTTCCTTGAGGAATTCACGCGAGTTGTCGCGGCCCTGGCCGATTTTCTCGCCGTTGAAGGCGTACCAGGCGCCGGCTTTCTCGACGATGTGGCCGGCCACCCCCAGGTCCAGCACCTCGCCCAGGCGGCTGATACCCTCGCCGTAAAGAATGTCGAACTCCGCCGTCTTGAAGGGCGAGGCCACCTTGTTCTTGACCACCTTGACGCGGGTCTCGTTGCCGATCACCTCTTCGCCCTTCTTGATCGAGCCGATGCGGCGGATGTCCAGGCGCACCGAGGCGTAGAACTTCAGCGCGTTGCCGCCGGTGGTGGTTTCGGGCGAGCCGAACATCACGCCAATCTTCATGCGAATCTGGTTGATGAAGATGACCGTGCAGTTGGCCTTCTTGATGGTGGCGGTGAGCTTGCGCAGCGCCTGGCTCATCAGGCGGGCCTGCAGGCCGGGCAGCGAGTCGCCCATTTCGCCTTCGAGTTCGGCCTTGGGCGTGAGCGCTGCCACCGAGTCGACGATGATCAGGTCCACTGCGCCGGAGCGGGTCAGGGAGTCGACGATTTCAAGCGCCTGCTCGCCGGTGTCGGGCTGGGAAATCAGCAGATCCTGCAGGTTCACGCCCAGCTTTTGCGCGTACTGGATGTCCAACGCGTGCTCGGCGTCCACAAAAGCGCAGGTGCCGCCCAGTTTTTGCATTTCGGCGATGACCTGCAGGGTCAGCGTGGTCTTGCCCGAAGATTCCGGGCCGTAGATCTCAACCACCCGGCCGCGCGGCAGGCCGCCCACGCCCAGGGCGATGTCCAGGCCCAGGGAGCCGGTGGAAACGACCTGGATGTCCTCGATCACTTCGCCGTCGCCCAGCTTCATGATGGTGCCCTTGCCGAACTGCTTTTCGATCTGGGCCAGCGCGGCTTGCAGGGCCTTGGCCTTTTCGGTGTTCAGGGCGGCGCTTTGCACGGGGTTCTGGGCGGGATTCAGCTTGTTGGTCAGTTCCATGAAAAACTCCTTGAAAATCAATGATGTAAAACTTTTTGCCTGGATTCCAGCCTCTGCTTTTAATCACAGCGCTGGATGCATGACCAGTACTTTATGGGCGCCATAAAAATAAGTAAACCCTATTTTTAGTCAGTTTGCCTGATCAAATGGCTTACCATGGCTTTATGGCGGAAACGACACTCCCAGCCCCCATGCCCAGCCCCTTCGGCGCGACCGAGGCCGGCTGGCGCCAGACCCACCTGGGGCGGCTCATGGGCCATGCGCTGCGCCGCTTCGACGAGCGCGTGCTCTCGCTGATGGCCAGCAGCGTGGAGGTGCCGCTGGCGCTGTCCAACCTGGCGGCGCGCGACCAGGTCGGCGCCGCCCACATCCACATCACGCGCCACCTGGCCGTGGCCGGCTCGCGCCTGACCGACCTGGCGCAGAGCGCCGGCATGAGCAAGCAGGCCATGGGCGACCTGGTCGACCAGTGCGAGGCCTGGGGCCTGGTCACGCGCCAGCCCGACCCGCACGACAAACGCGCCCGGCGGGTGGTGTTCACCGAATCAGGCCTGCTCTGGCTGGAGGCCTTCCACCAGGCGGTGCGCCAGGCTGAGGACGAATTCCGCCAGGCCGTGGGACATGACGTGGCCACCGTGGTGGCGCTGGGGTTGGAAGCTTATGCGGGCGCTTGATTGCATTGCCGTGTCAGCAAAGCGGAGGCGACAAAAGCCTAGAATTTGTCCGGGAACACACAATCGCCCCAAGACACAAGGGGCTGATATCTGGAGACAACCATGCGTATTCTGATTGCCGAAGACGACCAGGTGCTGGCCGATGGCCTGCTGCGCACTTTGCGCGCCTCCGGCGCGGCGGCCGACCACGTGGCCAGCGGCACCGAGGCCGACGCCGCGCTGCTCACCAACACCGAATTCGATTTGCTGATCCTGGACCTGGGCCTGCCGCGCATGCACGGCCTGGAAGTGCTCAAGCGCCTGCGCGCGCGCGGCTCGGCCATGCCGGTGCTGATCCTGACGGCCGCCGACAGCGTGGAAGAGCGTGTCAAAGGCCTGGACTACGGCGCCGACGACTACATGGCCAAACCGTTTTCCCTGCAAGAACTCGAAGCCCGCGTGCGCGCACTGATACGCCGCGGCATGGGCGGCGCCAGCAGCACCATCAAGCACGGCCCGCTGGTCTACGACCAGGCCGGCCGCGTCGCCACCATAGACGGCCAGATGCTGGAGCTGTCGGCGCGCGAACTCGGTTTGCTCGAAGTGCTGCTGCAGCGCGCCGGCCGGCTGGTCAGCAAGGACCAGCTGGTGGAGCGCCTCTGCGAATGGGGCGAGGAAGTCAGCAACAACGCGATCGAGGTCTATATCCATCGCCTGCGCAAAAAGATTGAAAAAGGCCCGGTGCGGATTGCGACCGTGCGCGGCCTCGGTTACTGCCTAGAAAAGATACCAGGGTAGCCATTTGATATTTGCTGTTGCCGCCTCGCCGGTTTTCACCCAAAGCGTGCCGTGGCATTAAGGCTGTTTCAGCGCGAACGCCGCAGCCTCTTCGGCGAGATCCTCGACTGGATGCTCACGCCGCTGCTGCTGCTGTGGCCCATCAGCCTGGCGCTGACCTGGCTGGTGGCGCAGAACATCGCGGGCAAGCCTTTTGACCGTGCGCTCGAATACAACGTGCAGGCCCTGGCCAAGCTGGTGGTGGTCAAGAACAACCAGGTGCAGTTCACCCTCACGGCGCCCGCGCGCGAAATCCTGCGCGCCGACGACACCGACCTCGTCTACTACCAGGTGGTGGGCACGCAGGGCGAGCACCTGAGCGGCGAACACGACCTGCCCGCGCCGCCCGACGAAGACAAGCCCACCAACGGCGAGGTGCGGCTGCGCGAGGACGTGATCCAGGGCGAGGACGTGCGCGTGGCCTACACCTGGCTCAAGGTGGACGTGAAGGGCACGCCTGCCGGCTCGCAACCGGTGCTGGTGCTGGTGCAGGTGGCCGAGACGCTGGAAAAACGCAAGACGCTGGCCACCGAAATCGTCAAGGGCACCATGGTGCCGCAGTTCGTCACGCTGCCACTGGCCGTGCTGCTGGTATGGCTGGCGCTGGTGCGCGGCATCAAGCCGCTGGCCCAGCTTGAAAAGCGCATACGCGCGCGCAAGTCCGACGACATGAGCCCCCTGGACGAGACCGCGGTGCCCGAGGAAGTCGCGCCGCTGGTGTCCTCCATCAACGACCTGCTGAGCCGGCTCAAGGTCTCGCTGACCACCCAAAAACGCTTCCTGGCCGATGCGGCCCACCAGCTCAAGACGCCGCTGGCGGGCCTGCGCATGCAGGCCGACCTGGCGCAGCGCGAGACCGACGCCGACGAACTCAAGAAGTCGCTCAAGCACATAGGCCGCGCCAGCATACGCGCCACCCACACCGTCAACCAGCTGCTGGCCCTGGCGCGCGCCGAGACCACGGGCCGCAGCCTGGCCAAGCAGCACATCGACCTGGTGCACATCGTCTCGGAAGTCATGGCCGACTCGGTGCCGCGCGCGCTCGAAAAGCAGATAGACCTGGGCTACGACGGGCCCGACGCCGGCGAGCAGGCCACGCAGCTCGAAGGCAACGCGACCCTGCTCAAGGAGCTGGTGCGCAACCTGCTGGACAACGCCATCAACTACACGCCCGAAAAAGGCCAGGTCACGCTGCGGCTGATGACCGACCGTTTCAGCGGGGTGCTGGTGCTGCTGGTGGAAGACTCGGGGCCCGGCATCCTGGAGTCGGAACGCGAGCTGGTGTTCCAGCCTTTTTACCGCGCGCTGGGCACCAATGTGGACGGCTCGGGCCTGGGCCTGGCGATTGTCCTGGAGATCGCCAAGCAGCACGGCGCGACGATCTCGATCGAGGATGCGGCCCTGCCGGGCCATACGCAAACGCCGGGCACACGCGTCACCGTGCGTTTTGTCGGCATGGATTTGCCCGAGGGCGCATAAAAGAACTCAACTGGATTTTGCAGGCGGCCAGCGGTCGTATAACTTGACGGCCACTCGCTCACCCCACAGCTCGATCTGCGCCGGCGTGCCGTCATGCGCATGGTTCGCGCTGCCGCCGCGCACATACGCCAAGGCCACGCAGGCGCCGGCCAGCGGGCTCCAGCCGACCGATGAAATCTCGCCGACCGACTGGCCTTCCAGCACAATGGCTTCGCCGCCCCAGGCAAAAGCGTGCGGCGTATCGAACACCAGCGCCACCAGCTTCTTGCGCAACGCCAAGCCCTGTGAATTGAGCAGTGCGGCCTTGCCTATGAAATCGGCCGGCTTGTCCAGCTTGACGCTGAAAGCCAGACCGGCCTCCCACGGCGTTTCGTCCGGCCCCAGCTCCGCGCCCCAGGCACGCCGGCCCTGCTCTATGCGCAAGGCATCCAGCGCGTAATAGCCGGCGTCGCGAATGCCCAGCGCCCGGCCGGCTTCCATGAGCGCGAGGTAGACATGGCGCGCCATTTCCACCGGCACATACAGCTCAAAACCCGGCCCGCCCACATAACTCATGCGCGCCGCGCGCACACGCGCAAAGCCCAGGTCGATTTCTTTCGTCCATGAAAACTTCAGCGCCTCGGGCGACAGGTCGTCGGGGCTGACCCGCGCCAGCAGCTCGCGCGCTTTCGGGCCCATGAGCGACAGCACCGAATACAGGGCCGACACATCGGTCAGCACCGCGTGTTCGGTGTCGGCTATGTGCCGCGTGATCCAGTCGAAGTCGCGCACGGTCTGCGCCGAGCCGGTGATGACCATGAAGCGGTCCACGGCTTGCCGCATCACCGTGAGGTCGCTTTCAAAACCGCCGCGCTCGTTGAGCATGGCGGTGTAAACCATCTTGCCGACGGGCACATCCATCTCGTTGGCGCACAGACGCTGCAGCACGGCCAGCGCATCGCGCCCCTGCAGCAGGTATTTGGAGAAGGAGGTCTGGTCGTAGAGGGCCACGGTTTCGCGTGTGGCCTTCTGTTCTTCCATCATCCAGGGCAGCCAGCCGGGTTTGCCCAAGGTGTGCTCCGGTCTGGGCAGGCCTTGAGGCCTGAAATAGCTGGCCCGCTCCCACCCGTTCTTGCTGCCGAACTCCGCCCCCTTGGCGGCCAGCATGTCATACAGCGGCGAGGTGCGCAGCGGCCTTGCCGTTTCCAGCTCCTGCCTCGGCCAGCGCATGGCGTAATGCAGGCCCAGGGTTTCGCCGGTGCGCTCGGCCAGTGCCTTGCGGTTGCCGGTGAAGCTGCCGAAGCGGCGTATGTCCACGTCCCACAGATCGGCGCCGGGCTCGCCGCCCACAATCCATTCGGCCATGAGCCGGCCCGCGCCACCGCTGTTGGCGATGCCGGCCGAGTTAAAACCCGCGCAGACAAAATAATTGCGCAGCTCGGGCGCTTCGCCCAGGATGAAGTTGCCGTCGGGCGTGAAGCTCTCGGGGCCGTTGAGCAGCATCTTGACCTCGGCCGTCTCCAGGCAGGGCGTGCGGTGCAGCGCGGCGGTCATCAAGGGCTCGAACTGGTCCCAGTCCTCGTCCAGCAGCTCGAACTGGAAGGTCGAAGGAATCGGGTCCATCTTCCAGGGTTTTGCTTGCGGCTCAAAACCGCCCATCACCAGGCCGCCGACTTCTTCCTTGTAGTAGATGTAGCCGTCCGGGTCGCGCATCACCGGCAGCATGGGGTGCACCCCGGGAATCTTGCCGGTGACGATGTAAAAATGCTCGGCCGAATACAGCGGCACATTCACGCCCGCGAGCCGGCCGAACTGCCGCGCCCACTGGCCGGCGCAGTTGACGAGGACCTCGCAGCGCACCTCGCCCTGCGCGGTGCGCACGCCCACCGCTCTGCCGTTTTCGGTGATGACGCCCGTCACTTCGATGCCTTCCAGCATCTTCACGCCGCGATTGCGCGCACCCTTGGCCAGCGACATGCACAGGTCGGCCGGGTTGGCCTTGCCGTCGCCCGGCAGCCAGATCGCGCCCTGCAAGTCGTCGGTGCGCATGATGGGGTATTTGTCGCCGGCTTCCTGCGGCGATATCTCATGGCACTCGACGTCAAAGCTGTTGGCCATGGCCACCTGCTTCCTGAGCACCTTCATGCGCTCGGGCGTGCGCGCCACGTTGACGCTGCCGCATTGTTTCCAGCCGGTGGCCAGGCCGGTCTCGGCCTCCAGCGAGGCATACAGCTCTATGCCGTACTTGCTCATCTGCGTCATGTTGCGATTCGGCCGCATCTGGCCGACCAGGCCGGCCGCATGCCAGGTGGTGCCGCTGGTGAGCTTGCCCTGCTCCAGCAGCAGCACATCGGTTTTGCCCATTTTGGCCAGGTGGTAGGCCACCGAGCAGCCGGCGATGCCGCCGCCCACGATGATGATTTCTGCATGGCCGGGAAAAGTCGCGGTGGTCATGGTGCGAACCTCATCTCAAAAGGTACAGGGCTAGGCCAGACGTATGGCCATCACGCCGCCCACAATCGCGCAGCTGCCGGCGAAGCGGCGCAGCGTGAAGGTCTCCTTGAGCAGCCAGCAGCCGAGCAGCACCGCGAACAGCACGGAGGTTTCGCGCAGCGCCGCCACCGTGGCCACCGGCGCGCGTGTCATGGCCCACAGCGCGATGCCGTAAGAGCCCAGCGAAGCCAGCGCGCCGCCGGTGGCCACGGGCCAGCGGTGGCGCGCGTAGTCAGCCATGGCCCGCCCGCGGCGCGCCATCATCAGCAGGCCGAAGGGCCAGCCGTCGAGCAGGAACAGGGCGGCGACATATTGCAGCGCATTGCCCGAAGCCCGAACGCCCAACCCGTCGACCACGGTGTAGATCGCGATGATGACCGCATTGGCCAGCGCGAAGCCGACGGCCTTGCGCGCATGCAGCGCATGGCGGCTCAGGCCCAGCACCAGCACGCCGCTGCAGATGCCGATGATCCCGGCCCAGGCCAGTGGCGTCAAAGTCTCGCCCAGCGTGAAGGTGGCCGATAGCGCCACCAGCAGCGGCGCCACGCCGCGCATCAGCGGATAGGTCAGGCCCAGGTCGCCATGTTTGTAGGCCTGGGTGGTGGCGATGTAGTAGCCGATATGGATCAGCACCGAGGCGCCTATGAAAGGCCAGGCCTCCACGCGCGGCAGGCCCGCCATCAGCACCAGCGGCAGGGCCAGCACCGAGCCGATCAGATGAATGACCGCCATGTCCATGGACTTGTCTACGCTGGACTTGACCAGCGCGTTCCAGCCCGCGTGCAGCAGCGCGCCGAACAGCACGGCGCACAGCACCGGCCAGGTCAGGGCCAGGACTTCAGGCGGCAAGCGAGGGCTCTGCGGCGGGAAGGGCGCAACGCCGGGCCCGCGCCAGGTAGTGCGCCAGCGGCGGCGTGGCCTTGTTCGCGTCCTTCGCGAGGTCGTCCCAAAGGCGCAGTTTTACCGCGTCTTCCGCGCCGGGCTGGGCCATGAAACGTGCGGCTTCCTCGGCCGTAAAAATGCCGCCCTGCAGCAGCAGGCTGCGCTTGGAGTCTGCCGAGAGGCTGGAATGGTAGCCGCGCCGGGCCGCGCACAGGTAGCGCTTGGCGTCCACATGCAGCTTGATCGCGTCCAGCACCGCATCCGGGAAAAGCCCGCGCAAAAACGGCAGGGCTCGGTACTGATGCACGTCGTCCACGCCGCGCAGCGAAGGCGTCTCGCCCAGGTCATGCAGCAGATGGCCCAGATCGTGCAGCAGGGCCGCTGTGACCAGCGCGTCGCCTGCACCTTCGGCCTCAGCCAACGCGGCGGTCTGCAGCGCGTGCTGCAGCTGCGTCACGGGCTCACCGCTGTACTGTTCGCCGCCGCGCTCTTCGAAGAGTCGTTCGATGTCATCAAAGCTCAGCATATGAGTTCCTCAGAGGTCAGGCATTCCAGGGGAGGGAATAGGTCTTGAGGTTGGTAAAGCTCTTGATCGCTTCCTGCACACCTTCCTTATACCCCAGGCCCGAATCCTTGATGCCGCCGAAAGGTGTGAGCTCCAGGCGGTAACCCGGCACCTCGCGCACATTGACCGTGCCGACGTGCAGCTCGCTCACAAAACGGTTGATATAGTCCAGGCGGTTGGTGCACACCGCGCTTGACAGGCCGTAGGCCGTGCCGTTGGAAATTTCAATGGCTTCTTCGATGTTCTTAAAACGTATGACCGGCGAAACCGGCCCGAAGGTTTCCTCGCGCGCCACCGTCATCTGCGGCAACACATGGTCCAGCAGCGTGGGCGAATACAGCGCGCCGCGGCGCTGGTTGCCGGCCAGCAGTTTTGCGCCCTGCGCCACCGCCTCGTTGACGCGCGACTCGAACAGCATCGCGGCCTGCTCGTCGATCACCGTGCCCATGTCGTTGGCCTTGTCGGTGGGGTCGCCGTATTTCCAGGCCAGGGTCTTGGCCCGCACCTGCTCCACGAACTCGCCGGCCACCGCCTCGTGCACCAACAACCGCTTGATGGCGGTGCAGCGCTGGCCGGAGTTTTTGTAGGAGCCCTGCACGGCCAGGGTGGAGGCCTCGTCAATGTCGGCATCCTCCATCACGATGATGGGGTCGTTGCCGCCCAGCTCCAGCACCACACGGCGGTAGCCTGCTTTGGCGGCGATGTACTTGCCTATGGCCACGCCGCCGGTAAAGGTCACCAGGTCGACCAGCGGGTTGGTGATCAGCTCGTCGGCGATCTCACGCGGGTCGCCCGTCACCACGCTGAGCATCTCGGGCGGCAGCCCCGCCTCGTACAGGATGTCGGCAAACAGCAGGGCCGAAAAGGGCACCTTCTCGGACGGCTTGAGCACCATGCGGTTGTTGGTCGCGATGCTGGGCACCACCTTGTGCGCCACCTGGTTCATCGGGTGGTTGAAAGGCGTGATCGCGGTGATCACGCCCAGCAGCGGCGAGCGGTGCGTGTAGACCCGGCGCTTTTTTCCGTGGGGCGTGAGGTCGCAGCTGAAGATCTGGCCGTCGTCCTTGAGCACCTCGGTCGCGCCGAACAGCAGCACGTCGCTGACGCGGCCGGCTTCATACATCGCGTCCTTCAGGCATAGGCCCGCTTCGGCGGTGATCAGGTTCGCGACCTCGGAAAGGCGCGACTGGATGATGGCGGCCGCGCGGTTCAGGATGGCCGCGCGCTCGTAGCGCGTGAGCTGGGGCTTGTAGGCATGGGCCCTGGCAAAGGTTTGCCGCACCTCCTCCAGCGTGGCCTTGGGCACGGTGCCGAGTTTTTTTTCGGTGTAGGGGTTGAACACCGCGATGGCGCGGTCGCCGCCCCGGCCCGAGCCGACCTTGCGGCCCGACAGGCGCATGGCATTGAGCTGGTGGTCGCGGATGTATTGGTCAATCACTCTGCAGCTTTCATGGCGTGGGGCCTGGGCTTACTGGGCGTAATTGAGCGCCAGGTCAAAGGCATCAAAATTGCGGAAGCGCCGGTTGCGGTCCAGCCCAGGCAGGGCGCGGTTCACGATCAGCGGCACGCGCTGCTCGCTCATGCCGCCGTGCGAGCGCAGCGGCACTTCCAGCGCCGACAGGTCATGGCGTGACACCGAGGTGCCAATGACGGTAAAGCGCTCAGACACCGCCACGATGTCGCCGATTCGGTCGGCCGGCAGTTCAAAGCGTTCGGCGGCCTGCTCGCGCGAGAGCACCAGCTCCATGCCCTTGAGCGCCGCCAGCCGCTTGCGCGCGACCTCGATGTTGGTGCCCTCCGGCAGATAAACCGTGGCAAAGGAACCCAGGGCGCCGTGGTGCACCACATAGGGGTCAGTGATGGGCAGGATCACGCGCGCAATGGTGGCGCCCAACCAGTTGTCGAACCAGTCCTGCAGGTAGATCACGTCGGGCGTGCCGTCCATGGCGACCTTGGCGTTCATGCCGTGGTCGGCGGTGAGCACAATCACGCAGCCCAGCTCCTCGAGCTGCTGCATGTAGCCGTCCATCATGCGGTAGAAGGCATTCGCCCCTTCGGTGCCGGGCGCGTGCTTGTGCTGCACATAGTCGGTGGTCGAGAGGTACATCACGTCGGGCTTGTGCTTTTGCATGATCTTCACGCCGGCCGCGAAGACGAACTCCGACAGGTCGGCGCTGTAGACGCTGGGCAGCGGCAGTCCCACCAGTCCCAGCACGTCCTCGATGCCGTTTTCTTCCAGCGACACCTGGTCGGCCTTCTCCGACGAAAAGCAGATGCCCTTCATCTGGTGGCCCAGCAGCTTGCGCAGCTTGTCCTTGGCCGTCACCACTGCCAGGGATTTTCCGGCGCCGGACAGCGCGGCCAGCAAGGTCGGCGCGCGCAGCCACTTGGGGTCGTTCATCATGACCTCGGTGCCGCTGGCCGTGTCGAACAGGTAGTTGCCGCAGATGCCGTGCACGCTGGGCGGCGCGCCGGTCACGATGGACAGGTTGTTCGGGTTGGTGAAGCTGGGCACCACACAATCGCCCGTCAGGCCCGAACCCAAGGCCAGCGTGCGCTTGAGCCAGGGCATCTGGCCCGTGGCCACGGCCTGCGCCAGGTAGTCGGGTTCGCAGCCGTCCACGCAGACCACCACCGTGGGCTGGACCGGCAGCCTGTACGCCCTGCCGTTCACCGTCAATTCGCCATTCGGCTCAGTGTTTGCCACGTGACGGTCCTTCCTTGTTTTTGTCCTTGCCCTTGCGCGCGGCCGTGGTGCTGGAGACGAGCTTGACCGGCACCGGCTTGCCGGCCGTGGTCTCTCCCGTACCCGCCGCATCGGCCTGACCAGCCTGGCGCCGCAGGTCGTTTTCTATCGTGCGCTCCTT
This sequence comes from Polaromonas sp. JS666, assembly GCF_900103405.1. Lineage (GTDB taxonomy): Bacteria > Pseudomonadota > Gammaproteobacteria > Burkholderiales > Burkholderiaceae_C > Polaromonas. Next base: position 27,466 of record NZ_FNHX01000008.1, on the reverse strand, counting down.
GCTTTCGATCACATGCTGGAACATCGCGCGGCCGGCCGCGTCGGCGTCACCCGAGGCGATGGCCTTGACGATCAGCCGGTGCTCGTTGGCCGACATCGGCATCAGCCAGCCGTCGGCGAGGTTCAGGCGCCGGAACAGCGACAACTCCTTGATCAGCTTGCGGTAGATCTCGGTCAGCTTGCGGTTGCCCGCCATCTCGACCATGCGGTCGTGAAAGCTGAGATTCAGCAGGTGGTAGGCCTGGGGGTCTTCGGCCTTGACGGCTTTTTCCATGGCGTCGACCAGGGCCTTGAGCTCCTTGACCTGGGGCCCCGTGATGTTTTCCGCGAGCCGGCGGCCCACGAGCTCATCCATGGCCGCGCGCAAATCGAATATCTCGACGGCCTCGTCGATCGGGATGTCGCGCACAAAGACGCCGCGATTTTTTTCGGTGCGCACCAGGCCGGCCTCTTCGAGCATGCGAAAGGCCTCGCGCACCGGGCCGCGCGAAACGCCCATTTTTTCGGCCAGCGTGGCCTCTATCAGTTTGCTGCCGGGCTCGTATTCGCCGGCAAGAATCGCGCGCTCGATTTCCTGTTGCACCACTGTGGTGAGGGAGCTGTTCTGGAGTTGCGCGATGGTGGGATGCAAAGCAGCGTTCATGCCCTGAATTGAAGCACAGAAATGTAGATTGTCAACAATCTGCAATAAACAATTGACAAGATAGAAGGGTCGGCGTTAAATAAAAAACGAGCTGGGTTGACGGGCCTGCACTCAGGTTGGTCATCGCAGTGTCAGCGCCGACACGAACGAGTCAACAACATTGCAGGCTTTGCCACAAAGGACTTTTTATGCAACTGGCTTCCCATCTCAAATCCCTGTCAAAGGCGATCACCCTTCTTGGCCTGCTGGCCGCCTCCACCGGCGCCTTCGCCCAGAAAACCCAGTTGCTGGTCTACACCGCGCTGGAGACCGACCAGATCAAGGCCTACCAGGAAGGTTTCAACAAGGTGTATCCCGACATCGAAATCAAATGGGTGCGCGACTCGACGGGCGTGATCACCGCCAAGCTGCTGGCGGAAAAATCCAATCCCCAGGCCGACACCATCATGGGTGTGGCCGCCTCCAGCCTGGCACTGCTCGACAAGCAGGGCATGCTCGAGCCCTATGCGCCTATCAATCTTGACGGGATCATGAGTCAGTACCGTGACAAGAAAAAAGTCCCCGCCTGGTTCGGCATGGACGTGTGGGGCGCCACCGTGTGCTTCAACACCGTCGAGGCCAAGAAGAAAAACATCCCCACGCCCGAAACCTGGCAGGACCTGACCAAGCCCATCTACAAGGGCCAGATCGTCATGCCCAATCCCGCCTCCAGCGGCACCGGTTACTTCGACGTGACCGCTTGGCTCACGCTGTTCGGCGACAAGGACGGCAAGGGCGGCGGCTGGAAATACATGGACGCGCTGCATGAAAACATCGCGCAGTACACCCACTCGGGCTCCAAGCCCTGCAACATGGCGGCCGCCGGCGAGTTCCTGGCCGGCATCTCGTTTGAGTACCGCGGCAACACCAACAAGGCCAAGGGCGCGCCCATAGACCTGGTGTTCCCCAAGGAAGGCCTGGGCTGGGACCTGGAAGCCTTTGCCATCCACAAGGGCACGAAAAAACTGGACGCCGCCAAGAAACTGGCCGACTGGGCTTCGAGCAAGGACGCCATGATGCTCTATGGCAAGAACTTCGCGATCACCGCGCAGCCAGGCCTGGCGCCGCCGCTGGCCAATGTGCCTAAGGACTACGAGGCTCGCCTCGTCAAGATGGACTTCAACTGGGCCGCCGACAACCGCGAGCGCATCCTCGCCGAGTGGACCAAGCGCTATAACTCCAAAACCGAGAAGAAGTAGCCCCCTGTCGGCGGCCTTTGGCCGCCGTCTCCCCCTCAGGGGGACAGCCGCTGTGGCCTGGCAAAGCCAGTTCCACGCGGCTGCTTGGTTGGTACTGTGCCGACCGTTCGGCAATTCACGCATGGCCCACGAATGAACAACGACATCTTTCTGAACCTGCGCCACATCCGCAAGGAGTTCGGCGGTTTCACCGCACTGCAAGACATCAACCTGGACATACGCAAGGGCGAGTTTGTGTGTTTCCTCGGGCCTTCGGGCTGCGGCAAGACGACCTTGCTGCGCATCATCGCGGGGCTGGAGGTGCAGACCTCGGGTGAAGTGCACCAGGGCGGGCGCGACATCTCGCGGCTGCCGCCGGCGCTGCGCGACTACGGCATCGTGTTCCAGAGTTATGCGCTGTTTCCCAACCTCAGCGTGGCCGACAACGTGGCCTACGGCCTGGTCAACCGCAAAACGCCGAAAGCCGAGGCCGCCAAACGCGTGAGCGAACTCGTCAAGCTGGTGGGCCTGCCCGGCAGCGAAGCCAAGTACCCCAGCCAGCTCTCGGGCGGCCAGCAGCAGCGCATTGCGCTGGCGCGGGCGCTGGCCACCTCACCGGGTTTGCTGCTGCTCGATGAGCCGCTGTCGGCGCTGGATGCGCTGGAGCGTGTGCGGCTGCGCCAGGAGATACGCGCGCTGCAGCAAAAGCTGGGCGTGACCACCATCATGGTCACGCACGACCAGGAAGAAGCACTGAGCGTGGCCGATCGCATCGTGGTGATGAACCACGGCCTGATCGAGCAGGTCGGCACGCCCATGGAGATTTACCGCGAGCCGGCCTCGCCCTTTGTCGCCGACTTTGTCGGCAAGGTCAACGTGATGCCGGTGCGCGTGAGCGGCGGTGAAATGAAGTTCGGCGCGCTGTGCCTGCCCTGCGACGGCGCCGACCGCGAGGCCAAGATCTACCTGCGGCCCGAGGACGTGCTGGCCCGGCCGATTGCCGCGGGCGACCCCCATGTGTTCGACGCCACCATCGAGAAGATCGAGTTCCTGGGCTCCTTCTGCCACGTGCATGTGGCCTCGCCCGCGCTGGGCGGCCACAAGCTCACGGTCTACCTCTCGCTCAATTTCCTGTCGGAGCAGTCGCTGCAGGTGGGCTCCTCTCTGCCCCTGAAGCTGCTGCCCGAACGCATCAAGGTGTTTTGATGCCGGTCTTCACGCCCCCCGCGCCGCCCATGGTCAGGCAGCGCGCGCACTGGATAGACCATCTCGCCTATGCGGCCCTGGCGCTGGCTGCGCTGATCCTGGTCGTGTTTCTCGCGGCGCCGCTGCTGGCCATCCTGCAGCAGGCGCTGCTGGACAAGTCCGGCGATTTCATCTGGTTCGACAACTTCATCGAGTACGCCAAGACCCCAGCGCTGCTCGAAAGCCTGTGGAACAGCCTCTGGGTCTCCAGCGTGGTCACGCTGGTCGCCGTGCCGCTGGCTTTCGGTTTTGCCTATGCGCTGGCGCGCTCCTGCATGCCCTACAAGGCGTTGTTTCGCGGCATCACCCTGATCCCGCTGCTGGCGCCTTCGCTGCTGTCGGCGATTTCGCTGATCTACTGGTTCGGCAACCAGGGCGTGCTCAAGGGCTGGATGCAGGGCCTGGGCATAGAGCAGATCTACGGCGCGCCCGGCATCGTGGTGGCCGAATGCTTCGCGGTGTTCCCGCATGCGCTGATGATTCTGGTCACGGCGCTCACGCTGTCGGACGCGCGCCTTTACGAGGCCGCCGACGCCATGGGCACCAGCGCCAGGCGCAAGTTCTTCACCATCACCCTGCCCGGCGCCAAGTACGGCCTGATCTCCGCCGCGCTGGTCACATTCACGCTGGTCATGACCGACTTCGGCATCCCGAAAGTGATAGGCGGTAACTTCAACGTCCTGGCGACCGACGTCTTCAAGCTGGTCATAGGCCAGCAGGATTTCGCCAAGGGCGCGGTCGTCGCCATCCTGTTGCTGGCGCCGGCCGTGCTGACCTTCGCGGTCGACCACTACGTCAGCAAACGCCAGACCGCGATGCTGACGGCGCGCGCCGTGCCCTACCGGCCCACGCCCTCGCGCGCCTATGACGGGGTCATGACGCTGTACTGCTGCGCCATCGCCTTCCTGGTGCTGGCCATGCTGGGCATGGCGGTGTTCGCCTCCTTCGCCAGCTTCTGGCCCTACAACCTGACACCCAGCCTGCGCCACTACACCATGGGACTGGTCGATGCCGAAGTCGGCGTCGGTTTTGTCAACAGCCTCAAGATGGCGGCGGGCACGGCCGTCTTCGGCACGGCGCTGGTGTTTATCAGCGCCTACCTGCTCGAAAAAACCAAGGGCATGGACGGCCTGCGCGGTTTTGTGCGCATGCTGGCCATGCTGCCCATGGCCGTGCCCGGCCTGGTGCTGGGCCTGGGCTACATCTTCTTTTTCAACGCACCCGGCAATCCGCTCAACGGCCTGTACCACACGCTGACCCTGCTCACGCTGTGCACCATCGTGCACTTCTACACCACCGGCCACCTGACGGCGGTGACGGCCCTCAAGGCGCTCGACGGCGAATTCGAGGCCGTGAGCGCCTCGCTCAAGGTGCCCTTCTTCAAAACCTTCTGGCGCGTGACATTGCCGATCTGCACGCCGGCCCTGGTCGACATCGCGCGCTATTTTTTCATCAACGCGATGACGACGATCTCCGCCGTGGTCTTCCTCTACTCGCCTGAAACCAAGGTCGCCTCCATCGCCATCCTGAACCTTGACGAGGCCGGCGAGATAGGCGCGGCCGCGGCCATGGCCGTGCTGATAGGCGTGGCCTCGACGATCGCCACCCTGCTGTTCATGGCGCTGGCCTGGTGGGTCAACCGCCGCACCCAGGCTTGGCGCACCAGTTCGCGTTGATGGGCTCCATGGCCGACCGCCGCAACCTTCGCCTGCTCACGCGCTACACGGCCTGGGCGAACGACCGCCTCTTCACGGCGCTGGAGCAGTTGCCGCCCGGTGAACTGACGGCGCCGCGCGCGACCTCCTTCGGCAATATGCTCCGCACGCTGAACCACGCCTGTGTGGTCGACCAGATCTGGCAGGCCCACCTGCAGGGCCGGCCGCACGGCTTTACTTCCCGCAATACCGACAGCACGCCGGCGCTCGCGCAGCTGCGCGGGCAGCAACAGGCGCTCGACGACTGGTACATCCTTTACGCAGACGCCTTGACCGGTGAGAGGCAGTGCGAAGTCGTGCATTTCAAATTTGTTGATGGCGGCGAAGGCGCGATGGCCCGCGGCGACATGCTGCTGCACGTCGTCAACCACAAGACCTTCCATCGGGGCTATGTGGCCGACATGATGTACCAGGTGCCGGCGCGGCCGCCCAGCATGGACCTGCCCGTTTTCCTGCGCGACGCCGCTCCCGACTTGAACTGAACCCTACAAAAACCAGGAGGCAATCCATGGACAGAGACAAAATCCTTTTAACGCCGGGTCCGCTCACGACCACGCTGCGCACCAAGCTCGCGATGCTGAAAGATTGGGGTTCCTGGGACAGCGATTTCAACGCTGTCACCGCCAGCGTGCGCAAAAGCCTGCTGGCCATCATCCATGGGCAGGATTCGCACGTCGTTGTGCCGCTGCAGGGCAGCGGCACCTTCAGCGTGGAGGCGGCGGTGGCCACCGTGGTGCCGCGCGACGGCCATGTGCTGGTGATGGACAACGGCGCTTATTGCAAGCGCGCGGCCAAGTTGACCACGCTGATGGGCCGGCGCTGCACCGTCATGCCGTTTGACGAAGCCGCCCAGGTTTCGCCGGCCGCGCTGGACGCCATGCTGGAAGCCGACACCAGCATCACCCACGTGATGCTGATCCACTGCGAGACCGGCGCCGGTGTGCTCAATCCGCTGCAGGAAGTCGCCGACGTCTGCAAGACCCACGGCAAGGGCCTGCTGGTCGATGCCATGAGTTCTTTCGCCGCGATAGACATCGATGCGCGCAAGGTGCATTTCGACGCGCTGGTGGCCGCCAGCGGCAAATGCCTGGAGGGCGTACCCGGCATGGGGTTTGTGTTTATCCGCAAGGCGGTGCTGGAGGACTGCGCCGGCCGCAGCCAGTCGCTGGCCATGGACCTGCACGACCAGTACACCTACATGGAAAAAACCACGCAGTGGCGCTTCACGCCGCCCACCCATGTGGTGGTGGCGCTGGCCGAGGCGATTGCCCAGTTCGAGGAGGAAGGCGGCCAGCCCGCGCGCCTGGCGCGCTACGAGAGCAACTACCGCACGCTGATCACGGGCATGGCGAAACTCGGCTTCAAGCCCTTCCTGGACCCGGCCATCCAGGCGCCCATCATCGTGACCTTCCACGCGCCGGCCGACAACCGCTACGACTTCAAGGCCTTTTATGCCGCCGCGCGAAATCGCGGCTTTGTCCTATACCCCGGCAAGCTGACCCAGGTGGAAACTTTCCGCGTCGGCTGCATAGGCGCCATAGGCCCCAACGAAATGGCGCAGGCAGTGCAGGCCGTAGCGGCAGCCCTGCAGGACATGGGCATCCGATCAGCGGCCCCCGCTGGTTGAACCCCCTGAACTCTTAAACCCAGCCGGGGCCGCGGAACCGGCTTTGCCGGGCCGCAGGCGCAGCGCCCCCTCGGGGGGCAGCGCATTACACGGAGCCGAAGGCGAAGTGAAAAGCGTGGGGGCGTTAATGGTTTCGGCGAAACGATTCTGAAGGAAGCTCGCCAAACATTTGCTGGTAGTCGTGCGCGAAATGACCAAAATGCCAAAACCCCAGGTCGGTTGCAGCCGCCGTCACGGACGTAGCGGTCTTCAGCGCCTGCCTGGCGGCGTTCAGGCGCACGGCGCGCAGATAAGCCAATGGGCTGATGCCCAGTGCCGTCTGAAAGCCGTTCTGCAGGGTTCTCCTGCTGACGCCGAGCTGCTCGCACAGCGCCAAGACAGTGGGCGGCTGGTCGAGCTGCGTATGCACCAGTTCACGCGCGCGCCGCGTCAGCGCCCAATGCCCGTGGATGCTCACAGAATCGACGCCGCCCGTCGGCGCAAGAACGCGGCCGAGCTGCTCCATCACGGTGTCGAGCATGGCGGCTTGCACGGCGGGCGATTGCAGCAGCGCCGGGGCCGCCTCCACCGTATCCAGCACCCCAACAAGGCACTGCCTGAGCCCCGCCTGCGCCGCGCCGTCCAGCCGGCGCAAGCCGGCCTGCGCGCCCAGCCGGGCCTGCAGCGCCGGGTCATGCTCGCCGCAACGTCGCCAGGCGGCCTCATCAAGCTCCAGCCCCAGCATCACATGGCGCCGGGACGAGCGGAACTCAAAACCCGACGCACCCGAAAACACATGCAGCGCATCAGCATCACTGGGCGCACCGCAAAACATACTGGGCCCTTCAACCTGCAGCGGCAGGCCCAGGGCCAGTGCACCGTTACGGATCTGGCCTGTCTGGTACACCGACTCCCGCAGGCTTTCCACAAAGAGGCGCAGGCCCGCGAATTCCAGCTGCCGCACCTCGCCGCCAAAGGCGCCGCGCGAGAGCTGGAGGTAGCTCTGATTCCAGCCCGTGAGCGCTGCCGCCTGCTCGTCCGCATCGGCAAACGACGCGCGGGACAGCAGGGCCGGTGGGGCCGGCTCGGCGGTATCGGAAGGATGTGCCATCGCCGCATTCTTGCAGGATTCGTGCCGCATGCAAGCTACGCTTTGAAACAGTTCGACTTACTTTCGCTCGCTTCGCTGGCGCCCCATCCGTGCAACTTGCCGAAATGGGATTTCAGCGCGCCGGCCCGCACCCTAGGATGCAAGTCGGCCCCACCGGGCCGTCCATCCAGCCATCTTTAGCCTAGGGAGCCACCATGTCAGAACGTTCCGGCGTCCAGTACGCGAAAGTCGACGGCAGCTACTTTGAAAAGAGGGGACTGCGCCGCTATGCCGGCGTCTGGTCGCTCTGGGCCCTGGGGGTGGGCGCCGTGATCTCCGGCCACTTCGCGGGCTGGAACCTGGGCCTGGCCAACGGCTGGGGCAGTATGCTGCTGGCCACCATCATTATTTCCGTGATGTACCTGGGGCTGACCTTTTCGCTGGCCGAGATGTCGCCCGCGCTGCCGCACACCGGCGGGGCCTATTCCTTCGCGCGCACCGCCATGGGGCCCTGGGGCGGTTTCCTGACCGGGCTGGCCGAGAACGTGGAATACGTGCTGACGCCGGCCGTCATCGTGTTTTTCATCGGCAGCTACATGGGCAGCATCTTCGGCACGCCGCCGGCCTGGCAGCCGCTGTGGTGGATAGGCTTTTACGTCGTCTTCATAGGCCTGAACATCGTCGGTGTCGAGTTGTCCTTCAAGATCACGCTGGCCGTCACGCTGCTGGCGCTGGCCTGCCTGGTGGCCTTCTGGGTCAGCGCCTTCCCGCGCATAGACTTCGCGCGCTGGGCCATGAACGTGGGCGCCGGCGGCGCCGTGCTGCCCGAGGGCCGCGGCCCCTTCCTGCCGCTGGGCCTGGGCGGCGTGCTCGCGGCCCTGCCTTTTGCCGTGTGGCTGTTCCTGGCGATAGAGCAGCTGCCGCTGGCGGCCGAGGAATCGGTGGACCCGCGCCGCGACATGCCGCGCGGCATCATCGCCGGCATCTTCACGCTCATCCTCTCGGCCTTCATGATCCTGTGGCTCAACCCCTCGGTCGCCGGCATAGGCTCGCACGCGCTCAGCACCTCGGCCGAGCCGCTGCTGGACGGCTTCAAGGCCATCTACGGCGGCGGCATCGCCAAGGTGCTGGCGCTGGTCGCGGTGCTGGGCCTGGTGGCGAGCTTTCACACCATCATCTTCGCCAAGGGCCGGCAGATCTATTCGCTGAGCCGGGCCGGTTATTTCCCCTCGGCGCTGTCGGTCACCCACGGCAGCCGCAAGACGCCGCACATCGCGATGGTCGTCGGCTCGGTGGTCGCGCTGGTGGTGATGTTTGTGCTGTGGTTCACGCTGGGCGTGGACAAGGGCTCGGCCGTGATAGGCGGCACCTTGCTCAACATGGCGGTGTTCGGCGCCATGTTTTCCTATGTGATGCAGGCGCTGTCCTTCATACGGCTGCGCAGCAAGCTGCCGCACATGGAGCGCCCCTACCGCAGCCCGCTGGGCGTGGCGGGCGCCGTGCTGACTCTGCTGATCGCGCTGGTCACCATTTACTTTCAGCTCAGCGACCCGGTCTACCGCGTCGGCGTGCTCTGGGTCGCGCTGTGGTTCGCCATCGGCGTCAGCTACTTTGCCGTGGCCGGCCGCCACCGCCTGATCCTCTCGCCCGAAGAAGAATTCGCGATCAGCCTGGCCGAAAAAGGCCGGGCTGCCGCCTCTACCTGAACCACAAGGCGTGCACACCATGGCCAAAAAAGCTCCCACCCCTTCCACATCCCGCGGCGTGCTGGACTCCCTGCGCAAATCGGGCGCCAACAAGATGAAGGTCGCCGTCAGCGACATCGACGGCGTGCTGCGCGGCAAATACCTGCACAGGGACAAATTCCTGGGCGCGGCCGAGCCCTACCCGGCCGGCGGCTTCGGCTTTTGCGACGTGGTGCTGGGCTGGGACATGATGGACAGCTGTTACGACAACACCACGGTGACCGGCTGGCAGCACGGCTTTCCCGACGCGCTGGCCCGGCTGGACCTGGCGACCCTGCGCCACGTGCCCTGGGACAACAAAGTGCCCTTTGTGCTCGGCGAGTTCGTCAACGCCGACGGCACACCGCATGCCGTCTGCCCGCGCCAGACGCTCAAGCGGGTCCTGAAGCGCGCCGAGAAGATGGGCCTGATGCCCATGACGGGCATGGAGTTCGAGTGGTTCAACTTCCTCGAGACGCCGCACAGCTGGGCCGCCAAAAACGGCGTGGGGGCCGAAAAACTCACGCCCGGCATGTTCGGTTATTCGCTGCTGCGCATGAACCAGAACCAGGGCTTTTTCAACGCCATCATGGACGAGATGCTGGCCTTCGGCATCCCCATCGAGGGCCTGCACACCGAAACCGGCCCCGGCGTCTATGAAGTCGCCATCGCTTTCAGCGAAGCGCTGGAGCAGGCCGACCGCGCCATCCTGTTCAAGACCGGCACCAAGGAAATCGGTTCGCGCTTCGGCATCATGCCCAGCTTCATGGCCAAGCCCCACCAGCAACTGCCCGGCTGCAGCGGCCACATCCACCAAAGCCTGTCCGACGGCAAGAACAACCTGTTCTACGACGCGAAGAACCCGCGCAAGATGAGCAAGCTGTTTGAGAGCTACATCGCCGGCCAGGTCGCCTGCATGATGGAGTTCGGCCCCATGATCTGGCCCACCATCAACAGCTACAAGCGCCTGGTCGACGGTTTCTGGGCACCGGTGAAGCCGACCTGGGGCATGGACAACCGCACCGCGAGTTTTCGTGTGATCGCCGGCAGCCCCAAGGCCACCCGGCTGGAGACCCGCTGCCCGGGCGCCGACGTGAACCCCTACCTGGCCATGGCGGCGGTGATCGCGGCCGGCCTGCACGGCGTCGAAAAAGGCCTGAAGCTGGGCGCGCCCATCACCGGCACCAATGCCGGGGCCGAGCACATCCCGCGCGCGCCGCGCACCCTGATAGAAACCACGCGGATTTTCCAGAAATCGGCCATCGCGCGCGACTGGCTGGGCGATACTTTCGTGGATCACTTCGCGGCCACGCGCGAGTGGGAGTGGCGGCAATGGCTGGACGCCGTGACCGACTGGGAAATGAAACGCTATTTCGAGATCATCTGATTGAACCCTTCGAACCCCCTGATGCAGATTCGCCGACTTGAAGCCTCCGACGCGCCGGTATACCGGGAACTGCGCCTGCGCGGCCTGCGCGAGCACCCCGACGCCTTCACCTCCAGCTTCGAGGAGGAAAACATCCGCCCGCCGGCCGACACCGAAAAGCGGCTGTCGCCCGAGTCGGACACCGTCATGTGGGGCGCTTTTGTGGACGGCACGCTGGCCGGTGTGGTCGGCATGACGCGCGAGACGCGCCTGAAAAACCGCCACAAGGCCACCCTGGTCGCGATGTACGTCGCACCCGAGTACAGCGGCCAAGGCCTGGGCCTAGCCCTGGTCAACACCGTGGTGCAGGCCGCCAAAGCCGCGGGCGTGGAGCTGCTGGTGCTAACCGTGACCGAGGGCAACAAGCAGGCCGCGGGCCTGTATGCCCGCGCCGGCTTCGCGCCCTTCGGCACAGAGCCCGACGCCATACGCGTGAACGGCGTACCGTTCGGCAAACAGCATATGTTCCTGCAGCTGCCTTCCGCCATTTGACCCTTACAGCCACTCCAAGAAGACACCCCATGAGCACCACCAACTTCTCCTTCCCCACCGCCATCCGTTTCGGCGCCGGCGCGCGCAAGCAGGTCGCCGAAACCCTGCTGGCCGCCGGCTGCAAGCGCCCGCTGATCGTGACCGACAAGGCGCTGGCCGCGCTGCCGGTGCTGGCCGAGTTCAAGGCCCACCTGGGCGGGCTGGACGTGGCCGTGTTCTCGGGCGTGTTCGGCAACCCGACCTGCAGCCAGGTCATGGACGGCGCCGCGGCCTACAAGGCCCACAAGGCCGACTGCGTGATCGGCTTCGGCGGCGGCGCGGCGCTGGACGTGGCCAAGGTGGTGGGCATTGCCGCCACGCACGAGGGCGACATCCTCGAATACGTCTGGGACCACCCCCAGGTGCGGCCCATCGTCAACGAGCTGCCCTACTTCGTGGCCCTGCCCACCACCTCGGGCACAGGCTCCGAGGTCGGCCGCTCCTCGGTCGTGAGCGAAAACGACACGCATTTGAAGCGCGTGGTCTTCAGCCCCAAGATCCTGGCCAAGGTGGTGTTCGCCGACCCGGAACTCACGCTGGGCCTGCCGCCCCATGTGACGGCCGCCACCGGCATGGACGCGCTGACCCACAACATCGAAAGCTACCTCTCGCCGGCTTACCACCCGCTGTGCGACGGCATCGCGCTCGAGGGCACGCGCATCGCGGCCCATGCCCTGCTCAAGGCCGTCAAGGAGCCTTCCAACCTGCAGGCGCGCAGCGACATGATGATGGCCTCCATGATGGGCGCCATCGCCTTCCAGAAAGACCTGGGCGCGGTGCACTCCTGCGCGCACGCGCTGGGCGCCGTCTGCGACCTGCACCACGGCCTGGCCAATGCGCTGATGATTGACACCGTACTGGCCTGGAACTACGAGTCGGCCCCCGCCAAGTTCGACGAACTCGCCCATGTCTGCGGCGTGGCCGGCGGCGGCAAAGCCCTGGTGCCCTGGCTCAAGCAGCTCAAGGAAAGCGTGGGCATCACCGGCCCGCTGTCGGCCCATGGCGTCAAGCGCGAACAGTTGCCACGCCTGGTCGAGATTGCCACGGCCGATATCTGCCACCAGACCAATCCACGGCCCTGCAAGGCGGAGGATTTCCAGCGTTTATTTGAGGCTGCATTGTGATCGCCGCCAGTCGTCTCAAAATTGGCTTGTCAGCCTGCTTCTCGCATGCCGACCCGACGCGCTCCTACTTCACCGGCAAGACGCTGCAATACGTCGAGCAGTCCATCGCGCACTGGGTCATGTCCTCGGGCGCCATGGTGGTCATGGTGCCCTGCCCCACGGGCAGCACGCAGCGCGGCGACGTGACCTATGAGCACTATGCGCAGTGGCTGGACGGCCTGGTGCTGCACGGCGGCGCCGACGTCTGGCCGGGCAGCTACGGCGAGGAGCCGCTGGACGAAAAATGGTCGGGCGACCGCATCCGCGACGAATACGACAAAGCCCTGGTGGCCGCATTTGAAAAACTCGGCAAACCGGTTTTCGGCGTCTGCCGCGGCCTGCAGCTGCTCAACGTCGCCTTCGGCGGCACGCTCTACCAGGACATCAACACCCAGGTGCCCGACGCTTTTGTGCACCGCGACGCCGCGACCTACGACCTGAACTTCCACAGCGTCAACATCGTCCAGGGCTCCAGGCTGTCGGCGCTGTACCCCGGCGTGGAGCGCGTGCGCGTCAACAGCATCCACCACCAGGGCATCAAGGACCTGTCGCCGGAGTTCGAGGCCGAGGCCTTCAGCGTGGACGACGGCATCGTCGAAGCCATACGCCGCAAGGACAAGAACAAGAGTTATATCGCCGCCACCCAATGGCACCCCGAATTCCACAAACCCGGCTCCGACACGATTGACGACGCCGCCGTGCTCGACGACTTCCTCACGGCCGTGGCCGCCGCCAAACACAAGGCAAAACAAGCATGAACACACTCGCCGTCCACAACCCCGCCACCGGCGCGCAGATCGCCGAACTGCCCGCCGACGACGCGGCCTCCGTCGCCGCCAAGGCACGCCGCGCCCGCGCGGCGCAGCCCGCCTGGGCGGCCGTGCCCATGGCCGAACGCAAGGCCTGCATCACGCGCTTTCGCGCCGGCATCGTCGCCGAGCTCGACGCGCTGGCCGCCGTCATGACACGCGAGACCGGCAAGCCGCTCAAGATGTCGCGCAATGAACTCAACGGCCTGCTGGGCCGCATCGATTTCTTCCTCGCGGAAGTCGGCGGCGCCACCGGCACGCAGACCGTGTTCAACGAGGGCGGCATGACCGAGCAGATCGAGCACACGCCGCTGGGCGTGGTCGCCAACATCTCGGCCTGGAACTACCCCTGGTTTGTGGGCGGCAATGTTTTCATCCCGGCGCTGCTCACGGGTAACGCGGTGCTCTACAAACCCTCGGAATACGCCGCGATGTCGGGCCTGGCCATGGCGCGCCTGCTGCATGCCGCCGGTGTGCCGCAGGACGTGTTCATCCCGCTGATAGGCGGCGGCGCGGTGGGCGCGGCGCTGATGGAACAAAAAATCGACGGGCTGTTTTTCACCGGCTCGCACGCCACCGGCGCCAAAATCGCGCAGGCGCTGGGCCCGCGCCTGGTCAAGCTGCAGCTCGAGCTGGGCGGCAAGGACCCGACCTATGTCAGCGAAGACGCCAACGTCAAGAACGCGGCCGAATCGCTGGCCGACGGCGCGATGTACAACACCGGCCAGAGCTGCTGCTCGGTCGAGCGCATCTATGTGCACGAGAAAATTTACGACGCCTTTGTCACCGCCTTCCTGGAAACGGTAAAAACCTTCAAGACCGGCGACCCCATGAGCGAAGACACCTATATAGGCGCGATCACGCGCGCGCCGCAGCTCGATGTGCTGGACGCCCAGGTGGCCGACGCCAAGGCCAAGGGTGCCACCCTGCTGGCCGGCGGCAAGCGCGGGGCCGGCCCGGGCAACTGGTACGAGCCCACGGTGTTCGGCAACGTCAACCACAACATGGAACTGATGCGCGAGGAAAGCTTCGGCCCCCTCATAGGCATCCAGAAGGTTTCGGGCGATGCCGAGGCCGTCAAGCTCATGAACGACACGCGCTACGGCCTGACGGCCGGCGTCTTCACACCCGACGAGGCGCGCGCCAAGGCCTTGCTGGCCCAGGTCCATGCCGGCAGCGTCTACTGGAACTGCTGCGACCGCGTGAGCCCGCGCCTGCCCTGGAGCGGTTATGGCGATTCGGGCGTGGGCCTGACGCTTTCCACCTACGGCATACAGACCTTCACGCGTCCCAAGGCCTGGCACCTTCGCCAACCTTGACCATGAAGCTGACCCTTTTCGACCTGGACCACACCGTGCTCAACGGTGACAGCGATGTGCTGTGGTGCGATTTCCTGGTCGAGAAGGGCCTGCTGGGCCGCACCGAGTTCACGGCGCGCAACGCCGACATGGCGGCGCGCTACAAGGCCGGCACCGTCGGGCTGAAAGAGTTCGCCGATTTTTATGTGGGCACGCTGGCCGGCCGCACCGTGCAGCAGTGGGAGCCACTGCGCCAGGAATTCCTGGCCGACTGGATAGTGCCGCGCATCACGCCGGCCGCCGTCGCGCTGGTCGACAAACACCTGGAGGCGGGCGACCTGGTGGTCATGACCACGGCCACCAACCGTTTCATCACCGAACTCACGGCCATCTACTTCGACATCGAACACCTGATTGCCACCGAACCCGAGATGCGCGGCGACCTGTTCACCGGCAGCACCACCGGCGTGCTCAATATGCGCGAAGGAAAGGTCGAGCGCCTGCACGCCTGGCTCACGGCGCGCGGCCTGCGCTTCAAGGACTGCAAGAGCACGGCCTACAGCGACTCCATCAACGACCTGCCGCTGCTGGAGGCCGTCAAGCACCCGGTCATGGTGAATGCCGACGCGACGCTGGCGGCCATAGGCAGCGAGCGGGGCTGGCCGGCATTGCAATTGCATTGATCTCATCGCGCGTCCGTTAACGGCCAGCAGGGTCAGGCTGTCACGGGCAGAATGGCAGCCTCATCCGGCTTGCCCCATGCACCCTCCACTTCCCATTCCCTTCCAGCGCCTGGCCTGGTCCAACCTCGCGGCCCAATCGGCCGAGCAGCTGAGCCTGGCGGCCGTGCCGCTGGTCGCGGTGCTGATGCTGGGCGCGGGGCCTGGCGAAATCGGCCTGCTCGCAGCGCTGCAGACCTTGCCTTTTTTGCTGCTGGCCATTCCCCTGGGCCTGCTGGCCGACCGGGTCTCGCGCTGCCGCCTGATGGTGGCGGCTGAAAGCCTGCGCGCGCTGTCCCTGGTAGCGCTGCTGGCCATGGTGCTGTCGGGTCAGCTCTCCATCGCGGGGCTGGCGCTGCTGGGTTTTATCGGTGCCGTGGGCACGGTCTGCTTCAATGTGGCGGCGCCGGCCCTGGTGCCGGCCATCGTGCCGCGCACGCTGCTGGCACGCGCCAACGGCCGGCTGGAGCTGGCGCGCAGCATGGCTTACGCGGGCGGGCCGGCGCTGGCCGGGGCACTGGTCGCCTGGACCGGTGCGCCCTCGGCCTTTGTGCTGGCAACCCTGTTGTCCGGCGCGGCCGTGGCCATGCTGCTGCAACTGGCCGAGCCGGCGCGCGCGCCCACCGCGAGGCGCCACGCGCTGCTCGAGATCCGCGACGGCGCGCAGTTTGTCTGGCGCCAGACCTATTTGCGGCCCATGGTGATCGCCGGCACGGTCTGGAACATCGCCTGGTTTGTGCTGCAGGCCGCTTATGTGCCTTATGCGGTGCGCGTGCTGGGCCTGACGGCGCAGGGCGTGGGCATCACGCTGGGCGCTTATGGCACCGGCATGGTGGTGGGCGCGCTGCTGTCGCCGCGCGTGGTGGCGGCCATGCCCTTTGGCCGTGCTATCCAGCTGGGACCGGCCGTCTCGGTGCTGGCCGCCGCGGCCATGGCGGCCACGCTGTTTGTTCCCAGCGGCGTGCTGGCGGGCACGGCGTTTTTCCTGTTCGGCGTCGGGCCCATTGTCTGGACCATCACCTCGACCACCTTGCGCCAGAGCGTCACGCCGCATGCCATGCTGGGCCGGGTCTCGGCCGTGTTCCTGGCCGTCAATGCCGGCTCGCGCCCCCTGGGCGCGGCGCTGGGCGGCGTGGTGGGCGCGTCCATGGGCGAAGCCGCCTGCCTGTGGCTGGCGCTGGCCGGCTTTGTGCTGCAGGCCGCGGTGATTTTTGCCTCGCAGCTGCACGCGCTGCGGCAGCTGCCCGAGCCGGCGGCCTGAGGCCGTCACTACCGGCAGCGCAACACCCCTGCTCCGGCGAACGGCAGCGTGCGAGCCCCGAGGAACGCGGCGGGTAGCATAGGCGCTTTCCCGACCGCGATGCACGCCCCACTTCCGCCCCATTTCACGCGCCTGGCCTGGGCCAACCTCGCCGCGCAGTCGGCCGAACAGCTGAGCCTGGCGGCGGTGCCGCTGGTCGCGGTGCTGATGCTGGGCGCGGGGCCCGGCGAGATAGGCCTGCTGGCGGCGCTGCAAACCCTGCCCTTCCTGCTGATGGCCATCCCGCTGGGCCTGCTGGCCGACCGCGTCTCGCGCAGCCGCCTGATGGTGGCGGCCGAAAGCCTGCGCGCGCTGTCCCTGCTGGCGCTGCTGGCCATGGTGCTGACAGGCCGGTTGTCGATTGCCGGGCTGGCGCTGCTGGGCCTGGCCGGCGCGGTGGGCACCGTCTGTTTCAGCGTGGCGGCGCCCGCGCTGGTGCCAGCCATCGTGCCGCGCACGCTGCTGGCGCGCGCCAACGGCCGGCTGGAACTGGCGCGCAGCATGGCTTACGCGGGCGGGCCGGCGCTGGCCGGGGCGCTGGTCGCCTGGGCCGGCGCGCCGGCGGCCTTTGTGCTGGCCGCGCTGCTCTCCGCATCGGCCATCAGCCTTTTGCTGCGCCTGTCGGAGCCGGCGCGCGCGCCGGCCGCGGCGCGCCATCCCCTGCTGGAGGTTCGCGACGGCGCGCAGTTTGTCTGGCGCCATCCTTTCCTGCGTCCCATGATCCTGGCGGGCATGATCTCCAACATCTCCTGGTTTGTGCTGCAGGCGGCCTATGTGCCCTACGCGGTGCGCGTGCTGGGCCTGACACCGCAGGGCGTGGGCCTCACGCTGGGCTGCTACGGCGCGGGCATGGTGGTGGGTTCGCTGCTGGCGCCGCACGTGGTGGCGGCCTTGCCCTTCGGGCGGGCCATGCAGGCCGGCCCGGCCAGCTCACTGCTGGCCGCCCTGAGCCTGGTGGCCACGCTGGCCGTGCCCAGCGGCGCGCTGGCGGCCCTGGGGTTTTTCCTGTTCGGTGCCGGCCCCATCGTCTGGAGCATCACCTCCGCCACCCTGCGCCAGAGCATCACGCCCCATGCGGCGCTGGGCCGCATTTCAGCCGTCTTCCTGACCGCCAACGCCGGCTCGCGCCCGCTGGGGGCCGCGCTGGGCGGACTGGTCGGCGCCTTATGGGGAGAGGCCGCCTGCCTGTGGCTGAGCCTGGCCGGTTTTGCGCTGCTGGCCTGCGTGGTCTTCAGTTCGCGGCTGCACGCGCTGCGGCAGCTGCCCGAGCCGGTGGGCTGAAAGGCAAGCGGCTTGCTCCGGCGCCTTATTCGGCGCTCAGGTGCTTGCCGACAATGCCGGCCAATTCAAACATCGTGACCTGCGGCTTGCCGAACACCGGCAGCAGCTTGGCGTCGGCATTGATGGCGCGCTTGTTGGCCGCGTCCTGCAGGCCCTGGGCCTTGATGTAGTCCCAGAGTTTTTTGATGACCTGGGTGCGCGCCACCGGTTCGGCGCCTATCACCGCGGCCAGCGCGTCGCTGGGCTTGAGGCCGGCGCCCGGCTTGGCGACGCGCGGCGTTTTGGGCTTGGCGGTTTTGGCGGCCGGTGTTTTCTTGGCAGCGACCTTCTTCGCGGCCGGTGCTTTCGCTGCCTTCGCCGCGACGGTCTTGCCGAAAGGCGTTTTCACCGTGCCGGTCTTGGCGGCCGCCGGCTTGCGCGGCGGGAACTTGGACGGCGCAAATTCAAAGTTCACCTTGTCAGCCTCCTTGTCCCAGGCCAGCATGGCCTTGAAGGGCCGGCGCGTGCGCATGGAGACAAACTTGTCGAGCAGGTCGGTCTTGCCGGTTTCCAGCAGCTTGTGCATCTGCTCGCGCTCTATGGGCTGCTGCAGGATGACCTGGCCGGTCTTGAAGGTGCAGCTGGGCGTCGGCTGCGCCAGTGTGGGCACCGATTTTTCGCAGACGTAATTCTTGCCGAGCTCGAACACGCGCGAGGCGCAGCGCGGGCAGGGGCCCAGCGACTGCTGGCCGGCGAAGTCGACGATCTCGCCGGTTTCAGCATTCTTGTCGTCGCCGAAATCAAACTCGAGCTTGTAGTTTTTTGTCTCTTCGTCGAACTTGATCACCATCTCGGCGGTGAAAGGCCAGCCGGCCTTGGAGCGAAAGCCGTCCAGCGGGCCGATTTTTTTGTCGCGCAGGAACTGCTCGACCTCGGCCACTTCAAAGGTGCGGCCGGCCGGCGTCTTGCCGAAGCTGAAGCCGCAGCCGTCGTCGCCGTTCTTGCCGGTGCAGGTGTAGCGCCGGTAGTTTTCCTTCATGACGCCGCCGCAGTTGGGGCAGGGCGCGGACAGCGTGGCGTAGTCGCCGGGAATCGTGTCCTTGTCATAGCCCTTGGCCTTGTTGACCAGGTTTTCCGTCATGGCGGCGATCTCGGCCATGAATTTTTCGCGGCTCAGCTTGCCGTGCTCCATCTGCGCGAGCTTGTGCTCCCACTCGCCGGTCAGCTCGGCCTTGGAGAGTTCCTCCACGCCCAGGCCGCGCAGCAGGGTCATGAGCTGGAAGGCCTTGGCCGTGGGGATCAGCTCGCGGCCTTCGCGCAGCATGTATTTCTCGGCGATCAGGCCTTCAATCGTGGCGGCGCGCGTGGCCGGCGTGCCCAGGCCTTTTTCCTGCATGGCTTCGCGCAGTTCGTCGTCGTCAATCGTCTTGCCGGCGCCTTCCATGGCGCCCAGCAGCGTGGCTTCCGAATAGCGCGCGGGCGGCCGGGTCTTCAGGCCCTTGGCCTCGACCACCTCGGCGCGCACCATCTCGCCGGGCTTGACCGGCACCAGGCTCTGGCCCTTGTCGCCGTCCTTGGCGTCGGCCACCTCGTCGGCGGCTTCCTTGCCGTAGATCGCGAGCCAGCCCGGCTTGACCAGCACCTTGCCCTCGGTCTTGAAGCTGTGGCCCACGGCCTGCGAGATGCGCGTGGTCACCAGGTACTCGGCGCTCGGGAAGAACACCGCCATGAAACGGCGCACCACCAGGTCGTAGAGTTTTTGTTCGGCTTCGCTCAGGCCGCTGGGCGCCTGCAGCGTGGGGATGATGGCGAAGTGGTCGCTGACCTTGGCGTTGTCGAAGATGCGCTTGCTGGGCTTGATGTAGCCGCCCTTGAGCGCGGTCGCCGCATGCGGCGCCAGGTGTTTCATACCGCTGTCCGCCAGCATCTCAAAGGTCTGCTTGACCACCGGCAGGTAGTCCTCGGGCAGCGCGCGCGAATCGGTACGCGGGTAGGTCAGGGCCTTGTGGCGTTCATACAGGCTTTGCGCAATCGCCAGCGTGGTCTTGGCCGAGAAGCCGAACTTGCCGTTGGCCTCGCGCTGCAAGGAGGTCAAATCAAACAGCAGGCCGGCCGCCTGCGTGGTGGGCTTGCTTTCTTCGGTCACCGTGGCGGCCTTGCCGCGCACGGCCTCGGCGATCGCCATCGCCTCGCGCTCGGACCAGACGCGGTCGGCCTTGAGCTCGGGGTCGGGCTCGGCGCCCTCGCCGTTGGCGGCATTGGCCGCGGCTTTTTTCCATTTGGGGTCGAACCACTTGGCCGGGTATTCGCCGGCCTCGGCCAGGAAGGTCGCGTGGATTTCCCAGTAATCGCGGCTCACGAACTTGCGGATTTTCTCCTCGCGCTCCACCACCACCGACAGCGTCGGCGTCTGCACGCGGCCCACGGTGGTCAAAAAGAAACCGCCGTCGCGCGAATTGAAGGCCGTCATGGCGCGTGTGCCGTTGATGCCGACCATCCAGTCGGCTTCCGAGCGGGACCGCGCCGCGTCGGCCAGGCCCTGCATCTGCTTTTCGCTGCGCAGGCTGTCAAAGCCCTCGCGGATTGCGGCCGGCGTCATGGACTGCAGCCACAGGCGCTTGACCGGCAGCTTGCTGCCCGCGTATTGCTGGATCAGCCGGAAGATCAGCTCGCCCTCGCGGCCCGCGTCGCAGGCGTTGACCAGCGCGCCCACGTCCTTGCGCTTGGCCAGCTTGACGATGGCGTTGAGCCGCGTCTTGGTCTTGTCGATGGGCTTGAGGTCAAAGTAGGGCGGGATCACCGGCAGGTTGGCAAAACTCCATTTGCCGCGCTTGACGTCGAACTCCTCAGGCGCCTGGATCTCGACCAGGTGGCCCACGGCCGAGGTCACCAGCCATTCATCGCTTTCAAAGTACTCGTCGTGCTTTTCAAATTTGCCCGCCGTGGACGTGATCGCCCGCACAATGTCTTGCGCGACCGATGGTTTTTCTGCAATCACCAGGGTTTTCATAAGTACTTCTTCAAACCTTCTACATCTTCGGGGAACATTTCCCCGCTTTCCGCGAATACGACTTTGCCTTCACGGCCGTCCGCCGACACCTTGAGCACCACCACCACGGGCAGGCCAGCCGGCTTGGGCAGGCGCTTGGCGACTTCCGGCGTCAGCATCCCGGCGGGGAAACTGTAGCCCTTGGCCTTCATATAGGCCGCGGCAGCGGCCGGCTGCTTGTCGATGGACAGCGCCAGCACCTCCAGCCCCTTGGCCTTCTGAGCCCGCCACAGCGCTTCTATATGGGGCGATTGCACCGCGCAAAAAGGGCACCAGCTGGCCCACCAGTACACCACAAGCGTCTTTCCGCCCACATCGGCGGGCTTCCAGGCGCTGCCGTCCAGCAGCGCCACGGCCGGCAAAGCCAGGCTGCTGCCGACCTTGGGCAGGGGGCTTTCCCCGTTCTTGGCCCACGCCGGCAGGCCCGACCCGGCCATCAGGGCGGCGGTCGTCTTCAGCAGGTTTCGGCGCTTGAACATGAGGGGCTCCAGGGGTGCGTCACGATGCATCACTACAATAGCGGCTTCTCGCGCATGTACGCGCGCGGGTGCGCACGCATACGCGCGCACGCGCACATGCATGAATTAACCATACCAAAAAAATATCCCGTGTCAAAAAACCAGGCCAACGCGCCCATCGCGCCCCTTTCTTCCATGCCCCCCGCGCCGGCGCCCGCCGCCGACGGCCGGCGTATCCAGACACGGCGCTCCGGCGTGCACGGCAAGGGCGTTTTCGCCGTGCAGGACCTGGCCGAGGGCGAGACCCTGATCGAATACGTGGGCGAGGTCATCAACTGGAAGGAAGCGCTGCGCCGCCACCCGCACGATCCCAAGGACCCGAACCACACCTTCTACTTCCACATCGACGAAGACCATGTGATTGACGCCAAGCACGGCGGCAACTCCTCGCGCTGGATCAACCACAGCTGCAAGCCCAACTGCGAAGCCGACGAGGATGAGGGCCGGGTCTTCATCAAGGCGCTGCGCAACATCAAGGCCGGCGAAGAGCTGTTCTACGACTACGGCCTGATCATCGACGCGCCCTACACCAAGAAACTGCTGGCCGAATACCCCTGCTGGTGCGGCGCCAAGAACTGCCGCGGCACCTTGCTGGCGCCCAAGGACGAGGACAAGAAAAAAACCAAGGGCAAGAAAAAGTCCACCAAGAAGTCCGACAAAAAGGCTGACAAAAAGGCCGAGGCCAAAGCCGACAAGAAGAAGTCGGAAAAAAAGGCTGACAAGAAAGCCGACAAAAAGCCCAAGAAGAAAAAGAAGGACTGAGCCGGTCTTTCAGCAGCCCCAGGGCCGGCCAGACCCTCCCTGAGCTTTCATGAGCACCCCCTCACCAACCCCCTTACGCTGGCCCGCCGAAGCCCTCTGGGAGGCCCTGGCGCCCTCGCTGCCCGGCTTCACGGTGGAAGTGCTGCCCGAGATCGACTCCAGCAACACCGAGCTCATGCGCCGCTTCCGCGGCAGCCCCACGGTAGAACCCCGTCCCGAGCCATTGCTGCTCGTCGCCGAGCAGCAGACCGCCGGGCGCGGCCGCCTGGGCCGCCAGTGGCAAAGCCGGCGCGGCGACAGCCTGACCTTTTCGCTGGGCCTGCCGCTGGCGCCCACCGACTGGTCGGGCCTGTCGCTGGTGGCCGGTGTCAGCGTGGCCGACAGCCTGGAGCCCCTGGCGCCCGGCGGCAAGCCGCGCATAGGCCTTAAATGGCCCAACGACCTCTGGCTGTCCACGCCCCAGGGCGAGCGCAAGCTGGCCGGCATCCTGGTCGAGACCGCGAGCTGGGAAGGCATCCGTTATGTGGTCATCGGCATAGGCATCAACATCCGCGCCGTGGCGCTGGATACCGCGGCCCCGGCGGCGGCCCTGCCCGCCGTCCCGCCCGGCGGCCTGCAGGAACTGCTGCCCGAACTCGACGCGCCGGCCACGCTGCTGCGCATCATCCCGCCGCTGGTGCAGGCGGTGCAGGCCTTTGAGCGCTTCGGTTTCGCGCCCTTCCAGGCGCGTTTCGCGGCGCGCGACGTGCTCGCGGGCCGGGCCGTGCAGCTGTCCGACGGCACCACCGGCACGGCCCACGGCGCCGCCGAAAACGGCGCGCTGCTGGTGCATACTGCGGCTGGCATGAAAGAAATCACCAGTTCCGAAGTCAGCGTGCGGCCCGTGGCGGCCCACAACCCGCAAGGCGCGCGCCCATGCTGAGGCTGCTGGTGCTGGCCCTGCTGCTGGCCAATGCCGGCTACTTCGCCTGGACCCACGGCCTGCTGGCCGACTACGGTTTTGCCCCGGCCGTCCAGGCCGAGCCGCAGCGCCTGGCCCAGCAGATCCGGCCCGAGGCCATGCGGCTGCTCACAAGCGCCGAGGCGCGCCAGATCGAAAACGAACCAAGCCCCGCGCCCGCGGCGCAGGCCGCCCCCGAATGCCTGCAGGCCGGCCTCTTCAACCCCGAGCAAAGCAGCGCGCTGCGCGCCGGCCTGGAAAGCAGCTTCCCCATCGGCAGCTGGACGCTGGAAAGCAGCGTGGAGCCGGGCCGCTGGATCGTCTACATGGGCAAGTACAACAGCGAGGACGCCCTCAACAAAAAACGCAGCGAGTTGCGCGGCCTGGGCGTGTCCTTTGAAGCCCTGGTCAATCCCGCGCTGGGGCCCGGCCTCTCACTGGGCCACTACACCTCCCAGGCGGAAGCCGAACGCGAGCTGGCCAAGGCCGCCACGCGCGGCGTGCGCACCGCCAAGGTGGTGCTGGAGCGGCCCGAGTCGCGCGGCCAGCTGCTCAAGCTGCCCGCCGCCGATGCGGCGCTCAAGGCCAAGCTGGAAGCGCTCAAGCCGCAGCTGGCAGGCAAGCCGTTGCAGGCTTGTCAGTAAAACGCTTAGACAGCCTTCCACGCCCTGAGCGGCACACAGGTCTGCAAGCGCGTCACCGCCTGGTCCATCAGCGCCGGATGCAGCTCATGGCCCAGCGAGCGGGCCACGTCCAGGGTCGCGTCGGCGCCCAGCTCCATCAGGTGGTCAAAGTCGCTGCGTGTGCGCGCCAGCGGCACGACCTCGTCGTTCTGGCCGTGCAGCAAATGCAGGGTGGTCAGCGCGGGCGCGCGGGCCGGCCAGACCTGGTAGCCGCCGCCAAAAGACAACAATCGCCCCGCCAGGCCGTCATGCGCATCGCTGAGCGCCAGCGCCAGGCTTGCGCCCGCGCCAAAGCCGGCCAGCGCGGTGTCCGACTGCAAGACCTCAAAGCGTTGCTGCTGCGCGCGCAAATAGGCGGCCAATGCCTCCACGCGCCCGGCCAGGGCCGCCGCATCGTCCAGCCCGGCCGCGGCGGCGCCGGCCGCATCGGCATGCGGGCCCGTCAGGCCTTCGGGGATCAGCACGGCGGCCTCGGGAAAAGCACCGCCCAGCAGGTTGCCCAGCTCCAGCATGTCGGCGGCCGAGCCGCCCGCGTCGTGCAGCAGCACAAACAGCTGGCGCGGCGTGGCGCCGGCGGGCAGCAGTTCTATGGTGACGGTGTCCAGGGGGTTCATGGCGGAGCGGGGCGGTTAGAGGGATCGAAATGGGCTGAAAAAACGCACTTGGGGCCTGTGCGGCGGCTTTCAACCACTTTAGCCGAGCCCGCTATGCCGGGGCTGTTTCACCGCTGTGCGCGTCCTGCATCACCAGCGAGGCATGCAGGCCTATGCCGGCCGCCACACCACTCGCGCAGGCAAATGTGATGCTGTGCGGCACGCGGGCCATGTCGCCACCCGCATAGACACCGGCCACGCTGGTCTGGCCCCAGGCATCGACGCGCACCACGGGCCCCATGGGCGTGTCGTCAAAGGCGCAGCCCAGCGCCGCGGCCAGCGGGCTGGCCATGCGCACCTGGGCGCCCACCAGCAGCGCCTTGAGCGGCAGCCGGCGGCCGTCCTGCAGCAACACACCGTCCAGCGCGGGCGCGGCCCCCAGCAGTTCGGTGATGGGCAAAGCCTCGACCTTCACCTTGCGCGCCGCCAGCGACCCCCTGTCTTCGGGCGACAGCTGCACCACGCCCTGGGTGAACAGCGTCACCTCGCCCCAGTCGGCAAACAGCAGCGCCTGGTGCACCGACATGGGCCCGGCGCCCAGCACGCCGACCGCGCCACCGCCAATCTCGTAACCATGGCAATACGGGCAGTGCACCACGGTCTTGCCCCAGCGTTCCTGCAGCCCGGGGATTTCGGGCAACACGTCGGCCACGCCGGTGGCCAGCAGCAGGCGGCGACCGGTGAACCAGCGCATGCCCTCATCGGCCTCCACCACAAAGCCGGCTTCGCCGCTGTCCACGCGGCTCACGCGGCCGCTGAAGAGCTGCACCGTCGGGTAGGCCTGCAGCTGCTGCCTGGCCTCGGCCAGGACCTGCTCGCCCGGCTTGCCGTCGTGGCCCAGCACGCCGTGCGATTCGGCGGCAAAACGGTTGCGCGGCAGGCCGGCGTCTATCACCAGCACCTGCCGCCTGGCGCGCGCCAGCTGCAGCGCGGCGGACAGGCCGGCAAAGCTGCCGCCCACAATGATGGCGTCATGCAGCATGGTGGCCCTCCGGCGATAGATGGCGCGCCGCATGGGCGGCCATGGCGCGGTTGAAGTCGGCCGACAGGTCGGCCAGCGTGACCTCGCCCAGGCGCTTCATCAGCAAGGCCTCGGCCTCGCGCAGGCTGCCGGCCAGCGCGCGCTGCACCGACTGCTCGATGACGCAGCCGTCGGCATGCGGGCCGTCGCCATCCGCCGCAGCGCCGGCATCGCCGACAGCCATCTGCACATCCAGCAAGGTGACCGAAGCCAGGTCGCGCGCCAGCACCCAGCCGCCGCCGTGGCCGCGCTCGGACACCACAAAACCGGCCTCGCGCAGGCCGGCCATGGTGCGGCGCACCACCACCGCATGCGTGCGCAGGCAGGCCGCGAGTTCCTCCGACGTCATGGGCCCGCCGCGGTGGGCCATGTGCAGCAGGGCATGCAGCACGGCCGAAAGCCGGCCCTTGGATTTCATGTAACTTATCATGTTGCATGATTCTAGAGATACCGCCGCGGCCCGCCGGCCGGGCCGCCCCAAAGCCCCACGCGGCCTGGGGCCAATGCCGCCGAATCCGCTGCCGTCCGGCCCGCCGGCGCCGGCTGGGCGAAAATCAGCGCTTTTATGTACGGGACATGCATCCCGGATACCCCGGAAAAACACCATGAAAATCGCAAAAGACACCGCCGTCACACTTAGCTACAAGGTGGCGGACGCCCAGGGCAAGCTGGTTGAGCAAAGCAACGCGCCCATGGTTTACCTGCACGGCGGCTACGGCAACACCCTGCCCAAGATCGAGGAAGCGCTGGACGGCAAGGAGCCGGGCTTTCAGACCGTGCTGGCGCTGGAGCCGCAGGACGCTTTTGGCCTGCGCGACGAAAGCCTGGTGCAGACCATCCCGCGCACGCAGTTCCCGCCCGGGGTCAAGGTCGGCGGCCAGCTCGAGGGCCGCGGCGAAGACGGCCGCCGGCATGTCTTCAATGTCACCAAGATCAAGGGCGACATCGTCATGCTGGACGGCAACCACCCGCTGGCCGGCAAGGCCCTGCGTTTTACCCTCAAGGTGACCGACGTGCGCGCCGCCTCCGAAGAGGAAATCGCCCACCGCCACGTCCACGGCGAGCACGGCCACCACCACTGATATTTACAAATCGCCACTGGTCGCCGCCGGGCGACCGGCCGGCGGATGGCGGCCGGTAATATTGCCCGCGTTACCCGTAGTTACGGCTAAAAGACGGCCGTTGTCCTAAAGTGGGACTCAGCCTACACATCCCGAAGGAGCCCGACGACAGGTGGGGCACGGGATGACGGCTAACTTCATGGATTAACTTCGGGGGCTCCATGGTCATCAACGCGTTTCTTGTCGAAGACAAGCCGGACATACGCAACACCTTGGTTGAAGCCATGGAAGAAATCGCGCCGCTGCGTTTTGTCGGCCACGCCGATTCCGAGACAGGCGCGCGCCTGTGGCTACACGACCATGAAGACTGGGACCTGGCCATCGTCGACCTGTTCCTCACCGAAGGCTCAGGCTTCGGCGTGCTCAAGGACTGCCAGCGCCGCAAACCCAGCCAGAAAGTCGTGGTGCTGACCAGCCACAACCAGGAGAATCTCTTGCTGCGTTGCCGTGAGTTAGGCGCGGATGAGATTTTTGACAAGTCGCATGATGTGGAGAAGTTGGTGCGGTTCTGTCAACGTCACGCGGATAGTCTTGACGGGGTTTTGCCCCCGACACAGTAGCCGGGGCTTGCTCCAGCGGGGCGCTCCCCTCTGACTCCTGCTGGCCGGGGTTGCCCGGCGGCAAGTAACTTTCTTTTGCTTCGCCAAAAGAAAGTCACCAAAGAAAAGGCGACCCTGGTTGCTGCGTCCCTCCGCTTCGCTGCGGGCAACCTGCGGTGCTCGGTTCAGGCGGGGTCTCGCTAAACTCGCTTCGCTCAAACAACGCGATCCCTTATCCGCCTGAACCTCCGCTCCTCGGCGCATCCACAAGGGGTGGGAGAAAAATACCAATACCGAAAACCACAAGGACACGCCATGGCGTGTCCTTGTTTTGTATTGGGGTTCTGTATTTGGTGTTTGGTATTTCGGACTTCCCCGTCCTGGCTGGGCCGAGCAGCGCAGACGGAGGAGGGATAAGGGCTGGCGTTGTTTGAG
>NZ_FNHX01000005.1:2844-519461 GCF_900103405.1 Polaromonas sp. JS666 | reverse complement strand
CGCTTCCGCCTGAAGCTGCGGGAGAGGGCTTGCTCATGGACGGTATCAAGAAAGGCTGCCCTGCTTGCGGCCGAACAGGACGCGAAACAGGGCTTTGTTTATTGAATTGACTTGGTTTGATGGCCGGGTCTTGCTCCGGCCTTGCGCGCTCCTGCCTCCTCCTCCTTCCTCTTCTTGGTTCAGCTGGCCGGGTCTCGCCCCGGCAGGCGAGGCACTTTTGGCGAAACCCGCAAAGCGGGTTTTCTTTGTTCGCCAAAGGCGCGCTACGCGCGCGGGGTTTGCTCACTTCGCGCAGCGAAGTTACGCAAACACCAAAAGTACCCAAAAGAAAGGCGACCCGCAGTCTGGGTCCCCTACGCTTCGCTACGGGGCAACCTGAGGTGCTCGAGCCAAGCGGGGTCTGGCTAAACTCGCTACGCTGCGCTTCGCTCAGACAACGCCAGCCCTTATCCGCTTGTCTCTGCGCTCCTCGGCCCAGCCAGGACGGGGCAATCGGGAACGGAAACCGAATACCAAAAGACAAAGAAGACAAATACAAACAAGGACACGCCATGGCGTGTCCTTGTTGTTTTAGGTATTCAGGATTTTGTCTTCGGCTGTTTGGTATTCCTGTCCCCACCCCTTCTGGATGCGCCGAGGAGCACAGGGCCAGACGGATCAGGGATCGCGTTGTTTGAGCGAAGCGCAGCGTAGCGAGTTTAGCGAGACCCCGGCTGGACCGAGCACCGCAGGTTGCCCGTAGCGAAGCGAAGGGACGCAGCAAGTAGGGTCGCCTTTTCTTTTGCTTACTTTTCTTTTGGCGAAGCAAAAGAAAAGTGAGTAGCTGCCGGGCTACCCCCGGCCAGCTGAACTAAGAAGAGGAAGGAGGAGGATGAGGAGGAAGAGCGCGCTCAGCCGGAGCAAGACCCGGCCACAAGAACCTCAGAACCGATAAGCGAGTTCTGTCCACATCCGCATGGCGTCGGGCGCCTTGACCAGCTCAGGCGCAGTCCCCAGCGGCGAGGCCAGGTAGGCCCGGGCTCGCCACTGGTTGTAGCCACTCCAGTCGAGGCCGACGCCGGCGCCGCTGAAGGTGGCGGTGTTGGTGCCGGCCGTCCAGGGACGCTGGTTGACCTTGAGGTAGGCCCCGTCCCAGAAAGCCAGTGCCTGCAGCCTTCCGCCGCCGACCGCGCCCAGGTCGTAGCGCAGCTCTACGCTGCCGCGGTAGCCCGCATCACCCGACAGTGCGCTGACATCGTAGGCGCGCACGGAATAAGGCCCACCCACGGACATTTTTTGCGAGGAGTCGAGATTGGTATTGGCCCACTGGCCGGCCCAGGACACATACAGCGAGCCCCTGTCTCCCCAGCGCTGCAGGCGGGAGAAGTTCAGGTTGGTCTTGGAAAACCAGCCTTCTGTTCTTGCGCTGGCCGCATCGCTCAGCCGGGCTTCCGCGACGTCAAAACCCAGCCGGCCGCGGGTCCATGCCAGGCTCCAGGTGTTGATGCCGCCGGACAGCAAGATGTCGCGCCAGTCTCCGCTCAGGCTCGAAGTCCAGCTGCCCAGGTGCCGGTCCGTCTTCATGCCCGCCATGTCGATGCGCTCGCGCAGCTGCAGGTTGTCGTACTGGACCTGGCCGTAAACATTGGCCGCCTGGCTGCGCAGCAGCGGATGCCGGCCCCAGAGGCTTTCGGTTTCAGCCGAGCCATGCGCGCCCAGCTCCTGCAGCGATCCGCCGATTTTGTAGTTCAGCATGGAATAGGCGGCCCCGCCGCGCGTGCCCTGCCCGTTCAGCAAGGATTCGTAGCTCACCCGCCCGTAGTTGACCCCGGAGCCCGAACTCAGGCCGCCCACGCCCAGGACGTCGCCGCGCCGAAAGGGGTTGTTGAAATACACCGTGCCGCCCAGCCGGCCCCTTCCGGTGAAGCTGTTGCCGTAGTCGTCCAGCGCCAGGTTGCCGGAGACCGCCTGGCCTGGCGTGACCTGGATGCTCAGGTCCGAGCTTCCCAGGCCGTCGCCGGGCCTCAAGGTGGCCTGCACCAGCACGCCGGGGATGTCCGACATCAGCAGCAGGGACTTGTCGAGCAAGGCCTGCTCCACCGCTTGCCCGCCCTGCAGCGGCGCGGCCGTGGCCTGCAGCAGCACGTCGTTCACGCGCGTCTGGTTGTCTATGCCGACCTTGCCGTAGCGCGCCTCTATCACCAGAAAGCGCACAACACCCGACGAGATCACCTGAGCGGGCACCACGGCGCGCGCAAAGCTTTGGCCCCGGCCTCGGTAGTACCTGCTGATGCGGGTCGCCATTTCATCGAGCTGGTCCAGCGTCAGGCGTTTGCCTTCCGCATCGGCCACCAGCCCATGCAAGGTGTCGGTGTCGACCAGGGTGTTGCCGAGTATCTTGATCGAGGTGACGTCCACCGACACCGCGGGGCGTTCGGGCGGCGGCGGTGTGTTGTCTTCTTTGTTGAGGGCCGGCCCTTCACCGCGGGGCGGCGCGGGAAACGGCTGCGACGGCTGGACCTGCTGCAGGATGGTGCCGATATCGACGGGCAGCGGATCGGCCGCGTGGGCCGCGAACAGGGGTGCGGCAGCCAGCAGCAGTGCTGCGTGCTTCGCGGATGTATGGCATTTCATGAAATAGCTTCCCTGGAGCGGCCGGATCATTTCCGGCCTGCCGGCACGGCGTTCAGCAGCTGGACGCCGCCGTCAACAATGTGCAGCCAGGGATCTTTTTTGCCGCTGGGGCCGGGCAGGTCCACTTCCAGCCCCTCCCCGCCTGATGAGGCATCGACGCTCGCGCCACGGGTGACTCTGAGGATGGACGAGGCCTCGAGCGAGCCGGACTTGGAGCGGTCCGTCTCCAGGGCCTGCTGCGCGGCGGTGTGAATGAGATCCTCCGCCGATCCCCGTCCGGACGTCGCCGAGGGCGCCGAGGGCGCAGTGGCGGGGGCGGGCACCGGCGCGGCCGGCAAGGGCGTGATGGAGGCGGTCAGCCCGGCGGGCTGCACCACCGTGTAGTTGCCGGCATCGGCACCGCTCAGGGTAAAGCCGGTCACGGTCACGGCCTTGCCATTGCCCACGTTCGGGTCTGCAAAATTCCCGTGGCCGCCACCGACGCCGACCACATCGCCTGCCAGGGCCGCGACGGCGGCGGTGCCGCCCAGGGTGGCCACGGTCGTGCCGTCAAATACCTTGTTCTGGGCATTCACCCCGGTGACGGCCAGGGTGGCGGGCGTGATGTTCGCCGTGACGCCGCTGGGCTGCGCGATGACGTAGTTGCCGGCATCGGCACCGCCCAGGGTATAGCCGGTGACGGTGACGGCCTTGCCATTGCCTACATTTTTGTTGGAGAAGGTGCCGCTGCCGGTGCCGCCCACAGTCACGACATCAGCCCCCAAGGCAGTGACGCCGGCCGTGCCGTTCAGCGTGGCGGTGGTGGTGGTGTCGTAAACCTTGTTGTTGGCACCCACACCGGTCACGGCCAGGCTGGCAGGTGTGATGTTGGCCGTCAGCCCCGTGGGTTGCACCACGGTGTAGTTACCGGCGTCGGCGCCGCCCAGCGTGTAACCGGTGACAGTCACGGCCTTGCCGTTGCCCACGTTTTTGTTGGCAAAGCTGCCGCTGCCGCCGCCAACCGTCACCACATCGGCGCCCAGGGCCGCAACGCTTGCCGTGCCGTTGAGCGTGGCCGTGGTGGTGGCGTCGTACACCTTGTTGTTGGCGCCCACCCCCGTGACGGCCAGGCTGGCCGGTGTGATGTTGGCCGTGACCCCCGTGGGCTGCGCTATGGTGTAGTTGCCGGCGTCGGCACCGCTCAGCGTATAGCCGGTGACGGTCACGGCCTTGCCGTTGCCCACATTCTTGTTGGCGAAGTTGCCGCTGCCGGTGCCGCCCACGGCCACCACGTCGCCGCCCAACGCCGTGACCGCCGCCGTACCGCTCAGCGTGGCGGTGGTGGTGGTGTCATAGACCTTGTTGTTGGCGGTCACGCCTGTGACGGTGATGCTGGCCGGCGTGATATTCGCCGTCAGCCCCGTGGGTTGCACCACGGTGTAGTTACCGGCGTCGGCGCCGCCCAGCGTGTAACCGGTGACAGTCACGGCCTTGCCGTTGCCCACATTCTTGTTGGCGAAAGCACCGCTGCCGCCGCCAACCGTCACCACATCGGTGCCCAGGGCTGCAACACTTGCCGTGCCGTTGAGGGTGGCGGTCGTGGTCGTGTCATAGACCTTGTTGTTGGCGCTCACACCAGTGACCATCAAGCTCGCCGGTGTGATATTGGCGGTGAGCCCCGTGGGCTGCACCACGGTGTAGTTGCCGGCATCGGCGCCACTCAGCGTGTAACCGGTGATAGTCACGGCCTTGCCGTTGCCCACATTCTTGTTGGCGAAGTTGCCGCTGCCCGTTCCACCCACCGTCACACTATCGCCGCCCAAGGCCGTGACGCTGGCCGCGCCGTTAAGCGTGGCCGTGGTGGTGGCGTCATAGACCTTGTTGTTGGCGCCCACACCCGTGACCGTCAGGCTGGCGGGGGTGATGTTGGCCGTCACCGCCACAGGTTGCACCACGGTGTAGTTGCCGGCGTCAGCTCCGCCCAGCGTGTAACCGGTGACAGTCACGGCCTTGCCATTGCCCACATTCTTGTTGGCGAAGGTGCCGCTGCCGGTGCCGCCTACAGTGACGGTATCGCCACCCAGAGCGGCAACGCTGGCCGTGCCATTGAGTGTGGCGGCGGTGGTGGTGTCATACACCTTGTTGTTCGCGCCCACACCCGTGACCGTGAGGCTGGCGGGGGTGATGTTCGCGGTCAGCCCTGTGGGCTGGACCACGGTGTAGTTGCCTGCGTCGGCCCCGCCCAGCGTGTAGCCCGTGGCGGTCACGGACTTGCCGTTGCCCACATTCTTGTTGGCGAAGGTGCCGCTGCCGCCGCCAACGGTCACCACGTCACCCGCCAGGGCCGTGACGGCCGCGGTTCCGCCCAGCGTGGCGGCGGTCGTGGCGTCGTAGACCTTGTTGGTCGCGCTCACACCCGTGACCGTCAAGCTGGCAGGCGTGATATTGGCGGTCACTGCCGTGGGCTGCACCACTGTGTAGTTGCCCGCGTCGGCGCCACCCAGCGTGTAGCCGGTGACAGTGACCGCCTTGCCGTTGCCCACATTCTTGTTGGCAAACGTCCCGCTGCCGACCCCGCCCACGGTCACGACATCGCCGCCCAAGGCTGCAACGCTGGCCGTGCCATTGAGTGTGGCGGCGGTGGTGGTGTCGTAAACCTTGCTGTTCGCGCCCACACCCGTGACCGTGAGGCTGGCGGGCGTGATGTTCGCCGCCAGCCCAGTGGGTTGCACCACGGTGTAGTTGCCGGCATCGGCACCACCCAGTGTGTAGCCGGTGACAGTGACCGCCTTGCCGTTGCCCACATTTTTGTTGGCGAAAGTGGCGCTACCGCCGCCAACAGTCACCACGTCGCCGCCCAGGGCCGCGACGACGGCCGTACCGCCCAGCGTGGCAGCGGCCGTGGTGTCGTAGACCTTGTTGTTTGCGCTCACACCAGTGACCGTCAGGCTGGCAGGCGTGATGTTGGCGGTCACACCCGTGGGCTGCACGACTGTGTAGTTGCCCGCGTCGGCGCCGCCCAGCGTATAGCCCGTGACGGTCACAGCCTTGCCATTGCCCACATTCTTGTTGGCGAAAGTGCCGCTGCCCGTCCCGCCCACGGTCACGACATCGCCGCCCAAGGCTGCAACGCTGGCCGTGCCATTGAGTGTGGCTGCGGCGCTCGCGTTGTACACCTTGTTGTCCGCACCAACGCCCGTGACCGTCAGGCTGGCCGGGGTGATGTTGGCCCTGACACCGGTGGGCTGCACCACGGTGTAGTTGCCGGCATCGGCACCGCCCAGCGTATAGCCAGTGACATTGACCACCTTGTTGTTGCCCACGTTTTTGTCGACAAACCGGCCGCTGCCGCCGCCCACTGTCACCGTGTCACCGGCGATTGCCGTGACGCTGGCCGTGCCATTGAGTGTGGCTGCGTCGCTGGCGTTGTATACCTTGCTGTCCGCGCCCACACCGGTGACTGTCAAGCTGGCTGGTGTGATGTTCGCCGTCCCCGTGGGCTGAACGATGACATAGTTGTTGGCATCGGCGCCGCCCAGGAAGTAGTTGGTGCCGGTGACGCTCTTGCCGTTGCCCACGTTCTTGTCGACGAACATGCCGACGTTGCCGCCGCCCACAAGCACCACATCAGTGCCCAGGGGCGTAACGGTCGCGGTGCCATTGAACGTGGTGGCACGGGTGCCGTCATACACCTTGCCGGCCGCGCTCACGCCGGTGACAGCGAGGCTGGCCGGTGTGATATTTGCCGTCAGCCCCGTGGGCTGCACCACGGCATAGTTGCCAGCGTCAGCTCCGCTCAACGTGTAGCCGGTGACAGTCACGGCCTTGCCATTGCCCGCGTTCTTGTCGGCGAAGGTGCCGCTGCCCACGCCGGTCACGCTCACCGTGTCACCGGCAATGGCCGTAACGCTTGCTGTTCCGTTCAAGGTGGCGCCCACGCCGGCGTCGTACACCTTGTTGGCTGCGCTGATGCCCGTGACCACCAGGTTGGCGGGATTCACGGTCAGAGTGCCATTGGCGTAACTGATGTCGTAGCCCTGCTGATTGGAATACAGGCCCGACGCCGTCACCGCATAGCTGCCGGCATTGACCGCCCCCTGGGCGTTTCCGCCGAAGCTGATGGTTCCCGACAAGCTGCCGCAGGCCACGCTGGAACAACTGATGCCGGTTCCGCCATTCCAGGCCAGCTTGTCGTAGGTCTTGCTGGTGTTGCCGACGGTGACCGTGACCGGCGTCATCAATGACTTGAGCAAGGGACGGCCGTGCCCGTCATAAATCCGCCAGACGTTGGCCAAATCCCAGTTCGGGTTGACGTTGCCGTTGGCGGCCGTGGCTGAGTTGAAATTGGCCTGTTGCTGCATCTGGGCCGTGGTCATGGCCGTTCCGCCGCCCGCGCTGGTGGCCTGCCCGGTCGTCGTACTGTCCCAAAAACTGCCGCTGATCGTTCCGGCCGTCTGGCTCCCTACCAAGCCGCCCACGCTGCCGGCGGTGCCCGTCACCTGCCCGGCGGCGTAGCTGTTGCTGATGACACCGCCGCCATTGCTCATGTCGCCCACCAGCCCGCCTGTCTTGGTGGTGCCGGTGACGGCGCCCGTGGCATAGCTGTTGCTAATGCTTCCGCCGCTGCCGCTCCACAAGCCAACCAGGCCGCCGTTGGTATCGCCGGAGCCGTTGACGGTGGCACTGGAATAACTGCTGCTGATGGTGCCGACATGGAGCATGTAGCCAACGAGTCCGCCGGCAGCCTGACCGCTGGTTACGGTACCGGTGGAATAGCTGTTGCTGATGTCACCCTGGTTGTACCCCGCCAGCCCACCGGTGAAAACCGATCCATTCACATTGCCTGTCGCGTAGCTGTGGTCGATTTTGGAGTTGCCGCTGGTGCCCCCCACCAGCCCACCGGCGTCGGCGCCTCCGGTCACGTTCGTGCTGGCGTAGCTGTTGCTGATGATGCCGTCGTTCCATCCCGCCAGTGCACCGGTATCGCTGTTGGTACTCCTGACTGAACCGCCCACCAGGCCGACATTGCGGATAACGCTGGCCGAAGAGGTGGAACCGAACAGGCCGGTGAACCGCGTCGTTCGGTCTATGGTGAGGCCGGTAATGGTGTGGCCCAGGCCGTCAAAAGTACCGTAAAAACAATTGGGGGTGCAGCCGCTGTTGCCTGTTCCGAGGGGCGCGAAGCCCGCACCGCTGTTCCAGGTGCTGGTGGGCGCGGCATTGATGTCGGCCCCCAGCACATAGCGACCGCCGAGGTTGCCGCTGATCCCCTGCAAATCGGTGCCGCTGGTGCTGCCGGCTGTGCCGACGTCCGTGATCACGGTATAGGCCAGGGTGGCGCCGGTGCTGCCTCGTTTGGTGCTGAAGTTGTTGCCCGCCGGCAGGTTGACCTTCGCGCCGTTGTTGACGTTGTACGAGCTGCCGGCGCCGTTGGTGGTGCCCTGGCCGTATTCCAGCGCCAGCTTGCCCGTACCCGAGGCGTTGAGATTGGCGTTGATGTTGATGTTGTTCTGCGCGTTGAGCGTCAGCTGGTTGGCGCTCCAGCTCACCGCGTCGTTGACATTGACGTCGCCCGCCGTGCCCGTGGCGCCGCTGCTGCTCTGGATAACGACGTTGCCCGCGCCCAGGTTGGTGCCCAGCGCGGCGCCGGTGATGTCCCCGCCCGAGGCGGCGACGGTGAAATTCACCGGATCGATCAGCCAGGTGCCGCTGTTGCCGGCGGGGGCCGCCGTGGTGATCCTGGCGTCGTTTGCAATCTTCACCTGCGCGCCC
This sequence comes from Polaromonas sp. JS666, assembly GCF_900103405.1. Lineage (GTDB taxonomy): Bacteria > Pseudomonadota > Gammaproteobacteria > Burkholderiales > Burkholderiaceae_C > Polaromonas. The sequence goes on along the minus strand of NZ_FNHX01000005.1, from coordinate 511,097 downwards.
GAGGTTTCGATAAAGCCGCCGTTGCCGCCGTTGGGCGCCGAGGCGTCCAGCGTGCCCGCAACCTTGGCAGTGCCGGCGGCCATGCCGCCCAGCAGGATGATGGTGCCGTTGCGGTTTTCCACGGTGCGCGCCTGTATCACCCCGCTGTTGTTGACCACGCTGGCCAGCAGCGAATCCCGGGCGCCGGCGCTCAGGAACACCTGGCCGCCGTCGGCCCGGATCAGCCCGCCGTTTTCGGCCAGGCTGTTGAGCACGCTCTGGTCGACCACGACCTTGAGCAGCTGGTTGTCCTGCAGGGTCAGGGTGGCCGCGCTGCCGGCCGCCAGCGCCGCACTGCCCTTGGGGGTGTTGATGCTGCCCTGGTTGCGCACCGTGTTGCCGATCAAGGCTATATAGCCGCCCGGGGCCGCATTGAGGGTGCCCAGGTTGACCACGCTGCCCGGGCCGCTGCCGCTGAAAGTGCGCTGGGCACTGCCCAGGTCCGCATCCTTGACGTCCAGCGTGGAGGCGACCAGCCCGCCCACATTGACCTGGGCGCCGGCACCGAAGAGCACGCCGTTGGGGTTGATCAGGTAGACCTGCCCGTTGGCATTGAGCTGGCCCATGATCTGGCTGCCCTGGGTGTCCAGGATGCGGTTGACCGCGATCGCGCTGGCCGAGGGCTGCACGAAGTTGACGCTTTCCTGCGCGCCGACGTTAAAGCTCTTCCAGTTCAGGGAGGCGTTCTGGCTGGACTGGGTGATGGTGGTGTTGGCCCCGCTCTGGGAGATGCTGGCCGCGCCCGAGGTGACTTGCCCGTCCACCGGCCCGGCCTGGGCGGTGGCCGCCCCTAGCAGCAAAACCGCCGTTGCGGGTTTGCGCAGGGCCCATCGGCCTGCCGCGCGGCCGGCGGCCCGGCCCAGCGCGTCAAGAAATGGCGGAGCCGCGAGGGCCTGCTGGCCAATTCTTGTTACAACTCCTGCAGTTTTTGCGCTGCCCATCGAATTTTTTTTGTGCATTTTTCACACTCCGCAAGACCCCCTTTGTCAGTCGATTGAAAGAGAAGGGTCGGTCGAAGTGATGGTATGCAGAAAGGAATCGCAGCAGATCAGCTCAAAAAAAGATCTTTTTACGGTTAATAGAAACGGTTCCGGGTCGGAGCTTTTTGTTTCAAATGGTTACCTCTTTGGTTGTAACATTTGATCGCAATGCTGTTGTAAAAAACACACAGCTACAAACGGCGAAGTGGCGCGAAAGCGGACCCCATTGCTTCAACCCGGGGTTTTTCAGCGATCGCGCAGGCCGATTTCCACCGTCGGGTAGCGCAGGCGAAGCCGCAGTTCGCGCTTGAGGCGGCTGTTGTCCAGCCGGCGCGATTCACTCATGAAGCTCAGGAGCACCCCGGGCAGCTCTTGCTGGGCGCTGCCGCGTGCCAGGCGCGGCGGCCGCGGCAGGCCGTAAAGGCCGGCCGCCAGGTCGAAGTAGTCGCCCATCTTGAGCTGCGTGTCATCGCTGGCATTGCTGGCGCGCTGCGGCTTGCCGCGCCACAGCGCCGCGAGGCAAGCGCGGGCCAGGTCGTCGGCGTGGATGTGGTTGGTGTAGACGTCGTCTTCCGCGCGCAGCACCGGCGTTCCCTTGAGCAGCCGGCCGCGCGGTGTGCCGCCTTCGCGGTCAGGCGCGTAAATGCCCGGGATGCGCAGCAGATGCACCCGGGTGCCTGTGGCCCGGCCGAACAGCCGCACATGCGCCTCGGCATGCACACGGCGCTGGGCGCGCGGCGTGAGGGCGTTCAGCGGCCGGGTTTCACGCACCCATTCGCCGCCGCAGTCACCGTAAACCCCGCTGGTGGAGGCATAGGCCAGGGAGCGCGGCAGGCTGCGCAACCGCAGGGCGCGCAGCAGGGCCAGTGTGCGCGGGTCGCTGCGCAGCTCGGCTTTGTCGTTCGGGGGCGGCGCCAGGTGCAGCACCCGGGTGGCCAGGCCCGCCAGGCGGCGCAGCGAGGCGCCCTCATCCAGGTTGCCCTGCAGCGGCGTGATGCCCCGGGCCCGCAGTTCGGGCACGCGCGCGGCCGACGAGGTGAGCGCCATGAGCCTGGCGTTGCGCGGCAGCTGCCGGGCCGCGCGCAGGCCCACGTCGCCGCAGCCGACGATCAAAATACGCTCCCGGCGGAAGCGGGAAGGCAGTGCACCTAAAGGACTTAAGTTTGAGGGCAAAATTGGGGGTTGCCGGGAAAACCGGCCGAGTCGAGAACAGTTACCGCAAGGATACCGAATATGAGCTTTAACGTGACCGTGCAGCCCAGCGGCCGGACTTTCATCGCCCAGGTGGACGAAGCCCTGCTGGCCGCCGCCATACGCCAGGGCATAGGCCTGCCCTACGGCTGCAAGGACGGCGCTTGCGGTTCCTGCAAATCCAAAAAACTCGAAGGCACGGTGACCCACGGTGCGCACCAGGCCAAGGCCTTGTCGCCCGAGGAAGAAGCCGCCGGGTTCATCCTCACCTGCTGCGCCACGGCCCATTCCGACGTGGTCATCGAGTCGCGCCATGTGACCGACGAAAGCGCCTTCCCCGTCAAGAAGATGCCGGTGCGCGTCAACAGCCTGGCCAAGGCCTCGCACGACGTGATGGTGGTGCGCCTGCAGCTGCCGGCCAGCGACGTGTTCAAGTACCACGCCGGCCAGTATGTGGAGTTCTTGCTGCGCGACGGCGACCGCCGCGCCTATTCCATGGGCAACGCGCCGCACACCCAGGCCGAGAACCCGGGCGTGGAGCTGCACATCCGCCACATGCCGGGCGGCAAGTTCACCGAGCATGTGTTCGGCCCCATGAAGGAAAAGGAAATACTGCGCATCGAAGGCCCTTTCGGCAGCTTCTACCTGCGCGAAGACAGCGACAAACCCATGGTGCTGCTGGCCTCGGGTACCGGTTTTGCGCCCATCAAGGCGCTGATTGAGCACCTGCAGTTCAAGGGCATCACGCGCCCGGCCGTGCTCTACTGGGGCGGCCGGCGCCCGGCCGACCTGTACATGGACGAGTGGGTGAAAACCAAGACCGCCGAAATGCCGAATTTGCGCTACGTGCCTGTGGTTTCCAACGCCCTGCCCGAGGACAACTGGACGGGCCGCACCGGCTTTGTCCATCAGGCCGTGCTGGAGGATTTTGCCGACCTGTCGGGCCATCAGGTGTACGCCTGCGGCGCGCCCATCGTGGTGGACTCGGCCCAGGCCGCCTACACCGCGGCCGGCCTGCCGGAAGACGAGTTTTATGCCGACTCTTTTGTGACCGAAAAGGAAAAATCCCAGGCGACCGTTCCCGCGGAGACCTGAGCGGGCACAGACAGGCAAGCACCCAACAAACAAGAAGAATAAAAGAAGAAGAAAAAGAAACGCCCCGGCTGATGCATCAGCCGGGGCTTTTTTATGCGCGGGCCAAGGGCGGCGAAGTTCAGCCGGCTTTGGCGGGTGCTGGCGCGACCTGCCGGTCGTGCTTCTGGCGGCGAATGGCGGCGCTGGCGCGGTTTTCTTCGTGTTTGAGTTTGCGGCGTTCGGCCTTGGTGACCTTGCCGTCGGATTTGGCGGCAAGCTTGTCGGCTTCGATTTTGGTCTCGCGCTTGTCGAGCTTGGCCGTCTCCTTGGCGGTCAGCGCGCCTGAGCTGACGCCCTGGTCAATGCGCTTTTCCTGATTGGCCTGGCGCTGGTCGATGCGCGGCGTGGCCAGCGGGTCTTTGGGCGCCGCGGGGGCGGCGGGCGCCTGGGCAAAGGCAAGGCCACCGGTAGCCAGTGCAAGGGCGGCGACAAGGGTGTGAATCTTCATGGGGTTTCCTTGTGTTTGAGGGTTGCGAAAACATGAAGCGGGGGCCTCATGACACCCCAACGCAACGCGGCCGCCGGGCGTCCATGTCTGGCAGGTAAAGATGCTGTAACCGCGATGTTCCCGGCCGGGGGCGTGGCGCGTCAAACTTTTTTGCAACAATAGGGCAATGAATATTCGACCCCTCACCCTCCCCTTCCTGATGGCCAAAAGCCTGGCCGTTGTTTTCATGGCCGGCGCGGCCCTGTCGCCCGCCCCGGCGCTGGCCCAGGCCAAGATCATGCGCATCATCGTTCCCTATGCGGCCGGCGGCCCCATCGACACAACCGCCCGCCTGATGGCCGAGCGCGTGAAAGACTCTCTGGGCACTGTGATCATTGAAAACAAGCCGGGCGGCGGCGGCAACATCGGCGTCGACGCGATCGCCAAGGCCCAGCCCGACGGCCTCACGGTCGGCATCTCGGCGGTGGCCACCCATGCCATCAACCCATGGCTCTACAGCAAGATGCCGTACAACGCGGCCACCGATTTCGCGCCCATCACGCAGATGGTGCGTGTGCCCAATGTGCTGGTGATGAACGCCGACACCGCGCGGCGCCTGAACATCAACACGCTGGCCGACCTGATCAAGTACGCCAAGGCCAACCCGGCCAAGCTCAACTACGCCAGCGGCGGCAACGGCAGCGCGGGCCACCTGGCCGGCGAGATGTTCAAGGCCCAGGCCGGCATCTTCGCGCTGCACATCCCCTACAACGGCGGCAACCCGGCGCAACTGGCACTGCTCAGCGGCCAGGTCGACTACAACTTCGACAACCTCGCCACCGCCTCGGCCAACATCAAGGCCGGCAAGCTCAAGGCTCTGGCCGTGACCACCGCCAAGCGCAGCCCCATGCTGCCCGAAGTCCCGGCGGTCTCCGAGACGCTCAAGGGTTTTGAGATCGACACCTGGTGGGGCCTGGTGGCGCCCGCGGGCACACCCAAGGACGTGGTGGCCAAACTCAACCAGGCCTTTGTCGCCGCGCTGAACTCCCCCGAAGCCAAGACCCGCTTCGCCGCGCTGATGGCCGAACCCGTGGGCAGCACGCCCGAGCAGTTCGGCGCCTTCATGAAAAGCGAACTGGCCAAGTATGAAAAAGTGGTGAAGGCCTCCGGCGCCAAGGTGGACTGACCCGACGCCCATCAAAAAGGCCGGCCCCACGAAAGGGGCCGGCCTTTTTCATTGCTCACCGCCGCCGCGACTCTTAAACCCAGCAGGGGCTGCGGAACCGGCTTTGCCGGGCCGCAGGCGCAGCGGCCCCTTACGTGAGGAAAGGGGGCAGGGAGATGCCGCAGGCTACACGCAGTGAGCGACCGTGGGGGCCACGTTATCGGGTTACTCGGTCGCCGTAACGAATGCTTTTGAGGGAGCCGCCCTCAAACAGCAGCATGGTCATGAACTGCCCATAGCCGGGGTTGTAAGTCCACTCCTCCACCTGCTGGCAGGTGTTGACCGTGACATTGGCTGTGGCGCTGGCCGTTGCGCTGCCGGAGGTGTTGGGCACTGTCGGCGTGGTGACGGGTGCGCTGGAAACGGTTTCCTGCACGGGCTTGCAGAAGCTGTCTTTCATGACGGGCTCACCGCATTTTTGCAAAATGGTGCCCTTGGAGTTGCCGATCTGCGCAAGGTCGCCCTTGCAGCGCAGCGACTGGGCGGAGGCGCCGGTGAACGCGGACGAAGCCAGAAGGGCCACAGCCACAGCGGCGGCGCGGACAAGAAGTCGATTCATTTTTTGTTTCCCCAGAGTTCGGTAAAGATGCGCGTGCGGCGCACCCTTTGAACTTTATGCGCAAAGATTTTGCGCCGCAAGGCATTTGTGGCCCCGGGCCGGCCCGCCGCTGTTACGGCTGTAATGCGCATCCCGCGGCGCCGTGCGGCGCGCGGGATGGCGCATTGGCTTACTCGCCGAGGTAGGCGGCGCGCACGCGCGGGTCGCTGAGCAACTGCTTGGCGTCGCCGTTCATGGTGACGTTGCCGGACTCCATGACGTAGCCGCGATTGGCGATGCCCAGCGCGCGGCTGGCATTCTGCTCGACCAGCAGCACCGTCACGCCGCGCGAAGAAACGTCCTTCACGACCTCGAAGATCTTGTCGACCATGATGGGCGACAAACCCATGGAGGGCTCATCGAGCAGCAGCACCTTGGGCCGGCTCATCAGCGCGCGGCCCATGGCCAGCATCTGCTGTTCGCCGCCGGACATGGTGCCGGCCAGCTGGTCCTTGCGCTCGCGCAGGCGCGGGAACAGCACAAACATCTTTTCGATGTCTTCGGCGATGCCGGCCTTGTCGCTGCGGATGTAGGCGCCCATCTGCAGGTTCTCGGTGATGGTCATGCGGGTGAACACGCCGCGGCCCTCCGGCACCATGGCCAGGCCTTCCTTGACCAGGTCCCAGGCGCCGCGGCCCTTGATGCTTTTGCCTAGGTATTCGATGTCGCCGTCCAGCATCGGCAGGGTGCCGGTGATGGCCTTCATGGTGGTCGTCTTGCCGGCGCCGTTGGAGCCGATCAGCGTGACCAGTTCGCCGTCGTGGACTTCGAAGTCCACGCCCTTGACCGCCTGGATGCCGCCGTAGGCGACTTTCAGGCCGGTCACTTTGAGGAGTGTGTTTGCTGCCATGTTCTTGTTTTCCTTCAATGACCGGTGCCCAGATAGGCGGTGATCACTTTTTCGTCTTTTTGCACTTCGGCGGGCGCGCCTTCGGCGATCTGCTTGCCGTAGTCGAGCACGGTGACGCGGTCGCACAGGCCCATGACCAGCTTGACGTCATGCTCGATCAACAAGATGGTGCGGTTGTCCTTGCGGATACGGTCTATCAGTTCGCGCAGCTGCACTTTTTCGGTGGCGTTCATGCCGGCGGCCGGCTCGTCGAGCGCGATCAGTTGCGGATCGGTGGCCAGCGCACGGGCGATTTCCAGGCGGCGCTGGTCGCCGTAGCTCAGCGTGCGGGCCTTGAAGTCGGCGTATTTGCCGATGCCCACGTAATCGAGCAGTTCCTGCGAGCGCTTGGCGATGGCGGCCTCCTCGTGCTTGAAGCCGGGCGTGCGGAACACCGCGCCCATGAGGCCGGACTGCGTGCGGATATGGCGGCCGACCATCACGTTTTCCAGCGCCGTCATGTCGGCGAAGAGCCGGATGTTCTGGAAGGTGCGGGCGATGCCTGCCTTGGCGACTTCATGCACGGCCGTGGGCTTGTAGGCCTTGCCGGCAAGTTCAAAAGTGCCGCTGTCGGGCGTGTAAAGGCCGGTCAGCACGTTGAATAAAGTGGTCTTGCCGGCGCCGTTGGGGCCGATCAGGCCGTAAACCTGGCCGCGCTGGATGTGGATACCGACATCGCTCAGGGCTTGCAAACCGCCGAAGCGCTTGGAGACACCGGAGACTTTAAGAATGGTTTCGCTCATATCCATTCTCCTTAGGGATTGATTGACTGGATGGGGTCTTTGCCGACGACCTTGTTCAGCGACTTGCCGTGCTCGGCGGAAGGCCAGAGGCCGCGCGGGCGCATCAGCATGATGGTGATCATGGCCAGCGCGATCAGCAACTGGCGCAGGATGGCGGAATCGAGGCGGCCGTCGGTCATGGCCTGCAGCGGGCCGGCCACATGGCGCAGCACTTCGGGCAAGGCGGCCAGCAGCAAGGCGCCCAGGATGACGCCGGGCAGGTGGCCTATGCCGCCCAGCACCACCATGGCGACGATCATGACGGATTCCATCAGGCTGAAGGATTCGGGGGATACAAAGCCCTGGAAGGCCGCGAACATCGAACCGGAGACGCCGCCGAAGGTGGCGCCCATGCCGAAAGCCAGCAGCTTCATGTTGCGGGTGTTGATGCCCATGGCCTTGGCGGCGATCTCGTCTTCGCGGATGGCCATCCAGGCGCGGCCTATGCGGGAGTTTTCCAGGCGGTGGCAGATGACGACCGAGACGATCACCAGCACCAGGAACAGGTAGTAGTACATGGACACCGAGTTGACTTCGATGCCGAAGAACTCATGCGGCTTGCCCAGGTCAAAGCCGAAGAACTTCATCGAGTCGATCTGGTTGATGCCCTTGGGGCCGTTGGTCAGGTTGATGGGGCGGTCCAGGTTGTTCAGGAACACCCGGATGATTTCACCAAAGCCCAGCGTCACGATGGCCAGGTAGTCGCCGCGCAGCTTGAGGGTCGGGGCGCCCAGCACCACGCCGAAGAAACCGGCCAGCGCCGCGGCGGCCGGAATGATGGCCCAGATCGGCAAATGCAGCCCGTTCGGGAACTGCGCCGCGATCCAGGGGAAGGCATCGGCCAGGTGGGGTGAACCGAGCAGCGCGAACAGGTAGGCGCCGACGGCGAAGAAGGCGACATAACCCAGATCCAGCAGGCCGGCATAACCGACCACGATGTTCAGGCCCAGCGCCAGCAGCACATAGAGCAGCGCCATGTCGACAATGCGCACCCAGGCGTTGCCGCCCTGCTGCAGGATCAGGGGCAGCACCAGCAGCGCCGCCGCGACGACCAGGAAGGTCACCAGTTTTTTCGATTGTGTGGAATTCATCAATATTCTCCTTGTGTACCGGATGGAGGGGCCTTCAGGCCCGGTCCGCCACACGCTCACCGAGCAAGCCCGAAGGCCGCAGCGTGAGGACAAAAATCAGCACGATAAAGGCGAAGATGTCGGAGTACTGGCTGCCCAGCACACCGCCGGTCAGCGGCCCGATATAACCGGCGCCAATCGATTCGATCAGGCCCAGCAGGATGCCGCCCAGCACCGCGCCGCCCAGGTTGCCGATGCCACCGAACACGGCCGCCGTGAAGGCCTTGAGGCCGGGCAAAAAGCCCATGGTGTGCTGCACCGTGCCGTAGTTGGAGGCGTACATCACGCCGGCCAGCGCCGCCAGAACGGCGCCGATGATGAAGGTGGCGGAAATGACGGTGTCGGGTTTGACGCCCATGAGTGCCGCCACGCGCGGGTTCTCGGCGGTGGCCCGCATGGCGCGGCCCAGCTTGGTGTAATGCACCAGCCACATCAGCACGGAGAGGGAGACGGCGGTGGCACCCAGGATGAAGAGCTGGGTCACCGTGATGACGGCGCCGCCGACCTGGAAGGGCTCGGTGGGCAGCAGGGTGGGATAGGGTTTGTAGTTGGGTTTCCAGATGATCATGGCCAGTGTCTGCAGCAGCAGCGACATGCCGATGGCGGTGATCAGCGGGGCCAGTTTGGGAGAGTTTCGCAGCGGCCGGTAGGCGATTTTTTCAATCGCGAAGTTCAGGGCCCCGCAGACAACAAAGGCGATCAGCAGCGATATCAGCAAAATCAGCCAGCCCGGTGTGCCCGGCATGGCGCCCTGCATCAGGCCGATGATGGTCCAGCTGGTCAGCGCCCCCACCATCAAAACCTCGCCGTGCGCGAAATTGATCAGGTTGATGATGCCGTACACCATCGTGTAGCCCAGCGCGATCAGGGCATACATGCTGCCCAGGACCAGACCGTTGATGATCTGCTGTAGCAATACTTCCATAACTCACTCTCCCGTCCAATTGATGAAATGCGAACTCCGCCTGGCGGCCGCCGCCCGCCGGGATCACCGGTGGCTGGCGTGAGTTAACAAAAAGCCCGCCTATCAAAACCAGGTAACTGGGTTAGGTGGCGAGCTAATCCGCGAATTGTAGCCATCGGCCTTAAGCGAGAATCGGGCCAAGCAGGCGGTTTTCGCGGGGTTTACCCTTAACATTCAGCGAAACATTGAATTTTAATTTTTCATTAGTTTTCCTTATGTGACTTGCTCTTGAAAATCAAGCCTAATGCGATGCCAGATGGGATGCCAGCCTCGCAGCACTTCGCCGAGCCGCTTGAATAGCGGAAATTTCTCCATTTTTGGATTGCGACATGCGGTTTCATAAATACGAGGCTATCAACGCGGTATTCCTTTGCGGCACCGTCACAGGGGCGGCAAAGATGCTCAATCTTTCGCAGCCGGCCGTGTCCCGCCTTATTTCAAGCGCGGAGACTGAACTCGGCTTCCTCTTGTTTCATCGCCAGCAAGGGCGAATGGCACCGACAGACGAAGCCCAGCAGCTGCGTCCGGCGATTTTGAAAATCATGGAATCGATGAGCCACGCCGCCTCGTTGGCCGCAGGCTTGCGCAACGGCGGTACCAGGCAATTAAGAATCGCAGCCGTCCCTTCGCTGGCCACAGCCGTATTGCCGAGAGCGGTTAAATCATTCATCGGGCAATATCCCAAATGCAAGCTGACACTGGAAACCTACCATTACGACTCCCTTGTTGATGCGCTTCTGGCCGGGCACGTCGATATCGGATTTGTTTATGAACCGGTAGCGCATGCGGCGTTGGCAACCACAGACCTGCTGCAGGCCTTCTTCTGTTCGGTGTCGACATCCAGCTATTTTTCGAAAGCCAAAAAATCCATCACCGTCCAGGACCTTGCTTCCTGCAACATCATCGGATTGAGCAAGGACGACCTTGTCGCGTCGCTGATTGCCCAGACGGACGGGATGGCGGACATTGCGCTCACCCGCAATGTTTCGGTCGAAACCAGCGTGGTGGCCATGCATCTGGCCGCACAAGGGATGGGCGTCGCCCTGGTTGACTCCCTGACGGGGGCACTGGGGAAGCTGCACGGCGCGCAGGTTTTGCCCTTTAGCCCCGAAGTGCCCATACGGGTGGCCGCGATGCACCTGGTCACACACCAGGCCACACTGCATGAGAAAAAGTTTGTTGAGCATTTCGCGGCCCAGGCCCGCCTGATTCAAGCTGGTTGACATCGCAAATCGGGCTCAGTAGTGATCAAAGTAGCGCTGCAGTTCCGTGGCGTCCTGCTTCAGGGTCAGTGCCAGGCTGAGCAATACACGGGCTTTTTGCGGGCTGAGCGTGTCAGAACTTATGCTGCCGAAAGCATCGTCGTCTACTGCGCCGTTGCGCGACACAAGGCCGCTTCCGGTGCGGGAGCTCCTGACGACCGCGACGCCACGCAAAATCGCTTCACGATAAGCCATCTGGTGAATGCTGGAAATCGACCCGTTTCCGGTGCCCGCATGGACAAGGCCGCGTGTGCCACCGTCCAGGAAAGCCCGAATACTTTCGCTACCCGCGCCCGCATAGGCATACACGATATCCACCTTGGGCAGGCTTTGGAGGCCCGACACACTGAAAGGCGAATTAAGCGTGTGGTGGCGCGACGGCATCCGATGAAGTTTGACGTCCCCGTTTTGCATATAGCCGACGCATCCAAATTCCGGACTGCAAAAACTGTCGATCGATGAGGTATGGGATTTGGTCACCTCCCGGGCCGAAAAGATCCGTTCATTTGCCACGACCATCACACCAAATCCTCGCACCTGGGGACTGGCCGCGAGTTGCACCGCCCGCAGGAGATTCAAAGGCCCATCCGCACTGATGGCGGTTGCGGGCCGCATGGCCCCCACCACGACGACCGGCTTGGCCGTCTTCAAAGCCAGATGCAGAAAGTAGGCGGTTTCCTCCAGCGTATCGGTTCCCTGCGTCAGCACAAAACCGTCCGGCTCTTCGGTCTCGTCGAGCCGGGAAATCGCGTGGGCCAGGAGAAGCCAGGTATCGGTGGAAAAGTTTTCGCTGCCCAACTGGCTGATCTGCAGCGCGAGCAATTCGACCTCTTTGGGCAGGTAAGGGGCCAGCGGCGCCAAAGTGTCGGCCGCGGAAAGCTGCGAATCCTGGTAGCTGAGTACGTCGGAGGCGGAACTGGCTTCGCCCGCGATGGTGCCCCCGGTGCCCAGGACGGCAATCCTTGTTTTTCGCATCAATGTTTCAACCATTGCGTTAAAGATGATGGAGCCGCCCCGCTGGTGATCACACTATGGGTCGCGCCGCGGGACGGGTACCAGGAGGGCAGCAGCGGGAATCCGCCGCTGTCTTTTCGCTTGGCGCCTGACTGGCCAAGCGCTGTCACTTCATGGTGACAAGCGTGGTTTTGACACCCTGCGGATAGGTGGACAGCGTGACGGCAGCGTTCTTGCGCTGGCCCGTTCCGTCAAATTCAATATGCCCGGTGATGCCCTCATGCTTTGTCTTGCCGACATAGGCCAGGTACTTGGCGGGCTCCGCAGAACCGGCAGCCCGCATGGCATTGGCCAATATCATGACGTTGTCATAGGCATAAGGTGCGTAAACCACGACATCGGTGCTGTAGGCGGCCTTATAGCGTTGGGCAAAACCAGGGCCTCCCTTCATATCCATCAAGGCTTCGCCGCCGTCGCCGCAGATCACGTTTTTTCCGACCGCCTGCGCACCAAGCTTGGGCAGATCGCCGGTGCAGACACCGTCACCACCCATAAAGGGAAGCTGCCCCATCCCCAACTGGGCCATTTGGCGAAGCATGGACCCCGCCTGTCCATCCAGGCCTCCAAAAAAGACGGCCTGCGCCTTCTTGCCCTTGATCGTCGTCAGGATGGGGGAAAAATCAGTGGCCTTGTCGCTGGTAAATTCACGCGCGACGACTGTTCCGCCCAGCGATTTGAAGGTTTTTTCAAACTCGTCCGCCAGGCCCTGGCCATATGCCGTACGGTCGTCAATCAAGGCGACGTTGTGGATCTTGAGCTTGGTGGCCGCATAAACAGCCAATGCGCTACCTATCATTCCGTCGTGGGCAATGGTGCGGAATGTGGTTTTGTAGCCCAGTTGGGTGAGTTTCGGATTGGAAGCCGCAGGCGTGATGTGCGGAAGGCCTGCTTCGCTGTAGATCCGGGCGGCGGGAATGGTGGTGCCGCTGTTGTTATGCCCCACGACGCCATTGACACCGCTATCAACCAATTTTTGCGCAACGGCGGTCCCCTGTTTCGGGTCGGCCTGATCGTCTTCTGAAATCAGCTCGAACTTCACGGCCTTGCCGCCAATCCTGAACTGGCTGGCATTGAGGTCTTCAATGGCAAGTTGCGCACCACGCTCGTTGTCCTTGCCGTAATTTGCGGCTGGGCCAGACAGCGGGCCGACGATGGCTATTTTTACTTTGTCCTGGGCGAAAGCCGAAGCTGCCGAAACAACGACCAGTACGGAAAGAGCGCTTTTTACGCAATAACTTGACGACATGACGACTCCTGATGAATTGAGGAGTCGGTAGTATCAAGCGGAGGTTTCCCCTTGAGGCATGCGCAGACGGAGCATGCCATGCAGAAAGCGTATGCGCTGTTTTGGGGAACGCCGGCTCGGACCATGGCAGGCCTGTTTCATGGTCCACCGGCGGCAATCGACGCGGGCCGCCTGCGCGCGGCTCATTTCTTCGAGTCGTTTTTTACACGCAATTGCTCGAGCTTTTCGGCAATTTTCATTTCCAGCCCTCTGTTGACCGGCCGATAAAAGCCCGGGGCCTGCATGCCTTCGGGAAAATAGTTTTCTCCGGCCGCGAAGCCGTCTTCCTCGTCGTGCGCGTAACGGTAGTTTTTGCCGTAGTCGAGCTGCTTCATGAGCTTTGTTGGTGCATTGCGCAAATGCAGGGGCACCGGTCGGGTGCCGTCCTTGCTGATAAACGCCTTGGCTTCGTTGAAGGCCTTGTAGACCGCGTTGGACTTCGGTGCCACCGCCAGGTAGATCACGCACTGGGCCAGGGCCAACTCGCCTTCGGGGGAGCCCAGGCGCTCATAGACCTCGGCCGCGTCCAGCGCCAGGCGCAGCGCGCGCGGGTCGGCCAGGCCGATGTCCTCGCTGGCCATGCGCACCAGCCGGCGCGCCATGTAGCGCGGCTCGGCGCCGCCGTCGAGCATGCGCATGAACCAGTAGAGCGCGGCATCGGGGTCCGAGCCGCGCACCGACTTGTGCAGCGCCGAGATGGTGTCGTAGAACTGCTCGCCGCCCTTGTCGTAGCGGCGCAGGCGCTCGCCCAGCACCTTGAGCAGCCAGACGTCGGTGACTTCGCTGACCTTCTCGGCCCTGGCCGCCACGCTGAGCGACTCCAGCGTGTTAAGCAGGCGCCGCGCATCGCCGTCGGCATAGGCCACGAGGCGGTCCACCGCCTGCGCGTCGATGGCGGCGATGGCCGGCAGCGCGTTTTCAGCCAGCACCTTGTCCACGATCTGCTTCAAGTCCGCCTCGCCCAGCGGCTGGAGCACATAGACCACGGCGCGCGACAGCAGGGCCGAGTTGACCTCGAACGAGGGATTTTCGGTGGTGGCGCCTATGAAGGTGAAAAGGCCGCTCTCCACGTGCGGCAAAAAGGCATCCTGCTGGCTTTTGTTGAAGCGGTGCACCTCATCGACGAACACGATGGTGCGCCGCCCGCCCTGGGCCTGCCAGATGCTGGCCTGCTCCACCGCTTCGCGGATGTCCTTGACGCCGCCCAGCACCGCCGAAATAGTGATGAAGTGCGCGTCAAAGCTGCTGGCCATCAGCCGCGCGATGGTGGTCTTGCCCACACCGGGCGGGCCCCAGAGGATGCAGCTGTGCGGCTGGCCGGACTCAAACGCGATGCGCAGCGGCATGCCTTCGCCCAGCAGATGCTGCTGGCCTATGACTTCGCCCAGGTTTTGCGGGCGCAGGCGCTCGGCCAGGGGCTGGTGGGTGGAGGACGCGGCTTTCACAAAGGGCTGGGTTTGGAAGCGAAAAGCGGAGGAAAAAGCGGGAGCAAGACTGACGGCTGCGATGCTAGAGTCTAAGCCACCCACCGGATTCCAGAAGCCGCAGGCAACCAAATGACAGACCCCTACACGATCACACCCGCGAAGCGTGAAGAGCTGGACGTCCTGCTGGGATGGGCGGCCGAGGAGGGATGGAACCCCGGGCTGCATGATGCGGGCTGCTTTTATGCGGCGGACCCGGGCGGCTTTCTGCTGGGGCGGCTGGACGGCGAAGCAGTGGCCGGCATTTCGGTCGTGAAATACGGCAGTGCTTTCGCCTTTCTGGGCCTGTACATCGTGAGGCCTGGCTTTCGGGGCCGCGGCCTCGGCCTGAGGCTCTGGCAGGCAGGCATGGCCACGGTGGCCGGTCGCAATGTGGGGCTGGACGGCGTGGTGGTACAGCAGCAGAACTACCGCAAGTCGGGCTATTCCCTGGCATGGCGCAATATCCGCCAGGAGGGTGCTGGCGGCGACTCGGTGCCCATCGATGCGCGCGCAGTGCCGCTGGCCGGTGTGCCGCTGACCGCCGTGCTCGCCTATGACCAGGCCTTCTTTCCGGATGGGCGGGTCGACTTTCTGCGCTGCTGGATCCAGCAGCCGGGCGGCACGGCCCTGGGCTGGGTTGAGGACGGCACGCTCCAGGGCTATGGCGTGCTGCGGCCCTGCCGCTCGGGCTTCAAGGTCGGCCCGCTGTTTGCCGACAGCACGGCGGTGGCCGATGGGCTGTTCAACGCCCTGAAGTCGGCCGCGGGCAGGGATGCGAAGATTTACCTCGACACACCGCAAGCCAATCCCGAGGCCATGGCACTGGCGCGCCGGCACGGCATGGCGCCGGTGTTCGAGACCGCCCGCATGTACACCGGGCCGGCGCCGGCCTTGCCGCTGCAAAAGCTGTACGGTATCACCACGTTTGAATTGGGTTGAGAGCCTATGCCCCGATGGACTACAGGGCTCGGCCAAGTCGTGTACAACACAAAAGAACGGGTCAATGACTCCCCACTCTTTGAAGGAAACCCCATGCCAAGCCGCGAAACCCTGGAACGATTTATCGCCCGCGTTGAAGAAAACGCCCATGCCCAGGCCATTGAAGAGTTCTACACCGAGAACGCGTCCATGCAGGAAAACCAGGCCGCGCCGCGCGTGGGACGTACCAACCTGGTCACCGGCGAGCGCAAGGTCATGGAAAGGGCGAAATCGCTGACCTCGACCTGCGTGCGCCCCGCCCTGCTCGACGGCGACCACGTGGTGATCCGCTGGATCTTCCGCTTTGAATGGCAGGACGGCAGCCGCACCGAGATGGAAGAACTCGCCTGGCAGCGCTGGGAAGGCGAGCGGATCGCGGAAGAAACCTTTTTCTACGATCCCGCGCAGCGCCTTCCCAAGCCCCCGGTCGCCTAGAACCGGTTTTGTTTACTGCCGGATCACGTCCGCGCCCTTGGGTGGGGTGAAGCGGAAGGTATCGGCCGGCAGATTGGGGTTGACCTCAACCTTGCTGAAGCTCAGCACCGAGCGCTGGCCGAAGCTGTCGGTGATCTCCAGCGCGGCCAGGCCGGAGGATTTTTCGCCGGGGCGAAAGCCCACGCGCACGGACTGGAGCTGGCCTTCCTTGGTCTTGGGCGTGGCCACCACCCATTGCAGGCCGCCGGCATCGGGCGCGGCGGCCAGCGTGAAATCGGCCTGCAGGGCGCGCAAGTCGGGCGCCGCGGCAATCAGGGCCGCGGGGGTGGAGCCCAGCACGCTGGACTGCTTGCGCGAAGTGACCTGGTTCAGGTCCACGTCGTGCAGCCACAAGGTCTGGCCGTCGGCCACGATGCTTTGCTCAAAGGGCTTCTTGTAAATGAAGCGAAAGCGGTTGGGCCGCGAAAACTCGAAGGTACCGGTGGAGGTCTTGCTGCGCGCGGCCTGCCCGTCCCTGGCCGGCGCGGTGACGACCTGGGTAAATTCGGCGCGGCCGCTGCTGACGGTCTTCACGAACGCCTCCAGGCTGTCCAGGCCGTCGGCCCAGGCGGGGTGGGCGCAAGCCGCCACCAGCATCATCGCAAGGTATTTCTTCATGATCGTCACTCCGCCCTTGCGGGCACCAGGATGTCGCGCTGGCCGCTGCCGCTCATGGCGCTGACCAGCCCGGCTTTTTCCATGTCTTCGACCAGCCGCGCGGCGCGGTTGTAGCCGATCTTGAGATGACGCTGCACCAGCGAGATGCTGGCCTTGCGGTTCTTCAGTACGACCTCCACGGCCTGGTCGTACATCGGGTCTTTCTCGCCGCTGCCGCCGTTGCCGCCCTCGCCCAGCAGGTCGCCGTCTTCGCCGTCGACCGTGCCGCCTTCGAGCACGCCTTCGATGTAATTGGGTTCGCCCTGCTGCTTGAGGTAGGCCACCACGCGGTGCACTTCGTCATCACTCACAAACGCACCATGCACCCGGATTGGAAAGCCTGTACCACTCGGCATGTAAAGCATGTCACCCATTCCTAACAAAGCCTCGGCGCCCATCTGGTCCAGGATGGTGCGGCTGTCGATCTTGCTGCTGACCTGGAAGGACAGACGGGTCGGGATGTTGGCCTTGATCAGGCCGGTGATCACGTCGACGCTGGGGCGCTGCGTGGCCAGCACCAGGTGGATGCCGGCGGCCCGGGCTTTTTGCGCCAGGCGGGCAATGAGTTCCTCGATCTTCTTGCCGACCACCATCATCAGGTCGGCCAATTCATCAATCACCACCACGATGTAGGGCAGGCGCTCCAGCGGTTCGGGCTGCTCGGGCGTGAGGCTGAAAGGGTTGTAGATGAACTCGCCCTTGGCCTTGGCCTCATCGATTTTTCCGTTATAGCCGGCCAGGTTGCGCACGCCCAGCTTGCTCATGAGCTTGTAGCGTTTTTCCATCTCGGCCACGCACCAGTTCAGGCCGTGGGCGGCCTGGCGCATGTCGGTGACCACCGGGGCCAGCAGGTGCGGAATGCCTTCGTAGACACTCATCTCCAGCATCTTGGGATCTATCAGCAGCAGGCGCACGTCGCGCGCATCGGCCTTGTAAAGCAGGCTCAGGATCATGGCGTTGATGCCGACCGACTTGCCCGAGCCGGTGGTGCCGGCCACCAGGCAGTGCGGCATCTTGGCGAGGTCGGCCACCACCGCGGCGCCGCTGATGTCCTTGCCCAGGCCTATGGTGAGCAGGGACTTGGCCTCGTTGTAGACCTGCGAACCCAGGATTTCGCTGAGCTTGATGGACTGGCGCTTGGCGTTGGGCAGCTCCAGCGCCATGTAGTTCTTGCCCGGAATGGTTTCGATCACGCGGATCGACACCAAACTCAATGCGCGCGCCAGGTCCTTGGCCAGGTTGACGACCTGCGAGCCCTTGACGCCGGTGGCCGGCTCAATCTCGTAACGTGTGATGACCGGGCCGGGCGCGGCGGCGACCACACGCACCTCGACGCCGAAGTCCTTGAGTTTTTTCTCGATCAGGCGCGAGGTCATCTCCAGCGTCTCGGGCGCCACGCCTTCCTGGCGCTGCAGCGCGCCGTCCAGCAGATCGACCTGCGGCAGCTTGGAATCGGGCATTTCGCTGAAAAGCGGTTTTTGCCGCTCCTTGGCCACGCGCTCGCTTTTGGGAATGTCGACCAGCACTGGCTCAATCAGCACCGGTACCGGGTGGTGTTCCTCGATTTCGATGCGTTCATCGATCAGTGTCTCCTCGCGCTCGCGGGCGGCCAATTTGCCGAAGGCCAGGTCCTGGGCGATTTCGCGCTTTTCGCGGCGCGAATCGATCAGGTTGTCTATCCAGGCGCCGACGCGCAGCGCCACATGGGCCCAGGAAAAACCAAAGACCGCCGACACGGCAATCACACCCAGCGCGATAAACACCAGGCCGGAGCCGGCAAATCCCAGCCACTTCTCGCCCTGGGCGCCGGCCAGGTAGCCCAGCACCCCGCCGGCATGGCCGGGTAGCTTGAATTCAAAACGGTAAAGCCGCGACCACTCCAGCGCCGCACTGGCCAGCAGCAGCAGCAGCAGGCTGAGCCAGAAGCGGATGCGGTGAGACTCCCCGGCCGCCAGGGGTTCGCCGCGCAACCAGCGCGCCAGCGACCTCAGCCAGGCCTGGCCGCCCGCGGCCAGCGCCCACCAGACCGAAAAGCCCAGCAGGTAATAGCTGGCGTCGGCGAGCCAGGCGCCCACGCGCCCGCCCCAGTTGAGGGTCGCGGCATGGCCGCCGGCCACGGCTTGCGCGGTGCCGGAGGTCGACCAGGCCGCATCCTGCGGCGAATAGCTGAGCAAGGCGGCCAGCCAGAAAACCAGGCCGAGCAGGCCCAGGATCAGGCTGACTTCATGGGCAAAGCGTTTGATGCCGCCGGGCGCGCCCGTGGCGGGGGAATTTCTGGAGTTCAGGGTGTCGAGTGAGTAAGTCATGGCTCACTTGAAGCTTACCGCAGTTGAGTGCAAGCCTTGAAGGAGCGCCACGGGCGCCAAACGGGTGGCGGGCGATCGGCCTGGGCGTGTTAACCCAGGGTATGCAGGCGCTCTTTCACGAGGACGGAGCCGTCGTCCCGGGTCTCGATGAAGCCGCGCTCTTCCAGGTCTTTCATGACCCGGCTGACCATCTCGCGCGAGGCGCCGACCATCTTGGCCAGATCCTGGCGCGAGACCTTGTCGCGGATCACGGTGTTGCCGGTGCCGTCGTCGCTGGCGAACTCCAGCAAGGCCCTGGCCACGCGGCCGTACACGTCCATCAAGGCCAGCGACTCGATCTGCCGGTCGGCGTGGCGCAGGCGCTGCACCAGGCCCTTGAGCACGGCATAGGCCATGGAGCTGTTCTCAGGCAGGCAGCGCGCGAATTCGAGGCGGCCCAGGATCAGGGCGTCGGTCTGGATCTCGGCGCGTACCGTGGCCGAATGCGGTTCGTTGTCGATCAGGCTCATCTCGCCGACGTAGTCGCCGGGGTGCATGGTGGCCAGGATGACCTCGCGGCCGCGGGCATCGGTGGTGACGACGCGGGCCCGGCCCGTCAGGATGATGGACAGCGCGTTGGACTTCTTGCCCTGCTCGACGATAGGCTCGCCGCGCTTGAAGCGGCGCTTGACCACCGTATCGGCGACCGAGGCGGCCTGAGCGGCCGTCAAAACGGAGAAAAGGGGTACCCGGCGAATCAATTCCAGGTTGGACACCATCGTCGTCATATCTGATATCTCCCAACCTCACAAACAACGGGACGTCGCGTGAGTTCTTACAATGGCACGTAATTTATAAAACCAAATGCCGCAAAAGTACTACCTCGACGGTTTTACCTTGCGCTGCGCTTATGCGGCACGACTCTACCCGAGTTCTTACACTTTCCCAATCAGTTTTTCAACATGAAACATTCAAGTGTCTTAATCCTTGGCTCGGGGCCTGCCGGCTACACCGCGGCCGTCTACGCGGCGCGCGCCAACCTCAACCCGGTGCTGATCACCGGCATCGCGCAGGGCGGCCAGCTCATGACCACCACCGAGGTCGACAACTGGCCGGCCGACGTGCACGGCGTGCAGGGGCCGGACCTGATGCAGCGCTTCCTCGAACACGCGGAACGCTTCAAGACCGAGATTATTTTTGACCACATCAACAAGGTCGATTTCAGCAAGCGCCCCTTCACCCTGACCGGGGACAGCGGGACCTACACCTGCGACACGCTGATCATCGCCACCGGCGCTTCCGCCAAATACCTGGGGCTGGAGTCGGAAAGCGCCTTCATGGGCCGCGGTGTTTCCGGCTGCGCTACCTGCGACGGCTTCTTCTACCGCGGCCAGGAAGTCTGCGTGGTGGGCGGCGGCAACACCGCCGTGGAAGAGGCCCTGTACCTGTCCAACATCGCCAGCAAGGTCACCCTGGTGCACCGCCGCGACAAATTCAAGGCCGAGGCCATCCTGATCGACAAGCTGCATGAGAAGGTCAAGGCCGGCAAGATCGAGCTCAAGCTGCACCACACGCTGGACCAGGTGCTGGGCGACGCCTCCGGCGTGACCGGCGTGCGCCTCAAAAGCACCCAGAGCGACGCCACGCAGGACCTCAGCCTCAAGGGCTGCTTTATCGCGATCGGCCACCAGCCCAACACCGACATCTTTGCCGGCCAGCTGGAGATGAAGGACGGCTACATCATCACCAAAACCGGGCTACAGGGCTTTGCCACCATGACCAGCGTGCCCGGCGTTTTCGCCGCCGGCGACGTGCAGGACCATGTCTACCGCCAGGCCATCACCAGCGCCGGAACCGGCTGCATGGCGGCCCTGGATGCCCAGCGTTTCCTCGAACAAGCGGAGTAAGTCAAAAATCCCTTATAATTCAAGGCTTTGCTAAATTTGCCCCTTAGTTCCAACAAAAGGGGCCGGTTTGGCAGTCTCGGGTTACCGCCACCCTATTCTGGCGAGGTGAGGCAGGCATGACGACGGGCACAGGGTGCTTTCGGCGTGGCTGCTGTTGAAAATACTGGAGTGCAATATGGCACGCGTATGTGAAGTCACGGGCAAGCGCCCGATGGTGGGCAACAATGTTTCCCACGCCAACAACAAAACCAAGCGCCGGTTCCTCGTGAACCTGCAATACCGTCGTTTCTGGGTCGAAAGCGAAAACCGCTGGGTCCGCCTGCGCGTTTCCAGCGCCGCCCTGCGCCTGATCGACAAAAACGGCATTGATTCCGTGCTCGCAGACCTGCGCGCACGCGGCCAAGCTTAAGGAGCACCATCATGGCTAAAGGCGCACGCGAAAAAATCAAGCTGGAATCCACCGCCGGCACCGGTCACTTCTACACGACCACCAAGAACAAGAAGACCACGCCCGACAAGATGCTGATCATGAAGTTTGATCCCAAGGCACGCAAGCACGTGGAATACAAGGAAATCAAGCTGAAGTAATTCGGCTGTTTCCGCAAAAAACCCGCCGCATCCCGGCGGGTTTTTTTATGGCCGGCGATTTTCTCGCCACCCTCTCCTGCCGGTCGCCGGCCCGGGCTGACGCGCCCAAAACAAAACCGCCCCCGTGGATCAACACGGGGGCGGTTTGAGGAGATACGGCACGCCGGCCCAAGCCGGCAGGCGGGGTGGGTGGCGTCAGGCGCGGGCGGCGCGCAGCTTCAGCGAGAACTCGCGCAGGGCGGCAATACCGCTTTCTTCCGCGCGGTGGCACCAGGCCTGCAGGTCGGTCGCCAGCTGTTCGCGGGAGGCCGAGGTGCTCATCCACATCTGGCGTAGCTCTTCGCGCATGGTGACCATCTTGTCGAGCACGGGGTGCTCGGCGCGGGCCTGGGCCAGTTGCGGCTTGGCGGCCGCGGGCACCTTGTCGTCGTCGCGGTGCAGCCAGCGGTTGGCCGCGCGCAGCACGGACACGTCGGCTTTTTTAGCCTTCAGCACTTCGATTTCGGCCTTGCCGGCACGGCGCAGTTCGCGCGCAAAGCCGGCCATCACTTCGTAGCGGTGGGCGATCAGGGCTTCCAGGGTTTTTTCGTCAGCCACGGGCTGGATGGAACCCAACTGGAGCTTGGGCGGAACCTTCTTCACGGCGGCCAGGCCCATTTTTTCGAGGGCGCGGATGTAAATCCAGCCGATGTCGAACTCATAGGGCTTGACCGAGAACTTGGCCGAGGTCGGGTAGGTGTGATGGTTGTTGTGCAACTCTTCGCCGCCGATCATGATGCCCCAGGGCGAGATATTGGTGCTGGCGTCGGGCGCCTCAAAGTTGCGGTAGCCCCAGTAGTGGCCGATACCGTTGATGATGCCGGCCGCCGTCACGGGAATCCAGGCCATCTGAACCGCCCAGACCGCCAGGCCGGCCGCGCCGAAGAGGGCCAGGTCGATGATCATCATCAGGCCCACGCCCTGCCAGCTGTAGCGGGTGTAGACATTGCGTTCCAGCCAGTCATTGGGCGTGCCATGGCCGTACTTGGTCATGGTTTCCTTGTTCTTGCTTTCGGCGCGGTACAGCTCGGCACCTTCCCAGAACACCTTTTTGATGCCGTGGGCTTGCGGGCTGTGCGGATCTTCAAGGGTTTCGCACTTGGCGTGGTGCTTGCGGTGAATGGACACCCATTCCTTGGTCACCTGGCCCGTGCCCAGCCACAGCCAGAAGCGAAAAAAATGCGAAGGAATCGCGTGCAGGTCCATGGCGCGGTGCGCCTGGTGGCGGTGCAGGTAAATCGTCACGCTGGCGATGGTGATGTGGGTGGTCACCAGGGTGTACAACACGATTTGCCACCAGCTGGCGGCGAGCAGGCCATTTGCCAGCCAGTCGAGGGCGGCATCAAACAAAATCATAAAAATCCTTTAAACAACCTGCTCCAGCCGCCCATCCAAATTTGTCTCCAGGCGCTGCACCAGACAAGGTCTTATTGTAAGGCGAAGCCCTGCAAACACCAAGTCGCCTGAGGTACAAGCGAAGGGGCAAATCAGTGCGAAAAATCACGAATAAATATGTAACACAAGCCTATCTGTCGTCATTTGCCGGCAAAAATATCAGGACTTTTGCCATACTGCAGCGAAAAACCCGTCAGTCTGGTGCAAGTAGGGCCAGAGGCGAAGGTAGGGGCCACGACAGAGTTTTTCGGCATGTTCCACCCCCAGATGGGTCAACAAAGGCCCGATTTCAAGGACGTTAAACCCTGTATTGGCCGCGCTGAAGGCTTCGGCAATCGCCTCGTTTTCTTCGCGCAAAACGCTGCAGGTGGCGTAAACCAGCCGGCCGCCGGGCTTTAAAAGCCGCGCGGCGCTCTGCAAAATCGCGGTTTGTTTGGCCTGCAGCTCTTCGATGGCCTTGGGTGTCTGCCGCCACTTGAGGTCAGGGTTGCGCCGCAAAGTGCCCAGGCCCGAGCACGGTGCATCAACCAGCACCCGGTCTATCTTGCCGGCCAGGCGCTTGATGCGGTCGTCGCGCTCATGGGCGATGGCCACGGGGTGCACATTCGACAGCCCGCTGCGCGCCAGCCGGGGCTTGAGCGCATCGAGCCGGTGTCCCGAGGTGTCAAAGGCGTACAGGCGCCCGGTGTTGCGCATGGACGCGCCCAGGGCCAGCGTCTTGCCACCGGCGCCGGCGCAGAAATCGACCACCATCTCGCCGCGCTTGGCGTCCACCAGCAGGGCCAGCAGTTGCGAGCCCTCGTCCTGCACCTCGATGGCACCGCGCGTGAAGGCGTCCAGCTTGGCCAGCTGGGGCTTGCCGTCTATGCGCAGGCCCCAGGGCGAATACGGCGTGGCGACGGTCTTGATGCCAGCCTTCGACAACTCTTTCTGGACGTCGGCGCGCTTGTCTTTCAGCGCGTTGACGCGCAAATCCAGCCCGGCCGGCGCATTGAGGCTTTCCACCAGCGGCCAGAAATCGTCACCCAGCTGTTCCTTGAGCGGCTCCACCAGCCACTGGGGCAGGTTGTGGCGGTGCAACTCCATCAAGTCGCCTGGCTTGACTTGGTCGCAACGGGACAGCCAGTCTTTCTCCTGGTCGGTCAGCGCGCCCAGCAAAAAATCACGCTCGGCGGCAAAACCCAGGATTGCCAGGCGCCGCTCCAGCGGGCCGCTGCCGTGCTGGGCCAGGTAGGTATAGAGGTTTTTTTTGCGCAGCACGCCGTAAATGGTTTCCGCCACGGTGGCGCGCTCGCGTGGGCCGAGCCGGTAGTCGCGGAAGTAGCGCGAAACCACCATGTCGGCGGGATGATCAAATTTGAGGACCTGCTTGAGAAGCTCGGAACAACTGTCGAGTAAGGCTTTGGGGTGCATGGCCCCATTGTCCCACCCTTGCCGCGCGGCTCAATCCGGTTCAGTCCATGGTGCGCAGGTAGACGGCCTCAAAAGCGTTGCGTTCGATGTCGCCCAGCGTGGGCGAATAACCGGCCCACAGGGCCAGCACGGGGCCCGGCAGGTCCAGCGAGCGCTCCAGGTCGCGGCACAGCGCGTAGCGCGATTCATCGTCCAGCCCCGGCAACTCCAGGAACAGCAGGTAGCAGCGCCTGTGCGCAAATTCCTTGAGGTTTTTGCGCACCAGCCAGGCCCGCGCCACCGGCTTGCAACGCGCGAGCTGGGCCTGCAACTCGCCCTGTTCAAACTGGCTGAGATCGTGGCGCCCTATGGCCTGGAAAAACGGCGTTTCGGTCAGTTCCTCCCAGGCGCGCCCCTCGGCTTCTTCCGCCTGCTTGAGCCGCTCGCGCCACAGGGCCAGGGCCTTTTCGTCAAAACTGCCGTCGACCGCGGGCTGCTCCATCTCAGCCACCGCCACCCGGCAAGCCCACCAGCGGTTGGCCGAGCTGTGCTCGAACAATTGCCCCAGGCAATCCATGCGCAGCGCGCGCTCCGCGGCCGGCAGGCATTGCGCCAGGCCGCGCAGGGCCCCGGCATGGCCGGGCGTCATCTGCAGCGCGCGCTCGTAGTGGCCGCGCACATCGGCTCGCGCGTCCAGGCGGCGCCGCAGGTTGCCCAGTTCGACCATTTCGTCGGCGTTGTTGCGCTTTTCGCTGGAGGCCAAAGCATCGGCACGGGCGCGCACCCGCCCCAGGTAGGCGTGGTGCTGCTTCCAGTCGCCGGCGTTGTCCCTGCACCATTGCTTGTCGAAATGCGCGATCCATTTCGCGCCGCCGTCGCCCAGCAGCGCCAGCGCGGAGCGCGAAGAAGCAGACCATGCCGGCAGGTTTTTGCCGGCTTTCAGCGCCTCCAGCCGGTCGCGCAGGCCCGGGTGGGTGTCGTCCACGTCGCTGATGCGGCGCAGGGCCTGGCGCAGCGACTCGCGGGCGAAATCCCCGGGCGGCGCCAGGCCCAGCAAGGGCCGCATGGCCGCGTACGGCCCCACCGGCAGGGGCTGGGCCGCGGCGGCGCTCCAGTGCTCGGGCCAGAACTCCCTGGCGACCCAGTCGCCCTTGACGGCCAGTTCGGTCAGCGCCGCGGCGGCCACATCTTTGCCCAGCAGCTTTCCGGAGATGCGGTCGGCTTCATATTCATCCTGGCGGGCCAGCGCAAAGGTTTTGGCCGAGAAACGCGGAAAGTACCAGCGCAAAAAGGCCTGCGTGGCCGCCGCCACCGGGCCTTCGTCGTTGCGCAGGCCGTGGTTGAGCATGGCCCAGCTCAGGCGGGTGCGGTAAATCCAGGCGGCGAAACGGCCGTGGTCGCCACGCAAATGGCCGTACTCATGGGCCAGCACGGCCAGAAAACGCGGGCGGTCCAGGGCCATCAGCAGCGGCAGGCCGATATTGAGGTGGTTGACGCCACCGCCGAACAGGCCAAAGCGCGGGTGCTGCCGGATGCTGGCGTTGAAGTCCGCGTCCAGCCGCACGCGGTGTATGGGCGGGCCCTTGATCTTTTTGCGAATGCGCTCCAGCGCCTCAAACAGGGCCGGCGCGTCGGCCGGCTGCAGCACCACGCCCTCCGGCTCGTCAAAACGGCACCACAGCGCCCGCAGGCAGGTCCAGAGCAATCCCCCGGCCGCGACGACCAGGGCGACATAAAAGCCCTTGATGCGCCCGTGCATCATGGCGCTGGCGACCCAGGCCAGGATGCCGGCGGACAGCAGCAGGCAACCGACGACCCAGGCGTAACCAAGCGCTGCGAACGCCGCCACGCTGCGGCGGTAAGCTTTGCTGTCGTCGGCGCTGGCATGCTCGCTCAGGCGCACCAAATGGATGAAATCTGCCCGGTCCATCGGCCCTCCCATTTTTTGTTGGCGACAATCTTACCCATGAACCGAGACCAAGACCCCCAGCGCCTGCCGCCCCTGATTGAGACCCCGCCGGGCCTCTACCGCCACTACAAAGGCATGCTTTACGAGGTGGTCGGCACCGTGCGCCACAGCGAAAGCCTGGAGCCCATGACGCTTTACCGCGCGCTTTACGGCGAAAAAGGCCTGTGGGTGCGGCCCGCCGCCATGTTTAATGAAGAGGTGGTGATAGACGGGGTGAAGCAGCCGCGATTTACCCTGCAACCCGGCCCGGTGCCCGATTAAGCGCCGTCATCGATAATCGTGGGTTATGTCCGAATCCACCGAAATCGAAAAACAGGTCAAACGCCGCCGCACGTTTGCCATCATCTCCCACCCCGACGCGGGTAAAACCACGCTGACCGAAAAGCTGCTGCTGTTCTCGGGCGCGATCCAGATCGCCGGCAGCGTCAAGGCCCGCAAGGCCGCGCGCCACGCCACCTCCGACTGGATGGAGATCGAAAAGCAGCGCGGCATCTCGGTGGCCA
Source organism: Polaromonas sp. JS666 (assembly GCF_900103405.1). GTDB lineage: Bacteria > Pseudomonadota > Gammaproteobacteria > Burkholderiales > Burkholderiaceae_C > Polaromonas. Next base: position 484,524 of record NZ_FNHX01000005.1, on the reverse strand, counting down.
GCTCGGTCATGCAGATGGAATACCGCGACTGCGTCATCAACCTGCTGGACACCCCCGGCCACCAGGACTTCTCGGAAGACACCTACCGCGTGCTGACCGCCGTGGACGCGGCGCTGATGGTGATCGACGCGGCCAACGGCGTCGAGCCGCAGACGCGCCGCCTGCTGCAGGTCTGCCGCGCGCGCAACACGCCGATCCTGACCTTCGTCAACAAGATGGACCGCGAGGTGCAGGACCCGATGAGCGTGATGGACGAGATCGAGCGCGAACTCGGCATGACGGTCATCCCCTTCACCTGGCCGGTCGGCATGGGCAAGCTGTTTCACGGCGTCTATGACAGGCGCGAGGACCGCATGCGCGTCTTCAGCCCCGGCGAGGAAAAAGCCGGCGGCGACGACGAAATCCTGGCCGGCCTGGACAACGCCGAGGCCGCCAAACGCTTCGGCGCCGAATACGCCCAGGCCCAGGGCGAGATCGAACTGGTGGCCGGCGCCACGCCCGAGTTCGACCGCGCCGAATTCCTGGCCGGCAAGCAGACGCCCATGTTTTTCGGCTCGGCCATCAACAACTTCGGCGTGCAGGAAGTGCTGGATGCGCTGGTCGACCTGGCACCCGCGCCCGCCGAGCGCGGAGCCATCCAGCGCGTGGTGCACCCCGAGGAGAAAAAATTCTCCGGCGTGGTGTTCAAGATCCAGGCCAATATGGACCCGGCCCACCGCGACCGCATCGCCTTCCTGCGCGTGGCCAGCGGCGAGTTCACGCGCGGCATGCGCCTGAAAGTGGTGCGCAGCGGCAAAGAGCTGCGGCCCAACACCGTGGTGAGTTTCATGAGCCAGCGCCGTGAGCTGCTGGACACCGCCTTTGCCGGCGACATCATCGGCATCCCCAACCACGGTGTGCTGCAGCTGGGCGACACGCTGACCGAAGGCGAGGCCCTGCAGTTCACCGGCCTGCCCTTTTTTGCGCCCGAAATGTTCCGCGCCGTCGAGGTGGCCGACCCGCTGCGCAGCAAGCAGCTGCGCGCCGGCCTCACCCAGCTCGGCGAGGAAGGCGCGATCCAGGTGTTCCGCCCGATTGCCGGCTCATTGCTGCTGCTGGGCGCGGTCGGCCAGCTGCAGTTTGAAGTGGTCGCCCACCGCCTGGAGCATGAGTACGGCGTCAAGGCGCGCATCATGGGCAGCAATTTCAACCTGGCGCGCTGGGTCACCAGCGACGACGCCAACGAGCTGAAAAAATTCATGGACGCCAATGCCCACCGCGTGGCACTGGACGCCGTCGATGCGCCCACCCTGCTGGTGGACCACAGCGCCACGCTGCGCGCCGTGGAGCAGCAATGGCCCAAGATCAAGTTTCACGCGCTGCGCGAGCACGCCGGGCTGGTGTTCCAGTCGAAGATGTAAACGCCGGCGCTTCGCCAGAACGCAAAACGGGCGCCAGCCGCTATCCACCGGATAGCTTCTGGCGCCCGTGGTTTTTTCGCCGCTTTATTTGGCGTTCAAAAGCTCGCCGACTTCGAGCAATACCAGCTCATTGTCGTCGGCCTTGTTAGGCTCGCGGCTGCTCGAAAACGGCAGGTTGTTGTCGTTGCCGACTACGATGTGGGTCGCGTCCACCACGTCCACGTTTTCAATCGTGAAGAAGGGGAACTTGAGCACGCCGTCATTGAGCGGCTTGCGCGCCAGCTTGTGGGGGTCGGCAATGTTCAGCAGGTCGATGTAGCCGACCTTGCGCACCGGCCCGCCGACGTTGGCGTCCGTCATTTCAATCTTGTAGACGCGCTTGAATTTGGCGATGTCGTGGAAGCAGTCGCTGCGCTTCTGGCCTTCGGGGCAGGCCTTGTCGGCCGTGCCTTCGCCGTTGTCGCGCTCGATGACCAGGCCGGTGGTGCCGTCAATCATGTTGAAGTCGCCGATGGCATTGCCGTTGGCTTCCAGCGGGTACATCCACGAGCGGCCGCTCCACTTGCCCGCCTGCACGTCGAACTCCAGCACGCGCAGGGCTTCCTTGCCGGCCACACGCTCATAGTCCTTGGCCTCGGCATTCCACACCGGGCCTTCGAGCAGGGCGTAGAGCTTGCTGCCGTCTTTCGACGAGGCCATGCCTTCAAAGCCCTTGGAGCGCTTGACCTGGAAGTCGACCGTGCCGCCGGGCGCGGCTGGCGTGGTCACGGCCGGGTGGTCGGGCGAGCGCACGACCTTGCCGTCCACCAGGGTTTCGAACACCGCCAGCACCTTGCCCTTGAGGTCGGCCTTGATCAGGAAGGGGCCGAACTCGTCGCCAATCCACAGCGCGCCGCCGGCGAACTGGAAGCTCTCGGTGTCGAAGTCGCTGCCGGTCAGGTAGCGGTTTTTGCTGCCTTCATGGACGATGCGAAACGGCACTTTTTTGTCGGGGTCGTGCAGGAAGACGGTTTCCAGCCGCTTCATGCTGCCGCCCTTGAAGTCGACCTTGTAGCGGTTCAGGTAGAGCATGGCGTCGGGCGAGTTCGCCTTGGCGCCAAAGCCGTTGTCCGTGATGATCCAGAACGTGCCGTCGGCCATCTTCTTGATGCCGGAATGGCCTTGCAGCGGCTGGCCCTTGAAAGGCAGGGACACGCCGGTGGGGCGGCCGGCCGACAGGCCCGGCACCGTGCCCAGCGCCTCGGTGCGCTGGCCGTTGGTGAACTTGCCGCTGACCTGCAGGTCCTGCGGCGCATCCTTGGGCGCGGGGATAAAGGATTGGGCGGGCATCACCGCATGGCCGGCCAAGGTGGCCGGGAAAGCAGCGGGCGACTGTGCCAGCGTGGGCAGGGGGGAGCCCAGCAGCACCAGCATCAGGGAAGAAAGAAGGCCGGTACGGCGCTTTGGCAAGGGGCGGGTGGTGCCGCCCAGGTCAGATAAGGACATGTGTCATCCAGGGTTAAAGGAAGACGCATGGTCGCCACCCGGTGTTACGCCGCGATGACACAGGGTGCTCGCTCCCGGCCTCGGCAAGCGGGAAATCGCCCCTGCTTTGCCCTATTGTCGAATTTTTCCGTTTCCGCTGACGATGGTCATCTCCACGAAACGCGAACCACTGCGCATCCCCGGGCGAAATCCGATGACATACCCTCCCAGGTCGAAGTTCTCCATGCCATCCAGGGCGGAAGTAAAACCTTCACGGGTGACACGCGAGCCTTGTCGCCGAGCCGCTTCAACAATCACCTTTGCCGCGATGAAGCCTTCCATCATGGCGTAGCTGATCGGAACATCCTGCGCTCCGGACGTTGCCGCGATGTCGTTGAACTCCTTGGAAAGCCGGTTTGTCAATTTGTAGGGGCTGGGCGTGACCTGGGCGATCGCGATGCCTTGCATCTGCTCTTCAGAAAGCCTTTTCGCCATCTGCTCAATGTCCGCGCCTGAATGCGCGAACAGCTGGGCCGTGCCTCCCGCCGAGCGGTATTTTTCAATGAAGCCGGCACAGGCGCTTCCGCTTGCAATCATGATGATCGCCTGCGGTGAGGCTGCCAGCATGGCATCGGCGGCCGCGCTCACGCGGCTGGTTCCGGCGTCATAACCCGCCGTTTGCACGATCGTGGCCTTGGCATTCGCGGCTGCCTCCTTTGCCGCCGCGATGAGCGGCGCAGCGTTCGGGCCATTTTCGTGGAACAAGCCGAGCCTGGTGATTCCCACCGTCGCCAGGTGCGCCGCGATTCTGGTGATTTCGTCTCGCAAGGTGGCACGCACGCCATAAAGTTGCGGGGCCTCCAGATTCAGTTCGGTCGCGCGGAAGCCGACCAGTGCGATGCGCTCGCGCTCCAATACGCCCGCGCTGACCAGCTGGGCGATATTGCGGCTTCCAAAGTAGCCGGCAAGCACCACGGGTTTGTCCTCGGCCAGAAGCGCGCGCGTCTGGTTCAGCGTTTCGTCGGGCTGGCCGGCGTCGTCACGGCGCGCCAGAATGAAGGTGTTTCCGTTCACTCCGCCCGCCTTGTTCACGGCGTTGAAATGCAAGCGCATTCCCGCTGCATATGCGCGCCCTTGGCTTGCTTCAGTACCGGTCAATGGTGCCACTTGTCCAATGACAAGCTGCGCGGCCAGTACTGACGACGTGATACCGCTTGCGATAGCCAGACCGGCCAGACGGCCGATCAATTGATTTTTTCTCATCTTTGCCCTCATCCTCGTTCTTATCTCGTTCTTATCCTCGGCCCCTCAACGAAGTCCAAATCGCCTGGACCGGCCATTGATTTTTCTTTATTCACGCACCGGCACTGATGCGATGTCCGGCACCGCCTGCCGTCGTTGGCGAGCCGCCGGGATGCGGCGGGGCCGAGACGATCGATGTCAAGGCGGGCTCGACGGCCTGCAGGCGGTCCAGCGCGGGGCGCGGCCGCCGCAGCTCATCCGATCCGGCAAAGGCCTGCTCCAGGGCCGCCGCCACGCCAAGCACATGGTGGTCCGCGCGGAAGTGGCCGACGATTTGCAGGCCGAAGGGCATGCCCGCATGGTCGACCCCGCAAGGCAGGCTGAGCGCCGGCAAGGTGGCCAGCGTCACGACGTAGGTCAAGGCCAGCCAGCGGTAGTAGTTGGCTTGCGGCTTGCCGGCGATGGTGTCGGCGTGCAGCGTTGTCCACGGGAAGGGCGACAGCGGCGTGGTCGGCGCCAGGATCACGTCATAACCCGCCATCGTGGCGTTGAAGCGGGCCAGGATGCGTGTCTGCTCGGCCTGGGCCCAGGCGCTGTCCAGCAGGCTCATCGCCGCGCCTATCTCGTAGTTGGCGCGCGTGTTGGGCCCCAGGCTGGCGGGGTCGCGTGCGTAGGCGTCGCGGGTCGCGGCCACAAAGGCCTCCGCGCGCAGCACGTCAAAGCAGCGGTGCACCTCGCCCAGGTCGAACTCCACCTTTTCGCAAATGCGAAACAGGTGGGACATGGCGCGGACCTTGCGGCCGAAGGTCTCCCGGATCAGGGGATCGACATCGCAGGCGCCGAAGTCCTCGGTCCAGCCGACGCGCAAGGCCCCAAGGTCCAGCGCCGGCGGATTCAGAAAACCGGCCGCATCGACCGGGTAACTGAGTGGGTCGCCCACGGCGGCGCCGGCCGAGGCGGCCAGTTGCTGGCAGGTGTCGGCGACGGTGCGGCCCATGGGCCCGACCACCGAGATCGGTGTCCAGCCTAGCGGCTTGCGCGAACTGGGCACCAGGCCCGGCGAGGGCCGAAAACCCACCACACCGCACAGGGCCGCCGGAATGCGCAGCGACCCGCCGGTGTCGGAGCCGGTGCATACCGGAAGCATGTCGCAAGCCAGCGCCGCCGCCGAGCCACCCGACGATCCGCCGGCATTGAGCCGGGGGTCGAAGGGATTGCCGGTGGCGCCCCAGACCGCATTGCGGGTGTTTGCGCCGGCGCCCAGCTCGGGCACATTGGTCTTGCCGACCACGATGGCGCCGGCGGCGCGCAGCCGCGCCACGAGCACGTTGTCGGCCGCGGGCACATGGTCGCGGTACAGCGCCGAGCCCAGGGTGGTCAGCAGGCCCTCGGTGGCCTCCAGGTCTTTCACGCCCATGGGCAGGCCGTGCAGCAAGCCCAGCGGGCGGCCCTGCATCACCGCGCGCTCAGCCGCCTTGGCCTCGGCGCGGGCGCGTTCAAAGCAGGTGGCCGTCACGGCGTTGACAAAAGGGTTGACCGCCTCGATGCGCTCGATGCAGGCTTCCAGCAGTTCGACGGGCGATACCTGCCTGGCCTCTATCAGGCGCCGTAGCTCCACCGCCGAGAGAGCTACCAGTTCCTTGCGGCTCGCCACCGTCAATCAATCCGGATGTTGGAACGCAGGGCGATCACGCGCATGCGGGGCAGCTCGTTTTCGATGCGCGCGGCGACCGCGGCAGCGGGCTCCCAGGCGGACTCGAGTCCGTTCGCGACGAGTTTTTCGCGAATTTCCGGGTCCTTCATGGTGTCAGCCAGCGCCTTCTGCAACTTGGCTTTGACATCCGCCGGCACCCCCTTGGGCGTGGCAATGGCCAGCCAGGAGTCGGCCGAGAAACCTTTGAAGCCGCTCTCCGCCACGGTCGCCACCGTGGGCATTTGCGTCGCGCGGCTCTCGCCGGTGACGGCGATGGCCTTGATCCTCGGCTTCGCCGCCTTCAGCTGCGGTAGCGCCGCCGCGACGGTGTCAATCGTGAAAGGGATTTGCCCGGCCATCAAGTCGTTCATCGCCGGTGCGCTGCCCTTGTAAGCGATGTGCTGCAGCTTGATGCCCGTGGTGCTCCACAGCATTTCGCCTGCGAAGTGCCCCGTGGTGCCGTTACCGAACGAGCCATACATGTATTTGTCCGGCGCGGCGCGCACTGCTGTGATGAGTTGCTTCAGGTCGTTGATCGGGACATCAACGTTGGCCAGCAAAACAAGGGGAACGCGTGCCACCATCCCGACAGGCTCAAAACTCTTGATCGGGTCGTAGGGCAGCTTGGGCATGAGCGCTGGATTCACCGTGAAGGTGGAACCAGAGCTGATCAGCAGCGTGTAGCCGTCCGGCGCGGCCTTGGCGACGAAGGCGGCGCCGACGACGGTGCCGGCGCCCGGACGGTTGTCGATGACCACCGGCTGCCCCAGGCGCTCGCCCAGCTTCTTGGCGACCAGCCGCCCGGCGATGTCGGTGGCGCCTCCCGGTGGAAACGGGATGACCAGCTGGACCGGCTTGGACGGATAGCCCTGCGCGTGGACACCGGCCCAGGGAGCCAGCAGGACCAGCGCCATGGCCAGGAGGAAGCGCTTCTCATACCTTGGTTTCATCATCGTACTGCTCCTTTTTGATACGGCACGGGCCGCGTTGATCAACCGTTGCGAAACAGGAAGCTGTAGGCATTGAGCGCCGGCACGCCGCCCAGGTGCGCGTACAGCACGCGCGAGCCGGCGGGAAATTCGCCGCGCCGCACTTTTTCAATCATCCCGTGCATGGACTTGCCTTCGTACACCGGGTCGGTCAGCATGCCTTCCTGCCGCGCGCACAGGCGGATCGCCTCCAGCGTGCCTTCGTTGGGCAGGCCGTACTCGGGGCCGCCGTAAGCGGTATCCAGCACCACGTCCTTCGCGGTGATGGGGCGGCCCAGCTCCACCAGCTTGGCGGTGTTCTGCGCGATGCGCAAAATCTGCGCGTGGGTTTTTTCCGGCTTGGCCGACGCATCGATGCCGATCACGCGGTCGGCCCGGCCGTCGGCCGCAAAGCCCACCACCATGCCGGCCTGGGTGCTGCCGGTGACCGAGCAGACCACGATGTAGTCGAACTGGAAGCCGAGTTCGGCCTCCTGCGCGCGCACCTCTTCGGCAAAACCGACAAAGCCCAGGCCGCCGTAAGGATGCTCCGAGCAGCCCGCCGGAATCGGGAAGGGCTTGCCGCCGGCCTTGCGCACGTCGTCCATGGCCTGTTCCCAGCTGGGGCGTATGCCGATGTCAAAACCGGCCGCGTCCAGCCGCACGTCGGCACCCATGATGCGCGACATCTCGATATTGCCCACGCGGTCATAGACCGCGTCGGAATAATTGACCCAATTCTCCTGTACCAGCACGCACTTCATGCCCAGGTGCGCGGCCACCGCCGCCACCTGGCGCGTCTGGTTGGACTGGATGCCGCCTATGGACACCAGCGTGTCGCAGCCCTGGGCCAGGGCCTCGGGGATCAGGTATTCCATCTTGCGGGTCTTGTTGCCGCCGAAAGCCAGGCCGCTGTTGCAGTCTTCGCGTTTGGCAAAGAGCTCGACCTTGCCGCCCAGGTGGGCGCTCAGGCGCTTGAGCGGCTGGATCGGCGTGGGGCCGAAGGTCAGCGAATGCCTGGCGAATTTCTGCAGCTGCAGCGGGTGTTGAAGGGGATGCTTGAGCGAAGTGGACATGAAGGAAGTTCCCGGTTGGAAGTAAAACTGAAGCTTGAAGCGACGATGAATCAAATCGTAGCCAGGCCCTCCTGCAATGAGTTGCTTAAGTAAGCAATAAAATGATCCAAAAAATCTTCCTTTTTAGAATTTGAATAATTAATTCCATAAATTCGGCTTTTTACGCAATATTTGTAGAATCCCCCCATGGAACACACGTTGGACCGCATTGACCGCAAACTCCTGAAGCTGCTGCAGCAGGACGCCTCCCTGCCCAATATCGAGCTGGCCGAAAAAACCAGCTTGAGCCCGCCCGCCTGCTCGCGGCGGGTGGCCAGGCTCAGGGAAGCCGGCCTGATCCGCAAGACGGTGGCGCTGGTGAACCCGCGCGCACTTGGCTACAACGGGCTGGTCATCATTGGCGTGGTGCTGGACCGCTCCACCACCGATTCCTTCGCGGCGTTTGAAAAATCCGCGGCCGGCCTCACCGGCTGCCTGGAAGTGCAGTTGGTGACCGGCGAGTTCGACTACTTCGTGAAGCTACGCATCCAGAGCATCGACTCCTTCAACGAACTGCATGCGTCGCAGCTGATAGGCCTGCCCGGGGTACGGCAGATTCGCACCTTTGTCTGCCTCAAGGAGGTGTTCGAGACCACGGTGATTCCGGTTTAAGCCGGGCTTTTGCAATAAGCTATGCGCATGTCGCCCAAAGCCAGCCTGTGTCGCCGTTTCTTCTTCATGCTGCTGTGCGCCTTCTGCGGCGCGGGCCATGCACAGGTGTTTGACCGCCTGTATGAAAGCAGCGCCCAGATCACCCTGGCCCAGCCGCTGCAATGGATCGCGGTGCCCAGGGATTCCATCGCATCGCCCGATGCCTTCGCCACCGGCGAATTCGCGGCCACCGCAAAACGCGCCTTCCAGCCCTACACCGATGACACCGTTCTTCCCACCTCGGACACGCAGGAAGTCTGGGCCAGCTTTGCCCTGCCCACCACGGAAACCCTGCAGACCTGGTACATCCGGCTGGCGGGCCAGGCGGTCTACAAGGTAAGCCTTTACTCGCGCGACACGCAGGGCGGCTGGCAGGTCCATGCCGCCGGCGAGGCAATCGCCCCCGCCTACTGGGCGCTGCGCACCCGCGTCCCGAGCTTTGAGCTGCAATCGCACACCGACCAGCCGCAGACCTACTACCTGCGCTTCGAACACCGCCGGCCCATCACCGAGCGGCCCATGCTGCTCACGCCCGTCGAATATATAGACGGCGCCTCGCGGGTCGGCGTGGTGATAGGCCTGATGTGGGGCATGTTCAGCGTGCTGGCCGTGCTGTGCCTGGCCGCCTTCAGCATGTCGCGCAGCAAGGTCTTCCTCTGGTTCGGCGCCGTGGTGGTCACGCTGATGTTCACGCAGCTGGTGCTGATCGGCTACGGCGGCTGGCGCATCTGGCCCTACAGCGTGCACCTCAACCAGGTCATGGGCTGGGTGTCGGCCACGGTGACCATGGCCGCGGCCGCCTGGTTCTGCGCCCAGGCCAGCTATGCGCGCGACGGCCATCCGCGCGTGTACCGGCTGCTGGCCGGCGTCACGGTGGGCAGCCTGCTCATGGCCTGCGCGTTCATGGTCCGCCTGGACTTCGTGCCGCGCGACCTGCGCAACCTGTGGCTGGCGCTGGCCACCGTGGCGATCCTCGCGAGCCTGGTCTGGATATCGCTGCGCGGCCAGGCCTGGAACCTCCTTTTATTGATAGGCGCCGCGCCCATAGGCGGGGCCGCGCTGGCGCGGCTTTCCTATAACGCCGGCTGGGTGCTCAACGTGGAATCGGCGCAGGCCGCGGGCGTGCTGTCGGCCATGGTGGGCCTGCTGTGGATTTTCGGGGTGCTCGCCTGGCGCAGCCGGGCGGCGCTGTTTTCCAACCACCGCGGCGCCGCCCTCTCGACCTACGATGCGGCCAGCGGCCTGATGCTGCCCCGCATCATCGAGGCCAGGCTGCCAGGCATGCTGCTGCGCGGCCGCCGGCAGAAGCTGGCCTGCGGCGCGATGATGCTGCACTGGCTCAACCAGGCGCCCAGCCATGACGAGGTGGGCGACTTGAAACGCGGCGCCGCGCTGTCGCGCATCGGCGAAATCCTGCGCCGCGCCGCGCGCGACGTGGACACCGTGGCACGCTGCGACGAAAACCATTTCATGGTGCTGGTCGAAGGCCCCGTCAGCCGCGCCGTGCTTTCCGAGATTTCCACCAAAATCCTGGCGGACTGCATACGCGCCTCCGAAAAGCAGGGCGAGGGCGACGCTTTCACCCTGCACATCGCCATATGGCACGACACCCCGCGCACGCAGACCGCCGCGGAGGTGACCGACCTGCTCAAGATACGCCTGCACCACATGGCGTCGGGCACCAAACGGCCCGTGCAGTTTGTCGATTCGCCGCTGGAACCCGGCAGCGCCGCGGCCGAAGAAGCCAGCCGGCGCGAAGACCTGGTGGCCAAGATCAACGCGATCGAGACCTCGCATCCCACGCTGGGGTGACGGCGGCGCGCCGGAGCGTCGCCCCGGTCAGCGACTGGGAAGCGGCAGGGCCGTCTTGTACCGGACCTGCTTGAGCGCAAAGCTCGAGCGGATTTTTTCGATCCCCGAAATCGGCGACAGCTGCTCGAGGATGAATTTTTCCAGCGCGCCTATGTCGGCCACCGCCACGCGTATCAGGTAGTCGCTGTCGCCCGACATCAAATAACACTCCATCACCTGGTCGTGCTCGGCGATGCGCCGCTCAAAGTCGGCCAGCGACTCCTTGCTTTGCGTGCGCAGGCTGATCGAAATAAACACATTGAGGCCCAGGCCCAGCGCCGCGGCATTGGCAATCGCCACATAACGGTCAATCACGCCGCCGGCCTCCAGCGCCTTGACACGGGCCAGGCAGGGCGAAGGACTCAGGTGCACACGCCGCGACAGCTCCACGTTGGACAGCGAACCGTCGCGCTGCAGTTCGTCGAGGATCTTTAAATCGAGGGCATCAAGCTGCATGATCTGTAAAAACCGGTTTTCACGGCATTTTATGCCTCTGAACAGCCAAATACCACGATATTGAGGCTACAAGTTCTGGACAAACCTGCGTACAGTTATTTTTGCCATGAACCATTCCATCCCCCATCATTTGCTGGCGCAGGCCGAGATGCCCGCCGATACCGATCCGCAGGAAACCGCTGAATGGCGTGAAGCGTTCGAGGCCCTGGCCCTCACCCACGGCCCAGCCCGCGCGCGCCACATGCTCAATGAATTGAGCCGCGTCGCGCGCAAGCAGCGCATAGGCTGGCAGCCCGAGCTGGCCACGCCCTATATGAATACCATCGCGGTGGACGAGCAGCCCGTGTTTCCCGGCGACCTCGCACTGGAAGAGCGCCTGGCCTCGCTGATGCGCTGGAACGCGCTGGCCATGGTGGTGCGCGCCAACCAGGCCGAAACCGGCGGCTCCGCCGAGCTCGGCGGCCATATCGCGAGTTATGCCAGCGCGGCCGACCTGTTTGAGACCGGCTTCAACCACTTCTTCCACGCGCGCGAAGGGGTGGCTGAAGGCCAGCACCGCGGCGACCTGGTGTTCTTCCAGCCGCACAGCGCGCCGGGCGTCTATGCGCGTGCCTACCTCGAAGGCCGGCTCAGCGAACAAGACCTGGGCTTTTACCGCCAGGAACTCAGCGCGCCGGGCCAGGGCGCGCAAGGCCTGTGCAGCTACCCGCATCCCTATTTGATGCCGGACTTCTGGCAGTTCCCGACCGGCTCCATGGGCATAGGGCCGATCAGTTCCATCTACCACGCGCGCTTTATGCGCTACCTCACGCACCGGCGTTTGCTGGACTGCGCGGGACGCAAGGTCTGGGGCGTGTTCGGCGACGGCGAGATGGACGAGCCCGAATCCATGAGCGCGCTGACCCTGGCCGCGCGCGAAGGCCTGGACAACCTGGTCTGGGTCGTCAACTGCAACCTGCAGCGACTGGACGGCCCGGTGCGCGGCAACGGCCGCATCATCGACGAGCTTGAAAAACTGTTCGCTGGCGCCGGCTGGAACGTCATCAAGCTGGTCTGGGGCAGCGACTGGGACGGCCTGTTTGCGCGCGACCTCACCGGCGCGCTGACACAAGCCTTCGCCCAGACGGTGGACGGCCAGATGCAGACCTTTGCCGCCAAGGACGGGCGCTTTAACCGCGACAACTTCTTCGGCCAGAACGCCGAACTCGCGCGCCTGGCCCAGGGCATGACCGACGAGCAGATAGACCGCTTGAAACGCGGCGGCCATGACCTCGTGAAAATCCACGCCGCCTACGCCGCGGCGGCCAACCACCAGGGCCAGCCCACGGTGATCCTGGCCCACACCAAAAAAGGCTACGGCATGGGCAGCGCCGGCCAGGGCAAGATGACCACGCATTCTCAGAAGAAATTCGACGGCGAAGATCTCATCGAATTCCGCAACCGCTTCAACCTGCCGTTGTCCGACGAGCAGGCCAAAAACCTGGCTTTCTACAAACCCTCCGCCGACAGCGCCGAGATGCAGTACATGCATGCCAGGCGCGCGGCGCTGGGCGGCTATTTGCCGCGCCGCGAAACCGCATCCGACGTCGTCGACATCCCCGCCCTGCCCTCCTACGCCCAGTTCGCGCTGGCCGCCGACGGCAAGGACATGAGCACCACCATGGCCTTTGTGCGCATGCTGGGCGGCCTGCTCAAGGACACTGCGCTGGGCCCCAAGATCGTGCCCATCGTCGCCGACGAGGCGCGCACCTTCGGCATGGCCAACCTGTTCAAGCAGGTCGGCATTTACTCCAGCGTGGGCCAGCGCTACGCGCCCGAAGACATTGGCTCGGTGTTGAGCTACCGCGAGGCGCTGGACGGCCAGATCCTGGAAGAAGGCATCAGCGAGGCCGGCGCGCTGGCCAGCTGGACGGCCGCCGCCACCAGCTACAGCGTGCATGGCCTGGCCATGCTGCCCTTCTATATCTATTACTCCATGTTCGGCTTCCAGCGCGTGGGCGACCAGATCTGGGCCGCCGCCGACCAGCGCGCACGCGGTTTTTTGCTGGGCGCCACCTCGGGCCGTACCACCCTGGGCGGCGAGGGCCTGCAGCACCAGGACGGAACCAGCCACCTGGTCGCCGCCACCATCCCCAACTGCAAGGCCTATGACCCGGCCTTCGCGGGCGAACTCGCCGTGATCCTGGACCGCGGCATGCGGGAGATGATGGTCGAGCAGAAAGACGTCTTCTATTACGTCACGCTGATGAACGAAAACTACGCCCAGCCCGACCTGCGGCCCGGCGCCGAGGCCGACATCATCCGCGGCTGCTACCGCTTCGACAGTTTCGCGCCCGCAGGCGGCAAGGCTGCCGGCGAAGTGACCCTGATGGGCTCGGGCGCCATCCTCACCGAAGTCATCAAAGCCGCGCGGCAACTTGCGCAGCAGGGCATCGCCGCCACGGTCTACAGCGTGACCAGCTGGAGCGAACTCGCGCGCGACGGCGCGGCCTGCCAGCAAGCGGCGCTCAACGGTGAAGCGCACGCAGAAGCCTTCGTCGCGCAACAGTTGAAGGCCAGCACCGGCCCCATCATCGCCGCCACCGACTATGTGCGCGCCGTTCCCGAAAGCATTCGCGCCTTCCTGCCCGAAGGCCGGCGCTACCTGACCCTGGGCACCGACGGCTTCGGCCGCAGCGACACGCGCGCCGCGCTGCGCGAGTTTTTCAGCGTCGATGCGCAAAGCATCGTGAAGGCCGCGCTGCACCTGCTCAAGCCGGCCTGAGGTTCTTAGCCGGTCAGCTGGGCGGCCGGGCCGCACCGGCCCCGGCTCCAGCGTGCCCCCAGGGCACGCTTTCACACATCACCCCTGCTTCGTGACTTCGCGCGGGCCTACGCCTGCCCGCGACGAATGCTCGCGCCTCGCACAGGATTCGTGAACGCAAACAAAAGAAACCAGAACATCCCACAAAGATTGTCCGCACAAAGACCATCTCTCCTCTCTTCGAAGGGTGCGCTCAGTAAGCTTCAAAACATTCTGTATCGCGAACAAACACGCTTTCCGCGCAAGCTCCTTCACATGATCATGGGAAACATCAGTGGCTATACCCACAGCGTCGCCATCGAGCTTCAGTGCTCGGCGGCCATGGCGGCCGCCCTGATGATGTCCCGGCACTGGCCCAGGCGCCTTGCGTTCGACACTGGTGTTTCATTCCAAAACGATGGCCATGGCTTGGCCCATTTCACGCATCGCTCCCGCCTCCTGATCCGCATGATGCTTGCCGCACTGGTGGGTTGCGCCCTGCCTTGCGGCGCGGTCAGCCTCGGGGACGCCACGCTGCTGTCCAGCCCGGCCCAGCCGCTGCGCGTGGAGATTGAACTCGCCTCGGAGATGCAGCCCGGCCTGCAGGTCAAGCTGGCCTCCGAGCAGGCATTCCGTGAAAACGGCATCGCCTACCCGACCTGGCTGGGCAATGCGCAAGTCTCTTTGTTGCAGGCGCAGGGCCTGCGCAGGCGCGCCGCGCTGCTGCTGCAGGCTCCGCAGGCGGCGCAGACACAGATGGTCGAACTGGTGCTGGAATTTTCCTGGCCCACCGGCAGCAGCCAGCAGCTTTATGTGCTGATGCTGGATGCCCCGACCCAGCCCAGGGATACAGCAGAAGTTGCCGCAGTCCCGGTCCCTGCGATAAGCGCGCCGCCGGCGGACAGCATCGCTGAGCCTGCTCCCAACAGCCCTGACCTCACCCCGGCGGCCGATGCAACGCGACCCGGCCTGCTCAAAGGCATGACGTTCGAAACGGCGCTGCGCTTTCCCTTCAAGAATCGCGAGCATGCCGGCGTGGTCTCGGCGCGAAACGGCAAGCCATCCTCTTCGCAACCCAAACAAGACCGCCTGCGGCTTGCCAAAGCCAGATCCGCCCAGGCCGACCGCATCGCGCAGGAGCGCCGCGAGGCCGACCAGCAGGCACGCATGCGGGAGCTGGAACTCAACGCACGGCAAATGCGCGAACTTGCCGACCAGGTCGCGGCCGCGACGCCGCCGGCCCCCGCACCTGTCGCGGCTTCCGCAGCAGTCTCATCGGCCGTCGCGCCGGCACCCAAGGCCGCACCCCTCCCACCCCAAAAGCCTGCCCATCCCGTCCAACGCACCTCTGCATCCATCTGGCCCTGGGTGCTCGCGGGGCTCACCATACCGCTGTTCACCGTCTGGGCCCTGCGTTTCTGGCTTGCACGTCGCCGCCCCGAATTCACCGACAGCGTGGGCGCTGCGGGCTCGGTCTTCGAACTCAGCCCGGACGAAGCCGAACGCGCCTACAGCGACTACACGCAGCAACGGCAGGCGCCGGTACGCGCGGATGCATCCCGCTTGGAAGAAGCCCGCGCGCTGTTTGTCGTTGGCCGCTTCGGCGACGCACAACAGCAGCTGGACACGGTGCTTCGCGAGAACCCGCGCAACCATGAGGCCTGGTTCCTCCAGGCGCGTGTGCTGTGCGCCCAAGGCGACAGTGCCGGCCTTGCGCGGCGCATGCCCCTGATCAAAAAGCTCACCGGCGAAACCGGCGAACTGTGGGACCGCGTACTGGTCCTCGGCCACGAGTTGGACCCCGCCAATCCGCTTTACCAGTCAGCCATACTCCAGCCCCCGCCCCAGGAGCGGCCTGTATCGCCTGCGACGCAGGCGGCGCCACCGGACCACCAGAAACCGACCGTGCCCAGCAGCGCCAGCAGCGCCGTCGACGACGCGCTGCGCATGGCCACGGCCTATGGAGCACGCCCCGCATGAGCTGCGCCCCTCCTCCTTGTCTCACTCAGGCCTGCGGCCCGCCCGGCCGCCGCCTGGCCTCGCCTTCTCTTTCTGGTTTCCCCCTCAGTTCCCTTGCCATCGCCAACATCAACAGGAGCCAAGCATCATGAAACATTGTTCATCCAATACCCGCCGCCAAGGCGGCTTCACCCTCGTCGAAATCGCCATCGTGCTGATGATCGTCGGCCTGCTCATAGGCGGCATCCTGCGCGGCCAGGAGCTGATCCAGTCGGCGCGCGTGCGCAACATCATTGACCAGAAGTCGGCTATCCAGACGGCCTATATCGGTTTTATGGACCGCTATCGCATGCTACCGGGTGATTTGACGGGGGCCCAAGCCGCAACCGTGGGAAATGGTGCAGTGGCTTCGGCTGTCAATCCAGGGACTGGAGTCATCACATGGGGTTCCGAAGGCATTCTCTTTTTTCAGAATCTCACGGCTGCGGGTTTTCTTTCCTGCGGTGCATGTATGACTGTACTCGGCAATGGTGCGGCCACCATCGCCAATAGCCCCACCAATGTGTACGGCGGTCTCGTCAGCGCCGGTTTCGTCGCCAGCGTCAACGCAATCAACGGTGGCTGGCTTGATACGAATGCAGGCCTTAACCGCCTGATTCTCACGACAGGAGAAACCGTCCCCTCACAAGTTCTGGCCGAAGTGGATCGAAAAGCCGACGACGGAGTGCCCGGAAACGGTCAGCTCCGGTTTTTCGAGACGGCAGGTACGACCGCAACTGGCGCAATTTGCGCGCCCGTTCCCGTTCCCCCTCCAGTTGGCGCCACTCCTGCCGATGGCTTATGGGCCAACCCCAGCCAGGCTAATTGCCAGGGTGCCTGGCTGCTTTGATTTTCTGCAGGATGTCCCAATGAACCCTGTCCGCGCCATAAGCGGCTTTGCCGCCGCACTGCTGGCCGGCTGCGCGGTGCCGCCGCCACCCGCCAGCCAGCAGCACATAGGCATGGCCGAACTGGCCAAGGCACCCGCAGCCCCAACGGCGCTGCGGCCCGTGCGCCTGCCGGCGCTGCCGGCGGCGCCCCAGCCACAGGCGCAGCAGGAACTGTTCAGTGTGGTGGTCAGCGAGGTGCCGGTCAAAACCCTGCTGTTCGCGCTGGCGCGCGACAACCGGCTCAACGTGGACATCGCGCCCTCGGTGGCCGGCCAGGTCACCCTCAATGCCACCGACCAGACCCTGCCCCAGTTGTTTGAACGCATCGCGCAGCAGGCCGAGCTGCGTTATGAAATGACGGGCAACACGGTGCGCCTGCAGCGCGACACGCCCTACCTGGCCCACTATGCGGTGGACTATGTGAACCTGAAGCGACAATCGTCCAGCCAGACTTCCGTATCTTCCCAACTCAACAATGGAACCACCGCAGGCTCGTCGAACGCCAACATCAGCAATGCCGCCGACAATCAGTTCTGGGACACACTGATCAACAATGCCTGCCTGATCATCGGTGCGGCCAACCTGGAGTTCAAGCAAAGAGAAGACGCGGCCCAGAAGCAGGACCGCGACCGAGAACGCGACGACAGGCTGCGCATCGCAATGGAGCTTACGCGCGCCGCGCCGGCCAGCGTTTCCGCCACCGGTACCGCCACGACCCGATCAGCCACCAACGAAACGTCCGATGTCCTCAAGCAAGTGCTCGGGACAAAAGACACCGCGGACAAAGTCGAATGCGGCAGCGGTTCAGCGTCTTCGGCTGGCGCGTCCGGAAACGCTACGGCAAGCTCCGGTTCCAGCGCCAACAACATCGTGGTCAACCGCGAAACCGGCCAGTTGTCGGTCTACACCACATCACGCGGCCACGAGCAGTTCCGGCAATTCCTTGACAGAATCAGTGCCAGCGCGCGGCGCCAGGTGCTGATTGAGGCCACCATTGTTGAAGTCACGCTGTCCAATGCCTCCCAGCAAGGCGTCAACTGGCAAAAAGTGGTGCAGGGAGGGCTGCTGCGCGGCCTGAGTTTTCAGATGTTACCCTCGGGCACGGGCTCGTTTTCCGGCACGCAGGATGCCTCGCTGCTGCGCATGAGTTACACCAGCGGCAGCGGTGACTGGAGTGGCATTATTTCGCTGCTCGAATCCTTCGGCCAGACGCGGGTACTGTCCAGCCCCAAGGTATCGGTGCTCAACAACCAAACGGCCGCCCTCAAGGTGGTGGACAACTATGTCTACGTCACCATCGGTTTCACGCCGGCCGTGCGCACGCTCAGTACTACCGGGCAGCTGGTTGAGACTTCGCCCCCCACCTACACCTCCAACCTCAATTCGGTGCCCGTGGGTTTTGTGATGACCGTGACGCCGCAGGTAGCCGAGAGCGGAGAAGTCACGCTCAACGTACGACCCACCATCAGCCGCGTGGTGCGCGAAATCATAGACCCCAACCCCGCGCTGCTGACGGCGACCCCACCCATCGTCAACCGCATTCCGGTGGTGCAGTCGCGCGAACTCGAATCCGTGCTGCGCGTGCAAAGCGGCGAGATCGCTGTACTGGGCGGCCTGATGCAGGACGCGAGCAATGACGGCGAAGACGCGGTGCCCGGCCTTAGCCGCATCCCGCTGCTGGGCGAGGCCTTCAAGCAAAAGCAGCAGACGCGCAGCAAGACCGAGCTGGTGGTATTTCTGCGGCCCGTGGTGGTGGGCGATGCCTCGCTGAACGGCGACTACAAGGCCTTTAAACCGCTGCTGCCCACGTCCGGCTTCTTCAAGGACGCGGCGCCGGAGGCCATGGGCCGAAAGCCGCTGGAAACGCCGCCATCCCGCTAACTCGACAAAGCCCATGAAGCCCTCCCTTAGCCTCCTGCCCCTCCTGCTGCTGTGCGCCGCTCCCCTGGCGTGGGGCCAAGCCAAGCCAAATGCCGCCGCGCCAGCCCAGGCCGCGGCCGTATCGCGCGAGCCGGACATCCGCATCACCCGCCGCAAGCCCGCACCCGTGGTGGACGCCGACGTCAAACGCGGCTATGAAGCCCTGCAAGCCGGACGTTACGGTGAAGCACGAAGCGCCTATGAGCAGGCCTTGAAGCGCGACGGTGCCTTGCGCGATGCCTTGATAGGCCTGGCCTGGAGCCAGGAAGGGCTGGAAGACCACCAGGGTGCGCAGGCCGCGCTACGCCGCCTGCTCGAGCTGTACCCGCGCGATGCCGAAGCACTGGCCGCGCAATACCTGGTGGGAGGCGGCATTCCCGGCGATGCGACCGCCCGTTTCAAGCTGCTGGCCGAGCGCAGTGAACGCAACGCCCCCTTGCATTTCGCGCTAGGCGTGATCCATGCCGAGCAAGGCCGCTGGGGCGAGGCGCGCCTGTCTTTCGAGCGCGCGGCGGCACTGGAGCCCGGCCAGCCCGATTACCTCTACAACTTCGCGCTGGCGCTGGACCGCCTGGGCCAGGGACCCGAGGCCATGCGGGCTTATGTCAAGGCCCTGAACCTTTCCTACCGCCAGCCCGCCGCCTTTAACCAGGAAGCGGTGCGCAACCGCCTGCGCGCGCTAGCCGCGCCGGCCTCCTGAACTCAAACAGTAGCCGCCCATGTCCTTGGCACCCCCACCCCACCAGCAGGACCAGCCGGTGGCCATGCGCAAGGCGGAGCGTGAGCTGGCCGAAGCCCTGCTCCAGCAGCGGCGCCTTTCGTCCTCCCAGCTGGCCATCGCCCTGGCCGAAAAACGCCTGCGCGGTGGCAGCCTGCATGCCCAACTGGCCGGTTTGGGTTTTGTGGGCGAACTCGAGCTGCGTGCCTTGCGCGCGCAGCTGCACCAGTTGCCCGAAGTCGACCTGCTGACCCGGCGCCCCGACCCCACCGTGCTGCAACTGCTGGCCGCACCCTTGGCGCGCAAGCACGGCGTCTTGCCGGTGGAGATGACGGCCCAGGGCGAGCTGCTGCTGGCCGTCGACGAAACCGACAACCTGGTGGCGCTGGACCAGATCAGCGCCCACCTGCGCGCCAAGGGCGTGCCCCGTGTGCGCCTGGCATTGGCGACACCGGACGAGCTGGTACGCGAGATCGACCGCGTCTACGGCGAACGCCCCAACGTGGACGCCCTGCTCGCCGCCAGCGGCAAAGAGCCGCCGGTGGACAAGCTGATCGAAGCCATCGTCCACAACGCCTACGACAGCCTCGCCTCGGACATCCACTTCGAGCCCGACGAACATCTGCTGCGCGTGCGCAACCGCGTGGATGGCGTGCTGGTGCAGGCGCACCTGCTGCATGCCTCGATGTGGCCGGCCCTGGCGGTCAAGCTCAAGGTCATGGCCGGCATGAACATCGCCGAAAGCCGGGCCGCGCAGGACGGCCGCTTCTCCATGGAGGTGGGCGCGAGCCGCATCGACTTTCGCGCCGCCTGCCTGCCCACGGCCCATGGCGAGAACATCGTGCTGCGCCTGCTGGACCGGCGCCGCAGCATAGTCCCGCTGGAGCGGCTTCAGCTGACCCAAACCGTCATGGACAGGCTGCACTCGCTGATGAACCGGCCCGAGGGCATTGTGCTGGTGACCGGCCCCACCGGCAGCGGCAAGACCACCACGCTGTATTCCATGCTGGCCGAGATCAGCACCGAAGCGGTCAACGTCATGACGCTGGAAGACCCCATCGAATACCCCCTGCCGCTGATACGCCAGACCCAGGTGACCGACAAGATTGGTTTTGCCGAAGGCGTGCGTGCCCTGATGCGGCAAGACCCGGACGTGATCCTGGTCGGTGAGATCCGCGACTCGGAAACGGCCGAAATGGCTTTTCGCGCCGCCATGACGGGCCACCAGGTGTTCGCGACACTGCACACCAACTCGGCCCTGGGCGCAGTGCAGCGCTTGCGCGACATCGGCGTGTCGGCCGAAATCCTGGCGGGCAACATGATAGGCGTGATAGGCCAGCGCCTGGCGCGGCGCCTGTGCCCGCACTGCAAGACGCGCCGCCCGCCCACCGCGCACGAAAAAATCCTGCTCGAGCTGCCCGACGACGAGCACCCCCTGTACCAGTCCGCGGGCTGCGCGCATTGCAGCCAGCGCGGCTTCCTGGGCCGGGTGCTGCTCATGGAAGTGCTGTGTTTCGACGAAACCCTGGATCACCTGGTGGCCAAGCACGCCAGCCACATCGAGCTCGCGCGCCATGCGCGCGCCGAGGGTTTCACCTCGCTGCGCGACGATGCGATCCGCTACGTGCTGGCCGGCCACACCACGGTCGAAGAGGTCGGCCGCGTGGTCAACCTCGCGGCGCATTGACGCGCGGCAGACAAAAAGAGGACAGGGACCGCCATGCCGCGATACAAATGGACCGCACTGGCTGCCGACGGCGCGCGCGTCAGCGGCCAGACCGCCGCGACCGACGCGGGCGCGCTGGCCGCGCAGCTGGAGCAATCCGGCCTGCTACTGGTCAAGGCACGTTCCCAGGGTGGCTCGCTGCGCCTGCTGCGCGCCCGTATCCGCCTGCTGGACCTCGTCAATTTCAGCTTCCAGGCGACCATGATGCTGCGCGCCGGCGTGCCGCTCATGGAAGCCCTGCACGACATGGAAAGCGCCGAGGGCAACCCGGCGCTGCGCCAGGTGATCAGCGGGCTGGCCGAGGGCCTGAGCTCGGGCAAAACGCTGTCGCAGGCCATGGCCGATCATCCTTCGGCATTCGACGAGGTGTATATCAGCCTGGTGCGCGCCGGCGAGAGCAGCGGCCAGTTGCCCGAGGTGTTCGCCAAGCTCACCGAGACGCTCAAGTGGCAGCACGAAATCGCCTCGCAGACGCGCAAGGCGCTGATCTACCCCTGCGCAGCGCTGGTCATCATCACCGGCGTCACGCTGTTCCTCATGAGTTACCTGGTCCCCCAGGTCGCCAGCCTGCTCAAGGTCATGCGCATCGAACTGCCCTGGCAGACGGTGCTCATGATCAAGATATCGGAAGTTGTCGAGGCCCATGTGGGCAAGATCGTGGCGGGGCTGGTCTTGTCGGCCGTGCTGCTGCCCACGCTCGCGCGCATACCCGGCCCCCTGCGCGGTGTGGTCGACGGCCTCAAGCTCAAGCTGCCCGTCGTGGGGCCGGTGCTGCGCCAGATCGCGCTGGCGCGTTTTGCCTATGTGCTGGCGCTGCTCTACGCGGCCGGCATTACGGTGGTGGAAGCGCTCAAGGTGGTCGAGATCGCCGTCGGCAACCGCGCCGTGGCACAGGCCGTGGCCGTGGCGCACGGCAGCATCGTGCAGGGCCGGGGGCTGAGTGCCGCGTTTTCCGGCATGACCATGTTTCCGCCCATGGTGGTCAGCATGCTGCGCGTGGGCGAAGCCACCGGCTCGCTGGACGCAGCGCTAGAAAACGTCAGCTATTTCTACACCCGGCAGGCGCGCGAATCCGTTGAAAACCTGCAGGCCACGCTGCAACCCGTGCTCACCGTCGTGCTGGGGCTGATGCTGGGCGCCGTGATCTTCTGCACGCTGGGCCCCCTGTACGACTCGGTGATCACCAATGCGAAGTTCTGAAGCCGCCCCTGCACCGCTGCGCATCCTGCACCTGGAAGGCGAGCAGCCGCGCGTCTATGCCGTGGCGCGCCACGGCCTCGAGGAAGAAGGCCCGCAACAGGGATGGACGCAGCCCGAAGCCCTGGCCGACCATGCGCGAAGCGACCCGGCCTGCCGCTGGCTGGTGCTGGCCGACTATGCCGAAGAAGAATTCTGGGGCGACGTGATGCCGCCCCTGCGCGGCGCGGCGCGCAAGGCCTGGCTGGCCCGCATGCAGCAGCGTTTCGCGATGGAGTCGCCGTTTCGCTGGATCTCCCTGCAAGGCGCAAGCCGCTCCCGCCCCGGCAAGCTGCGGGTGCTAGGCTACAGCCTGGGCAACGCCGGCCGCGTGATGCCCTGGCTGGAGGCGCTGGAGGGCGCGCAGGCCCGGCTGGGCGGCGTCTACACCCCCATCATGCTGGCGGCACCGCTGCTGCGCCGGCTCAAGCTGCCCCGCCGCGGGCCGGTGGTGCTGGCCACGGCCCACCCGTCCGGGCTGCGGCAATGTGTGGTGATAGACGGCCGGCCCTGCTTCTCGCGCCTGGCGCTGCGCACCGACGCCACCGGCGCCGGCTGGCTGCCCGCCCTTCGCGAGGAAACCGCGCGCCTGAAGGAATACCTGTTTGAGAACGGCATCCTCATGCGCGACAAGACACCGCTGCACGTGGTGAGTGTCGGTCCTCCCGGCATGGACAGCCAGGCCGCGTCCGGCCCGGACGCGGCGCACAACATCCATCACCTGCTGCGGGCCGATGCCGTCGCCCGGGCGCTCAAGCTGCCGCCGGCCTGGGCCGATTCACCCGAGCTGTCCCGGCTGCTGTTCGTGTTTGCCCTCGCCCGCGGCACGCCGCCGGACCAGCTGGCGCCGCCCGCGCTGCTGCGGATTGACTGGGTAGCACGCATGGCGCGCAACATGCGCCTGGCAGGGTGCGGCCTCAGCGGCGCTTGCCTGCTTTACGCGGCCGGACTGGCCGTATCGCTGTGGCCGCTGGCCGGTGAGCTCAACGACGCGGCCGCCAGCACGCGCAAGTTCGATGCCCGCTACCAGCGCGAAGCCGCCACCTTTCCCGCATCCCCCTTGAAGGCGGACGAACTACTCGCACTGGAGCAAAAAACCAGGACCCTGGCGCCTTCCCCGCCCGGCCCGCGCGCGCTGCTGGCCGCGGCGGGCAAGGTGCTCGAGAAACACCCCGAGCTGCAATTGGACCAACTGCACTGGGAACAGGACGCCTCCGGTCCCGCAAATCCTCCCGCGCTGCGGATACGCGGCGAAGTGCGCGGCCTGCAGCCCGACGACCTGCGCGGCACGCGCGATGCCATGGCGCGCTTTACCGCCAGCCTGGCCTCCGCCGGCCTGACAGCCGAGGTGCTCAAGGTACCGCTAGACCTGCAAAGCAGCGCCAGCATCAACGGTTCGGGCCAGCAGGACAAGGCCGAACTCGGTTTTGAGGTCAAGGTATGGAGCCAGTAGCACCACGCCAGGCCTGGCACCCCGGCGCATGGCCGCCGCCTTTGCGGCGCGCCGCGCTGCAGGCCGGCGCCCTGGCAGCGCTGGGGCTGCTGCTGGCGGGCGCCTTCCACTGGTGGCGCGCGGATATAGCCGCGCGGCTGGATCGCCAGCGCAAGGCGGAACAAACCAGCCACCAGCGCTTTCTCAACAGCGGCCGGGAAAGGGACAACATCGAGCGCCTGCTGCCGCTGCTGCGAAACCTGCAATCGCAAGGCCTTTACGGCGAAGAAAAGCGGCTCGAATGGATAGAACGCCTGCGCGGCATGGAAAGGCGCTGGCCGGGCCTCAAGCTGCAGTACACGATAGAAGCCCAGACCGTGCAGCCCACCGAAAAGACAGCCGCGGCCGGCCCTGCGGCCCTGTCCCCGCTCGGCGCGGCGGGAGGCGGCCGGCGCATCGAGCTGTTCGCCACCCGCATGCGCCTGACCATGACCCTGGTGCATGAGGACGACATGTTGCGTGTGCTGGAAGAACTGGCACAGGCGCAGCTGGGCCGCGTCAGCGTGGAGCGCTGCGAGATGAACCGCTCCGGCGGCGCGGCCATCAAGGCCGAATGCACCTTGATCTGGAACACACTGCGCGTCTATGAACCGCCGGCGCGCGCGGCGGGGGGCAAAGCATGAAGGCGATAGCAAGGGCCCTGGTGCTTGGCGGCTGCATATGGCCGTTGTACGCCGCGGCCGCACCGGATGGCTTGGGGCGGCTGTTCTACACGGCAGCCGATCGGGCCGAAATGGAAGCCAGGCGCTTCGGCCAGCCCGCGCCGCAGGAAGCGGCCGCGCGCGCCCTGGCCTCCATGCTGCGTATAGACGGAATCGCGGTCCGCCCCCAGGGCAAGACCACCGTCTGGATCAACGGCACGCCCTACCTGGAGCACGACCTGCCCTTTGGCGTACGCGTGCGCCGCGATCCCAAGGGCCGGGTGCTGGGCGTGGAAATGCCGCTGCAGGACGGCGAGATTGAACGCGCGGCGATTGGCGAGACCTTGATGCGGCCGCTCAGCAGCGCGGCCGCCGCGGCCTCAGCGCCATCGGGGGCGGTGAAACCGGAGGCTGCGAGATGAAAGCGCAAAGGGGGTTTGTCGCGCTGCTGATGATCGTGCTGATCGCGGTTGGCGTTTTTGGCGTCATGGCCGCCTGGGTGGCGAGTGACCCGCCGCCGTCGAAACAAGCCATCAACCGGGTAGTCCTGGGGCAGGCCAAAGAAGCCTTGCTGGCGTATGTGGTGGAAACTGCTTTGAGCAGCAAGAATACGCGCTTGCCCTGCCCCAACATTACCGGTGATGGCAAGGCCGACGTAGATCCAATTCCTGGAGGCACGGCCAAGCCCTGCGGGCTCGCGGGCAATACCCAGTTGGGACTGCTGCCCTGGAACGCGCTGAGCTTGCCGCCCCTGCGGGACGCTTATGGTGAATGTCTTTGGTATGCCGTTGACGGCCAGTTCAAGAACGCCCCCGCATCTGAAACAACAACCGGCGTCAACGCAGATACCGATGGCGGGATCACCATCAAAGATGAAGCGGGACATATCCTGGCAGACAAGGTGGTTGCGGTAGTGTTTGCCCGGTCAGCCCAGACAGGTTTGCAGTCGCACGGCACCAGCACCAGCGGCGCGCCGCCTTGCGCGACAAGCCCGACAGAAGACGCAGCCCAGGACGCGGCGGGCTACCTGGGTTCCAGTAATGCCGCACCCGCGACTAACGCGATTACTTTGGTCAATTTCTCGAGCGCGACGGAACTCGCACCGGACAAGGCCTCATTGACCCATCAACTCATCTGGATCACCGCTGAGGAATTCGCGGCAGTCGCCATGCGAGCTAATTCCGAGGCATTAAAAACCGCGCTGAATTCGCTGTCGTCAACAACAAAGGGCCGGCTTCCGCTCGCGGCGAATACACCGGGAGGTGGCTGCATGGCTGGGCAGTACAGTGGCTTCTTCCCGCTTTATTGTCACTATCCCGATCCCGACCCCGGTGCACCAGTGGGCTCAATGCTGAGTTTTGATCTCAGCGGACCTCTGAAGACGGATGAATGGCACAAATTGGCCTTCTATGCGGTTGCCCCGGGTTGCGCCTTCGATATGCCGGTGGCGACTACTGCGTCGACTTGTCTCCCCGGCACATTACTGAGCGCCGCGAGCCTCCCTGTGAGCGGCGTGATTCTCGCGCGCGGCCGAGCGTTGTCCGGTCAAGACTGTAGTAAGACATTGCTCTTCGATGCGGTGCTGAAATTGGAGTGCATCGAAGCTGGCGTTAATGGCACGGACAACGGCATAGAGTTAGTCACCAACCCAAAAGTCTCGACGCAAACCAGAAAGCTAATCACACCCGACAAACAACCCCAGTCCAACGACGTTCTGAAGGAGTTGAAATGACAGTGCGTGTGCTTCCATGCCCGCGACAGCAAGGCTTTACTTTGGTGGAATTGGCCCTTGTGATGGGCATTGTGGCTCTGTTGCTAGGCGGGCTGATGGTTCCGGTGGCGCGAATGCTCGAGCAGAAGGCAACAGCCACCACTCAGGCAGCACTGGAAACCGCTCAGCAGGCCATTCTGGGCTACGCCTTGCTGAATCAGCGCCTGCCTTGCCCTGCTGCTGGAAGTGATGGCGTGGCAAGCACGTACGATGCAGTGAACGGATGCGCTCCTCACCCTGCTCCAACATTTTCTGATCTCACGGACGCCAGCTGGGGGTACCTGCCCTGGGCGACCTTGGGTGTCTCTGGTGCGGACGCGTGGGGCAATAGGTTGCGCTACGCGGTCTCAACGCCACTAACCAATACCGGTGCCTTGACGGCTACCCAGCTCCGTAACAGCAACCTGACCATCACGTGTACCACGCAGGTGATCGGTAACATTCCCAGCTGTTTTTCCGGCGCCA
Organism: Polaromonas sp. JS666; assembly: GCF_900103405.1. Classification (GTDB taxonomy): domain Bacteria; phylum Pseudomonadota; class Gammaproteobacteria; order Burkholderiales; family Burkholderiaceae_C; genus Polaromonas. The sequence continues at coordinate 458,045 of NZ_FNHX01000005.1, read as the reverse complement.
CCTCGATGCAACCGGCAACCAATGCAACATTCGTGGTGTATTCGCACGGAAAAAACGGGCGGGGAGCAATCTCGATGGACGGCGAAACCAACGTTGCCGCGCCTCCTGCACTCAGCGACGAAATCCAGAACCTTCCGAGTGCATCAGGTGGTACCGCAGCCAGCCGCCGCAACTTCGTGTTCCGATTTCGTACCGACGCGACACACCCTGCAGGCGAGTTCGACGACCTCATGGTCTGGATGCCCGCCAACCTGCTGGCCGCCAAGCTCCTCGCCGCCGAAAAGTGGACGCCATGATGATGCAAACCTTTCTACCCAAGCTACCCCCCCTCACCGCCCTCATCCGCCTCACCCTCATCGAAGCCTGGCGCGGCCGCAGCGCGCGGCTGTTGCTGCTTTTTCTCACAGCGGTCTACGCGCTCGGTGCCTTCGCCGCTTCGATGGCGGTGACCGAAGGCCAGGAGACCCGGCTCGCGCTGGCCGCGCATCTTTACCGCCTGGGCCTGGTGCTGGCGCTCGCGCTCATTGTGGTCTCCAGCACGGTGCGTGACATGGAAGGCGGCTTCTTCCAAGTGCTGCTGGCTTTTCCCTTATCGCGCGCGCAGTTTGTGATGGGGCGGCAGGCCGGCTACATGCTGCTGGCCTGGCTTGCGGCCGCGGGGGCCACGGGCGTGATGCTGGCCATGGCCGTGCCGGGCGGCCACGCCGCCGTGTTGGCCTGGGGCGCATCGCTGGCGCTGGAACTCAGCATTGTCGTGGCGGCCGCCTTGTTCTTTGCCTTGGGCCTGCGCCGCGTGTTGCCGGCTTATGCGGGCTGTTGCGCGTTTTACCTGTGGGCGCGGCTGCTGGACGTGGCGCGCTTCATGGCGGCACACCCGGTGGGGCAGGACGCCGCTTCGTGGGACGTGGTGGCGGGCCGCGCCGTCTTTGACCTGCTGGGCTGGCTGCTGCCGCCGCTGGCGGGTTTTGCGCCCTCACCCTGGGCGCTGGGCGGGCCTGTGCAGGGCGCGCTGCTCGCGCTGCAGTTCGGCTGGGCGCTCTGGTATGCGGCGCTGTGCGCGGGTGCCTCCCTGATAGACCTGTACCGCCGTGAAGTTTGAATTACGCCGCACCGGAACCCCACGCCGCGCGCCCGCGCGTGTGGTGGCCGTGTTCGCCGTGCTGTTGGCCGGCCAGGTGGCGCTGGCGCTATGGCGCGGCGTGCCTGAGGCCGGCGCGCAGCCGCTGGGCCGTCCGCCCAGCGTCACCGCATCGCGCCTCGCGTCTCTCGACGATCCCGTGCCGCTGGCCAAGATGCTGGACTTGTACCTGCAGGCCCACGACGTGCAGCCCGGCCTCAGCCTGCCCTGGCGCGAACTCGACTACGGCGACGTGGTGGCCTGGCTGGGCCACATCCTGCAGCTCGACCCGCTGGGGCAGTATCCGCTGCTGGCCGCCGCGCGGCTCTATACCCAGGTGCCCGACCTGCAGCGCCAGCGCCTGATGACCGACTTCGTCGCCGGCCAGTATCCGCAAGACCCACTGCACCGCTGGCGCTGGATGGCGCATGTGGCCTATGTGGCCAAGGTGCAGATGAAAGACCCGGCGCTGGCCCTGCGCTATGCCGCCGAGCTGCGGCAGTACGCCGAAGGTTTGCCGCAGGTGCCGGCCTGGGCACGGCAGATGGAAATCTTCCTGCGCATGGGCCAGAACGACCTGGACACCGCCAGGGCACTGCTGGGCGCGCTGCTGGCCAGCGGGCAGATCCACGACGACAACGAACTGCGCTTTCTCACGCAAACCCTCAAGGAGCTGGAGCAGAAATGAAAGCCCCGCAACAACATCCGGCGCTGCAGGCCGGCGAGGTTCACAAACGTTATGGCGCATCCAGGGCGCGCACGGCGCTGGCCGGCGTGTCACTGCAAGTCCATCCCGGCGAATGCCTGGCCTTGCTGGGCATGAACGGCGCGGGCAAGACCACCTTGATCAAATGCCTGCTGGACCTGGCCGCGCCGACCTCGGGCACCTTGTCCATTTTTGGACAGGACCACGGCCGGCCGATTTCACGCGAGCAGCTGGCCTATGTGCCCGAGCGTTTCTCGCCGCCGGGCTGGCTGCATGCGCGCGACTATTTCCGGCTGGCGGCGCATCTGCACGGCCTGCCGTTTCCGCAGCTGGGACTGCCCGGCATGTTGGCCGAACTGGACCTGGAGGCCAGCGTGCTGGACAGGCCGCTGCGCGAATGCTCCAAAGGCATGGCGCAAAAAATCGGCCTGGCCGCGGCCTTCCTGGCGCGGCGCCGCCTGCTGGTGCTGGACGAGCCCATGAGCGGCCTGGACCCTCTCTCGCGCATACGCGTGCGCGAACAGCTGCGCCTGCAGCGCGATGCCGGCTGCGCGGTGCTAATGAGCACGCATTCGCTGGCCGACGTGCAGGACCTGGCCGATCGCGTCGCCATCCTGCATGCGGGCAGCCTGCGCTTCATAGGCACGGTCGACGAATGGCTGGTGCAGCATGGGCCGGGCGGCTTGGAAGAAGCCTATTTGTCGGTGGTGCAAGCGGCCCGGCTGGCGCCTATGGAGGCATTGCCTTCAGCAAGCTGATACCGGCCGGCAGCGGGCGCAACAAGGCCCGCGCACAGCCATGCCGCGCGCGGGCCCCAAAGCCTTGCCTTTTTACTTGGGCAGCAGCACCTTGTCCACCACGTGGATCACGCCGTTGGACTGGTAAACGTCGGCGATGCTCACGGTGGCCACGCCGCCTTTCTCATCGGTCACCGTGACCTTGCCGCCGGCCGACTTGGCCACCAGCGTGCCGCCGGCCACCGTCTTGATCGAAGCCATGCCCTTGCCGTCGGCAATCATCTTGCTGATGGCCGCGGCGTCCCATTTGCCGGGCACCACGTGGTAGGTCAAGACGCCGGTCAGCATGCCCTTGTTTTCGGGCTTGAGCAGCGTGTCCACCGTGCCGGCGGGCAGCGCCGCGAAGGCCGCGTTGGTGGGCGCAAACACCGTGAACGGGCCCGGGCCCTTGAGCGTGTCGACCAGGCCCGCGGCCTTGACCGCCGCGACCAGCGTGGTGTGGTCCTTGGAGTTGACCGCGTTGTCGATGATGTCCTTGCTGGCCAGCATGGGCGCGCCGCCCACCATGACTTGCGCGAAGGAGGGAAGGGCCGCGAACGACAGGGCCAGCGCGACGCCCAGGGAAGCGAGTTTGTGTTGAGTCTGCATGTGAAGTCCTTTGAAAGAAGTTGAACCAAGAGCCGAAATCACCATGATTCAAGCGGCTGTGATGAATACGGGGCGCGCGGCCCGCTGGATTCAAAACAGGTTCGGTTTCAACACTTTCAAGGCCTTCACGGCCGCAGGAAGCCCGCAGGCCTCAGCCGCCGCGTTCGAAAAACCCGCGCACGGCCCGCGGATAAATCAAATGTTCCTGAGTCAGCACGCGCGCGGCCAGGCTCTGGGCCGTGTCGCCCGGCAGCACCGGCACCACGGCCTGGGCCAGGGTGGCGCCATGGTCCAGCTCGGCCGTCACCTGATGCACGGTGGCGCCCGCCACCGTGCATCCGGCGTCTATCGCGCGCTGGTGGGTGTTCAGGCCGGTGAAGGCCGGCAGCAGCGAAGGGTGGATGTTGATGAGCCGCCCCGCGTAGTGCTGCACAAAGCCGGGCGTCAGGATGCGCATGAAACCGGCCAGCACCACCAGGGCCGGCGCATGGGCGTCTATGCGCGCCATCAGTTCGGCGTCAAAGGCCTCGCGCGACGCAAAATCCTTGTGCGGCACCACGTCGATGGCGATGCCCAGGCTGTGGGCCAGTTCCAGCCCTGCGGCGTCGGCCCGGTTGCTGATGACGGCCGCCACCTGGGCGCCGAAAAGCCCGCGCCAGCCTTCCTTGTCCGCAGCCCGGGCGATGGCGGCCATGTTGGAGCCACTGCCGGAAATCAGGATGACGATGTTTTTGTTCGGTTTGTTCGCGCTGGCCATAGCCCTCTAGTTTAGAGGGGCCGGACTGGCCTGCCGCCCGACTTCAGGCGCATGTCCCAACTGAGACATAAAATTGCGAACGACCGTGCTAAAAATAAGAAATCCACCGCAGGCAAGTCGCTGCGGCAGCCCGACAACCCCGGAGACATCCCGCCATGGATTTAGCTTTCACCCCTGAAGAACAGGCATTCCGCGAAGAAATTCGCGCCTGGGTCCGCGCCAACCTGCCGGCCGACATTTCGCACAAGGTGCACAACGCCCTGCGGCTCACGCGTGACGATATGCAGCGCTGGGCCAAGATACTCGGCAAAAAAGGCTGGCTGGGCCATGGCTGGCCCAAGGAATTCGGCGGCCCGGGCTGGAACGCGGTGCAAAAGCACTTGTTTGAAGAGGAATGCGCCCTGGCCGGCGCACCGCGCGTCGTGCCCTTCGGCCCGGTGATGGTGGCGCCCGTGATCATGGCCTTCGGCACCCCTGAACAGCAAAAGCGCTTCCTGCCCGGCATCGCCAGCGGCGAGGTCTGGTGGAGCCAGGGCTATAGCGAGCCCGGTTCGGGCTCCGACCTCGCCTCGGTCAAATGCCGGGCCGAGCGCCAGGGCGACAAATACATCGTCAACGGCCAGAAGACCTGGACCACGCTGGGCCAGTACGGCGAGTGGATTTTTTGCCTGGTACGCACCAGCAATGAAGGCAAGCCGCAGACGGGCATTTCCTTTTTGCTGGTCGACATGAAGTCGCCCGGCGTGACGGTGCGCCCCATCGTGCTGCTGGACGGCGAGGCCGAGGTCAATGAAGTCTGGTTCGACAATGTCGAGGTGCCGGCCGAAAACCTGATCGGCGAAGAGAACAAGGGCTGGACCTACGCCAAGCACCTGCTGAGCCACGAGCGCACCAACATCGCCGACGTGAACCGCGCCAAGCGCGAACTCGAGCGCTTGAAGCGCATCGCCAAGGCCGAAGGCGTGTACGACGACCCGCGTTTTCGCGACGAGATCGCCAAGCTCGAGGTCGATGTGGTGGCGCTCGAAATGCTGGTGCTGCGCGTGCTCTCGGCCGAGAAATCGGGCAAGAACTCGCTGGACATCGCCGGCCTGCTCAAGATACGCGGCAGCGAGATCCAGCAGCGCTACAGCGAACTCATGATGCTGGCCGCAGGCCCCTTCAGCCTGCCCTTGATCGAGGAGGCCATGGAAGCCGGCTGGCAGGGCGACTTCCCCGGCGGCCTGGCCGGCGACGCGCCGCTGGCGTCCACTTACTTCAATCTGCGCAAGACCACGATTTACGGCGGCTCCAACGAAGTCCAGCGAAACATCGTCTCGCAAGTCGTTCTCGGCTGATACCGGTCGCACAAGCACACAGGAAACACATCATGGATTTCGATTTCACCGACGACCAGGAACAACTGCGCGACGCCGTGCGCAAATGGGTGGACAAGGGCTACGGCTTCGAGCGCCGCCGCGGCATCGCCAAAGCCGGCGGTTTCTCGCGCGAAGCCTACGGCCAGATCGCCGAACTGGGCCTGACCGGCCTCTACATCCCCGAGGCCGACGGCGGCCTGGGCATGGGCCCGGTCGAGGGCATGGTGGTGATGGAGGAACTGGGCCGCGGCATCGTGCTGGAGCCCTTTGCCCAGGCGCTGATCGCCGGCGCCGTGCTCTCCGGCTACGCGCCCGCAGCCCTCAAGGCCGCCTGGCTGCCGAACATCGCCTCGGGCCAAGCCCTGGTGGTGCTGGCCCACCAGGAACGCGCGGCGCGCTACGACTTTGAAAAATGCCAGGCCACGGCAATAGCGGCCGGCGATGCCTGGACGCTGGACGGCGGCAAAAGCATAGTGCCGGCCGGCGACCAGGCCGAGGCTTTTATCGTGCCCGCGATGGCCAAGGGCAAGCTTGCGCTGTTCCTGGTCGAACGCACGGCAGCTGGCGTGGCGACGCGCGGCTACGGCACGCAGGACGGCGGCCGCGCCGCCGAGCTCACGCTCAAGAACGCGCCCGCCGCCCTGCTCACGCTGGACGGCCTCACCGCCCTGGCCCATGCGGTCGACATCGGCATCGCCGCCACCTGCGCCGAAGCCGTGGGCGTGATGGACAAGACCCTGTCCATCACCGTCGAATACATGAACACCCGCAAGCAGTTCGGCGTAGCCATCAGCAGCTTCCAGGCCCTGCGCCACCGCGTGGCCGACATGAAGATGCAGCTGGAGCTGGCCCGCTCCATGAGTTATTACGCCTCGCTCAAGCTCAACGCCCCGGCCGACGAGCGCCGCCGGGCCCTGGCCCGCGCCAAGTACCAGCTCGGTGTGTCCATGCGTTTTGTCGGCCAGCAGGCGGTGCAGCTGCACGGCGGCATAGGCGTGACCGACGAATACATCGTGAGCCACTACTTCAAGAAGCTGACCCAGCTCGAAATGACCTTTGGCGACACGCTGCACCACCTGGGCGAGGTGTCCAGCCGCATGCAGGACACCGCCGGGGTTTTTGCCTGAAGCCCTGCGGCCCTCAGCGCTGGTAGAGGTCGGTCTTCCCGCCCAGCGCCTTGAGAAGGGCGCCGGTGAAGTAGTTGCGCTCGACAAAGATGTCGCCGGGAACATCGGCCGACTTGAGCACCGAAGTCATCACGATCACCACCTTGGATTCCGGCTGCACGATCAGTTCCTGGCCGAACAGGCCGCGCGCCTGGAAGGTGCGCGTGTGGTAGGGATAAAGCCAGGTCTGGTAGCCATAGCCGAAGAAGGGGGTGGCCTTGCGGGGCTTGAGGTGGTCGGGCTGGCGGCCCGCATCGGTCGCGTCCAGCAAAAACTCGCGGGGGATGATCTCGCGGCCGTCCACCATGCCGTCGTTGGCGAGCAAAACACCCAGCCGCCCATAGTCGCGCAGCCGGGCATTCAGGCAGCAGTTGGCGGCCTCAAGGCCGGAGCGGTCGATCAGCCACGAAGCATCCGCCTCCGCCCCCATGGGCTGCCAGATCTTCTCCGCGAGGTAGCCGCCCAAGTCCCGCTTGATGGCGCCGCGCAGGGCCACGCCGAGGGCGAAGGTTTCCGCGGAGTTGTAGTTAAAGCGCGTGCCTTGCGGGAATTCGCTGTCCTTGACCCACGCGACGGCGGCCGCGCCGCCCTGCCCGCGCTGGTAAAACGATTCCGCCGCCAGCCGCGCGCCGTCCGTCGTCACGCCGGGCATGACCTTGTCGTTCCATTTCACCCCAGATGACATGCGCAGGAGGTTGCGGATGGAGACCGGCCCCCAGGCCGAGCCCTTGAGGGCGGGCGCGTACTTTTCCGCGGGGTCGTCGATCGACGCGATCAGCCCGTCGCGCAGCGCGATGCCCGTGAGCAAGGCCGTCACGGTCTTGGCCATGGAAAACGAGGCCAGCTTCATCTGCGCGGTGCGCTCGTACTGGTAGCGCTCGATGACGACGGCGCCATCCTTGATCACCAGCAGCCCCGTGATGCGCTGGCGCGCCAGGAAGTCCTCCAGGGTGTAGGTCTTGCCCTCAAAGGGATAGCTGATCGCCAGGGCCTGCGCCGCCATGGACGGCGAGGGCGGTAAGGGCGAGGCGGCGCCCGACTTCACGCGGCGCGGCCACAGGATCTCGTCCATGTGGCTGAAAGTGCCCACCTTGTGGGTTTCGTCGAACAGGCTGAAGTGAGGGCCGAAAGACGAAACCGGGTAGCCGCGCGGCTTGCCCAGCGCGTCCTCGTCGGGCGCCGCGACCGCGGCTACGGCGGCCATCGCCGCGATGCATGCCAGGATGCCGAGGCGCCTCCCCATGCCCCGGACGCTAGGCGTGCAGGCGTGAGGTTTTGGGGATATGCGCCATCAAAAACTCCATCTGGTCCGCCAGGATGCGGCGGTTGCGCAGGATGAAGTCTTCCCAGAGGCTGGGCACATAAGGCGTGTACAGCAGCGGCATGTGGGCCTGCTCGGGCGTGCGGCTGCTCTTGCGGTGGTTGCAGGCGCGGCAGGCCGTCACCACGTTCATCCAGGTGTCCACCCCGTTCTGGGCGAAGGGGATGATGTGCTCACGCGTCAGGTCTTCCTCATGGAAATGCCCGCCGCAGTAGGCGCACACATTGCGGTCGCGGGCAAACAGCTTGCCGTTGGTCAGGCCCGGCTTGAGGTCGAAGGGATTGATGTTGGGCACGCCCTTGGTGCCTATGATGCTGTTGACCGTGATGATGGACTGCTGGCCCGTGATCGCGTTGTGGCCGCCGTGGAAGACCACCACCCGCGCGCCCATCTCCCAGCGCACCTCGTCGGCCGCGTAATGCAGCACGGCTTGTTCAAGGCTGATCCACGACTGTGGCAATCCCTGGGCTGAGAGCTTCAAGACCTTCAAAACGAACCTCCATCAAGGTGGACGACGCATGAGACACGGTACTGTGTATCAATATACAGTGAAATTGTGAAAAACGCCCCCAAATCCCCCATTAACCACGTTCAAGCCCCGCTTGACCGGGCTCCGGCGCTACAAAAACGATAATTGCCCCCATGAAAGTTTTCCGTGGCTACCACCATCCCCAGCTGGCCGAACACTGCGCCCTGACCATAGGCAACTTCGACGGCGTGCACCGCGGCCACCAGGCCATGCTGGCGCTGCTGAAAAACGAAGCCCAGCACCGCGGGGTGCCCAGCTGCGTGATGAGCTTTGAACCCCACCCGCGCGACTATTTCGCGGCCGTGGCGCGCAAGCCCGAATTGGCGCCGGCCCGCATCGCCACCCTGCGCGACAAGCTCACCGAACTGGCGCGCTGCGGCATAGACCAGTGCGTGGTCCTGCCCTTTAACGCCGCGCTGGCTTCCCAGCCGGCCGAAGCCTTTATCCAGGACGTGCTGGTGCGCGGCCTGGGGGTGAAATACGTGCTGGTGGGCGACGACTTCCGCTTCGGCGCCAAGCGGGTGGGCGACTACGCCATGCTGGACGCCGCCGGCGAGCACCTGGGTTTTGACGTGGCCCGCATGAACAGCTACGAGGTGCACGGCACCCGGGTCTCCAGCTCCGCCGTGCGCGAGGCCCTGGCCCAGGGCCGCATGGACCGCGTCGCCGGCCTGCTGGGCCGGCCTTACAGCGTTTCCGGCCATGTGGTGCATGGCCGCAAACTGGGGCGCGACCTCGGTTTTCGCACCCTCAACCTGCGTTTTTCCCACTGGAAACCGGCCGCCGGCGGGATTTTTGCGGTGCAGGTGCACGGCCTGGCCGACAAGGCCATCCCGGGCGTAGCCAACCTGGGCATACGGCCCTCGCTGGACCCGGCCGACGTCAACGGCGGGCGGGTACTGCTGGAGACCCATTGCCTCGAATGGCCCGCCGGCCTGGGCCCCGAGGGGGCATACGGTAAAATCATCCGTGTGGAACTGCTGCACAAACTGCACGACGAACTGAAATACGACAGCCTGGAGAGCCTGAAAACAGGCATCGCCAAGGACTGCGACGAGGCGCGGGCGTTTTTTGCCCAGGTGCCCCAGTCGTTTTCAGCCGCCATGCACACGGAAACCAGCCGCCAGACCACGCGCGACCGAATTTAGACGATCTCGTCGCCTCTGGCCCCGCCCTGCTTTCACGGCGGATGGCTTTCCTCCCCACCGTATGGCCGGCGCCCCGCTTTCCCGGGCCGCCCTAACAAGAGCATCCCATGTCCGAGACCAAAACCGATTACCGCAGCACCCTGAACCTGCCAGACACCCCGTTTCCCATGCGCGGCGACCTGCCCAAACGCGAAGCCGGCTGGGCCAAGGAGTGGGACGACAAAGGCATTTACAAAAAGCTGCGCGACGTACGCGCCGGCAAGCCCAAGTTCGTGCTGCACGACGGCCCGCCCTATGCCAACGGCAAGATCCACATCGGCCACGCCGTCAACAAGGTCCTCAAGGACATGATCGTCAAGGCGCGCCAGCTCAAGGGCCTGGACGCGATCTACGTGCCCGGCTGGGACTGCCACGGCCTGCCGATCGAAAACGCGATCGAAAAACTGCACGGCCGCAACCTGCCGCGCGACGAGGTGCAGGCCAAGAGCCGCGCCTTCGCCACCGAGCAGATCGAGGGCCAGCGGGCCGACTTCAAGCGCCTGGGCGTGCTCGGCGAGTGGGACAATCCCTACCGCACCATGGACTTCGGCAACGAGGCCAATGAAATCCGCGCGCTCAAACGCATCATGGAGCGCGGTTTTGTCTACCGCGGCCTGAAACCCGTGTACTGGTGTTTCGACTGCGGCTCCTCGCTGGCCGAGTTTGAGATCGAATACGCCGACAAGAAGTCCAGCACGCTGGACGTCGGCTTTAAATGCGCCGAGCCGCAAAAGCTGGCGCTGGCCTTCGGCCAGGCCGCGCTCAGCAAGGATGCTTTCGCCGTCATCTGGACCACGACCGCGTGGACCATCCCTGCCAACCAGGCGCTGAACCTGAACCCCGATCTCGAGTATTCGCTGGTGGACACCGAGCGCGGCCTGCTGGTGCTGGCCTCGGTGCTGGTCGACAAATGCCTGGAACGCTACCAGCTGGAAGGCCGCGTCATCGCCGTCACCAAGGGCGAAAACCTCGCGAAGATCAACTTTGAGCACCCGTTCTACGACGCCGACCCGGGCTATCGCCGTTTCAGCCCGGTGTTCCTGGCCGACTACGCCACCGCCGACGACGGCACCGGTATCGTGCACTCCTCGCCCGCCTACGGCGTGGAAGACTTTAACTCCTGCGTCTCCAACGGCATCGCCCATGAGGACATCCTCAACCCGGTGCAGGGCAACGGCCGCTATGTCGACGAGCTGCCGTTTTTCGGCGGCCTCAATATCTGGAAGGCCGCGCCGCTGGTCATCGACAAGCTGCGCGAACACGGCCGCCTCTTCGCCACGCAGGACATCCAGCACAGCTACCCTCACTGCTGGCGCCACAAGACGCCGGTCATCTACCGCGCGGCGGCCCAGTGGTTCATCCGCATGGACGGCGAAACCGCCGGCACCCAGGGCGTGTTCGCCAGCGACAAGGCCGGCAAGACCCTGCGCGAGCTGGCCCTGGCCGCCATCGAGGAAACCAGCTTCTACCCCGAAAACGGCAAGGCCAGGCTGCGCGACATGATCGCCGGGCGGCCCGACTGGTGCATCAGCCGCCAGCGCAACTGGGGCGTGCCCCTGCCCTTTTTCATCCACACCGCCACCGGCGAGCTGCACCCGCGCACCATGGAGATCATGGACCAGGCCGCCCGCATGGTGGAAGCCGGCGGCATCGAGGCCTGGAGCAAGGCCAGCGCCGAATCCATCCTGGGCGCCGAGGCGGCTGACTACATCAAGAGCACCGACATCCTCGACGTCTGGTTCGACTCGGGCACCACGCACGACCATGTGCTGCGCCACAGCCACGCCGCGCAATCGACCTGGCCGGCCGACCTCTACCTCGAGGGCCACGACCAGCACCGCGGCTGGTTCCATTCCTCGCTGCTCACCGCCTGCGCCATGTACGACCGCGCGCCCTACAAGGGCCTGCTCACGCACGGCTTCACCGTGGACGGCAAGGGCCGCAAGATGAGCAAGAGCGAAGGCAACGTCGTGGTGCCGCAGGAAGTCAGCGACAAGCTGGGCGCCGAGATCATTCGCCTGTGGTGTGCCTCCACCGACTACTCGGGCGACCTGGGCATAGACGACAAGATCCTGGCCCGCGTGGTCGATGCCTACCGCCGCATCCGCAACACGCTGCGCTTCCTGATGGCCAACGTCAGCGACTTCGACCCGGCGAAAGACGCCGTGCCGTTTGACCAGATGCTGGAAATCGACCGCTACGCGCTGAGCCGTGCTTCGCAGCTGCAGGCCGACATCCTGGCGCATTACGAGGTCTATGAATTCCACCCGGTGGTCTCCAAGCTGCAGATTTATTGCAGCGAAGACCTGGGCTCCTTCTACCTCGACATCCTGAAAGACCGGCTCTACACCACCGGCCCCAAATCGCTGGCCCGCCGCAGCGCGCAGACCGCGCTCTGGCAGATCACGCACGCCATGCTGCGCTGGATGGCGCCTTTCCTGAGCTTCACGGCGGAAGAGGCCTGGAAGGTGTTCGGTGCGTCCGAGTCCATCTTCATGGAAACATACTCCGAGTTTCCCGCGCCCGACGCTGCGCTGCTGGCCAAGTGGTCGCGCATTCGCGAACTGCGCGACGCGGTCAACAAGGACATCGAAACCCTGCGCGCCGACGGCAAGGTCGGCTCCTCGCTGCAGGCCAATGTGGTGCTCGAAGTGCCGGCCGAGGACCATGCGCTGCTGGCCGGCCTGGGTGAAGACCTGAAATTCGTCTTCATCACCTCCGCCATCGAAGTGGCCGCCGCCAGCGCGGTTGCCACCAGGGTGACGCCCAGCACCGACGCCAAATGCGAGCGCTGCTGGCACTACCGCGCCGACGTGGGCCATGACCCGGCCCACCCGACGATCTGCGGCCGCTGCACCAGCAATCTGTTCGGCGCCGGCGAAGCGCGGAAGTTCGCGTAATGGCCAAAACCACCTTCACGCGCTCCCCCAGTTCGCTGCTGCCCTGGCTGGGCCTGGCGCTCATCATCCTGATCGCCGACCAGTTCACCAAGGTGCTGATCCTGGGTTATTACCACCTGGGCGACTCCACCTACGTGACCAGCTTCTTCAACGTGGTGCGGGTGCACAACACCGGCGCGGCCTTTTCCTTCCTGGCCGAAGCCTCGGGCTGGCAGCGCTGGTTCTTCACCGCCATAGGCGTCGCGGCGGCCCTGTTCATCCTGTGGATGCTGCGCTCGCATGCGGGGCAAAAGCTGTTCTGCTTCGCGCTGGCCTGCATCCTGGGCGGCGCGCTGGGCAACGTGATTGACCGCGCGCTGCACGGCTATGTGGTGGACTTCCTGCAGTTCCACTGGGGCGGCTGGTACTTCCCGTCCTTCAACATCGCCGACAGCGCCATCACCGTGGGCGCGATCTGCCTGATCCTGGACGAGCTGCTGCGGGTGCGCAAAGCCAGTTAGGTCCTCAGCGGCCTGTGCCGGGGTTTCCACAGCTTTGGGCAAGGCGACTCCCGATTCCGCAAAAAACACCGATTTGGGGTGCAAAATCAGGTTCTGGCCGCGCCGCGGCCACCTGACGAACAACAACTCGCGCCCAACCCGTTTTTTGCCACGCTTGATGCCCCCAGAGTCCTTCCCCTCTTTTCTCGCCGACACGGGCCGGCACGCCAGGCACTGGCTGTTCGAGTCCGCCCTGCCGCTGTGGTGGGAGCGCGGCGCGGACCACGAGGGCGGCGGTTTCCATGAAAAACTCGGCCAGGACGGCAAGCCCATCGGCAAGCCGGTGCGCGTGCGGGTCCAGGCCAGGCAGACCTATGTGTATGCCCGGGCCGGCGCCCTGGGCTGGAGCGGCCCCTGGCAGGCGGCCATGCGGCATGGCCTGTCCTTCATGCTTTCGCGCTACCCACGGCCCGACGGCCTGTTCCGCAGCACCCTGGACACCAGCGACGAAAGCATAGACCTCTACGACCAGGCCTTTGTGCTGTTCGCGCTGGCCCATGCCTATGAGGCCGAGGGCCGGCCGCGCGAACTGCTGGACACCGCCCAGGCCCTGCTGCGGCAAATCGAGGCCGCGCTGGCGCTCAGCGAGGGCGGCTATTACGACGGCCTGCCGCGGCAGCCCATCCTCAAGTCCAACCCGCTCATGCATTTGCTCGAAGCCCTGCTGGCCTGGGTGGCCATGGGGGTGGAGGGCCGCTTCCGCGCGGCAGCCCTGGCGCTGTGCGAACTGGCGACCGCGCGCCTGATCAACCCGGCCAACGGCGCCATCGGCGAACTCTTCACGACTGGCTGGGCGCCGCTGGGCGCACCCCAGGAGCGCCTGCATGAGCCCGGCCACCAGTTTGAATGGGCTTACCTGTTGCTGCAGGCCGAGGGCCTGCTGGGCATCAACGCACGCAGCGAAGCCATCGCGCTCGAAAAATTCGGCCGCAGCTTCGGCATAGCCAGCGAACGCCAGGTCGCGCTGTTTGCCGTCGATGAAGCGGGCACGCCCACGGACCGCAGGGCGCGGCTCTGGGCGCAGACCGAAAGGCTCAGGACCTCGCTGCTGTTCGCCACGCAAGGCCTGGGCGATGCGGCCGACACCCAGGCTTTCCAGGCCGCCGCGGCCGGCAGTTTCTCGGGCCTGATGCGTTTCCTGGCCACTGACGTGCCCGGCTTGTGGCATGAATGGCAGCGCGAGGACGGCGGCTTTGATCCCGCGCCCTCGCCGGCCTCCTCGCTTTACCATTTGATGACCGGCCTCGAAGGCCTGTCGGCCTTTGCTCCTCCCCTGACGCCCGCGGCACATCGCCCCGGCATTGTTGAACGGACAATCACCGCATGAAGCATTTGTTGAATCTCCTGGCGGCGATCGCGCTGCTGGTCTGGGGTACCCACCTGGTACGCACCGGCATACTGCGCGTCTTCGGCGCCAACCTGCGCCACGTGCTGGCCGTCAGCATCAGCAACCGGCTGGCCGCCGCGGTCTCGGGCATAGGCGTCACGGCGCTGGTGCAGTCCAGCACCGCCACGTCGCTCATCGTCTCGTCCTTTGTCGGCCAGGGCCTGGTCACCTTGCCGCTGGCGCTGGCCGTGATGCTGGGCGCGGACATAGGCACCAGCCTGATGGCCGTAGTCTTCTCCTTCGACCTGTCCTGGCTGTCGCCGCTCTTTATCTTCGCCGGCGTGGTGCTGTTCATCTCGCGCCAGGACACCAATGTCGGCCGCGTGGGCCGCGTGTTCATCGGCCTGGGCCTGATGCTGCTGGCGCTGCGCCTGGTCACGGCCTCCACCGAGGTGCTGACCCAGGCGCCGGCCGTCAAGGCCTTGCTGGCCTCGCTGAGCAGCGACCTGCTGCTCGAAATCACCGCCGGCGCCTTCCTGGCCGTGGTCTCGTATTCCAGCCTGGCCATCGTGCTGCTCACAGCCACGCTGGCCGCCTCGGGCGTGATCCCCCTCGACGTGGCGCTGGGCCTGGTGCTGGGCGCCAACCTGGGCAGCGGCCTGCTGGCCGTGCTGACCACGCTGCGCTCGCCCGTGCAAGTGCGGCAGGTGCCGTTGGGCAACCTGGTGTTCAAGCTGCTGGGCATCGTGATCGCCGCGCCGCTCATAGGCCTGTGGCTGCGCCATGTGCGGCCCTACCTGGAAGAGCCGACCACCGTGGTCGTGCTGTTCCACCTGGCCTTCAACCTGCTGGTGGGCGCGGTCTTCATAGGCTGGACGCAGGTGATCGCGCGCTGGGTGGAAAAGCTGCTGCCCAAGCCCGAGAAAAACAAGGCGGGCGGGCGGCCCCACCACCTGGACCCTTCGGCCCTGGCCACACCTTCGCTGGCGATCTCCTGCGCGGCGCGCGAAGCGCTGCACCAGGCCGACGTGGTGGAGAGCATGCTTTTGGGCGTGCTGCAGGTCATACGCAACAACGACCTCAAGCTGGCCGAAGACCTGCGCAAGATGGACGATATCGTCGACGAGCTGTATTCCTCGATCAAGTACTACCTGACCAAGATCTCGCGCGAGGCCCTGGCCGAGGAGGAAAGCCGCCGCTGGACCGACATCATCAGCTTCACCATCAACATGGAGCAGATAGGCGACATCATCGAGCGCGTGCTGATCGACATCGAGGACAAAAAAATCAAGCCGGGCCGCAACTTCTCGGAAGCCGGCATGGCCGAGATCGTCGAGCTGCACGAGCGCCTGGTCGACAACCTGCGCCTGGGCATGAGCGTGTTCCTCAACGGCACGGTGCGCGACGCGCAAAAACTGCTGGAAGAAAAAGCGCGCTTTCGCGACCTCGAGCGCGCCTACGCCACCACCCACCTGGGCCGGCTCTCGGCCAACACGGTGCAAAGCCTGGAAACCAGCTCGCTGCACATCGATTTGATCAGCGAACTCAAGCGCATCAACTCGCACATCTGCTCGATTGCGTACCCGATTCTCGATTCGGCCGGCGCGCTGGCGCCCAACCGCTTGCGCGCCTCCGCGCTGACCGACCAGGGCTGAACCGGCAAGGCCGGGCTCAGGCCAGGCCCATCACATCGGCAAAAATCAGCGCCGCCTCAGGCGTGAACTCGCCGCGCTGCATGGCATCCAGCAGCTGCGCGGCGTCCATCAGGCGGAACTGCTCGACCTCGCCGTCCTGGTTGTCCGGCACCATGCCCTCGGGCACGGTGCAGACATACCAGTCAATGTCTTCCACCACATAACCGGCGCCCTTGCCATCCATGGACGGACGCCGCGCCATCAGCCGGCCGCCGTAGCGCATGGCCAGCAACTGCTTCACATGCAGGCCGGCCTCTTCCCAGGTCTCGCGCGTGAGCGCGGTTTCCACCGTGTCGGCAGCCGACACCATGCCGCCCATCAGCGTGTCCCACAGGCCCGGGTCGTTGGATTTGTTGAAGGCGCGCTGCTGCACCCAGAAGCGCCCGTCGGGCGACTGCCCCACCAGGTGCACCGCCAACGTGGTGATGCCCAGCGGCCGCACCGCCGCGCGCTCCACCGTGCCCTTGCGGTGGCCGAACTGGTCGGGCACCGCAAGCTGCTCATCGCGCCAGGCGCCGGCGAGACCCGCCTCGTGCAGCGCGAGCGCGATCTTGTTGAGGCTGGTCGTGACGTCCCCCATCACGCGCCAGCCCAGGGTTCCGGGGCGCTCTTCCTTGAGGATGGGATGGTCGCCGTCGGTCATGGTGTGCAGGGCGAGCTTGTGGAAGAAGCCCGGCTCCACCGAACCGATCACGGATTCGCCAGCCCATAGCGGCACGCGCGGGCGCAATGGTGGGACGATTGCGCCTGCCCGCAGTTCGCGCAACCAGTCTGGATTGTGGTTCGGGTTGGTCATGGGTTCTGAGGTTGTCAGTTTACTTCTGGGGTCTGGTTTTGGGGTGTGTTTTTCTTAGTGCTGCTGGCCGGGTCTCGCCCCGGCGGGCGAGGCACTTTTCTTTGCTTCGCCAAAGAAAAGTACCCAAAAGAAAGGCGACCCTGGTTCCTGCGTCCCTACGCTTCGCTTCGGGCAACCTGCGGTGCTCGGTCCAGACGGGGTCAAAAACAACTCGCTTCGCTCAAACAAGTTTTTGCCCTTATCCGTCTGGCCCTGCGCTCCTCGGCGCATCCACAAGGGGGTGGGGACAGAAATACCAAACAGCCGAAAACCAATACCGAATACCTGAAGAAACAAGGACACGCCGTGGCGTGTCCTTGTTTGTATTGGATTTCGGTATTTGGTATTTCGGACTTCCCCGTCCTGGCTGGGCCGAGGAGCGCAGAGACAAGCGGATAAGGGCTGGCGTTGTCTGAGCGAAGTGAAACGTAGCGAGTTTAGCCAGACCCCGCTTGGCTCGAGCACCGCAGGTTGCCCGAAGCGAAGCGTAGGGACCCAGACTGCGGGTCGCCTTTTCTTTTGCTTACTTTTCTTTTGGCGAAGCAAAAGAAAAGTGAGTAGCTGCCGGGCTACCCCCGGCCCCGGAACTCAAATCAACACAGCGCCCGAAACGACACAGAAGCTTTGATCAGGCCTTATTAAAAACCCCATCCAACCTCTTATCCCACTTCGCCCCCGGCAACACCTCCGCCAATTGCGAATCGCCAAACGCAAAGGCGCCACGAAGAACCTGCGCCAGCACGGCACGATAGTCGTGGTGGGCCGGCAGGTCCCGGCCTTCGTTAAGTTGGCCAAGCCCCGTCCACGCTCCATGCCAGCGCCCGCCGGCAACCCGGTTCCCCATGAGCCACATGGCATTGCCAAACCCGTGGTCCGTCCCGCGGGTGCCGTTTTCCGCGCTGGTGCGGCCGAACTCGCTCATCACCACGACCACGTCGCCGGGCTCCGCAAAATCCTGGCGCAGCTGCGCGATGCCGCGCGCGAGGTTGCCTAAGTTGTTGGCCAGCTGGCCGGTGGCCGCCCCCTGGTTGGCGTGGGTGTCCCAGCCGCCGGCCGATAAAAAGCCCAGGCGCAGTTTGCGGTCGTTGCGCATCAGCGTGCCCAGGTGCTGGGCGTCGAGCTGCAGGCCCACCGGGTCGGCCGCGCCGTTGCTGGCGGCCAGCATTTGTGCGTTCAGGGCCTGCAGGTTGGCGGGCGTGCCGTCGCGGTCCAGCATCCTGTCGGCCATGCGTTTGCTGTCCTGCGCCATTTTTTCGGCCCTGGCGCTTCTTTGCTCGGTGAGTTCCTGCGCGCTTTGCATGCGGCTGCCCGCGCCCTGGCGAAAGGCTTCGCTGAGTTTGTCGTCGCCGCCATACAAGTCCATCAGCGCCTGGCGGGTCTTGTCGTTGGCCAGCACGCCGGTGCGCTCGGCCGACTGGCCGCGCGGAATCAGGCGCACGGCGGCGGCCTGGCCGGCCAGGATGGCGGGGTTGGCCTCGCCCACGCCGAGCGCGACCGCACCGCCCGCCCCGGCCCTGCCTATGCCCGCCGTGGTGTTGAGCCAGCCGGGCGCGCTGCTGGTCTTGCCGCTCTGCGCGATTTCCATTTGGTACTGCGCATCAAAGTGCGAACGGTTCGGCGCCGGCAGGCCGGCCGCGGGCACAAAACCGAGCACGCCTTGCTGCCACAGCGGCAGCAGCGGAGCGAGGGCCGGATGCAGGGCAAAGGTCTTGTCGAGCTTGATCGCGGTTTGCGCCGTGCCGTCGGGCGCGGCGATCGCGATATTCGGGCGCAGCGCGTAGTAGTCCTTGTCGGCATAAGGCACAAAGGCCGACAGGCCGTCATAAGCGCCGCGCAAAAAAACCACGACCAGGCGCCCGTTGTTCAGGCCGGGCGCGGCTTGCGCCCACACGCCGGGCACCGCCAGCGACAGGGCGGACAAGGCGCCGATACCGAGCAGGCTTCGGCGTTGCAGTGAACGTGGCGATGAAGAATTATTTGAGTTCATGAAATCCCCGCTGCCGTTTCTATTTACGCATGAAATCAGGACTCGCCAGCATCAAGCCAGTGCGCATCTGGGCAGGCTCCTGGGCGATGCGCTCGCGCGTCGCGACGCTGAAAAAGGCATTGAGGTAGGCCGGCTCGGCCGTGCGCTGGGCCAGGCCCATGGCGTAGTCGGCGCGGCGTGTCAGCGCCTCGGGCGCGAGCCAGGTGTTGGCATCGGTCTTGTAGCCGTCAGGCGTCTGCCAGCCGTGCATGGGCTGGCCGGCCTGCGCGAGAAAGCCCAGGGTCTGGCCTATGTCGCGCCTGTCCCTGACACCGCCGGCCGCGGCAAGCGCCGAGCAGGCAAAGTCCAGCGGGGTCTTGAACAGCTGGTTGTCCTTGGCCCAGAACTCCGGCGATTCGATCAGGCTGCGCATCACCGCGCGCAGGTCGCCCTGGGTGTCGGTAAACACAGCGGCCAGCCGGGCCACCAGCGCGGGCGGCGGTTTGTCGGCCACAAAAAAAGTTGCCAGCCGGGTGGCGACGCGCCGCGCCGTCTCGGGCCGGCGCGCCAGGTAGCGTATGGCCTCCTCGCCCTCGGCCACACTCTCGTTGCCGAAGGTGCGGCCCAGCAGGACCTTGCCTTCCTTGTCATGCAGGCGCTCGGCAAAACGAAAGCCTTCGCCGTCCTTGAGGTTGACCGTCCAGCCGGTCAGGATGCGGGCCAGCTCGCGCACGTCTTTTTGCGTGTAGCCGCTGTTCACGCCCAGGGTGTGCAGCTCCATGAGCTCGCGCGCGTAGTTTTCATTGAGGCCGCGGCTGTTGCTTTGCGCCTGGTCCAGGTAGAACAGCATGGCCGGGTGCTTGGCGCTGGCCAGCAGCAGGTCTTCAAAGCGGCCCAGGGCGTGGGCGCGTATCACGTTGATCTCGTAGTGGCCGACAAAGGGGCGCACTGGGCCCTTGCCGACAAACACATTGAGGTGGTTGAACCAGAACTCGGTCATGCGCGCGAGCAGCGGGTTTTCGAGCGCGGGATCGCTGCAGGACATCAGCCGCCAGGCGGCCGCGCCCTGGGCCATCTCGCGGCTGAATTTTTCATTGCCCGCTGCCGCATCGGCGGCGGCCGCCATGCCGGGCTTGGGCGTCTGGCGCGCGCTGCGGCGCGTCTCGCGCTCGGCCTGGAAGCTGCGTGCGATATCGCCCAGCGGCGCGTTGATGCTCGCGAGCTCGGCGGGAAGAGTGGGCGGGCGCTTGCTCGCGGCATAGGCCGCGTCGAGCTGCTGCAGCGCCCAGGCGCGGGGCGAGGCGGCGGCCTGCGGCCAGGCCGGCGTGGGCGCATAGCCCAGGCGCGAGGCCGCGCGCCAGGTGGCCGAGAGATTGGCCGTGGGGGGTATGGCTTCGGTCTGTCCTTCGGCCTGCGCCGCGGGGCCGGCCAGGCCGGCCAGCAAGGTCGCCAGAACGCCGGCCAGGGTCTTCGCTGTGGGCATGTTTTTCTCCTGCGGTCCTTTGTAACGCAGGTACCCCGCTTTACGTTGAATGCAGCCCGCGGCTTTACACAGGATTAGGCCCAGAGGCCGGGCATTTTGCCCCGGTTTACAAAGTCAGTATGGTGCAACCCGTGGTCTTGCGGGCTTCCAGCGCGCGGTGCGCCTCGGCCGCATCGGCCAGGGCAAAACGCTGGTCTATCGGGATAGCGACCTTGCCGCTGGTCACCATGGCAAACAGCTCGTCGGCCATTTCCTGCGTGACTTCACGTGTGGCGATGTGGGTGAACAGCGTGGGCCTTGACACATAGAGCGAGCCCTTGGCCGCCAGCACGCCTATATCCAGCGGCGGCGTCTTGCCCGAGGCATTGCCGAAGTTGGCCAGCAGGCCGAAGGGGCGCAGGCAGTCCAGCGACTTCATGAAGGTGTCCTTGCCCACCGAGTCATACACCACCTTCACGCCCTTGCCGCCGGTGATCTCCTTGACGCGGGCCACGAAGTCTTCTTTCGTGTAGTTGATCGCGAAGGCCGCGCCCTGCGACAGGGCCAGCGCGCATTTTTCATCGGAGCCCGCCGTGCCTATGAGCTGCAGGCCCATGGCCCTGGCCCACTGGCAGGCAATCAGGCCGACACCGCCGGCCGCCGCGTGGAACAGCACGTAGTCGCCGGCCTGCAGGCCGCCCTGCGGCTGGGTACGGCGCAACAGGTACTGCGTGGTCAGGCCCTTGAGCATCATGGCCGCGCCGGTCTCGAAGGAGATCGCGTCGGGCAGCTTGCACACGCACTTGGCCGGCATCACGCGCAGCTCGCAATAACTGCCGGGCGGCTGGCTGGCATAGGCCGCGCGGTCGCCGGTCTTGAGGTGGGTGACGCCCTCGCCCACGGCCTCGATGACACCCGAGGCTTCCATGCCCAGCTGCAGCGGCATGGCAAAGGGGTAGACGCCGCTGCGCTGGTAGACGTCGATGTAATTGAGGCCCACGGCCTTGTGGCGTATGCGTATCTCGCCCGGGCCGGGCTCGCCCACCGTGACGTCCACCAGCCTGAGTTCTTCAGGGCCGCCGTGCTGGTTGATGTGGACGGCTTTGGAGGGGTATGAGGCCATGGGGTGTTCCTTGCAGAGAGGGGAAATAAAAACGTGGCTGCCATGGTGCCACGAATCGAAATGGGCCGCAGGCGCCGGAGCCTATTCACGCCCCTCCGGCGAAAAACACCGGCGCTTGCTAAAGTCCCCGCATGACCCAGCGCCTGACTCCCGCCACCGCTTCGCTGCTGGTGCTTCCCCCCATGCTCTGGGCCGGCAATGCCGTGGTGGGCCGCCTGGTCACCGGCCTGGTGCCGCCCATGACGCTCAACTTCCTGCGCTGGGCCCTGGCCTTTGTGATCCTGCTGCCGCTGGCCTGGCGCCTGCTCAAACCCGGCAGCCGCCTGTGGCCCCACTGGAAACGCTTCGCCGTGCTGGGCCTGCTGGGCGTGGGCTGCTACAACGCGCTGCAATACCTGGCGCTCAAGACCTCGACGCCGCTCAACGTCACGCTGGTGGCCTCCAGCGTGCCCATCTGGATGCTGGTGGTGGGCGCGCTGTGCTTCGGCCAGGCCGTGTCGCGGCGGCAGGTGCTGGGCGCCGTGCTGTCGATTGCCGGCGTGCTGGTGGTGCTCTCGCGCGGCCAATGGGAATTGTTGATGCAGGTGCAGCTGGTGCCCGGCGACCTCTATGTGCTGCTGGCCACGCTGGCCTGGGCGTTTTACAGCTGGCTGCTGTCACAACCCAGGGAGCCCAAAGAGATTCGCGGCGACTGGGCGGCCTTCCTGATGGCGCAAATTGTGTTCGGCCTGGGCTGGTCGGGCGCTTTCGCCGCCGGCGAATGGGCGCTGACCGACGCCCACATCGCCTGGGGCTGGCCGCTGGCCGCGGCCCTGCTGTATGTGGCCGTCGGGCCCGCGGTGATCGCCTACCGCTGCTGGGGCATGGGCGTGCAGCGCGTGGGGCCGGCCATCGCGGGATTCTTTTCCAACCTCACGCCGCTGTTCGCCGCCCTGCTCTCGGCCGCCTTCCTCGGCGAGCTGCCGCACCTTTACCACGCGCTGGCCTTTGTGCTGATCGTGGGCGGCATTGTGGTGTCGTCGCGGCGCTGAGCAGTTGTGGCAAAAAAAAGCACGGGGAGCCGCCCGTGCGGCTCTCCGTGCCCAATTTCCACCAACGGAAACTTTTGACTGCCGTGCTCAGCCCTTGACCGGATGCTCCTTGACGCGGCTGACCAGCTGCGTCGGGTTGACAAAACGCAGCGCGATCAGCAGCCACAGCACCGTGATCGCCATGTAAATCATGGCCATGGCATCCACCGACTGGCCGGCGCGCACGCCCGCGGCGAAGACCGCGTAATACAGCGCGACCACCAGGGTCTGGGTGTCGGGGCCGGCCACCAGAAAGGTCAGCTCAAACATGGCCACCGTGCGCACCAGCACCAGCAGGCCGGCTGCCAGCACGCCGGGCGCCAGCAGCGGCACCAGGGTGTAAAGAAACATCTGCCGCGTGTTGGCGCCGAAGACGCGGGCGGCCGATTCGATGTTGGTGTCCACCTGCTCGACGAAGGGCGTCATCACCAGGATCACGAACGGCAGGGCCGGGATCATGTTGGCGATGATCACGCCCGGCAAGGTACCGGCCAGGTGCAGCTGGTACATCACCGTGGCCAGCGGAATGCCGTAGGTGATGGGCGGCACCATGAGCGGCAGCAAAAACAGCAGCGTGAGCAGCTTCTTGCCGCGAAAGTCCTTGCGCGCCAGCGTGTAGGCGGCGGGCACGCCGATCAGCAGCGATAAAAAGACCACCGAGAACACCACCACCACGGTGACCACCAGCACATGGCTGAGCTGAAACTCCTTCCAGGCCGACACATACCAGGCCGTGGTGTAGGCCTCGGGCAGCCAGGTGCCCAGCCAGCGCGTAGCCACCGAGTTGGTCGCGACCGCGAGAATCAGCAGGCCGACATTGACCAGGAAAAAAGCAATGACGCCCCAGACCAGCGCGCGCCAGGCACGGTCGCGCAGCGGATGGGCATGGTGTTGTGCCGCGGCGCTCATCCCTTGCCTCCGGTGACCGGGCCGCGGTAGAACAGCCGGCGCAGGCCCAGCGCGGCGGCGACGATGGCCAGCTGGGCCAGGCCCATGATCATGGCGACGGCCGAGGCCAGCGAGTAGTCGTACTGCTCAAAAGCCGCTTCATAGGCCGCAATCGCAATCACGCGCGTGGTGCCGGCCGGTGAGCCCAGCAGCACCGCCGACGGGAAGACCGAAAAGGCCTGCACAAAACTCAGGCAGAAGGCCATGACCAGGCCCGGCGTGAGCAGCGGCAAATAGATGTAGCGAAAGCGGTTCCAGCCGTCGGCACCCAGCGTGGCCGCGGCGCGCGGCAGCGCCGGGTCTATGCCGGTGATGTAAGACAGGATCAGCAGGTAGGCAAACGGGAAACCGGTGATGACCAGCGAGATCAGCACACCCCAGTAGTTGTGCGTCAGGCGTATCGAGCCTTCATACAGGTTCAGCCAGTGCAGCGCCTGCGCCAGCCAGCCGCGCGGGCCGAAGTAGGTCAGCATGCCTTCGGCAATCAGCACCGTGCCCAGGGTCAGCGGCACCACCAGCAAGGTGGACAGCAGGCGCTGGTAAGGGCTTTTGACGCGCGTGGCATAGGCAATCGCCAGCGCGAAGCCGACGTTGATGAGCGTGGCCGGCAGCGCCAGCTGCAGGGTGTTACCAATGGTCTGCCACAGGTCGCGTGTCTGGAAAAAGTGGATGTAGTTCTGCAGCACCCCGCCCTGCGCCGGCTGGAAGGACAGCAGCAGGCCGTAGGCAAAGGGGTAGACAAAAAACATGACCATCACCGCAGCCGCAGGCGCGACCAGCATCACGGCCGGGTCCAGCGGCGGCCGCGCATGAGGGGCGGCAGATGCCGGCGTGGCGAGCCCGGCCATCTCAGGACTCCCCCGCATAGACCAGCACCCGATCCGGCGCCGCGGCCAGCATCACGCTGTCACCCGGCGTGACGGCGCGCGAAGAGCGCACATAGAGCAGGTCCTCAAAAGCCGTCCTGACCTGCAGCAGCCATTCGCGGCCGCCGTATTCCGCGGTTTCCACCGTGCCGGGGAAAGCATGTTCGCCTTCGGCAATCGCGATCTCGTCGGGCCGCACGGCCACCATCACGCTGACGCCCGCGGCCAGGGCTTGCATGGCCGTGCCCGCCAGGCGCACACCGCCCGCGCCTTCGACCGTGACGCTGGCGCCATCGGAACGCAGCACCCGGGCCGGCAGCACATTGCGGTAGCCCATAAAACGCGCCACGTCCAGCGTGGCCGGCCGCGCGAACACTTCCTGCGGCGTTCCGACCTGCTGCACCACACCGAGCTTCATCACCACCACGCGGTCGGCCATGGCCAGCGCCTCGTCCTGGTCGTGTGTCACATAGACGGTGGAGCAGCCCTGGGCGCGGTGTATGCGGCGTATCTCCGAACGCATTTCAATGCGCAGCTTGGCGTCCAGGTTGGACAGCGGCTCGTCCATCAGGATCAGCGGCGGCTCGATGACGATGGCGCGCGCAATCGCCACGCGCTGCTGCTGGCCGCCCGAAAGCTGGCCGGGCAGCTTGTCCGCATGGCCTTGCAGCTGCACCGTGTCCAGCGCCGCGGCCACACGTTTGTCGATCTCGGCCGCCGGCACGCCGCGCATCTTCAGGCCGAAGCCCACATTGCGGCTGACCGTGAGGTGGGGGAACAGCGCGTAGTTCTGGAACACCATGCCGAAGCCGCGTTTTTCCGGCGGCAGCGTATCTATGCGCTGCTGGTCCAGCCAGATGCTGCCGCCCGACAGCGGCAGCAGGCCCGCCATGCAGTTGAGCGCGGTGGACTTGCCGCAGCCCGAGGGCCCCAGCAGCGCGATGAATTCACCGCGCTCTATGGTCAAGGACAGCTGGTCCAGCGCATTGGCCCCGCCGAACTGGCGGCTCACCCCCTCCAGGCGCAGCTGCTTGAACTCGTTTTTTTCCACGGGCCGTCCCGCGGTGTTTGGCATCACCATGTCAAAAACCTTTTTTGGCCCGCGGCGCGGGCGCTCTTGTTATTGAGAGTTGCTCACAAACCCAGCGAAGCGGTCCTGGCTAGGCGCGCCGCCGCAGACAGTGCACCAGCACGGCAAGGCGGCGCAACAACGCCAGGAGGGTTTTTGAGCGACTCTTACTTGCCCTTACCGGAGCCGATTTCCTGATCCCACTTCTTGAAAGCGGCAACCATGGCCTTGTCATCCAGCGGCTGGGTATGCGGCTGCTTGGCGATCCAGTCGGCGTACTCGGGGCGGCCGTATTCCTTGATGATGTCCTGGCTCTTTTGTGGCGCCGCGCTCAGCGGCACGTTTTTCACAGCCGGGCCGGGGTAGAAGTAGCCGGAGTCATAAGTCAGGGCCTGCTGCTCGGGCTTGAGCAGATAGGCCATCAGTTCCATCACGGCCGCCTGGCGCGCCGGCGGCAAGCCCTTGGGCACGGCCATGTAGTGGGCGTCGTTGACCCAGGTGAAGCCATTGAGCGCCGCCACCTTGAACTGCTTGGGCACCACACCCAGCGCGCGTGGGTTGATGTCCCAGCCGGTCACGGTGACCGTCATGTCGCGCGAGCCTTCGCCGAGCTCCTTCATCACGGCGCCGGTGCCCGTGGGGTAGTACTCGATGCAGCTGTTGAGCTCCTTGAGGTAAGCCCAGGTCTTGTCCCAGCCGGCCAGCGGTTCCTTGGGGTCCTTGTCGCCCAGCAGGTAGGGCAGGCCCATCAAAAAGGTGCGGCCCGGGCCCGAGTTGGCGGGACGCGCGTAAATCAGCTTGTTGGGGTTGGCCTTGCACCAGGCCAGCAGCTCGGCCGGCGTCTTGGGCGGTGCCTTGACCTTGTCGGGGTTGTATTCAAGCAGCGGGCCCGCGGGCATATAAGTCACCATGACGGCCTGGCCGTTGGCCAGGTCCTGCATCTTGCGGGCGCTGGGCAGGTAGTTGTCCATCAGGTTGGGAAACTTGGCGGCATGCGCCGGCAGCATGGGCTCCCAGAGGTTGAGCGCCATGCCGGCGGCCAGCGCGTCGGTGCCGGTCAGCACCAGGTCGATGTCGGTGCGGCCTGCCGCCTGCATGGCGCGGATTTTTCCGGGCAGCTCGGGCGCGGGCGCCTTGGTGAAGGTGATGCGCGAGACCAGGCTGGGGTTTTTCGCCGCGAAACTTTCCAGCGCCTCCTGCGTGAGCGCCAGGTTGCCGGCCACGTCAACGACGTTGAGCGTCACGGGCTCCGCATGGGCCGCGCCCGCGAGCGCGGCCAGCATACCGGCGGCCCGCAGGCCCCCTCCCAGGCGGGACATCAAATGTTTGAACTTCGTCATGGTCTTGTCTCCTTCGTTGTTGCTGTGGACTGAAAATACGAGGCTCGTGGCGGCCTCTTAAAAACGCGGGCTGGTGCCGGAAAACCCCGGCTGGTACTTGCGCATCTGCGCCAGGTCGTTGCGATTGCGTATGCCGCAAGCCAGATACTGCTGGTGCAGTTCGACCAGTTTGGCCGGGTCGAGTTCCACGCCCAGGCCTGCTGCTGTCGGCACCCTGACAGCGCCCTGCTCAAATTTGATGCGGCCGCCCTTGATGACTTCTTCCTCCTGCCAGGGGTAGTGCGTATCGCAGGCATAGGTGAGGTTGGGAATGGCCGCCGCCGCATGCGTCATGGCCATCAGGCTGATGCCCAGGTGCGAGTTCGAGTGCATGGACATGCCCATGCCGAAGACCTCGCACATGCGCGCCAGCGAGGCCGTGGCGCGCAGGCCGCCCCAGTAGTGGTGGTCCGACAGCAGGATCTTCACCGCGCCCAGCGAAGCATTGCGGCGGAACTCGTCCATGGTGGTGACCACCATATTGGTGGCCAGCGGGCTGCGGCAGTGTTTGCCGAGTTCAGCCATGCCTTCCAGGCCGGGCGTCGGGTCTTCGTAATACTCGAGCAGCTCGTCCAGCTCGGGCGCGGCGTCTATGCTGGTCTGCAGCGACCAGTTGGCATTCGGGTCCAGGCGCAGCGGGTGCGTGGGGAAGGCCTTGCGCAAGGCCTTGATGCCGGCGATTTCTTCCGCGGGCGTGAACACACCGCCCTTGAGCTTGATGCTTTTAAAACCGTACTGGCCCACCATGGCCTGGGCCTGCCTGACGAGTTGCTCGGGCGTCACGGCCTCGCCCCAGGCGTCGGGGGCATAGGGTTTGTCCACGTGTTCGGCGTATTTGTAGAACAGGTAGGCGCTGTAGGGCACGGTGTCGCGCACCGCGCCGCCCAGCAGGTCGCAGATCGGCAGGTTCAGCAGCTGGCCCTGCAGGTCCAGCATCGCGACTTCGAGCGCGCTGATCACCTTCTCGGCATTCTTGGCGGTGTGCGAGCCCGGGGCGAGCTCAAACTGCACGCCGCCGCCCTGCCCCGGCTTGATGCTGGCGCGCACGCGCTGCTCCATCACGTTAAGGTCAAAGGGCGACAGGCCCACGGCCAGCGCGCGCGCCTGCTCCAGCGCCAGCAGCATGGGTGCGTCGCCATAGGTTTCGGCAATGCCGAGGCGGCCGTCGGAGGTCTCAAGTTCGATGATGCTGCGCAGGGCCCAGGGCTCGTGGATGCCGCTGGCGTTGAGCAGCGGCCCGTCGCGAAAGGCGATGGGCGTGATGCGGGCGTGCGTGATGCGGATGTCTTTGTTTCTCATGGGTCAGCTTGCCGTGGCTCCGGATTTTTTGACCAGTTCGGCCCAGCGCGCGATTTCGCTTTTCATGTGGGCGGCGAGTTCGTCGGGCGAGCTCGCGACGATTTCCATGCCCAGCTGGTCGTGCAGCTTGGCGACCACGTCGGGCGTCTTCAGGATCTTGGTGATCTCGGCATTGAGGCGCTGCACGATGGGCCGCGGCGTGCCCTTGGGCGCGTACACCGCCTGCCAGGAGGACATCTCGAATTTCGCGATGCCCGACTCCATCATGGTCGGCAGCTCTGGCGCCAACGCGATGCGCTTGGCCGTGGTGACGGCCAGCAGCTTGAGCTTGCCGGCCTGCACCAGCGAGACGGCGGCCGTCATCTGGTCGAACATAAAAGGCACCTGGCCGGCCACCACGTCCATCATGGCGGGCGGCGTGCCCTTGTAGGCCACGTGCGAGAGCGGCACACCTATCAGCTCGGCGAACATCTCACCCGCCAGGTGCGTGGAGGTGCCCGCGCCCGAAGAGGCGAAATAACGCTTGGACGGGTCGCGCTTGAGCAGCGCCACCAGGTCGGCCACCGAATTGAGGCCCAGCGCCGGGTTGACGATGAGCACATTGGGCAGCATGGCCACCAGCGAGACCGGCTCGAAATCCTTCACCGGGTCGTAGGGCAGGTTTTTATAGAGGCTGGCATTGATGGCGTGGGTGCTGATGGTGCCGCCCAGCAGCGTGTAGCCGTCGGCCTTGGCCTTGGCGACATAACCCGCGCCCACGGCGCCGGCCGCGCCGGGTTTGTTGTCGACTACCACCGGCTGGCCCAGGGTGTCCGAGAGTTTTTGCGACAGGGTGCGGCCTATGACGTCGGTGGAGCCGCCCGGCGTGAAGGGCACGACATACGAAATCGGCTTGGTGGGCCAGCCCGGCGTGGCGATGTCGGCGGCCAGCGCGCGCAGCGGCGACGCGGCAAGTGCCGTAAGGCCCAGGCCGCCAAGGCTGCCCAGCGCCTTGCGGCGCGTGAAGTGAGTGCTCATCCTGATGTCTCCTGATGGGGGTCGTTGACCGCGCCCAGCCCTCCGGCTGGTTGCGAGGTTGTGATTCCTGCGCTTATGTTAGCGCTAACAAATCAGGATGTTAAAGAGCAAAACCAGGCCCGTCAAGTCAGGCGCTGGCTCTTTCGACTATGGAAAACCCGAGGTCCCTGACCTTGGGGCCCGGGTCCAGGCCCTCGACGCGGTCCAGGATAAAACGCGCGGCCTGCCGGCCTATGGAGGTGCCGTCTATGCGCACCGTGCTGAGGGCCGGGTGCGTGTGGGCCGCGAAAGGCATGTCGCCAAAACCCATAACCGCCACGTCGCCCGGAACATGCATGCCCATGGCCTGCATTTCGGTGATCACGCCCTGCGCGATCACGTCCGAGCCGCAAAACACCACGTCGGTTTCGGGATGCTGCGCCCACAGCTGCGCGAAGCCGGAGCGGCCGTTGGCCAGCGAGGAAGGCGCGGGCACCATGCAGGCCGGAATCGCGGCCACACCCAGCGCCGCGAAGCGTTGCTCGAAACCCGAGCGCCGCAGCATGGCGCGCTGGTCGTCGGCGGTGATCAGCGCCGGCCTGCGGTAGCCCTTGCGGTACAGGTAGTCGGCCACCTCGGCACCGGCTTTTTCTTGCGAAAACCCCACGATCATATCGATGGGCGTGGGTGTGATGTCCCAGGTCTCGACGATGGGAATGCCCGAGGCCAGCAGGCGGCGCCGGCCTTCGGGTGAATGCATGATGCCGGTCAGCACGATGCCGTCGGGCCGCCGGCCCACGATGGCGTCTATCAGTGCGTCCTCTCGCGCGCCGCTGTAGCCGCTTTGCCCCAGGATGAGCTGGCAGCCGGCCTCGGCCAGCGCATCGGTCAGCGCCTGTATGGTTTCCAGGAACACCGGGCCGGCAATGGTGGGCACCAGGGCCGCGACCAGCCGGCTGCGGTTGGAGGCCAGGCCGCCGGCCACCAGGTTGGGCACATAGCCGCTGCGCGAAATCGCGCTGCGCACGCGCTCCAGGGTTTCGGGCGAGACCGCCGCCGGCGTGTTGAGCGCACGCGACACCGTGATGGCCGACACGCCGGCCAGGCTGGCCACATCGCTCAGGGTGATGCCGCCGGTTCCGGGGCGCGGGGCGCGCTTGGCCTTGCGCAGCGTCTCAGAGGGGGATTTCATGCCCGGATGTTAACGCTAACTTGAAAGGAATCGCGCTCAGTCCAGGCCGAACTGTTGCCGGAAGGCCTCGCAAAAGCCGGCGTTGCCGCTCAGCGTCAGGGTCAGCGTGTGCCGGGCTTTGCCGGGCGCACCGGGCTGCACCGCCAGGCGCCCCGCCGCCTCGTCGTACAGCAGCGCCTCGGGCGCCGTCATCTCGCGCATGCCGTGCAGGTTGTAGTCCCAGTCAAAGCCTTCCTCCAGCGGGCCGCGCCGGCCCGGGAATTCCGCATGGGCCCAGGCCAGCACCCGCACGACTTCGGCATGCACGGCGGGCACCTGCTCGGGCCAGGTGGAGGCCATGGCCTCCAGCGTGCCTGCGCCGTCATCGCCTTCCGCGTAGTCGAAGTGGAGGTAGTCCAGGCTCAAGGGCGCACGCTCTGTGCTCAGTAGGTACCCGGATAGGCCCCGCCATCGGCCAGCACGTTCTGCCCCGTCATATAGGCGGCATGCGTGCTGCACAGGAAGGCGCAGATGCCGCCGAACTCCTCGGGCGTGCCGAAGCGCTGGGCCGGGATGTTCTTGCGGCGCGCGTCCATGATGGCTTCCAGCGGCTGGCCGCTCTTTTGCGCGGCGCCGCTCATGGTGCCGCGCAGGCGGTCGGTGTCGAAAGCGCCGGGCAGCAGGTTGTTGATGGTCACGCCCTGGGCCGCCAGCTTGCTGCGCGCCACGCCGGCCACAAAGCCGGTCAGGCCGCTGCGCGCGCCGTTGGACAGGCCCAGCACATCGATGGGCGACTTGACCGAGCTGGAGGTGATATTGATGATGCGGCCGAAACCGCGCGCCGCCATGCCGTCGACCGTGGCCTTGATCAGCTCGATGGGGGTCAGCATGTTGGCATCCACCGCCTTGATCCAGGCATCGCGGTCCCAGTCGCGGAAGTCGCCGGGCGGCGGGCCGCCGGCATTGGTCACCACGATGTCGAAGTCCTTGCGCACGGCAAACACGGCGGCACGGCCTTGCACGGTGGTGATGTCGGCGGCAACATATTGAACGCTGGTGCCGGCCGGTTTGGCCTTGTCCGCCGTGAGTTTTTCAGCGGCGGCCTTCAGCGTGTCCTCGCCGCGCGCCACGATCAGCACATTCACGCCTTCGCGCACCAGCGCCTGCGCGCAGCCCAGGCCCAAACCTTTGCTGGCGCCGCAGACCAGCGCCCATTTGCCTGCAATACCCAAATCCATAATAATTCCTCATTACAACCACGGGGGAGAGCGGCTCATGATACTGAGTAAATACAAAACACAGGCGGGGATGGTTATCGCTCCCCTGCTCACATTGCTGCTGGCCTTCAGTGCCCCGGCGCAGGCCCAGCCGCAAGGCGAGGCGGTACTGATCAAGCGCGAATCACAGCTGCGCGACGCGCCCGGCGACTCGGCCCGCAGCCTGGCGCCGCTTCCCGTCCAGACCTCGGTCACGCGGCTCAGCGAGCGCCAGGGTGCCTGGATCAAGGTGCGCATGGCCGACGGCACCAGCGGCTGGGTCCATATGTTCGACATCACCTCGGCCAGCGCCCCCTCGGGCGGCGCTGCCGGCGGCGCGCTGCGCAGCCTATCGAGCTTTTTCAACAAGGGCAGCGCGCAAGCGCCTTCCAGCACGGTGTCCACCTCCACTGTGGGCATACGCGGCCTGGGCGCCGAAGACCTGGCCAATGCGCAGCCCAACCTCGCGGCCGTGGCGCAGGCCGACGCCAACCGCGTGAATGCCGCGCAGGCCCGGCAGTTCGCCGGCAGTGCCTCGCTCAGCAGCCGCCAGGTTGATCCGCTGCCCACGCCGGCCCCACCGGCGCCGGCCGCCTCGCCCAGCGGCGCCGCACCCGAAACGTACAGCCGCTGAGACACAAAACACTCAAGAGACAAGAGGCATCGCCATGAATCTTCACCACCTTCCCAAACCGGCGCGCCAGGCGGCCTTTGCACTGGCCCTGCTGGCCGGCCTGCTGCCCTTCAGCGCCCAGGCCCAGGACGCCGGCAAGGCACTGGGCGGCCTGTTCCAGTCGCTGATTCGCCCCAACCAGCCCGCGCAGCCGGCGCCCGCGCAACCCAACACCGCCTCGGGCCTGGCCGGCGCGCTGCTGGGCGCCAGCCTCACGCCGGGCGGCCAGCAGGCTGCCCAGGGCGGCGACCTGTTCAAGCTGCTGTCGCAGTCGCTGGACCAGATCGACGAGCCGCGCGAAATCCAGATCGGCCAGCAGCTGGCCGCCGTGCTGCTGGGCAGCAAGCCGCTTTATCCCGACGTGGCCCTGCAGCGCTATGTCAACCAGCTGGGCCGCTGGATCAGCCTGCAGTCCTCGCGCCCCGACCTGCCCTGGACTTTCGCCATCCTCGACGATCCCGGCTTCAACGCCTTCGCCACGCCGGGCGGTTATGTCTTCGTCACCAAGGGACTGATAGACCGCGTGGCCGATGAGGGCGAGCTGGCCGGCATCCTGGCCCACGAGATCACCCACGTCACCGCCAAACACCACCTGATCGCGATGAACAAGACCGCGCGCGCCGGCGTGCTGACCCAGGTGATCAGCTCGCAGCTGAAAAATGACCTGGGTGGCATGGTGTCCTCGCAGCTGCTGGCGCTGGGCAAAAACATGTACACCAAGGGCCTGGACCAGCAGGACGAATTCGACGCCGACCGCAGCGGCGTGGCCCTGGCCACACGCGCCGGTTTCGATCCCTACGGCCTGGTCGCGGTGCTGCAGCAATTGCGCACCGCCGCGCCCGACGACGCGCTGTTCGCGCTGTCGCTGAGCACCCACCCACCGGCACAAACCCGCTTGAACCAGCTCGAGCTGGCCATGGGCACCCGCCTCGACGCCTATGCCGGCCAGCCGGCCGTCACGGTGGCGCAGCGCATCAGTGGCACGAATCGCCGGCCGACCGCGCAGGTGCCGGCACGTCCACCGGCCAAAAAGACGAACTGAGAATACCGGCAAGCCCGCCTTGGGCAGAGAACCTGCCTGAGGTTGGCACGGCGGCCAGGGCAGGGATCAGGTCGCTGAAAATTGTTCGAGCAGCTCGATCCCGAAGGGCCAGTTTCCAAGACCGCTTTCCGAATTCAGGTGCCCGCGCGGGCCGACCTCGACATAGCGGCTTCCCCAAGCCGTCGAACAGGAGCGGGCATACGACGCACTCCCGTAGGGATCGTCCGTGCTGGCGACGACCGTGCTGGGGAACTCCAGTTTTTTTAATGGCACGGGTGAGAAGGCGATCGCTGAAGAAGCTGGAAACGCCGACGAGGCAGGGTCGGGTACGGCGACCAACATGGCGCCCCTGATTTTCTTTCCTTCTCGGGCCGCCCAGTGAATGACCGCCAGACAACCCAGGCTGTGTGCCACTATGAGGGTGTCAGGCCCAAGCGACGCGATATGCCGGCCGATGGCCGATACCCAGTCATCGCAAACAACGTCATCCCAATTCTTGACTTGCAGTCGATGCCACTCGGGACCCCGCGCCTGCCAGAGGCTCTGCCAGTGTGAAGGACCGGAATTCCCAATGCCGGGAACGATCAGAACGGGAGACGTCATTTCTTGACCACCTATAAAAAAAGGTCCAGTCTAAAAATGAATGAGAATCCGCACCATGGAGAGTTCGAGGAATTGGGTGCCTCCATTCTTTAAATCATTTGAATTTTCAATCCCATGCAAATGAAATCAAAGCAGGCCGATCTTGACAAGCTCGACTGGAAAATTCTCGAGGCATTGCAGCTCAATGCGCGCATCACGAACACCGATCTCGGAATGCAGGTCGGGTTGTCACAGCCGGCCGTCACCGCACGCATTCGGCGCCTTGAAGAAGCGGGCGTGATCGAAGGGTATGCGGCGAAGATCAACCTTCGCCAGGCAGGCTACCCGACCTCGGCCGTCATCCGCATACGCACCACGCACGCTCAAATTCCACTCTGCCTGCAAGCTTTTTCGGCCATGCCGGAGGTCATTGACGCACACCGGATCACTGGGGAAGACTGCTTCGTCGTGCGCGTAGTGGCCTCGGAAATGCCGGAGCTGGAGCATACGATTGACGCGCTCGCGAAGCTTGGCGCTGTGTCGACGGCCGTTGTGCTGGCGAGCTACCCGGCGAAGATAGTCCGTGCGCCTAAAACTTGATCGGATTCACACGGATTGAAGGCAAGACGGCGCGGCTAACGTCCTCTTGTGAAGACAAAGATGCCGGCGATCACCAGCACCGTTCCCGCCGCCACCCAGGCGGTAAACGGCTCGCCCAGGATCAGCACCCCCATCAGGATGGTGGACATGGGCCCCACCATGCCGGTCTGCGCGGCCATGCCCGCGCCTATGCGCTCAATCGCCATCATCACCATGAGCACGGGCGCGGCGGTGCACAGCGTGGCATTGAGCACCGACAGCCAGATCACCTCGGGCGCCACGGCGGCGGCGCTCAGGGGCCGCAGCAGCACGAACTGCAGCAGGCAGCACAGGCAGGCCACCGTCGTGGCCAGCCCCACCAGGCGCAGCGAGCCCAGGCGCCTGACCATCTCGCCGCTGTAGACCAGGTAAAGCGCATAACTGACCGCGCTCAGGAACACCAGCAGCGCGCCCCAGGCCGCGTCCGCGCCCTGCAGCGTGATCTCGTGGCCGAACACCAGCACCACGCCGCAGTAGCTGATGGCCATGCCTATGAGCTGCGGCGCGCTGACGCGGCGCTTGTACATCAGCAGGCCCAGCAGCAGCACCAGCGTCGGGTTGAGGTACAGGATCAGCCGCTCCAGCGAGGCACTGATATAGGCCAGCCCGGCGAAATCCAGGAAGCTCGCGAGGTAGTAGCCGGTGAAGCCCAGCCACAGCACGCCCAGCCAGTCCTTGCGCGTCAGCGGCGCCTTGCCGCGGCTGGCCCACCAGGCCATCAGCGCGAAGATGGGCAGCGCAAACAGCATGCGGTACATGATCAGCGTGACCGCGTCCACGCCGTAGCGGTAGGCCAGCTTGACGATGATGGCCTTGCCGCTGAAGGCGATGGCGCCCAGGGTGGCCAGCAGCAGGCCGGGCGCGAGGCTTTTGGGGGCCGCTGATGTCGGGGCGGTGTCGGAGGGGCTGCTCAAAATCGCTGCTTAAAAACCCACGGCCTGGCCGTCGCGCCGCGCATCGCTGGCCGCCACATACCCTTCGGTCTTGGGGTTGCCGGCGCGCCAGATGAACTGGCCGGCGCCGAAGTCCTGGTAGGAGTCGTTGATGACTTCCACGCGGTGGCCGCGTTCGGTCAGGCCCTGCACGGTGCGCGCGTCCATCGCCGCCTCGACGTTGATCTCCATGCCCGCGTTGTAGCGCCAGCGCGGCGCGTCGCAGGCGGCCTGCGGGTTCTGGCCGTAGTCCAGCATGCGCACCAGTGTCTGCATATGGCCCTGGGGCTGCATGTTGGCGCCCATCACGCCGTAGCTCATCACCGGCTGGCCGTCCTTGCTCAGGAAGGCCGGGATGATGGTGTGGAAGGGCCGCTTGCCCGGCGCGACCTGGTTGGCGCCCGGCTGCAGGCTGAAGCCGTGGCCGCGGTTTTGCAGGCTGATGCCGAACTCCGGCTCCACGCAGCCCGAGCCGAAGCCCATGTAGTTGCTCTGGATGAAGCTCACCATCATGCCGTCCTCGTCGGCCGCCGTGAGGTAAATCGTGCCGCCCTTGACGGGGTTGCCCGCGCCAAAGTCCTGTGCCTTTTTCATGTCGATGAGTTTGGCACGGGATGTGAGGTAGGCGTCATCGAGCATTTGCTCGGCCGTCACCGCCATTGACGAAGGCTCGGCCACGTACTTGTAAGTGTCGGCAAAGGCCAGCTTCATGGCCTCGATCTGCAAATGCTGGGAATCCACGCCGTCGACCGGCAGGCCGGCCACGTCGAACTTGTCCAGGATGCCCAGCGCGATCAACGCGGCAATGCCCTGGCCGTTGGGCGGGATCTCGTGCAGGGTGTAGCCCCGGTAGTCCCTGGCGATGGGCTTGACCCATTCGGGCTGGTAGCTCTCAAAATCTTTCGCCGTGATGCTGCCGCCGTTTTGCGCGGAGAACTTTTCAATCGCGCTGGCAATGGTGCCGCCGTAGTAGGCCGCGCCCTGGGTCTCGGCAATGGCGCGCAAGGCCCTGGCCGCGGCCTTGAACTGGAACAGCTCGCCGACATTCGGCGCCCGCCCCCAGGGCAGGAAGGACTGCGCAAAACCGGGCTGCGACTTCAGCTCGGCGGTCGCGGCCGCCCACTTCTGCTGCACCACAGTGGGCAGCAGGTAGCCGCGTTCGGCGATCTCGATGGCCGGCTCCATCAGGTCGGCGAAAGGCAGCTTGCCGAAACGCTCGCTCATCGCCACCCAACTGGCGACCGCGCCCGGCACAGTGACGGAATCCAGGCCGCGCTTGGGCGGCGTGGCCGCGTCCGCGCCGTATTTGCGCTTGAAGTAGTCCGGCGTCCAGCTCTTCGGCGCGCGGCCCGAGCCGTTGAGGCCGTGCAGTTCCTTGCCGTCCCACAGGATGCAGAAGGCATCGCTGCCCAGGCCGTTGCTCACGGGCTCGACGATGGTCATGGCGGCCGCGGCCGCGATGGCGGCATCCACCGCGTTGCCGCCCTTGAGCATCATGCGCAGGCCGGCCTGCGCGCCCAGCGGGTGCGAGGTCGAAACAACGTTGCGCGCGAACAGCGGCAGGCGGGTGGAGGTATAGGGGTTGCTGAAATTGAAGTTCATGGCGGGCTCAGCTGTTGAGGGCAAGACAAAAAAGAAAGGGCCGGCGTTGCCGGCGCGGGCAGCGAACATCACGGCGGCAAACCCGTCCGGGGCAACAGCCTGCCGGGCCGGGTCATGGGGACAGCATCAATCAGCCGTGATTTTCCGCTCGGCAATGATTTTCTTCCACTTTGCGGTATCGGCCTTGACCATGGCCGCGAAAGCCGCCGGGCTGCCGCCCGTGGGCTCCGCACCCAGCCGGGCGAAACGGTCCTTCACGTCGGCATCGGCCAGCGCGGCGTTGACGGCCTGGTTGACCTTGCCCACCAGGTCTGCTGGCATGCCCTTGGGGCC
The DNA here is from genome assembly GCF_900103405.1 of Polaromonas sp. JS666. Taxonomy (GTDB): domain Bacteria; phylum Pseudomonadota; class Gammaproteobacteria; order Burkholderiales; family Burkholderiaceae_C; genus Polaromonas. Next base: position 420,816 of record NZ_FNHX01000005.1, on the reverse strand, counting down.
GTACACGCCAAACCAGGTGACCGACTCGAAGCCCGGCAGGGTTTCCGCCACCGTCGGCAGCTCGGGCGCGAGTGAAGTGCGCTTGAGCGTGGTGACCGCGAGCACGCGCAGCTTGCCGTCCCGCACATGGGGCATGCCGGTCACAAAGGAGTCGAAGAGCACGTCGACCTTGCCGCTGATCAGGTCCGGCATGGCCAGCGCCGTGCCGCGGTAGGGAATGTGCAGGATGAAGGTGCCCGACTGCGCCTTGAAGTACTCGCTGGTCAGGTGAATGATGGTGCCGTTGCCGCTGGAGGCATAGTTCAGCCGCCCCGGGTTCTTGCGCGCGTGGTCTATGAACTCCCGCATGTTTTTCGACGGCGAGGAATTGGGCACCAGCACCACGTTGGGCGAGCTCGCCACATAGGCGATGGGCGTGAAATCAGTCTCGGCGTTGTAGGGAATTTTCGGGTTGATGGCCGGGCCTATGCTGTGCGTGCTCGAGGTGGCCAGCAGCAGGGTGTAGCCGTCCGCCGGCGACTTCGAGGCGGTGTCCGCGCCTATGGTGCCGCCCGCGCCCGGCCGGTTGTCGACGACCACCGTCTGGCCTATCTTTTCGCCGAGTTTTTGCGACAGCGCGCGCGCCAGGATGTCGGTCGCGCCGCCCGCCGGGAAAGGCACGATCATGCGGATCGGCTTGGAGGGGTAGCTCTGGGCCAGGGCGGGGCCCGTAAAAACCACTGAAAAAGCTGCCGAAAAAACCGCCGCCAGGTGAATGATATGTTTACGTTTCATTTCACCATTGTGCAACGATTTTTTGGGTCGACTACGTTGCAAAAGGGCAAAACAAAAGGCACTCAAGGTGCCTTTTGTAGCGAATGGGGCCAAGGCCCCGGGGCTTGCGCGATCAGTCGGCCTCGACGAAGGCCTCTTCGCGCTTGTTCTTGACCGAGGGCAGCAGCACGATGATCAGCAGCAGCAGGGCGGCGCCCAGCAGGCCGGCCGACAGCGGACGCGTGACGAACACGCTCCAGTCGCCGCGCGACAGCAGCAAGGCACGGCGCAGGTTTTCTTCCATCATGGGGCCCAGGATGAAGCCCAGCAGCAGCGGCGCGGGTTCGCAGCCCAGCTTGACGAAGAGGTAGCCGATCACACCGAAGATGCCGACCATCCAGATGTCGAAGGTGTTGTTGTTGGTCGAGTACACGCCGATCGCGCAGAACAGCACGATGGCCGGGAACAGGTAGCGGTAAGGCACGGTCAGCAGCTTGATCCACATGCCGATCAGCGGCAGGTTCAGGATGATCAGCATCGCATTGCCGATCCACATCGAGGCGATCAGGCCCCAGAACAGTTCGGGGTTGCTGGTCATGACCTGCGGGCCGGGCTGGATGTTGTGGATCGTCATCGCGCCCACCATCAGGGCCATCACGGCGTTGGGCGGAATGCCCAGCGTCAGCAGCGGGATGAAGGAAGTCTGCGCGCCGGCGTTGTTGGCCGACTCGGGCGCGGCCACGCCGCGGATATTGCCCTGGCCGAAAGGCACTTCGCCCTTCTTCATCTTGATCTTCTTTTCCAGCGCGTAGGCCGCGAAAGCCGCCAGCAGGGCGCCGCCGCCGGGCAGAATGCCGAGCGCCGAACCCAGGGTGGTGCCGCGCAGCACGGCGGGCAGCATGTCCTTGAAGTCCTGCTTGGTGGGGAACAGGCCCGACACCTTGGCGGTGAACACCTCGCGCTCATGCTCGGGCTGCGCCAGGTTGCTGATGATTTCACCGTAGCCGAACACGCCCATGGCGATGGTCACAAAGCCGATGCCGTCGGTCAGTTCGGGAACGTCGAAGCTGAAACGCGCGACGCCGGAGTTCACGTCGGTGCCCACCAGGCCCAGCAGCAGGCCCATCACGATCATCGCGATCGCCTTGAGCAGCGAGCCCGAGGCCAGCACCACGGCGCCGATCAGGCCCAGCACCATCAGCGCGAAGTATTCGGCGGGGCCGAACTTGAAGGCCAGCTCGGTCAGCGGCGGCGCGAAAGCCGCCAGGATCAGCGTGCCCACGCAGCCTGCGAAAAAGGACCCCAGGCCGGCCGCGGCCAGCGCGGGCCCGGCCCGCCCTTTTCGGGCCATTTGGTAGCCGTCGATACAGGTCACCACGGACGAAGACTCGCCCGGCAGGTTCACCAGGATGGCGGTGGTCGAGCCGCCGTACTGGGCGCCGTAGTAAATACCGGCCAGCATGATCAGCGCCGAAACGGGCGGCAGGGCGTAGGTGGCCGGCAGCAGCATGGCGATGGTGGCCACGGGGCCGATGCCGGGCAGCACGCCGATCAGGGTACCCAGCAGGCAGCCGATAAAGGCATACACCAGGTTGATGGGCGTGAACGCCACGCCAAAACCCAGCGAGAGATTGGTAATCAGATCCATTTTTGATATCTCCTTAGCCGATGAAGAAAGGCCACACCGGGAACTGCAGCTTGAGCAGGACGACAAAGGCGAGGTAGCTGCCGATGGCCAACACGGTCGCAAGGATGAAGGTGTTTTTCACTTTCCAGCCGTCTTCGGCCATGCTGGAAATAAAGGTCAGCGCGTAGATGGCCACGATCATGCCCATGGGGGGCAGCTTGATGCTGGGCAGGCCGCCCAGCAGCACGCCGAAGATCAGGTTGGCCAGGATGATGTAGGCCAGCGGCTTCCAGGCCCACTTGCCGATCTTGTCGCCGCCGACGGCTTCCACCACCAGCGCCTTGAAGGTGATGGCCGCGCCCAGGATGGCCATCAGCACGCCCAGCATCAGCGGGAAGTAGCCGGGGCCCATGCGGGCGCCTTCGCCCACGTTATAGGTCGTAGCCCCCCATGCGAACGCCACGCCGACGCCCATGAACATGAGGCCGGAGAAAAAGTCTTTTTGACTCTTGATATTCACGGCTGTCTCCTCAATACATACATAAAAGTAAAAGAAAGAATCGCTGGATTGTGCATTCAATCCCCCTGCCCCGACATGTGGCTTTCACTTACCTTTCGTTTATCTTTGGCTTACCCCTCACTTACAGGAAGGCCGGGCGCCGTGAAAAGCCGTGAAAACCCTCGGTATCGCCCTCTCCAACATGGGTTTACGGCCGAAACACGGGCCTTGTTAAGGCCGCGGGTTCGCCCTCAAGACAAGGGCGGCGTGGAGGCCAGGATTTCCTCGATGGTGGTCAGGCCCTCGGCCACTTTCAGCGCGCCGGCCAGCCGAAGCGGGCGCATACCTTCGCTGACCGCCTGGCGCCGCAGCGCGTCGATATTCGGCTCCTTGGAGACCTTTTCCTTGAAGCCCTCGGTGACCGTGAGTAATTCATACAGCCCCATGCGCCCGCGGAAACCCGTCATGCGGCAATCCACACAGCCCACCGGTTTGTAGGGCCGGTAGCCGCCGCTGATCTGCCAGGGCTTGACCAGCTCGGCCAGGGTTTCGCGCGCGGCGTCCTCGTCGGGCTCGCGGCAGCTGGGGCACAGGGTGCGCACCAGCCGCTGGGCCAGCACGCCCAGCATGGTGGCGTTAATCAGGTAGGACGGCACGCCCAGCTCCATCATGCGCGAGACCGCCGAGGGCGCGTCGTTGGTGTGCAGCGTGCTGAACACCAGGTGGCCCGTGAGCGCCGCCTGCACCGCCATCTCGGCGGTCTGCAGGTCGCGGATTTCGCCCACCATGATGATGTCCGGGTCCTGCCGCATCAGCGCGCGCAGGCCTTCAGGAAAATCAAAGTCCAGGTGCGCCTGCACCTGCGTCTGGTTGAAGGAGGCCTCAATCATTTCGATCGGGTCTTCGATCGTGCTGACGTTGACCTCCTCGGTGGCCAACCGCTTGAGCGTGGAATACAAGGTGGTGGTCTTGCCGGATCCGGTCGGCCCGGTGACCAGGATGATGCCGTGGGGCCGCTTGACCAGCGCCTCCCAGCGGTCGCCGTCATGCTGCGAAAAGCCCAGCGCGTCCAGGTTCTTGACCGTGGTGTCCGGGTCGAAAATCCGCATCACCATTTTTTCGCCGAAGGCCGTGGGCAGCGTCGACAGCCGCATTTCGATCTCGTCGCCGCGCGGGTTGCGTGTCTTGATGCGGCCGTCCTGCGGGCGGCGCTTTTCCACCACGTCCATGCGGCCCAGCAGCTTGATGCGCGCCGTCATCGCGTTGTGCACGCCCATGGGCAGCTGGTACACCGGGTGCAGCACACCGTCGATGCGGAAACGGATCACGCCCTGCTCGCGGCGCGGCTCCAGGTGGATGTCGCTGGCGCGCTGGTCGAAAGCGTATTGCCAGAGCCAGTCCACCACCTGCACCACGCCCTGGTCGTTGGCGTCCAACTGCTTGTTGCTCTTGTTGAGCTCCACCAGCTGCTCAAAACTCGCCGAGCCCGAGGCGCTGCCCGACTTGACCGCGGCCTTGACCGATTTGGCCAGCGCGAAAAACTCGGCCGTGAACTTGGTGATGTCCAGCGGGCTGGAAACCACCAGGCGCACGCTGCGCTTGGCCTGGCGCTCGACTTCCTGCACCCAGTCGGTGATGAAGGGCTCGGAGGTGGCGATCACCACCTCGCTGGGCGTGACCTGCACCGGCAGCACCTTGTGGCGCTCGGCATACATGGCCGACATGGTGTCCGCCACCTTGCCCACGTCGACCTTGAGCGGGTCTATGCGCAGGTAGCCAAGGCCCGCCCGGCCGGCCAGCCACTGCGACATGGTTTCGATGTCCAGCGGCTTGCCGTCGGCCAGCCGCGTCATGCCCACGCTGGCCAGCCGCATCAGCGGCGGCTGCGCGCTCTGCACCTGCGAGCAGCGCGCGATGGTGCGCTGCGCCTCGGTGGCGCTGATCACGCCGTCCTCGCCCAGCCACTCCACCAGGATGCGCCAGTCCAGCGGGCCGGCGTGGCCTTTTTTAGCATGCGCATCACGATGGGGCTTGGGATGGGTCACGGCGCTCATGGGTGGCACTGTACCCCATCCATCCGGGCTTTTGTTACCCGCCTCAAGCCACCGGCTTGAACAGCCGCAGCCACTTTTTGGCCGGCAGGTCCCAGCGCGATTCGATCACGCCGGCCTGCAGCAAGAGCGCGGCGCGCTCGGGCCGCGTGGGCTCCTGTTGGGCCAGCACCACGGTGTTGCCTTCGCGCGTCGGCGTGAAGGCCCAGACCGCCTCGGGGCCGAAGGCCTCGGCGATCTTGCTCAGCGACTGCACATAGCTGGAATCGCGGCCGAACAGGTTCACCGTCATCACGCCGTTCTCGGCCAGCAGGCCGCGGCAGTCTTCATAAAAATCGGCGCTGTCCAGCACCGGCGCGGCCGCCTCATGGTCGTAGAGGTCCACATGCAGCAAGTCCACCGTGCCCTGGTGTGCCGGCTTTTTGATCTCGGCCGCGGCATCGGCCTCGATCACGTGCAGCCGCAGGTCGTCGCGCGGCAGCTTGAACCAGACCCGGCAGGCCGTGACCACCTGCGGGTTGATTTCAATCGCCGTGGTCTTCATGCGCAGCTTTTTGTAGCAGAACTTGGTCAGCGCGGCCGAGCCCAGGCCCAGCTGCATGGCGTGCTTTTTGGGCACGGCCGCGGCGTCCATGAACAGCAGGCCCGCCATCATGCGCTGCACATACTCCAGCTCGATGTCATAGGGCGCGTCGCGCAGCATGGAGCCCTGCACCCATTCAGTGCCCAGGTGCAGAAAGCGCACATCGCCGTAATCCGAGAAATTGACCTCGGGTAACTCAAGTTCCGTGTTCTCTTTGGCCGCTTCTTTTCTTTGCATCAAACCAGTCCGTGTTTTTCAAAAACTTCCCGCCAAGCCGCGAGTTTGCGCTCAAAACTCCAGGAGGCATTCGCCGGGCTGGTCGAGGGCAATTTATAAACCGGCAGGCCCAGCGCCAAGGTGTGCCTGGAATGCTTGAAGCTTTCCCCGCCGTTGTGGGCAATCGCTTCCAGCGCCGGGCACAGCCGGCGCAGGCCTGCCAGGTCGTTGACCTCGGCATTGCGGATCGCGCTGTCCAGGCTGCCTTCGCGCTCGCAGGCCGCGTACACATCCCACAGGCCCAAGCCCTTGGACAGCAGCCACTCGCCGCGCGCCCGGTACGCATCCGGGCCGGTGTCCACCGGGCCGGGCGGCCACAGCGCCTTGAGGATTTTCCAGAAATGGTTTTGCGGGTGGCCGTAATACTGCTGCGCCGCCAGCGAGGCCGCGCCCGGAAAGCTGCCCAGCACCAGCAGCCGGGTGCGGTCCGACACCAGCGGCGCCAGGCCGGTCAGTGGCACAGCCTTCATGCGAGCAGCGCCTTGAGGCCCGGCAAGGCCTGCAGGGCATTGGCCGTGGTGGCGGCCGCCAACGCTTCCTCGCTGATGCCACGCAGCCCGGCTACCTGCTGCGCGATGCGCGGCAGCTCGCCCGGCTCGTTGCGGCCCTGCGGCTTGCCGGCCTCGCGCTCGGCCGCCGTGGTGTACACCCAGTGCGGCGGGATGTCGGGCGAATCGGTTTCCATCACCAGTGCCTGCAGCGGCAACTCCACCGCCAGGCGCCTCAACTGGCGCGCCGGCTCAAAGGTCACCGCGCCGCCAAAGCCCAGCTTGAAGCCCAGCTTGAGGAACTCGCCCGCCTGCTGGTCGCTGCCGTTAAAGGCATGGCCTATGCCCTGCCAGCCGCCCTCGGGCGCCAGCTCGCGCAAATGCTTGAGCAGCTTGTCGGCCGAGCGCCGCACATGCAGGATCACCGGCAGGCCGTGCTTGCGCGCCAGCTTGAGCTGCTCGCGGTAGAAAAACTCCTGGCGCTCGCGCATAGGGCTTTCAGTGAGCGCCGGCACAAAATAATCGAGGCCGATTTCCCCGACCGCCACCAGCCGCGGGTCGCCGCGCCTGAGGGCCAGCTCCGCGTCCAGCGCCTGCAGGTCTTCATCGCGCGCCTGCGGCACGCACAGCGGGTGTATGCCCAGCGCATAGCTGTCCGCAAACCGGTGCGCCAGCAGCCGCACCGCCTCGAAGTTAAACACCCCGACGGCCGGGATCACGCAGTGCGCCACCCCGTTCGCGGCGGCGCGCGCGCGCACCGCGTCCACGTCGGCAGCCAGTTCCCCGGCGTCCAGGTGGCAATGCGTGTCTATCCAGAAAGTCATGCGCTAAAGGGGTGCAAAGGGGGTGCGGTCAAGAGAGGGAAGCCAGGGGAAAAAGAGCCAAGCCCCTGATGAAGATGTTGACACAGAAATGAAATCGGGACACCCTATGCTTTTTTTCAGGCGGAACAGCCCCTCACGGGCCCCCGGTTTTCGCCCCGGTTTCTTTTCAGCTGATCCCCTTTCGTCAACCCGTCCCACTCGACATAACAAAGGAAAGCCAAATGAAATTATCCCGCCTGATGAGCCAGATTTTCGGCGCCGGCCTGCTCGCCTCCAGCCTCAGTGGCGCCGCCTGGGCGCAAGACCAGAAGCTGCGCTTGATCACCTGGGCCGACTATGTGCCGGCCGACGTCGTGGCGCAGTTCAAGAAGGAAACCGGCATCGACGTCGAGCTGACCCTCTCGAACAACGAAGAGATGATCTCCAAGCTGCGCGCCACCGGCGGCGCCGGCTTTGACCTGGCCCAGCCCTCGCAGGACCGCATCACCGGCCCGCAGCAGGAATTCGGCATCTACAAGCCCATGGACCTCAGCAAGATCAAGTCCGAGCTCTTTATCCCCTCCATGCTGGAGGCCACCAAAAAGAACACCACGCTGGACGGCAAGGTCTACGGCCTGCCGCACATCTGGGGCACCGACGGCCTGGTCGTCAACACCAAGCTGGCCAAGATGACGGACTACCCCGACCTCTGCAAGGCCGACGTCAAGGGCAAGACCGCCATGCGCCTCAAACGCCCCACCCTGCTGGCCTTTGCCTTCGCTTCCGGCAAGGACCCGTTTGCGCTCTACAAGGACCCGAAAGCCTACGGTGCGCTGATGGACGAAGTCGGCAAGACCATGGTCGCCTGCAAGAGCAACATCAAGTTCTACTGGGACAACAAGGACCAGCTGCTCAACGGCATGCGCGCCGGCGAGGTCGTGGGCGCCATGATGTGGGACACCGGCGGCTGGAAGCTCAACGCCGAGAAACCCGAGATCCAGTACATCGCGCCCAAGTCCGGCGCGCTGGGCTGGATAGACACCTTCGCCATCCCCGCCAAGGGCCGCAACGATGCCGCCGCCTACGCCTGGATCAACTTCAACATGCGCCCTGAAATCGCCGCCAAGGTCGCGGGCTCGGCCGGCAACTTCACCGCCTCCAAGGGTGCCGACCAGCTGGCCGACCCCAAGCTCAAGGCCCAGTTCGCCGCCAGCTTCCCCGAAGCCGCGCTGAAAAACGTCAAGTGGTATCCCGCTGTCCCAGCCGGCATCGAAGACATCGAAGGCCGCGTGCTGGACCGCATCAAGGCAGCTAATTGAGTAGCCCCCCTGAGTCGCTTCGCGCCTTCCCCCCAGGGGGACGAAAGCTGCGGCCCGGCAAAGCCGGTTCCGCGCTTTCACTGGCCTTTCGCTCTTTGTGTGCAAGCACCCGTCCGCTGGCGCGCGCGGTAGATAACTAAAGCAGGCACGTCCACCCATGCACGCGGATTTGCAAGCCGAGCACGTCGGTAAAACCTACGCCGGCCAGCCCGCCGTGAAGGATTTGTCCTTCACGGTGGAGCGCGGCAGCTTTTTCTCCATCCTCGGCCCCTCGGGCTGCGGCAAGACCACGCTGCTGCGCATGATCGCGGGCTTTCTGTCGCCCGACGCGGGCCAGATCCACATAGGCGGCAAGCCCATGAACGGCGTGCCGCCCAACCAGCGGCCGGTCAACATGGTGTTCCAGCACCTGGCGCTGTTTCCCATGATGTCGGTCGGCGAGAACGTCGGCTACGGCCTGGCGCGGCGCGGCCTGTCGCGCATCGACATCGCGGCCAAGGTGGGTGCCATGCTGGAGCGCGTGAGCCTGCCCGGCATGCAGGACAAGCGTGTGGACCAGCTCTCGGGCGGGCAGCGACAGCGCGTGGCCATCGCGCGCAGCCTGGTGCTGGAGCCCACGCTGCTGCTGCTCGACGAACCGCTGGGCGCGCTGGACCTGAAGCTGCGCGAGCACATGAAGGTCGAGCTCAAGCAGCTGCAGGCGGCCTTCGGCACCACCTTTGTCTACATCACCCACGACCAGTCCGAGGCCCTGGTGCTGTCCGACCACGTGGCCGTGATGAACGCCGGCAGCTTTGAGCAACTCGGCACGCCGCAGCAGCTGTATTACCAGCCGCAAACCCCGTTTGTGGCGGGTTTTGTGGGCGCCAACAACAAGCTCACGGGCAGCACCGGCGCCGCGGGCGCGGAAGCCGGCAGCGTGGTCAAGCTCACCAGCGGCGAGGGCCTGGCCCTGCGCGCGCGCGCCGCCGGCCGGCTGCAGCCGGGCCAGGCAGTGCAGGCCTTTGTGCGGCCCGAGGCCATCAGCCTGGCGCGCGACGCGACCGAGCTGCCGTCCAACCACACGGTGTACGCCGGCCAGGTGGAAAGCCTGCTGTTCGACGGCGCCAACTCGGCCGTGCTGCTGCGCGAAACCGCCAGCCGCACCGAGTTCCGCATCGCCCTGCCGCAGACCGGGCGCTTCGCCGACCTGCGCATAGGCGAGACCGTGGCCTTCAGCTTCGACCCCGAGCAGGCCGTCTGCTTCGGCAACGCCTGAGGCCGCCATGCAAGCCGCGGCCGTCCTGCCCTCAGCGCCTGGTTCAGGCGGCCGGGCCCAGGCCAGGCTGGTGCTGTTCCTGCTGCTGGCGCCGGCCCTGGTCTGGCTGCTGGGCCTGATCGTGCTGCCGCACATCGACCTGGCCGTGCTTTCGCTGCGCGTGCGCGTGGCCCCGCGCGAATACGCGCCCAGCCTGGCGCAGTACCGCACCTTTGTCGAGGAGCCGCTGTACTGGCACACCTTTGTGCGCACGGCGCTGATGTCCATCCTGGCCACAGCCATCACGCTGCTGCTGGCCTTCCCCATCGCCTGGACCATTGCCAAGCTGGTGCGCGGGCGCGCCAAGTCGCTGCTGCTGGTGATGTGTTTGATTCCCTTCTGGGTCAGCGAAACCGTGCGCACCCTGGGCTGGATGATTTTGCTGCGCGAATCCGGCGTGCTGCCGGCCGTGCTGGTGCAACTGGGTATCACCGATGCGCCGGTGGAGCTGCTCTACCGCGACGCCACCATCCTGGTCGGCCTGGTCTACACCTCCATGCTGTTCATGGTGGTGCCGCTGATCAGCGCGCTCGAAAGCCTGGACGACTCGCTGGTGGAAGCCGCCTACGACCTGGGCGGCAACGGCCCTTCCATCCTGTGGCAAATCGTCATCCCGCATGCCGCACCCGGCATACTGGCCGGCTGCATCGTGGTCTTTATGCTGACCCTGGGCAACTACCTCACGCCCACCCTGCTGGGCGGCAAAAACTCGCTGTGGTTCACCGAACAGATCTACACCCAGTTCATCACGCGCTTTAACTGGGAACAGGGCGCGGCCTTTGGCTTTTTGCTGCTGGGGCTATCGACCGCCATCGTCTGGCTGGGCCTGAAACTGACGGGCCAGAAGTTCGGCGAAGTCATGCGGCGTTCATGACCATGGAGCACACCGCATGATCGCCTCCCTACCCCGCCCCGCCTGGCTGCGCGCCGGCACGGTGGCTTATGCCCTGGCGTTTTTTGCCTTTTTGTTTTTGCCGCTGGGGGTGGTGGCGGTATTCGCCTTTAACGACGCGCCCTACCCGGCACCGCCCTGGCGCGGTTTCACGCTGGACTGGTTTTTCGGCGGCAAGCCCGGCCGCACCGGCCTGTTTGCCGACGGCCCGCTGCTGGCCAGCCTCTGGACCAGCGTGGTGGTGGCCGCCTGGGTCACCGTGCTGGCCGTGCTGGTCGGCACCACCAATGCCTTTTTGATCGAACGCGCCCGCTTCCCGGGCAAGCAGGCCTTGTCCTTCCTGATGCTGGCGCCGCTGGTGATCCCGGGCGTGATTTTGGGCATCTCCATCCTGGCCTTTGCCAGCCGCCTGGCGCAGCTGGCCGACAGCTGGTGGGGCCTGGAACTGGACTTTTTGCGCCCCGGCCTGCCGCTGGTGGTGATAGGCCAGTTTTCCTACATCGTCTCCATCGCCACGCTCATCATCACCGCGCGCCTGAAACGTTTTGACATCACCCTGGAAGAAGCCGCCTACAACCTGGGCGCCTCGCGCGCCGCCGTCTTCACCACCATCACCCTGCCCTACCTGAAACCCGCGCTGGTCGGCGCTGCGGCTATCTCTTTCCTGATGTCGTTTGAGAACTTCAACACCACGCTGATGCTGGTCGGCTCCGACTCTCCCCTGACCGTCATGATGTACGGCCGCATGCGCGAAGGCGCGACGCCGGCGCTCAATGCGGTCAGCCTGTTCCTGATGCTGGCCTCGGCCGCGCTGGCCCTGACGCTGCTGCGCAGTCCCCCGGACTCCCCCGGGCGCTAACAGCCGCTCACAAAACCTCCAGGTCCCCCCTCTTGCAGGGGCAGAAGTGGCCACTTTACAAAGCCCTTTCTGCGGATAGCCAAATCCCGTGCATGGTTGCGAAAATCGTGATACGGTGCATCTGTGAACAGGGGGGCGCTCGCTCCCGTACCAGCCCGGTTTTGACACTTTGACCCCAGAGGTGAACGGATGCGCAGGCCAGCCCTTTACAGCAGTTCAAACCGTCCGGCCAAGGGCGCGGGTGATGAGGGCGCGCAAGCACCCGACGAAACCAGCGCCGAGGCCATCCCCCCCACCCCACCTTCCCGCTTCCCCCGCGCCGCCCGCCTGGCCGGCTACCTGGCGCGCCACCAGCTCTACCTGCTGTGGTCCGTGGTCGGCCTGCTGGCCCTGCTGCTGGCGATCAGCTTTTCCTCGCCGCTGCGCCACCCGGCCCGCAAGCTGACCCAGGAAGACATCAACGCGGCCGTGCTCAAGACCCTGGAGACCACGGTGCTGCCCTCGCCCGGCACCAAGGCGTACGACACCATCATCCCCTCGGTGGTGCGCATCACCGGCCTGGGCAAGGACAAGGACGGCAAGGAAGATACCGAGCAGCGCAGCGTGGGCACCGGCGTGGTGATTGTCGACAAGGGCATCATCCTGACCAACCTGCATGTGGTGCAGAACGCCCAGATCATCAAGGTCACCTTTGCCGACGGGCTGGAGTCCACCGCCAGCATCACCGGCGTGCAGCCCGAGAACGACCTGGCCGTGCTGCAGGCGCACAAAATCCCCGACGACCTGATCGCCGCCACCATGCGCTCCACCGCCGACCTGGCCCCCGGCGACCAGGTCATGGCCGTGGGCTACCCCTTCGGCATAGGCCCCTCGGCCTCGCAGGGCGTCATTTCCGGCCTCAAGCGCAACTTCCGCTCGCCCGAAGGCAAGCAGATGATGAGCAACCTGATCCAGTTCGATGCCGCGGCCAACCCCGGCAACTCCGGCGGCCCGCTGGTCACCATGGACGGCGAGGTGGTCGGCATCGTCACCGCCATCTTCAATCCCAACCAGCAGCGCACCTTTGTCGGCATAGGCTTTGCGGTGCCGATTGAAAACGCCGCCTCGGCGGCCGGCATGCCGCCGTTCTGAACATCCCCGACCTCACCCATCAAGGACTGACGCATGGACCACACGACCCCAGAAAACGCCAACCACGACACCGCCCAGCTCATGGAGCAGATTCTTTACGAGGTCAAGCGTGTGGTCGTCGGCCAGGACCGCTTCCTTGAGCGTGTCATGGTCGCCATCCTGGCCCAGGGCCATCTGCTGGTCGAAGGCGTGCCGGGCCTGGCCAAGACCCTGACCATCAAGACCCTGGCCAACACCGTGCAGGGCCAGTTCAAGCGCATCCAGTTCACGCCCGACCTGGTGCCGGCCGACCTGGTGGGCACCCGCATCTACAACCAGAAAACCGGCGAGTTCAGCACCTCGCTGGGCCCGGTCTTCACCAACCTGCTGCTGGCCGATGAAATCAACCGCGCGCCCGCCAAGGTGCAAAGCGCGCTGCTGGAAGTCATGCAGGAGCGCCAGGTCACGATAGCCGGCACCACCCACAAGGTGCCCGAGCCCTTCCTGGTCATGGCCACGCAAAACCCGATAGAAACCGAAGGCACCTACCCGCTGCCCGAGGCGCAGGTGGACCGCTTCATGATGAAGGTGCTGATCGACTACCCGACCGACGAGGAAGAGTTTGTCATCGTCCAGCGCGTCACCGGCCCGGCCGTGGCCGTGAGCGCCGTCGCCACCACCGAGCAGCTCGCCGCCCTGCAGGCTGAATGCCGGCGCATTTATGTCGACCCTTCGCTGGTGCAGTACGCGGTGCGCCTGGTCTCGGCCACACGCACGCCCGTCAAGCATGGGCTCAAAGACTTGCAGCGCTTTATCACCTTCGGCGCCAGCCCGCGCGCCACCATCAACCTGACCGAAGGCGCACGCGCCCTGGCCCTGCTGCGCGGCCGCAGCTATGCCCTGCCCGAGGACATGACGGACCTGGTGCCCGATGTGTTCAGGCACCGGCTGGTGCTGTCTTATGAGGCGCTCTCTGAAGGTCTCTCGGCAGACGGCCTGATCGCAAAAATCATGGCAAAGATTCCGCCCCCAGCCAAACCACTCGAGCATGAAAAACTCGCCGCCTGAACCCGCCCAACCCGCCAGAGCCGCCGCCACAGCCGACCAGCTGCTGCGCCGGCTCGAGTGGACGGTGCTGCGCCGCCTCGACGGCCTGCTGCAGGGCGACTACCGCACCCTGCTGCGCGGCACCGGCATGGATTTGGCCGACCTGCGTGAATACCAGCACCATGACGACGTGCGCCATATCGACTGGAACGTCACCGCGCGGCTGGAGCAACCCCATGTGCGCGTCTTCACCGAAGACCGCGAGATGAGCGCCTGGTTTTTGCTGGACTTGAGCCCCTCCATGGACTTCGGCTCCAGCGAGCAGCGCAAGCGCAATGTGTCTGCCGAGTTTGTTGCCGTGCTGGCCCGCATGCTGACCCGCCACGGCAACCGCGTGGGCGCCATGCTCTATGGCTCCGGCGTCGACGCCGTGCTCCCCGCGCGCGGCGGCCGCCACCATGTGCTGCATTTGCTGCACACCCTGCAAACCCGCCCTGAAATCACCGAGCTGGGCAGCACCCGCCTGCACGAGCTGCTCGAATCCGCCGCCAACCTGCTGCGCCGGCGCTCCACCGTGTTTGTGGTGTCCGACTTCATCAGCGAACCCGGCTGGGAAAAACCTTTGGGCCAGCTGGCCCGCCGCCACGAGGTTGTGGCCGTGCGCCTGCTGGACCCGCTGGAGCTGGACCTGCCCGACCTGGGCCTGATCCCGATACGCGATGCCGAAACCGGCGAGCAGTTGCTGGTCGACACCCATGACGCGGGTTTCCGAAAACGCTTTGCGCGCATCGCGGCCCAGCGCGAGGCCGAGTTAAGGCAAGCCCTGGCGCGCGCCGGCGTCGACGCGCTGGAGCTGTCCACCGACGACGATCTCGTCGACGCCATCATGCGCTTCACCGAACTGCGCAAGCGCCGCAGCCGCAGCACCGGCGCCAGCGGCGCCGCATTGCCGGCCCACCTCAAGCGCGCTGCCTGAGCCGACCCAAGGACCTCCCATCATGAACTTCAGCGGGTTCACCTCCTTCATCGCCAAACTGCCTTGGCCGAACTTTTTGTGGCCGGAATTTCTGTGGCTGCTGCTTGTCATTCCTCTGCTGGTGCTGGTCTATATCTGGCTGCTGCGCCGCAAGAAAAAGATGGCATTGCGCTATGCCAGCCTCTCCATCGTGCGCGAAGCCATGGGCCGCGGCCAGGGCTTCAGGCGCCATGTGCCGCCGCTGCTGTTTTTGCTGTCCATCGCCGCCATGCTGGTCGCGGCCTCGCGGCCCTTTGCCGTCATCAGCCTGCCCTCACAGCGCGAAACCATCATCCTGGCCATGGACGTCTCGGGCAGCATGCGCGCCGCCGACGTGTTGCCGAACCGCCTGGTCGCCGCACAAAACGCCGCCAAGGCTTTCCTCGCCGATTTGCCGCGCAATGTGCGCGTGGGCATAGTCGCATTCGCCGGCACGGCCTCCGTCGTGCAGCAACCCACGCTGAGCCGCGAAGACCTGGTCGTCGCCATCGACAAATTCCAATTACAGCGCGGCACCGCCATCGGCAACGGCATCGTCGTCTCGCTGGCCGAACTGTTCCCCGATGCCGGCATTGATTTGGCCTCCATGCAATATGGCCGCGACAAACCGCGCGGCACCTCCATAGACCAGGCCCTCAACCCCGACAAAAACGCCGCCGCCAAAAAAGAGTTTGTCCCCGTCGCCCCCGGCTCCTACACCTCGGGCGCCATCATCCTGCTGACCGACGGCCAGCGCACCACAGGCGTGGACTCGCTGGACGCCGCCAAAGCCGCCGCCGACCGCGGCGTGCGTGTCTACACCGTGGGCGTGGGCACGGTGGATGGGGAAACGATTGGGTTTGAAGGCTGGTCCATGCGCGTCAAGCTCGACGAAGAAACCTTGAAAGGCATTGCCCGCACCACGCAGGCCGAGTACTTTTATGCGGGCACCGCGGCGGACTTGAAGAAGGTCTATGAAACGCTGAGTTCGCGCCTCGCGATTGAGAAAAAAGAAACCGAGATTTCCGGGCTGCTGGCGCTGCTGGCGGCTGCGCTGGCCTTGGTGTCGGCTAGTTTGTCGTTGCTTTGGTTTAACCGGATTCTTTGATGGCGAATGTCCCCGAATAGAGGGACAGAATCGCGGAGATATAGCCTATTCGATCAGGCCTTACCGTACCTAAAAATCCCTATAAGCACGCTGTACGCCTGGCAGGGTTTCTGGTTACTGAGTAATGGAGCCAAGCGCCGCTACCGGTGTTCGGTCGAATCCAACTGCTCAGAGGAGCTAAGGTCACACGTACCAGAACGTGAACGAGAGGTCACGCGTACTTAGAAGAAACGGGAGGCTAGGATGAAGGAGGACGAAGCAGAGATTGCCCGACAAGCGCAGTGGAAATGGCTTTTCCGGAGTCTTGATCAACTGCTAAGAGATCAGAGGCATAGTGAGGAACAGCTTAAGCAGTTGTCTGAAGCCTTCACACATTTACTCAAGAAATCTCATCAAAGTCTAGAAGACTGCGCATATCAAATTTCTGCCAGCGCTAATGTACCTAGTCTTCGCAGCGATGATTTTGGGAATAGCAAGATCATCAGCGTCAAATCAGAGTATGTTCAAGAGTTTCTTAATTTCTTGAGGGAACTCAAGGAGGGTGTTACCCAATTTGATTGGGACAAGATAGAGCGGCCCAATATTTTTATTGATTTAACCGCTGTGCATGTAGACGGTCCCGTAACTGTCCGACTCAAAGACAACTATCTTGTCACGACCCTAACGGAATTTTTGTCGCCTTTGCGCGTTGAGATTTACAGCGATGCGAATATCAGATTCAGCAATACGCAATTTCGGCGAGGACTGACTATTACTTGGATGAACGCCGGAAAGCTCACCCTATCAGATCATTTAAACAGCTACCAAGAAGAAATAGTAGTTGACGGTTCTAGGATCCAGGTAAATTCTCGAGCTGAGTCGCACAAATGCATCCTGGATTGGACTGCTAGCACCCCCTCAAGTATCGCAGCAGATGTCAGTATTGCAGGTTGCGTGATTGAGAGAATGACATTTGATCGGCGAACTTTTGAGGGAGCATTTCGGGCGATTGAGACGAAATTTCGCCGTATCGATCTGCTCTCTTGTCATTTTCAAGGCTTAGCGACATTTGGAAATTGCGAGTTCATAGAAGAGCCAATACGTTTTCTGAATTCAACGTTTTCAAAGCCCCTAATTTTTTCCAGCTCGAATTTCGAGAAAGCGCCTGATTTCCATGGCGTTAAGTTTCATCCAAACACAAGATTTAGGGCCTGTCGTTTTACAGCGGCAGGGTCTCTGTTCAAATCCAGTTGCACGCCCGCAGATGTGGCGTCCTATCGAGTACTCAAGGCGCATTTCGGTCAGCAGAAAGACTCGCGTCAAGAGATTGTGTTTTATGCGCTAGAGCAAAGATCAGAGCGATCTGTCGCAACGGGTGACCCAGTAGAAACCGCCTTGTCGTGGTTTCAAGACGCGGTTTGTGGATATGGACAAACGTTATCTAGAGCGATACTCGTGTTTATTCTTTGGAATGCAGTTTTTGGTGCCGTATTTCAAATGCTTCCTAACGCGTTCTTATCCGTCAAGTCGCAAGGTTCTATTGCAGACTATCCTGGTGTGGCACTTTCTTTGCAAAATGCATTTAATCCTCTTGCACTTTTTTCCGACAAGGGTTTGGTTGAGCTGCATTCCCTATGGATGTATTCGGCATCGTTGATCCAAGCACTCGGATCAATTGGCATCGTTGCTTTGATCATTCTGACTATTCGTGGCAAGTTCAGAAAGGGCTCCTCCTCAGAGAGCTAGCCGAAAACTCACAAGATGTTCGTAAAGATCACGGCCTGCATATTTGGCAATCATTGATTGGCCGCTTTGTCGCCCACATAAGCCCTACCCTGCTGGCTGTCAAAGCAGGAAAAATTGAGAGTGATAGATGTGGCGACATTGAGTTCCATCAGGCGTTGGGTGTGGCGGAATCAGATGTCCATTCGCGAAATTTCAAAGCGTACAGGAACCGAATTCCCGATGGATATCCTGCTGCAAATCGCAAAGCTAGTCGTCCTGTTAGCAATCGCTCTCGCCTCAGCAGTCTCCTCGGCAGACTCCTGGCACTATCCAGCTACCATCAGCAGCAATCCCGCATCACTGGCAGATTGCAGCGCGCCCCTGCTAAAGCACTCAAGGCCCCGCAACACCTGCATCGCGGCGACTGCCGGGCGGCAGGTTCTGCCAGCGCCGGTAGGCTAGCCATTCCAGACCCGGCTGCCCTCCCTCCCCCATGGCCAAGGCCACGAGGTCTGCTGCAATTGACAGGCCGTTCACGCTGTTTGCAAAGAACACGAGGCCACGGCTATGCGTGCGCGATACCACTGCGAAGGCCTTGGTGTTTCCGTTGTCGCCCCAGTGCCAAAACGCTTCGTCCCCGTTTCGTTGTTGCAGCCCCCAACCGAGGCCCCAGCTGACTTCGTCCGAAAGCGGTGTTGCCGGCCGGCCGATGCTGCTGGTAAATGGCCCCACGCGAACCTGGCTGCGCAGCATCTCCGCGGCGGTGTCCGGTTTCAATCGTTCACCGTTTAAAACCGCGACCAAGAAGCGCCCGAAATCAGCTGCCGTGGTGCTCAGGCTGGAGGCCGGGTTCGCGGACGTCCAGCGCCGCTGCCCTTGCGGCTCGCCGCGAGTGTCATGGCCGAAAACCTTGTGTTGCGCATGGCTGTCTTGCCAGAGGAAGCTGCTGTGCAGCATGCCCAGGGGTTCAAAAACCAGCCGCTTGACCGTGCGCTCGGTGCTTTCCCCGGTGATGCGTTCCACCACACGGGCAAGGTAGACAAAGCCTTCCCCTGAATAGCTGAAGCGATCACCCGGCGTGAAATGAATCGTCAAAGGTGCGCCCGCCGGCCTCCAATTCGGAAAGCCCGTGCGATGGCTCAGCACATGGCGCGCCGTCATCTGCGCAAGGCGCGGATCTTCTCCCACTTCATAGCCACCCGGGAGGTAGCGCACGAGCGGAGCGTCCAGCTCAAGCAGGCCGGCGTCCACGAGTTGCAACACCGCATAGGTGAAAACCGTTTTACTCAGTGAAGCGGCCTCGAACACGGTGTCTTCCACCACCGGTTCCCGCGTGCGCGCATTGGCCAGGCCGAAGGTACCGTGCCAGGCTAATCCTTTGTCGGTGACGAGTGCCATGGATAGCCCCGGCACCCCGGCGCTGGCCATCAGCGCCGGTGTTTGGCGTTGCAGGCGCTCGGCTGCTTCGTCCAGAGGTGGAAGTACACCCGCCTGCGCGGCGGACGCGGCAAGCGCATGGAGGGTCAAAACGACGGCGGTAGCGAGGTGGCGCATGCAAATGACTCCTGCAGAGCAACGGCCTTGACCGCAGCCCATGGCCGCAGACTCTTGGGCCGGCCCCCTGTACGGCTGCTTACCGCGAGGGAAGTCTAGCCTACCCTGCTGGACTTGGGCATGGCGAACATGTCTGGCATGGAGGCGGGACGATGTCCCAAATACCAATTGCTTCTCTTCAATCTGCGGAAATCTGCGTCATCTGCGGATTAACTCGAATTAATGTATGATGCGCATCATGCGAAACGCAAAACACCCCAAAATCAATGCCAGGACCGCCGCCAAGGAGGCCTCGCACGAACGCATCGTCTCCGTGGCCGCGCGGGCGATACGCCGCAGCGGTTATGGCGGCACGGGCGTGGCCGACATCATGAAAGAAGCCGGCCTGACCCATGGCGGGTTTTATGCGCATTTCGCCTCGCGCGAGGCCATGCTGGCCGAAGCCGCGACCCGGGCCTGTGCCGAGTCGGCCGCCCTGGTGGCGGGTGTGGTGGCCGCCACGCCGCCTGATGAGGCTTTGGCGACCATGGTGAGTGCTTACCTTTCGCCGGAGCATGTGGCCCAGGTGGAAATGGGCTGCCCGCTGGCGGCCTTAGGCTCTGAGACGCCGCGCCAGGCGCCCGAGGTGCGCCGCGCCACCACACGCCACATCAAGGAAATGATTGACCTGGTCGCGCGCCAGTCGCCCGACTGGGGCCAGCCCGGCGCCCATGAACGCGCACTGGTGACAGTGGCCACCATGGTCGGCACCCTGCTGCTGGCGCGCGCGGTCGACGAACCCGCGCTGGCGGGCAGCCTGTGCGAGGCTGCGATCAAGCAGCTGACACCCGCCCCCGTTTGATCTCCCCCTGAAGTAGGCCCACTTTTTTTCTTCACCCTTATATATGACGAACATCATGTCAAACACGCTTCACGACCCTCAAGGAACCCCATGAACACGCACAACAAGATTGCCCTGGTGACGGGCGCCTCCTCGGGCATAGGCGAAGCGACCGCGCTGCGGCTGGTGCAAGCCGGCTACAAGGTCTACGGCACCAGCCGGCGCGGCGCGCAGGCAGGCCAGGCCAAACCGTTTGAGATGCTGGCCCTGGACGTGACCCAGGATGAATCGGCTGAGGCCGCGGTGCGGACACTGATCGCGCGCGAAGGCCGCATAGACCTGCTGGTCAACAACGCGGGGTTTGGGGTCGCGCCGGCCGGCGCAGAAGAAAGCTCCATCGCGCAGGCCCAGGCGATTTTTGACACCAATTTTTTCGGGCTGGTGCGCATGACGCGGGCTGTGCTGCCGCATATGCGGCGCCAGGGCAGCGGGCGCATTCTCAACATGGGCTCGGTGTTCGGCTTTTTGCCCATGCCCTATATGGCGCTGTATGCCGCGACCAAACATGCGGTGGAAGGCTATTCCGAGTCGCTGGACCATGAGCTGCGCACACGCGGCATACGCGTGTCGGTCATAGAGCCGGCGAACACCAACACGCAGTTCGACGCCAACCTGCTGGAGCCCGACGAGAAGCTCGAGGCCTACCGCGAGGCCCGCGCGGCCGTGACGCAGAAGATGAGCGAATTTGTCGAGCAAGGCGACAGCCCCGCCGTGGTGGCCGACACCGTGCTCAAAGCCGCCCTTGCGGCCAAACCCAGGCTGCGCTACACCGCCGGCCCGCGCGCGGGCGGCCTGCAATGGCTGCGCCGCTTCGCGCCGGCCGGGCTGGTCGATGCCGGCATACGCAAAAACCTGCAGCTGGATGCGCGGGCGCTGCCACCGTCTCGCACCACCGTGCTTGAAAAGTAATCACCAAGGAAAAAAAATGAAAGCACTGACCTTCCAACGCTACGGCAAATCGCCCGATATCGGCTTCGCCGAAGTTCCCCGCCCGACGCTGAAACCCGACGAACTGCTGGTTCAGGTCCACGCCGCGGGCGTCAACCCGATCGACAACATGATCCCGACCGGGCTCTTCAAAGCTGTGGTGAAGTTTGAGCTGCCCGCCACGCTGGGCAGCGACCTGGCCGGTGTGGTGACGGAGGTCGGCAGCCGCGTGACCCGCTTCAAGCCGGGTGATGCCGTTTTCGCGAGCATCTTCGACACGGGCACAGGCGCGATTGCCGAGTTCGCGGTGGTGCCGGAAAGCGCGGCCGCGCTGAAACCGGACAACCTGGACTTTGTGCAGGCGGCGGCTATCCCGATGGTCGGGCTCACCTCGTGGCAGGCGCTGAAGGAACGCGTGAATCTCCGCGCCGGCCAGAAAGTCTTCATCCCCGCGGGCTCCGGCGGCATAGGCACGTTTGCGATCCAGCTGGCCAAGCAGATGGGCGCCAAGGTGGGCACGACCACCAGCACGGGCAATGTCGACCTGGTGCGCAGCCTGGGCGCGGACGAGGTGGTCGACTACAAGAAAGAAGAATTCGAGAACGTGCTGCGCGGCTACGACGCGGTGCTGGGCACCGTCAGGGGTGATGCGCTGGAGAAAGCCGTCGGCATCCTCAAGCCGCGGGGCACCATGGTCTCCCTGGTCGGGCCGCTGGACGCGGCATTTGCCCGCGCCCGGGGGCTGAACTTTGTCCTGGCCTTTGTGTTCGGGATGATGAGCCGCAAGATCAAGCGCCTTGCGAAAAAGCAGGACGTCACCTATTCATTCCTCTTCGCGCACCCCGATGGCGGCCAGCTTGCCCAGATCGGCGAACTCCTCAAGACGGAGCGCATCCGGCCGGTGATCGACACGGTGTTTCCCTTCGAGCAGGCCAAGGAAGCCCTGGCCTACCTGGCCCAGGGCCGCGCCAAGGGCAAGGTGGTCATCAAGCTTCGCTGAGTTTTTGTTCGTGCCGGTTCGGGTGGAAGCCGGCAGCCGGATTTGTGTGTTTCCCACTTATTATTTTTCTGGAGAAGTTTATGAAGATCAAAGATTCCGTCGTCCTCGTCACCGGTGCCAACCGCGGCATAGGCCTGGCTTTTGCGCGCGAGCTGCTGGCGCGCGGCGCGCGCAAGGTGTATGCGGCGGCGCGCGACCCGGCCACCATCACCCTGCCCGGCGTGCAGGCCCTGAAGCTTGACGTGACCAAACCTGAAGAGGTGGCGGCCGCCGCGGCGCTGGCCTCGGACGTCACGCTGGTGATCAACAATGCCGGCGTGGGCAAGCCGGGCGGTTTCCTCGCGGCCGACAGCGAAGAGACCTCGCACCGCATGCTGGAGACCAACTTCTTTGGCGTGCTGCGCATGAGCAAGGCTTTTGCGCCCGTGCTCAAGGCCAATGGCGGCGGCGGTTTGCTCAATGTGCTGTCCATCGTCTCGTGGGTGAACGGCGGTGAACTCGCGGCCTATGCGGCCAGCAAGTCCGCGGCCTGGTCGCTGACCAATTCGCTGCGCCATGAACTCGCCGCGCAAAAGACCCAGGTGCTGGGCTTGCACATGGGTTATGTGGATACCGATCTGATTCGTGATTTCGACGTGCCCAAGAGCAGCCCCGAGGACATCGTCAAACGCGCGCTGGACGGCCTGGAGGCCGGCGCCGATGAAGTGCTGGGCGATGAGATGACCCAGCAGGTCAAGCGCGGGCTGACGGCGCCCCGGCCCAGCTATTTACCGCAGCTGGGCTGAACGCCGAGCGTGAAAAAAATGGGGAGGGGCTGGACCGGCCAGCCCCGGCTTGCCGGCCGCGGCTTAGCGTTTCGGCTTGCTGACTTCGTGGCCGATCACACCGCCGACGGCGGCGCCGCCCACGGTACCCAAGGCGCTGCCGCCTGTCAGGGCCGAGCCGGCCACACCGCCGACACCGGCGCCGATCATGGTGTTGCGGTCCTGGGTCGACATGCCGCTGCAGCCCGTCAGGGCGGCCAGTGAAATCGCAGCCGCGCAAATTGCGCTGTGTTTGATGCTGATCATTTTTTATCTCCTTGAAGTGGATGAAAATTTGAAGAGCGATAAATGCCGCTTGACTGGTTACGCCATCAATCCGCCTTCACCTGAATGAACGATTCATCGTTCGTGCCTGCAAACAAGCCAGGGCGATGAACTTTTCATTGCTGGTTTATTCATGCTAGGACGCTGGCTTTTCAGGGGTGTAGGACGAAATGCCGTATCGCTGCGGACCGAGTCCGATCCGCCTGGGGGATTTCGCGCACAACTGGTGCCATGCTTTTCACCTGCGTGCGTCGGCGTCATCTGCGGACGCATTCATATCCACATTCCTAGCGCCACCTTGGCATGAAGGCAAGCCGCTTTTTTGATGGTTTTTGCAGTGTTGGAAATTGCCGACTGGCCGAACTTTGTTCTTATAAATCCTCGCCTCCCATGCGATGATCCGCGCGCTGAAAACCGTGAATCATATGTTGACGTAGTTGTTGACGTCGGGTTTCAACAACACAGGGGGTGAACATGAACAATTCTTACCGGGTGGTCTGGAGCCTGGCACATCAATCATGGGTGGCGGTGCCGGAAACGGCGACAGGCAAAGGCAAGACCTCGGTCAAGCGTCCCGGCAAGCAAGCACCCTCTTCATTCCTGGCAGCCCAGCTCTCACCCCTGGCCGCGGCGCTGTTGTTTGTTTTTGCCGGCGGCGCGCTGCAGGAAGCGCGAGCGGCCACTTACACCGCCGCTACGCAGGCCGAACTGATCACGGCCATCAACCAGGCCAATGCGGATAGTGATCCTTCATCCACCATCAACCTCACGGCCAACCTCACGATCACCACGCCCGCGCTGATCCCGGCCGTGACCAAGGCGCTGACCATTGCGCCCGGCGCTTTTACGCTGTCGACCACCGGCACCGGCAACTTCAATGCCTCGGCGCCGCTGACGATCAGCGGCCGGGTGACCAGCACCGGAGCCTTGACCAAGGACGGCGCGGGCACCACCGTGCTGACGGGCACCGGCAGCACGGTCGTCAACAACATCAACGTCACGGCGGGGGCCTTGCGTGTGGAAGGCGGCGGCCAGATCGCCTTTGGCAGCGCCGGCAGCGGCGGGCTGACCCTGAGCGGCAACAACACCAGTGCGACCATCACCGGCGCCGGCTCCCGGATGAACGTCGTCGCAGGCCAGACCACGATTGGTTCAACGGCGGGCAGCACCCTGAACATCGAGAACGGCGGCTTTTTCAACAGCGTCGGCACCTTCGTCATGGCGGGGGTGGCAGGCACCACAGGCACACTCAACGTGACGGGCGCCAATTCACGGCTGGCCATCAGCAATCCCATCAACGTCGCCAGGGGGACCGCCTTTATCAACGTCACCAACGGCGGCAGGATACAAAGCGATAGCGCGACCCTGGGCGGTACCCCGGTGGTTTCGCAGGGTGGCACAGCCACGGTACTGGTCTCGGGTGCGGGTTCGCGCTGGGACAGCATAGGCCTCTTCGTCTTGCACGGCGGTAGCTTGTCCATTCTGGATGGCGGGGTTGTCAGCGTCAGCACCCTGAATATCGCGACGGCGGCCACATCCGCCTCCAGCACGCTGGTGTCGGACGCGGGCTCCCAACTGGTCTCCACCAACAACATTGGGCTGGGAAGCTCCGGCACCGGCACGCTGACGATTGCCAACGGCGGCCAGGTCACCAGCAACGGCGGCGCCGGCATACTCAATGTCGCGCTGAATGCGGCCGGCAGGGGCACACTCAACATTGGCGGCGCCAGCGGCCAGGCCGCCACGGCGGCGGGCACGCTGAACGTGGCGACGGTGCAGTTCGGTGCGGGCACCGGCATCGTGAACTTCAACCACACCGACGCGAGCTATACCTTCAACCCGGTGATCGCCGGCAACGGCTCGGTGGTGCACAACGGCCCTGGTACCACCGTCCTGGGCGGCGCCAACACCTATACCGGCAGCACCACCATCAACGCCGGCACCTTGCGCGCCAGCGGCCTGAACCGCCTGGCCGCGGCTTCGGCCTATACCGTGGGTGCGGGCGGCACGCTGGACCTGGCCGGCTTTGGCCACACGCTGCCATCACTGAACAACAGCGGCACCGTGTCCACCGTCGGCGCAGCCCCCGGCACCAACCTGACCGTGACCGGCGCCTATGTGGGCAATGGCGGCACCCTGCGCCTGGGCACCGCGCTGGGCGCCAGCAACAGCCTGACCGACCGGCTGGTTTTGAACGGCGCGGGCGCGAGCGCCAGCGGCAACACCTTGATCCAGGTCGTCAACCTCGGCGGCCTGGGCGCGCAAACCAGCGGCAACGGCATTGAAGTGGTGACCGCGCAGGGCGGCGCGACCACCACGGCCACCGCTTTTGCGCTGAGCAACGGCCATGTGGACGCCGGCATTTATGAATACAACATTTACCGGGGCACTGCCGACCAGAACTGGTATTTGCGCTCGGCCCAAGGCGCCGTGCCCACCTACCGCGCCGAAGTGCCGCTGGTGTCGGCCCTGCCCACCCATGTGCGCCTGGCCGATACCGCGATGCTGGGCAACCGCAACCTGCGCGGCGGGGATGCCTCCGTGGGCGCCACCGACACACCGGCCATAGGCCGCAATGCCTGGGGCCGCCTGGTGTCCACCGACATCGACGTGACGCAGCCGGGTTTTGCCAACCCCAACAGCGCGGGCCGGCTTAACGGCTTCCAGAGCGGAACCGACCTTGTTGCCAACACCCGCTGGCGCGCCGGTGTGTATGTGGGCGCGCTGGACGGCAGCGTGCAGGTCAGCGGTTTTGCCCGCGGCGTGCAAGGCCCCGTGGGCAACAACAAGCTGCGCGCCCGCTACCTGGGCGGCTACGCAAGCTGGGAAAACGGCAGCGGCTTTTACGCCGACGCGGTGCTGCAGGCCGGCTACCAGGACTACACGCTGCGGCCCACGGGCAGCGCCTGGTCTTCAGCCCGAAGCAGCAGTCTGCTGGCCTCGATAGAAATCGGCCAGTCCTTTGCCATGGGCAATGGCTGGAGTGTGGAGCCGCAGCTGCAGCTGGTCCACCAGCACATCAAGCTGGACGACCTGGCCCTCTCCAACGCGGGTGTGCAGCAGGACAGCCCCGACAGCCTGACCACACGCATCGGCGTGCGCGTGAAGACCGAAACAAGCACCGACGTGGGCGTTCTCAAGCCTTATGGCCGGCTGAACTTCTACCGCGCCTCCAGCGGGCTGGACACCGCGCGCTTCGGCAGCGGCGCCGCGACCACGGACGTCAGCACCCGCAGCGGCGGCAGCTGGGCCGAAACAGCCGTGGGCGCAACCCTGGCCATCGACAAAACCTGGAGCGTGTACGGCGAAGTCGGCCGGCTGTTCAACGGCGGGGGGGACGTGGCGGTGCGCAGTGATGTGAGTGCGTCTTTGGGGGTGGTTGCGCGCTGGTAGGGGACCGGTAAACGGCCCAGGCTTCAGGAGGCAGCTTTGACTGTCAATCGTGGGCAGAGGTGGTACAGCCTGCACGCAAGCCAGGAAACGGCAACAAGGGGTGAGGCCAGGCAGGGTCAGCTGTAGCGACGCTTAAGTACAACGGATCCGTCGTTTTGCTTTCGCTAGTCTATTCTGAGAAGGCGACCGCCGCACGGCACACCTAAAATCGACTGGAGGATTTGATCGAACGCTGTCACCCCATACTCACAATCAAAGTAACGGGGTTTGGATGCAGTTTCGAAGTGCTTCCCGCACACGGCCCCAACCGATTACCTGTTCGTCAGGGAGATGAGATGAAGCGACCTTGGCCCGAAAGAGGCATCCGCGGTGCGAAATACCTTGTTGCGGGCGCGTTCCTGATACTTGCAACACAGCCCGCACTGCAGATTGCTCGCGGCAATAGCCTGGCAACGGCAGCTGTTAACTTTGTATTCGGTGTTGTTGGCCCCCTCTTTCTCATCGTAGGGTTCTATCTGGTGGGTACGCGAGACAAACAACAACAAAAAGACAATGAAAAGTGACGTACGAGGCCTGCATCGCACCCACCTTATGAACAATCTTGTCCTCCCGAAACGGCTAGCCGTCGCATTGGTTTTACTCGCAATGCCCTGGATCTCGCAGGCCGGTAACGACACCCCCTACGTCGAGAAATCGCTGGGAACAACGACCGTCAAGCTCCCAAAGCTTGCCGACTTTTCACCCGCCTGCGACGAGAACAAGCAAATCGCACAACGCGCCGCAGGCCTGACACCCAAAACTGCGGTCTTCGTCGCCTGTTCTGTCGAGTCAAAAAAGTGGCACGCCTTCCAGGATGGCAAACCCAGCGACATGTATCCGTTTATCGCGATTGCGGTTCAGGTGACACCGCCCGGGGGAGATTACACAACTCAAGAGTTTGAGAAAGTACGCGCTGCTGCGCACAAACAGCTTGGCGACCTTCTGACCAATACTCAGGACATACAACGGCAAATCGCTGAACAGGACCGCAAGCTTGCGAGTGGAGGCGTGGCCATTGAGAGGAAAAACTACCATCAAAGCTTTCAAGGGTTCTTTCAGCCTGCCGGTGAAACTTTCAGCTTCTCATATGTCACGACGCGAAACGTCACTGTGGTTGAAGCTGGCATGAAAAAAGATCTCTGGGAGGTGAACGCCGCTTCAATCATCTTCCTGTCGGGGAAGTTGTTAACGCTCAACGTGGTGGATCAATCTACCAGCGCGGATTCCGGGCTTAGGGTACAAGAGATCACCTCGAGATGGCTACGGGCATTTCGCGATTTGAACGAAAATCAGGGGCAAAAAAATGACTGCGCCTGATGTGATCCAGGGCGTCCATGCCTGCACACTCGTCCAACTTTCACCCATAAAAAACCTTTCCAGCTTCCGGCCACCGCGTCATTCCTCCGTCTGAGGTATCTCGAAAAAAAGGCAACATATGGCTAAGCTCCAGGCATTGGGAGCCGACATCGGATGTGGAACCATCGCCAGGCACCCGTCATAAAAACGATATTCACATGAACTTCAGACGCTTCCCAATCCTGGTCAACTGCGCCCTGGCCTCACTCTTCATGGCGGGCATGGCTCACGCCCAAGGGAGCGCTCCCATATGCATGAAAAGCGCGGAAGAGGCCGCCCGGCGCTTCGTGATCCTTGCCGCCGCCAAACCAAGCCAGGCCGTATCCCTTTTAACCCGGAGGTCGCTGAACAGCTTTCGCCTGCGCGCTCAGCGGATGCTGGAGGATCGCTACGCTCCGGCGTCACAGGCTCGACGCGAAAAAGTATTGGGAAGCTCTTTCTCCAACGAAAAAATGCGTCTCATGACCGACTCCGAGTTTGTCGCAAGCTATATGGCAGCCGGTGATTCTCGTGGCTCTGTATCCGACGTCCAAGTCTTGAGCCATGCCTCCCCTAGTTTGGGGGGTGACGAGCTTGTTGTGGGATACACAGTAAAGGCTGGAGCGGCCCGCGGCCGGCAACAACGCATACTTTCGACACGAAAAGAAGGCGACTGCTGGTGGGTGGACATGCCGCTTGAAGCATGGGTTCGGCTGGACGAAGTCGGCACGGCGCTTAAGGCCACGCGAACAGATATGCCCCTCACCCGAAAGGGCCCGCCTACAGCCTCTCTGCAGGTTGTACCAGCGAGTTTTGTTGAGCGACCAGACATGGTACAAGCCAGGCGGCCCGGTATTGCGGGCCCTTCCGGCACGGTTTGGTTGGCAAAATCGCCCATCCTCACGGAAGCAGATATCGATGGGGCAAAAGCAGGCTATTCATGCGACTTCTCCGCGATGGAGCCTGAACAGCCTGGGGTCCATATCTTTTTCACCGACGCTGGTGCTGAGCAATTGAAGCAATGGTCGTCGGAAAATATGGGGAAAGTTCTGGCCGTTGCCGTCAACGGCGACGCATTGGTCGTCGCGACTGTCAAAGGCATCCTTGGAAAGCAGTTGATGTTGTGCCTTGAAAAATCTACTCTTGAAGAGGCTGTCGCGCTATCTGAGAACTTGATGGGATGGCGGAAGTAACGCATTCTGCCAAACCACCGCAATGACAAGCAGGCGTTTGGTGAGCCGAGTATTTCAGCTTTGGGAGTCGCACGGCATATGGAATCACCGCTAGGCAACATCATCCTCTACACAAGGGACATGAGGAAGTCCGCGGAGTTCTACGCCCGGTATTTTGGTTTCAATACCACCGGCGAAGTGAGCGAAGGGCTTATCGAGTTACGCGCCCTGAACAACGGCGCCGGAATACTGATCCACCAGGCCGCAAAGTCCGTGAAGCTCGGGCAGGTGGGCGTGAAGCTGGTGTTTCATGTAAAGGACGTTGCGGCCTTTGTGGCTGAAGCAGCAGAGCGGGGCCTCAAGTTCGGCGCCATCCATGAAGCCAATGGATATTCATTCGCCAATGCCAAGGACCCGGATAAAAATTCAGTGAGTATTTCGAGCCGGGCGTATCGCTAAGGCCATCCCATGCACATCGCCCTCGAATCACCAGACCAGCCGGAAATCATCCGCCTGATTGCCGAGCTGGACGCCTACCAGGACACGCTGTACCCGCCCGAGAGCCGGCACTCGCTGGACCTGGCATCGCTGAAACAGCCCCATGTGGTGTTCGCCGTCGCCCGAAATGCCGAGGGCCAGGCCATTGGCTGCGGCGCCATCGTCATCTATCCGGCGTACGGCGAACTCAAGCGCATGTATGTAGACCCGCGAAGCCGGGGCGCCGGCGCCGCCCGGAAAATTCTGGCCTTGCTCGAATCCACGGCAAAGTCGCGCGGCTGCGAACTGGTCAAACTCGAAACCGGGCCCAGCCAGCCCGAAGCGCTGCGCCTCTACGCGAGCTGCGGCTATGAGCGCCGGGGGCCTTTTGGGGACTACACGGACGATCCGCTCAGTGTGTTTATGCAGAAGTCCATCGAGGGCTAGGCTTATGCTCATCAGAACCCTTTACAGTGTTCGATCACCGCGCCGTTCCTCAACTAGCGGGACATCTCGAATTAAAAGGACAGTGCATGGCTAAGCTCCGTTCGTTGTTGGCCGACCCTCTATCGGATGCGCGCAAGCGCAAAGACCGGCTCTTGCAGGAGCGGGCCTTGGTGGATGCCGCAAGCCAGCCGGATGCATACGAGCAGTTCAGCAGCCAGATCAGGTTTGAAGAAGATTTCATTGCTTCGTTCACGGACTTCAAGAAAGAAGCCGCGGCAAAGAGGCCCAGCGCTATGTCCGTGAGCGCGAAAGGAATCCTTCAACTCATTGGCCTGGCGGTTCTCTGCTTTGTTTTGATCGGGATATGGCGGCGGTATTTTGGGTAAGCCGCAATGGGATCCGCGCTTGCCGCCGCGTTACTTAGCCAACAAAAACCGAAAAAGAGGAGAAGAACAAAATGGACAACAACCAGACAGCGCTGCTATCGGAGATCCGTGACCTGCTGAAAGAGCAGAACACGCTGATCGCGGACATCAAGGCCATGAACGCCGAAGACGCGGGCCGGACCCTGCTGGCCATGGACCAGGCCAGCGAGTTGCAGGCATCGAATGCCGACGCCTTGCGCTATGCGCGCCGCGAGAACCGGAAAACCTTTATTGTCTTTGTGCTGTTCCTGCTGTTGATGGCCGGCTTTGCGTTTTACCGCTATGGCTCGGTGAGCAGAATGCTCGGCGCATAAGCTGCGCTGCACCCGAAGGGACTCCACACATGGCACGCATCATTCCCCCGCTGGTCCTCGAGATGGTCGAGGAAGCCTCAAGCTCCGCCGGCTCCGACGTTTCCCCCTTCTGGCAATCCGACAACGAGGGCACGCCGGAAGAAGGCATGTACCAGCTGGCGTCTGAACTGGACGTCGAGAACGCCGACCAGTTGCTGGCCCAGCTCCCAACCGGCTACAGGATGGTGTATTCAATTTTTCTGTGGGAAGCCAGCCGCGCCGGCGAGGGATTCAAGACGGGCACCGACAACTCGGGGCCGGCACTGGTGCAGGCCGCGGCAAAAGCCTATGCCGAAGCGGGCATGCCGGAAGAAACCGCGGCGCTGGAGCGCATGCTGGCGCAGTATGTTCAAACACCGCTGGACTATGACAGCATCGAGGCGGCGTATGAGGCGGCGGACAATCCCTACCAGGATGACTGGGAACGGATTCCGAAATTGGTCAGGCATCTTTGCGAGAACGCGGACCGGTATTTTTATGTTGAGGATTGACTGTAGGCTCGAGTCACGAACAGTCCCCTCATACCAGCCCCTCCATTGAGCGAACCTTTCGAAAACTCACACACCCCCCGGCATCAAACCTTATGGCACGTTCACGCAACGACTACGTCAAAAAGCGGGCCATCCGCTTTCAGAAATTGCGTGCCAGGCTGCTTGCCTGCTACCTTGTGCCCGGCATGGTTGCCTTGCTTGCGGCAATTGTTTCCGTTGTGATGGCCGCCTCTGCATGGCTGCAGCTTGCGATATTCGGTATTGCCTTCACGCTTTTAGCCATTGGTGAAACAAAGTACCGATGCCCCGTCTGCAACCGCACTCCGCCTGGAAATTTCAATCCGAAGTCTTGTGGCTATTGCAAAACCGTCCTGCGGTGGCGGAGATGATATTGAGTGGTACAGGTCCCTCGCGGCCCTGCTGTGTCAGCCTCGTCCTACATCCAAAGATGACATCCATGGATGTCTTTTGACATAGCGGCGAATATGCTGGCGCATGGCTCCCAAAGACAGGCGTGAAAAAGGCGGTACTGCGCTCGACCAGATTCGGGCGTCGCTCAGGCAGTTTTTGCGAGTCAGGGACTTGCAGGAGAAGCTGGCCCCGCACGGCACGGAAGAACCCGGCCGGCCGCTTGCGAGTGACGAGCTGAAGCACTGGCGGGATTCACTCGACGAGGACAGCCGCACACGGTCGCGGCTCGGACCGCGCGGCGGCAAAAAAGACTAAGCCTGGCCGGGGCTCAAGCCCGCCCCGACACCAGCCTGAACCACCGCCCGCAGCGCGAGGCCAGCGCCAGCTCTGCCGTTTATACCCAGCCAGCTTTTTTCAGCTCGGCGACCAGCATGCGGCTGAAGGACTCGACATAAGCATCGGGCTCCATGCCGGCCGGGCCGTAAGACAGGATGCTGATATAGCCGCGCGAGGCGCCTGTCGCGTCACGCACGATCACTGAAACCTCAAAAGACCTGCCACCGCCCGCCGCGACGGTCAACAGCCCGGGCGTCAGCTCGACCGTGAATGCAGGGCCTTTGGGCACGCCGTTCTTCGCGAGTTCAGCCTCGATCTGGCGCGGCGCGCCCTTGAGGAAGGCGTCGAGGAGCGGCGTCACTTTCTCGCGCGAGGGATTGATCTGCGCACTGCCTGGGTAGCGCATGGTGATGCCGTCAAACTTGTCCCAGCGAACCTGGGCGGCCGTAACCTTGAATTCGGTGGCGGCAACAGCCTTGCTCGTGACTTGCGAGCCCGCGCATGAGGCCAGCAAGACCGCCAGCGCCGGCGCGAGCAGCAGGATTTTCCAGTTCAGTTTGAGCATGTCCTTCTCCCTCTTGTTTACGGTTGCAATACACCACTGACAAGCTTGAGCTGGCGGCCGCAGCGCTGCGCGAGCGTGGCGTCATGCGTGACCATCACGAACGCCGTCCCATGGTCGCGGGCCAGTTGCAGCATCAGGTCAAACACGCCATCGGCCGTGCTGCGGTCCAGGTTGCCCGTCGGCTCATCGGCCAGCACACAGGCGGGCCGCGTCACCAGCGCGCGCGCAATCGCCACGCGCTGGCGTTCGCCGCCTGAGAGTTCCGCGGGCCTGTGGTGGATTCGGTCCTTGAGGCCGACGGCGGCCAGCATCTCGGTGGCGATGCGCGACGATTCGGCGGGCGCCTGGCGGCGTATCCACAGCGGCATGGCGACGTTGTCGAGGGCGCTGAATTCGGGCAGCAGGTGGTGGAACTGGTAAACAAAACCTAAATGCTGGTTGCGCAAGTCGCCTTGCTGCTGGGGCGACAAGGCCGACAGCGCTTTTCCCTTGAGTTCCACCTGGCCGCTGGTGGGCGCGTCCAGGCCGCCCATCAGATGCAGCAGCGTGCTTTTGCCGGAGCCCGAAGCGCCGACGATGGCCAGGGTCTCGCCGGCGTGGACTTGCAGGTCCACGCCGTGCAGCACCGTGAGGTCTATGCGGCCTTCGTGGAAGCGTTTGGTGAGAGCTGTGGCTTTGAGGACGACCTCTTCATTCAAGCCGGGGCCGCGGAACCGGCTTTGCCGGGCCGCAGGCGCAGCGGCCCCCTCGGGGGGCAGCGAACCCAACGAAGTGGGGAGCGTGGGGGCCATATCACTCATAACGCAGGGCCTCCGCGGGGTTGACCCGGCTGGCGCGCCAGCTCGGGTAGATGGTGGCCAGAAAGGACAGCAGCAGGGAGATGACGACGATGGGCATGATGTCGGCGTATTGCGGTTCGCTGGGCATGCGGCTGATCAGGTAGATGTCTTTGGGTAAAAAGCTGGCATTGAGCGCACGCTCGATGGCGGGCACGATGACATCGATGTTGAAGGCGATGCCCAGGCCCAGCAGCAGGCCCGAGAGCGTGCCGATCACGCCGACCAGCGCGCCCTGCACCATGAAGATTTTCATGACGCTTTTGGGGCTGGAGCCCAGGGTGCGCAAAATCGCGATGTCGGCGCGCTTGTCGGTGACCGTCATGACCAGGGTGCTGACCAGGTTGAAGGCGGCCACCGCGACGATGAGGGTGAGGATGATGAACATCATGCGTTTTTCGAGCTGCACGGCGGCGAACCAGGTCTTGTTCTGGCGCGTCCAGTCGCGTATCAGCAGGTCGCCACTGAGGGTTCTGGAGAGTTCGTAAGCCACCTCGCGCGCCTGGTGCAAGTCCTTCAGGCGTATGCGTATGCCGGTCGGGCCTTCGAGGCGGAAGATTTTCGCGGCGTCGTCCTGGTGCATCATGACCAGGGCCGAGTCGTATTCATAGTGGCCGGAGTCAAAGGTGCCGACCACGGTCATCTGCTTCAAGCGCGGCACCACGCCGGCCGGGGTGACCTGGCCGCTGGGCGCGATCAGGGTGACGGTGTCGCCCTCGCGCACGCCCATGGCGCGGGCCAGCTCGCCGCCCAGCACCACGCCGAAATTGCCGGGCACCAGTTTCTGCAGCGTGGGCGCCGAGGCGGCGGCGAGGTCGGTGACCTGGCCTTCGAGCGCCGGGTCTATGCCGCGCACGAGGGTGCCTTTCATGTCTTCACCGCGCGCCAGCAAGGCCTGGGCCGCGACAAAGGTGGCGGCGCCCGTGACCTGCGGGTTGGCCTTGATTTCGGCGAGGGTTTTGGCCGGGTCGGGAAGCGCGACGCCGCCCGGGGCAAAGACCTCGATGTGCGAGATCACGCCCAGCATGCGGTCGCGCACTTCCTTCTGGAAGCCGTTCATCACACTGAGCACGATGATGAGGGCGGCGACGCCGAGCGCGATGCCCAGCATGGAGACACCCGAGATAAAAGAGATAAAACCGTTGCGCCGGGTGGCGCGGCCGGCGCGGGTGTAGCGCCAGCCCAATATCAGTTCATACGGAATTTGCATCCGGGTATTGTTGCATCCCGGACAATAGCCCCATGTCAGCCAATTCCCCCACCCCTTTCACAGGGCCGCAACTGCTGCTGCCTTTCGCGGCCTGCGGCGCGGAGGCCTGGCTGCCGGCGATGAAGGCGCTGCCGGCCGACAGCACACGCAGCCTGGCCCAGCTACTCAGGGGCATGAAGTCAGCGCACACTGATGAGGCCGACGCCCACACGCTGTCGCCGCCGCATGAACGGGCTTTGGCCCGGGCGCTGGGCATCGCGGATTCGGGCACGCCTGACGGCCTGATTCCCTGGGCGGCGCGTGATGCGGCGCTGCACCTGCCCGCTTCCACCGCCTCTGCGGGCAAGGCCTGGGCCTGGATCACGCCCTGCCACTGGGCCATGGGCCGCGAGCATGCGACGCTGACGGACCCGGCCGCGCTGGGCCTGCAAGAGGGCGAATCGCGCGCCCTGCTGGCGGCCATGCAGCCTTATTTTGAGGGTGACGGCATCACGCTGCACTATGTGCCGGCCCTGGGGCCGGCGCGCTGGCTGGCCGAGGGCGAGCTGTTTCGCAGCCTGCCGACCGCCTCGCTGGACCGGGTGCTGGGCCGCAATGTGGACCCCTGGCTGCCCAAGCAGGACAAAAGCGACACCAACAGCACGGCGCGCAAAATCAAGCTTTTGCAAAACGAGATGCAGATGCTGCTCTACACCCATGCGCTCAATGACGAGCGCGCGGCGCGGCGCCAGCTGCCGGTGAATTCTTTCTGGCCCAGCGGCACGGGTGCGCTGGCCGCGGGCTACACGGCTGGCGAAGCGCCTTCAATGCCGGCCATGCCGCGCAGCCTGGCGCAGGCGGTGTTTGCCGACGACTGGGCAGCTTATGCCCAGGCCTGGGCTGCATTGGATGCGAACGAGATTGCCGCCCTGCTGGCGCGCCAGCGCGCGGGCGAGGCCGTGCGGCTGACGCTGTGCGGCGAACGCGGCGCAACGACCTTTGAGACAGCGCACCAAGGCTTATTTGCCAAAATCGCGGCCAGCCTGGCGCCCACCCCTTTGTTGACGGTGCTGGAGCGGCTGTAAGCCCTGGCACCCACTCATATATATAGAGAGTTTGAAAACCCCTTCATGAAAATCCAGGTACGAGAAATCCCGCCGCGCAGCGTCTGGGCGCTGCAGCAGGCCGGCATACACCCGCTGCTGGCGCAGCTTTATGCGGCGCGGGGCGTGCATTCGGCCGACGAACTCGACGACGGCCTGGGCCGCTTGCTGCCGCCTTCGTCGCTGCGCGGCGCACTGGAGGCCGCGAAGCTGCTGGCCGATGTGATGGCCGCCGGCCAAAAGATCTGTGTGGTGGCCGATTACGACTGCGACGGCGCCACCGCCTGCGCCGTGGCGCTGCGCGGCCTCAGGCTGCTGGGCGCGCGCGATGTGGGCTATTTGGTGCCCGACCGCGTGACCGACGGCTACGGGCTGACGCCGCCGATTGCCGAGCGCGTGAAAGCCAGCGGCGCCGACCTGCTGGTGACGGTGGACAACGGCATCGCCAGCATGGAGGGCGTGGCGCGCGCCCGCGCGCTGGGCATGCAGGTGCTGGTGACCGACCACCACTTGCCGGCGCTGAAAGACGGCCTGGTGGTGCTGCCCGAGGCCGATGTGATCGTGAACCCCAACCAGCCCGGCTGCACGTTTGAAAGCAAGTCGATTGCCGGCGTGGGCGTGATGTTTTATGTGCTGCTGGCGCTGCGCGCCGAGTTGCGCGAACGTGGTGTGTTTGATGCGGCCAATCAACCGAAGCTTGATACGCTGCTGCCGCTGGTGGCACTGGGCACGGTGGCCGACGTGGTGAAGCTGGACGCCAATAACCGCCGCCTGGTGGCGCAAGGCTTGAAGCGCATACGCGCGGGCCATCTGCCGGCCGGGCTGGCCGGTTTGTTCAGCGCGGCGGGGCGCCAGGCGGGCGCGGCCACCACCTTTGACTTTGCCTTTGCGCTGGGCCCGCGCATCAATGCGGCGGGCCGGCTCAGCGACATGACCTTGGGCATTGAATGCCTGCTGACCGACGATGCGGCGCGCGGCGAAGAGCTCGCCAAGACGCTGGACGGCATCAACCGCGAGCGCCGCGACATCGAAGCCGGCATGCGCGAACAGGCGCAGCTGGCGGCCGACGCGATGATCGATGAAGACGAGGAGCCGCCGCCGGCGATTGCGATCTTCGACCCGGAATTCCACGAGGGCGTGGTCGGCATCGTGGCTTCGCGCGTGAAGGACAAGCTGCACAGGCCGACCTTTGTGTTTGCCGCCAGCCAGGCGCCGGGCAAGGAGCATGAGCTCAAGGGCTCGGGCCGCTCGATTCCGGGTT
This sequence comes from Polaromonas sp. JS666, assembly GCF_900103405.1. Taxonomy (GTDB): domain Bacteria; phylum Pseudomonadota; class Gammaproteobacteria; order Burkholderiales; family Burkholderiaceae_C; genus Polaromonas. The sequence goes on along the minus strand of NZ_FNHX01000005.1, from coordinate 384,124 downwards.
TCCATCTGCGCGACGCGCTGGACCTGGTGACCAAGCGCCACCCGGGCGTGCTGCTGCGTTTTGGCGGCCATGCGATGGCGGCGGGCTGCACCATCGCCGAGGAAAATTTCGAGCTCTTCGAGCAGGCGCTGCAGCAGGTGGCACATGAATGGCTGGACGCGGCCACGCTGACGCGCCGCATGGACACCGACGGCCCGCTGGCGCCCGAATACCGGCGCGCCGACCTGGTCGACACCTTGCACAAGGAGGTCTGGGGCCAGGGTTTTGCCGCGCCCACCTTTAGCGAGGTGGTGGAAGTGGTGTCGCAGCGCCTGGTCGGCGAAAAACACCTGGCACTCAAGCTCAAGCACCAGGGCCAGCCGGTGGACGGCATCTGGTTCGGCCATACCGAAGCGCTGCCGGCGCGGGTCAAGCTGGCCTTCCGGCTGGATGCCGATGAATGGCAGGGCGTCAAGCGCGTGCGCTTTCTGGTCGAGGGCGCGGAAATCTGAGTGTTGCCGGTGGAGCGCCCCTCCCCCTCCGGGGAAAGGCGCAGGAGGACCTCACTGCAGCTCAAACTCCCCGCCGCGCTCTATCGCGCGCTGGTAGGCGGGCCTGGCGTGTATGCGCGCGAGGAAGTCCATCAAACCCGGCCTGCTTTCGTTGAGCCCGCCGCGCGCGGCGGCGGCTTCCAGCGGGAAGCTCATCTGGATGTCGGCACCGCTGAACTCCTTGCCGGCAAACCAGCCGCCCTGGGGCAGCGACATTTCAAGAAAATCCAGGTGCTGCCTGAGCTGCGGCTCGATAAAGGTCTTTTTGACCTTGCCGGCGATGCCGCGTGCAATCGGCTTCACAAAAAACGGCATGGGCGAGTTCTCGATCTTGTCGAAGACCAGCTTGAGCAAGAGCGGCGGCATGGCCGAGCCTTCGGCGTAGTGCAGCCAGTAGGTGTAGCGCAGGTGCTCGGGCGTGCCGGCGGGGGGCGCGAGCCGCCCGGCGCCGTAGCGGCCCACCAGGTAGTCGATGATGGCGCCCGATTCGGCCAGCGTGAGTTCACCGTCGGTGATCACCGGCGACTTGCCCAGCGGGTGCACGGCGCGCAGCGAGGGCGGGGCCAGCATGGTTTTGGGGTCGCGCTGGTAGCGCAGGATCTCATAGGGCAGGCCCAGCTCCTCCATGAGCCAGAGGATGCGTTGCGAGCGGGAGTTGTTCAGGTGGTGCAGGGTGATCAAGGGGTGGCTCCGTTGGACATCAGCGATGAGATGAACGCATGGTAGGCCATGCCGCACCGCCCTGAAGCCGCCCCAGTCGCCAGGGCGCGCACCGCGGCCGGCCGCTTTTGCACCCCGCAGGGGCAACCGGGCACCAGAAACAGGCATTTTGTACACAATCTTCTGAGAAATCGCGTACAAAGCTGGCACAGGCCTTGCACACAAGGGCGGCATGAACGCCCTTGCCAGCCCCGCGCCCGCCGCCATTGAAGCCGTCGCGCTAACCAAACGTTATGCGCAGCAAGACAGGCCGGCGGTGGACGGCATACACCTGCGCATTGCCGGCGGCAGCTACTGCTGCCTGCTGGGGCCCTCGGGCTGCGGCAAAAGCACGACGCTGCGCATGATGGCGGGCCATGAGTCGGTCACCAGCGGCGACATCCTGCTGGAAAACCGCAACATCACCGACCTGCCGGCCGCCGGCCGGGGCACGGCCATGATGTTCCAGAGCTTCGCGCTGTTCCCGCACCTGTCGGCGCTGGACAACGTGGCCTTCAGCCTCAAGATGAAAGGGGTGGACAAGGCGGCACGGCGGCGCCAGGCCCAGGAACTGCTGGAGCGGGTGGCCATGGGCCACCTGGCCGAACGCAAGCCGGCCGAGCTCTCGGGCGGGCAGCAGCAGCGCGTGGCGCTGGCGCGAGCGCTGATCACCCAGCCGCGCGTGCTGCTGCTCGATGAGCCGCTGTCGGCGCTGGACCCGTTTTTGCGCATCCAGATGCGCGCCGAGCTGCGCCGCTGGCAGAAGGAGCTGGGCCTGACCTTTATCCACGTCACCCATTCGCAGGAAGAGGCGATGGCGCTGGCCGACACCATGGTGGTGATGAACCACGGCCGCATCGAGCAGCAGGGCTCGCCCCATGAGATTTACAACCGCCCGGCCAGCGAATTCGTGGCGCGCTTCATGGGCGGGCACAACGTGCTGGACACGCCGGCGGGCCGCATAGGCGTGCGCACCGACCACATGCGCATCACCCCGGCCGGCGAGGCCGCGCCCGATGCGCCGCACAACCGGCGTGCCGTGGTCACCGATGTCGAATACCAGGGCACTTATGTGCTGCTGGGCCTGCAGAACCCGGGCGTGTCGCACACCGCCAGCAGCACGGCCGAGCTGTCGGTGATGCTGCCCGAGGCGGCGTTTGCGGCCCGGCCCTATGCGCCCGGCGACGCGGTGCAGCTGTCGTGGGCGCCCGAGGCGGCGCACACGCTGCGCGCCGCGGCCCCGGCCTGACACCGCTTGTTTTTGTACCTCCGTTTCCAACCGCCCCTTCGCAAGAAGATTTCCACCCCAGCACAGGAGTTTCACCATGTCCGACGCCCTTCCTGATCAAAAGAACCCGCAAGACATCGCCGACGGCACCCCCGCGGGCGGCCTGCCGCGCCGCGCACTGCTCAAGGGCACGGCCGGCATCCTGGCCACGGGCATGTTCCCGGCCGTGCACGCCCAGGAAAAAATCGTGTTGCGCTACCTGGGCACCGCGGTGAACCAGGACAAGGCGATCGCCGAAAAATTCAAGGCCGACACCGGCATCACCATCCAGTACGTGGCCGTCACCACCGACGACGTGACCAAACGCGCGGTGACCGCGCCCAACAGCTTTGACCTGATAGACACCGAGTACTTCTCGCTCAAGAAGATCGTGCCCACCGGCAATTTGAAGGGCATAGACACGAAAAAGATCAAGAACGCCGACAAGATCACCACGCTGTTCACCACCGGCACCGTGGCCGGCAAGGCCGTGGGCGACCAGGGCACCGCGCCCAAAAAGGTGATTTACCTGGAGGGCGAAAAGAGCAAGGTCTTCGCCAAGAGCCCGACGCAGTTCATGTCGCTGATCCCCACGGTGTACAACGCCGACACGCTGGGCATACGCCCCGACCTGATCAAGCGCCCCATCAATTCCTGGGCCGAGCTGCTGAACCCGGAGTTCAAGGGCAAGGCCGCGATCCTGAACATCCCGTCCATCGGCATCATGGACGCGGCCATGGTGGTGGAAGCCAAGGGCATCTACAAATACCCGGACAAGGGCAACATGACGAAGAAGGAGATCGACCTGACGATCGCCACGCTGATCGAGGCCAAGAAGGCCGGCCAGTTCCGCGCGCTGTGGAAGGACTTCAACGAGTCGGTCAACCTGATGGCCTCGGGCGAGGTGGTGATCCAGTCCATGTGGAGCCCCGCCGTGACGGCCGTGCGCACCAAGGGCATCGCCTGCAACTTCCAGCCGCTCAAGGAAGGCTACCGCGCCTGGGCCGCCGGCTTCGGCCTGCCGGCCACGCTCTCGGGCAAGAAGCTGGACGGCGCCTATGAGTTCATCAACTGGTTCCTCGACGGCTGGGCCGGCGCCTACCTGAACCGCCAGGGCTATTACAGCGCCGTGCTGGAAACCGCCAAGGCCAAGATGGAAGCCTACGAGTGGGCCTACTGGATGGAAGGCAAGCCCGCCTCGCAGGACATCAAGAGCCCCACCGGCGACGTGCTAGCCAAGGCCGGCGCGGTGCGCGACGGCGGCAGCTACGAGGCGCGCATGGGCGGGATTGCCTGCTGGAATGCGGTCATGGACGAAAACAATTACATGGTTCAAAAATGGAATGAGTTTGTAGCTGCATAAGCACCCCCCTGTTGCCGCTCACTTCGTGTAGCGGCCTCTCCCCTACAGGGGACGACAGCTGCGGCCTGGCGAAGCCAGTTCCGCGCTGTCGCTGGAAGGGGCTTCGCTTGCTCTGGTGGTTCTTTTTTTACTTCGGGTCGTCATGAGTACACCGGCAATCACTGCACACTCCGCTCCGGCCAAGGCGCCGGGGCGCAGCCTTGCCGCCTGGTGGCAGGCGCTGCCGCTGGCGTCGGTGTTTGTGCTGTTCTTCCTGATCCCCCTGGCGCTGGTGCTGACGGTGAGCTTCTGGGACTTCAATGAGTACGAGCTGCTGCCCGGCTTTACGCTGAAGAATTACTTCGCCATTTTTGAGGGATGCGGCAGCGGCGCGGACCTGTGCGTGACCTTCAAGACCTATCTGTCGACCTTCAAGTTCAGCCTGCTGGTCTGGCTGATCACGCTGGTGACCGGTTTCACCGTGTCCTACTTTTTGGCCTTTCACGTGCGTTCGCAGGGCGCGCAGACGCTGCTTTTTGTGCTGTGCACCATCCCGTTCTGGACGTCAAACGTGATCCGCATGATCTCCTGGGTGCCGCTGCTGGGCCGCAACGGCCTGGTCAACCAGAGCCTGCTGGGCATGGGCGTGGTGAGCCAGCCGGTCGAGTGGCTGCTGTTCTCGGACTTTTCGGTGGTGCTGGCCTTTGTGCACCTGTACACCATGTTCATGATCGTGCCCATCTTCAACTCCATGATGCGCATAGACCGCAGCCTGATCGAGGCGGCCAACGACAGCGGCGCCTCGGCCTGGCAGACGTTGTGGAACGTCATCGTGCCGCTGTCGCGCACCGGCATCATCATCGGCTCCATCTTTGTGCTCACCATCGTGATGGGCGACTTCGTGACCATAGGCGTGATGGGCGGCCAGCAGATCGCCTCCATCGGCAAGGTCATCCAGGTGCAGACCTCCTACCTGCAGTTCCCGCTGGCGGCGGCCAATGCGGTGATCCTGCTGGCCGTGGTGCTGATGATCATCTGGGCCTTGACGCGGCTGGTCGATATCCGCAAGGAGCTCTGAATGCGCAATGACAGGCACAGCCCCGGTTTCTGGCTCCTCGCCGCGTTTTTCGCGCTGTTCGTGCTGTTTCTCTACGGGCCGATGTTCATCATCGTGCTGCTGAGCTTCCAGGGCCCGGAAGGCGGGCTCACCTTTCCGCTGCGCGGCGTCTCGCTGCACTGGTTCCACAAGCTGGCCGAGGGGCTGGGCGTGGTGGACATAGGCGCGGCGCTCAAGCGCTCGCTGGGCCTGGGCCTGGCGGTGACGGCCTTCACGGTGCTGTTCTCGGTGCTCGCGGGCCTGGCTTTCCGCAAAAAGCTCGCGGGCGGCAACACCCTGTTCTTTGTGGTGGTGGCCAGCCTGATCATGCCCTCCATCATCGTGTCGCTGGGCATAGGCCTGGAGTTCCGCCTGCTGGACGGCGGCATCAAGAAGCTGCTGGAGCTGCTGGGCATGGACAGCGCGCTAGAGGGCTACGGCACGGCGCTGGGCCTTTTTACCTCGGCGCTGGGCGCGCACCTGACCTGGACGCTGCCCTTCGGCCTGCTCATCATGTTCGCGGTGTTCAACCGCTTCAACCCGGCTTACGAGGAAGCCGCGCGCGACCTGGGCGCCACGCCGTGGCAGGGCTTTCGCCACGTGGTGCTGCCGCTGATCGCGCCCTCGGTGGTGGGCATAGGCATGTTCGGCTTCACCCTGAGCTGGGACGAAATCGCCCGCACCTCGCAGGCCATAGGCGACGTGAATACACTGCCGCTGGAACTGCAGGGCCTGACCACCACCGTCACCACGCCGGCCATCTACGCGCTGGGCACCGTCACCACCGTGGTGTCGCTGGGGGTGGTGGCCCTGGCCATAGGCCTGGCCTGGTGGCTGGGCAAGCGGCAGAAAAAAGGACAGCGATGACACCGACGAACACGGCGGCGCCCGCCGCGCCCCCGACCGACACCGAGATGTATGAGCGCGTGGTCTCGGCCATCCTGGACCACCGCCTGCCGCCAGGCACCAAGCTCGGGGAAGACAAGCTGGCCGGCGCCTTCGGCGTGTCGCGCACGCGCATACGCCCGGTGCTGCTGCGCCTGGCCAACGAGCAGGTGGTCACCCTGGTGCCGAATCGCGGCGCCACCGTGGCCCAGCCCACCGAACAGGAGGCGCGCGAGGTTTTCGAGGTGCGCCGGCTGATAGAACCCACGCTGGTGGAGCTGTTCATCGCCAAGGCCGACGAGGCCGACATGGGCCAGCTCAAGCGCTGCATCGACGACGAGGAAGCCGCGCGGCTGGCCGGCGACATGCACCGCGCGATCCGGCTGTCGGGCGACTTCCACCTGCAGATCGCCGAGCGCGCCGGCCACCAGACGCTGGGCCGCATCCTGCGCGAGCTGACCTCGCGCACCTCGCTGATCCTGATGACCTACGGCACGGCCCTGGTGGACATGCGCGAGGACCGCCGCGACGGCGCCGCCGCCTGCCGCTGCCGTGAGCACCGCGTGCTGCTGGACGCGATACGCCTGCGCGACGCGCGGGAAGCGGCGCGCCACATGCGCGAGCACCTGACGCGCCTGGAGTCGCAGCTGCAGTTCACGCCGCCCGTGGGCGAGGCGCCCGACCTGTCGGCGCTGTTTTCCTGAGCCGGGACGGGGTGCCATGCGCAGGCTTTTGGTCATTAACCCGAATACCTCGGCCTCGGTCAGCGCGCTGCTGCAAACCCATGTGCAGGCGGCCGCAGGGCTGCATGTGCAGGTCAGCACCGTCACCGCGCGTTTCGGCGCGCCCTATATTTCGGACGAGGCCAGCTACGCGGTGGCCGCGCATGCCGCGCTGGACGCCTGGGCGGCCGCGCTCGCGCTGCCCGGCGCAGCGCCCGACGCGGTGCTGATAGGCTGCTTTGGCGACCCCGGCCTGCTGGCGCTGCGCGAGAGCAGCCCGGTGCCGGTCACCGGCCTGGCCGAGGCGGCCTTTATCGAGGCGGCGCGCCACGGCCGCTTTGCCATCGTCACCGGAGGCGAGCGCTGGGGGCCCATGCTGCAGCGCCTGGCCCAGGCGCTGGGCCACGCGCCTTCGCTGGCCGGCATCCACACCGTCGCGCCGACCGGCGCGCAGCTGGCCGCCGACCCGGCCGCCGCACGCACCCTGCTGGCCCAGGCCTGCCGCGACGCGGTACGCCAGCTGGGCGCGCAGGCGGTGATCCTGGGCGGCGCGGGCCTGGCCGGCATGGCCGCGGCCCTGCAGCCCGGGCTGGGCGTGCCCCTCATCGACAGCGTGCTGGCCGGCGCGCACTGGGCCTTGCGCAGCCACGCGCCGCCGCCGCAGCGCGGCAAGCCGGGCTTTGAGGTACCCTGGGAAAACCTTTCGCCGGAGCTGACGGCCCTGGGCTTGTAGCCCGGCGGACAGAGGCGCCACCAGGGATATGTGAGCGCGCACTGCAGTGCAGAACCTGTTCACGGCCTAAACGGGGCCGCGTTGGGGTGCAATCGGGATGAGTGGGCCGACCGGGACCGCCGCATGGGCTAATGCCCATGCAAGGGCCTGGGTGGCTCAATCGCCCGATTTCACCCCAACCCGGAGGGCAACCCCCTTCCCGGGCAGTCTGCGGCGTTGCGGCGCTAGCCCATAGGTGAACTATGGGCGTCGCACCGCGCCTTGCATCCCCTCCCGGGAAGGGGGTTGCGCGGCCCCGTTTAGGCCGTGAACAGGTTCTAAAGCCTAAAATGGCCTTGTGACCCCCCAAAACATCCTGAATGCCGACCTGCATTGCCACTCTGTGGTGTCGGACGGCACGCTGACGCCGGAGGCGCTGGCGGAACGGGCCAAGGCCAACGGGGTGGAGCTCTGGGCCCTGACCGACCACGACGAAATCGGCGGCCAGCAGCGCGCCGCGGCGGCCGCCAAGGCCCAGGGCATGCACTACCTGACGGGCACCGAGGTCTCCGTCACCTTCGCCGGGCAAACGGTGCACATCGTGGGCCTGGGTTTTGACGCCGGCAACCCCGAGATCATGCAAGGCCTGCGCAACACGCGCGGCGGGCGCGAGCAACGCGCCATGGAAATGTCGGACTCGCTGGCCAAGGTCGGCATCAAGGGCGCTTACGAGGGCGCGCTGAAGTTCGTCGGCAACCCCGAGCTGATCTCGCGCACGCACTTCGCGCGCTTCCTGGTCGAAAGCGGCGTGTGCCGCGAAACCAACGAAGTCTTTCGCAAATACCTGACCGAAGGCAAGCCCGGCTACGTGCCGCACCGCTGGGCCACGCTGCGCGACGCCGTGACCTGGATCACCCAGGCCCAGGGCATCGCGGTGATCGCCCACCCGGGCCGCTACAAGTTCACCCCCAACGAGGAATACGCCTTGTTCACCGAGTTCAAGTCCCACGGCGGGCGCGGCGTGGAGGTCGTCACCGGCAGCCACACGCCCCAGGAATACATCAAGTACGCCGAAACGGCGAAAGAGTTCGGCCTGGCCGCCTCGCGCGGCAGCGACTTCCACAGCCCTGACGAAAGCCACACCGACCTGGGTACCCTGCCCTTCCTGCCGGGCGAGCTGACGCCGGTGTGGGAACTGCTGGCGGACCGCATCCAGTGATGTCAGGCCCCGCAAGAACCACCCACGCCCCGGCCGGCATCGCACTCCTGGTAGGCGCCGTCGCCTGCTTCGCGGTGCTGGACACCACCACCAAGATTATTTCCAGCAGCGTGCCGCTGCTGATGGCGCTGTGGTTCCGTTATGCCTTCCAGGCCGTGGCCACCACGCTGGCGGTGCTGCCCTCGCGCGGGCTGTCGGTGCTGCGCACCGCGCACCCGAAATTCCAGCTGCTGCGCGGCCTGCTGCTGCTGCTCACCAGCCTTTTTGCGTTCTACAGCCTCAGGCACATGCCGGTGGGCGAGTTCACCGCCATCGTGATGATCACGCCGCTGGTCATCACCCTGCTGGCCTCGCTGACCCTGGGCGAGCGCGTGTCCTGGCTGCGCTGGGCGCTGGTGGTGGGCGGCTTTGCCGGCACGCTGATCATCATCCGGCCCGACGGCGACGACTTCAACTGGGCCATGCTGCTGCCGCTGGGCCTGGTGATCTGCAATGCCTGGTTCCAGATTTTGACCAGCCGGCTGGCGCGCACCGAAGACCCTTTCACCATGCATTTCTACACCGGCTGGGTGGGCACGCTGGCCGCCTCGCTGGCCCTGCCCTTTGTCTGGGCCGCGCTGGACTCCTGGACGCTGTGGGCCGGCCTGGCCCTGATGGGCCTGATGGGCACGGTCGGCCATTTCATGATGATCCTGGCTTACGGCCGCGCGCCGGTGTCCACGCTCACGCCTTTTCTGTATGCGCAGATCGGCTTTGCGATGCTGGGCGGCTGGATCGCGTTCTCGCATGTGCCGGACCGCTGGTCCATGCTGGGCATGGTGATGATCGCCGTCTGCGGCGCGACGGGCGCCTGGCTGGCGGTGCGCCAGAGCCGCGTGCTGATAGAGCCCGTCGAATCCTGAACCCGAAAGGCGAAAGCAGCACACCATGGCCCAGTTTTTTGAAGTCCACCCCGAGAACCCGCATACCCGGCTGCTCAAGCAGGCGGTGGCCCTGCTGGAGCGCGGCGGCATCGCGGCCGTGCCCACCGATTCGAGTTATGCGCTGGTCTGCCACCTCGACGACAAGGCCGCGGCCGACAGCCTGCGCCGCATACGCGGGGTGGACGACAAGCACCACCTGACCCTGCTGTGCCGCGACCTCAGCGAGCTGGCCAACTACGCGCGGGTGGACAACAAGCAGTTCCGCCTGCTGAAAGCCGCAACGCCGGGGCCTTACACCTTCATCCTCGAAGCCAGCAAGGAAGTGCCGCGCCGCGTGAGCCACCCTTCGCGCAAGACCATAGGCCTGCGCGTGCCCGAGCACAAGGTGCTGCAGGCGCTGCTGGAGCTGCACGGCACGCCGCTGCTGGCCACCACCCTGATCCCGCGCGGCGGCGGCGAGCCGCTTAACGACGCGCACGAGATACGCGGCCTGCTCGAGCATGAGCTGGCCGCCGTGATAGACGCCGGCGCCTGCCACCAGGAAGCCACCACGGTGATAGACCTCACGCCCATGGGCGAAGGCGGCGAGCCGGTGGTCGTGCGCCAGGGCCGCGGCGGGCTGGCGGCGCTAGGGCTTTGACCGCGCCCCCTTGCCGGGCCTCTTGACACGTCTGAGACAATTCCGGCATGGATATCGCCAATTTAATTCAAACCGTCGCCATCTACGCGCTGCCGGTGCTGTTCGCCATCACGGTGCATGAGGCCGCGCATGGTTATGTCGCGCGTCACCTTGGCGACAACACGGCTTACATGATGGGCCGCGTGACGCTGAACCCCGTCAAGCACATAGACCCCGTGGGCACCATCCTGATGCCCTTGCTGCTGTACTTCGCGACCTCGGGCACTTTCCTGTTCGGGTATGCCAAGCCGGTGCCGGTGCAATTCGGCAACCTGCGCAATCCCAAGCGCGACATGATCTGGGTGGCGCTGGCCGGTCCGGGTGCCAACCTGGCGCAGGCCCTGCTCTGGGGCGTGCTGTTTTACTTCCTCGCGGGCGCCGGGGTGAGCGAGCCGTTCTTCATCAAGATGTGCCAGGCCGGCATCCTGGTCAACGTGGTGATGTTCGTCTTCAACCTGTTTCCGCTGCCACCGCTGGACGGCGGCCGCGTGCTGGTCGGCCTGCTGCCCTACAAACAGGCCTTGCTGGTCTCGCGCGTGGAACCCTGGGGATTTTTCATCGTGATGGCGCTGGTGATTTCCGGCATCATCAGCAACCTCTGGATGCGTCCCCTGATGGACGCGACCTATTTCGTAATCCAAACCGTTTTGACGCCGCTGGCCATGCTGGTGAAATGATGAGCAACAACAAACACGCCGACGCCGCCCCCACACGCTTCCTGACCGGTATCACCACCACCGGCACGCCCCACCTGGGCAATTTTGTCGGTTCCATCCGGCCCTCGGTGCAGGCCAGCTTTCGCGACGACGTGCGCAGCTTTTATTTCCTGGCCGACTACCATGCGCTGATCAAGTGCGACGAGCCGACCCGCATCCAGCAGTCCACGCTGGAGATCGCGGCGAGCTGGCTGGCCGCCGGGCTGGACCCGGAGCGCGTGACCTTTTACCGCCAGTCCGACATCCCGGAGATCCCCGAGCTGACCTGGCTGCTGACCTGCGTGACCGGCAAGGGCGTGCTCAACCGCGCCCATGCCTACAAGGCCGCGGTCGACAAGAACGAAGCGGCCGGCAACGACCCGGACGCCGACGTGACCGCGGGGCTCTTCATGTACCCGGTGCTCATGGGCGCGGACATCCTGCTGTTCAAGACCCACAAGGTGCCGGTGGGGCGCGACCAGGCCCAGCACCTGGAAATGGCGCGCGACATGGCCCAGCGCTACAACCACCTCTACGGCGAGCACCTGGTGCTGCCCGAGGCGGTGATCGAGGACTCGGTCGCCCTGCTGCCCGGCCTGGACGGGCGCAAGATGAGCAAGAGCTACGACAACACCATCCCGCTGTTCACGCCGCGTGAGCAGATGCGCAAGCTGATCGCCGGCATCGTCACCGACTCGCGCGCGCCGGGCGAGCCCAAGGAGGTCGAGGGCTCGGCCCTGTTCCAGATCTACCAGGCTTTTGCCAGCGCCGACGAAACCGAAGCGTTACGCAAAGCTTACGCCGGGGGCATCGCCTGGGGCGACGCCAAGCAGATGCTGTTCGAGCGCATAGACCGCGAAATCGCCCCCATGCGCGAGCGCTACCACGCGCTGATCGCCGACCCGGGCCGGATAGAGGCCATCCTGCAGGCCGGCGCGCGCAAGGCCCGCGCCGAGGCTACGCCCTTCATGGCCGAGCTGCGGCGCGCCGTGGGCCTGCGCAAGCTGGACAGCCTCCCGGCGGCCGCCGGCAAAGCCAAGGCGGCCAAAAGCGCCGCGCCGGCTTTCAAGCAGTACCGCGAAAAGGACGGCCTCTTTTATTTCAAGCTGCAGGACGCCGACGCCCGGCTGATGCTGCAAAGCCGGGGTTTCGAGTCGCCCCGCGAGGCCGCGCTGGCCATTGCCGCACTGCAAAAAGACGGCCTGGAGGCGCTGCCGGGGCAGGCCCAGGCCTTGCCGGGTGTCACGGAGGACGAGTTGACGGCGGTTTTAAGGTTTTTCGATAATTAAGCTTGTTGTTTTTTTGGATCAGCGTTCTGAAAAAATACCGCAACTGCCTGTTTATTTATGCCCCAAAGTTGACATACAGCAGTTATGCTCACTGGCTAATAGGAACAATTCTTCACATTTGACTTAATGAGTATTTTTGTAATAGATGACCATCCGCTCATGCGGGAAGCGGTTGTCATGTTGATCCGCCGCCTGAGCAGCAAGGCTACCGTGACCGAGCTGGACCGGCTCGCCGCCGTCATGCCCGCCGTGCAGGAGCAGGGCGTTCCCGAACTCATCTGCCTGGACTTGCGCCTGCCCGACACCAATGGTGTCTCCGGCGTGCGCGAACTCAAGCAGCAATTCCCCAGCGTGCCCCTGGTGGTGCTGTCGGCCGCCCCGGCCCAGGACTACGAGGACCTCTCCATCGAGGCGGGCGCGGATGCCTACATCCAGAAATCCGCCGGCGCCACCGAGATCTCCAACGTGCTGCGCGTCTTCCTCAGCGAAGACCTGGACCCGGAACCCAGCACCCCGACCGAAAAACTCTCCAAGCGGCAAAAGCAGCTGCTGGTGATGCTGGACAAGGGCATGAGCAACCGCGACATCGCCGAAGAGCTGCAGATCAGCGAGCACACGGTGAAAGTGCACCTGTGGCGCCTGTTCCGCCGCCTCAACGTCAAGAGCCGCTCCCAGGCGAGCCACCTGGCCAGAACCCAGGGCCTGCTCTAAACAAAAAGGACACGCAAGCGTGTCCTTTTTTCTTCATGCAGCCGGTATTGGATATTGGTATCCGGTTGTTGGCTGTTCGGTATTCCTCTCCCCACCCCCTTGTGGATGCGCCGAGGAGCGCAGGGCCAGACGGATAAGGGCTGGCGTTGTCTGAGCGGAGTGAAACGCAGCGAGTTTAGGCAGACCCCGTCTGGACCGAGCACCGCAGGTTGCCCGTAGCGAAGCGAAGGGACGCAGGAACCAGGGTCGCCTTTTCTTTTGCTTACTTTTCTTTTGGCGAAGCAAAAGAAAAGTGAGTTGCCGCCGGGCAACCCCCGGCCAGCAGGATTCAGAGGGGAGCGCCCCGCTGGAGCAAGACCCAGCCCTAACCCCTAAGCTCAACCCAAAAAACACTCCCCCGGCCCGCCCGGGAAGCCAACCCCACCGGATGCCCCAGCGCCGCGCTGAGGCGAGACACGATGGCCAGCCCCAGGCCGAAGCCCTCCTCGGTGCCCTGCAGCGGGATCCGGTAGAACTCCTGGAAGATCGCCTGCTGGTGTTCCCTGGCGATGCCCACGCCGGTGTCCCAGATCTCAATGCGGGGCACGCCGCCCCTGTGGCGCACGGCCATCAGCACGCCGCCGCTGTGAGTGTTGCGCAGCGCGTTGGACAGCAGGTTGCCGACCAGGCGCTGCAGCAGCACCGGGTCGGACCTGACCTTGCCGGGCGCCGCGCGTACCCTGAGCCGCAGGCCGCGTTCACGGGCAAAGGGCGCGTACTGCGCCTCCAGGTCCTGCAGCAGCCCGGCCAGTTCCACGTCCTGCAGATTGACCCTGAGCGGGTCGGTTTCCAGCCCGGCCAGGTCGAACAGGGAGTTGAACAAATCGTTGACGGCCTTGGTGGAGCGCACGATCTTGGGCGTGATCTGTTCGACGAACTCGGGCTCGGCAGCCAGCCAGCCGGCGTACAGGTCCAGGGCATGCACCGGCTGGCGCAGGTCGTGGGCGGCGCTGGCGATGAAGCGGTTCTTGATTTCCACCGCCTCCAGCGCCGCCCGGCTCTGCTCGGTCAGGGACTTGATCAGCATGGAGTTGTCGTACTGCAACTCGAGGTTGATGCGCTGCACCTCGTGAAAACGCTGGCCCGAGATGCGGATCACGGCCCAGTAAATGAGCACCAGCGCCAGCATGCCGTAGGTGTTGAAACTGGAGGGCAGCCCGCGTTCCATGACCAGCTGGTAAAGCAGCGCGGCCATGACCGAAACCCCCAGGCCGTTCACATAATTCTTGAAGCAAGGCAGCCAGGACGAAAACGTGCCCACGGCGAAACCGGCCATGCCCACCAGCACGACCATGCAGAGGAACTGGTCGTATACCGGCGCGCGCAGGAAGTAGACGAACATGGAGGCCCCCCAGACCAGGGCGCTGGCCGACCAGGTCCAGCCGTATTTGGCCATGAAGGCACGCAGGGACGGGCCGCTGACGCCCGTCAGGCTGCGCTGGTAGATGCTGATGACGCCGTAGCGCACCACGGTCACGGCCGCCGCGGCCGCCGCCCACAGGCCCAGGGCCAGCGTGTCGACGCGGTGGTAAAGAATGGCCAGCATGACCACGATCAGCACCAGCGCGGAATGCAATGCCGGCCGGGCATAACGCATAAAGGTGTGGATCAGCCGCATCTCCACCCACTCCTCGCGCGAGAGGTCGGCGACGCTCTGGGCCGGCCGTGTCGTTGGGAGGGAGTCCATGCAGCCGAGTTTAGGGCCAGTCAGCGGCTCATGGCGGCCCGCAAGCGCCCCCGGCCGCATGCGCCGCGCCGATGTTGCGCAGGGTTGACGAAATCGGTGCCCCAGTGAGCCCAATTGCGTACACTGGACGCTTCCCCGGAGGGCGATACCCGTGCCTGGACGCCGGACACCCGCGGCGGCATCCATGCACAGGCACCAAAAAATGCAGGACCCGCAGATGCAACGCAACGCGCACGCCGAGCTCGCCCCCGTGAGCCCGACGAAAGGCTCGGCAGGCCCGGGCGGCAGGCCCGCCATGCCGGCGCTGGACGACCCGGCCAATCCCTTGCGGCTGGCGCTGCTGGCCGTGCTGCTGGCCTTTGTCTACGCCATCCTGTCCACGCCGGCCGCCTACACCTCGCGCCCCGACACGCTGGCGGCCATCATCTGGCCCGCGCCGGCGCTGGCCGCGGCCCTGCTGTGGAACCTGCCCTACCGGCGCTGGCCGGTGTTACTGCTCGCGGTATTCCTGTCCATGATGCTGGTCGGCGACGCCGACCCGCTGTCCGTGGGCGCCGACGCGGCCTTCGCACTGCTCAATGTGTTCGAGGTGGCGCTGTTTGCCTTCCTCGGGCGGCGCCTGGTTTGCCAAAAAGGCGACATCGACAGCACGCGCAAGCTCGCGCGCTTCATGTTCCTGCTGCCGCTGCTGGCCACCAGCGTGGTGGCAGCCCTGGGCGCCACCATAGGCGCGGTGACCAAACACACCGAGTGGCTGGAGGAATGGCGCGTCCTGCTGGTCGGCAACGGCCTGGCCGTGCTGGTGCTGCTGCCGGCCCTGCTGGCCTGGTGCTCGCGCCAGGCCAGCGCCGACGCTTCGCCCCGCGACAAGCCGGTGGCCGTCGCGGCCGCCGTGCTGGCCGCCGCCCTGATGGCCACCGCGGCCCTGCTGCCGGGCTTTCCGCAGGAAGTGCTGCGCGCCCTGCTGTCGCTGGTGCTGGTCTGGGCGGCCATCGCCGGCGGCCTGCGCTCGGCCTCGCTGGGCGTGCTGGCGGCGGCCACCGTGGGCATAGGCCTGGCCGTGGCGGGCTATGGTCCCTACAGCCCGGCCCACGGCGGCGAGGAAGGCACCTGGGAGCTGCAGGTGGACCTGGCCGGCATGGCGGTGCTGTCCTTCTTCGTGGGTATCGCGGTCAACGAGCGGCAAAAACTCAACCTGCGCCTGGAGCGCGCCCGGCGCTTTGAAACCATGGGCTTTCTGACGGGCGGCATCGCGCACGATTTCAACAACATCCTGGGCGCGGTCGGCGGTTATGCCGAGCTCGCGGTGGAGCGCGAACAAGCCGGCCTGCCGGTGCGCGTCCCGCTGGGCGAGGTGGCGGCGGCCGTGGCGCGCGGCAAGGACTTGACGGAGCAGATCCTGCTGGCCGGGCGGCGCGGCGCGCGCACGCGCCAGGCCAGCGACCTGCGCGACCTGGTCTCCGAAGCGGTGGCGCTGGCCACGCCCTTGCTGCCGCCCGGCGTGCGGCTGACGGTCCGCGTGCCGCTGGCGCCCGTGCCGGTACGGGTGCACCGCGGCCAGCTGACCCGCGCCATCCTGAACCTGCTGCGCAACGCCTCGCAGGCCGCGGCGAGCCGGGTCGAGCTGCGCCTGACGGCATCGGCAGGCCAGCTGCCGGCCGGCTATGCGCGCGAGGCCGACACCGGCGTCGGCGACACGCTGGAGCGGGACTGCGCCTGGCTGGACGTGCTGGACGACGGCAGCGGCGTCGCGCCGGCGCATGTGCACCAGCTGTTTGACCCGTTTTTTTCGTCACGCTCCTCACAGGGCGGCAAGGGCCATGGCAAAGGCCACGGCACCGGGCTGGGCCTGGCCATCGTCGCGGGCGTGGCCGCCGACCACGCCGGCGGCGTGGCGGTCTGGACCGGCCGCGGCGAACGCACGCGCTTTTGCCTGATGCTGCCGCTGCTGGCCGGACAGGAAGTCTTGCAACTGCCCCTGGTCGCCCCGCCACCGCCGCTGGGCCAGGGCGAGACGGTGCTGGTGGTCGCGCAGGATGCCCAGGCGCGCGAGCGCACCGAAGACGCGCTGGCCGCGCTGGGCTTTGAGCCGGCCGGCTACGACCCGGCCGCCCTCGCCGGCGGGCTCCACGGCCTGCAAGGCCTGGATGAACATGCCGAGCTGCTGGTATGGCTGGATTCGCCAGCCCCAAGTGACAGCCTGCTGGCCGCGCTGCGCCAGTCCAGCGGCCTGCCGCTGCTGCGCTGCGGCAGCACGCAGGACACGGGCGGCGAAGCCCTCATCACGCAGGAAGCCGGCGTGGTTACCATAAGCGGGTCCTTTGACGGCGCGGCCCTGCGCCAGGCCGTCAAAATGGCGACCGGACGCTCCGATGCCCCGCCCGCCCGGCGTGGCGGCGATGTTGACGAAGAAGAAGGCAAAGAAGGCAAAGAAGGCAAGTTCCAGCCATGACGCAGCCCAAACAACCCCTGGCCATCCTGGTCGTCGACGATGACGACGCCCTGCGCAAGCTCCTGATTGATTACCTGACCGGCCACGGCCTTTCGGTGACCGGCGTGGGCACGGCGACGGAAGCCGTGCAGGCCGTCGCCCGGCAGGACTACAGCCTGGTGCTGCTGGACCTGAACCTGCCCGACGGCGACGGCATAGACCTGGCGCGCAGATGGCGCGCCGAGGCCAACATCGCCATCATCTGCCTGACGGGCAGGCTTGAAGAGGCCGACCGCGTCATGGGCCTGGAGCTGGGCGCCGACGACTACATCACCAAGCCGTTTTCGCTGCGCGAAGTGCTGGCCCGCATACGCGCGGTGACGCGGCGCGCCGGCGGCGCGGCCGCGGCGGGCGAGCCGGCCGGCGAGCGACCCAGCCACAGCGGCGTGCAGGTGCCCGTCACGCGCGGCAAGCACCCGCGCGCCTACCGCTTCGCGGCCTGGGGCCTGAACCTCAACACGCGGCGCCTGACCTCGCCCGAGGGCAAGCCGGTGTCGCTGACCAATGCCGAATTCAACCTGCTGGCGGTCTTCCTCGGCACACCCGGGCGCATCATCTCGCGCGAGCAGCTGCTGGAGCGCACGCGCGCCTTCGACGACATCTACGACCGCGCCATCGACGTGCAGATACTGCGGCTGCGCCGCAAGCTCGAGGCCGACGCGAAAAACCCCAAGCTGCTGTGCACCGAGCGCGGCGTGGGCTACTTCCTCAATGCCGAGGTGGAAGCGCTGTGGGAGTGAGCCTGCCGATTCTTTCTCCTTTTCCCCTCCATGGCATCTTTTGCGACCTCTTGTGAACTTTTATGAGCACTGACCTGATCACCGAACTCGGCACACAGCCCATCGCCGGGCCGCAGCCCGCCGGCAACGAAGTGCGCGAAGAACCCGCCTTCGAGCTGCTGGAGGCCGAAATCGCCAAGCTGGCCAGCCCGGTGCACAGCGTGACCATGGACTGGAACAAGGTCAACCAGTGGTCCGTCGAGCTGTTGTCGACCAAAGGCAAGGACCTGCTGGTGGCCTGCTACCTGGCCGGCGGCCTGCTGGAGACGCGCGGCCTCTACGGCCTGGCCGACGGCCTCAAGGTGCTGGCCGACATGCTGCAAAGCTATTGGGACACGCTGCACCCGGGGCTCAAGCGCATGCGCGGCCGGCGCAACGCGCTGCAGTGGCTGATAGACCGCGTGCAGCAGCGCGCCACCGAAACCGACTGGGGCGCGCTGCCGCCGCAGGAGGCCTCACTCGTGGCGCGCCTGACGGCCAGCCTGCAGGCCATGGACGCGCTGCTGGCCGACAAGGACAGCGAGGCACCCTCCATGCGCGCGCTGCTGACCCTGGTCGGCAGCCTGACCGTGATCGAGGAAAAACCTCCCGAAGAACCGGCCCCCGTGGAGGCCGCCGCCGCGCCCTCGCCTACGCCCGCCGCGGCCGCCGGCCCACCACCGGCCACGCTGCTGCTGGACTCGGCCGACAACGTCGAGCGCGCGCTCGAGGAGGCCTGTTCGCGCCTGGGCAGCCTGGCCGAATGGTTTCTCGCCAAGGACAGCAGCAACCCCTTGTCTTACCGGCTGAACCGCACGGCGGCCTGGTCCACGCTGGAGGCCCTGCCGCCGGCCGACGGCGGCCAGACCCGCATCGCGCCGCCGATTTCGCAGGTCAGCGACGCGCTGGCCCGGCTCAAAGACAGCCAGTCGGACGCCGAACTCGTGGCCTTTGCCGAAGCGCAGCTGGCGGCCTTCCCCTTCTGGCTGGACCTCAACGGCGTTTGCGCCGCGGCGCTGGGGCGCATGGGCAGCGGCTACGCGGCCGCGCGCCAGGAAGTCTGCAACGAGACGGCACGCCTGCTCGCGCGGCTGCCGGGCCTGGAGAAACTCTCGTTTTCCAGCGGCATGCCTTTTGCCGCGAGCGACACGCTGGACTGGCTGGCCACGCTGCTGCCCGGCGTGGCGGCCGGCGGCGGACCCGCGGCCGGCGGCCGCGCAAGCGACGCGGTCACGGCCGCCATCGGCAATGCGCGCGCATTGGCGGCCAACGACGACCTCGCGAGCGCAGCGGCCTGCCTGCAGGAGCAGCTCGCGCTGCAGCCCCCGGCGCGCGACCAACTGCTGCTGCAAATCCGTTTGTGCGAGCTGCTGCTGCAACACCGCCCGGGCGCGGCCCTCAAGGCCTTCGCCCAAGCCGTGGTGGAAACCATAGACCGCCACCAGCTAGGCGCCTGGGACCCGGCCATGGCACTGGACGGCCTGCAGGTCGCCTACGGCGTGATGACGCGCAACGAGGAAGACCGCGACGCGGCCGATGCGCTGCTGGCGCGCATCGTTGCCTTGGATGCCGCTACCGCGGTCAAGCTGGTGACCTGAACGGCTCTTTCTTTTAGCGGGCTGGCGTGGCCGCCGGCGGTGTGGTCACCGTTGTGCCCTGCAACTGCGCCGCGGCCAGTTCCTTGAACATCGCCTGCGTGTCCTGCGGCTTGTGCGGCGTCATGCGCGTATCCCAGCACACGCCGATCTGCTTGGGCAGCGAGACCTCGATGGCCGGCACGGCGGTGGCGTTGGAGAGTTTGGCCTGGATGCCGCGCTCCTCGCGCGCGAACTGCGCGTCCTGCAGGCGCTGCTTCTCGGCCGTCTTGTCTTTTTCCTGACGCTCGAGCTGCTCGAGCTGCTGCGCTGCCTTGAGGATGGCGTCCTGGCCCTCGAAGTTGTAGCGCAGGCCGACCTGGCGCACGCCCAGCGCGTCCAGCCGCGCGCGCGCCGCCGGGAACTCGTCGACGTTGAACTGGCGCGCGCCGTCGCGGAAGTCCTGCAGGAAGCGCACGACGCCGCTGCTGCCGGGGTACTTCTTGGTGAGCACCACGTCCTCGATCTTGATCTGCAGCGTGACGTCGCCGCACTGGCGGTCGCCCAGCGGGAAGCTGTCGCTGACCGGGAAGTTGTAGTTGTTGAGCACGCGCGCGCCGGAAGCGCACTGGATGGCCAGCACCGTCACAAAGGGCTTGGCCTTGGCGCCGGGGTTGACGCTGGTGGGCTGCGCGGTGATGGTGAGCTGCTGGGCCTGGGCCTTGATGGCGTCGACCTTCTGCTTGATGTCGGCCAGTGCGCGGTCTATCTGGGCCAGGGCCTGCTGGGCCTGCAGCTGTTCTTTTTGCCCCGCGAGCTTGTCGGTCTGCTCCTGCTGTTCGGCGCGCTGCTGCGTCACCAGCTGCTCCACGCGCTTGCCCGCCGCGTCGTTAAGCATGGGCAGGAACTGGCGCGTGAAGGGCACGCTGTAGCCCAGGGTCTGCACGATAGCGAAGCGGTTGGCATCGCGCTGCAGGAAGGGCTTGGCCGGCCCGTCGGCGAAGGCCCAGACGGTGCCCTTGGCGCCGTAGAGCTGGTCCACCATGGCCGTCATGTTGGGCGCGGTCTGCAGCGGCCAGTCGACCTTGGAGGCCCACTCGCTCTGCAGGCTGCAGGAGGCCTGCTCTTCGGTGTAGGCCAGCACGAAACGCAGCGGCCCGCCCATGAGCTGCCAGACGATTTCGTCGCTGGGGCTGTTGTAGCCCACCTGCCTGCGCAATTGGACCAGGCTATCGGCCGTGGACTGCAGGGCCGAGGCCTTGACGGCCGGGTCGGTGGAAAAGCCGTGAAAATCCACCGCCGCCTGGTAGGCCTTGGCCGGCCCCACCACCACGTCGGTGGCCACGGCGTTGAGGTCCTTGAAGAACTTCTGCAGCGTGGCGGCCGCGTCCAGGTTGTTCTTGATGGTGTCCTGGCCCAGCTTGGGCGCGCCGCCCAGGACTTCCTTCATGGCCTTGCCGCCCACGTTGTTGA
This sequence comes from Polaromonas sp. JS666, assembly GCF_900103405.1. Lineage (GTDB taxonomy): Bacteria > Pseudomonadota > Gammaproteobacteria > Burkholderiales > Burkholderiaceae_C > Polaromonas. Next base: position 363,333 of record NZ_FNHX01000005.1, on the reverse strand, counting down.
TGGCTCCCACCACGTTGAGGGCCTCGCCCGCGGCGCCGGAGCGCGCGGCCTGCCGGCGCAGCTCGGCCAGCTCGCGCGACAGCCGCAGCCAACTCGGCAGTTGGGCGGCGGGCTGGTCGCCGAACTCTTCATTGAGCCTGTCCATCACGCGGAAGTAAGGGCTGCGCGCGCTGGTGATCAGGCCCATGGCGGCGCGCCACTCGGCCTCACCCGACAGGGTGCGCTCGGTGCCCGAAAAACCGGTGGCGAATTTCTGCCAAGCCTGGATGCGGTTTTCCTTGTACCAGGCCTCGAAGGCGCCGCGCTGCGCGAGGAACTTGGGGCCGTTATCTATGCTTTTTTCCATCTCCGCGAGGAAGCTGTCGATTTCCTTCTTGCCCGGGTTGGTGAAGGCCGCGGACACCACGGGCAGCGCCTGCCCGGCCGCGGGCGCGCGGGCCTGGCTGGTGCCGACCCAGAAATCCTGCACCGTGACGGGCTTGTGCAGCGGGTTGGTGTCGGGCAAGTCGGCCAGCCAGCTGAGGTTGGGGTCGTGAAAGGCCAGGCGGTTGAGCAGTTGCTGCTCAAAACGCAGGCGCACCGGCACATAGGGATCGGTGGGCGCCGACCAGGCGATGTTGGAGATGTAGAGGTCGTTCAGGCGCGTGTAAAGCTCGGGGGTGTAGCGCGAGATGTGCTGGCGCTGCGGCATGGCGAGCAGCGCCTGGCGGTCGGCGCCGCGTTCGTGCGCCTGCAGCAGGTTGATATAGCGCACCAGGTTGCGCATCATGCGCGCGAACTCGTGGTTCGGGTCGTCCTTCAGGATGCGTTCCGAGTCTTCCTGGTAGTTGGCGTCGGTCGTCGGCAGGATGTAGCGGCGGAAATTGCCGGTGTAGCTGCTTTTGAGGCGCTCCTCGAGGTCGTCCATGTTGGTGGTTTCCACCATCCACTGGCTTTTCCAGCTGTCGTTGCGCCGCTCGACCAGGGAAATGGTGTCGCTCAGGCGTTCCAGCGTGGTCGCGTCCTCGTCGAGGTTGCCGGTGAAACGTATGCTCAGGCGGTCTTTTTCCTGCAGCAGCGACAGCGTCTGCATGTTGTCCAGGAAACCGATGGTGATGAAGATGGCCGCCGCGACGCTGAGCAGCACCCAGGCCAGCATGCCGAGGTTCTGCGTGGCGGTGCGCCAGGGGTTGCGCAGCGAGGCCGGCAGCGAAATGCTGCGGTCCTGCGGCAGCACCCGCCCGAAAAAATCATGCAGAAACAGCCCGGCGTTGGCGCTGGGGTGGGCCGGCACCGGCGGCAGCACCTGGCCCAGCAGGCTGGAGACGGCGCCGCCCTGCTGCAGGCCGCTGCTGAAGAACAGGCCGCGCAGGAAAGGTGTCTCAAGATACGCGCTGTCGCCGAAGCAGGCGCGCAAGAAGACTTCCAGGCCGGGCTTGAGCTGGGCCAGCTCGTTGGGAAACATCAACAGCTCGGGCGCGACCGGGGTGCCGCGCGCCACCAGCACGGTGCGCAGCACCTGCAGTCGCTCATGGATGTTGCCGAAAGCCTTGTCGAGGAAGGAGTTCTCGCCGGGCTCGCCGGCGTCCGGCTCGGCCAGGTAGCCCATGGCCTGCTCCAGCGATTTTTCGCTGAGCTGGCGGGCCCACTCTTCCATGCCGTAAATGCGGTCGCACTGCGTGACCATCACGTAGACCGGGAAACGCTTGCCGAACAGGCGTATCAGTTGCTCAATGCGCTCGCGCACCACGCGGCCTTCTTCCAGCAGCGCGTCCTTGTCGGGATGGGACAGGCGCTCGGTGCTGATGGCCAGCACCAGGCCGTTGAGCCCTTCCTTGCCGCGGTACTTGGCCAGCAGGTCCAGGCCCAGTTCCCATTCGCTGCGGTCCTGCTCGAGGTCGGCCGCCTCCACGTAGCGCCCGGCGCAGTCGATGACCACGGCGCGGTCGAAATACCACCAGTCGTAGTTCGAGGTCTGCTCGATGCGGGCACTCTGGCTGACCTTCTGGATCGACGAGGACAGGCGCGTGCGCGTCAGCGCCGTGGTCTTGCCGGTGCCGGAGCGGCCCACCACCATGTACCAGGGCAGCACGTAGAGCGGGTTGCCGAAGCGCTTGAGGCTGGAGGCGCGCAACGTGGCGGCGGCGGTCTTCCATTTGCGGATCAGCACCGCGCGCGGCGACGCCTGCTTGGCTACCTTGTCCTGGCCGGCCGAGGACAGCTGGGCCATGCGGCTGCGCGAGCGGTACACCTGCACCAGGCGGATGATGAAACGCACCAGCAGGTACAGCCCCAGCACCCCGAAGAACACCGCCACGGCCGCCCACAGCGGCCATTCCATATAGAGGGCCAGGCCCCAGCTCAGCAGCGCCAGCACCGCGAGTGCCAGCAACCAGAGGACGATGGTGCGCAGCGCCTTCATTTGATCTGCGCCATGATGGAGCTGGCCGTCTGCCAGATGATCAGGTGGTAGATGCCGTAGAGCACGGCCAGCACGGCCAGCGGCGCCAGCAGCACGCTGAGCGTGAGCGAGGAGACGCGCCAGCGCCAGCGGCCTTCGCCCGGCTGCCTGCCGCCTTTGCGCCCGGCGCTGGCATAGGCCTGCGGAAACAGCACCTTGCCCGAATCGCCGTACAGGCCGTCGCCTTGCACCAGCTGCGCCAGGCTGGCTTGCTTGATGTCTTCCAGGGTCTTGGGATTGCGGTCATGGCCGTAGCGCCCGGCAAAGCCCATGGCCAGGCAAAAGAAATAGACCTCGCGCACCGCCAGCTGCTGCGGGCCCAGGGCTTCGAGGCGGGTGAAAAACTCGACCCCGGCGCTGGACACGTTGAAATAGCGTTTTTGCAGCAGCAGGCGCTTCCATTCCTCGGCGCCCGGCCAGGCGGTCGCCAGCAGGAGCTCGTCGGCCCAGGCGGCCACGGCGAACATGCCGCTCATCGTATCGGCTTCGGCGATGCCGGCTTCCTGGGCCTTGCGGCGAGCGTCGGCCAGCAGGCTGTCGAGCTGCTCCTTGACCGACGCCGCGCTTGCCGAGGGCTGGCCCTGGAAGTGGCGCACATAGGCCATGAAGGGAATGAAACAGTCAACAAGGCGCACGCGTTATCTCCGCAACACAACAATTTCGGCCTTGAGGTCGGCCGGCGCATCCATCCAGTACAGCGCGACGGAGCCCTCGCGCTCCACCATCTCCCACTGCTGGCTCATCTGCTCGATGCGGAAGTAGTAAGAGTATGAGCGGCGCGGCAGGCCCTGCGGCGCGGCCGCCATGTGGATCAGCTCCAGCCCCGGCAGCGCGTGCGCGATCAGGCCCGGCATCTCGTCGGTGGCAGCCAGGCGCGCGTCGCGCTGCACCGCGTCCACCACCCACTCCATGTCTTTTTCGGTGCGTATCACCAGGTAGAAGCGGTTGCGCTGGCCGAAGAAATTGCGCGGCAGCTGGCCGACGTGGTAGTCGCCCTGGGGCTGCAGGATGGCCAGGAACTCCGGCCCCACGGTGATTTCGTTGAGCAGGTGGCTGACCATGGTGCGCACCCGGTCGAAACACTTGCCGAGGTCGGCGTGGTCGTAGGGCGGCAGGCCCGGCGTGCCGTCCTCGGCCTCGCCCAGCATGTTGAAGCGCTCCGAGAACGAGCTCAGCTCGCCGATCAGCTGGCGCATGGCGCCGTAAGCCAGCCAGGGATGGACCTGGCGCGTCTCGGTCAGGTGGAACAGGTAGGGGCTGGCCCGGTTCAGCGAGCGCAGGGCCAGCAGGAACACCATGTAGCTCGCGTCGAACTCGGCCTTTTGCATCTCGCGCGGGCTTTTGTATTCCTGCAGCTGGCGGGCGCGCCCGGTCAGCTCGTCGCGGATGTCCTTGACCAGGCGCAGCAGCACGTTGGAGCCGGAGATCGCGTAGCAAGGCGGGATAAAACTTTCGGACAGCTTGATCGCGTCGCCATCGCGCACCAGGCGCGCGATGGGGATCAGGCTGTAGTCCTGCAGCTTGTCGATCTCGCCCTCGAAAAACACCTTGACCACATGCAGCAGCGTGCGCACCTGGGCCGCCGGTCCGTCGGAATACAGGTCGGCGACCTCGGGCGGGTTGGCCAGCGTGGCGTAACGCGTGGCGACCCCGCCGGCCTGCGCCAAGTCGGCCGCGATGGTCACGTTGTTTTCGGTGGCGCTGAGTTTTTTCAGGCCCAGGTAGACCGTGAAGGGCTTGTCGCCCTCGACCCAGTCCACGTCGAAAGGCCTGGCCTTGATGACCGCATTGCCCGGGTACTCTATATAAGTGCGGTCCTGGAACAGCAGGCGCGCGGCCTGCACTTCCACCGTGCGGTTGCCGGCCGCCGCGGCGACCAGCTCGAGTTCGCCCACACCCCAGAAATGCGGCAGGCCCGACTCCTGCATAGGCTTGTGCTGGAACTGGTTGTGCAGGTCAGCCATCTGGAAATGCTGGGACTGCAGGAACATGCCCTGGTGCCAGTAAATGCCTTGTTTTTCTTCCATGTGCTGCCTGCTGTCCTTATTTGTCCAGTTTCTTCACCGCGCTGTTGACGTTCATCGCATCCTTGAGCGTGTCCGGCGTCAGCTTGATCTCCCGGCCCCCGCCGTCGAGCGGAACCGCTTCACTGGCTTTGGTCCCTGCCGGGTCCCGGTTCAGGCGCTCGGCATTGAGCAGCTCGTCCGGCCCGAAGTTCAGGCGCAGCGCCAGGGTCGCCGGCGCGGCCTTATAGGTTTTGCTGACCATCCCCTCGCTCTCGACCGTCAGCGGCACCTCGAACAGGCGCGCGCTGCGGGCCGCATCCATCTGGTAATAACCGGCCGCGATGCCCACGAACTTGGCCTTCTGCGCCCGGTCCAGTTGCAGGATGCTGCGCTGGCCCGGCACCACGACGTAGCGCGCGAAATGCACAAACCCCTCGCCGCCCTTGCCGGTTTCCAGCGATTTTCCCACCAGCGCCGCGTCCGCGATCAATTTATAGAAGGCCGCGGAGTCTTCCATCTGGTAAACACCGAGTACCAGCGTATGCGCCTCGCCACTGTATTCATTGAGCCGGTTGTCGGCCTCGACTTCCACCAGGATGGCGTTGCGCGCGAAACTCCAGGCGATTTCGGCCACGGCGTCCTTGCGCGTGTTGCCCCCCATCATGGAATTGGCCGCGGCGCAGCCGCCCAGTGCCACCAGCGCGGCCGCCGCCAGGCAGGCGCCGGCCACCCGCCATGCCCACACCCCATGAAACCTTTGTTCAACCAAGTTTTGCCTGCTCGTAATTAAAGGTAATTTTGGTGAATTCATTCGGGAATGAAGATAATAAGCCATGCAAATTGGAGCGGCAATTTACCCGGGGCTTATCTGCATCGCGCTGGCGCTGCCGGCCTTGCCCGCCCTGGGCCAGGAGACCGCACCCGCTCCCGTGGCCGATCTCGAGCCCCCGCCCCCGCCCGTGCTGGCGCCCGTGCTGTACGCCTATGCCACGCTCGCAAGCACCAGCAGCGTCGAGCAAAGTTGCTGGCAGGTGCTGATTCCCGAACGCCAGTACCTGGTACGCCAGGAAAACGCCAAGCCCTGGCTGCTGCGCAATGCCGTGCCCCTGATAGGCGCGGCCATGGGCGGCTTCACGGGCGGTTTCCTGCTCAAGCGCCACGCCACGGCCGCCGTCTACAAACGCTGGTCCGTGCCGGTCATCGTCGGCAGCGCCGGCGCCGGCTTTGTGCTGGGCCCGGGCGGCGTGACCGGCGCTGTCGTGGGCGGCGCCATCGGCGACAAGCTCGGCAAGCACAAACCCGCCATCACCGCCGCCGGCATGATCGGCGGCGCGCTGGCCGGCAAGGCGCTGTGGGACATGGTGTTTCCGCCGGCCGTGCCGCCCGAACCTCCCAGCGGGCCCGACGACGACATCCCGGTGGAGGTCTTTCTGCGCGACAAGCAGTGCGGCACGCGGCTGCAGACCGCGCACAGCCAGTCGGTCTACCGCGTGGGCTACCGCTTCAACGATGAGGAACGCGTCGCCGAACTGCCCTACGACCCGGGCGAAGCCCTGCTGGTAAGCGCCAGCGGCGAGATCACCGGCCCGGCACGCAAGCGGCTCGACTGAACGCGGCTTTACGCCCGAAGCACACTGGGTCACACCAGCCTCAGGAGGGTGGCTTCCGCATCCGTTTCCTCGGCATAGGGCATAAAAAGAATCGAGTCGGGGCAACCCTTGACCTTGACGAAGTAGGAGGTGTTGCCATCGACCTGGTTGCGCACCGCCCATGCGGTGTATTCATTCCCGGCGACTTCCAGCTTCATGCCCTCTTGCGCGAACTCCAGCGTGGTTTTTTCCGGCAGCATGGCTTTGGGGCCCACGGCCTGGAATTGGATCTCGGCGCCGCCGCCGGTCACGCCAAACACCACGCCGGACCAGGCACCGGCCACCGGGCCGATCTCGAACCACTGGCCCAGGCGCTCGTTGCCCAGCACGTCGAGCCGGAATTCGGCCGGCGTCGCCTTGGGCGGCACGTTGGCCTTGGCCACGATCTTGGCGGGCCAGCTTGCGCCCGACTCGAGCAGCAGTTCGGCCTGCGCCATCAGCGGCGGCAGCGCGGCCTGCTCCGGCGGGGGCGAATTCCAGAGCGTGAGCATGGGAAAGCCGCCGCGCGCGCTGCGCAGCGCCGAGGCCATCAGCGACAGGCCGTAGCGCACCGAAGATTTTTTGATCTCGTCCGCGTCGACCAGCACCAGCCAGACGTCGGCCTTGGCCTCGAGCAAGGCCTCCAGCGCGACGCGCCAGGCCATCTTGTCGGGCTGGTCGACCCAGAAATGGCCCTTGCACTGCAGGCCGTAGCGTTTGAGCACCGCGGTCACGGCGGCCACGCGGGGCTGGTCTTCCTTGAGGGCGGTGATCCAGACGGTTTTCATTGCTTTTTCCTTTGCATGGGGACGCTCAGCCCATGATCATGACAATCGCCTGGCTGGGTGCCAGCACCGAGCCGACCCCGTTGCCGTCGTTGTGTTTCGTCGGGTCGCCCAGCTTCACCGCTGGGTTGCCCTCCAGCTTGACCTTCAGGCTGCCCATGATGAACTCGGCCGGCCCCATCATCTTTCCCGACACCACACCGCCGGCCACGCCCGCCTGGTCGCCGTTGCTCATGGGGATCTTTGACGCCTTGGTCAGCGCCGGCATGCCGCCTATCAAGACCTTCATGGTGCAGGGATTGCCCATCATGGGCATGGCGATGTTCGGGTAGGGAATGGGAACCGGCGGCGCGGGCGGCGCGGGCGTCTTGCAGACGTCGGGCATGGCCATGCACTGGCCGTTCTGTTTGGTGACTGCGAACATGCTTGTTGTCCTTTTCTGGGGGCTCAACCGAGGTCGATTTTTTCGGCGTCTATCTTGACCTGGCCTTCGGCGACCACGCTGGCATGGCGCGACTTCAGGTGAAAGCGCTCGGCCACCTGCAGGCGCATGCGGCCGGCGCGGGACTCGTCGAGGTTTTCCGTCCAGCGGAAACTGTTGGTCGCCTTCTGCACCAGGCGGCCCACGGTGGAAGTGACGGCCTGCGCGACCGTGCGCACGCTGCCCAGGCTGGCGCTGAACTCGCCGACCGTAGACGCCAGTCGGTTGAACTTCAATTCCCCTTGCGCCGCCGTCATGTCAAGCTGCGGCGCCTTCATGGAGACGCTGCGCGAGCCTTCCAGGCCGATGTCGCTGGCGACAAAGGCCAAGGCGCCCGCATCGGCGCGTATGCGCGCGCCACCCGGCAGCGCCAGCACGCCGTGCTGCGCATCGGCACGCGAGAGCACGGCCAGGATGTAGGGCACGCAGGTCAGCCCCACGGCAACGCCCTGGCAGACCAGCACGGTGTCGCCGCATTCGGGCTCGACCAGGCAGCTCTCGGCGCGCAGCGCGCGGTCGGCACCGGCGGCGGCGGGGGCCGTGTCCAGGAAAAACCACTTGTCGGCCCGGCCGGTCACGACGGCGGACACCAGGCCAGGCCCGGCTTGCGGCAAGGGGGAAACGGAAGGCATGGAAGCATTCGACATGGCGTTCTCTTTCTCAAAAAAGTTCAGGCGGCTTGCCAGCGCTCGGCGCGCAAAAGTTTCTCATCGGTCTCACGTGCGCCGCTACGGTTGGCGCCGTCCCAGCGCGTGCCCTTGTCGAGCATGGCGTGCAGGTTGGCGTGGCTCATGTCCGCGCGGCTGAAGTCGGCGTTGGACAGGTCGGCATGCGACAGGTCGCAGTACACCAGGCCCGCGTTGGCAAAGCTGGCGTCGGCGGCCTTGATCCGCTGCATCACCGACATGTGCCAGCGCGAGCCGTCGCAACGCGCGCCGCTGAAATCGGCGTCGCTCGCATCGGCCATCTCAAAGACCGCGGCGCCCAGGTTGGCGCCCGCCAGGCTGGCCCCCATCAAGGCCGTGTATGTGCCCCGCACACCGCCCAGCTGGGCTTTTTGCAACTGGGCGCCGATGAAGCTGGTCCGGTCCAGCGCCAGTCCCGAGAAATCGGCGGCCTGGAGCTTGCAGCCGTTGAGGATGGCCATGGTCAGGTCGCATCCGGCCAGGCGCTGGCCCTCCAGGTTGCAATCCTTCAAATAGGCCTGCACCAGTTGTGTCCGTTCAAAACGCACGCTGCGCAGGTCGGCGGCCATCGCCACCCAGCGTGTGAGGTCGGCGCCCGTGAAGTCGGTGCCGTCGAGCGTGCAGCCGTCGCACGAGGCCTTGAAAAACTTCGCGCCGGCAAATTGCGCGGCGCTGAGGTTGGCGGCATCCAGCGATGCGTGGCTGAAATCGGCGCCCTTGGCCTTGGCACCGCTCATGTCGGTCTTCGCCCAGCTCGCTTGCGAGGCATTGGCCGCCTCCAGCCTGGCGCCCACCAGCGCCGTGTCCTGCATCTGGGTGGCCGACAAGTCGGCGCCCGCGAGGTTCGCGCCCGTGAGGTCGCAGCCTTGCCAGACGCTGCCGGCAAGCTTGCTTCCCGACAGGTCGGCGTTTGCCAGGCGCACCTTCTCCAGGTGGCAACCAGTGAAATCCACACCCGACAGATCGGCGCCCGACAGGTCGGCGCCGGCCAGGTGGCGGCCTTGGGCCAGTTGGGCCAGCGCGTCTTTTATATCCATGGTCTTTCCCCTGCTGCAGCCATTCAAACCACCGGCTTTCTGACCTGGAGAAGGGTCTGGTCGATGTTGGAGCCCTCCAGGCTGGCGATGGTCGGCGTGGTGTCATAAAAGTCCACGCCGTAGAGGTTGGCCTTGCGCAGCAGCGCGCGTTCGATCGTGGCCTTGCGCAGCGAACCCTTGTGCAGGTTCACACCGGTGAAGTCGGCGCCGCTCAGGTCGGCCTTGTCAAAGCGCGCGCCTTTGGCCGATGCGCGACCGAAGTTGGCACCCGCCGCCTTGACGCCGCTGAAGTCGGCGTTGTCGAGCACGGAGCCGCCCAGCGCCGCGCCGGCCAGCATGGCGCCGCCCCAGGCCGCGCGCTCAAGCCGGGCACCCGGCAGTTGCGCCCCGGCAAACTGGCTGCCGCCGTCGGCGCGCGAGGCGCGCAGGCTGGCGCCGGTGAAGTTCGCGCCGCTCGCGTCGGCCCGCTGAAAATCGGCGTTGTCGCCGTTCACACCGGCAAAACTCGCCTTGCCCACCTTGGCCCCGGCGAAAGCGGAACCCGTCAAGGTGGCTCGGGCAAAGTCCGCGCCGGCCAGGTCGCCGTCGGCAAAACTGGTGCGCAAAGCCGTGCAGCCCGCGGCTTTCAGGCCGGCCATTTTGGCGCCGTCGAAGACCGCGTCGCTGAGCTTGGCTCCCGCCACACTGGCCGCGGAAAAATCGGCCCCGGTGAAGTCGGCGTGCGCCATGTCGCTGCCGTCCAGGCGCGCCTGCTTGAACACCGCCTGGCCCGCGCCGGCACCAGCCAACTTCGCGCCCTGCAGGTCCGCCTCGCTGAAGTCGCCGCCTTGCAGCAGGGCCTGGCTGAAGTCGGCGGCGGCCAGCTTGCTGCCCGCGAAGCTGGTGCCTTCCAGCAAGGCGCCCGAAAAATCGGCGCCGGCAAGATCCAGCGCCGAAAGGTCCAGCCCCGAAAGGTCGTGCGAAGCAAACCCCTTGCCGGCCGCATGGTGCGCAACAACTTCCTCGCGCGTCAGTTTCTGCGCCACCGGCGGTTTCACCGCGGGCAAAGCGGGCAGCGGTAGCGCCGGAAGTTTGACCGCCGGCGCCGCCATGGCCGGAGCGGCCATGGCAGCGCCGAGGGCCGCAAAGGCCTGGTCGACATCCGGGCCCGGTTTGCGGAAATCCGCAGCCAGCCCGGCCAGTTCCGGCCGCGCGTCGAACTCCTTCTGGATGTCCTGCTCGGTGATGCCGTGCTCGCGCATGGACGCTCGCGTGTCGGCCTCGATCTGCTTGACCATGTCTTTCAACTCGCCCGCGCTCGGCGCCGGCTCCGGCGGAGGCTGGCGAACCGCGGCGGCCACCTCCGCCTCGCTGATGTTGTGCTGCTTCATGAGCGCGCGGGTGTCGGCCTCCAGGTCCTGCGACATCTTTTCCAGTTCGGCCAATGTAGGCGCGGGCCCCTCAACCGGCGGCTTCAGGTAAGGCGCGATATCGGCATCCGTGATGCCGTGCTGGCGCATGAGTTCGCGCGTCTGGGTCTCCAGCGCAGCCGCCTGCGCCTGCACCGCGGCGAGCTCCGGCGGCATGGCCACGGCCACTGCCGGCACCGTCAGCGCGGCGGCGGCGGCCGGCACGGCGGCGGCAGCCGCGGCAGGGACTGCCGGGGCGGGGGCCGGCGGGACCTCGGCGGCGGCAACCGCCGGTTGCGGCAGCTTGGCCTGGAACACGCGGTAGTAATGATCCAGCGGCAGCGGCGCGCTGCGCATGTCTTCCCAATCGGCCAGCAGGTGCAGCACATCGTCGGCGTCCTCGTCGGCCACCGTCGCCAGCGCGCGGAACAGCACGATGCCGCAGCCCTGCCCCGGAAACAGCCAGACGGTTTCCGCGCGCGCCGTCAGCTCCACAAACTCTTCGCCGCCGGCCACGCGCCGGTTGATGAAGCAACGCGCGCGAAGCTGCGGCAGGGCCGAGCTGAGCACGGCGCGTTGCGGGTGCATGTTGTGGACCACGATTTTTTCGTCGCCGCGAAAGAACCCGCCCAGGCGCTGGTCTGGCGGCGCCACGTTGAAATAAGCGGGCTGGGTATCGTCGGGCAAATGCGGCCAGCTTGTTTTGAGCCAGGCGTCGTTGAAAGTACCGAGGTGCCGCTTGCGCAGCGGCGAGTCGGGCGGCAGCGACCAGAAACCGGCGGCGGGCGCTTCATCGCCGGGCCGCAGCACCAGCTTGGCCATGTGCTCCACATTCGGCAAGGGCAAGCCCTCGCTGCCGTCGGCGTTCTTCAGCTTCACCAGGCCCTTGCCGGCCGGGTTGTCAGCAGAGTCCGGTCCGCCAAAAGCCGTTTGCGGGCTGATCGCCATCTGCATGAACGGTTTCGGCGCGCTGGCGATGCCCAGCGCGTTGAAATGCCGGTCGCCGCTGACGCGCAGCGTTTTGGACAGGCTGCCGACCTGCACACTGACAGCCACCTCGGGCACGGCCGCGCCCGAAGGCGCGTGCGCGGCGCCGAACACCAGGAACTCGCCGGCCGGCTTGGGCAAGCCTTCGTCCATGATGGCGTCGCTGCCTATCGCCTCGGCCGCCACTTGCCACATCTGGGCCTCAGGCAGCAGCGCCGCGCCCGGTGTTTCGTCGAGCGCGAAGAAGGCCATCATGCCCACCGAAAGCTGGTTCTGGCGCGCAAAGCGAATGCCGCGATGCAGCAGGCCCAGCGAGTCTGGTTTGAATACTTTCATGGCTATGCGCTCAACCCAGCTGAATCAGGTTGCCATCCAGCATGACATTGACGCTGTAAAACCGGATGCCTGCGTCACCGGGCCCGTTAATGGCGACCCTGAGCGGAGTGACCTCGATGGAAGAGGCGGCACATTCCAGTTTGACCTCCGCGGGTTTGACTTCCACCTTGCCGGCGCCGCCGGTCAAAGTCGCGCCGGCGGCGATGTCAAGCTTGAGCTCCGAAATGCCGGAAGTGGCGGTCAAGCCAGCGGCTGCAAGTTTCACGCTGCCGCCGACGGGCTGCGTCAGGTTGATATCGCCGGCCGGGTTCAAGGTGGCAAGCGTCGCGGCCTGGGTCTCAAGTTGCAAGGAGCTCGGCAGCAAGGCGATGTTGTTCGTCAACTTGACGCGCGTCTGCGTGAGTTCTATGGTGGAACCCAGGGTGTCCGCGGGCGGCGCCACAAACGGAACGGGCGGCACGCCGGGTAATGCCGGCGGGGGCAAAGGCATGGGCAAGCCGGCATGCAGGGTGACGTTACCCGGCGCAAGCTTGATTCGGCCCTGGCTGACCGGTGGCAGGTTCGTCGAGTAAATCTCTGCGCCCGAAGCATCGAGCTTGATATTGCTCGCGAAGGCCAGGGACGGTTTGGTCAATTCACCGAGGGTGCTCGCCAGTCCCGCGAGCACGCGGTTGATGGCAAGGGCCGTCCCGGGCCCGGACACAATGCCCAGCGCGCGCGCGGACCAATTGCCCCAGCTGTTGTCCTTGAATTTCGCTTTTCCCTTGTCGTCCAGATCGGCGCCCTGATTGATCAGCGCACCGGCTGCAACGCCCGCCGCGACGTTCAGGCCGGTCGCCAGCAGCACGGCCTTCTTGACGGTTGCCTTGGCGGCATCGACGGCGGCAGCAAGCGGGGCGGCCTGGCCACCGGAAATCATGACCTCCTTGTTGCCGCTCAGCTTGCCCGAGTCCTTCATGGAAATGGCCTCCGAATCGTCCAGCGTGATGCTGCGCCCGAGCTTCCACGCCATATCGTTGCCGTAACTCAGCGTCGCGCTGACGCCCAATGCCACCTTGTTGGCGACGGAGGCAGTCACCGAATTGTCGATCGAAAGGCCGAGGGTGTTGTTGTAGCCGACCTTGATCGCATTGGTGGTACCAAACGTGATGCTCTCGGAACTGCCGCCCGTGGAGGCCCAGATGCCGGGGTAGGTCGCCTTGGGTGCGTCCGGTGCAGCTGGGCCGGTTGCGCCCGTTGCGCCGGTTGCCCCGGTGTCGCCCTTGTCGCCTTTGTCGCCTTTGCTGCCGGCAGCACCGTCCTTGCCGTCTTTGCCGTCCTTCCCGTCTTTGCCCACAGTGCTGCGGCGGCCTTCGGGATTGCCGATCACCAGCGCACTGTTCTGGTAGGGCGAGGTGATGTAGACCACCTCCTTGCCCTGGGTGTCGTCCATCAGGATCTGGTTGCCGCCGGCGGTCGTGACCAGGCTCTGCGCAGGGTTCTTGTTGTTCACCATGCTCGGGTTTTCCGAGTTGGGCACCGCGTTGACGATCACCGGCTGGTCGGGGTCACCGTCCACAAACGAGAGCAGCACTTCCGCGCCCTTGTGCAGGGGGAAATGAATGCCGTGGCCGTGGCCCGCGTACGGGGTGGCCATGCGTATGCGCGCCGAGCCCTTGTTCGGGCCCTTGCCGGTGCGGCTGAAGGGCAACTGCACCTTGTACTGGCCGAGCTCGTCCATCTCGGCATATTGGCCGCTGCCCTCGGAGTCGACGATCGCGCTGATCGTGCCGGCCACATGCGGCCGGATCATGGAGCGCTTGGGGCGGAACTGCACATCGGCCGGGATGGCGCGGAACTTCGAGCTGTAGCGGGTCTCGCCCGCCGCGTCCTCGTACGCCGTCTTGATGCCGGCCAGCAGCACACCGGCCTGCGAGCCCTGGTGCTCGATCTCGGTGACCAGGTATTTGCCGTTGAAATCGCTGCGGTAGTGCCCGGCCATGCGGATGAAATAACCGCTGCGTATGCCGGTGGCGGTGGCGCTTGCGGTGAAGATTTTTCCCTCGCAGAGGATTTCCTGGGCCCGCAGCTTGGCATAACGCAGGCCTTCTTCCTGCGTGAGGAAGTTTTCGCCGTACAGCATCACGTCGCCCATGCCAGCGTCCGACACCGGCGCGGACTGCTTGAGCGGGACCGCCGCGTTCAGGTAGTTAAAGCCCTGCAAGACCACCTGCTTGGGCAGGGGTTTTTGCCGGCAGGCGAAATCCTGCACCGAATCCTTGGCTTCGCCGCTGGCGAGGTTCTCGACCGGCCGGTAAGTCACCGCGCGCACGTCCGCGGGCTGTTTGATCGAGGCATCGACCAGCAGCAGCTTTTCCTTGTCACCGCTGTGGTCGAAGCAGTAGTAGATGCCTTCCTTTTCCATCCAGCGCGTGATGAAGTCCAGGTTGGTCTCCTGGTACTGGCAAACGAAGTCGCGCTCGCGGTACTCTCCGGCAAGGCCCTTCTGGTAGTCGGCGGAAGACAGCCCGCTGTCCTTGAGCACCGTCTCGAGAATGTCCGGAATGCGCTGGCCGTCCAGGTGGACGTCGGAGGTGCGGAATTGCCCCAGGCGATGCAGGCGCGGCGCCAGCACGGCGCGGTAGAACACCAGGTCGCCCACCTGGTGCAGCTGGTCGAATTCGGCGATGACGCCGTGGTAGGGCGTGGCCATGTCCTGGTCGCGCGAAAAAATCGTGAAGGTCGCCGGGTTCGACAGCATCTTGTCGAATTCGATGCCGGCATCGTTGGACAGCAGCGTGAGCTCAAACGAGAAGTTCTGCGAGATCGCCTCGAAGCCCTTCATGTTGACGACCGCGAAGGTGTCGTCGGCAAATCCGCCGGACTTGAAGGCGAAGCGTTTGTTCGCCGCTGTCAGGTTTTTATCAAGCGAAGTCATAAATTCCCTCTTTTTTCTTTCTGCCTTGCGTCAGTCAGGCCGCGGCGGCAAGGGGCGCGTCGGAAAACACGACCGTGAAGCCGGCGTCGGCATCCAGGCCCAGCGCCACCTCGCCGGCCTGCACGCCGGTGCTCATGCGCGCCAGGATCTCCTGGGACATCAGCGGCATGATGGTGCTGCGCAGGATGAAGTCGACGTTGCGCGCGCCGGTTTCGACCTCGGTGCAGCGCGCGGCGATCTGCGCGACCACCGCGTCGCTGTAGGTAAAGCGCATCTTGTTGTTGTGCGCCAGGCGTTTGACGATCTTGTCCAGCTTGAGCCGCACGATGCCGGCCAGCGCGTCCTGCGCCAGCGTGAAGTAAGGAATCACCGTCATGCGCGCCAGCAGCGCCGGCTTGAAGTGCGCCGACAGGATGGGCCGTATGGCCGAGAGCAGCGTGGCGGCATCGGGCTTGTCCTCGCCGGCCGTCATTTCGGTGATGACATCGGTGGCCAGGTTGGAGGTCAGGAAGATCACCGTGTTGGAAAAATCGATGTCCTTGCCTTCGCCGTCGGAAAGCATGCCCTTGTCGAAGACCTGGTAGAACAGGTTGAGCACATCGAGGTGGGCTTTTTCGACCTCGTCGAGCAGCACCACCGAGTAGGGGCGCTGGCGCACCGCCTCGGTCAGCACGCCGCCCTCGCCGTAGCCCACATAGCCGGGGGGCGAACCTATCAGGCGGCTGACGTTGTGTTTCTCCTGGAACTCGCTCATGTTGACGATGACGGTGGATTTTTCGTCACCGAACAGGATGTCGGCCACCGACAGCGCGGTCTCGGTCTTGCCCACGCCCGAGGGGCCGGCCAGCAGGAACACGCCCAGCGGCTGCTGCGGGTCGCGCAGGCCGGACTTGGCGGTCTTGAGCACTTCGGCGATCTGGTGCATGGCGTGGTCCTGGCCGCGTATGCGGCCGCACAGCACGGACTCCATGCGCATCACGCTTTCGGCCTGGTCGCGCAGCATCTTGCCGACCGGGATGCCGGTCCAGTCCGACACCACCTTGGCGACCACGTCCGGGTCCACGTCGACGCGCACCAGCGGGTTGGCGCCCTGGGCCGCCTCGAAGGCCTTGCCGGCCTCGGCGACTTTTTGCGACAGCACCTCAAGTTCGGCCGGCGTGGCATTCGCGGCCTTGGCGGCCAGGCTGGCGGCGCGCGCGGCCAGCAGCGCGTCGGCCGCGCCCTTTTGTTTATCCCATTCGGCTTTCAGCGCCTCGGCCTCGGCGGCCAGCGTGGCGACCAGGCCGGCGATGGCGTCCAGTCGCTCGCTGTCGACCGGCTGGTGGTTGTCGCGGTCGCGCTCCAGGCCGCGTTGCTCGCGCGCCAGGGCCTGCATCTGGCGCTCCTTGTCTTCCAGCACATCGGGCTTGGCGCTTTGCAGCACCTTGACGCGGGCGCAGGCGGTGTCCAGCAGGTCGACGGCCTTGTCGGGCAGCTGCCGGCCGGTGATGTAGCGGCTGGAGAGTTCGGCCGCCGCGACGATGGCGTCGTCGCGCATCACCACGCGGTGCACGTCCTCGTATTTTTCCTTGAGGCCGCGCAGGATGATGACGGCCGTGGCGAGGTCCGGCTCGTCGAGCTTGACCGGCTGGAATCGGCGAGCCAGCGCCGGGTCTTTCTCGAAATACTTTTTGTACTCGGCCCAGGTGGTGGCCGCGATGGTGCGCAGCTCGCCGCGCGCCAGCGCCGGCTTGAGCAGGTTGGCCGCGTCGGAGGTGCCGGCCTGGCCGCCCGCGCCTATCAGGGTGTGGGCTTCGTCGATGAACAGGATGATGGGCTTGGCCGAGCCCTTGACCTCGGTGATCACGCCCTTGAGGCGGTTCTCGAACTCGCCCTTGACGCTGGCGCCGGCCTGCAGCAGGCCCATGTCCAGGCCCAGGATGGTCACGTCCTTGAGCGAATCGGGCACGTCGCCGTCGACGATGCGCAGCGCCAGGCCTTCGACCACCGCGGTCTTGCCGACGCCGGGGTCACCCACGCAGATGGGGTTGTTCTTGCGGCGCCGCGCCAGGATGTCCACCATCTGGCGGATTTCCTTGTCGCGGCCGAACACCGGGTCTATCTTGCCGTTGCGCGCCTTGTCAGTGAAGTTTTCGCAAAAGCGCGCGATCGCGCTGCCTTCGCCGCCGGCCGCCGCCTGGCCGCCGGGCGTGCCGCCTTCCGCGGCGCCCGGGGTTTCCTCAATCGAGGCGCCGCAGGTCGCGCCGAAGCCGCTCAGCAAGCTCTCGCGGTTGAGCGCGCGCAGGGGCTCGGCATAGTCGCCGGTGGCGTAGTAGCTGGCGCGCGCCAGGAAGGCCAGCAGCACGGCGCCGGAGCGTATGCGGGCCTCGCCGAGGTTGACCGAGGCGATCAGCCAGGCGTCCTGCATGAGTTCGAGCAGCAGCGGCGAGAAGGCCGGCTTGCCGGCGTTGCCGGTGCGCATGTCCTCCAGGGCACGGTCGATGCCGCGCTTGACCAGCGCCGCGTCCACGCCGTTCTGGCGCAGCAGCAGCGCGACGTCGGCCTGCACGTTGTCAAACAGCTTGACCAGCAGGTGTTCGACGGTGATTTCATAGTGGCTGCGCGAGACGCACAGGCCCACGCCGTCTTCCAGCGCCTGCTTGGTGAAGGCATTCAGGCGTCCGACCAGGGGTTTTAGTTCGACCAGCAGCATGATGTTTCTCTTTCTTGCGGTGTATGAAGAAGGGATGCCGAAAAATTAAAGGGTGAACTGCACGCGGGTGGGCTGACGCACGCGCTCGGGCGTGAGCCAGGTGTCCAGGCCCAGGCGTGTCCAGTTGGTGGCGGCCGATTCCGGCGCGGCGTCGGCAGCATCGAGCGTGCGCGCCGCGCGGGCATCCTCGTGCCGCAGCTCGAGCACAATGCGCACCTCCAGCGGGTCTATCAGGTAAAAGCGCACCAGGAACTCCAGCCGCTCATGGCCGGGCGTGCCGGGCAGCAACTGGTGGAAGGAATCTTCGGGCAGGTCGCTGAGCGTGATGGTGATGCTGCCGCTGTAGTCGTCGATCTGGCTGCCCAGGTAAGTCGTCTCGCCGAGCTCATGGGCCTGCTGGCCCAGGCGCAGGCGCTGGTCGGCCGGGATGGGCACGTGCTGCAGCGTGCAGCACTCGACCCAGACCCTGGCCGGCCTGAAGGCGTCGGCCAGCAGGGTGTGCAGGCCCGAGGCCGAGCGCGGGTGCATGTTGAAGAGGCCGGCATAGCGCAGCAGCCCGTCGGCGGCGGGCAGGCCCGCGCGCAGGTCGCCGTCGCGCAGGCCGATGAAGGCATAGAGCTGGTCCAGCACGCCGGCATCGCCGTCCTCCACCACGCGGTCCTGCAGCCGATGCTTGCGCCAGGCGTCGAACAGCAGCGGGTACATCGCATGGTGGATGACGTCCAGGAAGTCGCGCGTGGCGTGTCGGCCCTCGCGCTCTTCCTCGAACAGGTCTTCGGTGTAATAAGTGGGCAGCGGCGAGGCCACGCCGTAGAGGCCGAAGAAGTTGGCCGTGATGCGGTAGCCGCCGCCGTCCCGCGG
Source organism: Polaromonas sp. JS666 (assembly GCF_900103405.1). Lineage (GTDB taxonomy): Bacteria > Pseudomonadota > Gammaproteobacteria > Burkholderiales > Burkholderiaceae_C > Polaromonas. The sequence goes on along the minus strand of NZ_FNHX01000005.1, from coordinate 345,089 downwards.
CTCTATGCGATCGATGTCGTTTTCGGGAAAGCCCAGGCTCAGCCTCGGGCGTATGCGCAGGCTGTCGTTGGGCATGCCGCGCGCCTTGCCGAACAGGCGCAGCAGGCGTATGGCCTGGAAGTAGGAGAACCTCTCGCCCTGGGCGAGGAGTTGCTCCTCTACAGCAGCGGCTGTTGACCCAATCTCGGCGGCCATTTGAAGACTGCTCCTGTGAAAGCGTCTTCAAGCTCGACGCGGGTGTAGGAATTGATGCCGGCGTAGTCCCCGATGAAACGGTCCAGGACGCAACCGAACAAATACATGTCGCCGATGCCGGCGAAAAAATCGAGCCGGCACTTGATGCGTATCTGCTGGCCGCGCAGCAGGCTGCCGCGCCCGACCAGCCGCGTCTCGGGCGTGGCGGTGACTTCCTGGATGCCGTCGATGCGCCGGCGGTTGGCGGTTTCCGGGCCCTGCTCCTGGCGTTCGGAAAACACATAGAGGTTCAGCAGCTCGCGCAGGTTCTCGGCGCTGGCGATGGACAGGAAGTTCAGCGAGACGTGCGAAATCAGGCGCCAGAGCAGGGCCTCGCCCGAGGGCGGGTTCAGTGGCGCGGTCATGGGCCTGATGTTGCGAAAACTCATGCGGTCGGGCGAGCTGCTGGTGGGCCGGCTCAGATCGCCGAGCTTGAGGCTTTCCGGCAGCTGGCGGTTGGTGCAGGTGATGCGCACCGACAGGGTCTCGGGCAGGGGCAGGTCGCCGGGCGGGTAGGCCACCGACAGGAAAACCTCGCTGCCCCGCCCCACCGTGGCCTGGCGCAGCGTGGTGCGGTAACTCAGGGTGTTGCTGCCGTCGTGGCGCAGCATGCCGAAGGGCACGTAGCTGCGCTCGCGCGAAGCCCCTTGCTGGTAGCCGACGACCTGGTCCACCGAATAAATCTGGTAGTGCTGGCGGTTGGCGGCCTCGGGCATGAGGCGGTATTCGCTGGCGCGGTGCTCGTGGTTGACCGGGTCGGCCGCGTGCTCGAACAGGTTGACCACGGGCACGATGTTGAGCATGAAGCTGTCGCCGCGTATCTCCGGCATCCAGTCGGGGATCTGGTCCAGCAGCACGGAAACCTCGAACAGGGGGCCGCTGCCGCCGGCCAGCGCCTTGTCCAGGCCGGCGATGTCCACAAAAAGGAATTTCTCGGGCAGGACAAAAAATTCCTGCAGGCTGCGGTAACCCTGGAAGGCATGGCTGGGGTAAGGCAGCAGCTCGCTGTCAAAGCCGGCCTGGCGCAGGGCCTTGGGGCCGAGTTCGGCCACCGTGCCGTCACCGCGCGTCAGGCTCACCGCCTTGACGTGCTTGGCCAGCAGCAGCAGCAGCTTGGAGGCCTCGGTGTAGCCGCCGCCCAGGAAAAGGCGCAGCGAGGGCGTGGTCCATTGCGCCACGTCCAACCCGCCCTGCAGCGCGAACTTCAGGACCAGCCGCGGCGCCTGGCCGGCACCGCTGGCCAGGTGCGCGCTTTCGAGCGCGACCGGATGGACCTGCAGCTCGGTGCAGGTGCGAAAGCGGCAGGGCGTGCCGTCCACCGGCACGGAATCGATCTTGGTGCCGGCGGCGACGCGCACGCTTTCGGCCAGCATGCCCTTGGGCTCGAAGCTCACCAGGGTGCTGGCGGGAATCGGGCGCAGGTAGTGGGGGAACAGCAGGTTGGCCAGTTCCTGCACAAACTCGGGGAATTCGTCGTCCAGCTTCTGGCGCGTCAGGCCCGTGAGGAAAGCCACGCCTTCGAGCAGGCGCTCCACGTCGGGGTCGGCCGAGGAACCGGCCAGCATGGGCGCCAGCGCGGGGTTGGCCTGCGAGAACTCGACGGCCAGTCCCTTGAGCTTGTTCAATTCATCTTCATAGTACCGATTGAACATGGGGTTCTTTCACTCGCTCGGGGGACTGTTAAAGGGCCGTTGAAATCAGTTGATGTTGACCTTGCCGTTTGCGCCAACCGTGGTGGAGAGCTGAAGCGGAATCTCGCGGTCATCCACTTCAAGCCGGCCTTCCAGCGCGAACCGGATGGACAGCACGTCGGTAGACTCCCGGCTCATCACCACGCGGGGCGACTTGATGCGGGGTTCATACTTCAGCACCATGCGGCGGATCTCTTCTTCAATATCGCCGGTGGAGCCCGCGGTGAGCCCGCCGGCGATATTGGTGAAGTCGGGCACGCCGAAGAGGGGATCGAGCTGCACGCTGCCTTGCCGGGTATTGAGCAGGCGAAGAAGGTGGTTGGTGACCGACCGGACAAGAATATCGACCTGCGTCTGGTTGGTGCGTTGTCCACCATCTTCCCAGGCCGCTATTCTTTCCAGCAGTCGCCGCTCCTTCACCGTTGTGGTCTCTCTACTCAGCCGGGCCGGCGTGCCGCTTGCCCGTCATTACTTCGGAGCGAGCCAGGAATCTTCTGCCTCGATGCCGTCCGGCTCGAAAGTCCAGGTGATCTTCTCGTAAGTGAACGAGATGTCTTCCATGTGGCCCATCTGCTTGTTGTCGGGGTTCAGGCAGTTGGGCGTCCAGGACCGGGCGTTGGTCAGGATGGCCGAGGACAGCTTGACCGTGTAGTACTTTTCTTCCGTGCCCTTGGGGGAGATGCGGTAGAACTCCAGGCTCACGCTCTTGAGCTGCTCGCCCGAGGTCAGGGCCTGGAACAGCTTGGGCGAAGCCTTGTCGATTTCCTTGGTGACCGTCATGGGCTGGTGCACGCGCTTGCCGGTGGGCAGGCCGGTCTGCGGGCTCTTGGGGATCTCGATGACGTGGTCCACGGCTTGCACGAGGATCTTGCCTTCGTGGCCCTTGACCTTGACGGAGCCTTCGATCTTCCCTTGTTTTTCGCCTTCGAGGATGAGGTAGCATGGCATTGGCATGATGATTTTTCCTTTAAGTTGGTACTGTCGTAAAACTGTTTCAGATCCGCTCAAGGCCCCCGCAACACTCAGCGGGGCTTGAACCTCTTTACCACCCCGCCCCTTGGCCACCCGGGTGATCTGCACATCTCTTAAACATCTGCTCTGTGCATGACCTGTATTCTGGAAGGCCCCTGTTTCGGGTCCATGTCAGAAGCCAGGCGGCAAAGTTACAACCGACATACAGGCGATTTCCCCGCGGGAAACCGCCCGCCGGCCGTCACTTTTTCTCGAGCTTCCCAACGAGTGACAGGCTGAAGGACGCGCCCATGTACTTGAAGTGCGGGCGGACCTTGAGGTCGACGCGGTACCAGCCTGGATCGCCTTCGACGTCAGCCACGGTGATCTCCGCCTGGCGCAGGGGCCTGCGGCTGCGCACGCCCTCGCCCGGGTTGTCCATGTCGGCCACGTACTGGCGTATCCACATGTTCAACTCGCTTTCGAGGTCGGCACGCTCTTTCCAGGTGCCGATGTTCTCGCGCTGGATCACCTTGATGTAGTGGGCCAGGCGGCTCACCACGAACATATAGGGCAGCTGGGTGCTGAGCTTGTAGTTGAGCTCGGCTTCCTTGCCTTCCTTGCTGTTGCCGAAGAACTTGGGCTTTTGCGCCGAGTTGGCCGAAAAGAAGGCCGCGTTGTCGCTGTTCTTGCGCATGGTCAGCGCGATGAAGCCCTGCTCCGCGAGCTCGAACTCGCGGCGCTCGGAGATCAGCACCTCGGCGGGGATCTTGTTTTGCAGCTCGCCCATGGACTCGTAGGTGTAGACCGGCAGGTCTTCCACCGCGCCGCCGCCCTGCGGGCCGATGACGTTGGCGCACCAGCGGTAGTCGGCGAAGCTGCCGGTCAGGCGCGAGGCAAAGGCGAAGGCCGCGTTGCCCCACAGGAAGCTGTTGTTGCCGCCGGAGACGTCTTCCTTGTAGTTGAACTTCTTGGTCGGCACGGTGTCGGCGCTGTAGGGCACGCGCAGCAGGAAGTGCGGCAGCGTCAGGCCCACGTAGCGCGCATCCTCGGTCTCGCGGAAGGCGTTCCACTTGACGAACTGCGGGCCCTCGAAGACCGAGGCCAGGTCCTTGAGGTTGGGCAGCTGTTCATAGGACTCGACGCCGAAGAACTCGGGCGCGGTGGCGGCGATGAAGGGCGCGTGGCCCATGGCCGCGACGCTGGCCATGTACTGCAGCAGCTTGATGTCCTGCCCGCCCGGGCCGAACTCGTAGTTGCCGATCATGGCGCCGAAGGGCTGGCCGCCGAACTGGCCGTATTCGGCCGTGTAGAGGTTTTTGTAGAGGCCGGACTTGGTGATGTCGGCCGCGTCCTGGAAGTCGTCGAGCAGCTTGCTCTTGCTCACGCTGAGCATCTGGATCTTGACGTTTTCGCGGAAGTTGGTGCGGTCGACCAGGAATTTCAGCGAGCGCCAGGCCGATTCCAGCTTCTGGTAGTCGGGGTGGTGCAGGATGGAGTCGACCTGCGCGCAGAGCTTTTTGTCCAGGTCGGCGATCATGTCGTCGACCGTGGCCTGCGTGACGCGCTCGACCGAGCGCTGGGGCTCCAGCAGCTGCGAGACAAAGGCCTGGATGCCGTGGCGGGTGATGGAATAGGCGTCGTCGCCTTGCTTGATGCGCGCGGAGTTGACCAGCTGGTCGAGCAGCGAGCCGCCCGCGTCTTCCGCCGCGCCTGGCGCCGCTTCTGTTTGCTTGTTGGTTTCAGCCATGATGGTTCCTTCGGTGCGGTTCTTTTATTGGTCTTTGACGCCGAGTTCGGACATCAGCCGCGCGCGCACGCCTTCGTCCTGCACCAGTTCCTGGACCTTCTTGCGGAAGTCCGGAATGTTGCCCAGCGGCCCCTTGAGCGCCTTCAGGGCATCGCGCAACTCGATCATCTGCTTGAGCTCGGGCACCTTGTCGACGATGGCGTCGGGCGAGAAGTCGTTGATCGAGCTGAAGTCGACGTTCATGGCCAGCACCGCGTCCTTGTCGGCCTTGGGGTCCAGCTTGTTGGGCACCGACATGCTCAGCGAAAGTTTCTGCGCCTTCAGGACTTCGTTGAAGTTGTCCTTGTCGATGTTGATCGGCTTCATTTCCTCCAGCGGCGTCTCGTCTTCACGCAGGGTGTAGTCGCCCATGACCAGCAGCTTGAGCGGCAGCTCAACCTCGGCCTTGGCGTCCCCCGTGGCGGGACGATAAACAATGTTGACACGCTCTTTTGGTGCTACTGACCCATCGGTTGCCATGGTGGTTTCCTTCGATACGGTGAGAGTTGAGGGGAGGCCACACGTTTCACACGTGTAACAAGTCGAAAACGATAGTACTCGATATCCTTTGATTTAAACAGCCATGTTTCAGCCGTAATACGGAGGAAAAAGCAGGGGACGGAGGCCGCGAAAACATGCAGCAAAATGAGCCGGGCCGAGCCATATACCTGTAGCACGTTTGTGCGACAAAAATCATCGGCACCACGGCATAGCGATGCGAGGCGCCACAGTGTCCCGCCTTGCCTGCCGGTGGGGCATAGGAACAACCCTAGGCTGTGGCGCGGCAAGGCCGCGATGGAAATATTTGCCGGCGCGCAGCGCGGCAAAACCGCAACACCGCGCGATGCGGCGCAACCCTTCAGTTGAAGGTGACGCCGGCCCAGCGCACCCGGCCCAGTACCGCGAAGTCGCGGTCGGCCGACTCGTGGCCCTGGATGTCGAAGGGCTCGTAGGCCGGGTTGTAGCTGCTGACCCGCAGGATTTTCCCGGGCAGGCGCTGCAGCCTTTTCATCAGCAGCGCGCCGTCCAGGCGTATCAGGTGCACACCCTCGGTCAGCGCATCGCGGTCACGCAGGTCCGCCAGCACCGCATCCCTGGCATGCAGCCACGGCTCCATGGATGCGCCCACCACGCCGAACATCGCCAGGTCGTCATGCGCGATGCCCAAGTCGTAACGTATGAACTGCGCATCGAAAGGCCGCATGGCCAGCACCGAGTCGGCATCGGTGAAGGCAGCCCCTTCCGCCTGCTCGCGCAGGTCGAACAGCGGGACGTAAATCAGCTCATCGGCCTGCACCGCGCGCACGCCGTGGGGCACACCCGCGGACCGGCCCGCGTCCTGCGCCTGGCCACCCAGCAGCTGTGTCGGCGTGGTGTTGTATTCGCGGGCCAGCACTTCAAGCTCGAAGGCATCGGGCAGGCTGTCGCCGCGCTCGACGTTCCAGATGGTGTTGCGGTGAACGCCCACCGCGGCCGCCACGTCGTTGATCTCGCGGGCGCCGCGCGCGGCGCGGCAGCGCTGGCCGAACTGCTGCATAAAAACGTTGCGCGCCTCGGTCCTGACGGTTTTGACCTCCTCCTTGCTGGCGGCCGCCGCGGCGTGGTAACGGTACCAGGCCACCGGCTCATCCGCCTTGACCGGCGACACCGAGGCCAAGGGGTAGGGCTGGTTGGCGTTCTGCGCGCCAGGCGCTTTTTCCGTAGGCGCCTGGTCGGAAGGCGCCGCGTCTTTTGTGCTCATGAACACTATTTTGTGTCAATGAACACAGACATGCAAACCTCAAGCCCTTCGATTTACCAGATACGCATAAAAATATAAGCAATACTCATAACTATGGGCCCAGGCGTGCTTGACTTCACACCTTTCAAGCTCAAAATAGTGGATATGAGCATAAATAAAACAACAACCTCACAGGAAGATATGCACCCCGCCGATGTCATTGCCGCCTTGCGCAAGCGCGGCACCAGCCTTCGCAAGATCGCCCACGACAACGGCTACAGCCACATCCAGCGCGTGCTCACCAGCCCCTGGCTGGCGGCCGAACAACTGGTGGCCAAGGCCCTGGACACCACGCCCCAGGCCTTGTGGCCATCCCGCTACCGCGACCCCGCGACAAGGGCACTGGCCTTCCGGCAAACCCGCAAGATCGCGGTAACCATGCCCGGCTCCCGCGACAAAGCGGCGGCGCCGGGAGCGGCCGGCACCCGCCCCGGCCGCATCCGCAAGCCCTGACATCAAAGGAAGCCCTATGCTGCTTTCCAGCAAGGACATCAAGCTGCGCATCTACCTGCGAACCCGTGAAGACGAACTGGTGCTGGTTGAACTGGAGCGGGAAGACCTTGAAAAAGCCGCCATCGGCAAAACCCAGTTCGCCGAAGAGCAGCTTCACCCCATCCGGCTGCTGCATTTCGAGCTGGCCTGAGGGTGCGCGGGCGCCCCTCCCCGGGCCTCAGAGCGCGCCCGGATGCGAGTCGTACTCGCCGTGGTCTATGTACTTGATCTGCATGCCAGCCCTGGCCAGCTCGGCGATGCGCGAGGCGACACGCCTGTAGAACTCGCCCGCATCCGCCAAGGGGCCTATGGTTTGATTGAAGGTCATGTCCTGACCCGCTTCCTTGAGGATGTATTCCCCCGATGGCTGAAGCTTCACCTTGAGCAGTGCGAGCATCTTTGTTGTCCTCCTTGAATGTCCATGGCGTCCGCCCCCACTGCGGCGGGGAGGCACCAGATTGCTCAGTGCCCACTTTAGACCCCAAGGCAGGGGAAGCTCTGTAGGAAAACACCCTTCTTTGGCCTAACCGGAGCCATCATCACGGGAAAAGCTGGTACTTAGGACTTATTCAGCGCCATAAGCCGGCCGCCGCCCCCGGGTCCTTATTGCAAGTCCCCATGCCCGGTGGCCCCCCGGTCCAGCGGATCCACCACCACCTCGTAGATTTCATTGATGCGCCAGACCGGGCTTTCATAGGCGGCCTGGCCCTGCACCTTGACCAGAAAGGAGCTGCCGCGCTCCCGGGCCTCCAGCATCAGCTCGCAGGAAAAATCGATGCGCCCGGCATCCGTCGAGATCGCGCTGACCAGTTCGTGGCCCGCGAGCGAGAGCCGGTGTTCGCTGCCCCGCGGCAGCAACTGCTCCACCTCATAGGTCCGCATCACGATGGCCGCGATACGGCCTATCAGCTCGGCCACGACGGAATCGGGATTGGAAACCATCAGGGGATGCATTTTGGGCATTCTCCTACAAGGCCCCAGGAAATGAGCAGCTATATTCAATTCGCGGCTTGTCATGAGCCGCTCCCTCCCTCGCTGGCCTTGCCAGCTTCCACGCCCGGTTTGTCCCGGGCTTTTTTTTGGGCACATGCCTGCCGCGCTGAACTTGGTGCCCGCGTCCGTGGCCCAGCTCAGGGCCGATGCCGCGGGCATCTGCCGAGCGAACGGAAATGGCTAATACCCGACTTGACCCGGAAGGCAGTGATGATGACGCAAGTTGTTATAAATATCCGCATGCGTTGAGCAGAGACTGTGGAGCATTGCCGGGTCCACCGGTTTCCCCAAAAGCTGGTGGTTCCGCAGCACCGCCTCTGCAGTGCGGCCTCTGTCCTGGTAGTCTTTTGCCAACCTCGCACAAAATCCTCTCGAGTAGGCGGCAGCAACGATTGCGTCTGCAGCAAGCTCCCTGACTTTTAGCAACTGGCGTTCAGCCTCCTCTGAGGAGGTCTGAACAGTGCAGTGAATCTTGGATGGGCCTTTGGCGTAGATGCCAGGCACTGCGAACGCGAGTACGCAAACCGTCAGTATTTTTATATGGACAGGTTTCATCTTCCGCCCCCCATGTTTTGCCCTGGACCGGCGATGATATCCCAAGGGTTTCGACCGGCAACTCCGGCCGCGTCGGCAGGCTCGTAGGCTTCTCGCTCGCCCGAAGAGGCCATCCTCTTCCAAAGCCATAGCGGCCTTTTGGAGACGCCCCCGTCTCGGACCGCGGAAAACAAAAAAGCCCCGGCTAGCGGGGCTTTCAGGGGTTTTTGGACCTCCGGTGGACGTCCTTAAACCGGTTTTGGCGGGAGGGTGTCAGTCCCATTTCTGGCTACAGGCCGCATGAATATTAGCGATCATCAACATGAGCGCCAACCTATTCCCCCTTCTGTTCCCCCACTCCACGGCGGCAATGATTTGGCATATTTTCCATCCGGCCTTGAAGTCGTGGATCTGCATACCAATATCCCACCTCACGAGGCGGGCAAATACATCAGTACCGCTTCCAGGACTGAATCTAAAGGTCCGGGGCCGACTAAGAAACGGCTTAAGGTGAGTAATCACAAGGGCGGGACCATACTGCCAGGGGGAGCCCCTGAATAGCGTGGAGACCCATCACCCTGAATGAGAGCGAAGCCGACGCCTGAATCCATCCTGGGTAGGTGAAGGGCGGCGCCGGCGAAGGGGCGCTTTACAAATACATCGGATTAACAGTCCGAGGCCTCGGGCTTTCTAAGTGGATAAAACCATGACGAAGAAGCTCACGGTGGACGTGAAGGTTAAGGTAGATATGGCAGCGTGCATCCGCGCGTTGGCATATCTTCTCCTGATCGTCGTTACCTTGTAAAAGGAGGGGTGGCTTGCCACCCCTCTTTTTCTACCTCGCCAATGCAGCTTCACGGCAGTCACGGTACTGATTAGCAACTTCTACCAGCTTGAGAACTGTCGCCCCGAAGCTGTCATCATTTAGCGGCGCCAGCTCCGGGCAACTTGCCGTCACCAGGGTACTGGGGCCGCCCGGTGAGGGCTTCATTGATGCGGAGCACCCCGTCAACAGTATTGCGGCAATCGCGGTACACAGTGTTTGTCTGAATTTCATGCTGCACCTTCTGGACGATAGTTTTGTTGATCGGCTGGTTGGCGGCAATTGCCTGGGCTGCGCCCTGCTGAGCGGCCTCCTTCACCGAGATGACCACGTCGTCCAGCTTCTTTTGCTTGGCGATTTCGCCGTCAGCGCCTACCTCGGTTCCGTACCAGAAGCTGCCTGCACACGCCAGGACCGCAACCAGAATGAGCCACGGATTCATTGAACAGCCCCCATGCACTGAGCATGCCGCTTGAGCTGTCGAGTCCACACGCCAGCGCAGACCCTGTTGCCTGGAGCGCTGCAGTCGTAGCTAGCTGAAAACTTATAGGCCAGCAGGGCATCGCACGCGGCGGGATAGTTGCCGGCCAGGATCTGCCGGCGCATGCTGGACTTGACCCAGGCGCCGGTGCCGTACTGGTAAACCCAATCCATGTAGATGTCGAATTCGGCCTGGCTCAGGCTGGCGCCATCGAGCGAGGCACGGAAGATCGCTTCTTCCTTGCTGATATGGGCCAGCGCTTTGACCAGCGCGCGCGGCGGCGTCGTGGTGTCGCCCATCTTGACGCGTCGGCCGTCTTCGTGAAAAGTGCTGCCAAACCCCACAGTCGGCACATCTCCCTTGGTCGGAATAACGGCTTTGTCGGTATAGGACTCATCGTTGACGATGGCAACCAGCCCGGCCGCACTGAGCGACAAGCCGGCAACCAAGATGCGAATGTTCTTCACAGCGGCACCTTGTCCGATTCTTCGGCCTCGCGCCTGCTGCGGCGCTTCCACCAGCCGCGTGACTCGCAGAAAGGGCGAATGGCCTTTTTCCAGATCCACTCCGACAGCACTAACACGCCGTAAATTGCAGCGGCGATTTTGGCGATCAGATCCCATGGAAAGGAGTTGATAAACATCCATGCGTCATAGCTGGCCGTCGTCGTCGCTGCGCGTGCGACTTGGCCGGCTACATCGGTGCTGGCAGCAACGGCCCCGGCGCCTGCGGTGGACGCCTTCAAAAATGGGCGGCTGATGTCGTTGTGGTCCATACTGCTCCTTATCGGTGAACGCCATCGGCGTACTTGGTGTCAAAGAATTTCAAAAACAGATCTTGGATCCGCTGGCACCGGTCGAAGCGCTTACCGCTGCCGGTCGCTGCGTGCCTATTCAGTCGCGCTGTGACGGTCAGCTCTTTGGGAAATTCCCCGAGGTAGACAGTCATCCATACAACGTTCACGATGAAGTCGAGCAGATAGCCTCGAATCAGGAAATACATCGCGCAGAGAGTTGAGGCTTTCGTTACGCCGGCACCCGGTAGATCACGCGCCCGTGCGTAGTTCATGAGCCCCCAGAAGTGCAGCAATAGCTCCAACGGCGAACTGATGATCAGCAGCGCGAATAGGAGGAACTCGGTCCACAGGGTGATTTCAAAAACGTTCATACAAGTGCCCTCAGTGGCTTGATGACTTGTTCCGCGTCATACAGTTTTTTGTAGTTGCTGTCGTTCAGCATTGCCCAATCGTGGGCTTGTTGCCGCGTGACGCTCTGGCCCTTCGACGCGGCAACGCGAATCAGGTCATCTAAGGCATAGGACAGCGCCACCAGTCGACTGCCTCGCTGCATTGCATCGGACACTTCCGGCGTTCGCTCGATGGCTCGAATTTGACTGAGAGGCGAAGGAGGCGGCGGCACGTCGGCCGGCTCTGGTGTGTTTTCACCATCCAACCAAGCCGCATAGGCGATGCGGTCAGCGTTACTCGGATCCTCAGGGATGTAGGCCCCATCAATGAGTCGTATAACCACCGCAGTGTCGGTGAGCTTGTACATCAGAGCTCAGCCGAAGCCGTCCACGTATCGCCAAAAGCGGCCGGGCCAGAAGCAGTTCCACCGCGGAATACACCGAACCCACTCGCATCCGCCGCCGGGGTTGGGGCGACGGTCGTAGAGGCGTCAACACTTGCCGCCAACACACTGGTTAAAACCAGCGTTGGGGTAACCCGCTTCTGTACCTTGTATCCGACTCGATTTCCAAGGAATTGGCCGGCCGGCGCATGACCAGCGGCATAGGTGGTGCCCGTCTCGTAATAACGCTGTGCCAAGGCGGTTTCTGTTTGAATCTGGCGCTGTTCAAACACGGTTGCCACCGAGCCGATTTCCACCTGCAAATCGCCGACCAGGTAATTCTTGTTCGAGACCGTGTTGGTGGTGTTGTCAGTGATGAGCACCTCAAGGCCCAGGCTGGCGTCGGTGGAGCCCATGGCCAGCGTGTAGCTGAATGCCGTCACGGTGCCGGATGGCACCGCGATGGCGCTGGAGGTCCCCAGGTTCGTGACGGCGCTGAACGTGTCCAGCGTGGTGGTGGGCTTGCCAAGCGACACTGTCAGATTGCGCGAACCGCCGGTGTCCTGATACAGCTTGCCAGACACTGTGATGGTCTTGCCGTTGAATTGCTTGGTGTTGGCGCCCTCAATCCGATGCTTAAGGATGAATGAGCCCGTCGTCCAAGATGCCGCAACCGCGCCGTAGCCAATGCCGCAAGAGAATCCTGTATTAGGCAACACATTGACCGTGCCCGAAAGACTGGTGCCGCCGGTCACACCGACCAAGTGCCGGTCGGCTGCGCCGTATTGAAGCGCCGCCGTGAGCGTCGGGGCCGAGCGCTGCTGCACTAGGCCGTTGCCGTTGATTACCATGTTTCGCAAACCTGCGAGCTGGCCTGTGTTCACTGCAGTAGTGCCCCCGGCTGTCTGATAAGCAAAAATTGCCCACCCATCGGCTACGCCACCCGTCGTCTTGGGTATGGCAATGCAGGTGTCACCGGCCACAGTGGTGATATTTACCCCGGCGGGGAGAATTAAAGAAGCGCCGTGAGTAAGAGTTAAGGCTCCCATAAACCGCAAAAAGCGTGGCCCGCTATAGGTCGTGCCCAAGCTTGTAATCGTGGCAGTCCCGCTAATTTCGACACCGTAGGAGTTTTGGGCACCAATGTCCGTAGTGGCGGCAGACGCAAGCACAACAGGGGTAGTGAACCCCTTGCCGTCGCGCAGCATCGCAATAAATGAAGCATGGGCGCGTTGCACGTCATCCAAGACGGACGGGGCGTTGCTTCCTGCTGGGAAGTTTGACGCGGCCGTCTGGCTCAGGTCTGTAATTGCGGTTGGCACTGGCATCGGATACCTCTAGAATGAAAAAAGCCACCTCGGTGGGTGGCTTAGGGGCTTACATGGAAAACGACGATTTTTCTCAGGGTGGTGCCGCTGTCTTAATGGTTGTGGGCGCCATCGTCCTAGTGGTCGGTGGGGTCGGCCTCTTCTTATTCGGGCTGATAATTTAGGAGTCCGCCGCCGACGAGTGAATTCACCTGAGAGTGCAACATTCGCGGATCGATATAAATCCTCGAGGCCGCACCGCTAACGATCTTGGGCGATGTGACAGTGCGAGCAGCGAGATTGACTCCGCCAATACCAGCCGCGGCACCCAATGGGACCAATGGGCTCAGCAAACCAGCTGCAGCGCCCGCACCGCCTGTAGCGACAGCGCCGAGAAGGCCTCGGGCCGCGACATTCGCACCAGTTCCTGACGGATTAGCCCACATCCTCGAGTTTTCGCGCATCAAGCTTGCGGCTCGCGCCACTGCGCTTACGTCGTCCATCACTTGTGCCGAATTCTTGAAACCCGAGAACAACTCCTGGCGGGCCTCTGGTTTCATCTTGTTCCAGTTAGTGAGGAACGTCTCCGGGCTCCATGCAGTGCCCGACTCGTTCTGAACTCCGTTGGTTGCCCGACCAAGGCGCTCAATCACTGTGCCAGCCACAGAACCTCTTGCGCCTTCTGGCAACGTCTTTTTGACGGCCTGAAGGGTTGAGACGTTCTCTTTGGTCGCTTGCACCATCGCGGTATAGGCCTGTTCCGGTGCGACCTTGTCAGCAAACGGGGCCACGCGGTCCAGCCTAGCAACTCCTGCCCTGGTGTAGTCGTTGGCGCGATTAAAAGCCTGTGCGGCATTCGGACCAGCCTGATTCGCCGCTTGCTGCAGGTCGCCTGCGAGGGAGCCATAAAGAGAATTCCATTTGCTGCGCGGTACGTCGCTCAACAAGCCTCCGTCAGAAATCTCGTTTCCCACGAGCGTGCGTGTCTGCTTAACCGCCTGGAACGGAAGCATGTCTGGAGAAGATCCACCAGGTATTGCAACTGGTCGGAACGAGGGCGCGTTCATCAGCCCACCGGAAGCAACAGGTTTTAGTAGTACGCCTGGGGCAGTCCCGGCGGTGTCGCTCTTCATGGCGGCTTCAATGGCCATGATTCGGGCGTTCTTGAACTGTTTTGACAGCTCCGGGGCGCCGGGAATGTCCTGATTCATTACGCTCAACGTCTTTTTCGTGGCGGCCACATTTACCGGGGTAAGAGGAGGAATGAACTGGTCCATCCTGTTATACAAAGCGCCCTGGTTTGCCTTGAAGTCGTCTCTAAAAGAATTAATCCCGGATTGGATTTCGCGGCCGGCCTCCAACGCCCCGCGATTTGGTGACGCGGCGGCGGCGGCCTGCAAGGCGCGCTCCTCCATGCCCCCTACAGCAGATTCCCTGGCTCGACGCATGACCCCCACCGCACCAGGAGTGTTCTGCAGTAGGTTCTCAACCCCACCGATGAGCGCATTACCAGACGCCAGCCCCAGAGTTGGGTTGCTGACGCCGGCGTTTCGCAAGTCCTGTATGCGCTGGGCCATCGCTTGACGGCCCTCCTCACCGCCCCGAACAGCCCATTGGCCTGCGCCGATTGCCCCGCTTTGAATCGCGGTAGGCAACATGCCTGCGGCTATCGCAAGGGCCGGATTGCCCGTTGCATCGCCTACCGCCTTACCGGCCGTCACACCGGCCACCGAGTTGACGGCTTGATTGATGCCTTGCAGAGTCGTCTGGGGACGAACCACTCCATTGAGGGCACCACCAGCGGCTTGCAAATAGCCGCCTTCAAACTCGGGGTTAATTGCCTGCGTGAGATTCTTCCCCACCGTGGTTTGCCCTGCTTTGTCCAGGATGTACGCCCCAGAACCCACCACGTTTCTTCGGTCCGCAGGCATAAGCCAATCAGGTGCAGCCTTCCCGGTGACCGCCGTGTATGGCGCACCCAAAGCGGCCTTGCCAAGGTCGAGCACGTTCGCGACGGTATCCACGGGGAGGCCGGCCAGACTGGAAAGGCCTTTGAAATAACCTGTACCTACGGCATTGCCCGCATCAATGATTTCTGACCCACTACCCTTCTTTGGCCGTTGAACAGGTGCCGCAGCTTGTTCGACCTTCGGAAGAATGCCAGACATGATTGCGTCGTACTCGTTCTGCGCAGGCGCGGCTGTACCCAACCCCTGAGAAGCAGTTGCAAAGGCGGCGTCGTAATCGCTCACTTAACGCCCCACTTGTTCATGCTTGGCAGGCTAAAAATCGAGGGCGCACGCTGAGACCACTCGCGGTCAATCTCGGCCAGGTCGCCCTTCTTCTGAGCAATCGGCAGGGCCTGCTGATAAAAAGCAGCCTTCATCTTGTCGCGCTGGGCTTTGGCCTCGGACAAATCGAGAATGAAAGCATTGGCCTCGGTCGTGTTTCCAAGCTGGCCGAAGGTTTTCATAGCTCGTATCGCATCGCCCTCGGTTTGTGGGCCTTTGGCGGCATTGAGGACGGATTGCAGGCGCTCCATAGCCGCGTTCTGGAAAACTTGCGAGCTGATGGCGAGCATTTTGGAGTTGCCGGCGGACAATCCAAGGCCGTTAAGAACGCTCGCGGCTGCAGCTTTGGTCTCCGTCCCCCAGCCCGTTCCGCCCATCTGCGTGATCGCATTTCGCGCAACACGCACGCTGGCCAGCATGTCATCTGTAGGACCGATGCTCGCCACTACAGGCTCGTAGCTCGTCTTCAGCCACGTCTCGTTGATCTTTCCGCCCGCATCGCCTGCCAACTTCTGCGCGGTCGTTGGCGTAGCCTGGAAGCCCGGCGTAGCAAGGCCGGAGGTGGTCATATTGGTGCGTGCAGAAGCAGGCAACCGGCCGATTTCGCGCTCAAGCGACGCCACATCCGCGGCATTCCCGCTAGCCTTGGCGCGCTCAAGCTCCTGGCTCAAGATTGCAAAGCGGTCGGACTCGCCAGCCATGGGCGCCATTGAGCTCCTTGCCATTGGGCGAGGAGCTGCAGGCGCTGGTGCTGACTGTCCTGGCGCCGGAATCCCGAGCACGGTCGAACGCGGAACGTAGCGCTCAGCCCCATCCGGACCCACAACCTTGACAAGGTCAAAGCCAGCCTTCGCACCCTCATTTGCACCCGTCTTCGCTCCCTCGATCTGCCCTTGAGCCGCGGCGTAGCCAGGAAGCGGGGAGTAAAAACCGTTGGCGTCCGCAGAGATGCCCTCACCAACCTTGGGGATGAAGCGCTCCGCGCCGGTGTTGCGGTCCTTGTAGGTGCTGCCGGCTTCAAACTTCTGCGGCTCTTGCGAGAACTTGTAGATGTCGGTCAGGTCCAGGCCTCCGAGCTTCAGGCGGGCGACCATGTCCGGTGTCATGCCGGCCAAGCCACCCGGGCGGGCCTGCTGCTGCATTTGCGGCGGCATCGTCGGGCCCATTCCATCCACAGAAGGTGTAAACGCCCCAGGCGAGGTGGGCTCAGCCAGCAGCCCGCCACCACCAGGTCCAAACACTGAGGCGATCAGCGCTTGCTGGCGCGCATCTTTGATGCCGGCCAATTTGCGAGCATCGATTTCGCTCTCAAAGTTCCTCATCTGCATGTCCAGCAGACTGGACTTTTGCTTGTTCTGTTTGTACGTGTCCTGCCCCTGCATCGCGGACTGCACACGCTGTCCAAAGCTCATCGGCGTAGGTGAATACCCGCCAGCGGCCAGCAGGCCCAAGCCAAGACGGCCTTCATCGCTGTTCAGTACATCCAGAAGTCCCATTAGCTGCCTCCTCGTACCAGGCGTGGATCGCTTGGGTTGTGGGTGTAGTCAAGGATGTATTGACCGTCATAGATCGGGATAAGAGGCATCTCTGCATGTGCGGGTGCTGCAACTGGTGCGGGCGCCGGCACAGAGCCGTTCAGGAATGGATTGTTTGCAGCAGAGAACTGCGCTTGCGATGCGCCGAGGTAGGACGCCCCACCTCCGCCAGCTTGGCCGTTCGCGGTCGGAAACTGGAATGCCTGAGGGCGTGCGTTCGGGTTGGCACGGTCGAAATAGGTGGAGTTGTTGAGCTGGCCCAGCACGGCGCTCGTGAGTGAGCGCATGTAATCTGCATTACCCGCCTGGTTGTTGTAGCCAATCTGCTGCATCTGGCTAAACGGGTTGTTCTGGTAGTGGTTCTGCAGAAGTTGACCAGTGCGCACGTTTTCGGTCAGCCAAGGAGCAGCTACAGACCATGGGTCTTTCGAGACCGTCTGGCTTTGCCCCCCGCCTCCCCCACCGCCGCCCATCAAGCCGCTACCAACCACGCTGATGGCTGCGCCACCGATAGCGCCCCACGTCATGCCGCCACCTCTTTTACTTCCTTATGGGAAGCCGGGGCGGGCAACTCGTCATAGCTTTTGGCGATGATTTCAGCCTCGAATTTCTTCATATCGTCCTCGTTCTCGGGGTCGTAGTTGTTCGGGTTCAGGTGAAACGTGGTCCATAGCGTGTCCTCCAGGGCCACCACAGCACGCTTGGTGCCGACCTCGGACGTGAATGTGTCAGGGCCTTTGATTTCTCTCGATCCGTGTTCCGTCTCGACCTTGACGTGACCGTAAGTGATGTGGTTCAGGTGAGCGTGCTTGTGGATCTTTCCCACAATCAGCATTCCCTTGGGAATCAGCATCTGACGGGCCACCATGCCAGGGGCTTTGAAGTGCCTCACGGGAAAGGCCTTGCATTCCGGATCGAATTGGTCTGGCCGAGCGCGCATGGCCGCTTCAAGATCAACGATGCGGCTCCGAACCTGAAGCTGCGAAGGCTTTGTGAGTGAAAAGCTGTACGCCGGCAGTACGCAGGCAATTGCGGCGGTCATCACCACCCCCCGCCAGGCTGCATAGGGATTGTGGTGTCCGCGTTATAGGGAGTACCCGCATAGTTGTTGCCGCCGCCCCAGGTGGTTCCGCTACCCCAGCCGAACTGCTTTGCAGCCGCAGAACCAAGCTGCGCACCACCTAGTGCAGTTGTCCAGGGGCTAGAGCCGCCGCCCATCTGGGTTCCAGTGGAGCTGCCAAAGCCCTGCCCAATCCCGTTGGCGGAGTTACTGAACTGCTGCCAGTAGTTCATGGGTGTGTTCTGGATGGTCGTAGCGTTACCGGTCTGATTTTGGTCATAGGCCTGCTGACGATCCAGCAAGCCGATGCCGGTTTGCAGGTTCTGCATGTTCTGGCCGTAGGCGTCGTTGTACAGGGAGCGGTTGAACTGCTGGTTGAACTGGTAATCGTTGTTCCGCATACCGCTGGAAATGTCGCCCAGGGACTTTTGCAGGTTGAGCTGCGCGTTCTCGTTGAGTTGCTGCACACCAGCATTACCAAACGAGCCT
The DNA here is from genome assembly GCF_900103405.1 of Polaromonas sp. JS666. Taxonomy (GTDB): domain Bacteria; phylum Pseudomonadota; class Gammaproteobacteria; order Burkholderiales; family Burkholderiaceae_C; genus Polaromonas. The sequence continues at coordinate 327,071 of NZ_FNHX01000005.1, read as the reverse complement.
GAGCGCACCATGGCCGAGTTATAGGCCGGCTGGGTGGTCAGGTTGAAGTTTCGGACTAGATCACCCTGCGCCGCGTCAATCGCAGGCTGGAGGTATGGGTTTACGGATGATTGGTCCATGTCAGTTTCCTGTTAAAACTCGTGCCTGCACGAAAGTGCCTGGCGTCCCGCCGACCGTGCAAATCCAGCCGGTGATGACGTACTTGTTAGATGCCGCTCCGAGCTCTACGGGGTTGCTGTTGGCTACGAAGTCGCCCTTTGCATACATCCCGGTTGTGGGCACTGCGGTTGCTGTGAGGTCGCGCGCGGCCATCCGTCCATCACCGAGTTGATTGACCTTCTGGCTGATCTGTTGAAAGTACTTTTTCAGGGCAAAGAGCAGTGCATTTCCGTCCCCGATGGACTGCGGCAGAAGGGGGTTGTCTTCTAGCCTCATCGCCCGCCCAATGCTCTTGGCTTGGCGTCAAAGGCATATTCCTTGTGGTCACCGGTCATGTCCACGCGCACACGGTGAAAGCGGCCGGACTGGCGTAGATCAAACTTGCCGTCGTTGATCGCGTTCGTAGCCCCGGCCATCAGGGCATCACCCTCGTTGAACTTCACAAATCCCGTTGCGCTGGCGGTTGTTGGGGACTGCTCAAACCGAACCCGGAAGCGCTCAATGAGCGTCACAGCGTCGTCGTCGCCCATATCGCCGGTCGTAAAGCTGCTGCTTGCAGTCGTCCCATTCAGTGATACCAGCCGGTGTGAGGAATTGAAATAGGCCGGAGTCTGGCCGCCAGACAACCAATATTGCGAATCGAAGGGAACGTCAGGCAGGCCGTCAATCGTTGAGGAAAAAGCGTCCAGCCCGTCAATCGTGACGCCTGGAGCGATGAAGTTCAACGACGCCTCGGTGGTCACGTCGTCGTTGCCCCACTGCTTTTTCTTGACGTGATACACGAGTGTTGCATCACACTGCCCGGTCGAGGTCAGAGAGGGGTAATTCACCCTCACCAGATCGTTTTGCTTGTCGTAACTAACCTTTGTTCGATAGCGGTAAGTCGGGCTAGAGTTGTTCAGGAACCATTGGCGGGTAACGCCATCACCAATCGGAGCAGGACGAGTACCGTCAAAGAGCCAAAAGTTGTCATTTCCAACGATGAAATGCGCGCCGCCGATATCACAAACAGCCTCTTGACCTACGACACCGGCCTCACCACCCGGAATCAAATTCCACTGCCACACAACAGGCGTTCCGACAAAGATCCCAACAAAAATGGCCCGGTGTTTATAGGCGACTACATAGTCACCGAGCGTCAAAGCGGCCTGGATTGGCCCCTCAACAGCCACCAAGCGGCCCCGATTGGCCAAGGTGGACACATTGGGCGCCCAGTTCGTTTGATCGTTCTGCGCGCAGTTCCACCAGCCGTCCTGATTCACCCCGTAAGTCGGATCCGAGGTGTTGAAAGCCAGCACAAAGTTATTCGAGGCACTCACTACGATCTTTGCCTTTGGTGCTCCCGCAATCGGTGCAAAGGTCGTGGCGCTCGATGACTGCATTGCGTCTACGAGGTTCGTTGCAATCGTCGTATCGCCAAACTGGCAGAAAGACCAGCGCGTCTCGCTCGATCCCGTGTAGCTGCCCGTGCTGACATCGCCCCAGGTGGAGCCTGTCAGCTCATACAACTTGGTTTGCGTTCCAGCCAGGATGCGGCGGGTTCCATCGAGCTTGACGGCCACTACAGCACCCCGGCATTCAGCCGCCAGCGCATCAGCCGTCACGGCTACAGGCGATGGGGCACCGCGAAACCCGGCCTCATAGGGAATCACATGCGAACAAGCGGTCAAAATCCCCGGCATCGTCTTTTCAGCGTCCGGGGCGAATCCAAGAATCGGCGTCATCGTAGGTAACGCGTCCGAACGGTCAACCTACCGCCAGAGGTCTGGGCGCGGTCATCAGCACCCTTTGCCACGGATACGGCCTGCACATACAAATTACCCCAGTACGTGGCCTTTTCTTCATTGAGCAGGTACTGATACCCCGACACCAGCGAGCCGTACAGGTAGATATTTGGGTACTTGGTCAGGAGCCAGTTGGTCGGATTAGTCGCCAGTGGAGGAACTGCAGCGTAATAGCGGGCCTCCAGCACTCGAACATCAGCCGGCGTAGGTGTCAGCAGGAGATTCCTGCCCTCGATGCCGTAGCGGGCCGGAACGCGGGAATTCAGGGTCGCGGACTCATTTTTTCGGCTGCGCAGCTCGCTTACTGTGATGTACTCCATCGGGCGGCCGTCATCGCTCAGGCTTTCAAACTCGAGCCAATCCACCGGTAGCGCGACTTCGGGCGAATCAACCACGGTTGACAGCGGAACGGTAGAAATGCCCTCACGCAAGCGCACATCCGCATTAATGCGGGCCTCTGCAATCGCCACGAAGTCAGGAATCACCGCCCCGAGGTCCGTCCGGACCATCCACAAGGCAATTGATGCCTGAAGGTCTGTGTAGTTGGCGAGAGCCATTACCGCAGCGCCTTGCTGAACCTTACAAATGCAGGGTTCTGGCGGAAGAAGGCCATGATTTTCTGGTCACGCTCTTGAGGGTCAGGGATTGCCTGAATCTCGGCGTAAACAAGGGGCGGGAGCGTGCCGATGATCTGCCCATCACCCCAGCGCTTCCCCTCGGACTGAATGCGAGCTTCTTCAGCTGCTTTCAGGTAGGGCTCAGCGTCAAAGGTCTTTTGATGGATGATCTGACCGTCTTCAAAGTGCACGCGCGTGTGAACGCCCGTCTGCGGGTTAAAACCCTCGTCAATCGTGTAGTCAGCCATTGGTGCTCCGGCGCTTCGCAGCGTTGAGAGAAATAGGAAAGTAAGAGGAAAGGCCCGCAAGCGAGCCTCTCAACTAACTCACCAGATTAGGGGGTCAGGTTCTTAATGGCGAAGTGAGCGGTTTCGCTGGTCAGGCGGATGGTGGAATCCACCAAGACCTGTTCGCGCTCACTGTCGCCGGACTTGCCGAGCTTGGCAGACTGGAAGCCGCGCAGATACACGGCATCGCCGTATTCAGGGTTCAGGCCGTAGACGCGATCGGCACCAACCATGAGGTAGTGCGGAACGACAGTCATCTTGCCGAAGTCCGACAGGTACACATCAGCACCGCCGACCACTGCGCCCTGCGTGTCCTTCTTCTGCACTTCCCAGCGGTTCTGGGCGATGCCGGTGAAGGTCGAGAAGATCACCTTGTGATTGGGCGAGGCCACAACCATTTCGGGAACCTTGCCGGCCGCCGTGAAGGCAGATTGGGCGGCGGTATCCAGCAGCGCTTTGGTGAACGTGCGGTTCGTGCCAGCAGTGTTGGCAACGGTCGGGGCACCGGAAGTGTGAGCGGCAGTCGCGCCCGCACCACCGTGCAAGGCGTTCGTGTAGATAAGCACGCCCAGGCCTCCGGACTTCGGCGCCACTGCGGCAGAACCCGCTACAGCGGGGTTCGTGGACAGCGCCATAGCTTCCATGTCGCGCTGCAGCTCTTTGTAAGCCTTGGCCTTGTGATATGCCAGAGCAGACTTCATGCCCGCTTTCTTGACGATTTCCGCCCGACCGGACACGACGATGGTGTCCTGGAAGATCTGGCAATAGTTCGCCACGCGGCCGGGGGCAGCTTTGGCCGAACCGGTAGCATCGTCGCCGTCAAGGGCTGCGTTGTCCGCGTTGGCGGCGCGCAGGGTGTCACGTTGCCACTCGTGGTAGGTGTTCTCGGCAGTGCCACGGCCAAAGCTGGAGATGACGGGAGTTTCTTCGGGCGACACGTTGGTGATCTTGTCGATCAGGTCTTCGCGCGCGTTCGTACCCACCAGATAGCGGGTATAGGTATTGGTTGGGAGAGTCACTTTCGATCCTTTCGGTCGCTTCTCAGCGATGCGTCAGTTGTTTTCGAGGTAAGCGGCCAAATCCTTGAGCTTCGCCTTGCCGGAGGCAAACTTGGCATTGAGGGACTTGTTCCGCTGTTCTTGTTTCGGCACGCTCTGGCGTTGTGCGGGGAGTTTTGGCGCCTCTTGCACCTTTTTCACCACTGACGCCTTTTTGTCTTTCAGCTCCTGATAGGCCGCTGCATCACGCATGATTCGCACAAGAATGGGGTCGTACACGTTCGCCAACCTCGTGGCCGGCACCTTGTACTTGTCCTGCATCGTGTCGAAAATCTTCTTCAGGGCGGGCTTGTCCAGGCCGTCCTTCTTGAGTTCTTCCCACGTTGCCTCGTACGCTTCGGCTTCCTTCTGCCTGCGCGTGGCCTCTTGCTGCGCGGTTTCCCGCTGCACGCCTTGCTCGATCTGTTGCAGGGTGGAGGCGACGAATCGTTCACGCTGCTGTTCTTGCACCCAGGCGGCCGGGTCGGTTTGGGCGAGGAGCGCCATTTCTTCAGGAGACTTCAGGCCCGCGAATTGCCGGACAGCCGCATGTGCCATCTGCGCCTGCTGCATGTAGTAGTTTTGGCCCTCTTGGAGCTTTGTCGCTACTGCCTGCGTGACTTCGCGTTCCTTTGTCGCCAGTTCCTGCGTCTTTCGCGTGTAATCGCTGTGACGCTGATAACCAGCAACCAATTCTTTTTCGTCCACCTCAATGGTGGTATCGGCTCCGTCGTCGCCTTTGACGGGGACTTTGAATTTCAGGCTTGTCTGCTTTTTGGCTTCTTCGGATTCCTCGTCCTCTTCGGGCGCGTCATCTTCAGCAGGGTCTGGATCAGTTGCCTCGTCGGAGTTGTCCTGTTGGGGCTCGTCGGAGGGTTGGCCTTCTTCCTCTTCCGTGGGGTCAGAAGCATCAGCTTCGGGCGTGTCCACAAGGAATTGGGCCAGGTCATCAATACTTGCTGGGGCTTGTTCGGCTTGTCCAGTGCTCATGGGTAGCTTTCAGTCAGAACCACCCCTCACGTCCGCCTGAGGTGGCTAAGGCATGTCTCGCGACAGAGGCCGATGGGTAGGGCGTCTACCCGAAAACGCGGCGCAAGCCCTTGCGAGCGCCAGATTCGTCCCGTTCTTTGTCAATATTGATCTTGTGATCGGCGAACTTGCCGGACTCCACGAGCCCGTTCAAGATGCCCTCAAACTTGTCTGTCAATTTGGCGAGCTGGAGCAGCAGAAGCTGGCCTTCCTTGTCGCGGACAGGGCAGTCTTTCCACTGCTGGACTACCTGAGCCCTCAGGGACTCCATTGCAGCCTTGTAGGCTGGGTTTTCCAGCACCAGGCGGGCATCAACGCCTTGCTGGGCCGTCTGGTGGTCGGTCATGGTTGTGGCTCCGATGCTGGCGGCGTCTGTGCTGGCCCCTTGTTGCGGCTACTGGCCTGGATTTCGGCAACGATGAGCGCGCGCCGGTTGTCCTCATCAATCTTGTACTTATCCAGGCTGAGTTTTTGCTGTTCGAGCTCAAATTCCCGTTGGTCGCGCGCGAGTTCCCGCTGAGCGTCGCGTTCGTCGTTCTGCTGCTGCAACGTGAGCGAGTTGGCCTGCTCGCGCTCCTTGGCCTGGGCCTCAAACGTCATGCGCTTGTCTTCCTGCAGGCTGGTCGCCTGGAACTTCTGGGCCTCGGCCGTCAGCTTCATCTGCGCGATCTGGACCTGAGGGTCAACCGGCGGGGGCACTGGCTCTGGCAGCTTGTCGCCTGGATCCTGCCAAAAGTCACCCACGTTCTTGAAGCCGGCGTTTTCAACCAGCTTGGCCTGGGTGTTGTAGATGTTCTTCGGCGTGATGAGCAGCTTGCCAAACGGAGACTGAGCCAGCATGGCCTGAGACTGCCCAATAGCCTGCAGAATCATGGTCTGCTGCTCTTTGTCGCCCGTGCCCAGCCCAACATTGCTGGTCATGTCGTAGCTGTCGCGCCACTCGTTGGGGTCGTACTCCACGAACTCATTGCGCAACTTGAAGGAGATTTTTTCCATCTCACCATCGGTCAACAGCTTGAGGATTCCTTGGAAGGTCGGTTTGAGCAGGATCTCAGCAAACACCCGAGCAATGAGCTTGATGCGCTTTTGGGCCGCATTCATCACGCGCGTTTCGTAGTTCCCGCCACGGTTCAGCGCGTTTGCATCAATCCCTTGGCTCTGACCCGATACGCCCGTGCGCTTAGCCAGCATGGTGGCGGTGTATTCCAGCATCGGGAACATGGAAGCACCAACCCAAGGCGTCACCATCTCCTGAGTAGCGCCGTCCACCTTCTGGCGCACAATACCGCCCGCGCGACTGTCCAGCAGGTCATCAATATTGGCCATGGGCGACCAGTTGGCATCCGTCAGCACCTTGGTGCGCGGATTCATCGCCAGCCGGCCGGAGTCCACCATCTGGCGGGTCAATTCGCTGTTCAGCTCCTGCAGGTCGCTAACCGCTTCGGCCAGGCTCATGCCGTCCCAGCGGTGCTGGATCAGGATTGGCGAGGCCGTAGCAATGGGAACATGGCTGGTTTCCTCGTTCTTGAGGATCTTGTCCTTCAGGCGGTAGATGCAGCGGCGCTCTGCGATGCCGTCGCCGTCATAGTCCACCAACACGAATTCGATGCGCAGGAAGCCGGTGGTCTGGCTCTCGTCGTCCGACGCCAGGGTATTTGCATCGGTGCGGGCGTCTTCGGTCGTGCCGGCGCGATTCATGCGGAATGAGCCATCAGCACTGATACCCGCGTCATCCGAGGCGCTCAGGTCCGATGCGGTCACGTCGTCGTAGCCCATCTCGTGCAGCTCAGACAGCGTTACCGGCATGTTGCGGCACACATAGGGGCAATCAGCCAGGAGGGGGCTGGTCCAGTCACGTTTGACCAGCAAGTCCTCCGGCGGGAAGGCCTCGACCTTGATGATGGTCTTCTTCTCGATCTTGCTGATGCGAGCGTTGTAGGTCTGCTCAGTCATCAGCGGCTGGCCATCCAGGCCAACCACCGGACCTTGCGGCCCCATTACGGGCTGTGGAGGCTGCGCGGTAGCTGACTCAATCTCCGCGTCCTCGCCGGCCTCTTGCAGCAGCATCGCAAGCATTTCCTGCGTGGCGCCTGTAGCCGGGACAACCGACCTAACCCGCTTGGTTTCCTTGCGCCACATCACCGCGCAGTTCTTGACCATCAGGGCGTCCTTGAACGCGGTGTAAAGGACTAAAAAGCCGTTGTTCTGCTTGTGGAAGACGTAGTTGACGGCGTCCGTCGCCTGCTCCGCGCCCTGCACATCCTCCTTGCTGGTCGGCTCGAACACCACGGCCTTGTCAGTGCTGGTGAAGATGTCCAGCAGGTCTGGCATGATCCATTCAATCGTGTCCTGCACTTCGCTGGTGACGATGGCGGACAAACCCTCTTCCTCGTTGCCGTATGGCTGGCGGTAGTACTCCCGCATGCTCTTTTCACGCTCAGAACCGAGTCTGCCCCAGACGAATTGAGACGAGTCTTCCTCTAGCCCATTCAGGTGAGAGAGTAGCTTTTCGTCGTCCATTTTTGCCATTACCTGGCCTTTATCCGATGTGTCATGCGAGGTACTTCCGCTTGTATTTGATGGGCTTGAGCGCGGTGTCGTTCGGTATCTCGTACACCATTGCACCAAGTCCGAATGCATCCGCAGAGTGCGATGACCAATCATGGTCAGGGCCTAGCCCAACATCGCGCTCAAGGTCTCGCTTCTCGTGATACCAGCCGAGAGCATCCCGGCCGGCTTCTGTTGTTGACTCGTTGAACCACATCAGCGGGAATACCCGCCTGACGGCCTCAACGCGCTGACTTGCGGCGCCCTTGCCCTGGTTCGGGACTACCTCGACCGCATATCCGGCATCCTCAAACGCCTTGCGGTAAGAGGTGTCAAATACCTTTTCCTGCGTGTCGCCGTCGTGGGGCAGCCAGATCGTCACTAGGCCCGGAACGTAGCCCTTACTGCGCAGCCAGATCAGGTGCGCGCTGATCGGCTGGCCCTGGACCTCGTAGTGGTCAAGGACGCGAATCTCGCGGCCTACAAACTGCTCTATCCAAATGACAAAGTTGTCAGCTCTGGCGCCTGTTCCGCCTATGTCGATAAAGGCCCGGAGCGTCAGCAGTGGGTCTGCGGCGACCCGGCAGATTCGACCGCCCGCCTTCGCCGCAGTGAGCTGCTTGGCGAAGTACGCCCCATCCACAACCGAGACATGCTCACCTTCCCAGATGTGCCCATACTGATCGGGGCGCTCTTCTAAGTCTCGTTGCCGTTCCCGCTCCAGCTTGGCCGGGAACTTTGGGTTGTCTCGCCAATTCAGCTCGACTATCTTGATCAGGGGATCTTTGGTGCCCAGGAACCGCTTTTCAACTGCCGAGGTCTTGCGCTTTGGGTTCCAAGTTACCCACAGCTCGGCATTCCAATCTGAACCCTCTTCGCGCAGGGTTGGGATAACTACACCCCAGGCGGCATCCGTTACCGGCTCCGCTTCGTCCACCCACAGAATAAGTATTCGGCCCTTTGACTTGATGCTCGCAACACTGCGATCCAGCCCAACGAACGTAAACCAGATTCGGCCATCCCGGCTCTTGATGTATTTCTCACCGATCTCGTAATAGGCCGCAAGCCAGGGCTCTTCCTCGATGGCCCGTTTGCACTCCTCAAGGGAAGAGTCCTCAAGCGAGTTCATGAACTGCCGGCCGCAAACCAGCTGGCCAGTGACGCCCTCCATGCCGTACATGTAGCCGCGGGCGGCAATCATCTTTGCAAAACTGCGAGTCTTGGCCGAACCTCGGCCACCCTTCGCGCCCCTAACGTCAGCTCGTCCCTCGAAAACAGGAATTAGCTTGTCGGGGATCTCAATCTTGACTGCTGTCACGAGCCCTCATCGCCACCAGCTCAATGCGGGTGACGGTCTTAAAGTCCTCGCCGTCAGCGTTGGCTACCTGCAGCGGCAACAGCTTGGGGTAAATGCTCGACCAGAACGCCCGCTCATTCAGCGGGTCTTCCTGCGCCCAGGCGATTAAACGCTCTGTACCACCCAAACCCTCAGCCGCAAGCGCAATGGCCTCCTTGGCTGTTTTGGTGGTCTTGCTGACCGCTCCTTTGGGCTTTCCGGGGTTTCCCTTGCCGAATTGGCCCGTATTTTTCGGCTCAGTCATAGTCTTTGCGACTCCTTGCGGTTGGTCGCCCTCTGGTTTACTTCTTGTAGGTCTTGAAGCGCAGCTGCGGCTTCTTGATCGGGAATGGCTCGCCAGCCTTTACCGCTCTCTTGATGAACTCGGCTTCACGGACAGCAGGCCGGCCCATTGTGAAAATGAAGGTATTGCGCGTATTGCTGACTTTGAACTTGCTTTGACGCGTTGCCTTCAGCACCAGCCTGGGGCTGATGTATTTGATGGCTTGGTAGGCGTTGTTCTCGATGACGGCCTTGGCAACCTCGGCGAAGTGCTTGGGTTCGATCATGTTCGTAGCCTCCAAATGAAAAAGCCCGCTGGCTTAGGGCGGGCGAGTCGTCCTCTAAATAGAGGGTGTTAGTTCTTTGCGGCAGGCATACGATGCCCCAATAACGGAGGTTTGCGATGCCGCACTTTCTACTGAGCTTTCGTATTGAAAGCGATAGCACCTATCAAGATCGCTATGACTCTTTGCAAGAGGCACTACGTACGATTGCAGCCGAAATTCCGTGGGATGAAACCTCTTCGGTTTGCATTTTCCCCGCTGCCGGAACGGCCCAAAGCGTGGCAGACCATCTTTATTACAAAAGCAAGCTGCTCGCCCCAAAAGACCTGCTTTTGATAATTGATCTCGACAATAGGACGCACGCCCAGTACGGATGCAAGTATCCGAACTCGCTAAAAGCAAATCTCGGGTTTTAGGGCACGCCAAAAAAGCCAAAAGCCACCGTAGTGGGTGGCTTTAGAGACAGGTTTCCATCGAGGGCCCGGCGATTAGCGCCGTAGTTCGACAGATAGGAGGGTTTCAAGATGCGACATCTTGCGCCCCTCGGGGGTAATTCTATTCCGCCCCCAATCACTGTCAAGCGGTTTTGTGGATCTCCCGATACGACTGTTTGAAGGCGCCCAGCCAGGTTACCCGGCATAGGTCCATGTAGTCCACCATGCGGTGCCCAGCATCTCCGCCGGGCACGCGGGCCTGGGTGCTGCCGTGGCACTTGTCGCAGGTCCTGATCTTGTCGCCGGCCTGTACCGAACCCGTCCCCTGGCAGTTCTGGCACTTGCTGGCGAGCCAGTGAGCAATTGCGGCGGCCACGACTTCCTCGGGCTCTTCGCATCCCCATTGAACTGCTACAGCGAACAGGATCTCGCGCACGAGGAACCGCGATGGCAGCTTTTGGGCCAGCAACATGAGTTCTTTGCCGTACATCAACTCGCTCTGTTTCTGCTGTTCGTCCCGCTTCCGGCGGGCGCCCTCCTTATCTCGGCCCATGATGGGAACTATTTCCCCATCCCTTCCCTCGCGCTCGCCCACCTTGATTAAGGGCAATGCGTCGATCCAGGCCTTGAAGCTCATAGCCGGCATCCGCTGAGGTTTGGCTACTTGCTCCCATTCGGTCAGCAGGCGCTGCAGGGCGCCGCCCAGGACCCGACTCCCTTTTTGCTCCCCGCGCGCGGCCACGCCGGCCGCTATCAGGAGGTTCACGGCGCCGCGGCGGTTTTCGTCCAGACGCAGGTTGCTCGACCCGGCGGCGGCGCCGTAACGCTCCTCGAGCGACGGGGGCAGGGTTTCAGTGTTTATTGCCATGACTTTCCTTTCATTGTTATTTGGGATTCGCTCATACTGATGTTTTCACTGGGGGAAAGAAATGAAAGTGACGCCCACGCAATACGTCAATTTGCTGAATCAGGCTGTGCAGGCCGATGAGAACAAACAACCGGGTATGCGATTTTTCCTGCACCCCGAAGGCAGCACTGATCAAACCTGTCGCGGCATCGGTTTTGAACCACCAGCGGCCTTTGGTCTGGCGGCCGTCATCCAGAGCAAGGTGAACCGGGACAACCAGATCGAGCTTGCCTGAGATTGGCCGCAAACGCGCGCGCGGGCAGACCGGGAAAAGGGGGCTTATCATGGCTTCTCCCCTTTCCCTGTTTCACCATTCAGGCACTTGAGCGCCTCTTCATGCTGCGATTTAGTCCAGACCACCATCCCTCCGCCGTCACAGGGACACTTCTGCCCCGGGTAAAAGGGGTTGTAGTAGTTCGCCAATGCCTCCTCCGGGTCGCCCACCAGTAGCACCGTTTGCCCGTCCAGGATTACGGTAGTGAACAGCGTCCCGGTCGCGTCGGTTTTCAGGCCCACCATCTGTACGTCGCGGAAAGCCTCGCCAAAGCAGCTGGTGCGCTCATCCGGGGTGGCCTTTGACAGGTCCATGACCATCACGCAGCCTCCTTACGTGCGGTAGCGCGGTAGCTTTCACCTTTGAAGGGAATCCACTTCGCCGTCTCGGTCAGGCGGTCCATGACGCGCTCCCCGACAAACCCTCTGAAGCCGTCTTTGTCCTGGTTCGTCAACAGGATGGTGGGGAGCATGTTGCGGTAGCGCTGGTCCAGCACTCCGAACAGCAGGGTTTGCTCGCCGTCGGTGCCGTACTGCACGCCCACCTCGTCAACGACAAGTAGGTCAATAGTGGCGCCGAACTCCTCCAAGGCCTGGCCTTCGCTGCGGTCGGAGTCACGGCGCCACGTCGCCCGGATTTCCTGGATCATTTCCATGCAGGTCACGTACCGCACGACATAACGGTCCACCAAGCTCAGCATGATGGAACTGGACAGGTGGCTCTTACCGGTGCCCGGGTGGCCAGCCATCACGAGGCCCAATCCCTTAGCACGGTTTTCCGCGAACTGCTCCACATAGTCGCGGGCCATGGTCAGCGCTCGGATCTGCCCCGGCGTCGTGGCCTTGTAGGTTTCAAAGGCCCGATCCCGAAAGCGCAGTGGGATCCCGGCACCGTGAACCCGGCTTGCGCGCTCACGCATGGCGTGCACCAAGTCGAGGGCAGCGCGCTCGCGCTGGGCCTGGTCTTGCTGCTCGCGCTTGCAGTCCTGGCAGTCCTGCCAAATGTCCCGGGGTGGCATGTTTGGCAGGGTGAGCCGATGCCCGATACTGAAAAAGCCGCCATGTCGGTGGCAGTTCAATTGCATTCGACCCAGCAGCTCGGTCGGCTTGCCGCGGTATATCGCCAGCATCCGGTCGGCTCGGCCGCGCTCGTATTCGCTGGTGGGCTTGTATTCGTCAGAGAGTGAATGATCCGTCATCTTGGATTCCTTTCGATGGGTCTTTGTCGGCGAGTCCGCTGTGCAGGCTTGCGGTGCGTTGGGATTTGTGGGTTTGGCTGGCGCGCAGCTCGCAAGCCTTCGTGAGCCATGCTCGAGCCTCGGCTGGGCGCTCGACTACCGCGGCCTGGATCACGGCATCGGCCACGTCGTTGGTGAATTTCTTGCGCAGCCCGCCGATGAAAGTTCGGGCGCTGGCGTCGGTCATCCCCTGCCCGGTCAGCAGTTCGACGGCGGATTTCCAAAGGTCTGACGCGGAAAGTTCGAGATCGGGCGGCGACTTGTCGCCAGAAGCTTTAGCTTCTGTAATATCAAATCCCTTCTCCTTCTCCTTCTCCTTCTCCTTCTCCTTCTCCTTCTCCTTCTCCTTGGACTCAGCTACAGGGTCTGTGACAGACTGAGATACAGGCGGCTTTGGTGGGTCCACCGGCGCTTCTTTGGTGGTCTGTGACTGAACCAGTTTCAGACTCTGTTTCACCTTCTCGATTTCCGCCGTCAAGCTGTCTTTCTTGTCCTGTTCGGTTGCCGCGTCGAGGAGTTTTTGCAGCGCGGCAATACGGGCTTTGGCGGTTTTGCTGCGCTGTGACAACTTCGACTCAAGCGCTTTGTTGACGCCTTCGGCGACTGTGGGGTGGTACATCCGGCCGTCGTCACAGAGGATCCAGCCGCGCAATGCGCCGGGTTTAACCTTGCGCCAGGTCTTGATGTCCCGGCCCAGCTCGGCAAGGCGGCACAGAGCGATTTCGTCGGTTGGAAGGCTGCCGGCCGGAACCTGATCCCAGGACTTCATCCACAGCGTGACGCCTGCGCGCCATTCGGCGTCCGTGGTCTGCGCATGGAATTCGGATGCGAACAGGCGCGCGCGGTAGACCGGCGTGTGCGGGAAATCGCGCAGATCGCCCGCGGCCGGTGTCAATGGTGATATTTGAGCGTCAGGCATGACTTGCCTTATGCGAATTGAGCCAAGCGATAGATTTCGCCTCGGGCGGGCCGGCCACGTCAGGGCCGACCTGGATGATCAGCAGGTCCCTGAGAGCATCTCGCTGGGCGAACGTCAAGCTGTCGGGGAACGCATGCAGCCAGATCTGCCGGGCCGGCAGCTTGGTGGACAGGAACACGCCTATGCCGCGGGAATCGATCCACAAAGGCGCAGCGGTGGCGTCCACATTCATCTTGATCCGGGCCATGAATTCTTTGCCTACGGCCGCGGTGGCCGCCGACAGGGACAGCAGGAGGAGGTAATTGCGTTTCATAGCGCTCATGCTCCCCGTCCTGAGGCCGGAAATCTATCAAAACGTTTTAATTCGACATCCCTCATGGCGCCACCTGCTCGGCCTGGGCTTTCAGGTACGCCTCGATGGCGGTGATGTTGAACAGCGAGACCTTGGGCCCAGCCTTGATGGGTTTTGGGAACCCCGGGCGGCTACCTGGCCCGGATCCGCACCACTGCCACAAGGTGCTCTTACCGATGCACAAATGCTGGGCCGTGGCGGTTGCGCGAGCGTACTGGGGCTTTTGGTCGGCGCCGGGCGCCGTGTTCTGCTGGTTCATGCGAATTCCTTCACCGAGAAGTTTCCGACAGAACGCTCGCCAAAATCCGGGACAAATGTGCCTGAATTCGCCGATTTCCCCCTGAGGGAGGCTCGTTTGGGGTTTTCATCAGTGGTCGATGTCATGCCCGTCAGTCTGGCCAGGCAACGGTGGCAAGTCTTGGTGAAGGGTTGCACCGTTTGGCGAATTTGCCGAAGTCGAGTAGAAGCCACCATCACCGAGCCCCCTCAGGAATGACGAACGCCCGCTCCAGGCCGAAGTACTGCATGCGCCGGTGCATGGAGCCAGCGACGTGGGCCTGGCGCCGCAGGGTCAGCTCTGCGGCGGTGGTGGAGCCTTGGGGGTCTGGAGGCAGCGCCGTGGTGGCATGGGTGAAGTGTCGAGCTGCGGCTGCCCAGTCGCGGCGGTGGACGGCGTCGGTCGCTTGGAGTGCGGGAGAGGGCTGGGGCTTTTGGTCGGTGCCCTGCACCTTGCTGGATTGATTCATGCTGCCAAAGTCCGTAGTGGAGGATGGCGCAATGTTGAGTTCTTATCCCTATGCTGTGGTACGTCTGGCTAGCCAGCCGTTACGTGTGGCTGGCCGCCCGTTACGGCTAGCTAGCTAGCCGTACGCCCTTACTTCCTTCTTTGCTTCAGTAATGCCTCGTATATCAAGCGCTCTGGGTTCTTGGATTTATCAGCCAGCTCAGCAGGTAGTTCAAGTATGAGCTTCCGCGCAATATCTCGGTCGGCTCCGCGTAAACCACTCGCCATGCTCAGTGCCCAGGCTTTCAATGTCGCTGTTCCTTCGTTCTTTTTTTCCGCCCCAAGTCTCCCCGCGCGAGAAAGCATCGCGCGTCGCTCGGACTCACTTCGAACATCAACTACAGAAGCATTGGGAAGCATGCCGAATATCTTCCCGACTCCAGTGGCAATGGCCATTAACATGGATAGCCGGCTCAAAAGCTTGTCGGTATTCATTGAGTTGTCATAGTCCAAAGTCAACGCAGAGTAGGACATGCTCAGAGCCTCAAGAGCGCCTCTAGGCACATTCGGAACCGACGCACACAACAATTCAAACGACTTCGAGGCTTTCTCGTACATTGCACCATCTTGAGCTTCTGGAAGGTCCTTGGCAGCCTGGCTCAGCTGCATGGTGAACGCGGATGTTCCGTGATCCTTAAATATTTCAGCTGGAATCTTTAAGACGTTATCGACCAAGTAGTTCAGTTGCCCGAGAAGATCGTTTCTCACATCAGCATAGTCATCCATCGAAAAAAGCTCGTCGGACTTCTCCTTCAAAGAAGACTTCTCTTCAGAGCCGGCTCCGCTGGTTCGCCCCAAACCCGTCTGGTACGCTTTCATGAGAATTTTTTCTTCGTCGGGTGACGGCGGGTCTTGCTGAGAATAAATCAGGTGATAAAGATCGACATCACCGGGCTTAAGATACAAACCCAGTAGCCACTCAGGTGCGGCCGTACAGTCGTCGGGAGGGTAGAAGTACTTGCCCATGCCTTTGATGAAGACTAATGTTTCATCGTTGGACTCTAACTCTCTAAAATTTCCAGAGCCTTCGTCTACGTAAAGGGGGAGTCCTCGATACACCATATGACAGACCAGGGCGATAGAGTTTTGAAGTCGATCTATATAGTCTTCCAACAGCTCTCGAAAAATCGAATCCATAAAGTCATCCGGGTCAACATTAAACAGCCGGAAGTAAATTGTTCGATTTGAGCTGAACGTGTCGTCGAGGCAGTATTGTTCCAATGGGACGTATGGTGAGGCGCTCTTTTCCCGACCGCTCAGCGCGGCAAGAAAATGTTTCGCCACATACCCATACCGTCGAACAGACTTTGGCGCAATGCTTGCAAACGTGTCCGGTTGAGTGACCAGTGCGCCGAGAAGATGAGAAAACAATTCACGCGGAGATTCGACAATCTTCTTTCGAACTCCCTCGACCGTCTCGTCATGTTGCTTTAATGCTTCCAAGTATTTCGGGTCGTCCGACGAAAGCCGTTCCCGGGGCTCCAATGGCTTTTCAAAAATTGTGAATCTGACGTCTTTGTTCATAGTGCCCCCCACTCAATACTTGACTAACCGCAGATGCCCGTAGCTTTCGCCTATTGGGGAAAGCTGCCACGGATAGTAGAAGAATGTTTCTCCGTTGCTAGAGCGCGCCCTATAGCCGTGACAACAATCGACCCTCTTGTCGTTCCTCACATACGGACCGTCATCCATATCTACGACGTAAGCGCCATATGGACCAACGATTGTGGCTGATCCCGCTTCGTCTCCATCGCCATCCCAAACGGTAACTCGCTCCCCAACTCTGAATATTGCTGAGGCAGCACGGCGGGCAGCTTCCACTTTCTCCTCGCCAGGGAACTCGATGCAGCCGTGGAATTTCTCATCCTCAATCAACCTTGCGAGGCATTTGATCAGCGCACCCCACGCCACAGCTTCGCCGCGCGGCCCATCATATTTCGACCTCTGTTTCTTGGCGTCACTCAGAACTTCTTCCGCGTCCTTCACCGACACATAGAAAACGGCGGTCAGGTTAGGCAGTATTTTTTCCGCCCACTCCGGCCTGAAACGTTCAAAGACCCCTCGCCGCACGTAATTTCGCTGGATTGTCGGCGTCAACTGCAGCTGTAGGGGGCCCGTGAGACGTGCTTGCTGTGCGGCCGGCGCCGCCGACTCTATGACAGCCAGCACTCGCTTGAGGGTATCCGGCTCGTCACCAAAGAGGAGCTCTATCGCTTCGCGCTTAAGGTACGCGGCCATTAGTTGCTCCTCGATGGCTGGGAGCAACTTAACTCACCAGTTGCTCGTTTGAGGAAGGTTTGAAATTCCTCATGCTCTTGAGCCATGCAATACCTGGTCCATTGAACGCGAGCCGCGGGAGTTTGCCTCCATAGCTCTCGTTCGTATGCGCAACGTGCTTCGTAGAGATTGGCCGCCGCAAATCCCGTCCCAATCTCGGTAGTCGGTGTCCTCTGCAGCATCCACCAGTCACCGTGCACCCATACTGACATCGGGCCTTTAATGCCGGGCGGGCGGCTGCGTTGAAGCCAATAGGTGAACCCATCGTCCCCATTCCAGCCGCGGCTTCTCCGCCCGGAAGGCCAGTCAAATTTCTTAGGAATAAGGTCTTCGTCCAGGAGCTGAGCTGCAGTTCCCTCCCAGCGCACGCACATGCGCGGTTGGATCTCAATAATCAGTTCACGGGCCTCCATCGTCCCCGGGGTTTCTTGGGAAGACGGGCTATTAGTGACATACTTACGGGTAGCCATGATTCACTCCAATCCAGTGAGTTTTGGTCAGACGGTCAGGGTGGTTCCAAGCACCTTGGCCGTCGTCTTTTGTGCCCTGCATTAACCGCTGCAGGGCATAGCGGTTACTCTTCTGGCTCCTTAGCCTTATCGATTTTCTCGCGCACCCATGGCGCACCTCCGAGGCGAGCCAGCTTCTCGCGCTGTACCACCGTCATCTTCAGGGTCACGCCGATAGTCCTCACTCCTTCGCTTAAAGGTTTCCGACCAGGTGCTAATTTTTGGGAAATATTTTCCTTGCGTTGCATGCGATAAATAGTAATCCTTTTTATCACACCATGCAAGTACCATTCGGTGGGTCAGAAAGTCCAGGCCACCTGCTCTCCCTCAAGGTGGACCGGCTGGCGAGTCACCCTATCTGGGCGTACGTTGGCCGGGAAGTCCTGGGGAATCTTGTCTACGCCGTCAAACAGTGACGGCTGAAACTTGACCTTGAAGCCGGCTATGCGCAGCCTGAGCCGCAGCGAGGCCAGCGCTACCCGTAGATGGATGGCCAAGTCTTTGGGCTCCCAGTTGAACCGCATTAGAAGCAACACATACGCGGCCGCTTCGGAGTAGCTGCGCTGTACAGCGGCCTGAACCTCGTCACCGTCTTGAGTTGCTTCCAAGCTGACTACTGGATCGTAGGAAGCCGGGGCAGTAAGTAGTCGGGCCAGAGTGGCGCCGAATGAGGTACTTTCCTCGCGATCCCAGTCCGTATCGAGCTTGACGGCGAATCGGATGTTCTTGTCGGCGAACTTCACTAAGCGGTTGTACAGCCGGCCAAGAAGCGTCTGTTGGTCTACCTGGTCAGTGAAGTCGAAAGGGTAACCGCGCTTGTTGCCTATGTCTTCGGCGGCCAGATAGGCCTCGCTTTCAACATCACCAAGCTCTACGTCACCCTTTGAGCCGCGGACAATGCGCCTGAGGTCTTCCGCTCGATCTTTGAAGAACTTGGTTATCGCGTCGAACCCTGCACTCATTGAGGCCCCATCTGTTTAGGTGGCCATAATGTATCGCAAGCCCACTGAACTAAAGTTCATCAATTAAGCAAATGCTAATCCTGACCATCGATATCAACAGAGAAGTACGAGGCGTATATGTCGCTAGGGCAGAGCAAGGCGGCGTGTTGGTGACGCCGCCTAGGACTTATGACAGCATCGCAACGGCGATCCGGCAAGAGGCTCTTTGTGTCCCGCCAGGCTTCGCGCATTTCCTCGAGTTCACCTATGACGGGATGTCTACGGGGACCCATCCGATTGAGGACGTACCTGACAAAGCGGTTGAACTGGCCGACCGGCTGGTGACGCTGAATCACCAGATGCACATGTTGCTGGAAGATAACGGATCCACCGGTACATAGATGCACCGGCAAGTAAGCTGACTTCTAGCGCCGCCGCCCCCTCATACCAGAATCGCTCAAGCGGTTCTTTACTTAGCCGCTCCTTTTTCTGGCCCGGAGGTGGCAATTGATGGCGATTCAACAAGACCGTAGGTGTTTGAGAAGTCGTAAACCATAAAGTCATTTCTTTCAAAGCGTTTAACAAAATGGACTCGCGCATTTTTCATGGCACCAGAAAGCCGCTCAAACGCTCGCCTTAAATAGTCAACTGAGCTATCTGTTTCGCTCACAATTGAACGAAACAGATGTTCGCCCAAAGCGCGGCGCATATCAGCTTCACTTACGGTCACTCCGTCCGAGATACCAGAAGCAATAAGAGCGGGGCGAACTTTTTCTGCGTACAGTGCTGACCGGGCATTCCATTGATCCAGTGCCTGGCCATAATTCTGCTGCGCCATGTATGTTTCCTGGAGAACCAAATGACCCTCCATTCCTTTCAATAGAAAGGCAAGGTCTGGCAACTCGAGAATATTCCTCAAGGAGTTGATCGGTCCCGAGGCCTGCATAACAAATGCGCGCCCGGGATGATGCAGATAGGGAGATACATAGTCGCGTTGAATTAACACAAGCATATTCATTTGATGCGCCAGCGCAAACAACAATCGATGCGCCGCGACCAATTCATTCCTCAGTTCTTGGGTCTCCTGGTGACGGCGCTGAAAATAGTAGGCAAGCATTGCACCTACGAATGCAGCTACTAATGTCGTAAATCCATTTGCAAGCGCGTCCGCAGTGAAAGGCTTAATTAGAGTGGCCCAATCAGCGGTCCACACGCCTGATGCAATCGAAGGCGCGCTATCGGTGGCACCGGACTGAGCTGCATTTGTCGCAGCAGCAGCCGATGCCGACGCCGCAATAGTTATTGGCATAAATGATCCTAGATATATTCCGGATTGTTGCTAACCTGGCCTAGCCGAATCTTTTAGCGCCAGTTTCCGCGCTTGTGTCACGTCGGCTGCGGGCGCCAGGCCTACGCCTCGCGTTCTTCCACCCAATGCGAGCCAGATCAATAGATCTCATTGCCGGTCTCGGCGACGATCTGGAAATCTCGACGTGCCTCTTCGGTAACAGGAGTCCATAGGCCGCCGCTCTTCACCTAGTCTTCATGGTGAACAACATGCTCGGCCCAGCAGAGGCGGATTTCTTTCACGGCCTATTCCTTGGAGTTTCTCGTCAACTGGACTAGTTGAACTACCTCACATTTTTGGAAGAATGAAGTCTCGATAAAGAGAGACACCGAGATTTCCAACTTCAAAAATGTAGTCACCGGGCGATACGTGGATCAATTCACCCTTTTGAGCTTCGACAATAAAGTCACCTATTGCGTAACTGCAACTACCGTCAATAACATACACCGTGCACGGCAATCCGACCAATTCTGATGATCGAAGTCCTGCGTCGTATCTATTCCAAGATATCCGATGCGCCACATTCGGCCGGTGTAAGGCTCGAATACCTGCTTCAGAGATCAATTCATCGGAAATATCTTTCCATTTTTCTTTTATTAGCCCCATTGACATCAGCCCTTAAAAACTATTTCTTGGGGAATTTTTCGCAGATATCGATACACCCGCAAATCCTGCCGTGTCTTGGCCCTGTGGTCAACCACGGACAGCCACTGCATGTTTTCTACCTTATCGGCGCCGCCGGTACATAACGGGCCCGCTGTAAGATTAACTATGAATATTTTTACAAATCGGATTGCCGCAAACATTTCCCGCACTGCAGCATCGGTAGCCGCGTGCGTCTTGATCGGTGCCTGCGCAACTGCGCCCCCTTACCTAAACGTGGCTGGCCCTGAAAGTGCGACTTTGACCGTGGAGAATCGTTCCGGAGGTCCACTTGTGCTCTTGGGATCTCAACGTGGCGACTGCACGGACTTCTATCCCTTTGGCGGCCAAAAGGAGAACCACGTACTGGAGGCAGGTAGAAGTGTGCAGACCTCCCTAGATCCAGCAAGCTTTTTCATCATCGCCGCATCAGCGGTTCGCGGTGCAAGTAGTTGCGGAATTTACACAGCAATTAAGCCAAGCCCGGGAGGTAGGTACGTTGCAACTATGACGCGTGATGGGCGCGGGTGCAGGTTTGACATCCGTCAAGACGGTGGAGATAGTGCCGCTCGGGCGGAGGTCAGAGAAGTAAATACAGCTGGACTGCTTTTCGGGCCAGTTCGATGCTCAGTGAAGCAGCCCTAGGGGTTGCAGAGCTGTAAGCTAGCTGTACCCTAACATCATGCTGTGATTCAACAGTGACCATGAGACATAGTTTTCATACGGTATGTCGGGGTCAACCCAGTAGATTGGACAGGCGCTGCGGCGCTCTCCGGTGGCTGGGCATGGGTTGTGACGCTTGAAAGCCAGAACTTCGGCGGCAGACCTAACAGCTTGTACTTCTCCCCATGCACATCGCACTCAGAAGGGCTATTGCCAAGACGGCTTTACTTTGCATCAGCGCCGGAGATGATCAAGGTCGCCAATCCGATACCGATCATGAATATTGCAAGGCCGGCGTTTGTGGCGTCGAGTATCTTGTAGATTCCTATCCAGTCCGAGGGATAGGTAAACCATGCACCGCCATGAAACTGTCGTGCGAGATCGATAACGCTATAACCGAACCACATTCCATGCTTAGCGTAGGTATATAGCTGGTAACTCCACGCGGCTAAAGCGCCACCAATCCCGAGCAGTGCAGAAGTGGCCGCAAGTCCAAGGGCGGAAGCATCGGAAGCCATGCTACTTAGAGCCAAAAAATCCGGCGATGATCCAACATGTGAGCCGATGAGCGATGTAAATTGGGATGAGCGCGCCCAGGAGCACGAAACCAATCATCGTGTCGCCGGCACTGGCGCTGGAAAAGATCAGTGACGCCCCAGTCAGAAGCGCTAGCACGGCCCAGAGGCCCCACCAAACTACGCTTATGCGTTCAAGGCCAAGTTTGATATTCATTCAGCATTCCACTTGAAATCGATTAGCGGCAAACTGTCTGCCACTGGTATTGGCCGGTATAGGGGTTGAGCACTTGTTGCTGCGAGCAACTTTGTGTGCCAAGAGGGGGTAACACAGGTGCTTGGATTGGAGCAATGGATGGTGGAGCAATAGGGCAAATCACCGGCGCGCAAATCGGTGGCAGATCTAAGCTATTTGAGCAAAATGGCTGATTTTGACCATTTGAACAACGACACACGCAAGCCGCGTCGGCACAAACGGAAGTCAGAATCAACGCGGCACCCAAAATTACCGTTTTCATAGCCATCTCTCCTGTATCCCACATGCCGAGTGGGTGCGGTACTACTGCTCTATCTTTTCATTTTGCGGGGGCACAAGGCCAGGCCGATCGAATCGACATTCGGACTGCATGACTGGCACCAAGGTGCCTAATCTCTGGCGTACCTTCGAGGTACTTGAACACCACATCCGCCACCTGTCCATTAGTGACCTTCGGCGGGAGACAGTACCGCTTCTGAGGTTCCCCTACCAGGTCCCCAGCGTCAAGAACTCCGGAAACATACCCAGTAAAAAGCGGTCCGCGACCAATACGGTATAGCCGTTCGCCTGTGAAAAAATTGTCGTTGGACAATCCAGCCTCTATCGCGTTGAACGCTTCGTTGAAGTTCTGCGCGAGCGCCGTCCTTGGCATCAATAGCAAAAACCAAGCGACGATAGAAACGCTCAGAAATCTTGCGAGTGCTATCTTCATATCGCGTCGCTTAGCAGCCGGCGTAGTTCTTCCGACCGCTTTTGGTAATGGTGTACGTCCCACCGCGCGGTCCTACATAGCAGGTAGGCCCGCCACCCTTCGCCGGGGTGACTGGAGCCGCGGCTGGTGCGGCTGGACCCGTTGGAGTTGCCGGGGCTGCCCCCGCTGTTTTCTTGCCCCCGTGGCAGTGATAGTCACCTGTCTTGCGGTTCGTGTGACAGCCCTGCGCATCCGTGCCGCCGGAGTGAGCGGCGGCTATCCCGCATGCCAGTAGCAGCGCGAGCGCGCAGAACGGTTTCATGGTGTCTCCAGCCTTTGTCACAGATGGTGACAGGTGGGGACGGAAGGCGCCTCCTCTAATTGGATGAGGCGTATCGCGAGATGCCGGCGCCTGAGTTACTGAGGTTCCGACGGATGCTCAACAATTGGCGTGAGCCAACTTGCGGCTGCTTCGATGGGCTCCATCGTCCGGTACTCGGTGTTCTTCCACAGATCCATTGCGACTTCTTCGAGCATCGCGAGATCAACAGTCGTCCAGCGCTGATGCAGACGCTCTGCACATTGGGCAATCCATTGGGTTGGTAAAAGCGTTTCCATGGCAGAAATCTTACCGTAGATACTGTACATAAATACAGTATTTACGCGCGAAATTCCCTCTTCGATGAATACTTTTGCTGTATATTCATACAGTGATTTTCGATGTCTACGTTCTCGGCGGCAAGGGTGGCGACCCGGTGGAAGCGCTGCGCGCTGGCCCCAAGCGGGGTGAGCTGATCATCCGGAGGCGCTGGCCCGATGGCCCGCGTACAGATCTGCAGGCCCTGCTGCTGGAGCCAGGCACTCGCAACGAGTTGCTGCCGGCACTGCTGAATCCCACCGTTATTGCGATGAACAGCCTTGGCATGACCGTCGAGGGCACCACAGCGCACCAATTCCGCAATTCCTTCAAGGCGAAATTCGACTATTCCAGAGAACGATGGTTGTGCAAACCACCAGGCGCCAAGGCCGTCCTGGACACGGAAAAGCTCATGAAGCGTAGCGCTGCGCGGCTCAATCGCGCGCTGAGCAACGGATTTGACCCCGCGCATGATGATGCGCCTGAAGATCCAGACGATGGATCTCAGATATGAGTTAGTCCGGGCGGCGGTGCTCGGACCCTCTATCAGCGAGTGTCCTTCGCTTCCATTGCCGAAATATTAGAAAACCATTTACGACAAACACCACAAGAACAATGACGATAGGCAGCCAGTGGTAGTCAAGGTAAACAAGATACAACGCAAAGAGAATCGCAACCGAGGTTGCGGCATGCAGAGCTGTGTGTAATGCGGCAGAGCGCACCCAGGAGGAGACGCGCACTGTTTCAGTTCGAAGGAGGCCATTTGCCGCTGGTCCACTCTTCATGAGCCACTTCAACCGGGTTGCGATGCCCATGCTTTGCCTGGGCCTTGATCGCCCAGTCAGTCATCCGGAATTTAACGACTTCGCCGACAGTAAATTGCTGGATGGCCGTGACGAAGGTCCGGCGCCATTCTTCGCTTGGAATCATAGATATCCTTTTGTGCTTCAAATTTCAGCTGGGTAGCTGTTTACTTCGGATGGTGCTGCTAAGTATTGATCAAGCCGACACTGCAGTTTTCCCAACTCACTCTGCCCCTGCGTTCCTTAGCATCGCCGATCGCTCCCAAATATTGGCGGCCACATTATTTTCCTCACGTTCCCCACACGTCGTAGTGTAGGCGTGGCGCCACAGCCGATGCAACACAGGTTAACCATAAAGAACTCCGCCATGTTGGATCAACTAGCCTGAAAGGCTCCATTAACACGTATGAAGTGCGGTGTCTCTTCGCATGTCACCGTTCCTACATCAAGCTATCTGATCATGCAGTTTTTGATCGATACGGAGCAAAGGAGTGGGAGATGCGATACGAAATGAAGACGCTAACAAATTCGACACTGAGGAAGTCTCGGTTGTTCAGTACGTCCGCATGTCCACGGAACATCAGAAGTACTCCACAGAGAACCAAGGAGCCGCAATCGCCGAATATGCAGCCCATCGCAATATGCGGATCATCCGCACATATGCAGACTCAGGTAAAAGCGGCCTAAACCTCAAAGGAAGAAGCGGTCTTCAACAATTGTTGCGCGACGTGCAACAGCCGAAGCCTGATTTCTCTGCCGTGCTGGTATATGACATAAGTCGATGGGGTCGCTTTCCTGATCCGGACGAAGCAGCCGTGTATGAGTACATGTGCAAAAGCCGTGGAATTCGCGTGATCTACTGCGCTGAGCCGTTTAACAATGACGGCTCGATGCCCTCAACGGTTTTTATTGGCATCAAGCGGAGCATGGCTGCGGAATACAGCCGCGAACTTTCTGTAAAAGTCTTCGCTGGACAACGCAACCTTGTGCAGCGTGGATACCGTCAAGGAGGTCGGCCAGGGTTTGGGCTTCGACGCCAACTAATTAGCGAG
This sequence comes from Polaromonas sp. JS666, assembly GCF_900103405.1. Taxonomy (GTDB): domain Bacteria; phylum Pseudomonadota; class Gammaproteobacteria; order Burkholderiales; family Burkholderiaceae_C; genus Polaromonas. Next base: position 302,468 of record NZ_FNHX01000005.1, on the reverse strand, counting down.
CACCATGAGGTGAAAGGTTTTTTATCTCGTGGAGAACAGAAAAGTATTCAAACAGACCGAGTGATTCTGGTGCCTGGCCCACCTGAAGAGGTGGCAACCGTACACCGAATTTATCGACATTTCCTCGAAGACGGGATGCCCGAACGGGTAATCGCATCCGTGCTCAACCGAGATGGCATACATTTCGAGATAGGCACGCTGTGGACACGAGATTCTGTTCATCAAGTCCTCACGAACGAAAAATACATTGGCAACAATGTCTTTAACAGGACTTCCTTTAAGCTGAAGATTAAGCATCAGAGAAATACCCCGGGAGCATGGATTCGCAAAGACGGCGCCTTCGAGGCCATCGTACCCATACACCAATTTCGCCAAGTTCAAGCGATTATTGGGCGACGCTCCGGTCACCTTGATGACGCACAAATGCTCGACTTGCTCAAGCAGACGCTTGAAAAGCATGGGGCACTTTCGGAGAGCGTAATAAACGAGGATGACGACGTTCCATCCAGTGGAACATACCGCAGTCGATTCGGCAGTTTACTGAGAGCATACAAGTTGGTGGGCTATCAGCCAACGCGAGACTATACGTACCTTGAGGTCAACCAAAGCCTTCGGAAACAGCGTCCGGAGTTGCTCGAAGAAATTACTGAACGAATTCGACGATCCGGAGGCTGGACGCAATGCGATCCGTCGACGGATCTTCTGACCATTAATGGTGAATTCACCGCATCGCTCGTAATCGCCCGATATAAATCAACACCATCTGGAATGTGTGGCTGGCGACTACGCCTTAATACCAGCCTTCGCCCTGATATCACTGTGGTCGCAAGGATGGATCAGTTCAATCGCTGTGCTTTCGATTACTACGTGTTGCCGGCTATTGATTTCTTGGCGGATGCATTGCCAACATTGGTAGACAACGGTTTTGTTCTCGACTCCTATCGCACCAGTTCTCTGGAACTTTTTTATCAACTAGCGGGGCGGCTGCCCCTGGAGGAAATTGTTTGACTCATTCGTCTACAAAAATAGAGATGATACCGATTGACTCTATTTCGGTGGTTAATCCCCGCGTTCGCAATCCCAAAATTCACCAAACCATTACGGATAGTATTGAGGAAATTGGACTGAAAAGGCCGATCACCTTGCGCCGCATGAACCACGAATCAGGGGAAGCTTCGTATGCGCTAATCTGCGGGCAGGGGCGACTCGAATCCTGCAGGATGTTGGGGCAAACTGAGATTGCCGCGCTGATAGTTGATGTGGACGAGGAGACCGGCCACGTAATGAGCCTCGTCGAGAACGTTGCACGCCGAGCACCACGGGCCGACGAATCACTCGAACAGGTTCGTTCACTGCGAAACCGCGGTTACAGCGATTCAGAGATTGGCGCCAAACTGGGCTACAAGATATCGTGGGTTCAAAATGTCGTGACCTTGCTGGAGCGCGGGGAAAAACGCTTGCTAATTGCTACAGAAGCCGGGCACATCCCTCTGAATTTGGCCGTGAGTATTTCCCGTTCTAGCGATAGCGAAGCCCAGCAACTTCTGCTGGACGCTTACGAGAGTGGCGAGATAAAGGGGCGAAAGGTTCTCGCTGTGAGAAGAATCCTTGAACAGCGAATGCGCAATGGAAAGCAAGGCCGTACGTCGATCTCAAGCGGATCGAATAAGCCGCCGATGAGTCCAGAGGACCTAGCAGAACTGTATCAACAAGATACAGCCAAGCACCGACTGATTCAGAAAAAAGCGGAGCACACGCAGGAGGCTCTGCTTTTGGCACAACAGATCTTCAAGGAACTCTTTTCTAATGATGAATTTCGTGAGCTACTAACGGCGGAGAAGCTTACAAGCATCCCTAAACCTTTAGCGGAGCTAGCTCACCGTGAAGGATTTTTTCCATGAGCAAAGTACCAAAGCCAGTTCGATTGGGTTTCGAACGTGACTGCGTAGAGATTCCGCTAGACCTTCTTCATGTGACAACCCCATTGCCTCCAGGCCTCAAGGGAACGGCAAAATATCTACAGATCCGATCTTCAGTACACGCCATTGGGCTAGTCGAGCCCATCGTCGTTACGCAAAACAAAGAGTTGGCCGGAACATTTCTCGTGTTGGATGGACGAATGCGTTTAGAAGCACTGCGTGACCTTGCGGCCAAAACGGTTCTATGTCTGATTTCCACAGATGACGAAGGCTATACCTATAACAAGCGAGTTAACCGGTTATCCACGATTCAAGAGCACAAGATGATCGTCAGGGCAGCGGAGCGAGGTGTTTCCGTAAAACGTCTTTCCGATGCGCTGGGTATTTCTGAGGATGCTATTCATCAGCGCTTTAAATTGTTGAATGGAGTTTGCAACGAAGCTATTACTTTGCTGGCCGACAAGCCAGTGCCGATGGGAGTATTCAGTTCTCTCCGGCAGATGAAGCCCTTTCGACAAATTGACGTAGCGCAGACGATGAATAATCTAAATAATTACTCGCTAAAACTCGTTTTTGCCATGCTGCAGGGCTCTGCGCCTGACCAATTGGTAGAGGAAGCTGCCATTAAGATGCGACGAAGCGGTATGACGGAGACACTGCAGCGTCTCGAGCGTGAACTAGCTGCAGTCCAAGCTGATACTAAGCTCTTGGAAGAGGGTTATGGCCCAGCCAATTTGCAACTTGTGATTATCAAGACCTACATCAAGAGCCTTCTTGACAATGCGACTGTTGTCCGGTGGCTGGCGAAGACCCGTGCAGAGTATCTGCAGCAGATTCAATTAATCGCAGACATCAAGCAGTTACCGGTTCAATAAAAAATACTGCTTGCCACCCATCAGGTCCCACTTACTGGGGCCGGTTCGCTCAATGACGACTTAAAAGTAGGCATCCACCAACTATTTTAAATATTTGCTATTTGCCCCCTTTCAAGCTCGCCGACTAGGGGGTATCAAGTCATGCAGCCTGCAGCGAGACGACCTTAGCGCCCTCTCTCAGCTTGTCCAGATGGTCTGCCCAAGCCTGCATCAGCTTCCGGCGCTCCTTGAGGTAGGTGGCGTGGTTATAGGCCGCGCTGACCTCATCGCGCTCCTGGTGTGCCAGTTGCAATTCGATCACGTCATGCCGGTAGCCGAGCTCATGCAGCACGGTTGAGGCGATCCCGCGGAACCCGTGGCCCGTCATACGGCCCTTGTAGCCCATGCGGTACAGAGCCCCCAGTATGGTGTTGTTGCTCATGGGCCTCTCGTGGTCCCGCTCGCCCGGAAAAACCAGCCCGCTTAGGCCGCGCAGTTCCTGCAGGTCGCCCAGGATCACCAGGGCCTGCTTGGACAACGGCACGATGTGAGGCGTTCGCATCTTCATGCGCTCGGCCGGGATGCGCCACTCAGCCGCCTCGAGATCAAATTCGTCCCAGCGGGCAGCGATCAGTTCCCCCGTTCGTACGAACGTGAGCACCATGAGCTGCATTGCCAGGCGCGTGTAGGGGCCACCCGAGTAAACATGTATCTTGCGCAGCAGCTGCGGCAAATCCCTGGCATCCAGCCTGGCGTAGTTCGTCTTGGTGCGGGGTTTCAGGGCATCGCTGGGCTTCACGTCGGCCCCCGGGTTGCGCTCGATGATCCCGTGGGCGACGGCATACCGGAAGATCTGGCCGCAGGTCTGCAGCGAGCGCTTGGCGATATCCAGGGCGCCGCGGCTTTCGATCTTCTTAGCCACCGCAAGCAGGTTGGGCGCCGTGATGCCGGCGATAGGCCGAGCCCCCAGGTCGGGGAAAACGTCAGCTTCCAGCCGGCGCAGCACGTATTCGGCATGCCTGGGCGATTTGGGGCCCTTCCAGTGGTCAAACCAGGCCCGTGCCACAGCCTCGAAGGTGTTGCCGATCCGCACGCTGTCCGCCAGCTTGGCGTCCTTTTTGGACTGGACCGGGTCGTTGCCGGCCTTCAGGAGAAGTCGGGCGTCGTCACGGGCCCGGCGCGCCAGGGCAAGCGTCACCTCGGGGTAAGAACCAAGCGCCAGGCGCTTTTCCTTGCCGCCAAAGCGGTACTTCCAGCGCCAGTGCTTGCCGCCCGTGGGCACCACCTCCAGGTACAGGCCGCCGCTGTCGGTGAAACGTTCGCGAGCTTTGCCCTCAGGGCACTTGGCGTTCTTGCAGGAGGTATCGGTAAGGGGCATTTGGGGGAATTTCTGGCGGATACGGGGGAATTCCCCTCGCCGTTCCCCCAACTATGCCCCCAAAAATGCCTGGATGTCAAAAGACGAATCTGGACTGTAAGAAACAAAAAAGCCCCGATTTACGGGGCTTTCAGGGCATTTCTCAGATCAATCTGGACTGTTCTGGATGCATTTTTGGCGGAGAGGGTGGGATTCGAACCCACGGTACCTTGCGGTACGCCTGATTTCGAGTCAGGTACATTCGGCCACTCTGCCACCTCTCCAGTGTGTGGAGCCGTGATTCTAGCAGGCCTGGGGACTCACTTTCCCGCCGGTGCCAGCACCTTGATGCCGCCCATATAGGGCTGCAGCACCGCCGGCACGGCGACGGAGCCGTCGGCGAGCTGGTAGTTCTCAAGCACGGCCACCAGGGTGCGGCCCACGGCCAGGCCCGAGCCGTTGAGTGTGTGGACGAATTCGTTCTTGCCCTGCGCGTTCTTGAAGCGGGCCTGCAGGCGGCGCGCCTGGAAGGCTTCGCAGTTGGAGACCGAGCTGATTTCGCGGTAGGTGTTCTGCGCGGGCAGCCAGACTTCCAGGTCGTAGGTCTTGCTGGCGCCGAAGCCCATGTCGCCGGTGCACAGCAGCATGACGCGGTAAGGCAGGCCCAGCTTTTGCAGGATGGCTTCGGCATGGCCGGTCATGGCCTCCAGCGCCTCATAGCTTTTGTCGGGATGGGTGACCTGCACCATCTCGACCTTGTCGAACTGGTGCTGGCGGATCATGCCGCGCGTGTCGCGGCCGTAGCTGCCGGCCTCCGAGCGAAAGCACGGCGTGTGCGCGGTGAACTGCAGCGGCAGGTCCGCCTCGGCGACGATTTCATCGCGCACGAAGTTGGTCAGCGAGACCTCCGAGGTCGGGATCAGGTACAGCGCGACGCTTTCGGCTTCGGCCGCGCCTTCCTGCCCGCCCTTCTTGACGGCGAACAGGTCTTCTTCAAACTTGGGCAGCTGGCCGGTGCCGCGAAGCGAATCGCCGTTGACGATGTAGGGCGTGTAGCACTCGGTATAGCCGTGCTCCTGGGTCTGCACGTCGAGCATGAACTGCGCGAGCGCGCGGTGCAGGCGCGCCAGCGGGCCCTTCATGACGGTAAAACGCGCGCCCGTGAGCTTGCTGCCGAGTTCGAAGTCCAGACCCAGGGGCTGGCCCACGTCGACGTGGTCCTTCACCTCAAAGGCAAATGCGGCCGGTTCGCCGCCTGGGCCCTCGATGGGGCTCCATTTGCGCACCTCCACATTGCCGGCCTCGCCCGCGCCCTGGGGCACGCTCTCGTGCGGCAGGTTGGGCACGGCCAGCAGCAGGGACTGCATGTCAGCCTGGATCTGCTCCAACCGGGTGGCCGAGGATTCAAGTTCAGCTTTCGAAGCGCTCACCTGCGCCATCACGGCGCTGGCGTCTTCGCCCTTGGACTTGAGCTGGCCGATCTGCTTGGACAGGGTGTTGCGCTGGTTCTGCAGCTCTTCGGTGCGGATCTGCAGGGCCTTGCGTTCGGCCTCCAGGGCCTGGAAGGCCTCCACATTGAGGAAGGTTTGCGGGGTCTTGCGGGTTTCCAGCCGGGCAATAGCCGACGGCAGGTCTTTGCGGAGCAGGTTGATGTCTAGCATGGGGCCATTGTATTTTGTGCGGGGGCCCGCTCGGCTCAATTGAGGCTGGCCGGGTCCAGGTTGGCGCCGCAGATGATGAGGCAGACTTTTTCGTCGGCGCGCGGGCGGTAGCGGCCGCTTTGCAGCGCGGCCAGCGGCAGGGCCGCGGCAGGCTCCACGGCCAGCTTGAGTTCTTTCCAGAGCCACAGCTGCGCCGCGCGTATGGATTCATCCGTCAGCAGCAGCGCGTCGCGCACATGGGCCTGGGTGACTTCCCAGGCCAGGCTGCCGATTCGCCTGGCGCCCAGCGAATCGGCGGCGATGCCGCTGACCGCGACGTCCACCGGCTCGCCGGCCTCGCGGGCTTTGTAGAGCGTGGGCGCCAGTTCAGGCTCCAGCGCGACCACGCGGCTGCGCTGCCCGAACCAGCCGGCGACGCCGCCAATCAGGCCGCCGCCGCCCACGCTAACCAGCACTGAGTCGGGCACACCGCCCTGCTGCTCGATTTCCGCAGCCATGGTGCCGGCGCCGGCCAGCACTTCGGGCTGGTCGTAGGCATGCGTAAGCAGCGCGCCGCTTTCCTGCTGGCGCGCCAGGCAGGCCTTGAGCGCGTCGGCATAAGCCGCGCCCGTCACCACCACCTCGGCGCCCAGCGCGGCCAGCTTGGCGCGCTTGGCGGGGGGCGAGACCTCGGGCACAAACACCTCGCAGCGCACCCCCAGCTCACGCGCTGCGGCCGCGGTGGCGATGCCGGCATTGCCGCCCGAAGCCACGATCACGCCGCTGGCCGGGATGGGGTTGGACAACAGGCGATTGAGCATGCCGCGCGCCTTGAAGCTGCCGCCGGTCTGCAGGTGCTCCAGCTTGAGCCAGACCTCGCCGCAGTCCACGCCCAGCGCCTTGCCGGGCAGTTGCCACAGCGGGGTCTGGCGGATGAAGTGGCTGTAGCCGGCCTTGAACGCGCGCAGGCAGCGCTCGATGTGATCGCGATCGGTCATGAGTAGGGGGGGTCAGGTGAGTTGGTGGAGCTGGCTGTCGTTGACTTCCAGCATGTGGCCTTGCGCGTCCAGCTTCAGGCCCTTGGGCAGCGGGAACTTGATGGTTTCCTCGATGCCGTCCATCTTGCGCACCGACACCGCGCCCAGCGCCTTGATGCGGTCTATCACCTGCTTGACAAGGATCTCGGGCGCCGAGGCACCAGCCGTCAGGCCCACCCGGCCCTTGCCCTCGAACCAGGACTCCTTGAGCTCACTGGCGTCGTCGACCATATAGGCTTCGGTGCCCAGCTTGGCGGCGAGTTCGCGCAGGCGGTTGCTGTTGGAGCTGGTCGGGCTGCCGACCACGATGAGGATGTCGACCTGCGGGCTCAGCACCTTGACGGCGTCTTGCCGGTTCTGCGTGGCGTAGCAGATGTCCTGCTGCTTGGGCTCGCGCACCTGCGGAAAGCGCTGCTTCACGGCGGCGCTGATTTCGGCCGCGTCGTCCACGCTCAGCGTGGTCTGCGTGACCACGGCCAGGCGTTCGGTCTGCGCCGGGGTGATGCGCCAGACGTCGGCCGCGTCCTCCACCAGGTGGATGCCGCTGTCCAGCTGGCCCATGGTGCCTTCGACCTCGGGGTGGCCCTTGTGGCCGATCATGATGAACTCGTAGCCTTCCTTGTGCAGCTTGGCGACTTCCACGTGCACCTTGGTGACCAACGGGCAGGTGGCGTCGAAGATCTGGAAGCCGCGGCGCTCAGCCTCCTTCTGGATGGCCTGGCTCACGCCGTGGGCGCTGAACACCAGCGTGGCGCCCGGCGGCACGTCGTCCAGCTCTTCAATGAAGATCGCGCCCTTTTGCTTGAGGTCGTTGACGACGTAGGTGTTGTGCACGATCTCGTGGCGCACATAAATCGGTGCGCCGAATTTGGTCAGCGCGCGCTCGACGATTTCAATCGCGCGGTCCACGCCGGCGCAAAAGCCGCGCGGCTCGGCCAGCAGGATTTCCTGGGGAAGCACAGTCTTGTTCATAGGACACCAATCACTTGCACTTCAAACACCACGGGCTGGCCGGCCAGCGGGTGGTTGAAATCGAACTGCACGGCGTCGCCGCCTTCCTTGACCTGCTGCACCGCGCCGGCGTACTGGCCCAGGCCGTCGGGCGTGGGGAACTGCACCACGTCGCCGACCTTGTACTGCTCATCCGGGTCGCCCAGTTCATTGAGCAGCTTGCGCGCCACCCACTGCACGAGCTCCGGGTTACGCTCGCCGAAGGCCTCGCCGGCCGGCAGCTCGAAGGTGGTGCGTGTGCCTTCGGGCAGGCCCAGCAGGCGCTGCTCTATGGCCGGCGAAAGTTCGCCCGTGCCCAGGCTCAGCGTGGCGGGTTTGCCCTCAAAGGTGTTGATGATGTCGGCGCCCGGTTTGCCGTCCACCGAAGGCCCGGCCATGCGGTAGTGCAGGGTCAGGAAAGAGCCCTGCTGGATCAGGGGGGCGGCGGAGAGTTCCACGGTGGACATAAGGCTGGGGCTTTCGGGGCCGGCCGGAACGGCGGGCCAATGTTTGTAAACTGCCTCTATTGTAGAAAGGACGGCCCGGCCGGGCTAAACCCGGTTTTTTGGCCTTTTTTGCGCGGTGGCCTCCCTGGCCGCTTCTCCTGCCAGCCCCATAACAAGAGATCGATCCATGATCCTGAAAGACCTGCCCCAAGACAGCCGCCCCCGCGAAAAACTGCTGGCCCGCGGCCCCGGCGCACTCAGCAACACCGAACTGCTGGCCTTGCTGCTGCGCACCGGCATCCCCGGCAAGAACGTGCTGCAGATGGGCCAGGAACTGCTGGACACCTTCGGCGGCGTGGCCGGGCTGCTGCACGCCACGGCCGCGGACCTGCAGCGCATCAAGGGACTGGGCGGCGCCAAGCGCTCGCAACTGGTCGCCGTGCTGGAGCTGGCCCGCCGCGCGCTGGCCGAGAACCTCAGCCAGAAAACCCTGTTCGACACACCCCAGGCCGTGCGCGACTACCTGCAGCTGCAGCTGGGCAGCCGGCCGCACGAGGTCTTCGCCATGCTGTTCCTGGACAGCCAGAACCGCCTGATCGTGCTCGAGGAGCTGTTTCGCGGCACGCTGACCCAGACCTCGGTCTACCCGCGCGAGGTTGTCATACGCGCCCTGGCCCTGAACGCCGCCAGCGTGGTGCTGGCCCACAACCACCCCAGCGGCTGGGCCCAGCCCTCACGCGCCGACGAGGCGCTCACGCACAACCTCAAGGCGGCGCTCGCGCTGGTGGATGTGCGCGTGCTTGACCACTTCGTGGTGACCAGCACCCAGGCGGTGTCCATGGCCGAGCTGGGAATGCTGTAAGGTAAGTCCATGAAATCCCCCGCCCTCAAAAGCCTGCAGGACCTCAAGGCCGTCAAGCGGGAAATCGAAACCCGGGCCCGGCTTGAGAAAGAAGCCGCCGCCGCAAAGGTCGCCGCCGCCGCCAAAGCCAAGGCCGAAAAAGAGCTGTTCGCGCGCGCCGTCGGCACCGTCAAGGCCCTGCCCGCCAAACACCTGCCCGGCCACAAGGCCGCGCTGCCGGTGCAACAGGCCGCGCCCATCCCGGTGCAGCAGCAGCGCGACGAACTCGCGGTGATGCGCGAGGCGATCTCCGACGAGTTCGATGTGGAAACCCTGCTGGACACCGACGAGGCGCTGAGCTTCCGGCGGCCCGGCATGGGGCCCGACGTGGTGCGCAAGCTGCGCCGCGGCGGCTGGAGCATACAGGGCCAGCTCGACCTGCACGGCCTGCGCCGCGAGGACGCGCGCGAAGCATTGGCTCACTTCATCAAGGACGCCCACAAGATGGGCTGGCGCTGCGTGCGCGTGGTGCACGGCAAAGGTTTGGGTTCACCGGGCAAGACACCGGTGCTCAAGGGCAAGGTGCAGAGCTGGCTGATCCAGAAGCAGGAAGTGCTGGCCTTTGTGCAGGCCAGGCCGGCCGAAGGCGGCGCCGGGGCGCTGGTGGTGCTCCTGGCGCAGAGCTGAGGCCGCAAGCGCCTTCGGTTTATTCGCCCCGGTTGCGCATCCAGTCGGCCGTCTGGAAAAAAGACGCATTGAGCCGCACACGCAAGCCCTCGTCCACCCCGGTCTCGCGCATGGCCTGGTCCATGCAGGCCAGCCACTGGTCCCGCTCGGCAATCCCGATGGAGCCGCCGCCGGTCTGCTGCGGCATGTGGCGCATGCGCAGGCGCGGATGGCCAAAACGGTCGGTGTAATACTGCGGCCCACCCAGCCAGCCACACAGAAACCAGAACAGCCGCTGCCGGGCATTGTCCAGCGTGCTGCCGTGCGCGGCGCGCAGGGCTGTGTAGCCCGGCTCCAGGTCCATCAAGTCATAAAACCGCTCAACCAGCGCCTTGACGCGCTCCTCGCCGCCTATCCAGGCGAAGGGGGTTTCAAAGGGAGGGTTTCCGGGAGGGCGTTCTTCTATCTGCATGGGTTGATTATCGAAGCAGCGCCGGCCTGATTCAGGCCTAGGGCTAATTGGCCGCATCTATCTTCGGCTGTTTGGCTGTTCGGTATTCCTATCCCCACCCCCTTGTGGATGCGCCGAGGAGCGCAGGGCCAGACGGATCAGGGCAAAAACTTGTTTGAGCGAAGCGAGTTGTTTTTGACCCCGGCTGGACCGAGCACCGCAGGCTGCCCGTAGCGAAGCGAAGGGACGCAGCAACCAGGGTCGCCTTTTTTTGCTTACTTTTTTTGGCGAAGCAAAAAAAGTGAGTCGCATGCCGGGCGATCCCGGCCAGCAGAACTCAGAAGAGTGCGCGCCGTCGGAGCAAGACCTTACGCCTCCTACTGAGCCTTCCGCAAGGTCTCCACCACAGGCGTATTCAAAACCGACCTCAACCCCCACCACCCCGCAGCAAGAGCAAGCACAGCCCCCGCCAGACTCCCCAGCAAAGGCACAGTCCAAGACCCACTCCAGCTGAAATCAAACACAAACCGCGCCAAGCCCCATCCCACGGCCAGCGCGACGACGGAGGCCAAAAAGCCGGCCAGCAGGCCGACACCGGCCAGCTCGGCGCGCTGCACCTGGCGCAGCAGCGAGGCGCGAGCTCCCACCGCCCGCATGATGGCGAATTCCTTGGCGCGTTCCTCGCGGGTGGCGGTGATGGCGGCGAACAGCACGACCAAGCCGGCCGCGAGCGTGAAGCCGAACAAAAACTCCACCGCGCGTATCACCTGGTCGAGCACGCGCTGCACCTGGGCCAGCGTGCTGCTCATGTCAACGTTGGTGATGTTGGGAAAAGCCTTGACCAGGGTGTTGTCAAAGCTTTGCGGGCGCGGCTGGCCGGCCACGGCGGCCACGGGTTCGGGCGCGCGGAAGGCGCTGATAAAAGAGACGGGCACGTCGGCCGGCAGTTTGGCCACCGGGTACATCACAAAAAAGTTGACGCGCATGGAACCCCAGTCAACCTTGCGCAGGCTGGTGATCTTGGCTTCGCTAGCCTGCCCGCCTATGTCAAAGCGCAGGCTGTCGCCGAGCTTGAGGCCCAGGGTCTTGGCCAGGCCGTCCTCGACGCTGACGGCGCCTTGTTCGCCGGCCGTCCAGCGCCCGCCGCTGAGCTGGTTGTGCGAGGGCATGTCCGCGCTGTTGGAGAGGTTGAACTCGCGGTCCACCAGGCGCTTGGCGCGGTCGTCCTCAAAGTCGTCGGGCGTAACGGGCTTGCCGTTGACCGCGATCAGGCGGCCGCGGATCATGGGGTACCAGTCGAATTTTTTCACGCCGCCGTCACGCAGGGCCTGCTGGAAGGCCTCGCCCTGCTCGGGCTGCACGTTGATGACAAAACGGTTGGGCGCGTCGGGCGGCGTGGCCTTGCGCCAGCTGCTGATGAGGTCGGTGCGCAGCAGCACCAGCAGCATCAGCGCCAGCAGGCCCACGGCCAGCGCGCTGGTCTGCACCACGGCGTACACCGGCCGCGCTGAGAGCTGGCGCGTGGCCAGCACCAGCCAGCGCGGCGCTGTCGCCTCATGCACGCTGGCGCGCAGCAGCTTGACGGCGGCGAAACTGGCGACGGCAAACACCGCCACCGCGCCGGCAACGCCGCCCACGGCGATCAGGCCCAGTTTCAGGTCACTGCTGGCGGCCACCAGCAAGGCCGCGAAACCGGCCATGCCCACGCCCAGCACCGCGAGCGAGGCGGGCTTCAGGTTGCCGACGTCGCGGCGTATCACGCGCAGCGGCGGCACCTGGGCCAGCTGCAGCACGGGCGGCAGGCCGAAGGCCAGCAGCAGCGTGAGGCCCATGCCCATGCCGAACAGCACCGGCCATAAGGTGGCGGCCGGCAACGCGGTCTCGACCAGGCCGGCCAGCAGCAGCACAAAACCGTAATGCACGGCAAAACCCAGGGCCACGCCCAGGGCGCTGGCGAACAAGCCCGCCAGCACGAACTCAAAGGTGTAGGCCAGCGCGATGGTGCGTTGCGGCTGGCCCAGCACGCGCAACATGGCGCAGTCGTCCAGGTGCTTGGCCGCGAAGCCGCGCGCCACAATCGCCACCGCCACCGCGCTCAGCAAGGCCGCCAGCAGCGCCACCAGGTTCAGGAATTTTTCGGCGCGGTCCAGGGTCTGGCGCATCTCGGGGCTGCCCGATTCAAGCGACTCCAGGCGCACGCCGCGCACGCCCGATTGCTCAAAAGGCTTTTTGATTTCCGCATCGGCCCATTTCACATACGCTTTCACCGCCTTGTCATCACCGGCGACGGCAAAACGGTAATTGGTACGGCTGGCGGGCTGTATCAGGTTGGTGGCCGCGACATCGGCCTGGTTGACCATCACGCGCGGCGAAAAGCTGATGAAGCCCGCGCCGCGGTCCGGCTCCTGCACGATGATGCGCGTGAGCTTGAAGCCAGCGTCGCCCAGCAGCAGGGTCTGTCCCAGCTTGAGGCCCAGCGCGTCGAGCAGCGAGGCATCGGCCCAGGCCGTGCCGGGGGCCGGCACCTCGCGCGTGTCGGCGCCGGGCTCGTCCAGACTGGCGGCCACCTTCATGCTGCCGCGCAAGGGATAGCCCTGGGGCACGGCCTTGAAGGCTACCAGCTTGCTGGCGCCGCCGTCGGCATCGCCGGCGCGGCCCATGGTGGGAAAAGTGACGGTGGAAATGCCCTGCAGGCCCAGTTCCTGCGCTTTGGCGATAAAGGCCGCCGGTGTCTGGCCGTCGCTGCGGATCACGGCGTCGCCGCCCAGCAGCTGCCGCGCATCGCGTTGCAGGCCGCCCTTGAGGCGGTCGGCAAAAAAACCGACGGCGGTGAGCGCCGCAACGGCCAGGGTAACGGCCACGATCAGCAGGCGCAGCTCGCCCGCGCGCAGGTCGCGCAGCATGGTTTTCCAGCCGAGCTTGAGGAAAAGGGTGTTCATGCGCAGACCATAACGCAAAGTCCGGGGCTCCGCGCGATGGCCGGGTTTGGAGCCGGGTTATGCGAGCAGCGCTAAGGCCGGGCAGCGCTGGCGGCAGGCGGCAGCGCGTCCAGGCGTTTTTCCAGCGCGCGCAGCACCGGCACGATGCCGGCGCCCACCCGGATCTGCGGGTTGGAAAAGCCGTCTTCCTTGCCGGCGTCGATTTCGCGCTGCTTGATCAGCGGCACGGCCCGCGCAAAAGCCTGCTCGAAGGAGTGCGTCTTGCGCAGCTGCTCGTCAAACAGGGCCCGACCGAAAAAGGTCAGCTCGGAGCGGCGGCCGCAGCCATAAGACGTGTGGGTGGCATCGGCCGCCGTCATGACCAGGGTAGTGTCGCCGGCCAGCGCATCGGCCCAGCCGCCCGAATAACAGGCCGAGATCGCGATCACGCGATGGCGTATGCCCGACCTGTCCAGCGCCTCGCGCAGTTCATCGGGGCTCACGGGCGGCACCTGCAGCGGCCAGTGGGCGGCGGCCAGCTTGAAGTCGCTGGCGCCGTGCGAGGTCATGTAGACCACCAGCAGGTCGTTGTTGCGGTCCATGCGCTGGGCGATCGCGTCGATGGCGCGCTCCATGTTGAGCGCTGTGGCCCAGAGGTGGGTTTGCGCGGTGCTGGCGTGGTTGACCAGGTGCACCACGCGGCCGTCGGCGTCAAAGCGCTCGGCCAGCACCCGGCTGACCATGGTGCTTTCGCGCAGGAAGACATCTTCCGCGGCATAGGGGGCGAACACCACGGCGTAGACGTCGGTCACGCCCGGGCGCTCGTGCGCAATCGCGGCCATGGTTTTTTCCCACAGCGCCTGCTGCTCCTCAAAGGTCTGCTGGCTCAGCTGCAGCCGGGGCCGGTCATCGGCATCGCCGCGCGCGGCGTAGTCTTGTTGCCAGGTGCGGGCCTCGAATTGCCAGGCCATAAGGCCGCTGGAAACTACCAGCACCAGCGCGAACACCGCCGTGCGCCAGCCTGGCCCGGCAAAGCGCCAGACCAGCACGATGGCCGTGCCTACGCCCCAGGTGATGAACAGGCCGTAAAAGCCCCAGTAAACCCAGGGCGACGAAAACACCGAACTCTTGACCCAACCCTGGGCGAAGGCGGCAATCACCCCCTGGTACAGCACCGTGGCCGGAAGCGACGAGAGCAGCCACAGGACAAAGCAGGCGGCGATGCCCTTCAGGCCTTCGCCAGAGGGTTCATCCGGGCCGGCATCCGGCGCGGTGCCCCGCGTGGGAAGCGCCCACCAGGCCAGGCCCAGGAAAAGGCCGGCGGTCCACCAGCCCGACAGCCACGCCTGCAAGTCCAGGCGCGCGGGGCCGGCCACTTCCAGGCGGGACAAGGCCAGTTCAAAACCAAGGACCAGCACCGTCAGGAGCAGCACTTGCGGCGGCGTGGGCGCGCTCCCCGCCACGCGAGGTTTCAAAAACACTCCCGCACGCAGGCCCTCGCCCACCCAGCGCAGCAGCGAGAGGCCGGTGCCCGGCTTGCCGCGCATCGGCAAGGCTTCGGGAATTCCAGGAAGCGTGGGCTGGACGTCGGTATCTGTAGCGGTCATGTCGGCGCGGTGGAAAAAGAGGCCGGCCTGGCGCCAGCGAGTTCAGGCTGCAGCGTGAGCCGCTGCGGATTGGCATAGCAGACAAAACGTTTGTTGGTGGCGCGGCCGATGGCGCACAGGCCGACCGTCTGCGCCACCTGGTGCCCCATCTGCGTGATGCCGCTGCGCGAGACCACAATGGGCACGCCCATCTGCGCGGACTTGATAACCATTTCGCTGGTGAGGCGGCCCGTCGTATAAAAAACCTTGTCCGATTTGCTCACGACAGGGCTGGCCTGCATCCAGATCCAGCCGGCAATGGTGTCTATGGCGTTATGGCGGCCCACATCCTCCACAAACAACAGCATCTCGGGGTCGCCGCCCGTCATCGCGAACAGCGCGCAGGCATGGACCGAGCCGGCGGATTTGTAAGTCGTTTCCTTGAGCCGTATGGTGTTGACCAGCGCATAGAGCTGGCCCTGGCTGATGCGCGCATCGGCGGGCAGCACAATACCGTCCACCTCGTCCATCAGGCCGCCGAACACACTGCCTTGGCCGCAGCCGGTGGTGACCACCCGGCGCGCGGTTTTTTCTTCAATGTCCTCGATGCCGTGACGGGTCTTGACGGCGGCGGCACCCACCTCCCAGTCCACGGTGATGGAGTCAATGTCGGCCACATCCTTGACCAGGCGCTGGTTGCGCAAATAGCCCAGCACCAGCAATTCGGGATGCGCGCCCAGCGTCATCAAGGTCACGAGTTCACGCTTGTCGACATACACCGTGAGCGCGCGCTCGGCCGGGATGGAGACCGGCTGCGTTTCGCCGTATTCATTGACGGTCTGGACCTCGCAGGTCAGGGGCGCCCTGGCGTTTGTCAGGCGGGGCAAAGGTGATGGCGAAGGCATGCGGCAAGACTACAACAAAAAAGCCGGCCCTTAGAACCTGTTCACGGTCTAAACGGGGCCGCGTTGGGGTGCAATCGGGATGAGTGGGCCGCCCGGGCACGCCGCATGGGCTAATGCCCATGCAAGGGCTCGGGTGGTTCACTCGCCCGATTTCACCCCAACCCGGAGGGCAAGCGCCTTCTCGGGCGGTCTGCGGCGTTGCGGCGCTGGCCCATAGCAGTGCTATGGGCTGGCGCACCGCGCCTTGCATCCCATCCCGAGAAGGTGCTTGCGCGGCCCCGTTTAGGCCGTGAACAGGTTCTTCAGAGTCGGCTTTTTGAAGAGCGGGAAGGAATCAGGACTTCTTGGCGGGGTTGCCGACCGCATCCGGCTGTTTGGTGCTGGGCGGGCTGGTGGCATTGCCGGCCGGCGAATGCGCGCCGGCGGCTTCCAGCGGCTTGGCCTCGGGCGGGGTGTAGGCGAAGGGGCCGGGATCGGCGCAGGCCGGCGCGGCGGCGGGCGGCTTGGTGTCCTTGCCGGCGGCCTTGGCCGATTTGTAATAAGCGGCAGCCACCTTGTCCTGCGCTTTGCACAGCTGGTAGGCCTCGAGCTTGCCGGTCCAGGCCGTCTTGGCGGCGGCTTCGGCGGCCTTGGCCTTGGCTTCGTCACTCAGCGGCGGCAGCTTGGCCAGCACCGTGGCCGACGCGGCGGCCAGCAGGCCCAGGGTCAGGATTTTTTTCATTGTGGCGTCCTCACTACTGTTTAGGCTTGCGCGATCTGGCCCGGCGGCTCAACCGGGGGCTTGCTGCGCTGGGCGGGAATATTGCCGGCCTTGACCTCGTCGTACCAGTATTCGTGGTGCTCCCTGGCCCAGGTCTCGTCGACATAACCGGTTCGCATGGCCTTGTAGGCGCCCTGCATGCCGATAGTGCCCAGGTAGATGTGGCCGAGGAACAGGCACATCATGAGCACGGTGGCCACGGCATGCACCATGTGCGCGACCTGCATGGTGGCGCGCTCGTAAACCAGGCCGGGCAGCAGCTTGTCGAGCACAAAACCCGAGGACACGACCACGATGCCGAGCAGGAACACACCGCCCCAGAAGATGAGTTTTTCACCCGCGTTGAAGCGGTTCGAAGGCGGCTCCTCACCGCCGGTGACCAGGCCGCCGCCCTTGGCCAGCCAGCGCAGGTCGCCCTTTTGCGGCCAGTTGTCGCGCAGGAAGGTGAAGAACACGATCACCAGCGACACCGCGAACAGCGGGCCGGCGAAGTTGTGCAGGGTCTTGAGCACCCAGGCCAGCCAGCCGAAGAGCGCACCGCCAATGACGGGTTGCAGGAAGAACTTGCCGAAGGCCATCACCAGGCCGGAGATCGCCAGGATGGAAAACGCGATCGCGTTGGACCAGTGCGCGGCGCGCTCAAAGGGCGTGAAGCGCTCTATCTTGCGGCCGGTGTCGGCGCCGTGCGTCTTGATGGAACCCTTGCTGAAGTAAAAAATCGCGATCGCCAGCAGCACGATCAGGAACAGGGAGCCGCCGTAGGGAATGATCCAGTTGTTGCGCACCTGGCGCCAGGCCTCGCCGGCGTTGGTCAGGCGCGAGCCGGGGTATTGCACAAAGGGCTGGATCAGGTTGCCGGCCTCGGGCGCTTCGCTTTTGGGCAGGCTGCTGTAGCCGGTGACGCCCTCGCCCACCTGGCGCCACATCGGCGCGTTGTTGCCGGGCTGGACCTTGGCGCGTTCACCATTGTTTTGTTTGGCGTAATTGGGATCGGCACTGGCGTCGGGCTTGACCTCAAAGATGTTCTGGCTCTGGATGCCGCTGGTGGCCGCCGGCGCGGCGGCAGGAGCGACAACGCCCTGGGCCTGCGGCGCGGCTGCCGGCGCAGGGGCCTGCGCGGCTGCCAGCCCGGCCAGGCCGGCTGCCAGCAATAGAAGAACGGGTCGCGCAAGAAACATAAGGCCTCCGCTCGCTATTTCGACGTGCCCGTCTTGGTGTATTCGTTCTGGCTGTTCTGGGCACGGGCCTTGAGGCCCTGCTCCCAGCTGGCCTTGTCGCCCTTGGTCCAGCCCGGTGCCGCGAAGGCGTTGTCGGTGCCCTGGAAGGCCGCGGTGTCGCTTCGCGCGCCGCTACCCAGGGTTTGCGGTTTTTCGCCGCAAGCGCTCAAGGCGGTGAAGGCCGCCGTGACGCAAACCAGTATCGCGAGGCGCTTCATGATTTGGCTCCCGCGGGCGGCTGGCCCGCTTGTTTGGACCCATAGGCCGTGCCCCAGCCCCAGACTTCTGCCCCCTTGCCGCGCTGCACCACGCGGTTGCGGAAGATGTCGGCGACCACGTCGCCGTCACCGGCCAGCAAGGCTTTGGTGGAACACATTTCGGCGCAGGCCGGCAGCTTGCCTTCGGCCAGGCGATTGCGGCCGTATTTCTCAAACTCGGCCTGGCTGCCGTTGACTTCAGGGCCGCCGGCGCAGAAGGTGCACTTGTCCATCTTGCCGCGCACGCCGAAAGTGCCCGCCGCCGGGAACTGCGGCGCGCCGAAGGGGCAGGCATAGGAGCAGTAGCCGCAGCCTATGCAGATGTCCTTGTCGTGCAGCACCACGCCCTCGTCGGTGCGGTAAAAGCAGTTGACGGGGCAGACAGCCATGCAGGGTGCGTCGCTGCAATGCATGCAGGCCACCGAGATCGATTTTTCGCCGGGAACACCGTCGTTAAGCGTCACCACGCGGCGGCGGTTCACGCCCCAGGGGACCTCGTTCTCATTCTTGCAGGCGGTGACGCAGCCGTTGCATTCGATGCAGCGCTCAGCGTCACAGACAAATTTCATGCGTGCCATGGCGGTTCCTTATGCTCGCTCGACGTTACACACCGTCGTTTTTGTTTCTTGCATCATCGTGACGCTGTCATACCCGTAAGTCGTCGCCGTGTTGATGGCTTCGCCGCGCACCACCGGCGCCGCGCCGTTGGGGTAATAAGCCAGCATGTCGGCGCCCTGCCAACGGCCCGAGAAGTGGAAGGGCATGAACACCGTGTCGGGGCCCACGCGCTCGGTCACCATGGCCTGCACGTTCAGGCGTGCGCCTGTGGGGGTGCTGACCCAGGCGCGTTCGCCGTTGCGTATGCCTTTTTCGGCGGCCACCTTGGGGTTGATCTCGATGAACATTTCCTGCTGCAGCTCGGCCAGCCAGGGGTTGGAACGGGTTTCCTCGCCGCCGCCTTCGTACTCGACGAGCCGGCCCGAGGTCATGACCAGCGGGAATTTCTCGTGCACCTTGTCGGCGATGTTTTTCTGCTGGATGGTCTTGTACAGCGTGGGCATGCGCCAGAAGGCTTTCTTGTCGTCATGCGTGGGGTACTTGGCCTGCAGGTCGGCGCGGTTGCCATACAGCGGCTCGCGATGCTGCGGGATCGCGTCGGGGAAGTTCCAGACCACGGCGCGCGCCTTGGCATTGCCGAACACATGGCAGCCGTGCAGCTTCATGGTGACGCGGATGATGCCGCCGGAAGAGTCGGTCTTCCAGTTCTTGCCTTCGGCCGCGGTTTTTTCGGCGTCGGTCAGGTCGTCCCACCAGCCCAGTTTCTTGAGCAGCAGGTGGTCAAACTCGGGGTAGCCCGTGGCGATCTCGGCGCCCAGCGAGCACGAGCCGTCTTCGGCCAGCAGGTTGACGCCGTCTTTTTCAACGCCGAAGTTGGCGCGGAAGTTGCCGCCGCCGTCCATGACGTGTTTGGAGGTGTCATAAAGATTGGGCGAACCCGGGTGCTTGAGCTCCGGGTTGCCGTAGCACGGCCAGGGCAGGCCGAAATAATCGCCCGTGGTGTCGTAGCCGGTTTCCTTGTCCTTGCCGCCTTTGGACTTGAGGGTCTTGACGTCGAACAGGTGCATATTGCGCATGTGCGCCTTCAGGCGCTCCGGGCTCTGGCCGGTATAGCCTATGGTCCAGCAGGTCTTGTTGATCTCGCGCAGGATGTCCTCGGGCACGGGCTCGTCCATGCCCTTGACCTTTTGCATCTTGTAGTTCTTGGACAGCTCCTTGGCGAAGCCGAGCTTGTCGGCCAGCTGGTGCATGATCATGTGGTCGCTGCGGCTTTCCCACAGCGGCTCTATCACCTTCTCGCGCCATTGCAGCGAGCGGTTGGAGGCGGTCACCGAGCCGCTGGTCTCGAACTGCGTGGCGGCCGGCAGCAGGTAGACCGCGCGCTTGGGGTTCTGGTCCTCGGCCTTGCCGGGCATGGCGGCCATGGCCGCGGTGGCCGAGGGATACGGGTCCACCACCACCAGCAGGTCCAGCTTGTCCATGGCCCGTTTCATCTCGAGGCCGCGCGTCTGCGAGTTGGGCGCATGGCCCCAGAAGAACACGCCGCGCAGGTTGGACTCCTGGTCTATCAGCTCGTTTTTCTCGAGCACGCCGTCTATCCAGCGCGACACCGTGATGCCGGGCTTGCCCATCATGGCGGCCGAGGCGTAGCGGCCCTTGATCCAGTCGAAGTCCACGCCCCAGATCTTGGCGAAATGCTTCCACGAGCCTTCGGCCAGGCCGTAGTAGCCGGGCAGCGAATCGGGGTTGGGGCCGACGTCGGTCGCGCCCTGCACATTGTCATGGCCGCGGAAAATATTCGTGCCGCCGCCGGACTTGCCGACGTTGCCCAGGGCCAGTTGCAGGATGCAGGAGGCGCGCACGATGGCATTGCCTATGGTGTGCTGGGTCTGGCCCATGCACCAGACGATGGTGCTGGGGCGGTTCTGGCTCATCATGGTGGCCACCTTGAGCGTGGTGGCCTCGTCCACGCCACAGGCTTCCAGCACCTTGTCGGGCGTCCACTTGGCCATCACGTCGGCCTTGACCTTGTCCATGCCGTAGACACGGTCGTTGATGTACTTCTTGTCTTCCCAGCCGTTCTTGAAGATGTGGTACAGCACGCCGAAGAGGAAGGGAATGTCCGAGCCCGAGCGTATGCGCACGTAGTCGTCGGCCTTGGCTGCCGTGCGCGTGAAGCGCGGGTCCACCACGATCAGCTTGCAGCCGGTTTCCTTGGCGTGCAGCATGTGCAGCATGCTGACCGGATGGGCCTCGGCCGCATTCGAGCCTATGTACAACGCGCATTTGCTGTTCTGCATGTCGTTGTAGGAATTGGTCATGGCGCCGTAACCCCAGGTGTTGGCGACGCCGGCCACCGTGGTCGAGTGGCAGATGCGGGCCTGGTGGTCGCAGTTGTTGCTGCCCCAGAAGCTCACAAACTTGCGCATCAGATAGGCTTGCTCGTTGTTGTGCTTCGACGAGCCCACCCAGTAGACCGAGTCGGGGCCGCTTTCCTTGCGCAGCTCCAGCAGCCTGGCGCTGATTTCATTGAGCGCCGTGTCCCAGCTGATGCGCTCGTACTTGCCGTTCACCAGCTTCATGGGGTAGCGCAGGCGGTACTCGCCGTGGCCGTGCTCGCGCAGCGCGGCGCCCTTGGCGCAGTGCGCGCCCAGGTTGATGGGCGAGTCGAACACCGGCTCCTGGCGCACCCAGACGCCGTTTTCGACCACGGCATCGACGGCGCAGCCGACCGAGCAATGGCCGCACACCGTGCGCTTGACTTCTATCTGGCCGCCAGCAGCGCCGGCGCCGGGCGTGGCGGCCTCGGCTTTTTTAACCAGGCTCAGCTGCGTCGCGGCCAGGCCCACGCCGACACCCAGGCCGGAGCGGCGCAAAAAGGCGCGGCGGTCCATGGTGGGCAGGGCGTTGGACAGGCCCCGCGACAGACTGTGCACAAAACGCGTGGAGGCGCGGTGCGCGGGATGGACTTCGGAAGTTTTTTTCGTGAGCAGCATGAAGCTCTCCGTGGGAAAGTGAAACCGGGCTGGACGCTGGCGGTCGAACGGCTAGACGCGGGTGGTCTTGTAGTAGCGCTGGACGTGCTCCGAGAGGCTGTAGCCGCCGCCTTTTTCAGGAGCCGGCTTGGGCGCCGGGAGTTCGGCCTGGAGGGCGGGTGCGCCGGGCAAGGCCACAACGGCCGCTGCGGCCGCGCCCGTGGCGGCGGCACCGAAAAAGAATCCCCGTCGCGAGGGTTTTGGCTGGCTGTCCTGCATGGTGTTCTCCAGGGGAAGGCTTGCTCGGTATGCAACCGTTTGCATAGTACTGTACGTCAGAGGGCCCCGCGCCACAATGGCTTGTCCGACTCAATCCGGGGGGCTAGGGAAAACGATAGGCTATCTTATGATCGCGCCGCCACGGACTGTCTCATATTGAGAAAACATTCGCCCCTGCGAGCGGCGCCCCCTCAGGCCAGCATGTCAAAGCCCTGCGCCTCGACGCTCATGAAGGTCTGCGTGAAGGCCGCCAGCGCCGCGTAAAAGCGCGCCTTGGGGTGTTGCGTGATGGCCTCGCACATCAGCGGCAGCCAGGGCTGCAGGTGGCGCGCGAAAAACTCGCGCTGCCGCGTGAGGTTGGCCACGGCCACGTCGTCGCCAGCGATCAGGTAGCGCATGACCTCGCAAAGGTAGGCCACATGGTCTTCGGTCTCGGGCATGGCCTCGTCGCGCGCCAGGCCCAGCGCCGCGAGTTCGGTGCGCAGGGCGGCCAGCGGCTTTTCATTGAGGAAACCGCTGAGGTAATGGGAACCAAAGAGGTATAGCTCGGGCTTGCCCACGCCACCGAACAGCGCATCGTGCTCCTGGGCGGTGGCCTCCCGGCTTTGCGCGCGCGCCGCGGCCACCAGTTCGCCCCAGGAGCTTTCGAGCAGCGCGCCTTCGGCGGGCGCGGCCGTCACGGCGACGCGCAGGTTGTCATAGAGCTCCGCCGACGGCGCGGCGTAATACAGCGCGGCCAGCAGGCCGTAGACCTCGGCGCGCGCGGTTTCTTCGTCCAGGGTGGTGGCGGTGAGGGAGGCTGGCGTCATGCGTGGCGTCTTATGTCTTGTTCTTGCGGGAGGTGCTAACGGATGTCGGTGATCTTGACTTCGTTCTCGGCGGAATACAGGTCGATCACGCGGCAGTCGCCGCACATCTTGAGGCGGTCGGCCGCCGCGCCCTGGAACATCGCATGGCCCGCCAGCTTGCCCAGCATGGACTCTATGGCCTTGAGCGTGCCGAAGGGCTTGGCACAGCGTATGCAATGGTAGGGCGGGCTTTCGTTGAGCACCCTCGCCTCCTTGCGCTGCGGCGTCAGCAGCAGGCGCGGCTGCAGCGTGATCGCGTCCTCGGGGCAGGTGGTGGCGCACAGGCCGCACTGCACGCAGTTTTTCTCGATGAACTTGAGCTGGGGGCGATCCGGGTTGTCCTGCAGCGCGCTGGCCGGGCAGGCGCTCACGCAGCTCAGGCACAAGGTGCAGCTGTCGGCATTGACCACCAGGCTGCCAAAGGGCGAGCCTTGGGCGGGCAGCGCAATCGCTTCGGGCAGCACAGCGGGCGCCTGCTGTATCAGGTGGTCCAGCGCCATGTCCAGCGTGCTGCGCTTTTCCTGCGCGACGGCAAAGCGCGCCGGTGCGGCAGGCACGGCGGGCCGGTTGCGGGCCAGGGCCTGCAGGCCGGCATCCAGGCCGGCGACATCACCGGCTTGCGCGCGCAGCAAATGGAAGTGAACGCCCGCATAGCCCAGGCCGTTCAAAAGCGCTTGCGCCACGCGCATCTGCTGCGTGAGGCCTTCGAGATAAGCCGGCGCTTCTTCGTCGGTCACCAGCACGGCAACTTGCGAAGCGCCGAAGGCGACAGCGCTGAGCCAGAGGTCCAGGCCCAGGCTGGCCGTGTGCCACAGCGCCTGCGGGATTACATTGGCCGGCACGCCGCGCACGGTTTTTTGCAGGCGCGCGGCGCGGCCCAGAGCCTCGACGGCCTGCTGGCCGCGGCCCTGGCTGTGGAACAGCAGGACCGGCTGCGTGCCGCCGGCTTTTGCATAGGCCGACAGCAAGGTCTTGAAGCGCACGCCCTGCTCGCTCGCGCGCGGATAGGCGTAAGTGAGCGCCCCCGTCGGACACACCGTGGTGCAGGCGCCGCAGCCCACGCAGAGATTGGGGTTGACGACGATCTGCTGGCGTTTTTTCTCGCTGCTGACGGCGCCGGCCGAGCAGATGTCCACACAGGCATTGCAGCCCACAGTGTCGTTGCGGCTGTGGGCGCAGAGTTTTTGTTTGTAGGCAAAAAACTTGGGCTTTTCAAACTCCCCCACCATGTCGCGCAGCTTGAGCACGGTGGCCGGCAGGCCGGGCGAGGCCAGGCCGGCTAAGGCATCCTGCGCGAAATAGCCTTGCGGCGGCGCATGCAGCGTGAACAGCGGTTTGGCGCCCAGGTCCAGCACCAGGTCGAAGGATTCGGTCAGGCTTTGCGGCGCGCGGTTGAAGTCGATCGCGCCGGCCACCTTGCAAACCGCCGTGCAGTCGCGGTGTGATGTGCATTTGGCGCTGTCGACCTGGTAGCTCAGGTCTATGGCGCCTTCCGGACACACGGCGACGCAGGCATTGCAGCGTGTGCAGAGGTCCAGGTCTATGGGGTTGGTCTTGTCCCAGCTCGCTTCAAATGCGCCCAGCCAGCCCTTGAGCGCAAGCCGCTCGCCGCTGATCACCGGGTATTGGCGCTCCTGCGCGGGAAGGCCGGCCTGCGCGCCAGCGGAAACACCCTGCGCGAAGATGGTGACTTCCAGCGTATCGGCCAGTAGCGCCGCCACCTGCTCGGCCTGGTCGACAGGGCCGACGATCAGCAAACGGCCGGCGCTCTTGTACGTCACGGTGGCCACGGGCTCGGCATCAGGCAATTGGGCCGCGGCCAGCAGCGCCGCGATCTTGGGGCCGGCGCTGGAAGCATCCTTGCTCCAGCCGCCGGTCTCACGGATATTGACGAACTTGACGATCGAAGTTGCGCCCTCGGTTTGCGCGCCGACCTCGGCGAACAGGCGTTTTTCCTGGGTGCAGGCCACCACCACGTCGTCGCCCGATTGCACGGCCTTCTGGAAAGCCCCGGCTTCGCGCCGGCACAACGCTGAATGCAGCGTCAGGCTCTCATTGAGGGCCTCGCCCAGCGCCTGGGGCTGGAGCGGCATGGTCTGGTTGCAGTCGCAAATCAGTGTGGGCATGGTCTGGTTGGCTACCGGCCGCGGGGGGCTCGGCTTGGCTGGTCTGTGCGGGCCCGGCCGGCTCGGGAGGAGCTATGTCCGGGTTTTCATAGGAGGACTGTGCCACGGTTTCATCCGTGGGGTTATTCACGCTTTCCCGTGGCGGGGCGGCGGCATCCTGCGCGGCGGCCTTCTTGTCTTCATCCTCATCATCAAACAGCTTGAGGAACTTCGCACTGGCCATCTGCCGCAGCATGGATTCGGGAATCGGCTCGAACTTGGAGTAATCGTCGATGTAGGTGTCCAGTCCGTCCATCACATTGAAATGCGGGTCGGCAAAGAGTTTTTTCATGGCCGCGTTGCGCACCTCGGGGCTCACATTGCCGGCCATAAAAGGCTTGAAGTCGGAATCGCGGGTCAGCAGCCTGGCGTCGTCCAGCGTCGGCGCTTTAGGGGGGTCGGCATCAGGCAAAGGCGCTTGCGCTATCGGCTCCGCCTGTGTGGGTGCCACTGGCGCAAGGGGAGCGGCGGGGGCGGGGACGGGAGCCACCGCCGGCTCATCCAGAACCTTGCCCTGGCGCGCCTCTTCCTTGCGGCGCGCCCAACGGCCCAGGAAGCCGGCAGGTTCCTCAGCCATGGCCGCCTCCACCGGTTTTTTTGACCGTGCTCACACTCGCGGGGTTGCCGAAGCGGTCGGTCAGGGACTTGAAGCTTTGCGGACGCTGCCGGCGCTTGGGTTCAGCCACATGGTGCTTGTCGACGAACTCGCGCAGCCAGGCCACGACCTCGGGCGGCGCGGGCACCTGTTCCACGGTTTCCTGCGCGTCCAGCCAGCGGCCGGCGTCGTGGTAGCTCAGGGTCACGGTCTGGGGAAGGGCAATCGGCTCATCGGCCAGCAAGGCTTCTTCCTCCATGCGCCACAACACCCAGAAGCAGGGCTGGCCGGTGCTGGCGTTGAGGTAATAACCTTCGGCGTCGTCGGTGAACAGTTCGACCGCAAAGCCCGGGTGCAGCCAGCGCTCCTCGCGCTCGTCGTTGAGCAGCAGCCGCGGCACGGTGCCAAAACCGTCTTCATGCGGCACCACGTCAGCCAGCACCCAGCGCCAGGGCTGCCAGCGGTTGTTGATGCGTTCGCGGCGCATGACAACGGCCACCGCTGTGCAGGGCCGCTGCACGCCGGCGTCTGTTTCGGGAGAGCGCAGCTGGAAGTCGGACATGCCCGCAGTGTACGGCGGGCTCCAGCCCGCGCAGGAAAGACCCTAGCGCGCGCCTGCCCCCTCGCCATAGCCCTGGGTGGCCGACACCTGGCCGCCGCGGCGTATCGCGACGGCGCAGTACTTGAACTCCGGGATCTTGCCGAAGGGATCCAGCGCGGCATTGGTCATCAGGTTGGCCGCCGCCTCGTAATAGGCGAAGGGGATGAAGACCGCGCCGTGCGGCGTGCCGTCGTCGCGCCGTACGTGGATGGCGACCTGGCCGCGGCGCGACTGCACGGTGATCACGTCGCCGGCCTGCAGCCCCAGTTCCGCGAGGTCGTCGCCGCACAGCGAGGCGGTGGCCATGGGTTCGATCGCATCGAGCACCGTGGCGCGCCGCGTCATGCTGCCGGTGTGCCAGTGCTCGAGCTGCCGTCCGGTGATCAACACAAAGGGGAAGTCCGCATCGGGCCGCTCGTTGGCCGGGATGATGTCGGCGGGCACCAGGTGCACGCGCCCGTCGTTGGTGGCAAAGCGGTCTATGAAGACGGTGGGCGCGCCAGGGTCGTCTTCGCTCAGGCAGGGATAGGTCACGCTGGACTCGCGCTGCAGGCGCTCCCAACTGATGCCCGAGATCGCCGCGTGCATGGCCTGGCGCATTTCCTCATAGACGGCCGCCACGCCCGAGTGCTCGCCGGCATAGTTCCAGTTAAGGCCCATGCGCTGCGCGATCTGCTGGATGATCCAGAGGTCGGGTTTGGCTTCGCCGGGCGGCGTGATGGCCTGCTTGCCCAGCTGCACCATGCGATCGGTGTTGCTGACCGTGCCGGTTTTTTCGGGCCAGGCGGTGGCCGGCAGCACCACGTCGGCCAGCCAGGCGGTTTCGGTCATGAAGATGTCTTGCACCACCAAATGCTCCAGGCTGGCCAGCGCATGGCGCGCGTGGTTGAGGTCGGGGTCGCTCATGGCCGGGTTCTCGCCCATGATGTACATGCCGCGCACCTTGTGCGGGTCGCTGTCGGGCGCGAGCGCCTTGTGCATGATCTCGACCACCGTGTAGCCGGGCTTTTCGTCCAGCGGCGTGTCCCAGAATTTCTCGAACCAGGCATGCGCGCCGGCGTTGTCCACTCGCTGGTAGTTGGGAAACATCATGGGAATCAGGCCCGCGTCGCTGGCGCCCTGCACATTGTTCTGGCCGCGCAGCGGGTGCAGGCCGGAGCCGGGCTTGCCGATCTGGCCGGTCACCGTGACCAGCGCGATCAGGCAGCGCGCGTTGTCGGTGCCGTGCACGTGCTGGCTGATGCCCATGCCCCACAGAATCATCGCGCCCTTGGCCTTGGCGAATTCGCGCGCCACCTCGCGTAGGGTTTGCGCCGGGATGCCGCAGATGGGCTCCATGGCCTCGGGGCTGTAGCCCTTGACGTTTTCCTTGAGCGCTTCGTAGTTGCTGGCGCGCTTGCTGATGAAGTCCTGGTCGGCCAGGCCTTCGTCGATCACGGTGTGGATCAGCGCATTGAGCATGGCCACGTCGGTGTCAGCCTTGAACTGCAGGGTGCGCCAGGCGTGTTTGCCGATGTCGGTGACGCGCGGGTCCGCCAGCACGATTTTTGCGCCGTTCTTGGCGGCGTTCTTCATCCAGGTGGCGGCCACCGGGTGGTTGGCCGTGGGGTTGGAGCCGATCACAAAGATCAGGTCCGAGTGCTCCACGTCGTTGACCTGGTTGCTGACCGCGCCCGAGCCCACGCCTTCGAGCAGGGCCGCGACGCTGGAGGCATGGCACAGCCGCGTGCAGTGGTCCACATTGTTGGAGCCGAAGCCGGTGCGCACCAGCTTCTGGAACAGATAGGCCTCTTCGTTGCTGCCCTTGGCCGAACCGAAACCGGCCAGCGCTTTTTTGCCGTGCGTGTCGCGCAGGCCCTTGAGGCTGCCGGCGGACAGCGCCAGCGCTTCCTCCCATGTCGCCTCACGGAACACCTCGGACCAGTCGGCGCTGTCGCGGTTGAGGTTTTGCAGCGCCTCGGGGTCCTTGCCCACGCCGGCCTTGCGTATCAGCGGCACCGTCAGGCGCTGCGGGCTGTGGGCATAGTCAAAACCGAAGCGGCCCTTGACGCACAGGCGCGAATGGTTGGCCGGGCCGTCGCGCCCGTCCACGCTGACGATCTTGTTGTCCTTGACGTTGTAGGTCAGCAGGCAGCCGACGCCGCAGAAGGGGCAGACCGAGTCGACTTTTTTGTCGACCACCTGCGAGCCGACCTGCGATTTGGGCATGAGCGCGCCCGTGGGGCAGGCCTGCACACATTCGCCGCAGGCCACGCAGGTGCTGTCGCCCATGGGGTCGTTCAGGTCGAACACGATTTCGCTGTGCGAGCCGCGCATGGCGTAGCCGATCACGTCGTTGACCTGCTCCTCGCGGCAGGCGCGCACGCAGCGGTTGCACTGGATGCAGGCATCCAGGTTGACCGCCATGGCAGGGTGCGAGACGTCGGCCGCGGGCTGCTCGCGGCGCAGGGCCTTGAGCGCGGGGCGCACCTGCACTTCCATGCGGTCCGCCCATTCGCTGAGTTCGCCGTGCTGCAGCGACTCGTCTTTTTCATTCCATTTGTAGCCGGCGTCGGGCATGTCCGACAGCAGCATCTCCAGCACCATTTTCTGGCTCTTGAGCGCACGTTCGCTGTGCGCCTGCACCTCCATGCCGGCCGTGGCGCTGCGGCAGCAGCTGGGGGCCAGCGTGCGCTCGCCCTTGACCTCGACCACGCAGGCGCGGCAGTTGCCGTCGGGCCGCAGGCCGTCCTTATAGCAAAGGTGGGGGATGTCCACGCCGTGGCGCGCGGCGGCCTTGAAGATGGTTTCGCCTTCGTAGGCATGGATGCTCTTGCCGTCGAGCTTGAACTCCACGGTTTGCGGCAGCACTTCAGCGAGTTTGGCGGGGGCGTTCATGCCGCGGCTCCGATCTCATGCGGGAAATATTTCTGGATGCTGCGCACCGGGTTGGGCGCGGCCTGGCCCAGGCCGCAGATGGAGGCGTCGGTCATCACGATGTTGAGGTCTTCCAGCGTGTCGCCGTCCCAGCGCTCGGCCTGCATGAGCTGCGCGGCCTTGGCCGTGCCGACGCGGCAGGGCGTGCACTGGCCGCAGCTTTCGTGTTCGAAGAACTTCATCATGTTGAGGGCGGCGTCGCGCGCGCGGTCCTGGTGGCCCAGCACCATGACGGCGGCCGAGCCTATGAAACAGCCATAAGGCTGCAGGGTGTCGAAGTCCAGCGGGATGTCGCCCAGGGACGCCGGCAGGATGCCGCCCGAGGCGCCGCCGGGCAGGTAGGCGTAAAAGTCGTGGCCCTCGGCCATGCCGCCGCAGTATTCGTCTATCAGCTCGCGCACCGTGATGCCGGCCGGCGCCAGCTTGACGCCGGGCTGTTTGACGCGCCCGCTCACGCTGAAGCTGCGCAGGCCCTTGCGGCCGTTGCGGCCGAAACCGCTGAACCACTGTGGGCCTTTTTCGACGATGTCGCGCACCCAGTAGAGGGTCTCGAAGTTGTGCTCCAGCGTGGGCCGGCCGAACAGGCCCACCTGCGCGATGTAGGGCGGGCGCATGCGCGGCTCGCCGCGTTTGCCTTCTATGCTTTCAATCATGGCCGACTCTTCACCGCAGATGTAGGCGCCCGCACCGCGCCGCAGCTCGATCAGCGGCAGCTCGCAGGGCGGGTCGGCGCGCAGCTTGGCCAGCTCGGCCTGCAGGATGGCGCGGCAGTCGTGGTATTCGTCGCGCAAATAGATGTAGCAGGCCTCCACGCCCACCACCTGGGCCGCGACCAGCAGGCCTTCGAGGAAGCGGTGCGGGTCGCGCTCAAGGTAAGTACGGTCCTTGAAGGTGCCGGGCTCGCCCTCGTCGATATTGACCGCCATCAGGCGCGGCGCCGGCTGATCGCGCACGATGCGCCATTTGCGGCCGGCCGGGAAACCCGCGCCGCCCAGGCCGCGCAGGCCGGAATCTTCCATGGCCTTGATGATGCGTTCGGCGTCTTCCTCACCGTTGACCACCGCGGCGGCCAGCGCATAACCGCCGTGTTCGCGGTACAGCGCATAGCCGGTGTACGCCGGCATGGCGGCCGTATCGATGCCGGTCACGCTGTGTTCGGCGAAATCGGCAGCGTTAAAAGGCACGACCGCTTGCGCTGCGCCGGCAGGGCTTTGCACCTTGCCGACCGCGGAGACCACGGCCTGCGGCGTCGCAAAAGGCAGGGCCTGCTGGTGCACCGCGACGGCGGGCGCCTGCTCGCAGCGGCCTATGCAGGGCGCGGCGACCACACGCACGTCCTGGCTTCCAAGCAGCGCCGGCAGGCGCGCCAGCAAATCTTGCGCGCCGGCCAGTTCGCAGGCCAGGCCGTCGCAGACCCGCACCGTGAGGCCGGGGGCCTGGCCGTCGCCGCGAATCACTTCAAAGTGATGATAAAAAGTCGCGACCTCGTAGACCTCGGCCATGGGGATGTTCATCTCCTTGGCCAGCGCCACCAGGTGCCTGTCGTGCAGGCAGCGGTAAGCGTCGTTGAGCGCGTGCAGGTGCTCGATCAGCAGGTCGCGCCTGTGGCCTGCCTCGGGCCGCGCGCCTATCAGCGCGCGCACCTCGTCCAGCGATGCATCGTCGGCCTGGCGCCCCTTGAGTTTGCTTTTGCGGCGTATGCGCTCGCGCATTTCGTCGACCGTTGCGACGGCAACGGCCTTGACTTCGGGACTGCGACCAGGATGGTTCATTGTTGGCTGGGCCGGCGTCCCCGCCTTAGGTGCGGGGACGGCTTGGCTTGAAACGAAATAATCTGTGAATCAATCAAACAAGGGAAGCTCAGGCAAAAAACTTGGCAACGCTTTGCAAGGTGCGGTAAATACCCCAGGCCAGCGGAATGCCCACCGCGAGCCAGGCCAGTACCACCACCACGGGGCTCACCGTGCCGCCGTTACCGTTGCCGCCATTGGCGCGGTGCAGTTCGGACGCCACGGCTTTTTCATGGGCCAGGCGTTTTTCTTCGGCGAGCTCGCTGTCGGTCATGAACCACTTGGGGTTCAGCGGGCGCACCAGCAGGTTGCAGACCAGGCCCAGCACCAGCATGCCCACCAGGATGTACATGGTCTGGTTGTACACCTGCTCGCGCGGAATGCCCAGCCCCAGCTGGTATTCGCGCATGTAATTCACCACCACCGGGCCCAGGATGCCGGCCGTGGCCCAGGCCGTCAGCAGGCGGCCGTGGATGGCGCCCACCATCTGGGTGCCGAAGATGTCGGCCAGGTAGGCCGGCACGGTGGCAAAGCCGCCGCCGTACATGCTCAGGATCACGCAGAAGGCGCCGACGAACAGCAAGATGCTGCCGGCCGCCGCGCTGCCCGGCACGCTGAAATACAGCACGCCGCCCAGCACGAAGAACACCACATAGGTCATCTTGCGGCCCAGCTTGTCGGACAGGCTGGCCCAGAAGAAGCGGCCGCCGATGTTAAAGAGGCTCAGCAGCGCGGTAAAACCGGCAGCGACGGTGGCGATGGCGGCCAGCTGCGCCTTGTCGAGTTCGCCGAACTTCTGGCTCACGCCTATCAGCGAGCCGCCGAACACTTCCTGCAGCATGGGCGAGGCCATGCCGATCACGCCGATGCCGGCGCTCACATTCATGCACAGCACCATCCAGATCAGCCAGAACTGCGGAATGCCCCAGACTTTTTTCACATGCACATGGCGCTGCGTGATCATGGTGTTGGTGGCGGCGGGCGGCGGCGTCCAGCCCTCGGGCTTCCAGCCGGTTTCAGGCACGCGGTAGCCAAAGGCGCCGGCCATCATGAAGACGAAGTACACGACGGCCATGACAACAAAGGTCTGCATCACGCCCACGCTGGTCGGCGTGGCGAAATATTTCATGAGGTCGGCCGCGAGCGGCGAACCTATCATCGCGCCGCCGCCAAAGCCCATGATGGCCATGCCGGTGGCCATGCCGCGGCGGTCGGGGAACCACTTGATCAGCGTGGAGACCGGCGAGATATAGCCCAGCCCCAGGCCTATGCCGCCTATGACGCCGGAGCCCAGGATCATCAGCCAGAACTGGTGCAGGTAAATGCCCAGGGCCGAGATCAGCATGCCGCCGCACCAGCAGACGGCCGACACCACGCCGGCCTTGCGCGGGCCGGCGCGTTCCAGCCAGCCGCCCCAGGTGGCCGCGGAAATGCCCAGCAGCACGAAGAACAGGGTGTACATCCAGCCCAGGGTGGAGATTTTCCAGTCGCAGCTGGTGGTGAACAGCTCGGCGATAAAGCCGACTTCAGGGCCGCATTTGATGGATTCCTTGATGCCCAGCGCCTTGGACAGCGGCAGCCAGAACACTGAAAAACCATAGGCCATGCCTATGCACAGGTGGATCGCCAGGGCGGCGGGAGGCACCAGCCAGCGGTTGAAGCCGGGGCCGGCAATGATGCGCTCTTTATCGAGGAATCCAGACATGTCTTCTTATCTCCGTGTTATGGCTTATTGGTATTTCCCACCCTGAACGAGTGCGCGAAGTGTCGCGGCCGCACGGCAACACGGTCAAATTGAATCGAGACATGCATCGATTCAAAAATTAAATAGAGCCCCCACGGTCGCTCACTTCGTGTAGCTCCCTGCCCCCCGAGGGGGCCGCTGCGCCTGCGGCCCGGCAAAGCCGGTTCCGCGGCCCTGACTGGTTTAGGGAGCCCCCTGCTGCGGCCGGGGGAGGATTGGGGAAGCGCGCTAGACGCTCAGGAGACCGCTATGGGCTGCTGCGTGGCGCAGCCAGCCCGCGTCTTGCGCAAGGGCCAGCGCCGCTTCCAGGGTGCGAGAGGGGTCGCCGCCCTGGGCCATAAAGCCTATGGTGGTGCGCACCTCGGGGCTGACCAGGGGCAGGGCTTCGAGCTCGCGATAGCCGCGCACCGCGCCCACCAGCGCGCCGGGCATCACGGTGCAGACATTGCCCTCGGCCACCGACAGCGCCAGCGTGAGGATGGAGTTGGTCTGGATGACCGGCTCGCAGGCCTGGCCGGCTTCCTGGAAGGCCTTGTCGACGATGGTGCGGTTGTGCATGTCGCGCGTGAGCAGGCACAGCGGATGTTTGGCGGCCTCGGCCCAGCTGATCTTGGGGCCGATTTGCATGACGTCCTTGCTGGCCTTGGCGGCGCGGCGCACGAAAAAATAGTGCTCGGTGTACTGCTTGATCTGGCGCAGGCTGGGTCCGTTGGCGCGCAGCCGGTCGGTGTAGCCCAGGCCCATGTCCAGCGCCAGGCTCTCCAGGCCGGCCTCCAGTTCGTTGGAGCTCATGGAGCGCACCGTGGGCGAGATGCCCGGGTAGCGCGCCTGCAGCAGCGCGCAAAAGCGCGCGGCCACCGGCATGGCGGTGGGCACGGCCCCTATGGCGAGGCTGCCCTGCGGTTTGCCTATGCCGCTGTCGAGCTCCTGCTGCAGCAGCTCGCGCTCATGCAGCATGCGCTGGGCGCTGAGCAGCACACGCTCGCCTTCGGGCGTGAAGCCTTCGAAGTTGCGCCCGCGCCGCACGATGACGGTGCCGAATTCCCGCTCCAGCGCGCGCAGCGCATTGGACAGCGCCGGCTGCGTGATGT
Source organism: Polaromonas sp. JS666 (assembly GCF_900103405.1). Classification (GTDB taxonomy): domain Bacteria; phylum Pseudomonadota; class Gammaproteobacteria; order Burkholderiales; family Burkholderiaceae_C; genus Polaromonas. The sequence goes on along the minus strand of NZ_FNHX01000005.1, from coordinate 269,062 downwards.
GGCAGGCCTGGGCCGCGCGGCCGAAATGTTTGTGCTCGTCGAGCGCGGCCAGGTAACGCAGGGATGCCAGCAGGTTCATGGGGCGCCGCGCCTGGGCTGTTTCAGGTGTTCTTGCTGATGGTGATGGTCGGGAACTTGGCGGAAAAGTCCTTGGACTTGGCCGCCACGGTGACGGCCATCTTGCGCGCCACGGCCTTGTAGATGCCGGCGACCTCGCCGTCTGGGTCGGCCACCACGGTGGGCCGGCCGTTGTCGGCTTGCAGGCGTATCTGCATGTCCAGCGGCAGCGCGCCCAGGTAGTCCATCTTGTAGTCGGCCGCCATCTTCTTGCCGCCGCCCTCGCCGAAAATGTGCTCGGCATGGCCGCAGTTGCTGCAGATGTGCACCGCCATGTTTTCGACGATGCCCAGGATGGGCACGCCGACTTTTTCGAACATCTTGATGCCCTTTTTGGCGTCCAGCAGCGCGATGTCCTGCGGCGTGGTGACGATGACGGCGCCCGTCATGGGCACGCGCTGCGACAGCGTGAGCTGGATGTCGCCGGTGCCGGGCGGCATGTCGACGATCAGGTAGTCCAGGTCTTTCCAGTTGGTCTGGCGCAGCAGCTGCTCCAGCGCCTGGGTGGCCATGGGGCCGCGCCAGATCATGGCTTCGTCCTGGGCCACCAGAAAGCCTATGGACATGACCTGGATGCCGTAGTTCTCCATGGGCTCCATATTCTTGCCGTCCACGCTCTCGGGCCGGCCTTCGATGCCCATCATCATGGGCTGGCTGGGGCCGTAGATGTCGGCGTCGAGCAGGCCCACGCTGGCGCCCTCGGCCGCCAGGGCCAGGGCCAGGTTGACGGCCGTGGTGCTTTTGCCGACGCCGCCCTTGCCGGAGGCGACGGCGATGATGTTCTTGACGTTGGGCAGCAGCTGCACGCCGCGCTGCACGGCGTGGCTGGCGATCTTGACCGCGACATTGACCGAGACGTTGCCGGCGCCGGGCACGGCCTTGACGGCGGCGATCAGGCTTTTGCGCAGGCCGGCGACCTGGCTTTTGGCCGGGTAGCCGAGTTCGATGTCGAAAGACACGTCGCTGCCGCTGATCTGCAGGTTTTTCAGGGCCTTGGTGCTGACAAAGTCTTTGCCGGTGTTGGGATCCAGCACGGCTTGCACGGCGTTCAGGACGGCCTGTTGGTCCAGGGACATGGGGAAATACTCCGTTGAATCTGTCAAGTGGGGCGGCGCTCTGGCGGCGGCGGGGGTTGGGCTGAAGTCTAACGCCGTGGCGGCGCCCACTGGGGTCATGGGGACTTGGCGGGGCGGCATGGGGGCCAAGCGACTTAAAATTGCGGGTTAGCCCTCATTAAGCCAAAAAAGATCCCTATGTCCCAGCGCCGCCTGTTTGTCACCACCGCCCTGCCCTATGCCAACGGCAATTTCCATATCGGCCACATCATGGAATACATCCAGGCCGACATCTGGGTGCGTTTCCAGCGCATGCAGGGCCATGCGGTGAACTTTGTGGGCGCGGACGACGCCCACGGCGCGCCCATCATGATCGCCGCCGAAAAAGCCGGCAAGACACCGCAGCAGTTCGTGGCCGACATCGCCGCGGGCCGCAAGCCCTACCTGGACGGCTTTCACATCAGCTTTGACAACTGGCACTCCACCGACGGCCCGGAAAACCACGAACTCGCGCAGCAGATCTACCTGGACCTCAAAAAGGCCGGGCTGATCGCGACCAAGACGATTGAACAGTTCTTCGACGCCGAGAAGAGCATGTTCCTGCCCGACCGCTTCATCAAGGGTGAATGCCCGAACTGCCACTCGAAAGACCAGTACGGCGACAACTGCGAGGTCTGCGGCGCGGTGTATGCACCCACCGACCTGATCAACCCCTATTCGGCCCTGTCGGGTGCCAAGCCGGTGCTTAAAAGCTCCGAGCATTTTTTCTTCACCCTGTCCGACCCGCGCTGCGTGGAGTTCCTCGAAAAATGGACGCAGGACGGCAAGCTGCAGCCCGAGGTGGCCAACAAGGTCAAGGAATGGTTCTCGGTGCGCGAGAATGCCGACGGCACCAAGAGCGAAGGCCTGGGCGACTGGGACATCAGCCGGGACGCGCCCTACTTCGGCATTGAAATCCCCGATGCGCCGGGCAAGTATTTTTATGTCTGGCTGGACGCGCCCGTCGGCTACCTGGCCTCGCTCAAAAACCTGCTTGAAAAACGCGGCGATAACTACGACGCCTACATGGCCACGCCCGGCCTGGAGCAGTACCACTTCATCGGCAAGGACATCGTCACCTTCCACACCCTGTTCTGGCCGGCCATGCTGCACTTCAGCGGCCGCAAGACGCCCGACAACGTGTTTGTGCACGGTTTCCTGACGGTGAACAACGGCGAGAAGATGAGCAAGAGCCGCGGCACAGGCCTGGACCCGCTCAAGTACCTGAGCCTGGGCATGAACCCCGAATGGCTGCGCTATTACCTGGCCGCCAAGCTCAATGCGCGCAACGAGGACATCGATTTCAACGCCGACGACTTCATGGCGCGCGTCAACAGCGACCTGGTGGGCAAGTACATCAATATCGCCAGCCGCGCCGCGGGCTTTATCAGCAAACGTTTTGCCGGCCAGCTCGGCGAGGTGTCGGCCGACGGTGCAGCGCTGCTGGAAGCGCTGCGCGCGGCCAGGGACGTGATCGCGCCGCTTTATGAAAGCCGCGAGTTCGCCAAGGCCCTGCGCGAAACCATGCTGCTGACGGACCGTGTCAACGCCTATGTGGACCAGAACAAGCCCTGGGAACTCGCCAAGCAGGCCGGCAAGGACGCGCGCCTGCAGGACGTCTGCACGGTATGCATAGAGGCCTTCCGCCTGCTGACGATTTATCTGAAGCCCGTGCTGCCCGCCCTGGCCGCGCAGGTCGAAGGCTTCCTGAAAGTGGAAGCGCTGAACTTTTCGGCCGCTGGTGCCATGCTGGGCAAGGGCCATGTGATAGGCGACTACAAGCACCTGATGCAGCGCGTGGATGTCAAGCAGCTCGAGGCGCTGTTCGAGCCGCCGGCCCAGGCCGAAGCCGCGCCGGCCGCACCCGCGGACCTGCCGGGCGGTGAGGCGATCGCCCCTGCCATCACCATCGACGACTTCGCCAAGGTCGACTTGCGCATTGCCAAGATCGTCAGCTGCGAGGCGGTCGAAGGCTCGACCAAGCTGCTGCGCCTGACGCTGGACGCCGGCGAAGGCCGCATGCGCAACGTGTTCAGCGGCATCGCCTCGGCCTACAAACCCGAGGACCTGGTCGGCAAGCTGACGGTACTGGTAGCCAACCTGGCGCCGCGAAAAATGAAGTTCGGCATCAGCGAAGGCATGGTGCTGGCCGCCAGCCACGCCGACGAAAAAGCCCAGCCCGGCATTTATGTGCTGGAACCCCTGCCGGGCGCTACGCCGGGCATGCGCATCCACTGAGCCACGCGCCGGTCTAGTGCCTCAGCCGGCCGCCGCGTTGATAAAACGCAAGCCGGTGCCGGAGCGGCCCGACAGCTCCCTGAGCACATTGCCCATGGCGTGCAACAGCTGCTCGGCATCGGGCGCATTGAAAGGCGCCTCGGCCACGGCAATCCTGAACTGCATCATGGTGCCGGGCGGCAGGCTGGGGCTGTCGGCCAGGCCCCGGGCAATCAATCGCTGCGCGATCTGCGTGAGCTCGTCGCGCGTGAGGTGGCCTTGCAGGATCAGCAAAAAGTCGCCGTCGCGGTGGCGCGCGACAGTGTCGCCGTCACTCGCCACGCCGGCCACGCAGGCCCCGGCCTGTACCACCGCGCTTTGCGCCGCTTCCATGCCGTAGTCCTGGCGGATGTCGATGGCGTTGCCCAGCCGCACCCGCATCACCGCGCCCGCGCCGGGGTCGCGCCGCTGGCGCACCAGCAGGGCATCCAGCCGCTGCAGCAGCACGCGGTGGTTGCCCAGCCCGGTCAAGGGATCGACCCGCGTGAGGGCGCCGACACGGGCCTGGTTGTCGCGCTTTTCGCGGCTGCGCAGGTACAGGGCTACCAGCAGCAGCAGGATCTCGAAGGCCGCGCCTATCTGCGCGCCGTACTGCGTGGCGACGCCCAGCGGCAGCATGGCCTGCGTGCGCAGGATGGGGAAAATCGAACCCACCGTCAGGCAAATCATGGCGGCCAGCACCCACAGGCCGACCATGGGCCGGCGCCAGACATACCAGCCGGCCACGCTGAGGTAAACGGCCATGCTGCCCAGGTAATAGGGCGTGGCCAGGTTGAAGGAGGACTTGTTGCCCATCACCAGGAAAGCCGTGAGGATGCCCGCGCCCAGCACCGTCATCAGCAGCAGGCCGCGCGACAACCAGGGCGCGTCGCGGTCGACCACCATCTGGCGCAAAAACAGGTGCAGCAGCGCGGCGGTGGCCAGCGTCAGGGCGACCGGCGCGCTGTCGTTCCACCAGGCATTGCCCGGCCAGAGAAACTCGCCGGCCAGCCCGGTCAGCGCCAGCTGGCCCGCGGCCACCACCAGCACGTAGCCGGCGAAAAAAAGATGGATGCTGTCGCGCCAGGACGCGGCGTGCAGCGTACTCATCATGGCGATCAGCAGGACCAGCCCGATGTACACGCCGAGCAGCAAATGCGACTCCTTGGACTGTTCGTGGAAGCTGTCCGGGTCGGACAGTTCCCAGGGCACGCTGATGGGGTAGTTGTGCGCCACCCGCAGGTAGCTGGGCTGGGTTTCGCCGGGCTGCAGCAGGAGCTCGAAGGCCGGGGTCAGATGCCGCACCGGCCACTGCGCGACAGGCATTGCGTCGCCGGAGCGCTCCAGTTGCCACACGCCGCCCGGCGCCGGGCGGTACAGGTCCACGCTGTCCATATTGGGGTGGGGAATAGTGAGCATCAGCGGCGTGGGCGCGGCGACCGCCGGCAGGGCCAGGCGGTACCACAGCGCCGCGCCGCCCCCGGTGGGCATGATCTCGCTGGGCTGGACGGCACGCCCCTCGCCGGCATCAAACTTGCTGCGTACCTGCTCGAAAGTGAGGGTACCCGCGCTGTCGACCAGCACCTGGCCCTCGCCCGGCACGCCGCGCCCGGCCTTGAAGGGGGCAGGCACCACGGCCGCAGGGCTTGCGGCGGGAATCTCGGCGGGGGCCAGCGCCACCGCCGGGGCAGCAGGAGCAGGGGATTCTTGCGCCACAGCCATGGCGTGTGCCAGCAGCAGCGCCGCCAAAGCGGCTGCCCGCCGCGGCAGGCGCCATCCGGGCATCCACGAAAAACCGAAAAAACCGGGCAATCACTTCTCCAGGAAAAGCACGCTGGGACAGTCCGGAACCAGGCGCCGTGAAGCCCCAAAGCTTATCCAGTCCGCGAAAGGCTGTAAAAGTAAGTATTTTGACCTACTAATTCAGTATTACTGTAACCAGCCTTTACATTGCCGGCAATGGAAAAATGTCACGCCAAGGACTTCTCGGCGGTACATGCCTGGCGCCACAATCAAAAAACCATGCACCTGCCCGCCTACCTTGCGCCGTTTCGCCCCCGCCTGTTTTCAGCACTCGCCGGCTACTCGCGGGAACGGTTTTTAAAAGACGCCGGAGCGGGCATCACCGTCGGCATCGTGGCCTTGCCGCTGGCCATGGCCTTTGCCATCGCCTCCGGCCTCAAGCCCGAGGCCGGCATCTGGACCGCCATCATCGCCGGCGCGCTGATCTCGGCGCTGGGCGGCTCGGCGGTGCAAATCGGCGGCCCCGCCGGCGCTTTCATTGTGATTGTCTACGGCATCCTGGAACGCTACGGCCTGGCCAACCTGCTGATCGCCACCGCTTGCGCCGGCGTGCTGCTGTTCCTGCTGGGCCTGCTCAAGCTGGGCACGCTGGTGCGCTATGTGCCGGTCAGCATCGTGGTGGGCTTTACCAACGGCATCGCGGTGCTGATCGCACTGTCGCAGGCCAAGGACTTACTGGGCCTGGTCGTGCCCAAGATGCCGGCCGATTTTTTCTCGCAGATCAAGGTCCTGGGCAACCACCTGGACAGCTTCAACCCCTATGCGCTGGGCCTGGGCCTGGTCTGCCTGCTGGGCCTGTTCATCTGGCCCCGGCTGTTCGACACGCAAGCGCGCGCCGCGGGCGGTTTTTTCACCATGCGCCTGATCCGGCTCATGCAGGCTGTCGAGGGCGTGCAGCTCAAGCGCGCCACGCGCATGGCCTCGCGCATGCCCGGCCCCATCGTGGCGCTGGTCACGCTGACGGCCTTTGCCTATTTCCTGGCCCTGCCGGTGGAAACCATAGGCACGCGCTTTCACGGCATTCCGCGCGCCCTGCCCGCGTTTGCCCTCCCCGACTTTTCATGGGAGACGGTGCGCCTGCTGGTGGCGCCCACCATCACCATCGCGATGCTGGGCGCGGTGGAGTCGCTGCTGTGCGCGCGTGTGGCCGACCAGGTCTCGGGCCTGCCGCGCCACGACCCCAACCAGGAACTGATGGCCCAGGGCGTGGCCAACTTCGTCGTGCCCTTTTTCGGCGGCATGCCGGCCACCGGCACCATTGCCCGCACCGTGACCAATGTGCGGTCCGGCGCCAGCTCACCGGTTTCAGGCCTCGTGCATGCGCTCACGCTGGTCATCATCGTGCTGGCGGCCGCGCCGCTGGCTGTGCACGTGCCGCTGGCCGTGCTCTCGGGCATCCTGCTTTACGTGGCCTGGAACATGGGCGAATGGCGCGAGTTCGCCCGCCTGCCCCAGGCCAGCAGCCACTACCGCCTCATCATGCTGGGCACCTTCTTCCTGACGGTGGTGTTCGACCTCACGGTGGCGCTACAGGTCGGGCTGATCCTGGCCTGCGTGCTCTTCGTGCGGCGCATGAGCAGCCTGTTCCAGGTGGTCGAGGTCTCGCGCGACGCGGACTCGGCGAGCTTCCAGCTCTACGGTTCGCTGTTCTTCGGCGCGGTGGCCAAGCTCGATCCTATCCTGAGCGTGGTGGAAGGCGCACCCAAAGGCCTGGTGGTGCGCCTGGACGTGCAGTCGCTGCAGTCGCTGGACACCTCGGGGCTGGACGTGCTGGAGCAACTGCACAAGGCCATCGTGCTGCGCGGCGGCCGGCTGGTCATCGCAGGGCTCAATGCCCAGCCGCTGGCCGTGATGGAGCGCTCGGGCTTTCTGGCAAAGATCGAGACGGCCTAACCGGCCCTTAGCGTGTCCCGCCGCTGGGATTCATGCTCTCTTCATCCACCGAGGCCGTCCCCTTGACCTTGAGGTCGGCGTCAAACACCACCGTAAAGATGCGCGCCGTCGAAGGCGGGTTCAGGTAGCGCCAGTCGTAATGGGTTTCCTGCCTGAGCGCATAAGGCGTGACCTTCATGGGCTTGCCGAGCATCTTGCGCACCTGTTCCATGCGCATGCCGGGCAGCACTTTTTCGAAATTCTGTGGCGTCAGCACCTGCCTGAGCGCGCTCATCTTGCCGTCCGCGCCTATGGTGATCATGTAGTTGGCTTGGCCCTGCGGCTGGCGGTTGTATTCAAAGGTGCGGGCGCCCGGCGCCGCGGCCGCGCCGGGCAGGGGCGTGTCGGCCATGTCGGCCGCGTCCCAGATTTTTTCGGGCTCGCCGAAGCGGGCGCGCACATCGGCTTCGGTGGCCACACCCTCTTCAAGCTCGGCGATGCGCTGCGGGTCGCAGCCCGCCAGGCCCAGAACAAATGAGAGCAGTCCCATACAGGCAAACATCCTTCTAGAGGGAAAAGCGGCCGAAAAGGGCGAAAACAAGGAAGGCATGGCAGACCCCGGTAAAATCAGCCCACTATACGTTTCAGGCAGTTTAGACCCCATGGCCCTCCTCAACATCTTCCGCCGCTCCGACTACACCTCCGACACGACGCAGTTCATAGACCAGCTCAAGGCCAAAAAGCCCACGCTGGAAGCGGAGCAGCGCGCCGGGCGCGCCCTGTTGTGGGACAAGAACCTGAACCGCAGCGAGCAGGCCGAGTACAGCGAAGCCCGCGTGCCCCAGCAGCCCTACGTCTACGGCACCAGCAGCCACCCCAACGGCAAATAAAAGGGCCCACGGCCCTTTACGCTCGCATCCGCTGTTTTCATGTCCCAACCCCATTTCCCGCCAGAACCCCAGGAACTGCCGCCGGCCGCCGGCCAGGCGCAGCCCGTGGTGGGAACGGACATGCCCGAAGTGATAGACCAGGTCGCGCTGGCGCGCCTTTACGGCGAGCCGCTGTTCGCGATGCCGCACGACCTGTACATCCCGCCCGATGCGCTGCAGGTCTTCCTCGAGGCCTTTGAAGGCCCGCTGGACTTGCTGCTCTATCTGATCCGCAAGCAGAACTTCAACATCCTCGACATCCCGATGGCGGCGGTCACGCGCCAGTACCTCACCTATGTCGACGAAATCCGCGCCACCAACCTGGAACTGGCGGCCGAATACCTGCTGATGGCGGCCATGCTGATCGAGATCAAGTCGCGCATGCTGTTGCCGCCCAAAAAGGTGGCCGAGGGCCAGGAGCCCGAAGACCCGCGCGCCGAGCTGGTGCGCCGCCTGCTCGAGTACGAGCAGATCAAGCTGGCCGCCCACAAGCTCAACGAAGTGCCGCAATTCGGCCGCGACTTCCTGCGCGCCCAGGTCTATGTCGAGCAGTCGCTGCAGCCGCGCTTCCCGGACGTCAACGTGGTCGACCTGCAGGAAGCCTGGCGCGACATCGTCAAGCGCGCCCGCCTGGTGCAGCACCACGTCATCAGCCGCGAAGAACTCTCGGTGCGCGAGCACATGAGCATCGTGCTGCGCAAGCTGCAGGGCCGCAAGTTCCTGGAGTTCGAGGAGCTGTTCGACGCCGCGCGCGGCATGCCGGTGCTGGTCGTGACCTTTATCGCGCTGCTGGAGCTCTCCAAGGAAGGCCTGCTGGAAGTCACGCAGGCCGAGGCCTTCGCGCCGATTTACGTGCGCCTGGCTTACACCCCCGCCTAGCCCCTCCCTTTTCATGACACGTTTGCCGGCCCCGCCGCCGCACGCCTTTGACGTCCTCATCATAGGCAGCGGCCTGGCGGGCCTGGCATCGGCGCTATTGCTCGCCCCAGGCCGGCGCGTGGCCGTGGTCACCAAACGCGAACTCAACGACGGCTCCAGCGCCTGGGCGCAGGGCGGCATGGCCGCCGTGCTGGCCGAGGGCGACACGCTGGCGCAGCACGTGGCGGACACCCTGGTCGCGGGCGCGGGCCTGTGCGACCTGCCGGCCACGCAGGCCGTGGTGCAAGGTGCGCCCGAGGCCATCGCCTGGCTGCGCCAATTGGGCGTGGCGTTTTCGGAAGACGGCGAACACCCGGGCGAGCTGCATCTGACCCGCGAAGGCGGCCACAGCCAGCGCCGCATCGTGCACGCGGCCGATGCCACCGGCGCGGCCGTGCAGCGCACGCTGATCGAAAAGGTTCGCGCCACGCCGGGCATCACGCTGTTCGAGCACCACATGCTGGTCGACCTCATCACCGACCGGCGACTCAAACGGCCCGGCAAGCGCTGCCACGGCGCCTATGTGCTGGACACCCTGAGCGGCCAGGTGCTGACCTTCAGCGCCGGCCAGACCATCCTGGCGACTGGCGGCGCGGGCAAGGTCTACCTTTACTCCACCAACCCCGACACCGCCACCGGCGACGGCATTGCCGCCGCCTGGCGCGCGGGCTGCCGCGTCGGCAATATGGAGTTCATCCAGTTCCACCCGACCTGCCTGTACCACCCCGAAGCCAAATCATTTTTGATCACCGAGGCGGTGCGCGGCGAAGGCGGCAAGCTGCTGCTGCCGCCCTCGGCCGGCGGCGGGCGCTTTATGCCGGCGCATGACGAACGCGCCGAACTCGCGCCGCGCGACGTGGTGGCGCGTGCCATCGACTTTGAAATGAAAAAGCACGGGCTGGATTGCGTCTACCTGGACATTTCGCACCAGAGCCCGGCGTTTTTGCGGGAGCATTTCCCCAACATCCTCCAGCGCTGCCTGGAACTCGGCATAGACATCACGCGCCAGCCGATTCCGGTGGTGCCGGCCGCGCACTACACCTGCGGCGGCGTGATGACCGACCTGCAGGGCCGCAGCGACGTGGCCGGCCTGTATGCCGTCGGCGAGACCGCCTGCACCGGCTTGCACGGGGCCAACCGCCTGGCCAGCAATTCGCTGGTCGAATGTGTGGTGCTGGCGCGCGCCGCCGCAAATGCCATAGCGGCCGAGGCCGCCGCCGAAACACCGGACCTGCCGGCCTGGGACGAAAGCCAGGTTACCGACGCCGACGAAACCGTGGTGATCTCGCACAACTGGGACGAGCTGCGCCGCTTTATGTGGAACTACGTGGGCATTGTGCGCACCACCAAGCGGCTGGAGCGCGCTGCGCACCGCATTGCCCTGCTCGATGCCGAGATCCAGGAGTTTTACGCCAACTTCCGCGTCACGCGCGACCTGCTGGAGCTGCGCAACCTGGTGCAGGTGGCCGACCTGATCGTGCGCTCGGCCCACGGCCGGCATGAAAGCCGCGGCCTGCACTTCAGCCGCGATTACCCCGGCATCGCGGAACAGGCTGTTCCGACTGTGCTGGTGCCGCCCGCAAGCTGATGCTTGCTCCACTCTTTTCCTGCCACTCTTCTATCCGGAGTCCCCCATGCCTCATTTAACTGTTGAATATTCGAGCAACCTCACCGGCTTCCCCAAGGCCGAAGTGCTCCAGGCGCTGAACCAGGCCGTTGCCGCCAGCCCTGAAATACAGAATGAATCCGACCTGAAAACCCGGCTGGTCGCACTGGACGATGTTGAAATCGGCACCGCGCCGGCCTCACGCGCTTTTGTCCATGCCCAGTTGCGCCTGCTCTCGGGCCGCACGCCTGAAGCCAAGAAGGACCTGGGCGAGCGCATCGCCGGCGTGCTGCGCCGCCTGACGCCGCGGCCGGCGGGCCTGATGGTGCAGCTGAGCGTGGAAATGGTGGACATGGACCGTGCGTCCTACGTCAAGGAACGGCTTTGAGAAAGCTTTAGGCCATCCTGACCTGAAGCTGGCTTTAGGCAGCATTCATGACGTGCGCATTGTGCCCCCCCCAACAACCGGCGCGCGTGGCGCACCGCATTGCCTGGCTTGACACCGAGATCCAGGAGTTTTATGCCAACTTCCGCGTCAAGCGTGGCCCTGCTGGAGCTGCGCGATCCTGACGCAGATGGCCTACCTGATCGTGCGCTCGGCCCATGGCCGGCACGAAAGCCGCGGCCTGCACTTCAGCCGCGACTATCCGGAGATGGCTGCTGCCGTGCCTACCGTGCTGGTACCCAGACAGCTTAAGCCGGCTGCGGCACCCCGCCATCGCACCGGCGCCACAACATCAGATAGCCCGGTGCCGTCTTGGTGCCTTCCACACGAACCATCACTTCTTTTGTGCGCAGCATCTCGAAACCGTTGTGCAAAGCGATACGGGTCAAATAGGCCCGGGAATGCGTGTAGCGGCCCGTGGTGTTCAGGCGAAAATCGCGAGCATCCAGCATGTCCGGCCCTTCTTTGACTTCCTCGTTGACGGCATCCAGGGACTCCACGGAAAACGCAAACAATCCGCCGGCGCGCAACAGTCTTTGCGCTTCGCCAAACAATCCGTCCAGCCTTCCGACATAGATAAACACATCGGTGGAGATCACCACGTCATAGCTGGAGGCCGCCTCCTCTTTCATCATCGCTAGCAGGTCCATGCGCTCAAGCCGGGTATAGATGCGCCGCGCCCCAGCCTTCACCAGCATGTTGGCGGAGAGGTCAACCCCCACCAGCTCTTTGGCATAAGGGGAAATAGCCAGGCCCGACAAGCCTGTGCCGCAACCCAGATCCAGCACAGACCATTGCCTCGCCGCCGGCGTGGAGACCTCGCGGACAAGATCCATCAGTTTTTCCGGCGCGTCGTAATGCAGTGTTTGAACCAGATGCGAGTCAAAAGTTTGCGCATACTCATCAAACAGCTGTGCAACGTAGCCGCTGGGCGTGCTGTCCCGCTGCTCACCCGAGAGGGCGGCCACCATATGCGTCACCGGGCTGTCGGGCTGTAGTTCGACAACCCGCCGGTAGCAGGCGATCGCACCTTCTTTATCCCCGCGCTTCAGAAAAGCGTTTCCAAGGAGTCGATGCGCGGTCACATGTCCAGGCGCGAGCTCAATCGCGCGCCGATAAAACGCCATGGCTTTCTCGCCTTGTCCCGACGCACTCATGACATTGCCAAGGGCTGCATGGATGTCGGCGTTGGCGGGGGCTATGGCAATCGCCTTTTCATAACACTCGGCGGCCTTTGTGTGTTGGCCAAGATACCCATAGGCGTCGCCCATCATCTTGTGAGAGACCACCGCAGTGGGCTCCAGCGCCACCGCCTTGCCATGGCAGGAAATGGCGCCTGCAAAATCCTGCTGGTTGAACAGCAGGTTACCCAGCAGAAAGCGGAATTCCGCTGAGTTGGGCAGGGCAAGAATGGCTCTCCTGACGACGGCTTTGGCGTCCTCGGTCTTGCCGGCTCCAAGCAAAAGATCGAAGAGATCGCGATACGCAAATTCAAAGTCCGGCTTGAGTGCCAGCGCTTGTGTGAAATGCCGGACTGATTCAGGGTGGTCGTCAAGAGCCTTTGCCGCCTTGCCCAGCAGATAATGCGCGTCGGCAAGCGAAGTGTCTATCGCCAGGGCACGTTCGAGTGCCACGGCAGCTTCCGCGAACTTCTGCTGTTCAACCAAAGAAAATCCCAGGCCGACATAGGCAGCGGCAAAACGCGGGTTGAGCGACACCGCCTGCTGGTAGCACGCAACGGCCTCGTCAAATTGGCCCAGGTTCAGGTGTTGGTCGCCTTGCCTTTTGGCGGCTACTTCCTGAGGCCCTGCGGGGGGTTCCCCGCTCAACAAGATTTTCAGTTCTTCCAGCACGGCTTACCTCTCAATCCAATGTTCACGCCATCGTGGCACATTGTCTCCTCGTCCTGGCGATTGCCAAACCCTGGGGGCTTTACCTTTACCTAGGCAAGCTGCTCCAGATCCGCCGGTATCCAGCCCCGCAGGCTGTTAACAAAAGCCAGCGCCTCCACGCGCGGCAGGTCCTCCACACGCACCACGGCTTCTTCCTGAATGTGACCGTCCTGCAACGCACGGGCGCGCCCCACACCGGCCAGCAAGCCGCAGCGCAGCGGCGGCGTGACCCAGCGGCCGTCCAGCAGAAAAGCCACATTGCCGCGCGTGCATTCCGTCAGTTCGCCGTCGGCGTTCCAGAGCAGCGTGTCGAACACATCGGGCTGTTCGGGTGTGAAGGCGTCGTAATGGGCGCGCCGGGTGGTCTTGCAGCGGACGAATTCGCCGTGTGCTTCATCCAACGGACGATTTGCCAGTTGCAAGCGCACACGCGCAAGTGAAGCCGGCAAGGCATAGGCCTCGGCGCACGCACGACCCAGTACGTCCAGCAACAAACGGACCCGCCACGGGCCCTGGGTGTGTGCATCGGCTACTGACTGCAATGCGCCCTGCACATGCCGTGCATCCCACGGGTAACCAAAATGCTGCGCGGCTTGGGCCATGCGCGCCAGGTGGGCATCGGCGTCGCGTAATTGGCCGTCTGCCAGACCCAGCGTTTCCAGCAACTCGAAGGGCGCGCTGGCGCGTTGCACAAAGGCCTGCTTGAGGCCCCACTCACGCCACTCGCCATCGGCCGTCGCGCCCGAGGTGATGCCGCTGCCGATGCCGCAGCGCGCCGCGTTGCCGCGCAAGGTCACGGTGCGTATCGGCACATTAAAAGTCGCCGCGCCGCCGGGCCGCAGCACACCCATGGCCCCGCAATACACACCGCGCGGCTCCGGCTCCAGCGCGCGAATCGCCCGCATGGCCCGCACCTTGGGCGCGCCGGTGATGGAGCCGCAGGGAAACAGCGCGGCAAACACATCGGCCAGGCTGCAGCCGGCCCGCGTGCGCGCCTCGACGTCCGAGGTCATCTGCCAGACCGCAGGCAGGGCCTCGGTGTGGAACAGGCGCGGCACGCGCACGCTAAAGGGTTGGGCGATGCGTGACAGGTCGTTGCGCAGCAGGTCCACGATCATCACGTTTTCGGCGCGCTCCTTGGCCGAATTGCGCAGGGCCTCGGCTTGCGCGGCATCGTCTTCTGGATTCACGCCGCGCGGCGCCGTGCCTTTCATGGGCCGCGTCAGCAGCTTTTCTTCGCGCCAGTCGAAAAACAGCTCGGGCGAGACCGACAGCAGTTGCTCTTCGCCCGTGTCCAGAAAAGCCGCATAGCCGCCCGGCTGGGCGCGCCGCAGGGCCTGGAACAGCGCCAGGACGCTGTGCGAATCGCCGCCCAGCGCAGCCCGCATCTGCGCCGTGAAATTGACCTGGTAGTACTCGCCATCGGCAATCGCGCGCTGCAATTCGGCCAGGGCGGCCTCAAACGCGGGGCGCGTCATCGCTTCCTGCCACTGAAGCTGCGGCGACGCTTCTTGTACCGGATCAGGCCAGGGCAGCGGCGCATCATGCACGGCAAACCAGGCCAGGGGCCCATCAGCCGGGTGCACTGCCAGCGCGGCATCAAAAGCGGGAGCGGCTTCATAACGCAGGTAACCCACGCACCAGGCGCCTTGCCCTGCCGAGGCCTGCGCGGCATCCAGCACCGCGCGCACCTCTTCGGGCCGCCGCGCCACCAGCACTTCGCGGGGTACGCCAAAGGCCTGGCGCAAACGCGGCCCCTCGGGCTGGTAGGGGTCGGTGAAATCGATGAGCGCTGAAACCGTGTCCGCCACGTGCTGGGCGCCCGTCAGGCCGCGCCTATGTTAGGCACCAGGCCCGTGACAGGCCGCCCCGCCTTCAAGGCTTCGGTGAAGGCCAGCATGCGGTCTATCGGCAAACGCGCGCGTTGGCCCAGCGCCGCATCGACCTTGATTTCGTTCGTTCCGGTTTCCAGCACCTGCGCCAGTCCGGCCAGGCCGTTCATGGCCATCCAGGGGCAGTGGGCGCAACTCTTGCAGGTGGCGCTGTTGCCGGCGGTAGGCGCCTCGATAAAGACTTTGCCGGGGTTCAGCGTGCGCAGCTTGTGCATCATGCCGTTGTCGGTGGCGACGATAAATTCTTTGGCATCCATCTCGCGCGCCGCCTTGAGGATGCCCGAGGTGGAGCCCACGGCATCGGCCAGCACGACCACGTCGGCGGGCGACTCGGGGTGCACCAACACTTTGGCACCGGGGTGTTCGGCTTTCAGGGCCTGCAGCTCAAAGGCCTTGAACTCGTCGTGCACGATGCAGGCGCCATTCCAGAACACCATGTCGGCGCCGGTCTCGCGCTGGATGTAGCCGCCCAGGTGGCGGTCGGGCGCCCAGAGGATCTTCTGGCCGCGCTCTTTGAGCGCGCGCACGATGTCGAGCGCGCAGCTGGAGGTCACCAGCCAGTCGGCGCGCGCCTTCACGGCCGCGCTGGTGTTGGCGTAGACCACGACCGTGCGGTCCGGGTGGGCATCACAGAAGGCGCTGAATTCAGCGGCCGGGCAGCCCAGGTCCAGCGAACAGGTTGCGTCCAGGTCGGGCATGAGCACGCGCTTTTCGGGCGACAGGATTTTCGCCGTCTCGCCCATGAATCGCACGCCGGAAACCACCAGGGTCTGCGCCGCATGGTCGCGGCCGAAACGCGCCATCTCCAGCGAGTCCGACACCAGGCCGCCGGTTTCTTCGGCCAGGTCCTGCAAATCGGGATGCACGTAATAGTGCGAGACCATGACGGCGTTGCGCGCCTTGAGCAGTTCGCGGATGCGGGTTTTGAGCGCCGTGCGTTCGGCCTGCGTGGGCTCGGCCGGCACGCGAGCCCAGGCCTGGTGCGTGCTGCAGGCGCCGGCCGCCTCGGGCTGCTCGTAGTCGACGCGAATCGGCACGGCTGTTTGCATGTTCACACCGCCTGCGCATCAAAGCGCATCGAAAAATCAATTGCCCGCACGTCCTTGGTCAGGGTGCCTATGGAGATGCGGTCCACGCCGGTTTCGGCCAGGGTGCGCAGGCCGTCCAGGGTGACGCCGCCGGAAATCTCCAGCACGGCGCGCCCGGCGTTGATGCGCACGGCCTCTTTCAAGTCAGGCAGGCTCATGTTGTCCAGCAAGATCATGCGCGCGCCGGCATCCAGGGCCTGGGCCAGCTCACCCAGGTTCTCGACTTCAATCTGTACAAAATCGGCCTGCGCGGCAACTTCGGCTGCGCGCGCCAGCACCTGCGCGATGCCGCCGGCCGCCGCGATGTGGTTTTCCTTGATCAGCACCGCGTCGTACAAACCGACCCGGTGGTTGGTGCCACCGCCGGTGACGACGGCATATTTTTGCGCGAGCCGCAGGCCGGGCAGGGTCTTGCGCGTGTCGACGATCTGCGCGCGCGTGCCCTTCACGATGTCGACATAAACCGCCGTCTTGGTCGCCACGGCGCTGAGCAGCTGCAGAAAATTGAGCGCCGTGCGTTCTGCCGACAGCAGGGCGCGAGCCAGTCCGCGCACCTCGAACACCACCTGGCCGGCTTCGCAGCGCTCGCCGTCCTTCACATGCCAGAGCAGCTGGGCCTGCGGGTCGAGCTGCCGCACCGTGGCCTCCACCCAGGCACTGCCGCAGACGACGGCGCTTTCGCGCGCCAGCACCTGGGCCCGCGCCTGGCGGGCCGCATCGATCAGGCCGGCCGTCAGGTCGCCGGCGCCTATGTCCTCGGCGAGCGCGCGCGCGGCGTCGGCCTGGGCCAAGTCGGCCAGTGCCTGACTGGAGAAATTAAATGACTTTTTCATGAGCAATCTAAGAAAGGATGGGCACCATACCGTGCACTAAACTATTAAATAGAGCGTAAAACTGTCGCGAATGTTACAGCGGCCGGCCAGGTGCCTGAACGCCGCGAAGCGCCCACTCACAATGGCGCTCCCCTTGCCCCTATTTTGATCCACGCCCACCACCATGTTCAGAACCCTGCTCAAATCGAAAATCCACCGCGCCGCGGTGACGCATTGCGAACTCAACTACGAGGGCTCCTGCGCCATCGACGAAGACCTGCTGGACGCCGCCAACCTGGCCGAGAACGAGCAGGTGCACATCTGGAACATCAACAACGGCGAACGCTTCATCACCTATGCGATACGCGCCGAACGCGGCAGCCGCATCATCTCGGTCAACGGCTCGGCCGCGCGCCGCGCCGCCGTGGGCGACCTGGTCATCATCGCCGCCTTCGCGCAGGTGCATGAAGAGCACGTTGCGGGCTTCAGCCCCAAGCTGGTGTTTGTGAACCCTGACAACCGCATCAAGGAAGAGCGCTCCACCATCCCGGTGCAGCAGCCCTGAGCCGCTTCGGGTCTTTCCCCGCCTCCTTCACACAAGGCCCCATGGACAACGCAGCGATGATCCGGCGCAGCCTGCGCCATGTGTGGCACCCGTGCACGCAGATGAAGCTGCATGAGGCCCAGCCGCCCGTGCCCATCGCGCGCGCCGAAGGCGTGTGGCTTTACGACTTTGAAGGCAGGCGCTACCTGGACGGCGTCAGTTCCTGGTGGGTCAACCTGTTCGGCCACGGCCATCCGCATATCAAGGCGGCGCTGCGGGATCAGCTCGACACGCTGGACCACGTGATGCTGGCCGGCTTCACGCACGCGCCGGTGGTGGAACTCTCGGAACGCCTGGGCGCGCTGACCGGCCTGGGCCATGCTTTTTACGGCAGCGATGGCGCCAGCGCCACCGAGATTGCGCTCAAGATGAGCGCGCATTACTGGCGCAACAGCGGCCGGCCCGAAAAAAGCCGCTTCATAGGCCTGGCCGGCGGCTACCACGGTGAAACCGTGGGCGCGCTAGCCGTGACCGACATCGCACTCTTTCGCGAAGCCTATGCGCCGCTGGTGCGGCTGGCTGCCACCGTGCCCAGCCCCGACGCGCGCGGCGCCCAGGCCGGCGAAAGCCCGGCGGACACGGCGCGCCGCGCCGCCGCGGGCCTGCAGGCCTGGCTGGAGCAGCACCACGCGGAAACCGCCGCGCTCATCGTCGAGCCCCTGGTGCAGTGCGCCGCCGGCATGGCCATGCACGACGCCGCCTACCTGCGGGAAGCGCGCGCGCTGTGCGACCGCTACGAGGTGCATCTGATCGCCGACGAGATCGCCACCGGCTTCGGCCGCACCGGCACGATGTTTGCCCACCAGCAGGCCGGCATACGGCCGGACTTCATTTGCCTGTCCAAAGGGCTGACCGGCGGCACACTGCCGCTGTCGGCCGTGCTGACCACCGACGCGGTCTATGAAGCCTTTTACGACGACGAGGTGGCGCGCGGCTTTTTACATTCACATTCCTACACTGGCAACCCGCTGGCCTGCCGCGCGGCGCTGGCCACCCTGGAGCTGTTTGAGTTGACCGATGCCCTTGCGCGCAACGCCGAAACAGCCCGGCTGCTGGATACGGCCTTCGCGCCCCTCACGCAGCACCGCGCCGTTCGGCACGCGCGCCGGTTGGGCATGATCTGGGCCTGGGACGTGGAGCCCGGCAATGTCCCCCATTTCGCGCGCCGCTACACCCAACACGCCATGGCCAACGGCGTGTTGCTGCGCCCCATAGGCCAGACGGTTTACGCCATGCCGCCCTACGTCATGGATGCGGAAGCCGCCCAGCACCTGGCGCGTGGCGCGCTGGCGGCGCTGGAGGCCACGCTGGCCGAGGAAGGCGGGGCCCATGGCTGAGGCGACACGCAAACTCTCGCTGTTTGTGACCGGCACCGACACCGGCGTGGGCAAGACCCTGGCGAGCGCGGGACTGCTGCATGCGCTGGCCCGCCACCATGTGCGCGTCGTCGGCATGAAGCCGGTGGCGGCGGGCACGGTCCAGGTCGACGGCGAAGATGTCAATGAAGACGTGCTCGCGCTGCGCGCCGCCTCCAATTACCGCGTGCCGCCCGAACTCGACAACCCGGTGCTGCTGCCCGACCCGGTGTCGCCGCATATCGCCGCGGCCCGCGCCGGTACACGGATTGACATCGCCCATTTGGTGGCCTGCCAGCGCCGCCTCGCGCAGCTGGCCGATGCCGTGGTGGTGGAAGGCGCGGGTGGTTTCCTGGTGCCGCTGTCGGACAGCGAAACCGGCGCCGACCTGGCCCAGGCCCTGGGCCTGCCGGTGGTGCTGGTGGTGGGCCTGCGCCTGGGCTGCCTCAACCATGCGCTGCTCAGTGCCGAGGCGATACGCGCGCGCGGCCTCACGCTGGCCGGCTGGGTGGCCAACCACGTTGATGCCGCCATGCTGGCGCAAGAGGACAACATCGCCTTCCTGCGGCAAAAACTGCAGGCGCCGCTGCTGGCCACCATCCAACACCAGGCCGCGCCCGACCCGCGCGCCATCCACTTTGAGCTTCCCCCCGCATGGCAATGACAATGACCGCTTCCTGGCTTGATGAATTTCCGGCGCGCCTGGCCGAACTGGATGATGCCCACCTGCGCCGCCAGCGCCGCGCGGTGCGGCCCGAAAGCGGCGCGCGCCTGACGGTGGACGGCCGGAGCATGCTGGCCTTTTGCAGCAACGACTACCTGGGCCTGGCCACGCACCCGGCTTTGGTGCAGGCCGCCTGCGAAGGCGCGCAAACTTATGGCGTGGGGGCCGGTGCCTCGCCGCTGGTCAGCGGCCACAGCGAGGCCAACGCGGCGCTGGAGCGCGAACTCGCCGCCTTTGTGGGCCTGCCGCGCGCGCTGTATTTTTATGCGGGCTATGCCACCAACATCGGCATCGTGCCGGCGCTGGTGGGCGCCGGCGACGCGATTTTTTCAGATGCGCTCAACCACGCCTGCCTGATCGACGGCGCGCGGCTGTCGCGCGCAAAGATTCATCGGTATGCCCATGCCGACCTGGATGCATTGGGCCGCGAACTCGCACAAAGCGAGGCACCGCGCAAGCTGGTGATCAGCGACGCCGTTTTCAGCATGGACGGCGACAGCGCCGACATCCCCGCGCTGCTGGCGCTGTGCGAACGCCACGATGCCCTGCTGCTGCTGGACGACGCCCACGGCTTTGGTGTGCTGGGCCCACAGGGCCGCGGCAGCCTGGCCGCGGCCGGGCTGTCTGGCGCGCAAGCCTCGCGCCGCGTGCTCTACATGGCCACGCTGGGCAAGGCCGCCGGTGTGGCCGGTGCCTTTGTGGCGGGCGACGAGGCGCTGGTCGAATGGCTGCTGCAAAAAACCCGCAGCTATATTTTTGCCACCGCCGCGCCCGCGCTTCTGGCCGGTGCGTTACGCGCCAGCCTGATGGTCATTGAGCAGGACGAGTGGCGGCGTGCGCACCTGCAGCGCCTTATCTCGCGCCTGCGCGGCGGCCTTGCAGCAGGCCTTGAAGGCAGCGGCTGGCAGCTGTCGTATTCGCAGACCGCCATCCAGCCGCTGCTGATTGGCGCCAACGACCAGGCGCTGGCCGTGATGGAAGGCCTGCGCGCGCGCGGCATCTGGGTGCCGGCGATACGACCGCCCACCGTGCCCGAAGGGACGGCGCGCCTGCGCATCGCGCTGTCGGCGGCGCACAGCGAAGCCGACGTCGACCAGCTGGTTGAGGCCCTGGGCGCGCTGGCCAGGCAGGCCGTTTGATCATTCAGAAATCTCTTCAGCTAGACTCCAAAACCCATCCCCTGGAAGGAAGAACCATGTCCCACGTTGCAGAACAAACCGTTACCTTGCACCGCCCCCGGCCCAAGGCTGAGCCAGCCCCCGCCGGCGACCAGCGCTGGAGCGTGGACGCCATCGAGGCGCTGTTCAACCTGCCCTTCCCTGAATTGATGCACCGGGCGCAAACCGTGCACCGTGAAAACTTCGATCCCACACGCGTCGAGTTCGCCACCCTGCTGTCGGTCAAGACCGGCGGCTGCGCCGAAGACTGCGGCTACTGCCCGCAAGCCGCGCGCTACGACACCGGCGTGGAAGCCAGCAAGCTCATGGAGCCGGCCGAGGTGCTGGCCGCTGCGCAGCGGGCCCAGGCGGCAGGCGCCACGCGTTTTTGCATGGGCGCGGCCTGGCGCTCGCCCAAGGACCGCGACATCGAAAAAGTCGCCGAGCTGGTGCGCACCGTCAAAGCCCTGGGCCTGGAAACCTGCGCCACCCTGGGCATGCTGGAAGACGGCCATGCGCAGACCCTGCAAAGCGCGGGCCTGGACTACTACAACCACAACCTCGACAGCGCGCCCGATTTTTACGGCGACATCATCACCACCCGCGACTACCAGGACCGCCTGGACACGCTGGCACGCGTGCGCAGCGCCGGCGTCAAGGTCTGCTGCGGCGGCATCGTCGGCATGGGGGAGACGCGGCGCCAGCGCGCCGGCCTGGTGGCCGAGCTGGCCAACCTCACGCCCTACCCCGAGTCGGTGCCCATCAACAACCTGGTAAAGATTGAAGGCACGCCGCTGGCGAACCAGGCCGACCTGGACCCGTTTGAGTTCGTGCGCACGATTGCCGTGGCGCGCATCACCATGCCGACCGCGCGTGTGCGCCTGTCGGCCGGCCGCCAGCAAATGGGCGACGGCGTGCAGGCCCTGTGCTTCCTGGCCGGCGCCAATTCGATCTTCTACGGCGACAAGCTGCTGACCACCGGCAACCCCGACACCGAGGCCGACGTCCAGCTGCTGGAACGCCTGGGCATGAGCCGCTCGGCGCCTGAAGCGCGCTAAGCCGCATACCTTGTCTGGGTTCTCTAATCCGTGGCCCAAAAAGCACGGTGAAGCTGGTTAGACTCTCGCTAAATTCCGGATGCGCCCATGACATCTCCTGCCAATACCTCCGCCACGCCTTACGGCACGCTGCCGCCGTCGTCCACGCCGTCGGCGCGCAAGCCCTTGAGCCTGCCGCGCCTGCGCGAAATGCACACCCATGGCGAAAAAATCACCATGCTGACCGCCTACGACGCGACCTTCGCGGCCGTGGCCGACGCGGCGGGCGTGGAATGCATCCTGGTGGGCGACTCGCTGGGCATGGTCTGCCAGGGCCTGACCAGCACCGTCGGCGTGACGCTGGAGACCATGCGCCACCACACCGAATGTGTGGCCAACGGCCTGCGCCGTTCGCAGGCTACGGCCTGGCTGATAGGCGACCTGCCCTTCGGCAGTTACCACGAATCCAAAGAGCAGGCCCTGCGCAGCGCCGTGGTGCTGATGCAGGCCGGCGCCCATATGGTCAAGCTCGAAGGCGGCGGCTGGACGGCCGAGACCGTGCGCTTCCTGGTCGAGCGCGGCATCCCCGTCTGCGCCCACCTGGGCCTCACGCCGCAGACCGTGCATGCGCTGGGCGGCTACCGCGTGCAGGGCAAGGGCGAGGAAGCCGCCGCCACGCTCAAACGCCATGCCCACGAGCTGCAGGACGCCGGTGCCGCCATGATGGTGCTGGAAATGGTGCCCGCGGCCCTGTCGGCCGACTTGACGAAAGAACTTGCGCATTGCGCCACCATAGGCATAGGCGCGGGCAGCGGCACGGCCGGCCAGGTGCTGGTGCTGCACGACATGCTGGGCATGAACCTGGGCAAGATGCCGAAGTTCGTGCGCAACTTCATGGAAGGTGCTGACAACAAGACCGCCAGCGTGCGCGGTGCCATGGAGGCCTATGTGCGCGCCGTCAAGGACGGCAGCTTTCCGGTCAACGCCCAGCACGCCTGGTAGCGAAGCAGCGATCCCGGCCCGGGCCGGGATCCATGCATCGCGATGCGTCAGGGGCAGGTGGCGCCGCTGGTCAATCCGATCGAGCCGGTTCCGGCGGCGGCAACGCTGCAGATGCCGGTCAGGATGGTATTGCCCGTCGAACCCGCCGCGAAGCTGCCGTTGTTGATCACGATGGCCCGGCTGTTCCCGGCGCTGCTTCCGGTGGCGCTCATGGTGTTGCCCGTGACCACGATGCCGGTGGAGTTCACGACATTGAGGCCCACCGCAATGCCGGTTCCTATCCCGGTCATGGAGTTGCCGCTCACCGTGATGTTGCTCGCGCTGCTGATCAGCAGGCCCTGCGCGGTTCCGCCCACCAGGTTTTCCCGCCCGGTCAGTATGTTGTTGGAGACGGTGGCCCCGGTCACGCCGGTGGCGCGCACGGCAAAGGGGTTGGGCGTGCCGCCCCCCGTGGACAGGTTGCTGATCGTCATTCCCGTCAGCGTGCTGTTGTTGCCCATGAGGACAGCCGGGTTGTTGCCGGCCACCGCTCCGACGATGGTGGCGCTCGGCGTGACAAGGGTCGCGGTCGCGCCGCTGGGTGCGCGCACGGTCAGGGACCCCGCCCCCATCAGCGTCTGCCCGGCTTGCAGCGTCGTGATGGCACTGGTGTTGAAGGTGCCCGAGAGCACGACCAGGCTGTTGGCGCCGGCCGCGGCCACCGCGCCCGGCAGGGCGGCGCCCGTGGTGTTGTCGCTTGAAATCAGGCTGAAGCTTTGCCCGGCGCTCGTAAGGCTCGCAGTCTCCACCAGGGGGGCTGTCGAACCGGACACCCGGCTTTGCGTGACGATGTCCACGTCGCGCATCACTGGTTCGGTCATGCGCCGTTCCTGGGCGCTCAGCGAGCCGGCGCGTTCGCCGCTGCCGCCGCCGAAGGGGATGCGCAGGCGCAGCGACACAAAGGCCTGGCGGCCGCGCGCATAGTCATGCTGGAGCTCCGCGCCCAAGGCCAGCCGGGCACCCTTCCACAGCCCCGGCACTTCAGCCATCACAAACTCCGCGCGTACGCGGGGGCCGGACACGCTGATGCCGGCGTCGCTGAAGTGGTAGCCCCCTACGAAAAACCGCAGCTGGCGCTTGTCCTGGGCATCGAACAGCGGCGCGCGCCAGCCCACTTCCGCGTCATAACCCTTGAGGGCGCGTTCCTCGCGTGTGGTCAAGCCCGGCGTGGTGATTTGCACGGTATTGCCGGAAATCGCGGCGGTAGGCGCGCCGCCGCCCGTTGTGCCCAGGTCGCGGGTCCGGCTGCCGTTCGGAAGGTAGAAGTTGGTGCGCAAATCCCAATTAGGGCCCAGGGCCTCCGCGCCCAGCGTGGTCTGGTTGAAGAAATTGCCGGTCTCGGTACGGCGGCGGTCAAAGTAGCCGTAGCCACCTATGTTCCAGCCGTTGGCCAGCATGTGGCGCACGCCCAGTCCGAGATTGCCTTCGCGGCTGCTGCTGCCGTCGAAGCGCCCGCGCAGGTCGCCAAAAAACAGTGTGCGGTCGGTCTGCGCCAGGGGGACAAAAACATTGGCCTCACCGATGTCGCGCTTGCTGCCGGGCTTGGCCTCAAAGTCGATATACGGGCTCCATTTCATACCCGATGCCGCCTGCGCGTGCGCAGCGGGGGCGGCGCCGACCAGCACTGCAAAAAAAGTCATCCCTAACCAATGCATGTTTGCTTTCATGCTTGCTCCTTATCTTATTTAGATAGGCCGCTCCAAAATCCCAGACTCCGGCTTGGTAGTTCATTTCACCACCACAACTCAAGGCGACACAAGCGATTTGCGTACTATTTGCTGCGGCTACAACAGTCGCGGCACCCGGCAAGAACAGGGAAAACCCCTGGCGCGGTCCACGGGAGACGGTAATATCCGCCCTGGGTTCCGGCCCTTCAGATCCCGACACTTTCTTCGCCTACTCATGAAAATCGTCCACACCATCCCCGAACTGCGCGAGGCCCTCGGCCCCTACAAGCGCCCGGCCTTTGTGCCCACCATGGGCAACCTGCACGACGGCCACATCGCGCTCGTCAAGCAGGCCAAGCCGTTGGGCGACGTGAGCGTCTCCAGCATCTTCGTGAACCGCCTGCAGTTCGCGCCGCATGAGGATTTCGACAGCTACCCGCGCACCCTGGACGCCGACGCCGAGCGCCTGAAGGCCGCCGGCTGCAACGTGCTGTTCGCGCCGCTCGAAAAACACCTGTACCCCGAGCCACAAACCTACAAGGTGCACCCGGCCACGGACTTGAGCGACATCCTGGAAGGCCACTTCCGGCCCGGCTTTTTCATCGGCGTCAGCACCGTGGTGCTCAAGCTGTTTTCCTGCGTGTTCGCCGGCATGCCCACGGGCGTGGCGGCTTTCGGCAAAAAGGACTACCAGCAGGTCATGGTGGTGCGCCGCATGGTGCAGCAGTTCGCGCTGCCCATCGAAATCCTGGCCGGCGAGACCCAGCGCGCCGAGGACGGCCTGGCGCTGTCCTCGCGCAACGGCTACCTGAGCACGGCCGAACGCGCCGAGGCCGTGGAACTGTCCAAGGCCATACGCGCGCTGGGCGAAGCTGTCCGCGCCAGCAGCACGCCCGACCTGCCCGCGCTGGAAGCCCAGGCCATGCAGGCGCTGGCGCGCCGCGGCTGGAAACCCGACTACCTCACCGTGCGCCGCCGCGCCGACCTGCTGGCACCGCAGGGCGCGCTGGCCGGCGAGCCGCTGGTGGTGCTGGGTGCTGCCAAGCTGGGCAGCACACGGCTGATCGACAACCTGGAAATCTAGGCCGGCGATGCACATCAAACCCGTCGACCCGCTGTCGCCCGAAGCGCAATCATTGCTCTCACAATCCGACGCCTATATGGCGGCGCTCTACCCGGCCGAAAGCAACCACCTGGAAAGCGCACAGGCGCTGCGCCAGCCCCATGTGCTGTTTGTGGGCGCCCACCTCGACGGCGCGCTGGTGGGCTGCGGCGCGGTCAAGACGCTGGACGACGACGGAACTTACGGCGAAATCAAGCGCGTCTTTGTGCTGGATGCGCACCGCGGCAAGGGGCTGTCCAAAGCCATCATGCAAACCCTGGAGGCCCACCTCCGGGCCGGCGGCGTGGGCCTGGCACGGCTGGAAACCGGCATCCACCAGCCCGAAGCGCTGGGCCTTTATGCAAAGCTCGGTTATGCGGCGCGGGAACCGTTTGGCGCCTATGCGCCCGACCCCTTGAGCGTCTTCATGGAAAAGCCGCTGGCGTGAGCGGGCTCTCTATACGCCTGGCCGCTTTGCCAGACCTGCCGGCAGTGGCCGCGCTGTTTGACGCCTACCGGCAGTTTTACGAACAACCCGCCGATGCTGGACTGGCGCTGCAGTTCATAGGCGAGCGCATGAGCAGGCAGGAGTCGGTGATCCTGGTCGCACAAGCTGCAGGCACCCTCGTGGGCTTCTGCCAGCTCTACCCCAGCTTCTGCTCGGTGATCGCCCAGCCAATCTGCACGCTTTACGACCTCTATGTGGCGCCCGAAGCGCGCCAGACCGGCGCCGGCCGCGCGCTGATGCAGGCGGCCCATGCGCACGCGCAGCAGAACGGCTTCGCGCGGCTGGACCTCAGCACCGCCAGGACCAACCACAAGGCGCAGGCCCTGTATGAATCCTTGGGCTGGGTGCGCGACGAGGTCTTTCTGTACTACAACAAGGCGGTTCCCGGGGCGATTGCGCCGGCCTGATCAGGTCAAACGCGCGGACGGGCAAGGTCCGCCTTGGGGTATAAAGTTCCACAGTCCCCCACGTTTGCAGGAGTTCCGCCATGGCCATTCCCCACGCCGCATCCGGGCAGCTCGTTGACGTCCAGCCGCTGGCGGGCAAGCTCTCCGAGGGCCGCACCGTCGCGCTCTTCAAAAGCGAGGAGCTGGAGGTCATGCGCCTTATCGTGCCGGCCGGCAAGACCGTGCCCTCGCACCAGGTCAAGGGTGAGATCACCGTGCAATGCCTGGAAGGCGAAGTGGCTTTCACCGCGAACGGCCAGACCCAGCCCATGAAAGCCGGCCAGTTGCTCTGGCTGGCCGGCGGCGTGCCGCACGGGCTCACGGCGGTGCGGGATTCGTCCCTGCTGGTGACGCTGCATTTGCGAAAGTAGCCGCGCCCCGGCGCGACGCGAGGATTCAGGCCAACTCAGCGGTAGGCCCGCGGCCCATCAGCATCGCCACCGCCTCGGCGGGTTTGAGCTTGCCATCCAGCAAGGCGACCACGCTCTGGGCGATGGGCATCTCCACGCCCAGGCCGGCGGCGCGCTGCACCACGGTGCGGGCGCAGTACACGCCTTCGGCGACATGGCCCAGCGAGGCCACCGCCTGCGCCAGGGTCTGGCCCTGGGCCAGCAGCAGGCCGACCTTGCGGTTGCGGCTCAGGTCGCCGGTGGCCGTGAGCACCAGGTCGCCCAGGCCCGAGAGGCCGGTGAAGGTTTCGGCTCGCGCCCCCAGGGCCACGCCCAGGCGCGTCATTTCGGCCAGGCCGCGCGTGATGAGGGCGGCGCGGGCGTTCAGCCCCAGTTGCAGGCCGTCGCACAGGCCGGTGGCGATGGCCAGCACATTCTTGACGGCGCCGCCCACTTCCACCCCCACGACGTCGTCGTTGGCGTACACGCGCAGGGTGGCGCCGTGGAAAGCGGCGACCAGGGCATCGCGCACCTCGGCATGTTCGCTGGCCGCAACCAGCGCCGTCGGCTGGCCGCGCGCAACTTCGAGCGCAAAGCTCGGGCCGCTGAGCACACCGGCCCTCAAGCCGGGAGCGGCCTGGGCGCGTATTTCGTGGACCATCAAGCCGAAAGGTGAGACAGCAGCGTCCACCGGGGCTTCAAAGCCCTTGCTGAGCCAGGCCAGGGGCGCGCCGGCATCCCGCAGGATTTGCAGCATGCCGCGGGCGGCCGACACCGGCGTCGCGAGGATGATGAGGTCTTGCCCGGCCAGCGCCTGGGCCAGCGGCGCGTCGCCGCCCTGCAGCGCCAGGGCGGCAGGCAAGGCGATGCCGGGCAGGTAACGGGCATTGACGCGCCCGGACCGCAGGCCTGCAAGCTGGGCGGCATCGCGCGCCCATAAGGTGACCTGGTGGCGCGAGGCGCTGCTCACGGCCAGCGCCGTGCCCCAGGCACCCGCGCCTATGACCAGTATTTTCATGAGGGTGTCACGCGGACATCATGAGGCGGCCGGGGCTGTACCCCGGCGGCCATCAGACGATGATCTGGGACGGAGCCGGCGTAGCAGCTGCGGCTTCCGCCTGCTGCTGCTCGTACATGGCCTGGAAGTTGATTTCGGCCATGTGCACGGGTGGGAAACCGCCGCGCTGGATCACGTCGGCCACGTTGCCGCGCAGGTAGGGATAGACGATCTGCGGGCAGGCGATGCCCAGGATGGCGCCCAGCTGCTCGGGCGGCACATTGCGGATTTCAAAGATGCCGGCCTGTTTGGCCTCCACCAGGAACACCGTCTTGTCGGCGATCTTGGTCTGCACGGTGGCCGTCACGGCGACTTCGAACAGGCCTTCGGCGATGGGGGTGGCACCCACGCCCAGCTGGATGTCCACGCTGGGCTGTTCCTGGTTCAGCAGGATTTCGGGCGAATTGGGCTGCTCCAGCGACACGTCCTTGAGGTAAACGCGCTGGATCTGGAATACGGGGTCAAGATTGGCTTCAGCCATGGTGTTCTTTCGGGTACGGGAAAGTTGAGGTTCAGATGCGCGGCAAGCCGGCGACCAACAAATGATTATAGGGAGCCGGTGTGGCCTCCATCAGGCACAACCAGCAGGGGCCGCGGGACTGGCTTTGCCAGACCGCAGGCGCCGCCCCCTGGAAGGGGGAACAGGCTACACGCAGTGAGCCTGGACGGGGGTTAGCTGTTTAACAACGGCATCAGGCCGCCACGGCCGTCCAGAGCCATCAGGTCGTCACAGCCGCCCACATGGGTCTCGCCGATAAAGATCTGCGGCACCGTGCGCCGGCCGGTGATGTCCATCATCTTCTGGCGTTCGCCGGGCACCATGTCCACGCGGATTTCATCGAGTTCGGTGACGCCGCGCTGCTTGAGCAGCTGTTTGGCCTGGATGCAGTAAGGGCAGGTGCCGGTGGTATAGATCTTGACGGTTTGCATGGTGTCTCCGGATCGCGCCGGCAGGGGCGCGGCGCGGGAAAAGTGGATGAATCAGGACTTGCCGGGTGAGGCAGGTTTCATGCCTGCTTTGCCCGACCCAGCCCTATTCAGGCCTTTTCCAGGGGAAGGTTAGCCTCTTTCCAGGCTTTAAGCCCGCCGCCCAGCGATTGGGCTTGCTCGTAACCGAGCTTTTTGGCCACGGCGACCGCGCGGCCGGCGCGCGCACCGGTGGCGCAGACCAGGATCAGGGGCAGGGCTTTGTTTTTGACCGCCAGGGGCAATTTCTCTTCCAGTTCGCTGAAAGGCACGTTTTTGGCGCCCGTGACGTGACCGGCGGCGAATTCATCCGCTTCGCTGACATCCACGACCACCGCTTTTTCGCGGTTGATCAGCTGCACCGCGCCGCTGGCGGTCAGTGCGCCGGCGTTCATCGCGCCGGAAATCATGGGCCAAACCAGCATGCCGCCCGAGGCGAGTGCTATCGAAATCAGCATCCAGTTATCGATCAGAAATTTCACGGTAAACCCTTTGTGTATTTTTCAGCTAACCCGTGATTTTAGAATGGAGGGAGAAAGCGCCCCGCCGGGCAGCCCCCCAATTCCCTTTATTTCCCCCTTTTTTCCACTCCCCACCCTTCCGACCATGTACAAACTTGTGCTCATACGCCACGGCGAATCGACCTGGAACCTTGAAAACCGCTTCACCGGCTGGACAGACGTGGACCTCACGGCTACCGGCATTGAACAGGCCAAAAACGCCGGCAAGCTGCTCAAAAGCGAGGGCTACGAGTTCGACCTGGCCTACACCAGCGTGCTCAAGCGGGCGACCCGCACGCTGTGGCACACGCTGGACGAAATGGACCGCACCTGGCTGCCCGTGGTGCACAGCTGGCGCCTCAACGAGCGGCACTATGGCGCACTGCAGGGCCTGAATAAGGCCGAAACCGCGAAAAAATTTGGTGACGAGCAGGTGCTGGTCTGGCGCCGCAGCTACGACACCCCACCGCCGCCGCTGGAGGCGAACGACCCGCGCGGCGAACGCGATGACCCGCGCTACGCCAAGCTGCAGCCCGGCCAGGTGCCGCTGACCGAATGCCTCAAGGACACGGTGGAGCGCGTACTGCCCTTCTGGAATGAATCCATGGCGCCCGCCATCAAGGCCGGCAAGCGCATCGTGGTCGCGGCGCACGGCAATTCCATACGCGCGCTGGTGAAATACCTGGACAACATCTCCGACAGCGACATCGTGGGGCTCAACATCCCCAACGGCATTCCGCTGGTCTATGAACTGGACGCCAACCTTAAACCCCTGCGCCACTACTACCTGGGCGACAGCGAGGCCGCGGCCAAGGCCGCCGCCGCGGTGGGCGCCCAGGGAAAAGCCTGAGCCCCCCGCAAGGGCTTGGCCGCCCGGATTTTGTAAAAGTCCTGTAAATAGCCGCCTGTTTCGCTTCTTTTTTCGCACCGCGCCATGACTAGGGTGGAACTGGGGGCCCCGGCCTTTCTCCAAGGTGTATATTGCTTCCCACGGGGGGAACAAGGGTTTCCCAACGGCTTACGAAGGTATTTTTTATGGGTCAAAAGCTCAAGATAGCAGGCTGGATTTCAATCGGCGCCGTGGCGGGGGCTCTCACCACGGTCCAGCTGCAGGCAGTGGCCCGCGCGGGCATCGCTCCCCTGCCACTCGAGGAGCTGCAGCAGCTGGCCGCGGTTTTCGGCATGGTCAAGACCGATTACGTCGAGCCGGTGGACGAGAAAAAGCTCATCACCGACGCCATTTCCGGCATGGTGGCCAGCCTGGACCCGCACTCGGTCTATTTCGACAAGAAGTCCTACAAGGAATTCCGCGAAGGCACGACGGGCCGCTTTGTCGGCGTCGGCATCGAAATCAGCCAGGAAGACGGCCTGGTCAAGGTGGTTTCGCCCATCGAAGGTTCGCCCGCCGACCGCGCCGGCCTCAAGCCCAACGACCTGATCACCCGCATCGACGACACCGCCGTCAAGGGCCTGACGCTCAATGAGGCCGTCAAGAAAATGCGCGGCGAGCCCAAGACCAAGGTCTTGCTGACGATCTTCCGCAAGGACGAAAACCGCACCTTCCCGGTCACCATCACGCGCGAGGAAATCCGCACCCAGTCGGTTCGCAGCAAGGTGGTGGAGCCCGGTTACGCCTGGGTACGGCTGAGCCAGTTCCAGGAGCGCACGGTCGAGGACTTCGTGACCAAGCTCGAGCAGATCTACAAGCAGGAGCCCAACCTCAAGGGCCTGGTGCTCGATTTGCGCAACGACCCGGGCGGCCTGCTGGACGCCGCCGTCGCCGTGTCGGCCGTTTTCCTGCCTGACAACGTCACCGTGGTGTCGACCAACGGCCAGCTCGCCGAAAGCAAGTTCACTTACAAGGCCTCGCCCGAGTTCTACCAGCGCCGCAACGGCGCCGACCCGCTCAAGCGCCTGCCCGCGGCCCTGAAGAACGTGCCGCTGGTGGTGCTGGTCAATGAAGGCTCGGCCTCGGCCAGCGAAATCGTCGCCGGCGCTCTGCAGGACTACAAGCGCGCCACCATCATGGGCACGCAGACCTTCGGCAAGGGCTCGGTGCAAACCGTGCGGCCGCTGGGCCCCGACACGGGCTTGAAGCTCACCACGGCGCGCTACTACACCCCCAGCGGCAAATCCATCCAGGCGCGCGGCATCGTGCCCGACGTGATGGTCGACGAAACCGCCGAAGGCAGCCCGTTTGCCGCCCTGCGCACCCGCGAAGCCGACCTGGAGAAACACCTCAACAGCGGCCAGGGCGCCGAGGTCAAGGACGCCAACCGCGAAAAAGCCCGTGAGATCGCGCTCAAACGCCTGGAGGAAGAAGCCAAGAAGACGCCGGAACAACGCCGCCCGCCCGAACTGGGCAGCGACAAGGACTTCCAGCTGGCGCAGGCGATCAACCAGCTCAAGGGCCGTCCCGTGCTGGTCAGCAAGACCGCCGTGGTGGAACCCAAGAACGAGAAAAAAGAAAACTAAGGCCGTGTGATGGGAGAGCGCCGGGATAACCGGCCTTTCCCGGTTTCCCCTGGCCGGCTTTTCGCACTCCTGTTCCACCGAGGCCGCCCTCCCCCGCGGCGGACTCCTTTCCTTTCATGAACGACGACCAGCTGCTTCGCTATTCCCGGCACATCCTGCTCGACGACATCGGCATTGAAGGCCAGGACAAGCTCCTGAAGGCGCATGTGCTGATCGTCGGGGCCGGCGGCCTGGGCTCGCCGGTCGCGCTTTACCTGGGCAGCGCTGGCGTCGGTCACATCACCATCGCCGACCACGACCGCGTCGAGGCCACCAACCTGCAGCGGCAGGTCGCCCACACCCTGGGCCGCATCGGCCAATTCAAGGCCGAATCCGCCCGGCAGGCCATCGCGGCGATCAACCCCGACGTCACGGTCACACCCGTCACGCAGCGGGCCGAGGGCGCGCTGCTCGACGAACTGGTGGCCAAGGCCGACCTGGTGCTCGACTGCACCGACAACTTCGCGACCCGCCACGCGATCAACCGCGCCTGCGTGAAGCACCGCAAGCCGCTGGTCTCGGGCGCGGCCATCCGCTTCGACGGCCAGGTCGCGGTGTTTGACGCGGGCAATGCACAGTCGCCGTGCTATGCCTGCGTGTTCCCCGAATCGGAATTGATGGAAGAAGCCCTGTGCGCCACCATGGGCGTGTTCGCGCCGCTGGTCGGCATCATCGGCAGCACGCAGGCGGCCGAAGCCCTGAAACTGGTGTGCGGCGTGGGCGAGGCGCTTACCGGGCGCCTGTTGATGCTGGACGGCAGGCGCATGGAGTGGAGCGAGATGAAACTGGCGCGCAATACCGCTTGCGCGGTCTGCGGCGACGTTCACCGCTGATCTTTTATTTGACGGCGGCCGCCGGAATGCGCGAGCCGGCACTCGATGCGGCGGCCTGTTTCAGGATCGCGGCGCAGTTTTCGTCCTGGCCCGGCCCGGTTTCTATGGTGGCGGCCAGGGCCAGCAAAGGATTGACCACACCCAGCGCGATCGCGATGCCCGCCCGCCCGGCCAGCGCCCCCTTGTCGGGACCGGCCGACGGGGCCGCGAAAGTGCCGCTGATTTTTAGGGGCGAGCGCAAGCTCAGGATGCTGCGGTCCTTGGGCGCCGGCTCCAGGACCAGGTCCAGGGTTTCATCGGCCAGGCTGATGTTGCCGCGTCCGTTGATCACCGTGTCGGAAGTGTCCAGCACAATGGTCTTGCTGCTCATCAACCCCTGCTTGACCTCAAAGGCGGCGGCCGCGCAGCGCAGCTGCACATTGCGGTCGCCGCGCACCAGGAACTTGATGATCTCGCCGCCGTCCAGGCCCATGAATTCGAGCAGGATGTTGCTGATCTGGCCCTTGCCCATCAGGACGGCCACGTCGCCCGAAGACGTGCCCAGCATTTGCGCCAGCGAATTGCCGCGCCCCTTGAGGTCGAGCTGGCCGCTGATTTTCCCCAGGCTGCTTTTGGTGGTTTCCACCGCCGGGAAGAGCTGGTTGAGCTGCACGCCGCGCAGGTCCAGCCGTGCCGCAAAAAGCGCCGGCGCCTCATTCGAATCTATGCGTATGGCGCCAGCCACCGTGCCGCCCGCAATGCCCATCGATATCGGCTCGAGCTGCAGGACGCCGCCCGTCAGCTTGACGTGGACGCTGCCCTTGTCCAGCGGCAGCACCTGCACATGCCGGATGTCAGCCGCCGAATACACCACGTCGGCATTCATGGCCTTGAGCCGGGTGACATCCAGCGTTGCAACAGGCAGGACCTTGCGCGATGGGGAGTTCGCCGCGCTTCGTTTGGCGGGCGCGGGCTCATTCCCTGCCTCGGCGGCCGCCGCCTTCACCGGGGTGGGCCCGGCCGGCGCAGGCAATCCGATCACCGGCGCCAGGTCGGCGAAGTCCAGCAGTTTTGACTGCACCTTGCCGGTCAGCAAGGGCACCGGCGCGGACTGGTCAAAACTCAGCGCGCCGCTGAGGTCCGAGCTGCCCAGGCGGCCCTGGATCTGGCTGGCGGCCCAGACCTTGCCGTGCCTGGCGAGTTTGCCGCGCAGTTTGTAAGGCGGCGTGGACGGCAGCACCACGCCCAGCAGCTTGTAGAGTTCCTCGAGGTTGCGGCCCTGCAGGTCAAAGCTGGCATCCACCCCGGCAAGGTCCGCGAGGTTGGCGATGCTGCCCTTGGCCTTCAGGCTGGTCTTGCCGGCCACCGCATTCACTTCGATGGGGAAAGGCGCTTCAAGGTCCTTGCTCAGCTGCAGCACGCCGCCGGTGCGCCCGTTGGCGCTGAAGGCTTCGTTTTGCCATTTGCCGCTCGCCTTGTAGGTGAGGGGCAACTGGTCCGCGGCCTCCTGGGCGAGCGAAAAATCCACATGGATGTTGGCGCCTTGCGCCGCCGCCTGGTAGTCCACGCTGCCGCCGTCAATCAGCAAGGCATCAATGCGCGGAATGGCCCCCTCGTCGGAGGTGTCGCGCGCCAGCGCCCAGGTCCGGCGTCCGTCGGGCTCCATCTGCAGCCCTATTTCCGGTGCCGTCAGCGCGATGCGCGGCAACACGACCTTGCCCAGCAGCAGCGGCAGCAGCTTGATGTCGAATTCGGCCGCCTCCGCCTTGACCAGGTAAGGCTTGCTGGCCCACTCGGGGTTGGCAAACTCCACACCGTCGGCCCTGACCGTGACGGTGCGCCCCAAGTGCACCGACAGATGCCGGGTGATTTCAAAGCGCCGGCCCAACTGGTCGGAGACATGGCGGTTGATGGGGCCGCGCAGTATGTCCCAGGGGAAAAACACCAGTACCAGCACCAGGGCCAGCAGCACGGCGCTTATTGCGGCAAGCCATCTTCGCCAGAGGACCGGTGCGGACTGTGGGGTGTTCATGGGTGGCATGGAAATCAGGCCTGCATCAAGAAAGCGCAAGGCACCAGCTTTGCCGCGCGGTGGCCGGGAAGGCGCTGGGAGCACTGGCTAGCATGCGTTTGTCTCCCTGCGTTGTGGTGTCATGCCTGCGCCTGCAAGGGCGCGGGGCTCCGTTTAGCCCTGCATTCCACTATCGGCCGGATCGACGCAGGGGGCAGTCGGCAGTCACCATGACACACTGTGGGCATGTGCCTACAGCCCGCGTAGTGTGGCTGCGGCGCACATGCAATGCAGCCGTAGGCGGCCTCCTACAAGTGCTGGCCTTGGCCGCTGGCAGAATGGGCCTGGGTTAAAGATACATTAGGAAACAAGAGACATTCGCATTTTTGGGACTTTCGTAATACTTCGAAAGCCACGCGGCCTCCTACCTGGACCTGAGCAGTGAGACTGAAAACGTACATCGTAGAAGACAATCCGACCATTCGCGAAAATCTGATCGGAACGCTGGAGGAGTTGGCACGCATTGATGCCGTGGGAACCGCAGAAACCGAAAACGAAGGCAAGGCCTGGCTGGCGGAAAACAGCGAGGACTGGGACCTGGCGATTGTTGACCTGTTTCTCAAACAGGGAAGCGGCCTGGGCGTGCTGGCCGCCTGCAGGGACCGCCCATCGCGGCAGAAAGTCGTGGTCCTGAGCAACTATGCCACCGCCGACATCCGCCAGCGCTGCACGCAACTCGGCGTCGACGCGGTCTTCGACAAATCCAAC
The DNA here is from genome assembly GCF_900103405.1 of Polaromonas sp. JS666. Lineage (GTDB taxonomy): Bacteria > Pseudomonadota > Gammaproteobacteria > Burkholderiales > Burkholderiaceae_C > Polaromonas. Next base: position 233,680 of record NZ_FNHX01000005.1, on the reverse strand, counting down.
GAGATCGACGCCCTGGTGGACTATTGCATCCAGCAGAGCGCCGCCGCCGATTGAACTCAATCAATCAGCTTGTTCTTGAGCGCGTAGTAAGTCAGGTCGCTGTTCGAGGAAAGGCTCATCTTCTCCATCACGCGAGTGCGGTAGGTGCTCACCGTTTTCACGCTCAGCGACAGCGCCTTGGCGATGTCGCCCGCCGTCTCGCCCTTGGCCAGTTTCAGGAACACCTGGAACTCCCGCTCGGACAGCTGCTCGTGCGAGGCAACGTCGTTGGGCCGGTTCAGCTGCTGCGCCAGCAGCTCCGCCACCGCCGGGGTGATGTAGCGCTTGCCCAGCGAGATCACGCGGATCGCGTCGACAATCTCGGAAGGATCGCACTCCTTGTTGAGGTAGCCGCTGGCGCCCTGGCGGATCAGGTTGACCGCATAGTGCTCCTCGGGGTAGCCGCTGAGGATGAGAATGCCGACATCGGGCGCCTTCGCGCGGATCATGGCCAGCGCGTCAATGCCGCTTTGGCCCGGCATGGACAAATCCATGACGAGGATGTCGAGTTCGACATTGCGAACCAGGTCAATGGCCTCGCGGCCGCTGCCGGCCTCGCCGACGACGCGCAAGTCGACCTGGTCCGAGAAAAACTGCTTGAGCCCCGAACGCACAATGGCGTGGTCGTCCACAATTCCGATTTTGATCATGTCGCTGTCTTCCTATAAAGCTGCAAGCCGGCAACGCCGTGAAAAGAGAAGCCTTGAACTGGCGCCTGCTTTAATTTTCAGCACCCATTATTGACGAATTCTTCACCGAAGTACCAAACGGAGTTTGCCGTGAAAGCATTTGCGATACCCAGAATGGCCATCAGCCTGCCTTTGGCGGTGCTGGCCGCCGCCTTCCTCATCTTCATCAATGAGGCGAGTTTCCGCAAGTCTACCGAAGCGGCGGCCAGCATTGAAGAGGCGCAGCAGACCCGCGGCGCCATCAACAAGCTGCTGCAGCACATGCTGGACGCGGAAACCGGCCAGCGGGGCTACCTGCTGACGGGCGACGCGCGCTACCTGGAGCCCTACAACGCCGCGCTGGCCGACATCGACCACAACCTGGACACGCTGCGCCAGCTGTTCACGCCCTACCGGGAACAGCTCGCGGAGTTCGGCCAGATGTCCCGGCACGTTTCCCGCAAGCTGGCCGAAATGGACCTGAGCGTTCGCATGCGCAAGGAGGGCAATGAAGACGCCTGGAAATTCGTGCTGACCACGGACGTCGGCAAGGAACACATGGAGGCCATCCGCGAGCAGTCCGCCAGGCTGGCTGCCAGCAGCGTCAGCAAAATGGAGCAAGGGCAGGACCAGATCCGGCGCTCGCTGCAGCTGTCGCGCATCGGGGTGGCTACCGTGGCGCTGGCGGGCTTGCTGGCCTTCTACATGTACCTGCTGCAGACCAAGGCCTTACTGGCTTCCGGCCGGCGCGAGCAGGAATCCCTGCAGCGCGAGCGCGACTTCCTCGAGGTGCAGGTGCGTGAGCGCACCGCCAACCTGGCCGAGTTGGCCACCCACCTGCAGAATGTGCGCGAGGACGAACGCGGCCATCTTGCGCGCGAACTGCACGACGAGCTGGGCGCGCTGCTGACCGCAGCCAAGCTCGACGTGGCGCGTTTGAAGTCGCGCCTGGCGGGCAACATGCCGGAGGCGGTGGAGAGGCTCACGCATCTGACCAACACGCTCAACAGCGGCATCGCGCTCAAGCGGCGCATCGTGGAAGACCTGCGCCCGTCCTCGCTGTCGCACCTGGGCCTGGTGGCCTCGCTGGAAATCCTGGGGCGCGAGTTCGAGGAGCGCTCGGGCCTGGCCATCACCACCGACCTGGAGCCCGTCGAACTCGGCGGCTCCGCGCAGCTGACCGTCTACCGCCTGGTGCAGGAGTCGCTGACCAACATCGGCAAATACGCGGAAGCCAAGCAGGCCGAGATCAGCCTGCATAACTTCGACAGCTACATCACCGTCGAGGTCAAGGACGACGGCAAGGGTTTCAAGGTCGGCAGCGTGGGCGCGGGCAGCCACGGGCTGGCCGGCATGCGGCATCGCGTGGAAGCCGCGGGCGGCCGCCTCACCGTCACCAGCGCCGAAGGCGAAGGCACGCGCATTTCCGCGGTGCTGCCGAAGACGCGCTGAGATGCGCGTGCGCCTCGCGAGCGGCGTAACAAAATGTCGGCCCCCTCCTACAGGGCGTGGCCATTCGAACTGACACAGGCACACGTCCGCAGCCGATGAGGCCATCCCGGGACGCTCTCTAAGCTTGGCTCAAGGCCGCTTCAATCGAAGCAAGGGCCATCCACCCCGGAGCAAGGAGCCTCAGATGTTGCACTATTCCGTCGTTTTTCTCGTGATCGCGCTGATCGCCGCCGTGTTCGGTTTCGGCGGCATCGCGGCCGGCGCCGTCGAGATCGCCAAGATCCTGTTCTTCATTTTTGCCGTGATGGCCGTCGTCAGTTTTGTCATCAGCCTTTTGCGCAAGAACTGACGGCCCCGCATTCCGCCGAAGGCCTCCCGCATGAGCCGTGTCACCCGGTGACCCGGCTTTTGTTTTCCCTTCTTATTTTTAATGCTTCCCCTCAAACCACCAAGGACCGCCATGAATTCCCAGACCGCCGCCAATACCGCACGCCAAGCCTCCGATGAGCTGCTACAGACCGCCGAGAAAGCCGTGGGCAGCACCCGCAGCTATGCCAACGAAGCGCTCGACAAAGCCGAAAGCAAGGTGCGCGACCTGCGAGGCAGCGTCGACCCCGTGGTCGACATGCTGGCCTCCAAGGCCCAGCACCTGGCACGCCAGAGCCTGGACATCGCCGCCGAAGCCAAGGACCGCGCACAGCGCTCGCTGTCCAACGCCGCGGGCGCAACCTCGCGCTATGTCGCCGACCAGCCCTTGCGCTCGGTGCTGATCGCCGCGGCGGTGGGCGCGGGCGTCGCGCTGCTGATTTCCTCGGCACGCCACCACCGCCAGCAGAACCGCTACTGAGCTACTGAGCCACCGCGACACAGGCCAACAAAACCACCCCGCCATGCTCCATCCCCTTTTCTCCACCATCGTGCAGCGGCCCGACCTGGTCGTGGACCACCTGTCGGCCTATGCGGCGCTGTTCCAGGAAGAAGCTTCCGAGGCCGGCTCCGAATTGCTGGCGCGTGCCGTGGCCTGGGCCGTGGCCATCGTGGCGGCCGCCGTCTTCCTGGGCCTGGCGGGCACGGCCGTGATGCTGGGGATGCTGCATAACCAGTTTCACTGGGCGCTGGTGGTGGTACCGGGCATTGCGCTGGCCATCCTGGCCATTGCCATGCTGCGGGCGCGCAAGCCTTTGGCCACGAAACGCTTTCCCGAACTGAAGGCGCAGATTGACAGTGATGCCCATGCCTTGCGCATGGCCGCCTGAACAGCGCCACCCAGACCGCACCATGACCGCCCTCTCCCAACTCACCCAGCCCACGCCGCAAGAAAGGCTGGCCAGCAGCCGCAAGGCCATCGTCAGGCATATGAACCGCGACAAGCTGTCCCACGATGAGCAGGAACAGTCCGCGCGGCACGGTGAAGAAGGCCCGCCGCATGCCGGGGGCGGAAGCTGGGGCTTCATCAAACACGCGCTGGGCGCCTGGTGGCAGCACCACCCCGTGAGCGCCGCGCTCAACCTGGCGCGACCCGTGCTCGGCCAATACGCCAGGGAAAAACCGCTGCAGCTCCTGGGCATCGCCGCCGTGGCGGGCGCCGCGGCCGTGGCCTTCAAGCCCTGGCGGCTGGTGTCCCTGGGCAGCGTGCTGCTGGCCACGCTCAGGTCGTCGGAGATCTCCGGCGCCTTGCTGTCCATGCTTTCCCACCCGGCGCAGGACAACGAACAGACACAAAGGACACCATGAACACCCCCGTCATTTCCAAACGCCCTGCCGCAACTTCCGGCGAACTGGTGCTTGACGAAACCGGCCTGGACGCGGCCCGCAAGAGCCTGGCCGACGGCGCCATCACGCCGGCCTACGGGCCGCACCGCGATGCCATCGTCAAGCTGCTCAACGACGCGCTGGCCACCGAGCTGGTCTGCGTGCTGCGCTACAAGCGCCACTATTTCATGGCCAGCGGCCTGTCCTCACCCGCCATCGCGGATGAATTCCTGGTGCACGCGAACGAGGAATCCGGGCATGCGGACCGCATCGCCCGGCGCATCGTGCAACTGGGCGGTGAGCCCGATTTTTCGCCCGGCACGCTGCAGCAGCGCAGCCATGCCGACTACGACGAATCCAACGACCTCAAGACCATGGTGCGCGTCAACCTGGTGGCCGAGCGCATCGCGGTGGAGACCTACCGCCAGATGATCGCGCTGATCGGCGACAAGGACCCGACGACGCGGCGCATGCTCGAGGACGTTCTTGCCGACGAGGAAGAACATGCCGACGAGCTCAAGGACTGGCTTGAAAAATAAACGATGACCGCAGGCCTGTGGGCGTGGTGCCGTTCACAGGCAGGCTTTTTCAACCTTGCACCAAAACCATGACATCAACACAAGAGGAAACAATATGAAATACGCTCGCGCAATTGCATTCGCCGCTCTGGCAGGCATCACCATCATTGGCAGCGGCTGCGCTGTCGGGCGTGGCCAGGAAACTGCCGGCGCCTATGTCGACGACGCCGCCATCACGACGTCCGTGAAGGCGAAATTCGTTGAGGACAAAACCGTGGCAGCGTCTTCCATCAAGGTGGAAACGCTTAACGGCACCGTCCAGCTGTCCGGCTTCGCCAAATCCGCCGCGGAAAAGGCCCAGGCTGAAAACATCGCCCGCAACGTGAAGAACGTCAAGGCCGTTCGCAACGACATCGTCGTTCGCCCGTAAACGGTTGGGCCCTGTGCCACCGCAAGGTGGCTGCAAAAGGCAGGCATGGGATTTCCCATGGCCTGCCTTTTTCACGTCCAGGCCTCGCGGCCTCTACGGCCTCTAACCGGCAGCCTTGACTTCGAGTTTGTTGTCCACCGATTTGACACCCTTGACCGCCTTGGCCAGGTCGACCGCCTTGTCACGGGCGGCCGATGTGGGCGCGGAGCCCTTGAGGATCACGGCGCCATCACGGGTGTCCACATTGATCTTGAGCACGCTCAGATCGGGGTCCTTCGCGAAGCCCGCGGTGACGGTGGTGGTGATGGTGAGGTCGTCGATTTTTTCACCGGCCTTGGCGGCCATGTCCTTGCCGGAAGACTCGGCGCTCTGGGTCGCGTTTTTCACCGCGGCGCCGGCACTGGCCATTTCGCTTTCGGCCTTGGCTTTGGCCCTGGCGGCAGCGTCTTCGGTTTTCGCAATGGCCGAGTCGAGTTGCTGGCCTGCGGTTTTGCCCTCGTCCTGCTTGTTGCAGGCTGACAGGGCCAGCGCCAGGGATGCCGCGACCAGGATGGCCAGCGGGCGCAGGGCATGGCCCGCATGCGAGGGATTCAAAAGGATGGAAATCATGGTGGCTCCTTATTGGATGTGAGGGGCCCGGCCTGAGCAGCCGGGCGCCAGAAAGCGGCGAAGCGGCGTTCGCGCACATTCACTCTAGCCAGATGGCCCGCCGCCGCACATCGGTACCGGCTGAAACAGCCGTAGGACAAGGGGCAGCGCCCGTGTTAGCGGCAGCTGCCGTGCCTTTTGCGGAACTGGGCGGGATACACCGGCGGCGCGGCGTGCGACGGCGAGAAAATTCCCAGTCCTGCGGCCCTGGCCTGCCGCTGCTGCGCGGCGTAGGGACCGGCGTTGCCCCGGTTGCGGTAAGACCAGGCCAGGCCCTGCGCCACCATCCAGCGGCCTGTGTCTTCGCCTTTGAAGCTGATCTTCGCCAGCAGGCGGCCGTAGTCGTCATGCTGCCGCCCATACACGGCCACGCGCTGGCCCAGCAGCTTGCGCATCAGCGCGTCGCGGGAGGCGGTGCCGCCGGCCTGGCAGATTTCCGGCGCATCTATGCCGCTGATGCGAACGCTGACCGGCTTGCCGCCGCCTGGCGGCCGCACCCTCACGGTGTCGCCGTCGACCACATAAGTCACCACACCGGACCAGGCGCTTGGCGCGGGCTTGGCTTGGGAAGATGCCTGCACGGGAAGCCACGCGCCTAGCAGCGCGGCCACCACGAGAGCTCTGGAAAAGAAAACCATCGCGTAAAGAGAGTGGTCAGGCCGTGACAATCCAGCCTTCCAGCGGGTCCATCTCCAGCGGCAAACCGTAGCGCGGCGCGCCCTGCCGCTGCGCCCAAGCCGCCTGCATCAGGCACAGCACGGCGTCCAGGCTGTCGCCGCTGGCGTCGTCAGCCAGCGCGTCGCGCTGGGCGTGGCTGACTTTGAGGCGCAGCCCCAGCCGGGTTTGCCCGTTTTCCAGCGCGGTGATCAGGTCCTTGCGCGCGATCAGCCGCTCCGGCGTCTGTTTGGCCTTGTCGTCGCTTTTGTAAGAGCGGCCGCCGAGCACTTCGCGCGCGAGCAGCCCGGGATAGCCCTCGAGCGCGACGCGGCGAATATCGCCGTCGTGCAGGCCGGGCAGGTGCACGCCGGCCGCCAGCAGCCGCGGCACGCCCGCATGCAGCATATAGGCCACCGGCGGATTGACCCATTTCATCGAGGGGCTGGAGCCGGCCGGCTCGTCGGTGGCGCGATGGGCAAACTTTGCGCCGGCGGGGCGCGCATCGCAAAACGCGGCAAAGGCCTGCCGGATGTCGGCGCGGCTCAACGCGGCGTAATGCGCCATCAGCGCGGGCCAGGCAAGGGACCAGCCAAGATGCTCCACCAGTTCGCGCGGCAGGCCGAACGGAAAATCGAAAACGCCCAGCCAGCTGGCAGTCTGCTGCAGCCAGGCCTCAAAAGCATCCAGCGATTCGAAGCGCTCCAGTTTCGCCAGCTGGACGCGCCCGTTTGTGCAGGTCCCGCAGGCCAGGACAATGGGCTTCCTGCGCGTTGGAGCGCTGGAAAAATCACATCCAATCAGTAACGGCGTTTCAAGTGGCATGGCGGTATTTTGCTGTCAGCCCAGCGCAAGTGCCATCACGCCCGCGGCAATCAGGGCAGCGCCCAGCAGCCGCTGCAGGCGGTCGCCTTCGCCGAGCAAATGCCCGCCGATCAGCGCGGCAAACAGCATGGAAACTTCACGCGCCGGCGCCACATGCGACAGCGGCGCCACTTGCATGGCATACAGCACCAGCACATAAGAGACCGGGCTGATGGCGCCGACCATCAGCGCGTACTTCCACTGCCGGCGCCACAGCGTTACTGCGGCTGGCCGGTCACGCAGCACAGCAGGCGCGAGCACAGCCACTCGCACAAAATTGCCCAGATAGTCAATCAGGATGGGCGACATCAGCAAGAACCTCACGCCGTACCCATCCACCACGGTGTAGCTGGCGATGAAGGCGCCTGTGAGCAGGCCGTAAACCATGCCTTTGTGCACGCGGCGGCGCTGCGCCGGGTCATGCGCCGCACGCAGCAGGCCAGGCCCACCCGCAATCAGGAACACGCCGCCCACCACACCGGCAATGCCGGCCACGCCTACGGCGGAAATCTGCTCACCCAACAAGGTGATGGCCACCAGCGAGGACAACAGCGGCCCGGAGCCGCGCGCCAGCGGGTAAACCACGGTTAGATCGGCTTTTCGGTAGCCGCGCAGCAGAACCACGTAATACAGCACATGCAGCACACCGCTGACCGCAACAAGGCTCCACTCGACCCAGCCCCAGCGGGGCAACACCCCCCAGCTGGCCCACAGGCCAACCGGCGCCCAGATCAGCATCATCATCACGCTGGTGAAAAAGGCAAAGCGGGCATCGCCTCCCGCCTTTTTGGCGGCAATGTTCCAACTGGCGTGAATCAGGCCGGCAAGAACAATCAAGGCAAGGGCGGAAAGGGGCACCGGTCAAGCCAACACAACAAGGCTGCAGTGCAGCATGAAGCCTCTCCTTACCAGCCGGGGCCGCGGAACCGGCTTTGCCGGGCCGCAGGCGCAGCGCCCCTCCTCCTCGAAGCCAGGGGCAGCGACTGCCGCAGGCTCGCAGCGGCGGAGCGTGGGGGCCGTCTGTTCAAACGCGCCCGCAGATGGAGGCGGTGGCCATCAGGTCTTCGAGCAGCGCGTAGGACACCTTGCCGGAGACGGAATAGGGGTCGAGCTCGGCCTTCTCGGAATACTTCAGCAGGATGGAATGGTTGAGCTTGGAGAGGTTGACCTGGCCCATGGTCCAGCCGCCGAAGCGCCGCTCGGAGATTTCCTCGAAGTGCAGCAGCACCACGTCCTTGTGGCGGGCGTCCTGCTGAATATGGCCGAACAGATCGCTAACCGCCATGCGCCCGCCTTCGATGGCCTGCAGGAAGATGCCGCCGCCGTAGCAGAGGATGCCGGTGATGCCGGTGGCCGGGTTGTGCTGGCGCGACTGCGACAGGATGCCCTCGATGGCTTCGGGGCTGGTGTCGACCGCGCGGCTTGCGTAAAGTAAACGTACCAACATCTTTAGCCCTTCTGAGGAATCAGTGCGAGGAATTCGCGGCGCAGGGTCGAGTCTTTCAGGAACACGCCGCGCATCACCGAGTTGATCATCTTGCTGTCCATGTCTTTCACGCCGCGCCAGGCCATGCAGTAGTGGCTGGCCTCCATCACGATGGCCAGGCCGTCGGGCTGGGTTTTTTCCATGATGAGGTCGGCCAGTTGCACCACGGCCTCTTCCTGGATTTGTGGGCGGCCCATGACCCATTCGGCCAGGCGCGCGTATTTGGACAGGCCGATCACATTGGTGTGCTCATTGGGCAGCACGCCTATCCAGATCTTGCCGATGACCGGGCAAAAGTGGTGGGAGCAGGCGCTGCGCACCGTGATGGGCCCGACGATCATCAGCTCGTTGAGGTGCTCGGCGTTGGGGAACTCGGTGATGGTGGGCGAGGCCACGTAGCGGCCCTTGAACACCTCGTTGAGGTACATCTTGGCCACGCGGCGCGCGGTGTTGTTGGTGTTGTGGTCGCCGGCGGTGTCTATCACCAGGCTGTCGAGCACGCCCTGCATCTTGCCCTCAACTTCATCCAGCAGTTTTTCGAGTTCGCCGGGCTGGATGAACTGGGCGATATTGTCATTGGCGTGAAAACGCTTGCGCGCCAGGGCCAGCCGTTCGCGGATCTTGACGGAAACGGGCGTACCCTCGCCGGTCGCGTCCTGGGGGGGCGTGTCGGATTTCATAAGCATGCCAGATATTACCAGCCCGCCCCGGCGCCGTCTTGTCCGGAATTTGACAGGGTCTTTGGCCTTTTACCCTTTCTGCACGGGCGCGAGAAGCTATTAATTTAATAGCAATCCAGTTAAGCCAGGGCTTCGGGGCCTCAATAGCGCTGGCCCGCTACCAGCAGCGCCAGCCGCACCAGGGCATAAGCCCCCCAGCCCCGCAGGCGCTGGCCCAGGGGGCGGTGGCTGTGGTCGGCCGGGTCCATGCGCCGCCCCTGCTTGACCATGGCATCGCGCAAAATGCCGGCCAGGCCTTCGGCAAAGGCCTTGTCCTCGACCACCACATTGGCTTCGCGGGCCAGCAGCAGGCTCAAGGGATCCAGATTGGACGAGCCCACGGTGGCCCAGTGCCCATCCACCACGGCCACCTTGGCGTGCAAAAAGCCGGCCTCGTACTCATGGATCTCCACACCCGCCGCCAGCAGGACGCCGTAGACGGGCCGGGCCGCGTGGTATTGCATGAAGTACTCGTAGCGGCCCTGCAGCAGCAAGGTGACGCGCACGCCGCGCCGCGCCGCGCCTATCAGGGCGCGCCGCAGCTTGCGCCCCGGCAGGAAGTAGGCATTGGCGATGATGATCTCGTGGTGCGCCTTGCCTATGGCCTTGCGGTAAGCGCGCTCTATGCTGCTGCGGTTGCGCAGGTTGTCGCGCAGCACCAGCGCCGCCCTGGGGCCGGCGCCGTTGCCCGCGGCGGGCGGCGTGGCGCCGGTGCGCCCGCCGTAACCCGCTGCCTTGAACTTCTCCCACGCCGCGTTCATGTGCCGCTGCCGCGCGCTGTAGCCCGCCTGCACGCGCCACCACAGCAGGGCCATGGCATCGGCGGCTTCCACCGCCAGCGGCCCGGTGGCGGCCACGGCGAAGTCAACGCGCGGCGCCTGGAGCTCGCCATGGTTGGGGTCGTAAAAATCGTCGAGCACATTGATGCCGCCGCAAAACACCGTCTGCTGGTCGACGACACACAGCTTGCGGTGCAGGCGGCGCCAGCGCTCCGGCACCAGCAGGCCCAGGCCGCTCAGGCCTGTGCCCAGGGGGGAGTACACGCACCAGTCGACTTTGGCCTGCGCGAATTTTTCGCGCCATTCGGCCGGCAGCGGGCTGGTGCCTATGCCGTCCACCAGCACCTGTACCGTCACGCCGCGGCCGGCGGCGCGCACCAGCGCCTCGGCCACCTGCGCCCCGGCGCCGTGAAAATCGAAAATATAGGTTTCCAGCTGAACCCAGCTATGCGCCGCGTCCAGCGCCTGGACCAAGGCGGGGAAAAAGTCCCGCCCACCTTGGAGCAGTTGCAGCGCGCCGGTCTTGTGGAGGGGATACAGCATGGGCGGTGGCGTTCGTCCCTGTGCGAATGGAGAGATGGGCGTGGGGTCCGTCCCATTTAAACCGAGCGGCCGGTGTTTGCCAATCCTGTGAAACGCCAACTCACAAAGTGTTGCGCCTGCGCGCGGCCCTCACGGCTCAGGCCATGAATTGCGGCAGCAGCAGCACCGCCTCGGCATTCGAGGGCGAAAAGCACAGGTCGGCCGCCGCGTGGTGCGGCAGCCATTGCCAGGCGGTGTGCTCCCGGGGGTTGAGCTTCACGTCGCGGGCCTGGGGCAGGCACAGGCTGAAGACGTGCTCGGTGTTGCGGGTGACGCCGGGCGCATAACGATGGCGCCAGACCGGGTAGATCTCGTAGACGTTGGCAAGGCCCCAGTCGCGGAATTGCGCTGGTGCGGCCGCGATGCCCGTCTCCTCAAGCACCTCGCGCATGGCGGTCTCCAGCAAGGGCTCATCCGCCCCGTCCTTGGACCCCGTCACGCTTTGCCAGAAGCCGGGATTGTCGGCGCGCTCTATCAGCAGCACCTCGCGCTGCGGCGTGTGGATGACGACCAGCACCGACTCGGGGATCTTGAACGGCTTCAAGGCATCCCCTCTCCGGGCTGGCGGTGCGGCGCCGTTTTAAACGGGCTGGGGGTTGCGCAGGCGGATGTGCAGCTCGCGCAACTGCTTTTCGTCGACCGGGCTGGGCGCATGCGTGAGCAAATCCTGCGCGCGCTGGGTTTTCGGGAAAGCGATCACGTCGCGGATCGACTCGGCGCCGGTCATCATGGTGACGATGCGGTCCAGGCCGAAGGCCAGGCCGCCGTGCGGCGGCGCGCCGTACTGCAGCGCGTCGAGCAGGAAGCCGAACTTCTGCTGGGCTTCTTCAGGACCGATCTTCAGCGCGCTGAACACCTTGCTCTGCACTTCGGCGCGGTGGATACGGACCGAACCGCCGCCCAGTTCCCAGCCGTTGAGCACCATGTCGTAGGCCTTGGCGATACAGCGGCCCGGGTCGGTGTCCATCCAGTCTTCGTGGCCGTCCTTGGGCGCGGTGAAGGGGTGGTGCACGGCGCTCCAGCGCTGGCCGTCCTCGTCGAACTCGAACATCGGGAAGTCCACCACCCACAGCGGCTTCCAGCCCTTGATGAACAGGCCGGTCTTTTTGCCGAATTCGCTGTGGCCGATCTTCAGGCGCAGCGCGCCAATGCTGTCGTTGACGATCTTGGCCTTGTCGGCGCCGAAGAAAATGATGTCGCCGTTCTGCGCGCCTGTGCGCTTGAGGATCTCGGCAATGGCGGCATCGTGGATGTTCTTGACGATGGGGCTTTGCAGGCCCTCGCGGCCCTTGCCGGCGTCGTTGACCTTGATCCAGGCCAGGCCCTTGGCGCCATAGATCTTGACGAACTCGGTGTAGCCGTCGATCTCGCCGCGGCTCATCTCGGAGCCGCCGGGCACACGCAGGGCCACCACGCGGCCGCCCGCCGTCGTGGCCGGCGCGCTGAAGACCTTGAAGTCCACGTCGGCCATGACGTCGGTCAGCTCGGTGAACTCGAGGTTCACGCGCAGGTCGGGCTTGTCGGAGCCGAAGCGGTGCATGGCGTCGGCATAGGCCATGACGGGGAACTCGCCCAGGTCGGTGTTCAGCACGGTCTTGAAGATGCTGCTGATCATGCCCTGGAACAGGTCGCGGATGTCCTGCTCGCCCATGAAGGAGGTTTCAATATCGATCTGCGTGAACTCGGGCTGGCGGTCGGCGCGCAGGTCTTCGTCGCGGAAGCACTTGGTGATCTGGTAGTAGCGGTCGAAGCCGGACACCATGAGCAGCTGCTTGAACAGCTGCGGGCTTTGCGGCAGCGCGAAGAACATGCCTTCGTTGACGCGGCTGGGCACCAGGTAGTCGCGCGCGCCTTCGGGCGTGCTCTTGGTCAGCATCGGCGTTTCAATGTCGATGAAGCCGTTGGCGTCGAGGAACTTGCGGGTTTCCATGGCCACGCGGTAGCGCAGCATCAGGTTGTTCTGCATGTAGGGGCGGCGCAGGTCCAGCACGCGGTGCGTGAGGCGCGTCGTCTCCGACAGGTTGTCGTCGTCGAGCTGGAAAGGCGGCGTGACGCTGGGGTTCAGCACGATCAGTTCGTGGCACAGCACCTCGATCTTGCCGCTTTTCAGGTTGTCATTGGTCGTGCCCTCGGGACGGGCCCGCACCACGCCCTTGACCTGGACACAGAACTCGTTGCGCACGCCTTCTGCGGTCTTGAACATGTCGGCGCGGTCCGGATCGCAAACCACCTGCACATAACCTTCGCGGTCGCGCAGATCGATGAAGATGACGCCGCCGTGGTCGCGCCGGCGGTTGACCCAGCCGCACAGGCTCACGGTCTGGCCCATGAGGCTCTCGGTCACCAGACCGCAATAGTTGGAACGCATTTGGGAAACGATGGCCATAAAAATACTCGAACTTTCAGCGCTTTTGGGGCAGTTGTCGCCGTTTAAAGGGGAGGGGTCAGGGGCAGGGTCGCGGGCAGCGGTGCGGGCTTTGCAGGCACCACGACACCCATGGAAATCACGTAGGTCAGGGCTTCATCGACGCTCATCTTGAGCTCGATGCAGTCGCTTTTTTTCAGCATCACAAAGTAGCCGCCGGTGGGGTTGGGCGTGGTCGGGACGTAAACGCTCAGGTAGTCGCCCTGCAGGTGGTTGACCACGTCGCCGCCGGGCGTGCCGGTGAGAAAACCGATGGTCCAGACGCCCTCACGCGGCCACTGCACCAGCAGGGCCTTGCGAAAGGCGTTGCCGTTTTCCGAGAACACCGTGTCGGAGACCTGCTTCACGCTCGAATAGATGGAGCGGACGATGGGGATGCGGCTCAGGAAGGAATTGCCCCAGCGCACCAGCTTCTTGCCGAAAAAATTGCTGGCGAAGGCGCCCATCAGCAGCACGATCAGCAGCATGAGCAGCACGCCGAAGCCGGGGATGTGAAAGCCCAGCAGCTTGTCGGGGTGCCAGGCGCCCGGCAGGATCAAGAGCGTCTGGTCCAGCGTGCCGACGATCCAGTCGAGCACCCACAGCGTGATCGCCAGGGGCACCAGCACCAGCAGTCCGGCCAGAAGCCATCGGCGAATGGAAGCCATCACGAGGAAGACTTGGAAGAAGCGTCGCCGGCCGAAGCCTTGGCGGGTGTGGCTGCTGCGGGAGCCGGAGCGGCCGCTGTGCTTGCCGGCGCGGCGGCCGTGGAATCGGCCGGCTTGCTGTCCGCGCCCTTGCCGTTGGCCGTGCCGGCTTCGCCGCCCTCAGTCTTGGGGGCGGCCACGCCCGTGCTGTTGCCGCCGCGAAAATCCGTCACATACCAGCCCGAGCCCTTGAGCTGGAAACCCGCGGCCGTGACCTGCTTTTTGAACGCGGGCGCGCCGCAGTTCGGGCACACGGTGAGTGGCGCATCGGAGATTTTTTGCAGAACGTCCTTGGCATGCCCGCAGGACTCGCATTTGTAGGCGTAGATTGGCATAGTGCTTAAGGCTTTGAGGGGGTATTCCCAGGAATACCCGGGGAATTTGCCCGGGAAAGGTAACCCGGGTGCAAAGCCTTCAATTATAGGCCGTTGAGGCCCTTCCCGGCGGCTTTAGAAGAGCCGCACGCGCAGGATGACCTGCACCACGATCAGTCCCAAAACAAAGCCCAGACCGCCATAAATCAGGCCTTGCAACAGCTTGTTGGTGTGTTTTTGTTCCTGCAGCAATTCTTCAAGCTCGCGCCGGCTGATGCCGGGGGGAGATTTCAGGTACTGGGACAAGAGGCGCGGCAGGCCCGGCAGCAGCTTGGCATAGGCCGGGGCCTCGGCCTTGAGCTGCGCCAGCAGTTTTTCGGGGCCCACCTGCTCCAGCATCCATTTCTCAAGAAAGGGCTTGGCGGTGCTCCAGAGGTCCAGGTCGGGGTCCAGCTCCCGCCCCAGGCCTTCGATGTTGAGCAGGGTTTTTTGCAACAGCACCAACTGGGGCTGGATTTCGACGTGAAAGCGCCGCGATGTCTGGAACAGCCGCATCAGCACCAGCCCCAGCGAGATTTCCCGCAGCGGCCGGTCGAAATAGGGTTCGCAGCAGGCGCGTATGGCGGCCTCCAGCTCGTCGACCCGGGTTTCGGGGGGCACCCAGCCCGATTCGAGGTGCAGCTCGGCCACCCGCTTGTAGTCGCGCTGGAAGAAGGCGCTGAAGTTCTGCGCCAGGTATTCCTTGTCGACCTCGGTCAGCGTGCCCACGATGCCGAAGTCCAGCGAGATGTAACGGCCGAAAGTTTCCGGCGCCAAGCTCACCTGGATATTGCCCGGGTGCATGTCGGCATGGAAAAAGCCGTCACGGAACACCTGGGTGAAGAAAATCGTGACGCCGTCGCGCGCCAGTTTTTTCATGTCCACGCCGGCATCCAGCAGGCGCTGCACCTGGCTGATGGGGACGCCCTTCATACGCTCCATCACCATCACGTCGGGCATGCAGAAGTCCCAGACCATCTCGGGGATCATGACCAGGTCCAGGTCCTGCATGTTGCGGCGCAACTGGGCCGCATTCGCCGCCTCGCGCAGCAGGTCCAGCTCATCGTGCAGGTATTTGTCGAATTCGGCGACCACCTCGCGAGGCTTGAGGCGCTTGCCGTCGGCCGAGGCGCCCTCCACCCAGCCGGCCATCATGTGCATCAGCGCCAGGTCTTTCTCGATGGCGGGCAGCATGTTGGGCCTGAGCACCTTGACTGCCACCTCGCGCCCGTTCGGCAGGGTGGCGAAGTGCACCTGGGCGATGGAGGCGCTGGCGACCGGCGTGTGCTCGAAGCTTGCAAAAATACGGTCCAGCGGCCGACCGAAGGCCTTTTCGATGATGGCCACCGCCACGGCGGAGTCAAACGGCGGCACCCTGTCCTGCAGGCGGGCCAGTTCGTCGGCGATGTCGGGCGGCAGCAGGTCGCGGCGGGTGGACATCACCTGGCCGAACTTGACGAAGATGGGGCCCAGGCTTTCGAGGGCTTCACGCAGGCGCTCGCCGCGTGGCGCCTTCAGGTTGCGGCCGACGGAAACGATACGCGTCAGCAGGCGCACGCCCGGGCGCTGGAAACTGGAGAGCACCAGTTCGTCCAGCCCGAACCGCAGCACGGTCCAGACGATGAAGATGCCCCGGAAAAGCCGGGTCATGCAGAAGCCTTCGCGGTCGGGGCGCCCTCACCCGCCGCGGGACTTGCGGGCGCCGCCTGCGTGGCAACCCCGGATGAAGCGGGAGCCGGAGCCAGCGGTGTACTGGCGAGGAACTGCTTGAGTCCTTCAAACAGCCGGCGACCGGCGTCGGCCACCGCGTGGGCGGGCGCGTCGCCGATCAGGCGCGACAGGTCTTCCTCAGCATCCCAGCGCAGGTTTTCGGCCAGCCAGCCCAGTTCGGCGGCCAGTTGCACGTCGCCTTCGATCTTGACCGGCGGCGGCTTGCCGGCCAGGACCGATTGCACGACAGTGAGGGGGGACTCGGTGGCGACGGCCAGTGTGAGATCCGGCCTGGCACCAGGCGCGGCCCGGTCCACCAGGCCAGCAGGCGTGACCACCAGGTCGATCGAGAACAGGCCCCAGCGCAGGTGCACCACGCGCCCCTTTTGCCGGAGCAGCCGGTCCTGGGCCTGTTTTTCCTGCATCAGCACATGGTTCAGGAACAGCACCAGCCGCTGCTGCCCCTCGTCGACCACCCAGGAGGGAGGCTGAAAGCGGGTGGCGATGGATTCCAGAAATGAAAAAGGGGACGATGTATTCATACGTCCCCGATTCTGACATGGCCCCCACGGTCGCGCACTTCGTGCCGCTCCCTTCCCCCGAGGGGGCCGCTGCGCCTGCGGCCCCTGCTTGAATGGGGAGCCGCGCCTTCCAACCGATTACTGGAGCGCTTGCACCCCGGCGACCAGCCAGCCGCTGCCGCCGTTGCGGGGTTTGGTCATGTTCCAGACTTCGCGGAAGGGGCTGGCGCCGGCGGAGGCGTCTTCGCGGATCATGCCGGAGAACTCCACGCTGGCCATGTAGACCTCGCTGAGTTCCTCGATGCCCAGCAGCTGGGCGTCCAGCATCACGACCTCGGTCTTGTTGACCTGGCCGCCGGTGTGCGATTCGCGGTCGGCCAGCTGGGTCTTGATCTGCTCGAGCATGTCGTCGGTCATCATGGCGCGCAGGCTCTGGATGTCAGAGCGGTCCCAGGCATCCTGCAGCGTCACGAAGTTGGCTTTGCTGGCCTTGAGGAAGCCTTCGGCGTCAAAACCGGCCGGCACACCCCAGGACTGTGATCCCAGCAGGGCCGAGCCGATCATGGAGCCGCCCGCGGCGGGCGCGGCCGCGTCGTATTTGTTGGCGTCGAAAGCCATGCTGCTGCGCTCCCAGGGGCGTGCGGAGGCATCATTGCCGACGTTTTCGGGGCTGTAGTTCTTGGGGGTGGTGGCATTGCCCGCGCCCTGGAAGGCGAAAGGCGCCTGGCCGGAGGCCGAGCCGGGCGCGCTGGCCGCCCCACCCTTGAGCCTGCGCATGACAAAGCCGATCACCAGCATGACCACCAGCGCCAGCAGGGCGAACAGCATGATTTGGCCGAAGGCCCCGCCCAGGCCCAGCGAGGAAGCCAGCCAGGCCAGGCCCAGGCCGGCGGCCAGGCCGCCCAGCATCGCGCCCCAGGGGCGCTTGGGCGCCTGCGCGGGCGCCGCGGCGGGCGTTGCCGGCTTGGCGGCGGAATTCGTGGCGGAGCCGGCGCCGGCGGGCGCCGCCTCGCGTTGCGTGACATTGGACGACTGCTTGCCGAACGACTTGCCGCCGCCCAGGCGCTTGGCCTCGGCCGACGTGCCTGCCAGGGCCATGGCCGTGACCAGCACGGTGGAAAGAATTGCGGACCAGATCTTCATATCGTCTCCTTAATCACACTTCAACACTTGATTCCAACATGCAATGCCACTACGCCGCCCGTCATGTTGTGATAGTCCACATGGCCGAAACCACCTTTACGCATCAGGGCTTTGAGTTCTTCCTGGCCCGGGTGCATGCGAATGGACTCGGCGAGGTACTGGTAGCTCGAGTCGTCATTGGCCACCAGCTTGCCCAGCCGGGGCAGGACCTTGAAGGAATACCAGTCGTAGATTTTTTCCAGCGGCCTGGCCACCTTGGAGAATTCGAGCACCAGCAGCTTGCCGCCGGACTTGAGCACGCGGTTCATCTCGCGCAGCGCGTCTTCCTTGTGTGTCATGTTGCGCAGGCCGAAGGCCACGGTCACCACGTCGAAACTCGCATCCGGAAAAGGCAGGTGCTCGGCGTCGCAGACCAGAGTCGGCAGGTTCACGCCGGCGTCCAGCAGCCGGTTGCGGCCCTCGCGCAGCATGGCCTCGTTGATGTCGGTGTGCACCACACGCCCGGTGCTGCCCACCTTGGGGGCAAAGGCCAGCGCCAGGTCGCCCGTGCCGCCAGCGATGTCCAGCACCTGGTCGCCCTCCTTGACGTTGGCCACCAGCACGGTGTAGGCCTTCCAGGCACGATGCAGGCCCATGGACATCAGGTCGTTCATCACGTCGTACTTGGGCGCCACGGAATCGAAGACGCCACGCACGCGGCGCGCCTTGTCCTGCTCGTCAACGGATTCAAAACCGAAATGGGTACTGCTCATAGGTCAATGCTAGAGGGCAAAGCGGGCAATGGCCGGGACAACCCTGGGCTGACGCGGGACATTGCGGGCTTATTGCAGGCTTTTATGCTGGAAAAACAACAGTGCCGCGATGCGGGCTTTGACCACCCGGCGCGGCGCGGCGAAGGGCTTCGCGCGGCTCGCGCCATCAATGGCTGGCGCAGCCGTGCCCGCCGGCCTGGGGCATGGGCGCATCGCGGTCCACACCGGCGGTGCGCAGGCGCTGCTGGTAGTCGTCCCAGAGGCGGTTTTGCTCGGCGCCCAGGTGGTAGAGGTAGTCCCAGGAAAAAATCCCGCTCTCATGGCCGTCCGAAAACACCGGCTTGACCGCGTAGTTGCCTATGGGCTCGAGCTCGACCACCGTCACCTCGCGCTTGCCCGTCTGCAGGATTTCCTGGCCCGGACCGTGGCCCTGCACCTCGGCGGACGGGGAGTAGATGCGCATGAGTTCGAAGGGAATCCGGAACTCGGCGCCATCGGAAAACGCGATTTCAAGCACGCGCGACTGGCTGTGAACCGTCAGCGCCGTGGGCGTCGGGGAGCCGGGTTGAAGGCCTGCCATGGGGATTTGCTTTCTGAAAGGAAAAGGCCGGACAGACCGGCCGTCATGGTTTTGGCAATATCTCTGTTGACACCCTGGCCCTAAACCAGCACGCGTTCGATGCCGCCGTGGTTGGCCGCCTCCACATAGGCCGGCAGCCATTCCTTGCCCAGGATCTGGTTGGCCATTTCGACGACGATGTAGTCCGCCTCGAGCAAGCCGTTCTGCAGGTCGTCGCCGTAGCGCGAGAGCCCTTGCAGGCAGCTCGGGCAACTGGTGAGTATCTTCACATTGGCGGTTTCAGCGACCGCGCCCGACGCTCGCAGGGCGGCTTCGCCCTTGCGCAGTTCCTCTTCCTTGCGAAAGCGGATTTGCGTGGAGATGTCGGGGCGGGTGACGCCCAAGGTGCCCGACTCGCCGCAGCAGCGCTCGTTCTTGAGCACGTTGTCGCCCATCAGGGCCTTGACGGTTTTCATCGGCTCCTGCAACTTCATGGGGCTGTGGCAGGGGTCGTGGTAAAGATAGCCCGCACCGGGTTGGCCGGTACGCAGGGTGATGCCTTTTTCGAGCAAGTACTCGTGGATGTCGATGATGCGGCAGCCCGGGAAGATTTTCTCGAACTCATAGCCCTGCAGCTGGTCGTAGCAGGTGCCGCAGCTGACCACCACGGTCTTGATGTCCAGGTAGTTCAGCGTGTTGGCCACGCGGTGGAACAGCACCCGGTTGTCGGTGATGATTTTTTCGGCCTTGTCGAACTGGCCACTGCCGCGCTGCGGGTAGCCGCAGCACAGATAACCCGGCGGCAGCACGGTCTGCACGCCTGCGTGCCAGAGCATGGCCTGCGTCGCCAGGCCCACCTGGCTGAACAGCCGCTCGGAGCCGCAACCCGGGAAATAGAACACGGCCTCAGTTTCGGAGGTGGTGCTTTTCGGGTTGCGGATGATGGGCACGTAGTCCTTGTCCTCGATGTCCAGCAGCGCGCGCGCCGTCTTTTTGGGCAGGCCGCCCGGCATCTTCTTGTTGATGAAGTGGATCACCTGCTCTTTCACGGGGGCCTTGCCGACCGTGGCCGGCGGCAGCGCCGTCTGCTTGCGCGCCAGCCGGCGCAGCAGGTCGTTGGCCAGGCGCTGGGCCTTGAAACCCACGTCCACCATGGCGCCACGCATGAACTTGATGGTCTGCGGGTTGGTCGCGTTCAGGAAGAACATGGCGGCGGCGTTGCCGGGCCGGAAGGATTTCTGCCCCATCTTGCGCAGCAGGTTGCGCATGTTCATCGACACTTCGCCGAAGTCGATGTCCACCGGGCAGGGGGTCAGGCACTTGTGGCAGACCGTGCAGTGGTCGGCCACGTCCTCGAACTCCTCCCAGTGCTTGATGCTCACGCCGCGCCGGGTCTGCTCTTCGTACAGGAAGGCCTCCACCAGCAGCGAGGTCGCCAGGATCTTGTTGCGCGGGCTGTACAGCAGGTTGGCGCGCGGCACGTGGGTGGCACACACCGGCTTGCATTTGCCGCAGCGCAGGCAGTCCTTCACGCTGTCGGCGATGGCGCCTATGTCGGACTGCTGCATGATCAGCGACTCGTGCCCCATCAGGCCGAAGCTGGGCGTGTAGGCGTTGGTCAAATCGGCCTGAAGCCCCTGCCCTTCCCTGCCAAGGTGCCCCTGGTTGCGCAGCAGCTTGCCCTTGTTGAAGCGCCCTTGCGGGTCGACCTTCTGCTTGTATTCGGTGAAAGGCCGCAGTTCCTCGTCGGTCAGGAACTCGAGCTTGGTGATGCCTATGCCGTGCTCGCCGGAAATCACGCCGTCCAGCGAGCGGGCCAGCACCATGATGCGCGCCACGGCTTCGTGCGCGGTCTGCAGCATCTCGTAGTCGTCGCTGTTGACCGGCAGGTTGGTGTGCACATTGCCGTCGCCGGCGTGCATGTGCAGCGCCGCCCAGACGCGGCCCTTGAGCACGCGCTTGTGGATGGCCGTGCATTCTTCCAGGATGGGCAGGAACGCGCCGCCCGAAAAAATCGCCTGCAGCGGAGCGCGAATCTGGGTTTTCCAGCTGGCGCGCAGCGAATGGTCCTGCAGCTGCGGGAACAGAGTGGCCACGCCCTCCAGCCAGCCGGACCAGAGCGCGCGCACCTCGGCCACCAGCGCCAGCGCCTGGGCGACGCGATCTTCGAGCAGTTCGGCCGACGGAATGTCGTTGGCGTCGTCCGATTTGCCCAGGGGCAGGCTGCCCTGGAGGAAAAAGGCCTCGAGCTCGTCGCACAACTTGATCTTGTTGCGCAGGCTCAGCTCGATATTGATCTGCTCGATGCCGTCGGTGTACTCGGCCATGCGCGGCAGCGGAATCACCACGTCTTCATTGATCTTGAAGGCGTTGGTGTGTTTGGAGATCGCCGCCGTGCGTTTGCGGTCCAGCCAGAACTTCTTGCGCGCTTCGGCGCTGATGGCGATAAAACCCTCGCCGCTGCGCGAGTTGGCGATGCGTACGATCTCGCTGGTGGCGCGGGCCACCACGTCGGCGTCGTCGCCGGCGATGTCGCCGATCAGCACCATCTTGGGCAGGCCGCCGCGCTTGGACTTGGTGGCGTAGCCGACGGCGCGCAGGTAGCGGTCGTCCAGGTGCTCCAGGCCGGCCAGGATGGCACCGCCGCGCTTTTGCTCGGCGAACATGAAGTCCTTGATCTCGACGATGCTGGGCACCGCGTCCTTGGCGTTGCCGAAGAACTCCATGCAGACTGTGCGCGTGTGCGCCGGCATGCGGTGCACGATCCAGCGCGCGCTGGTGATCAGGCCGTCGCAGCCTTCTTTCTGGATGCCCGGCAGGCCGCTGAGGAACTTGTCGGTGACGTCCTTGCCCAGGCCTTCCTTGCGAAAGGACTTGCCGGGAATGTCCAGCCGCTCGCGGCGCAGCGGCGTCTTGCCGTCGGCCTCGAAATACTGCAGCTCGAAGCTGGCCATGTCGGCGTCGTGGATCTTGCCCAGGTTGTGGCTCACGCGCGTGACCTCCAGCCAGGTCGCCTCGGGCGTGACCATGCGCCAGGAGGCCAGGTTGTCCAGGGCGGTGCCCCAGAGCACGGCCTTTTTGCCGCCCGCGTTCATCGCGATGTTGCCGCCTATGCAGGAGGCTTCAGCCGAGGTCGGGTCGACCGCGAACACAAAGCCGCCGCGCTCGGCCGCATCGGCCACGCGCTGGGTGACCACGCCGGCTTCCGTCCAGATGGTCGCGACCGGCTTGTCGACGCCGGGCAGCGAGACCATTTCGACCTCGGTCATGGCCTCGAGCTTTTCGGTGTTGATGACGGCCGACTTCCAGGTCAGCGGAATCGCCCCGCCCGTGTAGCCGGTGCCACCGCCGCGCGGGACGATGGTCAGGCCCAGTTCGATGCAGGCCTTGACCAGGCCGGCCATTTCCACTTCGGTGTCGGGCGTGAGCACCACAAAGGGGTATTCGACGCGCCAGTCGGTCGCGTCGGTGACGTGCGAGACCCGCGAGAGGCCGTCGAACTTGATGTTGTCGTTGCGGGTCAGCTTGCGCAGCTTGCGCTCAGCCAGCCGGCGCAGGTCATAGATCTCGCTGAAGGAGGTGTAAAAGCGGGTGACCGCTGCGCGGGCGGCGTCCAGCAATTCGCCCACGATGGCGTCGCGCTGCGGGTCGGCATCCGGCGTGCGGCGCTTTTCCACCTCGGTCAGCCGGTGCTGCAAAGCGTCGACCAGCAGCTTGCGCCGCTTGGGGTTGTCCAGCAGGTCGTCCTGCAAATAGGGGTTGCGCTGCACCACCCAGATGTCCCCCAGCACCTCATACAGCATGCGCGCGGAGCGGCCGGTGCGGCGCTCGTCGCGAAGCCGGTTCAGCAGGTCCCAGGCGCGTTCGCCGAGCAGACGTATCACCACCTCGCGGTCGGAAAACGAGGTGTAGTTATAGGGAATTTCGCGGATGCGGGCTTCGCCGGCCTTTGCGTCGCCGGCAAAGACATGGAGTTCTTGGAGTGTGGTAGGGGCGTTCATCGTGAAAAGCCAGCGGCTTCAGACCAGTGTCCAGCGCTGTTGCTCTATATTACCGCAGCGCACCATTTGGGGCTCTGCCCGCACCGGTCCTAAGTCGTCTTATGGAAATCCCGCTTGTCGGGCGTCTCCCAAATCGCTTAAATCCACGTGTCATAAACAGTTTCTAGACTGTCCCGTTTAACTTGGCGCGCCTGTTCGCGCCCAAATCCCAGGAGTTTTAATGAAAAACCGTCTTTCCGCCTTCGCTTTTGCGGCCCTAGGCCTTTGTGTGCCTTTGGCCGGTCAGGCGCAGACCGAGATCCAGTGGTGGCACTCCATGACGGCCGTCAACGGCGAATGGGTCAATGACCTGGCCAAGCAATTCAACGAAAGCCAGAAGGAATACAAGGTGGTACCCACCTTCAAGGGCAGCTACGACGAATCCATGACCGCCGCCATCGCGGCCTTCCGTGCCGGCAATGCGCCCCACGTCCTGCAGGTGTTCGAAGTCGGCACCGCCACGATGCAGGCCAGCAAGGGAGCCATCGTCCCGGTCGGCAAGATCATGCAGGACGCGGGAGAAAAATTTGACCCGAAAGCCTACATCCCCGCTGTCGCCGGCTATTACACCGCGCCGAACGGCCAGATGTTGAGTTTCCCCTTCAACAGCTCCACCACCATCTTCTATTTCAACAAAGACGCGTTCAAGGCTGCCGGCCTGCCGACCGACAAAGCGCCCGTCACCTGGCCGGAAGTCGTCAACGCCGCCGCCAAACTGAAGGCATCCGGCCATAAGTGCCCCTTCACGACCGCCTGGCAAAACTGGACGCAGGTGGAGAGCTTCTCGGCCTGGCACAACGTCGAATTCGCCACCAAAGCCAACGGCCTGCAAGGCATGGATGCGCGCCTGAAGGTGGATTCGCCGCTGCATGTGCGTCACATCGAAAACCTGGCCAATATGGCCAAGCAGGGCCTCTTCGTCTATAAGGGCCGCGGCAATGTGCCGGAGGCGAGTTTTGTGTCGGGTGAGTGCGCCATGATCAACACCTCGTCGGGCTTTTACGGCAACGTGGCCAAGAACGCCAAGTTCGCCTACGGCCTGGCCCCGCTGCCTTACTACCAGGACGTTCCCGGCGCGCCGCAGAACACCGTGATCGGTGGCGCCAGCCTCTGGGTCATGTCGGGCAAAAAGCCTGCCGAATACAAGGGTGTCGCCAAGTTCTTCAGTTTCATTTCGACCCCTGAAGTGCAGTCGGCCAGCCATAAGCGCACCGGTTACCTGCCCGTGACGATGGCTTCGTACGACCTGACCGAAAAGTCCGGCTTCTACAAACAAAATCCGGGCACAGACGTCGCGGTCACACAGATGATTCGCAAAGTCACTGACAAGAGCCGCGGCATCCGTCTGGGCAACTATGTCCAGATACGCGCAATCGAGGACGAAGAACTCGAACAGGTCTGGAACGGTAAAAAGACGGCCAAAGAAGCCCTGGATTCCATCGTCAAGCGTGGCAACGAGCAGCTTGAACGCTTCCAGAAGGCCAACAAGAACTGATCGCACAAGAGACAGCGCAAGCCCGCCCGCCGGGCTACACTCTGCCCGCCTGATCCCCCTCCCCAAGACAAAGGGATGGCCAGGCGGGTTTCATGTTTAAGTGCCCCCAAGTTTCTGCCCACTAGAAGGCCCTATGGAAAAACGCGTTTTCTTTCGATCTAGCTGGTTGCCCTGGCTGCTGCTGCTGCCGCAAATGGCGGTCATCCTGGTGTTTTTCTTCTGGCCCGCCGCTCAGGCCATCCTGCAGTCGATGCAGCAGCAGGATGCTTTCGGCACCTCCGTCGAGTTCGTCGGTATGGCCAATTTCAGCCAACTGCTCGACGACCCAGGCTACGTGGAGTCGTTCAAGACAACCGCGTTTTTCTCGGTGATGGTGGCCGGCATAGGCATCACCCTGTCGCTGGTGCTGGCCGTCTTCGCCGACCGCATCGTGCGCGGCGGCATGTTCTACAAAACCATGCTGATCCTGCCCTATGCCGTGGCGCCCGCCGTGGCGGCCGTACTGTGGGTATTCATGTTCTCGCCCTCGCTGGGCGTCGTCGCCTACGCCCTGGGCAAGATCGGCATCGATTGGAACCACCTGCTCAACTCGCGGCAGGCGATGACGCTGATCGTGATGGCCGCGGTGTGGAAGCAGATTTCCTACAACTTCCTGTTCTTCCTGGCCGGCCTGCAGTCGATTCCCAAATCACTGATCGAAGCCGCGGCCATCGACGGCGCCCGCCCCTGGCGCAGGTTCTGGACGGTGCAGTTCCCGTTGCTGTCGCCCACTACCTTCTTCCTGCTGGTCATGAACGTGGTCTACGCCTTCTTCGATACCTTCGCCATCGTCCACGCCGCCACCGAGGGCGGCCCCGGCAAGGACACCGAAATCCTCGTTTACAAGGTCTATCACGACGGCTTCAAGGCGCTGGACCTGGGCGGGTCGGCCGCGCAATCGGTCGTGCTGATGGTGATTGTCATCGCGCTCACCATCGTGCAGTTCCGCTACGTTGAAAAGAAGGTGCAGTACTGACATGGTTGAAAAACGAACAAGCCGGGGCATTCTGGCCCACCTGGTGGTAATCCTTGGGGTCATCATCGTTGCCTTCCCCATCTATCTGGCCTTCGTGGCGTCTACCCACACCGCACAGGAAATCGTGCAACGGCCCATGCCGATGCTGCCAGGCATGAACATGCTCGACAGCTACAAGGCGGCGCTGTTCGGGCGCGAGTCCGCGGCCGGCTCCAACGCGCCGGTAGCGCACATGATGTGGGTCAGCTTCGTCACCGCGATGGTGATCGCCATCGGCAAGATCGCCATCTCGCTGCTGTCGGCCTTTGCCATCGTGTATTTTCGCTTTCCCTTCAAGAAGACCTGCTTCTGGGCCATCTTCATCACCCTGATGCTGCCGGTGGAGGTCCGTATCCTGCCCACCTACAAGGTGCTGTCGGACCTGAACATGCTCAACACCTACGCGGGCCTGACCGTGCCGCTGATCGCCTCGGCGACGGCGACCTTCCTGTTCCGCCAGTTCTTCCTGACGGTGCCCGAAGAGCTGACCGAGGCCTCGCGCATGGACGGCGCCAGCCCCATGCGCTTTTTCTTCGACGTGCTGCTGCCGCTGTCCAAGACCTCGATCGCGGCGCTTTTTGTCATCCAGTTCATCTACGGCTGGAACCAGTACCTCTGGCCGCTGCTGGCCACGACCAGTGAAGACATGTACCCGGTGGTCGTGGGCATCAAGCGCATGATCGCCGGTGGCGACGGCCAGAACGAATGGAACGTGGTCATGGCGACCGCCATCCTGGCGATGCTGCCGCCCGCCCTGGTGGTGGTGCTGATGCAGAAATGGTTCGTCAAGGGCCTGGTCGACACCGAGAAATAAAAGAAACCAACAAGACAAGACGGAACACAGATATGGCATCCCTTTCATTCAACAACGTCATCAAGCGCTACGGCTCCGGCAAGGACGCGCTGCAGGTGCTGCACGGCGTGAACGCCGACATCGCCGACCACGAATTCATCGTGATCGTCGGGCCCTCGGGCTGCGGCAAATCCACCCTGCTGCGCATGGTGGCCGGCCTGGAGGAAGTCAGCGACGGGCAAATCTCCATAGGCGGCAAGGTCGTCAACGAGCTGGAACCTTCCGAGCGGGACATCGCCATGGTGTTCCAGAACTATGCGCTTTACCCGCACATGAGCGTCTTCGACAACATGGCCTACGGCCTGAAGATCGCCAAGGTGCCCAAGGACGAGATCAAGGCGCGCGTCGACAAGGCCGCCAAGATCCTGGAGCTGGGCCACCTGCTGGACCGCAAGCCCCGCGCGCTTTCGGGCGGCCAGCGCCAGCGCGTGGCCATGGGCCGCGCCATCGTGCGCCAGCCGCAGGTGTTTCTGTTCGACGAGCCGCTGTCCAACCTGGACGCCAAGCTGCGCGTGCAGACGCGCCTGGAAATCCAGAAGCTGCACCGCGAACTCGGCATCACCTCGCTCTTCGTCACCCACGACCAGGTCGAGGCCATGACGCTGGCGCAGCGCATGATGGTGATGAACGCGGGCCGCATGGAGCAGTTCGGAACGCCCGAAGAGGTCTACAACCGCCCCGCCACCACCTTTGTGGCGAGTTTCATGGGCTCGCCGCCCATGAACCTGCTCAAGCAGGCGCCGAATGCCGATTTCGGCGGCAAGCCGGGCGCCATCCTGGGCATACGGCCCGAGCACTTGACGGTAGGCGCCACCGGCTGGGCGGTGCAGGTCGACACGATTGAAATGCTGGGGGCCGAGCGGCTGGTGTATTGCCGCATGGGCAGCGAAGCCCTCATCGTGCGCACCGATGAAAGCCTGTCGACGGCGCCCGAAATCGGCGCGACCATCCACGTCACGCCGCGCGCCGACCGCCTGCACTGGTTTGACGCGGACACCGGAAAACGCCTGTAATCTTTCAATTTCCGCAGTTTTAGCAGTTCCCGAGAAGACCATGACGAATCCCGTGACCGCCGCCAGCTGGCCTTATCCGCGCTGGGTGGCGCACCGCGGTGCCGGCAAGCTGGCGCCTGAAAACACCCTGGCTTCCTTCATGTTGGGTGCCCGCCACGGCTACCGCATGTTCGAGTGCGATGTGAAGCTCAGCGCCGACGGCGTCCCGTTTTTGCTGCATGACGCGACGCTGGAGCGCACCAGCAACGGCAAAGGCGTGGCCGGCGAGTTGAACTGGGAAGCGCTGGCAAAGCTGGACGCGGGCAGCTGGCATTCGCCGGCCTTTGCCGCCGAAGGTCTGGCCAGCTTTGAGCGCATCGCCCGCTTTTGCCTGGACAAAGCCTATTTCCTGAATATCGAGATCAAGCCCACGCCGGGCGCGGAGGCCCGTACCGGCACCGTCGTGGCCAACGAAGCGGCCCGGCTGTGGCAGGCAGCGGCGGTCCCGCCGCTGTTGACGTCTTTCCAGCCGCTGTCACTGGAAGCGGCCCGCGCCGCCCAGCCCCAGCTGCCGCGCGGCCTGCTGCTCGACAAACTGCCCGCCGACTGGCTGGAAACAGCGGCCCGGCTGGGCTGCGTGGCCATTGTCTGCAACCACAAGCTCTGGAATGCCGACACCGTGGCGCAGGCCAAAAAAGCCGGCTTCAGGCTGCTGAGCTATACGGTAAACGACGAGGCGAATGTGCAGCGGCTGCTGGCGTTGGGCACCGACGGCATCATCACGGACGCGGTGGACGTCTTCAAGCCCGACTAGGCTTTCAAGCCCGCCAGGCGCCCAGCAATATCCATTGGCAGACGGCAGCGCTGGCCACCATTGCCGCGTAGGTCATCATCTTCCCGTCGCGGCCGAAAAACACCAGGCCGGCGACCAGCACCGCCACATTCGCGGCGAAAACAATCACCGTCTGCGCCCACCAGGTGGCGGCGACAGGCCGGCTTGACCTGAACAGCCCGCCAAAGACACGGCTGGACAGCACCAGCAGCAGCGCGACGGCGGCGGCCGGCAGGACAAAATTGAGCAGGTGATTGGCCAGCAGGTAAAAGGTCATGCGCTTGCGATGGTTGGAGATGCCGGGAAGGCGCCAAAACAGGCCCTCAAAAGGGCTATCAGGGCGATTGTCAGGGCTTCCCGCCGGCCCGGCCGCTTCAATTTTATAATCCGGGAATGTCAGTCTGGGCCCTTGGGCTAAACCATAACACCGCACCGCTCGATTTGCGCGGGCGATTCGCCTACGCCCTGGACCAGATCGAGCCCACTTTGCGCGGCCTGCGCGCCTCGCTGGCGCGCCAGCCCGAGGCGACGCTGCTCTCGACCTGCAACCGCACCGAAATCTACTGCGCCGGCGACAAGACCGACCTGGACCACACGCTGGAGTGGCTGGCGCACAACGGCGGCGTCTCGCCCGCCCTGCTGCGCTCCCATGCCTACACGCTACAGGGCGACCAGGTCGCCCGCCACGCCTTTCGCGTGGCCAGCGGCCTGGACTCCATGGTGCTGGGCGAGCCGCAAATCCTGGGCCAGATGAAAGACGCGGTGCGCGCCGCCGAAGACGCCGGCGCCATGGGCACCACGCTGCACCAGCTGTTCCAGCGTTCTTTCGCCGTGGCCAAGGAAGTGCGCAGCAGCACCGAAATCGGCGCGCACAGCATCAGCATGGCGGCGGCCAGCGTGCGCCTGGCCGGCCAGCTGTTTGAGAACCTGAGCGACATCAAGGTGCTGTTTGTCGGCGCGGGCGAAATGATCGACCTGGCGGCCACCCACTTCGCCGCCAAAAACCCCAAGGCCATGGCAATTGCCAACCGCACGCTGGAGCGCGGCGAAAAACTGGCCGGCCGCTTTGGCGCCGAAGTGATGCGCCTGGCCGATTTGCCCAGCCGCCTGCACGAATTCGACGCGGTGATCAGCTGCACAGCCAGCACACTGCCCATCATCGGCCTGGGCGCGGTGGAGCGCGCCGTCAAGCTGCGCAAGCACCGCCCCATGTTCATGGTCGACCTGGCCGTGCCGCGCGACATCGAGCCCGAAGTCAAGGCCCTGCCTGACATCTACCTCTACACGGTGGACGACCTGGCGCACGTGGTGCAGACCGGCAAGGACAGCCGCAAGGCCGCCGTGGCGCAGGCCGAGGTCATCATCGACGCCGGCGTTCAGAACTTCATGCACTGGCTGAGCCAGCGACGCAGCGTGCCGCTGATCCAGCAGCTCAATGCGCAAACCGACGAATGGCGCGCCACCGAAATCGTGCGCGCCAAAAAGCTGCTGGCCAAGGGCGAGCCTATCGACACGGTGCTGGAAGCCTTGACCCGCGGTCTGACCCAGAAAATGCTGCACGGCACACTGGCCGAGCTGCATGCGGGCGATGCCAGCAGCCGTGAAGCCACGGCGCAGGCCGTCTCCAGGCTGTTTTTGCGCGGCCAGCTGCCCAAAATCCAGTCCGACGACAAAGAGCGTTAGCGCACGCCCCTGCGCTGATGTCTCGCGCCGGCGCCAGCCGGCGGCTTTATTGACGGCCTTGCGGCCTCCTCTTCGGATCTTTCGGCTCTTTCGGCTTTCCCGCCCCCACATCCATGAAACCCTTTCTTCGCCAAACCCTGGACCGCCAGCTTTTGCGGCTGCACGAGCTGGACGCGCTGCTGTCCGCCAGCGACGTGGTCAGCGACCTGGACCGATTTCGCGCCCTGACCCGCGAACATGCCGAGGCCAGCGTGGTAGCCGAGCAGTACATGCGGCTGACCGGCCGCGAGGCCGACCTGGCCGGCGCTGAAAGCATGCTGGCCGAAGCCAAGGACGATCCCGAGATGGCCGCCATGGCCGAAGAAGAGATCGCCGCGGCCAAGGCCGACATCGCGCAGATCGACGAAGCCCTGCAGCTGATGCTGATTCCCAAGGACCCGGACGACGTGCGGCCGGCCTTTGTGGAAATCCGCGCGGGCACGGGCGGCGACGAGTCGGCGCTGTTTGCGGGCGACCTGTTCCGCATGTACACCCGCTTTGCCGAGCGCAACCGCTGGCAGGTCGAGATCATCAGCGAGTCGCCCAGCGAGCTGGGCGGCTACAAGGAGGTGGTGCTGCGCATCGAGGGCGCCGCCGACGCCATGGGCGTGGGCGTCTACGGCAAGCTGCGCTTTGAATCGGGCGGCCACCGCGTGCAACGCGTGCCCGCCACCGAAACCCAGGGCCGCATCCACACCAGCGCCTGCACCGTGGCCGTGATGCCCGAACCCGACGAGGCCGTGGCCATACAGATCAACCCGGCCGACCTGCGCATAGACACCTACCGCGCCAGCGGCGCCGGCGGCCAGCACATCAACAAGACCGACTCGGCCGTGCGCATCACGCACATCCCGACCGGAATCGTCGCCGAATGCCAGGAAGGCCGCAGCCAGCACAGCAACAAGGCCCAGGCGCTCAAGGTGCTGACTGCCCGCATCCATGAAAAAGACCGCGCGGAGCGCGCCGCCAAGGACGCGGCCCTGCGCAAGGGCCTGGTCGGCACGGGCGACCGCAGCGACCGTATACGCACCTACAACTTCCCGCAAGGGCGCCTGACCGACCACCGCATCAACCTGACGCTGTACAAGCTGCTGGCCATCATGGAAGGCGACCTGGGCGACGTGATCACCGCGCTGCAGGTGGCGCGCGGTGCCGAGCAGCTGGCCGAACTCGAAACCGCCAACAGCGGGCTCTGAGGTCTCCCCACCATGAACGCGCCCAACTGCGCCCAGGTCCTGGCCGCCGCCCAGACCCTGGGACTGGACCGGCTGGACGCCCAGTTGCTGCTGCTGCACGCCCTGGGCAAGCCCGGCGACGCGCGAGCCTGGCTGCTGGCGCACGACACCGATGTGCTGCCGCAGCAGGCAGCTGAAAATTTCCGCGCCGTGTGCCTGCGTCGGGTCGCCGGAGAGCCCCTGGCCTACATCGTCGGCGAAAAGGAATTTTTTGGCCTGGCGCTGCGGGTGGATGCCCGTGTGCTGGTGCCGCGGCCCGACACCGAAACCCTGGTCGAGTGGGCGCTCGAGTGCCTGCGGGCACCCGGCGTGCCGGCGGCCCCCTCTGTGCTGGACCTGGGCACGGGCAGCGGTGCGATCGCGCTGGCCATCGCGCACAGCCTGCAGGCCGACGGCCGCCAGGGCAAGGTCACGGCCGTGGATGCGAGCGCCGATGCGCTGGAGGTGGCCCGCGGCAACGCCGCCCGGCTGGGGCTGAAGCTGGATTTCATCGAAAGCCACTGGCTGGAGAAAGTTGGCGGACACTTTCACCTGATCGTCAGCAATCCGCCGTATATCGCCAGTGCCGACCCTCATCTGGAAGCCTTGGCTTATGAGCCCCTGGCCGCCCTGGCTGCCGGCGAGGACGGGCTGGACGACATACGGGCAATCGCCCGGCAGGCCCCCGACAGCCTGCTGCCCGGCGGCTGGCTGTTGCTGGAGCATGGCTACGACCAGGCCGAGGCGGTGTGTGCACTGCTGGCCCGTGAGGGCTTTGTGCAAGTCCAAAACCGGCTGGACCTGGCCGGCATCGCGCGCTGCTCGGGCGGATTGTGGCCTGGCGGGTGAGCCGGCCACGCGGGATGCCAAACGGCGGGATAATCGGGCTGTTGAATTCTGCTTGCCAGATTCCATCTAATTGACATTACCTGTCCCCGATTCGGGGCCGGGCACGGGCTTCAGGGCCTCCCCAAGGATTCCCAAAGGATTTTCACCATGAGCAGCACAGACCCCACCCAGCAACGCATCGCCGAAATCGTCAAATCGAGCGACGTGGTCCTCTTCATGAAGGGCACGGCCCAGTTCCCCATGTGCGGTTTCTCCGGCCGCGCCATCCAGGTCCTCAAGGCCTGCGGCGTGAACAAGCCCGCCACGGTAAACGTGCTGGAGGACGAAGAAATTCGCCAGGGCATCAAGGAATTCAGCAACTGGCCCACCATTCCCCAGCTGTATGTGAAGGGGGAATTCATTGGCGGCTCGGACATCATGATGGAGATGTACCAGAGCGGCGAACTCCAGCAGGTGCTGGGCACGCCGGCAGCCTGAAGGCTTAGGCAGCCCCCAGCGGGCCGCCTCCCCTACCGGGTCGAATACCGGTCAGCGCGTGTAGCCCGAGCAGGCCCCCGCGTCCACGCCGCCCTTGCATTCGCGCTTGAGGCGCGCGGTGCGCTGGGCGGGCGTTTCGCCGGACCCATTGATGAACTTGACCTTGCCGCCCGCCGCGGATTTGGCGGCGTTTTTTTTGGATTTGGACTTGGCGGGCTTGTCGCCCTCCTGCGCCGGCTGGGTTTGCGCCTGCGCATGGCTTGCCGCCAGGGCGGCCACCATGATCGCGGCCAGGAACGGCGCCATCAAAGACTTCTTGCTCATTTTTCGCTCCCTCTCTTTTTTGCTTTTTTGCTCTCTCACGAAACGCGGGTGACACCGCGTGCCTCGGCAAATTTTATTGCAGCTTGGGATCGCCAAAAACTTCGTCGTCGGGCGGTGTATCCGCGGGCAGGCGAAAACCTTCGCTGGCCCAGGCGCCCAGGTCTATGTTTTTGCAGCGCTCGCTGCAAAACGGGCGAAACGGGTTGCTGGGCGCATAAACGCTTTCACCGCCGCAGCCTGGGCACACGACCAGTTTGACGGGTGGGGATTCTTTTTTCATCGCAGGCATGTTTCAGGACAAGTCTGGGGAGCCATCGGGGCAGGGCGGCCTGGGGTCGACGAGTCCGCGGGTCAGGAGCAGAGCGTCAGTTCAAACGCCGAATCTTCGGTGCTGGCATGCAGCCGGTCGTCATCGCCGTGGCGCATGAGGCGCACCGACACAATCAGGCGGTTGCCGCTGATCTCGGGGATCAGCCCCAGGGCGGGGTCTATGCGCAGGCGCAGGAGCTGGAAAGTGCGCCCTTGCGGCAGCGTCTGCTGGTATTGGCCACCCGGCGCCACCACTTTTTGCGGCGCCCCGGAGTCGCGCAGCAAGGTCAGCAGCACGCGTATGGACTCGGCCAGGGGCACCAGCGGGGTGATCCAGCGCTGCAGGTCTTGCTTGCGCACCTCGGCCTGCAGGTGCTGCCAGGCGTAATAGGCCGGCAGGTCAAATTCGCAGGTGCCACCCGGAATGCCGACGCGGCTGCGTATGCTCATGAGCCAGTCGTTTTCGGTCAGGGATTGGCCGGCCTTGCCGGGCAGGCTGTTCAGGGCGGAAAAGCAGCTTTCGAGCTGCCCGGTCACCTCGTCAAGAACGGCCTCGGAAATGGCCGGGTTGCCGCGATAGCCATTGAGCACGTGTTTCTGCTTCTCAAGGTCCTTGAGCACATCGGTTTTGAGGTCGGCTCGGGCGCCCACGTCCATGATTTCAAAGATGGTCGTGATGGCGTAGTGGTGGTCCGTCGGGCTGTCCCGTTCCACCAGTTCACCAAGGCGGCGGAACAGGTGTTCAAGTCGCAAATACGTGCGTATGCGTTCGTGAAAAGGGTACTCGTAAAGGATCACAGCGCTAGGTTTTCGTCGGCATCAATGAGGAGGTTTGTTTGCGCATCATAGCCCGAAGCGCCCGGCAAGCCGCCGCACCTCGGCGTCCAGGGCCTCCAGCGGCAAACCATCATTGTGCAGGCATATGTCGGCGGCCGACAGGCGCTGCGCGCGGCTGGCCTGGCCGGCAATGACTTTTTCCACCGCCTCCCGGGGCCAGCCGTTGCGGGCCATCACCCGGCTGACCTGGGTGGCTTCGCTGCAGTCCACTACCAGCACCCGGTCCAGCTGCTGCCGCCAGCGGCCGGATTCCACCAGCAAAGGGACGTCGAACACCACGCAGGCGCGGCCGGCAGCGGCGGCCTGCTCGTATTGCCGCAAGGTTTCCTGGCTGACCAGAGGGTGGACGATGGCTTCCAGCCGCCGCCTGACGGACGGATCGTCAAAGGCCAGCTGGCGCATCCGGTCCCGGTCCATGGCGCCTTCGGCCGTGACCATCTGGGCGCCGAATTGCGCGGCGATCTCCTTGACAGCGGCACCGTCAGCCGCCGTGACCGCGCGGGAGATGGCATCGGCATCCACCAGTGCCGCGCCGCAGGCCACCAGGGCGCGGGCAACCGTGCTTTTTCCGCTGCCTATGCCGCCGGTCAGTCCGATGCGCAAAGCTGCACGGCGCATGGCATCACAGGCCGATAAACCGCAAGATGGATTGGGGCCCGAAGACCATGGCCGTGAAGCCCGCCCCGGCCAGGAACGGGCCGAAGGGCACATAACCGCCCTCACGCAATCCGCTGGAAAACTTCATCGCGATGCCGACGACGGCGCCTATCACGGAGGCCATCAGGATCATGGGCACCAGCGCCGGCCAGCCAAACCAGGCGCCGAGCGCGGCGAAAAGCTTGAAATCGCCGTAGCCCATACCCTCCTTGCCGGTCGCCAGCTTGAAGGCCCAGTACACCAGCCACAGGCTGAGATACCCGGCCACGGCTCCCCACAAGGCCGTCGGCAAACTGACCGGGGGATTCCACTGCAGGGCGGCGACGATCAGGCCGGCCCATAGCAAAGGCAAGGTGATGTCGTCCGGCAGCAGTGTGGTGTCCCAATCGATGACGGCCAAGGTCAGCAAGGCGGCGGAAAAGCCGCACCAAGCCAGGGCGGTCAGCGACCAGCCCCAGCGCGACACGCAAAAAAAGAACAGCGCGCCCGTCACCGCTTCCACGACGGGATAGCGCAAGCCGTAGGGCGTGCCGCACACCGAGCATTTGCCCCGCAGGAACAGGTAGCTGGCGACCGGGATGTTTTCATACCAGCGTATGACATGGCCGCAGCTGGAGCAGCGCGAACGCGGCACCAGCAAATTGAATTTTTCGGTGGGCTCCGGGGGCGTTTCGCTCAGTTCGGCGCATTCCCGCGCCCACTGCCGCTCCATGATTTTGGGCAGGCGGTAGATGACAACATTGAGAAAACTGCCGATCAGAAGGCCCAGAAAACCGGCCAGCAAAGCATCGAACGCCGGCCCGAGACCGATCCCCATCAAACGACTTGGCCCAGCTTGAAAATAGGCAGGTACATGGAGACCACAATGCCGCCGATCAGGGTGCCCAGGAACACGATGATGATGGGCTCCATCAGGCTGGAAAGGCCCGCCACCATTTCATCGACTTCAGCCTCATAAAAGTCGGCGGCCTTGCCCAGCATGTGGTCGATGGAGCCGGATTCCTCGCCGATCGAGCACATCTGCAGCACCATGGACGGGAACAAATTGGCATTCGTCATGGCCGCCGTCAGGCTGGTGCCCGTTGAGACTTCCTGCTGGATTTTCTCGGTGGCATCGGCAAACAGCGAATTGCCGGAAGCACCGCCGACGGAATCCAGCGCCTCCACCAGCGGCACGCCCGCAGCGAACATGGTCGAAAGCGTGCGCGTCCAGCGGGCAATACAGGATTTTTCGATCAAGGCGCCGAACACGGGAATCTTGAGCAAAACCCTGTCCATGAACTTCTGCATTTTCTCGTTGCGCTTCCAGGCCTGGAAGAAGAAATAAAGCCCACCGCCTATGCCGCCGAAAATCAGCCACCAATAAGCCACAAAAAACTCGCTGATCGCAATGACGATCAGCGTGGGCGCCGGCAAATCCGCGCCGAATGAGGAAAACACGGTTTTGAACGCCGGAATCACAAAAATCATGATGACGGCCACCACCACAAAGGCCACGACCACCACGGAGATGGGGTACATCAGGGCCGACTTGATCTTGGACTTGATGGCCTCGGTTTTTTCCATGTAGGTCGCAAGGCGATCCAGCAGGGACTCCAGGATACCGGCGGCCTCGCCAGCCTCTACCAGGTTGCAATAAAGCGCATTGAAATACAGCGGGTATTTGCGAAATGCGGCGCTCAGGGAGGTGCCGGTTTCCACGTCGGTGCGCACATCATTGAGCAGCTTGGTGACGCTGGCATTGGGGTTGCCGCGGCCCACGATGTCAAACGACTGCAGCAGCGGTACGCCGGCCTTCATCATGGTGGCCAGCTGGCGGGTAAAAATGGCAATGTCCTTGGGGGCGATGGCCTTGCCGGAGCGCATCTTGCGCTTCTTGATTTTGGTGGGCAAGACGCCCTGGCGGCGCAGCGAGGACTTGACCTGATTTTCGCCGGCGGCCCGGATTTCTCCGCGGACCTGCTTGCCGCCGCGGTCCTTGCCCTCCCACTCGAAAACAAATTCCTTGACGCCCTTGGATACTGCAGTTGCCATGATGCTTTCTCGTTGTATCGACAGTCTCAGACCGCCCTGTCGCCACGGTCACACCGCCGGGTGGCGGCTCTTGAACGCAGCTGCTTAAACATTGGTACAGCCCAGAATTTCTTCCAGCGAAGTCATGCCGAGCTTGACTTTGGACAACCCCGACTGGCGCAAGCTTTTGACTCCCTCCGCCTCCGCTTGGGCCGCGATTTCCAGGGCGCTGCCGTCGCGAAGGACGATACGCTGAATCTCTTCGGAAATGGGCATAACCTGATAAACACCGACCCGGCCTTTGTAACCATTCGTACACATGGAGCAACCAACCGGCCGGTAAGGCGTCCAGGAACCGTCCACATCGTCTTCGGTGAAACCCGCGTCCAGCAGGGTCTCGCGCGGGATGTCCGCAGGGGCTTTGCAGTTGGGGCACAGGCGCCGTGCCAGCCGCTGGGCGGTGATCAGGATCACGCTGGAAGCGATGTTAAAGGGTGCGATGCCCATGTTGCGCATACGCGTCAGTGTGGTCGGCGCATCGTTGGTGTGCAGCGTCGACATGACCATATGGCCGGTCTGGGCGGCCTTGATCGCGATATCGGCGGTTTCCAGGTCCCGGATCTCACCAACCATGATGATGTCGGGATCCTGCCGCAAGAAGGCCTTGAGCGCGACCGAAAAGGTCATGCCCGCCTTGTCGTTCATGCTCACCTGGTTGACGCCCGGCAAGGTGATTTCGGCGGGATCTTCGGCCGTCGCGATGTTGACGCCGGGCTTGTTGAGGATGTTCAGGCAGGTGTAGAGCGAAACGGTCTTGCCCGAACCCGTGGGGCCGGTCACGAGAACCATGCCGTACGGCCTCTGGATGGCGTGCAGCAGGCGCTCTTTCTCCGCCGGCTCATAGCCCAGCGCATCGATGCCCAGCTTGGCGCTGCTCGGGTCAAGAATACGAATGACGATTTTTTCGCCATACATGGTGGGCAGGGTGCTGACCCGGAAATCGATCACCCGGTCCGGGCCTATCTTGAGCTTCATCTTGCCGTCTTGCGGCACGCGCTTTTCGGAAATATCGAGCTTGGAAATGACCTTGATGCGCGCGGCCAGCTTTTCCTTGATGGCCACAGGCGGCGAGGCGATTTCGCGCAATTCGCCGTCAACACGAAAACGCACGCGGTAGGTGTGCTCGAAGGGCTCGAAGTGCAGGTCGGAGGCCCGCATGCTGAAGGCATCGAGCAGCATTTTCTGCAGGAATTTGACAACCGGGGCATCTTCGACCTCGGAGACGCTGGCTTCGCTGTCCTCGGCCGTCGCGTCGGCGGTGGACTCGTCAAACTCGAAGTCGTCGCCGATGATGCTTTCCATGGCCTCGGTCGCGGAGGTGTTGGAAACCTCCACCAGCTTGGAAAGCTTGTCGTATTCGGCGATCACCCAGTCCACCCCCATCTGGGTGGAGAACTTGATTTTTTCCGCGGCCTCCTGGTCGGACGGGTCCGCCGTCGCGACAATCAGGCGGTTGTTGCGCTTGCTCAGGACAACAATACGGTAGGTCGTGCAGATCTTGGGGTCGAGCAGGCCCTTGGGCAAACGCTGGGCATCAATGGCCTCCAGATCCAGCAAAGGCGCGGCAAAAGCCGTGGACATGGTATGGGCCAGGTCGAACGCGGAAACCGCGCCGGACCCCGTCAGCTCGGCGATGAAGCTGGTGCGCCCGCTTTGCGCCTTGCGAAAAATGTCTTCGGCGGCCTTTTGACCCAGTTTCCCCGCCACCACCAGAGCCCGTCCCAAGCCGGGCAAGGCCATGGAAGGCGATTGGTTGATTGCGGTGTCGACAGCGGCCATGGTTCTCGGGTTTAGCTCAAATATGTATCATCGCTTATAGATTCCCGGGTGTAAATCGAAAACACCCTGCCCGCCGCAGACAGCGTTGGAACTATGCGAAGAAACGCACACTTAAGAAGAAAGAACACAGGCCTGGTCGGGGTGAGAGGATTCGAACCTCCGGCCTCTACGTCCCGAACGTAGCGCTCTACCAGGCTAAGCTACACCCCGCCGTCACACAAGCAATCAGGAACGCCTCTCCAGCAATTGGGAGGCCAGCTGCGTCAAGGCATTACTGTAAATGTTTTGCGGCAACATCTGCAAGGCATTCAGCGCACGCTGGGCCTCCAGGGCTGCGGCATCACGGGTTGCCCGCAGCGCGCCGGTCTGCTGCACGATCGCGATGATCTGTCCCATCTGGTCGGTCCCGCCAGTTTCAATGGCCTGCCGGATAGTGGCCCGCTCCGCCTCGCTGCCACGCTGCATCGCGATGATCAAAGGCAGGGTTGCCTTGCCTTCCCGCAGGTCGTCCCCCAGGTTTTTCCCCATTTCCGAAACGTCGCCATCGTAGTCGAGCACGTCGTCGATCACCTGGAATGCCGTGCCCAAGGCCTGGCCATAGTCGGCGCAGCTTTGCTCGATAGTGGGCGGCGACTGCGCCAGCAAAGCCGCCAGGCGGGCACTGGCCTCGAACAGCTTGGCTGTTTTGGAGCGGATCACCCTGAGGTAGCCTTCCTCGGACAGCGCCGCGTCATGCATATTCATGAGCTGCAGCACCTCTCCTTCCGCAATCACATTGGTAGCTTCGGCCAGGGTTTGCATGACGCGCATGTCCCCGGCTTCCACCATCATCTGGAAAGCCCGGGAGTACAGGAAATCGCCAACCAGCACGCTCGCCGGGTTGCCAAAGGCCTCGTTGGCGGTCGCGCGGCCGCGGCGCAGGGTGGACTCGTCCACGACGTCGTCATGAAGCAGGGTCGCCGTGTGGATGAACTCCACGACAGCCGCGAGGTTGTAACGCTGATCGCCCCGGTAGCCCAGCGCGCCGCACATCAGCAGCAAAAGGGCGGGGCGAAGCCGTTTTCCGCCGGCCGCCACGATGTAGCTGGAAACCTGGCTGACCAGCGGCACCTCGGACTTCAGGCGGCGCTCGATCACCATGTCCATCCCGCGCATGTCGTCGGCAATCAGGGCGAGGGCGGCGGCGGTGCTTGAAGAATTGGCAGACAAAAGGCGATCCAGACGTTAAGTTTGGGCCGATTATAGGAAGCCGCCCTGCACACCCTGGCCCGGCCGGCCCGGCAAACCAGCCCAAAAACCCGCAAAATCGCCCCTCTGGCCAATTTTGGCCCGCCATGCTAGAATAGCCGGCTCTGCGGAAATCCGTCTGCAGAACTCAATTTACGAGGTCTTACATGTACGCGGTCATAAAAACCGGTGGCAAACAATACAAGGTTGCTACCGGAGAAAAAATTAAAGTAGAACAGATTGCTGCGGACGTAGGCCAAGAGATCGTTATTGACCAGGTATTGGCTGTCGGCACCGGCAGCTCGATCACGGTTGGTACGCCCTTGGTGTCCGGCGCCACTGTTACAGTCACTGTCCTTTCGCAAGGTAGGCACGACAAGGTTCGCATTTTCAAAATGCGCCGTCGCAAGCACTACCAAAAGCGCCAGGGCCACCGGCAAAACTACACGGAACTGCAAATCGGCGCCATCGCCGGCTGAGCAGGGACGTACCAGGAGTAACGAAAAATGGCACAGAAAAAAGGCGGCGGCTCTACGCGAAACGGGCGTGATTCACAGCCCAAAATGCTGGGCGTCAAGAAATTTGGCGGTGAAGTCATCAACGCAGGCAGCATCATCGTGCGCCAGCGCGGCACCAAGTTCCATCCAGGCGTCAATGTCGGCATCGGCAAGGACCACACCCTGTTTGCACTGGTTGACGGCTCGGTCTCGTTTTCCGTCAAGGGCGCGCTGAACAAGCACACCGTGGACGTGACCCCGGCGTAAGCTGATCACTTCGATAAGTCACTTCGACTGAAACGAAGCCCCGACCTGTCGGGGCTTTTTTGTTTGTAAACTTGATCCGGCCCTCACAGCCCCTGTTTTAACCGCGGCACTCCCATCATGAAATTTGTTGACGAAGCCTTTATTGACATTGCCGCAGGCGATGGCGGGAGTGGCTGCGTCTCGTTCAGCCACGAAAAATACAAAGAGTTCGGCGGCCCCAACGGCGGCGACGGCGGACGTGGCGGCCACGTGTATGCGGTGGCCGACATCAATCTGAACACCCTGGTGGACTTCCGGTTTTCACGCCGCCACGAGGCCCGCAACGGCCAGCACGGCATGGGCTCGGACATGTTCGGCGCCAAGGGCGACGACATCATCCTCAAGATGCCGGTGGGCACCATCCTGACCGATGCCGAGACCGGCGAGGTTCTCTTTGAACTGCTGGTTCCAGGCGAGCAGGTCCTGATCGCCAAAGGCGGCGACGGCGGTTTCGGCAACCTGCGTTTCAAGAGCTCGACCAACCGCGCGCCGCGCAGCAAGACGCCCGGCTGGCCCGGTGAGCGCAAAAGCCTAAAGCTGGAACTCAAGGTTCTGGCCGACGTCGGCCTGCTGGGCATGCCCAACGCCGGCAAGTCCACCTTTATCTCGGCGGTTTCCAATGC
Source organism: Polaromonas sp. JS666 (assembly GCF_900103405.1). Classification (GTDB taxonomy): domain Bacteria; phylum Pseudomonadota; class Gammaproteobacteria; order Burkholderiales; family Burkholderiaceae_C; genus Polaromonas. Next base: position 192,780 of record NZ_FNHX01000005.1, on the reverse strand, counting down.
CCGCCCCCGCATCGCCGACTACCCCTTCACCACACTGCATCCCAACCTGGGCGTGGTGCGGGTGGGCCCCGAGCAAAGTTTTGTGGTGGCCGACCTGCCCGGCCTGATCGAGGGAGCCTCCGAAGGCGCGGGCCTGGGCCATCTCTTCCTGCGGCACCTGCAGCGCACCCGCCTGCTACTGCACATCGTGGACCTGGCGCCCTTCGACGAGGGCGTGGACCCGGTGGCGCAGGCCAAAGCCATTGTGGGCGAACTCAAGAAATACGATGAAGCGCTGTATGAAAAGCCGCGCTGGCTGGTTCTCAACAAACTGGACATGGTGGACAGCGACAAGCGCGCCGCCATCGTCAAGGATTTCGTCAAGCGCTTCAAATTCAAAGGCCCGGTGTTCGAGATTTCGGCGCTGACGCGCGAGGGCTGCGAGCACCTGATCAAGACGATCTACCAGCACGTCAAGCAGGTTCAGAAAAGCGAACAACCCGTGGAAGAAGTCGACCCGCGCTTTGCCCCGCTCCCCCCCGAACCGCCGGAATCGTCCTGACCCCTCGTTTCCGGCACCCCAGCCGCAGGCAGGTGCAGGGCTGCACTTGCCACCCAACAACAATCGCTGCCCACGCCCGTGTTGACGGGACCGCAGCCCGAGAAGTACCGAACATGCAAGACAAACCCGGCTCCACCGTCCTGCGCAACGCCAGACGCATTGTGGTCAAGGTGGGTTCCAGCCTGGTCACCAATGAGGGTCGCGGGCTGGATGCGACCGCCATCGGCCAATGGTGCGAACAACTGGCAGCCCTCGTGAAGGACGGGCGCGAAGTGATCATGGTCAGCAGCGGCGCCATTGCCGAGGGCATGAAACGCCTGAACTGGGGTAGCCGCCCCAAGGCCATCCATGAACTGCAGGCCGCCGCCGCGGTGGGCCAGATGGGCCTGGTTCAGGTCTATGAGACCAAACTGCGCGAAAACGGCATAGGCAGCGCGCAGGTTCTGCTTACGCATGCCGACCTGGCCGACCGCGAGCGCTACATCAACGCCCGCTCCACCCTTTTGGCCCTGCTGCAGCTGGGCGTCGTGCCCGTCATCAACGAAAACGACACAGTGGTCAACGACGAAATCAAGTTCGGCGACAACGACACGCTGGGCGCGCTGGTGGCCAACCTCGTGGAAGCCGACGCGCTGGTCATCCTCACCGACCAGAAGGGCTTGTACACCGCCGATCCGCGCAAGGACCCGGCAGCGCAGTTCGTGCACGAAGCCAAAGCCGGTGACCCGGCGCTGGAGGCCATGGCGGGAGGTGCGGGCTCCAGCATCGGCAAGGGTGGCATGATCACCAAGATACTGGCCGCCAAGCGCGCAGCGGGATCGGGCGCCTCCACCGTGATTGCCTGGGGCCGTGAACCGCAGGCGCTGATCCGGCTGGTACAGGGCGAGCCCATAGGCACCTTGCTGGTGGCGCAGACCCAGAAGCTGCAGGCACGCAAACAATGGATGGCCGATCACCTGCAGATGCGCGGTTCAGTCACCGTGGACGCGGGCGCGGTGGTCAAGGTACAGGGCGAGGGCAAAAGCCTCCTGCCCATCGGCATGACGGCAGTCCAGGGCGAGTTTTCGCGCGGCGACGTCATCGCCATACGCAGCCCCGAAGGCACGGAGATCGCGCGCGGGCTGGCCAACTACTCCAGCGCCGAAGCCCGGCTGATCTGCCGCAAGGCCTCTACGGAATTCGAGCGGCTGCTAGGGTATACGGGTGAACCCGAAATGGTCCACCGCACCAACCTCGTGTTGACCCGCTAAGCCCTCTCGGTCGTACAGCGGGCCGGCCGGCTTATTCGACCATCCTGAAGTTCTGGTTCTTCAAGCGCCTGACCAGCGTATCGACCGAGGTCGCGGGCGCCGCGCTGTCGCAGGCCCCGGCCCGGGCAAAGCGCAAGGCATGTTTGGACGGCATGTTTTCAAACAGCGAGCGCCATTCCGGCTTGCTCACATCGGTCCACTTCCCGTCCGGGGAATAGCGGGCATAGGTCTTGAATTCGCCGGTCGAGCAGCGTATGCCTTCGTACATCACATTGCGGGCGCCGCTGGCATTGGAAGCCACCATCACGTAGCGCACGATCCCGTCTTTCGGGGAGATGCTGATGGTCGCCGGATCCACGCCGTAGACCAGCTGGGAGTTGGGTGAGACCTCAAGGGTGATCAGTTTCTTGATATCAAACGCCGGTGGCGGCGGCGTCTCGATTTCCTTCCAGTCGGCGGGGTCCTCGAGCGCGTATACCTGGGCTTGTGCCGGACCCGAGGCGTTAAGCGCCATCAGGAAGGAGGTGGCCAAAAAGACCCATTTGAATTTCATGGTTTTGTGTTGGTGGGATCCGTACCCAGACTGGTTTGCGGATCGGGTTCAAAGGTGGCGCCCGGCGGCAATTCAAAAGAGGCGCCCGGCCGGATCTGGGCGTGAAAAGACTCGCCCGAGGCATGGAATCCGGCTTCGCCCGGCGGGTTCGAATGGTCGCGCTGATGCAAGCCGCCACGCAGATAGCGGTTGCGATGGTCGGGGCGCGGCTCGGCCCGGTTGTCCACGCGCGGAACAAACCTGGCGAGTTCGGTCAGCGCCATTTCATAGACACCGCGCTTGAATTCGACCACCACGTCCAGTGGTACCCAGTAGTCATTCCAGCGCCAGGCATCGAATTCAGGATGGTCGGTGGCGCGCAGATTCAAGTCCCAGTCGTGGCCGACCAGTTGAAGGAGAAACCAGATTTGCTTCTGGCCTTTGTAATGTCCGCGCGCATCGCGGCGGATGAACCGGTCAGGCACCTCATAGCGCAACCAGTCTCGGGTTCGGGCCAGCACATTCACATGCTGCGGCAACAGCCCCACTTCTTCATGCAACTCGCGGTACATGGCCTGCTCGGGATTTTCGCCCCGATCAATGCCACCCTGCGGAAACTGCCACGAGTGGGTACGGATACGTTTGCCCCAAAATACCTGACTTCTCTGGTTGAGCAAGATGATGCCGACGTTGGGCCTAAAGCCGTCCCGGTCAAGCATAATCAAACCTCAAATTTTTTAAACTGAGTCCATTATGCACAGCGAAGGCCCCAGCGCCAAGCGCACGGCGGGCTGCAGCACCTTTTCCCCCATTTCCAACCCCGGATTCCCCGAAAACCGCCCATGAAAGCCTCCCAGTTCTTCATTTCCACCCTCAAGGAAGCCCCTGCCGACGCGGAGGTCGTCAGCCACCAGCTCATGATGCGGGCCGGCATGATCAAGAAACTGGGCGCCGGCGTTTACAACTACATGCCCATGGGCCTGCGCGTGATCCGCAAGGTCGAAGCCATCGTGCGCGAGGAAATGAACCGGGCCGGCGCCGTGGAAATGACCATGCCGGTGATCCAGCCGGCCGAGCTCTGGCAGGAAACCGGCCGTTTTGAAAAAATGGGCCCCGAATTGCTGCGCATCAAGGACCGCCACGGCCGCGACTTCGTGGTCCAGCCGACCAGCGAAGAAGTCGTCACCGACGTGATGCGCCAGGACATCAAGAGCTACAAGCAGCTGCCGAAGAACCTGTACCAGATCCAGACCAAGTTCCGCGACGAACGCCGGCCGCGCTTTGGCCTGATGCGTGGGCGCGAGTTCATCATGAAGGACGCCTACAGCTTCGACCGCGACCAGGCCGGCGCCAAAGCCAGCTACCAGGCCATGGCGGCCGCCTACCGCAGGATTTTTGACCGCTTCGGCCTGAGCTACCGCGCGGTGGCTGCCGACAGCGGCGCCATAGGCGGCGACCTCAGCGAGGAATTCCAGGTGATCGCCGCGACCGGCGAGGACGCCATCGTCTACTGCCCCGGCAGCGACTACGCCGCCAACATGGAAAAAGCCGAGGCGCTGCCGCCCCAGGGCGCTCGCAAGCCGGCATCGCAGGCCATGGCCAAAACACCGACCCCGGGCAAGGCCACCTGCGCCGACGTGGCCGAGTTGCTGGGCATCCCGCTGAATACCACCATCAAGTCGCTGGTGCTGGCCACCGACGAGCTCGACGAGGCGGGCAAGCCCGTCAAATCGCAGGTCTGGCTGCTGCTGCTGCGCGGCGACCACGACATGAACGAAGTCAAGGTCGGCAAGGTGCCGGGCCTGGCGGATTTCCGCTTCGCGACCCTGCCCGAGATCGAAGACCATTTCGGCTGCAAGCCGGGTTACCTCGGCCCGCTGAACCTGAAAAAACCCGTCAAGCTGGTGGTGGACCGCGAAGCCGCGGCACTCGCCGACTGGGTGTGCGGCGCCAATGAAGTCGATTTCCACATGACCGGCGTCAACTGGGGCCGTGACCTGCCCGAACCCGAGCTGGTGGTGGACCTGCGAAACGTGGTGGCTGGCGACCCGTCGCCGGACGGCAAAGGCGCGCTGGCGATAGAGCGCGGCATCGAGATCGGCCACGTGTTCTACCTCGGCACCAAATACAGCCGGGCCATGAACGCCACCTTCCTGGGCGAGAACGGCAAGCCGCAGTTCATGGAGATGGGCTGCTACGGTATAGGCATCACGCGCCTGCCGGCCGCAGCCATCGAGCAGAACCACGACGAGCGCGGCATCATCTGGCCCGACGCCATCGCGCCCTTCACCGTGGTGCTGTGCCCCATCAGCCCCGACCGCTTTCCCGAGGTCGAAGCCGCCGCGAACAAGCTTTATGGCGAGTTGCTCGCGGCCGGCGTGGACGTGATCCTGGACGACCGGGGCGAGCGGCCCGGTGCCATGTTCGCCGACTGGGAACTGATAGGCGTGCCACACCGCATCACCATAGGCGACCGCGGCCTCAAGGACGGCCAGCTCGAGTACCAGCACCGCCGCGACGCGGCTTCCAGCAAGATCGACGCGGCAACCGCCTTCGACTTCCTCAAGGGAAAGCTGGCGCTTTGAGTTTTTCATGGTTTCCGTGCGCTCATTGACCATGTCCGCATCCGGCGGTGCCCCGGCAAAGGCGCAAGGGCTCTCCCGGCGAAGCTGCCTGGCTTTGCCCCTGGCCTGCAGTCCCTTTCTGCTGGCCGGGCGGGCGCATGCCGGCGCACAAATTGAAGAGCCGCTGGTCGACTCGGTGCGCACCGCGCTGAGTTCGGCCATCGCCAACCAGGCGCCTCCCGTGCCCGAATTCAAGGACACGGAAAGCCGCCTGGCCTACCTGCGCTGGCTGGGCGCCATGAGCGACCGGCTCAAGAAGAAAAAACCCGAATTTCAGGTCCGCAAGGAGTTTTTGCAGACCGTCTGGTACGAAAGCAAACGCGCCGGCCTGGACACCACGCTGGTGCTGGGCCTGATCCAGGTCGAGAGCAACTTCCGCAAATTCGCGGTCAGCAACGTGGGGGCGCGCGGCTACATGCAGGTCATGCCCTTCTGGACACGCGTGATCGGGGACGGCGACCCGGGCAAGCTCTTTCACATGCAGACCAACCTGCGCTTTGGCTGCGTGATCCTGCGCCACTACCTGGACAGGGAGCGCGGCGACCTTTTTATGGGCCTGGGGCGCTACAACGGTTCACGCGGCAAATCACCCTACCCCGACGCTGTGCTGGGGGCGAGTAAAAATTGGGTATTTGCCGGCTGAGGTATTCCGGCGAAGCGGCGAAAATCAGCAGGTCGCGCCGGCGAAACCCCGCTCTTGGGCAAACCACGCCAGCACCGGCACTGTGCCTGGCAAGACAGGCTGCACGCTGACCGGCAGCGACTGCCAGGCGAAAGACTGGCCCTCATGCATTTGCAGCTCGCCGGTCCACTCGAACACCTTGCAGAAATTCAGGCGCACCAGCGCATGCGGGTAGTCGACCATCTCGACCTTCCAGGGATGGACCGCGCCTATGGTCACGCCGATTTCTTCCTGCAGTTCGCGGCGCAGCGCGGCCTCGACGCTTTCGCCCTGCTCCAACTTGCCGCCCGGAAACTCCCAGTAGCCTTCGTAGACCTTGCCCGGCGGGCGGGAGGTCAGCAGGAAATCGCCATCGGGGCGGATCAAAACACCCACCGCGACATCGACCACCTTGCGGTCCGCGCCGCCCTCACGCGGCCGTTCACCGTCAGCAACCAGCACGCTCATGTCGAGTGGTCTGGGGCCTGGTCGGCCTGCTCAGGCGACGCAGCGGCGGCAGCGCCCGGCCGCTCGTAAGCCGCAATGGGCGCCGCCGCCACGGGCCGGCTGGCCGTGTCGCGGCCGGCATAGTCGCGGGCAAACTGGTAGGCCACGCGGCCGCTGCGCGAGCCCCGTTCCAGCGCCCAGACCAGCGACGCTGGTTTTGCCGCGGCAATCGCGTCCGGGCCCACGCCAAAGGACGACAGCCACTGGGAGACGATGGTCAGGTACTCGTCTTGGCTGAAGGGGTAAAAGCTGACCCAGAGGCCGAAACGTTCGGACAGCGAAATCTTCTCTTCGACCACCTCTCCGGGATGCACCTCACCATCGTCCCCACGGGTATAGGTGAGGTTCTCCGTCATGTACTCGGGCAACAGGTGGCGCCGGTTGCTGGTGGCATAGATCAGCACATTGGGCGTGGCCGCCGCGACCGACCCATCCAGGATGGACTTGAGCGCCTTGTAGCCCGGCTCGCCTTCCTCAAAACTCAGGTCGTCGCAAAAGACGATGAATTTTTCAGGCAGGCCGGACACCACGTCGACGATGTCCGGCAGGTCGGTCAGGTCGGCCTTGTCGACTTCAATCAGGCGCAGGCCACGCGCGGAATACTCATTGAGGCAGGCTTTGATCAGCGAAGACTTGCCGGTGCCGCGCGCGCCCGTCAACAGCACGTTGTTGGCGGGCTTGCCGAGCACAAACTGCTCGGTGTTGCGCTTGATCTTTTCCTTCTGGTCCTCGATTTCCTTGAGGTCACCCAGGCGCATATTGCCGATGTGCCGCACCGGCTCCAGCGAGCCGTGGCCGGAGCTGCGCTTGCGGTAGCGGTAGGCGATCGAGGCAGTCCAGTCCGGCGCGGCCAGCGGTTGCGGCAGCACGGATTCGATCCGCGCCATCAGGGATTCGACGCGGGCGATCAGGCGCTCAAACTGCTCGTTCATGCGGGCTCAACTTCTGTAGTCGGCGTTGATCTTGACGTAATCGTAGGAAAAGTCGCAGGTCCAGACGGTGTCGGCAGCCGTGCCGCGGCCCAGCACCACGCGCACCGTGATCTCGCTCTGTTTCATCACGCGCTGGCCGTCGGCCTCGACGTAGCCGGGATGGCGGCCGCCGTTTTTGGCCACCAGCACCTCATCGAGGTACAGGTCGATCTTGGTCTGGTCCAGGTCCTCGATGCCGGCGTAACCGACGGCCGCCAGGATGCGGCCGAGGTTGGGGTCGCTGGCAAAGAAAGCGGTTTTGACCAGTGGCGAATGGGCAATCGCGTAAGCCACCTTGCGGCATTCCTCGCCGGTCTTACCGCCTTCGACCTGTATGGTCATGAACTTGGTGGCGCCTTCGCCGTCGCGCACGATGGCCTGCGCCAGCCGCCGGGCGATGTCCAGCATGGCGGCGCGCAAGGCCTGGCCTTCAGCGCTGTCCAGCGAAGCGACAGGTGCATGGGCGGCCTTATTGGTGGCGACCACCACAAAGGAGTCGTTGGTCGAGGTGTCGCCGTCCACCGTCACGCGGTTGAACGATCCCTCGGCCAGTTCCCGGGCCAGCTGGGCCATGAGCGGCTGCGCCACGCAGGCATCCGTTGCCAGGAAACCCAGCATGGTGGCCATATTCGGCCGTATCATGCCGGCGCCCTTGCTGATGCCGGTGATGGTGACTTCGGCGCCCGCGATCTTGATGCGTTTGGAAAATGCCTTGGCCACGGTGTCGGTGGTCATGATGGCTTCGGCCGCGTTGCCCCAGTTGTTTTCCTTCGCGTCGGCCAGCGCGGCCGGCAGGCCCGCCGCGATGCGGTCGTTGGGCAGGGGCTCCATGATGACCCCGGTCGAAAACGGTAAAACCTGCTCAGGCGCGATATTCAGCAGCCGAGCCAGCGCGATGCAGCTGGCGTGCGCGCGGCTCAGGCCGTCGTCGCCGGTGCCGGCATTGGCGTTGCCGGTGTTGATGACCATGGCGCGTATACCCGCCGTCCGGCCGCTGTTTTTTGCAAGGTGCTCGCGGCAGATCTGCACGGGCGCCGCGCAAAAGCGGTTCTGCGTGAAGACCGCTCCTACCGACGCGCCCTCATCGAGCAGCAGCACGGAAAGGTCCTTGCGGTTGGCTTTGCGTATGCCCGCTTCGGTGATGCCCCAGCGTACGCCGGGCACGGGGTAAAGGTCCGCAGCGGGTGTGGCGACCAGATTGACGGGCATGGTTGACTCCGGGAAACCAGTGGGTGTTGGAAGACGTTCAGCCGGTGCCGGCGCTCAGTTCAGCTGGCCGTGGCAGTTCTTGTATTTTTTACCCGAGCCGCAAGGGCAAGGGTCGTTGCGGCCCACGCGGGGCACATCGCCGGCCGGCACGGCCGGCGCGCGGCGCTGCGATTCCTCGTCCACCGTGGTTTCCACCCCGCCGGTTTCGGTGGGCGCGGTGTAGGTGACATTGGCGATGTTTTCAGCGCGGCTCTCCATTTCCTCGGCCGCCTGTTCGAGCTGCTCGCCCGACTGGATCTTGACCGTCATCAGGACCTTGGTGACCTCGTTCTTCACGCTGTCGAGCAGCTGGCCGAACAGTTCAAAGGCTTCGCGCTTGTATTCCTGCTTGGGTTGCTTTTGCGCATAGCCGCGCAGGTGTATGCCCTGGCGCAGGTAGTCGAGGGCGCTCAGGTGCTCGCGCCAGTGGCTGTCTATGCTTTGCAGCAGGACCACGCGCTCGAACTGCGTGAAGTTTTCTTCGCCGATTTTCTCGACCTTGTCGGCAAAAGCGGCATTGGCGGCCGCTATGACTTTTTCGACCACTTCCTCATCGGTGATGGCGGCGGCAGCTTCCAGTTCCTGGCGCAGCGGCAGCTCGATCTGCCACTCCTCGCGCAACACGTTCTCAAGGCCCGCCACGTCCCATTGTTCCTCGACGCTTTCTGCCGGCACATACTGCCGTGCCAGGTCGGTGAAGCAGCCTTCGCGCAGCGAGGCGATCTGCGCCTGCAGGCTGGCGGCGTCCATGATGTCGTTGCGCTGCTGGTAGATCACCTTGCGCTGGTCGTTGGCGACGTCGTCGTATTCGAGCAGCTGCTTGCGGATGTCGAAGTTGCGCGCCTCGACCTTGCGCTGGGCCGACTCGATGCTGCGGGTGACGATGCCCGCCTCGATGGCTTCGCCGTCGGGCATCTTCAGGCGCTCCATGATGGCCTTGACGCGGTCGCCCGCGAAGATGCGCATCAGCGGGTCGTCCAGGCTCAGGTAAAAACGCGACGAACCGGGGTCGCCCTGGCGGCCGGAACGGCCGCGCAGCTGGTTGTCGATACGGCGCGATTCGTGGCGCTCGGTCGCGATGATGCGCAGGCCGCCCAATCCGGTGACCTGTTCGTGCTCCTGCTTCCAGACTGCGCGCAGGCGGGAAATTTCCGCCTCCTTGGCGGCGGCATCCATGGCTTCGTCCGCTTCAACCGCTTCGATCAGTTTTTCCACATTACCGCCCAGCACGATGTCGGTGCCGCGGCCGGCCATGTTGGTGGCGATGGTGATCATTTTCGGGCGCCCCGCCTGCGCGATGATGTCGGCCTCGCGGGCATGCTGCTTGGCATTGAGCACCTGGTGCGGCAGGTTTTCCTTGACCAGCAGCTGGTCGATGACCTCGGAGTTCTCGATCGAGGTCGTGCCGACCAGCACGGGCTGGCCGCGCTCGTAGCACTCGCGGATGTCTTTGATGGCGGCTTCGTATTTTTCGCGCGTCGTTTTGTAGACGCGGTCGAGCTGGTCGTCGCGGCGGCTCACGCGGTTGGGCGGGATCACCGTGGTTTCAAGGCCGTAAATCTCCTGGAATTCGTAAGCCTCGGTGTCCGCGGTCCCGGTCATGCCGGCCAGCTTGGTGTAGAGGCGGAAATAGTTCTGGAAGGTGATGGACGCCAGGGTCTGGTTCTCGGCCTGGATCTGCACGCCTTCCTTGGCTTCGACGGCCTGGTGCAGCCCGTCGCTCCAGCGGCGGCCCGACATCAGGCGGCCGGTGAACTCGTCAACGATCACGACTTCGCCGTCCTGCACCACGTAATGCTGGTCGCGGTGGTACAGCAGGTTGGCGCGCAGCGCCGCATACAGGTGGTGCATCAGCGAAATGTTGGCCGGGTCGTACAGCGTGGCGCCTTCGGGGATCAGGCCCAGGTTGAACAGCAGGCGCTCGGCGTTCTCGTGGCCCTGCTCGGTCAGGAACACCTGGTGGCTCTTCTCGTCGATCGTGAAGTCGCCGGGCTTGGTCACGCCCTCTCCGGTGCGCGGGTCGGCTTCGCCCTCCTGGCGCGTCAGCATCGGGACGACCTTGTTCATCGCCAGGTACATCTCGGTGTGGTCTTCGGCCTGGCCGCTGATGATGAGCGGCGTGCGCGCCTCGTCGATCAGGATGGAGTCCACCTCGTCGACGATGGCGTAGTTCAGGCCGCGCTGCACGCGGTCCGCCACTTCGTAGACCATGTTGTCGCGCAGATAGTCGAAACCGTATTCGTTGTTGGTGCCGTAGGTGATGTCGGAGCCGTAAGCGGCCTGCTTTTCCTCGCGCGACATATTCGGCAGGTTGATACCCACCGTCAGGCCCAGGAAGTTGTAGAGCTTGCCCATCCAGCGCGCGTCGCGGCTGGCCAGGTAGTCATTGACCGTCACCACGTGCACGCCCTTGCCGGTCAGGGCATTGAGGTAGACCGGCAGCGTGGCGGTCAGGGTCTTGCCCTCACCCGTGCGCATTTCGGAAATCTTGCCGTTGTGCAGCGACATGCCGCCCAGCATCTGCACGTCGAAGTGGCGCATCTTCATGACGCGCTTGCTGCCCTCCCGCACCACCGCGAAAGCCTCGGGAAGAATCGCATCGAGCTCTTCGCCGGCGGCTACCCGGTCCTTGAACTCCTGGGTTTTGGCGCGAAGCTGGTCGTCGTCAAGCTTTTCGTACTGGGTTTCCAGCGCATTGATGCGTTCTACGGTTTTGCGGTAGGTTTTGAGCAGCCTGTCGTTGCGGCTGCCGAAAATTTTAGTCAGGATGTTGGAAGCCATAAATGCGAGGCCGCCTTGACCGCTCCCCATGAGCTGGCAATGCGGCCGAAATCCCTTATTGAGTACGGAACCTAGGTGTGGGCGCCATCAGTGAGTTCAACTGGGCCCAAACTTCTGATTTTAGCGCTGCCAAGGGAGCTGCACGGCCGTCCGGGAGAAAACCGTCGTCAGGAATGAAAAGCCATGCCCGCACGCATGGCAGGCGCGCCGCCTAGTGGGGGCGCGGCAGCTGTGCCGGCTGCACAGGCGCGGGGACGGGGGATCGCGCGCCAGCCGACGCCACCATGGGCCCGGGCAGTTTTTGCCCTGCGGTCAGGAATTTCTGCGGATCCTGGAAAACGCCCTGCACCAGCACCTCGAAATGCAGGTGTGGGCCCGTGGACCGGCCGGTGGTGCCGACTTCGGCGATCTTCTGGCCGCGTTTGACCAGATCGCCCTTTTTGACCAGCACACGCGAGGCGTGGGCATAACGCGTGACGAGCTCATTGCCGTGGTCGACTTCCACCATATTGCCGTAGGCCGGGTGGTATTCCTGCGTGACGACCACGCCGCCCGCGGCGGCCAGGATGGCCGTGCCTGGTTCGGACGGGAAATCCAGCCCGGTGTGCAGCGCGGAGCGGCCGTTCATCGGGTCTATGCGCCAACCGAAAGGCGAACCGAGGTTGCCTCCGGCGACCGGCTCCTGGGTGGGAACCATCATTTTTTTGATCTTCTGGTCAAACAGGCGCGACTCCATCACCGTCATGAGGTCAACCCGCTGGTCGGTGAGTTTGTCCAGGTCAGCCAGCGTGGCCTGCAGCTCCTGCATGGTGAGCGAGGGGCCGGCCACCAGCGCGCCGCCGCGGCCGGGCGTGACCTTGATATCGTTGGGATTGACGCCTGCCAGGCCCGACACCCGCTCGCCGAGCGCCTCGAGCTGCATCATCTTGGCCTGCATTTCGCCGACCCGCTTGGCCATCACGTCGAGGTTTTCACGCATGAAACGGTCGCGCTGGTCGAATTCGTCCTTGACCATGAGCTTGACCAGCGAACCGACGACCGGCCAGCCTTCTCGGGCCCCCTTGAGAAACACCCAGTGGTAGAGGCCCGCGGCCACAAGCATGAGCGCCAGCGCGGCGACAAAACCCGCAAGAACCAGTTTTGTCCCGCTTAAGTAAATGGCCCGGCTTTTCGCCAGCCACGCATCCGTGATAATCAAATGCACTTGTCTACCTCTTTAAAAGCTTGCGCTCATCAGGCCGCGCACCGTTCATCATGACTTCCGACCGGCGCCTTCCGCAGGCGCTCTCCGCTTATCAGGCCGCCGGGAATTCGCCCTCCCTGGCGCGGCTGACCGAACTCGTTCGGGAATCCAGCGACAGGCTCAAGGCCATTGAATCGCTGCTGCCCGAAGCCCTGCGCCCCGCCGTTCAGGCTGGGCCCATAGACGGCGAAACCTGGTGCCTGCTGGTCAGCGGCAACGCCGCCGCCGCCAAGATCCGCCAGCTGCTCCCCTTGATCCAAGCTCGCCTTATAGGCAAAGGTTGGAAGGTTACCTCAATCCGACTCAAGATCCTAATAAGCAAAAAGTAGTAAACCGGCTTCTTCAAATAACGGCAGGAAGGCATGAAAGCCAAAGCCCTGCCAGGTGGTTCGCTACAAAATTGGTAGCGTATGGTACCCATGTTGCATGGGGAAGGCAAGGATGGTGGAAAAATGGTGCCGCTTGTCGGAATCGAACTGACGACCTACCGCTTACAAGGCGGTTGCTCTACCAACTGAGCTAAAGCGGCACAAGGGGATTTTACTTGACCCGTTTCAGCGAAGGCCGCACACGCGGCGGCTTGGGGGGTTCAGGGCTGTCGGGGCCGCCATCTTGCGCATCGGGCGCGCTGTCCGGCACCAGCTGCATGATCTTGCCTTCGGGGCCATCCGCCGGGCTGTGCTGCGCTGGAGCGGGAGCCGGCGACATGGCGGGCGCCGCCGGGCCGGCGTCGCTACCACCGCTTCCGGCACCGGAAACCGGGCCGGCGGCGGCAGGCGAGGCCATGGGAAAAGCCATGCCCTGCCCGTTTTCACGGGCATAGATGGCGATCACATGGCTGATGGGCACCATGATTTCCCGGGCACTGCCGGCAAAGCGGGCCTTGAACTCGATGAAATCATTGCCCAGCTTGAGCGACGAGGTCGCGTCAAAACTGATGTTGAGCACGATTTCATTGTTTTTCACGTACTCGCGCGGCACCTGCACGGTCTCATCCACCGACACGGCCACATAGGGCGTGAAGCCGTTGTCGGTGCACCATTCATAGAGCGCCCTTATCAAATAAGGTCGCGTCGACGTGGCGTCCAGGGCATTCATGAATTCAGCCAAACTGCTTGTCCGGGAAATCGGATCCGTGGATTATTTCCGCATCACTTTTTCGGACGGCGTCAGTGCTTCAATATAGGCCGGGCGCGAGAAAATGCGCTCCGCGTACTTGAGCAGCGGCGCGGCATTCTTCGACAGGTCGATGTCGTAGTAATCCAGGCGCCACAGCAAGGGGGCGATCGCCACGTCCAGCATGGAGAAATTGTCGCCCAGCATGAACTTGTTCTTCAGGAAGATGGGCGCGAGCTGCGTCAGGCGGTCGCGGATGTGCGAGCGGGCCTTTTCCAGCGCCTTTTCATTGCCCTTGGACGCGCGAGATTCCAGCGTGCTGACATGGACGAACAGCTCTTTTTCGAAGTTCAGCAAAAACAGGCGAACGCGCGCGCGGTCGACCGGGTCGCCGGGCATCAGTTGCGGGTGCGGGAAGCGCTCGTCGATGTACTCGTTGATGATGTTCGACTCGTACAGGATCAGGTCGCGCTCGACCAGGATGGGCACCTGGCCGTAGGGATTCATCACATTGATGTCTTCGGGCTTGTTGTACAGGTCGACATCGCGGATTTCGAAGTCCATGCCTTTTTCAAACAGCACAAAGCGGCAGCGGTGCGAGAAGGGGCAGGTCGTGCCTGAATAAAGGACCATCATGGTGCGGAACTCCTAAATGCAAAGGAGTGGATACATCTAAAAAGCATCCACTCCAGAAGGTGCCGGGAACAAGGCCCCGGCGAAAAAAATTACTTGACGTCTTTCCAGAACGCCGCATTCAGGCGCCAGGCGACAAAGGTCAAGCCGAGAAGGAAAATCAGCACCCAGACGCCGACACGGATGCGGGTGTTCTGGGCCGGCTCGCCCATCCACTGCAGGTAGCCCACGAGGTCACCTATGGCCTGGTCGTATTGCAGCGGCGTCATGGTGCCGGGGGTGAGCTGCTGCCAGCCCTTGAAGACCGCGACCTTGTGGCCGTGTTCTTCCTTTTCTTCGTACACCGGCGTGCGCGTACCCTGCAGTTCCCAGAGCACGTGCGGCATGGCAACGCTGGGGAAAACCAGGTTGTTCCAGCCCGTGGCCTTGGTTTCGTCGCGGTAGTAGGTGCGCAGGTAGGTGTAGAGGTAGTCGGCGCCGGTGCCACCGTGGCCGGAACGCGAGCGTGCGATCACGGTGAGGTCGGGGGGGTTGCCGCCGAACCATTCCTTGGCCTGCTTGGGGTCGATCGCAGCTTTCATGGTGTCACCCACTTTTTCAGTGGTGAACAGCAGGTTGTCCTTGATTTCCTTTTCGGTCAGGCCGATGTCTTTCAGGCGGTTGAAACGCATGAAGGAAGCGGAATGGCAGTTCAGGCAATAGTTGACGAACAGCTTGGCGCCGTTTTGCAGGGAGCCCAGGTCGTTGGTCCGGTCGGGAGCCTTGTCCCAGGCAATGCCGCCTTCGGAGGCCTGTGCGCCGGCCGCGAGGCCAAAGGCGGTGATCAGGGCAAAAATAATTTTTTTCATCGTTTTTATCTCCAACTCTCAGTGACCGTGGAAAACAGGACGGTCAGGCGGTGTTTTGGGGGTACCCACGCGGCTCCACCACGGCATCAGGATGAAAAAGCCAAAGTAAAACAGCGTGCCGACCTGGGAGACGCGCTCACCAATGGGCGACGGCGGCTGAACGCCGAGGTAGCCCAGCACCAGGAAGTTGATGACAAAAATGCCGTAGAGGTACTTGTGCCAGTCAGGGCGGTAGCGGATCGACTTGACCGGGCTGAGGTCCAGCCAGGGCAGGAAGAACAGGATCACCACGGCGCCGCCCATCACGACCACACCCCAGAATTTCGCGTCGATGGACAGCAGCAAGGCCGAGCCCACGACGGCGGCACCGACGAC
The DNA here is from genome assembly GCF_900103405.1 of Polaromonas sp. JS666. Taxonomy (GTDB): domain Bacteria; phylum Pseudomonadota; class Gammaproteobacteria; order Burkholderiales; family Burkholderiaceae_C; genus Polaromonas. The sequence continues at coordinate 177,450 of NZ_FNHX01000005.1, read as the reverse complement.
GGCAGCCTTCAGCAGCACCGGCATGCGGAACTTCCAGACGCTGAAGCCAGCGGCACCGACCACGCAGACGATCAGCGCATAGATCATCTCGCTGGTGATGGCACGCAGCATCGAGTAGTAAGGCGTGAAGTACCAGACCGGGGCGATGTGCGCCGGCGTCTTCAGCGGATCGGCCGGGATGAAGTTGTTGTATTCGAGGAAGTAGCCCCCGAACTCGGGAGCGAAAAAGATGATCGCCGAGAAGATCATCAGGAAGACGCTCACGCCGAAAATGTCGTGCACCGTGTAGTACGGGTGGAAAGGAATGCCGTCCAGCGGGTGGCCCTGGGCGTCCTTGGGCGCGTTCGGGCCCTTGATCTCGACGCCGTCGGGATTGTTGGAGCCGACTTCATGCAGCGCGATGATATGCGCGGCCACCAGGCCCAGCAGCACCAGCGGCACGGCGATCACGTGGAAGGCGAAGAAACGGTTCAGCGTGGCGTCGCCCACCACGTAGTCGCCGCGGATCAGCAGCGCCAGGTCGGGGCCGATGAAAGGAATCGCGGCGAACAAGTTGACGATCACCTGGGCGCCCCAGTAGCTCATCTGGCCCCATGGCAGCAGGTAGCCCATGAAAGCCTCGGCCATCAGGCACAGGAAAATCGCGCAGCCGAAAATCCAGACCAGCTCGCGCGGCTTGCGGTAGCTGCCGTAGAGCAGGCCGCGGAACATGTGCAGGTAGACCACCACGAAGAAGGCCGAAGCGCCCGTCGAGTGCATGTAGCGGATCAGCCAGCCCCAGGGCACGTCGCGCATGATGTATTCAACGGAGCCGAAAGCCAGGGCGGCATCGGGCTTGTAGTTCATCGTCAGGAAAATGCCGGTCACGATCTGGATGACCAGCACCAGCATGGCCAGCGAGCCGAAGATGTACCAGAAGTTGAAGTTCTTCGGTGCGTAGTACTCGCTCATGTGCTCTTTGTAGAGCTTGCTGGCGGGAAACCGGTTGTCGACCCAGTTCATCGCCTTGGCGGCGAGCGGGGCATCGGGGGAAATTTCTTTGAATTCAGCCATAACTGATCCTGGTTCGGTGGGGTTCTTTGGCAAGCGCCTGGTACATGCGTCGGCAGGTATCGGGCGCTGGCTGCAGGGTCTTGTGAAGGAGCTGGGGGGTTGAAGCGCCTTCAGGCCTTCTTGTCTTCACCAATCAGCAACCGGGTGTCTGACAGGTACATGTGCGGGGGAACTTCGAGGTTGTCGGGCGCGGGCTTGTTTTTGTAGACGCGGCCGGCCATGTCGAAGGTCGAGCCGTGGCAGGGGCACAGGAAGCCGCCGGCCCAGTCGTCGGGCAGCGAAGGCTGCGCGCCGGGCTGGAACTTGTCGGAAGGCGAGCAGCCCAGGTGCGAGCAGATGCCGACCACCACCAGCGTCTCGGGCTTGATGGAGCGGTTTTCGTTGCGGGCGTAAGCAGGGGTCAGTTCGTCGGGCTTGCGCTCGGACTTGGGGTCGGCCAGCAGGGCATCGACCTTGGGGAGCTCCGCGAGCTGCGCGGGCGTGCGCTTGATGATCCAGACCGGCTTGCCGCGCCATTCCACCGTGATCTTCTCACCGGGCTTGACGTCGGAAATATCGACTTCGACGGCGGCGCCGGCGGCTTTGGCTTTTTCGGAGGGTTGGAAGGTGCTGACAAAGGGAACAGCCGTGGCGATGGCGCCTGCGCCGCCCACCGCGCAGGTGGTCACCAGCCAGTTTCTTTTATCTTTATCTACGGGAGCGCCGTGGGGCGCGCCATTCACGCTTGCTTCGCTTGCTTGGGTCATGAGAGTCCTTCAAGAACTGGCTTGAAATAGGCATAGTGGGGTCAACCCGCGATTGTAGCGGAGCGCAACGTCGTTTTTCAAGGCGAGAGGCCGCATCCCGGTGGTCCGGGCTACCCCAAAAGCCAGGGGCCTGCCTGTTTTTTGAGCACAAGCCGGATTCCACATACTTTGTTTCAAGCCAGGCCCGCATGCAGGCGGCACCGGCAGGCCCAGCCTTGATAATGTTTTGTCCAAAACAAGAGGAGAAACTTCATGGGAATGATGCAGGAATTCAAGGAATTCGCCGTCAAGGGCAATGTGATCGACCTGGCGGTCGGCGTGATCATTGGCGCGGCTTTCGGCAAGATCGTGGACTCGGTCGTCAGCGACCTGATCCTTCCCCTGGTCGGCGCCCTCTTCGGCAAGCTGGATTTTTCCAACCTCTTTGTGGTGCTGGGGACGGTGCCGCCTGGCACGGCCACCACGCTGGACGCGCTGAAGAAGGCGGGCGTGCCGGTCTTCGCCTACGGCAACTTCATCACCGTCGCGGTCAACTTCATCATCCTGGCCTTCATCATTTTCCTGATGGTCAAGCAGATCAACCGGCTCAAGCGCGACCAGCCGGCGCCCGCCCCTGCCGCGCCGCCTGAAGACATCGCGCTGCTGCGCGAGATCCGCGACAGCCTCAAAAAATAAGCAAGCCGGGCCGCGTCAGAAAACCGCAAGCCGGCGCGCCATGCGCACGGCAGCCAGCAGGCTGGAAGCGTCGGCGCGCCCGCTGCCCGCGATATCGAAGGCCGTCCCGTGGTCGGGGCTGGTGCGCACCAGCGGCAGTCCCAGCGTGACGTTGACGCCCTGCTCCACGCCCAGGTACTTGACCGGGATCAGCCCCTGGTCGTGGTACATCGCGACCACCACATCAAACTCGCCGGACTTGCCGGCGGCCTGGCGTGCCCGCATGAACACCGTGTCGGGCGCGAAGGGGCCGCTCACATCCAGGCCTTGCGCACGTGCCGCGGCGATGGCCGGGGCGATGATGGCCTGCTCTTCGCTGCCGAACAGCCCGCCTTCGCCGGCATGGGGGTTGAGCCCCGCCACCGCAATGCGCGGCGCGCGTCCCAAGCCGGCACCGACGGCGGCGTGCGTGATGCGCAGGGTTTGCAGCACGTTGTCAAAAGTCACGGCCTCGATGGCCTGCCTGAGCGACATGTGAATGCTTACCAGCACGGTGCGCAGCTCCTCATTGGCCAGCATCATGCGTACCGGCACTTCGCCCACAGGCTTGCCCAAAAAAGCGGCCGCTTCGGCCTGCAGCATTTCCGTGTGGCCCGGAAATTGGGCCGCCCAGCCGCCGGCAGCGGCCAGGGCCTCCTTGTGGATGGGGGCGGTCACCAGCGCGGCGGCCTCGCCGGCCAGCACGCGGCGGGCCGCCCAGACGATGCAATCGGCCGCGGCCTGGCCGGCCACGCCGCTGACCTGTCCATAAGGCACAAGGCCCGGCAGCGCGCATTGCTGCAGCACCGGAATGCACCGCGGCGGCACGCCGGGCAGTTCGGCCAGGCTGCTCAGTTGCGCCACCGGCAGCGCCAGCGGGGAAGCCACCAGCGCCGCAGCGCGGCGCAGCGTCGCCACATCCCCCACCACAGCGCATCCGGCCAGCTCGGCGGGCGCTTCGCGAAAAGCCCTGGCGACGATTTCCGGGCCTATGCCAGCCGCATCGCCCATGGTGATGAGCAGCGGCCTAGCCACAACACCCCTCTCGCCGACACAGGGCAAATTCAAGCGTCGAAGTGCATTTCACGGATGGTGGGACCATAATCGCAAAAAAATGGGTAGGCCCGCGCTCGGCACGAGACCGCGACAGGCCAAAAAATACGAGGGGTTCGGGCAGATGCATTCTTGGGGTATTTTGGCGCAAACCACAGCGTGGCGGCCGGCAGGTCCTTGCGCAGCGCTGAGCCGGCCATGAATAGCCTGCACCCCCTGATGCCCGACGCGGACATGATGCTGTGGAGCGCGGCCGCCGGCGCGCTGGGCCTGGTGATCCTGCTGGCCCTGGCCGACGCCTTTTACAGCCGCACGCGCGCCGCCTCGCAAACACTGGCCTACCTGGCCCTGTGCTGGGCGGTGGTGCTGCTGCTGAGCGGCTTGCCCGCCGCCGTCTGGCCGGGCGCGCATGACGAACTGGCCACGGCGCAATTCCTGGCCGGACCGCTGTGCGCGGCCATGGGCAGCTACGGCGCCAGCAAATGGCTGTCGGCCCACCAGCGCGACCACCTGATGAAAGTCAGCCTGCTGGCGATGACCCTGGTCTGCCTGGCGGGCGTGCCGCTGTGCCTGCTGCTTGCCCCTGAATGGCGCCTGCCGGTTTCCGGCGCGCTGGCGATCGCCAACCTGTCGGTTGTGTTGTGGCTTTCGGTACGCGCCACGCAACTGGGCGACAGAATGGCCTGGGGCCTGGCCCTGGGCTGCCTGCTGACCCTGCCGGCGCAGATCGGCCTCTACGGGCTGGCGCTGAACACCAGCCGGCCGCCGCTGCTGCTGCAGGCCGGCGTGGCGCTGGCGGCGCTGCTCAGTGTGGTCATCACCGCCGCGATGCTGTGGCTGCGCAACCACCATATCCGGCAGATGCGGCAGGGCGAGGTCTCGCGCCGCGACCCGATCACCCAGCTCTACGACGGCGTGGCCATGGTGCGGAAAATCATAGGGGCGCAGCAGCGCCGCCAGCGCACCCGGCGCGACGGCGCGCTGATGGCCGTGCTGCTGTTCGAACCCGAACGCCTGTTGCCGCTGATCGGCCAGGCCGGCCTCAACGACCTCTACATCCAGCTGGCGCGCCGCATGCAGCGCCACACCGGCGCCGTCAACCCGGCCGGCCGCTACTACGACCGCTGTTTTATGGTGCTGCTGGAAACCATGCATTCACCCCGCTGGATACGCACACTGGGCTTGCGCGTGGCCTCCAGCCTGCGCCGGCCCCTGGACTTGCGTTCGCTGGACGGGCGGCGCATACGGGTCACGCCCGACATCGCCGTCGGCATTGTCCACCTGTCGGCCGCGAGCAAGGACGTGGACCAACTGCTGCATGAGGCGCAGTCGGTGGCGCAAGCCGCGCGCGCGATGCGCTCCCGCGCGGCAATGCTGGACCCGGAAAGCCACACCGCCGTGCCGGTCGAGCACGCGGACCTGGGCTCCAGCTGGCGCGCGCTGCGCGACGCCGTGCCAGCGGCACCCTCGCGGCCCAAAAGCCCAAAAACCCCGAAAAGCGCCGGCAAAACGCCCCGCTCGGGCCGGCCGCGCCACAAGCCGGCCTGAACCGGTGCGGCCCGCCGGGCCCGGCTCGCCTCAGGCCGGGTTGTCGATGTCGATGAATTCGTGGGCCAGGCCGAGTTGGGCCGCGACCTGCCCCGCCACCGCCGGCGCGCCGTAGCGCTCGGAGGCATGGTGGCCGCAGGCGATAAAGGCCACGCCCATCTCGCGCGCGTAATGGGCTTGCGGCTCGGAAATCTCACCCGTGATGAAGGCATCGGCGCCCGCGGCAATCGCCGCCTCGAAGTAGCCCTGCGCACCACCCGTGCACCAGGCGATGTTGCGGATAGGTTTTTGCGACGGCCCGGCCTGAACCACGGGCCGCTTCAGCACCTGCTGCACATGGGCCGCCAGCGCGGCTACGTCGGCGAAACCGCCGCCGTCGCCGCGGCTACCGACAAAGCCCAGATCCTGCTCACCAAAGCGCGCGCCGGCAACCAGACCCAGTTGCAAGCCCAGCTGCGCGTTGTTGCCCAGCTCGGGATGCGCGTCCAGCGGCAGGTGGTAGGCAAAGAGGTTGATGTCCTGCGCCAGCAGCAGCGCCAGGCGCTGCTTCATCCAGCCCGTGACGCGGCCGTCCTGGCCGCGCCAGAACAGGCCGTGGTGCACAAAAATCGCGTCGGCCCGGGCGGCAACCGCCGCCTCTATCAAGGCCAGGCTGGCGGTGACGCCGGAAACGATTTTGCGAACCTCGGGCCGGCCCTCGACCTGCAGGCCGTTGGGGCCGTAATCCTTGAAGCGCGCGGGCTGCAAAAGCGCGTCAAAGGCCTGCAGCAAGTCCTGTCGTGTGGTGCTCATGGGGGGATTGTGTCAGGCGGGCGCCCCGGGGTAAAAGCCCTTGCCTTGGGCACCCGCAGGAGCTGAGGGACAATAGGGGCTTGCGGCGCAAGCTCCCGCGCGGCTTTTGACATTTTTTGCTGACCTCCCTCATTCATGAAGCGTACCTGGCTCCTGTTTTCCCAAGCCGTCACCGTCCTGCTGGCGGCTTACTTCGTCGTGGCCACGCTCAAGCCCCAATGGCTGGACCGCGGCAACACGCCCGGCGTCTCCGTGATCGAGGCGCCGGCGGGCAGCGCGCCGCGCAGCCCGGGCGCCGCCGGCGGTTTTGCCTCGGCCGCCAAACTGGCCTCCGCGGCCGTCGTCAGCATCAATACCAGCAAGGCCGCCGCCAGGAACCCGCACGCCGAAGACCCGTGGTTCAAGTTTTTCTTCGGCGACCAGAGCCCCAACGAACCGCAGGGCGGGCTGGGCAGCGGCGTCATCATCAGCGCCAGCGGCTACATCCTGACCAACAACCATGTGGTCGAGGGCGCCGACGACATCGAGGTCATCCTCAACGACACGCGCAAGGCCAAGGCCCAGGTCATAGGCACGGACCCCGATACCGACCTGGCCATTCTCAAGATCGACCTGGACAAGCTGCCCGTCATCGTGCTGGGCAATTCCGACGCACTGCAGGTGGGCGACCCGGTGATGGCCATCGGCAACCCCTTCGGCGTGGGCCAGACCGTCACCGGCGGCATCGTGAGCGCGCTGGGGCGCAACCAGCTGGGCATCAACACCTTCGAAAACTTCATCCAGACCGACGCGGCCATCAACCCCGGCAACTCGGGCGGCGCCCTGGTCGACGTGAACGGCCACCTGATGGGCATCAACACCGCGATTTACTCGCGCTCGGGCGGCTCCATGGGCATAGGCTTTGCGATTCCGGTGTCCACGGCCAAGCAGGTGCTTGAAGGCATCGTGAAGGACGGCCAGGTCACGCGTGGCTGGATAGGGGTGGAGCCGCAGGACTTGAACCCTGAACTGGCCGAAACCTTCGGCCTCAAGCCCGCCGCGGCCAAAGACGGCGGCGTCATCATCACCGGCGTGCTGCAAAACGGCCCGGCCGCGCAGGCCGGCATACAACCCGGCGACGTGATCACCGCGGTGGACGGCAAGGGCGTGCGCAATGTGAGCCAGCTGCTGACCGCCGTGGCGGCCCTCAAGCCCGGCACCCCCGCGCCGCTGACGGTGCTGCGCAAGGACAAGCAGACCGAGATCGCCGTCACGCCCGGCAAGCGCCAGCGGCCCAAGGCGCAGCAGCGCTAGGAGCCGGGGCTCAGGGCTTGGCCGCTTCGGCCTCGCTGTCGTCTTCGGGCTTTTTGGTGTGCTTGACGAACAGCTGTGCGGCGACGATGCCCACCTCATAGAGGCCGCCGACAACACCCAGCAGCATGATCATGGAACCCGCATCGGGCGGCGTCACCAATGCGGTGCCGACAGCCGCGGCCACCCAGAAGTAGCCGCGGTATTCGCGCAGCTGGGCCACGCTGAGCACGCCCATGCGCACCAGCAGGATCACCGCGATCGGCACCTCAAAGGCCAGCCCGAAGGCCAGGAACATGCCGAGCACGAAACTCAGGTATTCCTCGATATCCGGCGTGGCGATGATGGACTTGGGCGCAAAGCTCTGGATGAAATGAAACACCTGGCCGAACACCACGAAATAGCAGAAAGCCACGCCGACAAAAAACAGAATGGTGCTGGAGACCACCAGCGGCATTACGAGTTTTTTCTCGTGCGAATACAGGCCCGGCGCGACAAAAGCCCAGACCTGGTAAAGCACCACCGGCAGCGCGATCATGAAGGCCGCCATGAACAATATCTTGATCGGCACCACAAAGGGGGTGATCACGCTGATGGCGATCAGTTTGGAGCCCTGGGGCAGGGTTGCCACCAGCGGCGCGGCCATCAGGTCATACAGGGCGCTGGCGCCCGGATAAAAAGCCAGAACGGCCGCCGCGATCCCAATGGCGATCACCGCCTTGATCATCCGGTCGCGCAGCTCCATGAGGTGCTGCACAAAGGGCTGCTCAGTGCCCGCGAGTTCGTCGGGCTTGTCGGTGTTGGGATCGCTCATGAAGGAAGTTTGCGCTGGATGGGTGGCGCCGGAAGATGCGCAAGAAACAGGAGATCGGCAGCAAGGCTCAAGACAGGCGGCCCGGCTGCGGACGGAAACGTGCCACACGGGCGGCCCCCGACTGCGCGCGGGTGCGCACGCCGGTACGGGCCTTGTACCACTGGGGCGTCGCGCCCTGCTTGAGGCGCCACTTCTTTTTCGGGTGCTTGTATTCGGGGAAGATTTCCATGCCCGGCAAGGCGCCAGAGGACGACTCGCCTGTGGCCTCGGACCAGGATTTCTCGAAATCGCTGGCGCTGGTCTGGATGGAATTCTCGACGTCGCGGGCCGCGCCCTCGACGCTTTCCTTCATCTTCTTGAGTTCGTCCAGCTCCATGGAGCGATTGACCTCATTTTTGACGTCGGCCACATAGCGCTGCGCCTTGCCCAGCAGCGTGCCCACGGTGCGCGCCACGCGCGGCAGCTTTTCCGGGCCGATGACGATCAGCGCCACGGCGCCTATCAGCGCCATTTTGGAAATGCCAAGGTCAATCACTGAATCTGGCCTGGATTACGACTTCTGGCGGGCTTCGACGTCGATGGTGGTCTTGTCCGAAGCCTGCGCATTCGTGACGCTGGCTGGCGGCACAGGCGTGTCGGCAGGAGGCTGTCCGCCGTCCTTCATGCCGTCCTTGAAGCCTTTGACCGCGCTGCCGAGGTCGCTGCCCATGTTTTTGAGCTTTTTGGTGCCGAACACCATGACCACGATCAACAGCACGATCAGCCAGTGCCAAATGGAAAATGAACCCATGATTTGCTCCTAATCTGTAAATACAGCTGTAAATGCACTATTGCCGGTTTTGGGACGGCTTGCACGCAATTGCCTTGATTCTAAAGGCCAGTACCCGCCGGGGCGCCGATTACACACATTCGCCTACCGGGTTAGTGTGCCAGCCCGGCCCGGGGTTCCCAAGCGCCTTGCTAGCCTTTTAACCAGGGCCGCGGCCCGCCTATGACGTGGAAATGTAAATGGTGCACTTCCTGCCCACCTTCCGCGCCGGTGTTGGTCACGATGCGGTAGCCGCCCGCCGGGTAGGGGTTGCAGCCCTGCTCCATCGCCAGCTTGGGCGCCAGCACCATCATGCGGCCCATCAGCGCGGTGTGTTCGGGGCCTACCTGCGCCATCGAGGGGATGTGCGCCTTGGGGATGATCAAAAAATGCACCGGTGCCCAGGGATTGATGTCGTGGAAGGCGAACAACTCGTCGTCCTCGTACACCTTGCGGCTCGGAATGGCGCCCGCGGCGATCTTGCAGAAAATGCAGTTGTCTGAGTGGGTCATGGCTTGGTCGGTTCAAGGGCTTAAGTCGGGCGGTGGCTGTTAAAGCGCATCCAGCCCCGCACGCAACGGTACAGATACCAGAGCCACACGAGGCCGTAGGCGACGAAGCCCGGGAACACGAACAGCAGCCACAGCGGCGACAGCAGCACCAGCCAGCCCAGTGTCCACCAGAAGGTGCGGATCATGTAGTTGTGGTGGTCGATGTAGAGCGCGTCGGACTCGTCGGCGCGGCGTATGTAGTTGACGATCACCGCGATCACCGCGAACACGCCGCCGCTGAACCAGGCCAGCGTGTGCAGGCCGTACAGCACGTGCATCACAAGACGGTCGTTGGGGTTTTTACCCTCGAATTCGGCCAGATCGGTTTCCATGGGGAGTCAGCTTCCTGTCACAGTCAAATCAAAAATGAAATCGATGGCCGGCACGCTCACGGTTTTTCGGCCGCGTCGCGGTGCTGGGCCTTGCGCAGCGCTTTTTCCTCGATGCCGCTGGTGCCTTCGCGGCGCTCCAGCTCGGCAATCACGTCGGCCGGGCTCAGGCCGTAATGCGCCAGTGCGATCAGGCTGTGGAACCACAGGTCGGCGACCTCGCCAACCAGCTTGCCCTTGAGCTCGGCCGTTGCACCGCCCTGGGCCAGCGCGCAATCGATGTCCTTGGCGGCCATCACGGTTTCGGTGGCTTCCTCGCCGATTTTTTTCAGGAAGGCGTCCGGGCCCTTGTGCAGCAGGCGCGCCACATAACTTTTGTCCGGGTCGCCGCCGTTGGCCGCCTTGCGGCTTTCGACGATCTGCGCCAGGCGCTGGAGGGAGTCATTCGTGGTCATGTTTGCCGGGAGTCTGTTTGTACATGCTTGTCGGGTCTTTCAGGACCGGCTCGGTCACCACCCACTGGCCGTCTTTATACACACTGAAAAAGCAGCTGTGGCGACCCGTATGGCAGGCGATGCCGGGCGTGTGGCCCAGCTGCGTCACCTTGAGCAGGATCACGTCGTTGTCGCAGTCCAGTCGAATTTCGTGCACTGTTTGCTGGTTTCCGGATTCCTCGCCCTTGTGCCAGAGGCGGCCGCGCGAGCGGCTGTAGTAGACCGCCTGGCCCAGTTCGGCGGTTTTTTGCAGCGCCTCGCGGTTCATCCAGGCAAACATGAGCACATCGCCGCTGGAGGCTTCCTGCGCAATGACAGGGATCAGGCCCTTGTCGTCCCAGCTGACTTCATCTAACCAGTTCATTGTGTGTATTGTCCCGGATTTAGAGAGGCTAAGAAGGCGTTCGGGCCAAGGATATCGCGGGACCGGCTTTGCCGGACCGCAGATATCGCCCCAGCAGGGGGAAGGCGCTACACGCAGTGAGCGTCCGACGGGGGTTGCGCCTATTCGACGGGGGTTACAACCTTACCGGGATGCCCCGTTCGGCCATATGCTGCTTGGCCTGCTGCACCGTGTATTCGCCGTAATGGAAGATGCTGGCGGCCAGCACCGCGTCGGCGCCGCCGGTCTGAATGCCGTCGGCCAGGTGTTCCAGGTTGCCGACACCGCCCGAGGCGATCACCGGCACGCTGACGGCGTCGCTCACCGCGCGGGTCAGGGCCAGGTCAAAGCCCGACTTGGTGCCGTCGCGGTCCATGCTGGTCAGCAAAATCTCGCCGGCGCCGCGCCGCGCCATCTCGGCGGCCCAGGCCACGGCGTCCATGCCGGTGTTTTTGCGCCCGCCATGGCTGTAGACGTCCCAGCCCGGGCCCCGGGTTTTGGCGTCTTCCTCGCTGCGGCGCTTGGCGTCTATCGCCACCACGATGCACTGCGCGCCATATTTGGCCGAGGCATCGTCAATCACCTGCGGATTGGCGATGGCGGCAGAGTTGAAGCTGGTCTTGTCGGCCCCGGCATTGAGCAGCCGGCGCACGTCTTCAACGGTGCGCACGCCGCCGCCCACGGTCAGCGGAATAAAGACCTGCGAGGCCACCGCTTCGATGATGGGCAGGATCAGGTCGCGCCCATCGCTGGTGGCGGTGATGTCGAGGAAGGTGAGTTCGTCGGCGCCCTGCTCGTTATAGCGCGCCGCGATTTCCACGGGGTCGCCTGCGTCACGCAGTTGGGTGAAGTTGACGCCCTTGACCACGCGGCCGCCGGTGACGTCAAGACAGGGAATGATTCGTTTGGCGAGCATGGTTAGGAAAAGAAGAAAGCTATAAACGCAATCACCGGCACTGAAAGAATAAACCAGGCGAAGAAGCCAAGGTATTCACCGGGAGGCAGATTGCAGTAGTGGATCAGAACACCAAACCAGGCAATCAGCCAAAATAAGCCTAAAAGATATGGCCAAGAGGGTCCCAGGTCTTTCTTCTGACCTTTTTTATCCATTCAACTCATCTGCCCTGGCCTGGGCCTTCTCAAAATCAAGATCGCCGCTGTAAATCGAGCGGCCGCAGATCACGCCTTCCACGCCCTCTTCCTCGACTTCGCAGAGTTTTTCGATGTCGGCCATGTTCGAGAGACCGCCGGAGGCGATCACGGGAATTGTCAGCGCCTGGGCCAGCTTGACAGTGGCGTCGATGTTGATGCCGGTCAGCATGCCGTCGCGGCCTATGTCGGTGTAGATGATGGATTCAACGCCGTAGTCCTGGAATTTCTTGCCCAGGTCTATGACCTCGTGGCCCGTCATCTTGCTCCAGCCGTCGGTGGCGACCTTGCCGTCCTTGGCGTCCAGGCCGACGATGATGTGGCCACCGAAGGCCGTGCAGGCATCCTGCAGGAAGCCGGGGTTCTTCACCGCGGCCGTGCCGATGATGACGTAGCGCAGGCCGGCGTCCAGGTAGCGCTCTATCGTGTCCAGGTCGCGGATGCCGCCACCCAGCTGCACGTCGATTTCACTGCCGACTTCGGCCAGGATCTGCTTGATGGCCTGCTCGTTGCGGGGCTTACCCGCAAAAGCGCCGTTCAAGTCCACCAGGTGCAGGCGGCGCGCGCCCTTGTCAACCCAGTTGCGCGCCATGGCGGCCGGGTCTTCGCTGAAGATGGTGGATTGATCCATGTCGCCCTGTTTGAGGCGAACGCAGTGACCGTCTTTCAGGTCAATCGCGGGGATAAGTAGCATGTGGCGGTAAAAAAGACGGTAAAAAAAGAAAACGGGTGCTCAGGGTAACAAAAAGTCCGGTGTCCCGGTACCGGGTCTGACCCAAGGCGCTGCCGGCGGCTAGGGATTCCAGTGCAGGAAGTTGCGGTACAGGGCCAGTCCGTGCTCGGCGCTTTTCTCGGGGTGGAACTGGGTGGCAAAAATATTATCGCGTGCAATCGCCGCCGCAAAGCGCGCGCCGTAGTCGGCTTCGCCAGCGATGTGGCGTGCGTCCGACGGGTGGGCATAAAAGCTGTGCACAAAATAAAAGTACGCGCCGTCGGGCACGCCGGCCCAGACCGGGTGGGCTTTCGCCGTGCCCGCACCATTTTGGTAGACCTGGTTCCAGCCCATCTGTGGCACCTTGTAGCGGCTGCCGTCGGGCTGCAGCCGGCCGGCGAGTTCGAACTTGACGACCTGGCCGGGAATCAGGTTCAGGCCTTTGGTTCCCGCGCCGCCGTCGCCGGGCATGCCTTCGACACTATGGGTGAGCAGCATCTGCATGCCCACGCAAACACCGAACAGCGGCTTGTGGGCCGCCGCGTGGAGCACCGATTCCAGCATGCCGGAATCAGCCAGTTCGCGCATGCAGTCGGCAATCGCGCCCTGGCCGGGCAGCACGATGCGCTCGGCGTTCATCACGTCTTCGGCTTTGGAGGTGACCATCACCTCGAAGCCGCTGCCTGCCGCCACATGGCGCACGGCCTGCGACACGGAATGCAGGTTGCCCATGCCGTAGTCGACCACGGCCACTGTTTTGGGTTTTGCCATCAGGGGTTCAAGAAGGGTTGGCTTTGAATTTAGGGGCTGCCGGCGCCCATTTGTAGGGGGCCACGCCAAAAAGAGGCATGGAATGCGGCGCAGCGGCTTTTTGGAGGATGGCTTAGAGCGAACCCTTGGTCGAGGGGATCACACCCGCCGCGCGCGGATCTATCTCCAGCGCCATGCGCAACGCGCGGGCAAAGGCCTTGAACACGGTCTCGGCCTGGTGGTGGGCGTTTTCACCCTTGAGGTTGTCGATGTGCAAGGTCACGAAGGCGTGATTTACAAAGCCCTGAAAGAATTCGTAGGCCAGCTGGCTGTCGAAAGTGCCAATCATGCCGCTCTTGAAAGGCACATGCATCTCCAGCCCCGGGCGGCCTGAAAAATCGACCACCACGCGCGACAGCGCTTCGTCCAGCGGCACATAGGCATGGCCGTAGCGGCGCAGGCCTTTTTTGTCGCCCACGGCCTTGGCCACGGCCTGGCCCAGCGTGATGCCCACGTCTTCCACCGTGTGGTGGCCGTCGATGTGCAGGTCGCCCTTGGCCTGGATGTCCAGGTCTATCAGGCCATGGCGGGCGATCTGGTCCAGCATGTGGTCAAAAAAGCCTATGCCCGTCGACAGGCTGGCCTTGCCGGTGCCGTCGAGGTTGAGCTTGACGGTGATCTGGGTCTCGGCGGTGTTGCGCGAGACCTCGGCCGTTCTGGCCGCGGTGGAAGCAGGTGTGGGGGTAGTCATAGGGATTTTTCAAGCGCCGCCAGCATTTGCGCGTTCTCGTCCGCGGTGCCGACCGTCAGGCGCAAACAATTGGCCAGCAATGGATGCATTTTAGAAACGTTTTTGATCAGCACCTTGTGGGATTTCATGCCCTCAAAGGTTTTGGCCGCATCGGGCACCCGCACCAGGATCATGTTGGCATCGCTTTTCCAGGCTTTGACGCCCTTGGCCGCCATGCCGGCCAGCGCGTCCATCAGCACGGCGCGCTGGGCCACCAGTTCGCCGGCCTGGGCGGCGAATTCAGCCTGGTGCTCCAGCGCGAACAGCGCGCACTCGTAGTTGAGCACGCTGATGTTGTAGGGCGGGCGCACCTTGTCGACCTCGGCAATCAAGGCCCTGGGGCCCATCATGTAGCCGAGGCGCACGCCGGCCAGGCCGAACTTGCTCAGGGTGCGCATCAGCAGCACATGCCCGTGCCTGGCGATGCGGTCTATATAGCTTTTGCTTGAAAACGGCTGGTAGGCCTCATCCATCACCACCAGCCCGGGCGCCGCCTCGATGATTTTTTCGATCACCGCGTCGTCCCACAGGTTGGCCGTGGGGTTGTTCGGGTAGGCCAGGTAGATGATGGAAGGCCGGTGCTCCTTGATCGCGGCCAGCATGGCGGCTTCGTCGAGTTCAAAGTCGGCCGTCAGCGGCACGCCGATGAATTTGAGGCCCTGCAGCTGCGCGCTCATGGCGTACATCACAAAACCCGGCAGCGGCGCCAGGATGGAGCCGCCCTCCACGTCGCAGGCCATGGCCAGCAGCGAAATCAGCTCGTCCGAGCCGTTGCCCAGCATGATGTCGAAGCCTTCGGGCATGCGCGCGTAGTCGGCCAGCGCGCGGCGCAGCTCATTGACCCGGCCGTCGGGATAGCGGTTCAGCGCCAGCGCGCCCAGGCGCTGGCCCAGCTTGGCCTGCAGCGCCGTGGGCAGGCGGTGCGGGTTCTCCATGGCGTCGAGCTTCACCATGCCGGCCGAGTCCTGGATGGCGTAGGCGTGCATGGACTGCACGTCCTGGCGTATCAGTTTTTTGAGTTTGGGATCCAGAGAGGGAGCAGGCAGGGTCATGGAAGGTTCTCCAGCAGTTCAATGCCGGTTTTAAAAGGGTTGATCACCTGGACACCGCCGTAGTGCTGCTCATGCGCCAGGCCTTCGCTGAGCAGGTAACGGCAGCCCAGGTGCTGGGCCGCCGCGACGACCAGGCTGTCGCGGTAGTGCAGGCCGTAGCGGCTTTCCACCGCCCAGGCGGATTCGACGGTCGCGTGGTCGGTTTGCCAGGGCTGCCAGAGTTCATAGCGGCGCACCTCGGCGCGCGCATCGCCGGCCGGCATGGGCGGCTGGATCTTGCGCGTGGCCAGCAGGTAGAACTCATTGAGCACCTGGGTGCTGGTGCGGCCCAGCCCGCGCCGCCACAGCACGCTCAGCCAGGCCAGGGCGGCCTGCTGTTTGGCCCGGTCGGCGCCGTCTTCGCTGTGCAGCAGGATGCTGGCGTCCACAAAAACGCCGGTAGATGCCTCGCTCATGCGCCGCGCTCGTCCAGTTCAAGGCGCGTGGGATAGGGCTGCCCGTTGGAGACCCAGAGCCTGTCCTTGTTTTGCCAGTCATGCATGGCGCGCTGGTAAGCGTCGGTGCGCTGCATCTTCTCGGCCAGCATCTCGCCCACCAGGCGCGAAACGCTGGTATTGCGCCGCGCCGCCTCAATGCGCGCCCATTCCAGGGCCGCATCGTCCACGGTGATGGTCACATTTTTCATGGACCGAAGTTTACACGAATTTCGTGTAACACGAAATTCGTGTGATTTGAGGCCTTATTTCAGCCGCATCTCGGCCGCCCTGGCATGCGCCTGCAGGCCCTCGCCATAGGCCAGTTCGGCGGCGATCTTGCCCAGCACCTGGGCGCCGGCCTCGCTGACCTCGATCAGGCTGGAGCGTTTCTGGAAATCGTAGACGCCCAGCGGCGAGCTGAAGCGCGCCGTGCCGCTGGTGGGCAGCACGTGGTTGGGGCCGGCGCAGTAGTCACCCAGCGATTCACTGGTGTAGGCACCCAGGAAGATGGCGCCGGCGTGCTTGAGCAGCGGCTCCCACTTGTGCGGGTCGCGGCTGGAGACTTCCAGGTGTTCGGGCGCGATGCGGTTGCTGATCTCGCAGGCCTCTTCCATGCTGCGCGTGTGGATCAGCGCGCCGCGGCCGGTGAGGGATTTGGCGATGATCTCGGCGCGCGGCATTTCGGGCAGCAGGCGGTCAATCGCGGCCTGCACTTCATCGATGTAGGCCGCGTCGGGGCACAGCAAGATGCTTTGCGCGAGTTCGTCGTGCTCGGCCTGGCTGAACAAGTCCATGGCGACCCAGTCGGCCGGCGTGCTGCCGTCGGCCAGCACCAGAATTTCCGAGGGGCCGGCGATCATGTCTATGCCCACCGTGCCGAAAACGCGCTTCTTGGCGCTGGCGACGTAGGCATTGCCGGGGCCGGTGATCTTGTCGACCTTGGGCACGGTCTGCGTGCCGTAGGCCAGCGCGGCCACGGCCTGCGCGCCGCCGATGGTGAAGGCGCGGGTGACGCCGGCCACATAGGCGGCGGCCAGCACCAGGGCGTTTTTTTCGCCTTTGGGCGTGGGTACGACCATGATGATTTCGCCGACACCGGCCACGTGGGCGGGGATGGCGTTCATCAGCACCGACGACGGGTAGGCCGCCTTGCCGCCGGGCACATAGATGCCGACGCGGTCCAGCGGCGTGACCTTCTGGCCCAGCAGGGTGCCGTCCTCGTCGCGGTAGCTCCAGCTTTCGCCGCTGGCCTTCTTCTGGGCCTCGTGGTAGCTGCGCACGCGGCGCGCGGCGGCTTCGAGCGCGCTGCGCTGGGCAGCCGGAATGGTGTCAAACGCGGCCTTCAGCTCGGCCTGCGTGAGCTCCAGCTCGCCCATGCCGGCAACGTCGAGCCCGTCAAAGCGCGCGGTGTATTCGAGCACCGCCGCATCGCCACGCTGCTGCACATCGGCCAGGATGTCGGCCACGCGCTGCTCGATGGCCGCGTCGGTGTCGGCGGACCAATGCAGGCGCGCCTTGAATTCGGCCTCAAACGTGGCGGAAACCGTGGATAGGCGGGCGGGCGCGGCGGTCAGTTTCATGGCTCAGGATTTTCGCGAGGAGGCCGTGGCGGCCGAAAGGGCATCTATCAATTGGCGTATCGGCGCCTGCTTGAGCTTGAGCGCGGTCTGGTTCACCACCAGGTGCGAGCTGATGTCCATGATGCGCTCTACCTCGACCAGGTGGTTGGCCCTGAGCGTGCTGCCGGTGGACACCAGGTCGACGATGGCGTCGGCCAGGCCTGTCAGCGGCGCCAGTTCCATGCTGCCGTAGAGCTTGATCAGGTCGACGTGCACACCCTTGGTGGCGAAGAAATCGCGCGCGATCGCCACGTACTTGGTGGCGACCTTCAGGCGCGAGCCCTGGCGCACGGCCGCGGCGTAGTCAAAGCCTTCGCGCACGGCCACGCTGATGCGGCATTTGGCGATCTGCAAATCGAGCGGCTGGTACAGGCCCTGGCTGCCGGATTCGAGCAAGGTGTCCTTGCCGACCACGCCGAGGTCGGCGCCGCCGTACTGCACATAGGTGGGCACATCGGTGGCGCGCACCAGCACCACGCGCACGCCGGGCTGGTTGGTGTCCAGGATCAGCTTGCGGGATTTTTCGGGGTCGTCCAGCACCTCGATGCCGGCGCTTTTGAGCAGCGGCAGGATGTCGTCGAAGATGCGGCCTTTGGAAAGTGCGAGCGTGATCATGCTTTCACCCGTTCAATATCGGCGCCGATTCCGCGGAGCTTGGCTTCCATCTGGTCGTAGCCGCGGTCCAGGTGGTAGATGCGGTCCACCAGGGTTTCGCCTTCGGCCACCAGGCCGGCGATCACCAGGCTGGCGGAGGCGCGCAAATCGGTGGCCATGACGGTGGCGCCGGAAAGCTTTTCAACGCCCTCCATCACCGCGACCTTGCCCTCGATCTGGATCTTGGCGCCCAGGCGCACCATCTCGTTGACGTGCATGAAGCGGTTCTCAAAAATCGTCTCGGTCACCGTGCTGCCGCCCTGCGCGATGGCATTGAGCGCCATGAACTGGGCCTGCATGTCGGTGGGGAAGCCGGGGTACTCGGTGGTGCGAAAGGATTGCGCCTTCATGCGGCCGCTGGCCTGGATGCGGATAAAGCCCTCGCCCGCCGTCACGGTGGCGCCGGCTTCGCGCAGCTTGTCGATCACGGCGTCGAGGTGGTCGGCCCGGCCGTGATTAAGCACCACGTCGCCGCCGGCGGCGGCGACCGCGCACAAAAAGGTGCCGGTCTCTATGCGGTCGGCCACCACCTGGTGGGTGCAGCCGTGCAGGCGGTCCACGCCCTGGATGCGAATGCGGCGCGTGCCGTGGCCTTCAATCTTCGCGCCCATCTTGATGAGCATTTCGGCCAGGTCGCCGATCTCGGGCTCCTGCGCGGCGTTTTCCAGGATGGTCTCGCCTTCGGCCAGGCTGGCGGCCATCAGGAAGTTTTCGGTGCCGGTGACGGTCACCATGTCGGTGGTGATACTGGCGCCCCTGAGCCGCTTCTGACCGGCCGGCAGCTTGGCAATCATGTAGCCGTGCTCGACCACGATCTCGGCGCCCATGGCCTGCAGGCCCTTGATATGCTGGTCCACCGGGCGCGAACCGATGGCGCAGCCGCCCGGCAGCGACACTGTGGCTTCGCCGAAGCGCGCCAGCAGCGGGCCCAGGGCCAGCACCGAGGCGCGCATGGTCTTGACCAGCTCGTAGGGCGCCTCGGGCGAGCTCAGCGGCCCGGCATTGATGCGCACCGTGCCGTCGTCGCCGCGCTCGGCTTCCACGCCCATGTTGCGGATCAGCTTGAGCATGGTGGCCACGTCCTGCAGGCGCGGCACGTTGCGCAGCGTCACCTCGTCGGCCGTCAGCAGCGCGGCACAAAGCTCGGGCAGCGCGGCATTCTTGGCACCGGAAATTTCGACCGTGCCGGCCAGCGGCTTGCCGCCCTTGATGAGTAATTTGTCCATGTTCTTTTCAGTTCGCGTTGCCGTTGTTGGTATTGGCCCATTCGGTGGGCGTGTAGGTTTTCATCGACAGCGCATGCACCTCGTCGGTCTGCATGCGGCCGCCCAGCGTGGCGTAGACCTTCTGGTGGCGCTGGATCAGGCGCTGGCCCTCAAAGGCGCTGGACACCACGGTGGCATACCAGTGCCGGCCGTCGCCCGACAGCTCGATGTGCTCGCAGGGCAGGCCCGCGGCGATGATGGATTGCAGTTCTTCGCTGGTCATGTCTAGTGTCTTATTTTGTAGCCGGTGCGCAGCAGGTTGACGGCCACGGCACTGACGGCCAGCAAGGCCGTCGCGACAATGCCCAGGCTCAGCCAAGGGGAGACGTCGCTGACGCCGAAAAAGCCGTAACGAAAACCGTCGATCATGTAAAAGAAGGGATTCAGGTGGCTGACCTTCTGCCAGAAGGGCGGCAGCGAGTGGATGGAGTAAAACACGCCGCTCAGGAAAGTCATGGGCATGATGACGAAGTTCTGGAAGGCCGCCATCTGGTCGAACTTCTCGGACCACAGCCCGGCGATCACACCCAGGGCGCCCAGCATGGCGGCGCCCAGCACCGCGAACAGCACGATCCACAGCGGCGCCACAAAAGCCGGCTGGCCGAAAAACACGGTGACGGCGAACACGCCCACACCGACCAGCAGGCCGCGCGCGACCGAGGAGCCCACGTAGGCGAAAAACCAGTGCCAGTGCGACAGCGGAGTCAGCAGCACAAACACCAGGCTGCCCATGATCTTGCTCTGGATCAGCGAAGAGGAGCTGTTGGCAAAAGCGTTCTGCAGCACGCTCATCATCACCAGGCCGGGCACCAGGAAGGCGGTGTAGCTGACCTGGTCGTACACCTTGACCTGGTCCTGCAGCACGTGGCCGAAGATCAGCATGTAGAGCACGGCGGTCAACACCGGCGCGCCCACGGTCTGGAAGCCTACCTTCCAGAAACGCAGGGTTTCCTTGTACAAAAGGGTTTGCCAGCCTGTCATGTTGCTACTTTCGCGAGATCTACCGCCACAGCCGGGGTATCGCCGGCAGGCTTTTTGTTCATGACGTCGAGGAAGACGTCTTCGAGGTCGGCCTTGCGGATTTCAACGTCCTCGGCCACCAGGCCCGCCTCGCGGATCGCCGCCAGGTACTGCTCGATCTCGTGGGCGTTGTGCGCCGGGAACTGCACGATGCGGCCGGTGATGCGGGCCTGCACGGCCAGGTGCGTGGGCAGTTCGCTGTCGATCTTGAAGCGCAGCACGTTGGAAGAGGCCGCCTTGAGCAGCTCGGAAGTCTGCGCCAGCGCCACCACCCGCCCTTGCTTGAGCATGGCGATGCGGCTGCACAGGGCTTCGGCTTCTTCGAGGTAATGCGTGGTCAGCAGCACGGTGCTGCCCTGCTTGTTGAGCTTGGCGATGAACTGCCAGAGGGTCTGGCGCAGCTCCACGTCGACGCCTGCGGTGGGCTCGTCCAGCACGATGACCTGCGGCTTGTGCACCAGGGCCTGCGCCACCAGAACGCGGCGCTTCATGCCCCCGGAGAGCTGGCGCATGTTGGCGTTGGCCTTATCGGCCAGGCCCAGGCTGACCAGCAGTTCGTCTATCCAGTCGTCGTTGCGCTTGATGCCGAAATAGCCGGACTGGATGCGCAGCGCCTCGCGCACCGAGAAAAAGGGGTCGAACACCAGTTCCTGCGGCACCACGCCGAGTTTTCGGCGGGCGCTGGCGTAGTCGGCCAGCACGTCGCTGCCGTGGACCTTGACGGTGCCGCTGCTGGCGCGCGAGAGGCCGGCCAGAATGCTGATGAGGGAGGTTTTTCCAGCGCCGTTGGGGCCCAGCAGGCCAAAAAATTCGCCCTGCCGGATATCGAAACTGACGTCGTCAAGCGCCTTGACGACCGGACCCGTTTGATTTCGCGCGGAGGAGTAGGTTTTGGAGACGGACTGAAATGAGATCGCTGGCATGAGCCCGCCATTTTAAGGGCGGATGCCGTTTTGGCCGGGCCGGGCCGCGGAATGCCCCGTGGCGGCGGCTCAGGCCGCGGCGGCCGGAATCAGTTCCGCCACGCCGTACAGGCCCGCCAGCTGGCGCAGGCGGGGCGGCAAGCCCGCCACGGCAAACTCCTTGCCGGCGGCCAGCGCTTCGCGCCGGCACTCCAGCAGCACGGCCAGAGCGGAGGAGTCAAACTCCTTGAGCGCGCCGGCGTCCGCCACCACCCCGGCGGGCTGGGACAACACGGCCTGCTTCAGGCCGAGCGCAAAACCTGCGGCCTCGGCATGCGTGAGGACGGGGGGAAGCGTGAGCACCGATGGATCCGCTCAGGAAGACTTCTTGGCAACCGAGCCGCTGTTGGACTGGTTGCGCTGCACCAGCGAGGCGATCAGGCCGTCCACACCCTTGGTGCTGATTTCCTGGGCAAACTGGGTGCGGTAGGTTTCCACCAGCCACACGCCCAGCACGTTGAGGTCATAGATCTTCCAGCCCGTGGGGGTTTTTTCCATGCGGTAGTCGAGCTGGACGGGGTCGCCCCGGCCCAGGACTTCAGTGCGCACCACCACTTCGGTGTCGGCGGCTTCCGCGCGCAGCGGCTTGACGCTGACGGTCTGGTCGCTGACCTGCGCCAACGCGCCGGAATAGGTGCGGATCAACAAAATCTTGAATTCTTCCTGCAGCTTCTTTTGCTGCTCGGGCGTGGCCTGGCGCCAGTTGCGGCCCACTGCGGCGGCCGTCATGCGCGTGAAGTTCACGTTGGGCATGATCTTGCTGTCGACCAGGGACAGCACTTTGGTCAGGTCGCCGGCTTTTACCGCCTTGTCGGTCTTGATGTTGTCCAGCACTTCGGCCGACACGCGTTTGATCAGGGCGTCGGGGGCCTCGTCGGCGGCGCGCACAAAAGGCGCGGCGCCCAGCAAGGCGAGGCTGAGGGTGGCGGTCAACAAGTGGCCAAGGGTTCTGCGTTTCATGATGCTCCTTCGTATCGAAACATGGGACTCAGTGCCGAGGGCATCGGGCTGATGCATGGCGCGCTGAAAACCGGTGTTTCGAGGGTATTTTGCGGGATGGTTTCCGGACTGGGGATGAAGTTATTCGGCAGTCTTGTAAATATTGGCACTACCGGGCTCTCACAAGACCGGGTATGCCCCCTGTAAAAGCCTGTTTCAACTGCTTACTTGGCTGCCGGCGCAGGCTGCGCGCCTTCGGGCAGGTCAAAGCGTTCTTCCTTTTCCACGGGCGCGTTGCCGATCAGGCTGTTGCGGCGCTGCTGGTAGATATCGCGGGTAAAGCTGTATTTGTCCAGCGCCGCCTGGTCCAGCACATCGCCGGCGCCCAGCAGGTTGGCGCGCACATTGACCGCGCGCAGCGTCGTCAAGGTGTTGCGGACACGGACGTTCTTGGCCTGGCTGACCGCGTCCAGCTGGTAATCCACCACCAGGCCGGCGGTGTCGCGCACCGAGGAAGGGCCCAGCACAGGCAGCACCAGGTAAGGACCCGAGCCCACGCCCCAGACACCCAGGGTCTGGCCGAAGTCTTCCGAGTGTTTCGGGATTTTCATTTCACTGGCCACGTCAAAAATGCCGCCCAGGCCCCAGAGGGTGTTGGTGGTAACGCGGAACAAGCTGTCGGCGGCGGCTTCGCCCTTGCCCTGCAGCAGGTTGTTGACCATGGACCAGACGTCGGAAATGTTGCCGAAGAAGCTGGTGACGCCAGTGCGCACGGGCTGGGGCGTGACGTCGCGGTAGGCGGTGGCCACGGGTTTGAGGACGGTGCGGTCCAGGCCCTCGTTGAAGCCGAACATGGCCCGGTTAAACGGCTCCAGCGGATCGGACGGATTGGCGCCCGGGCCGGTTGCGCATCCCTGAAGCAGCGCCACTGCGAGAACGGCGCCGGCCCACCCTGTTGATTTTTTCATTGTGTTGTTATTCATCATTTTTTTTGTGTCGTCGCTGGTGGCGGCGCAGACCCTGATCCGGAACTGCTGTCCGCCGCTTTACTGTATAAAAACTGGCTGATCAGGTTTTCAAGCACCACGGCGGACTGCGTGTTTTTGGTCACATCCCCCGCGGCGAAATTTTTCTCGTCCCCGCCGGCTTCCACGCCGATGTACTGCTCACCGAGCAGGCCGCTGGTCAAGATCTTCAGCGAGCTGTCCTTGGGAAACACATAACGGCTTTCCATGGCCAGGCTCACGCTGGCCTGGTAGGACTTGTCGTCGAAAGTGATGTTTTCAACCCGCCCCACGACCACACCCGCGCTTTTGACAGCGGCGCGCGGCTTCAGACCGCCAATATTGTCAAATTTCGCCGTGATCTTGTAAGAAGTGTCGAAGTTCAGTGAGAGAAGGTTGGCGGACTTCAGCGCCAGGAACAGGATGGCCAGGCCCCCGATCAGGACAAACAGGCCAACCCAGAGATCATTTTTGGAGCGTTGCATTGTTTTCTTTCAGTGGCCCGGCAAGGCGGCCTTAGCTTGGGCCTTGCGCCATCCCTTCAAGGCAGACACTGGAATGGCGGATTTTCTCATGGACAAATTAAAAATGTTTGAAGGCGGTTATACGGCTACCGGCTACAGGCTGAACATGGACGCGGTCAGCAGGAAGTCCAGCCCCAGCACGGCCAGCGAGGCCACCACCACGGTGCGCGTGGTGGCGCGCGAGACGCCCTCGGGCGTGGGCTGGGCTTCAAACCCCTGGTGCAGGGCGACAAAGGTGACAGTCACGCCGAACACAAAACTCTTGATGATGCCGTTACCCACGTCGCGCCAGACGTCCACGCCGGACTGCATCTGGCTCCAGAAGGAGCCGGCGTCTATGCCTATCATGACCACGCCGACCAGCCAGCCGCCCAGGATGCCCACGGCGCTGAACACCGCGGCCAGCAGCGGCATGGCGATGATGCCGCCCCAGAAACGCGGCGCCAGGATGCGGCGTATCGGGTCCACCGCCATCATTTCCATGGCCGAGAGCTGCTCGCCGGCTTTCATCAGGCCGATTTCAGCGGTCAGGGCCGTGCCGGCGCGGCCGGCGAACAGCAGCGCCGTCACCACCGGCCCGAGCTCGCGCACCAGGCTGAGCGCCACCAGCAGGCCCAGCGCCTCGGCCGAACCGTAGCGCTGCAGCGTGTAGTAGCCCTGCAGGCCCAGCACAAAGCCCACAAAGAGGCCGGACACCGCGATGATGGCCAGCGAATAGTTGCCCAAAAAGAAGATCTGGTCGCGCACCAGGCCGAAACGGGCCAGGGCCGGCCCGCTCAGGGCGACCAGGCGCGACATCAGCCGCGCGGCATAGCCGACGTCAGCCAGCTGCCTGCGTACCGCAAAACCAAGGTCGGACACCAGGGCGACTGGACTGTAGCGGCTCATGCGCGCTCCTTTTTGGCGGCGTCGGCGTTGCCGAAGTCGGCCTCCACGCCCGGCCCGGGGTAATGGAATTTCACCGGGCCCTCGCTCTCGGCATTGACGAACTGGTGTACCAGCGGGTCGGTTGAGCGCCTGACTTCATCGGGCGTGCCCTGGGCCGCGATGCTGCCGTTGGCCAGGATGATGACCTTGTCGGCGATGCGGAAGGTTTCCTCGAGGTCGTGCGAGACCACGATGCTGGTGATGCCCAGGGTGTCGTTGAGCTGGCGTATGAGCTGCGCGGCGGTGCCCAGCGAGATGGGGTCCAGCCCGGAGAAGGGCTCGTCGTACATGATGAGTTCGGGATCCAGCACGATCGCGCGCGCCAGCGCCACGCGCCTGGCCATGCCGCCGGAGATTTCGCTGGGCATCAAGTCGCGCGCGCCGCGCAGGCCCACAGCGTTGAGCTTCATCAGCACGATGTCGCGGATCAGGCGTTCATTCAGCGCGGTGTGCTCGCGCAGCGGGAAGGCCACGTTGTCGAACACGCTCAAATCGGTGAACAGCGCGCCGAACTGGAACAGCATGCCCATGCGCCGGCGTGCGGTGTACAGCTCTTGCTGCACCAGTTGGCCGACGTCCTTGCCGTCAAACAGGACGGCGCCGCGGGTGGCTTTTTGCTGGCCGCCTATCAGGCGCAGCACAGTCGTCTTGCCGCCGCCCGAGGCACCCATCAGCGCGGTGACCTTGCCGCGCGGCACGGACAGGGTGACCCGGTCCAGAATGACGCGGTCGCCCGCGGAACCCGGGTAGGAGAAGGTCACATCCTTGAATTCAACCAGTGATGAAGCGAGGGTGTCGGCCATGGAGAAAAAGAGGGGCCGACGAGCGTGCCGGCGAACTAGGGGAATGCCCTAATGATACGGGGTTTGGCCGCTTCTATCCCGGGAAGTAATACCAGGCAGTAATACCGTGGGGTTTCCGTCACGCCGCTTGCAGCGCAGGCCATCGCACCCAGGCACAGCCTGGGGTTTCCTCAGTCGTCTGGTCCAGCGAGGCAGGTCGCTGTAACCCATCAAAAACTCGTCGACCGCGCGGCCTGGCGGTCTTCGCGCACCCCAAGCGCGAGCTTGGGGTTTCATTAGCCGCCCCTTGGGGCGATTTGTGAAGGCCGGGCGCGGCGTTAGCGAGGCAAGTCGCTGTAACCCATCAAAAACTCGTCAACGGCGCGCGCGGCCTGGCGGCCTTCGCGAATCGCCCATACGACCAGGCTCTGGCCGCGGCGGATGTCGCCGGCGGCAAACACCTTGGGCACATTGGTGGCATAACCGCCGGTGAAATCCGTGCTCGCCTTGGCGTTGCCGCGGTTGTCTTTTTCGACACCGAAAGCTTCCAGCACGGAAGCCACCGGCGAAACAAAGCCCATGGCCAGCAGCACCAGGTCGGCCTTGAGGGTCTGCTCGGAGCCGGGCACCTCGGCCATCTTGCCGTCTTTCCACTCGACGCGGACGGTCTTCAGGCCCGTGACCTTGCCTTTTTCGCCGATCAGTTCCTTGGTGGAGATGGCGAACTCGCGCTCGCAGCCCTCCTCGTGCGAGGAAGAGGTGCGCAGCTTGATGGGCCAGTAAGGCCAGGTCAGGGGGCGGTTTTCTTCTTCGGGCGGCTGGGGCATCAGTTCAAACTGCGTGACGCTGACAGCGCCGTGGCGGTTGCTGGTGCCCACGCAGTCGGAGCCGGTGTCGCCGCCGCCGATCACGATGACGTGTTTGCCGTCGGCGCGCAGCTGGCCCTTGACCTTGTCGCCGGCATTGACCTTGTTCTGCTGGGGCAAAAACTCCATCGCGAAATGCACGCCGTCCAGGTCGCGGCCGGGCACGGGCAGGTCGCGCGACTGCTCGGCGCCGCCGGTCAGGATCACGGCGTCAAAATCTTTTTGCAGCTGCTCGGGGCTGACGCTTTCCTTGGCCCAGTTGGTGACTTTGGAGTCCTTCGGCAAGGCACCGACCATCACACCGGTGCGGAAATTCACGCCCTCGGCCTTCATCTGCTCGACGCGACGGTCGATATGGACTTTCTCCATCTTGAAGTCGGGAATGCCGTAGCGCAGCAGGCCGCCGATGCGGTCGTTCTTCTCGAACAGGGTGACCTCGTGGCCGGCGCGCGCCAGCTGCTGGGCCGCTGCCATGCCTGCGGGGCCGGAGCCGACGACGGCGACCTTCTTGCCGGTCTTGTGTTTGGGCATCACGGGCTTGACCCAGCCTTCGGACCAGGCGCGGTCGATGATGGCGTGCTCGATGGACTTGATGCCGACGGCGTCGTCATTCACGTTCAGCGTGCAGGCGGCTTCACAGGGCGCAGGGCAGATGCGGCCGGTGAACTCGGGGAAGTTGTTGGTGCTGTGCAGCGTGTCGATGGCGTTTTTCCAGTCGGCGCGAAACACCATGTCGTTGAAGTCGGGAATGATGTTGTTGACCGGGCAGCCGTTGTTGCAAAACGGCGTGCCGCAGTCCATGCAGCGCGCCGCCTGCTTGTTGGCCTGCGCGTCGTCCAGCCCGATGACAAATTCGCGGTAGTTCTTCAGGCGCTCCGGCACGGGCTTGTAGCCCTCCTCGATGCGCTCGTATTCCATGAAGCCGGTGATTTTTCCCATGATGAGGTCCTGTGCGATTCTTTTTTAAGCTTTTCCGGCTGCCGGCCCGTCATCACGGGCGCGGGCAGTTCCGGTTCAATGCAAGCGTGGGTGGGGCGGCCTACTTGGCGGCCACCGCTTCCTGGTTGGTGGCGACCTGGGCCCGGGTGGTCTCCGTCGCCGCCTCCAGCCGGCGCTCCTTGCGCTCGATCAGGGCCCGCTTGTACTCGTTCGGGAAGACCTTGACGAACTTCAGGCGCGACTCGCTCCAGTTGTCCAGCAGTTCGCGCGCGCGCTTGCTGCCGGTCCAGCGGTTGTGGTCCTGCAGCAGGCGCTTGAGCAGTTCCTCATCGCTTTCGCCGGCATGCCAGTCGGCCTTGTCGTGGGTGTGCTGTTCGGCCGTGGTGACGATGCGGTCCATGGAGACCATGGAGGTGTTGCAGCGCGTGGCGAACAAACCGTCTTCGTCGTAGACATAGGCCACGCCGCCGCTCATGCCGGCGGCGAAGTTGCGGCCGGTCTTGCCCAGCACCGCGACGGTGCCTCCCGTCATGTATTCGCAGCCGTGGTCGCCCGTGCCTTCAACGACCGCCGTGGCGCCCGACAGGCGCACGGCAAAACGTTCGCCGGCCACGCCGCTGAAGAAGGCCTCGCCGGTGGTCGCGCCGTAGAGCACAGTGTTGCCGACGATGGTGTTTTTCACCGCGTCGCCGCGGAAGTCTATGCTGGGGCGCACCACGATGCGCCCGCCCGACAGGCCCTTGCCGGTGTAGTCGTTGGCGTCGCCTATCAGGTACATGGTGATACCCTTGGCCAGGAAGGCGCCGAAGGACTGGCCGCCCGTGCCTTCCAGCTGTATGCGCAAGGTGTCGTCAGGCAGGCCCTGCGGGTGGTGGCGCGTCAGCTCGCCCGACAGCATGGCGCCGACGGTGCGGTTGACGTTGCGCGCGACTTCGATGAACTGGACTTTTTCGCCCTTTTCAATCGCGGCCTTGGATTTTTCGATGAGGCGCACGTCCAGCGCTTTTTCCAGCGCGTGGTCTTGCTCCATCACGTGCAGGCGCGGTACGTCGGCGGGCACATTGGGCTGGTAGAACAGGCGGCCGAAGTCCAGGCCGCGGGCCTTCCAGTGTTCAATGCCTTTTTGCGTGTCCAGCAGGTCGGCGCGGCCGATGAGGTCGTCGAACTTGCGCACGCCAAGCTGCGCCATCAGCTGTCGGGCCTCTTCGGCGACGAAGAAGAAATAGTTGACGACGTGCTCGGGCTTGCCGCTGAACTTCTGGCGCAGCACCGGGTCCTGCGTGGCCACGCCAACGGGGCAGGTGTTGAGGTGGCACTTGCGCATCATGATGCAGCCTTCGACCACCAGCGGCGCGGTGGCGAAGCCGAACTCGTCGGCGCCCAGCAGCGCGCCGATGATGACGTCGCGGCCGGTTTTCATCTGGCCGTCGGCTTGCACGCGGATGCGGCCGCGCAGGCGGTTGAGCACCAGGGTCTGCTGGGTCTCGGCGAGGCCGATTTCCCAGGGCGAGCCGGCATGCTTGATGGACGACCAGGGCGAAGCGCCCGTGCCGCCGTCATGGCCGGCGATGACCACGTGGTCGGACTTGGCCTTGGCCACGCCGGCCGCGATGGTACCGACGCCGACTTCGCTGACCAGCTTGACGCTGATGCTGGCGCGCGGGTTCACGTTCTTCAGGTCGTGGATCAGCTGGGCCAGGTCTTCGATCGAATAGATGTCGTGGTGCGGCGGCGGCGAGATCAGGCCGACGCCCGGCACCGAGTAGCGCAGCTGGCCGATGTATTCGCTGACCTTGCCGCCGGGCAACTGGCCGCCCTCGCCGGGCTTGGCGCCCTGGGCCATCTTGATCTGGATCTGGTCGGCCGACACCAGGTATTCGGCCGTGACGCCGAAGCGGCCCGAAGCCACCTGCTTGATGCGCGAGCGCAGCGAGTCGCCGTCCTGCAGCGGCAGGTCGACTTCAACCTGTTTCGGGCCGATCACGCTTTTGAGCGTCTCACCCTTCTTGATCGGGATGCCCTTGAGCTCTTGCCGGTAGCGGTTCGGGTCCTCGCCGCCCTCGCCCGTGTTGCTCTTGCCGCCTATGCGGTTCATGGCCACGGCCAGCGTAGCGTGGGCCTCGGTGCTGATGGAGCCCAGCGACATGGCGCCGGTGGCGAAGCGCTTGACGATTTCCTTGGCTGGCTCGACGTCGTCGATCGGGATGGCTTTGGACGGGTCGATCTTGAACTCGAACAGGCCGCGCAAGGTCATGTGGCGGCGGTTCTGGTCGTTGATCAGCTGGGCGTATTCCTTGTAGGTGTTCCAGTTGTTGGAGCGCGTGGAATGCTGCAGCTTGGCGATCGCGTCCGGCGTCCACATATGGTCTTCGCCGCGCACGCGCCAGGCGTATTCGCCGCCGGCGTCCAGCATGTTGGCCAGCACCGGGTCGTTGCCGAAGGCGGCGCGGTGCATGCGCAGCGCTTCCTCGGCGATCTCGAACACACCCATGCCCTCGACCTGGCTGGCCGTGCCGGTGAAGAACTTGGCCACGGTGTCGCGGTTCAGGCCTATGGCCTCGAACAGCTGGGCGCCGCAGTAGCTCATGTAGGTGGACACGCCCATCTTGGACATGATCTTGGACAGGCCCTTGCCGATGGCCTTGGTGTAGTTGTACACGGCCTTCTCGGTGCTGAGCTCGCCCGGCAGGCCCTTGGACAGCTCGGCCAGGGTTTCCATGGCGAGGTAGGGATGAACGGCCTCGGCGCCGTAACCGGCCAGCACGGCGAAGTGGTGCACCTCGCGCGCGGAGCCGGTTTCCACCACCAGGCCGGCCGTGGTGCGCAGGCCTTCCTTGACCAGGTGCTGGTGGATGGCCGACAGGGCCAGCAGGGCCGGGATGGCAATCTGCGTGGCGCTGATGCCGCGGTCGCTGACGATCAGGATGTTCTTGCCGTCCTTGATCGCGTCAACCGCCTCGGCGCACAGCGAAGCCAGCTTGGCTTCCACGCCCTCGTGGCCCCAGGCCAGCGGGTAGGTGATGTCCAGGGTGTAGCTCTTGAACTTGCCCTGGGTGTGCGCCTCGATGTCGCGCAGCTTCTGCATGTCGGCCACGTTGAGCACCGGCTGGCTGACTTCCAGCCGCATCGGCGGGTTGACCTGGTTGATGTCCAGCAGGTTGGGCTTGGGGCCGATGAAGGACACCAGCGACATCACGATGGCTTCGCGTATCGGGTCGATGGGCGGGTTGGTCACCTGCGCGAACAGCTGCTTGAAGTAGTTGTAGAGCGGCTTGTCCTTGTTGGACAGCACGGCCAGCGGGCTGTCGTTGCCCATGGAGCCGGTGGCCTCCTCGCCGTTGGCGGCCATGGGAGACATCAGGAACTTGATGTCTTCCTGGGTGTAGCCGAAGGCCTGCTGGCGGTCCAGCAGGGGAATGTCGGAGACAGGCGCGGCGGCCGCGGCGGGCTTGCTTGCCTTGCCGGCCACGTCGTCGAGCTTGATGCGCAGGTTTTCGATCCACTGCTTGTAGGGCTTGCTGTGCGCCAGCGTGGCCTTGATTTCCTCGTCATCGACCATGCGGCCCTGTTCCAGGTCAATCAGGAACATCTTGCCGGGCTGTAGACGCCACTTGCGCACGATCTTGTGCTCGGGGATGGGCAGCACACCCGATTCCGAGGCCATGATGACCAGGTCGTCGTCGGTCACGCAGTAGCGCGAGGGGCGCAGGCCGTTGCGGTCCAGCGTGGCGCCTATCTGGCGGCCGTCGGTGAAGACGATGGAGGCCGGGCCGTCCCAGGGCTCCAGCATGGCGGCATGGTATTCGTAAAAGGCCTTGCGGCGCTCGTCCATGGTGGTGTGCTGTTCCCAGGGCTCGGGAATCATCATCATCACGGCCTGGCTGATGGGGTAGCCGGCCATGGTCAGCAGTTCCAGGCAGTTGTCGAAGGTGGCGGTGTCGGACTGGCTGGCAAAGCTGATCGGGTAGAGCTTTTGCAGGTCGGCGCCCAGCACCGGCGATGACATCACGCCTTCGCGCGCCTTCATCCAGTTGTAGTTGCCCTTGACGGTATTGATCTCGCCGTTGTGCGCGACATAGCGATAGGGGTGGGCCAGCGGCCACTCGGGGAAGGTGTTGGTGGAAAAACGCTGGTGCACCAGGCCCAGTGCCGAGACGCAGCGCGTGTCGGTCAGGTCGCGGTAGTAAGTGCCCACCTGGTCGGCCAGCAGCAGGCCTTTGTAGACCACCGTGCGGCTGGACATGCTGGGCACGTAATATTCCTTGCTGTGCGTCAGGCGCAGGTTCTGGATGGCGGCGCTGGCGGTCTTGCGGATCACGTAGAGCTTGCGCTCCAGCGCGTCCTGCACGATCACATCGTTGCCGCGGCCGATAAAGATCTGCCGCAGGATGGGTTCTTTTTTGCGCACGGTGGGCGACATGGGCATGTCGCGGTTGACCGGCACGTCGCGCCAGCCCAGCAGCACCTGGCCCTCGGCTTTGACGGCGCGTTCCAGCGCCTGTTCGCAAGCCAGGCGGGAGGCATGCTCCTTGGGCAAAAACACCATACCGACGCCGTATTCGCCGGGCGGCGGCAGCTGCACGCCCTGCGCGGCCATTTCTTCACGGTACAGCGCGTCGGGCAGCTGGATCAGGATGCCGGCGCCGTCGCCCATGAGCTTGTCAGCGCCCACTGCGCCCCGGTGGTCCAGGTTTTCGAGGATCTTGAGGCCTTGCTGGACGATGGCGTGGCTTTTGTGCCCCTTGATATGCGCCACAAAACCGACGCCGCAGGCATCGTGCTCATTGGCTCCGGAGTACAAACCGTTTTCTTCAAAATGCTTGATTTCAGCAGCCGTGGTCATGGCAATTCCTCGTCGGGGTGGGATGGGGCGCCGAACGCGCCCTGTGAGAAGGAGCGCAACGCACCCATCCGCAGTTTCATAATTTTTCGCAGGGAATGGGGAGCATAGTGCAGTGCAACAACAATGCCAAGAAGTTTAAATGGGGTCAGATTCCAATTAAAAATCGATAAATTTAATCAACATTTAATTGGGGACATATTAAATTCGAATGCGAAAAGCCACGGAACGGCATGGTTCAGGCCGGTGGCAAGTCATCTTTGGGCGCCATGGCCGGCCGCCCCGCCTGGTTTTTAGTCACGCGGCGCTCGGTGCGCTTTTGCAGCTCGGCCAGGAATTCATCCCCACCCAGCGCCCAGCCGCTCAGGGCCGAGCGGGTCAGCAGCTCCTGCTGCTCCAGTGTGATGCCTGCGCGCACCAATGAGGCGTAGGCCGCCTCGCGGGCAAAGGGCGTGTTGCCCAACGCCCAGACCAGGGGGTGCGGCGTCAGCAGGCTGTCGACCCGCAAACCCGCATAGTGGCCGTGGCTGGACCAGGGATAGTCCCTGGCTTCGGCCACCAGCCCCGCGCGAACCGGATTCAGGTCGATATAGGCCATGCAGGCCAGCAAATAGCATTCGGCCTCGATCACCGTGGCGCGGTAACGCCCCTCCCAGAGGGTGCCGGAACGCCCCTGGCTGTCGTTGAAGTAGCGAACATAGCGCCGTCCCGCGGCCTGCATCATCTGCGGCAGGCCGTCCGCCGTGCTGGGCGTGGCCAGCAGGTGGAAGTGGTTGTCCATCAGCACATAGGCATGCAGGGCCACGCCGAATTTGCGCGCGCTTTCGTCGAGCAGCCGCAACAGCATCTGGTGATCGGCAGCGGAGGAAAAAACGGCTTGCCGGTTATTGCCGCGCTGGATGATGTGATGGGGGAAACCGGGAAGCGTCAGACGGGGAAGGCGGGCCATGGAATGCAATACCTGGAGTTGGCACCATGATATTGGAATCCGACCCTAATTTCCCGACACCCCCTCGCCTCTTTCAAGAGGCATGGGAGCCGCTAACGCTCAGCGGACAACTTTGCCGTCAGGCGTAATGGTCACGAGGTCAATCGCACGCACCGATTCGTATTTCTTGGCGCGCAGGTTGACGCGAAAGCCGCCCACGTCGTAGTCCGTCATGGTTTCAAACGCTTTTTGCAGGCCGGCACGGTCGGGCTTTCCGCTGCCGGCCGCGCTGCGGCGCACGCCTTCGGCAAAGGTCTTGGCGGCGATATAACCTTCCACGCTTTCATAGCTGGGCGTCTGGTCGGTCTGGTTCAGCACATCGAGGTATTCCTTGATGATCGGCATGCCGGTGCTGCGCGGCGAGGGCACGACCTGTGAAATCACGACGCCGCCGATTTCTTTGCCCAGGGCGCTGAAGAGCGGGTCTATGCCGACCACGGAAAAGTTCAGGAACTGACCGCCATAGCCGGCCTGGCGCATCTTGCGGATGAAGGCAGCCGATGAATTGAACAGGCTGACCTGGATAACGGCCTGGGGCTGCACCTTCATCAGGGAGGCCACAGCCGCGTCAACCTTGTCGCTGTTCACTGGCGACAGAGCGCTGCCGACGATGGCCGGCCGCTTCAGGTCGACCAACGCCTGGTTGACGGCCGCCAGGCCGCCGCGCCCCATGGCATCGTCTTCGGCAAACACCGCGATGCGGTCCTGGTTCAGCGTCGCGCAGTGGCGCGCGATTTTGTAGGCTTCGTCGGCCAGCGCGGGACGCACATGGAACACGTTGCCGTGGGAGGGATCATGCAGCGCGTCGGACGCGGCAAACGGCGCGAAGAACAGGGTGTTGGAAGCTTTTGCCGCAGCGAAGGCGGCATCACAGCTGGCAGTACCAGTAAAGCCGAAAAGCGCATCCACGTCGTCGTCGATCAACTGCTTGGCGTTGCCGGCGGCCTTGGCCGGAACGTAGCCGTCATCAAGGGCCTTGACTTCAATCTTGTAGCCGCCCGCGCCGTTTTTCGCGTTGATCGCGTCAAAGTAAATCTTGGCACCGTTGAGATAAGCCAGGCCGATCTGGTCGGCGGCGCCGGTCAGCGGAACGGATTGCCCGACGACGATTTTTCGCCCGGCCCTGCCTTGCGCCCACAGTGTGGGGCTTGCCACCATGGCGCCTGCGGATACACCACCGAGAATTAACTGACGCCGATTGAAACCCATGACAACACCTTTTGAGATACGAATAGCCAAAGCAGGTTTGATGCCCGCAACTGCAGCATGCGCTTACTGTTCCAAAAAAATGTCACAAAGTGTGCGCAAGCCCTTAGCGTAATCCGTGCGGGGCCGAAAAGACAGCAGGAAAAATGCCGACACGTCATAAGCCTATGCGCCGTCATGTGGCTGGTTGATGGCGGCTTCGGCTGTTTAAGGTGCCTAGGTTAGGGCCGCGGCGCGTGCAAAACCAGCAAACGGTGCAGCCGTAGCGCCAGAACCAGGCCCAGGACGGAGCTAGCCGCCGTGACCCAGCCCGTCCATTGCCAGCCCCCTGCCTCGGCGGCCACCCAGGCCACCAGTGGAGGACCCGCGAACTGGCCCAGCGCCGACCACTGCTGCATCCAGCCTACCGTGGAGGACACCGTATCGGCACTGGGCGCCAGCCGGATGGCCAGGCTGAACAGAGTGGCAGGAACCAGGCCGCCCAGCATGGAGAAACCCAGGATCGCCCCGTATTGCAGCGCGGGCGGCACGCCCGAAAATGCCAGCAAGGCGCCGCCCGCCATCGCCAGGAAACCCGCGCCCAGCAAGGCCAGCGGCGGCAAGCCGCGGCCCAGCAGCCGCCCCGCGGCGACATTGCCGATGATGTTGACGGCCGCGGCCAGCGCCGTCAGCGGCCCAGCCCAGCCGCCGGCCACGCCGGCCTGCGCATAGATGGACGGCAGAAAACCCACCACGGCGAGCCATTGCCCGGAATAGGTCGCGAAGGCCAGGGCCATGAGCCAGACGGCGCGCGAGCGCAAGGTCGTCGCAATGAGCTGACGGTTGCGCGGCCGGCCCGCGGACGTAGCCGCCTCAGGCAGCCCCGCCGGCACGCGCCACGCAAGCAGCAGGGCCAGCGCCGCGGCCAGCGCGGCCAGCAGCCACCACAGCATGCGCCAGCCCCATTGCGGGCCGGCCCAGGCAATGACGAGGGGCCCGGCCAGCAGGGCCAGCGATGCACCCAAAGGCATGTAGGCGCCCCACATGCCGAGCATGCCGCTCAATTTTTCCGGCGGCACCAGCCGCCGCACCAGGGCCGGTGCCGGCAGCACCACCCACAAAAACCCCAGGCCCTCCAGGACGCGTGTCGCCAGCAAGGCATGAACGCCCGGCGCCATGGCGCCCAGGGCGCTGGCCGATGCCAGCACCCACAGGCCCGCCAGCATGCTGCGCTTGAGCCCCACACGCTGGACGGCCAGCCCGGTCAGCAATCCCAGCGTCATGCCGGCCAGCTGGACAAGCGAGAGCAGGAAACCGGCCTGCAACAGAGAAACGCCGAGCACCTGGCCCAGCACGGGCAAGGCCGGCGGCAGTTTGCCGACGTGCAGCGCGGCCACCACACCGGCCGCGATCACGCACCAGGCGGCGCGCGCGCTGGCGGCGATATCCGGCTTGGCTTCAGTCACACGGCACGAAGCAAAGGGACAGGTTCAGGCCGCGAAAGCGGCGCGTCCCTTGAGGCGCTCATGCTCTTTGGCGGCAAAGCGGTCGGTCATGCCGGCGATGTAGTCGGCCACGACCCGCTCGGGCTTGGCGCCCGCGGCATGCGGCGCGTCGACGCCGTCAAAGCGCTCGCTGTGGGCTTGCGGCATCTGCGCCGGGTCGGCCATATAGGCCTCGAACAGCTCACCGACCACCTGCTTGGCCGCCTGCGTGGTTTCCACCACCTTGGGGTGGCGGTAGAGGTTTTTCAGCAGGAAGCGCTTGAGCGACGCGGACTGTCGCGCCATCTCCGGTGTGAAGCAGACCAGCGCCGCTTGCTGGCGCACCTCGTCGGCGCTCGCGGGCGCCGCCTTGTGGATGGCCGCCCATGTCGCGTCCATCACGTTGTAGACCTGGGCGCTGAGCATGCGGCGTATGGTTTCAAACAGCAGCCGGCGGCCCTGCAGGCCGGGATGGGCCAGCCGCGTCTCGCGGCAGTACTGGCTGAAGAGCTCCACGTCCTCGAGCTGCTCCAGCGTCAGCAGGCCAGAGCGCACACCGTCGTCAATGTCGTGCGCGTTGTAGGCGATCTCGTCGGCCAGGTTGGCGAGCTGCGCCTCCAGGCTGGGTTGCTGCCAGCGCGGCCCTTCGGCGGGCTGGTCCACAAAACGGCGCGCCACCCCGCCCGGCTCGCGCGACTCGATGCGCCGCGCGTTGCGTTTTGAGCAATGCTTGAGGATGCCTTCGCGCGTCTCGAAGCTGAGGTTCAGGCCGTTGTAGGCCGGGTAGCGCTCTTCCAGCGTATCCACGACGCGCAGGCTTTGCAGGTTGTGCTCAAAGCCCGCGCTCTCGGGGTGGCCGGCCTTGAGGCAGGCATTCAGGGCGTCCTGGCCGGCGTGGCCGAAAGGCGTGTGGCCCAGGTCGTGCGCCAGCGCGATGGCCTCCACGAGGTCCTCGTTGAGTTGCAGCGTGCGGGCGATGGAGCGCCCCAGCTGCGCGACTTCCAGCGAATGGGTCAAGCGGGTACGGAACAGGTCGCCCTCGTGGTTGAGGAACACCTGGGTCTTGTAGACCAGGCGGCGAAAGGCTGTTGAATGCACGATGCGATCGCGGTCGCGCTGGAAGTCGGAACGCGTGGGCGCCACCGGCTCGGTGTAGCGTCGGCCGCGCGACAGCGCGGGATCACAGGCATAGGGCGCCAGGGTCATGGTTCACGCTCTCCAGGCTTTAAGCACAGCACAGGTCGATCACTTCGCGCACCAGCGCGTCGGGCGCGCTGCGAAGCGCCGCTTTGCCCGGGCCGTCGATCACGATAAAACGGATCTCGCCGGCCTCGGATTTTTTGTCGATACGCATCAGCTCCAGGTAGCGGCCCGCATTGTCCACGGCCGACAGCACCGGCGCCTTGACCGGCAAACCGGCACGCTGGATGAGCCGCGTCAGCCGCTCGACAAAAGGCATGTCGACCAGGCCCAGGCGCGCGGACAGGTGCGCGGCCATCACCATGCCGCAACCCACGCCTTCGCCGTGCAGCCATTCGCCGTAGCCGAGGCCGGATTCAATCGCGTGGCCGAAGGTATGGCCGAAATTCAGGATGGCCCGCAAGCCGGCTTCACGCTCGTCCTGCCCCACCACCCAGGCCTTGATCTCACAGCTGCGCTTGATCGCGTGGGCCATGGCCGCGGGCTCCCTGGCCAGCAGGCCTTCGAGATTGGCCTCTATCCATTCCAGGAAGGCCATGTCGGCAATCGGGCCGTATTTGATGATTTCGGCCAGGCCCGCGCTCAGCTCGCGCGCGGGCAAGGTCTGCAGCGCATCAAGGTCGCAGACCACCAGCAGGGGCTGGTAGAAGGCACCTATCATGTTCTTGCCCAGCGGATGGTTGATCGCCGTCTTGCCGCCCACCGAGGAGTCCACCTGCGCCAGCAGGGTTGTGGGCACCTGCACAAAAGGCACGCCGCGCATATAGCTGGCGGCGGCAAAGCCGGTCATGTCGCCCACCACCCCGCCGCCCAGCGCGAACATCACCGTCTTGCGGTCGCAGCCGTTCTCGAGCAAGGCGTCAAAAATCAGCTGCAGCGTCTGCCAGTCCTTGTGAACCTCGCCGTCGGGCAAGGTCACCAGCAGCACCTTGCCATAACGCTGGCGCAGCGCCTGGCTCAATTGCGCCGCATACAAGGGAGCCACCGTGGTGTTGGACACCACCAGCGCGGCAGCGGCTTTCGGGAGATCCTGGTAAGTCAGCGCATTGCCGAGAAGGCCGTTGCCGACGGCAATCGGGTAGCTGCGTTCGCCCAGCTCGATCTGGACCCGCGCCGCCGCGGAAGGGGAATTTGCGTGCATAAGTGGGAGTGTAGAGGCACTCGCCCGCCTTGGGTGCGACGGCTTGCAAGGCAGAGAACGCAAGCGCTCAGGGCACGGGCAGCAATCCCGCCAGCTCCAGCTGCATGTGGATCATGTTGACCAGGGTGGACACCGAGGGACGCCCGGTCTCGATGACGAAGTGGGCGGTTTCCCGGTACAGGGGATCGCGGGCCGCATAGAGATCCCTCAGCCTGGCCAGCGGATCAGCGACCTGGAGCAGGGGCCGGTTCTGGTCGTGCCGCAGGCGGCGAAACACCTCTTCGGGGATGGAGTGCAGGTACACCACCTGCGCGCGCTCGCGAAGGTGCTGGCGATTGGCCGGGCGCAGCACGGTCCCGCCGCCGCTGGACAGCACGCAGGATTGGCCCTGGGTCAGCTCATCGATGACCTGCTGCTCGATATCGCGGAAGGCGTTCTCGCCCTCGCGTTCGAAAAACTCGCGGATGGAGCAGCCGATGCGCTGCTCGATCACCTGGTCCGAATCAATAAAGCGCAGCCCCATCTTGCGGGCCAGATGCCGGCCGACAGTGGACTTCCCCGAACCCGGCAGGCCCACGCAGGCGATTCTCAACGGGTTTGCATTCAATGGAGTCTGGAGGCGTTCGCCCCGGGATGCGTGAATAGAGTCAGGGTGGAAAATGGGCCGGTTTCACAAACGCGACAGGCCCCAAAGGGCCCGCCGTTACCTGCATTTTCCCACCAAACCGGCGCCGCCTCGCGGCGGCCGGCTCCGCGGGGCTCAGCGCAGCGCCGAGCCGTTGGTCAGCATCTTGGGGGTGATGAACACCAGCAGTTCGGACTTCGTGGCCGAGCGCGTCTTCTGCTTGAAGAGATTGCCCACGCCGGGCAGGTCACCCAGCAACGGAACCTTGGTCTCGGCATCACGGTCATTCTGCTCAAAAATGCCGCCGATCACCACAGTGCCGCCGTTCTCCACCAGCACCTGCGTCTGGATATGCTTGGTGTCGATCGCAAAGCCGTTGGCCGTTTCGCGGCCCACGCTGTCCTTGTTGACGTCTACGTTCAGGATGATGTTGCCCTCGGGCGTGATCTGCGGCGTGACCTCAAGCTTCAGGTTGGCTTTGCGGAAGCTGATGGAAGTGGCGCCGCTGGAAGTCGCCTGCTGGTACGGCAGTTCCGTACCCTGTTCAATCAGCGCCTTGACCTGGTCGGCCGTGACAACCCGCGGGCTGGACACAATCTTGGATTTGCCGTCGGCTTCCGAAGCGGAAATCTCGAGGTTCAGGAATCGCGTTTTTGCGGAATTGAACAGGGAGACGGCAAAGGTCGCCGCCGAGAAACCGTTCTGGCCCACGGCCGGCAGGCTCAGGAATTCACCGGCATTGGTGCCGGCCGTCGCCGCGCTGTAGGTGCCGCCGAACGCCGAGTTGGTGGTCTGGTTGAAGGGCTGGCCGCCCAGCCGCACACCCAGCGACTTCCCGAAACTGTCCGAAGCCTCGACGATGCGCGCCTCGATCAGCACCTGGCGAACCGCCACGTCCAGCTTGGTGATCAGGTTCTGGACGGCCTCCAGCCTGGAAGGAATGTCGGTCACGAACAGCAGGTTGGTCCGGGGTTCGGCAATGACACTGCCGCGCTGGGACAGGATACGGGCGCTGGCCGGACCGCTACCGCCGGCGGTGATTTGTGTCGCGAGATCCGCGGCCTTGGCGTAATTGATCTGGAAGGACTGGGTGCGGACAGGCTCCAGGCTCTGGATGGCGTTGCGCGATTCCAGGTCGAGTTTGTCTTTGGCCGCCAGTTCGTCCTTGGGCGCAATCACCAGCACGTTGCCGTTTTTGCGCATGCCCAGGCCCTTGGACTGGAGAATGATGTCCAGCGCCTGGTCCCAGGGCACGTCCTTCAGCCTCAGCGTGACGCTGCCCGTCACGGAATCGGAAGTGACGATGTTGAAGTTCGTGAAGTCGGCGATCACCTGCAGCAGGGAGCGGATTTCAATGTTCTGGAAGTTCAGGGAAAGCTTCTCGCCGGTGTAGCCGGGGCCCTGCGTCAATTTGGTCGGGTCGACCTTCTGGGGGCGGACTTCCAGCACAAACTGGTTGTCGCTCTGGTAAGCGCTGTGCTCCCAGGCGCCTTTGGGTTCCACCACCATGCGGACCTTGTCGCCGGTCTGGAAGGTCGTAACGGTTTGCACCGGCGTGCCGAAATCGCCCACGTCCAGGCGGCGGCGCAAGCCTTCGGGCAAGGTTGTCTTCAGGAACTCAACCACCAGGGTCTGGCCCTGCTGGCGTATGTCAACGCCCACTTCATTGTTGGACAGGCCCACGACGATGCGGCCGGCGCTGTCGGTTCCACGGCGGAAGTCCACATCCTTGAGCGGAAGGATGTCACGGTTGCGGCTTTCCGCAAATACCTGTGCCGGTGCCGCGGCCGCCGCTGCGCCGGTGGCGCTGGAATCCAGCGTGATCACCAGCGATTTGCCCTGGATATCAGCCTTGTAGGTCGACGGCGCCTTGAGGTTAAGCACCACGCGGGTCCGCTCGCCGGCCTGCACCACGTTCGCCGAACGCAGGTTTCCCAGGTTCATGTCCACCGCGGACCGGCCCATGCCATTGCTGACGCCTGGAAAGTCCAGTGCAATGCGGGCGGGCGACTGGATAGTGAAGCCTGTGGGAATGGCGGTCAGGGGCTCTGCCAGGTCGATGCGGATGATCTCGGAACTGCCTTGAACCGAACCGGTCACCGACTGAATCGAGTTCTGGGCCTGTGCGGCCTGCGGCAGCGTTGCCACCATCAGCGACAAGGCAATGCCGAACGAAGCGCCGCGCAACACACGTTCAAGCAAACGCTTCAGGCCGCCTCCCGTACCTTCTGCTTCCAATGCCCATGTTTGCTTGTTCATTTTGATCCCTCTAATAGCTGTAAAGTCGCCGTCCGCTCAATCCATTCGCCCGCAGCGTCCTGCACGATCTCACGCAGGGAAAGGCTTGTTTCACCCACCTGCGTGATACGGCCGTAATTCTGCCCAAGGTAGTTGCCGACCCGGACCTGGTAAATCAGGTTGTCGACCTTGACCAACGCCACCGGCTGGCCCACCTTGATCAGGCTTCCGACCATAAAGGTCGCGTCCAGGGGGTAGGCTTCCAGGGGTTCCTTGCGCCGGCTCAACTCCGGTGCGATCAGGCCCGCATTGGACGTCGCCTGGTTGGAGTCGCGCTTGAGCGCCTGTGTCAATTTCTGGTTGCTGAAAGGCTCGGTGGAGCCTTCCTGGTTGTAGGCCTGCGGCGAGAACTTGGTGGGCTCGGGCAGCGGATCGACCTTGGGCCGAGTGGCGTTGCGCTGCTCCGTCATCCATTGCTGCAACTCTTCCTGTTCGGATGAACCGCAACCGGCCAGAGCCAGCAGCGTCAACATCAAACTGCCTGTCAGCACATAGCTGTTAAGTCTCATTTTTTGGCTCCCGGGGCGCTCTTGCGCTGCAGGGCCACTTCCTCGGGATCGAGGTAGCGGAATGTCTTGGCCGTGGTGTCCATGACGAGGTTGCCGTCCTTGGTGGGCACCAGGTTCAGGTTGTTCAAAGTCACGATACGGGAGAGATTGGCGATGTCCGCGGCAAAAGCGCCGATATCGTGATAGCGGCCCGTGACGCGCACCGCGATGGGCAATTCGGCGTAATACTCCTTGACGCTCACCTGCCCCGGCCGGAACAGTTCGAACTGCAGGCTGCGGCCCAGGCCGGCCTGGTTGATGTCGGACAGCAAGGCGTCCATTTCAGCCTTGCTGGGCAGTTGTTTCTCCAGCTGGGTCACATACTGCTGCACCTGTTCGCGCTGCTTTTTCAGCGCGTCAAGGTTCACCGCCTGCACCAGCTTCTTCTTGTAGTCTTCCCTGAGCTGGACTTCCTTGGCCCGCTCGGCCGTCAGTTCCTCGTCGGAGGAGCTCAGCCAGACAAACCACAGTGCGACCACCACGAGGACCGTGACGCCGACACACAGAAGATAGCGCGGTAGCGCCGGCCACGAGGGCGGGTCATTGGGGTCAAGCCCGGAGAACTGCGCCTTCAGGCTGTTTTGGATCGCCGATAAATCGACGGAGATTTTTGGAGTTTTTGCCATGATCGTTCAACCTGCTTCAGGCCTTGGCCGGGATCGCCGCGGCCGCCGGCGCTGCGCCAGGCGCCGAGGCGGCCGGCGCGGAACCAGGTGCCTTGGGCGCGTTGGCGCGCTTGAGCCCGACACGCATGGAGAAATTGGACACCCGCCGCTGGTCGCGCGGAGTCAGCGACACCGTGCTGGCGGTGATTTCGACCAACTCCGGCCGGGTCAGCCAGGGGCTGTTGTTGGCCAGGTTGCGCAGCAGTTCGGAAACCCGCTCGTTGGACTGGGCCACGCCGCTGATGAACACCGTCTGGTTGTCCTGCTTCATGTTGGTGATATACACGCCGTCAGGAAGCTGCTTGACCAGCTCGCTGAGCAGGTAGACCGGCATGTTGCGGTTGCCTTGCAGGTCTTCCACCGCGTTCTGGCGCGCCCTCAGGGCGGCGATTTCCGCCTGCAGGGTGGAAATCTCCTTGATCTGGTTTTCCAGACGCGTGATCTCGGTTTTCAGGAAGTTGTTCTTGCTGCGCTGGCTTTCGATCTGGGCCAGGTACCAGGAGTACACGGCACCGCAAATCAGGCCGCCGACCAGGGCAGCGACGCCAAGGGTTGCAAAAAAGGTTTCGCGCCTGCGCTTGCGCGCGGCTTCGCGGTGCGGGAGCAGATTGACCAGAATCACTGCAGGAACCTCCGCAAAGCCAGACCGCAGGAGGTCAGGTAAGACGATGCCTCGCGGCGCATTTTCTTCTCACGCACGCTCTCGCCGAGTTCCATGCCCTCAAAGGGGTTGGCCAGGAGGCAGGCGAACGAAGTCTGCTGGGTGACGGAATCGGTCAACCCGGGCAGGGCGGACGAACCGCCGGCCAGCATGACGTAATCCACCTTGTTGTGCGGGGTGCTGGTAAAGAAGAACTGCAGGGCACGGCCGATTTCCTGGGCCATGCTTTCCACAAAAGGCTTGAGGACGCCCGAGCCGTAGTCTTCGGGCAAATCGCCGCTGCGCTTCTTGCTTTCGGCCTCTTCAGGCGAAAACCCATACTGGCGCACGATCAGTTGCGTCAGCTGGGCACCGCCGAAGGCCTGGTCGCGCTCGTACAGGACTTCGTCGTTCTTGATGACCTGCATGCTGGTGGTCAAGGCGCCAACCTCAAACAGGGCGACCATGGTGTCCACCCCCTTGTTAGGCAGGTTTTCGATCAGGCGGGCGGTTGCCAGGCGCGAGGCGTAGGACTCCACGTCGACCACGATGGGCTTGAGGCCGGCGGCTTCCGCCAGCCCTTCCCGGTCCTGGACCTTTTCCTTGCGCGAAGCGGCGATCAGCACCTCGACGTCGCCGGCGGAGGTGGCACTGGGCCCCACCACGCAGAAGTCCAGGCTGACCTCATCCAGGGAGAAGGGAATATATTGGTTGGCTTCGGACTCGACCTGGGTTTCGAGTTCCGCGTCCGTCATGCCTCCGGGGAGGATGATTTTTTTGGTGATGACCGCGGAGGCGGGCAGCGCCATGGCGACGTTTTTGGTGCGGGTTCCGCTCTTTTTGACCAAGCGGCGCACGGCGTCGGCGACTTCGTCGAATTTCTCGACGTTGCCGTCCGTGATCCAGCCGCGCTCCAGGGGCTCGATCGCGCAGCGATCCAGCACCAGGTTACCGGCCTTGTCACGGCTCAACTCCACCAGCTTGACGCTGGACGAACTGATATCCAAACCCAGCAAAGCGGGTTGTTGGCGGTTGAATAACGATCCCAGAGAGATCAAGGCAGTCCCCAAATGACGGCTAATATGTAGCCCTGCATACTTAAGAAATCACTTGAATAGTAGCAGTAAGCTCTTTGTGCAGTAAGGATTTTTCCTGTTCTGCATATCCAGAACGTTGTCAAAAGCCGACGCTTGTAACTGAGTGCAAGCGGGTCGGCGGGGCCAAAACGATGTCTGCAAACGTAAAAGTGTGACGCTCCGCAAGCACCCCGATATCCCCCGGTTTCCAGGATTTTTATAATAGTGACGCGACTTTACGATTGCCTACATGCCCTCCACGCCCACCCCTCCTGATTCAAACTCCAGCCCGGCCAAGTCAAGCTCCTCCGGCAAGTCCTGGCTGCCGCGCTGGCTGGTCAAGCTCCTTTTATGGAGCACGGGCCTGTTGCTGGCGGGCGTCGTCAGCGTCCTGCTGTTCGTGGCCGTGGCCCTGTCGGTCGCCTACCCCAACCTGCCCGACATCTCGGACCTGGTGGACTACCGGCCCAAGCTGCCGCTGCGCGTTTTTTCCGCTGACGGCGTGGTGATCGGCGAGTTCGGCGAGGAGCGGCGCAGCCTGACCCCCATCCAGGACATCCCCCAGGTCATGAAGGACGCCGTCCTGGCCATTGAGGACGCGCGCTTTTTCTCCCATGGCGGCGTCGACTACCTGGGCGTGATCCGCGCCGGCTTCGCCAACGTGGGCCGCGCCAAGAGCCAGGGCGCGTCCACCATCACCATGCAGGTGGCCCGTAACGTCTACCTCTCGGCGGAAAAAAGCTATACCCGCAAGATCTATGAAATCCTGCTGACCTTCAAGCTGGAGCACATGCTGACCAAGGACCAGATCCTTGAGATCTATATGAACCAGATCTTTCTGGGCAACCGGGCCTACGGTTTTGCCGCGGCCTCGGAGGCCTATTTCGGCAAGCCGCTCAAGAACATCTCCATTTCCGAGGCGGCCATGCTGGCCGGCCTGCCCAAGGCGCCGTCGGCCTACAACCCTATCATCAACCCCAAGCGCGCCCGGGCGCGCCAGCTCTACATCATCGAGCGCATGGAGGAAAACGGCTTCATCACGGCCGAGCAGGCCAAAGCCGCCAAGGAAGAGCCCCTGAAAGTCAGGACCGGGCCCGACGCCGGCCGGGTGCATGCCGAGTACGTGGCCGAGACGGTGCGCCAGCTGATCTACAACCAGTACGGCGACGAAACCTACACCCGCGGCCTGAAC
Source organism: Polaromonas sp. JS666 (assembly GCF_900103405.1). Taxonomy (GTDB): domain Bacteria; phylum Pseudomonadota; class Gammaproteobacteria; order Burkholderiales; family Burkholderiaceae_C; genus Polaromonas. Next base: position 132,585 of record NZ_FNHX01000005.1, on the reverse strand, counting down.
GTCTACACCACGCTGCGCGCCACCGATCAGGCCGTGGCCTACAAGGCGCTGCGCAAGGGCATCATGGATTACGAGCGCCGCCAGATCTACCGCGGCCCCGAGAAATTCATAGACCTGCCCGTCAACCCCCAGGAAACCGAGGATGCGATTGACGACGCGCTGACCGACAACCCCGACAACGGCGATGTAATGTCGGCCGTGGTGCTGGAGGCCAATCCCAAGCGCATCCTGGCCATGCGCCAGAACAGCGAAACCGTCGAAATCACCGGCGACGGGCTCAAACCCGCGCAGTCCGGCCTGGCCGAGAAAGCCGGCCCGAACATCAAGATACGCCGCGGCGCCCTGATCCGCGTGGCAAAAACGCCGAAAAACACCTGGGAGATCACCCAGCTGCCCGAGGTTGAGGGCGCATTCGTGGCGCTGGACCCGCGCGACGGCTCCATACGCGCGCTGGTGGGCGGCTTTGATTTCGAGAAAAACAAGTTCAACCACGTCACCCAGGCCTGGCGCCAGCCCGGCTCCAGCTTCAAGCCCTTTATCTACTCGGCCGCGCTGGAAAAAGGCTTCACCCCGGCCACCGTGGTCAACGATGCCCCCCTGTTCTTTGATGCCGGCGTGACCGGCGGCCAACCCTGGGAGCCGAAAAACTATGACGGCACCTTCGACGGCCCCATGAGTCTGCGGACCGGCCTGAAGAAATCCAAGAACATGATTTCCATCCGCATCCTGCAGGCCATAGGCGCGCCCTACGCCCAGGACTGGATCACGCATTTCGGCTTTGAGGCGGAAAAACACCCGGCCTATCTGACCATGGCGCTGGGCGCCGGTTCGGTCACGCCCATGCAGATGGTGACCGCCTACTCCGTGTTCGCCAACGGCGGCTACCGCGTCAACCCCTACCTGGTCACCAAAATCACCGACCAGCGCGGCAAGGTGCTGCTGGAGACCAAGCCTCCCGCGCTGGACGAGTCGGCCCGCGGCATAGACGCGCGCAACGCCTTCATCATGGACAGCCTGCTGCAGGAAGTCGCGCGCTCGGGCACAGCGGCCAGGGCGCAGGCCACGCTCAAGCGGCCCGACCTCTACGGCAAGACCGGCACGACCAATGACTCCATAGACACCTGGTTCGTGGGTTTCCAGCCCACACTGGCGGCAGCGGTCTGGATGGGTTACGACACACCCAAAAAGCTGGGCGACCGGGAAACCGGCGGCGGCCTGAGCCTGCCGATCTGGATCAATTACATGGAATACGCCCTCAAGGGAGTGCCGGTCGCCGAATACCCGCCGCCCGAAGGTGTCGTTAATGTGGGCAACGAGTGGTATTACAGCGAATACGCCCGGGGCTCGGGTGTCAGCACCGTGGGCGTCCAGCAGGACCCGGCGGCGGCCAACCCCGGCCAGGCGGCCAGCGCGCCGGCGGGCGGCGCGATCCAGGTCCTGCCGCCTTCGGACGAGAAAAAGCGCATCCTGGATTTGTTCAAGAACTGAGCGCGCAGCGCGGCACGCATGAAAAAACGGCCCTCACGGGGCCGTTTTTTTATTTCCGATGAAATTTCCGGAACCTCAGTCCTGTGCCTTGAACACCAGCGGCTGGCCAGCCTGCTCACTGGCATAACGCGACAGATTGGCGAAGAACTCGCTGAAATCCTTGGTGTCGGCCCAGCGCCCTTCCCTGTATTTATAGTGAAACCCGCCGGCCTTGGCCGCCATCCAGATTTCCTGCAAGGGCTTTTGCAGGTTGATCACGATTTGACTGCGGTTGGAAAAGGTCAGCGTGACCATGCCGCCGGTGCGCTGGTTGTCGATGTCCGCACTGGTTTCATCGTTGATCCGGTCGCAGCCCGCTTCCACCGCCTGGAGCGCGCGTTCGGCCAGATCCTGGTATTCAAGGTCCGTCATTACAATCCCGTCATGGTTTCTTCAGCTCAAATTTTAGGCCGTCGCCGCAATCCCGCCTTACGGCATGGCCTTGTGGCCATTGTGGCCGGCGCCGCCCTGCTGGCCGGTTGCGGCCAAAAAGGCCCGCTGTACCTCCCGGTGCCTCCCAAGGTTCCGGCCGCAGCCCGTCCCGCCCAGCCCGCCACCACGCTTCCCGAGGCGCCGACCGCACCGGCCTTGCCGGCTTCCGCCGCCCGCTAAGCCAGCTGACTGTATTTGCCTGCCCGCGCCACCAGGCTTCAGGCAGACACCGGCCTGAACCTTCAAATCCAAGGCGACGGCTGAAATTCACCTTGAATCGGTCATAGCGCGCAGGCCGCGCCCTCCTTAAGATACCCCGAACCCTCACAGCCCACTCACTCCCATGACCCGTCCATCCCTCCCCGGCCATCCGCATTTCGCCTACCGCGAGGGCGAGCTGTTCGTTGAAAACCTCAGCCTGCGCGAGCTCGCCGCCGCGCACGGCACACCGCTCTTCGTCTACTCCAAGGCCGCCATGCTGTCGGCACTGGCCGCCTACCAGCGCGGCTTTGCCGGCCGCGATGCGCAAATTTGCTACGCCATGAAGGCCAACTCCTCGCTGGGCGTGCTGCAGGTGTTCGCCCGCGCCGGCTGCGGCTTCGACATCGTCTCGGGTGGCGAGCTGGACCGCGTGCTGGCGGCCGGCGGCGAGGCCGGCAAGATCATTTTTTCGGGCGTGGGCAAAACCCGCGCCGAGATGCGCCAGGCGCTGGGCGCCGGCATAGGCTGCTTCAACGTCGAGAGCGAAGCCGAGCTGGACGTGCTGTCTGAAGTCGCGCTGGCTCAGGGCCTGCGCGCGCCCGTCAGCATACGCGTCAACCCCAATGTGGACCCCAAGACCCACCCCTATATTTCCACGGGCCTGAAGGACAACAAGTTTGGCGTGGCGCATGAAGAGGCGCTGCGCATCTATCGGCATGCGGCTTCGCTCAAGGGCCTGCGCGTCGTCGGCATCGACTGCCACATCGGCTCGCAGATCACCGAGGCCACGCCCTACCTCGACGCCATGGACCGGGTGCTGGACCTGGTGGCCTCCATCGAAGCCGCCGGCATCCCGCTGGAACACATCGATTTCGGCGGCGGCCTGGGCATCAACTACAACAACGACACCCCGCCCGAGGCCGATGCCCTGTGGCAGCAGCTGCTGGCCCGGCTCGACGCGCGCGGCTACGGCGGCAAGAAGCTCATGATTGAACCCGGCCGTTCGCTGGTCGGCAATGCCGGCGTGTGCCTGACGCAAGTGCTTTACGTCAAGCCCGGTGAGCACAAGAATTTCTGCATCATCGATGCGGCCATGAACGACCTGCCGCGCCCCGCCATGTACCAGGCTTTCCACGCCATCGTCCCGCTATCGACGGCCGCCACCCAGGGCGCATCCGAAATGACTTACGACGTGGTCGGGCCGGTCTGCGAAAGCGGCGACTGGATAGGCCGGGACCGCGCGCTCGCCGTGGCGGCGGGCGACCCGTTGGCCGTGATGTCGGCCGGCGCCTACTGCATGAGCATGGCCAGCAACTACAACACCCGCGGCCGTGCCGCCGAACTGCTGGTCGATGGCGACAAAGCGCACCTGATCCGCCGCCGCGAAACCGCGCAAGACCAGATGCGGCAGGAACAGCTGGTGGCCGGCTGAAGGCCGGCGGCGGTGCCAGCTACGGCGGCTGTCGCTAGGACAGCTTGCCGCGCACGCCGTAGGCGGGCTGCGGCTTCTTTTTCCTGAGGAACTGCTGCACGCGCCAGCCCAGGAGCACGGCGATGATCGCGGCGTAGACAAACACCTCGGCGAAATTGTTCTTGCCTGCGCGCATCCAGAAGAAATGCAGCAGCCCCAGGCCGGCGATCAGGTAAACCAGCTTGTGCAGCCACTGCCAGCGCTTGGCGCCCATGGCTTTGATCGCGGCATTAAACGACGTGGCCGCCAGCGGGGTCAGCAGCACAAAGGCCGAAAAACCCACCAGGATAAAAGGCCGCTTGGCGATGTCCTTGGCAATGTCGGCAAAGTCAAAGCCCATGTCGAACCAGCTGTAGCTCAGCAGGTGAACGACGACATAGAAGTACGCGAACAACCCCAGCATACGCCTGAAACGCGCCAGCGCCGGCGTGCCGCTGATGACCCGAAGCGGCGTGACCGCCAGGACGATGCAGATAAACCGCAGCGTCCAGTCGCCGGTGGCGCGTATCAGCGCCTCGGCCGGATTGGCACCCAGTTGGTTGCTGAAGGCGCCGTAGAACAGCCAGGCAAAGGGCAACAGGCAGGCGACGAAGAGGATGGGTTTTGCGGCAGGATGCAGCAACCATTTTTGCCGCGCCGCCAACAGGGTGGCCATCAGAAGTTCTTCTTGAGGTCCATGCCGGCGTAGAGCTGGCCCACCTGGGCCTCATAGCCGTTGAACATCAGGGTTTTGCGCTTCTTGGCGAACAGGCCGTCTTCACCGATGCGGCGTTCGGTGGCCTGGCTCCAGCGCGGGTGATCCACGTCGGGGTTCACGTTCGAATAGAAACCGTACTCCTGCGCCGCGGCCTTGTTCCAGGCCGTGCGCGGCTCCTTGTCGGTGAAGCGAATCTTGACGATGCTTTTGCCGCTCTTGAAGCCGTACTTCCAGGGAAGCACCATGCGCACCGGCGCGCCGTTCTGGTTGGGCAGCACTTCACCGTACATGCCAAAGGCCAGCAGCGCCAGCGGGTGCATGGCTTCATCCATGCGCAGGGCTTCCACATAAGGCCAGTCGAGCACGCGCGAGCCCACAAAAGGCATGGTCTTGGGGTCGGCCAGGGTGATGAACTCGACGTATTTGGCGCTGCCCAGGGGCTCGACCTTCTTGATCAGTTCAGACAATGAATAGCCGACCCAGGGAATCACCATGGACCAGCCCTCCACGCAGCGCAGGCGGTAAATGCGCTCTTCCTGCGGGGCCAGCTTGACGAGGTCTTCCAGCGTGAAGGTCTTGGGCTGCTTGACCAGGCCCTCGACGGCCACCGACCAGGGTTTGGTCACCAGCGTGTGGGCATTCCTGGCCGGATCGGCCTTGTCGGTGCCGAACTCGTAGTAATTGTTGTAGCTGGAGGCGTCTTTGTAGTCGGTGATTTTTTCCAGGGTCACCGCGCCGGCCACCGCCGATTTGCCGCCGGGCAGCGCCGCGAGCTTGCCGGGTTTTTGCACCGTCTGCGCCATCGCCTGACGCCCCGCCCAGCTGGCCATGGCCGCACCCGCGGCGCCCGTGGCCATGAGCTTGATCAGGTCGCGGCGGCCGTGGTAAATGCCCTGCGGCGTGATCTCGCTGGGAACAGGGTGGTCGAAGCCGCTGGCGTGGGTTTTGATGAGCATGGGGGCGTCCTTGATAAATCCGTTATGGCTTAGTCTAAATACGCGTCAGGTTCTTACACGGATTCGGCCAGCGGCTTCTACAAGGACTCCTCGCCGGCTACAAGGTTCCGTAGCTGTGCAGGCCCGAGAGGAACATATTGACGCCCAGGAAGGCAAACGAGGTGACCGCCAGCCCCACCAGGGCCCACCAGGCGGCAACCGTGCCGCGCAAGCCCTTCATGAGCCGCATGTGCAGCCAGGCCGCGTAGTTGAGCCAGACGATCAGCGCCCAGGTTTCCTTGGGGTCCCAGCTCCAGTAGCCGCCCCAGGCCTCGGCGGCCCACAAGGCACCCAGCACCGTGGCGATGGTGAAGAAGGCAAAGCCGACGGCAATCGCCTTGTACATCACGTCATCCAGAATCTCAAAGCTGGGCAGTCGCGCCGCGATGCGCTTGCGGCCCAGCAGGATGCCGGCGGCGATCAGCCCCGACACCGCGAGGTAGCCGACCCAGTAGTAGCTGCCGCCCACTTCGGCCGGCGACTTGCTGCGAAACACGATGGGCACAAAACACAGCACGACACCCAGCAGCCACAGTGGCGTGAGCCGGTACCACTGCTTTTCATCGGCCTGCTGCTTGATCAGGTAAGACAGCGAGACCATGGCGGCCAGCGAGAACATGCCGTAGCCGATAAAGTTGGCCGGCACATGCAGCTTCATCCACCAGCTTTTGAGGGCGGGCACCAGCGGCTGGATTTCATGGGCTTCGCGCACCACGGTGTACCAGAGCAGGAAGCCGACCGCGGCGCTGACCACCAGCATCACGAACGCACCCAGCGCGCGCGTGTTGTACTGCGATTCAAAGTAGAGGTAGAAGGCCGCCGTCATCCAGCAAAACAGCACGAAGACTTCATACAGGTTGCTCACGGGAATGTGGCCGACATCGGCACCGATCAGGTAGCTCTCATACCAGCGCACCAGCGTGCCGATCAGCGCCATGCCGACGGCCACCCAGGCGATTTTGGAACCCAGCGACTCCAGCGTGCCGCTCTGGCCTTTGGCGAACATGCCCAGCCAGTAAAAAATCGTGCTCATGAAAAACAGCACACTCATCCACAGGATGGCCGACTGGCTGGAGAGGAAGTACTTGAGCCAGAACACCTGGTCGGCGCGCGCGAGATCGCCCTGGTAGGACGCAATGCCCAGCAGCGCGAAGGCGCTCACCACCACCATGAGCACCCGCAGCGGCCGCCAGAACCAGCCCATCGCGACGGCCGCCGGAATAGCCGCCAGCAGGATGCCTTTTTCGTAGACGTCCATGAACGCGCCGTAGCGCGCGAAGGCGTAGAGAAAGCCGCCGGCGACCAGCGCGGCGAATACCCAGTCCAGCACGTTGCGCCGGGCGAAATAGCCTTCGTTAAGACTGAGCGTGCTGTCGCCGCCGGCCTTCAGCGTGGTGGTGTTCACCGCCGTGGTATTGATGGTGGAGGTATTCATAAAGGCGCCTGCAACAGTTTCGTTTTCAACATCTCGAACTCCTTGTCGCCATCCAGGGTCTTGCGGTTGGTGGACAAGGCCATGGTGGCTTGGCTGCTTGAGGATGATTCTGGCATTGAACCCGCGGCATTGCCACCCTCGCCCCGGTCGCCCGGCGCCAGCCAGACCCAGACGCGGCGCTCGCGCACATAGAGCATGGCGAACACGCCCAGGATGAGCAAGGCGCAGCCCAGGTACACAATGGTTTTGCCCGGGGCGCGCGCCACCTGGAACACGCTGGCCTGGACCTGGGTGAAATCCTTGAGCTCAAAAGCCATGGGCGCGGGGTAAAAATGGGCGTCCGACAGGCTCAGCACCATCTGCGACATAAAGCCCAGGGTTTTTTCGTCCTGCGCCATGGGCTTGAGCCCGGCCTGCTCGCGCGTCATCTGGGCCAGCTCGAACAGCGCGCCGTTGAGGATGCGCACCAGCACCTCGCCGGCGCGGTTGCGCTCGGCCTCGGGCACGTTGGCTTCCATGAAATCGGAAATCGCCTGCAGGCCCGCCGTGGTCTTTCCGTTGCCGTTGACGGCATCGGGGCCGCTACCGGCAAACAGCGCCAGCGCGCGCGAGGCCGAGGCCGCGAGCTGCTGCGCCAGTTCAGGCCGTTCGCGGCCTATGGCCTGGCTGGCATAACGCCTGACGGCCAGCTCGCGCTGGGCCGGGTTGGCGAGCGCGGCGCGCAGGCGCAAAAAGGTGTCCATGCCGCCTTCGGCATCAACCGGAATGCGTAGGTACTGGAAGGGAGCCGAGGGCGTCTCGCGCACGCCCAGCAGGTAGACCGCCGGGCTGTTTTCGCCGGGGTCGGTCTTGACCGGCAGCATGTAGTTGTGGAACTCGCGGGCCTGGCCGGCGGCGTCGCGCAGCTTGTAGCTCACGCTGGGCCCGACATTGCGCAGCTCTTTTTGCGTGACCGTCTTGTTGGCCGCGCCCAGGCGCGAATCGATGGCCTGGTGCAGGTCAACCTTGCGCACGTCGGCGCCCGAGCCACCCATGTTGCCGCCCGAGGCGAAGTTTTCAACGTTGATGACGCGCAGCGCGGTGTACTCGAGCGTCAGTTTTTCGGCGCCCTCGCCCTGGCCGTTGCTCAGGCTGCTGGTGCCGCCTATCGTGCCCTGGATTTCAAACGGCTTGGTGGCCGCCGCCATGGGAATGGCCTTGAGCGTGACACTGGAGCCGCCGTCGTCAAAGCTCGACTGGTAGATCTCGATGCCCCGGTGGCGCGCCGGGTGGTTGACCTCCACGCGCGCCGGAATCTTCTCGCCGGTTTCCTTGTCGTGGATGATGATGTCGCTGGCGAACAGCTTGGGCATGCCGGTCGAGTAGTACTCGACGATGAATTTTTTCAGCTCGATGGAAAACGGCAGCTCCTGCAGCAGCACGCCGCCGGGCTGGTTCAGGATGGCGGTGCCGGACTGCGTGCCCTCGGCCACCAGCAGGTTGGCGCGAAAGGTCGGGTTGCTGTCGCTCAGGCGGTATTTCGCCGGCACGTCGGCGATCAGGCCGCCACCGGTGTAGATGGATTTTCCGTTGAGCCACATCTGCGCGCGCACGATCATGTCGCCGTCCAGCAAGCCGCCCACGCACACCAGCACGATGGCGCTGTGCGCCGCGATGTAGCCGAGCTTGTTGGCCGCGCCTTTCTTGGCGGCCACCATCCAGCCGCCACCTTCGGGCGTCCGGCGCTGCTGCAGCTTGACCTTCCAGCCGCTTTGCACCAGCGTCTGGCCGATGCGGCGCGCGGCGGCTTCGGGCGCTTCAGCCAGCGCGGCCTCGGCGCGGTGGCCGAAGGCCTTGAGGCTTTGCTCGCGGACGTTCTCCTTGAGCTGGCTCAGGTCCGCCAGGATTTTGGGCGTGTTGCGCGCGATGCACAGCGAGGTGGAAATCACCAGAAAGGCCAGGATCAGCAAAAACCACCAGGCGCTGTAGACCGTGTTCAGGCTCAGCAGGCTGAAGGCCTGTGCCCAGAACGGGCCGAACTGATTTACATAGTTGCCCAACGGCTCCGCCTGCTTGAGCACCGTGCCGATGATGGACGCAATGCAGATCACCGTCAGCAGCGAAATGGAAAACCGCATGGACGACAGCAGTTCCACCGACGCCCGCAAACTGCGGGAGCCCCAATTGACTTTCAAACCCTGGGTGGAAACTGTCATGCTTTAAGTGGAACCGGATCGGCTGGCGGCAGCCGGCAAGGGAAAAAGAAAAAGGCGGGCCTTCATCAGAAAGACCCGCCTTGGTGTGATTGGTTTTAGCGGCTTGGGTTCAATACTGCAGTCGGCCTGCGTGTATTTTCGGCAAAAAAGCCCGCCTAGGCGGGCAGCGGCTTAGCGCAAGCCGGCAATGTAGTCGGCCAGGGCGCGGATTTCGCGGTCGTTGAGCTTGGCGGCGACCTGGGTCATGGGGATGCTGTTCTTGCGGCCGCCGTCACGGAAGGCCGTCAGCTGCGTCACGGTGTAGTCGGCATGCTGGCCGCCCAGGCGCGGGTACTGCGAGGGAATGCCGGCGCCGGTCGGGCTGTGGCAGCCAGCGCAGGCGGCGATCTGGCGGTCCTGCACGCCGCCGCGGTAGATGCGCTCACCGAGGGCGACCAGTTCCTTGTCCTTGGCAAAGCCGGTCTTGGCTTTTTTCGAGGTGGCCCAGTAGGCGATGTTTTTCATGTCATCGTCGGACAGCGCCGAGGCGAAGCCCTGCATGATGGGGTTTTTGCGCTTGCCGGATTTGAACTCCTGCAGCTGCTTGACCAGGTATTCGGGGTGCTGCTGCGCCAGCTTGGGGTTGGCCGGCGTGCCGGAATTGCCATCGGCGCCGTGGCAGCTCGCGCACACGGCGGTGAAGCTGGCCTCGCCCTTGACCAGGTCGGGTTTGGCAACCTTGGCCGGAGCCGCTGCGGCGGCCGGGGCGGCATCGTGCGCGGGTGCGGCTGCTTCGCCGGCGGCGAAGGACGATACGGCGGGCACGGCCAGCAAAGCGGCCAGGAGGGAAGTAACGAACAGCTTCATATCGGGGGTTTTAATTGGTTGGCGCACAAAACGTATAACTTTCTGATTTTACAATGGCTTCAGGGCACCCCCGATTATTCGGGGTCTTGCCGCGGCAAGCCGCCGGGAGCTCCCTGCCGGTTGACGGCCTCCCAAGCCCCGCCCACAGGGGCTTTGGCCCCTTTCAACGCATGCCGCCGGCATGCAAACGACCTTCAGGGACCGCCCGACCATGACCTCCGCACCGCCGCCCAAACCAGCTCCCGCCGCATCCGGCGCCCCCGACCCCAAGATCGCCATGGGCTGGCTGCACACGGCCAAGTTCCTCACCACCGCACCCGAACTCAAGCACCTGCCGCGCGTCGACGTGCCCGAAATCGCCTTCGTGGGCCGCTCCAACGCGGGCAAATCCACCTGTATCAACACCTTGACGCAGCAGCACAGGCTGGCTTTTGCCTCCAAGACACCCGGGCGCACACAAAGCATCAACCTGTTCAGCCTGGGCAAGCAGGGTGTGATGGACGCGGTGCTGGCCGACCTGCCGGGTTACGGCTATGCGGCCGTGCCCAAGGAAGCCAAATACCGCTGGCAGCAGGTGATGGGCAACTATTTGCAGACGCGCGACAACCTCAAGGCCGTGGTGCTGCTGTGCGACCCGCGCCTGGGCCTGACCGAGCTCGACGAAATCCTGCTGGACGTAATCCGGCCGCGCGTCGAGGAAGGCCTGAAATTCCTGGTGCTGCTGACCAAATCGGACAAGCTCAACAAGACCGAGGCGGCCAAGGCGCTGTCCATTGTGCGACTGCAGGCCGGCGGCGGAGACGTCAAACTCTTTTCTTCGCTGAAGCGCCAGGGCGTCGAGGAAGTCGCCCAGCATTTATGGGACTGGGCGCACCCGGCTGACACTGAAAAGCCGGGCAAGCCCGCCAAGGCTGCGCCCGACGACTTGCCTGAAATCAACGATTGAGGCCGGCCGGCGCTTTCGGCCCCGGATAGAAAGCGTAGTGCCATGATTGAAACCCGTTTGCAGGCCCTGCCCCATGGCATCACCCTGTCCTGCCGCGCCAGCGGCGCCCGAGGCCGGCCCGTGCTGATGTTTTTGCACGGCTTTCCCGAAGCCGCTTTTGTCTGGGACGGCCTGCTGGAACACTTTGCCCGGCCTGAAAACGGCGGCTTTCGCTGCATCGCACCCAATCTGCGCGGCTTTGAACAATCCAGCGCGCCGGCCGAGGCCGCCGCTTACCGGCCCAAGCACCTGGTGCAGGACATCGCGGCGCTGATCGCACTGGAGGGCGGACAACTCGAATGCCTGGTTGCCCATGACTGGGGCGGCGCGGTAGCCTGGAACCTCGCGGCCGGCCATCCGGCCCTGATGAAAAAACTGGCCATCATCAACTCGCCGCATCCCGGCACTTTTTTGCGCGAGCTGCAGCAGTCACCGGCGCAGCAGGCCGCCAGTGCCTATATGAATTTCCTGATCCGCCCCGACGCCGAGGTGCTGCTGGCCGAGGACGACTTTCGCCGCCTGTGGGAGTTTTTCACCCACATGGGCGCGGCCGACGGCCCGCACGCCTGGCTCACCGATGCGCTGCGCGAGCAATACCGCGGCATCTGGCGCCAGGGACTGACCGGCCCCTGCAACTATTACCGCGCCTCGCCGCTGCGCCCTCCCCGGCCAGGCCCGCCGCACAACGACCCGGCCGCGGCCGCCGTGACGATTCCACGCGAGATGCTGGAAATCCATCTTCCCACCCTGGTGCTCTGGGCCATGGACGACATCGCCCTGCCGGCGGCCCTGCTGGACGGGTTGCAGGACTATGTGCCGCAGATGGCGTTGCAGCGCATCGCGGGGGCGACCCATTGGATCATCCACGAGCAACCGGCCTTGGTGGCGGCCTACCTGCGGGATTTTTTGCGCTAGCGGCCGCGGGCCTGCCAGCTCAATACATCGAAGGGTCACCCTCGGGCCGGGTCTTGAAGCGCTTGTGCACCCAGTAATACTGCGCCGGCATGGTTTCGATGTAGTCGCGCAGCCGCGCGTTCATGAGCGCGGTGTCGGCCACCGGGTCTTCACTGGGGAAATCGTCCCAGGCCGGCAGCACCTGCACCTCGTAGCCGGTGGCGGTGATGCGCGGCAGCAGCGGCAATACCTTGGCGCGGCCCAGCCTGGCAAAGCGCGAGAGCGAGGGCACGGTGGCGGTAGGCACGCCGAAAAAAGGCACAAACACCGAATCGCCGGCACCGAAATCCATGTCCGGCAGCAAATACAGCGGCTGGCCTTCGCGCAGCGCCGCGACGATGGGTTTGACGCCGGCCGCGCGGCCGAACAGGCGCAGGTTGCCGAAGCGCCGGCGCCCGCGCAGTATCCAGCGGTCCACCAGCTTGTTGGACTGGTCGGTGTAAATCGTGGTGGAAGGCCTGGGCATCTGCAGCGCCACCGCGGTCCAGGCCGCGTCCAGGCCCACAAAATGCGGCAGGAAAATCACTGTGGGCGCGTTGCCTGCGAGTTCATCGATAGCGCCCGTCAGGTGCACGCGGCGCTGCACCCAGGCCTTGGGCGCATGCCACAGCCAGGCGCGGTCGAGCCAGGCCTGGGCGAAGTACACAAAGGTCTGCACATTCAGGCGGCGCCGCTCTTCGGTGGAAAGCGCCGGGAAACACAGGGCCAGGTTGGTGTCCACCACACGCCGGCGAGCACCCACCACGGCATACAGCGCCCAGCCGAGCAGCACGCCCAGGCCGCGCGTCCAGGAAAGCGGCACCAGGGCCAGCAGCTGCATAAAAAGAATGCCGCCGCGGGTTACGAGCCGGCTGGCCATCTGGCGGACAGTCTTCAAAGCGGTGCTTCCTTGCGTGGTGTCTTGTAGCGTGCGTAGCCCCACAGGTACTGGCCGGGCTGGCTCAGCACAATGGCTTCAATCGCGCGGTTGATCTGCGTTACGGCCTGCAGCAGTTCGGCACGCGGCTTGCCGGCGTCGTCGGGTTGGACCCCTTGGACCGCCGGCCATATCTTGAGGAAGTAGCCGCTGCCATGCGGCAGGCGCTCGCAGCTTACCGGCAGCAGCACCGCCCCGCTTTGCAGCGCCAGCCGCGCCGCCAGGGTCATGGTGTAAGCCGGTTTGCCGAAGAACGGCGCCCAGACGCCCAGCCCCTCGGGCGGCACCTGGTCGGTCAGCAGCGCCACAGCCTGGTTGGCCTTGAGGGTTTTGTGCATCAGGCGGATACCGCTCAGGGATGCGGGAACCACGGTGAGGTTGGCGCGGTCGCGGGCCAGGCGCTCCAGCCGCGCCAGCCAAGCCTTGCGCGCGGGCCGGTAAATGGCGGTGATGGGGCCGTAGAGTTCAGCCAGCGCCTGCGGGCCCAGCTCAAAACTGCCGCAATGCGGGCCGAAAAAAATCACGCCGCGGCCTTGCGCGAAAGCGCTTTCGGCATGGGCCTGGCCCTCCACGCGCACATTGCCCAGGCAGGATTCCGTGGCGGGCCGCATCCACAGTTTGGGCAGTTCGGCGATAAAGCGCCCGGCCTCGGCAATCGCCGGGCGGGCCAGCTCAAAGGGCAGGCCGGCCTGCGCCACATGGGCCCGGAACTGCGCGCGGTAGCGCGGGCTCAGCGCCCAGACCAGCCAACCCAGCGCCGCGCCCAGCGCATGCAGGGCGGCCAACGGCCAGAGGGCGAAAAATCGGAACAACCAGGGCATTGGTCAGAAAAAAGGGGTATTGATGGGCCAATCCAGCCGAAAAAGGGCTGTCTTATAATGAGGGCTGTCGCCGAGTTATTGAACAACTTGCAGGGCGACATTAAACCAAACTGCTAAAGCGTTCGCCGAAGCACCCCAGCCGGCAACGCGCCGACAAACTTCATGGAGTGTACGCAATGGCGAACGATTTTCTCTTTACATCCGAATCCGTCTCCGAAGGCCATCCCGACAAGGTCGCCGACCAGATTTCCGACGCGATTCTCGATGCGATCTTCAAACAGGACCCGCGCAGCCGCGTCGCCGCCGAGACCCTGACCAACACCGGCCTGGTCGTGCTGGCCGGCGAAATCACCACCAACGCCCACGTTGACTACATCCAGGTCGCGCGCGACACCATCAAGCGCATCGGCTACGACAACACCGAATACGGCATCGACTACAAGGGTTGCGCCGTCATGGTCTGCTACGACAAGCAGTCCAACGACATCGCCCAGGGCGTGGACCACGCCTCCGACGACCACCTGAACATAGGCGCCGGCGACCAGGGCCTGATGTTCGGTTACGCCTGCGATGAAACGCCCGAACTGATGCCCGCGCCGATTTATTACGCGCACCGCCTGGTCGAGCGCCAGGCCCAGCTGCGCAAGGACGGCCGTCTGCCTTTCCTGCGCCCCGACGCAAAAAGCCAGGTGACCATGCGCTACGTGGACGGCAAGCCGCACAGCATCGACACCGTGGTGCTGTCGACCCAGCACAGCCCCGACCAGAGCGAGACCCCGCACAAGATGAAGGCCTCTTTCAACGAAGCCATCATCGAGGAAATCATCAAGCCGGTGCTGCCCAAGGGCATGCTGACCAAGGACACCCGTTTCCTGATCAACCCGACCGGCCGCTTCGTCATCGGCGGCCCGCAGGGCGACTGCGGCCTGACCGGCCGCAAGATCATCGTCGACACCTACGGCGGCGCCTGCCCGCACGGCGGCGGCGCCTTCAGCGGCAAGGACCCCAGCAAGGTGGACCGCTCGGCCGCCTACGCCGCCCGCTACGTCGCCAAGAACATCGTGGCAGCCGGCCTGGCCCGCCAGTGCCAGATTCAGGTGGCGTACGCCATCGGCGTGGCCAAGCCCATGAACGTCACGGTCTATACCGAAGGCACGGGCGTGATCTCCGACGAAAAACTCTCGGCCCTGGTCAACGAGCACTTCGACCTGCGCCCCAAGGGCATCATCCAGATGCTGGACCTGCTGCGCCCCATCTACGAAAAGACGGCAGCCTACGGCCACTTCGGCCGCGACGAACCGGAATTCACGTGGGAACGTACTGATAAAGCTGCTGCGCTTCGCGCTGCAGCCGGCCTGTAAGGCCGCCGGGCAAGGCGGCGTCCTACGCTGCAGCTGACCAAACGCCAGCAACATAGAGCCACCTTCGGGTGGCTTTTTCATGCCTGGCCGAAGGGCCGGTTTCTAGAATTTCGGGCAGGTTGCGCCCGGCCGGCGGCACCATTTCGAGAACGCCATCACGAAAGCTCCCATGCGAAGCACCCCCCACAAAATGGCCGTCAACGTCGCCTGCGCCTTGATCGCCGTGCTCACCCTGATCGGCATCAGCGAGCTGTCGTATGACAAATCCATGGACGCGATGGACGAAGTGGCGCAGGCCCACCTCACACGCAGCCATGTCCAGCGGCTGCTGCGCGACGTGCTCGACGCGGAGACCGGGCAGCGCGGCTACCTGTTGACCGGCGACACCATGTACCTGGAGCCCTACAAGGCCGCCATTGCGGACATAGGCCAGACGCAGGACCAGTTGCGCGAACTGCTCGCCGCGCGCCAGGACCAGGCCGGCACGCTGTCGCTGCTGGGGCGGACGGTGCAGCGCAAGCTGGCGGAAATGGACCTGTCCATCCGCATGAAAAACGAAGGCAAGGACGAGGCCTGGCGTTTTGTCCTGACCACGGAAGTGGGCAAGGAGCAAATGGACGCCATACGCAACAGCGCCGGCCGGCTCATCGAAGAAACCAACCAGGACACCGCGAGGGGCTATGCGGAAGTCCGGCGTTCGCTGTTGCTCACGCGCATAGGCATTACCCTGGTGGCGACCGTCGCCTTTGTGGCCTTCTGGCTGTATTTGCGCCAGACCGCCGCCCTGGACCAGGCCGGACAGCGCCAGCAACTGGCATTGCAGGCCGAGCGCGACCTGCTGAACGTCCAGGTCAAGGAGCGCACCAGCCGGCTGGCCGAGCTGGCCACCCACCTGCAGCAGGTCCGGGAACAGGAAAGAGAGCACCTGGCGCGCGAACTCCACGACGAACTCGGCGCGCTGCTCACGGCCGCAAAGCTCGACATCACGCGCATCAAGGCCAAGCTGTCCGGCGAAAACGGCGACTTGCCGGCCCGCATCGAACATCTGATTGAAACGCTCAACAGCGGCATCGCCCTGAAGCGGCGCATCATCGAAGACCTTCGCCCTTCCTCGCTGTCCAACCTCGGGCTGCTACCGGCCCTGGAGATCCTGACGCGCGAGTTCGCCCAGCGTTCGGGCTTGAGCATCGTCACCAACCTCGAGCCGGCGGAACTGGACGAAACCTTGCAGCTGACGGTCTACCGGCTGGCCCAGGAGGCCCTGACCAATATTGCCCGCTATGCGCAGGCGCAGAACGTGGAAATCAACCTGTTGAGCTACAAGGACTACATCATCGTGACCGTGCACGACGACGGCCGGGGCTTCGATCCGCAGGCCGTGCAGGCATCCAGCCACGGCCTGCAGGGCATGCGCCACCGGGTGGAGGCCTCGGGCGGCCACCTGGAAATCAACACCACCCAGGGCACAACCATCTCGGCCACGCTGCCGCAGGTGGTGCGGCGGAGCGCGGCGGCGCATGTGGCGGGCGGCGCGAACGAAGGCCCGCCTCAGCCGCGCGTGTAAGGCGTCTTCCCGATATGCAGGGTATGGCCCAGTTCCTCGGAGGGCTGGCCATCGGCCTTGGGTTCGGGGATGGTTTTGTTGGTGCCTTCCCGGCCGAAGTCGTCTGAGGGGGTCTTTTTGGGCCGCCTCGCTGGAGTTTTTGTGCCGCCGGCCCGAGGGCTTTCCGGCTCGGCGCTGGTTTTTGCTTTCATCACCGTCTGCCGGAATCCATCAGGTGACAAAACTGCTGCCGCTTGCGGCATAGCCGGACCCGCCCACCGCCTGGGGCTTTGCCGCCGGCAGGCCGAACTCCTTGCCGGATACCGGAAAAGGCCAGGGATGGCGCGAGCGGGCCGGCTCGGCCGCAGACTCCCGCGCCGGGCGCATGGCACGGCTGTCCTGGGCTTCTTCGCGTGGAAAACTGTCTAGAAACATGGTGATGCCGGGTCCGGCCCCTGAATGAAGAGGATTTGACTGTAGGGGCCAGCATGGGCGGCAGCTCGTCAGCGGGAGAGGAATTGCGTGTAGGACAAGCTCGGATCGACGCGCATGGCCGGCACCCAGGCTCAGTTCCCTTGGCGCCGCCCGCGCGGGTGGCAACGGGGCCCAGTGCACGCCACGGCTTCCCGCTCCACACTTGAAAACAGGATTTTCCAGCACGCAACCTTGAAAACACCCCGAATTGCCCCTATGATTAGCACTCGATGGTATTGAGTGCTAACAAGGCCTCGTCAATCCACCAAAGTTAACAAGCACCCACTTTACGCGGGTGCTTTTTGATTCCCAAAACCCAGTGTTCTCAAACAAGGAGCTCTCATGAAACTTCGTCCTTTGCACGACCGCGTGATCGTCAAACGCGTGGAAAACGAAACCAAAACCGCTTCCGGCATCGTCATTCCCGACAGCGCCGCTGAAAAGCCTGATCAAGGCGAAGTGCTGGCCGTTGGTCCAGGCAAGAAGAACGACAAGGGCGAACTGAGCCCCGTTGGCGTGAAAGTGGGCGACCGCGTCCTGTTCGGCAAATACAGCGGCCAGACCGTCAAGGTCGACGGCGACGAACTGCTCGTCATGAAAGAAGAAGACCTGTTTGCCGTGGTCGAGAAGTAATTCTTCGCCGCCTCAAACCCCTTATTAACTGAATTCTGGAGAATTAAACATGGCAGCAAAAGACGTCATTTTCGGCGGCGAAGCCCGCGCACGCATGGTCGAGGGTGTGAACATCCTGGCCAACGCCGTCAAGGTAACCCTGGGCCCCAAAGGCCGTAACGTGGTTCTGGAGCGCTCGTTCGGCGCCCCCACGGTGACCAAGGACGGCGTGTCCGTCGCCAAGGAAATCGAACTGAAGGACAAGCTGCAGAACATGGGCGCGCAGATGGTCAAGGAAGTCGCTTCCAAGACCTCCGACAACGCCGGCGACGGCACCACCACCGCCACCGTTCTGGCACAAGCCATCGTCCGCGAAGGCATGAAGTACGTGGCCGCCGGCATGAACCCCATGGACCTGAAGCGCGGTATCGACAAGGCCGTGCTGGCCCTGACCGAAGAGCTCAAGAAGGCTTCCAAGCCCACCACCACCTCCAAGGAAATCGCCCAGGTCGGCTCGATCTCCGCCAACTCCGACGAATCCATCGGCAAGATCATTGCCGACGCGATGGACAAGGTTGGTAAGGAAGGCGTGATCACCGTGGAAGACGGCAAGTCCCTGCAAAACGAACTCGACGTCGTCGAAGGCATGCAGTTCGACCGCGGCTACCTCTCCCCTTACTTCATCAACAACCCTGAAAAGCAGTCCGCGCTGCTGGACAACCCCTTTGTGCTGCTCTACGACAAGAAGATCAGCAACATCCGCGACCTGCTGCCCACCCTGGAGCAAGTGGCCAAGGCCGGCCGTCCGCTGCTGATCATCGCCGAAGAAGTCGAGGGCGAAGCCCTGGCAACCCTGGTGGTGAACACCCTGCGCGGCATCCTGAAGGTCGTGGCCGTGAAGGCTCCCGGCTTCGGCGACCGCCGCAAGGCCATGCTGGAAGACATCGCCGTCCTGACCGGCGGCAAGGTCATCGCTGAAGAAGTCGGCATGTCGCTCGAAAAAGTGACGCTGGCCGACCTCGGCCAGGCCAAGCGCATCGAAGTGGGCAAGGAAAACACCATCATCATCGACGGCGCCGGCGCCGCTGCCGACATCGAAGCGCGCGTCAAGCAAGTGCGCGTCCAGATCGAGGAAGCGACCAGCGACTACGACCGTGAAAAACTGCAAGAGCGCGTGGCCAAGCTGGCCGGCGGTGTTGCCGTGATCAAGGTCGGCGCTGCCACCGAAGTCGAAATGAAGGAAAAGAAGGCCCGCGTGGAAGACGCGCTGCACGCCACCCGCGCAGCCGTGGAAGAAGGCATTGTGGCCGGCGGCGGCGTCGCGCTGCTGCGCGCCAAGCAGGCTGCGGGCGCCATCAAGGGCGACAACGCCGACCAGGACGCCGGTATCAAGCTGGTGCTGCGCGCCATTGAAGCCCCCCTGCGCGAAATCGTCTACAACGCAGGCGGCGAAGCCTCCGTGGTGGTCAACGCGGTTCTCGGCGGCAAGGGCAACTACGGCTTCAATGCGGCCAACGACACCTACGGCGACATGATCGAAATGGGTATCCTGGATCCCACCAAGGTCACCCGCACCGCACTGCAGAACGCCGCTTCCGTGGCATCGCTGATGCTGACGACCGAAGCCATGGTGGCCGAGTCTCCAAAGGACGAAGCACCCGCCGGCGGCGGCATGCCAGGCGGCATGGGTGGTATGGGCGGCATGGGCGACATGGGCATGTAATGCCCGCCTGAGCTTCTCGCTCCATCAAAAAGGGCCGCTTTCGCGGCCCTTTTTTTATGCGTGCTTTTTTTTATTGCTCGCCCGTTGGGCCGGCGGGCACCCCCGGTGCGGCGCCTTCGTCATACTGGTTGGGGCCTTCCGAAGGCTGAACGCACCAGTACAGCAGCAGCAGGCCGACCACCGGGATCAGGCCGATCAGCAGCAGCCAACCGGTCTTGCCGATGTCATGCAGGCGGCGAACGCCCACCGCGATTCCCGGCAACAGCATCGCCAGCGCGGCAATGCCGTACAGGATGTTGCTGATCATGCCGGTGACGATCAGGACGATGATCTGGAACAGGAAGAACCACCAGAATTCCGGACGCGATGCCCGTCCGGTAAACGTGACGTACTTGGAAAAGCAGGTGGAAATGGCTTGGCCAAAATTCATGACAGTAATCCTCCTCACAAGGTGTTAACAGGGTGAATTCCCTGCCGCATGATAATGCGGCGCGCCTCGCGGGGCTACCGCGGCGGCCGAGGGGCCGGCGCGGCAGTCGATTTGGCGGGCCAAAACCACATTGCACGCATCCGTATAAACCTTGTACGAAGAACGTTTTCAATCGACAAAAGCCGTTGCGTCTGCGCTTCATCGCCGGGACAAAACCCCTATGCAGGCCAGCGCGCACCGGCGCTTGCCGCTACCATGACCATTGACACCGATTCCCTGGATGAACCTCCAACACCTTAAAACAGTCACCCAGCCACATCACCGGACTCGCCCCATGCCCCTTTCCAGACAACACCTGATTGCCGCGGCCATCATGGCCGTGTCCACGTTCCCCGCTTTCGCGCAACAGGCCGGCACCTGGTCTTTGTCGGCGGGCGTCACGCGCATCAAACCCTCCGTGGACAGCGGCACACTGACGGGCAACATACCCAACGTGCGTGTGGGCGTCAGCAACGACACCCGGGTGACGGGCGCGATCAACTACATGGCCACCGAGCACCTCAACCTGCACCTGCCGCTAGGCCTGGGTTTCCGGCATGACGTCACCGGCGACGGCACGCTCGCGGGTTTCGGCAAGGTGGCCGACACCCGGGCCCTTCCGGTCACGCTGATAGGCCAGTACCGCTTTTTCGAGGCCGAAGCACGGTTCCGGCCCTACCTGGGCGCCGGCCTGTCGTATGTGCGGTTTTACAAGGAGCAGGGCAGCGCCCTGCTGACCGCGCTGACCAACCCCGGCGGCCCGCCCACCGGCGTGTCCTTCAAATCCAAGCTGGCCCCGTCCTTCCAGGTCGGAGGCGTCTACAACCTCAATGACAAGTGGTTTTTGGAGGGTAGCTACACCAAGACCCTGCTGAAAACCCGCGGCACGCTGAGTACGGGCCAAACGATTGACGTGGTGCTGGACCCGAACTGCTTCACCCTGCAGCTGGGCTACAAATTTTGAGCGGGCCCTGACGCGGCGCTACTTGCTCGCGACAGCCGAGGCCGAAGCCGGTATGAGCTTGAGCGGCCCGTAGAAGGCCTGCAGCTGGCCTTCGTTTCTTTCACCTTCGGTAAAGACCGCGAAGCTCAGCAAGGCGCCCGGGTCTTCGCCAAAAGCCTTGCGGTAGTCGGCGCGGATGTCGCGCTCGTAGCTGCGCCATTCGTTGTAGCCATGGTCGCCCGAGTCGACGACGATCTTGCGGATGCGGTCGGTGCGGTCGTTGACGACGACCTCGCCGGGCTGCTTGACCCGCGACCACGAATAGACCAGGGTGGCGAACGGCATCTCTTCGCCGGTCAGCAAGCGGCTCAGCTCCGACAGCATGGCATTTTTCATCGACAGCCGCGAGCGGTCGCCTTCGAAGGCGAGCACCACCCGTACCGGCACATCCTCGAGCTGCGGCAGCGTGAGGTTGGCACCCGAGCCCGCGTTGGGCACGTTCCAGGAAAAGCGCACCAGGCCGAGCTGGTCCGGTTCGATGCGGTGGCGATGGCGCAAGATGCTGCCGGAAGCCTCGACCTTGGCGAGCACCGCGTCGCGGCCCTCATGGCGCACATAGCTGTAGCTGGCCGGCTGCTTGCCGGGCACGCGGAATATCTCCCACTTGAGGTCGTCGGGCTTGAGTTCGCCGGCTTTGGGCGGCGCCGACATCTCGGCCCAGGCCGTGCCGGTCACCCCTTCGGCCACACCCACAGTGCCGCCCTGGCTGACGGGCTCCTCGACGTCGGAGTCCTCAGCATCGGACGCGCGTGTTGCGCAGCCGGTGGCCAAAACCGCCGCGAAGAGCGCCAGCGCCGCAGCGAGCTGGGAAAACTGCAGGGAAGCTCGGCCGGACGGAACGGATCTGGACATGATGCGAAGTCATCGAAAAATCAGCGAAGCGGCAAGTTGACCACGAAACCGCGCACTCCCGTCAGGGAAAAAAGCACAGTTTTGCGTAAATCAGCCGGCAATTTTGCGCAGCAGGCCGGCCGTCGAGCCGTCAAGGCCGGACAGGTCGCCGCTTTGCAGGCGCGGCTCGATGTCCCTGGCCAGCACCTTGCCGAGCTCGACACCCCACTGGTCGAAGCTGTTGATGCCCCAGACAGCGCCGCTGACGAACACGCGGTGCTCCTGCAGCGCGACCAGCGCGCCCAGGCTGGCGGGCGTGAGCCGCTCCAGCAGCAAAAAAGTGCTGGGCCGGTTGCCGGGGAAATGTTTGTGGCCGCCCACATCGTCCTTGCCCTGCATCAGCGCTTGTGCCTGGGCCAGCACATTGGCCAGCAAGGTGGCGTGGTGCCCGGGCAGGCTGTGGCCGGCCTGCTTGACGGCGACAAACTCCACCGGCACCACCGAGCTGCCCTGGTGCAGCATCTGGAAATAGGCGTGCTGGCCGTTGGTGCCGGGCTCGCCCCACAGTACGGGCGAGGTGGCGAAAGGCAGGGCTTGGCCCTCGGCGTCGACGCGCTTGCCGTTGCTTTCCATCTCAAGCTGCTGCAGGTAGGCCGGCAGGCGCCGCAAGGCGCTGCTGTAAGGCGCGATGCTGCGGCTGCTGAAGCCGTGAAAATTGCGGTACCAGACGTCGAGCAAGCCCAGGCGCACCGGCAGGTTGCGCGCCAGCGGCGCGGTGCGGAAATGCTCGTCCATCGCATGCGCGCCGGCCAGCAGTTCGCAAAAGCCCGCCGCGCCTATGGCGATGGCGATCGGCAGGCCTATGGCCGACCAGAGCGAATAGCGCCCGCCCACCCAGTCCCAGAAGCCGAAGGTTGTCTTGATGCCGAAAGCGTTGGCCGCCGCGACATTGGTGGTGAGCGCCGCGAAATGCCTGCCTATATCCATGCCGCCCTGCGATTCAAACCAGCGCCTGGCCGAATGCGCATTGGTCATGGTCTCGGTAGTGGTGAAGGTTTTGGAGGCCACCAGAAACAGCGTGTTCTGCGGCTTGAGCCCTTGCAGCACGCCGGCCAGCTCGCCGCCGTCGACGTTGGAGACAAAGTGAAAACGCTTGCCGGGGATGGCGAATTCAGCCAGCGCCAGCACCGCCATCTGCGGGCCCAGGTCGGAGCCGCCTATGCCGATGTTGACGATGTCGGTGATGGCCGCGTCGGCGCGCAGTTGCTCGGCATAGGCCAGCATGGCGTCCAGGGTTTCATGCACGCGCGCGAAGTCGCCGCTCATGCCGGGGACCGCCGGGCTCCGCAGCAAAAAATGCATGACGGCGCGCTGCTCGGTGCGGTTGATCAGCTCGCCGGCAAACATCGCGTCGCGGTGCTGCTCGAGCCGGCATTGAGCGGCCAGTTCAAGCAGCAATGACTCGCTGGTCGTGTCGATCAGGTTTTTGGAGAGATCGGCAAAAACATGCGGCGCTTCCTGGCTGAAATGCGCAAAGCGCCCGGCGTCGGCCGCGAAGGCCTGGCGCAGGTCAAAGGATTTTCCCTGGGCGTCGAAGCAGGCCTGCAGCGCGGCCCAGGCCGGCGTGCGGTCGCAGCGGGGTCTTGGCTGCACGGCCATGCCTCAGGCTGCCAGCATCAGTTGTTCGAGCTTCACGGCGTCGGCCGCGAAGGCGCGTATGCCCTCGGCCAGCTTTTCGGTGGCCATGGCGTCTTCATTGAGCGCGTAGCGAAAACCCGCTTCGTCGTAATTGACGGCGGGCAAGTCCAGCGCGGCCGCAGCCTTGGCGTCGAGTGCGCGCGACAGCGGCGCCTCGGAAGCCGCCAATTGGGCCAGCAGTTCGGGGCTGATGGTCAGCAGGTCGCAGCCGGCCAGTGCGGTGATCTGGCCCACGTTGCGAAAGCTCGCGCCCATTACTTCGGTGGCGATGCCGAAGTGCTTGTAATGGTTGTAGATCTCGCGCACCGACTTGACACCGGGGTCATTGGCGCCGGCCATCGCGGCTTCATCCCAGGCCGCGCCGGCGAACTTTTTGTACCAGTCGTAGATACGGCCGACGAAGGGCGAGATCAGTTGCACCTTGGCCTGGCCGCAGGCCACCGCCTGGGCGAATGAGAACAGCAGGGTGAGGTTGGTATGGATGCCGCGCCGCTCGAGCCTTTCGGCCGCCTGTATGCCCTCCCAGGTGGCGGCGACCTTGATCAGCACGCGGTCTATGTGTATGCCCTCGGCCTGGTAGAGCTCGACGATGCGTTCGCCGCGCGTATAGGTGGCATTGGCGTCAAAGCTCAGGCGCGCATCGACTTCGGTCGAAACGCGGCCCGGGATGATGGAGAGGATTTCGCAGCCGAAGCGCACCAGCAGGCGGTCCATGGTTTCGTCAAGGGCGCGCCCCTTGAAGCGAGCCACGGTGTCCTTGAGCAAAGGCTGGTAGTCGGCCTTTTGCACCGCCTTGAGGATCAGCGAGGGGTTGGTGGTTGCG
Source organism: Polaromonas sp. JS666 (assembly GCF_900103405.1). Lineage (GTDB taxonomy): Bacteria > Pseudomonadota > Gammaproteobacteria > Burkholderiales > Burkholderiaceae_C > Polaromonas. Next base: position 108,573 of record NZ_FNHX01000005.1, on the reverse strand, counting down.
TCCTGCGGCTTGAACTGCCCCAGCTGCTTGAAATCACCGGTGTCGGCAACCACGGTGGTGAACTGTTTGAGGGCGTCAAGTTGGGTCATGGCAAGGATGCTGGGCAAAAACGCGAAAGTGGTCCGGATGAAACACCGCGGAAGCACCTGGAGGCGTGCATCGCGCGGGTTCAGGGTCGAGTTACCATTATGCCCATAGAATATGAAACTTAATTACCAAGACACTTTTTTACCATGAGTTTTGACCTCATCCTCTTCGGCGGCACCGGCGACCTGGTGTGGCGCAAGATCATGCCGGCCCTGTTCCAGGCCTTTCGCCATGGCTCACTGCCGCCGGGCGGGCGCATTGTGGGCGTGGCGCGCGACGATTTGTCCGACGACCAGTACCGCGCCCTGATCAAGTCCCGCTTCGACAATGTCGAGCTGGCCAAACGCCCCAGCGAGGAGGAGTTCTCGCGCTTTGCCGCGCTGCTGGGCTACCTGCGCATGGATTTGTCCAATCCGGCCGATTACGCGGGGCTGGCCGCCAGGCTGCAGCAGCGGCCGGCCGATGTGGTCGTGATGTATGTGGCGACGGCGCCCAGCCTGTTCACCACGGTGTGCGAGCAGATTGCCGCCGCAGGCCTGAACGGCCCGCAGACGCGCGTGGTGCTGGAAAAACCGCTGGGCCACGACCTGGCCTCGAATCGCGCCATCAACAAGACGGTGCGCAGCGTGCTCAGCGAGCAGCAGATCTTTCGCATCGACCACTACCTGGGCAAGCCCTCGGTGCAAAACCTGTTCGCGTTGCGCTTCGGCAATTCGCTGTTCGAGCCGCTGTGGCGCCGCGAAACCATCGCCAACATCCAGATCACGATCGCCGAGGACCTGGGCGTGGAGAAACGCGGGGCGTTCTACGACAGCACGGGCGCGCTGCGCGACATGGTGCAGAACCACGCGCTCCAGCTGTTGTGCGCCATCGGCATGGAGCCGCCCATCAACTCGCATGCCGACGCTATACGCGACGAAAAGCTCAAGGTGCTGCGCTCGCTCAAGCCCTGGACGCCTGAAACGCTGGGGCAGCACGTGGTGCGCGGCCAGTACGCGGCCGGCAACATCGACGGCGAGGCCGTGCCGGGTTACCGCGACGAAAAAGGCGTGCCCCCCGACAGCCGGACCGAAACCTTTGTCGCCCTGCGCACCGAGATCGCCAACTGGCGCTGGGCCGGCGTGCCCTTTTACATCCGCACCGGCAAACGCCTGGCCGGCCGCGACGCGCACATCGAGGTCAACTTCCGGCCGGCGCCGCACGCGATTTTCAAGGCCTCCACCTCCGGCTCCAACGTGGCCAACCGGCTAGTGATCAACCTGCAGCCCAAGGACGGCCTGGAGCTGCACCTGCTGGCCCAGGGCGCAGACCAGCGCCGCGGCACGCCCTCGCTGGCGCCTGTGCAACTGGACCTGGATTTCGACAAACGTTTCGGCTCCGAACGCGTGGGTGCCTATGAACGACTGCTGCTGGACGTGATCGACGGACGACTCAACCTCTTTGTGCGCAGCGACGAACAGGAAGAAGCCTGGCGCTGGGTGGAGCCCATCCTGGACAGCTGGAGCAACGATTCCGGCGCACCTCGGCCCTATGCCGCCGGCAGCTGGGGGCCGAGTGCCTCGAGTGCGATGATCGCCAGGGACGGATATTGCTGGTCTGAGGAGTGCTGAGCATGCTCGACCGAATCAAGGCGTCTCTTTCCTCCCTAGCCCCCGCCGAACAACGCGTGGGCCGCCTTGTGCTGTCCGACCCGCGGGCCTTTGCCAACCTGCCGATCACCGAGCTGGCCGGCCGCTCGCATGTGAGCAAGCCCACCGTGGTGCGCTTTTGCCGCAGCATGGGTTACGACGGCCTGTCGGACTTCAAGCTCAAGCTGGCGGGCAGTGTGAGTGAGGGCGTACCCTTTATCCACCGCAGCGTGGACGCCGACGACAAGACTGCCGATGTGATGGTCAAGGTGATAGACAACACCGTGGCGGCGTTTTTGAAGTACCGCAACGATGCGAGTTCGGTGGCCGTGGAAAGGGCCGCCGACGCGCTGCTGGCGACCTACAACACCGGCAAACGCATCGAGTTTTTCGGCGTGGGCAATTCGGGCATCGTGGCGCAAGACGCGCAGCACAAGTTCTTTCGGCTGGGCATCACCAGCATTGCCTACAGCGACGGCCATATGCAGGTCATGAGCGCCTCGCTGCTGGGCCCGGGCGACTGCGTGGTGGTGATTTCCAATTCGGGACGCACGCGCGACCTGATGGATGCCTGCGACATCGCCCGGAAAAACGGCGCCACCACCATCGTCATCACCGTCACCGGTTCACCGCTGGCCGCGGCCGGCAACATCCACCTGGCGGCCGACCACCCCGAGGGTTATGACCGCTACAGTCCCATGGTGTCGCGCCTGATGCACCTGATGATCGTGGACATCCTGGCGACCTGCGTGGCGCTGCGCATAGGCAGCAAGCTGCAACCGTTGCTCAAGGAAATGAAGAACAACCTGCGCAACAAGCGCTACGCCTGAATTCAGGCCAGCGGCAGCGAGCGCTCCACAATGCCCGCGAACAGCGCCGAGCCCAGCGGCAGCACGCTGTCGTTGAAGTCGTAGCAGCTGTTGTGCAGAAAACGGCTGCCCACGCCACCGGTGGTGCCGCCCTTGCCGTCTGGCAGCTGTTCGCCCTGGCCCAGGCGCAGGTAGGCGCCGGGCTTGACGCGCAGCATGAAGGAAAAATCTTCCGAGCCCATGCTGGGTTCAAGATTGCTCACCACGTTTTCCGCGCCCACAAGCTGGTCCGCCACCGCGGTGGCCAGCGCGTATTCGGCCGGCGAGTTGATGGTGGCCGGGTAGATGCGTTCGTACTTCACGGTGGCGGTGGCGCCGAAACCCTGGGCCACGGCCGCGCACAATTCCTTGAGGCGGCGTTCGACCTGGTTCTGCACCTCGGGCTTGAAGGTGCGCACGGTGCCCACCAGCACGGCTGTTTCGGGCACCACGCTCATGGCGCCCAGGTCACCCGCCTGGACGGCGCAAATGCTGATCACGGCGTTGTCCATGGCCTTGACGTTGCGCGACACAATGCTTTGCACCGCGGTAATGATGTGAGCGGCCACCAGCACGGGATCCACCGTCAGGTAAGCGTGTGCGCCGTGGCCGCCCTTGCCGGTCACCTCGATGGTGATGCGGTCGGCCGCGGCCATCATGGGGCCGGGGTTGATGCCTATGGTGCCGGGCCGCATCGCGGGCCAGTTATGCATGGCGTAGATCGCCTGCACCGGGAAACGCTCGAACAGGCCGTCCTTGATCATCGCGTCGGCCCCGCCGCGCCCCTCTTCCGCGGGCTGGAACACCAGCACGGCGTCGCCGGCGAAGTTGCGCGTCTCGGCCAGGTAGCGGGCGGCGCCCACCAGCATGGTGGTGTGGCCGTCGTGGCCGCAGCCGTGCATCAGGCCGGCCTTGGAAGACTTCCAGCCGAACTCGTTGTGCTCGGTCATGGGCAAGGCGTCCATGTCGGCGCGCAGGCCCACCATGGGCCTTGCGCCGGCCTTGGCGGGCTGCTGGCCCTTGATGACGGCCACCACACCGGTCTTGCCGATGCCGGTGTGCACCTCGTCAACCCCGCACAGTTTGAGCGCATGCACAACGCGGCTCGAGGTATAGACCTCTTCGAAGCCGAGTTCGGGATGGGCATGCAGGTCGCGCCGGAAGGCCGTCAGCTCGGGGTGGTACTGCACGATCTGCGCGAAAGCACGGCCGCTGGCGCGCAGCTGGAGTGGCCGGTCATCGGCGTTGTCGGGACTGTCTGCCGCGGTGGATGGGAGGGAGGAGGCAGCTGGAAGGCTTGGAAGGGTGGCCGGAGCGCGCATGTCAGTGAGGTCCGAGTTCAGCAGTTTGAATACTAGTCTTGAAGGGATGGCGGTGCAAACACGGGGCTTTGTGAAACCCTGGCCGATGCGGCGGTCATGCCGGGGGCGGCTGAGGCGTTCAAGGTCTTGTTGATCAAGCTGACAGGGCCGTACCATGCCGAGGCTTTTTGCCGTGTGTTGTCGCTGTCCGTCATGATGGCAATGCCGACCAGCGCGCCCGGCGCTTCGCCGAACGCTTTTTCATAATCGGCGCGAATGTCGCGCTCGTAGTCGAGCCAGCGGCCCAGCCGCGCGGGGCCGGACTCAAGCACCAGCTTGCGGATGCGGTCGGTGCGGGGGTTGATCACCACGCTTTCCGGCGCGCTGTGGGTGCCCCACACATACATGAGGGTCGCATAGGGCATGGGCTCGCCCGTCAGGGCCAACGCCAACTCCGACAGCATGGCGTTTTTGGCGGAAAACTTGGAGCGGTCGCCTTCGAAAGCCAGCAGCACGCGTACCGGAGAGTCATCGCTGTCGCGCTGGGTCATGTCGGCGCCGGAAATCATCATGGGCACCTTCCAGGAAAAACCCAGTTTGCCCAGTTCCGAAGGCTCGACACGCAGATGTTGCCGCAGCATGCTGGCGGCGCTGTCGGACTCACCGAGGACGGCATTGCGTCCGTCCAGGCGAACCGCCCGGTAACGCGTGGATTTTTTACCCGGAAATGCGCAGTGCTGCCACTTCACCGTCTCGGGGCTTGAAACAGGGCTTGCATTGGAATTCAAGGGCGACGCCGACGTCCACTGCACATCCTGGCTGGCTGCGGGCGCGCTTGTTTCTATTCCCGCGCAGGCGGCCAGCAAAGACAGGCAACTGATGACCATAAGGGTGCGCAGCGCGCTCAAGGAGAAAAAAGGCGGCGATGTGGTCATGAAAAAAATGGCGGGCAATCGGGGAGGCTGCCAGGCTTGCGGCCTTGATGCACGTAGAAAAACAAAGAACCAGACAACTCAACGCGGCGCGCGCGGAAAAGTTTCAAAAAACCGCACGGCTTTTTCCATAAAAAAAGCCGCCTCGGGTTTCCCCGAAGCGGCTTTTGGATTCTCATAAGAAACTGGCTTACGCCAGCTTCAAATTAGAACGTGTGGCGAATACCAGCGCCGTAGGTGGTCACGCGGCCGATGTTGCTGGCCGTTGCTGGCGTTGCAGCATTGAACAGGTTGATCGTGTTGACCAGGTTGTCATAGGTCTTGGTGCTCTGTGCGCCTGCGTACAGGGTCGTACGCTTGCTCAGAGAGTACAGAGCCTGGATACCGTAGCCGGTAGCCTTGCCCAGGTCATCACCCTTGGACTGTGCGTAACCTGCGCTCAGAGTCGTAGCACCCAGGGGCACTGCAACGCTCAGGTTCCATTCCTTTTGTGCAGCGGTAGAAGAGCCAGGAGCCACGTCCTTGTATTTTGCACGGTTGAAGCCTGCGCCAACTTTGGCAACGCCGAAGTCATATGCAACGCTGATCAGGGAGTTTTCCAGTGCTGGGGTGCCACCGCCAGCGCGGCTGAAGCCTTCAGACTGGTAGCCGCCGGACACCAGCAGTGGGCCGTTTGCGTACTTCAGGTAAGCAGAAACGGTCTTGCTTGCGTTCGTGCCAGGAGTAGCGCCCACGCCTGCGGTCTTGTCTTCACCCAGAGCGTACATCACCGAACCGGAGAAGCCGCTGAAGTTAGGGGAAACGTACTTGACGCTGTTGTTGAAACGCGTGTTGTAACCAACCCAGGTCGTGTTGCGGCTCAGGAAAGCTGCACCAACGTTCACGAGCGCGCCGCGGAGAGCAGCAGCGTTAGCGGGGGTAGGAGCGGCAGCGGCAGCAGCAGCAGCGGTGTTCAGAGCGGTCAGCGTGGTGATGCTGTTACCGTTGTTGGTATTCGAAGGATCGAAAATGGTAGCGCCCATCATGGCGTGGTCGCCGGCAACGTCGTCGTACGAGCTGGAGTTGCGACCGATGGTCACGGTACCGAAGCCGCTGGTGATACCCACGTTGGCGCGACGGCCGAACAGCAGGCCGCCTTGAGCGGAAGCGCCGGTGTCGATGTTGAAGCCGCTTTCGAGGTTACCGATGACAGCCATGCCGCCGCCGATGTCTTCGCTAACGCGAATGCCCCAACGCGAACCGTTCAGGCCGCCGGAGTCAATCTTGGTCTGGGTCAGGCTTTGCAGCGTTGCAGTTGCGCCAGCGCCGGCTGCGACGTTGGTTTTGAAGCTTTGAACGTTGGCGTCGAGCAAACCATAGATGGTCACGGTCGACTGAGCTTGAGCTGCACCAGCCATCGCGCCGAGTGCGGCCAAAGCGATAAGGGTCTTTTTCATTGAGAGTTTCTCCAAGGTTAAACATAGGGCTCCGGCACGGGGACCATTTTGGACTTGCGTCTTCGTGGCTCCACCAGAGACCCGGGCCAACCCCCTTTCGGGAAGTTGGGTCTATTGCACCAGACTGGGCTCCAATTCGCAAAGGAATGCCTGAAAAAACAGCCAACCCGTTGTGCTCAAACCACAAAAGAACAGCGATGCGTGGAAAAGAAACAACGCCCGCAAAAGCCGGGCTCCGGCTGGCCAGAATCCGGTTTCTGGCCTGATTTCAGCCGACTCCATGAAAAAGCCGCTTCAAGAAGCGGCTTTAGGGAGTTTTAGATCAACTCTGGATCAGAACGTGTGGCGAATGCCAACGCCGTAGGTGGTGGTCTTGCGCTCGGCCGCGCCGCCAGTTTCCTTGCCAGTCTGAACGCCAGCGTACAGGTTCGAACGCTTGGACAGCGCATAGAGGGCAGCCACGCCGTAGCCGGTACGCTTCAGATCGGGAACTCCGCCCAGCAGGGTGCTCTTGGAGCGGGCATAGCCGCCGGACAGCGTCAGCGCGCTGGAGACAGGGAAGTCCAGACCGATCTGGTATTCCTTCGTCTTGTCCGCCGCAACGCCGGTGATGGGGGTGGTGCCGTTCTTCACGTTGCCGTAAGCGCCGAGCAGCTTGACCACGCCGAAGTCGTAGGAGCCGTTCAACTGCGTGTACTTGACGGCGGTGGCGGCGGCCGTGGTTTTTTCGCTCTGATAAGCCAGCGAAGCGCCGATGGGGCCGTTTGCGTAAGCAACGTTCACGCTGATGATTTTGCCGGCGCCGACAGCAGCGGTCTTGTTCTCACCGAAGCTGTACATACCAGCAGCGGAGAAACCGCTGATATTCGGAGTTTCGTAATAGATCGAGTTACCTGGGCGGTCCGAGTAGCTGTTGCTGGCCCACACGCTGGTGGAAGGCGCAAACAGCAGCGAGTCAAAGCCAGCGGCACCGGAACCCTTGACCATGTCGTACGGGGTCCACATCTTGCCGAACTTCAGTTCACCGAAGCCGCCGGAAACGCCAACCCATGCCTGACGGCCGAAGACCGCGGTGGATGAATTACCCGGTGCACCATAGGGGTTGGTATAGCCGTTGGCAACACCGGTGCTGGGATCAAAGCCGGCTTCCAGCAGGAAGTTGGCTTTCAGGCCGCCGCCGAGGTCTTCAGAACCTTTCAGGCCGAAACGGCTGGTCTGCAGACCACCGCCGCTGCCGGAGAAAGGATGTGGGACGTTCACGCCGGACTGGCTGAGGTTGTTGTCCTTCACGGTACCGATCCATGCATCCACGAGGCCGTAGATGGTCACGGTGGACTGGGCGGATGCCACGCCGGAAACGGCCAGCACTGCCAGGGCGACTAGGCTTTTCTTCATCATTAAAAATCTCCAAAAAGGTGGGGAACACATGAACACATAAAAATTGCGAACATTTAAAGGGCTTTCTGACTAACCCCAGGTCGATTTCAATCGATCTGTCATAAATCGCACAAAGCCCTTGCCGTTCCATTAGCAACTTTCACGCCCGATTGTTGGCCCCTCGCGACACATCGGGTACTGCGCCTTGCAGCAGGGCATCACTTTGGCCAGACATGCCTCTCGATATCGCACGAACACACCAAAATGGCGCTTTTTTCGCGCGATGCATCGTTTTGGTGAAATCGCGCCGGCAGCCCGGTCTCCCAGGGCAAATCCCGAGACAAAGCGACACCCGGTTTCTCGCCGCATTGCCGTGATGATTCGCCAGAATGTGGCTCACTTACCACGGGCCGTCCAAAATAGAGCCCCCGCCCTAAGCCACGTTGAGGCATCCACCGAAGAGGCGCCAGACCAGCCCCCGGCCGGACCCGGGATCCGCCGCCACAGAGGGAATGCGCGGGAAATGATGGACTTGCCCGGCGTTTTTCCGGGCCTTGCCGGGGCGGCAAAAACCTCGGGTTTTCCCCTGTCGCGAAAGTGATACCCCCCGTAGTGGCACTCTTTACGGTTCACCCCATCGCCATTAATCTTTCCTTCACAAAGACGGCCTGCAGGGTAAGGACGGGCGTCAAGATTTTCCCGCCATTCACCGATTTTTTATCAATAAAACTCCTGGAGACTCCATGAAAAAACTGACCCTCGTTGCAACTGCGATCATGGGACTTTTGTCCACCTCGGCCGCCATGGCGCAAAGCACCGTGACCGTCTACGGCATTCTTGACGCAGGCTATAACCACGTCAGCGGCCTGCGCCAAGGCTCCGTCAGCACGATTGCCAGCGGCATCATGGAAGGTTCGCGCTTCGGCCTTCGCGGCTCGGAAGACATCGGTGGCGGCTACAAGGCCATCTTCACCCTCGAAAACCGCCTGGAACTGGACACCGGTTCCGTGACGAACCGCCCGAACTCCGGCACCCAGATGCCTGACCGCGTCGCCACCTCGGTGGCCGCCGGTGTCGCGGGCCTTCCGATTCCTGTCGCAACCCGCGACGCGATCATCACCAGCGTGAACACCACGCTCGCGACCGGCGCATTCGGCGTGAACCTGGCCGGCAACCTGTTTGACCGCCAGGCCTATGTCGGCATGGTGACCCCCATCGGCGCCTTCACGCTGGGCCGCCAGTACACGCCCGGCTACCTGGTGGCCGCGCAGTTTGACGCTTCGCAGACCCAGTCCAGCCTGGCCGCCGGCCAGGTCGCTAGCCTGCCCGCCGCCTTCGACATCCGCCTGAGCAACACCCTGCAGTACGCGATCCAGACCGGCGGCGTCACGGCATTGCTGATGTACGGCGCGGGTGAAGTTGCGGGCAGCAGCTCCGCAAGCAGGTTCTGGGGCGGCATGGCCACCTACAAGGGCGACGGCTTCTCGGTGGGTTATGGCCACAACGGCAAGAACAACGAGCTGGGCCAGAAATCCCTGACCAACGACCTCATCGGCGCCACGGTCGACGTCGGCCCCGGCACCCTGTACGGCCAGTACGCCACCATCAAGGACGACAATCCAAGCGGCATCTCCTCGATCGGCACTTCGGTCACCACCTCCACGGGCAGCGCGGCCGTCGGCGCGGCGTTCCAAAACGCCTACAACGCAGCCTTCCGCCAGGACGCCCGCCTGATGCACATCGGCTACCGCCTCACCACCGGCCCACACACCTGGGTGGTGGCCTTTAACCGCCTGGACGACAAACGCACGGTGAACGCCGATACCGATTCCTACGGTTTCACTTACACCTACGCGCTGTCCAAGCGCACCAACCTGAATGCCGTCCTGACCCGCTTCAACAACAAGGGCCAAGGCCAGGTTGCCCCAGGCGGCAACGGTTTCCTCGGCGGCGTGACCGCGTCGGCCGGCGTTGGCTCCACCAACATCGCCCTGGGCATCCGCCACACGTTCTAAACCGGAACCCCGCTGCCCGGACTCAAACCGGGCCGGTTACGCAAAAAAGCCTCCTCACGGGGGCTTTTTTCATGGGTGTTCTCATGGCCCAAGCCTGGCGCTAACATGGCACCATGACCACCGCACTCGACACCGCGCTGAATGCCGCCGACGGCGCATTGCGCACCCTCTTCGCCGCCCCCCGCGCCAGCCGCGCCTGTCCCACCGTGCCCGGTGAAAAAACCGAGCTGGCGCTGCAGGACAAGGCCTTGTCCGGCGCGCTGATGCGGGTCAACCATGTGGGAGAGGTCTGCGCGCAGGCCCTGTACGCGGCGCAGGCGCTGGGCACGCGCGACCCGGCGCTGCGCGAGCATTTTCTGCAGGCCAGCCGCGAAGAAGGCGACCACCTGGCCTGGACCAAGGCTCGCTTGGACGAACTGGGCGCCCGCCCTTCGCTGCTCAACCCGCTCTGGTATGCCGGCGCCTTCGGCCTCGGGCTGGTCGCCAGCCGGTTGGGTGACCGCCTGAGCCTGGGCTTTGTCGTCGAGACCGAACGCCAGGTCGAAGCCCATCTGGCCGGCCACCTGGAGCGCCTGCCGCAGGGCGACCACGAGTCACGCGCCATCGTGGCGCAGATGAAAGATGACGAAGCCCTGCATGCGCGCGAGGCCGAGCAGGCCGGCGCCCTGCAGCTGCCCGAGCCGGTCAAGGCGCTGATGCGCTCGGCGGCGCGCGTCATGACGACGACGGCGCACTACCTCTGAAGCGGCGGCGCCCCGTCCGGATGGCTTAAACCTCCAGCACCTCGAAGCTGGTGGTGATCTCCGCGGTTTTCGCCAGCATGATGGTGGCCGAGCAGTATTTGTCGTGGCTCATGGCCACGGCGCGCTCCACGGCGCTGGCGGCAAGTCCCTTGCCCGTCACCACGAAGTGCATGTGGATCTTGGTGAACACCTTGGGGTCCACCGGCGCCCTTTCGGCGCTCAGCTTGACCGAGCAGCCACGCACGTCCTGGCGGCCGCGCTTGAGGATCAGCACCACGTCATAGGCCGTGCAGCCGCCAGTGCCCGCCAGCACGGTCTCCATGGGCCGGGGCGCCAGGTTGGCGCCGCCGTTTTCGGGCTTGTCCGCGTCGGGTGCGCCATCCATCACCAGGGTATGGCCGCTGCCGGTTTCGGCGAGAAAGCTCATGTTGGAGCGAGACCCTGTGATAGTGCTGTTGCCCGTCCAGCTCACCGTGCATTCCATAAACTCCGCTCCTTATGCATAAGATTTATAACTGAAACCGTGAAAAATGTGGAGTTTGTGCCACAAGAGATTGTGCAGCGCAACATTGCTCCGCTATACTGAAATCATCGCACCAATACCGATGCCCCCGGCATCCCAAGGTATTTTGTGCACTGGTTGTCTCCTCCACCTCCTCTAAGGGTGGATTTACAGGCCCAGACCGCAAGGTCTGGGCCTTTTTTCTTGCCGGCACGACTTCTTGCGGCGCTTCTTCGCTTGTTTCTCGCCCCACTATGATGTCAGGCTGCGAGAAAAACATGCCCACCCCGACCAAACCCGCCTCATCCCGCCCCAAAACCGCCCCGTCTGCCAAGCCCGGCAAGCCGCTCAGCCCCGCCGACTACCTGAAAAAAATTCTCACGGCGCGTGTCTACGACGTGGCCGTGGAATCGAATCTTGAGCCCGCCAGGAACCTGGGCCTGCGCCTGAAAAACACCGTGCTGCTCAAGCGCGAGGACCAGCAGCCGGTGTTCAGCTTCAAGCTGCGCGGCGCTTACAACAAGATGGCCCATTTGAGTCCGGCGCAACTCAAGAAAGGCGTGATCTGCGCCTCGGCCGGCAACCACGCGCAGGGCGTTGCACTCAGTGCGCAAAAGCTCGGCACCAGTGCCGTGATAGTGATGCCCATCACCACGCCGCAGCTCAAGGTCGACGCCGTCAGGGCCTGGGGCGGAAATGTCGTGCTGCACGGGGAAAGCTACTTCGATGCCTATGCTCACGCCGTAGTGCTCGAGAAAAAACATGGCCTGACCTTTGTGCACCCATTCGACGACCCGGACATCATCGCCGGGCAAGGCACGATCGCGATGGAAATCCTCATGCAGTTGCAAAGCCTGGGCTCCAGCCGGCTGGACGCCGTGTTCGTGGCCATAGGCGGCGGCGGGCTGATCTCCGGCGTGGCCAACTACATCAAGGCCGTGCGGCCCGAGATCAAGGTCATAGGCGTGCAGATGAACGACTCCGATGCCATGCTGCAGTCCGTCGATGCCCAAAAACGCGTCACCCTGAGCGACGTGGGCCTGTTCGCCGACGGCACGGCCGTCAAGCTGGTGGGCGAGGAAACCTTCCGCATCAGCCGCGAACTCGTCGATGAATTCATCACCGTCGACACCGACGCGGTCTGCGCCGCCATCAAGGACGTGTTTGTCGACACGCGCAGCATCGTCGAGCCCTCGGGCGCGATGGCCGTGGCCGCCGTCAAGCAGTACGTGGCCACCCACAAGACCAAGGGCGAGACCTACGCCGCGATTTTGAGCGGCGCCAACATGAACTTCGACCGCCTGCGCTTTGTCGCCGAGCGCGCCGAGGTCGGCGAAGAACGCGAAGCCCTGTTCGCCGTGACCATTCCCGAAGAGCGCGGCAGCTTCCGGCGCTTTTGTGAAGTCATAGGCGAGCTGCCCGGCGGGCCGCGCAGCGTGACCGAGTTCAACTACCGCATCAGCGACGACGCCAAGGCCCATGTCTTCGTGGGCCTGACCACCTCGGCCAAGGGCGAGAGCGGCAAGATCGCCGCCAATTTCTCGCGCCACGGCTTCAAGACCCTGGACCTCACGCACGACGACCTCGCCAAGGAACACATACGCCACATGGTGGGCGGGCACAGCGCCCTCTCCAAGGACGAGCGTCTGTTGCGCTTCATCTTTCCCGAGCGCCCCGGCGCGCTGATGAAGTTTCTCTCCAGCATGCGGCCGGGCTGGAACATCAGCCTGTTCCACTACCGCAACCAGGGCGCCGACTACGGCCGCATCCTGGTGGGCCTGCAGGTGCCCAAGGCCGACAACAAGGCCTTCAAGGAGTTCCTCGACACGCTGGGCTACCCCCATGTCGAAGAAACCGCCAACCCGGTTTACCGGCTCTTCCTGCAAAGCTAGGGCACGCCGCCATGAACCCGCAAGGCGCACCATCGGCAAGGCCCGCATCGGCCAACACCTCGGTGTGCCCGCGCTGCGGCGCCGGCCTGCGCTGCGGCATGGTGGCGGGCGATGCCGAATGCTGGTGCGTGCAACTGCCGCACGTCATGCCTGTCCCTGGTGAACGTCCCGCGCGCACGGAAGCCAGCGCGCCGTCCTGCTATTGCCCCGCCTGCCTCAAGCTGATCACCGATGAACGCACCCGACTTTCCACCTCTGCTCCTGCCCGCGATTGAACCCACCGCCGATGCCTCGCTCGAGGCCAGGCTGCGGCACAAGATCGCCCACAAGACCAAGCCGCTGGGCGCGCTCGGCCGGCTTGAAGGCCTGGCGCTGCAGCTGGGCCTGGTCCAGCAAAGCGACACCATCACGCTGCGCGAGCCGCAAATGGTGGTATTCGCGGCCGACCACGGCATCGCCGCCGAAGGCGTTTCGGCCTACCCGCAGGCCGTCACCGTGCAGATGGTCGGCAATATGCTGGCCGGCGGCGCCGCTGTCAATGTCTTCGCGCGCCAACACGGTTTTGCCCTGCGGGTGGTGGACGCCGGCGTCGCGGCCGAGCTTGCGCCGCACCCGCAGCTGCTGCCGCGCAAAATCGCGCACGGCACCCGCAACAGCCGCCACGAAGCCGCCATGACGGCCGCGCAGGCGCGCGCCGCCTTGCAGGCCGGCATGGACATCGTGGGCCAGCTGCCCGGCAATGTCGTCGCCTTCGGTGAAATGGGCATTGCCAACACTTCGGCCGCCGCCCTGCTGTTCGCGCGCCTGGCGGGCGTCGGCATTAATGACGCCACGGGCCGCGGCACCGGGCTTGACGATGCCCAGCTCGCGCACAAACGCCAGGTGCTGACGGATGCCCTGGCTTGCCATGCCGGCGCCACCGATCCTCTTGCCGCGCTGGCCGCCCTGGGCGGCTTTGAAATCGCCATGATGGCCGGTGCCATGCTGAAGGCCGCGAGCGAGCGCCGCGTGGTGCTGGTCGACGGTTTTATCGCCAGCGCCGCCGCGCTGGTGGCCCGGGCCCTGGCCCCCGCCGCACAGGACTACATGGTGTTCGGCCATCGCGGCGATGAACACGGCCACCACCTGCTGCTGTCCCACCTGAAAGCCAGCCCGCTGCTAGACCTGGGCCTGCGCCTGGGCGAAGGCACGGGCGCGTTGTTGGCCTGGCCGCTTCTGCAGTCGGCGGCCAATTTCCTGGGCGAGATGGCCAGCTTTGAGTCGGCCGGCGTGAGCGGCAAGGAAGGCGCGTAAACCGCCATGGGCGCCGTATGACCGCCATCGCCCAGTTCGTGCGCGAGTATTTGCTCGCCGTGCAGTTCTTCACCCGCATCCCCATCACCGGGCGGCTGGCCGAATGGGTGGGCTACAGCCCCGAGATGCTGCGCGCCAGCGCGGGGCATTTCCCGGGCATAGGCATCCTGGCCGGCGCCTTCGCCGCCGCCATGTACGCCCTGGTGCAGGCCCTGTTGCCCGACACCACCTTCACGCCGCTGGTGGCCGCGGTGCTGTCCACCGCCGCCACCGTACTGCTGACCGGGGGTTTTCATGAGGACGGCCTGGCCGACACGGCCGACGGCCTGGGCGGCGGCCACGACAGGGAGCATGCGCTGCAGATCATGAAAGACTCGCGCGTGGGCGCTTTCGGCGCCATGGCGCTGGTGCTGACCGTGCTCGCCAAGGTGTCCCTGCTGGCCATACTCGGCTCGGTCGAAGGCGCGCCCACCGGTTGGGAGGAAGCGCCCTTTGCCGGCTGGTACATCTGCGCCGCGCTGTGGACGGGCCACGTCGTCTCGCGCGGCCTGCCGCTGCTGCTGATTTACCTGCTGCCGCATGTGGGCGACACGGCCGCCTCCAAATCCAAGCCGCTGGCCGACCAGATTGCGCCGGGCGCCCTGCTGATCGGCTTTGCCTGGTGTTTTGTGGCGCTGGCCCTGGCCGCCCTGGCGCTGGACGCCCTGAACCTCATCGTCGCCTGCAGCTTTGCTCTCCTGGCCCTGCTGTGGATGGGGCGGATGTTCAAGCGCAGGCTGCAGGGTTTTACCGGCGACTGCCTGGGCGCTACCCAGCAGGTCTGCGAAATCGCTTTTTACTTCGGCCTGGCCATCAGCCTATAACTCTGACTGGCGCTGCTGCCACAGCACGTCCAGCACATGCTGCGTCGCGCGTTCCACCGGGCCCGCCCGGTGCGCAATGCCCAGCGACCGCCACAGCGCGGGGCGCAAGGGCAGCATGCGGATGCGCGGGTCCAGCGGCGTGGTGGACGAGGCCTCGTGCGGCAGCAGCGTGGCGCCGTAGCCGGCGGCCACCAGGCTCTTGATCGCGTCGTTGTAGTTGAGCTGGATGCGCGCCTTGGGGTGTTCCCCCGCCAGCGCGAACCACTCAGCGCTCAGCCGCGACAGGCTGGTGCCCACATCATTGAGGATCAGGGGCTGGGCCGCCAGCCACTTCGGCGTCACACGCTGGGGTGCCGCCCAGGACGATGGAACGAAGGCCATCACCGGGTCCCGCCGCCAGGGCTCTACCTTCACCCCTTGCACCGCCGCCTGCGGCAGCGCCACAAGGCCCAGGTCGAGCGACCCGTTGGCCAGGCGCGCCATGGTGTCCTGCGAAGTGAGCACGGCCACCTGCACGTCGATGCCGGGATGGTTTCGGCCCAACACCTCCAGGGCCTGCGGCAGCAAGTGGGCAATCGCGCCCGTGGAGGCGCCCAGCCGCACCCGGCCCGCCAGCCCCTGTACCTGCCGCTGCACGACCTCCATGGCCTCGTCCGCATCGGCCAGCAGGCGCCGCGCCCGCTCGACCAGCGCCTCGCCCACGCCCGAGGGCCGCACTTCGCCGCGCTTGCGCACCAGCAGGGGGGCGCCGCACAGCGCCTCCAGGTCGGCGATGTGCAGGCTCACCGTGGGCGCCGCCAGGTGCAGCACGCGCGCGGCTTCGGCGAACGAGCCCAGTTCTGCGATGGTGACCAGCGTGCGCAGCCGGTCCAGGTTGAGTTCGCGCATGACGTTCAGTAAATCTGATGTTGGTGTTTATGAAATTCAACTTTTCAAATTCTACGGCGTCACGGAAGATTCGCCTTCTTTCTTTGGCTTGAGCCATCCACCCCACCAGGAGCACCGCATGAGCGCACCCCTTGTTTTCATCGATGGCGACCAGGGCACCACCGGCCTGCAGATCCACGAACGCCTGCAGGGCCGAAACGACCTGCGCCTGCTCACGCTGCCCGAGCAGGAGCGCAAGGACCCGGCGCGCCGTTCGGAGGCCATCAATGCCTGCGACATCGCGCTGCTGTGCCTGCCGGACGGGCCTGCGCGCGATGCGGCGGCCTCCATCGTGAACCCGGCCGTGCGCGTGATCGATGCCAGTTCCGCGCACCGCACCGACCCGCAGTGGGTCTACGGATTCCCGGAGATGAGCGCGGAGCAGTCCCAGCGCATCGCCAGCGCGCGGCGCGTCAGCAACCCCGGCTGCTACCCCACGGGCGCCATCGCCCTGCTGCTGCCGCTGGTGAAGGCCGGCCTCGTGCCCGCCGACCATCCGCTGGCCATCCACGCGGTGTCGGGCTATTCCGGCGGCGGCCGCGCGCGGGTGGATGCGCATGAAGGCGCGGGTGCAGCGCATGCAGCTATGTTCCAGGTCTACGGCCTGGAGCTGGCCCATAAGCACGTCCCCGAGATCCAGCAACATGCAGGCCTGGCGCAGCGGCCTTTCTTCCTGCCGGCTTACGGCTCCTTCCGCCAGGGCATCGTGCTCACCATCCCCTTGCTGCTGCGGCAGTTGCCAGTGGGCGTCACCGCCGACCAGCTGCAAGCCTGCCTGCAGCAGTACTACGAAGGCGCCGCGCACGTGGAGGTGATGGCGCAAAAAGACGTTCAGGCCACGCAGCACCTGGACCCGCAGGCACTCAACGGCACCAACCAGCTGCGGCTGGCCGTGTTCGCCAACCCGCAGCATGGCCAGGTGCTGCTGGCCGCCGTGTTCGACAACCTGGGCAAAGGCGCCTCGGGTGCGGCCGTGCAAAACCTTGACCTGATGCTGCAGCACGCGGCCTAGCGCTTAAACAGCACGGCAGGTTCGGCAAGGGATGCCGGATGGCGGGCTCCCGCCAGCAGTTCCAGAGCTGGCCCCGCAGCGGCGCGGGGCTTGCCGTGCCAGCGCCACTCTAGAATAGGCCATGGGGCATGGCGGGCCCCTGCCGCAAGGCACGCACTGCCTCACGCCCCAGCCATAGCAGCAGCCCCTTTCCATGACCACCGCATCCCTTCCCTCCACGATCAAGGCAGCTAGCCAGCCATGAAACTCTGGCTGGCCCGCCACGCAACGCCGCTGGTTGACGCCGGCATCTGCTACGGCAGGCGGGACGTGGCGGCCGACGCCGCGGCGACCGCCGAATGCGCACAGGCGCTGGCACAGTGGCTCCCCGCCGGCATCCGCGTCAGCCATTCCCCGCTCAGCCGATGCGCGCAACTGGCGCAAGCCTTGTCCGAACTGCGGCCCGACCTGGCTTTCACCAGCGACCCACGGCTGCAGGAGATGGACTTCGGCGCCTGGGAAGGCCGTGCCTGGCAAGACATCGCCCCCGCCGAACTGCAGGCCTGGACAGACGGCTTCGCCGGATACGCCGCGGGCGGCAGCGGCGAAAGCACCAGCCAGGTCATGGCGCGCGTGGCTGCGGCCTTTGACGAATTGCAAGGCCGGCCCGACACGCTGTGGATCACCCATGCCGGTGTCATACGCGCCGCGGAACTGATTGCGCGTGGTGTGCGTCAGATCAGCCAGGCCGGCGACTGGCCCAGAAACGCACCAGCCTACGGCCAATGGTGCACACTCGAACTGAAAACACCCTCCTGACGAAACCGACAAGGCACAAAAAATGGCAGCAACCCTGGATGGTCAGCTCGTGGTGGCGATTTCGTCACGCGCGCTGTTTGATTTTGAGGAAGAAAACCAGGTCTTTGAAAGCGGCATGACGGCCGCGCCGCCGCCCGGCGTCAAAAAAGACGCGGCCTATATGAAGCTGCAGCTCGAACGCCTGGATGTCCCGGCCAAGCCCGGCGTGGCCTTCTCGCTGGTCAAAAAGCTGCTGGCCTTTAACGACGCGCCCGAAAGCGCCGGCGAGGCCGCCAGCCCGGCGGCGCCCGCGCAGCGCGTGGAAGTCGTGATCCTCTCGCGCAACGACCCGGTATCCGGCATGCGCGTGTTCCGTTCGGCCCAGCACTACGGCCTCAAGATTGAGCGCGGCACCTTCAACCGCGGCGAGGCGCCCTGGCGCTACCTCAAGCCGCTGCACGCCAACCTGTTTTTGTCGGCCCACCTGAGCGACGTGCGCGACGCGCTGGCCGCGGGCGTGCCGGCCGCGCAGGTCTACCCGCATTCGGTGCGCGCCAGCGATGCCCATCCCAACGAGGTGCGCATCGCCTTCGACGGCGACGCGGTGCTGTTCTCGGACGAGGCCGAGCGCGTGTTCCAGGCCCAGGGCCTGTCCGCCTTCCAGCAGCACGAGCGCGACAAGGCCTCGCAGCCCTTGCTGGCCGGCCCCTTCAAGCCCCTGCTTGAAGCGCTGCACCGGCTGCAGCAGGTCGGCACCTCGCACATGCGTATACGCACCGCGCTGGTCACCGCGCGCAGCGCCCCGGCGCACGAGCGCGCCATACGCACGCTGATGGAATGGAACATCGAGGTCGATGAGGCCATGTTCCTGGGCGGCCTTGCCAAGGGCGAATTCCTGCGCGAATTCGAACCCGACTTCTTTTTTGACGACCAGACCGGCCACGTGAATTCCGCCGCCCAGCACGTGCCCTCGGGCCATGTGGCCAGCGGTGTGTCCAACCAGCTTTCCTGAACTTCGAACAACAAAGAACGCCCGCCATGAACCAGACGCCCCCTTCCGGCCCGCTCGCCAAGTTCAGCGCTTTCAGTCAATTCTGCGCAAGGGTCTGGGCGCTTTCAGCGCCCTACTTCCGGTCGGAAGAAAAATGGAAGGCGCGCCTGCTGCTAATAGCCATCGTGCTGCTCAACCTGGGCACGGTTTATATGGCGGTGCAGTTCAACGACTGGTACCGCGTGTTTTACGACGCGCTTCAGAACAAGGACCAAACGGTGTTCTGGCAGCAGATGGGCCGGTTCAGCTACCTCGCCTTTGGGGCGATCATCATCGCCGTCTACAAGTTCTACCTGACCCAGCTGCTGCAAATGCGCTGGCGCGCCTGGATGACACGCGACTACCTGCGCCGCTGGCTGTCGCATCGCGCCTTCTACAAAATGGAGCTTGGCCGCTATACCGCCGCGGCCAATGCCAACGAAAGTCCGGACAACCCCGACCAGCGCATCCAGGAAGACGTGCATTCCTTCACCACGGCCACGATTTCACTGAGCATGGGGTTGCTCAACGCCGCCGTGACGCTGGTCAGCTTTGTCGGCATTCTCTGGGCGCTTTCAGGCTCCTTCGGATTCACCCTGGGCGGCAGCAGCTATGCCATTCCAGGTTTTATGGTCTGGGCCGCGCTGGCCTATTGCGTGGTCGGCAGCATGCTGGCGCACTACATCGGCAGGCCGCTGATCAAGCTCAATTTCTTGCAGCAGCGCTACGAGGCCAATTTTCGCCACCATATGGTACGGGTGCGCGAATACAGCGAATCCATCGCATTGGACAACGGCGAAACAGTGGAACGCGGCCAGCTCGACGGACGCTTCACGACGGTGCTCGCCAACTACCTGAATCTGATACGCGCCAACAAAAAACTTATCTGGTTCCAGAGTTTCTTCGGCCAGGCCGCCGTGATCTTCCCTTTCCTTGTGGCGGCCCCGCGGTTCTTCAGCGGCGCCATCCAGCTCGGCGAACTGATCCAGATATCGCAGGCCTTCGGCAAGGTGCAGGACTCACTGAGCTGGTTTGTGGACAACTACGACACGCTCGCCAGCTGGCGCGCGACGACGGACCGCCTGACCAGCTTTGAAGACAGCATGGTCGCGCAGACCCAGGACAATGAAAGCCTTGTCACCACGCCGTCCAACGCGCTGGAATCCACGGGCCTCAAGCTGGCACTGCCCACGGGTGCCGTGCTGCTGGCCGATACCTCGCTGAAGGCGCACACCGGCGACCACATCCTTCTGAAGGGCCCCTCGGGCAGCGGCAAGTCCACCTTGTTCCGCGCCTTCGCCGGCATCTGGCCTTTTGCCAGCGGCAGCATCGCCAAACCCGGCAATGCGATGTTCATTCCGCAGCGCCCCTATTTCCCCAATGGCTCGCTGCGCGATGCACTGGCTTATCCGGAACCCGCCTCGGCCTACAGCGACGACGCCCTCAGGCAGGCGCTTGAGGAGGCCCTGCTGCCCGACCTGGCGGCACGGCTTGACCAGGAAGACGCCTGGAGCCAGAAGCTTTCGGGCGGCGAGCAGCAGCGCCTGGCGATCGCGCGTGTGCTGCTGAAGAAGCCCATGTGGATCTTCGCCGATGAAGCCACCAGCGCACTCGACGAAACCGCCGAAAAGACGCTGTATGAACGCTTGCTCGCGCTCGTGAAAGCGTCGGGCGGCGCCATCATCTCCATTGCCCACCGGCCCAACGTGGCGGCCTTCCACGACAGGCAGTGGACGCTGGAGAAACAACCAGCGGGCTCAAATGCCCTGTACAGCCTGACGGCCAGCCAGCTCCCCCAGGGAGGCGCCGCGCATGCCTGAAGAAATGTCCAGGCCGCCCGCGCCGGAGCCCGCCGACCTCTCCGCCTGGGCGCCCATCAGGCGCCCGGTGTTCCGCATGCTGTGGAGCACCTGGCTGGTCGCCAACATCTGCATGTGGATGAACGACGTGGCGGCCGCCTGGATGATGACCTCCATGACCACCTCGCCGATCTGGGTGGCACTGGTGCAGTCGGCCTCCACCTTGCCGGTGTTCCTGCTGGGCCTGCCCAGCGGCGCGCTGGCCGACATCCTGGACAGGCGGCGCTACTTCATCATGACGCAGTTCTGGGTGGCGGTGGTGGCCACGCTGCTGTCCATCACCGTGATCTCGGGCGTGATGACGCCGCCGCTGCTGTTGGCGCTGACTTTTGCCAACGGCGTGGGCCTGGCGATGCGCTGGCCGGTGTTCGCCGCCATCGTGCCCGAACTCGTGCCGCGCGTGCAGCTGCCCGCCGCGCTGGCGCTCAACGGCGTGTCCATGAACGCCTCGCGCATCGTCGGCCCGCTGGTGGCTGGCGCGCTGATCGCCGGCGCCGGCACCGAATACGTCTTTGTGCTCAACGCCGTGCTGTCCGTGATCTCGGGTTTTGTCATCATGCGCTGGCGGCGCGACCACGCGCCCAGCCCGCTGGGGCGCGAACGCCTGGTCAGCGCCATGCGCGTGGGCCTGCAGTTCGTCGGCCAGTCGGCGCGCCTGCGCTCGGTGCTGCTGCGCATCGCCATCTTCTTTTTCCATTCCACCGCCCTCTTGGCGCTGCTGCCGCTGGTGGCGCGCGGCCTGCACGGCGGCGATGCCGGCACCTTCACCTTGCTGCTGGCCTCCATGGGCGCGGGCGCCATCGTGGCCGCGCTCAACCTGCCGCGGCTGCGCCAGATGATGCCGCGCGACGTGCTGGTGATGCGCGCCACGCTGCTGCAGTCGGTCTCCATGGCCGCCATGGCGTTTGCGCCCAATGCCTGGGTGGCGGTGCCGGCCATGGTGCTCAACGGCATGGCCTGGATCACCTGCGCCAACTCGCTCAGCGTGTCGGCCCAGCTGGCCCTGCCCGACTGGGTGCGCGCCCGCGGCATGTCCATGTACCAGATGGCCATCATGGGCGCCAGCGCCGCCGGCGCCGCGCTGTGGGGCCATGTGTCCACCCTGAGCAGCGTCTCCACCGGCCTGCTGGTGGCCGCCGCCAGCGGCACGGTGGTGATGCTGGTGGCCCAGCGCCTGGTGTCCGACCTCAGCATCGAGGAGGACATGACGCCTTCGCGCCAGTTCAAGGCGCCCGTGGCCGAAGAGCCGCCCGGTGTGGGCAATGTGGTGGTGACGATTGAATACCTGATAGACCCGGCGCGCGCCGACGACTTCCGTGCGCTGATGCAGGAAAGCCGGCGCAGCCGTTTGCGCCAGGGTGCGCTCGAATGGGAATTGCTGCGCGATGTGAACAAGCCCGGGCGTTTTGTCGAGCAGATCGTCGACGAATCTTGGACCGAGCACCTGCGCCGCTTCGACCGTGTCACCGCGAGCGACGTGGTGCTGCGGGAGCGCAAACTGGCTTTTCATATCGGCGAGGAGCCGCCCCTCGTAACGCGCTGCGTGATAGACAGCCTGTGAAGATCTGGCTCCTTCCCCGCTGGGGGAAGGAACAAACAGTTCAGCCAGCCGCTGCGTAGCGTTCGAAGCCTCGGGCGCGCAACTCGCAGGCCGGGCAAGTCCCGCAACCATAACCCCAGGCATGCCGGTGCACCCGGTCGCCCAGGTAGCAGGTGTGGGTGTGCTCCACGATCAGCTTCACCAGCGCTTCGCCGCCTTGCGGCTGGCCCGATTTTTCGCCGATCTCGTGCGCGAGCCGCCAGGTGTCGGCCTTGTCTATCCACATCAGCGGGGTTTCGATCAGGAAGCGCTTGTCCATGCCCAGCGACAGTGCCAGCTGCATGGCCTTGATGGTGTCGTCGCGGCAATCGGGGTAGCCCGAAAAATCGGTTTCGCAGACGCCGGTGACAAGCACCTGCAGGTCGCGCCGGTAGGCCAGCGCCGCCGCCAGCGTCAGGAACAGCAGGTTGCGCCCCGGCACAAAGGTGTTGGGCAGGCCCGAGCTTTCCATCTTGAAGGCCACGTCGCGGGTCAGCGAGGTGTCGCTGACCTGGCCCAGCACCGCCAGGTCTAGCAAATGGTCTTCGCCAAGCTTGTGGGCCCACTGCGGAAACTGTTGCTTGATCTCACGCAGCACGTTCAGGCGCGCCTCCAGCTCCACCTTGTGGCGCTGGCCGTAGTCAAAGGCCACGGTTTCGACGCGTTCGTATTTGGACAGCGCCAGGGCCAGGCAGGTGGTGGAATCCTGCCCGCCCGAGAATAAAACGAGTGCCGATGTATGCATGCCGATCGCCTCCTTGCCGCGCTTAGATCAGTTTTCGCTTCGCCAGGCTTTGCATCAGCGCCGAGATGCCGAAGGTCCAGGGTGCGGCCTTGTCGGAGGTGGTCACGCGGTTGACCAGGCAGCCCAGCTGCGGCGTGGCCACCGTCACCACGTCGCCCACCACATGGGTAAAACCCTGGCCGGGGCCGTGGCGGTCCTGCGTGGGCGCGAACATGGTGCCCAAAAAGAGCATGAAGCCGTCGGGGTACTGGTGGTTGGCGCCTATGGCTTGGGCCACCAGGTCCAGCGGGTCGCGGCTGATCTTGCTCAGCGAGCTGCCGCCTTTCATTTCAAAACCCTCGGTACCGGTGACCGTCATGTTCAGGTCGCTGCGGCGCACGTGCTCGATGTTGAATTTGTCGTCGAACAGGCGGATGAAGGGGCCTATGGCGCAGGAGGCATTGTTGTCCTTGGCCTTGCCCAGCAGCAGCGCGCTGCGGCCTTCGAAGTCGCGCAGGTTGACGTCGTTGCCCAGCGCCGCGCCCACCGTCTCGCCGCGCGAATTGACGGCCAGCACGATCTCGGGTTCGGGGTTGTTCCAGTGGCTGTGCGGGTGTATGCCCACTTCCGCGCCCGTGCCCACCGCGCTCAGCGGCTGGCTCTTGGTGAAGATCTCGGCATCGGGGCCTATGCCCACTTCCAGGTACTGCGACCACACGCCCTGGGCGATCAGCACTTCCTTGAGCTTGTCGGCCTCGGGCGAGCCGGGCTTGATGCTGCTGAGATTGTCGCCGATCACGCCGACCACCGCCTTGCGCACCGCTTCGGCCTTGCTGGCGTCGCCGCGCGCCTGCTCCTCGATCACGCGCTCCAGCATGGAGGCCACGAAGGTCACGCCGGCCGCCTTGAGCGCCTGCAGGTCGCAGGGCGCCAGCAACCAGGGCAGCGCGGGCTTGCGCGCATCGGCCGCGGAATTGGCCAGCACCTCGGCCGTACCCGCCAGGCGCGGCAGCGAGGGCACGGCCGCGCGCACAGCCTTGGCCACGCCGGGCAGCTCCAGCAACTGGCTGGCCGTCGGCGCCACGCTGGACAGGTCGAACACGGACTCGGGCGTGACCAGTGCCAGCACCGGCCCCGTGCCCTCCACCCACACGCGCCCGACCAGCAGGGCGTCAGCGGCATCAACAGGCAGGGCGGAAGCAAGGCTCAGGGAGTTTTTCATGGTGGTCAAAAGAAGGAATGCGCCCAAAAACCGGGCTGAAGCCGCCAATACTACAGGGACTGCAGGGGAAAGGCCGGGTGGCGCCGCCGCTACACTGAAATGCCCGCGCGCCGCAGGCCGCCCACCCCTCTCCTCTACCCGACCGCCATGCCCCTCACCCCTGAACAGATCACACAAGCCGCCACGGAACTGGCCGACCGGCGCAACAGCGGAAAACCCGGCGTCCGCCTGCCCGAGAGCTGCCGCCCGCTGGAGCTCGAAGACGCCTGGCAGGTGCAGCTTGCCCTCACGCGCAGCCTGGGCCAGGCCGTGGGCGGCTGGAAGGCCTCGCCGCCCAGCCCCGGCAAGCTGGTGGTCGCGCCGATTTACCAGCCCGCCATCAGCCGCGCCGCAGTATGCAGCGTGGCGTTTCCGGCGAACAGGGAACTGGACAGCGTGAAGGTCGAACCTGAACTGGCCTTTGTGCTGGCGAAGGATTTGCCCGCGCGCGAGCGGCCCTACACCGAGGCCGAGATTGCCGCGGCTTTAGGCAGCGTGCATGCGGCCCTGGAAATCTGCGCCAGCCGCTATGCCGACCCCACGGGCTTGCCCTTTCCTGAAATGCTGGCCGACGGCCTGGTCAACAACGGCCTGTGGCTGGGACCTGAACTGGCCGCGCCCGAGGCCGCGGCCTTTGAGCTGCACTGGCAGGCCGGCGATGAGCCCCGGCAAATAACCCAGGCCCGGCACCCCAACGGCGACCCGCGCGCGCCGCTCTACTGGCTGGCGAATTTTCTGCGCGAGCGCGGCCTGGGCCTGAAGGCCGGCCAGGCCGTCATCACCGGTTCCTATGCCGGCGTGCTCACGGTACCGGCCGGCCAGCCCCTGAAATTTGACTACGCGGGCCTGGCCCGTTTTGAGCTGGAATTCCGCAGGGGCTAAGCACTTTCCCCAAGGTGCTGGATATATAGGGCCGGAAATGGCCGGCCTAGACGCCGCGCCTTGCTAAGCTGGCGATTTACTCTTTTCCAGCGGAGAACGCCCTATGCAAGCCCTGCACCACCAGCAATTCCTCCAACTCCACCAGGCCGGCAGCCTGCTGCTATTGCCCAATGCCTGGGATGCCGCCAGCGCGAAGATTTTTGAGGCCTCCGGCGCCAGCGCCGTCGCGACCAGCAGCGCCTCGCTGGCCTGGGCTTGCGGTTATGCCGACGGCGGCGCGCTGCCGACTGAAGAATTGCTGCATGCCGTCGGCAACATCACGCGCGTGCTGAAAGTGCCGCTCACGGTGGACATGGAAGACGGCTACAGCGCCGACCCGGCTGAAGTGGGCCGGCTGGCCGCCGAACTTGCGGGCAAAGGCGCCGTGGGCATCAACATCGAAGACGGCAGCGATGCACCCGCGCTGCTGGCGGGCAAGATAGGCGCCATACGCGCCGCGCTCAAAGGCAAGCCGCTGTTCATCAATGCGCGCACCGACGTCTACCTGCGCCGGCTCAAGGTCGAGGGCAGCCCGGCCCAGGCCAGTGTGGAGCGCCTCAAGCTTTACCAGGCGGCCGGCGCCGACGGCGCTTTTGTGCCCGGCCTCACCGCCCTGCCCGAGGTGCAGGAAATCAGCGCGGCCGTCAGCATGCCGCTGAATGTGATGGCCATGCCCGGCCTGCCGGCGATTGCCGCGCTGCAGGCGGCCGGCGTGCGGCGCCTCAGCGTAGGGCCGGGCCCCTTCCAGGTGGCGTATGAACATGCCAAAACCAGCGTCGAGGCCTTGCTCCAACAAGACCTGTCGCCGCTGCTGGGCCCCAAGCTTGACTATTCGGCGATGAACGCCCTGCTGGCGACTGACCGCTGATTCCAGCGACCGCATTCCCGCCATCGCCTGAATCCGCCTGGGTTCAGGCGATTTTTCATTTATTTCTCTTTTTTTGGAGGCAGGCGTCACAAACAGCAAGGCAGGATCGTCAATACGGTGTGACACCCAATTTTTAACCGTCTTGAAAGGAACACACCATGACTGCTACCGCTACCTCCGCCAACACCGCCCCCGTCCGTATCGACCTCGCCATTCCCGAGGTTTTCCCCGCCCTGCTCAAGGCCAGTGAAACCATAGGCAGCCTGGGCCTGGACAAAAAGCTGCACCACCTGATCCACCTGCGCGCCTCGCAGATCAACGGCTGCGCTTTCTGCGTGAAGATGCACCTGCGCGAAGCCCGTGAAGACGGTGAAACCCAGGACAGGCTGGACCGCCTCATCGTCTGGGCCCATGTGAACGACTTCAGCGAAGCCGAAAAAGCCGCGCTGGCCTGGACCGAAGCGCTGACCGAGCTCGACCACAAGACCGACTACGCCAGCCTGCGCGGCCGCCTGCGCGCCTCCTTCAGCGACAAGGAAATCGGCGCGCTGACCGCTACCATTGGCATGATCAACCTCTGGAACCGCATCCAGGTTTCGGCTCACTAAGGTCCATCATGGCAAACATCGACCCGACCGCCGTGTTTGAAGAAAGGCGCAGGCATTTGTTCGGCCTGGCCTACCGCATCCTCGGTTCGCGGGCCGATGCCGAAGACGCCGTGCAGGACGTCTTCATCAAGTGGCTGGCGGCCGACCATGCCAGCATAGAGACACCGGCCGCCTGGCTCACCACCCTCTGCACGCGGCATTGCATAGACATGCTGCGCGACGCCCAGCGCAGCCGGGTCGACTATGTCGGCACCTGGCTACCCGAACCGATCCAAACCAGCACCGACGAAACGCCGGAAACGCATGCGCTGCTGGCTTCCTCCCTGAGCATGGCTTTTTTGCTGCTGCTGGAGCGGCTCACGCCCAAGGAGCGCGCCGCCTACCTGCTCTACGAGATTTTTGACACCCCCTACCCGCAGATCGCCGAGATGCTGGACATGGAAGAGGCCGCCTGCCGCAAGCTGGTCTCGCGCGCCAGCGTCAACATCGCCCAGGGCAAGGTGCGGCACGTGACGCCGCCCCAGGTGCAGGACGGCCTGCTCAACGCTTTTCGCGAAGCCATCACCGCGGGCAGCACCGAGGCGCTCGCCAGCCTGCTCTCGGACGACATCGCCGTCTGCGCCGACAGCGGCGGCAAGGTCAGCTCCATCGAAGGCGTTTTTCAGGGCAAGGGCAGCGTGCTCACCCTCATCAGCACCCAGCTGGCGCGCTACTGGGCCGCCTACGAATGGCTGCCCTGCGAGATCAACGGCGGCCATGCCATCCAGCTGCGCGCGAACAACGGTGAAATCGCCGCGGCCATCACCTTCGCCTACAACGAAGAAGGCAAGGCCACCAACATCTACATCATGCGCAACCCCGACAAGCTCGACGGCCTGGCTTTCGGGCCTGAAGCGCTGGCCTAGACTTACTGGCGCGAAGCGCGCAGCGCGTCAATGCCCCAGGCGCCGCCGCCCGCGGCAGCCATGAACAGGAAGACAAAGCAGAACAGCACGGCCGACTCGCCGCCGTTGAGCATGGGTGACAGCACAAAACCTTTGGACGCGTGGCCGATGAAATAAGCAAACGCCAGGAGGCCCGACAACACAAAGGACACGGGCCGCGTGAACAGGCCGACCAGCAGCAAAGCGCCGCCAAAGAGTTCCAGGATGCCGGCAAAGCCGATCAGCGACAGTACCTGTAGCCCGTCGAAATAGGCCACGTGGGGAAAGCCCAGCAGCTTGGCCGTGCCATGTTGAATAAGCAAATAAGCCGAAACAATGCGAAGCACCGACAGCGCGCGCGACGTGAGTTGTGGGTTGTTGTTGGCAAACGCCATGGGAATCCTCCGTTAAAAGGATGTGTGACGGGGGCGCGGTGAAAAAGTTCAGTGGACGCGGGCAACAAGTTGCCTTCGGCCGCCTCAGCGTGCAGCCGGCGCCACGCTTTTTTCGGCCAGCAGCTGCACCAGGTGCTGGCGTATCACCGAGGTGATGTGCTCGCGCTTGCCCTGCTCCAGCATGCCGATCAGCCGCGTCGGGGGCCGGCCCGGCAGCGGCAGCACGCGCAGCAGCGCGTCATTGGCCCAGTCGGCGTTCTTGACATGCGGCACGATGGTGACGCCCACGTTCTGGCGCACCAGCTCGATGATGGCCGACAGCGAACTGAGCTCCAGGAAGTCCTGCGGGGCCAGGCCCAGCTTGCGCAAGGTCTGCTCTATGCGTATGCCGCTGGGCGTGCGCCTGTCAAAGCGCAAAAAGGGCTGTTCGCGCAGCAGCTTCTTGAAGTCGCTGCCCGGCGGCGCCACCTGAGAACTCGCGACCACCGTCAGCGGCTCGGTGTACAGCGGCGTCCAGCGCATGCCCTTGCGCTCCAGCGGCGAGTCGTCGACAAAGATGGCGGCGTCAAGCTCGCCGCTTTGCACGCTGCGCGCCAGACCGCTGGATTCCTGCATGACCAGGCGCACATTGAGGCGCGGGTAGAGCGGCTTCATGCGCACCACGGTGTTGGAGAGCAACCCCATGGCCGTGACGATGGAGCCCACCGTCACGGTGCCGGCGATCTCGCCCTCGCCTTCCAGGCCCTCGCGCATCTGGTCGTAGTAGCCGATGATTTTTTCGGCATGCGCGACCAGCGCGCGGCCGGCGTCCGAAAGCACCACGCCACGCCCGGAACGCTCGAACAGCACGGTCTTGAGCTCGGTCTCCAGCGCGCGCATCTGCACCCCGACCGCCGCCTGCGTCAGCGCGACCCGGTCGGCCGCCGCGGCGAAAGAGCCGCCGTGCGCAACGACCAGAAAGGTCCTCAGGAAACGTATGGTGCTCAAGAAGAACAGGCCTCAATACAAAAGAATAACTTTATCATCTCAAAACATAATATAGATATATTTTTTAAACTGGATGGAGAACAATCCGCCTTAACAGGCTTGTGTGACGTACAGATGTCTTACCCACCCATGCTTGCAGCGCGGCCCGGAACCGGCCGCTTTCGAGTCTTATTTGTGGGTGATGATGTGTATGCCTGAAGTGCTCCCAGCGAATGCCGCAACGGCTTCAACCCTGTCTTTCGGCGAAAAACGGGCGACGGCGATTTACGACCTGGGCCACAGCACGATTTTTGCGTCGCGCACCGACCCACGCTTTTCCTATTGCACCTACGCGCCGCCACATTTGCACCAGGCCAGACAGCCCATGCAGCTGGTGGTCGTGGTGCACGGCACGGGCCGCGCTTTCACCGAGTACCGCGACGCCTTTGCCGCATTCGCCAAGTGGAACGACTGCATCGTGCTGTGCCCGCTGTTCCCGGCCGGCCCGCAGGGCGACGGCAACCGCGACGGCTTCAAGCACCTGCGCGAGGCCGACATCCGCTACGACCAGATCCTGCTGAGCATGGTTGACGAGGTGGCCATCAAGTTCGGCTGCGATTTCTCCAAATTCGCGCTCTTCGGTTATTCCGGGGGCGGCCAGTTCGTCAACCGCTTCGGCCTGCTGCATCCCGAACGCCTCTGGGCCCTGTCCATAGGCGCGCCGGGCTCGGTCACGCTGATTGACCCTGACCAGGACTGGTGGGTGGGCGTGCGCGACTTTGAAAAACGCTTCGGCAAAGCCCTGAACCTGGCCGCGCTCAAGGCATTGCCGGTGCACATGGTGGTCGGCAAGGCCGACATGGAGACCTGGGAGATCACCCACCGCGAAGGCGGCAAGTTCTTCATGCCCGGCGCCAACGACGCGGGGCACACCCGGCCCGAGCGGCTGGAAACCCTGCGAAAGTCCTTTGCCAAGGCCGGCGTCCAGGTCACCCTGGACCTGGTCGACAACGTTCCCCACGACGGCCTGGCCTGCGTGGACACGGTGCAGGACTTCTTTGCCACCGTGCTGGGCAGCATGCGCAAGCAAGCGCCGGATAACGCAACGGGTAAAGCCCAGTAATGCCATGGATGCCCCGCGCGCCATCCACCTCCCCGAGCTGAAAGCCTGACCATGCTACGTTTCGCGCTGGCCCGCCTGGTGATGGCGATACCGACCCTGCTGATCGTGGCGGTCGCGGTGTTTGTGCTGATACGGCTGATTCCCGGCGACCCGGCCCAGCTGCTGCTGGGCGACCTGGCCGACCCGGTGCGCCTGGCCGACCTGCGCGCCCAGCTCGGCCTCGATAAAAGCTGGCCGGTGCAGTTCGGCATCTGGGGCCGCCATGTGCTGGGCGGCGACCTGGGCGTGTCCATCACCACCGGCGAGCCGGTGCTGCAACTCGTGATGAGCCGCTTTGTGGTCAGCGCGCAAATCGTGCTGGTGGCGGTGTTTTTCGCCACCCTGGTCGCGGTGCCCGCCGGCATGATCGCCGCCTGGAAACAAAACCGCCTGCCCGACCTGATGCTGGTCGGTGCGGCCACCTTGCTGGTGTCCATTCCCACCTTCTGGCTGGGCCTGTTGTTGCTGCTGTTTTTCGGCCTCAAGCTCGAATGGCTGCCGGTGGTCGGTTATGTCTCGGTCATGAACGACTGGAAGTCCGGCCTGCTTTACCTCTTGATGCCGATACTGACCCTGTTCCTGCATGAAATCGGCGTACTGATACGCATGGCCAGGGCCAGCACGCTGGAGGTGCTGCGGCTGGACTACATCACCCATGCGCGCGCCAAGGGCCTGTCCGAGCGCGCCGTGCTGGTGCACCACGCCTTTCGCAACTCCTTCGGCCCGACCTGGACCTTGATTGGCCTGGTGCTCGGCAACCTGCTGGGTGGCGTGGCCGTGGTCGAAACCGTGTTCACGATTCCCGGCCTGGGCCGCCTGCTGGTCGATGCCATCTTCGCGCGCGACTACCCGGTGATCCAGGGCTGCCTGTTGCTGGTCGCCGTGATCTATGTGGTCACCAACCTGGTGATTGACCTCTGCTATCCGATTTTCGACCCCAGGGTGCTCGCGGAATGAAAAAGTTTTTAAGCCCGCAAGCCCTGATAGGCCTGGCCATCGTGGGCATCATCCTCGCAGCGGCCGTCCTGGCCTTTTTCTGGACGCCGCACGAGCCGCTCAAGATCAACTTCATGGCGCGCCTGAAGCCGCCTAGCGCCACTTACTGGCTGGGTACCGACGAATTCGGCCGCGACGAGCTCTCGCGCCTGATGGCGGGCGCCTCCAACAGCATGTGGATCAGCTTCCTCACGGTGCTGTTTTCCATCACCACGGGAACGGCCATAGGCGTTTTGACCGGCTTTGTGCGCGGCTGGACCGACCGCATCATCATGGCCTTCATCAACGCCCTGTTGGCCTTCCCCGGCCTGCTGCTGGCACTGGCGCTGCTGGCGGTCTTCGGCGCCAACAAGTACGGCATCATCCTGGCGCTGGGCCTGGCCTACACACCCTCCGTTACGCGCATCGTGCGCGGCACGGTGATGTCGCTGCGCGAAAAGGAGTTCATCGAATCCTCGCGCGTACTCGGCAATTCGGAGCTCTACACCATGTTCCGCCACGTGCTGCCCAACTGCGTGGCACCGCTCACGGTGCTGGCCACCTCGATGTTCGGCTGGGTCATCCTCGCGGAAAGCGCGCTGTCCTTCCTGGGCCTGGGCGTGCCGCCGCCGGCGCCGACCTGGGGCAATATGCTGGCCGCGGCCCGACCCTTCATGGCGCAGGCGGCTTACCTTTCCATCTTCCCGGGCCTGTGCATCGCGCTCACGCTGCTGGGCATCAACTTCCTGGGTGACGCGGTGCGCGACCTGCTGGACCCGCGCATGAGGGGCATCGAATGACGCAGCTGGTGGATGTCTCCGGCCTGAGCTTGTCCGTGGGCAAGGGCGGCCGCGAAATCGTGCGCAATGTGTCATTCACCGTCGCGCCTGGCGAAATCGTCGGCATCGTCGGCGAATCGGGCAGCGGCAAGACCCAGGCGGCGCGCGCCATCATGGGCCTGACGCCGCCGCCGCTGGTGCGCAGCGCAGGCCGCATCCTGTTTGAAGGCGAAGACATGGCGACGGTGGGCGACGCGCGTTTGCGCAAGCTGCGCGGCGCGCGCATAGGCATGGTGTTCCAGGAGCCCATGACTTCGCTGAACCCTTCGATGACCATAGGCCGGCAGCTCGACGAAGGCCTGGCCCTGCACCGGCCCGAGTTGTCGCCGGCCGCGCGCCGCGAAAAAGCCCTGGCCATGCTCGCGCGCGTCGGCATCAGCGACCCGCGGGCCGCACTCAGCGCCTGGCCGCATGAGTTTTCGGGCGGCATGCGCCAGCGCATGATGCTGGCCTCGGTCATGCTGCTGGAGCCCGCGCTGCTGATCGCCGACGAGCCGACCACGGCCCTGGACGCGCTGGTGCAACGCGACGTGCTGGAACTCATGGTCGGGCTCACGCGCGAACACAATACCGCCGTGCTGCTGATCAGCCACGACCTGCCCATGGTCGCGCGCTACACCCAGCGCATGATCGTCATGCAGCAGGGCGAAGTCGTCGAAGCCGGCGACACCGCGGCCATGCTGGCCGGCCCGCAGCAGGACTACACGCGCAAGCTGCTCGAAGCCATCCCGCGCCGGCAGGCCGCCCGCACAATTGCCGACGAACAGCCCGTGATCGAAGTGCGCAACCTGGTCATCGATTACCCAGGCAAGCGCAAGCTGTTTTCCAAGTCCACCGCCAAGCGCGTGCTGCACGGCATAGACCTGGTCGTGCGCCCGCGCGAGATCGTCGCGGTAGTGGGCGGCTCGGGCTCGGGCAAGACCACGCTGGGCCGCGCGATTGCCGGCCTGATCAAACCCACCGAAGGCGACATCCGTTTTCGCGGCCGCTCGATTGCGCGCAGCGACGCGGGCTGGCTGGACTACCGGCTCAATTGCCAGATGGTGTTCCAGGACCCGTATTCGTCCCTCAACCCGCGCATGAACATAGGCCAGCTGATCGGCGAAGGCCTGCGCCTGGTGCCCGGCCTGTCTACAGCCGAGAAGCAGGCACGCGTCGCAAAGATGCTCGATGAAGTCGGCTTGCAGCCGCAGCATGCGGCGCGCTATGCGCATGAGCTCTCGGGCGGCCAGCGCCAGCGTGTGGCGATTGCCCGCGCGCTGATACGCGAGCCGGCTTTTGTGATTGCCGATGAGCCGGTGTCGGCCCTGGACGTCACGGTGCGTGCCCAGGTGCTGGCGCTGCTGGCCGAGCTGCAGGAGCGCCACGGCTTTGCCTGCCTGTTTATCAGCCATGACCTGGGTGTGGTCGAACAGGTGGCCGACCGCGTGGTCGTGATGCAGGCCGGCCGCATCATTGAACAAGGCAGCCGCGACGAGGTCTTCGACCATCCGCAGCATGCCTACACCCGCAAGCTGCTTTCCGCGATTCCCGCGCTGACGCCCACCGGCCAGGGCGGCATGCAGCTCAGGTGGCGTTTTGACGACGCCGACGTGCCCACCGCCATGCCCCCCTTTCCAGCCTGATTTTTAAGGAGCTTTTTATGCTTTCCCTGCGATTGAATTTTCTGGGTGCCGCCGTGCTGGCGGCCTGCGCCGCGACCCAGGCCCAGGCCCAGGCGCCCGCGCAAATCGTGGTCGCGCAGCCGGCCGACATACGCTCGACCAACCCCGGCGTGAACCGCGACAACACCACCGACGGCGTGGTGCTCAACATCGTCGAGGGCCTGGTCGCCCACCACGAGAACGGCACCATAGGCCCGCTGCTGGCGCGCTCCATCGTCACCAGTCCCGACGGCCTGACCTATATCTTCAAGCTGCGCACCAACGTGAAGTTCCACAACGGCGAGCCCATGAGCTCGGCCGACGTGCTGTGGAGCTGGAAGCGCTACATGGACCCCAAAACCGACTGGCGCTGCCTCAGCGAGTTCGACGGCCGCTCCGGTGTCAAGGTGACCTCGGTCACCGCGCCCGACGCGCAGACCGTGGTCATGCAGCTGGACCGCCCCTCGGCGGTTTTCCTCGACAACCTGGCGCGCACCGACTGCGGCATGACGGCCGTGCTGAACAAAAAATCCGTCAAGGAAGACGGCAGCTGGGACAAGCCCATAGGCACCGGCCCCTTCAAGTTCGAGGAATGGAAGCGCGGCGAGTACGTGACCCTGAGTGCCTTTGCCGACTACCAGTCGCCCCCCGGCAGCAAACCTGACGGCTACCTGGGCCTCAAAAAGCCGCTGGTCGAGCAGGTCAAGTTCCTGACCGTTCCCGACATGTCGACCTCCAAGGCCGGCCTGCAGTCCGGCGCCATAGACGCGGGCCAGATCACCTCTTCCGACGTGCAGGAACTCAAGGCGAACAAAAACCTCACGGTGGTTGGCGCCGTCGATGCCGGCAAGAACACGCTGCTGATGCAGACCAACGACCCGCTGCTCAAGGACGAAAGAATCCGCCAGGCCATCGCGCTGTCGCTGGATATGAACCAGCTGGTCGCGGCTTCGTCCGAAGGCCTGGCCAAAGTCAACAACTCCGCCATCCAGCAGACCTCGGCCTTCTACAGCGCGGCCCAGAAAAAAGGCTACCGCTACGACCCGGCCAAGGCCAAACAACTGCTGAAGGAAGCCGGCTACAAAGGCCAGCCCATCGTGATCCAGGCCAACAAACGCGCCCACGTGCCCAGTTTCTCGGTGGCGGTGATGAGCCAGGCCATGATGCAGGCCGTGGGCATCAATGCGCAGATCGAGGTGCTCGAATGGGCAACGCAGCTGGATCGTTACAACAGCGGCAACTACCAGCTGAGCTCCTTCACCTACTCCTCGCGCCTGGACCCGGCCCTGAGCTATGAGCAGTTCTCTGGCAACAAGGCCAAGCAGCCGCGCAAGGTCTGGGACGACCCGGCCGCGCAAAAGCTGATCGACCAGAGCTTTGCCGAAGCCGACCCGAAAAAGCGCCAGGCCTTGTTCGACCAGCTGCACACCATGATGCTCGCCAAGACGCCGCTGGTCATCCTCTACAACGTGACCGACTCCTGGGCCGTGCGCAAGCGCGTCTCCGGCTTCACGGTGTGGGAAGGCAAACCGCTGCTCTGGAACACCAAGCTGGCCGGCAAGTAATTTTCAGCATCCTCTTTCACTCGCCTTGATGCGCAGCGCGCGCAAGGCAGGGACAGGCACGCCTTGCGGCGGCCCCTTGCGCCTCTTCACGCTACTTTCTCCAGCAATTTTTACGGCAGCACAGCATGGCAAACATCGAACAATTTCCCTTTATCTCGGTTTCCGGCAGCCCACGCGAGCGCGGCCTGCAGTACGGCCGCCAGGCCGCCAGCCGGGTGCGCGGCAGCGCGCGCCTCTACGGCCAGACCCTGGTCAACCTGGGCTACAGCGATCAGGCGCGCGCGCGCCTGATCGACTTCTTCGCCAAGGAGATCGGCGACTTCGCGCCGCACTACATCGACGAAATGCGCGGCATTGCCGAGGGCGCGGGCGTGGACTTCCAGGACATCGTGATGATCAATGCCCGCACCGAGGTGCTGGCCAAGGCGCGCGCCGAAAAAGTCCAGCAGGCCGACAAAGAGCCCGGCGACGGCTGCACCGGCGCGCTGATACTGCCCGAGCGTTCGGCCAGCGGCAACCTCCTGCACGGCCAGAACTGGGACTGGCGCGCTGAATGCGTCGAAACCGCCGTCGTGCTGCGCGTGCGCAACGACAACGGCCCCGACTTCCTGACTTTTGTCGAGGCCGGCGGGCTGGCCCGCAGCGGCTTCAACAGCGCAGGTGTATCGATTACCGCCAACTACCTGGAATCGGACCGCGACTTCAAGCAGCTGGGCGTGCCGCTCTCGCTGATACGCCGCAAGGTGCTGGAGCAGGAGATTTTTTCGCTGGCGATGAAGGCCGTCGCGGCCACGCCCAAGTCCTGCTCCAACAACATCATGCTGGGCATGGCACAGGGTTTCGGCATCGACTTCGAATGCACGACCAATGAGTCCTTCCCGATTTACCCCGGCGCCGACAACCTGATCGTGCACG
This sequence comes from Polaromonas sp. JS666, assembly GCF_900103405.1. GTDB lineage: Bacteria > Pseudomonadota > Gammaproteobacteria > Burkholderiales > Burkholderiaceae_C > Polaromonas. Next base: position 72,707 of record NZ_FNHX01000005.1, on the reverse strand, counting down.
CCAACCACTGGATGAGCCCGGTGGCGCTCAGCAAACTCGTGGATATGGGCATTTCCCAGTCGCCGGACAGCCACTACCGCGACTGGCGCGTGCGCAAGCTGCTCAATGCCAAGGACAAACTCAGCCGCCAGGATTTGAAAAACGCTTTTTTTGACGACTTCGGCCTGCCTTATTCCGTCTGCCGCCCGCCGCGCCTGGGCAGCCATGACAACCTCTCGGCCTCGGTGGCCATGGTCATCATGGAGCCCGCCGCCGGCGAGATGGAAGTCGCGCCGCTGCCGGCGCTGAACCGCGTGTTCACCTGCTACAGCCTGACGCAGGAGCCGCGCCTTTCGGCTGCTTGACAGCTAAAGCACCGCGGCCAGCTGGTCCAGGTCCAGCGAGGGAACAAACTTGGGGTTGACATAGCGCTTGCGGATTTCGGCTTCGGAGAACTCCACCATGTCCGCGCTTTTGGCGCTGCCGCCGCCGCCGGCGATCCAGGCGCTTTCCCAGATGTGGGCCAGGTTGCGTATGCCCAGGGCCATGACCTTGGCGGTGTTGTTGCCGAACTGCTCCCACAGGCCGTCTATCACCGCGCGTGAGGCGCCCTCGCCGAGCTCGATGTAGGCGTCGCAGATTTCCGCGGGCGGGATCAGCCGGGCCACGTCGTCCATGAGCTTGACGGTGGCGACCGCGGCCTTGCGGCCTTCGTCAATCCTGGCCAGCGCGGCGGCCGGCTTGGCCAGCAGCTTGTCGATGGCCTCGAACAGCTCTTCGGCCTTGGCGTCGATCATCTTGGTTTCGTAGATGGAATGCACGCCCTTGGCCGGCCAGTCTTTCTTCGGCTTGCCGGTGCTGGTGACGCCCTCCGTGACCTGGTCCTGGTAGCCGTCGGCCAGGAAGGAGCCGTGCAGCGGCTGGCAGGCGTCGCCCACATAGTGCGCCAGCAGCCCCGCCGCGGCCACATAACTCGCATAGTCCTTCTTCTCGACATAAGCGACCATGGCGTCGTAGAACTGCCAGACGCGAAACGGCAGGCAGCCGCGCGACTTGGAGGCGGTGGAACCCACGCTGTCGTAAAAGCCCTGCCAATATTCCACCGCCACCCTGTCCGTGTCCTCCATGCACAGCTCACGCAGGCTGGGCCCGTCGCCGGGGCCGGGCACATCGATGTCGGCGTAGTGCGTGGGGTGTTCGGGCCCGCTGTTGAAGCCGGTGTCGCGCCCGCCCTTGACCTTGCCGGGCTGCTTTTTCCAGATGACGTCTGGCACGTCGGCCAGGGCGATAAAACCCGTCGTGTCCTTGAGCGCCTCGTTGATCTTGCCGGGCGCGATGTCGGCGCGGTCAAAACTGATGCGCAGCGCATTGGCAGCCAGCAGCTTGGCGAGTTTTTTGTCCTTGACCTGGCCGACCGCGACATTGCCTATGCTGTAGTGGCCGGTCGCGCCCCAATAGGGCTGGGCTGCCGTGTTGTGGGCCGACACCAGCTCCACGTCCAGCAGCTTGCAAACATTGCTGAGGTTGGTCGCCAGCGCGAAGTTGTAGGCACCGCCGTCAACACTGAAAGTCTGAGCGCCCCATTCCACCGCGAGCGGGCGGTAGCTGGGCTTACCGTTTTTCTCCTTGGCGTCCTTGCTTTCTTTGCCCTCTTCGACCTTGAGGTGCCAGACCGTGCCGGAGTCGCCGGGCTGGGTCTGGTGGGCCGGGTCCTGCGGCGCGATCAGCAAATCGGCCACGTAGTCATAGCCACCCACGGATTTGTAGCGGTAAAACAGCGCCTTGATGCGCCCCTCCAGGTGGCCCGATGCTGCGCCGAAGGCGGACACCGGATGGTCTATCAGTTGCAGCCCCAGGTTTTGCTCGTTAAGGTCGGCCAGCGCGCCCACCTCGCCTATGCCGTAGACGCTGCTGGTCCAGTCCCGGGCGTCGTCGACCTCGACCAGGCCGACGTCCAGGTTCAAATAGGTCTGCTTGCCCGCGAAAGAGGGATAGACCTCGGTAAAAGGCAAGCGCGTGAGCTGGCGCTCGGAAGCATGGCCGACCTCGACCTCCTCGCCGCGCAGCCGCGCATGGACAGGCTCACCGGGCTCGCCGCAGACATGGCGGTTGGTCAGCGCGTAAATCGTGTGGCCGTCGCTGACCAGGCAGCCGGCGCTGGCGCTGCGCAGCAGGCCCTGGTTGCGGATCAGCAGCGGAAAGCCGCCGCCTATGGCCGCCTCGGGCCAGATCCAGGAGGGCAGCGGCTTGCGGGCCGGGGCCTGCGGCTCGACCTTGACGACACAAACCGGCACGACACGGCCGTCGGGCAGATAAAGCATCTTGGGCACCATGTCCTGCGGGTGCAGTTTGCTGCTGGAAAAAGCTTTTTCCTCCACCCATTCATCGACCATCACCAGCATGCAGGGCCAGGAATAGGGCCGCACCTCGGAGTTGGCGAAGGTGCGTTCCACCTTTTTTTTGCCCGCGGATTTTTTGACCGGGTTTTTTGCGTCGGGCCAGGGGTCGCTGCGCCGTATCAGGTACAAGCCCACCGCTGTGCCCACCACATTGCGCTTGTTGAGCATGTGCACGTGGAACTGGTTGCGCGCGTCCAGCAAGTCGCGCACGGAAAGGCTGGTGTAGCTGTTCTGGCTGCTCAGGATATCCATGGAATTCCTCCGTGTGGTGAGGCTCAGGCCAGCAGGCATTGTGCGCAGCCGGATTGGCCTGATCAATCCTCCAATAGGAGGAGAAAACCAGCTTCGCCGGGCTTTGTGACGCGGCTATGTCCGGGCCCCCCTCTGCGGGGCAATGCAAGCAATAAAACAAGCGATGCAAAAAAAGCATGGCTAAAACAATGTCTTTCTGGCGACATTGCGAGATCATTCAAGTTACAGCAAGCCAAGGCCATGCGCGCGAAATCGAGGGCAAAACCCGTGGCGCATGGGCCTCTTGCGGCGTCCCAAACCATGCGGACCCTATGTGTATCGCCGCGACCCGCTTCGAGACACAAGCCAAGCGAAAGTCAATTCCCGCCGCCGGCAGTGATGGCGCCGGGGGAAACCACAACAGGATGAATGACATGGAAGCCGTCAATGCAAGCCATGCAATGTCAATCTATCTGCCTCTGGCGCTGTATGTCGTTATTGCCGTCATCGGCTGGCGGCTGATGAAATGGCAGCGCAAGTGCAGGACCCAGAGAGCCGTTTACTGGCAAGCCTGCTACATCAAGCTGGACAGCCTCGCCAGGTCCCACCGCCTGCGGGCTGTCGAGTTCGAGATTCAGGCCGAGAAATTCCGCCTGCGCTGGCAGCGGGAGCAACGGGCCCTGCATAAAAAAAGGTTTGACGAGATGTTTCTCAAACGGTAGCCCGGGCTCAAGCCCATACCGGCCGTCACCCCGGGGGCCTCAGCTGCGGCGAAACACCTTCTTGCCTAGGTGGCCGAGAGCGGCAATGCCCAGCAAGACACCCCATTTGGTATACCAGGCGGCCCACCAGGGCAGCGTCTCCTCGTGAAGCAGGGAAGCCGGCAGGTTTTTGGCGGCCCAGAAATCCAGCGCCGGCCACCAGCACAGCCACAGCAGCGACAACAGCAGGGGCCAGACCGCCCGCGGGCCCAGCCGGGGAAAGTCATCCCTCAGCTTCCATGAAAGCCCGGTGAGCACCACCAGCACGGCCAGGCGCGCCAGCACCTGCCCACCCGTGGCCATGTCCAGGCCAAGATAGGTCGAAAATTTCCAGGCGACAAAGGCAGCCAGCGCCACCATGACCACAAAAAGAAGCCAGCTGTCCTCGCTGTCCACTTTGCCCATGGGAAGGCTGAGCAGATGGCGAAAAAGCCGCGCGCCCAGCTCCACGTCGATGCGGCTGGAAGTGTGGGCAAAGACGTAGCTGCGCAGGCCGGTGAGCACCACGTCGAACACCGAGATGACCAGCAGGCCTATGCAGACGACGTGCAGTGTGGTGAGGCCGTTGTGCACCAGCACCTTGTCCATCACCACCTGGAGGAACAGCGGCGTGACCAGCATGAAGAACTGGAGCACGAAGGACACCAGCAATACCTCGACCAGAGGCCGGCGGTACTTGACGACCGCGGGGATAAACCAGCTGAAGTCAAACTTGGCCATTTCCCCCGCCAGCGATGCGCGCGAGGTGATCTGGATCAGCTCACCCGACCAGCGCTCGTGAAGCGCCGACAGCTCCAGCACCTGCGGGCCCGATGCGCCCGGCTCCTGGATCAGAGCCTTGTCCTGGTCGACCCGCGCAAGGATAAAAAACCCGCCGTCATTGGCAAGGGCGATAGCCGGCAGCGCCGCCAGCGCCAGCCGCACACGCGATGGGCGCCTGCGCGCGGCGACAAGTCCCAGGCTTTTGGCGGCGTTGAGGATGTCGACGACATCCATGGCCTGGCCGTCGCGGCTGAATTCGTGCCGCAGCTTTTCAGGATCCGCGGCAACCGCGTGAAACTGGGAGAGCATTACAAGACAGGCAAGCCCGCTGTCTGCCGCCGCGGCGGGCGCCGGCTGTGTAGCCGACGATTGCGCGCGCGAATTGTCCTGCGGCAAAACCGGCACCACTGTGTTCATGACCATCCGTTACCCCCTCCCCTTGCGCCGCCTGCTTCATGCAGGTCCGCGGCGGCGAACGCGCCGGCATGCCTGCATGCAGCGCTCCTGCCTTACGAGCGTGCCGTGTGTTGTCTACGGAAAACCGATAAGGCGCTTTTTATGCGTTACCACTTTGGCAGTACACGACATGGGGATCGAGCATAGGTTTCCGAACGGGGTGCGGCGGAGAACATTGTCTTTGTGCAGACAATATGTGGGCGATTTATCGGGACACCGCCCCGGGGCCGGTGTCAAGGCACCGCAGCCTCTTGCATCAGCACAATGAGTTCTTCCAGCGTGGGCTTGGTGATGTTCATGCGGGCTTGCCGATGTTTGCGGGAAAAGCGCAGCCAGGTTTCCAGCGAGCGCAACTCCAGCATGCCGTAGTTCACGCGCAACCATCCGGCCGCAACAAGGTGATGCACGGCTTCGGAAAAAACGCTGCGTGACACCCCGCAGACAGATGCGATGACGGTCTGCTTGACAGGAATCTCCACGGACGTACCTTCCAACCCGTGCGTGGGCGGGCGCGACGAGTTGTAGTACAGCGCTTCGGCGAACAGCGCCAGGCCCATGACCACCCGCAGTGGCGGGCTGCCTTGCTTCATGAGCACAATCATTTCCGAATGCTGCCGGCTGCGCCAGGCCATCAGCAGGGCGATGTAGCGGGAAAATTCCGGCTCGTCCTGGAATGCTGCCAGCGTGTCGGTTGCCGGCACGCACACCGCGCGCACCGGGGCCAGGCATACATAGTCCAGGCACGAGGGATAACGATTGAGCAAGGGCTCTTCGCCGAACCAGGTGCGGGGGCCGTAAATGTTGACCTGGATGCAGCCGCCCTCCTGCAACGGAACGCTGGCGCCCACCAGCCCGGAGACGATATAGGTCCAGGCGGCTACCTGGCCGCCCTTGGGCCAGATGACGTCGCCGGCATCGAAGGCCGTCATCTTCACCCGGGACAGCATTTGCAACGCGGAGCGCTCGCCGATTCCCAAGCCCGTTAACAGTTGATATATATATGCGCCAGACATCCCTATCCCCTTAACGCCGGAAAGCACTGGCAAGCACTTCCGTTTTTTTTGATTTCACACGGAACACGAATCAGGACAGCGCCTTGACCGGCATGAAGGGCATGGGTGTCGTGTCGATCCACACGCCTGGCCGGTATTGGGAGTTGCGGTCTTTCAGCGGCGATCCCGGCGGCCGGCTGGGCATGAAGCGGAGCAGATCATTCAATGCGGCCGCATCACGCAGCACCGGCAAGCAAAGCACCGAGTCGCGCCGCCCCGTGAGCACAACGGTTTCGGCGCCGCATCCATCGACCAGGGACTTCAGCTGCCTCCAGTCCAGGCGCGCCGCGTTGATGAGCGTGACATCGGGGCAGGACCGGCCATTGGAGCCATCGGCCCGCCATTCGGCCCAATGCACGGCCTTGCCTTTGTCGCGCCCCATCTGCGCCCTGAGTGCCTGGAGCACCGCTTCGTCCTCCGCCAGGAACTGACTGAGTTCGATAAAGTACATCATGATGGTTGTCCCCTTGAATGGCTGAGCAGGTTCATGTCCCGCCATCGATGGGCATCGATGGCAGTCGCCGGGAAGCGATGAACCAAGCATAGGCCGCTCAAGAACAATTGGGCGCAACATTGTCCGCACGAAGGCAATCTCGGTACTTTTTTGAAAATTGATGTGCCGCCAAAGGCATTGCCGATGCCTTTGAACAGAACCCGGCGACCGCAGCATCACTCACGCGGCCGCCAAAAAGCGCTGCATGTCGTAAGGCGTAGCTTCAAAGGGAAGCGCCGCGCCGGTGAGCTGTGCTGCCAGCAGGCGCGCCGTGGCAGGGGCCGTGGTAACGCCCAGGCCTTCATGGCCCACGGCCAGCCACAGGCCTGGCCGGCGAGGATGGCGGCCGATGATGGGCAGGCCATCCGGCGTGGCGGCGCGAAATCCCGTCCAGGTGCGCACGGTGTTGAGGCCGGCCAGCGCCGGCAGGTAGTCCAGCGCGCGGCCCAGCATGCGTGCAAGCATGGGCGCCTCCACTGCCGCGTCGGTGGTGTCGAACTGGCGCGAGGAGCCTATCAGCAGCTGGCCGGTCGGACGCGGCTGCACATTGAAGGCCACCGATGCGCCGTCGCTGTGGTGCGCGCTGCTGATGTAGCCAAGCTCGACCAGCTGGTGGTGCACCGTGCCCGGATAGCGGTCGGTGATCGCGAGGTGGCCTTTCTTGGGACGTATCGGCAAGTCGGGACAAAGACGGCTTGCCTCTATGCCCGCGGCCAGCAGCACGGCGCCGGCGCTGCGCCAGCTGCCGTCCGCCAGGCGCACGCGGGATCCTTCGACGGCGGTAACCTGCGCCTGTTCAAAAGTGATGGCGCGCGTTGCTTGCGCAAGCAGCCATCGCGCGGCATTGGGCGCATACACCACACTGTCGCCGCCAACCTTGAGCGCCCCCGCCAGGCCTGGGCGCAGGACAGGCTCCGCTGCGGCCAGCGCGGCAGAGCCCAGCAGTTCGCAGGCAACGCCATGGGCCTGCAGGCGGCGCCGCTTGTCTTCGGCGACAGCCATTTCGGCGTCGTTGGCGGCCAGCCACAATGTGCCGCAGGCGGCGAAAGCGCAGTCGGCATTCATGCGCGGCGCCCAGTCATGCCAGAGCTTCAGCGACTCATGACTGAGCGTCAGCTCCGCCGGGTTGTCGTCCATCACCACCAGGTGGCCCATGCCGGCCTGCGTGGCGCCGCCAAGGCCGGCGTCCAGCACCAGCACGCCGAGTCCCGCGCGCGCGAGTTCATGCGCGCAGGCCGCGCCCACGATGCCGGCGCCTATCACGATCACATCGGCATTCACAGGCGTATGCCCCAGGCGAAGGGATCACCCTCTTCGATCAGCAAAGTGGCCTCGGCGCTCATGTGGGCGCGCCCGCGCAGGGTCGGGATGACCTGGCCTTCCTCCACGGCGTAACTGGCCTCGAAGCGGCTGCCGATGATGCTCGCCTGGTGCCAAATCTGGCCGGGCGCAAGCTTGCCGTCGGCGGCCAGGCAGGCGATCTTGGCACTGGTGCCGGTGCCGCAAGGCGAGCGGTCGTAGGCCTTGCCGGGGCACAGGACGAAGTTGCGGCTGTCGGCGCCACCGTCGTCGTCCGCGAAGAGCTCGATATGGTCTATCTCCGCGCCGCCAGCGCCCGTGATGCCCTGGGCCGCCAGTGCTTCACGCAGCGCCACGCTGTACGCGGTGAGGGCCTCCAGCTTGTCGCTGGCCACGCGCTGGCCGTGTTCGCTCGCCAGGAAAAACCAGTTGCCGCCCCAGGCCACGTCGCCACGCACCGTGCCGTGGCCCGGCACCTCGACGGCGACCTGGTGTAGGTGCCGCCAGGCGGGCACATTACGCACGCTCACCGAACCGTCGCCATGAAGCGTGGCGGTCACGGTGCCCACCGGTGTTTCGATGCGGTGCTCGCCGGGCCTGATCAAACCCATATAAGCCAGCGAGGCCACCAGCCCTATGGTGCCGTGGCCGCACATGCCCAGATAGCCGGTGTTGTTGAAAAAAATCACGCCCGCGGCGCTGGCCGGATCCACCGGCTTGCACAGCAAGGCGCCCACCACCACATCGCTGCCGCGCGGCTCCAGCACGGCAGCGGCCCGCCAATCGTCGTGCCGCTGCGCCAGCAGCGCGCGGCGCTCGGCCATGCTGCCATGGCCCAGATCGGGAAAACCATCAATCACAAGGCGCGTCGGTTCGCCGCCGGTATGGGAGTCAATAACCTTGATTCGTTTCATGTTGCAAGTCCGCGGGTTGGTTCGGTGATGAGCTTACTTCTTCAGCCGTGCAAAGCCCCGGCACTGGAAACCTTGCAGCAGGCCTGGAGCCGGGTGGACGACGGCTCGGCAAAACCCCGGGCGCAAGAATGAATCAGCAGAAAATCCTAAAACAAAGGAATTAAATTTAATCATATTTAATATATTAATGAGATATTAAAATTGACTTTACAGGGTATCAAGCAGCTTGCCAAGCCGCCTTTTTTGCGCTTGGGAGGGTGAATTGGGGAAAACCGCCGGAACGTCCGGCGGGTGAGCGGGTGGAACGGCGGTGCGGCTGCCCCTGGCCTCAGAGCGTGGCGAGACTCAATTCCCGGGGAGCGTCCGTCCTGGAGGTCTTGCGCCGCAGGGGCCTGGAAAAAGCACAGGCGCCCAGAATATGCAGGAGGTCCTCCTGCATAAAAGAAGTGCCCAGGTACATCGGGCTGACGCGGGAGAGCTGGCTGTGGAAATGGCCGATGACCGCGCGCTGGCAGGTGATGGGTATGACGGTGACGGCGCGGGACGCCGCCAGCTGCGCCAGAAAGGCTTCCATCGCCGTGCTTCGGTTGCCGCTCATGTGCTGCTCGCGCAGGCGCACAAAAACCACACAATGCCGGAAGGTCTCGAACATCCATGGCGCACCCGTCAGCGGCGTGGCGTCTATGCGCGTGATCAGCCTCGAGGCGGATAGCATCTGCAGCCGGCTGTGAAAATCCTCGACGGCGAGTTCGTGAAACTCCACGAGCAGCACGCGAACACCAATTCCTTTGTGCAAGGTATTGAATTCAAAAGAGTCTCTGGCACTCATAGTTATCCCCTGCTTCGCCGAGGCCTGGTGCGGATTTACTAAGAGGGTATGAGCGGCAGCACCCGGTCGGCGTCGCCGCAGTGTCTGCGAGAACGCCGGGATGTACAGGGGACTTTGTCTACGCGCGGGCAATGCTTGCCGGAAAACACAACTATTTATGTATACCCTGCCAGCTTTCGGGCGCCGGGCGTCCGCAAGAATTTCCGCTGATCAACAGCAAATGTCCGCAGAAAAACATTGTCGGCTTGCCCGCGCCGACACGATTTTTACAATGACCGAGACGCTCCGGCGTTCCTTGTTCTCATCCCAGACAAGGCTGCTGTCAAGCAGTTCAAGCCCCCTGCAGTGACCTCTACTGCAGGGGCTTTTTTTTTGGGCCAATTGAACGAACAGACGGCCGAACCGCGTCCCGGCTAGGCCCGGTCCTTCCAGCGCTGCATTTCCCAGGAGGGCAGGCCGCGCAGGTCGCCGACCCGGGCGCTCTGGAATTCCGCGAGCGCCGGTTTCGCGCCCAGCCGGTCATAGGCCAGCTTGACCACGGGGGCGGTCTTGACAAACACACTTTTAACCTGGGCCCAGTTAAGCGGCTCGGGGATGATCTTTGCGCCGGCAATCATTTTGGAGGTCGCGAGCAGGGACAGCGCGTCGCCTTCGGTCGACCAGGCCCAGCCGCGGCGAAAAACCACCTCATCGCGAACCACCTTGGCGCCCTCCGCCGGTGACAGGCCCCAATAGGACTTGACCAGCTGCGACACCACGCCGGGGTCCGACTCGCTGAGCACGGCCACGGCTTCCTGCTGCGCCAGCAGAAAGGCCAGCACCAGGTTGGGATGCTTTTCCACCAGGCTGTTGTGCACGATGCGAAAGGACCGGTGCAGGTAGTAGCCGTCCGGATAAAAAGGCGAGTTCTTCACCGAGGGCAGCAGGATGCCCGCGCCCTTGCCTTCCGGCCCGTCGTAATGGCCCTCCGTATAACCGTAGGAATTCATGATGGCCACCGTGCCCGTCGCCTGCGCCTTCAGGAAGGCCGGGTAGACGGCCAGCGTCGCATCCATGCCGGCCGGCACCTGCGCCGCCTCGGGCAGGGTCGGCAGGTGCACCATGCGTATGCCGTGGGCGGCCGGGTCCGGGTTGCCCAACTCATAGCGCAGGATTTGCGTGAACGCGTTGTACGGGTCCGCGCCCATCAGCGTGCCCACGGTCTTGCCCTTGAGGTCCTGCACATTGCGGATAGTCGAATCCTTGCGCGTGCACAGCAAAAACCTCAGCCGCCCCTCCGCCACCGACACCAGGCTGAAAGGATGCTGCGCCACGATGGCGCGTATCGTCGGCGTGTTGCCCCACATCGCCATGTCGAGCTGGCCCGCGGCCAGGGCCTCCACCTGCGGCGCGGCCGCGGGGTAGGTCCGGTAATCCATGGTCAGGTCGTAGCCGAACTCCGCCGCGTGCTTTTCAATCAGCCGCTTGCTGATCATGTGTTGCGTGACCGGCGAATTGCCCGCCGCCCACGGAACCCAGCCGTAGGACATGGTGAAGGGCCTGCCGGCCTGGGCGCGCGCCAACCCGGCGACCCCGAGCGAGGCGGCCAGGCCCGCGCCCCGGCGCAGCCAGCGCCTGCGTGTCAACATCGGTACGCTGTTCATGGCAACCTCTCTTTCAGCCTGGTGGAGACCCGCCGTGAAGCCTAGGCCACCGCCGCCGGCTCGCTCACCCGGACGTGTTTCGCATCGGCTTCATGCACGATCCGCTCCACCAGTTCATACACCTCATGCAGCTCGCCGCGCGGGCCCAGCGGCACCGTGGCCGCCAGCCGGAAGCGGAAGTAGCGCGCCGCCGCCAGTGCCACCGCGCGGCTGGCTGCGACGTTCAGCCCCAGCGCGTTGGCCTGCCGCGCCAGCGCGCGTGCAGTGTCCAGCGGAGCGCCCACCGCGGTGAAAGTCAGGTGGTCCCAGGTGCCGAAGTTGCCCACCGTGGCGCCGCCGAAATCCAGCCCGAAACACGGCGGCTTCACCGTCGTGTTCAGCCCTTCGGCCAGCGCCCGCATCGCATCCACCGCGCGCAGCGCCGCCTCGCAGGCATAGCCCGCGGGGTTGGAGACATTCAGCGGCGTGTTCCACAGCGCCACCGCCGTACAGCTCTCATAGCGGTCCATCATGCCCTTGCCCTGCGCCACCTCCACCGCCAGGATCTGCAAATAATGTTCGGCATGCGGCGACCAGGTCACTGCCGTGGCGTGCTGCTCGTCCAGCGCGGCGCACAGCACCGCCAGCTCGCGCTGCTCCACGCCGGCCTGCGGCGTCAACCGGTTGGCGATGAAATGTTTCACCAGCGGCCGCGGCACATAACGCGAAAAACCCTGCAGCGCGATACGCGCCAGCGCCAACGACTCCTGCAGGCGCCGCACTTCCGAAATATCGCTGTCCTGCGGAATGTCGCTGTCGAACTCGAACTCGCGGATGTGCTTGGCCGAACGCACCAGGTTCTTCAAAGGCGTCGCCAACCGGTTGGCCATCCAGAACAGCATGGGCAGCAGCATCAGCAGCCCGGCCACGCCCACCCCCAGCAGCATCCAGCGCATGCGCCGCACCTGCGCCAGCAACAGGTTCTGGTCCGACACCAGCGCCACATAAGCCTTGTGGCTGAACACCCCCTCCATGGGCATCACCACCGCCGCGAAGCGCTGGCCTCCCGCGCCTTCGAGCGAATGGATGGGCGTGTCCTGCGCCGCCCCCTGCTCCACCAGCTTGTGCAGCGAGCCGTACAGCGGATCGCTCAAGGAAGAAAGGCTCAGCGGCGTGCCCGAACCCAGCAGGCGGCGCAGCCTGTCCGCCTGCGACCATCCCCAGACCCGGCCCTGCGCGTCGAACAGGATCAGCTCGGCCCGGCTTTCCTCGCCGCGCGCATGCAGAAAATCCGACAGGCCGCCTACCGTGAACATCGCCGCCGCGACCCCGCCCCGGGCGCCGCTCAGCGGACGCGACAGCGCCATGCCGAACTCCTCCGGCACCTTCAGCACAAAAGGATCGGTCGCCTGGAAGGTGCCCAGGTTCAGGTCGCTCGCGCCCTGGTACCAGGGGCGGTCGCGCGGGTCATAGCGCTCGCCCCAGGGCCGCCGCTGGCTCGCGATCGCCGTCATCTGCTGGTCGTAAAACACCCATTCCTCGGTGCGCTTTTGCCGCTCGTCCACCCGGATGATCTGCTGCGCGTAACGCGCCTCCGGCAGCGACTTGGCCCAGGCCCGGTCGCGCGCGCTGCGCAGCACCATGTTCTGCTGGAAGCTGCCGTCCGGGTAGCCGAACACCAGCGAGCCTATCTGCGGATAGCGCTGCTGCATGGACATCTGCATGCGCAGCACCGAAATGTCGTTGTCGCCTTCCAGCCCCGCATGCGGGTCGTTGGCAGTCGCCTCCAGCCAGGCGCGCGCCGGCTCCTGGAAACGCAGCAGCTGCTCCTGCGTGCGCCGGCCCAGCTGCTCGAGCTCGCGCTGCGCGCCGTCAAACACGATGCGGCTGGCCGCCAGCTCCGCCAGCGCCATCAGCGCGACGACCAGCACCGTCACCAGCGCGGCATAGGTCCAGAACAGGTGGGCGCGAATCGACCTGGCGTGAAAGCTCGGTATCTTGATCACCGATGTCCCCCTGCGGTGCTTGTTTGCTTTGCAAGATACGCCTCGCTAATGGCTTTGACAAGGTGATTGATACTGTCTTTGGGGGTCGCGGCCCTGACTAAACAGTTTGTGACGTTTGTCAGGTGGGCGAGGGGCTGGGGTGTCTCCTACAAATAGAGGAGTAAGGGCCATCATGAAGCGGCCCTTGTGCGACGTATGCCGGCCTGAACAGGGTCTATGCTTAGGGCACAGCCACATTGAAGAATTTCAATCGGCGCATCGCCTGGAAGTGGCGCGCTAACCTAATGTCACAAATTCCCGCGCGCCCTCGGTCCGCAGGTACCGCATTGCACATTCAATCGCCGTTGAATGGCCCTGGATTAGGGATTGCATCCAGGACTTTGTTATAGATCTTGTTATCCGGCGAGTAGCTGATAAACCGGTTGTCCAGCATCTCAATGTGAATACGCCCGCAATGTTGAATTGCGTTGAGGTTTGATTCAATCTTTCTATCAACCCTTGACCCCCAGACTCATTGGTCACGATGTAGGTGCCCCCTAGATTTCTCCGCTTTCAAAACTAGCAAGTTAGGGCCTAAGCGGGTGAAGATTGGATGGAAATCACTGCTTTAACCGGGTCAGATTTCGACGGAATTCAACAACCTCTATTTCGCGACACTTGGTCGGTCTGGACGGCGTTGTAGGCGTTTTTGGCGGCGAAGACCGCGGTGGTTGTTGAATTGCATTGAAGTTTGACCCGAATCAACACTTAAGTCGAAAAATGATCTGACAGCATCGTCAAATAGGAATGAAGCCGTTCAGGTTCCGATGAGAAGTCCGGCACGGTCCGTAATACTCCGTGCTTGCTTACAGCGAATGCTGCCGACGCAGCCAAGGTAGCCTCCTCGGGAAAACTAAGGTCTTTTCTTATAAAAAACATCCAACAGTTTTCGGCCTCTAGATAACGTTCATCAAGGAAGTTTGAAACAGGGGCTTGTGAGACGAATCCAGCGAGATCAGACTGCGCGAGTTCTTCTGCAATTTCTCGGGCCTCTTTTAGGCTTATCAATTCAGGCTTCATAGGGGTCTCCCTAGTCGTACAACTAGATTGTCCTTCAGGGTCACAATTTTCCCGATCTGAGTATCAACAAAATAGACTTGACCATTGCGGTTAACTACGTTGATAACGTGAAGAGGCGCGTTCTGTCCTTGCTGAATTACAACTGTTCCCACTGCGCCATCTCCAGCTGCCAACATCTCTTGTGAAATTTTCGATACAGTTGAAGGGGCTTGATAGCCGAGCGGCGCGACAGGGAAAAGGTCACTGTATACCCCATACTTTGTTTGACTCGCTGTTGCACCTATGTTTTGCCCCAAAAGTCTTTGCTGAGCTGCTATTGCACAACTTATGCAGTTTGTATTGATGCCTGCGGCAGCGTTCTCAACATAGTGAGGGTTTATTCCATTCAATTCTGGAAAAACTTCTGAAACCGGCCTAGCACTTGCATAGACGCCATTTCCAGCGCTGCCCACTTCCAGATTTACTGCACCCCGAGTCGCTAGAGAAGATGCTCCTTTGACTACGAGCCCTAACGCGGCAGCGGCTATTTGGTTGCCTACCTCCAGCACCAGTGCTTCTGAAGTGCTTCTTGATGCAGCGTCATGAAAGGTGCCCGTGCGCGGATCGAAGATCGGACCTATGGTTGCGGTATTAAGTGAAGTAAACAGAGGGCTATTGGCATAGGTGAAGCCACTCGGCGTTGTGAAGACTCGGTTGCCCATGGCAATGGCCTGGCTTTTCAGGTCGTTACAGTAGCCAGGGGTTTGTCCAGAACACGCTTGCGCCAATTCCCTGTCTCGTTGAGCGGACAGCGCAGCAAGCTCATCACGCTTGGAGCAAGCGGCGGCCTCTCCATTCGCACATCCAGATAGTGCCGCCTCATACTGTTCCCTTTCAGACAACCGTAGCATGCTTGGACGACGGTGATCCAAATAGTTATTCACCACCTCATTACCCGCAGCAGCCCCACCCGCAGTTCCCCCCGCGGCCGCCCCCACTGCAGTTGACGCGATTGCCGTCAGGGTTTGTGCCAACGGCCCACTGATGCCAGCATCGGTAAGCGCTTGCGCCACCACTGGCGCAGTCAGTGTTCCAGCGGCCGCGCCAACCGCACCACCGGAGCCGCCTGTGAGTCCGCCGATGACGGTATGTAGCGCCACCCGCAGCACACCGCTGCTGCCCCAATTGTCTTCAAGCTCTTTGGCTTGAGCGTTCAGAGCCTGCTTGCGTTCGTCATTAGTTTCAGTATTGGCCTGGGTTCGCAGAGTCAGAGCCTCATTGAGCTTGGTCTGGGCATAGTCGCCCACAGCCTTGGTTGCCTGTTGCCCGAAGTATTGGGTGATTTGTGTCTGAGCAGCGATTTCGCGCTGCACCTTGTCGGCATCAAATATCTTGGCCAGTCCGGTCTCCGCATCCGTGCTCCTGACAGCGGTGTTGCCCGCAATGCCGCTGATCCCTGCGCTGCTGGTGCTGCTGGCATTGCCTTTGTCGCTGCCTATGCCTATGCCCAGGCCGCTCATGTCCAGCTTGCCGGTCGGCTGCTGGCTGGTCCCCAGACTTATGCCGACAGACTTGGCGTCATAGCTTGCGCTGTTCTGGATGTCGTTGATGCTTAGCGTGCCACCCGTGGCGAAGCTGTTCTTGCCCTGCTCCACCGCCGCCTGGTTGCTGGCGATCACGCTGCCGTTGAGCGTCGTGTTGCCACCCACATTGACCTGGAAGCCACCGTCGCCGGCCTTGATGCCGCTTTGTTCGCCAACGCTGTTGAAGTTGGAGTTGATATTGCTGTTGGAGGCGCTGAAGCTGCCGCTCATCTTGCCGAAGCCGACGCTCACCGAGCCGCCCATGCTCTTTTGTTCGCTGGTGTAGGTGCTGCTGTCTTGCAAGGAGGCGATATTGAGGTTGCCGCCCACAGCGGCCTTGACCTGGTCGGCTTTCACGACAGCGCCCTGCAAGGTGGTGTCGCCACCGCTGGTGATGCTGACCTGCTGGCCGGCCTTGACCTGGGTGTTGGTGTAGGCCGTGTCCGTGCCGTCGGCCTTGCCTTTGCCGCCGCTGGCGCTGGCGTTGAACAGCAGGCCGTCGGTGCCGAAGCTGACACCAAGGCTGCCGGAGCTGTTGCTGTTGCTGCTGTTCTGGCTGGCGGTGTTCTGCGCGGCCAGCAGCTTGACCTGGTTGTCGGCCAGCAGCTGTACGGCACGGCCGGCTTCCACGTTGCTGCCCTGTATGGTCAGGTTGCTGTCCTGCCCTGCGCCGGTGGCGGCGATGGTGATGGTGCCGCCAGCGGTGACTGTGCTGCCATTGGCTGTGTTGCTTTGGCTGACCGAGTTGCTCTGGCTTTCGCTGCTGCCTAGGCTGATGGCGATGTTGATGCCGCCGGCTTTGTCTGCGGCACTGGGCTCTGCATCGGTGTTGGCGCTGGGGTTGTTGCCGCCGGTCGGTTTGGGGAGTTGCCCGGCCTGGACGGCGTTGTAGGCGTTTTTGGCGGCGAAGGCCGCGTTGGCGACTGCCAGGCCTTGCATACGGCTGTCTTTGGTATCGCCGGCCGCGTCGCTCATCTTGTCGATGGTTTGCATCGCGCTGATGACGGGCGAGGTGATTTCCAGCGTCAGGCCGGTCTGCTTGAACTTCTGCTCGGTCTCGCTGCGGCTGGTCTCGCGGGCTTCGACGATGTCAACCTTTTTGGCGACGATGGTGACGTCGCCGCCCGGGGCCATCACGTCGCTGCCGACCTGTTTGTAAGCCTCGTTGGCCACCAGGGTGACATTGCCGGCAATGCTGCCCACGGTGCTGGCGGCGGCGGTGGTGCCGCGGTTTTTCTGGTCGGTGGATTGTTCGCGCGTGCCGACGGTAATGCCGGCACCTTCGCCATCGAGCAGGCCGGACTCTTTCTTTTCGTAGAAGGAGGTGGAGCTGCTGGTGTTCTGCGCGGCTTCAATGCTCAGGTTGTTGCCGGCGGCCAGCGTGGTGCCGGCGTCGCTGATGATGCTGGAGCCTTTGACGTTGATGTCTTTGCCGCTGACGATGGTGACCGTTTTACCGCCCAGGCTGGAGCCCGCGGCCTTGTCCTGCTCGCTGCTGCGGCGCTCCGTGGTGCTGCTGGAGCTGAAGAGGTCGCTTTCGGCGGTGGTCAACGCAAAGCCGAAGCTGTTGGTCTTCCGGCCTTCGGTGATATTGACGTTGTTGCCCGCGCTGGCGGTCAGGTCGCCGCCGGCCTGCACGTTGGCGGCTTTGGCGTTGAGGTCCTTGCCGGCAATCAGGCTCAGGCTGCCGGCGGTCTGCAGCTGGCTGCCCACGTCGGCGGTCTGGCTGTCGCGCAGGAAGTGGTCTTCACCGCGCGACTGCAGGCTGCTGCTGGCCGTGGCGACGGTGCCCAGGTTGATGCTGTTGCCGGCGCTGATCACGGTGCTGCCGTTGGCGCCGCTATTGGAGATGACGCCCGCGATGATGTTGGCGTCGCGCCCGGCACTGGCCAGCAGGGTGCCGCCCGGGTTGCTGACATAAAGGCCCGCCACACGGTCTATCCCCGTCAGGCTGAAACTGTTGGAACTGGTGCCGCCGGTCTGGTTGCTGGCGCTGCTGGTGGTGGTGACCACATTCAGGTCTCGCCCGGCGCTGGCATTGAGGCTGCTGGCGGCAATGATTTGCCCGCCGATGTTGTTCAAATCATTGCGGGCGGCCACGCTGAGCGCATCACCGGTGATGCGCCCGCCCAGGTTCTGCACGTTCTCGGCCGTGAGGTTGACCACTGTGCGGCCGGCCACGGTGCCGGTGTTGCCCATGTCGCCGGCCAGGTTGATGTTGACGCTCTTGCCGGCCAGCAGGGCGCCTGTGGGCGCGAGGTCGCCGTCCTTGACCTGCACATAGACCTGGGGCACCAGGGCGCGGGTTTTGCTGCCATCGGCCAGCGTGACTTCCTGCTCGACCAGCCAGACGATGTCGCTGGTGAGCTGGGCCATCTGGATGGCGCTCAGGGCGATGCCGGGGCGCAGCTGGTATTGCTGGGCGTAGGCGATGCCGGCGTCCATCAGGGCTTTGTACTGGGCTTCGTCGCTGGTGTAGTTACCCAGGAAGCGCTGGCCGGTCAGTTGGGCCACTTGTTCGTTGATGAGGCGCTGCTCATAAAAACCATCGCCCAGGCGCTTTTGCGTGACGGCGGGGTCCAGCGCGAGCTGGCCCAGCATGTAGTCGCTGCCCAGCCAGTTGCGGTAGTTGGCAAAGCGCGGGTCGGTCTCAATCAGGAAGCCGCCGGCCGGATTGGGGTTGAGGCGAAACAGGCTGGTGCTGGGGACACTGAGGTTGACGGGCACGGTGCGCACGCCGGCCGCGCTGAGCGCGCCAGGCGCGCTGGGGCCGCTGCCGATGCTGGCGCCGGCTGCGGCAGCCACCTGCGTACCGGTGCCGCCGGGGGCGGTGAAGCTGCGGCTTTGGAAGGCATTGAGCGTGACGGTTTGCGGCACGTCCTGCACATAGGCTGAGTCACGGTAGGCGTTGTAGTTGTAGTCGCAACCGTCCCAGCCGCCGCAGCCTTCGTTGTAGTTGCTCCAGAAATAGGCAGTGCCGTTGCGCTGGGCGTTCACACTGACGGTGCGGCCGCGGTTGTCGACGGCCTGGCCGGTGATGTTGAGGGCGCCGCCGGCGATGATCTGGCTCTGGTCGTTCACGAGAGCGGTCGCCGCATGCAGCGTCATGGCGCCGGCGCTGAGGATTTTGCCCGGCGTGCTTTGGGTGACGACGGGCGTTTGCGGCGACGAAGTGTAGTCGCGAAAGCCCTCGACGGCGACGGCGTTGGCAACGACGGTCATGCGCATCGCATCGATCTGCGCCTGCAGCGCGATCCATGGGGCGGGGTCCACATCAGACGTGGTCTGCGGCCGGGCAACTCCAAAAACATCCCACACCGGGCTGCTGGCGTCGTAGCCGAAAAACGCCGCGACAGGCGTTGACACCAGGCCGTCCCGGGCGCCTGTCAGCAGGTAATGCGCTTGAACGTAGGCGTTGGGGCCGAGGAAGTAGGGCGCGTATTTGGGATCCGAGTAAGGGGCGCCCTTCAGAAGCAGGCGGCCCTTGCCGTCCACATTGAGATGGCCGGTGTAAGGCGGTATGCCGTCTTCCGACGCCCAGCGCCCGGGGCCGCCGTAAATCTGCTGCAGGCCCGCGACGTCCCAGTAGGCATAGCCGCCAATGGGACCTGCCCGGTAAGTCTCGGCACTGACCACCCAACCCACATCGTTCGGCGCGTAATTGCCTTGCGCCGTGATGTACTCCCTGCCGCTGCCGCCGCCGGCGCCGCCCGCCTGCAGGGTGTAGGCGAAGTTGGGATTGGTATTGTTGATCTGGCCGGCGGTGATGGCCAGGCCGCCCAGCGACTCGATGGTGCCGCCGCTGTTGTTGACGGCGCCGGCCTGGCCGGTGGCACGGCCGCCGGCGTCCAGGCTACCGCCTATGGTCAGCGCATCGGCCGCCGTTCCGCCGCTGAAGATCAATGCGCCTTCGCCGTTGTTCAGGGTCTGCGCGCCGATGTCGAGCCGGTTGCGGGCGGCGATGACGGCGTCGGCGCGTGTGCCGCCCACTGTTTCGGTGCTGTTGTTGACGGTCGTGGCGGCAATGGCAACATGGTCGCCGTAGATACGGCCGGTACCGATGTTGGTGAGCGTGGCGGCATTGATGCGGGTTTCCTGCCCGTCGATCAGGCCGCGATTGGTCAGCGTGTTGGCGGCGCTCACCGTGGTATTGACGCCGCTGATGACGCCGGTGGCGGCATTGATCACGTTGGCAGCCGAGGCAGCCAGGTTGCGCCCGGCCTGCAGTTTGCCGCTGTTGCTGAGGTCGCCGGTCGTCGAAAGCGTAACGTCCCGGTTGGCGATGACCTCACCCGTGTTGTTGAAGTCGCTGGTCAGCGTGAGGGACACATCCTGCTGCGACAACAGACTTCCGTTGCCGCCCAGGCTGGCCGCGGTGGCCGCCAGCGAGAGGCCGGCAATGACGGTGCCGCCCGCATTGGTGACGGCCAGCGTCTTGGTGGCGGCGGTATCCTGCAATGTGGCGGTGTTGCCCGCGCTGATCAGGCCGGCGTTGTTGTTGATGCTGCCGGAGCTGGTGAGCGTGGCGTTGACGCTGCTGCGTATCGCGCCCGAATCGTTGGCGACCGTGGCGGCCGTGATGGCGATGTTCTTGCCCTCCAGGCCCTGGTTGGCGCCGGAGGTGTTGCTGTTGACCACGCTGGCAGCGG
The DNA here is from genome assembly GCF_900103405.1 of Polaromonas sp. JS666. Lineage (GTDB taxonomy): Bacteria > Pseudomonadota > Gammaproteobacteria > Burkholderiales > Burkholderiaceae_C > Polaromonas. Next base: position 52,634 of record NZ_FNHX01000005.1, on the reverse strand, counting down.
CCAGGGTGACGCTTTCGTCGCTGCGGACCAGGCCGCCGGTGTTGGTGATGGCGCCCGGCCCTGCGGCCACAGAGACATTGCCCGCGGCCTGCAACTGGCCGCCGCTGTTGTTGAAACCGGTGGTGGTCAAGCCCGCGGTGGATTCGCTGACAATTTGCCCGCCTGCGTTGCCGACGTTGGCCGCGCTGACGGTCAACGCACCTTTCGCGCCGATGGAGCCGGCGGCATTGTTCACATCTCCGGTCACCAGATTCACCGCACCCTGGGACGTGATGCCGCCCGCGCCGCTGCTGTGGCCCGCGGCGTTTGTGTTGGTCAGCGTCTGGCCGTGGGTATCCAGCGTCAAAGCGCCGGTGGATTGAATCAGGCCGGCGGTGTTGGTCAGCGCGCCGCTGTTGAGGCTGGTGACGCCGCTGGCGGAAACGGTGCCGCCGGTATTGTTGAAAGCCTGCAGGTGGGTGTCAACGGTGATGGCTGTGCCGGTGAGGCTGCTGCCGGTGTTGACCAGGCCCGTGTTGCTCAAGGTGACATTGCCGCCCGCACTCAGCCGCCCGCCCTGCGCGGCGCCGCCGGCCACGGTGTTGCTGGTGGCGCCTGGGGTCGTGACGGCAAGGTCGCCGCCCACCGAAGCGATGGTGCCGGACGCATTCGACAGGCTGGCGGCGTTGACGGTGACCGCGCCGTTGCCCGCCACCGTGGCCTGCGTATTTTGCAGCGCGCCTGCGGCGTTGATGGCCAGGGTGCCGGTGGCCACGATCATGGCACCTGCTTCGTTGGCGAGGCCGGCGCCCGTGGTGATGCTGCTGTTGCCCTGGGCGCTGATGACCGCGCCGGCGCCGCTGTTGGTGATGGCGCCGGTTGTGGTGAGCTGCACATGCCCCGCAGCCTGGATGCTGCCGGTGTTGGTGAGCCAGCCATTGGCCTGCAGCACCAGGTCGCCACCGCTGGCGCCTATGACACCCGCGTTGCGCACACCCAGGCCGGTTTCCGTGCCTATCAGGTAAATCTTGCCGGCATACATGCCGCCCAGCTGGGCCACGTCGACGGCATAGCTGGGTGCGGCGCCCGTGCCGGCGATGGGCGTGGCGTTGTGCTGGGCCGCGTCGATGTCGTTGGCGCCCGTGGCCACGCGCAGCTCCCTGGCCCAGACGCCGGCATTGAACTGCACGGCGCGCGCCAGGATGGCGGTGTAGTCGGCCGTCGAGGTGTCCAGGCCCGCGCCGCCCACGCTGACACTGCCGCCCTGCACACGAAAGCCTTCGAGCGCGCCGCCGTTCAGCACCGGCGTGCCGGTGGTCAGCGTGACGCGGTTGGCGTTGAGGAAACCGCCGCCGTTGACGTTGATGCCGGCCGGGTTGGCGATGATGACTTCGGCGCGCTGGCCGGCGACCTCGACATAACCGCGCAACTGGCTGGGGTTGCCGGAGTTCACCTCATTGAGGATGACGCGCGCCGGGCCGGTGGCCAGCCAGGGGTTGGCACTGACAAAACCACCCAGCTGGGTTTGCACATTGGTGCGGCTGTTGTTGAGGATGGCGCCGTTTGGCTGGACGTCGAACTGCTGGTAGGTGTTGCGGCTCACGCCGGCGGCCGAAGGCGTCTGGATATTGACCTGCGGCAGGCCGTTGGCGGTTTGCAGCACCGTGGGACGCTGGCTGGCGGGCGCGCCGGGGGCCGCGACGATTTGTGCGTGCAGGCCTGGCTGCCAACACAGGACCATGCCCAGCGCGGCCAGCACGGCAAAGCGCAGCGGGTGCAGGCTGGCTTGCGGGCCCAGTTGCGCCGTCACACCGGCGGTGTTGCCGCTGGCGGCCTTGCCTTGCGCACTGGCCGTTTCAGCCACCACCATGCGTTGGCCGCGTTTGGCGTTGAAGACGATGCGGTGCAGGTGCTTGTTCATGGGTACGGTTTCCGAAACGAGGCGTGAGAGGGCGAGCGGCTACAACGGTGTGGGCTGCAAGCCCGGTTATTTCTGCGCCGGCACGGCGGTCGAGGCGGGCGCGTCCGCCTGGCCCGTCACGGTGGCGGGCACGAGCAGCGCGGTCGCGGGGCTTTCAACGGCCGTGCCCGCCTGGGCTGACGGCGGTTGCAGCGCGGCGGCCACCGGGCGCAGTCCCAGCGCAGCGGTCAGCACAGCCCCACAACGGCTTGCGATATCGCCCGCAGCGAGTGCCACTTCCGAGAAGTCGTCACGTTCCCAATCTTCGAGAACCAGCTTCTTTGACGCTTCGCCCTTGCAGCTCTCCTTGAAGAAGACGGTGTCGCTTTCCTTCTGGTAGAGCGATGCATCGACCTGGTAGCGCAAGGTGTACTCGCTGGACGCCATCGAGAAGTCAAGCTTCCATTCAGGTTGAGAAACACGCAGTTGCAAGTCCGCCGGTGCGGCCGGCTGCGCGTCGGAGGCCAAAGACATCTTGATCGCCGGATCCTGGAGCAGACTGCCCATGAGCTGCTGGCTGACGGCAATGACGGGGCCTTCCTTGGCGATTTGGATCTTGGGCTTGGCCGCCTGGTCCGAGGCAACCTGCGTCATGGCCACTTGCAGGTTCTGGTTGAAGGTGGTGGCAATTTGCATGTTGGCTTGCATGTTTTTCTGCATTTGTTGTGCGTTCCCGGTCGTGCCGCCCCCAGACGCCAATGCGCTGCTGACAATGAACCCGACCAGAAACGAGCCCACGGCCGCGCCTTTTGTCCGGACATCCAGCACGCCGCCGCCGGCGGAGAGGACTACCTGCTGGGTCTTGAGCTTTGCGGCAAGCGCATCGCCCTTGAGGAGCTCTGTCGAAGGGCCGAAGAGGCCTGCTGCTGCGGGCTGGCTCAGTACGGCGATGGCCAGAAGCAGGCTGGCGGAACGAAGGCGAAAGTTCATGAAGAAGGTCCTTGCTGAAAAAAAGATGGCTGCTGGCGATCTGGAATTTGGCTAGAAGGAGGCGCTCAGGCTCACGCCCAAAGTGCTGCCGGCGGTGCGGAAAAGTTCAGGCTTCTTGACGGGCGCGGCGATAAAGATGTCGTACTGCAGTTTTTTGAGGCTGCCGCGCAGGCCGATGACGGCGCCCGTCAGGCGCTTGCCGACCAGCAGCTCGCTGCTGGGGCCGCCAACTTCGCCGTGGTCCAGGCCGATGTAGAGCTCCTGGCCGGTCTCGCCCAGCAAGGTGCTGAGTTCATTGCGCAGCAGCCAGCCGCGCTCGGCGCTCAGCGAGGATTCGCCGTCAAAGCCGCGCACGGTGTAGCGCCCGGCGATGGAGAAGCGGTCTTGCGGCGTCAGCGGCGTGCGGTTGTGCTGCAGGCGCCAGGCGGCGCTGTAGCGCAGGCCTATCCCGGCCAGCTTGAAGGGCAGCTGCAGGTTGGCATCGGCGTTGATGACCGCAAAACGCGAAGTGCCTTCGCCAAAGGCTTCCTCGGGCGCGGGCAGCGAGCCGAAAGCGCCTGTGCCGCGCTTGTAGGCGAGGTTGCCTTCCAGCGTGGCCTGGCCTATGAACTCCTTGTGGCCGATGCCGAATTCCCAGCCGCCGACCACGCGGCGCTGCACCTCGACCTCGGTGTCGTCGATGAAGTTGTTGGAGCGGCGCTGGAAGGCCTTGAGGCTGAGCGTGCTCTTGCGGCTGGCGTCGCGGTAGACCAGGCGCGAGAGCTTGATCTCGGCATTGCTGCTGGTGCCGCGGTAGACATAGTCCTGGGTGGCGCCGGCCACGCTCTGGAAGTAGCGGTTGTCGCTGACGGTGGCGGCCAGCGTCCAGTAGCCCAGGGGCAGCGAGTAATGCACGGTGCTGCCGCGTGTGCCGCGGCTGCCGGGCTCGCCGCCGCCCAGGTCGGTGTTGAGCGAGACATAAAACAGGTCGTTGAGCGTCCACCAGTTGTCGTAAGACAGCGTGATGCCGCCCTGGTATTTGCCGGTGGCTTTGGATCCGCTGTCGTCGGCGAACACCGAGACGCGCAAGGGAATGCCCTGGCGGTAGCTGATCACCAGGTCGCTCTGGCCGGGTTTGGCGTCGCCGCCTTTGGCTTCCTCGATCTGGATATCGGCCTCGGCCGTGGGCACGCGCTTGAAGTTCTCCAGGGCCTGCTCGATGTCGCGCAAATTAAGCAGCTCGCCCGATTGGACCGGCATGGCCGTCCAGGCGTTGCCGCGCGCGTCGCTGCCTTCGGAAAACCGGATGGCGCGTATGCGGCCCGGAACCAGCGTGAGCGTGAGCACGCCGGTGTTCAGGTCTTGCGGTTCGGCCAGGATGCGGGTGGTCACATAACCGCGGGCAATGACGGCGTTCTGCAGGCGCTTCATCACAATGGCGATGCCCTGGGTGCCCAGGCAGCGGCCCAGCGGCGGATCGTTGGCATCCGGGCCTGCCGCCGCATCCAGTGTCCAGGCGAATTGCGAAGCCAACGCGGCCGGCTCGCCTGGCACGGTTCGCAATTTCAGTTCGCGGATCGGCAGGCAGGGCGACTCGGCGGACGGCAGCCTGTCAACCTCGGCTTGCGGTGCGGGGGGAAGGCGCACATCGGGCGCCCTCTCCTGCTGCTCGCGCAGCAAGCGCTCACGCTCCTGGGCACGGCGCTGTTCCTGGTCTGCGCTGCTGAGCGGCGCGGGTTGGGCCCAGACATGCCCGGCCAGGACGGCCATGGCCACGCCAGCGCAGAGTTTGCGCGCGCCGCTGTGTGGTTTGACAGATAGTTTGGTGCACTGCGGCACCGCCTCGAGTGATCTACCCAAGTCATCGTGTGGCTTGGCCAATCACGCTCTCCCTGATTCCGTTTTGTTGTTATCGCCAGGCCGTGCCCGGTGTTACCAATAGTTTAAATTTGAAGCCGGAAAATGTAAGAACTGTTACTTGGAAATGCTCTCAAGTGTTGGTTTTTAGGTCGAAGCTGCGGTGAATTATTAGAGCCCTATGTTTGTCGAGACCTTCCGCGCCTCAGCAAGGGTCAGCAGCTTCGCCGGCCGGCAGCGTCCAACCAGGCCGTTTTGTATTTCTCTGTATCGGCAGGCTCCCCCGATACCCCGCCATACGCACCGCCCTTGGCAAGACACACCAGGGATACCTCACGGCCTTCCAATGCCTGCATGGGCGGCTGCTTTCCCCGGCGCCGCGTTCATCCCCCACCACCAAGGACCGACCATGACCGCTCGCCGCCAATTCCTGGCCACCGCTGCCGCCGCGACAGCCGCCGCCTTTGCCATGCCCGATGCCTCGGCTTTCTTTTCGCTGGGCCGCACGCCCACGACCGCGCCCGAGTTCGCCGGCATAGACAACTGGCTCAACTCGGCGCCGCTGCGCATGGCCGACCTGCAGGGCAAGGTGGTGCTCATCGATTTCTGGACCTATACCTGTATCAACTGCCTGAACCACTTGCCGGCCGTGAAGTCCTGGCATGAGAAGTACAAAAGCCAGGGCCTTGTGACGGTGGGTGTGCACACGCCCGAGTTCGCGTATGAAAAATCGACGAGGAATGTGAAGGCCGCGATGGAGCGCCTGGGCATACAGCATGCCGTGGCCCAGGACAACAGCTACGCCACCTGGCGGGCCTTCAGCAACAACTACTGGCCCGCGATTTACCTGGTCGACAAGAAGGGCATGATTGTCTACAGCCACTTCGGCGAGGGGCGTTACGCCGAGACGGAAAAGGCCATACAGGCTTTGCTGGCCCAATAAAGGCCGGCCCCCGGGGGCACAATGCCGGGGTCACGCAATTTTCCAGGACAGCCATGCAGCAGCAGCCAGACCACATCCTCATTGTTGACGACGACCGCGAGATCCGGGAGCTGCTGGGCAGCTACCTCGAAAAAAACGGCCTGCGCGTGACCAAGGTGGAGTCGGGCCGGCACATGCGCGCGGCGCTGGAGAATGCGGCGGTGGACCTCATCGTGCTGGACCTCATGCTGCCCGGCGAGGACGGCCTGACCTTGTGCCGCGACCTGCGCGCCGGCAAACACAAGGCCATTCCCATATTGATGCTGACCGCGCGCAACGAGGAGGCCGACCGCATCCTGGGCCTGGAGATGGGCGCCGATGACTACCTCGCCAAACCTTTTGCGGCGCGCGAGCTGCTGGCGCGCATACGCTCGGTGCTGCGCCGCACGCGCATGCTGCCGCCGAATCTGCAGGTGGAAGAAAGCTCCCACCTGCTGAGCTTCGGCGACTGGCAGCTTGACACCACGGGCCGCCACCTGCTGGACGCCAGCGGCACGCTGGTGCCGCTCAGCGGCGCCGAATACCGGCTGCTGCGCGTCTTCCTGGACCACCCGCAGCGTGTGCTCAACCGCGACCAGCTGCTCAACCTCACGCAGGGGCGCGATGCCGAATTGTTCGAGCGCTCCATAGACCTGCTGGTGAGCCGGCTGCGCCAGCGCCTGGGCGACGGGGCGCGCGAGCCGCGCTACATCAAGACGGTGCGCAGCGAGGGTTATGTGTTCAGCGCCGCGGTGCAGGGCCGGCCGGAGGCCGCATGACCGAGGCCCGCCGGCGCTGGCCGCACAGCCTGTTCGCGCGGCTGATGCTGATCCTGCTGCTGGGCATACTGGCGGCCCAGGCCATGTCCTACCTGCTGGTGATGTATGAGCGCGGCCTGGTGGGCCGCGACCTGATGCTGGACAACCTCGAAAAAGACATCACCAGTTCCGTCGCCATCCTGGACCGGGTGCCGCCGGCCGAGCGCCCCAACTGGCTGCCGCTGATAGACCGCAAGAACTACCGCTACCAGCTGGACGGCGGCATCACCGAGCAGGGCGGCGACAACGAGATCGTGGCGCGCGTCAGCGCATCGATCGCCCACGCGGTGGACAAGCGCTACCAGGTCACGGTCAATGCGATTGCCGGCGACCCCAAGCGGGTGCACATCCACCTGCGCTTGAGCGACGGCGCGCCGGTGACCATCAACCTCTGGGCCGCGGCCACGCCGATCTCGCCCTGGCTGCCGGCGCTGCTGCTGCTGCAGCTGTCGCTGCTGGCCGTCTGCGCTTTTTTTGCGGTGCGCATCGCGACCCAGCCGCTGCGGCGTCTGGCCCATGCGGCCGACGCGCTGGGCCCCGACCTCAAAGGCACGGCGCTGCCCGAAGGCGGGCCGACCGAGGTGGCGCGCGCCTCCAGCGCCTTTAATGCCATGCAGCGGCGCATTGCGGGCTACCTGGCCGAGCGCACGCAAATCCTGGCCGCCATCTCGCACGACCTGCAGACGCCCATCACGCGCATGCGCCTGCGCACCGACCTGATGGACGACGAAGAACAGCGCGGCAAGCTGCAGCACGACCTCGATGAAATGGTGGCCCTGGTGCGCGAGGCGCTGGCCTATGCGCGCAGCCTGCATGGCGCCGACGAGGCCCCGCGCAGGGTGGACCTCGACGCCCTGCTGGACACCCTGCGCTGCGATTACGAGGACGCCGGTAAACAAGTCACGGTGAGCGGGCGGGTCGGCCGGCCCGTGATGGGCCGGCCGCTGGCGCTGCGCCGCATCCTGGGCAATCTCAGCGACAACGCGCTCAAGTTCGGCAAAGAGGTCGAGCTGGCGGTACAAGTCAATGCCGACCAGGCCATAGAGATCTTGGTGCTGGACCGCGGGCCCGGCATCCCCGAATCCGAACTCGAGGCGGTGCTGCAGCCCTTTTACCGCGTGGAAAGCTCCAGGAACCGCGATACCGGCGGTACCGGCCTGGGCCTGGCCATCGCGCAGCAGCTGGCCGCATCCATAGGCGCCCGCCTGAGCCTGGCCAACCGGACCGGCGGCGGGCTGGCCGCGCGGCTGGTGATGCCGGCCGCTTCGCCTGTTGAACCCTGACATGAAAAAAGCCGGCCTGCCCGAGTGATCGGACAGGCCGGCTTTGCCTGTGCGTGATACGGACTTAGACCAGGTTGATCTCCACATCGATATTGCCGCGCGTAGCCTTGGAGTAAGGGCACAGCTGGTGGGCGGCATCCACGATGCTGCGCGCCGTCGCGCTGTCCAGGCCCGGAAGCATGACATTCAGGCGCGCCTGCAGGAAGAAGGCCTCGCCGGCCGTGCCCAGGTCCACCTCGGCATCGACGGCCACGCCGGCCGGCAGGCTGACTTTTTGCGCGGCGGCGGCGCGGCCCATGGCGCCGATAAAACAGGCCGACCAGCCGGCCGCGAACAGCTGTTCGGGGTTGGTGCCCTGGCCGGCGCTGCCGGGTGGGGACAGCTTGATGTCCAGGCGGCCGTCGGCGCTGCGGGATTCGCCGTTGCGCCCGCCGGTGGTGTGGGTCTTGCCCGTGTACAGGACTTTGTCGAGATGGTTGATGGTGGTCATGGTGTTTCCTTGTGGAGGGTTAAAAAAAAGATGCGTCGGGAAAGAGCCCCTGGCATTCGCGAAGCACAGATGAATTACAAGGCGCCGGTTTGTCGCCGATATCTCGGTAACGCAATGTTCTGTACGCGCAAGGCCGCTGGACACACTGCGGTACAAATCTCCCGCACCCCTTGTGCGGCGATCAGCCTGGCTCGCGGCCCGAGCGCCACACGACCGCAGGCCGGGAGCTGATGCACTGGCAACTGAGCGGGTTGCGCAGCTCATGCGCGAAGCCGCCTGCGAAGAAGGTCAAGGCGAACCAGAGTTTTTGCATGATGTTCAGCCAAAGGTAAAGGCATACACATGCGCACCGGGATCCAGGAACTCGATCTCGAACAAGTGGTCGCCCGCCGAGGCCGGCAGCCTGACCAGCTGGTACAGCCGGTGCGCGTCGATCACGCCGCTGCCGTCCGCCGCGATGTCGGTGCCGTGGCTTTGGGCCGGCGGCTTGCCGTCGACCCGCACACGAAAGCGCACCGGCGCGGCGCCGGCATCGCGGCCCAGCACCAGGTGCAGGTCGCGTGCGCGAAAACGGTAAGCCAGGCGCGCGCCGGCCTGTACCGCGACGGCGCGCTCGGCTTCCACCAGCCACTGCCCGCCCAAGGTCCAGTGGTTCAGCGCCACCCTCGCGGCCGCTTCGTAGCGCTGCGCGCGGTCGGCCTGCAGGCCGCCGGCCGGCACGAAGTTGACGGCGCGCTCATGGCCTACATAGGTCTCACCCGACAGCACCCGGTCGCCGGGCGCGGCCTGCGCGCCCTCGCCCCGCACCGCGACCAGGCCGGCATCGCGCACGCCCTGGCCGTTTCTTTCGGCCAGCAGTTTCTGGATCAGGCGTTCGGAAGCCTCGTACTGCCCTTCGCCAAACACCTGGTGGCGCACCCTGCCCTGGGCATCGACAAAATACAGCGCCGGCCAGGCCTGGTTGTCAAAGCCGCGCCAGATCGCATGCCGGCTGTCGATGGCCACGGGATAAGCCAGCCCCAAGTCCTTGACGGCCCTGCGCACGTTGCTTTCGTTTTTTTCAAATGCGAACTCCGGCGAATGCACACCCAGCACGACCAGGCCGGCCTCGCGGTATTTGTCGGCCCAGGCACGGATATAAGGCAGGGTGCGCAGGCAGTTGATGCACGAGTAAGTCCAGAAATCGACCAGCACCACCTTGCCGCGCAGGTCCGCGCCAGCCAGCGGCGCCGTGTTGATCCAGCCGGTGGCGCCGGCCAGCGGCGCGAAGGTGCTGTCCTGCCAGGCTGCTGTGGAGGCCGGCGCAGTTTCGGCTTTTGCGGCGGCGAGCGGGAGGGCATCAGTCACGGCCAGTTGCCCATCGCGCGGCGCCTGCGTTTGAAAGACATTGATCAGCGTCTGCTCAATTTTTGAGGTGCTGCGCAGCGACAGCTGGCTCAACAGCCCCGTGTCCAGCCCGGTGGCGATCAGCGCCACACCGGCCAGCACCGCCGCCCCCATGGCCCGCCTGGCCCACTGGCTCACACCCAGCGAACGCCGCAGCAGCGCATACACACGCCCGCCCACCAGCAGCGACAGTGCCAGCGAGACGGCCGCCCCGCCCGCATAGGCCAGCAGCAGCAAGGAGGTGCCCGCGTTCGCACCCTGGATGGCCGCGCCGGTAAGGATCAGGCCCAGCACCGGGCCCGCGCAGGGCGCCCACAACAAACCAGTGGCCGCGCCCAGTACCAGCGAGGACAGCAGCGAAGGGTTCCCGCCTTCACCGGAAGAGGCCATGCGCGCGCCCAGTGCCACCACAGGCCGAGCCAGGCGGTCGGCCAGGCCCGGAAACATCAGCGTCAGCGCAAATACGGCGAGGAGCCCCAGCGCCGCGACACGCCCATATTCATTGGCCTGCACCGCCCAGCCGCCGCCCACAGCGGCCAGCGTGGCCACCGCGGTAAAAGCCAGGGCCATGCCCAGCAGCATGGGCAGGCCGTTGCGCAGAAAGGGCCGGTCGGCACGCGCCAGCACAAAAGGCAGGACCGGAAGAATGCAGGGGCTGACGATGGTCAGCACACCGGCGGCAAAGGCAAGAATGAGGAAGCTCATGGTTGGGCGGGTTCAGGAGTGGGCACCTCGTGATTGAACCGCCCTTGCGTATCCGCGCTGTGTCGCCGGCACCGCCTCATGGCATGCGGCTGTATCCACGGCCTGCGCGGATACATAGGCATACAAAACCGTGGCCGGTCCCGCCTGGCGCGCCTGCGGCGGCCGCCCCACCGCATGCAAAACTTACCCTCAGTTGCTGTGGGCTACCCTGTGGATAAACCTTTGCACAGGCCCGCGGAGCCGCGCCGGCACTGGCGTGCCGCCGGATGCCCAAAATTTGACCATCTTGGCGCCCGGCGTGGCCTGGGCACCGCCGGGGGCCTCAGGCCGCCATCGCCACCTCCAGCGCGCGCGATGCGGCTGCCGCCGCAGCCGCCACCAGCGCCGGGCGCGCCTGGCCGCGCTGGGCCGCCTTGTCGCGGTTGGCGCGCTGCACCGCCGCCACGTCGATGATCAGCGCGACATTGCCGTCGCCCAGGATGGTCGCGCCTGAAATACCGGGCACCTTGCGGTAATTGGTCTCCAGGTTTTTCACCACGACCTGGTGCTGGCCCACGAGCTGGTCGACCAGCAACGCAAAGCGCGTGCCCTCGGCCTGCACGATGACGGCAATGCCCTGGGTGGGCACACGCACCGCGCCGGCCACGTCGAAGAGCTTGTGCAGCTCGAGCAAAGCCAGGTATTCGCCGCGCACATGCATGACGTGCTCGTCGGCGGTGATGGAGTGCACGTCCTTGTCCAGCGGCTGCAGCGATTCGATGACGTAGTTCAGCGGCAGGATGTAGACCTCCTCGCCGACCTTGACCGACATGCCGTTGAGGATGGCCAGCGTCAGCGGCAGCACGATGCGAATCGTCGTGCCCTTGCCCTGGACGGAGGCGATCTCCACATGGCCGCCCATTTCATGGATGTTGCGCTTGACCACGTCCATGCCGACGCCGCGGCCCGACACGTCGGTGACCGCTTCGGCCGTGGAAAAGCCCGGCGCGAAGATCAGCTGCCACACGTCCTCGTCCGGCATGGATTCGCTGACCGGCATGCCCTGCTGCAAGGCCTTGGCCAGGATTTTTTCGCGCACCAGGCCGCCGCCGTCGTCCTTGACCTCGATCACGATGCTGCCGCCCTGGTGCTGGGCCGACAGCGTCAGCCGGCCTACCGGGTCCTTGCCGGCGTAGGCGCGGCGCTCCGGGCCCTCGATGCCGTGGTCCAGGCTGTTGCGCACCAGATGGGTGATGGGGTCGATGATGCGCTCGATCAGGCTTTTGTCGAGTTCGGTTTCCTTGCCGACCGTGACCAGCTGCACCTGCTTGCCGAGCTTGGCCGAGAGGTCGCGGATCAGGCGCGGGAAGCGGCTGAACACGTAGTCCATGGGCATCATGCGTATGGACATGACCGATTCCTGCAGGTCGCGCGCATTGCGCTCCAGGTGGCCCATGCCGCTGAGCAAGCGCTCGTGCACCACCGGGTCCAACAGGGAGGCGGTCTGCGTCAGCATGGACTGGGTGATGACCAGCTCACCGACCAGGTTGATGATCTGGTCGACTTTTTCGACGTCCACGCGTATCGAGCTCGACTCCTTGTTCTGCACAGCGGCGGCGGCCGGTGCCGGCGCGCCTGCGGCGGCGGGCGCGGACTGGCTCGCAGGCTGCGGCGCGGCCGCTTCAGCTTGCGGCGCCGCGACCGGCTGGGCTGGCGCAGCGGGCGCGCCCTCTTCATGGATATCGATTTGCTCGGCCTCGATGATGAAGCAGCAGACCGCGATCACGTCGTTGCCGTCGCAGCCGGTCTTGAGCCAGATCGTCAGGCTGCCCTCTTCCTGGGTCTGCGCCGTCACCTGGCCCAGGTTGGCCATCTCCTCGCTGAGCAGCTTGCAGTCGTTCTCCGACACCTTGGAAAAGCGCACCTTCAGGGTCCGCTCGGTTGCGGCCACGGGTTCCGCCTGAGGCTGGGCCACGGGTGCCGGCGCCGGTGGCGCGGCGATCACGGGCGGCGCGGGCGGCGTTCCGCCGGCTTCCAGCGCGAGCTGCTGCAGCACCGCGCAGATCTCGGCCACCATGCCGGCTTCGGGCTCGGCGCCGGCCCTGTAGGCGCTCAATTGTTTTTGCAACACGTCCTTGGTCTCCAGAAAGGCATCCATCATCTTGGTATTGAGTTTGAGCTCGCCGTGGCGCGCCCGGTCCAGCAGGTTTTCCAGCAGGTGGGTGGTGTCGGTCAGCGCGGCAAAACCGAAGGTGGCCGCGCCGCCCTTGATGGAATGCGCGGCGCGGAACACCGCGTTGAGGTGTTCGCCGTCGGGCGCCTCCAGGTCCAAGCCCAGGAACAGCTGCTCCATCTCGGCCAGCAACTCGTCGGCTTCTTCAAAAAATGTCTGGTAGAACTGGGTGATGTCCATAGGGGGAAGGTTTCTCTTGTTGGCTGCCGCGCCGGCCTCAGGCCCGCGCCGGGTTCATCAGGCTGCCCACCACGGCCAGCAGTGTTTCGGGCTCTATCGGTTTGCACAGCCAGCCGGTGGCGCCGGCCTGCCGCGCGTCGGCCTTGCTGGCCTCGTTGCTCAAGGTGCTGAGCACCAGGATGGGCAGGGCCGCGGAATCGGGCCGCGCGCGCAGCCGGCGCGTGAGCTCGCAGCCGTCCATGGGGACCATGGTCCAGTCGGTCAGCACCAGGTCCACGGGGGTGTCCACGATCCGCTCCAGCGCGGCCTGGCCGTCGCCGGCCAGCAGCACCTGGTAGCCGCCCTCTTCGAGGACGGCGGAGTTGAGGTGGCGCATCACGGCCGAATCGTCGACCACCAGGATGGTTTTTTTGCTCATCAGGTCCGGCTTTCAGGTTTGGCGGGGCTGGGGTTCAGGGCCTGCGGCGCGCCGACCGGCTTGATCACGGGGCCGGCGCCGTTGGCGGCCCTGGCGCCCTTGCCCACCGCGAGCAAGGGTGCGCTGGCGGTCGCGGCATTGCCGTTTTCGATGTCGGCCTGGGCGCGCTTGTTCAGCACCAGGATGCTGATGCGCCGGTTGACAGCCGCGTAAGGGTCGTCGTTGTTCAGGTGCACGCTGGACGACACCCCCATGACGCGCAGGATCTTGCCGTCCTGCATGCCGCCTGCCACCAGCTCGCGCCGCGAGGCATTGGCCCGGTCGGCCGACAGCTCCCAGTTGCTGTAGGACTTGTCGCCCTGCGAGTACACGGTGGCGTCGGTGTGGCCGGACAGCGTGAGCTTGTTGGGCTGCTCGTTGAGCACCGGGCCGATCTCGCGCAGGATGCTGCGCATATAGCTCACCACCACGGCGCTGGAACGATCGAACATGGGCCGGTTGTTGCTGTCGACGATCTGGATGCGCAGGCCCTCGGGCGTGATGTCGATCAGCAGCTGGGGCCGGAACTGCCTGAGCACCGGGCTGGACTCGATCACGCTGTCCAGCCGCTCCTTGAGCGCTTCCAGGCGCTGGCCGTCGTCCGGGTCCTTGCCGCTGTCGGCGGCCGCCTGCCGGACTTCGCCGTCCGCATGGCTGGGGTCGGCGCCGCCGCCGGGAATCACCTGGGTGCTGGTGCTGCTTTTTTTGCCGCCGGCAATCGCCACCTTCAGCGGCATCTTGAACTGGTCGGCGATGCCCTCGAGCTGCTTGGGCGATGAGATGCTCAGAATCCACAGCACCAGGAAGAAGGCGAACATGGCCGTCATGAAATCGGCGAACGCGATCTTCCAGGCGCCGCCATGGTGGGCGGCCGCCTTCACGGGGCGCCGTATGACGATGATTCTGCGCGCGGTCTCGCTCATGGAAATGTCGCCGGGTTGCGTTGGCCAGCCGCCTCAGCGCGCCTTGACCTCGCGCACATGGCCGTCCAGCTCGGTGAAGGACGGCCGCTCGGTCGAGTACAAAATCTTGCGGCCGAACTCCACCGCGAGCTGCGGCGCATAGCCGTTGAGGCTGGCCATCAGCGTGACCTTGATGCACTGGTAGGCCTTGAGCGACTCCGCCACCTTGTGCTCTATCAGCGTGGCCAGCGGCGACACAAAGCCGTAGGCCAGCAGGATGCCCAGGAAAGTGCCGACCATGGCGTGCGCGATCAGCTGGCCCATCTCGGCCGGCGGCAGGTCGGCCGAGGCCAGCGCATGCACCACGCCCAGCACGGCCGCCACGATGCCCAGGGCCGGCAGCGCGTCGCCCACGCGCGCCAGGCTGTGGGCGGGGACCTCCGCCTCATGCTTGTAGGTTTCGAGTTCGTGCTCCATGAGCTGCTCGATCTCGAAGGGGTCGGTGTTGCCGCTCACGATCAGGCGCAGGTAGTCGGTCAGGAACTCCAGCACCCGCGCGTCGCCCAGGATCACGGTGTAGGGCGCGAACAGCGGGCTGTTGTGCGGGTCGTCGATCTCGGACTCCAGCGCCATCATGCCGTCCTTGCGGCCCTTGGACAGCAGCACGTACAGCAGGGCCAGCAGCTCCATGTAGAGCGCCTTGTCGTGTTTTTTCGAGCTGGCCAGCAGCTTGGGCAGCTCTTTCAGGGTGGCGCGTATGGTGCGGCCGTCGTTGCCCGCGACGAAGGCGCCCACGGCGGCCCCGCCGATGATGAGCAACTCCAGCGGCTGGTACAGCACCCCGAAATGCCCGCCCATCATGGCGTAGCCGCCAAACACGGAGGCGACGACGACGAGGTAGCCGATGATGACAAGCATGGGGTTCTCCAGCGGATCGGTAAAAAGAAAGCTGCCCCGCCCTCAGGCGGTGCGCGAGCTGTTCATCACATTGGCAAGCCACTGCGACGAGGAGATCGCGGGCGTTCCGCCGGCGGCCGCGGGGCTGCCGCCTTCGGCCTCGTCGCGCTTGGCGCCCGAGGGGCGGGTCTTGCCGGCGCGCGAGGGCGGGCGGCACAGCACGCACACATAGTTGCTCTGCGAGTCATGGGCATGGGCGACAAACAGGCCCGTGCAGCGCGTGCAGGTGCTCAGCTGCAGCATGTCGCTGTCGAAAAAACGCACCAGCGTCCAGGCCCGCGTGAAGTCCAGCACCGGCTCGCCGCCCTGCTGCTGCACCTGCTCGATGTACAGGCGGTAGCTTTTGATGATGGCGTTGATGCGGGTGCAGCCGCCGTGGACCACCATGAAGCGGTAGATGTTGTAGAACATCGACGAGTGGATGTTGGACAGCCAGGTCATGAACCAGTCCGTCGAAAAGGGCAGCAGGCCCTTGGGCGGGGAGGTCCCCTTGAGCTCCTTGTAGAGCTTGATCAGCCGGTCCCGGCTCAGGCTGGTTTCGGCCTCCAGGAACTGCAGGCGGGCGCCCAGCTTGATCAGGTCCATGGCCAGGTGGATTTCCCTGGCCTCCACGATGACGCTTTTACCGGCCATGGCGATTTCCGGGCAAGGAGCGGCTCGAGGCCGAAACGCGGGACATCACCGGACCGCCTCAAGCTGCTGGCCTGACAACAGGATCGCGGCATGCGCCTGCTGCAGCGCCGGGTTCTTGCCTTCCAGGGTCAGCGCCGACAGCATGGGATGGTCGTCGAAGCGGAAACGGCAGAGCAGCAGGCTGGAGCCCGCCAATTTCACAATCTGGGAAAGCGACAGGCTGCCCAGCAGGTCAGCCAGCTCCCGGCTCATGCCGAGCCGGTACATCGCCAGCGCAATGTCTTCCGTCACCAGCCGCTTTGCGAGCAGCAGGTAGGCCAAATTCAAATCGCCAATGTCGTTGGCGGTACCAGTGTCAATCACGTTGCGTTCCTGTTCTTTCAAAATTTGCATGTAGAGCGGTGAACGAGTCATCCATCACAGTCAATTTCGTCAC
Source organism: Polaromonas sp. JS666 (assembly GCF_900103405.1). Classification (GTDB taxonomy): domain Bacteria; phylum Pseudomonadota; class Gammaproteobacteria; order Burkholderiales; family Burkholderiaceae_C; genus Polaromonas. The sequence goes on along the minus strand of NZ_FNHX01000005.1, from coordinate 36,509 downwards.
CTGTCACAGATTGATTGAGCGGCTTGTCGTACGACTTCCCCTCAATTGCAATTTTTAACACATTAAATTGACAATTACATGAACAAATCAAATTTATCAATTAAGTAACATTTAAGCGATAAAACAGGAAAATTTAGTAATGAACCGAAGAATTTAATGAAAATATGGGTATTTCAGATGGATAGAAAATCGACTGAATAATGTTTAAGTATTCGTTTCTTCATTTTCTAATTGATGGACCCATGTGAGCATTTCTGCAACAGCGAGGTACAAATTTGGCGGAATTCTGCTGTCCAGATCTACATGCATTAACAATTTCACCAATTCCAGGGAGGCGTGAACATAGAGTCCGCTGTCTTTTGCGCGCTGGACAATGGCCTCGGCGACCGCCCCATAACCCTTGGCCACCACGGTTGGCGCCTCGCCGGCGGCGCCCAGGGACAGCGCCACGGCTTCGGCGCGGGGGCCTTGCGGGCTGCCGCCCCGGCCGGCTTCCCTGTCGTCAGACGACCTGTCAGGCATTGCCATTTCCCCCTGAATCCGCCGAATCTGCGGGATCGGCGATACCAGCTGCGCCGCCTATGCGCAAATCCGTCAGCGCCAGCCCCACGCTTTGCAGGCGCTGCGACAGCTGGTCGCCGGCCTGGTTCAGCACGGCCGCCGTGCCGTCCCGAGAGGCGTCCAGGCGCAGCTGCAGCGCCGTGCCGCTGAGCCCCAGTCGCACGTCCAGCGTTCCCAGCCGGGGCAGCCGCAGCGTCATGCGGGTGACCCAGGCGGCGGGCGCCGTTCCCACGCCGCCCTCGCCGGCCTGGCGCTCGCGGCCTGGTTCGGGCTCCTGGCGTTCCTGGCATATCTCCCAGTCCATGGGAACGCCGGGCCAGCCCTCGCCGCTCCAGCGGAACACCGGCTGCGCCAGCATGTCGAGCTGCTGGCGCACCAGGCCCAGGGCTTCGGGGTGTATCGCCGCCGCGGGGTGGCCGGCGCGCGCGCTGTCCGCCGGCGCGGCGCTGGAAACAGGCAGGTCGGCATCGGGCAGTGAAAAATCGTGCGGGCTGGCTGGTGCTGGCTCCGGCAGGCCGCCGGGTCCGTAGGTCACGGGCGGGCCGGCTTTGCCCAGGGGCGCGGCCAATGAAGGCGCGGCCGCTTCCGGTTTTTCCGGCACCTCCGGGATCTCCGGCGTTTGCGGCAGCGGCCCGGCCTCAGTCACAGCGGATGGAGCAGGTGGAACGGACGGCAGCGCCGCCATTCCCTCCAGCAGCAGCGCAAGAGAAACAAGCGTCGAACCGGCAGCGCCAGGCGGCAAGGGAGGGCTCACATCCGGCGGCTGCGCGGCGGCCGGCAAGGCCAGGCCGGCCTGCGGCTCGCGCGCCAGCTGCGCCAGCGTGCGCTGGCCGGCTGTGAATTGCTGCAAATGCGATTCGTAAAAAAGGCCGGATTCGGCCACCGTGCGCGCCAGGGCGGCCGCCAGCAACGGCACCGCGGAGGCTCGCACGTCGGCTTGCAGCGCCGCCTGGCCGCGCACGGCGGGCGTGCTGCCCGGCGGGACCTCCAGCAGCGCGCTGACCGTGCGCGCGGCGGCGCTCAAGGTGACGGCGCCTTCCACCCTGACAGGGGCCAGGCTTGCCGGAACGCCGTCACGGCCACAGAGGCCGAAGAGGCCCACGCCCAGCTCGCGCTGCAATGCCTCGCGCGAAGGCAGGCGGATGTCGTTGTCCACCTTCTGCACATTCGCCACGGCGCCCGGGCCGGCGATTTCAGCCTGCGCCTTCAGCGGTACCAGGTCCACGCGCTGCCCCAGCCGCGTGGCCAGCAAGGTATCCACCAGAGGCGTCACGCCGCTCATGGCAGGTAGGCGTCGTCCGGCTGGCCGTAAGCCTTGTGCAGGCTGCGCTGCCGGTCCAGGCTTTTCATGACGCCGACCAGCTTGGACAGCTGGGGCATGATCATGCCGACGATCTCACTCGAGTTGGCGCTGATGCGGCCCAGCAGCACATACTTGCGCGCCGACTGCGCCTCGTCCAGCGTGCTCAGCGGCTCTATGTCCTTCAGGCGCTCCACCATGCTGCTGCACTGCCCTTCCAGCCGGGGCAGCTCGCCCCACTGCTTGGCGCGCGCCAGCACCAGCATGCGCTCGGTCAGCGGGGCGATCTGCTCGTAGCAGTGCATCACTTCACTTTGTGATCCCATGCCTCAAGCCCCCGTGGAAAAACGCGACACCGCGGGCGCGGCCGGCACCTGAAGCGGCCGCGGCCGCTGCGGATCGATCTCGCGCCAGGCCGAGCTCACGCTGTCCAACAGCCGGTCGGCCTCGTCCAGCAGCGCCGGGTCGTTGCGCAGGTTGGCGTACAGCAGGCGCTGCGTGACGTAAGCGTAAAACGCCGACAGGTCCGCCACCAGCTGGGCGCCGGCCGCGCCCGCGGCGTCCGCGTCCAGGCTGGCCTTCAGGCCGTTGTCGACGATGTTGATGGCCTTGGAAATCGCCTGGCCCTTGGCGCTGATGTCCTTGTTCGCCATGTGGTGGCGCGCCATCGCGATGGCCGTCTTGGCGCCGTCGAACAGCATGGTGATCAGCTGGTGCGGCGAGGCGCTCATGGCCGCGCTTTCGGTGCCGACCTTGGCATAGGCATGGGCGCCCGGGTGGTAGGTAAAAGGTTGTGTGTGGGGTTGGGTGTGCATGGTGAATGGCGACCGGCCGGCTTGCTTATTTCTTGCTCGAGCTCATGTTGGCGAACTGCTGCGTGAGGTAGTTGGCGGTGGAGTTCATGCGCGAGACCAGCAGGTCCAGCTGGGTGAACTGCGCCTTGTAGCGAGCGATCGTCGCGTCCACCCGGCTCTGGGTCGCGGCGTACTGGCTGTCCAGCGACTTCAGCGTGGTCTCCACGCCGGTCGCGGCCGCGCTGATCATGCCGGTGCTGCTGGTGAAGCCGTCCAGCAGCGAAGAGACCTGCTTGCCGATGCCGCCGCTTGTTCCGTTGCCGGCGAACAGCTCGGCCACCGCGCCCTGCTTGTCCGCGAACGCGGCCTTGAGTTTGGACGCGTCGAAGGCCAGGGTGCCGTCCTTCTGGAAGCTCACGCCGACCCGCGACAGCACCTTGAGCTCGCCGGCCTGCGGCGTGTTGAGCGCCGCGCGTATGCGCGTCTGTATGGTGCGCAGCGTCGAGTCGCCGACCAGGGCCGCGCCGGTCTGCTTTTCGGTGTCGTATTTGGTCAGCTGCGCCGCCGTGCTCTGCAGGCTGTTGTAGGCCGTGACGAAACCGTTGATGGCCGCCTCCACTGCCGAGGTGTCGCGGCTCACCGTCAAGGTGCTGGTGCCGGTTTTCGCCAGCGTCATGGTCACGCCGGGCGCGGCGTCGACCACCGTGTTGGTCTTGGAGGTCACCGGGATGCCGTTGACCTTGAGCGCCGCATTGCCGGCCGCCGCCGTCTGCCGCAGGGCCTGCGCGCCCGATGCGTCGTGCTTGAGCAGGCCTTGCAGGCTGGCGTCGCCGGCCACGGAAATGCGCATGCTCGAAGCCTCGCCGGTTTCCTTGGAGGTCAGCACCAGGCGGTAGGGCGAGGCGCCGCCGTCATTGACGATGCTGGCCGTCACGCCGATGTCGGTGCTCTTGTTGATCGCGTCGCGCAAGCCCTCCAGCGAGTTGTTGCTGTCGTCGATCACGATGGACTTCGCGGCGCGCGCGGCATCCGGCGTGAAGCTCGCGCCGCTGTAGGTGCCGGTGGCGTCGCTGAAGCTTCCGCCCGAGATGGTGCCGAAATCAATGGTGACGGTGCCCTTGCCCACCGCGGCCTTGGTGCTGGACACACCGGCCGCGGCCAGCGACTGCGCGCTGGCCAGCCGGCTCACGTCCACCGTGTAAATGCCCGCCGTGGCCGATGCCTGGCCCGTGGCCGAGAGCACGTCGCTGGCGCTGGAAGTGGTCTTGATGCCCTGGAACAAATTGGCGTCGGACAGCTTGGCCGCCGCCGTCTGCAGGGTGCTGAGCGCGTTCTTGAGCGTGCCGTAGGCCGACAGCTTCGCGGTGTAGCTGATCTGCTGCTTTTGCAACAGCACCAGCGGCTGGCTTTCCGCCTTGGTGAGGTCGGTGAGCAGGTCGTTCAGGTTCAGGTTGGACCCGACGCCCAGGCTTGAAATCGATGCCATCTATAACTCCTCAATGTTCCCGAATATTCCTGGACCAGGCGCCGCCTCAAACAGCTTGATGGACGAGCAGGCCCTGCAGCTTGCCGAGCGCGCGCGAAATCCGCACCACCTCTTCCGAAGGCATCTGCCGGATCAGCTCGCCGCTTTCCACGTCGACCACCTTGACGACCATGGTGTCGGCCTCCTTGTCGAACTCGAACTGCACGCCGATGGAGGACATCCGCAAGGACTCGTTGATCTCGGCCAGCGCGCTGCGTTCGCGCTCGGGCTCCGCCTTGGGCAGCGTTTCGGCCGGCAGCTCGCGGGCCGCGCCGGCGCGGGCTGAAAGGGCGGGCTGCGGCGCGGCATCGCGCCACGCAGCGGCCGTCGCGGTCGTGGCGGCATTGGCGGAAATCGTCATGCGGGGTTCTCCTCGGAAAATCGCTAGGCACTCCCGCCTGGCGCCCCAAGCGGGAGTGCGTAGCGCAGGCGGCCAAAGCCGCCTGGCTTGCACACGGCGAGGACGCGCCTTCCGAAGAAGGCGCGCCTTGCGCGATTAACGCAGCAGGGACAGAACGCCCTGGGTCGTCTGGTTGGCCTGGGCCAAAACAGAGGTACCGGCCTGTTGCAGGATGTTGGCGCGCGTCATGTTGGACACTTCGGTCGCGTAATCCGCGTCTTCGATGCGCGAGCGCGAGGAAGACAGGTTGGTCACCGTGGTGCCCAGGTTGGAGATCACCGAGTCAAAACGGTTTTGCACCGCACCCAGCGAACCGCGCAGGTCGTCCACCACTTTCAGGGCGGCGTCGATCTTCTTGAGCGCGTTGCCGGTGGCGGCGCCCGCGAATTCGGTCGTGGGCGTTGCGCCGCTCAGGACGATGTCGGTGCCGTCAACCGTGTTGCTGCCGGCGGCGGCGGTGTCGGTCAGCGCGGCCTGGATGCCGGCCAGGCCGTAGTTCTTGCCCTGGATGGAGACGAAGGCGGTCACAGTGCCGGCAGCGTCGGTGCCGACCTTGACGGGCTGGGTCGTCAGGGTCACGGCGGCCGCGACGCCGTTGGCGGGATCGGTGAAATCAACCGTGGCCGTGTTCAGCGTCACAGCGCCGGTGGCGGGAGCCACGGAAGCCGCGTAGAAGTCGTCACCGCTCTTCACCACCCAGGTTGCCGTGGGGGCGCCGCCTGCGGTCAGCACATTGTGCAGGGACAGGTCGGAAGCGTTGACCGTGGCGCCGGTGGCTGCGGTCAGCGACGTGGCAACGGCGCTCAGGTCGGTGGCAACGGGTGCGCCGACGCCTGGATCGACCGTGAGGTAGGCGGCGCTGACGGGCAGCGCGTTGCTGGCGACCGAGAAGCCGGTCATCTTGAGGCTGGCGGAGTCGATCTGCTTGAGGTTGATGTCGATGGTTTCGCCGTCGTTCGCGCCGACCTGGATGCTCAGCTTGTTGTTGGCGGCCAGCACTTTCACGCCGTTGAAGTCGGTCTGTGCCGAGGTGCGGTCGATTTCTTCCAGGCGCTGGGTGATTTCAGCCTGGATCGAGGCCTTGTCGGCCACCGAGTTGGAACCGTTGGCCGACTGCACGGCCAGTTCGCGGATGCGCTGCAGGTTGCTGTTGATTTCGGTCAACGCGCCTTCAGTCGTCTGCGCCAGCGAGATGCCGTCGTTGGCATTGCGCTGCGCGACAGCCAGGCCCTTGATGTTGGCCGTGAAGCGGTTGGCGATGGCCTGGCCGGCCGCGTCGTCCTTGGCGCTGTTGATGCGCAGGCCGGAGGACAGGCGCTGGATGGCCGTGTTCAGCGAGGACTGCGACTTGTTGAGGTTGTTCTGCGTGAGCAGGGAAAGCGAGTTGGTATTGATGACTTGGGCCATGAGGGACTCCTGATTACATAGGTTGTGGACTCCGGCTAACTTGCCGTCACGCTGGCCTTGCCTGCCATGACAGTCTGCAAGCCACCGTTGTCCAGCTTATCGGCCGGGCTCCGGAAAATCTTTAACCCGCGGCGCAAAATAATTCGCGCCCGCCCCTCATCACGCCGGCATGTTCATGATTTCCTGGTAAGCCGCAACCACGCGGTTGCGCACCTGCAGCCCCATCTGGAAACCGATGTTGGCCTTTTGCATGTCGACCATCACGTCGTTGAGCGCCACGCCGGGTTTGCCCAGCTCGAAGGCCTCGGCCTGGCTGTAGGCGTTCTGCTGGCTTTCGCTGATGCGGTCCAGCGATTTTTTGAGCTCGCCCGCGAAGCCGCCGGCCGCGGCCTCGCCGCCTTGCGCCGCTGAAGGGGCCGAAGCCTGGGCCAGCGCGCGCATTTGCTGCAGCACGGACTCGATCGAAGAAATAGCCATGGTGTTTCTTTCAGGCGCGTGCGCGCCCCTGTTTGGATGACGGCATGAAGCGTAGCGGCGGGGCCGGCGCGCGCATCAGGCCAAAAGACGGCAAAAGCCCCGGCTATTCGGCGGATCGGGAAGCCAGGCCGGCTCTGACAATTCTTCACAAGGACCCGCCCCGTGCCCCTGCCGTGCGCGGATGCCGGTCGCCTCTTCGACTCATTGCCTCAGCCATTGAATAAGACCTGTTGTATGTCCACTGTTGTTCCGGCCGCACGGCCACCATGCAGCCTCCGCTTCATCGCCGCGCCTTCGCGCGGCGCGGTGACGGCGGCCGGGTGAGCGCGTGAACTCCGCCGCACTGGGCACCGACACGGCCCTGCCCAAAGCGCCGCCATGGCTGGCGCAGCTGCGCGCCAACCCGCGCCTGCCGCTGATGCTGGGCGCGTCCGCCGCGGTGGCCGCCATCGCCGCGCTGTGGCTGTGGAGCCGCGCGCCCGACTACGGCGTGCTCTACAGCAATCTGTCCGACCGCGACGGCGGCGCCATCATCGCGTCGCTGCAGCAGATGAACATCCCCTACAAGTTCACCGAGGGCGGCGGCGCGCTGCTGGTGCAGGCCAACAAGGTGCCCGAGGCGCGCCTGCGCCTGGCCGCCCAGGGCCTGCCCAAGGGCGGCACCGTCGGCTTTGAACTGATGGACGCGCAGAAATTCGGCACCAGCCAGTTCGCCGAGCAGGTCAACTACCAGCGCGCCCTGGAAGGCGAGCTCGCGCGCTCCATCAATTCCATTTCCGCCGTCGAGTCGGCGCGCGTGCACCTGGCGCTGCCCAAGCCTTCGCTGTTCGTGCGCGACCAGAAAAAACCCAGCGCCTCCGTGGTGCTGAGCCTGCACCGCGGCCGCAGCATCGACGAGGGCCAGGTCAGCGCCATCGTGCACCTGATCTCCAGCAGCGTGCCCGAGCTCTCGGCCAAAAGCATCACCGTGGTCGACCAGGCCGGCAACCTGCTCTCGGCGGCCAACGCCGGCACGCGCGGCCTGGACGTGAGCCAGCTCAAGTACACCCAGGAAATCGAGCAGGGCTACATCCGCCGCATCGAAGCCATCCTGCAACCCATCCTGGGCGCGGGCAATGTGCATGCGCAGGTGGCCGCCGACATCGACTTTTCCATTGTCGAAAATACCGACGAGAAATTCCGCCCCAACCAGGAACCCGGCAGCGCGGCCATACGCAGCCAGCAGTCCAGCGAGTCCAATCAGGGGGGCAACGGCCCGGCCACGGGCGTGCCCGGCGCTTTAAGCAACCAGCCGCCGCCGGACCCGGTCGCGCCCATCACCGCGCCTTCGCAGATCAAGCCGGGCACGCCGCCCGGTACCGCGCCAGGGGCCCAGCTCAAGATGAGCGCCGAACTCGGCTCGGCCGGCACGGCACCGCGCGCGGCGGGCCCGGGCGGCAACTCGCGCAGGGACGTCACCACCAATTACGAGGTGGACCGCTCCATACGCCACACACAGCAGGGCGCGGGCGGCATCAAGCGCCTGTCGGTCGCGGTGGTGGTCAATGACCGCCGAAGCACGGGGGCCGGCAAACGCGCGGCGCTGACGGCGGCCGAACTCGAGCAGATCCGCAACCTGGCACGCCAGGCCATGGGTTTTAGCGCCGAGCGTGGCGACTCGCTCAATGTGGTCAACAGCCCCTTCGCCGCCGACACCGAAACCCCCGAGCTGCCGCTGTGGCGCCAGCCCGAGACCCTCGAGGTCGCCAAGTCCTCGGTCAAATACCTGCTGCTGGGCTTGCTGGCGCTGTATCTGTGGCTGGCCGTGCTGCGGCCGCTGCTGCGCAAACACCTGCAGCCCGCGCCAGCGGCGGCGTTCACGGCGAATGCGGCGGATGGGGACATCACCCCCGGCCTTGGCGAAGCGGCCAGCGCGCAGGCGCAGGCCCTGGAGAAAGAACAGCGCGAACGCCGCGAGCAGCGGCACCAGGCCAACCTCCAGTATGCGCAGGACATGGCGGCCAAGGAGCCGGCCATGGTGGCCATGCTGATCAAACACTGGACCGAAAAAAATGGCGGATGAAGGCATGCGCAAAAGCGCCATCCTGTTGATGTCGCTGGGCGAGGCCGGCGCCGGCAGCGTGCTGCAGCACCTGCCCCAGCATGTGGTGCAAACCCTGGGCAAGGCCATGGCCGGCCTGGCGCAGGTCAGGCGCGACGAGGTCAGCGAGGTGCTGCGCGAGTTCCGCGAGGAAACCGAGCAGTACTCGGCCACGCATGTGGATGCCGGCAGCTACCTGCGCGCCGTGCTCAACAAGGCCCTGGGCAACACCCGCGCGGCCGACCTGCTGGAAAGCATTTCCCAGCCCGACAGCTCGACCAGCGGCATAGACCGCCTGAACCAGCTGGAGGCGACCGAGGTCGTCGAGCTGATACGCGACGAGCACCCGCAGATCATCGCCACCTTGCTGGTGCACCTGGACCGCGACAAGGCCGCCGAAGTGCTCGAGCAGTTGCCCGAGCGCGTGCGCCACGACGCCGTGCTGCGCGTGGCCACTTTCGGCGGCGTGCAGCCGGCCGCCCTCAAGGAGCTGACCGACGTGCTCACCGACATGCTGTCCGGCGAAGGCGTCAAGCGCAGCCGCCTGGGCGGCATACGCGCGGCCGCCGAGATCGTCAACATGATGAGCAGCGCGCAGGAGGAAAGCGTCATCAAGCACGTGCGCGAGCACGACGAGGCGCTGGCGCAGAAGATGATCGACGAGATGTTCCTGTTCGAGAACCTGCTCGAACTCGAGGACCGCAGCGTGCAGCTGCTGCTCAAGGAGGTGGAGTCGGAGTCGCTGATCATCGCGCTCAAGGGCGCGCCGCTGGAGCTGCGCGACAAATTCCTCAAGAACATGTCGCAGCGCGCCGCCGAAATGCTGCGCGAGGACATCGAGATGCGCGGCCCGGTGCGCGTCTCGCAGGTCGAGGCCGAACAAAAGGGCATCCTGCAGATCGTGCGCCGCCTGGCCGATGCCGGCGAGATCGTGCTCGGTGGCCAGGGCAACGACTCCTATGTATAACAAGCCCGCCAACACAGCGCGGTCCGGGCCGCCCTTCGCGCGCCGCGCCAACGGCGCCAAGGAAGCGCTCACCGCCTGGGAACGCTGGGAAATGACGGCCATCGCGCAGGATCCCGCGCCCGACCTGCCGCCCGAACCCAAACCGGCGCCCGTGGTCGCGCCGCTCAAGCCCGAGGTGCTGATCAACGACGTCGAGCTGGCCCAGCTGCGCCTGCAGGCCCTGCGCAGCGGTGAGGCCGAAGGCTTTCGTCAGGGCTTCGCCCAGGGCCACACGCAGGGCCGCGCGGAGGCCGTCGCCGAAGTGCAGGCCGAGGCGCGGCAGCTGCGCGCGCTGGCGCAGACATTACCCGACGCGCTGCGCGGCGCCCAGGCCGAGATCGCCGATAACTTGCTGGCCCTGGCGCTGGACATCGCGCGCCAGGTGCTGGGCCAGGCCCTGGCACTCGACAGCGGCGCCATCCTGCCGGTGGTGCGCGAACTGCTGCAGGCCGAACCGGCGCTCAGCGGCGCGCCGCAGCTGGTGCTGCACCCCGATGACGCGGCCCTGGTGCAGCAGCACCTGGCCGAAGATTTGCAAGCCGCCGGCTGGCGCATACGCGGCGACGTGAACTGCCAGCGCGGCGGCTGCCGCGTGCTGGCGGCCAGCGGCGAGCAGGACGCCAGCCTGCCGGGCCGCTGGGAGCGCGTCACCGCGGCCCTGGTCAAAACCGCCATGCACACCCCGGTTGTGGTCCATGCCTGAACAAGCCACCCCGGCCGCTATTGCCGCCGATATTCCTGCCGCCAGCCCGCTGCGCGCCTGGCACGGCGCGCTGGCCGAGGCGCGCAACGCGGTCGCGCAAAGCGTGCCGGTGCGCAGCTACGGCCGGCTCACGCGCGCCGTCGGGCTGGTGCTCGAAGCCGTCGGCCTGCGCCTGCCGGTCGGCAGCGACTGCCTGATCGAGCTGCCGCCCGGCTACCCGCAAAAAACCGCCGAGGCCGAGGTCGTGGGTTTTGCCGGCGACCGGATTTTTTTGATGCCGCAAAGCGAGGTCGACGGCCTGCTGCCCGGCGCGCGCGTCTACGCGCTGGATTCGCCCACCGGCCACGCCGGCGGACTCGGCCCGCGCACCAAACGGCTGCCGGTGGGCGCCGGCATGCTGGGCCGTGTGGTCGATGCCGCCGGCCGGCCGCTGGACGGGCGCGGCCCGCTGGATTTTTCGCGCGAGGTGCCGCTGGCCGCCAAGCCCATCAACCCGCTGACCCGCGCGCCGATTGACAGCGTGCTGGACGTCGGCGTGCGCGCCATCAACGCGCTGCTGACCGTGGGGCGCGGCCAGCGCATGGGCTTGTTTGCGGGCTCCGGCGTCGGCAAAAGCGTGCTGCTGGGCATGATGGCGCGCTACACCAGTGCCGACGTCATCGTCGTCGGCCTGATCGGCGAGCGCGGCCGCGAGGTCAAGGACTTCATCGAAAACACCCTGGGCAAAGAAGGCATGGCGCGCGCCGTGCTGGTCGCGGCGCCGGCCGATACCTCGCCGCTGCTGCGCCTGCAGGGTGCGGCCTATGCCACCTGCCTGGCCGAATATTTCCGCGACGAGGGCAAGAACGTGCTGCTCATCATGGACTCGCTGACACGTTACGCGATGGCGCAGCGCGAGATCGCGCTGGCCGTGGGCGAACCACCGGCCACCAAGGGCTACCCGCCCTCGGTCTTCGCCAAGCTGCCCGCGCTGGTGGAGCGCGCCGGCAACGGCGCGCGCGATGCCGAGGGCCGCGGCGGGTCGATCACCGCCTTCTACACCGTGCTGGCCGAAGGCGACGACCAGCAGGACCCGATTGCCGACTCGGCGCGCGCCATCCTCGACGGCCATGTGGTGCTCTCGCGCAGCTTGGCCGAATCGGGCCACTACCCGGCCATAGACATCGAAGCCTCCATCAGCCGCGCCATGACGGCACTGATCACGCCCACGCAATTCCAGGCCGTGCGCAGCTTCAAGCAGGCCCTGTCGCGCTACCAGCGCAACCGCGACCTGATCAGCGTGGGCGCTTACGCCCCCGGCCACGACGCGCAGCTGGACCAGGCCATCGCGCTGTACCCGCGCATGGAAGCTTTTTTGCAGCAGACCATGGAGGAGCGCGTGGGCCACGGCGAAGCCACCGACCAGCTCAACGCCATCTTCCAGGCCTGATCCCCATCTTCTCGTCTTTCTCCAGAACCCCAACCCCAGGAATCTCCCCATGGCCACCAGACTGCCGCTCGCCACGCTGATTGAACTGGCGCAGAACAAGACCGACGAGGCCACGCGCCGCCTCGGCCAGCTGCAGGCCGCGCGCACCAGCGCCGCCGACAAACTCGAGATGCTGCAGCGCTACCGCCAGGAATACCTGGACCAGCTGCAAGTGCGCATGGTCGCGGGTGTGCCGGCGGCACAAATGCGCAATTTCAACCACTTCATCAGCACGCTGGACAGCGCCATCGAGCAGCAGCGCGCCATCACCGCGCAGGCCGACACCCGGCTCGCGACCGGGCGCGGCGACTGGCAAAGCAGCCAGCGCCGCCTCAATTCCTTCGACACCCTGGCCGGCCGCGTTCGCCTGCAGGAAATCGCCGTGCAGCACAAACGCGAACAGCGCGACAACGACGAACGCAGCGCGCGCCAGTTTTTCCAGCTGCGCGCCGGCCTGCAGGGCCACTAGATCCAAGACTGGAAACCGCCATGTCCCTGTTACCCCCTTCGCTCTCCAGCCCGGCGCCTGTCCCCAGCGGCAGCGTTTCGTCCACGGTCTCCGCGCGCGGCGACGACAGCCCCCAGGGCGATAGCGAAAGTTTTGGCGAGGTGCTGTCGCGCTCGCTCGCGGCCTCGGGCGAAGCGCCCGCCAAACTCGGCGGCAAACCGGCAGCCCCTGTTCCCGCCAAACGCCTCGCCGATGACAAAACCGAAGCGGCTGACATCGTCAACACCGCGGCGCTGCTTTTTGTGCCGCTGGAAACACGCATCGCCAAGGCGGCAAACAGCGACAGCGGCACCGCCGCGCCCGGCGGCGCCATGGCTTCGGCCCTTGGTACGCCGCCTTCGGCGGAACTGCCCGCGGCCCCCACAGCGTCCACCGCAGCGGCGGCCTCCAGCGATGCAGCCCCCGTCGGCGATGAGCCAACACCCGTGCCGCAAGCCCTGCTCGCCTCCGGTGCGACCGCCGCAGCCGCTGTGCCCACCAAAGGCCGGGAATCGTCCGAACCCACTGCGCCTTCCGCTGCCAGCGACAAAACAGCCGCCGCCCTGCCTGCGGGGTCTATAACCATCCCGGCCGGCGCGGCCCAAGAGAACGCGTCGCAAGCATCTTCAGGACAAGGGCAACGCCCCAGCGATGAGGCGCGCGAAGTCCTGGGCATGGACACGCGCGCCGAACAAAAACCCGCAGCGGCCAAAGCGCCCGCCACCACAGCGGCCAAGGACGCGGCCGCTGAAACTGCTGGCAGCGCGACCCAGGCTTTGGCCCCCGGCGCCAGCCAGCCCGAAAACGCGGCGCCAACCGCAAGCCCCGGCATCAGCCTTAGCACCACAGCCCCCACCGTTCACACCCAGGCCGCACCCGCCATCCCGGCCGCGGCGGCCGCACCTGGCCAGCCAGTACTCACACCCGAAGTCGGCAGCGACGAATGGGGCCAAGCCCTGGGCCGGCAAATGCTGCACATGGGCAAGGCCGGCGAGCAGGTGGCCGAGCTGCAGCTCAACCCGCCCGGCCTGGGCCCGCTCAAGGTCACGCTCAGCATGAACGACAACCAGGTGCAGGCCTTGTTTGTGTCGGCGCATTCCTCGGTGCGCGCCGCCGTCGAAGCCGCCCTGCCGCAGCTGCGCAGCACGCTGGCCGACAGCGGCATCAGCCTGGGCAATACCTCGGTGGATTCCGGCGGCCAGCAGCAAGCGGCCTTTGCGCAAACCCACCAAGGCCAGAACGGCCGGCCCGGGCCATCGGGCCAGCCGGGCTACCTGCCGGCCGATGCGCAAGCCCAGTCCCCCGCAGCCACGGCACCCACGCCCCGCCGCGGCAAGGTGGACACCTACGCCTGAACGCACAAGCAGGGCGGGCGCTCCCGGCAAATGCCGAAGTTGAAGCGTTTTCCCCCTGCTGCTCCAGCGATGCCCTGCGGGCCTTTTCCCCAACAATCCATTGACCCATTCACTTCCCCACAGCCATGGCTACCAGCACACTCCCTGCGAAGACATTGAGCACGCGCCAGCCCTCACCCTCACCCCGGCTTATCGCCCTGTTGATCGCCCTGTCGGTCGTGGCCGCCGCCGCGGCCGCGGGCGCGACCTATTACTTCAGCAGCCGGCGCAGCGCCGAGGCCGCGCCCGCCGCCGCCCCCTTGCCGGCCGCCCCGCTGTTTGTGGCGCTGGAGCCCATGACCGTCAACCTGCAGCCGGGCGGCCGCAGCCGTTTTTTGCACGCCGCCGTCACGCTCAAGGTGCCTGACGCCAAATCGCAGGCGCTGGTCACCCAGTACCTGCCCGAAGTGCGCAGCCGGCTGCTCACGGTGCTGTCCAACCGCGCCTCCGATGCGCTGATCACGCCCGAGGAAAAAGCCAAGCTCGCCGCCGAGATCATGGCGGCGCTGAACCAGCCCCTGGTGGCCAACCTGCCCTCGCTGAAGATCTCCAGCGTGATGTTCACCACCTTCATGCTGCAGTAAAGCGGCCTATGCAACCCGAATCCGCCCATGGCTTATGAAGCACAGCTCTCGCAGGACGAGGTCGATGCGCTGCTGCAGGGCGTCACCGGCGACGCCGGCGCGGCGGCCCCGCGGCCGGCCGCGCCCGCGGGCCCGCCGACCTACAAGCTCGGCACGGACGAGCGCATCGTGCGCGGCCGCATGCACACGCTGGAGGTCATCAACGAGCGTTTCGCGCGCCATTTGCGCGGCGCGCTGCTGACATTCATGCGGCGCAGCGCCGACATCTCGGTCGGCTCGGTGCAGATCCAGAAATACGGCGACTTCATACGCCACCTGCCGGTGCCGGCCAACATCAACCTGATGCACATGAAGCCGCTGCGCGGCACGGCCTTGTTCGTGTTCGACCCCAAGCTGGTCTTCCTGGTCGTCGACAACCTGTTCGGCAGCGACGGCCGCTACCACGTGCGCATCGAAGGGCGCGACTTCACGCAGACCGAGCAGCGCATCATCAAGCGCCTGCTCAATCTCACGCTCGAAAGCTACGGCGGCGCCTGGCAGCCGGTCTACCCGCTCGAATTTGAATACGTGCGCGCCGAAATGCACGCCAAGCTGGCCAACATCGTCGCGCCCAACGAGGTGGTGGTCAACACCACCTTCCAGATCGAGTTCGGCCCCCTGGGCGGAGCGCTCAACGTCTGCATCCCCTATTCCATGATCGAGCCGATACGCGACCTGCTGGCGAACCCGCTGCAGGACGCGATCGAGGTCGACAAGCGCTGGGTCAAGCAGCTGTCGCAGCAGGTGCAGAGCGCCGAGGTCGAGCTGCGCGCCCACTTCCTGACCCTGCAATCGAGCATAGGCCAGTTGCTCAAGCTGCAGGCCGGCGACGTGCTGCCCGTCGAGATCCCGGACACCATCATCGGCAAGGTCAACGGCGTGCCCGTCATGGAATGCGGCTACGGCACCTCCAACAACCACTATGCCCTGCGCGTGGAAAAAATGATCCACCACCAGGACAGCGACTCCAGCAAGGGAAAAGACCATGAGTGAAGACAGCAAAGCGCAGCCCGCGGCCGAGCTCGACGACTGGGGCAGCGCGCTCGCCGAGCAGGCGCAGTCCAGTGCGCCGGCCGCCGCGCCGGCCCCTGCACCGGCACCCGCGGCGCCCGCGGCCTCCTCCACCGCGGCCGGCGAGCGCGTGTTCCAGCCGCTGCAGGGCAACACCGGCTTCGAGATCGCGCGCGGCGACATAGACCGCGTGCTCGACGTGCCGGTGCAGCTGACCACCGAGCTGGGCCGCACCCGCATCACCATCAAAAACCTGCTGCAGCTGTCCCAGGGTTCGGTCGTCGAGCTCGACGGCCTGGCCGGCCAGCCCATGGATGTGTTCATCAACGGCTACCTGATCGCCCAGGGCGAGGTGGTGGTCGTCAACGACAAGTTCGGCATACGCCTGACCGACATCATCACGCCCTCCGAACGCATGCAGAAGCTGAACCGATGAAGCGTGCCTTGTTTCGCGGGCTCACCGCCCTGCTGCTGGCCGGCATCTGCCTGTCGGCCGCCGCGGTGCTGCCCACCGTGCCCACGGCCACCGCCGAGCCGGTGCGCTCCTCTTTCGGCGCCGCCGGCCTGCTGCAGGCCGGCCTGGGCCTGGCTTTTGTCGTCGCGATGATTTTTGGCTGCGCCTGGGTGGCGCGGCGTTTCGGCCTGCAGCAAACCGGCAGCGGCCGCCTGCTGAAAGTGGTCGCTAGCGCCATGGTCGGCCAGCGCGAGCGCGTGGTCGTCGTCGAAGTCGGCGGCCAGTGGCTGGTGCTGGGCGTGGCGGCGGGCCAGGTCCGCGCGCTGCATAACATGCCCGCGCAAACCCTTCCCGACACCGGCGCGGCCCCAGCGACCCAGGGCTTCTCCGGCCCCGGCAGTGCTTTTTCAAACAAGCTGCTTGAGTCGCTGGTCAAGCTCAAGAAACGCGACTGATGAAGAACAAGCTTCCCGGCCTGCGCGCCAGCGTGGCCCTGCTGATGCTGCCCGCGTTCCTCATGGTCGCGCTGATGTTGCTGCCCGAGGCCGCCTCGGCCCAGGGCCTGCCCGGCATCACCAGCACCAAGGGCCCGGGCGGCAGCCAGACCTGGTCGCTCAGCGTGCAAACCCTGGTGCTGCTGACCTCGCTGTCGTTCTTGCCGGCGCTGCTGCTGTCCATGACCAGCTTCACGCGCATCCTCATTGTGCTGGGCCTGCTGCGCACCGCCATAGGCACACAGTCTTCGCCGCCCAACCAGGTGCTGGTCGGGCTCTCGCTGTTCCTGACCTTCTTCGTCATGTCGCCGGTCTTCGACAAAGTGCACAGCGCCGCCTACAAGCCTTTTTCTGAGAACAAGATCAGCGCCGAACAGGCCCTGGAGCGCGGTGTCGAGCCCTTCAAGCAGTTCATGCTCAAGCAGACCCGCGAGGCCGACCTGGCCCTGTTCGCGCGGTTGGCCCATATCGAGAAACTCGAAGGCCCCGAACAGGTGACACTGCGCATCCTGCTGCCGGCCTTTGTGATCAGCGAACTCAAGACCGCCTTCCAGATCGGCTTCACGATTTTTATCCCCTTCCTCATCGTCGACCTGGTCGTCGCGAGTGTGCTGATGTCCATGGGCATGATGATGGTGCCGCCCGCCACCATCTCGCTGCCCTTCAAGCTCATGCTGTTTGTGCTGGTCGACGGCTGGCAGCTGCTGATAGGCGCGCTGGCGCAAAGCTTCTACCTTTAGGGGGCATAGATGACACCTGAATCCGTCATGGCGCTGGGCTATGAGGCCATGAAGCTCTCCCTGCTGCTGGGCGCGCCGCTGCTGCTGGTGGCCCTGGTCACCGGCCTGCTGATCAGCCTGTTCCAGGCCGCCACACAGATCAATGAAATGACGCTGTCCTTTATCCCCAAGCTGCTCGCCGTCTTTGCCACCCTGGTGATTGCCGGGCCCTGGATGCTGGGCCTGGTTCTGGACTACATGCGCAATCTGTTTTCCTCCATCCCGCAGCTGGTGGGCTGAAGGCCCGCACAGGTCGGGCAAGCAAGAAAAACATGCAGCCGGTTTTTTCGGCCACCTCCGGCCAGCTCAATCTCTGGCTGGTGTTTTTTTTATGGCCTTTTGTGCGCATGCTGGCCCTGATCAGCACCGCCCCCATCTTCAGCGAACACGCCGTGCCGCGCCGTGCCAAGGTCGCCCTGGCCGCGCTGCTGGCCATCGTCGTCGCGCCCACGCTAGGCGCCATGCCGGCCGTGCCCATAGTCTCCCCCGCCGGCTTCTGGATTTTGGTCCAGCAAATCCTCATAGGCGCGGCCATGGGTTTCTCGATGCGCATGGTTTTTGCGGCGGTCCAGGCCGCCGGTGAATATGCGGGCCTGCAAATGGGCTTGTCCTTCGCGTCCTTTTTTGACCCCACCAGCGGCGGCAACACCATGGTGGTCGCGCGCCTGCTCAACGTCATGGCCATGCTGATTTTTCTGGCGGTCGACGGCCATTTGATGCTGGTCATGGTGCTGGCCGAAAGCTTCCAGGCCTTGCCGATTTCCGACGCACCGCTGGCGGCCGGCGGCTGGTTCCTGCTGGCCAACGCCGGCGGCGAAATCTTTGCTGGCGGCCTGATGCTGGCCCTGCCCCTGATCGCCACCCTGCTGACCCTCAATCTCGCCATGGGCATCCTGAACCGCGTCTCACCGCAGTTCAGCATCTTCGCCGTCGGCTTCCCCATCACCCTGCTGGCCGGCATCGCCATGCTGCAGCTGCTGATGCAATACCTCGCGCCCTTCCTGGAGCCGCGCTTTGCGGCGGCGTTTGCGGGGACGCTGGGGGTTTTGCAGGGTTTGCGGCAGTAGTGTTCGCGAACACGGACCCGGCTTTCACCGCCTAAATCCCACAAACAATGACCGCGCGCGGACATTCCGCGCGGCCCTCCCTCGCGCGCTCGCATACCGTTCAGCGTCGCCACTAGAAGCCTGGCTCGCCCACACGGCGGGCAGCCATTGGCACCACGCAAACACCTCCCCCACACCTGATCGCCATGGGCTCTGCCCAGCGGCAAAGCGGCGGGGGTTTTCCGAGGAACAGGGGAGCCATGAGGAAAAACACGAACAACGGGGAACAACAAGCCCCGGAATGCGCCCGGCGAGTGTGGCTCGCGCATGCGGCCTGCCTGGGCATGAGCCTGGCCCTGCCGAGCATTGGCCGATCCGCCGGGCCAGGCAATAACAAGCCCGCGAAGGCAAGCCCAAAAACCCACTACCTGGTCTCCGCCATCCTGCGCGAAGGCGTACAGGACTTCACCTTCAGGCTGGTCCACTCCGTGCAAACGGCCGCCAGCGTCGACGAAGCCACCGGCCTTTTCACGCGCCTGGTGCTGGAGAGATACCCGGGCTACGCGATTGCACAAACCACGGTCACCGACATCACGCTGCCGCCGGGCACTTGCGCCGCAGGCAAGCCAGGCAACCCCAGAAAGCCCGGCCTCACCCTCTATATCGTCTCCGCCGCGATGAGCAACAGCAGCGCCAATAAGGACCTGGACACCCTGCTGGTCAACGGCTGGCTGCCCGGCAAGAGCGCTGACGAAGCACTGGCTCGCGTCCTGAGTGACGTGAAGGCGAGATACCCAGGCTTCACACCCGCCAGCACCCTGGTCACCGAGCTGGATTTAACGCTGGCTGGTTGCCCGGCACCAGGCCCGGTGCGCAGCGTTGGAGATAGGGCCTGATGATGAAGCTACGCAAGACCTTGATGAGCCGCACCGTTCTGGGCGCTGCACAAGCAGGCATCACAGTGACCCTGGCCGCTTGCGCTGCCGCCATCCCGGTGCACGCCCCTTCCAGCGACCAGTCCAGCCCACAAGCCACCAGCAACACCCCTGCCATTCCCCCAGGCCAGCGCCTGGAGCAATTCAAGCTTTGCTACGAATTGCGCCGCCCGCGGGCATCGCCGGCGGAGAAACCCGTCAAGCGCTTCTCCATAGAGGCCAGCATCCTGGTTCCGCAGGACGACTGCCTGGCGCTGGATGCCAATGGCTGGCTGCGGGTGGTGCCTGGGCAGTGCACTCGCATGCCGGCACCCAGCTCTTGCGAGGAAACGCCATGAGCAAACGACCGCAAGCGTCGAGCCGGCACCTTGCTTTTCTCTTGCTGCTGGCCTGCGTTTGTGCCGTGTGTCTCCAGGGCTGCGCGACACAACAGAAGGCACAGCACAAAGTGTATGTCTGCAACCTGGCAACCGTCGCCGTGTCGGAGGTACGCATCCACTACAGCGGCGCCCTGTGGGCCGTCCCCACACTGCCCGCCCAGGCCAAGGACACTAACGACCGATGCCAGGGCGGCTATGCGATCACCACCACACTGCCGCCGCCCGAGAGCGTGAAGCTCGAATGGGTCCAGGAAGGCCGCCGACATGAAATGTCCATCCTCATCAGGTCCAGACTCAACGGAACCTATCCCACCATCGGCATCCAGCTGGTTTTCCAGAAAGGGATTTTGGAGGTATTCGAGCATGTCTCACCCGCGAGCAACCACATCGTGCGGCTCCGGATTTTCCCGCCGGGTGCTCCCAAGCCGGCGCCTGAGCCGAGAAAGCCGATTCAGGTGACAGGCATTAGTACCGATGAGCTCTCCACCTCGCTGACGTCACCGGCTCAGCAGCAAGTTTTGTGAAACCACGCAATCGTCATCAGCACATTGGCGGTACTGCTATCCCTGGATTTCAAAGCAGTTCAGACTCTCGGATGGGCCTCCTCACGAGACGCTGAAGCCGGCCAAATTACCTCAATTGGCGCCGGGGCATACGTCTGGCTGGCAAGCATTGTTTTGACACTGCTTGCCTCAATAATGAGCGCCATTGAACGGAGAACCAATGTCAACTCTCTCAGATAGCCTTGCCAAGTCATTCAAGCCGCTGTTCTTTATGTGCTTGGCGCTACTGCTAACGCCAGGCATGGTGACGATCGCATCCCTGAGCCTGCTCTCTCAAATGGAGCTGGCGTTGGTGCTCACACACATTCCTGGCTTGGTCACATCACCCGAAATGATTGTTGCGGCCTTGCTGGCAATGGGCATAGGCATGGCTGTCTATCTGGTCATTGCTGCATTGAGCCGTCAAAGGCCAACGCTGGCCGACATGATCGCCATTGAGCTTTCCCAAGCGTTCGCTTTCTTCTTGTCGATTGCGGCCTTGGTTCACAACCCGCAGGAAGAATTCTGCAAAGCCGGCCCGGTAGGGTCTGCACTTGCGGATGCTTTTCACCTTGACAGTTGCAGCCTGACCGTCAACTTCTGGAAGCAGACTGCCATGGGTGGATTCGTGGTGGCGGTATTCCTGCTGCTATGCCTGTATTTCGGTCGCGCCTTTGTTCGTAGCGTTTCTCAAGAAAAGCAGGGATGATATCCAGATGGGCCTGAAGTTCGAGAGCCCGGGAATTAAGCTCAGGACCAAGGGAATAACTGCATGAAATTTCAGATTCTCCGGAACCCGGTTTCGCTCAGCAATGCCGTTGTTGCCGTGGTCCTGTTGTTCTCGCATGTCGAATCATCGATAGCGAAGCCAGCAGCAGACGCTACAGCCAAGCCGGTTTGTGTTTTTTCAGAAGATGCCCAGCAACAAGCGCGAAGGCTTGTGGAGCGCACCGACAAATACAAGACCGTTCAACGCGAGGCAAAACAGGCAGATCCGGTGGGCCGTGTCGCCTACATCGACGGCATGGATCAACCGGTGTTATGGAAAGGCAGATGCCGTCAGAGCGTGACGGTCTATGTCGACAGGCTGAACCGTTTTGAACGCCGATTCACCATGTTGGTAGACCTCGGAACAGGCAAGCTGTTCCTGGAAGATTTCAATGGCGAATACCAGGCGCTGAAGAAGCCAGCGCCTGGCCGGGCCAAACCAGCCGCCCGCCCTACAGGTAGTTAAACAAGGCAATCTGCTGGATCCGCACAAAAGTCTGCTGGCTGGCCTGCAGTGCGGTCTGGCGCTGGTAGAACTCGGCAATCGCGCTCGCATAGTCCAGGTCCTGCAGGTCTGAGAGGTAGCTTTTGTCGTAGAGGGCGCGGCTGTCGCCGGTGTCGCCCAGGGCGTCGAGTTCCTGCAGGCGGGTGCCTACCGAGGCGCGCACCGTGAGCACGTTGTCGTGGGCGTTGGTGATTTTGCGGTTGGCGGTGCTCAGGGCGTTGAGCAGTTTGGCCTGTGCTTCCGGGCCGGCGCCGTTGACCGGGGCGCGCAGCGCGGTGATGGCGTCGCTGATGGCGGCGAAGACGTCGGTGCCGGCGTTTTTGGCGGTGGCCACGTGGAAGCTGTCGCCGGCCGCGGGCGTGCCGATGATGCTGAGCTGCAGGCCGCCGAACTGGATGGGGCTGCCCGCGGTGAAGGCGGTGGAGGGCACGATGGCGACCGGCGGCAGCGTGTTGGTGTCGACCTGGTAGGTGGTCGGCGTGGTGAAGGTGATGACGAAGTCTTTTCCGTAGTTCGGGTCGGCAATATTGCTCACCGAGCTCGCGCTGAACACGCCGCTGCCGGTGTTGCCGGCCTGGGCCTGGGTGACATAACCCGCGCCGCCCTGCACGCTCTGGAAAATGCTGCGGCCGTCGTCGCTACCGGCCATCTGGCGCGAGACGTCGACCTGCATCAGGCGCTGGCCCTGGTCGCCGGCATAGAGGATGCTGCCATCGGCCTGTTTCACAAAAGGCGGGCTGCCGGTCTTGAAGCCGGCAAACAAAAACTGGCCGTTGCCGTCGTCGGTGTTGGCCAGGCCCTGCAGCTGGTCAAAAGCGCTTTGCAAGGTGGTGGCCAGGGTGGCGCGGTCGGCGTCGGTCATGGTGCCGTTGCCGGCCTCGACCAGCAGGCTTTTGACGTTCTGCAGCACGGTGGTCACGCTTTGCAGGGAATTCTCTTCGAGCGAAAGCATCTGCCCGGCCTGCTTGCGGCTGGTGGCGTATTGCGAGTTCAGCGCGATGGACTGCGAGACGGCCAGCGCGCGCGTGGCGCCCAGCGGGTCGTCCGAGGGCGCGAGGATTTTGGTCATGGCGCCGATTTGCTGCTGCACGCGCAGCAGGCTGCTTTGCTGCGAGCCCATGGCGCTCTGGCTTTGTTCATAAAAAGACTGGGTGCTGATACGCATCATGGGCTCCTTAGTTGATCCCGAGGACCGCGTCAAACATGGTCGATGCCGTCTGTATGACCTTGGCATTGGCCTGGTACATCTGCTGGAACATCAGCAGGTTGGCGGTTTCCTCGTCCTGGTTGACGCCCGAGACCGACTGCTGGGCCGAGCGTATCTGCGTGGCCAGGCTGGTCTGCGCCGTGCCGGCGATCTGGATCTGCCTGGCCTTGTTGCCGACGCTGCTGACCAGCTGGGCATAAGAGTCGTTAAAGCTGGCCGTGCCGCCGCCCATGGTTTTTTTGTTCTGCAGCGCGCCCAGCAGCAGCGCATTGCTGCCGTCGGAGATGCCGCCGGTGTTTTTGTCGACGGTAAAGCTGTCGCCGTTGGCCGGCGCGCCGCTGATGGTGAGGCTGATGCCGTTAAAGCTCAGGGTCGCGCCCGGCGTATAGCTGACCGATGCGCCGGGCGCATAGGGGCTGGCCGGGTCCGGCGTGCCGTCGGCACGCGTCACGGTCACGGCCGCGCCGGCCGGGAAGCCCGACAGCTGGTTGGTGGCCGCGTCGTAAGTGAGCGTCACCTTCGCGGCCAGCGGCGTGGCGGGGTAGGCCGCGTCCACCTTGCCGGCGCTGATCTTGCCGCTGCCCTGGTTGGCGGCCGTGTTGCCGGTCACGACAGGCGAAGCCGCCGCGACTTTGGCCGGGTCGCTGACCAGCACCGTGAGGTCGCGCGCGCCGGTGCGCGTGGGCTGGATCAAAAACGAATCGCCGGGCGCGCCGGCGCCGCTGGCCAAGGTCAGCGTGACGCCGTCAAAGGTCGTGGTGTTGGCGGGGGCGGCACCCGGGAAACCCGCGGTCATCGGTATCACCTGGTTGTCCGACAGGCGGGTCAGCGTGTAGCTGGGGCCGGCGCCCACGTCCAGCCGGTAGTCGCTGGTCGTCAGCTGGCTGGTGTTGGAGAACGAGGGCGTCATCACCAGGTTGCCGGTGTTGCGGCTGTTGGCCAGCAGGCCGGGGCTGGCCTGCGAGAAAAAATTGCCGCCCAGCGCACCGTTCAGGTCTATGCCCAGTTTGTGCTGGGCGTTGAAGGCGTCGGACAGCGCGATCGCGATGCGGCCCAGCGCGTTCTGCGCGGGGGCCAGGGTTTCGCTGCGGAACTGCATCAGCCCGCCCATCATGCCACCGGTGAGCATGCTGTCCGGCATCTGCACCGCCATGCCGGCCGCGTTGACCACCGCGACGGCCATGCGGCTGGGGTCGGCCGCCGAGCGCACCGCCGCGAGTTTGCTGGCACTGTCGCCCAGCACCAGGGACTGGCCGTTGCCTATGGTGATGTTGTACTGGCCGCCGTCCTGCACCACCAGCTTGGTGCCCACCAGCAGGCCCAGCTGGTTGACGAGCTGGTCGCGCTGGTCCAGCAAGTCGTTGGGGGCCTGGCCGCCCGAGGCATTGCTGAGCAGGGCCACCTGTTTGTTGAGGCTGGCGATCTGCTCGGCATAGCTGTTGATCTGGTCGACGGTGCCCGAGATCTGGTCGTTGGTCGTGTTGTTCAGGCCGCTCAGGTACTGGTCCATGGAGCGGAACTGGTTGGCCGCGGCCTGGGCGGAGCTGATCAGCTGCTGGCGCGCGGCCGGGTCGGCCGGCGTGTTGGCCACCGCCTGGATGTTGGTGAACAGCGATTGCAGCTGGGGCGCCAGGCCCGCTTTCTGGTTGGCCAGCAGGTTGTCGATCTGGCTGATCTGTGTGTAGTAAGTGGTGAGCGACTGGTTCAGCGACTGCGCCTGGTTGAGCTGCGAGGCCAGGTAGGCGTCGTAGCTGCGGGTCACGTCGACCACCTCGGCGCCGCTGCCGAAAAAACCCACGCTGGCACGGTACACGCCGCCGGCGGTCGCGACCTGCGCGGACTGGCGGCTGTAGCCGGGCGTGTTGACGTTGGCGGTGTTGTGGCCGGTGGTCACCAGTGCGGCCTGGGCGGCGTTAAGGCCGCTGAGCCCGGTGTAAAACATGCTATTGGACATAAATCGGGTCTTTCACGGCGGCATACGCTCTGGATGCCAGGGGAGCGCCTGGGAGTACCGGCGCTCACTACATATATATAGAGGGATAACGGCCGGGCCCCTGGGAACTTGAGGCCGGCCTGCCTCGCCCGCTCGGGCGGCTTAAGCCGTCAGCGAACGCTGCCAGCGTTTCGCGCGTTCCTCAAACCGCTGCCGGCGCTCTTCCTCGGCCTGGCCGGCCTTGTGGACGGAATCGCCAATCAGGCCCTTGATCTCCCGGACCGCCGCCGCGCTGCGCTGGGCCAGGCTTTTGACTTCGGCGGCCATCAGGGCAAAACCCCGGGCCTGCTCGCCGGCATGGGCCGCTTCAGCCGCGGCGTGGGCCAGGCTGCGGGTGCGCAGCGCGATGCCGTCGATCATGCCTATGATGTCGGCGACTTTTTCGGCCGGCAGCGGGCCGGCGGCCACACCGGGGTAGCCCAGCGTGGGGGCCGGCGATTTTTCTTCAATAGTCGATACAGGATGGCTGGTGGTCGTGTGCATGCGCACTCCTTGAAAATCAATGATGTCGGCGTGCAAGGCCATGCCCGCGGCACGCCTCGCCCCTGCTTATCGGCCGGCTGCGGCAAAACTTGAGCAATTTGCCACGCCGCGCCGGATTTTTTTAGAAAGTCTCCCAGCTGCCGCCGCCCGCGCCGGCCGCCAGCGGCGGCGCGATGGCCTGCCGGGCCTGGGGCGGCTGTTTCGGCGTCGCCACCGTACGGATAGGGTTGGCCGGGCGGCGCGGCGTGGGCTGCTGCTGTGGCAGATCGCCCCCTTGCAGCTTGAACACGCTGACCGCGTCCGACAGGCCGCTGGCCTGCTCCTGCAGCGAAGACGCCGCGGCGGCGGCCTGTTCAACGAGTGCCGCATTCTGCTGCGTGACCTGGTCCATCTGGGTAATGGCCTGGTTGATCTGCTCTATGCCGGAGGTCTGTTCCTGGCTGGCGGCCGTGATCTCGGCCATGATGTCGGTCACGCGTTTGACGCTGTCGACAATCTCGTCCATGGTCTTGCCGGCTTCGGCCACCTGGCTGCTGCCCTCCTCGACCTTGCTGACCGAATCATCGATCAGGGTCTTGATCTCTTTGGCCGCCGCCGCGCTGCGCTGGGCCAGGTTGCGCACCTCGGCGGCCACCACGGCAAAACCCCTGCCCTGTTCACCGGCACGGGCGGCTTCCACAGCGGCATTCAAGGCCAGGATATTGGTCTGGAAGGCAATGCCGTCGATCACACCAATGATGTCCACAATCTTGCGCGAGGAGGCATTGATCGCGCCCATGGTGCCCACCACTTCGGCGACCACCGTGCCGCCCTTGACGGCAACACTGGATGCGGACACCGCCAGCTGGTTGGCTTGGCGCGCATTGTCGGCATTTTGTTTGACGGTGCCCGTGAGCTCCTCCATGGAAGCGGCCGTCTCTTCGAGCGAACTGGCCTGTTGTTCGGTGCGCGATGACAAGTCATGGTTGCCGGCCGCAATCTCACTCGACGCGGTCGCGATGGTGCCGCTGGCCTGGCGGATCTGGCTGATGACACGCGCCAGTTCCTGCTGCATCTTGTGGATGGCATACAAGAGGCTGTGGCTGTCGCCCTTGCGCAGCGCCACATGCACCGTCAGGTCGCCCTGGGCCACGCGGTCCACAACGGCCGCGGCATAGGCCGGCTCGCCGCCTATCTGCCGGCCCAGCATGCGCGACATCACCACGCCCAGGCCCACGCTGGCCGCGATGCCGCCCAGCACCAGCACCACCATGGCCAGGCGCGAGTTGCGGTAGGTGGCCGCCACGTTCTCCATGCTGGCCTTGGCCTGCCCGTCGCTGTAAGCCACCATCTGCTGCAGGATTTCCTCGACCGCACGCGATTCCTTGAGCAGCACGGCGCTGTCCTCGGCCACCTTGCCGTCGTACTGCGAAGAGTCCAGCGACTGCTTCATCAGCAGGGCCACAAAGTCGTTCATGCGCTGCTTGAGCTGCGGCATTTTGGCGGCGTACTGCTGGTACAGCGCCTGGCCCTTGGCCTCGTCTTCGAGCAGCGGCTTGACCTCGGCCATGCGGTCCTCAATGCCTTGCAGGGCCGCTGCGATGTCTTTTTTGCCGGTGTTGCGCTCGCCTATGGACGAGGCCGACTGCAAGCCCAGCTGCGCCCGGCTGGCGTAAACCAGGTGGATATTCGCCTCCTGCACGCCCTTGAGCGCGAGCACCTCCTGGTTGTAGAGGCTTTCGGTGGCGGCGCTGATGCGGCCCATGTGGAAAATGCCCAGCCCACCGATGACGGCGCCTATGGCCGCCACGATGAGGAAACTGCCGACCAGTTTGGTCATGACACGGAGTTGATGAAACCATTGCATATTTTTATTTCCTTGTATGGCCGCGGATGCAGGCCTTGGACCCAGATAACTAAACCAAACTCTCCCGGTTGCCGCCGGCCGGCGGCCAACGCCTATGTGCTCATCTGCCGCATGATGCGCACCAGTTTTCCGCCGTACTCGGGATCGGTTGCATAACCGGCGCGCTGCAGGCCGTGCGCGGCCTCGGCCGGGTCGCGTGTGGCGACCACACCGGAATAGCGCGGGTTGGCGGCGAGGAATTTCGCGTAGTCGGCGAAAGCCTCGTCATAAGAACCATAGGCGCGGAAAGCGGCGCGGGTTTTCTGCGGCACGCCGTTGAGGTATTCGGTGGTGGCGCTTTCGGCCACGGGGCCCTTCCAGCTTTTATCGGCCTTGATGCCGAAAACGTTAAAGCTGCTGCTGCCGTCTTCCTTGCGGATTTCGCGCTTGCCCCAGCCGGACTCCAGCGCCGCCTGCGCCATGATCAGCTGCGCGGGCACACCGCTGGCTTCGCTGGCGCGCTGCGCGGCCGGCAGCAGGCGCGAGACAAAGGCCTCGACATGGGCCTGCGGCAACGCGCTGCGGCTTAGCGTGGCCTGCGCCGTGGCTTCTTCATAGAGCGACAGGTCGGGTGCACGGCCTTGGGAAACAGCCGGTGCCGGCAGCGGCGCGGCTTTGGGCGCCGCCGCGCCGGCCTCGCCGCCCGCCATGCGACTCAACTGCGCATACATGGCATCGGCCAGGCCCAGGCCGCGGCCTGAGAGGTTTTGCGCCAGCTGCTGGTCCAGCATGGCCGTGTACATTTTTTCGGACTGGCTGCCGAACAGGCCCTCCGAGGGCGTGGCCTCGCGCATGCTCTTGAGCACCATGCCCATGAACATCACTTCAAACTGCTTGGAGGCCTGCTTCATGCCTTCCTGCGGCGAGCTGCGCGCCGTGCGCCGCAGCTCGTCCACACCCTGCACGTCCAGCGATAGGCGCTGGTCCAGCACGCTGGTGGCCGGCGTGTTGAAACCGCTGGCGCCGGAGACGGAGGTATTGTTCATGTGGCCTAGATGATTTCAAGTTCGGCGCGCAGCGCGCCCACGGCCTTCATGGCCTGCAGGATGGACACCAGGTCCTGCGGGTTGGCGCCCAGGGCATTGAGGCCTTTGATCACCTCGGCCAGCGAAGCCCCACCCTTGACAACCTGCAGCGCGCCGCCGCCCTGGTTCAGCTCGATCTGCGAACGCTGGGTGGCCACCGTGTTGCCGCCGGAAAACGCGCCGGGCTGGCTGATCACCGGGTCGGTGTTGATCACCACCGACAGGCTGCCGTGCGCCACCGCGCAGTCGTTGATGCGCACCGCCTGGTTCATCACCACCGAGCCGGTGCGCGCATTGATGACCACCCTGGCCACGGCCTGCGAGGGGTTCACGTCAATGTCCTCGATGCGGGCCAGGAAACCGACACGCTCCTCGGGCCGGGCCGGCGCATTGACCTGGATCACGCGCGCGTCCAGTGCCTGCGCCGTGCCGGGGCCGAAGCTGCGGTTGATGGCGTCCACGGCTTTTTGCGCGGTACCGAAATCGGTCTTGTTGAGCTCAATCATCAAGCTGCCGTCGCCGCCCAGCGGGGACTCCACCGCGCGCTCGACAATCGCACCAGCCGGGATGCGGCCCGAGCTCAGCTGGTTGACCTTGACCTGGGTGCCGCTGGCCGAGGCACCCGCGCCGCCCACCACCATATTGCCCTGGGCCAGCGCATAGACCTGGCCGTCCGCGCCCTTGAGCGGCGTCATCAGCAAGGTGCCGCCGCGCAGGCTTTTGGCATTGCCCAGCGACGAGACGGTGACGTCTATGGCCTGGCCGGGACGCGCAAACGGCGGCAGCACGGCGGTCACCATCACGGCCGCCACGTTCTTGAGCTGCATATTGGTGCCGGGCGGCACCGTCACGCCGAGCTGGCCCAGCATGTTGTTCAGGCTTTGTGTGGTGAAGGGCGTCTGCATGGTCTGGTCGCCGCTGCCGTCCAGGCCCACCATGAGGCCGTAACCAATCAGCGGGTTGTCGCGCACGCCCTGGATGCTGGCCAGGTCCTTGATGCGCTCGGCTTGCACCGGCAGCACCGGCAAGGCGATCAAGGCCGGCAGCAGCAGGCACAGCCTGAGCGCCCGCGCACCGGCAAAAGTGAAATGAGACGAGGAGCGCAGCATGGTCAGAACGGCAAGACGTTGAGGAAGACGCGCTGCAGCCAGCCCATGGTCTGCGCTTCGTCGATATAACCCTTGGCGCTGTACTCGATGCGCGCGTCGGCCACCTGGGTCGAGGGCACGGCGTTGTTGGCGCCCACGGTACGCGGGTTGACCACGCCGGAAAAACGTATGTATTCCGTGCCCTGGTTGATCAGCATCTGTTTTTCGCCGCTGACCAGCAGGTTGCCGTTGGCCAGCAGCTCCACCACCGTGACCGTGATCACGCCGTTAAAGGTGTTCTTGGAATTGGCACCGCCCTTGGCACTCATGACGTTCTTGCCGCTGGCATCGGCATCCTGGTCGCTGGAGACCAGGCCGCTGAGCAGCTTGGGCACCAGGCCCAGGGCCGAGGTGGCGCTGCTGGTTCGGCTGGCGTCGGCGGCTGAATTTTTGCTGGCGTTGATGTTCTCGTTGATGACGATGGTCAGGATGTCGCCCACCTGGCGCGGCCGCCTGTCCTCAAACAGCGCCTGTGCGCCAAAGCTGGTGCGGTAAATCGAGCCGTGGGCCGGCACGGCCGGCCGCGGCTGCGCGTCGTAGCGCGCCGTCATGGGCTGGTGCACGATGGGCTCGCGCGGCAGCTGGGCGCAACCACCCAGCAGCAGCCCGGCGGCGGCCAGCACACAGCCACGCATCACAGCTGCGCCAGGCGCGCGAGCATCTGGTCGGATGTCTGCACCGCCTTGCTGTTGATCTCGTAGGCGCGCTGGGTCTGGATCATGTTGACCAGTTCCTCCACCACGTTCACGTTCGACGATTCCACGTAACCCTGGTTCAGCACACCCGCACCGTTCTGGCCGGGCGCGGTCTGGTTGGCGCCGCCCGAGGCGTCGGTTTCCACATACAGGTTCTCGCCCTTGCTCTCCAGGCCCGCGGGGTTCATGAAGGTCGCGAGCTGGATCTGGCCTATCTGCACGCTGGCGCTGGAGCCGCCCTGGGTGATGGAAACCGTGCCGTCGCGGCCTATGGTCAGGCCCGTGGTGTCCTGCGGCAGCGTGATGGCCGGCTGCAGCGGGTAGCCGTTGGCCGTCACCAGCTGGCCGTTCTGGTCGGGCTGGAAGGAGCCGTCGCGCGTGTAGGCATTGGTGCCGTCGGGCATCAGCACCTGGAAAAAACCGCTGCCGTTGATGGACACGTCGCGCGGGTTGTCGGTCTTGGTCGGGTTGCCCTGGGTGTGTATGCGCTCGGTCGCCACCACGCGCGCGCCTGTGCCGATTTGCAGGCCCGAGGGCATGCGGGTCTGGTCCGAGGTCTGGCCGCCGCTCTGGCGCAGGTTCTGGTACAGCAGGTCCTCGAACACCGCGCGGCTGCGCTTGAAGCCCGTGGTGCCCACGTTGGCCAGGTTGTTGGAGACCACGTCGAGCTGGGTCTGCTGCGCATCCAGGCCGGTCTTGGCGATCCAGAGGGAACGAATCATGGGAAAACTCCTGCGGGGGAAAAAATTTCAATAAAGGCTCAGCTCGACAGCAGCTTGTTGGCCTGCTGCTCGTTGCTCTCGGCGGTCTGCAGGGTCTTCATCTGCATCTCGAAACGCCGCGCATTGGAAATCATCTGCACCATGGCCTCGACCGGGTTCACGTTGCTGCCCTCCAGCGCGCCGGTCTGCAGTCGCACATCCGGGTCGGCCTGCGGCGCGGGCCGGCCGGCCTGCATGCGGAACAGGCCGTCGTCGCCGCGCACCAGGTCGGCCGCGGCCGGGTTGACCAGCTTCAAGCGGCCGACTTCAGCCGCGCCCACTACCGGGTCACCCGCGCCAATGGCGGTGAGCACACCGTCGCCGCCCACCACCAGCGCGGAGCCCGGCGGCACCACCAGCGGGCCGGCGTCACCCATCAGGGGGCGGCCGCCCTGCGTGCTGACCTGGCCCTCGGCGTCCACCTGCAGGTTGCCCAGGCGCGTGTAGGCTTCGCTGCCGTCGGGCATCTGCACCGTGAGCCAGCCCTCGCCGCGCACCGCGACGTCCAGCGGCCGGCCGGTCTGCATCAGCGGGCCGGCGCTCATGTCGGCCCCCGGCGTGGTCGCCACCACCAGCGCGCGCGTGCCCATTTCCTCGCCGACCACGGGCACGGCGCGAAAGCTGTTGATCTGCGCGCGAAAGCCCGGCGTGGACACATTGGCCATGTTGTGGGCCACCGAAGCCTGCTGCTCCAGCGCCTGTTTGGCGCCGCCCAGGCCTATGTAAATCATCCGGTCCATGCTGTTCCTTGGTTCTTATGCCTGGCGCACAGTCTCACGCGCATCAGCGCATGTTCACCAGGGTCTGCATCACCTGGTCCTGCGTCTTGACGGTCTGCGCATTGGCCTGGTAGGTGCGCTGGGCGATGATCAGGTTGACGAGCTCGCCGGTCAGGTCCACGTTGGAAGCCTCGACCGCGCCCGAGGCCAGCGCGCCCAGCTTGGTGCCGCTGCCCGGCGAGCCCGTCAGGGGCTGGCCCGACTCAGCGGTTTCGGCCCAGACGTTGTCGCCCTTGGGCTGCAGGCCGTTGGGGTTCACAAAGGACGACAGCACGACCTGGCCCAGGGTCTGGGTCTGCTCGTTGGAATACTTGCCGGTGATGGTGCCGTCCTCGTTGATCGCGAAGGCCGTGAGCTGGCCCGAGGTGAAACCGTCCTGCGTGAGCTTTTTCGGGTCGTTGACGTTGCCGAACTGGGTGGAGCTGGTCAGGTCCATGGTGAAGCTCATCGCGTTCGCGCCGTTGGCAAAGTTCAGGCCCGCGAAGCTGATCTTGCCGCCCACCAGCGTGGTGGGCGCGCCGGCGACCAGGTTGCCGTTGCCGTCAAAACCCAGGGTGCCGGTGGCCAGCGGCGCGCTGTTGGCGACCACGGGCGGGCCGGCCGGCGTGGGCGCGGCGATCATGCCGCCGGTCGCGTTGAGCGGGTAGCCGTCGGCCGTGGCGTACACACTCCAGGCGTTGGGGCCGGTCTTCACGAAGAAGGTGTTGATCTCGTGCGAATTGCCCAGCGAGTCGTAGACCTTGACCGGGTTCGAATAGCTGTAGGTGGCCGAGTTGTTGGCGTCGAAGGGCGTGGCGGTGGGCACCGTGCTGCGCGAATCGAGGTTGTACTGCGAGACGATGCTTTGGGTGGCCTTGGGCGCCATGGCCGCGGTGGGCAGCTGCAGCGGGCCGGGCGTGCCGCCGGCCACCGTGCCGTTGGCCGAGCGCTGGTAGCCGGTCAGGCGCAGGCCGCCCGCATTGACGATAAAACCGTCGGCGTCCTGGTCGAACTGGCCGTTACGCGAATACATGATCTCACCGCTGGGGCTGGCCATGCGAAAGAAGCCGTCACCGTTGACGATGGCGACGTCCAGCCCGCGTGTGCTGCTTTGCACTGCGCCGGCGCTGAAGTTCTGCACCACGGCCGCGACCCGCGTGCCCAGGCCGACGCGCGAGCCCGCATAGACGTCGGAGAACAGCGTGTTGCCCGACTTGAAGCCCACCGTGCCCGAGTTGGCGATGTTGTTGCCGATGACGTCGAGATTGCTGGCGGAGGCATTCAGGCCACTCACCCCTTGTGCGAAACCCATGGTGTTTCCTTTTTATTCAGTTGATTGCTGGATTGCTTGCGGTTAAAGGGAAATGGGGCGGCTGCCCCGGGGCCGTCAGGCCGCTACCTCACAAAAAAATCAGAGCACCTGCCGGACTTCGTCAAGCCCGGCCTTGCGGCCGCCGCCCAGGTCCAGCGAAGCGCCACCATAGACCTGCGCCACGCTGGCGACCTTGGCATAGGTCAGCGCCAGGGACAACACGTCTTCCTTGCCGGCCTTGGCCGTCACGCTGAGGCTGTAGTTGCCGTCGGGCAGGGCGGCGCCGGTGTCGCTCTTGCCGTCCCAGTCGACCATCTTCACGCCGGCCGGCAGCGCACCCAGGTCAAAAGTGCGCACCACCTCGCCGGCCGCGTTCTTCACGCTGACCTTCACCGCGTCGGCGGCACCGGCGATGTCTATGCCGAATTTGTCCGGCACGCCGCCCTTGACCGCCGCCTCCTTGCCCGGCACCAGCACGGTGCGGCCTATCAGCGCGGCCGACTGCAACACCTGGCTGGCACCGCTCTGGGCCAGCAGCGACTGCACCGCGCCGTTGAGTTTTTCAATGCCGCTCACGGTGCTCATCTGCGCGAGCTGCGAGGTCAGCTGCGCGTTGTCCAGCGGGTTCAGCGGGTCCTGGTTGTTCAGCTGCGTGACCAGCAGCTTGAGGAAGCGCTGCTCGCTGTCGGCGGCGGAGCCCTGCTTGGATGCCAGGGCGTTCAGCGTGCTCGCGGGGTCGGATGCGGCGGGGGCGTTCACGGCCATGAGATTTTTCCTGTTGGGGGATCGTGGAAGAAGCGAAGGCGCGGCGCTTACTGGCCGACGGTCAAGGTCTTGAGCATCAGCGTCTTGGCGGTGTTGAGCACCTCGACGTTGGCCTGGTAGGAGCGCGAGGCCGAGATCATGTTGACCATCTCCTCCACCGGGTTGACATTGGGCATGGCCACATACCCCTCGGCATTGGCGGCCGGGTTCTTGGGGTCGTGCACCATGCGAAAGGGAGAAGCGTCTTCAATGACACGCGAGACGCGCACGCCGCCTATGGCGTCACCGGGCACGGGCGCGGTTTCAAACACCACCTGGCGCGCGCGATAGGGCAGGCCGTCGGGGCCGGCCACGCTGTCGGCATTGGCCATATTGCTGGCCGCCACGTTCATGCGCTGGGACTGCGCCGTCAGGGCGGAACCGGCAATCGCGAAGATGCCGCTGGAACTGTTGAAATCCGCCATGGGCTGCAACCTTGTTGTGTGGGTGAAGTG
>NZ_FNHX01000005.1:0-2399 GCF_900103405.1 Polaromonas sp. JS666 | reverse complement strand
TGGCGCCCAGCAGGGTCAGGTTGGCCTCGTAGCGCATGGCGTTGTCGGCAAAGTTGACGCGTTCCATGTCCATCTCCACCGTGTTGCCGTCTATGCTGGACTGCGCGGGCGTGCGGTAGAGCAGCTCGTCCGCACCCGAGGCACGCGCTTCGCCGGGCAGGTGGCGCGCCGACGTGGTCGACATGCTCATGGCGCCGGACTGGCGGCCGCGCTCCAGCGCTTCCTGGAGCTTTCCGCTGAAATCGAAGTCGCGCGCCTTGTAGTGCGGTGTGTCCGCGTTCGCGATATTGGCCGACAGCACTTCCTGCCGCCGCGCCCTGAGGCTGAGCGCCTCCTGGTGGAAGCGCAGCGCTGAATCCAGCTTGTCGATCATTGCCTTTTCTCCATGCTTGGGCACCGCACCCGCGCAGTGCCGCCTTTGAAAAATTGTAGGAATTGCCGGCTTTTTTAATCAGCGGAACAGACGCTGTTTAGCCGGCCAATTCAGGCCTTGCCGCAACGCCGGGCCACACATTCCGACTCCATGGATTGCACTACCGCTGGGCGTTTTTCAATCGGATAAACAGCAGGCCGATTGCCGCGTAGTTCAGGCCTTGGCTGCGCGGGGGGCTCCCTAGAATTCAAGCCATCCCCAAGGCCTGCGCATTGAACAAGTACCTCACGATGACCGCACCCGGAACCCAGCGCTCACGGTTTGCACGCAGCCTCGCCCTGCTGCTCGCGGGCCTGGCCGTTTTGAGCCTGCCGGCGCATGCCGCGGGCCCGCAAGCCGCGCCGCTGGCCGGCAGCGCACGCCCCGTGATAGAGCGCTTTTTGCAGGAACAGGCCGCGGGCCTGCCCGGCCAGGTGCTGATCAGCATAGACACGCCCCTGTCGGGCGCGCTGCCGCCCTGCGACGCGCTTGAGCCTTTTTTACCGGGCGGCGCGCGGCTCTGGGGCCGCGTGTCTGTCGGCGTGCGCTGCAACTCGGCCCAGCCCTGGACACGTTATGTGCCGGCCTATGTGGCCGTGCGCGGTAATTACTACGTCGCGGCCAGGCCCATCAGCGCCGGCCAGGTGCTCACCGCGGCCGATGCCACTGTGCGTGAAGGCGACCTCGCGGCCCTGCCGCGCGGCGTGGTCACGGACCCAGCGCAGTTTGACGGCGTGACTGCCCTGAACACCATTGCCTCGGGCGCGCCGCTCAGGCGCGAATCGCTGCGCGCCGCCATCGCGGTGCAACAGGGCCAGGCCATACGCCTGCGCACACGCGGCCCCGGTTTTACCGTCAGCACCGAAGGCAAGGCCATGAGCAGCGCCGCGGTGGGCGCCCTGGTCCAGGTCAGGACGGCCGGCGGCCAGCTGCTCAGCGGCATCGCCCTGGCGGACGGCACGGTGGAGCGGGTTCACTGAATTTTTTGGAATGAACCCTAAAGTTTTCATCCAGGCGGCCGTTAGAACGATCAGATCCCCCTGAGGAATACCCCATGAATATCCAGAAAACCTTCACATTCCTCAAGAATGTGGCCGACAGCGTGGCCCCCAGTTCCACCCGCGAAGGCCGGCCCGCATCGGCAGCGCCCGCACCCAGCGCCCTGGCGCGCCCGGTCACGCCCGCGCCGCTGCTGTCCAGCCAGTCAGACTTCGACGCCGCGCGCGTGGCCCGTATCCGCGAAGAGATCAGCGCGGGCCGCTACCAGGTCAATACCACGAAGATCGCCGACGGCCTGCTGGCCACGGTGCGCGACCTGCTGGGCGGCGAAGAGCCCACAAAATGAGCAGCGCGCTGGCCGGACTGCTGCACCGCGAACATGCGGCGACAGGCTTGTTCCTGGAACTGCTGGGCCTGGAAGCCCAAGCCATGACCGAAGGGCTGTTCACCGAACTGCCCGGCCTGGCCGAACGCAAGTCCCAGCTGGCCGGGCAGATCAGCGCCATCAGCCGCCAGCGCGAAGCGCTGCAGCAAAGCCTGGGCTACGGCCCCGGCCGCGCCGGCGCCGATGCCGCGGCCGCCGCGGGCGATGCCGTGCTCAAGACCGCCTGGCAACAGCTGCTGGCCCGCGCGGCCGAAGCCCAGGCCATGAACCACCGCAACGGCGTGATGGTCCACACCCACCTGGACTTCACGCGCCAGACCCTGAACTTCCTCAAGGCCGGCGGCCAGCCGCTGTATGGGCCGGATGGGACGCACCAGTCGGGTGGCGGTGGGAATCGGCTGGGGGTTGGCTAACCCCCCTGCTTCCCCCGCGGAGGGAGGGCCGGGTCTTGCTCCGGCGGGCGCGCTCTTCCTCTTCTCTCCTTCTCCTCTCTTCGTCTTTTTGCTTTCTCTGCTGAGGCTTGCTGGCCGGGGGTAGCCCGGCAGCTACTCACTTTTCTTTTGCTTCGCCAAAAGAAAAGTAAGCAAAAGAAAAGGCGACCCT
>NZ_FNHX01000002.1:4495-821570 GCF_900103405.1 Polaromonas sp. JS666 | reverse complement strand
CTCCGCTCCTCGGCGCATCCACAAGGGGTGGGTACAGGAAGACCGAACAGCCAACAGCCGAAGACAGAAACCCGAATACCAAAAACCGCAAGGACACGCCACAGCGTGTCCTTGTTTGTCTTTGTCCCCGCTCCCGATCCCGATTGCCCCTTGTGGATGCGCCGAGGAGCGCAGGTTCAGGCGGATAAGGGATCGCGTTGTTTGAGCGAAGCGAGTTTAGCGAGACCCCGCCTGAACCGAGCACCGCAGGTTGCCCGCAGCGAAGCGGAGGGACGCAGCAACCAGGGTCGCCTTTTCTTTGGTGACTTTCTTTTGGCGAAGCAAAAGAAAGTTACTGGCCGCCGGGCCACTCCCGGCCAGCCGCCCTCAGCAGAGAACAGAGAGGCAAGCACATGCTCACAGTAAAAAACATTAACCAGTATTACGGCGGCTCCCACATCCTGCGCGATGTGAGCCTGGATGCCCACCTCGGCAAGGTGACAGTACTACTCGGCCGCAACGGCGTAGGCAAAACAACGCTGCTCAAGTCATTGATGGGCCTGGTGCCCATCAAAACCGGCACGATTGAATTCGACGGAAAACAAATTCAAACCAGCACACCGTATGAACGGGCAAGAGCCGGCATAGGTTTCGTCCCCCAAGGCCGCGAAATCTTCGCCCGCCTGACGGTGGAAGAAAACCTGCGCATGGGCCTGGCCTACAAGAGTGCTGCGACGCCGATCCCGGCCGAGCTGTATGAGCTGTTCCCGGTGCTCAAGCAGATGCTGAACCGCCGCGGCGGCGACCTCTCGGGCGGGCAGCAGCAGCAGCTGGCGATTGCGCGCGCGCTGGCGGCCAAGCCCAAGCTCTTGATCCTGGATGAACCGACCGAGGGCATACAGCCCAGCATCATCAAGGACATAGGCCGGGTGATACGCATGCTGGCCGACCGCGGCGACATGGCCATCCTGCTGGTGGAGCAGTACTACGACTTCGCGCAGGAACTGGCCGACGACTACCTGGTGATGGAGCGCGGCGAGTTCATCGCGCGCGGGCAGGGCAAGGATATGGAAACCAACGGCGTGCGGCAGCTGGTGGCGATTTAGCTGGGCTTGCCGCATCGCCTTGCGTCAAAGCCCGGTTCGTCCGGGCTTTTTTCTGTGTGCCAGAATCGCATCGGTCGCCGGCTGGCGGCCGCGAGGGAGCCACAGCCCAGAGGCACAACAAACCGGCGGTGGCAATCAATCAAAAATAAAAGGTAGATACCGATGGCTTTGCTCGCCTTGGACAACTGGCTGATCCGGGAAAAATCGCATGAGGGCCTGTCGGGGTTTCGCCGCTTTCTGGTGGAGTTCGGCTGCTTTGGCTTGAAGGAGGCCAGGGCCTGCCTGTTTGCCGGGCTGTTCTTTGCGGCGGTGTTCCTGGTGCCGCGAGCCGGCCTGGCCGGTATCCCGCGCTATGACCTGCTGCTGGTGATCGCATTGCTCATTCAAGGCTGGATGGTGCTGGCCAAACTGGAAACGCTGGATGAGCTCAAGGCCATCTGCCTGTTTCACGTGGTGGGTTTTGCGCTGGAGGTTTTCAAGACCTCGGGGGCTATCCAGTCCTGGAGCTATCCGGACTTTGCCTATACCAAGCTGTTTGGCGTGCCGCTGTTTTCGGGGTTTATGTATGCGGCGGTGGGCAGCTACATCATCCAGGCCTGGCGTTTGTTTGACCTGCGTATCCGGCACCACCCGCCGTACTGGATGGCGGTGGTGATTGCGGTGCTGATTTACGCCAATTTTTTCACCCACCATTACTGGGTCGACTACCGCTGGTACATCGCGGCCTGCCTGGCGGGTTTGTACGCCAGGTCTTCGGTGATTTTCCGGCCCTATGACCGGGACCGCAGCATGCCCTTGCTGCTGGGCTTTTTGCTGATCGGCTTTTTTATCTGGGTGGCGGAGAACATCAGCACCTTCTTCAGCCTCTGGCACTACCCCAACCAGCTGGGCGCCTGGTCCATCGTGCATGTGGGCAAATGGAGTTCCTGGTCGCTGCTGGTGGTGATGACCTTCACCATTGTGGCCAACCTCAAGCATGTGAAGGCGCGCATCCATGTGCCCGAGTGAAGCGGGTGGGTCGAGTGGGGCGGGTGGGGTTGGGCCCTTCGCATGACGCTGCGTTTTGACCGCGAAGCGGCGCTGTGGGCCGTCCTTATTTTCATCGTTGAAGTGCTGATCGCGACCGTGTGGTCGCAGCACCGCTGGCTGCGCGGCTTTGTCGGCGACGTGCTGGCGGTGGTGTGGGTGTACTTTTTGTTAAAGACCGTGCTCAAGGCCAACACCTTGAGTCTTGCGCTGCTGGCGTTTGCCGTGGGTTGCGGGGTCGAGCTTGGCCAGTATGCGGCGGCCGCGAACGGCTGGCATGTCGAGAACCGGGTGCTGCGGATTGTGCTGGGCTCGGTGGCCGACTGGATGGATGTGCTGGCTTATGCCGGCGGGTTTTGGGGGGTGCTGGCGCTGGAATCGTTTCTTGCCCGGTTGCGGTTTCTCTTTACGCCCCCTCCCTTTGGGAGAGGGCAGGGGTGAGGGCCTTGCTGCTCAGCTCAGCACGATGGGCTCCCTGGGCTCGTTCGGTGCGGTCCCCAGCTTGACGCTGGAGTTCCTGGGCAGGGTCATCGCGCTGTCCAGCCACACCAGCGTGGTGCCGCTTCGGGAATCCCAGGACTCGCCGGGGATGCCGCCTTCGGGCGGTTGCGTCAAATCGCGGATCTCCGCCGCGACCGAAACAAACAGCGCATCTCCGGGCAGGGGCATGGGCCGTCCCAGGAAGGGCTGCTGGTACAGGAGCCAGTGATGGACGGCGGCTTCCATGCCCGGCCGCGCAGGCAGCACCACGCGGCAGGCGCCGGCTTTGAGGAAGCGTTCGAACTCGGGGTCCACGCCCTCCAGGGTGGCCAGCTCGTCCCAGTTCTGCCGCCCCGCCCAGTAGTAGGGGTAGAACACATAGGCCATGTTTCCCCATTCGAAGGCCTGCTCAAAAAACTGGACCGTCGGGGCATCCAGCCGGGCTTTGTCAAAATCGGTTTCCCTCCAGGGGGTCACGCCGCCGGTGGTGGCTGCCGCCGCCTTCAGGCCGTCGCGGCCGTTGAAGGGGGACTCATCGAGCAGCCAGGCAATGACCTGCCGCTTGAGCTCGTCGCGGATGGTCTGCAGGTTTCTTGCGGGTGAGGACTCGCCGACCGGCAGCGCGCTGACGAGCGCGCGCCTGTCCTGGGCGTTTTGCCATGCCTGGTTCCAGTCGTTCCAGGCGCTGAACAGGGCGTCGTAGACGGCATGCTGCCAGGTCTCGAAAGCCTCCGTCGTTCTTTGGCATTTGACGGTGAAGGTCATCCCGAAGGAATGGCAGCCGGTGGCCTGGGCGGTCAGGCTCAATTTCTCAATCGCGGGAGGGGACAGGGCCACGGTGACGGCGGCCTGCGCGCTGTCGGTGATGTTCAGCATGGCTTCGCTGTACTTGGGCGGTACTTCGGAGGCGCCTCTCACCTGGACGCTTTGCCCGT
Organism: Polaromonas sp. JS666; assembly: GCF_900103405.1. Taxonomy (GTDB): domain Bacteria; phylum Pseudomonadota; class Gammaproteobacteria; order Burkholderiales; family Burkholderiaceae_C; genus Polaromonas. The sequence goes on along the minus strand of NZ_FNHX01000002.1, from coordinate 818,044 downwards.
CGACGAGTTGCGCGTAGCCGGCGTTGGAGCTGCCCACATACACGTTGGCCACGATCCCGTGGTAGCAGTCCACCGGCCCGCTGTCATAGTTGTTGGCCGCCACGCTTTGGCGCATCCATTTGCCGTGCAGGGGCGTTGCGAACCCCGAGTACTCCACCGCATGGGCCGCGTAGCCGGCCGGCACCGCCACCTCCGCTGAAATTGCAACGGTAGGCGGCGCCCACTGCGTTCCCGCCGCGTCGGGCAGCTCGGCCGCGACCGCGGTTTTTGCCAGCACCACCGAGACCTCGGCATCGGGCAGCACGGGCAGGTTGGAGGCCCGGTAGGTGGAGGCCAGCGCCAGCACGCCCTCGGGGGTCAGCGCTTCTTTGGTGACGGTCCAGGCGGGCGGCGCCTTGGCTTCACTGGCCCGGACTTTGGCCGCCGTCCGCCACCTGACGTACTCGGCCGGCTCGGGCAGCTCGAATTCCAGCTGCAGGCGGTCGGGGTAGGTGAACACCTGGTAGCGGTCCACCCGGTCCACCCATCGGTAGATGCCGCTGCGGTTGGCGTCGTCGGAGCTGAAGGCGTGGCGTTGCGAGGTTTCCTTGCGGATGAGTTCGCGCCGCTGGCGGGATTCCTTGGTCTGCGACTCTATCGCGGCGACGGCCTTGGAGACGGCCTTGCGCGCGATCCGCGACGCGACGCGGTCGGACCGTCCCAGCTGCACGCTGGCCTCCCCGCCCGCGTTGACCGAGTAGCGGCTTCCCGGCATGTTCTGCTCATAGTCGGTTTGCACATGGCCTCTGACGGCCAGGGACAACTGGGTCTGCAGGTCGCGGCTCATGTCGGACTCGTTCTGGCTCTCGTCCTGCTTTTGCTGGCTGCTGGAGGTGGCGGTTTCGGACAGGGAGATGTTTTCGGTTTCCGAAAAGTTTTTCTCGTTCTCCTGGTAGGTCTCGCCGGCCATGACGTTGCGGATCATGGCGATCTCGCCGGGCAGGTAGCCTCGCCATTCGCTCCTGACCACGTGCATGTCGGCGACGGAGGCTTCTCGGATCAGCTTGATGCGGGCTTCGGGAAAGGCGTGCGCCAGCGATGCCGGCAAGGTCACAAAGCGGCGGTTCAGTTTGGCGTGGACCTGGCCGGGTTTGAGCGCCGACAGCGCTTGCGGGTCTTGCTGGATCAGGGAGACCACCAGGGCATAACGCGCCGCCCAGGCCAGCTGGGCGTGCTTCTTGGGCGTTTCGAAGAGCCAGGCCACGGTCCATCCCGCCAGGTCCCGGGCATAGGTCGCGAGGGCCTCGTTCCAGCCCGGGTTGGTGTAGTGGTCCAGGTAATCGGCGGCCGCAAGGCGCACCTGCTCCGCGAGGTCCGCGCCGCTGACCAGGTCCTCGTTCTGGGCAAGCCATATCTCGATGCCGTACACCAGCGCGATCAAATACTGCGGCCCGGTGTCCGGGTTCGCCACCCTTTCCACCGAGTGGTTGGAATCCTCCTTGAAAGCCGTCAGCGCTTCGGTGATGGCGGCATCCCCGGGCAGGGCGCCCTGGCCCAGGAACTGGGCCACCGTTCGAACCAGCGGCGACATCAGCAACAGGTTCTCCTCCGCGGTGGGTTCGACGCGGCGCAGCGGGCGGGTGAGCGTGAAATCGGCGAGATCCATCATGATTTTTCTCCTTCTGGTTAAAGTGCATCGGCGGCCGCGCGCATCAAGGCATGCGCCAGCAGGTTGAACTCTTCAAGCGTCATGGGCATGGCCTGTTGGCGCAGGGTGACCCGCGATTCGATGGCCTTTTTCAAGGCGCTGTCGGGAAAGTCGCTTTCCGCGGCATTGAGCACCCAGCGATGGGCCTTTTCGCCGGGCAATGAGGGCAGCAGGCGAAACAGTGTGCGGGTCCCGTCCTTGCTCTCAATTTCCAGGATGCTGCTTCCGGTTTCGCGGACCATGTCGGCCAGGGTCTGCTCCAGCGAGGTGTTGATGCTTTCCACCTTGATCTGCACGCCCAGGAAGAGTTTGGACAGGGGCGCGGAGGGGCTTGTCGTGGCCGGCAGGCTTTCGTTGACCAGCAGGATCGCCTGGTCCAGGTATTCCTTGCCGCCCAGCCGCATGTTTCCGTAGACCTTGCGTGCCTTCCATCCGGGGCCCAGCGCCCTGGCGGCTTCGTTGGCGAGGTCCTCGTAGGCGTCCATGTGGAGGATCCAGTCGTCCCAGTGCTGCGCGAACATCTCGCCCAGGACCTTGCCCTTGAGGCTGCTGTGGACAGGGCTTTTTTTGGCGGCTTCCATGGCTTTGAACAGGTTCATCTGGGTCTCGGGATCTCGCGTCTTCTCGAACGCTTGCGCCAGGCGCTCAAATTCGCGCATTTCCGCCTTGATGGCCTCGGGGGAGGGGGCGCCTTTGGCGTTGCCGGCCAGAAAGTCCCAGACGCGCGTCCATTCGGCTTGCCTCGAAGCGTCGATCTGGCTGGAAAACTTCTTGTAGGCGGTCAGCAGCATGTGGTCGGTGCCCGACAGCGCCGTCCCCGAGGTTTCCAGTTTTCGCATGTGCCGCATGAAGGCCTTCTGCACCCGTGCGGCTTCCTTGCGGGCCATGGCAAGACCCATCTCCCTCTGGATGTCCGCAAAAGCCTGGACTGCCCGCTTTTCGAGGTTGTCATAGCTCCCGCGGGCGAGGCGGGGCGCGGCCCGGCTACCCTGGGCCCTGGCCAAGGCCTGGGCCTCCTCATCCATCACCGTGCCCAGGGACACCAGGTACTGGCCCAGTTCCCGGCGCAGGGCCAGCCGGTCCGCCGCGGTGACGCCGGCGGCCGCATCCAGCATCTCCGTGACGCGCACAAGCTGCGCGGTGAGGGTGAAATGGGAGACCTGGTCCAGGCGTTTCCAGTGGCATTTGGCCGCGCCGGAAAGCCTGTGCCACGCGGCGGCGGCTTCCGCGCTGGATCTCACGAAGGCCATGAATGCCGGAAGCAGCGGGTCGCCGATTCGCGTGCTGCGGAAGTACCCGCTCTTCAAGCCGGAGACGGTGCTCTCCAGCATCTCGATGGCCTGTTTCGTGGCGACCGGATTTTTGGCGGGAAGCAGGTTGATCCTGGGCGCGTTCATGGCGGCCCCCCGATCCTGGCGGTGCCGCGCAACTGGAGGATGAGAAACAAGGCCCCGACGACCGAGCCGATGTAGCTGCCCTGTTCGGCGGCGAAACTGTCGGCGGGATTCAGGCATGCGGCAAACGCCTGGTCTTTTTTTCCTTCTTCCACGGCCGACTCAATGACGCTTCCAAGGGCCGACGCCAGGCTGGCGGCCGCCAGCAGCGCGGCGGCGGGCGGCGTGCTTGCCGCGAGTGCCGCAAGGCTTTCCACGATGTCGATGCCGACGCTCAGCTTTGCAAACGGCCCCATCGCGCCCTTGAACGCGGCGAGCTTTTCCTGCGCCGCCATCCAGGCCATGTCGCCCTGGCCCAGGTGCAGCAGTTTCAGGGCGTCGTTGATCACGGGGGAATAGCGCCAGACCACTTCCGGCGTTTCGTTCAATTCCGTTTCCATCAGGCCCCCGGCCCGCTGGACATCGTCCAGTGTTTCATCGATGACCGTGAAGAGCCTGGTGCCGTAGGCGACTTTGTCTTGCTTGTCCTTTGGCAGGGCGTTGCCCCAGGCATCGGCCACTTCGGACACCACCTCATGGTTCCACAGCCTGTACAGGATGGGGTGGCGCCTGCAGTGCCCGGCCAGCTTTTCGGCCAGGATTTCCTGGGTGCGTGCCCGGTCTTTTTCGACCAGTTCCGTCCGTTTTATGAAGGCCGCGTAGCTCGGGCCGTAATAGCCCGTGCCCGGTATGTGTTGTGCCGCGGTGAGGTTCAGCTCGTTGAAATATTCAAGCTCGCGCCTGAGTACGCCGATTTCCCACATGGCCTGCGCCAGGCTGCCGAGGTCTGCATTGACTTCGGGCGCATGGTTCGTGGCGCCTTGCGGCGTCACCCGGTACCGGACCCGCTCCTGCAGCAGTTGTTGGTGGATCTTCTCCAGCCGTGCCTTGACCACTTCCCGCGCCTTGGCCTGTATGCGTTCTTCGGCACGGGCGATAAAGCTGTCGAGTATTTTTTTGTGGCTTTTGTACGCCGTCAGCAGCGCATGGCGTTTGGGCGTGCTTTCCCCGCGATAAACCGGTTCACCCCTGAGCGGCGGCTTCAAGGGCGTGCGCGGCGCCACCGACGGGTCCCAGGTCGTGACGGGGGGATCCATGATCCCGTTGGCAAAGGCCTGGCGCCCGGCAGTGCCGTACAGGGCATACAGCGAATTGGAAAAACCCGCGACGCGGTCCTGCAGGGCGGCTTCCCGGGTATTAAAAAGCAATCGCAGCGCTGTTTCCTTGTCCTCCGGGTAGAAGACGATCTCCTGCGCCTCGGCCTCGCCCGGCTCAGCCGCGTCTTCGAGCAGCGGGGATTCGGATTGCCACAGAAACAAGTCCTCCGCCTTCATCGGGTGAAGGTCTTGTTTTTGCGGCGTCAACAAAGTCAGCTCGATCATCAAGTTCCCGTGTCGGCTTGTTCAAAGCGGTGGGCGGCGCTGTGCGGGCGCACGGCGGCGGTGGCAACTCTTCACTGGCGAAAGTCTGGGAGCGCGATCCTGAAAACCTTCCACTGCGCGGGTGGACATGCATGGCGGCCGGTCTCTTGCAACAACACGGATGCGCGTGCGAAGCGCGCCGGGGGCTTTGCGGGAAACGAGCGATGGCGAACTCTATCTGCCCCCCGCGAGTTTGGACAACCCGTGGACAGCCCGCCGTTTGGGGAATATTCACGGGTGGCCGGGGCGGATTTGCCCGGCTTCATTGCGCGTCAGCGATCCATCCGGCGCGCAGCCTGTGACCAGAACTTACATGGGTTACGATTGCGCTGGGCCGGCCCCATTGCCGGCCACGTCGCTCGGACGGTTCCGGGCGCTTACGTGAAAGTTACTTCCTATGTCCGCTTCCCCAGGCAAGCGCCGCTTTGCGCGCATTGACCGTCTTCCCCCCTACGTCTTCAACATCACGGCCGAGCTCAAACTCGCCGCGCGCAGGCGCGGCGAAGACATCATCGACATGAGCATGGGCAACCCCGATGGCGCCACGCCGGCGCACATCGTGGCCAAGCTCACCGAGGTCGCGCAGCGGCCTGACACCCACGGCTATTCGGCCAGCAAGGGTATACCGCGGCTGCGGCGCGCGATTGCCCACTGGTACCAGAGCCGCTACCAGGTGGCCATAGACCCGGACAGCGAGGCCATCGTGACCATAGGTTCGAAAGAAGGCCTGGCCCATTTGATGCTGGCCACGCTGGACCGCGGCGACACCGTGCTGGTGCCCGACCCGAGCTACCCCATCCACATCTACGGCGCGGTGATCGCCGGGGCCGACATACGTTCGGTGCCGCTGACGCCGGACACGGATTTTTTTGCCGAGCTTGAAAAAGCCATACGCGGCAGCTACCCCAAGCCCAAGATGATGGTGCTGGGCTTCCCGTCGAACCCGACGGCGCAGTGCGTGGAGCTGGCGTTTTTTGAGAAAGTGATCGCGCTGGCGCGCAAGCACGACATCTTTGTGGTGCACGATTTAGCCTATGCCGACGTCGTGTTCGACGGCTGGAAAGCGCCGTCCATCATGCAGGTGCCGGGCGCCAAGGACATTGCGGTGGAGTTCTTCACGCTGTCCAAGAGCTACAACATGGCGGGCTGGCGCGTGGGCTTTATGGTCGGCAACCCCGACCTGGTGGCGGCGCTGGCACGCATCAAGAGCTACCACGACTACGGCACCTTCACCCCGCTGCAGGTGGCGGCGATTGCCGCACTCGAAGGCGACCAGCAATGCGTGAAAGACATCGCCGCCCAGTACCAGGCGCGGCGCGACGTGCTCTACAAAGGCTTGACCGAAGCGGGCTGGCCGGTGGATTGCCCCAAGGCGTCCATGTACATCTGGGCGCGCATTCCCGAGGCCTACCGCAAGCTGGGCTCGCTGGAGTTCGCCAAACAGCTGCTCGACAAGGCCAAGGTGTGTGTGTCGCCGGGCATAGGCTTTGGCGACCACGGCGACGACCATGTGCGCTTTGCGCTCATTGAGAACGAAGCCCGCATACGCCAGGCGGTGCGCGGCATCAAGGCCATGTTCAAGGCCGACGGCGTGCTGAAAGGCTAGTGGCCGCCGGCCTTGCTGTTTTTGGCGATTTTGGTTTCGGCGGTGTGCAGTTTTTGCTCCACCTCGGCGCGCTCTGAAATCTCTTTCTGCAGCAACTCGTTGACGTGGGCCAGCTCTTCGGCCGACTCCTGGATCTTGTTTTCCAGCTCCGCGGTCCTGACCAGGGCCGTGGCGACGTCACCCGTCTTGACGGAGGCCGGGATTTCTTTTTCCAGGACGTTGTTGATCACGAAGAGTTCCTGGGCCGATCGCTCCACCGCGTCCTGGACCGCGTCGTTTTTCTCGAGCGCGCGCGCCAGCTGGGGTTTTTCCGGGGAAGTGTGTGAGGAATCGGGCATGGAGGGCTTTCGTGGAGGGCGTCGGTGGCGGCGAAGTTGCCGCGTGTCATGAAAAAAGAAGTGGGCCGCAAGCGGCCCACCTTTGCTTCTGCTTCATCCGGGGTTTTCATCAAACCGCGGCGGAGCGAGTGGCAACTGTTATTGCGATGGCACGGCGGCGGGCGCCGGGATCACCACAATGTTGTCGGACGAGGTCTGCGGCTGTACGCGCACATTGGTGGCGTTGGCCGGAACGACCACGGTTTCCACCTGGCGTATCGCGCCGCCGCCGGCGACGCTGCCTTCGGTCTTGCCGTAACCCACGATGCGGGCCTGGCAGGCGACCAGATCCTCGCCCTTGAAGATGTCGCAGCGTTTCAGGGCATTGGCCTGGAAGTTGGTGCTGGCGTTGTCGACCTTGCCGGCGCGTTTGGCGGCGTTGGCATTGCGAACCTCGGTCATGCAGGTTTCACGGTCCTGCTGTGTGCGGCCGGTCAGGCAGGCGTTCATCTCGCTGCGTGCATCGCCGGAAGCGTCGATACCGGTGGTGCCGGAGGCGATTTGTGCCGAGGCGCCCAGCGAGAGCAGGGCGGCTACGCCGAAGGCCGCTGCGCCTTGGGCAAGGCGGAAATACGGGGATGCGGTCATGGTCAAAACTCCTTCTTCGAACTCGACGGATGTCGATGAAGGCAGTCTGGGCCGATGCCGCGGCGCGGCTTGAAAGGAAAAGCTGCGGGCCGCCCGTGCGCTACGCCTGTTCCCATGTAGGACGGGTCTTTCATGGGCCCGGCAAGCCCGCCAGAACACTGGATTCACATACAGACGGCGATGTTCACCGGGAACGCGGCGTGCCGGCCGTCCCCGCCCGCTTCAGCCCCGGCGTGCCGCCTCTATCGCGGCGACGTCGATTTTTTTCATGGTCATCATCGCGTCGAAGGCGCGCTTGGCCGCCGCGCGGTCGGGGCCTGAGACCGTTTCGAGCAGCACGCGCGGGGTGATCTGCCATGACAGGCCCCAGCGGTCCTTGCACCAGCCGCACTCGCTTTCCTGGCCGCCGTTGCCGACGACCGCGTTCCACAGGCGGTCGGTCTCGGCCTGGTCCTCGGTCGCGATGACAAAGGAGAAGGCTTCGCTGTGTTTAAAAAGCGGGCCGCCGTTAAGCCCCATGCAGGGGATGCCCGCGACGGTGAACTCGACCGTCAGGATGTCGCCCTGCTTGCCGTCGGGATAGTCGCCCGGCGCGCGCATGATGGCGCCGACTTTGCTGTCGGGGAAGGTTTTGGCATAAAAGGTCGCGGCCTCCAGCGCGGCGCCGTCGTACCACAGGCAAAGCGTGTTCTTGGGGATCATGGCGTGTCTCCTAAGACATGGGTGGTGAAGCGAAGCTTGCAATGACAGGCCTCATCGTAGCCATTACCAGGCCCCGGCCTGCCGGAGGGGGCTGATGCGCTTGTAGGTGCGCGCCTATGCCGCCATGCGCAGCACGGCGTTTTACATGGACCAGATGCGTGGCGTGGACGGCGCGAGCTGCCACAGCTCCTTGCGCCAGGCCTGCCAGACCTGCCTGAGCAAGGCCATGGCGGGCTCGACCACGGGCGAGAGCACGCGCAGCACGACGACCTGCGCGTCAGGGCTGGTGGCGCCGGCGCAGGAGGCCAGCGAGTGGGCCTGCAGGATTTCGCGCGCACAGTCCAGCGCGCGTTCTCGGCGGGCGCGTTCCAGCTTGTTGCCCGCCACAAAAAACAGCGAAGCCATGCAGCGCCGGCCGGCCAGGCCCACGGGGCTGTCCATCAGCAGCTTGTCGTTGGCGTCCAGGCGGGCGCGCTCCAGCCAGACACCGGGCACTTCGATGTGCTGGCGAAAGCTGCCGCCCTCAAAGGGCTGGCCGGCGGCCGGCAGGCCCAGCGCGGTGACGTCCCAGCCCATCAGCTCGGCGCCGGGCGCCAGCGCCATCGTGAGCCGGTTCTCGGCCAGGCAGCCGCTGTAGCAGATGGCCTCCAGCGGCAGCCATTCCATGCGCGCGCCGGCCTCGAGCGTGAGGGTGGTGTTTTGCAGCGCGGGCTCGCCGGTGGAGCGGTAAAAGCGCGTGGCACCCGGCGTGGTGATCAGGCCATGCGCGCCCGGCGCAGCGCTGAAGGCCAGCTCCAGCGTGTCGCCACCGACCAGGCCGCCGGGCGGGTGCACGATGACGTTGTGGCAGATGGTGTCGCCTTCAGGGTACAGGCTTTGCAGGATGCGCAGCGGCCCGCTGTGGCGGAAATGGGCAAGGGTTTTGCCGGCCTGGTGGGTGTAGTCGAGTGCGAGGGTCGCGGTCCAGGTCATGGGGTGGAGTTTAACTGGGGCTTGCCCCCGTTTCCCCCGTTGAAGAGGTTGGCCGGTCTTGCTCCGGCGGGTGCGCTTTGTGTTCTCTTATCTCCTCGGTTCTCTTGCTGAGGGCGGTTGGCCGGGGTTGCCCGGCGGCAACTCACTTTTCTTTGCTTCGCCAAAGAAAAGTAAGCAAAAGAAAGGCGACCCTGGTGTCTGCGTCCCTCCGCTTCGCTACGGGCAACCTGCGGTGCTCGGTCCAGGCGGGGTCTCGCTCGAACTCGCTACGCTGCGCTTCGCTCAGACAATCGCGATCCCTGATCCGCCTGAACCTGCGCTCCTCGGCGCATACACAAGGGGGTGGGAGAAAAATACCAATACAAAAAACCATAAGGACACGCCACGGCGTGTCCTTGTTTGTATTGATTTTTCTTTGGTATTTGTCTTCTGTCCCCGCTCCCGATTGCCCCGTCCTGGCTGGGCCGAGCAGCGCAGACGGAGGAGGGATAAGGGCTGGCGTTGTCTGAGCGAAGCGCAGCGTAGCGAGTTTAGCCAGACCCCCTCCGCAGTCGAGCAGCGCAGGTTGCCCGTAGCGCAGCGGAGGGACCCAGACTGCGGGTCGCCTTTTCTTTTGCTTACTTTTCTTTTGGCGAAGCAAAAGAAAAGTGAGTAGCTGCCGGGCTACCCCCGGCCAGCAAACCTCAGCAGAGAAAGCAGAAAGACGAAGAGAGGAGAAGGAGAGAAGGGGGAGGGCGCGCTCGCCGGAGCAAGACCCGGCTAAAGAAACCTCTCCAGCAGCCGACGTGACGCGCGATCCAAAGCCGTCATGTCGCGCACACTGTACTGCACTCCCTGACTCCCGGCAATCAAGAGCCCAACCCGCCCGAGGCGACGTATATCCTCCTCGCCGCGGAGGATAAAAGAAGTCTCCCCCCGGTCGGTCTCGACCGTCCAGACGCTGGGCGTGCCGAAGCTGGAGACGCTTTTAAGCCGCGTGACTTCGGGCACAAAGTCGCGCAGCGCGAGTTCCTCCTGCAGCAGCGCGCGCACGGCCGGCGTAGCGGCCTGCAGCTGTTCTATCCAGGCGACTTCATGGCCTTCGGTGCTGACCAGCGAGATGCCTTCGTCGGGCGCGGCAATCGGGAAGGCGCGCACCGGTACCACGCCGGCATGTGCCTGGCCGGTGGCGTCGGTGAACACCAGGCGGCCCGAGGCATCGCGCGCCAGCTGGAAAGAAGCGGAGATGGAAGTGGAATCAGTCATAAATAGCGGTCCCGGGCTTATGCGTTGCCGACGTGCTGGGCGGCATGGGCGATCTGCGAGGTGGCCACGGCGATGCGGCGCTCTTCGGCTTCCAGGCCGCCCTCTTCGTTGTCGACCTGGCGCGCCTGGGCTTCATACAGCCGCCAGTAGGCGCCCTGCTTGGCCATGAGTTCGTCGTGCGGGCCGACCTCGACTACCTGGCCGCGATCCATCACCACCAGGCGGTCGGCCTTGCGCAGCGTCGACAAGCGGTGGGCAATCGCGATCGTGGTGCGGCCCTGCACCAGGTTGTCGAGCGCGCGCTGGATTTCTTTTTCGGTCTCGGTGTCGACCGAGGACGTCGCCTCGTCGAGGATCAGGATGCGCGGGTCTATCAGCAGCGCGCGCGCAATCGAGATGCGCTGGCGCTCGCCGCCCGACAGGCCCTGGCCGCGCTCGCCCACCAGAGAGTCATAGCCCTGCGGCAGGCGCAGGATGAATTCATGCGCATGGGCGGCGCGCGCGGCCGCGACGATCTCGGCGCGCGTGGCACCGGGCTTGCCGTAGGCGATGTTCTCGGCAATCGTGCCGAAGAAGAGGAAGGGCTCCTGCAGCACCAGGCCGATGTGGCGGCGGTAGTCGGCCACGCCGAAGCGGCGTATGTCGGTGCCGTCCACCTGGATGGTGCCGTCGCTCACGTCGTAAAAGCGGCAGATCAGGTTGACCAGCGTGCTTTTGCCGGAGCCGCTGTGGCCCACCAGGCCTATCATCTCGCCGGGCCGTATCTGCAGGTCCAGGCCGCGGATCACCGAGCGGTTGCCGTAGCGAAAGCCCAGGTTCTTCATGTCGATGCGGCCCTCGAGCACGCCGGTCTTCACCGGGTTGGCGGTTTCGGGCACGTTGGAGACATGGTCCAGGATGTCAAAGATGCGCTTGGCGCCGGCCGCGGCCTTTTGTGTGACCGAGACGATGCGGCTCATGGAGTCGAGCCGGCCGTAAAAGCGGCCTATGTAGGCGATAAACGCCGTCAGCACACCGACCGTGATCTGTTGCCGGGACACCAGCCAGATGCCGAATGCCCACACCACCAGCAGGCCCACTTCGGTCAGCAGCGAGACCGTGGGCGTGAACAGCGACCAGGTCTTGTTGAGCTTGTCGTTGACGGCCAGGTTGTGCTGGTTGACCTCGCGAAAGCGCTGGGCTTCGCGCTTTTCCTGGGCGAAGGCCTTGACCACGCGGATACCGGGAATCGTGTCGGCCAGCACATTGGTGACGTCCGACCAGACGCGGTCTATCTTTTCAAAGCCGGTGCGCAGCTTGTCGCGCACCACGTGGATCATCCAGCCTATGAAGGGCAGCGGCAGCAGGGTCACCACCGCCAGCCAGGGGTTGATGGAAAACAGGATGACCGCGGTCATCACGATCATCAGCACGTCGGTCGCGAAATCCAGCGCGTGCAGCGACAGGAACACGCAGATGCGGTCGGTTTCCGAGCCTATGCGCGACATCAGGTCGCCGGTGCGCTTGCCGCCGAAGTAGTCCAGCGAGAGCTCCAGCAGGTGGTCGAAGGTGGCGGTGCGCAGGTCGGCGCCTATGCGCTCGGACACCAGGGCCAGCAAATAGGTGCGCGCCCAGTTCAGCGCCCAGCCCAGCAGCGCCGCGCCCAGCAGGCCGCCCAGCAGGGCGCCGACCTTCCAGGGCTCGATCTGCTGGCCGTTCTGGAAGGGGATCAGCACGTCGTCCATCAGCGGGATGGTCAGGTAGGGCGGCACCAGCGTGGCGGCCGTGGAGGCCAGCGTCAGTAGAAACCCGGCCAGCAGCTGGTGGCGGTAGGGGTGGGCAAAGCGCCAGAGGCGCAGCAGCACCCAGGTGGAGGGCGGCGTGTGCAGCTCGCGGGCACAGGCCGGGCATTCCTCGCTGTCGGGCGGCAGCGGCAGGTCGCATTCGGGGCACAGCGCCGCCTCGTCGGCCGGGGGCGCCTCGGCCAGGCCCTGGGCGGCCTGCTGCTGGACGAACAGCCGCACCAGGCGCAGCGCCTGCACATTGGCGCCCAGGGTAAAACGCCAGCCGGCCAGGCGGGTGCCGCCCTGGTGCAGCTCCAGCGTGCCCACGCCGGCATGGTCGAAATGGCGCAGCGAGAGGCCCGCCAGGCCCTTGCCGGCCGCGTCCACCGTGGGCCAGGACGCCCATTCAGCGTCCGGACCGCCGGGGCCGCGGGCCAGCAGGCGGCGATCCGTCAGGGCCAGCAGGCCGGTGGCGAAACGAAGTTGGCTGTCCAGGTCAACCGTAAGCGTACACAGAACGTTTTCCTGGGTTGCAAGTTGTGAGCGAAGCCCCGCCAAGGCGGGGTCGGTAAGGCTGGAGTCGTCTGCCGGGTGTTTGTGTTGCATTGTGTTGGTGAATTCTTGGCGTCCCGCATCTGGCGCGGCTGGGTTTTCGCAGGTTTTGTCTTCGCGCGTGGGGAACCCGAACAGGGGATTTTCGCCGAATGCGGCCTGGAACGACAAATTTGACCCTCAATCCCCGAAAATGGCGAAACCGGCTGCCGGCCCCACCCCAGCCAGGCTCGTTCGCGACAAGAACAAAGACACAACGCACATAACGAGACATACAGGGATCCACAGGGGCCTTCACCGGCCTCACACTGAAATTCATCGGCCAGGACCGCCGCCTTGCACCGACGGGTGCGGCCGCCCTGCCTGGCCGACCATGCTGCGAACCATGAGCCCTCAGGACGACATCAAGCTGCTGCGCATCAATTACCTGCGCGGCCCCAACATCTGGACTTACCGGGCCGTGCTTGAGGTCTGGCTGGACCTCGGCAAGCTCGAGGACTTCCCGTCCAACGAGCTGCCCGGCTTCAACGACCGCCTGGTCGCGCTGCTGCCGGCCCTGGTCGAACACCACTGCGGCGTGGGCGAGCGCGGCGGCTTCATCCAGCGCCTGCTGGAAGGCACCTGGTCCGGCCATGTGCTGGAGCATGTGGTGATCGAGCTGCTCAACCTGGCCGACATGCCCACCGGCTTCGGCCAGACGCGCAGCACCTCGCAGCGCGGCGTCTACCGCATGGTGTTCCGCGCGCGCGACGAGCAGGTCGCCCGCACCGCGCTGGCCGAGGGCCACCGCCTGTTGATGGCCGCCATCAACGCCACGCCCTACGGCCCCGCCGAGGTGCGGGCCGCCGTCGATGCGATACGCGCCAAGGTCGACGACTGCTACCTCGGCCCCAGCACCGCCTCCATCGTGGCCGCCGCCACCGACCGCCGCATCCCCCACATCCGCCTGAACGAGGGCAACCTGGTGCAACTGGGCTACGGCGCCAGCCAGCGCCGCATCTGGACGGCCGAAACCGACCTCACCAGCGCCATCGCCGAAGGCATCGCCCACGACAAGGACCTCACCAAAAGCCTGCTGGCCACCTGCGGCGTGCCCGTGCCCGAGGGCGAGATCGTCGCCACGGCCGAAGAGGCCTGGGAAGCGGCCGAGGACATCGGCCTGCCGGTGGTCGTCAAGCCCTCCGACGGCAACCACGGCCGCGGCGTGGCGCTGGACCTTAAAACACGCGCCGACGTCGAGGCCGCCTTCGCGGTGGCCGCCCGCCACGGCAGCGAAGTCATGGTCGAGCGCTTTGTGCGCGGCCATGAGCACCGCCTGCTGGTGGTCGGCGGCCGCGTCGTCGCCGCCGCGCGCGGTGAAGCCGCGTGGGTGACCGGCGACGGCAGCTCCACGGTGTCGCAGCTCGTCGACGCCCAGCTCAACACCGACCCGCGCCGCGGCGTGGGTGAGGACTTCCCGCTGGGCCGCATCAACACCGCCGAAGACGGCGCCGTCATCCTCGACCTGCAGCGCCAGGGCCTGGCGCCCGACGCCGTGCCCGCCGCCGGCCGCGAGGTGCTGATACAGCGCAACGGCAATGTGGCGCTGGACTGCACCGACGCCGTCCACCCCGAGGTCGACCACATCGTCTCGCTGGCCGCGCGCGTGGTCGGCCTGGACATCGCCGGCGTCGACGTGGTCGCGCAGGACATCTCGCGCCCGCTGCACGAGCAGGGCGGCGCGATTGTCGAAGTCAACGCCGGCCCGGGCCTGTTGATGCACCTCAAGCCCGCCGAAGGCGCGCCGCGCCCGGTGGGCCGCGCCATCTGCGACCACCTGTTCCCGCATTCGTCCGACGGCGACAACCCCAACGACGGCCGCATCCCCATCGTCGGCATCGCCGGCTCCGCCGGCAACTACCGCGTCGCGCGGCTGGTGGCCTGGCTGCTGCACCTGTCGGGCCGGCACACCGGCCTGGCCTGCCAGGCCGGCCTCTTCCTGGACCAGCGCTGCGTGGACGCCTCCGACTGCGCCAACTGGGAGGCCGGGCAGCGCCTCTTGATCAACCGCGCGGTGCAGGCCGCCGTGTTTGAAAACGGCGCCGACACGATTTTGCGCACCGGCCTGCCCTACGACAAATGCCAGGTCGGCGTGGTCACCGACCTGGGCGGCGCCCAGGGCCTGGCCGAATTCGACATCACCGAAGACGAGCAGATGTTCAAGGTCATGCGCTCGCAGGTCGACGTGGTGCTGCCCAGCGGCGCCGCCGTGCTCAACGCCGGCGACCCGCGCATCGCCGAGATGGCCGAGCTTTGTGACGGCGAAGTGATCTTCTACAGCACCGACCCCAAGGCCGCGGCCATCGCCTCGCATTGCGCCCAGGGCGGCCGCGCCCTCTATGTGCGGCAGGACCAGGTGGTGCTGGCCACCGGCGCCAGCGAGGCCTTTTTGCCCGGCCTGGGCAAGCTGGGCGCCTGGCGCGAACGCCGCGGCCTGACCGAAGACGCCCTGCTGGCGGCCGTGGGCGCCGCCTGGGCCCTCGGCATTCCGCTCAACCTGATAGGCGCCGGCATGGAAGCCTTTGAAACCACCCCTAAAACCGCCGGGAGTGCCGAATAATGGAAGTGTCCCGCATCCGCGCCCTGCGCGGCCCCAACCTCTGGAGCCGCCACACCGCGCTCGAAGCCATCGTGGCCTGCAGCGCCGTTGAATGCAACATCTCCGGCCTGGCCGGCTTCGAGCCGCGCGTGCGCGCGCTGTTTCCCGGCATGGGCGCGCTGCGCCAGACCGGCCACGCCGGCCCCGTCTCGCTGGCCCATGTGCTGGAGGCCGCCGCGCTGGCGCTGCAGACCGCCGCCGGCTGCCCCATCACCTTCAGCCACACGGCCGCCACGGTTGAAGCCGGCACCTACCAGGTCGTCGTCGAATACAGCGAGGAAGCCGTGGGCCGCCTGGCCGTTGAGCTGGCCCAGGCCCTGATCCACGCGGCCCTGCGCGATACCGCCTTCGACCTCGAGGCCGCGATTGCCCAACTGCGCGACCTTGACGAAGACGAGCGCCTGGGCCCCAGCACCGGCGCGATCGTCGACGCCGCCGTCGCGCGCGGCATTCCGTACCGCCGCCTCACCAAGGGCAGCATGGTGCAGTTCGGCTGGGGCGCCAAGCAGCGCCGCATCCAGGCCGCCGAAGTTGATTCCACCAGCGCGGTGGCCGAATCCATCGCCCAGGACAAGGACCTCACCAAAAAGCTGCTGCGCGCCGCCGGCGTGCCCGTGCCGCTGGGCCGCCCCGTCACCGACGTCGATGACGCCTGGGCCGCGGCCCGGCAGGTCGGCCTGCCGGTGGTCGTCAAGCCGCAGGACGGCAATCAAGGCAAGGGCGTGACCGTCAACATCACCACGCGCGAGCACCTGGAGGTCGCCTACAAGGCCGCCGCCGAGCACGGCGAGGTCATGGTGGAGAAATTTTTGCCCGGCAGCGACTTCCGCCTGCTGGTGGTCGGCAACAAGCTGGTCGCCGCCTCGCGGCGCGAGCCGCCGCAGGTGGTGGGCGACGGCCTGCACACCGTGCGCGAACTCGTCGACATCGTCAACCAGGACCCGCGGCGCGGCGAGGGCCACGCCACCTCGCTGACCAAGATCCGCTTTGACGACATCGCCGTCGCGCGCCTGGAAGTGCAGGAGCTCACGCCCGAATCGATTCCCGCCAAGGGCAGGCGCGTCATCCTGCGCAACAACGCCAACCTCAGCACCGGCGGCACGGCCACTGACGTGACCGACGACGTGCACCCCTCGGTCGCCGCGCGCGCCGTGGCCGCCGCGCAAATGGTGGGCCTGCACATCTGCGGCGTCGACGTGGTCTGCGAAAGCATGCTGCGCCCGCTGGAATCGCAAAACGGCGGCGTCGTGGAAGTCAACGCCGCGCCCGGCCTGCGCATGCACCTGTCGCCCTCCTACGGCAAGGGCCGCGCCGTCGGCGTGGCCATGGTCGACGAGCTGTTCCCCTCCGGGGACAACGGCCGCATCCCGGTCATCGCCGTGACCGGCACCAACGGCAAGACCACCACCACGCGCCTGATCGCCCACCTGATGGCCGCCGAGGGGCTGCGCACCGGCATGACCAACACCGACGGCGTCTACATCAACGGCCGGCAGACCGACAGCGGCGACTGCAGCGGCCCCAAGAGCGCGCGCAATGTGCTCATGCACCCCGACGTCGACGCGGCGGTGTTCGAGATCGCGCGCGGCGGCGTGCTGCGCGAAGGCCTGGGCTTTGACCGCTGCCAGGTCGCCGTCGTCACCAACATCGGCAGCGGCGACCATCTGGGCCTGAACTACATCACCACCGTCGAAGACCTGGCCGTGCTCAAGCGCGTGATCGTGCAGAACGTCGCGAACACCGGCTACGCCGTGCTCAATGCCGCCGACCCCATCGTCGCCGACATGGCCGCCACCTGCCCCGGCAAGATCATCTTCTTCGCGGCCGACCGCCACCACCCGCTCATGGCCACGCACCGGGCCCAGGGCAAACGCACCGTCTACATCGACGGCCCCATGCTGGTGGCCGCCGAAGGCGCCTGGGTCGAGCGCATCCCGCTGCAGGGCGTGCCCGTCACGCGCGGCGGCAGCATCAGCTTCCAGGTCGAGAACGTCATGGCGGCCGTCGCCGCCGCCTGGGGCGCGGGCCTGAACTGGGACACCATCAAGCGCGGCCTGGCCAGCTTCGTCAACGACGCGCACAACGCCCCCGGCCGCTTTAACGTCATGGACTACAAGGGCGCCACCGTGATCGCCGACTACGGCCACAACCCGGACGCCATGCGCGCCCTGGTCGCCGCCGTCGACGCCATGCCCGCCACGCCGGGCCAGCGCCGCAGCGTCGTCATCAGCGGCGCCGGCGACCGCCGCGACAGCGACATCCGCGACCAGACCATCATCCTGGGCAGCGCGTTTGACGACGTCATCCTCTACCAGGACGCCGCCCAGCGCGGCCGCGCCGACGGCGAGGTCATGGCCCTGCTGCGCCAAGGACTGGAAGGTGCGGCCCGCACCCGGCGCATCGACGAGATACGCGGTGAGTTCCTGGCGATCGACACCGCGCTCGAGCGGCTGTCGCCTGGGGATTTGTGCCTGGTGCTGGTAGATCAAGTGCAGGAGGCGCTTGAGCATTTGGCTGCTCGGGTCAGGGACTCGAAGGAGAAAGTGGCGCATTGAAGTCGGGTCTTGCTCCGACAGTGTGCCCATCTCTGAGTGTTGTTGGCCGGGGGTAGCCCGGCAGCTACTCACTTTTATCGAAACCCGCAAAGCGGGTTTTCTTTTGTTCGCCAAAAGGCGCGCTATGCGCGCGGGGTTTGCTCACTTCGCGCAGCGAAGTTACGCAAACACCAAAAGTAAGCAAAAGAAAAGGCGACCCTGGTGTCTGCGTCCCTCCGCTTCGCTGCGGGCAACCTGCGGTGCTCGGTTCAGGCGGGGTCTCGCTAAACTCGCTTCGCTCAGACAACGCGATCCCTTATCCGCCTGAACCTCCGCTCCTCGGCGCATACACAAGGGGGTGGGAGAAAAATACCGAATACCTGAAGAAACAAGGACACGCCATGGCGTGTCCTTGTCTGTATTTGTCTTCTTGGTTTTCTGTCCCCGATCCCGATTGCCCCGTCCTGGCTGGGCCGAGGAGCGCAGAGACAAGCGGATCAGGGCTGGCGTTGTTTGAGCGAAGCGCAGCGTAGCGAGTTTAGCCAGACCCCGCTTGGCTCGAGCACCGCAGGTTGCCCGTAGCGCAGCGGAGGGACCCAGACTGCGGGTCGCCTTTTCTTTGGTGACTTTCTTTTGGCGAAGCAAAAGAAAGTTACTGGCCGCCGGGCCACCCCCGGCCAGCAAGCCTATGCAAAGAGCGCATTGCCCAGACAAGACCGGGCGTTAATGAGAACCCCGATGAGCCCACCCGGTTGTATGTTTCTCAACATAACTGAACAACTCATACATCGCCATCGCCATCGCCCCAATCACCACCAAGCCGGCAAAAGCCAGCGCCAGCCGTTGCTGCGAACCGGCACTCTGCATGAGGTAGCCAATGCCCGAGTCGCCGGCCGTCATCTCGGCCAGCACGGTACCGACAAAAGCCAGCGTGATGGAGACCTTGAGCGAGGCAAAAAAGTAGGGCATGGAGCGCGGCAGGCCGACCTTGACGAGTACGTCCCAGCGTTTGGCGCCCAGCACGCGCAGCACGTCTTCAAGTTCAGGCTCCAGTGTGGCCAGGCCCGTGGCCATGTTGACGGTGATGGGAAAGAACGAAATCAGGAAGGCGGTGAGGATGCCGGGGCCTATGCCTATGCCGAACCAGACAATCAGGATGGGGACAATCGCGGCCTTGGGCACGGCGTTAAAGGCCACCAGCAGCGGGTACACCGCCGCATAGGCGAGGCGCGAGGAGCCGACTAAAAAGCCCAGCAGCACGCCGACGATGATGGACAGGCCGAAACCGACCAGGGTGACCCAGAAGGTTTTCCAGGCGGCTTCGGCGATCGGCGTGGCGAACTCGGCCATGGCCTGGGCAATCGCCAGCGGCGCGGGAAAAATGAATTCGGGCACGGTGAAGGCGCTGCACACCAGCTGCCACAGCAAGACCACGGCCGCCAGCAGCGCCCAAGGCGCCCAGCGTTCCAGCTGTTTGTTGTTCACGGTCATGGCGCAACCCCGCCGCGCACCGCGCCTATGTGGCCGCGCAACTCGTGCACGATGTCGCTGAATTCGCTGGTGTAAGTGACTTCGAGGTCGCGCGGGCGCGGCAGGTCGATTTCGCGCCGCACCACAAAGCGGCCCGGGCTTTTGCTCATCACATACACCGTGTCGGCCAGGAACACCGATTCGCGCAAATCATGCGTGACCAGGATCACGTTAAAGCGCTGCTCGGTCCAGAGGTCGCGCAAGATGCACCAGAGTTCCTCGCGCGTGAAGGCGTCCAGCGCGCCGAAGGGCTCGTCGAGCAGCAGCATCTTGGGTTCGTGGATCAGCGCGCGGCAAATGCTGGCGCGCTGCTGCATGCCGCCCGAGAGCTGCCAGGGAAATTTGTCTTCATAACCGGCGAGGCCGACCTTTTGCAGCAGGCGGCGCGCGCGTTCCTCGAACTCCTTGCGCCTGGCCTTGAACTGGCTGCGGTAGGGCTCGACGATCTCCA
Source organism: Polaromonas sp. JS666 (assembly GCF_900103405.1). Classification (GTDB taxonomy): domain Bacteria; phylum Pseudomonadota; class Gammaproteobacteria; order Burkholderiales; family Burkholderiaceae_C; genus Polaromonas. The sequence continues at coordinate 798,545 of NZ_FNHX01000002.1, read as the reverse complement.
GCGGCAGCAGCACATTGCCGACCGTGGTGCGCCAGGGCAGCAGCGAGGGCGCCTGGAAGGCCATGCCTGAAATTTTCAGCGGCCCGGTCACGGGCCGGCCGTCGATCAGGATGCGGCCGGAGGAAGGCATCTTCAGGCCCGTGGCCAGCTTCATGAAGGTGGACTTGCCGCAGCCCGAGGGACCGACGATGGCGATGAACTCGCCCTGCCGCACCTGCAGGTCTATGGCCTCAACGGAAAATTGTTTGCGTGCGAGCAGCTCGTCGTTATACGCAAGCCAGACGTCGCGGAAATCAACGAAGTGATGGGAGTCGGCTGTGGCCAGGGACATGCTTATTTCTTGGGCACTGGCAATACATTGAGTTCGGCCGCCGTCGGCAGGAAGCTGCCGTTCCACACCAGCGCAGGGTCGACACGGGTCTTGGTGCCGAAGGCATCGGACACTTGCGAGGCCATCAGCGTGAGGCGCGGGGCTTTCACCTGGCCGAAGCCTTCGGCGCGCGCGTCGGGGCTGTTGACCACGGTGTCTATGGCCAGGCGCAGGCGGCGCACTTCCAGCGGCACGTTGATGATGCCGTCGCGCGCCTTGACGAATTCAATCGCGGCGGCCGGATCGGCCACCACGTCTTTCACGCCCCTGGTGAAGGCCTGCAGGAAAGCCTTGACGGCCTCCGGATGCTCCTTGATGAGTTTGGGCGAGGCGATCACCACATTGCCGTAGTGCTTCACGCCGAAGTCGGCATAGGGCAGGACTACCACGTCCTCGGGCTTGACGCCGCGCGCCTCGAGGTTGAGCAGCGAGGTGAAGGTAAAGCCGGTGATGGCGTCCACCTCGCCGCGCGCCAGCATGGTTTCGCGCAGCGGCGGGTCCATGGTGACCCACTGGAAGCCGGTGACCTTGTTGGCCTTGGCAAACACCGGGAAGGCGCGGCGGCCGGCGTCGAACACCGGTGCGCCCATTTTTTTGCCGTTGAGGTCGGCCGGCGTCTTGATGCCCGATTTCTTGAGCGCCATGACCGAGGCCGGCGTGTTGTTGTAGACCATCATCACCGCCACCGGCTTGTTGGGCGCGTCGGGGTTGTTGGCGTGGAACTCCATGACCGAGGCCAGGTCGGCAAAGCCCATGTCGTAAGTGCCCGAAGCCACACGCGTGACCGCGCCGCCCGAGCCGTTGCCGGCATCCACCGTGACGTCCAGCTTGTTGGCCTTGAAGTAACCCTTGGCCACCGGCGTGAGGAAAAGCGCGGAAGGGCCTTCAAAACGCCAGTCAAGCTGGAATTTGATGGGCGTGTTCTGCGCATGCGCGCCCAGGGCCGTCAGGGCAAGCACGGCCCCGGTCATCAGGCCGGCCAGGCGGGGGAGGGCAAAAGCGCGGTTTTTCATGGTGGAAAGCTTCTTGTAGGGGTGGCGGAAGGGGCAGCAGGCGGCTTTGTTAGAAGAGGCATGTAGCCATGCGGCAAGGCAAACCCCAAAACGATACAGCAAAAACAATGCCCGCCATGCCTGCGGAGTAGAACTTTCGGCTTGACGCGAGGGGCCCGCTGTTGTCTTCCGGATAGGCGGGCTGGGCAAGCTGGTGGCGCGAGTTGGCTAAAGCGCAACAGATACGCCATTCGACTGCTGTCAATGCTCGCAGCTTGTAATTTCTCACCGAATGGAATTTGGTGATTGCGCTTGTCATATTTGCCATATTTTTGGCGCATGCGCTTGCCGGCTCTCCGCTCAGTGGTCCTGCTGCCGCTACGCGGCCTCGGGGGTGCAGCCTTGACTGATTCAAAAAGAAGCGTGTCCGCGCGGCGATCAAGGGCCCGGGATGACAGCTGTCGTTACAGCTGTTTACGTTTGATCGGGGCCGGCGGGCCTGCATGTGTGGGCTCCCCCCGCTTTTACCTGTCAGTCCTGACAGGAAAGCACCTCCAGGCAGTCTTTGACTATTTCCGCGGCCCGTCCATAGAGTGCCATTGTGTGAGAGGGATTAAGCCGCGAGGCCGTCAGCTCCCAGGCCTTAGCAAGCCTTGGGGCGGCGGCTGAAGCGATCTAACAACGATGTGTTCAGACTGGGATTTCATGAAAACGCCTTTTTCGCTGCTGCGCCGCCAGATGTTGTCTATCCTGGGCCTGGGGGTCCTGACAGGGGGGATGGGGGGAGCGGGCAGTGCCTGGGCCCAGGCTGCGGCAGCCGGCAAAAAGCCGGCCGCCACGGGGGCGGGAGGGGGCAACTGGCGCTTTCTGATCAATGAAGCCGTGGGCGGCGACACCAACTCCTTTGTACTGACCAACCGCTACCGGCCTGCCGCCGATTTCATCACCGCCCAGCTCAAGGGCCGGCCCATCGTGGTGGAGCCCATGGTCGACATCAAGCGCTTCATGGCGGTGGCTCAGGGTGCCAGCAAACCCGAGTTCGTCTTCGGCAAGTCCGTCAACCAGCTGGCCAAGCTGGTGCGCGACAACGGCTACCAGCCGGTGGTGCGGCGCGCCGACCCCTACAAGGCGGCCTTCATCGTCGCCAAGGATTCCCCGATCAAAACCCTCACGGATGCGGCCGATGCCAAGGTCATCATGCCCGACGAGTTCGCGGCCACCAGCGCGGTGGCCCTGGCGGAACTGCGGCGGCAAAAACTCAGCCAGATCCGCGTGACGCACGTGCGCTTCCAGGAGGAAGTCGCGCAGTTCGTCAAGTCCGGAATGGGCCAGATTGGCGTGGTCAACCCCACCATCGCCAAAAAGTGGGTGGAAGACGGCGGGCGCGTGGTGGCGGAAACGCAGCCGGTGGTGAACTGGTCGATTCTTGCCGGTCCCGGCCTGGCTGCGGACATGGTGCAGCAGCTGCGCGATGCGCTGCTGGCCAGCAATCCCGAAAGCACCGCCGTCATGGCATCGATGGGCGTGAAGGCCTGGGCCAAAGCCGAAAGAAAGGATTACCTGGATTTGTTGGACTACACGAGGGAGTAAAAAAATGGACGTGTTGATTCGAACGAAGCTGCTTTCGCCGTCTGCATGGCGAACCGGGCTGCTGGCCGCCGTGCTGGCGCTTTCCTGCGGCGCGCAAGCCCAGGACAAAAGGGCCGTGCCGCCCAACATCGAGCGGGCCGCGGCGGAAATCGCCGCGGAACTCGCGAGCCAGTGTCCCCTGGCGCCGGCCGGCGACGTCGGCGCCTACAACCAGTGCCGGCAAGCCCTGTTCGGCCCCAGCCAGCTGCGCGCGCATGTGGCGCCCATCATGCTGTGGGGCCGGCAGAACAAAAAAGAGAACGCCACGCTGCGCCAGACCAACCTCACGCAGTTTGCGCCGGACGCCTGGACCGGCATGTATGCGCCGCTCTTCATGTTCAACGGCCGGCATACCGTGGAATGGGTGGCCGACGAGAAGATGTTCCTGGTGCGGCTGGAAGCGGCCTTTCGCAACCGCTTGCCGCCGGGCCAGTTTCCCTACCCGTTCTGGCACGAGGAGGCCAAGTGGGCCATGTACGAGAACGCCCGCAGCATGATGCTGTGGATGAGCCCCGAGACGGCCACCATCAAGGTGGCGCAGTTCACCGACGTGGCGCCCACACCGATGCTGCAGCCGGTGGTGGCGGTGCAGCATGAGAAATACCAGGGGCCCTGGCTGTGGACCGACGAAAAAGGCCACACCCAGCCGGCGGTGACCCTGTTCGACGGCCTGTACCGGCCGGAAAACCCGTACCTGGGCAGCGTGGACAAGCGCTACCGGGACCTGGCAACGCAGATGCGCGAGTCGCAGTGCGTGAACTGCCATGTGCCCAACAACCCCGACAAGATGAGCCGCCTGGTGCTGCTGTCGACACCCGCGCATGCCGCGGCCGAAGTGGACCGCTTGATCAAGGCCGTGCGGGAAGACCGCATGCCCATGGACGAGTTCAGGTTGAGCTACGCCCTTTCCGAAGACAACAAGAAGTGGCTGCTTGAGAGTGCGCTGGCATTCAAGGCAAGCCTGACCGCTGCCAGGCAATGGGAGGACGAGGCAGCAAAGAAGACTGTGCAATCTGCTATCAACCCTTTGAAGGTGATCAAATGAATACTGCATTGCTGTCACACGTAACCGGTCGCCGCGCGGTTCTTCGCGGCGTGGTGGGCGCCGCCGCGGCTGCCGTGGCCTGGCAGGGCTTTCCCTCGATCAGCTGGAGCCAGCAGCAGGCCGGTGGTGCGGAGCGCTGGCGGCTGCTGATCAACGAGGCGGTCACGGCGGACCTCAGCATTTCCATGCTGGCCCTGCGCTACCGGGGCTGGGCCGATTACCTGGGCGGGCAGATCCGCAGCAAGCAGGTGGTGGTCGATCCTGTCATCGACATCCAGAATTTCGTGCGGCAGGCATCGTCGGACCAAAAACCGCTGATCATTTTCGGGAAATCCGTCAACCAGCTGTCCAAGCTGGTTCGCGATGGGGGTTACCAACCCCTGGTGCGCCGGCCTGAGCCTTACAAGGCGGCGTTTATCGTGAACAACAATTCGCCGATCACCAGCATCGGCCAGCTCAGCGGCAAAAAGATCCTGATGCCGGATGAGTCCTCCGCCACGGTGGCAGTCGCGCGCGCCGAGATCCGCCGCATGAATGTGCGCGAGCCCTATATTTCCTACACGCGCTACCAGGACTCCGTATCGGCCCAGGTGGCGGCGGGCCTTGCCGAAGTGGGCGCGGTCAATCCAACCCTGGCGAAGAAATGGCAGGAAGGCGGCGGCCGCATCATCGGTGAAACCCAGCCTGTGGTGAACTGGTCGGTGCTGGCCGCTCCCGGCGTGCCGGCCGACATGGTCAGCAAGCTGACGGAGTCGCTGCTGGCCATGAACAGCCAGTCGGCCGGCATCCTGTCCGAGATAGGTGTCAAGCAATGGGTCAAGGCCGACCGCAAGGAATACCTGGCCCTGCTGGACTACACCCACGAGTGAGGTGAATTGGCGCGGGCTCTAGGCGCGTTCAGAGCGCGTTCAGAGCGCGACCGGATGCCCCGCCATGGCCTCCAGGGCCAGCACCAGGGCTGAATGGTCGGCCTGCCCATGGCCCAGCGCCGCGCAGGACTGCATCAGCTGCGCGGCATTGGCCGTCTGCGGCAAGGCTACACCCAGTGCCCGCGCGCCCTGCAGTGCGAGGTTCAAGTCCTTCTGGTGCAGCGCGATGCGAAAACCCGGCGCGAATGTGCGCTTGATCATGCGCTCGCCGTGCACTTCAAGGATGCGCGAGGCCGCGAAGCCGCCCATCAGCGCCTCGCGCACCCTGGCCGGGTCGGCGCCGGCCCGGGAGGCGAACACCAGGGCTTCGCCCACGGCGGCGATGTTGAGCGCCACGATGATCTGGTTGGCGACCTTGCAGACCTGGCCGTCGCCGGCGCTGCCGACGCGGGTGACGTTCTTGCCCATCAGCGCGAGCAGCGGCCTGATGCGCTCAAAAGCCTGCTCCTCGCCGCCGACCATGATGCTCAGGCTGGCGGCCTTGGCGCCGACCTCGCCGCCCGAGACCGGTGCGTCCAGGTAGTCGCAGCCCAGGGCCTGGATTTTTTCCGCGAAGCCGCGCGTGGCGATGGGGTCTATGGAGCTGCAGTCGACCACGACCTTGCCTGGGCCCGAGGCCTTGAGGCCTGCCGCCACGCCGTGCTCGCCGAAGAGCACGGCCTGCACGTCGGGTGTGTCGGGCACCATGATGAAGATGATGTCGGCCCGCTCGGCCACACCCTGGGCCGTGGTGCAAAGGGTGGCGCCGCCGCCCGCCAGGGCCTCGGGCACCGTGCCGCGGGTATTGACGAACAGCATGTGGCCGGCCTTGAGCAAATGGCCGGCCATGGGCGCGCCCATGATGCCCAGGCCGATGAAGCCGAGTTTGAGTCCTGACTTGATCATGATGGCCTGCCTTTATGCGGTGAGCGCGCTGCGCCAGCCCAGGCCCGCGGCCGTGGTGGTTTGCGGTTGGTATTCGCAGCCTATGGCGCCGGTGTAGCCGATGGCGTCGATGTGGCGCAGCAGCCAGCGGTAGTTGATCTCGCCGGTGCCGGGCTCGTGGCGGCCCGGGTTGTCGGCCAGCTGGATGTGGCCTATGCGGCCCAGGTGTTTGCTGAGCGTGGCGGCGAGCTCGCCCTCCATGCGTTGCGCATGGTAGATGTCGTACTGCACAAACAGGTTGTCCGAGCCGACCTCGTCGGCGATGGCCAGCGCCTCATCGGTGCGGGTCAGGAAGAAGCCGGGGATGTCGTAGTGGTTGATGGGCTCTATCAGCAGGCGTATGCCGGCCTGCTTGAGCGCGGCGGCCGCGTGGCGCAGGTTGGCGACCAGGGTGGCGTGGGCGTCCTCCCGCGCCACGCCCGCGGGCAGCTTGCCCGCCAGGCAGTTGAGCTGCTTGCAGTCCAGCGCGGCGGCATAGCCGATGGCGCGGGCCAGGCCTTCGCGGAATTCGGCCTCGCGGCCCGGGTGGCAGGCGATGCCGCGCTCGCCGGCCTCCCAGTCGCCGGCCGGCAGGTTGTGCAGCACTTGCGTGAGGCCGTTGTCCCTGAGCGCGGCGGCCAGCGCCTGCTTGGGATAGGCATAAGGAAACAGGTACTCCACGGCGTCGAAGCCGGCGGCGCGGGCGGCCGCGAAGCGTTCCATGAAGGGAAGCTCGGTGAACAGCATGCTCAGGTTGGCGGCGAATTTCGGCATAAGGGTCATCTTTCGATCGGGTCGGATTCAGTCAAGCAGCGCGCAGTCGATGGCGGTGGGCGCGTCGGATTTTTTCAGGGCGAGTTCCTCGAACTCGTTGATGTTGTCGATCTCCGTGCCCATGGCGATGTTGGTCACGCGCTCCAGGATCACCTCGATGACCACGGGCACCTGGAACTCCTTCATCCAGGCCTCGGCCTGCCGCACGGCGGGCGCGAATTCCTCCTGCCGGAGCACACGCAAGGCCTTGCAGCCCAGGCCCTCGGCCACCTTGAGGTGGTCCACGCCGTAGCCCCTGATGGCCGTTTCCTCTTCGGGCGTGTTGATGTTGTCAAAGCCCAGCTGCACGCAGTAGTCCATCTCGAAGCCGCGCTGGGCCTGGCGTATCAAGCCGAGGTAGGAGTTGTTGACCACGATGTGCAGGTAGGGCAGCTTGAACTGCGCGCCCACGGCCAGCTCCTCGACCATGAACTGGAAGTCGTAGTCGCCCGACAGCGCGATGATCTTGCGCGTGGGGTCGGCGGCGCGTACGCCCAGCGCGGCCGGCACCGTCCAGCCCAGCGGGCCGGCCTGGCCGCAGTTGATCCAGTGGCGCGGCTTGTGCACGTGCAGGAACTGCGCGGCGGCGATCTGCGACAGGCCTATGGTGCTGACATAACAGGCGTCGTCGCCGAAGGCATTGTTCATGCACTGGTAGACGCGCTGCGGTTTCATGGGCACGTTGTCGAAGTGGGTCTTGCGCAGCAGGGTGCGCTTGCGCTCCCGGCATTCGGCCGCCCATGGGCCGCGGTCCTTGAGCCGGCCGTCGGCCTTCATCTCGCCGGCCACCTGCACAAACAGCTCGAGCGCCAGCTTGGCATCGGAGACGATGCCGTAGTCGGGTGCGAAGACGCGGCCTATCTGCGTGGGTTCTATGTCCACGTGCACGAACTTGCGGCCCCGGGTGTAGACCTCGACCGAGCCGGTGTGGCGGTTTGCCCAGCGGTTGCCCATGCCCAGCACGAAGTCGGAGGCCAGCAGGGTGGCGTTGCCGTAGCGGTGGCTGGTCTGCAGGCCGCACATGCCGGCCATCAGCGGGTGGCTGTCGGGAATCGCGCCCCAGCCCATCAGGGTGGGGATGACCGGCACGCCGGTGATTTCGGCTAGTTGCACCAGCAGCGGCGAGGCGTCGGCGTTGATGACGCCGCCGCCGGCCACGATCAGCGGCCTGGCCGCTTCATTGAGCATGGCCAGGGCTTTTTCAACCTGGGCGCGGGTGGCGCAGGGTTTGTAGACCGGCAGCGGTGAATAAGTGTCGGGGTCGAACTCGATCTCGCCCATCTGCACGTCAAAGGGCAGGTCTATCAGCACCGGCCCGGGCCGGCCGGAGCGCATCAGGTGAAAGGCCTGCTGGAAGGCGCGCGGTACCTGCGCGGGTTCGCGCACCGTCACGCTCCACTTGGTCACGGGCTTGGAGATCGACTCGATGTCCACCGCCTGGAAGTCTTCCTTGTACAGGCGCGCGCGCGGTGCCTGGCCGGTGATGCAGAGGATGGGAATCGAGTCGGCCTGGGCCGAGTAGAGGCCGGTGATCATGTCGGTGCCGGCCGGGCCCGAGGTGCCTATGCACACGCCGATATTGCCGTGGCAGGCGCGGGTGTAGCCCTCGGCCATGTGCGAGGCGCCTTCGACATGGCGCGCCAGGATGTGGCCGATGGTCCCTTGCTTGCGCAAGGCCGCGTACAGCGGGTTGATCGCCGCGCCGGGAATGCCGAAGGCCTGGGTCACGCCTTCTTTTTCCATCACCCAGACCGCGGCCTGGATGGCCGTCATTTTTGCCATGCTTGAACTCCTTGGATGGAGCCGACTGTAGGCAGTCACGGCGCGGTGCGGAAGGCGGCGGGCCGCCATAAAAGCTATTCCATCCAGGAATAAACGGCCCCAGGATTCACCGATAACTCACTATGATGAAAGCATGGACAGATTGCAGGCAATGCACATGTTTGTGCGCGTGGTGGAGACTGGCAGCTTCTCGAAAGCGGCGCGCGAATTCGCCACCACCCAGCCCACGGTGACCAAGCAGGTGGCGGCCACCGAGGCGCGCCTGAAGGTGCGGCTGCTCAACCGCAATACGCGCGGCGTCAGCCTTACCGAGTCGGGCGCGCTGTACTACGAAAAGTGCAAGTCCATCGTGCGCGAGGTGGAAGAAGCCGACAGCATGGCGCGGCTGCGCCAGACGCAGGCCCAGGGCCTGCTGCGCATAGGCACTTCGGTGGCCTTCGGCCGCCGCGTCATCGTGCCGCTGGCGCTGGACTTCATGGCCAGGCACAAGCAGGTGCAGCTGGACCTGAGTTTTGAGGACCGTTATGTCGACCTGGTGGCCCAGGGCATAGACGTGGCGGTGCGCATGGGCAAGCTGGCCGACTCCACGCTGGGCGCGCGCTTCCTGGGCATGAACCCCTGGGTGCTGGCGGCTTCGCCGGCTTACCTGAAGAAGGCGGGCACACCGAAAAAGCCGGCCGATCTCAGCGGCCACAACGCGCTGGTCTACAGCAGCGTGCAGGGCGACGACGTCTGGCGGCTGCTCACCCCCAAAGGCGAGCCGGTGACGGTGCCGGTGACCGGCCGCCTGCATTCGAACAACCTCTCGGCGGTGCTGGCGGCGGCGCGCGGCGGCCTGGGTATCGCGGCGCTGCCGCGTTATGTGGCGGGCGATTCGCTGGCCTCGGGCCATATCGTGGAAGTGCTCAAGGACCATGCCTTGCCCGAGCAGGAAATCCACGCGGTGTTTCCCTCGCCCAAGCTGCTGCCGGGCAAGGTCCAGGCCTTTGTGGCTTTCCTGCAGGGGCGTTTCGGTGAGCGCTGGTGGGAGACCTTGCCCAAGGCCTGAGAGGAGCTTAGCTGACCTTGCGCAGCGGCGGCCGCGCCAGCTGCGTGAGCGCCGCGCGCAGGCGCTCCCCGCCGGCCGCGGTATCGGGTGCCGACGAGCCCAGCGCGGCTTCGACGCTGCCGATGTGCGTGAGCATCAGTTCGCGGGCCGACTCCAGCTGGCCTTGCTCGAGCGCGGCCACGATGGCCGCGTGCTCGGCGCAGGACTGGCCCGCGTCATGTTTGGACTGGTAGAGCGACGCGGCCAGCGTGGTGCGCGCGGTCAGGTCGCGCAGCACGTCGCACAGCAGGCGCTGGCCCAGGCATTCGGCCAGGCAGACGTGGAAGTCGGCCAGCAAAAAAGCCCGGGTGGCGGCGTCGGCCTCTTCGATGGCCTGCTCTTCCTGGGCAATGTGATCGCGCAGCCTGTGCAGCACCGACTGCAGCGGCCGCCCGGCCTCGCGAAGAATGCCGCCTTCGATGATGCGCCGGGCCGAGAAGGCGTCGCGCGCTTCCTCGACCGAGGGCTCGACCACATACCAGCCCTTGCGCGTGCGCACTTCCACAAAGCCGCGCGCCTGCAGCTGCATCAGCGCCTCGCGCACCAGGGTGCGGCTGACGCCGAAGAGCTCGGCCAGCTCCTGCTCGCCCAGGCGTTCGCCGGGCGAGAGTTTCTGCGCGAGTATGGACTCGACGACCTGCTGGGCGATCTGGACCTGGCTGCTGCTCATGGTGCTGCGAGTGTAGCGGCTGGGTTTCAGTGGGTGCTGGATTTTCAGGCCTTGGCCGGGACGGCGCCGACGTCAATGTCCATGTCGTCCTCAGCCGGCGGCACATAGCGGCCGTCAAGCACCGCATGGGCCCGTTCGCGGTCTATGTCGCCTTCCCAGGCCGCCACCGCCACGGTGGCCACGCAGTTGCCGATCAGGTTGCCCAGGGCCCGGGCGATGCCCATGAACCAGTCGACTGACAACACCAGCACCAGGCCTATGGCCGGGATCGCGGGAATCGCCTGCAGCGTGGCGGCCAGCACCACGATGGCCGAGCCGGGCACGCCGTGCGCGCCCTTGGAGGTGACCAGCGAGATCGCCAGGATGGTCAGCAGGTCGGCCATGGAGATGGGTGTGTTGGTGGCCTGGGCGATGAAGACGGCCGCCAGCGTGATGTAGATCGAGAAGGCGTCGAGGTTGAAGGAGTAACCCGTGGGAATCACCAGGCCGACGGTGGAGTCGCGTATGCCCATGCGCTTGAGCTTGGCCATGATCTGCGGCAGCACGCTGTCCGACGAAGTGGTGGCGAACACCACCATCAGTTCCTCGCGCAGGTACTTGAGCAGCTTGAGCAGGCTGAAGCCCGAGAGCCGCATGATGGTGCCGAGCACCACGGCCACGAAGATGATCACGGCGGCGTAGAACAGCACCACCAGCATGCCCAGCTGCTTGAGTGAGCCTATGCCGTACTTGCCGACGGTGAAGGCGATGGCGCCCAGCACGCCCAGCGGCGCGAGCTTGATGATGATGCCCATGGTCTTGAACAGCACGTGGGCCAGGTCGTCGACCAGGCCGACCACCTTCTGGCCCCTGTCGCCCAGCATGGCCAGCGCGCAGCCGAACAGCACCGAGAACAACAGCACCTGCAGCACATCGCCGTTGACGAAGGCGCTGACCGCGGTGGTGGGGATCAGCTTCATGAGGAACTCCACCGTGCCGCCGCCGGTGAGCTTGCCGGCATTTTCGACATAAGCGCCCATGGCCTTGGGGTCCAGCAGCTTGGGGTCCACATTCATGCCGGCGCCGGGCTGGAACACAAAGGCCAGCACCAGGCCTATCACCAGGGCGATGGTGGTCACCACCTCGAAGTAGATCAGCGACTTGACGCCGACCCGGCCGACGCGCCGCAGGTCGCCCGCGCCCGCGATGCCGTGCACGACAACGCAGAAGACGATCAGGGGAATCAGCATCTTGATCAGCTTGATAAAGCCGTCGCCCAGCGGTTTGAGCTTGACGGCCGTCTCCGGCCAGATAAAGCCGACGAGCACGCCGACGATGAGGGCCAGGATCACCTGGCCGAACAGTGAGCGGAAAAACTTGGGCATGGCAGTCTCCGGAAGAGTCGTTGTGGGTAGCAAGTTCTTGCGGGCAAGACTTGCATACAAGAAATGTAGACAAGTAGTTTTGGCGCTACCACAGGGTTATCCCGGGCGATTCCAGCTGATTCGGTCAACACTGACGCAACCGTTCGCGCAGGTGCCATAAAGCAAAACACCCGCCGTGGCGGGTGTTTTAAGGGGACGGGGCGGCCTGGCTCAGGCCAGCAGGTCGCGCAAGGTGCGGGCAATCACCTTGGTGGCGCGGCGCAGGTCTTCCAGCTCCAGGCGCTCGTCGGCGCGCTTGGCGTGTGACTCGAGCACGGTGCGCGGGCCGGCGCCGTAGATCACGCCCGGGATGCCGGCTTCGGCATAAAGGCGCACGTCGGTGTACAGCGGCGTGCCCATGGCCGGGATCTTCTGGCCGAACAGCGCCTCGCCGTGCTTCTGGATGGCCTCGACCAGCGGCTTGTTGCCGGGCAGCGGCCGCATGGAGTTGGCCAGCAGCAGGCGCTTGATGTCCACCGTGATGCCCTTGCGGCTGGCCGCCGCGTCGGCGATCACCTGGCGGATGTTGGCTTCGACCTCGGCGGGGTTCTCTTCGGGGATCATGCGGCGGTCCAGCTTGAATATCACCTTGCCGGGCACCACATTGGTATTGGTGCCGCCTTCGATGCGGCCCACGTTGAGGTAGGGGTGCTTGATGCCCTCGACCTTGGACGTCACCTGCTGGTAGAGCGCGTTCTGCGCATAGAGCGCGTTGAGGATGTGCACCGCGCCCTGCAGCGCGTCGACGCCGGTGTCGGGAATCGCGGCATGCGCCATCTTGCCGTGCACCGTGACTTCCATCTGCAGGCAGCCGTTGTGGGCGGTGACGACTTCGTAAGAGAAGCCGGCCGCGATCAGCAGGTCGGGTTTTGTGAGGCCATTTTTGAGCAGCCAGCCCGGGCCCATCTCGCCGCCGAATTCCTCGTCGTAGGTGAAGTGCAGTTCGATAGCGCCCTTGAGCGGCGCGCCCAGCGCTTCAAGCGCGCGCACCGCGAAGGTGAAGCTCGCGAAATCGCATTTGCTGACGGCGGAGGCGCGGCCGTAGATCTTGCCGTCCACGATGTCGCCGCCATAGGGGTCTTTGGTCCAGCCCTCGCCGGGCGGCACCACGTCGCCGTGGGCGTTCAAGGCAATGGTTTTTCCCTCGCCCTTGCCGCCGTACTGGCGCCGCACGATCAGGTTGGTGATGGACTCCATGCCGTAACCGCGCACTTCGGCTTCGGGCACCGGGTGTTTCTCGGCTTCGAAACCGAAGGCCTTGATGAGTTCGGCGGTGCGCTCGGCATGCGGCGCGTTGTTGCCCGGCGGCGTGTCGGTGGGCACGCGTATGAGCTGCTGCAGGAAAGCGGTTTCCTCGTCGAAGTGGGCATCTATCCAGCTGTCGAGCCGGGCGTAATCTGTGGAAAAGGTCATGGTGGTCAGGGGGCGAGATGGGTGAGCAGATGGGTGAAAGCCTGGATCGCAAGCTCGATGTCGTCGCTGGTGCTGCTTTCCAGCGGGTTGTGGCTGATGCCGGAGTTCTGGCCGCGCACAAACAGCATGGCTTGCGGCATCACCTTGTGCAGCTTCATGGCGTCGTGGCCGGCGCCGCTGGGCATGGCATGCAGCGGCACGCCCAGCGAGCCGACGGCGCGCTCCCAGCGCTGCTGCCAGGCCGGCGCGCTGGGCGCGGCGGCGGCGCGTTCGGTCAGCTCGGTCGTGAAATGCACGCCGCGGCGTTCGCAAATCGCCTTGAGTTCGGCCAGCACGTCGGCCACCAGCGCGTCGCGCTGCGCGTCGACGGGCGCGCGCATGTCCAGCGAGAACAGGCAGCGCCCCGGCACCACGTTGATGGAGCCGCTGGGCACCTGCAGCATGCCCACGGTGCCGACGGAGTCGCCGTCCTGCGCCGCGCGGCGCTCCACATACAGCAGCAGTTCGGCAGCGGCAGCGGCCGCGTCGCGGCGGCGGTTCATGGGCGTGGTGCCGGCGTGGCTGGCCATGCCGGTGATCTCGCAGAGGTAGCGCACATTGCCGTTGATGGAGGTGACGATGCCCAGCGGCAAGTCCAGCTCGTTGAGCACCGGGCCTTGTTCAATGTGGACTTCGACAAAGCCGAGGTAGTCCTCGGCCCGGCGTTTGATCTTGATGATGTCTTCCGGCTTCAGGCCGGCGTTCAGCATGGCTTCGCGCATGGTGATGCCGTCGGCGTCCTTCTGCTCCAGCCACTCGGGCTTGAAGTCGCCTATCAGCGCGCCCGAACCGAGGAAGGTCGCCTTGTAGCGCTGGCCTTCCTCTTCGGCAAAACCCACGACCTCGATGTTGAAAGGCAGGCGCTTGCCCTGGCGGTGCAACTCGCGCACACAGGCCATGGGCGCGAAGATGCCGAGCCGGCCGTCGTATTTGCCGCCGTTGCGCACGGTGTCGTAGTGGCTGCCGGTCAGCAGGGTCTTGGCGCCCGGCGCCGAGGCCTTGTAAACGCCCACCACATTGCCCACCGCATCGATGCTCACGTCGTCAAAGCCGCAATCGCGCATGGTGCGGCTGATGTAGGCCGCGCAGGCGCGGTGCGCGTCGGTCAGGTAGGTCACCGTGAGCTGGCCTTTTTCGAGGTAGCCCGGGTCGCTGTACTGCGACAGGGCCTCGTGCCAGTCCCAGACATCGTTGCCCAGCGTGGGTGCGGCGGCGAACTTGTCATTGAGCCTGAGCTCCACCACGCGGTGGATGTTGCGCAGGTTTTCCTGCAGCTCGAAGTCGGGGTGGTTGAGCAGGCGGCGCGCGAAGGTGTCGATGATCTGCTGTCGGCTCAGGCCGGTGCCGCGCGGGCCGCGCACCGCGAGGATGAAAGGAAAACCGAACTTGGTGTTGTAGTCGGCATTGAGCTTTTGCAGCGTGGCGAATTCTTCGGGCGTGCAGTCGGCGAGTCCGGCCTTGCCCTGTTCGTTCGCGGATTCGGCCGTGAGGCTTTTGCTCACCATGGCCTTGCCGGCCAGCTCGGGGTGGGCTTGTATGAGCTTGACCTGTGCGTCCCCGCCGGCTTGGCGCAGCACCTGGGCCATCGCGTGCTTGAGATGCGCCAGCGAGCGGAAGGGGCGGGCATCCAGCGCTTTTTCGGCCACCCAGGGAGAGTGCTCGTAAAGCCCGTCCAGCAGTTGCAGCGCCTGTTCGCGCGGCGCGGTGTTGACCTGTTCAAGGGTGATGGCCATGTTCAGCTTTCCTGCCGGGGCATGTAAGGGTGGTTGGCCTGCCAGTGGCGGGCGATGTCGAGGCGGCGGCAGACCCAGACGCGGTCGTGCTTTTGCACGTGGTCCAGGAAACGCTGCAACGCGACGATGCGGCCGGGCCGGCCCAGCAGGCGGCAATGCATGCCTATGCTGAGCATCTTGGGCGACGTGTCGCCTTCGGCGTACAGCGCGTCAAAGCTGTCGCGTAGGTAGATGAAAAAGTCCTCGGCCTGCGCAAAACCCTGGGGCAGGGCAAAACGCATGTCGTTGGTGTCCAGCGTGTAGGGCACGACCAGGCGGGGCACGACGGCGCCGTCGGTGCGCCTGACCTCGGTCCAGAAGGGCAGGTCGTCGCCGTAGTAGTCGCTGTCGTATTCAAGCCGGCCGTCGTCGGCCACCAGCCGGCGCGTGTTGGGGCTGTCGCGGCCGGTGTACCAGCCCAGCGGACGCGTGCCGGTGAGTTTTTCAATCGCGTCCAGGCCTATGCGCATGTGTTCGCGTTCCGTGGCTTCGTCGATCTGCTGGTAGTTGATCCAGCGCCAGCCGTGGCAGGCGATTTCATGGCCCAGTTCGGTGAAGGCCGCGGCGACCTCGGGGTGGCGCTGCAAGGCCATGCCGACGCCGAAGACGGTCAGCGGCAAGCCGCGCTTTTCAAATTCGCGCAGGATGCGCCACACGCCCACGCGCGATCCGTACTCGTAAATGCCTTCCATGCTCAGGTGGCGGTCGGCGTAGCTGGGCGGGTTGGCCATCTCGGAGAGGAATTGCTCGGAGCCGGCGTCGCCGTGCAGCACCGAGTTCTCGCCGCCTTCTTCGTAATTGAGCACAAACTGCACGGCGATGCGGGCCTGGCCGGGCCACTGCGCGTGCGGCGGGTTGCGGCCGTAGCCAATCAAATCTCTTGGGTAGTTTGTACTCATGACAGCGCCATGGAAATATCGTTGGTCGGCACCTTGCGGTCGAAGGCCAGGTTTTCCTCGACGTGCAGCAGGTGTTCGGTCATCAGGCGCACGGCCAGGGCTTCGTCCCTGGCGGCCAGGGCCTTGACGATTTCGGCGTGTTCGTCGTTGGAGTGCTCGGCGGCGGTGGCCGTCTGGTACATCAGGGTGATCAGCGCGCAGCGCGAGATCAGCTCGCCCAGCATTTGCGCCAGCACCTCGTTGCCCATGAGTTCGGCCATGCGCACATGGAAGTCGCCCAGCAGCTCGGTGCGGCCGGGCACGTCGTCCAGCGCGGATTTCTCGCGCGCCACATGTTCCTTGAGCGCCTTGATCTTGGCGGGCGTGACCTCGCGCACAAAAGCGCGCGTCATTTCGGCTTCCAGCATGCGGCGCACCGCGAACACCTGGCGCGCCTCCATCGCCGAGGGCGCCGCCACAAAGGCGCCGCGCGCCGGCTCCAGGCGTATCAGCCGGTTTTTCGACAACTGGAACAGCGCCTGCCGCACCAGCGTGCGCGAAACGCCGAAATGGTCGGCGAGTTTTTGCTCCGCCAGCTTGGTGCCCGGGTGCAGCCTGTGCTCCACAATGGCCTTGGTCAGCGCCTCGACGATGGCATGGGTGGTGGATGATTCCATCGGGCCATGATAGCCGCATATTCAAAAACTGTATACACTTTTGGTAAACCGAAATCACAAAGGGACTGCCATGGGCTTGAGCACACATGTACTGGACACCATGCACGGCGTGCCCGCGGGCGGCATGAAGGTGTCGCTGTTCACCACGCAGGGCGGGCAGGCCGCGCTGGTAAAAACCTTCACCCTGAACGCCGACGGCCGCAACCCGGACGGGCCGCTTTACGACAACGCCAGCCTGAAAGCGGGCACTTACCGCCTGGTGTTTGAGGTCGCGGCCTATTTCAAGGCGCGCGGCGTGGTGCTGCCCGAGCCGGCCTTCCTGGACCAGGTCAGCCTGGACTTTGGCGTGGCCGATACCGGCAGCCATTACCACGTGCCCCTGCTGGTCAGTCCCTGGAGCTACTCGACTTACCGCGGCAGTTAATAAGGTAAGGGAAAGCACGGAAGGCACGGTCGCCGCCGTGTCATCCCCGCGTCATGCGGCGCGGCGACAATCAATGGTTTTGATCACTTCTTCCCTTTCCCGCATGAATGTCAAGCCAATGGGCGCCCTGAGCCGCCGCCAAGCCCTGCTGCTGTCCGCAGGCACCGCCGCCAGCCTGGCGCTTCCCGCCGCCATGGCGCAAGGCCCTTCCGGCGTTTACCCGGATCGCCCCGTCAAGATCGTCGTGCCCTTCGCGCCCGGCGCCGGCACCGACGCCATGGGGCGGCTGGTCGCGCAAAAACTCGGTGAGGTGCTGAACGCCACCTTTGTGGTCGACAACCGCGCCGGCGCTTCGGGCGCGATAGGCACGCAGTTCGTGGCGCAGTCGCCGGCCGACGGCTACACCCTGCTGCTGGTGGCCTCGCCTTTCACCACGGTGGCGGCCTCGCTGCCCAGCGCCAACTACGACCCGCTGCGCCACTTCACGCCGGTCGGCATGATCGCCAGCGGCCCGCTGGTCTGGGCCGCCAACACCAAGCTGCCGGCCAGCAACATGAAAGAACTGGTGAGCCTGGCCAAACAAAAGCCGGGCGCGCTCAATTACGGCTCGGCCGGCGCGGGCGGCGTCAACCACCTGGTGCTGGAGCTGCTCAAGGCCCGCACCGGCACCTTCATCACCCACATCCCTTATCGCGGCGTGGCGCCCGCCACCATGGACATGATCGGCGGACAGATCCACCTCGTCACCGGCACCATCCCGGCGCTGCTGCCCTTCATCAAGAACGGTAGCGTCAAGCCGCTGGCCGTCACCAGCGCCAAACGCTCCAGCGCCCTGCCCGATGTGCCCAGCATGGCCGAAGCCGGTCTGCCCGGCATCGACGTGGTCAACTACTTTGCGCTCATGGCGCCCACTGGCACCCCGCCGGCCATCGTCAACACCCTCAACGCCGCCATCAACAAGGTGGTGCTCATGCCGGAGGTGGTCGCCCGCTTCAAGGCCGACGCCGTCGAAGCCGCACCAGGCTCCCCCGCGCTGCTGGGCCACTTCATTGAAGCCGACTACCGTGCCTGGCGCAATGTCGTCAAAACCCAGAACCTCCAGATTGAATAAAGGGCCGGTCCCAGATGGGGGACTGCGGCAAAGCGATGCGAAGCGAGCCGTCTAAGGCCAGCATGAGCCGCGGAACCGGCTTCGCCGGGCCGCAGGCGGGCGGCCCCCTCGGGGGGCAGGGAGCTACACGCAGTGAGCGACCGTGGGGGCCCTAATCTTGTCCTTCAGTGAGCGTGTCCAGCTGGAACTTCCCGCTCTTGTGCCACAGCCAGGTGTCGGTATAGACCACCTTGCCCATGCGCGTGGGCGCCGGGAAGGGCGAGGCTTCCTGGATCATCTTGGTGATTTCCGCCATCACTTCGGGGGCGTGGCGCGGGGCGCGCATCCAGTCCAGGCGGGTCACGCGGCCGGCGCGGTCGATTTCCACATTGAGCACGCCCACCGCGTACAGCAGCGGTGGCATGCGGCCTTTGTAGACGCGCTCGTGATTGAGGCCGTAAATATGCGTGGCGCCGTCTTCGCGGTAAGCGCGTGGTGTGGTCGCCCCTGAGCTTCTGGCCGAGCCTTTCGGGCCCGCGACAGGCCCAATGACCGGTGAGTCGGGTGCCGCAGCAGGGGCGGCGGGCGTGGCCTCGGGGGCCGTCTTGCAGGCGCTGACCACGGCGGCCGCAACGCCGGACAGCAGGGCCACCAGCCAGAAGCGGCGCGGGGCGGGGGAGGAAGATGAAGGCATTTCGGGTGTTGTCATGGTTTGCCTTTCGGCGGTTCATGGTGTTTTGCATATACCCGTCATCACGCTTGCGAAGCGCGCGCTGCCCGGGTGGTGCTAAGGTCTAATTTAGCCCACTATTTCATCCGCTTACAGCGCAAACACGTCACCAATGGTTTCCCGCAACACCGATTTGTTACTGGAGTCCCTGCTGGCCCGCCTGGCTTCATCGCCAGCGGTGCTGGTGCAGGTGGCCCAAACCCAGGGCTCGGTCCCGCGCGAGGCGGGCACCTGGATGGCGGTGTTCGCCGACGCCATCGTGGGCACCATAGGCGGCGGCCACCTGGAATACGACGCCATCGCGCGGGCCCGCGCGCTGCTCGGCGGCGATGGCCCGGCCGATGCCGGCGCGCTGCTGCGCGTGGCGCTGGGCCCTTCGCTGGGCCAGTGCTGCGGTGGTGTGGTGCAGCTGCGCTTTGAGCCGGTACAGGCCGGCGATGCGGCGGCGCTGGCGCAGCGGCTGGGTTCGTCGCGGCCCACGCCGGTGGCGCTGTTCGGCGGCGGCCATGTGGGCCATGCACTCGTGCGGGTGCTCGCGCCTTTACCGTTTGAATTGAGCTGGATAGACAGCCGTGATGGCATATTTCCGGACAGCGCGGCGCCGCGCGTGAGCTGCGAACACTCCGATCCGGTGCAGGCCGCCGTGCCCGGCCTGGCGCCGCAGTCGCGTGTGCTGATCATGAGCTTCAGCCACGCCGAAGACCTGGACGTGCTGGCCGCCTGCCTGAAGCGCCAGCGCGAGCAGGGCGACCTGCCTTACATAGGCCTGATAGGCAGCAAGAGCAAGTGGGCGGCCTTTCGCCACCGGCTGGAGGCCAGGGGCTTTACGGCGGCCGAACTCGCGCACGTCACTTGCCCCATAGGCGTGCCAGGTATCACGGGCAAGGAGCCCGAGGTCATCGCAGTGGCCGTGGCCGCCCAGTTGCTTCAAGCCCAAAGCCTTTGAAAACGTGAATTGCGCCGGCCACTTGTTGCTACAAAGAGTACAAAAACTATAAACTCGCCACACCAGGTCGCAGCGGAGCCGGGAATCAGGGCATCAAATACAAAGCCCCGTTTCTCTTGTTCGTGACCCTTTTCTGCTTACAGCGCCCGCAGTGGTGAGCAGGCTGAGCGCGGTGCCGCCTGGGCGCCGCAAGGGTTAAGAGAGATATGGAAAGCTACCTCCTGGACTGGGCCAACCTGCTGCTGCGCTGGGTCCACGTCATCACCGCCATCGCCTGGGTCGGTTCCTCGTTCTACTTCGTCTTCCTCGACAGCAGCCTCACGCCGCCCGTGGATGAGGACTTGAAGAAGCAGGGCGTCAGCGGCGAGCTCTGGGCCGTGCACGGCGGCGGTTTTTACCACCCCGTCAAATTCGCGGTCAAGCCGCCGCAGCTGCCGGCCCACCTGCACTGGTTTTACTGGGAAAGCTACAGCACCTGGCTGTCGGGCTTTGCGCTGTTCACAGTGTCCTACCTCTGGCACGCCGGCACCTACCTGGTCGACAAATCGCTGATGAACTGGTCGCCGGGCGCGGCGGCCGGCGTCGCGCTGTCTTTCTTCGTGGTGTTCTGGATGCTTTACGACGGCATCTGCCAGCTTTTCGGCAAGGGCAAGAATGGAGACACCATCGTCGGCGCGCTGGTCGCGGTGCTGGTCTGCATTGCCTCCTGGCTGGCCTGCCACTGGTTTGCCGGCCGCGCGGCCTTTTTGCTGGTGGGCGCCATGATGGCCACCGCCATGAGCGCCAATGTGTTTTTCTGGATCATCCCCGGCCAGCGCAAGGTGGTGGCCGCGATCAAGGCCGGTGAGCCTGTGGACCCGGTGCACGGCCAGCGCGGCAAGCAGCGCAGCGTGCACAACACCTACTTTACGCTGCCGGTGCTGTTCGCCATGCTGAGCAACCATTACAGCTTCACCTGGAGCCATCCGCAGAACTGGCTGGTGCTGATTTTGATGATGCTGGCCGGCGCGGCGATACGCCAGTTTTTTGTGCTGCGCCACGGCTACAAGCTGGGCCGCAACCGGCACCCGCTGGGTTATGCGCTGGCGGGCGTGGCGGCCATCATCGGCGTGATCGTCTGGATGAAACCGGCGCCCACGGCTGCGGCAGCGCCGGCCGCCATTTCATCCAGCGCCGGCTATGACAAAGTGCAAGCCATACTGGCCTTGCGCTGCTACCAGTGCCATGGCGAGCAGGTGCAGATGAAGAATGTGCGCCTGGATTCACCCGCGGCCCTCAAGCAACATGCGTCGCAGGTCTACCAGCAGGCCGTGGTCACGCGGCTCATGCCCATGAACAACGCGACCGGCATCACCGAGGCGGAGCGGCAGGTGATCAAAAACTGGTTCGACGCGGGCGCGAAGACTGAGTAGCGGCTACCAGTCAATCGCCAGCCCCGCGGCCCGTGTGGACGGCTTCTCAAAATGCCGCGCCAGGAAATCCACAAAAGCCTTGACCCGGGCCGAATGCTGGTGGCGGGCCGGGTAGACCGCATGGATGTCGGCCGCCGGCGTGCGGTAGTTCTCCAGCACCTGCACCAGCCTGCCGCTGCGCAGGTATTTGGCGATGTCCCACTCGGCGCGCATCAGGATGCCGTGGCCGTCCAGCGCCCAGTTCACCGCGATCTCGCCGTCGCTGGTGCTGAGGTTTCCATGCACCTTGACGGCCTGCGTGTGTTTGCCCGACGCCAGACGCCAGATGCCGTAGGCCTCGTCGCCCTGGCGTATGCCTATGCAGTTGTGCCGCGCCAGGTCGTGCGGCACCTTGGGTGTGCCGTGGCGCGCCAGGTAGGCCGGTGAGGCGCAGAGCAGGCGGCGGTTCGGCGCGATCAAACGCGCCACCACACGCGCGTCGGGCGGCTCGCCAAAGCGTATGCAGACGTCAAAGGCGTCCTCGGTCAGCGGCGGCGGGTTGACGGTGAGCTGCAGCTGCACCTCCATCTCGGGGTGGGCTTTGACAAAACGCGAGATCAACGGCGCCACGTGGCTGCGGCCAAAGCCCAGGGTGGCGTTCACGCGCAGCAGGCCCTTGGGCGCCGCCACGGCGCTGGAGACCTGCTGCTCCATGTCGTCGATGTCGGCCAGGATGCGGCGCGCGTGCGTGAGGTAAATCTCGCCTTCCTGCGTGAGGCTGGCGCGCCGCGTCGTGCGGTTGAGCAATTGCACGCCCAGGCGGGCCTCCATCTGCGCCAGCCGCTTGCTGACCGCCGCCGTGCTGACGCCCAGCTCGCGCGCCGTGGCCGACAGGCTGCCGTAGCGCGCCAGCAGGCTGAAAAAAGCCATCTCGGAAGGGGCTGGGTTGGACGGAGTCATTCGTAACCTGAAGTTAATAATGGACTCACTTTACGTGATTTTGTTGTTGCCGCCAATCGCTACATTGGACGCCTCACAACCCGAGGAATTTTCATGAAGACTTACAAGATCGCCTGCATCCCCGGCGACGGTATCGGCAAGGAAGTCGTTCCGGCCGGCCAGCAGGTGCTGCAGGCCCTGGCCGCCACGCAAGCCAATTTTCGCTTTGAGTTCACGTCCTACGGCTGGGGCGGCGACTGGTACCGCGAGCACGGCGTCATGATGCCCGACAAGGGGCTGGACGAGCTGCGCGACAAGGACGCCATCCTGTTCGGCTCGGCCGGCGACCCGCACATTCCCGACCACATCACGCTCTGGGGCCTGCGCCTGAAAATCTGCCAGGGCTTTGACCAGTACGCCAATGTGCGGCCCACACGCATACTGCCGGGCATAGACGCGCCGCTCAAGCGCTGCACGCCCGAGCAGCTCAACTGGGTCATCGTGCGCGAAAACTCCGAGGGCGAGTATGCGGGCGTGGGCGGGCGGGCCCACCAGGGCCACCCGATCGAGGTGGCGACCGATGTCTCGATGATGACGCGCGCCGGCGTCGAGCGCATCATGCGCTACGCCTTCAGGCTGGCGCAGTCGCGCCCGCGCAAGCTGCTCACCGTGGTGACCAAGTCCAACGCGCAGCGCCACGCCATGGTGATGTGGGACGAGATCGCGCTGCAAATCAGCAAGGAGTTCCCCGACGTCAGCTGGGACAAGGAACTGGTCGACGCCTGCACGGCCCGCATGGTGAACCGCCCGGCTTCGCTGGACACCGTGGTCGCCACCAACCTGCACGCCGACATCCTGAGCGACCTGGCCGCCGCGCTGGCCGGCAGCCTGGGCATCGCGCCCACCGGCAACATCGACCCCGAGCGCCGCTACCCCAGCATGTTCGAGCCCATCCACGGTTCGGCCTTCGACATCATGGGCAAGGGCCTGGCCAATCCGGTCGGCACTTTCTGGAGCTGCGTGATGCTGCTCGAGCACCTTGGCGAGCACACCGCCGCCGGCCAGCTGATGCAGGCCATCGAAGCGGTGACGGCCAACGCCTCCCTGCACACGCGCGACCTGGGCGGCCAGGCCACCACGGCGCAGGTCACCAAAGCGGTCTGCAACTGCTTTGCCGACACCGCCAGGCCCGTGGCCGCGGCGGCCTGATTCCAGAAAACCTACAAAAGGAGACAAGACATGCGATCACAAGAACAAGGGCGCGGCGGGTACGCTTTAAGGCTGGTGCACGCACTGGCCCTGGGTGCCGTGGCGGCGACGGGCTTGATGGGCGCCCCGGCTTTTGCGCAGGCCTGGCCCGCGCGGCCCATCAGCCTCATCGTGCCTTTCCCGGCGGGCGGCACGACGGACGTGCTGGCACGCGCCGTGGGGCTGGAGCTGTCGAAAAGCCTGGGCCAGCCCGTGGTGGTGGAAAGCCGTCCCGGCGCCGGCGCGACGCTGGGTGCGGATTTTGTGGCCAAGTCCAAAGCCGACGGCTACACCTTGCTGATGGGCGCGGTACACCACACCATCGCCACCAGCGTCTACAAAAAACTGCCTTACGACTTCCAGAAGGATTTTGCGCCCGTCAGCACCGTGGCGCTGGTGCCCAATGTGCTGGTGGTGAACCCGGCGGTCCCGGCGAAGAACGTGAAGGAACTCCTGGCACTGGCCAAGGCGGAACCCGGCAAGCTGACTTACGGCTCCAACGGCAACGGCACGGGCCAGCACCTCATAGGGGCGCAGTTTGAAAGCATGGGCGGCGTGCAGATGCTGCACGTGCCTTACAAGGGCAGCGGGCCGCTCACCACCGATCTGCTGGGCGGGCAGATCACCATGTCCTTTGACACCATCACGCCGGTGCTGCCGCACATCAAGGCAGGCAAGCTGCGCGCGCTGGCCGTGACGACCAACAAACGGTCTGCGGCCTTGCCCGATGTGCCCACGCTGGACGAAGCCGGCCTCAAGGGTTTTAACCTCGGCACCTGGTTCGGGGTGCTGGCGCCGGCGGCCACCCCCAGGGACATCGTGGCGCGCCTGAGTACCGAGCTGGCCAGGATCGTCAACTCGCCGGAGTTTCGCAAGAAGATGGACGATATAGGCGCCGAGCCCGTGGGCAACACGCCCGAGCAGATGGCGCGGCAGATCGCGGAAGACACGGAGCGTTTCGCCAGGCTGGTGAAAGACGCCAAGGTCGCGATTGAGTAGGGCGCAAGGGCCGGCGTGCCGGCCCCCGTCACGCCGTGGTTGATTTCGAAAACAGGTTGAGCACCACCACCCCCGCGATGATCAGCGCCATGCCGACCATGCCCCAGAGGTCTATCTTCTGGTGGTGGACAAAAAAGCCGGCGATGCTGATCAGCACAATGCCCAGGCCCGACCAGATGGCATAGGTCACCCCGGTGGGGATGGACTTCATGGTGACCGTGAGCAGGTACAGCGCCACGCCGTAGCCCGCGATGCTGATCAGCGATGGCACGAGCCGGGTGAAGCTCTCGCTGGACTTGAGCGCCGTGGTGGCGATGACTTCGGCAACGATGGCAATGCCCAGGGCGAGGTAGGCGTTCATGCGGTGTCTGCTTTCTTCTTCGGTGGGTGAATGGGTGAAGAACCATTCTAGGCAGCGCGTGTTTTGGCCCTATCCCCCAAACCCCGTGGGTTTGCCGGGTTACTGCCCGGTTACCACGGCACAATCGAGGGTGGAGACCTTTCAATGACCGCAGCCAAGACACCCCACACGATTCCCGACGCCGCCCGCCAGCCGCGCGAGTTCCTCGAGCACCTGTACCGCGCCGCCGTCACGCGCGCGCTGCCGCTGGAGAACACCGCGCGCTACCTGCCCCAGCCGCCCACCCAAGCCAGCGGCGGCCGCACCATCGTGATAGGCGCGGGCAAGGCCGGCGGCTCCATGGCGCAGGCGGTCGAGGCCTTGTGGCCGGCCGACGCGCCGCTCGAAGGCCTGGTCGTCACGCGCTACCACCACATCCCGCCGCGGCCCGAGGGCCTGAAGCAGCGCATAGAGATCGTCGAGGCCGCCCACCCGGTGCCTGACGCGGCCGGCCTGGCGGCCGCCCAGCGCATCCTGGCCATGGTGCAGGGCCTGACCGAAAACGACCTGGTGCTGTGCCTGATCTCGGGCGGTGGCTCGGCCTTGCTGACCCTGCCGGCCGAAGGCCTGACGCTGGAAGACAAGCAGCGCATCAACAAGGCGCTGCTCAACAGCGGCGCGAATATTTCCGAGATGAACTGCGTGCGCAAGCACCTCTCGCGCATCAAGGGCGGGCGCCTGGCCGCGGCCTGCGCGCCGGCGCGCGTGGTGACGCTCACCATCAGCGACGTGCCGGGGGACGACCCGTCCATCATCGCCAGCGGCCCCACCGTGCCCGACGCGACCAGCTGCGCCGAGGCGGTGGCGATTTTGCAGCGCTACGGCATCGAAGTGCCCGGCGCCATCATGAGCTTGCTTGAGCAGGGCGCGCTGGAAACCCCCAAGCCCGGCAACGCGGTCTTCAAAGGTCATGAAGTGCACATGATCGCCACGCCCCAGCAGTCGCTGGAAGCCGCCGCCGCCGTGGCGCGCGCAGCCGGCCTGCAGGCCTACATCCTGAGCGACGAGATGGAAGGCGAATCGCGCGAGGTCGGCAAGGTGCATGCGGCCCTGGCGCGCGCCGTGGCGCTCAAGGGCCAGCCTTTCAGCAGGCCCTGCGTGATTTTGAGCGGCGGCGAGACCACGGTCACGGTCAAGAAGCAGGCCGAGGGCACGCCACGCGAACAACGTGGAAGAGGCGGCCGCGCCGGCGAGTTCTGCCTGGGCCTGGCACTCGCCCTGCAAGGGCAGCCCGGTGTGTATGCGCTGGCGGCTGATACCGACGGCATAGACGGCGTGGAAGACAATGCCGGCGCCTTTGTGGCGCCCGACACCTTGCAGCGCGCGCTGGCCAAAGGCATGAAGATAGACCAGTACCTGGACCGCAACGACGCCTATGGCTATTTCGAGCCGCTGGGCGGCCTGGTGATCACCGGACCCACGCACACCAACGTCAACGACTTCAGGGCATTGCTGGTGCTGTAACCAGAGGTATGTTGTCGGGGGCGCTACAGTGTGGGCTGGTTCGCATCAGGAGTCTGCATGTCCAACGGCAAAAATACACCGCCATCCCTTGACGCTCGCGACAAGGCGGCGATCGAGAGCGCCATCGAAAAGGTTAACCGGCAGCTCAAGATACTGAGGGCCTTCAAGGTATCGGTGAAGCAAACGGACTGGGACTCGAGCGTGGAGTCCTTGCAAAAGAAAATCAACACCACCTTGGCCGACAGCTTTGGCGCGGGTACGCCCGAGTACCGGCAGTTCGCCGTTGCGATTCAGGATTTCCTGCTGGATAAAACCTTTGGTGACCGCTTCTCGGACGACGAACGCCAGCAAAAAGTCAAGGAAGGTGTCGACCTGGCCACTGTTCGCGTGACTGCAGCCAAAAAATTGCTGACAGAGCGCCTTGAGGGTTCGGCCAGCGTCACGCCGGAGGCGGCCCCGGTTGGGGAGGCGGAGCCGGTATCGGCACCGCCACCGCCACCGCCACCGCCGCCTGAGCCGGCATCAGCCCCCCCTGAGCCTGAGCGCCCACCCGCACCAGCCCCCGCGCCTTCATCGTCCACTCCAGAGAGGATTCCCATGTCCAAGACCGAATTCCCTTCTCCCTTTTCCGCCACGGCGCCCGGTACCCGTGTGGCCATCCTGGGCCTGGGCGGCGATGCGGTCGGCGATGCATGCGAGTTCGTGGAGCGGCTGGGCCTGGAGGCGGCGGTACTCGACGCTGTTTCCATCGACCAGCTTGAGGGGCTGCGCAATTTGGGGTTTGTGCTGCTCCTGCCGGGCAACAAACCTGATTCGCCCGCGGCCATGCTGGCCATAGGCTTTATGCTGGCCGCGCTAGGCCGCAGCCGTATTGCCTGCCTGCTGTCCGGAGACGACACCCTGCCGGATGTCCTCAAGGGCGCGACCAGCATGACGGTCGACGAGGGAGGCTTGTGGCAGCTGCTGCTGGCGCGCGAGATGAAGCGGGCGGGCCTGGACGTGGACCTGAACCGCGCCGTTTGAGCGGCATCAGACCGCCGTCAGCCCGCCTCCACCCTGGACGCCCACCATTTCGGGCGGATGCGTCACGATGGACTTGAGCTCAGGCCTGGCTGCCTGCAAGGCCTGGAGGTCGGGCACAGGCCGGCGCAGGCTGTCACTGCCCGCAAACACCTGTTCCAGCGCCTGGCTTGCGGCCAGCAGCTGCGCATCGCCATGCAGCCGCCCTATGACCTGCAGGCCGAAGGGCATGCCGTGCTCGTCCTTGCCGCAGGGCAGGGCCAGCGCCGGGTTGGTGGCCAGCGTCACCACATAGGTCAGGCCCAGCCAGTGGTAGTAGTTGCGCATGGCCTGGCCGTCGATATTGCCGGCGAACAGCTCCGTCCAGGGGAAGGGCGTGACCGGCGTGACCGGCGCGAGGATCAGGTCGTACTGCTCGAAGGCTTTGGCGAAGCGGCGCGAGATGCGCGTCTGCTCCAGGTGCGCCCAGGCGCGGTCGGCCAGCGTGATGGCCGCGGCGATCTCCATGTTGTCGCGCACATTCGGGCCCAGGGTTTCCGGGGCCTTGCGGTAGGTGTCGGCAAAGGCCGCGACAAAACTCTCGGCGCGCAGCGTGTCGAAGGCGCGGTCGGCGTCGTCCAGCTGCAGGTCCACCGGTTCGCAGCTGGCCACCAGCGGGCGTATGGCCTCCACACGCTGGCGAAACACGCGGCGTATCTCGGGATCCACGATGCACATGCCGAAATCTTCCGTCGTACCCACGCGCAGCGTGGACAGGTCCACTGATTTGAGCGGCCAGAAGGCGGAGGCGTCCACCGGGTAGGACAACGGGTCGCGCGCATCGGCCCCCACGCTGGCGGACATCAGCAGCGCCGTGTCGGCCACGTTGCGGCCCATGGGCCCCAGCACCGAAATGACCGACCAGCCCAGCGGCCGCGCGTCATTGGCGACCAGCCCGGGCGAGGGCCGCAGGCCGACCACACCGCACAGCGAGGCCGGTATGCGCAGCGAGCCGCCGGTGTCCGAGCCGGTGCAGATGGGCAGCATGCCGGCCGCCAGCGCCGCGGCCGAGCCGCCCGAGGAGCCGCCCGCATTGAGCGCGGGGTTAAAGGGGTTGCCGGTCGCGCCCCAGACCGGGTTGCGGGTGTTGGCGCCCGCGCCCATGTCGGGCACATTGGTTTTGGCCGTGACGATGGCGCCCGCCGCGCGCAGCTTGGCCACGAGGGCGTTGTCCTTGGCCGGCACATTGCCGCGCAGCCCCACATTGCCGTAAGTGGTCAGCAGGCCCGCGGTGTCCTGCAGGTCCTTCACGCCCAGCGGCAGCCCATGCAACGGCCCCAGCGGGCCGCCGCGCATCACCTGCGCCTCGGCCGCGCGCGCGGCTTCTCTCGCCCGCGTGAAGTCGGTCGCGCAGATTGCGTTGATGGCCGGGTTGAGGTTTTCGATGCGGCTGATACAGGCGTCCATCAACTCTACCGGCGACACCTGTCGGCTGGCGATCAGGCGGCGGAGTTCTACGGCGGAGATGTCGGGCAGCGTGGAGGGCATGGTGTGTTTGTTCAGTCGGTTTTGATTTGCGAGCGTTCGGCCAGCGTCTTCATGCGCGCGATCTCGGCCGTGACCATGCCCGGCCAATCGGCAATCGCGGCATAGCCGGGCTCAAAACCTGCACCCTTGAGCTTGTCGATGATCTCAGGGTTGGCCATCACCGTGGCCAGCGCTTTCTCGAGCCGCGCCTTGACGGGCGCCGGCACGCCCTTGGGCGCCACCACGGCCAGCCAGGCGTTCATGTCGACAGTGGGATAGCCGGCTTCGGCCATGGTCGGCACATTCGGCAGCAGGGCCGAGCGCTTGTTCATGGCCACGGCCAGCACGCGAATCTTGCCCGACTTGAGCTGCTGCGAGGCGGCGACCACGGTGTCGAAAGACACCGGGATCTGCCCGCCCATCAGGTCGGTCATCAGCGGGCCGGAGCCCTTGTAGGGCACATGCGTCATCTTCAGGCCGGTGGCTGTGTTGAACATCGCGCCGGCGAAATTGGAACTGGTGCCGTTGCCGAAGCTGCCGTAGACGTATTTGTCCGGGTTGGCCTTGGCGGCGGCCACAAACTGGTGCACGTCGGTGGCGGTGACCGAGGGGTTCACCAGCATCGCCAGCGCCACCGAGCCCACCAAGCCGATGGCGTCAAAACCCTTGGCCGGGTCGTAGGACAGCTTGGGCTGCAGGGCAGGGTTCAGCGTAAAGGTGGAGTTGGAACTCACCAGCAGCGTGTAGCCGTCGGGCTTGGCGCTTGCCACCGCGGCCGCCCCTATGGCGGTGCCGGCGCCCGGCTTGTTCTCGACCACCACGGGCTGGCCCAGCTGGTCGCCCAGGGCCTTGCCCAGGATGCGCGCCAGCACGTCGGCCGCGCCGCCGGCCGGGAAGGGCGCGACCAGTGTCACAGGCCGTTCCGGAAAGTCGGCGGCGTGGGCGGGCCCGCCCACGGCTGCCAGCCCGCAGAAAAGGACGCCGCCGGCAATCAGCGTGCGGCGCAGTGCATTGAATGACATGTGTTCCATGGTAGGCCTCTTTTGAAGTTTCGGTCGAGAGTGGGACGGGGGCGGTGTCAAGGTCATCGCAGGCGGGCGGGCGACAGTGCGCGGGCATCCAGGCCCTGCTGCAAAAGTTCTTCGGGCAGCGCGGCCTCGCGCAGCAGCGCATCGGCCAGCGCGCTCGCGCCCGCCGCGCTCTGGATGCCGTAGCCGCCTTGCGCCGCGAGCCAGAAAAAGCCGGGGCTGGTGTCGTCATGGCCTATCACCATTTCGCCGTCGGGCACAAAGGAGCGCAGGCCGGCCCAGGTGCTGGCGGGCCGGCGTATGGTCAGGGTGGTGACGCTTTCAATCTGGTGTATGCCCATGGCGATATCGAGTTCCTCGGGCACCACGTCGTGCGGCACCGTCGGGTCCGCATTGGCGGGCGAACCCAGCAACTGGCCCGCGTCGGGCTTGAAGTAATAACTTTCATCGACGTCGACCACGGCCGGCCAGTGCGAAGCGTCCACACCCTCGGGGCCCTTGAAGGTGAAGGCGCTGCGGCGATGCGGCACCAGGCCCACGGGCCGCACGCCGAACACGGCGGCCAGCTCGTCGGCCCAGGCCCCCGCGGCATTCACCACGGTGCGGGCGCGCAGGGCCTGGCCGTCACTGAGCTCCACGGTCCAGCAGCGGCCGTCATGCGCGGCCCGCGTCACGCCGGCACTATTGCGCAGCTCGCCGTCCGCTCCGGCCTTCTGGCGAAAGCCGCGCAGAAAACCCTGGTGCAGGGCGTGCACATCCATGTCCTGCGCGCCGGCGTCGTAGAGCGCGCCGTGCACCAGATCGGGCCGCAGGCAGGGCACATGGGCCAGCGTGGTGCGGGCGTCCAGCGTCTGCAGGCCGGGGCAGTTCGCCAGCAATTCCTTGCGGGTGTTCGCCAGTTCCTGTTCCTGGCCGTGCGTGGCCAGGTACAGCACGCCGCGCGGCTGCATCAGGTCCGGGGCAAAGCCCTCGGGCGGCAGCTCGTAGAAGGCGCGGCTGGCGCGCGTGAGCGCCCGCACCATGGGCGGCCCATAGGTTTCCATGAACATGGCGGCCGAGCGGCCCGTGGAGTGGTAGCCCGGCTGGGACTCGCGCTCCAGCAGCGCGACGCTGCGCTGGCCGGCCAGGCGCCAGGCCAGGGAAGCGCCCGCAATGCCGGCGCCGACGATCAGGATGTCAAATTCTCGCATTTGAGAATTCTCACATGCGAGAATCGTGCCTGTCCAGCCGATTTACCCGATTTAGCCCAAACAAAGGGAAAACACCATGCCTGCACGCCCCGCCCGCGCTCCCGCCGCCGCCCCCGAGGCCGACCGCGTGCAACTTGGTTTGAGCCTGCGCGGCCATCGCAAGGCGCGGCGGCTGACGCTCAAGGACTTGTCCGGCCATTCCGGCGTGGCGCTGTCCACCTTGTCCAAGATGGAGCTGGGGCAGATCTCGGTCAGCTATGAAAAGCTGGCCGCCGTGGCCCGGGCGCTGTCGCTCGATGTGGGGCAGCTGATAGACGCGCGTGGCGCGGCGCCGGCGGGGGCTGCGGCACCCGTCGTGGTGTGGTCTGAAGCAGGCGGGGAGGCGACCTACAGCTCGGGCCACTACGACTACCGCGCGCTGGCCAACGGGTTTCCGGGAAAACGCATGACGCCCGTGCTGGGCCGCGTCATGGCGCGGCAGCGGGAACAGTTCCCCGACTTCATTCGCCACCCCGGGCAGGAGTTTGTCACGGTGCTTTCAGGCCGGGTGCGCATCGAGTTTGAAACCGGTGAAATCGTCGAAGTCGGGCGCCATGAGTCGGCCTATTTCAACAGCGGCATCGGTCACATCTATACCTCGCTGGGCCGTGCCGACGCGCGGATACTGGTGGTCATGAGCGAGTAGCTGCTCTTGCGAAAGACTCAGTGCGCTGTGGGTTCGGTCGCTGCGGCGGCATCGCCGGACAAGGCCGCGGCATCTCTTTGCATCAAGGCGCGCACCAGCCAGGCAAACCATGCAGCGGCAATTGCCGCCGAAATCCACACCAGCATCTGCCCCAGCCGCGCCTGGTCGTCCAGCAGGTAGGCGTTGCAGACGCGCAGCGGCGATGTCTCATACAGGTTGCCGACGACCGCCATCATGGGCAGCGCATTGCCCAGAAAGAAACCCTGCACCAGCAGGCCCGCCGGCCGCCATGACAGGCCGATCGCGGCGCCGCAAGCCAGCAGGGCCAGGTATTTGAGGGTTTCGATGCGGCCGTCCACCAAGGCCAGGTCCAGCACGCGGGGAACCATCAAGATCGCCAGCATCAGCGCGGCGGCGAACAGGCCGCTGATGCCGTGGGCATTCCAGCGGTGCAGGCGCACCGTCCAGCGCTGCGGCAACGCGGCGGCGAGCAGGTAGCCGGCCAGTGCCAGCAAGGGGTATTGCACCAGCATGTGGCGCGTCATGCTGGCCTCCAGGCCGTGCCGCACACCGGGCCAGGCCAGCAGGCACAGCAGGGCCGCGGCCATGAGGGCCATTGCGCCGCGCGAGGGAGTGGGCCGCTTCATGGCGACGGCGCGGCTGCGCCCGCGAGGTGCCGCGCATAGTCGAGCGCGAGCTGCTGCTCCGCATAGTCAAAGATGCGAACCAGCCGGCCTTTCTGGTCGACGAGCAGCAGCGCCGCGTTGTGTTCAAAATCGCCGCGCCCGTCGGGCACCACCACGACCTGGAAATCCGCCAGCAGGTGCTGGGTGGCTTGCGGGTCCGGCATGCGCGCAAAACGCCATAGCGCGGGGTCGGCGCTCAAGCGCGCCGCATAGGCTTGCAGCACGACGGGTGTGTCGTGGCTGCCGTCGAAGCTGATGGACAGCAGCCTCACCTGGCCGCCCTGGCCGCCGCGCTCCCGCAGCGCGCGCTGCATCTGCTGGAAACTGCTGCCCATCGCGAGGCAGACGGTCTGGCATCGTGTGTAGACAAAGTCCACCAGGGTGACCGACTGTCCGTCCGCCAGATATTGCGACAGCGCCTGCGGGCCTATGCCGGGCCCGTCGACTTCGACCGCCGGGCTTGGCACCGGTTGCAAGGCGACTTCAAGCCGGCGCGCGCCCTCGGCGGTCCAGACCTGGAAATCGTGCGTCAGCCACGCGGCGGCGGCGTAAGCCGCCAGGGCCAGCATGGCGCTCAGCAAGGCGGTGCGCAACATCGGCAGGCTTAGGAGGCTTTGCCGGTGAGCGTCTTGAGCTCGGCGCCGCCGTTAAAGGGGGTGGTGCGCGTGCCGGCCTTGCGTTCGGCCTCGAACAATTCAGGCTTGATGGCGCCCGCCTTGTTGGACCATTCGGAGCGGATGTAGCTGGCCACCGCGGCCAGTTCGGCGTCGCTGAGTTGCGGGAAGGCCGGCATGGCGCCCTTGAAGCTGTTGCCCATGACGCTGATCTCGCCGGTGACGCCATGCAGCAGGATGTTGGCCACGGTGCGCTCGTCGCCGGTCACCCATTCGGAGCCGTCCAGCGGCGGGAACACCCCCGGCAGCCCTTTGCCGCTGGCCTGGTGGCAGGCCGCGCAGTTGGCGGTGAACAGCTGTTTGCCGTTGGCGGATGCGCCCGCGGCGGGGGCGGCCGGGCCGGACAGGTCGGCCAGGGTGCGTTTGTCGCCGAGGTCGGCGCGGCCGAAAGAGCCGGACAGCGCGATGTAGCCCGCGCCCCACAGCACCAATGCCGCCGCCCCGACCAGGAAGAGCAGTGGAATGGGCTGGCCTTTTTCGGAGGGTTCGGCCTGTTCGCGCTCCTGTGCCCGGCTCTCGGATGTCTTGTCGTTCAGCATGGCGTCACCTTGTGGGGCTCAGGGCTTGGGGGCGGGCGGCAGCACCGGGTAGGTGTGGTTCAGGCCCTGCAGGTACTTGACCAGGTCCAGCGCCTGGGGCGTGGGCACCACCACCTGGCCCACGTTGGGGCCGTAGGCGGGCGGCAGGGCCAGCGGCGTCTCGCCTTCGCTTTCCGCGTCTTTGGCGTCCTTGACGACGAAGAGGTAGGGGTAGGACGGCATGATGGAGCCGGGCACGTAAGCGCGCGGCTGGTACAGGTGGCCCAGGTGCCAGTCCTTGCTGGGCTGGCGCGCCCCGATGTTGAACAGGTCGGGACCGGTGCGCATGCTGCCCAGCAGGTGGGGCTTGTCGTAGAAATAATCGCCGGGCACCGAGGCCCGGCCCCAGCCGCGCTCCGCATCGGGGCCGAAGTTGCGGTCGCGCGGCTGCTGGCTGTGGCAGTAGACGCAGCCGTTGGCGATGTAGACCTCGCGCCCGCGCAGCTGCGCGCTGGTGTAGCCCTTGAGCTGTGGCGGCGGCTTGATGTCGCGCACCTGCATATAGGGCATGACCACCAGGGCCGCCGTGGCAATGCCCAGCGCCACCATGGCGCCGGATGCCAGCTTGACTTCATTTTCCATGGGGGGCTCCCAGTTCCGCGCTACGCAGGTCGTTGGGCCAGAACAGGGCGGCGCCCGCGCGGCCCGGCCCGAAGCGCAGCGCCATGGCCAGGAAATGGCCGACGAACACCAGGTGGCTGAGCACCATCAGGCTGCCGCCTATGGACCGCCATTGGAGGTAGGGCAGCGTCACTTCCACCGAGGCCATGAAGGGTTGCGCGGCGTCCAGCATGGCCACACCCTGGAGCCAGCCGCCGATGGTGAGTCCGACGAAATAAATCATCGCCCCGACGGCCGCCAGCCAGAAGTGCAGGGTGATCAGTTTCGGGTAGGGCCACTCCCAGTTCAGCACCCGGGGCATCATGAAATAGATGGCGCCGAACAGTACCATGGTGACGAAGGCATAGGCGCCCAGGTGCGCGTGGGCTACCGTGAAATGGGTGAAGTGGGTGATCTGGTTGACGCTGCGCAGCGCCTCCAGCGAGCCCTGCAATGAAGAGGCCAGGTACATCAGCCCGCCGAACATCATGAAACGCAGCGTGGGTGAATAGCGCGCCAGGTGCATGCGCCCCCGCAGGGTGGCGCCCATGTTGATGCTGAAGGCGATCACCGGAATCACCATCATCACGCTTTGCACGATGGACAGCGTGATCAGCCAGCCCGGCACCGGCCCGCCTATGAGGTGGTGGCCGCCCACCTGCCCGTAGAAAAACGCCAGCGTCCAGAAGCCGAGCAGCGAGAGGTTGTAGGAGCGTATCGGCCGGCCTATGACCTTGGGCAGGAAGTAATAGATGGCGCCCACGCTGACCGGCGTGAACCACAGGCCCAGCACGTTGTGGCCGTACCACCAGTTGGTGGTGGCCTGCTGCACGCCGGTGTGCACGCCCGGCATCTTGCCGACCAGGAAGAGCAGGGCGATCCACAGCAGCGCGGCCGTCATGTACCAGACGCTGACGTAGAGGTGCGAAACCTTGCGGTTGACCAGCGTGTACAGCACCGGCAGTATCACCAGGGCAAAGCCGGCGAACATGAAGATCGCGATCTGCCACGGGATCTCCAGGTACTCCATGCCGTCGTTCCAGCCGGTGGCGATGGCGCCTATGCCGCCGGCGATGCCCATGTTGATGAGCGCGCCGCCCAGCATGACCCAGATCGCGCCGTACAGCCGCGT
This sequence comes from Polaromonas sp. JS666, assembly GCF_900103405.1. Taxonomy (GTDB): domain Bacteria; phylum Pseudomonadota; class Gammaproteobacteria; order Burkholderiales; family Burkholderiaceae_C; genus Polaromonas. Next base: position 763,413 of record NZ_FNHX01000002.1, on the reverse strand, counting down.
GCGCAGCAGGCGCGGCAGCAGCCACACCACCATGCCCAGCGCGGCATTGGTGATCCAGCCGTAGAGCACGCCGGTCAGGTGCACCGTGCGTATGCGGCCGAAGGTCAGCCAGGCATAGTCGGTGAGCCAGTCGGGCTCATGCAGCTTGATGGACGAGATCAAACCCGCCGCCGAGCCCACCACCAGCCACATGCAGGCAAAGGTGATGAACATGAACACCGGGAAGGCGGTGGAGCGGTCGGAGCTGATGCGGTCCAGCAGCTCGGCGGCGTCTGCGGCGTGCGCCTGGAGGCCGCCTTCCTTCGCCGCCTTCTGCATGGACGCCTGGGCGGCGCCCTGCAGGGCCGGGTCGTCCACCTGGCCGACTTCGCCGTGCGCGAAGATCACCGAGGCGGCGGTCGGGTTCTCCACCAGCAGCCCTTTGCGCAGCGACCAGATAAACACAAACAGGCCGATGATGGACAGCAGGAAGGCGCCCAGCAGGCTGAAGACGGCGCTGTCCATCATGCGGCCTCTTCAGCCTGCGCGGCCTGCTCGCTGTTCCGGGGGGAAACGGTCATGAATCACTCCTCCACTGTGTGTATTGAAGGGAAGCTTGCGCCTGGCGACAGCTTTTTTTGGGCCCTTGGGCCGAAGCCGGCGGTGGCCGCGTGCGGAGCGCCCATCCTACGCTTTTGGCCCCGCGCAGGCCAGCCCGCAAAACCGGCAACGTGCCGGCTGCTATGAATTTTGTAGCTTTTTTGCATTCGATGCGGCGGGCATGGGCGCGCGCCCGAGGTTTTTGTACGAATTAAGTTTCGCCTCATCAAGCCGTGCTAGCCTCGCGCGCATGTTGTTGAACCGCATCCCCTCCTTCCTGCGCCATGTCGGCCCGGGCGTTGTCACCGGCGCCGCCGATGACGACCCGTCCGGCATCGCCACCTACACGCAGGCGGGGGCGCAGTTCGGCACCGGGCTGCTCTGGACGGTGTTCTTGTCGCTGCCCTTCATGATCGCCATCCAGTTGGTGAGCGCCCGCATAGGGCGGGTCACCGGCAAGGGCGTGGCGGCCAACCTGCGGGAGCACACGCCGCGCGCCTTCCTGATGGCCATGGTGTTTTTACTGGTGGTGGCCAACACCATCAACATCGCCGCAGACATCGCCGCCATGGGCGAGGCGTTGCAGCTCGCGGTGGGCGGCGGCGACCACTTCCATGCGGTGGCTTTCGGCGTCATCACGGTGCTGTTGCAGGTCTTTGTGCCCTATCGCAAGCTCGCGCCCATCCTCAAGTGGCTGACGCTCTTCCTGTTCGCCTATGTGATCGCCGTGTTCCTGGTGCAGGTGCAGTGGGCCCAGGTGCTGCACGACCTGGTGATCCCCAAGCTGCAATGGACCTCGGGCTACTGGATGATGATCGTCGCGCTGCTGGGCACCACGATTTCGCCCTACCTGTTTTTCTGGCAGGCCTCGCAGGAAGTCGAAGAGCTGCGCCTCAAGGGCGCGGGCCACGGCTCGGAGCAGGAAGTGCGCCGCGACCTGCGCCGCGTCAAGCGCGACACCTATATCGGCATGTTTTTCTCCAACGCCATCGCCTTCTTCATCATGGTGCTGGGTGGGGCCGTGCTGTATACGGCGGGCATCCATGACGTGACCTCTGCCGCGCAGGCGGCGCAGGCCCTGCGGCCGCTGGCCGGCGACTTTGCCTTCGCGCTGTTTGCCGGCGGCATCATCGCCACCGGCCTGTTGGCTGTGCCGGTGCTGGCCTCGTCAGCCGCCTACGCGGTGGCCGAGGCTTTTGGCTGGCCCGAGGGCCTGGAGCGCCACTGGTACGAGGCCAAGCGCTTTTACGCCATCATCGTCATCGCCACGGTGGTCGGCACTGGCATGGACTTCACCAGCATAGACCCGATGAAGGCGCTGTACTGGAGCGCGGTGATCAACGGCGTGGTGGCCGTGCCCATCATGGCCGGCCTGATGATGCTGGCCGGCCGCAAGTCGGTGATGGGCAAGTTCACCTCGGGCTTGAAGACCACCTGGTTTGGCTGGGGCGGCGTGGTGGTGATGGGTTTTGCGGTGCTGATGATGTTCCGGGATGTGGTTTTGCAGGCGCTCTAGGGCGCCCGGCATCGCACTGCGGTCCTGCGTCAGCCGCAGAGGCTCCTGATCTCCGGCGGTATCGGCACAGCCCGTATGCCGGCCGGGTCGCCTTCGCGCCGCGCGGCGAAAATCCGCACCTCCTCGCATTCCATGACCAGCTGTTCGGCGCGCATCACGCGGTAACGCTGCACAAAACTTTTGTTCCTCCATTCGGCAATGCTGGTGTGGACGGCCAGCGTGTCGCCGTAGGTGGCGGCGCAGACAAAACGTGAACGCGTGTCCACCAGCGGTGTGCCGATCACGCCCAGCGTTTTTTCGGTTTCCTGCCATGAAGGCACGCCGCATTGCACAAAGAAGTGGCGCGAGGCGGCGTCTATCCAGCGAAAGAAGTTGGGAAACCACACAATGCCGGCGGGATCGCAGTCGCCAAATTCCACGCGCACGGTGTGGGTGATCTGTTTGCTCATAGGTGAACTCAGTCACCCTTGATGTTGCGTGCCCGTATGAGTGCACCGAAGCGCGTGCCGTCGATGGCGGCCCGGCTGCCGAAGTCCGACGGCGACATGGGCGCCGGCACCCCGCCAATCGCCGAGATACGATCGCGCACCGCCTGGGTGCCGAGGATTTTGTTGATCTCGCGGTTCAGCCGGCTGACCACCTCGGCCGGCGTGCCGGCCGGTGCGTAGAAGCCGAACCAGGTGTCGGCATCAAAACCCTTGAGGCCGGCCTCCTCCAGCGTGGGCACGTCGGGGAACAGGGGCGAACGTTTGGCGCTGCCCACGGCCAGCAGCTTGAGCTTGCCGGCTTTCACATGCTGCAGGCCTATGCCCGGGTCGAACATGAAATCGAGCTGCCCACCCAGCAGGTCCTGCATGGCCGGGGCCGCGCCGCGGTAGGGCACATGCACGGCGTAGAGGTTGGCCTGGGCTTTCATCATTTCGGCCGCGAGATGCGGCGAGCTGCCGTTGCCCGGCGAGCCGAAAGACAGCTTGCCGGGATTGGCTTTGAGGTAGGCCAGGAACTCTTTGATGTTGTTGGCCGGAAGCGCTGGTTTGACCTCCAGGAACACCAGCACGCGCGCCGCGGCCGCCACGGGCGTCAGGTCCTTGGCCGGGTCAAATGCCATCTTGGGGTAGAGGTGCGGGTTGACGGAGACCATGCCGCCCGAACTCATCAGCAGCGTGTAGCCGTCGGCCGGGGCCTTGGCCACCACCTCGCCGCCGATGTTGCCGTTGGCGCCCGCGCGGTTTTCGATGACCACCGGCTGGCCCAGGACATCGGCCAGCGGCACACCGATGGCGCGCGCCAGCTGGTCGGCCGCGCCGCCCGGCGGGAAGTTGACGATGAGGCGGACCGGTTTGCTTGGCCACGCATGCGCGGCCGGCGCTGACGCGGTTTGTGCCTGGACGGCGGGAAACAACATGCTGGCGGCGGCCAGCGCCAGCACAGGCCATGCGCGCAGGCCGGATGGGAAGGGAAGTTTCATGGGGTGTCTCCTTTTTTCGTTTGAACGGGGTGCTTCAAATCGCCTTGGCGGCGCGTGATTTGCGGTGCGGGTTGTCCACCCACCGGATCGGTTGCGCCTTCACGGGGCGGGCCGGCGCGCCGTGCTGCGCCAACGCCTGGTCCAGCGCCTTGCCGGCTTCGTCTTCCAGTGCCGCGGCGCGCGCCTGGGCAATGGCGGCGGCGCGTAAGTCGTGCGAGGCAAAGGGCGCACCAGCGGCCAGGTGCTCCAGCACATGCATGAGGTTGTCCTTGCCGCGTTCGTTGGTGCTGCCGTAGCCCTTGATCAGGCGGCCGCACAGCGCGATCTCATGGCCCAGCTGCCAGTGCTGGCGGGTGCCTTTCACGACACCCGCCAGCCATTGCTCGATCAATGCCTGCTCCGCGGCAAAACGGCTGCCGCGCACGCGCAGCCACTTGAGGCTGGCCAGCAGGCGCAGCGACAGCATGCCGAAGACGGAGTGCGTGCCCACCTTCAGGGGCATGGCCCATGCCGTCTTGCCCCTGGCCACGCGCGAGCGGTCCCAGCGGGTCACTCGCGCGGCCAGGCCCTGGGGCAGCAAGGCGGCGAATTCCGCCGCGCCGGGCTTGAAGTGGTCGTAGACCCGCAGCAGGTCGGCCGCGCCCGCCCCGGCCTCGCCGCTGACGCGCCGCCAGCGGCCGGCGCTGCTTTTCAGGTCGGCCACCCGCACGATGTCGTCAAACGCCATCCACAGCGCCAGCCAGCGCGCCATCTCGCGCGTGGTGGCATAACCGTTCGTGGCGACGGGGTCGGCCAGCTGTTCGGCCTCCAGCACCTGCCGCAGGCGCCGCACATACAGGTCGGCATAGCCGCGGTCCTGGTACTCCAGCATGCGTGCATGGCCCAGGCCCAGCATCTCGTGCACCGGTTGCGGAAAGAGGCGGGCCAGGTCGGCTTCCAGCTCCTGGGGTACGGGTGCAATTGGATCCTGGCCGGACAGCAGCTGGGTGACCAGGGCTGTTTGCGCGCCTTGTGCGCCTATCTGCCTGAATGCCCGGTCAAAGCCGCGCAGGCTGGCCTCGGCGCCTTTGCCGCCGTGCCGGATGACGGTTTCATAGGCTTCGCGCGCAAAGGGCAGCAGGCCGCTGCCGGCAATCGCGCCCAGCATCACGGCGCTGACCACCGTGCCGCAGTCTTTGGCAATCCGGTCCATGGCCAGCACCTGGCTGGCCCGGCTTTGCGCCGCGATGGCCTGCAGCAGCGGCGCGTCCGCGGTGCGGCCGTCGCCGGCCACCACACGTTCGGCCGTGGTCAGCGTGCGGCTGCTGGAGGTGATGACCAGGGTGCGCTGCGGCGAGCTCATGCCGTTGCCGACCTGGCGCGCGGTTTCCAGCAGCTCGGATGACACCAGGCCGTCGAGCGCGCCCGGCACGGGGTTGAGGCTGAACACCGGCCGCCTGCCTTGCAGCTCGGCCAGCGGCACCGGGAACACCTCCAGGTAATAGGTGGTGGCGCCGGTGCGCTGCGCCACGCCGGGGATGGAAGTGCTTTGCGCCGCGTAGCCGCTGGCCAGCGCGATGTCGACCAGCCATTCGGTCAGCACGCCGCCGCCTTCGCCGCCCAGTGCGCAAATCAGCAGGGTGATGGGTTTTTGTTGATTCATGTTCATGCAGTTTGCATTGCTCGCACCAGCACGGCGCGCACGCCGTCCAGCAGGCGTTCGTGCCACTTGGGGTTCTGGATGACTTCAGCGCGGTAAAACGAAGGGCACAGGGTGGCCGCATGCGCATTGGCGCCGCACAGGCCGCAGCCGACGCAGCCGTCGATCACCGTGGCCACCGGGTCCACCTTGAGCGGGTCGGGGTTGTCTTTTAAGGTCAGCGTCGGGCAGCCCGAGAGGCGGATGCAGGCGTGGTCGCCGTTGCAGACGTCTTCATCGACGCCGTACTTCACGCGCACCACACGCTTGCCCTTCTTCAGCAGGCCGGCCAGCCAGGGCTTGATGCGGCGCTGGCGCTCGAGCTGGCATTCGCCCTCGGCGATGATGACTTTCAGGCCCTTGAAATCAGTGGTGAAAGCCTCATTGAGCGTCTGGCGCATTTCCTCGACGTGGTAGGTGTGCACCGTGCGCAGCCATTGGACGCCCAGGCCCTGCAGGGTTTTTTCGATGGTGGTGTTGGTGCCGGTCAGGCTCTGCAGCTTGTCGGCCGCATTGAACTTGGCGTCCGTGCCGGGCGTGGAAATGATGTCCTGTGTGCCGGTGGCCGAGGTGTAGCCGTTCTTGAAGATCAGCAGCACCGCGTCGTCGCCGTTGAACAACGCCGACTGCACGCCGGTCAGCAGGCCGTTGTGCCAGAAACCGCCGTCCCCCATGATGGACAGGGTGCGCCGCGCCATCATCGGCGACACGCCGGCGCGGCTGGCCAGGCTCATGCCGTAGCCCAGGATGGAATGGCCGAAAGAAAAGGGCGCAAAAGTGCCGAAGGCGTGGCAGCCGATGTCGGCCGCGATATGCACCGGTCCCACGTCCTGTTGGGCGAGCTTGAGTGCGGAAAACACCGGCCGCTCCGGGCAGCCTATGCAAAAGCCGGGCGGGCGCGCCGGCAGGGGCTGGTTCAGCTGCGCCTCGATCTGCCGGCCCACGGCCTCGCGGCGGCCGGCATTGCCCTGCAGCCAGCCGGCGGCCGCCGCCGTGTCCACGTCGGGGGCGTAGCGCGCGACAAACGCCGCCAGGCCGGCGGCCACAACTTCCACCGAATATTCACCGCCCGAAGGCAGCATGTCCTTGCCGTGCAAACGCGTGTTGATGTCGCGCCTGCGCAAAAAAGTCGCGATCTCCTGCTCGATGTACTCGGGCTGGCCTTCCTCGACCACCAGCACCGCATCTTTGCCCAGCGCGAATTCCGCCACCTGCTCGGGCACCAGCGGGTAGGTGACGTTGAGCACGAGGATGGGGATGTCGGTTTGGCCGAAGGCATCGCACAGGCCGAACTGCTGCAGCGACCGGACCAGCGTGTTGTAGATACCGCCCTGCACGATGAGGCCGAGGTTTTTGCGCGGACCGTCCATCAGCTCGTTGAGCCGCTGCTCCATGATGTAGCGGCGGGCGGCCGGGATGCGCTCCTGGGTTTTGAGTTTTTCATGCCGGAAGGTGACAGGCGGGTGGGCCAGCTTCGCGTAGTCGAAGGCGGCGGGTTCTGCCATCAGCTGCCGGGTCGATATCGCGGGCGGGCGGTTGTCCTTGCAGGCAAAGCTGCCGCGCACGTGGCAGGCGCGTATGCGCAGCTCCAGGATGGCCGGCATGTTCGAGGCTTCCGACAGCCGAAAACCGTGCTCGACCATCTCCACCATTTTTTCCAGGTCCGGGCGCGGGTCCAGCAGGCACATCGAGGACTTCAGCGCATAGGCATGGCTGCGCTCCTGGATCACGCTGGCGCCTTCGCCGTAGTCCTCACCGACCACGATGAGCGCGCCGCCCAGCACGCCGGGCGAGGACAGGTTGGACAGCGCGTCGGCGGCGACGTTGGTGCCGACGATGGATTTCCAGGTCACCGCGCCGCGCAGCGGGTAGTGGATGGAGGCGCCCAGCATGGCCGCGGCCGAGGCCTCGTTGGAGCAGGCCTCCACATGCACGCCCAGCTCGTCCATATACGGTTTGGCCTGCACCATGACGTCCAGCAGATGCGAGACCGGTGCGCCCTGGTAGCCGCCCACATAGGCCACGCCGGACTGCAGCAGTGCCTTGGTGATCGCGAGTATGCCCTCGCCGCGGAAAGTCTCGCCCGCGCCCATGCGCAGCGACTCGATCTCCTTGCTGAATGAAACTTCCACGCGTGTCTCCTTATGCCTTGTTGTCGTGGGAAGCCTGGAGTTTGGCCCTCGGGAAACCATTCATCAATAAAATAAGAAAACTATCTAGTATTCATTCAATGCATATCAAAGACATAGACCTGAACCTGCTGAGGCTGTTCGACGCGGTCTACCGCACCCGCAACGTCAGCCGCGCGGCCGAGCTGCTGGACCTGACCCAGCCCGCCGCCAGCCAGGGCCTGACGCGCCTGCGCCTGCTGATCAAGGACCCGCTGTTTGTGCGGGCCGGCGGCGGTGTGCAGCCCACACCCAAGGCCGACCGGCTGGCCGACGCGGTGCGCAGCGCGCTGGCCACGCTGGAGCAGGCGCTCAATGAGTCGGCGCTGTTTGAGCCGCTGCAGTCGCGCAAGGTGTTCCGTATCCACATGAGCGACATCGGCGAGGGCCGCTTCCTGCCGGACCTGATGGTGGCGCTGCGCCGGCAGGCGCCCGGCGTGCGCATCGAAACCTTGCCCGTGGCCCGCGGCGAGATAGCCGCATCGCTGGACAGCGGGCGCATCGACTTTGCCTTTGGCTTTTTGCCCACGGTCAAGGACACCCAGCGCGTGCAGCTGCTCAAGGACCGTTATGTGGTGCTGCTGCGCGCGGGCCATCCTTTTGCCGGCACGCGGCGCGGCGGCCAGGCGCTGCTGGATGCGCTGCGCCAGCTGGAGTTTGTGGCGGTGCGCACCCACTCCGACACGCTGCGCATCCTGCAGATGCTGCAGCTCGAAGACCGGCTGCGCCTGACGACGGAGCATTTCATGGTGCTGCCGTCCATCGTCAAGGCCACCGACCTCGCGGTGGTCATGCCGCGCAACATCGCGAGGATATTTGCCGCGACGGACAACTACGAGATCATCGAGCCGCCGTTTCCCCTGCGCGACTTCACGGTGTCGCTGCACTGGAGCAAACGGTTTGAGTCGGATCCCGGCAACCGGTGGCTGCGGCAGACCATCGTGGCGCTGTTCTCCGAAGGCTGAACGGGCGCGGGGCGGCTCAGCCGGCAGCCTTGTGCTTCACCCACAAGCGCTGCGGCCCCGCACCCTGTTCGCCCAGCTTGTCATAAGGATTGCGCAGCCGGCATTTGTCGATCGACAGGCAGCCGCAGCCTATGCAGTCATCCAGCGTGTCGCGCAGTTTTTTGAGCTGCGCCATGCGTTCGTCGAGGTCGGCGCGCCAGGCGGCCGACAGCCGCTCCCAGTCCGCGCGGCTGGGCGCGGCCTTCGCGGGCAGGGTGGACAGGGCTGCCTCGATATCGGCCAGCGCGATGCCGACCCGCTGCGCCACACGCACAAAAGCCACACGGCGCAGCATCTCGCGCGCATAACGGCGCTGGTTGCCCTCGGTGCGTGTGCTGCTGATCAGCCCCTTGGTTTCATAAAAATGCAGGGTTGAAACCGCCACGCCGCTGCGGCGCGCCATGTCGCCGACCGAGAGCGTGGGGAAGATGCCGGCCTGTTCGAGTTCCGTGCCCATGGCTTTCCTTGAAAAAAGTGCTTGACCTCAACTTTACTTGAGGTTCCAGACTCCTGCTTTTACGGGCCAACCCGGCCCGTTTTTTTCAAAGGAGTTGTTTCCATGTCCAGCGATTCATCCAGTCCTGCTTCCTCTTCTGCCTCTGCCTCCGTGTTCCGAGTCGACAAGTTTGTCGTGCCCTCGCAGTCCATCTCCGCTTTTGTCGAGCGCATCCACCAGGTCCAGCGCATGCTGGGCGAGCAACCAGGCTGCCTGCAAAAACATGTGCTGACCCAGACCGGCGACAGCAGCGAGTTCGATGTGGTGACGGTGGTGGAATGGGCCAACGCCGATGCGGTGGCCGCCGCCCAGGCCGTGATGCAAAAGCGGCTCGCGAGCGAGGGCTTTGACATCCAGGCTTTCAGGAAAAAGCTGGGCGTGCGTGGAGATTCGGGGATGTATCGCGCGGCGTGAGTGCCGTGGTGGTCAGCGCCTACCCAACGCCTCGAGCACATGCTCTGGCGTGGCCGGCGCCTCCAGGGCGATGACTTGACCCGGCCGCGCGAAAGCAACCGCATCCCGCAAAGCCTCATACACACTGATCGCCAGCATCAGCGGCGGCTCGCCCACGGCCTTGCTGCCGAAGACGTTGTCTTCGCGATTCGGTTCGGGCCACAGGGCTATCCTGAAGTGTTCGGGCACGTCGCCGGTCGCGGGGATTTTGTAGGTGCTGGGTGCGTGGGTGCTGAGCAGGCCCTTGTCGTTCCACACCAGTTGTTCGGTCGTGAGCCAGCCCATGCCCTGGATAAAACCGCCTTCGATCTGGCCTATGTCTATGGCCGGGTTGATGGAGGTGCCCACGTCGTGCAGGATGTCGACCTTGAGCACGCGGCTTTCGCCGGTCAGCGTATCGATGGCGACCTCGGTGCAGGCCGCGCCGTAGGCGAAGTAATAAAACGGCCGGCCGGTCAGCGTGGCCTTGTCGTAGTGGATTTTCGGCGTGCGGTAAAAACCGTCGCTCCACAGCTGTATGCGGTTGGCATAAGCCAGTTTCACAACCTCGGTAAAAGGCCGGGTGCCTGCCGGCGTGACGACCTCGCCGTTTTCAAACTGCACGGCGCCCGCGCCGCAGCGGTCCAGGCCGGCGACGAACTGCGCGAGGTTGTCGCGCACATTGCGGGCCGCGTACTGCGCGGCGCGCGCATTGAGGTCGGTGCCGGCCGAGGCGGCGGTGGCCGAGGCGTTGGGGACTTTGCTGGTGTCGCTGGCCGTGGCCAGCACCTGGGCCAGGGGCACGCCGAGTTCGTCGGCCACGATTTGCGCGACCTTGGTGTTCAGGCCCTGGCCCATTTCGGTGCCGCCGTGGTTGACCTGCACGCTGCCGTCGGTGTAGACGTGCACCAGCGCGCCGGCCTGGTTGAACAGCGTGGCGGTGAACGAGATGCCGAATTTGACGGGGGTGAGGGCGATGCCGCGCTTAATGACTTCGCTTTTGGCATTCCAGGCGGCGATGGCCTGGCGGCGCTGCCGGTACTGCGAGGTCTGCTCCAACTTCGCCAGCAGCGGTTCAAGGATGTTGTCCTCGACCTTCATCTGGTAGTGCGTGGTGTCGCGGCGCCGTTCCGGCGCGGTCACGCTCGCCGCTGCGACGACTTCGTCGCTATACAAGTTGCGCCTGCGCACGTCCAGCGGGTCCAGGCCCAGGGTGCGCGCAATGTCGCCCATGATGGTTTCGATGACGATCATGCCCTGCGGGCCGCCGAAGCCACGGAATGCCGTGTTGCTCTGGGTGTTGGTCTTGCAGCGGTAAGAGGCGATCTCCACGTCTTCGAGGAAATAGGCGTTGTCGGCGTGGAAGACCGCGCGGTCGGCCACCGGACCTGAAAGATCGGCGCTAAAGCCGCAGTTCACCGCCATCATGAGCTTGAGGCCGGTGAGCCGGCCGCTGTCGTCAAAACCCACCTCGTATTCATAGGCAAAGGGATGGCGCTTGCCGGTGACCATAAAGTCGTCGTCGCGGTCCAGCCGCAGCTTGACGGGGCAATGCAGCTTGTGCGCGGCAATCGCGGCCCAGACGGCCATCTGGCCCGACTGGGTTTCCTTGCCGCCAAAGCCGCCGCCCATGCGCCTGCACTCCACGCGCACCGCATTATTGGCAATGCCCAGCGCATGCGAGACCCAGTGCTGGATCTCGCCGGGGTGCTGGGTGCTGGAATACACCAGCCATTGCTGCTGCTCCTGCGGCACGACGTAGGCCACCTGTCCTTCGAGGTAGAAGTGTTCCTGGCCGCCGACTTCGAGTGTGCCTTGCAGCCTGTGCGCGGCTTTTTTGAGCGCGGCGGCTGCATCGCCACGTTTTACAAACACCGGCGGCAGCACATAACTTTGGGCCTTGAGCGCGTCCTGCACCTTGAGCAGTGCCGGCAGGGGCTGGATATTGCACACCACCTTGCGCGCGGCGCGGCGCGCCTGCATCACGGTGTCGGCCACCACCACACCTATAACCTGGCCTATGTGCTGCACGGTATCTTGCGCGAACACCGGCTCGTCATGCGAAAAATTGCCCAGCACAGTGTCGCCGGGGATGTCGCGCGCCAGGATCACATCACGCACACCGGGCATGGCCAGGGCCGCGGCTGTGTCAACGCCCAACAGCTTTCCATGCGCGACGGTCGACAGGATGGGGGCGGCATGCAGCGTGCCGCGCAGTTCGGGAATGTCGTCGACATAGGTGGCGGCGCCGGCCACCTGCGCGCGCGCACTTTCATGCGGTGTGGAGCGGCCTGCGGCCCGCGCGCCGGCGGGTTGGCGGGCCAGCGACTGTTTTTGGGCCGGGTCGGCGGGCGGCACGCTGTCGGTACGCGCATTGGCCGCGCGCACCCCGGGGTCGGCCACCACGTCGCGGCTCACGGACATGTCCTTGGCATTCATGCGGCTTCCTCCAGCCGGAAGGAGGCCAGGTTGATCTGTTGCAGGCCCTGGCTTTCGAGCCAGTAGCGCTGCAGCAGGTTGCCCAGTACCTCGCTGCGGTAAGCGGCCGAGGCCCGCATATCGGAGATAGGCGAAAACTCGGCGCGCAGAGCGGCCATGGCCTGGCGCACGGTGGCCTGGGTCCAGGGCTGGCCTTTGAGCACGGCTTCGGTCTGCACCGCGCGCACGGGCGTGGCGGCCACGCCGCCCGCGCCAATCGAGGCGGCGATGACCTTGCCGTTTTCAATTTGCAGATTGATCGCCAGGCAGACGGCGGAGATGTCGTCGTCGTAGCGTTTGGAGATTTTGTAGACCTTCATCGCTTCCCCGGGCTGCGGCCTGGGCACCTTGATCCAGGCCAGCACCTCATCCGCGGCCATCACATGCTTGCGGTAGCCGGTGTAAAGCTGCTCCAGCGGCATCTCGCGGTGGCCGCGCACGCTCATCAGCACGACGTTCGCGTTCAACGCGATCAACAGCGGCATGGAGTCGCCGATCGGCGAGCCGTTGGCGACATTGCCGCCCAGGGTACCCGAGTTGCGCACCGGCAGGCCGGCAAATCGGGTGGCGAAGTTGTGCAGCTGCGGCCGGTCTTTCACCAGGGCCGCATAGGCGTCGACCAGCGTCACGGCCGCGCCTATGGCGATGTGATACGGGTAGTGTTCAACACGCCGCAGCTCTTCGACCTTGGTGACATCGATCACCTGGCCGAATTCCAGGTGCATTTTGGTGACCCAGAGGCCGACGTCAGTGCAGCCGGCGACCAGCTGGGCGCCGGGCTGGTCAGCGCGGGCCTGCAGCAGGCCGGCCAGGGTGCGCGGGGCCAGGTAGGCTGTTTCGGTCACGCCGGGTTCCGAGCGCAGGGACTGGAGCTTGCGCAGCAGCGCGGTCTCATCGACCTTCACGCGCGGCAGTGCCGCCATGGCCTGGGCGGCATCCAGGATGGGCCGGTAGCCGGTGCAGCGGCAGAGATTGCCCGAGAGTGCTTCCTGCGCGAGCTCGCGGGTAATGGGCTCGCCCTTGCAAACGTGGTTTTGGTACATGCCGAACAGGCTCATGACAAAACCGGGGGTGCAGAAGCCGCATTGGGAGCCATGTTCATTCACCATGGCTTGCTGGGCCGGATGCAGGGCGCCGTCTTGCGCCAGGTCCTCCACGGTCCACAAGGCCATGCCGTCCACCGAATGCGCCAGCCGAATGCAGCTGTTGATGGCGCGGTACTGGACCTGCCCGCCGGCCGCCTCGCCCAGCACCACGGTGCAGGCGCCGCAGTCGCCCTCGCCGCAGCCTTCCTTGGTGCCGGTGCAGGCCAGGTCCTCGCGCAGCAAGTCCAGCAGGGTGCGGCCGGGTGGTACATTGCTGACGGAAACAACTTCGCCCCGCCTGATGAAGCGGATGGGTCTGGAAGAAAGTGGAACAGCCATGCTTCAGGTTAAACACTCGCGCCGTGCCCGGCATATCAAAGCCCATATCAAACGCATGGGTGAAAAGGTATGAAAGACCAGGCGCTTTTCGACAAGATAGACCTCCATCTCATCAGGGTCTTGAACACCGTGCTTACTGAACGCAGCGTATCACGCGCCGCCATCCGATTGGGTATGTACCAGCCCGCCGTCAGCGCGGCGCTCAAGCGCCTGCGCGTGCTGGCCGGCGACCCCATCCTGGTGCGCTCGGGCGCGGGCATGGTGCCCACCGATGCCGGCCTGCGCATGATCGAGCCCTCGGCCAGCATTTTGCGCGCGGCCGGCATGCTGTTCAGCGACGCCCGGGGCTTTGACCCGGCCACGGCCGACACCACCTTTCGCCTGGCGGCCAGCGACTACCTGGACCCGCTCTTTTTGCCGCAGCTGGTCGCGCAGGTCAAGGCGCAGGCGCCGCGCTGCCGCATCGAGATCCAGCCGCTGTCGGCCGACTCCGACTACCGCGCGCAGCTGGCCCAGGGCCAGGCCGACATCGTGATTGGCAACTGGGCCGCGCCGCCCGACGACCTGCACATGGCGCGCCTCTTTGGCGACGAGGTGGTGTGCCTGGTGGCCAAGGACCACCCCGCGGTGCGCCGCGGCTGGGACACCGCGAGCTGGCTGGAAGCCGAACACATCGCGCCTTCGGCGCTGCACCCGGGCGCCAAGGGCGTGATCGACGAGCACCTGGACGCGCTGGGCCTGGCGCGCAACATCACGGTGCGCTGCCCGCACTTCGGCCTGATGCCGTCCATGGTGGCATCAAGCTTGCTGGTGATGACCACGGGCCGCCAGTATTGCGAACGTTTTGCCGGCATCCTGCCGGTCGCCATACTGCCCAGCCCGGTGGCGTTCCCGCGCATGATGTATTACCAGCTCTGGCACGAACGCACCCATGCCTCGAATGCCGCGAAATGGCTGCGCGAGAGGGTCAAGTCCGTGGCCTCCATGCTGCGAAAAGAATGACTTTGCGTGACGGCCGGGCATGTGCCGCCGGCCTGGCTCCCTAGAATACCGACCACCCCAAAAAAACGGACACCACGAGACAAATGAGCACAGCGCAGCCCCCCAATGACAGCCCCTCCGGGCCGCAAGCGCGGCTGCGGCTGGAGGGCATCAGCAAAAGTTATCCCGGCGTGCTGGCCAACAGCGGCATCTCGCTGACTGTGCGGCCCGGCGAGATCCACGCCGTGCTGGGCGAAAATGGGGCCGGTAAATCCACGCTGATGAAAATCATCTACGGCGCCGTCAGGCCCGACGCCGGCACCGTGGCCATTGACGGCCAACTGGTGACGGTGCGCAACCCGCACGAGGCGCGGGCCCTGGGCATCAGCATGGTGTTCCAGCATTTCAGCCTGTTCGACACGCTCACCGTGGCCGAGAACGTCTGGCTGGGGCTGGATAAACACCTGAGCCTGGCCGAGGTCTCGGCCCGCATCGTGCAGACCACCCAGGCCTACGGCCTGCAGCTGGACCCGACGCGGCCGGTGCACACGCTCAGCGTGGGCGAGCGCCAGCGCGTGGAGATCGTGCGCGCGCTGCTCACGAATCCCCGGCTGCTGATCCTGGACGAGCCGACCTCGGTGCTGACGCCGCAGGCGGTGGAAAACCTGTTTGTCACCCTGCGCCAGCTGGCCGCGCAGGGCTGCAGCATTTTGTACATCAGCCACAAGCTGCATGAAATCCGCGCGCTGTGCACCGCCTGCACGGTGCTGCGCGGCGGCAAGGTCTCAGGTGAATGCGACCCGCGCCAGGAATCGAATGCCTCGCTGAGCCGCCTCATGATTGGGGCCGAGCCGCCCGCGCTGGAGCACCGCGAGCTGCACGCCGGCGCCGTGGTGCTGGACGTCAAGCGGCTGGATTTGCCCAAGGAAGAACAGTTCGGCGTGGACCTGCACCAGGTGGCGCTGCAGGTGCGTGCCGGCGAGGTGGTCGGTATTGCCGGCGTCTCGGGCAACGGCCAGAAGGAATTGCTCTACGCGCTCTCGGGTGAAGACACCCGCGCCGCCGGCGATGCCATCGTGGTCAAGGGCCAGGCCGTGGGCAAGCTGGGGCCGCACCGGCGCCGCGCGCTGGGCCTGCATTTTGTGCCCGAGGAGCGACTGGGCCGCGGCGCCGTGCCTTCGCTCTCGCTGGCGCGCAACCTGCTGCTCACGCGCAAGGAGTCCGTCGCCGGCAACGGCTGGCTGAACCGCGGCGCGCTGCAGGCGCAGGCCGAACGCATCATCGCCGCCTACAAGGTCAAGTCGGGCGGGCCGCAGGCCGTGGCCAAGTCGCTGTCGGGCGGCAACCTGCAGAAATTCATCATGGGCCGCGAGATCGACGCCCAGCCCACGCTGCTGATCGTCTCGCAGCCGACCTGGGGCGTGGACGTGGGCGCGGCCACGCAGATACGCGGCGAGCTGCTCAAGCTGCGCGATGCCGGCTGCGCGGTGCTGGTGGTCAGCGAGGAGCTCGAGGAGTTGTTCGACATTTGCGACCGGCTTTATGTGATGGCCAAGGGCCAGCTTTCGCCTTCGCTGCCGCGCGCCGACGCCACGGTGGAACGCGTGGGGCAGTGGATGAGCGGCCTGTGGTCGCAGACGGAGGCCTCGCATGCCGCAGCTTGAAGTCCGCCCTCAGCCGTCCTCCTTCTGGAGCTACGCCTCGCCGCTGCTGGCCCTGCTGATCACCGTGCTGATAGGTGTGGCGCTGTTCGTGGCGCTGGGCAAGGACCCGGTCAAGGGCCTGCAGGTGTTTTTCTGGGAACCCATCAAGTCGCCGTACGCCATCGGCGAGCTGCTGGTCAAGGCCACGCCGCTGCTGATCATCGCGCTGGGGCTGGCCGTGTGCTTTCGCTCCAATGTCTGGAACATAGGCGCCGAAGGCCAGTTCGTCATGGGCGCCATCGCGGCCGGCGGCATCGCACTGCTGGCGGAGAAAACCACAGGCCCCTGGATTGTTCCGGCCATCTTGCTGGCCGGCATCGCGGGCGGCATGGCCTGGGCCGGCCTCACGGCCTTGCTGCGCGACCGCTTCAACGCCAATGAAATCCTGGTCAGCCTGATGCTGGTCTATGTGGCCGACATGGTGCTCAACTTCCTGGTCTTCGGGCCCTGGAAGGACCCCAACGGCTACAACTTCCCGCAGACCAAGACTTTTGAGGCCGTCACGCAGATCCCGCGGCTCATGCAGGGCTCGCGCGTGAACATCGGCATCGTCCTCGCGCTGCTGGGCGTGGCCGGGCTGTGGCTGTTTTTGTTCCGCACCTATGCGGGCTTCCGGCATGAAGTCAGCGGCCTGGCGCCCGCGGCCGCGCGCTACGCCGGCTTTTCATCGCGCCGCGCGCTGTGGCTGGCCTTGCTGACCTCGGGCGCCGCCGCGGGCCTGGCCGGCGCGCTCGAAGTGGCCGGCCCCATAGGCCAGCTCACGCCCTATGTGCCGGCGGGCTACGGTTTTGCCGCCATCATCGTCGCCTTTGTCGGGCGGCTGCATCCGGTGGGCGTGGTGTTCTCGGCCATCCTGATGAGCATGTTTTATATAGGCGGCGAGCTCGCGCAGTCGCGCCTGGGCCTGCCCAAGTCCATCACCGGCGTGTTCCAGGGCCTGCTGCTGTTCAGCCTGCTGGCCTGCGACACCCTGATCGCCTACCGCCTGAGGCTGGCCAAGCCCATCACCATGCCGGTGGCCACGCCGCCGTCTTCCGAAGTCCTGAAAGGAGCCGAGTGATGGATTCGACCGCACTGCTGATCGCCGCGACGCTGAGCGCCGGCACCGTGCTGGCCATCGCGGCGCTGGGCCTGCTGATCAATGAAAAAGCCGGCATCGTCAACTTGGGCGCCGAGGGCATGATGTTGTGCGCCGCCATCGCCGGTTTTGCCACGGTGGTGCACACCGGCAACAGCTGGCTGGGCTTTGCCGCCGGCATGGCGGCGGGCGCCTTCCTGGCGGCCGTTTTCGGTGTGCTGGTGATCTGGCTCAACACCAACCAGTACGCGACCGGCCTGGCGCTGAGCCTGTTCGGTGCGGGCTTTTCGGCCTTTGCCGGCATCAAGTACGTGCAGGAAAAACTGCCCGAGCAGGCGCATTACCCGATTCCCTTCCTGGCCGACGTCCCGCTGCTGGGCCCGGCGCTGTTCCGCCAGCATCCCATGGTCTATATCGCGATGGCACTGACGGCCGGGCTGGTCTGGTTTTTGTACCGCACGCGCGCCGGCCTGGTGCTGCGCTCGGTCGGCGAAAGCCCCGAATCGGCGCATGCGCTGGGTTACCCGGTGCGGCGCATACGGCTGGCGGCCGTGGTGGCCGGCGGCGCGCTGTGCGGCCTGGCCGGCGCCTATGTGTCGGTGGCCTACACCCCGCTGTGGGTCGAGGGCATGATCGCCGGCAAGGGCTGGATCGCGCTGGCGCTCACCACCTTTGCCACCTGGCGCCCGGCACGGGTGTTGCTTGGCGCTTACCTGTTCGGCGGGGTGACCATGCTGCAATTCCACCTGCAAAGCCTGGGCGTGAACGTGCCCACGCAGTTTTTGAGCATGCTGCCCTACCTGGCCACCATCGTGGTGCTGGTGCTGATTTCGCGCAACCCGCTGTGGATTCGCGTCAACATGCCCAGCTCCATCGGTAAGCCGTTTTACCCTGGCGCCTGAGGACCTGTTCGGAGTTTCCGCCGCATAATTGCATTTTTTCCGTGCACCCTGTTTTACTTTCTTCACCTTCCTTCCACGAAAGCGAGATGACATGACTGACCTGCAAAAACGTTCCCTGCTCAAGCTGGCGGCCCTGTCCGCAGTGGCTGCGGCGGCCCTGGTGGGTTGCGGCAAAAAGGAAGAGGCGGCACCGGCAGCTCCGGCCGCCGCGCCCGCAGCTGCGGCGCCGGCCGCCAAGGCCGAGCCCCTGAAGGTGGCGTTTGCCTACGTCGGCCCGGTGGGCGACGGCGGCTGGACCTATGCCCACGACAACGGCCGCAAGGCGGTGCAGCAGGCCTACGGCGACAAGGTCGTCACCAGCTTTGTCGAAAAAGTGCCCGAGTCGGCCGACGCCGAACGTGTGATCCGCGACATGGCGGCCCAGGGCAACAAGCTGATTTTCGGCACCACCTTCGGCTATATGGAGCCCATGCTCAAGGTCGCCGGCGACACCAAGGACGTCAAGTTCGAGCACGCCACCGGCTACAAGCAGGCCGACAACATGCGCACCTATGACAGCCGCACCTACGAAGGCGCCTACATGGCCGGCGTGATCGCCGGCAAGATGAGCAAAACCGGCACGCTGGGCGTGGTCGGCTCGGTGCCGATTCCCGAGGTGGTGCGCAACATCAACAGCTTCACGCTGGGTGCGCAGTCGGTCAACCCCAAGGTCAAGACCAAGGTGGTGTGGGTCAACGAATGGTTCAACCCGCCCAAGGAAACCGAAGCGGCCACCGCCCTGATCAACGGCGGCGCCGACGTGCTGTTCCAGAACACCGATTCCTCCGCCGTGCTGCAGACCGCCGAAAAAATGGGCAAACGCGCCTTCGGCTGGGATTCCGACATGACCGCCTACGGCCCCAAGGCCCACCTGGCCTCGGCCATCATCAACTGGGGCCCTTACTACGTGAAGGCCGTGGGTGAGGCGCTCGAAGGCAAATGGAAAGGCAACACCGCCTCCTGGTGGGGCGTCAAGGAAGGCGCGATCGACATCGTGTCGATTGCCGCCGACGTGCCCGACGACACCAAAAAGCGCATCGACGAAGTCAAGGCCGGCCTGAAGGACGGCAGCTTCTCGATCTGGAAAGGCCCGATCACCGACAACACCGGCAAGGAACTGCTGGCCAAAGACGTGGTGGCCGACGACAAATTCCTGGGCGGCCTGAAGACTTACGTCAAGGGCGTTGAGGGCAAGGTGCCCGGCAACTGATGCGTCTTTCACCCCCTCTCCTTCGGGAGAGGGGATGGATCCGGATTCGGCTGCCTCCAGGCAGCCTTTTGTTTTTCAGGGAGCCGATATGTCTTTTTCCGTGAAACCCGTGGCCGCTGACCGCCTGCCCGAGCTGCTCAGGCGCATGCCCAAGGCCGAGCTGCACATGCACATCGAGGGCTCGCTGGAGCCCGAGCTGATCTTCGCGCTGGCCAGCCGCAACAATGTCTCGATTCCCTACGCCAGCGTCGAAGAACTGCGCAACGCCTACGCCTTCACCAACCTGCAGAGTTTTCTCGACATTTATTACGCCGGCGCCAGCGTGCTGATCACCGAGCAGGATTTTTACGACATGGCCCAGGCCTACCTGCGCAAGGCGGCTGCCGACAACGTGCTGCACACCGAGATGTTTTTTGACCCGCAGACCCACACAGCGCGCGGCGTCAGCATGGCCACCGTCGTCAATGGACTGCACCGCGCCTGCGTGGATGCACAGGCCGAATTCGGCGTCAGCGCCTCGCTGATCCTGTGCTTTTTGCGCCACCTGAGCGAGGAAGACGCGTTCGAGACGCTGGAGCAGGCCTTGCCGTTCCGGGACAAATTTATCGGCATAGGCTTGGACTCGGGCGAGGTCGGCAACCCGCCCGAAAAATTCGCGCGCGTGTTTGCGCGCTGCCGCGAGCTGGGCTTTCACCTGGTGGCCCATGCGGGCGAGGAGGGCCCGCCCGAATATGTCTGGACGGCGCTCGATGTGCTCAAGGTCGAGCGCGTCGACCACGGCGTGCGTTCCAGCCGCGATGCAGCGCTGATGCGGCGCCTGGCGCAAGACCGCATTCCGCTCACGGTGTGCCCGCTGTCCAACCTCAAGCTCTGCGTGTTCCCCGACCTGGCCAGCCACAACCTGCGCGAACTGCTGGACGCCGGCCTGGCCGCCACCGTCAATTCCGACGACCCGGCCTACTTCGGCGGCTACATGAACGAGAACTTCACGCAGACCTTCGCGGCCACCGGCATGGATGTGCGCCATGCCTACACGCTGGCGCGCAACAGCTTTGAGGCGAGTTTTATCGACGCCTCGGCCAAGGCGCGTTATGTGGACCGCCTCAACGAAAGCTTTGAGCACTTCAGTTAGGGGTCACGGGGTTATTCCCGCCGCCGGCTGTCCCGGCGGCGGCCCAAACGTATGATCCGGGTAGAACCCTAGAGCAAGCAAGGATCCCGGGCATGGCCTCCACATCGCAGCCGCATCAAGAGTCTTCCCCCGCGCCGCACGGCGCCTGGCCCATCGCGCTGGCCGGGCTGGTGGCACTGGCCGTGGCCATGGGCATAGGGCGTTTTGCTTTCACGCCGCTTTTGCCCATGATGCTCAGCGACGGCGTGGTTGACCTGCCTACGGCCAGCTGGCTGGCCAGCGCCAACTACTTCGGCTACATGCTGGGCGCGATTCTCTGCACCTTGCAGCCCTGGCTGTGGTCGCGCTTCAAGGGGCTGCCTTCGCTGGCGTATTCCTCGCTGGTGCGCGCCGGGCTGCTCGCCACGGGCGTGCTCACGCTGGCCATGGGCTGGCACTTCCCGGCCGCGTGGCCGTTGCTGCGTTTTGCGGCGGGCGTGACCAGCGCGGTGGTGTTTGTGTTCACTTCGGGCTGGTGTCTCTCGCAGCTGGCCAGGCGCGGTGTGCCCGCGATGGGCGGCATTATTTATGTGGGCCCGGGCGCCGGCATTGTGCTCAGCGGCCTGTTCGCCACCGGCATGGTGGCTTGGCACTGGACGGCCGCCACGGGCTGGATGCTGTTTGGCGTCTTGTCCTTTGTGCTGGCGGCCCTGGTCTGGCATGTGCTGCGTGGTGGCGACGAGCGCCTTGTCGCGCTGGCGCCGCGCGCCGCCGCCTCGGCCGGCGCGACGCCCCGGCACGGCCAGGCCGAAATGACGCTGCTGACGCTGGCCTACGGCCTGGCGGGTTTCGGCTACATCATCACCGCCACTTTTTTGCCGGTGATCGCGCGCGCGGCGCTGCCGGGTTCAGCCTGGCTGGACATGTTCTGGCCCATCTTCGGCCTGGGCGTGATGCTGGGCGCGCTGCTGGCCACGCGATTGCCGCCGGGCAAGGACTTTCGCCTGCTGCTGGCGGGCTGTTATTTCCTGCAGGCCCTGGGCATCGCGGCCAGCCTCTGGAGTCCCAGCCTCGCGGGCTTTGCCATTGGCAGCCTGATGCTGGGCATCCCATTCACCGCCATCACCTTTTTTGCAATGCAGGAAGTGCGCCGTCTGAAACCCGCCACGGCCGCGAGTTTTATGGGCCTTTTGACCGCCACCTATGGCGTCGGCCAGATCCTGGGCCCGCCGCTGGTGGCCGTGCTGCTGCGCCACACGCCCAATGCGGGCGCGGGCTTTACGCTGTCGCTGGAGATTGCCGCCGCCACGCTGCTGCTGGGCGCCGGCCTCTACCTGTGGATGGCCAGGGCCTACCCGGTGCAGCCGGCGCTGCCGTCCGGCCAGACCGTTGCGGGAAAATAGGGCGCCTGGTTTCAGCCCGGGCCGGGCTGCTGCACCAGCGCCATGGCGAACTTGCCGCCGCCCACCGACCAGTCCGAGTAGTCGTTCTCGTGCATGAAGATAAACACATCGTCGGGCGCCACGCCGGCATTGGCTTTTAAATTGCGCGCGATGGCCGCGTAAAGCGCGCGTTTCATCGCATCGCTGCGGCCGCGCCGCAGCGTGATCTCCACGACCACCGGCCTATCCGAGCGCGCCATGCCGTTGAAAGTCGGGTCGAAGAAAAACTGTCCCGCGCCGTAGTCGCTCACCATGTTGAACAATTCGTCTTCGGGCATGCCTATGCTGTCGATCAGGGCCTGGTGTATGCCCATGACGATGCCTTGCCGATGCTCGGGGCTGGTGCTTTGGTGGACGTTGGTACGGATAAAAGGCATGTGATTTTTCCTCAATTTAAGTTGTTGCAGGCGAGCTGCCTGTTTTGCCAAGGTACTGCGAATTCTGCCGGGCAAGGTTGATCAGAAAAAACGATTTCTTGGCGCGTTCTATGTGCAATAAACTCACATCAATCATGAAGCGCCGCCTCCCACCCCTGAATGCCTTGCGCGCCTTTGAGGCCGCCGCCCGGCTGGGCCGCATGACGGCCGCCGCCGAGGAACTGTCGGTCACGCCGGGCGCCATCAGCCGGCAGGTGCGGCAGCTGGAGCAGGCGCTGGGCGTGGTGCTGTTCGAGGGCGCCAAAAACAAGCCGCAGCTGACGGCCGCCGGCGCCTCGCTGTGGCCGGCGCTGTCCGCCGCGCTGGACCAGATGGAAGCGGCCGTGCGCGAGGTGCGCAGCGACGAGGCCGGGACGCTGGACGTGTCCTGCTTCAGCACCTTCACCGTCAAATGGCTGATTCCGCGCCTGTACGGCTTTAACGCGCTGCACCCGGACACCGAGATCCGCCTCAGCGCGGCCGAGCATGCGCCGAACCTGGACCGCGACCGCTATGACCTCGTCATCACGGTGGCCGAACGCGGCAGCCAGGCCTCGCCCACCTTGCTGCCGCTGTTTGTGGAGCGCCTGGGGCCCGTCATGGCGCCCGCGTTGGCGGCCAGGGCGGCTGTGCGCCGGCCCCAGGACCTGGCCGGCCTGCCGCTGCTGCATACCAGCACGCGGCCCGACGCGTGGAGGGAGTGGTGCGCGTCGCGCGGCATTGACCTGGCGGTGCAGGCCGGCCCGGC
Source organism: Polaromonas sp. JS666 (assembly GCF_900103405.1). Lineage (GTDB taxonomy): Bacteria > Pseudomonadota > Gammaproteobacteria > Burkholderiales > Burkholderiaceae_C > Polaromonas. The sequence continues at coordinate 740,540 of NZ_FNHX01000002.1, read as the reverse complement.
CTTTGAGCACTACTACTTCACGCTGGAGGCCGCGGTGGGCGGGCTGGGCGTCTGCATTGCGCCCTGGCACCTGGTGATGGACGACCTGCGCGCCGGCCGCCTGGTGGCGCCGTTGGGCTTTGAGGAAAGCGCCTACCAGTACGTGGCCAGGCGCCGTGCCGGGCCGCATGCGCGGCTGGACAGCTTTTGCGGCTGGCTGCAGCAGCAGGCGCGCGAGATGCCTGTGCCCTGAGGCTTTGAGGCCGTAATCCGCCCGCAAATCCCCTGAAATCCCCCCATCCGGCTTGAACCGGTAAAATCAGGGGCTTCAGCGTGCTGCCCCGGCGCGCCCGCATCTGTTTATCTCCGGGGCCATGTAGAGGACCACCATGTATAAAAACCTCGCGCCCCCCGGTCTTTCGGCTTGTGTGGGCGCCTGTTTTATCTCCCCTGTTCAACTTCCTGTTTCGCACCGGCTGATGCCCGCGGCGGGCTGCGGCCGTGGCCGCGCGAAAGCCGCGCCATGAGCTACCAGGTCAAGGAAATTTTCTACACGCTGCAGGGCGAGGGCGCCAATGCCGGTCGGCCCGCGGTGTTCTGCCGCTTTGCGGGCTGCAACCTCTGGTCCGGCCGCGAGCAGGACCGCGCGAGCGCCGTCTGCAAATTTTGCGACACCGATTTTGTAGGCACCGACGGCACCCTGGGCGGCAAGTTTGCCGATGCCGACGCGCTGGCCCAGCAAATCGAAGCGCAGTGGCCGGCCGGCGACAGCGCCCACCGCTTTGTGGTCATGACGGGCGGCGAGCCGCTGCTGCAGGTCGATGCCGAATTGATTGCGGCCCTGCATGCGCGCGGTTTCCAGATTGCGGTCGAGACCAACGGCAGCATTGCCGCCCCTGAGGGCATCGACTGGATTTGCGTGAGCCCCAAAGCCGGTGCCCCCTGGGTGCAGCGCGCGGGCCAGGAACTCAAGCTGGTCTGGCCCCAGCCCAGTTTTGACCTGGCCGAGCTCGAAGCCGCCGACTTCACGCACCGCTACCTGCAGCCCATGGACAACCCGCAGCGGCAGCAAAACACCGAAACCTGCATACAGCTGTGCATGGAGCGCCCGGCCTGGCGGCTCAGCCTGCAGACCCACAAGATCACGGGCATCCGATGAAAAAGCTTCCCACGCCAGAACCCATGCGCTGCGAGATCAGCCAGACTTTTTACTTTGACGCGGCCCACACGCTCAAGCGCGCCATCGAGGCCGAAGGCAGCAAGCGCGTGCACGGCCATACCTACAACGCCGAGGTGTTTGTGGCCGGCGAACCCGACGCGGCCACCGGCATGGTCATGGACCTGGGCCTGGTGCGGCGCGAAATCGCCGTGCTGCGCGAGGAGCTGGACCACCACATGCTCGACGACGTGAAAGAGCTGGGACCGCCCACGCTGGAAAACCTCTGCCAGTTCATTTTCCGCAAGCTGGACGCCCGCCTGCCGGGGCTGACATCCGTGCGTGTCTGGCGCGCCTCGCTGGGTGACGGTTGCCGCGTGAGCCGCTGATACCCTTTATCGGGATTTGCATATCGTGGCGCGCACCTGCTGGGGTAACCTAGCCCCATGAAAGCCTACCGCGCCGCCCTCCTGTATTTCACCGGCCCCGCCCAGGCCGCCTATGAGGCCGACGGCCTGCTGGTGGTCGGCCCCGACGCGCAGGGCCGCCAGGTGGTGCAGGCCGTGGGCAGCTACCAGGCCCTGGCGCCGCGTTTTGCCGAGCTGCCTGTCGAACAGCTGCCGGGCCGCCTCATCGCGCCGGGTTTTGTGGACATGCACATCCACTACCCGCAGCTCGACGTGATCGGCTCGCCCGCCGAAGGCCTGCTGCCCTGGCTGGAAAATTACACCTTTCCCGAAGAAAGCCGCTTCTCGGCCGCCGGGCACAGCGCGCAGGCTGCCACTTTTTTCGTTGACGAGCTGCTGCGCAACGGCGTTACCACCGCACTGGCTTTTGCCACCTCGCATCCCGCGTCCGTCAACGCGCTGTTCAGCGAAGCGCAAAAGCGCAGCCTGCGCCTGATGACCGGCAAATGCCTGATGGACCAGAACTCGCCCGAGGGCGTGCGCGACGACACCGCGCAAAGCCTTATCGACACCGAAGCCCTGATCCAGCGCTGGCACGGCGTGGACCGCCTGGGCTATGCCATCACCCCGCGTTTTGTGCCCAGCTGCAGCGAGGCCCAGCTGCGCGGCGCCGGCGAGCTGGCCGCGAAATACCCCGACGTCTGGATACAGTCCCACGTCGCCGAGAACAAGGACGAGATCGCCTGGGTGCGGCAGCTGTACCCGAAGGCGCGCAGCTATTTGAGCGTGTACCAGCAGTTCGGCCTGCTGCGCCCGCGCGCCGTTTATGCCCACTGCATACATATCGACGACGAAGACCGCGCGCTGATGCGCGCCACCGGCACGGCGGCCGCCGTGAGCCCGACCAGCAACCTCTTCCTGGGCAGCGGCTTTTTTGACTACGAGGGCGCCGAGCGCATCGGTTATCCCTACGGCCTGGCCAGCGACGTGGGCGGCGGCACCTCCTTCAGTCCCTTCCACACCATGCTGGCCGCCTATTACGTGGGCCGCGAAGGGCAGACCAAGCCGGGCCTGTCGCTCTTGCCGCAGCAGCTGTGGTGGCAGCACACGGCGGGCGCGGCGCGCGCGTTGGGCCTGGAAGGCGTGGTCGGCAACCTGCAGCCCGGCTGCGAGGCCGATTTTCTGGTGCTCAACCCGCAGGCCACGCCGCTGCTGGCGCGCAAGACCGCGCTGGCCGACAACCTGGGCGAGCTGCTGTTCGCGCTGATCGTGCTGGGGGATGACCGGGTGGTGGAGCGCACCGTGATTTCGCAGGCTTTATAGCCGGCTCCCTGCCCCTGGGAGAGGGGGCGCCAACCTTGCCTACAATCGGGTCACAGTGAGGAGTTCCCCCGAATGAGCATCAAGAGCGATAAATGGATACGCCGCATGTCCGAGCAGCACGGCATGATCGAGCCTTTCGAACCCGGCCAGATCCGGCAGCGCGACGGCCACAAGATCATCAGCTACGGCACCAGCAGCTACGGCTACGACATCCGCTGCGCACCCGAGTTCAAGGTCTTCACCAACATCCACAGCACGGTGGTCGACCCCAAGAACTTCGATGAAAAAAGTTTTGTCGACTTCCACGGCGACAGCTGCATCATCCCGCCCAACAGCTTCGCGCTGGCCCGCACCGTCGAATACTTCCGCATCCCGCGCAATGTGCTGACCATCTGCCTGGGCAAAAGCACCTATGCGCGCTGCGGCATCATCGTCAACGTCACGCCCTTTGAGCCCGAATGGGAAGGTTATGTGACGCTGGAGTTCTCCAACACCACGCCGCTGCCCGCCAAGATCTACGCCGGCGAGGGCTGCGCCCAGGTGCTGTTCTTCGAGAGCGACAAGGACGACGTCTGCGAGGTCTCATACAAGGACCGCGGCGGCAAGTACCAGGGGCAGGTTGGGGTGACGCTGCCCAAGGCTTAAACAGGCCGGGGGGCGCTGGCCGCGCGCGGGCGGCCTCTATTTGACCAGCAGCACCGGGACATCACTCTCCGCGACCACACGCTGGGCCACGCTGCCGATCAGCGCGCGGCTCAGCAAACCCTGGCCGTGCGTGCCCATGACGATGAGGTGGGCCTTTTCGCGTTTGGCGGCGCGCAGGATTTCGTCGGTGGGCGTGCCGACCACGGCAACGGTCTTGAAGGACAGCTTGTGGCGCTTGAGGAAGCGTTCTATGGGCGCCAGCACTTTTTGCGACTCTTCGGCATGGTAGGCCTTGACGTTGGCCGATCCCAGCATGCTTTTGACGCGGCCCGGCACGGGCGCCTGCACATTGACCACCACCACCTCGCCTTCGGCGCCGGCGAGGTCTTCATGGTTGACCAGGAAGGCCAGGGCTTTTTTGGTGTACTTGCTGCCGTCGGCAGCGAACAGAATCTTCATGGTGTTACCTCCGGTGTGGATGGGCCAGCGTAACACCGGCATCGCAATTCCGGTGTAGGTGAGCGCCTGCTTGCGCTCGACGTTCAGGCCAGCGCCGTGCGCGCCGCGGCCAAATCCCAGCCCGCCCAACCGCAGCTTTTGAAGAGCACCGGCCCGTCGGGCTTTTTCATGTCCTGGCGTATCACTTCGCCCAGGCTGGCGAAGCGGGCCACGTCCAGGCCGGCCTGCAGCAGGTCGCCGGCCTCATGCACGGCGTCGGGGGTGTCGACCAGCACGCTGCCCTGCGCCGCGACGTACTGGCACAACGCGGCGCTGAGCTCCACCATGGCCGGCGTATAGGCGCCCACGGCGCTGATAAAACCGTCGTCGCGCGGCAGGGCGCTGAGCACCACGCCGCCGGCGGGCGTGCAGGTGGCGGCCAGCGGGCAGTCGGCCAGCGCGGCATCGGCGTCGGGCACGACGCGGCCGTTCAGGCCCAGCGATTGCGCGTGCTGCGCCAGGGCCTGGGCGCTGGCGTGGCTGCGCGAGGTGATGCGGAAGTCGCGCACGCCCAGGCCCTGGGCAAAGGCTTCGAGATGCGCCACGCCCTGCACGCCGGCGCCAACGATCAGCATGGGCCCGCGGGTGTTGGGCGCCAGCCGCTGCGCGGCCAGCAAGGAGACGGCGGCGGTGCGCCTGGCGGTGACGGTGGGGCCGTCCAGCATTAGCCGGCGCCGGCCGGTGGCCACGTCAAACACCACCACGTCGCCCTGGATGGCGGGCAGGCCGCTGCCGGCGTTGGCAGGGGTCAGGGTGATGAGCTTGGCGATCGCGGTGCGGGCGTCCAGCGCCGGCATCACGAACAGGCTGCCGCCGCCCGGCAGGGGCTGCACCACCCGCTGCGGGACCTTGACCGACTCGTCCTTGAGCAGGCGTATGAGTTCGGTGACCAGCAGCGGGTAGGGTAGCCGCGCGGCGGTCTGTCCGGCGTCCAGCGAGGTGGGATACGGATGGAGCGTCATGCCTGCGATGGTAAGCGGGAAGGCCCGCGAAGTGGTGGAGGGGCCGGCGCGCGGCCAAATGTCACGAGAGGTTTTTATCCTACAGCGGGACGGGCAAGGCGCCGAATGGACTATTGCCAGCCCGCCCTAGCATGGTGTAACCAACGGGGAGGTTGCCATGTTTTCTGTGCATTTGAGGAAGTTCGACGAGCTGCCCTACAAGACGCTGCTGATGGTCGCGGCGGGCCTGGTGATCCTGTGCCAGCTGGCCGCCATGGCCTTTGTGGCGGATTCGCAGGTAACAAAGGCCAAGGTGCGCGATGAGCAGCGGCGGGCCGAGCTGGTGGTGATCGCGCATTGCATGGAAACCAGCGCGGGCGCCGCGCGCCATAGCTGCATCCAGCAGGCCCGCGTCGTCGCCGGCGCATCGCCGCCGCCCGCCGCCGAGGGCGCGCCCAAGGCGCCGGCTTTTGCCGAAGCCTCGGCTTCCGCGGGCAGCGTGATGCCGGCCCACCCGGCGCGCTCAGCCCAGGGTTTGATGGCCGCGTCGTTTGCCATTCGTTAGGGCCTGTTAACAGGCCCTGCTTGTCAGGCCCGCGTAGGGCCTGCGCGGTTAGCATGGGTGATGCCACCGTCACGCCCTCTTTCCCGCCTCTACCAGCCGCGCAACCCGCTGTTCTGGCTGATGCTCACGCTCAATGGCCTGTCGCCGCTGCTGGCCTGGGTGGTGCACAACCACCCCTTGACCGCCTGGGCCACGCTGCTGCTCACCGGTTTTGCGCTGGGCAACGCCATCCTCGGCACTTTTTTGCTGTGGCGATTGCTGCGCGACGAACCCGCCGCGCCCGCGCGGGATTCCGGCACGCGGGACGACACCTTGGCTAGCTGACGGCCCCCGCGCCCTTGGCAATGTCGCGCGGTGTGGCCAGCGCGGCTGCCACGGCCAGCCGCAGCCCGCGCACGATCTCCTCCAGCGGCATGCTGGGCGCGCCCTGTTCGGGCAGGTAGGGCACATGGATAAAACCGCCGCGCGTGCGCTTGAAGCCGCGCCGGGTGGCCAGCGCGTGCATGAGCGCATAAAACACGTGGTTGCAGACAAAAGTGCCCGCCGTCTGCGAGACCTCGGCCGCCACGCCCGCGGCTTGCAGCGCCTGCAGCATGGCCTTGATGGGCAGGCTGCTGAAATAGGCCGCGGGCCCGCCGGCCACCACCGGGGTGTCCACGGGCTGCGCGCCGATGTTGTCGGGGATGCGCGCGTCGTTGACGTTGATGGCGATGCGTTCCAGCGAGATCGCGCCGCGCCCGCCGGCCTGGCCCACGCAGACCACCAGCGCCGGCTTGTGCAGCTGGAGCAGCCGCGTGAGTTCGTCCACCGATGCCTGGAACACGGTGGGCAGCTGCGCCGCCACCACGAGGTGGCCGCCTATGCGCTTGCCGTGCAGCGCCTTCACCGCCAGCCAGCTGGGGTTCAGGGGCTGGCCGCTGTGGCCGGTGTCGCCAAAGGGGTCAAAACCGGTCAGCAGCACGCGGGGAAGGGAAGCGGTGAGTGTGGAGGAAGAGGGCATGCGGCCATTGTGAGCGAAGGCGGCTTTTTGGCTACCATGGCCCGATGAACAACACCCCCTCGCACCCGGACATTCCCGCGCTGGTCGCCGACCTGGCCCGCGCCCGCCTTGAAGCCCGACCGCTGCCCTGGCCCGCCACCGTGCCGGCCGACGTGCCGCTGGCCTATGCCACCGCGCTGGCCGTGCGCGCCGCGCGCAGCGAGCAAGGCGACGCGCCGGTCGGCTACAAGGTCGGCTTTACCAACCGCACCATCTGGCCGCGTTATGGGGTCTACGGGCCCATCTGGGGCACGGTGTGGCGCAGCAGCCTGGTGCAGATTGATGCCGCCGCGCCCAATGAGGGCGTGATCTCGATCAAGGGCTTGTGCGAGCCGCGCATAGAGCCCGAGGTGGTGTTCGGCCTGCGCGAGGCGCCGCCGCCCGATTGCACGGCCGCGCAGCTGGTGGCGGCGATCGCCTGGGTGGCGCACGGCTATGAAATCGTGCACACGCATTTCCCGGGCTGGAAGTTCAGCGCCGCGCAGGCCGTGGCAGACGGCGGCCTGCACGGCCGGCTGCTGGTGGGCCATACGGTGGCGCTGCCCGCCGCAACGGAACCCGAGGCGCTGATAGACGCGCTGGCCGGCCTGCGGCTCAAGCTGTATGCCGACGGTGTGCTCAAGGACCAGGGCGTGGGCGCCAATGTGCTGGATGGCCCGGTGCAGGCCTTGCTGCATTTTGTGCGCGAGCTGCGCGCCACGCCGGGCGCGCCGGCTTTGCGGGCCGGCGATCTCATCACCACCGGCACGCTGACCGACGCCTGGCCGGTGCAGGCCGGGCAGCGCTGGCATACCGAGATAGCAGCGGACGGCCCGCTGGCCGGCGCGCTCAAGGGGCTGGCGGTCCGGTTCGAGTAATCGGCGCGCTATTTTTTGATCACGGCGCCGGTTTTTTCGTCGAACTTCACGACGCGCACCTGGCCGTTCTGGCCCGGGAAGTCGTCGAACACCGCGCGCACCAGGTAGGGCACGACCAGCGGCAGGTCGCCGCTGCCGCCTTCGTAAATGGCACGCGATTCAAACACCGTGCGCGGCGGCTTGCCGGGTGGTGTGCCCTGGGTGTCGAGCAGGCGCAGGCGCAGGCTGTTGGTGTAAACCGTCACATTGACCGGCCGGTCGCCCACGTAGCGCGGCCCGAAGGGGTCGGGCACCCAGCCGCCGCCGTAGAGGCGGCCCGCGGCGTCGCGGTAGGGCGGCAGGAACACCATGTTGTCCTGGTAGACCGGCTGCAGCCAGGTTTTTTCCTCGCTACGGCTGCTGGCCGCCACGTCGACCTGCAGGCGGCCGGCCTGGCCTTCTGGCGCGCGTTTGAGGCCGCGTTTTTCGAGTTCGGCCTGCACATAACCTTCGTAAGTGGCTTGCTCCAGCTGCCGCGTGGTGTCCATGGGCGTGATGTAGCTGAAGGTGCTGCCCGCCGCGTCGGCGGGCCACTGGTTGAAACTGGTCACGCGGGTGGTGATGGGGCTGGCGCAGGCCGTGAGCAGCATGGCCAGCAGCAGCGCCAGGGCCAGGCGCGGCGAGCGGAACAACAGGGACGACACGGCGCCGGCGCTGCGCTGCGGGCCGCGGCCTGTGGGCGAGGAAAGGGCAAAAGTGTTCATGGGAAATGGATACACCGGGGTTCAATTTTGTTCCGCGGCGGGTGCGCCGCTCAAGTAAAGTCGGCGCATGTGCTGACACGCGCCCGGGGCATTGCGGCGGTGCCTGCCCGGCGGACGCCAACAAGTATTGCACGGTAAGTGCATTGGACAAGGGGAAGATCATGAAATGGGAAGGCAATCGCGAATCCGACAACGTCGAAGACCGGCGTGATGACGGCGGCGGGGGTGGCGGCGGCTTCGGTTTTGGCGGGCGCAGCATAGGCATTGGCACCATCGTGGTGGCCCTGGTCGGCGGCTGGATCTTCGGCATCAACCCGCTGACCATCCTGGGCCTGCTCAGCGGTGGCGGGCCGCCGGCCCAGGTGCAGCAGCAGGGGCCGGCCCACAAGCCGCCGGCCGACGACCGCATGGCGAAGTTTGTTTCCACCGTGCTGGCCGACACCGAAGACGTCTGGACCGACGTGTTTGCCAAGGGCGGCGCCACTTACAAAAAACCCCGGCTGGTGCTGTTCCGCGGCGCCACGCCCACGGCCTGCGGCCAGGGCCAGGCGGCCATGGGGCCGTTTTATTGCCCGGGCGACCAGAAGGTCTACATCGACCTCGGTTTTTACGAAACCCTGCGCAGCCGCCTGGGCGCGCCCGGCGACTTCGCCCAGGCTTATGTGATTGCCCACGAGGTGGGCCACCATGTGCAGAATCTGCTGGGCATCAGCGCCAAGATGGAGCAGATGCGCGGCCGCGTCAGCAAGGTTGAATACAACGCGCTCAGCGTGCGGCTGGAACTGCAGGCCGACTGTTTTGCCGGGGTCTGGGCGCACAACGCGCAGAACGCCCGCCAGATCCTGGAGCAGGGCGACGTCGAGGAAGCCATGAATGCGGCCGCCAAAATCGGCGATGACGCCCTGCAGCGCGCCGGCGGCGGCGCGGTGGTGCCCGAAAGCTTTACCCACGGCACCAGCGCCCAGCGCCAGCGCTGGTTCGATACCGGCTTTAAGACCGGCAGCGTCAAGGCCTGCGACACCTTTAGTACCCGGAATTTATAGCCTGTCTGGCCGGATTCATTGACTGGCGGGGATTGATAGCTATAAGATTAATAGCAATTTGCCACCGCAAGCGGCCCGGGCGCCGGGCCCCCGGCAGGCCCTGAAACCGCGAATCCCCGGCAAAACCAGCCAATGGGCCCAAAGTGCGACAATACGGGGCTGAGGAAGCCCTGCACAAGCCCTGCCGCGCGGTCGAGATCGCGCGGACCCGGGCGGTCTGCGGTGTTACCTTTCCCGCCAACGGCTGTGCTGTTGGCCGCACGCGCGCCCAGGCAACCCCATCCCCCGATACGCGCGCTACCACCGACAGAGATACCCGCAAGCGTTACGCAGAGCTTTCTTATGACATCCTCTTTTTCGAATCTTTCGCTGGCTGAACCGCTGGCCCGCGCCGTCGCCGAAATGGGCTACGAGACCATGACCCCCATCCAGGAGCAGGCCATTCCGGTCGTGCTGCAGGGCCGGGACGTGATGGGCGCCGCGCAGACCGGTACCGGCAAGACCGCCGCTTTTTCGCTGCCGCTGCTGCAGCGCATGATGAAGCACGAAAACCCCTCGACCTCGCCCGCACGCCACCCGGTGCGTGCGCTGGTGCTGCTGCCCACGCGCGAACTCGCGGTGCAGGTGGCCCAGCAGGTCGAGCTGTACGCCAAGTACACCAACCTGCGCAGCACCGTGGTGTTCGGCGGCATGGACATGAAGCCGCAGACGGCCGAGCTCAAAAAAGGCGTGGAAGTGCTGGTGGCCACGCCGGGCCGCCTGCTGGACCACATCGAAGCCAAGAACGCGGTGCTCAACCAGGTCGAGTACGTGGTGCTCGACGAAGCCGACCGCATGCTGGACATCGGTTTCCTGCCCGACCTGCAGCGCATCCTGAGCTACCTGCCCAAGCAGCGCATCACCTTGCTGTTCTCGGCCACCTTCTCGCCCGAAATCAAGCGCCTGGCCTCCAGCTACTTGCAGGACCCGGTCACCATCGAGGTGGCGCGCTCCAATGCCACGGCTTCTACTGTCGAGCAGCATTTCTACAGCGTGGGCGCTGACGACAAGCGCCGCGCGCTGCACCAGATCCTCAAAGAGCGCGGCATGAAGCAGGCCTTTGTGTTCGTCAACAGCAAGCTGGGCTGCGCGCGCCTGGCCCGCTCGCTGGAGCGCGAGGGCCTGAAGACTGCCGCACTGCACGGCGACAAGAGCCAGGACGAGCGCCTCAAGGCCCTGGAAGCCTTCAAGAAGGGCGAAGTCGACTTGCTGGTCTGCACCGACGTGGCCGCCCGCGGCCTGGACATCAAGGACGTGCCGGCGGTGTTCAACTTCGACGTGCCTTTTAATGCCGAAGACTATGTGCACCGCATCGGCCGCACCGGCCGCGCCGGCGCCTCGGGCCTGGCCGTGAGTTTTGTGGCCAGCAGCGACAACCGCCTGGTGGCCGATATCGAGAAACTGATCAAGACCAAGATCGAACTCGAGCCCCTCGAATTCGACGAAGACCGCCCGCGCATCAAGGAGCAGGGCCGCATCAACGACGGCCGCCGCATGTACCGCGAAGGCGAGGACGGCGGCAGCCCGCGCGAGGCACGCCAGCCGCGCGAGCGCCGCGAATACACGCCGCACCGCCAGCCGGCCGCGCCGCGCGACCCCTTCTTCGACCAGCCCTACGAACCGACGGCCGCGCCCGACGCCCAGCCCGCCTGGGAAGCCGCCGCCAAGGCTGCCCCCGCGCGCAGCGGCGTGTCGGCCAACATCAAGCCCAAGAAAAAAGTCGCGGCGCTGTTCAAGACCCAGTCCACGGTCTGAACCGCGGCTTCAAAACCGCCCCGCCGTCGGTCCAAGCCTACGGCGGCTAGAGGGGCTGTCCGGTGCGGGCCGCGCGTACCGCCTTTTACGCTGTCCCCATGATGGCGAATTCCGATCCCGACCTGAAGCCCTCTTCGCCGGCGGCTTTCGGGTTTGCCGCGCTCTCCCCTCAAGTCCTGAAAATCTTCCGCCCCTTGTGGCGCGCCGTCGACCACTGGATTGAGGCCGGCGGCATGCGCATGAGCGCGGCCATGTCTTTTTACGGCATCCTGAGCCTGGCACCGCTGCTGGTGCTGCTGGTCGCCGTGCTGGGCTGGTGGCTGGACCGCGCCTACCTCGAAACCAGCCTGGTCGACCAGATCCGCAGCGTCATAGGGGCGCAGGGCGCCCAGGTGGTGCAGCAGGCGCTGTCCAGCGCGCAAGCGCCTTCCGAGGGCATCACGGCTTCGCTGTTTGCCTTTGCGCTGCTCCTGTCGGGGGCGACGGGCGTGTTCGCGGAGTTGCAGGATGCGTTTGAGCGCCTGTGGCGGCAAGGCAGCGGCGAAGTGCCGCAGCAGAAGTGGTGGCACAGCGCATCCCTGCGCCTGCGCGGGGTGGCCTACATCCTGGCGTTTGGTTTCCTGCTGCTGGTCTCGCTGGCGATTTCGACCTTTTTAAGCCTGCTGTCGGGCTGGGCGGGCAGCTACCTGCCGGTCGAAAAACTCGCCTGGGTGCTCAACGAGCTCGTGTCTTTCGGTTTTTGCGTTGCATTGTTTGTGGCCCTCATGAAGATGAGCGTGGGCCCCAAACCCGCTTTACGCTATCTGGTGATGGGGTCAGCCGCGGGGGCCATCCTCTTTGCGGTCGGCAAGCACCTGATGGCCTTTTACCTCTCCACCGCCGCCGTGGTGTCGGCCTATGGCGCGGCCGGCTCGCTGGTGGTGATCCTGATGTGGATTTATTTTTCGTCGGCCGTGCTGCTGCTGTCCGCCAGCGTGGCGCGTGCCTGGGCCGACGAGGCCGGCCGGGGCCGGCCCGCCTCAGCCTGATTTGCCGGCCTTGCCGGGTTTTTGCGCCTGTTCGCAGGGTACGGCGATCAGCTCGAATGTTCCGGCCTGCGCCCCCAGTCTGGCCGCCGTGAGGCAGCCGCCCCAGACGCAGCCGGTGTCCAGCGGCAAAGTGTTGTTGCGCAGGCGCGGCGCGGCGCCGTCCTTGGCCAGGGTGGACCAGTGGCCGAAGGCCAGCGGCGTGCCGGCGGTCTTGCGCCCGGGTACCTCAAACCACGGCAGGTAGCCGGCGGGCGCGCCATCGGCGCCTTCGGTGCTGTCAAACTCCATCACGCCTTCGGGCGTGCAAAAGCGCAGGCGCGTGAGCGCGTTCACCACCACGCGCAGCCGGTCGGCACCCTGCAGGCCGTCGCTCCAGCGCTCCGGCGTGTTGCCGTACATGGTGCTGAAAAAATCCTTGAGGTCGCCGCCGCGCAGCACCTGCTCCACCTCGGCCGCCAGCGCCATGGTTTGCGCCACCGTCCATTGCGGCAGCACGCCCGCATGCACCATCAGCCAGCCGTGGCGCTGCAGCGCCATGGCGCGATGCCGCAGCCAGTCGAGCAGCGTGCCGGCGTCGCCGGCCTGCAGGATCTCCTGCATGGTGTCGTGGCGGCCCGGCTTGCGCGCGCCCTGCCACAGCGCGAGCAGGTGCAGGTCGTGGTTGCCCAGCAGGCATTGCGCGGCATCGCCCAAGGCCGCCAGGCGGCGCAGCACCTTGAGCGACTCGGGGCCGCGATTGACCAGGTCGCCGAGGATGTAAAGGGTGTCGCGGCTGGGCGAAAAATCCAGCTTCTCCAGCAGCCGCCCCAGGGGCGCGTCGCAACCCTGCAGGTCGCCGATACAGTACATTGACATGTGTTTATTTTGCGCCAGGCCTCATGGACTTTCTGCTGATTGCTTTTTTGACGCTGCTCAACGGCGTGTTTGCCATGTCGGAAATGGCCCTCGCCTCCAGCCGCAAGGCCAGGCTCACGGCCATGGGGGAGTCCGGTGACAAGGGCGCGCAGTCCGCGCTGGGCCTGCTGGACAACCCCACGCAGTTTCTTTCGTCGGTGCAGGTGGGTATCACCTCCATCGGCATGCTCAACGGCATCATCGGCGAGGCCGCCTTCAGCGACGGCCTGGCGGCCTGGATACAGACTTTCGGCGCGCCGGAGCGCGCCTCCCAGATCACCGCCACCGCGCTGGTGGTGACCGTCATCACCTTCATCACCATTGTTTTCGGCGAACTGGTGCCCAAGCGCATAGGCCAGCTTTACCCGGAAACCGTCGCGCGCCTGGTGTCGCGGCCCATGATGTGGGTGGCGACGGGCGCCAAGCCTTTTGTCAAGCTGCTGTCCATCAGCACGCTGGCGGTGCTCAAGCTGCTGCGCATCGACAACACCGCCGGCCGCGCCGTGACCGAGGAAGAAATCGCCGCCAGCCTGGAAGAGGGCGTGGATGCCGGCCTGATCGAGGAGCACGAACACCAGATGGTGCAGAACGTGTTCCTGCTCGACGACCGGCTGCTGACCTCGCTGATGCTGCCGCGCTCCGACATCGAGTGGCTGGACGCCTCGGACACCGTGGCCCAGGCCATTGACAAGGCCGGCGCCACCGGCCATTCCTGGTACCCGGTGTGCCGCGGCAGCCTGGACGACGTGGTGGGCGTGGTCAACGTCGCCAAGCTGCTCGCGCTGCGCGGCCAGATCCAGTCCGCGTCTTCCAGCCGGGAACCAGGCCAGGGCCCGGGCGCCGTGCCCTCGGTGGCCGACCGCATAGGCGCTTACGCGGTGCCGGCCGTCTTTGTGCCGGAAACGCTCACGGGCATGGAGCTGCTGGAGCAGTTCCGCGCGCGCTCCACCCGCATGGTGTTTGTGGTCGACGAATACGGCGTGGTGCAGGGCCTGATGACGCCCATGGACATGCTGGAAGCCATCACCGGCGAGCTGCAACCCGGCGCCCAGGTGGACGCCTGGGCCACCGAGCGCGAGGACGGCAGCTGGCTGATCGACGGCGTCATGCCGGTGGCCGAACTCAAGGCCAGGCTGGACATCAAGGAGCTGCCCGAAGAAGGCAAGGGCCGCTACAACACGGTCGCCGGCCTGCTGCAAAGCGTTTCGGGCCGCTTGCTGAAGACGGCGGAAATCGTCGAATGCGCGGGCTGGCGCTTCGAAGTGCTGGACCTGGACGGCAAGCGCATCGACAAAGTGCTGGCCAGCCTGTTGCCGGAAGCCGACTCGCCTGAGTTGTAATCCTGTGTTCTGGACGCTGTGGCGGTTTTGCTGCTTTTAGATGCTGTTGTGCGATATAAGTGACCACTTACCGCAGGCTGACGAGAGGTGAGACGCCGCAACAACACCCAAGTACGTAAATGGTTGTAACTTCAAGGGTGCTGTGTTTAAACTGAAAAAAAGTTAAGGCACACATGTTTGATGTTTTTGTGTTGGCACTGACGGCGACGGCGGTGTCAGGGATGGCAACAGGGGCGGCATGCCACCACGGCTGGCTGGCGCGCGCCGCCCGCAAAAAAAGGCGTATTCCCGCGCAGTGGCACCTTCAGCCCAGGCCTTTGCTGCTCGATGCCGAGCAGGAAGTCTGGCATTGGCTGCAACGCGCGTTTTTCGACCACCACGTGGTGGTCAAGGTCCCGGTCATCCGTTTTGTCTCGCCGCGCAACGAGGCCGAAGGCCAGCGCTCCTTCGAGCTGCTCAAAAACGTCTATTGCAGCTTCACGGTCTGCGCCGCCGACGGCACCGTCATCGGCTGCCTGGACGTTCCCGGCCCCCAGGGCCTGAGGGCCAGCAGCCGCGACCTCAAGCGAAAACTGTTTGCCGAATGTGGCATTGCCTACGCCGTGGTGCGCGCCAGCAACCTTCCCACGCTGGAAGCCGTGCGCGCCGCCTTTCTCGGTGAAATCGATTTGTCGGACGACGAGGCGCCGTCCTCACCGGCCGTGCTCGGCGAGCCGCCCATGGCCTTGCCGCTGGAGGCCGAGGCCGACGCCCTGGCCACTGTACCCGACACCATGCGCGCGGCCGACGGCGGCGCCCTGGTCGCCGAGGTGCCGCATGTGGAAGCTGTGCAAAAGGGGAACCAGGTGGATCTGGCCGCCATAGCCGCGGCTCGCAGCAGCCTGCGCGCCAAGCTGGAGCGCAACCGCAAGATACGTTTTACCAACTTTGACCCGTTGAGCACCGGCTCCGGCATTGTTCACGACAACGTCGACCACCAGTTCGCGGTGGCCTGGGAAGACTCCTTCATCACGCCCGAGGACGCCCCGCCGCCTGCCGGCGCCTGAGCCAGGGGCCTTCTGCGAAGGGCCCCGCTCAGTTCGCCTTGGCGGCGTCTATCAGCGTTTTCATCTCCGCCGGCATGGCCGTGAACAGCGGCTTGCCGCCGGGCTTGGCCGGCTTTAAAAACCACTGCTCGTACCAGCCCTGGGCGGCGCCGCTGCGCATGGACTCCTTGATGGAGGCATTGACCAGCGCGCCCATGGCGGCATCGCCCTTGCGGTAGCCGATGGCGATGGTCTCCACCGACAGGCGCTCCGGCAGTATGGTGTAGTTGCCCGCGTCGGGCAGGCTTGCGAGCTGTGCCGCCAGCATCACGCCGTCGCGCGCATAACCGGCCGCCCAGCCCAGCTGCAACTGCCCCAGCGCGGCGTCGGGGTTCACGGCCTTGGCGTGCTGCCAACTCAGCGCGTGCGATTGCGCATAGCGGTCAAGGGCCGGCACCACGGTGCTGCCGTCTATGCCGACAATGCTTTTGCCCTTGAGCTGCTCCAGCGTGCTGATCATGTCCTTGTTGCGCACGGCGACCTGGATGGCGTCGACAAAAATCGGCGTGGAAAAATCCATGCGCGCGCGCCGCTCCGGCGTGTCGGTCACGTTCTCGCAGAGCAGGTCCACGCTGCCCTCGGCCAGCAGGCGCACGCGAACGTCCACTTCGGTCGCGATGTAGCGCACCGGCAGGTTTTTGTTGCCGGCGGCCTGGCGCAGGCTCTCAATCATGGGCTTGCAGAAATCGATGCTGTAACCCATCGGCTTTTCCGGCGTCTGGTGAAACGAGAAGGGCGCGGCAAGTGCGCGGTAGCCCACATTGATCTGCCCGCGGCTCTTGATTTTCTCCAGTGTGGCCTGGGCTTGGGCCCACTGCGGTATGGCCAGGGCCAACAAGGCGAAGGTGGCCGGCAACAGTCCTAGAAATGGTGTCTTCATCAGAACCTCCCGTTGTTCGGGTCCATTCTTAGGCAAAGGCCCTGAATACGCAACGCCGCCAGGGCAGGGCTTCCCCGGGTACGACCAAGGTATTCATTGTTAGTAGCCGTTGCTGCGCGAGGGCATAAAAAAGCCCCTGGTTCGCAAGAACAGGGGCTTTCAAGCTGCCGCGAAGATAAACCGGGCTCCAGCCTTGCCGGGCGCGGTATCCGGGGTTTAGCGCACGATGCAATCCACTGCGGGCCTGGCACCGGTCGACGAGCCGGTGGGCGAGGTCGGCTGGTTGAACGCCGGCGGCAGCGTGAATGGGAGCCCCGGGTTTTTCGGCACCATGGCAGGCACCTGCATAGGCGAGGCGGTGTAGCCAAACTGGCCGGCCGCGAAATTCGTGGTGCCGGCCGGGTTGGTGACCTTGATCAAACCGTCCAGCACGGCCACATACAGCCCCGGCGCGCGCGCGCCGGTGGGAGAGGGTATGACCGGAGTGTTCTGCGCCAGGGCCGCGGTGGAGGCCAGCGCGGCCAGCAAGGCCAGCGAAATCGACGTGAATTTTTTCATGGGGTTTCCTGCGATGTGGGTTGTCGAAGAAGTTGCTCGGGCGGCCTTATAGCTACCTGAGCGAAACCTCCATGCTGGCGCTGCCCTGCAGATTGCCCGCGGGCGTGGTGATCGCGGTGGCGTCGGGGCTGCGTTTACCCAATGCGCCGGCCGTGCTGCTGAAGCCGCCTTGCGTCAATTCCAGCTTCACCTTGTCGAGTTCGGGCTTGCCCGCGTCGTAGCGGTAGTGCGTCAGCACCAGCAGAGACTCGGGCTGCAGCACCATGGCCGCGCCATCCACAAACTCCAGGCGGCCGAAGGTATTGCGCCCGGTGCTGATGGTGTCGCCCTGGCGCAGCGGCGAGTTCTCGGCCAGCACCCGGCTGCGGCCCTCGGTGCTCTTGGCCACCATCAGGCCCGAGACCTTGGTGACGGTGCCCACCACCTGGGCCTGCGCCAGCGGGGCCAGTGCCAGCAGGGCCAGTGCCAATGCGGGGAGCAGGCGGGTGAAAAAAGTTGGCTGCTTCATGTCATGCGCCTTTAATTGCAATACATTTTTTTGGACGGCTCGTTTTTGGCGACGGTCGTTTTGACTTCCGCCGACTTGTCGTCCTTTTTGTCGGGAGCCAGCTTGTCCTTGTCCTCTTGTGTTGCCGCGCTGCCGGCCGCTGGAACGGAGACCGGCATCGCGGCGACCTGCTCGGGGCTGGAGTCGCTAGGCGGCGGGGTAAAAAACAGTGCTGCGCCGGTAGCGAGCGGTCTGATGCTGGAGTCCAAGGCCGTGGTGACGGCCGTGGTGGCAGGCTGGATTGCGACCGCGACGGGGACGGCGGCCGACAGCACCTGGCAGAGCACTGAATTCGGCGCGATCGAGCAGATGTTCGCGGAGGAAGCGGTTGTCGTGATGCGGGCAACGGTAGTGCCTGTGCCGGGGTAGCTGAGGACCAGGCTCGCCGTGCCGGAGCTGGAGGTGATGTTGGGTGCATCGACCGTACTGAAACTGCCGCTGCCCGAACCCGTTGCCGTCAGAAAATTGTAAATCGAATCGGCAGGCGGCACAAAGCCGTTGAGCCCGCGGACGTTGAGCCTGCCGTTCAGGCTGGCGGTGCTGCTGATGACGAGCCTGTCAAAGCTGTCGGTGCCCGCCAGTCTGATGTTCAGCACCCCGGTGCTGCCCTGCGTGTACTTGCCCTGGACAAACAGCGTGCCGGCGGATCCTGCCGTGCCCGGTGACACGGTGCCGTTGTTCAGCAGCGTCCCGGTGCCGCCCAGCGCCAGGGTGCCGGTACCGGCCAGCGTGCCGCCGGCCTGCACATTCACGCCCGCGGCGTTGATGGCCGAGCCGCCCGCCAGCGTTGTCGTGCCGCCCGCGATATTGAGCGTGCCGTTGCCACTGCCCCCGCTTTGCGACACCGTGAGCGCGCCGCCGTTCAGCGCCAGGTCGGCATTGAGCTGCACCGCGTGGTTGTCGGCCGGGTAGTTGTTCAGGTAGTTGCTGTTCAGGTTCAGAGCCAGCTTGTTTGAGCTGCTGGTGATGGGCGCATTGATGACGATGTTGTTGTTGGCGTTCAGCGTCAGCGCCGCATCGCCCCCGGCGCTCTTGGTGATGGCGGCCGACACCGTGATGTCGCCGTGCACCATGTCCATGGCAGGGTTGCCCGTGCCCGTGGTGATGCTCACATTCGTGCCGGCATCAAGCTGGGCAACAATGGTCGCCGCGCTGATATGGGCACCGGTCTCATTGGACACAATGGCATTGGTGCCCATGACGCCGCCATCCGGCCCGGCGGCCACGATCTCGATGTCGAAGGGGTCGATATGCCATTCGCCGCCCTGGCCGACCGTCGGCACGTTCACCACGTCGAGTGAACGATGGCCCGAGGTATCGACATAGCCGCCGCGGCCCGTGCTGCCCGTGGCCGACACCTGGCCGTCAATGGAGGCCGCGTTCTCGGCGATCAGCACGATGTTGCCGCCCGTCGTGCCGTTGGCGCTGATGCTGGAGGTCGCCGAGGTCCTGACATCGCCCGAAGCGCGCAGGAAAATCCGGCCTCCCTCGCGCACCGCGCTGGAGGCGCTGATCGTGCCGCTGTTGCTCACCAGGCCCGCGGCCAGGCCTATGCGCCCGGCTTCGGCCGTGATCTGGCCTATGTTCCGGGCCTCGCCCGGCGTGCCGGTGATGGCAACGGAAACGCCGGGCGTCGCGGTGTCCACCATCTGCACGGTTTGGCCCGCTGCCAGCAGCACCTCGCCCTGGGGCGCGTTCAGGCTGCCGGTGTTGGCGACGTTAGCGCCTACCAGGTAAATACTGCCGCCGCTGGCCGTGTTAATGGTGCCGGCATTGCGCACATCGCCCGGCGTGCCCGTGCCCTTGAAGTTCATGCGGCCGGCCAGGAAGTCGCTGTCGCTCACGTTCAGAGAACTGGCGATAAACCGCGCCACGTCAATGCGCGCGCCCGGTCCCACCATGATGCCGGCCTGGTTGATCAGCCACAGGGCGCCGTCGGCCCGGATGCCGCCAAGAATCTGGGAAGGGTCGCCGCCGTTGACCCTGGCCAGCAGGGCCGCCGAACTGTTCAACTGGCGCAGGTCGACCAGCGCGGCCGAGCCCACATTGAAGCTCGAAAAATTGGCAATAGCCTGCTGGCTGGTCTGGTGGATGGTGAGCGTGTTGCCGCTCTGCGCGAAGGTCGCGCTGCCTGACGTGACGTTCCAGCCTGTGGGCAGGGCGTTGGCCGGCAAGCCTTGTGCAAAGGCCTGCGTGGCGCAGGCCATCCACAGGGCGCTGGCCAGCAGCGAGAGGCGAAGGGGGCTGGAATGCAGGTGCGTGGACATGGGCATGGTGGTCTACCTTGTGTTCTTCAGAACGCCAGCGAAGCGCTCAGGTGGGCATTCCAGTCGCCCCGTTTTTCCGTGAGGGAGGTGCCCGCGTTGTTCACGCGCGCCAGGTCCACGTTCAGGCTGAAATCGCGGCTCAGCACATACCGCAGGCCCGCGCCCACGCTGGACACCGTGACACTGCCGGGCAAGCCGCTGCTGCCCACCTTGTTGTTGCTGCCATGGCCCGCGTCAATAAAAAACACGCCGCGCAGCTGGCCGGGCAGCCCGACACGGCCGGAGAGCTCCGGCGTATAGAGCTCGGCATTGGCCACGATGCCGCTGTCGGCCGTCACCGCGCGCTCCTGGAAGCCGCGCACGGTCGTCGATCCGGCCAGGCCGAACTGCTCGCCCGCGAGCAGCGGCGTGTCGGTGTACTGGGCGCTGCCGGCCAGGCGCAGCTGCCAGCCGCTGGCCAAAGACTTGAACAGCGAGGCACTCGCGCGCGCGGCCATGAAATCGTCGCGCGTGCTGCGGTTGCCCGGCGTCAGGTAAGAGTAGCGGTCCGTGCGGCCGTCGATATTGGTGTAGCGCTCACCGCTGGGAATGTTGCGCGACAGGCCGACGCTGTAGCCCGACACCTGGTCGGCGCCCTCGGTCTGGCTGCTGTAGGTGATGCTCAGCGGCGTGGTGGTGTAAGGCACACAGGAGGCAATCGGCGGCGTGGGCGGCGCGATGCTGACCGTGACGCCGCCGACTTCGCAGCGCGAGTCAATCAGCTTGTGGTCCAGGCCCAGCACCAGCTTGGCCGTGCTTTCACCGCGGCGGCCCAGGAAGTGGTTCCAGCGCAGGCCGTACACATCGCCCTTGCCGGTAAAGCCCAGCAGGCCGCCCAGCACAGGGGAACTGGCGGGCGAGTTGACGCTCGACTTGCCGTAAATAAAGTCCACGCTGTCGCCATACGCATACAGCGGGACGCGGTAGCCCACCGAATAGACATTCAGGTTCACGCCCGAAGGGCTGTCGGGCGAGGTGGTATAGGCCAGCGTGCCCACATGGTCGCGGTTAAACAGGTTGGCATGCTGCACGGCCACACCGGTGCGCCAGCGGCCGCTGGAGGGTGAGCCCGTGTTGTCCAGCGTGGTGATGATGCGCAGCGGCTTGTGGTCGTCGACCAGCACCTTGGCGTCTATGGTGCCCGGCTTGTCGCCTTCGGCCAAGGTGACGCCGACCTGCTTGGCCGGGCTTTCATTGGCCAGCTGTATCGATTCGGAAATCGCGGCCAGGCTGGGCGAGCGGCCCACCTGCAGCCGCACCAGGCTGGCGCGGATGTTGGCCTCGTCGAAATGTTGGTTGCCCGTCACGGTGATCGAGGAAATCACGGTTTCCCGCACCAGCAGCTTCACCGCGCCGCCGGCCAGTTCCTGCTCGGGCACCGACACCAGCACCGTGCTGTAGCCGGCCTTGCGATAAGCCTGCTGCAAGGCCTCGACTGCAAGCTGGATATCGGCAAAGCCGCGCTGCGGGCCGGCTAAAGGGCCGACCAGGCGATCCACTTCCGCCGCGGGCAGCAGCGTATTGCCTTCTACCTGGAAACGCGTGATCTCAAAACGTTCATCGGCGGCCGCCAATGCCGCTGCAGCGGCAGTCAGCGCCAGCGCGCCGCTCAGGCCGCAACGGGCCAGGTAAGTGATCAAGCGACTCATTTGTTCCTATCCACGGGGACCAGTGGGCTGAACAAATGGCTTGGAAAATGGAGCTCTCAAGGGGCTCTGTTCAGGGTGTTGTTCATCGTAACAGGACGTAAGTAAAAGGCATGCTTTTTGGCTGGGCCTTTTACAAATGACGCTCTCCTGTGTTGTTACATCGCCGCAATTTGCGGGAATGTACGGTGCCGGCGTTTGATCTCTCCGCTACAACGAGGACAGTCGAGGTTTCAGTGTCAGACTTCAGCGCAATTCAAATAATCGTGGGAAGAAAATGAGATTTGGCTTCAAACTGCTTTGTGCCTTTGTATTGGGGCTGATGGCATTTCTGTTTGCTCTGAACGGTTGGAAGGGGATGCTCGTAAGCATTGCCCTTCTGTGCGCTGCAAGCGCGCTCCTTATTGACAACACCCTCCGGCAATCCATTGCGGGCCTCATCGGTGGCCTGTCACTCGGCGCATTTTGTTTCAGTGCCGGCCTGGACTATTTCATGGATAACGCCCGTTATGTGCCGGATGCATGCAATGGGCGCCGACGGTGGCTTTGCCAGGCCGTGGAAGAAGTTTTGCAAAGCGGTGGGCCGAAGTTTGTGGGCCTGCTGTGGTTTGGTGTCGCGGCTGGCTTGTTCCTGTTTTCGTTGAAGGCTTTCAGCTACGTCTGGAAGAGACGCCAGATACTGAAATGAGCCAACTGATGGTGCAGGCGAAAATTAGGCGTGATAAACGTGGCGACGCGGGATCAAACTCGGGTCAGACTTCAGCGCAATTCAGCACGCATCCCTATATGGATCTGCTGCAAGCAACGCGTATTCGTATGTCATTTGGAGGCTCCCCGAATTGGCGATTTCATGGGGTCTGAGCTTGCGGGATCGACTTCAGGTGGTCGACTCAAAAAATAGTTGTCAGGGGTGGGAGGATGCTTTAGCAACCAGCCAGCCTTCTGGTTTAGCGTCAATCGAGTGCCGTCAAACTTGGCCCACTCATCTGCTGTCCCTACAAGAAGCAGCATGTTTATTATTTTGAATTTGGCGGGCAACCGTTTCAGTGAGATGGGCTGCCACTTCCCGTCCAGCAGCGCTATCGTCCGGTGACCACCTGGTGCCTCGTATTCCCCCCAATATTGACCGGTTGTCTCTTTATATTTGGTGAAATATGCGCCCTCCAATACCGCGTACCAAACTCCATCGTCTCGATCGAGAAAAACCGGTCGAAAATTCCTGAAAAGCTGGCCAACCTTTCCGGCAGGCACCCCTGCATCAAATGAGAGCGTGCAGTCTCTCGGAACGATCATGCCACCATAGGGAAGAATGCCTTGAGTGATCCGCGCAAAGGTATGTTTCACGTGAGCCACGATCACACTTTGATCATGTAGCTGGATTTCTTCTTCCCATTCAAACGCGAAGATATCGTCGTAAAGGCAAGCACTCAACAAAGGTGCCGTGACTGCTGCAGCCGCAAATGTTCGACGTTTCATGGATATGTTCCCTCGGGGATTTTGATAACCGTAGTAGCGAGTGACTTAGCGTCAGTATGAAGAGAGTAGCCGTTTCGGTTGGCTGTTCTTCTGAGAAATCTTCACAATTTTTCCTCTCACCCTCAATCACCGCCATCTGTTTGGGCTGCGATGGGCCCGAGGCGGTCGATGGACCGTCATTAGCCGGAGCTCTCAGGCCGAACTGAATGGCCTCATCGACCTGCAACCCCGCGGCAGGACATGCGCAATGATTGATTGATGGTCTGGGTGAAGTGCTCGGCCGTCTGATTGTCGAGATTGCTGGTGGTTTCGCCGAAAACCAAGACCTTGCGCTTCTTGAGCAGGGCCCGGGCAATGTCAATGCGTTGACGTTGCCCACACCCGACAAGCCGACACCAGGCTCGCCCAATGGCGTCTGGTATGGGTTTGAGCAGGATGGCGCTTCAAGCGGTGATATCGAACAGCGACGCCCCATGCCGCATCAGGCTGCGCGCGACCACCGTACGATGAATTTCGGAGGTGCCGTCGAAAATCCGGTAAATCCGGGCGTCGCGGTAGTAGCGTTCAATCGGCAGCTCCTTGCAGTAGCCCATTCCTCCAAATACCTGGACGGCCCGATCGGTCACGCGGCCCAGCGCCTCTGCGGCCTGCACCTTGACCATGGAGATCCAGTCGCGGGCATCGAGGCCTTGGTCGATCATCCAGGCGGCATGCAGAACCATGAGGCGAGCGGCGTTGATGTCGATCACGCTGTCGGCGAGCATTTGCTGCACCAGCTGGAAGTCCGCGATCGGTTTGCCAAACTGTTTTCGCTGTGCGGCGTAGTCGACCATCAATGTGAGGACGTGGCTGGCTTTTCCCACTGCCCGCGCACCGACCTGGGCGAGCCTGACGCGACCCAGCACACCCAGGGCCTGCTGCAAGCCTTTGCCTTCATCTCCCAGCAGTGCGATGGGCTCAAGGGGGACGTTGTCGAACCACAACTCGAGGTGGCTGGTGCCGCGCAGGCCCATCATTTTTTGGTCCTTGCCGAGGGTAAAGCCAGGCAGGCCCTTGTCGACGAGGAACAGCGATATCTTTTTCTTTCCGTCCTTGTCGTCGGCCGCGCCGGTCAGCGCCGACACCACAAAGAAGTCGGAGATTTCGCCGTCGCTGATGAAGTGCTTGCTGCCCGAAAGGCGCCAGCCGTCGGCCGTTTTGACGGCACGCGTCGTGATGCCGCCGGCATCCGAACCGGCGCCGGCTTCGGTGATGGCGATTGAGCAGACCCGTTCGCCGCGTACCGCCGGTTCGAGCCAGCGCCCCACCTGCTCCCCCCGGGCGGCAAGCAGCACCTCATAGACATTGCCAAACGCGCGGCGAATCAGGATGTCGGTCGTATGGCCGAACTGCTCTTCCAGCAGCATGGTATCGACCGCGCCGAGCCCGCCGCCCCCGAACTGGACGGGCATGTTCGTGGCGTACAGGCCGAGTGCCCTGGATTTTTCGTGGATGGCGCGCGCCTTGTCCGGATCCAGAAAGCCCTGCTGTTCGACTTCGTCTTCAAGCGGCCGGAGTTCTTCGTCGATGAAACGGCGTACCGTTGCGACCAGCATTTTCTGCTCTTCGTTGAGTGCGAAATCCATGTCTTTCTCCAGGTCGTCTTGTATGCGGCGGGTCATACCGGGCGCCTCCGGCAATTCGATGCCCGCATGAGGGATAAAGCGTACAGGAGCCCGGCGGCGCTTTTCTCCCGGTCGGGCGGTGTTTTTGGCGGGCCGCAACCTGCGTGTCGCTATGTTCTAGCGACCTGTCCACACCGGTTTGCGTTTCTCGGCGAAGGCCAGCGGACCCTCGATCGCGTCCTGGCTGGCCAGCATCCTTTCTGCCGCCTCGTAGCGGGCGCTCATGGCCGTTTGCAGATCGGGCATGTCAAGGCTTTGCAGCATCACCTGTTTGGAGGCCTGCACCGCCAAGGGCGCACAGGCGAGCACGCGCCCGGCCAGGGCGAATGCCGCGGGCATCAATTCCTGATGCGGTACCACCTCGTTGATCAGGCTGATGCGCCTGGCTTCCTGCGCGTCAATGCGCCGGCCGGTCAGGATCAGCATCATCGCGTCTTTCATCGGCATCTCGCGCGCCAGTCTCTGCAAGGCGCCCCCACCCAGGGCGGCAAGGCCCACCAGCGGCTCCGGCATGGCGAAACTGGCGCTGTCCGAGGAGACCGCCAGGTCGCAGGCGGCCACCATCTCGGCGCCGCCTCCGAGGCACAGGCCGTTGACCGCCGCGATCACCGGCTTGAAAAGGTCGAAACGCGTGGTGATGCCGCCGAAGCCGCTGGCCGGTTTGCGGTGCTCGCCTGTTCTTGAGAGCTCCTTCAGGTCGGTACCCACGCAAAATGCGCGTTCTCCGCTGCCGGTCAGGATGGCCACGTGCAGGTCGGGGTCCGCGGCGTAGAGATCAAAGGCCTGCGCCATCTCGAAATGGGCAGCCGGGTTCAACGCGTTCAGAACCTGCGGACGGTTGATCGTGATGACAAGAACGCGCCCGTGCCGCTCGTACCTGCAGTGCTCGAAGGAGGGGCCGGCCATGTTGACGCGCCCCCCTTACCTGGCAGCCGGCTTGAGCGTTTCTATGACCTGCGCCTTGCCGTTGACGATTTTGACGATGAAGCTCTCTCGATCAAGGTCGCCCTTGTCGTCGTACTTGACGTCGAACAACACCCCTGGATATTGCTTTGCCGAGATACTGGCGCCGTGCATCGCGGCCGCGAACGCCTTGGAATCGATCTTTCCTATCTTGTCGAAAATGGCCTTGGCGGCGTGCATGCCGGTATAGCCTTTCATGGCGTTGTGATCCGCCTTTGACTTGTACTCGTCGAGGTACCGTTTGGCAAAGGCCTGCACGGTCGGATTCGGCGCATCCGGGGTCAAGCCTACGTGCGCCACCACGCCGTTGGCTGCTTCCCCCGCGAGTTCGATGACCTTGTCGTTTGCCAGGGTGGTTTCGCCGATCACCGGCTTGTCATAGCCTTGTTTGCGCACCTCTTTCAGCACCCGGGCGGATTCCTCCTCATTGCTGTAGACAAAAAGGGCATCCGCGCCGGACTGCTTGGCCTTCAGCACCGCGCTGGAGAAATCGAGCTGGCCGGCTTCTGTCGAGATATCGGCGAGCACCTTGATATCGGCAGCCTGGAGCTCCTTGAGGACCATGTCCCGTCCACCCTTGCCGAAGTCGTTGTTGACGTAGATGATGGCCACGCTCCTGGCCTTGACGCTGTCGCGGATATAGCGGACCACCTTGGGCATGGCGGCGGCCTGGGTGAAGGAGCTTCGGAACACGTAAGGATTGCCCTGCTGCGTGATCGCGGCGGCCTCGCCGCCTATGACGTTGGGAACTTCCGCCCTGCGGGTTTCGGCCATGCTGACCAGGATAGAGCCCGAAAACACCGGCCCCATCACCAGGGGCGCCCCCTGGTCGATGGCCTTGGTCGCCAGTGACTTGGCAATGCCGGGATTCGACTGCGTGTCCCAGGCGCTGTAGCTGATCTTGCGGCCCAACACGCCGCCGGCCGCATTGATTTCCGCAATGGCCAGCTTCACGCCGTTGTTGTAGTTGGTGCCTGCGGTGGCACCGGTTCCCGATAGCTCGACCAGCCCAACGATGGAAACAGGCTGTGCGGGGGTGAGGGTGTGCATGGCCGCAAAGGCCAGGCCTGCAGCGGCGAGGCGCAGTGGTTGAAGCATGGTTGTCTCCTGACGAATAGTTGTGTGCCTGGGTTCCACGGTCCATGGAACTGCAGGAGATGCTAGGTGGCACACCATCGTTCGTCCATTCGATGGATCCGATTTGCATCATCGAGAAATTCGATAATGGTGGACAATGCCGCGATGGACCTCGATCCCCCGCTTCTCGACGTCAAATTCCTTAGGCTGCTGGATCTGCTCTGCGCCACCGGAAGCGTGACCCGATCGGCGGATGCGCTGGGCCAAAGCCAGTCAACCATCAGCACCTGGCTTTCGCAGCTGCGCCAGCAGCTCGATGACCCCCTGTTCATCAGGACGTCCAAAGGCATGCTCCCGACCCCACGCACCGAAGCCTTGATCGGGACGGTGCGGGAGATATTGGCCGGCATGTCGCGCCTGTCGCGGCCGGAAAAACCGTTTGACCCGGCGACCGCCGAAAAACGCTTTTCGATCTGCATGACGGATGCCAGCCATATCACCTTGCTCCCGAGCATCCTCAACCATGTCCATGTGGTTGCGCCCGGCATCTCCCTGCAGGCCAGCGTCATCGGCCCGGACCTGGCGGACAAGCTGGAGTCGGGTGAGGCCGATATCGCCCTCGGCTATTTGCCCTGGCTCGATGCCGGCTTCTACCAGCAGACGTTTTACAAGCAGGACTGGATATGCCTGGCCAACGCCAACCATCCCCGCATTGGCGATAACCTGGCGCAGTGCTGGAGCCTTGAGGCCTACCAGGCGGAAAGGCATATCAGCATCAGCTCCGGGACCGGCCATCAATTGCTTGACAACGCCATTGAGTCGCTGCAGATCCGGCGCAAGGTGGGCCTGGAACTGCCGGGCTTTCTGGGGCTGTCATCGATCCTGGGCGGCAGCAACCTGATCGCCACCTTGCCCCGCATGATCGGGGAGACTCTGGCGCGCGCGGGCCACTTGCGGGTGCTGCCGTGCCCGTTCGAAATTCCGGGCTTTACCGTGAAGCAATACTGGCATGCGCGGTACCAGCAAGACAGTGCCAACAAATGGTTGAGAGGCGTCTGCGCGGGGCTTTTTATGCACCAGGCATGAAGAAGCAAGAGAGGGTCGACCGTTGAGGGACTGAATCCGCCGCCACTCAAGACTTCAGGAACAGGTTTGCACAAACGCCGCGCAGCCACCGGTTGGCGGCATCGTGGTGATAGCGGGCGTGCCAGTGCTGCTTGACGGTGAATGATGGAATGGCCACGGGACAAGCCAGCACCCTGAGGCCGGCCATGCGCGCCAGCGTTTCCCCGATCTGCCGCGGCAGGGTTGCGATGAGGTCGGTTGAGGACAGGATGGCGCTCAGGCCCAGGAAGCCCGGCAGCTCCAGCAAAACCTTGCGCTCGATTTTCTGGCGTTTCAAGGCGTCGCCGAGCAATATCGAACCCGTGCCCGAGCCGATCAGGATGTGCGACTCGTCGGCATATTGGTCAAGGCTCAATGTGTCGCCGATGCGCGGATGGCCGGCATTGGCAAGGCAGACCCAGTCCTGGGTGAACAAGGTTTGCTGGTAGAAGCCGGCTTCGAGCTGGGGGATCAGCCCGATCGCAATGTCGGCATCGCCGGCCTGCAAGGCTCGCGGCATGTCGGCATCGATGCGCGCCGCGTCGAGCCGGATGCCCGGCGCCAGCGCGCGCACATGCGAGAGCAACAGGGGCAGCAGGGTGATGTGGCTCGCATCCGTCATGCAAATGCGGAAGGTTCGCACGGCGGATGCCGGATGGAAGACGGGTTCACTTTCCGAGAGCTGGCGCAGGGACTCCAACGCCGCACGAACAATGCCGACCAGCGCTTCGGCACGAGGTGTGGGCTGCATGCCCTCGGTCGTCCGCACAAAAAGCGGGTCATTGAATTGCTTGCGCAGCTTTACCAGCCAGATGCTCACGGTCGGCTGGCTCAATCCAAGCAGTTCCGCCGATCGGGTGACGCTGTTGGTGCTGTAGAGCAGGTCAAACAGGCGCAGCAGATTCGTGTCCACCATCTCGGACGGGGTCAATCGGGTTGGGGTGGTCATAGCGGGCTTGAGCTGCTGTATTGAAAAACGCAATGTTATCTATTCTAGGCATTGGATAGACGAGAGTTGGGTGCGTCCCTAGCATCCATCCCTATGAAAATCTGCATATTGGGAGCCGGCGCGCTGGGGTGTGCGATCGGTGGTGTGTTGACCGAAGCCGGCCATGAGGTCTGGTTGATCAATCGCGGTCGATCATTGGTAGAAACCCTGAGTCGCGACGGGCTCAAGGTGCGCGACGAGCGCGGCGACAGGCTGGTTCCGGTGCATGCCGCAACGCATTGCGACCAGGTGGACACCAGCACGGGGCCGGCAGACCTCATCGTTGTACTCGTCAAGTCCTTCCATACCCGTGAGGCGATCGAGTCGGCCCACGCCGTGATGGGGGCTTCAACCGTCGTGCTCTCGCTGCAGAACGGCCTGGGCCACGAGGATGTGCTGGCCGATGTCGTTGGACGCGAGCGTGTCCTCGCCGGCAAGACCTATGCGGGCGGCGTGACACTCGGGCTGGGCCACATCATCTCGGGTACGCGCGGCAAGGAAACCATCGTCGGCGAGCTTGACGGCCGGGTCAGTGAACGTGCACTGCGTATCGCCGAGACCTTCACCAGCGCGGGCCTTGTGACGACCGTGAGCCGCGACATCATGGGCACCATGTGGGACAAGCTGCTGGTCAATGTGGCGACCGGCGCACTGAGCGGCATCACCCGGCTGAACTACGGCGCGCTCTACGCGATCCCGGAAGTCGAAAACTGTGCCATGGCGGCCGTCGCCGAAGCCATCGCGGTCGCGCGCGCCGGTGACATCGCGCTCACCACTTCCGATCCCCGGCAACCCTGGCTGAAAGCCGCCGAGGGCCTGCCCCCTGAGTTCAAGGCCTCCATGCTGCAGAGCCTTGAGAAGGGCTCGGTCACCGAAATCGACTACGTCAACGGCGCCGTTGTGCGCTGGGGCGCGCGCTACGGCGTCGCGACACCTGTCAATTCCGCGCTGGTGGCCTGCATCAAGGGCATAGAGCGAGGCCTCCCGCTGCCAAGCACCGCCAAACAAACCTAAACATAAACGTAAACACAAACATAAATAGAAACAGAGACATGAGCTATCCCCAAAAATCCTATGTTGAGCACGTCGCGGTGCGCGTTCGCGACATCCAGTGGCACATCGACTTTTTCTACCAGGTACTCGGCATGGACGTGCGCGAGATCGACGGCCCCGCCGATGCGCCGAACCAGTACTGGACGATAGGCGGCATGCAGCTGATGTCCACGCCGGGCTTTGAGGCGCCGCCGAGCAACGACGCGGGCTGGCTCGCGCACATCGGCATCATGGTCGAGGATCTCGACGCCGCGATTGCCGAGGCGCACAAGTGGAAGGTCAAGCAGCTGCCCCAGGGGCGCAACTGGCTGCAGCTGCCGGACGGGCTGGCGATCGAGCTGATCCAGGCGAGCGGCAACTCTGTGGTCGAAGTTCTGGCCATCAACCCGAGGGCCCAGTGATGCGCAGTTTCACCACCCCCGAAAAATACTGGGACGATGCGGTCGTCGGTGACAGCTGCAAGAGCCCGACCTACACCGTGACGGCGGAGCGCATCGACGCTTACGCCGAGCTCACCGGCGATTTCACCCCCGTGCACGTGGATGAGGAATACGCGCGCAACAGCCATTTCGGCCAGCGCGTGGCACACGGCCTCATGGGCCTCTCGGTGGCCGACGGGCTGAAGACCCAATGCGAATACCGCTTCCTGCCCGGCATGTCGCTGGGCTGGACATGGGATTTCGCGCTCCCCATCTACATCGGGGACGTGCTGCACATTGAGTTCACCGTCGGCAGCATGCGCGCTTCCAAAAGCAAGCCGGACTGGGGCATCGTCATATTGCCCACCCGACTGTTCAACCAGAAGGGCCAGGTATTGCAGCAGGGCGAACACCGCCTCATGATCCCGCGCCGTCCCGGTGCCCGAAACCCCTCTACGGAAACCGCACCATGACTGCCCAATCCCTGCCGCTCAAAGGTATCCGTGTCATCGACTACTCGCACTTCCTCGCGGGTCCCTACATGGGCCGCTGCCTCGCGGCGCTCGGTGCCGAGGTCATCAAGGTAGAGCGCCCCACGATGGGCGACGCGGGCCGCGCGCACCCGTTCTTTGTGAACGGGCAGAGCGGCTACTTCCTCCAGCAAAACATGGGCAAGCAGGGGCTTTGCGTCAATCTCAAGGACCCGCGCGGGCTTGAGATGATGCACAAGCTCACCGATACCGCCGATGTGTTCCTCGAGAACTACCGGCCCGGCGCGCTGGACCGGCTCGGCCTTGGCTATGCCGAACTTTCGAAGCGAAACCCCAAACTCGTTTACTGCTCCGTCTCGGCCTATGGCCACACCGGTCCCGATTCGCATCGCGCGGGCTTCGGTTTGATCGCCGAGGCCAAAAGCGGGATCATGGCCATGGTCGGCAATCCGGGCGAGGCGCCGCCGCTGTTGCGCATCGCGCTGGGCGACATGTATACCGGCATCCACGGCGTTGCCGCAGTCTGCGCGGCCCTGCTGGGTCGTGTGAGTTCCGGGCTGGGCCAGCACATCGACATGGCGCTCTACGACTGCCTCGTCTCGATGCATGAATACGCGGTGCAGTGCTACACCTTCTCCGGCGGCACCGAGATCCCGGTGCAAACCGGCCACGACCTGCCGCAATCGACCCTGTACGGCGTGTTCAGCGCCACCGACGGCTATATCGTGATCGCCGCCCAGGTTGACGATGCCTGGAAACGGCTCGCGGCCCTGGTGGGCGGCCCGGCTTTCGCCGCTGATGCGCGCTTTCACAGTGCGAGCGGACGGAACGCGAACCGCCTCGAAATCCTGCCCGTCGTAAGAACCTGGGTGTCGACCCGAACGGTCGCGGATTGTCTCGCGCAACTCGATGCCATCGAAGTGCCAAGCGCCAAGGTCCAGGGCATCGATGAGGTCGTCGCCGACCCCCAGGTGCTTGCCCGCGGCATGTTGATCGAGCAGGAGCACCCCGTCCTCGGCAAGGTCAAGCTACCGAACCTGCCTTTCCACTTCTCGGGGTGCGATACGACGATCACGATGCCGGCCCCGCTGATGGGCCAGCACAACCGCAGTATTGCCGCAGGCCTTGGCTACTCGGCGGCGGAGATCGACCGGATGGTCACGGACGGCGTGCTTTACGCGGAGAGCGCCGTGAAATAAAGGCGGGTGTCTGGAACAAAGAAGCCAGTCCACTGGCGGAAATCGGAGACAAATCAATGACTGACCAATACGCCGTGATCGGCCGTCCGATCGGGCACAGCAAATCACCGCTGATACACGGCATGTTCGCCGAGGCCACCGGGCAAGACATGGCCTACCGGGCGATCGAGGGTTCTCCTGAAAGCTTTAGAGCTCAACTGGATGAATTTCGGGCTTCCGGCGGCCGCGGCATGAACATCACCGCGCCTTTCAAGCTCGATGCCTTCGCCTATGCGGGAAAGCGTTCCGAGCGGGCCGAGCTGGCGGGGGCGGCGAACGCGCTCAAGTTCGAAAACGACGTGGTGTACGCGGAGAATTTCGACGGCGTGGGCCTGGTCCGTGACGTCACCCACAACCTTGGCTGCGCGCTCAAAGGCAAGCGCATCCTGATGCTGGGCGCGGGCGGCGCCGCCCGCGGTGCATTGCTGCCGTTTCTTGCCGAAAAGCCGGCTTTGTTGTTGATCGTCAACCGGACTCTTTCAAAATCTTCCCAATTGGTCAGCGAGGTCAGCAGCGATATCCCGTTGACATCGTGCGGTTATGGGGACCTGGCCGGCCAGCATTTCGACTTGGTCTTCAACGCCACCTCGGCCAGCCTGAGCGCCGAGCTGCCGCCTGTTCCTGCAACGGTTTTCGCCAACTGCGAGCTGGCCTACGAATTGGCTTACGGCAAAGGGTTGACGCCCTTTCTTCGCCTTGCCCGGAACGCCGGCGTCAAACGTATTGCCGACGGTGTCGGCATGCTCGCCGAACAGGCTGCCGAAGCCTTCGAGTGGTGGCGCGGCATGAGGCCCGACACCCGCCTGGTGATCGAAAAACTGACCGTGCCCCTGGGTTGATCGGGAATTTCGCATGAATTACAAATTCGACTTCAATCCGGTGCTCAACGGGTTTCCAGACCTGCTGATGGGGTGTGCCGGCACCCTCGGCCTCGCCTTTGCGGGCCTTCTGCTTTCCTCGGTGATTGGTGCCGTCGGCGTCGCGCTCAGGGGGTCTCATGTGGCGCCGGTACGCTGGATGGTCATTACGTTCGTCGAGCTCATCCGCAACACGCCCTTCCTGGTCCAGATCTATTTCGTGTTCTTTGCCTTGCCCTTGGTGGGCATCCGGCTGGATCCGACACCGACGGCGATCATTGCGCTGGGCGTGAACGGCGGCGCCTATGCCATCGAGATTCTGCGCGGCGGTGTACAGGCCATCGACAAAGGGCAAATCGAAGCGGGCCATGCCCTGGGCCTGAGCAAGCTCCAGGTGTTCCGCCTGATCGTTTTCAAGCCTGCCTTGCGGGCGGTGTTTCCTTCCCTGGCCAGCCAGTTCATTTTGTTGACCTTGACGACGAGCATCGCCTCCGCGATCTCGGCCTATGAGTTGACTTCGGTTGCGCAGCGCATCGAATCGGACTCGTTCCGCAGTTTCGAGGTCTACGGCACGGTGACATTCCTCTATCTTGCGATGTCGACGGCGCTACTCATGGGCATGAGCGCCATTGCCCAGCGCATGTTCAACTACCCGGTGAAATAGATGGACGCCTTCACCATTTCCCAATTCCTGTTCCTGCTCAAGGGCTTGCAGTGGACGGTTGCCTTGTCGCTGATCGGCTTGTCCCTGGGCGCTGTGGCCGGATTGCTCATCGCGCTCGCGCGAACCTCCGGTTTCAGGACGCTCAAGCGCATCACCGGCGGCTACATCATGTTGTTCCAGGGAACGCCTTTGCTGATGCAGTTGTTCGTGACCTACTACGGCCTGGCATTGATTGGGCTGAAGCTCGACCCGTGGGCTTCCGTTGCGATTGGTTTCACGCTGCATGCCAGCGCATTTCTCGGTGAAATCTGGCGCGGCTCGATCGAAGCGATTCCGCGCGGCCAGACCGAAGCGGCAAACGCCCTTGGCGTCAACTACCTCACGCGGATGCGCAAGATCGTCTTGCCCCAGGCGCTGCGTATTTCCCTTCCGGCGACCATCGGCTTCCTGGTTCAGCTGATCAAGGGCACCTCGCTCGCGGCGATCGTCGGGTTTAACGAGCTTGCCCGCAGCGGCAGCATCGTCTCGAACCAGAATTTCAAGCCGCTGCTGGTCTATGCCGTCGTAGCCATTCTTTACTTCTCGATGTGCTGGCCGCTCTCCCTCTATGGGTCGCGGCTGGAACGCCGACTTGCCACGGGCGCCCGGTGACCGCTCCTGACAAGCTTCCAGTCACCCGCTTTCAAAAAAAACCTAAACCGGAGACCATGACATGACTTTCAAAACGATTTCTTCCAAGCGCCGCCAGCTGATGCTCGGCGTTGCAGGCCTGATCGCCGCGTCCACGCTGATCACCGCTCCCGCCCGGGCCATTACCTCGGCCGAGATCAAGGCCAAAGGCAAGCTGGTGGTCGGCATCCAGGCCGCCAACCCGCCCTGGGGCTTCGTCGATTCGACGACCGGCCAGGCCGACGGCATCGACGCCGACATGGCGAAAGCCTTTGCCAAGGAGCTCGGCGTGCCGGTCGAATTCGCCGGCCTGGAGGTCGCCAACCGCATTCCGGCGCTGACGTCCGGACGTGTCGACGTGCTGTTCGCGACGATGGCCATGCTTCCGGACCGCGCCAAAGCCGTGCAGTACAGCAAGCCCTATATCGGCAACTCGATCTTTCTGGTGGCGGCCAAGTCCGTGGTGGTGAAAACCAATGCCGACATGGGCAAGCTGGTGATCGGCGTGCCGCGCTCGAGCACCCAGGACAGCGACGTGACCAAGAATGCGCCTCCGGGCACGGTCATCCGCCGATTCGACAACGATGCGGCCACGATACAGGCGCTGCTTTCCGGTCAGGTCCAGGCCGTCGGCGGCAATGTGTTCTATGCGCGCCGCCTCAATGAAGCCACGCCCAATACCTACGAGAACAAGCTCGAGTTCACGCAGCTGTTCAACGGCGCCTGCACCAGGCTGGAAGACAAGGAGCTCAACACCGTCCTCAACGCCTTCATCGACAAGATCAAGGCCAACGGCGAGCTCGCCAAGATCCAGCAGAAGTGGACCGGAACGTCGATGACGAACTTCCCGGCCAGCATCGAAGGCGTTCCCTTCGTTGCCAAGTAATCCCGTCGTCCGGAAAGAGCCAG
Source organism: Polaromonas sp. JS666 (assembly GCF_900103405.1). Lineage (GTDB taxonomy): Bacteria > Pseudomonadota > Gammaproteobacteria > Burkholderiales > Burkholderiaceae_C > Polaromonas. The sequence continues at coordinate 705,694 of NZ_FNHX01000002.1, read as the reverse complement.
AGCCATGAATCAAACCGCCAACCAGCCTGCCGGCGCGGGCACCCCGATGATCGTGATGGAAGACGTCGATAAATGGTACGGCTCCTTCCAGGCCCTGACCGGCATCAATTTGTCGGTCCGCGCAGCGGAAAAAATTGTCCTGTGCGGGCCCTCGGGCTCGGGCAAGTCCACCTTGATCCGCTGCATCAACCACCTTGAGGGCTACTCCAAGGGGCGCATCCTCGTCGATGGCATCGCGCTGACCAATGATGCCAAGGCGATCAACGCCGTGCGCGCCGAGGTCGGCATGGTATTCCAGCAGTTCAATCTTTTCCCGCACCTGACGGTGCTGGAAAACTGCACGCTCGCGCCCATCAACACGCGTAAGCTGTCCAAGGCCCAGGCGGAGGCCACGGCGCGGCGCCTGCTCGAGCGGGTGCGGATCGGGGAGCAGGCTGAAAAATACCCAGCGCAACTGTCTGGCGGACAGCAGCAACGGGTGGCGATTGCGCGTGCGCTGTGCATGGAACCCAAGGTCATGCTTTTCGACGAACCGACCTCGGCGCTGGACCCCGAGATGGTGAAGGAGGTGCTCGATACCATGGTCGCGCTGGCGAACGATGGCATGACCATGATTTGCGTCACGCATGAAATGGGCTTTGCACGCGCCGTCGCGGACCGCGTGATCTTTATGGCCAGCGGACAGATCGTCGAAGAAGGCCCTCCCAAGGAGTTCTTCGCGAACCCGAAACACGAGCGCACGCGGGCATTTCTCGGTGACATCCTGGCCGGGCACTGAAGCCGGAACCAGACTAGCTCCGCGCAGAGGAAGCCCATGCCAAAAACCAGGATCGCGGTAGCCGGTGCCGGCTATATCGGGCAAGCCCACGTGGGCGTGGTGCGCAGCAGCCCCACCTGCACCTTGTCCGCCATTGTCGATCCGGCGCCTGGCGCCGCCGCACTGGCGGCCGCTGCCGGCGTGCCGCATTACGCATCGCTGGAGGAACTGATTTCGAAGGACCGTCCCGATGGCATCGTGCTTGCGACACCCAACCAGCTGCATGTTGAGCATGCCATGTGCTGCATCGACGCCGGTTTGCCGATGCTGCTCGAGAAGCCGCTGGCACCGACATTCGCCGAAGGCGAGCGCCTGGTCCAGTTGGTCGAGCGCTCTGGTGCCAAGGTGCTGATTGGCCACCATCGCGCCCACAGCCCGATCATGGCCAAGGCTAGCGAGGTCGTGGAGTCCGGCCAGCTCGGCCGGCTGGTCTCGGTGACTGGCAGTGCAACCTTTCTGAAGCCCGACAATTATTACGATGACGCGCCATGGCGGCGGGAGCCGGGCGCCGGGCCTATCCTGCTCAACATGATCCACGAGGTCCATAACCTGCGCATGCTCTGCGGCGAGATTGTGGCGGTGCAGGCCATGGCTTCGCACGCGGTACGCGGGTTTCCCGTTGAAGACACCGTGGCGATCTCCCTGAGGTTCGCAAGTGGCGCGCTCGGGACCTTCATGCTTTCGGATACAGCCGCCAGCGCCCGAAGCTGGGAGCAGACCTCGCAGGAAAACAAGGCCTACCCCAGCTATGACGACGAGGATTGTTATGTCATCTCAGGCACCAACGGCAGCCTGTCGGTGCCGACGATGAGGCTCAAAACCTACCCGCGTACCGAAGACCGCTCCTGGTGGAAACCGTTCGAACAGGGGGTGGTAGGCATGGTTCGCGACGACCCGATCAAGCGCCAGATGGAGCATTTCGGCGCGGTGATACGCGGCCAGGCGCAACCCCTGGTGAGCGCGAGGGACGGCCTGGCCAACCTGCGCGTGACCGAAGCGATCGTGCAGGCGGCGAAGTCCGGCCGCACGGTGGAACTTTGATTTTTCACAGAAGAAGGAACCCGATGAAGATACTCATGCTGCACGGCATTAACCACAACATGTTCGGCAAGCGCGACCCGGTCCAGTACGGCACCATCACACTTGACGAGATCAATGCCACCCTCATGGCGCTGGGCCGGGAGCTCGGCGCGAGCATTGAACATTTCCAGACCAACAGCGAGAGCGCCATGTGCGAGCGCATCCACCAGGGCTTCACGGACGGCGTCGATGCCGTCCTGATCAACGCCGGCGCCTGGACCCACTACAGCTACGGGATTCGGGATGCACTGGCCATCCTCACGGTGCCCATTGTTGAAATCCATATGTCCAATATCCATGCCCGGGAGCAGTTCAGGCACCACTCGGTCTTCGCTGAAATCGTCAAGGGCCAGATCTGCGGATTTGGCGTCGACAGCTACACACTGGGCTTGCGCGCGGCGGTGTCGGCCGCGCAGGCCGCCCGACGGACGGCTTGAACCCGATCGTCGCGAGGTCTACGATGCGTCGATCCATTGCCACCGTGTCGCTGTCGGGCATGCTGAGGGAGAAGCTGCAGGCCGCGGCGGCCGCGCGGTTTGACGGTGTCGAGATATTCGAGAACGATTTGCTGCAGTTTCCGGGTTCGCCGCGCGATGTGCGCCGCATCGCCGAGGACCTGGGCCTCTCGATCGACATGTTCCAGCCCTTCCGCGATTTCGACGGCGTGCCCCCGGCGCAGTTGCTGCGTAACCTGGATCGCGCGGAGCGCAAATTCGACGTCATGCAGGAACTCGGTGCGCCGCTGATACTGGTGTGCACCAACGCCCAGTCCGATGCGTCGGGGGATGTCGAAATCCTGGCTGAGCAGATGCACCAGCTCGCCGAGAGGGCGGGGCGGCGCGGCCTGCGGGTCGGGTATGAGGCGCTCGCCTGGGCGCCGCAGATCAACCGCTTCGGCCAGGCCTGGCAGGTCGTGCAGCGCGCCAACCATCCGCACCTGGGGCTTGCCCTGGACAGCTTCCACACGCTGGCCCTGCGCGATGACCCCCTGCCGATCGCACAGATCCCGGGAGACAAGATCTTTTACGTGCAGCTGGCCGATGCGCCCTGGGTCAAGCTCGATGTTCTCAGCCACAGCCGCCACTACCGCTGTTTTCCGGGGCAGGGCGAGTTCGAGATGGCGAAGTTCACGGCCGCGGTGCTCGATGCCGGCTATACAGGCCCGCTATCGCTCGAAATTTTCAACGACGAATTCCGCGCCGCGCCGGCGCGCGCGACCGCAGCCGACGCGATGCGCTCGCTGCTCTGGCTCGAGGAACAGATGCGGGACGTGGCCTCGCTGAAGACCGGGAAGTCCCATGGCGAAAGCCGCAGGGTCTCGCTGTTTGATCCACCGCCGCCGCCGGTCCTGCGCGGCTGGTCTTTTGTCGAATTTGCGGTCGACGCCGGTAGCGCGGCACGGCTCGCCCAGTTTTTGCAGGCCATAGGGTTTCGGCGCATCGGCAAACACCGCTCCAAGGCGGTCGATCTTTATGGCCAGGGCGAGGTGAGGGTGGTGCTCAACCTCGAGGAAGACTCTTTCGCGCGCGCCTATTTTGAAGCCCACGGGGTGTCGGCCTGCGCCACCGCGCTGGCGACCGACGATGCGCTGGCGGCGCTCAGCCGCGCCGAGGCGTTCGGTTGCACGCGTGTGGCCGGCCGGGTGGGCCAGAACGAGCTGACGATTCCGGCGGTGCGCGCGCCCGACGGGAGCCTGCTTTACTTCTTTGACGTGCACGCAGGCGGCGAACATGGCTTCGAAGCCGATTTCATCATCGACAACGCGCCGTCCGCCGGCACCGCCTTTGGCGAGGGCGCGCGCATCGACCACCTGGTCCAGGTGCTTCCAACCGGTCAGGTCGAGCCCTGGACCCTGTTCTATCGCGCGGTCCTGGGCTTGAAACCCGGGTCCAGCACCGTCATGCACGATCCCTACGGCATCATCCGCAACCGTGTCATGGAGTCCTCGGGCCGGGAGGTCCGGTATGCGCTCAATGTCTCGGAGCGTGAGAACACGTCCACCGCCAGGACGGTCTCGCAGTTCGGCGGCGCGGGTGTCCAGCAGATCGCAATCTCCGTGGGCGACCTCGTGGCCGCCATGCGCAGGCTCAAGGCGCAGGGCGCAAGCCTGCTTGCCGTTCCCGGAAATTACTACGATGACCTGGCAGCGAAATACGACCTGGACCCGGCGCTGCTCGCGTCCATGCGGGAGCTCGGCATCATGTACGACCGGGATGCCGACGGTGAATTTTTCCAGGCGTATACGACACCATTTGACGGCCGTTTTTTCTTCAGCATGATTGAGCGCTGCGGCAATTACCAGCAGTACGGCATTGCCAACGCCCCCGTGCACCTGGGTGCGCTGGCGCAATGGCGGGACGCCGCCGCCTGAAGACGCGTCTGCCTGCCACCCGACAATATTCCATCGTTTCCACCAGGACCATCAAGAAGGCTTTCATGATCAGCGGCAAGACCACCTTCATCGCCCACATCGGATTTCCCACGCATTCGTTCAAGGCGCCGATGATCTACAACCCCTACTTCGAGCAGGTAGGCATTGACGCGGTCGTCGTGCCCATGGGATGCCGCTCCGAAAACTACGCGGCCTTCCTGAAGTCAGTCTTCACGCTCGAAAACATCGGCGGCGCGCTGATCACCATGCCCCACAAGGTGAGCACGGTCGGATTGCTCGACGAGGTTTCGCCGACAGCGCTGATCGCCGGTTCGTGCAACGCGGTTCGCCGTGGTGCCGACGGCCGCCTGCAGGGCGATATGTTTGACGGGGAAGGATTTGTGCGCGGCATCCAGCGCAAGGGCCTGAACCTGCCCGGCAAGCGGGTGCTGGTGGTGGGCAGCGGCGGCGTCGGTTCGGCGATTGCGGCCTCACTGGCCGCAGCCGGCATTGAAGCGATCAGCCTTTTTGACGTCAATGCCGCGTCCGCTGAAGCGCTGGCCGGCCGGCTCAAAAAGCATTACCCCAAGCTGGGCGTGAGCACTGGGTCCAACGATCCCGCCGGCTACGACCTGGTCGTCAATGCCACGCCCATGGGGATGGAGGAGGGCGATCCCCTGCCGATGGACGTCTCACGCATCGCACCCAACACTTTTGTGGGCGAGGTGGTCATGCGCAGCGAAACCACCGCCTTCCTGAAGGCGGCGATCGCGCGCGGATGCCAGGTTCAGGTGGGAACGGACATGTTGTTCGAGCAGATCCCGGCGTACCTGGAGTTTTTCGGCCTGCCCACTACAACACCGGAGATTCTGCGTTCGGTCGCGACAATCAGGTATTGAATGGGCGCCAGTTTCCTGCCGAGGGGCCTGCTGCTTCGGCATGGGCGAAAAAAAAGCCTCCGTCAGGAGGCTTTTTGATGCGGAACCCGGCTGTCACCAGAGATGACACCAGCAATCACCTGTAAGTGACCACTATCGCTGTTTTCCGCTTGAATTGGTGCCGGAGAGATGAATCGAACACCCGACCTTCTCATTACGAATGAGCTGCTCTACCGACTGAGCTACACCGGCTTATTCTGAAATACAGCCTGCGATTATAGCCCGGAGTGGTAGGAGGTTACTCTTTCGACCTCATTTTTGGATCCCAGCATGACGCTGACCCGCTCATGCAGCTTGCTGGGCTGCAGATCCAGGATGCGCTGTTTGCCGTTGGTGGCGGCGCCGCCGGCCTGCTCGATCAGCCAGCTCATGGGGTTGGCTTCGTACATCAGGCGCAGCTTGCCGGCCTTTTCGGGTTCGCGTTTGTCCCAGGGGTACATAAACACGCCGCCGCGGGTCAGGATGCGGTGCACGTCGGCCACCATGGAGGCGATCCAGCGCATGTTGAAGTCCTTGCCGCGCGGGCCGTCCTTGCCCTGCAGGCATTCGTCGATGTAGCGTTTCACCGGCGCGTCCCAGTGCCGCATATTGCTCATGTTGATGGCGAACTCTTTCGTGTCCTCGGGAATCCTGACGTTTTCCTCTGTCAGCACGAAGGAGCCTTGCTCGCGGTCCAGGGTGAACATGGCCACGCCGTCGCCCACCGTCAGCACCAGGGTGGTTTGCGGGCCGTAAATGCAGTAGCCGGCCGCGACCTGTTTGTTGCCGGCCTGCAGGAAGTCTTTTTCCTCGACGCCGGCATGGCCTTCGGGCTTTTTGAGCACGCTGAAGATGGTGCCAATGCTGACGTTGACGTCGATGTTGCTGGAGCCGTCCAGGGGATCGAACAGCAGCAGGTATTCACCCTGGGGGTAGCGGTTGGGCACCACATAAATGCTGTCCATTTCTTCGGAGGCCATGGCCGCCAGGTGGCCGCCCCATTCATTGGCTTCGATCAGCACCTCGTTGGCGATGATGTCGAGTTTTTTCTGGACTTCGCCTTGCACGTTCTCGCTGGAGGCCGTGCCCAGCACGCCGCCCAGCGCGCCTTTGTTGACGGCCTGGCTGATGCTTTTGCAGGCGCGGGCCACCACTTCCAGCAGCAGCCGCAGCTGCGACGGGATGTGGCCGTCCATGCGCTGCTGCTCCACCAGGTAGCGGGTCAGGGAGATTTTCTGGGACATGGGGGTGGCTCCGTTCGGTTAAGGGGTGGTTCGGTGGGGCGAGGCGGTCAGCCGGGCTGGCCTTGCTGTTCGCGTTCTTCAAATTCGGCGAGCGTGGCCAGGGCGCCCTCCAGCAGGTCTTCGTCGTCCTTCGTGCGCGCAATGTCCACGCGTTGCTGGAAGAGGGCGCGCGCCTCGGCGGGCCGGCCGGTTTCGTGGGCCAGCACGCCGAGCTGGAACAAGGTGTCCAGCACGATGTCGGTGTCCTGCGAGGCCTGGCCCAGCGCCAGGCGCTGTTGCAGCCAGGCCTGTGCCTGTGCGTGCTCGCCCAGCTCATAGGCATTTTGCGCCAGGTTGTTGATGAGGCCCGAGAGGCGCTCGTCCGTGCTGGAGCCGAAGGCGCTTTGGGCGTCGGCCAGCAATTGCCGGTTGTGCGCCAGTGCTTCGGCAAAGCGGCCGGCCTCGTGCAGGGCGTAGCCGATCTCTTCGCGGATGCCCAGCTTCTGGTCGATGCCCAGCGTGGCCCCTTCGTGTGCGGCCCAGTGGGACGACTGCTGAAGGTGTTCGACGGCGGTGTCGTAGTCCTCGGCCTCCAGGGCCGACTCGCCTAAGGCGTAATGCTGTTCGTAGCGTTCGGTGGGCGTGAGGCCGCCCTTGGCCGCGCGCAGGGCCAGGGCGCGCAGGCCCAGGGGCAGGCCCTCGGTATGCAGCTGGCGTTTGCGGAACACCACGAACTGCAGCCACAGCCAATCAGCCAGCTCGGCGGAGTCGGCGCCCACGCTTTCAGCCAGGGGCTCCAGCGCGGCCAGGTCGGCCGACATGCGCGAACCGCTGAACATGGCGTCGGCGTCGTACACCGTGTCGCGCAGCGGGTTGAACTTCTTCGCAAACCGCTGTGCGGGGGTACCGAATGTGAAGAGCGCCATGGCGGGTGCCGTCCGTGTTCAGTCGGCCAGTGCGCGAGAGACCACTTCGTGCGTGTCCTTGCTCAAATCGGTCTTGGCCGCGACGCGCGCAATCGCCTCGCGTGCCGCGCTGCGGTAGGGCTCGGCCAGCTTGCTCCAGCGGTCCAGGGCGCGCGCCAGGCGGGCAGCGACCTGGGGGTTGATGGCGTCGAGCTCCATCACGCGCTCGCTCCAGAACACATAACCGGCGGCATCGGCGCGGTGGAAGGCGGCCGGGTTGCCCTGGCAGTAGGTGCTGACCACGCTGCGCGCGCGGTTCGGGTTGCGCAGGCTGAAGTCAGCATGCTTCATGAGCTGCTTGACGGCGGGCAGCACATTGCCGCCGCGGTCGGGCGCGCCGGCCTGCAGGCCGAACCATTTGTCGATGACCAGGGCTTCGTCCTTGAACATGGCGTGGAACAGCGGCAGCGCCTCGCCGGCCAGGGCATGGCCGCTGGAGACCAGCGCGGCCAGCGCGTTGAAGCGGTCGGTCATGTTGCCGGCGTCCTTGAAGCGCTGCAGGGTCTTGCGCGGCCAGCCGGCATCGCCGGTGCTTTGTGCCGCCAGGCACAGATAGGTCAATGCCATGCCCGCGAGCGCGCGGCGGCCGCTGGAGACGGAGTCGGGTGTGTAGGCGCCGGTGTCGTGGTTGGCGTCGTAGGCGGCCTCCCAGTCGGCTGCGAGCGCCGTGGCCAGCTGCAGGCGCATGGCTTCGCGCACCGTGTGGATGCGCTGCGGGTCCACCACCTCGAGCTGCTCGGCCAGGTAGGTTTCGGACGGCAATGTGAGCACCAGCTCCTTGAAGGCCGCGTCCAGCGTGGGGTGGCGCAGCACCTGGCGCATGGCGTCCAGGTAGGCCTCGTCCAGCACGGCGGCGGGTGCGGCGGTCGTGGTGATGGCCGCGATGGCGCGGTTGACGGCCAGGCGCTGGCCGGCTTCCCAGCGGTTGAAGGGGTCGCTGTCGTGCGCCAGCAGGTGCAGCAGCTGGGCGTCGCTGTAGTTGAACTCGAGCACCACCGGGGCGCTGAAGCCGCGCAGGATGGAAGGCACGGGCTCGGCGTCTATGCCGGTGAAGGTGAAGCTCTCTTCGGCCTGTGTGAGCACCACGGTGCGTGTACTGGCGGGGGCCTGGCTTTCACCGGCCAGCTGCAGCGGCAGGTCCTGGCCGTCCGCGCCCAGCAGGCCCAGGCCGACCGGGATCACAAACGGCTGCTTGACGGGCTGGCCCACCGTGGGCGCGCAGCTTTGCGACAGCGTGAGGGTGTAAGTGCGGGCGTCGGCGTCGTAGCGGCCTTGCGCGCGCACGCGCGGCGTGCCGGCCTGGCTGTACCAGCGCTTGAACTGGGGCAGCAGGCGCGCCAGGTCCGACATGGGGTTGGCGTCGGCAATCGCCTGCGCGAAGTCGTCGCAGGTCACGGCCTGGCCGTCGTGGCGCTCGAAGTACAGCGTCATGCCGCGGGCAAAGCCGTCACGTCCCACCAGGGTCTGCATCATGCGCACGACCTCGGCGCCTTTTTCATAAATGGTGACGGTGTAGAAGTTGCTGATCTCGACGTAGCTGTCGGGCCGCACCGGATGCGCCATGGGGCCGGCGTCCTCGGGGAACTGGGCGGTGCGCAGCACGCGCACGTCCTCGATGCGCTTGACGGCGCGGGCCGAGGGGGAGCCGGCCAGGTCCTGGCTGAACTCCTGGTCGCGGAACACCGTGAGGCCTTCCTTCAAGCTCAGCTGGAACCAGTCGCGGCAGGTGACGCGGTTGCCGGTCCAGTTGTGGAAGTACTCGTGGCCGACCACGCTTTCGATGTTGGAAAAATCCACGTCGGTGGCGGTGGCCTGGTTGGCCAGCACGTACTTGGTGTTGAAGATGTTCAGGCCCTTGTTTTCCATGGCGCCCATGTTGAAGTCGCTGGTGGCGACGATCATGAAGCGCTCCAGGTCCAGCGGCAGGCCGAAGCGGGCCTCGTCCCAGGCGACCGAATGCATCAGCGAGGCCATGGCGTGCTCGGTCTTGTCGAGGTCGCCGGGGCGCACATAGACCTGCAGCGTGTGCTGCTTGCCGGCGCGCGAGGTGATGCGCTGCTCGCGGCTGACCAGCTGGCCCGCCACCAGGGCGAACAGGTAGCTGGGCTTTTTGTGCGGGTCCACCCATTTGGCGAAATGCCGCGCGCCGTTGGGGCCGGGCTCCAGCGGGCCCTGGTCCACCAGGTTGCCGTTGGACAGCAGCACCGGGTACTGGGCCTTGTCGGCGCGCAGGGTCACGCTGTAGCTGGCCATCACGTCGGGGCGGTCCAGGAAGTAGGTGATGCGGCGAAAGCCCTCGGCTTCGCACTGCGTGAAGAAAGAGTCGTTGCTGACGTACAGGCCCATCAGCTTGGTGTTCTTGGCCGGGCAGGTGGTGGTGAAGATTTCCAGCTCGAAGGGCGCGTCGCCCTCGGGCAGGTTTTCCAGCACCAGCCGGCTGCCTTCCATCTTGAAGGAAGTGCCCTGGCCGTTGACCAGCACGCGCGCCAGGTTGAGCTCCTCGCCGTCGAGCTTGAGCGGCTGGGGCGGCACGTCGGGATTGCGGCGCAGGCTCATCTTGTTGAGCACGCGGGTCTTGGCCGGATCCAGGTCGAAGCACAGGTCGACGGTGTCTATCCAGTAGGCGGGGGCGATGTAGTCGGCGCGGTTGACCACCGTGGGCCCTTGTCCAGATCCACGGTCATCGGGCATTTGCAACATGGCTACTTCCTCAAAAACAATCTAAAACTCAAACAATCACTCAACAAAACCCCCGGGGCCGCGCCGGCCGCCGCGGGCATCAAACGCCCTGCTTCAGCGAGGCTTCGATAAAAACGTCCAGGTCCCCGTCCAGCACTTTCTGCGTGGCCGAGACCTCGACGTTGGTGCGCAGGTCCTTGATGCGGCTGTTGTCCAGCACGTAGCTGCGGATCTGGTGGCCCCAGCCCACGTCGGTCTTGGTGTCTTCCAGCTTTTGCTGGGCTTCCTGCTGCTTGCGCAACTCGAAGTCGTACAGCCGCGAGCGCAGGCGCTTCCAGGCCACGTCGCGGTTGCTGTGCTGGCTGCGGCCGTCCTGGCACTGCACCACGATGCCGGTCGGGATGTGCGTCAGGCGCACGGCCGAGTCGGTCTTGTTGATGTGCTGGCCGCCGGCGCCGCTGGCGCGGAAGGTGTCGGTGCGCACGTCGGCGGGGTTGATCTCGATCTCGATGGAGTCGTCGATTTCGGGATAGACAAACACCGAGGCAAACGAGGTATGCCGCCCGCCCGAGGAGTCAAACGGCGACTTGCGTACCAGGCGGTGCACGCCGGTTTCGGTGCGCAGCAGGCCGAAGGCGTATTCGCCCTCGATCTTGATGGTCGCGCCCTTGATGCCGGCGGTGTCGCCGGGCGATTCGTCCTCGACCGTGGTCTTGAAGCCCTTGCGCTCGGCGTACTTGAGGTACTGGCGCAGCAGCATGCTGGCCCAGTCGCAGGCTTCGGTGCCGCCGGCGCCGGCCTGGATGTCCAGGAAGCAGGGCAGGGGATCGGCCGGGTTGTTGAACATCCGGCGGAATTCCATTTTTTCGACCTCGGCGGCGATCTTGGCGGCCTCGCCTTCAATCGTCGCCATGCCGGCGTCGTCGCCTTCGCCCTTGGACATCTCGAAGAGCTCGCTGTTGTCGGAGAGCTCAGAGCTCAGGCGGTCGATGACGTGGACCACGTCTTCCAGCGATTTTTTTTCCTTGCCGAGTTCCTGCGCGCGCTTGGGGTTGTCCCAGACTTTCGGGTCTTCCAGCGCGGCGTTGACTTCGTTCAGCTTTCGTTCTTTGGCAGGGTAGTCAAAGATACCCCCGAAGCTCGTTGACCCGGTTGCTGAGGTCCACAAGCTGGTTGCTGATGAGGTTGATGCGTTCTGCTTCCATGGTTCTTCTGTCCTGAATAAGGTGGTAGCCGCAAGAGGGCGGCTGAACCCGTCATTTTCTCACGACACAGGGACTATTGCTCCAGAAAGCCCTCAATCAGTGTTGCCAGCTGTTCCGGCTGGTCGTGGTGCAGCATGTGGCCGGCGTCCTGGATCACGGCGACACGGGCCTGGGCCACCTGTTTCAGGCGCTCGTGGTACTGGTCCAGGCTGTATTTGCCCTGCCACCAGGTGGCCAGCGAATCGTCGGAGGCCTCGACGGCCAGCGTGGGCGCGCTGATGCAGCGGTAGATCGCCAGCGCCTCGTCGACGCGGTAAAGCTGGGCGCTGGTGATCTTGTGCGCGGCCTCGCCCAGGATTTGCCATTTCCCCGCCGCATCGGGCCGTGCCCAGTGGCCGGCCAGCCAGCCCGCTTTGTCGGCCGACAGGCGCGGGTTGGTCTTCATGAGGCGGCGCGCCACGCCGTCCACGCTGTCATAGGCCTTGAGCGCGAGTTCACCGCGCTGCAGGCTTTTGAGCTCGTCCATCCATTTGGCATAACGGCCCGGCGCCTGTTCGGGCTTGCTGGGCGGCAGGCCGAAGCCTTCGAGGTTGACCAGCCGGCGTATGCGCGCCGGCCGCACGCCGGCATACAGCATGGCGACATTGCCGCCCATGCTGTGGCCGACCAGGTCCACGGGCTGCTCGCCCGCGTAATGGTCGAGCAAAAAATCCAGGTCGGCGAGGTAATCGGCAAACCAGTAGTTGTCGGCGGGGCTGCCGTCCGGGCCCGAGCCCGTGAGCCCAAAGCCGCGCCAGTCGGGTGCGATGATGGTTCGGCCTTGCACGAAGGCGTCGGACAGGGCGTCCACCATGAACTGGTAGGAAGCGGCCACGTCCATCCAGCCATGGACCAACAGCAGCGGCGGCAGCGCGGGGTTTGTGCCCGAGGGGCTTTCCCAGAGGCGGACGTGGTAACTGAGGCCGCGTATAGGGACAAACTCGCTGCGGGAAGAGCGTTTTTCTTTGTACATTGGATCCCATGATAAAGAGACATGAACCACAGCGCAGTCAACACAGGGACAAGCCGGCCGGCGCCCAATCTGACCACTACGCGGCGCTGCACGCCGGCTTTCGCTGGCAGGTGGATGAATTTTTCAACATCGCCGAGGCCTGCTGCAGCCGCTGGGCGCGCGAGCAGCCCCGGACCGCGATACGCGAGCACAAGCCGGGCGCAAAGACGGTGTTGCACAGCTTCCAGGAGCTGCAAAAGGCCGCCGATGCGCTGAGCCAGGTGTTGACGGGCCTGGGTGTGCAGCGCGGCGACCGCGTCGCCATCGTGATGCCGCAGCGCCTGGAAACCGCCGTGGCCTATATGGCGGTGTTCCAGATGGGCGCGGTGGCCATGCCGCTGTCCATGCTGTTTGGGCCCGAGGCGCTGGAATACCGGCTGCAGGACAGCGATGCCGCGGTGGCCATTTGCGATGAAAGCTCCATTGCCAGCCTCAAGGCCATTCGCGGCAACTGCCCGGCGCTGCGCACGGTGATCGCCGCCGGCAGCGCCCGGGGCCAGGGCGATATGGACTATGAAACCGCGCTGGCGGCGCAAAAAGGCGTCTTCACGGCCGCCAAGACCAAGGCCGACGAAGGCGCCATCCTGATCTACACCAGCGGCACCACGGGCCCGCCCAAGGGCGCGCTGCTGCCGCACCGCGCGCTGATAGGCAACCTGCCGGGTTTTGTCTGCAGCCACAACTGGTTTGGTTTCGACGGCAAAACGAACAAAAAATCGGACGCGGTGTTCTGGTCTCCGGCGGACTGGGCATGGACTGGAGGCTTGATGGATGCCTTGTTGCCCAGCCTTTATTTCGGCCGGCCCATCGTCGCTTTTAACGGGCGCTTCAGCCCTGAGCTGGCCTTCAGCCTGATGGCGGAGCAGGGTGTGACGCACACCTTTTTGTTCCCCACGGCCCTCAAGGCCATGATGAAGGCTTACCCCCGGCCCGGGCAGCACTTCAAGTTGACATTGCAAGCCATGATGAGCGCAGGCGAGGCTGTGGGCGATGCGGTGTTTGCCTACTGCCAGGAGCAGTTGGGCGTGACCGTCAATGAAATGTTCGGCCAGACCGAAATCAACTACGTCGTGGGCAACTGCAGCCGCTTCTGGCCCGCCCGGCCGGGCAGCATGGGCAAAGGCTACCCGGGCCACCGCGTCGCGGTGATAGACGATGAGGGCCATGAATGCCCGGTGGGCGTGCCGGGCGATGTCTCGGTGAACCGTTATGACGTGCACGGCGATCCCGACCCTATCTTTTTCCTGGGTTACTGGAAAAAAGAAGAGGCCACCCGCAACAAGTTCACCGGCGACTGGTGCCGCACCGGCGACCTGGCGCGCCGCGATGCCGAGGGCTACCTCTGGTACGAGGGCCGCGCCGACGACGTGTTCAAGGCCGCGGGCTACCGCATAGGCCCCGGCGAGATCGAGAACTGCCTGGTCAAGCACGCGGCCGTCGCCAACGCGGCCGTGGTGCCCAAGCCCGACCGCGAACGCGGCGCCGTCGTCAAGGCCTATGTGGTGATCGCGCCCGACCAGGTCGCGGCCCGCGCGGCGCATCCGGGCGGTGCGGCCGGGTTTGACGAAGAGCTCACCGCCAGGCTGCAGGCGCATGTCAAAACCATGCTGGCGCCTTACGAGTACCCCAAGGAGATTGAATTCATAGATGCGCTGCCCATGACGACCACGGGAAAGGTGCAAAGGCGCGTGTTGCGGCTGCAGGAAGAAGCGCGGTTCAAGGCGCAGTCGCCGGCCTGACGCAGGCATAAAAAAAGCACCCGAAGGTGCTTTTTTTATGAGTGAAGCCTGTGCTCAGCGTGCGGCAACTTGTTCGGCTACGTAGATCTCAACGCGGCGATTCTTGTCGCGACCTTGTTGCGTGCTGTTGTCAGCCACAGGCTCGCGCGAACCGCGGCCGTCGGTCACGATGCGGGTGCGGGCCACGCCGCGGCTGACCAGGTAGTCGCGGGCCGCGTCGGCGCGGTCCACCGACAGCGGGTTGTTGATGGCGTCGGAGCCGGTGTTGTCGGTGTGGCCGATGATGGTGACCGTCGTGACCGGGTTCTGGTTCAGGCTGGTCGCGAACTGGTTCAGGATGGGCGCGAAGTTGGGCTTGATGGCCGAGCGGCCCACGTCAAACGAGACGTCGCTGGGGATGTCCAGCTTCAGGCGGTTGTCGGTGGTCTGGCTCACGGCCACACCGGTGCCCACGGTGGCGCGTTCCATCGCGGCTTTTTGTTCCTGCATCTTCTTGGACCAGATGTAGCCGCCGCCCGCGCCGACCGCACCGCCCAGCACCGCGCCAGTGGCCGCGCCCTTGGAGCCGCCGGTGGCCGCGCCCAGCAGCGCGCCCGCGACCGCGCCTATGCCGGCGCCCTTGGCCGTGTCGGACTGGGTTTCCGTCATGTTGGCGCAGCCGGAAAGCATGGCGGCGGCCAGGACGGCGCAGCTCAGGGAAGTGGTGGTCAGTTTGTTCATGGAAATTCTCCTCGGGAAAAATTGGGTGATGTCGTTATTGAAATGTGTTGATGAATTCAGTTCAGGATTCAACCACGCAGGGATTAAATCGCCGGTCTGTGAATACTAGGCAGGCAATTGGTGAGCAGTTGTAAGACAAGGGCCCGAGTTGGGGCCGCCAGCACGCCGTCTTCAGAGCCCTTAAACTAGCCGCTTTGTGAACTTCGTCACACTCGCTTCTCATTGGCGCAACAACGCTTTTCGTCGTCTTTTCTCCTCAACCCGCAAATCCCATGAATAAAGTTCAACTCGGCTCCAGCGACCTGCATGTGACCCCTGTCTGCCTGGGCACCATGACCTTTGGCGAACAGGTGGATGAAAAAACCTCGCACGCCATCCTGGACCGCTCGCTGGCGCGCGGCGTCAATTTCCTGGACACGGCCGAGATGTATTCGGTGCCGGCGCGCGCCGAGACTTTCGGGGCCACCGAAACCATCATCGGCAACTGGTTCGCCAAAAACCCGTCGGCGCGCGCCAAGGTGCTGGTGGCCAGCAAGGTGGCCGGCCCTTCGCGCGGCATGCCCTGGGTGCGCGAAGGCAGCGGCATGACGGCCAAGGACATCGTGGCTTCCTGCGACGCCAGCTTGAAGCGCCTGCAGACGGACGTCATCGACCTGTACCAGATCCATTGGCCCGAGCGCCATGTGCCGGCCTTCGGCGCGCTGTATTACAACCCCGCGCAGGAACGCTCGGCCACGCCCATCCATGAACAGCTGCAGGCGCTGGCCGGCCTGGTCAAGGCGGGCAAGGTGCGCGCCATAGGCCTGTCGAACGAAACGCCTTACGGCGTGCATGAGTTCGTGCGCCTGGCCGAGCAGCACGGCCTGCCGCGCGTGGCCTCGGTGCAGAACCCGTATTGCCTGGTCAACCGCACGGTGGAAAACGGCCTGGACGAAAGCATGCATCGGCTGGGCGTTTCGCTGCTGGCCTATTCACCGCTGGGCTTCGGCCTGCTGACGGGCAAGTACGACGAATCGGGCTTTGAAGGCGCGAAGGCGCCCAAGGAGGCGCGCATCGCCAAATTCGAGTCCACGCGCAAGCAGCGCTGGGGCCGCCCCGAGGCGCTGGCCGCCGCGCGGCGCTACAACGCGCTGGCGCGCGCCAACGGCCTGACGCCCACGCAAATGGCGCTGGCCTTTTGCTACACCAAGTGGCAGGTGGCCAGCACCATCATTGGCGTGACTTCGGTCGCGCAACTCGATGAAGACCTGGACGCCTGGGGTACCACGCTGACGCCCGAAGTGCTGGCCGAGATCGACAAAATCCGCTGGGAGCTGCGGGACCCCGCGCTCTAGAGATGGCTTCCCCCCGACGCGCCTTCGGCGCCTCCCCCTCCGGGGGGCGTCCGCTGCGGCCCGGCGAAGCCGGTTCCGCGCCGACCCTTGGTGTGGAGCGACCTGGTGAGTAAGAAGGGCCACGTTAGCGAGACGCCGGCTACCCAGCTGCTGAAAGCCAGCAAGGTGGCCTTCACCGAGCACCCCTACGAGTACCTGGAGCACGGCGGCGCCCAGCACAGCGCCGAGGTGCTGGGCTTGGATCCCTTCACCGTCGTCAAGACCCTGGTCATGCAGGACCAGGACGCCAGGCCGCTGCTGGTGCTGATGCACGGCAACCGCAAGGTTTCGACCAAAAACCTGGCGCGGCAGATAGGCGCCAAGTCGGTGGAGCCCTGCAAGCCCGAGGTCGCCAACCGGCACAGCGGCTACCTGGTGGGCGGCACCTCGCCCTTCGGCACGCGCAAGGCCATGCCGGTCTATATCGAGGAAAGCATCCTAGCTTTGCCTAGAATCGCCATCAACGGCGGGCGCCGCGGTTACCTGGTCGGGCTGGACCCGCAGGTCTGTGTCACATTGCTCGGTGCAAAATCGGTGAACTGCGCGCTGAGCCTGGACAATGCTGCCGGCTACGGCTGAGCGCGGGCCTACAGGCCGGCCGCCACCATACATAAAGAGGGACACATGATTTACGCATACGCAATAGTCGCCACGCTGCTGGCCTACCTGCTCGGCTCGCTGTCCTTCGCGGTCATCGTCAGCAAGCTCATGGGCCTGAGCGACCCCCGAAGCTACGGCAGCAAAAACCCGGGCGCCACCAATGTGCTGCGCTCGGGCAGCAAGCCGGCTGCCATTGCCACCCTGCTGCTGGACGGCCTCAAGGGCTGGCTGCCGGTGGTGCTGGTGAAATGGTTTGGCGCCGACTACGGCCTGGGCGACGGCACGATGGCTGCCGTCGGCTTCGCGGCTTTCCTCGGGCACCTGTACCCGGTGTTCTTCCAGTTCAAGGGCGGCAAGGGCGTGGCGACGGCGGCGGGCGTGCTGCTGGGCGTGAGCTGGGTGCTGGGCCTGGCGACGCTGGCGACCTGGGTGATCATCGCCTTTTTCTCGCGCTACTCCTCGCTGGCGTCCCTGGTCTCGGCGGCCTTCGCGCCCCTGTATTACCTGTTCGGCGACCGGGAGGCCTGGTATGTCGACAAGGCCATGCTGCTGGTGATGTTCGCCATCAGCGCGCTGCTGGTGTACCGCCACCGCGAGAACATCAACAAGCTGCTCAAGGGCACGGAGTCGAAACTGGGAAGCGGCAAGAAAGCCTGAGCCGGCGCGATCCTTGTTCCGGCTAGAAGCGCCGGGTCAAGACCATTTCTTCATTGGTGCGGTTCATCTGGAAGCGCGTGAGGAAGCTGTTGCCCAGCAGGATAAAAGGCATCTCGCGCGCCGCCACCACGGCCGGCACGTTAAACACCTCCACATCCCCCACACGCACCGAGGCGAGCGAGGTCTGCCAGCCGATGATGGGGCCGTTGGCCGTGGTCAGCTGTACGGGCCGGCCCGATTTGTAGTCAATGCCCATGCGTTCGGCATCGGCCAGCGACATGGACACGGCGCTGGCACCGGTGTCGACCAGGAACTGGGCCATCTTGCCGTTGATCTGGCCCTGTGTCATGAAGTGGCCGCCGCTGCCCGCCGTCAGCACGATGCGGGTGCCCTGTCCGGCCTGCGTGCCCGGGCCGCCGCCGGCGCCCACACTCATGGGCGCTTCGCCGATGCGCAGCGCATGGCGCTTGCCGCCCAGCTCCACCACCGCCTGGTCGCCCGCGGTGGAGACCACCTTGACGCCCTGGTGGGTTTCCCCTGGCGCCACCGTCTTGGGCGGGCCGCCGTCGACAATCAGCAAGGCCTTGTTTCCCAGCATGCCGGCCAGGCCCACGGTCTGGGCCTGTGCTGCGCCTTGCAGCAGGGCAAACACCAGCAGCAGCGGTGCCGTGCACGCGGTGGCAAGCCTGGGGGTCATATGTTCAATCTCTGAAGTTGTTAAAACTCAGCGGAAAGTCGCTGATTTCTGCGCGGATCATGGCCATGGCTGTCTGCAGGTCGTCGCGCTTGGCGCCGGTCACGCGTACCGCGTCGCCCTGGATGGAGGCCTGCACCTTGACCTTGCTGCCTTTGATGAGCTGCTGGATTTTTTTGGCCTGCTCGGCTTCGATGCCGTTGCGCACCTTGGACACTTGCTTGACCTTGTCGCCGCCGATTTTTTCGGCCTTGCCGATATCGAGGAAGCGGATGTCCACGCCGGCTTTGGTGAGCTTGTTGCGCAGGATGTCGTTGATCTGGTCGAGCTGGAAGTCGCTGTCGCCGATCAGCGTGATGTCCTTGTCCTTGAGCTCGATGGAGGCGGAGGTGCCCTTGAAGTCGAAGCGCGTGGTGATTTCCTTGCCGGTGTTTTCCACGGCGTTTTTGACCTTGACCAGATCGGCTTCAAGAACGGTGTCGAAAGAGGGCATGGTGCGAGTCTTTATGAGGGGGAGGGGGGCGGTTAGGGGCGTCGGGGTGAGACAATCCCCCGGATGTTAGTCGAGAAAAACGTTCCGCTCCAGCATTCCAACAGCTTTGGCATCGTGGCCAAGGCCCTGAGCCTGGTCCGGGTGGCCGATGAAGCCGATATCGCCGCCGTGCTGCGGGATACGGCCCTGAAGGCCGCGCCCAAGTTTGTGCTGGGCGGCGGCAGCAACATCGTGCTGACCGGCGACGTCAAGCCGCTGGTGCTCAAGGTCGAGATCATGGGCAAACGGCTGCTGCGCGAAGACGCCAAATCCTGGATCATCGAGGCTGGCGCCGGTGAAAACTGGCACGACCTGGTCAGCTGGACCTTAAAAAACGGCTATCCCGGCCTGGAAAACCTGGCCCTGATTCCGGGCACGGTGGGCGCGTCGCCGGTGCAGAACATAGGCGCCTACGGCGTGGAGCTGCAGGACCGCTTTGAATCGCTGGACGCCATCGACCTGACGACAGGCCAGGCTTTTTCCCTCAATGCCGCGCAATGCGCCTTCGGCTACCGCGATTCGGTGTTCAAGCATAGCAGCGCGGCCCCCGCGCCGGGCGGCCATGGCTTTGGCCTGGAAGGCAAGGCCGTCATCACCCGGGTGCGCCTGGCCCTGCCCAAAGCCTGGAAGCCTGTGCTGGGCTATGCCGACATCGAGAAAAAGATGCAGCAGCTGGGTGTGCAGGCGCCCGATGCGATGCAGATTTACGAATGGATTTGCGAGATCCGCAAGGCCAAGCTGCCCGACCCCAAGGTCATAGGTAATGCCGGCAGCTTTTTCAAGAACCCCACGGTGTCGCCCGAGCAGTGCGCCGACATCATCCAGCGCGAACCCAAGATTGTTCACTACCACCTGGCCGACGGCGCGGTGAAGCTGGCCGCGGGCTGGCTGATAGACGCCTGCGGCTGGAAAGGCAAATCCATAGGCAATGCCGGCGTCTACGAAAAACAGGCGCTGGTGCTGGTCAACCGCGGCGGCACGGCCGACCCGGTCACGGGCGGCGAGGTCATGACGCTGGCAAAAGCCATCCAGACCAGTGTCTATGAACGCTTCGGCATCCTGCTGGAGCCTGAACCGGTGGTGGTCTGACGATGGCGCGGCTAGGCAAGGTTTACAGGGGGCCCGAAGTATCGCCCTGGCGCCGGTTGATGCTAAGGCATTCGCGTTCCACGGCCGCCATGCTGGCCTTCGCCTGGGTTGGCTTGATGCTGGGTGCGATATTCGCGGGCTGGCGGCCGCCGGGCTGGACCATGACCACGATTTCCGTGCTCTTCGTCCTCATGCTGGCCGCCGGCATCTGGGCCGCCCGCGAGCGCAGCCGGCTGGTCCGTGAAACGCCGCTGCCCCGCTTCCTCAGGCGCAAGCTGATGGACAGCTACCCACACCTGAGCCTGCGCGATGCCGAACTCGTGGAGCGCGGGCTGCGGCAGTTTTTTATCGCCTGCCAGCGCAGCAACAAACGTTTTGTCGCCATGCCCTCGCAGGTGGTGGACAGCATGTGGCACGAGTTCATTTTGCACACCTCGGCCTACCGCGAGTGGTGTGACCTGGTGATAGGGCGCTTCATCGACCATGTGCCGGCCGAGGTGCTGGGCCGCAAAGCCTCGACCAACGACGGCCTGCGCCGCGCCTGGTTCTGGGCCTGCCGCGACGAATCCATCAACCCCAAGCAGCCCAGCCGGCTGCCGCTGCTGTTCGCGCTGGACGCCAAGTTCGCGATTCCCGGCGGGTTTGTCTACCTGGCCGATTGCAAAGGGGTGCGCCGCGACGACGGGCAGGCGCAGGCCTATTGCGGCGAAAGCTTTTCGGACGGCAGCTACAGCGGCGATGCCGACGGGTTTGGCGGCAGCCAGTCCTCGAGCAGCAGCGACTCCAGCGGCGGCGGGGATTCTGATGGCAGCAGCGGATGCAGTTCGGGTTGTGGCTCGGGTTGCGGTGGGGGCGGCGACTAGCGCGCAGGCATCTATCGCGGGCTTTCGCCTCAAGGCTTTCTGAGCTCGGGCGCGTAACCTTTGACGACCTGGGTAGCTGCGCTGACTGCCCGGCGCATGTTTCTGGCCCTGGCGTGTGTGGCCGGGGCGGCGCCAAAACGGGTCTCGCAATAGAGCTCCACCGCGTAGCCCAACCAGCGGCGTACCAGTTCCGGCTGGCCCGGCGCGGCTGCGACGTATTCCCGCACCGACTGGCCGGACAGGCTTTTATGGCCGGCCTCCCTCAAGCAGAGCTTGATGGCCTGCGCCGACAGGCGCATCGACAGCATGGGACGGACAGGGGCCAGCAGCCAGGCGGCGAAATGCAGCAGCTCAATGCCCAGCCAGTAACGCCAGCGATAGATCAGCCAGGCCAGCAACAACGCCAGCAACAACGCCACCAGCGAAGCGATGGCATTCGCTGTTTTTTCGATCGGGGAGGGACTGCCGCCCGAACCGGACTTGCCGGGCTGGGGTTGCGGCTCTCCCGGTATCTCCCCCAGGTCGAG
Source organism: Polaromonas sp. JS666 (assembly GCF_900103405.1). Lineage (GTDB taxonomy): Bacteria > Pseudomonadota > Gammaproteobacteria > Burkholderiales > Burkholderiaceae_C > Polaromonas. The sequence goes on along the minus strand of NZ_FNHX01000002.1, from coordinate 684,592 downwards.
CAGTTTTTCGAGAAGGTCTTTTTGCCATTGCGGCATGGCCGGGTCCTTGAGTGCCGGACGCATTTTCCTCAGCATCTCCTGCCAGCGACTCTGCCAGCTTTGGCTTCTTGCCGTGTCATGGCCTTCGCCTGCCATGCCGCCCGGGGCGTCTCCTGGACCGACGGTTTTGCCCGCGTCTTGCCTCTGCCCCGTTCCGGCTTCGCCCGGGGGCTTGCCGGCGGGCTGGCCCAGCAGGCCTGAAGCATCGCCCGCGGGAGGGATAAAGCCGAAACCGAGCACCGGCGGGCGCGGCACGAAGAAAAACAGCAGCGCGGCGATCAGCGCCGTGGCCGCGACAAAGCCCAGGTTCATGCCCAGCCGCCTCGCGTGTCCGATTGCCCTGGACGGCGCGTAGTCCCAGGTCAAGGCCAGCCCGGCGAATATCCAGGCCGGGCCCAGGTAGAGCCACAGAGTCCAGTTGGCCGCGTGATGGGTCGCCGCCATGAAGCTCACGGTGAAACAGGTCGTCAGGCACAGATAGAGATCACGCCGGGTATGCATGGAAGGTGCGCGCGCGGCCATGACCAGCAGCAGCAGCACGCAGACCCAGCGCAGCATCGAGTACATGAAAAGCGCGGGAAAAATGGCCAGCACCACGGCAACGGCCGTCATCACCCTGCTGAGACCTTTGCCCGCGGGAGCGGCCCTGCCAGGTATCAAGGAGCCGCCCGCAAAACCCAGCGCGGCCCAGGCGACCCAAAACAGGCTTTCAGCCTGGAAATGGCCATATCGCCTGTCCAGGTAGGAAAAGCCGACGGCCACGCATAAATAACAAAGCCCGGTGAAAGCGACAATCAGGCGACTGGAGAGCCCGTCCTCCGCGGTTCGCGCCGTTGCAACGGCGGCTGTTGAGATTGGCAGTGCCGGCATCAGGGTTGCCCCGGGTACTGTGAAATGACCTGGAAACCGGCTTGCGCCAGCGCTTGGGCCAAGGCCGGTGCGAGTGCCAGGTCGCCGATCGCTTGTGCTGGGTGGGTCGCGATGTACACGGTCACTGGGCAGCGTCCGAGTTCGACGGCCGAGAACTCGCGCAGCAACAGGGAAGCCGCCCAGCGTGGGCTGACCACTACCAGCAGCTGGGAACCTTCCGAGAGGCGGCCTTGAAGCCGGCCCAGCGCTTCGCGAAGCGGCAGGCTGTCGGGCATCGCGCCGGCAAGCGCGCGGTGGATGGCCCGGGTATCCCGTAGCGGTTCGGCCTGCTGTGGCAGATAGACGCGCAGGCGCGCGCCCGCTTCCTCGGCCGCCTCGCACAGGCCGGCAACCACGCGCAAAGCTTGTTCAGTGGGGGCATCGGGGCGCGCCAGTTCGTTGCTGGAGGGAATATCCGTCACCACATGCAGCAACGGCGAGCCGCTTTGTTGAAATTGCTGGATCACCAGCTCGCCGGAACGTGCGGAAGCCCGCCAGTTGACGCGCCCAAGGGGCTCGCCGGCCACATAGTGGCGCAGGTTGCCGAGTTCGAACGATTGCCCCAGGCGGCGCGTAACCTGGTTGCCAACGGGATCGTGCGCGGCGCTCAGGTCCGCGGGCAAGAACACCTGCTCGGCCTTGGGCAGCACCAGCACAGCGACGCCCTGCAGGGCAATGGTGCGACGGGCAATCACCAGCCCCAGCGGGAAGCCGCTGGCGAGCACCACCTTGGCCAGGCGGTAGTCGCCGCGGCATGGGAAGATGATCTGGTGGCCCAGCGCGCTTCGCTGGCGCGCGCGTATGAGCGCTAGCGTATGGCTCAGCACGATGGTTCTCGGGCCCCATTGCCAGTGCGTTTCCACATCCACCATAAAAGCCGGCCACCATGCCCGGCGCTCGATCAGTAATTGCACACCGCAGGCTTGGCCCTCGACGGCTTCCGAGCTGCCGCTCGCGAACACCTGCATGGACCTCAGCGACAGCCAGGGCAGGAGCAGTCCCAGGGCGCTCAGCGTGGCGAGAAACAGGAACATGCCGAACACCGTCGGGTCGTGCCGGTTTAGCGCCGACAGCAGCAGCACGCCGCTCAATGCCAGCAATACGCGTGATTTGCTGAGCCAGCGTTCCATGGTGGCTGCTTATTGCGGCGTTCGCAGGGAGGCCAGGATTTCCTGGATCAGCGCGGCTGGGGGCTTGGCCTGTGCACCCTGCGTCTGCACGATGATGCGGTGCGCCAGCACAGGTACGGCCAGTTCCCGCACGATGGCCGGATCGACGTAGGCTAGGCCTCGTATGCAGCTCAGCGCGCGCGCCATGCGGGCCAGCCCCAGCGTTCCGCGCGGACTGGCGCCGAAGCGGATGCCGGGATGCTTGCGCGTGGCCGCCACGATGGCGGTGATGTACTGCGAGATCTCCGGAGAAATCAGTGTGTTTTTGGCATTGGCCACCAAGTGGGCGAATTCCACCGGCCGGCAAACTGCCGCGAGGTGGGAAATCGGATGCTCGAACTGCTGGGTGGCTATCAAGCTGGTTTCCACTTCGGGGCTGGGGTAGCCCAGCGACAGGCGAATCAGGAAGCGGTCGAGCTGTGCTTCGGGCAGCGGATAGGTGCCCGCCATGTCGATCGGGTTCTGCGTGGCCAGCACCAGGAAGGGCTCGGGCAGGCGCAGCGTCTGGCCGTCCAGGGTGATCTGCCCCTCTTCCATGCATTCCAGCAAGGCCGACTGCGCGCGCGGATTGGCGCGATTGATCTCATCGGCGAGCACCACATTGGAAAACGCCGGCCCGGGCCGCAGGGCGAAACTGCCGTCCTTGGGGTTGTAGACAGGGCCCCCGACGATGTCCGAGGGCATCAGGTCGGCCGTGAACTGGATGCGGCGAAACTCCAGCCCGATGGAAATGGCCAGGGCCCTGGCGAGCATGGTCTTGCCCAGCCCCGGGACATCTTCAATCAGCAGGTGGCCGCCGGCAATGGCTGCGGCCAGCGCGAGCTCCACGCCCTGGTGCTTGCCCTGTAGCACCTTCTCGATGTTCTGCACGATGCGCTGCGCAAACCGGGCTGCGTCCGGTGCCGTCCAGCGCTCGATGGTCATTTGATCCATGGTCTACTCCCTTGACGCGGCAGTGTAGCCGAGTGCCTGGCGGAACCTGCGCCGCTCGCGCGCATGAAAAAGCCGCCCTAAGGCGGCTTTGTTGCGGCGTCTTGGTGTTTACTCGCCGGTTTTTCCCAGCTGCGGGATGGCCGCGCCGGGCTCCAGCGATAGCAGGCCGGAGCGCGTGTAAATGCCCAGCTTGTCGCGCGTGTCGACGATGTCCAGATTGCGCATGGTCAGCTGGCCAATACGGTCAGCCGGCGAGAAGGGCGCGTCCTCGACTTTTTCCATGCTCAGGCGCTCGGGCTTGTAGGTCAGGTTGCTGGAGACCGTGTTCAGGATGGAATAGTCGTTGCCGCGGCGCAGCTCGACGGTGACTTCGCCGGTGATGGCGCTGGCCACCCAGCGCTGGGCGGTTTCGCGCAGCATGATGGCTTGGGGGTCGAACCAGCGGCCCTGGTAGAGCAGGCGGCCCAGCTTGCGGCCGTTGTCGCGGTATTGTTCGATGGTGTCTTCGTTGTGGATGCCGGTGACCAGGCGCTCGTAGGCGATGAACAGTAATGCCAGGCCCGGGGCTTCGTAGATGCCGCGGCTCTTGGCCTCGATGATGCGGTTTTCGATCTGGTCGCTCATGCCCAGGCCGTGGCGCCCGCCTATGCGGTTGGCTTCCAGGATCAGCTCGACCATGCTGCTGAAGGTCTTGCCGTTCAGCGCGACAGGGCGGCCTTCTTCAAAGCGCACGGTGACTTCCTCGCGCTTGACCTCGACTTCGTCTTTCCAGAAAGCCACGCCCATGATGGGGTTGACGATCTTCATGCCGGTGGCGAGTTCTTCCAGGTCCTTGGCCTCGTGCGTGGCACCCAACATGTTGGAGTCGGTCGAATAGGCTTTTTCTGCCGACATCTTGTAGCCGAAGCCGGCCTTGGTCATAAAGGCCGACATTTCGGCGCGGCCGCCGAGTTCGTCGATGAAAAGCTGGTCCAGCCAGGGTTTGTAGATCTTCAGGCCCGGGTTGGTCAGCAGGCCGTAGCGGTAAAAACGCTCGATGTCGTTGCCCTTGAAGGTGCTGCCGTCGCCCCAGATGTTGACGTCGTCTTCCTTCATGGCCGATACCAGCATGGTGCCGGTCACGGCGCGGCCCAGCGGCGTGGTGTTGAAGTAGGTCACGCCCGCGGTGGTGATGTGGAAGGCGCCGCTTTGCAGGGCGGCAATGCCCTCGGCCGCCAGCTGGCTGCGGCAGTCGATCAGCCGGGCTTTTTCGGCGCCGTACTGCATGGCCTTGCGCGGGATTTCGTCGTAATCGGGCTCGTCGGGCTGGCCCAGGTTGGCGGTGTAGGCGTAGGGAATCGCGCCCTTGAGCTTCATCCAGTGCAAGGCGGCGCTGGTGTCGAGTCCGCCCGAAAAGGCGATGCCGACTTTCTGGCCGGCGGGAAGGTTCTGGAGTATGGTGGCCATGGGGGTTTCCTGGAAGGCGTGGGAGGGATCAGCCGAAGTGGCAGATGTAGTGGTAAGCCGCTTCGCCGGCGGCGACGCGGATCTCGAATTTGGCGTTGCCGGGGACGCTGAATTTTTCGCCGGCCGAGGATTTGACCCAGCTGTCGCTGCCGGCCAGCTTGTATTCGCAGGCGCCGGCCACGCATTCCATGACCTCGGGCGCGCCGGTGTTGAAGGTGAGGGTGGCCGGCAGGATCACGCCCACCGATTTTTTGCTGCCGTCGGCGAAGGTGATGCCGTGGCTCACGCATTTGCCGTCAAAGTACACATTGGCCTGGGTGCTGACACTGACGTTGTCGATTTTTTCGGTGGGCATGAGGAGGGCTGAAAAGAGGGCGAAAGGTAGAAAAAAGGCGATGAAAGCGCCGCGTATCGCGGTCCGGCGCCAAAAACCCCTGATTTTAGGTCACGGCGGGCCTTGGGGCCGTGCCGGCCTTGAATCCACCCGGCCCTCTATCGCGTACCCCCATGAATAACCCAGAATGTTGTCCATGAAAGCACAAAGCCCGGATCTTCAATTGATTGCGCTGATAGAGCGTGTGGCCGGGGCCGATGAGAAGGCCCTGCGCGAGCTGTACGACTTGAGCTCGTCCAAGCTGTACGGCGTCGCGGTGCGCGTGGTGGGCAAGCGCGAATGGGCTGAAGACGTGTTGCAGGAGGCGTTTTTGACCATCTGGCGTATTGCCGGCGACTACAAGGCCAGCCTCTCGCCGCCCATGGCCTGGTTGGGGCTGATTGTGAGAAGCCGCGGCCTGGATTTTTTGCGCCGCCGCGCTTCCGACCGGGCCGACCTGATGCAGGAGCTGGACGATGTGCTCACCGACACCGTGGCGGGCGACTCGCCCAACCCCATGGACACCACCCAGGCCAGCGAGCAGGCCTGGGCCCTGCACCAGTGCCTGGGCCGGCTGGAACAAAAACAGCGTGAAGTGGTGAGCCTGGCCTATTTGCGCGACCTGAGCCACAGCGAGCTGGCCGAGCAGTTAAAACTTCCTTTGGGTACCGTGAAAACATGGATACGCCGGGGACTTGAGCAACTGCGCGGTTGCATGGCGAGGTTTGCATGAACATCCAGAACAACCCCGCCCTGATGGAGCAGCTCGCGGCCAGCTATGCGCTGGGCACTTTGCGTGGCGGCGCGCGCCGTCGTTTTGAGGCGCTGGCGCGCGACAACGCCACCTTGCGCGCCGCGGCACTGGTCTGGCAAAGCCGGCTGGCTTCCGTGGCCGAACTGCAGCCGCAGGCGGCGCCCAGCCCGGCGGTCTGGACGCGTATTGAAAACCTCGTCAGGGCCGACAAGGAGGCGCGCGCCATGCAGGCCGCGCGCGGTGCCGCGCCGGCGGCGGGCGGCTGGTGGGCCAGCCTGGGTTTGTGGCGCGGCATGAGTGCGGCGGGCGCGCTGGCGGCGGTGCTGGCCGTTGTGGTCGGGCTCAATGTGAACTCGCGGCTCAGCGGGCAGGTCGGCGAGCTGTCGGCCAGATTGACGGCCACGCCGGAAATTGAATACGTGGCCGTGTTGACCGACGACAAGGCCTCGGCCTCGCTGCTGGTAACTTTTGACCCGAAAAACAAGACGCTGGTGCTCAAACGCGTGGGCGGCTTTCGGGAACAAGCCGACAAATCGCTGGAGCTGTGGGCCCTGCCGCCCGGCGCGGCGCCCAAATCGCTGGGTGTGCTCAATGCCGACCCGGTGGTTCGCCTGGCTGCCGCGGGTACCGACATGCGGCAGGTGCCGACGCTGGCAATCACACTGGAGCCCAAGGGCGGCGTGCCGCCGGGCAGCGGGCCGACCGGGCCGGTGCTTTTCAAGGGCGCACTCCTGGAAACGCCGAAGTGAGGGTCATTCCAGGCGGGCAGCAAAAAGGGGCGTTGATAACGCCCCTTTTTTGATTCAGCCGGAACCGGCCGGCTTAGCGCCAGTGGTGGTGGCCGTAGCCCCGGCTGTAGCCGAAGTTCAGCGACACGCCTATGGGGGCGTAGTAAGGCGCGTAGTAGGGCCGGGGGTAGTAGGCCGGATAGACCACGGGCTGCACATAGGCCGGCTGCACGTAGACAGGTTCCGGCGCCGGCTGCACATAGGCCTGGGGCTGCTGGGGCGCGGACTGGAAGGTTTGCGGCGCGGGCGCCATGGCCCCGACCGGCGTGACCTGCAGGCGCACGTACTGGCCGGGGTCGTTGGCCATCTGGGTGCTGTACTGCGTGCCCTGGTATTCATAGACCACGTTGTAGTGGCTGGGGCGGTTTTCGTAATAGGTCTGCGTCGTGCATTGCTGCATGTTCTGGACCTGGGTGTTGTTGCCCTCGATGCGGTCGCCGATCATGGCGCCGCCGACCAGGCCTATCACCGTGGCCACCGCACGGCCGCCGCCGTTGCCGATGGCATTGCCGGCCGCGCCGCCGGCCAGGGCGCCCATCAAGGCACCTGCGCCGGAATTGGGGCTTTGCGTGACGACCGGCTGGTTGGTGCACACCTGGCGCGGCACAGCGACCTGCTGCACCACCGGCGTGCTGGAGATCACCCGCGCCAGGATGTCCATGGCGGAGGCGGGCACGGCGGCAAGGCCTGCGGCCGCGGCGATGGTGGAAAGGACGAGTGCTTTTTTCATGTTTGAACCCCTTTTCAGCAAATCGCTGAAGTTGCGCCGCCGGAGGATGCTGCCCGTGGTGTGGGCGACGGCTCTGGCGGCTGGAACGATTTTAGTAAGTCAGAGCCGTTTTGGGGCCTGGAGTTCGGTAAATCGGCTGTAAAGCTCACCGAAGCATGTAAAGCGTGGCCAAACTGGCCCAAAAACGTGAAAAAACACCTATTTGTGTGGCGCGCAAGGCGTGCTGGTTAAATCCGCGCCGCCCAGCCTGCGGCATCAAAACCGACCGTGATGCCCTTGCCCCAGTCCACCACGGGCCGCTTGATGACGCTGGGGTTGGCCAGCATCAGGGCCTGGGCGCCGGCGCTGTCGGCCGCACCGGCTTGCGCCGCCGCGTCCAACTTGCGCCAGGTCGTGCCTTTGCGGTTCAACAGCGTTTCCCAGCCGGCGGCCTGGGCCCAGCGCTGGAGCTGCTCGGGCGGCACGCCCTGTTTTTTGAAATCATGGAACTGGTATTCGACGCCGTTTTCATCGAGCCAGGTCCTGGCCTTTTTGACCGTGTCGCAATTCGGAATGCCGTAAAGAATGATCATGCGAAGATTCTGGCAGATGCCGGGAAGACAGTGCGCCAGCAGGCCAATTGCAGGGCTGGAATAATCAAACGGCGCCGGGCCGTCCGGCAGCCCCTGTTTGCTCCCACCATTTCACGGATCCCTCATTCATGACCGCTGCTTCGGCCACGCCCGTTTCGTCCCCCGCCGTGCTGTACCCGCCCATAGAGCCTTTTCGCACCGGCGTCCTGGAAACCGGCGACGGCCACTCGATCTATTGGGAGCTGTGCGGCAATCCCAAGGGCAAGCCGGCGGTCTTCCTGCACGGCGGCCCGGGCGCCGGCTGCTCGCCCGAGCATCGCCGCCTGTTCGACCCCGAGCGCTACTGCGTGCTGCTGTTTGACCAGCGCGGCTGCGGCCGATCGCGCCCGGCCGCCTCGCTGGACAACAACACGACCTGGCACCTGGTGGCTGACATCGAACGGCTGCGCAGCCTGCTGGGCGTGGAGCGCTGGCTGGTCTTCGGCGGCTCCTGGGGCAGCACGCTGGCGCTGGCCTATGCCGAGGCGCACCCGGCACGGGTGTCTGAGCTCATACTGCGCGGCATTTTCGCGCTGCGGCGCGCAGAGGTGCTGTGGTACTACCAGGAGGGTGCCTCCTGGCTGTTTCCCGACCTGTGGGAGGCTTTTCTTGCGCCCATCCCCGAGGCCGAGCGTGGCGACCTGATGGCCGCCTACCGTAAACGCCTGGTCGGCAGCGACAGGGCGGCGCAACTGGCGGCCGCCCGCGCCTGGAGCCTCTGGGAAGGCCAGACCATCACGCTGCTGCCGGACCCGGCCTTCACGGCGCTGCACGGCGGCGACGACTTCGCGCTGGCTTTCGCGCGCATCGAGAACCATTATTTTGTGCACGCCGGCTGGCTGGAAGAAGGCCAGCTGATACGCGACGCGCATAAGCTGGCCGGCATTCCCGGCGTCATCGTGCAGGGCCGTTACGACGTGGCCACGCCGGCCAAAACCGCCTGGGATTTGCACCGCGCCTGGCCCGAGGCGGATTTCCAGCTGGTCGCCGACGCCGGCCATGCTTTTAACGAGCCCGGCATTCTGCAGCGCCTAGTTGCCGCTACGGATCGCTTCGCTCGCTGAGTCCGGCCAGTGCAGGGGTTTTGACCCCTGCGCGACAATGCTGGTTGTATGCAAAACCTCAAGACTCTCGACGACTGGCTGGCCTACTGCGAGCACCTGCACCCCGTGGGCATAGACATGGGCCTGACGCGCATCAGCGCCGTCGCCCAACGCGTGGGCCTGGCCTTTGACTGCCCCATCATCACGGTGGCCGGCACCAACGGCAAAGGTTCGACCTGCGCCATGCTCGAAGCCATCCTGCTGCAGGCCGGCTACCGCACCGGCGTCTTCACCTCACCGCACCTGGTGCATTTTGAAGAGCGCTGCCGCGTGCGCGGCGACATCGTCAAGGCGGCCGACCTGGTGGCCCAGTTCGCGCGTGTCGAGGCGGCCCGCACGCAGGGCGGCGAGGCGATTTCGCTGACCTATTTTGAATTCACCACGCTGGCCATCCTGCAGCTGCTGGCCGACGCGAAGCTGGACGTGGTGATCCTGGAAGTCGGCCTGGGCGGGCGGCTGGATGCCGTCAACATGCTGGACGCCGACTGCGCGGTGATCACCAGCATAGACCTGGACCACATGGAATACCTGGGCCCCGACCGCGAAAGCATAGGCCGCGAAAAAGCCGGCATCATGCGCGCCGGCAAGCCTGTCATCGTGAGCGACCCCATGCCGCCGCAAAGCATTGTTGACCACGCCGCCACAGTAGGCGCTGACTTGTGGCGCTTCGGCGCCGACTTCAATTTCTCGGGCGACAAGCAGCAATGGGGCTGGGCCGGGCGCGGCCGGCGTTATGCCGGCCTGGCTTACCCGGCGCTGCGCGGCGCCAACCAGCTGGTCAATGCCTCGGGTGTGCTGGCGGCGCTGACGGCGCTGCGCGAGCGCCTGCCGGTGACGGCCCAGGCGGTGCGCAACGGCCTGTCCATGGTCGAGCTGCCCGGCCGTTTCCAGATCGTGCCCGGCCAGCCCACGCTGGTGCTGGACGTGGCGCACAACCCGCATTCGGTGGCCGCGCTGGCCGAAAACCTCGACGCCATGGGTTTTTACCCCTGCACCCATGCGGTGTTCGGCGCCATGGCCGACAAGGACCTGGCCCCCATGCTGGCGCGTGTTTCGCCGCTGATCGACAAGTGGTATTTCACCGATTTGCCGACGCCGCGGGCCGCCACGGCGGCCGATTTGCAGGCTCGCTGGACGGCCGCCAACACCCGGCCCGATGCCACCGCCGGCAGCTACGCCTCCCCCGAAGCGGCGCTGCAGGCGGCGGTCAAGGCCGCAACCCCCGCTGATAGAATTGTCGTGTTCGGCTCGTTCTACACGGTGGGCGGCATTTTGAAGGACGGCGTGCCGCGTCTTTCGGCCCCGCACCTGGCCCCCTGAAGCGGTTTTTGGAGGGCTTTCAGCCCACGCTCACCGCTAACGTCACCCTTATCGGATTCAAGCCACACCATGCCGTTTTTCAACTTCCGCCGGGGCGGCGCCAACACTGCCCCCAATGCCGGGCCAGCCGCTCAACCGGAAAGCGTGGAAGTGATGCGCAAGCGCGCCAAGCACCGGCTGATCGGCTCGGCCGTGCTGGTGCTCATAGGCGTGGTGGGTTTCCCGCTGCTGTTTGACACCCAGCCCCGGCCCATCCCGGTCGACATCCCCATCGAAATTCCCGGCAAGGCCACGGTCAAGCCGCTGACCGTGCCGGCTGCGCCGACCGCCACGGCCCCCGCGCCTGCGCCCACCCCTGCCGCGCCCACCGAAAAGGTGGCCGCCGCCGCCAGCCTGGCGCCCAAGGAAGAAATCCTGCCGTCCAAGCCTGCCGCCGCCGCGTCCGCACCGGCCGTCGCCAAGCCCGAAACCAAACCCGAGCCCAAACCCGAGGCAAAGCCGGCGCCCAAGCCTGAGCCCAAACCGGCCGCCAAGCCCGAACCCAAGCCCGTCGCCAATACCGACGCCGCCCGCGCCAGCGCCTTGCTCAACGGCACCACGCCGCCGGCCGTCAAGCCGGCCGCTGCCGAGGCCGAAGGCCGCCTTGTGGTGCAGGTGGGCGCCTTTGCCGACGTCGCCAAGGCGCGCGAGGCGCGCCTGAAACTCGAAAAAGCCGGGCTGAAAACCTATACGCAGGTCGCGGAAACCAAGGACGGCAAGCGCATACGGGTCCGTGTGGGCCCATTTGCCACCAAGGCCGAGGCGGAAAAAGCGGCCGGAAAAATCAAGGCCCTTGATTTGCCCGCCGCCATCCTGACCTTGTAATGATCCGTGGCGGCTGTTGACTGGATTTTTGGGGGGGTGCTGGTTTTTTCCATGCTGCTGGGCGCATGGCGCGGCTTGGTTTACGAGGTGTTGTCGGTGCTGGGCTGGGTGGTGTCGTTTTTTGCGGCGCAATGGTTTGCGCCCGACCTGGCTGCCCGATTGCCCGTGCAGTCGGCTGCCGACCCGGTGCGTTACGCGGCGGCGTTTGTGCTGATTTTTATCGCCGCGGTGTTCGCGGCGGGGCTGCTGGCGTTTTTGATCAAGAAGCTGGTGGCCGCGGTCGGCCTGGCGCCCGTGGACCGCGTGCTGGGCGCCGCGTTCGGCGTGCTGCGCGGCGTGGTGTTGTTGCTGGCCGCGACCGTGGTGATCGATATGACGGCGCTGAAAACCAGCGACTGGTGGCGGGAATCGAAAGGCGCGCCGGTGCTGGCGGCCACGCTCAAAGCCCTGAAGCCGGTGTTGCCCGAACAGTTTGCGAAATATTTAACCTAACTTTGAAGAGTCAACTCATCATGATCGGAACACCATGTGCGGGATAGTCGGCGTCGTCAGCAAAGCCCCCGTCAACCAGCTCATCTATGACGGCCTGCTGCTGCTGCAGCACCGCGGCCAGGATGCGGCGGGCATCGTCACGCAGCAGGGGCGCAAGTTCTACATGCACAAGGCCAAGGGCATGGTGCGCGACGTGTTCCGCACCCGCAACATGCGCGCGCTGCCGGGCACGGTGGGCCTGGGCCAGGTGCGTTACCCGACGGCCGGCAACGCCTACAGCGAGGACGAGGCCCAGCCTTTTTACGTCAACGCGCCTTTCGGCCTGGTGCTGTCGCACAACGGCAACCTGACCAACGCGGCCGAGCTCAAGGCCGAGCTCTTCAACACCGACCACCGCCACATCAACACCGACAGCGACTCCGAAGTGCTGCTCAACGTGCTGGCGCATGAGCTCGAAAAAACCACGCGCGGCCTGCCGCTCAAGCCCGTCGACGTGTTCGCCGCGGTGCGCGGCGTGCACAAGCGCGTCAAGGGCTCTTACGCCGTCGTCGCGCTGATCGCCGGCCACGGCCTGCTGGCCTTCCGTGACCCCTTCGGCATCCGTCCGCTGTGCATAGGCCGCGGGCAGAACGAGGGCGGCGACACCGTCATGGTGGCCAGCGAATCGGTGGCGCTGGAAGGCACCTCGCACCAGTTCGAGCGCGACATCGCGCCGGGCGAAGCCGTCTACGTGGACATGGAAGGCGTAGTGCATGCCGAGCAGTGCGCGTCCAATGCCAAGCTCAACCCCTGCATCTTTGAATTTGTCTACCTGGCGCGCCCCGACTCGGTGCTGGACGGCATCTCGGTCTACCAGGCCCGCCTGAACCTCGGCGAGACGCTGGCCAAGCGTGTGGTCTCCACCGTGCCGCCCAGCGAGATCGACGTGATCATCCCGATCCCCGAATCCAGCCGCCCCAGCGCCACGCAGTTGGCGCACCTGCTGGGCATTCCCTACCGCGAAGGCTTCGTCAAGAACCGATACGTGGGCCGCACCTTCATCATGCCGGGGCAGGGCGTGCGCAAAAAATCCGTGCGCCAGAAGCTCAACGTGATCGCCAGCGAGTTCAAGGGCCGCAACGTGCTGCTGGTCGACGACTCCATCGTGCGCGGCACCACCAGCCGCGAGATCGTGCAGATGGCGCGCGACGCCGGCGCACGCAAGGTGTATCTGGCCAGCGCCGCGCCGCCCGTGCGTTTCCCCAATGTCTACGGCATTGACATGCCCACGCCGGGTGAGCTTGTGGCCCACGGCCGCAGCATCGAGGAGATCCGTGAGGTCATAGGCTGCGACGCGCTGATCTACCAGGACGTGGACGGCATGAAGCGCGCCATAGGCTCGCTCAACGCCAAGCTCGACGGCTTTGACGCTTCCTGCTTTGACGGCGTCTACATCACGGGCGACGTCACCGCCGAAACCATTGCCGCGATGAACTCGCAGCGTGCCGATGCCGTCGCCGAAGAAGGCGACGTGGATGCGTCCCGCCTGGCGCTGCCCAATCCGCAAGAAGCCTGAGCATGACCAGCAAAAGAAAACTGCCCGACAACTTGCACCGCGACACGCTGGCCGTGCGCGTGGCGCTGGAGCCCAGCCAGCACGGCGAAAACTCCGAGGCGCTGTACCTGACCAGTGGTTTTGTGCAGCCCGATGCCGAGACCTCGGCGCGGCGTTTTGCCGATCCGACCGAGGGCTACACCTACGGCCGCACCTCCAACCCCACGGTCACGAGTTTTGAGCGCCGCCTCGCCGCGCTCGAGGGCACGGAAGCGGCCATAGGCGCCTCCACCGGCATGGGCGCCATCCTCATGATGTGCATGGGCCTGCTCAAGGCCGGCGACCATGTGATCTGCTCGCGCTCCATGTTCGGATCGACCATCGCCCTGATAGGCCGCGAGTTCGGCAAGTTCGGCGTGGAAACCACCTTCGTCTCGCAGACCGACATCCGCGAGTGGAAGGCCGCCCTGCGCCCCGGCACCAAGCTGCTGTTCGCCGAAACGCCGACGAACCCGCTGACGGAAGTGTGCGACATCCGCGCGCTCGCCGACCTGGCGCACAGCGTGGGCGCGTTGCTCGCGGTCGACAACTGCTTTTGCTCGCCGGCCCTGCAGCGGCCGGTGGAGTTCGGCGCCGACCTGATCATGCATTCCGGCACCAAGTACCTGGACGGCCAGGGCCGCGTGATGGCGGGCGCGCTGTGCGGCCCGTCCAAGCTCATCGTCGACGTGTTCGGCCCGATTGTGCGCACCGCCGGCATGACGCTGGCGCCCTTTAACGCCTGGGTCGTGCTCAAGGGGCTGGAGACGCTGGGCATACGCATGCAGGCCCAGAGTGCCAACGCATTGGCCGTCGCGCAGTGGCTGGAAACCCAGCCCGCCGTCAAGCGCGTCTACTACCCGGGCCTGGCCTCGCACCCGCAGCACGAGCTGGCCATGCGCCAGCAGTCGGGGCTGGGCGGCGCGGTGCTGTCCTTCGACGTGCGCGGCGACACACCTGAGGCAGCGCGCGCCAACGCCTTCCAGGTCATCAACAGCACGCAGGTGCTCAGCATCGCCACCAACCTGGGCGACACCAAGACCATCATCAGCCATTCGGCTACCACCTCGCACGGGCGCCTCAGCGAAGAGCAGCGCCAGGCCGCCGGCATAGGCCAGGGCCTGCTGCGCGTGGCCGTCGGGCTGGACCACGTGGACGACATCAAGGCCGACCTTTCCCGCGGCCTGGACCGCATCGCATGACAGTTCAAATGACGCAAAAGACCCGCACCCGCTTCGCCCCTTCACCGACCGGCTTCATCCACCTCGGCAACATCCGCTCCGCGCTCTACCCGTGGGCCTTTGCCCGCGCCACCGGCGGCGACTTCGTCCTGCGCATCGAAGACACCGATGTGGAACGCTCCAGCCAGGAGGCCGTCGACGTGATCATCGAAGGCATGCGCTGGCTGGGCCTGAACCATGACGAGGGCCCCTTCTTCCAGATGCAGCGCATGGACCGCTACAAGGCCGTGCTTGCGCAGATGCGCGCCGACGGCCTGGTCTATCCCTGCTACATGAGCGTGGCCGAGCTTGACGCCCTGCGCGAAAAGCAGATGGCCGCCAAGGAAAAACCGCGCTACGACGGCACCTGGCGCCCCGCGCCCGGCAAGACCCTGCCGCCCGTGCCTGAAGGCGTGCAGCCGGTGCTGCGCTTCATGAACCCGCAGGGCGGCAGCGTGGTCTGGGACGACAAGGTCAAGGGCCGCATCGAGATCAGCAACGACGAACTCGACGACCTGGTCATTGCGCGCCCCGACGGCACGCCGACTTACAACTTCTGCGTGGTGGTCGACGACATCGACATGGGCATGACCCATGTGATACGCGGTGACGACCACGTCAACAACACGCCGCGCCAGATCAACATCTTCAGGGCCCTGGGCAAGGAGCCGCCGGTCTATGCCCATTTGCCGACCGTGCTCAACGAGCAGGGTGAAAAACTCAGCAAGCGCAACGGTGCCAAGCCGGTCACGCAATATGCCGCTGAAGGCTATTTGCCCGACGCCATGGTCAACTACCTGGCGCGCCTGGGCTGGAGCCACGGCGACGATGAAATCTTCAGCCGCGAACAGTTCATCACCTGGTTCAACCTGGACCACCTGGGCAAGAGCGCCGCGCAGTTCGACGAAGCCAAGCTACGCTGGGTCAATGCCCAGCACCTCAAGGCCATGGCCGACGACAAGCTCGCCGAAGCGGTCGTTCCTTTTCTCGCGGCGCAAGGCATCACGGGCCAGGACGCGGCCTGGATCGCGCGCGGCTGCGGCCTGTTCAAGGACCGCTGCAGCACGTTGGTGGAACTGGCCGGCTGGCTGCAGCGCCTGGTCACCGGCGGCCAGCCCGCCGCCGAAGACCTGGCCACGCATGTCACTGAGGCTGTGCGCCCCGCGCTGGCCAAACTGGCCGACGCCCTGGGCAGCGCCGAGTGGAGCAAGCCCGCGATCTCCGCGGCCATCAAACAGGTGCTGGCCGACACCGGCCTGAAGATGCCGCAGCTCGCCATGCCGGTGCGTGTGCTGGTGCTGGGCACGCCGCAAACCCCTTCGCTGGACGCGATTCTGGAGCTCATGAAACGCGAAGATGTGGTGTCCCGACTCAAGCTTGTTTGAAGATTTGAAAAAGCCCGAATTTTCGGGCTATAATTCAAGGCTCGACACAATTGCAGGGCAACTTGCAATGGCTTGAAGGGGGTATAGCTCAGCTGGGAGAGCGCTTGCATGGCATGCAAGAGGTCAGCGGTTCGATCCCGCTTACCTCCACCAAAGTTTGTCGCGAAGAATTTGAGAGTTTGTGCGGTCCTTGTGTCACAGCAGGGCCCGTTCCGGAAGTTCCAAGGTTTTGACCCCATCGTCTAGAGGCCTAGGACATCACCCTTTCACGGTGAGTACCGGGGTTCGAATCCCCGTGGGGTCGCCAGCATTCGTCACGCCTCGCGCGTGATGCCCAAGGCGCAAGTTGACAACCGCCGGTCCGCAAGGGCAGGCGACTTGGCTCGAAAGAGCAAATGTTGTCACTACCAGGAGTGGTAGTTCAGTTGGTTAGAATACCGGCCTGTCACGCCGGGGGTCGCGGGTTCGAGTCCCGTCCACTCCGCCATTATTAGGTTCAGCAAGGTCCTTCAAGGTCCCCTGAAAATCGAAAAGCCCCTCTGAGAAGGGGCTTTTTCGTTTCTGGACGTCCGCTGCAATCCAGGCAGTTCCGGCCATCTATCGGGATAGAGCGGATCAAGATCTCTCTTGGCTTCTCTCAGCCCCATCGACTACCGAGAGAGCCTTGGACTTAGGTCATAAACCAGTCCAAGTTAATGTCTGCACCCCCTTGGGTCAGACTTCAGCGCAATTCAACAGCCATTCAAAGACGTGGAGTGGTGGGCATCGCAAAAAACTTTGCAGACATGCAATGGCCTGGCAGCCAGCAACTCGGCTGCTACGATCAGGTTTGGTCGCGTTACAATTTGACACAACACGGGATTTCAATCCTAACCCCATCTCTCAGGAGCCGCCGTTACATGCACAAAGCGCGCCGATGTACCAGTGACAAGCGCGCTTCCGTTCTGCCCGGCAGATGAACGACATTCCCCAGCCAACCATCCGGAGATTTTTCCCATGCGCTGCTTCCTCGCCCTGACTACCGCCTGCTTCGCACTGGCCGCCCAGGCCGCACCCGACGTCGCCTACCAGAGCCGGGGGCTCAGTTGGGCGCGGCCCAGCACGGCGAAGCCGATCTACGCGGATGCCAAAGTGAGCTACGCGAACGCCGAAGCGCGGTGCG
This sequence comes from Polaromonas sp. JS666, assembly GCF_900103405.1. Classification (GTDB taxonomy): domain Bacteria; phylum Pseudomonadota; class Gammaproteobacteria; order Burkholderiales; family Burkholderiaceae_C; genus Polaromonas. The sequence continues at coordinate 667,721 of NZ_FNHX01000002.1, read as the reverse complement.
CAGGACTGGGCCCCGGCTGGCGAATCCCATCCCGGGAGGAAATCCGGGCCAACTGGTTCGTGGGTGAGTCCCTTTCGAATGACTATGCGCTGAAGAAGGCCTTGGACCCCGACAACATCGACTCCCTGCGGGTATGGGCCAGCACCAAAGATCGCTACGAAGATGGGCAGCATTGGGCGGAAGGCCTGAGCTACCGTGACAAGGCCGACCGACCCCAAAGCGTCGATCTGAATCACGTCGTTTGCGTGAATGGCACCTCGCAGACCGCGCAGAAAGCTCCCGCCCCGAATTCCGCAGCGTCGGCCAGCAAGGCCGTGCCGCCCAAGCTGACGCTACAGGCCAGCGACTACGGCGAGAAGGTGCGCAAGCACGACGAAAAGGTGCAGAAGAGCCTGGCGGCCACCGAGGCGCGCTCGGTGAAGGAGCAGGCGGAGGCGGACAAGAAGTTCGCCGAGGAGCGGCGCGAGGCCAAGGACCGCGCGGCGGCCAGCTACAAACCGTGCCCTGCAGGCATCACCTGCAACACCTCCAAGTAAACGCGGGCCGCGACGGGGCTTTGCACCTGAGGGGTGAGGGCCGTTCTGGCGCGCTGGCGATGCAGTTCGAATATCAACCCATCAAACAATCGATGAACCACCATAGGGGAACACCAATGATCCAGCGGAGCTGGCTTTTTTTTAGCCTGTTGTTTGCATCACTCAACTCTTTTGGGGCCGACTCACCCAAGATCATCGAGGTTCCAGAAAGCGGCTTTTATCTTGTGAAGGGTGTGAACGTTCGCAACGGCAATTTCGCGATCACCTACAAGACCTTCCAGGGCAATAAGGACACTTCCGCTTTCCCCTTTGAGCGCGTCTATAACTCCCAATCTGAATACAAAGGCGCCTATGGCTTGGGCTGGGGAACCCAGATGGACAATGCCATCACCTTTAACGCCGATGGCAGCTTGTGGATCAAAGAAAATGGCACCGGGGCGACCACTCCCTACGCACTTAAAAAAGACAGCGTCGGACAGGCCTATGGCAGCGAGAAGGCCTTGATGGCACGCTATGCGATCGAAGTCGAAAACCAGGCGCGTATCAAGAAGCGCGAAGCTTATTACTCGGCGGTCAAATCGGGTGCGCTACCTGACCGGGGCCCCGTCGAGCTCAAGCTGGAGTCTTTCGAGCCACCTGCTGACGGGTCCGTCTTTGCCGCTACAACTGCGTTCAAGGGGGATGTGTGCCGCGAGAGCAGTGAAATTCGCCGCCGGGGAAACAACATGATCCGTGTTTTCTCAGGCCAGTGCCCTATCGCCACCGAAACCTACACGCTGCAAGGGGCGTTGGTCGGCGTGGAAAGCCGTGAGGGCTTATCCGGAACAACGTTCAGCGTGACCAGGGATTCTCAAAGCAAGCTGGTGACTTCGGCTACGAACAAGAATGGAGAGCTTACGCGCTTTCAATATGACGCCAAGAATCGCCTGATCAGCCAGGAATTTACCTCTGGCGAATCGCAACGATTTGAATACGACAGTCGTGACAACATGACTGCCATCATCTACCTTGATGACAGCAAGCAGACCATGACCTACGATGAGCAGAGTCGGGTAGTTTCTGTCACGCCGCGTAGAGGGCCAAGCGCGCACTTCGAGTATCTGAAGGATCCCTACGACCCGAATATTTCCCTTACCCGCGTGACGATCACGCAAGACGGGAAAAAGGAAGTCGCGGTTTTCAAACTCCTCAATTGAGGCATCAGAAGCGAGAAAGGCCTGGCCCTAAAAAGCCAGGGTTTCAAGGGCCTCGCAACCCGATCGCACCCAGCCGGAACCGCCAGCTTCCACCAACCAATTGCTTTTGTCCGACATTTAACCGGACGCTGCCGGCGCGACAGCGTCATTTGTTTTTCTGAAGTGTCTGCGTTGCCTTGAGTTCGGCCATCTCTACCCTCAGTTGGTGCAGTTCCAGCTTCAATTGCTGGGTTTCGTAATATTGCGTACTGTACGGATTCGGGTAGAGCAAAGCGCAGATATACAGGGCGCACACGGCGCTTAGCGCAAGACTGAGAACGATCAATACTTTCCACAAACGCGACATGATTTCCCTTTCAGGAAGAGCTGCTTGACGGCAGCAGATAGCCCAAAGTCGTCGATCCCGCATTGGCCAACAAAGACAAGGGAATGTATCAGGTGAGATGCCATGCAGGATTACCGGAATCAGCCGTCCATGCCACCCATCCGAAAAGGGCCTGCAAGTTTCTTGCAGGCCCTTTTCCTTTGGATTTTGCATTTGCCTCGCCACGCCGCTGCTTGCCAAAGTTGCTCAAGGCGGCTTGGGGCAATCAATCCAGCAGAACTGGATGCTGGTATCAAAGGTAACGATACCCATCGAAGCGAAGCCCGCGGCCCGCTTCGGTCATAATGAGAATAATTCCCATCTACGACGCGCGCGCCTGGTCAGCCACCGCCACATCTCGTCTGCCGCTTGGAGGGGTTCGTCTTTTCCCATGGCATTGACCGACCTGTGCTTGAGCGCTATTACCAAGAACTGCTGAACTTCTGTTCCCGCACGCTGCGCAACCGTGATGCCGCGGCCGATATCGTGCAGGAAAGTTATGCGCGCGTGCTGGCGGTGCAGCATTCGGGCCAGGCCGTGCCCGAGCCGCGTGCGCTGCTCTACCGCACGGCGCGCAACCTGCAGGTCGACCAGTACCGCCGCAGCGAAGTGCGCGGCGAGGCGCTGCGCACGGATGCCGAGGCTTCGGCGGCCGAACTCGACAGCCTCGCGGCGCCAGAAGCTTGCGAGCCCGATGCGGCCGCTTCTTCCGCGCAGGGTGTGGATGCCCTGCTGGCCGTCATAGACGCCCTGCCTCTGCGCTGCCGCGAGGCTTTTATCCTGCACAAGTTTGACGGCCTGCCGCATTCCGAAGTGGCGGAGCTGATGGGCATATCGCGAAAAATGGTCGAGCAGCACATCAAGCTGGCCCTGGACGCCTGCAGGCGCTGCCGCGATGCGCTGGACGGAACGCCCACCGCGGCCCCGCTCCCCAAACTCCGAAGAAGAAAACCCGCCCGCGAATGAGCCCTTGCCAACATTCCTGTTTCCCCGGCCTAGGGTTTTGGCGAGCTCGTGCGTCTACATCCAAGAGCCGATAAGCACGCCATGAACATCCCGCCGCCAGCCCACCCGCCAGCCGCACCGTCCACAGAAACCGACGAGGCAGCGCTGGACTGGTTTGTCCGGCGTACCGGCGGATCATTCGATGCGGCTGGCGAGGCCGGCTTCCAGGCCTGGCTTGCTAAGGACAGCGCCCACCGCGCGGCCTTCGCGCGCCACCAGGACGACTGGCGCGCGCTCGACGCATTGCCGGACTCTGGCCTGTGCACGCTGAGGCAAAACCTCGCCGACGACAAGGCAGCCGCTGCGGCCCACGCGCTGCCACGACCGCGCGCCTGGTGGCGTGGGCTTGCCGCCTGGACACCGCAGGCCGCGCTGGCCGCCGTGGCACTCATGGTGTCCTGCGGCAGCTACCTGGCCTGGAACCTCTGGCAGCAGCAAGCCTTGTTCACACAGAGTTTTGCCACCGCGCGCGGCCAGCAACTGGAAGTGACATTGCCTGAAGGCAGCCGCCTGCGGCTGGACACCTTGAGCACCGCCGAGGTGGCGATTTACCGCGGGCGCCGCGAGGTCCGCCTGCCGCAGGGCCAGGCCATGTTCCAGGTCGCGGGCGATGCGGGCCGTCCCTTCGACGTGCTGGCCGGCCCCTTGCGTATCACGGTGGTGGGTACACGCTTTTCGGTGCGCTACACGCCGGGCGTGCCGGGACGGGCGGGCGTGCAGGTCGCCGTGGAAGAGGGGCGGGTGCGCGTGGCGCAGGCCGGGCGCTCCACTGCGAACAGTGCGGCCGTCGAACTCGTCGCCGGCCAGCAAATCGCGAGTGACGTGACGGGGCTGCTGGGCGCCGTCTCCGCCGTTCCCGCCGCCGGCATCGCGCCCTGGCGTGAAAGCCGCGTGAGTTTTGACGACACGCCGCTGGCCCAGGCCCTGGCCGAGTTCGAGCGCTACGGCCCGGCGCACCTCAGCGTCGCAGATCCGGCCGTCGCCGCGCTGCGCGTGACCGGCACCTTCGACCCGCGCCGGCCGGGCAACTTCGCCCGCCTCTTGCCGCAGGTCCTGCCGGTGCGGCTGCGCGAGCAGGGCGGCGAGGCCGAGATCGTTTCCGCCGGCCGTTAAGCGGCTATTAGCACGGGGCAATTCCGCGGCGCAAAAAAACTTTGCGCCCGACCTAGGGTTTCCCAAAGCCCATGCGTCTACTTGAGAAGGATTCTTATTTACACCTTCTCCGGAGATTTGCACGCATGCCTCGTTCCCGCTTCCACCTGCCCCCTTTGGCCCTGGCTTTGGCCCTGGGCAGCACGGTGGTCTATTCCCAAGGTTCCCAAGGCGCGGCCACGCCCATGCAGATCAGCATGGCGGCGCAACCCCTGGCCCAGGCGCTCAACACCCTGGCACAGCAGGCCGGGCTGGAACTCATGGTGCAGCCCGCGCTGGTGGCCGGCAAAACCGCGCCCGCGGTGTCCGGCCGGCTGACGCCGCAGCAGGCGCTGGACCGCCTGCTGGCCGGCAGCGGCCTGGCGGCGGCCATAGACGGCCATGTGTTTGTCGTGAAGGCGGCTTCGGCCGCGACCAGTGCCTCGACCCTGCCGGTGGTGACCGTGACGGCCAGCGCCGAACAGGAAACGGCGACCAGCGGTGGCAACGGTTATGTCGCCAAACGCAGCGCCGCGGGCTCCAAGACCGACACGCCCATCCTCGAGACGCCGCAGTCCATCTCGGTGATTACCAAGCAGCAGCTCGAAGACCAGAAGCCGCGCAGCGTTCCCGAGGCGCTGAACTACTCGCCCGGTGTTTTCACCGGGCTGGTGGGCTCTTCCAACCGCTACGACTACGTGGCCCTGCGCGGCTTCAAGGACAGCAGCGTGGACAGCACCCTGCTCGACGGCCTGCGCATGCTCAGCGACCAGGGCAGCTACACCTCCATGCAGGTCGATCCCTATTTCCTCGAGCGCATCGACGTGGTGCGCGGCCCGGCCTCGGTGCTCTACGGCCGCGCATCGCCGGGCGGCCTGGTGGCGCTGACCAGCATGACGCCGCAGTACCAGCCCTACCGCGAAGTGCAGCTCACTGTCGGCAACCGCAACCGCCGCGAAGCCGCCGTCGATCTTTCCGGCCCCATCGACAAGGATGGCGTGATGGCGTTTCGCCTGACGGCGCTGTCGCGCTCGCTGGACTCGCAGTTCAACACGGTCAAGGAAGAGCGCCAGGCGCTGGCCGCGTCCCTGGCCATCAACCCGTCCACGGACACACGCTTGCTACTGCAGGCCTACCTGCAGGACGACCCCAACGGCAGCTACCACAGCGGCGTGCCGGCAGACGCCAGCCTCAATGCGGGCCACAACGGGCGGCTGATCTCGCGCTATTTCTTTGACGGCGACCCCAGCGTCGAAAAATACCAGCGCAAGCAGAGCTTCCTCGGCTACCAGTTCGAGCATGCCTTTAACGACGCCTGGAAGTTCCGCCAGAACTTCCGCCACGTGCGGGCCGACACCACGCTGCGCCAGATCTACGGCTTTGGTTGGGCCAGCGCCAACGAGCTCACGCGCTACTACTCGGGCGCCAACGAATCCACGCGCGGCAACACCATAGACAACCAGCTCGAAGGCCACTACCAGACCGGCGCGCTCAAACACACCGTGCTGGCCGGGCTGGACTACCAGAAGCGCCGCGTCAGCGGCAGCTGGGAATCGGGCAGCGCGCTGCCCATCAATGTGTTCACGCCGAGCTATGGCGCCCCGGGCCTCGCCGGCGTGACCAGCGACCCGATAGACCGCAAGCTCGAGCAGACCGGCCTTTACCTGCAAAACCAGACCGAGCTGGAGCGCTGGCGCTTTACGCTGGGCGGTCGCATGGACTGGGCCAAGGCCTCCAACCAGTACGGCACCGGCAACCCGGCACAGTGGAGCGGCTCCAAGTTCACCAAGCGCGCGGGCGTGGTTTACCTGTTCGACAACGGCGTCGCGCCCTATGTGGGTTATTCCGACGGCTTCAACCCCAGCCTGCGCAACGACAGGCTGGGCAACAACCTGGCGCCCGCCGAGACCAAACAGCTGGAGGTCGGCGTCCGCTACCAGCCCAAGGACTCCAACACCTTGCTCTCCGCGGCGGTCTACGAGCTGTCGCAAAAAAATGTCGCCACGCGCCCGGTGGGCGCCAGCTATTTCGAACCCACCGGCAAAGTGCGCTCACGCGGCCTGGAGCTGGAGGCCCGCTCGCAGCTGAGCCGAAGCGTCTCGGTGATCGCGAGCTACAGCTACACCGACATGAAGTTCACCGAATCGTCGGACGGCTTCACCGGCAACACGCCCTACCAGGCGCCGCGCCACATGGCAGCGCTCTGGGGCGACTGGAACTTCTCGCCGGGCTACACCGCGGGTGCCGGCGTGCGCTACGTGGGCTCCAGCTGGGTTGACAACGCCAACAGCATGAAGGTGCCGCCCTACACCCTGGTGGACCTGATGCTGCGCGTCGACCTGGCCCAGCTCAACCCTTCGTTCAAGGGGGCCAACCTGCGCCTCGCCGTGAACAACCTTTTTGACAAAAGTTATGTGGCTTCCTGCCTGAGCCAGCAGTACTGCTACTGGGGCGATGCGCGCAGCGCCACCGCGACCGTGACCTACCAGTGGTAGGGCAGTGGTAAAGCACTGTTAGGAAAAGCGGCCGGTGCAGCACCCGGCCGCGGGAATTCTTTTCGACCAACGTGGCGCGCTGACCGGCGTGCCAGTCCATCAGGGAGTTGAGTGCCATGAACAAGAATATCTATGACTTTGTTGCGATAGGGCTGGGGCCGTTTAACCTGAGCCTGGCCTGCCTGGCCGAGCCCATCGCCGGCCTGAACGCGGTTTTCCTGGAGCGCAACGCGGAGTTCAACTGGCATCCCGGGATGCTGATCGACAACACCACGCTGCAAAACCCCTTCCTGGCCGACCTGGTCAGCCTGGCGGACCCGACAAGCCACTTCAGCTTCCTCAACTACTGCAAGGAAGAGGGGAAGATCTACTCCTACTACTTCCGCGAGAGTTTTTACCTCACGCGCGCCGAGTACAACGCCTACTGCCGCTGGGCCGCGGCACGGCTGAGCAAGGCGCGCTTCGAGCACGAGGTGCAGGAGATCGTGCACGACGCCGAGGCCGGCTGTTATGTGGTCACCGGCGTGCAGGGGCCGCAGCGCGAGCCCTTCATCATGCGCTGCCGCAAGCTGGTACTGGGCGTGGGTTCCAAGCCCATGTTCCCCCCCTGCTGCGCGCCGGACGGCCACCGCTACCTGCACACCGCCGACTACATCACCCGCAAGGCCGAGCTGCAGACAAAACGCTCCATCACCATCGTCGGCAGCGGCCAGAGCGCGGCCGAGGTCTACCACGACCTGCTGAAAGAAGCCGAGGCGCACGATTACAGCCTGACCTGGATCACCCGCTCTTCGCGTTTCTTCCAGATGGAGACCACCAAGCTCACGCTGGAAATGTTCTCGCCGGACTACATCGATTACTTCTACCACCTCGACGACCGCAAGAAAGAGCGCGTCATCCGCGCGCAGGATAGCCTCTACAAGGGCGTCAACGCCAGCCTGATCAACCAGATCTACGACCTCTTGGACGACAGGCGCAAGCAGGGGCCGCTGCGCACCCACCTGATCACCAACTGCGAGCTGCAGGGCTGCCGCTACGACGCGGGCCAGGGCTGCTACGAGATCGAATTCCGCCAGCTTGACTGCGAGGCGCGTTATGCGCACCGCAGCGAGGGCCTGGTCTTTGCCACCGGCTACCGCGAGAACATCCCGCCCTTTGTTGACGGCATACGGCACCGCCTGCGCTGGGACGAGCAGGGGCGCTACCGGCTGGCGCGCAACTATGCCGCCGACTTCAACGGCAGCGAGATCTTTGTGCAGAACGCCGGCCAGCACACCCACGGCATGACCAACCAGGACCTGGGGATGAGCTGCTACCGCAATTCCTACATCCTGCGCGAGCTGACCGGCGTCGAGCACTACAAGATAGAGCGGCGCGTCGCGATCCAGGATTTCAGCATCCCGTCCACCGCGGACTTTGTCCTGCTCTGAGGCTTGGGGCGCACAACATGAAACTCAGATCCCACATCATCACCATGACGGTGCTGGCTGTCATCAGCGACGCCATCCTGATCCCGTTTTACCCGCAGTTCTTCAGCGCGCGCTATGGCATCGACAGCCCCGTGCATGTGGGCGCTTACGTGGCGGCGATTTCCATCGCCGTGATGTGCACGCTGCCCTTCTGGGCGCGCGTGGCGCGCCGCGTCGAGCCGCTGCACCTGCTGGTCTACACCCAGTTCGCCGCCGGCACCTTCAGCCTGCTGAGCGACTGGGCGCCCAGCGTGGAGATCTACTGGGCGCTGTCCATGCTGATGTTCATGTGCAAGAGCAGCTATTTGCTGATGTACCCCTACATGATGCGGCTGACCCCCAAGGAAGAGCATGCGGCCACCATAGGCATCCTCTCCGTGGTGGTGCACTTCGGCGCCATCTTCGGCGCGGTGGTCGGCGGCTTTGTGCTGCAGACCTGGGGGCCGCGCGCCAGCATTTTTGCCATGGCGGCCGGCGACTACTTCCAGATGGCGGTCTGCTTCTACCTGATACGCAGTGGCAAGATCATCCGCGTCAACACCGGTGCGCAGGCGCTGGCCGAGGCGACCGAGGCGCGCCGCGTCGGCCTGCTGGCGCGACTGCCGGTGTTGCGGCTGGCGCTCGTGATGCTGATGTTCGACTTCAGCGCCTACCTGATACGCCCCTTCTTCGCGCTGTACTGGCAGAAGATCACCGGCAACGACAGCGAGCTGCTGTCCGGCATGGCTTTTGCCATCCCCGGTGTGGTGGCCATCGCCGCGCTGCGCCTGCACGCCTGGATACGCGCGCGCGGCGGCGAGCTGCCCGACCACACGGTGGGCAACCTGCTGCTGGGCGCCGCTGGCCTGCTGCTGCATGCCGCGCCCGACCCGCTGCTGGTGGTGCTGGGGCGTGTGCTCTACGGCTGGGCTTTCTTCCAGATCATCGTCAAATTGGAAGTCAACCTGTTCCGCCTGTCCACGCCCCAGCGCTATGCGCAGGACTACAGCATCACCAACTTCTTCCAGAACATGGGGGTGCTGCTGTCCTCTTTCGCGGCCGGCGCCATCGTCAATCGCTACGGTCTGCATCTGCCCTTTCTGCTGGCGGCCGGTGGTTTTGTGCTTACCGCGCTACTGGACCGCCTGATTCTCAAGGTGCCCAGCGCCGGGCACATGGACGAAGGCGGTAATGCGGCCAATGCCAACCCCCTGAAGGAGCCTGCCCATGCCAATTGATACGCTGCACCGCCGCGCCGATGCCGAGACCAGGCCTTACCGCGACGAAGCCGGTTTTGTGTTCCGCCCGCTGCGCATACCCGATGACATCCCGACGCTGCACCGCTGGTTCATCCAGCAGCGCGCTGCTTTCTGGCTGATGCAGGACAAAAGCGAAGCCGAGGTCCGCGAGGCCTACCAGCGCATGCTGGATTCCGGCACGGCCACGCCCTATATCGGCTGGGAAGGCGGCAGGCCGGCTTTTCTCGCCGAATGCTACGACCCCGCGCAGGACCGCATCCGGGCCTTTTACGAGGTGCGGCCCGGCGACCTGGGCATGCACATCTTTATCGCGCCGCCCGAGCGGCGCATCGCCGGCTATTCGCGCAGCGTGTTCCATGCACTGATGCGTTTTATGTTCGCCCACCTGGGCGCACGGCGCATCGTCGTCGAGCCCGACGCCAGCAATCACAAGGTCCATGCCTTGAACCGGTCGGCGGGCTTTGCCTACGACCGCGATGTGGTCTTCCCCGAGAAGATCGCCAGCCTCGCCTTTTGCACACGGCGGGATTTTGAACAGGCTACGGCCGCCACCCTAGAGGAAGTCCATTCATGAACGTCACCATCGCCCACCAGACCGCGCACGAGCCGGCCCGCTTTGCCGCCCACCTGACGCCCGAGGCCTGGGCCCAGGCCAACCGTCTGTTGTTGCGCAAGGCCATTGCCGAATACGCCCATGAGCTCATCGTCGAGCCTGAACAGCTGCGCCCGCGCGAAGGCGGCTTCGCGCTCTACCAGCTGTTCTCGGATGACGGCGCCGCCTGCTACCAGTTCGAGGCCAGGCGCCTGGCGCTGCGCCACTGGTTCATCAAATCCGAATCCATCCACAAATACGTGAAAGGTGCCGAGCAGCCGCTGGACGCGCTGCAGTTCATCATCGAATGCCGCCAGCGGCTCGGCATACGCGAGGAGCTGCTGCCGATTTACCTCGACGAGATCAGCAGCACCTTGTTCGGCAGCGCCTACAAGCGCATGAAGGCCGACGCGCCCAGCAGCGCCCAGCTGGCCGACGCCACCGACTTCCAGACGATTGAAGTCGCCATGACCGAAGGCCACCCGGGTTTTGTCGCCAACAACGGCCGGCTGGGCTTTACCGCGGCAGACTACCAGGCCTACGCGCCCGAAGCCGGCTCGCAGATCCGCGTGATCTGGCTGGCCGTGCACAAGGACCATGCGGCTTTTTCCAGCATCTCCACGCTCAGCTACGAACAGCTGCTGGCCGAGGAGCTCGGGCAGGAAACCGTGGACGGTTTTACCCGCGAAGTCGCCGCGCTGGGCGTCAACCCGGCCGACTACCACTTCATGCCGGCCCATCCCTGGCAATGGTTCAACAAGCTGTCCATCGCCTTTGCCGGCTATGTGGCCCAGCGCAAGATCATCTGCCTGGCCTACGGCCGCGACAGCTACATCGCCCAGCAGTCGATTCGCACCTTCTTCAACACCAGCGACCGCAGCAAGCGTTATGTGAAAACCTCGCTGTCCATCCTGAACATGGGCTTTATGCGCGGCCTGTCGCCTTACTACATGTCAGGCACACCGGCCATCAACGAGTTCATCAAGACGCTGGTGGATGGCGACGCTTTCCTGCGCGCCAACGGCTTCACCATCCTGCGCGAAGTCGCGTCCATAGGCTTTCGCAACCACTACTACGAGGCGGCGATACCGCTCGACACGCCTTACAAAAAAATGTTCTCGGCGCTGTGGCGCGAAAGCCCGCTGCCCCTGCTCAAGCCCGGCGAACGCCTGATGACCATGGCTGCGCTGCTGCATGTGGACAAGGACGGCCATGCGCTGCTGCCCGAGCTGATACGCCGCTCCGGCCTGAGTACCAAGGCCTGGCTCAAAAGCTACCTGGCGTCTTACCTGACGCCGCTGCTGCACTGCTTCTACAAACACGACCTCACGTTTATGCCGCACGGCGAGAACCTGATCCTGGTGCTCGACAAACATGTGCCGGTGCGCGCCATCATGAAAGACATCGCCGAGGAATGCGCCATCCTCAACATCGAAGCCAAGGCGAAACTGCCCGAGCGCGTCGAGCGCCTGGCGGTCGACGTGCCCGACCACTTCAAGCTGCTGGGCATTTTTATCGACGTGTTCGACGGCGTGCTGCGCCACATCAACCAGGTGCTGGTCGAAAACGCCTGCTGCAGCGAAGACGACTTCTGGCGCGCGGTGGCCGACTGCGTTTGCGACTACGAGGACGCCCATCCCGAGATGGCCGCCAAGTTCGCGCACTACGACATGTTTGTGCCCGAGTTCCTGCATTCCTGCCTGAACCGCCTGCAGCTGGGCAACAACGTGCAGATGGTCAACCTGGCCGATCCCGCGTCCAGCCTCAAGATGGCCGGCAACCTCGTCAACCCGATCGCCGGCATGCGCCGCCGCACCGCGGCCCGGCTTGTGGCGGAAGCCGCGGTGGAAAGCGTCGCATGAGTTTTGACATGCGGCCAGGGGATTTGGTGCACGAGGCTGCACCGATGCCGGCATGGGCCTGTGCGCCCGACGCCGACCTTGCCCGCGTGTTGCAACTGGCGGCGAGCCTGGCACCCGCGCTCCGCGGAGAGCAGGGCGGGGCGGCGGCGCCCGGCGCGCTGCGCTATGACGGCTCGGTAGCGGCGGCAGCCCCTTTGCAGGCGCTGTGCCGCCATTGGGCGGTGTCCTACCCCGAGGCCGGCGCCCACTATGTGGCGCTGCGCTGCTGGGGGCTGGCGATCTGGCAGCCGGTCTACCTCGGTGTGATCGCCACCCACCTGGACAGCCATGTGCCTGTGCTGGCCGGCCTCACGCAGCCCTTGGTGGACGGATTCCCCAGCGGTTTCCAATTGCCGGTGCATGCACCCATGAAAGCCGAGTCGCTGGCTTCACGCATGCGGCTGGCGGCCGGGGAGTTGCGCAGCTTGTGTGATGCCACGCGCGCGGCGCTGATGCCGCTGGTGGCCCTGCATGGCCGCGCCGCCGACCGGCTGCAGGCCGAGTGTGTGCTGGGTGCGCTGCTGCTGGTGCATCGCAGCAGCCCCGGTCTTTTTGAGGACGCCAAGGTCGCCGCGCTGGGAGAGGTGTGGCTGGCGCAGCTGGGCATCAGCGGCGGCTGCGGCATGTTTGCCTACCGGGCACGCGACGGGACGCTCCTGCTGGCTCTGGACCGCAAGGTCTGCTGCCACGACTTTCGCCGCCATGACGGCGAGAAGTGCAGCACCTGCCCCAAGCTCCCGCTCGACAAGCGTATCGCCCGATTGCTGGCCGATCCTTCGTAGTCCGGGTCATTGATTCCGCGATGCGGCTGTGCCTTGTTCAAGGCCGGTATGCCTCGCCACGCCCTGGAGAGTTCCATGAACGATATCGCACGCCTGGTGCATCTCATGCCGGCGGCTCCGCAACTGCCCGTCAGCGCTTACTTCGACGAAGCCTTGTTCGCGCAAGAACAGGCCCTGATCTTCAACAAGGCCGCCCGCTACATAGGCCATGAAAAAGCCGTGCCCCAGGTCGGCGATTGGCATCGCCTCGCGCAGGAAGACGGCGGCCGCGTGCTGGTGCGCAACCCGCAGGGTGTGGAGCTACTGTCCAATGTCTGCCGGCACCGCCAGGCGCTGATCCTGGGCGGCGAGACCGGCAACGTCAGCGGGCCGGCCAATTCCAAAGGCAATCTCGCGGCGGCTGGCGGTCACATCGTCTGCCCCTTGCACCGCTGGACTTACAACAGCAGCGGCGAGCTGCTGGGTGCGCCGCAGTTCGAGCAAAAGCCCTGCAAAAACCTGCAGCGCTTTCCGCTGCGCAACTGCCACGGCCTGCTGTTTGAAGGTCCGCGCGACCCGGCGCGGGACATGGCGCCGCTGTTTGAAAGGCCGGAGTTCGATTTTTCGGACTATGTGCTGGCCCACGTCGAAGTGCACCCCTGCCACTACAACTGGAAAACCTTTATCGAGGTCTACCTGGAGGACTACCATGTCGCGCCTTTCCACCCCGGCCTGGGCAGCTTTGTCAGCTGTGACCAGCTGAGCTGGGATTTTGCCGACTGGTACAGCATGCAGCGCGTCGGCGTGCACGAGTCCTTGAGCACGCCCGGCTCCGACATCTACAGCACATGGCATGAGCGCCTGCTGCAATACCGCACCGGCACGCCGCCCGACTTCGGCGCGGTCTGGGTCACTTACTTCCCCACGCACATGATCGAGCTGTATCCGCATGTGCTGGTGCTGTCCACGCTCTACCCCAAGAGCCCGCAGGAGACGGTCAACGTGGTCGAGTTTTATTACCCCGAAGAGATCGCCGCCTTCGAGCCCGAGTTCATGGCAGCGCACCGCGCCGCCTACATGGAAACCGCCAGGGAAGACGACGAGATCGGCGAACGCATGGACGCCGGCCGGCGCGCGCTGCTGGCGCGCGGCGTCTCGGACACCGGGCCTTACCAGTCGCCGCTGGAAGACGGCATGCGGCATTTCCACGAGTGGTACCGGCGCACCATGGGGGCAGACTGCCCGGCTTGATGCCGCGGGCTTGAAGCCGGAGGGCCACCGGCCCCACAATGCGGCCATGCGCAAACATTTCTCCGAAACCACGGGCCCGCAGCGGCTCACCCTGGGCCTGGTGACCGGATTGATCGTGGCGGCCTTGCCGCTGCCCCTGGGCTGGCAGTTCTGCGGTCTGCTGGGCTGGTGCGCCGGCATCAGCGTTTACCTGGGCCTGGCCTGGTGGCTGTGCGTGCGCTTTGACGCCAAACGCACACGCGAACGCGCCCAGGCGCAGGACGAGCCCAGCGTCGTGCTGTTTTTACTGATGCTGCTGGCCACCATGGCCTGCGTCGCGGCCATCACGCTCGTGATGCAGCAGGCCAAAAACCTCTCAGGCATGGAACGCACCTTCCAGATCGTGCTCTCCGTCGCGGCACTGGCCGCTTCCTGGCTGTTCATGCAGACGATTTACGCGTTTCGTTATGCGCACCGCTATTACCAGGAAGAAAAACTCAACGAACCCGACGGCCCCGGCCTGCAGTTCCCTGGCGGGCTGGACCCGGATTATTTCGACTTCCTGTACTACGCCCACGTGGTCGGCATGACCTCGCAGGTCTCCGACGTGCAGGTCACCTCGCGCGAGATGCGCCGCCTCACGCTGGTGCACAGCGTGCTGTCCTTCGGCTTCAATATGCTGATTTTGGCTCTCAGCATCAATGTGGTGGCGGGGGCGTTGCAGTAGGGCCCGCTGAGCCGTCGCGGGATACTTGACGGCCTGTGCGCGCTGAGGGTTTCTGCATCTTTGCTTGACCGCCCGCGCTTCGTCCGCCTCCCCAATCCAGGTCGGGTTGCCGCCAGGCGAGGTGAAGCGTCAAGAGCTCTACGGCGCTAGATGTGTACGCCATTCGGATTACTTTCCGCGCGATCTTGTGCCGGTCGACATTTACCAGAAGCACGTGAAATTGATAAGAGCGAAATCTGGCGGCGAAGAATTTCGTTGTCTATACGCACACTTAGGATTTTTTACTGCAGATGGAGGATGACAGGCGCGATGCCTGTCACTAGACTCCGTGCTCATTCGCTTGACTCAAGCGCAATAGAGAAAAAGAAAAAACCAAAGAGGGATTCACATGGGTTCTGTTCAACGGCTCGCACCGGGCATGGCGCGAGTGGCTTCACTGTGGTCGTATGAAGCGGGCAGGCCCGCTCAAGCGTTTGTCCGGCAGCTTGTAAAGGTGCTTATGTCGAAAGAAATTATGCGGCGGGCCGCCGCGATTTTTTTCCTGGGTTTTGTGCTTTCTTCCGCTGCCCAGGCTTTTCCGGCAACTCCAGCGCACCAAGGCGTGTCCGCAGGCGGCGCACCATGTGCCGCGGATTTGGCGTCGTCTTGTCAGGCGTCGCCGCCGTTTAACGGGCACCCGTGGATGTTGCTGAAGGATTCGGTCAACTGGGAGGTTTTGGTCCCGCAACCGTATATCACGGTCCCACAGTGGATCATTTGCGGTGTTTCGGGCCAAGGGCTCGCCGCATATGGTTCGGCCTACTGCACCATACCGGCCGGTTGCCCCATCAATTCAACGCTGTCCGGCTCCACCTGCACCTGCAACGCCGGCTATATAGAGAATTCCGCCAAGAATGGGTGCTCTCCCGGAGGCGTGGGCGGCACGACTGTCGACATCCTGCGTGCCACCAAGGCTTCAAGCTGCCCATGGTGCGAGGCCAATCCCATTTACCCCTTGATTGGCGCCAAGGTCGAGCCCGTCGTCACCGGCATGAGTGTGGGCGGGCAGCCGCTGGTCTTCACTTACGACAGCGCCAAGCAGGCGGCAGCCATCGCCGCGGGAAAAACCGCCAAGACCTTTGGCAACATGCCCGCGCTAGGCGGCCTCTGGGAAAGCAGCCTGCACCGCAACCTGGTGATGGGAACCGGCGCTTTTGGCGCCACCTTGTTCCGCGGCAACGGCCATACCGTCAGCTTTCGCTATTCAGGCACTGGCTACATTGCCGACGCCGACGTCAATGGAACCTTCGCGGCCGTTTCCGGCGGCTACCGCTACGTCGATGCGAAGTCACGCACCATCGAGACCTACAACATGGCGGGCCAACTCATCAGCTGGGCCGATACGGCCGGCAACACGCTGGGTTTCAGCTACAGCAGTGCAGCCGGGGCGGGTGCCCCTGAAGCCGGGTATCTGCAGAAAATCACGGACAACAATGGCCGCTTCCTGAGCTTTGCCTACACCTTGCCGGCCGGCGGGGTCGCGGCCACCGATGGAAAGATTTCCAGCGTGAGCGACTCCTCGGGGCGAACTATCGCCGTCGGCTTTGACACCAGCGGCAACCTCAAGCAGCTGACCTGGCCCGACACAAAAGTCCGTCAGTTCGTTTATGAAAACGCTTCCTTGCCCTGGGCCCTGACAGGCGTGATCGACGAACGAAATATCCGGTACTCGACCTTTGCCTACGATGCGGCCGGTCGCGCGCTGTCGACCGAGCATGCCGGTGGCGTGGACAAGCACTCGGTGAGCTACACGGCGCCGCCGCAGGTCACCATGACGCAAACTTACGACTCCGTCACGCAGATCACTACCCGCACGCACGAGTGGCAGGCACCGTCAGGCGTGCAGCTCACTCGGCCCAACGGAGAAACCACCAGCGCCAACAACAGCAACGTGTTGGGGTACCCCTTGCCGACGGGCTTTTCCCAGCCGGCCGGCTCCGGCTCCGGGGCATCCAACAATGCCTCCACCTTTGATGCCAGCGGCAATCTCACCTCCACCGACGACTTTAGCGGCCAACGCAGTTGCTATGCCTATGACGCAAGCAACCGCGAGACCGTGCGGGTCGAGGGTCTGGCCACCACGGTGTCTTGTCCCGGCGTCCTTCCCGGTGCTTCAATCTTGCCTGCCGGGAGCCGCAAGACTGAAACAAGCTGGCATGCCGACTGGCGCCTGCCCGTCAAAGTGAGCCAGCCTTTGCTGATCACCAGCACGGTTTACCACGGCCAGCCCGATCCGTTTAACAGCAACATTGTGGCCAACTGCACCACGGCCGCAATCTTGCCCAATGCCAAAGCCTTGCCGGTGGTGTGCAAACAAGTCGCGCAAGTCACCACGGACGCCGATGGTGCCCAGGGGCTTGCTGCCACGATAGACACAAACGTGCCGTCGCGCACTTCCAGCTTTACTTATGACGCCATGGGTCGGGTGCTCACCAGCACCGATCCGTTGAACCGCGTGACCACCCGTACTTACTACCCCACGGCATCGAATTTTTCCGACTCCGAGGCCAATGCGGACCCCTACTTTTCTTCGGTGAGCGTTCTCCTGCGTGGCGAGGGTGCCAACAATTCAACCGCGATAGTGGACAGCGCCTCCGCGCCCAAGACGATCGCTGTAGTCGGCGCCGCCAAGATCAGCACCGCGCAGAAAAAATCCGGCGGCTCGTCCATGACCTTTGGTGGTAGCGGAGACTATCTCACCGTTCCGGCCAGCCCCGGCAATAACTTCAACTTCGGCACCGGAGACTTCACCGTCGAAGCGTGGTTCTACCTGGCTTCGGAGGGCTCAAGCTACCGAAGCATTTTTGTGATGCCGTGGGGCTCGACAAACATGAGCATTCGTTTTGGAGATGGCGGATTTGGCGGGCGGCTTCAATTTGCATCTGAAGCCACGGCATTCGCTCCTTTGTACAGCTCGGAGCACACGCAGGCGAGCCTTGTGGGTGCCTGGCACCACGTGGCATTCACCCGAACCGGGGGACTGGCCCGGGCTTTCCTGGACGGCAATTTGCTGACTTTGCGCAATAACAATTTCTCAGGCAGCCCCGTCACCTCCTGGGCAGACGCCAGCAACATTACTTCTGTCGCGCAAGCCCACGTCTCGTATGCAGGCGGCCAGACCTGGCACGGGTACATAGATGATGTTCGCGTCACCAAAGGCGTGGCTCGCTACACGGCCAGTTTCACGCCACCCACTGCGCCAGGCAGTGACCCGAACGCCATAGGCCACCTCGCCGGCGACCTGCAAAGCATCACCAACGCCAGCGGCCATGTCACTCAGTTCACGCTGTACGACAGGGCAGGGCGCGTGCGCCAGATGACCGACCCCAACGGCGTTGTGACCAACATCACCTACACGCCAAGGGGCTGGGTGAGCAGTGTGGCGGCCATTCCGCCAGGCGGCACGGCCAGAACGACCACCTACACCTATGACAACGCCGGCCAGCTGACCGGCGCCAGCCTGCCCGACGGCACAACGCTGGGCTACAGCTACGACGCCGCACACCGGCTGACCAGCGTGACCGACGCCAAAGGCAACTCGGTCACCTACACCCTGGACAACATGGGCAACAAGGTCGGCGAGCAGGTTAAGGATGCGTCCAACACCCTGCAAAGAAATATCACGCGCGTGTACGACGCCTTGAACCGCGTGCAGCAAGTCACGGGAGCGAGCAATTGAAAAAACAACAAACAAAGCGCGCCGGCAAAACCTTCACCGCCTGGCTGGCCGGCCTGGCCTTGCTGGCGGCCCTAACGCCTGTTTGGGCCGCGACGCCAACCACAACAAGCTTGAGCAGCAGCACGGGGATTGCGCCGGTGGGGCAAAACATCACCCTGACCGCCACTGTCGCGGGCGCCGGCCCCACGGGTACCGTCACCTTCAAGGATGGCGGTACCACCGTGGGCAGCAGCGTCTTGAGCGGCGGGGTGGCAACGCTCGCCACCAGCTCACTGGCCCTGGGCAACCATGGCCTGAGCGCTGAATATGCAGGCGACGCGAATAATGACCCCTCCATCTCCGCCGGCATCAGCGTCATCATCAACACCGGCACCCTGACCTGGCAATACGGCTACGACGCCATGGGCAGGCCCACCACGGTGCTGGACCCCAACGGCCTGGCCAGCTACACCTATTACGACAGCCTGGGCCGGCCCATCCAGACCCAGCAGCCGGCCAATGCCGGCAGCGCCACGCCCACGACCACCGGCTTTGCCTACAACGCCGCCGACGGCCTGACCCAGGTCACCGACCCGCGCAACCTGGCGACAACCTACAGCCCCAACGGCCTGGGTAATGTCACCGCGCAGACCAGCCCGGACACGGGAGCGAGCCAGTACACCTATGACGCAGTCGGCAACCTGCTCACCAAGACCGATGCCAGAGGCAAGCTCACCCAGTACACCTATGACAACGGGGACCGTCTGACCCGCGTGCAGTACGCCACGGGGACTGACAGCGTTTTTGAATACGACGGCGGCACTCCCGCGGTTCCGGGTGCGATAGGCCAGCTCACCAAGATCACTGACGCCTCCGGCCAGGCTGTCTACACCTACGACAGCATGAGCCGCAAGACCTCCAAGGTCCAGACCACGGGCGGCAAGACCTTCACTGTTGGCTACACCTGGGGTGATAGCGGAAGTGCGCTGGACAAGTTGGCCGCGATTACCTATCCGAGTGGCACCCGTGTCAACTACAGCTACAACGCCTATGGCGATGTTTCCGGCATCACCGTGAACCCGCCGAACGCCAATGGTGTAGGCGCCAATACCGGCAGCACCTTGCCAATGCTGAGCGCCATCACCCGCAATGCCGAAAGCAAGATGACCGGCTGGACCTGGGCCAGCACCAAGACCCAGGCGATCAGCTACGACGCCAACGGCCAGATCAGTGCTTACAACCTTGGCGACCCGACAACAAGCGGGATTCGCCGCACCGTTCTTCGTGACACTGCGGGCCGCACTACGGGTTATACGCATGTCAGCAATGGAAGCCCGGTTCCCGCACTGGACCAGAGCTTTGGTTATGACAATCTGAACCGACTGATCAGCGCGACCTTGGGCGCCACGGCCATCCAGTACAGCTATGACGCCACGGGTAACCGCATGGCCAAGGTCATTAGCGGAATGAGCTACCCCAACACCATCTCGGCCACCAGCAATAAGTTGACCCAGACGCAGGATGCGGGTGGCACGGCGACGGTGGTGTATGACGCGGCCGGCAATATCACGAGTGACGGGACCAATACCTATACCTATAGCGATCGAGGCCGACTGGCCACGATGACCAATCCCGGCGGCACCGTCACTTACAGCTATAACGCCTTGGAACTGCGGGTTGGCAAGACTGGGCCGACGGCGCTCGTGCCGACCGGGGCGACTTACTACGTGTACGACGAAGAGGGAAAACTGCTCGGTGAATACGACGCGAATGGAGTTCCGATCTATGAGACCATTTACTTTGGTAGTCCGGTTGGGGTGATCAAGCAAACGGGAGCTGCTGCCGCGAATAATATTGCGATTGGGCTGTATAACGTCTCGACCGATCAACTTGGTGTTCCTAGACTGATCACAAGGCAGAGCGATGAAGCCATCGCCTGGCGTTGGGATTTAGCCGAGGCCTTTGGTGCCACGGCACCGGACCAGAACCCGGCCGGTCTGGGAGTCTTCAGCTATAACCAGCGCCTGCTTGGCCAGGTCTTTGACGCCGAGAGCGGGCTGTTCCAGAACTGGAACCGTGAGTACAACCCACGCGGCGGGCGTTATATGCAGTCTGACCCGATTGGACTTCGAGGTGGAGTTAATACTTTTGCCTATGTGGATGGGGCGCCTTTGGGCGCGTCTGATCCGATGGGGCTTCAAGGATGTGCTCCGATGATGACTCCAGTTGGACTTACATGTGTACCTTTTCCTGTCCCAGTTGTATCGGTGATACCTAATGACCATGGACCCTCGGTGGTGGTACCAAATCTTAGACTGCCAGATTTTAGGACGCCACCTAATCCGACGTTGATAATGACAAAGACGATTGTTGAGGCTTGCGGAATACTCACGGGTTGGATGCAAAGCAGGGCCAAAAATCCTCCTGATATTGGGCCTCCTAATAGCTGGATCCAGGGCCCTCGTCGAGGTAGGCAATATGGGCCAGATGGGCAGCCTCAATTCGATATTGATAAGCCTCACCAAGGGAACGAGATAGACCATGTGCATGAATGGCCGGGTGGTGAGCGAGAAGAACCGGGTCGACCTATATCACCTCTGCCAAAGCGTTAGTAAAACTGGAAAGGATTAGCGATGAATTTTTCCGATTGTGTTGAGGGACACCTCACGGGAATTTCGGTAGATGAAGAGTCAAAGGGAGTTGATTTTTCTATTCGTCTTCAGGCGGGGCGCTCCGTTGTTCTTAGCGCGCGGGGGGTCACACAGCTTGCTGTCAGTGAATTCCGCGAAAAAAATATCATTGATAGGGTGAATGCTTGGGGTCATGAAAGCAAAGTGAGCGACTTTCAACATCTATTGGTGGAGCTATTAACAGGACAAACAGATGTGGCTGTAGATGGCGCCTTTTCTTCTCTGATTGAGCGTCAGCTCAAAGCTATAAATGCAGGAGAAACGGTTCTAATTGAAATAGAACCTGTATACGGTGCCAGAGTTCTAATGTTGGCAAAAAGTATCGCTTTGCAATAAGCAAAGGGTGCGGTCACCCTGAGCTTCGGTTGGTAGCAGATCGCTTAATTGCGCGGCTTGAGTGTTGAATTCGGTCGAAATCTGACCCACGTAGGCACTACCCTGCTTGTTTTAAAAGCAGAGGGAAATTAGGAGTGATAGACGTGGCGACATTGAATGTCATCAGACGTTGGGCATTGCGGGATCACGCACCACTTCCAATTGCAGTTGAGGCCAGACTATGACAACACTTACCACGAGGTCTTGGGAAAAGGGCCTTCAGACGGTGTCGCTTATCGAGGCCGTCAAGCAGCACTCGACGGGATCGTTAGCTCAAGCAAAAGTTGAAGTAGAGCGCTTGCTAGTCGGAGAGGCCGTTACTCTTACTTTTCCTTCGGAGGCTGCGAAGAGCGAATTCAAAATGAAAGCCGAAACCTTTGGTGTTATTTGTGATTAGGCTGTGAATTGCGCCGAAGCCCTTTATGGCTGTGATCGAGATAATTTCAGAAGAGTTTTCATCAGTTATCGCGGGAAGAGATGACCACTCATCCATAACTGCGGGGCCGATGAGCGTTTCAGATACCCTTTGGCGAGTAATCCATGCATATTCCAATAGGACAGAAGGGTCGAATCATTGAAGGCGAAGATGTTGGATGCTATGTCAAAGTCATTGACGATGCTGAAGCGACAGGTGGTTTTTTAATTCTGACTTCGAAATCTGCGGACATGAGTTCTGTGCACGATAGTTGGGTAATCGATAAAGAGGCCCTTGCCCAATACTTTGATGAGTCTGGCTGGGTTATCGAATGGCTTTCAACTTCGACTGGGCACTAGCTGTCCCGGCTGTATCGGGCGGCGATTCTGTTTAGGTTGCTGATCCGCTGCAATTCAGTTTGCTATTTAGTGAGAAACCTGCATTGATTGTTGAGTTTGTGTGGATCCGCTGCTATGTTGCGCTGAAGTCTGACCCGAGTTTGGAGTGAGCCTCTTGGATTGATCCAGGTAGTCACTACCCCGCAGGTTTTGAAGAAAAGCTTAAACCTCCGGCTCGTGGCAAACCACCTCGATGTTGTGCCCATCCGGGCCAATGACAAAAGCCGCATAGTAGTTCGCATGGTAGTGCGGGCGCAGGCCGGGTGCGCCGTTGTCTTTGCCGCCCGCCTCCAGCGCCGCGCGATAGAAGTCTTCGACCTGCCTGCGGTTGCTGGCAATAAACGCCAGGTGAAGATGCGCCGGCTTTTCCGCGGTTTGGAACAGGCACAAAGAAGCCTTGGCCTTTGAGCTCAGCTCAACGCCATAGGCCGGCGGCCCTTCCGAGGCAACGGTGACGCCGAGCGGCTCAAGCGCCTTGAGGAAGAAGGCCTTGCTCGCCGCATAGTCGCTGACGCCGAATTTGACGTGGTCAAACATGGGTTCTCCTGAGGTGTAGGGGCCTGAGCGAAGCCTGATGTTGCCCGATGGGTGGTTCAGGGCTGATGCGTTTCCTGCCAAAGCTGCGGATTACCGCGAAAGAAGCGCAGCAACTCGCTGAACTTGGCCTCATCATCCGCATACGGATTCGGGACGGACTTGTATGCTCGCTTGGCGGCCTCTTCATCTGCGGGCGCTTGGCAAACCGATACCAATGCCTTGGCAAGGGCTTGCGCTTCGGAATGCATGCCGATCCGCTCATAGGCGTCCACCGCGCGTTGAAGAAGATCCTCGCCCGCGTTGGTCAGCGCGGTCCAGCCGTTGAACTCATAGTCGTCTTCCAGCCAGAAGACCGGAAATGCGAGTTGAAAGGCGAGGGGCCACTCGGCAAACCTGGCCTGCGCTTCTTCGCTGATATGCAGGGGCATGTAACTCAGGATTTCGAGGAACAGCTCGTCATCGGCGACCGACCAGAAGTCTATCGGTATGGGATCGCTGTGGGCGCGGTCCGGGTAGAAGCGGTGCATATAGTCCTGCAAGGCGCGCAGGGACGGCTCAAGCAGGGGCGGCGGCGCGTAGGGCGGCATTGGCGGCACCGCAGGCCTTACATCACCAGGCAAAAATGGAACTGGTCCGCCTCTTTCCCGGCTTCGGACACCTTGGCCAGGCAGTCTTCCAGTTCTTCAATCAGTTCGGGGCGCAGCTTTTCCTTGATGCCTTTGACTTCGCCTGCCTTTAAACGCTCGACGATTTTGGTGAGCGAAGGCAGGGCATCCGCGGGCGCAAACCACTTTTCGTTCTCCACGATCCACGACTCCGGGAGATCTTCCTCGGAAAAGTTGTACTGCATGTCGGTGGTATCGATGAAGTCTGAAAGCGCGCGCACACCCAGGCTTTTGGCGAGTTCATCGAGTTCTTCAGAAGCCTTGCAAAACAGCGAGTGGTCGTAGTCGTCGCCTGAATCATCGGTGCCGACCCTGGATTTTCTGCGCACCCAAATTGTGTCGCTCATGCTTTCCTCCGTGGTGTGTGGGTATCAAACCCCGCCAATATATCCCGATCTACTTCGCCGGGCCCACGTAACGCGCATACAGCTTGCCGGCCAGCTTCTGCATCACGTCGTCGGTATTGGGCGTTGCCACGTTGGCCATGACGACGATAGCCGCGTCGCGTTCGGTGTCGACCCAGATATAGGCCTTGTTCATGTTGTTGGAGCCGCCGTGGAAGGCGACGGGGTAGGGCGTCCAGGCCATTTGGGTGGAGCCCCAGCCCAGCGCGTATTGCGCCGCGCCCGATACCGTGGTGGAGGCGGTCGAGGCGGCCGACATGGAGACCACGGGTGTCACGAGTTTTTTCATGGTTTCGGGTTTGACCAGGAAGGGCGCGCGTTTGCCTTGGCCCGCCATCCAGCTGCCCCACTGCACAAAGTCCAGCACCGACATGTGGGCGGTGCCGGCCGGGCTGATAACCAGCGGGTTGTCGGCTTCGGGGCCGCCAATCATGGCCTTGAGCTTGCCGTCGACCACGGCGTGGCCCAGCGGCGCGTCTATGCGGCCCAGCGTGGCTTGCGGGCCTATGCCGGCGCTCGTGAGCTTGAGCGGCGTGAACACGCGGTCAAAGATTAGCTCTTCCCAGGATTTTTCGCCCACGCGCTCGATCATGGCGCCGGCCAGGGTGTAGCCGAGGTTGGAATAGGCAAAGCTGGCGCCGGGTTCACGGGCCAGTGGCTTGGTGACTGTCTGCTGGACCATCCAGTAGCGCTGGTCGTTGAGGTTGCCGGGCTGGAACACCACCTTGGCCAGCAGCGCGTCAAAGTCCGCGTTGTCCGAAGGCAGGCCGCTGGTGTGCGACAGCAGCTGGGTCAGCGTGACACGTTTGACGCCGGCGTCCATGCCGGCGGCCAGCTCGGGAAACACCTGCTCGAAGGTGCTGTCCCAGCGCAGCTTGCCGGCCTCGACCATCATGGCGGCCAGCAGCGAGGTCATGGCCTTGGTGTCCGAGCCTATGTGGAAGCGGTCCTGGTGCGTGACGGGAATGGTGGTGCCGACACGGCGCGTGCCGCCCGTGCCCACGGCCATCAGCGTGCCTTTGCTGACCACCGCGGCGGCCAGTGCGGGAAAGCCGGCCTCTTTGGCTTCCGCGCTGACCATCGCATCGAGTGAGTCCTGGGCCTGTGCGCTACCCAGGGAGGCCAACAGGCAGAGGCCGGTGAGCAGGGCGCGCAAGGCCGCTGGTGGCGTCAATGGGCTGGTACGGCGCCAGGTCGTCTGGCCGTGAACAGGAAGCTGCTGCATGTGAATCGCCCTCGTTGGAATCAGATGGTTGTAAGAACCCCGATTCTCACCCAGCTTGGGCGACGATCGTATGACGGCGTATTACAGCTGAAACAGCTGCTTCTTGAGCGCCATCTTTTCTTTCTTGCGCAGGCTCGCTTCGGACTTGCGGTGCGAGCCGGCTTTGCGCTGCGCCGCTGCCGCCACCAAGGGGTTACGCGGCTTGGGCGCAGCCAGCTTGATCTTCAGCTTGGTTTTGCGAGCCGACGTCATGCCTTCTGCTGTTGAGGTTTGCGTCCCAGCTTGAGCAAGCCGGTCGACAGCGCGGTGCCAATCACAATCACCACGGCGCAGACCACCATCCAGGCCGTCACATGTTCGCCCAGGAAGATCACGCCATAGATCACGGCGAACACCGGCACCAGGAAGGTGACCGAGAGCGCGCGCGGCGGGCCGGCGTTTTCAATCAGGCGAAAGAACAGGATGTAGGCCAGGCCGGTGCAGACCACGCCCACGGCCAGCAGCGCGAGCCAGGCGTGTGCGCCCGGCATTTGCGCGGGCCACAGCCAGGCGGCGGGCAGGGCCAGGCCCAGGGTCGCGCCTATCTGGCTGCCGGCCGCCGTCACCAGGGGCGGCATGCCCGACAGGTAGCGTTTGGTGTAGCTGGCCGAGATGCCGTAGCAAAGGCAGGCAAACAGGCAGGCCAGCACGGCCCAGCCGGGCGCCACACCGGAGGCATCGGGCTTGAAGGTGGCTTTGTCCCAGGCCAGCATGGCCACGCCGGCAAAACCGATGATGAGGCCCAGGATGCGCGAGGCATTGGGTTTGTCCTTGAGCCACAGCCAGGCGATCAGCGCGCCGAACATGGGCACGGTGGCATTGAGGATGGCCGACAGGCCCGTGGTGATGGACAGCAGCGCGAAGGAAAAACACGCAAAGGGAATGCCCGAATTGAGCACGCCTATGAAAAAGATCTTTTTCCAGTTCTGCTTCAGTTCGGGCAGCAGGCCGCGCAGCCACACGATGGGCAGCAGGAACAGCGCGGCGATGGCCACGCGCACGGCGGCGGTCGGCAGCGGGCCGAATTCCACCGTGCTGATGCGCATGAACAGAAAGGACGAGCCCCAGATGGCGGCCAGCATCACAAAATCGGCGACCCAGCTTTTGGGTTGGGCGGCCGCCGCGCCCACGGGCGCGGCGATGCCGGAAGGACTGGAACTCACAGCATGTTCTCCTGAAGTGCGCCTTCGAGTTTGAGCAAGGCGGTTTTGCGGTGCAGCCCGCCAGCATAACCCGTGAGTGAGCCATCGGCGCCCAGCACGCGGTGGCAGGGCACGATGACGCTGACCGGGTTGCGGCCCACCGCCGCGCCCACGGCGCGCACCGCCTCGGGTTTGCCTATGCGCTGGCTGACCTGGCCGTAGCTCAGGGTGTCGCCCTGCGGGATGGCCAGCAAGGCCTGCCACACCGATTGCTGGAAGGCCGTGCCGTGGCCCAGGTCCAGCGGCAGGTCAAATTCCGTGCGCGTGCCGGCATAGTATTCCGTCAGCTGCGCGATGGTTTGCCTGAGCACCGGGTGCTCCGGGTCTTCGCGCCACACATAGGGTTTCACGAGCTGCGGCGGCAAATGCCGCTGGCCGGCAAACCAGACGCCGGCCAGGCCTTTGTCGGTGGCGGCGATGATCATTTCCCCCAAGGGGCTGTGAAAGGTCGTCTGGACGATGGAGTTGTCGAATTTCATCTTGTTCACCTTTTGAATGGTTTCGAGTGTCTGCCTTATCAGGTCTTTTTGAGCCCTAAAAGGCGGCTTTGGCTGGCTGGGTGTTTCGCGGGAAAGGCCGGCTCGATCATCCACCGGCGATGTTCGCGCCGGGGCGCTGAACCGTCCAATGAAATCGGGGCACCGCATTCATTCCGCTCACGCATGAATCGCCGTCAGCCGGGGCGCTCCAGCGTGCCGCTCCAGGCGCGTATCACGGCATAGCTGCGCCAGGGTTTCCAGGCCGCTGAAGCGAGTTCCGCTTCGCGCGCCGGGTTCTTCAGGCCCTGCACGCCCAGGGCCTTGTGCAGCGCCACGTCGCCCGCCGGAAAGGCGTCGGGCCAGCGCAGCGCGCGCATGGCGATGTACTGCGCGGTCCAGTCGCCTATGCCGGGCAATTCCTTGAGTGTGGCCAGCGTGGCGTTCACGTCGGCGCCGCTGTGCAGCTGCAGGCGCTTGTCGGCCACCGCTTGCGCGATGCCAACGATGGCTGCCTGGCGCTGCTTGACGATGCCCAGTTGCCCCAGCGCGTCGCCGCTGGCGGCGGCCAGCACGGCGGGGGCGGGAAAGAGCCGCGTCAGCTGGGGCCAGGGGGTTTCCACCGGTTCGCCGAAACGGTCCACCATGCGCTGGGCCAGGGTGCGCGCGGCGGCCACGGTGATCTGCTGGCCCAGCACGGCGCGCACCGCGAGTTCATAACCGTCCAGCGCGCCCGGCACACGCAGGCCGTCGCCATCAGGAAAGGCCGCATGCAGCACGCTGTTGATGGCCGTCGGGTCGGCGTCCAGGTCGAAGGTGGTGCGCACACGGCGTATCACCAGCGGCAGCACTTCGCGCAGCGAGTCGCTCACGCGCAGCACCAGGCGCGAACGCTCTTCCTCAAAACTCGCCAGCAGCCAGCCCGTGTGCTGCTTGCCGCCGGACTCGACGCTCAGGGTCCGGCCCAGGCAGGGCAGGGCCGCTTCGCTGTCAATGAATTCGATGGCGCTGATGCAGCGCTTGCTGAAAAAAGCCAGCATGGCTTGCACGTCATAAGGCGGGCGGTAGCCCAGCCTGATGGTCGCGCCTTCGCCGACCTTGCCGCTGCGGTCCAGCCCCTGGCGCCGCAGCTGCGTGGGGTTGAGTTTGTAATGCTCGACAAAAGCCGCGTTGAAACGGCGCACGCTGGCAAAGCCACTGATCAGCGCGACCTGCGTGATCGGCAGGTCGGTGTCGGCCAGCAGCTGCTTGGCGGTGTGCAGCCTGTGTGTCTGCAAATACTGCATGGGCGAGACGCCGAACTGCGCCTCGAAGATGCGCCGCACATGGCGGTCGCTCACGCCCAGGCGCGTCGCGAGTTTGTCGACCGAGGGGGCCTCGCCGGCCCAGACCTCGGGCTCGTCCAGCAGGCGCGCCGCCTGGTGGGCCAGGATGTAGGAAGCGTCCTGGATGGACCAGACCACCGAATGCGGCGCCAGCTCGGGCCGGCAGCGCAGGCAGGGGCGAAAGCCGGCGTTCTCGGCCTGTGCCGCATGGTGGAAGAAACGGCAGTTCTCGCGCTTGGGCGTTTTCACGCTGCAGACCGGCCGGCAATAAATGCCGGTGGAGGTCACGCCGGTGAAAAAGCTGCCGTCAAAACGCGCGTCGCGCGCCTTCAGGGCGAGGTAGCAGTCGTTGTCGGCCAGAGGGGTGTTGTCGCGGTCCATGGAAGAAATGATACGCCGCGGGCCGGTTTTGACTGGCCGTTTTCGGACATGTCCCTTGGCCCTGCGTGGGCCGGTCTTGTGGGCCTTTTGGGGTCCCGCAATAGTCTGAACGGACTGGGCGGAAACGGCTGCCGCCTACAGGAAGTGGCGGGGCCGCCACCTACAATGAATCCGCCTCTGACTCCATTCCCGTACCCTCCAGGAACCGCCCCCGATGCAAATCAACCCGTCTATCTTCAAGGCCTATGACATACGCGGCGTTGTGCCGTCCACCATCCATGAAACGATGGCCGAGGCCCTGGGCAAGGCTTTTGGCATGGCGGCGCTGGCGGAGGGCGAAAAAGCCGTGGCCGTGGGCCGCGACGGCCGGCTCAGCGGGCCTTCGCTGAGCGCGGCGCTGATGCGCGGCCTGGCCGCCACGGGCATTGACGTGATCGATGTGGGTATGGTGACCACGCCCATGCTGTACTTTGCCGCCAGCACGCTGGCCGGCTCCGGCATACAGGTCACCGGCAGCCACAACCCCAAGGACTACAACGGCTTCAAGATGGTGCTGGCCGGCCGCGCGATCTACGGCGAGGAGATCCAGGCGCTGCGCCGCGTCATCGAAGGCGAGGACTGGGTGCTGCCCGCGCAGGGCGGCAGCATACGCCAGGTCGACGTGGGTACGGCCTACCGCGAGCGCATCGTTTCCGGCATCAAGCTGGAGCGCCCGATGAAAATCGTCGTCGATTCGGGCAACGGCATTGCCGGCGCATCGGCGCCCGCGATCTTCCGCGCGCTGGGCTGCGAAGTCACCGAGCTCTTCAGTGAAGTGGACGGCAACTTTCCCAACCACCACCCGGACCCGAGCAAGCCCGAAAACCTGCAGGACCTGATCAAGGCCTTGCAAAGCGGCGACGCCGAACTGGGCCTGGCCTTTGACGGCGACGGCGACCGTCTGGGCATCGTCACCAAGGACGGCCAGAACATCTACCCCGACCGGCAGATGATGCTGTTCGCGCGCGACGTGCTTTCGCGCGAGCCGGGCGCCACGATTTTGTTCGACGTGAAATGCTCGCAGCGCCTGGCGCCCGAGATCGAGGCCGCCGGCGGCGTGCCCATGATGTACAAGACCGGCCATTCGCTGATCAAGGCCAGGATGAAGGAAGTCAACTCGCCGCTGGGCGGCGAGATGAGCGGCCACATTTTCTTCAAGGAGCGCTGGTACGGCTTTGATGACGGCACCTATGCTGGCGCCCGCCTGCTCGAGATTTTGAGCCGCGTGCCCGATGCCGGGATTGTTCTCAATGCCTTGCCGACCAGCTTCAGCACGCCCGAACTCAATGTGGCCTGCAAGGAAGGCGAGCCGCATGCGGTGGTGGAGGCCTTGATCAAGTCGGCGAAATTCGCGGCGCCAGCGAAGATTTCAACCATCGATGGCGTGCGTGTGGACTGGCCCGACGGCTTTGGCCTGATACGCGCCTCCAACACCACGCCGGTGCTGGTGCTGCGTTTTGAGGGCCATACCCAGCAGGCCATGGAGCGTATTGAGGCCGATATGCTGGCCCTGCTGCGCAGCGTGAAGCCCGATGCCAGCCTGGCGGCCGCGGCGCATTAAATAAGCCCACCCCCGTCCAGGCTCACTGCGTGTAGCCTGTTCCCCCTCAAGGGGGCGGCGCCTGGGGCCGGCAAAGCCGGACCCTCGGCCCCCGCTGGTGGAATACCTCCATCACTGGTCGCACCCACAGAACTCTTCAACCAAGCAGGGGCCGCGGAACCGGCTTTGCCGGGCCACAGGCGGATGGCCCCTCTCTCCGTGCAAGGGGCAGGGAACCGCCGCAGGCTCGAAGTGGGGGAGCGTGGGGGCCATAGAATGGCCTCTCATGAAAATTCTCCTGGTCAAGCTCTCGTCCCTGGGCGATGTGGTGCACACACTGCCCGTGGTGCAGGACATACGCGCCGCGTTGCCCCAGGCGCAAATTGACTGGGTGGTGGAGAAGTCCTTCGCCCCTTTGCTGGCGCGCAGCGAAGGCCTGCACCGCATCATTCCCTGCGAGATACGGCGCTGGCGCAAATCCTTCTGGACGGCGGCCACGCGCCAGGCCTGGCGTGCCTTCAAGCACGACTTGCAGCAGGAGGCTTATGACGCCGTGATCGACCTGCAAGGCCTGACCAAGTCCGCCCTGGTGGCGCGCCTGGCCCGGCTGGCGGCCGGCGGCAAACGCTATGCGCTGGCCAACCAGACCGACGGCTCGGGCTACGAGGCGCCCACACGCTGGGTGGCCGACGTCGCGATAGCGGTCGAGCCGCATATCCATGCGGTGTGGCGTTCGCGTGAACTGGCCGCGCGCGCGCTGGGCTACCGCTTTGCGGCCGCCGCTGACTTTGGCTTGAAAGTGGCTGCGGCGCCCGCAAAGACCCATGAACACTTCCCTAAGGGCCGTGTCGCCTTCATCCATGGTACTTCGCGCGCCGACAAGGAGTGGCCGCTGAGTCACTGGGTCGCGCTGGGCCAGCGCCTGAACACGGCCGGCTACCAGCTGCTGCTGCCGCACGGCAACGCCGCGGAGCTGGCCACCAGCGAGGCAATGGCTACGGCGCTGAACGGCGCGGCGGCGGGCTCGGCCCTGGTGCCGCCTGTGCTGGCGCTGGATGCGCTGGCTGAAGAACTCGCGCAATGCGCCGGCGTGATCGGCGTGGACAGCGGCGTGAGCCATATCGCCGTCGCGCTGGACCTGCCGCATGTGCAGATCTACAACTTCGACACCGCCTGGCGCACCGGGCCTGACGCGCTGGGCCATGGCGGCCGGCAGCTCAGCGTGTTTGCGCAGCCGGCGCCGGGTGTCGACGCCGTCTGGCAGGCCTGGCTGGCCTGCAGCACGGCCGGGGTCGCCGCATGAGCGCGGTGGCGCTGAAACTCTATTCGCTGCTGATGTGCTGCGGGCAGCCGCTGCTGCGCCGCAAACTGGCGCGCCGCGCAAAGCAGGAGCCCGGCTACCTGGAGGCGGTGGAAGAGCGCTTCGGCCGCTACACGCAGCCGGCCGAAACCCGTTCCGAACTGGTCTGGGTGCATGCGGTCTCGCTGGGCGAGACCCGCGCGGCGGCCGTGCTGCTCAAGGCCTTGCGTGAACGCCACCCCGGCCTGCGCATACTGCTCACGCACGGCACGGCCACCGGGCGCGCCGAGGGTGTGGCCTTGCTGCAGCCCGGTGACGTGCAGGTCTGGCAGCCCTGGGACAGCCCCGGGGCGGTGGCACGGTTTTTTGAACACTTCAAGCCGCGGCTTGGGCTGTTGATGGAAACCGAAATCTGGCCCAACCTGGTAGCCGCCGCAAAAACGCGCGCCATGCCGCTGGTGCTGGTCAACGGCAGGTTGTCTGAAAAATCGCTGAAGCAGGCACTCAGGATGTCGCCGCTGTCGGTGCCGGCCTATGCCGCGCTGTCGGCGGTGTACGCGCAGACGGACGACGACGCGCGCCGCTTTCGCCAGGCCGGCGCGACCGTCGGCGGCGTGTTCGGCAACCTCAAATTTGATGCCTCGCTGGACGAAGCCCAACAGGAAAGAGGCAAGTCCTGGCGCCGCGCGCTGGCCTTGCCGGTGATGATGTTCGCAAGCTCGCGCGAGGGCGAGGAAGAGCAGTTCCTGCAGCAGCTCAAGGCCATGGCCCAGTCCGAAAATGCGCCGGCGGCGGATGCCCCGCCGCAGGAGACCGGAAGCCGTTTCAGGATTTTGCTGGTGCCGCGCCACCCGCAGCGCTTTAACGAGGTGGAGGCGCTGGTGCGCCAGCACGGCCTGCGTGTGTCGCGCCGCTCCGGCTGGGATGACGCGGCAGGAGGCCCGACCGGCGAGGCGCTGCAGGCCGATGTGTGGCTGGGCGATTCGCTGGGCGAGATGGCCTTGTATTACGCGATGAGCGACGTCGCCTTGCTGGGCGGCAGCTTCGCGCCCCTGGGCGGCCAGAACCTGATCGAGGCCGCAGCCTGCGGCTGCCCCGTGGTCATGGGCCCGCATACCTTTAACTTCACCGAAGCCGCCGAACTGGCCGTGGAAGCCGGCGCGGCCCGGCGCGTGGTGGACATGGAGCAGGGCGTGCGCACCGCGCGCAAGTGGATGGACAGGCCTGATGCGCACGCCGCGGCCGTGGCGGCAGGGCTGGCCTTTGCCGACCGCAACCGCGGTGCCACGGCCAGGACCTTGGCTGCGCTGCAGGTTTTTCTGCCTTAACCAAGCAGGGGCCGCGGGACTGGCTTTGCCAGACCGCAGGCGCAGCGGCCCCTCGGGGGGCAGCGCATTACACGAAGTGAAAAGCGTGGGGGCTAACTCCTCACTTGATGGCAGGTGCAGTTACCCCAGGCGTACATGCGCAGGTGGTGCGCCCAGTCGCGCAGCGTGGCCCAGGCGCCGCCGGTGGCGACTTCCCAAGGCGTGAGGCCGAACATGCCCAGGCTGATGGAGGGCTCCACCGAGACCACCGAATGCCAGGTGCGCTTGGGAATGAACAGTGCATCGCCGGCTTCCACGCGGGCATGGTAGCCGTGGGCTTTTTCGAAGGACGCGAGTTCGCGGACCTGTTCGGGCAGGCGCGAGACGTTGATGTCGCTGAGCGTGGCGCCCCAGTCGTACTTGGCGGCCGGGCACATGTGCTGGCGCTGGTCGGGCGAGAAAAGGATGAACTCCTTGACGCCCTGCAGCTGCACAAACCAGTTGTGCGGGAAATCGTTGTGCAGGCCGGTCACGGTATTGGCCGGGCCCATGAAGACGTATTCCCAGGTCATGCGGCCGGGCCACAGGCTCTTGATGAGCAGGTCGCGGCGCAGCTCGGGGTATTTTTCCAGGATGTCCCACTGCGCCAGGTACAGGGTCGTCGGCTTGAACGACTGCATGTGGGCCCAGTTCAGGTGAAAACGCTCGCCGGGTTTGTAGCCGTCGCGCACCGGCTTGGGCAGCAGGCCGGCCATGGGGTCGGGCGTGCGCTGCGCCGCCTTGCCGAGTTCCCGCAGATAGGGCGCGACCGGCAGGAAGGGGCGGCCCTTGGTCACGCCTTGCTCGACCAGGCCGTCGGTGAACTTGACGGGCACCTCGGCGCCCTTGCCGGCGCAGACGTCGGCGAGGAACTCAAACGACCATTTTTTCCAGGCCGGCCAGTGGTGGATGCCGCCCTTGACCAGCACGGGTTTGTCAAACGGCTGGCGGCGGCCCGTGCGCTTGAGCTCTTCCCAGGTGGTTTCCTCGATCAGCTCGAAGCTGGGGCCTTTGGGAACGTGCACCGGCGCGTCGTGCACGCGTTCGGCCTCTATCGGCAGGGGCAGGGGATTGTGTGCGGGCATCAACATGGAAATTCTGGCCCCGGCACGGGGCCTTTGTTGGAGTGGTTGGCCGGAGTTTACCGGGCCAGCAGCGCGTTGATCTTCTGCAGGTCTTCCGGCGTCAGCGTGCCGTTGGCCTGGCGCAGTTTGAGGTCGCCCAGCAGCACGTCGTAGCGCGCCTTGGCCAGGTCGCGTTTGGTCTGGAACAGCTGGCTTTGCGAATTGAGCACGTCGATGTTGATGCGCACGCCGACCTGGTAGCCCAGCTTGTTGGCGTCCAGCGCGCTCTGGCTTGAGAGCTCGGCCGCCTCCAGCGCCTTGACCTGGCCCTGGCCCGACTGCACGCCGAAGTAGGCGGTGCGTGTGGCCTGCGCCACGGTGCGCCGCGCGCCTTCGAGGTCGCTCTTGGCCTTGTCGCGCAGCGACAGGGTTTCGCGCACGCGGTTTTGCGTGGAAAAGCCCGCGAACAACGGCACGTTGAGCAGCACGCCGACGGTGGTGGTGTTGGTGCGGAAGGCAAAGGGCGGGATGGTGGTGGCCGTGCCCGAAGGGTTGCGCGTCACGTTGTAGCTGGCCGTGGCGTCCAGCGTGGGCTTGTGGCCGGCTTCGGCCTTGTTCACCTCCAGCTCGGCGATCTCCACATTGCTTTGCGCCTGGCGGATGCTGGGGTGCACGAGTTCGGACTGTGACACCCAGGTGTCGACGTCGGCCGGCGTGATGGTCGGCAGGCCGACCGGGCTGGTCAGCGGCTTGGGCTGGGTTTCGGTCTTGCCGACCAGGGTGTCCAGCGCGATTTTTTTGACGCGCAGGTCGTTCTCGGCGGCCAGCTCCTGGGCGATCACCAGGTCGTAGCGGGCCTGGGCTTCGCGGGTGTCGGTGATGGTGGAGGTGCCGACCTCGAAGTTGCGCTTGGCCGAGGCCAGCTGCTCGGCCACGGCGGCTTTCTGGGCCCGCACAAAGGTCAGGGTGTCCTGCGCGGCCAGCACGTCGAAGTAGGCCTGGCTGGTGCGCACGATCAGATCCTGGTCGGCGGTTTCCAGCTGGGCCTTGGCCAGGTCCACCTGCCGGGAGGCTTGCTGGTAGGTGGCCCAGTTGGCCGGGCGGTACAGCGGCTGCGAGAGGTTGAGCGTGGCGTTTTGTGTGTTGAAGCTGCGGTCTATCACCGGGGCCGTGTTTTCAAACGCGGTGCGCGACACGCCGGCTGAGAGGCCCGCCGTCGGCAGGATGCCGGCCTTGGCCTGGTCGGCCTTGGCGAGGTTGGCGTCGTATTGCAGTTTGGCCGATTGGTAGGAAGCGTCGAAGGCGCGGGCCGATTCATACAGCTCGACGAGACTCTGGGCTTGCGCCAGGGGGGCCATGGCCAGCAGTGCCACGGCGGCCGCAATCGACAGGGGCAACATCGCCGGGCGGGCCGGCGGTTTCTTGGGCGTGGTCATAAGAGTCCTGAAGAAATGAAGGGATCGGCGAATAAAAAAGGATCAGTACACAGGCACGGAGCGGTCCACCTGCTGCGACCAGGCATTGATGCCGCCTTGCAGGTTGACGACTTCGGTGAAGCCGCTTTGCGTCAGGTAGTTGGCCACCTGCAGGCTGCGCATGCCGTGGTGGCACAGACAGGCAATCGGCTGGCCGGCACCGGCCTCTTGCAGCTCGGGCAGGCGCGCGGGGATCTCGCGCATGGGGATATGCACCAGCCGGAAGCCGTCTTCCTTGACCGTGGCCGTTTGCAGTTCCCAGGGCTCGCGCACGTCAAGCACCACGGGCAGGGCGGGCGCGCCCGCGCCGGCGTTGTCGCGCCAGGCGCTGAAGTCGGCGGGATTGAGCTGGGGAACCATGGGTGGCGCTTTCAGGTGTGTCGTGATCGGTCGTGATCGGTCGTGATCGGGTATTGCCGCCGGCTTTCAGAAGCTGAAGGCCGAGGGTTCAGGGAAGTTCAGCAGGCGCGGCGCCACGGTGTCCCAGGCCTGGGTGGTGCGCCAGGCGTCTTCGGCCACGCGGGTGACCAGGGTGGCGCGCATCACGGGCTCAAAGCCCACGATGGCGCTGAGGCGCCCGCCGACCTTGAGCAGGGACAGCAGCGAGGCCGGCACTTCGGCGACCGAGCCGCTGAGCACGATGACATCGAAGGGGCCGCGCAGCGGGTCGTTGCCGGCCACGGCTTGCGCCAGCTTGGCGGCACCGTCGCCGGTGCGCACCTCGGCGTTGTAGACGCCGGCGCGCTGCAGGTTGTCGCGTGCCATCTGCGCCAGCGTGGGGTCGATCTCAAGCGTGATCACCTGCTGCGCGCGGTGCGCCAGCAGGGCGGCCATGTAGCCGGAGCCGGCGCCGATCTCCAGCACTTTTTCGTGCTTTTGCACGGCCAGCTCCTGCAGGATGCGGGCTTCGACCTTGGGCGCCAGCATGCACTGGCTGGGGTTGGCCTGGGGCGGCAGCGGGATTTCCATGTCGACAAAGGCCAGGGCCTTGTGGGCCGCCGGCACGAAGTCTTCGCGCTTGACCACGGCGAGCAGGGAAAGGACCTGGTTGTCCAGCACTTCCCAGGGGCGGATTTGCTGTTCAATCATGTTGAATCGGGCTTGTTCGTAGTTCATGGCGGACCTGTGGTTGGGCGAAATAGGGGAAGAAAGGGAAGTGAAGAGGGGGTTCACGAGATAAACCTTTGATTTTAGCGGCCGGCCATGACAGGCGCAGGGCGGGCGGGCGGTGCTTCAGGGGCGGCGCCGTGGCGGGTTTTGGGGCCGAATTTGCGCTTGAACCACTGGCCCAGGTCGTCCAGGTAGCAATAGGTCACGGGCACCACCACCAGCGTCAGCAGCGAGGAGGTGATCACGCCGCCTATGACGGCCTGGCCCATGGGGGCGCGCTGCTCGG
This sequence comes from Polaromonas sp. JS666, assembly GCF_900103405.1. GTDB lineage: Bacteria > Pseudomonadota > Gammaproteobacteria > Burkholderiales > Burkholderiaceae_C > Polaromonas. The sequence continues at coordinate 631,087 of NZ_FNHX01000002.1, read as the reverse complement.
AGCCTTCCGTCAGGGCAAAGGCCAGCGGCACCATGCCGAAGATCATGGCCAGCGTGGTCATCAGGATGGGGCGCAGCCGGACCTTGGCGGCATGCAGCAGGGCCTCGCCGCGCTCCATGCCGGGCACGCGGTGGCCGTCCACGTCCAGCCGGTCGGCGCGCATGCGGATGGCGAAGTCGACCAGCAGGATGGCGTTCTTGGTGACCAGGCCCATCAGCATCACCACGCCGATGATGGAGAACATCGACAGCGTGGAGCGGAACAGCAGCAGCGCCAGCACCACGCCGATCAGGGTCAGCGGCAGCGAGGTCATCAGCGCCATGGGCTGCAAAAAGCTCTTGAACTGGCTGGCCAGGATCATGTAGATGAACAAAATCGCCATGACCAGCGCCGAGACCGCGTAGCCGAAGGACTCGGCCATGTTTTTGGTGGAGCCGCTGAACTGGTAGCGGTAGCCAGGCGGGAAGCTGAAGTTGTCGAGCACGGCCTTGATGTCGTTGGAGACCTCGCCGGCCGAGCGCTTGTAGACGTTGGCGTTGATGGCGACCTCGCGCGCCATGTCGCGTCGGTTGATCTGGTTGGGGCCGGTGGACTCCTTCACGGTCGCCACCTGGTTGAGCCGCACCACGCGCGAGGAGCCGTCGGCATTGCTGCCCATGGTGTTGCTCATGAAGGGCAGGCGCTCCAGGTCCTGCGGTGCGGTGCGGGCGCCGGGCGCCAGGCGCACATTGACGTCGTAGGTCTGGTCGTCGGGCGCGCGCCAGTTGCCCACCGTCTGGCCGGCCACCAGGGTGCGCAGCGAGGCGGCGATCTGCGACACCGACAGGCCCAGGTCGGAGGCCGCGTCGCGCCGCACGTCGACCTCGATCACCGGCTTGTCGGCTTTCACGCTGGAGTCCAGGTCCACCAGGCCGGGGATGCCCCGTATCTTGTCGCTGATGGCGCGCGTGAGCCGCTCGAGCTCCTTGAGGTCGGTGCCCTGCAGCGAAAACTCCACCTGCTTGTTGCCGCCCACCGCGTCAAGCAGGCCGACGTGCGTGACCGTGATGCCGGGCACCTGCTTGAGCCGCTCGCGCAGCACGCCCGACATCTCGTCGACGCTGCGCGTGCGCGCCTTGCGGTCCACCAGGCGCACGTAGACGCTGGCGTACATCTTGCCCTGGGCGTTGCCGGTGTTGAGCGTGGCCAGCGTGTATTTGACTTCGGGGAACTCGCGCACGATGGCCTCGACCTGGCGCGCCTTGGCTTCGGTGTTTTCCAGCGAGGAGCCCACCGGCGTGTAGAAGTTCAGCGTGGTCTCGGAGAAGTCGGCTTTGGGCACGAACTCGGTGCCCAGCAGCGGCACCATGAAGATGCTGGTGACAAAAATCAGCACCGCCAGCGCCAGCGTGGCCAGCTTGTGGCCCAGCGACCAGCGCAAGATGCCCTGGTAGCTGTCGCTCAGGGATTCGGTGGCGCGGTCGAACCAGCCGGTGACGCGGCCTATGGTCCTGTCGTAGAAGGTGACGGGCGCGCCCTGCCGGCCGTGCGCTTCGATGGCTGGGTCGTGCCAGACGCTGGAGAGCATGGGATCCAGCGTGAAGCTCACGAACATGGAGATCAGCACGGCGGCCACGATGGTCACGCCGAACTCGTGGAAGAACTTGCCGATGATGCCGCCCATAAAACCGATGGGCAGGAACACCGCCACGATGGAGAAAGTGGTGGCCAGCACGGCCAGGCCGATTTCCTGGGTGCCGTCCATCGAGGCCTGGTAGGGTGCCTTGCCCATCTGCACATGGCGCACGATGTTCTCGCGCACCACGATGGCGTCGTCGATCAGCAGGCCCACGCACAGCGACAGCGCCATCAGCGTGATCATGTTGATGGTGAAGCCGAACAAATTCATGAACAAAAAGGTGCCGATGATGGAGATCGGCAGCGTCAGCCCGGTGATCACCGTGGAGCGCCAGGAATTGAGGAACAGGAAGACGATAAGCACCGTCAGCAGCGCGCCTTCAATCAGGGTGCGGCGCACGTTCTCGACGGCCACGCGTATGGGTCGCGAGCCGTCGGTGATGAGTTCCAGCCGCGCGCCAGGCGGCAGCAGCGGCTGCAGCTCGGCCACGGCCTTGTTCAGGCCGTCGACCACGGCAATGGTGTTTTCGTCCTGGGCTTTTTGCACCGTCAGCAGCAGGGTGCGCTGGCCGTTGTAGAGCGCCAGGCTGTCGAGTTCCTGCGCGCCGTCGGCGATGCGGGCCACCTGGTCGACGGTGACCGCCGCGGCCGCCCCGCTGCCGGTATTCTTGCGCGCCACGATGATCTTGCCGAAGTCCTCGGGCCGCTTCATGCGCGCGTCTATCTTGACGACGCGCTCCTGCTGCAGCGAACGGATGGCGCCCACCGGCAGGTCCTGGTTTTCGTTGCGCACCGCATTGACCACCTGGTCGGCGGTGATGCCCAGCGACTCCATGGCCTGCGGGTTGAGGTAGACGTTGATCTCGCGTTTGGTGCCGCCCACCAGGGTGACCGAGCCGGCGCCGCGCACGTTCTCCAGGCGTTTTTTCAGCACCTGGTCGGCCCAGTTGGTCAACTCCACCGCATCCATGGCCTTGCCCTTGCCGGATTGGGGCAGCACGGCGACCGACCAGATGGCGCGGCTGGCCGGGTCGAAGCGCAGCACGCGCGGCTCCTTGACCTCGTCGCGAAAGCTCGGCCGGATGGCCGCGATTTTTTCGCGCACGTCCTCGGCGGCGCGGCGCCCGTCGATATAGAGCTGGAACTCCATGATGACCACGGCCTGGCCTTCATAGCTGCGCGAGGTCAGCGCGTTGATGCCGGCAATCGAGTTGACGCCTTCTTCAATCTTCTTGGTGACTTCGCTCTCGACGATTTCGGGCGAGGCGCCCGGGTATTCGGCGGTGATCACCACCACCGGGAAGTCGATGTTGGGAAACTGGTCGACCTGCATGCGCTGGTAGGAGAACAGCCCCAGCACCACGATGGCCAGCATGACCATGGTGGCGAACACGGGATTCTTGAGGCTGACCTGCGTGAACCACATGCGTGTGAAGCCTCAGGGCGCCGGTTTGGCGGGCGCGCTGGCGGCGGGCTGCGCGGAGGGCAGTTGCGTGAAGCGCACCTTGGTGCCTTCGCGCAGCGCGCCGATTTCGCCGCGCACGACAAGCGCGCCTTCTTCCAGGCCTTTGATGGCCACCACGCTGTCGCTACCGGCGGCGCCGCGCGCGCCCAGCTCGACGGTCTTGTGCACCACCACGCCGTTCTCCACGGCCTGCACATAGGGCGCGGGCTTGTCGGTGCGCACGGCGCTGACGGGCAGCGCCAGCAGCGAGGCGCGTGCCGTGCCCAGCGTGCCCTGGGCGAACAGGCCCTGGCGCAGCGGCGGGGCGCCGGCTTCGCCGGAAGCACCGGAAACGCCCGGGTTGTCGATGTTCAGGTAGGCCAGCACGCTGCGGCTGCCGGCCTGCGCGCTGGGGTTGATGCGCGCGACCACGGCCGTCACGGGTTGGCGGCTGCCTTCAATCTGCAGCTGGGCGCTCTGGCCGACGCGCACTTCCATGGAGTCGGTGGCGCTCAGCGTGGCCTCGAGTTCGAGCCGGCTCAGGTCCACGATTTCGACGATTTTGGTGTCTATGCCCACACGCTCGCCGGGCTGCGCCAGGCGCTGCGAGACCTGGCCGGAGATAGGCGCCTTGAGCACCGTGTCGTCCAGAGATTTGGCGGCCACGTCGGTCGCGGCCAGCGCGGCCTTGTAGGTGGACTGCGCGGCATTGAGGTTGGCTAGCGAGGTGTCCAGCGCGGTCTTGGAAATAAAGCCCTGGTCGACCAGCGCCTTGTTGTTGTCGTACTGGCGCTGCACCACGTCGACCTGGGCCTTGGCGGATTCGGCCTGTTCGCGGGCCTGGCGCACGCGCGACTGGTATTCGGCGGCGTCTATGCGCGCGATCACCTGGCCGGCCTTGACCACATCGCCCTCGCGCACCGCCAGGCCCTGCAGTTCGCCAGCGACGCGGGCCTTGATCACGGCGGAGTTGACGGCCTTGAGCGAACCCGAGACCGGCAGGCCCTGCACGACTTCGCGCACCTGGGCCTTGACCACGTCGGTGGCGGCCAGTTCCACCAGGCCCATGTCCTTGACGGCGCTGCTGGCGGCCAGCGCCTGCTGCTGGGCCTTGCGCGCGCCCAGCGCGCGCAGCACACCGCCCGCCACGAGCAGCACGATCAGGCCGGCGACCGCCCACTTGGCCCAGCGCTTCATGCGGCCTTCCTGTTGGCCACGGCGGCAACGGCCGGCGCGGAGATGCCGTTCAGGATGGTTTCCACCTGGAAGGCGATGTATTTTTGCGGGTCCAGGTCAATCTCGCTGCTTAGACACACGCCGCCGGAGTGCCTGGACAGGATCAGGAAAATCATGGGGGCGATCACGACATAGACGGCGTAGTCCAGGTTCATGGGGCGGAACTCGCCGCGGTCCATGCCGCGCTGCAGGATGCTGCGGATCAGGCCGTGCCCCGGCATGATGACTTCCTGCTGGTAGAAGGCCGCGATGTCGGGGAAGTTCTTGGCCTCGCTCATCATCAGCTTGGTCAGGCCCGAGGCGCGCGTCAGGCCCACCCGTTCCCACCAGCTGTTCATGCAGTAGGCCAGCAATTCGGAGGTGGTGCCTTCAAAGGTTTCCAGCTCGGCGCGCCACTCGGTGAAGCGGCCCGAGATGTTCTCGCGCACCACGGCCTTGAACAGCTCTTCCTTGCTCTGGAAATAAAGGAACAAGGTGCCCTTGGAGACGCCGGCGCGGGCGGCGACTTCCTCGGCGCGGGTGGCGGCAAAGCCTTTTTCGACAAAAAGGTCCAATGCGGCATCCAGGAGTTCGCCCGGGCGCGCTTCCTTGCGGCGCTCCCGCTTGGCGGCGACCGCGGTGTTGTCGTGGAAAAGTTTGGAAAGAGACATAGTTACTGACTGACTGGTTAGTAATATATCTGCTTACTTTCCGACCGTCAACCCAAAGTATTGAGTGTCGCCGGGGCGCCCGGACTCAAAGGTAAACCCACGGTAAAGCCTTGCTGGGCGCTGCTTTGGCGCCACAGGGGGTGGGCTTTATGCCGGCTGAAAACGCCCAACGGTCAGCGCCAGCCACTCGCGCAGCACCTGCCGCGAGGCCTGCAGGCCCTGCGCCGAGGGCAGCCATTCCAGCGGTTCGCTTTGGGCCGGCAGCACATAGCCCATGGGTGCGGGCGTGACGGCCAGGCCGGCCTGTTCAAAAGCCAGCACCGCGCGCGGCATGTGCCAGGCATGAGTCACCAGCGCGATGCGCTGGACACCGGCCTGGCGCAGCAGCGGTGCCATCAGGCGCGCATTGCCCGCCGTGTCGCGCGACTGGGATTCACGCCAGCGCAGCGCCAGGCCGTAGTCCTGCTGCAGCACGCGGGCGGCGACTTCGGCTTCGGGTTCGGTTTGGGTGCTGTGGGCCGCCCAGCCCAGGCCGCCGCTAAAAGCCAGCGGCAGGCCGGACTGCCGGGCCAGCCAGGCGCCGTAGCGCAGTCGCGCGGCGGTGGCCGCGGCCGGCTGGCTGTGGCCGTATTCGGGCGCCACGGGCAGCACGTCGCCGCCCAGGATGACGATGGCCTGCACTTTCCGGGCCTTGAGCCCGGCCAGGTCCAGCGGCGCGAATTGCGGCAAGGCCGTGCGCGCCAGCCACACCGCCGTGCCGTGGCAACTGAGCAGCGCCAGCAGCAGCACGGAAATGGTCGCCAGCGCGAGCCCGCTTCTTTTTTTGTTGAACCAGGCCAGCAGCAGGCCCAGCAAGGTCAGCAGCAGCGGCGAGACCGGCGGCAGCGCCAGGGCGGCCAGCACGGGCTTGAGTGCGCCTAAGTCCATGGCCGGCCGGGGGATACAGCGCTAGTAGCGCTAATTAATAGAAGGCCTGCAAGCCGGTCTGCGCGCGGCCCAGGATCAGCGCATGCACGTCGTGCGTGCCTTCGTAGGTGTTGACGGTTTCCAGGTTGATCATGTGGCGGATCACGTGGTACTCGTCATGGATGCCGTTGCCGCCGTGCATGTCGCGCGCCATGCGGGCGATGTCCAGCGACTTGCCGCAGCTGTTGCGCTTGATCAGTGAAATCATTTCGGGCACGGCCTTGTCTTCGTCCATGAGCCGGCCGACGCGCAGGCAGGCCTGCAGGCCCAGCGTGATTTCGGTCTGCATGTCGGCCAGCTTTTTCTGGATCAGCTGGTTTTGCGCCAGCGGGCGGCCGAACTGCTGGCGGTCCAGGGTGTACTGGCGGGCGCGGAACCAGCAGTCCTCGGCCGCGCCCAGCGCGCCCCAGGCGATGCCGTAACGCGCCTTGTTGAGGCAGCCGAAGGGACCCTTCAAGCCGCTCACATTGGGCAGCAAATTCTCTTCGGGCACAAACACGTCGTCCATCACGATCTCGCCGGTGATCGACGCGCGCAAACTCATCTTGCCCTCGATCTTGGGCGCGGTCAGGCCCTTCATGCCTTTTTCCAGCACAAAGCCGCGAATGCTTTCCTGGCCGCCGACCTTGCCGTCAGGGTCCTGCAGCTTGGCCCAGACGATGAAGACGTCGGCGATGGGGCTGTTGGTGATCCACATCTTGGCGCCCTTGAGGATGAAGCCGCCGTCAACGGGCTTGGCGCGCGTCAGCATGCTGGCCGGGTCGGAGCCGTGGTTGGGCTCGGTCAGGCCGAAGCAGCCCACCCATTCGCCGGTGGCCAGCTTGGGCAGGTATTTCTGCTTCTGCGCCTCGCTGCCGTAGGCGTTGATGGGGTGCATGACCAGCGAGCTTTGCACGCTGATGGCGCTGCGGTAGCCGCTGTCCACGCGCTCGACCTCGCGCGCCACCAGGCCGTAGCTCACGTAGTTGAGGCCGGCGCAACCGTAGCCTTCAATCGTGGAGCCCAGGAAGCCCATGGCGCCCGCTTCATTCATGATCTCGCGGTCGAATTTCTCGTGGCGTGCCGCCATCAGCACGCGCGGCTGCAGCTTCTCCTGGCAAAAGGCGTGGGCTGCGTCAGCGATGGCGCGTTCGTCTTCGCTGAGCTGCTCCATGAAGAAGAACGGGTCCTGCCAGTTGAAGGTAGTTTTCATGGGTTGTGTCTCCGGAAAAGAGGAAATGGCTTGGTTTGCAGTGTAGGGGGCGCGGCTCGGGCACCGGCGGCCATGCGTGATTGTTTGACAAGCATGAATAGTTGTCTAATATCAAATATCGATTCAACGATATAAAAAACATATTCATGGAATTCCGCCACCTCCGCTATTTCCTGGTCCTGGCCGAGGAGCTGCACTTCGGCCGCGCCGCCCGGCGCCTGTCGATTTCGCAGCCGCCGCTGTCGCTCAATATCCAGCAGCTGGAGGCTTCCATAGGCGCGAAGCTGTTCACGCGCAGCAGCAAGCAGGTCACCTTGACGGCCGCGGGCCAGGCTTTTGTGCCGGCGGCGCGCGCCCTGCTGGACCAGGCCGCGCAGGCGGCCGGCCATGCGCGCGACGTGGGCCAGGGCATGGCTGGCAGCCTGGCGATAGGCTTTTCGGGCACCATGCTTTACAGCGGCCTGCCCGCCATCCTGGAGCGCTTCCAGGCCGAGCACCCATTGCTGCGGCTCACGCTCAAGGAGCTCAGCTCCAGCGAGCAACTGGTGGAGTTGGCGCATGACCGGCTGGACCTGGGTTTTGTGCACACCACGCGCGTGCCGCCCGAACTGTCGCAAATCCTGGTGTCCAGCCAGGCTTTGGTCTGCTGCCTGCCTGCCGGCCATGCGCTGGCGCGCAAGCGCTCGCTGTCGCTTTCGGCCTTGCAGGGCCAGCCCTTTGCGGTGGTGTCGCGCGCGGTCTCGCCCGATTACCACGAGCGCATCCTGGCGATCTGCACCGAAGCCGGCTTTTACCCCGAGATGCGCTACGAACTGCGGCATTGGCTCAGCGTGGTCTCGCTGGTGTCGCAGGGCATGGGCGTGGCGCTGGTGCCGGCTGCGCTGCGGCAGTCGGCCATGGCCGGTGCGGCTTTTGTGCCGCTGGATGCGGCCACCACGCCTTACGATACGCATTGCCTCTGGAAAACCGCGCGCGACCACCAGGCGCTGGCGGCTTTTGTCAAGGCGGTGCGCGCGATGGCGCCGGCGGCCGCCCGCTGAAAGACCTTGCGGAAAGTATGTCCACCGCTGGGGGCTCAAAACTGCGACCATGGGGCAGTTCATAGTCTTCAGGAGAACGGCATCAACCCGTATATCTGGTGTGTGGTGGGCGCTCTCTTCGGCGGCGCCGCCTGCTTGCTCGCGGGCACCCGCGAAAAAATCCTTATCCTCGAAAACCTCGGTGTTGGTGTGTTCGGCGCCTACATAGGCGGCGACTTCGTGGCCGCTATCCTGAGCCACGGCAAGACCAACGACACGGTGTTCAGCATGGGCTCGCTGGGCCTGGCCGTCACCGGTGCCGTCACGGCGCTGGTGCTGTTGCGGCTGATGCGCCGCGCCGTCGGCCCCATGCACCGCAGCAAGGGCCCGCGCCGCCGCGGTTGAGCCTGTGCCGGGCAAGGGCAAGCGAGCCGGCCGCGGCAGTTGTGCGGCCTGCGGCGTAAGATTTCCGCTCATTTCACGACCAACGGTTTTCAGCGGAGATAGCCATGTCCTCATCCCTTCAAACCATCACCCTGGGCGGTGGCTGCTTCTGGTGCACGGAGGCGGTCTACGTCAAGGTGCGCGGCGTCACCGACGTCGAATCGGGCTACAGCAACGGCCAGGCCGCGCGGCCCAGCTATGAGGAAGTCTGCACCGGCCGCACCGGCAGCAACGAGGTGGTCAAGCTGACCTACGACCCGGCCGAGATCACGCTCAAGGAAATCCTCGAGATCTTTTTTGTGATCCATGACCCGACCAGCCTGAACCGTCAGGGCAATGACGCCGGCACGCAGTACCGCAGCGGCATTTACTACTCGACGCCCGAGCAGAAGGAAGTCATAGACGACTTCATACGCCAGGCCAGCCAGGACAAGCTTTTCGGCAAGCCCATCGTGACCGAGGTGCTGCCGGTGGAAAATTACTGGCCGGCCGAGGCCTACCACCAGGACTATTTCGAGAACAACCCCAACCAGGGTTATTGCGCTTTTGTGGTGGGCCCCAAGGTCGAGAAATTCCGCAAGACTTTTGCCTCGCGGGTGAAGGACTGAGCGTTGTCTATCCGCAGATGAATCTGCGGATAAAAATGATCAGCGTGTGAGCCGGGTCGGCCTTAGACCCGCCGCTGCGCGAAGTAAAACCATTCCTGGCCGACTTCGCCGCGCGGATTCGGAAACACCACAAAGCCGTCGGCCGGCGCGGTGACGGCTTCGCCGCCGTGCCGCATGCCTATGGCTTCGCCGGCCTTCACCGCGTCAAAGCTGCGCCATTCGCGGGTGAAGCTGTCGCCCGCATGCTCGCGGTCCATCACATCGACCAGGCGCAGGATTTCGCGCTCCATGGGCACCGGCGCGGCGGGCTGCGCGATCAAGCCCAGCAAGCCCAGGGTCTGCAAAATCGCGTAGCGCGCCACCAGCACCGCCTGCGGGTCTTCGTGCTGGCCGCATTCCAGTGTCACGCCGTAGCCGCCGCGCGAGCGCATGTACTCGGTTGTGCCCACGCCGTAATTCGGGTCGGTCACCAGGCTTTGGGCGCGGCTGGCCCCGCCTGCTTCGGCCGCCGCCGAGCGCCGCTTCACGCCGCGCGCATAGGTCTCCAGCCAGCCTTCGACGATGCGGTGCGGCCCGGTGTGCAGCGCCAGCTGCATTTCATCGGCTGCATGGGAGAAGGGCTCCAGCGCCCCGTGGTTGTTCTGCGGGCCGATCATCACAAAGGGCGCGCCGCCGGTGTGGAAGGAGTGCAGGTCCAGCAGCACATCGTGCGCATCCAGCAGCGGGCACAGCACATTGGCGATGCGGTCCTCGAAATCCTGCGGTATCGCGCTGGGCGCCATGTTGCGGTTGAGGTTGCGCTCGCCCATGCGCTGCTTGAGGCTGTAGGCCAGCGGGTTGGTCACTGGCACAAAGGTCACGGTGCCGCGCTCGATCGCCAGCGCGCCGCCGTCGATTTCCTCGAGCAGTTGCGTGATGGCGCGCGTGCCGCAGGTTTCGTTGCCGTGCACGGCGCCGGTGACCAGCAGCCGCGGGCCGGGGGCCAGGCCGTGGTAGGTGTGGGCGCGCAGGTGGGTGGGGTATTTGGGGGACATGGGTGTTACCGTGAGGTGAGTGGGTGGAGCGCCGGGCGTGCGCGTTCATAGGAGGTTATAGCGCAGCGCCGGTTTGTGCCGCCGTTGGCGGTATACATTAGCCTCCATCGTGGTCAGGCATCGCGCGATGCGGCACAAAAAACCGGCGAAAAGCCCTTCTTAAGAATTCCGCATGCACGCTGTTTGCAAAACCCTGTTCCTGGCGCTGCTCATAGGCCTGGTGCTGTTTGTCCTGGCCTTCGGCACGCCGGTCCTCAGCATGTTCACCTCAGCCAAGGTGCTGGAGTGGGCGGGCTGCTCCTCGGCCGGCTTTGACAACCCGGCCATACGTTGCGGCTACGGTGGCGGCGGCGTGGTCAGTGAGCGCTTCGGCCCGCTCAGCTACTGGTTCACGACCTTGCTGGCGCCGTATTTCCTGGTCAAGCATTTTTGGGATGTGCTGCTGGGCTGGCTGGTCTTGATTGCACTGTTCGGCGGACTGGCCACGGCCAACGGCAAGGGTAAGCCTGCGGCGAGACGGGCGGGCGCTTGGCCGGATACGCGGCCTGAAAGCTGAGCCCGTTTCGGCTGCTTTACACAAAGCAGGATTGGAAAGGGCGTAATTGCGGTAATAATGCAACTCGATTGCGTTAATTGAAATCCGCAGCACTACGCACCCCATGACCGACCGTCCGTCCGATCCCATAGACACCTTGCTGTCCGCCCACGGCCTGCGCCGCACCGCGGCGGCGCGACTGGTGCTGGGTTGGCTGCTGGCGCATCCTGACACCAGCTATACCCATGCGCAGCTGCAGGCGGCGCTGGCCGGCGACGCCGAGGAGGCTCTGGACCGCGTCACGCTGTACCGCCTGATAGACCGGCTCACGCAGGTGGGGTTGTTGCTGTGCCGGGTCGATGCCAAACGTGTGCGGCGCTACCAGGCCATGCCCAGCAGCGTGCATGCGATCCCGCATTTTGAATGCCAGAGCTGCCACCGCGACAGCCCGCTGGACGGCGCATTCTCGGGGGCTTTAAAAGCCAACGCCAACGACCTGGAGCGCGCCGCGCAGACCGCGCTGGAAGCCTTGAAAGCCCTGGGCTACCAGGGCATGAGCATGGATTTCGCGGTGCGCGGCGTGTGCGCCGACTGCGCGAGCACCGCACCGGGCACGGCCTCTTCATGATCAGCACGCGCGAGCTTGTTTACCGCTATGCGGGCGGCCCCGAACTGCGCTTCGAGGACGTGGATGTGGCCCAGGGCGGCGTGCTGCTGCTGCGCGGTGCGTCGGGTTCGGGCAAGTCGACCTGGCTGGCGCTGGCCGCTGGCTTGCTGGCGCCCGCTGACGGCGAGATCACGGTGGCGGGCCAGGCCATGCAGGTGCTGGGCAAGGTCGCGGGCGATGCCTGGCGCGCCGCCACCATTGGTTTTTTGCCGCAAAAACTGCATTTGAGCGCCGCGCTCACGGTGCACGGCAACCTGGCTATGGCGCAGTGGGCCGCGGGCCGGCCGGCCGACGAAGCCGGCATCGCCGAAGCGCTGGCCGCGCTGGATGTAGAGGCGCTGGCGCAGCGCAAGCCGGCGCAGCTCTCGGGCGGCCAGGCGCAGCGTGTGGCGCTGGCGCGCGCGGTGCTGCTCAAGCCCCAGGTGATCCTGGCCGACGAACCGACGGCCAGCCTGGACGACGAGGCCGCCGCGGCCTCGCTGGACTTGCTGCGGGCCACAGCGCGGCGGCAGGGCGCGACGCTGGTGATTTCCACGCACGATGCCCGCGTGGCGGAATTTTTCAAAGACGAAAAAGGCCTCAAGGCCTTGCAGCTTGGGCGCCGCCAGCCATGAAGACCATCGCATTCGCCTGGCGCTACCTGTGGTCGCGTCCGCTGGCCGCGGCGCTGAACCTGCTGTTGCTCACGCTGGGGCTGGCGTCCATCACCTTCCTGCTGCTGGTGGGCCACCAGATCAACCAGGCTTTTGACCGCGACCTGGCCGGCATCGACGTGGTGGTGGGCGCCAAAGGCAGCCCCATGCAGCTGATTCTTTCGGGGGTGTTCCACCTCGACGTGCCGACCGGCAATGTGCCGCTGGCCGCGGTGAAGGAACTCGAAAAACATCCCCAGGTTGCCAAGATCATTCCGATCAGCCTGGGCGACAGCTTTCGCGGCTTTCGCATTGTGGGGACCACGCCCGACTACATCAGCCACTACGAAGCGCAGCTGGCGCAGGGCACGCTGTGGGCCAAGCCCATGCAGGCGGTGATAGGCGCGCAGGTGGCGCGGCAGACCGGCCTGAAAGTGGGCGACAGCTTCACCGGCACGCACGGCCTGGGCGGCGGGGGCGAGGAGCACAAGCTCAGCCCCTATGTGGTGTCCGGCGTGCTGGCGCCCAGCCGCACGGTGCTGGACCGCCTGGTGCTGACGGCCACCGAATCGGTCTGGCAGGTGCATGAGACCGACACGGCGCTGGACGACGACGACCGCAAGGTGCTGGAGGAAGACCGCGAAATCACGCTGGCGCTGATCCAGTACAAAACACCGCTGGCGGCGGTGACCTTCCCGCGCTACATCAACAGCAGCACCGAGATGCAGGCCGCCGCGCCGGCGCTGGAGATCACGCGCCTGCTGAGCATGGTGGGCGTGGGCACCGATGTGCTGCGCGCGCTGGCCGGCGTGCTGCTGCTCACGGCGGGCCTGAGCGTGTTCATCGCGCTGTGGGGCGCGGTGCGCGAGCGCCGGGCCGACCTGGCGCTGCTGCGCATGCTGGGCGCGCCGCCGGGCAAGGTGGCCGGCCTGTTGCTGTGCGAAGCCTTGTGGCTGGCCTTGTTGGCCACGGTGCTGGGCGTGCTGGCGGGCCAGGGGCTGACAGCCTTGCTGGGCTGGGCGCTGCAGCTCGAAAAATCCGTGTTGATCGGCGCCGTGTCCTGGCCGGTCGAACTGGTAAGCGTGCCGGTACTGGCCCTGGGGGTGGCGCTGGCGTCCGCGCTGCTGCCCGCCTGGGAGGCCTACCGGGTCAGTGTGTTTGAACTTCTCCAATCAAGGTAACTTTTATGCCAAGCCTTCGTTTCGTCCAGCAATTCCTCAAGTTCTCGCCCGTCCTGGGCGGCGTGGCCGCGCTGGCCCTGAGCGCCACTTTTTCGCTGGCTCATGCTCAGCACAGCGACAAGGAAACCAAGGAAGACATCCAGCGCCACCGCGCCATGGCCGCCGCCCACGAAGCCGCGGCCAAGTGCCTGGAGTCGGGTAAAAAAGACGAGGTTTGCGAAAAAGAGCTGCAAGCCGCTTGCAAAGGGCTGGCCGTCGGCAAATACTGCGGCATGAAACACGTTCATTGAGCCCGGCGAACCGTCCAGGCCTGAACCGGCGCCACCCCTGCAGGAGTCCCGCATGAACCCGATCCTTCGCAATCGCCTGGGCCGCGCCTTCGCGCTGGCCTGCGGCTTGTCCCTCGCGGCCGCAGGCCTGCAGGCGCAGACCCTGTCTTCGCCGGTGGCGGGCGGCGCCAAGCCGGCTGCAGCTGCCGCGGGCCCGGGTTTTGACCTGCCGGTGGGCCAGGGTGCGGGCGTGCATGGCGCCAATAGCCCGTTTCCGCCACTTTCGGCCCGTAGCGATGTGGTGCCCTGGTCGGTGCTGACGGCGGTGAAAACCAAGAACGAGAAAAACCGCATCCTGCCGGTCTTCACCCTGGACCAGATGGCGCTGAACCAGAAAACCCAACGCATCCAGGGTTTCATGATGCCGCTGGACCCCGGCGAAAAACAAAAACATTTTCTGCTGTCCTCGGTGCCATTGACCTGCGCCTTCTGCCTGCCGGGCGGGCCCGAGAGCATGGTCGAGGTCAAGACCAAGACGCCGGTGAAATACAGCATGGAGCCGGTGGTGGTGGAAGGGCGTTTCCTGGTCTTGAACGACGACGCCTACGGCCTCTACTACCGCATCACGGATGCCACCAGCGTCAAATAAGCGCCGGGGTTCAGGTTCCGCCGGGGCCCTGGCCTGGCTGCTGGCCGCCTCGTTTTTATTTGCGCAATTGCTGGGGCTGATGCATGGCGTGGTGCATGGCCCGCAGGCGCATCTGCATGCGCATGCCCATGCGCACCAGGACAGCCATCACCCTGAACACGCCGCGCCGGCGCATGCCGAAGAGCCGGCTGAGGGAGGCTGGCTGGCCTCGCTGTTTGCCTCGCATGACGGCGATTCGGACTGCCGGCTGTTCGACCAGGCCAGCCACGGCCAGGCGGCGCCTGCGCTGCCCATGCTGAGCCTGCCACTGGTGCTCTCCAACGCAGTTTTTGATATCTCCCGCGGCGAAGCGCTCGCCCGCTGGGCGGCGCTGTTTGACGCGCGCGGCCCGCCTTTCCCTCGCTGAATCTCCCTCCATTTGTTGTGTGCCGGCCGCCAGGCCAGGGCGCAGCTTTGCCCTTTTTGATTTTTCCCGATTCAGTGAGTCACCATGAAACCACCTTTTATCAGCCGCGCGCTCTGCGCCGCGGCAACGCTTTCTTGCGGCCTGGCGAGTGCCCAAGCCACAGCCCCCGCCCCAGCTACCGCCCCCAGCCTCAAGGAAGTCACTGTGACCGGCAACCCGCTGGGCACATCGGACCTGATCGCGCCGGCCGCGCAGTACTCGGGCACCGGGCTGCTGCTGCGCAGCAAAACCACGCTGGGTGAAACGCTGGACGGCGTGCCCGGCGTGAGCAGCACCTACTTCGGGCCCAACGCCAGCCGGCCCATCATCCGCGGGCTGGACGGCGACCGCATCCGCATCCTGGGCAACGGCGGTACGACGCTGGATGCCTCCAGCCTGAGCTACGACCATGCCGTCACCAGCGACCCGATCAGCATCGAACGCGTCGAGGTGCTGCGCGGCCCCGGCGCCTTGCTTTACGGCGGCAGCGCCGTGGGCGGCGTGGTCAACGTGATCGACAACCGCATCCCGCGCGAGCCGCTGTTCGATGAAAAAGGCGGCGTGGCCGGCAAGGTCGATCTGGGTCTGGCCAGCGGCAACCGCGAAAAAAGCAGCGGCGTGCTGCTCGAAGGCGGCAACAACCGTTATGCCCTGCATGTGGATGTGTTCAACCGCGAGACCGGCGACGTGAAAGTGCCCACCGACCTGGCCTGCGGCAAGGGCGGCTTGAACATCATCACCAACCGTATTTGCAACTCCGACAGCAAGGTCCACGGTGGCGCGGCCGGCGGTTCGGTGTTTTTTGACCACGGCTACCTGGGCGCGTCGGTCAGCACCTACCGCAGCAACTACGGCACGGTGGCCGAGGACGACGTGACGATTGACATGAAGTCAAACCGCGTGGCGCTGGAGGGCGAACTGCGCGACCTGGGCGGTTTTATCCGGAGCGTGAAGGGCCAGCTGAGCCATACCGATTACCAGCACACCGAATTCGAAGGCCCCAACCCGGGCACGGTGTTCAAGAACAAGGGTAGTGATGTGCGGCTGGAGGCGCGCCACGCGCGTATCGGAAACTTCGACGGCCTGGTCGGCTTCCAGGCCGAGAACAACCGCTTTTCGGCCGACGGCGCCGAGGCCTTTGCGCCCTACAGCAAGACCGCGCAGAACGCCGTGTTCGCTTACGAGGAATACGCTACAAGCTGGGGCAAGCTGAGTTTTGGCGGGCGGCTGGAGTCGGTGAAAGTGGAATCGCTGGGCAATCCACTGGTGGCGCGTTTTGCGCCTTTGACGCGCGACTTCACGCCGCACAGCTATGCGCTGGGCGCCTTGTGGAATGCGGCGCCGGGCTGGCAGCTGACCAGCAACCTGGCCTACACCGAACGCGCGCCCAAGGACTATGAACTCTTCGCCCAGGGCCCGCACGTGGCGACCAAGGCCTGGGAAACCGGCGACCCGACGTTGGGCAAGGAAAAATCGACCAGCCTGGACCTGGGCGCCAGCTGGAAGTCGGGGGCCAACAGCTTCAGCGCCAATGCCTATGTGCACCGCTTCAAGAACTACATAGGCCTGCTGGCCACGGGCAACCAGTACGGGCAGGAAGACGGCGCGCTGAACCCGGCCGACCTGGACGGCGACGGCGTGGACGACAACAACCCGGACAACCAGTTGCTACCGGAGTTCGCCTATACCGGCGTGCGCGCGCGTTTTGTGGGCCTGGAAGCCAGCGGCAACATCCGCCTGCTCGAAGGCCCGTCCAGCGTGGACCTGGCCCTGCGCGGTGATGTGGTGCGGGCCACCAACCTCAGCAACGGCCAGCCGCTGCCGCGCATCGCGCCCGCGCGTGTGGGCGCCAGCCTCATCTGGGCCAGCGGGCCCTGGGGCAGCAGCATAGGCTTTGACCATTCCATGGCGCAAAACCGCGTGGCCGACGGCCAGCGCGCGACCCCGGCCTACACGCTGTGGAACCTGGCCGCCACCTACCGCATGAAGGCCGGCGCCAGCAACATCCTCTGGTATGCCAAGGTCGACAACCTGACCAACCAGTTGGCCTATAGCGCGGCTTCGGTGCTGACGACCACGGCGTTCCCGAAGGCGCCGCTGCCGGGGCGCAGCTTGAAGGTGGGCATGCAGCTGGCGTTTTAAGCGACAGCCGGGAGCGGAGGGCCGGGGACGGCACGCTAAGATTGCGGCAATGAACCCGTTGGTCTTTGAGTCCCTGTTCCCGGTTGTGCTGTTGATTGCCGCGGGCTTTTTTGCCGGCCGGGCGCAGTGGATCAGGGCCAATGCCATCAAGGACCTGTCCAACCTGATCTTTCTGCTGCTCACGCCGGCGCTGCTGTTTCGCACCATGAGCCGGGTGCGTGTCGAGCAGCTTGATTTCAAGCCGGTGCTGGCCTATTTCCTGGCGGTCATCGTGCTGTTCGGCGGCACCCTGCTGGTGCAGGGCTTTAACCGCCGCGCCGCCGTGCTGGCGCTGGCCAATACTTTTTCCAACACCGTGATGATAGGCATCGCGCTGATAGGCCTGATGTACGGGCCCCAGGGACTGGTGACGCTGTTCACGCTGGTATCCGTGCACTCGCTTGTGCTGCTGACCAGCGCCACGGTGGTGCTGGAGCTCGCGGTGGCCCATGAACAAAAGCTGGGCACCAGCGACGAGGTGACCCGCGCGCCGCGCCACCCGGTGGCCACCGTGATGATGGCCGTGAAAAACGCGCTGCTGCACCCGGTGCCGCTGCCCATCATCGCCGGCCTGCTGTTCGCGCAGACCGGTTTCACGATTCCCGCCGTCGTCGACAAGCCGCTGGAGCTCATGGCCAGCGCCTTCGGCCCGCTGGCGCTGGTGCTGGTCGGCGTAACCCTGGCCAACACCCGCGTGGGCGAGCACTGGCGCCAGGCGCTGGCATTGGCTGGGGTGAAGAATCTGCTGCACCCGCTGCTGGTGTTCGGCCTGTGCCGGCTGCTGGGCGTGGGCGGCGTGCCCATGTCGGTGATGGTGGTGGCCTCGGCCCTGCCGATAGGCGCCAATGTGTTTTTGTTTTCCCAGCGCTACAAGGTCGCCGAAGAGCTGATCACCGCCAGCGTGGTGGTGTCCACCGCGCTGGCCCTGGTCACGCTGACCGTGGTGCTGATTTTGGTCGGCCGTGTCGGCTGACACCTGTCCCGGAGTCCTTTGATGCAATTCCTCCAGTCATTGCCCGTGTCGGCGCAGACCATAGGCCTGCTGCTGCTGTCCAACATCTTCATGACCTTCGCCTGGTACGGCCACCTGAAGAACCTCGCGACCTCGCCCTGGTACATCGCCGCCCTGATCAGCTGGGGCATCGCCCTGTTTGAATACCTGCTGCAGGTGCCCGGCAACCGCATAGGCTTCACCCAGTTCAGCGTGGGCCAACTCAAGATCATGCAGGAGGTCATCACCCTCAGCGTGTTCGTGCCCTTCGCGGTGTTTTACCTGAACGAGCCGCTCAAACTCGACTATCTTTGGGCGGCGCTGTGCATGGTGGGCGCGGTCTACTTCATCTTTCGCAGCGCTTGATAGAACAGCGTTTTTAAAGCCAGCATGAGCCGCGGGACTGGCTTTGCCAGACCGCAGGCGGGCGGCCCCCTCGGGGGGCAGGGAGCTAGACGAAGTGAGCGACCGTGGGGGCAAGGTAAACTTCTAGTTGTTACAAAAACGTCATATTTTTGACTTACTTCCTGAGGAATAGACATGCTGTTTGGCAAATTGCTGCCGCGTGAAGGCAATTTTTTCGAGATGTTCAACCAGCATGCTGAACGCATCGTGGAGGCGGCGCATGCTTTTTCCAAGCTGGTCGCCAACTACAGCGACGTGGAAAAGCGCGAAGCCTTCAACCGTGAAGTCGACCACGCCGAGCGCGCCGCCGACCGCATCACGCATGAAGTCAACCGCGCGCTGCACAGGACCTTCATCACGCCGATAGACCGCGAGCAGATCCACAAGCTCATCAACACCATGGACGACGTCGCCGACCTGATCCAGGACTCGGCCGAGACCATGGCGCTGTACGACGTGCGCCACATGACCGAAGACATCGTGCGGCTGACCGACCTCAGCGTCAAATGCTGCGAACGCCTGCAGGACGCGGTGGCGCTGATCGAAAAGGTCAGCGATGCCGCGACGGCCGAAGCCGCGCTCAAGACCTGCGAGGAAATCGACAAGCTCGAATCCGACGCCGACCGTGTGATGCGCTCGGCCATGAGCCGGCTGTTCCGCGAGGAGCCCGACGTGCGCGAGGTCATCAAGCTCAAGGCGGTCTACGAACTGCTCGAAACCATCACCGACAAGTGCGAGGATGTGGCCAACCTGATCGAGGGCATCGTCCTCGAGAACTCCTGATCGCGGGCGCCTGAATCATGCAAACCGTACAGGCCGCCCTGTGGGTGGTGTTCCTGCTGGTCTTTCTGGCCATCGCCTTCGACTTCATGAACGGCTTTCATGACGCGGCCAACTCGATCGCCACGGTGGTGTCGACCGGCGTGCTCAAGCCGGGGCAGGCGGTGCTGTTCGCCGCCTTCTTCAACTTCCTCGCCTTTTTCATCTTCCACCTGAGCGTGGCGGCGACCATAGGCAAGGGCATCGTCGCGCCCGGGGTGGTCGACACCCATGTGGTGTTCGGCGCGCTGACGGGCGCGATCACCTGGAACATCGTCACCTGGTTTTACGGCATTCCCAGCAGTTCCTCGCATGCGCTGATTGGCGGCATCGTCGGGGCCGTGATTGCCAAGGCCGGCGCCAGCGCGCTGATCGCCTCGGGCGTGTTCAAGGTGGTGGCCTTTATTTTTGTGTCGCCCCTGCTGGGCTTTTTGCTGGGCTCGCTGATGATGGTGGCGGTGGCCTGGGTTTTCCGCCGCGCCACGCCCTCGCGGGCCGACCGCTGGTTCCGCCGGCTGCAGCTGGTGTCCGCGGGCGCCTACAGCCTGGGCCACGGCGGCAACGACGCGCAGAAAACGGCCGGCATCATCTGGCTGCTGCTGATCGCCGCGACCAGCAGCAATGTGCAGGGCCTGCCGGTCTGGATGATGGCGACCACCGAGCACCTGCCGGTCTGGGTGGTCATCGTCTGCTACATCGCCATCGGCTTCGGCACCATGTTCGGCGGCTGGCGCATCGTGAAAACCATGGGCCAGAAAATCACCAAGCTCAAGCCCGTGGGCGGCTTTTGCGCCGAAACCGGCGGTGCGCTGACGCTGTTCCTGGCGACGGCTTTGGGCATTCCGGTTTCCACCACCCACACCATCACCGGCGCCATCGTGGGCGTAGGTTCCACGCAGCGCGCTTCGGCCGTGCGCTGGGGCGTGGCCGGCAACATCGTCTGGGCCTGGATTTTCACGATCCCGGCCTCGGCCTTCGTAGCGGCAATCGCCTATTGGGTCAGCCTGCAGGTGTTCTGATCACTGGGATATCTTTTTGGCTTCTTCAACCTGGTATTCGAAGTAGCGCTGGAAGCTGAAGACGATGCTGGACATCAGTGAAATCGTGCCGAACAGCAGGGCGAACACCACCGCGCCTATGGTCAGCCAGTTGGTGTTGCCGGCTTTGGTTTCCGGCGCGGCTGCGTTGTGCAGCGCGTTCCATTTGTCGGTCGACATCAGGCCGTAATAAATCGCGGTCAGCGCCGTGCCGGCCAGGGTGAAGCCCAGCAGGGGAATCAGCACCCAGGCCAGGTGGTCGTCCTGGCCGTACATCCGCACACGCTCCACACCCCACCAGCCCAGCGCCGCGACGATGGGATGTAGCCAGGCCCAGACGTCGCCCAGGCCGAACAGGTAAAGGCGGTGGATGCCGAGCTGGCCGCCTATGAAGGCCAGCCAGGCGGCGAGGGTTTTGTTTTTCGGGGCTTTGGGGGAGGGCGCTGTAGCGGTTTGCATGCGGCGATTATGCGGCGGGCGGCTCGGGTGGCGGCTGGGTGTGGCCTGCGCCCAGGACTTTTTCCATGATGACGATGTCGCGCCAGGCGCCAAACTTCCAGCCGCAGGAGCGGACGGTGCCGACCTCGGTGAAGCCGAGCGCGCGGTGCACGCCCACCGAGCCGGCATTGGCCGAGTCGCCTATCACGGCCATGGCCTTGCGTATGCCCACCGCTTCAAACCGCGCAAGCAGCTCGGCCAGCAGGGCGCGGCCCAGGCCTTTGCGGTGTTGCCCGGGTGCCAGGTAGATCGAATCTTCCACCGAGAAGCGGTAGGCCGGGCGCGGCTTGAACCAGTTGCCGTAGGCAAAACCGGCGATTTCGCCGTCCTGCTCGGCGACCAGGTAGGGCAGGCCCTTGGACAGCACGTCGGCCCGGCGGGCCGCCATGTCGGCCGCGCCGGGCGGCTCGGTTTCAAAAGTCCCCGTGCCGTGCAGCACGTGGTGGCCGTAAATGGCGGTGATGGCGGGAATGTCCTGGTCGCGGCTGGGGCGTATGAGGGGCATGGGGAGGGCGCTTGGCGGTGGAACAGCGGGAGAAGGATGGGGAAAAGGGCGAATTTCCGGAAAAACCGTCCGGCAGGCTATAATCTCAGGCTTTGCAGCAATTCGCTGGCCGGGTGGCCATGTCGTGTGTCTCAAGCGCTGCAGAACATTGGGGTAACTACTTTACCGGTAAGCCCCACCACCCGAAGGATAAATCATGGTCGTCATTCGACTTGCACGCGGCGGTTCCAAGCACCGTCCTTTTTTCAATATTGTTGTGGCTGACAAGCGCGTCCGCCGCGACGGCCGTTTCATCGAGCGCATCGGTTTTTACAACCCGATCGCCACCGGTGGCGAAGAAGGCCTGCGCATTGCGCAAGACCGCCTGACCCACTGGATCGGCGTGGGCGCACAGCCGTCCCCGACCGTGCTGCGCCTGGTCAAGCAAGGCGCCGCCAAGGCCGCCTGAGATCCCCGAAGCTTTTAACCCAAGTTTCGATGCAGCCCGGCCTCTCGCCGTCCGCGGGCTTGACACCTTCAAGCCTGCCGGACGACGCCGTTGAAGTCGGGCGCATCCTGGATGCCTGGGGCGTCAAAGGCTGGGTGAAAATCCTGCCGCACAGCTCCGATCCGGAAGCGCTTTTCGCGGCCAAATCCTGGTTTTTGCAGGCGCCCGACGCCAAATTCCGCCCGGGTTTCACCGTGTTTTCCGGCACCGTCACGCTCAGCGTGGACGAGGCCAAGGTTCACTCCGATTCCGTGGTCGCCAAGTTCGCCGGCCTGGACGATCGCAATGCCGCCGAGGCCTTGCGCGGCGCCCGCATCTTTTTGCCGCGCAGCAGCTTTCCCGCCGCCTCCAAGGACGAGTACTACTGGGTCGATTTGATCGGCCTGAAAGTGATCAACCGCGAAGGCGTTGACCTGGGCCTGGTGCGCGACCTGATGGCCACCGGCCCGCATTCCGTGCTGTGCGTCGAGTACCCCGTCCAGCAGGAGGGCGGCAGCAGTGGCACCGCCGAACGCATGATTCCCTTTGTCTCGGTCTATGTCGACACCGTCGATATCGCCGGCAAATGCATCACCGTGGACTGGCAGCCCGACTACTGAGGCCTGCCTCTTTCCGAGGTCCTTTTCGGGGCCTTTCCAGGTCGATTTCCCCTCGGCGCCCGGCTCGCGCAAAATAGCCTTCCCATGCGCTTTGACCTGATCACCCTGTTTCCCGAACTTTTTGCGCCTTTCCTGGCCAGCGGCGTCACGCGCCGTGCCTATGAATCGGGGCTGGTGGAGGTCAAGCTCTGGAACCCCCGCGATTTTGCCGATGGCAATTACCGCCGGGTGGACGACCGGCCTTTTGGCGGCGGCCCGGGCATGGTGATGATGGCCGAGCCGCTCGCCTTGTGCCTCGAAGCCATACTGGCCGACCGTGCCGCCGCCGGCGCACCCAAGGTGCCGACGGTGCTGTTTTCGCCGGTAGGCAAGACGCTGGATCATGCCGGCGTCGAAAGCTGGTCGGCCGGCGCCGGCGCCGTGCTGGTCTGCGGCCGCTACGAGGGGCTGGACCAGCGCTTTATCCAGACGCATGTGGACCTGCAGATCAGCCTGGGCGACTTTGTGCTGTCGGGCGGGGAAATCGCCGCCATGGCCCTGCTGGACGCGGTGGCCCGCCTGCAGCCCGGCGTGCTCAACGACGAGGGCAGCCACCAGCTCGACAGCTTCAACCCGGCGCTCGACGGGCTACTCGACTGTCCCCACTACACGCGGCCCGAAAGCTGGCGCGGCCAGCCTGTGCCGACCACCCTGATGTCGGGAAACCACGCCCATATCGAGCGTTGGCGGCGTGAGCGGCGGCTGGCTTTGACGCAGCACGAACGCCCCGAATTGGTGCAAAGAGCGCGTGAGAGTGGCCATTTGAGCGAAAGCGACGAGGCTTTTCTGGCCGATCTGCTTGAAAACCCCGACAAGGACGCTTGAGAAAAGCCCTGGCTTGCTATAATCAAAGGCTTTTCGATCCTCTGGCGGCCACTGCAACCATCTGAATCATCTTTGGGTGAATCCATGGATTTGCGGTCTTTAGCGTAGCGCGTGCATGAACGAAAAAGTTAGATGGAAAAATCATGAATCTGATCCAGACCCTCGAGCAGGAAGAAATTTCCCGCCTCAACAAGACCATCCCCGCATACGCTCCTGGCGACACCGTCATCGTGAGCGTGAACGTGGTTGAAGGCAACCGCAAGCGTGTGCAGGCTTTCGAAGGCGTGGTGATTGCCAAGCGCAATCGCGGCCTGAACTCCAGCTTCATCGTCCGCAAGATATCCAATGGCGAAGGCGTCGAGCGCACCTTCCAGGTGTACAGCCCGCTGATCGCCAAGATTGAAGTCAAGCGCCGCGGTGATGTGCGTCGCGCCAAGCTGTACTACCTGCGCAGCCGCAGCGGCAAATCCGCACGTATCAAGGAAAAGCTGGGCGCCTGATCTGCCGGTCCGGCCCGGCCGGACCCAGGGCAGCCCCAACAGCCCCTTTAAAAAAGCCGCTCACCGAGCGGCTTTTTTTATGCCCCGGGCCCCAAGCCAACAACCCACAGCCCCACGCCGACGTGCTCCATGAACTCCTTCAAGCCGCTGCCCAAGTTTGACCCGCGCAGCATCCCAGTGCTGGGCATTGACGACCACCTGGCGGGCGTGCCGCTGGACCGGCTGTCGCCGCAGGCCCTGCGCGAGCGCTTCCGGCACCCGCCGGTCTGGACACCCGAGCACAGCGTCGAGAAAAAATTCACCGACCGCACGCCGGCGCTGGCGGCTGTCCTGGTGCCGCTGGTCATGCGCGATGAAGTGACCTTGCTGCTGACCGAGCGCACCACCAACCTCTCCACGCATTCCGGCCAGGTGGCCCTGCCGGGCGGCCGCACCGACGACACCGACCGCGATGCGGTCGACACCGCCTTGCGCGAAGCCCACGAGGAAATCGGCCTGCCGCGCGGCCATGTGGAGGTGCTGGGCACCTTGCCCACCTACGTCACGGGAACGGCCTTCATCATCACGCCGGTGGTGGCGCTGGTGAAGCCCGGCTTCGCGCTGCAACCCAACCCCGGCGAGGTTGCCGACGTGTTCGAGGTGCCGCTGGGCTACCTGATGAATCCCGCCCACCACCGCCGTCATGAGATGGAGTTCGACGGTGTTATCCGGCAATGGCTGTCCATGCCCTACTCCGACCCCTCTAGCGAAGCAGACAGCGGCGAAGCCAGGGAGCGCTACATCTGGGGCGCGACTGCCGGCATGCTGCGCAACCTCTATCGCTTTCTAGCTGCGTAACACCCCCGTCCAGGCTCACTGCGTGTAGCCTGTTCCCCCCTCGAAGGGGGCGGCGCCTGCGGTCTGGCAAAGCCAGCCCCGCGGCCCCCGCTGGTAATGCCGCCTGAATTCTTCAACCCAGCATGAGCCGCGGAACCGGCTTTGCCGGGCCGCAGGCGGGCTGCCCCCTCGGGGGGCAGCGCATTACACGAAGTGAAAAGCGTGGGGGCCCGTCTCAGCGTGGGGGCCGGATATGATTCACGCATGAGCTTTCTCGCCGTTTTGTTTGCACTCATCATCGAACAGGCCCGGCCGCTGGCCCGCGGCAACTGGGTTCATGCAGGCTTTCGCGGATGGGCGCGCTGGACCAACCGCAGCCTGGACGCCGGCAAACCCCAGCACGGCTGGATCGCCTGGACGGTCGCCGTCATCGTGCCGGCGCTGGTCACCATGCTGATCCATTGGCTGCTCTGGAACATCAACGTCGTGCTGGCCTTTGCCTGGAGCGTGGCGATTCTTTATGTCACGCTGGGTTTTCGCCAGTTCAGCCACTACTTCACCGACATACGCGACGCGCTCGACGACGGCGACGAGGCCACGGCGCGCGAGTTGCTCGCGCAGTGGCGCCAGGTGGACGCCAGCGAACTTCCGCGCAGCGAAATCGTGCGCCACGTGATCGAGTATTCGGTGCTGGCCGCCCACCGCCATGTGTTCGGCGTGCTGGCCTGGTTTTCGGTGCTGGCCGCGCTGGGCTTGGGCCCCGCGGGAGCGGTGCTTTACCGCATGAGCGAATTCGTCTCGCGCTACTGGGCCTACAAGCGCAAAACCGCCGCCGCGGCGGGCGAAGGCGCCAGCATGGCGCTGCAACTGGCCGCCAGCCGCGCCTGGGGCGTGATCGACTATGTGCCGGCGCGCGTCACTTCGCTGGGCTTTGCGGTTGTCGGCAGTTTTGAGGACGCCATCGACGCCTGGCGCAACTACACGCAGCGCTTTGCGGCCAATGCGCCGGCCGCCGCCGAGAACCGCAACGACGGCATCATCCTGGCCGCCACCTCCGGCGCCGTGAACGTGCGCCTGGGCGGAGAGGCGCTCAAGGCCACGTTCTCGCCCAACACCTCCCAGGGTTTCCAGGCCGGCGGGCTGGACTCGGAAGACAGCATCGCCACAGAGGCCACGCCGGGCCGCGAACCCGAAATCGCACACCTGCGCAGCATCGTGGGGCTGGTGTGGCGCTCCGTGGTGCTGTGGATGGTGCTGCTGGCCCTGCTGACCCTGGCCCGATTGCTGGGTTAAGCGGCGCAGCAGCCCGGCAGGCTGCCGGGGGGTCAATAGCGGCTCTGCGAAAGCTCCGCAAACAACTCGGTGTACAGCCGGTACCGGTTGGCGCTGATGCTGCTCGGGTGGTCGCTTGCATTCACCTCGGCAATCACGCCGCAGCCCGGCTCATGCAGGTGGGTGCAGTTATAAAACTTGCAGTCCTGCGCATGGAGCCTGAGGTCCGGCATGTAGCCGGCCAGGCGCATGGGCGCTATGTGGTGCAGGCCGAATTCCTGGAAACCCGGCGAGTCGATCAACGCCGTGGCGCGCGTGTTGCCGTCCCCGGTGTCCACCCAGTACAGCGTGGTGCTGGTGGTGGTGTGCTTGCCTGAGTTCAGCGCCTGCGAAATCTCCGCCGTCAGCACACGTGCATCGGGCACCAGCAGGTTGGTCAGGCTGCTCTTGCCGGCGCCCGAGGGGCCCAGCACCAGGGTTTTTTTGCCGCGCAGCAGCTCGACCAGTTCATGCAATTCCGTGGCCCGGGTATTCGCCGGCCTCGATGCTTCGACCTTGGGTTTGATCGCCAGCGAAAGCATACGGTAGCCCATGGTGCGGTAGGGCGCCAGCTTCGCCCAGGCGCGCGTGAAAGGTTCGCCCAGGTCGCTCTTGTTCAGCGCGATGACGGGGGTGATGCCTTCGGCTTCGGCGGCGATCAGCGCGCGGGTCAGCTGGCTTTCCGAAAATTCAGGCTCGGCCGCGATCAGGATCAGCACCTGGTCCAGGTTGGCCGCGAAGGACTTGGTGCGCATCTCGTCCTGCCGGTAAAACAGGTTGCGGCGCTCCTCGATTTTTTCGATGGTGCCCTCGTCCTCCGAAGCCAGCCAGCGGATGCGGTCGCCGACCACGGCCTGGCTTTTTTTGCCGCGCGGGTGGCAGATGAGGCGTTCGCCGGTGTCGGTCTCCACCAGCACATGGCGGCCGAAACCGGCCACCACCAGCCCCGGCTGCGTCCCCGCGAGGGGGCGCGCGGCGGGCTGCCGGGGTTTGCTCAAGCGAGCAGGGCGTCTGCCTTGGACGCGCAGAAGAAGTCGCTGACGGAGATGCCGTTCACATCGTGGGTGTTGAAGCGCACCGTGCACTTGCCGTAGCTCACCGCGAGGTCGGGATGGTGGTCCTCGGCGTTGGCGATAAAGGCCAGCGCGTTCACGAAGGCAATGGTCTCGTAGTAGTTTTTGAAGCTGTAGGTTTTTTCCAGCGAGCCGTCGATCAGGCGCCAGCCCAGGGCCTGCTCGCCGTTGAGTTTGCTCAGCTGCGTGACGATTTCGGTGGCGCTCAGGGCCCGCCGGTTCTGGTGGATAGGGTTGCTCATGTCGCGGCACTTTCAAGCGAAGGGGTCATGCGGCCCAGCCGCTCGGAGGCGGGAGGGTGCGAGTAATAGAACTTCACGAACACCGGATCGGGTGTCAGCGTGCTGGCGTTGTCCTTGTAGAGCTTGAGCAGCGCGCTCTGCAAATCCCTGCCGTCGGTCTGGGCCACGGCATAGGCGTCGGCCTCGAACTCGTGCTTGCGCGAGAACTGTGCGAACACCGGCGAGATGAAAAAGCTGAAAAGCGGCACCACCAGCAGGAACAGCAGCAGGGCCAGCGCGTCGTTGGCGCCATTCAGATTGGGGCGTACCCCTAGGCCGGTATAGAACCACACCTGCGACGACAGCCAGCCCAGCAGCGCGAAGCCGGCCAAGCTCATGGCGAACATCGAGACGATGCGCTTGATGATGTGCTTGTGCTTGAAATGGCCCAGCTCATGCGCGAGCACGGCGTCGACCTCGCCGGGGCTCAGCTGCTTGAGCAGGGTGTCGTAAAACACCACGCGTTTGGCCGCGCCGAAACCCGTGAAGTAAGCGTTGGCATGGGCCGAGCGCTTGCTGCCGTCCATCACGAACAAGCCCTTGGCCGCGAAACCGCAGCGCTGCATCAGGGCCGTCACGCGCGCCTTCAGTGCTTCGTCTTCCAGCGGCTTGAACTTGTTGAACAGCGGCGCGATCACGGTGGGGTAGAGCACCAGCACCAGCAGGTTAAAACCCATCCAGGCACCCCAGGCCCAAAGCCACCAGAGGCGCCCCGCGCTGCCCATCAGCCACAGGATCAGCGCCACGATAGGCAAGCCTATGACCAAGCCCACCAGCGTGGATTTCACGAGGTCGGCCAGCCAGAGCTTGAAGCTCATCTTGTTGAAGCCGAAACGTTCCTCGATGCGGAAGGTGCTGTAGAGGGTAAAGGGCAGGTCCAGCAGGCCGCTGACGAGGCCGAAGGCAGCCAGCAGGGCCAGCTGCGGCGCCAGCACGCCCCAGGCGGCCAGGCCGGAGCCGGCCAGCGCCTGGTTCAGCGTGTCTATCCCGCCCAGCAAGGTCCAGCCCAGCAGTACGGCGGAGGCGAAGGCCGTCTCCAGCAAGCCGAAGCGCGCCTTGGTGATGGTGTAGTCGGCCGCTTTCTGGTGGGCTTCGAGCGAGATGGTGCCGGCAAAGGCCACGGGCACGGCGCCGCGGTGGCGCGCCACATGGCGGATCTGCCGCGAAGCCAGGTAGAACTTCACGAGCAGGCCCAGCACCAGCAAAGCCGAGAATACCCCGGTGAAAACAAGCGAATAGTCGGTCATAGCGGGCAGTTTAGGCGATCAGCGAGAATCTCGGCATGCCCGAAATTGAAACCACACTCAAAAAATCAGACCAGAACCTCGTCTGGCTGGACTGCGAAATGACCGGGCTGGACCCGGAAAAAGAGCGCCTCATTGAAATCGCCGTGATCGTGACCGGCCCTCAGCTCACGCCGCGCATCGAAGGCCCGGTCCTGGCGATCCACCAGAGCGACGAACTGCTGGACCAGATGGATGCCTGGAACAAGGGCACCCACGGCCGCAGCGGCCTGATCGACAAGGTCAAGGCCAGCACGGTGGACGAGGCCGACGCCGAAGCGCAGATACTGGCCTTCCTGGCCCAGTACGTACCCAAGGGCAGCTCACCCCTGTGCGGCAACACCATCAGCCAGGACAGGCGCTTCCTGGTCAAGTACATGCCCAAGCTGGAAGCCTTTTTGCACTACCGCAACGTCGACGTCAGCACCTTCAAGGAGCTGGCCAAGCGCTGGCGGCCCGAGGTCTACAGTGCCTTCAAAAAGCGCCAGAGCCACACGGCGCTGGCCGATGTGCACGAATCCATCGACGAGCTGGAGCACTACCGGGAACATTTCCTGAAGTGATTCTTTGACGGGTTTCGTCAGGCAGGGTAAGCGAAAGCTGCTCCTGAAATGAGAGCGCCTGCAAGGCCCGATAGCCTTGATCAAGCGGGGGACTGGTAGAAACCCGTAAAGCACGCTATAATCGTGGGCTTGCGGTTGCACAGGGTGCGCTGCATTTGTACATCTACCTCACACTTTTGGACTCCAACAACGGAGTCACCGCTTCGGGCACAGCGTCAAGTTTGCCGCCCGGGCTGCATATTCGTTTGATGGTTGATGTTTTATTAACCATGAACGAAGCCTTCCGCATCGCGGGAGGTGAAGTTTCCTGTTCCCTCGCCAAAAGCGCTGCGAACAGGTGATTAGTGAGAAAAAACATGACTGACTCTTTTGAGGCTCGTGGCGACTTTTTGCCTGAAGCCATTGCCAACGACAACAACGACACCGCTTTCAACGTGGTTCCGGATTTTTCCGGCGCGCCTGAAGCCGCCACGTCCCTCGATGCGATCGTCGCCGAACCCAACGGTTTTGTAGCGCTGGGCCTGGCCAAGGAACTGCTGCAGGCCGTCGCCGACATGGGCTTTACCAAGCCCACCGCGGTGCAGATGGCGACCATCCCCAAGGCCATGCAGGCCCTGGATGCCGATCCCAAGGCCGCCAAGTTCACCGACCTGCTGGTCTCCAGCCAGACCGGCAGCGGCAAGACCGCCGCCTTTCTGCTGCCCGTGCTGCACACCCTGCTTATGCAGCAGGAAGAAGCCGAGCGCCATGAGCGCGCCGAATTCGAACGCCTGAACGCGGAAGCCATTGCCCGCGGCGAAGCGCCGCTGAAAAAGCCCAAGCGCAAGGACCCGACCAATCCCCGCAACTTCAAGGCCGCCACGCCCGGCGCGCTGATCCTGTGCCCCACGCGCGAGCTGGCCCAGCAGGTCTGCGCCGACGCGATCGACCTGGTGCGCCATTGCCGCGGCCTGCGCATCGCCAACGTCGTTGGTGGCATCCCTTACCAGCTGCAAATTGCCAAGCTGCAGAACGCCAACCTCGTGGTCGCCACGCCCGGCCGCCTGCTCGACCTGCAGCGCAGCATGCAGATCAAGCTGGACCAGGTGCAGTTCCTCGTCGTCGACGAGGCCGACCGCATGCTGGACCTCGGCTTTGCCGACGACCTGACCGAAGTCAACCAGCTCACGATAGAGCGCAAGCAGACCATGATGTTCAGCGCCACCTTCGCGCCCCGCATCATGCAGCTGGCCACGCGCGTCATGCGCACGCCGCAGCGCGTCGAGATCGACTCGCCGCACGAAAAGCACACCTCCATCACGCAATCGCTGCTGTGGGCCGACAACATGACCCACAAGCGTAAGCTGCTGGACCACCTGCTGCGTGACACCACCATCAACCAGGCCATCGTGTTTGCGAGCACCCAGGTTGAATGCGACGGCCTGGCCAACGACCTGGTCCAGGAAGGCTTCAGCGCGGTCGCGCTGCACGGCGCGCTGAGCCAGGGCCTGCGCAACCGCCGCCTGATGGCTTTCCGCGACGGCCGCGTGCAGGTGCTGGTGGCGACCGACGTGGCCGCCCGCGGCCTGGACGTGCCCACCATCACCCACGTGATCAACTACGGCCTGCCCATGAAAGCCGAAGACTATGTGCACCGTATCGGCCGCACCGGCCGTGCCGGCCGCGAAGGCAAGGCCGTCACCATCGCCGAGTTCCGTGATCGCCGCAAGATCCAGGACATCGAGCACTACATGCAGCAGAACCTCAAGCCCAGCGTCATCGCCGGCCTGGAGCCACAGCAGCGTTTCGCCCCCACCTCCGAGCGCCCGCGCGGCAATTTCGGCGGTGACCGCGGCGGCCGCGGCTTCGGCGGCGGCGGTGATCGCGGTGGCTTTGCCGGCCGCAAGCCGGCCGGTGGCTTCAGCAACGGCGGCTTTGCCGGCTTCGGCAACAACCGTTTCGAGCGCGACGACCGCGGCTCCTTCCAGGGCCGTCCTCCCGCACCGCAGGGCAACGGCTATGCCGACCGCTCCGGTTTCAACGACCGCGGCCCGCGCCGCCAGGACGACCGCGGCGGCTTCGGTGGCGGCCATAACGCCGGCTTCGCCCAGCGTGACGACCGCAATTTCGGTGCGCGCAACGAAGGCTTCGCGCCGCGTCCCGACTTCGCCAACCGCAAGCCTGGGTTTGCCAAGCCGGCCGGCAAGGTCTTTGTGCCCCGTGATGCGGCCAAGAAGGGCGGAAAGTTCTCCAAGCCCGTGCGCGACTGATCTTTAGCGTCGTCACTACGGCAAACAAGAAAGCCGCAGCAGACATTGTCTGCAGCGGCTTTTTCTTTTTCGTGTCGCGTACCCGGGCCGCGCCCGGGTAGGCAGTGCGGCCGCCCGGACGCTATGATGCGATGGCGGTGCCGGCAGTCCGGCGCCCCTCCAAAAAGCACAGACATGTACGCAGCCGCCTGGCCCCCTCTTTCAAAGAACTGAAATCTTGCTTCTGCTTGCGCCCGGGCATTTGTCCTGACGTACCGCAGAAGTATTGCCCGCACCCCGCCGGATAGCTTCCCGGCCGGTGTGCTCGATCACGACCGCCCTTTCGAGTGACGACGATTCACGTCGTGCCCGCGGTCTTGTCCATTTCATTTCTTTGGAAACTGTCATGTCCTTGTTCAATACCTTGATGGCTTCGACCATTGCCCTGGCGCCGCGCGCGCTGATTCGTAAAATCTCACGCCGTTATATCGCCGGTGACACTGTGGCCGATGCAATTGAGCGCGTTGCCGCGCTCAATGCCGCCGGCTTTACCGCGACGGTCGACGTCCTGGGTGAAACCACCGAATCACTGCCTCAAGCCGACGCTACGACCCGTGAATACCTCAACGTGCTCGAAGCGATCGCGCATGAGGGCTTGCGCGCCAATATCTCGGTGAAACCCACCGCGCTTGGCCTGTTGCTCGATGAAGCGCACTGCGGGCGCAAGTTCGAGTGCCTGCTTGACGCCGCCAAGGCTTATTCAATCTTTGTGCGCATGGATATGGAAGATGTGAACTGCACGCAGCGCGAAATCGATCTGCTGCTGCGTTTGAAGAGTCGCGGATACGGCAATGCCGGTCTCGTGCTGCAGGCCTATCTCAAGCGCACCGACCATGACATCTCTTTGCTGCTTGGCGCGCATGAAAATCTGCGCATCTGCAAAGGGATTTATGTCGAGGATCGCGAGCATCTCGTGGAGGGCGCCTGGCAAGACCGGCGTGCGATCAATCCGCACTTTTTGCGGCACGTCGCGTCTTGCTTCGACAGCGGCACCTTTGTCGGCGTCGCGACGCATGACGAAGAACTCGTCGACGAAGTGATCGCACTGGCGCGCCACCGGCAGGTGGCTCATGCGGCGTTCGAGTTCCAGATGCTGCTGGGCGTGCGCGAAAGCCTGCGTGATCGGCTGCTCAGGGAGGGTTATGCGGTCCGTATCTACGTGCCCTACGGCAAGGACTGGTATGGTTACAGCATGCGGCGTATCAAGGAAAATCCCCGCATCGCCGGCTACCTGTTGCGCGCGCTGTTCACCCGCTGAGGGATTCAGCTCATGCCGTTGCGGCTGGCCAGTTCGACAAACAGCGCTGACTGGTCCAGGTCGGTCAGGCCGTTCTCCACGCCCTCGGCATAAAGCCGTTCGAACAGCGCGGTGATGGGCGCCTCAAAACCGATCTCCTGCGCGGTCGCCAGCGCGTTGCGCATGTCCTTGAGCTGGATGTCCATGCGCGCGCGCGGCGCGAAGTCGCGCTCCAGCATGCGCTGGCCGTGCACTTGCAGCACGCGGCTGCCCGCAAAGCCGCCGGTGATGGCTTCCCTGACTTTTGCCATGTCGGCCCCGCCGCGCGAGGTGAACAGCAGCGCTTCGGCCACCGCGCCTATCGTGATGCCCACAATCATCTGGTTGGCCAGCTTGGTGAGCTGGCCGCTGCCGTGCGGGCCCACGTGTGTCGCGCGGCCGAAGTGTTGGAGCACCGGCAAGGCCCTCGCGAAATCTTCCGCCTTGCCGCCGGCCATGATGGCCAGCGTGCCGCTCTCCGCGCCGCCGGGGCCGCCCGAGACGGGCGCATCGAGATGCGAAATGCCCAGCGCACCCAGGCGCGCCGCATGGTCGCGTGCTTCGCGTGGTTGGATGGACGCCATATCGAGAAACAGGGCCCCCGGTTTCATCGCGGCGGCCACGCCTTGCGAGAACAGCACCTCTTCGACCACCGGGCCGTTTTCGAGCATGCTGATGACGATGTCGGCGTTCGCCACCGCTGCGGCGGCGCGGGCATGGACCGACGCACCGAGCGCGGCCAGCGGGCCGGCCTTGGCCGGCGTGCGGTTCCACACCTGCGGCGCGCAGCCGGCTGCGCAAAGCCGCCCGGCCATGGGAAGCCCCATGATGCCCGTGCCCAGGAAGGCAATGCGGGGAAGGGGCGTGTCGCTGGCAGTGGTCATTCGTGTCCTCACAATGGCTTTCAGCCATCATGAGGCCGGCCGCGCGAGAAGGCTGTCAGCGAGCTTTCTAGGCAGCGTTTCCAGATGTATTTTTACGCGGCTTTTTTCAGGGCCGGCGCGAACATGGCTTCCATCTCCTGCCGCACTTTGAACGCAGGCGTGGAGGTGTCCATGGCCACGTCGCCCCAGCTCAGGCTCTGGCCTTTCTTGACCGCGCGCACCACCTTGACCTGGTGCGCCAGCCCCAGCGGCAGGCCGCCCATCTTCGTGGAGGTGCCGGCCGGCAGCAGCTTGCCCCAGACGGTGTAGCCGCCTTCGCCGTCCAGCATGTCGCCGGGCTGCAGGTCGCGTTTGGCTGTGGCCACCACGTCGGCGTTCCAGCAGGTCGCCACGCCGGTCGGTTCGCCGCGCAGCGCGACGCTGGCGACCGAGACGCCGACTTCCAGGCCTATCAGGTGCCAGCGCTTGTACAGCGTGAAATAACGCCCGCTGGGGTCGGTGTGGGCGTTGTATTCCTCAAAGCAGTTTTTGATGTAGTCGGTCTCGGCTTCCACCGTGACCCAGACGCCCATGCGGATGTCGTAGGGAATCTTGCGGCCGTTGGCTTCCAGCGAAGAGATGACTTCCACCATGCCTTTGCGCTCCAGCACACCGCCTTCGCTGATGGGGCGTGTCACATAAGGAATGTCTTCCACGCTGGCCGGCGGGTAGAGCAGGCCGTTGCTGGGCACCGTGAGGCCTGTGGCATTGGCCACGGCGGTGGATTCTATGGAAGGCTTGGAGCCGTCCAGGAAACTGTTGAACATCTTCGGGTTCAGCCCGCCACGCGCGGCCTGCTCGGGCGTGAGGCCGTAGTTGCCCCACACCGTCTCGGGCGTGGATTCGCAAAAATGCGGCAGCCATTTATGGCCGCGGCCCGCCGCCACCACCGGGAAGCCGCAGGTGCGTGCCCAGTCCACCAGGTCGCAGATCAATGCCGGCTGGTCGCCGAAAGCCAGCGAATACACCACACCGGCCTCAGCCGCCTTGCGCGCCAGCAGCGGGCCGCAAAAGGCGTCAGCCTCCACCGTGACGTTGACCACGTGCTTGCCGTGCGCAAAAGCCTGCAGGCAATGCTCCACCGCGGCAATCGGGTTGCCGGTGCATTCCACAACGATGTCGACCTGCGGATGCGTGACCACCGCCTGCCAGTCGTCGGTGACCCAGGTCGTGCCGGCCTTGATCGCCGCTTGCGCCGAGGCGGCCTGGGCCATCTCGGGTTTCCAGCCCACGCGGGCGAGGTTGGTACGCGCCGCATCGGGCGAGAGGTCTGCGATCGCCACCAGGTGCACACCCGGCGTGCGCGGGATCTGCGCAAGGTACATGGAGCCGAACTTGCCCGCGCCTATCAGGCCTATGCGCACCGGCTGGTTGTCGGCCGCGCGTTGCTGGAGCTTCGTATACAGGTTCATGACCTCAAGCCGCCTTGCGCTCAGGCGCGATTTCTTCCATCGAGGTTTGCAGTGCCGTGGCCGGCACGCCGTCCTTCCAGGGCAGGTCCACCGGGTAGTCCTTGAGCAGGCAATCGTCGGGCAGGCAGCTGATGGGGGTGAAGTCGCGGTGGGCGATGTACTCGGGGCGTTTGTGGCGACGGATGTGGTTGCTGACGGCGCACAGGCTCAGGTAGACGCTGACCCGGTTGAAAGGCGAGAGGTTGCTGCCCGAGGCATGCACCAGGCAGGAGTGGAACAAAATCATGGAGCCGGCCGGGCCCTTGGGGCTGACGATTCCGCCCTGCTTGCCGCCGGCGCGCTGCACCAGCTGGCGTATCAGCTCGTTGTCCACCGTCCACAGCGGGTAGCTGGTGGTGGTGAGGTCGTGCCTGGCATCGACCACGCCTTTCTTGTGGCTGCCGGGGATGAACATCAGCGGGCCGTTGTGCTCGGTCACCTCGTCCAGGAAGATGGCCACATTCATCGCGCGCTCGGTCGGCATCATGTCGTCGTTCAGCCAGGTGCCGTAGTCCTGGTGCCACTGCCAGACGTCGCCTTCAAAAGCCATCTTGCCGTTGATCTTGAACTGGTGCATGTAGAGCTGCTCGCCCAGCAGGTCTTCCACCGGCTCCACCATGCGCGGGTGCCGCGCCAGGCGCGCAAAGGGCTCGCTGTACATATGCGCCGCGAAGTTGGTGCGCACCGCGTCCTTGCCTTTTTCGCGGATGTTGTAGTTCTCGTGCCGGCTGTAGAGCTCGGGCACGGCGTCATTGAGCACCTGTATTTCCTCCGGCGTGAACAGGCCGGGGAAAAACAGGTAGCCGTCGCGGTCGAATTGGGCAAGCTGTTCGGGGCTCAGTCTCATCGCATGTCTCCTTCGGTGGTTGTCCGGGTGCTTCAGGGGGCGGTGGATGCGGCCGGCTGGGCCAGGGCGCTGGACAGCAGCCTCGCCAGGTTGTGGCCGGCTTCCTCGCCATGCTCGCGTATCAGCGCTTCGGCCTTGTCGGCATCGCCGTCAGCGATGGCCTGGGCGATCGCCTCGTGTTCGTCCCAGATCGACTCGCGCATGGTCGACACCTGCAGCACAGCGCCCATGGCGCGGCGTATGTGGTGCCAGTGCAGCTGCGCGCTCTGGGCGATCAGCGGGTTGCCCGAGGCTCCATAAATCGCCGCATGAAAGCGCGCGTCGGCCGCCATCATGGCCTTGACGTCGCTGCCGCGCGCGGCTTCGCGGCCCTGGCTGATCAGTTGCGGGTCCAATCGGGCATGCGCCTGCGCAGCCAGGCGGGCGGCCAGCGCATCGAGCGCGCTGCGCACCTGGTAAATCTGTACCAGCGAAGCCACGTCCAGCGGCGCGACCAGCACGCCGCGGCCCGGTGCGTCCAGCACAAAGCCGTCCTTTTTCAGCAGGCGCAAGGCCTGCAGCACTGGCTGGCGCGAGACCGCGAGCTGGACGGCAATCTCTTCCTGTGTGATGCGCGCGCCCGGCGCCAGCGAACCCTCGCTGATGGCGTCCAGCAGGTTGCGGTAGACCTGGTCGACCAGGTCGGGCGTGGATTCAATTTTGATCAGCTGGGATGGCATATTTGTACTCTGTATACAGAATACGCTGATCTGGTGCTCGATGATTCCGGGTTTACCCGGGGTCGACCATGGGCTGGCCTGGCTGTGCCAAGATGGCGGCCACTGACTGCTTTGCCATTTTTCAGGAGAACAACAATGAACCCTTTCGATCCCGCCTGGCTGGACCGCATGTACAACAACCGCGCGCTGGTGCCCGAGCACCCGGCCTACTTCGCGCGCTGGGCCGCCGACTCGCAGGCCGCGCGCAAGCGCCTGCCCTGCCAGGTCGATGTGCCTTACGGCAACCATGCGGGTGAAATGCTGGACGTGTTTCCGGCCGGCGGCTTCGGCATCCACGGCGCCAAGGCGGGCAAGGGTGCACCGGTGCTGGTGTTCATCCACGGCGGCTACTGGCGGGCGCTGGACAAGTCCGACCACTCCTTTATCGTGCCGCCTTTCACCGAGGCCGGCGCCTGTGTCGTGGTGCCCAACTACGCCCTGTGCCCCGCGGTGACGATTCCCGAGATCACGATGCAGATGGTCAAGGCCCTGGCCTGGACCTGGCGCCACATCGCCCGCTACGGCGGTGACCCCAGCCGCATCACGGTGGCCGGGCACTCGGCCGGCGGACACCTGGCGGCCATGCTGCTGCTGTGCGACTGGAGGGCCTATGCCGGCGACCTGCCGGCGGACCTGGTGAAGAATGCGCTGTCGATTTCAGGCCTTTACGACCTGGAGCCCATGCGCCACGCGCCCTTCGTCAAAGACTCGCTCAAGCTCACGCCCGAGCAGGTCGCCAAGGCCAGCCCGGCGCTGCTGCCGGCGCCAAGCCGCGGCACGCTCTACAGCGTGGCGGGGGCTGACGAAAGCGCCGAATTCTTGCGCCAGAACCTGCTGATCCAGCAGGCCTGGGGCGAGCGCATCGTGCCGGTGTGCGAGTCGCATTTGCGCCGCAACCATTTCAGCGCGCTGGACGCGCTGGCGGAGACGGATCACCGCCTGCACGGCCTGGCGCTGGATTTGCTGGGGCTTTCCGCCAAGCCTGCGTAGGCAGGTCCTTACATCAGCAAGTGCTCACCCGCGTTGTCGCCGCCCAGCGTGACGTAGTTGACCTTGCGGATGTCCAGCAGCCTGGTGCCGCCGGCATAGCTGATGGAGCTCTGGATGTCTTCCTCCATCTCGCGCAGCGTGTCGGCCAGCGTGCCCTTGACCGGCTCCAGGATGCGCTTGCCCTCGACGTGCTTGTACTCACCCTTGTTGAAGTCCGAGGCGCTGCCGTAGTACTCCTTGAAGAGCTTGCCGTCGACCTCCACGGTCTTGCCCGGGCTTTCTTCCAGGCCGGCCAGCATGGAGCCAATCATCACCATGGTCGCGCCAAAGCGCACCGACTTGGCGATGTCGCCGTGCTCGCGTATGCCGCCGTCGGCAATGATGGGCTTGGTCGCCACGCGCGCGCACCACTTGAGCGCCGACAGCTGCCAGCCGCCGGTGCCGAAGCCGGTTTTCATCTTGGTGATGCAGACCTTGCCCGGGCCTATGCCGACCTTGGTCGCGTCGGCGCCCCAGTTTTCGAGGTCGATGACGGCTTCGGGCGTGCCCACGTTGCCGGCGATCACAAAAGAGGCCGGCAGCTTCTGCTTGAGGTAGGCGATCATCTTCTGCACGGTGTCGGCATGGCCGTGCGCGATGTCTATGGTGATGTACTCGGGTACCAGGCCCTCGGCGGCCAAGCGGTCCACCGTGTCGTAGTCGGGTTTTTTCACGCCCAGCGAGATGGAGGCGTAGGCGCCGCGCGCTTTCATGTCTTTCACGAACTGGACGTTGTCCAGGTCGAAGCGGTGCATCACGTAGAAGTAGCCGTTCTTCGCCATCCAGGCGCAGATCTCCTCGTTGACCACCGTCTTCATATTGGCCGGCACCACCGGGATGCGGAAACTGCGCCCGCCCAGCGTCGCGCTGGCGTCGCATTCTGAACGGCTTTCCACGCGGCATTTGCGCGGCAGCAGCAGGATGTTGTCGTAGTCGAAGATTTCCATGATTCCCAAGCTCCTAAAAAACTGTTGAAGAACAGAAGGCGCTTGGACTGGACCGGCTTGCGGCAGGCGCTTGCAGTGAAAGCAAGGCTGAAACAAAAACCGGGCGCAATTGCTTGGGCCCGGTGATTGATTCTATGCGCCTCTCATGCAGGGGGTACCCCGCAAAGCGTTATAGCCTTTATATGCACAGTGGCATCTCGCTTTTTGGGAGGGCTCAGCGCAGTTCGATCTCGGCCACGCGCACCGTCTCCTGGCCGCGCGTGAGCCGCAGGGTGGTCCATTCGTCGCGCGCCTGCGGCGTGCCGAAGCCGGTGGTCACGCGCACCATTACCGTGGTGCCGGCCGACAGCACCTGCTGGCGATGGCCGAAAAACTGAGCTTCCACGCCGTACTTGCCGGGTTTGGCGGTCTTGAGCGAAAACTCCTCGGGGCCGTAGCCGCCCGTCGCGTCCGGGCTCATGGCGCCGCCCTGGTAGCTCAGCCGGTTGGCGTAGCTGGCCCTCTCGCCGTTCGGGTCGCTGACCCACATGTCGATGTCGGTGTCGTCGGTGTCCCAGGCCATGACCACACGCAGGGCCAGCGGCAGGTTGCGGCGCAGGCGGGTGTCCACCCGGCCCAGGTCCAGCGCGGGCTGGCCGCCGGCGCTTGCCTGGGCGGCAATCGCGTTGAGTTCGGCCAGCGCGATCATGTTGATGCCGGCGAAGCGGCCGTTCCAGGGCTGCGACACCACTTCCCACAGGGCATTGACGGCGCGCTGCGGCTGGCCGCTCTCGGCCAGCGCCAGGCCCAGGTCGCGCCAGGACTGCGGCTCGTTGGGCGCGAGTTCGCTGATGCGCTCGAACACCGGCACGGCCAGGTCGTTGCGGCGCGCCTGCACCAGGCGATAGGCGTAAAGGCGCAGCAATTGGCGGTTTTCCAGGTTCATCTCGGCGAGGTTGGAGAGCACGCGCAGGCCCAGCTCGGGCAGGCCGCGCTCAAAAAACACGCCGGCCGCATCCATGTAGAAGGAACTGCTGCTGAGGTAGGCGGCGCGCTCGTCGAGGTAGACGCGGTAGAGATCGTCCTTGCCGGCATTCTGCAAACGCTTCATATAGGGCGCGTCGGGCGTCCAGGCCTGTAGCGCGATGGTGGCGGCGGGTGCGGCGGCAGCCTGTTTGGCGCGGCGCAGGTCGGC
The DNA here is from genome assembly GCF_900103405.1 of Polaromonas sp. JS666. Taxonomy (GTDB): domain Bacteria; phylum Pseudomonadota; class Gammaproteobacteria; order Burkholderiales; family Burkholderiaceae_C; genus Polaromonas. Next base: position 591,593 of record NZ_FNHX01000002.1, on the reverse strand, counting down.
GGTGTCGGCGCGCGCTTCGGCGGCCATGGCGGGTGCGGCCGATGGGGCCGGTGCAGCGGGAGCTGCCGCTGCGGGCGCGGCGGGCGCCGGCATCGGTGTGGGCCTGGCTTGCTCGCGTGAACGTGCCGTGCCAGCCAGGCTGCCCAGGCCGCCCTGGCTGACCTGCATCTCGGCCTTGGGCTCGGCACGCTTGGGCGTGTCCTTGGGGAAGTCCTTATCCCACCAGCGCTGCTTCTCGTCAAACTGCCGGACCATGGCCTCGATGTGCGCCTGTCGTGTCTGCGCCGCCTGGGCGAGTTGCTGCTGGCCCAGCCGCGCGACTTCATCGGCGAGTTCGGGCGGGGCGGGCAGGCTGTAGCGCGCATAGTCGGAAGCCAGCTCCAGCACGATCAGCGAGCTGTTGGGCCCGACGATGCCGTGCGCCGCCGCGATGCGCTGGAGTTCGCCGCTGTTGAGGCCAGGGTTCTCGGCCAATTCGGCGCTGCGCCATTGGGCCCATTGCTGGCCGGGCCAGTGGCCGCTGACCGGCTTGGCGTTGACTTGCAAGGCCAGCGTGCGCCGGCGCCCGTCTGGGTGCGCGAGTGTGATGTCGACGCGGGCACTGCTGTCCAGCAGCTCGCCGGCCACCGAGATGCGGCCCTGGCTGATGCGCGTTGTTGGCGCCACCAACTGCCGCGCCGACAGGCTGTCCAGCTTCGTGATGCGCCAGCCCTGCATCAGCATGGCCTGCGCGCCTTCATCAGGCGATTGCAGGGCGGCATCCACCAGCGCGCCGCCGGTGCGGTCGGCCAGCCGGGCCAGCCGCGCCATGTCGGCGGAAGCCGCGCCGTTGATCACCATCACCGGTGCCGTGTGGGTGTAGCGGATGGATTTTTTGCCGTCCGTCATCAGGCCGTCGGTCACCATCAGGGTGGTGTCCACGTCGGCGGGGATCGGCAGGTCGTCGAAATTGCTGGAGCCGTCAAAAGGCTCCGCGCGCAGCACGTCGGCCAGTTCCTCAAAACGGCCCGGTGCCACGGTGAGGCTGCGCACGGCTTCGGCCTTGTTGCGCACCACCAGCAGGCTGAGCTTCACGGGTTGCCCCAGCTTGCGGAAATAAGCCTCCAGCACCGGCAGTACCCGGGCCTGCGCGGCGGCCGAAGCCGAGGCGTCCCACACCAGCGCGATGTGGGAAGGCGCGGGCCGCCTCACGGGCTCGTCGCGCACATCGATCTGCCCGGCAAAAAAAGTCTTGCCGGCGGTCTCGCCCACCATGACTTGCGGCTTGCCGGTGCGGCGCAGCGCGAGCTGCAGCCAGCCGGCCGGGCCTTGCGGCGCCTGCCACTGGTTTTTTTGCAGGCTCAGTTCCATGCCGGTGCTGCCGGCGTTCAGCCCGGTGCCGGCGGGCGCCTGCAGCAGCTGCACATCCTGGCGGGCGGCGCCGTGGGCGCGAACACTGACTTGCAACTGGCCCACGGTGGAGGCGAAGGCCAGCGGCACCCTGAGCACGCCGGCATCGCGCTGGCGCGCCAGGGTTTCGGTGATGCTGAGCACCACGCGCCGCTCTCCCATGGCCGGGATGGGGTAGACGCGCAGCTTGTACTGGTTGCCGGCCGCGGCTTCCAGCAGCCCCGGGTCCACGCGCCGGCGGCGTATGTCTTCAAAAATTTCCTGGCCCTTGGCCTTGGGCACGGGCACCGCGTCGCGCAGCCGGCCGTTGACGTCCAGCGCGAAGCCGGTCACCACCTGGCCCTCCTGCAGCGGGAACTGCAGCTCGCCTTCGAGCACGCGGGGGTTGGGGTTGAAGAGGCGCAGCTCGACCCGGCTGCGCGCCTGGTCGCCGAAGACGTCGACCTCCACCGAAGCCGCGCGCAGCTGTATGGGCTGGCCCGCGTTGTGGTTGACGGCGATGGCCGGCGGCCGCCAGTCGGGCGGGGGCATGAATTTGATGCCGGGAGGCGGCGGTGGCGGCGGGCTGGTGGCCAGCGCCTGGAGGCTGAGGCAGGCCGCAAGCAAAGCCTGAAGGAAACGGAGGGCGCTGCGCGCGGTGTGGCCGAGTGGCATTGAAATCCCCTTGTTGTTGGCGATGCACCCTGAAACGGGGCTCGCGGCGGAAAGGGGTTAAGCGGCGCGAATTATTTTCAAGATGCGCAACGGGACTGCGCGGCGGTCAGCACCCGGCCCTTGTCGTCCTCCACCCAGCCCAGCACCCGCATGCGTTCGGGATTGGCGCCTTGCGCGATGCTCATGGAGCGCGCGTCGAAAAAACGATTCGGTGCGCCCTTGGCCGGCGGCTTGCGGCCGTCCCAGGGGACCTGGATCACATTCCTGACCAGGTTGCGTTCCACCGGCGAGCCTTCGGTGCCCGCCGGCAGGGTTTCGACCAAGGCCAGCCAGGCCGTCCACTGCCGGCCTTTGGCGGCGGTGGGGATGGGCTTGAGTTCAATCGAGGTGCCCAGGTAGCCGCTGAGCGGCAGGCCGTGGGCCACGCGCAGGGTAGCGCCCTGCAGTCCGCGCACCGGCAGGGTGCTGGCCAGGGTTTGCGCGGGCGGGCTCTGGCGCAGCGCCGCCAGGCGGTCCAGCGCCTCGCGGGCGGCCACGGCCGACAGCGGCGCCTCGTCGCCCTTGTCGCCGGGCAGCACCCAGTCCAGCGCGAGCTGGCCGGCGCCGGCCTTGGGCGCGGCCGGGTCGGCCCAGCAGCTTTCGCAATTGGCGTTGATGAAACGCTCCAGGAGCTGCGCGGGCCGGGGCTGGCCGTCGCTGGCGCAAAAGGACTGGGCCCGCGCCTGGCCGGCCGCCAGTGCCGCCAGGAGGGCGATTAACGCTGTGAAGGGCAGGGCCGAAGTACGGGGAACAAATGGTTTCATCGGGGCTTTCTACAATGAGGGATGTTCTCAGAAGTCGCGCCAACCTCCCCACTCTTACAAAATCTTAACCCGGAGCAACTGGCCGCGGTCACCTTGCCTCCCACGCATGCCCTGATTCTCGCGGGGGCGGGCTCCGGCAAGACCCGGGTTTTGACGACGCGCATCGCCTGGCTGCTGCAGACCGGCCAGGTCTCGCCGGGCGGCATCCTGGCCGTGACCTTCACCAACAAGGCCGCCAAGGAGATGCTGGCGCGCCTGTCGGCCATGCTGCCGGTCAATGTGCGCGGCATGTGGATAGGCACCTTCCACGGCCTGTGCAACCGCTTTTTGCGCGCCCACTACAAGCTGGCCAACCTGCCGCAGAGCTTCCAGATCCTGGATACGCAGGACCAGCTCTCGGCCATCAAGCGCCTGTGCAAGCAGTTCAACATCGACGACGAGCGTTTCCCGCCCAAGGAACTGATGTGGTTCATCGCCGGCAACAAGGAAGACGGCCTGCGCGCCAAGGACGTGCAGGTGCGCGACGAAGAGGGCCGCAAAAAGGTCGAGATCTACGCGCTCTATGAAGAGCAGTGCCAGCGCGAAGGCGTGGTCGATTTTGGCGAACTCATGCTGCGCAGCTACGAGCTGCTGCGTGACAACGCAGCGGTGCGCGAGCACTACCAGCGGCGCTTTCGCCACATCCTGATCGACGAGTTCCAGGACACCAACAAGCTGCAGTACGCCTGGATCAAGATGCTGGCGGGGCAGGGGGATGCCGCCGAGGGCGGCCAGGCCATGCCCGGAGGCTCGGTGATTGCCGTCGGCGACGACGACCAGAGCATTTACGCCTTTCGCGGCGCGCGTGTGGGCAATATGGCCGACTTCGTGCGCGAGTTCGAGGTGCAGCACCAGATCAAGCTGGAGCGCAACTACCGCAGTTTCGGCAACATCCTCGACTCGGCCAACGAGCTGATCAGCCACAACAGCAAGCGCCTGGGCAAAAACCTTCGCACCGAGGCCGGCCCCGGCGAGCCGGTGCGCGTGTACGAATCGACCAGCGATTTCGCCGAGGCGCAGTGGTTTGTCGACGAGGTCAAACAGCTGGTACGCGACGGCGTGGAGCGCAAGGAGATCGCGCTGCTTTACCGCAGCAACGCGCAGAGCCGGGTCATGGAAACCGCGCTTTTTAATGCCGGCGTGCCCTACCGCGTTTACGGCGGCCTGCGCTTTTTCGAACGCGCCGAAATCAAGCACGCGCTTGCTTACCTGCGCCTGTTGGAGAACCCGCGCGACGACACCAGCTTTATGCGCGTCGTCAACTTCCCGCCGCGCGGCATAGGTGCGCGCAGCATAGAGCAATTGCAGGACACCGCGCGCGCCGCGGGCTGCTCGCTTTACGACGGCGTGAGCGCGGTGCCGGGCAAGGCCGGCGCCAACCTGGGCGCCTTCGCCGCCAAGATCGACGTGCTGCGCGAGCAGACCACGGGCCTGAGCCTGCGCGAGATCATTGAGCTGGTGCTGCAGCACAGCGGCCTCGAAGAACACTACAAAACCGAAAAAGAGGGCCAGGACCGGCTGGAGAATCTGGCTGAACTGGTCAATGCCGCCGAGTCCTTCGTGAGCCAGGAAGGCTTCGGCCGCGACGCGGTGGCGCTGCCGGTCGACGAACTGGGCGCGCGGCTCACGCAGTCGCCGGCCAGCCAGGGGCTGGATGCGTCCGCGCCGCAGCTCAATGAGCCCCTGCCCGAGGCCCTGGCGCCCGACACCGAAACCGGCGAGACGCTGTCGCCGCTGGCGGCCTTCCTCACGCATGCGGCGCTGGAATCCGGCGACAACCAGGCGCAGGCCGGCCAGGACGCGGTGCAGCTCATGACGGTGCATTCGTCCAAAGGGCTGGAGTTCGACTGCGTCTTCATCACCGGCCTGGAAGACGGCATCTTCCCGCACGAAAACTCCATGAGCGACCGCGACGGGCTGGAGGAAGAGCGCCGCCTGATGTACGTCGCCATCACGCGCGCGCGCAAGCGGCTCTACCTCAGCCATTCGCAGACTCGCATGCTGCACGGCCAGACGCGCTATAACCTCAAGAGCCGCTTTTTTGACGAGCTGCCGGAGTCCGCGCTCAAATGGATCACGCCCAAGAACCAGGGTTTTGCCTCGGGCATGGGCGGTTCAGGCGCCTGGGGCGGCAGCGGCCAGGCGGGCGGCGGGCGCAAGGACTGGGCCAGCAGCGTGTTTTCATCCAAGGCCGGCAGTTCCGAGCGCTTTGCCAACCCGCCGGTGCCGCCGCAAAAGGCCGCGCCCTCGCACGGGCTCAAGGCCGGCATGGAAGTGTTCCACGCCAAGTTCGGCGAAGGCAAGGTGATGATGCTCGAAGGCAGCGGCGACGATGCCCGCGCGCAGATCAACTTCACGCGCCACGGCGTGAAGTGGCTGGCGCTCAGCGTCGCCAAACTGACTGTCGTCTAGCGCTTATCGCGTCGGCGGCATGACCGGCATCTGCGCCGGGTGCATCTGGCCCGGCTGCGGGTCCATGTAACCGCGGCCGTCCTTCACGCCTTTTTTGCCGGCGATCTGCCAGGCGGTCCGCTGGTCGACCAGGCCGGCCAGGAATTCCAGTTCCTCGTCGCTGTGGTTGATGGCATTGGCGGGGCTCAGCCGGCGGCCGTCCCGGGGCGCCACTTCGCCCCAGAAGGCCTGGTGGTAGTTGGACTGCGAAAGGACTTTTTCGCCGTTTGACTCCATGTCGACCGTGCCGTAGCAGTTGCAGAAATAACTGCGATTGTCCTGGTTGGCGAACACCTCGGCATACACGCCGGTGCCGCGTATGCCGGCCGTCAGGGTGGGCATGACGATGGAGCGGCTGCTGCCCTTGCCCCAGACGCTGACCACGGCGCCGGTGATCATGCGCAGCAGGCTCACGCTGTTGAGCGAGCTGCCGCGCTCCACCGTGATCATCGAGTTCTCGCGCACCTGGAAGGCCGAGTTGCCGATGACAAACATCAGGTTGGAGCCCGGCCCTGTTTGTACCTGGTCGCCGGTCATGATGGTCTGGCCGTTTTGCAGCCGGCTGCCGTTGAGCAGGGCATCGCCCCGGAGTTCGACGATATTGCTGCGCTGCTGGGCCATGGCGGCGGGCAAGCCGCCCATGGCGACCCAGGCCGCGGCGGCCTTGAGCGTGTCACGTCTTTGAAACCACAAAATCTCTTTTTCGCTACGGCCTTGCAACTGGTGCTGGGTCATGAAGAATCTCCGGTGGGATAACGGTGGGGTCGTCAGGATTTGTCGTCAGTGTTATGGGCGTCCTCAGCGCTCCCCGTCAAATCGTCGGGTGGCGTGGCCACGAAGCTATCACGAAACGTGAAGTAAATCGAGGTGGAAAACATGGCTGCCATGAGCAGCGCCAGCGGCATCATGGCCGCGGCCATCAGGGTGGCGCTGCCCGTCAGGCCGGTGATGATGCTCAGCACAATGCCCATGCCCAGGAACACGCCGAACCAGCCCAGGCCGTACATCAGGAAGGCGCCCGCGTTGCGTATGCAGGCGACAAAGCTGAAAAACAGGCTTTTGACCGGTGAAATGCCGTGCCAGTGGACCAGCGCTGGCGCATGCCAGAACAGCAGCGAGACCGGCAGGTAAAGCAGCATGGTGACCAGCATGGTCAGCTGGAACTGCGGCGCCAGCATCGCTTCGCGGCCGGCGTCGGCCGTTGAGGGCGTTACGAGCGGCACAGGCGGCGCGTCCACCAGGAAGGGCACCACCATCACGATCAGCAGGCAGGCCGCGGCATAGAGGGCGCCCAGCACCAGCATGGCGCGCATGCGCTGGCGGCCCGCGCGGAAAGCGCTGACCAGCACCGTGGGCATGGGAAATTTGCCTTTGAGGGCTTCCTGCGTGGCGGCCATCAGGCCCAGCGTGGCGGCCGGCACGATCATGAAGGCGAGGATCAGCCCCAGCACCGGCAACAGCGACAGCAGCGTTCCCACCGCCATATAGAGGAAGAACAGGCCCGACATGGCCAGCGGCTGCTGCAAAAAGGTTTTGACGCCCAGCTTGACCCAGGTGATGCCGGTGCTCGCGGGAACGATGTTGAGTTTCATGGTCTTCGGGGCTTCGGGAAGGGTTGCCGGGGAGGAACCGGGCGGGGATTGCAGGGGCAGTGTGCCTTAAACCGGCGGGCGCTGCCCGCCGCGCCCGCGGGACTTAAAGAAGGTAAGGCCGCGCCAGCCGCTCGCGCAGCACACGCTCGAAGTGGCTGGGGTCGTGCGCCTTGAGTACGGCGGCTTCGCGCGGCAAATGCAGGTCCCACAGCCGGGACAGCCAGAAACGCAGGGCGCCGGCGCGCTGCATGGCTGGCAGCAGCTGGCGTTCCTGCGCGGTCAGCGGGCGCACCGCCTGGTAGGCCGCCAGAAAGGCCGCGGAGCGTTCGTCATCCTTGGCGCCGGTGGCCAGGTCTATGCACCAGTCGTTGAGGCAGACCGCGATGTCGAACAAAAAGGTGTCGCAGCCGGCGAAATAAAAGTCAAAAAAGCCGGTGAGCTTGCCATCCTCGAACATCACGTTGTCGCGGAACAGGTCGGCATGCACGACGCCTTGCGGCAGGCTGCGGCAGGCCGAAGAAGCCGCCACGTGGTTCTGGTAGGCCAGTTCGCCCAGGATCAGGCTGCTTTGTTCGGGCGTGAGGTGGGGCAGCACCACGGGCACCGTCTCGTTCCACCATTCCAGGCCGCGCAGGTTGGGCTGGCGGCGCGGGTAGTCCAGGCCGGCCAGGTGCATGCGCGCCAGCGCCTCGCCCACGCCGGCGCAGTGCGCCGCCGTGGGCGCGAGCTCGCTGTGGCCGCGCAGCTTGCTGACCACCGAGGCGGGTTTGCCCTTGAGCGCGTGGAGGATGTTGCCCTTGGTGTCGCCGGCCGGGTCGGGCACGGGGATGCCGTGCGCCGCCAGGTGCCGCATCAGGTGCAGGTAAAACGGCAACTGCTCAAAGCTCAGGCGCTCGAACAGGGTCAGCACATACTGGCCCTGGTCGGTGTCCACAAAATAGTTGGTGTTTTCGATGCCGCCCGCGGCACCCTTGATGTTCTGCAGCTGCCCCAGATTCAGGGCGTTCAAGAACGCTGCAGCCTCGTCAAACGAGACTTCGGTGTATACGGCCATGCCTGAAACTGAACCCTGGAATTCTTGGAATTGTGTGTCTGGAGAGGGTGGAAGTCAGAACTTCAGCACATTCCACACGCGGCTGCCGTTGGTGTCGTTGCTGGTCGACCCCGGTGCGCCGCCGCGTGCGCCTTCGGCGGGCTTGACTTCATAGGCCGCGCCGCCGGTCTTGGGTTGCACGGTGATCTGCTGGGTTTCGCCGCCCACGCGAAGCTCGTCGATGCGGGTGCCGGCATCTTCGGTGCGTATGCGCTTGATGGCTTGGTCGGGGCGTCCCGAGGGGGCCGGTGCCGCCTCTGCCTTGGCGGGCGGCGCGGTGTTTTGCGCGGGTGCCTGGGCCATGGCCGCGGCCAGCGGCAGCGCTGCGGCTGCAGCGATAAGGAGGCGGAAAGCGTGGTTCATGCCTGCATTGTAGGCCTGCGGCGGCCGGGCGACAAAGCCCCGCCCTGTCGTAATAAAGAGGCTGCCCGTGTAGGTAAAAACCGCCTGCCGGGGCCGGTTCGGGGCGCTTGTGGCGTACCCGGCGGGGCCGGGCCGATATCCCCGACAATCAGGCCCCATGAGTACCGACAAAAAAACGCTGCTGCTGGTGGACGGCTCCAGCTACCTGTATCGCGCCTTCCATGCCATGCCCGACCTGCGCGCCAACCCGGGCGACCCGGCCAGCCCGGCCACCGGCGCCATACGCGGCATGGTCAACATGATGCAGAAGCTGCGCAAGGATGTGCGCGCCGACTTCGCCGCCTGCGTGTTCGACGCCAAAGGGCCGACCTTTCGCGACGCGCTCTACCCTGACTACAAAGCCCAGCGCTCGCCCATGCCCGACGACCTGCGCAGCCAGGTCGAGCCTATCCACGAGGTGGTGCGGCTCTTGGGCTGGAAGGTGCTGGACGTTCCCGGCGTGGAAGCCGACGACGTGATAGGCACGCTGGCCTGCCTGGCGTCCAGCCAGGGCATTGAGGTGATTATTTCCAGCGGCGACAAGGACTTGAGCCAGCTGGTCGACGAAAACATCACCGTCATCGACACCATGAACGACAGGCGCCGGGACGTGGCCGGGGTCGAAGCCGAGTTTGGCGTGCCGCCGCGGCTGATGATCGATTACCAGGCCCTGGTCGGCGACGCGGTCGACAACGTGCCGGGCGTGCCCAAGGTCGGCCCGAAGACTGCTGTCAAGTGGCTGCTCGAATACGGCTCGCTGGATGCGCTGGTGGCCCGCGCCGGTGAGATCAAGGGTGTGGTCGGTGAGAACCTGCGCCAGTCGCTGGACTGGCTGCCCAAAGGCCGCGAACTGCTGACCATCAAGAAGGACTGCGAACTGGACGGCTACATTGCCGGCCTGCCCGCCCTGGACGAAATTGCCATGGGCGCGCAGCAGACCGAGGCCTTGAAGGCCTTTTACGAACAATACGGTTTCAAGGGCCTAGTCAGGCAGATCGACACCGAAAGTATGCCCGCCGAGTTACCCGCCGGGCCCGAAGGACGGCATCCCAAGGCGGCCAAGGCTGCGGCTTCGTCCGATTCACCGGGCCTGTTTGACGAGCCGGCCGCCGCGACTGATGAGGCTCCGCTGGCCGAACGCGCCAGCAACCTGAACTACGACACGGTGCTGACCTGGGAGGCCTTCGACCGCTGGCTGGTGAAAATCGAAGCCGCTGAACTCGTCGCGCTGGACACCGAAACCACCTCGCTCGATGAAATGCTGGCGGAAATCGTCGGCCTGAGTTTTAGCGTCACGCCCGGCGAGGCGGCCTACATCCCGCTCACGCACGACTATCCCGACGCGCCCGCGCAACTGCCGCGCGACGAGGTGCTGGCCCGCCTCAAGCCCTGGCTGGAAAACCCGGCCAGGCCCAAGCTGGGCCAGCACGTCAAATACGACCGCCATGTGTTCGCCAATCATGGCATCGAGGTGCAGGGCTATGCGCACGACACCATGCTGCAAAGCTATGTGCTGGAAGTGCACAAGCCGCACGGCCTGGCCAGCCTGGCCGAGCGCCACGTGGGCCGCAGCGGCATCAACTACGAAGACCTGTGCGGCAAGGGCGCGCACCAGATCAAGTTCAACCAGGTCGATATCGCCAAGGCCGCCGAATACTCGTGCGAAGACTCCGACCAGACCCTGGACGTGCACCGTGTGCTGTGGCCGCAGCTGCAGGCTAACGAGAAGCTGCGCTTCATCTACGAACTGGAAATGCAGAGCAGCGAAACGCTGTACCGCATAGAGCGCAACGGCGTGATGATCGATGCCCCCACCCTGGCCGCGCAAAGCCATGAACTGGGCCAGCGCATCATCCAGCTTGAAACCGAAGCCTACGAGATCGCCGGCCAGCCCTTCAACCTGGGCAGCCCCAAGCAGCTCGGCGAGATCTTCTTCGACAAGCTCGGCATGCCGGTCATCAAGAAGACCCCCAGCGGCGCGCGCAGCACCGACGAGGAGGTGCTCGAAAAACTGGCCGAAGATTACCCGCTGCCCGCCAAGCTGCTGGAGCACCGTTCGCTCAGCAAGCTCAAGGGCACATACACCGACAAGCTCGCGCAGCTGGCGCTGCCGCGCACCGGCCGCGTGCACACCCACTATGCGCAGGCCGTCGCCGTGACGGGGCGGCTGTCGAGCAACGACCCCAACCTGCAGAACATCCCGATACGCACGGCCGAAGGCCGGCGCGTGCGCGAGGCCTTTGTGGCGCCCGCGGGCAGCGTGATCGCGAGTGCCGACTATTCGCAGATCGAGCTGCGCATCATGGCCCACATCAGCAGCGACGAAGCGCTGCTCAGCGCCTTCACCAATGGTCTGGACGTGCACCGCGCCACGGCCGCCGAGGTCTTCGGCGTGGCGCTGGAGCAGGTCAGCAGCGAACAACGCCGTTACGCCAAGGTCATCAACTTCGGCCTGATCTACGGCATGAGCAGCTTCGGGCTGGCGCGCAACCTCGGCATAGAGACCAAGGCCGCGGCGGCCTATATCGACAAATACTTCCAGCGCTACCCCGGCGTCAAGAATTACATGGACCAGACCGTGGTGTTCGCCCAGAAGAACCACTTCGTGGAAACCGTCTTCGGCCGGCGCCTCTACCTGTCGGAAATCAACGGCGGCAACGGCCCGCGCAAAAAAGCCGCCGAGCGCCAGGCCATCAACGCGCCCATGCAGGGCACGGCGGCCGACCTGATCAAGCTCAGCATGAACAAGGTGCAGCAGGTGCTCGACGAAGAGAAACGCGCCACCAAGATGATCATGCAGGTGCACGATGAACTGGTGTTCGAGGTGCCCGAGGCCGAGGTCGAATGGGTGCGCACCGAGATTCCGCGCCTGATGGCCGGCGTGGCGGATTTGAAGGTGCCGCTGCTCGCTGAAATCGGCGTCGGTCCGAACTGGGACAAGGCGCATTAAGCCGCCCCCAATCCCCATGTCGGGGCTCAACGCGTGAGAAGAAGCCGCAAAATCCTCGTTGCCGGCATCGTCCTGCCTTTGCTCGTGGCCGGTGTGGCGGCGGCGTATGCCTGGTACCGCTTGACGCAGCCCTTTGTGTCGGCCGCTGCAACGGCGGCCCCGGCAGCCCAAACCGCATCCGCCGCCAGGCTGGAACAGCTGGTCCGCAAACTCTCCACCGATTTTTCGAATCGCACTTTTGACAACGGTGCCCGCCTGGAAGGCGCTGCCGCTTACCTGGAGTCGCAGCTTGCCCGGCTGGGCTTCAAGGTCGAGAGCCAGCGCTTCACCGCCGAGGGCCGGCCTTACCGCAACCTGGTCGTAAAGCTGGGCCCTGATACAGCCGACGTGACGGTGGTGGGCGCTCACTATGACGTGGCCGGTGAGCAGCCCGGCGCGGACGACAACGCCAGCGGCGTGGCGGGGCTGCTTGAGCTGGCACGGCTGCTCAAGGGCCAGTCTTTTCGCCAGCGCGTGGAACTGGTGTTCTATACCAATGAAGAGCCTCCCTTTTTTCGCACACCCCACATGGGCAGCGCCATCCACGCCCGCTCCCTTGCCGAGTCCGGAAAGCGTGCGTCCCTCATGCTGTCGCTTGAGTGCATAGGCTATTTCAGTGACGAGCCGGGAAGCCAGGAGCACCCCGTGCGGCTTCTCAATGCGATCTATCCGACTACCGGGAATTTCATTTCACTGGTGGGCTTCTACCAGGACGGCGATGTCGCGCGCCAGGTGAAGGCGGCCATGAAATCGGCTTCCGACTTGCCGGTGTACTCCATCAATGCGCCGGGTTTTGTCGTGGGAGTCGATTTTTCGGACCACCTCAATTACTGGCATGAAGGCTATGTGGGGATGATGGTCACCGATACGGCTTTTTACAGGAACAAGGCTTACCACACGCCGCAGGACACGGCGGACAGGCTGGACTACGGGCGCATGGCAAAAGTCGTTGAAGGCGTGCGCGCGGTGGTCATGCAGCATGCCGGGCCTGCCGTAGCGACGCGCTAGTTTTCTGCGGCCCCAGCACCCGCGCCAACGTCCACTCCGGCGCGGCCGCATCCAGCCGGCTTGCCAGCATGGGCAAATGATTGGCCGGCACGGCGGGATAGAGGTGGTGCTCGACGTGGTAGAGCAGATTCACCGTCAGGCGGTTGACCCAGGCGCGCCGTTCGGTGCGGGCGAAGACTCCCTTCGCATCGCAGCCATGGTGCACGCTCCATACCGCAAAAAATCCGACCAGGGCGTTGGAGCCCATCATCGCGACCACGTGGTAGCGCAGCCAGGCCTGCTCGGCCGCGATGGCGGCCAGCCAGGCCGCGGCGATCAATGAGAGCTCCGCCCACACCCAGCGCCGCGTGCGCGGGCTGCCGTCGCGCAGCGCCTGCGCATGGGTGCGCAGGCTGAACAGCGGCCCCAGCAGCAGGGCGCGCCAGCCGGCTTGCCGTGCCCAGCCGCCTTCCTCGTCGCCTTCGCCCAGCGGGTTGCGGTGGTGCGCCAGGTGGGTGTGGCGTATGGCGTGGGTGGAGCACAGCATGCCCAGGGTCAGCATCAGCAGCACGGCATCCAGCCAGCGGCGCGGCACGCCTATGCTGGCGTGGTAGCTGTCATGGGCCTGACGCAGCGCTGTGAGGAAAAAAGCCGCCGACAGCGGCATCGCCAGCCAGTACAGGTCTTGCTGCGCGGCCCACAGCGAGCCTGCCAGCCAGGGTGCGGAAAGGCCCAGGTTCAGCGCGACCTGGCGAGGCCGCAAGGCCACTAGGTCATCCCAGCGGACATGCGTGGGCCTTGCGCTGGCGGCGGCGCGGCTTGTATCGATACTCAGAGACATGGCTTGGCCTCCTCGTGCAGTCCGGTCTTGCGCTGTGCGCCCGCCTTCAGGGCGTGCCGCCGGTTGCGGCAGGCGGTATGGCCGGCGCGGTTGGCTGGGCGCCCTGCACATGGGCGGCCAGTTCCTTCGCCGCTATCCATTGGCGCACCTGCGTCCAGACATTGCGCGAGATGATGGCCACGGTGGCGAACACGCCCGCCATCACCAGCCACAGCGAACGCCGCATCGCGTCGACGGCGCTGTGGCGGTCGGTGAATTCGCCAAAGCTCAGCATCAGCAACAGGGTGCCCGACACGGCCAGCAGGTAGGCGCAGCGTATCCAGAACTCCGCGCCGCCGTCCGCGTCGCACAGCATGCGCAGCACCTTGTAAAGGATGGGCTTGAGGTAGCTGATCGCCACAATGGGGCCGACCACTGCGACCAGCAGCGAGACAAAAAACAGGGTGGCATCGAGATGCGCTTCCATGATGGGTGTTTCCTTTCTTTGTTTGAATAGCCTGGTTTAACGCGAGCAACTGGCGGAATCGCAGCGGGCGGCGGCCGAGCGTTCGGCCGCGCGCCGCACGGCGCCTTCAAACATCAGGCGCACCAGGCCGCGCGGGATGCGGTGGCGGTTGCGCGCCAGCACGGGGTAGCTCCATTCCGCGAAGGGGCGCAGCAGCGGCAAACGCATGGCGGTGCTGACCCAGCCCAGGCCGACGGCCTCGTAGGCCAGGCGGAACACCTCCACGCCCTTGAGCACGCGGCCGTCGGCCCTGCGGGCGTGGATCAGCTCCAGCAAGTCCTGCATCGTGGTGCCCGCGGGCGGCCCGGAAAAATCCGCTGCCGAGACGTCGGCAAAGCGCAGATGGCCCTCGGTGTTGCGCAGCATCAGGTTGCTCATTTCGGCGTTGCAAAGCGGGCAGGCCGATTCGTAGTACAGGGTCAGCGGGTAGATGGCCGGGTCCATGCCGGCCTTGAAGCTGTCGTAGCGGGTGTTGCCTGGGCTGCTGATCGCCTGTTCTGTTGAGTGGGTGGCAGTCATATTTCTCTCCTTTAGAAATTTCAGTACAAACAGAAATTGATAATCAAAAAAAAGCCGGCCGGCCTCAGAAGGTAGGCGGCAGCAACTCCGAAGGATCCATGGGCTTGGCGTCGCTGTCGCCGCGCACGAACTTCTGCACGCTGGCGCCCATGCGCAGCACTTTTTCGAGGGTGTTGGGCGACAGGCGCAACATCTCGTCGGCCCACAGGCCCAGCGATTCCATCAGCCTCAGGGTTTCACGCACACGGTCCTGCGCGTCGGCGGGTTCGGCCTCAAAGCCCTGGTCTTTCACGAGTTCGCGCAGCATACGCACCGTCGGGTCGTATTCGCGCTCCTTGCGCTCGCGCACCACGGTGCGAAACAGCTCCCAGACGTCCAGCGAGGTTTCGTAATAGTCGCGCCTGTCGCCCAGGACGTGGGTGGCGCGTATCAGGTTCCAGTTCAGCAACTCCTTGAGGCTGGTGCTGACATTGGAGCGCGCCACGGCCAGCGTGTCGGCGATGTCCTCGGCATGCAGCGGGCGGCCGTGGAAAAAAAGCAGGGCGTGGATTTGCGAAACGGTGCGGTTGACGCCCCAGGCGGTGCCCATCTCTCCCCAATGGACGACAAATTTGCGGGCGACGGGGCTGAGTTCCATGACTCTGACTATACGTTGTCTGAAATTTCTGTCAATACAGAAATTAAGGATGCGAAAAAGAAACAACAGAGCAAGCCGGTGAGCACAAGCCCGAGAATACGGCGCATGACAGACATCAAGACCTACGGCATGTCCGAGCGGGCCGACCACCTGGACTTCGACATCCGGTCCCAGCTGGTGCGGCCGCCGCTGGTGCGTCCGCACCGGCACGAGTATTTCCAGATCCAGATCAGCCTGCAGGGCGACACCGAACAGAACGTGGCCGGCACGGTGCGGCCTTTCCGCCGCGGCTACCTGAGTTTTATCCTGCCTTACCGCGTGCATGTGATCCCGCATCCCGAGGGCTCGCGCTACGTCATCATCAATATGTCGCAGCAGTTCCTGCGCCCCGGCCTGGACGTGGACCCGCTGGACCTGGAGGACGTGCCCTTGAGCCGCGCGCCCGAGCTCGCGCCTTTTCTGTTCCAGGAATACGCCGACTTTTATTTTTCCGAGGAAGAGTTTCCCGAGATCGAGGCGCTGCTGGAAAAACTCGCGTTTGAAAACGCGCACCGCCGCTTCGGCTCCATCGAGATGATCCGCGGCCTGATGCTGCAGCTCATAGGCCTGGTCTGTCGCAAGTATGAAGCCGACCTGCTGCGCTTTTCGGCCAGCCAGGCGCAGCAGGGCAGCCGGCGCGCCAGCCTGCAGCGCGCGGTGCGCTATATCCGCGAGCACCTGGCCGGCGAAGTCACGCTGGCCGATGCGGCGGCGGCGGCTTTTCTCTCGCCCAACTACCTGGCCCACCTTTTAAAAAAGGAAACCGGCAAGACCTTCACCGACCTGGTGACGGAGCGGCGGCTGGAATTTGCCCAGGAACAGCTGGCGCACAGCGGCCAGCGCATCGCGAGCATCGCCCACGCCGCAGGTTTTGCTGACGAGGCTTATTTCGCGCGGCGCTTCCGCCAGCGCTTCGGCCAGACGCCGAAAGCCTACCGCGACAGCGTACGCGCAAAGATTTCGGGTGCCTGAAGCCTGCTGCGCTGCAACAGCACTGCATTGAATCGTCCGGTAAATGCGTAATTGCGTCCACCTGGGAAAGCCGTGTCCGCCCTAAGCTTTAGGGTTGGAGAAAAACGCCGACAACAAGCTCCAGCTTTTATCAATCCAGGAGACACCCATGACACAACCAGACATGAGCAAACGCGGAATTCTGCAAACAGGCGCCCTGATGGCGACAGGCGCGGTCGTCGGCTGCGCCACGCCCGGCACGGCGGCCAATGCGCCGGCCACGCCCTTCGCGGTGGCCGGGACCTACATCCCCATCGCGGGCAGCACCGAGATGTTCCCGGTGCGCCGCATCTACTGCATAGGCCGCAACTACGCGGCCCATGCGATCGAGATGGGCTCGGACCCCAGCCGCGAGCCGCCATTCTTTTTCCAGAAGCCTACCGACGCCATCCAGGTGGTGCCACCCGGCAAGGTGGCCGACCATCCCTATCCCACGCTGACCAAGAACTACCACTACGAAGTCGAACTGGTGGCGGCGCTGGCCAAGGGCGGGCGCAACATCCCCATGGACAAGGCGCTGGACCTGGTCTACGGCTACGCGCTGGGCCTGGACATGACGCGGCGCGATTTGCAGCGCGGCATGGGCGACCAGAAAAAACCCTGGGAAATCGGCAAGAGTTTTGACATGTCGGCCCCCATAGGTCCCATCCACAAGGTGGCGCAGACCGGCCATTACACCAAGGGCGCGATCTGGCTCAAGGTTAACGGCCAGCTCAAGCAGAACGCCACGCTCAACCACATGATCTGGTCGGTGGCCGAGCAGATCTCCAAGCTGTCGGAGGCTTTTGAGCTCTTCCCTGGCGACATCATTTATTCAGGCACGCCCGAAAACGTCGGCCCGGTGGTCAAGGGCGATGTCATCGAATGCCACATCGACGGCCTGCCGGAGCTCAGCGTCAAGATCGTCTGAGGCCGGGGCGCTGAAGTGAAATGAAAGAGGGCGGGGCAAGGGAAAACACCATGCCGTCGCCCCGCGGTGGCAAGAACTTCCGGGGCCGCATAGACTCCGACTGTTTGCCTTTCTCTCCCAACAACTATCTGTGAGGAAACCGCCATGCTTGAACACGACCAGAAAAAAGACTTCGATGCCTTGCTGCCTGGGCGGAGCACCGAAGCCGGCGCCAGCCGCCGCACCGCGCTCAAAACAGCCCTGGGTGTCGGTTATGCCGCCACCGCCATGCCCATCATGGCGCAGACCGCGATCAAGACCTCCTCGGAAGGCCTGAAGACCGGCGAGACCACTTACGAGGTCAACGGCTTCAAGGTGCCCGCCTTCTTCGCGGCGCCCGCCGGCAAGACCAACCTGCCGGTAGTGCTGGTGATCCAGGAAATCTTCGGCGTGCACGAATACATCGCCGACACCGCGCGGCGCTTCGCCAAGGCCGGCTACCTGGCCATCGCCCCCGAGCTCTACGCGCGCCAGGGCGACCCCAGCAAATACAACGAGATGGCCAAGCTGCTGGCCGAGGTCGTCTCCAAGGTGCCTGACGAACAGGTCATGGCCGACCTGGACGGCGCGGTGAAGTGGGCGGGCGCCAACGGCGGAAACACCAAAAAAGTCGGCATCACCGGCTTTTGCTGGGGCGGCCGCATCACCTGGCTGTACGCCGAGCAGAGCAAGAACGTCAAGGCCGGCGTGGCCTGGTACGGCCGCCTGGTCGGCCAGCCTTCGGCGCTCACGCCCAAGCACCCGCTGGACCTCGCCGCGGGCCTGAAGGCGCCCGTGCTCGGTTTGTATGGCGGCCAGGACGGCGGCATCCCGCTGACCACCGTCAACCAGATGAAGGACGCACTGGCCGAAGCCAGCGCCAAAGGCAACAAGGCGGCCGCCGCCTCCGAGTTTGTGGTCTACCCGCAGGCTCCCCATGCCTTCCATGCCGATTACCGGCCCAGCTACCGCAAGGACGCGGCTGAAGACGGCTTCAAGCGTGCGCTGGAGTGGTTTAAATCTCACGGCGTGGCCTGATTTTTCGTTCATACAGAGCATCCAAGCCGCCAGCCCGCCCGGGCCGGCGGCTTTTTTTACGCCGGCCCCTCTTGACAGCCTTGCTAAGATAAAAACAACCCCGGCCCGCTGGCATTGAATGCTGCGCCCGGGGTTTTGTCGTCTGTGGTGTAACCTCCGGGTTGCCCCTGCAGGCATGGGCTAATCAATTTGGGCTTAGGCCCAGTCAATACGGGCATATGTAGCTATGACTTTGCTAGCAATCTTGATGGGAACCCTGGCCGCCGGCATAGGCAGCGTGTGGCTGGCGGCCTTGCTGAGCTTTGGCGTGCTGGCCCGCTACACGCAGCACATGCTGAGCCTGGCCGCCGGTGCGCTGCTGGCCACGGCCTTTATGCACCTGCTGCCCGAGGCTTTTGAAAGCCAGGCCGGCGCCAAGGAGCTGTTCGCCACCTTGCTGGTGGGGCTGGTGTTCTTTTTCCTGCTCGACAAGGCCGAGCTCTGGCACCACGGCCATGAGCACCATGGCGGCGAGCACCACGGCCCCGAAGCGGCGGCGCATGCGCAGCATGACCATACCGGGCATGTGCATGCCGCGCACAGCCACCACGGCCACAATCATGGGCACGGGCATGGTGAAGCCCGCACCGGCGGCTGGGCCGTGCTGGCCGGCGACAGCGTGCATGCCTTCGGCGACGGCATTTTGATCGCCTCGGCTTTTATGGCGGACCTGCGGCTGGGTGTGGTCGCCGCGCTGGCGGTGCTGGTGCACGAGGTGCCCCACCACATGGGCGACCTGGTGGTGCTGCGCCAGACCTCGAACAACCGGCGCGCCGCCCTCGTCAAGGTGTCGCTGGCCGGTGCGGTGACGGCATTGGGCGGCGTGGTCGGCTACGCGCTGGTCGACCAGCTCTATGACTACCTGCCGTTTTTCCTGATCATGGCCTCGAGCAGCTTTATCTACGTCGCGCTGGCCGATTTGATCCCGCAGCTGCAAAAACGCGTGACCGCCCGTGAAACCATGGCGCAGATCGCCTGGCTGGCCATAGGCATAGGCCTGGTCACGCTGATCAGCGGCATGGCGCACCACCATTGAGGGTTTTCGGCCCTGCGGCGCTGCTGTAAGACGGCGCCTGACAAGCTCAGGGCTTGGCGGCCTATAGGCCGGTTTGGGGCGCGGCGGGAAGATGAAGTCGGCATTCTTCCCAGCCCACTATCCTTTGTGCAAAGGCAGGCCCGCCATGAACTTCCATTCAGAACCCACCACGGTTTCCAGCGCCTTCCGCCCGTCGACCGCATTCGGCGAGCCGCTGCGCAAGGCGTCGCAGCGCAAACCGCGCATTGTTCGCCGCCCGCGTGCCGCGGCCTATATCGCGTTCTTCATCACGGTCTTCGCCAGCATGGCGGCCGCTGCGGCGCTGGCCACCCATGACTTGCCGCTCATGCTGGTGGGCTTGTGATGAATACCAGGCGCGGCCATTCACCTGACGGCGGCGTTCCGCTGGGTACGGGCTCGCCCGACGAGCCGGCACATACCTTGCCGGCCGAGCCGGCCCAGATCACCAAAGCCCGGTCCCCGAAAGCCGAAGCGGCACAACCCCGTGCCGGCGCACACAAGCGCCCCGGCAATGAAGAGCCCGAGCCCACGCTGGAGGACGACCTGCCCTCCGACGGGCGCGACAAAAAAGGCGAGGCCATGATCCGCGACCTGCCGCCCGGGGCCGGAAAGAAAGAGCGCTAGCCCGTGGCCACCAGCCCCAACACCCCGCCGCCCGAGCCGCTGCCGCCCCTGGACACGCCGCCGGACCCGGGCGAGGTGCAGACCACGCCCATGCCAATGACGGTGATATAGGCGAAAAAAGCGCTGCCGGCAATGAAATAGAAACCGGTGTAGTGTCATAAGGCGCACAGGAAATGCGCAACGCAGGCAGGACACCCGCTTCCGGGTTTCCCGCAAGGTTTGACTGCTGCAAGGAGAACCGACATGCCGATAGACACCAGCCCCGAAGGCGCCGAGCTGCTGCACCAGCCGGTCGTCAAGCCATTTCCCGAAATCAGCCCCAAAGAGTCCCACCACGCCCACCATGCCCGGCAAGCCATCGAGGATGACGGCCACAACCACGATGAGGGCGAGGCCGGCGCCGCATCCGGCGCCTCCCCGGGTGCAAGCCTGAAACCGGGCCCGGCCCCCGCGCCGCCGGCCTGAGCGCCTGCCCCGCGCTTGCACTGCGCGGCAAGCTTCTATAAGGTCGGAGGACTTTTCCCCGAGGGAGACACCCATGGCCGAAGTTCTCAAGGTCCGCTGCTGCATTGCCGGCGGCGGCCCGGCCGGCATGATGCTGGGCCTGCTGCTGGCACGCGCCGGCGTGGAGGTGCTGGTGCTCGAAAAGCATGCCGATTTCCTGCGCGACTTTCGCGGCGACACGGTGCATCCGTCCACCCTGCAGGTGATCCACGAACTGGGCCTGCTGGACAAATTCCTGGCACGCCCGCACGAGGAGGTCAGCGAGTTGCGTGCGATTGTCGGCGACACCCAGGTGGTGCTGGCCAGTTTCAAGCGCCTGCGCATACGCTGCCAGTTCATCGCGATGATGCCGCAGTGGGAGTTCCTGGATTTTGTGCGCGACGAAGCCGAGCTTTATCCCGGTTTTCGATTGCTGCAGAACGCCGAAGTCACGGGGTTGAGTGAGGAGGGCGGCACGGTGACCGACGTGCATGTCACCACGCCGGAAGGCCCCCTGCAGGTGAGGGCGGATCTGGTCATAGGCGCCGACGGCAGGCGCTCGACGGTGCGCGCCGCCGCCGGGCTGGTGGTGCGCGACCTGGGCGCACCCATCGACGTGTTGTGGATGCGGCTGCCCAAGCTGCCGGGGGATCCTTCCACCACGGGCGGGCGCATCACCACGGGCATCTTTCTGGCCATGATTGACCGCGGCAGCTACTGGCAGTGCGCCTATGTGATTCCCAAGGGCGGGATTGAGGCCGTGCGCGCGCGCGGGCTGGAGGCCTTCAGGGCCGACATGGTGAAAGTGGCGCCCCTGTTCGCGGGTCGCATGGACGCGCTGGCAAGCTGGGACGACATCAAGCTGCTGAGCGTGACGGTGGACCGGCTGGAGCGCTGGTACAGGCCCGGCCTGCTGTGCATAGGCGACGCCGCGCATGCCATGTCGCCCGTGGGCGGCGTGGGCATCAACCTGGCGGTGCAGGATGCCGTGGCGGCGGCCAACACGCTAGCGCAGCCGCTGGCCGATGCGCGCGTGGACACGGCGGCCCTGACGCCTTTCCTGGCGCGGGTGGAAAAGCGGCGCCTGCTGCCGACCCGGCTCACCCAGGCGGCGCAGGTGGCCATCCAGAACCGCGTGCTGAGTCCGGTGCTGGCGGCGCGCGGCAGCGAAGCCCCGCCCATGGCGCTGCCCTGGCCCTTGAAGCTGATGCGCCGCTGGCCGCTGCTGCAGGCACTGCCGGCTTATGCGGTGGGTGTGGGTGTGCGGCCCGAGCATGTGCGTTCCCCGGCGCGGCCCCCCGCCTAGATTTGTAGGCCGTCTCCTACGCCATGGGCAGGCATTGCCTACAGCGGCCGTGCCGCGCGGCTTTTAGAGTGAAACCAACAGACTCTGTGCACCCCTTTGTGCGCCCTTGTGGCAGGCGAGCCGGATTTCCGGCACAGCCGGCCGGGGCCTGCAAGCCGAAGGAGACCTTCCCATGAAAAGCAGCGACACCCTTCATGCCCACAAACCCGAACCCAGCCCTTCCAAAGGCCAGGTGGGCGACAGGCCGGACAACGGCTCCAGGAGCAGCCGCGGCGCCGGCCCCAGCTCGGGGGCGCGGCGCGACAACCCGCACAGGCGCATCCGCCTGACAGGCCACGCCCGCGCCTGCTGAAGCACGCCTTCCGGTGCGTGCACTCGGCGCGCACCCATCGAAAAATCCCTACAGCCCTGTGGGACACAGTCTCATGGGGCATGGCCGCAAGGCGCGGCTAAATTGGTGACTGGCTGGCGTTCAGCCAACTTCCGCCGATCGACAGATTGATCTTCCTATCGCTTCATTTCTTCATACAAGGAAACACACATGCACGCATCCAAATTCAAACCCGCTGCCGCAACGGCTCTTGCCCTGGCTGCCCTGCTGGCACTGGGCGCCTGTGGAAAGAAAGTCGAAGACACCGGCGCGACCTCCTCGACGCCGTCCAGCTCCAGCCCTTCAACCTCTTCCACGCCTGCGCCTTCGACACCTTCCACCAGCAGCAGCGGTACCAGCCCCACGCCTACGCCGGAGTCCAGCGCGGCTGTGTCGAACTCCGGTTCGACCGCGCCCGGCACGCCGGCCAGCGGCACCACCAAATAAAGAGAGCCGCCACCGCTTTCGTGCGGGCTTAAAAAAACGCCACCAGGCACGGCCGGTGGCGTTTTTTGTTGCGGCGTTAACAAGGGGGCCTAGCCCTGGGCCACCGGGCGCTGCGGGTCACTGCACCAGTCGCTCCAGCTGCCGGCGTACAGGCCGGTCCTGCCCAGGCCGGCGATTTCCATGGCGACCAGGTTGGGCACGGCACTGACGCCGCTGCCGCAGTGGTGCACCACGGTCGCCGGGTCGCGGCCGGCCAGCAGGGTTTCAAACTCGGCCTTGAGTTGTGCGGCCGGCTTGAATTTGCCGTCGGGCCCTATGTTCTGGCTGAAGGGCCGGTTCAGCGCGCCCGGGATATGGCCGGCCACCGGGTCCAGCGGCTCCACCTCGCCCTTGAAGCGCGGCGTGGCGCGCGCATCGATCAGGGTCTGGGCCGGCCTGCCCAGTTGCGCGGCCACGGTATCGGCCGACACCAGCGTGGCCCTGGCCGGCGCGAGCAGGAAGCTGGCCTGGAAATGCGCGGGCTCCTCGCCGCTGTTCACCGCGCCGCCCGCCGCCTGCCAGGCCTGCAGGCCGCCGTCGAGCATGGCGACGTTTTCATGGCCGGCCCACTTGAGCATCCACCACAGGCGCCCGCAGTAGTTGGCGCCGTTGCGGTCATAAACGACGGCCTGCATGTTGTTGGCGAAACCGACGCTGGACAGCCAGGTCGCGAACTTCTCGCGATTCGGCAGCGGGTGGCGCCCGCCCGACGCGGGCGCGTCGGCGCCGCTGGCGGTGATGATCCCGTGGGCGCCGGGCACGCCGTGCTTGGCGCTCAGCGCGGTGTCCAGGTTGGCGTACACGGCGCCGGGGATGTGCGAGGCCAGGTACTGTTCCTGCCCCAGGCCCGGCTTCATGAGGTCGAAGCTGCAATCGAAGATGCGCAGCGGTTTGGCCGAGGCGACCAGGGCTTGCAGTTGTTCGGCGGAAATCAGGGTGGTGTAGTTCATGAGGAAACTCCTTAGTGCTCTTCGGCGGGGGCGTTCGGCGCGGCGCGGGCACGCAGCACCGTGGCCGCAATCGCGCTCACGATGATGAGCACCATGCCGGCCCAGCCGATCAGGGGAATATTGTCGCCAAACAGGATCAGGCTGTAGAGGGCCGCAAAGACAATGCCCGAATACTGCAGGTTGGCCACCATCAGCGTGCCGCCGTGGTTTTCCGACATCGAATAGGCCTTGGTCATGGCCAGCTGGCCCAGCGACGCCAGTATGCCTATGGGCGGCAGCCACAGTGCGTGCCGCCAGTTCCAGGGCGTCACGCCCATCACTGCCATACCCAGCGCGCCGGCCACCGCCGTGCCCACGGCAAAGTAAAACACGGTGCGGGTTTCGGGCTCGCCCATGCGCGAAATCGCCATGACCTGCATGTAGGCGAAGGCGGCGCCCAGGCCGGACATCAGGCCCACCAGGCCGGCAAAGGTCTGGTTCTGGTCTATGGCCGGACGCAGCAGCATGACCACGCCGGTGAAACTCGCCAGGATGGCCATGACCAGCGGCCCCTGGCTGGTGAATAAAGCCCCCAGGCTGGCCGCGCCGCTCTCCGGGGAGGCGCTGGCCGGGGCGTTGGTGTTGGCTTTCGGCGGCGTCCAGGCCATCAGCGCCCCGCCGACCAGGAAGGCCGCTATCCACACGCTGCTCATGTAGTTGAGCGTCATGGCGGTGGCCAGCGGCAGATGCGCGATGGCGTAAAACCAGGCCGACAGCGACATCACGCCGATCACGCTGCGCCAGGCGTGCATGGCCGGGTAGCGGGTGGCCAGCGTGATGCCGCGCGCACGCGCATAGGCCGCCATGAAGAGGATGCCCAGGATGCCGCGGTAGAACACCAGCTCGGCGCTGTTGAAGTGCTCGGACGCGTATTTCACGCAGACCCCCATGGTCGCAAACATGAACGAGGAAAAAATCATCCAGATGGCTTGCATGGTGTGCGGCGGGTTTAGGGGCAGGGATGGGTGGAATGAAAAATGGCTGCGGCCCCGCCGATGTACGGGACTGCAGCCATCCTATAGGCGGGCGAGGGAGCTTGCACGCCGGGAGCCGGTTCTCAGATCATCTGCGTGGTTTTGCTGGCGCCCATCTCGCGGCGGTACCACTCGTGAAAGTGCTGCATGCCGTCTTCCATGGGGCTCTGGTAGGGGCCGAATTCGTTGTCGCCGCGCAGCAGCAGGGCTTTGCGGCCGGCGTCCATGCGCAGGGCGATTTCGTCGTCCTCCACGCAGGTTTCCATGTAGGCCGCCTGCTGCGCCTCGATGAACTCGCGCTCGAAGGCACAGATTTCCTCAGGGTAGAAGAACTCCACCACGTTGAGCGTCTTGTCGGGCCCCTGCGGGTGTAGCGTGCTGACCACCAGCACGTGCGGATACCACTCGACCATCACGTGCGGGTAGTAAGTGAGCCAGATCGCGCCGTACTTGGGCGGCACGCCCTTGCGGTACTGCAGCACCACGTCGTGCCATTTTTTGTAGGTATCGGTGCCGGGCTTGCCGAGCTTGTCCGACACGCCCACGGTCTGCACCGAATAGTCGGCCTCGAGCTGCCAGCGCAGGTCGTCGGTGGTGACGAAGCCGCCCAGGCCGGGGTGGAAGGGGCCGACGTGGTAGTCCTCGAGGTAGACCTCGATGAAGGTCTTCCAGTTGTAGTTGCATTCGTGCAGGTGCACCTTGTCGAGCTGGTAGCCCGAAAAATCGAGGTCGGCATGCGTGGCCAGCTGCGCCATCTCGGCCGCGACGTCGCGGCCGTTGTCCTCGAACACCAGGCCGTTCCAGGTCGTGGTCTTGTAGCGGTTCAGGTTCAGGCAGGGATCGATCTCGAAGTGCGGCGCGCCTATGAGCTCGCCCGAGGTGTTGTAGGTCCAGCGGTGCAGCGGGCAGACGATGTTGCTGCCGGTGTTGCCGCGGCCCTGCAGCATGGTCGACTGCCGGTGCCGGCAGACGTTGGAGATCAGCTCTATGCCCGAGGCATTGCGCACCAGCGCCCGGCCCTCGCCCTCATGCGGCAGGGCGTAGTAGTCGCCCAGGTTGGGCACCGCCAGTTCATGGCCCAGGTAGCGCGGCCCGTGTGTGAACAGCTTTTGCTGCTCCCGCTGGTACAGGCCCGCATCAAAGTAGCTGGAAATCGGGAGCTGGCTGGTGGCCTGAAGGAGGCGAAGGCTGAGATCAGACATGCAAATTTCGGGTGAACATGCCGCCGCGCGAGGCTTTGGAGGCAGTTGACAAACCAGGGAAGCAGGCTGAGCGTCAGCCCACGGGTGAAAACAAGGCCGGGTTTCCCGCAACGGGGTCACCGTTGTTATCGAGAACTGTTATCAATTGTACCCGCGCGGGGTGGATTCGGGGGCTTTGCGCGCCGCCGCCGGATAATACGAATATTGCATTTGCAAGCCCGGGGAGCCGGGCGGCGCAATCCCTCCGCAACGGCCTAAAATCAGGCCTTCACTCAAAGAACCATGGCCAAAAGCGCTTCATCCTCCGCCTCTTCGACGCCCCCCGCAGCAGCGCTGCCCGCCAGCTATGAGGCGGCCCTGCAGGAACTCGAGGAACTGGTGGACAGCCTGGAGTCCGGCCAGTTGCCGCTGGACCAGCTGCTGACGGGTTACCAGCGCGGCGCGCAGTTGCTGAAGTTCTGCCGCGACAAGCTCGAAGCCGTGGAAACCCAGATCAAGGTGCTCGAAGGCACGGAACTCAAGCCCTGGGTGCAGGAGTAAAGCGGCACGAAAGCCGCGACCCGCTACCCGATCCAGACCCAAACAGAGACCCAGATTGAACGCCCCTGAAAAACTGCCCCTGTTCACGCTGAGCGACTGGAGCGCAAGACAGCTTGCCACCGTCGAGAGCGCCTTGTCCCGCTGGGTGGCCTGTCCCACCGATTCGCCCGCGCCCGCCGGCCTGGGCGACGCCATGCGTTATGCCGTGCTCGACGGCGGCAAGCGCCTGCGCCCGCTGCTGGTCATGGCGGCCTGCGAGGCTGTGGGCGGCAACCCCGAAGCTGCCCTGCGCGCCGCCTGTGCGGTCGAGCTGATCCACGCTTACTCGCTGGTGCACGACGACATGCCCTGCATGGACAACGACGTGCTGCGCCGCGGCAAGCCCACGGTGCACGTCAAGTTCGGCCAGGCCCAGGCGCTGTTGGCCGGCGATGCGCTGCAGGCCCTGGCCTTTGAATTCCTGACGCCCGAAGATGGCTCGGTCGACGCCGCCACGCAAGCGCGGCTGTGCCGCATGCTGGCCCAGGCGGCCGGTTTCCAGGGCATGGCCGGCGGCCAGGCGATAGACCTGGCCAGCGTGGGCATGCCGCTGGACTCGCAGCAACTGCATGAAATGCACCGCCTGAAAACCGGCGCGCTGCTGGAGGCCAGCGTCATGATGGGCGCGGCTTGCGGCACTGTGGCGCCCGCGGCCTGGCAGGCCTTGCGCGACTACGGCGCGGCCGTTGGCCTGGCCTTCCAGGTGGTCGACGACATCCTCGACGTCACCGCCGACTCCGCCACGCTGGGCAAGACCGCCGGCAAGGATGCCGCCCAGGACAAGCCCACCTTTGTTTCGCTGATGGGGCTGGAGGCCTCCAAAGCCTATGCGCAGCAGTTGCTGGCCAGGGCCCTGGCCGGCCTGGACGCCAGCGGGCTGGCCCGCACCGAGGCCTTGCGCGCGCTGGCCGACATGCTGGTCAACCGCCACCATTAAGCAGGACAGACAACCAGGGAAGAGGAACCGGCCTCGCCATAACAACGACACCACGATGTATCCATTGCTCGAAACCATTCAAAGCCCCGCCGACCTGCGCAAACTGCCGCGCACCGGCCTGAAGCCCCTGGCCGATGAGCTGCGCGCCTTTGTGCTCGACAGCGTCTCCCAGACCGGCGGGCACCTGAGTTCCAATCTCGGCACCGTGGAACTCACGGTGGCCTTGCACTATGTTTTCAACACGCCCGAGGACCGGCTGGTGTGGGACGTGGGCCACCAGACCTATCCGCACAAAATCCTCACGGGCCGGCGCGAGCGCATGGGCAGCCTGCGCCAGTTCGGCGGTCTGTCGGGCTTTCCGCGCCGCGACGAAAGCGAGTACGACACCTTCGGCACCGCGCATTCGTCGACCTCGATCTCCGCCGCGCTGGGCATGGCGCTGGCCGCCCAGCAAAAAGGTGAAGACCGCCACGCGGTGGCCATCATCGGCGACGGCGCCATGAGCGCAGGCATGGCCTTTGAGGCCCTGAACAACGCGGGCGTGCACGACCACTGCAAGCTGCTGGTGGTGCTCAACGACAACGACATGAGCATCAGCCCGCCGGTGGGCGCGCTCAACCGCTACCTGGCCCAGCTCATGAGCGGGCGCTTTTACGCCTCGGCCAAGCATGTGGGCAAACAGGTGCTGCGCGTGGCGCCGCCGCTGCTCGAGCTGGCCAAGCGCCTGGAGTCGCATGCCAAGGGCATGGTGGTGCCGGCCACGCTGTTCGAAAACTTCGGCTTCAACTACATAGGCCCGATAGACGGCCACGATCTCGAGTCGCTGGTGCCCACGCTGGAAAACATCAAGCACCTGATGGACGGCAACGGCGGCCCGCAGTTCCTGCATGTGGTCACCAAAAAAGGCCAGGGCTACAAGCTGGCCGAAGCCGACCCTATCGCCTACCACGGCCCCGGCAAGTTCGACCCGGCCATGGGCCTGCAAAAATCCAGCGCGCCGGCCAAGCAGACCTTCACCCAGGTCTTCGGCCAGTGGCTGTGCGACATGGCCGAACACGACGCCCGCCTGGTCGGCATCACGCCGGCCATGCGCGAAGGTTCGGGCATGGTCGAGTTTCACAAGCGCTTTCCGGGGCGCTACCACGACGTCGGCATCGCCGAGCAGCATGCGGTGACCTTTGCCGCCGGCATGGCCTGCGAAGGCCTCAAGCCCGTGGTCGCGATCTATTCGACCTTTCTGCAGCGCGGCTACGACCAGCTGATCCACGACGTGGCCCTGCAGAACCTGCCCGTGGTGTTCGCGCTGGACCGCGCCGGCCTGGTCGGCGCCGACGGCGCCACGCATGCGGGCGCCTACGACATTCCCTACCTGCGCTGCATTCCCAACATGAGCGTGGCCTGCCCCGCCGATGAGCGCGAATGCCGCAAGCTGCTGTCCTCCGCCTTCGAGCAGGACCATCCAGTGGCCGTGCGCTATCCGCGCGGCGCCGGCGCCGGCGTGGAGCCCGAGGCGGGGCTGGAGTCGCTGCCCTTCGGCAAGGGTGAAATCCGCCGCGAAGGCGCGGGCATCGCCATCCTGGCCTTCGGCACCTTGCTGTACCCGGCCCTGCAGGCCGCCGAAAAGCTGGGCGCCACCGTCGTCAACATGCGCTGGGCCAAACCGCTGGACACCGAACTGCTGCTCAAGGTCGCGGCCTCTCATGAAGCCCTGGTCACGGTGGAAGAGGGCGCCATCATGGGCGGCGCCGGCAGCGCCGTCAGCGAAGCCCTGCAAGCCGCAGGCATCAACAAGCCGGTGCTGCAGCTGGGCCTCAAGGACGAATTCATCGAACACGGCGACCATGCCAAACTGCTGGCCATGCAGGGCCTCGATGCCGCAGGCATCGAAGCGTCCGTCACCGCACGTTTCAGCACGTTACTGACCAACAAGCCCGCCAAGCCGGCGCTCAAGTCCGTCGCTTGAGCGACTGAGTTCGCCACGGCCTGAGGCTGTTCAACCCAGCATGAGCCGTGGAACCGGCTTTGCCGGGCCACAGGCGGGCGGCCCCCTCGGGGGGCAGCGACCCACACGAAGTGGGGGAGCGTGGGGGCACACCTTCAGCTTGCTGTCAGCTCTTCAAGGGTTTACCCGCCCGGGTGGCACGCCCCTGATTTTTAGAATTCCCCAGGACCTGCGCAGGCAGTCTGGCCGGCGCATGCGCGGGCCCCAAGGAATTCTATTTTTCACACTTCGGAGTCAAGTTGATGGATCGTCGTTCACTCATCAAGCACGCGGGCGTTGCCGGCGTGCTGGCCGCGGGCGTCGCGCCCGCCGTTCATGCGCAGGCTGCCGTTCGCTGGCGCCTGGCCTCCAGCTTCCCCAAGTCGCTGGACACGATTTACGGCGGCGCGGAGACCTTCGCCAAACACGTCAAGGCGATCTCGGGCGGCAAGTTCGAAATCTCGGTCCATGCGGCCGGTGAACTGATGCCCGCCTTCGGCGTGGTCGACGGCGTGCAGCAGGGCTCCATTGAAGCGGCCCATACGGCACCCTACTACTTCTTCGGCAAGGACGAGACCTTCGCCATAGGCGGGGCGATCCCCTTCGGCCTGAACAGTCGCCAGATGAGTGCCTGGACCTTCGAGGGCAACGGCCTGAAACTGATGCGCGAGTTCTACGCCAAATACAACATCATCAGCTTTCCCTGCGGCAATACCGGCGCCCAGATGGGCGGCTGGTTCCGCAAGGAGATCAAGTCGCTGGCCGACATGAAGGGCCTCAAATTCCGTGTCGGCGGTTTTGCCGGCAAGGTCATAGAGCGCCTGGGCGGCGTGCCGCAAAACATTCCCGGCGGCGAGATCTACCAGGCGCTGGAAAAAGGCACCATAGACGCGGCCGAATGGATAGGCCCCTACGACGACCAGAAGCTGGGCTTCAACAAGGTGGCGCCCAACTACTACTACCCCGGCTGGTGGGAAGGCGGCCTGCAGCTGGACCTCTACATCAACCAGAAGGCCTACGACGCGCTCACGCCCGAGTACAAGGCCATCGTCGAAGTCGCCAGCGCGGCGGCCCACGTCGACATGCAGGCCAAATACGACGCCAAGAACCCCACGGCCCTCAAACAGCTGGTGGGCGCCGGCGCCAAGCTGCGTCCCTTCCCCGCGGACGTCATGAGCGCGGCTTTCAAGGAGTCCATGAAGCTCTACGAAGAGCTGTCGGCCAG
The DNA here is from genome assembly GCF_900103405.1 of Polaromonas sp. JS666. Lineage (GTDB taxonomy): Bacteria > Pseudomonadota > Gammaproteobacteria > Burkholderiales > Burkholderiaceae_C > Polaromonas. Next base: position 561,424 of record NZ_FNHX01000002.1, on the reverse strand, counting down.
GAACGAAAGCTGGCGCAAGGTCTACGCCGATTATTCGAAATTCCGAGGCGACCAGAACCTGTGGTTCCGTTTCACCGAAGCCACTTTCGACCGCTTCATGCAAAGCCAGAAACTGTAAGCAGGCCTCGCCGGGCTGTTTGCCCGGACGCCAAGCCCCGAGCACGCCTGCCGCGCAGGCCCGTGCTGGAAAAAGCCGCCCATGGGGCGGCTTTTTTTTGGAGAAATCTGTGCTGATCTACGGGTAAGAACGGGGTAACTTTCTGAAAAAGAGTGACAAAGTGTCCATGCTCCGCCGGCGCTTCCGGGACGCTGCAACTATTGCAGTACCCGGTCGTGTGGCGGACCCCCTACGGACAACTTCAATAACTTCAGGAGAGAGTTTTATGGATCGTCGCTCACTAATCAAAAATGCCGGCATCGCCGGTGTGCTGGCTGCCGGCGTGGCGCCTGCCGTTCATGCCCAGGCCACCGTTCGATGGCGCCTGGCATCGAGCTTTCCGAAATCGCTGGACACCATCTTCGGCGCGGCCGAGGTGTTCGCCAAAGCCGTCAAGAACATGTCCGGCGGCAAGTTCGAAATCTCGGTCCATGCGGCCGGCGAGCTGATGCCCGCTTTCGGCGTGGTCGACGGCGTGCAGCAGGGCTCCATCGAGGCGGCCCACACCGCGCCTTATTATTTCTTCGGCAAGGACGAATGCTTCGCCCTGGGCTGCGCCATTCCCTTCGGCCTGAACAGCCGGCAGATGAGCGCCTGGATGTACGAAGGCAACGGCCTGAAGCTGATGCGCGAGTTCTATGCCAAGTACAACATCGTCAATTTCCCCGGCGGCAACACCGGCGCCCAGATGGGCGGCTGGTACCGCAAGGAAATCAAGTCCGTCAAGGACATCAAGGGCCTGAAGATGCGCATCGGCGGCTTCGCCGGCAAGGTGCTGGAGCGCATAGGCGGCGTGCCGCAGAACATCCCCGGCGGCGAGATCTACCAGGCGCTGGAAAAAGGCACCATCGATGCCGCCGAATGGGTGGGCCCGTATGACGACCAGAAGCTGGGCTTCAACAAGGTCGCGCCGTTTTACTACTACCCCGGCTGGTGGGAAGGCGGCCCCGAGCTGGACTTCTTCATCAACAACAAGGCCTTCGAGGCGCTCTCGCCCGAATACAAGGCCATCGTGGAGGCCGCCGCGGCCCAGGCCCACGGCGAGATGCAGGCCAAATACGATGCCAAGAACCCGGCGGCCCTCAAGCAGCTGGTGGGCGCGGGCACCAAGTTGCGGCCTTTCCCCACCGACGTGATGAACGCCGCCTTCAAGGAAGCCATGGCCCTGTATGAGGAGCTCAGCGCCAAGAACGAGAACTGGAAAAAAATCTACGCAGACTATTCCAAGTTCCGCGCCGAGCAGAACCTGTGGTTCCGTTTCACCGAGGCCACCTTCGACCGCTTCATGCAAGCCCAGAAGCTCTGATTCCCGCGGGGCCTTCGCGCCCCGTCAGGAATTTGCAAGCCGCCTCCCAGAGGCGGCTTTTTTATTCTTGAAACAGGTGGGTACAAACGGTGTGATCTCGAAGTAAAAGCTGACAAAATCCCAGCTGGCCTTCGCTTGAGGACGCTGCCTTTACCGGCCGTACCGGCTCGAGAGGTCCGGCGGGCGCCATTCAGGCCCCGCACGTTTGACAAACTTTCAGGAGATAGCATTTTGGATCGTCGCTCCCTTATCAAAAACGCCGGCATTGCCGGCGTTCTCGCTGCTGGCATCGCCCCCGCGGTTCACGCGCAGGCCACCATACGCTGGCGCCTGGCTTCCAGCTTCCCCAAGCCGCTGGACACGATTTACGGCGGCGCCGAAGTGTTCGCCAAGAAGGTCAGCGAGATGACCGGCGGCAAGTTCCAGATCAGCGTGCATGCGGCCGGTGAACTGATGCCCGCTTTCGGCGTGGTCGACGGCGTGGGCCAGGGTTCCGTGGAAATGTGCCACACCGTGCCTTACTACTACTTCGGCAAGAACGAGGCCTTCGCCATAGGCGCGGCCATTCCCTTCGGCATGAACTCGCGCCAGATGTCGGCCTGGATGTACGAGGGCAACGGCCGCAAGCTCATGAACGAGTTTTACGCCAAGTACAACCTCGTGAGCTTTCCCGGTGGCAACACCGGCACCCAGATGGGCGGCTGGTTCCGCAAGGAAATCAAGACCGTGGCCGACCTGAAGGGCCTGAAGTTCCGCATCGGCGGCTTTGCCGGCAAGGTGGTGGAGCGCCTCGGCGTGGTGCCGCAAAACCTGCCCGGCGGCGAAATCTACCAGGCGCTCGAAAAGGGCACGCTGGACGCCGCCGAGTGGGTGGGCCCTTACGACGACCAGAAGCTGGGCTTTAACAAGGTTGCGCCGTTTTATTACTACCCCGGCTGGTGGGAAGGCGGTCCTGAAGTGGACTTCTTCATCAACAACAAGGCCCTCGAAGCCCTGCCCGCGGAGTACAAGGCGATTGTCGAAAGCGCCGCCTCGCACGCGCACATCGACATGCAGGCCAAATACGACGCCCGCAACCCGACCGCACTGAAGCAGCTGGTGGGCGCCAAGACCAAGATCCTGCCTTTCCCCAAGCCCGTGCTCGACGCTTCGTTCAAGGCCGCGATGGACCTCTACGGCGAACTGGCCGAGAAGAACCCCGACTGGAAGAAGATCTACAGCGACTACCGCGCTTTCCAGAAAGACCAGATCCTCTGGTTCCGTTTTGCCGAGTCGCGTTTTGACACGTACATGCAAGGCGTCACTTTGTAAGCCTTTGCGTTGCGCAAGAAAAAACCGCGACACGTCGCGGTTTTTTTTCGCCCCTGCTTCAACTCGTTCAGACTGGGACGGGGTCAAGAGCGGGGGCCGCGGGACTGGCTTTGCCAGACCGCAGGCGCCGCCCCCTGCAAGGGGGGAGGAGGCTACACGCAGTGAGCCTCAACGGGGGTGTGCCAACTATCTTTGGCTGCGGAATGTCTTGAGTTCGCTAACCAGGCGCTCAAATTCCGCCACCATTTCAGGCGACGACGCATAAAACACCGCGAACTTGCCCATCAGCGTGCGCACATAGAGGCGCGGCGCGATCAGCCATTCGAGCCCGCGCACGCGGATCAACTTGCCGTAGGCCAGCTCGCGCAGCTCCATGTGTTTGTCCCAGACCCAGCTCTGGTGCAGGCCCTGCTCATCGATGCGCGTGACGCTGCGCAGGATGTGCCAGCCCGTGTAGCTCACCAGCAGCAGGCCCGCGATAAACCAGCCGCCGGCGGCCGATGCGCCCGAGGCCCTGCCGGCCAGCCAGGCCTGCGCAAAGGCCGCGGCCAGTGCCGCCACGATGAGGGTGGACAGGATCTTGAAGGTCACGGAAAACGCCGGCCCCGAAATGCTCCCGCCCGTGGGCGTGAACTTGAAGGGCGGCGGGCCGAAATAGGGGCTGGGCGTGGGGCTAGGGTCCATGGCGGGTGATGATGTGCGGGCAGGGCGTGGGGGGCTGGTGGCCCAGGGTAGCAAAAAAAACGCCCCTCGCGAAAGGGGCGCTGGCAGCCTGTGGTGCGGGCGGCTTATTTGGTCTTGAACAGCTCGTCGACCTTTTTCTGTTCGTCTTCGGAGCTGGGCTCGGCCGGCGGCGCCAGCGGATCGCTGCCTGCCGCGCCGCTGGCCGCGCCCGCGGGCGGGGTGGCGCTGTCGTCGACCGGCACTTCGATCTTGACCTTGTCCAGGTCTATCACCTCGGGCTTGTCGAGGAAGACGGTCACCGTCTGCGGCACGAAGATCACGATCGCCACCAGGAGCAGTTGCATCGCCACCCAGGGAATCGCGCCCAGGTAGATGTCGTTGGACTTGATGGGTTTGGGGATGCGCCCTTCCTTGAACAGCGTGTCGGCGATGCCGCGCAGGTAGAACAGCGCGAAACCGAAAGGCGGGTGCATGAAGCTGGTCTGCATGTTCACGCACAGCAGCACGCCGAACCAGATCAGGTCAATGCCCAGCTTGTCGGCGACCGGGCCCAGCATGGGCAGGATGATGAAGGCGATCTCAAAGAAGTCGAGGAAGAAGGCCAGGAAGAAGATGAACAGGTTGACGGCGATCAGGAAGCCGATCTGGCCGCCGGGCAGGCCGCTGAGCATGTGCTCGACCCACTTGGCGCCGTCCACGCCCTGGAACACCATCGAGAAGACGCGCGCGCCTATCAGGATGAACACCACCATGGCCGTCAGGCGCATGGTGCCTATCATGGCTTCCCAGATCAGCGCGGGGGTCAGGCGTTTGTGCATGGCGGCCAGTACCAGCGCGCCCACCACGCCCATGGCGCCGGCTTCGGTCGGTGTGGCGATGGCCTTGTCAATACCGGGCAGTCCGCCCATGGAGCCCAGCACCGCGAAGATCAGGATGGCCGAGGGGATGATGCCGCGCAGGCATTTGGCCCACAGCGCCCAGCCGTTGAGCGTGCGTGCGGTTTTGGGAACGCCCGGCACGTGGTGCGGCTTGAACACGCCGAGCGCGAAGGTGTAGCCCGCGAAGATCAGCACCTGCAGGATGGAGGGGCCCCAGGCGCCCTTGTACATGTCGCCCACCGAGCGGCCCAGCTGGTCGGCCATGACGATCAGCACCAGCGAGGGCGGCACCAGCTGCGTGATGGTGCCTGAGGCCGCCAGAACGCCGGTGGCGTAGCGCATGTTGTAGCCGTAGCGGATCATCACGGGCAGCGAGATCAGCGCCATGGCGATCACCTGGCCGGCCACCGTGCCGGTGATGGCGCCCAGGATGAAGCCGACGATGATGACCGAGTAGCCCAGGCCGCCCTTGGCGGGACCGAAGAGCTGGCCCATGGAGTCCAGCATGTCCTCGGCCAGGCCGCATTTCTCAAGGATGGCGCCCATGAAGGTGAAGAAGGGAATCGCCAGCAGCAGCTCGTTCGACAGGATGCCGAACATATTGAGCGGCAGGTTGGACATGAAGCTGGCCGGGAACCAGCCCATCTCGATGGCCAGAAAGCCCGAACCCAGCCCGAGGGCGGCCAGCGAGAAGGCGACGGGGAAGCCGATCAGCATGATCAGCACGAGGCCCGCGAACATGATCGGGGCAAAGTTTTCCATTTGCATGGGGTAGTCCTGAAAGTATTTTTATGGGAGCGGGTGATGCAAACGGATCACTGGACCGGCTTCTCGTAGTGCGTGTCCATCTCGAACTTGCCCTGGAGGTAGCAGATGCGCTTGATGATTTCCGACAGGCCCTGCACGAACATCAGGCCGAAGCCCAGCGGCAGCAGCAGCATCGCGGGCCAGCGGATCAGGCCGCCCGCGTTGCCCGAGACTTCCCCGGAGCGGTACATGCTCATGAACAGCGGCCAGCTCAGGTAGGCCATCAGGCCCATCACCGGCAGCAGGAAGAAGATCAGGCCGAAGATGTCCACATAGACCGGCCCATTGCCTTTGAGCTTGCCGTAGATGATGTCGACCCGCACGTGCTCGTTGAGCTTGAGCACCACGGGCGCGCCCAGCATCACGGTGGCGGCGAACAGATACCACTGGATTTCCAGCCAGCCGTTGGAGCTGATGTCCAGGCCGTAGCGTACGAAGGCATTGCCGGCCGAGATCAGCGCGGCCAGCAGCACCGTCCAGGCGGCGATCTTGCCCAGCCGCGTGGTCAGCCAGTCATAGGCCAGTGCGAGTTTGAGGAGTGCGGACACGGGGGATGTCTCCGATCAGTTTTTTTGAATGAGAAAGTACCCACCGGGTACGCCGAGGCATGAATGGTACGACGGATGCCCGCCGCCGCACTGAATAAAGACTGACAAAAAATTTCCGGGTTTACCCTAGGGGTATTGCGCCTGTGGCAGGCCCCCTGCCTCTTTTTTCAGCGAACGGTCATTCCTGAACCGTTATTCCTTTCCCTGCGGCGACTTCCCCAATGACGGCCGCATCCCCAAACCCCTGCTCCCGGAAAATCCCCAGCACTTCGTCCGCGCTGTCCGCGCTACAGGACACCAGCAGGCCGCCCGAGGTCTGTGGGTCGCTCAGCAAGGCCTTGTCGACCTCGGTGAAGCCGGCCGGCAAGTTCACCTCGCTCCCATAGCTGGCCCAATTGCGGCCTGAGGCGCCCGTCACGCAGCCTTGTGCCGCGAGTTCGCGCGCGCCAGGGATCAAGGGGACGCGCTGCCAGTTGATGCGGGCCTGCAGGCCGGCGCCGCGCGCCAGTTCCAGGCCGTGGCCGGCCAGGCCGAAGCCGGTGATGTCGGTCAGCGCGTGCACGCCTTCCATGCGCGCCAGGGCGATGCCGGGCTTGTTGAGCTGCGTGGTGAGCGCGACCATGCGGGCGTAACCCTGGGCATCGAGTTTTTCCTTTTTCAGCGCCGCCGAGAGTATGCCCACGCCCAGCGGCTTGCCCAGCACCAGCACATCGCCGGCGCGCGCGCCGGAATTTTTCTTGACGCGCGAAGGGTGCACCAGGCCCATCACCACCAGGCCGTAGATGGGCTCCACCGAATCGATGGTGTGGCCGCCCGCGATCGGGATGCCGGCCTCGCGGCAGGCGTCCTGGCCGCCGCGCAGGATGGCGCCTATGGTTTCCAGCGGCAGCACGTTGACGGGCATGCCCACCAGCCCCAGCGCCATGATGGGCGTGCCGCCCATGGCGTAGACGTCGCTGATCGCGTTGGTCGCGGCGATGCGCCCGAAGTCGTAGGGATCGTCCACGATGGGCATGAAGAAGTCGGTGGTGGCGATCAGCGCCTGCTCGTCGTTGAGCTGGTACACGGCCGCATCGTCCGCGGTCTCTATGCCCACCAGCAGTTGCGGCGGAATGTTCAGGCCCGGCAGGTTGCCCGAATTTTTCAGGATCTCGCTGAGCACGCCGGGCGCGATCTTGCAGCCGCAACCGCCGCCGTGCGAGAGGCTGGTGAGCCGGGGTGCGGCGGACGAGGGCTTTTGGGGGGCGTTCATGGCAAGGCTTTCCGGGATGTCCAGCGGCGCCCATGCGGTGTGACGGGCGTCCGTGTGTTGCCGGGCCAGTTTAAAACAACAGCCCGGCGCGCTTTCTCCGCAAGCCGCCACGCGGCGAGGCTGGCCCAACCGGCTTACTGTTCCTTGTCGGCCTTGAGTTCGCCTTTGGCGGCATCGTAGACAAACAGCCGCTTGGCCAGCGCGGGCTGGTAGTTGAGCATGTCGATCAGAAAGCTCAGCGCGCCCAGGTTGTTGCCCAGCCTGTCGAAGATGCCGTCCGCGTGGGCTTTTTGTTCGTCGGCGCCGGGCTTGAGCATGCGCTCGACCAGTTCGCGCATGTGCGTCACCGCGAGCGCGGCCTGGTCCAGGTCCAGCACGGACAGCACGCCCTGCATCTGCGCCAGTTGCCCCGGCACCACGGCCAGCAGCTGGGTGTCTTTGGGCGTGCGGAAGAACAGGTCCAGCGATTTCTCCAGCGCGGCCAGGGAGGTTTGCAGCTCGCCGACCACGCTTCCCATGGTCTGCTTGTCGTTGACGCGCTGGTAGAGCTGCTCCATCCACGACTCCAGGGGTTGCGCGGGGCCGCCGTCGCGCGCGCTCTGCAGCCGCTCGGCCAGGCGCGCCGTGCGCGCCCACAGCTGGGGGTCGTTGGGATCGAAGTCGTCGAACACGGCCTCCAGGAAAAGCACGGCGGTGGCGAATTCCAGCGCCAGTTCGGGCCTGGGCGCCTGGCCGGATGCGACTGTGCTTTCAATCACGCGACTCATGGCGCGCGCCAGCACTTCGCTGGGCGGGTGCAGCTTGACCAGCGAATCCGTGACCAGGCTGAACTGGTCGGTCAGCATCTTGAATTTGCCGAGGTCGCCCGCGGTCGCCGCCGACCAGGTTTCCTTGGCCGAGGCGATGCGCTTGCGGGCCTGGGCGATCAGTGCCGGCGCGAAGCGGCCGAACTGGACCGACTCATAGTCCACCGGCTTGAAGCGTTTGAGGCCGTAGGCCGAGCGCACCGCCGACAGCACCGGCGAGTCGCTGGAGCGCTGGACTTTCGCCTGGGAACACAGGAAGAGCAGGTCTTCGGCGAGCCTGGCCGAGGCCTCCGTGCCCTTGGCCAGCCACACGTATTGCAGCAGCACGCGCAGGGTCGCCCGCTTCACATAGAGGTCGACGTTCAGCAGGCCCTGTGCCAGCGCCTCGAAAAAACCGGCGGCTATCTTCCAGAAGGTTCGGGATTCAATGCCGGTCTGCGTTTTTGCAAAGCCCAGGCAGGTGTCGCGAAGGCTGCGCGCGGCCTCTGCGTCGCCGGTGCGTATCAGGGTCAGCATCAGCCGGTCCAGCAGTTGCCGGGTTTCATCGCCGTATTCGCAGTCAGGGACAGTGATGTCCAGCACCGGCTCTATCCAGCGCCACTCGAAGACCCAGAGGTCCGCGGGGTGGACGCGGTCGGCGCCGACCAGGCCCTGGATGTCGCGGTACTGGGGGAAGAGTGAGACCGCCGAAGCCGGCTTGCCCGCCAGCACGTCTTCGAGGTAGTGGACGATGGAAAAGCCCGCCAGTTCGATCTTGCCTATGGCATCCTGGTTGCACTGCACCGGCGACTGTATGAATTTCTGCACCGCGGTTTCCATGGCCCGCAGCACCAGCGCCGGGGCGCTCATGCCCACCATCTCCAGCGCGCCCACGGCCTGGTGCAATTGCTGGCGCGCGATGCGCAACTGGCCCGCGTCCAGCGCGCCGATCTCGGAGTCGCGCCCGGCCTCGGTCTCGCGCATGAAACGTTTGAGCGCCTTGGTCGAGCCCTCCAGCGATTTACGCAATTCCTCCAGCACCCAGGCCAGGGGCCCGAGATCCAGCAGGGTCAGGTCGAGTTCGGCGGGCTGTGAATTGAGGTCGTGTAATTGCATGTGGGGTCGGGCCGGTAAGGGATCGCTTTTTTGAGGTCGCGGTGAGCCCGGAGGCAAACGCTGTGCCCCAGGGTAGCTCCTCCAATTGAAGGAGAACTGGCCGCAGTCTATCCGCGTCTTTGCCGAATCAAAAGTGGAAAATACGCATGCGCCGCGCGGGCCGACCGGCGGTCGCGCGGGCGCGATGGACAGCCGCCGGCCGAGGGAAAACACCTGATGCACGCTATTGACTTAAAGCCTGCCGGCTGGCCCTGTCTCTGCTATTCTGGCCTCAACGCGTGCACGGATGTGATGGCGCCTTGGTGGTGTCCATCGCGGCCGGGCATGCGAGGACGGCAGCCTTGGCTTCAGACGCTACACCAAATTCATTACCCTCCTCATTGCCTGCCGCGGCAGGCGGCCTGGCGGATTCGCCCGCGATGCGCGGCGCCGGCCGTGGCCCGCTGTCGCTGGCACTGATGGATGCGCGCAACAACACCCTGCATTTGTTCGCGCAATACCAGCAGGCGCTGGAGGCCGGGAATTTCGCCGTGCCTTGCCTGCCCAACGTCAACCCGCCGCTGTGGGAGCTCGGCCATGTGGGCTGGTTCCAGGAGTGGTGGATAGCCCGCAATACACAGCGCGCCCTGGGCACGCGCTGCGATCCCGCGCGCACCCGGCTCGCGTCCGTAGAACCGAACGCCGACCGCTGGTGGAATGCGCAGGCCGTGCCGCACAGCGCGCGCTGGACGCTGGACTTGCCGGGCATGGCGCACTGCCGCGCCTACCTGCTGGACACACTGGAAAGCACGCTGGACCTGCTGGAGAAAACCGGGCCCGCCGGCAGCGACGATGCGCTGTACTTCTACCGGCTCAGCCTGTTCTTCGAAGACATGCGCGGCGAGGCCCTGGTGCGCAGCGCGCAAACCCTGGGCCTGGCGCTGGACAAAACCTTGGCGGACGCTTTCACGCCGGTGCCCATGGCGCTGCGCGAGCCCCTGCTGGTTCCGGCCACGGTGTGGCAGATGGGCTGCGCACCGGGCACGGGGTTCGTCTTTGACAATGAACAGGCGGCGCATGCCGTCAGCGTGCCGGAATTTGAAATCGACGCGCAGCCCGTGAGCTGGGCCCAGTATGTGGAATTCGTCGGCGACGGCGGTTACGACCGCGAGGAGCTCTGGCAGCCGGACGGCTGGCGCTGGCTGCAGGGCCAGGCCGCGGGCGAAGGCCGGCGCGGCCCGCGTTATGTGGACCAGATCGGCATCTCCAGCGGCGCGGTGATACAGAACCGCTTCGGCGTGCCGCGCCGCATGCAAGGCAACCAGCCGGCCATGCACATGAGCTGGTGGGAGGCCGACGCCTGGTGCCGCTGGGCCGGGCGCAGGCTGCCTGCCGAAGTGGAGTGGGAACTGGCCGCCCACACGGCGGCGCGGCGCGGTTTTAAATGGGGCGATGTCTGGGAGTGGGTGGGCAGCAGCTTCAGGCCCTATCCGGGTTTTGTGCCCGGCCCCTGGCAGGCTTATTCGCAGCCGCGCTTCGGCACGCACAAGGTGCTGCGCGGCGCTTCCTTCGCGACGCGCGCGCGTATGAAAAATCCCAGGCACCGCGGCTTTGCCTTGCCGGGCCGCGACGACGTGTTCTGCGGCTTTCGTTCCTGCGCGCTCTGAAAAGAGTCAGGCCTTGGCTTTGCCGGGCTTTTCCTTGCGGTAAGTCCACCAGGGCAGGGTGGCGCGCAGCGACAGCACCTTGCCACTCTGGGCCAGCTTGCCGCTGTAGCCGGGCAGGTGCTCCAGGGTGGCCTGCCAGTCGCGGCTTTGCAGTTCCTTGAGCAGCGCCTGCACCTGCGGCGTGGGCAGTTCCGACTTCAGACAGACCAGGTGGTAGCGCTCCTGCGCCAGCGGCACAAAGCCCAGGCCTTTTTCACGCGCCGCCGCTTCAATGCCCAGGCCCGCGTCGGCCGCGTCGCTGGCGATAGCCTGGGCCACGGCGGTGTGCGAAGGCTCCTGGCTCTGGTAGCCCTGGATTGCGGACGAGGCCACGCCGGCCCTGGCCAGCAATTCATCGAGCAGCACGCGCGTGCCCGTGCCTTCAGCGCGATTGACATAGCGCAGGCCGGGCCGCGCCAGGTCGGCGGCGGATGTAATGCGCAGCGGGTTGTTTTTGGCCACCATCAGGCCCTGCGTGCGGTGGGCAAAGCCGATCAGCTTGTGCAGCCCGGGCTTGAGCAGGTTGCGGTAGCTGCGAGCGGTGAGGGACTGGCTGCCCGGCTGCTCCAGCGTGTGGAAACCCGCCATCATGCAGCGCCCCGCGTTCAGCGCCGCGATCGCGTCCACGCTGCCCATGAAACGGATATCCAGGTGCAGGCCGCGCGGGCCGGCCTGTTCGCGCAGCGCCGACAGCGCCGCGTCGTGGCTGGCGTACAGCGTGAGCACATGGGCCTCGTCGTCGAAGGCCGTGGAGAACGCGCGCTCGATGTCGCTGGTCAGGGCTTCGATCTGCGGCGCCAGCCGGGCCTGCGCCTGGCGCTCGGCCCACAGCAGCTTTTCGCCGAATTCGGTGAGCCGCGCGCGCTGGCCCTTGTCCCAGACGATGAGCTCGCGCCCCAGCGTCTGCTCCCAGTCCTTGAGCGCACCCCACACGTGGCGGTAGGACAGGTCCAGCGCCTTGGAAGCCTTCGAGATGGAACCCTGCTCGCGCACCGCGTGGAGCAGGTCCATCAGCGGGTTGCGTATCAGCGCGCTTTTGCCGCGCTGCGGCGTGAGCAGGTAGGAGAGTTCGACTTTGTGCATGGCGGGCAAGGGTGGCTTCGATTATGAGTGCATGGGCCGGCGGGGCAGGGTGAGCGGGCAGGCCCCGCAACCTATGCAAACCGCTTCATAGCGATGATTCCTGATGTGATTCAAGGACTTAGGCCCTAGGCTAGAGTCCTGCACAAAGCTTCAATGAACACCTTCTCCGACAGCGCCGCCACGGCCTTTTCCCTCATCACCTCGCTTGATCCCGTGCTGGCCGGCATCGTCGCCCGCTCGCTGGCCGTGAGTGCGTCCGCCTGTGTGATCGCCTGCAGCGGCGGCCTGCTGCTGGGCGCCTGGCTGGGCGTGTCGCGCTTTCGCGGCCGCGGCGCGGTGCTGGCCCTGCTCAACACCGCGCTGGCCCTGCCCTCGGTGGTGGTCGGGCTGGTGGTCTATTTGCTGCTCTCGCGCACCGGGCCGCTGGGTTTCCTGGGCTGGCTGTTTTCCTTCAAGGCCATGGTGCTGGCGCAGGCCGTACTGGTGCTGCCCGTGGTTACCGCGTTGGTGCGCCAGGCGATAGAGGACGCCGACCGCAGCCACGGCGAGCAGTTCCAGTCGCTGGGCGCGGGCCGCTTCGTGCGCGGCCTGATCCTGCTGTGGGACGAACGTTATGCCTTGCTCACGGTGCTGATCGCCGCCTTCGGCCGGGCCGTCTCGGAAGTCGGCGCGGTCATGGTGGTGGGCGGCAACATCGACGGCTTCACGCGCGTGATGACCACCGCGATCGCGCTGGAAACCAGCAAGGGTGATCTGCCGCTGGCCCTGGCCCTGGGCATGGTGCTGCTGGGTGTGGTGCTGCTGCTCAACATCCTGATCGCGGGCCTGCGGCGCTGGCGCGAACAGCTCGACGACCGCCTGCCCGACCCGGCCGCCGGCATGGCCGCCCAGGGAGGAGCGCCATGACCGAGCTCTTCCAACTGCAGGCCGTGGACGTGTACTACGGCCGCGTCCAGGCGCTCAGCGGCTGCACGCTGCGCATCCAGGCTGGCGAAAGGCTGGCGCTGGTGGGCTCCAACGGCAGCGGCAAAAGCACCTTGCTGCGAACCTTGAACGGCCTCGTCAAACCTGCGGCCGGCAGCCTGCAGCATGACACGCGGGCCTGCCAGGCCATGCTGTTCCAGCGGCCTTACATGCTGCGCGCCAGTGTGCTGCGAAACGTGGCGCTGGGCCTGTGGCTGGCCGGTGTTCCCTGGCGCGAAGCCAAGGCGCAGGCGCTGGTGGCGCTGGAACGCGTGGGCCTGGCGCATCTGGCCACGCGCAACGCCAAGGCCCTGTCGGGCGGCCAGCAGCAGCGCGTGGCGCTGGCGCGGGCCTGGGCGCTCAAGCCGCAGGTCCTGCTGCTCGACGAACCCACGGCCAGCCTTGACCCCTCTGCCAAGCGCGAGGTCGAGCGCCTGATGGCCGAGTTCGCCGACGCCGGCATGACGCTGATCTTCAGCAGCCACAACCTGGGCCAGGTCAAGCGACTGGCGCAGCGTGTGATTTACCTGGAGCTGGGCCGGCTGGTGGCCGACCTGCCCACGGAGGCCTTTTTTGGCGGGCCGGTTCCCGCCGCAGCGGAAGCATTTTTAAAAGGAGAACTTGCATGATCACCTTGAAGGCTCTCAGAGCACTCGTGATGGCCCCACTGGCCTTGTCGGCCACGCTGGCCATGGCGCAAACCGGCACCATCGTGATGGCGTCTACCACCTCGACCGAGCAGTCGGGCCTGTTTTCGCACCTGCTGCCTGAATTCAAGAAAGCCACGGGCATGGACGTCAAGGTGGTGGCCGTCGGCACGGGCCAGGCCATAGACATGGGCCGGCGCGGCGATGCTGACGTGCTGTTTGTGCACGACCAGGTCGCCGAAGAGAAGGTGGTTGCCGAAGGCTTTGCCGTGAAACGCTTCCCGGTCATGTACAACGACTTCGTGCTGATAGGCCCCGCGGCCGACCCGGCCAAAACCAAAGGCAAGGACATCGTCGAGGCGCTCAAAAAACTCAGCGCCGCGAACGCCAACTTCGTCTCGCGCGGCGACAAGAGCGGCACCCACGCCGCCGAACTGCGCTACTGGAAAAGCGCCGGCATAGACACGCCGGCCGACAAGCCGGCCTTTGCCAACTACAAGGCCTGCGGCTGCGGCATGGGCCCGGCGCTCAACATCGCGGCCAGCAGCGGCGGCTATGTGCTGGCCGACCGCGGCACCTGGCTGTCCTTCAAGAATCGCGGCGACCTGGCCGTGCTAGTCGAAGGCGACACGCGGCTGTTCAACCAGTATGGCGTGATGGTGGTCAACCCCGCCAAACACCCGCAGGTCAAGGCGGCCGAAGCGCAGAAGTTTGTCGACTGGGTGATCTCGCCCGCGGGCCAGGCGGTGATTACCAGCTACAAGATAGGCGGCGAACAACTATTCTTCCCCAACGCGAGCAAGTAAACCATGGCCGCCACACCCGTGCGCAGGGTATTGCACATGTTGCGGGCCGTGTTCCTGGCCGGTGTTTTTTCAGGGAGCTTGCCCATGGCGCATGCCCAGCCGTCCCCGGCTATGCCCACCAATGCCGAGCCGCTGCGCGTTTACGCCGCGGGCAGCCTGCGTGAAGCGCTTACCGAAGTTGCCCGCGTTTATGAGTCCCGCACGGGCCTTAAAACCCAGCTGACCTTTGGCGCATCCGGCCTGCTGCGCGAACGCATTGAAAAGGGTGAAGCGGCGCAAGTGTTTGCCTCGGCCGATACGCAGCATCCCCAGCGCCTGCATGCCATGGCGGCAAGCGCATGGGCGCCACCCACGCTGTTTGTGCGCAACCAGCTGTGCGCCTTGGCTGTGCCGCAGCTCAATGCCGAGCCCGCAAAGCTGCTGGACCTGATGATGGATCCGGCCGTCAAGCTGGGCACTTCCACGCCCAAGGCGGATCCCTCGGGCGACTACGCCTGGGAGGTGTTCCGCAAGGCCGAGGCGCTGAAACCCGGCGCCTATGCGGCACTGGACACCAAGGCACTCAAGCTCACCGGCTCACCCGAGGCACCCCAGCCGCCGGCCGGCCGCAGCACCTACGAATGGCTGATCACCGAAGGCCGCGCCGACCTCTTCCTGACCTATTGCACCAATGCGGTGGCGGTTCGCAAGGAAGTGCCGCGCATGAATGTGGTGCAGATGCCGCGGGAGCTGCAGGTGAGTGCCGCTTACGGGCTGACCGCGCGAAGCGCAGATGCGGCCGCTGCGCAATTTGCCTCCTACCTGCTGACACCCGAAGCGCAGGAGGTGTTCCGCCGATTTGGCTTCGGTGCTCCTTGACCCACCCCTGTCCAGGCTCACTTCGTGTAGCCTGTTCCCCCCTCAAGGGGGCGGCGCCTGGGGCCGGCGAAGCCGGACCCTCGGCCCCCACTGGTGAAATACCATCCCACTGGTTACGCCCTGAATTCTTCAAGCCAGCATGAGCCCCGGAACCGGCTTTGCCGGGCCGGAGGGCGGGCGGCCCCCTCGGGGGGCAGCGACCCACACGAAGTGGGGAGTGTGGGGGCTGCATATAATTACCCCGTGCCTCACCATCCCGCCCCCCGTCTGACACTCCCTGTGTGGGAACGCCTTGCCGCCTGGCTGGCTTTCCTGGCCGTGCTGTCGGCGCTGTGGGCGCCGGTGTCCATGCTGGCCCAGGACGTGCAAACCGGCAAGCTGGGCGGCATTTGCAGTGTTAACACGGTTTCTTCCAACGCCGGCGGTGATGCCGTCGACGGCGATGCGGGGGCCACCGGCCTGCGCTGCGACCTGTGCGCTTCACCAGGCCTGGTGTTGCCGCCTTTGCCAGTCGCCGCTTCCCCTTGTTTTACCGGCACCGCTGTTGCCGTGGCGGATGTCCCGGCAAACGCCGGCGCCGCCGTCCCCGGGCTGCCTTTTAGCCGCGGGCCTCCCTCCGCTTGATTTGAACCGCCTCGCCTGAGGCATTCCCGCGTGCGGGCCTGGCGGCCTGCGCGTCCGTTCATTTCAGAGTGTGAGTTTTCATGAAGCTTTCCCGCACACCGTGCGTGCTTGCCTGGCGCGGCACCACGGCGCTGGCTTTTCCCTTGGCAGCCATTCCCCTGGCGGCGTTCGCGCAGGCGCCGCAAGCCGACGCGCCGGCCAGATCCCTGGGCGTGGTCACGGTCACCAGCGGCCAGCCGACCTCGCTGCCCACGCAGATTCCGACGACGATTGAAGGCATCACGCGCGAGCAGATCGCGCAGACCATCAACGCCGCCGACAGCGAAGACGCGCTCAAGTACTTTCCCAGCCTGCTGGTGCGCAAGCGCTATATCGGCGACTACAACCACGCCATCCTGTCGAGCCGCGCCTCGGGCACGGGCAACAGCGCGCGTTCGGCGGTGTATGCGGACGGCATTTTGCTGTCCAACTACCTGGGCAACGGGATCGCCAACGGCACCAATTACGCGCCGCGCTGGGGCCTGGTGACGCCGGAGGAAATTGAGCGGGTCGACGTGCTCTACGGCCCCTTCTCCGCCGCTTACCCGGGCAACTCGGTGGGCGCGGTGGTGGATTACGTCACGCGCATGCCCACGCAGTTCGAGGCGCATGCCAAGCTCAGCGGCTTCACGCAAAACTTCAAGCTCTACGGCAGCGACAGCAGTTTCAGCGGTAGCCAGGCCAGCACCTCGCTGGGCAACCGCAACGGCGACTGGTCCTGGTTCATCAATGCCAACCGCACCGAAAGCGCGGGCCAGCCCCTCACCTTCGCCACGCGCACGCTGAGCGCCACGGCCCCCGCGGCCGGCGCCACCGTGGTGAGCGGCGCAGTGCCCGGCCTGAACACGCGCAATGTCCCCTGGCTGCTGCTGGGCGGCGCCACGCAGTACGAGACGCGGCAGGACCACCTCAAGTTCAAGCTCGCCTACGATTTTTCGTCCACGGTGCGCGCCAGTTACACGCTGGGCTACTGGAAGAACACGGCCGAAAACCGCTCGCAGAGCTATTTGCGTGATGCGGCGGGCACGCCGGTCTACAGCGGCAACGTCAGCATCAACGGGCGCGGCTACACGCTGGCGGCCAGCGATTTCGGGATGAGCAATGAAGCCTTGACGCATGTGATGCACGGCTTGTCGGTCAAGTCGAACACGCAGGGCAGCTGGGACTGGGAGGTCGCGGCCAGCCTGTACGACTACCAGAAGGACCAGGTTCGTGCGGCCACCACCGCGCAGCCGGGCGCCCTGAACGGCGGCGCCGGCACGCTGCAGGACCAGGACGGCACCGGCTGGAACACGCTGGCCTTCAAGGGCATCTGGCGGCCCGAAGGCATTCGGGGCACGCACATCGTGGATTTCGGCTTCCAGCAGGACAGCTACCAGCTGCGCATCCTCAAGTCCGCGGAGGCCAACTGGCTCACCAGCGGGCCGGGCGCCGTGGTCAGCGACGTGGGCGGCAAGACCCGCTTGCGCAGCCTGTATGCGCAAGACGCCTGGGCCTTTGCGCCCAGGTGGAAAACCGTGCTGGGCGCGCGCCTGGAAAACTGGACAGCCTCCGGCGGCTTCACCAGCTTCGGGGCCGGCAACCCGGCTAACACCAACTATGCCTCGCGCAGCGACAGCGCGGTATCGCCCAAGGGCGCGCTGTCCTACCAATGGTCGACGGATACGGTGCTCAAGGCGTCGGTGGGCCGCGCGGTCCGTTTTCCGACGGTCGGGGAGCTGTATGGCGCGACGGCGACGGTCAATTCCCAGTACATCAACGACGCCAACCTCAAACCCGAGAAATCCTGGACCACCGAGCTGACGGCCGAAAAAGACCTGGGCAATGCCTTGCTGCGCCTGACCTTTTTTACCGAGAACACCCGCGATGCGCTGTATTCGCAAACCACGTTTGACCCCGTCGCCAATGCCAACATCAGCCGGGTGCAGAACGTCGGGCGCATCAAGACCCAGGGCGTGGAGCTGGCCTTCAACGGCAACGACGTGCTCAAAAAAGGGCTGGACCTGAGCGGCAGCATCACCTACGCTGATTCCCACATCAAGGAGAACAGCGGTTTTGTCGCGGTGGCAGGCGACACGCTAGGCAAATACCAGCCTCGCGTGCCGGTGTGGCGTGCCACGGCCGTTGCCAGCTACCGCTTTACGCCGCAACTGTCGGGCAGCTTTGCCGCCCGCTACAGCGGCAGGCAGTATTCCAGCCTGGACAACGCCGATGTGAACGGCTTTGCCTACCAGGGCACCAGCAAGTACTTCACCACCGATGTGCGCCTGCGCTACCAGGTGAACAAACAGTGGAGCGCGGCGGTCGGCATCGACAACCTCAACAACTACCAATACTGGAATTTCCATCCCTATCCGCAGCGTACTTTTATGGCCGAACTGAACTTCAGCCTGTGATCCGCGCTTTCTTTTTTACCGAGCCACCCTATTACCAAGACCGAGGATGAACCATGAAACATATCGCCCTTAAAACCGTCGCCGCCAGCATGCTGCTTTTGGCCGCCTCCCTGCCCGCCGCCGCGCATGTCACGCTGGAATACCAGGTGGCCAATGCGGGCAGCTATTACAAGGGGAGCTTCAAGGTCGGCCACGGCTGCGGCAACTCGCCCGTCAAGCAGATCGTGGTCACGATTCCAGCGGGCGTACAAGGCGCCAAACCCATGCCCAAGGCCGGCTGGGCCTTGGAAGTCACGCGCGAGAAACTGGCCCAGCCGCGCCAGGACCACGGTAAAGCCATCACCGAAGACGTGTCCCGCATCAGCTGGACGGCTAAAACCCCGGCCGATTATTTGCAGAACGACTGGTATGACGAGTTCGTGCTGCAGGCCAAGCTGCCGGCCAAGGCCGGCATGCTGTACTGGCCCGTGATGCAGGTGTGTGAGGAAGGCAAGGTGGACTGGAGTGAAGTACCCAAGCCGGGCCAGGCACTCTCCGACCTGAAAAACCCCGCTGCCGCGCTGGAGCTGATGCCCGCAGGCGGCGGTGAGCACAACCATTGAATGCCCGGCTGTTTTCCGTCTTTAAATCCCATTCACCGTTCAAGGAGAACCTTCACATGAACATGACATCCGCAATACTCCCCAAAGCCGCACTGCTTTTTTCGCTGGCGCTGGGCAGCGCGGCCGCCCTGGCGCAGACCGCCGCCGTGAAAGTCGATGGCGCCTGGGCGCGCGCGACCGTGCAGGGCCAAAAGGGCACGGGTGCTTTTATGAGCCTCACGGCCAGTGAGGCGACCCGGCTGGTGGGCGTGTCTTCACCGGTGGCCGGCGTGGCCGAAGTGCATGAAATGAAGATGGAAGGCGACGTCATGAAAATGCGCGCGCTGCCGTCACTGGAACTGCCCGCCGGCAAAAAAGTGGAGCTCAAGCCCGGCGGTTACCACCTGATGCTGATGGACCTCAAGGCGCCGCTGGCCAAGGACAGCACGGTTCCCCTGACCCTGCTGTTCAAGGACGCCAAGGGCGTGGAAAGCAAGCTGGAGCTGAAACTGCCGGTGGGCACGGCGGCGCCCGGTGCGGCCGGCGCCGCAGCGGAGCATAAGCACTAAGACTAGGGCCCGCGCTTGCCCGGGCCCAGCCGCCGGTACACGGTGGCGCGGCTCACGCCCAGCGCCCTGGCGGCCTGCAGCACATTGCCGCGCGCGTCGCTGACGGCCTTGCGGATCAGCGCGGTCTCAAGTTCCTTGAGCGGCCGGCCCGCGTCGGCCGAAGGCGGCAGCTGCAGCGCGGCGGGCGGGGCATCGCGGCCGGCCGGCAGCGGCATCGCGTGCAGGCGCAGGCCCGACCACAGCGGAGCTTCCAGCACGCCGCCCTGCGCGTTGCCGCGGCGCTGCGCCGAGTCAAACAGCATTTCAAAAGGCATGGCGAACAGCTCGCTGCAGTGCGGCATGCCGCCGGCCGCGGCGCCCAGGCGCGAGAGCATTTGCCGGGCCGCCGGGTTGGCGCCGGTGACGCAGCCATCGGCGTCCACGCAGAGCAGGCCGTCGCTGTCGTCGCCCAGCACCCGGCCCGGCCAGTTGAGCCGGACCAGCAAGGCATGGGGCCGGCCCAGCGTGAGCGCGTTTTCAATGCTGCGCGCGCACTGGGTGACCAGGTGCTTGAGCTCGGGCCGCTCGGCCGCTTCTATGCCCGTCAGGTCCAGCATGCCGGCGCAGTGCCCGTCGGGGCCGAACAGCGGCGCGCCGGCGCAGCTGTAGACCGAGGTCGCGTCGAAAAAATGCTCGCCCCGGTGCAGCCAGACCGGCTGCAACTCGCCCAGCGCCGCGCCTATGGCGGTGGTGCCGACCCGGGCTTCCGACAGGTCGGTGCCTATGCGCGTGATCACATCGGCGCGGCTGTCGCCGCGGTCTATGCGGCCGTTGACGTCGACCACCACGCCGGCCTGGTTGGTCAGGATGGCGAAGTAGCGGGTGTCGGCGATCGCGCGGCCCAGCCGCTCAAGCGTGGGTTTGGCGGCCTGTACCAACTGCTGGTTGGCTTCCTGGTGGCGCCGCATTTCGGCGGCCGGCACGGTGTCGAAGGAGGGGGCTTGTTCGGGGCGCTGGCCGCTGGCCAAGCAGCGCCGCCAGGAGCGCTCTATCCAGCCTTCCAGGGCCGGCGCCGCGTCGACGGGCCGGGCTTCGCCGTACAGGACGGCCTGGCGCGCGCGGCCTATGCGCGCCAGCCTGTCCTGGCCGCCCGCGGCCTGGGCGGGATGAAAAGGGGTCATGGATGCCATGGCCCATTGTGGCGAATTTCGCCGGTTTGCGCAGAGGGGGTTTTTGCCTGGGCGCGCCGCCGCGGCAAGCGCCCCGGGGCGGCATCAGCGCGCGTTGGCGGCGATCAGCAGCATGGCGGACTTCAGCCCCGCCACCGTCATCAGCAGCGAACCCAGCACATGCACCGTGGCCGTGAGCGCCGCCAGGCCGTAGCGCGCGTCCATCAGGAAGATCACCACCTCGGCCGAAAACGAGGAAAAGGTGGTCAGCCCGCCCAGGAAGCCGGTCACCAGCGCCAGGCGCCAGACCGGGTCCAGCTGCGGCATGGCCTGGAACACCGCGATGCAGATGCCTATCAGGTAGCCGCCTATCAGGTTGGCCGCCAGCGTTCCCCAGGGGATGATGCCGCCGGGTGTAAGCCACAGGCTCAGGCCCCAGCGGGCCAGCGCGCCCAGCGAGGCGCCTATGGAAATGGCAAGGACAGTGAGCATGGCGTGTGTCGGAGGTAAAGGGGACGCTTTGGCGGGACAATGCAGCCATGACTTTAACCGCTGCATCTCCATCCGGCGAGACAGGCTTTCTGGGAGTCGTGATGCTCGACACCCGTTTCCCCAGGCCGCCCGGCGACGTGGGCCATCCCGATGCGTTTGGTGTGCCGGTGCGCCGGCATGTGGTGCGCGGCGCCTGGCCCGGCACGATCGTGCAGACGGCGGCCGGCTTGCGCGCCGCGGGCGTGGCACCGGCCTTTGTGCGGGCCGTGCAGGCGCTGGAAGCCGAGGGTGCGCGCGCCGTCACCACGAGCTGCGGCTTCCTGGTGCTGCTGCAGGACGAGCTGCAGGCCGCCGCGCGGGTGCCTGTGGTGACTTCCAGCCTGCTGCAATTGCCGGGGCTGCTGGCGCACCAGGCGAGGGTTGGCGTGCTGACCATCAGCGCGGCCGCGCTGGGACCCGAGCATTTGCTGGCGGCGGGCGTGCCGGCCGGACGGCTGGCCGACGTGGTGGTGCAGGGCGTGGACCCGGCGGGGGAATTCGCAACGGCCATACTGGGCAACCGCGACACCCTGGACATGGACAAGGCCAGCCGCGAGGTGGTGGATGCGGCGCTGGCGCTCAGGCGGCGCGAACCTTCGCTGCAAGCGGTGGTGCTGGAATGCACCAACCTGCCACCTTACCGGCAGGCTGTCGAAGCGGCCACAGGCCTGAAGACCTGGGCGCTGACCGATGATGAAAGATTGCTGCGCCCCTGGTGCTGAGCGCTACGCAGCGGCTCTGAGGCGGCCTACTTTTCTTTGCCCATCACCAGGTCGGGCAGGCTGGTCACGATCTGCGGGAACACCGTGATCAGCACAATGCACACCACCAGGCAGGCGAAGAAGGGGATCGCGGCGCGGGCAATCGTGTTGCTGTCCTTGCCGGTCATGTTCTGCAGCACAAAGAGGTTAAAGCCCACAGGCGGCGTGACCTCGGCGATCTCGACCAGCAGGATGATAAAAATGCCGAACCAGATCAGGTCGAAGCCGGCCTTCTGGATCATGGGCAGTACCACGGCGCTGGTCAGCACGATCATGGATATGCCGTCCAGCGCCGTGCCCAGGATCAGGTAGACGATGGTCAGCACAAAAATCAGCGCATAGGGCGAGAGGTGCATGTGGTCCACCCACTCGGCCAGCTCGCGCGGGATGCCGGTGAAGGCCATGGTCTTGGTCAGGAAGGACGCGCCGGCCAGGATGAACATGATCATGCAGCTGGTGCGCGTTGTGCCCATCAGCCCGTCCTTGAAGTTCTGCCAGGTCAGCGAGCGGCTCCACACCGCCAGGCCCAGTGAACCGGCCACGCCGTAGGCCGCGCACTCCGTCGCAGTGGCATAACCGGCGATCAGCACCCAGCAGATGAAGACGATCAGCACGCCGCAGGGAATCAGGTTGCGCGATTTGTGCAGCTTCTGCATGAAGGTCGTGGGCTGGTCGGGCGCGGGCTGCAGCTTGGGGTTGCGCAGGGCCCACCAGATGATGTAGCCCGAGAAAAGCGCCATCAGCAGGAAACCGGGTAAAAAACCGGCCAGGAAGATGCGGATGATGGAGGCGTCCGCAGCGACGGCATAGACCACCATGGTGATGGACGGCGGAATCAGGATGCCCAGCGTGCCGGCGGTGGCGAGAGAGCCCAGCGCGATTTTTTCGCTGTAGCCGCGTTTGACCAGCTCAGGCAAGGCCACCTGGGAGATGGTGGCGCAGGTCGCCGCTGACGAACCCGACACCGAACCGAAAATTCCGCAACCCAGGATGGTGGTGTGCATCAGCCGGCCCGGAATGCGGTTCAGCCAGGGGCTCAGGCCCTCGAACATCTCTTCGCTGAGCTTGGTGCGAAAAAGGATCTCGCCCATCCAGATAAAGAGGGGCAGGGCCGCGAGCTCCCAGCTCGCATTGCTTTCCCAGAAAGCGCTGAAGAGGTTTTTGCCCGGTTGTGTCGTCGCAAAAAAGGCCTGCCCGACCCAGCCGCAAATCGCCAGGGTCATCGCAATCCACACGCCGCCCGAGAGCAGCAGCATCATGAGCAGCAGCAAAATGCCGCCCACCATCAAGATATCCATGTTGTTGTCTTTGTAGTCTGGAAAATAAACGGGAGTGATTCGCGTGGGCTGAAGGTCAAACTTCGGACGAGAAATCGCCGCGTGCGTGGCGCTCCTCGACTTCGCGCACAAAGGTCGGAACACCGCCGCGCACCACGATGATGAACTCATCGACCACGGCGACCAGCAGCAGGATGGAGCCCAGCGCAAAACTCAGCTGCGGAATCCACATGGGCATGGGCAGCAGGCCTTGCGAGATGTCGTTGAACTCCCAGCTTTCGTAGGTGAACAGGCAGGCCGACCAGGCCAGGTAGGCCACCGCAACGCTGCCGATGAACAGCGAGGCCAGCTCCAGCACGCGGCGGGTGGGGGCATTGACTTTTTCCAGCAGCAGCGTCACCCGCACAAAGTCGCCGTGCTTGAAGGCATGGGCCATGGCAAAAAAGGCGGCGGCCGCGCAAAACCAGGCCACCACGTCGTTGACGGCGCCGGTGTTGACGCGGAACTCGCGCAGAATGCTCTGCCCGATCATCAGCACAGCGATCAGGGCAACAAAAACGGCGCCAAGGGCGCCGCCCGCCAGGTAGAGTTTGTCCAGGAATTTGCGCACGGCTGCCTTACTTCTTCGCGGCCTTGAGCTTGTTGAAGTTGGCGATGATGGCTTCGCCGTCAGGGCCGGCTTTTTTCACCCAGTCGGCCTGCATGATGGTGCCGACCTGTTTCATGTCGGACACCAGCTTGGCCGGCGGCGTGACGATCTTCATGCCTTTTTCGGTCAGCGCCTTTTTGTACCACTCGTTCTTTTCTTCGCTGAGCTTCCAGCCGCGGGCTTCGGCGTCGGCGGCGGCCTTGGTCAAGGCGGCTTGCGTGGCCGGGTCCAGCGCGTCAAAGGCCTTTTTGTTCACGATGATGGCGTTCTTGGGCAGCCAGGCCTGGGTGTCATACCAGTACTTGAGGCTTTCATAGGTCTTGGAGTCGTAGCCGGTGGAGCCCGAACTCATATAACTTTCCACCACGCCCGTGGCCAGGGCCTGCGAGAGTTCGGCCGCCTGGATGGTGACGGGCTGCGCGCCAATCAGCTCGGCGATCTTGGCGGTGGCGGGGCTGTAGGCGCGCCATTTGATGCCGCGCAGGTCGGCCACCGAGGCCAGTTCCTTCTTGCTGTAAATGCCTTGCGGCGGCCAGGCCACGGTGTAGAGAAGCTTCATGCCCTGCGTGCCCAGCAGCCTGTCGAGCACGGGTTTTTGCGCTTCGTAGAGTTTTTTGGAGTCGGCGTAGGAGGTCGCCAGGAAGGGAATGCCGTCGGCGCCGTAAATCGGGTTTTCGTTCTCGAAGTTGACCAGCAGCACTTCGCCGATCTGGGCCTGGCCGCCTTGCACCGCGCGCTTGATCTCGTTGGCCTTGAACAGCGAGGCATTGGCATGCACCGTGATCTTGAGCTTGCCGCCGCTGGCCTTGTCGACGTCGGCCGCGAATTGCGTCAGGTTCTCCGTGTGGAAGTTGCTGGCCGGGTAGGCTGCGGGAAGGTCCCACTTGGTCTGGGCAAAGGCATTGGCGCCCAACGCGAGGGCGGCGGCCGCCACGGTGATCTTGAAATTCATGAGAGGCTCCAGGACAAGGAATTGATAAGTAGTAATAGGATAGACGCAAATCCCGCGCCAGTTCATCGGGCATACCCCGAAATACTGCGTCCACCTGTTTAAGCGACCCTGGGGCCCCGCCATGAACCTGCGTTTTGTTGAAGCCTTTTATTGGGTGGCCTCGCTCAAAAGCGTCTCGCGCGCCGCCGACAAGCTCTACCTCACGCAGTCGGCCATGTCCAGCCGCATTGCCACCCTGGAAGAGGAGCTCGGCATCCTGCTGCTGGATAGGCGCGACAAGCAATTCAAGCTCACGGTGGCCGGCGCGCGCTTTTTTGTCTACGCGCAAAAGCTGCTGGAGCTGCAGCGCGAGGTCAAGCAGGAGATGGGCTCGGGCGCGCCCATGGCGGTTTCCATGCGCATAGGCGCGATCGAGTCGGTGCTGCATTCCTGGCTGATTCCCTGGCTCGAAAAACTGCGGGTGGACCATCCGGGGCTCGAGCTGGAACTCACGGTGGAAACCACGCCCATCCTGATGGACCAGGTGCAGCGCGGCACGCTGGACCTGGTGTTCGCGGCGCTGCCGGCCTCGGCCGACGGCGTGCGCAACCAGGCCTTTCCGCCCATGGACATGGCCTTTGTGGGCAATCCGGCACTGCATAAAAAAAGAAATTACCGGCTCGACGAGCTGGCCGAGATGGAATTGCTGACCTTCCAGAAGGGCTCGCAGCCGCATGTCACCTTGCTGGACCTCTTCAAGCAGAACCGGATGGAACCCAAAAAGGTGCACGCGATTTCATCGATCTCGGCCATGGTCCAGCTGGTGCAGGGCGGCTTCGGTGTGGCCTTGCTGCCGCGCGCGGCGGTGCAGCGGCTGACGGGCTTTGCCAGCCTTAAATTGCTGACCTGCGACAAGAAACTCAAGGCCTTGCCCATTCATGCCAGCTACCGCACGGACCCGACCTCTTCCATTGTGGAAACGGTGGTCCGGTCGGCAGTGGAGTTCGCCGGGGAAGGCGGGGGCGGCACCAAAACGGCCCGCAATCCGGCCGCCAAAGCGCTGAAAACCGCCAAAAAAGGTGCATCAGGGTAAATCCTAGTCATCGAAAAAATCGATGACGAAAGCAAAATATTTCTTGTTTGATTTCGTCATTTGCTAATCGCACACTTCGCCCCATGTCATCCAACTGTCATGTTTTTACGAGGAGTGCGAAATGAAGAAGTCATGGTGGGCCCGAGTGGCCGCGGTACTGGCCGGTGCCGGTTTCAGCCTGTGCGCGCATGCGCAGCAAGAGGTCCGGATAGGCGTGCTGTATCCGCTGACCGGTCCCGCCGCCTCGGTGGGCGCCGAACTGCGCAGCGCGCTGGAGCTCGCCGCCGACATCATCAACAACGGCGCACCGGGCGTCTCCGAGCTGCCGCTGTCCGCCGGCAAGGGCCTGCCCAACCTCAAGGGCGCGAAGATCAAGCTGGTCTTCGCCGACCACCAGGCCAACCCGCAAACCGGCGCGACCGAGGCCGAACGACTGATCACGCAGGAAAAAGTGGTGGCACTGGTCGGCGCTTACAACAGCGCCGTCACCGCCACGGCCAGCCAGATCGCCGAACGCGCCGGCATCCCTTTCCTGAACCCGGAATCCTCGTCGGCCTCGCTCACGCAGCGCAATTTCAAGTGGTTCTTCCGCACCACGCCGCACGACGACCTGTTTGTGCACAACGCCTTTGATTTCCTCAAGGAGCTCGAAGCCAAAAAAGGCATCAAGGCGGGTGTGGTGGCCAGCCTCAATGAGAACGGCCTGTGGGGCACGGAAACCACCAAGCTGCAGACCAAACTCGCGCCCGAGTTCAAGCAGAACCTGGTCAAGCAGGTGATGTACCCGGCCAAGACCACGCAGCTGACCTCCGAAGTGCAGACGCTCAAGGCGGCCAATCCCAACCTGGTGCTGCAGTCGTCCTATACGGCCGACGCCATCCTGTCGATCAAGACCTACAAGGAACTGGGTTTCTCGCCGGACATGATCCTGGCGAACAACGCGGGTTTTACCGACACCGACTTCATCAAGACCCTGGGCAAGGACGCCGACTACATCATCACGCGTGAAGTCTGGGCGCTGGACCTGGCCAACCGCAACCCGCTGATCAAGCAGGTCAACGACCTCTTCAACAGCCGCTACAAGATCAACTTCACCGGCAATTCTTCGCGCACCTTCACCGGCCTGATGGTGATGGCCGACGCCATCAACCGTGCGGGCTCCACCGAGCCCGAGGCCATTCGCAAGGCGTTGGCCGCGACCGATATGCCCGGCAACAAGCTCATCATGCCGTGGAAAGGCGTGAAATTCGACGCCACCGGCCAGAACACGCTGGGCCAGGGCATCCTGGTGCAGATCGTGGGCGGCAAGTACAACACGGTCTGGCCTTTCGACATGGCCTCGCGTGAGGTGACCTGGCCCATGCCCAAGTGGGACCAGCGCAAATAAGCCGCTGACATTGACTCACCTGCCTAAGAGACAACCATGACCACGGAAATATTGCTTCAGACGCTGGCCTCCGGCGTGCTGATTGGGCTGATTTACGCGCTGGTGGCTATCGGCCTGACCATGATTTTCGGCGTCATGGACATCGTGAATTTCGCGCACGGCGAGTTCCTCATGCTCGGCATGTACTCGGCCTTCTGGCTGTTCGCCCTGTATGCGCTGGACCCCATGATCACCTTGCCGCTGACGGTCCTCATGCTGTTCGGCTTCGGTGTGCTGCTGTACAAGCTGGTGATCGTGCGCATCATCAATGCGCCCATGCTGTCGCAGATCTTCACGACCTTCGGCATCATGATCCTGCTGCGCGGCGTGGCCCAGTTCCTCTGGAAGCCGGACTTCCGCTCCATCGAGAACTCCGCGGTCAGCGGCACCGTCAAGCTGCTGGGCATACAGCTGGGTAAGCCGCAACTGGTGGCCGGTGTGGGAGCCATTGTGGTGACCGGCCTGATTTATTTCTTCCTGAACAAGACCCGGCTGGGCGCAGCCCTGGAAGCCACCGCCTCCGACAAGGAAGCCGCGCGCCTCATGGGCATTGATTCGCACAAGATGTTCTCGCTGGCCTGGGGCATAGGCGCGGCCTGCGCCGGGGCGGCCGGGGTGCTGCTGTCGACCTTTTTCCCGATCTTTCCGGACGTAGGCGCGAGCTTCATTCTGCTGGCCTTTGTGGTGGTCAACCTGGGCGGCTTCGGCAGCGTCTCGGGCGCCTTCTGGGCCGGCATCCTGGTCGGGGTGATCGAGGTCATGGGCGGCCTGCTGCTCGGGCCGCAGTACAAGACCGCCATCGTGCTGGTGCTGTTCCTGGGCGTGTTGATGTTCCGGCCCCAGGGCCTGATGGGCAAGGCGTGAACACCATGAGCACCATGAAACAGATTATTTTTGCTGTCGCCGCCTTGGCGTTTGCCCTGGCCGTCCCCGCCTTCACGGACGCCTCGCACCTCAACATGGCCATCCTGATCCTCATGGCGGCCCAGGTCGGCGTGGCCTGGAACATCGTGGGCGGTTATGCCGGCCAGGTGTCGCTAGGCCACGCGGCTTTCTACGGCCTGGGCGCCTATGCCTCGACGCTGCTGCTGGTCAAGTTCGGCGTCAATCCCTGGATAGGCGTGCTGGCCGGCGGCCTGCTCGCGGCCTTGCTGAGCCTGGGCTTTGGCTGGTCGTGCTTCCGGCTCAAGGGCCACTACTTCGCCATGGCCACCATCGCGGTGGCCGAGCTGGTGCAGATCTTCTTCACCGAGTGGGACTACGGCGGCGCTGCGGTGGGCCTTTATGTGCCCATGGACCGCCAGGGCTGGCTGTGGCTGAACTTTGCCACCAAGCTGCCTTACTACTGGCTGGCGCTGGGCCTGCTGCTCATCACGCTGGGCGTGAACTGGTGGATAGAGCGCAGCTACCTGGGCTATTACTTCAGGGCCATCAAGGACGAGCCCGATGCGGCCCGCAGCATAGGCGTGAACATCGCGCGCTACAAGCAGGTCGCGCTGTCGGTCAGCGCCTTCCTGACCGCGGTAGGCGGCAGCCTGTATGCGCAAAAAGAGCTTTATATCGACCCGAACTCGGTGCTGTCGACGGCGCTGTCCATCAAGATGGCGCTGGTGTCCATCCTCGGCGGCGTGGGGACCTTGTTCGGGCCGGTCGTGGGCGCCGTGGTGCTGACCAGCATCGAGGAGCTGACCCGCATCGCCTTCGGCGGCACGGGCCGCGGCACCGACGTCATTATTTATGCGAGCCTCATCATCGTGATCGCGGTTTTTTACCCCACGGGCCTGCTCGGCTGGCTGCGCAGCTTCCGGGAGCGCCGGCTAGCACGCGGCCACGCATCGCGGCAAATGGCGCTGCCCGCCGCCGCCGTGCAGAACGCCGGCAAGGAGGCCGTATGAAGTTGCTGGAAGTCAAACAGGTCAGCAAACGCTTCGGCGGGCTGGTCGCCAACCAGGATGTTTCCTTCGGTGTGGACACCGGGCAGGTGGTGGGCCTGATAGGCCCCAACGGCGCCGGCAAGACCACCATGTTCAATTGCGTCGCGGGCTATTTCGCCCCCACCTCGGGCAGCATCCTGCTGGGCGGCCGCGACATCGCCGGCCTGCCGCCCGAAGCATGCGCCCGTGCCGGTGTGGCGCGGACTTTCCAGATCGCGCGCACTTTTACCAGCATGACGGCCTGCGAGAACGTGATGACGGCGGCCATGCTGCTGCAGCACAACGTCGCCAAGGCGCGCAAGACGGCCATGGACTGGCTGGTGTTTGCCGGGCTTGAACGCTTTGCCGACAGGCCCGCCGCCAGCATGACCATCAGCGAGCAGCGGCGCCTGGCCGTGGCGCGCGCGCTGGCCACGCAGCCGCGCATCCTGCTGATGGACGAAGTGATGGCGGGCCTCAACCCGTCGGAAGTCCGTGAAGCCGTCGACGTGGTCCTGAAGATACGGGACAAGGGCATCGCCTGCCTGATCGTCGAGCATGTGCTCGAAGGCATCATGCCCATCGCCGACAAGATCGTCGTGCTGGACCGCGGCGTGAAGATCGCCGAAGGCACGCCGCAGCAGGTGTCCAACGATGCCGCCGTGATCACCGCCTACCTGGGGGACTGAAGATGCTCGAAATCAAAAACCTCAAGGTTTGCTACGACGAGGTGCTGGCCGTCTCCGACGTCAGCCTGCAGGTCGAACCCGGAAAGATCGTGGCGCTGGTGGGCGGCAACGGCAACGGCAAGTCCACCACCTTGCGTGCCGTGGCCGGCCTCAATCCCGCCGCGGCCGGCAGCATCACGTTCAACGGCGAGCCGGTTCACCGCATGCCGGCGCACAAGCGTGTCCCGCTGGGCCTGTCGCTGGTGCCGGAAGGCCGGCGCCTGTTCCCCCGGCTCACGGTGCTTCGCAACCTGGAGCTTGGCGCCTTCACGCGCATGGACAGGCATGAGGTGGCCCGGGGCATTGAAGAAATGCTGCAGCTGTTTCCCATCCTCAAGGAACGCGCCACGCAGCTGGCCGGCACCATGAGCGGCGGTGAGCAGCAGATGCTGGCCATTGCCCGCGGGCTGATGGCCCGGCCCAAGCTGCTGATGCTGGACGAGCCCTCCTGGGGCATTGCCCCCAAGTTCGTGACCAAGGTGCTGGAGGTGATCCAGCAGGTCAATGCCACCGGTGTGTCGATCTTGCTGGTCGAGCAGAACCTGCAAAAAGCCCTGAACATCGCGCACTATGGTTATGTGATCCAGACCGGCCGCATCGTGATGCAGGGCAAGGGGCATGAGCTGCTCAATGACGACCGGATCAAAAAAGCCTACCTGGGCCTTTGAGCGCACACCCAAGCCATCATTTTTACCCATCCGTTTTCCCACCACCATGAACAAGATTTTTGATCGCCCCGCAGACCTTCGCATGGCCAGCCGCTGTGGCGAGTTTTCCCTGCCCACCGCGGGGCACGCCAACGGCCATATCCAGGCCAACCTGATGATCGTGCCGCAAGCGCAGGCCTTTGATTTCCTGCTGTTTTGCCAGCGCAACCCCAAGCCCTGCCCGCTGGTGGAGGTGCTCCAGCCGGGCGCCACCGAGCCTTTGTGCGCGCCGGGGGCAGACATCACGACCGACATTCCGGGCTACCGTGTTTACCGCGACGGCGAGTTTGTCGAGGAGCGCGGCGAGATCCGTTCGATCTGGAAGGACGACTATGTGGCCTTCCTGATCGGCTGCAGCTTTTCCTTCGAGGCTGCGGTCACGCAGGCCGGCATTCCCCTGAGGCATGTTGAGCAGGGCCGCAATGTCTCAATGTTCCGTACCAGTCTCCAGTGCCAGCCTGCCGGCGTGTTCAGCGGCGAAATGGTGGTTACCATGCGGCCCATCAAGAGCCGCGACGTTGCGAAAGTGGTGGAGATTTCTGGCCGGTTTGACGTGGCGCACGGTGCGCCCGTTCACATCGGCAATCCGGAGGCGATAGGCATTACCGACCTGTCGCGCCCGGACTACGGCGATGCGGTCGACATCAAGGACGATGAAGTCCCGGTCTTCTGGGGTTGCGGCGTCACGCCGCAATGGGTAGCCCAGAAAAGCCGTTTGTCGATGTGCATCACCCATGCGCCAGGCAAGATGTTTGTGACCGACCTGAAAGGGTGAGTTCCATGCACCCTGTGCCGGGCTGATCCTCAACTCCCAAGGAGTTCCTCATGAAAGCAATTCTGATAGCCGCGCTGGTCGCGGCGGGGGCAGCGCACGCCCAGACAAGCTGGAAGCTGGCCACCGGCTACCGGGTGGAGTCCTTCCACACGCAAAACATCCTGCAGTTCGGCCGCGATGTGGACACGGCCACGCGCGGGGGGCTGCTGATACAGGTGTATCCCAACAACACGCTGGCCAAGCTGGCCGACATCAGCACGGCCGTGCAGCAGGGAAAGGCTGAAGCCGGCGAGACCATCATGACCAGCATGGTCAAGGAAATGCCGCTGGCCGGCGCGGACTCCATTCCTTTTGTCGTCACCTCGTACAAGGACGCGCAACGCTTGTGGAAGCTGCAGCGGCCGGGCCTTGAAAAACATTTTTCCGAGCGCGGCCTGAAGCTTCTTTATGCCGTGCCCTGGCCGCCGCAAGGCCTGCATTCGAACAAGCCGGTGCGGGGGCCTACGGATTTTCGCGGCACCCAGATGCGCACCTACAACCAGACCACCCTGCGCATCGCCGAAATGCTGGGCGCGAAGCCGGTGGATGTGGCCATGGTCGATGTGGGCAAGGCATTGGCCGAAGGCCGCATGGACAACATGATCACGTCGGCGCTGACTGGCGTGGAGAACAAGGTGTGGGGCCCGATCAAGTACTACTACGAGATCAATGCCTGGTTCCCGAAAAACGCGGTGTTTGTGAGCAACAAGGCCTTTGATGCACTGAAACCCGAGGCGCGCGCCGCCGTGCTCAAGGCGGCCGCCGAGGCGGAAGTGCGCGGCTGGCAGGCCAGCCAGGCACTGGCCGCCAGCGCCACCGAGGAACTGCGTGCCAACGGCGTGAAGATAGAGCGGATTTCGCCCGAGCTGGACCAGGAGATCAAACGCATGGGCGAGAAGTTCTCGCGCGAGTGGATACGCTCGGTTGGCAATGAGGCGAACGACATTTTTGTGCCTTACTACATGCCGCAATGAGGCGGGCGAAAACAGGACGCCACATCGTATGAAAACACCTTCCGCAGCCGTCACAGCCTACCTTCACGCCAAGGACGGCAACCGCCCCCATCTGTTGGCGCAGGCATTCACGGACGATGCCCTGCTGGAGATGGTTGTTCATACCGCGGCGATTTCATTTCCGCCGGTATGCCAGGGGCGAGATGCCATCGCCGAGGTGCTGGTGCGCCGGTTCGGCCAGTCTTACGAGAATGTCTACACTTTTTGCCTGTCCTCGCCGCCTGAGGGCGATGCCGAGGTGTTTGTCTGCGATTGGCTGGTCGTCATGACCGAAAAAGACAGCCGTGCCGTGCGTGTCGGATGCGGCCGCTACGATTGGTGCTTTTCACCGCCTTCATACCTGGCGGAAAGCCTTTCGATCACCATAGAGACCATGCAGACATTGCCGGCTTCGCAGATGGACAAGGTCATGGATTGGGCGGCCGGCCTACCCTATCCCTGGTGCCCGGCGGCGGTTGCCCTGCCAGGTGCGCCGGACATTCAGCAGCTGGCGCCGGTACTTGGGTACATTGGCAGGGAGCGGATGGCCGGTTCCGGCCGGACGGCAGCGGCCCGCGGTTCCAGGCCGGGCCTGGCGGCAAACAGATCCTGAAGATCAGCAAAACACGTTAACTCTGAAATCAAAAACCATGCAAGACACCACATCCAAACCGGGCGGCGACCGTTGGCAATTCTGGATAGACCGCGGCGGCACCTTCACCGACATCGTGGCTAAAAAGCCCGACGGCTCGCTGGTCACGCACAAGCTGCTGTCGGAAAACCCGGAGCAGTACCGCGATGCGGCCGTGGCCGGCATACGCCACCTGCTGGGCCTGAAGGCCGGCGAACCGATTCGCGCCGACGTGGTCGACTGCGTGAAGATGGGCACGACAGTGGCCACCAATGCGCTGCTGGAGCGCAAGGGCGAGCCCACGCTGCTGGTCACCACGCGCGGCTTTCGCGACGCGCTGCGCATTGCCTACCAGAATCGCCCGCGCCTGTTCGACCGCCACATCGTGCTGCCCGAGTTGCTGTACAGCGCTGTGGTCGAGGCCCAGGAGCGCGTGGGCGCGCAGGGCGAGGTGCTGCAGGCGCTGGACGAGGCGCTGCTGAAAAAAGAACTGCTGGCCCACTACCAGAAGGGCTTGCGCAGCCTGGCCATCGTGTTCATGCACGGCTACCGCTTCACCGAGCACGAAAAAGCCGCCAAGCGCATCGCGGCCGAGGTGGGTTTCACGCAGATCAGCACCTCGCATGAAACCAGTCCCATGATGAAGTTCGTGAGCCGCGGCGACACCACCGTGGTCGATGCCTACCTCTCGCCCATATTGCGCCGCTATGTGGAGCAGGTCGCCAGCGAGATGCCAGGCGTACGCCTGTTTTTCATGCAGTCCTCGGGCGGCCTGACCGATGCCCATGTGTTCCAGGGCAAGGACGCCATCCTGAGCGGACCGGCCGGCGGTATTGTGGGCATGGCGCGCACGGCGGCGATTGCCGGCCATGCCAAGGTCATAGGCTTTGACATGGGTGGCACCTCGACCGACGTCTCGCATTACGCGGGGGAGTTCGAGCGCGAGTTCGAGACCCAGGTGGCTGGCGTGCGCATGCGCGCGCCCATGATGAGCATACACACGGTGGCGGCCGGCGGCGGCTCCATCCTCAAGTTCGACGGCGAGCGCTTTCGCGTGGGCCCGCAGAGCGCGGGGGCCAACCCCGGCCCGGCCAGCTACCGGCGCGGCGGGCGCCTGGCGGTGACGGATGCCAATGTGATGGTCGGCAAGGTCCAGCCGCGCTACTTCCCCAAGGTGTTCGGCCCGAATGCCGACGAGCCGCTGAGCTATGAGGCGGTCCAGGCGCAATTCAACGAGCTGGCAGGCCAGACCGGCCGCAGCGCCGAGGTGGTGGCCGAAGGCTTTATCAACATCGCGGTGCAGCAGATGGCCAACGCCATCAAGAAGATCTCGGTGGCGCGCGGCTACGACGTGACGCGCTACACCCTGCAGTGCTTTGGCGGCGCGGGCGGCCAGCATGCCTGCCTGGTGGCCGATGCGCTGGGCATGACCAAGGTGTTTGTGCACCCGCTAGCCGGCGTGCTGAGCGCTTACGGCATGGGCCTGGCCGACCAGAACGTGATCCGCGAGCAGGCGGTGGAGCTCAAGCTTTCCGAGGCCGCGCTGCCTGAGATCGCCGGCAAGCTTGAGGAACTCGCCGCCCAGGCCGAAGCCGAGCTGCAGCGCCAGCAGGTCAGCATGGGGGGCATCACCACGCACAGGCGTGTGCATGTGCGTTATGAGGGCAGCGATTCCGCGCTGGTTGTTCCTTTCGGCACGCTGGACCAGGTCGAGGCAGGTTTTGAGGCCGCCTACCGCCAGCGTTTCGCCTTTTTGATGCAGGGCAAGGGCCTGGTGGTGGAGGCGGTGTCGGTGGAAGCCGTGGTGGCTGGGGACGCGCCGGCCGAGCCGCGCCACGCCACGCACGAACCGCGCGAAGTGCCGCGCCGCGAAACCGTGCGCATGTATTCGGGCGGCCAGTGGCACGACGCGGCCCTGGTGGTGCGCGAGGATTTGCGGCCGGGCGACATCATTTCGGGCCCGGCCATCATTGCCGAGAAGAACGCGACCACGGTGGTCGAACCCGGCTGGGAAGCGGCGCTCACGGCGCTGGACCACCTGGTGCTGGACCGCCGTGCCGAGCGCGCCGTGACCTTCGCGGCCGGCACCACGGTGGATCCGGTGCTGCTGGAGGTGTTCAACAACCTCTTCATGAACATCGCCGAGCAGATGGGCCTGCAGCTGCAGAACACCGCCTACTCGGTCAATATCAAGGAGCGCCTGGACTTCAGCTGCGCGCTGTTCGACACCGAAGGCAATTTGATCGCCAACGCGCCGCACATGCCGGTGCACCTGGGCTCCATGGGCGAAAGCATCAAGACGGTGATTCGTGAGAACGCCGGCAGCATGCAGCCGGGCGACGTCTATGTGCTGAACGACCCCTACCACGGCGGCACACATTTGCCCGACATCACGGTGATCACGCCGGTCTATCTGGGCAGTGCCGCGCAGCCGACGTTTTACGTGGGTTCGCGCGGCCACCATGCCGACATAGGTGGGACCACGCCCGGCTCCATGCCGCCGTTCTCGACGCTGATCGAGGAGGAGGGCGTGCAGATCAACAACGTCAAGCTGGTGGAGCGCGGCGTGCTGCGCGAGGCCGAGATGATCGCGCTGCTCAAAAGCGGCAAATACCCGAGCCGCAACCCGCAGCAAAACATGGCCGACCTCAAGGCGCAGATTGCCGCCAATGAAAAAGGCGTGCAGGAGCTGCGCAAGATGGTCGACAGCTTCAGCCTGGAGGTGGTGCTGGCCTATATGCGCCATGTGCAGGACAACGCCGAGGAGTCGGTGCGCCGCGTGATCACGCGCCTGAAGGACGGTGAATTCACGCTGCCGCTGGACAACGGCGCGCAGATCAAGGTGGCGATCCGCGTCGACGCCAAGGGCCGCAGTGCCGAGATTGACTTCACCGGTACCTCGCCGCAGCAGACCAATAATTTCAACGCGCCGACGGCGGTGTGCATGGCGGCGGTGCTGTATGTGTTCCGCACCCTGGTGGACGACGACATCCCGCTGAACGCGGGCTGCCTCAAGCCGCTCAAGGTCATCATCCCGGCGGGCTCCATGCTCAACCCGAACCCGCCGGCCTCGGTGGTGGCGGGCAATGTGGAAACCTCCACCTGCATTACCAATGCGCTTTACGGCGCGCTGGGTGTGATGGCGGCCGGCCAGTGCACCATGAACAACTTTACTTTCGGCAACGCGCGCCACCAGTACTACGAAACCATTTCGGGCGGCTCGGGCGCGGGCGGCAAGCTCGACGAGGCGGGCAAGCTGGTGTCGGGTTTCGACGGCACCAGCGTGGTCCAGACGCATATGACCAACTCGCGGTTGACCGACCCCGAGGTGCTGGAGTTCCGCTTTCCGGTGCGGCTGGAGAGTTATGAGATCCGCGAGAACTCCGGCGGCGCGGGCCGCTGGCGGGGCGGCAACGGCGGCGTGCGCCGCGTGCGCTTCCTGGAGGCCATGACGGCCAGCATTCTGTCCAACGGCCGCAAGCACGGTGCGTTTGGCATGGCCGGCGGTGAGCCGGGCCAGGTCGGGCGCAACCTCGTGGTGCGCGCCCAGGGCCAGGTCGAGGCGCTGGACCACATAGGCCAGGCCGACATGCAGCCGGGTGATGTGTTTGAAATTCACACGCCGGGCGGTGGCGGATTCGGCAAGCTGTGACCACCCCCGTCCAGGTGGAATTGGCTCACCCCCGTTGAGGCTCACTTCGTGTGGCCTCCTCCCCCCCTTGCAGGGGGCGGCGCCTGCGGCCCGGCAAAGCCGGTTCCGCGGTCCCTGCTGATGGGGTGAATTACCCCCGCCGAAGCGCAAAATACCATGAGCCTGGTGATGACGCACCGGCAACCCCTTTTCTGGAGCGCTTTCCATGACCCGCGAGTTCTGCGACAACTATCGCTTCCTGTCCCGCTACAACCGCTGGATCAATGAGCGGCTCTATGAGGCCTGTGAGGCCTTGACGGACGAGGCGCGCAAGCAGGAGCGCGGCGCTTTTTTCGGGTCGATACACCGCACGCTGGGCCACCTGGTGCTGGCCGACCAGGTCTGGCTCAGGCGCTTTGCGCAATGCGGGGCGGACAACGGGATTGCCTTCGCATCGCTGGGCCCGGACGTGCTGGACATGCCCGAGGCCTATACCCTGGACATGGTGCTGTTTGAAGGCTGGGTGGAACTGAAGGCTAAACGCGCGCAACTGGACGCGGCCATCGAGCAATGGGCCGCCGACATGCCGGACCATTACCCGCAGCTCACCATGCGCTACAGCAATTCAAAAGGCGTTCAGCGCGAACATGCGGCCTGGATGGCGATCACGCACTTCTTCAACCACCAGACACACCACCGGGGCCAGGCCAGCACGCTGGTCACGCAGGCGGGCGGCACGGTGGGCGTGACGGACCTGATCGCCCTGGTGTGAACATGCCGTGGGCATAAAAAAACCCGCCATCGGCGGGTTTTTCGGCTGAAGGGGCTGGCCCTTATTTCTTGGCGGCGCTGGCAGCGCTGGCAGCGCTGGCGGCTGGCTTGGCGGTGTCGGCCTTGGCGTCTTTCTTTTCATCCTTGGCTGCAGGCTTGGCGTCCTTGGCCTTCTTGGCATCGGCCTTGGCGGCTTTTTCAGCGTCGGCCTTGGCTTTGGCTTCGTCAGCCTTCTTTTTCTTCTCGTCAGCCTTGGCCTTCTTGTCGGCTTCTTTTTTGGCCTTGGCTTCATCAGCCTTGGCTTTGGCCTCGGCCTTGGGGTCCTTCTTCTCTGCGGCTGCTGCGGGGGCCGGTGCGGCGGCTACCGGTGCGGCCGGTTTGGCTTCGGCTTTTTTCTCTTCGGCCTTGGCGGCGGGCTTGTCATCCTTCTTCGCGGCGGCTGCAGGTTTTTCGTCCTTCTTGGCGGCAGGGGCCGCGGCCACGCCCTTGAAGCTGGCGCCGCCCACCGTCAGGCCTTCGGCGGAAAACTTGGCGGCATTGCCTTCGCCCACGCCCTTGACGCGTTCAATGAAGTCGTTCCAGTCCTTGAAGCTGCCTTTCTTGCGCTCGTCGATGATCTTGCCCGAGATGCCGGGGCCTATGCCCTTGATGCCGTCGAGCTCGGCCGCGGTGGCCTTGTTGACGTCAACGGCGGCGAACGATACGGCCATGTACATGGCGGCGACGAAGGCCAGGATTTTTTTGAACATAAGGGATCTCCTCAAAGATTGGATTGAAGTGAAGGCACGTGATCCATCCTTGTGAAGAAGGATGTCTTCTTCATAACGGCCCGTCCAGGGCCGCGTTGACTACCGGCCCTGGCTTTGGGGCCAGGAAAACCCTAGTGAGAGGCCGGCGCGGACTCAGCCCGCGGTGGCGCTCAGGGCCTGCATGTAAGCGGCCACACCCGTCTGCACATCGGCGAAAACATGGTCGCAGCCGGCCGCGCGCAGCGCGCGTGGGTCGGCCTGGGTGTAGCTCTGGTATTTGCCGACCAGCGCGGGCGGAAAGGCGATGTATTCGATCAGGCCGCCGCGCACGGCTTCTTCCAGGCTCAGGGCCGCGGCGTTCTGGCCTTTGCGCAGGGTGTTCACGACGGCCAGGGCCACGTCGTTGAAAGGCTGTGCCCGGCCGGTGCCGAGGTTGAAGATGCCGGACTTGCCGGGGTTGTCGAAGAACCAGAGGTTCACGGCCACCACGTCGTCGATGAAGATGAAGTCGCGCATCTGGCCGCCAGCGCCGTAGCCGCCGTACTCGCCAAAGAGCTTGACCTTGCCCTCGGCCTGGAACTGGTTGAACTGGTGGAAGGCGACGCTGGCCATGCGGCCCTTGTGCTGCTCGCGCGGGCCGTAGACGTTGAAGTAGCGAAAGCCCGCGACCTGGGTGGCGGCGTTTTCAAAGCGGACGCCGAGCTCGCGCCGCATGCGCTGGTCGAACAGCAGCTTGGAGTAACCGTAGACATTGAGCGGACGCTCGAACTCGGGCGACTCGGTGAAGGTGTCGGAGCCGCCGTAGGTGGCGGCCGAAGAGGCGTAGAGCAGGCGCGTGCCCTGGTCCTGGCAGGCGTGGAACAGTTCACAGGACAGCGTGTAGTTGTTGTCCATCATGTACTTGCCGTCGGCCTCCATGGTGTCGCTGCAGGCCCCTTCGTGGAACACGGCCTCGACCCGGCCGTAGGCGCCCTCGGCGAACAGCTCATAGAAGTCGTCGGCGTCGACGTAATCGGCGATCTTCAGGTCGGCGAGGTTGCGGAATTTGTCGCCATGGGTCAGGTCGTCGACGGCGATGATGTCGTCTATGCCGCGGGCGTTGAGGCCCTTGATGATGTTGCTGCCAATGAAGCCGGCGGCGCCGGTGACTACGATTTTCATGATGGGTCCTTGAGGTGAGCGCAAGCTCACTGCGCGGCGAACAGCTCGCCGTAGTTGACGGTGGCGGTGCCGAACTTGCCGACCACGATGCCGCCCGCGCGGTTGGCAATCGGCACGGCGTCGCGCAAGCGCATGCCGGTGGCGGTCATGGCGGCCAGCGTGGCAATCACGGTGTCGCCGGCGCCGGTGACGTCGAACACCTCGCGCGCCACGGCCGGGACGTTGAGTTCGCCCTCGGCATCGAACAGCGTCATGCCTTCTTCGCTGCGCGTGAGCAGCAGGGCTTCCAGGTTAAGCGCCGTCCGCAGGTTGTGGGCCTTGGTGCGCAGGTCGGCTTCGCTGCTCCAGGCGCCTATGACGTGCTCGAGCTCGGCGCGGTTGGGGGTGATGACGCTAGCGTTTTTGTAGCGCGCGTAGTCCGAGCCCTTGGGGTCGACCAGCACCACTTTGCCGGCGGCACGGGCCTGGGCGATCATCAAGACAATGTGCGCGAGGCCGCCCTTGCCGTAATCGGAGAACAGCACCGCGTCGTGCTCGGTGTGCAGCTTTTCAAAGGTGGCGGACTGCGAGGCCAGTACCTCGTTTTCGGGGGTGTTCTCGAAGTCCAGGCGTATGAGTTGTTGCTGGCGGCCGATGACCCGCAGCTTGACGGTGGTCTTGAGCTGGGCGTCGCGGCCGAAATAGGGTGTGATGCCGGTTTTGGCGACCAGCGCCTCGAGGTGGTGGCTGGCTTCGTCGTCGCCCACCACGCTCAGCAGCGAAGCCTGCGCGCCCAGCGTGACGATGTTGTAGGCCACGTTGGCCGCGGCGCCTATGCGCTCTTCGGTGCGCGTGACGCGCACCACGGGCACCGGCGCCTCAGGCGAGATGCGGTCCACCGCGCCATACCAGTAGCGGTCCAGCATGGCGTCGCCCACCACGAGGACGCGGGCTTTGGAAATCTTTTCAGGCGTCAATTGCATGCTCATCTATCGTGTCTTTTTCTACAGCTCTTCAATACGGCGCGTCGGGTAGCTGTCCCAGGCCTGGCAGCCGGGGCAGTGCCAGAAGTGCTGGGTGGCCTCAAAGCCGCAGGCCGCGCAGCGGTAGCGCATCAAGGGTTTGGTGGCCTGGTCGAGAGCGCGCTGGACCAGCGTGTGGTGCTGCTCGTCCTGCAGCTTTTCACCGGCGATCCATTTGCCGGCGGCGACCAGCGAGGCCTGGCGCTCCAAGTGTTTCACATACCACTGCCGCGCCGAGGCCGGGTCTTTTTCG
Organism: Polaromonas sp. JS666; assembly: GCF_900103405.1. Lineage (GTDB taxonomy): Bacteria > Pseudomonadota > Gammaproteobacteria > Burkholderiales > Burkholderiaceae_C > Polaromonas. Next base: position 521,162 of record NZ_FNHX01000002.1, on the reverse strand, counting down.
AGCTTGACGATGGCCTCGATCACGTCGATGGACGGCATGTTGGCGTAGCTGGCCTTGAGCAGCTCCAGCGCCATGGCCTCCTGGCCGCCGGCCTGCGCGATATTGGCCAGCAGGCCGGCGGCCAGCGGCAGGCCTTGCGGGGCGGTTTTTTCGAGCTTGAGCAGGGTTTGCAAGGCGTCCTGCGGGCGGCCCAGCTGGCTTTGCAGCTTCGCCAGGTCTATCAGGGGACGAGCCAGGGCCGGCGCCATGGCGATGGCTTCCTGCAGGGCGCCCAAGGCCCGGTTGGTGTCGCCGGCGGCTACGCAAGCACCGGCCTGCTCGCACAGGTAGTGCGCCTGGCGGGCGCTGAAGCTTCCGTGGCTGGAACTGCCGAGCCGGGCGGCGATTTCGGTGGCATTGGCCCAGTCGCGGGAGCGCTCGTAAATCGACAGCAGGGCCAGCCGCGCCTCTTCTTCAAAGGGCGTGCCTTCGAGTTTACGCAGGGCGGCCTCGGCGCGGTCCAGCAGGCCGGCCTTGAGAAAGTCGAGCGCCAGGGCATGCTGGGCGCGGTCGCGTTCGGGCTGCGTGAGGTCGCCGCGCGACATCAGGTGCTCGTGCACGCGCACGGCGCGCTCGTACTCGCCGCGGCGGCGAAACAGGTTGCCCAGCGCGAAGTGGAGCTCGGAGGTGTCCGGGTCGCTTTGCACCGCCTCGATGAAGGCGTCTATGGCCTGGTCCTGCTGCTCATTGAGCAGGAAGTTCAGGCCCTTGAAATAGGCCTTGGGCGCCTGGCGGTTTTCGATGCGCAACTGCCGCAAGTCCAGCCGTGAGGCCAGCCAGCCGAGCGTGAAGGCGATCGGAAACCCGAGCAGGACCCAGGTGAAGTCAAATTCCATGGTGCATCGTGGACGGGTCTTCGCTGACGGTGTGGGGACCCATGGTGGAGGCGTATTTGGCCGAGCGGCGTTTTTTCCACCAGCGCGGCATCATGACAAAAATGCCGAGCGCCAGCCCGCAGGCGAAGGTCGCCAGCACGACCAGCACCAGGGGCGCTTGCCACATGGTGCCAAAAAAGAAATACACCGCAACCGTTTGCTGGTTATTCAGTGCAAAAGCGAAGAGCGTAAAAAAAATGGCTGCTTTAAGCAGCCACATGAGGTATTTCACTTGGTAATCCCCCGGGTGGTCTGGCGATTGTAGCCAGCCCACCGAGGGACACCAGCAAGACCTTACTTGGGTTCCGTGACCGCCAGCAATTCCTGGGTGCGGGCATCGACGGCTTCGCGCAATGCTTTCCCGGGCTTGAAATGCGGCACCCGCTTTTCAGGGATGGCCACGCTTTCGCCGGAACGCGGGTTGCGCCCCATGCGGGGTGGGCGCCGGTTGATGGAGAAACTGCCGAAACCCCTGATTTCAATGCGATGGCCGCGCACCAGCGCGTCGCTCATGGCGTCAAGAATCGTCTTGACGGCATATTCGGCGTCGCGGTGCGTCAGCTGGCTGAATCGGGCCGCCAGTTCTTCGACGAGATCGCTTCGGGTCATGGATCAAGTAGCTGCACAGCGATGCGACCCGCCCCTGGGGGCGTACCGCACCGCCGCGCGGTTGCCTTACTTTTCGTTGTTGTCCAGCTTGGCGCGCAGCAGGGCGCCCAGGCTGGTCGTGCCGGCGTTTTCGCGGGAAGACTGCTGGCTCAGGTTGGCCATGGCTTCCTGCTGGTCGGCGTTGTCCTTGGCCTTGACCGACAGCTGGATGTTGCGGGTCTTGCGATCCACGTTCACCACGACTGCGGAGACTTCGTCGCCTTCTTTCAGCACGTTGCGGGCGTCTTCGACGCGGTCGCGGCTGATTTCGCTGGCGCGCAGGTAGCCGATGATGTCTTCGCCGAGATCGATTTCAGCGCCCTTGGCGTCAACGGTCTTGACCTTGCCGGTCACGATCGCGCCCTTGTCGTTGATCGACACGAAGGTGGTGAAAGGATCGGAATCGAGCTGCTTGATACCCAGGGAGATGCGCTCGCGGTCGACGTCGACAGCCAGCACGATGGCTTCCACTTCCTGGCCCTTTTTGTAGTTGCGAACAGCGGCTTCGCCGGGTTCGTTCCACGAGAGGTCGGACAGGTGCACCAGGCCGTCGATGCCGGCAGCCAGGCCCACGAACACGCCGAAGTCGGTGATCGACTTGATCGGGCCCTTGACGCGGTCGCCGCGCTTGGTTTCCTGCGCGAATTCCTGCCATGGGTTGGCCTTGCACTGCTTCATGCCCAGGCTGATGCGGCGCTTGTCTTCGTCGATCTCGAGGACCATGACTTCGACTTCGTCGCCCAGGGCCACGAGCTTGCTCGGGGCCACGTTCTTGTTGGTCCAGTCCATTTCGGACACGTGGACCAGGCCTTCGATGCCGGGTTCGAGTTCCACAAACGCGCCGTAGTCGGCGATGTTGGTGATCTTGCCGAACAGGCGCGTGCCTTGCGGGTAGCGGCGGTTCACGCCCATCCACGGGTCGTCGCCCATCTGCTTGAGGCCCAGCGAGACACGGTTCTTTTCGGTGTCGAACTTCAGGATCTTGGCAACGATCTCTTGACCGGCCGTCACCACTTCGCTTGGGTGACGCACGCGGCGCCATGCCATGTCGGTGATGTGCAGCAGGCCGTCGATACCGCCCAGGTCAACGAAGGCACCGTATTCGGTGATGTTCTTGACGACGCCCTTGACGGCAGTGCCTTCTTTCAGGGTTTCCATCAGCTTGGCGCGTTCTTCGCCCATGCTGGCTTCGACCACGGCGCGGCGGCTCAGCACCACGTTGTTGCGCTTGCGGTCCAGCTTGATGACCTTGAATTCCATGGTCTTGTTCTCGTAGGGAGACAAGTCCTTGATGGGGCGGGTGTCGATGAGCGAGCCGGGCAGGAAGGCGCGGATGCCGTTGACGAGGACGGTGAGGCCGCCCTTGACCTTGCCGCTGGTCTGGCCGGTGACGAATTCGCCGGATTCCAGGGCTTTTTCCAGGCTCATCCACGAAGCCAGGCGCTTGGCCTTGTCGCGGGACAGCAGGGTGTCGCCATAGCCGTTTTCGACGGAGTCGATGGCCACAGAGACGAAATCGCCGACCTGGACTTCGAGCTCGCCCTGGTCGTTCTTGAATTCTTCGAGGGGGACATAAGCCTCGGATTTGAGTCCGGCATTCACAACGACGTGGTTGTGGTCGATACGAACGACTTCGGCGGTGATGACTTCACCGGTACGCATTTCAGAGCGTTGCAGCGATTCGTTAAATAGGTCGGCAAAAGATTCAGACATGATTTTCCTAGTCCACACAACAGGGTTCCAATAGCGGGATTGCTATTGTTTTTATAGCTGCTTGCGGCGGTGTTTTTGCGGCCAGACGTCTGGTGAGGCCGCGGGTTACGTTGATGAACCTGCTGACCCAAGCGCAGGTTGCGCGTCGGGGGTCAGAAGGGCCGGGTGCCTTGCCACCATTCAAGCACCTGTTCCACCGACTTTTCAATCGACAGATAGGAGTTATCCAGGGGGCGGGCGTCATCAGCAGGCTTCAAAGGGGCTGCTTTTCGCGACGAATCGCGCGCATCACGTGCCTCTAAATCTTGCTGAATCTCGGCGATTGTAGCCGAATTTCCCTTTGAAATCAACTGCTTATGCCGGCGTTCGGCGCGGTGCAGGGCGCTGGCCGTGAGGAAAACCTTGAGCGGGGCATCCGGGAAGATGACGGTCCCCATGTCCCGGCCGTCGGCGACCAGTCCCGGCAGCTTGCGAAAGCTGTGCTGGAGCTCCAGCAGGGCGGCGCGAACCTCGGGGTGGGCCGACACGCGGGAGGCGGCCATGCCGGCGGCCTCGGTGCGTATGGCCTCGGACACGTCCTGCGACCCAAGCAAGATGCGGTCGCCCTGAAAGTGCACCGGCATGGTGCGCGCCACGCGGGCCACGCCGGGCCCGTCGTCCAGCGAAACGCCGGCCAGCGCCGCGGCATGGGCGCTCAGGCGGTAAAGCGCACCGGAATCCAGGTAGTGGTAGCCCAGCTGGTGGGCCGCCAGGGCCGCCAGTGTGCCCTTGCCGGAGGCCGTCGGGCCGTCGATGCAGATGACCGGAATGCGGGACGTATCGGCCTGGGCCACCTCAAACAGGGCTTCGAAGTAGTCGGGGAAGGTCTTGGCGACGCATTTGGGATCCAGGATGCGCACCGGCAGTTGAGCCGGGTTGAAGGCCGCCAGCGAAAAGCACATGGCCACGCGGTGGTCGTCGTAGGTATGGATCGCGCCCGTCGTCCAGCGGGTGGGCGGGGTGATCTTGAGGTAGTCCGCGCCTTCCTCGACCACGGCGCCGAATTTTTGCAGCTCGCAGGCCATGGCGGCGATGCGGTCGGTTTCCTTGACGCGCCAGCTCGCGATATTGCGCAGCGTGGTGGTGCCGTCGGCGTACAGGGCCATCACGGCCAGCGTCATGGCGGCGTCGGGAATGTGGTTGCAGTCCAGGTCTATGGCCTTGAGCGGCCAGGCGCCGCGCGAAATGCGCAGCGAGTTCGGTGCGCTGTCGACCCGCGCGCCCATCATTTCGGCGGCCTCGACGAAGCGGATGTCGCCCTGGATGGAGGCGGCGCCCACACCCTGGATTTCGATGCCGGAGTGCCCTGGGGATGCCGCCGCGATGGCGCCCAGCGCGATGAAATAGCTGGCCGACGAGGCGTCGCCCTCGACATGGATGGCGCCCGGCGACTGGTAGCGGCTGCCGGCCGGAATGGTGAAGCGTTCCCAGCCCTCGCGCCTGACGTCTATGCCGAAGCGCTGCAGCAGCTTGAGCGTGATTTCAATGTAGGGCCGGGAGATCAGCTCGCCGACCACTTCGATGCGGATATCCCGCTCGGCGACCAGCGGCAGGGCCATCAGCAGGGCGGTCAGGAACTGGCTGGAGACATCGCCGCGCACCCGTATGGGCTGCTCCAGCTTGAGCTGCCCGGGCCGCAGGCCCAGCGGCGGAAAACCTTCATTGCCGAGGTAGTCGATGGCGCAGCCCAGTTGCCGGAGCGCATCGACCAGGTCGCCTATGGGCCTTTCGTGCATGCGCGGCACGCCGGACAGTTCAAATTCCCCGCCCAGCAGGGCCAGCGCGGCCGTCAGCGGCCGCATGGCCGTGCCGGCGTTGCCCATGAAGAGCTTGGCCGGGGTCTGGACGGGCCGCCCGCCCAGCCCGCTGATGACGGCGGTGTTGCCGTCCTGCCTGACCGTGCAGCCGAGCTGCCTGAGTGCGGCCAGCATCACGGCGGTGTCGTCGGAAGCGAGCAGGTCGTGGACCGTGGTCTCGCCGTGGCTCAGGGCGGCCAGCAGCAGCACGCGGTTGGAAATGCTTTTGGAGCCGGGCAGGCGTACGGTGCCTCCCGCGCTGCGCAGGGGCGGAACGTCCAGGAACTCGGTGTCGAACATGGACTGCGGGTTATTTGTGCGATTTTTGTGAGGAGATGCGCCAGTTGGCCCGGGTCTCGCTGGCCCGCTCGATCAGCACTTCAAGGACGTCGCCGCTGCTGCTGGCAATCAGCTCCTCGAGCGACTTCAGGGTCTCCTGGAAAATCTTGGACTGGGCCAGCAGTTCTTCGCGATTCGCGATCAGGATGTCGCGCCACATTTTCGGGTCGCTGGCGGCGATGCGCGTGAAGTCCCGAAAGCCCGGGCCGGCCAGCGACATGTATTCCTTGCCATGGTCTTGCCCGGTGATACCGTTGATCAGGGCGAAAGCGATCAGGTGCGGCAGGTGGCTGACGGCGGCGTAGGCGGCGTCATGGGCCTGGGGCGACATCTTGAGGACATGGCAGCCCAGGGCCGTCCAGACGTCGTTGGCTTTTTGCAGTTGTACCGTGAAGGTGCGCTCTATGGGCGTCAGGATGACCTGCTTGCCGGCGTAGAGGTCCACGTCCGCATGCTCGACCCCGGAGACTTCCTTGCCGGTGATCGGGTGGCAGGGCACGAAAGAGCCCACGTTGTCGCGCAGCACGCGCCGGGCGGCGTCCACCACGTCGCGCTTGGTCGAGCCGACGTCCATGATCAGCGTGTTCGGGCCGACCAGGTGGCGTATGGCCTTGAAGGTGGCCTCCGTCGCGGAAACCGGCACGGCCAGCAAAACGATGTCGGCGCCCGAGACCGCCAGCAGCGCCGAGGGCGCCTCCACGTCGATCACCCCCATCTGGCGCGCCCGCTCCGTGGTGGAGGGGGATTTGCTGTAGCCGACGACGCGCTTGACCAGGCCGGCACGTTTGAGCGCCAGCGCGAATGAGCCACCCATCAGGCCGCATCCAATGAGACCTAATTGTTCAAACATGTTGTGGCACCAGGGAAGTTGTGAGTCGTTGCATTAATCGCCGATGGGATAGGTTCCAAGGACCTTGTAAAAGGCGCACAGCCGCTGTAAATCGGCCAGCGCGGCCTTGACGTGGTCTTCGGAGGGGTGACCTTGCAGGTCAATATAAAAATAGTATTCCCACTGGCCGGAGCGTGCCGGGCGCGATTCGAAGCGGGTCATGGAGACGCCGTGGGCCTTGAGCGGCATCAGGATGTCGTGGACGGCGCCCGGGCGGTTGGGCACGGACACCACCAGGCTGACGCAGTCCTTGCCGGAAGCGGGCGGGGAGGGCAGTGTCTGCGGAAGGCAGACCACGGCAAAACGCGTGCGGTTGAAGGCGTCGTCCTGGATGGCATGGGCCGCCGTGTAGAGGCCGAACTGGGTGGCCGCCCGGTCGCTGGCGATGCCGGCCCAGGCCGGGTTGGTGGTGGCCAGGCGCGCGCCTTCGGCATTGCTGGAGGCGGTGCGGCGGTCGGCGTGGGGCAGGTGCGTGGTCAGCCAGCCCTGGCATTGGGCCAGCGCCTGGGGGTGGGCGTAGACCGCCTCTATGCCTTCGAGCGACTCCGAAAGCCGCAGCAGGTTGTGGCGCACCATCAGGCTGATCTCGCCGACGATGTGCAGGGGGGAGTTGAGGAACAGGTCGAGCGAGCGCGAGACCACGCCTTCGGTGGAGTTTTCCACCGGCACGACGCCGTAGCTGGCGCTGCCGGCCGCCGTCGCGCGAAAGACTTCGTCGATGCTGACGCAGGGAACGTGTTCGATGCTGGCGCCGAAAAACTGCAGCGCCGCCTGCTCGCTGAAGGTGCCGGCGGGGCCCAGGTAGGCGACGCGCACCGGGGATTCCAGGGCCAGGCAGGCCGACATGATTTCGCGCCAGACGGCCGCCACGTGCTCGTTCTTGAGCGGTCCCTGGTTGGCCTGCTGGATCTGCTCTATCACCTGGGCCACCCGGTCGGGACGGAAAAACGGCGTGCCCTCGCGTTTTTTGAGCTCCCCGACCTGCTCGGCAACCTGGGCGCGGCGGTTCAGCAGGGAAAGCAGTTCCCTGTCCAGGGCGTCGATCTGGACGCGTAAATCAGCAAGGTTGGCAGTCATATCAGGGGCCGTCCGCCTTCGCCATCTGCACTGGTTGCCCCTTGGGGACAGTGAATGTGGCGGGCATGGGGTATTTCGTCCTAGGCGTGTTTTTGTTCGAATTCTCGCATGTACGCCACCAGCGCCTGCACACCGGCCAGCGGCATGGCGTTGTAAATGCTGGCGCGCATGCCGCCTACCGACTTGTGGCCCTTGAGCTGAAGCAGGCCCGCCGCCTTGGCGCCGGCCAGGAAAGCCTCGTTGCGCGATTCGTCGCGCAGGAAAAAAGGCACGTTCATGCGCGAGCGGCAGTCCTTGCCGACCTTGTTCAGGTAGAAATGCGAGCTGTCAATCGCATCGTAAAGCAGCTGCGCCTTGGCTAGGTTGCGCTTTTCCATGGCCGCGACACCGGCGGCCGCGCCTTCCCGCTGGCGCTTGAGCCACTGAAAGGTCAGGCCCGCGATGTAAATGGCGTAGGTGGGCGGCGTGTTGTACATCGACTGGTTGTCCGCCACCGTCTTGTAATCGAAAGCGCTGGGGCATATCGGCATGGCGTGGCCGAGCAGGTCCTCGCGGATGACCACCAGCGTCACGCCGGCGGGACCGAGGTTTTTCTGCGCCCCGCCGAAGGCCAGGCCGACGCGCGACCAGTCGACGGACCGGGAGGCCACATGGGACGAAAAATCAATCACCAGGGATGCGTCGCTTCCCAGCGCCTTGAGGTCGGGAAGGCTCTGGAATTCCACGCCGTTGATGGTTTCGTTGGTGCACAGGTGCACATAGGCCGCGTCCGGCCGCAGCTTCCAGCCCGAAGGCGCGGGCAGCTGCGTGTGCCCGTTGTCGGCGTTGCTCGCGGCGACCTGCACGTCGCAGTACTTGCGCGCTTCTTTTTGCGACTTGTCGCTCCAGCTGCCGGTCACCACAAAATCGGCGGAACGCCCCCGCGACAGGTTCAGCGGAACGATGGCGTTCTCGGCCAGCCCGCCGCCCTGCATGAACAGGATCTTGAAGTGGGCCGGAACGGCCATGAGTTCGCGAAAATCGGCCTCGGCGGCTTCATAGATGGAGATGAATTCCTTGCCGCGATGGCTCATCTCCATCACGCTCATGCCGCTGCCGTGCCAGTCCAGCATTTCACCCGCCGCCTGCTGCAAAACCTCCTCGGGCAGGTTCGCGGGGCCGGCGGAAAAATTGAAAGGACGGGTCATTTCTTCGCGGGCGGCTTGGCTGCTCCCGGGGCAGGGCTGGTGCCGACGATCTTCACCGCCGCCTCGTCGAACTGCTTGATGCGCGCCACCACGTCGGTGCGCGAAGCCTCGACGAGTTTTTGCACAAAGACGTTGCCGAGCTCAGGCGCGGCGGCCTGGTATTTTTTGATGGCGGGGGACTCGAAGAAGGCGGCGAGCTGCTGGAGTTCCTCGAGCGTGAAACGCTCCGCGTAGGCGGGAACCAGCGATTCGGCGCTGACCTTGCTGACCTGCTTGGCGATCAGTTGGCTGGTGTCATCGGCGTACTTCTTGAGTTCGGCGTTGAGGTCATCCGAGGCCTTTTGCCGCTTGGCCTTGGGTACGTTGGCTTCCAGCTGGGGGCCCCATTTATTGATCAGGTCCTGGGCCGTGCTGCCGGCCAGCTGGCCCACCAGGCGGTCCAGCTCGGGACCCTGCTGCAGGGCGACCACTTTTTTGGCCAGCTCGGTTTTGGGGTCGGTCTGGGCGTGGACGGCCGCGCTGCAGGCCAGGCTGGTGATCGCGAGGGCGGTGATCAGTTTTTTCATCAATTGCTTTCGGTGTTGGAGGCGTCTGCGCCGGTGTCGTTTTCGGTATCGAGGTCGTCCAGCGTGGCATCGTTTTCGACGATGCGTTGCAGGCCGCTCAATTGTGAGCCTTCATCGAGGCCGATCAGCGTAACACCCTGTGTAGCCCTGCCCATCTCGCGGATTTCACTGACGCGCGTGCGTACCAGCACGCCCTTGTCGGTGATGAGCATGATCTCGTCGTCGACGTGGACCAGCGTCGCCGCCACGACCTTGCCGTTGCGCTCGCTTTGCTGGATGGCGATCATGCCTTTGGTGCCGCGGCCGTGGCGCGTGTATTCGGTGATGGAGGTGCGCTTGCCGAAGCCGTTCTGGGTGGCCGTCAGCACGCTTTGCTGCTCGTCCTCGGCCACCAGCATGGCGATCACGCCCTGGCCGTCTTCCAGCGTCATGCCGCGCACGCCGCGCGCGTTGCGGCCCATGGGGCGCACGTCGTTTTCATCAAAGCGCACGGCCTTGCCGCCGTCGCTGAACAGCATCACGTCGTGTTTGCCGTCGGTCAGGGACGCGCCTATCAGGTAGTCGCCCGGGTCCAGGTCCACGGCGATGATGCCGGCCTTGCGCGGGTTGCTGAATTCGTCGAGGGCCGTCTTCTTCACGGTGCCCATGGAGGTGGCCATGAAGACGTACTGGTCGGCCGGGAAGCTGCGCTTGTCGCCCGTCAGCGGTAGGACCACCGTGATTTTTTCGCCTTCCTGCAGCGGGAACATGTTGACGATAGGCCGGCCGCGCGACCCGCGCGACCCCGCGGGAACCTCCCAGACCTTGAGCCAGTAGAGCCGGCCCCGGTTGGAGAAGCACAGGATGTAGTCGTGCGTATTGGCGATGAAGAGCTGGTCGACCCAGTCGTCGTCCTTGGTGGCGGTGGCTTGCTTGCCGCGGCCGCCGCGTTTTTGCGCCCGGTATTCCGACAGCGGCTGGCTCTTGATGTAGCCGGTGTGCGAAAGCGTCACCACCATGTCGGTCGGTGTGATCAGGTCTTCGGTACTGAGGTCGAAGGAGCTGTGCTCGATGTGGCTGCGCCGCGCGCCCAGCTTGGTCTGGCCGAACTCCAGCTTGATGGCGGAGAGTTCCTCGCCGATGATGATGGAGACGCGCTCGGGCTTGGCCAGGATGTCGAGCAAGTCGTCGATCTCGGCCATGACTTCCTTGTACTCGGCCACGATCTTGTCCTGCTCCAGGCCGGTCAGGCGCTGCAGGCGCATCTGCAGGATTTCCTGTGCCTGGGTTTCCGACAGGCGGTACAGGCCGTCGTTGCCCATGCCGAACATTTTTTCAAGGCCGTCGGGGCGGTAGTCGTCGGCGTTGACGATGCCGCCGTCGGCGCGCGTGCGGGTGAGCATTTCGCGCACCAGGCTGCTGTCCCAGGGGCGCAGCATCAGCTCGGCCTTGGCCACCGGCGGCGTGGGCGCGTTGCGGATGATGGCGATGAAGTCATCGATGTTGGCCAGTGCCACGGCCAGGCCTTCCAGCACATGGCCGCGTTCGCGCGCCTTGCGCAGCGTGTACACGGTGCGGCGTGTCACCACTTCGCGGCGGTGCGACAGGAAAACCTGGATCAGGTCCTTCAGGTTGCACAGCTTGGGTTGGCCGTTGACCAGCGCCACCATGTTGATGCCGAAGGTGTCCTGCAGCTGGGTCTGCTTGTACAGGTTGTTGAGCACCACTTCGGGCACTTCGCCGCGCTTGAGCTCGATGACCAGGCGCATGCCGGACTTGTCGCTCTCGTCCTGGATGTGGCTGATGCCTTCGATTTTTTTCTCGTGCACCAGTTCGGCCATGCGCTCCTGCAGCGTCTTCTTGTTGACCTGGTAGGGCAGCTCGTCGACGATGATGGACTGGCGCTGGCCCTTGTCGATGTCCTCGAAGTGGCATTTGGCGCGCATCACCACCTTGCCGCGGCCGGTGCGGTAGCCGTCCTTGACGCCGTTGATACCGTAAATAATGCCGCCCGTGGGAAAGTCGGGCGCCGGCACGATTTCCATCAATTCGTCGATGGAGGCCTCCGGGTTCTTCAGCATGTGCAGGCAGGCGTCGACCACTTCGTTGAGGTTGTGGGGCGGGATATTGGTCGCCATGCCCACAGCGATGCCGCCTGATCCGTTGACCAGCAGGTTGGGCAGCCGGGTCGGCAGGACCAGGGGTTCCTGTTCGCTGCCGTCGTAGTTGGGGCCGAAATCGACGGTTTCCTTGTCCAGGTCGGCCAGCAATTCATGGGCAATTTTCGACAGGCGGATTTCCGTATACCGCATGGCGGCCGCGTTGTCACCATCCACGGAGCCGAAATTTCCCTGGCCGTCGACCAGCAGGTGGCGCAGGGAGAAGTCCTGCGCCATGCGAACAATGGTGTCGTAGACCGACTGGTCGCCGTGCGGGTGGTATTTACCGATCACGTCGCCGACGATACGGGCCGACTTCTTGTAGGGGCGGTTCCAGTCGTTGTTCAGCTCGTGCATCGCGTACAGAACGCGCCTGTGCACCGGCTTGAGGCCGTCCCTGGCATCGGGGAGGGCCCGGCCGACGATCACGCTCATGGCGTAGTCGAGATAGCTGCGCCGCATTTCCTCTTCAAGACTGATGGGCAGGGTTTCTTTAGCGAACTGGGTCATGAGCGGCCTGGTTGGGATTTCGAGATTCTTGAGGAAAGCCAGCGATTTTAAGGCTTGAGTTTATAGCGGCCACTTGTGGCGGGGCAGCAACAAATGCTCAAGAATCTTAAGTCTGTGTCAGACGAAGCCGATAGCGTGCTTGAAGGTTGGGGCAGGTGTGGCACAATCGTTGTAACGCTTTGAGTGATGGTCACTCACGGCGTGTAAATTACTAATCGCAGCAAGTCTGCGGCTTTTCTCTAGAGGAGAACCATGAAGAAACTCAACAAAGTGGCAATGTTGTTTGCTTCCGCAGCGCTTGTTACCGCCGCTGGTGCACAAACTATCGACAACTGGATGAACGGCAATCGTGAGCTGGTCTGGAAAAACGGCACCAACGAACTGTGCTGGCGCGATGCCAACTGGACGCCTGCTACCGCAGCTCCCGGTTGCGACGGCGCAATTGCCCCTGCGATGGCTCCTGCTGCTCCGGCCGCTGGCCAAGCTCCTCGCGCAGCAACTCCTGCTGCTCCGGTGGTTACTCCTCCCGCCGCAACGAAGGTCACCTACGCCGCTGATGCTTTCTTTGACTTCAACAAGTCCGTGATCAAGCCAGAAGGCAAGGCCAAGCTGGACGACCTGGTCGGCAAGATCAAGGACATCAACCTGGAAGTCATCATCGCCGTGGGTCACACCGACTCCGTCGGTAGCGACGCTTACAACCAGAAGCTGTCGGTTCGCCGCTCGGAAGCCGTCAAGGCATATCTCGTGTCCAAGGGCATCGAGAAAAACCGTGTCTACACTGAAGGCAAGGGCGAGAAACAGCCAGTTGCTGACAACAAGACCGCCGAAGGCCGCGCCAAGAACCGCCGCGTCGAAATCGAAGTGGTTGGTACCCGCGCCAACAAGTAATCCTCCGGGATCGCTTCAAGAACCGCGCCTAGGCGCGGTTTTTTTATGCCTCAACGATAATGCCTCATGCCTACTAGCGATAACTTCGATCCCGCCGAATTGGCCAAATTCTCCGACCTGGCCCACCGCTGGTGGGACACCGAAAGCGAGTTCCGCCCCCTGCACCAGATCAACCCCTTGCGCCTGGGCTGGATTGACGGCCAGGTTCCGCTCAAAGGTTTGCGCGTGCTGGACGTGGGTTGCGGCGGCGGCATCCTGGCCGACTCCATGGCCCGTAAAGGTGCCGAGGTCCTGGGCATAGACCTGGCCACCAAGGCGCTCAAAGTCGCCCAGCTCCATGCACTGGAAGCCCAGACGGAAGGTGTGCAATACCGCGAAATCAGCGCCGAAGCGCTGGCGGCCGAGCAGCCCGGCAGCTTCGATGTCGTCACCTGCATGGAAATGCTGGAGCATGTGCCCGACCCCTCGTCCATCGTCAAAGCCTGCGCGGCGCTGGTCAAACCCGGCGGGTATGTGTTTTTCTCCACCATCAATCGCAACGCCAAGGCCTTTCTGTTCGCCATCGTGGGCGCGGAATATGTGCTGAACATGCTGCCCCGCGGCACCCATGAGTACGCCAAACTGGTCAAGCCCAGCGAATTGGCCGGCTATTGCCGGGCCTCAGGGCTCTCCCTGCAGCAGACCCGCGGCATGGAGTACAACCCGCTGACGCGCCATTACTGGCTCAGCGCTGACACCAGCGTCAATTACCTGTTCGCCACCCAAAAGAGCTGAAACTCCCGCGCTTCACCTCAATTCACCCCCGACATGTTCAAAGACATTGCTGCCGTGCTGTTCGACCTGGACGGCACCCTGATAGACAGCGCGCCCGATCTGGGCGCCGCGGCCGACAAAATGCGCACCGACCGGGGGCTGGCATCGCTTCCGCTGGCGCTGTACCGCCCCATGGCGGGCGCGGGTGCGCGCGGCATGATTGCCGTGGCCTTTGGTCTTACACCGGACGATGCCCGCTTTCCCGAGCTCAAGGAAGAGTTTTTTCGCAACTATGAGTCGCGCATGACGGAGCACACCACGGTGTTTGACGGTGTGGCCGAACTGATTGCCCGGATCGGCCAGGCCGGCTTCAAATGGGGCGTGGTGACCAACAAATCAGCCCGTTTTACCATCCCGCTGACCAAGGCCATGTCGCTCTTCGACACCGCCCAGACCATTGTGAGCGGCGACACCACACCGCATTCCAAACCGCACCCGGCACCCTTGCTCGAGGCGGCGCGGCAGCTCGACGTGGTGCCCGGCCGCTGTATTTATGTCGGTGACGACGAGCGCGACATCGTCGCGGGCCGGGCCGCGGGCATGCCCACGGTGGCCGCCGCCTACGGCTACCTCGGCAAAACCGCCGACACCGGGGGCTGGAATGCCGACGCGACCATCGCCGCGCCCTGTGCCCTCTTGAATTTGCTGCGAATGGCGTAAACTAGGCCTCCTGGGGCTGCATTGGTTTCGACGTGGGTTCGGACGCGGTGTGGTGCATGTCGAGCTGAGTGTGCTCGTAAAACAGATTCAAACAAACTAACTGCAAACGACGAACGTTTCGCACTCGCTGCTTAATTGCCAGTGAGCTTTACAACAGCAGGCCGATGGGCTGGGCAAGGGGTGTTTAGCGCAAGTTAAACGCTCCCGGCTGTAAAGATAATTTCATCGGCTGGCTCCGGGCTGGGTACCTTAACCCGGGGCGAGAAAATAGGGTGCTGGCGTCCTGTGTAGCGTGCGACTGCGCGACACAGGTGGCGAGACCCAAATCAGACCGCTAAACATGTAGATCTGCCCGAACAAGGCTTGCGGACGGGGGTTCAAATCCCCCCAGCTCCACCACTTCACGGAAGCCCGGCCTTTATCCGCCGGGCTTTTTCATGGGCGTTCGGCGGCTGGCCGGCCGTTTTGCGCCCGCGGCGACAATACCCCCATGGCAAGCATGCAACTTCAGGAAATCCTCTTCTCCCAGGGCTTTGGCACACGGCGCGTGTGCGCGGGGCTGGTCCAGCAGGGCTATGTGGCGGTGGCGGGCGCGCCTTGCGACGACCCGACCGCCGAATTCGAGCCCACCGAAGGCCTGCGCTTCACGGTGCAGGGCACGGACTGGGAATACCATGAAAAAGCCTATCTGATGCTGCATAAGCCCGCGGGCTATGAGTGTTCACAAAAACCCAGCGCCTATCCGAGCATCTATACGCTGCTGCCGGCGCCGATACGCCAGCGCGGCGGCGGTGCGGCGGCCGGTGTGCAGGCGGTCGGCCGGCTGGACCAGGACACGACCGGCCTGCTGCTGCTGTCGGACGACGGCAAGTTCATCCACCGCATGAGTTCGCCCAAGCACCATGTGCCCAAGGTCTACGAGGTGCGCGCCAAGCACCCGGTGGACGACAAGCAGGTGGCCAAACTGCTGGCCGGCGTGGTGCTGGACGACGACCCCAGGCCGGTGCGGGCCGCGGCCTGCGAAAAAACCGGCGAGCACCAGCTGAGCCTGACGCTGACCGAAGGCAAATACCACCAAGTCAAGCGCATGATCGCCGCCGTGGGCAACCGGGTGGAAGAGGTGGGTGGCCTGCACCGTTCGCGCATAGGCTCGCTGGATTTGCCGGCCGACCTCAAGGCCGGTGGATGGCGCTGGCTGACGGCGCAGGACCTGGCGCGCATCGCGGGCTGAGCGCCGACCAGGCCTAGCGCAATTCGGCCGGGCGGGTGTTGGACTGTATGAGGAAGGAGTCGTGCCAGTGGCCGGGCATGCTGCTGGTGTGTTCCTGGTCCATGAGCGTGCGTATCTGGCGCTGTTGTGCCAGCGTGTGTTTCAGGCTGAGTCGCGCGGTTTCAAGGGCTGCTTCCTCACGCTTGAGGTGCCGGTTTTTGGTGGCTTCTTCACCGAGGAATTCGTTGCGGAGTGCATCCTGGTCCGGCAGCATGGAAGGGTTGAGCACCACGTAACAAATGCCGCATTGGGCCAGCAAATTGCTTTTCAGGTTTCTGGCTTTGCGGGACAGGCCGAATGACTTGGGCACGTCGACGCAGCCGACCACATGGCCGTCGCTGGCGCAGACCGAAAACGTGCAGGTGGTGTTCTGGAGCATTTCATACCAGTAGAGGCTGTTTTCATTGGCATTGGGCCGGGTGAAGCGGGTCACCGGCATCTTGACCAGCACATGGTGGTCGTCAAAGGTGTTGATCATCCAGTGCCAGACCCGCAGTTCCTCGCTGTTCATCAGAACCCGGGCATGCAGGGGCCAGTGTTGAGGAATGCGGCGTTTCCCCCGGTTTACCCATCGTGACCACAGGCTGTACCATTCGGCGATGTGCTCCATGTGGGGCTGCTCCGCCGGTGACCATTCCGAGTTTCTGTACATGACAAACTCCTGGTTGTTACGGGTACTTACAATATGCGACTATTTGCCTACTTTGTCTTGAGATTTATCACGGCATTTCGCTTGATTAGTGACTAAGTGTGATTTTTTAGACGGAAACTCCGTCGCCGGTGCGTGTAAAGCTTGCAAACAAAGGGAGAGAAATCCATGGACAAACGCAAATTTATGGGTGTGGCGGCCTTGGGTGCTGCCGCGTTGCCAGGACTGGCGCAGGCCCAGCTGGCGCCCAAGGCGCAAAAAGGCCCGACGGTGCTGACCGTCAGCGGGCTGATAGGCGCTGGCAACCGCGGCGCCCTCGATCCGGCGCTGGACCAGATGATGGCCAAGCAGAAGATCAAGTTCGACAAGGCGCAGGCCTTTGATTTCGCCACCCTGGCTGCGCTGCCGGCCGTCACCATCAAGCCGACGCTGGAATACGACAACAAGCCGCACACGCTCAAAGGCCCGCTGCTGGCCGATGTGCTCAAGGCCAGCGGCGTGAAGCTCACCGACAAGACCACGGTGTTTGTGCGCGCGGTGGACGGTTACGCGGCCCAGGTGACGGCCGCCGAGCTCGGCAAATACCGCTTTATCGTCGCCACCCACATGGACGGCCAGCCTTTGTCGCTGGGCGGGCTAGGGCCGCTGTGGGCCGTGTATGACGCGGACCGTTTTCCCGAGATGGCGGCCAAGCCGGTGTCGGCGCGCTTCGCCTGGTGCCCCTGGGCGACCTATCACATCGAGATCAAAGAGGCCTGAGCTTCAGCTCACGGTCTTCAGGAAATCGGTAATCGCTTCCACGGTCTGGCCGGGCTGGTCGCGCTGGGGTGAATGCCCGCAGGCCGCCAGCCGCAGTTGCCGGGCATGGGGCGCCACCCGTGCGATTTCGTCGAGCTGGCGCATCGTGCCGTACTCGTCGTCCAGGCCCTGGATGAGCAACAGCGGCGTCGTGATGCGGCTGCATTCTTCGCGGATGTCGAAGCGGCGAAAGGCATCGGACAGCCAGATGTCGTTCCATTGCCAGAAGGCCGCGTCGACGTCGGCGTGGTAGCGCGCCAGGCGATCGCGCAATCCCCCTGACTCAAACGCCGTACGGGCTTCGGTGATGGCCTGCACGGCAATGTCTTCCACCAGCACATGCGGCGCCATGGCGATGCAGGCCGACACCGGATGGCGGCTGGCGTGGAGCAGGGCGATGGTGGCGCCGTCGGAATGGCCCAGCAGCACAGGCCGGCTGATGTCCAGGGCCTGCAGCAGGGCGGGCAGCACCTCCCAGGCTTCACCGTGCATGTAGTCGGGCTGCAAGCGGCCGCTACCGCGCACGCCGGGCACGGGCGCGGAATTACCGTAGCCGCGCCGTGAATAGACGATGCCGGCCCGGCCTGTCGCCGCGCAGACGGCCTGCGGCCAGTCCAGCCCGCGCTGCGTCCACAAGGCGACCGAACCCAGGCCTTCGTGCAGGAAAACAATCGGGGCCAAGTCGGGCTGCCCGGCGATGCGCCTGAGTTCCAGGCGCATGCCGTTGATCTCCAGCATCTCGGTCACGTTCATCGCCGCATCGTAAGGGATGCCGGCGATTCAGGGATTCCGGGCCTTTTGGGATGGGAACCCCGCCGGCGCCCGGTACACTAACCGGTTGCACCTAGAAAGACCGTTTTTGTGAATGTTCCCGCCCGTTTTGCAGCCGCCTGGCTGTGCGCCCTTGCCGCCCTGACGAGTTTCCCTGCCGCCGCCCAGACGGCGGCGCCGCCGGCGGCTTCCGGAATCACTACACCCGTCTTTGTGCTCAACTCGCTGGACGACACCGTCAGCGTGATCAACCCGGCCACCTGGACCGAGACCCGGCGCATCGCCACCGGCAAGCAGCCGCACCACCTTTACCTCACGCCCGACGAAAAATCGGTGATCGTGGCCAATGCGCTCTCGGATTCGCTGACCTTTATCGACCCGAAAACCGCCGAAGTGCAGCGCACGGTGCGCGGCATCCTGGATCCTTACCAGCTGCGTTTTTCGCCCGACATGAAATGGTTCGTCACGGCCGCCAACCGCCTGAACCACATCGACATTTACAAATGGGACGGCAAGGACATCACGCTGGCCAAGCGCGTGCCCACCGGCAAGACGCCCAGCCATTTGTGGATAGACAGCAAAAGCACCACGATCTACTCCACCATGCAGGACAGCGATGAGCTGATCGCCATCGACCTGGCGACGCAGGCCGTCAAGTGGCGCACCAAGACCGGCTCCATCCCGGCCGACGTCTACGGCACAGCCGACGACAAATTCATGCTGGTCGGTTTGACCGGCGGCGATGCCGTTGAGGTCTATGACGTGAGCGGCGCCCAGCCGCAGCGCACCAAGTCCATCAAGACCGGCGCCGGCGCCCATGCCTTTCGCGCCTTCGGCGACAAGCGCCATATCCTGGTCAGCAACCGTGTGGCCAACACCATCAGCCGTATAGACCTGCAAACCCTGGAAGTGGTCGACAACTATCCCGCGCCGGGAGGCCCCGATTGCATAGACGTGAGTCGCGACGGCAAGCAGATCCTGGTGACCTCGCGCTGGGCGCGCAAGCTTACCGTGATCGACGTGGCGACCCGCAAGGTGGTGCGCCAGGTCAATGTTGGAAAGAGCCCGCATGGCGTCTGGACGCTCGACCATTCGCCGAGGTAGGCCGGCCCTGGCGGCTGCGCTGCTTGCCGCCGCCCTGGCGGCGGTCGGTATGCACCCCGCCCAGGCGGCCGCGCCCTGCAAACCCGTCTACCTGACGCTGGACACCGGCCACATGGCCGTCGCGCCGATGATGGCCGAGGTGCTCAACAAGCATCAGGTCAAGGTCACGTTTTTTGCTGCCAACGAGCGCACGCAGACCGGCGACGGCAGCCTGGGCGCGCAGTGGGCTCCGTGGTGGAAGGCGCGGGCCGCCGAAGGCCATGAGTTCGCCTCCCACACCTGGGACCATGTGTACTGGCGCGGCGACCTGCCGGTGGCGGGTGGTGAGCCTCCCCGCTTCAAGATGCGACCCTCCGCGGGCCCGTCGGAAGGCAAGGACCTGACCTGGACGGCCGCGCAGTACTGCGAAGAAATCGGCAAGTCGGCCAAACGCTTGGAAGCCATCACCGGCAAAAAAACGCTGCCGCTTTTCAGGGCGCCGGGCGGCAAGACTTCGCCTGCGCTGCTGGCCGCCGCCAAGTCCTGTGGGTATGAGCATGTGGGCTGGTCGCCCGCGGGTTTCCTGGGCGACGAACTGGCCAGCGAAAAATATCCCAACGATTTTTTACTCAAGAAGGCGCTGCGCGACTTGCGCTCCGGCGACATCCTGCTGGCGCACCTGGGCATCTGGTCGCGCAAGGACCCCTGGGCGCCCAAGGTGCTGGAGCCCTTGATCACCGGCCTGCAGTCGCGCGGCTTTTGCTTCAAGACCCTGCGCGAGCATCCCCAGTACAAGGACTGGATTGAGGCGCAGTCCGGCCCGGCCCCGGCCAAGCCTGCAAAATAAACGGCATGGACGGGTTCAGCGATCTTTTTTCGGCGGCGCAGCAATGGCTGTTCGAGGCCGCCGTGCAGCCGGCCATGTTCGCGCTGGGCATGGGCAACCTGCTCGAAGACGGCTACGACGCCACCGCCTGGTTCATGGTGGGCGTGATCCAGGTGCTGATCCTGCTGGCCCTCGTCGGCCCGCTGCAGCGCTGGCGGCCGGTGGAGCCGGTCACCGACCGCGCCACCATACGCACCGACGTGCTGTACACACTGATCCACCGGCTGGGCCTGTTCCGTATCGCGCTGTTCTTCACGCTGGACCCGTGGTTCGACGAAGCCTTCGGCGCGCTGCGCACCGCCGGCTACGGTACCTTCCACCTCGACCAGCTCTGGCCCGGCGTCACCGACCATGCGGTGGTCAGCCTGCTGATTTACCTGGTGGTGTTCGACTTCGTGGCTTACTGGACGCACCGCGGCCAGCACCAGATCGAGTGGTGGTGGCGCCTGCATTCGCTGCACCATGCGCAGCGGCAAATGACCATGTGGAGCGACAACCGCAACCACCTGCTCGACGACATCCTCGTTGACTCCATCGTGGTAGTGGTGGCCCAACTCATAGGCGTGCCGCCCGGCCAGTTCATCGCCATCGTGGCCTTCACCCAGCTCAGCGAAAGCTTCCAGCATGCCAATGTGCGCATCTGGTTCGGCCGCATCGGCGAGCGCTTGTGGGTGAGCCCGCGCTTTCACCGGCTGCACCACAGCATAGGCATAGGGCACGAGACCGTGAAGGCCCAGCGCACCGTCCTGGGCGGGCATAACTTCGGCGTGCTGCTGCCGTGGTGGGATGTGCTGTTCGGCACCGCCAATTTTGAGCAGCGTTACGACCCCACAGGCGTTCGCGACCAGGTGGAGGCCAACCGCGACTACGGCAAAGGTTTCTGGTCGCAACAATGGATTGGCCTGAAGCGCCTCTTCGGTAAAGCCTGAGCCTGCCATCTGCCTGTCGCCGAGTCGGGGTATCCTCGGTTTATGAGCAAACTTCTTGATGCTTTTTGGCGTGCCGCGATGTACTGCCTGCACCCGCGGGTCATTGCCCTGTCGGTGCTGCCCCTGGTCATCATGGTCGCGATTTCGCTCGGGCTGGGCTATTTTTTCTGGAACGACGCGGTCGAGGCCATCCGCTCCCAGATCAGCAACTACGAGCTCGTCAACAGCCTGGTGCGCTGGCTCGAAACGCTGGGGCTGAGCAGCCTGCGCATGGTGCTGGCACCCGCGCTGCTGCTGTTCCTGGCCATTCCCGTGATCGTGATTGTTTCGCTGCTGTTTGTGGCCATACTCATGACGCCGGCCATGGTGTCGCTGGTGGCCGAGCGGCGCTTTCCCCAGCTCGAGCGCAAGCTGGGCGGCTCCATGCTGGCCAGCCTGTTCTGGTCGCTGGGCTCGACACTGCTCGCGGTCCTGGCGCTGGTCGTGTCGATTCCCCTGTGGCTGATCCCACCCTTGATCCTGGTGCTGCCGCCGCTGATCTGGGGCTGGTTGACCTACCGCGTGATGTCCTACGACGCCATGGTCGACCACGCGAGCAGCGAGGAGCGGCGGCAGATTTTCAAGGAACACCGCATGCCGCTGCTGGCCATAGGCGTGCTCAGCGGCTACCTGGGCGCCGCGCCCAGCCTGATCTGGGCCTCAGGCGCCATGTTCGTCGCCATGGCGCCGCTGCTGGTGCCGGTGGCCATCTGGATCTACACCCTGGTGTTCGCTTTTTCTTCGCTCTGGTTTGCCCACTACACCTTGGCCGCGCTGGAGCAGCTTCGCAAACGAAACAATGCGCTGGCTCCCGACCCGCTGGTCCAGGCCGAGGTCGCGACAACGGCGGCCGAATTGGCGCCCGAGGCCCTGCCCGGGCCGGCGCCCAGCTTCGGCTCTCTGGGCGGCAAGCCCGACTTACCCCTGCCTTGAACCCTCCACAACATGACCCCTCACTTCGGCCTCATCATCGTCGGCGATGAAATCCTCTCGGGCAAACGCGCCGACAAACACCTGCCCAAAACCATAGAACTGCTGGGCGCGCGAGGCCTGCAACTGGCCTATGCCGACTACGTGGGCGACGACCCGGCGCGTATCACCGCCACGCTGGCGCGCGCTTTCGCGGCGGCCCGCGAAAACGGCGACGTGGTGTTTTCCTGCGGCGGCATAGGCGCCACGCCCGACGACCACACCCGGCAGTGCGCGGCCAAGGCGCTGGGGGCCGAACTGGCCTTGCATCCCACGGCCAAAACCCTGATCCTCGAACGCATGGCCGACGTGGCCAAGGAGCAGGGCACGCCCTATGAGCCCGACCGCGACGACAACATCCACCGCCTGAACATGGGGGTGTTTCCGGTGGGTGCGGAGATCATTCCCAACCCCTACAACAAGATCCCCGGCTTTACCTGCCGCGCGGGGCAGGGCGCGGTCCACTTCGTGCCCGGGTTTCCGGTCATGGCCTGGCCGATGATCGAATGGGCGCTCGACACGCTGTATGCCGACCTGCACCAAAAGTCGCCTTACACCGAAAAATCGGTGATCATTTTTGGGTCCATGGAAGCCATGCTCACGCCGCTGATGCTCGCGATTGAGGCGGCGCACGCCGGCGTCAAGGTCTTCAGCCTGCCCAGCGTGGACCACCCCGAATACGGCCGCCATATCGAGCTGGGCGTCAAAGGCGCGCCCGAGGCGGTCAACCTGGCCTACCCGGCCATGCTGGCCGGGCTGCACAAATTCGACCTCAAATTCGGCCCTGAATTGGTGCGTTGATTTTTCGCACTAAATCAGTGCATTTATGGTGATGCACTCTAATTGTGCATGCGTTACCAGGCAGTGTTTTTTCTCTTTTCAGCCTCCGCGGGGCTGGAACCGAGGCCAGATGACGGCACAATCCGAGGCTTGGCAGGAAAGCGAACGGCCAATGGCTTTGGCACAAAAAGTGCATTCAAGAGCCCGAAGACAATTTTTCAACCACCCATCCAGCACAGGAGATTTTGATGGCAAAGACCGTCGCAGACGTCATGAAAATGGTCAAGGAAAACGAAGTCAAGTTCGTTGACTTCCGTTTCACCGACACCCGGGGCAAAGAGCAGCACGTGACCGTGCCCGTGTCCCATTTTGACGAAGACAAATTCACGTCGGGCCACGCTTTCGACGGATCGTCCATCGCCGGTTGGAAGGGCATCGAGGCTTCGGACATGCAACTCATGCCCGACCCGAACACGGCCAACATCGACCCCTTCTTCGAAGAAACCACGCTGTTCCTGCAGTGCGTCGTGGTCGAGCCCAGCGACGGCAAGGCCTATGACCGTGACCCGCGCTCCATCGCGCAGCGCGCCGAAGCCTACCTCAAGGCTTCCGGCCTGGGCGACACCGCCTACTTCGGTCCCGAACCCGAATTCTTCATCTTCGACGGCGTGCGCTGGAGCAACGAGCCCGGCAACGTCATGTTCGCCATCGACGAATACGAAGCCCCCTGGAACAGCGGCAAGCAGCTCGAAGGCGGCAACCGCGGCCACCGTCCCACCGTCAAGGGCGGCTACTTCCCCGTGCCCCCGGTCGACAGCACGCAGGACATGCGCGCCGAAATGGCCCTGATCCTTGAATCGCTGGGCATCCCGGTCGAAGTGTTCCACCACGAAGTGGCGGGCGCCGGCCAGAACGAAATCGGTACCAAGTTCAGCACGCTGGTCCAGCGCGCCGACTGGACCCAGGTCCTGAAGTACGTGGTCTGGAACGTGGCCAACGCCTACGGCAAGACCGCCACCTTCATGCCCAAGCCTTACGCTGGCGACAACGGCTCGGGCATGCACGTGCACCAGTCGATCTGGAAGGACGGCAAGAACCTGTTCGCCGGCGACGGCTACGCAGGCCTGTCCGACTTCGCGCTGCACTACATCGGCGGCATCATCAAGCACGCCCGTGCCCTGAACGCGATCACCAACCCCGGCACCAACAGCTACAAGCGCCTGGTGCCCGGCTTCGAAGCCCCGGTGAAGCTGGCTTACAGCTCGCGCAACCGCTCGGCCTCGATCCGCATTCCGTTCGTGGCGAACCCCAAGGGCCGCCGCATCGAGGCGCGCTTCCCTGATCCATCGGCCAACCCTTACCTGGCCTTCTCGGCCCTGATGATGGCCGGTCTGGACGGCGTGGAAAACAAGATCCATCCGGGCGAAGCCGCCACCAAGGACCTGTACCACCTGCCGCCGGAAGAGGACGCAAAAGTCCCGACCGTGTGCCACAGCCTGGACCAGGCGCTGGACTACCTGGACAAGGACCGCGGCTTCCTGACCAAGGGCGGCGTGTTCACCGACTCCATGCTCGACGCCTACATCGAGCTCAAGATGGGCGAAGTCACGCGTTTCCGCATGGCACCGCACCCGGTCGAGTACGACATGTACTACTCGCTGTAAGCAGCGTAGCCGCCCACTGTTTTTATTTACAGTCTGTGGCCAAAAAAGGACGGCATATGCCGTCCTTTTTTATTGCCCCCGGCACTTGTAGGTGTGCTGGCTTTGTATTTTCCCCCCTTTGCCGCATACTGATAGACCGTCCTTGCCCTACCGGCATTGGGAGTTCTCCATGAAAAACACCTTTTTGCTTTCTGCCTTGTCCCTGCTGCTGGCCAGCGCGGGAAATGTCGCATGGGCGCAGCAGGTTTACCGCTGTGCCGGCCTCGGGGGCTCCACGCCTGAATACATCAACAACGCCAAAGAGGCGCAGACGCGCAGCTGCAAGCTGGTCTCGGGCGGCAATGTCACGGTTGTGGCGAGCACGCCGGTGAGCACCACGCCCAAGCCCGCGGTCCGCGTGGCGGCCGCGGGTGGACCGCGCACCGACGGCAGTCCCGAGCAGCGTGCCCGCGACAGCGATTCACGCGCCATCCTGGAAGCCGAACTGAAAAAAGCCGAAGCCAAACTGGCCGAGCAGCAAAAAGAGTACAACAACGGTGAACCCGAGAAGCAGGGCATTGAGGGCCGCAACTACCAGCGCTACCTGGACCGTGTGGCCGAACTCAAGGAAAACATCGCCCGCAACCAGAGCGACATCGCCGGCCTCAAGCGCGAGATATCCCGGCTTCCTTCGGTCGCCGCTCCCGCCCTTAATTAAGCGCGCAAGGCCCGCTTCTGGGTGAAAATGGATGGCTTGAACAAGCCCTCCATCCGCACCCCATCCTCCTCAGCCCCGGTTTCGGGGCTTCCCCGTTTCCAGGCCTTCGACCTGCTGGCCACGCTGGTGGCTGTCGTGCGCACCGATGGCACCGTGGTGTTTGCCAACGCCGCGCTCGAAGACGCGCTGGGCACCTCCCGGCGAACCATCGAAGGCTCGCAGCTCCCCGACTGTTTCACCGAGCCGCTGATCCTGCAAAACGCGCTCGAAGGCGCCGGCAGCAATGAATTCGCCGCCCTGCGCTACGACGCCTGGCTCCGGCGTCTGAACCATGAGCCGCTGCCGGTCCACGTGGTGGTGGCGCAAACCGACACCCCGGGCGAAGCCATCGTGGAGCTGCTACCGCTGGAGCAGCAGGCCAAACAGGAGCGGGAAGAGCGCCTCATCGACCAGGCGCAGGCCAACAAGGAACTGATACGCAACCTCGCCCATGAAATCAAGAACCCGCTGGGCGGGATTCGCGGCGCGGCCCAGCTGCTGCAGATGGAAATCGGCAAGGACCTGACCGAATACACCCAGGTCATCATCCATGAGGCGGACCGGCTGCAGACCCTGGTCGACCGCCTGCTGGCGCCGCACCGCCGCCCGCACCTGGTGGGTGACGTGAATATCCACGAGGTGTGTGAGCGCGTGCGCTCGCTGATCCTGGCGGAGTTTCCCAAAGGCCTGAAGGTCACGCGGGATTACGACATCTCCATCCCCGACTTCCGCGGCGACCGCGAGCAGCTGATCCAGGCGGTGCTGAACATCGCCCACAACGCCGCGCAGGCGCTCGCCGAACTCATCGCGGCGGGCAAGGCGCAGATCACTTTCAGGACCAGAATCGCCAGGCAGGTAACTTTTGGCAAGCAGCGCTATCGCTTGGCACTGGAATTGCATGTTATCGACAATGGACCGGGTGTGCCGGACTCCATCAAAGACCGCATCTTCTATCCCCTGGTCTCGGGGCGCGAGGGCGGTTCGGGGCTGGGGCTGACATTGGCGCAAACCTTTGTGCAGCAACACCACGGTTTGATCGAGTGCGACAGTGTGCCGGGCCGTACGGATTTCAAGCTGCTCATACCGCTACCTTGAAAGCTGTCCACCGCATGATTGATACATAACGCGATCCGCGCGGAGGCTCCCCAGAAGGGCCACGCGCTGAAAGCATGACAAAAGGGACTGCATACATGAAACCGATCTGGATCGTTGATGATGACCAGTCCATCCGGTTTGTTCTGGAAAAGGCCCTGCTTCGCGAGGACCTTCCCACGCGCAGTTTCACCAGCCCCCGCGAAGTGCTTGCCGCGCTGGAGAACGCAACCGAAGAGGACGGCCCGCAAATCCTGGTGAGCGACATCCGCATGCCGGGCGGCTCCGGCCTGGACTTGCTGGAAAAGGTCAAGGAAAAGCTGCCCGGCCTGCCGGTCATCATCATGACGGCCTTCTCCGACCTGGACAGCGCGGTCTCTGCCTTCCAGGGTGGAGCTTTTGAATACCTGCCCAAGCCGTTTGACCTGCCCAAGGCGGTCGAGCTGATTCGCCGCGCGGTGGAAGAAAGCCAGCGCGAAGAGGTGGCCGAGGAGCGCATGGCTTCCGCGCCCGAAATGCTGGGCCAGGCGCCGGCCATGCAGGACGTGTTCCGCGCCATCGGGCGCCTGAGCCAGAGCATGGTGACGGTGATGATCACCGGCGAATCGGGCTCCGGCAAGGAGCTGGTGGCGCGCGCGCTGCACAAACACTCGCCGCGCGCCAGCGGGCCTTTTGTCGCGATCAATACCGCGGCGATCCCGAAGGATCTGCTCGAGAGCGAACTTTTCGGCCATGAACGCGGCGCCTTCACCGGCGCGCAGACCATGCGGCGCGGCCGCTTCGAGCAGGCCGAAGGCGGCACGCTGTTCCTTGACGAAATCGGCGACATGCCCTTTGACCTGCAGACGCGCCTGCTGCGTGTGCTCAGCGACGGCCATTTCTACCGCGTCGGCGGGCACAACGCCGTCAAGGCCAATGTGCGCGTGATCGCCGCCACCCACCAGGACCTGGAGCAGCGCGTCAAGGAAGGCGGCTTTCGCGAGGACTTGTTCCACCGCCTCAACGTGATCCGTTTGCGCCTGCCTGCGCTGCGCGAGCGGCGCGAAGACGTCTTCATGCTGACGCGCCATTTCCTGCAGCAAAGCGCCAAGCAACTGGGCGTCGAGCCCAAGCGGATTTCCGACACGGCCCTGCAGCTGCTGAGCAATTTCGGTTTTCCCGGCAACGTGCGCCAGCTCGAGAACATTTGCCACTGGCTGACCGTCATGGCACCGGCCCAGGTGATAGAGCCCAAGGACCTGCCTCCGGAAGTGCTGGGCATGATTCCCGAGCCTGGAAAACCTCTTGCCGCGGCTGAAAAATCGGACGCTGTCCGTACCGAATGGGCGGCAAGCAGCGACAAGGTTTTGCCGGGGCCCGCGCCCGAGGCGGCCCTGCCGGTCGTGGCCGGCGTGGGGCAGAACTGGGAAAGCGGCCTTGAAGCCGAAGCCCTGGCCCTGCTGGCCACCGGTCGCAGCGATGTGTGGGACGTGCTCACGCGCCGCTTTGAATCCAAGCTCATCCAGACCGCGCTGGCCAATACGCGCGGGCGCCGCATCGAGGCCGCCCAGAAGCTGGGCATAGGCCGGAACACCATCACGCGGAAGATTCAGGAGCTCCATCTGGAGTAGATGGCCCCCACGGTCGCTCACTGCGTGTAGCTCCCTGCCCCCCGAGGGGGCCGCTGCGCCTGCGGCCCGGCAAAGCCGGTTCCGCGGCCCCGGCTGGGTTTAAGAGTTCATTGGCGTAACCAGTGCTGGGGTCTTCACCAGTGGGGGCCGAGGGTCCGGCTTTGCCGGCCCCAGGCGCCGCCCCCTTGAGGGGGGAACGGACTACACGAAGTGAGTCCGGACGGGGGTGTTTAGCTGTTCAGTTCCACTGTCACAGGCGCATGGTCGCTGGGCTTTTCCCATTTGCGCGGCACGCGGTCTATGCTGCAGCCCTTCACTTGCGGCTTCAGTGCCTCGCTGACCAGGATATGGTCTATGCGCAGGCCCCGGTTCTTCTGGTAGCCCAACATGCGGTAGTCCCACCATGAATAGCTTTTGGGCGCTTGCTCGAACATGCGAAAGCTGTCGGTCAGGCCCAGCGCCAGCAGCTGGCGGAAATGTTCGCGCTCTTCCTTGGTGTGGTGGATGGTGTCCCTGAGTCCTTCCGGGTCGAAGGAGTCCTGGTCTTCCGGCGCGATGTTGAAGTCGCCCAGCAGCACCAATTGCGGGTGGGCCGCCATCTCGGCGCGCACATAGGCCTGCAGGCCGTCCAGCCAGCGCATCTTGTAGGCGAACTTTTCGCTGCCGGGCTCCTGGCCGTTGACGAAGTAACCGTTCATCACGCGCACAGGCCCCGCGGGGCCGTCCACCGTGGCGGCGATGACGCGCGAATGTTCGTCTTCAAAGCCGACAATGTTTTTCACCACCTCGCGCATCGGCGTGCGCGACAGGATGGCCACACCGTTGTAGGTCTTCTGGCCGAAGGCGGCGGCTTCATAACCCGCGGCCTTGAGCGCCTCCAGCGGGAACTTGTCGTCCGTCATCTTGAGTTCCTGCAGGCACAGCACGTCGACGGGATTGGCGGCCAGCCAGTCCAGCACATGCGCCAGCCGCGCGGTCAGCGAATTGACGTTCCAGGTTGAGATCTTCATGGTTTCATGCTCCAGCCCCGGAAAAGGGTATTGGCGGTGATCAGATGTGTAGTACGGCCAGCACACCCACCACCAGGCCCACGCCGGCCACGGCGAACATGCCGTATTCCAGCCATTTTTTGCGCGTCAGCAGCGCGATGGCCGCCAGGGCGATCGCCACCTGCAGCACCGTGGTGGCCTGCGCCCAGCGGTGGTGCTGGTGGATCTGCTCATCCGAGGATTTGTCCCAGACGGCGGATTCGGCTTCGAGCTTCTCGGCGATCACCTTGATCTCGTTTTTTTCTTTTTCGTAGCGGTCCACCTTGGCCTGGTAGCCGGCTTTTTTGTCTTCGGGCGCCAGGTCGCGGGCCAGCTCGGCCAGTGACTGCTTGGTGCTTTTGGCCTGGAAGTAATTCCACTGGTTGGAGGCCTCGGTCTTCTTGATGGCCGCGTTGTTTTTGTACAGGCCCGCATTGGCCTGCGTGGCGCCGCCCATGTAGGCAAAGATGGCACCCACGGTCGCGATGATGGCCGTGATCACCGCGATCTGCGCGATCATGCCGCCGCCGCTTTCATGACCGCCGTGGCCGCCCTGGGCCGCGTGCTCAAGCTCATGGTCGTGGGGCCCGTGCACGTGAAATCCGCCTCCTGACATATCAATTCCCTCTCATGTTGTTGTGGGTTGTGGATGGTTTATTTTTCGTAGGTGATGAAGCTGAACTTCATCCCCGTGGCCGACACATGGTCCTCACGCGCCGTTTGCCGCCATTCGGGGCCCAACGTCGGCGCGAAGGCGTCGCCTTCGATATTTTCCGCAATCTCCGTGACTTCGATGCGGTGTGCCAGCGGCATCGCCTGCGCGTAAATTTGCGCGCCGCCCAGGATCCACACCTCTTCGGAAGCCGCGCACAGCGCCAGCGCGTCGGGCAGGCTTGCCGCGGTCTCGGCGCCGGCTTCCTTCCAGCCGGCCTGGCGCGTGATGACGATGTTGGCGCGGCCCGGCAGGGGGCGGAATTTGGGTGGGAGCGAATCCCAGGTCTTGCGGCCCATGATGACCGGCCAGCCGGTGGTCAGGCGTTTGAGGCGCGCCATGTCTTCCGGCAGGCGCCAGGGGATGGTGTTGTCGCGGCCTATCACGCCGTTGGCGGCGCGGGCGAAGATCATGTGGATGCGTGTCATGCGCGGCTTTCGTGTTCTAGACCGCCACCGGCGCTTTGATCGCCTCGTGATGCTGGTAATCCAGGAACTCGAAATCCTCAAACTGGTAGTCGAAAATCGATTCAGGCGTGCGCTTGATCCGCAGCGTCGGGTAGGGGAAGGGCTGGCGGCTCAGTTGCAGCGCGACCTGCTCATGGTGGTTGCTGTAGATGTGGCAGTCGCCGCCGGTCCAGATGAAGTCGCCCACGCCCAGGTCGCACTGCTGCGCCACCATATGTGTCAACAAGGCGTAGCTCGCGATGTTGAAGGGCACGCCCAGGAAGATGTCGGCGCTGCGCTGGTAGAGCTGGCAGCTCAGCTTGCCGGGCTGGCCCTGCACCTCGGAGGGTGCCACATAGAACTGGAAAAACGCGTGGCAGGGCATCAGCGCCATCTTGGAGAGGTCGGCCACGTTCCAGGCGCTCACGATGATGCGCCGCGAATCGGGGTTGGTCTTGAGCGTCTTGATGACTTCGCTGATCTGGTCGATGTGGCCGCCGTCGGGCGTGGGCCAGCTGCGCCACTGCACGCCGTAAACCGGGCCCAGGTCGCCGTCCGGCCGCGCCCATTCGTCCCAGATGGTGACGCCGCGTTCCTTGAGCCAGTTGTTGTCGCTGGAGCCCTGCAAAAACCACAGCAGCTCATGGACGATGGATTTGAGGTGCACCTTCTTGGTGGTCACCAGCGGAAAGCCCTCGTTCAGGTCAAAGCGCATCTGGTGGCCGAACACGCTTTTGGTGCCGGTGCCGGTGCGGTCGGCCTTGAAGACGCCGTGGGTGTCCACATGGCGCATGAAATCTTCGTATTGGGAGCGTATGGGGCGGGTCATTGGAAACCAGTCGGCTTGAGTCGGGGGGGTATGCTGCGGCCGGCGCAAAGGCGGCCGGGAAAGGCCTTTAATTATGCCTTCAGCACCCGGCCCGGGTTCATCAGGTTCAGCGGATCCAGGCCTTGCTTGATGGCGCGCATCATGTCCAGCGCCACGGGCGATTTGTGCTTGGGCAGCGTGTCGACCTTGAGGCTGCCGACACCGTGCTCGGCCGAGATGGAGCCCCGGTAGCGGTCTACCGCCTCGTAGACCAGGGCATTCATGGGATGCTCTTTTTCGTTCAGGAAACGCGCCTGGTCTTCGTTCTCCGGCGCCTGCACGTTGTAATGCAGGTTGCCGTCGCCCAAGTGGCCGTAGACGACCATGCGCGCGCCCGGAAAGCGCTGCAGCAGCAGTGCATTGGTTTCAGCCACGAACTCGGGAATGCGCGACACATTGATCGAGATGTCGTGTTTGATGTTCAGGCCCTCCTCGGCCTGCGCCATCGGGATGCTTTCACGGATGTGCCACAGCGCGTGGGCCTGCGCCATGCTCTCGGCGACCACGGCATCGGCCACGCAGCCGGCCTCCATGGCGGCCTCGAGCAGGCGCTCGAAGCATTCACGCGCGTGGGCTTCCGATTCGTTGTCCGAGTTCTCCAGCACCACGCACCAGGCATGTTCCTGCCAGAAGGGCACGCGCTGCTGCGGGAAATGTTTGGCCACCAGGCCCAGCGCGAACTGGCCCATGACCTCAAAACCGGTCAGGCCCGAGCCCAGGTGTTCATGCGCCAGGCCCAGCAACTGCACGGCGGCCTCCAGCGAGGGCACGGCGGCAAAGGCGGTGAGCTGGGACTTGGGCATGGGGTAGAGCTTCATGGTCGCGCCGGTGATCACGCCCAGCGTGCCTTCGCTGCCTATGAACAGGTGGCGCAGGTCGTAGCCGGTGTTGTCCTTGCGCAGGCCCGTGAGGCCGTCCCAGATTTCACCTTGCGCGTTGACGACTTCCAGCCCCAGGCAGAGGTCACGCGTGTTGCCGTAGCGCACGACCTGGGTGCCGCCGGCGTTGGTGCCCAGATTGCCGCCTATGGTGCAGCTCCCCTCCGAGGCCAGGCTCAGGGGAAACAGGAAACCGGCTTTTTCGCAGGCTTCCTGCAGGTTTTGTAGCACGCAGCCGGCATCCACCGTGATGGTCAGGTTGCCGGCGTCCAGCGTGCGCACCTTGTTCATGCGCGTGAGGCTCAGCACGACCTGCGTGCCGCTGGCGTCCGGTGTGGACCCCACCACCATGCCGGTATTGCCGCCTTGCGGCACGATGCTCACGCGCGCCGCTACGCAGGCTTTCACCACGGCCGCGACTTCCTGGGTGGAGCCGGGACGCACCACGGCCAGGGCTTTGCCGGTTTCGCGCTTGCGCCAGTCCTGCACCCAGGGCGTCAGGTCGCCGTCGGTCAGGACGTTGGTGGCGCCGACGATCTGGCGCAGGGATTCGATCAGGGGGTTGTGCGTGCTCACGGTGTTCGGTTTCAGGTTAGGGGGTTGAGGGGGCCGGGGTATTTTTCAGGCGCACGCGCACATGCAGCGCGCAGGCCGCGAACAGCGCCAGGCACAGCACGACTTCAATGAGGGCCAGGTAGTTGCCCGGCGCGCGGTCGCTCCAGGCCCGCACCACGCCCTCGGTGAAATACAGCCACACCAGCAGGCTGAGCCAGCGGTAGGTGTACATGCGGTTTTTCAGGACACCGGCCAGCGGTATGCACAGCGGCAGCACCTTGAGCGCCAGCAGCGAGCCGCCCGGCCGTATGGGCGCCAGCCACATTTCCCAGGCCAGGCCCAGCACGATGAGGCCCAGCAGGCTGGCCAGCGCCAGGCGGCGGGTAAGGTCTATTTGCTCTGTTTTGTTCATGGAAATCCAAATGTCAATGGCATGATACCGGGGATGAAATTCCAGCAATACCTGCAGGACCTCCTGGCCGACCTGTCGCGCTTCCCGTGGCGCGGCACCGCGCTGACCCTGCGCGACCGTTTCCGCGAAGACCACATGGGCCTGACGGCCAGCAGCCTGACCTTCACCACCTCGATCGCGCTCGTGCCCTTTTTCACCGTGGCGCTGGCGATTTTCACGGCCTTCCCGATGTTTTCGAAGCTGCAGGGCGCGCTGCAGGCCTGGCTGGTGCAGAGCCTGATTCCCGACAACATCGCGCGCCAGGTGCTGGGCTACCTCACGCAGTTCAGCCGCCAGGCCAACAAGCTGGGCATTGCCGGCCTGGCCGTGCTGCTGGTCACGGCCATCGCGCTCATCCTCACCATAGACCGCACCCTGAACGGCATCTGGCGCGTCAAGAAGGCGCGATCGCTGGCCCAGCGGGTGCTGATCTATTGGGCCGCCATCACGCTGGGGCCGCTCCTGCTGGCGGCCAGCCTGGCGGTCACCTCCTATGTGCTGTCGGCCTCGGGCGGCCTGGTGGGCGCCTTGCCGGTCAGCCTGCGTTTCCTGCTCAGCGTCCTGCAGTTTTTCCTGGTGGCCGGCGGCATGGCGGCGATGTACCGCTATGTGCCCAACACCTTTGTGAAATGGTCGCATGCCTGGGCGGGGGGGCTGTTTGTCGCAGCCGGCATCGAGGTCGCCAAGCGCGCGCTCAGCCTTTACCTGGGCGCGGTGCCCACTTATTCGCTGGTCTATGGCGCCTTCGCGACCCTGCCTATCCTGCTGGTGTGGATTTATGTCTCCTGGGTCATCGTGCTGATGGGCGCGGTGATCGCCGCCTACCTGCCCAGCCTGCTGGCCGGCGTGGCGCGCCGCGGCAGCGCGCACGGCTGGTACTTCCAGCTTGCCGTCGAAGTGCTTCAGCAGCTGCACAAGGCGCTGTCGACGCCGCGAAAAGGCCTGAGCGCCTCGCAGCTGGCCGAGCGGCTCCAGGTGGATGGCCTGCAACTCGAGCCGGTGCTGGAAACCCTGGTGGCGCTGGATTGGGTGGGCCAGCTCAACGAATCGGAGGGCGAGGACGAGGCCCGCTTCCTGCTGCTGGCCGACCCCGATGCCACGCCCCTGGAGCCGCTGATGCAGGAGCTGCTGCTCGACAAGGCCGAGGCGGTGCAGGGCCTGTGGCGAAAAGCCCGCTGGCCCGAGTTGCGGCTGCGTGACGCGCTGTAAAGCACTTACCCCAAAAAACCGATAAACCGCCAGGGGAATTCTTGTTCGCGACAAGGCGCCGTAACAAAATCAAACCCCCTTGTTTTTCAATGCACAGAAAGATGCCAGCAAAAACCAACGCCCGGGAAAAGCTTGACGGCGCCATTGCCCAGGAGCGGCAGGCGCAGCGCGATGCCAAGCAGATTTATGACAAGCTGACCGCCAAGATGTGGGCCTACCAGACCGGCAGCGGCCCCGCGCCTACCAACGAAGACTTCGAGCAGTGGAGCCACGCCGTGGAGCAGCGCGTCAAGATCAAGCAGCTCGGCATACGTGTGGACGGCGAGCCCGGCGCCTGAGCCTTGCACGGAGGCCGGCGGCGCGTAATGTGGTGCAAAACAGGCTCAGGCCTGCGCGCCCTGGTTCGGGCAGAAGCTAATAAGCAGAGGTTTTAAAAGCGTCAACCTTTTGTCAAGGTTGTTAAGCCTTCGTCACCTCAGCCACGTTTCGTTGCTTTTGTTCGGCCGTGACTTCAAGCGGGCGGGTCGGATTCTTACAAGGCGCAGGTGCGGCACGGGCCAAGATTCCCCGCATCCCTCAACCCTAGCCGGAGAAAACCGTGACACCACCTGCTTATCCGATCGCCGATGCGTCCCTGAAAAACGAGCCCATCGACATCAACCAGGAAGCCTCCTTGAACTACTGGGTCGCCGCGCTGGCCTGCAGCGAACTGGAATTGCGCGTGGCCGTGGCCGAAGTCGGCCCCGCCGCCAAGGACGTGAGCAATGAGCTGGGGAGGACTTTATGAGCGCCATGCCCCCAACGCTTCCCCTACAGCCCGGGCCGCTCGCGGTCCGTGTCAAGGAACCCTCGGCCGGCCTGTTCTACTGGGTGGTCACCCAACTGTCCACCGACGAGCGCGGCGCCGATGTCCGTATCGAAGGCTCGGACCACCCCTATCCCACCCATGAAGCCGCGCTGCACGCCGGCGCGGCCTGCCTGAAGGCGCTCAAGGCCAGCATCTTCCAGCCCCAGGGCCCGCACTAGCCACCGCCTCGACCCACGCTGCCTTTAAGTGCCCTTGAGGCGCTTGAAGGCTTGCACCCACATATCGCGGTACATCATCCAGTCGCCCATAAAGCTGTAAAGCGGCCGCTTGAAGGACGCGGGCTTGTTCTTTTCAAAGCCGAAGTGACCTATCCAGGCGAAGCCGTAACCGCACAGCAGCCCGGCCAATAGCCACCACGGGTTGCGCGTGGTGACCAGGGCCGCCAAGCACAGCAGCGTGAGGCTTGAGCCCACAAAATGCAGGCGGCGGCAAACAGGGTTGCGGTGCTCGCCCAGGTAGAACGGATAAAAGCTCGCGAAGGAATCGAAGCTGCGCGGATCTATGGGGGTGGTGGGCGTGCCGCCTTGCACGGCGTCGCTGGGCGTGGCATTCATGGTGGTGTGTCTCCTGTGCCGGGCTACTATCGTGATAGCCCCGTGTCGCCCACCATTTTGCGGCGCTGGCCATAATAGTCAACCCGCCTCCCAAGCCCCGCATGCATCTCACCACAACGCCGGCCACGGCATCCTCCAGCCCGCCGGATGCTTCGGTGCAATGGGTGGTTTGCCTGTGCGCCGACTGGTGCGGCCTGTGCCGCGACTACGCCGAAGTTTTTGCGCAGATGGCGGCGCGTTATCCGGGCAGCCGCTTTGCCTGGCTGGACATTGAGGACGAGGCCGAGCTTGTCGGCGACATCGACGTGGAGACCTTTCCCACGCTGCTGGTCGCTGACGCGGGCGGCACACGTTTTCTGGGTCCGCTGATGCCGCAGGCGCAAACCCTCGCGCGCCTGCTCGATTCGCTGGCGCAGCCGGACCAGCCCACCCGGCCCCATTCGCCTGCAACCCAGGCCGTGTTGCGGGGCCTGGCGGCGGCACCCCAGCACTGGATCAAGGCCGGCTAGGCGACGGAGAATGGCGCCTTCAGAAAGCCCCTGAAGCGCGCACGGCCGCCGCGCGTGGGGCTGGCGCTTAACCGGTAATCCGGAAAACGCTGAAGAAAACGGCCGATCGCGATGCGGCCTTCGAGCCGCGCCAGGCTCAGCCCGGCGCACTGGTGGATGCCGAAGCCAAAAGCCAGGTGGCGGTTGTCCTGGCGTGCCAGGTCCAGCTCGTCGGGCCGTTCAAACTGCGCCGGGTCGCGATTCGCCGCGCCTATGCACAGCGTCAGCAGGCTGCCCGCCGGCAAGTCCACACCGCCGATGTTGGTGTCGGCCAGCGCGCGCCGGTTGCTGAACTGGTTGGACGACTCAAAACGCAGGAACTCATCGACGGCCGGCACCAGCAAGGCCTCAAGCCCTGGCGCATCATGCGCCAGGGCTTGCATGCGGGGCAGCAGGCCGGCCAGCGCCGCCGGCCGCTCCTGCAGCGCCACCAGCGCATTGCCTATCAGGTTGGTGGTGGTCTCGTGGCCGGCGTTGAGGATAAACACGCAGTTTTGCAGCAGCTCGGTTTCGCTGAGCTTGTCGGTACCCGTTTCCCCGCCTATCAACCGCGTCAGCACGTCGTGCTCGGGGTCGCCCGGGCGGCGGCGCCTGTCGGCCACCAGGTCCCGCAGGTAGGCCGTGAACTCGCGCACGCTGTGGTTGCCCAGAGCCTCCTGCTCCGGCGTGAGCTTGGGCTCCAGCGCGCCCAGTATCGCCAGCGACCAGCCGCGCAGCGGCGCGCGGTCCGCGTGCGGCACGCCCAGCAAGTTGCCGATGATCTCCACCGGGATGGCCGAGGCGAAGTCCTCCACCAGGTCGCCACCGCCCTTGGCCGCGATGCCGTCGAGCAGGCCGTCGACCAGCGTCACAAGGCCGGGCTCCATGTCGGCAATCGCGCGACGCGTCAGCGCGCCCATGATGAGCTTGCGCACGCGGGTGTGCAGCGGCGGGTCGTTGAACACCAGGCTGGTGGTGTGGTGCTCAAACAGCGCAGAGGCCGCGCCGTATTTGGGTTCGAACTCCACTTTTTTGTCGGAGCTGAAGGTTTGCGCGTCGCGGTAGACGGCCACCAGGTCGGCGTGGCGGGTCAGGAAGAAGGAGCCGTCGGGCATGCGGCGTAGGGGCTCGTGTTCTCTCAGCGCGGCGTATACCGGGTAGGGGTTGGCATAGAAGTCCGCGGGCAGGGCACGCAGGTCGAAGCCGGCCGCGATCTCCAGCGCGCGGTCGGCGGGCATGGCCGGGGTGATGGCAAAGGGCGAGGCGTTGCTCATGGTGCGGTCCGGTGAATCCCCATGAATCCTCGCAGAGCCTGCTTAAAGATTCCCGGCAAACAGTTTGCGCATCAGCATCTTGCGCAAACTCGTGGCGTCGTCCAGGCCCAGCCTCTGCAGGTAGGCGGGCGGCGCCTCGGCGTCCGTCCACAGGCATTTGGCCAGCATGGCCAGCAGCTCGGCCGGGTGCTGGCTGGCGTGCTGCATTTGCCTGAGCGCGCCGATGATGCGCAACTCGTCGGCCGTCAGGTCGGTGCCGAAAGGAAAGTCGGGTAGCAGCGCCGACCCGCTCCAGGGCTGCAGCCGGGTGCGCAGCACCTCGGGCAGGTTCTGGCGATGCTGCGCCGGCACCTCGTAGCCGGCGTCCAGCTTGCCGGCGGCCTTGGCCTGTGCGACAAGATCCTGCTGAAAGCGCGAGTCGGCAATCTCGATCAGCCGTTTGACGACTTCGCCGTCGGGCTGGGCGCGCAGGTCGGCCACGCCGTATTCGGTGATGACCACGTCGCGCAGGTGGCGCGGGATGGTTTCATACGCATAGTTCCACACCAGGGTGCTGCGCACGCCGTCCTTGTGCTCATAGGTGGCGCGCAGCATCAGGATGGAACGCGCATCGGGCAGCGCGTGCGCCATGGCCACAAAGTTGTATTGCCCGCCCACGCCCGAAACGACCTGGCCCGACTCCAGCCCATCGGACACCGCCGCGCCCAGCAGCGTGACCATCATGGTGGTGTTCATGAAGCGGCCCTGGGTGCGCTGCGCCTGTTTGAGGCGGCTCTGGCCCTGGAGCTGGTTGATGAAAGCTATGCGCGTCATGTCGATTTTGGCCAGCGCCTCGGGCGGCATGGCGCGCAGCCGCTCGTAAAAATCGGTGGGGCCCAGGAAGAAACCACCATGCAGGACCACGCCGCCCGCCAGGCGCGTGCCCAAGCCGCCAGCGTCTTGCAAGGCCATGCGCGCGGCGGGGTCGCCCGGCCGGTTGGCGATGCGCGTGCCGCCCACCTCGAGCGCACCGTCTGGCGCAAGGCGAACCTGGTTGTTGAGCACGCCAAAGCGCTGCAGGAAGGCCAGGTCGCCGGCACTCAGTGCGGAGCCGATTCGCCCGGCATCGACCAGGGCAGCCAGCAGGTCGGTGCTGACCGCCAGGCCCGGCGCCCGGCCTTGGTTGACCAGGCTCTGCAAGGCCACATCGTCAAACACCTCGCGACGCACAATGCCGGCTTCAACCAGCTTGAGCAGCCCGTTGACGAACATCTCCGAGCAGCCATACAGGCCTTGCTCAAAGCAGCCCAACTCGCGGCCTTGCAGGCTGTCCGGGCACAGGGCCGCCATGATGCGGCGGTAGCCGTCGTTGTTGCTGTCCCGCACGATCAGCGCCTGCGCGATGGCGTCGCCCAGCGCGCCTATGCCGATCTGCAGCGTGCCGCCGTCGGCCACCAGGCTGGCGGCATGCAGGCCGATCGCGTAGTCGGCCGTGCCGACCTTGTTGTTGGGCGGCGCAAACAGGGTGTGCGTGGCCTCCGCGTCTGTCACCACCACGTCAAAGAAGCCGGCCGGCGCCACCGCGTGGTTGGGCATAAAGGGCATCTGGCGATTGAGCACAGCCACCTTGAGCAGCGGCTTGCCTTGCGCGGCCTGGCGTTCGGCGAGTTCAAAAGTCACGTCGGGGTTGCTGCCCAGGGACAGCGCAAGTTCCCCATCCACGTTATGCGCGGCGACCGCCTGCGCG
This sequence comes from Polaromonas sp. JS666, assembly GCF_900103405.1. GTDB lineage: Bacteria > Pseudomonadota > Gammaproteobacteria > Burkholderiales > Burkholderiaceae_C > Polaromonas. Next base: position 482,610 of record NZ_FNHX01000002.1, on the reverse strand, counting down.
ATCACGTTCACGCCCAGCACCCCCATGTCGCGGGCGACAAAGGTGTAGTTGGTGGCGATGTAGGCCTGCTGCGCGCGGCCGTTGCCGAGGTAGTCGCCGGTCTTGAAGAAGAACTCGGAGACTTCGATATGCGGCGGCAGCAGGCCCGTGCGCAGGTCTTTCACGTAATCGAGATCGGGGTAGTCCCTGAACACGCGCTCGACCAGCGGCGCGAGGAAGTTCTGCTCCAGCTCGCTTTTGCCTTCGGGTTTTTCCAGCGACAGCGCGGTGATGATTTTCAGGCGCCGGGGATTCGCCTCGCCGCCCATGGCCTTGATGCGGCGGTAGAGCAGGTTCACAAAGGGGTTGGGCTTGCCTATGCCCAGCGGCAGCCCGAGCACGATGTCACCCTCCACCGCGGTGAGCACATGCTCCACCGCCTGCGCGAGTGTGGGGACGAGGAGAGAGCTTGCCATCGGATGTGTCAGGCCGAAGGGGCCTGGAGGAAATCGCGGATCGCGAACAGCACCTCTTCGGGTGCCTCGGTCATCATCTGGTGGCCGGCTTGCAGCAGCACGGTTTTGCCATTTTTCGCCTTGGCCTGCAGCGGTGCCGCCATTTTGGGCAAGGTCATGGAATCGCCTTTGCCGAGGATGAACAGCACCGGGCACTGCACCTTGTCCATGGCGGCTTCACCGGCCGTGTAGTCGTCGCAGGCTTTGAAGCCGCGGTGAAACAGGTTGACCTGGGTGTTGCTGGCCAGCACCCGCCGCATCAGGGCTTTGGAGCCTCCGTACAGCCAGGTGCCCGGGCCCAGCGCCGAGGGCGGCGGCGCCAGCATGGAATGCGAGAAGGTGTTCACCATATCGATGGCCTTCATCGGCTGGTTCAGCGCGCTGTCCAGCAACGCGGGCGAAACCTTCATCGGGGCGGCGGTGCCCAGCAAGGCCAGGCGCGCCACCCGCTGAGGCGCGATGGATGCCGCATGCAGGGCCGTGAGGGAGCCAAAGCTGTGGCCTGCCAGCGTGGCGGTTTTCACGCCGGCCGCGTCGAGCAGCGCGATGATGAAGTCCGCCGCTTCCTCCACCGATTTCGGCGGCTCGCCTTCGCTTTTGCAGTGGCCGGGCAAGTCCGGTGCCAGCACGTTGAACCCATGGTGCGCGAAATAGCGCGTTTGCAGAATCCAGATGCTGTGGTCGTTGAGCACGCCGTGGATAAACACCACGGTGGGCTTGGCGGCCTCAAAAGGTTTGCCGCCGGTGTAGCAATAGGTTTTATGGCCCTTGACGTCGAGGTACATGTTCAGGCCTCCGCTTTCGCTGCCGCTTTTTCGGCGGCTTTGAGGGCGCGCTTGAGGTCGTCGATCAGGTCGTCCGGGTCTTCCAGGCCTATGGACAGGCGTATCGTGCCCTGCGTGATGCCGCCTGCGGCCAGCGCCTCGTCGGTCATGCGGAAGTGGGTGGTGCTGGCTGGGTGGATGACCAGGCTGCGGCAGTCGCCGACATTGGCCAGGTGGCTGAAGACCTTGAGCGCCTCGATAAAGGCCTTGCCCTGCACGCGATTGCCCTTGATGTCGAAGCTGAAGACCGAGCCGGCACCGCGCGGCAGCAGTTTTTTGGCCAGCGCATGGCTGGGATGGGATTCGAGCAGGGGATGGCCCACGCGCGAGACCAGCGGGTGGCTGGCCAGGAATTGCACGACTTTTTCGGTATTGCCCATGTGCCGCGCCATGCGCAGCGGCAGGGTTTCTATGCCCTGCAGGATCAGCCAGGCCGTGTGCGGGCTCATGCAGGCGCCGAAATCGCGCAGGCCTTCGCGCCGCGCGCGCAGCAAAAAGGCGCCCACCGTGCTTTCCTCGCTGAACACCATGTTGTGAAAGCCGTCATAGGCCTCGGTCAGCTCGGCGAATTTGCCGGATTTTTCCCAGTCGAAGCTGCCGCCGTCCACCACGATGCCGCCTACGACGGTGCCGTGGCCGCTCAGGAACTTGGTCGCCGAGTGGTAGACCAGGTCGGCGCCGTGGTCGAAAGGCTTGACCAGCCAGGGCGAGGTCAGGGTGGAATCCACCAGCAGCGGCACGCCCGCCTCATGGGCCAGCGCCGACACCGCCGGGATGTCCAGCACGTCCAGGCCCGGGTTGCCCACGGTTTCGCCGAAAAACAGCTTGGTGGTGGGTCGCACCGCCGCGCGCCAGCCGTCGATGTCGCCGGGCTTGACGAAGGTGGTGTCTATCCCGAAGCGGCGCAGGGTGTAGTGCAGCAGGTTCTGGCTGCCGCCGTAGAGCGCCGTCGAGGCCACGATGTGCGAGCCGGCGCCCATCAGCGTGGCGATGGACAGGTGCAGCGCGGCCTGGCCGCTGGCGGTGGCGATCGCGCCTATGCCGCCTTCCAGCGCCGACACGCGCTGCTCCAGCACCGCGTTGGTCGGGTTGCTGATGCGCGAATAGACGTGGCCCGCGCGCTCCAGGTTAAAGAGGCTGGCCGCGTGGTCGCTGGATTCGAAGACGAAGGAGGTGGTCAGGTGAATCGGCACGGCGCGCGCGCCGGTGCTCGGGTCGGGCGCGGCACCCGCGTGCAGCGCGAGGGTGTCGAAGCCGGGATCGGAATAACCGGGCATGGTTTGTCTCCAGTCAGAAAAAAAGTGGCGGTGCGCGGGGAAATTGTTGCAACCCGCCGTTTGATTGTGGGCTATATTTAAACTGAATTCCCCTTCCCGCCGCGCTGCGGTGGGACAATGAGGGCATGTTGGCTGCACAACCGAGGAGATCGCCATGAAGGTTCTAGACATACTGCGCGTTAAGGGCAACACGCTTTACACCGTCCAGCCTGACGAACCCCTGGCCAAGGCGGCGCAGGTCATGGCCGACAAAGACATAGGCTCGCTGGTCGTCATGGAACACGGCGACCTGGTCGGCATGCTGACCTTCCGCGAGGTCATCGTCTACATCGTCAAGAACGGCGGCGAGATCGGCAGCACGCTGGTGCGCACCGCCATGGACGACCACCCGCTTACCTGCACCTCCGAAACCGAGCTCGACGAAGTCCGACGCATGATGCTGGAGCGCCACGCGCGCTACATGCCCGTGATGAACCAGAAAGTCCTGATGGGCGTGATCAGCCTCTACGACGTGGCCAAGGCCGTGGTCGACAGCCAGAACTTCGAAAACAAGATGCTCAAGGCCTATATCCGCGACTGGCCGGCCGAGGACGCCGCCGACCACAATTAAAAAGCCGGCGCCCGGCAGCGCGCCGGCCGCCTATTTTTGAAACAACAACAACGGCCCGGTGCGCAAGGCACGCAGGGCGCAAGCGAGGGCAGGGGTGAGCGACAAGCGTGACGCCGGCGGGCTGCTGTTTTATGCCTCGCTGTTTTTCTCCCGGCTGGCCGACCAGATCCTGCTGTTTCTTGTGCCCCTGGTGGTGTTCGAAGCCACCGGTAGCGTCGCCTGGTCCGGCATTGCTTTCACTCTCGAGACCCTTCCGCGCTTCCTGGCCTTTCCGGTCTGCGGCGCGCTGTGCGACCGCGTCTCTCCGCTCAAGCTGCTGCGCATCAGCCAGCTGTATCGCGCGCTGGTGTGTTTTGCCGGCGTCATCGCCTTCCAGTGGGTCGGCGGCGTTGGCTGGCTGATCGCGCTGTCGGCCGTCTGCGGCGTGCTGACCACCCAGGGCCTGATGGCCCGCGAGGTCATGCTGCCGCAAATCTTCCGCCAGCACCGTTTTGAAAAAGTGCTGGCCCATGCGCAACTCGCCGACCAGCTTGGCATGGTGTTGGGCCCCTTGCTGGCCTCGCTGCTGCTGCGCTGGATGCCCTGGCCCGCGGTGGTCGGGGCGACGGCGGTGTTTTTCCTCATTGCCGACGGCGCCGTGACCTGGTGGCAGCGCCGAAGCGCCGTCACCCTGGCCGCACCTGAGCGGGCCCCCGGCCACTGGACCGCGCCCATACGCACTGCCTTGTCGCAGGTGTTGCACCTGCCGGGCTTGAAGCAGGTAATTGCCCTGGCGGCGGGTGTCAACCTGGTGATAGGCGTCACCCTGGCCACCTCGGCCGCCATGGTAACCGGCCTGCTGCAGCGCTCGGCCGGCGACTATGCCGTGCTGCAAACGGCGGGCGCCGTGGCCACCGTGATCATCCTGCTGGTGATTGCCCGCACCGTGCTGCCTCTGCGCACCCTGGGCCTGGTGTCCTACACCGTGATGCTGGCCGGCGGGCTGCTCACCGGGCTGGCCGGCAACTTCTGGGTCTACACCGCCGGGTTTTTGCTGGTGATCGGTTTTGACAAGATGTTCAACGTCTACATCCGCAGCCTGCGCCAAAAGCTCATCCCGCCCAAGGACCTGGGCAAGACCACCGGCGTGATCGTGATGTTCAACAACCTGTCGCAACCGCTGGCCGGCATGCTGGTGGGGGTGTTTGCCGGGGTGATGGAGGGGCGGGGGGTGATTTTGGGTTTGGTGTTGGTGATGGGGGTGATTGGAGGATTGGTGGCGTGGGGTAGGCGGGGGCGGTGAGCCGACCTTAACCCAGACTCGAATGAATCATCTCCCTGACCCGCGGATAAATCTGCTGGTTCCATTTGCGCCCGCTGAACACGCCATAGTGCCCCACCCCCGTCTGCACATGGTGTGTCTTCATGTAAGGCCGTATGCCGGTGCAAAGGTCTTGCGCCGCCACCGTCTGCCCGACTGAGCAGATGTCGTCGCGCTCGCCCTCTACTGTCATCAGCGCGGTGCGCCGGATCGCCGCGGGTTTGACGAGGCGGCCGCGGTAGCTGAGCTTGCCCAGCGGCAGCTCGTAGGTCTGGAACACTTTCTCGACGGTCTCCAGGTAGAACTCGGCGGGCAGGTCGTTGACGGCCAGGTACTCGTCGTAGAACACGCGGATGACGTTGGCCTTTTCCAGGTCGCCGTCCAGCAGGTGCTGGTACATGTCCTGGAAGGATTTTTTGTGCCGGTCCAGGTTCATGCTCAGGAAGGCGCTGAGCTGCACAAAGCCCGGGTAGACGCGCCGCATATAGCCCGCGTGCGGCAGCGGCACGTGGCTGATCAGATTTTTCTCGAACCACTCAATCGGCTTGCTGGTGGCGAGTGTGTTGACGCCGGTCGGGTTCACGCGGCAGTCCACCGGCCCGGCCATCAGGGTCAGGCTGCGCGGCTGGGCCGGGTCATCGTCTTCGGCCATGATGGCCGCGGCCGCCAGCGCCGCCACGCAGGGCTGGCACACCGCCACCACGTGGGTGCCGGGGCCTATGGCCCGGGTGAAACGGATCATGTGGTCTATGTAGTCGTCCAGCGCGAAGGGCCCATGGCGCAGGGCGACGTCGCGCGCGTTGTGCCAGTCGGTGATGTAGACGTCATGGTCCTGCAGCAGCGTGCGCACGGTCTCGCGCAGCAGCGTCGCGAAGTGGCCCGACAGCGGGGCCACCAGCAGCACCGGCGGCTGGTAAGGCAGATCGGCCGGCAGCTCTTTTTTAAAGCGCAGCAAAGTGCCGAAAGGCATGCTGAGGACTGCCTCCTCGGTCACGGCAAGTTCGCGCTCACCCACCTTCACCGAGCTGATGCCGTAAGCCGGCCGTGAATGCGTCAGGCGCAGCCGCGAAAACACCTCCATGGACGCCGACAGCTTACGCAGCAGGCTGCCTTCGGTTTTGCCCAGCCAGAGGGTCGCGCTGCCGCCCTGCGCCAGCAAGCGAAGCGGGGACAGCAGGTCGGACTGGAGCTGGTAGGCCTGGTAAAGCATGGTTTTCCTGGCTGGGTTCGGGCTTGTGGCCCAGGTAGCCGGCATGCAGGCAAGTTACGGGCCAGTAGCCGCCGCCCCGCGCGCTGGCACAGGGCTTGCGGAGTGTTGCCGGCCCCGGGCAGTGGGGGCCAACTTTGCGGTTCAAGGAGCAATCTCATGGCCAAGGCCGTCCTGACGATCAGCAGCAAAAACTACGGCGCCTGGGCGCTGCGCGGCTGGCTGCTGGCGAAGTTTGCCGGGCTGGAGTTCACCGAAAAAGTGATCCCGCCCGACGACCCGGCCATGAAGGCCGAAATGCTGCTGCTCTCGTCCAGCATGCTGGTGCCTTCGCTGCAGCACAACGGCGTCAAGGTCTGGGACACGCTGGCGATTGCCGAATACCTCAATGAAATCAAGCCCAAGGCGCAGCTGCTACCGGCGGACGTCAAGCTGCGGGCGCACTGCCGCGCGGTCTGCGGCGAAATGCATTCGGGCTTTGCCTCGCTGCGCGCCGCGCTGCCCATGAACATCAAGGCCCACTTCCCCGGCTTCAAGGTCTGGTCCCGCGCGCAGGCCGACATAGACCGGGTGCTGGAGATCTGGAAGGAATGCCTGGGCGCCTACGGCGGCCCCTACCTGTTCGGCAAGCAGCTGTCGGTGGCCGATGCCATGTATGCGCCCGTGGTGACCCGCTTTCTGACTTACGACGTCCCACTGGACAAGGCCTGCACGGCGTATTGCAAGCGCATCATGGAGTTGCCGGCGATGAAGGAGTGGGTGGCCGAAGCCAAGAAAGAGCCCGACGACATCGATGAACTTGATGCTGAATTTTGAACACCCCCGTCCAGGCTCACTGCGTGTAGCCTGTTCCCCCCTTGCAGGGGGCGACACCTGCGGCCCGGCAAAGCCGGTTCCGCGATGTCACTGGAATAAGGCGGGTCTACCAGAGGACGGTTATTTCCATGGAGTGGGAGGTGGGATATTGCAGACCGGGTCGACGTCTATGGATTTGAAATCCGCCGGCCCGACAATTTCCAGGTATTCCATGTCGGGCGAATAGTCGAACAGGAAGTGTTTGATGCCCGGCCGCTGGTGCACCACGTCGCCGGCCTCGACCAGGGTTTCCTTGTCTTCGTACATAAAGCGGGCCCAGCCTTTGACCATGATGACGATCTGGAAATCCGCCTCATGACGGTGCCATCCGGTGCCCGTTTCCGGTGCCATGTTCGCCTTGACAAGGTGCGCGATCACCTGGCCGTTGGTGGCGTCGGCAATGCCGAGGTCGCGGTACAAAAAGAAATCGCGCAAGCCGCCGGAGACAAACTGCGTGTCGCCGGGTTTGACGTGGGAAAACTTGGTCGCGCTGCGGTCCAGCATGGGGTGCTCCTGTTCCACCAAGACATCCAATCGGGATTGGTGCGGTGCAGCAAGCATGAAGTGTTCCAGATCGGGTGCGGTATGTGCCGCGACGCTGGCCGAAAAGGCAAGGCCGTACCGATGATGGCCCGATGTAAAGCTATAGTCCGGCAAAGGCCAAACCCGCCGCCCATTCGACTCAATGTCTCCCAACCCTAGGCCGAGAATGCCGACACCACTGTCCTATGAGTACGTCTACGACTGGCGCATTCGCAGCGCATTGTTTCGATTCCATATTGGATCTGCCGAGTTCATCAAGCTCAGCTGGAAGGCTCGCCTGAACGAAATGGTCTGGCTTCTTGTTTCAGCGGCCTTGGCGCTTCTGGCGGCTCTTACGCATCAATGGGCGCTCGCCGTACTGGCAACTGGATTGGCCCTCTGGAAGGCCGTCATGCTTGTCTCGCACTTCCTGTCGCTGCGCAAGGCCATGTTCGTGCTTCGAGAGTCCCTGCGCCAGAAGCCCAGCAAGTCCATCAAACTGCTTGTGACCGACCAAGGTCTTCATGAAACAGATGGAGGGGTTGAATCATTTGTACCTTGGCCGTCCGTCGAGTCTTTCTTTCTGCACCGCAATGTTCTCGGCATCCGGCTCAAGAATGGACTGTGGGCGTTGGTACCAAAATCCACCCTCTCAGCGTCGTCGTCATCGATTGACGCTTTGGTCGAGAGCCTGGAAGAACGCGCGGTTCCACGCGCCAGCTACAAAAATGCTCCTGCGCATACCATGCCGTGAAGATCGGGCAGTCAAGAAAGAAATCCAGCCTTCAGCCCCCTCTGGGATAATCCCCCCATGAGCGGAAATACCTTAGGAACCCTATTCGCGGTCACCAATTTCGGTGAATCCCACGGCCCGGCCATTGGTTGCGTGATTGACGGCTGCCCGCCGGGCATGGAATTGAGCGAGGCCGACATCCAGGCCGACCTGGACCGCCGCCGTCCCGGCACCAGCCGCCATGTGACGCAGCGCAACGAGCCCGATGCCGTCGAGATCCTCTCCGGCGTCTACCAGGGCAAGACCACCGGCACGCCTATCTGCCTGCTGATACGCAACACCGACCAGCGCAGCAAGGACTACAGCAACATCCTGGAAACCTTCCGCCCCGGCCATGCCGACTACAGCTACCTGCACAAATACGGCTTGCGCGACCCACGCGGCGGCGGTCGCTCGTCGGCGCGGCTGACGGCGCCCACGGTGGCGGCCGGCGCCGTCGCCAAAAAATGGCTGGCCGAAAAATACGGCACGGTGTTTCGCGGCTGCATGACGCAGGTCGGCGATGAAGTCATCCCCTTCGAGTCCTGGGAGCATGTGCCCAACAATCCTTTCTTCGCGCCGGTGGCCGATGTGGCCAAGCTGGAAAACTATATGGACGCGCTGCGCAAGGCCGGCGATTCCTGCGGTGCGCGCATACGCGTGACGGCCTCGGGTGTGCCGGTGGGCCTGGGCGAGCCGCTGTATGACAAGCTGGACGCCGACATCGCCTTTGCCATGATGGGCATCAATGCGGTCAAGGGCGTGGAAATCGGCGCGGGTTTCGCGAGCGTCACGCAGCGCGGCACCACGCACGGCGATTCGCTGGCGCCCGAGGGATTTCTGTCGAACAACGCCGGTGGCGTACTGGGCGGCATCAGCACCGGCCAGGATCTGGAAGTTTCGATCGCGATCAAGCCGACCAGCTCCATCATCACGCCGCGCCAGTCGATAGACACGGCCGGCAACCCGGCCGAGGTGGTGACAAAGGGCCGCCACGACCCCTGCGTGGGCATACGCGCCACACCGATTGCCGAAGCGCTGCTGGCGCTGGTGGTGATGGAGCATGCGCTGCGCCAGCGGGCGCAAAACGCCGATGTTGTTGTCACCACTCCCAACATCAGCCGGGCAAAACCGAGCTAGCCTTTTTAAGGCTCGGGCGGCGCCGAGCGAAACGGGTTAAAGCCCGTGATCAGCGCGGTGGCCGACAGCACGAGGATGCAGCCGGGCAGCATGCTGGCCGTGACCGGCTCGCCCAGGAACAGCCCGCCCCAGGTCACGCCGAACAGCGGGATCATGAAGGCCGCCGAGGTGGTGGCGCTGGCCGGAATCTCGCGCATCAGCCGCATGCTGATCCAGTACATAAAACCCGAGGTGAAGGTGCCCAGCACGGTTACCGCGGCCACCGCGCCGGGCGTCAGCTCGGCCGAGGGCGCGGCGATCCCGCCCGGCAGCAGCAGGATCAGGGCAGCGGCAATGTGCACCACGGCCGACGAGGGCAGCGGCGAATAGGCCATGGTGGCGCGCTTCATGAGGACGGCGCCAAAGCCGTAACTGGCCGACGCGGCCACGCAGGCCAGCGCCGCCAGAATCACCCTGGGTGTGACGGCCACGGGCCCCAGTTGCACCAGCAGCGCGACGCCGGCAAAACCCACCGCGCAGCCGAGCAGGCGGATACGGGTGAGTTTTTCCTCGCCGGCCAGCGCGGCGGCCATCACGCCGAAAAGCGGCACCGTGGCATTGAGCACCGCCGAGTAACCCGAGGGGATGACCAGCGCCGCCCAGTTGTACAGCACAAAAGGCATCACCACCGACAGCATGCTCAGCAAGGCCAGCCGCGGCCAGGCCTGGCGCGGCGGCCAGCGGCCGCGCAGCGAGACCATCAGCAGGCCCAGCACCATGGACGCCAGGATGCAGCGCGCGGCCGCCACCACCCACGGCCCCAAGGCCGGGCTGGCAATGCGCAGAAGGGGAAATGATGCGCCCCAGAGGGCAGACATCGCGATGAGCTGGAGGAAGTGTCGGGTTTGCATGAAACGCCGCAAGGACGGCAATGAATGTGGCGCTATGAAAGGTGGTTTGATTGTGCAAGATTCGGCCCGATGCTGCAGATGGAGGGCCGGGTCTTGCTCCGGCCTTCGCGCTCTTCCTCTTCATCCTCCTCTTTCCTCTTTTTAGTTCTGCTGGCCGGGTCTCGCCCCGGCGGGCGAGGCACTTTTCTTTGCTTCGCCAAAGAAAAGTACCCAAAAGAAAGGCGACCCGCAGTCTGGGTCCCCTACGCTGCGCTACGGGGCAACCTGCGGTGCTCGAGCCAAGCGGGGTCTGGCTAAACTCGCCTTCGGCTCAGACAACGCCAGCCCTGATCCGCTTGTCTCTGCGCTCCTCGGCCCAGCCAGGACGGGGCAATCGGGAACCGAATACCGAAAGACAAAGAAGACAAATACAAACAAGGACACGCCAAGGCGTGTCCTTGTTTCTTCAGGTATTCGGTATTGGTATTCTTTTCCCCACCCCTTGTGTATGCGCCGAGGAGCGGAGGTCCAGACGGATAAGGGCTGGCGTTGTCTGAGCGAAGCGCAGCGTAGCGAGTTTAGCCAGACCCCGGCTGGACCGAGCACCGCAGGTTGCCCGTAGCGAAGCGAAGGGACGCAGACACCAGGGTCGCCTTTTCTTTTGCTTACTTTTGGTGTTTGCGTAACTTCGCTGCGCGAAGTGAGCAAACCCCGCGCGTGTAACGCGCCTTTTGGCGAACAAAAGAAAACCCGCTTTGCGGGTTTCGATAAAAGTGAGTAGCCGCCGGGCTACCCCCGGCCAGCAGGACCAAGCAGAGGAAGGAGGTGATGGAGGAAGCTCGCGCCCGCCGGAGTAAGACCCGGCCCCTAACCCGACCAGCGACCGGAACGCTAAATCAAATTCCTCATAGCCTGCGCCGTCTCACGGAGCACAGACAAAACCCTCCCAACCGCCTCCTCACTCGACTCATGCCCCATGGGCATGGTCACGCTGAGCGCGCCCGCCACGTCGCCGTGCCGGTCGCGCAGGGGAACCGCGATGCCCCGGTAATTCAGCTCTAGCTGCTGCTCGGAAATCGCCCAGCCTTGTGTCCGCACGCGGGCCAGCTCTATGCGCAGGCGGTCCTTGCTGGCGATGGTGTAAGAGGTGTAGGCCTTGAGTTCGTGGCTGTCCAGCCATTTTTCCAGCCAGGCGGGCTCGCGCATGGACAGCATCAGCAAACCTGCCGCCGTGACCTGGGCCTGCACGCGCGAGCCCAGCACATAGCCAGTGTTCATCGCTCGGCTGGAGCCGTTGCGCGCGATGTAAACGATGTCGTCGCCGTCCATCACGCTGACATACGCGCTTTCCTGGGTGCCGGCGGTCACGCGCTGCAAAAAGGGCTGGACGATGCGCGGCAGCCGGGCCGATTCAAGATAGGACTGGCCCAGCCTGAGCACGCGCGGCGTGAGCCAGAACAGCTTGCCGTCGCTGGCCACATAACCCAGGTGCTCCAGCGTCAGCAGGTAGCGGCGCGCGGCGGTGCGTGTCATGCCGCAGCGCGCGCCGGCCTGGCTGGCCGTCAGGCGCGGGTTGGCGTCGTCAAAACATTCAATGATGCCCAGGCCTTTTTCCAGGCCGGCGATCCAGTCGCGCTTGTCGAGTGCGGGCGGGTTGGGCGCCTGCAGGGCTTCGGACGGCGCGGAAGCATGAGGGGTGGTCATAGGTCAAACCCTTGTTTCGGTCGATTGTCGATCATTATTGATCGATAATCGCTCAAGCATCAAGAATATTCCTTTGAAGTAGTCTTATCGATCTATAAAGTTCAGGCCATCAAGCGCTGATTAATCGATCATCGAACGGATCAGCAAAATACAAGGCGAACTTCGACATGCTTCCAACCGTCCAGGGCAATACCGATGTCTACCTGATTCCCGGCGATCCGGTGGAGCAGGTCCGGGCGCCGGATGTCTTCAACCTGATCTTCAGAACCCTGGGCATCAATGCCGTGCTGGTGCCCGTGCATGTGGCTGCCGGCGACATCGAGACCTTTGTGCGCTCGGCCTTTCTGGCAAAGAATATCAAGGGCATGTTCCTGGCCATCCCCCACAAGTCGCTGGTGATGGGCCTGCTGTCGCGCTGCAACGACTACGGCCGCGTGGCGGGCGCCGTCAACGGCATACGCCGCAATCCCGATGGAAAACTTGAAGGCGGGCTGTTCGACGGCAAGGGCTTTGTGTCCTCGCTCGACTATTTCGGCGTGGCCTACACAGGCAAGCGGGTGCTGGTGCTGGGCGCCGGCGGCGGCGCTTCGGCCATTGCCGCCTCGCTGGCGATTGCCGGCAGCCGCGCCCCGGCCGAAATCGCGCTCTACGACCCGGTGCCGGGCAAGGCCCTGGCGATCGCGTCGCGCATCGCCTCGGCGCCCCAGGCCGCGGGCACGCTGGTGCTGGCCGCCGCCGGCAGCGACCCCTCGGGCTACGACCTGGTCGTCAATGCCTCGCCCCTGGGCCTGCAGGCCGCCGACCCGCTGCCCTGCGATGTGTCGCGCCTGGCGCCGCATGCGGCGGTGGTCGACATCCTCATGAAAAACCAGCCCACACCGCTGGTGCGCGCGGTGCGCGGCCGCGGGCTGGTGGCCCAGCCCGGCTTTGAAATGCTGATCCAGCAGGCGCCGGACTACCTGGAGTTTTTCGGCTACACCGAGGCCGCCGAGGCGGTGCGGCGCGACGCGACTTTTATCCGAGAGCATTTGTACCCGGCCGCGATGGCGGGTGAAATCCGGCGTATCCCGGCGGGCGGCCGGGCGACGGTTTCCGCAGCGCACGCCAGTGCGCCGCAGGCCGCCCTGTGATGGCTTTTTTTGGACTGCATTGATTTTTAACCAGAGGAGACAAGCATGCAAAAACGATTCGCCCTTCAATTGATTGCGGCTTGCGCGCTGGCCATGGGCAGCACGGCCGGCTTCGCGCAAGATGTGATCAAGATCGCCAACATCGTGGAACTGTCCGGCGGCGGCGCCACGGCGGGCACCAACTTCAAGAACGGCGTGGAACTCGCCGTCAAGGAAATCAATGCCGGCGGTGGCATCCTGGGCAAAAAAATCCAGACCAGCACCGCCGACACGCAAAGCAATCCCGGTGTGGCCAAAGGCCTGACGCAAAAAGCCATTGACGACAATGTGTTCGCCATCTTCGGCCCGGTGTTCTCCGGCTCCATCATGGTCAGCATGGCCGAGTCGCGGCGCGCCGAAGTGCCCAACTTCACCGGCGGCGAAGCGGCCAGCATCACCGAGCAGGGCAACCCTTATGTGTTCCGCACCAGCTTCACCCAGTCCACCGCCATGCCCAAAGTGGCGCGCTACATCAGTGAGCAGGCCAAGCTCAAGAGCATTGCCGTCATCTACGTGAACAACGACTTCGGCAAGGGCGGCATGGACGCCATCCGCAAGGCCCTGGCCAACTCGCCGACCAAAATCCTAGCGGAAATCTCCACCGAACCCGGTCAGGTCGACTTCTCGGCCGCGGTGCTGCGCGCCAAACAAAGCAATGCGGACGGCGTGTTCGCCTACTCGAACGAGGAAGAGTCGGCACGCCTGCTGCGCGAGCTGCGCAAGCAGGGCTGGACCAAGCCCATCATCGGCGAAACCACGCTGACCGGCCAAAAAGTCATCGAGCTGGCCGGCGAGGCCGCCAACGGCGCGATCGCCCACGTGGGCCTGACGGTGGATGCCCCAGTGCCTGCCATCCGCGCCTTCAAGGCCAAGTTCGAGAAAGAGTACAAATACATCTCCGACCACAACGGCATGAAGGGCTACTCCGGTGTCTACGTGCTCAAGGCGGCGATTGAAAGGGCTGGCAAGCTGGACCGCAAGGCCGTGGCCGAGGCCATGAAGGGCCTGAAGGTCAACACCGACAAATACCCCGGCGCGCTGATGTACACCGAGTTTGACAACAAGGGCGACCTCGACCGCATGAGCTTCATGGTGGAAGTCAAAAACGGCAAGCAGGATGTCATCGATATGGTGCCGCCTCTGGGCCTGGCTACCCGCGACGTGAGCAAGGCCCTTCCCCTGGCGTCGGCCGCACCCGCACCCAAGCCCGCCGCCTCCAAGCCGGCCGCCAAGAAGTGACGTAAACCCCGGCCGGCCCCGTGGGGCCGACCGCCGGCGGGGCAGGGCGCAAGCCCCGTCCCACCGGAACCTCCGCTGACTACAACCGGCCTTCTCCACCATCGGACTTCTCCATGACGGACTTTCTCCAACTCTTTTTTTCGGGCCTGGCCACCGGCAGCATTTATGCGCTGGCGGCACTGGGCTTTACCCTGCTGTGGCAGGCCTCGGGAACGATCAACTTCGCCCAGGGCGAATTTGTCATGTTGCCGGCCTTCATGATGCTGGCCTTCATTTCGCTGGGCGCACCCATGCTGGTGAGCTTTGTGATGGCGACGCTGCTGGCCGTGCTACTGCTGGGCTGGGTCTTCAAGCGCGGCGTGGTGGACCCGCTCTTTAAATACGGCATGATGCCCATCGTCGTGGCGACCATAGGCCTTTCGATCGCGCTGCGCAACGGCGTGCGCGCCGGCTACAGCGCCGAAGCCCATCCTTTCCCCAGCCTGTTCGCCGACAAGCTGTTCAACATCGCCGGGGTCACGATCACCCTGCAGGACGTGGGTACCTTCGCGCTGGCGCTGGTGGTGGTGATGGCGACGCAGGCTTTCCTGGCCAAAACCGTGACGGGCCGTGCCATGCAGGCCGTCGCGCAAAACACCGAGAGCGCCTCGGTGCTGGGCATCAATGTGCCGCGCATGATTTTCTACACCTTCGCCATCAACGCCGTGCTGGCGGTGGTGGCCGCCTTGCTGGTCACGCCCACCTACCTCGCCAAGTTCGACATGGGCGAGGGCCTGGGCACCAAGGCTTTTTTCGCCGCCATCATCGGCGGGTTCAACAACTCGCGCGGCGCGCTGCTGGGCGGCCTGATCGTGGGGGTGGCTGAAAACCTCGCCTCGGCCTACATCTCGCCCGCCTACAAGGACGCGGTGGCACTGGTGATTTTTATGGTGGTGATTCTCTTCAAGCCGCAGGGCCTGCTGGGTAAAAAAGAGGAGCGCAAGGTATGAAGCTCGCCAACAACAAATTCGCCCTGGTGCTGACGGTCCTGGCTGCCTTGCTGGTGCTGGTGGTGCCGCAGTTCCTCAAGAACTACGGTATTTACCTGCTGACCTACTGGCTGGTCTTCATTGTCGCCACCATGGGCCTGAACCTCACGGTCGGCTATGCGGGCCAGAAGTCGTTGGGCCATGCGGCCTTCTTCGGCATAGGCGCTTACACCGTGGCCATCCTCATGAAGGCCGGGGTCAGTTTCTGGCTGGGCCTGCCGGCCGCGGCGCTGATCTGCTTTGCCGTCGGCCTGGTCCTGGGTTTTCCGGCGCTGCGCGTGCAGGCGATTTACCTGGCCTTCGCCACGCTGGGCTTTAACACCGCGATCTGGCTGGTGATGCGCAACGAGGAGTGGCTCACGGGCGGCACCTTCGGCATCAACAACATCGCGCGGCCCTCGCTGTTCGGCTACTCGCTCGAAGGCAACCTGGCCTACTACTACTTCGTGCTGGCGGTCACCCTGCTGCTGGCGGGCCTGCTGTGGGGCCTGCTGCGCTCGCCCTGGGGCAAGGCTTTCACGGCGCTGCGCGACAACCCGATACGCGCCGAAAGCCTGGGCATCAACATCCGCAACTACACGCTGCTGAGCTTTGCCATAGGCGCGGTCTATGCGGGCATTGCGGGCGCGCTGTTCGCCTCGCTGGTGCAGTTCATCGAGCCCGGGCCTTTCGCCGTGGCCGCCTCCATCATGCTGTACCTGATGGTGGTGGTCGGCGGTGCCGGTTATTTCCTCGGGCCTGTCGTCGGCGCCGCCGTGGGTGTGGTGCTGCCGGAATGGCTGCGCGACGTGCCCCTGGTGTCCAACTGGTATTTGCCGATGTTTGGCGCCGCGGTGGTGATTTTGATGGTCTGGCTGCCCGACGGGTTGCTCAGCATTCCCGACCGCATACGCAGCAAGCGCGCGGCGCGCGAGGCATCCCAGGCGCGTGCGGCGGCCGCCGGCCGGATCGGAGCGACGTCATGAGCAATGCATTGTTAAAAGTCACCGGACTCAAAAAGGCTTACGGCGCCATCCAGGCCGTGGGCGGTGTGTCCTTCGAAGTCATGCCGGGCGAGATCTTCGGCGTCATAGGCCCCAATGGTTCGGGCAAGACCACCATGTTCAACAGCGTGCTGGGCCAGATCACACCCAACGAGGGATCGATCGAACTCAACGGCCAGAACATCACCGGCCTGTCGCCGCTGGAGCTGAGCCGCCGTGGCGTGGGCCGCACCTTCCAGACCCTGCAGGTCTTCGGCAAGATGACGGTGCGCGACAACCTTATCGTGGCCGCGCAGGAGCACAAGGGCAGCATGTTCAGCCGGATGTTCGCGCCCGGCGATTCGGGCCTGGGCGACAAGGCCGACGCGCTGATCGACCAGTTCCGCATACGCCACGTGGCCGACAAGCTGGCCGGCACCCTGAGCTACGGCCAGCAGAAGCTGGTGGACATCGCCATGGCCTTTATGGCCGAGCCCGACCTGGTGCTGCTCGACGAGCCTTGCGCCGGCGTGAACCCCAGCCTGGTGGGCGGCATCTCCTCGCTGCTCAAGGAACTCAACCAGAACCCCAAGTTCGGCCGCAAGAGCTCTTTTGTCGTGATCGAGCACAACATGGATTTTGTGATGGACCTGTGCCACCGCATCATGGTGATGGTGGAGGGCAAAGTCATGGCTATCGGCACACCGGCCGAAATCCGGGCGAACAAAGAAGTGCTCGACGCGTATCTTGGAAATTAACCCCCTGTCTCGGCTCACTTCGTGTAGCCGGAATCCCCCTCAGGGGGACAACCGCTGCGGCCCGGCAAAGCCGGTTCCGCGCCGTTACTGGGAAAAGCGATAGACAGGTGCTTCGTAGAGATTGGATTGATATGACAAGAGATATTTGCATTGAATTCGACGACGTGGTGGCGGGGTACAAGGATTTCATGATCCTGAACAACCTGTCCTTCAAGGTCAGGCGCGGCTCCATCACCCTGCTGCTGGGCCCCAACGGCGCGGGCAAGTCCACCGTGCTCAAAACCCTGTTCGGCCTGCTCAAGCCGCGCCAGGGCCGCATCCTGCTGGACGGCGAGGAGATCTCCGGCGCCAGCCAGAAGGAGCTGCTGGCCAAGGGCATTGCCTTTGTGCCGCAGGGCCGCAACCTGTTCGGGCAGCTGACCGTGTTCCAGAACCTGGAACTGGGCGGCATCACCCTGGGCACCAAGACCACGCACGAGCGCATTCCCGAGGTGCTGGAGTTTTTCCCGCGCGTCAAGGAACGTTTGCATTCGCAGGCCTCGGCGCTGTCGGGCGGCGAGCAAAAGCAGCTCGAGATCGGCCGAGCGCTGCTGCTGCGCCCCAAGGTGCTGCTGATCGACGAGCCCTCCATAGGCCTGTCGCCCATGGTGGTGCAGGACGTGTTCAAGCTGCTGCAAAAGCTGGCGGCCCAGGGCACGACCGTGCTGATGGTCGAGCAGAACGTCAAAAGCGCGCTCAAAATATCGGACGACGCCATCGCGCTGGAATCGGGCCAGCTGGTGCTGCACAAAAAAGCCTCCGAACTGCTGGCCGACCCCAACATCGAGCGCCTGTTTCTGGGCGGCGGCCATGTGCCGGGCGCGACCGTGAAGGCCGCCTGATCTGTCTGGAACACCTGACCGGGAGAACACCATGAGCACCGCCACACAAGCCCCCGCCGACCGCGAAGCCATCCCCGAAGTCGCCAACCCGCTGGGCATGGACGGCATCGAGTTCATCGAATACACCACCTCCAAGCCGCAGGCCCTGGGCCAGGTGCTGGAGATGATGGGTTTCAGGCCGGTGGCGCGGCACCGCTCGCGCGAGGTCATGCTGTACCGGCAGGGCGGCATGAACGTCATCGTCAACGCCCACATCCCTGCCATGCCCGACGGCGCCGCGCCCACCGACAAGCCGGTGATCGCCGCCGTCGCGCTGCGCGTGCGCGACGCGGCCGAGGCCTACCGCCGCGCCCTGGCGCGCGGCGCCTGGGCCGTGCCTTCGCGTGTCGAGGTGATGGAGCTCAACATCCCGGCCATCCACGGCGTGGGCAAGAGCCGCATTTATTTTGTCGACCGCTACGAGACCTTCTCGATCTACGACGTCGACTTCGTGCCCATCCCGACCGTGGACCCGCACCCGCCGGCCGTGGCCGGCCTGCATTTTTTCGGTGTCGTGCAGTACATCGGCAACGACCGCACCGAGGACTGGGCCGAGTTCTACCGAGAGCTCTTTGGTTTCACCGACCTGCCCGACGACCAGCGCTTCGGCATATTGCCCAAGGGCCGCATCCTGCGCAGCCCCTGCCCGGCGGCCTCGCGTTTTTACCTGCAGCTGATAGAGCCCGAAGCCAGCGTGCTGGACGTGGAGGGCGACGAGGCCCTGCAGCGCGTGGGCCTGGGCAGCCCCGACGTGCTGGCCTCGGTGGCCGAACTCACCAAGCGCGGCGTGGAGTTTGTCGAGTCGCGCGGCGTGCACACCGAGGACCGCGGCGCGCTGACCCGTACCTGGATGGGCAGCGTGAGCTTCGAGCTGGTCCACAACGAGCGCTGAACGGACGGCACACACCATGAGCCACTACAGCGGAAACATTGACGACTTCGGGATGGACACCATCTCGCTCGCGGGGCCGCTGGAGGCCAAGCTCAAGGCCGTGCGCGGAGCCGGCTTCACGCAGATCATGCTGGCGGCCAGGGATATCGTCGGCCATCCCGAGGGTATGCAGGCCGCCGTGGCGGCGGTGCGCGCCAGCGGCCTGCGCGTCACGGGTTTTCAGGTGCTGCGCGACTTCGAGGGCCTGTCGGGCCACCTGCACGACTACAAGATGGACATCGCCAAGTCCATGCTGGAGATGTGCCATGCGCTGGACTGCCGGCTGCTGCTGGTCTGCTCCTCGACCTCGGTGCATGCCACGGGCGAGACCGCCGCGCTGGTCAAGGATTTGCGCAAGCTGGCCATGCTGGCGATCCCCATGAACATCAAGATCGCCTACGAGGCCCTGTCCTGGGGCCGCGTGGTCAACGAGTTTCCGCAGGCCTGGGAGATCATCTGCCAGGCCGACATGCCCAACCTGGGCCTGGGTTTTGATTCCTACCATATGTTCGCCACGAACACCTCGCTGGAGGAACTCGACATCCTGGACCCGGACAAGATCTTCCTGGTGCAACTGGCCGACTTCATGTGGACCGAAATCAAGTCGGTCGAGGAGCGCATCGCCACGGCCCGGCATTTCCGCGTGTTCCCGGGCGAGGGCGTGCACAGCGAGGCGCTGGCCACGCTGGTGACCCGGCTGCACGGCCTGGGTTACCGCGGCGACTACAGCTTTGAGGTGTTCAACGACGACTACCAGCAAATGCCCTTGCCCTCGGTGGCGGAGCGCGCCTGGCGTTCGGCCCTGTGGCTGGGTGAGGACGTGCTGCGCCGTTCAGTGCCGCTGCCCAACCAGATGCGCCTGAAAAAATGACGCCTCCCCGCTCGCGGCCCGGTGCAAAAACATCTGTGATTGTTTTTTGAGAATCCACGAAATGAGCAGTATTTTTGAAGGTTTTCTCTCCACGCCCGAAGTCCTGGATGCGTTCAGCGAGCGCAACTTCATTGACGCGATGCTGCGCTTTGAGGCTTCGCTGGCGCGCGCCCAGGCCGGCGCCGGCCTGATTCCCGAGGCGGCCGCCCAGTCCATCGTCGGCACCTGCAAGGTCGAGCTTTTCGACGTTGCCAAGATCGTGCGCGAAAGCGGGCGCGCCGGCAGCATCGCGATCCCGCTGGTCAAAAGCCTCAAGGAGACCGTGGCGCTGTTCAACAAGGAGGCCGCTGCTTATGTGCATTTCGGCTCCACCTCGCAGGATGTCATAGACACCGCGCTGGCGCTGGTGACACGCAATGCGCTGAACCTGGTCGAGGCCGACATCCGCAAGGCGGTGGCGGCCTTGCTGGTGCTGGCGCGTCGCCACGCGGCCGACCCGGTGATGGCCCGCACCCTGATGCAGCCGGCCTCGGTCACGAGTTTTGGTTTTAAATGCGCGGGTTGGGCCGCGCCGCTGGCGCGCAGCCTGCTGCGCCTGCGTGTTGCCGCCGACAACGCGCTGGCCGTGCAACTGGGCGGCGCGGTGGGCACGCTGGCGCAAATGCAGGGCAAGGGCCCGCAAATCATCGCCCATATGGCCGCCGACTTGAAGCTCAAGGCCAGCGCCTTCCCGTGGCACACCCAGCGCGACGAATGGGTGGCGCTGGGCTGCGAGCTGGGCCTGCTGGTGGGCAGCCTGGGCAAGGTCGCCAAGGATATTTCGCTGATGGGCCAGTATGAGATCGGCGAGCTGGCCGAGCCCACCGAGCCCGGGCGCGGCGGTTCCTCGGCCATGCCGCACAAGCGCAACCCGGTTGCCTGCATGGTGGCGCTGGCTGCCAGCGCGCGCGCGCCGCAGCGCGTGGCCGCCTTGCTGGCCGCCATGCCGCAAGAGCACGAGCGCGCGCTGGGCAACTGGCAGGCCGAGCTGGCCGAATGGCCGGGCCTGCTGATGTCGGCGCACGGCTCGGTGCGCGCCATGGCCCATGCGCTGCCCGGCCTGCAGGTGGACACTCAGCGCATGCGCGCCAACCTGGACGCGCTGCGCGCCGAGCTGCCGCCCGATGCGGCCGAGGAATGGTTTAACCCCGAACTGGCCACGCAGGCCGCGGCCCAGGCCCACGCCCAGGCCGATGCGCTGCAGGCCCTGGTTTCGCAACCCGACGACAACAAACGCAGCAAGGTGAATCCATGAGCAACGCGAAAAGTGACAACGAAAAGGGCATGGTCAACCGCCGCCGCGTCCTCGGCGACGCCTGGGTGGACAAGTCCATCGCCAAAAGCAATGCCTTCAACAGCGAGTTCCAGGACCTGATCACGCGTTATGCCTGGAACGAGATCTGGGGCCGGCCGGCGCTGGGCGACAAGACGCGCCGCCTCATGGTGCTGTCGACCATGATCGCGCTCAAGGCCTATGAGGAGTTCGTGATGCATGTGCGCGCCGCGCTGGACGGTCCGCCCGAATCGCGGCTCACGCCCGACGAGATCAAGGAAGTCATCTTGCAGGCCGCGATTTATTGCGGCGTTCCCGCCGCCAACCATGCCTTTGCGCTGGCCGGCGAGATCCTGCGTGAAAAAGGCCTGCTCCCGCAGGGGCAAGCATGAAAAAACCTTATCTGCACTGGACCCAGGAGGGCAGCGGCCCGGTGGTGGTGCTCAGCCATGCGCTGGGCTGCGAACTCGGCATGTGGGACGGCGTGGCCGCCGCGCTCAAGTCGCGCTACACCGTGCTGCGCTACGACCACCGCGGCCACGGCCGCTCGGAAGCCGTGCCAGGCGCTTACAGCATGGCGATGCTGGCCGATGACGCGGCGGGTTTTATCGCAGCGCAGGGCGGCGGCCCCGTGCATTTTGTGGGCCTGAGCATGGGCGGCATGACCGCGCAGGCGTTGGCTGCGGAATATCCCCAGCTGGTCAAAAGCATCACGGTCGCCAATGCGGCAATGTATTACGACGAAGCGGCGCGCGCCATGTGGGCGGCGCGTGTGCAGACGGTGCTGGCCCAAGGCATGGAAGCGATTGCCGACGGCGCGCTGCAGCGCTGGTTCACGCCGGAGTTCCGCGCCGATGAAGCGGGCGGCGGCAAGCAGCGTGTGGCCGTGTTGAGGGAGCGGCTGGTGGGTACCGACGCGGCGGCCTATGCCGCGAGCTGCAAGGCGGTGGCCGGCATAGACTTTCGCGCCGGCAACGGCGGCATCCAGTGCCCCGCGCTGGTGATTGCCGGCACGCGCGATGAGGCCACGCCCGTGGCCATGTCCGAGGCGATCTGCAAAAGCATTCCGGGCGCCCAGCTTCAAACCTTGCCGGCCGCGCACCTGAGCGCTGTCGAGCAGCCGGCTGCCTTTGCCGCATTGCTGGAGCGCTTTTTCGAAAGCCAGGGCTGAGATGGCGCAGCCAGCCGCGGCGGTGCGGGGCATTGCGGTCGCGGGTGCCGGCGTCATAGGCCGGCGGCATATCGAGCTCATACAGGCCAGCCCGCGCACCCGCCTGTGCGCCGTGGTGGATCCGCAGCCGGCCGCGCGCGACTTTGCCGCCGGCCTGGGTGTGCCGCATTTTGAAAGCCTGGAGGCCTTGTTCGCAGGGCCGGCCTCAGCCCGGCCCGACGGTGTGATCCTGGCCACGCCCAACCATTTACATGTACCCGGTGCGCTGGCCTGCGCGCGCCAGGGCGTGCCGGCGCTGATTGAAAAACCCGTGGCCGATTCGCTGGAGGCCGGCCTGCAACTGGCCGATGCGCTGGCCAAGCAAAGCACACCCATGCTGGTGGGCCACCACAGGCGGCACAGCGGCACGCTGCAGGCGGCGCGTCGCGCCATCCAGTCTGGCCTGCTGGGCCGCGTGGTCACGGTGGCGGGCAGCGCGCAGTTTTACAAGCCGGACAGTTATTTTGCGCTGGGCACCTGGCGCGCGCAGGCCGGCGGCGGCCCCATCCTGATCAACCTGATCCACGAGATGGACAACCTGCGCTACCTGTGCGGCGAGCTGGAGTCGGTCCACGCCCTCGCATCCAACGCGGTGCGGCAGTTCGCGGTGGAAGACACGGCGGTGATGACACTGAAATTCGCCAGCGGCGTGCTGGGCACCTTCACGCTCTCGGACACCGTGGCCTCGCCGCGCAGCTGGGAGCAGACCTCGGGCGAGAACACGGCCTATGCGCGTTATGCCTCGCAAGACTGCTATTTCATCGCCGGCACGCAGGGCTCGCTGGCCGTGCCCACCCTGCAAGCCTGGACCCATGGCCCCGACAGCCGCGGCGAGCCCGGCTGGATGACGCCTTTCACCGAACACACCCTGGCCCTGGAGGCGGTGGATCCGCTGCAGGCGCAGCTGGACCATTTCTGCGATTTGATAGACGGCAGGGCAGAGCCGATAATCACGGTCGCGGATGCCTTGCAAAGCCTGCTGGCCGTGGAAGCCGTGCGGCGCTCGATCGCCACCGGCGAAACTGTCGCGCTGCGGGACCTCGCAGCCAACCCTCGTCAACCCTGAACCCCTGGAAAGACTTGCTTCATGAAAACAGCCCTGGTCCTCAACGGCCCCAACCTCAACCTGCTGGGCACGCGCGAACCGGCCGTGTACGGCTCGCAGACTTTGGCCGACGTCGAGGCGCTGTGCGTGCAGGCCTGCAAGGCCCATGGTTTCAAGCTGGACTTCCGGCAAAGCAACCATGAAGGCGCGCTGATAGACGCCATCCATGAGGCGGGCCGCGCGCAGGCCGCCGGCACCCTGGCCGGCGTGGTGCTCAATGCGGGCGCTTACACCCATACCAGCGTGGCCCTGCATGACGCCATTAAGGGCGCGGGCGTGACCCTGATCGAGCTGCACATCAGCAATGTGCATGCGCGCGAGGCCTTTCGCCACCACTCCTACATCTCGCCGGCCGCCAAGGCCGTCATGGCCGGCTTCGGCGTCAAGGGCTACGCCCTGGCCATCGCAGGCCTGGCCCAACTGGCCGGCTGAAGCGGCCCGGGCGACGACTGGCATGGCCGCGCCGCCGAAATTCCCGGTTGACGAACGCGAGGTCGAGTTCAGCGCCATACGCGCCCAGGGCGCGGGCGGGCAGAACGTCAACAAGGTGTCCAGCGCCATTCATTTGCGCTTTGACATCGCCGCGTCCTCTTTGCCCGATGCCGTCAAGGAGCGCTTGCTGGCCAGCAGCGACAGCCGCATCACGCAGGAGGGTGTGCTGGTGCTCAAGGCGCAGCAGCACCGAACGCAGGAGATGAACCGCGCCGATGCGCTGGCGCGGCTGCAGGAAGTTGTGGATGGCGTCTCTATACCGCCCAAGGCGCGGCGGGCGACCAAACCGACTTATGGGTCCAAGCAGCGGCGGCTCGCGGGCAAAAGCCGGCGCTCGGACATCAAGTCTTCACGGGGCAAGGTGGGCGGAGGCGATTGAGCCGCTCAAGTCACCGTATAGCGGCCGGGCTTGTGATTGACCCACAGGAACAAGCTCATCAGCACGGCGGCCATCACGGAATAGCTGACGCGTTCGGGCGGCACTACCAGCAAGGCCAGCAGCACCACGATAGAGTCAATGGCCATCTGCACCTTGCCTGCGCGCCAGCCGTGCTTTTCCTGCAGGTAGAGCGTCACGATGGTGGCGCCGCCCAGGCTGGCCCGGTGCCGGGCCAGAAAGAGGCAACCGCTTCCCAGCAGCAGGCCGCCCACCAGCGCGGCATACAGCGGATGAATGTCCGCGATATCCAGCACCCTGGGCGACCAGTCCGCCAGCAGCGACAGCAATGCAATGGACAGGAATGTCTTGATGGTGAACTCGCGCCCCATGCGGGTCCATGAGAACCAGTAAAAGGGCAGGTTGACCAGAAAGAACAGCTTGCCGAAACTGATGCCGGTGGCGTAGTGCAGCACAAAGGCCATGCCGGCCGTGCCGCCCGTCAGCAGCCCGGCCTGGTTGAAGATCACCATCGCCAGCGACACAAACAAGGTACCCGTGAAGATGCCCTGCGCATCGTCAAAAAGGGTGTGGCGTTCGGGGACTGAGGATTGAGCCATATCGAAAACTGGGATAGCGCCGGCGAACGGCACTTCAGGCTCAGCATGATCCATGCCAAATGGCGCCCATCCGCCAGGCCGGTCCGGCCGCTGGATCGCGGCCAAGGGCGTTACAGGGGCCCAGCCTAATGAAAGCGGATGCAGCTAGCTATAAAAACAATAGCGATTTGCTCTGCTTGGCACTGCGGCAGGCATGACGGCCTATAGGCTGTCACGCACCTGTGCGGTGATCTCCAGCGACCTCCGGGCAATCGCCGGATCAAAAATATGCGTGGTCACCATCAACTCATCCGCCCGGGTCTCGGCGATAAAAGAACGCAAACCCTCCCGGACGGAGGCGGGAGACCCCGCCACCGCATATTTCAGCATCCGCTGTGCGCCCACCCGCTCGGCCGGCGACCAGTAAGCGTCGATATCGTCTATTGGTGGCGGCATGGGGCCGGGCGTTCCGCGCAGCAGGTTGGTCATGGCCTGCTGGACCGAGGTGAGCTGGTAGCGGGCCGCCTCGTCGGTATCGGCGGCCACCACGTTGGCGGCGACCATGGCGTAGGGTTTGCCCAGCTGCACCGAGGGTTCGAAGCGGCTGCGGTAAACCTCCAGCGCCTGCATCAGCATGTCGGGCGCGAAGTGCGAGGCAAAGGCAAAGGGCAAGCCCAGCGCGGCGGCCAGCTGGGCGCCGAAGAGGCTGGAGCCGAGTATCCACAGCGGCACCTTGAGGCCGGCGCCCGGCACGGCGCGGATTCTCTGGCCGGGCTCTATGTCTTCAAAGTAGTAGCGCAGCTCCTGCACGTCCTGCGGAAAGGTGTCCGCATTGTTCTGGTGGTCGCGGCGCAGCGCGCGGGCAGTCAGCTGGTCGGTGCCGGGCGCGCGGCCCAGGCCCAGATCAATGCGTCCGGGATAGAGCGAAGCCAGCGTGCCGAACTGCTCGGCGATCACCAGCGGCGAATGGTTGGGCAGCATCACGCCGCCCGAGCCCACACGGATGGTGTTGGTGCCGCCGGCCACGTGGCCTATCACCACCGCGGTGGCCGCGCTTGCGATGCCGGGGTTGTTGTGGTGCTCGGCCAGCCAAAAGCGCTTGAAGTCCAGCTGCTCGGCATGCCGGGCCAGGGCCAGGGTGTTGCGCAATGCGTCGGCGGCGGTGGCGCCTTTGACGATGGGGGACAGGTCAAGGACTGAAAAAGGGATCATGGAAATCTGGGGCTGGCGCCTCGTGAGTGAAGCGCGACGGGCCAGTTTAGGAGCTTCCCTATGGCCGCACGGGTGGCAGGGTATAAACCCTGCATGAGCGATCTCCCGGACATTCAATTACCTCCCGAGGCGCACGCGTTGCTGCGCACAGCCAGCCGTTTTGAAACCCCTTGCGGCGATGGCGCCATGGTCTGGCATACCTGGGGCCAGGCCACGCGCAGGCCCGGGCTTGCGCCGCTGGTGCTCTTGCACGGCGGCAGCGGCAGCTGGATGCACTGGCTGCGCAACATCAGCACGCTGGCCGCGTCGGGCCGCTGGCTGCTGGTGCCCGACTTGCCCGGCTTTGGCGATTCAGCGGCGCCGCCGCGCGGCACCGATGCCGACGTATTGCCTGAGCCGGTGGAGCAGGGGCTGGCCGTGCTGGTGGGCGATGCGGCCTGCGACCTGGTGGGATTTTCGTTTGGCGGCATGGTGGCCGGCTTCCTGGCCGAGCGTTTTGCGGCCCGGGCCGCGCGTGTGGTGCTGGTGGGCGCGCCCGGCCTCGGTGTGGCGCCCGAAAAAGCCATACGCCTGCGCGCCTGGCGGCACCTGGCCGATGCGGCCGAGCGCGACGCGATACACAGGCACAACCTCGCGGCGCTGATGCTGCACCACGAGGAGGCCATCGATGAACTGGCCCTGCGCCTGCACATTGCCAATGTGCTGCGCGACCGCATGAAGGGCCGCAGCCTGGCGCGCACCGATGCGCTGGCGCAGACGCTGGCGCGGCTGCACTGCCCGGTGTGGGCAATTTATGGACGCGAGGATGCGCTGTACCGCGGCAAGCTCGATGCGCTGCGGGAGGCCCTGGCGCGGGCCGCGGATTTCAGGGGCCTGGCGCTGGTGGAGGACGCCGGCCACTGGCTGCAGTTTGAGCGGGCCGCTGCTTTTGACAAAGCACTGCTGGCCGCGCTGGAGGCCTAGCGCTTATTTTTCAATCGCAAGCAGTTCGACCTCAAAGGTCAGCGTGGCATTGGGCGGCACCACGCCGCCGGCGCCGCGCTCGCCATAGGCCGTGGCGGGCGGGCAGGTCAGCGTGGCCTTGCCGCCCACCTTGATTTTTTGCACGCCTTCGGTCCAGCAGGGCACGACACGGTTCAGCGGAAAGCTGGCGGGCGCGCCGCGTTTGTAGGAGCTGTCGAACTCCTTGCCGTCGGCCAGCGTGCCGCGGTAGTGCACTTTGACGGTGTCAGTCGCCTTGGGCTGCGGGCCGGTGCCGTCGGCCGTGTGCACGACCTTGACGCCGCTGGGCAGGGTTTCGGCCGGGGCGGCGGCAAGCGCAGCGGTGGAAATCACGAGGCAGGCCAGTGCGGTGGTCAATGTTTTCATGGGAATCATGGCTTTCATGGATAAGGGGACTGCGGGGAGAGCTGCGCGGATTATCGCCGCGGCGCCGGCTGGCCTATCATGGACGCATCGGCAGCCGCCCCGCGGCAAACCTTCATCCCCACCAGGAGGACGCCCATGAACCATCGCGATGAGCACGATGCCCGCAGGAGAGTTTTTTTGCAGTGCGCCGGCCTGGGGGCCGCGGCCATCGGTACGTTGCCGCTCCAGGCTTTCGCGGCCGGGCATGAAACGCTGCCCTTCGGCAATGGCGAACGCGAACTGGTGACCTACCCGGGCAAGCGCCCGCTGTTGCGTGTGACCACGCGGCCGCCGCACCTGGAAACACCGTTCAGCGCCTTCGGTGAAGGGGTGATCACGCCCAACAATGCCTTCTTCGTGCGCTACCACCTGGCCAACATTCCCAAACGCATAGATGCCGCGGCTTACCGGCTGCGCGTCGGTGGCCATGTCAAACAGTCGCTGTCACTCTCGCTGGCCGAACTCAAGGCCTTGGCCGCGCCGGTTGAGGTGGTGGCCGTCAACCAGTGCTCGGGCAACAGCCGCGGGTTTTTTGAGCCGCGCGTTTTCGGCGCGCAGCTGGGCAACGGTTCCATGGGCAATGCGCGCTGGGTGGGGGTGCCGCTGCGCGCGGTGCTCGAAAAAGCCGGCGTGCTGCCCGGTGCCAGGCAGGTGGCGTTCAACGGCCTGGACACGCCGGTGCTGCCCAAGACGCCGGACTTCATCAAGGCCCTGAACATAGACCTGGCGCTCAGTGCCGAGCCCATCGTGGCCTGGTCCATGAACGGCGCCGACATTCCTTTCCTCAATGGCTACCCGATCAAGCTCATCGTGCCGGGCTACTTCGGCACCTACTGGGTCAAGCACCTGAGCGAGATCGTCGTGATGGACCACGGCTTTGACGGTTTTTTCATGTCCACGGCTTACCGTGTACCCGACAACGCCTGCCAGTGCGTGCCGGCCGGCACGGCGCCCACGGCGACGCGGCCCATCACCACGCTGCCGGTGCGCTCCTTCATCACCAGCGTGGCGGGCGGCGCGCGCGTGCCGGCGGGCAAGCCGCTGCAGCTCAAGGGCATTGCCTTTGACGGCGGCAGCGGCATACGCAAGGTCGAGGTGTCGGAAGACGGGCAGCAGTGGCGCGAGGCGGCGCTGGGCAAAGACCTGGGGCGCTTTTCGTTCCGCGAATGGAGTTTCGGCATGGCGGCTCCGCGCAAGGGCGAGTTCAAGCTCATGGTGCGGGCCACCAATATGCAGGGTGATATACAGCCCGCCACGGCCAGCTGGAACCCCGGCGGTTATGCGCGCAACGTTGTTGAAACCACGCGCCTGCTGGCGGTCTAGGGGATCGCCATGAATATCCTCAACTTGATTGCCATGCGTGTTCTGTCCGCGGCCGCTTTGGCCCTGGGCTGTGGCGCCGCATGGGCGCAAGCCGTGCAGAGCGTGACCCTGCCGCTGGAAACCGCCAGGCTCAAGCCCTCCAAGCTGGCCGGTTACCAGCTTGCGCTGCAGAAATGCGGCATCTGCCATTCGGCCGACTACATCAGCCAGCAGCCGCCGGCCATGACGGCCGCGCAGTGGACCGCCGAGGTGCGCAAGATGGAGCATGCCTATGCCGCGCCGCTCAGCGACGGCGACGTGGCGCAGATCGGCGAATACCTGGCCGTGACCTATGGCGGCGCCAAACCCACGCTGGGGCCGGTGGCGGCAGCGCCGGTGCCCGCTGCAGCCCCGGGCGTCCCGGCCGCGGCCGTCGATGTGCAGGCCGTGCTCAAGGCCAATGCCTGCCTGGGCTGCCATGCGGTGGCGCAGAAAATCGTCGGGCCGGCCTACCACGACGTCGCGACCCGGTACAAAAGCGATCCACAGGCCCAGGCCAAACTGGAAGCCAGCATAAGGGCGGGCGGTTCGGGCAAATGGGGCCCGGTGGTGATGCCGCCTTTTGCCAACCTGAGCCCGCAGGAGCTCAAGGCCTTGGCGGCCTTTGTGTTGAAACAATAGGCGTGCTTGGGCTTCAAAGCTCTAAAATTGGTAAGGCCAGTACTTTTGGTGTTGAATTGGCCTTACCTTTTTGCTCATCACCCATGGCAACACCCGCCGTCGCATAAACTGCACGTCACGCAAAGGACCCATGCTGGACCAACTCAAACAGGTCGACAACCGTCGGCTCTACCAACAAATAGCCGACCAGATTCGCGCCTTCATTGACAAGGGCAACTACACCGCGGGTGCGCGGCTGCCGCCCGAGCGAGATTTGGCCCAGCAACTGGGCGTCTCGCGCCCCTCGGTGCGCGAGGCGCTGATTGCGCTGGAGATCGAGGGCAGCGTGGAAGTGCGCATGGGCGCCGGCGTGTATGTCTGCAGCGCAGCCCAGCGCAAGCCGCAGACCCTGGCCACCATGGGTGAAAGCCCGATCGAGCTGATGCAGGCGCGCGCCGCCATCGAGGGAACCGTCGTGCTGCAGGCCTGCGCCAAAGCCACGCCCGAAGCACTGTCGGCGTTGCGCCAGATTCTGGACAACATGCTGTCCGCCGTGGCGCAAAACCGCTCGCCCCTGGCTTTTGACCGGCAGTTTCACCAGACGATTGCAGCCATGACGGGCAACTCCGTGCTGGAGCGGTTGGTGGGGGAGCTATTTGACGAGCGCCACAGCCCGATTGCCGCGCGCCTGAGCGCGCATTCCGAAACCGGCCAGACCTGGGCCATTGCGCTGCAGGAGCACGAGGCCATCTTGCGCGCCCTGGAGAACCGGGACGTGCTGGCCGCACAGACCGCCATGCGCGCGCATCTGCAAGCCTCCGAGCAGCGCTGGGTCGAGAGCCGTCGCGAATGGTCATGAGCTAGTCAACTTCCCCCTGGTCAGGCCTGTGCAATTGCGCAGGCTTTTTTTTCGTCTTTTCACGCTGGTTGGGCTCCCAGGCCACGGGTAAGCACCAATACACACGCACCTCCTGGTAAGGCCAAATACACCGGATTGTGTCAGGTGGCCTTACCAATTTGCAAGGCGGCAAATTTATCCCTCCCGGTCCCCCTGGCCCACCAAGAGGAGTTCGCATTGCTGTCATCTGTGTCCGATCCCATCCGTCCCGATGCGCCCAGCCCTGCCGAGGCTGGCGTGCTGTTGCGCCTGGAAGGGATTACCAAACGCTTCCCAGGGGTGCTGGCACTCGATGGCGTGAGCTTTGAGGTGCGAAGTGGCGAGGTGCACGCGGTGTGCGGCGAAAACGGCGCAGGCAAATCGACGCTGATGAAGGTGATCAGCGGCCAGTATCAGCCCGATGCGGGGGCCCTGCATTACCGCGGCGAGGTCCGCCAGTTCCAATCCACCGCCGAATCCGAGGCTGTCGGCATTGCCATCATTCACCAGGAGTTGAACCTGGCGCCGCACCTCACGGTGGCCGAAAACATTTACCTGGCCCGCGAACCACGCAAAGGCTGGCTGATTGACCGGGCGGTATTGCGCCGCCAGGCGCAGCAGTGCCTGGACCGGCTGGGGCTGGACATCGCACCGGACGCCCTGGTCAAAACCCTCTCGGTGGCCCAGCAGCAGATGGTGGAAATCGCCAAGGCGCTGTCGCTCAACGCCCAGGTGCTCATCATGGACGAACCCACGTCCTCCCTCACGGAATCGGAGACCGAGACGCTGTTTGCCATCATCCACGAGCTCAAGCGTTCGGGGGTCGGTATTGTCTACATCTCCCACCGCCTTGACGAGCTGGCGCTCATCGTGGACCGGGTCACTGTCTTGCGCGACGGACGCTATGTGTCCACCGAACAGCTGGCTGACACCAGCGTGGAAGAGATCGTGGCCAAGATGGTGGGGCGCCCGCTGGACGATGTATTCCCCAAGAGAACATCCGTGCCCACGACCGAGGTGTTGTTGCGCGTGCAGGGCCTGACACGCCAGGGTGTGTTCCACGACGTGAACTTCGAGCTGCGCCGCGGCGAAATCCTGGGCTTTGCAGGGCTCATGGGGGCGGGACGCACCGAAGTGGCTCGCGCCATTTTTGGTGCCGACCCCATAGACGCCGGCGAGGTGTTTCTGGGCGGGCAGCGCCTGGCCATTCACTCGCCGCGGGATGCCGTGCGACAGGGGCTGGCCTACCTGTCGGAGGACCGCAAGCACGACGGGCTGGCATTGAAGATGACGGTGGCGCAGAACATCACGCTGGCCCATATGGAGGCCGTGTCCAACCGTGCGGGCATGATCCAGTTTGCCAAAGAGCAGGATGCCGCGCGCCACTACATCGGCGCGCTCGACATCCGCACGCCCAGCAGCAGCCAGATCGTGCGCCTGCTCTCGGGCGGCAACCAGCAAAAACTCGTGATCAGCAAATGGCTGTTCCGTGAATCACGCGTGCTGTTTTTTGACGAGCCCACGCGCGGCATTGATGTGGGTGCCAAGTACGCGATCTACCAGTTGCTGGACCAGCTCGCGGGCCAGGGCATCGGCGTCGTGATGATCAGCTCCGAGCTGCCCGAAATCATGGGAATGACCGACCGTGTCGCGGTTTTCCATGAAGGCCGCCTGGTCACCATCCTTCCCACCCGCGAGACCGACCAGGAGGAGGTCATGCACTACGCCTCCGGCCGCAGCGTGCCCTCTGCCAACTGACCGGTTGAGCCCTCCAAGACCCTTTCCCCGGACCCCACCATGACCGAACAACAACAAGACCTGTTTCAAAAATTTGCCGCGCTGGCCAGCCTGCTGGGACTCATCGCCATCTTCTCGTTCACCAGCAACGCCTTCTTCAGCGTGGGCAACGGCATGACCGTGGCGCTCCAGGTGACGTCCATTGCCTACCTCGGCATCGCGGCGACCTGCGTGATCATCACCGGCGGTATTGACCTCTCGGTAGGTGCCATCCTGGCACTGGCCGGCGTCGTGGCGGCCATGCTGGTCAAGGCGGGCGCACCCGTGCCGCTGGGCATGTTTGCCGGCCTGCTGGTCGGCGCGCTGTGCGGGCTGATCAACGGCCTGTGCGTGACAGTACTCAAGCTGCCGCCCTTTATTGCCACCCTGGGAATGATGCTGGTGGCACGCGGCGTGGCCCTGCAGCTGACCGATGCCCGGGCCATCAGCGGCCTGGGCGACAGCTTTGCGGAACTGGGCAACGGAGCCCTGTTCCGCATCGTCAATATTGGTTCGGACGGCTTTCCCGATGTGGTGTTCGTCGGCATTCCTTATCCCGTGGTGCTCATGGTCGTGCTGGCGCTGGCCGTCTCCGTCCTGCTCAACCGTGCCACGCTGGGGCGCCATTTGTACGCCATCGGCTCCAACCTGGAAGCCGCCCGGCTCTCGGGCGTGAACGTCAAGGGCGTGACGCTGTTTGCCTATGTGCTTTCCGGCCTGCTGGCCGGGCTGACCGGCTGCGTGCTGATGTCGCGCCTGGTCACGGCCCAGCCCAGTGAGGGCCTGATGTACGAATTGGATGCCATTGCCGCCGCGGTGATAGGCGGCACCTCGCTCACGGGCGGTGTAGGCACGGTGTCGGGCACCGTCATTGGCGCGTTCGTGATCGGCATCCTGCGCAACGGTTTGAACATGAGCGGCGTGTCCGCTTTCACCCAGCAAATTCTGATTGGCGTCGTCATCCTCCTGGCCGTCTGGATCGACCAGATGCGCCATCGCAAGTGATCCCTACCGGCAGGGCTTACCGGGACTTCGAGAGACAACCTCTACAACCACCCATGAGGAAAGAAATGAAAAAATTTATCCACACCCTGATCGCAGCCGCCCTGGTGGCTGCGTCGTCGATGGCCCTGGCCGCCGACAAGGAAATTGCCGTCATCGTGAAGACCGCCAACTCGGACTTCTGGCAAAACGTGAAAAAAGGCTCCAACGCTGCCGTGGGCGGCCTCAAGGGCTATACCGCCACCTTCCAGGGCGCGGCATCCGACACCGACCTGGCCGGGCAGGTATCCCTGGTGGAAAACGCCGTGAACCGCAAGGTCGCCGGCATTGTGCTGGCGCCTTCGGATCCGGATGCCCTGATCCCCGCCATCAAAAAGGCCTGGGAAGCCAAGATCCCTGTCGTGTTGATTGACTCCGCCGCATCGGATTCCGGCAAGGCTTACTACCAGTCCTTCCTGGCCACCGACAACAAGGCTGCCGGCGAAATGTCCGCCAAGACGCTGATCGACAAGATCGGCACCACCGGCAAGATTGCCATCATGTCCTACACCGCGGGCTCGGGCTCCGAAATCGGCCGCGTGGGAGGGTTCACCGACTACATCAAGAAACATTCCAAGCTGCAGATCGTGGGCCCCTTCTACTCCAACTCGCAGATGGGTACCGCACTGAACCAGACCACCGACGTGTTGGCCGCCAATCCCGACCTCAAGGGCATCTTCGGCGCCAACGAACCCACCGCCATCGGCATGGGCCGCGCACTGGTTCAAGCGGGCAAAGCCGGCAAAGTGGTGGCCATCGGTTTTGACGGCAACTCCGACCTGCAGGGCTTTGTGAAAGACGGCACCATCGAGGCGATTGCCGTGCAAAGCGCTTTCGAGATGGGCAACCTGGGCGTCAAAACCGTGGCGGAAATTGTGGAAGGCAAAAAAGTGCCGGCCTTCCGCGATACCGGCGTGTTGATGGTCAACAAGAAAAACATCGACACGCCCGCCGCCAAGAACGTTCTCTACTGACCACTCGAACCCAAGGACACCTCCGGCGCCGGCTGCCGGAGGAGGGCCTATGCACAGCACGGATTTGAAATACCTTTCCCGCCCAGCCTGAGAAAACCCCCCATGCTGATCGACGCGCACCAGCATTTCTGGAACCTGGCGGACCGCAACGGCCATTGGCCGCCGGCCGATCTGGCAGCCATTTACCGCGACTTTGGCCCCGCCGACTTGCACCCCGAACTGGAGCGATGCGAGGTGGGCGCTACCGTGCTGGTCCAGTCGCTGCCCACCATCGCCGACACCCACTACCTGCTGGAGATAGCGCAGCGCAGCCCCTTTGTGCGGGGTGTCGTGGGTTGGGTAGACCTGCTTGCCGCGGATGCTCCCGCGCAAATTGCAGCGCTGGCGCGTCACCCCAAATTGAAAGGGCTGCGCCCCATGCTGCAGGACATACCCGATACCGATTGGATCAGCAACCCCGCACTGGACCCGGCCCTGCACGCCATGCAGACCCAGGGGCTGGTGTTCGATGCCCTGGTGCTAACCCGGCATCTGCCGGCGCTACAGGCCATGGCCCAGCGCCATCCCTCGTTGTCCATCGTCATCGACCACGCAGCCAAGCCTGAAATCGCGCTGGCACGGCTGGAGCCCTGGCGCGCCCATATGCAGGCGTTGGCAAGCCTGCCCAAGGTGCATTGCAAGCTGTCCGGGCTGCTCACCGAGGCCGGCACCCATTCCACCGCGCAGGCCCTGGGCCCGTATGTGGACCATGTCCTGAAGGTCTTCGGGGTACGGCGATTGATGTGGGGCAGTGACTGGCCGGTACTGGAACTGGCAGCCGGCTACCCCGGCTGGCTGGCCATGGCCCGCGCCCTGTGCCGCGCCCACCCGGGCATGGACGACGCCGGCATGGCGGCCATCTTTGGCGGCAATGCGCGCCGTCTGTACCACCTTGACTGACATTTATACGGAGATTGCATGCAACGAATGGGATGGGTCATTGGCATCGACCCCCAACACATCGCCGAATACAAGCGCCTGCACGCGGCCGTCTGGCCCGCCGTGCTGCAGCGCATTCACCAGTCGCAGCTGCGCAACTACAGCATTTTTCTGCGGGAGCCGGAAAACCTGCTGTTCGGCTACTGGGAATACCACGGCCAGGACTTTGACGCGGACATGGCGGCCATCGCCGCCGATGCGCAAACGCAGCGCTGGTGGGCCCTGTGCGGCCCTTGCCAGCGCCCCCTTCAAACCCGCGGCCCGGGCGAGCACTGGGCCGCCATGGAATCCGTCTTCCACATTGACTAAGCACTTTCACTCAAGGACATCTATGCTGACAGTTATTTGCGAAACTCCCGGCGTGCTGCGCACGGTCGAAGCGGCCATGCCCCTCCGCAACGAAGGCGATGTGCTGCTGCGCATTCGCCGCGTGGGGGTGTGCGGCACCGATCTGCACATCTTCACCGGCACACAACCCTTCCTGGCCTATCCACGCGTCATGGGGCACGAAGTCGCGGGTACCGTGGAGGAAGCTCCGGCGGGCAGCGCCCTCCAGCCCGGCGACACGGTCTTTGTCATGCCTTACCTGTCCTGCGGCCGGTGTGTCGCCTGCCGCCAGGGCAAGACCAACTGCTGCGTCCACATCCAGGTGCTGGGCGTGCACCGCGACGGCGCCTTTACCGAGTATCTCAACGTACCCGCGCAGTTTGTGCGCAAGGCGGAGGGTGTCTCATTGGACCAGGCCGCCATGCTGGAATTCCTGGCCATTGGTGCCCATGCCGTGCGCCGCGCCGACGTACAGCCCGGCCAGCGTGTACTGGTGGTGGGGACGGGGCCCATCGGCATGGCCGTCCTGCTGTTCGCCGGCCTGCGTGGCGGCCAGGTCACTGCGCTGGACACGCGAAAGGAGCGGGTGGACTTCTGCAAACAACAGCTGGGTGCGCATGCGGGTGTCTTGATCGCCGACAACGACGTGGACGAATTGCGCGCGCTCACTGATGGAGATTTTTATGATGTCGTTTTTGACGCCACGGGCAACGCAAAGGCCATGGAGCGCGGCTTCCAGTTCATTGCCCATGGCGGCAAGTATGTGTTGGTGTCGATCGTACGGGACAACATTAGCTTCGCCGATCCGGAATTTCACAAACGCGAGGCCACGCTGCTGGGCAGCCGCAATGCCACCATGGAAGACTTCGAAACGGTGCTTGAGGCGATGCGGAGCGGCAAAATCCCCACCGCGGCACTCAACACCCATCGCATGGCGCTGGCCGATGTACCCGCCCAATTCGCCACCCTGCTGGATCCTACGCAGGGCGTGGTCAAGGCGCTGATCGAATGCTAAGCGGAGCTTGCACGTGAGCACGCCCATCCTCCAGTTCGGTACCGGGCGCTTTCTGCAGGCGCATGCGGACCTGTTTGTGTCCCAGGCCCTGGCCCGAGGACAGGCGCTGGGCGGCATTACCGTCGTGCAGAGCACGGGCAGCCCGCAGAGCAGTGCACGCGCCGCGGCCCTGGCACATGGCTACCGCGTGGAATTGCGCGGCATGCAACAGGGCCGGCGTATTGAGGAAACCGTGCAGGTGAACGCGGTGCAGGCCGTCTGGCATGCCCGCCGCGACTGGGAACAGTTGCGCGATGCCATGGCCAGCACTGTGCAGGTCGTCATCTCCAACACCGCGGATATGGGCTATGCACTGGACGACTCCGACACGGCGGCGCTGCTGCACAGCCCCACGACGGCGCCGCGCAGCTACCCGGCCAAGCTGGTGGCGCTTTTGCACCACCGCTGGCAGCGGCTACCAGAGGCTCCCTTGACGCTGTACCCCTGCGAACTGGTCAGCCGCAACGGCGACACCTTGCGCAAACTGGTAGCCACGCTGGCACAGGGCTGGGGCCTTACGCCCGACTTCCTTCGCTACGTGCGGGAGCACTGCGTGTGGGTCAATTCACTGGTGGACCGCATCGTGTCGTCTCCGCTGGAGCCCGCCGGCGCGGTCGCCGAGCCCTATGCGCTGTGGGCCATCGAACGCCAGCCGCGCATGGTGCTTCCTTGCAGCCACCCGGCCATGGTGGTGACGGATGCACTGGCCCCCTTCGAGCAACGCAAGCTCTGGCTGCTGAACCTGGGCCACACGATACTGGCCGAACGCTGGCAGCTGATGGGCGATGCCGCCGACATGACCGTGGTGCAGGCCATGCACACCCCGGCGCTGCGCACCCTGCTGGAGGCCGTGTGGGCCGACGAGGTGCTGCCGGTCTTTGACGCCGAGGGCTCAGGCGCCGAGGCCCGCGCCTACCTGGTGGAATTGCGCGACCGCCTGCTCAACCCGTTTCTGGAACACCGCCTGGCCGACATTGCCAAAGACCATGCGCAGAAGAAGCTGCGCCGCCTGGCACCCGTGGTGGAGCGCGCCGTGGCGTTGCGGCTGCCCATTGCACAGACCCAGCTGCGCAATGCGCTGGCCGATACCGGAGGCACCCCGTGCGCTCCCTGAAGCGCCGGCAGGCCACCCGCTTTTGATGGCATGCTGCGATGCAACATCCCACGCCGCGGGCCCTGATGTCTGTCTTCTCCCCGAGCAAGAAGGCGCCAGACCCCCAGCGCCCGGGCGTGGAACCGAAATTCGCCGCAATTGCGCCTGCGGGGTTACCATGCGTGAACGATTCACTCCGTGGTGACCCCATGGTGGCACTTGCCGCACAATTCGATCCGCCGCGTCGGCTGTATAAAAAAGTCAGCGACCGGCCGCAGGACTGGCTCGGCACGACGCCGCTGCTGGACCTGGACGACACCAAGCTGCGCCTGAAGGCTCGCGCGCTGGTCCAGCTGTGCCGCACCGATCGCGACAAGGCGCTGGCCATCTACCGCTTCGTCAAGCACCTGCCTTATACCAAGCGGGTCAAGCTGCAGTACCCGACGGCCCGCGACGTGCTCGAGGCACGCGGAGGCGACGGCGACGACAAGGTGACCCTGCTGATCGCGCTGATGCGCTCCGCCGGCATTCCGGCGCGGGTGCGCTACATGGAGATGAACGGCGAAATGCTGCGCGGCCTGATCCCCAGGGCCACGCCGGCGGCGCGCCCGCTCGCGGAGATTTGGCTGGGCCGTTGGGTACGCACCGACACATTTATTTTCGATGCCGAATACGTGGCCGCCGCCCTCGAACACCTGAAAGCGAACGACTGGGAATGCGGCTGGGGCATACACGTCAATGCCCAGCTTTTGTGGGACGGGAAGAACGACGCCTTCCTGGGTGGCAAGCCCAGCGAGCAGGACCCCATGATCAAGCGGCTTCTGTGCGTGGTCAGTGATCCCCTGGAACTGGTGTCGGCATCCCTGGGAGGCAGCGGGCTGCGTTACCGCCGGTCGCTGCGGGCCTTGCACTGGAATATGCTGGCGCCCACCATGATCAAAGCCATTCGCGAGCTGCGGGCCAGCTCCCGTTCCTCTTGAAATAGCGTTGACAGGCCCTAGCCCATTCGCCGCAACAACTCCGGAACCGATGAGACCAGCATGGCCAGGCCTGAGCAGGTCAGCAGGCTCAGCACCAGCCTGCGAAAGGCCAGGTCGCTGATGCCCGTGTAAAGCCGCCCGCCCAGCCAGGCCGGAATGAGCGCCGCGGGCGCCACGATGGCCAGCATGGGCAGCGTCTCGCGGGTAACCAGGCCGGCCGCTGCGTAGCTGGCCATGGTGACGGTCAGTACCGCCAGGTTGAAGTTCTGGATGACGGCGCGCTGGTCGGCTTTCTCGTAGCCCCGCAGGGTGCACCACAGCGTCGGGATGACGCCGCTGAAACCACCCAGGGCACCCATGAAGCCGCCGGCGACGCCTGCCGCGCCATCGGCAATGCGCCCTCCATGGTGGATGCGCGGAAGCTTGCCCGAAAACAGCATGGCCGGGCACCATGCCGCCAGCAATACGCCGAGAAACAGTTTGAACAGCTGGACGTCAAGCCGGGGCAACAGCAGCAACCCCAGCGGCAGCCCCAGCAGCCCGCCTGCCAGAAACGGCAGCAGGCGCTTCCAGTCGGTGTTGCGGCTGACGGTGAAGGCCGCCATGAGCTGGCCTGCCAGTCCGCCGAACACCGCCATGACGGCCGCCAGCTTCGGGTCTATGGCCCAGGCCCAGAACGACATGGCGACCAGGCTGAAGCCAAAGCCCGACAGGCCCTGGACAAAGCCCGCCGCCGCCGCGCCCGCGGCGATCAGGACAATCTGCGCGTCCAACTCAGGCGTAGTCGCTCACGGGTACGCAGCTGCAGAACAGGTTGCGGTCGCCGTAGACGTTGTCGACACGGCCCACGGGCGGCCAGTACTTGGCCTGCTTGAGCGAGGCCAGCGGGAAGCCGCCGGTTTCGCGCGAGTAGGGCCTGTCCCAGCCGTCGCCCAGCAGGCTGGCCGCGGTGTGCGGCGCATGCTTGAGCGGGTTGTTGTCCTGCGGCCATTGGCCGGCTTCCACTTTGCGGATCTCGTCGCGTATCGCGATCATCGCGTCGATGAAGCGGTCCAGCTCGGCCAGGGTTTCGCTTTCGGTGGGCTCCACCATCAGCGTGCCGGGCACGGGAAAGCTCAGCGTCGGCGCATGGAAGCCGTAGTCCATCAGGCGCTTGGCCACGTCCTCGGCGCTGACGCCGCTGGTGTCTTTCAGCGGGCGCAGGTCCAGGATGCACTCGTGGGCCACATGGCCGTTTTCGCTGGCGTACAGCGTCGGGTAGTGGTCTTTCAGGCGCGAGCTGATGTAGTTGGCGCTCAGAATGGCAACCTCGGTCGCCTGCGTCAGGCCCTCGGGGCCCATCATGCGGCAGTACATCCAGCTGATGGGCAGCACCGCGGCATTTCCCAGGGGCGCCGCCGAGACCGCGCCCACGCCGTTGCCGGGGATGCCCGCCGTCGCGTGGCCGGGCAGGTAGGGCACCAGGTCGGCCACCACGCAGACCGGGCCCACGCCCGGGCCGCCGCCGCCGTGCGGGATGCAGAAGGTCTTGTGCAGGTTCAGGTGGCTCACGTCGCCGCCGAACTCGCCGGGCGCGGCCACGCCGACCAGCGCGTTCATGTTGGCGCCGTCCACGTAGACGCGGCCGCCGTGGCT
This sequence comes from Polaromonas sp. JS666, assembly GCF_900103405.1. Lineage (GTDB taxonomy): Bacteria > Pseudomonadota > Gammaproteobacteria > Burkholderiales > Burkholderiaceae_C > Polaromonas. The sequence continues at coordinate 442,748 of NZ_FNHX01000002.1, read as the reverse complement.
GTGCACCATGGCGCAGAGTTCTTTTACCTGGGTTTCAAACACGCCGTGCGTGCTGGGGTAGGTGATCATCACGCAGGCCAGCTTGTCGCTGTGCTGCTCGCATTTGGCCTTCAGGTCGGCCATGTCGACGTTGCCGCGCGCGTCGCAGGCGGTCACGACCACGCTCATGCCCACCATCTGCGCGCTGGCCGGGTTGGTGCCGTGGGCCGAGGACGGGATCAGGCAGATGTTGCGGTGGCCCTGGCCCTTGGCTTCGTGGAAGGCCTTGATGGCCAGCAGGCCCGCGTACTCGCCCTGCGAGCCGGCGTTGGGCTGCAGGCTGATGCCGGCATAGCCGGTGGCCTGGCACAGCCAGTCGCGCAGCTGCTTGTCGAGCTCGGCATAGCCTTGCAACTGGTCGGCGGGCGCGAAGGGATGGATGTTGGCGAACTCGGGCCAGGTGATGGGAATCATCTCGCTGGTCGCATTGAGCTTCATGGTGCAGCTGCCCAGCGGGATCATGCTGCGGTCCAGCGCCAGGTCCTTGTCGCTGAGCATGCGGATGTAACGCAGCATGCCGGTTTCGGAATGGTGGGTGTTGAACACCGGGTGCGTGAGGAAAGGCGTGGCGCGGCGCAGATCCGCGGGGATCAGCGGCTCCACGCCTTTTTCGAAGGCGCTGACCACGGGAATCGTCTGGCCGGGCTTGGCGAAGAAGGACCAGAGCAGTTCGATGTCCTTGCGGCTGGTGGTTTCGTCCAGCGACACGCCCAGGTGGTTGTTCAGGCGAAAGCGCAGGTTGGCGCCGGCCTGGCGCGCGCGTTCGGCGATCGCGTTGGTCGCGTCGCCGGTCTTCACGGTCACGGAATCGAAGGCGCCGGTGTTGGTGATTTCGTAGCCGAGTTCCTGCAGGCCGCGCACAAAGACGGCGGTGTAGGCCGCCACACGCTCGGCGATGCGCTTGAGCCCCTGCGGGCCATGGTAGACGGCGTACATGCTGGCGATCACGGCCGGCAGCACCTGCGCGGTGCAGATGTTGGAGGTGGCTTTTTCGCGGCGTATGTGCTGCTCGCGCGTCTGCAGCGCCAGGCGGTAGGTCGGGTTGCCGTGGCTGTCGACACTCACGCCGACCAGGCGGCCCGGCAGCGAGCGCTTGAACTCGTCGCGGCAGGCGAGGTAGGCCGCGTGCGGGCCGCCGTTGCCCATGGGCATGCCAAAGCGCTGGGTGTTACCCAGCACGATGTCGGCGTCCCATTCGCCGGGCGGGGCCAGCAAGGTGAGCGCCAGCAGGTCGGCCGCCACGCACAGGGCCGCGCCGTCGACGTGGGCCTGGCCCGCGAGCGGGCGCAGGTCATGGATGCTGCCGGTGGTGGCCGGGTACTGGGCCAGCACGCCGAAGTAGTCGCCCTCGGCCATCAGCTGCGGCACCGTGACGGCCGCCGTGCTGACCTTGACCGTGATGCCCAGCGGTTTGGCGCGGGTCTGTATCACCTCGATGGTCTGCGGATGGCAGTCACCCGCCACGATAAAGACATTGCTCTTGCTTTTGACGCTGCGCTTGGCCAGGGTCATGGCCTCGGCGGCGGCCGTGGCCTCGTCGAGCATGGAGGCGTTGGCAATCGGCATGCCGGTCAGGTCGCAGACCATGGTCTGGAAATTGATCAGCGCCTCCATGCGGCCCTGCGAGATCTCGGCCTGGTAAGGCGTGTAGGCGGTGTACCAGGCGGGGTTCTCGAGGATGTTGCGCAGGATCACGCCCGGCGTGTAGGTGCCGTAGTAGCCCTGGCCTATGAAGTTCTTGAACACCTTGTTCTTGGCCGCGATGGCCTTGAGCTGCTTGAGCGCGGCGGCTTCCGTGACCGGGGCCGGGATGGCCATGGGCGTGCTGCGCGCGATGGAGCGCGGAACAATGCCTTCGACCAGTTCGCGGCGCGAGGCCGAGCCCACGACGCCGAGCATGTGGACTTCGTCGGTTTCGTCGATGCCGATGTGGCGGGCGATGAATTCGGAAGGGTTTTCAAGGTCGCCCAGGGGCTTGGCGGTTTGCATCAACATGTCGGGTTCCGTGTCAGGCTTGGCAGCAGGAGTCAGAAAAAAGTCGGCCGGGAAATCAGGCCGCGAAGGCGGTGTAGCGGGTTTCGTCCATCAGCGCATCGAGCTGCGAAGGATCGGACAGTTTGATCTTGAAGAACCAGCCGGCGCCCATGGGGTCGCTGTTGGCCAGGGAGGGGTCGTCCTTCAGGGCTTCGTTGATGGCGGTCACTTCGCCGCTCACGGGCATGTAGACGTCGGCGGCGGCCTTGACCGACTCGACCACGCCGGCGGTTTCCTTTTGCGCGAAGCTCGTGCCCACGGCGGGCAGGTCCACAAACACCACGTCGCCCAGCGCATCCTGCGCATGCACGGTGATGCCGACGGTGGCGGTGTCGCCTTCAATCTTGAGCCATTCGTGGTCTTCGGTGTATTTGACGGTCATGAGAATCTCCGGAGGGTTGAGGGGTGGGGAAAGAAGGCTTTAGCCGCGGTAGTAGCGGGTGGGGACAAAAGGCATGGCCGCGACTTCCATGGGCACGGCCTTGCCGCGCACGATGGCGTTCACGCGTGTGCCCAGGGCGGCGAATTCGGGTTTCACATAGCCCATGGCCACCGGCTGGTTGATGGTCGGGCCCAGCAGGCCACTGGTGACTTCGCCGATCACCGTGCCGTCGGTGCTTTGCAGCTCGGTGTGGTCGCGCACGGGAACGCGCTCCAGCGCCACCAGGCCCACGCGCTTGCGCGCCAGCGTGGCGGGGTCGGCCAGCTGGGCCAGGATTTTGTCCGCGCCGGGGAAACCGCCCGCGCGCGCGCCGCCCGTGCGCCGCACTTTTTGCATGGCCCAGTTGAGGCTGGCTTCCACCGGCGTGGTGGTGGTGTCGATGTCGTTGCCGTAAAGGCACAGGCCCGCTTCCAGGCGCAGCGAGTTGCGCGCGCCCAGGCCTATGGGCTTGACCTCGGGCTGGGCGAGCAGCGCGCGCGCCAGCGTCTCCGCCTGCGAGCCATGGACGGAAATTTCAAAGCCGTCTTCACCGGTGTAGCCGCTGCGCGTGAGGAAACAGTCGCAGCCGGCCACCGTGAAGCGCCCGCCGGTCATGAACACCAGCTTTTCGACGCCGGGCGCCAGGCGCTGCAGCGCGGCGACGGCCTGCGGGCCCTGCAGCGCCAGCAGCGCCATCTCGGGCATGGGAATGACTTGGCAGCGAGAACCTATCTTTGCCTGGATGTGCGCGATATCGCCCACTTTGCAGGCGCCGTTGACGATGACAAACAGGTCACCGCCATGGGCGTAGTCGCGGTTGAAGAACATCAGGTCGTCGATGATGCCCCCCTCGTCATTGAGCAGCAGGCCGTAGCGCTGCTTGCCGGCGGGCAGGTCCACCACGTCGACCGGGATCAGCGATTCCAGCGCCGCCGCGGCGTCGGCCCCCACCAGGCGCAGCTGGCCCATGTGGGAGACGTCAAAGAGGCCGGCGGCCTGGCGTGTGTGGTGGTGCTCGGCCATCAGGCCCGCGGGGTATTGCACCGGCATGGAATAGCCCGCGAAAGGCACCATGCGCGCGCCCAGCTCCAGGTGCAGCGCGTGCAGCGGCGTCTTCAGCAGGGTTTCGGGAGCGGCGGAAGAGGTGGACGAATCGGACAAGGCATTCTCCGGGGAGGGGCAAACAGGTTCTAATGAGTTGCCCCTGCTGTCCACTTTACCTGAGAGATTCGCCCGGCGATGCGGGTTTGCTCCTTCGGTGGGCCGTCCTGGCGACTGCCTCTCTCCAGTAGGGAACGCCCTGCCGCGTGGTGCGCCGCAGGGCGGTTGCCAGTCCTTTTGCCTGAGCGTTCAGTGCACCAAAAGGGGGTGTACGTGCGCCTTCGGCGGTTTTCGCGGGGAAAACTCTCTCCTGACCCCGGAAGTGTAACTTAGGCCGCCTGGTGCTGCGGCAGCAGCATGGCGATGCGCTCGCTGATGGAGTCGGCGCGCTCGTGGCCCGCGATTTTTTCGATTTCCTCGATCATGTAGCGCGAGGCCGTGAGCATGCTCTCGCGGTCCTTGGCATTGCGCAGTGCTTCGCGAAAGCGCTCAGCCATCACCGGGTCGCGGCGGGCGAACATGCGCTCGCAGATGTCGAACAGGAACATGCGCGTCGTGGCGAGCGAGCGCTTGCCTTCAAACTGGTCGGCTGAAACCTGGATGGCCTGGGTGGTCTCGGGACTCGGGAAGTTCTGCAACTGCGCGGGTGTGGGTGCCGGCGCGGGTGCGGGCGCTGCGGCGGTCTTGCCCGGATGCGCCTCCAGAAAGCCCTCGCGCAAGAGGCGCAGGGCAATGGCTTCGCCGTCGCCGTCGAACAGCGGTCGGAAATCCTGGGCGGATTTGCTGCCGTCGGCCATCAGCAGCAGGGTGCGCTCGCGCTGGCCAAGCGTTCTCACGCCGGGCCTGAGCTCGGCGCGGGCGCGGTCGGTTTTGTGGAGCTGCATGGATTTCATCCTCAAATGAATGCCAGAGCATCGCCTGTGCAGATGACAGAGCCGTGAAATCCTGGGGATTTCCGGGCCCTCTGCCCGGTGGAACGGTCTACTTGAAGCCCAGCGCGCGCGGCAGCCAGGTGCTCAGTGCCGGCATAAAGGTCAGCAGCACCAGCACCGCGCCGTGCGCCCAGAGGAAAGGCACCAGCTCCTTGACCAGCGGCCCCATGGGCACCCGCGAGACGTTGGAGGTGACGAACAGCAGGCCGCCCACCGGCGGCGTGATCATGCCCAAGGTCAGGTTGTAGATGACGATCATCGCGAAATGAACCGGGTCTATGCCCAGCTTGACGGCCACGGGCGCCAGGATCGGCGCCAGCACCATCACGCCGGGCAGGGGTTCGATGAAAATGCCGAACAGCAGCAAAAAGATGTTCACGAAAACCAGGAACATCCAGGGTGAAAGCTGCATGCCGACGATCCAGTCGGCCATCAGCTGCGGCAGGCCTTCGATGGTCAAAATCCAGGCGAAGGAGGCCGACAGGCCGATGATGATCAGCACCGAGGCCGTCAGCAGCGCCGAGCGCGCGAGGATGTCCGGCAAGGCCTTCCACTCCAGCGTGCGATAGAGGAACTTGCCGCAGATCAGCGCGTAAAACACCGCGACCACCGAGGCTTCGGTCGGCGTGAACCAGCCGGCCCGCATGCCGCCCAGGATCAGCACCGGCAGCAGCAGCGCCGGGATCGCCTTCCAGGTGGTGCGCCAGACCTCCGGCCAGGGCGGCATGCCGCCGTCGCCGCGGTAGTTGCGCTTTTTGGAGACGTAAAAATTGACGATGCACATCGCGATCGCGATGAGGATGCCCGGTATCAGGCCCGCAATGAACAGCGCGCCCACGGAGACGCTGTCATCCTGCAGGGCATAGATGATCATGATGATGGAGGGCGGAATGATGGGCCCGACGATGGCGGTGGAAGCCGTGAGCGCCGCGGCATAGGACCTGTCGTAGCCGGCCTTGTCCATCATGCGTATCAGCATGGAGCCCGGCCCGGCCGCGTCGGCCAGCGCCGAGCCGGAAATGCCCGAGAAAAAGGTCAGCGAAACCACATTGGTATAACCCAGGCCGCCGCGCCTGTGGCCGACAAACTGCCCGGCAAAGCGCAGCAGCACCTCGGTCAGCGAGCCGCCGCTCATGAGCTCGGCGGCCAGGATGAAAAAGGGCACGGCCATCAGCGGAAAGCTGTCTATGCCGGTGAAGGTTTCCTTGAGCAGCACGAACAGCGGATAGCTTTCGGCCAGCACCAGCGTGATGGCCGTGGCCAGGCCCAGCGCGAAGGCCACCGGCACACCCAGGGCCAGCAGCACGCAGGCCGAGATGGTCAGGAGCAGGCTGGCGCTCATAGCGAGGCACTCGCGGTGGCGTCGAAATGCGCGTCGGCGGCGAACTTGCGCTCCAGCACATAGCCCCGCACGATGAGCGCCCAGTGCACCAGCAGCAGCACGCCGCCCACCGGCATGGCCGCGTAAATATAAGCAAAGGGAATCTGCGTGGCGGCGGTCAGCTGGAATAGGGTGCGTTCCATATAGAGCCAGCCGTACCAGACCATAAAACCGAAGAAGGCGAACAGCAGCAGCGCGACGAAGGCGCGTATGGCAACCGCCAACGAGCGGGGCAGGGCGTCCTGCAGGTTCTCGATGGCGATGTGGCCGCCGTAGCGCAGCACAGGCCCGGCGCCCAGGAAGGTCAGCCAGATCATCATGTGCCGCGAGACTTCCTCGGCCCATTCAATCGACTGGCTGGTCAGGTAGCGCAGCGCCACGTTGACAAAAATAATGACCGCCATCGCGGCCAGCAACAGGATCAGGGCCCAGCGGTTGGCGCTGAGGAAATAGCGTTCGAAGGTCTTCACTGTTGTTCTCGATTGTTCAGCCTGGCGAGGTGGTGCCGCAAGCTGGAGCCTTCCAAAAAAAGGCCGCCCGGGGATGAGCCGGGCGGCATGTTCCGCGATCTTTAACGGACGTCCTGGATCTTCTTGATGTTATCGGCGCCGAACTCCTTGGCATAACTGGCGTAGGCTGGCTTGAGCGCGTCGCGGAAGGCATTGCCGTCCACCGTCTTGGTGACTTTCATGCCTTCCTTCTCGAGCTGGGCGATGCCGCTGGCCTCGTCGTCGTTGACCTTCTTGCGCTGGGCCGCACCGGCTTTTTTGGCGGCTTCCAGGAAGACCTTTTTGTCGGCCTCGGTCAGCTTGTTCCAGGTGCGAGGCGACATCAGGAGCAGGGCCGGTGAATACACATGGCCGGTCAGCGACAGGTGTTTTTGCACCTGCGAGAACTTGGAGGCCAGGATCACGGGAATCGGGTTTTCCTGGCCGTCCACGGTGCCCTGCTGCAGCGCGCCGAACAGTTCAGGAAAAGCCATGGGCGTGGGCAGGATGCCGAAGGTGCGGTAGCCGTCCATGTGCACCTTGTTTTCCATGGTGCGCATCTTCAGGCCCGCGGCGTCGGCGGGCTTGACGATGTCGCGCTTGCTGTTGGTCATGTGGCGAAAGCCGTTTTCCGTCCAGCCCAGCGCGATGATGCCCTTGCTGGGGAACTTGGCGAGGATGTCCTGGCCTATGGGCCCGTCCATGACTTTGCGGGCATGGTCGTAGTCGCGGAACAGGAAGGGAATGTCGACAATCTTGACTTCGGGCACGAAGTTGCCCACGGGACCGGTGGAGGTGTTGACCAGGTCCTGCGTGCCCAGTTGCACGGCCTCGATCTGCTCGCGCTCGCCGCCCAAGGCGGAGCTGGGGAACTGCTGGCATTTGTAGCGGCCTTGCGTGCCCTTTTCAACCTCGTCGCAGAACATGGTGGAGCCCACGCCGTAATGCGATTCCTTGTTGGTGGCGTAGCCGATCTTGAGGATGGTCTGCGCCTGCACGCCCGCAAACCCCAGGCCCAGGGCCATGCCCAGCAGCAGTTTTGACATTTTCATGTTGTCTCCAAAATAGTTGTTGTTCAAGAAATCCGCGAACACGGCGCCAGGCCGTATGCACACCTATTATTGCGTTGCCGCCTCGGGTGCAGTGCGCGGGTTTTCGCTTAAATAGCTGGCGATGATGCTGTCAAAGTTTTTGTCAGGCAGAAGGCCCAAGGCGCGGGCCCGCGCCGCGTCTATGGTGGCCGGCCAGCTGGTCACGATGTTGGCGATGGCCGAATCGGGTGCCCAGTTGATCAGGGCAGCGGCCTCTTTGCCGGCCGCGCGTTCCAGCGCGGCGGCCATCTCGCCCACGGTGGTCTTGAGCGCCGGCAGGTTGACCGCCGTGCGCGCGCCCCATTCGGCATCGCCGGCTTGGGCAGCGCGTACCAGCCCTTCAATGGTTCGCGCCGGAGACGACAGGGCCACGGCGGTTTCGGGCGGCACCGGGCAGGCCGCGCGCAGGCCCGCCAGCGGCTCGCGGATCATGCCGCTCAAAAAACTGGAGGCCGCGCCGTTGGGTTTACCGGGCCGCACGCTGACGGTCATCAGCCGCACATTGCGCCCGCGGATGAAACCCTTGCGCGCGTAGTCGGCCACCAACTGCTCGCCGATGAATTTCTGGATGCCGTAGCTGTTCTGCGGCGTGGGCAACGTCCTGTCGTCGATCACCGGCGGAAGGGGTTGCGCCGGTGAGTTGCCGAACACCGCGAGCGAGCTCGCGAACACCACGGTGGGCGAGCTTCCCAGCTGGCGGCAGGCCTCAAGCAACGCGCGCGTGGCGTCGACATTGCTGCGCATGCCGAGGTCGAAGTCGGCCTCGCATTCGCCGCTGACGGCGGCTGCCAGGTGGAACACCAGCGCATCTTCGGCGCGCACCACCTGCGAGGCGCCGCCGCTTGCTAGCAGTTCGTTCAGGTCTCCGACCACGGCGCGCACCCGCGGGTCCGCTGCCAGCGCGGCGGGCGGGGCGATCCGGTCGACCAGGGTCACGGTCTTGATGGTTTGCGATGCGCCGCCTGCAAGAGAAAGTTTCCCCTGTTCAAGCAACTGACGAGCCAGCCGGGCGCCCAGGAATCCGGCGCCGCCGGTGATGACGATGTTCATAGGAAAGTTTGCCTCAGTCTCTGTTGTTATTCACCGCGGCCTGTTGCCCGGCGTGTTTCGCAGTTTAGTGCGAACGGCGTTTTTGCGCCTTAGCGCGACCTCAGCTTGAGCAGCCGGTCGCTCGCCGCGGCCAGGTGCTCGCGCAAGGTGTACCAGCGCTCGGAAAATTCATCGGGCAGGTCCAGCGACACCACCTGGCGTTCGATGTTGTCCAGCCGCTCCAGCAGCCGGCGCAGCGCCACGGGGTCGTCGGCGGAGGCCTCATCGATCTCGCTTTCGAGGAATTTGAGGTCGCCGTAAAAATGGTTCAGGGCGGAGCTGATGCGCCAGTCGAACAGCCTGGGGATCCAGGCCAGCATCAGCAGCGCGATGCCCAGCAATGGCAGGATGGCGTAGAAGACCAGCTCCGCATACTGGGCCGTGCGGTAGGGCAGCAGGGTTTCCATCCATGGGCGCGCGCCCAGGCTGTAGCCGCGCGCCGTGGCGGAGAGCGGGAAGTCGCTGCCGCGAAAACTCGGGAACTGGCCGTGGCGCTGCAAAAAGTTCGGTATCTCGTGGATTTCGACGGCGGCGTCCAGCAAGGCGCGCTGCAGGGCCGGGTGCACGTCCTGCCTCACCAGCAAATGGGTTTGCAGGCTCATCAGCGTGAGGTCCTTGGGCGGGATGTCGCCGCGCAGCTCGATCGCGCCTTGCGGCAGCAGCAGCGGCTGCAGGCGCGGGTTCTGGGCGGCCAGCGCGCCGGCGTGTTCGACGCCCAGCAGTTGGATGCCGCTGCTGCGCGTGAGCAACTGCACGGCCTGCGAGTCATCGCCTGCGACATGGAACACCAGGTCGACCTTGCCGTCGATCAGCGCATTGGCGGCAGCCACGCCGGCGCTGCTGTCGAACTGCACGTCCGCGGGCCGCACGCCGGCATGCGCCAGCATCAGCCTGGCGGCCATGAAGGAGGAGGACGAGGCCGGCCCCGCGGCGATGCGCAAGCCCCGGGCCTGCGCCAGCGACAAAGGCCCGCCCGTGGTGGAGAAAATCCACACCGGCTCCTGGCCCACCACGGCCAGCGCCTGCACCCCGGTGTCGGTCGTGGCGTAAATGCCCTGGGCAAAACCTATGCTGGTGGCGTCGCCGTTCCGGCCCAGCCGGTCCAGCGAACCTTTTTGCGTGTCCGAATACACCAGCTCGGCGCGCACGCCCATGCGCTCGAGCTGCTCGGCATAGCGCTGCGCCAGCATGGAGTAGCCGTCTTGCGGCGAACCCGCGCCTATCAGCACCTCGCTGGGCGGCAGCACCTTCCATTGCGTGGCCGACCACCACAAGGCCAGGGCCGTGCACAGCAGCACCGGCAGGTAGAACAGCCACCAGCGCCGGCGGTAAAGCAGCAGCAGTTTCATCGGCCTTACCGTCCCCTCATCCGGTACAGCCGCTGGCGCACAAACTCGATGTGCTGGTGCAGCCTGTAGCAGCGCGCCATCAGGTCGCGGGGCGTGGCAAAAGCCAGCATGGCCTTGTCGATGCCGTTCAGGCGGACCAGGAAACGTGTCAGGTCCAGCCCCGAGAGCGATTCCTGGCCCAGGTCGTTTTCAATGAATTTGAGCTCGCCGTACCAGCGGTTCACGCGGCTTTCCAGCACCCAGCGCAGGTAGGCCGGCACCAGGCGCATCAGCCACAGGGCCAGCAGCAGCACCGGCAGCACGATCAGCAGGATGCGCTCGACGACCTGCGCCCACCAGAAGGGCAGCACGCGCTCCAGCCAGGGCAGGCCGTGCGTCAGGGTTTCGCGCGCCTCGCGCGCGGTGGGAAAGTCGATGCGCCGCAGCGAGGGGAAATCGCCCGCGCGGTGGAACAGCCCGCCGCCGGCGTGCACGTCCATGGCCACCGCGATGGCCAGGCGCTTGAGGGCGGGATGCAGGCCCTCGCGCGCCACCAGGCTGGCCGAGGTGGTCAGCAGCGTGACGTCTCGCGGGGGCAGCCGCGCGTCCAGCGTGCCCTGCGCCAGCAGGCGCGATTCGAGGTAGGGGTTGCGCTCGGTGATGGCGGCGGACTTGCGGATGTTGGCCATGTGGATGCCCGGCAGGCTCAGCATGTTCTGCACCACGAAGGACTCGGGCGCCGCGACGATGAAGACCACGTCGACCGCCCCCTGCCGCAGGGCCTGGACGGCCGGGCTGCTGGTCAGCGGGGAGAGCGTCAGGTCCCTGGCCTCTATCCTCGCCTGCTCCAGCAGCTTGAGCGCCACCTTGCGGGTGCCGCTGCCCTCGGGGCCTATGGCCACGCGCAGGCCCTGCAGCTGGTTGAGCGAGTCGATTTCGCGGCCGCGCGTGAAAATCCACACCGGTTCCACGTCCACATTGGCCAGGGTTTCGACGCGGCTGCGGTCGCGCCTCTCCAGCGAGCTGCCCAGGTAGCCGAAGCCGCCCTGCATCAGCGCGAGGTCCGAGGGATTCACGGCCTGGCGCAGGCGCTCCAGGTTTTGCTGCGAACCGGCCGAGGTCTGGATCTCGAGTGTGATGCCGTGGTCCGCGAGTTTTTCGGCGTAGCGCCGGGCGTGCAGGTAGTAGGCGCCGTCGGAGCCGGCCGTGGTGATGCTCAGGTGCGCAGGCGGCATGGGATAGGCGAACAGCCACAGGCCCGTGGCCGTGGCTGCGGCGGCAAGCGCCATGGGCAACCGGATCCACAGCCACTTGCGTTGGTACAACTTCGCCATGCGCACAGGGGATATTCCTGTAAAAGGTTGTTACCCTTATAGCGCAAAGGTGTTACCGCTGTCAGGCGGAATAACGCCAAGGCTCAATCGCTGGCGTCAGGCTGGCGCTGCTTTGGTTTTGCTTTTTGGCCCGCCGCCGGTCGTGCCCAGCAACCAGAGATTGAGGTTGGGAGAGCGGCTGATGAGCAGCGCCGACACGATCGGCCCTGCCAGGCCGGCGGCCAGGCCCGCCACCATCAGCACATAGATATCCGTGACGCCCATCTTCTTCAGGACAATGCGGCTTGCCGCGGTGAAGAACACATGCAGCAGGTAGATCGCGAACGAATAGGAGCCGACATAGGCGAGGCGCGGTGAGCTCCAGCCGCTGCGCAGCAGCAAAAAGGCGCTGCACACACCCAGGCCCAGCGCGGCCAGGGAGTTGCCCTGTTCTGAATATTGCGGGAGCAGCATGGCCGCGGTCGCGGCGCAGATGAAGACGGCCGCCGCGATGCCGCGCGCCGCCGGGCCGCTGATCTCAAAGCGTTTGCAGGCCAGCCCCGCGAGGAAGAAGGGCAGCAGGTAAACGGCGCCCTGGGCGGCAAAATAATTCGGCGGGCTGAAGTAGTCGAACAGCACCGCGCTCAGGGCCCATACCAGCGCGAAGCCGGCCGGCGTTGACAGTGCCTTCAGGTGCTCCAGCAGGACCACGACCAGGAAGACGATGAACAGCGCTTCCAGGAACCAGAAATGCCCCACCGGCACGATGTGCAGCAGCCACCAGCGGTCCACCGCGTTGTTGGCGCCCGGGGTGAGCGCCTGCACGACGGCAAAAATGGTTCCCACCGTGATCAGCGGAAGCAGCAGCCTGCGCACCTTGCCCTTGATGAAAGCCGGGGCGTTGCCCTGGTAGGGCCGAAAGCCGTAGACATAGCCTGAGATGAAGGAGAACAGCGGCATGCGGATGTAGGCCAGCGCCTCATTGAAGACCTGCAGCCAGTGGCCCTCGGGAATCCTCAATCCGACGCTGGGGGTGTCCCCCACCACATGAAACAGGACCAGCAGGACGCAGGCAATGCCCCTCAACGTGTCCACCTCAAGACTGCGTTTCATTTTTTGGCCTGTCATCGGATGCGGGTTCCTTTCTTCATGCTGCATGAAACATCCCGCCACCCGGATCGCGGGCCGCGCGTGCGCGTTGAAGCGTCGAATGACGAACAGATCAATGAGATCAATGCGGGGGGATGCCTAGAGCGTAATCAAGCAAGGCTGCAACTTTGGGTCCGCAAAAAAGCAAACTGTTGCAAGCAGTATCGTTTTGCGCGGCATCCAACATCCAGCGCACAGCTGTTACGTTGTTGCAACGAATACGCAGCTCTTCTGTCAAATGAATCAATCGGGAAAACCCTAAACTGGGTTCGTCTCCTACATCAACTGTCTCGCTTGGCGCATGGCGTCTTTTGCAGATGTGTTCGATCCTCAATCAGCTGTTTCCGCAACGCCGTCCCCTGGCGATTTCGCGGGACAAATACAGGAAGTGACATCCGGAAATGAATTTTCACACTCCGCTTTCAAGCGAAGATTCCACGCGTTATGCGGCGCTGCTCGTGCAAGGCACGGCCGTCACGCGGCATGCCGAACTGCTGGCCTGGCTTCAGGGCGACATGCAGCAATGCCTTCCCCACGACATCCTGCTCGCGGGCTGGGGCGATTTCCAGCAGGGCGCCCTGCAGCACGACGTCGTGTCCAGGCTGCCCGGTGCGCGCTCCTACGCCGCGGGCACCGACGGGCTGCCCTTTCTATTAGGCAAATTCCATGAGCGCTGGCTGGCCGCCGAGCGCCAGCCCTGCCGGCTGGACTTCAGCGAATTCGAATATCTGCTGGGCCAGGCAAGCTTGCCGGGCTCCTTCCCGGGCAGCCTGCGCGGCATGCGCTCGGTGCTGATCCACGGCCTGCAGGACGAGAGGGCGCAGCAGGAGTGCCTCTATGTATTCATGAGCGCGGGCGACATCCCGGCCGAGCCTTGCAGCACGGCCCTGCGCATGCTGATGCCCAGCGTGGACGCCGCCCTGCGCCAGGTGACGCCGCTGCCGCAGCAGCAGCGCCGCCCTGCCGCCATGCGCGGCCCGGCCGAGGACACGAGCGGCCTGAGCGAGCGCGAAACCCAGATCATGGCCTGGGTGGCCATGGGCAAAACCAACTCCGAGATAGGCGCCATTCTCAACATCAGCGGCTTCACCGTGAAGAACCACATGCAGCGCATCTTCCAGAAGCTCAACGTCTTCAACCGCGCGCAGGCGGTTTCCAAAGTGACAAGGGTAGGCATTTATGGCTGAGGCAAACCAGCTCAACTCCGCGTCCGCCTGGCTCAACCAGCGCGAACCCCGCTCCATGGGGCTGGGCCGCAGCCACCTGTTCACCGCCGTCGAAGCCGGGCTGGACCCGCTGGTGCTGGTGTTTTCGCTGTGGGCGCTGGCGTTTTATTTCGAGGGCTCGGTGCGGCCCGCCTACCTGATCCTGTCCGTCATCGTGTTCTCGCTGACCTTTCCGGGCAGTTCCCAGCTGCGCCTGCCGGTGTGGAAGGTGTTCTCGAAAATCGCCTTTCACTGGATATGGATAGCCGGCCTGTTGCTGCTGACCGGCTATGTGACGGAGTACTTCCACAAATTTTCCATGACTGTGCTGGGCCACTGGCTGTGGGTCGCGCCCGTGGCCCAGGCCGGCGCGCACCTGGCCTTGAGGGCCGCGGCGCCGCAGCTGCTGAAACTGCAGGGGCCGCCGCGCGGGGCGGTGATCGTCGGCATGAACGAGCAGGGCGTGTCGCTGGCGCGGAACATTGCCGGCTCGGCCTACTCGGGCATAGAGCTCAAGGGCTTTTTCGACGACCGCGGCGAAGACCGCAGGGAAGCGCAGGACGAACACCGGCTGGTCGGAAAAATCGACGACCTGCCGGCCTACGTCAAGCAGCACCGAATCCAGTTCATCTACCTGTCGCTGCCCATGGCCTCGCGCCCGCGCATCCTGCAGGTGCTGGACGGGCTCAAGGACACCACCGCCTCGATCTATTTTGTGCCCGACATGTTCATCACCGACCTGATCCAGGGCCGCAGCGACACGGTGTGCGGCGTCACGGTGATCTCGGTCTGCGACACGCCCTTCCGCGGCGTCAACGGCTTCCTCAAGCGCGCCAGCGACATCGTGCTGTCGCTGCTGATCCTGCTGATGATCTTCCCCGTCATGCTGGTCATCGCCCTGCTGGTGAAGCTGGACTCGCCGGGGCCGGTCATTTTCAAGCAGCGCCGCTACGGCCTGGACGGCGAGCAGATCCTGGTCTACAAATTCCGCTCCATGGCCGTCACCGAGGACGGCGGCACCATACGCCAGGCCAGCAAGAACGACATGCGAGTCACCCGCCTGGGCGCCATCCTGCGCAAGACCTCGCTCGACGAGCTGCCGCAGTTCGTCAACGTGCTGCAGGGCCGCATGAGCATCGTCGGCCCGCGCCCGCACGCCGTGGCGCACAACGAGATGTACCGCTCGCTCATCAAGGGTTATATGGTGCGCCACAAGGTCAGGCCCGGCATCACGGGCTGGGCCCAGGTCAACGGCCAGCGCGGCGAAACCGACACGCTGGACAAGATGCAGTCGCGCATCGACTGCGACCTGGACTACCTGCGCAACTGGTCGCTGCAGCTGGACTTTTTCATCATCCTGAAAACCATTCGCCTGGTCTTCAAGGATGGGGCGGCTTATTAAAAAGAAAGGAGATGGCCTCCACCCGTTCATCAGGCTGCCTATGCAGCGCTGCCATTAGGGCAAACGGACTATCGCCACCCAACCATGTATTCAGTATCTTTTTTTCCTTCTTCCGCGGAGGCCCGCCCTTGAAGCATCCTCAAAAACTCCTCCCGATTCCCTTGCTGCTGCTGGGCCTGTTTCCCCTGGCCGCGCAGGCCGACGACCTGGACACGCTGCAGTTCAGGCTGGGGCAAAGCGTGACGCACGACAGCAATGTGTTCCGGCTGCCCGATTCCGCCAACACGCAGGCCGTGCTCGGCAGGCCCGAACGTGACGACAACGTGGCAGTGACCACGGCAGGCTTCAAGATCAACAAGCCCTACGGGCTGCAGCGTTTCGAGTTCGACGCGAATATCGAGGACCACCGCTACAGCCGCTTTTCCTACCTGGACTTCACGGCGGTCAACTACGCGGCCGCCTGGCGCTGGAGCTTTACGCCCAGGCTGCACGGCAACCTGACCAGCGACAGGCGCGAGTATGTCGACACCTATGCCGACGTGCAGGGCGCGGGGCAGATCAACCGGCGCACCAACCGCTCCACCATTTTTGATGCCGAGTACGAACTCGACGGCGCCTGGCGCCTGGTGGGCGGCCTGTTCGAGCGCACCAGTTCCAACAGCCAGCCCAACACCTTCGAGGCCGATTCCAAAATCCACGGCGCCGAGGCCGGCGTGCGTTATGTCTACCCGTCGGGCACTTCCATGGCCTACCGCTTCAGGGAAGGCAAGGGCGAGTACCCGGGCCGCTTCCTGGCGCCAGGAATCGCCGGCAACTTCACCGACCGCGAGCATGAATTCCGCTTTGACTGGGCACCCAGCGCCAAGACCACGCTGCGCGCCAAGGTCGCGTACCTGGATCGCGACCACGACGGCGTGGGGGCGCGGGACTTTTCCGGCGTGACCGGCCAGCTCGACGCGGCCTGGGCCCTCACGCCCAAGACCACGCTGGCGGGCGGTGTGGTGCGCGAGCTGGCCAGCTACCAGACCAACACTTCGAGTTACTACGAGGGCTGGCGCTTCTTCGTCGCACCGACCTGGAAGCCTACCGAAAAAACCGCGGTGCGCCTGCGTTACGACCACGGCGCGCGCGACTTCAAGGGGCCGCTGCCGGGCTTTGCCGCCAGCAACCGCCGCGACACCACCGACCTGGTGTCCCTGGCCCTCGAATGGCAGGCCATGCGTGCGCTCAAGCTGACCGCTTCGGTGCAAAGCGACAGGCGCAAGTCCAACGAGCCGGGCTTTGACTACAAGAGCAATTCCTTCGGCCTGTCGGCCGACGCGAGCTTTTGATCAGGTCTTTGCCTGGTCGGCCTTTCCCGAGCTTTCCTGAATCCCTGCTTTCCCTAAAGGCGACAAGATGAACCCGCTGAACTTGAAATCCGTGACCCGATACCTCCTGAGCGCCTTGTTATGCGCCGCTGTCGCGCCGTTGTGGGCGCAAACCCCACCGGCGCCCCAGACAGCCCAGACGACCGCTCCTCCTTCAGTGCAGACCGCTGCAACGACGGCGCCGGTCGCGCCCCCTTCGGTGGCGGCCACGCCGGCCTTGCCCAACAGCCAGGATTACCGGCTGGGCGCCGGCGACGCCATCGGCGTGCAGGTCTACCAGAGCCCCGATTTGTCCATCGACGCGCGCGTGTCGGAAAGCGGCGTGATCAGCTACCCGCTGGTGGGCAGCGTGCAGCTCGGCGGGCTGACGATTGCCGAGGCTGAAAAGAAGATCGCCGATGCGCTGCGCAGCGGCGGCTTCGTTAAGGTGCCGCAGGTCAACATCGTGCTGCGCCAGGTGCGCGGCAACCAGGTGGCGGTGCTGGGCCAGGTGAGCCGGCCCGGCCGTTTCCCGCTGGAGACCTTCAACACCCGCGTCAGCGACATGCTGGCCGCTGCCGGCGGCACCACCCCGACCGGTGACGACGTGCTGATCGTCACCGGCCAGCGTGACGGCAAGCCATTTCGCAAGGTGATAGACATCCCGGCGCTGTTCCTCAACGAAAAATCCGATGAGGACATCGTGCTGGCCGGCGGCGACACCCTGTACGTCAACAAGGCGCCCATGTTCTACATCTATGGCGAGGCGCAGCGCCCCGGCCCCTACCGCATCGAGCGCGGCATGACGGTCATGCAGGCGCTGGCCCAGGGCGGCGGCCCGACCGTGCGCGGCAGCCAGAACCGCCTGAAGCTGCACCGCCGCGACGCCTCGGGCAAGGTCGTGGAAACCACGCCCAACCTGAACGACCTGGTCCGCCCCGAGGACGTGATCTACGTCCGCGAAAGCCTTTTCTAACAGCCATGACTGGAAAGCCATGACACTCCATCAATTTTTACTGATACTGCGCGCCCGCTACAAGGTGGCGCTGCTGATCATCCTGCTGGCGATCTCCGCGGCGCTGGCGGTCAGCCTGGTGCTGCCGAAAAAATACACGGCCCAGACCGCCGTGCTGGTCGACGTGCGATCGCCCGACCCGGTGGCCGGGGCCGGCAGCGCACCCATACAGGGCCTGGTGGCCCCCAGCTACATGGCCACGCAAGTGGACATCATTGGCGGCGACCGCGTGGCCCAGCGCGTGGTGAAGATGCTCAAGCTCGATGAAAACCCGCGCACCAAGGAGCGCTGGCTGGAAGCGACCGAAGGCCGCGGCACGCTGGAAGGCTGGCTCGCCGACTCGCTGCAAAAGCGCCTGGACGTGCGGCCGGCGCGTGAAAGCAATGTGATCAACATCACCTACAAGGGCAGCGATGCCGAAGAAGCCGCGAACGTCGCCAACGCCTTTGCCCAGGCCTACCTGGACATCAACCTGGCGCTGAAGACCGAACCCGCCCGCATTTACGCGGAATGGTTTGACGAGCAGACCAAGGCCTCGCGCGCCAAGCTCGAAGAAGCCCAGGCCCGGCTCTCGGAATACCAGCAAAAGGCCGGCATCGTCAGCAGCGACGAGCGCGTGGACTACGAAACCACCAAGCTGGCGGAGCTGTCCTCGCAGCTCACCACGGTGCAGGGTGACACCACCGACAGCCAGAGCAAGCGCGGCTCGCGCGGCGACACCATCGCCGAGGTGATGCAAAGCCCGCTGATCAACGGCCTGAAGGCCGACGTGGCGCGGCAAGAGGCCAAGGTGCAGGAAGTCAGCGTGCGCCTGGGCGAGAACCATCCCGAGCGCCAGCGCGCCGAATCCGAGCTGGCCGCCCTCAAGAGCCGGCTGGCCAGCGAAACGGCGCGCATCAACGCTTCCATCGAAACCACCTACCGTGTCGGCAAGGACCGCGAACGCGAGCTGCAGGGCGCGGTCGGCGCGCAAAAGGCCCGCGTGCTGGCCCTGAACAAGCAGCGCGACGAGCTCAACGTCTACCGCCGCGATGTCGAGTCGGCCCAGCGCGCTTATGAAACCGTGAGCCAGAGCGCCTCGCAGACGCGCCTGCAGAGCCTGACCAATCAGACCAATGTGGTGCGCCTCAATGCCGCGACGGCGCCCGTCAACCCGTCCAGCCCGAGGCTGCTGGTCAACCTGCTGATCGCCGCTTTCGGCGGCACCTTGCTGGGTATTGCCTGCGCCTTGCTGCTGGAACTGGCGAACCGCCGCGTGCGCTCCGCCGAGGACCTGGTGCAGATGCTGGAGCTGCCGGTGCTGGCCAGCATTTCTTCGAGCACGGGCAACACCCGGCTCAGTGGTCCGCGCCGGCTGGCGCTCGGTTTGGGAGGATGAGCATGAGCATCAATATGAACAGAAACGGCAACCAGGCGGTGGTGCGCCCCGTTCCCCTGACCGTGCCCAGCAAGCCGGCCACCGGCTCGGGCCGCTCCATAGGCGCCATCCTGGTCGATGCCGGGCGGCTCTCGCCGCTGGATGCCGAGCGCATCGTGCATTTCCAGAAGGACCGCGGCGCGCGCTTCGGCGATTCCGGCAAGGCGCTGGGGCTGCTGACCGATGACGATGTGCGCTACGCGCTGTCGGTGCAGTTCGACTATCCCTACCTGGCCCGCGAAAGCAATTTAAGCCGCGAACTGGTGGCGGCCCACCACCCGAACAGCCAGCCGGTGGAGCAGTTGCGGGCGCTGCGCAGCCAGCTGATGCTGCGCTGGTTCGACACCGGCCCGGACCGCCGCGGCCTGGCCATCGTGAGCGCCGGCTCCCGGGAAGGGCGCAGCTATATCTCGGCCAACCTGGCGATTGTGTTTTCACAGCTGGGCCTGCGCACCCTGCTGATCGATGCCGACATGCGGGCGCCGCGCCAGCACCTGCTGTTCAACCTCGGCAAAGGCGCGGGCCTGTCGGACATGCTGGCGGGCCGCGCCGGGCTGGAGGCCGTGGTCAGCGTCGCGGCGCTGCAGGATCTGTCGGTGCTGCCGGCCGGCGTGATTCCGCCGAACCCGCAGGAGCTGCTGGGCCGGCAGGAATTTTCCAGGCTGCTGCAGGCGCTCGGCCAGGACTTCGACATCATCATCATTGACACGCCGCCTGCCAGCGAATGCGCCGACGCCCATACGGTGGCGGTGCGCGCGGGCGCCGCGCTGGTGGTGGCGCGGCAGAACACCAGCTCGCTGCCGCAGATGACGCGCTTCACGCACAGCCTGCGCGAATTCGGCGTGGCCCTGGTGGGCTCGGTGCTTAACGATGCGTGAGGCGATGCGTAAGGCGCCCGCTCCAAAGGCGGTGCAGCGCGGCCAGCAAAGCCGCGCCCAGCAATCCGCCCGCCGCGTCGGCGGCCAGGTCGGCCCAGCTCGCGGAGCGGCCGGGCAGGAACATCTGGTGCAACTCGTCCATGCCGCCGACCAGCAGTGCGCCCGCGAGGCAAGAGACCGCCATGCGCCAGCCGCGCATGCCGCCGGCCAGGCCCGCGGCCATGCCGACCACGGCAAACGTCAGCAAATGCGCCAGCTTGTCCCAGGGCGCGGGGAACAGCCCCACGGCCACCGGCTGGGCGCCGCCCACATACAGCACCGCGGCGCTCATGGCGAGCGTCAACGCCCCGGCAATGCGGACGCTGCGCTGGAAGTTCTCAAGGGACATTGTTTTGGCCATGGGTCCGATTTTCTCATGCCGCAGTCCCGAAAGCGGGGAAACCCATGCTGAATCCCTCCACCGACAATCCCGCCGACTGGCGCCTGCGCTGGGCGCTGCTGCTGGCGAAAATCGAGCGCGTGCAAAGCCCCGACCAGGGCCAGGCCTTGCTGTCCGAGTTGAGCCAGCCCCGCGTGCCGACGGTGCTGGCTTTCGCGAATGCGCACGCGATGAATTCCATGGCGGTGTCGACGCCGTTTTTTGAGGCCATGCGCTCGGCCGACAGGGTGCTCAGGGACGGCTCGGGCATGGCGACGCTGTTCAAGCTGCTGCGCATGGAGCCCGGCCTCAACCTCAACGGCACCGACCTGATCCCCCGGCTGGTGTGCGCTTTCGACGGCCGCGGCATCGCGCTGTTCGGCACGCGCGAACCCTGGCTCGAAAAAGCCGCGCAGCGCGTGCGCGAGGAACTCGCACCGCACAGCACGCTCACCCGCGCCAACGGCTTTCTCGACGCGGGCACCTATTGCCTGCTGGCGGCCACGCACCGGCCGGCGCTGATCGTGCTGGGCATGGGCATGCCGCGGCAGGAAGAGGTCGCTGCCCAGCTGCGCCATGTGCTGGACTTTCCCTGCCTCATCGTCTGCGGCGGCGCCATCATTGATTTCCTGGGCGGCAAGACACCGCGCGCGCCGCTGTGGATGCGCAAGGCCGGGGTGGAATGGCTGTATCGCCTCGCGCTGGAGCCGCGCCGGCTGTTCCAGCGCTACGTGATCGGCAACCCGTTGTTCCTCACGCGGGCGCTGCGGCTGGCTTCGCTTAACCGGCGTTGATGCCGGTGTCGGCGGCGGTTGCCGCCGAATGGCCGGCCTGCGCCACGGGAATGTCTTCCTCGCTGTAGCGGTTCTGCACATCGGGTGTGCAGTCGCGCCTGACGATCTGCCCCGGGTTGCCCAGCACCACGCAGTAGGGCGGCACGTCCTCGAAGACATAGGCGCCGCCGGCAATGCGGCTGCCTTTGCCCACGGTGACGCCGCCCACGATGATGGCGTGCGGCCCTATCCAGACCTCGTCCTCTATCACCGGGTACAGCGTGTGCCGGCGGCCCTGCGCGTCGATGTGGTCGCGCTGGCCCAGCGTGACGCCGTGGAACAGCGTGACGTTGCGGCCTATGCGCGCGCCAGCGTTGACGACGATGCCGCGCCCATGCGTGAGCGCCAGCCCCGGCGCGATCTGCGTGCGCCAGGGGATTTCGATGCCGGCCAGCTGGCTCACCAGCCGGTAAAGCACTCGTGCGGGCGGAACGGCCAGCCAGCGCCAGTTGGGCGCGAGCTGATCCGCGGCCTGGCACAGGCGCAGGCACACGAGCACACGAAACGCCGGATCCAGCAGCGCGCCCTTGAGCGAGAGGCGGGGGGCGGTGTACCCGAACTTTCGGTGGGTGTCGGCTTTCAGGGCGTGCATATCATTTTGTCCAGGGTGGCTTGGCCGGCGCCGGCGGGCGCCGTAAACCATGCGGCCGAATCGCGCAGGCCGTCGGCATAGGGTGTCCACTGCACACCGAGCCGGTGGGTAGCGGCCTGGGTATCCAGGTGTATGTGCTGCGACCACAGGCCCAGCAGGCCGGGCGGCAGGGCATCGGGCAGCTTCATGCCGGGGTTGCCCAGCAGTTTCAGGGCGCGCTCAGCCGCCTTGAGCGGCGGGCCGCAAAGCCATGCGTCGAGCTGGAGCCGGCGGCTGCCCAGGCGGCGCACGGGCGTGGCCTGGATCGCCAGGGCCAGGTCCACAAAATAATCGTTCCAGCGCGGGCTGTCGGGCGCCGCCAGGTTGAACACCGGTATCTTGCCCTGGGCCGCGGGCAGCCGCAGCGCCAGCAGCAGGGCCTGGCAGACGTCGTCGACATGGACCAGGTTGGCCCAGCCGTCGCCGGCGATGCCCAGGTCGCCCAGGCGCCCGGCCTGCAGCCAGCGGCCTATGCGGCCGACCCACAGCTGGCTGCCGGGGCCGTAAACGCAGCCGGGCCGCAGCATCACCACCTCACCACCGTGCCGCACAAAGTCGTGCATGGCGGCCTCGGCCTCGCATTTGGCCTGGCCGTACCAGCCCAGCGTGGGATCCAGCGGCGCATCCTCGCGCACAAGGCCCTCGGCGGGTCCGTAGACCGACATGGTGCTCAGGTGCACGATGCGCGGGCAATCGGCCTGCAGCGCGGCCTGCACCAGGGCGCGCGCGCCGTCGGCAATCGAGGCCGCATCGCCCGCCACGCAGTTGACCACGGCGTCAAAGCCCTTCAAGGCCTGGGCCAGCTGGCGCGGGTCGCGGCTGTCGAGTTCCAGCCAGCTCGCGGTATTTTTTTTGTGCCTGGACGCGCCCGTGGCCGCGGCCCAGCTCGTGGCCTGCAGCATCTCGAGCAGGCGCGCGCCTATGTGGCCGGAAGCGCCCAGTACCAGCACTTTCATGCGGCCTCCTGCATCTGCAGGGGAGAGCGCTCGGCGCGCAGCTGCCGCGACAGGAAGTCGCCCAGCCGCAGCGACAGCGCGATCAGTGTCAGCGTCGGGTTGGCCTGGCTGGAGGTCGGGAACACCGCGCTGCCGGCGACAAACAGGTTGCGCACCGAATGCACGCGGCAGTCGGCGTCGACCACGCTGCTGCGCGGGTCCGTGCCCATGCGCGCCGTGCCGATGTGGTGGCCGCCGTAGGCGCCGAAGCGCATCAGGTCTTCTTCCAGGGTGTGGGGTTTGTAGTCGAAGCGGGCCTTGCCGCTGCGCGCGAACTCCTCGGCCATCACGTCCAGGCTGGCGCCCAGGGAATCGATGTCGGCGCGGCTGTAACGCCAGTCGACCTTCAGGCGCGGCATGCCCAGCGCGTCGACACCGCTGGCCAGCGTGACCCGGCTGTGGGCCTGGGGGATCTGCTCGCCGTGCACTTCGAGGCTGAAGCGGTTGCTGCGGTTGCGCAGGATCACCGAGGGGAATTTGCGCTCGGCCAACGTGCGCTTCATCAGCCAGTGCGACAGAAAGGCCGTGGTGTCCAGCGGGTCGGCCATGACGTTGAGCAAATGGCGCGCATAGACCCCGGCCGTCGGCGGCGCGCCGTCTTTCAGGCGCTTGCTGTATTCGTAGCTGATCAGCTTGCGCGCCAGGAACAGGCCCGACAGCACGCCGCTGCGGTGCGCCGGGTCGGTGATGCGCGGGAAGTGCAGGCGCGCCACCGCATTGGCCAGGCCCAGGCGCCGCTGCTCGCCGGCGGCAACCGAGAGGCGGCGCCGGCAGTAAATGCCTTCGGGCGAAATTTCATAGCCGTGGCGCACGTCGCTGGTGGGGCCGTGCACCGTCAGCGTGCCGACATTACCGGCGATGTGGCACATGTAGTAGCGGCCCACCACGTCGTGCTGGTTGCCCACGCCTTGCGGCGCCACGTCGCGTGAGGCCAGCAGCAGGCGCGCGGTTTCCAGGCCGCCCGCGGCCAGCACCGTGCTTTTCGCGGCGACGGTGAACTGTGTGCCGGCCAGCGTGCGCACCTCGAGCTCGCGCAGCGCCTGGCCGTCGGCCTGCAGCCGCAGCGCGGTGCAGTTGGCGCCCAGCAGCACTTCCAGCGTGGGCGCCAGCGCCAGCCGCCTGGCGTAGCGGCTGCCGAAGTGCGTGGGGCAGGAAAAGCGTTCCAGCCCGTTGCTCAGCACACGCTCGCTGTCGAAGCCGGCGATCAGCGGGCCGGTCCCGGGCTCCAGGGCCTGGGCCGCGTCGTAAAGGAAGCGCCCGGCCTCGGCCAGGGCGTTGGCGCGCGGGTACCAGGGCAGCAGGTCTTCATACGAGATCGGCCAGCCGCTGTGTGGGATATGGGCGCGGGTTTCAAAGTCGATGGGGTCGAAAGGCATGCAGCGCCCGCCCCAGATCGCCGAGGAGCCGCCCAGCCGCCGCTGCCGGTATTTGCCGGGCGGGCTGTGCAGCTGTTCATCGGCCACCTCGCCATCATAGAGGTCTTGTGTGGGGGCATGCGCCTGCAGCTGGCCGGACTCCAGCAGCAGCACGGCATGGCCCTGGTCGCTCAGCGAAAGCGCCAGCGCGATGCCGGCCGGGCCGCCGCCGACCACGCAGACGTCGGCCTCCAGCCGGCTGCCGTTGGGAATGCTGTCGGCGTCGCGGATCATGCTTTGCCGTCCTGTGAAACCGCGGCGGCACGCAGAGGGCGCCCGGCCACGCCGAAATCGCGCTGGTGGATATGCGCGACGCTGCTGAAAAAGTGCGCGATGGAAAACTGCTGTTCATAGAGCTCCCGGCCGTTTCGCTCCAGCGCCGCGCGCAATTCACCATCCTGCAGCACGCGCTGCAGGCCGGCCGCGATGCCGGCCACATCACCGGGCTGCACAAATGAGGCATTGACGCCGTCGCTGAGCACCGAGGGTATTTCGCCGACGGGGCTGCACACCACCGCGACGCCGTTGGCCAGCGCTTCGAGGATGACCAGCGGCAGGCCTTCGTCGTAAGAGGGCAGTACCAGCACGTCGGTGCGGGCCATCAGCCGTGCCGCCTGCTGCTGGTCAGACCATCCGGCAAAACGCACAAAGCCGTCTATGCCCAGTTCCTTTGCTTTGGCTTCATAGGCCCCAACGTCGCCGCCACCGGCCAGGGTCACTTCGAGGCGGGCCGTGTCAAAGCCGGGCAGGGCCAGCGCCTGCAGCAGGTCGGACACGCCCTTGCGTTCCGACAGGTTGCCCAGGAAGAGCACACGCTGCATGGCGCTATCGCCGGCGGCGCGGCGCGCATGGGTGGGTTCGGGCACGCCGTTGATGACAATGTCCACGCGATCCGGCGCCACGCCCAGCTCTTCGACGACAAAGCGCCGCGCGGCCGAGCCCAGCACCACGACACTGGCCGGCAGCGAGAACACCCAGCGCGTCAGCGCCTGCAGCGGCCGCGGCAGCGAATGGTAGAAATGGTGCAGCTGCGCGGCATGCAGGTGCAGCACCACCGGCACGCCCAGGGCGCGGCAGGCGGCGATGATGGCGCCCTTGCGGAACAGGCTCAGGCGCTCGGCCATGTTCACATGCACGCCGGCCAGCCGGCCGCTGAAGCGGCCGCGCGTGATGCGCGCCAGCGCGGTGGCCAGCACCCAGAAGGAGTACAAGGCGTTGGCGCCGCCGCGCGTGTCCAGCGGCCGCAGCTCGGCCGCGTCGGCCGAGGCGATGGCGGCCGAGGAGGCCTGGGCCTGTATCAGGTAGTCGGCCACCTTGAACATGCCGCCGCCCAGGGGCGTCCAGGGACAGGCGATGTAGATGTAGCGGCCTTCGCGTTCGCGTATGGCGCTGCGCGGCAGCGATTCACTTCGCATGGGGAGGTTACTTTCCGGGAGTTTGGTAAGAGAGCTTGGGCGCGCCGAACAGGGCGCGCTTGAAGAAGGTGGTCATGGGCCGTTCCAGCCAGACGTAGGAGAGGCAGCCCGCCACCACCACGGCCAGGCCCACGGCCAGGGCGACGGCCAGGCTGTCCTGCACGCCCAGGCGCTTGAGCGCCTGCACGCCGGCCGGCACCACAAAGGTGTGCGACAGGTAAATCGAATACGAGGCGTCGCCCAGGAAGGACAGGCGCGAAGCCAGCGGCGCGCGCACGGTCCAGGGCTCCAGCCAGACGGCGCCCAGCACGATGAGTGCGGCGCCGCAGCCCCAGGTGGCGAAGCGGTCGGCCGAGTGGCCCCAGTCGGGCGCGAACATGTACAGCGCGCCCGCCGCGATCGCGGCCAGGCCGGCTATCGGCCCGGGGCGCCGGAAATGCAAATAGGCATGGGCGATGCAGACGCCGAGGATGAACTCGAACACCAGGGTCTGCGCATAAAAATTCAGCGCCACCGAGTCCGGCAGCAGGTAGCCCGCCGCGAACACCAGCGCAAAGGCCGCCAGGCAAAAGCGTATGCGCGGCGCACCCAGGGCAATGGCCACGGCGAACACCGCATAAAACAGCATTTCAAAGTTCAGGGTCCAGCCGACCGGCAGCGTGGGCTGCACCAGGCCCCAGGGGCTCATGGTGGGGATGAACAGCAGCGAGGCCGCGAGGTGTCCAGGCTCCACCGAAGAGCGCGCGGCCAGCGCCGGCATGGCCAGCAGCAGGGCCACCTTGAGCAGGGTGTAAAACCAGTAAAGCGGCGCGATCCGGATGAGGCGCCTGCGCATGAAGACCCAGGCGGCACTGATACGTCCGGGCCCGTCCGACGGCAGCGAGGCGGTCGACATGGCCATCACAAAGCCGCTGATCACAAAAAAGATGTCCACCCCGGCGGAGCCGGCCTCCCAGTAGTGGCGCGGCCCGGTGCCGCTGATGTGCATGGAAATCGCCTGGGTGATGTGCATCACCACGACCAGCATGGCCGCGGCAAAGCGCAGCACCTGCACGCCGGTGAATTGCTGAGTCGTCTGCCGCCTTTGCAGGTTTCCATCGGAACTCATCAATTGGCAGCCCCCTGGATTGCATGGCGATGCGTCATTGCCGAGTCCTTGACAATCCGGCTTGCGATGGCTTCGCGAGCCGGCCGCTGCGGGCGAAGCAGGCCGCGTATAAGACCTGCGGCATTGAAGCACCAGGAAACCACGGAATAAAGCGCCTTGGTTGCGGACCGTTTTCGCCAGGTCATCAGCAACATCGGCGCCGTGGCGATGATGCAGAAAAAGGCCAGGCGCAGGGAGGCAGAAACCGGCCAGAACACCAGGCTCGCCATGACAGTCCACCAGCCGAGCACTGCGATGTACAGGCGCAATTCCCGCAATCCCTCCAAAGCCAGATGCAGGCGTGGCTTGCCCGCCGCCGCGCGGACAAGTTCACCCAGACCGCAGATATACCGGGTGCGCCAGCGTCGCATCAACAGGCGATAGGGTGGTGCGTCGTGCCCGAAGTGATTGACAGCATCCACCGGCAAGCGCCAGAGGCGCCAGCCGAGGGCGCGCAGCCTTATGGCCAGGTCAAATTCTTCGTAGCTGTGAAGGTTCCGGTCGGAAAGATAGCCTGCCGCCTCGATGGCGCTGCGGCGGTAAAGCCCACCGCCGTCGAGCCTGTCCACTTTGCCCGGCCGCAGGTGCGGGGAGTCCCGTTCTCCACGCGCCATGTACTCGAGGCTCTCGGTGTTTTGCTCCACCACGCGTCCGCCCACGCCTGCTACATCCTCATGCGCCTCCAGGAAGTCGAGCGCTTTCTCAAGAAAGCCCTCCTGCATCTGCATGTCGCCATCGAGGATGTAGATGAAGTCGCCATGCGAATGCTGGTAGCCGAGCTGCGGACCGATGCCGCAGCAGCGCTCACTGGGATTCGCCAGCTGGACGACGCGTATGGGATACGTGCAGGCCAGTTCCACCGTGCGGTCCGTCGAGCAGGAGTCGGCCAGGATGACCTCTCCGCCAACGGCAGAGACGGCGCGCAGCGCACTTTCGATGGTCGCCCGAATGCGTTTTTCCTCGTTCAGGGCCTTGATGACCACGGAGACCCTGCACGAATGCCAGAGGGGTGTAATTTTGCGAGGTAATTTCTGGTTCATTTTTATCCTGCTTCGGCGGGGCTGGCCGCGTGCACGGTGCGGCGCACGCGCCAGCGCTGCCAGTTCCTGACCAGCGGGCCCGGCATGAAAAGCGCCATGGCGGCCGTCAGCCACCAGCGTTTGCCGCCGGCCGCGCGGCGCGCCTTCAGCAGCCAGGCCCAGCCTTCGCGGCGGCTGCCGTCGGCCAGCGCCTGGCGCGCCAGCGAGAGCTGGTACTGGGCCACCAGCCACAGCGCGGAGCCGCGGCGCGCGGGCGGCATGGCACCGGCCAGCGCGCGCTGCTCCATGCGCTGCAGAAAGGGCGGCATGGCCAGCGGTGCATGGCCGCTGCTGAGGCTGCCTTCAACGGCCAGCCGGTAGGCCATCAGCGGCGCGTGGACCAGCGCGACCGGCGCCTGCTCGGCCAGGCGGAACCACAGGTCCAGGTCCTCGCCATGCGACTCGCCGGGCGGAAAGCAGGGCTGCATGCGCAGCAGTCGCGCGCGCCGCACCGAGACGGCGCTGGTGCACAGCGTGGGCGAGGCCATCCAGCGCCGCGGCAGGTCGGTGATCCGCTCGATGTCGGGCGTGCGCGGCATCTCGGGCCAGCGCGGCGGCCACATGTCCAGGGTGTCGGGCACCGGCAGGTAGTGGGTGGCCACGGTGTCGGCGCCGGGGCAGCGCGCCTGCACCCGTACCAGTGTTTCGAGGTAGCCCGGGTGGTGCCAGTCGTCGGCGTCGAGAAAGGCCACCCATTCGCCGCGCGCCAGCGCGATGCCGTGGTTGCGCGCCGCCGAAACGCCGGCATTGGCCTGGCGCACCAGGCGCACGCGCGGGTCGGTGATAAAGCTCACGAGCTCGGCGCCGCCGTCGGTGGAGCCGTCGTCGACCACGATGACTTCAAAGTCGGTGAAGGTTTGCGCCAGCACCGACGCGAGGGTGTCGCTGATATAGGGTGCCTTGTTGTAAAGCGGGATGACGATGGAAAATTTCATGGTGTCAAGAATGGAGCCGCGCGGCGGCCAGGGGGGTTTTGGGGTCTCCGGGGTTTCTGCGGTTCCGGGCAAAGGTCGGCTCGACGCGGGGCATGGCCGCCGGCGCCTTGGCCATGCTGCGTTTGCGTTCACGGGCTTCGCGCCCGGCTGCGGCCAGCGCCATCAGCAGCAGCACGTGGGCGATGAGTTCGGGGCCGTAGCCGAAAAGCAGCAGCGGCACTTCACTGATGGCGCGCAGCGCCAGCGCCACGAACAAGGCCAGCGTGAGGCCGCCGCTGGCGCGGGCATAACGCAGGGACAGCACCAGCAGCACCAGTGCGTACAGCAGCAGCGCGGCCGCGCCCACGCTTCCCGAGCGCGACAAGGTGTCCATGAACTGGTTGTGCGCGTGGGTCGCGTTGGGCATGCCTATGGCTTCGCGAAAGCTCGCGTCCCACAGGGTCGGCCCATAGCCGAACACCGGGTTGCGCTGCCATTCGTCGTAGGCGATGGCCCAGATCTGGTCGCGCCCCGTCATGGACGCCAGCTGCGCGCCCTGGGCACTGTCGAAGAAGCTGCTCAGGCGCGCGTCGACCTCGCCGAACATCAGCAGGGCGGCCAGGCCCACGACGGCGGCCATAAAGGCCAGCAGCGCGACGATGCCGAACTCGGGCCGCACCGGGTCGCCCACGCGGCGCATGAAGCGCGGCCCCTGGCGCACGGCCAGGATGCAGGCCGAGCACAGCACAAACGAAATCCACGCCGTCTTGGACTGCGCGAGGAAGAGCACGCCCAGGCCCATGGTCCAGGCCACGCGGTTGAGCCAGGCGCGCTGAAAGGGGCGCGCGAGCAGGCACAAAAGGCCCAGCTGCGCCAGCATGCCCAGCGACACGGCGTGCGGCGCCAGGCCCGCCAGCCGCGGCACGCCGGGCAGCAGGCCCTGGGTGTAGGAAGCGTCCAGCACCAGGCTGGGCTTGAAGGGCAGCAGCAGCAGGCCGGCGGCGATAAAGAGCAGCAGGGCATTGCGCGCGGCGCCGAAGGCCAGGTCGCGTTCGGTGGCGGTGGCCAGCACCGCGGCGAAGCCTATGACCAGCGGGTACACATAGTCATGCGACAGCTGCGGGTGCGCGCCCAGCAGGGCCGGCGCGGCCACGGTGCAGAGCCAGAAGGTGAGGAAGGCCACCGGCAGCGCGGCGGGTGCCTGCGCGGATCTGTCGCGGCGTATCCAGTGCGTGATCAGCCGTTCGCCGGCCAGCGTGAGCAGCAGCAGCGAGGCCAGGGGCTGCATCAGCGAGACCAGCGGGTGGCGCACCACCACGACGACTTCGTCGAACTTCATGTTGCTGCTGGAAAGGTCGCGGCCCGAGAGCAGGTTGGCCAGGGCCACCATCAGCAGGATGGCGTAGAAGATGAGGTGCATGTAGCCGTGCGCGCGGCGCGAGGTCACATGGACCGCGCCCGCCATGCCCAGCGCCGCCGTGAGCGCCGCCAGGATGGCGCCGGCGACGAGCACTGAAATGACGACGGGTTGGTCCATGGGGATGGTTTTCTTCGGTCAGGGATGCTGCTCGCCCAGCGCCACGGGCAGGGCGGAAGCCGGCGCGGCCGCGGGGCGGCGCAGGAAATTCGCGAGGCCGGGGACGAAGCGGATCACCATGTCGGAGGCATCCGGCCCCAGCAGCTGCGGCCGCAGCAGCAGCAAAAGCCCAGGCAGCAGGCCGGCTGCCAGCGCGCCGGCCGCCAGCGACAGCAGCGCGATGTCAAACCTCGCCACGGCATGCTGCGCGCCCAGTGCCCCCGCGGCGCAGAGCGCGCTCAGCAGCAGGCCGCGCAAGGCGTCCGGCAGCAGGGCCGTGGCGCGCAGGTCCAGCGCTCGAAAGGCGGCCGTGGCGACAACGGCCGCGCGCAGCACCAGCAGCCCGCCAGCCACGGCCGCGGCGACATGGATGCCCTGGCCAGCCAGCAGGTAAAAGCCCAGCGCGCCGACGGCAAGCAGCGGCAGCTGCAGCAGGCACTCATAGTGCTTGCGCCCGGTGTTCCAGAGCACCGGCGTCGACAGGCCCCAGATGACATAGGCCGGCATGCACAGGAACAACGTGCCCAGCACCCAGGCCGCATCGCTCCAGGCCGGCCCGTAGAGCACGCGCACGATGTCGCGCGAGACAAAAGCCAGCGCCACAAAAGCCGGCAGGCCCAGTACCACGATGGTGGCCAGCATCTGCAGGTAGGCGCGGCCCAGGCGGGGCTTGTCGTTTTGCAGGCGCGCGCCCGCCGCCAGGAAGGCCGGCTGCAGCGCGCCCAGCAGCAAGGTGTTGGGCATGGTGGCCAGGTTGTAGGCCACGTTGTACAGGCCCAGG
Organism: Polaromonas sp. JS666; assembly: GCF_900103405.1. GTDB lineage: Bacteria > Pseudomonadota > Gammaproteobacteria > Burkholderiales > Burkholderiaceae_C > Polaromonas. The sequence continues at coordinate 411,912 of NZ_FNHX01000002.1, read as the reverse complement.
GCCTGCGCGTTGAGTAGGCGCCCTATCAGCACGCGGTCCAGGTTGTTGAGTACCCAGTTGACGATATTGGTGAAAAACACCGTGTGCCCGGTGCCGACGGCCGCACGCGCATCGGCATACCAGAGCAGCGGGCGCACCGGGTGGGGCTTGAGCGCGTAGCTGGCCGCCAGCTGCACGGCCACCTGGACCAGCCAGGCCGCCACCAGCGAGGCCTCGCCGCGCCCCATCAGCGCCATCGGCAGGCCCACTGCGATATAACCGGCCGCATAGCTGCCCACCTGCACCAGGCCCACCGCGCGGAAGTTGAGGTCGCGCTGCAGCAAATAGGTGGCCGGCTGGGCGGCCGCGCCCAGCAGGCAGGCCAGCGACAGCCATTCAATGACGGACTGCGCGCGCGGCTCGCGGAAATAAGCGGCCAGCAGGGGAGCCAGCAGGTAGACGGCCAGCGTGGTGGCCAGGCCCACGATGAGCTGCCAGGTCCAGGCAAAACGCACGTCCTCGTCGCTGAGGGTTTCGCGCTGCAGCAGGCTCCAGCTGAAACCGAAGCCGGACACAAAGGTGGCGAAGGTCAGCACCACCATGCCGATGGCGAAGATACCGAAGATCTCCGGGCCCAGCGTGCGCGCCAGGACGACCTGGGCCATCAGCTGCAGCGCGAAGCGCGCGACCGTGGAGGCCGCGCTCCATTTGACCGCCGCGACGCCGGGCCGGCCGAGTCCGCTCATGCTCAGGGCCTTCCCGCCTTGTAGCGCCGCACGGCGATCACGGCCATCAACACCAGCGTTGCCAGCAGCATGCCGTAGGAACGCCAGCCGGATTCGCCCGCGCCGGTTTCATCGTCGGCCGCGAAAGCCTGCGGCGGATTCGGGCGTATGTCGGGGCTGTAGACCGCGCGCACCTTGACGCTGTCGGCGCCGGCCTGCAGTTTCATGGGCGTGGTTTTGGCGGCGCCGGCCTTGCTGGCCAGGGGCTGCGGCGGCGGCTGGTCGGCAGCATCGGAGTAGGCCGATGCGGAGGCCATCCAGGCGGCCAGCAAAGTGGCGGTGATAAGAGCTTTAGGCATGAATTTCTCCTCTGTCAAAGCAGGGGATGAGTGTGTTGTGCAGTGCAGCAATCGGCAATAGTCCGAACGGCCCATGGCCCGGTTTGTGCTGGTGAAAGCAGATGTGTCTTGTCCTCATTCGGTGCAGGTTGTGTGTCAAGACGAATCAGGCGCTGACCACCGGTCGCATGGGGCCGTTCGGACTATTGCGCACCGGCGCCGGCATGTGCATGGCGGTGTCGGACGTCTGGGTCCGGTAGCCGTCGGGATTGCGCTGCTGCCAGTGCCACGAGTCGCGGCACATCTCTTCGATGCCGCGCGTGGCGCGCCAGCCCAGGACGCCGCGGGCCAGTGACACATCGGCGAAATACTGCGCCACGTCGCCCGCGCGCCGCGGCGCGAATTCAAACGGGATGGGCCGGCCGCTGGCGCGCTCGAAGGCGCGCACCACACCCAGCACGCTGGTGCCCTGGCCGGTGCCCAGGTTGACGGTGAAGCTCTCGCCTTTGGCCAGCAGGGCTTGCACGGCGGCCACATGGCCGTCGGCCAGGTCGGATACATGCAGGTAGTCGCGCACGCCGGTGCCGTCGGGGGTCGGGTAGTCGCTGCCGAAGACCTGCAGCCGCGCGCGTTTACCCACGGCCACCTGGGTCACAAAGGGCATCAGGTTGTTGGGAATGCCGCTGGGGTCTTCGCCGATCAGGCCGGTGGGGTGCGCACCCACCGGGTTGAAGTAGCGCAGCACGCCGGTGCGCCATGAAGGGTCCGACGCGCGCAGCGAGGCCAGGATGTTTTCACACATCAGCTTGCTCTGGGCATACGGGCTTTCGGGCGCACAGGGAAAGCCTTCGTCAATCGGCACGCTGGCCGGGTTGCCGTAGACCGTGGCGCTGGAAGAAAACACCACGGACCGGCAGGCGGTGGTGCCGGCCATGGCCTCAAGCAGGCTCAGCAGGCCGCTCACATTGTTGCGGTAGTACATCAGGGGCTGCTGCACGCTTTCACCGACGGCCTTGACGCCGGCGAAATGCACGGCGGCAACGCAGCGGTGGCGCTGCAGCACCTCGGCCACAAAGGCCGTGTCCAGCACATTGCCTTTTTCGCAGGGCACGCGCCGGCCCGTCAGCTGCGCCAGCCGCTCCAGCACCGCAGGGTGGCTGTTCGAGAAATCATCGAGGATGACCGGTTGGTAGCCGGCCTCCGCCAAGGCCACAAAAGTGTGGCTTCCGATATAACCGGCGCCGCCGGTCAGCAGCACGCTGGGGGTGTTTTCTGTCATGGATCAATGGGCTAAGAAAGCTGCCGGGCAGCGGGCGGATGTGGCAAAAAAGCTGGAACACGGCGGCGTGGCGGCCAGTGAGGGGCGCGGCCACGTCCCGAACTCAAGGACAGTTCCAGTGTCTTTGCGGCGAGGGGAGAAGGCGTGTCAGCGTAAGCCGCGAGCCCGCGTGGGATGGCGTGAGACAGGCCTCAAAGCGTGTCGAATCGTTCGGTAAGCACTTGTGAGCGAATGGCGCGAATCACCTGCTGGCGGGGTGTGCACGCCGCCTGCGCGCCAAGGGCCCGATCGCCGCGCCGGACAGAAAGTCACAAAGCTTGCGAAGGTTTGCGCCGTGTATATGTGGCGCGCCTGCGACTGAATGAACAAAGGCCGCATGCGTGATGCGGCCTTCAAAAAAAAGGGCCCTCCGGCATGCCGGAGGGCGCGAAAGAACTTAACGCAATTCCACGGAAAGATTCGCGGGGGACAGCGAGGCCAGGAAATCCCGCGCGTCAAATGCTTCTCCGGCGGTAAAGACGCCCGCGCCCTTGACCTGGCCGGCGACCACGCGCGCCATGGCCTCCACGACCAGGGGCGCGGTGAAGGCATAAATGTCCCGCCCGCGCGCGATGGCGCGGCGCTCCTCGCCGCCGCGGCGCGCCAGTACTTCCAGCACAAAGGTTTGCGGCGACTGTCCGCTCTCATCGCTGGCTACAGGGGCTTGTGGATTCGGGTCGGTCAGGTCCCTGACGGCCACGGCCGTCATGTAGGAGTGGATTCTGGGGGCCTTGATGTGGCGCGAGATCGTTACCGTGTCGGCCATGGTGAATTCGGCGATGACCGGCTGCTTGCCCAGCGGCGCGGGAAAAGTCCATTCGGTGGCCGGCGCAGCTTCCGTGGTGTAGGCGATTTTTCCGTCCGCAAAAACCACCCGGCGGCCGTCCCGGCGCTGCTTCGACACCTGCCCGGCGATCAGGGTCCCCGGCGTGGGCCTCCAGCTGTCCAGCCCGTAGGCGATGGAAATTTCATCGGCGTAAGTCCAGTCGCCCATGGCCGCGGTCGCCAGCAGGTCGCCGAGCCCGCCGTAAAACGCCATGGCGTGCACGACCACAATGCCCGCTTCACGCGCACGGTCCGCGAACAGATTGAAGGTGTCGATGTTGGCTTCTATTTCGGCCGCCACATCCAGGTAGGGAATCCGTGCGCGCATGGCGGCTTCAATCAGCGGCGCCGAAGTGCTGGCAAAGGGGCCGGCGCAGTTGATGACCGCCGCGGCGCCGGCCAGCGCGCGATCCAGCGAGGCGGGTTCGTCGACCGAGGCCGGCCGAAGTTCCAAACCGGGGTTTTCCGTTCCGAAAACCTGCAGCTTGCCGGCATCGCGCCCCGAGAGGATGGGCGTCCAGCCGCGCCGGCGCAATTCCGAAACCACGAAGCGGCCGGTGTGTCCATAAGCGCCATAGACGGCCACTGTCTTGTTTGATGTCATCACGAATTCCCTTGTTGAAGTTATTTCCGTAAAACGCTACAGATCTGTAGCGTTTTGAATAATGTACAGTACAGATCTGTAGCGCGTCAACCGTGCGGGGAAAATTCGATGAAAAAAAGTACTGAGACGGCCACGCCGGTGGCGGATGAACGCGGCCCGCTGAGCGTGCGCGACCGCGTGCTGGAGACGGCGGCGGCGTTGTTCTACCGGGAGGGCGTCAGGGCTGTCGGCGTCGACCTGGTGGTCGAGCGTTCCGGCGTCGCCAAGACCAGCTTGTACCGGCATTTCGCGACCAAGGACGACCTTGTGGCGGCATTCCTCGAGCGCGAAGACGCCGAATACTGGGAAGACTGGGACAGCGTCGCGGCGCGGGAGCCCGACGATGCCGAGGCGGAGCTGAAGGCGCATCTGCGCTGGATCGCCGAGCACATCGCCGCGCCCAGGTACCGGGGCTGTCCCTTCCTTAATGTGGCGACCGAGTTCCCGGAACCAAGCCATCCCGCCCGCGCGGTTGCCATGCGCAACAAGACGGAACTGCTGCACCGCCTGGCCGTGATGGCAAAGAAGATGGGCGTTCGCAAGCCCGACGATCTTGCCAGCCAGCTTGTGCTGCTGATCGACGGCGCCTATATGAACGGCCCGTTGCTCGGCAAGAAGGGGCCGGCGAACTCCCTTGTGACCGCGGGACAGGCCTTGATGGCTGCTGCGCCACGCCGCTGAGACCGAGACAAAAATCGGGACAAAAGAAAAAGCCCTTCTCAGTTGAGAAGGGCTTTTTCGATGGAAGCGCTCCGGTTTGGGTTCCGGTTGGCTTACATGCCCGCGTAGTTGGGCCCGCCGCCGCCTTCGGGCGTGACCCAGACGATGTTCTGCGTCGGGTCCTTGATGTCGCAGGTCTTGCAGTGCACGCAGTTCTGCGCGTTGATCTGCAGGCGGTCGCTGTTGTCGGGGTTCTTCACGAACTCATAGACACCGGCCGGGCAGTAGCGGCTTTCGGGGCCGGCGTACTTGGCCAGATTGATGTTGACCGGCACGCTGGCGTCTTTTAGCGTCAGGTGCGCGGGCTGGTGCTCTTCGTGGTTGGTGTTGGAGACAAACACCGAACTCAGGCGGTCGAAGGTGATCTTGTTGTCGGGCTTGGGGTACACGATGGGCGTGCACTCGGCCGCCGGCTTGAGCTTGGCGTAGTCGGGAATGCTGTTGTGCACGGTCCAGGGCGGCGACTTGAAGCCCAGCTTGGGCAGCAGCCAGTGCTCTATGCCGGTCATGAAGGCGCCGACGTAAAGGCCCTTCTTGAACCAGGACTTGAAGTTGCGCGACTGGTTCAGTTCCTGCGCGAGCCAGCTCTTGGCATAGGCTTCGGGGTAGGCGGCCAGTTCATCGTGCTGGCGGCCGGCGGTGACGGCCTCATAGGCGGCTTCGGCGGCGAGCATGCCGCTCTTGATGGCCGCGTGGCTGCCCTTGATGCGCGCCGCGTTGAGGTAGCCGGCGTCGCAGCCTATCAGCGCGCCGCCCGGGAATATGGTCTTGGGCAGGCTCAAAGCGCCGCCCGCGGTGATGGCGCGCGCGCCATAGCTGATGCGCTTGCCGCCTTCGAGGTATTGCTTGATGCTGGGATGCGTCTTCCAGCGCTGCATCTCTTCAAAGGGGCTGAGGTAGGGGTTGCTGTAGTCCAGGCCGGTGACCATGCCCAGCGTGACCTTGTTGTCCTCCAGGTGGTACATAAAGCCGCCGCCATAGGTCTGGCTGTCCATGGGCCAGCCGGCGGTATGGATCACCAGGCCGGGTTTGTGTTTGGCCGGATCAATCTCCCACAGCTCTTTCACGCCGAGCGCGTAGCCCTGCGGGTCGCGGCCTTCGTCGAGTTTGAAGCGATTGATGAGCTGGCGGCCCAGGTGGCCGCGCGCGCCTTCGGCGAACACGGTGTACTTGCCGTGCAGTTCCATGCCGAGCTGGAAGTTGTCGGTGGGCTGGCCGTCCTTGCCTATGCCCAGGTTGCCGGTGGCCACGCCTTTGACGGAACCGTCGTCGTTGTAGAGGACTTCAGCGGCCGCGAAGCCCGGGAAGATTTCAACGCCCAAGCCCTCGGCCTGCTGCGCCAGCCAGCGCACCACATTGCCCAGGCTGATGACGTAGTTGCCTTCGTTGTGGAAGCAGTCCGGCACAAAGAAGGCCGGTGTCTTGACCGCGCTTTTTTCGCTGAGGAACAGCACTTCGTCGGCGGTGACGGGCTGGTTCAGCGGCGCGCCCTGGGCTTTCCAGTCGGGCAGCAGCTCGGTCAGCGCTTTCGGGTCCATCACCGCGCCCGAGAGGATGTGGGCGCCGGGCTCCGAGCCTTTTTCGAGCACCACGACGGAAATGTCCTTGCCTTTTTCGGCCGCGAGTTGCTTCAGGCGAATGGCGGTAGCGAGGCCGCCGGGGCCGCCGCCCACCACGACCACGTCGTATTCCATTGCCTCACGGGGGCCGAACTGGGCCAGAATTTCTTGGGTATTCATCGGGGACTCGCTGATAATGATTTTTCAGGAAGGATTGTCGGTCTCGCGTTGGATTTTATGTCGCGAATGCAGCGATGCGAACGGTCGTTCTCTTTTGTACGGTTTAAATTGAGAGAGGAGCCTCTAATGGCTTACAGCATTGACCTGACAGGGCGTGTCGCCCTCGTGACCGGCGCTTCCGGTGGACTGGGCGCCCAGTTCGCCACGACCTTGAGCCGCGCCGGCGCGGCCGTGGTGCTGGCCAGCCGCAGGCTGGACAAGCTCAAGGACCTGCGCGCGCAGATCGAGGCGGCCGGCGGCGACGCGCACGTGGTCGAGCTCGACGTGACCGACCATGCCAGCATCAAGGCCGGCGTGGCCCATGCCGAAACCGAGGTCGGCCCCATAGACATCCTGGTCAACAACTCGGGCGTGAGCACCACGCAGCGCATCCAGGACGTGGGCGAGGAAGACTACGACTTCATTTTCAACACCAATGTGAAGGGCGCTTTTTTTGTGGCGCAGGAAGTTGGCAAGCGCATGCTGGCCCGCTCACGCGGCGCCGGCCCCGGCAACTATGCCGGCGGACGCATCATCAACATCGCCTCCATGGCCGGGCTGCGCGTGCTGCCGCAGATCGGCGTGTACTGCATGAGCAAGGCCGCCGTGGTGCAGATGACCAAAGCCATGGCGCTGGAGTGGGGCAAGTTCGGCATCAACGTCAATGCGATCTGCCCCGGCTATATTGACACCGAGATCAACCACCACCACTGGGAGACCGAACAGGGCAAGAAGCTGGTGCAGATGCTGCCGCGCAAGCGCATCGGCAAGCCGCAAGACCTGGACGCGCTGCTGGTGATGCTGGCCAGCGGCGAGAGCCATTTTGTCAACGGCGCGGTGATCGCGGCGGATGACGGCTTCGGTGTCTGAACCGGTCCACAACATCAATCAATTCGCGCAGAGAGAGAGAACAACATGATGGATTCCGTAGTGCCTTACCTCGGCCCCATAGGCCTGATCTTTTTGGCTTTGCTCGCGGGCGTGGTCAGCCCCGGCCCGAGTTTTGTGCAGGTCGCGCGCATCGCGGTGTCGCGTTCACGCGCCGACGGCCTGGCCGCGGCGCTGGGCATGGGCCTGGGCGCGCTGGTGTTTGCCGCGCTGGCACTGGCCGGGCTGCAGGCCTTGCTGGCCGCCTTGCCTGGCGTCTACACGGCGCTCAAGGTCCTGGGCGGCCTCTATCTGATGTGGATTGCCATCCAGATCTGGCGCGGTGCGCGCCAGCCGCTGGAGATGGCCGGCCAGGACAAGGGCGTGGCACGCCGCACGGTGCTGCAGTCGTTTCGCCAGGGGCTGGTCACGCAGTTGAGCAATCCCAAGATCGTGGTGGTCTACAGCAGCGTGTTCGCGGCCCTGCTGCCCGCGCACTTCCCCTTGCCGGCCGCCATGCTGGTGCTGGCCGGTGTGCTGGTGATGGAGACCGGCTGGTATGCCGTGGTGGCGCTGGTGCTGTCTTCGTCGGTGCCGCGCGCCGCCTACCTGCGCAGCAAGGCCGTGGTGGACCGCACGGCCGCCGGCGCCATGGGCCTGCTCGGCCTGCGCCTGGTCGCCACCGCGCACACCGCCTGATTGATGCTGGCCGGCATTCTGGCCGGGCTCGCGGCGGGCGCGCTGTGGGGCCTGGTGTTTGTGGCGCCGCGCATGCTCGAAATGGGCGCGGGTGCTTATTCCTCGATAGACCTCACGGCCGGGCGCTTTGCCGTTTACGGTGTGGTCGCCGTGCTGGTGATGCTGGCCGGGTTGCGCAGCCGGCGACTGCCCACGCTGCACCAGGCCGGGGCCGCGCTGCTCATGAGCATCCTGGGCTTTAGCGGCTACTACCTGCTGCTGGTGCTGGCCATACGCGATGCGGGTACCGAAGTGCCTTCGCTGGTCATAGGCACCATCCCGATCTGGGTCATGCTGCTGGGCAAACCGCAGGGCCTGCGCTGGGCCGCGCTGCTGCCGGGGCTGGCGCTCACGTTGGCCGGGCTGGTGCTCATGATGGGTTCCACGCACGAGGGGGGCCAAGGCGCGGCCACCCATTTCTGGCGCGGCATGCTGTTTGTGGCGGGCTCGCTGGTGTGCTGGACGGTTTTTGCGATCCTCAACTCCGCCTGGCTCAAGCGGCATCCGGAGGTCAACGCCACCGACTGGGCCAATTGGCTGGGCGTGGCCACCGGCCTGGGCGCGTTGCTGATGTGGCTGGTGGCCGGATCCGATGCCGGCCTGCTGGCCGCGCGCGCGGACCTCGGAACCTTTGTGCTGCTGTGCGTGGTGGCCGGTGTGGGCTCGACCTGGCTGGCCACGATTTTGTGGAACATGGCCAGCCAGCGGCTCAGCGCCAGCCTGTGCGGGCAGCTCATCGTCAGTGAAACGATTTTTGCGCTGCTGTATTCCTTTGCCTGGGACGGCCGCTGGCCCACCCTGGTGCAGCTCACCGCCTGCGTGCTGTTCACGCTGGGCATTCTTGCCTCCATCAGGGCGCACCGTTAGGTGCGGTGACCATCATGAAGATTGAAATCCCCGAGAAGAAAAAACTGGTCCATGAGATGCTCATCCCGATACGCTGGGGCGACATGGATGCCATGGGCCACCTCAACAACGGCAGCTATTTCCGTTACCTGGAAACCATACGCATAGACTGGATGTACGCGATAGGCTGCCGGCCCGACCCGCGCGGCGAAGGCCCGGTCATCGTCAATGCGTTCTGCAATTTCTACAAGCAGCTCGAATACCCGGGCGACGTGCTCATGAAGATGTATGTCAGCGACCCGGGCCGCAGCACCTTTGAAAGCTGGGCCACCATGGAGCGCAGCGATGCGCCGGGCGTGATTTGCGCGGCCGGCGGGGCCACCACCATCTGGGTGGATTTTCCCGCGCAGAAGTCGCGGCCGCTGCCGGACTGGATGCGCAAGATCGTCGAGGGCTGAGAGAGAGCCGCTCACAAACCCAGCGAAGCGGTCCTGGCTAGGCGCGCCGCCGCAGACAGTGCACCAGCACGGCAAGGCCGTGCAACAACGCCAGGAGGGTTTTTGAGGGGCTCAGCGGACTACGCGAAAACTGTCGGCGTTTTCCTTGAGCCAGCGCCGGGCCAGGCCGCGCGTCTGCTGCTCGGGCGCGGCAAACGCTTCCTGGTCCGGGTGGAAATCGCGCCTGAAGTAGGCCAGCAGCGGGCCCAGGGTGTACCACATCGCGCCCTTGCGGCCCCAGAAGAATTTGGCGGCGCTCCACCAGGTGCCGGGCTTGAACAGCGTGCCGTCGTGCCACAGGTTGAGCAGCGTCTGCCGCCCGGAGTCGAAGGTGAATACCAGTAGCGCATAGATGTACCAGCGTATGCGCCAGGCGTAGTTGCCCTGCACCGCGTGGTAAAGGTCGTAGGCGACGGCGCGGTGTTCGGTCTCCTCGGCCGCATGCCAGCGCCAGAGTGTCTGCATCCGCGGGTCGGCGCTGTGCAGCGTGTTGTTGTGGCGCAGCAGGTAGTCGGCCAGCACCGCGGTGAGGTGTTCGTAGGCGGCGGTCACGGCGAGGAAGTGCAGGGGCTGCGCGCCTCTTTTTTTCGCGTAGTCAATACGCGCCGTGGCCCAGTGCTGCCAGCGGTTGACCAGGCCCTGGGTTTCCAGGTGCGCGTTGTAGAGCCCGTGGATGTGGCGGTGCGTGGCCTCCTGGCCTATGAACTGCGCCACCGCCTCGTGCAACAGGGCGTGCTCGGGTGTTTGGGGCAGCAGCTTGGCGCAGTCGCGCACCGCGTCGATAAAAGACTGCTCGCCGACCGGAAAGCTCATGGACAGGGCGTTGTGGTACTGGCTCAGGAAGGCGTCGCCGCCATACCAGTGCCGGTCAAAGCCCTGGCTCAGGTCGATCTCGAGCTTGCGCACGGTCAGGCCGGACGGGCTGGCCGATGCCGGGTTGGGTGTGGCCGGGGCGAGGGGGACGGGGGTAGTGCTTGAGGTCATGAAATCCTGGTCCGATTCAAGCCCTGCGCGAACGCCGGGCCATGCGCATTATTGAGCTTTGCCATATGCCTTTCAACTCGCACTGTCAGGCTGGCTTGGGTGGCTTGGGCACACGGCCCATCAGGTAGAACTCGGTATTGGGCTGCATGTTGCTGAAGCTGGCCATGCGGTTGGAGAGGCCGAAAAAGGCCGTGATGGCCGCGATGTCCCAGGCGTCTTCGTCGTCAAAGCCGTGGCCGTACAGCGCCTCAAAGTCGGCGTCTTCAATCCGGTCGGCCTGCAGGCAGACCTTCATCGCGAAGTCCAGCATGGCGCGCTGGCGCGGCGTGATGTCGGCCTTGCGGTAGTTGACCGCCACCTGGTCGGCGACCAGCGGCTTCTTTTCATAAATCCGCAGGATGGCGCCATGCGCCACCACGCAATACAGGCAGTTGTTGGCCGCGCTGGTGGCGGTGACGATCATTTCGCGCTCGCCCTTGGTCAAAGTCCCGTTGGGGTTGGAACCTTCTTCCTTGAGCATCAAGGCATCGTGGTAGGCAAAGAAGGCTCGCCACTCGGCGGGGCGGCGCGCCAGCGCCAGGAACACATTGGGCACAAAGCCGGCTTTTTCCTGCACTTCCAGGACCTTGGCCTTGATGTCCTCGGGCAGGTCCTTGAGTTCGGGGGCGGGGTAGCGGGGGGCTGCGCCTGGCGTTGCGGGCTTGGTGGTCATGAGGGTTTCCTTCAAAGGATTTATAAGTGACTCGGCTCAAGCGTAACGGCAAGACGGCCCATCCGGCCGCGCGGGCCTGGCGTAAAACGCGTGTAATTAATAAAAACTATTAAATGAATATTTTTAATTGTCTTTGCATATTTTGCTGTGAAACCTAGACTGCGTTCATCCCATACACATTGAAGGAGTTCATCATGGCTGATCACACGACGCAAGGCGAAAGCGCCTGCCCGTTCTCGGGCGGCGCCCGCAAACACGCACTGGCCGGCGCCGCAGGCAACGCCAGCTGGTGGCCCAACCAGCTCAACCTCAAGATTCTTCACCAGAACTCCCCCAAGGCCGACCCCATGGGCGAGGCCTTCAACTATGCCGAAGAGTTCAAGACCCTGGACCTGCATGCCGTCGTCAAGGACCTCCATGCGCTGATGACCGATTCGCAGGACTGGTGGCCCGCGGACTACGGCCATTACGGCCCCTTTTTCATCCGCATGGCCTGGCACAGCGCGGGCACCTACCGTATCGCCGACGGCCGCGGCGGCGCGGGTTCGGGCATGCAGCGCTTCGCGCCGCTGAACAGCTGGCCCGATAACGGCAACCTCGACAAGGCGCGCCGCCTGCTGTGGCCTATCAAGCAGAAATACGGCCGCAAGATATCCTGGGCCGACCTGATGGTGCTGGCCGGCACCGTGGCCATGGACTCCATGGGGCTGAAGACCTTTGGCTTTGCCGGCGGGCGCCCGGACGCCTGGGAACCGGAAGAGGTGTATTGGGGACCCGAGGCCGAGTGGATGGGCGACAAGCGCTACAGCGGCGACCGCGAACTCGAAAACCCCCTGGGCGCCGTCCAGATGGGCCTGATCTATGTGAACCCCGAAGGCCCGAACGGCAACCCGGACCCCCTGGGTTCGGCGCGCGACATTCGCGAAACCTTTGCCCGCATGGCCATGAACGACGAGGAGACCGTGGCACTGACCGCTGGCGGCCATACCTTCGGCAAAGCGCATGGCGCCGCCGAGCCGGGCAAGTATGTCGGCCCCGAGCCCGAGGGCGGCAGCCTTGAGGACCAGGGCTTTGGCTGGACCAACAAGTTCGGCGGCGGCCACGGTGTACACACCATCACCAGCGGCATCGAGGGCGCCTGGACCAACAACCCCATCAAATGGGACAACGGTTATTTCGAGAACCTGTTCGGCTACGAGTGGGAACTGACCAAGAGCCCCGCGGGCGCCCACCAGTGGAAACCCAAAGATCCCGCCGCGGCAAGCGCCGTGCCGGATGCCCATGATCCCGCGCAGCGCCATGCGCCCATGATGACCACGGCCGACATGGCCATGCGCATGGACCCGGCTTACGAAAAAATCTCGCGGCGCTTCATGGCCAACCCGCAGGAGTTTGCGGACACTTTCGCCAAGGCCTGGTACAAGCTCACACACCGCGACATGGGGCCGGCCGCGCGCTACCTGGGCCCGCTGGTTCCCAAGGGCCAGCTGCTGTGGCAGGACCCGATTCCCTCGGTCGACCATGAGCTGGTCGGGGAAAACGACATCGCCGCGCTGAAAGCCACGCTGCTGGCGTCCGGGCTTTCCATTTCGCAACTGGTCACGACGGCCTGGGCATCCGCCGCGACATTCCGCGGCAGCGACAAGCGCGGCGGCGCCAACGGTGCGCGCATTCGCCTTGCCCCGCAAAAGGACTGGGACGTCAACCAGCCGGCCGAACTCGCGAAAGTGCTCAAGGTGCTGGAGAAGGTCCAGGCCGAATTTAACGGCGCGCAGTCCGGCGGCAAGAAGATTTCGCTGGCCGACCTGATTGTTCTGGGCGGTTGCGCCGCCGTCGAGGCGGCCGCCAAGCGGGCCGGGCATGATGTGAAAGTGCCTTTTTCGCCGGGGCGCACGGACGCTTCGCAAGAGCAGACCGATGTGCAGGCTTTTGCCGTGCTGGAGCCCACCGCGGACGGTTTCCGCAACTACGGCCGCAAGGGGCAGGAGGCGCGGGCCGCCGAGCTGCTGGTGGACAAGGCCAGCCTCATGACGCTGAGCGCTCCCGAGATGACGGTGCTGGTCGGCGGCATGCGCGCCCTCAATGCCAACGTCGGCCAGGCCCCGCACGGTGTTTTCACCAAGCGGCCCGGCACCTTGAGCAATGACTTCTTCGTGAACCTGCTCGACATGCGCACCAAGTGGCAGAAGTCGGCTGCTGACGCGGGCGTGCTCGAAGGCCGCGACCGCGCCAGCGGCGAGCTCAAGTGGACGGCGACCGTGAACGACCTGGTTTTTGGCTCCAACTCCCAGCTGCGCGCCATCGCCGAGGTCTATGCCTCCAGCGACGCACGGGATCTGTTTGTGCGTGACTTTGTGGCCGCCTGGAACAAGGTCATGAACCTGGACCGTTACGACCTTGCCTGAGTAATATTGAAACAGTGTTGATCTTGCCCGCCCTGGTGAAAGCCCGGGCGGGCTTTTTTGTTTTCCACTACGCTTGGGCTTTTAAGAACCTGTTCCAAGGAGCTCACGTGACCGCTACATCTTCCAGCGACTTCGACAAAGGCCTGGCCACCCGCAAGCAGGTGATGGGCGAAGACTTTGTGGCCAGTGCCTTCGGCAAGGCGAGCGATTTCTCCATGCCCATCCAGCAGTACATCACGCGCAATGCCTGGGGCGACGTGTGGCAGCGGCCGGGGCTGGACCTGAAGACCCGCAGCCTGATCACCGTGGCCATGTTGACCGCCCTGGGCAAGCAGCATGAGCTCAAGGGCCATGTGCGCGGCGCGCTCAACAACGGCGTGACACCCGAGCAGCTCCAGGAAGTGTTGCTGCACGCCAGCATCTACTGCGGCCTGCCCGCCGCGGTCGAGGCCTTCCGCACGGCGGCCGAGGTGGTGGATGGGCCCAAACCATGAGCCAGGTGCAGATACGCCGCTGCGAGGAAGCCGACTGGCCGGCCGTCTGGCCGCTGTTGCGCGCCACCTTCGAGGCCGGCGACACGTACGCCTTTTCGCCGCAAAGCACCGAAGCCGAAATCCACGCAGTGTGGATGGAGGCGCCGCGCGCCACCTATGTGGTGCGCGAAGGTGACGGCCCGGTGCTGGGCACCTATTTCATCAAGCCCAACCAGCCCGGCCTGGGTGCGCACGTTTGCAACTGCGGTTATGTGGTCGCCCCCGAAGCCCAGGGCCAGGGCCTGGCATCGGCCATGTGCGAACACTCGCAGCGCGAGGCACTGGCCATGGGTTTTCTGGCGATGCAGTTCAACCTCGTGGTGTCGACCAATGAACGGGCTGTCCGGTTGTGGAAGCGATTGGGGTTTGAGGTGGTGGGGATTTTGCCGAAGGCTTTTCGGCATGTGCGGTTGGGGTTGGTGGATGCTTTTGTGATGTTCAAGACTTTGGGGTAAGGCGGGTCTTGCTCCGGCTTGGCGCGCTCTTCCTCTTCATCCTCCTCCTTCCTCTTCTTAGTTCAGCTGGCCGGGAGTGGCCCGGCGGCCAGTAACTTTCTTTTGCTTCGCCAAAAGAAAGTCACCAAAGAAAAGGCGACCCGCAGTCTGGGTCCCTCCGCTACGCTACGGGCAACCTGCGCTGCTCGACTGCGGAGGGGGTCTGGCTAAACTCGCTACGTTTCACTTCGCTCAAACAACGCCAGCCCTTATCCCTCCTCCGTCTGCGCTGCTCGGCCCAGCCAGGACGGGGCAATCGGGAGCGGGGACAGAAAACCAAGAAGACAAATACAAACAAGGACACGCCATGGCGTGTCCTTGTTTCTTCAGTTATTCAGTATTTTTCTCCCACCCCCTTGTGTATGCGCCGAGGAGCGGAGGTTCAGGCGGATAAGGGATCGCGTTGTTTGAGCGAAGCGAGTTTAGCGAGACCCCGCCTGAACCGAGCACCGCAGGTTGCCCGCAGCGAAGCGGAGGGACGCAGACACCAGGGTCGCCTTTTCTTTTGCTTACTTTTGGTGTTTGCGTAACTTCGCTGCGCGAAGTGAGCAAACCCCGCGCGCATAGCGCGCCTTTTGGCGAACAAAAGAAAACCCGCTTTGCGGGTTTCGATAAAAGTGAGTAGCTGCCGGGCTACCCCCGGCCAGCAGAACTTAACAAAAAGCGCAAAGGCCGGAGCAAGAACCGGCCAAACCAAGCCCGACCGGCAAGGTTAAAAAAACCCTTCCAACACCACCTTGCCGCGCGACTTGCCCGATTCAATCAGGGCATGCGCGCGCCGCAAA
This sequence comes from Polaromonas sp. JS666, assembly GCF_900103405.1. Lineage (GTDB taxonomy): Bacteria > Pseudomonadota > Gammaproteobacteria > Burkholderiales > Burkholderiaceae_C > Polaromonas. The sequence continues at coordinate 396,725 of NZ_FNHX01000002.1, read as the reverse complement.
TTCGCGGCATTGATGCTGCCAAAACGTTCGGTCAGTGTGGTGCGGATCAAGCCCGCATCGACCAGCTGCGCAATCTCGGTCAGCAGCCTGTGCTGCGCCACCATGTCGGCGGTGCCGAACATGGAGCGGGTGAACATGGACTCCCAGTGGATGGAAATGCTTTTGCGTTTGAACTTTGTCATGTCCACGTTCTTCGGGTCGTCGATCAGGCCGAAATGGCCTTGGGGTGCCAGCGCCTCGACGATCTGGTCCAGGTGCGAATCGGTTTGTGTGAGGCTCACCACATAGTCGACCTCGGGAATGCCGATGCGCTTGAGCTCCGCGGCAAGCGGCTGGCTGTGGTCTATGACGTGGTGGGCGCCCAGTTCTTTCACCCAGGCCTGGGTTTCGGGGCGTGAGGCCGTGCCGATCACCGTGAGGGAAGTCAGGCGCGCGGCCAGCTGCGTCATGATGGAACCGACACCGCCCGAGGCGCCGATGATCAGCAGCTTTTGGTGCGTGGGCTTTTTGCCCGGCTGCAGGCCGAGGCGGTCGAACAGCATTTCCCAGGCAGTGATGCTGGTCAGCGGCAGGGCGGCGGCTTGTGCGAAGTCGAGCGAGGCGGGCATGCGGCCCACGATGCGTTCGTCCACCAGGTGTAGTTCGCTGTTGGTGCCGGCGCGTGTGATGGAACCCGCATACCAGACCTTGTCGCCGGCCTTGAACAGCGTTACGTCCGGGCCCACGGCGCGCACGATGCCGCTGGCGTCATAGCCCAGCACCTTGTAGTCCTGGCCCGCGGCGCGCGAAACACCTGCGCGCACCTTGGCGTCCACCGGGTTGACGGAAATCGCCTTCACTTCGACCAGCAGGTCCTGGCCCGTGGGCGTGGGGTCGGGCAGGGTGATGTCGACAAGGCCGGTCTGGCCTGCCGGGTCCAGTGCGTGGGCTTGCTGGTAGCCAATGGCTTTCATGGTGGAGTCCTTTGAGTTGAGAAGAGTTGCAAAAGAGGAATGGATGGCTTGAACTGTATGGATTTTGAAAATCAAGATAAACAGGCGGGCAGTTGAAGCTATTTGCAAATAAAATTTGTAAATGAGAGCCCTGCAAGACCTGGAAATCTTTGTTCGCACCGTGGATTCGGGCAGCCTGTCGGCCACCGCCCGCGGCCTGGACCTGACGCCCGCTGCCGCCAGCGCCGCGCTCAAGCGGCTGGAAGAAGAGCTGCAGGCACCGCTGTTTGTGCGCTCCACGCGCAGCCTGCGCCTCACGCGCGAGGGCGAGGTTTTCCTCGCGCATTGCCGGCCCGCGCTGGCCGCCTTGCGGGATGCGCAGCTGGAACTGGCCAGCGGCCGGCAGCAGGTCAGCGGCATGCTGCAGCTGGCCGCGCCCTCCGATTTCGGCCGCAACCTGCTGCTGCCCTGGCTGGAAGAATTCCAGCAACTGCACCCCGGCATCCAGTACCGTCTGCATTTGTCGGACCGCGTCACCAATGTCTACAGCGACCTGGTCGATGCGGCCTTCCGCCAGGGCGAGCCACCCGATTCCAGCATGCTGGCGCTGCCGGTGCAGCTGACGAATCGCCGCGTGCTGTGCGCGTCGCCCGCCTACCTGCAGGCGCGGGGCAGGCCCGAAACGCCGCAGGCGCTTGCCGCGCACAGCTGCCTGTGCTTCATGCTCGGTGAAGAGGTGTATGACCGCTGGAAGTTCTGGCGCGATGGCGAGGAGGTGGTGGTGCGCGCCGGCGGCGGCAACATCGCCAACGACGGCGACGTGGTGCGCCTGTGGGCGCTGGCCGGCCGCGGCATCATGTACAAGTCACGGCTGGACGTGGCGGCCGACCTGGCCGCGGGCCGGCTGGTGGCCCTGTGCACCGACTGGCAAACCGAGGCATCGCCGATGTACATGGTGCTGCCGGGGCGGCGGCAATTGACGCCGGGCCTGCGCTTGCTGCGGGAATTTATCGGGGAGCGCTGCGCGGCATTGGCCACCCGTTAGTTTGCAACCGTGTGTGTGCATACGCAAGCGAATGGTTCAAACCCGCCCTCACTCCAGGGTTGCGTCCAGGACTACAGACCCGCGGCCCCATCGCGCGCACAATGAATTTTCCAGCCGCCACCTTGGCGGCTCACAAGGCAGCCCGGCCCGCAGGCCCGCGCGCTGCAATTCCTGAAAGGAAAAAAATCCCATGCAAATCCAGGTCAATTCCAAGCACACGATGCACACCGGCGAGTCTTTCGAGCGCTGGGCCAGCGGCGAGCTGCATGAGTCGCTGAGTCGCTTCAAGGGTGACATCACGCGCATCGAGGTGCATATGAGCGACGAAAACGGCGACAAGGCCAGTCCCGACCAGAAGCGTTGCGTAATGGAGGCGCGCCTGGCGCACCACGACCCGCTGGCCGTCAACCACCAGGCGCCCAACCAGGACCTGGCTTTTCGCGGCGCCAGCGACAAACTCAAACGTGTGCTGGACCACACCCTGGGCAAGCTGCGCGACCACCACCGCGACCGCGAAACCATACGGCGCGAACCGGCGCCTGAGTCCGGAACGCCTTAGCGCATTCCCGGCCGGATGCGCATGCGCTCAGAATTTCCCGAGGTAGTCCATCTTGCCGAGCGGCACGCCCTGGTGGCGCAGGATGTCGTAAGCGGTGGTCAGGTGGAAGAATAAATTGGGCAGCACAAAATCCAGCAGGTAGGGCTCGCAGACAAAGTTCATTTCCTTGCCGCGTACCTTGAGCGTCACGGTGCCGCCGGCGCGCGCGTTGATTTGCGCTTCGTCCACGGTCTTGAGGAAGTCCAGCGTCTTGGTGATGCGGGCTTGCAATTCTTCAAACGTGGTTTCGGTGTCGGCGAAGCTGGGCGGGGTGATGGCGGCCAGGCGCGCGGCGCCGAACTTGGCGGCATCGCTGGCGCCTTGCACCTGGCCCGAGAGCGGGTACATGTCGGGCGCCAGGCGGGCGTTGACGTAGGTCGAGAGGTCGACCTTGTTGGCCTCTGCGTGGGCCCTGGCTTTTTCAAGCACGGCCGACAGGTTGTGAAAGCCGCGGATAAAGACGGGAATGGAAGCCTGGTAGAGGGTCAGCGACATGGAAATTTTCCTGGGATGGGGTGAATTCGGGGCGGCGCCAAAACGCCGGCCCTGATTTTGTTCCTGTTGCGGAAATTTTGCTGCCGCCTGGTGCAAACTTGGGGCAAAGCCGTGTTTCACGGTGAATGAAACCAGCGCCAAGCCCATGAAGATTGCCCTGCTGTCGGACATACACGCCAACCTGCGCGCGCTGCAGGCCTGCCTCGCCCATGCCGCCGCGCAAGGCGCCGGCAGGCTGGCGGTGCTGGGCGACCTGGTGGGCTACGGTGCGCAACCGGCCGAGGTGGTGCGGCGCATTCGCGGCCTGGCAGGCGATGGTGCCATTGTGCTCAAGGGCAACCATGACGGGTACGCCGTGGCGCCACCCGGCCAGGCCCATTCTCTCGACCAGAGCGGCGCTGCCTGGACCCGCGAACGGCTGGACCCGGAGGCGCTGGATTTCCTGGCGGCGCTGCCGCTGACGGCCACCGTGGATGCGGCGCTGCTGGTGCATGCCAGTGCCGACGCGCCCGAGCGCTGGTACTACGTCGACAACGAACACCGCGCCGAAGCCTGCCTGGACGCCGCCTGCCTGAACCCGGCCGTGCGTTATGTGTTCTGCGGCCACGTACACGAGCAGGCGCTGTTTTTCCGGGGTGCGGGGCAAGGGCTGATGCGCTTTGCGCCCACGCCGGGCGTGCCCATCCCGGTGCCGCCGCACCGCCGCTGGCTTGCCACCGTGGGCTCGGTGGGCCAGCCGCGCGACGGCGACACCCGGGCCATGTATGCGCTGTTTGACACGGACCGGGCCGAGCTGACCTTCCACCGTGTGGCTTACGACCACCTGGCCGCCGCGGCCGATGTGCGCGCGGCGGGTTTGCCAGGCCATTTCGCTGCGCGGCTGGAGGCGGGCTTGTGAGCTTGATGGCGCCCGGCACCGTGGTCGACGGATTTATCGTTGGCGAATGCCTGCATGCCGGCGGCATGGCGCATATCTACCAGGTGGGCTATGCCGACCCGTCGCGGGCCGCGCCCTTTCCCATGGCGATGAAGGTGCCGCGCATGACGGCCGGCGATGGCGCTGAAAACATCGTGGGTTTCGAAGTGGAGCTGCAGCTGCTGTCGGCGCTGACCGGGCCGCACGTGCCGCGCCTGGTGGCGGCGGGCGACCTCGAAAAGCTGCCCTACCTGGTGATGGAATACGTGCCCGGCCGCACCCTGCAGCAATTGCTGGATGACAGCCCGGGGCCGCTGCCCGCGCAGGACATCGCCAGTCTGGGCGTGGCCGTGGCCCAGGCGGTGCACAGCCTGCACCTGCAGGAGGCCTGCCACCTGGACCTGAAGCCGGCCAATGTGCTGCTGCGCCCTGACGGCAGCGCGGTGCTGCTGGACTTCGGGCTGTCCTGCCATGCGCACTACCCGGACCTGCTGGCCGAGGAACTGCGCCCGGCCGTCGGCTCCCCCGCCTGGATGGCGCCCGAGCAGGTGGTCGGTGTGCGGGGCGACCCGCGCAGCGACATCTTTGCCGTCGGTGTGATGCTCTACGAGCTGGCCGTGCGCGAACTGCCCTTTGGCAACCCGCAGACCCGGGGCGGCCTGCGCCAGCGCCTGTGGATGGACCCGGTGCCGCCGCGCGCCTTGCGGCCGGAGCTGCCCGAGTGGCTGCAGGAGGTGATCCTGCATTGCCTGCAGGGCGAAGCCGGCCGGCGTTATGCGTCGGCCGCGCACCTGGCGCTGGACCTGTCGGACCCGTCGCAGATCGCCGTGACGGAGCTGGGGCGGCGCTTGCAAGCCACCGGTTTCTGGGCGCACTTCAAGCGCTGGCTGCGCGCGGCGGGCAAGCACTACCGGCCCAGCCCCCTGCCTTCGCGGCAGCTTGAGGCGGCGCCCATCGTCATGGTGGCCCTGCCTTACCGGGACGTGAGCGACGCCACGCTGTATTCCCTGCGGCGCGCCGTGATGCGGGTGCTGGGTACGGCGCCCGGCGCGCGGCTGGCCTGCGTGACGGTGATTGACGCGGCGAAAGCGGCCGGCAACGACAGCGAGGCCAATGAAACCACCTTGCACCGGCGCTACCTGGGCATGCTCAGGCAGTGGGCCCAGCCGTTGAACCTGGACAGCCGGGCGCTGTCTTTCCACGTCATCGAATCGGGTGACGTCGCGCAGGCGCTGCTGCACTACGCCAGGGGTAACCAGGTCGGCATCATCGTCATGGGGGCGGCGACGCACGGCTTGCAAATGCAGCGCCTGCTGGCGACGGTGCCCATCAAGGTCGCCATGGCGGCGCCTTGCACGGTGATCCTGGTCAAGCAGGCGCTGCCGTTCGGCCGGCTTGCGGGGGAAGAGGACGGCCCGGACTCCTAGGCTGGCTCATTCCATTTCCAAATCAAGCGTGAACGCGAAGGCCCGCCGCAGACAGTGCTACAGCACGGCAAGGCGGACCGACAAAGTGCACGTTTGATTTGGAGATGGAATCAGGAGCCGGCCATCAGCTTGTGCACCAGGTCGGCCGTGGTCGAGGCCTTGTACTTGCGCATCAGGCGGGCGCGGTAAATCTCGACGGTGCGGTGGCTGATGACCAGCGCGCGGCCGATTTCCTTGGAGGTCAAACCGTCCATCAGGTGGGCGGCCACTTCGCGTTCGCGTGCGGTGAGTTCGGCCGTGACGGGGCGGCGCGAGCTGAGGTCTTCAAAGGTCCAGATGCCGGCCTCGTGCGGCGCGCTGCGGTTGAGGGCACGGCCGGTGACGTGGCACCAGAAGGTCTCGCCCTTGTTGCGGCCGTCCACGCGCTTCATGATGCGGTCGTCGGAGTACAGGCCCTTGGCATTCAGGATGGGAATCATGCGCGCGCCTATGCGCTCGTACTCGTCCGCGCTGGGGTAGAGGATCAGGAAAGACTGGCCCGCGAGTTGCTCACGCGTGGCGCCGAACATCTCGCATAAATGCTGGTTGCAGTCCACAATCGAGCGGTTGCGGGACAGCACCAGTCCCACCGGCGCCAGGTCGAATGCGAGCTGGTAATCCACTTCCACAGTACAAACCTTTAGGGAAAACTACGTAACTTGATAAGTAGTATCGTAATGGATTGCCTGGAACACAAGGAGATGATTTGTGAAGAAACTTTTTCCCTCCGCCGCGGAGGCCCTCAAGGGCGTGGTCAAGGATGGCCAGTTATTGGCCGTGGGCGGCTTCGGCCTGTGCGGCATTCCCGAGGCGCTGATTGACGCGCTGCGCGACAGCCAGGTCAAAAACCTGACGGTGATCTCCAACAACGCGGGCGTCGACGGCTTCGGCCTGGGCAAGCTGCTGGAAACCCGGCAGATCAAAAAAATGATTTCCAGCTACGTCGGCGAGAACAAGGAGTTCGAGCGCCAATACCTGGCCGGCGAACTGGAGCTGGAGTTCACGCCCCAGGGCACGCTGGCCGAAAAGCTGCGCGCCGGCGGCGCTGGCATCCCGGCTTTTTTCACCAAGACCGGCGTGGGCACGCAGGTCGCCGAGGGCAAGGAATTGCGCGAATTCGACGGCGAAACCTATGTGATGGAGCGCTCGCTGGTGCCCGACGTGGCCCTGGTCAAGGCGCATGTGGCCGACAAGTCCGGCAACCTGCGCTTTAACCTCACGGCGCGCAACTTCAACCCGGCCGCCGCGATGGCCGGCAAAATTTGTATTGTCGAGGTGGAGAAGGTCGTCGAAGTCGGCGAACTGGCGCCCGACGACATCCACCTGCCGGGCATTTATGTGCACCGCATCGTGCTCAACGCGAATCCTGAAAAACGCATTGAGAAACGGACCATCACCGAGAAAGCAGGAGTTTGACCATGCCCTGGACCCAAGACCAGATGGCGGCGCGCGCCGCCCAGGAACTCGAAGACGGTTTTTACGTGAACCTCGGCATCGGCATCCCGACCCTGGTGGCCAATTTCACCGGCGACAAGGAAGTCTGGCTGCAGTCGGAAAACGGCATGCTGGGCATAGGCCCTTTCCCGACCGAAGACCAGGTCGACGCCGACCTGATCAACGCGGGCAAGCAGACCGTCACCACCATCAAGGGCTCGTCCATCTTCGGCAGCCATGACAGCTTCGCGATGATTCGCGGCGGCAAGATCAACCTGTCCATCCTGGGCGCCATGCAGGTCAGCGAAAAAGGCGACCTGGCCAACTGGATGATCCCGGGCAAGATGGTCAAGGGCATGGGCGGTGCGATGGACCTGGTGGCGGGCGTCAAGCGCGTCATCGTCCTCATGGAGCACGTCGCCAAAAAGAAGGACGGCACCGAGGACCTCAAGATCCTGCCCAAGTGCACCCTGCCGCTCACCGGTGTGGGCGTGGTGGACCGCATCATCACCGACCTGGCCGTGATGGACGTGACGCCGCAAGGCCTCAAGGTGGTGGAGCTGGCGCCCGGCGTGACGCGCGAAGCGCTGCAGGCCAAGACCGGCGTTACGCTGGTCTGACGCCGTAAAGCAAAAAGCCGCCGGCCTGTTCAGGCGGCGGCTTTGGTTTTACCGAATTTCGCGGATGTCGCGGATTTCCCCCGGGCTTATCGGTTTCCGGGCATCTTTTTTTCGGTAATTTTCACCTTTTCGGTTTTCTCCGGCGGCTCGCCTCTGGCGGCGGCCTTGCGCCTGGCGGGCGCGGCCTTTTCCTGCAGCAATTCGTCCCGGGCCAGGTTCTCGATCATGGCCAGCAACACGGTGCGTGTCATCTTGATGTGTTCCGGCTCTATGCCCTCGATGCTCACGTTGTTGGTCTCTTCGGCCAGGGGCACCAGCAGCTGCTTGAGCGCGCGGCCCTTGTCGCTGAGGTACACATACATATTCTTCTTGTTGGTGGGCAGCTGCTTGCGCTCTATGTAGCCCAGCGCCTCCATGGCCTTCATGGCGGTGAAGGTGGTGGGCTCCATCACGCCGGCGCGCTCGCTGAGCTCTTTTTGTGTCAGGCCGTCGGACTCCCAGAGGATGCGCAGAAAGGTCCAGTGGCCGAAGGGTACCCCGTGCCGCGCCAACCGCACCTGCAGCGCGCGGTGGAAGGCGCGTGAGGCATCGCGGATCAGGTGCGCGAGGCGGTCATTGGGCACGGCTTCACGCCAGTGGCGGATGATGTTTTGGGTGTCGTTGCTCATGACCCCGCATTGTGACCGACTTGGTGCGGGGGAGCGCAATCCCGGCCGCTGCGCGCGGATTCCAGCAGCGCCAGGCAGACCGCGGTGGTGGCGCGGGCCCATTCGCCGCTGTGCACCGGAGGCTTGTCATGGGCCACGGCGGCATACAGCTCGTCAACCACCTCCTGGCGCGGGACGGCCGGGGTGGGCAGGGTTTCCGCGGTTTTTTCGCTGTCGGTATAAATGCTTATTTCCGACGGCCCGGGTCGCAGGTCGGCCTTTTCGCAGCTCACGATGAGCTGGCCGAAATGCTGGTGCCGCAGGCCCGCGGGCAGGGCGCTGCCGGCCGTGTACAGACTGCCGCCGTAGTTGCGGGCCGCCTTGAGCGCGCTTTCTTCGGCGGAGGTGGCCGCGCCCTGAAGGCGCTTGCGGGCTGCGCCGTAGTCGGCCGGGTTTTTGAGCTGGCCCATCTCGCCGATGTTGCCCAGCAGCTCGTCCGAGTCGTAGTGGCCGTAGCCGCTGTAGGTGGCCGAGGCAAAGGCGCCGCCTTCAAAGCCCAGCAGCGCGCTGTAGGCGCCCTCGGTGGGGCGGCTCGCGTCCCAGGCGCCGGTATGGGCGCGCACGCTGCGCACCAGGCCGCCGCCCAGCAGGCGCACGATGTCTATCTGGTGGGTGGCCTGGCTGTGGATCACGCCGCCGCCGGCCGCCGTGTCCAGTTCCTCGGGGCGGCGCGGGCGGTACAGGAAATCGGTGAAGTTCAGCGCGTGGATCATCTTCACCGCGCCGTAGCGGCCGCTGTCAATCAGTTCGCGCGTGCGGCGTATCGGGGTGTTGAAGCTGTGGCTGTGGCCCACGATCAGGTGCACGCCCGCACTACGGGCCGCTTCAATCATGGCGCTGCATTCGTCCACCGTGAGCGCCATGGGTTTTTCCACCAGCACGTGCTTGCCGAAGGAGGCAGCCAGGCGCACGTGTTCGGCGTGGAACTGGTGCGGTGAGGCGATGTAGAGCGCCTCCACCGCCGGGTTGGCGCACAAGGCTTCCATGGACGCGTAGCTGGGCGTGCCGAAGTCTTTTTCAAACTGCGCGCGCGCGGCGGCGATAGGGTCGGTCGCACCCACCAGCTTCACGCGGCCGTCATGCACAAAGGTGGGCAGCATCAGCGTGAAGGCCCGGCCCAGGCCGACGATGCCGAGTTTCAGTGTGCGCTCCGTCATAAGTCCAGTACCAGTTCAGGCGATTTTGCACGCGAGACGCAGACCATGATGTGACCGGCCTTTTCCTCCTCGCTCAGCACCATGTCGCGGTGCTCGGCCTCGCCGGCCAGCAGGCCGGTCTTGCAGCTGCCGCAGGTGCCGCTTTCGCAGGAACTGGCCACGCGCAGACCCGCGCTGCGCAGGGCTTCGAGGAGAGTCTGCTCCGCGCTGACCTCCACCGTCTTGCCGCTTTGGGCCAGGCGCACACGGAAGGGCGTGTTGTCCGCAAACACCGTGGCGTCGACGCCGAAGCTCTCGAAATGCACCTTGCCCGAAGGCCAGTGGCCCGACATGTCGGCCACGCTGTCCATCAGGCCCCTGGGGCCGCAGCAGTAGACGTGGGCAGGGCCAGGCTTTTCAAACACCGGCCACAGGTCCAGCGCTTCGTTGATGTCGCCGTTGTCGTGGTGGATCTGCACCTGGCCCGGAAATTCGGATTGCAGTTCGTTGATGAAAGCGGTGCCGGCGGCGTCGCGCGTGCAGTAATACAGCTTGAAGCCGGCGGCGCCTGTGCGCTTGAGCTGCCGCATCATGGAAAGAATCGGCGTGATGCCTATGCCGCCCGCGATAAAAATGAAGTCGCTCGCCTGCGCGGCCAGTTCGAAGTTGTTGCGCGGCGCACTGACGGACAGCAGCTGCCCGGCCTGCACCTCGTCGGCCATGCTGATGGAGCCACCGCGCCCGCGCCCGTCGCGCTTCACGGCGATCTGCCAGGCGCCGGTATCGGCCGGGTCGCTGCACAAGGAGTAATTGCGGCGCACGCCGCTGGGCACTTGCACCGTGAGATGCGAGCCGGCCGTGAAGGCGGGCAGGGGCGCACCTTCGGGGTGGCGCAGCTCGAACCAATAAATCCCTTGCGCAACCTCCTGCTTGCGCGCCACCGCCAGCGGAAAGAAATCGGGCTCCGCGGCCGGCACGCCATCGGCCCTGGGGTTAACGCTCATTTTTGTCTCCACAAATTTTCTTGACAAACCGCCAAATCGCGATAATCTTAGTCATCTAAGAATAATCACCTTGCCCCGGATTGGCAAGTTGTTTTTAAACCTGTTTTGATTGAGGGCTCCCGCCCGCGGGGCCATGACCGATAAACCGATAAAAGGACATTCGCGATGTTGACCGCTGAGGAAAATGAACTGCTCTGCCGTGTTGAGGGCCAGGCCCCCATGGGGCAGCTGATGCGCCGCCACTGGACGCCGGTCTGCCTGATCGAAGAGGTCAGCGAGCCCGACGGCACACCCGTCAAGGCGCGCGTCTTCGGCGAGGACCTGGTAGTGTTCCGCGACACCAAGGGCCGCGTCGGCGTGATGGACGAATACTGCCCGCACCGCCGCGTCTCGCTGGTCTTCGGCCGCAATGAGGACTGCGGCCTGCGCTGCCTCTACCACGGCTGGAAGATGGACGTGGAGGGCAATGTGCTGGAGATGGTCTCCGAGCCCGCCGCCAGCGGCATGGCGCAAAAGGTCAAGCACCTGGCCTACCCGGTGAAAGAGTGGGGCGGTTTTGTCTGGGCCTATATGGGCCCCAAGGAAACCCAGCCCGAGTTCGTGCCGCCGGCCTGGGCGCCCACGGCCGATGCCAGGGTCACCATCGCCAAGGCGCTGATCCCCTGCAACTGGGCGCAAATCCTCGAAGGCGCGATCGACTCGGCGCACAGCTCCAGCCTGCATTCCTCGGACATGGTGCCGGCGCGCGTGGATGGCGCCGAAGCCACCGACACCAACTGGCTGCGCCCCTCCACCGACAAGGCGCCGCGCATGCAGGTAGAGCGCGGCGGCTACGGCTTCCGGTATGCCGCAATCCGCCGCCCGATCAAGAACGCGGCCGCCAACGACTACATACGCTCCACCGTGTTCGTCGCGCCGGCCACCGCGCTGATCCCGCCCAACAACCTCTACAACGTGGCCAACATCAATGTGCCCATGGACGACACCAACACGGCCTTTTATTTCATCGCCTGGGGCCACCCTGAGCAGACGCCCGACACCGACACCTGGCGCAAGTTCCTGGGCCAGCAGATCGGCCCCGACCTGGACGCCAGCTATACGCCGCTGCGCAACCGCGCCAACAACTTCTGGCAAGACCGTGAAGCCATGAAGGCCGGCAACTTCACCGGCATCACCGGCTTTCCCAACCAGGACATCGCGATGTGGGTCACCATGGGGCCGATCGCCGACCGCACGCATGAGCGCCTGGGCGCCAGCGACATGGCGGTGGTCGAATTCCGCAAGCAGATGCTCGAGGCCGTGCGCAACTTCCAGGCCGGCGGGGCTGCCATAGGCACGGGCGCTTTGCGCATTCCCTCCAGCGTGGTTGCCTTCCAGGCTATCGTGCCCAAGACCACCGACTGGCGCGCCTACCAGGCCGCTTATGTCTGGGATACCCGCGAGCCCGCGCTGGAGCCGTCTTACTCCACCTAGGCCGGCTATTCCTCATTGGCTTTCCGCCCGCAACGTCAGCAAAAAATTATCAGGAGACAAGTCCCATGAAACCACCACGCCGTTCCCTTTTGCTGGCCAGCGCGATGCTGCTGGCCGGCCTGCTGCCCCAGCTTGCCGGGGCCCAGGGCGCCTACCCCAACCACGCCATCAAGTTTGTTGTGCCCTATGCGGCCGGCGGACTGCCCGACACGGTGGCGCGTATCTATGCGCAGCGCCTGGGCGACAAACTGGGCCAGGCGGTGGTGGTCGACAACCGGCCCGGCGCCAACGGCGTGGTCGCCGCGCAGGCGCTGGCCACGGCCCCAAAGGACGGCTACACCTTTCTGGTGACCGACGGCTCCATGTTCTCCATCAACCCCGCCATCTACAAAAACCTGGGCTATGACTACAAGCGCGACTTCATGCCGGTCTCGCTTGCGGCGCGCGCGCCGCTGTACCTCGCGGTGCATCCCAAGGTGCCGGCCAACAGCTTCCAGGAATTTATCGCGCTGGCCAAGGCCAAGCCCGGCACGCTGAACTACGGCTCCTCCGGCATAGGCAGCACCCACCACCTGACCATGGAGGCCATGAAGGCAGCGCTGGGCCTGCAGATCACGCATGTGCCCTTCAAGGGCACCGGCCAGTCCGTGCCCGCGCTGATAGGCGGCCAGGTCGAGGTGCTGTTCTCGGCGCTGCCTTCGCTGTCCGGCTTTGTGAAGAGCGGGCAGGTCAAGCTGCTGGCCAATAACGCGGCGCAGCGCTCCAGCCAGGAGCCCAATGTGCCGGCCATCGCCGAAACCATTCCAGGCTTTGACTTCGCGCCCATCGTCGGCGTGCTGGCCGCCACCGGCACACCGGCCAGCGCCATCGAGCGCATCAGCCACGAGATGGCGCAGATCGCCAGGATGCCGGACGTCATCGCCACGCTCAACAACGCCGGCATAGAGCCCATAGGCAGCAGCCCGGCCGACTACGGCAAAGCCATCCTCGGCGAAAACGAACGCCTGGCCAAGGCCATCTCGGCTTCCGGCATCAAGCCTGAATGACCCACTGGAATCTCTCTCTCAAGGAACACACCGCGACATGTCAAAACTGAAACTGAGCTTCGGCTGCTGGAACTACGACCGCACCCGCGCCCTGATGGACGGGAGCGTGCAGCCCGACGGCATAGACCTGAACTACCTCAACATGCCGGTGGAGGAAACCTTCTTTCGCATGCTGAGGCACAGGGAGTTCGATGTCGCGGAAATGTCGCTCTCCTCGTACACGGTATCCCTGTTCAAGGAGCCGCGGCCCTTTGTGGCGATCCCGGTGTTCCCCTCGCGCTTTTTCCGCCACTCCTGCATTTATGTGAACGCCAATGCCGGCATTCGCGAAGCCAAAGACCTGATAGGCAAGCGCGTCGGCAACCCCGAGTACCAGATGACGGCACCGGTGTGGATACGCGGCATCCTGTCCGACCACTACGGCGTGCCCGTCGACAGCGTGACTTACTTCACCGGCGGCGAGGAAGAACCCGGCCGCTCCGAAAAAATCCAGCTCGACCTGCCGCCCAACATCAAGGTTCAGCGCATAGGCCCGGAGCAGACCCTCGCGCAGATGCTGCTCGACGGCGAGATCGACGCGCTCTACACCGCGCGCATGCCTTCGAGCTTCCTCAAGGGCGGCGGCAAGGTGCTGCGCCTGTTTGAGGACTATGAACAGGTCGAGCGCAACTACTTCAAAGAGACAGGCATTTTCCCCATCATGCACACCGTGGCGATACGCCGCGAGGTCTACGAGGCGAATCGCTGGGTGGCGCGCTCCATGATGAAGGCGCTTGAAGAGTCGCAGCGCCGCACCTATGAAGACCTTTATGAAACCGCGGCCCTCAAGGCCATGCTGCCCTGGCTGACCTCGCATGTCGAGCAGGTCAGGCGCGAGATGGGCGAGGACTTCTGGCCTTACGGCTTCGAGAAAAACCAGGCCACCTTGCAGACCTTTTTGCGCTACTCTTTCGAGCAGGGTTTGTCCAAACGGCTGCTCAAGCCCGAGGAGCTGTTCGCACCCGAGTCGCTGGAGGCCTTCAAGATCTAGGTGTGGCTGCAAGGCGCGCGCTTTTCCGCACAAGACAACAAAATGAGGTTGGATGTCTGACACCTACCTGGGCTACCTGCTGGCCGGCGCCGCCTTGCTGCTTTTCACCGCGTCCATCCTGCTCACCAAGCTGGCCTCCCACAGGCTGGACCTCGGCCTGGGCTTTCTGGTCGCCACTACCGCCAACGTCGTTTTCTCCGCACTGGCCTTTGCGGTGCAGATGGGCCTGCGCGGCGATGCGCTGCTGTGGAACGCCCAGGCCTTCTGGCTGTTCGCCGCGGCGGGCGCCTTTGCCACCTACCTGGGGCGCTTTTTCTTTTACGAGTCCGTCGTGCGCTTCGGCCCGGCCAAGGCCAGCATCTTCCAGATCAGCAGCCCGCTGTTTACCGCCCTGATGGCCTGGCTGCTGCTGGGCGAGCGCCTTAGCGTGCTGGCGGCGCTGGGCATGCTGATGACCATCGCCGGCCTGATGCTGGTGAGCTACAAGCCCGGTTTCTTCTCGCGCCGCAATGCGGTGGTCGTGATGCCGCCCGACGGCGGCCCCGCGCCCGCGGCCCTCAAGTCTAGCGTGGCGCAGCGGACGATGGGGCGCGTGATGCAGTCGGTGTTTCTGCTGGGCGTGGGCAGCTCCATGGCCTATGCCATCGGCAATGTGCTCAGGGGCTCGGCCGTGCGCGGCTGGAACGAACCCGTGCTGGGCGCGCTGGTCGGGGCGCTCAGCGGCCTGGCGCTGCACCTGCTGTTCAGCGCCGGCAAGCGCGAGATCATGCAACGATTGCGCACGGCCGACCGCGGCGGTGTGGCGTTTTTTGCGCTGATAGGCGTCTCGACGATTTCCGCGCAAATCTGCGTCATAGGCGCCATGCGCTACATACCGCTGTCCGTCGCCACGCTGGTGACCTTGTGCACGCCCATCCTGGTGTTTCCGCTCAGCCACCTGCTGTTCAAGAACCAGGACAGGATCACGGCGGTCACGCTGGCCGGCAGCGGCCTGACACTGCTCGGCATCGCCATCATCGTGATGCGGTAACAGGCCCTAAGTCGCCGACCCACTGCCTCCGATTTTTAGAACAATCGGGATAAATTCTGGTGGCAAGGTCGCAAATTGGCTTGCCTGAACGAAATGACTCAGAAAGACAAAATGACCTTGCCAAAATGTTTTCCCGAATGGAGGTGCTGAAGCGCCTCCGCGGCATTTGTCCAGTGGGTGACGGAATCAATCATCGGTTTTGTCTTCGTCGATGCCATCGCCTGGACCAGTTCTTGCAGCATTCGGCGTGAACCGACCGGAATTCCTCGAACGGTCGCCTGCTTGCGGAAAATATCCAGGGGATTGAATCCCCCATCAACGCCGCCCAGATAGCCGATCACGTTAATTTGGCCTCCTGGGCGGATCGATTTCAGCGACTGTTCGAAGCTTTGGGGGCCGCCGACCTCGAGAACGTGATCGACACCCCGGCCGTTCGTCAGTTTGAGAATCTCGGCCGACCAGTTGGGATATCTCTTGTAATTTACTTTCCCCAATACACCCGGCGTGGTGAGCTTCTCCAACTTCTCATCGCTGCCAGAAGTAATCACAACCTGGGCACCCGCCATCTCGGCGAACTGCATTGCAAACAAGGACACCCCGCCGGTTCCCTGCACCAGTACCACCTCACCCGGCTTTACGCCTCCAGAAGTGACAAGGGCATTCCAGGCCGTGGATGCGGCGCAAGGAAGGCTCGCCGCCTCGATGTCGTTAATTTCCGGCGGCACCACCACAAGCCTGTCTTCGCTTGTCAGAAACTGCTCACTCAAAACACCGTCTGAAGGGCCGCCCAGCGGCGCTCCCGCGACACTCGCATCAAAGGAACCGTCGTGCCACCTTTCCCAAAATGCCACAACGGCCCGGTCGCCTTTTTTCACCCGTGTGACGTTCTTCCCTACCTCAATCACTTCCCCCAAGCAGTCCGACATCGGCACGAGCGGAAACTTGAAAGGCGTGTGATAGGAACCGAGCACTATTTCAACGTCGCGGTAATTCAGCCCGACCGCCCTGACCCGCAGAAGAACTTGCCGAGGCCCCGGCAGGGGAGCTTCCCGGCTGATCAACTTCAGTCCGTCAAACCCATTCTTTTCGATCACCATGGATTTCATGCTTTTCTCCTGTTGGTTTTGTCCAGGCGATGCACTATCCTTCAGTGACTGACATTAATCAAATTCATTATTTTGATAATTTGTATTCCAAGGATGCATGATGCTCGCCGAGTTAAAAGCCCTTGTTCTTCTTGCTGAAACAGGCTCAATTCAAGCGGTCGCAAATCGCATTCCGTTGACGCAGCCAGCTGTCACGCGGCAATTGCAGCGCCTGGAAGAAGTACTCGGCACCACGCTGCTGGATCGTCGCGCAAAGCCGGCGCGTCTGACCGCCACTGGTCTGGCGGTGTTGGGGCACGCCAGAAAGGTTCTTGCCGCGTTTGAGGAACTGAAGAACGCAGTCGCCACAGACGCAACGCCAGCCGGTGATTTCAGGGTTGGAATAGCGCATGCCCTGGCGGAATCCGGCGTGGTAAGCAGCCTTCAATATCTGAAGCAAAATTTTCCGGACCTGAACCTGCGATTGACTGCGGGATGGACAAACGAACTCATTCCAAAAGTGGACAAAGGCGAGCTGGACGCCGCCCTTGTCATGGTGGCAGGAGCGAGAGACAGCTTGGCCATGTTGCCCGGCCCGGTATTGGCGCGCGACGACCTTGTCTTTCTTGCCTCGCGCAACCTGGCTCTGCCAAGAACTCCCTCCCTTGGCGAGCTAAATAGGTTCGGCTGGATCCTCACGCCGGATACCCTGTGCGGATCACGCGCCTCTTTGCGTGGCGCAGTAGAAAAGGATGGCTCGCAACTCCGTATCTCAGCGGAGGTCCACGACATGGCCCTGCAGGCATCGCTTATCGAAAGAGGCCTGGGTATCGGGATGCTTCCTAAACGCAAGGCAGCAAGTTTGAAGCGGTCAGGGTTACGCGCCATCAGCGTGCGCGGCCTGGATTTACAGATGCAGATCGCACTCATCAGGGCGCCATACCTGGGAAAACTTCAAGCTGTGGTGGACGGCCTGCAAGAAAACCTGGCGGTTGAATTTCGTCGAAATCAGAGCCGTTAGAGCGCTCATTCCGCTGACCCCGTAAGTGCGCCCCTCCTGGGCGCCAGGTATGCGACAAGACGCCTGCAGATCTCTTCAACGGCATCGAGAGATGGCCAGCGCTGGCCATAACACTTTTCAGTGACCCGCTTCCTGACCTCGCGATCCGGCACGCGTGACGGCCCCCTTACCTGGTTTCAAGACCCTCAAAGCAGGTGGCGTGTGCACCGATACCGGCCTGACGATGCCGGCAAGCTTGACCGCCTGCTTCAGGCTGCGCTGCAATCGCTCTTCATACAGATGATGACGGCGCTCTATGCCACTGCGCGGGTCGGTCGGTTGATGTTGTCAAGCCAGGGCAGATCGACGCCACGCACCTCCCGGTATAAGAACAGCAACGCGCTCAGGGCCTGGTTGTGTGTGGATGCTGAAACCTTGCGTTCCGTGGCCAACATAGTCAGAAAGTCCTCAACCTCCTTCGCCCCCATGTCGCGCGGATGCTTCAAACCATGCCAGCGGATGAAAAAACGCACCCAGTACACATAGAGCTTCTCGGTGCTGAAGCTATAGTGAAGACAGCGAATCCGCTCCCTGACCTGGTCGAGCAAGCGGGTCGATTGCAGCGGTGGGTTGCCGGGTTTCATGGAAGTATTTATAACTGTATGAAAATACGGTGCATATACCGGAAACCCAATAAACAGGAGGCTTTCGGACGATTTTTATGACCAAGTTAAACCTCAGCCGCCAAGTTAAGCCGCAGGTTTTGCGGTCTAAATTACGTTAGGCCTCGCAATGCACGTCCACCACAGTGGAGTTGAAGAGCTGCTTGTCGATGGGCAACCGCTGTATGTTCCATCGTCCGCAGCGTGGCAGGCGCTTTGGAGCGAACCAGTATTCGAGGGCAAGAGACTCCCAGTGCCGGACCTTTTGGCTCGCAAAGTAGCGTCCAACCAGCACTACCCGGAGATAGTCTCTGCGCTGGGTTTCGCCTACGATCGCGTATGGCTCTATGAACTTCTGCGCTTTCAGGGGCAGCTCTATCGAGTGTTCATCGAAGCTGTAATCTGCGACCACTGTGGCCATAGGGCCGTCCAGTCTGCTACCCCAGGAATTATGGAAATCTACTGGGGCAGCGAGAACCCCGAGGCGGCGAGAGAACGCAGCTACAGCCTTCCTCGCCTAAGCTGCTTTCGTTGCCACAAGGTCTTGGAGCGTCGTCGAACTGTGTGGCAGGTAAATGCGCCCGAGGCCTAACCCTTCCTTCAAGCGGACCTGCCTTCGGCAGGCCGCTTAAGTCAAACGTTAGGCCTCACATGCAAGACAACCCGAACGCCGCCGCCGTGAATGCACTGTTAGCCGAGTTGAGCTCTGTTTTGGGCTTCAGTAAGGCTGCGAGAGATAGCGGGAGCTTCATCACCTTAGCGAAGGACGTCGATGGGTTTACGGACAGAGTGTTCGTTACGGAGGGAATGGACCCTCGCAGCGATTCAGCGCTTAGAGAAAAGGTAAGGGCGCGTGTTTCAAGGCGTCTTGGCTCGGAGGACTGAGGTGTGAGGCTTAACATTTCAATCGACACGGATCCACAGCAGCAGGAGGCGGCTTCGCCGCAAGTGTTGGTGGTCCGGTCATTTCTACATTAGGCGTCATGAGCGAAGCACAAAGGCCGGTCTGGGTCGCGTTCCCGAAAATTCCTTGGGGCAGTATCGGCTGGCGCATGGGTGCCGGAGAGGACTACTGGCATGCGTGGGTGCCCTGGTTCAAGGCAATGTCAGGGGAGGAGCGCACGCTCTACAAGCAAGCTTGGCCCGAGCCCGAGGGCTGGGAAGGCTTCTACGCGTTCATCGAGACTGGTGCCAAGCCACCGTGGGTTCTGGAGCAGCAGCGTCTCGTTGCTGAGGCCGCTATTCCGCCCAGCGCTGAGGAAATGGTCATATCGGGCTATCACAGAGTGCTGTGGCTAATCCGCCATCACTTCAAGCGCGTGCGGCTAGACACGCGCGGGGAAGACGAAAGCTTGGCAGAAATCTATGTTGCTCCGGAGGGGTCGGAGTGGCGTTTGTCTGCATCGCTTACGCGCGGAGCAATGCACTTAACGCGGGTTGTAAAGTGACGCCTAACCCTTCCATCGAGGGGACGTCCACAAGCAAGCTTCGCTTGCTTGCGGTCGCCCCTCATGTCAAACGTTAAACATCATGGGCTACCGTTTCACGGGCCTCGTGACACTCGATCCTCGGGCGGCCGAGGTCGCGTTAGAGACTTGGCCGTTTTGCCAGTTGAAGCACGAAGAGCAGCAGTTCAATGGCTACATCCTTCGCTGCCCGGATGAAGGCGACCTTCATCCAGCCGATGGGAATGCGGAATGGGAGCGCATCCTTGACCAAGCAGACCAAGTCAGGTCGGGCTTGGCGGCGCTATCAAACCACTTTCCTGAGTCCTGGCTTGTCTACGTAGAGGTCGAGTGTTTCGGTGGATCGTGTCAAAACACCGGAGCGCAATATCTTGCCGGGTCAGTAGTAGCGACCTTTGAAGCAGGAGAGGAGGAAGCCGACTTGGCCACAATCCTTTTCCCGCTCGGCATTCAACTCGATGAAGACCAACATTTCAGGCCATTCACGCGTGGCTACTTTGAGAGGCGCAGTTATCGTGGCAATCATGTTTAACTGGTCGCTCCAGCGGACGGCTTCGCCGTCCGCTGAGCTCACACGTTAAACATGATCTATCGAGCCGTTCTCGTATGCGATAGTGTTCCGAAGGATGCTGGCTCGGAGGCTGCCATCGATATCGCGAAGGAGTTTGCGGAACATCGCAAATGGCACGCGAACGTTACATGCGCCTGGGACGGTTCGCGACTCACACGTACCGCCGAGAACGACCACGACCCGAAAGGGTTGGCGCTCCTCGACGAGTTCTCAGATTGTTTGTCTGCGTACATGGCTGGCAGATTTGACGGTGATCTGAAAGTCAAATCGATCGATGAAGTGAGCGATCCTGTCTAACAGGCTCGTCGAATGGACCCGCAACGGCGGCCAGCGCGGTCGCCATTCTTGAAAGAAATCAATCAATTACAGAGATATGGAGCGGGTGAAGGGAATCGAACCCTCGTATGAAGCTTGGGAAGCTGCCGTTCTACCATTGAACTACACCCGCGTTGGTGTGGCTGCTGACGAGCCACTTTCCGCTTGAGCCGCGCCGGAAGGGGCTCGCGGCGAATTTTACACCCCGGTTTCGGCTTTCAAGAACGCCAGTAGGGCTCAGGCAAGTCCGGCAACTCGAGCTCAGGCCGCGCCTGCTCCCGCAGCGCCACCTGCAGGCTGTGCTGCAGCTTGCCGGGCTGCTCCATGCCGGCACACAAGGTTTCGATGTGCGCCCTGGCCGTCACGCGGTCGTTGTGCAGGCCAAAAACGGTTTGTGCTTTTTTGAGCCAGTCCAGCCAGGCTTCGGTGGCCTGCGGCTCGTAGCGGCCGGCGATGAATTCGGTGAGGTAGCGCAGCTTTTTGGCGGTGATGCGCAGGCGGTGCAGGCGCGTGGGGCTTAGCTGCTCCAGCCTGGGCAGGGCCTGCCGCAGCCTGTGGGCGAGTTTTTCGAGCTGTGCCGTGAGCGTGTCAAAGGGCACGCCCGGGCCATCGTCGTCCACTTCTGCCAAGCAGCGGCCTAGTTGCAGCAGCAGGCGCTGGGTCTCGCGTTCTTCCAGGGCGGCCTGGGCCTGCAGGCGTGCCGTGGCCTGCTGCAGGGCAGCGGCCTCCTGCAGCTTCTGGCGCAGGGCGGCGTCGTGCAGGCTGTCCGCCAGCGTCGGCCAGGTTTCTTCCATAAAGACATCCCAATCGCGCGCCGCGCCCAGGCGCTGGCCCAGGGCGCGCAGGCTGTCCTGCAAGGGCGCCAGGGTTTCTTGCCGCCATTGGGCCGCACCGGCCAGCGGGCCGCAGGCCACACGCAGCCGCCGTACCGCGACGCGCAGCTGGTGCAGGTATTCGCTGTCGTAATGCCCGTCCTGGGGCTGGGCAAGAAAGCCGGCTTCATTGGCCTGCCAGTGGGCCAGGGCGGCTTCCACCGCCGCTCGCGCGATGGCGCGTGTGTCCTCGCCCGGCGGCACATCCGCCGCTACAGCCTTGGCGGGCGGTGCCGGCGGCCTGCCTTGGGCCAGGCGGTCGCCACGCTCGGCCTTGCTGTGGCTGTCCAGTACCAGCGGGTGGCGTTCCACCAGCAGCAGGGCCAGCGCGAACAGTTCGTCCACCGGGCCGTCCAGCAGTTCAAGCTCGAGCTCGCACAGCGGCTCATGGCGCTCCCGGGCCAGGATCTCGCCCTGGTCGATGGCGACTTCGATGAGGCCGCCAGCGGGGCCGGTGACGCGGCGAATCTCGCGCTTGAAGCGGGTCTGGAACTGCGGCTGCAACCGGTCTTTGAGGGGCTCCAGCACGGGCGCGAAGGCCGTGCCCGCCAGCGGCCCCCATTCGAGCGCCGGGCCGGCGACCGCGAACTCGATTTCCTCGCGCTGGTGCAGGCCGGCGCGGCTGCCGCCGCCGCCCTTGGCGGTTTGCAGCCAGTGCTTGCCGTCGCTGCGCAGGCGCAGGCCTATGCCGGCCCGGGCCAGCGCGCGCTGCGGCGTGTCGAAGTAGATGTTGTCCAGCTGCTTGTGCGTGGCGCGCGTATCGGCCCACAGCGGGTCGGCGCGCAGCGCTGCCAGCGCGTCAGGGGGCAGCCTGAGCTTGAGTTCGATTTCCATGGTGCTTGGTGCGATGCTGCCTCGCGGCGCGGCCAGCCATGGTACTGCGCGCCCGCCTGCCTGGCGAGGCGGCGGCCGGCCCGGATGTAGTCACAAAGGTGTATCCATAGGTTACTATCGCTCGAGCCGTGCCTCCAGCCGGCCGCATCACTTGCGATGCCCGCGGTTTTGGGATTCAAGAAGGCTGCTTTGAACGACCATAACTTATTCAGTCCTAGCGAGTACACCGCCGCCTTGCTGCTTTACCTGCGCAAGCACCCGGCGCGCGTGCATGCGTCCCGGGCGCTGGAGATGGGGCCGGGCAGCGGCGTGGTGATGGCGACGCTGCTGGCGCTGGGGGCGCAAAGCGCGGTCGGCATTGAACTCGAGGCCCTGGCCGTCCAGGCGACCCAGGGGCTGCTCGATCAAGAGGGCCTGCGGGCCAGGGCCAGCCTGGTCCAGGGTGACATGTGGTCGGCCTGCGGAGACGGCTGCTATGACCTGGTGGTCACCAACCTGCCGCAGTTCGCGGCCGAGCACATCGAGGGCGACGGCCGCCTGCCGAGCTGGAGCGCCGGCGGCATAGACGGGCGCCGCAGCGTGGACCCGTTTTTGCAGGGCCTGGGCCGCCACCTGGCGCCGGGCGGCCTGGCCGTGATGACGCACAACGTGTTCCTTGATTTCAGCAAGACCGAGGCCATGGCCGATGCGCTGGGCCTGCGGGCCCGCATCGCTTACTGCGCTTCGGCGCCTTTGCCCGCGCACAAGCTGGCCTGCCTGAGCCCGCAGGTGCGGGCGCGTTTTGAAGGGCGGGGCATTCACAGAATGGGCGATTACTGGTTTGTCGACTTCGACCTGGTGGAAATCAGCTGGAAGCATGATGAGGCATAAGGAAGCTTGATGGCGATCTGCAGCGTGGATCAAGGCGGCGCCGCCCTGCAAGCGGGGGTGCTGCTGCGCCGCTCGATGATCCTGGGCCTGGCGCTGCTGCTGAGCTTGGGCGCCGCCGGCCAGGACAGCCGGCCGCCGCAGGCGCCGCCGGCACAGGCCGCTGCGCAAAAAGCCAAAAAATGCGACGACGCGGTGGACGTGCTCGCGCGCGTGCTGTGCACAAAAACCCTGAGGGTGGGTGTGCGCACCGGCTACCCGCCGTTTGCGTTTGAGGACGCCACAGGCGCGCTGCAGGGTTTTGAAATCGAGCTGGCCCACCAGCTGGCGGGCTCGCTCGGTGTGGAGCCCGTGCTGGTGGTGGTCACGCCGGCGAACCGCCTGGCCTTGCTCGGTGAGGGCCGGGTCGACCTGGTCATCGCCACCATGGGCCACACCCTGCAGCGGGACCGCGAAGCGCTGTTTGTGCGACCGCATTATTACCAGTCGCAAACCATTGTGCTGGGCCGCAAGGAGCTGCAAATCGGCGGCCTGGTCAAGCTGCGCGGCAACACCGTCTGCGTGACGGTGGGCAACAGCACCAATGCCGAACTGTCGGTCAACGGCGCGCGCCTCAAGCTGTTTGACAAAGCCTCCAGCCTGGTCGACGAGCTGCGCCTGGGCGGCTGCTCGCTGGTTGCGCAGGACGACAGTTTTTTTGCCTCTTACCTGCAGCAGCCCGCGTTTGCCGCGGCCTATGACAGCAAGTTCGGCTTCGCGCCGCTGCCCTGGGGCGTTGCCGTGGCGCGCGAGGGCGGCGAGCGCCTGGCCGACGTGCTGGCGCTGTCGATGCAGCAGCTGCACATCTCGGGCGCCCTGCAGGCCCTGGCCCGGAAACACGGCGTGGACTCGCCCTTTCTGGCGCAGCAGCGCGCGCTGTGGAGCAGCAGCACCTGCGCGCAGATCAGCGCCCTGAACGATCCGGCCTGCGTGAAGGCGCCGCTGGACAACCAGCTGCCGCCCACCTCCTTCGCAAGCAGGGTCGACCAGCTCGAACACCTTATCTACCAGGCCACCGGCACACGGGTCACCCTGGCCATGTTCAAGACCTGGGTGGCGCTGGACCTGCTGCTCGAAGGTGTGTGGTTTTCCCTGCTGCTGGTGGTGGGCGCTGTCTTGGCGACCTGGGGCTTTGCGTTGGCCTTTGGCGCGGGCCTGACTTCGCACAAACCCTGGCTAAGGGTGGCCATGCGTTGCGTGCTCTGGCCCATGCAATCGACGCCGCTGATCCTGCTCATGATCTTGGCCGGTGCGGTGGTCGGCGCCCTGGGCGCCACCTCGCCGCTGGTGGCGCTGGCCGCGGCCGTGCTGGTGCTGGGCCTGTTCAACGGCAGCAATGCCGGGCAGGCCGTGGCCGAGGCCATGCTCACGCTGCGCGAGGAGCGCGCGCCGGCCCAGCCCGCGCTGAGCGCCGCGGTCTACCGGGCCAGGGCGCAAATGGTGGCTTTTGTCGTGAACGCCACCCGGGGCAGCCCCGCCGCGTCGGTCATGGGCGTGCCCGAACTGCTGGCGGCGCTGACCGACGTCGCCTCGTTCTCGAGCGAGCGCATCACCACCTACACCTTTTTGCTGATCTTCTACATGCTGCTGGTCGCCCTGGTGCATCGCCTGGCCGATGTCTGGCAGTCGCGCCTGGCCCTGAGCGGGGGTGCTTATGCTTGAGCTGCTGCCGCACTTCTTGCCGGAGTTCCTGCGCGGCCTGCTGGTGAACTTCCAGATCGCGATCTGCGCCTTGCTGGGCGGCATGCTGCTGGGCGCGCCGCTGGCGGCCGCGCGCTTTCACAACGGCCTGGCCGCCACGCCGGCCGCCTGGCTGGTCGCGCTGCTGCGCACCGTGCCCACTTTTGTCGTGATGTTCTTCCTGGTCAATGTCGTGCCGGATTTTCATGTCGGCCAGCGGCAGTTCGCCATGACGCCCTGGCTGGCGGTGGTGCTGTCACTGATGCTGTATGCGGCGGCCTATGTGTCCGACCATGCGGTCGAGGCCATGCGCCAGCTGCGCAGCGGCTCGCCCGTCGCGGCCATGCTGTTTGTGATGGGCCTGGTGCGCGCGTTTTTTGTCATGGTGCTGTCCTCGGGTTTTGGCGCCGCGGTGGGTGTGGTCGAGGCCACCACCGTCACGCTGCGCGCCATCGAAACCCTGCCCAAGGCCGGCGACAGGCTGCTGTTGATCGCCCTGGTGATTGTGATCTTTACCGTGTGTTTCCAGCTGATCTATCACCTGATCAACCACTGGCGCGGCAAGCTCAACCAGCGCTTTCACCGGCCCGTGCAGGCGGCGCGGCTGGAGGGGGCTGAACAGCCTTGAAAAGACGGTGGCCTGTTCGGTTTTGGATCGTGGGTCGTCCTCGGGCATCTGCTGGCCTGCGGTGAAATCGCGGCTGAGCGCGGCCATGCTGATTCTTCACCGGCATGACCTGTTGGGACGCCTAGGTGGTTTTGCGTGAAAGGCAAAGTGCATTGGTGGATGCCGTAAAGTTTTCCAGGTTTTGCCACCACTCTTACAAAGGCCGTAATGCAAACAAACTTCGAAAGCTTTCCTATTCTCACGCTGCATGAAAAACTCGACGCAGGCCAGTTTGCCTTGCCCAAGCTTCAGCGCGCTTTTGTATGGAACGGCGCAAAAGCGGCCAAGATGCTGGATAGCGTCTATGAAGGGATGCCTATCGGCAGCCTGACCCTATGGGACACAAGGAAGAAGAATCGTGGCTTGCTCAGGATTAGCACCAAGGTCCTGCCTCCCTATAAGAATCACCATCGTCGCGTGCTTTTTGTATTAGATGGCCAGCAGCGGCTTTCTGTATTGCATGGGGTTCGGGCGGGTGGCAGCGTGCAGAGTGGGCGTCGCGGAGAGCTTGATTTCGGACGCATGGTGTTTCGGGTGACCGAAGAGGCCGGCCCCCGCTTCCAGTACCGCAACCCAGTGGAGCGGGAATGGATTTCGTTGCAGGATATCTTGGCATCAAATTGGATTGAGCGTCTTGGCGGATTACCTAGAAGGTCGTTTAAGCGGGCAGAAGATTGCCGGGATCGTTTGCTGGCGTACGAGGTGCCCTGCGTGCGCGTCGAGACAGATGACATCGATGATGCTCGAGAATTGTTTATTCGCATCAACTCCACAGGCACACCGTTGGGTGCCGCGGACCGCGCCTTCGCGCGTGCCTCCGAATTCGATTTGCGTGAACTTGCAGATCAGGCTGCTGAGAAGATGCCTGATACCTTCAAGAGAATCAGGGATGAAGTGGTGCTTCAGACTTTGGCATTGCTCGAAGGTTTCGAGGACCTTGGTGGCGATGCCATGGATAAAGTGGTTGCAACCCTTAACGAGCGTATTCGGGCACAGGGACCATCCGCCATCAAACAGTTCACCAAGACGTGGGATTTGCAGCAGAAGGCAATGCATCGGGCATTGGACTTGCTGCGGATCCAATTCCATGTACTCGATGACGGCCTTTTACCTTCGCAATACATGGTGGCGACGTTAACGGTGTTTTTCTTCCGGCACGCCAGGCAGCCGCAGCCCGAGCAACTCGCGCAGATTTCGCGGTGGTTCTGGAGCACGGCATTGGGAAGCCGCTATTCTGGTAGCGGATATCGGGGCAACATTCTTCAGGACTCCGACTACTTCAAGAGGCTGGCCGCCAACGGTCGAGAGGTATTCAGGGTCACCGACCTTATTGACCCAACGGAAATCCGCAGGGCCAGCTATGGCAAGCGCTCGGCCATCGCGGATGCATTTTTTTGTCTGCTGATCGCGCAGAAACCCAAGCTGCTGACCAATGCCACGCTCATGCAGATGGAATATTTCGCGAGCAACGCAAATCGACGGCATAAACATCACATCTTTCCACGCAATTTGTTGACCAAGGCGGGAGTGGGCCCCAGCAGTCTTAACAGCATCCTTAATCTCTGTTTCATTCCCGCGGAAGAAAATAGTAAATTCGGTGCGCGTCCGCCTCATCGTTATCTGCTTGATTACTGCGAGAAGCGCTACTTCCCCGACGTAATGGCCCGGCATTTGATTCCTCACAATGACGAGGCCGGAATCTGGAAAAAGAAGGCCCGTGCGGCTTACTACCAGTTTCTCAGGGAAAGAGAAGAACGCGTCTGCGAAGCATTCGAAAAGGTCGCAGGTTGCCGGTTGTTTCGGCGCGTTTGATCGCTTCATCTGGAGCGGCAAGAACATCAACCGTTTGTCTAAGGAAGTGGATAAACCGCTTCCTGAATGCCGATATTAAGGCCGCAGGTAAGCCCAGCCTTCGTGCTGCTTCTTCATGATTTCCGTCACGCCCGCGGGCACATAGCTGATGCCGGCCAGCATGTCGTCCTTGCTCAGCTTCTGGGCGCGCATGGTGTTCTCGCAGGCGCTGATCTTGACGCCGGCCTTGGCGGCATCGGCGATGCGCGAGCCGGTGGGCGACTCGAGCTTGAGCATGCCTATGCCGGGGCCGTAGGCGACGATCTCGATCTCCACATTGGCCGCGCCTACGTCGTCCTGCAGGTTTTTGGCGTTGTTGAGCGCCAGGTTCCATTTGGCCGGGTCGTTGTCGCTGACCTGGATCACGATACCCTGGCGTTTGGCACCTGCGGACTGGGCGAGGGCGAGCGGCAGGAAGAGGGCGAGGGCTGCGGTGGCGCCGGCCTGGACGAAGAGTCTGCGGTTCATGTTCTAAGGTCTCCTCAAAGAGAGGCTTATTTCAACACAACGGCCGCATGAAACAAGCCCCCGAATCGCCGCAAGGGCCGTTTCGGGGGCTTGTGGTGGGGCGGGCCTTATTCGCCGGAAGCCAGCGACCCCGAGGTGGCCGCCGCCGCGGCAGGCGTGGGGGCCTTGGCGCTCTCGTTGTCCGAGTGGATGTGGTGGTCGGGCGACTTGATCAGCTTGCGGATAAACACCACCGTCTGCCACACGACCAGGATGCCAATCACGCTGAGCAGGGTGCCGCTGATGGGGCGGTTAACGAAGACATTGAAGCTGCCGCGGCTCAGCAGCATGGCGCGGCGGAAATTTTCCTCCAGCATGGGGCCCAGGATAAAGCCCAGCAGCAGCGGCGCGGCCTCCATGTCCAGGCGCAGGAAGAGGTAGCCGATGAAACCGAACACGGCGGTGGTGTAGATGTCGTCCAGGCTGTTGTTGATGCTGTAAGTGCCTATGCAGCAGAAGAACAGGATGGCCGGGAACAGCACGGTGTAGGGAATCTTGAAGACCGACAGCCAGTAGCGCACCAGGGGCACGTTGAGGACCAGCAGGAAGCAGTTGCCTATCCACATGCTGGCCACCAGGCCCCAGAACAGGTCGGGGTGGGTGGCGATCATGTTGGGGCCGGGCTGTATGCCCTTGACCACAAAGGCCGCCATCATCAGCGCCATCACGGCGTTCTCGGGGATGCCGATGGCCATCAGCGGGATGAAGCTGGTGCGCGCGGCAGCCTCGTCGGCGGCGGCCTGGCCGGCCACGCCTTCAATGCATCCGGTGCCGATTTCGTGTTTGTATTTGCTGAGCTTTTTGTCGGCGGCATAGGCGGCGAACTGGGCGATGGTGGGGCCGCCGCCGGGCAGTATGCCCAGGATGGAGCCGATCACGCTGCCGCGCAGCGCGCTGGGGATGATGCGCTTGAACTCGGGCCAGGTGGGCATGAGCTTGATCTTGCCGTTAAAGGGCGTGAGCACGTTTTTGTTGTCGAGGTTTTTCACGACCTCGGCAATGCCGAAGCAGCCCAGCGCGATGCTGATCAGGCCGATGCCGTCCATCAGGAAGGGCAGGTTCATGGTGTAGCGCGCCACGCCGCTGTTGACGTCGGTGCCGACCATGCCCAGCAGCACGCCGACCATGGCCATGGCCAGGCCGTTGAGCAGGCTGCCGCTGCTGACAAAACTCACGCAGAAGAAACCCAGCAGCATCAGCGCGCAGTAGTCGGCCGGCCCGAACAGGAAACCGACTTCGCCCAGCGCGGGCGCCATGGTCGACAGCACCACGATGGCGACCGTGCCGCCAATGAAGCTGGAAACGCCGGCGGTGAACAGCGCCAGGCCGGTCTTGCCCTTGAGCGTCATCTGGTAGCCGTCTATGCAGGCCACGATGCTGCTGGCATGCGGGATCTTCATGGTGATGGCGCTCACGCTGTCGCCGTATTGCGCGCCGTAGTAGATGCCGGCCAGCATGATGAGGGCGCCGCCGGTGGGGATGGAGTAGGTCAGCGGCAGCAGCAGGCTGATGGTGGACAGGGGGCCCAGGCCGGGCAGCAGCCCGATCAGCGTGCCCACCGTACAGCCCAGGGCGCAATACAGCAGGTTTTGCAGCGTCAGCGCGTGTTCGAAACCGAACGAGAGGTTGTGCAGGACTTCCATATCAGTACAGCGGCAGGCTCAGGCCGAGAAATTGTTTGAAGGCGAAGGCCACGGCGACCAGGCCGATGGAGATCTTGACGTTGCGCACCAGCGAATACGAGGTGCCGGCCAGCGTGGAGCAGAACACCAGGAAGACGATGCCCAGGATCATGTTGACGAACTGGGAAATCACCGAGAAGCCGACCAGGCTCACCAGGATGATGGCGATGTTCTTGGCGCTGTAGTCCAGCGGCACGGGGTCGACAAAATGCGAGCGCACCACGGTGAGCACGCCGATGACGAACAGGAAGGAGCTCACCAGCAGCGGGAACAGGCCGGGCCCGGAACGGCTCAGCTCACCCATGGTGTAGCTGAAGGACACCCCGCCGAAGACCAGGGCGATGGCCATGAGGCACAGGCCCCGTACGAAATTGCGGTTGTTGAAGTTCATCGTGGGGCGCTCCATGGCTGGGCCGCGAAGGGCCTTGTCGCAAACGGGGGGTGTGTCATCCGTGTCTCCTTGGGGTGATGTCCCGGCCCCGGGCCGCTCGGGAAATGCGGCCTGGGGGCGTTCGGGCTGGAGGGGATGTTAGGAAGCGAGGCTTCCAATCGGCTTTCGTTTTGCGCGGCCGGGGCCAAAATACGTGTTATCACTAACGGGTATGAACCCGCTGTGGCCGCTCCCGGGCGGGCTGTCAGCGCTACTGTTGGGGCGCCAGCGGCAGGCGCAGGATGGCGCGCAGCCCGGGGCCGGAAGCCGGGTCGGCCAGTTCGATGTCGCCGCCGTTGCGCCTGGCGTAGGCGCGCGCGATGGACAGGCCCAGCCCGGCACCGCGCGAGCCTTTTTCGGCGCCCGGGCCAGCCGAATGAAAGCGCTCAAACACCTGGCCGCGGCGCACCTGGGCAATGCCGGGGCCGTTGTCGCGAACCTCGGCCAGCGCCATGCCGTCCCGGTTGCCCGCCATCACGGTGATCTGGCCGCCGGGCGGTGTGTAGGCGATGGCGTTGTGCACCAGGTTGGAAAGCGCCTCGTGCAGCTCGGGCTCCCGGGCCAGTACCGGGACCGCGGCTGCCGGCGCGTCTTGCGCCGCCGCATCCGTATCCGCCGAATCCCCGCGGGCGTCGACCCAGCCCAGGTCCAGGTTTTTTTCATGGGCCAGCGCCAGGTGCTGCAGCACCACCTCGCGGGCGACGGCGTTCAGGTCGACCAGGGTGGGCGTGCCGGCGGGCGGCGCGCTCTCGCTCGCGTGGGCCAGCGACAGCAGCTGCTCGCACAGGCGCCGGCTGCGCGCGATCTGGGCGACCATGGCGCGCAAGGTCGTGTGAATCTGCCCGGTGTCTTTTTCGCGCAGCGCTACGCCGGCCTGGGTCAGCATGATGGCCAGCGGCGTGCGCAGCTGGTGCGAGGCATCGGCCAGGAATTGCGATTGCTGCTCCAGCAGCTCGCGGTAGCTGGCCAGGTGCTGGTTCAGGGCCTCGACCAGCGGCGCCACCTCATGCGGCACGCCGCTGGTGTCCAGCGGCTTGAGCTCGTCGCCCTTGCCCTGCAACACCGACTTGCGCAGGCGCTCCAGCGGCTGCAGCGACCAGGTCACGCCCAGCCAGACCAGCAGCACCATCACCAGCACCATGCGCGCGTCGCGTATCAGCTCCTGCCGCAAGGTGGCGTCCTGCGCGCGGTCGCGCGGGACCGTACTTTCGGCAACCTGGACCAGCAGGCTGAAGGGCCGGCCCTGCCCATCCCGCACCTGGCTACGCAAGGCCACCACCCGCACCGCATGGCCCGCGTGGAAGCTGTCATACCAGACGGGCGAGCCCGCGGCGGGGGCATCGGCCCCGGGTGCTGAAAGTTCGGGCGGCGGCGCCGGCAGCTCTGTTCCGCCCAGCAGGGTGAGTCCAGATGGGTTGGTGTTGCCGGCCTGCGCCGGCGTCTGCGGCAGGGGCGCCAGGCTCACCTGCAGGTATTTTTGCAGGGGGTAGTCCGCGCCGAATATGGCTTGCACCCCGGCTGGCGCGTTGAGCTGCAGCGAGCCGTCCCGCGCCGGTGTCACGCTGCTTTGCAGCGCGTGCGCGGCTTCCAGCATGCTCTGGTCGTAGGCCTCCTGCACCTGGTTTCTGAGGGCGCTGTAGTCGTTCCAGCTGTCCAGGGCCAGCAGGCCCAGGATGGCCGGGAGCAGCAGCGTGAGCAGGCGCGCGCGTATGCCGAAGCGGTCAGGGTCAGTGCGCAGTATCTTCATGCGCGGCGCTTTCCGGGGCAATGCTTTCCAACATATAACCCAGGCCGCGCACGGTGACGATGCGCACGTCGCCGCCTTCAAGCTTGCGGCGCAGCCGGTGCAGCACCAGCTCGATGGCATCGGGCCCGGCGTTGCTGTCGGCCGGAAAAACCTTGCCCGAGAGCTGCGATTTTTCCACCGGCGTGCCGCTGCGCGCCAGCAGCACGGCCAGGGCCGCGCTTTCGCGCGGCGTGAGCTGCAGCAGCGTGCCGCCCAGCGTGAAGGCGCGGCTGTCGTGCGGGCACGAGAGAGACCCGCACTGCAGCGGCGCGTGGGAGCGGCCGCGGCTGCGCCGCACCAGCGCGGCGAGGCGGGCCTCGAGTTCCTCGAGGGCAAAAGGCTTGCTCAGGAAGTCGTCGGCCCCGACGTTCAGGCCCTTGACCCGGTCCTGCAGCGAGCCCTGGGCGGTCAGCACCAGCACGGGCGTGCGGTTGCCGTCCTTGCGCAGCTCGGCCAGCAGGGCCAGCCCGTGTTTGTCGGGCAGGCGCAGGTCCAGCACCACGGCGTCATAGTCGTTGCCGGCCAGCAGCGACTCGGCGGTGGCGGCATCGGGCGCGTGGTCGGACACATAACCGCTTTGCTTGAAGGCGCGCAGCAGCCACGCCGCCATTTCGGCTTCGTCTTCGACAAGCAGCAGGCGCATAGAGGCGTGGTGGGCGGGCGAGTGTAGGGGGAACCAGTTTAGCGCTGGATGTCGCCCAAGCACAGGTACTTCATCTCAAGGTACTCTTCGATGCCGTGGCGCGAACCCTCGCGGCCCAGGCCCGACTGCTTGACGCCGCCGAAGGGCACGTGCTCGGTGGCGATCACGCCCGCGTTGATGCCCACCATGCCGTATTCCAGCGCCTCGGCCACGCGGTAGATGCGGCCTATGTCGCGGCTGTAGAAATAGCTGGCGAGACCAAACTCGGTGTTGTTGGCCGCGTCAATCGCCTCCTGGTCCTTGTGGAAGCGGAACACCGGCGCGAAGGGGCCGAAGGTTTCTTCGCGGGCGCAGAGCATGTCGGCGGTGGCTTCGGAAACCACCGTGGGTTCGAAGAACTGGCCCTGGAGCTTGTGGCCGCCGGCCAGCAGCTTGCCGCCCTTGGCGAGGGCATCGTCCACATGGCGCTGCACCTTCTCGACGGCGGCGTCCTCGATCAACGGGCCTTGCACCACGCCGTCCTCAAAGCCGTTGCCGACCTTGAGGCCCTTGACCTTGGCGGCGAATTTCTCAACGAACTGGTCGTAGATGCCGTCCTGCACATAGATGCGGTTGGCGCAGACGCAGGTCTGGCCGGCGTTGCGGTATTTGCTGGCCATGGCGCCCTCGACGGCCGAATCCACGTCGGCATCGTCGAACACGATGAAGGGCGCGTTGCCGCCCAGCTCCAGCGCGAGCTTCTTGACGCTGGGCGCGCTTTGCGCCATCAGGATGCGGCCGACCTCGGTGGAGCCGGTGAAGCTGATGTGGCGCACCACGTCGCTGGCGCAGAAGACTTTGCCCACGGCGATGCTGTTGGCGCTGTCGGCCGTCAGCACATTGAGCACGCCGGCCGGGATGCCGGCGCGCACGGCCAGCTCGGCCGCGGCCAGGGCCGTCAGCGGCGTGAGCTCGGCCGGCTTGATAACCACCGGGCAGCCGGCGGCCAGGGCCGGGGCGACCTTGCGGGTGATCATGGCCAGCGGGAAGTTCCAGGGCGTGATGGCGGCGCACACACCGATCGGCTGCTTGATCACCATCAGGCGGCGGTTGTTGTCGAACTGCGGCAGGGTCTCGCCGTTGACGCGTTTGGCCTCTTCGGCAAACCACTCGACAAAACTCGCGCCGTAGGCGATCTCGCCCTTGGCCTCGGCAAAGGGCTTGCCCTGCTCGGCGGTCATGATGCGGCCCAGGTCTTCCTGGTTGGCCATCAGCAGCTGGAACCACTTGAGCAGGATGGCGTGGCGCTCCTTGCCGGTCTTGTTGCGCCATGCCGGCCAGGCGGCGTTGGCGGCGGCAATGGCGGCTTCGGCGTCCTGCGGGCCCAGGTTGGCCACGTCGGCCAGCTTGCGGCCGGTGGCGGGGTCGTTCACGTCAAAACGGGCTTTGCCCGCGACCCACTGGCCGTTGACCAGCGCGTCGGTCTTGAACAGGCTGGGGTCTTTGAGCAGGGAAATGGGGGAAGTTTTCATGTCCATGAACGGGAGTCCTTAAGGCGGGAGGATGCTGGGGGAAGTGGGAGGGGGAGAGACCGTCGGGTGATTTTGACAGCTTTCGCGGGGACGGCAGGGCGGCGGGCCGGTATGCGACCCCGGGAAAGGGTTTCAGTGCGAGAGGCGCGATTGCGGAAAACCAGCCCTTACTTTATGCGTTGGGCAAACTGCTTTTCCAGCGCCGTCCCGCCGGCCTTCGTCCAGAAGGCCGGGTCAAAGGCCAGCGAACGGCGCATGTTGCCGGGCGCCGACGGCAGGTCGCTGCCGGCCATGGACAGGTCCGTGACCGGCGCGCTGGCGGCGGGGCGGGCGCGGCCGGTGTCGTAGCGCAGGATGGCGTTGAAGTGCGTGGGGCCGTAGGGAATCTCGCGCGAAAAGGCCAGCTGTGCTTCTTCCGAGGTGGCGAAACTGATGAAGGCGCGCGCCTGCTCCAGCCTGGGCGTGCCCTTGATGATGACCCAGTAGTCCAACTCGTACACGGCGTCAAGCCAGGAGATGGCCAGCGGGCTGAGGCGCTCGCGGTTGGCAGCGGCGATGCGGCCGTTGAAGGCGGTGGACAGCGTGGTTTCGCCGGAAGCCAGGCGCTGCGGCGGCTGGGAGCCCGACTCCCACCAGACGATGTGGGGCTTGAGCTGCTCGAGCTTGGCCAGGGCGCGCCGGGCGCCCGCCTCGGTGGCCAGCATGGCGTACACGTCGCGGCGGTGCACGCCGTCGGCCATCAGCGCGATTTCCATGTTGTAGCGCGCGCCTTTGCGCAAGCCCCGCTTGCCGGGAAAGCGCTGCACGTCCCAAAAATCCTGCCAGCTGCGCGGCGCCTCCTTGAAGCGGCCCGGTTCGTAGGCCATCACGGTGGCCCATACAAAGGCGCCGACACCGCATTCCTGCACGGTGCCCGGCAACAGCATGCCGGCATGGGGAATGCTGCCGCGGTCTATGCGCTCGAACAGGCCCGCGTCGCATCCGGCCTTCAGGTCGGCGGATTCCACTTCGGCCACATCCCATTCGTTCTTGCGTTCCTTGAGCATGTTGCGAATGGCCGGGAGGTCACCCGGATATTCAACCCCCCGCGCTTCGGTTTTGTAGGCTGCCTTGAAGGGCTGGATGAAGGCCGCGTCCTGCGCCTTGCCGTTGGCCCCGCCGAAGTTGGCGACGGTCAGCCCTTGCGCGGGGATTTGAACGGGGTTCTGGGCGTGCACCGGCAGCACCAGGCTGAAGGCTGCAATGAGCGTGGATAGATGGTGCGTTTTCATGGGAGCGTGCCTTTCAATTCGATTTCCACAAACCGGAATTCCTTCGCGCCTGTGTTGATGACGTTGTGCGCCACGCCTGCGGGCCGCGCATAAGCCTGGCCCGCGTGCAAGTTGACGTCCGACCCGCCTATGCCCAGGGTGCCGTCCGTCAGCGGTACCACTACGTAGGGGCGGGTGTGGACGTGATGGCCTGTTTCGGCGCCTGGCGCAAAGCGCCATTCGGTCACGACGACCCGCTCGTCGTCGACGTGCATGAGTGCGGTGGCTTGGAGCGTCATGGTGCGCTGCCCTCCAGGTGGAAGGCCTTGGACGTGATGCGCCAGCCCTCATCGGTGCGAAGGTAGCCCAGGTGGTCGACGAACACTTTCTGGTTGATGCGCACTCGAACTTTGACCATGGCCTGCCGGCTCGACACCACGTCGATCAGCAGGATTTCCTGCTCCCGCGGCGCGCCTGAATTCATCGGGGAGATGCGGGTCGCCAGAATCTCCCGGTAGGCCGAGGTGGGCCATACCACCAGCGCATCGTCCGTGAAGCCATGGAGTTGCGCCGTGGGATGAAAGACGTTGTCGAACTGCGCGACGTCGCAGTCGTACATGAGTTGGAAATATCGCTCGACTGCTGCGGGCAGGTTGCCGATGACCTCGCCCCGAATGTTGTCTTGGCGCATGAATTGCCCTGTGGTGAAAGAAGGAGCCTGCGCTCAATTGCGCCGCCCGCGCAGCCATTCCAGAAGCAGCAGGAGGGTGGTGGTGAAAATGATCAGCAAGGTGGCCACGGCCGCGATCGTTGGCGAGATGTTTTCCCGGATGCCGTTGAACATCTGGCGGGGCAGGGTAGCCTGGTCCGTGCCGGCCAGGAACAGCGTGACCACCACTTCGTCAAAAGAGGTGGCAAATGCGAACAGCGCGCCGGAAATCACGCCCGGAGCGATGACCGGCAGTGTGATCCTGAAGAAGGTTCGCAAGGGCGTCTCGCCAAGGCTCAGTGATGCCCTGACCAGGTTGTGGTTGAAACCCGCAAGCGTCGCCAGCACGGTGGTGAGCACGAAAGGCGTGCCCAGCGCCGCGTGCACGGCGATCAGGCCCAGGTAGCTGTCGGCCAGGCCGAGCGGCGCGAAGTAGAGGTAGGTGGCCACCCCTACCACCACGATGGGCACCACCATCGGCGCGATGAGAATGCCCATGAGCAGGCTCTTGAAGCGAAAGTGGGTGCGCGACAGGCCCACCGCGGCCATCGTGCCGAGCGTGGTGGCGATCAGTGTGGCGGCGGGCGCCACGATGAAGCTGTTCTTCGCGGCCCGGGCCCATTCGGGCGAATCCATCAGGTTGCGGTACCACTTCAACGACCAGCCCGGGATGGGGTAAGCCAGGAAGGAGCTGTCGGAAAAGGACAGCGGCACCACGACCAGGATGGGCGCCAGCAGAAAGATGAGTATGGCGACGCAAGCGGCACGCACCAGCCACCAGCCGGCTTTGTCGGCCGTGGTGGCATAGCGCGGGAAGACGGGGCCGTTGATGAGTTTGTGCATGGCGGATGAAGAGTGGAAAGCTGCGGAGGGTCTGTATCGTGAGGGGGTATCAGCCCATGCTGAGTTCGGCCTTGCCGATGCGCCGGTAGACGCCGTAAAGCACCATGGTGGCGGTCAGCAGCAGCGCGCCCAGCGCGCAGGCCATTCCCCAATTGACCTGCACATTGGTGTACCGCGCGATGTAATAACTCAGCATCTGGTCGTCCGCACCGCCCAGCAGGGCAGGGGTCACGTAGTAGCCGATGGACAGGATGAACACCAGCAGCGCCCCGGCGCTGATGCCAGGGTAGGTTTGCGGCACGTAGACGCGAAAGAATGCGGCCAGGGGTGCGCTGCCCAGCGAAACCGCGGCCCGCACATAGGTCGGCGGCACGTTTTTCATCACGCTGTACAGCGGCAGGATCATGAAGGGGAGCAGGATGTGCACCATGGCGATCACCACACCCGCGCGGTTGAACAGCAGCGGCAGGGGGCTGTCTATGAGGCCCATGCCCATCAGCCCGCGATTGACCAGGCCTTCCGATTGCAGCAGCACGATCCAGGCGGCCACCCGGACCAGTATGGACGTCCAGAAGGGCACCAGCACCAGGATCATCAGCAGGTTCGCCTTGCGCGCCGGAAGCGAAGCCAGCCACCAGGCCAGTGGATAACCCAGCGCCAGGCAGAAGAGCGTGACGATAAAGCTGATCTGGAAGGTGCGCAGCAGGATGGGGCCGAAGGCGCGCAGCTCGGGCGGCATGCGCTCGATATCACCCTGGCTGCCCCGCCGCAGGTCCACCGATGCCAGCAGGTAGTCGGGCGTCCAGCGGGAACCGTTTTTGGCGATCGCTTGCCAGAAGGGCGGGTCTGCCCAGCGCGGATCGAGCTGGAGCAGCCGGTCCCGTATTTCCTCGGGAGAGCCCGTGACGGGCAAGGCGCGGAATGCTCCCATCACCAGGGAGCGAGCGCCGGGCACTTCAGAGTTGAGCCTTCGCGCCAGTGCACCGGCATCGGAGCTGTCTGAAAGGTGGCCCAGGTCTTGCACCAGCGCCGCATAGCTTGCGGCGGCCGGTGGCGCCTCGGGGTTCCAGCCCTCAAGGCTTTTCACCGTCCGGGGCAGCGCTGTCGCCACCTCCGGGTTTTCAACGGCGCGCTGAAGCAGCGCCGCGATAGGAATGAGCAAGGTCAGCAGAAGAAACACCAGCAGGGGCACTGTCAGGGCGAAGGCGCGCCATTTGCGCCGCGCCTCGGCCCGCGACAGCGCCTTGCGCAGCGCGCGGGCGTCTTCGCCCGTCAGGGCTGCTTTGCTGGTGGAACTGGTCATGCTGGCTTGCTCCGGGTTTTACTGCGTGGCCCAGGCGGCGAAACGTTTTTCCAGCGCTTCGCCCTGGTCGGCCCAGAAGCCGACGTTCATCTGGATGGCTTCTTTGGCGTTGGCCTGCGAGGTCGGCAGGTCGTCCAGCACTTTCTTGTCCAGCTTGGCCAGGGCCTTGGTGTTCACGGGGCCGTAGGCGATGTTTTGCGCATACACGGCTTGCGTGGCGGGCTGGCTGGCGAAGGCGATGAATTTCATCGAGGCATCCTTGTTCGGTGCGCCTTTGGGGATGACCCAGTAGTCCAGGTCGTAAATACCACCGGGCCAGTAGATCTTCAGGTTGCGGCCTTCGCGGTTGGCGGCGTCTATGCGGCCGTTGTAGACCGTGCTCAGGGCGACGTCACCGGCCACCAGGAATTGCGCGGGCTGGGCGCCGGCTTCCCACCACTGGATGCTGGGCTTGAGTTCGGTCAGCTTGCGGAATGCGCGATCCGCGCCATCCTTGGTGGCCAGGACCTTGTAGACATCGGCGGGCTT
The DNA here is from genome assembly GCF_900103405.1 of Polaromonas sp. JS666. GTDB lineage: Bacteria > Pseudomonadota > Gammaproteobacteria > Burkholderiales > Burkholderiaceae_C > Polaromonas. The sequence continues at coordinate 358,692 of NZ_FNHX01000002.1, read as the reverse complement.
GACGCCATCGGCCATCAGCGCGAACTCCAGGTTGTAGCGCGCGCCTTTGCGCATGCCGCGTTTGCCGGGGATCTTTTTGACGTCCCAGAAATCAGCCCAGCTGGCGGGGGCGGTCTTGACCTTGTCGGCGTTCCAGGCCATCACGGTGGACCAGACAAAAACGCCCACGCCGCAGTCGTGCACGGCGGCGGGAAGGAAGTCCGCCTTGGCGCCTATCTTGCTGAAGTCGATCTTTTCGAACAGCCCTTCGTCGCAGCCGCGCTGGACGTCGGGCGACTCGACCTCGACGACGTCCCAGGTGACCTTCTTGGTTTCGACCATGGCCTTGATCTTGGCCTGCTCGCCGTTGTATTCGCCGGCGATGACTTTGGTACCCGTCTTTTCGTAAGGCTCGTAATACGCCTTCTTTTGCGCGTTGGCATTGGCGCCGCCGAAGTTGATGACGGTGATCTGCTGCTGCGCCAGGGCTGGCAGGGCCAGGCAAGAAGCCGCCGTGATGGCGATGATGTTTTTCTTCAGGGTAGTCATGGGGTGAGTCCTCGGTGGTTGATGAAAGAAACGCGTGAAAAAGAAAGGCAAAAAGTGTGGTGCGGGCGCGGTCAGGTGCCGTAAATCCGCGTGAATGCCGCGGGGAATTCCAGGTGTACGGCCTCCCCGGGCTGCGGCGACGCCAGGCCGTCCAGCGCGATCAGGGGCAGCTTCACCGTGGCTTCGGCCTGGCCTTCGCCAAGGTCGCAGAGCAGGCGCAGGTGGTCACCGAAATAGATGACCCGCGCGACGCGCGCGGCGAGCACGTTCGCCAGCGCGGGCAGGGGCTGGCGGTGCAGCACGATGCGCTCGGGCCGGATGTAGGCCTCAACCTGCGCACCGGCAGGCGCCTGGTTGACGTTGATGCCGCCCAGGACGCGGCCGTCCGGCAATTCGATGCCGGCGGTGCCGGCTTTGCCCTTGAGTACCGTGCTGTCACCGACGAAGCCGGCGACAAAACGGTTGGAGGGCGTCTCGTACAGCGCCTCCACAGGGGCCAGTTGCTGGATCACACCATCGTTGAACACCGCCACGCGGTCGCTCATCGTCAGGGCTTCCCCCTGGTCGTGCGTGACATAGACAAAGGTCACGCCCAGCTGCTTGTGCAGCTCCTTCAGTTCAATCTGCATGTGCTCGCGCAGCTGCTTGTCGAGGGCGCCCAGCGGTTCGTCCATCAGCACCAGCTGGGGCTCGAACACCAGCGCGCGCGCCAGGGCCACGCGCTGCTGCTGGCCGCCGGAAAGCTGGCCGGGCAGGCGGTCGGCCATGCCCGACAGGCGGACCATGTCGAGCGCGCGCTGCACGCGGCTTGCCTGGTCGGCCTTGGAGACCTTGCGCACCGTAAGCGGATAGGCCACGTTCTGGCCCACGGTGAGGTGCGGGAACAGCGCGTAGTTCTGGAACACCATGCCGAAGTTGCGCTTGTGCGGCGGGGTGCCCGTGATCTGCGCGCCGCCCAGGAAAATCTCGCCGGCCGTGGGGGACTCGAAGCCGGCAAGCATCATCAATGTCGTGGTTTTCCCGGAGCCCGAAGGGCCCAGCAGGCTCAGAAACTCCCCGCGATGGATGTCGAGGTCAAGCTGCTGCACGACAAGCTGCTCGCCGTCATAGGTTTTCTGCACGCCTGCAAAGCGTACGAGGACATCGTGATCAGTCATCGTTTTTCCTGAGCTGGTCACGGAGATCAACGCGTTGCGGCGAAGCTGTCGGCCAGGATCTTCAGGCCTTCGTCGAGCAGCGCGTCGGACGCCGTGAGGGGAACGAGAATGCGGATCACATTACCGTAGGTACCGCATGAGAGCAATATCAGCCCGCGCCGGGCGGCCTCTGCCACCACGCGCTTGGTCAGGGCCGCGTCGGGGCGGGCGAGGTCCCCGTTTTCGAAGAGCTCTATGGCCACCATAGCGCCCAGGCCGCGCACGTCACCTATGGATTTTTCCGTTTCAGCGATGGCGCGCAGGCCCTTGACCAGATGGGCACCCATGGACTTGCTGCGCTCCAGGAGTTTTTCCTTCTCGAAAACCTTGAGCACCGCCAGGGCGGCCGCGCAGCCTACGGGGCTTCCCGCGTAGGTGCCACCCAGGCCACCGGGGCCGGGGGCATCCATCACCTCGGCGCGGCCAACCAGGCCCGAGATGGGGAAACCGCCGGCCATCGATTTGGCGATGGCGATCAGGTCGGGGGCCACCGGCCACTGTTCGCTGGCGAACCAGGTGCCTGTGCGTCCCGCGCCGGTCTGGACCTCATCGGCGATCAGCAGGATGCCGTGGCGGTCGGCCAGCGCCTTCAGGCGGCTGATGAATTCGGGCGGGGCGACGTAAAAGCCCCCTTCGCCCTGGACCGGCTCAACGATGAAGGCCGCCACGCGCTCGGGTTCGACGTCGTTCTTGAGGATCTGCTCCACCGAATGCAGCGCCTGCTCGATGCTCACGCCGTGCAGGGCGTTGGGGAATTCGGCGTGGAAGACTTCGCCGGGGAAGGGTCCAAAGCCCAGCTTGTAAGGCGCCACCTTGCCGGTCATGCCCAATGTCATGTTGGTGCGGCCGTGGTAGCCGCCCGTGAAGGCGACGACGCCGGGGCGCTTGGTGTAGGCCCGCGCCACCTTGACCGCGTTCTCGACCGCCTCGGCGCCGGTGCTCAGCAGCAAGGTTTTTTTGGCGAAGTTGCCGGGCGCCAGGGCATTGAGCTTTTCCGCCAGTTCGACGTAGGGCTCATAGGCGATGACCTGGAAGCAGGTGTGCGTGTAGAGGTCGAGCTGGGCCTTGACCGCGGCAATGACTTCGGGATGCAGGTGGCCGGTGTTGAGCACGGCGATGCCGCCGGCGAAGTCGATATAGCGGCGGCCTTCCACGTCCCACAGTTCGGCGTTTTTCGCCCGGCTGGCAAAAATCTCGTGTGCCTGGCCGACGCCGCGCGTCACGGCTGCTTGGCGGCGCGCCATCAGGGCGGCGTTGGTGGAGGTTTGGTTTGGCTGCATGATGAGGGTGGTTTCAAGGTTTAAGTAGGGAATGGGGTGGACTTTAAAATTCGGCGCCAGCCCAGTCCATGTACAGCTTTGCGTGCTTTTCAACACACTGTACGGGTCTAAAATCCTGTACATGGATACCCCAACCTGGTGCGTGAGGATTGCGATGCACAATTCGCCCTTTTTGGTTTTTTGATGCTCACACTTCGCCCGGAACTGCAGACCCCCCTGGTGAGCCAGATCGTTGACGGCCTGCGTGGGATGATTGCCGGGCAGGCGCTGAAACCGGGGGTCAAGCTGCCTTCCATCCGCGGTTTTGCCGCCATGCATGGGGTCAGCGTCTTCACGGTGGTGGAGGCCTATGACCGCCTGGTGGCCCAGGGCTGGCTTGTTTCCCGGGCCAATGCCGGGTTTTTCGTCAAGCGCCGGGGTGACGAGGGGGCTTCGGGCACGCTGTATGCGCAGCCCCCGCAGCCGAAATTCGACGCGCGCTGGTACCTCAAGCAGATATTCGAAAACCGCAACCTGCCGATGAAACCCGGCTGCGGCTGGCTGCCCCACGATTTCCTGTTCGGGGACGCGCTGCGCCGCAGCATGCGGCAGCTGTCGGTGGACGGCTCTTCCCTGGAAGGTTACGGCCTGCCCCATGGGCATATGGCGCTGCGCATGGTCATCGCGGAGGCCCTGGCTGAAAGCCAGATCGCGGTTGAGGTGAACCAGGTGTTGCTGACGCAGGGCTCCAGCCAGGCGCTGGATCTGGTGGCCCGGCAACTCCTCAAGCCGGGCGACACTGTGCTGGTGGACAACCCGGGTTATCCCAACCTGATGTTCATGCTGCGTTTCCTGGGGGCCAATCTGGTGGGCGTGCCGCGCACCCCCACGGGCTACGACCTCGCCGCGCTGGAGGCGCTGCTGGTCGAGCACAAGCCCAAGGCCTTTTTTACACAGCCTCGCCTGCAGAGCCCGACCTGCTCCATCGCCTCGGCGGCCCATCTGCACCGCTTGCTGCAACTGGCCGAGGCGCATGATTTCACGCTGGTGGAGAACGATATCTACGCCGACATGGACCCGACCTCGCGCTCCACGCTGGCCAGCCTGGACCAGCTGCAGCGCGTGGTGTATATCGGCAGCTTCTCCAAAACCATTTCCCCGAACCTGCGCGTGGGCTACCTGCTGGCGCGAGGCGAGCTGATTGAAGACTTGGCCCAGCTCAAGATGATTTCCGGGTTGACGTCCTCGGACATCGCCGAGCGGCTGACGTTCGGGGTGGTCACCGACGGCCGCTGGCGCAAGCACCTCAAGTCGCTTCGGGAAAAGCTGGCCCTGGCGCATCGCAAGACCGAAAAGAATCTGACCAACCTGGGATTCGAGCTTTTCCATGAGCCGGGGGCCGGCATGTACCTGTGGGCCCGGCACCCGGACCTTCCGGACGGCGCCGTGCTGTCCAAGGAGGCGACGCCCGAGGGCATCATGCTCGGCCCGGGGCAGCTGTTCCTGCTGGAGCCCCATCCCACGGGCTGGCTGCGCTTTAACGTGGCTTTCAGTGACGACGAGCGCATATGGCGCTTTTTGGCCCAGCGCATTGAGCTGGGCCAGCAAGCCGCGCAATAGCCGGCCGGTAGCCGCCTGGCGGCCCGTGACCTCAGATCTCGATGACGCGGCGGGCAAAGCCCTCGAGGTAGTCCATGAGCTTGTTGGCGCCCAATACCGCGGCGGCCTCGTCGCCGGTGGCGATGCCCTGGGCCAGCTCCATGTGAAAGCGCGCGCCTTCGGCGATTTCGCCCTCGTGCTGGTAGGCGTACCAGAAGCGCCGGCACTGCACGATCAGCGGCACCACGCTCTTGACGGCCGAGCTGTTGCGGCAGGCTTCGTGGTTGACCAGGTCCAGCTCGTGGTCGGCTGCCATATAGGCCTCGAGGTTGGCGCGCTCGGCGGCCTTGACCATCTTGGCCGCGCAGCCGACGATGGCCTTGCGCTGGGCCGCCGTGGCGCGGCGCGCCGAACACGCGGCGATCACGCCCTCGAGCACGCGCCGCGTGAGGATCACGTCCAGGTGGTCGGCCAGGTCGATGTTGGAGACCAGCAGGCCGCGCCGGGGCTGCTGCACGATCAGGCCTATGGAGACCATGCGCAGGAGCGCCTCGCGCACCGGGGTGCGGCCCAGCTGGGTGCGCTGGGCCAGGTCGGCCTCGACCACGGGCGCCCCGGGCTGCAGCTGCAAGGTGGCGATCATGGCTTCGATCGCGTCGTAGGCGACGTCGGCGGCCCGGCGCTTAAGGGGTGTGGGCTGTGCGGTCGTGGACAGGGACATGGTGTTGTTGGGCATCTCGGCGTTGCAGCAGGGCCTGCCATTCGCCGACCAGGCCACGCCGGAAGAACGATACACAGACGATGAAGGTCAGGCCTATGAGCACGGTTACCACGCCGCCCAGGGCGGCGAGGTGGTTTTGCAGGCTGACCACCAGTGTGGAGCCTACCACGGGCCCCCAACTGGTGCCTAGCCCTCCCAGCAGCGTCATCAGCAGCACTTCGGTCGAGGTGCTCAGCATCACGTCGTTGAGCGCCGACAGCTGCAGCACCAGCGCCTTGAGCGAGCCGGCCAGCCCGGCCAGCGCGGCCGACAGCATGAAGGCGTAAAGCTTGCAGCGGTCGGTGTCGTAGCCCAGCGAGACGGCGCGCGGCGCGTTGTCGCGCAGCGCCTTGAGCGCCTGGCCGAAGGGCGAATGCACGATGCGGTGTATGGCCAGGAAGGCCGCGACGAACACCGCCAGCGTGAAGTAATACATGTTGTTGTCCACCGAGAGGTCGACCAGGCCCAGCAGCTTGCCGCGCGGGATGCCCTGCATGCCGTCCTCGCCGCCGGTCCAGGGAATCTGCACCGCCAGGAAGTAGGCCACCTGCGAGAGCGCCAGGGTGATCATCGCGAAGTAGATGCCGGTGCGGCGTATCGCCAGCGTGCCTATCAGCCAGCCTATGGCGGTGGCCACGGCCATGCCCGCCAGGATGGCCAGCTCGACCGGAAAACCAGCCGCCCCGAAGCGGATCATCAGGATGCCCGTGGTGTAGCCGGCCCAGCCGAAGAAAGCCGCATGGCCGAAGGACACCAGCCCGGTGAAACCGATCAGCAGGTTGAAGGCCAGCGCGAACAGCGCGTAGCACAGCACCTTCATGATGAAGACCGGGTAGGCGATTTCGGGGAAGGCCGGCACCAGCAGCGCGGGCAGCAGCAGCGCCAGCAGGATGCGCACGGGCATGGGGATGTGGGTGAGCAGGGATTTCATGGCTTCAGTGCTCCTTGCCGAAGAGGCCGGCGGGGCGCGTCAGCAGCACCACCGCCATGATGACGAACACCACCACGGTGGAGGCCTCGGGGTAGAACACCTTGGTCAGGCCCTCGAGCAGGCCCAGGGCCAGGCCGCTGACCACGGCGCCCAGGATGGAGCCCAGCCCGCCTATCACCACCACCGCGAACACGATGTTGAGCAGGTTGGCGCCCATCAGCGGGTTGACCTGCATGATGGGTGTGGCCAGCACGCCGGCGATGCCGGCCAGGCCCACGCCGAAGCCGTAGGTCAGCGTGATCATCAGCGGGATGTTGACGCCGAAGGCCTGCAGCAGCTTTGGGTTCTCGGTGCCGGCGCGCAGCAGGGCGCCCAGCCGGGTTTTCTCGAACAGGAACCAGGTGCAGCCGCAGATCAGGATGGAGGCCACCACCACAAAACCGCGGTACAGCGGCAAATACATAAACCCCAGGTCGACGCCGCCCTGCAGCAGTGCGGGCGGGTCGTAGCTGGCGCCCGAGATGCCGTAGAAGTGGCGGAACACGCCTTCGAGCACCAGCGAGACGCCGAAGGTCAGCAGCAGGCCGTAGAGGTGGTCCAGGTGGTAAAGCCGCTTGAGCAGGGTTTTTTCGAGCAGCACCCCCAGGCCGCCGACGATGAGGGGCGCCAGCACCAACGCCGCCCAGAAGTTGATCTTGAACTCCGGGCCCAGCAGCAGCGGCAGCTGCGAAAAGCCCATCCAGGCCAGGAAGGCGGCCACCATGAACTGCGCGCCGTGCGCGAAGTTGATGATGTTGAGCAGGCCGAAAATGATCGCCAGGCCCATGCTCAGCATGGCGTAGAAGCAGCCGTTGATCAGGCCCACCAGCAACTGGGCCAGCAGGGACTGCATCGGGATGTCAAACATGATGTGTGTTTCGTCGGTGGCGCGGCGGCCGCCCCCTGGCATGCCGCCGCGCGCGGGATGGAGTTACTTGCCGGCCTGGCAGGCGGGGTTGATGGGCGGGAACACGTCGGCGCCCTTGAGCACGGACTTGACCTTGTAGTAGTCCCAGGGCGCTTTCGACTCGGCTGGCGTCTTGACCTGCAGCAGCAGCATGTCGTGCACCAGCGCGCCGTCCTCGCGCAGCTTGCCCTTGCGGATCACCGCGTCGTCGATGGTCATCTTGCGCAGCTGCGCCATGACGGCCTTGGCCTCGTCGGTGCCCGCGGCCTGCACGGCCTTGAGGTAGCTCAGCGTGGCCGAGTAGACGCCGGCCTGGGCGGCGGTGGGCATGCGTTTTTGTTTCTCGAAGAATTTCCTGGACCAGGCGCGCGAGCGCTCGTCGAAGTCCCAGTAAAAGGCTTCGCTCAAATACATGCCCTGCGCCTTGTCCAGGCCTATGCTGTGCACGTCGGAGATATAGGTCAGCAGCGGCGCGACCACCTGCTTGCGCGTGATGCCGTATTCGTTGGCCTGCTTGATGGCGTTGACCGTGTCGTTGCCGGCATTGGCCAGCGCGATGACGTCGGCCTTGGAGGCCTGGGCTTTGAGCAGGAAGGACGAAAAGTCGTTGCCGGGGAAGGGGTGGCGCGAGCTGCCGACCACGCTGCCGCCGTCGGCCTTGATGACCTCGGTCGCGTCTTTTTCGAGCGAATGGCCGAAGGTGTAGTCTGCGGTGACGAAGTACCAGGTCTTCTTGCCTTCCTTGACCAGCGCGCGCGCCGTGCCGGCCGCCAACGCGTAGGTGTTGGTGGTCCACTGCGCGGTCAGCGGCGTGCATTTTTCGCCGAGGATGGCGGTGGCCAGGCCCGAGGAGGGCATGACCACGCGGTTTTTCTGCCGGGCGATTTCCATCACGGCCAGCGCGGTGGAGGTGGTGGGGAAGTCCGTCACCATGTCGACCTTGCCCTGGTCGAACCAGCCGCGCGCCAGGTTGGCCGCCACGTCGGGCTTGTTCTGGTGGTCGGCGAAGACCAGCTCGACCGGCTTGCCCAGCACCTTGCCGCCCATCTCCTCGATGGCCATGCGCGCCGCCGTGACCGAGCCCTGGCCGGACAGGTCGGAGTAAATGCCCGAGAGGTCGTTGAGCACGCCTATCTTCACGACGTCATCGCTGACCTGGGCGTGGACGGAGAAGGGCGAAAGGGCCGCGCAGGCCGCCAGGCAGACGGAGAGTTTGCGAAATTGCATAAAGGGCTCCATGGGTTAAGGAAAAAAGCAAAGGGAAGGGGAGGGGTGAAAACTCAGATGCCGAGCAGCTCGTCAAGCCGGCCTTGCCGGGCTTCGACCTCGCGCTGCTCCATGACTTCGACCACCTGCCCGTGTTCGATCACGTAGTGGCGGTCCGCCAGGTGTTTGGCGAAGCGGAAGTTCTGCTCCACCAGCACGATGGTGAAGCCGCGCGCCTTGAGCTCGCGTATCACCTGGCCGAGCTTTTGCACGATCACGGGCGCCAGGCCTTCGGTGATCTCGTCGAGCAGCAGCAGTTGGGCGCCGGTGCGCAGGATGCGCGCCATCGCGAGCATCTGCTGCTCGCCGCCCGACAGCCGCGTGCCGGGGCTGTTGGCGCGTTCCTGGAGGTTGGGAAACATGGCGTAGATCTGCTCCAGCGACATGCCGCCTTCGCCGACCTTGGGCAGCAGCAAGAGGTTTTCCTCGGCGGTCAGCGAGGCATAGATGCCGCGCTCTTCGGGGCAGTAACCCAGGCCCAGTCGGGCGATGCGGTGCGGCGGCAGGCCGATGGTTTCCTTGCCCGCCACGCGGATCGAGCCGGTGCGCTTGCCGACCAGCCCGAGGATGGCGCGCAGTGTGGAGGTGCGGCCCGCGCCGTTGCGGCCCAGCAGGGTGATGCATTCACCGGCCTTGACGTCCAGGTTGATGCCCTGCAGCACATGGGATTCGCCGTACCAGGCGTGCAGGTCGCGGATGGTGAGCATGGCCTCGCCGGTGGGGTGGAGGGGTTCAGGCATCTTCTTCGACTCCCATATAGGCTTCACGCACGGCCGGGTTGGCCGAGACCTCGGCATAAGGCCCCTCGGCCAGCACCTCGCCGCGCTGCAGCACGGTGATGGTGTCGCTGATGTCGGCCACCACCTTCATGTTGTGCTCCACCATCAGCACGGTGCGCTGCGCGGAGACCTGCTTGATCAGCTGTTTGATGCGGTCCACGTCCTCATGGCCCATGCCCTGCGTGGGCTCGTCGAGCAGCAGCAGTTCCGGGTCCAGGGCCAGTGTGGTGGCGATCTCCAGCGTGCGCTTGCGGCCGTAGGGCAGGTCGCCGGCGAGCAGCGCGGCAAAACGCGCCAGGCCCACCTGCTCGAGCAGGGCCATGGCCGGCGCGTCGAGCTTGCGCATGGCCGCGATCGACTGCCAGAAGTGGTATTCCACGCCCAGCTTGCGCTGCAGCGCGATCTTGACGTTCTCCAGCACCGTGAGCTGTGGGAACACGGCGGAGATCTGGAAGGAACGCACGATGCCGCGGCGCGCGGTCTGCGCGGGTTTTTCCTGCGTGATGTCGGTGCCGTTAAAGAGGATTTTTCCTTCGGTCGGCGTGTGGAACTTGGTCAGCAGGTTGAAGACCGTGGTCTTGCCGGCGCCGTTCGGGCCTATCAGCGCGTGTATGCTGCCGCGCCGCACGCGCAGGGCGACGTTGCGCACGGCGACAAAACCGCGGAACTCCTTGGTCAGCCCCTGCGTTTCGAGAATGATGTCCTGTGGCATGGTGGTGGATGGGTGCTTTCAGTCGTTGGTGTGGGGGCTAGCCAGCGTGGCGATGCGCGCGGGCGACAGCGGCGGCCTGGGCGCGGGCGGCGTCCAGCCGAATAAAAAATTCGCCGCCGCGCCGCAGACGCGGCCCTGGCAGGCGCCCATGCCGCAGCGCGTGTGCAGCTTGGCTTCGGTCCAGCCGCCGCAGCCGGCCAGCGCGGCCTGTGTCACGTCTTCGCAGCGGCAGACCAAGGTGTCGGGCCGCGCCAGGGTCTTGAGCGAGGGCGCCAGCGCGAAGTGCCGCTGCAGCTGCCCGGCAAAGGCTTGCCAGTGCGCGCGTTCCGCGTGGTGGCGCTGCGCGGCGGTGTTGTCCCCGATGGCGGCCAGCCCGGCGATGCGGCCCTGCGCGAGCGCGCGCTCACTGCCGCCCACGCCTGTGCATTCGCCGGCCGCGTAGATACCGGCCACGCTGGTCGCCTGCAGGCTGTCGACCGCCAGGGCCTGCGCGCCGCCGCCGGCCGGCACCAGCGCGCAGCCCAGCAACTGGCCCAGTTCGGTGTTGGGCACCAGGCCGAAACCACAGGCCACGCGGTCGCAGGCGATCTCGGTCTCACGGCCGGCATGCAGCAGGCGCGCGGACTGCACGCGACCCTCGCCGTGCGCCGAGACCACGCAGGTACTTGTGCGATAGCGTGCGCTGGCCAGGCCCAGGGCTTGTGTGGCCTTGCCGGGCCAGCGCAGCAATTGCGCCGCAAAACCCGCGACGGCCGGCAGGCCGGCCTGCTCGGCGATGCGGACCACTTTGGCGCCGGCGCGCCGCGCCGTGTCGGCCGCCACCAGCAGCAAGGGGCCGCTGCCGGCGATCACAATGCGCTCGCCTGCGACCGGCAGGCCGGCCTTGACCAGGGCCTGCAGACCACCGGCGCCTGTGACGCCGGGCAGCGTCCAGCCGGGGAAGGGCAGCAGCAACTCGCGCGCGCCCGTGCACAGGATCAATTTGTCATAAGGCTGCACCCAGCCTTGTTTGGCGTCCTCCAGCAGCAGCGCGCTGCTGCCGGCCAGGCTCACCACGCGCGTGCCGCACAGCAGGCGCACATTGGCGCAGCGCGCCAGCGCCTCGCGCATGCGCAGCGCCTGCGGCGTCAGATGGGCGCCCGGGCCGTCGCGCCAGATCTGGCCGCCCAGGACCGGGTTGTCGTCCAGCAGTGTGATGCGGGCGCCGCTGGGTGCGGCGGCCAGCGCGGCCGCCATGCCGGCCGGGCCCGCGCCGACGATCAGCAGTTCGCACGGAGCCGCGGGAGCTAGGGGCTTGTCGGGAGCGTTCATGGATTCTGCCCTCCAGCTGGAAGTCCGGTGTCCACGCGCAGGCCGTCGCTGCACAGGGTCTGGCAGGCCAGGCGACGCTGGCCATCGATGTCGACGCGGCATTCCTGGCAGATGCCCATGCCGCAGAACGGCGCGCGGGCTTCGCCGTGCACGGAGCGGCGTGCCACGCCCATGCGCGCGGCGTCGGCGATGCGCAGCGCCGCGGCCACGGACGTTCCCGTCTTGACCGACAGTGGCCGGCCGTTGACGTGGATCGTCACGGTGTCTGGCGTTTTCATGGTTGTGCGGTTTTGGCAAACCGCCGGGCGGCATACGGCGTGGGGCCGAGGGCGGGCGTGGCACAGCGCATCCGCGCGGCCGACCACAGACCCTCACCCCAGGGATGGCGGCTGAGAGGGGGCAGGTTGTCGGACCTTGCGTTGCGCATGGCATTGCCCGTCATGGCCGTGTACCGGTGGTGCGGATCGTGTCAGTAACTCGCCAGCGCCGTGGGCTGGGCATTCTTGAACGTGAACACCGTGATGGGCGCCTGGGTCATGTTGCCCTTGTCGTCATAGGTGTAGGTACCCGCGACGCCCTTGTAGCTGCCCTTGTAGATTTCGGCGCCGACCTTGGCCACGTCGATGGAGTCGGCTTTGCGCATGGCCTCGCCGATCAGCATCGTCTGGTCATAGAAGGAAGCGCCGTAGGCGTCCGTATCGAGGTTGAAGCGCTTTTTGTATTTGGCCTTGAAGGCCGGTCCACCTGCGGCCTTTTCCAGCATGGAGCCGCCTTGCGCGCAAAAAACCGTGTCGTTGACCGCTTCGCCGCCGAGCTTGCCCATTTCGGGGCTGCAGAGCGTGTCGCCGCCCAGCAGCTTGGCGGACAGGCCCAGCTGTTTCATCTGACGCACCATGGGTGCGGCCTGCGGTGCGTAGCCGCCGAAGAAGATGGCTTCCGGTTTCTGCGCCTTGAGGTTGGTCAGGATGGCAAGGAAATCCACGGCCTTGTCGGTCGTGAACTCCTGCCCGACCACGGTGAGGCCCTGTTTTTTGGCTTCCTTGACGAATTCTTCCGCAACGCCCTGGCCGAACGCCGTGCGGTCGTCAATCACGCCGACCTTGCTGACCTTCAGGACCTTGGCGGCATACACCGCCATGCTGGAGCCGATCTGTGTGTCGCTGGCAATGATCCGGAACAGGTTTTTGTAGCCGCCCTGGGTGACCTTGGGGTTGGTGCCCACGGTCGACATCATGGCGCCACCTTCGCTGTATACCCGTGATGCGGGAATCGCAACGCCCGAGCAATAGGGGCCCATGATGTACTTCACTTTGCTGTCAACAAGTTTTTGGGCTGCGCTCACGCCGGCCTTGGCGTCGCACTGGTCGTCCTCCGACTGCAGTTCGAACTTGAGTGTCTTGCCACCCACCACCATTTTTTTGGCATTGAGTTCTTCGACCGCCAGGCGCACACCGTTTTCGTTGTCCTTGCCGGCGAACGCGTTCGGCCCCGAAAGCGGGCCGGTGTGGCCGATGGCCACGACCTGTTCCTGGGCCTGTGCCGCTGAAGCCAGCGCGATGGCTGCGATGCCGATCAATGAAACGATGCTGTTGCGATGTGTCATGGGTGTCTCCTCGGTGCTGGTTGCGGGGTTGGAAAAATTTACGGGGCGGACTGGTACTTGGCCGGCCGTGTCGCCAGGGCTTTTTTGACGATGGCTTCGACGAACTCGCGCTCGGCGCCTACCAGCGGCAGGCGCGGGCGGCGCATGTGCTCGGTGCCCACGCCGACCAGCGCGTCGATGAGCTTGAGGTTTTGCACCAGCTTGGTGGAGACGTCCAGGTGCAGCATGGGCGTCATCCACTGGTAGAGCTTGAGCGCCTCGGCGAATTGGCCGGCTTTCATCAGGTCATAGAGCGCCACGGTCTCGCGCGGGAAGGCGCAGCCCACGCCGGCCAGCAGGCCGTCGCAGCCCAGCGCCAGGCCTTCGTAGGCCAGGTCGTCCACGCCCAGGAAGAGCTGGTAGCGGTCGCCCACCGTGTTGCGCAGGTCGGTGATGCGGCGGATGTTGTCGGTGCTCTCCTTGATGGCGACCAGCCATTCGCAGTCGGCCAGCTCGGCCATGTGCTCGGGCTTCAAATCCACCCGGTAGGCGACCGGGTTGTTGTAAATCATGAGCGGCTTGCGCGCGGCCTCGGCCATGGTGCGCACATTGAGCATGGCTTCGCGCGCGTCGGCCACGTAAATCACCGAGGGCATGACCATAAAGCCGTCCACGCCGAGCTGGTTGGCGCCGGCGATGTAGCGCAGCGCCTCGCGGGTGCTGGTTTCCGACACATTGGCCAGCACCGGGATGCGGCCTTTGCTGGCGTCCAGCGCGATCTTGGCGACCTGGAGTTTTTCCTCCAGCGTCAGCGTGCTGGCTTCGCCCAGCGAGCCGCAGGTCACCAGGCCGTGGATGCCGTTGCGGATCTGGAAGTCGATGTGCCGGGCCGTGCCTTCGGCGTCAATGCTTTCGTCGGCGTGGAATTTGGTGGTGACGGCGGGAAAAATGCCTTGCCAGCGGGGGTTGTTCAAGGGAGTGCTCCTGAGGATGGGGGTGAAAAAAGGCTTGGATATAAATATATTAAGAAGATATTTAATTTATCTTTATAGGGTATTAAGCAGCTTGCGTGCCAGCGAATTTGGCGGTAAAGGAGGGTCGGAATGCCTGTTTTTGGGGCCGCCGTGCGGCCTGGCTCGCGCGCCGGCGCCGGGGCGGTGCGCCGGGCACCGCCTTGATGCGCCGGCCCCGCGCGGGGCTTGGCCTGGCGCCGGGGCTGCCGGAGAGGTCCACGCCTATAATCGAATGTTCAAGTAAATCAAGCGCTTAGGTGGGTTCGACGCAGTGGGCCAGAGGTCGCCGGCGGCCGGCCACCTTGGCCAGACCACAAAATCCAAGATGAGCCAGCCCACTTTCACCGTCGCCGACATCCGCAAGACCTTCCTCGATTTCTTCGCGTCCAAGGGGCACACCGTGGTGCCCTCCAGCTCGCTGGTGCCGGGCAACGACCCGACGCTGATGTTCACCAACTCCGGCATGGTGCAGTTCAAGGACGTGTTCCTGGGCACCGACAAGCGCCCCTATGTGCGCGCCGCGTCCGTCCAGGCCTGCCTGCGCGCCGGCGGCAAGCACAACGACCTGGAAAACGTGGGCTACACCGCGCGCCATCACACCTTCTTCGAGATGCTGGGCAACTGGAGCTTTGGCGACTACTTCAAGCGCGAGTCGCTCACGTGGGCCTGGGAGCTGCTGACCGAGGTCTACAAACTACCGCCCGAGCGCCTGATGGCCACGGTGTATGAGGAAGACGACGAGGCCTACGACATCTGGACCCAGGAAATTGGCCTGCCGCCCGAGCGCGTGATCCGCATCGGCGACAACAAGGGCGGCCGCTACAAGTCCGACAACTTCTGGATGATGGCCGACACCGGGCCCTGCGGCCCGTGCAGCGAAATCTTTTACGACCACGGCGACCACATTCCCGGCGGCCCGCCCGGCAGCCCCGATGAAGACGGCGACCGCTTCATCGAAATCTGGAACAACGTGTTCATGCAGTTCGACATGGCGGCCGACGGCAGCGTCACCAAACTGCCAGCGCCCTGCGTGGACACCGGCATGGGCCTGGAGCGCCTGGCCGCCATCCTGCAGCATGTGCACAGCAACTACGAAATCGACATCTTTGACGCGCTGATCAAGGCCGCCGCGCGCGAAACCGGCGAGAAGGACCTGGGCAACAAGTCGCTGCGCGTGATTGCCGACCACATCCGCGCCACCGCCTTCCTGGTGGCCGACGGCGTCAACCCGTCCAACGAGGGACGCGGTTATGTGCAGCGCCGCATCATCCGCCGCGCGATCCGCCATGGCTACAAGCTGGGCAAGAAGACGCCTTTCTTCCACAAGCTGGTGGCCGACCTCGCCAAACTGATGGGCGACGCCTATCCCAAGCTCAGGACCGACGAAGCCCGCATCACCGCCGTGCTCAAAGCCGAGGAAGAGCGCTTCTTCGAAACGCTGGAAATCGGCATGACCATCCTGGACACGGCGCTGGCCGGCGGCGCCAAGGTGCTGCCGGGCGAGGTGGCCTTCAAGCTGCATGACACCTACGGCTTCCCGCTGGACTTGTCGGCCGACGTCTGCCGCGAGCGCGGCGTCGAGGTCGATGAGGCCGGCTTCAAGGCCGCGATGGACAAGCAAAAGAACCAGGCGCGCGCCGCCGGCAAGTTCAAGATGGACCGCGCGCTCGAATACACCGGCAGCGGCAATACCTTCACCGGCTATGAGCTGCTCGAAGAGCCCGCGAAAGTGGTGGCCCTTTATGCCGACGGCGTGGCCGTGCAGGCCCTGAATGCCGGGCAAAGTGGTGTGGTCGTGCTGGACACCACGCCCTTTTACGCCGAAAGCGGAGGCCAGGTCGGCGACCAGGGCCGCATCACCGCGGCAGGTGCCAGCTTCGCGGTGGACGACACGCAGAAAATCCGCGCCGATGTGTTCGGCCACCACGGCACGCAGGAAGAGGGCACGCTCAAGGTCGGCGATGCGGTGAAGGCGCAGGTCAATACCGCCGTGCGCGCCGCCACCGTGCGCAACCACAGCGCCACCCATTTGATGCACAAGGCCTTGCGCGAAGTGCTGGGCGAGCATGTGCAGCAAAAGGGTAGCCTGGTGAACGCCGAGCGCACCCGCTTTGACTTCGCGCACGGCGCGCCCGTAACCGACGCGCAGATCCGCGAGATCGAAGCCCGCGTCAATGCCGAAATCCTCTCCAACGTGGCGACCGACGCCAGCGTGATGGACATGGAGGCCGCGCAAAAAAGCGGCGCCATGATGCTCTTCGGCGAAAAATACGGCGACCGCGTGCGCGTGCTGACCATAGGCTCGAGCAAGGAACTCTGCGGCGGCACCCATGTGGCGCGCACCGGCGACATAGGCCTGTTCAAGATCGTCGCCGAGAGCGGCGTGGCCGCCGGCGTGCGGCGCGTGGAAGCTGTCACCGGCGAGAACGCGCTGGCCTATCTGCAGTCGCTGGAATCCACGGTGCAGGCCGCGGCCGGCTCGCTCAAGGCCAGCCCGACGGAACTGCAGGGCCGCATCGGCCAGGTGCTGGACCAGGTCAAGGTGCTCGAGAAAGAAATCGCCGCGCTCAAGGGCAAGCTGGCCTCTTCGCAAGGCGATGAGCTGCTCACGCAGGCGGTGGACATCAAGGGCCTCAAGGTGCTGGCCGCAAAACTCGAAGGCGCCGACGCCAAGACCCTGCGCGACACCATGGACAAGCTCAAGGACAAGCTCAAGACAGCCGTCATTGTGCTGGCCGCGGTCGACGGCGACAAAGTGCAGATCGCCGCGGGCGTGACGGCCGACAGCGTGGGCAAGGTCAAGGCCGGCGAGCTGGTGAACTTTGTGGCCCAGCAAGTCGGCGGTAAGGGCGGCGGCAAGGCCGACATGGCCATGGCCGGCGGCACCGATGCGTCCAAGCTGGGCGATGCGCTGAAGTCGGTGCAGGGCTGGGTGGGCGAGCGCGCCTGACGCGCTCCCGCTTCAAAAGCGTTTCAAAAAACGAGGCCGGTTTCCCCGAGGGGAACCGGCCTTTTTCTTTTGGCGAACTGGTTTGTTTACACCGCAGCCCAGAACACCGCGAACCAGCTGTTGGGATCGGTCCAGTATTCGATGTGATTGAAGCCGGCCTGCCGCAGCAGGGCCGTCATGCCCGGGACCGTGTACTTGTAGGAGCATTCGGTGTGTATGCGCTCGCCGGCCCGGAAGCCGCGCTCATGGCCGGGCCAGCGCACCGTCAGTTCATCCGTCGCTTCCAGGTGCATCTCGATGCGCGACTCCCTGGCATTGAACAGCGCCACATGGCGCCATTGCCGCAGGTCAAAGTCCGAGCCCAGCAAGTCGTTGATATTGAGCAGCAGGTTTTTGTTGAAGGCGCCGGTCACGCCCAACGCGTCGTCGTAGGCGGCCTCCAGGCGCGCCGTGTCCTTGACCAGGTCTATGCCCAGCAGCAGGCCGCGCGCCTTGCCCTGCGCCGGGTCGGCGATGTGCTCCAGGAACTGCAAGGCCTGGCCGGGGTGGAAATTGCCCAGGCTGGAGCCCGGATAGAAAAACACCCGCTCATGCGCCTGGACTTCGCCCGGCAGGGCCAGCCCGGCCGAGAAGTCCATGCCCAGGCCGACGATGTCGAGCGCCGGAAAGTTGTTTTGCACCTGCTCGGCCGCATCGCGCAAAAAATCGACCGAGATGTCGACCGGCACGTACTGGCGCGGCTGCAGGTGCGGTATCAAGGCCATGGCCTTGGCGCAGTTGCCCGCGCCCAGGTCGATCAGGCAGGGTTGGTGGATGCCCGCCTCGGCCAGCGTGGCGGCGATGTGCGTTCGCGCCGCCTCGAAGATGCCGGCTTCGGTGCGCGTGGGGTAGTACTCGTCCAGGCCGGTGATGGCCTCAAAGAGCTTGGAGCCCAGCGCGTTGTAGAAAAATTTGGGCGACACAGCGGCCGCCGGGGCCAGCAGTGCTTCCGTCAGCTCTTGCACCGTTGCATGCATGGCCTGCGCGTCGCTGTTCGGACGGTAGAGGTCAATGAATTGCGGGGACGCGGGAGGCAGCTGGAGCGAGAGGGCCGATATGTTGAGTGGTAGGTTCAAGATTCGCCTTGGCTACGGTTATTTGGTAATGACGTTAGATTTAAAAGCCAGTTGGAAAGAGCGTTTGTAGGACTGAATCGCTTTGGGTGCAAGCGGCGCCGGCCAAATGCTGTCCTATATAGGGTTCGCGCCGCAAGGCGGACCAATGCTGGCGCTGTGCCGGTGCTGTGTTTTGCAGCGGCGCGCGGACCTCCTGTGGCATTTGGTCGCCCCAGGTTGTTATTTCTTACAAAAGAGCTCTTACAAAGAGCCGGCACTGCTGACCAGCGCCCTCATGCCCGCGCAGGCGGCTTATGGCGTCGGCAGGGCCTGGCCTGTGTGCTCGGCCCCTTGCGCAAACTGTCGCAGGGTGTCACCGGCCATGCGGTAGCGCACCCATTCGGCTTGTGGTTTGGCCCCCAGCGATTGGTAAAACTGGATGGCCGGCTCGTTCCAGTCCAGCACACTCCACTCGAAGCGCCCGCAGCCGCTGTCAAAAGCCAGCCGGGCCAGGTGGCGCAACAGCCGTTTGCCGGCGCCGCTGCCCCGGTGTTTGGGCGACACGTACAAATCCTCCAGGTACATGCCTTTGCGGCCCAGCCAGGTGGAATAGCTCAGGAAGTACACCGCATAGCCCACGGGCTGGCCGTCTATCTCGCAGATCAGGGCCCGGGCGGGGGTGCCCGGCTCAAACAGGCTGCGCTCGATGTCCGCGACGCTCGCAATGACCTCATGCTCCGCTTTTTCATAAATGGCCAGTTCGACGATAAAGGCGTGGATCAGTGCGGCGTCGCTGGCTAGCGCGTCCCGGATATCGATGTTCATGAAGCTTCCTGTGATTGGTGTGAAGGCACCCGCATGGATGCATGCATGGTGGCTCGGTTACCCTAGCAGCATCCTACCAATGCCAGGCCCATGACGATTCCGCCCTTTTCCCGTCGCCATTTCCTGCAACGGGCACTTGCCATCAGCGCCGGTGCCGCCGTGCTTCCGGCGAGGCCGCAGGGCTTGACCGGCCCTGCGTATGAAGTCAGTCCCTGGGCCGGCCCGGTATCCGCTTTCGCGCTGGTCGACACCACCGGCAAGACCTGGTTGCCTGCCGACCTGCGCGGCCGGGCCGTGCTGCTGAATTTCTGGGCCAGCTGGTGCGAGCCCTGCCGCGCCGAGATGCCCACGCTGCAGCAAGTGGCGGATTTTTACGGGCCCGAGAAGCTGCTGGTGCTGGCGATCAACTTCAAGGAGCCGCCCGCGCGTGCCCTGCAGTTTGCCAAGACCACGGGCGTGACGCTGCCCGTGTTGCTGGACCTGGACGGCAAGGCGGCGCGGGGCTGGGGCGTCAAGGTCTTCCCGACAACCCTGATGATGGACACGGCCGGCCGGCCGCGCCTGCGCGTCAAGGGCGAAGTCGACTGGACCGGGCCCGCGGCCGCGAAGCTGATTGACGGCCTCCTCAAGCCTTGAGAGAGCCGACGGCAGGGCAGGGGCGATAATTGCGGCCTGGCATCCCGGGGCATCTTTACCTGCCGCGGTGTATGCCACTCTCACCCCACCCGGAGATCCTTTATGACCACCGTACGCCGAGCCTTCCTGAAAAGCGGCGCCGCAGCCGCCATGGCCGCCGCCTTGCCATCCCTCAACTTCGCCCAAGCGCCCGCCGCCCCCAGCCGCCGCCACTTCGCACCCCAAAGCGGCGCCTGGCGTACTTTTGACGTGACGACGCGCGTGGACATCCTCAAGCCGCAAGGCGTGACCAAGGTCTGGCTGCCGATTCCCTCGGTCAACAGCGACTACCAGCATTCGTTGGGCAACAGTTTCGCTAGCAACGGCAGCACGCTGCTGGCGCAGGACGGCCGCGACGGCGCGAAGATGCTGTATGCCGAATTTCCGGCCACGGAAGCCAAACCCTTTGTGGAACTGACCAGCCGCGTGCAGACCCAGGGCCGGGCCATCGACTGGTCGCGGAAAACCGCTCCGGCCGAAAGCGCCGACACGCTGCGCTATTTCACGCGCCCGACCACGCTGATCCCGACCGACGGCATCGTGCGCAAGACCGCGCTCGCGGCCACACAGGGCGCGAAGACCGATGTCGAGAAAGCGCAAAAGATTTATGACTGGATCGTCGCCAATACCTACCGCGAACCCAAGGTGCGCGGCTGCGGCGAGGGCGACATCAAGACCATGCTGGAAACCGGCAACCTGGGCGGCAAGTGCGCCGACCTCAATGCGCTGTTTGTCGGCCTGTGCCGCTCGGTGGGCCTGCCGGCGCGCGACGTCTACGGCATACGCCTGGTGCCCTCGGCCTTCGGCTACAAGGAGCTCTCGGGCAACCCGGCCAGCCTCAAGGGCGCCCAGCATTGCCGCTCCGAGGTCTACCTCAAGGGCCACGGCTGGGTGGCCATGGACCCGGCCGACGTCGCCAAGGTGATGCGCCTGGAAACGGCGGACTGGATCAAGACCACCGCCGACCCAGTGGTGGCCCCCGTGAACAAGGCGCTGTTCGGCGGCTGGGAAGGCAACTGGATGGCTTACAACACGGCGCACGACCTGGCCCTGCCGAAATCGGCCGGCGAGAAGCTAGGCTTCTTTATGTACCCCATTGGCGAAAACGCCGCAGGGCGTTTTGACTCCTACGCGCCGGACGACTTCAAGTACCAGATCACGGCCAGGGAAGTCACCGCCAGCTAGCCCGGCGGCGTGGCCATCAGGCGCAGCAGCAGCGCCTCGTAGCGGGACACCACCTCGGCATTGGCCGGCAGGTAGCGCTTGATCAGCTCGCGCTGCCGCGCCGCGTAGCCGGCGGCCTGCTCGTCGTGGCGGTCGAAGACCTCCAGCAGGCGTGCGCAGCCCGCCTCGACGTCATTGCCTTCGTAGTAATAGCCCAGGTCGGCGCACAGGTGGGCGTTGTGCACCAGCGGATAGCCCTGCCAGCAGACCTCGAGGTAAAAATAGTTGAGCGCGTTCTCCCACTGGTGCGAGATCACGACGTCGCTCATCTCGCTGAGGAAGGCCGGTGTCTCGAAAACGCCCAGGAAGGAGGCCTTGTGCTGGCGCACGATGTCCAGCTGGTTCATCAGCGCGACAAACTCCTTGCTCTCCTGCGCCAGGCGCATGGCATTGGTGACGTGCAGCCAGGCAATCGCCTCGGGCCTGCGCCTGTAGGCTTCCTCGGCGATCAGGATGGGATAGAGGCAGAACTTGACCACGTCCAGGTTCTGCTCCATCACGCTGAGCCGGCGCGGGCCGTGCCGCGGGTGGTAGCGGCCGGCATCAGGCAGGGCCTGGCTGCGTTCCTCGATGAACACCGGGTCCCAGACAAAGGGCACGACGGTGGCCGGCCTGCGCCGCAGCGTCGAAAAATAATGCTGGCTGATGGGCGCCACCTGCGGAATCACCCAGAGGTCGTCATAACGCTGGTTGATGAACAGGTCATAACCCCACAGCGGCCGGCCAAACAGGATGGACTCCATGGTGTGCACGTATTCAAAGCCGCAGCAGTAGGACACCAGGCGGGTGCCGCGGTGCTTCAGGTAGTCGGTCTGCTCCGCGCTGACCTGGCCGCCGAGCTCGATGAGCACGTCCAGCGAGTCCTTGGCATCCTCGAAAGCGACGGTGGGCCAGCGCCGCTGGTCCCAGGGCAGGGCGGCCGTGATGCGGACGGCGGTGGTGTTGACCAGGCGCACCGAGGCCACCAGCCGCGAGTGCTTGAGGGCTTCGGCCAGAAACACCGCGTTCTGTTTGATGCCGTTGTTCCACAGCGTCTCAGCCTCCTGGTGCAGGCCAATGGTGATGCCTATGCGCAGGCCGGGGTTTGTGGGGGCCATGGCCGTGTTCTCAGCCGGTCAAAAGCCCGGCCAGCAGTTCGTCGTAGCGGGCCACCAGTTCCGGGTTGGCGGCCGTGTGCGCCCGCAGCAGCTCGCGCTGCCGCGCGGCATATTCGGTGGCCGCGTCGTCATGCCGCTGCAGCAACTGCAGCAGCTGGCGCGCGCCGGCTTCCACGTCGTTGCCTTCGTAGTAGTAACCCAGCTCTTTGCACATGCCGGCGTTGTGCACCAGCGGGTAGCCCAGCCAGCAGACGTCGAAGTAAAAATAATTGAGCGGGTTGTCCCACTGGTTGGAGATCACGGCGTCGGCGTGTTCGCCCAGGAAATTCGCCGTGTCATAACGCCCCAGGAAGGTGGCCTTGCCGGCGTTGACGATGTCGAGCTGGAACATCAGCAGCTGGAACTCGCGGCTTTGCTCGGCCAGGTGCTTGGCGCTGCAGACGTTGAGGAACTCGATGAGCTCCGGCCGCGCGCGGAAGGCCGCTTCGGCGATCAGGATGGGATAGATGCAGGCCTTGACCACATCCATATTGGGTTCCATGACGGCCAGCCGCTTGGCCGCGCGACCCGGCTGGTAGCGCGCGCCATGGGGCAGAGCCGCCACACTGGACTCCAGCCAGCGCGGGTCCCAGACAAAGGGCACGACCTTGGCCGGGCAGCGCCTGAGCGTCTGGATAAAGGACAGCGAGTTGTTGGCCACCTGGGGGATGACCCAGATTTCGTCATAGTGGCGGTTCATGTAGACGCCGTTGGGCCAGAGCGGCCGGCCAAACAGGATGGACTCCAGCACCACCACATACTCGCTGCCGCAGCAGTAGCTGACCAGGCGCGTGCCGGCCGCCTTCAGTTGCAGGGAATGCGCTTCGCTGATGCCGCCGCCCAGCTCAATCAGCACGTCGAGGTCCTTCAGGGCGGCCTCCAGCGTGACGACCGGGAAGGTCTTGAGGTCCCAGGGAAGCTGGCCGGTGATGGGCACGTCGGTGGTGTTGACCAGCTGCACCCGGTGGCCCAGCGGCGAGGCCTGCAGCACGCAGGCCAGGTTCAGCGCGTTTTGCTTGATGCCGTTGACCCACAGGCTTTCATCGGGCGAGCGCAGGCCTATGGTGATGCCTATGCGCAGGGCCTTCATGGTCGGTGTGCCCCGCCGTTCATCGCCTGGGTGCTCTCAGCGCGGGGTCTTTCCAGTCGTACTCGACGTGGCGGCGGATGATCAGGCAGCCGGGCGGCGAGTCGATCAGGGTCACCGAGGCGCCGGGGTCGCGCGCATCGACGTAAACGGTGAAGGTGGCCAGCAGCTGCGTGGCCTGGTAGCCGCCAAGCTCCTGCTGCGCGATGCTGCGGCAGGCAAAGGGCGCGACCGAGATGCGTTCGGCCGCGACCGAGCAGCCGCCCGTGCTGTCGGGCACCGCCGTCAGGGAAAAGGCCAGCGAGGCGTTTTTGTACTCGACGCCGCTGAGCGAGAAGAAGGGGCCGCCGTCGGGGTTTTTGCGGTCCCAGTCGACCAGCACGTCGTTGCCGGTGCTGCCGCTGACGGTCAGCGAGGACAGGCGGGTGATGGCCGGCAGGCAGCGCCTCACGCCCACATTGGTGGCGGCGGCCGTCAGCGCGTCCAGCGGTACGCCGGCAGCCGGTGCCGGCAACACGGGAGCGGGTGGGCGCTGCGGCGTGACCTGCGCCTGCGCCTGGAAACCCGGCATGCCCAGAACGGCGGCCGCCAGCAGCGTGCGGCGCAAAAAGAAGAGGAAAGAGGTGGACATCACGATGAACCCGCGCGGTACAGATGGACCAGCGCCTCATTGTAGGCACGCACGTTGTTTTCGTTCTCGGGCGCCAGGGTGCGCAGAAAGGTGCGCGCGCGCTCCCGGTAGCCCGCCAGGTCGGCGTCGTGCTGGGAAAAGGCCTGCAGCAGGGCCAGGCCGCCTTCCTCGCAGTCGAAACCGGGGTAGAAGTAGCCGCAATCAGCGAGGAAGCTGGAGTTGTGGATCAGCGGGTAGCCGCCGTAAAGCGCTTCGTAGTACAGGTAGTTTTGCCCGTTTTCCCAGTGGTGGCAGACCACGGCATCGACTTGCGACGAAAGGCACTGGTAGACCGGAAAGCGGCCTTCGAAGACGGCCAGGCCGTGCCTGACGATGTCCAGGCTGTTGGCGAAGTCGACAAAGGTCACATGGTCCTTCATGTGAAAGCTGTTGTAGACCCGCATCAGCTCGATCACGCGCGGGTTGGCCCGGTGCGCCATGTCGATCAGCAGCATGGGCAGGTGGCTGGTCTTGACCATGCAGATATTGGGCTCGAAGATGCCCAGCCGCCATTTTTTGCGGCCCGGCTTGTAGCCGAAGGTCTCGCCGTTGGGCAGGGTCGCGGCCGCGCGGTCTATCACGCCGGGGCTCCAGAGGTGCTGCATCAGCCGCACCGGCGCCCGCATCGCGCTGCCGAAGTAGTGCATGCAGCTGCGCTCGTACTCGGGCAGGGTCCAGATTTCGTCGTAGGGCGTCCCGGCGATCAGCAAGCCGTGCTGCTTGTTGAAGATCATGCGCTCGATGTCGATGACGTAGTCGTTGCCCACGCGCATGGTCACGATTTTCCCGTCGCGCTCGCGAAAGCCCACGGCCCAGTCCCGGCTCAGTTGCGCGCTCATCTCTATCATGATGTCGAGCTTGTCGGCCGCGGCCGCCATATCGATGATAGGCACCGGGGAGTCGGCCATGAAGCGCTGGGCGTCGGCCGCATCGCCGTCGCCGCCGCCGCTGACGAGATAGGTTTCGGCCACGTTGGGCGCCTTGAGCAGCAGCATCACCAGAAACAGGCAGTTCTGGTAGATGCCGTTTTCCCACAGCGATTGCTCGCCCTTGCGCACATAAATGGAAACGCCGACCCGCAGGCGGTCCGGCGTGGTCGCTTTGGCCTGGCTCATGCGGCGGCTCCCACGCTTGCGGTATTGCTGAAAAGCGCTTGCAGCCTGCGCGCCAGGCTTTGCAGGTTGCCGTGCGCAAAGGGATCGACGGAGGCGATCACCCGCCGGGCCTGCTGGCGGTGCTGCTCCAGGCGGCTGTCGTGCTGGCTTGCGGCCAGCAGCAGCTTGCGCCCGCCTTCTGCCGTGTTGAAGTCGGGATAGTAGTAGTCGGAATACCCGGCGTCGCGCAGCCAGGGCGAGTTGTGGATCAGCGGGTAGTTGCCGTGCAGGGCGTCCAGGTAGTTGTAGTTCTGGTCGTTTTGCCACTGGTGCGCCACCACGGCGTCGGCATGCTGCACCATGTAGCCGGCAAAGTCATGGCGGCCCTGGAAGATCGCTTTTTGCTGCTTGACCAGGTCCAGCGAGTTGGCCAGGTAGAGCAGCGTGGGGTGGTCCTTCAGGTGCAGGGTGTTGAGCACGTGCATGAAGTTCACCTGCGCGGGCTCGGCGCGGAAGGCCTCGTCGCAGATCAGCATGGGGATGTTGGTGCATTTGACCACCGACACATTGGGCTCGAAGATGGCCACGCGCAGGCCCGCGCCGGCTGCGCGCGGTTTGTAGCCGAAGGCATAGCCTTCTTTTTCCAGCTCCCGGGCGCGCGCGTCCAGGAACTGCGGCGACCAGATGTAGGGCACCTCATGCACCGGGCAGCGGTGCAGGGCGCGCAGCATGGGGGCGAAGGCGGAAAAGTCCTTGGGCAGTATCCAGATCTCGTCACAGCGGTCGGCCCGGCTGAAAAACCCCGGGCGGTCGAACACGCTGGGCTCTATCAGGCCGACATAGGGCTGGCCGGCGCAGTACCAGACCACTTTTTTGCCCTGGGCGCGCAGGTAGTCCAGCCATTTGACGTCCAGCGCGCCGGCCATCTCGATGGCCAGGTCGATGTGGTCGGTGGCTTCGTGCGCGGACATCATGCGCAGGCCCAGCGCGTCCATATTGACCTGCGGCGGCATGGTGTTCTGGTCCCCGCCGTTGAGCAGCACGACGGACTGCACAAAAGGCAGCTTCTGGAAGGACTGGGCCAGGAAGACGACGTTCTGCCCCAGCCCGTTTTCCCAGATGTTCTGGCCGGCGTGTGTGAGGACCGAGATACCGATACGCATGCTTGTGTCTCTCCCAAAGCAATGAGCGCCGGGGGCCCTGGGGGGCCGCGCGGCGCTCACCGGGAGCCGGGGGGCTCCATCTGACTGACGGTGTAAGGCGCTTAAGCCATTCTACTGAGAGCGGCTCCTGGAGCCGTTAGCGCCACTTCCAGCTTGCGCCGAAGTTCATGCCCCACTCCTTGCCGGTGGTGGAGACGCCGAAGCCCCATGCGCTCTTGCCGTCGTTGTTGAGCGCCTTGAAGTTCAGGCCCAGCGCGCCGTAGCCCTTGTAGTTGCCCACGCCTATGCCCAGGGCTTTTTCGCCGCCCTCGAGGTTGGGCATGTAGGTGGCGGCCATGGCCATGCTCATCGCGATGCCGGAGTAGGCCACGCGCCTGACGTCGTTGAGCTGCGCGACGTTGACCGCATCGGTGGCGAACACGCCGGGGGCCACATTGGTGATGCGGCGCTCGTTGCCCGGCGAGCCCACCGACACCGTGTTGGGTTGGTCGGCCACCGAGTAGGCGCCCAGCGCCACGGCGCGGTTGGCCGTGGCTTCGGCGCTGGCGCCCAGGGCCACCGAGTCGTTGCCGGAGGCCAGCGAATTGGCGCCCACGGCGGTGGCCGGGTCGGCAATCGCCCTGGCCTGGAAGCCTATGGCCACCGAGCCTTCGTAGGTGGCCGTCGCGCGGAAGCCGATGGCCGTGGTGTTTTTGTCCTGGGCCAGCGACTGCGAACCATAGGCGGTGGCGCCCGTCGCCACCGTCGTGGCGGTTGCGCCATTCACCCCGGCACGCGTGCCGGCGCTGGCGCACAGGCCGGTTGCCGTGGTGTCGGCGCCGTTGGCCACCGTGCAATCGGAAGGCGAGGCCACGGTCTGCATCGTCGTGCCGTTGAAGGATTTTCCCTGCGTGAGCAGCCCGGCGCCGGCTGCGCCGCCCGCGGTGGAGCCTATAACTGCGCCGCCGTTGGCCGCCGCGGAATTTGCCGCATTGACCAGCGAGGCCAGGGCCGCGGTGCCCGAGGTCGCGCTCGACAGCCCGGTGGACAGCGAGGCAATGCCGTTGTTGGCGGTGCTCAGTCCGGTGGACAGCGAAATCACGCTGTTGCCGACCGTGCTCAGGCCGGTCGACAGGGACAGGATGCCGCTGCTGGCGGTGCTCAGGCCGCTGGAGGTCGAGGTGGACAGCGAGGCGATGTTGCTGTTGGCTGTGCTCAGGCCCGTTGACAGCGAGCTGGTGCCCGTGGAGACCGAGGTCGACAGCGAGGTCACGGTGCTGCTCACCGTGCTCAGCCCGGTGGAGACGGAGCTGAAGCCGGTCGAGAGCGAGCTGAAGCCGGTGGAGGTCGAGGTGGACAGCGAGTTGAGCCCGGTCGACAGGGAGCTGATGCCCGTGGACGTTGAGGTCGACAGCGAGGCAACGTTGCTGTTGGTGGTGTTCAGGCCCGTGGACAGCGAGCTGACGCCCGTCGACAGGGAACTGACCCCGGTGGACAGAGAACTGATGCCGGTGGACGTCGAAGTCGACAGCGAATCAATGCTGGTCGACAGGGAGCTGATGCCTGTCGAGGTCGAAGTCGAGAGCGAACTGACACCGGTGGACAGCGAGCTGATGCCGGTCGAGGCCGAGGTCGACAGTGAGCTGATACCAGTGGACAGGGAGCTCACGCCGGTCGAGAGCGAACTGACGCCGGTGGACAGCGAACTGACACCCGTGGACGCCGAGGTGGACAGGGAAGCGACGTTGCTGTTGGTGGTGCTCAGGCCCGTGGACAGCGAACTGGCGCTCGTGGAGGTCGAGGTGGACAGGCCGTCGATGGCGGTCGACAGCGAGCTGATGCCCGTGGAGGCCGAGGTGGACAGCACCGCGACATTGCTGTTGGTGGTGCTGAGGCCTGTCGAGAGGGAGCCTACGCTGGTCGACAGCGAAATAAAGCCGGTGGACAGCGATCCAAACCCGGTGGACAGGGAACCGAAGCCGGTCGACAGCGAACTGATGCCCGTGGAGGTCGAGGTCGACAGGGAATCCAGGCCCGTGGACAGCGAACTCACGCCGGTGGACAGCGAGCTCACACCGGTCGAGGTGGAGGTCGACAGCGAGGCGACATTGCTGTTGGTGCTGCTCAGGCCGGTGGACAGTGAGCTGAAGCCGGTCGAGGTGGAAGTCGACAAGGAGCTGAAGCCCGTCGAGATCGAGCTGAAACCGGTGGACACCGTATTGAAGCCGGTGGACAGCGAGGCGACCACACTTTCGGTGGTGCTCAGGCCGGTGGACAGGGAGTTGAAGCCGGTCGAGGTGGACGTCGACAACGAGTTAAAGCCCGTCGAGATCGAACTGAAACCGGTGGACACCGTGTTGAAGCCGGTGGACAGCGAGGCCACCGCGCTTTCGGTGGTGCTCAGGCCGGTGGACAGGGAGCTGAAGCCGGTCGAGGTGGATGTCGACAGCGAGTTAAAGCCGGTCGAGATCGAGCTGAAACCCGTCGAGATGGAACTGAAGCCGGTGGAGACCGTGCCAAAACCCGTGGACAGCGAGGCCACGGCGCTGTCCGTGGTGCTCAGGCCCGTGGACAGGGAACCCAGACCCGTGGACAGGGAACTGAAGCCTGTCGAGGTGGCGGTCGACAGCGAGCTGAAGCCTGTTGAGAGTGAGCTGAAGCCGGTAGACACCGAGCTGAAACCGGTCGACAGCGAGGCCACACCGCTTTCGGCGGTGCTCAGGCCCGTGGACAGTGAGCTAAAGCCGGTGGATGTCGAGGTCGACAGCGAGCTGAAGCCGGTCGAAATTGAGCTGAAGCCGGTAGAGATGGAACCAAAGCCGGTCGAGAGCGAGGCCACGGTGCTGTCGGTCGTGCTCAGTCCCGTCGACAGCGAGGTGATCCGGCTGGCCGAGGTGCTCAGGCCCGTTGAGGCCGAGGTGGACAGGGAGCCGATACCGGTCGAAGCCGAGGTTGACAGCGCCGCCAGGTTGCCGTCGGTCGTGCTCAGGCCGGTGGACAAGGAACTGAAGCCGGTCGACGTGGCGGTCGAGAGCGAGCTGAAACCCGTCGAGAGGGAACTGAAACCGGTCGATACGGAGCTGAAGCCCGTGGACAGCGACGCGACACGGCTGTCAGTTGTGCTCAGGCCGGTGGACAAGGACGTAATGCCGCTGGCCGCCGTGCTCAAGCCCGTGGAGGTCGAGGTGGACAGTGAAGTGATCCGGCTGTCGGCGGTGCTCAGGCCAGTTGACGTGGAGGTCGACAACGAGGTGACGTTGCTGTTGGTGGTGCTCAGGCCGGTAGACAGCGAGTTGGTCGAGGTCGACAGGGATGCAATGCCGCTGGTCGCGGTGCTCAGGCCTGTGGAGGTGGACGTCGACAGTGACGTGACATTGCTGTCTGTTGTGCTCAAGCCCGTCGACAGGGAAGCAATGCCGCTGGCGGCTGTGCTGAGTCCCGCGGAGGTCGATGTCGACAAGGAAGTGACGCCACTGGTCGCCGTGCTCAGGCCGGTCGAGGTCGAAGTCGACAGTGAAGTGATCCGGCTGTCGGCGGTGCTCAGGCCTGTTGAAGTGGACGTCGACAGCGAGGTCACATTGCTGTTGGTCGTGCTCAGGCCGGTGGACAGGGAACCGATGCCGGTCGATGTCGACGTCGACAGCGACGCAACATTGCTGTCCGTTGTGCTCAGGCCGGTGGACAGGGAAGTGATGCCGCTTGCAGCCGTGCTCAGACCGACCGACGTAGCGGTGGACAGCGACGTGACGCTGCTGTTGGTGGTGCTAAGGCCGGTGGACAGCGAATTGGTCGAAGTCGACAGGGATGCGATGCCGCTGGTTGCTGTGCTCAGGCCTGTGGAAGCAGACGTTGAGAGCGAAGTGATGCTGCTGTTGGTCGTGCTCAGGCCGGTGGACAGCGATGAAATACCGCTGGCGGCGGTACTCAAGCCCGTCGAGGTGGAGCTTGACAGCGAGCCGATGCCGGTCGAAGCCGACGTGGACAGCGATGCGACATTGCTGTCGGTGGTGCTCAAGCCAGTCGACAGGGAAGCGATGCCGCTGGAGGCAGTGCTCAGTCCGGTTGACGTGGACGTGGAAAGAGATGTGATCCTGCTGTCCGCGGTGCTCAGGCCCGTGGAGGTCGAGGTCGACAGCGAAGCAAGGTTGCTGTTCGTGCTGCTCAAGCCGGTGGACAGGGAGCTGACACCGGTCGACGCGGACGTCGACAAGGACGCGACATTGCTGTTGGTGGTGCTCAGCCCGGTGGACAGGGAAGTGATGCCGCTGGTCGCCGTGCTCAGGCCGGTTGAGGTCGAGGTCGACAGCGACGTGACGTTGCTATTGGTCGTGCTCAGGCCGGTGGACAGGGAGCCGATGCCAGTCGAAGCCGATGTGGACAGCGACGCGACATTGCTGTCGGTGGTGCTCAGGCCTGTCGACAGGGAGGTGATGCCGCTGGTAGCCGTGCTCAGACCGGTGGAAGTCGAGGTCGACAGTGAAGTGATCCGGCTGTCGGCGGTGCTAAGGCCCGTTGAAGTAGAGGTCGACAGCGAGGCGACGTTGCTGTTGGTCGTGCTCAGGCCGGTGGACAGGGAGCCGATGCCGGTCGACGCCGACGTGGACAGCGACGCAACATTGCTGTCCGTCGTGCTGAGGCCGGTAGACAAGGACGTGATGCCGCTGGCCGCCGTGCTCAGGCCTGTCGATGTCGAGGTCGACAGGGACGTGACGCTGCTG
Source organism: Polaromonas sp. JS666 (assembly GCF_900103405.1). Classification (GTDB taxonomy): domain Bacteria; phylum Pseudomonadota; class Gammaproteobacteria; order Burkholderiales; family Burkholderiaceae_C; genus Polaromonas. The sequence goes on along the minus strand of NZ_FNHX01000002.1, from coordinate 328,195 downwards.
TTTGTGGTGCTCAGCCCGGTGGACAGCGAGGCGATGCCGCTTGTGGCGGTGCTCAGGCCCGTCGAGGTGGAGCTTGACAGCGAGCTGATGCCGGTCGAAGTCGATGTCGACAGGGAGGCGATGCCGCTGGTCGCCGTGCTCAGGCCTGTCGATGTCGAGGTGGACAGCGAAGTAACACGGCTGTCCGTGGTGCTCAGGCCCGTGGATAGCGACGTAATGCCACTGGCGGCGGTGCTCAGGCCTGTCGAGGTTGACGTGGACAGCGAACTGATGCCGGTCGACGCGGACGTCGACAAGGAGGTGACGTTGCTGTTCGTCGTGCTGAGCCCGGTGGACAGCGAGTTTGCCGAAGTCGACAGGGATGCAATGCCGCTGCTGGCCGTGCTCAAGCCGGTCGATGTCGAGGACGACAGCGAGCTCACGGTGCTGTTGGTGGTGCTCAGGCCCGTCGACAGGGAGGTAATGCCGCTGGCGGAGGTGCTCAAACCGGTGGAGGTCGACGTTGACAGCGATGTAATCCGGCTGTCGGCGGTGCTCAGGCCTGTTGAAGTGGACGTCGACAGCGAGGTGACGCTGCTATTCGTCGTGCTCAGTCCGGTGGACAGCGACGTAATGCCGCTGGTGGCGGTGCTCAGGCCCGTGGATGTGGAAGTCGACAGCGAGGTGACGCTGCTATTGGTAGTGCTCAGTCCGGTGGACAGCGACGTAATGCCGCTGGTGGCAGTGCTCAGGCCTGTGGACGTGGAAGTCGACAAGGAGGTGACATTGCTGTTCGTCGTGCTGAGGCCGGTGGAAGTCGAGGTCGACAGCGAAGTGATCCGGCTGTCGGCGGTGCTCAGGCCCGTTGAAGTGGACGTTGACAGCGAGGTCACGTTGCTGTTGGTCGTGCTCAGGCCGGTGGACAGGGAGCCGATGCCGGTCGAAGCGGATGTCGAAAGCGAAGTGATGCCGCTGGTGGCGGTGCTCAATCCGCTTGACGTGGACGTGGAAAGAGATGTGATCCTGCTGTCCGCGGTGCTCAGGCCCGTGGACGTCGAAGTCGACAGCGAGGTGACGTTGCTGTTGGTTGTGCTGAGACCGGTGGACAGTGAGCCGATGCCGGTCGAAGCAGACGTCGACAAGGACGTGACGTTGCTGTTGGTGGTGCTCAGGCCAGTCGACAAGGAGCTTATGCCGCTGCTGGCCGTGCTCAGTCCTGTGGAGGTGGATGTCGATAGTGAGGTGATGCGGCTGTCGGCGGTGCTAAGGCCGGTCGATGTCGAGGTCGACAGCGAGATCACGCTGCTGTTGGTCGTGCTGAGACCAGTGGACAGCGAGGTGATGCCGCTCGCAGCTGTACTCAGGCCGGTAGACAGTGAACTGATGCCGGTCGACGCGGACGTCGACAAGGACGTCACATTGCTGTTGGTGCTGCTGAGGCCGGTAGACAGGGAAGTGATGCCGCTGGTAGCCGTACTCAATCCCGTCGACGTGGAGGTCGACAGCGAAGTGACGCTGCTGTTGGTGGTGCTCAAGCCCGTGGACAGCGAAATGATGCCGCTGGCGGCCGTGCTCAGGCCGGTGGACGTGGAGGTCGAAAGAGAGCTGATGCCTGTCGATGCCGAGGTCGACAGCGATGCAACATTGCTGCTGGTACTGCTCAGGCCAGTGGACAGCGAGGTGATACGGCTGTCGGCGGTACTCAAGCCGGTAGACAGCGAGCCGATACCGGTTGAAGTCGATGTCGACAAGGACGTGACATTGCTGTTGGTGGTGCTCAGGCCGGTGGAAAGCGAGCCAATACCGGTGGATGTGGACGTCGACAGCGAAGTGATGCGGCTGTCGGCGCTGCTCAGGCCGGTGGACAGCGAGACGATGCCGCTGGCGGAGGTGCTCAAGCCGCTCGACGTCGATGTCGACAGGGAGGTGATGCGGCTGTCGGCGGTGCTCAGGCCTGTTGAGGCTGAACTCGACAGCGATACCACGCTGCTGGCCGTTGTGCTCAGGCCGGTGGAGAGGGACGCGATACCGCTGGTCGCCGTGCTCAGGCCGGATGAAACCGATGTCGACAGCGAGCTGAAGCCGGTCGAAATGGAGCTAAAGCCTGTTGAGACGGAATTAAAACCGGTAGACAGGGACGCCACGCCGCTGTTGGCCGTGCTGAGCCCAGTGGACAGCGAGCTGCTGGCGGTCGACAGCGATGTGACGTTGCTGTTGGTACTGCTCAGGCCGGTGGACAGCGAGGTGATGCCGCTGGCGGCTGTGCTCAAGCCCGTTGATGTCGAAGTGGACAGCGATGTGACGCGGCTGTCGGTGGTGCTGAGGCCCGTGGATAGCGAGGTGACACTGCTGTTGGCCGTGCTGAGCCCAGTGGACAGCGAGCTGCTGGCGGTCGACAACGAGGCCACGCTGCTGTTGGTTGTGCTCAGGCCCGTCGACAGGGAGGTAATGCTACTGGCTGCGGTGCTCAGGCCGGTCGATGCGGAGGTGGACAGTGAAGTGACACGGCTGTCCGTGGTGCTCAAGCCTGTCGACAGCGAGTTGATTCGGCTGGTGGCGGTGCTCAGGCCGGTAGACGTCGATGTGGAGAGCGAAGTGACGCTGCTGTTCGTGGTGCTCAGGCCCGTGGACAACGAAGTGACGCTGCTGTTGGCACTGCTCAGCCCGGTGGATAGCGACGTAATGCCACTGGTGGCAGTGCTCAGTCCGGTGGACGTCGAGGTTGACAGCGAAGTGACGCTGCTGTTGGTGGTGCTCAGTCCCGTGGACAGCGAAATGATGCCGCTGCTTGCGGTGCTCAGTCCCGTGGACAGGGAGCTGATGCCGGTGGAGGCCGAGGTCGACAGCGAGGCTACGCTGCTGTTGGCGGTGCTCAGTCCCGTGGACAGCGAAATGATGCCGCTGCTTGCGGTGCTCAGTCCCGTGGACAGGGAGCTGATACCGGTGGAGGCCGAGGTCGAAAGCGAGGCCACGCTGCTGTTGGTGGTACTCAGCCCGGTGGACAGCGAAACAATCCCGCTTGTGGCGGTGCTCAAACCCGTCGAGAGCGAGGTGATGCCGCTGGCCGCCGTGCTCAAGCCGGTGGAGGTCGAGGTTGAGAGGGAACTGATGCCCGTCGATGCCGAGGTCGACAGCGAGGCCACGCTGCTGTTGGTGGTGCTCAGCCCGGTCGACAGCGAAATGATGCCGCTGGCAGCGGTGCTCAGGCCTGTTGATGTTGAAGTGGACAGCGAGGTAATACGGCTGTCCGCTGTGCTTAAGCCGGTCGATGCCGAAGTGGAGAGCGAAGTCACGCGGCTGTCCGCGGTGCTCAGCCCAGTGGACAAGGAGATGATTCCGCTGGCCGCCGTGCTCAGGCCGGTGGAGGTAGAGGTCGAGAGCGAACTGATGCCCGTCGATGCGGAAGTCGACAGCGAGACCACGCTGCTGTTGGTAGTGCTCAGGCCGGTGGACAGGGAGGTAATGCCGCTGGCGGCGGTGCTCAGGCCAGTCGATGCAGAGGTGGACAGCGAAGTGACACGGCTGTCCGCGGTGCTCAACCCGGTGGACAGCGAGATGATCCCGCTGGCCGCCGTGCTCAAACCGGTCGATAGGGAGGTGATGCCGCTGGTGGCGGTGCTCAAGCCTGTGGAGGTCGACGTCGACAAGGACGCCACATTGCTGTTGGTGCTGCTAAGGCCGGTCGACAGCGAGACGATTCCGCTTGTGGCGGTGCTCAAACCCGTCGAGGTGGACGTCGACAGCGAAGTGACGCTGCTGTTGGTGGTGCTCAGGCCCGTCGAGAGGGATGTGATTCCGCTGGTAGCCGTGCTCAGGCCTGTCGAGGTGGAGGTGGACAGGGAGGTGACACGGCTGTCCGTGGTACTCAAGCCCGTCGACAGCGAGTTGATTCGGCTGGTAGCGGTACTCAGGCCTGTCGACGTGGAAGTCGACAGCGAGGTGACGCTGCTGTTGGTTGTGCTCAACCCAGTGGATAGCGAGGTGATGCCGCTGCTAGCCGTGCTGAGGCCGGTCGATGCCGATGTGGATAGCGATGTGACGCTGCTATTCGTCGTGCTCAGCCCGGTGGACAGCGACGTAATGCCACTGGTGGCGGTACTCAGGCCCGTGGACGTGGAAGTCGACAGCGAGGTGACGCTGCTGTTGGTTGTGCTCAGTCCAGTGGACAAGGAGACGATGCCGCTGCCGGCCGTGCTGAGTCCCGTGGACAGGGAAGTGATCCCGCTGTTGGCGGTGCTCAGACCTGTGGACGTAGAGGTCGAGAGGGAACTGATGCCTGTCGATGCCGAAGTCGACAGCGAAGCCACGCTGCTGTTGGTGGTACTCAGGCCCGTGGATGTCGAGGTCGACAGTGACGTGATCCGGCTGTCCGCGGTGCTCAGCCCCGTTGAGGTAGAGGTCGACAAAGACGCGATGCTGCTGGTTGCCGTGCTCAGGCCGGTCGATGCCGATGTGGACAGCGAACTGACGCTGCTGTTCGTGGTGCTCAGGCCGGTGGACAGCGAACTGATGCCGGTGGACGCCGAAGTCGACAGGGACGTGATGCTGCTTGTGGCGGTACTCAGGCCCGTGGAGGCGGAAGTGGACAGCGAAGTGACGCTGCTGCTTGCCGTGCTCAGTCCAGTGGACAGGGAACTGATGCCTGTCGAGGCGGAGGTCGACAGCGAACTGATGCCGGTGGAAGCCGAGGTCGACAGGGACGTGATGCTGCTTGTAGCGGTGCTCAGGCCCGTGGAGGTGGAGGTGGACAGCGAAGCGACGCTGCTGGTTGCCGTGCTCAGTCCGGTGGACAGGGAGCTGATGCCTGTCGAGGCGGAGGTCGACAGCGAAGTGACGCGGCTGTCCGTGGTGCTCAGTCCCGTTGACAGCGAGTTGAGGCGGCTGGTGGCGGTACTCAGGCCCGTCGACGTCGAGGTCGACAATGAATCGACGTAAATGCGTGTGTTGTTGACGTAATTCACGCAGGTCGAGGCGGCGGAGTACATCGTGCCGCCATTGCCCGCGGTACAGGCGGCTTCCGGCAGTGTTTGCCCGTAGGCCGAACTCACGGGGCTGAGGCCCCCGCCACCGAACAGTCCAGCAAGCACCACGGCGCCTGCGGCGCCGACCTGGACCACCTTGGAGCCGCTGCGTTTGCCGCGCGCGCTCGAGATTTCCGACACGGCGACCCACGTGCCCAGAAGCTCGCTGTAGACGGTACGGTAGAACTTGTTCATGGTGGGGTTAGGACAGGCGTGTGGCCGGCAGTGTTTGCTTAAGTGCTACTTGTAAAAATATGTACAAACGATGTAACTAGTTCACAGGATTCTCCCATAGAGCTTGGAAAAAGCATGTGAAAAACCCCCGTATATTTCTTGTAAATCATTGATTAGATTGATTTTTTGCGGAAAAAATCACATGCCAATGAGATGCTAGATATATCGGTTTCTACGTAGAAATTCCCGATAAGTGATTCAATGTGTAACTAATACGCGATTTTTTGCTCGTTTCCTGACATCTTTGGTGATTGATTTCACGAAAAACCACACTTTTGGATTAATTCCGCGATGCGGCAGGCGCCGGCCTTTTTCGGCGCCATGCGGACGGCAAATTCGTGGGGATGAGGAGACACGGGCGTGCCGGGAGCCCGAAATCAGGTACGGCTCGGCTGCGCGCGGGCATGGGCGCACGCGTGCTGTGGTTTGGCTTGGGAGCGAGGGGGCTCAGCCGCCCGTTGCCGGGGGCAGGCCTGCAAGCAGGCTCAAACGGGTCTGGAAAGACCGTTGCCGACCCGTGACCGGGTCGGTGAAATGCATGGATTTCGCGAGAAGCTGCAAGGGGCGGCTGTAATCATCGTCCGGCGTGGGATGCACCGGCGGGTAGATCCTGTCGTTGAGGATGGGAATACCCAGGGCATGCATATGCACCCGCAACTGGTGTTTTTTGCCGGTGACCGGGCTCAGCGCGTAGCGGGCCCAGCCGCCATTGGTCTCCAGCACGCTGATGTGGGTTTCGCTGTTGGCGGGGCCGGGCGCTTCCTGTTGCCGGAAGAAGGGTTCGCCTTCCACGATGCGGCTTTGGCGAAGCAGCGGAAAAACAATGCCTTCACGCCATGGCGCGATGGCCTCGTAGTGTTTGGCCACCTCATGGCGCCTGAAAAGTGCCTGGTAGGCGTCGCGGTCGGCGGGCCTCACCGAAAACAGCACCAGGCCGGCGGTTTCGCGGTCTATGCGGTGCAGCGGCGCCAGGCCGGCCAGGCCCAGGCGGTTTTTAAGGCGCACCAGCAGCGTTTCCTGCACATAGTGGCCCGAGGGCGTGACCGGCAGGAAATGGGGTTTGTCGGCCACGACCAGGTGTTCGTCCTGGTACAGCACGCTGGCCTCGAAGGGTACGCGGGGCTCGTCCTCCAGCGCGCGGTAGTAGTACACGCGCATGTGGCCGCGGTAGGGCCGTTCAGCCGTGACGGGTACGCCGAACTCATCGGCTACCAGGCCGTCCCGCATGCGTTGCAGCCAGGTTTCACGCGTGATCGCGGGAAAGCGCTGCACCAGGAAGTCGGTGATGCTGGGCCAATCGCCCGCCGGCAAGCCCACACAGCTGGGGCTGACCCCGTCGCGGGTCGGCAGTCCATGGGACGGCTGCCCGTTCACGCCGGCATGGGCGGGCATTCAGACACGGGTGAACACCACGTCCCAGACGCCGTGCCCCAGCTTGATGCCGCGGTTTTCAAACTTGGTCAGCGGCCGGTAGGCCGGCTTGGGCGCGTAGCCGCCCTGGGAAGCGTCCGCGGTGTTGCGCAGCAGCGGCTCGGCGCCCAGCACCTCGAGGATTTGCTCGGCATAGGGCTGCCAGTCGGTGGCGCAGTGCAGGTAGCCGCCGGGCTTGAGGCGGGCCGCCAGCTTGGCGACCAGCGGCGCCTGGATCAGGCGGCGCTTGTTGTGCCGCTTTTTGTGCCAGGGATCGGGAAAGAAGATGTGCACGCCGTCCAGGCTGGCCGGCGGCAGCATGTTGTCCATCACTTCAACGGCGTCGTGCTGCAGGATGCGGATGTTGGCCAGGCCCTGTTCGCTGATGCGCTTGAGCAGCGCGCCCACGCCGGGGGTGTGGACCTCGCAGCACAGGAAGTTTTTCTCGGGCATCAGCGCGGCGATGTGGGCCGTCGCTTCGCCCATGCCAAAGCCTATCTCGAGGATGGTGGGGGCCGAGCGCTGGAACATGGCCTCGAAATCCGCCGGCGCCGCCGCATAGGGCAGCAGGAACTGGGGGCCCACGTCGGCAAAGGCCTTGGCCTGGCCGACGGTGGTGCGGCCGGTGCGGCGCACAAAGCTGCGTATGTTGCGCGGGGCGCCTGGCTCGGCGGCCGCGCCTTCGGTGGAGGGGTCGGGGAGGGCGGAGGGCGGGAGGGGGGAAGTTGTATCTGTCACCGGTTGATTTTAAGGCGGGTCGCCCACAGGGGCACGGCCTGCCGCAACCAGTCCTGCGGCGTGGCGGCGCTGCCGCCGTCTGGTGGCAGGCCTAAAACCGCGCCGGCCTGCCGCAGCAGGGCCAGCGGCTGGGACGTGTCCAATGCCTGCGCGCCGTTCTGTTTGGAGAGCTTTTCGCCGTTGGCGCCCAGCACCAGCGGCGTGTGCAGGTAGCGCGGAAGGGGCAGGCCCAGCGCGCGCTGCAGCAGGATTTGCCGCGCCGTGTTGTCGGCCAGGTCCTCGCCCCGCACGATGTCGCTGATGCCCTGGGCCGCGTCGTCCACCACCACGGCCAGTTGGTAGGCCCACAGGCCGTCGGCGCGCTTGAGCACAAAGTCGCCCACCTCATGGGCCACGTCCTGCGACTGCGGGCCCAGCAGGCGGTCCTGCCAGCGGATGGGCGCGGGGGCTCGTGTGTCCAGCCGCCAGGCGCGCGCGCTACGGCCGTGCAGGCCGTCCCGGCAGGTGCCGGGATAGACCAGTTCGCCATGGCGCTCGCGCGGCTGGCCTGAAGCCGCCAGCGCCCGGGCGATGTCCTGGCGCGTGCAGGCGCAGGGGTAGGCCAGCCCGCGCGCGACCAGCGAATCCAGCGCCTGCTGGTACAGCGTGCCGCGCTGTGATTGGTAGACGGGCGGCTCGTCCGGCAGCAGGCCGCATTGGGCCAGTTGTTCAAGAATCGTCTGGCCGGCGCCGGGCACACAGCGCGGCGTGTCCACGTCCTCGATGCGCACCAGCCAGCGGCCCTGGTGCGCGCGGGCGTCCAGCCAGCTGGCCAGGGCTGCGACGAGTGAGCCGGCGTGCAGCGGGCCCGTTGGGGAAGGGGCAAACCGGCCCCGGTATTCGGCCTCCATGCGGGCGCTCCCGAACCTGGTTTTCAGGCTGGCCGCCACGCAGGGCCGCCCCCAGTAAGGCCCGCCCCTATCTCTAATGAAAGGGGCAGCGTACCGCCGAAGGCACGCGAAGCGACAAGCGTGGGGGCTAACAAATTTCGAGGGCCATTTCTAGGCCCGAGATAAAGCCCTCTTCCACGCGGTGCCCCAGGCACCAGTCGCCGCAGGCGCCTATGCGGGACTTGGCGTCCCATGCATGGGTCTTGCCCAGTGGCTGCAGTGTCTGGGCGTGGCGCCAGCGGTGCACCACGGCATGCGGCGGCGCCGCGCGTATGCCGGTGACTTCAGTAAAGGCCTTGAGCAGTTTGGCCTTGACGCGTTCGGCGTCGTCTTCCAGGTGGCGCTGCGACCAGTCGGGGCTGGCCTGCACGGTCCAGCGTTCGATCGGGCTGCGCCCGGGCTTGGAGGATTCGCGCGCCAGCCAGGCGATGCGGTGGTGGGTGCTGCGCGCCGCGTTCCAGTGGGGGCCCAGGTGCGCCATCGTGGGTTGCATGGCCTGGGGGAAGGCCAGCATCAGCGTCCAGCACGGCGCCACGCTGACCTTGGCGAGCGCCTCCATCAGCGGCTTGCCCTGTTGCGAGCTCAACAGCAGGGCGTGCGCCTGCGGCGAGGGCAGGGCCAGCACCACGTCGTCAAAGCCCGAGTGCACCCGGCTGCCGGCGCCCGGCCCTTCGGTCTGCAACTGCCATTGTTCGGGATGCAGCTTGTCGCGTTCGAGCCGCAGCACCTCGGTCTCCAGCAGCAGGCGGCCCGCGGCCGCCAGGGGCTGGGCCCATTGGCGCAGCAGCGCATTCATGCCCGGCGTGGGAACCCAGTGCGCCTCCTTGGGCGGCAGCGCCGAGGCCACGACACGGCCCAGCTCGTCGAGGATGCGCACGGTGTTGGCGCTCCAGGGCCGCACCAGCCCGGGGACCGTGGCCAGGGCTTTTTCGAAACGCGCATCGCGCACGGTGAAATACTGCGCGCCGTGGTCGAAGCCGCCGAATTCGCTGTCCCGGGTGGCCATGCGCCCGCCGACTTCAGGGCTTTTCTCGAACACAGTGACCTGGTGGCCGGCCTGCGCCAGCGTGCGCGCGCAAGCAATGCCGGCGATGCCGGCGCCTATCACGGCGATGCGGCGGCCGGCCGCGGATTCAGGAAGGGGGAGGCTGGCGTTTTTTGTCATGTCTTTGTGTGCTTTTTGGGTTGGATGAATGAGGCGCCTTGCCGCTTTCGCGGGCAATTCACGGCCCCCCGGCCTGGGTCATCACGTCTGAACCATAAACGAAAACGATAAGAAGCTCTAAGCGCACTCTACACGCAGGCGCGGCCGCCGCGCCCGGATTGCGCGGCGACTACGGGTTTTCACATGCGCTCCAGCAGCGCTTTTCGCGTGGCCGCGCTCTCCAGTTGCTTGAGCCACCACTGCAGCGCGCGCCCCTCCTTGCCGTCGGGCGCGCGCAGCCAGGCATAACTCATGGGCACATGGCGCGGTGGGCGCTGCATGCGTTTTTCCACCAGCCGGCCGGTGATGACGTGGGGGCGCGCCAGGTATTCCGGCAGAAAACCGCCGCCCAGGCCGCGCAGCTGCGCCTGGAGTTTTTCCTGCATGCCGGGCACGGTGAAGATGTCTTGCCCGCCCAGCAGGCCCACCGTGACGCCGCTGCCGCGCTGCACCGAATCGGCGACGGCCACGGCGCGGTGCGGCATCAGCATGGCGTCGGTCACGGGCTCGGGGGCCTGCGCCAATGGGTGATGGGGCGCGACCGCGTAAATGAAATGGATGCTGCCCAGCACCCTGTGCTGCACCGCGGTATTGGCCGAGGGTTCTATGGCCACGCCCAGGGCCAGGTCGGCCTGGCCTGAGGTGAGCGCCTCCAGCGTGCCCGACAGCGCCTCTTCGCGCAGGCGCAGCCGGGTGGGCGGGTTCAGCGCGAAAAACGCCTCGCACAGCTCCATCACCGTGGTGCGCGAAATCACGCTGTCCACCGCCAGCGTGAGCTGCGGCTCCCAGCCGGTGGCCACGCGCTTGACGCGGTTGGCGACGGCGTCGAGTTCGGCCAGCAAGCGGTTGCCCTCGCGCAGCAGTTCCTTGCCGGCTTCGGTCAGTTTGGCCTGGCGCGAGGAGCGGTCAAAGAGCAGCACGTCCAGCGCATCTTCCACCTGGCGTATCCGGTAGGTCAGCGCGCTGGGCACCAGGCCCAGCTCGCGCGCCGCGGCCGCCATGCTGCCGGCGCCGTGGATCGCGCCTATCAGGCCCAGGGTTTCGGGCGTCAGGGCGTCGCGTACCCGGTTGTTGATCGTTGCCATAAGAATGATTCAAATAATTTGAATGATGCCATCAAAGCGAAGCAATGGAAAGCCGGGGTCCCAGGCCTACATTGGAGTCATCGCCAACGCATCTCAACCAGCTCGAAAGGAGCACCTCATGATGACCTTAAGAACCTCCAGCGAACGCGGCTACGCAGACCACGGCTGGCTCAAGTCTTTCCATTCCTTTTCCTTCGCCGGTTATTACGACCCGGCCCACATGGGCTTTGGCAACCTGCGCGTCATCAATGAAGACCGCATCGCGGCCGGCCGCGGCTTCGGCACGCACGGCCACCAGAACATGGAAATCATCAGCTATGTGCTGAGCGGCGAACTCGCGCACAAGGACAGCCTGGGCAATATCAAGAGCATCCCGCCCGGCGACGTGCAGCGCATGAGCGCCGGCACGGGCGTGCAGCACAGCGAGTTCAACCATGCGGACGGCCAGACCACGCATTTCCTGCAGATCTGGATAGAACCCAATGTGACCGGCATTCCCCCCAGCTATGAGCAAAAGACCTTTGCCGACGCCGAAAAACGCGGCGCCCTGCGCCTGGTGGCTTCACCCGACGGCGCCAAGGGCTCGGTGCTGATCCATGCCGATGCGAGGCTTTATGCGGGCCTGTTCGACGGCGCGGAAAGCGCCACGCTGGAACTGAGCGCAGCACGCAAGACCTATGTGCACCTGGTCCGTGGACAGCTTGAAGTCAACGGCAAAGTGCTCAAGGCCGGCGATGCCGCCATGCTGCAATCGGAAGCCGCGCTGCAGCTGGCCCATGGCCGGGACGCTGAAGTGCTGGTGTTTGACCTGGCACCGTAACCCACACCCAGGACAAGCGCGAATGCGCATGAGCGCACGGCGCTTGCCCAGAGTGTTTTTTTCATCCATGATTTCCCCGTTAACTTTACTTAGAAGGACTCACCATGCTCAACTCCCTGCAAAACCCTCTCTCCCTGGTCGGCCGTGTGCTGCTGGCCCTGCTGTTTGTGCCCGCGGGCTTCAGCAAGATCGCCGGCTTTGCCGGAACGGCCGGCTACATCGCTTCCAAAGGCGTGCCGCTGCCCGAAGTCGCCGCGGCTGCCGCGATCGCGATTGAGCTGGGGCTGGGCCTTCTGCTGCTGGTCGGCTTCATGACGCGCTGGGCCGCGCTCGGCATCGCCTTTTTCACCGTGGTGATCACCTTCATCTTCCACAACTACTGGGGTGTGCCCGCCGAACAGGCCATGATGCAGCAACTGATGTTTTTCAAGAACATCGCCGTGATCGGCGGCCTGCTCACCGTGGCGGCTTGGGGTGGCGGCGCCTGGAGCGTGGACGCCAAGATCAAGGGCTGATCCGCGAAAAAGCAGGGCTGCAGCGGGGGCTTTCATGCCTGGGCTGCAGCCCTTTTATCTGGCCTGGTTCCAAATTTCATTCTTCTCCCGCGAAAGATATTGAATGCCCAAAGTTGTCGTGATTTACCACTCCGGCTATGGCCATACCCAGCGCATGGCGCAGTCGGTGGCCGAAGGCGCCGGCGCCGAGCTGCTGGCCATAGATGCCGACGGCAACCTGCCCGAAGGCGGCTGGGAAACGCTCAATGCCGCCGACGCCATCATCATGGGATCGCCCACCTACATGGGCAATGTGAGCTGGCAGTTCAAGAAGTTCGCCGACGCCTCCTCCAAACCCTGGTACAGCCAGGCCTGGAAAGACAAGCTCTTCGCCGGCTTCACCAACAGCGCCGCGATGAACGGCGACAAGCTGTCCACGCTGAACTACCTGTTCACCCTGGCCATGCAGCACGGCGGCATCTGGGTCAGCCAGGGCATGCTGCCCAGCAACAGCAAGGCCGCGTTGCGCAACGATGCCAACTACCTGGGTTCCTACAGCGGCGCCATCGCGCAGTCGCCCTCCGATGCCGGCGCCGGCGAGATGTCGGCCGGTGACCTGGAAACCGCCCGCAGCTTCGGCGCGCGCGTCGCTGCCGTCGCCGCGAAATTCACCGCCTGATTTTTTCCTTGCCCACTGGAACCCCATGACCATAGAACTCCAACGCGATCTCACTGCCGCGATGGCCCAGCAGGTGCACATCCGCGGCCATAGCCTCACCGCCGACGTCAGCGAAGCCGAAGGCGGCGCCGACAGCGGCCCCAGCCCGCACGACCTCTACGACGCGGCACTCGGCGCCTGCAAGGCCCTAACCGTGATGTGGTACGCCCGCAAAAAAGGCATCCCTGTCGAGGACATCCACACACGCATGGAGCGCGACGACTCGCAGGAGCGCAGCGGCGTCTACAAGCTTTCGGCCAGGCTGCAGATCAAGGGCGCCCTGAGCGACGCCCAGTTGCAGGAACTGCACGCCGTGGCGCAGAAATGCCCCGTGCACAAACTCATGACCACCGTCACGACGGAAATCACCACCGAACTGGAGCGCCTGCCATGAGCACCGTGTTGAAACTGACTGGCCACCACAAGGACCTGGGCGGCGGCTTCATGGTGCGCCGCCTGCTGCCCGCCGCGCAGCAGCAGTCGGTCGGCCCCTTTATCTTTTTTGACCACTTCGGCCCGGTGACCGAGCAGCCCGGCACCAACCACGACGTGCGCCCGCACCCGCACATCGGCCTGGCGACGGTGACCTATTTGTTCGAGGGCGCGATGATGCACCGCGACAGCCTGGGCTCGGCCCAGCGCATAGAGCCCGGCGCCATCAACTGGATGACGGCCGGCCGCGGCATCGTGCACTCGGAGCGCGCGCCCGAAGACCTGCGCGGCACGTCCTACGTGAACCACGGCCTGCAGCTGTGGGCCGCGCTGCCCAAGGAGTTTGAGGAAACGGCGCCCGGCTTTTCGCACACGCCGGCGGAAACCATTCCGGCCACCACGGTGGACGGCGCGGCGGTGCGCGTCCTGATCGGTGAGGCCTTCGGGAAGGTCTCGCCCGTCAAGACTTTTTCCAAAACGCTTTACCTGGACGTGGCCCTGGCCGCCGGCACAGCTTTCACGTTGCCGCCGCTCGCGGAGCAGATGGCAATTTATCCGGTGGACGGCGACCTGATGGTGGACGGTGAGCTGCTGGCCATGCACACCCTGGCGACGCTGGCGCCTGGCGCGGCCGTGCAACTGAGCGCGGGCGTGCCAACCCGCCTGGTGGTGATAGGCGGCGACGCGCTCGATGCGCACCGCTTCATGTGGTGGAACTTTGTCTCCAGCCGCAAGGAACGCATCGTGCAGGCCGGCGAAGACTGGGAGGCGCAGGCCATGGGGCAGGTGCCCGGCGAGACGGAATTCATCCCGCTGCCGGAACGGAAGTTCACGGCGGGTGGCTAAATTAAGATCAGGCGATGCAAATCTTTACCCTGCTTCCGTGGAGCGACTGGTTGGCGATTGCCTGGTTTTTTCTGGGCTGGATGGGTTATGCCTGGTTCGCCCGGCACTACGGTGGGAAGCGCTCCTCGCTGCTGGGCACCACCAACCGCTACCGGCACTACTGGCTGCTGCAGGCTACTGCGCGCGACCCGCGCGTGATCGACGGCATCATCACGCAAAACCTCTCGAGCACGCCGGCTTTTTTCTCGTCGACCACCATCATCATCATCGGCGGCTTGTTCGCGTTGCTGGGCACCACCGACAAGGCGGCCGAGTTGGTGCGCGAGATTCCGTTCGCGGTGCGCACCTCGGTGCTGATCTTCGACCTCAAGGTGCTGCTGATGGTAGCGGTGTTTGTGTATGCCTTTTTCCGCTTCAGCTGGTCCATGCGCCAGTACACCTTTGTCGCCTTGCTGATAGGCTCCATGCCTTCGCCGCAGGAGTTTGAAGTCGGCAAGTTCGACCGCGAAGCTTTTGCCACGCGCAGCAGCCGCATGGTGGGCCTGGCGGCGGAGACCTTTAACGACGGGCTCAGGGCTTACTATTTCAGTTTCGCCATCATGGCCTGGTTTTTCTCGACCTTCGCGTTTGCGCTGGCGACCGCGGTGGTGGTGCTGATTCTCTACAACCGCGAGTTCAACTCCGACGTGCTCGGTGTGTTGCGCGATTAGGCCAGGTCGCGCGCCAGCCGCAGGCCGCTGAACTGCCAGCGCGCATCGGGCGGGAAGAAGTTGCGGTAGCTCGCGCGCATATGGCTTTGCGGCGTCGCGCAGGAGCCGCCGCGCAGCACAAATTGGTTGCACATGAACTTGCCGTTGTACTCGCCCACCAGGCCTTCCCAGGGCTTGTAGCCGGGGTAGGGGTTGTAGTTGGACTGCGTCCATTCCCACACGTCGCCGAACATCTGCGCCGGCAGGCCACGGCTGCCTTCCTGCTGCGGCAGCGGATGGAAGGCCGATGTCTCCACAAAGTTGCCCTGGGCCGCGGCACCGGCCGGCAAGCCGCGCGCGGCGAGTTCCCACTCAAACTCGGTCGGCAGGCGGGCGCCGGCCCAGCGCGCAAAAGCGTCGGCTTCAAAATAGCTGAGGTGGCAGGCCGGCGTGTTCGGGTCCACGTCAATCAGGCCTTGCAGCGTGAAATGCTGGTAGCCGCCCTCGCCGCCCTGCCAGTAAAAGGGCAGGCTGACCTTGTTTTCGGTGACCCAGTCCCAGCCCATGGACAGCCACAGCTCGGGGCGCTGGTAGCCCTTGTCGGCGATAAAGGCCATGATCTCGCCGTTGGTCACCGGCCGGCTGGCGAGCTCGAAGGCCGCCACATAGGCCTTGTGGCGCGGCGTTTCATTGTCGAAAGCGAATTCACCGTCGCGCGCGGCATCGTAGCCATGCTCCACCAGGCCGGCCTCATGGCGCAGCCACTCCACCGGCTGCGGGTGTATGCCGGCCAGTGGCCAGCGGCTCGCATAGGCCGGTCGCGCGGGATTGAAGGACAGCGCGTGTTTGATGTCGGTCAGCAGCAGTTCCTGGTGCTGCTGCTCGTGGTGCAGGCCCAGGGTCACGAGTTCCTTGAGTTCCTGCTGCTGAGCGCTATCGGCGCCGGCCTCGACCGCGCCAATCACCGCCAGCATGCGCTGGTTGACCTGGGCGCGGTAGGCGAGCACTTCGTCCAGCGAAGGCCGGCTGATCAGGCCGCGCTTGGGCCGCGGGTATTTGTCGCCCACGCCGTTGTAATAGCTGTTGAACAGCACACGAAAGCCCGCATCGAAGGGTGTGAAGCCGGGCTCGAAGCGTTCAAGGATAAAGGTCTCGAAAAACCAGGTCAGGTGGGCCAGATGCCATTTCGCGGGACTGGCGTCGGGCATGGACTGCAGCTGGCAGTCTTCGGGGCTTAGCGGCTGTATCAGCGCCTCGGTCTGCTGGCGCAGGGCGATAAAGCGCCTGGCGAGCGGAGACAGGGAGGCGTGGGCGGCCTGCTGGCGTGCGGGGGAGGTGTCTGTGGGCATGGTGGCTACCGTAAAAGGGGACGGCTGGCAGACGTGGAATGTTGTGGGATGCGAACGATTCAAAAGCTTCGCACGGGGCTTTGGGCTCAGCTGTCGGACAAAAGCCCGAAATTTTCGGACCGCCGGGCGGCGCGTGGCGGGTTCAAAGGCTTGGCTGGCGGGTTGACTTGGGGTTTGAGCGCCGGGTCCAGCGCGCGGCGTTCATCAAACACAAAACATTCGCCGTCAAAATGCGCGTGCCCGCTTTCCTCGAAGTACTTGAGGATGCCGCCGTCCAGCTGCCAGACGTTCTCCACGCCGGCCTCGCGCATCAGGATGGCAGCCTTCTCGCAGCGTATGCCGCCGGTGCAAAAGCTCACCACGGTCTTGCCGGCCAGCTCCTGTTTGTGCGCCAGCAGGGCTTCGGGAAACTCGGTGAACTTGCGGATGCGCCAGTCGATGGCGTTGCGGAAGGTGCCGACGTCGGCTTCAAAGTCGTTGCGGGTGTCCAGCGTCACCACGGGGCGGCCCGTGTCGTCGTGTCCCGCGTCCAGCCAGCGCTTGAGCGTGGCGGCGTCCAGCGCCGGCGCGCGTCCGGCCGCGGGCTGCACGGCCGGGTGGTTCATGCGGATGATCTCGGGCTTGACCTTGACCAGCAGCTTGCGAAAAGGCTGGGCGCCGGACCAGCTTTCCTTGGCCTGCAGGTCGGCAAAACGCACGTCCTGTTTCAACCATGCCAAAAAATCATGAATATCGCCGGCCGGCCCGGCCAGGAAGAGGTTGATGCCTTCTTCGGCCAGCAGCACCGTGCCCTTGATGGCATGGCCCTGCAGCCTGCCCGCCAGGCTGGTTTGCAGCGCATCGGGCTGGGCCAGCGCGACAAACTTGTAGGCCGCAATGTTCAGGATTTGCATGATGCGATTGATTGTAGGCAGGCACGCAAGGCCTTGCACTGTCCCATGGCGCCTCAGCGGACAGACCCGGCCCTAAAATGGTCCCTATGTTTGTTCATTTGCGCCTCCACACCGAATTTTCCGTCGTCGACGGCACCAACCGCATCGATGAAGTCGTGGCCGCCGCGGCCGCCGACGGGCAACCGGCGCTGGCCATCACCGACCTGAGCAACCTCTTCGGCACCGTCAAGTTCTACAAGGAAACCCGCGGCGCTGGCGTCAAGCCCCTGATAGGCGCCGACATCTGGGTGCAGGTGCCGGGCAAGGATGCCGGCGCGCCCGCCGCCCGCCTGCTGCTGCTGGTGCAAAGCCGCCAGGGCTACCTGAACCTGTCCGAAATCCTCACGCGGGCCTGGACCAAGAACGTGGTGCGCGACCAGGCGGTGGTCAAGCTCGAATGGCTGCAGGAGCTGGGCGAGGGCCTGATCGCCCTGTCCGGCGCGCAGGGCGGCTCCGTGGGCCAGGCCCTGCTGCAGGGCGACAGCGCCCGCGCCGCGGAATGCGCGCTGTATTTTGCGGGCCTGTTTCCCCACCGCTTTTACCTGGAACTGCAGCGCGCCCAGCGGCCCGACGACGAGCGCCATGTGGCCGCCGCCGTCCAGCTGGCGGCGCGGCTCAAGCTGCCCGTGGTGGCCACCCACCCCGTGCAGTTCCTGACCTACGACGATTACGAGGCGCATGAAGCGCGCGTCTGCATCTCGGAAGGCGAGATCCTGGGCAACACGCGGCGCGTGCGCAAGTTCACGCGCGAGCAGTACTTCAAGTCGACCGAACAGATGCAGGCGCTGTTCGCCGACGTGCCCACGGCCCTGGCCAACACGCTGGAGATCGCCAAGCGCTGCAACCTCACGCTCGAGCTCGGCAAACCCATGCTGCCGGACTACCCGACGCCCGAAGTGGGCGGCGTGCGCATGCCCATCGACGAGTATTTCCGCCAGGCCTCGTTTGAAGGCCTGGAAGAACGCCTGGCCCACCTGTACCGCGATGCGGCCGTGCGTGACCAGAAGCGGCCCGAGTACGTCAAGCGGCTGGAGTTCGAGATCAACACCATCCTCAAGATGGGTTTTCCCGGCTACTTCCTGATCGTGGGCGACTTCATCAACTGGGCCAAGAACAACGGCTGCCCGGTCGGGCCGGGCCGGGGCTCCGGCGCGGGTTCGCTGGTGGCCTATTCGCTCAAGATCACCGACCTGGACCCGCTGCAGTACAACCTGCTGTTCGAGCGCTTCCTGAACCCGGAGCGGGTGTCCATGCCCGACTTCGATATCGACTTCTGCCAGAGCAACCGCGACCGCGTGATCGATTACGTGAAGGACAAGTACGGCAAGGACGCCGTGAGCCAGATCGTGACCTTCGGCACCATGGCGGCGCGCGCCGCCATCCGCGACGTGGGCCGCGTGCTGGATTTTCCCTACGGCTTTTGCGACGGCATCTCCAAGCTCATCCCTAACAAGCCGGGCCAGCACATCACGATTGAACAGGCGAAGGAGCAGGAGCCCGTGCTGGCCGAGCGCGAGCGCAAGGAAGAGGACGTGCAAACCCTGCTGGCACTTGCGCAAAAGCTCGAGGGCCTGACCCGCAACGTCGGCATGCACGCCGGGGGCGTGCTGATCGCGCCCAGCAAGCTGACCGATTTCTGCCCGCTTTACGCCCAGCCGGGCAGCGACTCCGCGGTGAGCCAGTTCGACAAGGACGACGTGGAGGCGATTGGCCTGGTCAAGTTCGACTTTTTGGGCCTGGCCACGCTGACCATCCTGGAGATCGCCAGGGAATTCATCATCGCGCGCCACCCGGCCCAGAAGGACTTCAAGTTCGAAGACCTGCCGCTCAACGACCGCAAGGTTTACGAGCTTTTCGGCCGGGGCCAGACCGAAGCCGTGTTCCAGTTTGAAAGTATCGGCATGCAGCGCATGCTCAAGGACGCCAAGCCGGACCGCCTGGAAGACCTGATCGCGATGAATGCGCTGTATCGACCGGGGCCCATGGAGCTGATCCCGACCTATATCGCGCGCAAGCAGGGCAAGGAAGTGCCCGAATACCCGGACCCGCGCGTCAAGGCCATCCTCGAAGAGACCTACGGCATCATGGTCTACCAGGAGCAGGTGATGCAGACCGCGCAGATCCTGGGCGGCTACTCGCTGGGCGGCGCCGACTTGCTGCGCCGCGCCATGGGCAAGAAGAAGAAAGAGGAGATGGACGCGCAGCGCGCGATCTTCCGCAAGGGCGCGGGCGAGGGCGGCCTCAGCGAGGAAAAGGCCGACGAGGTCTTCGACCTGATGGAAAAGTTCGCGGGCTACGGCTTCAACAAGTCGCACTCCGCCGCCTATGCGCTGCTGGCCTACCACACGGCCTGGCTCAAGGTGCACTACACCGCCGAGTTCTTCGCCGCCAACATGACGGTGGAAATGGATGACACCGACAAGCTCAAGGTGCTGTTTGGCGACGCGCAGAAGATGGGCATACAGTTCGAGTCGCCCGACATCAACCGCGGCGACTACCGCTTTGAGCCCATCAGCGCGACCTCGGTGCGTTACGGCCTGGGCGCCGTCAAGGGCACGGGCCAGCAGGCGATCGCCGCGATTGTCGCGGCGCGCAAGGAAGGCGGCCCCTTTACCTCGCTCTACGATTTTTGCGTGCGCGTGGACCGCAGCCGCCTGAACAAACGCACGGTGGAAGCCCTGATCAAGGGCGGCGCCTTCGACAACCTGCAGCTCAACCGCGCCTCGCTGCTGGCCTCGGTGGACCGTGCCTTTGAGTTCGCCGCCGCGACCGAGGCCAACGCCAACCAGGGCGGGCTGTTCGACATGAGCGATTCGCATGCCGCCAGCACCCAGGAACCGCCGCTGGTGGAGGCCATGCCCTTCGGCGTGAAGGCGCGCCTGGTGCAGGAAAAAACCGCGATCGGCTTTTACCTTTCGGGTCATTTGTTCGACGAGGTGGAAACCGAGGTGCGCCAGTTCGCCAAACGCAAGATCGAGGACCTGATCGACTCGCGGGAGCCGCAGTTGCTGGCCGCCATTTTGAGCGACCTGCGCGTGATCAACGGCAACCGCGGCAAGCTGATCATCTTCAAGCTTGACGACAAGACCGATGTGCTTGAGGCCTCGGTGGACGAGGCGCTGTTCAACGCCAACCGAAACCTGCTCAAGGACGACGAGCTGGTGATCGTGCAGGGCACGCTGCAGGGCGCGTCCGAGCGCTTTGGCCGCCGCTTCAAGGTCACCCAGGTGTGGGACCTGGAAACCGCGCGCTGCAAATTCGGCAAGTACCTGCGCGTGGCCGTCAACGGCAGCGCGCCCGATATCTCGCGCATGGTCAGGGACTTCCCGCCGCGCCGCGAAATGTCGGATCAGGGCGAGATCAGCCGCGGCCTGCCGGTGCGCCTGAGCCTCAGGCGGCAAAACGAGGTGGGCGGCGCGACGGCCGAACTGCACCTGGGCGAAGCCGCCAGGTTCTTCCCTACCGATGCGGCGCTGGCCAGCTGGATGGCGCAGGCCGACAAGGGGCTGGTGCAGATTGTGTATGAGTGACGGCGGGCTGCTGTTTGCCTGGAGCGCCCTGGCGCTCGGCCGGGCCTAGTCCTTGGGGCCGAATTCAACGGGAAAGTCGGTGATGATCTTGCCGTTTTCATCCGGAGGAATGCGTTCCGCCTTCTCCACGGCCCGGAGAACGGCATCGTCCCAGGCTTGCACGCCGCTGGATTTGCTCAGCCTCGAACTCATGATCAGTCCCGTGGAGGAAACTTTCACCTGGACGACGGCTTTCGGGTTGCCCTGAATGCTTTCAGGATTGGCAAAGACGATGTTGCGCTTGAACAAAGCGGCCAGCCGTCCTCTGTAATTCGCTGATGGACCGCTGGCCCTTTGCGCCGTGCCGGTGGCGTCGGGGCTGCCTGTTGCACCGGCCAGGCCCATGGCGCGCCTGATGTTCGCCTGGCGCTGCTTTTCCGCTTCCGCATCCGCCAGTTTTTTCTTTTCCGCCTCTTTCGTGTCCAGCTTCTTGGCGTCTTCGGCGGCCTTGCGCTTGGCCAGTTCTTCCCTGGCCTTCTGCTCTTTCAGCTCTTTGTCTTTTTTCGCCTGCAGCTCGGCCTTGAGCTTTTCCTGCTTCTGGTTCTCGGCCTCTTTTTGCTGCTGCAGCAGCTTGCGTTTTTTCTCCTGCTCCAGCGCAATGTCGACATTGGGCGTGGGAGGGGGCGGCGGCTTCACTTCCGGCGTGGGGGGGGCCGGCGGTGGCGGCGGCGGGGTGGGGGCTTCGACCAGCTTGGGCGCCACGGCCTGCGGCACGCTGGTCCATATTTCGGCCTCGAAGGACGCCGCCTTGTCGCTGTGCTTCCAGTTGATGCCCCAGGTCAGCGCTGCCATCAACAGCAAGTGGGCAAGCACGGCCAAGCCGAAGGCGCGCAGCGAACCCGTGTCGCGGGGCGGTCCGAACTCGATGCGGTCTGCGGCGCTGGGCATGGCGAACTCCGGGCGGCCAGGCGGCTACTTGTTGCCGGTCTGCACCGACAGGCCCACGCGCGAGACACCGGCTTTTTGCAGGTTGTCCATGACCTGGACCACGGTTTCGTACTTGATGGATTTGTCGGCGCTGATGACCACGGGCACGGCCTGCGCGCCCTCGGCCTTCACGCCCGGCTCCAGCCGTGCGATGTCGGCCGCGACGTTGCGCACCTGGCTGGGCACGCTGTCGGTCTTGATCTTGATCTGCACGGTTTCATCCTTGCCGATCAGGATCTGCACCGGGTTCTGCGGCTGACTGGGCGCCTTGCCGACCTTGGGCAGTGCGATCATGCTGGGCGTGATCAGCGGCGCCGTCACCATGAAGATGATGAGCAGCACCAGCATCACGTCGATAAAAGGCACCATGTTGATCTCACTGATGGTGCGCCGGCCGCGGCCGCGGCGGGAATTGACTGCTGGCATGGCGGTCTCCTTACAGCTCTAGTGGCCCGAAGGTGATTGGGCGCCCAGGTTGCGCTGCAGGATGTTGGAGAACTCTTCGATGAAAGTCTCCAGCCGGTTGGCCACGCGGTCTATGTCGTGCGAGAAGCGGTTATAGGCGACGACGGCCGGAATCGCCGCGAACAGGCCAATGGCGGTGGCCACCAGCGCTTCGGCGATGCCGGGCGCCACCGTGGCCAGCGTGACCTGCTCCAGGGCCGCCAGGCCGGTGAAGGCGTGCATGATGCCCCAGACGGTGCCGAACAGGCCCACGTAAGGCGATACCGACCCGACGGTGGCCAGGAAGGACAGGTTGGATTCGATAGCGTCGAGTTCGCGCTGGTAGCTCGCGCGCATGGCGCGGCGCGCGCCGTCCAGCAGCGTGCCGGGGTCGGTGATGTGGCGCTCGCGCAGCTTCTGGTATTCACGCATGCCGCTGGCGAAAATCCGTTCCATCGCGCCCGAATGTTTGGCGTTCTGCGCGGCGCCGGCGAAGAGGTCGTTCAGGCTGGTGCCCGACCAGAATTCGCGGTCGAACTCGTCGTTGAGCTTCTGCACGCGCTTGAGCGCGACGATCTTGCGGAAGATCGCGGCCCAGCTGGCGATGGACACGCCGACCAGCAGCGCCACGACGGCCTGCACGACCCAGCTGGCATTGAGGATGAGGCTGACGATGGACAGGTCTTGGTTCATGTTGTGGCCGTATCAGTTTTTAAGCTGTCAAGAATGGAAGCCGGAATGCGCCGTGGCTGCAGGCTGGCGGCGTCGACCCAGCCTATGCGTATGCTGCCTTCACAGAGCAGTGGCGCCGGCTGCCCGGGTGGCTGCTCTGTTTTTAATAGCGCCTGCTGGCTGATTATCATGGACGCGCGGCCGGCTTCGACCAGGCTTGCCGTAACAATCAGTTCATCGTCCAGCCGGGCGGAACGATGGTAGCGGATGCTGGTTTCCGCCACTACGAAGATGCCGCCCGTGCTTTCCCGCAGGCGCTGCTGTTCAATACCGAGTGATCTGAGCCATTCGGTGCGCGAACGTTCAAAAAATTTCAGGTAGTTCGCGTAAAAAACAATGCCGCCGGCGTCGGTGTCTTCCCAATAGACCCGTAAAGGCCAGCTGAAAACCCGCGCGCCTGCGCTCATGCCAGCACTGCCTTGAGCCTGGCCACGGCTTCCTGCAACTGCGCCATGGAGTTGGCCGTGGAAAAGCGGATGAATTGTTCAGGCGCCGCATGGCCGAAATCGCGGCCCGGGGTGACCGCCAGGTGGGCGCGCTTCATGAGTTCGAACGCGAAGTCCCAGCTGCCGCTGACGCCCAGGCGCGCGGCTGCGGCGGTGCAGTCGGCATAGGCGTAAAACGCACCGTCGGGCATCACCGGCACCGTCAGGCCCAGGCGATTCAGTTCGGGGATGAAGTAGTCGCGGCGCGCCTTGAATTCGGCGCGGCGGCGTTCGTATTCCCGCAGGCTTTCGGGCTCGAAGCAGGCCAGCGCCGCATGCTGGGCCACGGTGCTGGGGCAGATGAAGAGGTTTTGCGCGATGCGCTCGACCACCGGCGCCAGCGCCTCGGGCACCACCAGCCAGCCCAGGCGCCAGCCGGTCATGTTGAAGTATTTGCTGAAGCTGTTGATGCTGATGACGCTCTGGCCCAGCTCGCCGGGCATGGCCAGGGCCGAGTGGCCGAAATGCTCTTCGTAGCTCAGGCCCAGGTAGATTTCATCGATCAGCGTGATGCCGTCGCGGGCGTGTACGAATTCGTGGATGCGCTGGAGCTCTTCGGGGGCGATCGAGGTGCCTGTCGGGTTGGAGGGCGAGGCCAGCAGCACGCCGCGCGTCTGGGGCTTCCAGGCGGCCTCGACTTTTTCGCGGGTGAGCTGGAAGCGTTCGGCCGCGGTGGTCGGCACCAGCACGGCGTTGCCCTCGGCGGCGCTGACAAAATGCCGGTTGCAGGGGTAGCTGGGGTCGGGCATCAGGATTTCATCGCCGGCCTCGATCAGCGCCAGGCAGGCCAGCTGCAGCGCGGCCGAGGCCCCCGCCGTGATGATGATGCGGCTGGGCGCGACTTGCGCGCCGAAACGCGCGGCATACCAGGCGCTGATGTGCTCGCGCAGCGCCGGCAGGCCGGTGGCCTGGGTGTACTGCGTGTTGCCCTGCGAGATCGCGCGGGCCGCGGCCTCCTGCACCAGGGGCGGCGCGGTGAAGTCGGGCTCGCCGATGTTCAGGAAGATCATGGGCCGGTCGCTGTGGGCGAATTCCTGCGCCAGCGCCGAGGCCGCCTTGGCGACCTCCATGACATAAAAGGGCTCTATGCGTTGAGCCCGCCGGGCGATTTTCACGGCAGGCCTTTCACCGGGCGGCTTGTCGGGCTTTGTCGGCGGCGACTTCGGCGGCGCGAAGGGCGGGCGCCATCTTGTTGAGCACGCCGTTGACGTATTTGTGGCCGTCAGTGCCGCCAAAGGCCTTGGCCAGTTCTATGCACTCGTTGATCACGACGCGCCAGGGCACGTCCAGGCAGTGGGTGAATTCGTAAGCGCCTATCCACAATACCGCGTGCTCGATGGGCGAGATCTCGGCCATGGGCCGGTCCAGCAGCGGAACAATGCCCGCGTCCAGCGTTTTGGCGTCGGCGATGCAGCCGTGCAGCAGCGCGTCGTAGTGGGCCGAATCGGCCTTGTGAAAGCCCGCGAGGTCGCGTGTGAAGGCGTCTATCGAATCGGCCTCGTTGCGTCCCACCAGGTGCTGGTAAAGAGCCTGCAGGGCGAATTCGCGCGCGCGCGTGCGCGCCGATTTGTCGGCCGCTTTTTTGACGCCGGTGTCGGTCAGGCCGGTGCGGGTCTGCGGCGGGCGTTTGGGTTTGATGATGGGTTCAGCCATGAAAAGTGCCAGTCAGGTTAAGGGGGTGAGCGCGCTCAGGCAATTTCATTGATCAGGTTGGCCATTTCGACGGCCACGCGCGCGGCGTCGCGCCCTTTTTCGTCCTGGCGGGCCTGGGCCTGCGCGAGGTTCTCGGTCGTCAGGATGGCATTGGCGATAGGCAGCTGGTAGTCCAGCGCCAGGCGCGTGACGGCGGCACCGCTTTCGTTGGCCACCAGCTCGAAGTGGTAGGTCTCGCCGCGGATGATGCAGCCCAGGGCGATCAGCGCGTCGTACTTGTCGCTTTCAGCCAGCGCCTGCAGCGCGCAGGGCACCTCCAGCGCGCCGGGCACCTTGACGTGGCGAATGTTGTCCTCATGCACGCCCAGGGCGGCAAGCTCGTGTTTGCAAGCCTCGGCCAGCGCATTGGTGACGCTTTCATTGAAGCGCGCCTGCACGATGCCTATGGAAAGTTTTCTGCCGTCCAGTTTGTCGGCCGTACCTTTTTCTGCTCCGAACACGATGATTCCCTTTTGATTGATGTGTAGCTTGATGGGCTGGCGAAAAGCTCAGTCCCGGGTGATGTAGCCGACGATTTCCAGGCCGTAGCCCGTCATGCTGGGCATGCGGCGCGGGTTGCCCATGAGGTTCATGCGGTGCACGCCGCATTCGCGCAAGATCTGCGCGCCCACGCCGTAGGTGCGCAGGTCCATGCGGCCGCGCTCGGGCGCCTGGCTGGCGCGTGCCGTGCCTTCGAACTGGGCCAGCAGCTGCGCTGCGCTTTCGCCGCAGTTGAGCAGCACGGCCACACCCCGGCCTTCATCGGCGATGTGTTTGAGGCTTTGGTCCAGGCTCCAGGAGTGCATGGGGCGGCCGGTTTCCAGCACGTCCAGCACCGACAGCGGCTCATGCACGCGCGCGGCCACGACGGCGTCGGCCGACCATTCGCCCCTGACCAGGGCCAGGTGCAGGCCCTGGCTGGGCTTGTCGCGAAAGGCGTGGGCGGTGAACTCGCCGAAGGCGGTCTGCAGCGTGCGGCAGCCGATTTTTTCGACCAGGGAGTCGTTGCGGCTGCGGTGCTCGATCAGGTCGGCGATGGTGCCTATCTTGAGGCCGTGCTCGGCCGCGAAGACCAGCAGGTCGGGCAGGCGGGCCATGGTGCCGTCGTCCTTCATGATCTCGCAGATCACGGCGGCCGGCGAGCAGCCGGCCATGCCGGCCAGGTCGCAGCCGGCTTCGGTATGGCCGGCGCGCATCAGCACGCCGCCGTCCACCGCCTGCAGCGGGAAGATGTGGCCGGGCTGCACCAGGTCGCTGACCTTGGCGTTTTTGGCGACGGCGGCCTGCACGGTGCGGGCGCGGTCGGCGGCCGAGATGCCGGTGGTCACGCCTTCGGCGGCCTCAATGGAAACCGTAAACGCCGTGGAATGTTTGGTGCCGTTGCGCGTTGCCATGGGCGGCAGCTGCAGCAGCTCGCAGCGTTCGCGGGTCAGGGTCAGGCAGATCAGGCCGCGGCCGAAACGCGCCATGAAGTTGATGGCCTCTGGCGTGACGTGGTCGGCCGCGAGCACCAGGTCGCCTTCGTTCTCGCGGTCTTCCTCGTCGATCAGGATGACCATGCGGCCGGCGCGCATGTCGGCGACGATGTCTTCAACGGGGGAAATGGCAGTGCTCATGGTTCAGGGCTTCTTTGAAATATTGTTGTGGGTGTCGCCCAGCATGCGCTCGACGTAGCGCGCGATCAGGTCGATTTCGAGGTTGACCTGGGAGCCGGCGGTCAGCCGGCCCAAGGCGGTGTTCTGCACGGTATGCGGGATCAGGTTGATGCTGAGCTCCGTGCCATCGGCCTGGTCGGTGACCCGGTTGACCGTCAGGCTCACGCCGTTGACGGTGATGGAGCCCTTGTAGGCCAGGTATTTGCCGAGTTCGCGCGGGGCCAGTATGCGCAGCTCCCAGCTTTCACCGACCTCGGCGAAATGCGTGACGCGGCCGATTCCGTCGACATGGCCCGAGACGATATGGCCGCCCAGGCGGTCGTGGGCGCGCAGGGCTTTTTCGAGGTTGACGGTGCCGGTTTCGGCAAGGCCTGTGGTTTTGGCCAGCGATTCGGCGGAAATGTCGATGGTGAAGCGATTGAGGGGCAGGTCCAGTGTGGTGGCCGTCATGCAGGCGCCGTTGAGCGCGATGCTGTCGCCCAGGCCCACGTCGTCGAGGTAACCCGCAGGCGCCTCGATGGTGAGCCGCTTGCCGTGGTCTGAAGAGCTGCCCAGGCTTTGGATGGCGACGATGCGCCCCAAGCCGGTAATGATTCCGGTAAACATGCGCTATTTTCGCAGGGATTCCAGCCCCGGCGTGGGGAAAGGCCACTATTGCCCGGTAAAAGCCGCCCGGGCCGCATGAAATCGAGCTAGAACTGGTCCCTGCCCACGCCACGGGCCAGCACGCGCAGGTCCGGGCCTACCCTCTCGGCGGAATGGAATTGCAGGGCCACGGCATCACCGAGCTGCTCCAGGGGGCCGAACGAGGCCATGCCCATACCCGGGCCCAGCAGCTTGGGCGCGAGGTAGACCAGGAATTCGTCGACCAGCCCTTCGCGGACCAGGGAACCGTTGAGCTTGCTGCCGGCCTCCACATGCAGGTCGTTGATTTCGCGGTGCGCCAGGTTTTTCATCATGGCGGCCAGGTCCACTTTTCCGCGGGCATCGGGCAGGCAGGTCACCGTCGCGCCTTTGGCCGTGAGAGCGGCCTCCCGCGAAGTGTCCTGAACCGCCGTGTAAATCCACACCGGCCCGCCGGCCTCGAAAATCTTCGCGTCCACCGGCGTCTGCAGCAGGCTGTCGACGATCACGCGAAAGGGTTGCCTGGGCGTATCCACCAGCCGGACGTCCAGCCGGGGGTTATCTTGCAGCACCGTGCCTATGCCCGTCAGCACGGCACCGGCCCGCGCGCGCCAGGCATGGCCGTCGGCCCGGGCTTCGGGCGAGGTGATCCATTGGCTCTGGCCGTTGGCCAGGGCGGTGGCGCCGTCCAGCGAGGCGGCGATTTTCATGCGCACCCAGGGGGTCTTGCGGACCATGCGGCTGAAGAAGCCGATATTCAGTTCCCTGGCCTGCGCAGCACCGGCGCCCACTTCCACCGCTACACCGGCCGCGCGCAGGCGTTCAAAGCCCTGGCCGGAAACCAGCGGATTGGGGTCGGCCATGGAGGCAACAACTTTGCGGATGCCCGCGGCAACGAGGGCGTCGCAGCAGGGGCCGGTGCGTCCATGGTGGGAGCAGGGCTCCAGCGTGACATAGGCGGTGGCGCCTTCGGTGGAATGGCCCCGGGCCGCCGCATCGCGCAGGGCCATGATTTCCGCGTGGGGGCCTCCGGCCTGCTGTGTGTGGCCGGTGCCTATGGTTTGTCCCGCGGGGGATACCAGGACACAGCCAATGCGGGGATTGGGCGATGCGCTGAAGGGCGCGTTGGCTGCGGCCTGCAGGGCGGCCTGGATGAATTCGAGAGAGGAGGCTGTATGGATGGGCTGCTGCATGGTTTCCTGCTGCGGCCACATCAGGGACGGGGCCTAGTGCTTTAACGCCAACATTCCGCGATCAAGTCGGCGGTCGCGCCTGCGGCGGTGATGCCTTTGGCCCCCGACTGCGTCAGGGTGAAGCCGCCGCACTTGTCGTTGGCCATGTTGGCCGTGCTCAAAGGACGCATGATAAGCGTGAATGTGCTTGACGTGGCGCTGCTGGGGCCGGCGCCGGTGTTGGAGATCGCGTAGAGTTGCGTGCCTTCGGCGGGCGATCTGAGCAAGGCGGGCGGCATGGTGGCCCAGATGGTCTGCGAGCCGGTGCGGTCCGCGTCGTAACGGTCGTTGGCCGCGTAGAAGCGCTGCATGTACTGGGCGGCCTGCGAAAGCTGCGCCCGCGCCGCGGCACGGTTGCCGCGCGCGATGTAGCTCTGGTAAGAGGGCAGGGCGATCGCGGCCAGCAAGCCGACGATTGCCACCACGATCATCAGCTCAATCAGCGTAAAGCCCGCCGAGCCGCTGTTTTTTTTCAGTTTGGACATCATGGAATGATTCTCTTTGTAAAAGCAGCGATTTTCAAGCTCAGTTGGCACGCGGGAAGAGCTGGCGCCACGAACGGTTCAGGACGGAGCCTGGGCATTCGCCGGGGTGGGCGGCCCGGTAGGAGGCGCTGCTGCAATTGGCCGTCGTGCACTCGGGCGCATGCGCTGCAGCGTAAGCCGCGTCGGCGCAACTGCCGCATTCAGCAACGTGGGCTACCGCATAGACCGGGTTGGTGCAGTCCTGGGGTGGGGGGGCGCCCTTGGTGCGAATCGTGATAGAGCCGCTTGCAGTCTGAACGCTTCGCAGGCCGGTGTCTTCACCCAAGGAGTTTCGGATAACGAGGACAACGTCGACGCCATCAGCGGGTGTGGTGAAGGTGCAGACGTTCGCGTCCCTCTCGTCAATCAGTTTATCGCCATTTGTGTCCAGTGTGCCGCCCGCACGGCAAAGCCCGGTGAATGGATTGATCGTGTAGGTCTGTCCTTTGCTTGTCGCGGCCAGGCAGCTCGATGCGCTGGTGATTGGTGCAACTGTGTCGACTTTGACCACTTCGTCCACCATATTAATCTCTGAGATGGTGCGTTGACCGGTAAAGGTATCTTGAGCCAGCTTCCAGCCCCGACGGGTGGACCAGTCAAGGGTGGTGACTGCCGGATTGACAAAGCTGATCCCGCCGACGTCAGTGGCGCCGCCGCCGTTGATTGTCTCGCCAGTGCTTGGATCGATACTCCCGGTAACGAGGGTGTGTTTAAGACCTTCGAGTTGCGAGTCGGTAATGGAGTCGGAACCCGTGGAGCCGAACGGCTTGCGGTCCCACAGACCATAGACTTGCTGGATCGGCGTCGTCACGGAAGGGTCAGCCGCCTCAAACAACTTGCCGGTAGCCACGATCACTATATAGCTGGGTATGAAGCCGGGCTGGTCGGTCCGTTCAATCACAGCCGGCGCGCCTGTAATGGGCAAGGGTGTTGCGCCGCTGAGCGCGGTGAACAGCGCAACACCGCCGTTGCCAAGGCCCCAAGCGGAAGAAGTGGCACCGCTCAGGTCGAATTTCCATAAGCGGCCTTTCAGGTCGCCCGCATAGACGCCGATGATTTGCCGTTTGTCGTTGTAAACCAGGCGCACGCCGCCAAGGCCGTTGCCGGTCGTGTTGTCGGTCTGGATTTCCTTGAGCAGTTTGCCGGTGCCGGTCTCAACGACAAAGAGGCTGGCTTTCCCGGATTTGCTGTCATAGCCGTTGCCGAAGATGGTCACCCAGTTGCCGCTGACCGTGATGCCACTCTGGGCTTTGGTCAGGACATTGCCCAGTTCTGCGAACGAGGTCGTGGAGTTTCCTGGCATCACGGGAAACGCAGGGTCCGCATTGACTTCCCACAAGATCGCCTTGCCGTTCATGAGCAGGGGGTCGGTGGCATTCAGCGCGAAGACCGACTTGGCACCGGCGCCAGCGGTACCCACGACCAGGTTGCGCCATCCTGTGGACGTGCCTCCGCCGGTCAGATTGGGGGTTGTTAGATAGGCGTCGACCTCCATCATCGGGCCGTCCACCATGTAAGTGTGGGCATAGGGATAGCCACTATCGGTCAGGGCTTCGAGCTTTCCAAGTACGGACCGTGGAACGTAGGCAAAGACTTCCCGGCCGCCCATATTGCTGCCGTAGCCTTCCCCAAATGCATGCAGCATGCCGTCATTACCACCCACAAACACCACACCTTCGGTGCGGGCCGCCTTGCTGGCCATGTAGGCGGCATAGGTGGTCAGGCCTGGGGTCGATGCTGGAAGCTTCTCATACTGGGGATTGGTGTTGTTCCTGATGTAGGCGGGTGTCGAATTGACGAGGTCACCCAGAACCGCCGGACGTTTTCTCATGCCGGCACCTTCCTTGGTCCGCACGCCACGCAGGTAGTCGATGATGTCGGAGGTCACCGCATTGCTCATCTGCATATTGGTGTTGGTGCCCTTCAGGCTGTTGGCTGCCGTGGTGATGTTGGTATAGGTGAAGTCGAGGCCCTGCTTGGTTGCGTCGGTCCAGACGAAAATCTTCCGGGAAGCCGGTGCGGGCAGCGTGGTAGCGCCCGTGGGCTGTCCGTTGCCGTCGGTGGCGATGACCTGCCAGTCCACGGAGCTTGTAACTATGTCTTTCATCTGGAGGTTGCCCCACCATGTGCCGCTAATGTAGAAGGGAATAAATTTCTTGGTGCCTACGGTCAGGTCAGTGGCGGATGCCGCTACACCGGCTTGCGAGAACTGCTGACTCGCGATACTGCCGATGACATTGCCCAGATCGGTCGCGAATTGTTGTGCATCGGTCACCGTGAGGAAATCGCCGCCGCCGTTGTGGGCCGCGTGGCGCATGTCGTCAATCGTCGTGACGGTATTGAGCACGGGGACGGCCCAGTTCAGGTTGCCGGCTTTGGCGCTGCCCACGTCGCCATCGGTCATCTTGCCGGGTGCGCCGAAGCTGACCATGTAGCTGGTCATGTTCTGCCAGAACGGGGGGGCCGAGGCATCGCCGATGCCGTAGTCGTTCGCCAGGTCGGGGCGCAGGTCAGTGGCCCAGTATTTCAGCGCAATGTCGGCCAGGGTGTCGGCGGTGCCGGCCGCGCCGGTGGTCTTGTCCGATTTGCCTTTGTTGCGCACGTCGGTTTTGTCGCCTGGCTTGTACTGGTAGCTTTTGGTGGGGTCCAGGGCATGGGTGTATTTAACCCCCAAGGTGCTGTCGACATCGCCTACGCCCGCGGGCGCTGCATCGGTGTAAAAGCCGTCGGTGATCAGCATGGAATAGGAACGGCGGCAGGACAGGTGGCTGGCCGGCGTTTCCCCGGTGGGGGGCGCCCAGGGCTTGGATCCCCAGGGGCCGCTGTTGGCATTGTTCTGGTAGTACTTGCCGACTCTGTCAAGCGCGCCGCGCAGCGGCGTGCCGCCACTGGCCACGCGCGCATCAAGCCAGGCATAGAAAGCGGGTTTGGCTACACCGAAATCCGTCATGGTATTGGGCGTGCCGTTGATGTCGCCATAGGCCAGGCGGAAATTGTCGGCCTGGCCCGCGAAGGCTGCGGACAGGCCGGTCTTTGCCGAACTGATGCGGTCTATGTGGTACTTACGCCAGTTCGCGATGTTCTGGCGTTCCTCGTTGAAGGTACAAGTGGCGCCAGCGCAGTCCGTGCGGGTGCCACCATGCGGCCCGAATGGGTTGGTGCTGCCGCTGCCGGAGGTATTGGAGCCGTTCTTTTTGAAAGTGCTTGTCGTGACCTGGTAGCTGTCGTAGTTTCCGGTGTTCTTGAGGTCGTTGGACGTAGTAAAGGTTGTCGGGTCGACGCCTGTTTTCGGCAGGAACATGGTCACGACCGAGGTGTTATCCACTGCGGCGTTCCCTTGGAGAACACCACCGACATAACCCGGTGCGTAGAGCTTTTTGGGGTTGTAAAACAGCAGGTTGTTGACAGGGGAACTCTGGCGAGGGTCGCCGCTGCCAATGCAATCCACATGAAAGCCCGGGATGCTGGTGGATCCAGGGGATTCGGCGAGCAGCGCGGCGCTGACATGCTTGGCATAGACGCACTCCCAGTCCATGGATCCCGAGGTATCGAGCACCAGCGCAATGTTGGGCCTGACGTTCACGGTTCTGGACAGCAGCGGTTCCTGCGCGACGACCGCGAATGAACTGTCCGCCGCAACCAGCGCGACCGCGTAGAACGCGACGTTTCGCAAAAAGGAAAATTTCATGGCCAGGCCTTTCATGCTCGCGTCGAGCATCATTTCATGGTTACTACAGATTGGAGCCACACCTCGGTGCCCCTGGGGGCGCTCCCGTCTTTCGCGCCGACTTCAGGGCCGAAGCCTCTGGCCGTCGTGACAAAAACCTTGGTGTCGGCGGGGGTCAGGTACTGCGCCATGCACTCGGGCTGGCGGGTGAAATAAACGGTGGTTCCGGCGTCGCCGGCCGAGGTGAACGCGACCGTCTTGAGGTTGGCCGTCGGCGCGAGGGTGTCCCAATTGGCCATGGTTTCCCAGCCGTATTTGGTGCCGGCGCCGACGGGGGCTGCCTCAGGCGCGAAGCCGGTGGCCGGGTTGGCGGCGTAGAGCTGCACCTGCTGCTCGCAAAAGCGCAGGGCGGTTTCAGCCGTTTGCCGGGCCAGCGCCTGCTGGCGGCTCTGGTTGGCCACCTGTTCGGTCGACGAGGCGCCGCGAATCGAGATGCTGGCCAGAACCGAAAGAATCATCAGCATGATGAGCGCCACAATCAGCACGACGCCCTGCTGCCCGTGCATTTTTACGGTTTGGCGTGGTTCAGGGATTGACATAACCTACTCCGTGATTGCGCAGCAGCACCGTGGTGCGGTAGGCGCGGCGCATCCTGCCGTCGGTGATGTCGACATCGGCGCCCGCGCAGTTTTGATAGCTTGGCTTGACGGCGGAGGTGCCCAGATCCCTCAGCACGGCGTCCTCGCTCCTGACCACCACGCAGACCTGCGCCGCGACCACCTTGTTCCAGCGGTCCAGCATGGGCAGGGCCGTCAGGGCCGCATCCGTGGGGTTGATGATGCCGGAGGCGCTCAGGTAGCCGCGCACGTTCTGGCTGTTGGGGACGGCGGGCTCGGCAACCGCGAAATTCACCGTCGCGCTTTCAATGTTTTCAGCCAGCACCTGCGATTGCGCCAGGTTCCCGCTTCCGCGGCAGGTCAGCGTGTTGTTGGTGATGGAGATGCGCGACTGCATGGTGTAGTAGCCCCCCGCGCCCGCGGCCGCCACGCCGTTGCCTATGCAGTCCATGGGCAGGCCGCCGGCGGTGTTTTTACCGGTGTTGAGGTCACCCTCGTAGGCCACGGCCAGGCCGAAGCCACCGCTCCCGGCGCAGGTCAGGGCGCTTATGTTGGCGACGGTGGCGTCCGTGAAACCCGTGTTGCAGGCGTACAGGTTCCAGCCGCCCTGGCCCAGGTCGTTCTTGACGCCGCCGGTGCGCGTGGGGTTGTAGCCCGCCTGGCGCAGCTCCTGGGTAAAAACGCCGAGCGCCATCTGCGCGTCCTCGTTCATCTGGCCCTGGGCCTGCGCGTTGCGCGTGGCCGTGCTGCCGGAGAGGTACATGACAACCAGGGCGCCTATGATCACCATGCCCAACACCATGGAGATCAGCAGCTCGATCAGGGTAAAGCCAGAAGACTGCCGCCTTCCCGCGAATCTTGCCGCCGGCATGCGAAGACGCTGCCGCGGGCGGGTTTTTGCGAATGAAGTCATAACTGCACCTTCATGTAAAAGCAGCGCGGCAGGGTGGCCAGGGCCTTTGCGGTGGCCGAGCAGTTGTCGGACGTCAATTCGGCGGACTGGTCGACACCGGCGACCTTTCGGGTGTTGTCCAGCACGCCGGCTTCTTCCCAGACGATCCAGATGTTGGCCTGGGTTGCGCTGGCGCCGGGACGGGTGACTTCGACCCCGCCCTGGGGCAGCAGCGCGCGAACCCGGCTCTGGAAGGCCGTGAGGTCCGCGGCAGCCAGCAGCGCGGGGGTGGTGCAATTGGGAAAGGCGCAGGGCGCGAGGGCCGGGGGGTTACCCGTGGTCATCATCGCCACGTCGTAATTGCCGCCGGAAAGACCGGTCGGGTTGAGCCTGATCACTTCCGCCAGTTCCGTGGCCAGGGCGCTTGCGATGGCGCGGTTGGCCGCGTTCTTTTGCGCCGCGACCGAGTAGGCCTGCATGCCGGCGAGCGCCAGCATGCCGAAGGACATGAGCAGTATGGAAATGAGCACTTCCAGCAGCGACGAGCCTCGTTGCCCCTTGCGCGAAGGAGCGGGTTTTCTGGTGAATCCTACGAGCATGCGACATCCCCCGTCTGGACCTTGACCCGGCCCACTGAGTTCATGCACAGGGTGCGGGTGTAGTAAGCGTTGGTGGCAAATGAGCCTGAGGCGTGGACCAGCCACCGGCCTGACTGGCCGATGGCGCGGCCCGTGGCGTCATAAATGATGCCGTTCCCGGTGCTGACGGCCGTGGGAGTGGAGACGCCCACGGCGAAAAAGTCGCTGATGCCGGCCATGGGCTCCTGGGCGCGCAGCACGATGTCGGTCGCGGCGTCGAAGCTGCCGTTGCTGTTGCTGTCAAGGAAGACTACCCATCCCTGCATCCAGCCGCCGACGGTCGCGCCATTTCCGGTGGAGCATACGGGGCTCGCCGCGGTCGAGTTGGCGGTCCTGCAAATGGTCACGCTCTTTCCGCGCCGCATGGCTTCACCGCGGGCGTAGCGCGTATCCGAGATAAACCCGTTGGTGGCCCGGGTGACGGACGAGTTGGCGAGCAGGCCCAGGAAAGAAGGCGCCGCAAGCGTTGCCAGAATGCCGATGATGGCGACGACAACCAGGATTTCAATCAGGGTGAAGCCGCGCTGGGCTCGTCTCATCCGCCAGGGCGGTTGGGGACGGGAAGTGGCTCGGCCGGCGATCGATAGATTTTCGAACATGCGCAATTGTGAGCATGCGCCGGCGCTCCCGCCTCCTGTATTCGACGCCCGGTCAGCTTTGCGTGACAAACGGTCGGCGCCGCCCGGGCCCCTAGCGCCTGACTTCGTCGACCAGGGTCTTGAACTCGTCGATGTCCTCAAAGCTGCGGTACACGCTGGCAAAACGCACGTAGGCCACTTTGTCGAGCTTCTTGAGCTCGCGCATCACCAGCTCGCCAAGCCGGTTGGAGGCGACCTCGCGCACACCCAGGCTCAGCAGCTTTTCTTCTATACGCTCGATGGCCGAGTCGATCTGCTCGGTGCTGACCGGGCGCTTGCGCAGCGCCAGGTTCATGGAGCCCAGGATCTTGCTGCGCTTGTACTCGATGCGCCGGCCGTCCTTCTTGACGATGGACGGGAAGGTGACGTCGGGCCGCTCGTAGGTGGTGAAGCGTTTCTCGCAGGCGCCGCACTGGCGGCGGCGGCGTATGAAGTCGGCATCCTCGGCCACCCTGGTTTCGACAACCTGGGTTTCGAGATGGCCGCAGAAAGGGCATTTCATGGGTGTTGACCTGAATTTAAAAACATCAATCGGTCTTTAGCCCATTGAGGACGGCAGGGGCACGATGGAAAACAGGGGGCCCCAAGCCGTCCGCCATGGTTAACGGTAAACCGGGAAGCGGCTGGTCAAGGCGTGGACCTTGGCGCGTACCGTTTCCAGGGTGGCCGCGTCGCGCGGATTGTCGAGCACGTCGGCAATCAGGTTGGCGGTGGCGCGGGCTTCCTCGTCCTTGAAGCCGCGGGTGGTCATGGCCGGGGTGCCGATGCGCACACCGCTGGTGACCATGGGTTTTTCCGGGTCGTTCGGGATGGCGTTCTTGTTGATCGTCATGTGGGCGCTGCCCAGCACGGCTTCGGCTTCCTTGCCGGTAATGCCTTTGGCGCGCAGGTCGACCAGCATCACGTGGCTTTCGGTGCGGCCGCTGACGATGCGCAGGCCGCGCTGCGTCAGGGTGTCGGCGACGATCTGCGCGTTCTTCACGACCTGCTGCTGGTAGGCCTTGAACTCGGGCGTCATGGCTTCCTTGAAGGCCACGGCCTTGGCCGCGATCACATGCATCAGCGGGCCGCCCTGCAGGCCGGGGAAGATGGCGCTGTTGATGGCTTTTTCATGCTCGGCCTTCATCAGGATGATGCCGCCGCGCGGGCCGCGCAGGCTTTTGTGCGTGGTCGAGGTGACGATATCGGCATGCGGCACCGGGTTCGGGTAGACGCCCGCGGCCACCAGGCCGGCGTAGTGGGCGATGTCGACCATGAAGATGGCGCCGACGGCCTTGGCTACCTTGGCGAAGCGCTCGAAGTCGATGCGCAGGCTGTAGGCCGAGGCGCCCGCGATGATCAGCTTGGGCTTGGTTTCGTGGGCCTTGCGTTCCATCGCGTCGTAGTCGATTTCTTCCTTGTCGTTCAGGCCGTAGGACACGACGTTGAACCACTTGCCGCTCATGTTCAGGGCCATGCCGTGCGTCAGGTGGCCGCCTTCGGCCAGGCTCATGCCCATGATGGTGTCGCCGGGTTTCAGGAAGGCCAGGAACACCGCCTCGTTGGCCGAAGCGCCGCAATGCGCCTGCACGTTGGCGGCCTCGGCACCGAAGATCGCCTTGATGCGGTCGATGGCCAGTTGCTCGGCGACGTCCACGTGTTCGCAGCCGCCGTAGTAGCGGCGGCCGGGATAGCCTTCGGCGTATTTGTTGGTGAGTTGCGAGCCCTGCGCGGCCATGACGGCGGGCGAGGCGTAGTTTTCGCTGGCGATCAGCTCGATGTGCTGCTCTTGCCGGGCGTTTTCAGCCTGGATGGCGGCGAAGATTTCGGGGTCGGTCTGTTCGACCAGGATGTCGCGGTGGTACATGGCAGTCCTTAAAGACGTGGTCCCTGCTATTCAATGAATGAAACAAGGGCTGCCCAGGCGAACGGCTGAACGCTTGGGCCCAACGGCTTTCAGCGGTGCGCTTCCCAGTGGTGTCCCACGTCAGCTTCGATGGTTGCGAAAAACCTCGAGCCTATCGCCAGTTGCGCACCCGGCTAGTGTAACTGAGGGCGCGTAAAACCCCGCGGCGCATCGTCCCATTCCCATGGCCTGAAAGCAAAAAGCCGGGCGCTGGCGGCGGCCCGGCTTTGCGGTGCAAGCGGGCGGGCCCTCGGGCCGCGCCGCCGGCAGGGATCAGGACTGGTTCAGCAGTGCCACTTTTTCAGGTGTCTTGCCCTCCGAGGCCGGCGTGTCGGACTTGCCGGGCAGGGAGGCCGGAACCGGGCGCGAAGTGCCGGGCTCGGCAAAGAAGGGCGAAGGCTTGCCGCGCTTGGACGCCGATGCCACCACGGCCAGCAGGCGGGCGTGTTCCCCCATCACCTTGCCGGCGTAGCCGCCGTCGTCTTCCATGTTGGCGGCGCCCACATAGTATTTGAGGCCGCCCTCGATGGAGCCGGCCCGGGCGATGCATTCCTGCAGCACCTTGACGCCGACGCGCAGGTTGGTCACCGGGTCGAAGGCCGCCAGCTTGCCGCCGAAGTTGTCGTATTTGTCGTGGTGCACCTTGGTCATGACCTGCATCAGACCCTGGGCGCCCACCGGGCTTTGCGCGAAGGGGTTGAAGCCAGACTCGATGGCCATGATGGCCAGGATCAGGGTCGGGTCGAGCTTGGCCTTCTGGCCGATGTCGAAGGCTTCGGCCACCAGCACGCTCAGGGGCTCCGGCGCCACGCCGTATTTCTTGCTGAGCCAGTAGGCCACTGCCGCCTGCTGGGCCGGCAGGTCCTTGGGGTTGGACGCCGTGGCGCGCTCGATGGCGGCCGGCTCGGTAAAGCCGATGGCCGCCTCCTGGCGCTGCTGCAGCCAGGTCATGAGCTTGAATTCACCGGCCTGACGCAAGTCGGGCCGGGCCGTCAGTGTGATCACCGCGAACACGACCGCCAGGCCCAGAAGGGCAAAGCTGTTGTGGGTGATCTCGAAAAAGCCCTGGGCGATGTCATCAGCAATGGTTAAAACACTGCTGCGTACACTTTTCAAGTGCGCCTCAAGGCCGAATTGTCCTAGCGCTGTCATAGCACTCCTTTCTACGCTTGCAGGCCCTTTGGGGGCCAAGCAGGCTTTGATTGGGTCGCCATCAAACCAAGGCATGCCTTGTGGGGTGTTGACCCCTGTTTGACGTTGCCGGCTTCTTTGGTGAAGGGGGGCAGCGGAGATTCGGGTTGTCCCTAGGTTTCTGTGGGACTGGCGGGATTCTATGGGGTCGTTAAATAACCTGTCAATAATAACAAATCGTTTCTTTATATTGAATAAGCAAATAAAAACCTTGATTCTGGGCAGAACCCGCCTGAATCAAGGTAGTTACGGCCCCTTTTTGAGACCAAGCTCTAAGTTAGATTCGACGTGAAAAATACCGGATCAGCGGATCGCGGGTCCGGCTGTAGGCGGTTTCCGATGCTCCATGTGGGACGGTTGGGGCGATTTCGGGATGCCGGCGGGTGTCCGAAGGCTGCGGCAATCACTCCGGTCCCGGTGATTGAAAAGATGGTCTTGCCTGCACGGTGCGGGAGGTTTAACCTGCAGTTGCCTGATTCATTTGGGCATCCAACCGGGTAACCAACCCCGGAAAAACTGGAAGCAATCACTTGCTTTCATCGCACTGGGGACGATTCATCTCTCCTTTGCGAAACCCGACGGCATGAGCATAAACGCCCGCCGTCAACCCCGGTCGGCTCAGCTGCCCGGGGTTTTTCTTTTGGGTGACCGTCTTTTTCAAATAAGTCATTGACCGATTGGCGCCAGCGTTAAAAACTCGACGCCTATGGCAATCAATGATCTGAAGAATAAATGGCGCGACATCGAATGGCGAAACACCGCAAAAACCCTGCCGGCACGGGCCGCCGACGTGGCCCGCTCGCCCATATGGCGGCGCCGCGCCGCCTGGGCATTGGGCGTGCTGCTGCTGGTCTGGGCGCTGGCCTATGCGGCCGTGCCGTCCATCCTGAAATCGCAACTCGAAAAAATCGCCTCTGAAAAACTGGGCCGGCAAGTCACCGTGGGCGCGGTCGACTTCAAGCCCTGGTCGCTGGAACTCACGCTGCGCGACCTGGCCATCGCCAAGGCCGGGGCCGCCGGCGCTCCCCAGGCGGCCCCCCAACTGGCCATCAAGCGCATATATATAGATGCGGAACTGGAATCCCTGCTGCGGCTGGCGCCGGTGGCCGACGCCGTGCAGGTCGATGAACCCGTGGCCTTTCTGGCCCACCAAGGCGAAGGCCGCTACGACATCGACGACATCCTGGAGCGCCTGAAGACCCCGGCGGACCCGCCGGCCGGCGATCCGCCGCGCTTTGCGGTCTACAACATCGTGGTGAGCGGCGGGCGCCTGGACTTTGCCGACCAGTCCGCCGGCAAGACCCACGAGCTGAGGGAGCTGAACCTCTCCGTGCCCTTCCTGAGCAACCTCAAGTCCCAGCGAGAGATCAAAACCTCCCCGCACCTGGCTTTCAAGCTCAACGGCAGCAGCTTTGACACCGCCGCCGAAGGCACACCTTTTGCCCAGACCCATAAAACCGACGCCACCTTCACGCTGCGCGGTTTTGACCTGAACCCCTATCTGGCCTACTGGCCGGCGAGCCTGCCCTACAAACTGCAAAGTGCCGTGCTGCATGCCGACGCCAAAGTGGCGTTTGAGCAGGCGCCGGCCACGCAGGTGCGGATCTCCGGCACGGTGACGGCGGAAAAAGTGCGCGTGCAGGCGTCGGGCCAGGCGCCCGCGGCCCGCCCCGACATGCTCGCGTTTGAGCGGCTGCAGGTGTATATGGCCGACGTGCGCCCGCTGGAGCAGTTCGTCAAGCTCGCGTCGGTCGAGTTGAGCGCGCCCGCGCTGTCCGTGGTCCGCGACCGGTCGGGGCGGCTCAACCTGTTGCCGCCGGCTGCCACGCCTGCTACAAAAAGTGAAGCAAGCACGCCCGATGGCGCAAAGCCCACCGCGCCGGTCAAGGCGGCGGCGACGACACCCTGGAAAGTGCAGGTGGCCCGTGTGGCCGTGCGCGCGGGCAGCGTGAACTGGC
Organism: Polaromonas sp. JS666; assembly: GCF_900103405.1. Taxonomy (GTDB): domain Bacteria; phylum Pseudomonadota; class Gammaproteobacteria; order Burkholderiales; family Burkholderiaceae_C; genus Polaromonas. The sequence continues at coordinate 287,945 of NZ_FNHX01000002.1, read as the reverse complement.
TGGACGAAACCCTGGCTTCGCCCGCCGACATCCGCTTGACCGGCCTGGCGCTCAATGCCACGGCCATCGCCATGCCTTTTTCGGCCGGCGCGCCGCTGCAATTCGACGGCTCGGTAGGCCTTGAGCCGCCGCCCGCTTTGGTGCCCCCGCCCGTCAAGGCTGGCGCAAAGGCCGGCGCCAAACCAGCCGCGCCGCAAACCCCTGTCACCCCGGCACTGCTGACCTTCCAGGGCAGCGCCACCGACCAGGCTGCCCAGCTGACGGCCAAGCTGGCCGCCTGGCCGCTGGGCATGGCAGCCAAATACGTGGGCCAGTTCCTGCTCCCGGCGCTGGGCGGCCAGCTCGACGCCGAACTGGGCGTGAACTGGCAGGCGGCCAGCGGCGACAAGCCGCAAGTGCTGCATCTCAGCGCGCCGCAGCTCGCGCTCAGCGAGGTGCAGCTGGCCCAGGGCAAGGTGTCGCTGGTGTCGGTCAAGCGCGTGGACCTGGCGCAGGTGGACATTGACGTGGCCGGCCAGAACTTCAAGGCCGCCAAACTGTTGCTGACCCAGCCCAAGGCCCTGGTGGAGCGGGGCAGCGACAAGCGCTGGATGTATGAGCGCTGGATGGTGAACCCCGGCGCGGCAAGGCCTGCGCCCCCGCCCACCGATGCCGCCACGCGGGCCGGCGCGCCCAGCTGGGCCGTGGCCATCAACGACGTGCAGCTTGAAGGCGGCGCCATGTCGTTTTCCGACAAGGCCGGCGCCAAGCCGGTGGCGTTTGAAGTGACCGCGGCCAAGGCCCAGCTGGGCGGGCTGCTGCTTGACGACAGGCCCGCGTCCCGGGCCCAGGCCGCCAAGCCCATGCCGCTGACCGCCTCCCTGCGCCTGGCCTCCGGCCGTTTCGAGCCCGGCAAGGTGGACTTCAACGGCAGCCTGGGCCTGGCGCCGCTCCAGGCCCAGGGCCGGCTGCTGGTCGACCGGCTGCCGGTACAGGCCTTTGAGCCTTACGTTGCCGACATCCTCAATATCGAACTGCTGCGCGCCGATGCCAGCTTCAAGGGCCGGGTGGCCTATCGTCAGACGCCGGGCGGGCCCCAGGCCCAGGTGACGGGGGATGTGTCGCTGGAAGAGCTGCGCGCCAACACGCTGGCCCCCAGCGAAGACCTGCTGGCCTGGAAAGCGCTGAACCTGCGCGGCTTTCATGTGGCGCTGGAGCCGGCCAAGGCCACCCGCGTGGAGGTCAAGGAGACCGTGCTGACCGACTTTTTCGCGCGTGTGATCGTCATGCCCGACGGCCGCATCAACCTGCAGGACCTCGTCAAATCCGGGGAGCCGGCGGGAGCCGCGGAGACCACCGCCGCAGCCGCCGCGGCGGCATCCGCGCCCGCGGCCCCGCCTAAAACGGCGGTTGTCGATGCAAAAAGTGCTCAGGCCGCAGCGGGCCCGCCGCCCATCGTGAGCTTCGGCCCCATCAGCCTGATCAACGGCAAGGTGCTGTTTTCCGACCGCTTCGTCAAGCCGAACTACTCGGCCGACCTCAGCGACCTGACCGGCAAGCTCAGCGCCTTTTCGTCAGTGGCGCCCGCGCCCGCGGGCGGCGCGGCGGCCGCCCCCAATATGGCCGACCTGGAACTGCGCGGGCGGGCCGAGGGCACGGCCTCGCTTGAAATCCTGGGCAAACTCAACCCCCTGGCCAAGCCGCTGGCGCTGGACATCAAGGGCAAGGTGCGCGACCTGGAACTGCCGCCGCTGTCGCCGTACTCCGTCAAGTACTCGGGTTACGGCATCAACCGCGGCAAACTCAGCGTCGACGTGAGCTACCTGGTGCAGCCCGACGGCAAACTCACCGCCACCAACAAGGTGATCCTGAACCAGCTCAGCTTCGGCGAAAAGGTGCCCGGCTCCACGGCCAGCCTGCCGGTCAAGCTCGCCGTCGCGCTGCTGGCCGACCGCAACGGCGTGATCGACATCGACCTGCCCATCAGTGGCTCGCTCAACGACCCGCAGTTCAGCCTGGGCCCCATCATCGTCAAGGTCATCGTCAACGTGATCGTCAAGGCCATCACCGCGCCTTTCAGCCTGCTGGCCAACGCCTTCGGCGGCGGCGGCGAGGAGCTCAGCACCGTGGGCTTCGCGCCCGGCAGCGCCGAGCTGCGCCCCGAAGCCAAGGCCGGGCTGGACAAGGTGGCCAAGGCCCTGGCCGACAGGCCTTCGCTGCAGCTCACCGTGGTGGGCACCAGCAGCGTGGAGGCTGAGCGCGAGGGCTTCAAGCGCGAGCGGCTGGACGCGCTGGTGCGCGCCGAAAAACGCCGCATCACCGTGAAGGAGGGCGGCACCACCTCGGCCGCCGTCAGCATCAGCCCGGCCGAATACCCGGAGCTGCTCAAGGAGGTCTATAAACGCGCCGACATGCCCAAGCCGCGCAACCTGATAGGCCTGGCCAAGGACCTGCCCGTGCCCGAGATGGAAAAGCTGCTGCTGGCCGACATCAAGGTCAATGACGACGCCATGCGCGAACTCGCCGTGCAGCGCGGCGTGGCGGTCAAAGACTACCTCGCCTCGCGCGATCTGCCGCCCGAAAGACTGTTCCTGGGCGCGGCCAAAGCCGTGCCGCCCGAGGCCAAATGGACGCCCCGGGCGGAGCTGAATTTGGCGATGCCTTAAAAAAGGCGAAAATAGCACCAGCGCTTTATTGATAAAGCTTTTTATGGGACCAGAGCCAGTGCGCGCAACGCGGGTTGCGCGGCGCGGCCTCCCATCCATTCCAATACCTGCTGCCGCTGCGCAAGAATCCCCTGACGAGGGAGCCTTGCGGTCGGCGGCAACTATTTTTTTGACCTTGCGTTCCCATGTTTAAATCTTCAAAACCCGACACTCCCGCCGTGAAAACGCCATCCCCCAAGCAGGCCGAAGCCCATCCGCTGGACGGCCTGACCGGCGGCGCGTTTTCCGCGCCCACCTCCGGCGAGCGCGCCTCGCGCATCCGCAGCTGGCTGGCCACCGAGCCCACGGCCGAGCAGATGGCCGAGGTCTACAAGGACCTGTCCAACCGTGACAAGGGCGCGGCCAAGCCACTGAAGGAAAAGCTCGACGAGATCAAACGCAGCAAGGGCCAGGAAGCCGTGGCCGCCGAGTGGGCTGAAAAAGCCCAGGCGCTGCTGGCCGTGCCCAAGCTCAACCTGGCCGACGCCCTGGCCTGGCAGCGCGACGCCGCCAAGGCCGGCGCGCCCCTGTCCAAGGAACCGCTGGCCGGCCTGAAGGCGCAGCTGGCCGAGCGCGTCAAGACCATTGAAGACCTGCAGCATCGCACCCAGGTGCAGCGCGAGGCCGCCGTGCTGATCGCGCAGCGCATCGAGGTGCTATCTATCAAGCCCTGGCGCGAAGCCGAAGGCGCGCTGGACACCTTGAAGGCCGACGTGGCGCACTGGCAGGGCCAGGCCGACGAACTCACGCACGACGCCAACTGGGCCAGCGTCGACGCCAAGTTCCCGCCGCTGCTCGACGCCTCGCGCGGCCAGCTGCTGGCCGTGTGGGAGGCCTTCCAGGGCGCGCTGGCCCAGGCCGTCAAGGCCGCCGAGGACACGGCCGCGCCCTTGCCGGCGGTGCCCGTGTGGGCCGACGAACTGCGCGCCGCCCGCGGCCAGGCTCCCGCCGAGGGCGAGCAGCCCGCGCGCGCGCCCAAGGCCAAGATCGATCCGGCCGTGCTCAAGGAGATGCGCGAAAAGTCCTCGGCCGTCGTGCAGGCCGCGCTCGCCAAGCTCGAGCATGAGGTCACCGAAGGCCACGGCAAGTCCACACCCAAGGTCGCGGCCGAGCTGCGCCAGGCGCTCAAGGAACACATCCGCAACATCGACAGCAAGCTCGAAGCCGCCGCGCACGCCGCGCTCACCGCGGCTGGCGAACTCGAAGGCTGGCAGCGCTGGCGCGCCGACCAGATTCGCGAAGAACTGGTCGTGAAGGCTGAAGCGCTGGTGGCCAAGCCGCTGGGCGGGCGCAAGCAGCAGGAAGCCCTGCGCGCCATGCGCGAGCAGTGGAAGACCAGCGACCAGGGCGGCACGCCCAACCACGCGCTGTGGAAGCGCTTTGATGACGCCTGCAACGAAGCCCACAAGGTCGTCGAAGCCTGGCTCGAGAAGGTCAAGGAGCAAAACGAAACCGTCAAGGCCGAGCGCAAGCTGCTGATCGACGAAGTCCTCGCCTGGGCTGAAGCCAACAAGGGCAATACCGACTGGAAGCACCACATCCGCAGCCTCAACGGCTTTGTCGAGAAATGGCGCGAAGCCGGCCACCTGGGCGAAAAAGCGTTTGCCGAAATCCAGCCCGTGTGGAAGGCCGCCATGGATACGGCCGACGCCGCGCTGACCGCCGCACGCAGCGAAAGCATTGCGCGCCGCAAGGCCATGATTGAAGAAGCCGGCGTGCTGGGCGCCGAGCCGCAGCTGCGCATAGACGCCGTCAAGTCGCTGCAGCAGCGCTGGCAGCATGAGGCGCAGGCCGTGCCCATAGAGCGCAAGCAGGAACAAAAAATGTGGGACGCTTTCCGCAAGCCCATAGACGACGCTTTCCAGCGCAAGACCGCCGAGCGCGAAAAAGCCGCCGCAGCCCTGGGCGAATACGACCGCATGGTGCTGGAAGCCTCCAAAGCCGTGGAAGCCGCTACCGCCAGCGGCGACGCCCAGAAGATCCATGCCGCCGCCAAGGCGCTGGAAGCCATTGTGCGCGGCCAGGTGCCTGCGGCTGCCGCCGCAGCGCCTGCAGCCGCGCCTGCGGCCGCAACGCCTTCCGTGGAAGCCACGCTGGCCGCCGCGGGCAGCGAGCCGCCCGCTGAGGCCGCCGAGCCTGCCGCCGATGCTGAAGCCGCCGCTGCCGCTGAATTCGCCGAAGCCGGTGAGCCGGCCAGCGCGCCCGCTGAACCGCCTCCCGCACCCAAACCCGCGCCCAAGCCCATCGTGGCAAGGCGTGGCGACGACCGCCCCGGCATGAAAAAAGCCGACCCCGTGGCCGCAGGACGCGGCGGCAAGTTCGGCGACCGCAAGGATGCGCGTCCCGGCGGCAAGCCGGGCGGCCCGCGCCAGGGCACCGACAACAAATTCGAGCCCTACCGTCCCGACCGCGACGCCCGTGCGGGCCGTGACGAGCGCGGCCCGCGCGGCAGCGAGCGCCCGGCCTTTGAAGAGCGCGGCCCGCGCCTGGGCGACGCTGCTTTCCGCGCCCAGCGCGAAGCCTTTGAAGCGGCCAACCAGGCCCTGAAAAAGCTCGCCGTGCAGGCGCACGGCGAGGTGCTCACGCACCTGCTCAGCGCCTGGGAAAAACGCGATCCGGCGCAACTGCCCAGTGCGCAAGAGCTTGGCAAGGCCGTGCCGGCCACAGTGCGCAACCGCTGGGTGCAGGCCGTCAGCACACCTTCGGGCAAGGATGCTTCCGAAGCGCTGCTGCGCCTGGAAATCGCCGCCGACCTGCCCACGCCGGCCGAGCACATCAGCGCGCGCCGCATGCTGCAGCTGCAGCTGCTGACCAAACGCAATGCGCCCGCGCCGGCCGAAACCTGGGGCGAAGACACGGCCCAGGTGCTGGCGGCCGACTTTGACGCCGGCAATGCGCGGCGCGTGCAGAACGTGCTCAAGGCCCTGCTCAAACGATGAGCACTGCTGCCGCTGCTGTGGCCTTGCCCCAGGAGCGGCAACAGACGCTGGGCGAGGAAATCGCCAACAGCGTGAGCCACGGCGTGGCACTGCTTGCCGCGATGGCGGCCGTGCCTTTCCTGGTCATGGGCAGCATGCGCCAGGGCGATGCCATCGATATCGCGGGCGCCTCGGTGTTCGCCGCGAGCATGGTGCTGCTGTACTTCACCTCCATGCTGTACCACGCGCTGCCGGCGGTGCGCGCCGCGCGCGCCAAAAGCGTGTTCCAGGTCCTGGACCACGGCGCGATTTTTCTGCTGATCGCGGGAACCTACACACCCTTCACCCTGGGCGTGTTGCGTGGGCCCTGGGGCTGGACGCTGTTCGGCCTGGTCTGGGCCATGGCGCTGGCCGGCGTGGCGGTCAAAGCCGTTGCGGGCATACGCTACCCGCGTGTGTCCACGGCGCTGTATCTCGCGATGGGATGGATTGCCGTGATCGCCGTCAAACCCATGCTGGAGCTCATTCCCGGTTGGGGCTTGTTCTGGCTTGTGGCCGGCGGGCTTTTCTATACCCTGGGCGTGGGCTTTTTCGCCACCGATTCCAGGCTGCGCTACGGGCACTTTATCTGGCACCTGTTTGTGGCGGCGGGCACCGCCTGCCACTGCGTGGCCGTGCTGTATTACGCAAGCTGAAGCGCGGCACCCATCACGCCGCCCCGCTCAGCGGGCCGCTTCAATCAGGTGGGCAATCCCGTCATAACCGAGCCGCCGCGCGTGTTGCGGCGCGTTCAGGCCGTCGTGGTCTATCAGGGCTGTGTTCGCGCCCGCCGCCAGCAGGTGCTGGACCACGGCCGTGTGTCCCTGCATGGCGGCCAGTATCAGGGGCGTGCGGCCCGCCGCATCGGCCGCATTGAGGGCCGCGCCTTGCTGGAGCAGACGCTCCACCTGCGGCAGGTCGCCCGCGCGCGCCGCGTTCTGCAGTGCGCCTGCCAGTCTGGGTGTGCCGGGCGCTTCTGTGCGCGGTGAGGGCGCTGGCACACTGAGTTTTTCCCGTCGCTGCTCCGGTGCTGCGGCCGCGGCTGGCGCAGCGGCCCGTGCCGCCGGCGCCGCCATGGCGGGAGCTGCTGCAACCGCCGCGGCCGGTGCGGTCGGTGCGGCGTCCCGCATGGAAGAGGACGCCTGCCCGCCCGTTATCGCCTCGGCTGGGGGGGCAGGGCGTGCGAGCTGCGAGCTTTCTTTGGCGGCGGCAACTTCCGGCGCGGGCGGCGGTGGAGCCGCCGGGGCTGGCGAAGGCGCGGGTGAAGGTGCGGGTGAAGGTGCAGGGGAAGGCACCGCACTTGCCTGGGGCGGTGGTGCGGCTTCGGTTTCGGCTTTGCGTGCCACTGAGCCTGTGACGGAGGGTTGGGGTGAAGGTTTACCGGCGGAGGGCGTTGCGGGGGCTTTTGGCGGCGGTGGCGTGCCCGTTTTGGCGCTGCGGCTGTCGGCTTGGGGTGTTTGCTGCGGTGCGGGGGCCGATCCTGCCTCAGCTGCGGGTGCGGGGGTGGGCGGCGCGCTCGCACTGGGCTGGCCAAACGCCAGGTCTTTTTCTTCGTCGGTGCCGCGGTCGTATTGCAACACCAGCAGGCCGGTCAACCCAGCCAGTGCCAGGCCGGCCAGGGCGGAGATTTTCCAGCGCGACTGGTTGGCGGCGGTCGCCGTGGGTGCTCTGTCCGCTGTCGTGGAGGCTTTGTTTGCGGCGATCACCATCTGCGCGTGGGCGCGCACCGCCTCCCGCACGTGCGCGCCGGGGCGGCGTGTGTCCTGCGCGCTGGCTTCGCGGTAGCGCTGCGTCAGCTCATCGCCGGGCGGGCTGCGGTCAGGCTCTGTCATGCAAACTCCTGTAGCTGCTGGCGCAGGCTGTTTCGCGCATAGCGCAAACGGCTTTTGGCGGTCTCGAAATTCACGCCGGTCGCGGCGGCGATCTCATCCACGCTGAGGCCGGCTTCGGCCTGCAGCAAAAAGGCTTCGCGCTGCTCGCGCGGCAGGCGCTCGACCGCGGCGATCAGCGCCGCCGCCTGCTCGCTGGACTCGAGCCGGCGCAGCGGCCCGAAGCCGGAATCGGCGGCCAGTGTGTCGCCGATTCCCGGGCTGTCCTCGTCGTCGCTCGCGTCAATGCTCACGTGATGGCGCGCGCTGCGAAAGTGGTCAACGAGCCGGTTGTGCGCCATGGTGAAGAGCCAGGTCTTGAAGCGCGCCGACACCGTGTAGGTGGGTGCGCTGCGCGCCACGGCAAACCACACGTCCTGCAGCAGGTCGTCAGCCACCGCCTGCACTCGCACGCTGCGAAACACATAACGCCATACACCGAGTTCGTGGCGCGCATAGAGCGTGTCGAAAGCCGCGATGTCGCCGGCCGCATAGCGCAGCATCAGCGATTCGTCGCTGTCTTCGGCTGCGTTGTCTGGCGTTGGGGCGCTGGGCATGCGCCAGATTATCACGGCGCAGATGCACGCTTTCAGTATCGACGCAGAGGAGGGTCAGGGACATAGGAGGTAATACCTGATTGCGGGAAGGGATCCGGGACAGGGTGGTGCGCCACGGGTTCGCGGATCACGCCATTCGCAACCAGGTTCTCGCGGCTGTCGTAGCGGATGCGTATCACCTCATTGGGCTGGCTTTGCAGGCGCGCGAAGCTGGTGTGCGAGACCAGCGAGCTTTCGCGGGCACCGTGGCCCGTGCCCAATTTGGGAGCCGGCAAGGGGGCGGCCTGCGGCTTTCTGAGCAGGCCTTCCGCGGAGGCTGATGCCTCCGCGCCGCCGAGGATTCGGTCGGCCAGCGCGGATTTGCCGGCGGCCGGTGATTCCGCCGCGGGTGGTGCGGGGGCCGCGGGGGCGTCGGCTTCGCGCTCGCTGCGGCGGGGGCTGGAATACACGGGTGCCTGCGCCACCGGCTCGGGCGGCTGTTCGCGAAACAGCGCCACGCCGATCACACCGACATTGGCGGGCCGGCCGGTGCGGCCGGCATAAGAGTCCCCCAGCGCGGAAAACTCGAAGGCGGCGACTTCGCTGCTGCTTTTGCGCCAGCCCGTCACCTGGTACTGCTGCCAGGATGAAAACACATAGCCGGTCTGGTCCCAGGCGGCGGTTTCACCGCTCAGCACATTGACGCCATCGACGGCGGTCACGGCCAGCAGCCGCTCGCCGAGCTTGTTGCGCACGGCGATCGCGTATTTGGCGCCGTACTGGCCGGCCACCCAGTATTCGCCGCGGTGGTAGTACAGCGGCAGTGTGGCGCCGGTATTGCGGTCCACCACGGTGATGTCGGCCAGGCGGCCTATGGCGTGGGCCGGCAGGGTCCAGGCGGACAGGGCCAGCAGGAGGGAGGCGGGGAGGATGTGGTGTTTCATGGGGGCTCCAGAAAGAGGGTGGAGCTCCCTGAAACGGGGCAGGCGGGGAAAAGGGGTTAAAGGGGTTAAACGCGGCGCTTAATCCCCCGGCTGCGGAGGTTTGAGGCCACCCGCGGCCCTCCCGCTTATTTGGCGGGAATGAAGAATTTGTCGAACAGCACCGTCAGCGCCGGGAATTCCCGGGTGAAACGTTCGCGGTTGACGAAGTAGGCCTCGCAGGCCACGGCGAAAAACTCGGCCGGCGAGTTTGCGCCATAGTCGTCCAGCCAGGGCGGCTCGGCGCCGAAGCGTTTGGCCATGGCGACTTTTTCGCAAAATTCATCAAAGGCCGGCTGCATCACCGAGTGCCACCCGCTCATGGCGCTGCGGGTGGGCATGGGCGGACAGCCGTCGGCCGCGCCGTCGCGCATGTCCATCTTGTGGACGAATTCGTGGATCACGACGTTGTGCCCATGTTCGGCCGCGCTGCCCGCAGCGGCCACGTCCTGCCAGCTCAGGGTGACGGGTCCGCCGTCCATGGCTTCGCCCAGCAACTCTTCGTTGTAGCGGTGCACCACGCCGGCCTGGTCGGTGACTTCGCGGCGCGCCAGCATGGCGCCGGGATGCACCACGATGCCCTTGAAGTCGTCATACCAGCGCAGGCCCAGGTGCAGCACGGGCAGGCAGGCCTGCGCGGCGATCGCGACGGCCATTTCGTCGGTGACTTGCAGCCCCTGCGCGCCGGTGAACTCCTTTTGCTTGAGGAATTTCCCGGCCAGCTCGTGCAACTGCTGCAGTTCGGCCACCGGACGGCGGGCCAGGAAGGGAAACTGCAGCAGGGTGTCCATCCACAGGGTGTCGGGAATGGTCTTGGTGGGGGCGCTCTGGCGCCCCAGCGTTCTTAACCAGTTCAGCATGGGGAGGGTGTCTTGGTCGTAGGCAAGGCTTAAAGATTGGAAAAGAGGGTCAGCACAGGGCGATGCGCTGCAGGCCGCCGGCGGACAGGCGCAGCACGTCGGCACGCGGAACCGCAGCGGCCAGGTCCCAGTCGCTGAGCACCACCCGCGCCAGGCCCTCGCCCAGGTCGTGCATGGCGGGCTTGTGGGTGTGGCCGTGGATCAGGGTGGGGGCCTTTGCCGCGCGCAGCCATTGGCGCGCGGCTTCGGCATCGACGTCGGCATAGGATGTGCCCGAACGCTTGCGCGCCTCGCTTTGCCGGCGCAGCGCGCGCGCGATCTCCTGGCGCTCGGCCAGGGGCTTGGCCAGGAAAGTGCGCTGCCAGTCGGTGCCGCGCACCTGCCGGCGGAATTCCATGTAGTCGGTGTCGTCCAGGCACAGGGCGTCGCCGTGCGACAGCAGCCAGCGCCGGCCCGAGCCCGCGGGAAACTCCAGCACGGTCGGGTCGTGCAGCAAGGTGGTGTTGCACAGGTCCATCAGGGCCTGGCCCACCAGGAAGTCGCGGTTGCCGTGCATGAAAAAGAGCGCCAGCCGGCCGGCGGCTTCGCCCATGGCGCGCGCGCAGCGCGCATCGAAGCCGGCCGAAGGCGCGTTCAGGTCCTGGCCGACGGCATCGTCACCGACCCAGACTTCAAACAGGTCGCCCAGGATGAAGACCGCGTCGGCGGGCGTGCTTTCAAGGTAATGCCGCCAGGCTTCGAAGGTGGCCGGCTCGCCGGCCTGCAGGTGCAGGTCGGAAATGAAGTCGACCGTGCGCCAGGACGGCGGCGCCAAAAGCTCCGCGATCTCGGGGACGGCCTGGGGAGTGTTCACCGGCTGGGTGGGCGGGCTCAGTCCAGCGAGATGGCTCTCTGGATGATCACGTCTTCCATGGGCACGTCGTCGTGAAAGCCCTTGCGGCCGGTCTTGACGGCCTTGATCCTGTCGACCACGTCGGTGCCGGCGATTACCTTGCCGAACACGGCATAACCCCAGCCCGAAGCACTGGGCGCGGTGTGGTTCAGGAAGCCGTTGTCGGCTACGTTGATGAAGAACTGCGAGCTGGCCGAGTGCGGCGCGTTGGTGCGCGCCATGGCGATGGTGTAGTTGTCGTTCTTCAGGCCGTTGTTGGCTTCGTTCTCGATTTCAGCGTCGGTGGGCTTTTGTTTCATGCCGGGCTCGAAGCCGCCGCCCTGCACCATGAAGCCGGGAATCACGCGGTGAAACACGGTGTTGGCGTAGTGGCCCTTGTTGACGTAGTTCAGGAAGTTGGCGACGGTCTTGGGCGCCTTGGCGGCGTCCAGTTCCAGCGTGATGACGCCGTATTCGGCGATGTGGAGTTCGACTCTGGGCTTGCTCATGATGGTGTCCTGTAGGGGGAGGGCGGTTAATTGACGAGGGTGGCTGATTTGATGAGGACGGGTGTCTTGGGCGCGTCGCTCGGGAAGGGGCCGCCCGCGCCGGTCGGCACCAACTTGATTTTGTTGACCACGTCCATGCCGCTGACGACCTTGCCGAAGACGGTGTAGCCGTACAGTTGGGGCGCGTTGACGAGCTGCGCGCGCGGGGTGTTTTCGTAGACACGGCCCTGGTATTCGAATTTGGGCACCGGGTCGCCGGGCGGGATGATGGTGGGGTCCAGGAAATCGTTGTCCTTCACATTGATGAAGAACTGCGCCGAGGCGGAATTGGGGTCGTTGGTGCGCGCCATGGCCAGGGTGCCCACCACATTCCTCGGGCCGCCTTTGGCGAGTGCCTCACGGCCTTCGTGCGGCACGGGCGGGCGGGTTTTTTTCTCGGCGTAGGTGGCGTCGTAACCTCCGCCCTGCACCATGAAGTTGCTGATCACGCGGTGAAAAATCGTGCCGTCGTAGTGTTTGTCCTTGACGTATTGCAGGAAGTTCTCGACGGTCTTGGGGGCTTTGTCGGGGTAGACCTCGACCACGAAGTCGCCCTCGCTGGTGGCGAATTTGACCTTGGGCGCGTTTTGCGCGAGCGCCGGGCCGGCCAGCAGGGTCAGGCTCGCGGCGGCGGCCAGCGCGAATGCCGCGCGGCGCAAGGGGGAATGGAGGGAATGGAGAAAAGAGGCCGCGGACATCGCCGGCCTGGGGTGAACTGCCATCAAATGGCTCCTTCGAAAAATATTTTCCACTGGCTGCCCTGGCGGACCCAGTACTGGCGCTTGGTGCGGCCGGTCTTGGCGCCCTTGACCAGTTCGCCAAAGGTTACCACCATCGTGTCGGTGCTGTCGGTCCAGCGCAGGTAAGACACGTCCTTGAGCTGGATACCGCGCCCGCCCAGCTGCTTGAGTTCGCTTTGCAGGGCCGGCGTCCATTCAGCCAGGGTCTTGCCGTAGCTTGTGAAGTCGGGGGTGTACCAGGCGGTGAGCTTGGCGATGTCGCCGCTGGACTTGGCGCTGTGCCAGCCTTGCAGCACGCTCTCAAAGGACTTGATGTCGGATGCCAGCGATTGCGGCGCCACCCATTTGAGGCTGTGCGCGATGACGACGGGCGTGCTGCGCACCTCGACGGTGCGGATGATGCGTTCCAGGTCGGGATTGGCCAGCACCACGCAGCCGTCGGTGGACAGCGGCGCCCGCGAAAACTGCGCCGGCGGCGTGCCGTGCAGCCAGATGCCGCCGCCGGTCTTGCCGCGCTTGACGTCGAGCTGGTTGGGATAGTTGATGGGCAGCGCGCCCGAGCCGTAGAAGTCGCGCAGCGATTTGCGGTCCAGGTTGCTGGTGATGAAGTACACCCCGACCGGCGTGCGCAGGTCGCCCTCGACGGATTTTTCAATGCCGGACTTGCCGACCGAGATGTAGTAGTCGGCCACCAGCTTGATGCCGGTGGGCGTGTTCTCAAACAGGTAGAGGCGCGACCTGGAGGCGTCGACGGCGATCGCATGCTTGTTGCGCGGCGACAGCGCCAGGAATTGCGAGGGCACGGTGCCCGGCGCCGGGCGTTCGCGCAGCGCGCGCAGCCTGAGCAGCGATTCCTGGCGCAACTCGGCCAGCAGCGGGGCCGCGCTCTTGTTCGCGGTGATGTCGGGCACGTCGCCGGGCGCGCGCAGCGGGCGCGTGAAGCCGGCCAGCAGGTCGCCGTAGACCAGCTGCGCGAGCTGGAAATTGGGGTGGTCCTTGACCAGGCTCTCGGCCTTGCGCAATGCCTCGCGGGGGGCGGCCTGGCCGATCAGCTTGTAGATCTCAATCAGGCGGGCTTCCGCTTCGCCGTCGCGCGGTTCGCGTTGCGGTGCCGCGGCCGGCTTGGCGGCTTGTGCGTGGGGGCGGGCTTCCGTGCGCGCGAAGGCAAGCGCCGGCACCAGGCAAGGCGCCATGAAAAAAAGGGCGGTGAGCACCTTCTTCATGCAAGTTTCCACGACAGGGTGCCGGCCGGCGAAGAAGGGCAGGGACGGGCTGGGTAAAACACGTGGGCCAGGTCAGCCGCCCGTGGATTCCTTGACGATCACCCAGCGGTCACCCACCTTGGCGAGGTCCAGGGTCTTGCGGCTGGAGATATTCAGCGAATCGGCGCTGTAGTCCTGCTTGAACCGGGCCGTGGCCTTGCTGCCCTGCACCGAAATCGACAGGTTGGAAAGTTTCACGCTGATTTTGGACTTGCCGACGATGCGCGCGCGGCGGTCTTCTTCCCAGGCCTTGCGGGCCTGTTTGCCGGGTGGCTCGAAGTTCTGGCCGTAGCTGCCGAGGTAGCCGCTCATGTCCTTGTCGGACCAGGCCTGGGCCCAGCCGCGCACGGCGGCTTCGACTTCCTTCTCGGCGCCGGTGGCGGCGACCGGGCTGGGTGCGGGGGCCGGGGCAGCGGGTGCCGGCGTCGCGGCGGGTGCTGCCGCAGGCGCGGGCGCGGGTGCGGGCTTGGCGGCCGGTGCGGGCGCTGCTGCCGGCGCGGCGGCCGTGACCTGGCCGGAAGCCTGGGCGCCGGCGGCGGGCTTGGCGGCGGCTTGCGGCTGGGCCTTGGCGTCGGCCGAGAACAGGTTGCGGATCAGGGCCAGCTTGGGCGGGACGGCCGCATTGCCGCCGTCCAGCTGCAGTGCCTTGCTGTAGGCCTGGCTGGCCAGGCGGGCATAGACGTCGCCTAGGTTTTCGTGCGCGGTGGCGTAGCTGGGGTTGGTGCGTATGGCCATTTCCAGGGCGGCGCGGGCCTTGTCGAACTGGCTCTGGCCGGCATACAGCACGGCCATGTTGTTATAGGGCTCGGGAAGCTCGGGGTAGTCTTCGGTGATCTTGGTGAAGGTGGCGATGGCCTCGTTGGCCTTGCCGGTTTCGGTCTGGATCACGCCCTTGAAGAAACGCATCTGCGGGTCGCGCGGCTTGCTGGCGAGGTATTGGTCCACTTTGGCCATGGCTTCGGCAAACTGGCCGGCGCGCATCAGGCGGCTGACATCGGCATAGTCGTCGGCATGGGCCGCGGACATGGACAGGGCGGCGGCAGCCACCAGCAGGCGCAGGACGGCTGACAGGGGTTTGCGTTTAAAAAAGTTTTGCGTGGGCATAAGAACTTCTCGCTATTGTTTTGGGTCCCCTGGGGCTGTTTGAGGGCCGTGGGTCGAAAATTGCCATAAACAGCCCGGCTTTTCAGGTGGCCAGAGGGGCCGCTGAATGTTGTCCATCGGGCTGGATATACTGGCCGATTGTAGCTGAGGGGGTATAGTCCATGGCCGCCCGGATTCCGTACTTTTCCGTTTTGTCGCAGGTTTTTGCGCGTATGCCAACCGGCCCTTGTCCGCCCTTGGTGTCCGTGAGATAAACCTTCCTGTTCCCCCTGTCCAATTGATAGTCGGTTTTCGACCGATGTCTCCCGCCGCCCCAATTTTCATGAGCCTTCGCATTTACAACACGCTGTCGCGTGCCGTGGAAGAATTTTCCCCCCTGGAGCCCGGCCATGTGCGCATGTATGTGTGCGGCATGACGATTTACGACCTGTGCCACATCGGCCATGCGCGCATGATGATGGCTTTCGACGTGGTCCAGCGCTGGTTCAAGGCCAGCGGCCTGCGCGTGACCTATGTGCGCAACATCACGGACATCGACGACAAGATCATCAAGCGGGCGGTCGAGCGCGGCATCAGCATCCGGGCGCTGACCGACGAGATGATCCAGGCCATGCACCAGGACATAGGCGCGCTGGGCATGGAGCCGCCCTCACTGGAGCCGCGCGCCACCGAATACGTGCCGCAGATGCTGGGCCTGATCGCCACCCTCGAGGGCAAAGGCCTGGCCTATAAGGGCTCGACCGGCGACATGAACTATGCGGTGCGCAAGTTTCCCGGCTACGGCAAGCTCTCGGGCAAGTCCCTGGACGAGCTGCGCGCCGGCGAGCGCGTGGCGGTGCTGGACGGCAAGGACGACCCGCTGGACTTCGTGCTCTGGAAGAGCGCCAAGCCCACCGAGCCTGAAGACGCCAAGTGGGACAGCGATTACGGCCCGGGCCGCCCCGGCTGGCACATCGAGTGCTCGGCCATGAGCTGCCAGACCCTGGGCGAGACCTTCGACCTGCACGGCGGCGGCGCCGACCTGCAGTTCCCGCACCATGAAAACGAGATCGCCCAGAGCGAAGGCGCCAGCGGCAAGCCGCTGGCCCGTTTCTGGGTGCACAACGGTTTTGTGCGGGTGGACAACGAAAAAATGTCCAAGTCGCTGGGCAACTTCTTCACCATCCGCGACGTGCTCACGCGCTACGACGCCGAGACCATACGCTTCTTCCTGGTGCGCACGCATTACCGCAGCGCCCTGAACTACAGCGACGCCCACCTGGACGATGCCCGCAGCGCCCTCAAGCGCTTGTACACCGCGCTGGACGGGGTCGCAGCGGACACCGTTGCCATCGACTGGGCACAGCCCTTCGCCGCCCGCTTCAAGGCGGCCATGGACGAGGACTTCGGCACGCCCGAGGCGGTGGCCGTGCTGTTCGACCTGGCCGGGGAAGTCAACAAGACGCGCTCGCCCGCGCTGGCGGGCCTGCTCAAAAGCCTGGGGGGCTGCCTGGGCCTGCTGCAGGGCGAGCCCGGCGCCTATTTGCAGGCCGGCGCCGGCCTGGACGAGGCCAGCATCCAGGGCCTGATCGCCCAGCGCGCCGCCGCCAAGGCCGCGAAAAATTTCGCCGAGGCCGACCGCATCCGCCAGGATTTGCTGGCCCAGGGCATTGTGCTCAAGGACTCCGCCGCCGGCACGACCTGGGAGGCCCAGTCGTGAGCCTTGCCCGACCGGTCGGCCCCTGGCCGCCGCTGAACCCGCAGACCCTGCGCAAGGCGCCATGAAACAGGTCGTCAAAAGCGGCCCCGCCAGCGCCGAGCTGGCCGATGTGCCGGGCCCGGTCGCCGCGGCCCCCGCCTACTGGGCCGAGGCCTGCAAGCACCTGGTCAAGAAGGACCGCGTGATGAAGCGCCTGATCCCGCAGTTCGGCGACGCCCACCTGCAGGCCCGCGGCGACGCCTTCAGCACGCTGGCGCGCAGCATCGTGGGTCAGCAGATCTCGGTCAAGGCCGCGCAAACGGTGTGGCACCGCTTCGAGGCCCTGCCCAAAAAGATGACGCCGGCCAATGTGCTCAGGCTCAAGGTCGACGACATGCGGGCCGCCGGCCTGAGCGCGCGCAAGGTCGAATACCTGGTCGATTTGGCCATCAATTTCGACGCCGGCACGGTGCACGTGAAGGACTGGCAGTCCATGGACGACGAGGCCATCATCGCCGAACTCGTGGCCATCCGCGGCATCGGGCGCTGGACGGCCGAGATGTTTTTGATCTTTTACCTGATGCGTCCCAATGTCCTGCCGCTGGACGACATCGGCCTGATCAGTGGCATCAGCCAGAACTATTTTTCCGGCGAATCCGTCAGCCGTAGCGACGCGCGCGAGGTGGCCGCCGCCTGGGCGCCGTACTGCAGCGTCGCAACTTGGTATATTTGGCGCTCGCTGGATCCCTTGCCGGTCCTGGGTGCCCCTGGCGGCACCGAGCAAGATCTAAGTTTGAAGAAGCCCTGAGGAGCAACACATGGCGAAGAAAACCTTCCTTGATTTCGAGCAGCCGATCGCGGAACTCGAAGGAAAAATTGAAGAACTGCGCTACGTCCAGACCGAGTCGGCCGTCGATATCTCCGAGGAGATCGACCAGCTGGCCAAAAAAAGCCAGCAACTCACCAAAGACATCTACAGCGACCTGACGCCCTGGCAGATCACCAAGATCGCCCGCCACGCCGAGCGTCCCTACACGCTGGACTACATCAACGAAATCTTCACCGATTTCGTCGAGCTGCACGGCGACAGGCACTTCGCCGACGACCTGTCCATCGTCGGCGGCCTGGCCCGCTTCAACGGCACCGCCTGCATGGTGCTGGGCCACCAGAAGGGCCGGGACACCAAGGAACGCGGCCTGCGCAACTTCGGCATGAGCAAGCCCGAGGGCTACCGCAAGGCGCTGCGCCTGATGAAGACCGCCGAGAAGTTCAAGCTGCCGGTGTTCACCTTCGTCGACACGCCCGGCGCCTATCCCGGCATAGACGCCGAGGAGCGCGGCCAGTCCGAGGCCATAGGCCGCAACATCTTCGAGATGGCGCAGCTTGAAGTGCCCATCATCACCACCATCATCGGCGAGGGCGGCTCCGGCGGCGCGCTGGCGATTTCGGTGGCCGACCAGGTGGTGATGCTGCAGTACTCGATTTATTCCGTCATCAGCCCCGAGGGCTGCGCCTCCATCCTCTGGAAGACCTCTGACAAGGCCCAGGAAGCGGCCGAAGCCCTGGGCATCACCGCGCACCGCCTCAAGGCCTTGGGCGTGATCGACAAGATCGTCAACGAGCCCGTGGGCGGCGCCCACCGCGACCACAAGCAGATGGCGGCCTTTCTCAAGCGCGCCCTCAACGACGCCTTCCGCCAGGTCAGCGACCTGAAGGTCAAGGAGCTGCTGGACCGCCGCTACGAACGCCTGCAAAGTTATGGCCGCTTTACCGACACCAAGGCCGACGCTAAATAAACCGCCGGCTGGCTTCACGCCGGGCACGGCGTGAGCGGCCCTAACCCGGCGCTGGCGGCGCTGGAATCCCTTGATCCCGTTTTGCCTGTGGGCGTGGCCTACAGCGGCGGCGCTGATTCCACGGCGCTGCTGCTGGCCGCCGCACAGCGCTGGCCGGGGCAGGTGACCGCGCTGCACATCCACCACGGCCTGCAGGCCGCCGCCGACGACTTCGCGCGGGTTTGCGAGGACACCTGCGCGCGCCTGAAGGTGCCGCTGCAGGTGCTGCGCGTGCAGGCCGGCAACGCGGCGGGCCAGAGCCCCGAGGATGCGGCGCGGCTGGCGCGTTACGCCGCGCTGGCGCAGGCCGCCACCGAAAAAGGCCTGGGAGCCGTACTGCTGGGCCAGCATGCCGACGACCAGGTCGAAACCCTGCTGCTGGCGTTAAGCCGCGGCGCGGGCCTGCCGGGCCTGGCCTCCATGGCCGCGCGCTTTGAGCGCGGCGGCGTGCTGTTCCTGCGGCCGCTGCTGCAAATCCCCGCCGCGGCCCTGCGCGCCTGGCTGCTGGAGCAGCAGATCCCCTTTGTCGACGACCCGACTAACAGCGACGAGCGCTACACCCGCAACCGCATACGCGCCCGCCTGCTGCCGGCCCTGGCCGAATCCTTTCCGCAGTTTCGCGAAACCTTCGCGCGCAGCACCCAGCACGCGGCCCAGGCGCAGGCCCTGCTGGCCGAGGTGGCCCGTGAAGACCTGGCGCGCGTCGGTACGCCGCCCGCCATCACGGCCCTGCAGGCGCTTTCCGCGCCGCGCCAGGCCAATGTGCTGCGCCACTGGCTGCTGGAGTCGCATGGCGCCACGCCCAGCGCCGCGCAGCTCGAGCAGCTGCTGTCGCAAATCGCCGCCTGCACCACCCGCGGCCACCGCATCCACCTCAAGGTGGCAAGCGGCCACGTCACCCGGGCTGGCGCCACCTTGCGCTATGAGGCCGCGGCGGATAAGCCGGCTTAACCAGGTAGTAGTCCTCGGTATAATTGAAGGCTTTGCTGGCGCCGCAGCACCGTCAAAAGCCTCTCAATGAGCGCTTTTTGCCGGTAACAGCCCGCAAAAAATTCGCAAACAACTTCTGATTGACATCCTGCAATGGCATTGATCGTTCATAAATACGGCGGCACGTCGATGGGCTCGACCGAGCGCATCCGCAACGTGGCCAAACGCGTGGCCAAGTGGGCGCGGGCCGGCCACCAGATGGTCGTCGTCCCCAGCGCCATGAGCGGCGAAACCAACCGCCTGCTGGGCCTGGCCAAGGAACTGGCGCCCGCCAAGGCCGGCGACGCCTACAGCCGCGAACTCGACGCCCTGGCCGCCACCGGCGAACAGGCCTCCAGCGCCCTGCTGGCCATTGCGCTGCAGGCCGAAGGCATGCAGGCCGTGAGCTATGCCGGCTGGCAGGTCACCATCAAGACCAACAACGCCTATACCAAGGCCCGCATCGAGTCCATCGACGACGAGCGCGTGCGCGCCGACCTGGATGCCGGCAAGGTCGTCATCATCACGGGCTTCCAGGGCGTGGACGAGGGCGGCAACGTCACCACGCTGGGCCGCGGCGGCTCCGACACCTCGGCGGTCGCCATCGCCGCGGCGCTCAAGGCGCATGAATGCCTGATCTACACCGACGTCGACGGCGTCTACACCACCGACCCGCGCGTGGTGCCCGAGGCGCGCCGCCTGCACACCGTGAGCTTCGAGGAGATGCTCGAGATGGCCTCCATGGGCTCCAAGGTGCTGCAGATCCGCTCGGTGGAATTCGCCGGCAAATACCGGGTGCCGCTGCGCGTGCTGTCCAGCTTCACTGAATGGGACATCGACATCAACGAAGAAGCCAAGTCTGGCACTTTGATCAGCTTTGAGGAAGACGAAAACATGGAACAAGCCATCGTATCGGGCATCGCTTTCAACCGCGATGAAGCCAAAATCTCCGTGCTCGGCGTGCCCGACACCCCCGGCATCGCCTACCAGATCCTGGGCGCTGTGGCCGACGCCAACATCGAAGTCGATGTCATCATCCAGAACATCAGCAAGGACGGCAAGACCGACTTCAGCTTCACCGTCCACCGCAACGACTACTCCAAGGCCGTCGACCTGCTCAAGACCCAGGTCGTTCCCAAGCTGGGCGCCCAGGAAGTCACCGGCGACGCCAAGATCTGCAAGGTCAGCATCGTCGGCATCGGCATGCGCAGCCACGTGGGCATCGCCAGCAAGATGTTCCGCGTGCTGAGCGAGGAGGGCATCAACATCCAGATGATCTCCACCAGCGAAATCAAGACCTCCGTGGTCATCGACGAGAAGTACATGGAGCTCGCCGTGCGCGCCCTGCACAAGGCTTTTGACCTGGACCAGCCGTCCACCTGAAAATGGCCCGCAAGTCGTGAGATAATCGATTTATTGGAAACGTGACCGAGTGGCCGAAGGTGCTCCCCTGCTAAGGGAGTATGGGGTGTAGAGCCTCATCGAGGGTTCGAATCCCTCCGTTTCCGCCAAAACTACCGACTCTCTCCGCAAGGAGGAGTCGGTTTTTTTATGTCCTGCGCCGTCAGCCACCGCGCACGGCTGGCGAGACCAGTCCCGCTGTGGATTTTCGCGCTTGTTTGATCCGTTTTTTCATCGAGCGCTGGGCCACCGGTGGTGCTCTTTTGCGCAGGACTGGCGATCCACATTTCAGGGTTTTGATGGGGTCAAGCGACTGCGAAAAAGGTAGGTCACAGCAACGCGAAACTTAACACCATGGAAGCCTGACGCTTTGAGAATACTGAAAATGCCTCTTGATACGGCAAAGCATCATGAATACTTCACCTGCGACATGGGGAGCAATGCTTCACTATTTAGGCCGTCAATATCTGTATCAAGTGTGACGGAAACGCCCCTCGTCAGGGAGTCTATTCGGGCCTCAAAAATCTTCAGGGCATCGCTTTCATTTGATGTTGCCGAAATAATTGCACTTCGGGTCCCCGATACGGGGTCGGTCGCAATTAATGAATAGCCGCCCCTCTGATCCGGCTCCCAGGTCTGCCCAGGCCGCAAGGAGGAAGCCAAGATAGCGGTAATGGCGAATACCCAAATACCGTCGCGACCCTTTTGTCCACCGCAAGTGGTGTAGCGAGAGAACCATTTAGGCAAAGAGTCCCTCGGATGTACTTTAAAAAACGCATCCATGAATATTTCGCCGGCAGCATCAAACTCTTTCTTGTCATTCATTGCCAACACCCGTTCTAAAGTAGTTTCTCCGCTTGCGACGCATAATACTCGCGCTCGCGTCCGCATCTAACGATGGATGGCTCCACAATACCGGTGAGTCATAGGTAGTAAACATGAAATTCTTTGTCCTCGGTCTTGTGCTTCTTGTCGGTGGCATTCCACTAATGAATGTCAACTTTTATCTAGGCTGGGCATCAATTGGCGTTGGTGCAATACTGGCCCAATGGTTTAGAGGCGATGTAGTGGCTGCTCAGCGCCGCAGGTTGATGCAACGGCTCGAGGAAGCTGAAACAAAAGCAGAGCTAAGGAAGCAAGAAAAGAGATGAGAGCACTCGGGGTAAAAAAACCGGCAGTTGCCGGTTTCCAGATGTCCTATTTGCCTTGATCGGCGGTAAGTAGCGCATCGAGGGTTCGAATCCCTCCGTTTCCGCCAGTATAAAAAGCCGCCTTAGGGCGGCTTTTTTGCGTCTGCCAAAAACTCATCACTGCACCAAAGCCGCCGCAAGCTGCCCCACCTGTGCCAGCGCGGCATCGCGTTGCGCAGCCGGCTGTTTGGTGCCGGTAAGGTAAGCCGCCACCAGCAAAGGCGCGCGCCCACCAGGCGGCCAGATCAGGCCCACGTCGTTGGTGGAGCCGCGGGCCCCGCTTCCTGTCTTGTCGCCGACACGCCAGCCCGGCGGCAGCAGGGCGCGCAGGCGGCGGTCGCCGGTGGTGTTGGCTTGCAGCCATTGGACTAG
The DNA here is from genome assembly GCF_900103405.1 of Polaromonas sp. JS666. Taxonomy (GTDB): domain Bacteria; phylum Pseudomonadota; class Gammaproteobacteria; order Burkholderiales; family Burkholderiaceae_C; genus Polaromonas. Next base: position 266,090 of record NZ_FNHX01000002.1, on the reverse strand, counting down.
CAACTGGCGCGAGGCATCGGACAGCGCCGAACCCAGTGTGAGCTTGTGAACCGTCGCCAGCATGGCGTCCGGCGTCGTGGTGTCGCGAACGTCGCCGGGCGCTGATTCATTGAGTTCGGGCTCGGTGCGGTCCAGCCTTGTCATCTTGTCGCCCAGGCCGCGCAGGTAGGCCGTGAGCCCGGCCGGGCCGCCGAAGCTGGCCAGCATCAGGTTGGCGGCGGCGTTGTCGCTGACGATGATGGACGCTTCGCACAGCGCGGCCATGGGCAAGCCTTGCGGGCCTATGTGCTGCTGTGTGGTGGGCGAGTGGGGCAGGATGTCGCCGGCCGCGATGGGGATTCTTCGGCCCAGCTGCTCCTGGCCGCTATCGACGCGATGCAGCACCAGGGCGGCCGCCAGCAGCTTGAAGGTGCTGCACATCGGAAAGCGTTCGCCGGCGCGGTAGCCGTATTTCGCGCCGCTGCCGGTGTCGAGCATGGAAACGCCCAGCCGGCCGCCGCTGGTTTTCTCGATGGCCACCAGGCGCCGGGTGACGGATGCCGGGGTCGAACTACCGGGCCTGCCGCCGGCGCCCAATGATTTCTGGGTGTAACCGAACAGCCCGCCCGCGACCACCAGCCCGCCCAGCGCACCTGAAAACTGCCGTCTCTGCATGTGTTTTCCTCTGAAGTTATTGAACAAGGCCGTGACGATAACAAGGGCCCGGCGATCCAACAAACGGCAATAATCAAGGCTATCCATAAGTAAATCTGGGGCTTGACGCTTATGCACCTTCCTCTGAATGCCTTGCGCGCCTTTGAGGTCTCGGCCCGGCACCTGAGCTTCACGCGGGCGGCCGATGAGCTCAACGTGACGCAGACCGCCATCAGCCAGCATGTGAAGAACCTCGAGGAGCGCATGGGCGTGCCGCTGTTTCGCCGACTGCCGCGCGGCCTCGCGTTGACCGACGAGGGCCTGGCCTTGCTGCCGGTGCTGGCGGAGTCTTTCGGCCGCATGGGCTCGGTGCTGGAGCAGTTCAAGGACGGGCAATTCCGCGAGGTACTGACGGTGGGCGCGGTCGGCACTTTCGCCGTCGGCTGGCTGATTCCGCGCCTGCGGGATTTCCAGCGCGCCCATCCTTTTATCGACTTTCGCCTCTTCACCAACAACAACCGCGTCGACCTGGCCGGCGAGGGCCTGGACTACGCGATCCGCTTCGGTGACGGCGCTTGGCACGGCACCGAGGCCGAGCCCCTGCTGGTGTCGCCGCTGTCGGCCATGTGTTCGCCCGCGCTGGCACGGGGCCTGCGCGAGCCCGCCGACCTGGCCAGGGAGCTGCTGCTGCGCTCCTACCGGGCCGATGAATGGGCGCGCTGGTTTGCCGCGGCCGGGGTGGCCTGCCCAGTGGTCAGGGGTGTGGTGTTTGATTCTTCGCTGACCATGGCCGAGGCGGCCGCGCAGGGCGCCGGTGTGGCGCTGCTGCCGGTGAACATGTTCGCGCGTGAACTGCAGGGCGGGCGCCTGGTGCGGCCGTTCGCGGTGGAAATCGAAACCGGCGGCTACTGGCTGACCCGGCTCAAATCGCGGCGGGCGACGGCGGGCATGCGCATCTTCCGGGACTGGCTGCTGGCCGCGGCGGCCGCCGCGTGATTCAGGTGTGCCGGCGGCCTGCCGGCTGCTTCACCACTGCGTAGAGCCCGCGGCCCGCTCGACTTCCTCGAGCGCGTAGCGGGTGAACTCGTCGATCTCATTGGACTTGTCGAACACCGCATCGGCCCCTATGGCCAGGCAGCGTTCGCGCACGGCGGGCGTGGCGTAGTTGGTCAGGACGATGACCTTTTGCCGCAAGTCCCTCTCGCGGCAATTCATCACCACACCCAGGCCGCTGCCCTCGAGCAAAAACAGGTCGACGATGGCGAGGTCCCAGGAGGCCTTGTTCTCGTTCAGCCACTGGACCGCTTCGCTTTCCTTGCTGGCCCAGCCCACGATGCGCGCGCGAGCCAGTTCCTCCAGCGATTCCGCGAGGCTGTCGCGGATGACGGGGCTGTCTTCAACCAGGTAGATTCTGAGGCGCATGCAGCTTGGGGTAACGGGGATTCGGGTCCGGCGGAATATGCCGCAGTTTACTGAGCGAACGCGTATTTCCGACTCGGGAAAAACGTGGACGGACGATTATGAAACAAAGCGTGAAAAAATCCCCGGGGCCGAGCGACCTTCGCGCCTTGGGGCCTGTTCGCCATAATTCGCGGTGTTCCACGCCGAAACAGATTACGGACCCCCATCATGCGCCTGCGCCACATCGAAGTCTTCAACGCCGTCATGTTGACCGGCAGCGTGAGCGGGGCTGCTCGCCTGATCAACGTCACGCAGCCGGCCGTGAGCCGCATCCTGCAGCATGCGGAACTGCAGCTGGGTTTTGCGCTGTTCCAGCGCAGCAAGGGCCGGCTGACGCCGACCTCCGAAGCGCTGACGCTGTACCCACACATCGAGCGCCTGTTCGCCCAGCTCGACGAAGTGCAGCGCCTGGCCGCCAACCTCAAGACCGGCGGCAGCGCGGGGGAACTGCGCATCCTCACGGTGCTGGCGCTCAGTTATGAAATCCTGCCGCACGCCATCAAGCTGTTTCGCGTCAAGCATGCCGACGTGGCTATCACCCTGCAGGCCCTGCATTCGCCGCAAATCGTCTCGGCGCTCGCGTTGCAGGAGGCCGATGCCGGCTTTCTGTTCAGCCCGGTCGCGCATTCGGCGCTGGCGCAGGAGCACCTGGCCGACGGCCGCATGGTCTGCGTGGCGCCCAAGGGCATGCTGGCTTCGCGCCTGGTCAAGCGCGGCAGCGTCACGCTGGCCGACTTGAGCAAGTCGCCGGTGGTCGGGCTGGATGCGCTGGACCCGGTGGGCCGCAGCCTCAACCAGGCCTGCCGCGAAGCCGGTGTGGGCCTGGAGTTCCCCATCACGGTGCAGACCTACCACTCGGCGCTGGCGCTGGCCCACCACGGGCTGGGCATCGCCGTGATCGATACCTGCACCGCGGCCTCGGCCGACCCGGCGCGCGTGGACGTGCTGGAGCTGGAGCCGCTGATCCCCGTGCCCATCAAGGCCTTGTTCCCGGCCGGCAAGCCCGGCTCGGTGGTGGTCAGGGCGTTTGTGCGCTGCTTCCAGCAGGCCTTGACGCAGCGCGCCTGAAACCCTAGGTGCGGCTTGCTGGTCTCTTCGCAAGAAACAGCGCGGAACCGGCTTTGCCGGGCCGCTGCTGTTGCCCCCTGCGGGGGGATCCGGCTACACGAAGTGAGCCGGGAAGGGGGTAACTTACCTCGCGATCATGCGGCTGATGCGCTGCGCCGAACCGAAGGCCAGGGTAAAGCCCAGCGCGCCGTGGCCGGTGTTGAAGAACAGGTTGTCCGGCCCTTTGGCGTGCCGGCCTATCACCGGCAGGCCGGTGGGTGTGGCCGGGCGCATGCCGGCCCAGGGGTGCAGGTTGTCAAAGCGGCTGCAGCCCGGGAAAACCGTCTCGGTCGAAGCCTGCAGCGAGGCGATCTGCGCCGGGTCCACGGCCGTGTCGTAGCCCGAGAGTTCGGCCATGCCGGCCACGCGCAGGCGCGAGCCTATGCGGGCGAAAACCACCTTGCGCGCGCTGTCGGTCACGCTGACCGAGGGCGCCGCATGCTCCGCGGGGGCGACGTCCACCGTGATGCTGTAGCCCTTGAGCGGATAGACCGGCAGGTGCAGGCCCAGGCCCTGCGCCACCAGGGCCGAATTTGCGCCCAGCGCCATGACAAAACGCTCGGCCTCGATGTGGCCTTGCGGCGTGGCCACGGCGGCGAGGGACTTGCCGCGCTGCACCAGCTGCTCTATGGGCGTGCCCAGCAGAAAGCGCACGCCCAGCCGGCGCAGCACCACCCCCAGCGCGTCGCAGGTTTTCTGGCAGTCGGCCGCGCACTCGCCGGGTGTGTAGATGGCGCCGGCGATCTGCCCATGGCGGCTTTTGAGCGCGGGCTCTATCTCCACGCAGCGGTCGGCGTCGACGGCTTCCTGGTTGCTGCCCAGTTCGCGCTGCAGCAGCATCTGGCGCTGCGCGGCCGCGAAAGCGGCTTCGTCGGAATACAGCACCAGCTTGCCGGTGGCGGAGAAATCGTTGTCGAGTTTTTCCTCGGCCATCATGGCGTCGAAGGACTGGCGGCTCAGCGCCGCCAGCGACAGCAGCTGGCCCGTGGTGCCCCGCGAGGTCTTGCTGTTGCAGGCTGCAAGGAAGCGCAGGCCCCACAGCCACTGCCGCGTGTCCAGGCGCGGGCGCAGCTTGAGCGGCGAGGAGGGCGACAGCAGCAGCTTGGGCAGTTGCCGCCAGATGGCCGGGTCGGCCAGCGGCTGGACGTAAGAGTAGCTCAGCTGGGCGCCGTTGCCGCCGCTGGCGCCGCTGCCGGGGCTGGCGCGGTCCACCACCGTGACTTCATGGCCGGCGCGGCGCAAGCTGTAGGCGGTCGCGAGGCCCACGATTCCCGCACCAAGCACGCACACATGCATAAAAACCCTTGTTGTTTCTCGAATGGACGCGACTGTACGCAAGGCGCGCGGGTTTGAACAATGCTGAATTCGCCCACGGCCATGACCTTTGGTTATGCCCCGGGCCCCATGGCGGTGCGCTTGGGTAAACCATGAGTTTTTGTCATGGGTTTGACGCGAAAATGAATGACACGCCGGGCGCGGCTCTTCCTACACTAGCGATGCCTGCTTACTCCCGGTTACCGAAACTACCAACCCATTGCCCCCGAAAGGACACGCATGAAATTCACTACCCTCATGAGCGCCGTGCTGCTGACAGCCGGCCTGGCCGCCAACGCGGGCGCGCAAACCGTGCCGACGCTGAAGAAGGTCGCCGACAGCAACAAGATCACGGTGTCCTATCGCGAGGCATCGGTGCCTTTCAGCTACCTGATCGGCTCCAAGACCTCGGTGGGTTTTTCCGCGGAACTGACCGAAGCCATCATTGACGACGTGCGCAAAAAGGTGAAAAAGCCCAACCTCGAAGTCGCCTACATGCCCGTGACCTCGCAGAACCGCATCCCGCTGCTGGTCAACGGCACTTACGACCTCGAGTGCGGCTCGACCACCAACAACTCCGCGCGCGGCAAGGACGTGGCCTTTGCCATCAACCACTTCTACACCGGCACACGCCTGCTGGTCAAAAAATCGTCCGGCATCAAGAACTACGCCGACCTGGCCAAAAAGACGGTGGCCAGCACCACCGGCACCACCAATGCGCAGGTGATCCGCAAGTACAGCGCCGACAAGAAGCTGGACATGCAACTGATCCTGGGCAAGGACCATGACGACTCGCTGCTGCTCGTCGAAAGCGACCGCGCCCTGGCCTTCGCCATGGACGACATCCTGCTGTTCGGCCTGATGGCCAATTCCAAGAACCCGGCCTCGCTGGAAGTCGTCGGCGACTCGCTGCAGGTAGAGCCCTATGCCTGCATGCTGCGCAAGGACGACCCCGAGTTCAAGAAGCTGGTCGACGGCACCATCACCCGCCTGATCAAGTCCGGCGAGTTCACCAAGATGTACGCCAAGTGGTTCACCTCGCCGATCCCGCCCAAGGGCGTGAACCTGAACCTGCCTATGAGCGAGGAGCTCAAGGCCAACCTCAAGGCGCTGAGCGACAAGCCGGCGCTGTAAGCCCGCCGGGGAGCGCCGGCGCGCCGCTCCCCGTTGATGGCTTCACGCCATCCCGCTGCCGGCCTCGGTGAGGACGGCAGTTCTTCCCCCCCAACAACATGAAACGGCCAGATGCCCTGAGGCACAGGCGGCCGGCGTTCGCCTGGATTTTGCTGTCCGGGCCCACTCACACTGAAAGGCAATGACATGAACAGACCCCGCGTGGTCGGCATCCTGGGCGGCATGGGGCCTGCCGCGGGCGCGGATTTTGCGCGCCTGTTTGTCCAGGCTTGCGCAGACCACATGCGCGCGCTGGACATTCCGGTGTCGGACCAGGGCTTTCCCGAGCACTGGCTGGCTCAGGTGCCGGTGCCCGACCGCAGCACGGCGCTGGAGCTGCCCGGGCCGGGCGGCCACCAGCCGCTGGACCCCATGCTGCAGGCCATGGGCAAGCTGGCGGCCCTGGGCGCTACCACGGTCGCGGTGGCCTGCAACACCGCCCACGCCTGGCACGGCCAGCTGCAGGAGCGTTTCCCGCAGCTCGAAGTGCTGCACGTGGCCCGCGAGGTGGCGCGGACGCTGGCCGCGCGCGGCGTGCGCGAAGTGGGACTGCTGGCCACCGAGGGCACTTACCGCGCGGGGCTCTACGACCAAGCGCTGCGCCAGGCCGGCCTGCAGTGCCATACACCCACGGCCGAAGAACGCGAACGCCTGATGCGCGGCATTTATGAGGGCGTGAAAATGGGCAACATGGCCCTGGCGCGCGAATGCTTCACGGGCGTAGCCGAGGCGCTGGCCGCGCGGCATGGGCTTTCCACGCTGATACTGGGCTGCACCGAGATACCGCTGGCGCTCAGCGTGGTGCCCGGCATGGAAACACTGGACTTGGTGGACCCGGCCGCGTTGCTGGCGCAGGCTTTGGCACAGCGGGCCTACGCGGCTTGAGCGGCTCTTAGTCCGCCGACGCGCTCCAGCGGTTATTCCAGGCTTTGTCCAGCGTGCGGCGGTCGCGCTTGGTGGGGCGGCCGTGTTCCTGGGCGCCGGCCGGGTCGCTGTTCAGGCGGCGCTGCTCGGCGGCCTCGGCCTTCAGGCGCAGGCTTTCCTCGGTTTCTTCATAGAGCTGCTGGGCCACCGGGGCTGAGCCGCGCTGGCTGCTGATGCCGCGTACCACCACGGTGCGGTTGACCTGGCCCTGGCGCAGCGACACGGTGTCGCCGGACTTGACCTCGCGCGCGGGCTTGGCTTCGGCACCGTTGACCTTGACCCGGCCCCTGTCGATTTCCTCGACCGCGAGCGCGCGGGTTTTGTAAAAGCGGGCGGCCCACAGCCATTTGTCGATGCGCAATTTATCCATTGGCGGCTATTTTGAACCAAGACCCAACGCCCCTGCCGGGCGCGTGGGCGCTTCAGGCCGTGGGCAGGCGGACCACCGCGTCCAGCCCCGTGACCTGGCCGTGCACGACGCGGTTTTCCAGGGTGATGCTGCCATGCATGGTTTCGACGATCTCGCGGCAGATGGCCAGCCCCAGGCCGGAGCCGTGGCGCACGTCGCCCGCCGAAAACGGCTCGTAAAGCCGCGCCGACAGCTCGGCCGACACGCCGGGCCCGCTGTCGCTCAAGGTCATCGCGACAAAGCTGGCGTCGCGCACGATGCGCACGGCCAGCGGGCCGCCGGCCGGCGTGTGCTTGATGGCGTTGTGCAGCAGGTTGCGCGTGAGTTCGCCCAGCATCCATTCATGCGATCTGACCTGGGCGGGCACGGTTTCTATCTCGAAGTCGATGTCTTTTTCGGCGATCAACGGTGAGAGGTCCAGCGCCACCGAGCGCACTACCTGCGCCAGGTCTATGGCCTGCAGGTCGGCCTGCTGGCGCAGTTGCTCCACCTTGGCCAGCGCCAGCATCTGGTTGGCCAGCACGGTGGCGCGGTCCACGGTCTGGTTGATCTCGCCGAGCGCGTCGCGCGCCTCCATGTCGCCGCGCAGCGCCGACTGCACCTGTACCTTGAGCACCGCCAGCGGCGTGCGCAGCTGGTGAGCCGCGTCCCGCACAAAACGTTTCTGGTTGTCCAGCAGGTGCTGCAGCCGACCCATGACCTGATTGGTCGCCTCGATCAGCGGCAGCAGCTCGCGCGGCGCGTCGGGGGCGGCAATGGCCGTCAGGTCGCCCTCGGGGCGCGCCTTGAGCTCGCCGCTGAGCCGGCGTACCGGCCGCGTGGCGCGCTGCACCACGACCACCGCGACCAGGGCGATCACTGCCAGCAGCACGGCCTGGCGCCACAAGGTGTCAAAGAGGATCTTGCGCGCCAGCGTCTTGCGCAGCTCCAGGGTCTCGGCCACCTGCACCACGGCCATGGCCCGGCCCTTGCCGCTGGCCACGGGCTGCAGCAGCACGGCGACGCGAACCGGTTCCTCGCGGAACACGTCGTCGTAAAAATCCACCAGCGCCGAATACGGCGGGCGTATCGGGATCTCGCCGCGCCAGAAGGGCAGTTGCGCAAAACCCGAGACCAGCTCCCCCTTGAGGCTGGAGACGCGGTAGAACAACCGGCTCTGGTTGTCGGCCTCGAAGGCCTCCAGCGCCGCATAGGGCACGGTCACGCGCAGTTCGGACTGTTCGTCGTAGCCGGTCACGTCGAGCTGTTCGCCTATGGATTTGGCCGAGGCCAGCAGGGTGCGGTCGTAGGCGGTGTTGACCGCGGCCAGCGCCTGGCGGTACAGGCTGGCGGTGTTCACGATGATCAGCAGGCCGACGGGAAGCAGGATGCCGGTCAGCAGATAACGCCGTAGCGAGATGGCCCGCTGGCTTGTGGGTTCGGGCGGCACAGGCTCCCGGTCGCTCATGCATCCACTTTCAGCAGGTAGCCCAGGCCGCGCAAGGTGACCAGGGTGACGCCGGTCTGGGCCAGCTTTTTGCGCAGGCGGTAGACCACCACTTCCACGGCCTCGTACTGCACGTCGGTTTCGCCGGGAAACACCAGTTCGAAGAGGCGCTCCTTGGACACGGCGTGGCCCAGTTTGCCTATCAGGGTCTGCAGCAGGGCCAGCTCGCGCGGCGTGAGTTCCAGCACCTGGTCGCGGTGGTAGATGGCGCCGCTTTCTTTGTCATAGCGCAGGTGGCCGACGAATTGGGGCGCGGCGCCGGGCTCCGCGCCGGCCGCGGGGCGGCGCCGGCTCAGGGCGCGCAGCCGCGCCTCGAGTTCGTCCAGGTCAAAGGGCTTGGGCAGGTAGTCGTCGGCGCCGGTGTTCAGGCCGACGATGCGGTCGCCTACGGTGCCGCGGGCCGTGAGGATCAGCACCGGGGTCGTCAGGCCCTGGCCGCGCGCCTGCGCCAGCACCTGCAGGCCGTCCAGGCCGGGCAGGGTCAGGTCCAGCACCACCACGTCGGGCTGTGTGGCCTTCCACTGCGCCAGGGCCTGGCGGCCGTCGGTGCAGCTGAAAACCTCCATGCCGCGCCGGCCCAGGGCGCGCTGCAGCGCCGCCTGCATGGAGGCGTCGTCCTCCACCAGCAGCAGTTTGACCGTGGACATCACCGTGGGCATCATGGGTTAGGGCCTGTTTGGGCCTGTTAACAGGCCCTAGACATTAGCACTTTCCCCAGTCCCGCCGGACAGCCGTTTGACAGCCAGGGGGTGCATGATAGGCGGGTTATCAGCCATCCGGGCGCCCCAGGCGCCCATCCACAGGAGACATTCCCATGCGTCGCGATACCTTTCTGAAATCCCTGGCGGCCCTGGCCGCGACCGGTGCCTTGCCCCTGTCGGCCTCCGCGGCCGCCAACATCAAGATGTTGATTCCGGCCAATCCCGGCGGCGGCTGGGACACCACGGGCCGCGCCCTGGGCAAGGCCATGACCGACTCCAAGGTTGCCGACACGGTGACCTACGACAACAAGGGCGGCGCCGCCGGCGCGCTGGGCCTGGCCCAGTTCGTCAACGGCTCCAAGGGTGACCCCAACGCGCTGATGGTGATGGGCGCTGTGATGCTGGGCGGCCTGATCACCGGCAAGCCGCCGGTGAGCCTGTCGCAGGCCACGCCGATCGCGCGCCTCTCAAGCGAATACAACGTGTTCGTGCTGCCCGCCAATTCGCCCTTCAAGACCATGAAGGACGTGGTCGACCAGCTCAAGAAAGACCCCGGCAGCGTGAAGTGGGGCGGCGGTTCGCGCGGCTCCACCGAGCACATCGCCGCGGCCATGATCGCGCAGAAGGTCGGCGCCGATCCTTCCAAGATCAACTACGTCGCCTTCCGCGGCGGCGGTGAGGCCACGGCGGCCATCCTGGGCGGCAACGTCACGGTGGGCGGCAGCGGCTACAGCGAGTTCGCCGAGTACATCAAGGCCGGCAAGATGCGCGCCATCGCCGTGACCTCCGGCAAGCGCCTGCCGGGCGTGGACGTGCCCACGCTCAAGGAGCAGGGCATAGACGTGGAAATCGGCAACTGGCGCGGCGTCTACGGCGCCCCCGGCATCACGGCCGAGCAGCGCAAGGCCCTGACCGACCTGGTGCTGGCTGCGCTGAAGTCGCCGGCCTGGGCCGAAGCCGTGAAGAAGAACGACTGGACGCCTGCCGTCCTGTCGGGCGAGGCTTTTGCCAAGTTCGTCGATGACGACTTCGCCGCCCTGCGCGCCACCATGGTCAAGTCCGGCATGGTCTGAGCCTTCGGGCCTTCGCACGCGCAAGTGTGCAAGGGCGCCACGCCGTCCCGGGTTCAGATTTGATGAAAATTTGACGAAAGGGCGGCGTGCCGCCAGACTGTTCACGTCCGTCCCACGTCTTTCGGGAACTATAACGATGACAACAACAACTTCGGATCCCTCGGCCGCCTGGCCGCAAACCCTGGTCGGCGCCGGCGTGCTGCTGACCGGCCTGGCGCTGGCCTTCGGCGCGATCAGCATCTCCTCCGAGGCCGGCTACGGCGGCGTCGGCCCCAACTTCCTGCCCTGGCTGGTCTCCGTCGGCCTCACGGTTTGCGGCGCCTGGATCATCTGGGAAGCGCGCAGCGGCGGCTTTCGCGAGCTGGATCCTCCTTCCGGCGCCGCGCAGGCCTACTGGCCCGGTTTTGCCTGGGTTTCGGCGGGGCTGCTGCTCAATGCGGCGCTGATCACCACCATAGGCTTCATCCTGAGCTGCACGCTGTGCTACCTGCTGGCGGTGCAAGGCCTGCGCCGCGCCAGCGGCCAGACGGGCGTCAATGCACCGCGCACCTGGGCCACCGACCTCGTGGTGGGCCTGCTGATTTCCGCGCCGGTCTTCTGGATGTTCACCAAATTCCTGGCGATCAACCTGCCGGGCCTGACGAACACGGGGTGGATCTGACATGGACATCTTCAATGCCCTGATGGCGGGTTTCGCCACGGCGATCACGCCGGTCAACCTGATCTGGTGCCTCGTGGGCTGTGCCCTGGGCACGGCCGTGGGCGTGTTGCCCGGCATAGGCCCGGCGGTGGCGGTGGCCATGCTGCTGCCCATCACCGCCAAGGTCGACATCACCGCTTCGATGATTTTTTTCTCGGGCATCTACTACGGCGCCATGTACGGCGGCTCCACGACCTCCATCCTGCTGAACACGCCCGGCGAAACCGCCAGCATGGTCACGGCCATGGAGGGCAACAAGATGGCCAAGAGCGGGCGCGCCGGCGCGGCGCTGGCCACGGCGGCGATAGGCTCGTTTGTGGCAGGCACCATCGCCACCGTCATCGTCACGCTGTTCGCCCCCTTTGTGGCGGAGTTCGCCGTCAAGCTGGGCCCACCCGAGTATTTCCTGCTGATGCTGCTGGCCTTCACCACGGTGAGCGCCGTGCTGGGCAAAAGCACCTTGCGCGGCATGACGGCGCTGCTGGTCGGCCTGGCCGCCGGCTGCGTCGGCCTGGACCAGATTTCGGGCCAGGGCCGCTACACCGGCGGCATCCCGGAACTGCTGGACGGTATTGAAATTGTGCTGGTGGCCGTGGGCCTGTTCGCGGTGGCGGAAGTGCTGTACGCCGTGCTCTACGAGGGCAAAACGGTGGAAGACCAGAACAAGCTCAGCCGCGTGCACATGACCAAGGCCGACTGGAAGCGGTCCATCCCCGCCTGGCTGCGCGGTACCGCGATCGGCACGCCTTTCGGCTGCATCCCGGCCGGCGGCACCGAGATACCGACCTTCCTGAGCTACGCCACGGAAAAGAAACTGGCGAGCCCCGAGATCAAGTCCGAGTTCGGCGGCAAGGGCGCCATCGAAGGCGTGGCCGGCCCCGAGGCGGCCAACAACGCCACGGTGACGGCGGCGCTGATCCCGCTGCTCACGCTGGGCATCCCGACCTCGAACACTACGGCCATCCTGCTGGGCGCTTTCCAGAACTACGGCATCCAGCCCGGCCCGCAGCTGTTCACCACCTCCGCCGCGCTGGTGTGGGCGCTGATCGCCTCGCTGTACATCGGCAACGTCATGCTGCTGGTGCTCAACCTGCCCATGGTGGGCCTGTGGGTCAAGCTGCTGAAGATCCCCAAGCCGCAGCTCTATGCGGGCATCCTGATCTTCGCGACGGTGGGCGCCTACGGCATGCGCCAGAGCGCCTTCGATTTGTTCCTGCTCTATGCCATCGGATTGCTGGGCGTGCTGATGCGCCGTTTCGACTTTCCCACCGCGCCCGTGGTGGTCGGCATGATCCTGGGCCCTCTGGCGGAGGCGCAGCTGCGCAACGCCGTGTCGATAGGCGAGGGCAGCGCCATGGTGTTTTTCCAGCGCCCCATGTCGATCACGCTGGTCGTGATTGTGGTGGCGGTACTGGTACTTCCACGCCTTGCCAAATACTGGACGAGGAGCAAAACTGTAAGCTGAGGTTCCAACAACAGAAGGAGACGACATGCTGACCATCAAACGACGCGCTGCCCTGGAAAAACTCGCAGGGCTGGGATTGGCGACATGGGGCGGGGCCATCCCCGCGTGGGCGCAGACGGCGGCCAAGCCGCCGGCGGCCGCGCAACCCAAAGCCAAGGTGGTCAAGCTGGCGCCCAAGCTGCGCATCGTGATCCCGGCCAATGCCGGGGGTGGTTGGGACCAGACCGGCCGCGCCCTGGGCACGGCGCTGGTGGGTGCCGGCGCGGTGGATGAGATCGAGTATGAAAACAAGGGCGGCAAGGGCGGCACCATAGGCTTGGCCTACTATGCCGAAAAATACAGCGGCGACGCCAACACCCTGCTGATGGGCGGCATGGTGATGGTGGGCGCGGTGGCCTTGCAAAAGCCCGCCGTGGACATGAGCCGCATCCGCCCGATCGCGCGCCTGACCAGCGACTACCTCGTGGTGGTGGTCGCCGCCAATTCGCCGGTGCGCACGATTGCGGACCTTGCCGGCCGCATGCGCGCCAATCCCAAGGACGTTCCCATCGCGGGCGGCTCCGCCGGCGGCGTGGACCATGTGTTCGCCGGTGTGTTCACCCGCGCGGCCGGCAGCAAGCCGGAAGAACTGGTGTACCTGCCCTTTGCCGGCGGCGCCGAAGTGGTGCAGGCCGTGCTGGGCGGCAAGGCGGCGGCCGGCATTTCGGGCTACAGCGAATTCGCCGACGAGCTGGCCAGCGGCAAGCTGCGCGCCATCGGTGTGTCGTCCAAGCGCACGGTGTTCGGCATTCCCTCCATCCGTGAGCAGGGGGTGGACGTGGACATGGCCAACTGGCGCGGTGTCTTCACCGGCCAGAACGTGGCCGAGGCGCGCCAGGCGGAAATGCTGGAGGCCGTGAAGGCGGCCACCGGCCATGAGTCCTGGCAGAAAACGCTCAAGCAGAACCACTGGGAGTCTTCGCTGCTTTCGGGCCCCAGCCTCGCGAGTTTTATCGATTTCGACCTGACCACTTCGCGGGTCATGGTGCATTTGCTCAAGCTCAAGGCCTGAGCCCGCACGCGCCCCGGGTGCATGCCCGGGTGCCTGTGCCTCTGCGTGTGGCATGAAAAGTGCTCCGGTGCAAGGGTCCGGGCACTGGATCAAACACCTAGCCATTGCCATGGAAACTCCATCTACCATGGCCTTGGGAGGAAAAAGACATGCTGACCATCCAACGACGCTCGGTTCTGGGTGCACTCGCCGGCCTCGGAATGGCCGCACCGCTTTGGGCCCAGTCCGCACCCAAGGGCAAGCTGGCGCCCAAGCTGCGCATCGTCATTCCCGCCATGTCCCGCACCGCGCTCGACGAAGCCGGCCGAGCCCTCGGTGATGCGCTGGTGGGCCAGGGCCTGAGCGACGAGATCGAATACGAGAACAAGGAAGGCGGCAGCGGCACCGCGGGCCTGGCCTGGTATGTGCAGAAGTACGGCGCCGACCCCAACGCCTTGTTCATGGGCGACAGCAACCTCGTTGGCGCGCTGGCATTGCAAAAGCCGGCCGTGGACCTCAGCAAGGTCAAGCCGATTGCGCGCCTGACCAGCGACTACCCGGTGGTCGTGGTGGCGGCCGCATCGCCGCTCAAGACCATCAACGAGCTGGTGGAGCGCCTGCGCAGCAATGCCAAACAGACGCCCATGGCCATAGGCGCGGTTGGCGGCGCCGATCATGTGTTTGCGGGTCTCTTGGCCAAGGCCGCCGGCGCCAAGCCGGAAGACGCGGTTTACCTGCCGTTCGCGCGCAACTTCGAGCTGGTCGATGCGGTGATGGGCGGCAAGGCGGCGGCCGGCGTTTCGAGCTATGGCACCTTCAGGGCGGAGCTGGCCGGCGGCAAGCTGCGCGCCCTCGGTGTCTCTTCCAAAAAAGCCGCTTACGGCGTCAAGTCGGTGCGCGAGCAGGGCCTGGACGTGGATCTCACCAACTGGCGCGCTGTGTTCACCGGCGCCGGCGTGCCGGCCGCGCGCCAGGCCGAGATGGTGGAGGGCGTGAAGGCTTCACTGGCCTATGAGCTCTGGAAGAAGACGCTCAAGGAAAGCTATTGGGAGCAGTCCTGGATGTCGGGGCCGGACCTCGGCAGCTTTATCGACTTCGATGTGAAGACCACGCAGCTGATGGTGCAGCTGCTCAAGCTGAAAGCTTGAGCACCGGCCTATTTCTTCGCACCCAGGGCCAGCGCCCGCTCACGCGAGGCCACCAGCGCCGCCGCATCGGCCTGTTGCACCGGCCAGCCCGCCAGGTGCTGCTGCGTGATCTCAGCCAGCCCCGCGATCCATTCGTGGCTGTCGTTGAGGCAGGGGATGTAGCCGAACTCCTTGCCGCCCGCGCGCAGGAAAGCCTCGCGCGCCTCCATGTTGATCTCTTCCAGTGTCTCCAGGCAGTCGCCGGTAAAACCCGGGCAGATCAAATCGACCCGCTTGACGCCGGCTCGGGCCATGGCCACCAGGGTGGGCTCGGTATAGGGCTCAAGCCATTTGGCCTTGCCGAAGCGCGACTGGAAGGTGACCTTGTACTGCGCGGGCTCCAGGCCCAGTTGCGCGGCCAGCAGGCGCGCGGTCTTGTGGCATTCGCAGTGGTAGCTGTCGCCCAGCGTGAGCGTGCGTTCGGGCACGCCGTGAAAACTCATGACCAGCTGTTCGGCGCGGCCCTCGGTGCGCCAATGCTCGCGCACGCGGGCGGCCAGGGCCTTGATGTAGCCCTCGTGGTCGTGGTAGTGATTGACGAAGCGGAGCTCGGGGATGCGGCGTATGCGCGCCGCCCACTGGTAGACCGCGTCAAACACGCTGGCGGTGGTGGTGCCGCTGTACTGCGGGTAGGCGGGCAGTATGAGCACGCGTTCCACGCCATCGGCCTTGAGCTGGCTCAGCTGCGAGGCGATGGACGGGCTGCCGTAGCGCATGGCGTAGCGCACCTCAACAGGGTGGCCGCGCACCGCCAGGTAGCCGCGCAGCATGGTGGCCTGCTTCTGCGTCCAGACCCGCAGCGGCGAACCCTCCTTCATCCAGATGCTGGCGTATTTGGCGGCCGATTTTTTGGGCCGCACGCGCAGGATGATGCCGTGCAGAATCAGCCACCATAGCGGCTTGGGGATTTCGACCACGCGCGGGTCGCCCAAAAATTCGGCCAGGTAGCGGCGCAGCGCCGGCGCCGTGGCTTCGTCAGGGGTTCCCAGGTTGCACAGCAGCACGGCGGTGGCGGAGGAGGCTGCCGGGCCGACGGGCGGCGCGCCGTGGGAGAAGGGCGGTTCAGGAGCGAAGCGGGGGCGAAAAAACATGGGTTATTCTCGCCTATCCCTTAGTCTTTTCCTATGCTCGACCTGACCACCATCAAAGCCATCACGCTAGACCTCGATGACACGCTGTGGCCCATCTGGCCGGCCATCGAAAGAGCCGAGAAAGCACTGGACGACTGGCTCAGCCAGCATGCCCCCATGACCGCGGCGCTGTTTTCCAACCCCGCCGCGCGGCACGAAATCCGCGAGCATGTCACGCGCTCGCGTCCCGAGCTCAAGTACAACCTCAGCGCCATACGCCGCGAGGCGATACGGCTGGCGCTGTACCGCTCGCGCGAGGACCCCCTGCTGGCCGAGCCCGCCTTCGATGTTTTTTTTGACGAGCGCAACAAGGTCACGCTGTTCGAGGACGCGGTGCTGGCGCTCGAGTTCCTGTCAGACCGGTACCCGCTGGTGGCGGTGTCCAACGGCAATGCCGACATCAAGCGCATAGGCATTGACGGCTATTTCAAGGCCAGCATCAGCGCCCAGCAGTTCGGCGTGGGCAAACCCGACCCGCGCATCTTCCATGCCGCCGCCGGGGCGGTGGAGGTTCTGCCGGGAGAGGTGCTGCATGTGGGCGACGATGCCACGCTGGACGTGCTGGGCGCGCTCAATTGCGGCATGCAGACGGTGTGGGTCAACCGATCCGACCAGTTGTGGGCGCACCCGGCGGTGCCGCACGAGACGGTGGCCACGCTGACCGAGTTGTGCGACCTGTTCCCGCGCTGATACCGGTCGGTGCCTCAGGGCTTTTTCCGAAGGAGCTTGCATGACGCTCAAGATTTATGGAACGGCGGCCTCGCGCGCGGCGCGCCCGCTGTGGCTGGTCCACGAGATGGGCCTGGCCCATGAACACATCCCGCTGCCCTTCACGGGTGGCGCCACGCGCACGCCGGAGTTCCTGGCCATCAACCCGAACGGCCGCATTCCCGTGGTGGACGATGACGGCGTGCTGGTCTGGGAGTCCCTGGCCTGCGTGCTCTACCTGGCCGAGCGTTTCAAGGCGCCCGGGGTGCCGCTGCTGGCCGCGCAGGACCATGCCGAGCAGGCCGAGATTTTGCGCTGGAGCTTCTGGGTGGTTACCGAGTGCGAAAAAGACGCGCTGGCGTTTTTGATGCACCGCATCCTGATGCCGGCCGACCGCCGCAAGCCCCAGTTGGCCGACGATGCCGAGCGCCACCTGCTGACACCGCTGCGCGTGCTCGATCAGCACCTGCAGGCCAGGCCTTACCTGGCCGGCGAGCGTTTCACCGCGGCCGACATCTGCGTGGCCTCGGTGCTGGCCTGGGTGCAGGGCGCGGCCGGGCTGATGGAGAAATGCCCGCGGGTGGATGAGTGGCTGCAGCGCTGCCTGTCGCGGCCGGCTTACCGCACGGTGCGTTTGCTGGCCAAAAGCGCCTGAGGGCGCTTAATGAAGATGCCGGGCTGCCTCCAGCCCTGAGCGCACCGCGCCTTCCAGCGTGGCGGGGTAGGGCCCGGCGATGTAGTCGCCGCAGGCATACAGGCCGGGCGCGACCTCGGCGCCGGGGCGCAACAGGCCGGGCGTGCAGGCAAAGGTGGCGCGCTTTTCCACAATGGTCTGCACAGCCTGCATGGCGCCCAGCCCCAGGTGCCAGAGTTGGGATTTCGCCTGCGCCAGCACCTGTGCGGTCAGCGTGGCGCTGTCGCCGCTGCTGGCGCTGATCACAAAGGCCAGCAGGCCGGCCGGGCCGCCCAGCTGCCCGCGGTCAAACACGAACTGGGCCGGCTCCGCCGCGTTGGATGGCAAGGCCAGCATGGGAAGCGGCAGGCGCGCGCCCGAAGACCAGGCATAGACGGTCGTCAGGGCCTCGTGTTGCAAGCCCTGCGCGCGCGCCAGCCAGTCCGCCGCAGCCACGCCGCTGCCTTCCACCAGGCGTGCGGCCTCTTGCGGCGGGCAGGCCAGCACCACACAGTCGAAGGCCGCGCTGGTATCGGTGCTCACGACCCAGCCCGAGCCGAGAGGCGCGATGGCCTGCACGCGCGCGCCCAGCTGCGGCGCATTGCCCTGCGCGGCCAGCCAGGACAGCGCCGCATCGGGCAGCAGGGTGCTGAGGTCGGTGCGCGGCAGCAGCAGGTTGGAGCCGCCGGTTTCCGAAAAAAGCGCGTCATGCATCACGCGCAGGAACACCTGGCCGCTGGCGCGTTCGGCGGGCGTGTTGAGCGCCGAGACGCACAGCGGTTCGATCAGTGCGGCCATGGCGCCGGGCGCCAGGCCCCGGCACAGGTCGGCCACCGACTCGCCCGGCGCGCACTGGAATTTCTTGAGCTGCCAGCCCACCGCGAGCTTGAGCATGGAAAACTTGTCGCCCAGCGGCCAGTCGCGCGCCAGCAGGATGCCGGCCAGCGCGTCCAGCGGCGCCGGCAGCTGCGGCAGCTTCAGGCCGCCGCCATCGGGAAACTGCAATGTCAGCGGCATCCTCAGCAGCGTGGCCTCGGTGTCCACACCCAGGTCTTTCATCAGGCGCAGCGTTTCGGCGTAAGCACCTATGAGGATGTGCTGGCCGTTGTCCAGCACCACCGGCTCGCCCTGCAGGGTGCCGCCCACGCGGCGCGCGCGTCCGCCGGCGACGCGGGTGGTTTCAAACAGCGTGGCCTGGTAGCCCAGGCGCGTGGCTTCGACGGCAGCGGCGCAGCCGGCCCAGCCCGCGCCTATGACGGCGACTCTCATGATCAGACAACTCGCCCGAAGGCCTGCGTTTTCCAGGCCAGCCAGAACTTGCGCAGCGGCGTGAGGCTCACGCGCTGGTGCAGCACCTGGTAGCCGTCGGCGGCGATCTCGCGCAGCAAGGTGCGGTAGATGCTGGCCATCATGAGGCCGGGCTTTTGCGCGCGGCGGTCGGTTTCGGGCAGCATGGCCAGCGCTTCGTCGTAAAGCGCCAGGGCGCGCTCGGTCTGGAATTTCATGAGCGCGGTAAAGCGGTCGGAGTACTGGCGCTTCAGGATCTCGTGCGCTTTCACGTCGAACTGCTGCAGCTCGTTGACGGGCAGGTAGATGCGCCCGCGCATCGCGTCCTCGCCCACGTCGCGGATGATGTTGGTGAGCTGGAAAGCCAGGCCCAGCTTGTGTGCGTAGGCGGTGGTGGCCTCGTCGGCCTGGCCGAAAATCCGCGCGGCCACTTCGCCCACGATGCCTGCCACCAGGTGGCAATACTGCTTGAGGCCGGGGTAGTCGAGGTAGCGGTTTTGCTCCAGGTCCATCTGGCAGCCGTCGATCACGGCCTGCAAGTGGCGCGCCTCTATGCGGTAGGTGGCGGCCAGCGGCATCAGTGCTTTCATGACCGGGTGCGTCGGCTCGCCGGCATAGGATTTCAGGACCTCGGTTTGCCACCAGGCCAGCTTGGTGCGGGCCACGCCGGGGTCGGTGACCTCGTCGACCACGTCGTCGATCTCGCGGCAAAAGGCATAAAAAGCCGTGATGGCGGCGCGCCGCTCTTTGGGTAAAAACAGGAAGGCGTAATAAAAACTGCTGCCGGATGCGGCGGCTTTTTGCTGGACATACTGCTCAGGCGTCATGCGGC
The DNA here is from genome assembly GCF_900103405.1 of Polaromonas sp. JS666. Taxonomy (GTDB): domain Bacteria; phylum Pseudomonadota; class Gammaproteobacteria; order Burkholderiales; family Burkholderiaceae_C; genus Polaromonas. The sequence goes on along the minus strand of NZ_FNHX01000002.1, from coordinate 246,797 downwards.
GATTGTCACATGGGATGCCGCGTCTTCATGGGGCCGGATCAGCGCATCCGCAAGGCGCGCCAGCCCATCAGCAGCAAGTCCCAGGGCTTGAGCTTGGGGCGCCGCTGCAAGGTGTTAAAGCCTTGCGCTTCTATCTTGTCCAGGATGCGCAGGCCGCCCTGCACCACCAGGCGCAGCTCCCAGCCGCCGCGCCCGGGAATTATTTTGCACAGGGGTGCGCCCCTGAGCATCATGGCGCGGGCGGCGCGCACATGGGCCGCGATCAGCGCGAGGGTGGCCGGGTTGGCTTGCAGCGCCAGCAATTGCGCTTCATCGACGCCGTGGCGAGCCCAGGCGTCGGCCGGCAGGTAGATGCGCCCGCGCGGGATGTCCACGCCCAGGTCTTGCCAGAAATTGATCAACTGCAGGGCGGTGCAGATGTCGTCGCTCATGTGCAGCGAAGCGGCGTCCTGGATGCCGTAGAGGTGCAGCAGCAGCCGGCCCACGGGGTTGGCCGAACGCTTGCAGTAGTCCAGCAACTCGGCCTCGTCGGCATAACGCTGCTTGACCGCGTCCTGCTCAAAGGCGCTCAGCAGGTCGGCCAGCAGGTTGACGGGCAGTTCGAACCGGGCCAGCTGTGGACTCAATTGCGCGAAGACCGGCACCCAGCGCGGGGACGGCGGCAAACCTGCCGCGGTCGCCATCAGGTCGGCGCGGTAGGCGGCCAGCTCGTCCAGCCGGGCCTGCGGCGTGGCCTCGCCCTCATCGGCGATGTCATCGGCCGTGCGGGCGAACCAGTAAATCGCCGCGATGGGCGGGCGCAACCGCGGCGGGCACAGCAGCGAGGCGACGGGGAAGTTTTCATAGTGCGACACCCCCTGAAGGGGAACCGGGGCGCTGGGCTGTTGGAGGCCTGGGGTCATGCGGGCGATTGTCGCTTGACAAGCCTCAGCATTTACCCTAGATTACTAACCGGTCAGTCAGTAGTGAGTTTTCCAAGCTTCTTCTGGCTGCATGCCGTCCGAGTTTTCACACCAATCCGACCATGAATAAAACCGTTTTCTCCGTGGTGGGCGCCGCTGTATTGCTGGCCGCCTGTTCCAAGCCCGCCCCACCCGAAGAGCCGGTTCGCGCCGTGAAGGTGCTCACCGTGGGGACCAACGCGTTTTCGTCCAGCCATGAATATGCGGGCGAAGTCAAAGCCCAGGTCGAGTCCAGGCTGGGCTTCCGGGTCGGCGGCAAGATCATCAAGCGCCAGGCCGAGCTCGGCCAGCGCGTCAAGGCCGGGCAGGTGCTGGCCCAACTGGACCCGCAGGACTTCAGGCTGGCCGCCGATTCGGCCCGCGCCCAGGTGGCCGCGGCCACCACCAACCGCGACCTGGCCGCCGCCGACTTCAAGCGCTACAAGGAGCTCAAGGAGCAGAACTTCATCAGCGGTGCTGAGCTGGAGCGCCGCGAGACCACCCTCAAGGCGGCGCAGGCGCAGCTCGAGCAGGCGCAATCGCAGTTCGCCGTGCAGGGCAACCAGGCCAATTACGCGGCGCTGGTCGCCGATGTGTCGGGTGTGGTGACGGCCGTCGAGGCCGAGCCGGGCCAGGTTGTGACGGCGGGAACGCCGGTGGTGCGCATCGCGGCCGACGGCGTGCGCGACGTGGTGTTCTCGGTGCCCGAAGACAAGGTGGCCGGCATCAAGGCCGGCTCGGCGGTCAAGATACGTGTCTGGTCGCAAAACGCCGATCTGGCCGGCAAGGTTCGCGAAGTCGCCGCCAGCAGCGACCCGGTCACGCGCACCTATACCGTCAAGGTCTCCATCGATGCCAAGGAGCCGCCGCCGCTGGGCGCCACCGTGTATGTGGTGCCCGAATCGGGCAGCGCCGTCGGTGTGCCCGTGATCAAGCTGCCGACCACGGCGCTGCGCCAGGAAGGCAAGTCCACGGCCGTGTGGGTGGTCGACAAGGCCAGCATGACGGTCAAGCCGCAAATCATCCAGGTTGCCACGGCCGACGGCAACGACGTGGTCGTGGCCTCGGGGCTGCAGGCCGGCATGCTGGTCGTGAGCGCCGGCGTGCATGTGCTGTCGCCGGGCCAGAAAGTCACTTTCTACCAGCCCAGTGTGGCCCTGGCAGGCGCCACGCCGGCGCAGACCAGCCCGAATGCCATGGCTGCCGCCGCGGCGCCCGCATCCGCTGCCTCCGGCGCGAAGTGAGGCGGCCATGACGCAAGCCCACCACGACGGCAACAGCCCTGCCGGCGAACTCGCTTCGCCCTCGACCCGCTTCAACCTTTCCAAATGGGCGCTGGACCATCCGGCGCTCACGCGCTACCTGCTGCTGGTGCTGATGATCCTGGGCTTCGCGTCCTATTTCCAGCTTGGGCAGGACGAGGACCCGCCTTTCACCTTCCGCGCCATGGTGGTGCGCACCTACTGGCCGGGCGCCACGGCGCAGCAGGTGGCCGAGCAGGTCACCGACAAGCTGGAGCGCACACTGCAGGAAGCGCCCTATGCCGACCGCATCCGCAGCTATTCCAAGCCCGGCGAGTCGCAGATCATTTTCCAGATCAAGGACTCCTCCAAACCCAGCGAGGTCGCCAACGTCTGGTATTCGGTGCGCAAAAAAATCGGCGACATGCGCGGCACCTTGCCGGGCGGCATCCAGGGGCCGTTCTTCAACGACGAATTCGGCGACGTCTACGGCGTGATCTACGCGCTGGAATCCGACGGCTTCAACTATGCCGAGCTCAAGACCTTTGCCGACGACGTGCGTCAGCAATTGCTGCGCGTGCCGGACGTGAGCAAGGTCGAGCTCTTCGGCGTGCAGGACGAAAAAGTCTTCATCGAGATCTCGCAAAAGCGCCTGGCGCAGCTGGGGCTGGACCTGAACCAGGTGTTGGCCCAGCTCGGCCAGCAAAACGCCGTTGAGGCGGCCGGCGCGGTGCAGACGCCGCTGGATGTGGTGCAGGTGCGCGTGGCGGGCCAGTTCGAGGTGATAGAGCAGTTGCGCGCCATGCCGATACGCGGCAGCTCGGGCGGCCAGCTGCGGCTGGGCGACATCGCCGAGATCAAGCGCGGTTATGTGGACCCGCCTTCCGTGAAGGTGCACCACCAGGGCAAGGAAGTGATCGCGCTGGGCGTGTCCATGGCCAAGGGCGGCGACATCATCGCGCTGGGCAAGTCGCTCACGACGCTGTCGGCCCGTATCGACAAGACCCTGCCGGCCGGCATCAAGCTGGTGAACGTGCAGAACCAGCCCAAGGCGGTATCCACCTCGGTGAACGAGTTCGTGCGCGTGCTGATCGAGGCCGTGGTGATCGTGCTGGCGGTCAGCTTCATCAGCCTGGGCTTTCACAAACGCCCGGACAACGGATCGGGCCCCTTGCCGATCTGGAAGCGCTATTACATCGACATGCGGCCCGGCCTGGTGGTGGGCATCACCATCCCTCTGGTGCTGAGCCTGACTTTCCTGGCCATGTGGTACTACGGCATAGGGCTGCACAAGATTTCGCTGGGCTCGCTGATCATCGCGCTGGGGCTGCTGGTGGACGACGCCATCATTGCCGTCGAGATGATGGTGCGCAAGATGGAGGAAGGCTACGACAAGGTGCGCGCCGCCACCTTTGCCTATGAGATCACCGCCATGCCCATGCTGACGGGCACGCTGATCACCGCCACGGGCTTTCTGCCCATCGGCCTGGCCAAGTCCACCACCGGTGAATACACCTTCGCGATTTTCGCGGTGACGGTGATCGCGCTGGTGCTGAGCTGGATCGTCTCGGTGTACTTCGTGCCCTACCTGGGCACGCTGCTGCTCAAGGTGCCGCCGCACGTTCAGGAAGTGGCCGCCGGCAAGGACAGCCCGCACGAAATGTTCGACAGCCCGTTTTACAGCAACTTCCGCAAGACGGTGGACTGGTGCGTGGAGCACCGCTGGCTCACCATAGGCGCCACCGTGCTGATCTTCGTGCTGGGCATCGTGGGCATGGGCAAGGTGCAGCAGCAGTTCTTCCCCGACTCCAGCCGGCCCGAGATCATGGTCGACATCTGGTTCCCCGAAGGCACCTCCTTTGCCGCCAACGAGGCCACCGCCAAACGCGTGGAGCAGCGCCTGATGCGGGAGGAGGGCGTGAGTTCGGTCAGCACCTGGCTGGGCTCCGGCGTGCCGCGCTTTTACCTGCCGCTGGACCAGGTCTTTCCGCAGACCAACGTCTCGCAGATGATCGTGCTGCCCAAGGACCTGAAGGTGCGCGAGTCGCTGCGCATCAAGCTGCCGGCCCTGCTGGCCACCGAGTTCCCCGAGGTGCGCGGCCGCGTCAAGCTGCTGCCCAACGGCCCGCCCGTGCCCTACCCGGTGCAGTTCCGCGTGGTGGGCATAGACCCGCTGGTGCTGCGCGAGCGCGCCGACGAGGTCAAGGCGGTGATGCGCGAAAGCGGCAACACGCGCGGCGTGAACGACAACTGGAATGAGTCGGTGAAAGTGCTGCGCCTGGAGGTGGACCAGGCCAAGGCGCGCGCGCTGGGCGTGACCAGCCAGTCGATTGCCCAGGCCTCGCGCACCATCCTGGCCGGCACGCCCGTGGGCCAGTTCCGCGAGGGCGACAAGCTGATCGACATCGTGCTGCGCCAGCCGCTGGACGAGCGCAACGCGATCACCGACATCGGCAACGCCTACCTGCCCACGGCGTCGGGCAAATCGATTCCGCTCACGCAGATCGCCAAGCCGGTGTTCACCTGGGAGCCGGGCGTGATGTGGCGCGAGAACCGCGACTACGCCATCACGGTGCAGAGCGACATCGTCGAAGGCCTGCAGGGCGCCACCGTCACGCAGGAGTTGATGCCCAAGCTCAAGGCGCTGGAAGCGAAATGGCTGGAAAAAGGCCTGCAGGGCTACCGCATCCAGGTGGCCGGCGCGGTGGAGGAAAGCAGCAAGGGCTCGTCCTCGATTGTTGCCGGCCTGCCGGTCGCGCTGTTTATCGTGCTGACCCTGCTGATGCTGCAACTGCACAGCTTCAGCCGTTCGATCCTGGCCTTTGTGACGGGCTTCATGGGCATCGCGGGCGTGGCCGGGGCGCTGCTGGTGTTGAACCGGCCCTTCGGTTTCGTCGCGCTGCTGGGCGTGATCGCGCTGTTCGGCATGATCATCCGCAACTCGGTGATCCTGATTGACCAGATCGAACAGGACCGCGCCCGCGGCGTGCCGACCTGGAACGCGATCGTCGAGGCGGCCGTGCGCCGGCTGCGGCCCATCGTGCTGACGGCCGCCGCCGCCGTGCTGGCCATGATCCCGCTGTCGCGCAGCGTGTTCTGGGGGCCGATGGCGGTCGCCATCATGGGCGGCCTGATTGTGGCGACGGTGCTGACTTTGCTGGCTTTGCCGGCCATGTATGCGGCATGGTTCCGCGTCAAACGCGAAGACCGGCTGCAGGGCGGGGCGCCTACGGCCGAAAAGCCATTGCCGGCCTGATTCTCTGCGGCTGGCCGCCCGGACGCAAAAACCGGGCGCGATACGGCTAAAATAGAGAGTTGACCGATTTCAAGCGGGGATTCGGAGGTTTTTCGGATTCCCGTTTTTATTTCCGGCGCGCGGGTGGCGAAATTGGTAGACGCACCAGGTTTAGGTCCTGACGCCAGCAATGGTGTGGGGGTTCGAGTCCCCCCCCGCGCACCACCCTGAGGCTTGCGGGCGGCAGTTCTTGCGTCCATGCGCTCAGGCGTTGCGGAAAACCCGCGACATGCCAGGTGAAAACCTGTTTTGACTACTTTTTGATCTTAGGAAGACCATCATGGCCGTGACTGTTGAAACCCTTGAAAAGCTCGAGCGCAAGATGACGCTCACGCTGCCCGTCAACACCATCCAGTCGGAAGTTGACACCCGCCTCAAGCGCCTGGCCCGCACGGTCAAGATGGACGGTTTCCGTCCCGGCAAGGTTCCCATGAATGTCGTGGCCCAGCGCTACGGCTACTCGGTGCACTACGAGGTCATGAACGACAAGGTCGGTGAAGCCTTCGCCGTGGCCGCCAACGAAGCCAAGCTGCGCGTTGCCGGCCAGCCCCGCATCAGCGAAAAAGAAGGCGCTCCCGAAGGCGAACTCGCGTTCGACGCGGTCTTCGAGGTCTATCCCGAAGTCAAGATCGCCGACCTGTCGAACGCCCAGGTCGAAAAAGTCAGCGCCGAAGTCAGCGACGCGGCCATCGACAAGACCCTGGACATCCTGCGCAAGCAGCGCCGCACCTTTGCCCAGCGCGCGGCCGACGCGCCCGCGCAGGACGGCGACCGCGCCACCATCGACTTTGAAGGCAAGATCGACGGCGAACCCTTTGCCGGCGGCAAGGCCGAGGACTACCAGTTCCTGATCGGCGACGGCCAGATGCTCAAGGAGTTCGAGGACGCCGTGCGTGGCATGAAGACCGGCGAAAGCAAGACTTTCCCGCTGAACTTCCCGGCCGACTACCACGGCAAGGACGTGGCCGGCAAACAGGCCGACTTCCTCGTGACGGTCAAGAAGATCGAAGCCGCCCACCTGCCTGAAGTCAATGAAGCCCTGGCCAAGTCCCTGGGTATCGCCGACGCGACGGTTGAAGGCCTGCGCGCCGACATCAAGAAAAACCTCGAGCGCGAAGTCAAGTTCCGCGTGCTGGCCCGCAACAAGAACGCCGTGATGGACGCGCTGGTCGCCAATGCCGAACTCGACCTGCCCAAGTCCAGCGTGCAGGCTGAACTGGACCGCATGGTCGAAGGCGCCCGCGCCGACCTCAAGCAGCGCGGCATCAAGGACGCCGACAAGGCGCCGATCCCCGAGGAAATCTTCCGCCCGCAAGCCGAAAAGCGCGTGCGCCTGGGCCTGGTGGTGGCCGAACTGGTGCGTACCAACGAACTGCAGGCCAAGCCCGAGCAGCTCAAGGCCCACATCGAAGAGCTGGCCGCCAGCTACGAAAAGCCGCAGGACGTGGTGCGCTGGTACCTGAGCGACAACCGCCGCATGGCCGAAGTCGAGGCGGTTGTGATCGAAAACAACGTTACCGACTTCGTGCTGGGCAAGGCCAAGGTCACTGAAAAAGCCATTTCCTTCGACGACCTGATGGGCCAGAACTGATTCTTCAGCGCCTTTGTTGACATTGGGGCTTGTGCTTTGCGGCGCAGGCCCCAATTTCTTTGGGCTACGGCATCGGCAGCCCGCGAGTGCGCCGCCGGCCTTCGCCGGAATTCCCGGGTGGAATTTTTGGGTACAGTACAAACATCTCTGGAGAACACATGATGGTCCGAAACAGTATTTACGGCGGCGCCCATACCGGCCCGCAAGCCGGCGCCCTGGATGCGCAAGGCCTGGGCATGGTGCCCATGGTCATCGAGCAATCCGGCCGCGGCGAGCGTTCCTACGACATTTACTCGCGCCTGCTCAAGGAACGCGTGATCTTCCTGGTGGGCCCGGTCAACGACCAGACGGCCAACCTGGTGGTGGCCCAGCTCCTGTTCCTGGAAAGCGAAAACCCGGACAAGGACATTTCCTTCTACATCAACTCGCCGGGCGGCTCCGTCACCGCCGGCATGGCGATTTACGACACCATGCAGTTCATCAAGCCCGATGTTTCCACGCTCTGCGTGGGCATGGCGGCCAGCATGGGTGCTTTCCTGCTGTCGGCCGGCGCCAAGGGCAAACGCTTCTCGCTGCCGAATTCGCGCGTGATGATCCACCAGCCCTCGGGCGGTGCCCAGGGCCAGGCGACGGACATCGAAATCCACGCCCGTGACATCCTCAAGACGCGCGACCAGCTCAACCGCATCCTGGCGGCCAACACCGGCCAGCCTATCGAGAAGATCGAGCGCGACACCGAGCGTGACTACTTCATGTTCGCGGACGACGCCAAGGAATACGGCCTGGTCGACCAGGTCATCGCCAAGCGGCCTTAAGCGTCCAGGGGCGGTCAAGCCGGCCTAGGCGGCCCAAACCCCTCAAGTTGCTCTGCAACAACGGCGTTTTCTGTAACAGAAACGCCGTTTTTTTATTGGTTATCATTAGGTAACAGTTCCCTTCAGGCTCCTTAAAGGCATCCCCACCAATGGCCGAGAAAAAAGGCTCCTCCAGCGAAAAGACTTTGCACTGCTCTTTTTGCGGTAAAAGTCAGCACGAAGTCAAAAAACTGATCGCTGGCCCCTCGGTATTCATTTGCGACGAATGCATCGATCTCTGCAACGAGATCATTCGCGACGAACTCCCCGCCGGCGAAGATGTCCGCGAAACCCGCACCGATTTGCCCACTCCCCTGGAAATCAAGGGGACGCTGGACGGCTATGTGATCGGCCAGGAACCGGCCAAGCGCACGCTGGCCGTGGCCGTCTACAACCACTACAAGCGGCTGCGCCACAAGGAAAAAGCCAAAAAAGACGATGTGGAGCTGACCAAGAGCAATATCCTGCTGATCGGCCCCACCGGCTCGGGCAAGACCCTGCTGGCCCAGACGCTGGCGCGCACCCTCAATGTGCCCTTCGTGATGGCCGACGCCACCACGCTGACCGAGGCCGGTTACGTGGGTGAGGACGTCGAAAACATCATCCAGAAGCTGCTGCAGAGCTGCAACTATGAAGTCGAGCGCGCTCAGCAGGGCATCGTCTACATCGACGAGATCGACAAGATCTCGCGCAAGTCCGACAACCCGTCCATCACGCGCGATGTGTCGGGCGAGGGCGTGCAGCAGGCGCTGCTCAAGTTGATCGAAGGCACCATGGCCTCGGTGCCGCCGCAGGGCGGCCGCAAGCACCCGAACCAGGATTTCCTGCAGGTGGACACCACCAACATCCTGTTCATCTGCGGCGGCGCCTTCGCCGGCCTCGAAAAAGTCATCGAAAACCGCACGGAAGCCTCGGGCATGGGTTTTGGTGCGACCGTCAAGAGCAAGAAATCCCGCACCCTGACCGAAGCCTTCAAGGAAGTCGAGCCGGAAGACCTGATCAAGTTCGGCCTGATCCCCGAACTGGTCGGCCGTATGCCTGTGGTCGCCACGCTGGCCGAGCTCAGCGAAGACGCCCTGGTGCAGATCCTGACCGAGCCCAAGAACGCCGTCGTCAAGCAGTTCAGCAAGCTGCTGGCCATGGAAGGGGTTGACCTCGAGATTCGCCCCTCCGCGCTCAAGGCGATTGCCCGCAAGGCCCTGGCCCGCAAGACCGGCGCGCGCGGCTTGCGCTCCATCCTGGAACAGTCGCTGATTGACACCATGTTTGACCTGCCCAATGCCAGCAATGTGGACAAGGTTGTTGTGGACGAGTCCACAATCGAAGAAAACAAGGCCCCCCTGCTCGTGTACCGTGAAGCGGCCAAGAAAGCCTGAATCCCCTAAAGGCTGGCCGGAATGCTTGAAAAGCGCTCCCCTGCGCCCCATGTCTGGGTTGATTGTGTTTCGCCGGGCCATGCAACTGGCCGTCACGGCTAACGTTTAAGGTTTATATGTCCGGACAAACTTCATTGCCTTCCACCCCCATTGACCTTCCTCTCCTGCCTCTGCGGGACGTGGTGGTCTTTCCGCACATGGTGATCCCGCTGTTCGTGGGCCGCCCCAAGAGCATCAAGGCGCTGGAGTCGGCCATGGAAGCCGAGCGCCGCATCATGCTGGTGGCGCAAAAAGCCGCCGCCAAGGACGAGCCCTCGGTCGAGGACATGTTCGAGGTCGGCTGCGTGGCCACCATCCTGCAGCTGCTCAAGCTGCCTGATGGCACCGTGAAGGTGCTGGTTGAAGGCCAGCAGCGCGCCAGCGTCAACAAGATTGAAGAAGGCGAGCAGCATTTCACGGCCAACGTCACGCCCGTCGAAACCGTGGCCGTGATCGCCGGCGACAAGACCAGTGAAATCGAAGCCCTGCGCCGGGCCGTGATGCAGCAGTTCGACCACTACGTCAAACTGAACAAGAAAATCCCGCCCGAGATTCTCACCTCGATCTCCAGCATCGACGATGCCGGCCGCCTGGCCGACACGATCGCCGCGCACCTGCCGCTCAAACTCGACGCGAAGCAGGTCATCCTCGACCTGGCCAACGTCAAGGCGCGGCTCGAAAACCTTTATGAGCAGCTCGAGCGCGAAGTCGACATCCTCAACGTCGACAAGAAGATCCGTGGCCGCGTGAAGCGCCAGATGGAAAAGAACCAGCGCGACTTCTACCTCAATGAGCAGGTCAAGGCCATCCAGAAGGAACTGGGCGAAGGCGAAGAGGGCGCCGACATCGAAGAGATCGAGAAGAAGATCAAGACGGCCAAGATGCCGCAGGAAGCCCGTAAAAAGGCCGAGAGCGAGCTCAAGAAACTCAAGCTCATGTCGCCCATGTCCGCCGAAGCGACCGTGGTGCGCACCTACATCGACGTGCTGACCGGCCTGCCCTGGAGCAAGAAGACCAAGATCAAGCACGACCTGGGCAATGCCGAGAACGTACTCAACGAAGACCACTATGGCCTCGAGAAGGTCAAGGACCGCATCGTCGAGTATCTCGCGGTGCAGCAGCGCGTCGACAAGCTCAAGGCGCCCATCCTGTGCCTGGTCGGGCCTCCCGGCGTGGGCAAGACCTCGCTGGGCCAGTCCATTGCCAAGGCGACCGGCCGCAAGTATGTGCGCATGGCCCTGGGCGGCATGCGCGACGAGGCTGAAATCCGCGGCCATCGCCGCACCTATATCGGCGCCTTGCCGGGCAAGGTCCTGCAAAGCCTGACCAAGGCCGGCACGCGCAACCCGTTGTTCCTGCTCGACGAGATCGACAAGCTGGGCACCGACTTCCGCGGCGACCCTTCCAGCGCTTTGCTGGAAGTGCTGGACCCGGAACAGAACCATACCTTCGGCGACCACTACGTCGAGGTCGACTTCGACCTCAGTGACGTGATGTTCGTGGCCACCTCGAACTCGATGAACATTCCGCCGGCCCTGCTGGACCGCATGGAAGTGATCCGCCTGTCCGGCTACACCGAAGACGAAAAAACCAGCATCGCCATGCGCTACCTGCTGCCCAAGCAGGTCAAGAACAACGGCGTGAAGGAAGGCGAGCTTGAGGTGCAGGAGCAGGCCGTGCGCGACATCGTGCGCTACTACACGCGCGAAGCCGGCGTGCGTTCGCTGGAGCGCGAACTCTCCAAGATCTGCCGCAAGGTCATCAAGGGCATACAGCTCAAGAAGATGGAAGCCAAGGTCCTTGTCACGCCGGACAACCTCAATGAGTTCCTGGGCGTGCGCAAATACAACTACGGCCGCGCCGAGCAGCAGAACCAAGTCGGCCAGGTCGTGGGCCTGGCATGGACCGAAGTCGGCGGCGACCTGCTGACCATAGAAGCGGCCATCATGCCCGGCAAGGGCGTGATCACGCGCACCGGTTCGCTCGGCGACGTCATGAAGGAGTCCGTGGAAGCCGCGCGCACGGTGGTGCGCAGTCGCGCCAAGGTGCTGGGCATCAAGGACGAGATGTTCGAAAAGCGCGACATCCACATCCACGTGCCCGACGGCGCGACGCCCAAGGACGGCCCGAGCGCCGGCGCCGCGATGACGACGGCTTTCGTGTCCGCATTGACCGGCATCCCGGTGCGCGGCGATGTGGCCATGACGGGCGAGATCACGCTGCGCGGTGAAGTCACCGCGATCGGCGGCCTGAAGGAAAAACTGCTGGCGGCCTTGCGCGGCGGCATCAAGACCGTGTTGATCCCCGAAGAGAATGCCAAGGACCTGCAGGAGATTCCCGACAACGTCAAAAGCGGTCTGGAGATCGTGCCGGTGAAATGGATAGACCAGGTGCTGCAGGTCGCGCTTGAGCGCCAGCCTGTTCCCCTGACGGATGAAGAAGCCGCCGTTGCCGCGCAGGCCGCTGCCGCTGTGCCGGCGGAAGCCGCGGGCACGGTCAAACATTGAATCTTTCGCAAAGTTTTTTCGGGCAGTTTGAAAAAGCCGAAAAACTACGCTATAATTTGAGGCTGTTATCGCGGGAGTAGCTCAGTTGGTAGAGCGCAACCTTGCCAAGGTTGAGGTCGAGAGTTCGAGACTCTTCTCCCGCTCCAATTCAAAGGGCAGCACTTCAAAATGCTGTCCTTTTTCATTGGGGTTTCACGAATAGTCATTGGGGTTTCACGAATAGTCGGCAAGGCCATAGTGCCGAAGCCGGTGGCAGACAGAATACGGCGCGGTAACAAAGCGGTTATGTACCGGATTGCAAATCCGGCTAGCCCGGTTCGACTCCGGGCCGCGCCTCCATCAAACCCTGCAATCAGCCCCAGCCATGGGGCTTTTTTGTTTGACAATAGGCCATAGACGCCGGGCCGGATGTTTGCACGGAGCCCCTGGAAATAAAGCGTTTGAGCCTGAGTGGTGAAATAGGTAGACACAGCGGACTTAAAATCCGCCGCTTCGTGAATAGCGGGCGTACCGGTTCGATTCCGGTCTCAGGCACCACAGCACAGCGGCTCACCCATGCCCCGGGCACGCCTTCGAAAACTGGGTAAGATAAATTCCATCATGTCCCGCTACAACACACCTTTTGAGATCCACGTGCACGGCGAAGTGCCTTTGCGTGTGGAAGTTACCTTTGAGCAGCTGCAGGAGGCCCTGAAGCCGCTGTGGAAGTACACGGGCTCCAAATCCCTGGCGGCGGCCGCCGCGAGCGCCTACGAGGAAGAGCCGGGCATCCGCTTCGACGTTCACAAACATTTGTTGCAGATGTGCTGGACCGTGCCGGGCGACGAGGATTTCCGCCAGGCCCTCGACGAAATGTGCATGGGCCTGAACGACCTCGCCGAGGCGGGCGCCCCCATCGAGGTGACCTTCTACGACTCCGACTTCGACGAGGAGGAGGGCGACGAGGATGAAGAAGCGCGTGACGATTTCGCGATGTACTTCGTCGGCCCGACGCCGGCCGCCATCATGCAGGTGCAGCGCGACCTGCTGGTGCAGGACATGATTGGCCTGATGGAGCGCCACTTCGACGGCTCCGAGCTCGGCGAAGTCGTCGCGGCGGTCGACAGGCTGTTCGAGCAGCGCTTTGACGCCCTGGTCAACTCCATGCAGCTCGGCAAGCCGCCACGGGGGCTGGGCGGGCCGCAGGGCGGCTCAGGCCACGGCGGCGGGCGCAAGCCCCGGCACCTGCACTAGGCGGGCCTGGAAATGCCGCAGGGGGCTGCGGCATTCGGCGTTTCGCCGGGAAATCCCAGGCCGCGCAAATAAACGTCGATCGCGCACTGGCCGACTTCCAGCAAATCGAAAGCCTGTGGGTCCAGCAGCCAGTTCTGGATCAGCCCGTCGATCAGCGCATGCAGGCCCTGCGCGCCCACCGATGCCGGCACCGGCAAGGCAAGCTTCATCTGCTCCGCGGCGGTTCCCAGGCTTTGCTCTATGCGTTCCACGAAGCCGTTGCGCACCGTGAGGTGGCGCAGCCGGACGGCCTGCAGTTCCTCCACATATTCGACTTTCTGGGTCGCGACCTCGAACACCCGGCGGGTCTGCATATCGGTCACGATGTGCCGTAAAGCATTGACGGTGGACAGCCGTATCCGGTCTATGGCGTTGGGGCCGGCCCCGCCATCCGGGCCCGGGGCTTCCTGTTGCTCGTTCTCATGGTGGAAGGACTCTTCCATGGGCAGCGTGACCCGCTCCATCATCGCGTTGAACAGGTCCGCCTTGTCCTTGAAATGCCAGTAAACCGCGCCGCGGGTGGCCCCGGCGCGCCTGGCGATGTCCTGCAGGCTGGTGCGCGACACCCCCTGCGCCTGGAACAGGTGCTCTGCCGCGTCCAGCAGCTTGTGGCGAGTGGCAAGAGCCTCTTCTTTTGTTCGACGGGCCATTGACTGCCTCCAATGTAAATTTCTGGATTTTTGTTATACATTCACAAATGTATGTAAACTATAACACTCGCAAAAACCCTTATTCTTTTCGTTTTCGGCGAACAACAGGCTGTGCCGCCATTGCCGACTACGCCCTTGCTTTGCGCTTTTTTCCCAAAAATTCGAGGAATAGCATGCCCAAGTCTCGCGTTGCCCGTTCGTTTGTACTCCCCCCATTCCTGAAATACCAGCCCCTTGCCGCCGCGGCCGCATTGGCCTTGCTTCTGGCCGGATGCGGCAAAGGCGCAGGCGCCCCCGGCGGGGCGCCGCCGCCCGCGGAAGTCGGTGTGGTCACCGTGACCCAGGGCGATGTCGGCCTGATCACCGAACTGCCCGGCCGCCTGGAGGCTTCGCGCGTGGCCGAGGTTCGGGCGCGCGCCGCCGGCATCCTGCAAAAGCGGTTGTTCCGCGAAGGCAGCGACGTCAAGGCCGGCCAGCAGCTGTTCAGCATCGACTCCGCGCCTTACGCGGCCGCGGCCGCCAGCGCCAAGGCCAGCCAGGCCCGCGCCGAAGCCAACCTGGCGCAGGCGACCGCACTGGCCGAACGCTACAAGCCGCTGGTGGAGGCCAATGCCGTCAGCAAGCAGGAATACGCCAACGCCGTGGCCGCACAGAAACAGGCCGAGGCCGACGTGGCCGTGGGCAAGGCCAGCGTGCAGACCGCCAACATCAACCTGGGCTACGCCTCGGTGACGGCGCCCATCTCTGGCCGCATAGGCCGCGCGCTGGTGACCGAAGGCGCGCTGGTCGGGCAGGGCGAAGCCACGCAGCTCGCGGTGGTCCAGCAGATCAACCCCATGTACGTCAACTTCACGCAGTCGGCGCCCGAGATCATGAAGCTGCGCGCCGCGATGGACAGCGGCCAGTTCAAGCGCGCCAGCGGCGCCGAAGCCGCCAGCGTGCGCATCGTGCTCGAAGACGGCAGCGAATATGCGCGTCCCGGCCGCTTGCTGTTTTCCGATCTGACGGTGGACGCCACGACCGGGCAGGTGACCTTGCGCGCCGAAGTGCCCAATCCCGGCGGCCAGCTGTTGCCGGGCCTCTATGTGCGCGTGCGCCTGGAACAGGCGCAGGTCAGCAATGCCATCACCTTGCCGCAGCAGGCCGTCACGCGCACGGCGCAGGGCGATACGGTCATGGTGGTGGGGGCCGACGGCAAGGTCAGCCCGCGACCCATCAAGATAGGCTCGGCCCAGGGCAACCAGTGGGTGGTGCTGGACGGCCTGAAGACCGGCGAGCAGGTCATGGTCGACGGCTTCCAGAAACTGCAGCCCGGCGCCACGGTCAAGCCCGTGCCGTGGCAGGCGCCCGGCGCCAAGCCCGCCGCCGGCGCGGCGTCCGCCCCGGCGGCGCCGGCGTCAAACGCATCCGCCGCGAAACCCGCCGCTTCCGCCGCATCCGCGGCAGCGAAGTAAGGAGCCCCAGCACATGTCCAAGTTTTTCATTGACAGGCCGATCTTTGCCTGGGTGATCGCACTGTTCATCCTGGTGGTGGGCGGCGTGGCGATCACGCAGCTGCCGATCGCCCAGTACCCGCCCGTGGCGCCGCCCGCCATCGTCGTCAGCACCGCCTACCCGGGCGCTTCGGCCCAGACGCTGGAGGACAGCGTGCTGTCGGTGATCGAGCGGGAAATGAACGGTTCGCCCGGCCTCATTTACATGGAATCGGTCGCGCAGGCCGATGGCACCGGCAGCATCACGCTGAGCTTTGAGCCCGGCACCAACGCCGACCTGGCCCAGGTGGACGTGCAGAACCGGCTCTCGCGCGCCTCTCCGCGCCTGCCCGCCGCGGTGACGCAGCAAGGTGTGCGCGTCGACAAATCGCGCTCCAACTTCCTGCTGTTCACCATGCTGTCGTCCGACAACCCGGCGCATGACCCCATTGCGTTGGGCGACTATGCCTCGCGCAACATCGTGCCCGAGCTGCAGCGCGTCAAAGGCATAGGCCAGGCCCAGCTGTTCGGCAGCGAGCGCGCCATGCGCATCTGGCTGGACCCGGCCAAGCTGCAGGGCGTCAGCCTCTCGGCCAACGACGTCAACACCGCGATCCGCGCGCAGAACGCCCAGGTATCCGCCGGCAGCATAGGCGACCGGCCCAACGTGGCGGGGCAGGGCATCGCGGCCACGGTGGTGGTCAACGGCCAGCTCGCCAATGTCGAGCAGTTCGGCAACATCGTGCTGCGCGCCAACACCGACGGCTCGTCGGTGCGCCTGAAAGACGTGGCGCGCATCGAGCTGGGCGGCCAGTCCTACGCGACCTCGGCGCGCCTGAACGGCAAGCAGGCCATCGGTATCGGCGTGCAGCTCGCACCCAGCGGCAATGCCCTGGCGTCGGCCCAGGCCGTGCGCGCCAAGATGACCGAGCTCGAGCGCTATTTCCCGCAGGGCATGAAGTGGAGCATTCCCTACGACAGCTCGCGTTTCGTCAAGATCTCGATCTCGCAAGTGGCCGAGACCCTGTTCGAGGCTGTGGCCCTGGTGTTCCTGGTGATGTTCCTGTTCCTGCAGAACTGGCGCTACACCATCATCCCGACCATCGTGGTGCCCATCGCGCTGCTGGGTACCTTTGCCACCTTGCTGGCGCTGGGTTTTTCGATCAACGTGCTGACCATGTTCGGTATGGTGCTGGTCATCGGTATCGTGGTCGATGATGCGATCGTGGTGGTCGAGAACGTCGAGCGCATCATGACCGAGGAAGGACTGCCGCCGCTGGAAGCCACACGCAAGGCCATGCAGCAGATTTCGGGCGCCATCATCGGTGTGACCGTGGTGCTGATCTCGGTGTTCGTGCCGCTGGCCTTCTTCGCCGGCTCGACCGGCAACATCTACCGCCAGTTCTCTGCGGTGATGGTGTCGTCCATCGCCTTCTCGGCCTTCATGGCCCTGTCGCTCACGCCGGCGCTGTGCGCCACGCTGCTCAAACCCGTCGAGGCCGGACACCACCACGCCAAGACCGGCTTCTTCGGCTGGTTCAACCGCGGCTTCTCGCGCACCGCCAAAAGTTATGAAGGCGTTGTCGCGCGCATCCTCAAGCGCGCGGCGCGCTACCTCATCATCTACGTGGCCATCATTGGCGCGGTCGCGGTGGTTTACCTGCGCCTGCCGACTTCCTTCCTGCCCAACGAAGACCAGGGCAACCTGCTGGTCAACGTGCAGCTGCCGCCGGGCGCGACCTACGAGCGCACGCTGTCGGTGATGCAGACCGTCGAAGGCTTCATGCTCAAGCAGCCCGAGGTCGAAAGCATGGTCGGCGTGCTGGGCTTCAGCTTCTCCGGCCAGGGCCAGAATGCGGCGCTTGCCTTCGTGACCCTCAAGGACTGGAAGGAGCGCGACGGCGACGCGCACTCGGCCAGCGCCGTGGCGGGCCGCGCCTTCGGCGCGCTCATGGGCGTGCGCGACGCCTTCATCTACCCGCTGAGCCCGCCGCCGATTCCGGAGCTGGGCACGGCTTCGGGCTTCAGCTTCCGCCTGCAGGACCGCGGCGGCGCGGGCCACCAGGCGCTGGTCAACGCGCGCAACCAGTTGCTGGGCATGGCGTCCAAGAGCCCGGTCCTCGCACAGGTGCGCCCCGACGGCCTGGAAGATGCGCCGCAGCTGCAGATCGACATAGACCGCGACAAGGCCAACGCGCTGGGCGTCACCTTCGACTCGATCAATTCGGTGCTGTCGACTTCGCTGGGCTCGAGCTATGTGAACGACTTCCCGAACCAGGGCCGCCTGCAGCGCGTGGTGGTGCAGGCCGACGCGCCGGCGCGCATGCAGCCCGACGACCTGCTCAGGCTCAACGCCAGCAACAGCAAGGGACAGCCCGTGCCGCTGTCGGCGTTTGCCACCACGCGCTGGATCACCGGCGCGATGCAAACGGTGCGCTACAACGGCTACCCCGCGATGCGCATAGGCGGCAGCGCCGCGCCGGGCTACAGCACCGGCGCCGCCATGGCCGAGATGGAAAAACTCGCGGCCCAGCTGCCGCAGGGCTTCGGCTTTGAATGGACCGGCCAGTCGCGCGAGGAAAAACTCGCCGGCTCCCAGGCCACGCTGCTCTACGGTTTCGCCATCCTGGCGGTGTTCCTCTGCCTGGCCGCGCTGTATGAGAGCTGGAGCATCCCGCTGGCGGTGATCCTGGTCGTGCCGCTGGGCGTGATCGGTGTGCTGCTGGCGACCTTGTTCCGCGGCTATGCGAACGACGTGTACTTCCAGGTCGGCCTGATCACCATCATTGGCCTGTCGGCGAAGAACGCGATCCTGATCATCGAGTTCGCCAAGGACCTGCAGGCCCAGGGCCGCAGCGTGATCGAGTCCGCCCTGGCGGCGGCCCATTTGCGATTCCGTCCCATCATCATGACCTCGCTGGCCTTCGGCCTGGGCGTGGTGCCGCTGGTGATCGCCTCGGGCGCGGGCTCGGCGAGCCAGCGCGCCATCGGCACCGGCGTGATTGGCGGCATGGTCACCGGCACGGCCCTGGCGGTGATTTTTGTTCCCGTGTTCTTCGTGGTGGTGCGCGGCCTCTTCAAGGGCAGCGAACGGCAAAACAGGATGTATTCCGAGCATGCCAAGGCGGCGGGCATCACCGGAGAGGAAGGAAATGAAGGTAAGGTCCATGAGTAAATCCCCATCCAGGTTCCCGCAGCTTCTGGCGCTGGGCGCGGCGGCGTTGCTGGCCGGCTGCTCCATGATCCCGAAGTACGAGCGGCCGGCCGCCCCGGTGGCCGACCAATACCCCACTGCCTCGGGCTGGATCGCCGGGTCGGCGCGGACGCAGCCTAGCGCCAACACGCCGGCCGCGGCCGACATCGAGTGGCAGACCTTCTTCAGCGACCCGCAGCTGCGCAAGCTGATCGACGCGGCGCTGCGCAACAACCGCGACCTGCGCATCGCCGTGCTCAACATCGAGCAGGCGCGCGCGCAGTACCGGATACGGCGTGCCGACCAGTTCCCGACCATCAATGCGGGCATCACCGGTTCGCGCCAGCCCAATGCCAACGGCAACGGCAGCATCACCAGCGCCTACACCGGTGGTTTGATCATGACCTCCTACGAGCTGGACTTCTTCGGCCGCGTCGCTGCCCTCAAGGAGTCGGCGCTGGCACAGTACCTGGCGACGGAAGAAGGGCGCAAGACGACCCAGATCAGCCTGATCGCCGCGGTGGCCAACACCTACCTGAGCCTGCTGGCCGACGAGGAGCTGCTGGCGATCACGCAGCAGACGCTGGCCACCCGCGAGGAATCCTTCAAGCTCAGCAAGCTGCGTTTTGACAACGGCGTCAGCTCCGAACTGGACTTCCGCCAGGCCGAGTCGCTGACCGAGGCCGCACGTGTCTCGCTGGCCCAGCAGGTGCGCCAGCGCGCGCTGGACCAGAACGCCCTGACCTTGCTGATAGGCCAGCCGCTCGCCGGCGAGCTGGCTGTGGCGTTGCCGGCCGGCAAAGGCCTGGCCGATGCGCCCATGATGGTTGACGTGCCCGCCGGCCTGCCTTCCGACCTGCTGACGCGCCGCCCCGACGTGCGCCAGGCCGAGCAGCAGCTGCTGTCCGCCAATGCCGACATAGGCGCGGCACGCGCGGCATTTTTTCCGCGCATTTCGCTCACGGCCAGCGCCGGCAGCGCCAGTTCGCACCTGTCCGGCCTTTTCAAGAGCGGCTCCTACGGCTGGACCATGGCGCCGCAGCTGATCCTGCCGCTGTTTGACGCGGGCCGCAACAGCGCGGGCCTGGATTCGGCGAACGCCGGGCGCGACATCGCCGTCGCTCAGTACGAAAAATCCATCCAGACGGCTTTCCGCGAAGTGGCCGATGCCCTGGCCGGCCGTGCCACCCTGGGTGAGCAACTGCGCGCCCAGCAGGCCCAGGCCAACGCCGAAGCCACGCGCTTCAAGCTGGCCGACCTGCGCTACCAGAACGGGGTGGCCAGCTACCTGGACCAGCTCGACGCCCAGCGCGCGCTGTTCACCGCGCGCCAGGCCGTGGTGCAAACCCGCCTGGCCCAGCTGCAAAGCCAGGTCACGCTCTACAAGACGCTGGGCGGAGGTTGGAAGGAGCCGCCCCCTGAAGAAGCCCTGAGCCTGAAGGCTGACACCCAGCTCAGCCGCTAAAATCGTCCGCCGCCAAACCCGGCCGCCCGCTCCCAGTTCTGGGGGCGGGCTTTTTTTTGTCGGTTTCCAGGCCGCGCGCCCCATCGCCATGCGCGCCCGGCATTCATTTGTGAGCAAGTGTGCCGGATGTATCCGTGCTGGCCTTGCGATGCGAGGTCTCTTAAGAGACACGGCATGCTAATTGCTGAAGGGTTACTCCCTACGAAGCGGCCTCGGGGGCGGCGGTATATTCGCGCCGACCGACAGGCCAAACGTCGAGCCTCCGATGGGAGGCGAGATGCTCCATCCACCACGGCGGGCCATAAGCTCGCCGGTTTTTTTATTCGGGAGTGCAAACAAGCATGAACTCAAACTGGACGATGAAAACCCTGGCCAGCGCCGTGCTGCTGGCCTGTGCCGGCCTGGCCGCCGCGGCCAGCGTGCCCGCGGGCGTGAAGCTGCATGAAACCCAGGAACTGGTCCGCAACAACGGCTCCGAGCCCGAAACCCTGGACGCCGCGCTGGCGACGGGCGTTCCGGCCAACAACGTGATCCGCGACATGTTCGAAGGCCTGTGCGCCGCGGACAACAACGGCAAGATCGTGCCCGGCGTGGCGGAAAGCTGGAAGCAGGTCGACCCGCAAACCTGGGTCTTCAAGCTGCGCAAGAACGCCAAGTGGTCCAACGGCGACCCGGTGACCGCCGACGACTTCATCTACAGCATGCGCCGTTTCGTCGACCCGGCGACCGCCTCCAAATATGCCTCCACTTATGGTGTCTTCCTGCTCAATGCCAAGGAGATCATTGAAGGCAAGAAGCCCGTCACCGAACTGGGCGTCAAGGCCGTCGATTCCTACACCCTGGAAATCAAGACACCTTTCCCGGTCAACTTCCTGCCTGAGGTCGTGTCCAATCCCCAGCTCGCGCCCCTGCACAAGGCCACCATCGAAAAATTCGGCAAGGACTGGACCCGGCCCGCCAACATGGTGAACAACGGCGCCTTCTCGCTCAAGGACTGGCAGGTCAACAGCAAGATCATCCTGGCCAAGAACCCCGCTTACTGGGATGCGAAGAACGTCCAGCTCACCAAGATCACCTATCTGTCGGTCGAGGACGGCAATGCCGACGTCAAGCTCTACGAGTCTGGCGAAAACGACTGGGTCTACCAGCTTCCCCCCGGCACTTACGACAAGTACAAGGCGCAGTACCCCAAGGAGATCCGCAACACCGACATGCTGGGCCTGCGCTACTACTCGCTCAACAACGCGGACCCGGCCCTCAAGGACATCCGCGTGCGCAAGGCGCTGTCCATGGCGCTGGACCGCGATATCCTGGCGCAGCGTGTCACGGCCGACGGGCAGACCCCGGCTTACGGCGTCATCGTCAAGGGCACCTCGGGCGCCGACGTGACGGCCTACGACTGGGCCAAGTGGCCTGCCGACAAACGCATTGCCGAAGCCAAGAAGCTGCTCAATGAAGCCGCGCTGCCGCCCGGCACCAAACTCAAGTTCTCCTACAACACCAGCGATTACCACAAGAAGATGGCCATCTTCGCGGCCTCCGAGTGGAAGACCAAGCTGGGTCTGGACGTTGAGCTCGAGGCCATGGAGTTCAAGGTGCTGATCAAGAAGCGCACCGACAAGGACTACCAGATCGCCCGCAACGGCTGGATCGCCGACTACAACGACGCCACCACCTGGCTGACCCTGGTGCAGTGCGACTCCGACCAGAACTACCACAACAGCTGCAACCGCAAGGCCTCCGCGCTGATCGATGAAGGCAACCAGCAACTGGACCCGGCCAAGCGCAAGGTCCTGCTGACCCAGGCGGCGAAGATGATCATGGAAGACTACCCCATCATCCCGCTGCTGCAGTACACCGTGCCGCGCCTGGTCAAGCCCTATGTGGGCGGTTATTCAACCACCAACGCGCTGGACCGCTACCGCGGCAAGGACCTGTACATCATCAAGCATTGAGGGCCGGCCGGGCGGGCGCCGCCGCGCGCCTGCCTGTCCCTGACCTGCTTTTCACCGCTTTCCAAGATCTTTCTGATGCCATGCCGGCCGTTCAGGGCCAAGCTGTACCCGGCCCGCGCGTTCCATGCGTTCATGCACTCATGCCCTCATGCCCTCACACTAGCCCGGAGATATCCTCATGTGGTCATACGCCTTCAGGCGCGTCCTGGCGACCCTACCGACCTTGCTGGCAGTCGTCACCGTCTGCTATCTCCTGCTGCACGGCACGCCCGGCGGCCCTTTCGATGAGGAGCGCAAGGTGTCCGCCGCGGTGCTGGCCAACCTGCAGGCCAAGTACCACCTCGACCTTCCGTTGTGGCAGCAATACCTGTATTACCTCAATAGCCTGCTGCATGGCGACCTGGGCGCATCCTTTCGCTACGCCGACTGGTCGGTCAACGAGCTGGTGGCCAAGGCGCTGCCGGTTTCCGCGGCGATAGGCGGGGGCGCCATCGTCATCTCTCTCTTTGTCGGCGTCTTCCTCGGCACCATGGCCGCCTTGCGGCAGAACAGCGCCATCGACTACCTTGTCATGCTGCTCGGCAACGCGGGCCATGTGTTCCCGTCTTTTGTGATCGGCCCGGTGCTGATCCTGGTGTTCGCGGTCTGGCTCAAGGTCGCGCCGGCCGGCGGCTGGGACGATTTTTCGCCGCGTTTCATGGTGCTGCCCATGCTGCTGCTGATCTTCATCAACGTGGCCACCATAGGGCGCGTCATGCGCGGCAGCCTGATCGAGGTGCTGCACAGCAACTTCATACGCACCGCGCGCGCCAAGGGCCTGCCCACGCGCACCATCATCCTGCGCCACGCCCTCAAGCCCGCGCTGTTGCCGGTGGTGTCCGTCATGGGCCCGCTGGCGATTTCCTCGATCACCTCGGCCATCGTGACCGAGTCGGTGTTCTCGCTGCCGGGCATAGGCAAGCTCATCGTCAACGGCGCCGCCAACCGCGATTACACCCTGGTGCTGGGCCTGGTGGTGCTGGTGACTGTGATCGCCGTGACGCTCAACCTGCTGGTCGACCTGGCTTACGCCTTGCTTGACCCGAAGATCCGGTATTGAGGCGGGACGCCATGCTGTTCAGGAACAAAAACAAACAGGACCGTCTGGCCGCGGCGCTGGGCAATGCGCTGCCAACATCGCCGGCCGACATCGCGGGGCGCAGCCCCTGGACCGACGCCCGCGTGCGCTTTCTGCGCAACAAGGCGGCGGTGTTCAGCCTGGGCCTGCTGGCCTTGATCACACTGTGCTGCATCGCCGGCCCGTGGCTGCTGCCGCATGCCTTTGATGCCGCCGACTGGGACGCCATGAGCTTGCCGCCTACGTTCAAGAACGCGCATTTTTTCGGCACCGACGAGTCGGGCCGCGACCTGCTGGTGCGCAGCCTGGTCGGCGGCCGCGTGTCGCTGCTGGTGGGTTTTCTGGCCACCTTGTCGGCCGTCACGCTGGGCATTGTCTGGGGCGCGACAGCGGGCTTCATCGGCGGCAAGGTGGATGCCTTCATGATGCGCGTCGTCGACATGATGTACGCCGTGCCCTATCTGCTGATCGCCATCCTGATGGTGACCATTCTGGGGCGCGCTTTCTACCTGGTGGTGATCACCATCACCGTGTTCTCCTGGATGGACATGGCGCGTGTGGTGCGCGGCCAGACCCTGTCGCTGCGCTCGCGCGAGTTCATCGAGGCGGCGAGGGCGCTGGGCGTGCCGACGCGGCGCATCATCTTCCAGCACATCGTTCCCAACCTGCTGGGCATCGTGGTGATCTACACCACGGTCACCGTACCGGCCGTGATCCTGGTCGAGTCGGTGCTGTCTTTCCTGGGGCTGGGCATCCAGGAGCCGATGACAAGCTGGGGCGTGCTGATCCACGATGGTGCATCCGTCATGGAGGTGTCGTCCTGGATGCTGCTGTTCCCGGCCGGCCTGCTGTCGCTGACCCTGTACTGCTTCAACTACATCGGGGACGGCCTGCGCGATGCGCTGGACCCCAAGGAACGCTGAGCCGCACCATGAGCCTGATCGAAGTCAACAACCTCGGCGTGCAGTTCCAGACCCAGGACGGGCTGGTCTACGCCGTCAACGGCATCAACTTTTCGTTGGACCGGGGCCAGACCCTGGGCATCGTCGGCGAAAGCGGTTCCGGTAAAAGCCAGAGCGTGCTGGCCATGATGGGCCTGCTGGCCAGCAACGGCAAAGCCACCGGCCAGGCGCTTTACCAGGGCCGCGACCTGCTGGCCATGCAACCGGTCGATCTCAACAAGATACGCGGCAACCGTGTGGCCATGATCTTCCAGGACCCCATGACCTCGCTCAACCCTTACCTCACGGTGGAGCGGCAGATGACCGAGGTGCTGCAGTTCCACAAGGGCCTGGACCGCAAGGCGGCGCGCGCCCGTTCGGTGCAGCTGCTTGATGCTGTCAAGATTCCCGATGCGGCGGGCCGCATCACCCTGTACCCGCATGAGTTTTCGGGCGGCATGCGCCAGCGCGTGATGATCGCCATGGCCTTGCTGTGCGAGCCCGAGGTGCTGATCGCCGACGAGCCCACGACCGCGCTGGACGTCACGGTGCAGGCGCAGATCATCGCCTTGCTGCGCGAGCTGCAGCGCGATTTCGGCACCGCCATCATCATGATCACGCACGACCTGGGCGTGGTGGCGGGCCTGTGCGACGAGGTGATGGTGCTTTACGGCGGGCGCGTGATGGAGCAGGGCAGCGCCGACAGTGTTTTTTACCGCGCCTCGCATCCCTATACCGTGGGCCTGCTGGGCGCCATACCGCGCCTGGACGCGGAAGGCGAAACGCTGGTCGCCATTCCCGGCGCGCCGCCGAATATGGCGAAGCTGCCCAGGGGCTGCCCGTTCAGCGAACGCTGTACCTTGTCCAGTGAGCAGTGCGTTGAGATCTTGCCCGCGCTGCTGCCGGCCGAACACGATGCGGCCGTGCTCAGGGCCTGCCACCGCTCGGTCCAGGCTGTGTCGGAACTCGCGGCGAAGGAGCCCAGCCATGCATGAGGCCGCCCAACCCATTTTGTCGGTGCGCGACCTGCAAGTGCACTTCAGGATCAAGGCCGGCGGCGCCTGGCCCTGGTCGCCGGCCCGCATCCTCAAGGCCGTGGACGGCATTTCCTTTGACATCCATGCCGGCGAAACCCTGGGCGTGGTGGGCGAGTCGGGCTGCGGCAAATCGACGCTGGCGCGCGCGGTGCTGAACCTGATCCCGGCCACCGCCGGCAGCATTGCCTGGATGGGCCGGGAGATGACCACGGCCTCCAGCGACACCTGGCAGGCGGCCAGGGCGGACATCCAGATGATCTTCCAGGATCCGCTGGCCTCGCTGGATCCGCGCATGACCATCGCGCAAATCATTGCCGAGCCGTTGCGCACGCACCGCCCGGCCATGCCCGAGGCCGAGGTGATGCAGCGCGTCAAGGCCATGATGGGCCGCGTCGGCCTGATGCCGCAGCAGATCAACCGTTACCCGCACGAATTCTCCGGCGGCCAGTGCCAGCGCATAGGCATTGCGCGCGCGCTGATCCTGGAGCCCAAGCTCATCATCTGCGACGAGCCGGTGTCGGCGCTGGACGTCTCCATCCAGGCGCAGATCATCAACCTGCTCAAGGAACTGCAAAAGTCCATGGGCCTGGCGCTGATCTTCATTGCCCACGACCTGGCCGTCGTCAAACACATCAGCGACCGTATCCTGGTGATGTACCTCGGGCACGAAATGGAAGTGGCGCACAAAAAAGCGCTGTACGCGGCGCCGCGCCATCCCTACACCCAGGCCTTGCTGTCGGCCATCCCGATTCCCGACCCGGCGCTGGAGCGCAAAAAAGTGATCCAGCTGCTGCAGGGCGACCTGCCTTCGCCCATGGCGCCGCCTTCAGGCTGTGTGTTCCGCACGCGCTGCCCGCTGGCGATTGCGCGCTGCGCCGAGGAGGTGCCGGCCTTGCGCCGACTGAGCGATGAGACGGAGGCGGCCTGCCTGCTGGCCTAGCGCCTTCTCAACGGAAGACGCACAGGTAGAGCACGAAGATGGCGACCAGCCACAGCGTCTCGACCAGCATCAGCGCCATGGGCCGCCAGCCCAGCTTGACCAGTTCCTCGAAGGAGGTCTTGATGCCCAGCGCCGCGATGGCGACCACCAGGCAGACGCGCGAGACCTGGCCCAGCGCCTCGTTGAGCCGCGGCGTGACCACGCCCAGGCTGTTGGCCAGCACCAGGGCCATGAATCCGACCAGGAAAAAGGGCAGCAGCGGCGTGCGCGGGCCGGCGTCGCCGGTGCTGCTGCGCCTGCGCCAGTACCAGGCCAGCACGGCGACCACGGGCACCAGCAGCGTAACGCGAAACAGCTTGACGATGACCGCGACGTCGCCGGTCTCGTGCGACATCATCAGGCCCGCGCCCACGACCTGCGCCACGTCATGGATGGTGCCGCCCAGAAAGATGCCGGCGCCGCTGTCATCCAGCCGCAAAATTCTGGCCAGCAGCGGGTAGACCACCATGGCCAGCGTCGACAGGCCGGTGACGCCGACCACGGTCAGCAGCGTGTGGCGCTCGTTGTCCGGCGTTTTGGGCATGACCGCCGCCACGGCCAGGGCCGCCGATGCGCCGCAGATGGACACCGCGGCGCCGCACAGCAGGCCGAAGTCGGTGCCCAGGCCCAGCCGACGCGCCAGCCAGGCACCCAGCGCGATGGCGCTGGCAACGGCGATCACCGCGGTGGCCAGCGGCCCCATGCCCAGCTGCCCGATCTGCGCCAGCGTGATGCGCGCGCCCAGCAGGGCCACGCCTATGCGCAGCAACGTCCTGGCGCAGAACTCGATGCCGGGCCGGCAGCGCGCGTCCTGGTAGAGGAAGTGAAAGGCCAGGCCGAACAGCAGGGCGTACAGCAGCTGCGGGCCGCCGTAGTGCTCGGAAAGAAAGGTCGCGCCCAGCATGATGAGCAGCGGCAAGGCCAGGCCCGGCCACAGGCTGCGGGTGCGAAGAAACCAGGGACGCGCAGCGCTAGGCATGGTCGTGCAAACCTCGTGGAAAAGAAACGAAGGGAAGAGGCGCCCGGAAGGCGCGAAAGACATGGAACAGGGGGCTCGGAGGGCCCCCGGGGCTCAGGCTTGCAGCGCGGCAAAGCCCTGCTGCAAATCGGCCAGCAGGTCGGCCGGGTCCTCGAGCCCGATGTGCAGGCGGATGATCTGGCCGCGGCCCGACCAGTCGGTCACGCTGCGGGCGTTGCGCAGGTTGGCCAGCGTGACCAGGCTTTCATAGCCGCCCCAGGACGCGCCCAGGCCGAACAGCCGCAGGCCGTCGATCAGGCGCTCGGCGGCGGCCTGATCGAAGCCCTGCCGCAACTCGAAAGACAGCAGGCCGTTGGTGCCCTTGCAGTCGCGTTGCCAGATGGCGTGGCCCGGGTGGCTTGGCAGGGCCGGGCAGAACACGCTCGCCACTTCGCTGCGCGCCTGCAGCCAGGCCGCCACCTTCAGCGCGCCGCTTTCATGCACGGCCAGGCGCGCGGCCATGCTGCGCGTGCCGCGCAGCACCAGGAAGGCGTCGTCGGGGCTCACCGTCATGCCGAAGGCGTCGCTGCGCTCATTGAGCGCCTGCCAGGCGGCTTGCGTGGTGGCGACGGTGCCCATCATCACGTCGGAATGGCCCGACAGGTATTTGGTCGCGGCCATGACCGACACGTCGGCGCCCAGTGCCAGCGGCCGGTACTGGTAGCCGGATCCCCAGGTGTTGTCGGCCACCAGCAGCGCGCCCCGCGCATGGGCGATGGCGGCCAGGCGCGGCAGGTCGCACATCTCATAGACCAGCGAGCCCGGGCACTCGGTGTACACCATGCGTGTGCCCGGCTCGATTTTTTCCTCCACGTCGCTGCCGTCGGCCGCAAAAAAAGTGCAGCGGATGTTGTAGGGCGTGAGGAAGGACTCCACCAGCTTGCGCGCCGGCTCATAGACGCCGTCCGACATCAGCACATGGTCGCCGGGCTTGAGGTAGGCCAGCAGCGTCATGGCGATGGCGGCCAGGCCCGTGGGGAACAGCCGCGTACGATAAGCGCCTTCAAGTTCGCTGACCATGTCTTCCAGCGCGTAGTTGGTCGGGTTGCCGCGGGCCCCGTAGGTGAACACGCGCTCCTCGCCGCGCCGCTGGCGCATCTCGCGCTGGTGCGCCGTGCTGTCGAACAGCACGGTGCTGGCGCGCACCACCGGCGGGTTGACCGGCCGCCCGCCCTCATAGGCCGGCTGCTTGCCGGCATGGACCAGGCGGGTCAGGGCGGACGGGCTGGGCAAGTCGGCCGGCGGCGATTTTTTATTCATGTCGGGGAAGCCTTGGTGAATGAGCGATCAGTCTAGCTTGGCGCCCGAGAGTTTGACGACGCGCGACCAGCGGGCGATGTCGGTCTTGAGCTGCGCGGCGAAGGCTGCAGAGGTGTTGCCGACCACTTCGCTGCCGCCCTCGGTGATCAGCTTGCTGACTTCCGGCGTCTTCAGGGCGCGCACGATGCTGTCGTGCAGGTAGGCCACGCGCTCAGGGGGCGTGCCGGCCGGCGCGAAGAAACCGTACCAGTCTTCAAAGGTGGTGTTCTTGTAGCCCAGCTCTTCCAGCGTCGGGACCTTGGTGAACACGCCGATGCGGCGCGGGCTGGTGACGGCCAGGGCGCGCATCTTGCCGTTCTGGATGAAGCTGGACACCGAGGCGGTGGAGGTGATGAGCACGTCCACCTGGCCGCCCAGCAGGTCGGTGATGGCGGGCGCCGCGCCCTTGTAGGGCACGTGGGTCATGCCGATGCCACTGTCCTTTTCCAGCACCACGCCGACCAGGTGCGAGAGCGTGCCGTTGCCGGGCGTGGCATAGGTGACGCGTCCGCCGGGGGCCTTGGTTTGCGCGGCCAGGTCGGCAAAGCTTTTCAGGGGCGAATTGCTGGGCACCACCAGCACCAGCGGCGCGGCGTTGATCTGGGTGATGGGCAGGAAGTTCTTCAGCGGATCGAAGCCCGGCGAGGCGTACAGCGTCGGGTTGACGGCCATCAGCGAGACCTGGCCCGTGAGCACGGTGTAGCCGTCGGGCTTGGCGTCGGCCACGGCCTTGGCGCCAATGTTGCCGCCGGCGCCGCCGCGGTTGTCGACGATGGCGCTCTGGCCGGTGATGTCGGACAGGCGGGTGGTGACAAAACGCGTCGTGGCGTCATTGCCGCCGCCGGCCGGGAAGGGCGAGACGAATTTGATGGCCTGGTTGGGGAAGCCGCCGATCTGGGGCATGGGCTGTGCGGATGCGGCGCCGTGCACGGCGAGCAGGGCGCAGCAAAGCGAGGCGGCGGTGAATTTCAGCTGGGCAAGCATGAGGGCTCCTGAATGGATGGAAGCAAAAATGAAAAAAGAAGAGCGAGGGCGCCGGGTCGGCGAACTCAGGCGTGGGCGGCGGCTTCGGGCAGATGAAAGGCCTTGAGTTCCTGCGCGTCCAACTGCCCGATCAGGTTGACTTCCCAGGCCAGGTACTGGCGGGCCGCCTCCTTGTTGCCGTCGTGCCGGTCGTGCACGAAGAACAGGTAGTCGATGCAGTCGCTGTCGGCCGGGATGTTTTCAGAGGCCTGCAGCGGCAGGCCGGCGGCGCGCCAGCCGTCCAGGCCGCCTGCGAGCAGGCTGGGCTTCAGGCCCAGTGCCTGCAGGTCCACCGCCGCGCAGGCCGCCACCGCGGGCTCATCGGCAATCAGCACCACCGGGCGGTGCTCGCCGGCCAGGGTCTGCGCCAGGCGCGGCCGTATGGACCAGCGTGTGCCCGCGATGTGTTTCTGGCGGAACTGCATGCTGGGGCGCAGGTCCACGGCGCAGACGCTGCCGTCGGCCAGGCCGTCCTTCAGCGCCTGCGCGCTGGTGGCGGGCAGCGCGGGCAGGCCCACGGGCGCCGCGGCGGGCAGGGCCAGGCCGCTGGCCAGGCCCTGGCCCAGCACGCTGGCATCGTGGCCCAGCTGGCGCAGCCAGCTTGCCACCGTGAGCGCGCGCATGCCGTCGGTGTCGAACAGCACCAGGCGGGCCTTGCGCACGCCCACATACTGGTCGGTGGCCTGGATCAGCTGGCCGCCCGGCGTGTGCTGCGCGCCGGGCAGGCTGCCCTGCGCGAATTCCTCGGGGCTGCGGACGTCGCACAAAAACAGCGTGCGCTGCGCGTCGCCGGCCCAGCTGCGAACCGTTTGCGCGTCGACGACGGGCACGTTGAAGCGCTTTGCCAACGCCTGGGCTGCCGCGCGCATGTCGGCGGTCCCCTGCGGTTGCGCCGATTCGGGGTAGCGGCGCGTACCGCCGTGCTCGAGCTTGAGGTCGGCCAGGTACCAGCCCTGGGTGCCGTTTTCGAGTGCCGACACGGGGTTGCGCACCCCCAGGTTGATCAGCGTCTGCGCGCCTATGATGCTGCGCGTGCGGCCCGCGCAGTTGATCACGATGTGGGTGCTCTCGCTGGGCACCAGGTCGCGTATGCGCAGGGCCAGCTCGCCGTTGGGGCAGCTGATCGCCGTCGGTATGTTCATCTTGCGGAACTCCGAGAACGGCCGCCCGTCCAGCACCACGACGTCGTCCTTGCGCTCTATCATCGCCGCCAGTTCGGTCGCGCTGACCCGGGGCGTGTGGTAGACCTGCTCGGCCAGTTCGCCGAAAGTCTTGGACGGCACGTTGACACCCGCGAACAGCGCAAAGCCGGCCGCCTGCCAGCCGGCGGTGCCGCCTTGCAGCACCTGCACATCGCTGTAGCCGATCGCGGCCAGGCGGCGCGCGGCCAGGGGTGCGGCGCCCTTGCCGTCGTCGTCATAGACCACCAGCCGCACAGCTTTGCGCGGCGCCAGGCGCGGCGCGTCCAGCTCGAGGCGGCTGTAGGGCAGGGTGATGCCGTAAAACAGATGCGACTGGCCGTACTGGCCGTGCTCGCGCACATCGAACAAGGCGATTTCTTCGCCGTCGTGCAGCCAGGCTTTGAGCGTGGCCGCGTCTACAAAACGTGTCATGGAATAGATGCGTGTGGGTTCGAGAGATTCGGGGAGGGGAAAGGAGGCGCGGGTGCTCAGCGGCGGGTCTGCACGCCTATGCCCATGGTTTCGTAGGTGCCTTTTTCCAGGTCGTAGCTGGTGCGCGAGGTCAGGGTCTCGAGTGCGCGGCCGTACATGTGCAGGTGGCGTATCACCTGGCCCGCGGGAATTTCCACCGAGTGGATGTCCTCCGGCAGCAGCGCGATGCCCGTGCCGGGTTCGACCACGACGGAGCTGACTTCCTTGAGCTGGGCCTTGCCCGGCATCGAGCCGTCGTCCTGGCGTTCGTACACGCGGTTGAGTTCCGTGCCTTCCACGGCGCTGATGCAGGCCCAGGTCGTGTGGTTGTGCGGCACGATGCGCTTGCCGGGGCGCATCACATTGAGGTAAAGCGCAAAGCTCTGGTCGGCGTCTTCGGCGATCAGGTAGCGCGCCTGCAGTTCGGGACTGACAGGGGCGTTGAACTCGGCCTCGCTCCAGAGTTCCCTGCGGTCGGCCAGCTGGTTCAGCACCGCCAGCACCTTGGCCAGGGACTGGCGGTTGGCTTCGCCGCTTCCAACAATAAGTTTAATGTTTTGAATGGCGGCGCCAACGGCCTGGCTGCGCTCTGCTTTTGCGGTGTTCATAGGCGTTTCCTGGGTGAAATTCCGGTTTGAAGGGCCTAATATAGTCAAGTCATATTTTTCAAACAACTCAGAAATAGAGATAAACGCATTAGCATTCGTAATATGAAGACAGCCCCGAGGAGGGTCCTCGCATGAAAACCCTTGACCTGGAATTGTTGAGGTCCCTGGTCGCCATTGACGAGCAGGACAGCTTTGCCGGCGCCGCCGTGCAGCTGGGCAAGACGCAGTCGGCGGTGACGCAGCAGATGCAGCGCCTGGAAGACCAGATCGGCCACGCGCTGTTTGAAAAACAGGGGCGCAGCAAGCGGCTGACGCCGCATGGGCAGAAGCTGCTCGAGTACGCGCGCCACTTGCTGGCCATCAACGACGACGCGCTGCGCAGCCTGCAGCAGGGCAGCCTGGAGGGCGTGCTGCGCATAGGCGCGCCGCACGATGTGGCCGACAACTTGCTGCCGACGCTGCTGGCGCAGGTGGCGCGCGTCTCGCCGCTGCTGCAGCTCGACATCCACGTGGGGCGCAGCCCCTTCCTGATGGAGTCGCTCAAGCGCGGCGAGATCGACATGAGTATTTCCAACCGCAACGACCCGGGGCTGGACGGCGTGGTGCTGCGCACCTCGCCCACGGTGTGGCTGTGTTCGGCCAACTATGTGCACGACCGCTCCAAGCCGGTGCCCTTGATCCTCGTGGAAGGGCCCAGCGTGTATCACCGGCTGGCGCGCGAGGCGCTCGATGCGGCCGGCATCGCATGGTCGCCCAACTACACGGCTTCCAGCCTGATCGGCATCAAGGCCGCGCTGCGCGCCGGCCTGGGCGTGACCGCGCGCGGCATTGAAACGGCGGGACCCGAGCTGCGTGTGCTTGGTGAAAACGACGGACTGCCGCGGCTGCCCGACCTCGACTATTACCTGTTCATCCGCAGGAACGTCATCAACCCGGTCACGCGCAAAGTCTTCGACATGCTCAAGGCCAACCTCGGTTTGATCCGCAGCGCGGCTGACCCGGTCTCGCCTGCGGGCAGGGCAGGGTCGATGCCGGGTGACTAGTGCATTGCCGGCGAATTGCCGACGTTCTACTTTCTACTTACTTGCGCAAGAGCGCGTGCGCAAATCCATGGTGGTCGTGGTTCTAGTAACCATGAGGCCGTAACAAATTGTTGGACGCAAGCCACATGAAGAGGCCAAACTCGCGAAGGGATGCGGCGCTTGCATCGGCACGGTGTACCCTTGCCGGACGCGGATGACTCACGGCATGGATCGGAGTTATCGGGCGTATGAGAACACATGCAAGGAGTGAGAGTTAATGTCTGTTTCAAAATTCCCCATCAAGCGGCGCACGCTGCTTGCTGGTTCCGCGGCCACCCTGGCGCTTGGCGCCGCACCCGCGTGGGCTGCCTATCCCGACAAACCCATCAAGATCATCGTTCCCTGGGCTGCCGGCGGCAGCACCGATGCCATTACCCGCGTGCTGGCGCAGCGCCTGAGTGAGGGCTTGAAGCAGCCCGTGGTTGTGGACAACAAGCCGGGCGGCGCGGGCCACGTCGGCATGGACCAGGCCGCCAAGTCGGCGCCCGACGGCTATACGCTGGCGATCATTGAGCTGTCCCATGTCTACGCGCCCGCGGTTGTCGCCAACCTACCCTACGACATCCTGCGCGACTTCACGCCGGTCACGCTGGTGGGCACCTCGCCCATGGTGCTGTTCACCGGCCCCGACGTCACCGACTTCAAGAGCTTCCTGAAATCCGTTTCCAATCCCAAGGGTGGGCCGTCCGCCATGGCGAACAGCGGCACGGGCTCCATCAGCCACCTGGTGGGTGAGCTGTTTTCCCAGGAGACCAAAGTCAAGTTCAACATGGTGCCTTACCGCGGCGGCGCGCCGGCCATGGTGGACCTGGCTGCCGGCCAGGTGTCCTCTTACTTCGCCACGCTGGCGACCGGCTCCAGCCTGATGGCTTCGGGCAAGGTCAAGGCGTTGGCCGTCACGGGCCGCAAACGCTCCGATGTTCCCATCCTGCGCTCCCTGCCGACGATGACGGAACTCGGCCTGAAAAACATGGACGTCGCCCAGTGGTGGGCGTTGGTGGCCCCGGCGACCACGCCGCTGGAAGTCACCGAACGGCTTCGCCTGGAACTGCTGTCCGCGATGTCGGACTTGAAGGTGGTGGAGAAGATGTCCGCCCTGGGTGTTGAAATGAAGGGTACTTCGCGCGACCAGCTGCGTAGCTTCCTGCGCTCAGAGTCCGAGCGCTGGCGCACCCTGGCCCGCAACGTGGGCCTCAAGCCGCAATAAGCGGCACCCGGCGCGACAGCGCTACAGGCCCAGCCAGCGTTGTGCGGCCGCCTGCAGCGCCTCTTGCGCGCCTGTCGTCAGCAAGGTGGTGTGGCCGGGCAAATCGCCCGGCCGCAACTGCCCGGCGGCCTGCAGCAAACGGCGGGCCTGCCGTGCGACAGGCTCGCCGGTTTCCACCAGCCGCACATCGGCTCCCACCAGCGCCTGCAGCGTGTCCCACGCGAAGGCGTAGTGCGTGCAGCCCAGCACCAGAGTATCTATCTGGCCGGCCTGGTTGCCGAAAGGCCCCATCGCCCGCGTGTATTGCTCGCACAGCACGCGGATCCGCGCAAGGTCATGGTTCTGTATCGCATCGGCCAGCCCGTCGCAGGGCTGCAGGATGAACTCGGCCTGGCCTTTTAATGACTCGTGCAGGGTGCGCAGCTTGGTGCTGGTCACGGTGCCGCGTGTCGCCATCACGCCTATGCGGCCTGTCCTGCTCAAGGCGGCGGCCGGCTTGAGCGCCGGCTCCACGCCGACCAGCGGCAGGTCCGGGTGCTCGGTGCGCACAAGATGGCCGGCGGCCGCCGTCGCTGTGTTGCAGGCGATCACCAGCGCCTTGATCGCATGTTCGTCGCGCAATTGGCGCACGACGGCGCGCGTGCGCTCTATGACAAAGGCGTCGCCGCGCTCGCCATAGGGCGCGAAACCCGCGTCGGCCAGGTAGATGAAAGACTCGGCGGGCAGTTGTTCCCGCAGCGCCTTGAGGATGCTCAGGCCGCCCACGCCGCTGTCGAACACGCCGACCGGCCGGGCGGCGCCGGTCTGGCTTTCGCTCACGCCGCCGCGACGGGAATGTTCTTGAATTCCCCGCTGGCGATTTTTTTCTGCCACTCGGCCGGGCCGGTGATGTGGGCGCTGGTGCCGCCCGAATCTACCGCCACAGTGACGGGCATGTCCACCACGTCGAATTCGTAAATCGCTTCCATGCCCAGGTCGGCGAAGCCGATGACCTTGGCGGTTTTGATGGCCTTGCTGACCAGGTAGGCGGCGCCGCCCACGGCCATCAGGTAGGCGCTCTTGTGTTTCTTGATGGCCTCGATGGCGACCGGGCCGCGCTCGGACTTGCCGATCATGGAGATCAGGCCGGTTTCAGCCAGCATCATTTCCGTGAAGCCGTCCATGCGCGTGGCGGTGGTCGGGCCGGCCGGACCCACGGCTTCGTCGCGCACAGGATCGACCGGGCCGACGTAGTAGATGACGCGGTTGGTGAAATCGACCGGCAGCTTCTCGCCCTTGGCCAGCATGCCCTGGATGCGCTTGTGCGCGGCGTCGCGGCCGGTCAGCATCTTGCCGCTCAGCAGCAGGGTCTGGCCGGGTTTCCAGCTGGCGACTTCTTCCCTGGTGAGCGTGTTGAGGTTCACCTTTTTGCTCTTGTTGTAGTCGGGAGCCCAGTTCACGTTGGGCCACAGGTCCAGCGAAGGCGGGTCCAGGTAGACCGGGCCGCTGCCGTCCATCACGAAATGTGCGTGGCGCGTGGCGGCGCAATTGGGGATCATGGCGACGGGCTTGCTGGCCGCGTGCGTGGGGTACATCTTGATCTTGATGTCGAGCACGGTGGTCAGGCCCCCAAGGCCTTGCGCGCCTATGCCCAGCGCGTTGACTTTTTCGAACAGCTCCAGGCGCAGCTCTTCGGTCTTGCTCAGCTGGGCGCCCGAGGACGACTTGGCCTGCAGTTCGTACATGTCCAGGTCGTCCATCAGGCTTTCCTTGGCCATCAGCACGGCTTTTTCGGCGGTGCCGCCTATGCCTATGCCCAGCATGCCGGGCGGGCACCAGCCGGCGCCCATGGTGGGCACGGTCTTGAGCACCCAGTCGACCACCGAGTCGCCGGGGTTGAGCATCACCAGCTTGCTTTTGTTTTCGCTGCCGCCGCCCTTGGCGGCCACGGTGACCTCGACCTTGTCGCCGGGGACCAGCTCGGTGAAGATCACGGCCGGCGTGTTGTCCTTGGTGTTCTTGCGCTCGAACTGCGGATCGGCGACGACCGAGGCGCGCAGTGTGTTGTCGGGGTGGTTGTAGCCGCGGCGCACGCCTTCGTTGACGGCGTCGTCAATGCTGCCGCTGAAGCCTTCCCAGCGCACGTCCATGCCGATCTTGAGGAACACGTTGACGATGCCGGTGTCCTGGCAGATGGGGCGCTGGCCGGTGGCGCTCATCTTGCTGTTGGTCAGGATCTGCGCGATCGCGTCCTTGGCCGCCGGGCTTTGCTCGCGCTCGTAGGCGCGCGCCAGGTGGGCGATGTAGTCCGTGGGGTGGTAGTAGCTGATGTACTGCAGCGCGGCGGCTACGGATTCGATGAGGTCGGCTTGCTTGATCGTGGTCATGGTGGGGTGGGGGGTCGTCGTTTTGGGGAATTCGGGCAAACCTTGCAATTATCCGTCTTCGCAAAACCCCTCAGATGAGAATTCTTCTCGTCTGCGGTCATACTTCAGTTTTCCCCCTTTTTGACAGCGCAGGACATTCCATGACGACAAGCAGCAGCACGCGCACCGAGCGCGACACCTTCGGCCCCATCGCGGTGCCGTCCGACAAACTCTGGGGCGCGCAGACACAGCGTTCCCTGCAGAACTTCGACATCTCGGGCGAGCAGCAGCCGCGCGAGATCATCAAGGCGCTGGCCCAGGTCAAGCGTTCCTCGGCCAGGGTCAACCATGCGCTGGGCCTGCAGGACGAGAAAAAAACCCAGGCCATCGTGGCCGCGGCCGACGAGGTGATCGCGGGCCAACATGCGGATGAATTCCCGCTGGTGGTCTGGCAGACCGGCTCCGGCACGCAGACCAATATGAACGTCAACGAGGTGCTGGCGAACCGCGCGAGCGAGATCCTGGGCGGCGAGCGCGGTGAAGGCCGGCTGGTGCACCCCAACGACGACGTCAACCGCAGCCAGTCCTCCAACGACGTGTTTCCGACCGCCATGCATGTGGCCGCGGTGGAGGCGCTGACCCACAAGCTGCTGCCGGCCATCGCGAAGCTGCGCGCCACGCTGGCGAAAAAGGCCCAGGACTTCGACGGCATCGTCAAGATTGGCCGCACCCATTTGCAGGACGCCACGCCGCTCACGTTGGGCCAGGAGTTTTCGGGCTATGTGGCGCAGCTGGACCACGGCGAAAAACATGTGCGCGCCGCCTTGCCGCACCTGTGCGAGCTGGCGCTGGGCGGCACCGCCGTCGGTACCGGCCTGAACGCGCCCAAGGGTTATGCCGTGCAGGTGGCGGCCGAGCTGGCCAGCCTCACGGGCCTGCCTTTTGTCACGGCGCCCAACAAGTTCGAGGCGCTGGCCTCGGTCGACGGCCTGGTGCATGCGCACGGCGCGCTCAAGACCCTGGCGGCCAGCATGATGAAAATCGCCAACGACGTGCGCTGGCTGGCCAGCGGCCCGCGCAGCGGCATCGGCGAGCTCAGCATTCCCGAAAACGAACCCGGCTCGTCCATCATGCCGGGCAAGGTCAACCCGACGCAGAGCGAAGCCGTCACCATGCTGGCGGCCCAGGTGTTCGGCAACGATGTGGCCATCAACTTCGGCGGCGCCTCGGGCAACTTCGAGCTCAATGTCTTCCGTCCCATGGTGGCGCACAACTTCCTGCAGAGCGTGCGCCTGCTGGCCGACGGCATGGTGAGCTTCAACGACCACTGTGCCGTGGGCATAGAACCGAACCGCGAACGCATCACCGAACTCGTGGATCGCTCGCTGATGCTGGTGACGGCGCTGAACACCCACATCGGCTACGACAAGGCCGCCTTCATCGCCAAGAAGGCGCACAAGGAAGGCAGCAGCCTGCGCGACGCGGCGCTGGCTTCGGGTTTTGTCACGGGTGAGCAGTTTGACCAGTGGGTTGTCCCCGGAAATATGGTTTAACCCCCGTCCAGGCTCACTTCGTGTAGCCTGTTCCCCCCTTTCAGGGGGCGGCGCCTGCGGCCTGGCGAAGCCAGTTCCGCGGCCCCTGCTGGCGCGGGGGCATCGGATACCGTTGACTTGTGCGTGTCTGGGAGAATAGGCGATGCTCAAATTTGTCCACCGCACACTGAACCAGTTCATCAACTCGCAGTCGCTGTCGGGCGTGGTGCTGGCGCTGGCGGCCGTGCTGGCACTGGTCGCCAGCAACTCGCCGTGGAGCGAAGCCTATATGCGTTTTGTGGAGCTGCCCGGCGAGCTGCGCCTGGGCTCCGACGCGCTGCTGCTGTCCAAGTCGCTGCTGCACTGGGTTAACGACCTGTGGATGGCGGTGTTCTTTTTCCTGGTGGGGCTGGAGATCAAGCGCGAGCTGCTGGACGGCGAACTGGCTTCGCGCAGCCAGGCACTGCTGCCGGTGGGCGCGGCGCTGGGCGGCATGGTGGCGCCGGCGCTCATCTATGTGGCGATCAATGCCGGCAATTCCGTCGCGCTGCGCGGCTGGGCCATTCCGGCCGCCACTGACATCGCGTTCGCGCTGGGCATCCTGGTGCTGCTGGGCAGCCGGGTGCCGGCTTCGCTCAAGGTGTTTTTGACGGCTGTCGCCATCATTGACGACCTGGGCGCCATCCTGATCATTGCCTTCTTCTACACCGACAAGCTTTCCTTGTCCGCCCTGGCCGCCGCGGGCGCGGGCGTGCTGGTGCTGCTGGCCCTGAACCGCACGAAGGTCATGGCGATAAGTCCTTATGTCGCGGTGGGGCTGGTGATCTGGCTGTTTGTCTACAAATCGGGCATACACGCCACCTTGGCCGGGGTGGTCACCGCGCTGGCGATTCCGCTGTCCGACGGCAAGGGCGGCTCGCCGCTCAAGGCGGCCGAGCACGCGCTGCACCCCTGGGTGGCGTTTGCGGTGCTGCCCATGTTCGCCTTTGTCAACGCCGGCGTGTCGCTGCAGGGCGTGACGCCGGCGACCTTGCTGCAAAGCGTGCCCATGGGCATCACGCTGGGCCTGCTGGTGGGCAAGGCGATAGGCGTGTTCGGCGCGTCCTGGCTGTTGATCCGCTTTGCCGGCGCGCGCCTGCCGGCTGGAGCCGGCTGGCGGCAGTTTTTCGGTGTCTGCCTGCTCTGCGGCGTGGGTTTCACCATGAGCCTGTTCATAGGCGCGCTGGCCTTTGCCGGCCAGGATGCCGCCTATGAAACGCAGCTCAAGCTGGGGGTGCTCTGCGGCTCATTGCTGTCCGGCGCGCTGGGCGCGCTGATGCTGTTGCGCAGCAGCAGCGCCGTGGAGGCGGTGAAGACACCCGCCTGAGGCTCAGTGCTTTTGCGCGGCGATGCCTGACATGATTTTGTCGGTGTAGGCGATCGCGATGGCCGACAGCAAGAAGGTGATGTGGATCACGGTCTGCGCGATCAGGACCTTGTCGGTGTAGTTGTCGGCGTTGATGAAGGTCTTGAGCAGGTGGATGGAGCTGATGCCGATGATCGCCGTGGCCAGCTTGACCTTGAGCACCGAGGCATTCACATGGCTCAGCCATTCCGGCTGGTCGCGGTGGCCTTCGAGGTTCATGCGGCTCACAAAGGTTTCGTAGCCGCCGACGATGACCATGATCAGCAGGTTGGAGATCATGACCACGTCGATCAGGGCCAGCACCACCAGCATGATGACCGTCTCGTTGAGGGACGCGACGGGTATGGCGGTTTTGTAGCCTATGCTGGTGATCAGCGATTGCAGGGCGGTCTGGCTGCCGAAGGCGGCTTCTATCAGGTGCCACAATTCGACCAGGAAGTGCATCACATACACCGCCTGCGCGGCGATCAGGCCCAGGTAGAGCGGCAATTGCAACCAGCGGCTGGCGAAAATCAGGTTGGGCAGCGGGCGCAGAGGGGAAATTTTGCCGGTGCTTGGGGTCTGGGTAGGTTCAGTCATGATGGCGTAAGCTGGGAGGGTTGCGGCATTGTAAGAGGGCGGCAGGCCACCCCCGGATTTGAGGCATTTGTAAGGTTCAAGCCAGTCAGTGGCTTGTAAGTGCGGCAGAAGACAGTACCACGCATTCAGTGACAAACAGGAGACAAAGCCAAATGAGCGCCCCCAATTCCGCGATTGAATCAACCCTGGTGGAGAACCGCGTTTTTCCGCCCGCCGCCGCCACCGTGAAGGCCGCGCGCATTTCGGGCATGCCGGCCTACCAGGCTTTGTGCGCCGAGGCTGAAAAGGATTTTGAGGGTTTCTGGGCGCGCCTGGCGCGCGAAAACCTCAGCTGGAAAAAACCCTTCACGAAGACGCTGGACGAATCCAACGCGCCTTTCTACAAATGGTTTGCCGACGGCGAGCTCAACGCCTCCTACAACTGCCTGGACCGCCACCTGGGCACGCCGACCGAGAACAAAAAAGCCATCATTTTTGAAAGCGACGACGGCAAGGTCACCAGCGTCACCTACAAGGAACTGCACGCCAGGGTCAGCCAGTTCGCCAGCGCGCTCAAGGGCGCGGGCATCAAGAAGGGCGACCGCGTCATCATCTACATGCCGATGACAGTGGAAGGTGTGGTGGCCATGCAGGCCTGTGCGCGCATAGGCGCCACGCATTCCGTTGTGTTCGGTGGCTTCTCTGCCAAGAGCCTGCAAGAGCGCATCCAGGACGCCGGCGCCGTGGCCGTCATCACCGCCAACTACCAGTTGCGCGGCGGCAAGGAATTGCCGCTCAAGGCCATCGTCGATGAAGGTATCGCCATGGGCGGCTGCGAGTCGATCAAGAACGTGATCGTCTACCAGCGCACCGCCACGGCCTGCAATATGGTGGCCGGGCGCGACAGCCTGATGCACGAAATCACGGCCAAGGCGGCGCCGGTGTGCGAGCCCGAATTCGTCGGCGCCGAGCACCCGCTGTTCATCCTCTACACCTCGGGCTCGACCGGCAAGCCCAAGGGCGTGCAGCACAGCACGGGCGGCTACCTGCTGTGGGCCAAGCTCACGATGGACTGGACCTTCGACATCCAGCCCGCCGACGTGTTCTGGTGCACGGCCGACATCGGCTGGATCACCGGCCACACCTATGTGGCCTACGGCCCGCTGGCGGCCGGCGCGACGCAGATCATCTTCGAGGGCATCCCGACCTTCCCGAACGCGGGGCGCTTCTGGCAGATGATCGAAAAACACAAGGTCACGATTTTCTACACCGCGCCCACGGCCATCCGTTCGCTGATCAAGGCCGCAGAGGCCGACGAGAAAGTGCACCCGGCACGCTCCGACCTCAGTAGCCTGCGCATCCTGGGCTCGGTCGGCGAGCCCATCAATCCCGAAGCCTGGATGTGGTACTACAAAAACGTGGGTGGCGAGCGCTGCCCCATCGTGGACACCTTCTGGCAAACCGAAACCGGCGGCCACATGATCACGCCGCTGCCCGGCGCCACGCCGCTGGTGCCCGGCAGTTGCACCCTGCCGCTGCCCGGCATCATGACCGCCATCGTCGATGAAACCGGCAAAGACCTGCCCAACGGCTCGGGCGGCATGCTGGTCGTCAAGCGTCCCTGGCCGTCCATGATCCGCACCATCTGGAACGATCCCGAGCGTTTCAAGAAGAGTTATTTCCCGGAAGAAATGGGCGGCACGATTTACCTGGCCGGCGACGGCGCGGTGCGCAATGCCGACAACGGCTATTTCCGCATCACCGGCCGCATCGACGACGTGTTGAACGTCTCGGGCCACCGCATGGGCACCATGGAAATCGAATCGGCGCTGGTGGCGCATTCCGCGCTGGTGGCCGAAGCCGCCGTGGTGGGGCGGCCTGACGATTTGACCGGCGAAGCCATCGTGGCCTTCGTGGTGCTCAAGCGCGCGCGCCCCACAGGCGAGGAGGCCAAGGCCATCGCCAAGGAACTGCGCGACTGGGTCGGCAAGGAAATCGGCCCCATCGCCAAGCCCAAGGACATCCGCTTCGGCGACAACCTGCCCAAGACACGCAGCGGCAAGATCATGCGCCGCCTGTTGCGCGGCATCGCCAAGGGTGAGGCTATTACGCAGGACACCTCCACCCTTGAGAATCCCGCCATCCTGGAGCAGCTGTCCGAGAAGCAGTGATTTGAATCTGCGTCAGGCATAAAAAAAGCCCGTCATCGACGGGCTTTTTTGCGGGCTTGTGAGCCGCTTATTTGGTTGCCAGGACCCAGGTCGCCAGTTTCTTGGCTTCTTCAGGGTTGACCTGCGCGTTCGCGGGCATGGGGACCGGGCCCCAGACGCCGGAACCGCCCTTGATGATTTTGGCGGCCAGCTTGTCGGCGGCGTCCTTCTGGCCGGCGTACTTGGCGGCGACATCCTTATAGGACGGACCGACCAGCTTCTTGTCGATGGCGTGGCAGGCCATGCAGTTCTTGGCGGTAGCCAGTTGCAGGTCGGCCAGGGCTGGCGTCGACACGGCAAAACCCGCGGTCACAAAAGCGATTACCGAAAGAATGCGTTTCATGGATTGTCCTCGTGGGGGAAGTTGTGGATTCGGTTACAGTCAATCAACGTGATTGTAGTGGTGCCGGTTGACCCTTGTTTCAAGGGGATACCCCTTGGCGCGGGTAGACATATTCAGGAGAAATTTCATGTTCTTTTTATTGCTGGGCATTGCCGCGTTGGTGCTTAAATACCTGGAGATCGGGCCGGTGGCTACTTTGAACTGGTTCATCGTGCTGTCTCCCTTTGCGATGGCCGTCGCCTGGTGGGCCTGGGCGGATGCATCGGGTTATACCAAGCGCAGGGAAATCGACAAGATGGCCAAGCGCAAGGACGACCGGATCGAAAAACAGCGTGAAGCCATGGGTATGCTCTCGGCCAAAAAGAGGAAGAAGTAGGCCCGAGCCGCCGCAAGTCCTTTATTCAAGGTACGACACCAATTTATCCGCTGTTCGCAAACTGCGAAGCGGCCCAAAGCAAAGAGCCCGTGAAGTCTGTAACTTCACGGGCTCTTGTCGTTTCAGTGGACCGGGGTCGGTTCAATAGTCGTCCAGCACCGCGCCCTTGCTGGCACTGGAGGCATTGAAGGCAAACTTGGCCTGCACGCCGCGGGTGTAACGTGGTGCCGGTGCCTTCCAGCCGACCTTGCGCTTGGCGAGTTCAGCATCGCTGATGTTCAGCTGCAGCAAAAGCTGCTTGGAGTCGATGGTGATGGAGTCGCCTTCGTTGATGAAGGCAATGTTGCCCCCGGCCGCGGCTTCGGGGGCGACGTGGCCGACCACCATGCCCCAGGTGCCGCCGGAGAATCGGCCGTCGGTGATCAGGCCCACGCTTTCACCGAGGCCGGCACCTATCAGCGCGCCGGTGGGGGCCAGCATTTCAGGCATGCCGGGACCGCCCTTGGGGCCGAGGTAGCGTAGCACCATCACGTCGCCGGCCTTGATCTTGCCGGCCAGGATCGCGGCCAGGGCCGACTGCTCGTCGTCAAACACGCGCGCCGGGCCGGTCATGACCGGGTTCTTCAGGCCGGTGATCTTGGCGACGCAGCCCTCGGGCGAGAGGTTGCCCTTGAGGATGGCCAGGTGGCCC
Source organism: Polaromonas sp. JS666 (assembly GCF_900103405.1). Classification (GTDB taxonomy): domain Bacteria; phylum Pseudomonadota; class Gammaproteobacteria; order Burkholderiales; family Burkholderiaceae_C; genus Polaromonas. The sequence goes on along the minus strand of NZ_FNHX01000002.1, from coordinate 203,523 downwards.
TGGGCGTACATGGGCTTGTCGATGGGGCGGATCACGTCCTGGTCGGCGCGCGGCACATCGGGCACGTCCTTGAGCGTCTCGGCAATGGTCTGGCCGGAAATCGTCAGGCAGTCGCCATGCAGCAGGCCGGCGGCCAGCAGCGTTTTCATCACCTGGGGAATGCCGCCGGCGCGGTGCAGATCCACGGCGAGGTATTTGCCTGAGGGCTTGAGGTCGCACAGCACCGGCGTGCGCTGGCGCACGCGCTCGAAGTCGTCGATCGTCCATTCGACGCCGGCCGCGTGGGCGATGGCCAGGAAGTGCAGCACGGCGTTGGTGGAGCCGCCGGTCGCCATGATCACGGCGACCGCGTTTTCAATCGCCTTCTTGGTGACGATGTCGCGCGGCTTGATGTCTTTCTTGATGGCCTCGACCAGGACCTTGGCCGACTCCTTGGCCGAGTTCATTTTCTCGTCGTGCGGGTTGGCCATGGTGCTGGAGTAGGGCAGCGAAATGCCCAGGGCCTCGAAGGCGCTGGACATGGTGTTGGCCGTGTACATGCCGCCGCAACTGCCGGTGCCGGGAATGGCGCGGCGCTCGATCTCCAGCAGGTCCTCATCGCTCATGCGGCCGGCGGCGTTCTCTCCCACGGCTTCGAACACGCTGACGATGTTGAGGTCCTTGCCCTTGTAGCTGCCCGGCAGGATGGTGCCGCCGTAGACGTAGATCGCCGGCACGTTGGCGCGCAGCATGCCCATCAGGCCGCCCGGCATGTTCTTGTCGCAACCGCCGACCACCAGCACGCCGTCCATCCACTGGCCCTGCACGCAGGTTTCGATGCAGTCGGAGATCACCTCGCGGCTCACCAGCGAATACTTCATGCCTTCGGTGCCCATGGCCATGCCGTCGGAGATGGTCGGCGTGCCGAAGACCTGGGCATTGCCGCCGGCCTCCTCGATGCCGGCAATCGCCGCATCGGCCAGTTTTTGCAGGCCGCTGTTGCAGGGGGTGATGGTGCTGTGGCCGTTGGCCACGCCGACCATGGGCTTTTTGAAGTCGTCGGCCTCGTAGCCCATGGCGTAGTACATGGAGCGGTTGGGCGCGCGTGATTTGCCCTCGGTGATGTTTTTGCTGCGCGGGTTGGCAACGATGTTGACGGTTTTGGTGTTCATAGTGCGTCTCGTGGTGGATGTCTGTTTGGGTGTGCCCGGGCTGTGCCGCGGCAATCAGGAAAGCAGAGTATGCGTGCTTTGATTGATTCTTTCTAATCCATTATTTATGATCTATTAATATGTAATGCATATGAATGATGCCCTCAAGGCCGTGCACACGGCTTCCCGCAAACCGCCCCTGATCGAGCTTCGCCTGTGGCGCCAGTTCCTGGCCGTGGCCGAGGAGTTGCACTTCGGCCGCGCGGCGCTGCGCCTGAGCATGACCCAGCCGCCGCTCACGCAAGCCATTGCGCAGCTGGAGGCCTTGCTGGGCCTCAAGCTGTTCGACCGCACCAAGCGCAGCGTGCAGCTCACGGCGGCGGGCGCCGCCCTGGTGCCCGAGGCGCGCGACCTGCTGGCGCGCGCCCAGGCCTTGCCGGCGTATGCGCGCGCCAGCGCCGACGGCGAGGCAGGGCGTTTGCGGCTGGCTTTTGTCTCCACCGTGGGCTTTGAGTTGCTGCCGCGCTGGGTACGGGCCTTTCGCGAGCACTACCCGAAAGTGCAGCTGGAGCTGCTGGAGGCGACCGGCGACGTGCAATTGCAGGCCTTTGAACGCGGCGAGATCGACGCGGGCTTCATGCTGCATTCCCCTGGTTTTGCGCCGCCTGGCCTGGCCTGCCGGCGCATCAGCCAGGACCCGCTGGTGGTGGCGCTGCCCGAGCAGCACCCGCTGGCAAACAAGGCTGAACTGACTCTTGCGGACCTGCTGGACCAGGCCCTGGTGATTTTTCCGCGGCGCATCGTTCCTTCTCTCTACGACGCGATTTTTGCGATGTACCACGCGGCCGGGCAATTGCCGCAGGTCGCGCAGGAAGCCATCCAGATGCAGACCATCGTGAATCTCGTATCCGCCGGGCTGGGCGTGGCCTGGGTTCCCGAGAGCGTTCGGCAGTTCCAGCGGCCCGGCGTGGTGTACCGCAGCCTGCCGGCCGGCAGGCCTTCCATGCGCGGTGGGGCTCGGGGGGCTTCAGTCGCGGTACCCGGCTGCGAGACCAGCCTGGTCTGGCCAGGCGCCAGCGCCAACCCGGCGCTCGCGCGCTTTACGGCCTTTATCGGCGAGTAGAGCGGTAAAAGGCTTCGTCCTGTTCGCGTTGCCGGCGCGCCGCCACCGCGCTTTGCTGCTGCTGCCTTTCCGACGCGGTGAGTTCGCGCTGCTCCATCCGGCGCTGGGCTATTTCGCCCGCGCTGCTGCAGCGCGCGCCATGGTTGGCCTCGCAGTTGGCAATGATTTGTTTGTCGGTGAGCTGGGCTTGGGCAGCACCTTTGCGCAAGCCGCCCGGTGCCGGGGATGTGCCCTGGCGCGATGCGCCGGCGGCAGCTTCGGCGGCCGCCGCGCGCGCGTCGGCGGCCGCGTTTTCCGCCGCCCAGTCCTTTGGCGCGGCTGCGGCAGCAGCACCGGCGTTGCCATAGGGCATGCCGTCGGCCGGCGCCGGGGGAGCGGCGGACTTCGCGGGCGCCTGCATGATGAGTTTTTCGCTGCCGCCCTGGGTCGCGCAAGGTATTTGTGAAAACACTTTTTTGCCGTTCGCATCCAGGCATTGGTAGACCTGCGCGGCGGCGGGCTGCGTGAAGAACAGGCCCAGCAGGCAGAAAGCAAGGGCAGGGTGGAGGGCGTAGCGCATGGCGGGGTCCGTGACGGTGTTGCCGGCAGTCTAATCCAATGCAGTCGTCGCGTAAGCCCTTTCCTACGAGGCATGCGTGCAAAATACCGCCCATGCTTATCCACCCGCAAATCAATCCCGTCGCGCTCCAACTCGGCCCGCTGGGCATCCACTGGTACGGCCTGACCTACCTGGCAGCTTTTGGCCTGTTTTTCTTCCTGGCGACGCGGCGGCTGCGCCACCAGCCTTTTGCTTCCATCACCGGCCCGGGCGCCTGGTCGCGCAGGGATATTGAGGACATGCTGTTTCTGGGGGTGATGGGTGTGGTGGTAGGCGGGCGGCTCGGTTACTGCCTTTTCTACAAGCCCGGCTATTACCTCACGCATCCGCTGGAGATCTTTTTTGTGTGGCAGGGCGGCATGAGCTTTCACGGCGGCATGCTGGGGGTGCTGGCCTCGCAGTGGTGGTTTGCCCGCTCGCGCCAGCGGCCCTGGCTGCAGGTGATGGATTTTGTGGCGCCTTGCGTGCCCACGGGCCTGGCGGCGGGGCGCGTCGGCAACTTCATCAATGGTGAGCTGTGGGGGCGTTTTAGCGACCCGGCCCTGCCCTGGGGCATGGTGTTTCCGGGCAGCGGCTCCCCGCTGCCGCGCCATCCCTCGCAGGTCTACCAGTTCCTGCTCGAAGGCCTGCTGCTGTTCGTGCTGCTGTGGCTGTACGCGCGCAAGCCGCGCAAGACCGGCCAGGTCTCCGGCGCCTTCCTGCTGGGCTACGGCGTATTTCGTTTTATTGCCGAGTTTTTCCGCGAACCGGACGAGTTCCTCGGCATCCTGGCCCTGGGCATGAGCATGGGCCAATGGCTTTGCGTTCCCATGATCATCGGCGGCGCCTGGCTCTGGGTATGGGCGACAAAACGCGCTGAGCCGGCCTGAGGCCCGGCAAGACACCACAGGTGTGCTGCCCCGGGCGGGCGGCGCGCGCTGTTCGTATCCACGATCCGCAAGTCGGAGTCCGCAGCCTCCACTAGGGTTTCTCCCTGTCGTTTTCAGGCACAGCCTCTTGATTGCGCTGGGTTTATTTTTCATAATTACACGTAATTACTTGAAATTACCGTGGAATTGAGCGTTAAAACGCCGACGGTAAAGCGAGTTTCAGCAGGGGTTCGCCGTGCCGGCGGGCCGGGTCAGTCAAAGGGTCATGCCATGCGTCTTGTCCAGAATTCACTGCACCAGGAGGTCGCCGATACCCTGCGCGAGCAAATTTTCGCGGGCCAGCTGGCGCCCGGGAGCTTTCTGGACGAGGTTGCGCTGTGCGGGCGGCTGGAAATTTCGCGCACGCCGCTGCGCGAGGCGCTCAAAGTGCTGACTTCCGAGGGGCTGCTGCGCCATGAACCCCGGCGCGGCTGCTTCGTCAACGAAGTGACCGAAAAGGACCTCGACGACATCTTCCCGGTAATCGCGCTGCTGGAAGGGCGCTGCGCCTACGAGGCGGCGCGCAACGCGACCGACGCCGACCTCGCGGCGCTGACCACCCTGCACGAGCGCCTCAACAGCCATGCGGCGGCCGGCCGCATCAACGACTACTACGCCACAAATTTCGCGATCCACGAGGCCATCATCCTGCTGGCCGACAACCGCTGGCTGGCGCAGGCCATTGCCGACCTGCGCAAAATCCTCAAGCTCGCGCGGCTGCAGCAGCTTCACGCGCCGGGCCGGCTGGCACAAAGCCTGTCTGAGCACATGACGGTATTTGCCGCCCTCAAGAGCCGCGACAGCGAAGGCGCGGAAGCTGCCATGCGCACGCACCTGACGCGCCAGCGCGAAGCGCTGCGCGAGCTGGCCCGCAACCAGCGCTCCAGGGTGGCATCATGAGCGCCGCCGAGTGGCTCAGCCGCAGCGTTTCGCGCTTTACCAGCGACAAGGGCTCCGCGGGGAATACGGCGGCGCCAGCCGCTCCGGCGGCCAAAAAAGCGGCGCCCGGCGCAAGCCTGCCCGCGCGCAGCACGCATGAGCGGCTGCAGGCGACGCTGAGCCAGAAAGACGAGGCGCTGTCGCCGCGCGTGCTGCGCCGCACCTTGCAGGAGCTGCAGGCCATCATCGACCCGCGCGTGAGCGAGGTCGAGGGCGGCCGCCGTGCCATGGCCATCGCGGCCTGGTACGAGGGCGCCACGGCGGCGCGCCGGCGCGACCTGTGGATGCTCATGAGCGAGCAGTTCGTTGCCAACCCGCAAAAGGTCAAGGCCGCGCAGGCGCAGTTCGCGGCGGCAGTGGGCACGCCCGAGGAGGCGGTGGCCGAGGTGCGCTACCGGCGCGCCACGGTGTCGCCGCGCCGGCGCCTGTTGCAGCGTTTCAGCGTCTACCCGGGCGGCATCCAGTTCCTGGTCGACATGCGGGCCGAGATGCAGCCCAGCCTCAAGTCCGACAAGCGCCTCCTGGCGCTGGACGTGGAAATGGAATACATGTTTTCCACCTGGTTCGACGTGGGCTTTCTCGACCTGCGCCGCATCACCTGGGATTCGCCGGCCTCGCTGATCGAGAAGCTCATCAAGTACGAAGCGGTGCATGACATCAAGGGCTGGGCCGACGTGAAGAACCGGCTCGACAGTGACAGGCGCTGCTATGGTTTTTTCCACCCGCGCCTGCCCGAGGTGCCGCTGATCTTCGTCGAGGTCGCCATGGTCGAGCAGATTGCGGGCGACATCATGCCGCTGCTCGACGAACTGGCCGCGCCTTCGGACCTGAGCCGCGCCACCACGGCCATCTTTTATTCGATCAGCAACACCCAAGCGGGGCTGCGCGGCGTGAGTTTCGGCGACTCCCTGATCAAACGCGTGGTCGAGACGCTGAAGGAAGAATTTCCCAAGCTCAAGACCTTTGCCACGCTTTCGCCGATTCCGGGTTTTCGCAACTGGCTGGGCAAGAACGCCGGCGCCATGCTCGAAAAGCTGGGTGAAAAAGAACTCACGGCGCTGGGCCGGGCCGTGGGTTTCGAGCCGCCCGGCGCGGGACATTTACTCACGGCCATCGAGAATCCGCTCGCGCTCGGCGAAAAATCGCCGGTGCGCAAAATGCTGCTGCACTGCGCCGCCCATTACCTGGGACGGACCCTGGAAGAGGGCAAGCCGCTGGACCCGGTGGCGCGCTTTCATCTGGGCAATGGCGCGCGCATAGAACGCATCAACTGGGCGGGCGACCCCACGCCGAAAGGGCTCAAGCAGTCCTACGGCCTCATGGTGAATTACCTCTACGACCTCAAGCGCCTGGACAGGCACCGCGCGCAGCTCGCACAGGGGGAAATCCCCGTGTCAGGCGACATCGAAGATTTGTACATTTGAATGTGTACTTAAGAACACGGTTGAGGACGTATTGAAGATAGGTTTGGGTGGCGGCGGGCCGGGTTTATCACCCTTGAACTTCCGGTTTGCCTTTTTCTGATTTCGACAACGACAGGAGACAACAATGACTTTCAGTTTTCATGCCCGGGCTTCCCGGCGCGACATCTTGCGCGCCGCGGCCGCCGGCGCCGCGACACTGTCCTTCGGCAGCCATGCGCAGTCGGGCTGGCCTACCAAGCCTGTGACGATGATCGTGCCTTTCCCGGCAGGCGGCGGCACTGACGCCTTCGCCCGCCCCCTTTCCGCCCAGTTCGCGAAGCTCACCGGCAAGCAGCTCATCATCGACAACCGCGGCGGCGCCGGCGGCACGCTGGGGGCCAGCATCGCAGCCAGGGCCCAGCCCGACGGCTACACGCTGTTCATGGGCGCGGTGCACCATACCATCGCGCCTTCGATGTATCCCAAACTCGACTACGACATCGAGAAAGATTTTGTGCCGCTGGCCTTGATGGCCAACGTGCCGCAGGTGCTGGTGGTCAACCCCCGCAACCTGCCGTTCCCCGATTTCAAGGCTTATCTTGAAGCTGTGCGCAAGGCACCGGGCAAGTACAACTACGGATCAGCCGGCGCGGGCACTTCGCATCACCTGGCCGGAGAACTGTTCAAGCAGCAGACCAAGACCTTCATTACCCACATTCCCTACCGCGGCGCGGGCCCTGCGCTGCAGGACTTGATCTCGGGCAATGTCGACATGATGTTTGACGGCCTGGGTTCCTCGGCCAACCACATCAAGGGCGGGCGTATCAAGGCGCTGATGGTGTCCGGCACCAAGCGCAACCCGGCATTTCCGGATGTGCCCTGCGCCGGTGAGCTGGGCCTGCCCGACTACACCGTGACCACCTGGTACGGCATGTGGGCACCCAAGGGTACGCCGGCCGACGTGCAGGCGCGCATCGTCGAAGACCTGCGCAAGGCCGCCACCACCGACGAGCTCAAGGCCATCTGGGCCAGCAACGGCGCGGACTTCGGCAACCTCACGCCGCAGCAGTTCGGCGCTTTCGTGAGCAGCGAAGTCAAGCGCTGGTCGGCGGTGGTGAAGGCCTCCGGCGCCAAACTCGAATGACCGATTGATGGCTGGAGCTGTTTTACTCGAGGTGAAGGGCTCCCTGGCCTTTGTGACCCTGTCCCATCCGGGCAAGTTCAATGCCATGAGCCGCGCTATGTGGCGCGAGCTGCGCGCGGCCTTCGAAGGCCTCCAGCAGGCTGGCGATGTGCGCGGTGTGCTGGTGCGGGGCGAGGGCGGGCATTTTTGCGCGGGAGGCGATATCTCTGAATATGCCGGCTTCCGGTTTGAAGAATCCGCCTTGCGTGATTTTCACGAGCGCGATGTGTGGGGCGGCCTGCAGGCCATGCTCGATTGCGATGTGCCCATGGTCGCGCAGATCGACGGCAACTGCATGGGCGCCGGCCTGGAGATTGCCAGCTGCTGCGATATCCGCATCGCGGCCGACAATGCGAAGTTCGGCGCGCCCATCGCCAGGCTCGGTTTTCCGATGGCGCCGCGCGAAGCTGCGCTGGTGCTGCGTGCGGCGGGCGAGCTGACCGCGCGCGAAATGCTGCTGGCGGCCGCAGTGCTGGACGCTGATGAGATGAAGCGGCGCGGTTTCCTCAACCAGGTGCTACCTGCTGATGAGGCGATCGCCGCGGCCATGGACTGCGTGGAACGCTGCGCCGCCCTGGCGCCTGGTGCCGCCAGGCTGAACAAGCAGGCTTTGCGGGCGTTGGCCCAGGCCGGCAGCGAGCAAGCCGTGATGGAACTGGCAGCAAGTGCTTATCGCTACGCTGCGTCGCCCGAACACCGGGAAGGCGTGACGGCCTTTACTGAAAAACGCCAGCCCCGGTTTGACGGCCGGGCCGCTGAATCTATGACCACTGACAGCCTGAGCCATGAAAAACCATAACCTGTTCGCGGCACTGCGAGCCGCCTTCCCTTCCTCGCTGGACGATGTTGCCGTCGAAACCGACAATGGCCTGCGCTATTCATGGCGCGACCTTGAACGGGGCACCGCGATGGTGGCCAACCTGCTGGCCTCGCTGGGCTTGCCCGCGGGGGCCAGGGTGGCGGTGCAGGTCGAAAAATCGGTGGAAGCCATGATGTTGTACCTGGCGACCTTGCGCGCCGGTTATGTGTTCCTGCCGCTCAACACCGCCTACCAAAGCGCCGAGATCGAGTACTTCATCGGCAATGCCGAGCCTTCGGTGGTGGTATGCAGCAGCAAGAATTTCGGCTGGGTCAGCAAGATTGCCTTCAAGGCCGGCACGCGCAACGTCTTCACGCTGGACGACGACCGCACGGGCTCGCTGCTGGAGCGCGCCGCGCATTGCAGCGACCGGCATGAACCCGTGCAGCGGCAGGCCGACGACCTGGCCGCCATTCTTTACACCAGCGGCACCACGGGCCGTAGCAAGGGCGCCATGCTGACGCACGGCAATATGCTGAGCAACGCACTGGTGCTGAAAGACTACTGGGGCTGGAAGAAGGGCGACGTGCTGATCCACGCCTTGCCGATTTTCCATGTGCACGGCCTGTTTGTCGCCATCCACGGGGCGCTGATCAACGGCAGCAAGATGATCTGGCTCGCGAAGTTCGACCCCAAGCTGGTGGTCAGCAAGCTGCCCGAAGCCACCGTGTTCATGGGTGTGCCCACGCTTTACGTGCGCCTGCTGGCCGAAGCTGGCCTGACCCGCGAGGCCTGCCGCAACATGCGTCTTTTCGTCGCGGGATCGGCCCCCTTGCTGATCGAAACCTTCAACGAATGGAAGGAGCGCACCGGCCACACGATCCTGGAGCGCTACGGCATGTCTGAAACCGTGATGCTGACCTCCAACCCCTACCAGGGCGCCGAGCGGCGCGGCGGCACCGTGGGCTTTGCGCTGCCGGGCGTCAGCCTGCGCGTGCAGGGCGACGACGGGCAGCCCCTGCCGGCCGGCGAGATAGGCGGCATCCAGGTCAAGGGGCCGAATGTCTTCAAGGGCTACTGGCGCATGCCGGAAAAGACCAAAGAAGAGTTCACGGCGGACGGTTATTTCAAGACCGGCGACGTCGGCAAGATCGACGAGCGCGGCTACATCGTCATCGTGGGCCGCAGCAAGGACCTGATCATCAGCGGCGGCTACAACGTCTACCCGGCCGAGATCGAGGGCTATATCAACGACATGCCGGGCGTGGCCGAAAGCGCCCTGGTCGGCGTGCCGCACCCGGATTTTGGCGAAGTGGGCGTGGCCGTCGTGATCGCCAAGCCCGGCGCCGCGCTGGAAGGCGGCCGGATTGTGGGCGAACTCAAGTCCAGGCTGGCCAACTTCAAGATTCCCAAGCAGTGTTTTGTGGTTAGCGAGCTGCCGCGCAACACCATGGGTAAGGTGCAGAAGAATTTGCTGCGCGAGCAATACAAGGGCCTGTTTGCTTAAAACAGGCTAGGGCGCGAAATCGTCGACCTGGATGACCTTGTCCGCCGCACGCAGGTAGGCCAAGGCCAGTTCAGGGTTGCTTGAGGCCTGCGCGGCGCGCTCCATGGACGCGCTGCGGCGCACGGCCTTGTTGAGCTCCACCGTTTCCTCCCCCAACTGTTCGGCCAGGGCCAGCGCATCCATCAAGTCCCGCAAGCCGCCGCCGGCCGGCGTGGCCAGGTCGGGGCACAGGCCCCGCAAGAGCGCATTGTTGGTGCGTAGCCGCCTGGCCAGGTCCAGCAGCTGGACATCGCGCAGCGGTGCCAGCCGCGTGCTGCGGTTAAGCACCAGCGCGCCCACCACCCGGCGCAGCGGCGATGGAAAGTTGGCATAGAGCGCTTCCAGCGCATTGCCGGCCTGGTCGAGCTGCATGCGAATGGCGGCCCTGGCCACCGGCAGCATGTCGCCGTCCTTTTCAACGGCATATCGCCAGACGCAGGCGCTGGCCATATAGAGGTGGGCCAGCACATCGCCCAGCCGGGCCGACAGCAATTCCATGTGCTTGAGCTTGCCGCCCAGCAAGCCCATGGCCAGGTCGCAGGTGAGCGCGTACTGGCTGCTCAGGCGGGCGATCAGCCGGGCTTCCTTTTCCAGGCCCGCGGGCGGCGTGCCCCGCAGCGGTGCGCCCGCGATGCTGTGCCAGAAATTGCGCAGCACATGCCCGCCGTGGCCGATCAATGCTTCGCCCAGCGCCTGGGCGTCTTTGTCCCGCACCGCCTGCATTTCCTTCATCACGTAAGGGTGGCAGCGCACCGCCCCCTGGCCGAAGATGATCAGCGAGCGGGTCAGGATGTTGGCGCCTTCCACCGTGATGGCGATCGGCGCGCCGCGGTAGGCCACGGACAGCAGGTTGGAAGGGCCCTGGATGATGCCCTTGCCGCCCAGTATGTCCATGCCGTGGTTGACGGCGCGGCGGCCGGCTTCGGTCAAATGCACCTTCAGGATGGCGCTGGCCACGCTGGGCTGCTCGCCGTGGTCCAGCACCGCGGCGGTGTAGCGGCGCGCGGCGTCCGTTGCATAAAGCTCGCAGGCCATGCCGGCGATCACGCCCGCAATCGCATCGAAACGCCCGATCGGGAGCCCGAACTGCTCGCGCACCTGGCCGTAGCCATTGGTGACAAAGAGCGCGGTCTGCTGCATGGCCGAGCCCAGTGCCGGCAGCGAAATGGCCCGCCCGGCCGCCAGGCATTCCATGAGCATGCGCCAGCCCTGGCCGACCCGGGCCTCGCCGCCTATGACCCAGTCCATGGGGATGAAGACCTCGCGGCCCTCGATAGGGCCGTTCATGAAAGCCGCGTCCATGGGCCGGTGCCGCCGGCCGATCTCCATGCCGGGTTGCGGCACCGGGATCAGCGCGCAGGTGATGCCCAGCTCGCGCTGGCCCTCGGGCAGGCTTTCGTCGATGGCGTTAAAGGCCAGGCCCACGACGGTGGCCACCGGTGCCAGGGTGATGTAGCGCTTGGAGAAGTTCAGGCTGAAGCCGCGTACCACCCGGCCTTCAAACTCCCGCTCCACCAGCAGGCCGCGGTCGGGGATGGAAGCCGCGTCGGAGCCCGCATAGGGCGAGGTCAGCCCGAAGCAGGGCAGGTCGCGCCCGTCGGCCAGGCGCGGCAGGTAGTGCTGCTTCTGGGCATCCGTGCCGTAGCGCAGCAGCAGTTCGGCCGGGCCCAGGGAGTTGGGCACCATGACGGTCACGGCCGCGGAAATGTTCAGCGTGGCGATGCGCGTGACTACGGCGGCATGGGCATAGTGGCTGAAGCCCAACCCGCCATGCGCCTCGGGAATGATCATGCCGAAGAAGCGGTGCTCGCGCAGATAGGCCCAGACCTCGGCGGGGAGGTCCCCGGCCTGGTCGATGGCGAAGTCGTCCAGCATGGCGCATAGCGCGGTGACTTCCTTGTCCAGAAAGGCCTGTTCCGCGGCGCTGAGCACATTGGGCCCGGCGGCCAGCAGGGCGCCGAAATCGGGCCGGCCGGAGAACAGCCGGCCTTCAAAGCCGACAGTGCCCGCCTCGAGCGCGGCGCGCTCTGTGTCGCCCATCACAGGCAATGCCCGGGCAAAGGGTTTCATGGCGGCCCGGCCCAGCCAGCGGGAAAATCCCATGGGGTGTCTTTCGGAAGGGAAGTGAAAGCTTGCCCCAAAAGCGTACGCGGGGAGGGGGAAAGGCGCCTAGCGCCTTCGGCCCGTCCTGCTGTAGGCAGATTTGCCGGGCGGCCCACGGCAAGCCCTGATGCAAAGGCCGCATAGGAAGAAAGGTTCCCGTGCCTTCGACCCTCTTATACAATTGCTCCGGTCTGATTTTTGCTAGTGTTTCCTGGTTTTTACTTCCAAGTTTTTATAAGAGGAGTTGAGGACATTATGAAAAAGCATCTTGGGTATTGGGCGTTTTCGGCCATGCTGGTGGCGGCACTGACCGCCTGCGGTAAAAAAGACGAAGCGCCTGCTGCTGCCGCCCCGGCCGCCGCCGCGAGCGCACCGGCCCCCGTGGCCGCCGAGGAAAAGGTACTCAATGTCTACAACTGGCCTGACTACGTCGCCAAGGACATGGTGGCCAACTTCGAGAAGGAAACCGGCATCAAGGTCAACTACCAGACCTTCGAGAACAACGAAGCCCTGCATGCCAAGCTGGTCGCCGGCAACACCGGTTACGACATCGTCGTGCCGGGCGCCGTGTTCGCCAAGCCGCAGATCGACGGCGGCCTGCTCGCCAAGCTCGACAAAACCAAAATTGCCAACTATGGCAACCTGGATCCGGCCATCATGGAAAAACTGGGCACCATTGACCCGGGCAATGCCTACCTCGTGCCCTGGGCCTGGAGCTTCACCACGGTCGGCATCAACAAGGCCAAGGTCACCAAGGCCCTGGGTTCCACCCCTATGCCGGAAAACGCCTGGGACCTGGTGTTCAACCCGGTCTACACCGCCAAGCTCAAGGCCTGCGGCATCGCCTACCTCGACTCGCCCACCGAAGTGCTGCCGCCGGCCATGCACTACCTGGGCAAGAACGCTTACTCCAACGACCCGGCCGACCACAAGGCGGCGGCCGAGATGCTGGCCAAGGTGCGCCCGCACATCCGCATGTTCTCCAGCACCATGATTGACGACCTGGCCGGCGGCAAGGCCTGCGTGGCCCTGGCCTGGGCCGGCGACATCAACATCGCCCGCGGCCGCGCGCTGGAAAACAAGAGCGGCAACGAAGTCGAGGCCCTGCTGCCCAGCACCGGCGGCCTGATCTTCTTTGACACCCTGGCCATCCCCAAGGATGCCAAGCACCCCAACAATGCGCTGGCCTTCATCAACTACTCGCTGCGCCCTGAAGTGTCCGCCTCCCTGACCAACGAGCTGGGCTACGCCACCGCGAACAAGGCCAGCCTGGCCAACGTCAAGCCCGAAATTGCCAAGGACAAGGCGGTGTTCCCCGATGCCGACAACCTGAAGAAAATGGTGTCACCCGCAAGCTTCAGCAACGAAGCCCGTGAATCCATGAGCAATGTGTTCACCGCCTTCAAAAAAGGCAAGTAACGTTTTACTGATCCCTGGCAAGCGCTGATTTCAGTGTGAACCCGGCTGTGCATGCAATGTGTTGTGTGCACAGCTTTTTTTCATTTTGATGAAGGCAGGAAATCCTGTTCATGAATCTACCTCTCTCGGCCGGCGACGGGTTTTTGCGGACCGACCAGCTGGTCAAGCGCTTTGATGGCGTGGCAGCGGTCGATGATGTCTCGCTGTCCATCCACAAGGGTGAAATCTTCGCACTGCTGGGCAGTTCCGGCTGCGGCAAGTCGACCCTGCTGCGCATGCTGGCGGGTTTTGAAAAACCAACCTCCGGCGCGGTCTTCCTGGACGGCGTGGACATCGCGTCCTTCCCGCCCTACGAGCGGCCCATCAACATGATGTTCCAGTCGTATGCGCTGTTTCCGCACCTGACGGTCTGGGACAACATCGCCTTCGGCCTCAAGCGCGAAGGCATGCCCAAGCCCGAGATCGAAGCCCGCGTGCAGGAGATGCTCAAGCTGGTCCAACTCGAGGCCTTCGCCAAACGCAAGCCACACCAGCTCTCGGGCGGCCAGCAGCAGCGTGTGGCCCTGGCGCGCAGCCTGGCCAAGCGCCCCCAGCTGCTTTTGCTCGACGAACCCCTGGGCGCGCTGGACAAAAAGCTGCGAGAACGCACGCAGTTCGAACTTGTCAATATTCTTGAGTCGGTGGGCGTGACCTGCGTCATGGTCACGCACGACCAGGAGGAAGCCATGGCCATGGCTTCCCGTATCGCCGTGATGAGCCATGGCCGGGTGCTGCAGGTCGGCACGCCCAAGGAAATCTACGAGCACCCCAATTGCCGTTTTGTGGCCGACTTTATCGGCAACGTCAATATGCTGGAAGGTGAGCTCACGCTGGACGAGGCCGACCGCTGCGAAGTCACCACCGACCAGGGCGTGGTGAGCGTGGGGCACGGCATCAGCGGCACGCTGGGCATGGCGGTGGCCATCGCGGTGCGGCCCGAGAAGATCCATATCGCCAAGGCCCGCCCGCCTGGGGTCGGCAGCAACCTGTTCACCGGCAAGGTGCGCGAGATTGCCTATTTCGGCAGCTACAACACCTTCATCGTGGAAGCGGCCGGAGGGCGTACCCTCAAGATCACCGAGACCAACACCACGCGCCACGACAGCGACACGATCACCTGGGACGACCAGGTGTTCTTCTGGTGGGACGGCTCCGCGCCGGTGGTGCTGACGCAGTAGGCGCAGCCCACAGGCCTCAACGATTCAATTCCCGGCGATGAACAACATCCCCTCCTGGCTTCAGCTCAACCTCGGGCGGCGCTTCGTGATCGCCGTGCCCTATGTCTGGCTGCTGCTGTTTTTTGTGCTGCCTTTCCTGATCCTGCTACGCATCAGCGTGACGGACATGGGGGGCGGCGTTGATCCTTTTGCGCCGCTGATAGAGACGGTGAAGGGCTCCTGGCACGTCCTGCTGCGCTACAACAACTACGCGTCCATCTTCATCGACAACGCGCAGGACGCCGTGGGCGGCTTCGGCAACACCATCTACATGGAGGCTTACAAGACCTCGCTGAAGTACGCCTTGCTGACCACGCTGTCCTGCCTGGTCATAGGCTATCCCTTTGCCTACTTCATCGCGCGCTCGCGGCCCTCGATACGCCCGGCCTTGCTGATGCTGGTGATGCTGCCGTTCTGGACGTCTTTCCTGCTGCGTGTCTACGCCTGGAAGGGCATACTGGCCGACCAGGGTGTGCTCAACAACCTGCTGCTGTCGCTGGGCATCATCCAGGAGCCCATGGTGATGCTCTATACCGACGTCTCCATGCTGGTGGGCATGACCTATGTGTACTGCCCCTTCATGATCCTGCCGCTCTATGCCAACCTGGTGAAGATGGATTTTCGCCTGCTGGAAGCCGCGCACGACCTGGGCGCCAGCGCCTGGAAGGCCTTCTGGCTGATCACCGTGCCGCTCAGCAAGTCGGGCATCGTGGCCGGCTCCATGCTGGTGTTCATTCCCAGCGTCGGCGAGTTCGTGATCCCCTCGCTACTGGGCGGCGCCGAAAACATCATGATTGGCCGCGTGGTCTGGGACGAGATGTTCAGCAGCAACAACTGGCCGCGCGCGTCGGCGCTCGCGGTGGTGATGATTTTGCTGATCCTGGTGCCGCTGGCGTTTTATTACCGCTCCAGCAGCGACCGCGGCGCGCGGGGAGGGCACTGAGATGAAACTCAGCCTAAGGTTTTTTTCGCGGCTGGTGGAAAACAACGTGGGTCGGCTCTGGATGGGGCTGGTCTACCTCTTTCTTTACATCCCACTGTTTTTTCTCATCGTCTTTTCTTTCAACAGCACGCGGCAGGACGGTGTTTTCACCGGCTTTTCCACGCGCTGGTACGAGGCATTGCTGGCGGACTCGCGGCTGGTCGAAGGTTTCTTCCTGTCGCTCAAGGTGGCGCTGATCACCGGCACGCTGTCGGTGGTGCTGGGAACCTTTGCAGCCTTTGTGCTGGTGCGCTACCTGCGTTTTACTGGGCGCACCCTGTTTTACGGGCTGGTCAACGCGCCCCTGGTCATGCCCGAGGTCATCATCGGGCTGTCTCTGCTGCTGCTGATGGTGGCGGTGCAGCGCGCCGTGGGCTGGCCTGACCGCGGCTTCATCACCATCGTGACCGGCCACACCTTGCTGGGCATGGCCTACGCGACCGTGGTGGTCCAGTCGCGCCTGAGCGAAATGGACCGCACCCTCGAGGAGGCCGCCATGGACCTGGGCTGCCGGCCCATGCAGGTGTTTTTCCTGGTGACCCTGCCCAACATCGCGCCGGCTCTGGTGTCGGCCTGGCTGCTGACGTTCACGCTCTCGTTCGACGATGTGGTGATTTCGGAGTTTTTGTCGGGCCCGGGCGTGACGACCCTGCCGCAGGTGATCTTCAGCTACGCCCGCCGCGGCGTGAACCCGTCGATTTACGCGGCGGCGACGATCCTGATCACGGTGGTGTCGCTGGGCATCATCAGCTACAGCATTTATGTGATGCGCCGGCAAAAGCGGCTGGACCGCGAAATCAGTGCGGCGGCTCGACCGGAGCAGGCTTTTCCAGACCCCGTCCCGGCAAAGTAGCCAGCACCACGCCGGCCAGCGCGATGCCGAAGGCGCCGATCTGGGTGGGGTTCAGTGTTTCGCCCAGCACCATGACGCCGACCGCGGCGGCGCTGATGGGCAGCAGTACGGCAAACACGCCGGCTTCGTTGGCCGGGATGGTTTTGAGGCCTGTCATCCAGAGCCACACCGTCCAGACGCTGGCGGCCAGCGAATAAAACACCAGCAACAGCCAGAGGGTAGGCGCGACTCCGCCGAAGTCAAAACGCAAGGCCGCCCACAGGCCCAGCGGCGTGACGAGCGCAAAACCCCAGAGGTTGATCAGGGCCGAAATGCGTTTGGGGCTCAGCACACCGGTCAGCTTCTTGCCGATCACCGCATAGAAGGCCTCGCACAGGACAGCGCCCACCAGCAACAGGTTGCCCAGCCAAGCGTAGCTTGGCGCCAGTCCGCTTTGCGGCCCCGCTGCGGCGTGCCCCGCCGCTGGATTTTTGGCCAGCGACACCAGCGCGATGCCGACCACGGCACAGGCGACCGCGCCCCATACCCGCAGGCTGATGCGCTCGCGCAGGAAGAGCCAGCTCATGAGCGCGACGGCGGCCGGGATGGAGGCCATGATCACGCCGGCCGCGACGGCGCTGGTCATGCTCACGCCGAACAGCATGCAAATGGAAAACAGGAAGTTGCCCAGGAAGGACTCCAGGAACAGCAGGCGGGTGGTCTGCCGGCTCATGGGAGCCTCTCCAGCCGGCTTTTTGAGCCATCGCAGCATGGCTGCTCCTCCTATGCCAAAACGCAGCCAGGCGAGCAAAAAGACGGGCAGGGCGGCGACCAGTGGCTTGGACAGCGCCACATAGCTGCCCACCAAGGACATGCTGAGCCCGAGACAGGCGTAAGCCACAATGCGGTTCATTAAACTGGGAGTTCCTGTTGCAGCGGCCCTGCGGCCCGTCGGTTGCATGGGCCGGCAGGGGATGCCGACGCAGGCCGGAATCATGCCTTAGTTTTGAGGACCGAATTTCCCCGCCTTCCGATACCCAGGGCTTCACGCGATGACACCTTCCGCCACCCGCCATGTTTTTGTTTACGGCACCCTGCGCAAGGGGGAGGAGCGTGACATCAACCGCCTGCGGCCCGCGCCGCAGTGGGTGGGGCGGGCCCAGGTGGCCGGCGTCCTGCATCACCTGGGAAGCTACCCGGGCCTGGTGCTGGGCGGGACGGGTGTTGTGCATGGCGAGGTCTATGCCGTCAGCCCCGAGTTGGAGCGGGTGCTCGATGAGATCGAAGAGGTCTGGCCGCAGCAAACCGGTGAATACACCAAGTGCGAAGTGGCGGTGCAACTGGACACCATGCCCCCGCGCGAACTGCTGTGCGTGCTCTATGAAATTTCGTTGGAGCGCACCCGGGGCAAGCCCGTCATTGCCGGCGGTGACTGGGTGCTGCACCGCGCCGGCCGCCAAACCTGAACTCCAGGGCGCCTGCTGCAAGCGCGCCGGACCCCTCTTTGCTCCTGACTCAACCGCGCTGCTGCCGCGCCGTTCCGCCCTGCGCGGGCGGCGCCGGATATTTCACGATCCAATAAATTAATTTCACAATACAAAAATCATAAATGCTGCGCTGCGGAAATATTTCTCAATCCGAGAAATATGATTTTGTATTGCGATATTTTATTGATAGTTCTTTGATTTTGTTGAATTTTATTTTTGTCTTATATAAGACATAAGAGCTTCACAAAGTCTTGTAGAAGACTTAAAGTGAGTCCATCGCAGTCACCACTTTTTCTCTTCTTCAATTCTTTCAACTTCAAGGAGCCCACCATGCCACAAACCCTGACTGAACAACTGAGCCGCGACCAGCAGATTTCCGCCCTCGAAAAAGAATGGGCCACCAACCCCCGCTGGAAGGGCATCAAGCGCGGTTACAGCGCGGCCGACGTGGTGCGCCTGCGCGGTTCCTTCCCGATTGAGCACACGCTGGCACGCCGCGGTGCCGAAAAACTCTGGAACCTGGTCAACAACGAGCCTTATGTGAACTGCCTGGGCGCGCTCACGGGCGGCCAGGCCATGCAGCAGGTCAAGGCCGGCGTCAAAGCCATTTACCTCTCGGGCTGGCAAGTCGCCGCCGACAACAACAGCTACGCCTCCATGTACCCCGACCAGTCGCTGTACCCCGTCGACTCCGTGCCCACCGTGGTTGAGCGCATCAACAACACCTTCCGCCGGGCCGACGAGATCCAGCACTCCAAGGGCATAGACGCCGGCGACAAGGGTTATATCGACAACTTCGCGCCCATCGTGGCCGATGCCGAAGCCGGTTTCGGCGGCGTGCTCAACGCCTTCGAACTGATGAAGGCCATGATCAAGGCCGGCGCCGCCGGTGTGCACTGGGAAGACCAGCTCGCCTCGGTCAAGAAATGCGGCCACATGGGCGGCAAGGTGTTGGTGCCTACGGCTGAAGCCGTGCAAAAACTCGTGGCAGCCCGTATGGCTGCCGACGTCTGCGGCGTGCCCACGCTGGTGATTGCCCGCACCGACGCCGAAGCGGCCGACCTGCTGACCAGCGATTACGATGAAAACGACAAGCCTTTCATCACCGGCGAGCGCACGTCCGAAGGCTTCTACAAGACGAAAAAAGGCATTGACCAAGCCATCAGCCGCGCCATCGCCTACGCCCACTACGCCGACCTGGTGTGGTGCGAAACCGGCACGCCCGACCTGGAGTTCGCCAGGAAGTTTGCCGAGGCCGTGCACAAGGTGCACCCCGGAAAATTGCTGGCCTACAACTGCTCGCCGTCCTTCAACTGGAAGAAAAACCTCGACGACGCGACCATTGCCAAGTTCCAGAAGGAGCTGGGCGCGATGGGCTACAAATACCAGTTCATCACCCTGGCCGGCATCCATTCGATGTGGTTCAACATGTTCGACCTGGCCCAGGACTACGTCAAACGCGGCATGTCGGCCTATGTCGAGAAGGTGCAGGAGCCCGAGTTCGCGGCGCGCGACCGCGGCTACACCTTTGTGTCGCATCAGCAGGAAGTCGGCACCGGCTACTTCGACGAAGTCACCACGGTGATCCAGGGCGGCAAGTCCAGCGTGACCGCGCTGACCGGTTCCACCGAAGAAGAGCAGTTCCACTGAACTGGCTTCATTCCAACGATTACCCAGACGCTGGAGCCTTCACGGGCGCAGCTTTCAGCCCGGACAGGAACTTAGGGCCTGTCCGGGCTTTTTTGCGGCTGCTTTTTGGCGTAGAGTGATGTTTGTTACATAAAACACGACTTTGAACATCAACTGGAGGGGCTGCCGTGTCGGACTTAACCGTGGGTTTCAAGCGTATTTCCTGTCCCGATTGCGAGGGTTCCGGTGAACTGCGCATCGAGAGCGAAAACATCAACGAACACTTCGAGGTCGAGAAGCAGACCGTCATCACCGAATGCCCGCGTTGCCTGGGCCTGGGCTTTTTGCCGCCCAGCTCGCCGCAATAGCACTTCACCCGCCCGATAGGCCTGGCGGGCGGCCCCCCGGCAACCTGCCGTAAAATACGCGCATGCAATCAATCAAACTGGAAACAGGAAGGATCGTTCGGGTTATGACACCGCGAACTACGACCTCGTCCGTTTTCTGGAGTCATCCAGGGCGCTAGTCCGCACCCCTCGGTGATTATTTGCTACATAATTCATAGCTAACCTCCAAATACTTCTCCATCAAAGCGCGGCATGTTCCGCGCTTTTTTGTTTTCCCATTTTTCCCAAAAATTCATCCCATGATTCAGATCACGCTCCCCGATGCCTCCAAGCGCGAATATCCGCAAGCCGTCACGGTCGCCGAAGTCGCCGCCTCGATAGGCGCCGGCTTGGCCAAAGCCGCCCTGGGCGGCAAGGTCGACGGCAAGGTGGTGGACACCAGCTACCTGATCGCCAAGGACAGCGCGGTTTCCATCATCACAGCCAAGGATGCCGACGGGCTGGAGATGATCCGCCACTCCACGGCCCACTTGCTGGCCTATGCCGTGAAGGAGTTGTTCCCGGATGCGCAGGTCACCATTGGCCCGGTGATTGAAAACGGCTTTTTCTACGATTTTTCGTACAAGCGCCCGTTCACGCCGGAAGACCTGGCCGCGATCGAAAAACGCATGACGGAGCTTGCCGCCAAGGACGAGCCGGTGACGCGCCGCGTGCTGCCGCGCGATGAGGCCGTGGCCTACTTCAAGAGCATAGGCGAGCACTACAAGGCCGAGATCATCGCCAGCATCCCCGCCAATGAGGACGTGTCGCTCTATCGTGAGGGCGCTTTCGAGGATCTGTGCCGCGGCCCCCACGTGCCCAGCACGGGCAAGCTCAAATTTTTCAAGCTCATGAAGGTAGCCGGCGCCTACTGGCGCGGCGACCACCGCAACGAGATGCTGCAGCGCGTTTACGGTACGGCCTGGGCCACCAAGGATGAACTCCAGCAATATCTGACGATGCTGGAGGAGGCCGAAAAACGCGACCACCGCAAGCTCGGCAAGGAACTGGACCTGTTCCACATCGATGACCATGCGCCCGGCCTGGTGTTCTGGCACCCCAAGGGCTGGACGGTCTGGCAAGGCGTGGAGCAGTACATGCGCAGGGTCTACCAGGACAACGGCTACCAGGAGGTAAAGGGTCCGCAGATCATCGACAAGACGCTGTGGGAAAAAACCGGCCACTGGGACAAATACCGCGACAACATGTTCACGACCGAGAGCGAAAAGCGAGAGTACGCGCTCAAGCCCATGAACTGCCCCGGCCACATCCTGATCTTCAAGCAGGGCATCAAGAGCTACCGCGACCTGCCGCTACGCTACGGCGAATTCGGCCAGTGCCACCGCAACGAGCCTTCGGGCGGGTTGCACGGCATCATGCGCGTGCGCGGCTTCACGCAGGACGACGGCCATATTTTCTGTACCGAGGACCAGATCCTCAAGGAATGCGTGGACTACACCACCCTGCTGCAAAAGGTGTACGCCGACTTCGGCTTCAAGAACATCATCTACAAGGTCGCCACGCGCCCCGAGGCGCGCATCGGCTCGGATGAAAGCTGGGACAGGGCCGAGCATGCGCTGATGGAGAGCCTGCGTGCCTCCGGTTGCGAGTTTGAGATCGCCCCCGGCGACGGCGCGTTTTACGGCCCCAAGATCGAATACACGCTGAAAGACGCCATAGGCCGCCAGTGGCAGTGCGGCACCATGCAGGTCGATTTTTCGATGCCGGAGCGCCTGGATGCCGAATACGTCGGCGAGGATGGCAACCGCCACCGGCCGGTGATGCTGCACCGCGCGATTGTGGGCAGCCTGGAGCGGTTTATCGGGATTTTGATCGAGGAACACGCCGGCGCACTGCCGACCTGGCTGGCTCCCGAGCAGGTTTCGGTCCTCAATATCACCGATTCCCAGGCCGAATATGCCCGGGAAGTTGCCAAAACGCTGCAAAATCAAGGGCTTAGGGTCAACCTGGACCTGCGCAATGAGAAAATTACGTATAAAATACGGGAGCACTCGATGAAAAAGCTGCCTTACATCCTGGTCGTGGGCGACAAGGAGAAGGAAGCCGGATCCGTTGCAGTGCGCGCCCGGGGTAACAAAGACCTTGGAGTGATGCCTCTCGATGCGTTTGCCCAGCAAATTGCCTCTGACATCGCACAAAAAGCCTGAATTGCCGACAAACTCACCGGAGTTTGCTGGGGTTGAGCTTCTCGTCCTTGTGAGACGGGCGCAAGCCGCTATAGCTTTTATAGCAAGAGTTAAAGGATAGAACCATCGCTACTGAATTTCGTGACCGCCGTCACCGTGAAGAACGCAAGCACCGCTTGAACCGTGAAATCATGGCCCCCGAAGTGCGTCTGACCGGGCCGGACAACGAGCCTTTAGGCATTGTCAGCATCGCGGAGGCCTTGCGCCTGGCAGGTGAGGCCGACGTTGACCTTGTTGAAATCTCCCCCACGGCGGTTCCGCCCGTGTGCAGGTTGATGGATTACGGCAAGTTCAAGTACGCCGAGCAGAAGAAGGCGGCGGAAGCGAAGTCCAAGCAAAAAGTGATCGAGATCAAGGAAGTCAAATTCCGGCCCGGCACTGACGATGGGGACTACAACATCAAATTGCGCAACATCAAGCGCTTTTTGGAAGAGGGCGACAAGTGCAAGATCACCTTGCGCTTTCGCGGCCGCGAGATCACGCACCAGGAACTGGGTTTGGCCCTGCTGGCGCGGATTCGCGACGAATTGGCGGATTTGATCGTGGTGGAGCAGTTTCCCAAGCTTGAAGGCAGGCAGATGGTCATGATGATCGCGCCGGGCCGCAAGAAGCCCGGCGGCAAGCCGGCCGCGGAAACTGCGGCAGCACCGGCGCCCTCGGCCGCGGCCTGAGGGTAGCCAGAAGAGATACGGGTTTGCCGGATTGATCCGGCGGGCCTTTGAGGGGATGCCGCAAGGTGTTTCCTGTGAGGGTGGGCGACAAGCCTGCTTTCCGAAAGCGATGGGGTCAAGCCCGTCGCGACCAGCGGATGTTGCAAGACATCCGCCGGCAGTGGCAGGTGTCATCACCGGCCACTGACAAGTGGCTCGGGGCCATCAAGTCTGCGGAAGGTTCGCAGCGCCTCACGAGCACAAATGAAAAGGAGCATTTACATGCCCAAAATGAAGACCAAGAGCGGCGCTAAAAAGCGTTTCCGCGTTCGTCCGGGTGGTACCGTCAAGCGCGGCCAAGCCTTCAAACGTCACATCCTGACCAAGAAGACCACCAAAAACAAACGCCATCTGCGTGGTGCGGTGACTGTCCATGAGACCAATATGGGTCACATGGCACAGATGCTCCCAGGCCAGGGCATTTAATTAACGACGAACAAGGAGTACACACATGCCTCGCGTCAAACGTGGTGTAACGGCTCGCGCCCGCCACAAAAAAGTTTTAACCCTTGCAAAAGGTTTCCGCGGCCGCCGCGGCAATGTCTTCCGTATCGCCAAAGAAGCGGTAATGAAGGCCGGGCAATATGCCTACCGTGACCGCCGTACCAAGAAGCGCGTGTTCCGCCAGTTGTGGATCGCCCGTATCAATGCTGCAAGCCGTTCATTCGGCCTGACCTACAGCCAGTTCGCCAACGGCCTGAAGAAAGCCGGTATCGAGATCGACCGTAAGGTTCTGTCCGACATGGCCATCAATGACAGCGCTGCTTTCGGCGCCATCGTTGAACAGGTGAAAGCCAAGCTGGCCGCCTGATTTTCAGGCCAGGCAGTATTGACGCTATCAATCACTGCCTACGCAAGAAAATAAGGGCTGGAGCTTGAAAAGGCTCTGGCCCTTTTTTATGGTTTTTTCCGCAGTGCTTACTCTCAGTCGGCGTGATGCGAGTGCTGCCGAAAGCGCCTTTGCCGTTTTGTATTTCGAACAAGAGAACGTATGACCCAACCTGATGCCCTCCAAGAACTGGTCAGCAGCGCCCAGGCCAGCTTTGCGCAGGCCAATACGCCCGCCGACCTGGAAAACGCCAAAGCGCAGTTCCTGGGCAAGACCGGCCGTGTGACCGAGTTGATGAAGGGCATGGCGGCCCTCACCGTGGAAGAGAAAAAATCGCGCGGCGCCGCCATCAACCTGGCCAAGCAGGCCATTGAGGCAGCGCTGAACGCGCGCCGCCAGGCGTTGGCCGATGCCGAACTGCAAAAGCAGCTCAAAGCCGAAGCGCTCGACGTGAGCCTGCCCGGCCGCCAGCGCGTGCAGGGCGGCCTGCATCCCGTGTCGCTGACGCTGGAGCGTATCGAAGGCATTTTTGGCTCCATGGGCTTCGACGTCGCCCAGGGCCCCGAGATCGAGACCGACTGGTTCAACTTCACCGCGCTCAACACGCCGGAAGACCATCCGGCGCGGTCCATGCACGACACCTTCTACGTCGAAGGCGGCTCCGAGGCCGCGCCCAACTTGCTGCGCACCCACACCAGCCCGATGCAAATCCGCTATGCGGTGCAGCATGTCAAGAAGCACCGTGCCCTGATTGATGCCGGCGGCCGCATGCCTGAGATCCGTGTCATCGCGCCGGGCCGCACCTACCGCGTCGACAGCGACGCCACCCACTCGCCCATGTTCCACCAGTGCGAAGGCCTGTGGATAGGCGAGAACGTGAGCTTCAAGGACCTCAAGTTCGTCTTCACCGATTTTTGCCGCACCTTCTTTGAAAGCGACGACCTGGTGCTGCGTTTTAGGCCCAGCTTTTTCCCCTTCACCGAGCCCAGCGCCGAGATCGACATCCAGTTCCAGACCGGCCCGCTTGCCGGCCGCTGGCTGGAAGTAGCCGGCTCCGGCCAGGTGCACCCGAACGTGGTGCGCAACATGGGCCTGGACCCCGAGAAATACATCGGCTTTGCCTTCGGCATGGGCCCGGACCGCCTGACCATGCTGCGCTATGGCGTCAACGACCTGCGCCTGTTCTTCGACGGTGACATCCGCTTCCTCTCGCAGTTCCAGTCATAAGCCACAAGAACAAGAACAACAAGGTCTCACCATGCAATTCCCAGAATCCTGGTTGCGCGAATTCTGCAACCCGCCGCTCAATACCCAGCAGCTCGCCGACACCCTCACCATGGCCGGCCTCGAGGTCGAAGAGCTCAAACCCGTGGCGCCGCCTTTCACCAAGATCGTCGTCGGCGAGATCAAGGAGGCCGTGCAGCATCCTGACGCCGATCGCCTGCGCGTCTGCCAGGTCGACGTGGGGCAGGGCAGCCTGCTCAACATCGTCTGCGGTGCGCCCAACGCCCGCGTCGGCATCAAGGTGCCCTGCGCCCTGGTCGGCGCCGAACTGCCGCCTGGCGAAGACGGCAAACCTTTCCTGATCAAGGTCGGCAAGCTGCGCGGTGTCGAAAGCCAGGGCATGCTGTGCTCGGCGCGCGAACTCAAGCTCTCCGAAGACCATGGCGGCCTGCTCGAGCTGGCCGCCGATGCGCCGCTGGGCCAGGACATCCGCGAACACCTGCGGCTGGACGACACCCTGTTTACCCTCAAGCTCACGCCCAACCTCGCGCATTGCCTGAGCGTCTACGGCGTCGCGCGTGAAGTCGCCGCGCTCACCGGCGCGCCGCTGCACACGCCGTCCATCCCGGCCGTGGCCGCTGCCGATGCCACCAAAGTGCCGGTCAAAATCAGCGCGCCCGATCTCTGCGGCCGCTTTTCGGGCCGCGTGGTGCGCAACGTCAACACCAAAGCCGCCACGCCGCAATGGATGGTGGACCGCCTGGCACGCTGCGGCCAGCGCAGCGTGACCGCGCTGGTCGACATCTCCAACTATGTGATGTTCGAGCTGGGCCGCCCCTCGCACATCTTTGACCTCGACAAAATCCACGGCGGGCTTGACGTCCGTTGGGGCAAGCCCGGCGAGACGCTCAAGCTGCTCAACGGCAACACCGTGACGGTCGATGAAAAGGTCGGCGTGATCGCCGACGATGCCCAGGTTGAGTCCCTGGCCGGCATCATGGGCGGCGACGCCACCGCGGTGTCCGACGACACCAAACATGTTTACGTGGAGGCCGCTTTCTGGTGGCCCAAATCCATTGCCGGCCGTTCGCGCCGCTACAACTTCTCGACCGACGCGGGCCACCGTTTCGAGCGCGGCGTTGACCCCGGCCAGACCGTGGAGCACATCGAGCGCATCACCCAGCTGATCATCGACATCTGCGGCACGCCGCAAACCGTGTGCGGCCCCATGGACGACCAGCAGGTCAATGTACCCAAGGCGGCACCCGTCACCCTGCGCGTGGCACGTGCCGCCAAGGTGATCGGCATGCCGCTCACCCAGGCGCAGTGCCTGGACGCGCTGCAGCGCCTGGGCTTGCCGGTGACGCAGGGCGAGGGCACCCTCACGGTGACGCCGCCCAGCTACCGCTTTGACCTGCAGATTGAGGAAGACCTCATCGAAGAGGTGGTGCGCATGGTGGGCTACCAGCAGTTGCCCGACATGCCGCCGCTGGCGCCCATCACGGCGCGGCTGCGCCTTGAGGCCGAGCGCAGCCCCTTTGCCGTGCGCCGCGCGCTGGCTTCGCTGGGTTACCAGGAAACCATTAACTTCAGCTTCGTGGAAGAGCGCTGGGAGCACGAACTCGCCGGCAACGCTAACCCCATCAAGCTGCTCAACCCGATTGCCAGCCAGATGAGCGTCATGCGCTCCTCGCTGCTGGGCTCGCTGCTGCAGGTGCTCAAGTTCAACCTGGACCGCAAGGCCTCCCGCGTGAACGTGTTTGAGCTGGGCCGTGTCTTCCTGCGCGATGCCCAGGCCCAGAACACCGACACCAGCGTAGCCGGCTTCAACCAGCCCATGCGCGTGTCGGGTCTGGCCTACGGGCCGCGGGCCGCCCTCAATTGGAGCCAATCTGACAAGACGGTGGATTTCTTTGACGTCAAGGGCGATGTCGAGGCTTTGCTCGCGCCGCTCCAGGCGGTCTTTGCGCCCGCCGCGCATCCCGCCATGCACCCCGGCCGCTGCGCCAGCGTGTCGGTGGGCGGCAAGGCCATAGGCTTTGTCGGCGAGCTGCATCCGCAGTGGCGCCAGGGTTATGACCTTGCCCAGGCGCCTTTGCTGTTCGAGCTCGAACTGGACGCGGTCCTGCAGCGCCCGGTGCCCGAATTCAAGCCGGTCAGCAAACTGCAGCCCGTGGAGCGCGACATCGCCGTCATCGTGCCGGAGGGCGCCACGCACGCCGCGCTCATGGCGGCCATCCACGGCGCAGCCACGCAAGGCCTGCTCAAGGACGCCACCCTGTTTGACGTCTACAGGCCGCAGCAGGCCAGCGCCAGCATGCAACTGGGTGAAAAAAGCCTGGCCGTGCGCTTGGTGCTTTCGAGCGACACCGCTACACTGACCGACGAGGAGATTGAGGCGGCCGTTCAGGCGGTTCTCGCGAATCTGCAGGGTCAACTCGGGGCGCGCCTGCGTGCCTGAGGCTTCCACGAACCTTCCAAAATAAAAAACGCCAGGAGCACTGCCGCATGGAATTTTCTGTAGAAAGCCTGGAGACCCCGGCACTGACCAAGGCGCACCTCGCCGAATTGCTGTTTGAGCAGATCGGGCTCAACAAACGCGAATCGAAAGACATGATCGATGCGTTTTTCGACCTGATTTCAGACAGCCTGGTGGACGGAAATGATGTAAAAATTTCCGGTTTTGGCAATTTCCAGATCCGCACCAAGGCCCCGCGCCCCGGCCGCAACCCCCGCACCGGCGAAGCCATCCCCATCCAGGCCCGCCGCGTGGTCACTTTCCACGCCAGCCACAAGCTCAAAGACCAGATCCAGGGCGAAAACCCGGCCGAATAGCCTGGGCCCGCGCTCCCGGCGGCGCGGACACCGCCTTATTGCACCGTAGCGATGGATTGGTAACTTCGTGTTACTTGTGTGACGGAGCAACAGATTTCAAAAAAGCCAAGCAACTCTTTGCGCTAACTTTCGACTTAGAGTAGATTTGGAGGTTTCCTCCTTAGCGCATTGATTTAATTGGAGAAAACTCTTCCACCCATTCCGGCGAAACGCTATTTCACTATCGGTGAAGTCAGCGATTTGTGCGGCGTCAAACCTCACGTGCTCCGTTATTGGGAGCAGGAGTTTACGCAGCTGCGCCCGATGAAAAGGCGCGGCAACCGGCGCTACTACCAGCACCATGAGGTGCTCATGATCCGGCGCATCCGCGACCTGCTCTATGACCAGGGCTTCACGATCAGCGGCGCGCGCAACAAGCTCCAGGAAATCGTCCAGATCGAACGCGACAAGCGACGCAACGGGGAGGTCATGCTCGACGGTGTTGAAGTGCTTGAAGGCGGCGATTCGCTGCTCGAGGATTTTGAGGATTCAACCGATCACGCCGACTTTGAAGACAGCGAACCCGAGGGCGCCGACCTGCCCACAGGGGCTGCCGCGCAGCAAAGGTTGCTGCTGGTGCGCCGCGAGTTGTTCGAAATCCGTGATCTCCTGAGCAACAACCACTGAGAAGTGCTTTGCGGCAGGCTATAATCTAAGGCTTGTCGGTGTGTGGCGCAGCCTGGTAGCGCACTTGCATGGGGTGCAAGGGGTCGAAGGTTCGAATCCTTTCACACCGACCATTAAAACCAGCAGAGAGCCGGTTAGCGTTTGCTAACCGGCTTTTTTGTTTCTGCTTGCGATTACACCGCGGCGACAGTGCCCTGCACCGCCCGGCGAAGCGCGGCCCGCGCCAGCAGGCGCGTCGAGTCCAGAGTCGGCAAGGGCGAGTTCGCGTCGCTCATGATCAGCGGAATCTCGGTGCAGCCCAGCACCACGGCATCGCAGCCCGCGCCTTTCATGCGCGACATGACTTGCTGGAAATAGGTGATTGCCTCGGGTTTGAACACGCCGTACACCAGCTCGTCCATGATGATGCGGTTGATCTCGTCGCGTTCGGCGTCGGTGGGCCGCAGGTAGTCCAGCCCGCGTGCACGGAGTTTTTCAGGATAGACCTCGCTGCCCACCAGCCAGCGGGTGCCGGTGATGCCCAGGCGCAAAAATCCGCGCTGCGCGGCCTCCGCGGCGACGACCTCGGCAATGTGCAGCCAGGGCAGGGGCGAGCGCGCCTCCACGTGGGCGAAGGCCTGGTGGATGGTGTTGTCGGGGCAGACCAGGAACTCGGCGCCCGCCGCCTTGAGCTTGTGGGCCGAGGCCAGCATGATGTCGCCCACACCGCGCCAGTCGTTTTGGTAAATGCAGGCCATGTAGTCGGAGAGCGAGGGCGTATGCAGCGATACCTCGGGATGTGCGTGCGGGCCCAGCAGTTTGGCGCCTTCGGCGCAGATGGTCTGGTAACAAAGCGCCGCGCCTTCCGCGGAGCAGCCGACGATGCCGATGTGTTGGGGTTTCACCATGGTGTTCACGACCTTGTGCGAGGGATGCCGCCGCAGCGGGAACTCGCGCGGCTACCTGTTCAATTGGCGCCGCCACCGCGGGATTTCAACTCCCGGAAAA
The DNA here is from genome assembly GCF_900103405.1 of Polaromonas sp. JS666. Taxonomy (GTDB): domain Bacteria; phylum Pseudomonadota; class Gammaproteobacteria; order Burkholderiales; family Burkholderiaceae_C; genus Polaromonas. Next base: position 174,342 of record NZ_FNHX01000002.1, on the reverse strand, counting down.
CCCTGAGTGCTCAGGCGGGTTCAGGGGCCAGTTCGGGCGGGGCCGCGACTTCAGCTTGCCCGGCAGCGGCCTCGCCTTCGCCCAGTTCGCCGCCCAGCGCATCGAGCACATCGGGGATCAGCGAGGACAGCTCGCCGGTGATGATGGCCGCGTCGGTGTCAAAACCGTCGTCGTCCTTGCCGCTTTCCTGCACACCGTCCAGCACCACGTCGAGCAGCTTGAGTTTTTTGAGCTGCGCGGTTTCGGTCAGGACAAAGGACACACGCTCGTTCCAGGTCATGGCCAGCTGTGTGGGCAGCTTGCCGGCGGCGATGTGCTGGGCCACCTCGTCGATGTCCAGGGTGTGGCGCGAATAGCGCACCGTGGCCTTCTGGTCGTCGGGTGTCTTGAGTTCGCAGTCGCGGTCCACGGTGAAGTTGTAGGGCGCTTCGCGCGTCGACAGCCAGTGCGACATCGCGGCGGCGGCCGACATCTGCGTCTGTATGGGGCTGGCCTTGAGGCCGGGCAGGGCGCCGGGGATTTCGCTGAGCGCCTCCACCAGGTAGCTGATGACCTTGTCGGCGCCCGTGAGGTTGCCGGAATCGACCACCAGGAATTTGTTCACCGGGTCTATCCACAGCGTGGTGGTCGATCGTTTGGTGAAGGCGCGCGGCAGCAGGTCCAGCATGACTTCCTGCTTGAACTCTTTTTTGATCTTGGCGCCCACGCGCTCGCGGCCGGTTTCTTCCTTGTACTTCTCAATGCGCTCGTCCACCGCGGCCTTGACAGCCGAGGAGGGTACGGGCCGGCGCTCTGTGCACAGCCGCGCGATCACCGAGCGGCCCACGCTTTCGAGCAGCACGGTGCTTTTGTTGCCGCGCGGCGGGACCCAGCCGCTGGACTCGGGCTCGGTCGCGCCGCAGGGCACAAAGCGGTGGGACTGGAAAATTTCTTCCAACGCCTCCAGGGGCGGCAACACAAAATCATCGGCAATGCGGAAAAAGATCGCGGTATTGAACATGGATTCCGGGGAGGGTGTGGGAGACAGGGAAAGGAACCTGGCCGCGGGGCCGGGTGAAAGCGAAGGCCTTGTAGGGGATTCGCCGGTATGCGGGAAATTCTACCGGGTCTGCCCGGACGGGTTGCGCGGTCTGCCAGCGCTCAGGTGATGTCGGCGGTATGGATACCGAAGGCGCCCTTGCGCCTGTCTTCAAAATAACGCTCCAGGGTTTCCTTGACCGTCTTGAAGGCGATCTCATCCCAGGGAATTTCGGCCTCAGTGAACAACCGTGCCTCTATGGTTTCGTGGCCGGGATTGAACTCGGTGCTCAAAAGCCGCGCCCGGTAAAACAAATGGACCTGGCCGACGCGCACCACGTTCATCACGGTGAAAAGGCCCAGCATTTCAAACTGCGCGCCGGCCTCTTCATCGGTCTCGCGGGCCGCGCCCTGGGCGGTGGTTTCGCCCAGTTCCATGAAGCCCGCGGGCAGCGTCCACTTGCCCCATCGCGGCTCGATATTGCGTTTGCAGAGCAGCACCTGCGCGCCGTCCTCGCCCCAGGTGGGCACGGTGCCGACCACGTTGAGCGGGTTTTCGTAGTGGACGGTGTTGCAGGCCGGGCAGACCGCGCGCTCCTTGGTGTCGCCGTCATCCGGCAGCCTGTAGGCCACGGCGGTACCGCAGACGCGGCAGTGTTTCAGGGGAAGGCGGTGCATCAAATGAGTGTAGCGGCTTCGTGCCCGGCCCAAACCGCCCGGGCACGCGGCCGCCCTCAGGGCTTTTGCCTATTTGAGCGAGGAGTAGTTGAGCGGTACCCAAGCGTAGGACTTGCCGGCCGCCTTGCGCACATGGCCCAGGCCCGGGAAGGAGATGTGGGCCGAGCCGACCAGGTAGCCGCTCTTTGCCGCTGCGGCATAGGCCAAGGCGCGCTCTTTGGCGGCCGGTGCGGAATCGCTGTCGAACTTGATGGTGACGCCGGGGTCGTCGAACTGGACGGCCGCCACATGCATCAGGTCGCCCCACAGTACCAGCTTCTCGCCCTTGCTTTCCACCACATACACACTGTGGCCGGCCGTGTGGCCGTGGGTGGGTTGCGCGCTGATGCCGGGCACAAGTTCGGTGCGGCCCTCAAAAGTCTTGAGCTTGCCGGCTGCCGCGTAGGGCTTGATGGAGGCCATCGCGCCCTGGAAGAAGCCTTGCGACTCCTTGGGCGCCGCGTTCATCTTGGCTTCGTCCAGCCAGAAATCGGCGTCGGCCTTGTCCACGCGCACGATGGCGTTGGGAAAGGCGACAGCGCCGCCCGCCACCAGGCCGCCCACATGGTCGGGGTGCATATGGGTGATGTAGATCTCGTCGACCTGCTCGGGCTGGTAACCGGCCGCCTTGAGGTTGGCCTGCAGGCTGCCCAGTGTGGGGCCGAAGAGGCCCGCGGCGCCGGTGTCTATCAGCACCAGCTTGCTGCCGGTGTTGATGAGGTAGGCATTGACCGAGGTTTCCACCTTGTCGCCCAGGAAGGCGCGTTTCAGGGCCGCATCGACCTTGGCTGGTGTGGTGCGGGTCAGCAGGTCTTTGACGGGCAGCTTGACGGTGCCGTCCGACAGCGCGGTGACTTCAAAGTCGCCGAGCATGACGCGGTAATAGCCCGGGGCCTGGGTCTTGACCATGGGGCCAGCGGCAAAGGCGCTGAGCGCGGCGCCAGCCAGCAGGACGCTGAGGGCGAGGTGCTTGAAAGTGAAAGGACGCGGCATAAAGTTCCCTGTAGTTGTTGCTGTGTTGCGAATGATGTCGGAGCGCGTGTGAATGTAGGGGCTGGCCGGATTTTTTGCGCGCTGCTTTGGGCAATCCCCTGCTCGCGGATGGGCAACTCAGTGGCCCCGGGCGTTGAAACGCCATAAAAAAACCGGGCCTTGGCCCGGTTTTTGTGGGACTGTGCGCAAGCACGGACGGGGCTCAGGCCTTGGTCGTCTTGGTATGCTTTTCGATGAGGCTGCGCGCCGTGTCTAGCAGCTTCTTGCCGTCGAAGCCCTTTTTGTTCATGTCTTCCACCCACTCGACTTCCACTGTGCGCGATTTGCGGCGGAAGTCCTGGGCTTCGGCCGCGCTCACGGTGTAGATCGTGTTGCCGCGGTCGCTGGCCGTCTTGCGGCCGGGCACGTCGTTGCCCTGCTGCACCTTGCCGAGCCAGGCCGAGGTCGCCATGCCGGAATTGTTGTCGATGACTTTTTTGAGCTCGGGCGCCAGCGAGTTGTACTTGGCCTTGTTCATGGCCATCACAAAGGTGGTGGTGTAGAGGCTGCCGCCGGCGGGGTCGAACTCGGCGTGGAACTTGGTGAGTTCGTTGACCTTGACCGAAGGCACGACCTCCCAGGGAATCACGCAGCCGTTGATGGTGCCCTTGCTCAGCGCGTCGGGGATCTGCGGCAGCGGCATGCCGACCGGCGTGGCGCCCAGCACGCCCATGAGTTTGGTCACCTGCCGGGTAGGCGCACGCAGCTTGAGGCCGCGCATGTCGGCGATGGACTTCACGGGCTTGTCCACCGTGTGGATCACGCCGGGGCCGTGCACCTGCAGCGCCAGCACCTGGGTGTCCTTGAACTCGTCGGGCGCGACGGTCTGCACGTATTCCCAATAGGCCTTGGAAGTCGCTTCGGCGTTGGACATCATGAAGGGCAGTTCAAACACCTCGATGCGCGGAAAGCGCCCGGCGGTGTTGCCCGGCAGGGTCCAGACCACGTCGACCACGCCATCCTTGACCTGGTCGTAGAGCTGCACGGGCGTGCCGCCCAGCTGCATGGCCGGGTAGCCCTCGAACTTGATACGGCCGCCCGATTCCTTTTCGACTTTTTCCATCCAGGGCTTGTGCATGGCCAGCCAGACATTGGACGAGGGCGACATGAAGGTGTGGAACTTCAGGGTCACGGCCTGCTGGGCCAGGCCCGAGAGGGCCGGTGTGCCCAGCGCGGCGGCGGCGCCGGTTTTAAGAAGGGTTCGTCTTTGAATCATGGCGTGTCTCCTGTGGGCAATGGGGATAACTTAAGGCAAGCGAGCGGGTTTGAGAAGCGGTGAAAGCCCTAGCCGATGTATTTCACCAGCCATAGCGATATGCCGGGGAATAGCAGCAGCACCGTGGTGCGTATCGTGTCGCTGATGAGAAAGGGCATGACGCCCTTGTAGCTTTCGCTGATGGGCACGTCTTTCGCCAGCCCGTTGACCACATAGACGTTCAGCCCCACCGGCGGCGCCAGCATGCCGAAGCCCACCGTCATCAGCACCATGATGCCGAACCAGATCGCGGTGGATTCCTTGGCCATGCCGAAGTCCAGGCCCATGACCATGGGGAAAAAGATCGGTATGGTCAGCAGCAGCATGGACAGCTCGTCCATCACCGCGCCCAGCACCACGTAAAACAGCAGGATGGCCGTGACGACCATCAGGGGCGACAGGCCCCAGCTGCCGACCACGCCGGCGAGCTGGTTGGGCACCTGGGTCAAAGCCAGGGCGGAATTCATCAAGTCGGCGCCTATGAAGATCAGGAAAATCATGGCCGAGCTTTCCGCAGTGGCGTAAAAACACAGCTTGAACTTGGCCCAGGTGATCTCGCGCTTGAGCAAGGCGGCCACAAAGGTGGCTGCCGCGCCCACGGCCGCGCCTTCGGTGGGCGTGAACAAGCCGCCGTAAATGCCGCCGAAAACGATCATGAAGATGATGGCGATGGGCAGTATGCCCATCAGGGAAGCCAGGGTCATGGGCGGCCTGTCGTCGTCGACCTTGGGTGCCTGGCCGGGCACCAGCCGCACGTAGATGGCGATGGCCACCATGTAGCCGAACATCGCGATGATGCCCGGCACCATGGCCGCGGCAAACAGCTTGGCGATGTTCTGCTCGGTGAGGATGGCATAAATCACCAGCGGCACGGACGGCGGGATCAAGATGCCCAGGGTGCCGCCGGCCGCCAGAGTGCCCGTGGACAGCCGGCCCGAGTAGCCGTGGCGCTTCATCTCGGGCAGGGCCACGCCGGTGATGGTGGCGGCCGTCGCGACCGAAGATCCGCAGATGGCGCCGAAGGCCGCGCACGCGAGGATGGAGGCCATGGCCAGCCCGCCCTTGAAGCGGCCCATCACACCGGCCGCGAAGCTGAACAGCGCGCGGCTGATGCCTCCCTGCGTCGCGAAATGGCCCATCAGGATGAAGAGCGGGATCACCGACAGGTCATAGCTGGCAAATCGCGCGAAGGCCTGGGAGTTGAGGAAACTGGAAAATGGGCCCCAGCCGGTTTGCATCACGTAGCCGATGGCGCCCGCGGCGAACATGGCGACCGCAATGGGCACACGGATGGCCATGAAGACCAGCATGATGCCGAAAATGACCAGGGCGAGCGTGATGGAGCTCATATGTGCGCCTCCAGCTCGTCCAGCGCGTCGTGCGCGCCATGGTCATCGCCGAAGCCGAAAACGGCCTGGTAAAAACCGATCACGCAGGTCAGCACGAAGGGCGGGACCATGGCGGCGTATACCGTCCATTCCGGAAAGCCCAGAATCTGGGTTTCCGAGTGTGTCGCGTAGGAGTTGAGGCCGCCCAGCAGCGTGCGCCAGGCCAGCAGGCCGAAGATGATGCCCAGCAGCGCCGCGCCGAAACGGTCCAGCCTGTCGTTGGAGGTCTGGCTGAGTTTGGCCGTGAAAAAGTCCACGATGATGTTGCCGCGCTTGATCTGGCAAAAAGGCATAAAAAGCGCGATGGCCGCGCCGGTCACCACGCCGGTGAGTTCAAAGTCGCCGACCAGCGTGGCGCCCAGCAGGTTGCGGCCTATCAGGCTGGCGCAGGTCATCAAGGTGATGGCCGTGAGCAGCACGCCGGCCAGCACGGCGCAGAGTTTTGCGAGGAACTGCAGGATTTTCAAGAAGGGTCTCCGAAAAGCAGGACAGGATCTCGGGAACACCCCCAGACCGCATGCGCCGATTATCAGAATTGCGGCTTCATCCGGGCAGGCGGCTTACCCGAAGAGGCCGGGGTATTTGCGCGGTGATTACAACAGATGCGCGTTCATCGCGCAAACCGCCAGTCATAAAAAACAGCCGCGCGAGGCGGCCGTTCATGCTTGTCGCCGCCACCCGTGGTGTAGGCGCGGACATGGGCAAAGGTGTGCTTATGCGACCTTGATGGTCAGCGTGCCCAGGCCGGCCACGCTGCCGACCATGGTGTCGCCCGAGACCACCGCCGCCACACCTTCGGGCGTGCCGGTGTAAATCAGGTCGCCGGGCTGCAGTTCCCAGGCGGCCGACAGGTGCTCGATGGTTTCGGCGATGTTCCAGATCAGCTTGGACACATTGCTGCGCTGGCGGTCCGTGCCGTTGACCTGGATGTACAGCTCGGCGTTGTTCACGTCGCCGGCCTGGGCCGCGGGCGTGATCGGGCCTATGGGCGCGGAGTGGTCGTAGGCCTTGCCTATGCACCAGGGGCGGCCCTGTTTTTTCATCTCGCCCTGCAGATCGCGGCGCGTCATGTCCAGGCCCACGGCGTAGCCGTAGATGTGCTTATGCGCGTCGGCGGCCTTGATGTTTTTGCCGCCCGTGCCTATGGCCACGACCAGCTCGATCTCATGATGCAGGTTTTTGGTCAGGCTCGGGTAGGGAATGGTGCCGGTGCTGCCGGCGTCCACCGCGACGATGGCGTCGGCGGGCTTGAGGAAGAAGAAGGGCGGCTCGCGGCCGGTAAAGCCCATTTCCTTGGCGTGCTCTTCGTAGTTGCGGCCCACGCAGTAAATGCGGTGCACGGGAAACCGCTCTTTGCTGCCGACGACCGGGACGGACACCGTGGCCGGTGGGGTGATGACAAAACTCATGACAACCTTTCTTCTCTGTGTATGCCCAGGGCCTGGTGCACCGGGCGGTCTGAAAAACTGAACAGCACACACGATTGCGCCGAACGCAATTGCGCAGTGTGCCACGACGGAATCACAAAATGGTCGCGCGGGCCGAATTCAAAAGTCCGGGTTTCGCCATCGCGTGTGATGTCGACCGAACCCGAACCCTCGACCACGCTGAACACGGCGCCGTCGGTCTGGCGCCAGGGCTTGCCGGCAAAACCCGCGGGCAGGCGCTGCATGAAGGTCGCCATGGTGGGCATGGGCGAGCCGCCCGTGGCCGGGTTCACATAACGCAGCTTGACGCCGTCCCAGGCATCGATGTCGCCATGCATCTCCAGCTGGTGCAGGGTCTCGCGCGTGCGCTCGTAGGGATAGCTGAAGATGGGCGAGGTCTGGCCGAAAGGCGCGTCGTAGCGCATCGGCAGCATGTTGGCGCCGTAGCGGTGGCCGCTGATGCCCAGGGGCTTGGTGACCTCTTGCTGCCTGGCGCCGCCGTTCTCGGCAAAACCCGCGTCGAAAAAGCGCAGCATGGGAATGTCCAGGCCGTCCAGCCAGACCACCGGCGCGTCGGATTCGACGCGGCCTTCATGGCCGTGATCGTGCCAGGTCCAGCTGGGCGTGATGATGAAGTCGCCGGGCTTCATCAGCGTGCGTTCGCCGTCGACGGCAGTGAAAGCGCCGTGGCCTTCGACGACAAAGCGCAGCGCGCTTTGCGTGTGGCGATGGCTGGGCGCGATTTCACCGGGCATGATGACCTGCAAGCCGGCATACAGCGACTGCGTGATGCAGGACTGCCCGCGCAGGCCGGGGTTTTCCAGGATCAGCACGCGCCGCACCGCTTCTTCGGCGGTGATCAACTCGCCCGACTGCATCAGGAAGGGACGCACGTCGGCATATTTCCACAGCGCCGGCTGGCAGGGCGTGTTCGGCGACTGCGGCACCAGGGCGTGCAGCACTTCCCAGAGCGGCGTCATGCTGTGCGCCGAAATAGCCTCATAAAAAGCCTTGCGCGCGGCACCGCTGGGCACGGCGCTCTGGCCGTGGGCGGGAGGGGGCGTCATGTCCATGGGGGTGTCCTTCTTTGGTTAAAGAGCGCCGTCGTTGTCGAAATACACACCGTCCCGTGTGAGCAACTGCTGCAGCCGCTTCACGTCGGTCTCGGCAAAGCTCCGGCCCGCGCTGGGCATGGCCGCCGCCGTGCCGGCCGCCTGGCCCATCACAAAGCAGCCGCCGCTGGCGCGCGCGGCCGACTGACCCTCATGCGTCATCGAGGCGCAGCGCCCGGCCACCAGCAGGTTGGCCACGCCTTCGGGCACCAGCATGCGCCAGGGCAGCTCGTTGTAGGCGCGGCCTTCAGCGGCGTCGACGCTGCGCGGAAACTGCCAGTCGATGCGGCCGTCGGCATGCAGCTCCATGGGCCAGGCGTTGATGCCTATGGCGTCGTCAAAACTGGCCGAGGAAAGAATGTCTTCGCCGCTCAGGGCATACAGGCCTTTGATGCGGCGCGTCTCGCGTATGCCGACCTGGGGCGCGATGTCCACGATGGCGGAATCCGCGAAACCCGGCACCTCATTGCGCAGGAAGCGGAAGTATTCAGTGATCTGGCGCCGGCCTTCGAGTTCGCCTTCGCTCAACTGGCGCGCGTCGGTGGCGTCCATGGCCTTGCCCTGGGCATTGCGGATTTGCGTGACGTTGGCGCGCCATTCAGCCGGGTTCTTCTGCGGCCTCAAGATGGCGCCCTCGCGTGGAAACTTGTAGCGGCCCGGTTCGCGCGCCTGGCTCTCGGCCATCAGCGTGTTGATGGCCTTGAATTCGCCGACGGCCGCCAGCGCGAGCTGTGCGTCGACATGGCCGACACGGAACATGGTCGAGGGAAACAGCGCGCTGCCGTGACCGTCGCCGAGCTCAAACGGCACACCCGCGAAGTTCGCCACATCGGCATCGCCCGAGCAGTCGATAAAACGCGTGGCGCGTATCGCCTGGCGACCGGATTTGGTCTCCACCACCAGGGCGTTGATGCGACCACTCTCCATCACCACGGCCGCGGCCCAGGCATGGAAGAGGATGTGCACGCCGGCGGCCACCAGCAACTGGTCGGCCGCGCATTTGTAGGCCGACACGTCATAGGAGCGCACGCGTATGCGGCCCTGCATGCCGTCCTGCGGTGCGTTCAGGCCGCCCAGCGCGTCTATGCGCTGCAGCAGCTCGTCGGCAACGCCGCGCACCACTTGCGTCATCTGGCCGTTTTTGCGGCCGTAAAGGCCTGCGAAATTCGTGACACCGCCGGCCGTGCCCATGCCGCCCAGGAAACCGTAGCGCTCCACCAGCAAGGTGCGCGCGCCATGCCGCGCGGCGCTGACGCTGGCGGCCAGGCCGGCGGGACCGCCGCCCACGACGACCACGTCAAACTCGCCGTAAATCGGCAAACTGCGCGCGGGTTCAGTGATGGAGGACATGGCTGTCTTCAGCTGCCTATTCAATTTTGATACCACGCGACTGAATGATGCCGCCCAGGATGGCGGCCTCGTCCTTCACGCGGCTCTTGAGGCCGTCGGGCGAGGTGCCCACGGCCTGCCAGCCCTGGTTGAACAGCTTTTGCCGGGTGTCGGCATCGCGGATGATGCGCGGCACTTCCTGGGCCAGCCGCGCCTGCGCGGCTTTGGAGAGGTTTGCCGGGCCTATCAGCGCCGTCCACACCTCAAGGTTGAGCTTGGTCACGCCGGCATCGGCCAGCGGCGGCACTTCGGGCACCAGCGAGGAGCGCCCGCCGGCCAGGCCTATGGCCTTGAGCTTGCCGGCGCGCACATGCGGCATGGCCACGCCGGGCGGGATCAGCGCCATCTGGATCTGGCCGCCCAGCATGGCGGTGACCACCTGCGGGTTGCCGGCAAAAGGCACGTGCACCGGCGTGAGGCCGGGTACGCGGCTTTTGAGCAACTCCATGCCCAGGTGGGCGACCGAGCCGTTGCCGACCGAGCCGTAGTTCCATTGGGCGCCGCCCTGGCGCGCGGCGGTGAAGAAGTCGGCCCCGCCAGGCTCGTTCGCGGGTGCCACCAGCACCAGCGGCGCGGTGGCCAGCAGCGAGATGGGCGTGAAGTCTTTGGCCGGGTCGTAAGGCAGCTTGGGGTAGAGCAACTTGGCCGAGGTCAGGTTGCCGTTGATGACGACGCCCAGCGTGTGGTCGTCGGTGGCTTTGGCGACCTGGTCGGCTGCGATATTGCCCGATGCGCCGGGTTTGTTCTCGATGACCACCGGCTGGCCCAGCACGCGGCTTAGCGGCTCGGCCAGGGTGCGGGCCGCCATGTCGGGTGTGGAGCCGCCGGGAAATCCCACGAGGATGCGCACTGGCTTGCTCGGCCAGGCGGCGGGGGAGGCGGCCGCGGCGGATTGCGCGCAGGTGGCCAAAAAAACGGCGGAAAACACGCTGGCAAAAGGCTTCATCACAACAGTCCCTGGAGCTTTAAAACCGTCATTGGAACAGTTTTGACGGCTCGATTCCGTCGTACATCCACTTCAGGCCCGCAAAGCCCGCGCTTTCGGTGCCGCTCTGGAACATCTGGTTGCGAAGTTCGCGTTGCACGCCGGCCGCGTGGTAAATATCACCATAAAAGCGCGCGGTCAGCTGCACGCGGCCGGTGCGCAGGTAGCGCTTTTGCTGGTACTTCTGGAACGCTTTTTCCACGTCGCCGCGGGTATGGCGCAGCGCTTCGCGCAAGACCACCGCGTCTTCGATGGCCTGGCCGGCACCCTGGGCCAGGTATTGCAGCATGGGGTGGGCCGCGTCGCCCAGCAGGGTCACGCGCCTGTCGGTCCAGTTCTGGACCGGCTCGCGGTCGCACAGCACCCACATCTTCCAGGTCTCTATCTTGCCTAGCAGTTCCTTGACCTGCGGGCAGGCCTGGGCGAAACGCTCATTGAGTTCGGCCGTGTCGCCAAAGGTGTTCCAGCCTTCGTCGTATTTGTTGCTGTGGAAGACCGCGACCAGGTTGAACAGCTCGCCGCGGCGCAGCGGGTAGTGCACCAGGTGGGTTTTTTCACCGCCCCAGAGCAGCACGTCATCGCTCCACAAATGGGCCGGGACATCTTCGCGCTTGAGCACCGCGCGATAGGCGATGTGGCCGGACACGCGGGGCTTGCCGTCGCCGACCACGGCCTCGCGGATGCGGCTCCACATGCCGTCGGCGCCTATCAGCGCGCTGCCTTCTACGGCCTCACCGCCTTCGAGCCGCAGCGTCACGCCGCCGGCTGACTGGTCAAAGGACTCCACCTTGGCGCTGGTACGCAGGGTGATGTTGGGCAGGGCGCGGCAGGCGTCCAGGAAGACCTGGTGCAGGTCGGCGCGGTAGATCACGCCGTAAGGGAAGCCGTAAGTCGCACGGGCCAGGTCGCCCAGCGGCACCCGCACCACTTTTTCGCCGGTGCGCACGTCGTTCATGCCAAGGCCGGTGGGGAAGAAGGCCACGCGGTTGATGGCTTCGGTCAGGCCCAGGTAGTCGAACATGCGGAAGATGTTGGGGCCCAGCTGGATGCCGGCGCCGATCTCGCCGAAGCTCGCCGCCTGCTCGAACAGGGTCACGCGGTGGCCGTCCTGGGCCAGCACCATGGCCGCGGCCAGACCGCCGATGCCGCCGCCCGAGATGAGAAGAGGAAGTGCGGATGTGCGTGCCATAGGTGAGCGGTGGGGTGAGGGCTGAACCAGAGAGGGTTTGGGTTGGATGTCTTTATGATAAGTATACTTATTAATAAGGCGCTTGGTACCTTGGTACTTACCCTGAATGGCAAAGTGGGCCGTTAAACTCCGCACATGGCAAAAACATTTAATTTCAGCGAAGCTCCCGGGCACCTGATCCGTCGCGCGCAACAGCTCGCGGTGGCGATTTTCATGGAGGAAACGGCCGGTTTTGATGCCACGCCGGTGCAGTTTGCCATCCTGAACGCCTTGATGGACGACCCCGGCGAAGACCAGATCACGCTGTCGGGCCGGGTGGCCTTCGATCCGGCCACCTTCGGCTCGGTGATAGGGCGGCTGGAAGCCAAGGGCTGGGTCAAGCGCGAGGCCGATCCCTCCGACAAGCGCCGCAAATTGCTGTGGACCACGCCTGAGGGCGAAAAAATCGCGCTGCAGATGAAACGCGCCGTCAGCAAGACCCAGCAGCGCATCCTGGCCCCGCTGGAGGAGAACGAGCGGGTCCAGTTCAACCAGCTACTGGCCAAGCTGGTCACCGGCCACGAGAACGACGGCCGCTAAGCCGGCATGCCAATAAAAAACGGGGCTTTTCAGCCCCGTTTTTTATTGGGTTCAACCAGGCTTCAGGCTGACTTGGCGAGCAGGTCGAAATGCTCCACTGTGGGCGGGCCGGCAAAAAACGGCCCGACGATGGCGCGCCAGTCGGCAAATGCCGGCGACTGGCGGAAGTCGACGGTGTGGTTTTCCAGCGTATCCCAGAAGATCTGCAGGATGTAGCGCTCGGGGCTTTCAATGCCCTTGTTGACCTTGAAGCCCTGGAAGCCCTTGGACTTGGAAATCACTTCCCGCAGGCCGCGCTGTATGGCTTCGTCAAAAGCGGCCTGCTGGCCGGGGTGGATGCGGATGTCGGCGAGTTCGAGGATCATGAAAAAAGCACTCCTTTGCTTCGATGTCTCAGTATTGGGTTGCCGGTAACTGTACCGTCAATCCGTCCAGCGCCGGCGTGAGCTTGATCTGGCAGCTCAGGCGGCTGGCGGCGTTGCGTGGCGCGGCGGTGAATTCCAGCATGCCCAGCTCCTCGCCGTCGGGCGGCGGCAGGCTGGACGCGAAGGGCTCCTGAACATGTAGATGGCAGGTGGCGCAGGTCAGCAGGCCGCCGCAGTCGGCGGCGATGCCGTCTATGCCGGCCGCCACGGCGGCTTCCATCAGGCTTTTGCCGGGCTTGCCCTGTACCGAGGTGGCGCGGCCGTCGGCCGCGATGAAATGAATCGTGATCATGGTGTGGGGTAATGCCGTCTGAGGTCGTCAGATGCGGCTGAAGTATTCGCGGCGCTGCCAGTCGTCCTTGTCTTCGGCGCCATCGTGGCGGCTGATTTCCGCCTGTTTGATGTGTGTGAAGCAGTCGATGAAAGTATCGCCCATGCCCGCCGCCAGCGTGGCGTCGGCTTTCAGCGCCTCCAGGGCCTCGCCCAGGCTGCTGGGGATTTTCTCGGCGCTGCCGCCATAGGGCGCGTCGGTGGCCGGCGGGGCCTCGAGGCGGCGCGTGATGCCGTCCAGCCCGGCATGGATTTGCGAGGCGATGTAGAGATACGGATTGGCGGCGGGCTCGCCCAGGCGGTTTTCGATGCGTGTGCTGTTGTCATTGCACTGGCCGATTACGCGCAGCATGGCGCCGCGGTTGTCGCGGCCCCACAAGATGGACTGCGGCGCCAGCGCATTGGGCCGAAAGCGCCCGAAGCCGTTGAGGGTGGGCGTGCAAAAAGCCGTCATGCCGCGCGCATGCGCGAGCAGCCCGGCCAGGTAGTGCTCGCCGGTTTCCGAGAGCGTGAATTGCGCATCCGCCGGCGTACTGCCGGCGGCCGGGCTGGCGCGCTTGAACAGGTTGGCGCCGGTTGTCAGGTCCACCAGCGATTGGTGCAGATGCCAGCCGCTGGACATGATGTTGGGAAAGGGCGGGCGGCACATAAACGTCGCGTGGTAGCCGGCGCGCCGCAGCGCCTGTTTCACCGCGCTGCGAAACAGCACCATGTTGTCGGCCGCTGCCAGTGCGTCGGTGGCCTCGAACACCGCCTCGACCTGGCTGGGGCCAAGCTCGATTTCCAGCGACAGCAGCGGCAGGCCCAGCGCCTGCGCCGTGCGTTGCACGATGCGCAGCGGCTCCTCTGCCATGTCCGCCCACTGCTCGGACAGCAGCTGGTAGCCGGGGTGGATCATGCTCACCTCTGGGGGTAGGCCGGGCCAGCCGGCCAGTTCGGGGTCCAGTTGCGGGTTCGGCCCGCCTTCGTTGATGCGGTAGATATGGAACTCGATTTCCAGCCCGCACTTCATGCCGTAGCCGGCTTCGGCCAGCTTGGCCAGCGCGTCTTGCAGCACTCGGCGTGTGTCGAGTGTGACCGGCCTGCCGTCGGGAAACCAGGGCTGGCATTGCAGCCAGCCGGTTTTCTCTGCCCACGGCAATTCTTTCAGGCTGGCCGGGTCGGCCAGCAGCATCACATTGCCGCCGAATTCAAAACCGGGCAGGCCCGCGGCACCGCCGGCCTCGAACACCTTGTAGGCGGTGCGGTCGGCCGTGTCCTTGAGCAGCAGCGTGCTGACCATGCCCACGCCGTCGGCCATGGCTTGCGCCGCGGCGGCGGCCACCAGCGTCTTGCCGCGCAGCATGCCGTGCAGGTCGCACCAGGCAAAACGCAGCAGCTCCAGGCCGCCGGCCTCGATGCGCCGCAGCGCCTCGGCCTGGGCGGCTTGCCGCGCGGCGTCGTGCACGCCGCATTGCGCCGCGAAGCTCATGGTTGTGTGGCGGTGTCGGCCGGCGCGGGCGAGCTGGCTTTGGCGTCCAGCCAGGGCGCGCCCTCACGCTTGGCGCGGGCGTTTTGCTGCCACCACTGGTCCCATTCGCCGGCCGGGGCGATGCCGTCCACCGTGTCCGGGCCGGTGATCATCGCGGCTTGCGCGGGGTCGGCGATGCCGGGCGCCACGCCGCCGTTCTGCACGGTCTCAATCGCTTTCAGCAGCACGCGCCGGTTGGCCATGATGACCTTGTCGGAGGTGGCCAGGTGCTCGCGCGTGCGGTCCTGGATCGCGCCCATGCTTTCCACCGCCCACTGGTCGTGCACATTGATGTCTTCCTCGCCCATGCCCAGGTAGGTGGTGCTCATCTGCTCTTCGGCATTAAAGCCCCAGTCGTTGTGGCGGCCGGCCTTGGGGATGTAGTCGGGCAGGGCGATGAACTGCTGGCGCTGCGCGCGCATGCTTTCGCGGTCCAGAGGGCCGGCAAAGCTCGTGAAGAAGGTGTACCAGTAGGTGTGGGTGTCGTCCACCGGCACATGCATCTGGGTGATGGTCATGGTCTCCGACAGCGGGATCACAAAGGTGGCCGGGAAGATGGCGTTGGTCACGCGCACGTGGGTGAGCTTGTCGGTCATGGCGCGCAGCGCGGTCAGCTGCATGCCCCAGGGCTTGTTCTCGAAGCTGATGTCGGGCTGAGCGAACTCGCGCATGATGCGTGTCATCGGCCACTGCTCGCCGTCCTTGCTGCCGGCGCTGGCGCTGCGAAACTGCTTGCCGGCCGGGTTTTCGCCGATCTGCTCCAGCGGGTCGTCCTGCAAGAAGCGATGCAAAAAGGACGGATGCGCCGGGTCTATGCCCACCTCAAAGGACTGCAGCCAGTTGGCGTTCCACAAACCCTTGAAGGCAAAGCTGTGCGTGGCCGGCGCGGTAAAGCAGTCAAACGCCGGGAAGGGCGGCGGCGTGCTGCCCTCGTCGCCCAGCCAGGCAAACAGCACGCCGGCCTTTTCCATCACGGGGTAGCTGCGCTGGCGTATGCGCTCGCACAGTTTGCTGCCGGTGGGTTCGGCCGGCGTTTCGAGGCAGCGGCCGTCGGTCGCGAACTTCCAGCCGTGAAAGGGGCAGCGCAGGCCGCCGCCTTGTTCCAGGCTTTCGCGCCGGCCGAAGGACAGGTCGGCGCCGCGGTGCGCGCAATCGCGGTCCAGCAGGCCCCAGGCGCCGGAGGCATCCTTGAACAGCACCAGGTCCTGGCCGAAGAGCTTGAGTGCCTTGACCGGGCGGATGGCCATGCGCGGGTCCAGCGCCGGGTTGAATTCGTCGACCAGCGCGGCGGGCTGCCAGTACTGGCGCAGCAGCTTGCCGCAGGGCGTGCCCGCGGTGATGCGGGTCAGCAGTTGGTTTTGTTCGGCGTTCATGGCGGGGCCTTGTGGTGCAGGGTAAACCTAAAAACGGTATACCAAATTTAAAATTCAGTGTACATTCACGGCCATGAACTTGCAAGAAACCGTTTTGATGCAGTTGCGCGACCTGATCCTGCGCGGCGAGTTCGAGCCCGGCCAGCGGCTGGCCGAGCAGCAGCTGGCCGAGCGCCTGGGCGCCTCGCGCACGCCGGTGCGGGCCGCGCTGGTCACGCTGGAGCAGGAAGGGCTGGTCGAGGCCAACGACACCGGCAAATACCTGGTGCGCCAGTTCACGCCGCGCGAGGTGTCCGACGCCATCGCGGTGCGCGGCCACCTTGAGGGCATGGCGGCGCGCCTGGTGGCCGAGCACGGCGTGTCGCGCCAGCTGCAGCTCGATTTGCAGTCCTGCCTGGATGAAGGTGACAGGGCGCTGACGGCCAACCCGCTGGGCTATGAGAACTACGCGGCCTATGCCGCCATGAACGACCGCTTCCACGCGCTGATCCTGGAGGCCAGCGGCAACCGCGCCTTGCAGCGCGCGATCCAGCTCAACGACAAGCTGCCGTTCGCCTCAGCCTCGGCCATGCTGCCCATGCAGTCCACGCTGGAGCAGGACCGCGACTGGATGCACTATGCGCACCGCCAGCACCACATGCTGTTCGCCGCGCTCAAGGCCGGCGAGGGCGCGCGCGCCCAAGCCCTGGCTGTGGAACACACCGAGGTGGCGCAAATGAATATGCGCATGGCGCTGGAGCGGCGCGCCGAGACCGAAAGTGTGCTGCCGGGCTTGCGTCTCGTCGTCGGTCGTTAAACCTTAGCGCTCGCCCAGCAGCAGCTTCAAGTCCACCGAATCGGCAACGGCCTTGTTGCCGGCATCGCCCAGGTGCAGGTGGTCGCCCGAGTCGTAGGCGGGCAATATCCTGAGCGGATTTTTCGGGTCGCGCACCACCGCATCAAAGTCCAGCACCGCGTCGAATTCGCCGCTGCCGCGTATCCACGCATTGATACGCTGGCGCAGCGCGTCTTTCTCGGGGCTGTAGTAGTTCGCAACCGGCGAGCCTGGCATGGTCAGCGCTCCTTCAAAAGGCGTCAGCGTGGCGCCGGCGATGCGCACGCCGCGGCTGCGCGCGCGGGTGATCAGCTGCCGGTAGCCGGCAATCAGCGCTTCGGCCTGCGTGGCCGGCTCCGTGGGTTCAAAGGTGCTGCCGGGCCAGCTGATGTCGTTGATGCCCATGAGCAGCACCACGCCGGCCACGCCGGGCTGGCCCAGCACGTCGCGCTCAAAGCGCGCCAGCGCATTCGGGCCCATGTGGTTTTTGAGCACCCGCCCGCCCGAGATCCCGGCATTGAGCACGGCCACGTTTTGGCCGGCCAGGCGGCGCGCGAGGAAATCGGGCCAGCGGCTGTCGCTGCCCGGCGTGGAGGCCGCGCCGTCCGTGATGGAATCGCCAAAGGCCACCACGCTGCGCGTGCCGGGCGCAGCCTCCACGAGCACCGCGCTCAGGAAGAGGCGGCTGTTCACCACGCTGTCGGCTTTTACGGTGGCCGCGCCGGCCACATTGCCCGACACGATTTGCGCGGGCTGCAGGCCGTCCCAGTGAATGGTCGTGAGGGCTGTTGTTTGCGGAAAGTAGAGGCTGACAGCCAGGCGCTGCAGCGGCGCGACGGTGAAGTCGACCGGGTCGCTCACGAGGGGCGCGCCCGCAGGCACGGTGGCCGTGGCCTGGCCGCCAAACGTCAGGGCCAAGCTGGGGCCGCGGGTGCTGCCCGCGGCATCGCCCGCCGCCGCGATATGGGCCGCGCCAATCCGCAAGGGCTGCGTGCCGTATTCGTTGGACAGCACAATGCGCACGCGCAAGCCTCCCACGCCGGCGCGCACGATCTGGCGCACGGTCTGGTCCTGCAAGCTGGCCGGAAGGCCCAGGGGCAGGGCGAAATCGCCGGCCCAGATGGGCTGGGGGCTGGCGGTCCAGCCTGGAATCCAGTTGCCATCGGCCGCTTGCGCCGGTGGAGCCAGCGCGGCGCTGAGCAATGCGGCGAAAAGGACGGGCTTCAAGGCGCGGAGTTTGAGCAAGGTATTCATGGCGATGTTGCTCAGCAGGTGGCGGGAATGGCTTGCAGTTCGGCCTTGTCGCGCGACAGGCTGTACAGCGTGACGGCGATGCCCGCCACGGTGATCAGCGCGGCCAGCCAGCTCAGGCCGCCCAGGCCGAAGGTACTGCTCACGACCAGGCCGCCCAGCCAGGCGCCCAGCGCATTGCCCACGTTGAAGGCGCCTATGTTGAGGCTGGCCGCCAGGTTCTGGCCCGCGCCGTGGGCCTGCTGCAGCACGCGCATCTGCAGCGGCGCCACCGTGGCGAAAGAGGCCGCGCCCAGCAGCCCGACGAAAAGCACCGTGGCCACCGGCGAGTGCAGCACAAAACCCATGGCGCCCAGCACCAGCGCCGTCGCGCCCAGCGTCACCAGCAGGGACATGCGCAGGCCGCGGTCGGCCAGGCGCCCGCCCAGCAGGTTGCCGATAAAGATGCCGCCGCCGAACACCAGCAGGATGGGCGACACCGCGGCTTCGCTAAAGCCGGTGAGCCGGGTTAGTATGGGCTGGATATAGGTGAAGATCGCGAACACGCCGGCAAAACCGAAGACCGTCATCAACAGGCCCAGCATGACTTGCGGGCGGGCCAGCCCGGCCAGTTCCTGGCGCAGCGAGGCGCCGCCGTTTTCCGCCGCGCTGCGCGGCACAAAGACCGCCAGCACCAGGAAGGCCAGCAGGCCTATCAGCGCCACCACCCAGAAGGTGGCGCGCCAGCCATGGTGCAGGCCCAGCCAGGCGCCGGCCGGCACGCCCAGCAGGGTGGCCAGCGACAGGCCGCTGAACATGATGGCAATCGCCGAGGCCTTGCGCTCGGGCGCGACCAGGCCGGTGGCGACGATGGAGCCCACGCCGAAGAAAGTGCCGTGCGCCAGCGAGGTGATCACGCGCGCCGCCATCAGGCTGGCGTAGTCGGGTGCCAGCGCGCAAGCCAGGTTGCCCAGCGTGAAGATGGCCATCAGCGCCAGCAGCACGGTTTTGCGCGGCAGCTTGCGCGTGGCCAGCGTCAGCACCGGCGCGCCCACCGCCACGCCCAGGGCGTAGCCGGAAATCAGCAGCCCAGCCGAAGCGATGCTGACGCCCAGGTCGGCTGAGACCTGCAACAGCAGGCCCATGATGACAAACTCGGTCGTGCCTATGCCGAAGGAGCCGACGGTGAGGGCCAGCAGGCCTAAAGGAAGGGAGGGTGATTTTTGCGCAGCCATGAAAGTCGCCAGAAAAAATGAAGATGCGGCTAGTGTGGAGGTGCGAGGACATCTTGACTAGAATGGCCTGGAGACAATCATTTGTGAATTGAATTCACAGTAATCCGGTGAAAATAGCCCTACCGTGCCCCGCATAGACGTCAACCGCTCCGGCGAAATGGAAGCCTTTGTCCAGGTGGTGGACAAAGGCGGGTTTTCCGCCGCCGCGCGCCAGCTGTGCATGACGCCATCGGCCGTCAGCAAGTTGGTCACCCGGCTGGAGGCGCGGCTGGGCACGCGCCTGGTCAACCGCTCCACCCGCAAGTTGCAGCTCACGCCCGAAGGCACGACGTTTTACGAACAAAGCACGCGCGTGCTGGCCGACATGGACGAAGCCGAGCGCGGCGCGGCCGCCGGCGCCATGCCGCGCGGGCGCGTCAGCATCAACGCCAGCATGCCGACCGCGCACTGCCTGCTACTGCCGCTGGTGCCGGCCTTCCACGAGCGCTATCCCGACATCTCGCTGGACATCACATTGACCGACCGCGTGGTCGACCTGCTGGACGAACGCACCGACGTGGCGATACGCTGGGGCGCGCTCGCCTCGTCCCAGCTGGTGGCGCGGCACCTGGGCGATACGGCGCAGCACATCGTCGGCAGCCCGGCCTACCTGGCGCGCCACGGCACGCCGCGCACGCTGCAGGAGCTGGAGGCGCATCAGCGCCTGGCCCATACCTTCAAACGCAATATGCATTACTGGCCGGTGCGCGTGGACGGCCAGATCCAGCAATTGCCCATCACCGGCTATGCGCGCGCGAGCGACGGCGAGGCGTTGCGCCACCTGGTGCTAGCCGGCGCGGGCCTGGCCCGCATGTCGCTGTTCCACATACGCCGCGACCTGGACGCGGGCCGCCTGGTGGCCGTGGCCGAGGACCTCAACCCGGGCGAGCGCGAACCCATCCACGCGGTGTTTGTCGGCCGCGGCGGCCGCCTGCCGGCGCGTGTGCGCGTGCTGCTGGATTTCCTGGTGGAGCAGGTCACGCAGGAGGTGCTTGATGCCGGCGGCGTGGGGCCAGATTACCTGCCCTGACCGCCCTGGTAGCCGGCAGCCTGCGGCTGGCTAGGTACAAGCCACTAGATAGCTTTCCCTATGGTTGCCTGCCCGGGACCTGCCTAGTATTCCCATATGGGGCCGCTCCCGGCCATGGAGAATTGCTATGCACCGCCTTTCGTTTCGTACCCTGGGATTTGTCCTTGTGTTGCTCTCATCGGCCGGTGCCAGCCTGGCGCAGGAGCGCTTTACGCCTTCCGCAGACGGCCAGGAAGTCACCGACAGCCGCACCGGCCTGATCTGGCGCCGCTGTGCCGAGGGCATGGTCTTCAAGGGCAAAACCTGCACCGGGCAGGCGGCCTTCCTGAACCAGCCCGATGCGGCGGCGCGCGCCAAGGCGGCTTCCGCGCCGGGGGCCGAATGGCGCTTGCCCATTCTCAAAGAGCTGTCCAGCATTGTTTCTGCACGGGAAGCCGACGTGGACAAGGCGGCGATAGATCCCAATGCCTTTCCCGCCACGCCGGTGGCCCGTTTCTGGACTTCCAGCAGCACCGGCCCGGGCTATTTCACCTTTGTGGGTTTCAGCGACGGCAGCGCCGGTGAAGCCCCGCGCGCCACGTCGGCCGCGGTGCGCCTGGTGCGCGGCGGGAAGTAAGAACTACTCTTTCGCGACCTGCAGCACCAGCTTGCCGAAGTTTTCGCCGTTGAAGAGCTTGAGCAGGGTTTCGGGGAAGGTGTCCAGGCCGACGACCACGTCTTCCTTGCTTTTCATGGTACCGGCCTTGAGGTAGCCCGCCATCTCGGCCACGCCCACGTGGTAGCGGTCGGCATAGTCGAAGACCACGATGCCTTCCATGCGGGCGCGGTTCACCAGCAGCGACAGGTAGTTGGCCGGGCCCTTCACCGGCGTGGTGTTGTTGTACTGGCTGATCGCGCCGCAGATGATGATGCGGGCGCCGCGCGCCAGGCGCGCCAGCACCATGTCCAGGATCTCCCCGCCCACGTTGTCGAAGTAGATGTCTATGCCCTTGGGGCAGTGTTCCTTGAGCCCGGCGCGCACGTCGCCGTTCTTGTAGTCGATGCAGGCGTCGAAGCCCAGCTCCTTGACCACCCAGTCGCACTTGGCCTTGCCGCCGGCGATGCCGATCACGCGGCAGCCCTTGAGCTTGGCGATCTGGCCCACGGTCTGGCCCACGGCGCCGGCCGCGCCCGACACCACCACAGTTTCGCCGGCCTTGGGCAGGCCCACTTCCAGCAGGCCGAAGTAGCCCGTCATGCCGGGCAGGCCCAGCACATTGAGCCAGGACGTCAGGCCCAGGCGCGGGTCAATCTTGAACATGCCGCTGCGCTTGACCTGGTCGGCCGGGATCAGGCAGTACTCCTGCACGTCGAGTGCGGCGTTCACATAGTCGCCCACGGCGAAGGCCGGGTTCTGCGAGGCGATCACCTTGCCCACGCCGCCGGCGCGCATCACCGCGCCGATTTCCACCGGCGGGATGTAGCTCTTGGCGTCGTTCATCCAGCCGCGCATGGCCGGGTCCAGCGACAGGTACAGGGTTTTGACAAGCACGCCACCCGGGCCGGGTTCGGCCACGGGTTCGGTGGTGAAGCTCCAGTTGTCGCGTGTGGGCAGGCCGACGGGGCGGCTGGCCAGGCGAATCTGGTGGTTGCTCAGGCTGGTGATGGCGCTCATGGGTGTCTCCGCTGTATCTGTTGAGAGGGGTGTCGCAGGCATGGTAGCGGCGGGGCGGCCCGGCGTCAGTCGCGCAGGCGATTCGCCCTGCCCCGCCACAGGGGGCGCTTGAAGCCACACGAGATGTGCGATGGCTAGGAGGTATTCAATCCAGCCGGGGCCGCGGAACCGGCTTTGCCGGGCCGCAGGCGCAGCGGCCCCCTTTCGTGATGAAAGGGGCAGGGAGATGCCGCAGGCTCACGAAGTGCGCGACCGTGGGGGCCATGGTTTATGCTTTAGAGATGAAACTCCACAACTATTTCCGCTCTTCCGCATCGTTTCGTGTACGCATCGCGATGGAGCTCAAGGGCCTGAGCTACGACTACATTCCCGTGCACATCGCCAAGGGAGAACACAAGCAGCCGGCTTATGCCGGCCTGTCCGCCGACACCCTGGTGCCGCTGCTGGAAGTCGATGGCGAAAAACTCTCGCAGTCCATGGCCATCATCGAATACCTGGACGAAAAATACCCCACGCCGGCCCTGCTGCCGGCCGATGCGCTGGGCCGCGCCAAGGTGCGCGCGTTGGCCCAGTCGATTGCCTGCGAAATCCATCCCGTCAACAACCTGCGCGTCCTCAAATACCTGGTGAAAGAGCTCAAGCTCGATGAGACGGCCAAAAACGCCTGGTATGTGCACTGGTGCCGCGAAGGGCTGGAGGCCTTCGAGCGCCAGCTGGCGCAATTGCCGGCATCGACCTATTGCTACGGCGACACCCCCACACTGGCCGACTGCTGCCTGGTGCCGCAAATCTTCAACGCCAAGCGCTTCAATGTGAGCTTTGACGGCCTGCCGCGCACCATGGCCGCGTTTGACGCCTGCATGGCGCTGCCGGCCGTCCAGAAGGCCCAACCTTCGGCTTGCCCCGACAACGAGGCTTGATCTGCTTGTGCATGCGGACTGGCTGATTCCCGACTGGCCGGCGCCGGCCGGCGTGCGCGCGGTGTTCACCACCCGGGCCGGTGGCCTGTCGGCCGCGCCTTACGACAGCCTGAACCTGGGCGACCATGTCGGCGACTTGCCGGCCAAGGTCGCGGCAAACCGTACCTTGCTGCGCCAGGCCCTGGGCAGCCGCGCGGTCTTCCTGCAGCAGGTGCATGGCAGTGAGGTGCTCGCGCTGGACGCGGCTACGGAAGACGGCCAGCAGGCCGATGCCTGTGTGACCCAAGAGACCGGTGTGGCCTGCACCATCATGGTGGCCGACTGCCTGCCGGTGCTGCTGGCATCAGCGGACGGCACCAGGGTTGCCGCCGCGCATGCCGGCTGGCGCGGGCTGGCGGGGCAGGGCGGGCAAGGCGTGCTGGAAGCGGTTCATGCCGCCATGAAGGCCGACGCCCGCACCCTCGCATGGCTGGGCCCCTGCATAGGGCCTTCAGCCTTTGAGGTCGGCGTCGAAGTCAAGGCCGCCTTCGAAGCCGCCCAGCCTGAAGCCGCCAGCCTCTTTGTACCCACCGGTGCCGGCAAATACCTGGCCGACCTTCCGGGGCTGGCGCGGCTGCGTTTGCAGGCGCTGGGCATGACCCGCATCTATGGCAATGACGGCAGCGATGCCTGGTGCACCGTGCGAAACCCCGCGCGGTTTTTCTCGCACAGGCGCGATGCCGGGCCGGCGGGCAACGGTTTTGGCACGACGGGGCGCATGGCCGCCTGCATCTGGCGCGCTTGAAGCGCCGCGGTCAGGGGCTCTTGGGGGGGTCTTGCGCGGCGGGCATGTGGGCTTGCGCTGCTTTCTCGCGGGCCGCGTCTTCGGCTGCAGTTTGCTGCAGGAGTTCCTGCGCCGCGCGCTTTTTGAGGGCCTTGCTGCGCGCAGGCGCGCCCATCAGGTAAACCACCAATGCCACAGGCCCCAGTCCATAGAGTACAAAGGTAAACACCGCCCCGAGGACCGTGCCGTTGCTGTTTGTCGCTTCGGCAACGCTCATCATGAGCACAACGTAAATCCAGGCGATGACAACCAAATACATAAATACTTGAAACTGGGCGTGCAGTCGGAAATTTTTAAAGCAAATCCTACGATACTGGTGGTGTGCTCAAAAGAGTCACCGAGACTCAACATGATCGGGGATATAAATGGATTCTGACGCAAACCGGGCCCAGGCGGCCCGTCAGATGCAAGAGACTTTTGCCGCGGGCCTGCAACAGGCCATGGGGGCCATGGCAAGCGGCATGCCGGCGGGCTTTGGTTTTCCCAACGGCGTGAGCGGCGCGAACGGCGCCCAGGGCCAGCCCCTGCTGCAGTTCGACCCGGCCAAGCTCCAGGAACTGCAGCAGCGCTACATCGCGGATGCCTCGGCGCTCTGGAACCAGGGCCTGCAGGACGGCGCTGATACCCTGGTGGCTTCGGACCGCCGCTTCTCCAATGAAGCCTGGAAAACCAATCCGGTCTCGAAATTTTCCGCCTCTACCTATTTATTGAACGCCCGTACCTTGATGGAGCTGGCCGACGCCGTGCAGGCCGATGCCAAGACGCGCGCGCGCGTGCGTTTTGCCGTCGAACAATGGATGGCGGCCACCGCGCCCAGCAACTTCCTGGCGCTCAATGCCGAGGCGCAGCAAAAAGCCATCCAGAGCCAGGGTGAAAGCATCGCCCAGGGCATCACCAACCTGCTGCACGACATGAAGCAGGGCCATGTCTCCATGACCGACGAGCGTGTGTTCGAGGTCGGCAAGAACGTCGCCACCACCGAAGGCGCGGTGGTATTTGAAAACGAATTCTTCCAGCTGCTCGAATACAAGCCGCTCACGGCCAAGGTCTATGAAAAGCCCTTTTTGCTGGTGCCGCCCTGCATCAACAAGTTCTACATCCTGGACTTGCAGCCCGAGAACTCGCTGATCCGCTATGCGGTCAGCCAGGGCCACCGTACCTTTGTGGTCAGCTGGCGCAACCCCGACGAGTCCATGGCCGGCAAGACCTGGGACGACTACATCGAGCATGCCGCCATCAAGGCCATCGAAGTGGTGCAGGACATCACCGGCGCCAAAACGCTCAACGCCCTGGGCTTTTGTGTGGGCGGCACCATCCTGGGCACGGCGCTGTCGGTGCTGGCCGCGCGCGGCAAAAAACCGGTGGCCAGCGCCACCTTGCTCACTTCCTTCCTGGACTTCACCGATACCGGCATCCTGGACATCTTCATCGACGAGACCTCGGTCAAGTACCGCGAGGCCGAGATGGGGCAGGGCGGTTTGCTCAAGGGTCAGGACCTGGCTTCGACCTTCAGCTTTTTGCGGCCCAACGACCTCGTCTGGAACTACGTGGTGGGCAACTACCTCAAGGGCGAGACACCGCCGCCCTTTGACCTGCTCTACTGGAACAGCGACTCCACCAACCTGCCCGGGCCTTTTTATGCCTGGTACCTGCGCAACACCTATTTCGAGAACAACCTGATCAAACCCGGCAAGGCCGTGGTCTGCGGGCAGAAGGTCGACCTGCGCAAGGTCGACATCCCGGTCTACCTCTACGGCTCGCGCGAAGACCACATCGTGCCGATTGGCGGCGCCTACGCCTCCACCCAGCACCTGCCGGGCCCCAAGCGTTTTGTGATGGGGGCCTCGGGCCACATCGCCGGCGTGATCAACCCGCCGGCCAAGAAAAAACGCAGCTACTGGACCCGCGACAAGCTGCCGCAGGGCAAATTCCCCGCCACCCAGGCCGAATGGCTCAAGGGCGCGACCGAGCACCCCGGCAGCTGGTGGACCGACTGGTCGGACTGGCTCAAAGGCCATGCCGGCAAGCAGGTCGCCGCGCCCAAGGCCTACGGCAGCCGCAAATACCCGGTCATAGAGCCCGCGCCGGGCCGCTACGTCAAGGCCAAGGCCTGAGCGCCGGCGCCCGCGGCCCTGTCATCATTGTTTAAAAACCACTCCAGAAACTTCAAAAAGGGAACACACCATGGAAGACATCGTTATCGTTGCAGCCGGCCGCACCGCGGTGGGCAAATTCGGCGGCTCGCTGGCCAAGATCCCCGCGACTGAACTCGGCGCGGCCGTCATCAAGGGCGTGCTGGAGCGCTCGGGCCTGAGCGCCGAGCAATTGGGTGAAGTCATCCTGGGCCAGGTGCTCACGGCCGGCGTCGGCCAGAACCCGGCGCGCCAGGCCGTCATCAAGGCCGGCTTTCCCAACGGCATCCCGGGCCTGACCATCAACGCGGTCTGCGGCTCGGGCCTCAAGTCGGTCATGCTCGCGGCCCAGGCCGTGGCCACGGGCGACAGCGAAATCGTGATCGCCGGCGGCCAGGAAAACATGAGCGCGGCACCGCATGTGCTCAACGGCTCGCGTGACGGCCAGCGCATGGGCGACTGGAAGATGGTCGACTCCATGATCGTCGACGGCCTGTGGGACGTCTACAACCAGTACCACATGGGCATCACCGCCGAGAACGTCGCCAAAAAATACGGCATTGACCGCGCCGCGCAGGACGCGCTGGCCCTGGCCAGCCAGACCAAGGCCGCGGCCGCACAGGACGCCGGCAAGTTCAAGGACGAAATCATCCCTGTCACCATTCCCCAGAAGAAGGGCGATCCGGTGGTGTTCGCCGCCGACGAATTCATCAACCGCAAGACCAGCGCCGAAGGCCTGGCGGGCCTGCGCCCGGCCTTCGACAAGGCCGGCGGCGTGACGGCCGGCAATGCCTCGGGCCTGAACGACGGCGCCGCCGCCGTGATGGTCATGACGGCCAAGAAGGCCGCCGCGCTGGGCCTGAAGCCGCTGGCCCGCATCGCCAGCTACGCCACCACCGGCCTGGACCCGGCCTACATGGGCATGGGCCCGGTGCCGGCCTCGACCAAGGCGCTGCAGCGCGCCGGCTGGAAAGCCCAGGACCTGGACTTGCTCGAAATCAACGAAGCCTTCGCGGCCCAGGCCTGCGCGGTCAACAAGGAAATGGGCTGGGACACCAGCAAGGTCAACGTCAACGGCGGTGCCATCGCCATCGGCCACCCGATTGGTGCGTCCGGTTGCCGCATTCTGGTGACGCTGCTGCACGAGATGGCGCGCCGCGACGCGAAAAAAGGCATCGCCAGCCTGTGCATAGGCGGCGGCATGGGGGTAGCCCTGACCCTGGAGCGCTGAGCCAGGGGTCACAATGTCCCAACCGGCACACATCCTGCATACGCAGTGATCGCAGCCATGGCGCGCGTTGGGACATTCAACGGTTTTCAGGCAGTTCAAAGCGTTAAAGACAGTTCACAAAATCAATCAAGGAGATCGCAATGGCAAAAAAAGTAGCGTACGTCACGGGCGGCATGGGCGGCATTGGAACCGCCATCTGCCAGCGCCTGGCTAAAGACGGTTTCACGGTGATCGCGGGCTGCGGCCCCACGCGCGACTATGCCAAGTGGCTCGATGAGCAGAAGGCGCTGGGCCACACCTTTTACGCCTCGGTGGGCAATGTCGGCGACTGGGACTCCACCGTCGCGGCCTTCGACAAGGTCAAGGCCGAGCACGGCCCGGTGTCGGTGCTGGTCAACAACGCCGGCATCACGCGCGACGGCCAGTTCCGCAAGATGAGCAAGGCCGACTGGGACGCGGTGATTTCCACCAACCTCAACAGCATGTTCAACGTGACCAAGCAGGTCATCGAGGGCATGATTGAAGCGGGCTTCGGCCGCATCATCAACATCTCTTCGGTCAACGGCCAGAAAGGCCAGTTCGGCCAGGTCAACTACTCCACCGCCAAGGCCGGCCTGCACGGCTTCACCATGGCGCTGGCGCAGGAGGTCGCGGCCAAGGGCGTGACGGTCAACACCGTGAGCCCGGGCTACATCGGCACCGACATGGTGAAAGCCATCCGCCCCGACGTGCTCGAAAAAATCGTCGCGGGTGTTCCGGCCAAGCGCCTGGGCCAGCCCGAAGAAATCGCCTCCATCATTGCGTGGATTGCGTCCGAAGAGGGCGGCTATGCCACCGGCGCCGACTTCTCGCTCAACGGCGGCCTGCACATGGGCTGAGGCCCGCCGGGCGCTTTGAAGAACCCCGCCTCGGCGGGTTTTTTTGTGCCCAATGCACGCGGGGTTGAAACGAACACCCTGCGAAGCTGTGGGGACTTGGCGGGTGGGCGCTCACGCGTCTGTAGTAAATTAAAGCCACGTGTTCTACGGGGACAGCCCGCCTGCCGGGCTGCGTCGCAGGCCTTAGAACCTGTTCACGGCCTAAACGGGGCCGCGCAAGTACCTTCTCGGGATGGGATGCAAGGCGCGGTGCGCCGCCCATAGTTCATCTATGGGCTAGCGCCGCAACGCCGCAGACCGCCCGAGAAGGCACTTGCCCTCCGGGTTGGGGTGAAATCGGGCGATTGAGCCACCCAGGCCCTTGCATGGGCATGAGCCCATGCGGCGGTCCCGGTCGGCCCACTCATCCCGATTGCACCCCAACGCGGCCCCGTTTAGGCCGTGAACAGGTTCTTAACCACTCTCCAAAAGGAATCCCTCCCGCATGCCCCACAGCGTCTCCCTGATCAGCACCATCGCCGCCGGCTTGGGCCTGGCGCTTGTTTTTGGTTTTCTCGCGGTGCGGCTGCGTTTGCCCGCGCTGGTGGGTTACCTGCTGGCGGGCGTGATCATCGGGCCCTTCACGCCGGGCTTTGTGGCCGACGCGGAGATCGCCAGCCAGCTTGCTGAAATCGGCGTGATGCTGCTGATGTTCGGCGTGGGCCTGCATTTTTCGCTCGACGACCTGCTGGCGGTGCGCAAGATCGCCGTGCCCGGCGCTGTCGTGCAGATGACGGTGGCCACCGCCCTGGGCATGGGTCTCGCGCACTGGTGGGGCTGGAACCTGGGCGGCGCGCTGGTGTTCGGCCTCTCGCTTTCCGTGGCCAGCACCGTGGTGCTGCTGCGCGCGCTGGAAAGCCGCGGCATCCTCGATTCGGTCAACGGGCGCATCGCCGTGGGCTGGCTGGTCGTCGAAGACCTGGCCATGGTGCTTGTGCTGGTGCTGCTGCCGCCGCTGGGCGGCTGGCTGTCGGGCAAGGTCGATGCCGACGTCAACGCGCTGTGGAAAACGCTGGGCATCACCTTGCTGCAGGTGGGCGGCTTTGTGGCCCTGATGCTGGTGGTGGGGCGGCGCTTTTTTCCGTGGGTGCTGTGGCAGGTGCAGCGCACCGGCTCGCGCGAGTTGTTCACGCTGTGCGTGGTGGCGGCCGCCGTGAGCATCGCCTTCGGCGCCACGGCGCTGTTCGGCGTGTCCTTCGCGCTGGGCGCCTTCTTCGCCGGCATGGTGATGCGCGAGTCCGAGTTCAGCCACCGGGCCGCCGAGGAGTCGCTGCCCCTGCGCGACGCTTTCGCCGTACTGTTTTTTGTGTCGGTGGGCATGCTGTTCGACCCCTGGGTGTTGCTGGAGCGGCCGCTGCAGGTGTTGGCCGTAGTGGCCATCATCATCGTCGGCAAGACGCTCGCGGCCGGCGTGCTGGTGCTGGCTTTCCGCTACCCGCTCAACACGGCGCTCACGGTCTCGGCCAGCCTGGCGCAGATCGGCGAGTTCTCCTTCATCCTGGTCGGCCTGGGCGCCTCGCTGGGCCTGCTGCCGCCCGAGGGGCAAAGCCTGGTGCTGGCCGGCGCCCTGATTTCCATCGCGCTCAACCAGCTGGTGTTCAAGGCGGTGCAGCCCCTGCAGCAATGGATACTGGCGAAGTCGCCGCTGGCGCGCAAGCTCGAGGCGCGCGACGACCCGACCGCCGAACTGCCAGCCAGCACCGACGAAAAATATCTGTCCAACCACGTGGTGCTGGTGGGCTACGGGCGGGTGGGGCGGCGCATTGCCGAGGCGCTCAAGGCGCACCACGTCCCCTTTGTGGTGGCAGAGCAGAACCGCGAGGCGGTGGAGCGGCTGCGGGCCGAGGGAACGGCTGCCGTGTCAGGTGATGCCGTGGAGGCCGAAGTGATGGTGCAGGCCCACATCGCGCAGGCGCGCATGCTGGTCATCGCCACGCCCGACACGCTGGACGTGCGGCAGATGGTGGCGACGGCGCGCGCGCTCAACCCCGCCATTGAAATCGTGGTGCGCACCCACAACGAGGCCGAAGCACGATTGCTTGACAGCGAGAAGGCCGGCAAGGTCTTCCTCGGCGAGCAGGAACTTGCCCAGTCCATGACCCGCCATGTGCTGGAGCGCTCCGGCGCGGCCGCGGCGCCGGGCGCAAGCCACTAGTGCTTCAGGCCGTGGCGAGCGGCGTGTCGATGAAAGGCCTGATGTTGCGCATCGCGCGCGCGACGTAGTCTTCTTTTTCTCCCACGGGTGCGACGTAATGCATCGCACCGTGCGCCTCCGCCAGGCCCACCAGGCGGGCAATGACCCAGGCGGCCAGGTATTGCGAGGCCAGGCAGCCGCCCGCCGTCGCCACATTGCCCCTGGCCACAAAAGGCTGGTTCAGCACGGTGACGCCGGCTTCCTCGACCCAGGGTTTGGTCGTCAGGTCGGTGCAGGCTGGTACACCGGCAACCAGCCCGAGTTTTGCCAGCACCAGCGTGCCCGAACACTGCGCGCCCAGCAGTTGCCGCGCAGGGTCCAGCCGCAATTGCGCCATCAAGGCCGCATCGGCCACCACCTCGCGCGTGCGCATGCCGCTGCCGACGATGACCGCGTCGGCGGCGCTGGCCTCGGCCAGCGATGCCTGCGCCTCGAGCACCACGCCGTTCATGGACTTCACGCGCGCGGTGGGGCTGGCGATCGACACGCGCCAGCCCGGCTTCCTGACGCGGTTGAGGATGCCGAGCGCGATCAGCGAGTCGAGTTCATTAAAACCTTCAAAGGTGAGGATGGCGATGTGCATGGTGGCGGTTTCTCCGTGGTGTATGGATTCAGGTGGGGCCATCGTAGACATGCAACGCAATACAATCAAATGATTGTCATGGATACATCGCCCTATGGCCCAGGCCCGCTACAAACAACTGGTTGATACGCTCGCGGCGGACATTCGCGCGGGGCGATTGCCGCCGGGCACGCGCCTGCCCACCCACCGCCGGCTCGCCGAACAGCATGGCCTGGCGCTGGTGACGGCGACGCGCGTTTATGCGGAGCTCGGGGCCATGGGCCTGGTCAGCGGCGAAACCGGCCGCGGCACCTTTGTCAGGGAGAGCACGCTTGCGCGCGAACTGGGCATAGACCAGCACGTCGTGGCTTCGGGCATGGTGGACCTGAACTTCAACTACCCCTCGCTGCCGGGCCAGGCCGAGTTGTTGCGGGAAGGCTTGCGCCAGCTTGCCGCCTCCGGCGACCTGGAGGCCCAGCTGCGCTACCAGCCGCACGGAGGGCGCCCGCATGAGCGAGCGGCCATGGCGCGCCACCTCGCATCCCGGGGCTTGAGCGTTGGCGCGGACCAGGTGATGATTGTGAACGGCGCCCAGCAGGGCCTGGCCATCACCGCCATGGCGCTGCTGCAGCCGGGCGATGTGGTCGCGGCCGACGCGCTGAGCTATCCGGGCTTCAAGGTGCTGGCCCAGGCGCATCGCCTGGAACTCGCGCCGATTCCGGCGGCCGGCAACGGCCCCGACCTGGATGCGCTGGAACGCCTGTGCCGGCGCCGGCGTGTGCGCGCCGTCTATGCGATGCCGACGCTGCACAACCCCCTGGGCTGGGTCATGGGCGCGAGCCGCCGGCGCCAGCTGGTGGCCATTGCCCGGCGCCATGGCCTGCTCATCATCGAGGATGCGGCCTATGCTTTTCTCGCCCAGGACCCGCCAGCCCCGCTGGCGGCGCTGGCCCCCGAAATTACGGTTTATGTGTCAGGGCTTTCCAAGAGTGTGGCGACCGGTTTGCGCGTCGGCTTTGTTGCCGCGCCCGCTGACGATGTCCCCGGGCTGGAGCGCGCGATCAGGGCCAGCACCTGGAACACACCCGGCGTGATGACGGCGCTGGCCTGCGGCTGGCTGGAAGACGGCACGGTCGCCCGCCTCGAATCGGAAAAACGCGGCGATGCTGAAGCCCGCCAGAGGATTGCCGCCGAGGTCTTCGCGGGGCTGCGCTGTGTGCGCCATCCGGCGTCTTATTTTGTCTGGCTGCCGATGGTGGAGGAGCAGCGGGCCGACAAGCTTGCCGCGGCGCTCATGCGCGAGGGGATTTCGGTGTCCACGGCCGAAGCCTTTGCGACCACCGCCCAGGTGCCGCATGCCATCCGACTGGCCCTGGGCTCGGTAGCGCTGGAAACGCTGCGCGAGGCGCTGCAAAAAGTCAGGCGCGCTGTAGATGCGCAGGCCTGGTGAGCGCGCGGCCTAGTTCTTCGCCCTGGCCCGCAGCACGGCCGAGCGCACCAGTGGCAGCCTGTCGTTGCCGAAGTACATGTCCTCGCCCACAAAAAAGGTGGGCGAGCCGAAGGCGCCCCGGCGTATGGCTTCGTCGGTGTTGGCCTTGAGTTGCTCCTTGATGTCGGGTCTGGCGATGCCCGCGAGAAACGCTTCGGCATCAATGCCCACCTGCCGGCAAATCGCGGCCAGCACCTCGTCCTGCGAGATGTCTTCCTCGCGCGTGAAATAGGCCGCGAAGGTGGCTTCGATGAACGCCAGGTAGTGAGGCTGCGCCGCGGCATCCTGCGCGATCCACAGGCAGCCGCGCATGGCCTTGACGCTGTTGACCGGGAATATCCTGGGCGGAAAGGCGATCTTCAGGCCGGCTTCGCGCGCGTTGTCGCGCACATCCTTGAGCATGTAGCGGTTCTTGGGCGTGTCCATGTCTTCGCGCGCTGCGTAAATGCCTTTGTTGACGCTGTTGAAGATGCCGCCGACCAGCACGGGCTTCCAGTTGATGCCCTCCTGGAGTTCGGCCGCCAGCGGCTGGATGTTGCGAAAGGCGATGTAGGTCCAGGGGCTGGAGCAGTCGAAGAAAAATTCAATCATGGTGTGTCTCTTGGGGCTGTTTCTTTGTTGGGAAGGTCAGGACATCTTGTGCGCGCCTTCGCGCACGCTTTGCGCGGTCTGGCCGAACAGGGCCTTGCGCGCCTCTTCGGTCAGGGCCGGCGCGCGCAGTTCCTTGCCCAGGTCCAGCCCGCGTTTGATGGCCAGCCTCTCGAACAGGGCGTCGTACCAGCGCTGCACATGCGGAAATTTTTGCAGGTCCACCTGCTGCGCCTTGTGGGTGCGCACCCAGGGGAAGATGGCCATGTCGGCAATGGAGTAATCGGCGCCGGCCACAAACGCGCCCGTGCGCGCCAGCTGCGCATCGAGCACACCGTAAAGGCGGTCCACCTCCTTGCCGTAGCGGTCTATGGCGTAAGGAATCTTTTCGGGCGCGTACAAAAGAAAGTGGCCGTTTTGCCCGGCCATGGGGCCCAGGCCGCCCATCTGCCACATCAGCCATTGCAGGGCCTGGTAGCGCTCGCGCAGGCCTGAGGGCAGGAAGCGGCCGCTTTTTTCGGCCAGGTAAAGCAGGATGGCACCGCTTTCAAATATCGCCACGGGTGCGCCGCCGCCGGCGGGTGCGTGGTCGACGATGGCCGGCATGCGGTTGTTGGGGCTGATGGCCAGGAAGTCCGGCGCGAACTGCTCGCCCTTGCCGATGTTGACCGGGTGCAGGCGGTAGGGCAGGCCGCATTCCTCCAGCATGATGGAGATCTTCCAGCCGTTGGGCGTGGGCCAGTAATGCAGGTCAATCATGGGAATCCTCAAAAAAGAAGTGCGTCAGATCAGGTAGGCCAGCTGCGGGTGGTCGGCGGCGAGACGCCGCGCTTCGCTGCCGCCCGGCGTCATCATGCTGAAGTCCGAAAAATCAAAGCCCGGCCCGACCATGCAGGCCACCAGTGTGTAGCCCGCGGCATCAGCGGCTCGGGGCCTGGCGGCTTGCCACAAGCCGGCCGCCACGACATGTTGGGGCAGGGTGGCGGTGCTCACGGGGCCCAGGACCACGCTGTGCAGGCGGCTGTCCGCCGCGTCCCAGGTCCAGAGGTCCAGCGGCGCGCCTTCCAGGTGCACCCAGGCCTCGTCGGACAGCACGCGGTGCCAGCGCGAGTGCTGCGCGGTTTCGAGCAGGAAATAAATCGAGGTCAGGGCGCTGCGCGCGGGCCTGCCGTCCTGCGGCGCCACCTCGCCCGCGGAGCGGAACACCTCGCGGTACCAGCCGCCTTCCGGGTGGGGCTGCAGTTGCAGCTGTTCAATCAGTTGCCGGGTGCGGGGTGTCGGTGTCGATGGCATGAGGCGCAGTGTGCCTCAAACCCGCCAGGGCTTTCAACCGGCAAGGATTGCCCCCGCATCTTGCGGGGCAGCCTCTCTATTCGAGGTCTTCAATGGCCAGGCTGTGGTACTTCTGCGCGTAAGAGAAAGGCACTTTGCGCACCACCTCCATGATGCGTTCCGTGGCATCCTTGTTGGGCACGGGAATCATCAGCGCATGGTGGCCCTCGCGGGCCAGGTCCACGTATTTGTGGACGGTGGCGCCCTCCGTGCCGACGCGCGGCAGGTGCACGTCCGAATGGCCATCGGCGCGGCCGAGGTCGGCGATGATGTCTTCCGGCGTCAGCAGCATGACGCCGTCGCTGCCCACTTCCAGCTCATGCGCCACTTGTTTGGCGTCTTCGGCGTCCGGGAACATGATGAAGGCGTATCCGGTGGGGTAAAACACACCGCCCATACTGAGCATTTTTTTGGTCAGCTCAAAGTGCTTCATGGCGAATCCTTTCATGCTTGCGTTGCAACAACGAATCATTAAGGCGCGGAAACTGGGTATTTCCGGTCAGCGCTTACATCCTCTTCCTGTAAGACATGAACGTCAAGGCCCCCACGGTCGCTCACTGCGTGTAGCTCCCGAGGCCTTGCAGGCCGCGGCTCGCGAGACGCTTCGCCTCTGTCGCCCGTCCAAGCCTGCGCAAGCAGGCTTGGAGCCGCGGGCTCCAGCCCCTCGGGGGCCGCCCGCCTGTGGCCCGGCAAAGCCGGTTCCACGGCTCATGCTTGCATGAAGAGTTTCAGTAGTGCAATGAGCTGCAAGCTACATGCAGTCATGTGGCCGTAGGAGCTAGTTCAGTTCTTCAAGCTTGATGGTGGGGTCTGCCATTACCCGCACCGTGCTTTGCAGCCCCTGCAGGATCTGGTTGGCAAAAAAGCTGCTCTGGGTGTCGGGCTCCAGCGCCGCCATCACGAGGTTGGCCATGGGCTGGTTGAGCGGCACATAGTAGCTGCCGCGCGGCACGTCGACCACACCGCGCGCCAGGCTGACCTGCACCTTGATGATGGCATTGCCGTCGGCGATGGCCCCGCGCACATCCTGGCGTTCGCCCGAGGTGCTGGCCGTTTCGCGGTAGCTGTCGCCCAGCATGGATCCCTGCTCGGCAACGCGCATGACCTGCACGCCGTGCAGGCGCAGCCTGTCGACGGCCACGGTGGACGCGGCCGACAGCCAGTAGCCGCAGGGGCGGGCCCGGGCCTTCAGGGTGCGCAACGCCAGCGCGGAATCCCAGTCCACGCTGACGGCCTTGTCGGCGCCGGTGACCGGGTCCAGCATCAGCAGTTCGTACTGGGCGGCGGTGGGGGCGGCTTCGACGATGGCCTGCTCCTTGCAGGCCTGGGTGCTAACTTCCTTGTCGAGGTAGGGGCGCAGCTGCTGCAACTCGCCCGCGCGCTGGGCGGTGCTGGCCAGCACGCTGGTGATGGCCGTGACCTGGGTGTGCACGCGCCGCTGGATATGCAGCCGGCCTATGCCGACGCCGCGCGTCTCGATCAGCAGGCTGATGGCGTTTTTCAGCCCGCTCACGTTACGGCCGGTGTCGGGCTGGGTGCCCCCCATGGAGATTTTTTTGTCGGCCAGGTCGCTGGAGGTGGTGTAGTACCACTCGCTGCTGAGGTTCTGGCCCTTGAGCGCGGCCAGCAGCGGGCGGCGGTACCACTCTTCGGCGGCCTTGGTCAAAAACTCGGGCAGGTTGGCGGTGGTGGCGTACTGGAACAGCGCGTCGAACTTCTGCACCGCGCCGAATTTCTGCAGGTAGCGGCCCACCACCGTGTATTCATGGGCATCGACCACCACGGTCGGGTTGTAGTCGCGGGCCAGCCGGGCCAGTGCCTGGGCTTCGGGTGTGTTCAGCAGCAGGTGGTCGCGGTTCATGTCCAGGCCGCCACTGGTGGCGCGCTGGTCGATGGCGGCGCCGTCGGGATTGCCGCGCGGAACGATGACCACGTTGATGCGCTCGAGCGCCGGCTGCAGCAGGCCCTGCGCGAGTTCGCGCGCGATCACCAACAGCGCCTCGCTGCCGGCCGGCTCGTCGCCGTGCTGCTGGCCGACCAGCAGCACCGTGGGTTTGCCGGCGGCCTGCATGACAGCCGGGTCCGTACCGCCGGCACGCGTCAGCACCAGCGCCTCCAGCGTTTCGCCGCGCTGCGAGCGGCCTATCGGCAGCACGCTGGCTCGCAAGCCCGGCGTGCGTGTGGCGGCCGCCGCCTGTTCCCGCAGCCAGGCCTGGATTTCGGCCTGGGTGGTGAAGCTGCTACGGCCTGCTTGCAGGCCGGGTGTGTTGTAGCTCACCGAAGGCGCCGGGAAGCGGGCGGCAACGGCGGCGCTGTAAGGAGCGGGCGCCTCAGCCTGGGCGGCGGGCGAGGAGGGCGGCGCGGCCGGTACGGGCGCTACCTGCACGGCGGCCGGCGGGGCAGGGCGCGGCGCGGCGGGTGCCGGAGCGACAGTGGCAGGCTGTGCCGAAGGCGGTGTCCATGGCGGCAGCGGAACGGAGGTGCAGGCAGCCAGCAGGGCCAGCGGCGCGAGCAAAGCCAGCGGGCGCAGGCGCTGAACGTAGGGGGTGGGGCGTTGCGTGGCCCGGGTTCGCGGCATGGTGGTCGTCATGGATTTTTGCGTCTCAAGCATGGCCTGGTGCTACAAAGAATGGAGCGCTCATATTACCCGGCTTGCCGCCCCGGCCGCATGGCGGTTTGACGAAAAATGGCGGGTGTCCGTACATGTAACGGCCGTGCCGGCGCCGGCGCAAAACCCTTGGCGCCGCGGGTAGAGGCCTTTCTGGGAAAATGCGGCCATGCCTCTTGCGGTTTCCACCACTTCTTTCTCGCACCCTCCGGTTGCCGGCCATCCCTGGCGCCTGAGCGTGGCCCCCATGATGGACTGGACTGACAGGCATTGCCGCCACTTTCACCGGCTGCTGTCGCGCCATGCCCTGCTTTACACCGAGATGGTGACCACGGGTGCGCTGATCCACGGCGACGTGGAGCGCCACCTGCGCTTCAATGCCGAAGAGCATCCCGTGGCCCTGCAGCTGGGCGGCAGCGAGCCGGCCGACCTGGCGCAGTGCGCCAGGATGGGCGAGCAATGGGGTTATGACGAAATCAACCTTAACTGCGGCTGCCCCAGCGAGCGCGTGCAGCGCGGCGCCTTCGGCGCCTGCCTGATGGCCGAGCCGCAGCTGGTGGCCGATTGCGTGAAAGCCATGGTCGACGTGGTAGCTGTGCCGGTCACGGTAAAGCACCGCATCGGCATCGACAAGGGCGAGAGCTATGAATTTGTGCGCGACTTTGTGGGCACGGTCAGCGAGGCCGGCTGCAAGGTCTTTATCGTGCACGCCCGCAATGCCTGGCTCAAAGGCCTCTCGCCCAAGGAAAACCGCGAGGTCCCGCCGCTGCGCTATGAACTCGTGCACCGCCTCAAACGGGAATTTCCGCACCTGGGGATTTGCATCAACGGCGGCATCAACACGCAGGAAGAGGTGGCCGGGCACCTGGCCGCGCTTGACGGCGTGATGATAGGCCGCGAGGCCTACCACAACCCCTGGTGGCTGGCGTCCTGGGACAGCGCTTTCTTCGGCGCCGCCGAATCCCCGCTGAGCCGCGAGGCTGTGGAGTCGCAGATGTGCGACTACATGGTGCGCGAGGCCGCCGAGCACGGCACGCCCAAGAGCGCCATCGCGCGCCACATGCTGGGCCTGCGCAACGGCCTGCCCGGCGCGCGGCGTTGGCGCCAGGTCTGGAGCGACCATCGCCTGCGCGATATGCCGCCGCATGCCGTGATGACCTTGGCGCATGAAATGCCGGCTTCATCGCCATCGGCGCCCGCCGATGCCACCGCCATGGCCCATGCCTGATTCCGCGCAAAAACAGGCGCGCCGGGCGCTGGCCCTGCTCTGGTTGGTGCCGGCGCTCTGGACAGTCAACTACATCGTGGCGCGCAAGGCACCGGGCGTGATAGGCCCTTATCTGCTGGCTTTCGGCCGCTGGGGCCTGGCGGCCTTGTTGCTGCTGTTGCTGACCCGGTCCGAGTTGTGGCGCCAGCGGGAGCACATCGCCAAGGTGTGGTGGCAGTATGTGGTCTTGGGCACCCTGGGCATGGTGATCTGCGGCGCCTGGGTTTACCAGGGGGCGCGCTCCACGGGCGCGATGAACATCGCGCTGATTTATTCGGCCTCGCCGGTGCTGATAGGCCTGGGCGCGGTGGTCTGGCTGGGCGAGCGCCTGAGCCTGCGCCAGGGCCTGGGCGTGGTGCTGGCCATTGCCGGGGTGGTGCATGTGGTGGTCAAAGGCCAGTGGACCGCGCTGGCCGGCGTGCAGTTCTCGGCCGGAGACCTGTGGATCGTGGCCGCCACGGTGTCCTGGGCGGCTTATGCCTTGCTGCAAAAGCAGTGGCCCAGCCCGCTGGGCGCCACGGCCCGCCTGGCCGCCATCTGCATAGGCGGCACTTTGGTGCTGTTTCCCTTGACGATGTGGGAAATGTCACGAGCCGAGGCCTTGCCGCTGAGCGGCTACGGCCTGTGGCTGATCGTGGTGGCCGCGATTGTGCCGGGGCTGGGCGCTTACTGGATTTACGGTTGGGCGCAAAAAATCCTGGGGGCCAGCCGCGTGGCGGTGTCGCTTTATCTCGGGCCTTTGTATGCGGGGCTGGCCGCCTGGGGTGTATTGGGCGAACCGTTGGGCTGGCACCACGCGGTGGGTGCCGCATTGATCTTGCCCGGCGTATTTTTTGTAACGGGCGCCGGCAAGGGGCTGACGAAAAAACATTCAAGGCCCATACTGACAGAAGGAACTTGAAATTCCTGACACGCGTTGGCGACTTCGGCTTGCGTCCTGCTGTTTGTCTGTGCAACGCGTGTGCATGAGTTTTGTCTTTTGAATGCGCCCGGGCCTTGAAATGGATCACATCCAGCGATCGCACTCTTCAAGAAGATCTCCCGGAGCTGCCTGATCGCCTGCACGATCAGCTACTGAAAATATAGCAAGCTCAAGGGCCGGCATGACAGGCACACACCGTTGCCGGCATGTGCACAGAAGCACACACATCATTCGCATTCGTTAAAAAATACGCTGTACCTATTCGCGCATTTGGAAAATAATGGAGTCGATAGTTCGTTGGAACTTTCCATTGAAGTTGCGATCTATCAGTCACCTGGTGTGAGACAAAAGTTCGATGCATAGCGCGGAATCTGGAGCAGGTTTCCATCTCGAGTCGGGGTTCTTCGGTACCCGCGCGCAAAGGAGGATTTATGGATGTCGTCCGTAATTTTCTGACGCGTTATGAGCAGACGCGAGAAGAGGAACTGTCCATCGAGGACTACCTCGATGCCTGCAAGCGCGATCCTCTGGTCTATGCCACCGCGGCCGAGCGCATGCTCGCCGCCATCGGCGAGCCTGAGCTGCTGGACACCCGGCACGAGCAGCGCCTGTCGCGCGTGTTCGGCAACAAGGTCATCAAGATCTACCCGGCATTCAAGGACTTCTACGGCCTGGAGGATCCCATCGAGCAGGTGGTTTCCTACTTCCGCCACGCCGCGCAGGGCCTGGAGGAGAAAAAACAAATCCTGTACCTGCTGGGCCCCGTGGGCGGCGGCAAGTCGTCGATCGCCGAGCGGCTCAAACAGCTGATGGAGCAAGTGCCTTTTTATGCGCTCAAAGGCTCGCCGGTCAATGAGTCGCCTCTCAGCCTGTTCAACAACACCGAGGATGCTCCCTTGCTCGAAGCGCAGTACGGCATCGCGCCGCGCTACCTGCAGCGGGTGATGTCGCCGTGGGCGGTCAAGCGCCTTGAGGAATACGGCGGCGACATCCGGCGTTTTCGCGTGGTCAAGCGCTTTCCTTCCATCCTGAAGCAATGCGCCATTTCCAAGACCGAGCCCGGCGACGAGAACAACCAGGACATTTCCTCGCTGGTCGGCAAGATCGACATCCGCAAACTGGAAACCTATGCCCAGGACGATCCCGACGCCTACAGCTATTCCGGCGGCCTGTGCCTGGCCAACCAGGGTTTGCTGGAGTTTGTCGAGATGTTCAAGGCGCCCATCAAGGTACTGCACCCCTTGCTGACCGCCACCCAGGAGGGCAACTTCAAGGGCACGGAAGGCTTCGGCGCGATTCCCTTCGACGGCATCGTGATGGCGCACTCCAACGAAAGCGAGTGGAAGGCCTTCAAGAACAACCGGAACAACGAGGCTTTCCTGGACCGGATCTACATCGTCAAGATTCCCTACTGCCTGCGCGTGTCGGAGGAAATCCGGATCTATGAAAAACTGATCCACAACTCCTCGCTGCGCGAGGCCATCTGCGCGCCCGGCACTTTGAAGATGATGGCGCAGTTTGCCGTGCTGACGCGCCTGAAGGAGCCCGAGAGTTCCAGCATCTTCAGCAAG
Source organism: Polaromonas sp. JS666 (assembly GCF_900103405.1). Lineage (GTDB taxonomy): Bacteria > Pseudomonadota > Gammaproteobacteria > Burkholderiales > Burkholderiaceae_C > Polaromonas. The sequence continues at coordinate 134,056 of NZ_FNHX01000002.1, read as the reverse complement.
CTGCAGGTGTACGACGGTGAAAACCTCAAGGACACCGACCCGAAAGCCAAGAGCTACCAGGAATACCGCGACTACGCGGGCGTCGACGAGGGCATGAACGGCATCTCGACGCGATTTGCCTTCAAGATTCTGTCCAAGGTGTTCAACTTCGACTCCACCGAGATTGCGGCCAACCCGGTGCACCTGATGTATGTGCTGGAGCAGCAGATAGAGCGCGAGCAGTTCCCGCCGGAGACCGAGCAGAAGTACCTGGCTTACATCAAGGAAATCCTGGCCATGCGTTATGCCGAGTTCATCGGCAAGGAAATCCAGACGGCCTACCTGGAGTCCTATTCGGAGTACGGCCAGAATATTTTCGACCGCTACGTGACCTACGCCGACTTCTGGATCCAGGACCAGGAATACCGCGACACCGATACCGGGGAGATCTTCGACCGCTCGGCGCTCAATGCCGAGCTCGAAAAAATCGAGAAACCGGCCGGCATCAGCAACCCGAAAGACTTCCGCAACGAGATCGTCAATTTTGTGCTGCGCGCGCGCGCCAACAATGCCGGCAAGAACCCCTTGTGGACCAGCTATGAAAAGCTGCGGACCGTGATCGAGAAAAAAATGTTCTCGAACACCGAGGACCTGCTGCCGGTGATTTCCTTCAATGCCAAGGCCAGCGCGGACGAGCAGCAAAAGCACGAGGACTTCGTCAACCGCATGGTCGCCAAGGGCTACACCACGCGCCAGGTCCGCCTGCTGTGCGACTGGTACCTGCGGGTGCGCAAGAGTTCCTGAGTCCATGGCGCGCCGCGGCGGACGCGCCATGTGTCATGTGTATGTGACCGGAGATCACCGTGCTCCAGCAAGTCATTGACAGGCGGTTGTCGGGAAAGAACAAGTCCATAGGCAACCGCGAGCGTTTCCTGCGCCGCTTTCGCGAGCAGATACGCGATACCGTGCGCCGCGCCGTCGCGGGCCGCAGCATCCATGACATCGAACAGGGCGAAGACGTCACCCTGCCGCGGCGCGACGTTTACCAGCCGGTGTTTGAGCACACCGGCGGCACGCGCGAGAGCGTGCATCCCGGCAACCGCGAATACGTGCGCGGTGACCGCATTGCCAAGCCGCAGGGCGGCCGCGGCGGCGGCTCGGGCGGCGAGGCCAGCCCCGACGGCGTGGGCGAAGACGATTTTGTCTTTCGTATCACGCGCGAAGAGTTCATGCAGTACTTCTTCGACGACCTCGCGCTGCCAGACCTGATCCGCACCCAGCTCCTGCCCGATGCGCCGGAATGGAAATCGCGCCGCGCCGGTTTCATCTCCGACGGAACGCCGACCAACCTGCACGTCGTGCGCTCGCTGCGGGTTGCGCTGAGCCGCCGTATCGCCATCGGCGGGGAAACCCGGCGGCAATTACATGAGATGGAAGCGCAACTGGCGCTGGCTGAGCGCGGGGCGCCCGGTTTGCCGGGCGAGATTTTGGCCCTGAAAACACAGATCGAGGCGCTTCGCCGGCGGCTCAAGACCATCCCGTTTTTTGATCCCTTCGACCTGCGCTACCGCAACCGGGTCAGGGTGCCGCAGCCCAGCGCCAAGGCGGTCATGTTCTGCCTGATGGATGTCTCGGGTTCCATGGATGAAACACGCAAGGACATTGCCAAGCGGTTTTTCATCCTGCTGTACCTGTTCCTCAAAAAGCATTACGAGAGGACCGACGTCATCTTCATCCGCCACCACACCCAGGCGACCGAGGTGTCCGAAGAAGAGTTTTTCCAGTCGACCGAGACTGGCGGCACCGTGGTGTCCAGCGCCCTGGCCTTGATGCACCAGATCATCCAGGAGCGCTACCCGCCCGGCGACTGGAACATTTATGGCGCCCAGGCCTCGGACGGCGACAACTGGCACCAGGATTCGGCCCGCTGCCGCGAGCTGCTGGTTGGCAAGCTGCTGCCGGTGTCGCGGTATTTTGCCTACGTCCAGGTTGGTGAAGAGGACCAGAACCTCTGGGAGGAGTACACCCAGGTGCAGGAGGAGCACCGGAACTTCGCGATGCGCAAAGTCGGCGCCGCCGACGAGATCTTTCCGGTGTTCAGGGAACTGTTCAAAAAAGGCGTCAAGCCATGACAAAGACCAGCGCGAAAAAACCTGCCGAAGTGGCCGTACCCGGTTTTTCGGGCTTGTCCGGTGTATCCGGTTTGTCCGATACAGGGCGCCGGCGCGCCTGCCTGCCCAGCCCGTCCGACTGGTCCTTTGAGTTGATCGAGCTCTACCACGGCGAGATCGCGCGGACCGCGAAGTCCTTCGGCCTGGACACTTACCCGGTGCAGCTCGAAGTCATCACCGCCGAGCAGATGATTGACGCCTATGCGTCGGTGGGCATGCCGGTCAACTACCGGCACTGGTCCTTCGGCAAGCAGTTCATCTCGACGGAAAAAAATTACCGCCGCGGCCAGATGGGGCTGGCTTATGAAGTCGTGATCAATTCCAACCCTTGCATCGCCTACCTGATGGAAGAAAACACCATGCCCATGCAGGCGCTGGTGATGGCCCATGCCTGTTACGGCCACAACTCCTTCTTCAAGGGCAACTACCTGTTCCAGATGTGGACCGATGCCGCCGCCATCATCGATTACCTGGTCTACGCGCGGGCCTACATCAGCGAATGCGAGGAGCGCCACGGCTGGGAGCCCGTCGAGCAGTTGCTGGACTCCTGCCATGCGCTGATGAGCCATGGCGTGGACCGCTACCAGCGCTCGCAGAAGCTGTCGCTCGCGGAGGAAGAGAGCAGGCGCAAGGACCGCGAGGCCTATTTGCAGCAGCAGCTCAACGACCTCTGGCGCACGGTGCCCAAGCCCGCCGACAAGCCGGCCGAAAAACCCAATCGCCGCTTCCCGCCGGAGCCGCAGGAAAACATCCTGTACTTCATCGAAAAAAACGCGCCCCTGCTGGAGCCCTGGCAACGCGAGGTGATCCGCATCGTGCGCAAGATAGGCCAGTACTTTTACCCGCAGCGCCAGACCCAGATCATGAACGAAGGCTGGGCCACGTTCTGGCATTACACGCTGCTCAACAGCATGTACGAAGAGGGCTTGCTGACCGACGGTTTCATGATCGAATGCCTGCGCTCCCACACCAATGTGATTTACCAGCCGCCGGTGACGCACCCGGCCTACAGCGGCATCAACCCTTATGCGCTGGGTTTTGCCATGTTCACCGACCTCAAGCGCATTTGCGAGTCCCCCACCGACGAAGACCGGCTATGGCTGCCGGATGTCGCGGGTTCGGACTGGCGGGAGACGCTGAATTACGCGATGCGGCATTTCCGCGACGAGAGTTTCATCGGGCAATACCTGTCGCCCCATTTGATACGCGAGTTCCGCCTTTTTTCCGTGGTGGACGATGCCGGCCAGCCCGAGCTGGAGGTGGCGGCCATCCATGACGCCGATGGTTACCGGCATGTGCGCGAGGCGCTGTCGCGCCAGCATGACTTGAATTACCGCGAGCCCAATATCCAGGTCTGGGACGTGGACGTGCGTGGGAACCGCTCGCTAACGCTGCGCCACAGCCGCCACAACGACAGGACACTCACCGACGACGTCCAGGAAGTGATCAAGCATGTCGCGCGCCTCTGGGGTTTCCGCGTGCTGCTCGAAAGCGTGGACAAGCATGGCAAGGTGGTGCAGCACTGGGAGGCGCAGCCGCACGCCTGACGCCAGCCATGGGCCTGTCAGGCTGCCGCTTCCAGTCCGTTCTTGAAGTGTTCGCGCATGCGCTGCGCGGTGGCCTCGGCGTCGCGCGCGGCCAGCGCCTGCATGATGGCGCGGTGTTCGGCCAGCGACTCTTCGATGCGGCCGCTCTTGAGCAGGGAGTTGTGGCGGTTGAGCTTCATCACCTTGCGCAGGTCGGCCACCATCTGGTCGCGCCAGCGGTTGTTGGCGATTTCCAGCAGCCGCATGTGAAAGGCCTCGTTGATCTCGAAAAAGCGTTCGCGGCTGCCGGCGGCTTTTTCAAGCTCCTCGTGCAGGCCCTGCAGTTCCTTGAGCTGCGATGGTGTCGCTTGGGCGGCCACCACGCCGGCCGCGTCGCTCTCGAGCAGGGCGAGCAGGTGGTAGACGTCGGCCAGGTCGCGTTCGGAGACTTCCGTCACGTAGGCGCCGCGCCGCACCTTCATGGTGACCAGGCCTTCGGTGGCCAGCACCTTCAGGGCCTCCCGCAGCGGCGTGCGGCTGATGCCGTATTCCTCGGCCAGCTTGAGCTCGTCTATCCAGCTGCCCGGCGCCAGCTCGCGGCTGAAAATGCGCTGGCGCAAAAGCTCGGCGACTTCTTCATAAAGCGCTCGGGGAGTCAGGGACACGGCGGCCATGGACATAGGGTGTTTTTGGGTGGGGCAGGAAGCTTCAGCAGGGCGCTGCTTCCTGTCAGCGCTGGCGGTATCTTAACTGAAACTGAATTTTGCATCAATAATTATAAATGATGTAAACTTGCCTCCGATTCATGTATTCATCTCGGCTTGAGCCTATGCTGCTGGCATCGCAGCCCCTGGCCTGAAGCCCTGTACGGTAACAACATCCCATGTCCAAGCCCCATTCCGAACCTGAATTTCCCGCTGCCAGCCTTGAGGCCTGGGCCAAGGCCGCCGCCAAGTCGGCGCCCGGCGGCGACCTGGGCGCACTCAACTGGCAAACGCCGGACGGCATCAGCGTCAAGCCGCTGTACACGGCCGAGGACGTCAAAGACCTTCCGCATACCAATACGCTGCCGGGCTTTGAGCCCTTCATTCGCGGCCCGCAGGCCACCATGTACGCGGTGCGGCCGTGGACGATTCGCCAGTACGCGGGTTTTTCCACCGCCGAGGAATCGAATGCCTTCTACCGCAAGGCGCTGGCCGCTGGCGGACAGGGTGTCTCGGTGGCCTTCGACCTGGCCACGCACCGCGGCTACGACAGCGACCACCCGCGCGTGACCGGCGACGTGGGCAAGGCCGGCGTGGCCATCGATTCGGTCGAGGACATGAAAATCCTGTTCGACCAGATTCCGCTGGACAAGGTCAGCGTCTCCATGACCATGAACGGGGCGGTGCTGCCGGTGCTGGCGGGTTATGTGGTGGCGGCCGAAGAGCAGGGCGTGAGCCAGGACAAACTGAGCGGGACCATACAGAACGACATCCTCAAGGAGTTCATGGTCCGCAACACCTACATCTTCCCGCCCCAGCCCAGCATACGCATCATCGGCGACATCATTGAATACACGGCGCAGAACATGCCCAAGTTCAATTCGATCTCGATCTCGGGCTACCACATGCAGGAAGCCGGCGCCAACCAGGCGCTGGAGCTGGCCTTCACCCTGGCCGACGGGAAAGAGTATGTGAAGACCGCGCTGGGCAAGGGCCTGGATGTCGATGAGTTCGCCGGGCGGCTGAGCTTCTTCTGGGCCATAGGCATGAACTTCTACCTGGAGGTCGCCAAGATGCGCGCCGCGCGCCTGCTGTGGTGCCGCATCATGAAGGGCTTCAATGCAAAAAGCCCCAAGAGCCTGATGCTGCGCACCCACTGCCAGACCTCGGGCTGGAGCCTGACCGAGCAGGACCCCTACAACAACGTGGTGCGCACCACCATAGAGGCCATGGCCGCGGTCTTCGGCGGCACGCAAAGCCTGCACACCAATTCCTTTGACGAGGCGATTGCTCTGCCCACCGAGTTCAGCGCCCGCATCGCCCGCAACACCCAGCTCATCATCCAGGAAGAAACCCACATCCCCCAGGTGATAGATCCCTGGGCCGGCAGCTACATGATGGAAAAGCTGACCCAGGACATGGCCGACGCCGCCTGGGCCATCATCGAGGAAGTCGAGGCCATGGGCGGCATGACCAAGGCCGTGGACAGCGGCTGGGCCAAGCTCAAGATCGAGGCCGCCGCGGCTGAAAAACAGGCGCGCATCGACAGCGGCAAGGACGTCATCGTCGGCGTCAACAAATACAAACTCAAGACCGAAGATGCCATCGAGTCGCGCGACATCGACAACGTGGCCGTGCGCGAGGGCCAGATCAAAAGGCTCAAGGCCATCAAGGCCGGCCGCGACAACGCGGCGGTGCAGGCCGCGCTGGACGCCTTGACGGCGGCCGCCGAAAATAACAGCGGCAATCTGCTGGACCTCAGCATCAAGGCCGTGCGCCTGCGCGCCACGGTGGGCGAGGTCAGCGATGCCCTCGAGAAAGTCTACGGGCGCCACCGCGCCGATACACAAAAGGTGACCGGTGTGTACGCTGCCGCTTATGACTCGGCCGAAGGCTGGGAAACCCTCAAGACCGAAATCAACGCGTTTGCCGAGGAGCAGGGCCGCCGCCCGCGCGTGATGATCTCCAAGCTGGGCCAGGACGGCCACGACCGCGGCGCCAAGGTGGTGGCCACGGCCTTCGCCGACCTGGGTTTCGACGTCGACATGGGGCCGCTGTTCCAGACGCCCGAAGAGTGCGCACGCCAGGCGATTGAAAACGACGTGCATGCGGTGGGCGTCTCCACGCTGGCCGCCGGCCACAAGACGCTGGTGCCGGCCATCATCGCTGAGCTCAAGAAGCAGGGCGCCGACGACATCATCGTGTTTGTGGGCGGTGTGATTCCGCGCCAGGACTACGACATGCTTTACGAAGCCGGCGTGAAGGGCATCTACGGCCCGGGCACACCGATCCCGGCCAGCGCCAAGGATGTGCTCGAACAAATACGGAAAGCCGTTAATGCCTGACTCTCAAAAAAAGGATCCCGTTGGGCGGTGGGTCTGCGCTGGCCTACTTTTCGTTATTCTGTTTCCCATTGGGATCTTCATGATGATTGCAGGCCAGACTTTTGGGGCGGTTCTCATGCTGTTTCTGCTGTTTGGGTTTGTTGGCGCTTTGCTTTTTGGCTCCGATGAACTGCTGAAAAAAATGGCACGGTGGCCGAGTTTCTGATGTCGCCGATTGTTGATTTTCATGATGGCCTGTTGGGGCTGAGTGAGGGCACCGCCCAGCGCCGCGCCATCGCCAAAGCCGTCACGCTGGTGGAGTCCATCCGCGTTGATCCTGGCCGGCACCGGGAATGTGCGGGACCAGATTCAAGCCGCTGTTGTGAAAGGAGCGTGCGGTGACGGACATCAGTGTGCGCCTGTCCCTGCAGCCGGTGCTTGCCGCCGACTTCGAGGACATGCTGGCCTTGCGCATAGACGCGATGCGGCCCAGCCTGGAGCGTGTCGGCCGCTTTGACCTCGCACGCTCGCGCGAGCGCTTGTCCGCCGGTTTTTTTCCGCAGTACATGCAACACATCCTGCTGGACGGCGAGCGCATCGGGTTTTTCACGCTCAAGCCCGAAGGCGCTGAAGGTGAAATGGCCCTGCGGCTTGACCATCTGTATCTGCGCAGCAGCGCCAGCGGCCAGGGTATAGGCTCCTGGGTGCTGCGCCAGGTGCTGGCGCAAGCGCGCGAACGCGGCCTGGCCGTGAAACTGACCGCGCTCAAGGAAAGCGACGCCAACCGTTTCTACCTGCGCCATGGTTTTGTGCTGCAGGGCGAAGAGGGCGTGGACCTGCACTATGAATGGCCCGTGGTGGAGCGCGTGGCGTGATGGCAGCGCCAGACTTCCTCCAGGCCATCCTGGGCCCGGACGCCATGGCCCAGCGCCGCGCGATCGCCAAGGCCATCACGCTGCTGGAGTCCACGCGTGCCGACCACCGCGCCCAGGGCGACGAACTGCTCACGGCCTTGCTGCCGCACACCGGCAAAGCCACGCGCCTGGGCATCAGCGGCGTGCCCGGCGTTGGCAAGTCCACTTTTATCGAGGTACTGGGCCTGTACCTGATTGCACTTGGCCATCGCGTCGCGGTGCTCACCGTCGACCCTTCTTCCTCCGTCTCGGGCGGCTCCATCCTGGGTGACAAGACCCGCATGGAAAAGCTCTCGGTGCATGAACGCGCCTACATCCGGCCCAGCCCCTCCAGCGGCAACCTGGGCGGTGTGGCCGAAAAAACGCGCGAAGCCATGCTGGTGTGCGAAGCCGCCGGCTACGACGTGGTGATCGTGGAAACCGTGGGCGTGGGCCAAAGTGAAACCGCTGTGGCCAACATGACCGACATGTTTGTGCTGATGCAGTTGCCCAATGCCGGCGACGACCTGCAGGCCATCAAAAAAGGTGTGATGGAGCTAGCCGACCTGGTCATCATCAACAAGGCCGACATCGACGCCGATGCGGCCATGCGGGCCGAAGCCCAGATCACCTCGGCCATGCGCCTGTTCGGCCTGGTCAACAACGCCATGAGCAGCGAACAGGCCGCCAACTTCGACAAAAACTGGCACCCGCAGGTGATCCAGCTCAGCGCGCTGCACAACAAGGGCGTGGACCTGTTCTGGACGGCGGTGACGCGGTTCAAGGACTTGCAGACCGCCAACGGCCAGTTCGCCGAGCGGCGCAGGCAGCAGTCGCTCTCCTGGATGTGGGAGCGCATAGATGCCGGCCTCAAGCAGGCCTTTCGCCAGGACCCGCAGGTGCGTGAGCGCCTGCCCGGGCTCATCGCCGAAGTGACGCGCGGTGAAGTTGCGGCCTCCACCGCCGCACGCAGCCTGCTGGCCCTCGCTGCCAAAGGATGGGACCGATGAAAAAGGCGGCCATCTTTTGCGCATTGCTTTTGCAGGCCTGCTTCGCCTGGGCCGGTGGCCTGCCGGCCGGCGAGCCGGGCAGCTTTGTCTTCACCGACAGAGGCTTTTTCGCGGACAAGCCCGTCACCGTGTATTACTACAAGGCGCGCAGCGCCGGGTCCGATGCCCGGGTGATGATGGTGATCCACGGCATGGAGCGCCAGGGCTCGCGCATGCGCGACAACTGGCTGCCTTTTGCCGAGAAAAACAAGCTCATCGTGTTGGCCCCCGAATTCGACGAGGCGCGCTTTCCCTCGCGGCTGTTCAACATGGGCGGCATCGAAGGCCGCGACCGCAGCCAGTGGTCCTTCCAGATCGTCGAGCACTTGTTTGATTTTGTCCGCGCCGATGAAGGGCTGTCGGCACCCGACTACCTGCTGTTCGGCCATTCGGCGGGCGGGCAGTTCGTGCACCGCTTCATGCTGTTGACGGAGGCGCCGCGCGTGTCCGTCGCGGTGGCGGCCAACGCCGGCAGCTACACCATGCCCAGCTACCCCGGCGCCATGGACGACAAGTTTCCTTATGCGCTCAATGAGGGCATCGTCAGCCCCGACAAGCTCAAACAGGTCTTTGCGCGCAAGCTGGTCGTGCTGCTCGGCGAGGCCGATATCCAGACCGACGCGGCCAACCTGCCCAAGGCCAGGCAGGCCACGGCCCAGGGCGTGAACCGATTCGAGCGCGGCAGCAACTTCTTCGCGCAGGCCCAGGCGCAGGCGCAAAAGCTGGGCGCGCCCCTGGCCTGGGAGCGCGTCACCGTGCCGGGCGTGGGGCACGACTCGCGCCGCATGAGCCAGGCCGCCGCGCGCCTTTTGTTTGAATCAGCCCGTTAAATTCTCATCGTCCAATCGCGGAACACACCATGCAAGAAATCCTTGAACAACTCGAAAAGAAACGTGCCGCGGCCCGCCTGGGCGGCGGGCAGAAGCGCATAGACGCGCAGCACGGCAAAGGCAAGCTCACGGCGCGCGAACGGCTGGAGCTGCTGCTGGACGAAGGCACGTTTGAAGAATGGGACATGTTTGTCGAGCACCGCTGCACCGACTTCGGCATGCAGGACAACAAGATTCCCGGCGACGGCGTGGTCACCGGCTACGGCATGATCAACGGCCGCCTGGTCTTCGTCTTTAGCCAGGATTTCACCGTGTTCGGCGGCGCCCTGAGCGAAGCCCATGCCGAGAAAATCTGCAAGGTGATGGACCAGGCCATGAAGGTGGGCGCGCCCGTCATAGGCCTGAACGATTCGGGCGGCGCCCGCATCCAGGAGGGCGTGGCTTCGCTGGGCGGTTATGCCGACGTGTTCCAGCGCAATGTGATGGCCAGCGGCGTGATCCCGCAGATCAGCATGATCATGGGGCCCAGCGCCGGCGGCGCGGTGTATTCACCGGCGATGACCGACTTCATCTTCATGGTCAAGGACAGCTCCTATATGTTTGTCACCGGCCCCGAAGTCGTCAAGACCGTGACGCATGAGGAGGTCACGGCCGAGGAACTGGGCGGCGCCACCACCCACACCACGCGCAGCGGCGTGGCCGACCTGGCGTTTGAGAACGACGTCGAGGCGCTGCTGATGCTGCGCCGCCTCTACAACTACCTGCCGCTGAACAACCGCGAAAAAGCCCCGGTGCGCCCCAGTGCCGACCCCGCCGGCCGCATGGACCTGAGCCTGGACACCCTGGTGCCCGAGAACCCGAACAAGCCGTACGACATGAAGGAACTCATCGTCAAGACGGTGGACGACGGCGACTTCTTCGAGATACAGCCCGAATACGCGAAAAACATCATCATCGGCTTTGCCCGCATGGAAGGACAGACCGTGGGCATCGTCGCCAACCAGCCGCTGGTGCTGGCCGGCTGCCTGGACATCAAGAGTTCCATCAAGGCCGCGCGTTTTGTGCGCTTTTGCGATGCCTTCAACATTCCGGTGATCACCTTTGTCGACGTGCCCGGCTTCATGCCCGGCACCAGCCAGGAATACGGCGGCATCATCAAGCACGGCGCCAAGCTGCTGTACGCGTATGCCGAATGCACCGTGCCCAAGATCACCGTGATCACGCGCAAGGCCTATGGCGGCGCCTACGACGTGATGGCCTCCAAACATTTGCGCGGCGACGTCAACTTCGCCTGGCCCAACGCCGAGATCGCCGTGATGGGCGCCAAGGGCGCGGTGGAGATCATCTTCCGCGAAGACAAGGGCGACCCGGCCAAGCTGGCCGCCAAGGAAGCCGAATACAAGGCCCGCTTTGCCAACCCTTTTGTGGCCGGTGCGCGCGGTTTTATCGACGACGTGATCCTGCCGCATGAAACGCGCAAGCGCATCTGCCGCTCGCTGGTGATGCTGCGGGACAAGAAGATCGAAAACCCGTGGCGCAAGCACGGCAACATTCCGCTGTGAGCGCGCCGTGATCAGCCACTACCCCCGATTCCGCGCAGGCGCGGCGCCCGGCCTGGTGCCCAAGCTGGGCGGCCTGCCCTGGGGGCTGCCGGTGCGCCTTTGGCCCGTCTGCAAGGAGTGCGGGCGGCCCATGAGCCATCTTGCGCAGCTGCCGGCCGCCGCGCCCGAGCTGCCGCTCGCCGATGGCGAAGTGCTGTTTCTTTTCAAGTGCGAGTGGGACAGCGTCTGCAGCTTCTGGGAGCTTGATGCCGGCGCCAACACCGCTTTCACGGTGCCGCGAAGCGAACTGGGCGCGCTGGCCACCGAGCCGCCGACTGATTCCAAGGACGGACCGCCGGCCGTGCTGCCCGAGCTGGGCGTCGTGAGCTGGCGTGCTGACGACGACGGCGCGCCGCCCGAGCTTGAGGATGCGTTCTACGACGATACCCGCTATTTTCAGTTGCCTGAGGAAGTTGCGCATCCGCACAACTGGGCGAGCGCCTGGCGTACCAAGAGCGGGGGCGTTCCCTATTGGACGGCCAATGGTGTGCAGCAAAGCCCGCCCGGCAGGATGCTGCTGCAAATCGACAACTGGGTGGAACTGGAAGGCGGCGGCACGGCCGAGGTCGCCAACTTCTGCTCGGACGGCACCGCCTATGTGTTTGTTGATCACTCACAAAGTCCACCGGTCTATTCCATGTTTATCAATCGCTGACCCCGATAGAGAGAGCTTATGTTCAAGAAAATACTGATCGCCAATCGAGGTGAAATCGCCTGCCGGGTCATCAAGACCGCCCGCAAGATGGGCATCCAGACCGTCGCCGTGTATTCCGATGCCGACAAGGACGCGCGCCACGTCGAGCTTGCCGATGAGGCCGTCAACATAGGCCCGGCGCCCAGCCGCGACAGCTATTTGCAGGCCGACAAGATCATCGCGGCGTGCAAGCAGACGGGCGCGCAGGCGGTGCACCCCGGCTACGGCTTCCTGAGCGAGAACGCGGGTTTTGCCAAGCGGGTCGAAGAAGAAGGGATTGTCTTCATAGGCCCCAAGCATTATTCGATTGCCGCCATGGGCGACAAGATCGAGTCCAAAAAGCTGGCCGGCGCGGCGGGTGTCAACTGCATCCCCGGCGTGAACGACGCGATTGACAGCGCCGAGAAGGCCGTGGAGATCGCCAAAGGCATTGGTTACCCGGTGATGATCAAGGCCAGCGCGGGCGGTGGCGGCAAGGGCTTGCGTGTGGCTTTTAATGACAAAGAGGCCCTGGAAGGTTTTACCTCCTGCCGCAACGAGGCGCGCAACAGCTTTGGCGACGACCGCGTCTTTATCGAGAAGTTTGTGGAGGAACCTCGCCACATCGAAATCCAGCTGCTGGGCGACAGCCACGGCAATGTGGTCTACCTCAACGAACGCGAATGCTCGATCCAGCGGCGCCACCAGAAGGTGATTGAAGAGGCGCCGTCGCCTTTTATCAGCGACGCGACACGCAAGGCCATGGGCGAGCAAGCGGTGGCGCTGGCCAAGGCGGTGAAGTACCAGAGCGCCGGCACGGTGGAGTTTGTGGTCGGCAAGGACCAGAGCTTTTATTTCCTCGAAATGAACACCCGCCTGCAGGTGGAGCACCCGGTGACGGAATGCATCACCGGGCTGGACCTGGTGGAGCTGATGATCCGCGTGGCCGCCGGCGAGAAGCTGCCGATCGCGCAGAAGGACGTGCAGCGCAATGGCTGGGCGATTGAATGCCGCATCAATGCCGAAGACCCTTTCCGCAGCTTCCTGCCTTCCACCGGCCGGCTGGTGCGCTTCCAGCCGCCCAAGGAAACCATGTTCGCGGCCGACACCGCGCAGCTGTACGGCGTGCGTGTCGACACCGGCGTGGAGGACGGCGGCGAGATCCCGATGTTTTACGACTCGATGATCGCCAAGCTCATCGTGCACGGTAAGGACCGCAAGGAAGCCATCGCCAAAATGCGCGAGGCGCTCAATGGTTTTGTGATCCGCGGCATCTCGAGCAACATTCCCTTCCAGGCGGCCTTGCTGGCGCATCCCAAATTTGTCGCGGGCGATTTCAACACCGGTTTTATCGCCGAGAACTACGCCAAGGGTTTCCAGGCCGAAGATGTGCCGCATGAGGACCCGTCCTTTCTGCTGGCGCTGGCGGCCTACGTGAATCGCCGCATGCTGGGCCGTGCGGCCGGCATCAGCGGCCAATTGCCGGGCCATGGCGTCACGGTGGGCGAAGAGTTCGTCGTCGTCAGCCTGGGAGCGGCGGGGCAGAACACGCCGCACCCGGTGACGGTGGGCGACTACCAGGCGCAAACCGGTTCCGGCACGGTGGAGGTAGGTGCCAGGAGTTATGAGATCTGCAGCAACTGGCATCTGGGCGGCGCGCGCATTCGCGGCACCGCCAACGGCCAGCCTTTTGCCGCGCAAGTTGAGCGCGGTGTCGGTCGTAACCCGCTGGCCATCCGTATTGCCCATAACGGCACACGGTTGGACGCGCTGGTACTGACGCCGCGCGCGGCGCAGCTCCATGCCCTGATGCCCTACAAGGCGCCGCCCGACATGAGCCGCTATGTGCTGTCGCCCATGCCAGGCCTGCTGGTGGACGTGGCGGTGCAGGTCGGCCAGAAGGTGCAGGCCGGTGAGCGCGTGGCGGTGATTGAAGCCATGAAGATGGAAAACGTGCTGTTCGCCATTGCGGACGGCGTGGTCGGAAAAGTGCTGGCCGCCAAGGGCGAGTCGCTGAGTGTGGACCAGCCCATCGTGGAATTTGTCTGAGGGTAGCCAGAGGAGTGCGCCATGGACCAACAGGAATTTGAATCCGGCTTGCAGCGTGACGGTTTTGCCGCCGCAGTGCGGGTGGAACGGGCGGTGGGCTACAGCCTCGCCGAGCATCAGCATCCTTTTGATGCGCGGGCCTTCATTCTTGAGGGTGAGATCACCTTGACTGTGGCTGGCGTTGCGACAACCTACAGGCCCGGCGATGTGTTCCGCCTTGCGGCGGGCACCGAGCATCTTGAAAGCGCCGGCCCTGCCGGCGTGGTTTATCTTTCCGGCCGCAGGGAGGCGGCTTCCTCATGACGCGTCCATTCAAGGTATTGGGTATCCAGCAGATCGCCATTGGCGCCACAAGTAAAGACCGGCTGCGTACGCTGTGGGTCGACATGCTGGGCCTGGAAGTGACCGGCAATTTTGTGAGCGAACGCGAAAACGTTGATGAGGACATCTGCGCGATCGGCAGCGGTCCCTTCAAGGTCGAAGTCGACCTGATGCAGCCGCTGGACGTGGACAAAAAGCCCGCGGTGCACACCACGCCGCTCAACCATGTGGGCCTGTGGATAGACGACCTGCCCAAGGCCGTGGAATGGCTGGGGGCCAAAGGCGTGCGCTTCGCGCCCGGCGGCATACGCAAGGGCGCGGCGGGTTTTGACATCTGCTTTCTGCACCCCAAGGCCAGCGAGGAGTTTCCGATCGCGGGCGAGGGCGTGCTGATCGAGCTGGTGCAGGCGCCGCCCGAAGTAGTCAAGGCGTTTTCCGCCCTGGGCTGAAAAGCGGGCTTACTCTTGTGTGCGCTGCGCCCGGGCCCGGGCCAGCGCGGCTTCGATCACGGCGCGTTTGCGGTCCACTACGGCGGGGTCGGTTTCGGGGCGTGCGGCGGAGGCCGTCGGCGCCACGGGTGTTGAACCGGTGGGCTTGCCGTCTTCTTTCTTCTGCCGGGCCTGATGGCCTGCATAGCGCGCCTTGGCCGTGTCGGCCTCCTGCTGCGACCAGGCTTGCCAGCCGGTGCGCGAGCCGGTGACGTTTTCCAGGCTGATGCAATCGACCGGGCACACCGGGATGCACAGCTCGCAGCCCGTGCACCAGGGCTCGATCACGGTGTGCATCATCTTGTTGCTGCCCATGATGGCGTCGGTCGGGCAAGCCTTGAGGCACAGGGTGCAGCCTATGCACCAGTTCTCGTCGATGATGGCCAGGGCGCGCGGGCCTTCCGTACCGTTGGCGGGGTTCAGGGGCAGGGCGGGCAGGCCGGTGATGGCCGAAAGGCGCCGCACGCCTTCGGCGCCGCCCGGCGGGCATTGGTTGATGGCGGCCTCGCCCGCGGCCATGGCCTGCGCGTAGGCCGCGCAGTCGGGGTAGCCGCAGCGGGTGCACTGGGTCTGGGGCAGGGCGGCGTTGAGGCGCTCAAAAAGGCGCAAGTCGGTAGGGGAGCTCACCGGCCTATTGTCCTACCAGTCACGGCCTTGCGGCCCGGCCGTGCCGTACAGGCCTTCAGGCTTGTTTGCCGCGCGCCGTCTTTTTGGCCGCCGGCTTTGCAGCGGACTTGGCCGTGGATTTTGCGGTGGTTTTTGCCGCCGCTGCCCGTTTGGCTGGAGCCGAAGGCCGGTTGTTCGCCTGGATAAAGGCCTTGACCTGCGGGTAGACGATCTCGCGCCAGCGGCGGCCGCTGAAGATGCCGTAATGGCCCGCACCCTTGACTTCCAGGTGCTTTTGCAAGGCCTTGGGGATGTTGTGGCAAAGGCTGTGGGCCGCCTCGGTCTGGCCTGAGCCGGAGATGTCGTCCAGTTCGCCCTCGACGGTGAAGTGGGCCGTGGTCTTGATGTCCTGGGGCCGCACGCGCTCCAGTTCCCCGTCCACGTTTTTGACGTCCCAGGTGCCGTTGACCAGCTTGAACTCCTGGAACACCGTCTTGATGGTGTCCAGGTAGTAATCGGCGTCCATGTCGAGCACGGCGTTGTATTCGTCGTAGAACTTGCGGTGCGCCTCGGCGCTGGCGTCGTCGCCCTTGATCAGGTCCTTGAAGTAGTCGTAGTGGCTGCTGGCGTGGCGGTCGGGGTTCATCGCGACGAAGCCGGTGTGCTGCAAAAAGCCGGGGTAGACGCGGCGCCCGGCGCCCGGGAAGTTGCTGGGCACGCGGTAGATCACATTGTTCTCAAACCACTCGTAGCTCTTGTTCATGGCCAGGTTGTTGACGGCGGTCGGCGACTTGCGCGCATCGATGGGGCCGCCCATCATGGTCATGCTCAGCGGCGTGGTTTCGCCGCGGGAGGCCATCAGCGACACCGCCGCGAGCACCGGCACGGTGGGCTGGCACACGCTGATGACGTGGCAATTGCCGTAAATGCCCTGGATGTGGCGGATGAATTCCTGCACGTAGTTGACGTAGTCGTCCAGGTGAAAGGAGCCGTCGGACAGCGGAACGGTGCGCGCGTTTTTCCAGTCGGTGATGTAGACCTTGTGGTCCTTGAGCATGGTGCGCACGGTGTCGCGCAGCAAGGTGGCGTAGTGGCCGGACAGCGGTGCCACGATCAGCACCGCGGGTTCGCCCTTCAGGCCCGTCAGCGTGGCCGGGTCGTCGGTGAAACGCTTGAAGCGGCGCAGTTCGCAAAAGGGTTTATCGATTTCCACGCGTTCGTGGATGCTGACCTCGGTGCCGTTGACGTCGACGGTGCGGATGTCAAAAGCCGGTTTTTCGTAGTCCTTGCCCAGCCGGTAGATCAGGCTGTAGCCGGCGGCCACGCGCTGGGCAAAGGGGTTTTGCCCGAGGGGCGACAGGGGGTTGCCGTAGAGCTTGGCGGCGGCCTGCGCGAAGTCGACAAAGGGCTCCATCAAGGTGCGCTGGGTTTCATAGACTTGGTACAGCATCGGGGGTCAACCTTGGGTTATGTCGTTGTGATGTCGTTATGACAGGTAAATCGTAGTATGTTGCAGTGCAATATAACAGGGGCTGGCCGCACTGTTTTGAGGAAAACCACCAATTCCGGGCTCTTTTCACGGCTTTGGTGCCAAAGCACCACGAGGCGGCGGCCGGGCTTGTTTTTGCGATAAACCGCCGCCACCTGCGGAATTGAAGGAACACTTACTATTTTGCCTCCCGGCCGGCGGTTTTGCCCGCTCCGATGCCGTACTTCGCGAACAGGAAACAACAATATGCTCCCCACCATCGACGCCTCGGCGCTGGACCGAATCGCCTCCCTGAAGAAATCCGACAGGATGCCGGTGGTTTTTGTGGGCCACGGCAGTCCCATGAATGCCATCGGCGACAACGAATACCGGCGCAGCTGGCAGGCGCTGGGCGCCGAATTTGGGGCCAAATACCCCAGGCCGCAGCTGATTTTGTGTATTTCCGCCCATTGGCTGACCGAAGGCTGGTGGCTGACCGCCATGGACAAGCCCAAGACCATCCACGATTTCGGTGGTTTTCCGCAGGAGCTGTTCGACCAGCAATACCCGGCGCCGGGCGACCCGGCCGCCGCGCAGGCCATCAGCCAGTTGGTACGCCAGCGGGCCTCGGCGCCGCTGGGGCTGGACGAAAGCGAGTGGGGGCTGGACCATGGCGCCTGGTCGGTGCTCAAGCCCATGTTCCCGGACGCGGACATCCCGGTGATCCAGCTCAGCATGGACTACGGCCGCGCGCCCGAGGACCACTATGCGCTGGCCAAGCAGCTCAAGGCCTTGCGTGAGCGCGGGGTGCTGGTCGTGGCCAGCGGCAACATCGTGCACAACTTGCGCCAGATGCAGCGCGGCGCGGCCGGCAACCAGGCCTATGACTGGGCGCTGGAATTCGACCAGATCACGGGCGGCTATCTGCAGCAGGGCAACCTCGATGCGCTGCAGAACTTCCAGAAGCTGGGCCAGGTCGCCAAAATGGCCCACCCCACTTATGAGCACTACCTGCCCTTGCTGTATGCGGCCGGCGCTGCCGACGGCAAGGAGCCCATGCGCTTTTTCAATACCAGCTTCCAGGCTGGTTCGATTTCGATGCGCTCTGCGGTCTGGGGCTAATCAAACCCGGATCAAGCCTGGATTTGCAGCCAGGGCCAGCGTTCCTGGTAGGCGCTGGCTTTTTTCTCAAACAGTGGCCGGTGCGGGCACAGCGGGTTCGGGCTGAGCCGGCCCTGGTAGAGCTCGTCCAGGCTGTTGGGCGCGTAAAGCGCCAGGCCTGAAGCGCCGGCTTGCAGGCCCACGCAGGTGCTGGTGACCAGGAAACGGTCTATGCCGTCCCGGGAACTGCGCAGGGCAGGGTAGGGAAAGCCGAAGTAGTCCTGGTACCAGGTATGGACCCGGGCCTGGTTTTTTGCTTCCACCGTGATGCCCAGATCGGCAAAAGTGGACTGGACCCGCGCATGGACCCGGGCCTCGGCCGCCTCCGAAAGGTCGGCGGGGTCGAAGTAGAACAGGTCATAGTCCTTGATATGGGCTTCGGGCGAATTGCCCGAGCGCACATTCCAGACCGTCTGGAACAGGCAACCCGCGACCAGCCAGGCATCCGGCAGGCCCAGGGCGGGTAGCTGCTGCAGGATGCGCTGGTTGTGGCGGTTTTGCAGGGCGTCCCGGATGAAACCATCCGGGCTGGGAGGAAGAGAGATCGGCAGGGAAATCAGACGACCTTGGCGATGGCCGCGCAGACGTAGTCGATGTTCTTGCTGTTGAGCGCGGCCACGCACATGCGGCCGGTGTCAGTACCGTAGACGCCGAACTCATTGCGCAGGCGCACCATCTGGTCCTTGCTGAGGCCGGAATAGCTGAACATGCCGATCTGGGCGGTGATGAAGCTCATGTCCTGCTTGACGCCGGCGGCCTTCAGGCCGTCCACGAGCTTTTGGCGCATGGCCTTGATGCGCACGCGCATTTCCGCCAGTTCCTGCTCCCACTGGGCGCGCAGCGCCGGCGTATTGAGCACCGTGGCCACCACCATGCCGCCGTGGATCTGCGGGTTGCTGTAGTTGGTGCGAATGACCAGCTTGAGCTGCGACAGCACGCGGTCGGCTTCTTCCTTGGATTCGCAGAGCACTGACAGGGCGCCCACGCGTTCGCCGTAGAGGCTGAAGCTCTTGGAAAACGAGGTCGACACAAAAAAGCTGAGGCCTGCAGCCACAAATTTGCCGATGACGGCGCCGTCTTCCGCGATGCCGTGGCCGAAGCCCTGGTAAGCCATGTCGAGGAAGGGCGTGAGCTTGCGTGCCTTGACGGCGGCGATTACCTGGTCCCACTGGGCCGCGGTGATGTCGTAGCCGGTCGGGTTGTGGCAGCAGGCGTGCAGCACGACGATGGTGCCTTCGGCCGCGGCGTTCAAGGCGGCGAGCATGCCGTCGAAGTTGACGCCGCGCTTGGCGGCATCGTAGTACGGATAGCTTTCAACCACAAAACCGGCCTGGCTGAACAGCGCGCGGTGGTTTTCCCAGCTTGGGTCGGAAATCAGCACCTTGGCGTTGGGGCTGAGCTTTTTGAGGAAGTCGGCTCCCACCTTGAGGCCGCCCGTGCCGCCTATGCCTTGCACGGTGGCGACGCGGCCGCTCTTGACCGGTTCGCTGTCGGCGCCGAAGACGAGGCCCTTGACGGCCGCGTCGTAGGCGGCGATGCCGTCAATCGGCAGGTAGCCGCGGGCCTTGGGCGATTCCATCATTTGCTTTTCGGCCGCCTGCACACATTGCAGCAAGGGGAGCTTGCCGTTGTCGTCGTAGTACACGCCCACGCCCAGGTTGACCTTGTTGGGATTGGTGTCGGCATTGAACTGCTCATTCAGGCCCAGGATGGGGTCACGCGGGGCCATTTCGACAGCGGTAAACAAAGACATGAAATATCCTCAGAAAAAGTGAAAAAAGGCGAAAGCGACGGTACGGGATTCAGGTCAAAGATTTAGGTCACAAGTTGACCGGAAAAAAGGCTACAAGAGGTATCAACACGGCGGTCGGAGGGCGATGGGGGATTGCAATTCCCATTTTCGGCCGAATGTCGTATTCTGTTTGGTTGCCCCGAATTTTAACGGGGCTTGATCGAGGTTTTATGCCAGAAGCTATTGAAGTCATAACCGAGGTGGTGGATCCGGCCCCGCGCGAGGGCCAGTTTGTCCGTTTCCCGGATTCGCCGTTCGAGTTGTTCCAGCCCTATCCGCCGGCGGGCGACCAGCCGGTGGCGATCGAGCAGCTGGTCGAGGGCGTCAGGGACGGCGAGGTGTTCCAGACCCTGCTGGGCGTGACCGGCTCGGGCAAGACCTTCACCATGGCCAATGTGATCGCCCGCCTGGGCCGCCCGGCCATCGTATTTGCGCCCAACAAGACGCTGGCGGCGCAGCTGTACAGCGAATTCCGCGAGTTTTTCCCCAAGAACGCGGTCGAGTATTTCGTCAGCTACTACGACTACTACCAGCCCGAGGCCTACGTGCCACAGCGCGACCTTTTCATTGAAAAGGACTCGGCCATCAACGAGCACATCGAGCAGATGCGGCTGTCGGCCACCAAGAGCGTTCTGGAGCGGCGCGACACCATCATCGTCGGCACCGTCAGTGCGATTTACGGCATAGGCGCGCCCGAGGATTACACGCAGATGCGTTTTATCGCCCGCATAGGCGACAAGATGGGCCAGCGCGACGTGATTGCGCGGCTGATCCGCATGCAATACACGCGCAACGAGCAGGATTTCGCGCGCGGTACCTTCCGGGTGCGCGGCGACGTGATCGACGTCTTTCCGGCCGAGCATTCCGAGCTGGCCATACGCATAGAGCTGTTCGACGACGAGATAGAGTCGCTGCAGCTGTTCGACCCGCTGACCGGCCGTATCCGCCAGAAAATCCCGCGTTTTGTGGTCTACCCCAAGAGCCACTACGTCACGCCGCGCGACAAGGTCATGACGGCGGTGGAGACCATCAAGCTGGAGTTGTCCGAACGGGTGGCCCAGTTCGTCGCCGACGGCAAGCTGGTGGAGGCCCAGCGCATCGAGCAGCGCACCCGCTTTGACCTGGAGATGCTCAGCGAAATCGGCCACTGCAAGGGCATCGAGAACTACACCCGCCACCTGAGCGGCTCGCCGGCCGGATCGCCGCCCTCGACGCTATGCGACTACCTGCCCAAGGACGCGCTGATGTTCCTGGATGAAAGCCACGTCATGATCGGCCAGCTCAACGCCATGTACAACGGCGACCGGGCGCGCAAGACCACGCTGGTGGAATACGGCTTTCGCCTGCCCAGCGCGCTGGACAACCGGCCGCTCAAATTCGAGGAGTTCGAGTCCAAGATGCGGCAGGCCATCTTCGTGTCGGCCACGCCGGCGGCCTATGAGCAGGAGCATGCCGGCCAGGTGGTGGAGCAGGTGGTCCGGCCCACCGGCCTGGTCGACCCGCAGGTCGAGGTGCGGCCGGCCACCCACCAGGTCGACGACGTGCTGCAGGAAATCCGCATCCGCGTCGAGAAGAACGAACGGGTGCTGATCACCACGCTGACCAAGCGCATGGCCGAACAGCTGACTGACTACCTGAGCGACAACGGCGTCAAGGTGCGCTATTTGCACAGCGACGTGGACACGGTGGAGCGCGTGGAAATCCTGCGCGACCTGCGGCTGGGCGCTTTTGACGTGCTGGTGGGGATCAACCTGCTGCGCGAAGGCCTGGATATTCCCGAGGTCTCGCTGGTGGCCATCCTGGACGCCGACAAAGAGGGCTTTCTGCGCGCCGAGCGCAGCCTGATCCAGACCATAGGCCGGGCGGCCCGCAACCTCAACGGCCGCGCCATCCTGTATGCCGACCGGATCACCGACTCCATGAAAAAAGCCATGGGCGAGACCGAGCGGCGGCGCAACAAGCAGATCGCCTTCAACCTCGAGCACGGCATCACGCCGCGCAGTGTGGTCAAGCGCATTCGCGATCTGATTGACGGCGTCTACAGCGAGAAATCCGGCAAGGAAGCCGAAAAGCTCGAGATGCAAAAGGCGCTGGTCGAGGACATGAGCGAAAAAGACATTGCCCGCGAAATCAAGCGCCTGGAAAAGCAGATGATCGAACACGCCAAGAACCTGGAGTTCGAAAAAGCCGCCCGGGTGCGGGACCAGCTGCACAGCCTCAAGGAACAGGCTTTCGGCGCCCCCGGCGTCGACAATGTGCTGCCTTTGCCCGCTGCGGGCCAAGCCCGGGCTTGAGCTGAAACGTCCCCCAGTCATCAAATGCACCATACCGGTGCATTTGATGACTGGGGCTACGGGTTAGTCCTCATGTTTTTGGGGCGCCCAGCGGGAAAACCCCTGCTTGTGTTAAACTTGACGAAAACAGTCAAGAACAATACCAGAACAACAAAAAGCCCCCGCGATACCGGTTGACTGACCTGGGCGGCTGGAGGAAGAGTTCCCTGTAAGCCACAAGTTTGCAGGGTGAAAACGACAGTCAAGCCATTTAAAGGAGCTTGTTATGCGCCTCACAACCAAAGGCCGCTTTGCGGTCACTGCGATGATTGATTTGGGACTGCGCCAGAACAACGGCCCGGTCACCTTGGCCGCTATCAGCCAGCGCCAACAGATTTCCCTGTCCTATCTCGAACAGCTGTTCGGCAAGCTGCGCCGCCATGAGCTGGTGGAGTCCACCCGGGGTCCCGGCGGCGGTTATACCCTGGGCCGCAAGGCTTCGGAGATCACCGTGGCCGACATCATTGTCTCGGTGGACGAGCCGATCGACGCTACCCAGTGCGGCGGCAAGGAAAACTGCCTGGGCGAGGGCGGCCGCTGCATGACGCACGAACTGTGGGCATCGCTGAACAGCCGCATGGTGGAGTTCCTGGATTCCGTGACCCTGCAAAAACTGGTGGAAGACCAGCTCGCCAAGGGCGTGGTGATCGAAAACACCCCGCAGGTCAAGAAGGCCATCTTCACGGCGCCGGCCGTCAAGCCGGTACGCGTGAATGCGCCCAACTCGGTCTTCGCACTGGGCAACGCGTTCTCCAAATCCTGATGGAGCCGGGCCGGCATTTGCCCGGCCCCATCCCTTCGTGAACTGATTGCATGACCTTGGATCGCGCTGCCAGCCAGCCCGTGAATAAAAAGAGCTAGCCACATGGACACCCCACACTTTCCCATTTACATGGACTACAGCGCCACGAACCCCTGCGACCCGCGGGTGGTGGACGCCATGATTCCCTGGTTGCGCGAACACTTCGGCAACCCCGCTTCGCGCAGCCACGCCTGGGGCTGGGAGGCGGAAGCCGCGGTCGAAAAGGCGCGCGGGCAGATCGCCGACCTGATTGGCGCCGACCCGCGCGAGATCGTCTGGACCAGCGGCGCGACCGAGTCCAACAACCTGGCGCTCAAAGGGGCGGCCCATTTCTACAAGACCAAGGGCAAGCACATCATCACGGTCAAGACCGAGCACAAGGCCGTGCTGGACACCTGCCGCGAGTTGGAGCGCCAGGGTTTTGAGGTGACTTATATGGACGTGCAGGCCGACGGCCTGCTGGACCTCGAAGCACTCAAGGCCGCCATCCGCCCCGACACCATCCTGGTCAGCGTCATGTTCGTCAACAACGAAATCGGCGTGATCCAGGACATCCCGGCGATCGGCGCCCTGTGCCGTGAAAAAGGCATCATCTTCCATGTGGACGCCGCCCAGGCGACCGGCCGCATCGACATCGACCTGGCCACCTTGCCGGTCGACCTGATGAGCTTGACCTCGCACAAGACCTACGGTCCCAAGGGCATAGGCGCCCTGTACGTGCGCCGCAAGCCGCGCGTGCGGCTGGAAGCTCAGATGCACGGCGGCGGCCATGAGCGCGGCATGCGCTCGGGCACGCTGCCCACGCACCAGTGCGTGGGCATGGGCGAGGCCTACCGCATCGCCAAGGCCGAAATGCACGAAGAGAACAAGCGCATACGTGCCCTGCACGAGCGCATGCTCAACGGCCTCAAGGACGTCGAAGAAGTGTTCCTCAACGGCCACGCCGACAAGCGCGTGCCGCACAACCTGAACATGAGCTTCAACTTTGTCGAGGGCGAGTCGCTGATCATGGGCATCAAGGGCCTGGCGGTGTCCAGCGGTTCGGCCTGCACCTCGGCCAGCCTGGAGCCCAGCTATGTGCTGCGCGCCCTGGGCCGCAGCGACGAACTGGCGCATAGCAGCCTTCGCATGACGATTGGCCGCTGGAGCACCGAAGAAGAAATTGACTACGCGGTCGCCACCATCAAGGAAAACGTGGCGAAACTGCGCGAACTGTCTCCCCTGTGGGAGATGTTCAAGGATGGCGTGGACCTGTCCACCATCCAGTGGGCTGCACACTGAGCAGCGCGCCCGACAGCTTAAAGAGGTAAACAAAATGGCATACAGCGAAAAAGTGGTGGACCACTACGAAAACCCCCGCAACGTCGGCTCCTTTGAAAAGGGCGACGAATCGGTAGGCACCGGCATGGTCGGCGCGCCGGCTTGCGGCGACGTGATGAAGCTGCAGATCAAGGTCAACCCGGTGACGGGCGTGATCGAGGATGCACGCTTCAAGACTTACGGCTGCGGTTCCGCTATCGCTTCCAGCTCGCTCGTGACCGAATGGGTCAAGGGCAAGACGCTGGACGAAGCGGCCAGCATCAAGAACAGCGCGATCGCCGAAGAGCTGGCCTTGCCGCCGGTCAAGATTCACTGCTCCATCCTGGCCGAAGACGCCATCAAGGCCGCCGTGAACGACTACAAACAAAAGCACGCGCACTGATCAAAACCGCGTTACCCGTCAGCTGTTTCATTTCCGAGTGATTTAAATGTCCGTAACCCTCACTGATGCAGCCGCAAGGCACGTGACCCGCTACATGACTAAGCGCGGCAAAGGTGTTGGCGTGCGCCTGGGCGTCAAGACCACCGGCTGCTCCGGCCTGGCTTACAAACTGGAATACGCCGACGAGATCGCGCCGGAGGACGTCGTGTTTGAAGACAACGGTGTCAAGGTGTTGGTCGATCCGAAAAGCATGGCTTATATCGACGGCACCAAGCTGGACTTTGTGCGTGAAGGCTTGAACGAAGGTTTCAAGTTCATCAACCCCAACGAGCGTGACCGTTGCGGCTGCGGCGAAAGTTTCCGGGTTTGACGGGCCGGCGGTCTTACGCGTGCCGCACCCTTACCCAAGCCGCCTCCACTGATGGTGCTGGCGGCTTTTTCTCGGCATGAACCTTCAATCCACTGATTTCGAGCTTTTCGGCGTGCCCCAGCGTTTCGCGCAGGATCGCGCCGCGCTGGACGCGCGCTGGAAGGACCTGCAGCGCGAGGCGCACCCCGACAAGTTCGCTGCCCAGGGCGCGGCGGCGCAGCGTGTGGCCATGCAGTGGTCGGTGCGCATCAATGAGGCCTACCAGCGCCTGAAGGACCCGCTGAAGCGGGCGAGCTATCTGTGTGAGCTCAATGGCGCGCCCATCGACGCCGAGAAAAACACCGCCATGCCGCACGATTTCCTGGTGCAGCAGATGCAGTGGCGCGAAGCGCTGGATGAGGCCGAGACCGCCGAGGATTTTGAAGAAATCGCCTCGCAGGCGATGTCGAGTGGGCGCGAGAAGCTGTCAAAAATAGCGCAATTGCTGGACGTGGACAGGGACTTTCCCGCGGCCGCCCGGCAGGTCAGAAGCCTTATGTTTATTGAGCGCTTTGCCAGCGAAGTCGATGCGCGCATCGACCTGCTGGGACAATAGGAACCTGTTCAAGGCATTACAGAAAAAGTACGACAAGCACGCATGGCACTCCTGCAAATCTCCGAACCCGGCCAGACGCCCGACCCGCACCAGCGGCGCATTGCGATCGGCATCGACCTGGGCACCACACACTCGCTGGTCGCCAGCGTGCGCAACGGCGTGTCCGAATGCCTGCCGGACGAGCAGGGAAGGGTGCTGCTGCCCAGCGTGGTGCGCTATCTGGAGGGCGACAAGCGCCAGATCGGCTATGAGGCCCTGGCGGCGCAGGTCGAGGACCCGCGCAATACCATTTCTTCGGTCAAGCGCCTGATGGGGCGCGGCATTGACGACATCGGCAGCCGTACCCAGCTGCCTTACGAGCTCAACGACAAGCCGGGCATGGTCACGCTGCAGACCGTTGCCGGCGAGAAAAGCCCGGTCGAGATCAGCGCCGAGATCCTGGCCACGCTGCGCTACCGCGCCGAAGACACCTTTAACGACGACATCTACGGCGCCGTGATCACCGTGCCGGCTTACTTCGATGACGCCCAGCGCCAGGCCACCAAAGACGCCGCGCAACTGGCGGGCCTGAATGTGCTGCGCCTGCTCAATGAACCCACGGCGGCCGCGATTGCCTACGGCCTGGACAACGCCAGCGAAGGCGTTTACGCCGTCTACGACCTGGGCGGCGGTACTTTCGATATTTCCATCCTGCGCCTGACGCAAGGCGTTTTCGAGGTGGTGGCGACCGGCGGCGATTCGGCGCTCGGCGGTGACGACTACGACCGCGCGCTGGTCGACTGGGTGCTGGCCAAGGCGGGCCTGGCGGCCGATACCCTCACGCCTGCGGACAAAGCTGCCCTGCAGCGCACCGCGCGAAACTGCAAGGAAGCGCTGTCGGCCGCCGATCCCGTGCCTTTTTCGGTGCAGCTGGCCAAGGCCCTTGTCAACTTCGAGATGAAGGCCGAAGACTTCGAAACCGCGACGGCCCATCTGACCCAGCGCACGCTGGCAGCCGTCCGCAAGGCGCTGCGCGATGCCAGGCTGGCCAAGGAAGACATCCAGGGCGCGGTGCTGGTGGGGGGCTCCACGCGCATGCCTCAGGTGCGCAAGGCGGTGGCCAGTTTCTTCGGCCGTGAGCCGCTGGTCAACCTCAATCCCGACGAAGTGGTGGCGCTGGGCGCGGCCATTTCCGCCAACCAGCTGGCCGGCAACAACACCGGTGATGAGTTGCTCTTGCTGGATGTGATTCCGCTGTCGCTGGGCATAGAGACCATGGGCGGGCTGGTCGAACGCATCGTGCCGCGCAACCAGACCATTCCCACGGCCATGGCGCAGGACTTCACCACCTACCAGGACGGCCAGACCGCCCTGGCCCTGCATGTGGTGCAGGGCGAGCGCGACCTGGTGGCCGACTGCCGCAGCCTGGCCCGCTTCGAATTGCGCGGCATTCCGCCCATGGTGGCCGGCGCCGCGCGCATCCGCGTGACTTTTACGGTCGATGCCGACGGCCTGCTCAGCGTCAACGCGAAAGAGCAGGTCAGCGGTGTCGAGGCGCGCATTGACGTGAAGCCTTCCTACGGCCTGTCCGACGAAGACATCGCGCGCATGCTGCAGGACAGTTTTTCGACCGCCCAGCAGGACATGAATGCCCGCGCCCTGGCTGAGGCCAAAGTCGATGCGGACCGCATGATCCTGGCCACACAAAGCGCGCTGGCCGCGGATGCCGACCTGCTGAGCCCTCCTGAACGCGCACAGATCGACAGCCTGATCACCGGCCTGGCCGACACGCGCGCGCACGGCGACGCGGCCGCGATAGAGGCAGCCACCCAGGCCCTGGCCAAAGGCACAGAGGCCTTCGCCGCCCAGCGCATGAACCGGGGCATCAAACAAGCCCTGGCCGGTAAAAACATCGAGGCGGTTTGAGCCGACTGACTGAGACAACCATGCCCATCATCAAAATACTGCCTCACCCCGAATACTGCCCGCAGGGCGCTGAAATCAGCGCGCCGGCCGGCACCTCGATCTGCGAAGCCCTGCTCGACAACAAGATCAACATCGAGCACGCCTGCGACTTGAGCTGCGCCTGCACCACCTGCCACGTTGTCGTGCGCGAGGGCTTCGACTCGCTCAACGAGCTCGACGAAAACGAGGAAGACCTGCTGGACCGCGCCTGGGGCCTGGAGCCCAATTCGCGCCTGAGCTGCCAGGCCGTGCTGGCCCAGACCGACGTGACGGTGGAAATACCCAAATACTCCATCAACCACGCCAAGGAAAACCACTGAGTTTTCGGGGAAAACCGGGCGTGGGCGGCCCTGCGCGGAGGCGATAATCGAGCCATGCGCCAAATCGTTCTTGACACCGAAACCACCGGTCTTTCCGCCGAAAACGGCGACCGCATCATCGAAATCGGCTGTGTGGAGTTGGTGGCCCGCAAGCTCACCGGCAACAATCGCCACTTCTACCTGAACCCCGAGCGCGACAGCCATGAGGACGCGCTCAAGGTCCACGGCATCAGCAACGAGTTCCTGAAGGACAAGCCCAAGTTCGCCGCCGTGGCCGACGAGCTGCTGGAATACCTGCAGGACGCCGAGATCATCATCCACAACGCGCCCTTTGACGTGAGCTTCCTCAACAAGGAACTCGAACTCATAGGCCGCCCGCCCATCAAGCATTGCGTGGCCAAGGTCACCGACAGCCTGATGATGGCCAAGGAGCTGTTTCCGGGCAAACGCAACTCGCTGGACGCTCTGTGCGACCGGCTGGAGGTCGACAATTCAGGCCGTACCCTGCACGGCGCCTTGCTGGATGCTGAACTGCTGGCCGACGTCTACATCAACCTGACCCGTGGGCAGAACGCGCTGGTCATGGATGTGGGCGATGCGGCCCAGGAGGGCGACAACAACGTACCGCAGATAGACCTGAGCCTGTTTGAACTGCCTTTGCTGGCGGCCAATGAGCAGGAAGCCGCCGAACATGAAAAATTGCTGGCCGGGATCGACAAGGCGAGCAAGGGAAAAACGGTCTGGCGCGCCCTGGCGGCCTGAACTGAGACGCAATTCCGGAGGTGGGTCGGAAAAATGGCCCAAAACACCATATAATCATAGGCTGACCGATAGGGCGGTTAGCTCAGGGGTAGAGCACTGCATTCACACTGCAGGGGTCGCAAGTTCGAAACTTGCACCGCCCACCAGAATTTGACGAAGAAAAAGGCCAAGTCTTGCGACTTGGCCTTTTTTCATTGGGCGCCGTTTTTTCGCGGACTTAGAGCACTTCGCTCGCGAAATCAGCCAGGCGTGAACGCTCGCCGCGCGCCAGCGTGATGTGCCCGCCATGCGGCCAGCCTTTGAAGCGGTCCACGGCAAAGGTCATGCCCGAGGAGCCTTCGGTCAGGTAGGGCGTGTCAATCTGCGCCAGGTTGCCCATGCAGATGATCTTGGTGCCCGGGCCGGCCCGCGTGATCAACGTTTTCATCTGCTTGGGCGTCAGGTTTTGCGCCTCGTCGATGATGACGTACTTGTTCAGAAAGGTACGGCCGCGCATAAAGTTCATGCTTTTGACCTTGATGCGCGAGCGGATCAGCTCGTTGGTGGCGGCGCGGCCCCATTCGCCAGAACCGCTGTCGGTCTTACCCAGCACTTCGAGGTTGTCGTCCAGCGCACCCATCCAGGGGCCCATTTTTTCCTCTTCGGTGCCGGGCAGGAAGCCGATGTCCTCGCCGACGCTGACCGTGGCCCGCGTCATGATGATTTCGGTGTAGCGCCGGTCGTCGAGCACCTGCGTGAGGCCGCTGGCCAGCGCCATCAGCGTCTTGCCGGTGCCCGCCGTGCCGGCCAGCGTGACGAAGTCGACTTCGGGGTCCATCAGCAGGTTCATGGCGAAATTTTGCTCGCGGTTGCGCGTGGTGACGCCCCAGACGGCGTTTTTGAGGTGGTTGTAGTCCTTCAGGGTCTTGAGCACCGCGGTTTTCGCCCGGATTTCCGTCACACGGGCATACAGCGGCGGCTCGCCAGGGGCCTCAAAGAACACAAACTGGTTGATCAGCAGGCTGCCCACAATGGGGCCGGTGATGCGGTAGAAGGTGTGGCTGCCTTGCTGCCAGCTTTCGATGGTCTTGCTCTGGCGTGTCCAGAAATCCGCGGGCAGGGCCAGCGAACCGGAATACAGCAGGTCGCCGTCTTCCAGGGTTTTGTCGTTCTGGTAGTCGTCGGTCGCCAGGCCCAGGGCGCGCGCCTTGACGCGCATATTGATGTCCTTGGACACCAGGACCACCTCGCGCGGCGCATATTCCTTGCGCAGGGCCTCGACCACGCCCAGGATCTGGTTGTCGGCCTTGCCCTGCGGCAGGCTCATGGGCAGCGTGTAGTCGAGCGGCTTGGTCTGGAAAAACAGGCTGCCGCCCGCTTCAGGGTGGCCGGTGGTGTCCAGCTTCAGGCCCTTGCCGATATCGGCGCCCTGGGCGCCTGCCAGCGCGTCCAGCGTGCGGCTGGTCTGGCGGGCGTTGCGCGCCACCTCGGTCATGCCCTTTTTATGGCCGTCGAGCTCTTCGAGCACGATCATGGGCAGGAAGATGTCATGTTCCTCGAAGCGGAACAGGCACATCGGGTCGTGCATCAGCACATTGGTGTCCAGCACGAACAGCTTGGCTGGGCCGGTGCGTTTGGGCTTTTTTGGCTTGACCGGCTCGGGCAGGGCAATGCTCTCTTTTTTACGGCTGTTTGCAGGCGTTCTGTCTGGGTTGGAAGGCTCTTTGCCTTTGAAGGCCACCGGGTGGCTGCCTTCTCCTGCCGCGCGGCTGTCAAACAGGTCCATTACCGGGGGTTTCTGGGCGGATTCGGTACGCTCCGTTTTCCGGGCGACTTTCGAAGGCGAGCGGGCGGGCGCGTCGAGCGCATCAGGCGAGAGCAGGGCGGCACGTTTGGTCGGGGCGGGGGGGAGGGGCATAGTGCTTAAAACTCTCTAAAAAAGAGGGGTTCCAGAAGCGAAAAAGCCGCCTTGAAACCAGGGCGGCTTTTTCTTTTGGCGCAGTTGCGAAGGTCAACAGCATGAGTTCATTATGCACAACTCAAGTGACAGGGCAATCCTTTGTTGCTAACTGGCCTCAGTGGGGTTTCAGGCGGCTTTTTTGAGGGCCTTGACGGCCTTGAGCACGTCGTCCACATGGCCAGGCACTTTCAGGCCGCGCCACTCCTCTTTGAGCAGGCCGTCGGCACCCACCAGGAAGGTGCTGCGCTCTATGCCTTTGACCTTTTTGCCGTACATGATCTTGTTCTTGACCACGCCGAACATGTGGCACATTTTTTCTTCGGTGTCCGCGATCAGCTCGAACGGCAGTTCAAGCTTGGACTTGAACTCGTCGTGGGATTTCATGTTGTCGCGCGAGACGCCGAAGACCGTCGCGCCGGCCTTCACGAAGTCCTTGTAGCGGTCACGGAACTGCATGGCTTCCGTGGTGCAGCCAGGCGTGTTGTCCTTGGGATAGAAGTACAGCACCACGACTTTGCCGAGGTGGGACTGGTTGGAAACCTTGATGCCGCCGGTGGCGATCGCTTCAAATTCGGGGAGTGGTTTATTGACGACGACTGCCATACTGAGTAGACCCTGACGAAAGTAGTTGTAATTGGCCGCGCCTTTTGACAACCGACCCGGGACGTCATCCCGGGATGTGGTGCCAAGTGCAACCCTAGATTTTACCCTGAAAGAGAGGTCATTTCAGGCTTCTGTTCCTTCTGTTTCAATCAGCAGGGCGGCAATCACCTGGCGGCCTTCACCCGCGAGGATGTTGTAGGTGCGGCAGGCGGCAAGCGTGTCCATGGTTTCAACGCCAATGCGCTGCTCCATCAGGGCGCGCAGAAACGCGGGAGGCACAAAGCGCAGGCGGGCGCCGCTGCCGAAGATCACGAGTTCGGGCCGGGTTTCGGCCAGCAGGGCGAAGTGCTCGGCGGTGAGCTGCTCAAAGCGTGCGCAGTTCCAGTTGAATTTCTCGCCGCGCGAGCCGATCACGACGCTGTGCTCGATTTTTTCGGCCACACCCTCGCGCCCCAGGCCCACCCAGCCGGGGCCGTAGCCGAGGATGGACTGGACGTCGAGGCGGTCTGGCTGAAGTTTCATGCGGAAAGGGTCCGGGCGTTGTGAGGTGTGGCGCGGCTGTGCGCGGGGGCTTGTGTGCGGCTGTTTTGCCAGCGAAAAGCCTCTTTTATGTGGTCAAATTATAGATTCCGCCCGAATTCCACGCTGCAATGCGCCGTATCGCCCCGGTTGGCGGCAGGGTGAGCGGCGCGGCCTCCGTCCAAAGTCTTCTTAACGCTTCATGAAACCGATCACCAAATCCGCCAAGCTTGCCAATGTGCTGTACGACATCCGCGGCCCGATCATGGACGCCGCCAAGCAGATGGAGGAAGAGGGCCAGAAGCTCATCAAGCTCAATATTGGCAACCTCGCGGTGTTCGGTTTTGACGCGCCCGAGGAAGTCCAGCAGGACATGATCCGCAACCTGCCCGCCTCGGCCGGTTATTCGGACAGCAAGGGCATTTTTGCGGCGCGCAAGGCCGTGATGCATGAAACCCAGAAGCAGGGCATCAAGGGCGTCACGCTGGACGACATTTACCTCGGCAACGGCGCGAGCGAGCTGATTTCCATGGCCACCAACGCCTTGCTCGACGACGGCGACGAATTGCTGCTGCCGGCGCCCGACTACCCGCTGTGGACCGCGTCCACCAGCCTTTCGGGCGGCACGCCGGTGCACTACCGCTGCGATGAAAACAATGGCTGGATGCCCAACCTGGACGACATCCGCGCCAGGATCACGCCCAAGACCAAGGCCATCGTGGTCATCAACCCCAACAACCCCACGGGCGCGCTGTATTCCGACGAGCTGCTCAAAGGCATCATCGGCATCGCGCGCGAGCACGGCCTGGTCATCCTCGCCGACGAGGTCTACGACAAGGTGCTGTACGACGGCGTCAAGCACACGGCGATTGCCAGCCTGTCGACCGACGTGCTCACGTTGACCTTCAATTCGCTGTCCAAAAGCTACCGCTCCTGCGGCTACCGCGCGGGCTGGCTGGTGGTGTCCGGCCCCAAGAAGCAGGCGCAGGACTACATCGAAGGCCTGAACATGCTGGCCAACATGAAACTGTGCTCCAACGTGCCGGGCCAGTGGGCCATACAGACCGCGCTGGGCGGCTACCAGAGCATCAACGACCTGACCTGCGAGGGTGGGCGCCTGCGTCGCCAGCGCGACATGGCCTACGAACTCATCACCGCCATTCCCGGCGTCACCTGTGTCAAACCCAGCGCCGCGCTCTACATGTTCCCGCGGCTGGATCCCGAGGTCTACCCGATCAAGGACGATCGCCAGTTCTTCCTGGAACTCCTCAAGGAGACCAAGGTCATGCTGGTGCAGGGCACGGGCTTTAACTGGGCCGAGCCTGACCACTTCCGCATCGTTTTCCTGCCGCATGAGGAAGACCTGCGCGAAGCCATAGGCCGCATTGCGAAGTTCCTCGAGAACTACCGCAACAACCGAACTTGACCCTGTATTCGGCCCCTCTCCTTTTTTCGCACCCCTTGGGGTGCGGGCATCCAAGATCAACGTAAAGCAAGACCCGAGCGACTATGAAACCGACGAATTTGAGCCCCATCCGCGTAGGCCTCCTGGGCATAGGCACGGTGGGCAGCGGCACCTACAACGTGCTCCAGCGCAACCAGGAAGAAATCCGCCGCCGTGCCGGCCGGGGCATTGAAATCACCATGGTCGCCGACCTCGACGTGGCGCGCGCCAAGGCGGCCGTCGGCGCGGGTGTGCAGGTGGTGGACGACGCGCGCAAGGTCGTGGCCAGCCCCGACGTCGACATCGTGATCGAGCTCATAGGCGGCTATGGCATCGCCAAACAACTGGTGCTGGAAGCCATTGAGGCCGGCAAGCACGTGGTCACCGCCAACAAGGCGCTGCTGGCCGTGCACGGCACCGAGATTTTCGCGGCGGCCCACCGCAAGGGCGTGATGGTGGCGTTTGAGGCGGCCGTCGCCGGCGGCATCCCCATTATCAAGGCGCTGCGCGAGGGCCTCACGGCCAACAGCATCCAGTGGATCGCCGGCATCATCAACGGCACCACCAACTTCATCCTGTCCGAGATGCGCGACAAGGGCCTGGACTTCGACGCGGTGCTCAAGGAAGCACAGCGCCTGGGCTACGCCGAGGCCGATCCCACCTTCGACATCGAGGGTGTGGACGCCGGCCACAAGGTCACGCTGATGTCGGCCATCGCCTTCGGCATCCCGGTGCAGTTCGACAAGGCTTACGTCGAGGGCATCACCGGCCTGGCCGCGCAGGACATCCGCTATGCCGAGCAGCTCGGCTACCGCATCAAGCTGCTGGGCATCACCAAGCGCGCCGCCAACGGCATCGAGCTGCGCGTGCACCCCAGCCTGGTGCCGGCCAAGCGCCTGATCGCCAACGTGGAAGGCGCGATGAATGCCGTGGTGGTGCAGGGCGACGCCGTCGGCACCACGCTGTACTACGGCAAGGGTGCGGGCAGCGAGCCGACCGCCAGCGCCGTGATCGCCGACCTGGTGGACATCGCCCGCCTGCACACGGCCGATCCCGAGCACCGCGTGCCGCACCTGGCCTTCCAGCCGGACGCCATGAGCGACCTGCCCGTGGTGCCCATGGCCGAGGTCGTCACCAGCTACTACCTGCGCCTGAAAGTCGCCGACGAGGCCGGCGTGCTGGCCAAGGTCACCGGCATCCTGGCCGGCGCGGGCATCAGCATAGACGCCATGCTGCAGCGTGAAGCCGATGAAGTGGGTGGCGAGGGTTCCACCCACACCGACCTCATCATCCTCACGCACGACTGCGTGGAAGCCAAGATGAACAGCGCCCTGGCGCAAATGCAGGGGCTGCCCACGGTGCTGGCGCCCATCACGCGCATCCGCAAGGAGGAGCTGGCCTGATGCTGTACATCTCCACCCGCGGCCACGCCGACCGCAAGCGCTTTTGCGAAATCCTGCTCGAGGGCCTGGCGCCGGACGGCGGCCTGTATCTGCCCGAAAGCTATCCGCAGGTTAACGAGGCAACCCTGGCCAAATGGCGCGGCCTGGCTTATGCCGACCTGGCCTTCGAAATCCTCTCGCTGTATGTCGACGACATTCCCGCTGTCGATCTCCAGGCAATCTGCCGCAAGACCTACACCGAAGAGGTGTTCGGCACAAAAGCCATCGTCCCGCTGAAGAAGCTCGAGGGCGGCCTCTACCTCGAAGCCCTGTCCAACGGCCCTACGCTGGCCTTCAAGGACATGGCCATGCAACTGCTGGGCAACCTCTTTGAGTACGAGCTGGCGCGGCGCGGCGAAGAGCTCAACATCCTGGGCGCCACCAGCGGCGACACCGGCAGCGCGGCCGAATACGCCATGCGCGGCAAAAAAGGCGTGCGCGTCTTCATGACCTCGCCGAACGGCCGCATGAGCCCCTTCCAGCAGGCGCAGATGTTCAGCCTGCAGGACGAGAACATCCACAATATCGCGATCGAAGGCGTGTTCGACGACTGCCAGGACATCGTCAAGGCCGTGTCCAACGACCTGGCCTTCAAGCGCCAGTACAAGATAGGTACGGTCAACTCCATCAACTGGGCGCGCCTGATGGCGCAGGTGGTGTACTACTTCGCCGGCTACTTTCAAGCGACCCGTTCGAACGCGGAGAAGGTCGACTTCACCGTCCCTTCCGGCAACTTCGGCAATGTCTGCGCCGGCCATGTGGCCCGCATGATGGGCCTGCCCATAGGCAAGCTGGTGGTGGCCACCAACGAAAACGACGTGCTCGACGAGTTCTTCCGCACCGGCGTCTACCGTGTGCGCAGCAGTGCCGACACGCATGAGACCTCCAGCCCCTCCATGGACATTTCCAAGGCCTCGAACTTCGAGCGCTTTGTGTTCGACCTGTTGGGCCGCGATGGCGCCAAGACCAGGGCCTTGTTCCACGACCAGCTCGGCAGCCAGGGCCGTTTTGACCTCAGCGCCGAGCCGGCTTTCAAGGCCGCCGCGCAGCGCTACGGCTTTGTCAGCGGCAAGAGCATCCATGCCGACCGCCTCGCGACGATTCGCGACACCCACAAGCGCTTCGCCACCACCATAGACACGCACACTGCCGATGGCGTGAAGGTGGCGCGCGAGCAGCTCCAGCCCGGTGTGCCCATGGTCGTGCTGGAGACCGCGCTACCCATCAAGTTCGCGGCCACGATTGAAGAAGCGCTGGGCCATGCACCCGAGCGGCCCGCCAAGTTCGAAGGCATTGAAGAGCTGCCCAAGCGCGTCAAGGTGCTGCCCGCCGATGCGGCCGTGATCAAGCGCTACATCGCCGACCATGTGCATTGATCCGGGCCGCAGCCCCGCCTGGAAAGCCCGGCCATGAACGTCGTCGGCTTCGCCGGCTACTCCGGTTCGGGCAAGACCACGCTGGTCGAAAAGCTGATCCCCGCACTCAAGGCGCGCGGCCTGCGCGTGTCGGTGGTCAAGCATGCCCACCATAAATTCGACATCGACCACCCCGGCAAGGACACCTTCCGCCACCGCGTGGCCGGCGCCTTCGAGGTGGTGGTGGCTTCGCAGAACCGGCTGGCGCTGATGCGCGAGTTTGAAAAACCGGCCGAGATGTCGGTGCACCAACTGATCGCCGAGCTCTACGGCGGTGTGGACTGGGTGCTGGTCGAAGGCTTCAAGAGCAGCGACCTGCTCAAGATCGAGGTCTGGCGCGGCCCCTCGGCCGACTATGCCGGCAAACCCTGTCTCTACATGGATGACGACTTCATCGTCGCCATCGCCACCGACGCCCCCGGCCAGTTGCCTCAGGCAACCTTGCGCCCTGTGCTGGATTTGAACGACGGCGATGCCGTGGCCGAGTACCTGGTCAACAATCAGGAACGCTTTGCCTATTCCTTCGAAGACCGCTTCGGCTAGGCCTGGGTAAAGGTCAGCTCCAAGCCAGCCAACTTTGTTCTGTTCATGCCCTTGTTCCGGACACCCCGACCATGAGTTCTGCTTCCACCACCACGCCCGCCAGCCCCGCGCCCCAGCCCGGCCGCGCGCCCCTGAAGCCGCTGGATCAGGCGCTGGCCGAATTGCTGGCCCGCGCGGCGCCCTTGGCCGGCGCTGAGGCGGTCTCCACTTTTGACGCGGACGGCCGTGTGCTGGCGCAGGACCTGCTCTCCAGCCTCGACGTGCCGGCGCACGACAACAGCTCCATGGACGGTTATGCCGTGCGCGCTTCCGACTGGGTTGAGGGCGCCGTGCTGCGGGTCGGCCAGCGCATCCCGGCCGGCAGCAGCGGCCATGCGCTGGCGCCGGCCTCGGCGGCGCGCATCTTCACCGGCGCGCCCATTCCGCCCGGCGCCGATGCCGTGGTCATGCAGGAAGACTGCGAGGCTGTGGATGAGGGCGTGCGCATCAAGGCCCAACCCCAGCCCGGCCAATGGATCCGCCGCCGCGGCGAGGA
Source organism: Polaromonas sp. JS666 (assembly GCF_900103405.1). Taxonomy (GTDB): domain Bacteria; phylum Pseudomonadota; class Gammaproteobacteria; order Burkholderiales; family Burkholderiaceae_C; genus Polaromonas. The sequence goes on along the minus strand of NZ_FNHX01000002.1, from coordinate 97,153 downwards.
CGTCGCCGCTGGCGCCGTGGTGCTGCGCCGCGGTGAACGCCTGACACCCGCCTCGCTGGGCCTGGCCGCCAGCATAGGCTTTGACAAACTGCAGGTCGCGCCCCGCGTGCGTGTGGCCCTGTTCTCGACTGGCGATGAGCTCGTAATGCCCGGCGAGGTCGCGCCGGCCGACATGAAGCCCGGCGCCATCTACAACTCCAACCGTTTCTTTTTGCGCGCCTTGCTGTTGCGCCTGGGCTGCACGGTGACCGACCTCGGCATCGTGCCCGACCGGCTGGACGCCACCATCGCCGCGCTCAAGGGCGCGAGCCAGGCGCACGACCTGATACTCACCAGCGGCGGCGTGTCGGTCGGCGAGGAAGACCACATCAAGCCGGCCGTGCAGGCGCTGGGCGAACTCGCCCTCTGGCAGATCGCGATGAAGCCGGGCAAGCCCTTTGCCTACGGCAAACTCGGCGGCGCGCATTTCATCGGCCTGCCGGGTAACCCCGTGTCCAGCTTTGTGACCTTTCTGGTGCTGGTGCGTCCCTTCCTGCTCAAGCTGCAGGGCGCGGCCGAGGTGGCCCCCAGCCCCATCGCATTGCCCGCGCATTTCGACTGGCCCAAGGCCGACAAGCGCCGCGAGTTCTTGCGCGCCAGGCGCAATACCGCCGGCGGGCTGGAGCTGTTCGGCAACCAGAGCTCGGGCGTGCTGACCTCGGCCGTCTGGGGCGATGGCGTGATCGACAACCCGGCCGGCCAGGCGATTGCCCATGGCGACATGGTGCAGTTCATCCCGTTTTCGGCGCTGATGGCCTGACGCGCCACATCAAGGCCTTCCCATGAAAGTCACCGTCAAATACTTTGCCTCCATCCGCGAAGCCATAGGGCAGGGCAGCGAGCTGCGCGACACCCGCGCCACCACGCTGGCGGCCCTGCGCGACGAACTGCTCGCGGCCACGCCCGCGCATGCCGCCAGCCTGGCGCGCGGCAGGTCGGTGCGCATGGCGCTCAACCAGGTGATGTGCGATGAAACGGCCGCCCTCAGTGAAGGCTGCGAAGTCGCTTTCTTTCCGCCCGTGACCGGCGGCTGAGCCCGCCCCTTCAGGCGGCCAGCAGCGCGTCCAGCCCCTGCAGGCGCTCGGCCAGTTCGGTGGAGGCTCGTGTCATCGGGCTGCGCAGCTCATTGCGAAGCAGGCCTTGCCCGGCCAGGACGGCCTTGAGCGGTCCGGGGTTGGGCTCGGCGAACAGGCCTTCAATCAGCGGCTGCAGCGGTGCCCACAAGGCCTCGGCCCCCGCCAGGTCGCCTGCCTGGATGCGCCGCAGCACTTGCACAAAACGTTCCGTGTGCAGATGGGCTGCCGCCGCAATCGCGCCCCGGCCGCCCTGCGAAGCAGTCGCGAAAATATTCACATCCTCGCCCGCCAGCACCTGCAAGCGCCCATCGGCAATCAGCGCCCGCGTTTTCGCCGGGTCGCCGCCGCAGTCCTTGAGCGCCTGTATGCGCGGGTGGCCGGCCAGCGCCAGGATCGTTTCAAGCTCCATGCGGCTGCCCGTGCGATAGGGAATGTCATAGAGGATCACCGGCACGGCGCTCACGTCGGCCAGGGCGGTGAACCATTCGATCAGCCCGGCCTGCGAAGGCCGGATGTAGCTGGGCGCGGGCAGCAGGATGCCGGCCAGGCCCAGTGTGCCCAGAGCCTTGATGCGCGCCGCCATCTTGCCCAGGTGGTAGCCCGACAGGCCCATGACCACCGGCAGGCCGGGGGCTTGCGCCATCACGGTCTGCAGTGTTGCCAGCTGCTCGTCCTCGTCCAGCGCGGCGGCTTCGCCGGTGGAGCCGCAGACCACCAGTCCGGCGATGCCGCTGCCGCGATAGTGCGCGACCAGGCGCTTTAAGGCGCCGTGGTCGACTTTGCCCTGGTCAAACGGGGTGACAAGAGGGATCCAGAGACCCGAAAAATCGGTGTTGGCCTGATCGGCGCTGAGCGCTGTTTGCATGAAGACACATCCCAAAAAACTGACCGGCTTGAAAGGCCGTCGTCAGAACAAGAGAAGGTGCCCGCAAAAGACTAAGAGTAATAACCGGCGGTTCCATCGCTCATTCGACGACGGAACCGCAGCCCCGGTCAAATGAGCAACGGTTTTTTCGATTTGCTGGCGCACAGCCCAAGGCCGCGGGCGCTGTCGTGCGTCCGGGTGGCGAAGGGGCGGGTGGGGCCAGTCATGCGGCAAATCTTACCGTAGGCGGCTGCTTTGAGGGTGGGCGAGTGGCAAAATTGCCACTATGGCTTCACCGCGCGTCCTGATCACCACCGATGACTTCAACCTCGCCGACGAGGTGGCCGCACTGCGTGCCGGCGACAAGCGGGTGGGCGCTGTCTGCACCTTCACAGGCACGGTCCGTGACCGCAATGACGGCCTGAGCGTCAGCAGCATGGAGCTGGAGCACTACCCCGGCATGACCGAAAAAGCCATAGAGGCCATGATCGACGAGGCCATGGCGCGCTTTGACATCTTCGGCGCGCGCGTGATCCACCGCGTCGGCCTGCTGCAGCCGCTGGACCAGGTGGTGATGGTGGCCGTGACCTCGGCGCACCGCGGCGAAAGCTTCAAGGCCTGCGAGTTCCTGATGGACTACCTCAAGACCCAGGCGCCGTTCTGGAAAAAAGAACAAACGCCCGAGGGTGCGCGCTGGGTCGATGCGCGCGTTGCCGACGACGCGGCGCTGGCCAAATGGGGCATCACGGCATCCAACGCCTGATGTTCAGTAGCTGACCGGGTCCCGGTACACCGCTTCGTCGTGAATCGCCCAGTAGGCCTCATACAGCCGCGTCGTGATGGGGCCGGGAAACTGCGGCAGGGGTACGCCATCAAGCTTTGCAATCGGCAAAATGCCGCCACCGGTCGAAGTTAAAAACACTTCGTCGGCACTGCGCAGCAGCGCGGCGGGTACCGGCGCTGCCCTCAGCGGGATGTCCAGGCGCCCGCACAGCTCCATCGCGGTGCGCCGCGAAATCCCCTCAAGCACGCCCTGGTCGGCCGTGTACACGATGCCATCCTTGGCCATGAACACGTTGAAGCCCGGGCCTTCGGTGATGTTGCCGGCAGCGTCCACCACGCAACTGGTATCGCGCCCACGGTCGTAGGCGTCGAACATGGACTGCACCATGTCCATCCAGTGGTAGTTCTTGACGGTCGGGTCCACCGAGGCCGCCGGAATGCGTTGGCGGTCGCTGATGTGCAGGTCCAGCCCGGCCAGTTGCTTTTCTCGCGAGGCGATCCAGACATAGGGCAGGGCATAGGCGTAAAACCGGTTCTGCGCCAGGCGCGGGTCGCGCGCGCCGCGCGGCGGCACACCGCGGGTGCAGACCATGGCAACGTAGGCGTCCTGCAGGCCGCCGGCGCGCACGCAGGCGTGCAGGATGTCCCGCAGCTCACTGCGGCTGTAGGGGATGGCCAGGTGCATCTTTTCCATGCTGGCGAAAAAGCGCTCGATATGGTCGCCGAGCCGGAAAAAAGCGCCTTGCCAGGTGCTGGCCACGTCGTAGGTCACGTCCGAACGGGTGAAACCCCAGTCAAACAGGGAAATCTTGGCTTCCGACAGGGGCACGAATTCGCCTTCGACAAAGGCGCAACCGCCCTCGAATTCACCGGTTTTGACATCACGCATGGCGGTTTTCCTTAGTTAACTTGGAATGGGAGAGGAGCTTGCGAATTAATTGTACGAAGTTCAATATTAATTGAACGCTTTTCAATAAACCATAAAATGGCGCATTATTTCTGCTTCTGGAAACCGCCTTGCCCACCAAACCGCCTCCACCCCGTCGCGCCGGGCGTCCGCGCAAAACCGGCGACGCGGCAGGCGGCGCGGCACTGAGCCGCGAGTCCATCCTGCAAGCCGCGCTGGCCCTGATAGACCGCCAGGGCCCGCAGGCCTTCAACATCCGCGAACTGGCCCAGGCGCTCAAGGTGTTTCCGTCGGCGATTTACTGGTATGTGCCCAGCCGCAATGAACTGATTTCCGGAGCGGTGGCGCTGGCCATGAACGGCGTGGCCGACGACCTGGTCACGGGCCGCTGGCAGGCGCGCCTGGCCGCCTTGCTGCGGCGCTACCGCGAGGTGCTCAGGCGCCACCCCAGGCTGGCTCCCCTGGTGGCCAGTGAACTGATCTACAACGCGACCTTTGACGCCACCATGCTGGACCACCTGGTGCAATTGCTCGAAGACGCCGGTTTTGCCGGCGCCGACCTGGTCGATGCCTACAACGTGGTGTTTGCTGCCATGTGCGGTTTCGCGACCATGGAGCTGTCCACCGCGCCGGCCGAAGACGCCCAGGCCTGGGAAAGCGCCTGCCGCGCCCAGATCGCCCGCGTCGACGCGGCTCGCCAGCCCGCGCTTGCGCGGCATCTGGACGCAATGCAGAACCGGGCGTTTGTGTTGCGCTGGTCCAGTGGCGACGGTCAACCGCTGGACAGCGGCTTTGAGGCCTGGGTCGATGTGATCGTGCGCGGCGTCGAGTCGCGGGCCAGAGCCTTGCGCACCACGGCGAAAGCTTCAAGGCCCGCGAGTTCCTGATGGACTACCTCAAGACCCAGGCGCCGTTTTGGAAAAAAGAACAAACGCCCGAGGGTGCGCGCTGGGTCGATGCGCGCGTTGCCGGCGACGCGGCGCTGGCCAGAGGGGGAATTTTGACCAATAACGCGTAAGCTACGCGATCTTTTAATTGCGAAGGGGAGGCATTCGATGTTTCGTCGTTACAGCGTTTTTTCACTGTTTATCTGCTTTATTGGCTTGACCGGTTGTGCAAGCAACATCACACGACAAACGCCCGATGTGCAGACCAGGCGGGTTAGCAGCGCCGAGGTCGTCTGGGTTAATCCCGGTGCTATACCCATGGCCGTCACCACCTCTTCTTATGGCCTCTACTCCTCACCGCCCGCTCCAAATATTGGATACGCCACGAAGGAGGTCGGAGAATTGTTGACTGAAATCCGGTCGCAAATGAGTACCCAAATTGAAACAGCCCTGAAAGAAGGCGGTGCGATACGCGGCGACGATGCGCAAATTCACATCCGGGTCACTGGGACACACCACACCATCACGGGTCCAGGAGCCGTTTTGGTTGTTTCTGTTCATTTCAAGGAATCACCGCCAGGCGCGAAGCCATGGTCCGTTGAAATTAAGGGCGGCACACCCATCGGCAGTGACAACAAAAGCGTAGCAAGCAAGTTTGCGAGAACGGCTGTTGAGGAGTTGGCCGCAGCAGGAATTATTAAGGCAAAGCCGCAATAATTTCGGCCGCTTGGCTTGTCAATTCAGGTAGCGGGGCTTTTCCGCCTGTTCCAACGGCTCCTCGGCATCGGTTGCCGCTTCAAGGCTTGCCGTCTGAGGTGACTTGAGCCACTGGGATTTTTTGAGGCACTTGTTCAGGAGCTGCAACAAACCTTGAGCAAGCTGGGTGCTGATGGCGATCCGCACATGGCGCCCCGGCTCCGGCCCTTTTTCGGTGAAGTCCAGCTGCAGCTTGCCGGATTTCAGCAAGGCCATCTTGACTTCCGTCACCAGCAGCGGTTCCTTGCCCAGCGGCAGCGCGGCATCCTTGGCCTGGTAGGGCGTCTTGAAATCGCCGGCATAGGTCTGGGCTTCTTTTTTGAAGTTCTCCACCATGCGCTGGCGCTGGACGTCCTGCGGCGCCGCCGGGTCAATACCCTCAGCCTGCCGGGCCAGTTGGTCGGCGGCGGTCCGGGTCAGGACCGGCATCAGGGAGAGTGTCATGCGGCGGGTCAGCCACAGGCGCAATTCCTCGCTGTCATGGCTGCTGATGCGCACCAGGAGCCTGTCCTGCTCCTGGTGGTAGGTCACTGAGACCTGGTGGATGTTCATGGGGCGATTTTAGGGGCGGCGGGAAAATGCTTGAAAACCGGCCCCGGCTCCCCAGATACTGTGCAACACCCATCCGGATGGGCTTGGAGCCAGGCCTGCCGGAATCCACGGAGCCCTATTCATGCGACAAGACAAACTCACGACCAAATTCCAGGAAGCCCTGAGCGACGCGCAATCCCTCGCGCTGGGCAATGACAACGGCTACATCGAGCCGGTTCACCTGCTGGCTGCCATGCTGCGCCAGGACGACGGCCCGCGCGCGCTGCTGGAAAGGGCCGGCGTCAACGTGGGCGGCCTCACGCAGGCCGCCGACGCCGCCGTCAAAAAACTGCCCCAGGTGCAGGGCCAGGACCAGATCCAGGTCGGCTCCGAGCTCGCCAAGCTGCTGCAGGCCACTGAAAAAGAAGCCATCAAACGCAATGACCAGTTCATCGCCGGTGAACTCTTTTTGCTGGCCGTGGCCGACAGCAAGAGCGACGTGGGCCGCCTGGCCAAAGAGAACGGCCTGACCCGCAAGGCACTCGAAGCGGCGATTGACGCGGTGCGCGGCGGCCAGGGCGTGAACAGCGCCGACGCCGAAGGCCAGCGCGAAGCCCTCAAGAAATACTGCATGGACCTGACCGAGCGCGCCCGCCTGGGCAAGCTGGACCCGGTCATAGGCCGCGATGATGAAATCCGCCGCGCCATCCAGGTGCTGCAGCGCCGCACCAAAAACAACCCCGTGCTGATCGGCGAGCCCGGCGTCGGCAAGACCGCCATCGTCGAAGGCCTGGCCCAGCGCATCGTGGCCGGCGAAGTGCCCGACTCCCTCAAGGGCAAGCGTGTGCTCTCGCTTGACATGGCCGCGCTGCTGGCCGGCGCCAAGTTTCGCGGCGAGTTTGAAGAGCGCCTGAAATCCGTGCTCAATGAACTGGCCAAGGACGAAGGCCAGACCATCGTCTTTATCGACGAGCTGCACACCATGGTGGGCGCCGGCAAGGCCGAAGGCGCGATGGACGCCGGCAATATGCTCAAACCGGCGCTGGCGCGCGGCGAACTGCACTGCGTGGGCGCCACCACGCTGGACGAATACCGCAAGTACATCGAAAAAGACGCCGCCCTGGAGCGCCGCTTCCAAAAAATCCTGGTGGGCGAGCCCACGGTGGAGGCCACCATCGCCATCCTGCGCGGCCTGCAGGAAAAATACGAAGCGCACCACGGCGTGCAGATCACCGACCCGGCCATCGTGGCCGCGGCCGAACTGAGCCACCGTTACATCACCGACCGCTTCCTGCCCGACAAGGCCATCGACCTGATCGACGAAGCCGCCGCCAAGATCAAGATCGAGATGGACTCCAAGCCCGAGGTCATGGACAGGCTGGACCGCCGCCTGATCCAGCTGCAGATCGAGCGCGAAGCCGTGCGCCGCGAAAAAGACGAAGCCTCGCAAAAACGCTTCGAGCTCATCGAAGAGGAAATCGCCAAGCTGCAAAAAGAGATCTCCGACCTCGATGAAATCTGGCAAGCCGAAAAAGCCCAGGCACTGGGCTCCAAGGACGTCATGGAGGAAATCGACCGGATCCGCTTCCAGATCGAGGAGTTCACCCGCAAGGGCGACTTCAACAAGGTCGCCGAGCTGCAATACGGCAAGCTGCCTGAGCTTGAAAAGCGCCTCAAGGAAGCGCAGGACAGCGAAGCCAGCAAGGGCAAGTCCAACGCGCCCACGCTGCTGCGCACCCAGGTCGGCGCCGAAGAGATCGCCGAGGTTGTGGCGCGCGCCACCGGCATCCCGGTCAGCAAACTGATGCAGGGCGAGCGCGACAAGCTGCTGCAGATGGAAGGCAAGCTGCATGAGCGCGTGGTCGGCCAGGACGAAGCCATCAGCGCGGTGGCCAACGCCATACGCCGCTCGCGCTCGGGCCTGAGCGACCCGAACCGCCCGACCGGCTCCTTCCTGTTCCTGGGCCCCACGGGCGTGGGCAAGACCGAGCTGTGCAAGGCGCTGGCCGGCTTCCTGTTCGACAGCGAAGACCACCTGGTGCGCGTCGACATGAGCGAATTCATGGAAAAGCATTCGGTGGCCCGCTTGATAGGCGCGCCCCCGGGTTATGTGGGCTATGAGGAGGGCGGCTACCTGACCGAGGCCGTGCGCCGCAAGCCCTATAGCGTGCTGCTGCTCGACGAGGTCGAAAAAGCCCACCCCGACGTGTTCAATGTGCTGCTGCAGGTGCTGGACGACGGGCGTCTCACGGACGGGCAGGGCCGCACGGTGGACTTCAAGAATACCGTGATCGTCATGACCAGCAACATCGGCTCGCCCATCATCCAGTCCATGGTCGGCAAGCCGACGGAAGAGATCAAGGAAGCGGTGACCGATGAGCTCAAGAACTATTTCCGGCCCGAGTTCCTGAACCGGATTGACGAGACCGTGGTGTTCCACGCGCTGGATGCGAAGAACATCGAGTCCATCGCCCGGATACAGCTCAAGGTGCTGATCGCCCGGCTGCGGAAGATGGACCTCACGCTGGATGTGTCGGAAGCGGCAATCGCCGAGCTTGCCAAGGTCGGCTTCGACCCGGTGTTCGGCGCCAGGCCGCTCAAGCGCGCCATCCAGCAGCGCATCGAGAACCCGCTGAGCAAGCTGCTGCTCGAAGGGCGCTTCTCGCCCAAGAGCACGATACCGGTGGACGTGGACCCTATCCGCGAGCCGGGCGTGTTCAGGTTTGAATCGACGGTTCACTAGAGGCCTGTTGACAGGCTCCGGGCCACCGTTTTCATGGTGAGCCTCACAGCCCGCTCCGGCTCCCGTCGGGGCGGGTTTTTTTACGGCTGTGCCATGGGGAAATGCTGGAATCGTCCTACAGCAGCACTGCCGCGCGCGTCCTACCATGGGCTTCTGCCCATCGGATACGCCATGCCCAATCGCCTTGCCCGCGCCGCGCTGCGCACCGCCTGCCTGGCGGCAGGCATGGCTGTTGCCCCGCAGGCCGGTGCCCAGGCCCCTGGCACCCCGGACCCGGGCGTGCGCACCCTGCGGCCGGTGACCATCAGTGCCAAGGCCAACAGCGACCCGGTCGAGAAGTCCTACCGGAAAATGATTCGTGGCATGGACCTCTTTGAGCGCGAAAAAAGCCTGGCGCCCAATGCCTCGCTGCGCTTCAAGCTGCTGCCGCGGCGGCGCGAGACCGACATGAATGCGATTGCCATGGAGGTCATTGGCACGACCGTGGACTTTCCCGTGGCCATCGCGCCCGACCAGACTTTCAGCCTGCCGCGGGATACCAAGGCTTTTGCCGAGGATGCGCAGGTCATTCCCAACCGCAAGGCGCAAAGCATGACCTGGCGCACAGAGATCCGCACGCCGGGCCTGCCGCCGGGCACGCGGCGCCTGGGTGATTTACGGCTGGAGTGCAGGGTGGGCATGGAGGCCGGCCTGGTCTCGCGCAGCGGCGGTGTGGTGGATCGGATTGCCGGCGCCGTGTTCGACACGCCGGCTTATTGCGACAAGAAGGTGCCGCTCTACCTGTTCTTTTCCGAGCGGCCGCTGTTCAGCGTCACGCTGACGGCCGGCGCGCGCCGGGAAGTCTTGCCCCTGGTCATGCTGTACGCCGCCGCGAGCGACGACCCCAAGCTGGACAAGGACCTGCCCGACTGCGACTGCGAAGTGCTGGTGGACCGCACCTATTTCCTGCCGCTGGGCGACCGCAGCTGGCCCGACGACACGCTGGTCGAGTTTGACTACATGGAGGGCGGGTGATGGCACCGGGCAAGCTGCTGGCCTGCATCAGCCTGGTGCTGGCGGGCTGCGCGGCCACGCCTGAGGAAACACGCCCGCCTTTCCGCGACAGCCAGCTGTCCATGCAGGGGGCGCAGGCCCTGTTGGTCCCGGGCACCAGCACCAAGGCCGATGTCGCTGCCGCACTGGGCCCCGCCACCGTGGTCCGCTTTGACAGCGGCTATGAGGTCTGGGCTTACCGGGAGAAGCCCCCCAAAAGCGAAACACCGGGTGCCGAGTTCGTGGTCCTGTTCACGCCGGCAGGCGTCGTGCAGAAAACCCGGATACGGCCCCGCTACGAGGTGCCAGCCAAGTAGCCGGCTCAGTCGCCCAGGCCCACAAAGATGTTCTGCACGTCATCGTTGGCATCGACGGCCGCCAGGAAGGCCTCGACCTCTTCGAGTTCGGCGGCGCTCAGGCTGGCTGGGCTGATGGGGTTTTTGGCCTTGTAGCCCAGCTTGGCCGACAGCACGGTAAAGCCTTGCGCAGGCAGGGCGCGGCTCACGATGTCCAGGTCGGCGTGGTCGGTCAGGAAGGTCGTCGTGCCTTCTTCATGGCCCGGCTCAAAGTCCTGGGCGCCCGCTTCAATCGCGGCGAGTTCGGGGTCGGCGCCGGCCACTTGCGGCTCGGCTTCAATCATGCCGACGTGGTCGAAGTCCCAGGAGACCGAGCCCGAGGTGCCCAGGTGCCCCTTGCGGAACAGCACGCGGATTTCCGAGGCCGTGCGGTTGAGGTTGTCGGTCAGGCATTCGACCATGAGGGGCACGCGGTGCGGCGCGAAGCCTTCATAGATCACGTGCTCGAAATGCACGGTGTCGCCGGTCAGGCCGGCGCCTTTCTTGATGGCCCGCTCCAGGGTGTCCTTGGGCATGGAGACCTTGCGGGCCTGCTCCACCACCAGGCGCAGGCGCGCGTTCGAGGCCGGGTCCGCGCCGTTGCGCGCCGCCACCATGATTTCCTTGGCCAGTTTGCCGAACAAGCGGCCCCTGGCGTTCGCGGCCAGTTCCTTGCCTTTTGCTTTCCACTGCGCGCCCATGTCTGTTCTTCCTTGCTGTTGTTGTATCCGGGGGGCCCTGCGGCAAAGCGTCAATCACGCGCCGCGCGACCCGGGGGTCTCCGGTTATACACCCATACGGCGCGACCGGGACAGTAGGACGGCACCGACGCGAATTTCAGTCGCTTTCCGCCTGAACGCCGGCGGCGCGGCGCCTAAGTTGGACCCCTGTCAACATGGAAAGGAGCTGACATGCCAAGAGGTGACAAATCGGCCTATACCGACAAACAACAGCGCAAGGCGGAACACATCGAGGAAGGCTACAGGGACCGCGGCGTCGGCAAGGAAGAGGCCGAGCGGCGCGCCTGGGCCACGGTGAACAAGGAAACTGGCGGCGGCAAAAAATCCGGCTCGGGCCGCGGCAAGGCGGAAAACCATGCGCCTTCGCGCAAGGGCGGGCGGCTAGGCGGCGCGGCGGCTGCGTCACGCCCCGCGGCCGAGCGCTCGGCCTCTGCCAAAAAGGCCGCGGCGACGCGCAAGCGGAACGCCGCTTCGAAATAAGGCTAGCTGGTTTACTTGACCGGGATCACGGTGCCGGCCGGCACCGGAACGGCCGTGACGCTGTTTTGCGGCGAGCCTTCAATGACGCGGTCCGAATAGGTCAGGTAGACCAGCGTGTTGCGTTTGGTGTCTATCATGCGCACCACGCGCAGCCGCTTGAAGACCAGCGAGATGCGCTCGCTGAACATCTCTTCCTGCTTGTCCAGCGGCTTGTCGCCAAAGCTGATGACGCCGGTCTGCCGGCAGGCGATGGAGGCTTCGGCCTTGTCCTCGGCCAGGCCGAACGCGCCCTTGAGGCCGCCGGTCTTGGCGCGCGACACATAGCAAGTGACGCCGGCGACCTTGGGATCGTCATAGGCGTCGACCACGATCTTGTGGTCCGGGCCTATGAACTTGAACACGGTGTCCACCGCGCCGATTTCCTCGCCGCCCGCGCCGCCGCAGGCGGACAGGAGCAGCAGCAGGCTTAGCGTGCTGAAGGCGGGGCGCAGGCGCCGTAGGTATTGGGTGCTCATGGAATATCCCTCCTGGTATGTGTTGGATGCCGTGGGCTCGCGCGGCCCGGGTTTCTAATGTACAAAACCCGCGCGCCGTGCAAACCGCCCCTGTGCAAGAAGGGCAAGCAAATGTCAGCTCAAGGCTTTAAAAGCTCAAAAAAGCCGCTGGCCAGGCGCTCGCCATTGACCATGATGTCCACCTCATGGCGGCCCGCATGGTGCACGCGGGTCGTGAAGTCGCGCACCACCTGGCTGCGCGAAAGCTGCAGGCTCTGGCCCGGCGCCAGGTCCAGTTCCTTGAGCTTGAAGACCTTGGCCGAACTGCTGCCGGCCTTTTTGACGTAGTGGATCGCGTAGTCCACCACCAGGCGCTGGCTCCGGCGCGAGGTGGACTGCAGCGTGAACGACAGCTCCAGGCGCTCGCCCAGGCTGAGTTTTTTTGGGCTGACGGAAAAGCCGCTGATGCTGACGGCCGCTTTTTTGCCGGCGCCTATCACGCCCAGCGCCTGTTTGTCGCCCTGTTTGATCAACGTGCGCAACGCATGCCGCGCGATCCACGCGGTGTGCGGGTTCTCCAGCGGCCAGCCTTTCAGGCGCCCCAGCACCCACGCCGGGTGCAGCTTGGTGATGTCGTTGAGGTGGTTGGCCACCGACTTGCGCACATAGAGGCTGCCGTCGGCCTTGAGCGCTTCCAGGATGGGCGCGGCCAGCTCAGGGTCGGCCATCAAGGCATCCAGCCGGAAAGACCAGGGCAGGCGAGGGCGGCTGCCTTCGCTGGCCAGGCGCCGCACATGCTCGCTCTTGTCCTTGGCCCAGGTCTTCATCACGGCCAGCGTGCGCCCAGGGTCCTGGCGGATGAATTCGCGAATTGCGAACTCCGAGCTGCCGAAGGTGGTGAAAAATTTGAGCGCCTCCATGGAGGTGTCAAAGTCCTCGCGCCCGTACAGGCCCACATAGTCCGGCAGCACCAGGGTCACAAAGCCGCTGTTGATGCGCGGCGCGAGCTTGCGCAGGATGGCGATGCTCTTGCGGTAGTCGGCGGGCAGCGTGGCGTGCAGGCATTCGCTGGTGCGCCGCAGGCGCTGCATCAGCGACAGCGCGTCCAGCCCGGGCAGCGCCAGCGCCAGGAATTGCTTGCTGTCAAAACGCGGGTAGACCGCCGCGGTCTCCGCCGCGATGTGGCGATAACGCGCGGGATCGAAGATGTTTTTCAGGGCGGGTGCGGCGGTGTCGGGCATGGCGACCGATTCTGCCATCGCACGCTTTTTTCCAGGCTGCTTATTGCAAAGCGGTCCGTGGGTCGAAGGTCTTGAACGCCTCGGCCATGTCTTCATAGGCCTTTTTGGCGGCCTTGCTGCCGGCCGGCGGCTGCGCCAGTTGCAGCACAAAGTAGAAGTCGCCCGCTGGCTTGCCCGGCAGGCCCCGGCCCTTGAGCCTGAGCTTGCTGCCCGGCGACGAACCCGCCGGGATGGTGACTTCGACCCAGCCCGTGGGCGTGGGTGCCTCGACCTGCGCCCCCAGGGCGGCCTCCCAGGGCGCCACGGGCAGAGTCATGGAGACGTCGCGGCCCTCGGCGCGGTAGAGCTTGTGCGGCAGGAATTCCACCTCCAGGTAGAGGTCGCCGGCGCCGCTCTTGCCGGTGCCGGGCGCGCCCTGGCCGGCCAGGCGGATTTGCTGGCCGGCGCGTATACCCTTGGGGATGGTGAATTCAATGCTGCGCGCCTGGCCGCGCTTGCCGGGCACGCTGAGCTGCAGCGTGCGGGTGGCGCCCTGGTAGGCGTCCTCGAGGGTGATCTGTATCTTCGCGTGCTGGTCCTCGCCGCCCGTGTCGAAACCACCGAAGCCGCCGCCGCCCAGGTCGGCACCCATGCCGCGGAAGATGGCGTCAAAAAAGTCGCTGTGGTCAAAGCCCCCGGCCTCGCCGAAAAATCCGCGGCCTTCGGCTTGCTCGCGGGCCTGCCAGCCCGGCGGCGGCCGGAACTCCTGCCCGGCCTGCCAGTTGGCGCCCAGCCTGTCGTAGGCGGCGCGTTTTTCGGGGTCGCGCAGCACCTCGTAGGCTTCGGCAATTTCCTTGAAGCGCGCCTCGGCGTTTTTTTCCTTGCTGACGTCGGGGTGGTATTTGCGCGCCAGCTTGCGATGGGCTTTTTTGAGCTCATCGGGCGTGGCATCGCGCGCCACGCCCATGATCTTGTAATAGTCCTTGTATTCCATGAAATACCTTTGCCAGGATGGGTTTAGCTGGCGGCCGCCCTGTCGGGCAGCCGCCGTCAACCTCATAAATGGGGACGGCAGCCCCAGGGTCAACCCGCAGTCGCGCTGGAGTTGCGCCCCTACTGCGCGGGCCCGGCGCTCCCTATCATGGCCGGATGATTTCCAGCACCCCCCGGACACCGCTTCGTACCCTGTTTGACGCCCAGCACCAGACCAGCCGCGCACAGGCCGAGGTACCGCTGGCGCTGCGCCGGGACCGCCTGCTGCGCATACGCGCCTTGCTGGACCAGCACGGCGCCGAACTGGCGCAAGCCGTCAATGCCGACTTCGGCGTGCGCTCGCCCCAGCTCACTGAAATCGCCGACATTTTTGTGCTGCGCTCGCTGCTGTCCAGCACGCTCAGGCAACTGCCCCGCTGGATGAAGCCCGTCAAGGTGCGCACGCCGCTATACCTGCAGCCCGCACGCGCCTATTTGCAGCGCCAGCCGCTGGGCGTGGTGGGCGTGATCTCGCCGTGGAACTATCCGGTGCAGCTTTCGCTGGGCCCGGTCATCACGGCGCTGGCCGCGGGCAACCGCGTGATGCTCAAGCCCAGCGAACTGACGCCGCGCACCTCGGAACTGCTGGCGACGCTGCTGGGGCAATCCTTTGCGCCCGACGAGCTTTGCGTGGTGCAGGGCGACGGCCAGCTGGCCGCCGAATTCGCCGGCCTGCCGTTTGACCACCTGTTTTTCACCGGTTCTACCGCCGTGGGCCGCAAGGTGGCCGAGGCCGCCGCCGCCAACCTGACGCCGACCACGCTGGAGCTGGGCGGCAAGTCCCCCTGCATCATCGATGCCTCCTGCGACATCGACAAGGCCGCCATCAAGATCGCGCACGGCAAGCTGCTCAACGCCGGCCAGACCTGCATCGCGCCCGACTACGTGCTGCTGCCCCGGGGCAGCGAAACCGCGTTTGGCGAGGCCTTTGCCCGCGCCGTGGCGACGCTGTTTCCCACCATCATCGGCAACCCCGACTACGCGGCCATCATCAGCCCGCGCCACCTGGAGCGGCTGCAGGCGCTGCTGGCGCAGGCCGAAGGCGAGGGCGCGCGCCTGCAGGCCGTCCAGCCCGACACCGCAGGTATGGCTGGCGTGGCTGCGGCTTCGCGGCAGATGGCGCCGGTGCTGGTGTTTGACCTGCCGGCCGGCTCGAAACTGCTCAGCGAGGAAATCTTCGGCCCCATACTGCCGGTGATTCCCTACACGGCCATCGACGAGGCGATCCGCTACGTCAACGCCAGGCCGCGGCCGCTGGCCCTGTACTGGTTCGGCACCGACACCGGCTCGCGCGACCATGTGCTGGCGCGCACCGTGAGCGGCGGCGTCACGGTGAACGACACGCTGATGCACATCGCCCATGAAAACCTGCCCTTTGGCGGCGTCGGCGACAGCGGCTGGGGTGCCTACCACGGCGAAACCGGCTTCCTGCGCCTCTCGCAGCAAAAACCGGTGATGCTGCAATCGAAGTGGGCGCGCGGGGATTTGTTTTACCCGCCTTATGGCAAGCGGTTTGAGCAGGTGATGGGCTTGCTCAAGCGCCTGATCTAGCGCTGGGCCGTCAAGGCGCCGTCCCGAACACCTGCGTCCAATAAATCCCCTGGCTGCTCTGCCTGTTCACCACAAAGGCGGCGCCCATTTCGCTGAAAGCCGGCGACATGATGTTGGCGCAGTGGCCGGGACTGTTCATCCAGCCGCGCATGGCCGCATCGGCGCTCAGCTGGCCGGCGGCGATGTTTTCGCCGATGGCCTCCCAGGCGTAGCCGGCGCGCGTGGCCCGGCCGTCCACCGTGCTGCCGTCGCGGCCGGTGTGGCTGAAGTAGCCGTGGCGCGCCATGTCGCCCGCATGGGCGCTTGCAATGCCGCTCAGCGTGGGGTTGAGCCGCAGCGGCGGCGCCGGCGCGAATGCCTTGTCGCCGCAGCGCTGCGGCCGGGAGCGCGCTTCGTTGACCAGTGCCAGCACCCGCGCCTGCACCTCTTCGGCCTGCGCTGCGGCCGGCGGCGAAAAGGGCGCGGCTAGCACGACCCAGGTTTGGGTGCCGCGCTGGTGGAAACCGGCCTCCAGCAGTTCAGCGTGCAGGGCGGCGCCGCAAGAGCCGCCCAGCGCCTTGGGCGCCAGGGCCGCGGCCCCGCTGGCGCCGCGCACCGTGATCTGCAGGGTACTGACGGCGCGGTAGTCCACGGTTTGGAGCGCGCTGTCGAGCTTGCGGCCGTCCGCGATCAGGGAGGCGGCGCGCGACAGCGCGGCATTTTCACGCAGCGGGGCGGCCGGGCGGCTGCCTTTTCCGCAGCCTTGCTGGCGCAAGGCGTTCAGCGCGCGCAGCAGCGCCGGGTGGCTTTGTGCCGCGGATTGCGCTTGCGCCGGGCCGGTGGCGGCCAGCAAAAAGGCCAGCGCCGCGCAGCCGGCGGCGCGCGGCCATCCGATTTGCGCTTTCGCCAGCCCGCTCAAGATATGCATGCACCCATGATAGCCAGCCGTGCAGCGCGCGCGGCACGGGCTCCCGGCATAGTCACGGCGAGCCGATACGATAATTTCGACGAATCCGAACCCTTTTGGCATCGGCGGGCCTCTTTGTCAGCATTCACCACAGCCAAGGAGTTCCTGATGTTTTTCCTGCAACGAAATCTTCCCGCCTGGGAGCGGGCCCTGCGTCTGGGCGGCGCGCTGCTGCTGGCCTGCGCCGGCCTGCTGTGGCTGCCGGCCGGCTGGCCCATGGCGCTTGCCCTGGCCGGCGCGGCGGGGCTGGGCCTGACGGGTATTGCCGGCTTTTGCCCCGCTTGCGCGCTTGTCGGCCGCAAGCCCGTGGCCAAAGGTAAACCATGAAAGCCAGCGCCCAACTCGTGGATGCCGCGCGCGGCGGCGACACCCAGGCCATCGCCCAGTTGCTCACGCAGTGCCAGCCCGACCTCAAACGTTTTGCGCGCCGCACCTGTTCCAGCGCCGAGGATGCCGAAGACGCGGTGCAGGCCGCGCTGTGGCAGCTTTACCGCAAGATAGGCGCGCTGCGCACCGCGGCGACCTTTGCCGTCTGGCTGTTTCGCATCGTCGAGCGCGAATGCTTTCGCCTGTTTCGCGGCCGCAAGGGTGCGCAGGGCCAGGAGGGCGTCGATGTGGAGGCCGTCGCGGCGCAGGCGCTGCCGCTGGACTTGCGGCTGGATTTGAGCCGCGCCATCGCCGCCTTACCCGAAGCCTGGCGGGAGGTGCTGATCCTGCGTGACGTCGATGAGCTCACGGCGCCCGAGGTGGCGCAGCAACTGGGCCTGGGCGTGGAGGCGGTCAAGAGCCGGCTGCACCGGGCGCGCGCCATGGTGCGGGAGCGCCTGATGGCCAGCGGCTACTGGAACAAGGATGGCGGTATCGACGGCCTGCGATGAGCACCGGCTACCGGTCGTCCTCGGAACCCCCACCGGCGGTCGAAAGCATGGGGTAGCAGCCTTGGCACCCCCGTAGAATGGCCCCCAAAATAACCTGGAGGGGTGGTCATGCCTTTTGTCGGATTGGGATTGCATTTTTTTGTGGCGGTGTTCTTCGCCGTTCACGCCCTGCGCAGCGGCCAGCAGCTGTACTGGCTGATCATCCTGTTCTCCTTCCCCCTGCTGGGCAGCATTGTCTACTTCCTGGCGGTCTACCTGCCGGACTCGCGGCTCGAACGCGGCGCGCGCAAGGTGGTGGCCGCCGCCGCGAAGACACTCAATCCCACGCGCGAACTCAAGGAGGCGCATGCCGCCTTCGACTACACGCCGACCGCGCAGAACCAGATGCGGCTGGCCGCCGCGCTGCTGGAAGCCGGCCAGCCCCTGGAGGCCGCGCAGAGCTACGACGCCTGCCTCAAGGGCCCGTTCGCGTCCGACCTGGAGATCAGGCTGGGCGCGTCGCGCGCCTATTTCGCCTGCGAACGTTATGCCGAGGCGATTACCCACCTGGAGTTCATCCGAAAGACCGACGCCGGCTTCCGCGCGGAACAGGTTTCGCTGTTGCTGGCGCAGGCGCTGGCCGGCGCCGGCAGGGGCGTGGACGCCAGGGTGGAATTCGAATCCGCGGTGGAGCGTTTCGGCAGTTTCGAAAGCCGCGCCGAATACGCCATCTGGGCCGCGACCACCGGCGACACCGCCACCAGCGCGCGCCTGCAAATTGAACTGCAGCGCTCCATGGACCGCTGGAACCGGCACACCCGGGAGCTCAACAAGCCCTTGCTGCGCCGGCTGAATGCGGCATTTGACCGCCGCTGAAGACCACGTGCCCGGGCCTTGTCGCTGACCGGCATCGAATGCGCCTGGGCCGCCCCTCATTCAAAGTCCGCCTGCTGGTGATGCTGGCGGCGGTACCCTTGATCACCTGGTTCGCGGTCAAGCCCGTGCGGGTGGTCGCGCCAACTCTGGCGGGCGTGAGCTGCCTGAACGCGTCGGTCTGCGTCGACGACCCCACCCGGCTGGTAGAGGCCGCCGGCCTGTACGCGGAGGCCGTGGCTTTTGTGCCGGAACTGCTGGGTCCCTTCAAAGGCAAACCCCGCGTGATTTTTTGCGCGACGCAAGCCTGTGCCGACGCGTTTGGCCTGGGTGCGCGCGCGGCGGTCACCGTGGGCACGCTGGGCACAGTGATAGGCCCGCGCGCCTGGGAGTCTTTTTTTGTGCGCCACGAACTGATCCACCATGCGCAGGCTGAGCGTATCGGCACCTTGCGCCTGCTGTTCAAGCCCCAATGGTTTGTGGAGGGCATGGCCTATGCGCTGAGCCAGGACCCGCGGCAGCCGCTGACCGAGCCTTTTGAAAGCCAGCGCAGGCGTTTCCTGGCCTGGTATGGCGCCGTCGGCAAGCAGGGCCTGTGGCAGGCGGCCCGGGAGCTTTAGGCCCGCTGCACCTATTTCTGGAAATGGCTGGGCGGCTGTCCCATCGCCGCCTTGAACATCGCGGTGAAGGCGCTGTCGCTGGCATAACCACTGGCCGCCGCCACGGCGCTGACCGACAGCCCGCGCGTGAGCAGGGGCAGGGCGTGGGCCAGGATGGCCTGCTGGCGCCATTGCTGGTAGCTCAGGCCCAGCTCGTCGCGGAACAGCCGGGCCACGGTGCGCTCGCTGGCGCCGGTGTCCGCCGCCCATTCGGCCAGCGTGGCCCGCTCGGACGGCGCGCGCAGCACCGCCTCGCACAGGGCGCGCAGCCGCTTGTCGCCGGTTTGCGGATGCGGCATGGGCACGCCCAGGGCCTGGATGTCGGCATGCGTGAGTTCGTCCAGCACCAGGCCGCTGAGCAGTTGTTCGCGTGATGGCGCCAGTGGGCGTTCGGGTGAGGCCGCGTCGAGTGCACTGATCGATTCGCGCAGCAGTGGCGACACCACCAGCACGCGGCAGCCGCTCCAGCCCTTGGGCGTGGCGCTGGCGTCAATGTAGAGCGTGCGGAATTCGGCGGCCTCCAGCACGGTGATGTGGTGCTGCGCGCCGGGCGCGATCCACACCGCGCGCGAGGGCGGCACGATGTAGGTGATTTCGCCGCCCGCGCCGTCGCTCTCGGCCGTGACCTGCACGACGCCGGTGGCGCAATAGGCCAGCTGGGCCCAGGCGTGGGAATGCGGCTCGAAGTGGGTGTCGGCCGGCATGGAGCGGGCGCGCACGCGCACCGGCCGCTTGGGGCTGGGCGTGAAGCTGTCGGTGTCGCCCACCGGCATCAGGCGAAGAGGGGTGCTACGCGGCATGCTGGATCGTGGTTTCGGTGGCTTGCATGGGTTTGTCTGAAATTCGATGAATCATGGCTATTTGTCGCATTTCAGCAGGCAAGGCCAATACTACGATAGCGCCATGAACACTTCAAGCACCGCGGCCGCGCCCGCCGGCAACGCGATTTCACTCAAGCAGGACGCCAGCGTGATCGGCCTGGTCGGCACCGCCCACCTGATCAGCCATTTCAGCCAGCTGCTGCTGGCGCCGCTGTTTCCCTGGCTGAAGGAAGCCTTTAACGTCAGTTATGCCGAGCTCGGCTTTCTGATGACCCTCTTTTTCGTCACCTCTTGCGCGGTGCAGGCGCTGTCGGGTTTTGTGGTCGACAAATTCGGCCCACGCCCCATCCTCTTCGGTGGCCTCACTTTGCTGGGCCTGGCGGCCTTCGGTTACTCCATCAGCACCAGCTACTGGATGATGGCCGGCTTTGCCGTGATCGCCGGCGTAGGCAACGGCGTCTTCCACCCTGTGGACTACACGCTGCTCAACCGCAAGGTCAGCGCGCCGCGCCTGGGCCATGCCTACAGCGTGCATGGCATCACCGGCAGCCTGGGCTGGGCATTGGCCCCGGCCATGCTGGTACCGCTGACCTTCGCGTTTTCCTGGCGCGTGGCGCTGGCCTGCGCGGGTGTGTTGGCCTTTGCGGTGCTGGCGGTGCTGGTGGCCAACCGTGACAAGCTGACCTTGAGCGTGACGGCGCCGGCCAAGGGCGCGCCGGCGGCCGACAGCTCGCTGGGCTTTTTGAAGATTCCCGCGGTCTGGATGTGTTTTGCCTTTTTCTTCTGGTACGCGATCGTGCTCAGCGTGGTGCAGGCCTTCGCGCCCGAGGCCGCGCGCCACCTGCATGAGGTGCCGCTGCCGCTGGTCGCCATGTGCCTGACTATTTATATGGTGTGCAGCGCCGGCGGCATGGTGTTCGGCGGTTTTCTCGCCTCGGACCCGGCGCGCTGCGAGCGCATCGTGGGCGCGGGTTTTAGCGTGGCGGCGGTGTTCGCGCTGCTGCTGGCCCTGGGCAGCTACCCGGCCTGGGTGGTGCCTGTGCTGTTCGGCGTCATGGGTTTTGCCTCGGGCATCGCCGGGCCCTCGCGCGACCTGCTGGTCAAGCGCTCCACGCCCGAAAATGCCTCGGGCCGCGTCTATGGCGTGGTCTACGCGGGCCTGGACATTGGCCAGGCCGTTTCGCCGCTGGTTTTCGGCGCGATGATGGACCACGGCCAGTACCGCGGTGTGCTGCTGGGCCTGGCGCTGATGCAGGCGGTGCTGATCGCCAGCGCCTTCAATGTGCGCCGCGTGCGCCGCACGGCCCTGCCGGCCGCGGGCCGGCTGCCCACGGCCGTCTAGAAAGCCGGGGCCGGGCCGCGGCTTGTGTGCGCGGCAGCAACGGTTTTTGGGTGGAGTTGCGCGCGCCCGTGGCCTGAAAAGGAGGCCAGGCCTATACTGATTTGCATGACTCTCGACAGGCATGCAACCAAGTTTTCGGCCTGCGCCCTGCTGGCCGCAGGCCTGCTTTTGCCCACATTGGCCGCCGCGCAGATCGCGCCGCTGAAGTACGAATTGACCGGCGACCTGGGCGGCGCCGTTTACGGCACACAAAGCGTGATCCGCAGCAAAGGCAGTGAAACCCGTTTGCTGCCCTACGGTTTTTTTGACTACGGCCGCCTCGCCGTGCGTGTGGACACCCTGAGCCTGAAGACCGTCAAATTCGGCTACGGCTACCTCGAGTTCGCAGGCCGTGTCAGCCAGGACGGCTGGCGTGCCGACACCGCCGCGCTGTCGGGCCTCAAAGACCGCAAGACCCCGATTCCGCTGGGCATAGGCACTTTCCAGGAAACGCCTTACGGCGCCTTGTTCCTGAACGCTTTTGTCGATGCCAACAAGTCGCACGGCAGCCTGCTGGAGGCCACGTACGCGGCGGAGTTCAAGGTGGGAAGCTGGTCCTTCTTTCCGCAGCTGGGGCTGGAATACAGCAACGCCAAATACAACAACTACCTCTATGGCGTCAGCGCAGCGGAGTCCGCCGCCAGCGGCTTCTCGGTCTACAACGCCGGCGCCTCGACCTCCCCGGTGCTGGGGCTGGGCGTGGACGTGCCGCTGGGCGAACCCTGGACGCTGACCATGCAAGTGCGCCGCAAATGGCTGGATTCTTCGGTGCGCAACAGCCCGCTGATCAGCCGCCGCACACAGGACACTGGCTTTATCGCCGTGTCTTACCGCTTTAGATAAGCGGGCTTCAGACCGCGGATTTGTGCCGGGCGATGCAGGTGTCCAGCACCTCGCCGCTGCCCCGCTGCCACCAGTTGCCCGTCGAAAAAATCTCCACCTCGCTATAACCCGCGAAGCCCTGGGCTTCCACCCAGTCGCGGATTTTCGGGATATCGATGACGCCGTCGCCCATCATGCCGCGGTCGTTGAGCAAATCGGTGGTCGGCGTCAGCCAGTCGCAGACGTGGAAGGCCAGCAGCCGCTCCTTGCCGGCGCGCCGGATCTGGGCCTGGAGCTTGGGATCCCACCAGACGTGGTAAACGTCCACTGCCACGCCGAGCGCGCCGCTTCTGGCGGGGTCCAGCGCATCACAGACGTCCAGCGCATGCTCCAGGGTGTTGATGCAGGCGCGGTCGGCTGCATACATGGGGTGCAACGGTTCTATCGCCAGCGGCATGCCTGCGGCCCTGGCGTATTCCAGCAGGGTGGCGATGCCGTCAAACACCTGGCTGCGCGACAGCGCGATGTCCTTGTGCGCCGCCTTGCCGGCCAGCGCGCCGGGCAGGCCGCCCACCACCAGCACCAGGCAGGCGGCGTTCAACTCGCAGGCCTCGTCGACGGCGCGGCGGTTGTCGTCGTGCGCGGCTTTGAGGCCCGCCGCATCCGCCGCGGGAAACATACCGCCGCGGCAATAACCCGAGAGCTGCAGCCCATGGGTTTTGACCAGTTTTGAAATGAGCGGCAAGCCGGCGGCGGCCACCTGGTCGCGCCAGGGCGAGATCGCGCGTATGCCGCGCGCCGCGCAGGCTTCGAGGATGTCCGTGAGCGGCTGCTCGACGCCGCGGTGCTTGCGCACGGTCGCGGTGTTGATGGAGAGCCAGCGGTGGTCTTGGGAGAAATTTCTCATGGCGACGTTTGATTCGGGTCGATGGGAGGCGGCGCGGTTTTGCGCCGGCGCAGTTCGCGGATGATGGCCGCGTTGTCGAGTTCGCCGTCACCGGCGGCGACCGCCGCGCGCAGCAGGGCTGCATGGGTTTCGGACAAGGGCAGTTTCTGGCCTTCGGCCGCGGCGCCCTGGATCATCAAGTTGACGTCCTTGAGGTGCTGATGAATGCGTGACTGCGGCGCAAAATCTTCCTCCGCCATCATCCTGCCCTTGGCCTCGGCGGCGCCGGACGTGGCGGGGCTGGCCAGCACCAGCGCCAGGAACTGCTCGGGGCTGATGCCCATGTTTTCGGCGAAGACCATGCCTTCGGCCAGCGCCGCCCGGTTCAGGCCCAGCACGAGGTTGGTCGCGAGCTTGGCCTTGGCACCCATGCCGGTGCCGCCGACGTGGATGCGTTTGCCTGAAATGGCGGACAGCACGGATTCGCATGCCTGCAGTCCACCGGCCTCACCACCCAGCAGCAGGGTGGCTTCACCGGCGGCTATTTGCTGGCTGGAGCCCGAGAGCGGGGCTTCGATGAAGGTGATGCCGCGCGCCCCCAGCCGCGCGGCCAGGGCTTCAAGCTCATGGGGTGTGCCGGTGGAGCAATCGATGATGCTGCGAACGCCGAAGATGGACAGCAGGCCTGCCGGC
The DNA here is from genome assembly GCF_900103405.1 of Polaromonas sp. JS666. Classification (GTDB taxonomy): domain Bacteria; phylum Pseudomonadota; class Gammaproteobacteria; order Burkholderiales; family Burkholderiaceae_C; genus Polaromonas. The sequence goes on along the minus strand of NZ_FNHX01000002.1, from coordinate 73,744 downwards.
CCTTCGACCACTTTGAGTACGTCATCGGTATGAAAGACGGCCAGCACCGTGCAAGAAGCCGCATTGGCAACTTCGACCAGGGAGCTGGCAGCGCGGCCGCCCTGGGCGGTGAGGGCCGCCCGAGCTTCTTCGCGCAGGTCAAACCCCGTGACCTGGAAACCGGCAGCCATCAGGCGCCGCGCGAGCGCCATGCCGACCAGGCCCAGGCCGACGATGCCTATGGAGTTGTCCGCCGCCATGGGTTCACGCCGCGAGCGACGCGCCTCCGCAGATCTGGATGTCCTGGCCGGTGATGGCCGCGGCATCGGGTGAGAGCAGGAAGGCGACCAGCGCGGCGATCTCCCCGGGCTGGATCAGCCGGCCCAGGGGCGGCAGCTTGGGCGGGGTGTTGGCGCGCGCCGGGTCGGCGAGCATGGCGGTTTCGGTGGCCGCCGGGGACACCACATTGACGGTCACGCCCGAAGCCGCGGTTTCCGCGGCCCAGCTGCGCGCCAGGGCCACCAGCGCCGCCTTGGTCGCCGCATACTGGCTGCGGCCGGCCATGCCGCGCGCCACGCGGCTGCCGACCAGCACCACGCGGCCTGCGCCGGCCTGCGCCATGGCGGGGACCACCCGGTTGGCGATGCGCGTGACGGCATCGACATGGAGCTGCCACATCAGCTGTGAATCCTCGTTGGACAGCTCACCGAGCCGGCCCACGCGCAGCACGCCGGCGGCATGGACCAGGGCCTGCACGGTGCCCGCCGAGCGCAGGACGCGCTCCGTGGCTTCAACCTGGCACAGGTTGACCTCGGTGGATGAAAACGCCGGGTGCACGATGCGCGCGGGCGCGATGTCCAGGCCTATCACGTCCCAGCCCCGGTCCAGCAGGGCCTGGGCGATGGCCAGGCCTATGCCCGAGCTGCTGCCCGTGACGAGTGCGCGTTTCACATCTTCAGCGGCCATGGCGGGAAACCTTATTCGACACGGATGTTGCCGTCCGTGATGATTTTCTGCGAACGCGCCATGTCGGTGTTCTGGAATTTCGCGAAGTCCTCCGGGGTGCCCGGCGTCAGAACCAGGCCTTGCTGTATGAGTTTTTCGCGCATGTCGCCGGCCAGCGCCTTGCTGGTCTCGGCGTTGAGCTTGTGCGTGATCTCGGCCGGCAGTTTGGCCGGTGCCCAGAGGCCGTACCAGCTGTAAAACTCAAAGCCCGGAATCGTCTCGGCCACCGTCGGTACATCGGGCAGGCTGGGGGCGCGCTTGTCGCCGGTGACAGCGACGACGCGCAGCATGCCGCTCTTGTGGTACTGCAGCGAGCCGAGTATGGGATCTATGAAGCCGTCGATCTGGCCGCCTATCAAATCCTGGAAGGCGGGCGCCGTGCCCTTGTAGGGAACCACGGTGTATTCGATGCCGCCGGCGCGCTTGAGCAGCTCGGTCGAAAGATGGCCCGCCGAGCCTATGGAGCCGACCGCGAAGGTCATTTTTCCGGGGTTGGCCTTGGCGTAAGCGATCAGCGATTTCACGTCGGTGACCGGCAGGTTTTTGTTGATGGCCACCGACAGCGGCGCCTTGGCGACCAGCGAGATGGGTGTGAAGTCCTTGACCACGCCATAGGGCACGGACTTCATGGTCATGGGCGCGGTCGTGAAGGTGGAGGCGTTAAAGAGCAGGGTGTAGCCGTCCGCGGGCGCCTGCGCCACCAGGCCGGCGCCTATGGTGCCGTTGCCCCCCGCGCGGTTTTCCACGACAAAGGGCTGGCCCATCTGCTCGCCCAGCTTTTGCGCAAGTTGCCGGCCCACCGCGTCCAGCGTACCGCCGGGCGGGAAGGGGATGATGACCTTGACCGGTCGGGAGGGGTAAGCCTGTGCCGCGGCGCCGAAGGCTGCGGCTGCCAGGCCGGCGGCCAGGGTGGCCTTGAGGAAAGTGCGTGTCTTCATGCTTGTCTCCAGGGTTTGTAATGAGAGGCTGGCGGAAGCTTCTGGCGGCTTCTTTGCTATGTTTTCTACTGAATTCCGTGCAGCGACAACAGCGTCTTCATGCGCTGGGTGGCGAGTTCGGGGTGTTCGAGCAGGTTGGCCGCATCGGCCAGGCGAAACAGTTCCGCAAAATGCTGCAGCGAACGTGTGCTCTGCTGCCCGCCCACCATGGTGAAGTGGCTCTGGTGGCCGTTGAGCCAGGCCATGAAGACCACGCCGGTTTTATAAAACCGCGTGGGCGCGGCAAAAATGTGGCGCGACAGTGGCACCGTGGGGCCCAGGATGGCGTGGAATTTCTCCACATGGCCCTGCGCCAGTTCGCCGAGTGCCGCGCTCGCGGCCGGTGCGATGGCGTCGAAGATGCCCAGCAAGGCATCGCTCTGGCCGTGCGTTATTTCCTTGCCGAAACCGTCGCCGGCAATCAGCTCGGCGTAGTTGAAATCGTCGCCGGTGTACATGCGCACGACAGACCCGTCAGCCCCTCCGGTAGCGGGCAGCCTGCGGCGCATCGCGATTTCCTTGTCCTTGTCGAGCAGCGAGATCTTGATGCCGTCGACCTTGCCGGCATGGGCGTTGATGATGCCGAGCGCGGTGTCCATGGCTTTTTCCACATCGCCGCTGCCCCAGTAGCCGGCCAGCGCCGGGTCGAACATGTCGCCCAGCCAGTGCAGCACCACGGGCTGCCTGGCCTGGCGCAGGATGCGGTCGTAGACGCGCTCGTAGTCGGCCGGGCTTTTGGCCACGCGGGCCAACGCGCGCGAAGCCATCACGATGAGCTTGCCGCCCAGCTTCTCGATGGCCTCCATCTGCTCTTCGTAGCCGCGAATGACCTCGTCCACGCTTTTGACGTTTTCCAGCACCAGGTGGTCGGTGCCGCAACCGGAAGCGACGAACGCGCCCGGAACATCCTTGGCGGCGTCCAGCGAGCGGCGTATCAGCTCCAGCGAGGTCGGCCAGTCCAGGCCCATGCCGCGCTGCGCCGTGTCCATGGCTTCGGCCACGCCCAGGCCCAGCGACCACAGGTGGCGGCGGTAGGCGATGGTGGCGTCCCAGTCGATGGCGCAGGCCAGCCACGGGTCCACCGCCGCCAGCGGGTCGGCCACCACATGCGCGGCGGAATAGGCGATGCGGTTGAACTTCAGCCCTGCGGCGGGTTTGACGGGTGTGCTGCCGCGCAGCGTGTAGGGCTTGAGGCCGCCGCTATCGCCGGCATGGGGCAAGGTCAGTGTCAGTGCCATGGCATGCCCCTCAAACCTTCAGCGGCGGCACGTCTATCCAGCGCCGCTCTTTCCAGCTTTGCAGGGCCGCCTCGACCAGTTGCACGCCCTTGGCGCCTTCGGGCAGCGTCCACTTGTAGGGTTCGTTCTCGACCACATGGCGAATGAAGTGCTCCCACTGGATCTTGAAGCCGTTGTCGTAGGTCTGCGAGTCCGGCACTTCCTGCCATTGGTCGAAGAAGTTCATCATTTGCTTCTCGTCGGGGTTCCACACCGGGCGCGGCGTGGTCACGCGCGACTGGGCGCGGCAGCTTGAGAGACCCGCCACGGCCGAGCCGTGCGTGCCGTCCACATGGAAGGTGACCAGGTCGTCGCGGCGCACGCGGGTGGCCCAGGACATGTTCATCTGGGCGATGACCGGCTCGCCGTTGTGGCCTGTGAGCTCCGCCGTGGCATAGGCCGCGTCGTCGGCGGTGGCCTTGTAGGGCTTGCCGGCTTCGTCCCAGCGTTCGGGAATATGGGTAGCGCCTATGCAGGAGACGGATTTGACCTCGCCGAACAGGTTGTCCAGCACATAGCGCCAGTGGCACATCATGTCCAGGATCATGCCGCCGCCGTCTTCGCTGCGGTAGTTCCAGCTCGGGCGCTGTATGGGCTGCAGGTCGCCCTCGAACACCCAGTAGCCGAACTCCAGGCGCACCGACAGCATCCGGCCGAAGAAGCCGGCGCGGCGCAGCATGTCGAGCTTGCGCAAGCCGGGCAGGAAGAGCTTGTCCTGCACGGCACCGTGCTTGAGGCCGGACTTTTCAGCCAGGCGGGCAATTTCGACGGCCTCGTTGAGGTTGGTGGCGATCGGTTTTTCGCAGTAGACATGTTTGCCGGCGCGTAGGGCCTTGGCCAGCAGGGTGGGGCGCATCTGCGTGGTGCCGGCATCGAAGAGGATCGTGTCGTCCTTGGTTTTCAGCGCTTCGTCGAGATCGGTTCCCCAGCGCGCGAGGCCATGGGCCTTGGCCAGGGCCTCGATCTTTTCGGCGTTGCGGCCGATCAGGATGGGGTCGGGCATGACCTTGTCGCCGTTGGAGAGCGTCACGCCGCCCTGTTTGCGGATCGCGACGATGGAGCGGATCAGGTGCTGGTTCATGCCCATGCGTCCGGTGACGCCGTGCATGATGATTCCGAGTCGTTGGGTGGCCATGGGGTCCTTCTCTCTTGGGTTTGGGTAATGCGGCGGCCGCACCCTGGTCCGGCCAGGGGTGTTGAAAGGGTGCGGGGACGCTGCGGGGAAACTTGCCGGGTGTTACTGGGTGGGTTGCAAGCCGGCGGCCTTGACCAGCACGGCATTGCTCTTGATTTCGTCCCTGATGTAGGCGTCGAACTGCTCGGGCGGGAGCGTCCATGCATCGGCGCCCAGGGCGGCGAAGCGTTCCTTGACTTCGGGGGTGTTCAGGGCCTTGGTCACTTCGTCGTGCAGGCGGTTGACGATGTCGCGCGGCGTCTTGCCGGGGGCCATCATGCCGATCCAGAAGTTGAATTCCGAACCCGGAACGCCGGCTTCCGCCGTGGTGGGAACCTGGGGCAGGGCGCTGGCGCGTTTGGGTGAACCGACCGCAAGGGCGACGAGCTGGCCGTTCTTGATCTGGCCGATGACCGGCGCGATGGGTGAGAAGTAGTAGTCGACGCGGCCGGAGATCACTTCAGTCACCGCTTCGCCGGAGCCCTTGAAGGGAATGTTGGTGGCTTCGATTTTTGCGGCGAGCTTGAACTTTTCGGCGTTCAGGTGGGTGGCGCTGCCCTGGCCGGCCGATGCGAAGTTCATGCTGCCGGGCTTGGCGCGCGCGGCGGCCAGCAGTTCCTGCAGCGTCTTGATGTTTTTGGACGGCGACATCACCAGCACATTGGGTGTGCTGGAAATCGGCGTCACGCCCGCGAAGTCGGCCACGGTGTCAAAGGGCAGCTTGGCGAAGGTCGAGGGGCTGACCGTGTGCGAGGACGAGTGGATCATGATGGTGTAGCCGTCCGGCGCGGCCGTGGCCACGGCCTGCTGGCCTATGGTGCCGCTGGCGCCGCCGCGGTTGTCGATCACCAGCGTCTGGCCCATGCTCTGGCTCATCTTGTCGGTGATGGCGCGGGCAATGATGTCGGTGGTGCTGCCGGCGGCGAAGGGCACGATGACACGGATGGGCTTGTTGGGATAGGCGCCCTGGGCGCCCGCGATCAGGGGTGGCAGCGCCGCCAGGCAAGCAAGGCAGGCCAGAGCGGCGCGACGTGTGAAGTTCATGGGCTTTGTCTCCTGAAAGAGGTCATTGAAGGGCTGCCAAAGGCCTGTCCATGCCGCCGGTGTTGTTGGGATGCCGGTGTGCAGTTTACGCCTAATTCACCATTAAGTGAATTACGAATTGTAAAAACAGCCTTGTCGCCGCGTCAATGACGGCCAGGATCAGCTTCTAAGGACATACCCTAGGATCACCTCGCACATGTGCGAGAGCCGCTCGTGGCGGGCTTTGGGCGCCATCAGGTCGCGCCCGAAGATGGCCGACAGCGTGTGGTTGTTCGACAGGTAGAAATACGACATCCCGGCGATGGACACGTAAAGCTGCACCGGGTCGATGCCGCCGCGAAACAGCCCCTCCGCGCGCCCGCGCTCGAGGATTTCCGCCAGGGTCTGAACCAGCGGCGAGTTCATTTCCTGCACCCGGCTGGACATGGCCAGGTGCCGGCCCTGGTGCAGGTTTTCACTGTTGAGAAGCGTCAGGAATTCGGGGTGGGCGATGTAGTACTCCCAGGTGAATTCCGTGAGGCGGCGTATGGCCTGCGCCGGCTCCATGTCGCGCAGGTGCAGCTCCGTCTCCGCCGCGCGGATGTCGGCGTAGGCCTTCTCCAGCACCGCCAGGAAGAGCTCGTCCTTGCTCTTGAAGTAGTAGTAGATCAGGCGCTTGTTGATGTCCGCGCGCTCGGCGATCCGGTCCACCCGCGCGCCGCCAAGCCCGTGCTGCGCGAACTCGTCGCGGGCGGCCAGCAGGATGGCCAGTTGGGAGCGGTCGGCATCGCGCGAGCGGGGTTCGGCGGGCTTTGTTTTGAGGGGCGGCATGGCGAGAATTTAACTGTTTGGTGAATTAAAGCAAGAAATCTTCCAGCGATAGCGCCGTCGGATGTACACAGGGTGGAAGGGTACCTCCATAATTCGACAGGTACCGGCCGTCCGCGCCGGCGCCCTGGGCAAAGGAGATGGCCATGAGCAATTCAGACACACCTAAAGACGGCGACTTCGCAAACTGGATAGACCAGAAGGCCGAGGCGCTCAAATTTCAGTTGGGTGAAAAATTCCCCGTGCCGCCGCCCGAGCTGCATTCTCCCTCGGTGCATGTGGAGACCGGCCGGCAAAAGCTGGAAGAAGTACTGCTCGAACACGAAGAGCCCACGGAAGAGTTTCTCGAGGAACTCCGAGCCCTGGAAGGCGCACCGCCCTTGAGCGACGAAGAGCTGGCTCGCCAGGCCCTGGAAGCCGGCGGCGGCGACGGCGACGCTGCCACGCCGGAATAAGCGCAAGGATGATGGCTCGCTGTTACCTCAAGCCAGGCAGGCGAATGGACCCTCGGGGATATCCGGTCAGCACTTGAGGTGCGCCAGGGGCAGCTCGGTGCTGCTCTTGATGCGGTTGAGCACGATATTCGACCGGATGCTGCCCACGCCCTGGATGCGGGTCAGGCGGCGCAGGACTTGCTCCGATAGCACGCCGAGGTCAGCGGCGACGATCTGCAGGATGTAGTCCGACTCGCCCGCTACCGAATAGCATTCCAGCACTTCCGGAAAGCCGGCTATTTCGCGTTCGAACGCCGAGCCCTCCTCACCGCTGTGCCGGGTCAGGGTGACATAGGAGATGGCACGCACGCCAAGGCGTATGGCCTTCGGCTCCAGCAGGGCCACATAACGGCGGATGATGCCGGCGGCCTCCAGGCGCTGCACCCGGCGGCTGACCTGCGATCCCGACAGGTGCACCTGTTCCCCAATTTGCTGGTGGGTGGCGTGCGCATCGCGCTGCAATGCGGCCAGAAGACTGATATCAAAGCTATCAAGCAGCGAATCATCGTATTTGTCTGATTTCATGCGTGAATTATGCATGTTCGGCCCATTCCAGCCTGCAACTTGCACACCCTTTGCACGGCCAATTCACCACAATCAAAGGCTCTAAACAGCGTTTGAGGAGCACGATCTTGGCCGCAGCCACAAGTGATTTATTGGATAAACCCGTCGGCCTGGCCGTGCGTGATGTGAAGGGCGTGCTGTATGGAGCGCATTGATCCAGGCACATTTGGCCGCCTGCAGGCCGATTGGCCCCATTGGCATTTCAGCACCGAGCGCGGTGGCCTCATGGCCCGCAGCCTGGTGTTTGCCGACTTTGCCCAAGCCTTTGGTTTTATGGCGCAGGTGGCGGTGACGGCCGAGAAGCGCGACCACCACCCGGAGTGGCGCAATGTCTACAACCGCGTGGAGATCACGCTCACCACACACGATGTGCAAGGCCTCTCGCCGCGCGACCTGGAACTGGCGCGCGTGATCGACGCGGCTTGTGATGGCCGGCTGCAGGAGATGCCAGTATGAACACGCAGCTCAGCTCTAGCAAACACGGCCTGGCCGCGGGGATGAAGCCCACACGGGCCGACTGGACCATAGACCAGGGGTGGGACCACTACAGCGCCGCGGAGCATGCCACCTGGAAAGTGCTTTTCGAGCGCCAGAGCCGTTTGCTGCCGGGTCGTGCCTGCGACGCTTTTGTACAGGGAATGCGCGATCTGCCTATTGCCGCGGACCAGATTCCGGATTTCCGCCGTCTCAACGAGGTGCTGCTGCGCCGCACGGGCTGGCAGATCGTGGCGGTGCCGGGGCTTGTGCCCGACGAGGTGTTTTTCGAACACCTGGCGAACCGGCGCTTTCCGGCCGGCCATTTCATTCGCAAGCCGCATGAGCTGGATTACCTGGAGGAGCCCGATGTGTTCCATGACGTGTTCGGCCATGTGCCCATGCTGATGAACCCGGCCATTGCCGACTACATCCAGGCCTATGGCGCAGGCGGGTTGCGAGCGCAAAAGCTGGGCGTGCTGGCCCAGCTGGCCCGGGTGTACTGGTACACCGTGGAATTTGGCCTGGTGCAGCAGCAAGACGGGCTGCGTATCTATGGCGCGGGCATCGCATCTTCCGCGTCGGAAACGCTGTTTGCGCTGGACGACGCTTCCCCCAACCGTGTGCGTTTTGACCTGCCGCGCGTGATGCGCACGCACTACCGGATCGATGATTTTCAGGAAACCTATTTCGTCATCAACGATCTTGACGAGTTGATGTCCCTGGCAAGCATTGACTTTGCGCCGCTGTACGCCCAGGTTCGGCACCAGCAGGAGTTTGTGCCGGGCCAGCTACTGCCCGGCGACGTGGTGCTGAACCGCGGCACGGGGCGCTACCACGACACCCGACGGGGAGGAGAGTGAGATGGATTTTTCCAAAAAAACCGTGTTGATCACCGGCGCGGCGGGCAATCTTGGTGCTGCGGTCGCCGAATTGCTGTCGGCGCGCGGAGCCCATCTGGTGCTGCTGGATTTGCGGCGCGAGGGGCTGGAGCAGCGCTACGGCCAAACCGCCGATCGGCATATGCTGCTGCCCGTCAACCTGCTGGAGTCCGCGGACGTGCAGGCAGCGGTCCTGGCGGCGCAGGAGCGGTTTGGCCGCATTGATGTGTTGTGCAACCTGGCGGGTGGTTTTCGCATGGGGCCACCCGTACACGCGACCCAGGACGGCGATTGGGATTTTCTGATGGATGTCAATGTCCGCACGCTTTTGAACATGGTGCGTGCCGTCGTGCCCGGCATGCTGGCGGCGGGTGGCGGCAGCATTGTCAATGTCGGGGCGCAGTCGGCACTGCGCGGTGCCGCCCACATGGGGGCGTACTGCGCTTCCAAGGGCGCCGTCATCCGTTTGACCGAATCCATGGCGGCTGAATTGCGGGAGCAAAACATTCGCGTCAACTGCGTGCTGCCTTCCATCATCGACACTCCCGAGAACCGGGCCGCCATGCCGGAGGCGGACCCCGCGCGCTGGGTGTCTCCGCAAGACCTGGCCCAGGCCATCGCGTTTCTGGCATCCGACGCCGCGCGCGCCGTGCACGGCGTTGCCTTGCCGGTCAGCGGGCTCAGCTGAGGCGGGGCTCAAAGATGTTCCAACACATAGAAGCTTTTGCGGGCGATGCCATCGTGGCGTTGAACGAAGCGTTTCACCGGGATCCCCGGCCGCACAAGGTTAATTTGTCGATCGGCATTTACTGCGACGAACAAGGGCAGGTACCCGCGCAGCATGCCGTGTGTGAGGCCGAGCGACACCTGGCTGCGGCCAGGCAGCCCAAGCCCTATTTGCCGATGGAGGGGATCGCCCGTTTTCGCAACGCCATGCAGGAATTGCTGTTCGGCGCGGGGCATGCGGTGTTGCTCCAGGGGCGGGTCGCGACCGTGCAGACCGTGGGCTCCAGCGGAGCGCTTAGGGCGGGGGCTGAGTTCCTGCGCCAGTGGTTTCCTTCCAGCGGTGTCTGGCTGAGTGATCCCACTTGGGACAACCACCGCAGCCTTTTTGAGAGCGCGGGCATTGTCGTTGGCACGTACCCGTATTACGACCCTGCCGGCGGCGTGCGTTTCGACGCCATGCTGGCCGCCTTGCGAGAGTTGCCGCCCCGCAGTGTGGTGCTGTTGCATGCCTGCTGCCACAACCCCACAGGTGTGGATTTGACCCACGCCCAGTGGCTGGAGCTGATTCCCCTGATCCAGGATCGCCAGTTGATTCCGTTTCTGGATCTGGCCTATCAAGGCTTCGGCGAAGGTATTGAGGAGGATGCTTTTTCCGTGAGGCTGCTGGCGCAGGCGGGTATCCAGTTTTTGATCGCCAATACCTTGTCCAAAAGCATGGGCTTGTACGGAGAGCGGTGTGGTGCCTTGAGCGTGGTGTGTGCGGATGAGCGGCAGGCCGAACGAGTGCTCGGGCAAATCAAGTTCACCGTACGCCAGAATTACTTCAGCCCGCCCGCGCATGGCGGGCAGATCGTTGCCCATGTGCTGGGTGACCCGGTGCTCCGCGCATCATGGGTGCGCGACCTCACGGGCATGCGCGAGCGTATCCGGTCGCTGCGCCGGCAGTTGCATACAGCACTGGGCCGAAAGTTGGCGGGAGGCGATTTTGCTTACCTGCTCAGCCAGCGCGGCATGTTCAGCTATACCAACCTGAGTGCAGAGCAGGTCCGGCGCTTGCGTGAGGAACACGCGATTTATCTGGTGAAGTCGGGCCGCCTCTGTATTTCCGGCTTGAATGCGGCTAACGTGGAGCGGGTGGCCGATGCGATTGTTGCGGTGCAATAGGGCTTGCGGGTAGCGCCGGTTTCTTCCATACGGCCGGGGGTGTGGCCGTGGCGCAAACAAGGTGGATTCACGATGTCGGTGCGATCCGGCAGACATTCCCAATGGCTGCACAATAGCAGGCATGACTGTAGCGACATCCTCCTCCATTTCATCCCCTGGGTCGAAGCTTGCCACTGCGCAGCTTGCCGGCCACCTCCTCGTCGATTGCCTTTTGGCCCAGGGCGTCACCCACGCATTCGGTGTGCCCGGTGAAAGCTACCTGGCCGTGCTTGACGGCCTGCATGCGCGCCGGGACAAGATCCAGTTCGTCACCTGCCGGCAGGAAGGCGGCGCGGCTTTCATGGCCGAGGCCCACGGCAAGCTGACCGGCCGGCCCGGTGTGTGCATGGTCACGCGCGGCCCGGGCGCCACCAATGCCTCCATCGGCGTGCACACGGCCTTCCAGGACTCCACGCCCATGGTGCTGCTGGTGGGCGACGTGGCCAGCGACTGCCGCGACCGCGAGGCCTTCCAGGAGGTGGACTACTTCAACTTCTTCGGCCCCAGCACCAAGGGTTTCGCCAAACGCGTGGAGCGCATCGACGAAGCCGACCGCATTCCCGAATACGTGGCGCGCGCCTTTGCCACCGCGATGAACGGCCGTCCCGGCCCGGTGGTGCTGGTGCTGCCCGAAGACATGCTGACCCGCATGACGGCCGCGCAGCCGCTGCCGCGCGTGGAGGCGGTGCAGGCCTGGAGCGACCCGGGCTCGCTGCGCACGCTGCGCGAGATGCTGCTCAAATCCGAGCGCCCGCTGATCATCGCGGGCGGCGGCGGATGGACGCCGCAGTCGGCGCAGGCGCTGCAGCGCTTCGCCGAAAACTGGAAGCTGCCGGTGGGCAACGCCTTCCGCTTCCAGGACACTTTTGACAACCACCACCCGCTTTATGCGGGCGACGTGGGCATAGGCCTCAATCCCAAGCTGGCCGCGCGCGTCAAAGCCAGCGACCTGATCATCGCCATAGGCCCGCGCCTGGGCGAGATGACGACCGGCGGCTACACGCTGCTGCAGGCGCCGCGCCCCGCGCAGAAACTGGTGCACATCCATGCCAGTGCCGAGGAGCTCAACCGTGTCTACCAGGCCGACCTGGCGATCAATGCCACCATGAATGCCGCCGCGCGCTCGCTGGAAGTGCTGACGGCGCCGGTGAGCGTGGCCTGGGAGGCCTGGACGGCTTCAGCCAATGAGGACTACCTGGAAAATCTCAAGCCCACGCCCTCGGCCAACCTGCCGGGCGACATCGACATGCCGGCCATCGTCGGCCTGCTGCAAAAACATTTGCCGCTTGACGCGGTGCTGACCAATGGCGCGGGCAACTTCGCGAGCTGGGTGCACCGCTTCTTCCGGCACCACGGCCTGGTCAAGGGCCACAAGACACAGCTGGCGCCCACGGTGGGCGCCATGGGCTACGGCGTGCCGGCCGGCATCGCGGCGGCCATCACGACGGGCCGGGTGGCCTTCACCATCGCGGGTGACGGCGACTTTTTGATGAACGGCCAGGAGCTGGCCACGGCCGTGCAGCACGGCGCCAAAAGCATCATCGTGCTGCTCAACAACGGCATGTACGGCATCATACGCATGCACCAGGAAAGGGAGTACCCGCGGCACGAAAGCGGCTCGCGCCTGAACAACCCGGACTTCGCCGGCCTGGCGCGCGCCTACGGTTATGCGGGTGTGCGCATCACGCGCACGGCCGAGTTCGAGGCCGAACTGCTGGCGGCGCTGGAACGCAAGGAGGGCACGCTGATCGAGGTGACGCTGGATCCGGAAGTCATCACCACGCGCGGCACACTGTCGTCCATCACCCAAAGCGCGCTGGCCAGGGTGTCGCAGCAATCGCAGCAGTAGCCCAGCCTCTGGGCATAAAAAAAGGCCGGGGTGACCCGGCCTTTTTTGTGGGCGGCGGCTTCAGGATGAAGCCGCCTTGTGCACCCAGGATTACTCCTTGATGTCCACCGCGTAGAAGTTGTGGCGGCCGAAGGGGCTGTTCTTGTAGCCGATCACGCTCTTGCGCACGGGCTTGAGCTGCACCGCGTGGGCGATCGTGAACCAGGGAGCTTGCTCCTTGAAGATGACCTGGGCCTGCTGGTAGAGCTTGTTGCGCTCCGCGGGGTTGGTCACGGTCTTGGCTTTCAGGACCAGGTCTTCATAAGGCTGGTAGCAGAACTTGGCGATGTTGGAGCCGCTGGCCGACTGGGCCGAAGCGCAGCCGAGCAGGGTGTACATGAAGTTGTCAGGATCGCCGTTGTCGCCGGTCCAGCCCAGCATGCCCATCTGGTGCTCGCCGGCCTGCAGGCGCTTGCGGTACTCGCCCCATTCAAAGCTCTTGATCTCGGCGGTCACGCCGACCTTGACCAGGTCAGCCTGCATCAACTCGGCGATGCGCTTGGCGTTCGGGTTGTAGGGGCGCTGCACGGGCATGGCCCACAGGTCGGTGGTGAAGCCGTTGGGGAAGCCGGCCTGGGCCAGCAATTTCTTGGCGGCTTCGGGGTTGTACTCGTCGTCCTTGATGGCGTTGTTGTACGCGGCCATGGTCGGCGGGATCGGGTTCTTGGCGGCAACGCCGGTGCTCAGGTACACGCCCTCGACAATGGCTTTCTTGTTGATCGCCATGTTGATGGCCTTGCGCACGCGCACGTCGTCAAAAGGCTTCTTGGTGGTGTTGTAGGCCATATAGCCCACGTTCAAGCCGGCCTGCTCGACGATGGTCACGTTGGGGTCCTTGCGGATCGCGTCCAGGTCGGCGGGGTTGGGGTAGGGCATGACATGGCATTCACCCTTTTGCAGCTTGGCCCAGCGCACCGACGCGTCAGGCGTGATCGAGTACACGAGGTCGTCGATCTTGGCCTTGCCGCCCCAGTACTGCGGGAAGGCCTTGTAGCGGATGATCGCGTCTTTCTGGTACTGCACCAGGTAGAAGGGGCCGGTGCCGACCGGGTCCTGGTCGATTTTTTCCGGCGTGCCGGCCTTGAGCATGGCGTCGGCGTATTCCTTGGACTGCACGGCCGCGTAAGGCATGGCCAGGTTGGCCAGGAAAGGCGCTTCAGGCTTGTCCAGCGTGATCTTGACGGTGAGGTCGTTGACCTTTTCCACCGACTTCAGCAGCTTGGGCATGCCCATGTCGCTGAAGTAGGAGTGGTTGGGGCTGGTGACCTTGAAGAAGGCGTTGTCTTCTTTCCACTGGCGCTCGAACATGAACAGCACGTCGTCGGCGTTGAAGTCGCGCGTAGGCTTGAAGGCCTTGTTGGAGGCGTGCCATTTCACACCCTTGCGCAGGTGGAAGGTGTAGGTCAGGCCGTCGGCGGAAATGTCCCATTTTTCGGCCAGGCCGGGGACGACCTTGGTGCCGCCGTATTCGAATTCGACGAGGCGGTTGTAGACGGGTTCGTTGGCATCGAACGAGGTACCCGTGGTGTTGACGCCAGGGTAGAAGTTCTCGGGGCTGCCTTCAGAGCAGAACACCAGCGTCTTTGCGGAGACGGGTGAAAGTGCCAGCAGCGCTGGCAGGGCGACGGCGCACAGCAATGCGCGCTTGACCGGGCGTAGCCGGCTTGCACTTGGTTTGGTCTGAATCATTTGACGATCCCTTTGGAGGTTAATGCTGCTTCGCAGCGGGGCTTGCGGCCAGATTGCGCAACATTTGTGACGTTGAGCGCTCTGGTCATTAAAAAACGTGGCCTGGAAACCATGCAGGGTGTGCACGGTTTTGGGTCACGCAGTGAGAAAGTTTTCAGCATAGTGGCATGCAACCTGCCGGTCCGCAACCTCGCGCAGCTGCGGCCTTTCGGCGCGGCAGCGGTCGGTGACGTGCGGGCAGCGGGTGGAAAAGACGCAGCCGGTGGGCGGGTTCAGCGGCGAGGGCAGCTCGCCCTTGAGCACGATGCGCTGCCTGACGCCGGTGCTGCCGGCCAGGCCCGGCGTGGAAGCCAGCAAGGCCTGGGTGTAGGGGTGCAGGGGCCGGTTGAACAAGGCGTTTTTCTCGCCTTGCTCGACTGCGTGGCCCAGGTACATGACCAGCACGTCGTGGGCGATGTGGCGCACCACGCCCAGGTCGTGCGAGATGAACAGGTAGGCCAGGCCCATGGACTGCTGCAGGTCGGCCAGCAGGTTGAGCACCTGGGCCTGGATGGAGACGTCCAGCGCCGAGACGGGCTCGTCGGCCACTACCACCGTGGGGTTGAGCATCAGCGCGCGCGCGATGGCGATGCGCTGGCGCTGCCCGCCCGAAAACATGTGAGGGTAGCGGTCGTAGTGCTCGGGGCGCAGGCCCACCATGGCCAGCATGGCGCGGGCCTTGGCGGCGCGCTCCTCGGCATTGAGGCTGGTGTTGATCTCGAGCGGCGCTTCCAGGATGGCGCCGATTTTCTTGCGCGGGTTCAGCGAGCCGTAGGGGTTCTGGAATACCAGCTGCACGGCTTTGCGCAGGCCCTTGCGTTCTTCCTGGGCGCCGTTCACCGCATCGATGCCGGTGATGGTCAATTCGCCACCAGTCGGGGTTTCGATCAGTGACACCATGCGGGCGAGGGTCGACTTGCCGCAGCCCGACTCGCCGACCACGGCCAGCGTCTTGCCGGCATGGACCGAGAAGGACACGCCGCCGACGGCCTGCAGGTGGTCGGACTTGCGCATGAAACCGCGGCGGATCTCATAGACCTGCCTCAGGTTTTTGGCCTCGACGACGGGGCCTGTGGGCAGGGCGGGGTTGGTGATGGCGGCGGTGCTCATTGCGCGGCCTCCACCAGCGGGGTGTCGCGTTCGATGTTGGCCTGCCGGCTGGGGTCGCCCAGCGGATAGTGGCAGCGCACCATGCCGTCCTTCCAGGCGCGCAGCAACGGGCGCTCGTTGCGCGAATGCTCGGTGGCGTAGGCGCAGCGCGGGGCGAACAGGCAGCCCTTGGGCCGGTCGTAGAGGCCGGGCACCATGCCGGGAATGGTCGCCAGGCGCGCGCTGCCGTCGCTGCGCTCGGGCAGGGCCGACAGCAGGGCTTCGGTATAGGGGTGCTGGGGCGTGTTGAAGAGGGCGTGCGCGGCCTGCTCTTCCATGATCTGGCCGGCGTACATAACCGCGATGCGCTGCGCCATTTCGGACACCACACCCATGTTGTGGGTGATCAGCACCAGGGCCATGCCGCGCTCCTTCTGCAGGCTGCGCAACAGGTCCAGGATCTGCGCCTGGATGGTCACGTCCAGCGCCGTGGTCGGCTCGTCGGCGATCAGCAGGCGCGGGTTGCAGGCGATCGCCATGGCGATCATCACGCGCTGGTTCATGCCGCCCGAGAGCTGGTGCGGATAGGCCTTGAGCCGGGTTGCGGGCGAATTGATGCCGACCTGCTCGAGCAGTTCGATGGCCTTGCGCGTGGCGGCTTTTTTGTCCATGCCGAGGTGTAGGCGCAGGGTCTCGGTGATCTGGAAGCCGATGGTGAAGCAGGGGTTCAGGCTGGTCGTGGGTTCCTGGAAGATCATCGCCACGTCCTTGCCGATGAGCTTGCTGCGCTCGCCGGGCGACAGCGTGAGCAGGTCGTGGCCGGCAAAGCGCAGTTTGTCGGCCTTGACGCGGCCGGGGTAGGCCACCAGGCCCATCAAGGCCATCATGGTGACGCTTTTGCCGGAGCCGGATTCACCGACGATGCCCAGGACTTCGCCTTCCTCGAGGGACAAGCTGATGCCGTCAACGGCGTGCATGACGCCGTTTTGCGAGGGGAACTCGACAGAGAGGTTTTCTATTTCTAACAATGCCATACGAAATCTTTCAGCGCTTCAGCTTGGGGTCGAACGCGTCGCGCAGTCCGTCGCCCAGCAAATTGAAGGCCAGCACAGTGATCAAAATTGCGAGGCCGGGGAAGGTGACCACCCACCAGGCGCGCAGCACGAATTCGCGGGCATCGGCCAGCATGGTGCCCCATTCGGGGGAGGGCGGCTGCGCGCCCAGGCCCAGGAAGCCCAGGGCGGCCGCGTCCAGGATGGCGGTGGACACGCCCAGCGAGGCCTGCACGATCAGCGGGGCCGTGCAGTTGGGCAGGATTTCGCTGAACATCAGGCGGATGCGGCTGGCGCCGCTCATGCGCGCGGCTGTCACGTAGTCGCGCGAGGTCTCGGCGATCACCGCGGCGCGTGTGATGCGCACGTAATGCGGCAGCACCACGATGGCCACGGCCAGCATGGCGTTCATCAGGCCGGGGCCGAGGATGGCCACGATCACGATGGCCAGCAGCAGGCTGGGCAGGGTCAGGATGATGTCCATCAGGCGCATCACCGCGATCTCGAAGATGCCGCGGAAAAAACCCGCCAGCAGGCCCAGCACCGTGCCGACGATGACCGACAGCGCCACCACGGCCAGGCCTATGACCAGCGAGAGGCGGGCGCCGTACATCAGGCGTGAGAGGATGTCGCGGCCTATCGCGTCGGTGCCCAAGGGGTAAGTCCAGGAGCCGCCCGCCTGCCAGGCCGGCGGCTTGAGGAACACCGAGTTGTCGGTGATGTTGGGCGCGTGCGGCGCCAGCAGCGGCGCGAACAGCGCAACCAGCAGCACGCCGATCACGATGGCCAGGCCGATCACGGCGCCGTTGTTGGCGCTGAAGTAGTTCCAGAATTCGCGCAGCGGGTGCGGCGGCGCGGGCGCGGTAGCGGGTTTCAAGGTGGCCGTGCTCATCGCTGGTGCCTGATGCGTGGGTTAATGATGCCGTAGGTGATGTCCACCAGCAGGTTGACGGCCATGACGATGGCGCCCAGCAGCAAGATGCCGCCCTGCAGCACGGGGTAGTCGCGGCGGCTGATGGCTTCAATCAGCCACTTGCCGACGCCCGGCCAGGAAAAAATGGTTTCGGTCAGGATGGCGCCGGTAAACAGCACGCCGACCTGCAAGCCGATCACGGTGATCACCGGGATCAGTGCGTTGCGCAGCGCATGCAGGGCCACCACACGCAGGTTGGACAGCCCCTTGGCGCGCGCGGTGCGGATGTAATCTTCGCCCAGCACTTCCAGCATGGCCGAGCGCGTCATGCGCGCGATCACCGCCAGCGGGTTGGTGCCCAGCACGATCATGGGCAATATCAGGTGCGAGGCCGCCGACCAGAACGCGCCCTTGTCGTCCGAGAGCAGCGAGTCGATCAGCAAAAAGCCGGTGGTGGGTTCGATGAAGTACTGCACCGACAGCCGACCCGAGACCGGCGTCCAGCCCAGTTGCACCGAGAACAGCAGGATCAGCAGCAGGCCCCACCAGAAAATCGGCATGGAGTAGCCCGTAAGGGACACCCCCATGACGCCGTGGTCGAGTATGGAGTTTCGCTTGACCGCTGCCAGGATGCCGGCCGGGATGCCGATCAGCAGCGCGAACAGGATGGCGCACAGGGCCAGCTCGATAGTGGCCGGAAACAGCGTGAGGAACTCGCGCAGCACGGGCTCCTGCGTGATCAGCGACTTGCCGAGGTCGCCCTTGAGCACGCGGCCGATGTAAATGCCGTACTGCACCATAACGGGCTTGTCCAGGCCGTACTCCTTGAGCAGCTGGGCATGGCGCACCGGATCGATGCCGCGTTCGCCCGCCATGGTTTCAATCGGGTCTCCCGGCACCATGCGGATCAGGAAAAAGGCCAGCAGCGTCATCCCCAGGAAGGTGGGAATGATCAGGCTCAGACGGGTAAAGATGAAGCGCAGCATTATCGCGAGATGGAAAAACGCGGGATGCTAAAGCAGCGTTTAACGCGTGCAGGGAAATTTGCGTCGCGAAGGCGACAGGTGGGGCGCGCGGAAACGTCCGCCGCCCCGGTCTTCAAATGCAATGGCATCAACATGGGGAATCTTGTCTTGTCTAGTCAGGCCCGGGGCAGTGCCGCGGGGAATTTTTTATCTTAGCAACATTAGCTTCATTTTTCGGTATTGCCGCCGCCGGCGGGCTACCGAGTAACCCTATGGCATCAGCACGCCTACAGCGGCGCTTGCGGCGCTAATGAAGCCTGCCTGGAAGGCAAAAAGAGTAATGCAGGATGCGTGCCAGAGGGCATGTGCCGCGCCTCGATGCAGGAAGAAGCGGGCACAAAAAAAGGCCGGTGAAACCGGCCTTTTCGAAATCGGCGAAAGCCGATTACTTGACGTGCTTGCCGATCAGGCCAGCCATCTCGAACATCGACACTTGCGCCTTGCCGAAAACGGCGCGCAGTTTTTCGTCGGCGTTGATCATGCGCTTGTTGATCTTGTCCTGCAGGCCCTTGGATTTGATGTAAACCCACAGCTTGCTGACAATCTCGGTGCGTGGCAGAGGCTTGTCGCCCACCACGGCTGCCAGTGCGGGGCTCAAGGTCAGCGCCTTCATGAACGCTGCATTGGGCGTGCGCTTTTTGGCGGGCGCTTTTTTCGCTGCTGGCTTTTTGGCCGCAACCTTCTTGGCGGGAGCTGCTTTCTTCGCGGCTACCTTTTTCGCAGGCGCTGCTTTTTTCGCAGGAGCCTTCTTCGCTGGAGCTGCTTTCTTTGCAGCTACTTTCTTTGCCGGAGCAGCCTTTTTAGCAGGCGCTTTTTTAGCCGGAGCTTTTTTTGCAGTTGCCATGATTGATTTTCCTTCTAGAAGTTGATAAATCACCACCCGGATAACTACTTCCTTGTGGCAATGCGGATGCTACTGGAGAAAAACGCAGTTTCCTAGCGAAAAACCACTTTATTTGCGCCCGGATGTTGCAGATTTACCTCTGAAAATCAGGAAAACGCCCATGAGAATCACGCCGCAGGCGGCCCATTCGCCCCCTGTGACCCGCTCTCCGGCGAAAAAAGCGCCCAGGAAAATCGCGATCAAGGGGTTCACAAAGGCGTAGCTGGTAGCCACCGCGGGCGAGGCATTGGCCAGCAAATACAGGTAGGCGCTGAAGGCGATCAGTGAGCCGAACACCACGAGATAGAGCCAGGCGAGCAGCGCCTCGGGCTGCGCCGGCCAGTTCGCGGCGGCCTCGCGGTGTTCACCCAGTGCAAGAGAAATCAGCATCAACACCGCGCCGCCGCACAACATTTCGCTGGCAAAACCGGCGGGACCACCGGCCAGCGGCAAGCGCGTGGCGGACAGCACCGAGCCCAGCGACCACAGCAGCGTGGCGCCCGCGATGCAGGCCAGACCCACGGGCGCCGCGCCGAAACTCGCGCCCCGCACCAGCATCAGCACGCCCGCCAGCCCCACCGCCATGCCGATGAACTCCAGCCGGCTGGGCCGCTGGCCCAGCAGCAGGCCCCAGGCCGACACCAGCATGGGCACGATGGCGATGAAGGTGGCGATCAGGCCCGAGCCGATGTGGACTTCGGCCGAGGCCGTCAGCCCCATGCCGCCGCCCAGCATCAGCGTGCCGATGACGGCCGCATGGACCCATTCGCGCCGGCTGGGCAGCTTGTGCCCGCGCGCCAGCACCCAGGCCATCAGCAGCACGCCGGCCGCCAGGAAGCGTGTGCCCATCTGGAAAAACGGCGGAAAACTGAGCAGCGCGAAGCGGATCGCCAGGTAGGTCGAGCCCCAGACCAGGTAGCAGGCGAGCAGGGCCGGGATCAGCAGCGCCGGCGCTTTGCCGGCGGAGGGGGAGGAGAGGGTGGTGGAAGTCATGCCGGGATGTTAGGTTGCCCTGCGCGCCCGGGCCATGCAAAATTAACGGCAAAACCGCAAGCGGCCTTTGAATTTAAAGCTTGAAACCCACTATGACCGAAACCACCGAATGGGACCACTACGACAGCCGCATCCTCGGCGAGCTGCAGCGCGACGCGCGCATCACCATGGCCGAGCTGGGCCGCCGCGTGCACCTGAGCCAGCCGGCGGTGACCGAGCGCGTGCGCAAGCTCGAGCTCGGCGGCGTGATCAAGGGCTACCGGGCCGAGGTCGACCTGAGCCGCCTGGGCTACGGCATACGCGCCATCGCCCGCGTGGGGCGGGTCGAATACGCCCGCGTCGTCAAGCTGATCGAGCAGACGCCCGAGGTCATCAATGCCTACAACGTCACCGGCGAGGACAGCTGGGTGCTGGAAATCGCGGTGATCGACGTCGCCCACCTGGATGCGGTGGTGACCAAGTTCTGCATCCTCACCGAGACCTCGACGTCCATCGTGCTCAACGCCCCGCGCGAAAACGCCGTCGTGCTGCCGGCACGGCGTGAGGACATCAAGCCGGTGATCAAGAAGGTCACCGGGAAATAAGCCCGCCTGACCCCTGCTTGGGGTCAGCCCTTCAGACCTTTGTAGAGCATGTAGGCAGCCAGGACGTAGAGGATGCTCGCAAACACCCGCTTGAGCTTGCCCACCGGCAGGTTGTGCGCGGCCTTGGCGCCCAGCGGCGCCGTGAGGAAGCTGCACACGGCGATCACCAGCAGCGCCGGCAGCCAGATGTAGCCGAAAGAGTTGGCCGGCAGGTCCTGCACGCTCTGGCCGCTGACCACATAGCCCAACACATTGGCCACGGCGATCGGAAAGCCCAGCGCCGCCGAGGTCGCCACCGCGCTGTGGATGGCCACGTTGCACCAGGTCATGAAGGGTACGCTGATGAAGCCGCCGCCCGCGCCGACCAGACCCGACAAAAAGCCGATAAAGCCGCCGGCCGCGAACTGGCCCGCCGTGCCCGGCATCTGCCGCGTCGGTTTGGGTTTTTTGTCCAGGAACATCTGCGTGGCGGAAAAGCTCACGAACAGGCCGAAGAAGATCGCCAGGTAGGAGCCCTTGAGCAGCGCGAATACGCCCAGGCTGCCGATGATGCTGCCGATCACGATGCCGGGCGCCAGCCGCTTGACGATGTCCCAGCGCACCGCGCCGCGCTTGTGGTGCGCGCGCACGCTGGAGATCGAGGTGAAGATGATGGTGGCCATGGAGGTGGCGATGGCCATCTTGACGGCCAGGTCCGGCGCCACGCCGCGATTCGACATGATGATGGTGATGAAGGGCACCATCAGCATGCCCCCGCCTATGCCCAGCAGTCCGGCGAGAAACCCGGTGCCCACGCCCAGCAGGGCCAGTTCAACAATCAGGAGGGGTTCAAGCATCATGGAGCGTCAGGCATGTGGCCGCGGGCCTGCGGCGCTTCGCGGGAAGCGCTGCCGCACACGGTGGGGTTGGTGGAGGGGAAAGAGGGAGGGCGCAAGGCGATGGCGGGAAATAAGGTGTCTGCGAGTGCCACTGGACCGTCATCCTGAACCGGGGGTTCAGGTGGGCGAGGGCAGTCGGGTTTCGGGTTCGTCTGACGCGAGACGATCACACCTGCCGGACAATTTACCAAGCCCGTGCTCAAAGAGCATTGGTTCAAGGAAATATAAAGCCCAATGCGCATCGCAGACGTCTTCATTGTAGGCCTTTGCGGCCTTGCCCGGGACGCGATGAAGGGATCTGCGACGGGATAGAGGGGCAAGCGCCGCTGCCGGCGCGCGCCCGACTTCAAAGCAGGCGGCCGTCTATGCCCAGGGCGGTGTCCAGACGCTGCAGCAGGGCCGCGAGCTGCGGGCTGTCGGCATTGCCGGCGGCCTCGGCCGGCGCGGCCGCCGGCACGGGGGCGGCGCCCGGCGTGCGCTCGGGAAGCTCGAAGGCCAGGTTCAATGCCGCCAGCACGGCGATGCGGTCGCGCGCCTTGATTTTTCCGGCGTCGCGGATCCGGCACATGGCCATGTCGACGCGGTTGACCGCGTCCAGCATGCGCGCGTCGCCGTTTTCGGGGCAGCCCAGCAAATAGCTTTGGCCCATGATTTGTACTTCGAGCTGCTTCATGACTCGCTTCCCGCGGTGGTTTTATGGCCGTGGCCGCTGCTTTCGGGCAGGCGCTCGAGCAGGGCATCGACGCGGGCGCGGGCCGCGCCCAGGCGCGACTTGAGGGAGTCGCGCTCCTGCGTCAGCAGGCCGACCTGCTCGGCCAGCAGCTCGTTGGTGCGCTGCAATTCCTCGTAGCGCAGCAACAGGCGCTCGACGCGTTCGGTGATCTGGTCGATTTGGGTTTGGTTCGCCATGGCAAGCCCGATTGTAGGGTTTGCGGCCTGAACTGGGGAAGGGCCGCGTAGAATCGCCCCTGTTGGTGCCCGCAGTGTGGTTCACATGCTGCAGTTCAACGGGAAGCAGGAGAGCGTCAAAGCCAGGCATCGGGTCAAGCCCGAAGGCCGGCGCCCAGACCTTCAACCTGCGCTGCCCCCGCAACGGTAAAACGGACGAATGCGCTTTTCCGGCCTCACGGCCAGCGCGCATTCAGCTTTCATCATCAGCCACTGAGCGCCTTGAACAAGCGTTTGGGAAGGCGATGGAGGCAGCTCCGTCAGCCCGGATACCGGCCAACAAGGTGAACGCGCACGTCCAGTCCCTGGACTGGGTGTTTGTAACGCTCACACACCGGCGGGGAAGCCGGTGAGGGCCCATTGCTGACTGTTGATTCATGAAAATTGCTCCCCACGCACGCCTGGCCGTGCTCCCGACGGCGCTGGCCGCCGCATTCCCGCTGGCCTTTCTGGCGGCGTCTCCCGCCCTGTCGCAGACCGCCCAAACCGCGCAGGCCGCCCCGGCCGTTGTCGCGCCGCAGCTCAGGGAAATGGTGGTGAGCGCCACGCGCAGCGCCCAGCCCATCGGCGACGTCGTTGCCGACGTCACCGTCATCGACCGCGAAACCATAGAACGCGCCGGCCCGGTCGGGCTGGCCGACATCCTGGTGCGCGTGCCGGGCATACAGATCACCCGCAACGGCGGCACAGGCGCGAACACCAGTGTGTTTGTGCGCGGCGGGGAAAGCCGCCACACCCCCGTCTTCATCGACGGCGTGCGGGTGGAGTCGCAGGCGACGGCCGGCGGTGCTTCGTGGAGCAATATTCCGCTGTCGCTGATCGACCGGATCGAGGTCTTGCGCGGCCCCAGCAGCGCCATTTATGGCTCCGACGCCGTGGCCGGCGTGATCCAGATCTTCACCAAACGGGGCGAAGGCCCCTTCTCGCCCTCCGTGTCGGTGGGCTATGGCTCCTACAACACCAGACGGGTCGAACTCGCCGCCAGCGGGTCGGCGGGTGCATTCGACTATGCGCTGGGCTTGAGTCAGGGCCAGAGTGACGGCTTCAACGCGCGGACCATCGCGAGCCAGAACCCCGATGCCGACGGCTACAAAAGCCTGGGCGCCAACGCCAAGCTGGGTTTGCAGGTCAACCCCGACCACCGCATTGAAGCCAACGTGATGCAAAGCCACACGGACTCCCAATACGACGGCGGCCCCACCCGCGACTACCGCCGCATCGCCGACCTGCAGACCCTGGGCCTGCAGTGGGAGGCCAAATGGTCCGACCGCTACAGCACCAGGCTGGCCCTCACCCAGGGCACTGATTCCGGCGAGGAGGGCCTGAACGGCTCGACGCCCCAGATTTCCTACGACAAGAGCACTATCAGCACGTTGCTGCTCCAGAACGAATACCGCCTGGGCGCCCACCTGCTGAGCGCCGCACTCGAAAGCCGAAGGGATGTGTTCCGCCTGGTTGGCTCCGCGGTCATACCGGGGGGCGCGAGTGTGCTCAACAAGAACCGCTCCCTGGACGGCGTGAGCCTGGGCTACGGCTGGAGCGGCGGCGCGCACACCGTGCAGCTCAACGCCCGCCACGACAGGGACAGCGAATTCGGCGGAAAGACCACCGGCTCCGCGGCCTATGCCTTTGCGCTCACGCCGCAGTGGAAGGTGTCCGCCTCCGCCGGGACGTCTTTCCGCGTCCCCACGCTGTACCAGCGCTTCAGCATCTACGGCACCTCGACCCTCAAGCCCGAATCCGGCCGCAGCGTGGAAGCGGCGCTCAAATACAGCCAGGGCACATCGCAGTACGGCATCACGGTGTACCGCAACCGCCTGAGCAACCTGCTGAGCTTTGTCACGGGCAACGGCCCCTGCACCAACGGCGGGCCGCCGACGGTGCTGGCCAACCGCGGCTGCTATGCCAATACCGCGCAGGCCCAGTACACCGGGCTGACGCTTACGGCGGCAGAAATGGTGGGCAATGTCCGCATCCACGGCTCGCTGGATTTGCAGAACCCCAAGAACCGGATCACCAACCGCACCCTGCAGCGCCGCTCGCGCCAGTACGCAACGCTGGGCGCCGAAATGCCGCTGGGCGGCTGGCAGCTCGCGACCGACCTGGTGATGGCCTCGCATGCCTTCGACAGCGATAACACCAACGTGGTGCTGCCCGGCTACTCGGTCATGAACCTCAGTGCCACGACGGCGCTGTCCCCTGACTGGAAGCTGGTGGCCAAACTGGAGAATCTGACCGACAAGATTTACCAGACCGCCAACACCTATGCGACCGCCCGGCGTAACCTCTATGTCGGTGTGACCTGGGCACCCCGCTAAACCTTTATCCCGACCCTCCATGCCACAAACCGTCCGCTGTCCCGCCATCCTTGTCGCCGCCCCGGCCTCCGGCCAGGGCAAGACGACGGTGGCCTGCGCGCTGGCGCGGCTGCATGCGCGCCAGGGGCGGCGCGTGCGGGTCTTCAAGTGCGGGCCGGATTTCCTGGACCCGTGCTGGCACGCCCTGGCGAGCGGCGCGCCGGTGTACCAGATGGACCTGTGGATGACCGGCGAGGCCGACTGCCGGGCGCGCTTGCATGAGGCCGCGCAGGAGGTGGACCTGATCATTGTGGAAGGCGTGATGGGCCTGTTTGACGGCGAGCCCAGCGCGGCCGACCTGGCGCAGCGCTTCGGCCTGCCGGTGCTGGCGGTGGTGGATGCCTCGGGCATGGTGGCGACCTTTGGCGCGCTGGCCTTTGGCCTGCAGCACTACCGCCCCCACATGCCCTGGGCCGGGGTGCTGGCCAACCGCGTGGCCAATGCGCGCCATGCGGCCATGCTGCAAGCCAGCGTGGCGCCCGAGCAGTGGCTGGGCGCGGTGTTGCGCGATGCCGCCATGAGCCTGCCCAAGCGCCACCTGGGCCTGACCGTGGCCACCGAAGTGGCGGACGCCATGGAGCGCCTGGACGCCGCGGCCGACGCGCTGGCCGATACGCCACTGGGCCGGATGACGCTGGAAGATTGGCAGCGCTGGGCGGTGGACTTCGCGGCCCCTGAAACCCCCGCTCGCATGGTGCCGGCGCTGCGCGGCAAGACGATTGCCGTCGCGCGCGATGCCGCCTTCTGTTTTATCTATGCCGCCAACCTCGACACCCTGCGCGCGCTGGGCGCCGAGCTGGCGTTTTTCTCGCCGCTGGCCGATGCGGCGCTGCCCGCCTGCGACGCGCTGTGGCTTCCCGGCGGCTACCCCGAGCTGCATGCGGAGACGATTGCCGCCAACACCGCGCTGCGCGGCAGCCTCGTAGCGCATGTCGCCGCGGGCAAGCCCGTATGGGCCGAGTGCGGCGGCATGATGGCGCTGTTTGACACCCTGGTCACGCTGGACGGCCGGCGCCATGCGCAGTGGGGCGTGCTGGCTGGCGAGGTGAGCATGCAAAAGCTGCTGGCCGGCCTGGGCCCGCAGCAGCTGCAACTGGCCGGCGGCACCTTGCGCGGCCATACCTTCCATTACTCGACCACGGCCACGCCTTTACAGCCCGTGGGCCGCACCTCGCGGCCCGGCACCACGCCGGCGCCCGACGCGGGCGAGGCCGTGTGGCAGCATGGCGCCGTGCGCGCCAGCTACTTCCACGCCTGGTTTCCCTCCTGCCCCGAAGCCGTGGTGGAACTGTTTAGCGCGCCCGCCGGAGTGCCCGCATGAGCGCCGACCTGCTGCATTTCAATCCCGGCCCGCAGCGCATCGTCTGCCTGACCGAGGAGACCACCGAGTGGCTCTACCTGCTGGGCCAGGAGCGGCGCATCGTGGGCATCTCGGGCTACACCGTGCGGCCCAAACGCGCGCGCGACGAGAAGCCGCGCGTCAGCGCCTTCCTGAGCGCCAAGCTGGACAAGATCATGGAGCTGCAGCCCGACTGCGTGCTGGGCTTTTCGGACCTGCAGGCCGATATCGCGGCCGACCTGGTCAAACGCGGCGTGCAGGTCACCATCTTCAACCAGCGCAGTGTGGCCGAAATTTTTTCCATGTTGTTCCAGCTCGCGGCCATCGTGGGCGAAGCGGAGCAGGGCGCGCGGCGCATCGCGCAGATGCAGGACGGCCTGCGCGCCATGCAGGCGGCCGCGGCGGCCAGGGTGGCCGCCGGCGCGCGCCGCCCCAAGGTGTTTTTTGAAGAATGGGACAGCCCGCACATCAGCGCGATCCGCTGGGTGTCCGAGCTGCTGGGCATGGCCGGTGGCGACGATTGTTTCCCCGAGCTGGCACAGGAGTCCCTGGGCAAGAACCGCATCATCGCCGATGGCGCCGAGATAGCCCGCCGCAACCCCGACATCATCCTGGGCTCCTGGTGCGGCAAAAAATTCCGGCCCGAGAACGTGGTGGCGCGGGAAGGCTGGGGCGCGGTGAACGCCGTGCGCCATCAGCAGCTGTTTGAAATCAAGTCGCCCGACATCCTGCAGCCCGGCCCGGCCGCGCTGACCGATGGCGTGGCCAGGATGCACCAGATCGTCCTGCAGTGGATGGACGCAGAGCAGGCCGGAGCTTTCAAGCCATGAGCACCATGACGATCGCCAAAAGCGAACTGGTCCTGGGCGGCCAGAAAAGCGGCAAGTCGCGCCGGGCCGAAATGCTGGCCCAGCACTGGCTTGCGCAGTCGCCCGGCCACCGTGCGGTGATGATCGCCACCGCCAGGCCTTGGGATGAGGAGATGCGCGAACGCATACGCCGACACCAGCAAGACCGCGCCGAGCGTGTGCCCGGCATGGCGACCGTTGAAGAGCCGGTTCAGCTGGCCCAGGTCCTTTCCCAGCACAGCGCCGCCGACACCCTGGTCGTCGCTGACTGCCTGACGCTGTGGCTCACCAACCTGCTGATGCCCGCGCCGGGTATGGAACTCAAAGACCCCGCCCAGGCCGCGCGTGAACAGGCGGCCCTGCTGGTCAAGGCCCTAGCCTCCGCCCCTGGGCCGCTGGTGCTGGTCGGCAACGAAATCGGCCTGGGCGTCATTCCCCTGGGCCGCGAAACCCGTGCTTTTGTCGATGCGCTGGGCCTGCTGAACCAGCAAGTCGCGGCTGCCTGCGAGCGCGTGACCTTGATGGCCGCGGGTCTGCCGCTGACCTTGAAAGCTCCTTTGTGAAACGCATCGCCTTTCTTTTGTTTCTGCTCTGCCTCGCCCTGGGCTCACCCGTGCGTGCGCTGCAGCTGACCGACGACCGCGGCACGACCGTCACGCTGCCCCGGGCGCCGCAGCGCATCGTCAGCCTGCTGCCTTCGCTGACCGAGACCGTCTGCGAGCTGGGCCGTTGCCAGAACCTGGTCGGGGTGGACCGCTATTCCAATTTCCCCGCCAGCGTGCAGAAGCTGCCCCAGGTCGGCGGCGGGCTGGATCCCAACATCGAGATGATCGTCGCGCTCAAACCCGATGTGGTGCTGCTGGCCACCTCTTCGCGCGCGGGCGACAGGCTGCAGGCCCTGGGCCTCAAGGTGGTGGCGCTGGAGCCCCGAAGCCATGCCGACGTGCAGCGCGTGATGCTCAAGCTGGGCCAGCTGCTCGAAGTGCCCGATGCCGCGCGCATCTGGCGCGCGATCGACGCCGGCGTCTCGGCCGCGGCCCAGTCGCTGCCGCCCCAAGTGCGCGGCACGCGGGTCTACTTTGAGGTCAACCAGGGCCCGTATGCGGCCGGGGAGTCGTCCTTTATCGGCGAGACGCTGGCGCGGCTTGGCGTCAAAAACATCGTGCCGGCCAAGCTCGGGCCTTTTCCCAAGCTCAACCCCGAATACATAGTCCGCGCCAATCCCGACCTGATCATGGTCGGCCAGCGCAGCGCCGACGGCCTGCAGGCGCGGCCGGGCTGGCAAGGCATTCGCGCGCTGCGCGAGCAACGCGTTTGCATCTTCCCGACCGAAGAGGCCAATGTGCTGGTGCGCCCCGGCCCGCGCATGGCCGAGGGCGCGCGCCTGATGGCCCGCTGCCTCATGGATAAGGCCCCCAAGGGAGCCAAACCATGATGCAGGCCCGCGTGTGGTGGCTGGTCTGGGCTGGTGTGCTGGGCGCGCTGGCCCTGGTGGCGCTGGGTATCTGCGTGGGCAGCGCCGGGCTGGAGAACCTGATCGGGCCGCTGCTCAATCCCGCGCAAGACCCGCCGCAAACCGCGATGGCGCAGCAAATCCTCTGGCAGATCCGCCTGCCGCGCACCCTGGGCGCCTGGGCCGCCGGCGCTTTGCTGGGCCTGGCGGGCGCGGTGGCGCAAGGCCTGTTCCGCAACCCGCTGGCCGATCCCTACTTGCTGGGCAGCGCCTCGGGCGCCTCGCTCGGTGTGGCGCTGGCGCTGGCCGCCTTGGGCGGCGGCGCCGGCATGTTGGGCGGCAACATGATGAACGGCGGCGTGGCCGTCAGCGTGTTCTCCAGCAGCCTGTGGGTGCGCCTGGGCCTGACCGGGGCGGCCTTCCTGGGCGCCGTGTTCGCGGTGATGCTCACGCTGGTGCTCTCGCGCGGCGTCGGCCACACCCTGCGCCTGCTGCTGGCCGGCGTGGTGGTGGGCGTGGTGCTGGGCGCCATGACGCACCTGGTGCTGCTGTTTTCACCCGAATCGCTGCAGGCCATGCAGGCCTTCATGCTGGGCTCGACAGCCTTTGTCGGCTGGACCTCGTGCATCCTCATGGCCAGCGTGTGGGGTGTCTGTGTGCTGGCCGCCTGGCTGCTGGCGCGTGTGCTCGACGGCCTGAGCCTGGGCGACGCCACGGCCGTCAGCCTGGGCCTGCCGGTGGCGCCCATGCGCGCGGCGCTGGTCGCGGTGCTGGCGCTGGCCACGGGCACCGCCGTGGCGCAGACCGGGCTGATCGCTTTTGTGGGCCTGGCGGCGCCGCACCTGGTGCGCTCCGTGGTCAAGACCACGCATGCCCACCTGATGCTGCTGTCCAGCCTGATGGGCGGCGTGCTGCTGATGGCCGCCGACACGCTGGCGCGCGGACTGATGGCGCCGCAGGAGCTGCCCGTGGGCATGCTCACCGCGGTGCTGGGCGGCGGCTACCTGCTGTGGCTGATGCACCGCAGCAGCAACCTGGGCGGAGGGCGCGCGGCATGAGCACCGTGACCACCCCCATTGCCCTTGGCGCGCAGTCCATCTCGGCCAGCCTGGGCCATGGCGTGCAAAGGCAGCAGGTGCTGCACGGCATAGACCTGGACATCGCCGCCGCGCGCTGGACCAGCATCGTGGGCCCCAACGGCGCGGGCAAGTCCACCTTGCTCAAGGCTCTGGCCGGCGTGCTGCCGCACGGCGGAAGCGTCACGCTGCTGGGCCAGCCCCTGCAGCAGCTGCCGCACCGCGAGCGCGCTCGCCAGCTGGCCTGGCTGGGCCAGAACGAAACCTCGGCCGACGACCTGACCGTGTGGGACGTCGCCATGTTGGGCCGGCTGCCGCACCAGGCCTGGCTAGCGCCGCCCAGCGCGGCCGACCGTGCGGCGGTGGAGCAAGCCCTGCGCGCCACCCGCGCCTGGGACTGGCGCCAGCGCGCGCTGGGGCAGCTGTCGGGCGGCGAGCGCCAGCGCGTGCTGCTGGCCCGCGCCCTGGCGGTGCAGGCCCAGGTGCTGCTGATGGACGAGCCGCTGGCCAACCTGGACCCGCCGCACCAGGCCGACTGGCTGGACGTGGTGCGGGCCCTGGTGGCCGAGGGCAAGACCGTGGTCAGCGTGCTGCATGAGATCACCATGGCACTGCACGCCGACAGCCTGGTGGTGATGGCCGAAGGCCGCGTCACCCACCAGGGCCCCTGCGCCGACCTGGCCACCCACCGGGCCCTGGAAGATGTATTCGACGGGCGCATTGCCGTCCACCCCTTGCAAGGGCAGTGGATCGCATTGCCCAAAGTTACCCAACCTCCCAAGAGGGCTCCCATGCAAATAGAAAACCCACCTTCGGCCACCCCCTACGAAAAGCCCACCGGCGAACGCCGCGGCCTGGTCCTCATCAACACCGGCCACGGCAAGGGCAAAAGCACGGCCGCCTTCGGCCTGGCCTTGCGCGCCCACGGCCGCGGCAAGGCCGTCAAGGTCTACCAGTTCATGAAGGTGCCCAGCGCGCGCTTTGGCGAGCACCGGCTGTTCGAGCAACTGGGCATCCCGATTGAAGGCCTGGGCGACGGCTTCAGCTGGAAGAGCCGCGACCTCGAGCACTCGGCCCAACTGGCGCTGGACGGCTGGGCCCGGGCCGAAGCCACGATACGCGCCGGCGAGCACTTCATGGTGGTGCTCGACGAAATCATGTACCCCTTGCGCTACGGCTGGGTTCCGCTGGAGGCTGTGCTCAGCTGCCTGCGCGAACGGCCGCCGCATGTGCATGTGGTGCTGACCGGCCGCAATGCGCCGGCCGAGCTGGTCGATCTGGCCGACACGGTCACTGAAATGACCTTGATCAAGCATCACTTCAAAGCCGGCGTCCCGGCCCAACGCGGCATCGAAGACTAGAGCCATGTTTTCCTCCGTTTCCCATTCGGCCAGGCGTCTGCTGCCTTCCGCGGCATCGCTGGCAACACTGGGGCTGCTCTCCAGCTTCGCGATGGCGCAGGGCACGCAGCCGGTGTCGCGCATCGTCACGCTGGCGCCTTCGCTGACCGAGGCCGTGTGCGCGCTGGGCCACTGCGCGCAGCTGGTGGGTACGGACCGCCATTCCACCTGGCCCAATTCGGTGCAGGTGCTGCCCAAGGTGGGCGGGCTGGAAGACGCGCAGATCGAACGCATAGTCACCCTGCGCCCGAATATGGTCCTGCTGGGGCCGCGCAGTCGCGCCGGTGAAAGGCTTAAGGCCCTGGGCGTGCCGGTCATGATGTTTGATGCCCGCACCCATGCCGATCTCAGACGCATGCTGCTCAAGCTCGGCGAGACGCTGGGCGAGCCGGCGCGTGCGAGCGAGCTGCTGGCCCGCATGGAGGCCGAGCTCGACGCCGCGGCCGCGCGCATGCCCGCCGCTCTGCGCGGGCGCAGCGTGTATGTGGAAGTGGGGGCGGGCTCGTCCGCCGCCAGCGACAAGAGTTTTATCGGCGAGACCGTCGCCAGGCTGGGCCTGGTTAACGTCGTGAGCGGCGAGCTGGGCCTGTTCCCCCGGATCAACCCCGAGCTGCTGCTGCGCCGCCCGCCCGACATCATCATCGGCCCGCGCGCCACCTTGTCCAACCTGTCGGACCGTCCCGGCTGGAGCACGCTGCCCGCGGTGCGCCAGCAGCAGCTGTGCCTGCTGGACACCGAGCGCATGGACCTGCTGTCGCGCCCCGGCCCGCGCCTGGGCGAGGCCGCACAAATGCTGGTGGAGTGCCTGAGCGCACTGCCGCCCCGTTAATTTTTTCAACCGAGACACATCATGCAAACCCGAAAAATCCCCGCCACTATCGTCACCGGCTTCCTGGGCAGCGGCAAGACCACGCTCTTGCGCCACCTGCTGGCCAACGCGCAGGGCCGCCGCATCGCGGTCATCGTCAATGAGTTCGGCGAGCTCGGCATAGATGGCGAACTGCTGCGCGGCTGCGGCATAGGCTGTGGCGAGAACGGCGAAGAAAACGGCCAGCTCTACGAACTGGCCAACGGCTGCCTGTGCTGCACCGTGCAGGAAGAGTTCGCGCCGGTCATGGAAAAACTGGCCGCGCGCCGCGACCAGATCGACCACCTGATCATCGAGACCTCGGGCCTGGCCCTGCCCAAGCCGCTGGTGCAGGCCTTCCAGTGGCCCACGCTGCGCAACACCTTCACCGTCGATGCCGTGGTGACGGTGGTGGACGCACCCGCGGTGGCCGCCGGCGACTTTGCCGACGACCCTGTCGCCGTGGACGCGCAGCGCCGCGCCGACGACAACCTGGACCATGAATCGCCGCTGCACGAGTTGTTTGAGGACCAGCTGGCCACGGCCGACCTGGTGGTGGTGCACAAGACCGACGGCTTGACGGCCGCCCAACTGGCCGGCGTGGAAACCGCGATCCGTGCCGAGACCGCGCCCGGCGTCAAGCTGGTGCAGGCCCAGCATGGCCGCGTCGACATCGGCGTGCTGCTGGGCCTGGGGCGCGCGGTGGAAGACGTCATCGACCAACGCAAGACCCACCATGACGAGGAAGAAGACCACGACCATGACGCCTTTGACTCGGTGCAGGTGGCGTTGGACGTGCCCGGTCGTGATGCGCTGCTGGCTGCCTTGCGCGGCGTGGTGGAGCGCCATGAAATTTACCGTGCCAAGGGCTTTGTGGCCTTGCCCGGTTCGGCCATGCGTCTGGTGGTGCAGGGCGTGGGCAGCCGTTTCGACAGCTACTTCGACCGCCCCTGGCGCGAAGGCGAAGCGCGGCAATCACGGCTGGTGCTGATCGGCTCCGAATTGAATGCCGCCGTGTTGCAAAGCGAACTGGGTGCGGCACTGGCAGCGCCCGTCGCGGCCTGAAATACCGGAAGACTTTATGCATCTGCTCTCCACCCGCCCCGGCGGCCACGTTGAAGACGGCGGCCAGGGTGTGGTGCGCGTGGAGCAGACGCCGGGCGACATCGTGGTGCTCAGCGCGGCCGACACCACGCTGTCCCTGCTGGCCGATGCGGCGCAGCAGTTGCCCGCCGGCTTTCCCACGGTGCGCCTGGCCAACCTGATGTGGCTGCGCCAGCCAGCCTCGGCCGACATGTACGTCGACGAGGTGCTGCAGCATGCGCGTGTGGTGGTCATAGACCACTTGGGGGCCGCCAGCGACTGGGCCTATGTGGTGGAACGGGTGCGCGAACTGGCGGGCGCGCGCGGCCAGTGGCTGGCCTTGTTCTCGGGCGATGCCGCCGAAGACCTGCAGCTGCTGCTGCGCAGCACCGCCCCCCATGAGGATTGCCGCGAACTCTGGCGCTGCCTGCGCGAAGGCGGCCGAGACAACGCCCGCACATTTTTTGAACTGATAGGCCATGCCGCCTTCGACCTGGGCGCACGCCCCGCGCCGCCCGAAGTGCTGCCGCCCGCCATGGTCTACCAGCCGCTGGAGACCGCTCCTTGGCGAGACGGCGTCCCGGCCGCGCTGCTGGTGTTTTACCGCGCCCATCTGCAGGCCGGCAACACCGCGGTGTTTGACGCCATGCTGGCCGCACTGAGCGCTGAAGGCCTCAACACCGTGGCCGTGGCGGTGGATTCGCTGAAGAACTCCACCAGCCTGGCGCTGCTGCGTTCGCTGGCCGCTGAACACGGCGTGGGTGTGGTGCTCAACGCCACCAGCTTCGCCATCACCGCGCTCGATGGCGACGACCTGGACAGCGTGCAGGGCGCGCAGATGGAGCCCCTGGCCGGCGATGCCCCGGTGCTGCAGCTGATCACCGCGGGCTGCTCACAGGAGCAGTGGCAGGCCGACCCGCACGGCCTGGCGCCGCGCGACCTCGCGATGCAGGTGGTGCTGCCCGAGGTGGACGGCCGCATAGGCACACGCGCCATCAGTTTCAAGGGCCTGGCCTGGCGCTGCGAACGCACCGAGGTGGACGTGGTGCGCTACCAGCCCGAGCCCGAACGCATGGCTTTTGTGGCCGAATTGGCGCGCCGCTGGTGCGCGCTGCAGTGCAAGCCCAACGACACCAAGCGCGTCGCACTGGTGCTGGCCAACTATCCCAATGACGACGCTCGCCTGGCCAACGGCGTGGGCCTGGACACGCCGGCCTCCACCGTGGCCCTGCTGCGCGCCATGCGAGAGGCAGGCTACGCCACAGGCGAATTGCCCGAAAGCGGCGATGCCTTGATCGCCGCGCTGGTGGCGGGCGTGACCAACAACCTGGACGCCAACCCCATGCGGCCCGCCGGGCAGAGCCTGGCCATGGCGGACTACCTGCAGGATTTCAACCGCCTGGACGCGGCCAGCCGCGATGCCGTCAACACGCTATGGGGCCCGCCCGAACAGGACCCGATGGTGCGCGGCGGCCGCTTCATGGTCTCCGGCCTGCGCCTGGGTAACGTGTTTGTCGGCATACAGCCCGCGCGCGGGCGCGACCTGGACCTGGTGGCGACCTACCACGATGCCGACCTGGTGCCCACGCACAACTACCTGGCCTTCTACTTCTGGCTGCGCCGCCAGTTTGCGGTGGATGCCGTGGTGCATGTGGGCAAACACGGCAACCTCGAATGGCTGCCCGGCAAAAGCGTGGCACTGGGCGCGGCCTGCTGGCCCGATGCCATCCTGGGACCGCTGCCGCACCTCTATCCCTTTATCGTCAACGACCCCGGCGAGGGCAGCCAGGCCAAGCGCCGCACGCAGGCCGTCATCATCGACCACCTGATGCCGGCGCTCACGCGCGCCGAGACCTACGGCCCGCTGCAAAAGCTGGAGCGGCAGATGGACGAGTACTACGAGGCCTTGTCGCTGGACCCGCGGCGCGCGCGGCGCCTGCGCGAGGACATCCTCGCGCATGTGCTCGCCGAGGGCCTGCATGCCGACCTGGGCTTTGCCAAACCTGCCGACGACGCGGGCCGCGAGGCGCTGCTGCAGCGGCTGGACGCCTACCTTTGCGAGATCAAGGAATCGCAGATCCGCGACGGCCTGCACATACTGGGCAGCTCGCCGCTGGGCCGCCAGCAGGTCGACACGCTGGTGGCGCTGGCGCGTTTTCCGGGCGGCGCGGCCGCCGGCCAGCGCAGCCTGCTCGCGGCACTGGCCCAGGACTTGAAGCTGGACGGCGTGGAAGGTTTTAACGCGCTAAGCCCCGAGTGGGCCGAGCCCTGGAACGGCCCGCGCCCAGCCGTGCTGCAAGCGCAAAGCGAGGACGCCTGGCGCCATGCCGGCCACACGCGCGAGCGCCTGGAGCTGCTGGCCCGCCAGCTGGTGGCCGGCCATGTGGTGGCCGATGCGGCATGGGATGAATCCGCCTGGCCGCACAGCACGCCGGTGCTGCGGCGCATGCGCGAGGTGCTGCGCCCGCGCCTGGACGCCTGCGGCCCAGAGGAAATTGCCCAGTGCCTGCGCGGCCTGGCCGGCCGTTTTGTGCCGGCCGGCCCCAGTGGCGCACCCTCGCGTGGCCGGCCCGACGTGCTGCCCACGGGGCGCAACTTCTATTCGGTGGACACACGCGCCGTGCCCACCCAGACCGCCTATGCCATGGGCGCGGCCGCCGCCGAACGTGTGGTCGAACGCCACCTGCAGGACCACGGCGAGATGCTGCGCTGCCTGGGCCTGTCGGTCTGGGGCACCAGCACCATGCGCACCGGCGGCGAGGACATTGCCCAGGCCTTTGCCTTGCTGGGCGTGCGGCCTAAGTGGGCCGAGGGCAGCAGCCGCGTGGTGGACATCGAGGTGCTGCCCATGGCCATGAAGCACCGGCCGCGTGTGGACGTGACCCTGCGCGTGTCGGGTTTCTTCCGCGATGCCTTCCCCAATGTGATAGACCTGTTCGACACCGCGGTGCGTGCCGTGGCCGCGATCAGCGAAGAGGATGAACCCGACGAGGTCAACCCGATACGCGCGCGCGTGCGGCGCGAGGCGCTGGAGGCGCAAGCCAGGGGCTTGAATGCCGAGGCGGCCGAACGCGAAGCCAGCTGGCGCGTCTTCGGCCCGCGCCCCGGCGGCTACGGGGCCGGCTTGCAGGAAGTCATGGCCAGCGGCCGCTGGAGCGACGGCGCCGACCTGGCCCAGGCCTATCTGCGCGCCGGCGCCTTTGCCTACGGCCAGGGCGGGCATGGCGTGGCGGCACGCGGCAGCTTCGAGCAGCGCCTGGCCGGCCTGGACGCGGTGCTGCACAACCAGGACAACCGCGAGCACGACGTGCTCGATTCGGACGACTATTACCAGTTCCAGGGCGGCATGGCGGTGGCGGTGCAGCAGCTGGCGGGCGCGCCTGCGGCGCTCTACCACGGCGACTTCAGCGTGCCCGGCGCGCCGCGCATACGCACGCTGGGCGAGGAAGTGGCGCGCGTCGTGCGCTCGCGCGCCGTCAACCCCAAGTGGCTGGAGGGCGTGCGCCGCCACGGCTACAAGGGCGCGTTTGAAATGGCGGCCACGGTGGACTACCTGTTCGCCTTTGACGCCACCACCGGTGTGGTGGGCGACCACCAGTACGCGCTGGTGGCCGAGGCCTATCTGCACGACGACATCAACCGCGCGTTTTTGCGGCAGCACAACCCCGGCGCCTTGCGCAGCATTGGCGAGCGCCTGCTCGAGGCCATGCGGCGCGGCCTGTGGCAGGCGCCGGGCGAGCACCGCGAACGCATTGAAGAGCATCTGCTGGCGCTGGAGCGCCGGCTTGAAGAACACGGAGAAGGACCCCTGGCATGAACACTCCCGAACTGAACATTTCCGCCGAGGCTGTTGAACCCGCCGAGCGCGCGGCCTTTCCGTTTACCGCGCTGGTCGGCCAGCCGCAGCTGCAGCGCGCACTGCAGCTCGCCGCCATAGACCCGGGCATAGGCGGCGTGCTGATCAGCGGCCCGCGCGGCACGGCCAAGTCCACCGCGGCGCGTGCGCTGGCGGCGCTCTTGCCCGGCGCGCCCTTTGTCACCTTGCCGCTGGCCGCCAGCCTGGAGCAGCTGGTGGGCACGCTCAATGTGGAAGACGTGCTGCGCGACGGCCGGGTGCGCCTGGCGCCGGGCCTGCTGGCGCGCGCTCACGGCGGCGTGCTCTATGTAGATGAGGTCAACCTGCTGCCCGATGCGCTGGTGGATGCCTTGCTGGACGCGGCCGCCAGCGGCGTGAACACGGTGGAGCGCGACGGCATCTCGCGCCAGCATGCCGCGCGTTTTGTGCTGGTGGGCACCATGAACCCGGAGGAGGGCGAGCTGCGCCCGCAGCTGCTGGACCGCTTTGGCCTGTCGCTGGTGCTGGCCAACCCGGTGGATGCCGCGCAGCGCACCGCCATCCTGCGCGCGCGCCTGGGCTTTGACGAAGATCCCGCCGCCCTGGCGCGGCAGCATGCGCAGGAGCAAGCCGCCTTGAGCGCGGCGCTGGTGGCCGCGCGTGCGGCGCTACCGAGCCTGGCCTGGTCCGACGAGGTGCTGAACCATGCGGCGGCTTGCGCGATCGCCGCCGGTGTGGACGGCATGCGCGCCGACCTGGTGATGCTGCGCGCCGCGCGCGCGCTGGCGGCGCTCGAAGGGCGCGGCGAAGTGACGCCGGCCGATGTGGATGCCGTGGCCGAACTGGCGCTGGCGCACCGCCGGCCCGAGGGCAGTGCGGCCCAGCCACCCGGCGCAAGCGGCCAGGCGCCACAAACCCCGCAAGCTCCCGAACGCCCGCAGGAGCAGCCGTCCGCGGCATCTGTACCGCAAGGCGACTGGGGCGCGCTGCCGGCCCAGCCCGAAGGCACGGCCAAGGTCCAGGCGATCGCGGGGTGGCCGCCAAAAAAAGCCTAGGCCACCGCAGCCGCCGCCCGCGCAAAGGGCCCGGCAGCTGGCGGTGGCCTCCCTCGCACACGCCTCTCACAACAACCGCGACACCCGGTGCCCGGCAGCGCAGCGCCGCCATCGCCTGGCTGCCCACGGTTGTGGCCAAGGGGCAGTCGCCGCTCAAGCGCGAGCACCTGCGCCGCCAGCCCGTGGCACTGCGCCCCAGCCGGCTGCACTGCATCGTGCTCGACACCTCGGGCTCCATGCGCCGGCACGGCCGCCTGGCCCTGGCCAAGGGCCATGCCGCGTTCATGATCGAGCAGGCCGCGCGCCTGGGCGACGAGGTGGCGCTGCTGCGCTTTGGTGGGCAGGGCGTGGAGCTGCTGCTGCCGCCCGGCCCCGCGCGTGCCGCCGGCAGCCAGCGCCTGCGCCCCGTGGGCGGCGGCGGCGGCACGCCGCTGGCCGAGGCCCTGGCGCAGGCCGGCCGCCTGCTGCAGCGCAGGCTTCAGCGCAACGGCCCCATCGAATGCTGGCTGTGGCTGCTGACCGACGGCCGCACGCTGGAGCAGCCGCTGCCGCCGGCCGCGCAGCACCTGGTGATCGTGGACTTTGACGATGCCAGCAAACCCCTGGGCCGCTGCGCCGCCTGGGCCGCCCGATGGGGCGCCGAGCACCGCCTGGCGTTGCCCGCCGCATGAATCATTTACAGACCTGACCTTTCCACACCGATGCCCGATACCGAAATCATTGTCTGCACCACCTGCCGCCCGGCTGGCGCATCGCGCGAGCTGCCCGCCCACGGCCTGGCGCTGTTCGAAGCCGTGCAGGAGGCGCTGCTGGTCTGCGAACTCGACACCGGCGAGCACAAGGGCCTGCAGCTGCGCGGCCTGGCCTGCATGAGCGGCTGCTCGCGCGCCTGCACCGTGACGCTGCAGGCGCAGGGCAAATTCAGCTATTACTTCGGCGACCTGGTCCCCGACCCCGAAACCGCGGCCCAGGTGATTGCCTGCGCGCAGCTGCACAAGCACAGCGCCGACGGCAACCTGGCCCGCAACACCCGGCCCGAGCGCCTGCGCGGCGGCATACTCGCGCGGCTGCCCCCTGTCGGCCTGGGCTCGACATGACGGGCCGAATCCATTACGTTTGCATCAATCAAGTTTCTTTTTTCACCCACCAACCCTAGCAACCCAAGGAGATCGCCATGACCGAACCGACAACGCTGACCCACAGCCCTTCCGACGTCCTGAACCCCGGCCTGGCCGTGCTGCGCCCGCTGCTGGGCGCCGCCGCGCTCGGCCTGGTCGTCCTGTACGGCGTGGCTTTCGCCGAAAGCCCGCTGGCCCACAACGCCGCGCACGACGTGCGCCACATCACCGTCAAACCCTGCCATTGAGCAGCCCCCGGGAGACATCCATGATTTTTCAACGACTGATCTGGGCGGCCCTGGCCACCGCGGTGGTGGTGGGCAGCCTGCAAACCGGCGTGCAGCGCTGGCAGGCCGCTCCGCTGATTCTGGCGGCCGAGGTGTACGAGGAGCAAAAGGCCGAGGCGCCCAAGCCGGCCGAAGCGCCCGCAGCCCATACGCATGCCGCAGGCACCGCCGCTCATGACCACGAGCATCCGCAAGGTGCTGCCAAGGAATGGGAGCCCGCCAACGGCGCCGAGCGCACCGGCTGGACCTGGGTGGCCAATATGCTGCATGCCTTCAGCATGGCGCTGCTGCTGTTCGCTGTCATGGGCGTATGGCTTTACCAGCGCGGTACTGCGGTGGCCTCGCTGCGCCTGGCCGGCGTGGTGGCGGCGGCCGGCTGGCTGAGCTTTCACTTCTGGCCCTCGCTGGGCCTGCATGCGGAAGTGCCCGGCATGGAAGCCGCGCCGCTGCAGGCTCGCCAGCTCTGGTGGGTGCTGGCGGTGGCCAGCGCGGCCGGCGCCTGCGCCGTGGCTGGGTTCTCGCGCGCATCCTGGCGCTGGCTGGTGGCCGCGGTTTTGCTGGCGCTGCCCTTTGTGGTGGGCGCGCCCAAGCTGCAGGGCGATGCCCTGGCCGGCTTCGGCCCTGAAGCCCACGCCGCGCTCGAGCAGCTGGGCACGCAGTTCATCTGGGCCACCACCTGGGTGTCCCTGTCGTTCTGGGTGAGCCTGGGACTGGCGGGCGGATGGGCTTTCCAGCGCTGGGTGCGCCCGGCTTTGCTGGCGGTGCTGCAGCGCGCCGATGCGCCCGCCGTGGCCGCCGTGCAAGCCCCGCAGTGAGTGCTCCGGCGGGTTCTGTGTCCACCGTCGGGGCGGGCCCGGCCGATCCGGCCGTGCCCGCTCACGCCTTTAGCGCCGTCGAGCAGCAGGCGGTGTATCGGGCCATTTACGAGCGGCGCGACATGCGCCACTTCAGCGGCGGCATGGTGGCCGACGAGCTGCTGCAGCGCCTGCTGTCGGCCGCGCACCATGCGCCCAGCGTCGGCTTTATGCAGCCCTGGCGTTTTATCCGTGTGCGCAGCAGGCCCTTGCGCGAGGGCGTGCATGCGCTGGTTGAACAGGAACGCGTGCTCACGGCCAAAGCCCTGGGCGAGCGCGAAGACGAGTTCATGAAACTCAAGGTGCAGGGCGTGCTGGACGCCGCCGAGGTGTTGGTCGTGGCCTTGCCGCCGGGCCGCGAGCAGCATGTGTTCGGCCGCCGCACCCTGCCCGAGATGGATCTTGCCTCGGCGGCCTGCGCCATCCAGAACCTCTGGCTTGCGGCCCGCGCCGAAGGGCTGGGCATGGGCTGGGTCTCCATGTTCGATCCGCAACAGCTGGCCGCGCTTTTGCGCATGCCCGAAGGCAGCAAACCGATCGCCGTGCTGTGCCTGGGGCCGGTGCAGGCCTTTTACGAGCAGCCCATGCTGCAGGCCGAAAAGTGGGCGCGCCGCGCGCCGCTGGCCGACATGGTGTTTGAGGACCTCTGGGGTGCCGCGCCTTCTTCCCCAGAAGCGCCATGATGGCCTGGACCGGCCTCTACCTTTTGCACAGCCTGCCTTATGCCGCCGGCTGCATGGTGCTGGCCCTCGGCTTGGCGCTGTGGATAGACAAGTACATGGGCGAGCCGCCTTCGCCTGTCCACCCGGTGGTCTGGATGGGCAACTACCTCAAGGCCTGCGGCAGCGTGACGGTGCGTTGCGCGCCGCCGGCGGCATTTGTGCTGGGCGCGCTGGCCTGGTGGCTGGGTGCAGCGCTGGTCGGCGCCATCGCCTGGGGCGCGCAGGCGCTGGTGTTCTGGCAACTGGCCGGCTATGCCGCGGCGCCGGCCTGGCAGGCCGCCATCGACAGCGTGCTGCTGGTCGTGCTGATGGCCTGGCTGCTCAAGTGTATGCTGTCCTGGCGCATGCTGCGCGAAGAAGTCGGCGCCGTGGAACTGGCGCTGGGCCAGTCGCTGGAGGCCGGGCGCGAGCGCCTCTCGTGGCTGGTGAGCCGCGACACCGCGCAGCTCAGTGCCAGTCAGGTGCGCGAAAGCGCGATTGAATCGCTGGCCGAAAACCTCAACGACTCGGTGGTCGCGCCCATTTTCTGGTTTGTGCTGCTGGGCCTGCCGGGGGCAGCCGTCTACCGCTTTGCCAACACCGCCGATGCCATGTGGGGCTACCGCGGCGTTTATCGCGGCAAGAACTGGGAATGGGCTGGCAAATGGGCCGCGCGCGCGGACGACGTGCTGTCCTGGCTGCCGGCGCGCCTCACGGCCTTGCTGCTGGCGCTGGCGGCGCGCGGCTTGCCCCTTCATGCCCTGTGCCGCGAAGCTCGCAGGACGCCTTCGCCCAACAGCGGCTGGCCCATGGCGGCCATGGCGCTGGCCCTCGGTGTTTCGCTGGGCAAGCCGGGCGTCTACATCCTGAACCCCCGGGGGCGGCCGCCCGAGGCGACGGACACCGCACTGGCCCAGGGCCTGGCCGCCCAGGCGGTGTTTGCGCAGGTCTTTCTTGCCATGGCGGCGATGCTGCTGGCAGCGATGGTGGCGGCATGAGCATCAAGCCGTCCCGCGTCCACGGTGGGCCCGACGGCCTGGGCGTGCCGCAGCATGATTTTTCGACCAACAGCAATGCCTGCGGGCCATGCCCAGTGGCGCTGGCCGCCGTGCGGCAGGCGGACGCCACACGGTATCCCGATGCCGGCTACACGGCCTTGCGCGCGCGGCTGGCGGCCTTTCATGGGGTGGACCAGGTGCGTGTGCTGCCGGCCGCGAGCGCCAGCGAATTTATCTTTCGC
The DNA here is from genome assembly GCF_900103405.1 of Polaromonas sp. JS666. GTDB lineage: Bacteria > Pseudomonadota > Gammaproteobacteria > Burkholderiales > Burkholderiaceae_C > Polaromonas. The sequence continues at coordinate 31,665 of NZ_FNHX01000002.1, read as the reverse complement.
ATCACGGCCTTGGCGGCCGGGCAGGGCGCGCGCGCCGTCTGGCTACCGCCTTTTAGTTACGGCGATTACGCGCAGGCGGCTGCCGCGCATGGCCTTGCCACGGTCAACGAGCCTGATGATGCGCAACTGCTCTGGGCCTGTGAGCCTTCCAGCCCGCTCGGGGCCGCGCAGGATAGTTTGAGTGCGCTGGCCGATGGCCGCCAAACCCTGCTTGTGCTGGACCGTGCCTACGAGCCTTTGCGGCTCAGCGCCGCACCCACATTAACGAACCGGCAACTCGACAGCGTCTGGCAGCTCTGGACACCCAACAAGGCCTTGGGCCTGACCGGCGTGCGCGCCGCCTATGCGATAGCGCCGCTGGGGCAAGAGGGCAGCGCCGCCGCGCTGGAGCAGCTGTGCCCTTCCTGGCCCGTGGGCGCACATGGCGAGGCCATGCTGCAGGCCTGGACCAGTGGGGAGGCGCAGGAATGGCTGGCTGCCAGCCTCAAGACTTTGCGCGAATGGAAGGCCAGGCAAATCGCGGCTTGCGAATCCCTGGGCTGGCGCTGCCTGTCCAGCGGGGCCAATTTTTTCTGCGCGCAGCCGGCCTTGCCTGAGGGTTTGAGCCTGCAAGAGGCGCTGGCCGCGCTGCGCGCCCAGGGCATCAAGCTGCGCGACACCACCTCCTTTGGCCTGCCCGGCCATGTGCGCCTGGGTGTGCAGCCGCCCGCTGTGCAGGATGCGCTGCACAATGCGTGGCAACAACTCCACCTAACTAATTCATGAGCGCAAAAAGTGTGATGGTGCTCGGCACCACCAGCGGCGCCGGCAAAAGCTGGCTGACCACCGCGCTGTGCCGCTACTACGCGCGCCAGGGGCTCAAGGTCGCGCCCTTCAAGGCGCAGAACATGAGCAATAACGCCAGGGTGGTTTCCCAAGGCGAGATCGGCAGTGCCCAATATTTCCAGGCCCTGGCCGCGAGGGCCGTGCCCGACGTGCGCATGAACCCGCTGTTGCTCAAGCCCGAAAAAGACACCCAAAGCCAGGTTGTGCTGATGGGCCAGGTCAATGCCGAGCTCTCGCGCATGGAGTGGCGCGGCCGTAGCGCTTCGGTCTGGCCCGTGGTGTCACGCGCGCTCGATGAGCTGATCGCCGACAACGACGTGGTGGTGATGGAGGGCGCGGGCTCGCCCGCCGAGATCAACCTCAAGGCCAGCGACATCGTCAATATGCGCGCGGCCCAGCACGCCAAAGCCGCCTGCCTGCTGGTGACCGACATAGACCGCGGCGGTGCGTTTGCCCATCTCTACGGTACCTGGGCTTTGCTCGATGAAGCCGAGCGGCGCAGCATCAAGGGTTTTGTGCTCAACAAATTCAGGGGCGACGCCAGACTGCTGGCGCCCGGCCCGCAAATGCTGCAGGACATGACGGGTGTGCCCACGGTGGCCACCTTGCCCATGTGGTGGCAGCACGGCCTGCCCGAGGAAGACGGTGTATTTGACGACCGCAGCGTGGCCAGCGGCGCTGTGACCCGAACCGTTGCGGTGATCGCTTATCCGCGCATCAGCAACCTCGATGAATTCCAGCCGCTCAAAAACGTGCCCGGCCTGCGCCTCAAGTGGGTGCGCAGCCCGGCCGAGCTCATGGGCGCCGACTGGGTCATATTGCCCGGCTCCAAGCACACCAGCGGCGACCTGGCCTGGCTGCGCGCGCAGGGGCTGGACCAGGCCGTGGCCGCGCACGCCGGCCGCGGCGGCGCGGTGCTGGGCATTTGCGGCGGCCTGCAGATGCTGGGCGAGGCGCTGATAGACCCGCACGGCATTGACGGCAACGCGCCCGGCCTGGGCTTGTTGCCCGTGGTCACGGTGTTTGACGAAGCCAAGACCGTGCGGCACCGGCAGGCCGCCTTCACGCCGCTGCGCGGGCTGTGGGCCGGCTTGTCGGGCGTGGGCGTGCAGGGTTATGAAATCCACCACGGCCAGACCGCGCCGCATTCGGCCATGGCGGCGGCCGGCGACATCGCGCATGCGGTGATGGCCGAAGGCCTGGCCTGGCAAAACCAGGCCGGCAACGTGCTGGGCCTGTATCTGCACGGCATGTTTGAAGACCCGCGTGTGCTGCAAGCCTTGTTCGGCGCGGCTGTGCCCACGCTGGACTCGGTGTTTGACGGGCTGGCCGATTACATCGCCGAGCACTTCGCGCCCGGCGTTCTGCAATCGCTGATCAGCAATCGCTAACCCATCATTGAACGCGCTTGAGCGGCCCGAAACAGGCCTCAAGTGAAGCGGCCTTGCAGACGATGAACTGGTCCTGCTTGGGACTGAACTGGATAAAGCGGATCACGCTTTCGTCCCCGTCCGTATGCAGGTCGCCCGAGCAGTCGCGCTTGCCGTTGCTGCTGGTCACGGTTTCGGTCAGCGGGTAAAAGCCCGTCGTTGTGGGCTTGGCCGGCACCTGGTAGTCGCCCTGGGTGACTTCCTCACCGCTGGTGCCCAGACGCCTGCCGTCGGTGCGGTATTGCCAGGTTTCGGTGCAGGTCTTGCCGGGCAGGGTCCAGCTCCAGGTGCCCACAATCGGATGGCTTGTTGCGGAGCTGGGGGCGGCGGGCTGGGCTTGCGCGAGGGTGCAGCACAGCAGGGCGGAAAGAATGCTGGGTCGTAAAAAAAGGTTCATGGCGGTGTGTGGGCGCTAAGGGCTATCCCGCGATTATGAAGACGCGGTGTAAAGCACCGGCGGGCCGCGCAGCCAAAGCCCTTGCCCGCTACGGGCGCTTTTGCGGCAGCTTGAGCGTCAGCGTGGTGCCCGTAGCCGAGGAATGCAGCAAAAGCTCCGCGCCTATGGCCTGGGCGCGGCGCTGCTGGTTGGCCAGGCCCTTGCCGCCGCCGGCCAGCGCCTCGCTGATGGAAAAACCGCCGCCGTTGTCGGCAATGATCACGCTGACATAACCGTCTTCGGCGCCGGTCATCACCCTGATCTGCGTGGCGTTGGTGTGCTTGAGGGTGTTGGTGAAGGCCTCCTGCAGGATGCGCAGTATGTGCAGCGCGTTGCGCGGGTTCAGCCAGTCCAGCGGCGGCACGTCGGAAACTTCCCAGCGCAGCGAGATGCCGGCGCCCGCCAGGCGCGGGCCCAGGCGAAAGCGCAGCGTGGCCAGTAGCAGCAGCAGGTCGGCCTCCACCGGCTCCATCGAATCTATGGTCAGCTTGAGGTCGTCTATACAGCCCTTGAGGACCTCGGCCACCTCGGCCTCGCCCAGCCGGCCGCCCTCGACCACGCGCAGCGCGCTGACCAGCGAGGAACCCAGGCCGTCGTGCATGTCCTGCGTGAGGCGCTGGCGCTCCTGGCTCAGCAGCTCGCGCTGCTCGACTTCGCGCAGCCTCTCATAGCTCGCCGCGAGTTCGGTTTCGCGGTTCTTGAGGCTTTCTTCCAGCCCGGTGTTGAGCTGCTCCACGGTGGCCAGGGCGCCCACGTACTGGCGGAACATGATCACCACAAACACGCCGAACATCAGCATGGCCGCATAAGGCGTGAGGTAGTAGCTCTCCAGGTCCAGCACGTACTTGAGGCGTGCCCAGTCGTAGACGCCGAACACATAGTTGACCAGAAAGACTGTTGACAGCATCTTCGCGTCCAGCGAGCGGCTGCGCCATGAGTGCCACAGCCCGACCGCCACGATGATTGTGGCCATGGAGATCAGCAGCAGGTGGGCATAGGGCCGCAGCGCCAGCAGGCTGGAGAAGACGGAGGCAAAGGGCAGCGTGACGATAGAAAACACCACAGCCATCGCCAGCATCACGCGACTGAGCCGGGGCATGGCGCGGCCGTGCAGGAACTGCAGGAAGTAGTGGGTGATCAGCGACTGCCACATCAGGGCATTGAGGGTCAGCCAGATAAACCAGGCGTCGCTGACGATGAGTTTTTCGGGGCCCAGCTGGAAATGCCAGCGGCGCGTGGCACCCAGCACCGCGATCGCGAACAGGTAGAGGCTGGCCGGCTGGCGGCGCACCACCCAGACAGCCAGAGAGAAAAGCCCCACCGCGAGGAAGGCCGCGCTGCACATAAAGGGCAGCTGGTAAGCCAGCCAGTCGCGCTTGGCGGCCATTTCGACCAGGCTGTCGGAGTCGCCGGCATAGAAGGAGGAAATCCCGGCCTCGGGCGAGGGCAGGCTGTCCAGTCGTATCAACAGGGTTTTCGGCGGCGGGCTGTCGGCGGTCAGGTTCAGCGGCAGCAGCAGCGCGGGGTGGTTAAAGAGGTTCCAGACCGGGCTGCCGGTGGAGCGGTAGCGCAACTGCCCGTCGGCATACACCGCGATCTGGCCGGCGGCGAGCCAGCGTATCAGGTAGAAATGCGTGGGGCCTTTGCTTCCCTGCAGCGCATCGAGGTGTATGCGCAGCCAGGTAGTGACCACCGGCCGCTTGCCGGTATCCGAAGCGGCCGGTGTTTCAATCACGCGCGGCAATGCCACCTGGGTCCAGCTTCCGGACAGGGCGCCGTCGTCGACCGTGGCGGCCAGCGGCTTGAAGCTCGCCGCCTCCACGCGCAGCATCTCGGCCTGGGTGTAGTGCACGACAGTCCCCGCGGCCCAGGCGGCGGGGCCGCAAGCCAGCAGCCAGGCACACAGCAGCAGCCAGCGAAGCATGCCTTCGCGCAGCTCAGGCCGCCAGAATGCCCTGGTTCCTGGCTTCATAAATCGCTTCGGCCCGGGAGTTCACATTGAGCTTGCTGTAAATACGCCGCACATAGGTCTGCACCGTGTGCTGCGAGACCTGCATCAGCCGCGCGATCTCGTCGGCGGTAAAGCCTTTGGTGATCAGCTCCAGCACTTCCTTTTCGCGGCTGGACAGCACGGCCTGCTCGCCGGCGGCCGGGGCCGGCGCGGCAGCCGGTGCCACCGGAGGCGCGGCGCGAAAGCGCATCAGAATCTGCCGCGCGATCAGCGGGCTGATCGGGCTGCCGCCGCCGTGCAGGCTGCGGATCTCGTGCAGCATGTTCTCGGGCTCGCTGTCTTTCAGCAGGTAGCCCGATGCGCCGGCCTCTATGGACTGCAACACATGCGCCTCATCGCCGAAGGCCGTGCACACCATGATGGCGCAGGTCGGCCACTGCGCATGCGCCGCGCGTATCACGTCTATGCCCGAGCCGTCGGGCAGGCCCAGGTCCACCAGCAGCACGTCGGCGGGCGCGCTTTGCAGCGACTGCAGGCCTTGCGCGCGCGTGCTGGCCAGGCTCATCAGGCGTATATCGGGCGAGGCCGCAATGGCGGTCACGATGGCGTTCTGGAAAAGGACGTCATCCTCCACGAGCGCCACGTGGATGAGGGACGGATTGGGGCTGGTCTGCTGCATCTCGGTTCCTGCATTGGCGCATGCCTTGTGCATGCCTGGCTTGCTCACCATGAGGGCGTGAGCGGGCGGCTGGAAATAATGCCATTGTGCTTCAAGGACGGGCCATTGCGTGTCCCCATATCTAGGGACAGTTTGGGATCCCGTGCGGCACGGAATTCCGGCCTGTTCGCCGGAAAGAGGGACAACAGCGTATCGGCGGATGACGGTGTTAACGCTTTTGTTGCAATCGGCGGAATCACATGGTTGCGGGGCGCTTTTCCGGCAGGCGCAATGTCAGCCGTGTGCCGGCTGCCGATGATTCAAACGCCACATCACCGCCTATGGCCTGCGCGCGGCGTCGCTGGTTGGCCAGGCCCTTGCCGCCGTTGCCTAGCGCTTCCTCCACCGCAAAGCCCTTGCCGTTGTCGGTGATGCCGACGCACACCCAGCCGTCGCCCGCGGCGGTGGTTACGCGTATTTCGCTGGCCTGGGCGTGCTTGAGGATGTTGGCGAAAGCCTCCTGCAGGATGCGCAAAATGTGCAGCGCGTTTGAAGGGTCCAGCCAGTCCAGCGCGGGGAGTTCCTGAACTTCCCAGAGCAGCGTGATGCCGGTGCCTTCCAGCCGGGGCTCGAGCCGAAAACGCAGTGTGGCCAGCAGCAGCAACAGGTCGGCTTCAACCGGCTCCATCGAGTCGATGGCGAGCTTCAGGTCGTCCATGCAGTCCTTGAGGGTTTGCTTCACGCGTTCGTCGCTCATGCCGCCGACCTCGACGGAGCGGATGGCGCTGATCAGCGTCGAGCCCAAGCCGTCGTGCATGTCCTGCATCATGCGCTGGCGTTCGTTGCTCAGCATCTGCTGCTGGGCGATCTCGCGCAGGCTGCGGTGGCTGGCTTCAAGTTCGGCTTCGCGCGCCCGCAGGCGCTCGGCCAGGCTGGCGTTGACCTGCTCGACCTCCGCAATGGCGCCGGTGTAACGGCGGTACATCACGTAACCGAAGACGCTGAAGGTGATCGCGTTGGTATGCGGGCCCAGATACCAGTTTTCGGGGCTGATGAAATTATTCTGTACCAGCCAGTCGGTCGCGCTGAAGAGCGTGGCCAGCACCGTCCCGATGGCCACCACCATGGCGTCGCGCGAGCGCCCCCAGGCGTTGACGATGCCCGCCACGCTGACGCTCACGCCCATCAGTGCGGCCACCACATACAGCATGGGCGTGGTCCTCGGCGTGTTGGGCAGGGCCGGCCACAGGGGCAGGGTCAGCAGGGCCATCAGCACGGACGCGGTGATCAGTGCCCGCGTCAGCCACAGTTGCCGGCGCCGGTGCAGCAGGCCGATTGAAAAGTGCACCACCGTGACCAGCCAGAACAGCGAGTTGACGGTGAACCAGGCAAACCAGTCGTTGGCAATCGGGAAGTTCACATAGAAATGCAGGCCCCGGATGAAGGACATGGCCGCCAGCACAAAAAACAGCAGGTAGCCCGGCTCATGCCGGCGCCGCAACCACACCAGCAGGGCGAAGATGCCGACCGCGAGGAAAGCCGAGCTGAACATGCCCGGCAATTCCTGCTGCAGCCATTGGCGGCCGTGGTAGCGCCAGCTGATGGCATCCACCGGGCCCAGCCACAGTGACGACAGCGCCACTTGGGTCGCCGCCGTGTGCTCGATGCGCAGCGTGATCTCGCGCGGCGGGCGGCCATCGGGTGATTTCTCCAGCAGCACCCACAGCGGCGTGTGCGGGCTGTTCCATAAGGGGCCTTGCTGCTGTGCGGTGTGTATCAGGTGACCGTCGGCATACACCGCGAGGGTGCCGTCGGTGCGCACGCGGGCCGCATACAGCGCCAGCGGCGCGGACGATGCCGGGACCGGCGGCACGGTCAGTCGAAACCAGCTGGTGCGTGTGACGGGTGCCACACCGGCGGATGCTGCCGCCCGGGCCTGTCCCAGCACCGAGACGGGCAAGGCGTGCGGCAGCGCAACGGGTTGCCAGTGGTCCAGCAGGGTTTGGCCGTCGAGGGTGAGCGGTGGCGAGGTGAAGCCCGCATCGGTTTGCACCTGCCAGTCAGCCTGGGTGAGATGCAGGGCCGCTGCGCCGGGGGAAGCACCCGCGCGGGTGTCCGCAGAGTCGCAGGCGACAAGACCCGTCAGCACCGCGGCTGCTGCCAGCAGCGCTACGCGGGGCAAAAAACGCAGGAGCCGGTGGTTATGAAAGGGCATGCGCACGGCAACTACTGCGACAGAATGCCCTGGTGCCTGGCTTCGTAGATCGCTTCAGCCTTGGAGGTGACCTTGAGTTTGCTGTAGATGCGCCGCACAAAAGTGCGCACCGTGAAGGGCGACAACTCCATCAGCCTGGCAATTTCCACCGCGGTGAAACCTTTGGTGATGTAGTCCAGCACTTCCTTTTCACGCGCCGACAGCAGCGAGGACGCGTCGATATCGGCGGGCGTCGTGCCGGCGCCCGCTGCGGTGCTGCGGCGAAAGCGCGCCAGCACCTGCCGGGCGATGATGGGGCTGATCGGGCTGCCGCCGCTGGCCAGGCTGCGGATCTCGGCCGCCATTTTCAGCGGTGAGCTGTCTTTCAGCAGGTAGCCGGCAGCGCCGGATTCGATCGACTGCATCACATGCGTCTCGTCGCCAAAATTGGTACTCACCATGATGCTGCAGGCCGGCCACTGCTGGGAAGCCGCGCGGATCACGTCGATGCCTGAGCCATCGGGCAGGCCCAAATCAACCAGCAGCACATCGGCCGGCGGTCGCTTGAGCATCTGCAAGCCTTCGGCGCGGGTGCCCGCCGCGCCCACCAGGCGCATGTCAGAAGCGCCCTGCACCACGCGACTCAGCGCCCCGCGAAAGCTCGGATCGTCCTCGACGATTGCGACGTGGATCACGGGCAGGTCTTGTTCAGCGGGAGGTGCATTCATCAGGCGACATTTTGCGACGGTTTTGGTCGCACGACTCGCTATTCGTGTAGATTGTTTGTTCTACATGCAAGCCGGTAACCGGTGTCTGGTCACCGGCAAGGCCTGTTCGCTGCCCGTCAGTGCCGGTGATCATGCCACCCGGATGATCCATGTGCTATATTTTTGATAGCGATTGGCGCCCATTTCTGCTGGTCTAAGGTCCAATATTGAGTCCGGGAGCGACCCCTGAAGATATCTGGGTGTAGCGAATATGTGCGACAGACAGCGGCTTTCGTGTTTCGTACGATGACGGCCGGTCAGGCAGGCGTTCCACAACAGCGGGGGGGCGCCGGCCCGACTGATTGGCGAGCAACCTGGTTCGCTGCAAGTCCCGCCCGTCAACGAAAGCTTCCATGAAAAGCCACGCCAGCATGAACCGTATTTACCGCCTCGTCTGGAACACCGCCCTGAGCCTGTGGGTGGCTGTGGCTGAGAACGCCAGAGGCAAAAGCAAGGGCGGCTCGGTTCGCCCAAGTGTGGATTGCAGTTCGGTTCATCAAGGTGATGGCGGGTATGGGGGCGAAGGTGGTGGCGGGTTCACGCTTAACGCCGTCTGCAAGGCGGCTCTCGGTGTTCTGTCATCTCTCTTGCTTATGGTTCCGCAGGCGGACGCTGCAGATGCGGCCAATGCGGCCGTCGTCGCCGGCGCAGGCACCGTCGCCACCGCGGGCAACGTCACCACGATCAACCAGGCGACGCAGAGACTGGCGATTGACTGGACTTCACTGTCCACCCGTGCCAATGAGGCTTTGGTATTCAACCAGCCCAACGCGCAGGCTATTGCGTTGAACCGCATCACCGGCAGCAGCCCCAGCGAGCTGCTCGGCAGCCTCACGGCCAATGGCCAAGTGTTTATCCTGAACCCGAACGGTGTGCTGTTTGGCGCGGGGTCGCAAGTGAACGTCGGCGGACTGGTGGCTTCTACCTTGAACATGAGCAATGCCGACTTCATGGCCGGCAACAACGTGTTCACGGGCTCCGGCGGCTCGGTGGTGAATCAGGGCACGCTGAACGCAGGGCAGGGCGGCTACCTGGCGTTGCTGGCCCCCGAAGTGCGCAACGAAGGTGTGATGACCGCCACGCTGGGCACTGCGCTGCTTGCCGCTGGCAACAAGGTCACGCTGAACCTCGACAACGGCAGCCTGCTGGGCTACAGCATTGACCAGGGCGCGATCAATGCGCTGGCCGAGAACAAACAGCTGATCCAGGCCAACGGCGGGCAGGTGCTGCTGGGCGCGAAAGCGCTCGACAGCCTGACCTCCGCCACGGTGAACAACACCGGCATCATTGAAGCGAAGACCCTTGCCAACAAGGCCGGCCGCATCATGCTGATCGGCGACATGGAACACGGCATGGTCCATATCGGCGGCACGCTGGATGCCAGCGCACCCGACGGCGGTGACGGCGGCTTTATCGAAACCAGCGCCGCGAACTTCAGGATACTGCCAAGCTTCAGGGTCAATACGCGGGCGCCGCAAGGCAAGAACGGCAACTGGCTGCTGGACCCGGCCACGATGACCATTGCGGCCGGCAATGGTGCGGCGGCCAACACCATTTATGAGGACACGCTTGAAGCCGCGGGTTCCGACATGACCATCCAGGCCACGGACTCGATCAACACGACGGGCAACTTCAGCAATGCCGATGTGGAAATGCCCAGTGGCCTGAACCTCATCATCAAGACGACCGGGGCAAGCGGCACCGGCATAGACCTCACGGGCAGCGGGGACGGCACCGCCCTGACCTTCAAGGTCTCAGGCGGCGGCACGATTAACGTGAATACAGCCTCGGCCTCCCAGTCCATCAAGAGTTCCGGGCTCGCCGTGACCGGCGGCGCCGGCACGATCACCGTCAACTCCGCCGGCGCGCTGGATATCAGCAACGCGGCTGTGCAGACTGCCGGAGGGGCGATCTCGCTGACCGGGGCGGGCCAGGCCGGAAACTCGGGCGTGTTGGTGTCCCAGAGCACCGTGAACGCAGGCACCGGCGCCCTCACCATCAACGGCATCACGGCGGACACGGCGCAGTACGGCGTGCTGCTGGACCGTGCCACCCTCACCAGCGGCAATGCCAACATCAGCAGCGCCAGTTCAGCCATCAAGCTGGCCGGCAGCAGTTTGACCAGCAGCGGAAACATCAGCATTGACGCATCCAATACCAATTCAGGCAATAACGCGGTCGAGCTGGTCAACAGCGGGGCCACACAGACCAACGTCAGCACCACCGGCAGCGGCACCATAGGCATCACCGGAAAGCTCAAGAGCGGCGGCGCCGCTGCTGTCGCCGCCAGCGGCTCGGCGGCAGGCGTGGCCATCACCAACTCCAACGTGGCAGGCGGCGCCGGCACTATCACCATCATCGGCGAGTCGGGCTGGGGCACCATCATTGCCCAGGCGGCCCGCGGGGTGCGGCTGGACTCACTGGCCAAGGTCACGGGTACGGGCAACATCGCCGTTACCGGCAATGCACACACCACGTCGACGGCCCACAGCGTCGCCGTTGAGCTGGGCACCGGCTCCGAGGTGTCCAGCACCGGCGGCAACGTGGAGGTCAGGGGCCAGATGCTCAGTGCCCTCGCCGCCGCCGCGGATACCAAGGGCATCATTGCAAAAGGCAAGCTGCAGTCCGGCGCGGCCAGTCGCATCTTTCTCGACGGCGTCGCTGATATGGACGATGGCACGACCGGCATCGGCATCCTGGTCGATGCCGGCGCCGACCTGATCGCGGGCACGGGCGGGCTCTCCGTTTCAGGTGCTGGGCAGGGCCTCTCGACAACGGCAACCTTCACGGGCATCTCCATGGCGGGCGGCAGCCTCAGCTCGACCGGCGCGATCAGCATGGACGGCCGCGGGAATTCGGCGGTGGTACACGCTGCCGGTTCCCAGGGCCTGAGCCTGACCGGCGGCAGCATCAACTCCAACGGCGCGGCCATGTCGCTGCTCGGGTCGGGTATGGCGCCGGCCTCGCCGGCCATCAACTTTGACCTGAACATCAACGGCACCGGCATCAACAGCGGGGGCGGGGACATCGCGCTGCGGGGTGAGCGTGTCAACATCGGCAGCGCCGTCAACGCGGGCGCGGGCAGGGTGACGATCAATACGGTCAGCAGCTTCCGGGCGATCACGCTTGGCGGGGCGTCTGAAACCGCCGCCATGAACCTGAGCAACGACGAGCTCAACCGGATCACCGCTTCGGCGATCGCGATCGGCCGCATCAACAACACCGGCGGCATCGTGATCGGCAACACCGGGGGCGATATCAATCTGGCCAGCTCGCCGACCCTGAGCCTGATCAACAACAACGTCACGGGCGCGATCAGCCAGACGGCGGCCATCACTGTCGCCAACCTCAACGCCAATGCACGAAGCGTCGTCCTGGCCAATACTGGCAACCAGATCAGCCAGATCAGCGGGCGGGCCTACGACACGGCCAATTTCCAGGTCCGCTCCGCCTCTGCGCTGTCTGTGGGAACGGTTGACGGAACGGCCGGCATCACCCACTCCGGAACCGGTATGGTGATGCTGCACAGCAGCGGCGCCGTGACGCAAACCCAGGCCATCGTCGGGAACACCTTGCAGGTCACCAGCTTCGGGGGCATGACGCTGACCAACGCAGGCAACCGGATCCAGAGTTTCGGCAACCTCACCAACAGCTTATCGGGCAACCTCACCCTTCGCAACACCGCCGCCACCGCCAGCTTCCTGAGCGGCATTTTCAGCCAAGGCCGCGTCGATATCGCCAACACGGGCAATATCTTTTTGGGTGGCAGCGCCCTTTCAACTTCGAGTAACGCCACGGGTACGACTGCGGGCACCGCCGGCTTCAGCCTGGTGGCCACGGGCGGCATCAGTGCGCAAACAGTCTCGCCCAACATCTGGACCCCCTCGGGTGGCTCGGTCTACCTGGAGGCGGGCAACGGCAGCATAGGCGCCAGCACCGCTGCCCCGGTGACTATCTGGGACGCGAGCTCGGTCACCGCGGTGGCGAACGGCGGCGCTTCGCAAGTCAACCTCGCACTGAATAGTGGCGCCAGCCTCGAAAACATCAGCGCACCGGGCGCTGTCAGCGTCACCGCCGCGGCCGGCAACCTCGCGGTCAAGACGGTGGCCGGCAGTTCAGTCACCCTTGGTGCCGCGGCCGGCACCATCACGGATGCCAATGGCGCGGCCAACAACATCACCGCCACCACACTCAACGCATCCGCGCGCGACGGCATCACGCTGGGCACCGATGTGACCGGCCTGCAAACGTTGACGACCACAGGCGCCACCGGCGACATCAGCATCGCCGCCGCCAATGCCGTCAACACCAGCAACTTCGGCATCACCACCAACGCCGGGTCGGCACAGACGGTCAGCCTGTCGTCAAGCGCCGGCATCACGGTAGACGCCGCCTTCGGCAATGTGCAGGACAAATTGAAGTTGACCACGACCGCCGGCAACATCGCCATCAATGGCGCGCTGACGGCCAGCGAGCTGATGCTGAGCGCCGCCGGCACCAGCACCCAAACCGCAGCGATCACTGCAACCGGCCTGGAGTTGCTGGGCACCGGCACGCACACGCTCAACAACGCAGGCAATGCGGTGACGACGCTGGCGGGCAACACTGGCAATGCCGAGTACTCGCAAGCAGGTGCGCTGTCTGTCGGCACCGTCAACACTGTGGGCCTTACCGCTACCGGCAAAGTGCTGGTGCGCACTACGGGCGCGGCCAGTGACCTCACGCTGAACAACGGCGTCACTTCCGGCAGCGCGGCCAATGATTCACTGGTGCTGGCCGCCGGCCGCAACTTTGTGAACAACGCGGGCGCAGGCGCGCTCAATCCCGGCGCGGGCCGCTTCCTGGTGTATTCGACCGATCCGACAGCCAACACCTTCGGCGGCCTGGTCTCCACCGGCAATGCCTTTGGCCGCACCTTTGCGGCCAACGCACCGACCCATGCGTCGATGACTTCTCTCACCGGCAACCGCTTTGTCTACAGCGTTGTGCCGACGCTCAATGTGAGCGGCGACAACCAGAGCAAGGCCTACGGTGGCGCCGACCCGGCTCTCACCTACACCGTCAACAGCGGCCTGGTGGCGGGCGACACCGCGGCTACTGCGCTGGGCGGCGCGCTGTCGGCGCCCACAGGTACTGCCACGACCGGCCCCACGCATGCCATCACGCAGGGCACGCTGGCGTCGGCCCTGGGTTACAACGTCGTCTACACCAACGGCACGCTGACGATGACCGGTACGCCGCCCGCACCACCTTTGCCTGCATCTGCTTTCGGCGTGACTGCAGCACTGGACGGGGCATACGTGACCGCGCTCAACACCATTGCCGGCACGGACAAACTCACGGGCAACAGCATCGACAGTGAATCGACCGTGCTCGATGATGCCGCGCTCATCAAGGCACTGAACACCGCCGCCGCGGAGGCCGAAGGGCAGGACAAAGCCGAATAGGCAGCGTCGCTTTGAGGGGCGCTGGCCCCCACCCCAGCCCTCCCCCAGTGGGGGAGGGAGCAAGAGGGGTATGTACTCCCTCCCCCTCTGGGGGAGGCTTGGGTGGGGGCCTGCAGCAGTGTCACCAGAACTGGGGACAGACAGTTGACATGCCCTTTGCCACAGTAGGGCAACCATCAACCCGGGGCCCGGCCGGGCCCCCCTGTTGTCCTGGCTTGGAGAGACTGGATTGAACTGTTACCCCACCACTGTCCTGCTTGCAGGAGGCGACGCGCTGATGCGCGACGGCCTCAGGATGCTCTTGTGCCGGCACGATGGCTTTGAGGTCGTGGCGGAAACCGACGATGTTGCGGCCGTGGTGCCGCTGGCGGGCCTGCTCCTGCCCCCGCCGCAATTGGTGCTGCTGGATATGGACCTTCCAGGTGCGCCGCCGCTGGATATCGTGTCCGCCATCAAGGCCGGTTTTGGCGGCACCGTCAAGGTGCTGGTGCTGACCGGCGAGCTGCGGCCCGGCGTACTGCGGCAGGCATTGTCGGCGGACGCCGACGGCTACGCGCACAAAAGCGAAGACGGGGCTGAGCTTATGCGGGCTGTGCAGGCGGTGCTCGCCGGCCGGCAGCATGTCAGCCGTGGCATCGCCAAGGTCTTCCTGCCGGGCTCCCTGCGCAGGGATGCGCCTGATGGGTTACCCGCCGCCACGCCGCGCCAGCGCGAGATCATGTCCCTGGTAGCGTGCGGGCTGAGCAACCGCGAAATCGCCAAAGTGCTGTCCCTCAGCGTGTTCACGGTGCGCACCCACCGGCAAAACCTGGGCGAGAAATTCTCGCTGCGCAACGCGGCCCAGATCACGGCTTGCGCCGTGCGGTGCGGTTACTACACGCCGCCCTGAGCGGCGCCTTGCCGGTGCCCCAAATTGGGGACGCCATCCCTGCCGGCCCCTTGTCCCCAAAACTGGGGACAGACAGGCCGGTTGCCATCGCATAGCATGCCCGAGGCGGGTATTGACTGTTGCCGCGCGTGCTGCATGATGGGCGGCAAAGGGCATACACTGCCGGGCACGCCGACAGGAAGCGGTGGCCACGAGGCAAGCAAAAATAAAGAAGGCCGGGAAGCGCTATGTGGAACATTCTGAAGGCTTCGCTGCTGCTGGCAGCGCTGGCCGCTTCGGGTGCGGGCCGTGCCGAGCCGACGGAAATCTCTTTTTATTTCCCCATCGCGGTGGGCGGCCCCGTCGCCAAAAGCATTTCGGCGCTGGCCGCCGATTTTGAGAAAAGCCACCCCGACATCCGTGTCACGCCCGTCTACACCGGCACCTACAAGGATTCCATCGTCAAGGCGCTGACGGCGCACAAAAGCGGCACGCCGCCCGATGCGGCCGTGCTGTTCGCCGTGGACGTTTACACACTGATCGACGCCAATGCCATCGTGCCCTTCGACGACCTGGTCGCCGACGCCGCAGATGTGGCCTGGCTGCGCGGCTTTTACCCGGCCTTGATGGCCAACAGCCGCGCCGCCGGCCAGACCTGGGGCGTTCCCTTCCAGCGCTCGACCATCCTGCTTTACTGGAACAAGGCGCTTTTCCGCCAGGCCGGCCTGGACCCTGAACGCCCGCCGGCCAACTGGGCGGAGATGGCCGATTACGCGCGCAAGCTGACGCGGCGCGACGCGGCCGGCAACACCACGCAGTGGGGCCTGCAGATCCCGTCCTCCGGCTTTCCCTATTGGCTGTTCCAGGGCCTGGCCACGGGCAACGGCGCCGAACTCATGAACGCGGCAGGCACCAAGACCTACTTTGACAAGCCCGCCGTGGTGGATGCATTGCGCTATTGGGTGGGCCTGTCGCGCGAGCACAAGGTGCACCCGCCCGGCATCGTCGAATGGGGCACCACGCCCAACGACTTCCTGGACGGCAAGGCCGCGATGATCTGGACCACCAGCGGCAACCTGGGCAACCTCAAGGCCAAGGCCGGCTTTGATTTCGGCGTGGGCATGCTGCCCGGCAATACGCGCCGCGGTTCGCCCACGGGCGGCGGCAATTTCTATGTGTTTCGCAAGGCCTCGCCGGCGCAGCAAAAGGCCGCCTTCCGTTTTATCCAGTGGATGGTCGCGCCCGAACGCACCGCGCGCTGGGGCATTGACTCGGGCTACATCGCCGTCAGCCCGACGGCCTGGGAGACCAGCGCCATGAAAAAGTATGTGGCGGAGTTTCCGCAGGCGGCGGTCGCGCGCGACCAGCTGCCGCAGGCCGTGGCCGAACTTTCCACGCATGAGAACCAGCGCGTGACGCGCGCGCTCAACGCCGGCCTGGCGGCGGCGCTCACCGGCGCCAAGACGCCGCAGCAGGCCCTGAAGGACGCGCAGGCCGAGGCCGAGCGCATCCTGCTGCCTTACCAGCGCTAACAGCCACACGCATGGCCAACAGATCTTCTTCCTCGTCTTCCTTGCCCGGTGCCGTGAAGGCGCAGCCACCGGCCATCCGGCGGCTGCGTTTTTTCAGCTACCTGCTGCCCTGCGTGGTGCTGGGCCTGGCGCTGGCAGCGGCCTGGTATTTCTGGGAACGGGAACGCCAGGAGATTGAACAGGCCCTGCAGGTCGAGTTTGACGCACGCGTGCGCGAGACCACCAGCCTGTTTCGCGAGCGCATGCTGGCCTACGAGCAGGCGCTGCGCGCCACACACGGGCTGTTTGCCACGTCCGACAAGGTGCAGCGCGGGGACTTCCAGTCCTTTGTGGCCAATCTGCGCATCCAGAACCACCCGGGCCTGCAGGGCATGGGCTTTGCGCTCATTGTGGCGCCCGACGAGCGCGAACGCCACATCGCCATGGTGCGCAGCCAGGGTTTTCCGGCCTACACGGTGCAAGCACCCGGCGACAGCGGCGCCAGCACCTCGGCGCTGTACTTTGAGCCGACGGGTTCCTCCTTCCTGAGCACCCTGGGCACCGACTATTTCGCAGAGCCCTCGCGCAGGCCCGCCATGGAGGCCGCTCGCGACAGCGGCGGCATCGCGGTCTCCAACAAGGTCAAACTGCCCGAGGAGGACGCGGCGCAGGTGCAGGCCGGCTACCGCATGTACCTGCCGGTCTATAAAAACGGCACGCCGCACGCCACGGTGGCCGAGCGGCGCGCCAACATCTCGGGCTGGATCTACGCCGCCTTCAGCATGGACGGCCTGATGGACAACATCCTGGGCGAGCGCGCCAATATCACCGTCGAGGTTTACGACGGCGCGGGGCAGGGCGACGACCAGCTGATAGACACCTACAGCGACCGCGTGGGCGGGGAGTCCGCCGTCAAGCTGTTCTATGCGACGCAGCAGGTGGAGGTGGGCGGCTACGGCTGGACGCTGACGGCGCGCTCGCTGCCCAACTTCACCACCGCCATCGCCATCAGCAAGCTGCAGCTGGTGGCCCGCCTGGGCGCAGCGGCCAGCGCGATGCTGGCGCTGCTCACCTGGGTTTTGCTGCGCCGCCGCCTGCGCGCGCTCAGCGCCGCCGAGCATCTGCGCAGCGCCAAGGAACACGCCGAAGCGGCCAGCCGCGCCAAGTCGCAATTTCTGGCGGTCGCCAGCCATGACCTGCGCCAGCCCATACAGGCCCTGAGCCTGTTTGTGGCCACGCTGCAGGCCATGGCCGGGCGGCCCCAGATACCGGGGACGGAAGTCAGCCACATCGCGCAGCGCCTGCAACTGGCGCTCAACGGCTTGGGGCGTTTGCTCAATGGCTTGTTCGATTTGTCGCGGCTGGACAGCGGTACGGTGGACGTGGCGCGGCGGCCTGTGGAGGTGGCGGGGCTGCTGGCGGAGCTGAACAATGCATTTGCCGGGCCGGCCGGGGCCAAAGGCCTGGGCTTCAAGGTGCGCGCGCCGCGCGGCCTTTGGGTCGACACCGACCCGCTGGTGCTGGCGCGCGTGCTGTCCAACCTGGCGGCCAATGCGGTGCGCTACACCGACAAGGGCCGCATCCTGGTTGGCTGCCGGCCGCGCGGCAACCTGCTGGAGTTCCAGGTGTTCGACACCGGCATAGGCATCGCCGACGACGAGCGCGCGCGCATCTTCGGCGAGTTCTACCAGGTGCCCGACGTGGCGCGCGAACGCGAGCACGGCCTGGGCCTGGGGCTGGCCATCGTGTCGCGCTCGGTGCCGCTGCTGGGTGGAGAAATTCGTGTGCGTTCGACGCCGGGCAAAGGCTCGGTGTTTTCCGTCACGCTGCCGCGCGCGGCGGCGCCTGCGGCAGCGGAGCCTGGTGCGGCACACGCGGCAGGCCATTTCACGGGTAGCGTGCTGGTGGTCGACGACGACCCCGTGGTGCGCGAGTCCATGCAGCGCCTGCTGGGCGAATGGGGCCACCAGGTGCGTGTGGCCGCCACGCTGGGGGAGGCGATCAATGCCGCAGCCGAGCAGGCGGACTCGCTGGAACTGGTTCTCACCGATTACCACCTGGGCCATGGTGTGACCGGCCCCGAGATCGTCGAAGCGGTGGAGCGCCGCCTGGGCCGGCAGGTGTCCGCCGTCATCATCACCGGCGATACCTCCGCCGAAACAGTTGCCGAGGCAGCCCGCAACGGCCTGCGCCTGCTCTACAAGCCGGTGGAGCCGCGTGTACTGGCCGCATTGATGAAAAGCATTCAATGAGCATCACCATGACATCCACTCCCTCCACCATCGCGACCACCCGAATCATTCTTGCTGAAGACCATGTGCTGATGCGCGACGGCCTGAAGATGCTGCTGGGCACCCAGCCAGGTCTTGAGGTTGTCGCGGAAACCGGCGACGGCATGGCGGTGGAAGCGCTGGTGAGGCAATTCAACCCCCAACTCCTGTTGCTGGACCTGGGCCTGCCCGGTCAGCATGGCGTGAAGATCGCCGCCAGCATCAAGGCCGAGTGCAGCGACACCGTCAAGGTGCTGGTGCTCACCGGCGACCTGCAGGCCGACTCCGTCAGGCAGGCGCTGGCCGCGGGCGCCGACGGTTATGTGCACAAAAGCGAAGACAGCGCCGAGCTGCTACAGGCCGTGCATGCCGTGCTGGCCGGCCGGCAGTATGTGAGCAGCAATATCGCCGCGGCCTTTTCACCGCGCGCACGGCTGGTGGACTCCGCGGGAGACAGCCTGGTCGCGACGCCGCGCGAGCGCGAGATCATGTCGCTGGTGGCGCGCGGCTTGAGCAACCGCGAGATCGCCGAGCTGCTGGCCATCAGTGTGCTGACGGTGCGGACGCATCGGCAGAATTTGATGGAGAAGTTTTCCTTGCGGAATGCGGCGGAGATCACCGCTTACGCCGTGCAGCGCGGCTACTACAGCCCCGTCTGAACCACAAAGCATTTGTTTCTTCGGCTTGTCCCCAAAACTGGGGACAAGCCCGCGCACCTGCGCCCGCTGCTCCGCCCGCTACTGCATCGGCAGTATTGCTGCGCTGAAGCCCGTTACAGAAAATCGCCCGCATGTGATTCGTAAGTCCATGCGTCTTGCTGTTCTGTGAAGGTTGATGGGTGGCCAAAGTGCGCGTCCCAAAAGGGAAATTTTCACATCGGCATTAGCGCCATGTCCCCATAACTAGGGACATACAGGCGGGGAGTGGACTTTTACGATTTGCACGTTTTGTCACAGGCGCGCGAGGCGCGTGCCTGTGGCCGGTAGTCGCCTAGGTCCTATTTTTTTTTCCGGAAGTCCTCATCATGAAAAGCCACGCCAGCATGAACCGCATCTACCGTCTTGTCTGGAATGCCGCCCTCAGCCTCTGGGTGGCGGTGGCGGAAAATGCCAAGGGGCGCAGCAAGGGTGGTTCGGCGCGCGGCAGCGTGCAGTGGGATGACGTAGAGGCGCAAGGAGGAAGTGGAGGCGAGGGCGGCGGCGCGGGCTTCAGGCTTAACACCGCCTGCCGGGCGGCATTGGTACTGCTGGCTTCCCTGGCCATGCTCACGCATGAAGTACGCGCGGCCGATGCGGCCAATGCCAGTGTGTCGGCTGGCGCCGCCGGCATTTCGACGGTGGGCAACACCACCACCATCAACCAAAGCACCCAGCGTGTGGCCATCGACTGGACTTCGCTCTCCACCGCAGCCAACGAGGCGCTGCGGTTCAACCAGCCCAATGCGGCGGCCATTGCGCTGAACCGCATCACGGGCAGCAGCCCCAGTGAGCTGCTGGGCAGTCTGACGGCGAATGGCCAGGTTTTCATTCTCAATCCCAACGGCGTGCTGTTCGGTGCGGGCTCGCAGGTCAACGTCGGCGGCCTGGTGGCTTCGACGCTTTCCATGAGCAATGCCGACTTTATGGCCGGCAACCATGTGTTCACCGGCTCGGGCGGCTCCGGCTCTGTGGTCAACCAGGGCACGCTGACGGCGGCCAATGGCGGCTACATCGCCTTGCTGGCGCCCGAGGTGCGCAACGAAGGCGTGATAGGCGCAACGCTGGGCACGGCCTTGCTGGCGGCCGGCAACAAGGTCACGCTCAATATCGACAACGGCAGCCTGCTGGGCTACAGCATCGACCAGGGGGCAGTCAATGCGCTGGCCGAGAACAGGCAGCTCATCAAGGCCGATGGCGGCCAGGTGCTGCTCTCGGCCAAGGCCATGGACAGCCTGACCATGGCCACAGTGAACAACACCGGCGTCATCGAAGCCAAAACGATCCAGAACAAGGCCGGCCGCATACTGCTGATGGGTGACATGGAGACCGGAACGGTCCATGTGGGCGGCACGCTGGATGCGAGCGCCCCCAACGGCGGCGACGGCGGGTTTGTTGAAACGTCCGCCGCGCACGTCAAGGTGGCCGACAGCGCCAGGGTCACTACGCTGGCCGCTGAAGGCAGTGGCGGCCGCACCGGAAAATGGCTGATAGACCCGAACGACTTCACCATCTCCGCCACGGGCGACATGTCTGCCGCGGCCGTCGCGACCGCCCTGACCGGCGGCAATTTTGAAATCGCGACCGCCACCATGGGCACGGCCGGCGGCAACGGCGACATCCACGTGAACCAGGCTATCAACCGGACGGACAGCAACACCTTTACCTTGACCGCTGAGCGCGACATCAATATCAACCAGGCTATCGGGAAAAGCGCTGGAGGCGCGGCTGGTTTGACAATGACCGCCGCGGGCAATATCGGTTTTAACGCCAATGTCACTTCCTCCTCCGGCGCCCTGGCGCTGACGGCCAACGCCGGCGGCGACATCACCGGCGGCGGAACCCTGAACACGAACACCGGCGCGATAGACATGACGGCCGGCGGCAGCATCGGCGACCTGGGGCAGATCAATGCAGGCAGTTTGAAGCTGAAAGCCACCACGGGTGAACTGATCGTGAATAGCGGCGTGGACTGGCGAGCCAGCTCCTTCGACCTGTACGCGGGCACGAACATCCGGGGCAGCGACCCCAACTCCCCCGCCAACGTCATGGTCTTGGGCAACGGCAACTTCACTGCGTCAGCGGGCAACACGGGCAACGGCCGAATACGCGTGAACGCCTCCAGCGGCGCCATAGGCACGCTCAACCTGACTTCGCAGGGAACGGGCGGCGGCGGGCAGATCGATTTCAGCAGCGATTCGGCCGTCGGCAACCCGTTCATCACCGCTGCCCATGACGTGAGCGTCAGCGTGAGCGGCAACCTTAACTTCAACGCCTTGACCCTGACGGGCGTCAACCAGAACGTCAACATGGCGGCCAACGGCGGCACTCTGACGCTGGGTGCCTTTAATGCCGGAATGGGCAACCTGACTTTGTCGGGCGGCGCCATCGCCATGGGCGGCGCCCTGAGCGCCAAAGACCTCAGCCTGAGCGCGACCAACGGCCTGAACATCAACCAGGACCTCACGGCGACCGGCAACCTGGCGCTCGCCGCGAGCAATGCGGCCATCCAGCAAACCGCCGGTGCCCTGGTGGTAGGCGGTACGACCAGCGTCAACGCCGGCGCGGGCCAGGTGAGCCTGACCGGCACCAACAGTTTCACCGGCGCGGTCAGCGTCAGCAACCTTGGCGCGAACAATGTCGCCATCAACGCCGGCAGCGGCTCGCTCACGCTGGGCTCCTCATCGGTCGGCAGTGGCATGGTGGCTCTGAGTGCGACCGACGCCGCCGCAGGCGACATCACCATCGCCAACGGCGCAACCGTCAGCGCCAATGGCGGCAATGTGCAGCTCACCGGCCGCGACATCACCTTCAACGGCACAGGCGCTGTCACCACCACGGGCGACGTCTATCTGGCCGGGCGGAACATCCGGCAGGGCGGCACCGGCGTTGCCGTCACGGCCAACAACCTGGCGATACGCTCCAGCGGCTACGTCGGCAACAGCGGCGCTGCGGACAAGCTCAATACCCAGGTGAACAAGCTCTCTGCCGTGGCGCCGGGCGCGATCTCGGTGAGCAACACCGGCGCGCTGACGGTCGACACCGCCACTTTCGCGGGTTCGACGGTTCCGGGCGGCGCCATCGCCGGCGTGAGCAGCACGGGCGGCGCGATCTCGCTGGCCACCGTCGACACAGGGGGGGGGGCGGACAACCTGACGCTCAACAAATCCGTCACCACCACCGGCGGCGCGGCCAACACCATCAACCTGCAGGCCAACGACGACTACACCCAGAACGCGGGTGCCTTTGTGACAACCGTGGGCGCCAATGCCACGCTGGGTGCGGGCCGCAACATCATGATCAGCGAGACCGGCAATGCCGTTTCCACTTCGGGCGCCAACGGCGCGGTGGATTCCAACGGCCAGGCCGCCGGCAATATCAGCATCACGACCTCGGGCGCCGCCGGCGCTGCCATCAACATCCTGGGCAACCTGGCCGCCAAGGGGGGCGGCGCGAACAACGGCAACTATGTTTCCAACGTCGGCAATACCGGCGGCCGGGGCGGCGACGTCACCTTGTCCACGGCGGGAAGTACCAACTGGATCAGCGTCGGTAGTATTGATGCCGCCGGCGGCAACGGCGCGGCCAATTCGACGGGCGTCTACGGTGTGGGCGGCAGCGGCGGTGTGGTCAACATCACCACCAACGGCGCCGGCTCGGCCATACAGACGGGCAATATTTCTTCCGCCGGCGCGACGACAGGTTATATCGGCGACGGCGGCCATGCCGGGGCCGTTACGGTGACCGCGTCGGGCGCGACGTCCGGCGTGACGACGGGCAATATCTCGGCCTTTGGCGGCGCGGTCAACGGCCAGCCGGCACTGGGCTTTAGCGGTGGCAACGGCGCCAACGTGACGGTCAGCGGCACCGGCAGCATCACCACAGGGTTCATCGACACCCACGGCGAGGGCGCCACCGCCAACAGCGGCCGCAACAATATGACGACCGGCAAGGGCGGCAATATTGCCGTTACCACCACCACCAACGGCTCCGACATCAGCACCGGTGCCCTGAGCAGCCACTCCAAGGACGCCTTCTGCGTCAACAACCGCAGTTGCACGCTACAGGCGGCAGGCAACATCACCATCACTTCAAAGGGCTTCGTAAAGATCAACGGTGACGTGCATGCCCAGGGTGGCAATGCCAACGGAGGCAACGTCGCCAAGAACGGCGCTGCCGCGGGCAATGTGTCCATCACTTCGAACACGACAACGGCCGGCAAGACCGTGCTGATCAACGGCGGTATCTATGCCAATGGCGGCAATGGCGTCTTTAATGGAAACGGCGGCGCGGCTGGTACGGTCACCGTGAGCTCGAATTCCCTCAACGGCGACATCGGCATCAACGGCGGCATTTCCGCCAAAGGCGGCTCGGGCAGCACGGCTGGCGCCAGCCAGGCCGTGAACGTCACTGCGACCCAGGGCGCGGTATGGCAAGGCCTGGGCAACTGGTTTGACGGCCTTACGGTGGCGGTGAATGCCAACAAGGGCATAGGCGCGGGCAGCGGGCTGGATATGAGTGGCGTCACACCCATGGACATGAGCGGGCGCTTGGGCATCATGCCGGTCACCGGCACCGCGCAGAACAAGTTCACCAGCGCATCCGGCTCGACCCGGGTTGTTTTCGGCGGCGGGGCCGCGAACGTGGCCGGTACCCAGGTGCAGAACCTGAACTTCAGCGGTGACCTGGACATCGCCACCGCCAACGGTGCACTCAACGTGGGCGCCATGACGCGCACCGGCGCGGGCAATATCTTGCTGACGGCCAACGGTGGCGACCTGACCATCAACTCGGGCAATGTGCTGACGGCCGCCAACGGCAACATCGCTCTCCAGGCCAGCGGCAACGTGGTGTTTGTCAACAACTCTCTGGCGCAGACCACGGGGGGCGACCTGTATGTGAACGCAGGCGGAAGCATCCAGCAGACCAACACCGCGACGGCGCTTAGCGGCAACAAGCTGGCGCTGCGGGCCGGCGGCTACATCGGTGACGGCGCGGGCGGCGACAACACACTCAACACCAGCGTGAATGCGCTGTCGGCCGTAGCCGGCGGCAACATTGGCATCAGCAACAACAAGGCGCTGGCGATTGACCAGGTGACGTTTGGCGGCGCTACCGTTCCTGGCGGCGCCATCGACGGTGTGTCGACCACCGGCACCGGCAATCTGGCTGTGAGCACCACGGTCGACACTTTGACGGTGACCGCGCCTGTTTCTGTGGCCGACGGAACGCTGGCCCTCAGTGGCGCCACCGATCTCATATTGGACAGTTCCGTCACCAACCCCGGACGCGCAGTGCAACTCACCGCCGGCAGCGGCAGCATCAGCGGCACGGGCGAGGTCGTAGCCGGCACGATCACGGCCACCGCGGCTACCGGCATCAACCTGCTGGCTGATACGGCGGCGCTGACGGCCACCAGCACTTCGGGGCCTATCGCCGTGACCACTGACTTTGCGGTAAGCGTTGAAAATGTTTCCACCACGGGCACGGTGAATCTGACGGCCACGGCCGGCAACCTGGAAGTGAAAACCGTTTCCGGCTCCGCGGTGACGCTCACAGCCGCGGCTGGCGCGATCAACGACGCCAACGGCACCGACAACAACATCACAGCCGGCACACTGACCGCTTCGTCTCATAACGGCATCACCCTGGGCACCGATGTCAGCGGCCTGCAGACGCTGTCTACTACCGGCATTTTTGGCGACATCACCATCACCACCGCCAATGCGCTAAACACCGCCAACTACAGCATCAGCACCAACGGCGGATCGGCGCAAAACGTCAGCCTGACGTCCAACTCCACCTCGGGCATAACCGTGGGCAATGCCTTTGCCGCCACCAACGACAACATCAGCCTCACAGCCACGGCTGGCGACATCAGCCTGGGCAGTGCCATCGGCGCCGCGGGACTGGCGCTCAATGCCCAGGGCAGCATCAACGCGCCGGCCGCCATCAATGTGAGCGGTGTGTTTGAACTCAAGGGCGGCACTTTCAGCCAGGTTGGCAGCTTGCCGTCGTTCACTGCCAATGACTTCCGCATCAGCGGCGGCACCTTTGTGCGCGCGCTGGCCGGTGACGGCCTGAGCACCGGCACGGCCTACCAGATTGCCGACATCTACGGCCTGCAGGGTGCGGGCTCCGCCGGCATGCTGGACAAGAACTTCAAACTGGCCAACAACATTGATGCCAGCGGCGCCGTGAGCTGGAATGCGGGTGAGGGCTTCACTCCTGTGGGCACTACCCTCTCTGCATTCGCCGGCAGCTTGAATGGCCAGAACCACGTCATCAGCAACCTGACCATCAACCGGGCCGCCAGCGACTATATTGGCTTGTTCGGGGTGACGTCGGTGTTCAGCGCGATCAGCAATCTGGGATTGGTGGGCGGCAATTTCACCGGGAACTACCGGGTCGGCGGGCTGGCCGCAAATAGCATAGGAACCATCACCAACAGCTATGTCATGAACACGACGCTCACCGGGCTTAGCGATGTCGGTGGGCTGGCAGGGTTTAACGGTGGGACGATCACCAACAGCTATGCAGCGGGCGGTGCGGTCAGTGGATACCAGGTGGGCGGCCTGGTGGGCAACAACTCCGGCTCTGTGGTCAGAAGCTATGCGTCCACCAGCGTGAGCGGCACCGACGCCGGTGGCCTGGTGGGCGGCGGCGGCTCGGTAACCAGTAGTTTCTGGGACACCCAGACCACGGGCCAGGCCACCAGCGCGGGCGGCGGCACGGGCATACTCACCGCGGACATGATGAAGGCCCAGACCTTTATCGACGCCGGCTGGAATGCCAGCAACATGGGCGGCGATGGCAGCACCTGGCGCATCTACGAAGGCAACACCGGCCCGCTGCTGCGCAGCTTCCTGACTGCGCTGAATCTGGGCGACACCAGCTTGACCTACAACGGCGGCACGCAGACGGGCGGCACCACCGCCGTTGCGGGTGTGTCGGGTAGCAACGCCAGCGGGCGCAATGCGGGCAGCTACGCCACCGGTTATTACTCGAACCAGCAGGGTTACGACATCATCGGCGGCGGGCTGAACATCGCCAAAGCCGACCTGACGCTGAGCAGCAGCAACGTGACCAAGACCTACGACGGCACGCTCTCGGCCGCCGGCACGGCGGTGGCCGCGGCGAGCACGGCACTGCTGGGCGGCGACACCGCCAGCGGCGGCAGCTTTGCCTTTACCGACAAGAATGCGGGCACGGGCAACAAGACCGTGACGCCGACCGGCGTGACGGTCAATGACGGCAATGGCGGCAACAACTACAACGTCAGCTATGCCGACAACACCACCAGCACCATCAACAGGGCCAACCTGACGGTCACCGCGACCGGCGTGACCAAGACCTATGACGGCACGACCAGCGCCACGGGTACGGGCACGGTGGGCGCGCTGGCCGGTGCGGCCGCCGGTGAGCTGGTCAACGCCGCCGGCAGCCAGGCCTTCCTGGACAAGAATGCCGGCACGGGCAACAAGGTGGTGCGCGCCAGCGGCGTGACCATCAAGGACAGTGGCAATGCCGACGTCACGGGCAACTACAACATTGCTTATGTGGACGATGCCACCAGCACCATCAACAAGGCCAGCCTGACGGTGACGGCCACCGGCGTGACCAAGACCTATGACGGCACGACCAGCGCCACGGGCACCGGCACGGTGGCCGCGCTGGCCGGCGCAGCTGCGGGCGAAGTGGTGGATGCCGCCGGCAGCCAGGCCTTCCTGGACAAGAACGCCGGTACTGCCAACAAGACGGTGCGCGCCAGCGGCGTGACCATCAAAGACAGCGGCAACGTCGACGTGAGCGGCAACTACAACATCACGTATGCCGACAACACCACCAGCACCATCAACAAGGCCAACCTGACGGTCACGGCGACGGGCGTGACCAAGACCTATGACGGCACCTTGAGCGCCACGGGCACGGGCACGGTGGGCGCACTGGCCGGCGCGGGCGCCGGTGAGCTGGTCAATGCCGCCGGCAGCCAGGCCTTCCTGGACAAGAACGCCGGCAGCGCCAACAAGACGGTGCGCGCCAGCGGTGTGACCATCAAGGACAGCGGCAATGCCGACGTGAGCGGCAACTACAACATCGCCTATGTGGACGACACGA
>NZ_FNHX01000002.1:0-2655 GCF_900103405.1 Polaromonas sp. JS666 | reverse complement strand
CTTGTCCACCAGCGACGTCACCAAGACCTATGACGGCACGACCAGCGCGACAGGCGCTGTCGTGGTGACGGCAGGCACGGTGTTCGCAGGTGACAACACCAGCGGCGGCAGCTTTGCCTTCACCGACAAGAACGCCGGCACCGGCAACAAGACCGTGACGACCAGCGGCGTGACGGTGGGTGATGGCGTGAACAATGCCAATTACAACGTCACGTATGCCGACAACACCACCAGCACCATCAACCAGGCCAACCTGACGCTGACCACGACCAACGTCACCAAAACCTATGACGGCACGGTGGCGGCTTCCGGCACGGCCACGGTGGCAGCCGGCACGCTGTTTGGCGGCGACAGCCTGACGGGTGGCAGCTTTGCCTTTACCGATAAAAATGCCGGCACGGGCAACAAGACGGTGACCACGGCCGGCGTGACGGTGGGCGATGGCGTGAACAACGGCAACTACAACGTCAGCTACGTCGACAACACCACCAGCACCATCAACAAGGCCAACCTCACGGTGACGGCCAATGCGGTGACCAAGACTTACGACGGCACGCTCAATGCCACGGGTACGGGCTCGGTCGGTGCGCTGGCAGGCGCAGGTGCGGGTGAAGTGGTCAACACCGCCGCCACGCAAGTCTTTACCGACAAGAACGCGGGTAGCGGCAACAAGACGGTGCAAGCCAGCGGCCTGACCATCAAGGACAGCGGCAACGTCGATGTCACAGGCAACTACAACATCGCCTATGTCGACAACACGGCCAGTACCATCAACAAGGCCAATGTGACGCTGTCCACCAGCGACGTCACCAAGACCTATGACGGCACGACCGGCGCCACAGGTGCGGTGGTGGTGACGGCGGGCACGGTGTTTGCAGGCGACAACGCCACGGGCGGAACGTTTGCCTTTACCGACAAGAATGCGGGTACAGGCAACAAGACGGTGACGACAACAGGCGTGACGGTGGGCGATGGCGTGAACAACGCCAACTACAACATCAGCTACGCCAACAACACCACCAGCACCATCAACCAGGCCAGCCTGACGGTGTCCAGCAGCAACGTCACCAAGACCTATGACGGCAACACGACGGCCACGGGCAGCGCGACCGTGACCGGCGGCACGCTGTTCAGTGGCGACAGCCTGACGGGCGGCAGCTTCGCCTTTACCGACAAGAATGCCGGCAACGGCAACAAGACCGTGACGACTTCGGGTGTCACGGTGGGCGACGGCGTGAACAACGGTAACTACAACGTCACGTACGCGGACAACATCACCAGCACCATCAATCCCTTTGCCGTGAGCGTGTCGGGCACGCGCAGCTATGACGGCACGGCCAACGTGGCGGCCGGTGTGCTGAGTATCGGCCCGCTGGTGGGCGGCGAAACCCTGGGCGTCACGGGCACTGCCACCATGGCCGACAAGAATGTGGGCACCAACAAGACGCTGACGGTGGCCGGCCTGAACCTGGTGGATGGCAGCGGCCTTGCCAGCAACTACACCTTCACGGGCGGCACGCAGCAGGCCAGCATCACCCAGGCCAGCCTGACGGTGGGCAGCAGCAACGTCACCAAGACTTATGACGGCAACCTGTCGGCGGCAGGGGCGGCTACCGTCACGGCGGGTACGCTGTTCAGCGGCGACAGCCTGACCGGCGGCAGCTTTGCCTTTACCGACAAAAACGCCGGCATCGGCAACAAGACCGTGACCACCAGCGGCGTGACGGTGGGCGACGGCGTCAACAACGGCAACTACGCCGTGAGTTACGCCAACAACACGAGCAGCACCATCAACAAGGCCGACCTGGCGGTGACGGCCACGGGTGTGAACAAGGTGTACGACGGCAGCACGGTGGCTGCGGTCACTTATGGCGACAACCGCGTGGCCGGCGATGTGGTCGGCATCACGGGAAGCGCCACCTTCGCCGACAAGAATGCCGGCACAGGCAAGGCCGTCGGCGTGAATGGCATCAGCACTTCAGGCACCGATGCCGGCAACTACAACCTGCTGAACACCACCACCACGACCACAGCTAGCATCACGCCCAAGGCGCTGACAGTGACGGCCAACGGCGACACCAAGCTGTACGACGGCTCGGCCTACAGCGGCGGCAACGGCGTGAGCTACAACGGCTTTGTGGCGGGCGACACCTCGGCTGACATCGGTGGTGCGCTGGCCTACGGCGGCTCCTCGCAGGGGGCAGTGGCCGCGGGCAACTACCTGATCACACCAGGCGGGCTGAACTCGATCTCCGGCAACTATGCGCTGGGCTTTGTCGATGGTGCGCTCAGCATCGTGACCTCCAATGCCAGCACGGCAGCTGTGGGTAATGCCAGCCTGGTCAGTTCGTATGACGCGGCCTTGCAAGCCGTTGCCGGACTTGGTGGTTCGTCGGGTGGTGGCGCTGGCGGCGGTGGTTTCGGTGGTGGTGACGCGGCTGCCGATGCGCTGGCTGCGGCTGCTGCTGAAGCCGGCAAGACCGGCGAGGAGTAAGGAGCCGGGTCTTGCTCCGGCCTTGCGCGCTCTTCCTTCTCATCCTCCTCTTTCCTCTTTTTAGTTCTGCTGGCCGGGTCTCGCCCCGGCGGGCGAGGCACTTTTCTTTGCTTCGCCAAAGAAAAGTACCCAAAAGAAAGGCGACCCGCAGTCTGGGTCCC
>NZ_FNHX01000006.1 GCF_900103405.1 Polaromonas sp. JS666 | reverse complement strand
GGGACCCAGACTGCGGGTCGCCTTTCTTTTGGGTACTTTTGGTGTTTGCGTAACTTCGCTGCGCGAAGTGAGCAAACCCCGCGCGCGTAGCGCGCCTTTGGCGAACAAAGAAAACCCGCTTTGCGGGTTTCGCCAAAAGTGCCTCGCCCGCCGGGGCGAGACCCGGCCAGCAGACCCAAGCAGAGGCAGAGAGTCAAAAAGAGAGAAGGAGAGGGGGAGAGGGGTGCACCCCTCAATCCTCCCCATCCCCATTACTGGCCCGGCTAC
Organism: Polaromonas sp. JS666; assembly: GCF_900103405.1. Lineage (GTDB taxonomy): Bacteria > Pseudomonadota > Gammaproteobacteria > Burkholderiales > Burkholderiaceae_C > Polaromonas. The sequence goes on along the minus strand of NZ_FNHX01000006.1, from coordinate 240,976 downwards.
TCCGCCAGATAGCCCGCACCAACCACACACCGCCGGCCATGGCGCCGGTAAAACCCAGGAAACCGAAGGCGGGCAGGCCGAACAGCGTGGGGCCGCCCTTGACGGTCATGACGATGGACGAGCCGATGATGAGTGCGGCGATCACCAGGGCCATGGCCAGGCGGTTGGCGGCGCGGTCCAGCTGGTCGCCCACGCGTTTGAGGTGGGCCAGCTCTATGGCCACGTGCACGCGGCCGCGGCGCGCGTTGCGCAGCAGGCGCGACAGGTCGTGCGGCAGCTGGCCGGCCAGTGCCAGGGCGCGGCTGAGGGTTTGCCAGCCGCGGGTGGCCAAAGCCTTGGGCTGGTAGCGCGCGCGCACCACCTGGCGCAGCAGCGGCGTGGCCTCGGTGGCCATGTGAAAGCTGGGGTCCAGCCCGCGGCCCATGCCTTCGAGCGAGATAAAGGCCTTGATCAGCAGCGCCAGGTCGGAGGGCAGGCCCAGGTGGTGCTCGCGCAGGATGGCGGTGACGTCGGAGAGCATTTGCCCCAGGCTGAGCTGGGCCAGCGGCGTGCCGTGGTACTGGTCGACAAAGGCTTCGATTTCGGCCTCGAGCTGGGACAGGTTGACGCCGTGCTCGTCGCCGGTCCATTCGAGCAGCACGTCGGCCACGGCCTGCGGCTGGCGTTCGACCAGGCCCAGCAGCAGTTGCAGCAGCTCTTCGCGCCTGCGCTCGGTCAGGCGCCCGACCATGCCGAAGTCGATGAAGGCGATGCGGTTGCCGGGCAGGTAAAACACATTGCCGGGGTGCGGGTCGGCGTGGAAGATGCCGTCCTCCACAATCATTTTGAGCACGGCGCGGGCGCCGCGGCGGGCGAGTTCGCCGCGGTCGTAACCGGCCTCGGGCGTGAGCCGGTCCAGCGCGTTGCCGGGCACGCCGTCGACCAGGTCCTGCACGTTGACGCGCGCGCCGGTGTGGGTCCAGTGCACGCGCGGGATCACGATGTAGGGCAGGTCCGCCATGTTGGCGGCGATGCGTTCGGCATGGCGGCATTCGGCGGCCAGGTCGAGTTCGCGCCGCAGCGATTTGGCGAGCTCGCGCACCAGCTGCTTGAGGCGGTAGGGCTTGAGGGCGGGCAGCTCGGCCTCGGCCAGCGCGGCCAGCCGCTCCATCAGGCGCAGGTCGGCTTCTATGACCTCGGTGATGCCGGGGCGGCGGATCTTGACGACGACCTGCGTGCCGTCATGGAGCTGCGCGCCGTGCACCTGGGCGATGGAGGCGGCGGCCAGCGGCGTGGTGTCGAAGCGGGCAAAGACGGTTTCGGGCTCGCCGCCCAGGTCTTCGCGCAGCTGGGGCAGCAGCAGCGCCAGGGGCACGGGCGGCACCTGGCTGTGCAGTTTTTCGAACTCGGTGATCCATTCGGGGCCGAAAAGGTCGGCGCGGCCGGCCAGCACCTGGCCGAGCTTGACGAAGGTGGGGCCCAGCTCTTCCATGGCCAGGCGCACCTGTTCGGGCGGGCCTATGCGGGCCAGGTCGGCCGCATGGTTCCAGTGCAGCGCATGGCCCGCGCGCTCCAGCTTGTCGGCCAGGCCGAGCCGCCGCACGCTGTCGCCAAAGCCGTGGCGGATCAGCACACCGGCGATTTCCGCCAGGCGCGCCATGTCGCGCGCGGCACCCAGGGTTTCGATGAACATCCGCGGATGATAGTCCCGGGTTTTCCGGCCGGGCTTGGGATTTGTCAAATGGGGTGCGGATGGCCGGCGGCCCAGCCCTAGCCCGCCACCAGCCTCAGGGCGGTGATCTCGGACGGCGCCCCAAAGCGTTTGGGCGGCCCCCAATAGCCTGTCCCCCGGCTGGTATAGACCCACAGGTTTTGCAGCTTGTGCAAACCCGCCGTGAAGGGCTGCTGGAAGCGCACAAACAAATTCCACGGGTAGAACTGCCCGCCATGCGTGTGGCCCGAGAGCTGTAAATCAAAGCCGGCCTTGGCGGCCGCGGCGGCGCTGCGCGGCTGGTGGGCCAGCAGCACGCGCACGGCGTCCAGCGGCGCGCCTTGCAAGGCCGCTTCGGGGTCGCTGCGGTGGGCCGGGTCAAAGTGGCCGGCGCTGTAATCCGTCACGCCGGCCAGCACCAGCGGCTTGCCGTTCTGGCCCGGCTGGCGGATCACCACATGTTCGTTCATCAGCACCGTCAGGCCCAGCCGGCGCAGCTCGTCCACCCAGGCGTGGGCGCCCGAGTAGTACTCGTGGTTGCCGGTCACAAAAAAAGTGCCGTGGCGCGACTTCAGGTCGGCCAGCGGCGCGGTGTGGGCCGCGAGCTCGCCGACCTTGCCGTCCACCAGGTCGCCGGTGATGGCCACCACGTCGGCATCCAGCGCATTGACCTTGTCGACAATGCGGCGCAGGTAGGGCTGCTTGATGGTCGGCCCCACATGGATGTCGCTGAGCTGGGCCAGCGTAAATCCCTGCAGCGCGGGCGGCAGGCCCTTGATGGGCACGTCCACCCTGACCACGGCCGCGGTGCGCCGCGCATTCAAAAAACCCAGCAGGGTAACCAGCAGGCCCAGCAGCGGCACGGCTTCGGCCGAGGCAATGCGCAGCCAGGCCAGCGGCAACTGGCCGGGCGCCAGCAGGTCGGCCAGCCATAACAGCAGCAAACCGGCATCGCGCGCCAGCGTCAGCACAAACAGGGACGAGAACAGGCCCATGAACAGCAGCCCCACCCAAGTCAGCACATCGGCAAGAGGCTGTTTGGCCACACGCCCGGCCATCAGGCCCAGCGGCATCAGCAGCGCCGACAGCGCCAGGCCGATGATGAGCAACCACTGGACAAGGGGAAGGGCCTGGAGCCCGGGAACAAGGCGTGCGCCAATGTAAACATGGAGCAGCGCGGTTACAAGCGCCAGCGGCAGGAAGTTCATGAAAAGTCCAGAGTGATGAGCCCCGCATATGGGTGCGGGCCGCATGCATTCAATGCCAAAGCGCTTTCCGGTGATGGACGGCGACGGACGGCGCCAGCGCACCAAGGCCGTGCGCGCGGCTTCAAGGCGTTTCACCCGCTCACAACTGCGACAAAGCGTGCGGGGCAATCCCGCAGTTCGCGGGCTACCCTCGGCCATCTTTTCTTTTGCCGCTCTGCCAGCCGGCTTTCTCCGCCCATGCGCCTATGACCGTCGCCCTCCAGGCCACCACTCCCGCCACCTTTGAAATCAAAAGCGCCAACCTGCCCCTGGTGGCCTTGCTGCTCAAGTCCACCGACCTCGTCGCGCTGGCGCGCGAACTGGACGCGCGCTTTGGCGATATCCCCGACTTCTTCGACCAGGATGCGCTGATGGTCGACCTCTCGCCGCTGCCGCCGGCGGCCGGCGACATTGATTTTCCGGCCCTGATCAGCCTGCTGGGCAGCTACCAGCTGGTACCCCTCACGGCCAAGGGCGGCAGCCCCGCGCAGATGGCTGCGGCGCTGCAGGCCGGCCTGCTGCCCGTGCCCGATGCGCACCTGGTGCCGGCGCGGCCCGCAGTGGCCGCGCCGCCCGCGCCAACACCTGTCGCCCCTGTTGCATCGGCGCCCGCTGCACCGCTGGGCGCCCTGGTCGTCGACAAGCCCCTGCGTTCGGGCCAGCAGGTCTATGCGCGCGGCCGCGACCTGGTGGTCCTGGCCATGGTCAATGCCGGCGCTGAAGTGATTGCCGACGGCCACATCCATGTCTATGCGCCGCTGCGTGGCAAGGCCATGGCCGGCGCGCGCGGCAACACCGAGGCGCGCATCTTCTCGCTGGCGCTGGAGGCCGAGCTGCTGTCGATCGCCGGCGTCTACCGCACCAGCGAACACCCGCTGCCGCCCGGCATGGCCGGCAAGCCCACGCAGGTGCGGCTCGTTCCGGGCGACGAGGGCGACAAACTCGTGATGAATGTGATGCTCCCATGAACACAGCCACTTTGCTTCCTCCCGCTCCCGCTGCACACCCTGCCTCCACCCCAAACATCTCTCCCGTTCTCCAAGGAAATTCAAGCATGGCAAAAATCATTGTGGTCACCTCCGGCAAGGGCGGCGTGGGCAAAACCACCACCAGCGCCAGCTTTGCCACCGGCCTGGCGCTGCGCGGCCATAAAACCGCGGTCATCGACTTCGACGTGGGCCTGCGCAACCTGGACCTCATCATGGGCTGCGAACGCCGCGTGGTGTATGACCTCATCAACGTCATCCAGGGCGAGGCCACGCTGAACCAGGCCCTGATCAAGGACAAGCAGTGCCACAACCTGTTTGTGCTGGCCGCCTCGCAAACCCGCGACAAGGACGCGCTGACCAAAAGCGGCGTCGAGAAAGTGCTCAAGGACCTGGGCGAGATGGATTTTGAGTACATCGTCTGCGACTCCCCCGCCGGCATAGAGACCGGCGCGCTGATGGCCATGCACTTTGCCGACGAGGCCCTGGTGGTGACCAATCCCGAGGTGTCCTCGGTGCGCGACTCCGACCGCATCCTGGGCATGCTCTCAAGCAAGACCCAGCGCGCGATTGCCGGCGGCGACCCGATCAAGGAACACTTGCTGATCACCCGCTACAACCCCGGCCGCGTCGACCAGGGCCAGATGCTTTCACTCGAAGACATCCAGGACATCCTGCGCATCAAGCTCATAGGCGTGATCCCTGAATCCGAGTCCGTGCTGCAGGCCTCCAACCAGGGCGTGCCGGCCGTGCACATGAACGGCAGCGACGTCTCCGAAGCCTACAAGGACGTGGTCGACCGTTTCCTGGGCGACAAGGACAAGCCCATGCGGTTTATCGACGCGCAAAAGCCGGGGATCTTCAAGCGCTGGTTTGGAGGCAAATAAAGCATGGCGTCTTTTTTGTCCTTCCTGCTTGGCGAGAAGAAGAAAACCGCCAACGTTGCAAAAGAGCGGCTGCAAATCATCCTGGCGCATGAGCGGACCGACCGCAGTCCCAAGCCCGACTACCTGCCCGCGCTACAGCGCGACCTGATCGCGGTGATCGCCAAATACATTCCGATCAACCCTGAGCACATCAAGCTGCACCTGGAGCGGCAGGACAACCTTGATGTGCTGGAAGTGAAGATCGAGCTGCCCGACAAGAAGTAGTAAGCAATGGCCTCTTGAACAAGGCTTGCGGCCCGGCTACGCTAGCACCATGCTGCCTGGCGACATTCAAACCCACGTCCTCCGCTTGAGCCCGGGCCAGGACCTCCGTGCCGCCTTGAACACCACCTTCGCCGAACTGCAAGCCAGCCAGCACACACGGGCGGCTTGCATCATCTCGGCGGTAGGCAGCCTGTCCCGCGCAGTCCTGCGCTATGCCGACCAGCCCGAGGGCACGTTGCTGGTGGAACCGCTGGAGCTGGTCACGCTGTCGGGCACGCTGAGCGCCGATGGCGTCCACCTGCATGCCAGCGTGGCGACGGCGCGTGGCGAGATGCGCGGCGGCCATGTGATGCCGGGCTGTGTGGTGCGGACCACGGCGGAAATCGTGCTGGCGCCTTTGCCGGGATGGGTGTTCACGCGCGAGCATGATGCACAGACAGGTTTCAAGGAACTGGTGGCAAAGTCTGCAGGCCGGGCCTGACGGTGCGGCCGGCATTCCGGCCATGGCTTTGGGTTTTGATCGGCGTACAGTGAGTTAAAGGCAACAAGCCCCGCAATTTCAATGCGGCTTGAAGGAGTCATTCATGGCCATGCGAAAAACCCATCCCATCCCCCTTGCGCTTGGCATTACGCTGGCCTTGCTGGTCGGGCCCATGGCGCAGGCGCAAACCACAACACCGAGCCCCGCCGCGCCTGCGGCGGAGCCGGGCGCTGTGCAAAAGCCCGCCGCGCCTTTGAAGAACCCGCTGAACCGCAACCCGGCACGCCGCGTGCTGCCACCGGACAACTCCATTCCACCGCCGGACCCGCGCGATTCGACCTCCCGGCCCACGCTGCCGCCTGTCAGCAGCGACGGGCGCGACGCGGTGTTGCCGCCTGAGCCGCCGGCATCGGACGCGCGCAGGCCTTAGCGGGCTTACAGCGACAGCGACTGGCTACCAGCCCGGCCAGGGCTTGGTGCCCGAGGCGCATGGGCTTTGCGGCCCACGGGGCTGCGGCCCTTGCGATAGCGCTGCGGCGCGGCCTGCTTTTGCAGCAGGCGCCGCCTGGCGAGGCGCGCGGGGTGAAAGACCTGCTCGTAGTACGCCAGCCACTGCTGTTCGCCGGCATCCAGGGCCGGCGCATCTTGCGGGTCGGCGCCCGGGCCGAAGCGCAGCGCGGCCAGGCCTTCGCCGGGCGGTTTTGCGTCCGCCGCAAAGTCCTGCGGGCCCAGGTAGTCGGACTCGACGCTGCCCCCGGGCGTGAGGATGGCCCAGCGCATCAGGGAAAAGCGTTTGGCAAAGGTGGGCGCCACGGCTTCGACGATGTGGTGTTCAGGCTCATACCAGGCGACGTGCAGCGGCCCGGCCAGGGGGCGGGCCCTGAAGCTGTCGTCCTGTACCGAACGAAAGCGCAGCTGGGCTTTCATTTTGCGGATGTCCTCGCGCACCTCGTCGGCCATCTGGCGGGCCTCGGCCATGTCGGCATCCTGCGGCGTGTGGCGCAGCTCGGGTTCGTGCACCAGGCGCCACAGCAGGCGGTAGAGCAGGTGAAAGCGCTGCGGGTTGCGGTGCAGCACGGCGGCCTGGCACAGCGCGAGGAATTCGGGCGGCACGCTGACGGCGGGCGCATCGCTGAAGGCCGGGCTGTGTGCGTTGCCGGCGGCCTGTGGGGCCTGGGGTGTTTGCAGGGGCGCATCGCCGCATTGCCAGCTGACCTGCGCGGGCAGGATGTTCTGCGCCAGCAGGCCGCGCGCGGCGCGGCGAAAGCCTTCGAAGTCCGTCTGGCCGCGCAGCGCGACAGGCAGCGCGGCCTGGGGAAAGAGGTCGGTCGTCAGCAGGTCATTCATCACGCCCATGCAATACATCCTTTCTTCTTCACGGTCTGACTTCATGGTGCCGCCGCGGGTTCAGGCGCGCTTGTAGGCAAAGAAGCCGACTTCCCGGGTGCGGGCGGCGCATCGCCGGGAAAGAGAAAACCCAAACTACTGTATCAATATACAGTAGTTTGGGTTTATGGACACAAAGCCTGGGTTCAAAACCCTGGTGGCGTGTGGCTTTGGCGCCTAAATCGGGCCGCAAGCGCCTGGGCGCGGGGGTCGGAGCGTCAGTGCGTCGCCGGCCGGGCGTTTCGCGGGGGCTGGGCCGCCCTGGCCGCGCGGGCCAGTTTCCTGGCATGGGCTTCCATCACTGCATAGACGGCGGTGGCAATGCCCAGCGGCGCCACGTAATAGATAAGCCGGTAGGCCACCAGGGCGGCGAGCAGCTCGGCCTGCGGCACCAGGTGCGAGAGCAGGGCGACAAACACCGCCTCCAGCACGCCCAGGCCGGCCGGGATGTGGGTGATGACGCCGGCCACCGCGGCCAGCAGCAGCACGCTGGCGACGGCGGAGAACTCGACGCGGTGCTGCAGCAGGATGTACAGGATGCCCGACATGATGAGCCAGTTGCCGGCGCCCATCAGCAGCTGCAGCACGGCCAGCCGCGGCGACGGCAGCTCCAGGGTGTGGCCGCGCACTACGTAGTGGCGCCGGCGCGTGAAGGCGCATATGCCCAGGTAGCCGGCGGCGGCCGCCAGCAGCGCCAGGCCGGCCAGGCGCAAGTGCAGCGGTGTGACGGGCCAGCCCGCCGGCAAGGTGGGCGGGTGCAGGCTGAACACCAGGCCGGCCAGCAGCACATAACCCATCCAGTTGGCCAGCATGCTGATGGACATGACGCGGGTGATGGCGCCGGGCTTCAGGCCCAGGCGCGAATACAGGCGAAAGCGAAAGGCCACGCCGCCGACCAGCGAGCCGAGGTTGAGGTTGAAGGCGTAGCTGGTGAAGGTCACCAGCATCACGGTGGAAGCGCTGAGCTTGTGGTGCGTGTAGTGCCGGCCCAGCAGGTCAAAGCAACTGTACAGCGTGAAGCTGGCCGCAGCCAGGGCCACCGCGCCCCAGGCGGCGCTGAGCGGGTAGTCCTCTAGCGAGCTGAGCACCTCGCCCCATTCAATGCTGCGCGCCTGCGACACCAGCAGGCCGGCCACCAGCGCAAAAAACAGGGCGGTGGCGCCGCGCCTGAGCCAGGGCCACCAGGGGCGGCCGCGCAGGGGGCTGCGGCTGGGGGCCATCAGGCGCTCACACGGGTTTGGCCTGGCCCACCGGCTCCGGGTCCCTGCCTTCCCTGCCAGTGGGGCCGGTGGCGCCGGCCTTGGCGGGAAGGCCCTGGCCGGCGGGCGTGATGCGCGGCGTGTGCGCCGGCAGCCAGCCGGCCCAGGCCGGGTAGCGGCGCAGCAGGTGGAACACAAAGTAGCTGCGCACGGTGCGCCACCAGCTGGGCTCCACGAGCTGGTCGTGGGTCACCTGCTTGCAGCTGTCGCGGATCAGGGCCTCCAGCCGCCCGCCCAGCTCGCTGTTGAAGGCGGGGTCGCGTATGACGACATTGGCCTCCAGGTTCAGCGAGAGGCTGAGCGGGTCCAGGTTGCTGGAGCCCACGGTGGCCCAGTCGTCGTCGATGACGGCCACCTTGCCGTGCAGCGGCCGCTCGCAGTATTCGTAGATGCGCACGCCGGCGTCCAGCAGGTGGTGGTAGAGCATGCTGGCGGCGGTCTTGACGATGGCCATGTCGGGCTCGCCCTGCAGGATGAGGCGCACGTCCACGCCACGCCGCGCGGCGTGGCGCATTTCCCTGAGCAGCCGGTAGCCGGGGAAGAAATAGGCGTTGGCGATGACCACACGCTTGCGCGCCGTGCGCAGGGCCGCGCGGTAGTGGCGCTCTATGTCGTTGGTGTGTTTGCGGTTGTCGCGCGTGACGAAGAGCGCCGAGGCCTCGCCCACCGGCGCGGGAATGCTGTCGCCGCGCCAGGCGCCGGCCAGCGAACGCGCGCGGTCGGAAAAGCGCTCGCGCAGGCCCGCGGGCGGCTCGGCGCCGGCATTGCGCTGGCCGGCGGCCAGGGCGCGGCGCACAAAGCCGTGGATGTCGGCGACGATGGGGCCCTCGATCTCGACGGCGTAGTCCTGCTTGGCCAGCGGACCGAAGTCGGCCAGGTGGTCGGCCGAGTAGTTGATGCCGCCCACGAAGGCGCGCTCGCCGTCGACCACCACGATCTTGCGGTGCATGCGGCGAAACAGGTTGGTGCGCCAGCCCCAGAGCCTGGGGCCCGGGTCGAACACATGCACGCGCACGCCGGCGCGGGTGAGGGTGGAGATGAATTCGGGCGACAGGTCGGGCGAGCCGTAGCCGTCTATGGTCATGTCGACCTGCACGCCGCGCCGCGCGGCCTGGTGCAGGGCCGCGTGCAGCTCTTCACCGACCTTGTCTTCAAACAGGATGAAGGTTTCCAGCACGACTTCGCGTTTGGCGGCGGCGATGCACTCAAACACGCGCGGAAAAAAATCCTCGCCGTTTTCGAGCAGGTGGAACTGGTTGCCGCTGACCCACCTGCTCATGTTCAGAGCTCGATTTCTGCCGCGAGCGGCGCGTGATCCGACAGATGCGACCAGGGCCGCAGCGGCAGCACCACGGGCGCGTGGCCTATGGCGTTGCGCACATAGATGCGGTCCAGGCGCAGCAGGGGCAGGCGGGCGGGGAAGGTGCGCGCCGCATGGCCGTTGGCCTGCACAAAAACCTCGTGCAGCTCGGCGCCTTTTTCAAGCCGTGCATGGGCGCGGTGGCGCCAGTCGTTGAAGTCGCCGGCCACCACCACGGGGGCGTGCGGCGGGATGTCCTGGCGCACCAGCTCGCACAGCATGTCCATCTGCTGCTCGCGATGCGCTTCCATGAGGCCCAGGTGCACGCAGATGGCGTGCACGTTGACGCTGCGGCCGGGAATTTGCAGCTCGCAATGCAGCAGGCCGCGGCGCTCGGGGCCGCTGATGGAGACGTCGCGGTTTTCAAAACGCACGATGGGAAATTTCGACAGCACCGCGTTGCCGTGGTGGCCGTTGGTGTAGACGGCGTTGCGGCCGTAGGCGAACTGCGGCCAGATGGTGTCGGCCAGGAATTCGTAGTGCGGCGTGTCGGGATAGTTGTCGAACTTGTCGGCGTGCTTGACGTGGTTGCCCGTCACTTCCTGCAGGAACACCACGTCCGCGCCCACGCTGCGTACCGCCTCGCGCAGCTCGGGCAGGATGAACTTGCGGTTGAAGAAGGTAAAGCCCTTGTGGATGTTGACCGTCAGCACCTTGAAGGAAAACGAGGACTCGGGGCTCACGGCCGCCAGCGCGGTCTGGGTGTCGGCCTCGACGGCGGCCATGTCGACGCGTGTGCCGGCTTTGGGCGGGCGGGCGGGCACGGCGACGGACAGCGCGTCGGGCGCGCCGCGGCGGGATGAATCGGACGGAAGATTTTGCATAAGGCAGTCGGGGAAACGCGCAGGAGTGCGGCAGGCAGGAGGGCGGTCACCCGGACAGCCATTGTGGCCCCGCGCGTCTTTTCCCAGGTGTAGGACAGAAACTTATTTGTACACGAGCCGGGCTGACCCTTTCGCGTGAACAGTTTCACGGAAATGGCCGCAACCACACGCCGCGGGCGCAGTGTCCTACACGGCGCGGCGGGCCTCTCCGGCAAGTCCGCCGCGGCCCGGCCCCTAAATTGAAACCAGCCCCGTCATCACAGCTCAGGGCCTGTTTATCCAATGCGCCTTATCCCATGGGGCCAACTGAAGAGGAAATCACCATGACGAAAATTTCGATGAAATCCATGTCCGCGGCGGCTGCGGTCATGTCTGCCTTGTTGCTGGGCGCGCAAGTCCATGCGCAGGTCGATACCACGACGCCGCCCGGCAGCACCAAGGCACAGGACCAGAACTCGGCGGCCCCTATGGGCGGTACCGCCAAGACGCCTGAAGCACGCACGGCCGCCAAGGCCGACCGTGCGGCAGCCAAGGCCGCCAAGCGCGAGAAACGCGCGGCCAAACGCGCGCAGAACTCCGCCGCGCGTGCCGCGGCCGCCACCTCGACCGGCGGCGCGCAAGGCCCTGCCGTGGGCGGCACCAAATAAGGCATGCCGTTTTGAGGACGTGATGGCCATGAGAGGCCATTCGCGACCGCAAGGCGGCGCGGGCGGGCCACAGCGGTTTTCGGTGAGGCCCTGCCGGGTGGGTTGCCATGTTGAGCAAGCCCATCGTTTTTGAAGGAGACTGAAATGTCCAAGTTCTTGATTCGTTCGATTCCCGGCGCCGTGGCGCTGACCCTGGCGGCCGCATTGGCCGCCCCCGGCGCTTTCGCGCAAAGCCTGGGGGTAGGTGTGGGCGCGGGTGCTGGCACGGGCGCTGGTGCCGGCCTGGGTGTGAACCTGGGTGTCAATGCCGGCCAGAATACCAATATTGATGCGGCCACCCGCGCGAATGCGGGCGGTGGTGGCGACAGCGGCGTCGGTGCGGCCGTAGGCCGGGTGGGCGCCGGTGTCGGCGCGGGCGCGGGCGCCAATGTTTCCGGTGCGGCCCAAAGCGCCGGGGACTTGAGCAGCCGGGCCACGGGCGCGGTGGATGACACCGCACGCACCACAGGCCGGGCCGTGGCACGCACCGGCAGCGCTGTGAAGAGCGGCGCCAAGCGGACCTATAACGGCGTCAGCAGCGGCGTGGGCAATGCCGCAGGCAGCCTCCAGGGCGGTGTGCAGGGCAGTGTCCAGGGTGGCGCTGGCGCGGCCATCGGCGGCGGCACGCACTAAACGCTGGTGAAGCCAGGGCCGGCCGTTCGCGGCCGGTGCCACCGAGCTTGCAGAGCCGGGCGCGGGCATGTCCCGCGGCCCGGCTTTTTGCCGCCTCATTACCGAGGGCGCAAAAAAGCCCGCACCGGTTCGCGGTGCGGGCTGGGGGCGTTGACGCCGGAGGCCTGGCTTAGCCCTTTTGCGGGCCGGGGCCGCCGTGCTCGCGGTGGCCGCCGCGCGGGCCGTGTTTTTTGTGCTCGGCATCAAAGACTTTTTGCTGCTCGGGGCTCAGCACGGCGTAAAAGGCCTTGGTGGCTTCGCCGCGTTTGTCCATGGCGGCATTCATCTCGGCCATGTGCTGGGTGCGCATTTCCTTCATTTTGTCGATGCGCTGGGGCGTGGTCAGCTTGTCGAATTCGGCGCGCTGCTCGGCCGTGGGGCGGGGGCCGTGTGCGGGCGGCTGCATGGCGGCCGTGTAGCTGGTCCATGCGCCTTCCTGGGCCGGGGTGAGCTTGAGCTTGGCCTTGAGTTCGGCCTGGTGCTTGGCGATCATGGCCTGCATCTTGGCGGGGTCATGGCGGCCCATGCGCTCGCCGTGCGCGCCGGCGGGAGGAGGCGATCCGGCAGGCGGCGCGGCAGGTGTTTGCGCCATGGCGCCGGCGCCCACCGTTGCCAGCAAGCCGGCCAGGACGAGGCTGTTGAGGGAAGCGGAGGGCTTGAATGCGAATTTCATGGGGACTTCCTTTCGAAGAGAAGGTGCCTGAAATCCGCGGCCGCGACATGCGGCTCGGCTTCAGGTTGAAGGCAAGTGTGGCGGCCGTCTGTATACCCGCCATTGCCCGAGCGATGAGGGTTTGTAAAGTTTAGTGAAAGGCTCACCCCTATCGGCACTCACTTCGTGTAGTGCCTTTTCCCCTTGCAGGGGACGGGCGCCTTGCGGCCGGCGAAGCCGGACCGCGGCCCCCGCTGGTGAACACCGTGCCTCTTGGTCAGGCGGTGCCGTGCAGCAGGGTTTCAAACAGCGCGTCGCCGCCCATCTGCCCGCCCTTGAGCATGATCTCCAGCCCGTCAAGCGCAGCCTCGTCGCTGTGCAGGCGGCACAGGGCCACGCCGGGCGCGAGCTGTGCCGCGTAGGACAGGCCCCAGGCATCCAGCGCCTGCATGGCCAGGCTGGAGGTGTCGCCGCCGGCAATGCCGAGGCGGCGCAGGGGCACGGCCTTGAGCACGCGCGCCAGCAGCTCGCCGCAGGCCTGCGCCAGCACGCGGCTGTCCACCGCGCTGGCGGGCGCAGGGCCCGGTTGCGCGGTGCAGGCCAGCACATGGCGGCCCTGGGCCAGCAGCGCGCCGATCTGCGCTGACATCCGCTGGGCATAGTCCGCGTCGCCGGTGAGGCGGGCGGCGTCCAGCGCGACCTGGCGGTAGGAGCTCGCGGCCTGGACCTGCTGCGCCGTCACCGGCGACAGGCTGCCGGCCAGCACCAGCACCGGGCCGGTGGCCGGGGCGATGCGAGGCGGCGCCGCCTCTGTGCCTGTCTGCCAGTGCGCGGCCAGGGCCTGGACCACGCTGCTGGGCCCGGCGGCGAGCAGGTTTTGTTGTTGCGCGCGCTGCCAGATCAGCCGGCCCGCGGCGGCGAGGTCGCGCTCATGCGCGATGTCCAGCAGCACGGCGTCGGGCTTGAGCGCCAGCAGGCTGGCGAGCTGGCTGTCCAGCGCCTCATTGTCTTGTTCGTAGTCGGGGTAGGCTATGCCGGCGACCTGCGCCAGGCCCTGCGCGGCCAGGTGGCGCCGCAGGTCGGCCTCGTGCATGGGCGTGACGGGGTGCCGGCTCATGGTGGGGTGGCGGTCGAGCCGGTGCATGGACGCGCCGGCGCCGGCGAACAGGTTGCCGAACACGCAGTAGCGCCTGAGGTTGGGCTGGCCGCCGACGATGGGCACAAAGGGATTGCCGGTGTGCGGCCGCAGGATGCGGATGGCCGCGCCTATGCTGCCGACTGCGGGGGCGCTGTCAAAGGTCGAGCAGGTCTTGTAGTGTGTGACGGGCGCGCCCAGGCGCGCGAACAGGCGGCCCACGGGTTCGAGCTCGGCGCGCATTTCATCGGGGCTCATGGCGCGCGCCGCACCGGCAATGCCCAGGCAGTCCAGCGGGCCGGCGCGTTCGAGTTGCGCATCCGTGGGCAGGCCCAGGAAGAGCAGGCTGCGCAGGCCGGCGCGCGCGGCCGTGGCCAGGGTGTCGGTGGCGCCGGTGAAGTCGTCGCCGTAGTAGGCGATCCGGAGCGTCTCCTGGGTGGTCATGGTTTATTTGCCGAAAAAGGCCAGCGCCGCCGCGAGCTCGGGCGCGCCGCGCGCATGTTCGGCCAGTGCCACACCGGCGCGCGCGGCTTCCCAGGCCTGGCGAATGCTGGCCACGCCGGCCGCGGGGCCGCCCGGGTGCGCGAGTATGCCGCCGCCGGACATGAAGAGCAGGTCGTCGCTTTTGACGGCGGCCCAGGTGGCGGGAACGGTGCCGGCCCATTGGCCCGACGAGAAGGCCGGCATGACGCGGTCGTCGAAGGCTTCGGTCAGCGGCGTGTAGCAGTCCTGCGCGGATTCGATCACTTCCTCATCGGCCTGCGAGAACTTGCCCTGCAGGCCGTGCACATGCATGTGGTCGACACCGGCCAGGCGCCACAGCGTCTGGTAGGCCTGGAAGGACATGCCCAGCAGCGGGTGGCGCGACAGCGCGCCGTAGCCGTTGCGGTGGCCGTGGATGGCGAGACCCGTGTGGCGGCGCAGGGTCTGCATGCCGGAGTGGCCGCACCAGTTGAGGCTGGCCATGACGCAGCTGCCGCCTTCGCGCTCGATGAGGTCGGCGTGGCGCTTCATCGCGTCGGTCTCGTCGGTGATGTTGAAGGCCACCATGACGTGCTTGCCGGTGCGCTGCTGGTGGTCGCGCACCACGGCCATCACGGCGGGCACGCGTTCGCCCAGCGGCGCATGGGTGGGGTTGGCGCAGACCTCGTCGTCCTTGATGAAGTCCACGCCGGCGGTGCACAGGCGGCCCACAAGTTCGGCGGTCTGCGCCGCGCTGAAGCCGACATTGGGCTTGATGATGGTGCCGACCAGCGCGCCCGTGGCCACGCCCGTTAGCTTGCGTGTGCCGGCGATGCCGACACGCGGCATGTCGAAGAAGGCGCGGTAGCCGGCGGGCAGTTTGAGGCTTTCCAGGCGCAGGCCGCTGGCCTCGCCGAGGTCGTAGAGGTTGCCCGACACGGTGGCGGCCAGCGTCGGCAGGTTGATGCCCACATTGGCGACCGGAAAGGAGATGCGCACGCGCGCGCGCCGCCACGGGCCGGTGTGGCCTTTGCGTTCCAGCAGGGCATTGGGCAGGCTGGGCGCGTTCACGGATTCGAGTTCGTCGATCTGCTCGACGGTGGCGCGCGCGCGCCGGCGCAGCTCGTCGGTCTCGCCTTCGACGCGCGTGAAGGTGCCGCAGGACTGCTCGCCCGCCATGACTTCGGCGACCTGCGCGGGCGCCAGCGGGGTTTCGATCAGGTAGGTGGCTTCAAAGCGGTCGGCTTGCATCGCTGGGCTCAGAGTTTGCTCAGGTCAGGAAAGGGCCGCACCGGCTCGTTGCCGTCCCAGCCTTCGCTCGAGGCGCGTATCAGGTCGAACATCTTGCCCTTGGGGCCGGCGACTTCGGAGAGCTCGATCACGGTGCCGGGGTGGTATTCGGTGTCGAAGTAGATGAAGCGGCCTTTTTCGCCGACCTCACCGCTCATGACGGGCTTGAAGCCTTGCTTGAGCAGGCGCGCCAGGTCGGCGTCGTAGTCGCTGGTCCAGTAGGCGACGTGCTGCAGGCCGGTGCGGCCGGCTTGCTGGAAGTCGCGGTACATGGAGGGCACGTCGTTGCGCGTCTGGATCAGCTCGACCTGCACAAAACCCGAGTTGGCCAGCGCGACCGAGTTGTGCGGCTCATGCGATTCGCCGCGGTAGGTGTAGTTCCGGATGGGCACCTTGGGGTTGTAGAACCAGGGGCCGACGCCGAGGGTCTTGCTCCAGTAGTCCATCGCGGCCTCGATGTCGGGCACGACGTAGCCCAGCTGGCGGATCTCGCCGAAAAATTTGCTCATGTTGTTTTGCTCCGGTGAAAAAAGGAGGAGGTGGGAAGGGTCAGGTTTTGAGGAAGCCGGTGGAGAACCAGGGCACGGCCGCCACAAGGGCCAGGCCTATGAGCAGCGCGCCCATATAGGCCCAGATGTAGGGGATGCCTTCGTCGGGGTCGACCTTGCTGACCGCGCAGGCGCCGTAGTAGCCGACGCCGAAAGGCGGCGCGAACAGGCCTATGCCCATGGCGAAGATCACCACCATGGCGTAGTGCACGTCGTGCACGCCGACCATGCGCGCGATGGGAAACAGCAGCGGGCCGAACAGCACGATGGCGGGGATGCCTTCGAGCACGCTGCCCAGGATGACGAAGGCGACGATGGACACCGCGAGGAAACCGTAGGCGCCGCCGGGCAGGCTGCCCATGACGCGGGCCAGGTCCTGCGAGAAGCCCGACTGCGTGAGGCCCCAGGCCATGGCGGTGGCGCAGCCGATGATGAACATGATGGCGCCGGTCAGCGAGGCGGTTTCGATCAGCATGGGCATGAGGCGGCGCCACGGGAACTGGCGGTAGAGGAAGAGGCCGGCCAGCACCGAGTAGATGATGCCTATGGTGGAAACTTCGGTGGCCGTCGCCACGCCTTCGACCACTGCGGCGCGGATGACGAAGGGCAGGATGATGGCGGGCAGGGCGATCAGCAGCAGCTTGCCGATTTCGCGTTTGCTGTGGCGCACGACGGCGCTCAGGTCTTCGTGGCGGTAGCGCCACCAGACGACGGTGCACAGCGCCGCGCCCAGCACCACGGCCGGCAGCAGGCCGCCGGTGAACAGCGCGGCAATCGACACGCCGGTGACCGAGCCTATGGTGATCAGCACGATGGAGGGCGGTATGGTTTCGGTCTGCGCGCCGGTGGCCGACAGCAGGGCCACCAGGTCGCCGGGCTTGGCGCCGCGCTTTTTCATTTCAGGAAAGAGCACCGGCGCAATCGCGGCCATGTCGGCGATCTTGGAGCCCGAGATGCCGGAGACCAGGTACATCGCGCCTATCAGCACATAGCTGAGGCCGCCGCGCACGTGGCCCAGCAGGCTGGCGAGGAACTGGATCATGGCCTTGGCCATGCCGGTCATCTCGATCAGCGCGCCCAGGAAGATAAAGAGCGGCACCGCCAGCAGGATCATGTGTGACATGCCCTCATCCATGCGGCCGACCATGACCAGCAGCGGCGTGGAGGTGGTGAGCGCCAGGTAGCCGAAGGTGGCCAGCGCGAAGGAGAAGGCAATCGGCACGCCGGACAGCACGGTGGCGGCGACGATGCCGACAAAAAACAGGATCAGGTTGAGCTTGCCCAGCGGCTGCAGCAGGGGCTGTGCGAACCAGAACAGGGCGACCACGGCGGCCGTGCCGGCCAGCGCGATGGCGGTTTGTTTGAAGGTGCTGATGCGCAAGAGGCGCAGCACGGCGACGATGACCATGAGCCCCATGCCGATGGGAATGGCCGAGGCGCGCCAGGCGTTGTTGACCTCCATGGCGGCGGTGACGATGAAGCTTTCTTCATACGCGTATTCCGAGGCCGGGTAGATCACCAGCAGCAGGAAGGCGATGGAGGCGGTGATGGCAAGGGTGTCGAGCAGCGCGCGGGTGTGCGGCTGGACCTTGTTGACCAGCGCCGTCATGCGCATGTGCTCACCGCGCCGCAGCGCGACGACCGCGCCCAGCATGGACAGCCAGAGGAACATGATCGACGCCAGCTCGTCCGACCAGACCAGCGGCGCGTGGAAGACGTAACGCGAGACCACGCCGGCAAACAGCACAAAGATCTCGGCCAGCACCAGGGCGGCGGCAATGGTCTCCACCACATAGCCCAGGCCGCGGTCTGCCGCGTGGGCGAGGTGGCTCAGGGGGTTGGCGGGGGGGGCATCGGCGGGCGGCTGAGGTGAGGCGTGGGACATGTTGTTTCCGGGATCTGTAAGGATGGAAAACCCCTGAAAAGGGACGCGGTGAAGGCGAGGAAGAAACCGTAGCGAGCAGGCCTAGCCCGGCAGGAGGACCGGAGCCGTACCCCAGTACGGTGAGGACCGGAGTGCCGGGATCGGCCTGCGCAGCAGGTTTATTTGCGCCTTCAGGCCAGTTTGCCGACGGACTGCTCCAGCAATCCCCAGGCTTCAGCCCCAAACCGCTCTTTCCACTCACCATAGAACCCGGCCTCGCGCAGCTTGGCGCGGAAGCTGTCCGAGGTGGGGCGGTTGATGCTGAGTCCCTTGGACTGCAAATCGGCCACCACGGTTTCGTTGAGCTTCTTGATGTCGTCGCGCTGCTGCAGGCCGGCTTCATTGATGGCGCGCGCGATGATGGTCTTGAGGTCGGCGGGCAGCTTGTCCCAGGCGCGGCCGTTGGCGATGAACCAGTAGCCGTCCCAGATGTGGTTGGTCAGCGAGCAGAATTTCTGCACTTCATAAAGCTTGGCGACCTGGATGATGGGCAGCGGGTTTTCCTGCGCGTCGACGATCTTGGTCTGCAGCGAAGAGTAAACCTCGCTGAACTGCAGGCTGGCGGGCGCGGCGCCCAGGCCCTTGAACATGGAGATGGACAGCGGGCTGACCGGCACGCGTATCTTCAGGCCGTCCATGTCTTTGGCGGTAGTCACCGGCGCCTTGCTGCTGGTGGTCTGGCGGAAGCCGTTGTCCCACATTTTTTCAAAGGCATAAAGGCGCGACTTGCTGATGGCTTCGCGCACGTGGGCCCCTAGCTTGCCGTCCATGGCGCCCCAGACCTGGTTGTAGTCGCTGAAGGCAAAACCCACGGCATTGATGGCAGCCACCGGCACCAGCGTGGCGATGACGAGGGCCGAGGGCGTGAAGAACTCGATGCCGCCTGAGCGTACCTGGGCCAGCATGTCGGTGTCGCCGCCCAGTTGGTTGTTCGGGAAGATCTTGATTTCGACGCGGCCGTTGGTTTCCTTCAGGATGCGGTCGGCGGCCTGCTGCGCGCGTATGTTGAGCGGATGGGTGACAGGCAGGTTGTTGCCGTACTTGTAGGAGAACTCGGCGGCGCGTGCCATGGAGGGCAGGGCGGCGGCGATGCCGGCGGCGGGAACGGCGGACAGGGTACGCAGCACGCTGCGGCGGGTGACTTCGGTCATGGTTTGTCTCCAGTTTTGTTTTGATGCGTTTTGATGCATCATCGGGTGAAAGCAGCGCAACGATAGGTGCAGGGTATTCAATCGTCAAACGAGAAAAATGATGGATTTTGATGTATGAGGGTTATCCCTG
Source organism: Polaromonas sp. JS666 (assembly GCF_900103405.1). Lineage (GTDB taxonomy): Bacteria > Pseudomonadota > Gammaproteobacteria > Burkholderiales > Burkholderiaceae_C > Polaromonas. The sequence continues at coordinate 221,942 of NZ_FNHX01000006.1, read as the reverse complement.
ATGGATTGCAGGGGCCGCAGCAGCGGGCACGCGTGGTGGACATTGCGCGGGCCGCCGGTGTGTCTACCGCCACTGTAGACCGGGTGCTGAACCAGCGCCCCGGCGTGCGCGGGGCCACCGCGCAAAAGGTGCTCAAGGCCGCGGCCGAGATGGACTACCTGCCGGAGACGGGCCTGTATGCCGCGCTGGCGGCGCCGCCCATGCGCCTGACCTTTTTGCTGCCCGACGGCAGCAACCGCTTTATCCGCATGCTGGGCGACACGGTGGGTTATTCGCAGGAGCACCTGACGCCCTTTAACGTGAAGTGCCGTACCGAGCTGTTTGAAAGCTTCAACCCGCAGCAACTGGCCGCCAGCCTGCTGCAGCAAGGCAAGCGCAGCGAGGGCATCGCCTTCATGGCGCTGGAGCACCCGGCGGTGCGCGAGGCCGTCAGCGAGCTGGCGGAAAAAGGCGTGCCCACCATCACGCTGATTTCGGACCTGTCGGGCTCGCGGCGCGCCGGTTATGTGGGCCTGGACAACCGCGCGGCCGGGCGCACCGCGGGCTACCTGCTGGGCCGTTTTATCGCGCCCGGCGCGCGCGGCGGCAAGGTGGCGCTGATCGCTGGCTCGCTGAGCTACCGCGCGCATGAGGAGCGCGAGGCCGGCTTCCTGCACGTGATCGAGGAGATGTTTCCGACGCTGCAGGTGGTGGGCCTGCGCGAGGGACACGACGACGCGCAGAAAAATTACGAGCAGACGCGCACGCTGCTGGAGCAATACCCAGACCTGGCCGGCATTTACAACATAGGCGGCGCCTCCGACGGCGTGGCGCGGGCGCTGAAGGAAACCGGCCGCGAGCACAAGGTGGTTTTCATTGGCCACGGCCTCACGCCCGACACGCGCGCCATGCTGATAGACGGCAGCATGGACGCGGTGATCACCCAAAGCCCGCAATCGGCCATGATGAGCTGCGTGCGCATGTTTACCAATTTGCGCGATGGGCGGGATGTGATGAGTGGGGTGGATGCGGTGCGTAGCCAGGTGATATTTAGGGAAAACCTCCCGTAATGCACACTCCTATCGGCACTCACTTCGTGTAGTGCCTTTTCCCCTTGCAGGGGACGGGCGCCTTGCGGCCGGCGGAGCCGGACCGCGGCCCCCACTGGCGTTGTCGGCTTGTGACCTTGGTTATTTGCCATGCGGCCTGGGGGTGCCTACAATGGCTGCAGCTTGTCGGGGTGCCAAGATTTCCTTAGGGAGTGTCAAGGCTGAGATCGCAGTTTGCGAGACCCGCTGAACCTGATCGGGGTCATCCCCGCGTAGGGAACAACGCAATTGGCTCCGGTACTCCGTAGCGGCACCCCCAGAGGCCGCCCCAGGACCTTCCGGCTCCCCAGCAGGCACCCCACCTCCTGGAGAACCACATGGCCAAAACCCGACTCACCGTTGACACCCAAGACCTCACGGGCCGCATCACGCGCGCGCCCTTTCCCGGCTCGGCGAAGATTTACCTCGAGGGCTCGCGCCCCGACATTCGCGTGCCGTTTCGCGAGGTCACGCTGACCGATACCCTGGTGCACGAGGGCGCGGGCGAGCCGCGCCGCGAGGCCAACCCGCCGCTGCGCCTGTACGACGCCTCGGGCATCTACACCGACCCGGCCGCTCCCATAGACATCACGCGCGGCCTGCCGCCGCTGCGCGGCGCCTGGATCAACGAGCGCCAGGACACCGAAGCCCTGGCCGGCATCAGCAGCGCCTACGGCCGCCAGCGCCTGAACGACCCGGCCCTGGCCGCGTTGCGCATGGCGCATGCGCCGGTGCCGCGCCGCGCCAAGGCGGGCGCCAATGTGTCGCAAATGCATTACGCGCGCAAAGGCATCATCACGCCGGAGATGGAATACGTCGCGGTGCGCGAAAACCTGGTGCGCGCGCAGCTGGCCGAACGCCTGAAGACCGAGCGCCTGCCCAAGGCCGGCCACTCCTTCAATGCCGCCATTCCCAAAGAGATCACGGCCGAGTTCGTGCGCGATGAAGTGGCGCGCGGCCGCGCGGTGATCCCAAGCAACATCAACCACCCGGAAAGCGAGCCCATGATCATCGGCCGCAACTTCCTGATCAAGGTCAATGCCAACATCGGCAACTCGGCGGTTACGTCCAGCATCGAGGAAGAAGTCGACAAGCTGGTCTGGTCGATCCGCTGGGGCGCCGACACGGTGATGGACCTCTCGACCGGCGAGAACATCCATGAAACCCGCGAATGGATTTTGCGCAACTCGCCGGTGCCCATCGGCACGGTGCCGATTTACCAGGCGCTCGAAAAAGTCAACGGCAAGGCTGAAGACCTGACCTGGGAAATCTTTCGCGACACGCTGATCGAGCAGGCCGAGCAGGGCGTGGATTACTTCACCATCCACGCCGGCGTGCGCCTGGCCTATGTGCCGCTCACGGCCAACCGCCTGACCGGCATCGTCTCGCGCGGCGGCTCCATCATGGCCAAGTGGTGCCTGTCGCACCACAAGGAAAGCTTTTTGTACGAGCGCTTTGACGAGATCTGCGAGATCATGAAAGCCTACGACGTCTGCTTCTCGCTGGGCGACGGCCTGCGGCCCGGCTCGATTGCCGACGCCAACGACGAGGCGCAGTTCGCCGAGCTGCACACCCTGGGCGAGCTCACGCAGATCGCCTGGAAGCATGACGTGCAGGTGATGATCGAAGGCCCCGGCCATGTGCCGCTGCAGCTCGTGAAGGAAAACGTCGACAAGCAGCTCGAAGCCTGCTTCGAGGCGCCTTTCTATACGCTGGGCCCGCTGATCACCGACATCTCGCCGGGTTACGACCATATCTCCTCGGCCATGGGCGCGGCCAACATCGGCTGGTACGGCACGGCCATGCTGTGCTACGTGACGCCCAAGGAACACCTGGGCCTGCCCAATCGCGACGACGTGAAGCAGGGCCTGATCGCCTACAAGATCGCCGCGCACGCGGGCGACCTGGCCAAGGGCTACCCGGGCGCGCAGATGTGGGACAACGCGGTGTCGAAAGCGCGCTTCGAGTTCCGCTGGGAAGACCAGTTCCGCCTGGCCATAGACCCGGACACGGCCATGGCCTACCACGACGAAACCCTGCCCAAAGAGAACGCCAAGGTCGCGCATTTCTGCTCCATGTGCGGGCCGAAGTTCTGTTCGATGAAAATCTCGCAGGAGGTGCGCGAGTTCGCGCGGCTCAATCCGGCCACAACGACGCTGGCGCCAGCCGCCGGTACGATTCCCATCAAGCAGATCGCGACGGGCTTTGAGGAAAAGGCCAAGGAGTTTCGCGAAGGCGGCAGCGAAATTTATTCCTGAGGCATGGGGCTGGCGGGGGGGGGTGGCGGCCATCCAGCGGCCCACGGCTACACTGGACTTCTCCCTCCCACCCCTGGCTGCCCCCTTCTTTTTCATGTCCAATTTAATCGTTCATGGCGGCGCCCCTTTGCGCGGCCGCATCATCCCCTCGGCCAACAAGAATGCCGTGTTGCCGGTGCTCTGCGCCACCTTGCTGACCTCGGAACCGCTGAGGCTGAAGGGTGTACCGGACATCACCGACGTGCGCAAGATCCTGGACATCTTCCGCACCCTGGGCAGCGAGGTCCGCATGGACCATGCGAGCGGCACGCTGGACCTGCATCACCGCGAAACCGCCTTCGATTCGGGTCTGCACCGCCTGCCGGAAGAGATGCGTTCGTCCATCATGCTGGTGCCGCCGCTGCTGGCGCGCTTCAACGTGGCGCGGCTGGAGGACAACGTCAAGGGCTGCACGCTCGGCGTGCGCGAGATTGACCCGCACGTTGAGGTGTTCCGCCGCTTCGGCGGTGTGGTGGAGCGCGCCGAAGGCTCGCTGCTGATTCGCAGCGAGGGCCGGCTGACACCGACCGACCACTGGCTCGACTATGCGTCCGTCACCACCACGGAAAATTTCGTGCTGTGCGCCGCGTCGGCCGGCGGGACTTCCACGCTGACCAACGCGGCTTCGGAGCCGCATGTGCAGGAGTTCTGCCGCTTCATGGCGATGATGGGCGCGCGCATCGATGGCATGGGCACGTCGCGCCTGACGGTGCACGGCGGGCAGGCGCTGACGGGCGGCGAGTTCACCTTCGATGAGGATTTCCACGAAATCACCACCTTCCTGGCGCTGGGCGCCATCACCGGCGGCGACGTGGTGGTGCGCAACAGCGCGCCCGGCAACTTTCCACTGATCGACCGGACCTTCGCCAAGTTCGGCGTCGAGATCACGCATGAGGACGGCTGGTCGCGCGCCAGTGCGCCCGGCCGCCTGAGGGTGCAGACGCCCTTCACCAGCAACGTGCTCACCAAGGTCGAAGCCGCGCCCTGGCCTTACTTTCCGGTCGACCTGCTGCCCATCTTCATTGCGCTGGGCGTGCGCGCGCAGGGCAACGCGCTGTTCTGGAACAAGGTCTACGACGGCGCGCTGGGGTGGACCGGCGAGTTGTCGAAGTTCGGCGCGCATGTGTTTTCGTCCGATCCGCACCGCGTCATCACCTTCGGGGGCGATGCGCTGGCTCCGGCGGTGGTTGAGAGTCCCTACATCATCCGCGTGGCGATTGCGCTGTTCATGGTGGCCGCCAGCGTCGAGGGCCGGTCTGAGATCCGCAACGCCACGCCGATCCGGCGGGCCCACCCGCACTTTGTCGAGAACCTGCGCAAACTCGGCGCACAGGTTGAATGGACCACCGAAGAATGAAGACCCGCGGTGCCGCAAGGAGAACGCCATGAGTGCCGGCCGCCCCGCCTTGCACGTCGGCATTGCGGGCGCGGGCCTGGCCGGGCGCACGCTGGCCTGGCGCCTGCTGCGCGCGGGCTGCCGCGTGAGCCTGTTCGATGCGCGGGCGCGCGGCGACCTGGCCACGGCATCCATGACGGCGGCGGCCATGCTCTCGCCGCTGGCCGAGCTTGCGGTGTCCGATGATGTCGTGTTCGCGCTGGGCCAGCGCTCCATGCGGCTGTGGCCGCAGTGGATCAGCGAGCTGGCCGATCGGGGCCTGCCGGTGTATTTCCGGCGCGAGGGCACGCTGGTGGTCGCGCATGCGCCCGACCAGAGTTCGCTGGCGCATTTCACCGGCCTGCTGCTGCACAAGCTGCCCGAGGCCGCGCGCGCCCAGGTGCACACGCTGGACGCGGCCGCGCTGGCCCGTGCCGAGCCGGCGCTGGCCGGGCGCTTCGGCAATGGCTTGATGCTGGACGGCGAGGGCCAGCTGGCGAACGACCAATGGATGGCCGCGCTGGCCACCGAAATAGACCGGCTGGGCGGCAGCTGGCTTGAAGGCCGGGCCGTCGATGCGGTCGAGGGCGGCCATATTGAATGCGGCGGGCAAACTTATGATGTAGATGTGGCGGTCGATGCGCGCGGCGTGGGCGCCAGGCAGAACTGGCCGCAGTTGCGCGGTGTGCGCGGCGAGGTGCTGACGGTCGAATGTGATGGCGTGACTTTGCAGCGACCGGTGCGCTTGATGCACCCGCGCTACCAGCTGTATGTGGCACCGCGCCCTAACCACCAGTTTGTGGTCGGCGCGACCGAACTCGAATCGGAAGACACGGGGCCGGTGACCTTGCGCTCCACGCTGGAGCTGGGCAGCGCGCTGCACAGCCTGCACCCGGCTTTTGGCGAGGCGCGGGTGTTACGGCTGGCGGCAGCCTTGCGCCCGGCGCTGGATGATCACCGCCCAATGATTGCGCAGCGGCATGGCGTGTGGCATATCAACGGCCTGTACCGCCACGGCTACCTGTGCGCGCCGGCGCTGGTGGAGGACCTGGTTCATCAACTGTTGGGGCAGGGAAAATGAATGAGATGACAAGACTCGACATTTCGCTGAACGGCGAAGCCATTCAAACCGACGCGCCCACCTTGCAGGCTTTGCTGTTGGCGCGCGGTTACCAACTGCAAGGCGCGTTTGCCTGCGCGATCAACAACAGTTTTGTGCCGCGTCCCCAGTGGCCGGAGCGCGTCCTGAATAACGGCGACCGCATAGACATCGTGACCCCCATAACCGGAGGCTAGACATATGGAACACCCCCATCGTCGGTTCACTTCGTGTAACCTCCTTTCCCCCTTGCAGGGGGCGACGCTTGCGGCCTGGCAAAGCCAGTTCCGCGGCGTCTGCTGGTATGTACCGGAACCCAGCTGCCGGAGCAATTGAATGACTACATCCGCTGTTCCTTCTATCGCCCACGGCGGCCCCTGGACCGTGGCCGGCGTCACCTTGTCCAGCCGCTTTTTCCTGGGCACTTCGCATTACCCGTCGCCACAGGTGCTGGCCGACGCGGTGCGCGCCAGCGGCACCGAGGTGCTGACGGTGGGCCTGCGCCGGCTGCAGCCCGAAAGCGGCGGCGGCAACAGCTTCTGGCAGCGTGTGCAGGCCATGGGCTGCCGTATCCTGCCCAACACGGCGGGGTGCCACAGCGCCGAAGAGGCCGTCACGTTGGCGCAGATGGCGCGCGAGATTTTTGGCACGCCCTGGATCAAGCTGGAAGTCATAGGCGATGACTACACGCTGCAGCCCGATACGGTGGCCACGCTGCAAGCCGCGACCACGCTGGTGAAAGAAGGCTTTTCCGTGTTCGCCTACACCACCGACGACCTGGTGATGGCGCAGCGCCTGCATGCGGCCGGCTGCGCGGCGGTGATGCCCTGGGCCGCGCCGATTGGCACGGGCCGCGGGCCGCTCAATCCCTATGCGCTGGAAACCATGCGGCGGCGCCTGCCCGATGCGGTGCTGGTGGTCGATGCCGGCCTGGGCCGGCCCTCGCATGCCGCGCAGGTGATGGAGCTGGGTTTTGACGCCGTGCTGCTGAACACTGCGGTGGCGCAGGCCGGCGATCCGGTGCGCATGGCGCGCGCTTTTGCCGATGGTGTGGCGGCCGGCCGCGCAGCCTATGAGTCCACGCCCATGCCTGAGCGCGCGGCGGCGCAGGCTTCGACGCCCACCGTCGGTGTTCCCTTCTGGCATTCCCCTTGAGGCCCCCATGAATTCTTTTAAACCCCTCACCGGCCCCATTGGTTTTTACCCTGTCGTTCCCGACGCGGCCTGGGTGCGGCGCCTGCTGGGCTGGGGGGTGCGCACCATCCAGCTGCGCATCAAGGCGGCGGACCACGACGCGGACGAGATCGCCTGGGAAGTGCGCACCGCGGTGGCAGCCGGGCGCGAGGTGCCGGGCGCGCAGGTCTTTATCAACGACCATTGGGAGCTGGCGCTGGATGCCGGTGCTTACGGTGTGCACCTGGGCCAGGAAGACCTGGACACGGCCGACATCGCGGCCCTGCGCAAAGCCGGCGTGCGCCTGGGCCTGAGCACGCACACGCCGGCCGAACTGGCGCGGGCCAAGGCGGTGCAGCCCTCTTACCTGGCGATAGGCCCGATTTACCCGACCACACTCAAGGTCATGCCTTACGAGCCCGTGGGCCTGGAGCGCCTGAGGTCATGGGCGCGGGACGCCGCGCCTTATCCCGTGGCGGCCATAGGCGGCATTTCGCTGGCGCTGATGCCGGGCGTGCTGGCCTGCGGCGTGGATGGCGTGGCGGTGGTCAGCGCGGTGACGCTGGCGCCCGACCCGCAAGAGGCCGCGCGCCAGGGCCTGGCCCTGGCGGCGCAGGCCCGCGGCACTTAAGCCGACAGCGTCGGGTAGTCGGTGTAGCCTTTTTCGCCGCCGCCGTAAAAGGTGTTCTTGTCGGGCGTGTTGAGCGGCGCCCTGGCGCGCAGGCGCTCCACCAGGTCGGGGTTGGCGATATAGGGCTTGCCGAAGGCCACCAGGTCGGCGCCGTCGGCCACGGCTTTTTCAGCCAGGTCCTGGTCGTAGCCGTTGTTGACCATCCAGGCGCCCTTGCCGCCGGCCTTGCGGTAGGCGGCCTTGAGCGCCGGGTAGTCGAAGGGCCGGTCGTCGATTTCACGCGGCCCGCCGGTGGCGCCTTCGATGACATGGACATAGGCCAGGTTCAGGCCGGCGAGCTGCTTGACCACGTATTCAAACAAGGCCTGGGGCTTGCTGTCGTGCACGTCGTTGGCGGGAGTGACGGGCGACAGGCGTATGCCGGTGCGGCCGCCGCCGACGGCGTCGGTCACGGCGCGCGTGACTTCCAGCAGCAGGCGGGCGCGGTTTTCGATGCTGCCGCCGTAGTCGTCGCGGCGCTGGTTGCTGCCGTCTTTGAGGAACTGGTCCAGCAGGTAGCCGTTGGCACCGTGGATTTCCACGCCGTCAAAACCGGCGGTCTCGACTGCGTTGCGCGCCGCCGCCGCGAAGGTGTGCACGATACCGGGGATTTCGCCAAGGTCGAGCGCGCGCGGCTCCGAGGTTTCGACAAAGGTCGGCACGCCGTCCTCGATCAGCACCGTCTTGGTCTTGGCGGTGATGGCCGAAGGCGCGACCGGCTTGCCGCCATTGGGTTGCAGCTTGGTGTGCGAGACGCGGCCCACATGCCACAGCTGCACGACGATCTTGCCGCCTTTGTCATGCACGGCGCGGGTGACTTTTTTCCAGCTGTCGAGCTGCTCGCTGCCGTAAAGGCCAGGCACGTCGGCATAGCCCTGGCCCTGGTGGCTGATGGCCGTGGCCTCGGTGATCAGCAGGCCGGCGCTGGCGCGCTGGGCATAGTAAGTCCGCGCGATGGCCGGCGGCACGGCATTGGGTGAGCGGTTGCGCGTGAGCGGCGCCATGACGATGCGATTGGCAAGGACAAGGTCACCGGCTTTGTTGGAGTCGAATAAGGTGGGCATGGCTTGGGTCCTGAAGGCTGAATGAAAACAGGGCCAGTTTGGCCCTGTTTCGATTGGCTTGCCCAACACGGGTTGCTAAATCCGTGGTATTTGGAGCCCCGTGGGTAGAACCAGCGGGGGTGCCGCGGAGGGTGGGCTATTTCAGCAAGCCTTCGTGCTTCATCGCCGCTTGCACCGAAGGCCGCGCAGCAATCCGCTCGCGGAAAGCGGCCAGGTTGGCAAACCCAGAGATATCCACCCCGACGCGAGGTGCCCAGTTGCAGACGGTAAAAAGGTAGGGGTCGGCCACGCTGAAGGCGTCGCCCATCAGGTATTGCTTGCCGGCGAGCTGGCCGTCGACCCACTTCAGGCGCGACATCAGCTTGTCGATGACGATGGTTTTGTAGTCGGCCGGCGTGGCGGCATTGAACAGCGGGGTGAAGCCACGGTGCAGCTCCATGCCGATAAAGGTCAGCCAGGACTGCAGCTTGTAGCGCTCCAGCGTGCCGTTGGCCGGCGCGAGTTTTTTCGCGGGCACCTGGTCGGCGATGTACTGCACGATGGCCGGGCCTTCGGCGATGCGCGTGCCGTCGTCGAGCTCGAGCAAGGGCACATAGCCCAGCGGGTTGATGGTGTAGTAGTCGGTACCGTCTTCGAGCTGGTGGGTCTTGGTGGGCGCCAGCACGTGTTCGAACTTGAGGCCGGACTCATGCAGCGCGATGTGGGTGGATAGCGAGCAGGCGCCGGGGGAGTAATAAAGCTTCATGGTGTCTCGTCCTTTGGGGTGTGGCGGGAATGTTGCACAGCACCCGATGCTAGCCGCATCGGCGGATTTTTGCTGCGTGGGCGCGTGACAATAGCCGCATGGCAAAAGTTTTCAAATGGCTGGTGTTCCTGGCCTTGGGTTTGATGGTGCTGCTGGCCGTGGTGGCCTTCACGCTGCACCGCTGGGTCAGCACCGATGATTTCCGCCAGCGCGTGGAGCGCGAGGCCTCGGCCGCGCTGGGCGTGCCGGTGGCGCTGGACCGGGTCGCCGTGGACGTCTGGCCGCTGCCGGCGGTGGCCTTGAGCGGCATTTCCGTCAAAAGCAAGCCGCCTCTCACGCTGGAGCGCCTGGAAGTGCGGCCGCGCTGGCAGCCGCTGCTGGCGGGGAAGCTGGCGGTGGCGACCCTGCTGGTGCGCAAGGCGGTGCTGCCGCAGCAGGGCATTGATGCCGTGCTGCTCCTGCTGCAAAAGAAGAAAACCCCGGCGCAGGCGGCGGCCACCGCGCCTTCCGCGCCGGCAGGGCAGGCCTCCATGGACTGGCTGCCGCGCCGCACCGTGCTGGACGAGGTGACCTGGATCAGCGCCGCGGGCGCGCGCACCACGGTGAATGCCGAAGCCGCGCTGGGCGACGACGGCCTGCCCGACAGCGTTTCGCTCAAGCTCATCAAGGGCAACCTGCAGGGCCTGGAGGCCCATTTGAAGCGCGAGGAACCCAAGGCCGGCGCCGCGGGCGACGAATGGGCCTTGCGTGTGGACGTGGGCGGCGGCAAGGTTGAAGGCAAGCTGGGCCTGAAGAAAGTGGCCGCGGCGGCCGCGCGGGAAGAGCTGGAGCTGCAGGGCAAGCTGCAGACCAAGGATGTGGAAGTGTCGGCGCTGACCGCGCCCAGCAAATCGCTGACGGGCCGGCTGGAGGCGTCGACCACGCTGCATGCACGGGCCGCGACCACGGGTGCGCTGGTGGAGGCGCTACAGACCCAGACCACCTTCACCGTGCGCAATGCGGTGCTCAACGGGCTGGACCTGGCCAAGGCGGTCAAGACCATAGGCCTGAGCCGCGGCGGCCAGACCGCGCTGGACACCCTGGCCGGCCAGGTCAACACCCAGGGCAAGTCGGCGCAGCTGACCAACCTGGTGGCGAGTTCGGGCGCGCTGAGTGCGACCGGCAATGTCGCCATCTCGCCGGCCAAGGCGCTGAGCGGCCGTGTGAGCGTGAACGTGGCCGGCGACAGCAAGCTGGGCAGCGCCATAGGCGGCGCCGTGGGTGTGCCCTTGACGGTGGGCGGCACGCTGGACAACCCCGAGGTGACGCTGTCGCGCTCGGCCCTGCTGGGCGCGGCCATAGGCACGGCGCTGCTGCCCGGCGTGGGCACCGGTGCCGGCGCCAACCTGGGCGACCGCATGGGTGAGGGCTTTCGCAGCCTGTTCGGAAAGTAAGCCCGGCAGCCCCCGTGCTTTGGGGATACCGTGCTGCTGAAAATATAGCAAGCCGGCACCGCCGCGCCCTTGTCCTACAGCGCCTGGCGGGTGCTGCTGATGGGGCTTGGGCCGGCGCACTTTTAGCATGAAGATTCGCTGCGGCGCCTTGCCGCGGCCGTCCCGGCCCCGGCTGGCATGCCGATTCGCGCATGAACCGGGCCGACCTACCTTGCACAGGAGGCCAAGATGCTCAAGTACGCGATTATTTTTGCGCTGATTTCACTGATTGCCGGCGCCCTCGGCTTCGGCGGCGTGGCGGCGGGCGCCGCCGGCATCGCCAAGATCCTGTTCGGGCTGTTCCTGATCCTGGCGGTCATCTTCCTGCTGCTGGCCGCCTTGGGCGTGGGCGCGGTGAACAAGGCGCTGAAGTAGATGACGCCACACAAAGTGGACAGTGCCGCCGCGCCGCCGGCATCGCTGGCGTCGCGCTTTCGGCAGCGGCTGTTTCATCCGTGGTCCGGGCCGCTTGCGCCGGCGAGCGCGCCCGCGCCCGTCGCAAAACGCAAGATCAGTTTCCAGGCCAGCATTGCCGAGTTCCTGCTGGTGAACCGCCTGCGCGCGCGCCGGCGCGCCCAGCCTTCTGCCGACGTGCTGGAACGCGCCGCGCGCATTGTGTTTGTGACCTGCCAGAACTGGTTTGCCCAACCGCGCCGCGGCAGTCCCGATCACCGGACCCGCCTTTGATGGCCTCCAGGGTTGACCGATGCATACCGCCCTGATTGAGTCCCTGCTGGAATACGAAGTCGGCAGCCCCGCGCACTTTCTGTTCAATATCGAGACGGCCTTCCATGAAGGCCACCATGTGGTGGAGGAGCGCCTGACCATCACGCCCAGCATGAAGGTGCGCAACTTCTGCGACGAGCGCAGCGGCAACCGCTTCATACGCCTGGATGCGCCCAAGGGGCTGCTGTCGGTCAACTACCGCACGCGCGTGGAACTGCATCCCGCGCCCGTGCCGCTGCACCTGGAGGAAACGCCGGTAACCGGCGTGCCCGACGACGTGCTGCGCTACCTGATGCCCAGCCGCTATTGCGAGTCCGACGTGATGAGCCGCGCGGGGCAGCAGCTGTTCGGCCAGTTGCCGCCCGGCATAGGGCGGGTGCGCGCCATCGAAAGCTGGATCCATGAATCGATCAACTACCTGCCCGGCTTTAGCGACTCCACGACCTCGGCGCAGGAGGTGTTTGTGCAGCGCGCGGGCGTGTGCCGCGATTTCGCCCACCTGGGCATCACCTTTTGCCGGGCCCTGAACATCCCGGCGCGGCTGGTCGTGGGGTATGTGCACTTTGAGGAGCCGCCGCAGGATTTCCACGCGGTGTTCGAAGCCTGGCTGGAGGGCCGATGGGTGATCTTCGACCCAACGCGCATGGCGCCCATAGACCGGCTGGTGCGCGTGGGCACGGGGCGCGACGCCAAGGACGTGGCCTTCGCCACCATCTTCGGCGACGTGCGCATGACCCGCAAGGAGCTGACGGTGGAGGAGGGCGACATGCCGCCGCGCCCGCCCGGCGCCGCGCAGGCGCCGCCCCAGTTGACCGTGGTGAGCGCCTAGGCCGGCGCCTTCACGGGCATCGGCTCGCTCTTTCGCCTGAGCACCAGCAGCCCGAACAGCGTGGCCGTGAGGTACATGCTGAAGGAGTAGATGGCCGCGGGCAGGGCCAGCTGGAAGTTGTTCAGCACGGCCAGCGCGATGAAGATGGCCAGGGTCGCGTTGTGGATGCCGATCTCGTAGCTGATGGCGGTGGAAATCGGCTTGTCCAGGCCCGTCGCCCGCGACACGTAATAACCCGCCAGCAAGCTCACGAGGTTGAAGGCCAGTACGGCCGGGCCTATGGCCGCGAAGCCGCCGCTGAGCGCCTGCCATTCCTTGACGACCGCGCCCACGGCCACCACGACCAGCACGATGATGCTGAAGACCTTGGTCGGGTTCTCGCTGCGCGTGGCCCAGCCTGGCCTGACGGTGCGCAGCCACATGCCTATGGCCACCGGCACCAGCACGATGACGATGACCTCCACCACCTTGCCGAACTGCAGCGGCACCACCTGGCCGGTCTTGGCGAAGGTGTTGATGGCCCAGTTGGCGATCAGCGGCATGGTGACGATGGACAGCAGGGTATTGATGGCGGTCAGCGATATGTTCATCGCGACGTTGCCGCCGAACAGATGGCTGAACAGGTTGGCCGAGATGCCGCCGGGCGAGGCCGCCAGCAGCATCAGGCCCACGGCGAACAGCGGCGGCACATTGAGCAGCACGATGATGGCGTAGCAGGCGATGGGCAGCACGATGACCTGCAGCACCAGTGCCACCCCCACGGCCTTGGGGTATTTGAGGAGGCGGGTGAAGTCCTCAACCTTGAGCGTCAGGCCCAGGCCCAGCATGACCAGCGCCAGGGCCGCCACCAGCAGCTGCGCGACGATGGGGGAGCCGCTCATGACTTGTAGCTTTCATCGAGCTTGTCGAGCTTGCGGATCAGCGAGGGCCAGACAAAAGCCCCGCCCATGCCGCCGGTCTGCACGCGCATGGCCTCGGCCACGCCCTTGACGATCAGCGGGTTGACCTCGGTCAGCGGGCCGCCGGCCTGGGCGTCCAGCTGGATGCGGCAGGTGTTCTCAAAGGTGTACATGCTCAGGAAGGCGTCGGCAATCGTCTTGCCCACGACCAGCAGGCCGTGGTTGCGCAGCATCAGGAAGTTGGCCTGGCCCAGGTCGGCCTGCAGGCGCGGTTTTTCCTCGTCGCGAAAGGCCACACCCTCGTACGCGTGGTAGGCGAGGGAGGCCAGCACAAAGGTCGACTGCTGGCTGATGGGCAGCACGCCGCATTGCTGGGCGCTCACGGCCACGCCGGCGCGCGTGTGGGTGTGCAGCACGCAGCCGGCATCGGCGCGCGCCTCATGCACCGCGCTGTGGATCACAAAGCCGGCCGGGTTCACCGGGAAGGGCGAGTCGATGACCTTGTTGCACTGGCCGTCGACCTTGACCAGGCTGGAGGCCGTGATTTCGTCGAACATCAGGCCGTAGGGGTTGATCAGGAAGTGATGATTGCCGGCGCCCGACAGCGATTCGGGCAGCTTGGCGCTGATGTGGGTGAAGACCAGGTCGCTCCAGCCGTAGAGCGCGACCAGGCGGTAGCAGGCGGCGAGGTCGCAGCGCAACTGCCATTCTTCAGCACTGACGACTTCCTTGAGGGAGGGGATATGCATGGGGGTTGTCTCCGGGGGTAATCGGGTAATGGTTTTGGTGCTTTTTCTGAACTCAGCTGCACGATACGTCCGTGCTTGACGGCAAACTGTCAAAAATTTGACAATTGGCCGCATGCCTATCGTTCCCGCGACAGCCTCGCCCTCTTCCTTGCTGGACCGCATGTCGGCCAACCCCTGGTTTGGCGCGCTGCCGCTGGCGGACAGGCAGGCTTTGCTCGATTCCGCCGAACTGCTGAGGCTGCGGCCCGGCGAGATGCTGTTCCGCCAGGGTGATGCGCCCGGCGGCTTTTACGGCTTGCTGGGCGGGCTGCTCAAGATCTCTTCGCTGCGCGAGGACGGGCGCGAAGCCATCCTGGTGGTGCTGGAGGCCGGCAACTGGATCGGCGAAATCTCGCTGATGGACGGTGAGCCGCGCACCCACGATGCCACGGCCTTGTCGGCCGTGGAGGTGCTGGTAGTGCCGCAAGCGGCTTTTACCCTGCTAATGCAGGGCGCGCCGTTTGCGCGGGCCATTGCCGGCTTGCTGGCGGCGCGCGTGCGCTCGCTCTACGGCATGGTGGAGGACGCGGCGCTGCGCTCGACCCGCGCGCGCGTGGCGCGCCGCCTGCTGCTGCTGGCGCGCGGCGACGCCACCATGGCGCCCCAGGCCAGGCCGGCGGTGCCGGTGTCGCAGGAGGCGCTGGCCATGATGCTGGGCATCAGCCGGCAGACGCTGTCGGTGGAGCTCAAGGCCATGGTGGCCGGGGGCGCCATCGCGCTGCGCTACCGGCGCATAGAGATTGTTTCGGCCGCGCGGCTGGAGGCGCTGAGCAATGTGTCGCCTTAGTGTGGGCTAGCGCGGGCCGGGCCGTGTATCGCTTTCGAGCCGGCCCAGCCAGAGCATGGCGGCGCCCGCGTCGCTGCCACACATCTCCACCGAGGCCATGAGCTGGCCGCAGACGGCGGGCCGCTCGGGCCGGCCGAAGATCAGGCAGCGGTTGCTGTCATCGAGCTGCACGCAGCGCACGCCGGCCGGTTTGCCTTGCGGCATGCCGGGGATGGCGGAGCTGATGGAGGGCGCGATGCAGCAGGCGCCGCAGCCGGGGCGGCAGTTCATGGTGCTCGCTTTTGTTTGGGCTTGGAAGGGTGGGTTTAGTCGGGCTTGATTTTCGCCCGGTCGGCGACCAGTTTCCAGCGCGCCTGTTCGGTCTTGATAAAGGCGCCGTACTGCGCCGGCGTGTCGCCCACGGGCTGGGCCGTGTCGCCGCGCAGGCGTTCGGTGGCCTGCGGGTTGCGCATGGCCTTGTTGCAGGCTTCGGCGATGCGGTCTATGTTGGCCTGCGGCATGTTGGAGGGCGCGTTGAGGCCATACCACTGCGTCATCTCAAAGCCCGGGTAGCCGCTTTCGGCGACCGTGGGCACGTCGGGCAGCTGGGGCAGGCGCTCCTTGGTGCCGGTGGCGATGCAGCGCAGCTTGCCGGACTTGATGTGGGCCAGGATGGCGGGCGCGCCCACGCTGGCGGCTTCGAGCCGGCCGGCCAGCAAGTCGGTGAGCTGCGGGCCGGTGCCGCGGTAGGGCACGTGCAGCACAAAGATGCCGGTGGCCATCTTCAGGTATTCAAAGGCCAGGTGGCCGGCGCTGCCGTTGCCGGCCGAGCCGTAATTGAGCTGGCCGGGCTTGGCCTTGGCCAGCGCGATGAATTCCTTGAGGTTGTTGGCGGGCACGCTGGAATTGATGACGTAGAGGCTGGGCACCTTGGCCAGCAGCGAGATGGGCTTGAAGTCCTTGTTGGTGTCGAAGGGCAGCTTGTCGAAGATGAAGGGATTGACCGCCATGGTGCCTATGTGGCCCAGGATGATGGTGTGGCCGTCGGTGGAGGCCGCGCATTCCTGCATCGCGATGTTGCCGCTGGCGCCGGGCTTGTTCTCGACGAAGACGGTCTGGCCCAGGCTTTTGCTGAGCTCGTTGGCAGCCGAGCGCGCGACGATTTCAGAGCTGCCGCCGGGCGCGAAGGGCACGAGCAGGCGTATCGGTTTGCTGGGCCAGCCGGCTTGCGCATGGGCTGAGCTGAGCAGTCCCGGAAAGGCCGAAGCCGCGGCAATGGCGCCGCCGGCTTTGAGGCCGAACTGCAATGCGCCGCGGCGCGTGTGGCTGTGTTTCATGTGTCTGTCTCCCGGTCGTTGTCGTGGGCCCAATATAGGACCGTAGCGGCGGCACGGCGCTACGTGATTCCGCTAATGAGGCTAACCCTGCTTGGCCGCGTGTCTAGCGGAAAGATGCGTCGAAACGTTCGCGCGCGGCCTTGAGGTTGTGGTGGTTGCGCTCGGCCCAGTTGTCCAGCGGGATCAGCGTCTCGCTGAGGGATTCGCCCAGCGCGCTGAGCTGGTATTCCACATGGGGCGGCACGGTCTGGCGGTCAAAGCGCAGCACCAGGCCGTTGCGCACCAGCTCCTTGAGAGTCTGCGTCAGCATTTTTTGCGAGATGCCTTCTATCTTGCGCATCAGCTCGTTGTTGCGCACCGGGCCCCCGGCCAGCGCCGGGATGACCAGCAGCGCCCATTTGCTGGCGACCAGCTCCAGCGCCTGGCGCGAAGGGCAGGCCTGGCTAAACACAGTGGAGGCATCGGTGTCGGGCGCGTCGGGAATTGTCATGGTTACCAAAAGGTGCGTACTTGCCTATGGGTAATCGTAAACCTAAGCTGGCGGCTCTTCCATCTTTAACCCTTTAACCCTGCTCCCCAAGAAAGACTCCCAATGGCCTGGCTCTACCTACTTGCCGCAAGCATTGTCGAAATCGCGATGGCTTTGCTCCTCAAATCTTCCCAGGGCTGGACCCGGCTCTTGCCCAGCGTGCTGGGCGTGGCCGCGGCGGGCGCCAGCATTTTCTTTTTGACGCATGCCGTCAAGACCTTGCCCGTGGGCACGGCTTACGCGATCTGGACCGGCATTGGCTCGGTCGGCGTGACCGTGATCGGCATCCTCTGGATGGGCGAAAGCGCCACGCCGCTGCGCTTGCTGTGTGTGGCGTTTGTCGTGGCCGGCATGGTGGGCCTGCGCCTGCTGGACGGCGCGGCGTGACGAGCCCCCCGGCAAGGAGAAGCCCCATGACCCATCTGCTCTATATATATAGAGCTGCCAGCTGCAAATTAACGCGATGGTCACCGGGGTATTTTTGCGATTTCCAGTGTGGTCACGATCCCGTTGGCCAGCGCATCACCCTGTTGAGGTTTTGCGCACAGTTCCTTGCGCAGTTTCGCGTCTTCGCTTCCCTGGCACAGCATCACGCCTTCCGGGCCTATGCCGGGTACCTGCGGGTGATAGAAATACGCAAAGCCGTTCCGGTTGGGCAGATTGACCCACTGCTCAACCAGTTCGGGGTTGGCTTTGCCGTCGCTGTATTTGATGATCCAGGCTTTCAAGGCCGGCATGCGCGCCTGTTGCAAGCTGCCGTCCTGCGCGTAGTTGCCATGGAAGGCTACGGCGGTTTTGTCGAGAGGCTGGTCGTCGGAGTAGGCGCGTGTTTTGCCGCCAAGAAACATGCGTGAACAGGAAGAGCGGCAATAGCCCGATAACAAAGTCGCCAGGCCTTTTTCACGAATGTATTCGCCGGTGGCATACCCCGCCCGGGCATCCCCGCCGGAAGAGTTTTTGAGTACCACCGTCGTGATGCCAGGGTGTTCCTCTACCGCGGCCTGCAAGATCCGTTGCTCATTGCCGGTCACCTTGCCCGACAGAAAGATAAAAGGCTCCCTGATCTCCACGTCCATGGCATAAGTGCTTGAGACAAGGCACCAGGCCGCCAGGCTGCACCACCAGCGGCCGGGGTGCGCGATCATGCTGCGAGGCGTTGCGAGGCGAACAACACCTGGTCGACCACGGCCTGCACGTTCTGCAGGCTGGCTTCGTGGACCAGTTGGCCCTCGGCATCAAAGGCATCGCCGGCGCGGCCCAGGGCAAAGGCCTTGGGCGCGACCCAGCATTGTGCGTTGAGCAGCAGCGGCACCAGGTGGCTTTGCGAACGCAGGCCGCCCAGCGCGCCGGGCGAGGCGCTGAGCACGCCCACCACCTTGCCGGTAAAGGATTTGAAGCCGTCGTGCCAGGCCGGGTCGCTCTTGACGGGGCTGGACACCCAGTCGACGGTGTTTTTGAGCAGCGCGGTGTAGCTGCCGTTGTATTCGGGCGAGCAGATGATCCAGGCCGGGTGCTCGTACATGATCTGCTTGAGTTTCATGACGTCGGGCGGCGTGCCCTGGGCCTCGAGGTCGGCGTTGTACATGGGGATGTCGAAGTCAGCCAGCTCGAGATGGGTGACTTCGGCGCCGCGGGCACGCGCCAGGGCCGCCGCGACATGGGCCAGCTTGCGGTTGTAGGAGTTCTGGCGGGTGCTGCCGGCGAAGATCAGGAGTTTTTGGGGGGCGTTCATCGTCCGATTTCACCACAGGCCGCAGGGTGAAAAACTGCGTACGGAGCGCCTTGCAAGCACAAACCCGCTAAAATGTACAAAACATTGAATTTTGTACAAAATGCATACCATTCCTCTCAGTGAATTCCGTGCCCATGCATCGGCCATGATTGACCTGGTCGAACAGGGCGAAACCGTCCGCATACTCCGGCACGGCAAGCCGGTGGCCGAATTGGTGCCCCTGAAAGCTACAGAAGACACGGCCAAAGTCCCGAGCTGGAAGCGACCTATTGAACCGCTGCGTTACCTGAAGCCGCCAGCCAAATCGGGTGCGCAAATGATCATCGAAGAGCGCGAAGGGGGTTGGTAATGAATGTGTTGTTTGATGCTTCGGCGCTGTTCAAGCGCTACAGCGGTGAGGCGGGTGTTGACCGGGTCCTGGCATTGCAGGCATTGGCTAGCGGTGTCACCGCTGCCGTGCATTGCAAGACGGAGGTGGCTTCCGCATTGACACGCCAATGGCGCGAAGGCTCTTTTACGGAAGATGAATACAGCCGTGTGCTGGCAGTCATTCACGCGGACTTTGATGAGTTGACGGTGATGCCATTGACGGGGCAGGCTGAACGTTATGCAATTGCTGCGATGCGCCTGGCCGCGCTGCGCGGCATGGACGCGTTGCACATTGGCACGGCCCAGGCAGCCCGCGTGGATTTGTTTGTGACGGCCGACAAGCGCCAGGCTGCCGCTGCCCAGGCTGTGGGTTTGAAAACCGAACTGATAGAAGCCTGACCATGTTTTACCCCCAAGAATTTGACGTGATCGTGGTTGGCGGCGGCCATGCCGGCACCGAGGCCGCCCTGGCTTCGGCCCGCATGGGCTGCAAGACCTTGCTGCTCTCGCACAACATCGAGACCCTGGGCCAGATGAGCTGCAACCCCTCGATAGGCGGCATTGGCAAAGGCCACCTGGTCAAGGAGGTGGATGCGTTGGGCGGCGCCATGGCGCTGGCCACCGACGAAGGCGGCATCCAGTTCCGCATCCTGAACAGCTCCAAGGGCCCGGCCGTGCGCGCGACCCGGGCCCAGGCCGACCGCATTCTGTACAAGGCGGCGATTCGCCGCAGGCTGGAAAACCAGCCCAATCTCTGGCTGTTCCAGCAGGCCGTCGACGACCTGATGGTGGAGGGCGACCGCGTGGTCGGCGCCGTTACCCAGGTCGGCATCAAGTTCCGCTCGCGCACCGTGGTGCTGACGGCTGGGACTTTCCTGGACGGCAAGATCCATGTGGGCTTGAACAATTACTCGGCGGGCCGGGCGGGCGACCCGCCGGCGGTGTCGCTGTCCAGCCGGCTCAAGGAACTCAAGCTGCCGCAAGGCCGGCTCAAGACCGGCACGCCGCCGCGCATAGACGGCCGCACGATTGACTTCAGCAAATGCATTGAGCAGCCCGGCGACGGCATGCCCGGCGGTATTGAAGGGCCGGTGCCGGTATTCAGTTTTATGGGGGGCGGCATCGCCCACCCGCGCCAGGTGCCGTGCTGGATCACCCATACCAACGAGCGCACCCACGAGATCATCCGCTCCGGTTTTGACCGCAGCCCCATGTTCACCGGCAAGATAGACGGTGTCGGCCCGCGCTACTGCCCCAGCGTGGAAGACAAGATCAACCGCTTCGCCGACAAGGACAGTCACCAGATTTTCCTGGAGCCCGAGGGCCTGACCACCCACGAGATCTACCCCAACGGCATCTCGACCAGCCTGCCTTTCGACATCCAGTACGACCTGGTGCGCTCCATGGCCGGCATGGAAAACGCCCATATCCTGCGGCCCGGCTATGCCATCGAGTACGACTATTTCGACCCGCGGGCGCTCAAGTCGAGCTTTGAAACCCGGGCGATTGGCGGCCTGTTCTTCGCCGGCCAGATCAATGGCACGACCGGTTATGAAGAGGCGGCGGCCCAGGGCCTGTTCGCCGGCATCAACGCCGCGCTGCAATGCCAAGGTAAAGAGGCCTGGCTGCCCAAGCGCGACGAAGCCTACCTCGGTGTGCTGGTCGACGACCTGATTACCAAGGGCGTGACCGAGCCCTACCGCATGTTCACCAGCCGGGCAGAGTTCCGCCTGATGCTGCGCGAGGATAACGCCGACATGCGCCTGACCGAAAAAGGCCGGGAGCTGGGCTTGGTCGACGACGCCCGTTGGGACGCTTTCAACCGCAAGCGCGACACGGTTTCACGTGAAACAGCCCGACTCCGGGCGATCTGGGTCAACCCCAACAACCTGCCGGCGGCCGAAGCCGAGCGCGTGCTGGGCAAGTCGATTGAGCGCGAGTACAACCTGCTGGACCTGCTGCGCCGCCCCGATGTGAACTACGCCGGGCTGATGTCGCTGGAGGAGGGCAGGTACGCCAACCCCGAACTGGCGGCCGAAGCCGCGGCCAGCGACGACCTGGCCAAAAGCGTGATCGAGCAGATCGAAATCACCGCCAAGTACGCCGGCTACATCGACCTGCAAAAGACCGAAGTCGAGCGTGCTGCCCACTATGAAAACCTCAAGCTGCCGGCCGACCTGGACTACCTGCAGGTTTCGGCCCTGAGTTTTGAGGCGCGCCAGACCCTGGCCAAGCACAGGCCGGAAACCCTGGGAATGGCCTCGCGCATCTCGGGCATCACGCCGGCCACCGTGTCCCTGCTGCTGGTGCACCTGAAAAAGAACCTGTGGAAAAACACGGTTCCGCTCCAGGCCGCCGAGGCCGTCAACGAAAAAGCCA
Organism: Polaromonas sp. JS666; assembly: GCF_900103405.1. Taxonomy (GTDB): domain Bacteria; phylum Pseudomonadota; class Gammaproteobacteria; order Burkholderiales; family Burkholderiaceae_C; genus Polaromonas. The sequence goes on along the minus strand of NZ_FNHX01000006.1, from coordinate 200,626 downwards.
AAGCCTGATGCGGGCCGGTGAACAGGATTTGCGCGCCGGCCTGAGGGCGCTGCAGCTGGAGCTGGGCGATGGCCAGGTCGGCCAGCTGCTGGATTACCAGGACCTGATTGGTAAATGGACCAAGGTCTACAACCTGACGGCGGTGCGCGACCCGGTCGAAATGCTGACCCACCACCTGCTGGACAGCCTGGCCGCGGTGCTTCCGCTGCGCCGCCACCTGCAAAAAGCCGGGCTGGGGCAGGGCGCCCGTCTGCTTGACGTGGGATCCGGCGCCGGCTTGCCGGGCGTGGTCATCGCCATCTGCTGCCCGGAAGTGGCCGTCACCTGCGTGGACACGGTTGCCAAAAAGGCCGCCTTTATCAGGCAGGCGGCGCTGGCGCTCAAGCTGCCCAATCTTTCGGGATTGCACGCCCGGGTCGAAACCATTGCCACGCCGTTTGAGGTGATCTGCTCCCGGGCGTTCGCCTCGCTGGCTGATTTCAGTAACTGGTCTGTCGATGCCCTGGCGCCCCAAGGTGCCTGGATGGCACTCAAAGGCAAACACCCGGCCGACGAAATCGCGGCCTTGCCGGCCGGTACCGAGGTGTTTCACGTGGAACAGCTGCAGGTGCCTAGGCTGGATGCCGAGCGCTGCATCGTCTGGATGCGGAAAAAGACCGCGCCCTGAACCCGGTTGAGGGCTGGCTGGGGGAGGGCCACGCCGCCCGGTTCGTTGTTCGGGCACAAAAAGAAACTCTGCCGGACACCGATTCGGCCCGCTTTGGCATTTGGGCGGCACCCCCTGTCGTAAACTCGGTTCCTCTCATCTCTCTATCTTCTGGAGAACCTCCATGTTGGGCTCATTCGTCGGCATCGCCGACTACGGTGCTTTTGTCGTCGCCATCATTGTGTTTTTGCTGATTCCCGGCCCGGGCAACCTCGCGCTGATCACTTCGACCAGCAAGGGCGGCATTGCCGGCGGCCTGGGCGCGACCCTTGGCGTGATCGCCGGCGACCAGGTTCTGCTCTGGGCGGCCGTGGCCGGCGTGTCGGCCATCATGGCGGCTTACCCGACGGCTTTCCACATCGTCCAGTGGGCCGGGGCGCTTTACCTGGCCTGGCTGGGCATCAAGATGCTGGTGGCCAAGCCCGGCGATGCACCCCTGCTGAACATCAAGCCCCGGCACTACTTCCGCCAGGCCCTGTTGATCACCTTGCTGAACCCCAAGGCCATCGTGTTTTACATGGCCTTCTTCCCGCTGTTCGTGGACCCGGCCCAGCACCAGGGCCTGAAGACTTTTGCGGTGATGGCGGCCACGATTGCCGGGCTGACCTTTCTCTACGGCCTGTGCTCGGTGATGATCACCTACCACCTGGCCGAGCGCATACGCGCCAACCCGAAAATCACCGCGGTCCTGAACAAGCTGGCCGGTATTTTCCTGATCGGCTTCGGCCTCAAGCTCGCGGTTTCCAAATAAGCCGCCATCGCATTTCGCGTCCTCTTCCGAACAAAAACTAAAAACACACATGGCCAAAATATTCTGCGTTGCCAACCAAAAGGGCGGGGTGGGCAAGACCACCACCACGGTGAATCTGGCGGCGGGGCTGGCAAAAGTCGGCCAGCGGGTGTTGATGATCGACCTGGACCCGCAGGGCAATGCCACCATGGGTTCGGGCGTGGACAAACGCCAGCTCGAGATGACGGTGTACGACGTGCTGCTCGAATCCGCCTCGGTGGCCGAGGCGCGGGTGCGCAGCGATAAATGCGGCTACGACGTGCTGGGCGCGAACCGCGAACTGGCCGGTGCCGAAGTCGAACTGGTCGATGTCGAGCGCCGCGAAAAGCGTCTCAAGCTCGCGCTGGCCGAAGTCGACAGCCAGTACGACTTCGTGCTCATCGACTGCCCGCCGTCCCTCAGCATGCTGACGCTCAACGGCCTGTGCTGCGCGCACGGCGTGATCGTGCCCATGCAGTGCGAGTACTTCGCGCTCGAAGGCCTGACCGACCTGGTCAACACCATCAAGCAGGTGCACGCCAACCTCAACAAGGATTTGCAGATCATCGGCCTTTTGCGCGTGATGTTCGACCCGCGCATCACCCTGCAGCAGCAGGTCAGCGACCAGCTCAAGGAGCACTTCGCCGACAAGGTTTTCAACACCGTGATCCCGCGCAATGTGCGCCTGGCCGAAGCACCCAGCTACGGCCTGCCGGGCGTGGTCTTCGACCCGTCCTCCAGGGGCGCGCAGGCTTTCATCACCTTCGCCGAAGAGATGGTCGACCGCATCAAGGCGATGTAAGCCAGGTGCGCCAGAGCCCTGTAAAAAGGACCTCTGTTGCTACTGAATTTATAGCGAACTGATCCGCCAAGCGATGAACCCCCGCAATGTCCTGATACTCCCCGGCTGGCAAAACAGCGGCCCCGACCACTGGCAAAGCCGCTGGGAGAAGGCGCACGGCTATACGCGGGTCGAGCAGCACGACTGGATGCGGCCGCTGCGCGGAGACTGGAGCGCGCGGCTTGAAGAGGTCCTGCTTTCCCGCGACGAACCGGCCGTGCTGGTCGCGCACAGCCTGGGCTGCATGCTCACCGCCGCCTGGGCCTCACACTCGCGCAACACCCACCGTGTCAAGGCCGCGCTGCTGGTCGCGCCGCCCGACGTGGAGCGCGAGGACGTGTGCCAGATGCTGCCGGGCTGGGCGCCCGTGCCGATGCGCAAGCTGCCCTTTCCCGCCGTGGTGTTCTGCAGCAGCGACGACCCCTTCTGCGCGCCCGAACGCGCCCGCCGGTTCGCCGCGGCCTGGGGCGCCGAGCTTGTTGAAGCCGGGCCGCGCGGCCACCTCAATGCCGACAGCGGCCTGGGCGACTGGCCCGAGGCCTTTGAGAAATTGCAGCGCCTTCAAGCATTGCCCGCTTCTCTGTCGCACAGCCATTCATAACAAGAGAGCCCATGCACTTGCCCCGCGCTTTCGCCCGCTCGCGTTCTCACCTGGCGTCCACCGTACTGGCCGTGGCCGCCCTGGCCGCTTCGCTTGCCTGCCCCGCGCTGCATGCCGAACCCGATGAAGAGTTGCTTGGCAAATCGCAGGGCTACCCGCTGGGCAATGCCAGCACCTGGTACAGCAATCCTTACCGTATCGGCTCCTGGTCGGCCATGGACAAGGTGGCCGGTGTGCAGGTCCGCACGGTGGCGCGCCCGGCCGAGGCCAGCCCCTTGCCGCGCGCGGCCAGCCCCACGTCCATCAGCTACCGCTACAAGAACACCCACTACACGCTGGCCGACTACCTGGACCGCCAGCGCACCACCAGCCTGCTGGTGCTGAAAAACGGCGAGATCGTCGCCGAGCACTACCGCTACGGCCGCAAGGACGACGCGCGCTTTCTGTCTTTCTCCATGGCCAAAAGCGTGACCTCGCTACTGGTCGGCAAGGCGCTCTCGCTGGGCCAGATTGCCTCGCTGGACGATGCAGCCGAGAAGTACGTCAAGGAGATTGCCGGCAGCCCCTACGGTGCCACCACGATTCGCCAGCTGTTGCGTATGAGCTCGGGTCTCACTTTCACCGAGCGCTACGACGGCAAGGACGACATCGCGCGCCTCTCGCGCGCTGGCGCCGGCGCGCCTGGCGCGGGCAAGCCCATCGACGTGTTGCGCAGCATCACCGATCGCCACTCACCGGCCGGCGAAAAGTTTGTCTATGCCAGCGCCGAGACCGACGTGCTGGGTCGTGTGCTGACGGCCGCCACCGGCAAGACCATGGCTGAGCTCACCACCGACTGGCTGTGGAAGCCAATGGGCGCCGAGCACGATGCCTTCTGGCGTGTCTCCGTCGACGGGCAGGAGCAAGCCCATGGCGCCTTCAACGCCAGCCTGCGCGACTGGGCGCGGCTGGGCCAGTTGCTGGCCAATGACGGCCGCGCCATCGACAAAACCACCGGCAAGCCCGGTGCGCTGCAGGTCCTGCCGCAGGACTATTTGCTGGACGCCACCGACGCAACACGCCAGCCGCCGGCATTCAAGCCGCGCACGGCCACGCCCTACTTTGGCTACGGCTACCAGTTCTGGCTCATGCCGATGCGGGCGCGCACATTTGCCATGCAGGGCATCCACGGCCAGACGGTCTATGTGCAGCCCTCCACCGGCATTGTGCTGGTGATGACATCGGCCTGGGAGCAGGCCAGCGGCAAGCAGGATGCGCAACCTTACGAAGAGCGCGACGCCCTGTGGCGCGGCGTGCTGCAGTCCCTGGGCGGCAGCCTCACGCCCCCTTGAACAGGGCTCCCTACATCAACATTGACGGATTGAAGGAATAGAAACATGGTCACGAAAAAACCCAAAGGCCTGGGCCGCGGGCTGGAAGCATTGCTGGGCCCCAAGGTCAGCGAGAGCGCCAGCGACGCCGAGAACGCCAGCATCAGCGCCAACAGCCCGGGCCTGCCGGCCTCGCTGCGGCTGGAAGACTTGGTCGCCGGCCAGTACCAGCCGCGCACCCGCATGGACGAGGGCGCGCTCTACGAGCTTGCCGAATCCATCAAGGTGCAGGGCATCATGCAGCCCATCCTGGTGCGGCGCCTGACGTCCGGCGCCAACGACGGCAAGTATGAAATCATCGCCGGCGAGCGACGCTTCCGCGCGGCCAGACTGGCCGGCCTGGACAGCGTGCCGGTGCTGGTGCGCGACGTGCCCGACGAGTCGGCGGCCGCCATGTCGCTGATCGAAAACATCCAGCGCGAAGACCTCAATCCACTGGAAGAAGCGCACGGCCTGCAGCGCCTGGTCAAGGAATTCGGCCTTACGCACGAACTTGCCGCGCAGGCCGTGGGCCGCTCGCGCAGCGCCGCCTCCAACCTGCTGCGTTTGCTCAACCTGGCCGACCCGGTGCAGACCATGCTGATGGCCGGCGACCTGGACATGGGCCACGCGCGTGCGCTGCTGGGCCTGGACCGCGCCGCGCAGATCACCGCAGCCAACCAGATCTCGGCCAAGAAGATGTCGGTACGCGAGGCCGAAAGCCTGGTCAAAAAACTCAGCGCCGAGTTTTCGCTCAAGCCGCAAAAAGCCGCGAAAGAAAAATCGCGGGACACCCGCCGCGTGGAAGAAGAACTGGCTGACCTGCTGATGGCCGACGTGGAAGTGCGTGTCAAGAAGCAGGTCAAGCGCAACGGCAGGCGCGAGGACATGGGCGAGGTGGCGATACAGTTCGCCTCCATGGACGAACTCAACGGGCTCATCGAGCGGTTGCGCGGCAACAAATAGCCCGGCCAGTTCGGGCAAGGCTCTTTCACGCTGTACCGCAGCCCCCTCCAGAGGGGGCTTTTTCTTTTCCGCCTCGGCGCCAAAGTCTTACCCAAATAGTGTTAATTGCTCTACTTGTTTGAGTAATAAAGTGCTAATCTTTGGACTCAAGGGCGCGGCCAGGTCTTCGGGCGTCCCTCCGGAGTTGGCCGCGCCGGCGAAGAAGCAATGGGGTTCGCCATGCGCACCTTTAATCTGAGCCACATCAGAAGGCATACCGTTCTGGTTGCCGCGGGCCTGGCCATGGCCATGGGTGTCGTGGCTCTGCTGGGCTGGGTGCTGCAGCTGGACATCCTGAAAAGCCTGATACCGGGCGCCGTCCAGATGAAACCCAACACGGCCATCGGCCTGTGCCTGTCCGCCGCGGCCCTGCTCGTGGGTTTGCGCCGCCATGAAAAAAGAATGCGCTACTGGGGCTATGCCCTGGCCGCCGCCGTCAGCGCCATCGGTGCGGCCACGCTGTTTGAATACCTCTTCGCGGCGGACCTGCGCATCGATGAACTGCTGTTTCGCGATGGGGCCAATGCCTACAACCTGACCCCCGGCCGCATGTCGCCCTTCAGCGCCTGGACGTTTTTCATGCTGGGTATAGGGCTGGGCTTTGTGCGCTGCCGCCACGCGGGCTGGCTGGCTTATGTGTGCGGCGGCCAGGTTGCCAGCATAGGCGCGGTCAGCCTGCTGGGCTACCTTTGGCATGCCAGCGAGCTGGTCACCGACGTCTGGCTGCCGCCCGTGGCGGTCAACACTGCGCTGGCCTTCACCGCCCTGGGGCTGGCCGTGGCCGCCGCGCATGCGCGCGACACCTCGCTCAGCAGCATCGAAACCGAACTCTCCCCGCTGGAGATCAAGGTGGTGCTCGCCATGGCCGGCACGCTGGTGGTTCTGGTGGCATCGGCGAGCTACACCTATCGCTCGGTGGTGGCCTTCACCGGGCATGCGGACCACATGGCGGCCGGCCAGCAGCAGCGTGTCGCGGCGCTCAAAGCCTCGCTGGCGCGCGCGCAGCGCGTGACGGCCGACGCGCTGTCCGCATCACCGGGCGCGCCGCTGCCGGCCGGCTACGGCGATGCGGGCGACTCCTTCGCCAGCGTGGTGCTGTTCTCGCAGCTCTCGCGGCTGGAGCGGGAGCTTGAAACCGCCCAGCAGTCGCTGCGGCGCGAGCAGGCCGGCCCCCTGGAAAAGGGCCGTACCACCATGCTGGTGTCGCTCATCGTCACCATAGGCCTGGCGGTGGCGGTGTTTGTCGTGCTGATGGCATCGGTCAGGCGCGAGATGAGCCGCAACATCCTGGCGCGCGCGGAGATCTTCGCGCTCAACAAGCACCTGGAGCAGCGTGTGCACGAGCGCGCCGCCGAACTCAACGCGACCAACGAGCGACTGAACACCTTCATGAGCCTGCTGGCCCATGACCTCAGGCAGCCCCTGATTTCCCTGGGCAGCTTCGGTGAACTGCTGGACCGCCGGCTGCTTGAAACCAAGGACGCGCAAGGCCGCAAGCTCATGCAGCGCATCCTGCGCGCCACCCGGCAGGTGGACGCCTGCGCCGACGCCTTGCTGGAACTGGAACGCGTCTCCAGCAGAAGCCTGTGGATACAGACGGTGGATGTCAGCGGGCTGGTGAAGGCCATGGTCGAGCAGCTGCGCGAGCAGGAGCCGGGCCGGCGGGTGAGGCTTTTTGCCGGGCCCACGCGGCCCGCGCACGCCGACCGCAGCCTGCTGGCGGTGGTGGTCTGGCATGTGGTCGGCAATGCCTGGAAGTTCAGCGCCACCCGCGACGTTTCGGAGATAGAAGTCGGCTGCGGCCAGGATGAGTCCGGCGCGCCGATGTGGTGGATCCGGGACAACGGCGTAGGCTTTGACATGGCCTATGCCGACAAGCTCTTCATGCCCTTTCAGCGCTTGCACGCAGAGGACGAATTCCCCGGCCTGGGCACGGGCCTGGCCATTGTCCACGCCGTCGTGGCGCGGCACAGAGGGAGGGTGTGGGCGCACTCGGAGCCCGGCCGAGGCGCCACGTTTTTCTTCACGCTCGGCGATCCCGGCCTTCAGGTTCAGGCCGGGGGCTGAGGCGATGCGGCTTCAGGACAGCGAAAAAATCTTGCCCGGGTTCATGATGTTTTTCGGGTCCAGCGCGCGCTTGATGGTGCGCATCATGTCGACCGCGCCGTCGCCGGTTTCCGTCACCAGGAAGTCCATCTTGTGCAGGCCCACGCCGTGCTCGCCGGTGCAGGTACCTTCCAGCGCCAGCGCGCGTGCCACCAGCTTGTGGTTCAGCGCCTCGGCCACTTCGCGCTCCTTGGGGATGGCCGGGTCAATCAGGTAGCCGAAGTGGAAGTTGCCGTCGCCGACGTGGCCGACCAGGAAGTAGGGGATACCGCTGGCGTCGACTTCGGCCACCGACTCGAGCAGGCAGTCGGCCAGGCGCGAGATCGGCACGCAGGTGTCGGTGGAGATCGCGCGGCAGCCGGGCCTGGACTGGATGGCCGCGAAATAGGCGTTGTGCCGCGCCGTCCACAGGCGCGTGCGCTCTTCCGGCGTGCTGGCCCATTCAAAGGCATTGCCGCCATGGCCGCTGGCGAGTTCCTGCACCAGCTCGGCTTGTTCCTTCACGCTGCTGGGCGTGCCGTGGAACTCCATCAGCAGCATGGGCTCCTCGCGCAGCGTGAGCTTGGAGTGCGTGTTCACCATGCGCACGGTGTTGTGGTCTATCAGCTCCACGCGCGCGATCGGCACGCCCAGCTGTATCACCTCGATGGTGGTGCGCACGGCGGCCTCTATGCTCGGGAAGGAACACACCGCGGCCGAGATGGCCTCGGGCAGCGGGTAGAGCCTCACGGTGACTTCGGTGATCACGCCCAGCGTGCCTTCGCTGCCCACCATGAGGCGGGTCAGGTCGTAGCCGGCGGATGATTTTTTGGCGCGCGTGCCGGTGCGTATGACGCTGCCGTCGGCGGTGACGACTTCCAGTGCCAGCACGTTCTCGCGCATGGTGCCGTAGCGCACGGCATTCGTGCCGCTGGCGCGCGTGGCGCTCATGCCGCCCAAGGTCGCATCGGCGCCCGGGTCTATCGGGAAGAAGAGGCCGGTGCTTTTGACTTCTTCATTGAGCTGCTTGCGCGTCACGCCCGGCTGCACGGTGACGGTCAGGTCTTCGGCGTTGATGGACAAGACCTTGTTCATGCGGCTCACATCGATGCTGATGCCGCCCTGCACGGCCAGCAAATGGCCTTCCAGCGAGGTGCCCACGCCAAAGGGAATCACCGGCACGTTGTATTGGCCGGCCAGCTTGACCGCATCGGCCACGTCCTGCGTGCTTTCGGCAAACACCACGGCCGAAGGCGGTGGCGCGGCGAAAGAGGATTCATCACGGCCGTGCTGCTCGCGCACCACCAGGGCGGTTGAGCAGCGCTCGGCAAAGCGGGCCTTGAGCGCGTCTATCAGCGCCGCCGGCGTCTCGCGCTGGTGGATTTCGGGAAGCAGGTGTTGGGGGAGGGGGGCGTTCATTGTTGTCTCCGGGTCGGTGGCACAGTTTACGACGTGTGCGTCCTTTGCGCCAATCTGCACCAACGAAGCGGAGACCCGCGGCCGTGGCCGCGGGAGTGAGGCATGAAGGCGGGGCGATGGTCACCCCGCGAGGGATCAAGAGCCGGTGGCGGCCTTAGTGAGTTCGGCCAGCGAGATAAAGGAGTCGTGGTTGGTGTCGATCTGCTCGAAACGCTGTGCCACGGCCGGCAGGTGTTCGGCCTCCTGGCGGTCCAGCTTGCCGTCCTTGTTGGCGTCGGCGCGGTTGAAAGCCGCCTCGACGTCCTTGGGGGTGGTGCGGTTTTGCGGCACGGCGCCCGGGGTGGCGGAGGGCGCCATCTGGGACGGCGGGCTGCCGGGGCTGGCCGGCGACGGCGGGGCGGACTGGGCCCGCGCGGCGCCGGCGGCGCCCGCGGCCAATGCGGCCACCAGCAGCACGCTGCGCAACTCAAAGCCGGGAATAGAATGTTTTGAATGTTTTACGGGGGATGTTGCCGTCGTGTGTAGGGTCATGCGAGGAGTCTTTCAAAGAGTGAACAAGCCGCCATTGCAACCCAGCCGGCGCCTCGCGGCCAGCAGTTTTTCAGGGTGTTGCCTCACTGACATGATGTCCTAGGACGACACATTTTTTTGCCTCGCGTAACGCTTGCCGCCTGGGTCTCTTATTAGTCCCTTTGCTTCATTGACTTTTCCTAATCGCGCTTCACCGCGCCTTCGCACCATGGCCAACAGACTTTCACAGATCGCAACCCGCACCGGCGACAACGGCACCACCGGCCTGGGCGACAACACGCGCGTATCCAAGGACAGCCTGCGCGTCCATGCCATGGGCGACGTCGACGAACTCAATTCGCAGATCGGCGTGCTGCTATGCGAAGAACTGCCGCCCGGTGTGCGCGAACTGCTGGTGGAGGTGCAGCACCAGCTCTTCAACCTGGGCGGCGAGCTGTCCATCCCGGGCTTTGAGCTGCTCAAGCCCGAGGCCGTGGCGCTGCTCGACGAGGCGCTGGCCGAACACAACGCGAAGCTGCCGCGCCTGGCCGAGTTCATCCTGCCGGCCGGCTCGCGCGCCGCCGCGCTGGCCCATGTGTGCCGCACCGTGGCGCGCCGCGCCGAACGCGCCGTGGTGGCGCTGGGCGCGGCCGAGCCTCTCAAGGATGCGCCGCGCCAGTACCTCAACCGCCTGAGCGACCTGCTCTTTGTGCTGTCGCGCGTGCTCAACCGCATGAACGGCGGCGACGATGTGTATTGGAAGAGCGAACGCATGGCGCGCGCAGCCACTGAATAAGCAAAGCTTTGCATAGGGACCCTCGCGGCCCGTGTGGGCGCGCAGCGACGGCCCCTGTTTACACCCGCATGCCGCATCCCTAAGATGCCCGGTACCAACAACTGAACAGGGAGAACACATGGACACCGCAAAACTCGGAAGCTGGGCGGAACAGGCGCAGCCGATACTGCTGGCCTTCGGCCTGAAGGTCATAGGCGCGATCGCCGTCTTCATCATTGGGCGCTGGCTCATCCACCTGGTGACGCGGCTGGTCGGTGCGGCCATGACGCGCCAGGAAATCGACCCCACGGTGCAGCGCTACCTGGTGAGCTTTATCACCGTCGCGCTCAATATCGTGCTGGTCGTCGCCATCCTCGGCTACTTCGGGGTAGAGACCACCAGCTTCGCCGCCCTGGTGGCCGGCGCGGGCGTGGCCATAGGCGCGGCCTGGAGCGGCCTGCTCAGCAATTTCGCCGCGGGCATCTTCCTGCTGGTGCTGCGGCCCTACAAGGTGGGTGAGTACGTGAGCGCCGGCGGGGTCGAAGGCACGGTGCTGGAAATCGGCCTGTTCGGCACCGGCATCAACACGCCCGACAACGTCAAGACCGTGGTGGGCAATGCCAAGATCATGGGCGGCGATATCAAGAACTACACGGCCAACCCCTACCGCCGGGTCGAACTCGCCGCGCAGCTGGCCGGCTCGGCCGACATCCACAAGGCCATCGCGCTGCTCAAGGAATCCGTCGCCAAGGTCGCCAACACCATGAAGACGCCCGCGGTGGACGTGGAGATCCTGGAGTTCAACGAATTCGGCCCCAAGCTCGCGGTGCGCCCCTATTGCCACACCGACCACTACTGGCAGGTCTACTTCGACACCAATATGGCGATTGCCGATACCCTGGGCGCGGCGGGCTTCCCGGTGGCGACGCGGCCGGTCAAGGTCTATCCGGTTTAAGTGATCACCCCTATCGGACGCTCGCTGCGCGTAGCGCCTTTTCCCCTTCCAGGGGACAGGCGCCTTGCGGCCGGCAAAGCCGGACCGCGGCCCCCGCTGGCGGGCGCATATGCGTCGCTGGGCTTGTGAGCGGCTCTAGGCTCTAGATGTCATAGCTCGCGGCACCGGGTTCCTCGCTCAAGGTTTTCTCGACCACGGCGCGCGTCAGCGTGGGCGCGAAGGACTCGATAAACGCATAGACATAGCCGCGCAGGTAGCTGCCGCGGCGCACCGCGAGTTTGGTGAGGTTGATGCCGAACAGCGCGCCCGCGTCCAGCGCGCGCAGGGCGGTGTCGCGCTCGGCCTCGTAGGCGATGGACGCGACGATGCCCACGCCCATGCCCAGCTCCACATAGGTCTTGATCACGTCGGCATCCATGGCCGTCAGCACGATGTTGGGCGCCAGGCCGCGCTGCGTGAAAGCGCCGTCGATGTGCGAGCGGCCGGTGAAGCCGGTGTCGTAGGTGATCAGCGCAAAGCGCGCCAGGCTCTCCAGCGTGAGCGGGCCGTCCAGCAGCGGGTGGCCGGGCGGCACGATGACCGAGTGCGTCCAGCGGTAGCAGGGCAGGGCGACAAGCTCGGGGTAGTCGTTGAGCGCTTCGGTGGCGATGCCCACGTCGACCTCGCCCGACACCAGCATGTCGGCCACCTGCTTGGGCGAGCCTTGGTGCAGATGCAGTTTCACGTTGGGAAACTGGCTGCGGAACTCCTGCACCGCGTGCGGCAGCGCGTAGCGCGCCTGGGAGTGTGTGGCGGCAATCGACAGCAGGCCGCTTTGCTGGGCCATGAATTCCTGGCCGGCTTTTTTCAGGTTGCTGCTCTCCAGCAGCAGGCGTTCGATGATGGGCAGCACGTGAGCGCCCGGCTCGGTCAGCCCCGTCAGGCGTTTGCCGGCGCGCACAAAGAGCTCAATGCCCAGCTCTTCTTCGAGTTCGCGAATCTGCCGGCTGACCCCGGGTTGCGAGGTGTGCAGGGCATTGGCCACGTCGGTCAGGTTGAAATTGCATCGCACGGCCTCGCGCATGGAACGCAGCTGCTGGAAATTCATGGTGGCGAAGGCGCGGGGCGCGCGGTGTTGAAGAGGTCAAACACCGGATTGTGGGCAGGCCCCCTTATTTGAGGAACTACTGATTAGTTCGTTCTAAATCACCAAAACATCCTAAGAGCCCTGGACCCGTGTCAGCATGCGCTCCGGCAACCCGCCGGAGAAGGCGGGCAGCAGCGCGTTGATGCGGCGCGTGGCCTCTTCCTGGCAGAACTGGCACGAGACAAGCTGGAATATTTCTCCCCGCAACAGCCACAGGTGCTGCGCGGTGCACGCAGCGTCTATGCGCCAGTGCATGCGTTCGCACATAGGCCCTTCGCATCGCTCCAGTGCCTCGTGGAGCTGAAGCCGCAGTTGCTCCACGTGACGCGGTTTGCTTGTTTCGGCGACGCTTTCGTGCAGCCAGCTGTGCAGCGACTTTTTCCAGGCCATGGCGGTTCCCCTTGTGAATGGGCGCTGATGCGGCCGAGGTATCCAGAGGGCCCGCCATCAGCGCACGAAGCGGCCTTCAAGGTCCACGATGGAAAGGTCGGCGAAGTCCAGGCCCGTGTGGTCGTCGGGGCCGAAACTCACCTCCAGCCCGCCCAGGTCGTAGCGTTTCATGCCTTCCAGGGCCGCCTGCAGCGTCTCGCGCGTGGGGTTCTTGCCGGCGCGCCGCAGACCTTCCACCAGCACCTTGGCGGCGGCATAACCTTCGAGGATGGCGGGCGACAGCATGATCTTTTTGGCCTTGGCGAGCTCTGTGGCTTCCTGCACCATGGTGTAGGCATAAGAGCGCTCGGACGGGTAGACCTGCGTGACGATGACGCCGCGCGAATACTCCCCCAGCGCCTTGACGAAGCCCTGCGATGCGTTGTTCGACAGGGTGACCACACGCACCGACGATTTGGCGGCGCGAAAGGCCTTCACCCCTTCGGCCACGGCGTTGGCCGAGCCTATCCACAGCACGGCCTGCGCGTCGCTGGCCAGGATGGGCGGCACGAGCTGGCTGTAGTCGGGCTTGCTGCGGTCCGCCTTCAGCACATGCGTGGGTTTCAGCTGGGCCTGGGCAAAACCCTTGTTGGCCCCCTCCAGGCCGTCGCGGCCGAAGGAGTCGTCCGCATGGATCAGGGCGATGCGCGTGATCCCCAGTGTATTCAGGTGCTCAATGGCTTTCTGGGCCTCGCGCTGGTAGGTTGCGCGCACATTGAAGACATAGCGCTGCACCGGCTGGTGCAACACCATCGCGCCGGTGGACGGGCCCACCAGCGGCAGGCGGTTGGCCTGCAACACGGGCAGCACGGCTTCGGTGGGCGGCGTGCCGCGCGTCAGGAACAGGGCGACGGCGCCGCGCTCGGCCAGCCTCTGCGCGTTCTCCGCGGCGAGCTTGGGGTCGAACTTGTCGTCCATGGACACCAGCTCCAGCTGCTGGCCCGCGATGCCGCCCTTGGCATTCACCGCGTCCAGCCACAGGCGCGCCCCGTCGGTTGTCTCCTTCACGCCCGCGGCCACGGGACCGGTGAACCCGGCGGTCTGGCCGATCAGGATCTGTGCGTGTCCCGTGCCGCACAGGGCAGCCGCCAACAGTGCCGCCGCGCATCTTTGAAGTGTTTTCGTGTCCATTTGTTACCTTTAAGCCTTACGTCGCCGAACGATAGGGACGAATACTCATAAGATCAAATACGATAAAAACGGCTTTTCGAGACGAAAAAAATATGGGAGTGCTCCGGGCGCTGGCCTGGATGGATGCGGCGGGGCGTGGCTGGAAGCGGCTTGCCGCCTCACTCTGCGTGGGTGAGCACGCTGTCGCGGAGGTTATGGGCGCTTGCCTGTACTCCGGCCATGACGGGCCCGCCGGTGGCAAGCGCAGGGGCGGCTGCCCGGCGTGGGCAATTCGTTGCTATTCGTAAACCGACCGCCTCAGCCCGGCTGCAGCATCGCCATGGTGATGCGCGAGACGCAGGTCAGCTCGCCCGCGTCGTTGTGCAGGTCTATCTGCCAGACCTGGGTGCTGCGGCCTATGTGCACCGGGCGCGTGGTGCCCGTGACCCAGCCGCTGGTCGTGCCCTTGAGGTGGTTGGCATTGATGTCCAGCCCCACGGCGCGATGGCCCGCGGGCGCCGCGAAGGCCGCGCCGCAGGAGCCCAGGGTTTCGGCCAGCACCACCGACACGCCGCCGTGCAGCAGGCCGTAGGGCTGCACCGTGCGGCGGTCCACCGGCACCCGCGCGCGTATGAAGTCGTCCCCGACCTCCAGGAACTCTATGCCCAGGTGCGTCACCGCGCTGTCGGCGTTGGCGGCGGTGAGCAGTGCGACGGAGATGGGCTGTTTCCAGATGGACATGGTGATGGGGCTTTCTCAGGTACCAGGACTATAAGCTTGCGGCCTACAGCAGGTGGGCCACTTGTCGCCTCGGCAACAGCGGCGCCGCGGCTTAAGCTGGCTTGCATGAGGGACATGATTTGATGACACGCGCAAACAAGTGGCTGTTGGGCCTGGGCATTGCCGTGCTTTTGCTGGGCGCCGCGTGGCTTGCGTTGCTGCATTGGCTGCCATCCGATGAGGAGCTGGCGCGCCGCGCCTCCGCCGAACTGGAGGCCCAGCTGGGCACCAAGGTGCGCGTGGGCGGGCTGCGCTGGCGGCTGCTGCCTTCGCCCGCCGTGGTGATTGAAGATGTCGCGACCGAGCAAGCCCAGCCCATACTGATCAAAAAACTCACCGCCTATCCCGACCTGTTCGCGCTGGCGCAGCGCCGCATCAAGATAGACCGGGCCGACCTGGAGGGCGCCGTCGTGCCCCAGCTCTCGCTGCACGGCCTGGGCGGCGGGCGTGAGAAGGACGAGACGGCGGCCGAAGAGCTGCCGCTCGCGCGCTTTGTGTTTCGCGACCTGACCTGGATTTCGCGGCGCGGCATCGCGGTGGTCTATGAGGGCGAAGTCGATTTTGACCCCGGCTGGCGCCCGCGCAAGGCCGAGCTGCGCCGGCCCGGCTTCAAGCCCGCCACCGACCTGAGCCTGGCGCGCCAGGGCCAGGAAGATCGCTGGGCCGCGCGCATCCATGTGGGCGGGGGCACGGCCCACGGCGAAGTCAGGCTCGATTTCCGCGCCAAGGGCCGCATGCACCTGGAGGGCGAGCTGCAGCCGCAGGGCGTGGAGGTTGAAAGCATGATGGCGGCGTTCAATCGCCGCTCCGTCATCGCGGGCAAGGCCTCGGGCCAGACCACGCTCTCGGCAGACGGCGACACGGTGGGCGAGCTCGCGCGCTCGCTGCACACGCGCACGCCCTTCAACATCGGCAAGTCCACCCTGCTGCGTTTTGACCTGGACAAGGCCGTGCGCAGCGCCGGCAGGGAGCACGCCGGCCAGACGCCGCTGGACTCGGTCACCGGCCAGTTCGACACGCAGAACACGCCGCAGGGCATGGTGGTCACATATACAAACCTCAAGGCCACCTCGGGTTCATTGAGCGCCTCGGGCCAGGCCAAGGTCGCCAACCGCCAGATCGAGGCCGAGTTCGCCGTCGACCTGGTGGACGGCATCGTCGGTGTTCCGCTCAGCGTCAGCGGCCCGCTCGACAACGTCAAATTCTCAGTGCCCAACAGCGCCATCGCGGGCGCCGTTGTTGGCACGGCCGTGCTGCCGGGCGTGGGCACGGCCATAGGCGCGCGCATAGGGGCCACACTGGGAAAAATTTTCAGCCCCGGGCCGGCGCCGCCCGCCTCCGCGCCGCCGCCTGCACGCACGGCCAAACCTGCCACAGCTCGATAAGCTTTGTGTTGAATGGAGACCCCGGCGCGCGCCCGGCCTTTGGCGGGCTTCCCGCAGGGCGCAAGCGTAGAATCGTCCGCGGATTCCGCGCACCGTTTGTAAGCCCTCGCTTTTGCACAGGTTCATGGCCGGCAACAACCCCGCCCTCCCTTATCAAGGACCCTGACATGCCCCAGCCGCTCTCCGCCGTACCCACGCCACTGGAACGCGCGCTTGACCAGAATGAGTCCGTGAAAGACACCGTGGAACAGTCGGCCGCCGAACTGCTGGTGATCAACACGGTGCTCAAACAGGAAATCCCGCCGCATGTGCAAAGCGGCGATGTCGCCCAGGCGCTGGAAAAAACCGATGCCCTGGAAACCCGCATCCAGGAGTCCGCCGAAGACCTGGCCCAGGTCAACGAGGTGCTGGAGCAGCAAATCGACGAGCGCGCCGACCTGGAGCGCGAACTCAGGGCCACCAAGGCCGCCCTGGCCAAGGCGACGGGGCGAGCTCAGGCTAAATAAGGCGGGCGGCCCACGCGGCCCGTCCCTGATGTCCCTGTTGTCGAACGGTTTATCAGGGTTATTACCTAGAATCCATTACACTCCGGTGCTTCCGCTGCCGGCCCGCGCTTTTGCGCCGGGCGGCGGCTAGTTGTTCACCCCCAAGGCCGCACGGCCTTGTTCTTCTGGCTTCACGGCCGCCCCCTGGAGATTCTTCGCGATGTTTCGCCGCCGCTTCCTTTCGCTTGCCCCTCAAATGGCTGCCCTTGCCGCCGCCCCCGCTTTTATCCGCAATGCCTATGCCCAGGACGGCCTGACCGCCAAGGCCGTCACCATAGGCTGCACGGGTGCGACCAGCGGCCCGCTGGCCGGTGTCGGTGCAGAACTCAAACAAGGCGTGGATGCCGCCATGGGCCAGATCAACGCCAAGGGCGGCGTCAACGGCCGGGTGCTGCAGTTCCAGATGATGGACGATGCCTATGTGCCGCAGCGCAGCGCCGACAACGTCAAGAAGATGATTGGCGACGGCAGTATTTTTGCGCTGATGTCCTGCGTGGGCACGCCCAACAACACTGCCATCGTGCCGCTGATTGAAGAGTCCAACCTGCCTTACGTCGGGCCGCGCTCGGGCGCTTCCTCGCTGCGCAAGCCCGGCATGCGCAATGTGTTCCATGTGCGCGCCAGCTATACCGACGAAACCCAGCGCCTGGTGCAGCGCATCGTGAGCATGGGCATCAAGGACCTGGCCGTCGTCTACCTGGACAACGACTACGGCAAGGAGGTGCTGGTCGACGTCGGCCGCGCGTTGCAGGCGCAGGGCGTCAAGGCCGCGACGCAGGCGGCGCTGGCCGTGGACGGCAAAAACCTCACTGAGGTCGTGAACCAGGTCGTCGCGGGCAAACCCGGCGCCGTGCTGCTGGGCACCGCGGGCTCGGTGTCCGTCGGCCTGATCAGCGCGCTGAAGAAAGCGTCGCCCATGCTGCCGATCGCGGGCCTGAGCGTCACGCTGTCGGGCGACGGCATCAAGGCACTGGGCGCGGCCGGTTCCGGCGTTGCGCTGACCATGGTCTTCCCCGACCCGTACCGTGCCAAGCTGCAAGTGGTGCGCGACTACCAGGCCGCCATGCGCGCCATCGGCCAGCAGGAGTTCTCACCGGTCAGCTTTGAGAGCTACGTCAATACCCTCGTCATGGCCGAAGGCCTGGAGCGCGCCGGCCGCGAGCTGACGCGCGCCAAGCTGCGCAACGCGCTGGCCGGACTGCAGAAGTTCGACCTCGGCGGTTTCAGTGTCGATTACGCCGCGCCGCCGTTCGCGGGCTCGAAGTTTGTGGAGCTCGGCGTGCTGGGCGCCGGCGGCCGATTTATCGGTTAAACGGCCAGGCCGCAAGTCAAAAAGCCCCGGCGGGTGCATCACCCGCCGGGGCTTTTTTGTGGAGGACCGACTCAGCGCTTGCGGTTGAGCAGCGCGTACAGCAGGATGGCGCCGAAGGTGGCCGTGCCTATGCCGCCCAGCGCGAACTGGCCGAAGCGCAGCGTGAAGTCGCCCGTGCCCAGCACCAGCGTGATGGCCGCGACGATCAGGTTCTTGTTGTCCGAGAAGTCGACCTTGTTGTCCACCCAGATCTTGGCGCCTGCCACGGCGATCAGGCCGAACACCACAATGCTCACGCCGCCCATCACCGGCAGCGGGATGGCCTGGATCAGCGCCCCGAACTTGGGGCTGAAGCCCAGCAGCACCGCGATCAGCGCCGCCACCACAAAGACGGCCGTCGAGTAGATCTTGGTCGCGGCCATCACGCCGATGTTCTCCGCGTAGGTCGTCACGCCTGTGCCGCCAGCAGCGCCCGAGACCATGGTGGCCACGCCGTCGCCGATAAAGGCCCGGCCCATGTAGACGTCCAGGTTCTTGCCGGTCATGGCCGTCACCGCCTTGATGTGGCCCAGGTTCTCCGCCACCAGGATGATGGCCACCGGCGCGATCAGCAGCATGGCGCCGGCGTTGAACACCGGCGTGGTAAAGCCCGGCAGGCCGACCCAGGCCGCGCTGGCGATGCCCGAAATGTCTATGGGCTTGCCCAGGCCCAGGCCGTTGGTGAGCACCGCGTAAATCACGCTGGCCACGATCAGCCCGACCAGGATCAGCAGGCGCTGCACCATGCCGCGCGTCATCACCGCCACCAGGGCCACGCTGACAAAAGTCACCAGCTGCATCCATGCGTCGAAATTGCCGGCCGCCATGTTCTTGACGGGAATGCCGGCCAGGTTCAGGCCTATCACCGCCACCACCGCGCCCGTGACCACCGGCGGCATGAAACGCTCTATCCAGCCCGTGCCTATGGCCTGCACCACCACGCCTATCAGCGTATAAAGCGCGCCGCAGGCAATGATGCCGCCCAGTGCCACGCCCAGGTTGGCGTTGGGCCCCTTGCCGGCATAGGCCGTGGCGGCGATCACCACACCGATAAAGGCAAAACTGGAGCCCAGGTAGCTGGGCACCTTGCCGCCGGTGACGAGGAAAAAGATCAGCGTGCCTATGCCGCTCATCAGGATGGCGATGTTGGGATCGAAGCCCATCAGGATGGGCGCCAGCACCGTGGCGCCGAACATCGCGATCACGTGCTGCACGCCCATGACCGCGGTCTGCGGCCAGGGCAGGCGTTCATCAGGGCCTATGACCCCGCCTTGCTGCAGTACCGCGCTGCTTTTTTCCGTCCAGTCCAGCATTCCCATCATGTCTCCTCTGTATAAAAAGTGAGGCAATGCTAGGGGGAATGTACGCGCCGCACAAGGGCGGGTGCGTCGCGCAGGCGCGGCTCAGGTGCCGCTCAGGCCAGGAAGGCCGCCACTTCGCGCAGCACTTCCTCGTCCTTGAGGATCTTGCGGTGGCCCAGGCCTTCGGTCGCCATGAGGCGCGCGCCGGCAATCGCCTCGCTGTAGGCCACGCCGTCGGCGAAGCGGTTGATGCTGTCGTGGCGGTCATGCACCACCAGCGTGGGCAGGCTGATGCGCGGGCCGACCGCGGCGGGCTCGAACTGCGGCATCAAGATGCCTTCGCGCGCTTCTATGCGCCGCTGCATCGCCGCGCGTGTCGATTCGGCCAAGCCGAACACATGGGCGAACAGCCGTGTGTATTCCAGCGGCGAGGCCGGTGGCGCCAGCAGCACCAGGCGGCCGGCCGCCAGCCCGCGGCTGGCCGCGTAGGCGCCGGCATTGGCGGCCAGCGAGTGCGCGACCACCGCGCGCAGCGTGTGGCCCTGCTGCTGCAGCCGCGCCGCCACGTACTCCAGCACGCGCGCGAACTGCGGCAGGTTGCTGACCGAGCCGCTGCTGCGGCCGTGCGCCGGCATCTCGACAATCACGGGCCGCAGGCCCTGCGCGCTGAGCCGATCGGCCAGCGCCAGCATCTGCCCGGCATGGCCGCCCCAGCCGTGCACCAGCAGCACCACCGGGCCGTGCGGCGCGACGGGGCGTGAGTACAGCGTGAGGCTGGCGTCCTCGAAGGGCCATTGCTCGATGTGCCAGTCGGGGCTCCAGCCGCGTCGCCGGCTGATCCATTTGGGCGGCAGCGGCGTGCCGAACAGCCGGTAGGCCGCGCGCACGGCCAGCGCCGGCCACAGCTGCTGCGAAGCGCCCAGGCCCCAGCGGAAGATGCGCGTCAGGGGGCTGGCGTTGTAAAAGGCCGTGGTGGCCTGCAGGGAGGTGCGTGTCATGGCGTCGTGCTCCGCGGTTTCAGTACCAGATCCAGTCTTCGTTGCTGCGCGGCAAACCACGCAGCGAAGCCAGGACCGCCTTCACGGCGCGAACGCCGAGGAATACGCCTAAACCAATAATCAAGATCAACATGATTGCCTCATTTCTCCGCACAGTCGTGCGAAATTAAAAGTTACCCAAACACTGAAAAAGGCACTGCTGCCCCTTTCGCCTTCTCTAGTCTCTTATTTGTTGGTGACTGCCTCGGTCTGGTAGCTCTTTATCAGGCGCTCCCAGGATGCCTGAGCCCGTTCAGCCGCGCGGGGGTCGCGCAGAAAACGGGCATCGTGCAGCAGCCCCATGGCGATGCTGCTCACTTCCATGACCAGCTGCTCCGCATCGGTATCGGCCTTCAAGTGGCCGGCTTCCACTGCCTGCAGCACGGTGCGCCGCAAGGCGGCGCGCCAACGGGTGATCTCGCTGAACAGCGCATCGCGCAGTTCGCCCTCGCGGTCGTCCAGCTCGAAGGCGCCCGCCGTGTAAATACAGCCCGACTTGGCCTCGACATCGCGCGTGCGCACGATCCAGCGCTGCACGATCGCCTCCAGGCGCGGCAGGCCCTTGGGCTGCTGCATGGCGGGCACAAACACGTCGGCGATGAAGCGCCGGCCGAACTCTTCAATGACGGCTTTTTGCAAGGCCTCGCGCGAGCCTATGCGCGAGAACACGCCGCTCTTGGAAAGCCCGATGCGGTCGGCCACCGCCTGCAAGGTGATGGCCTCCAGGCCGTCCGCCGCAGCCAGGTCTATGCCCGCGCCAATGATGGCGGCGCGGGTCATTTCGCTTTTCTGGGTTTTGGCGTCCATGGCGGGAATATTAGCACGATTGTGCGAAAGTGCAATCCCCTGTCTGGGGACTGGTTTTTGGGCCGCCCGGCTCAGGCCCGGCGTTTGCGCGCCGCTACCGGGCTCTTGGGCAGCAGCCCCACGGCCGCCCTGGCAAGTGCATCGGCCTCACGGTTGCGGTGGCGTGGTATCCACACCAGCCGCGTTGATGCGAAAGACCGCAGCATAGCGCGGACTTCGCCAAACAGCGGGGCCAGGCGCAAAAAAGGCTCAAGGGCGGTTCCCGCGAGTTGTTCCACGACCACGCTGTTGTCGCAGTGGATCAGCAGCGTGGTCGCCCCGCGCTGCCTGGCCTCCTGCAGCGCTGCCATCAGCGCGCGCAGTTCCGCCTCGTTGTTGCAGCCCCGGCCCTCCGCCAGGGTGGACAGCGGGTGGCGCGTGCCGTCGGGCGCCGTGAGCACCGCGCCCAGGCCCATGCGGCCCGGGTTGGGCACGGCGCTGCCGTCGCAGTGAATCGTCCAGGCTGGGTCGGTCAATCAATACTTTCCGGGGTGGGGCGGCACGCGGCCGCCAGCCAATATACGCCACGGCTCCTTCGTGGCTGGCCGCCTCCGCCCGACTTGGTTTATGGTTGTGCCCATGTTCCAGATACGCCACTACCAGAATTGGCTGCAGGCCACGCGCGGCCTGTCATTCGACAACTACGAAGCTTTGTGGCGCTGGTCGGTCAGCGACATAGACGCCTTCTGGCAAAGTATCTGGGATTATTTTGAAGTCCAGTCACCCACGCCGCACACCGCCGTGCTGGGCCGGCGCGCCATGCCGGGCGCCGAATGGTTTCCCGGCGCGCAGGGCAATTACGCGCGGCAGGTGTTCCGCCATGTGGCAGCCGCCGAAGCGGCCGGTGTGCCTGCCATCCTGAGCCATGGCGAAGCCAGCCTGGCCAGGGGCGAGCCAGCGCGTCAACTGGGCTGGGCCGAAATGCGCCGGCAGTCGGCCTCGCTGGCCTTGCACCTCAAGGCGCAGGGCGTCCAGCCCGGCGACCGCGTGGCCGCCTACCTGCCCAACACGCCCGAGACCATGGTCGCTTTTCTCGCGACGGTCAGCCTGGGCGCCGTCTGGAGCGTCTGCGCGCCCGACATGGGCACGCCTGCCGTGCTGGACCGCTTTCGCCAGATAGCACCCAAGGTGCTGATCGCCTGCAACGGCGTGCACTACGGCGGGCGCGACATGGCGCGCGACCAGGCGGTGGCAGAACTCGTCGCGGCGCTGCCCAGCGTCACGCATGTGCTGATCCACGAGATCCTCCCGTCCTCCGGCCTGCCGGCCGGCCATGCGAGCTTCGCGCAGGCCGTCGCGCGCAACGATGAACAAACCGCGGCCTTCGAACCGCTCTGGCTGCCTTTTGAGCATCCGCTGTGGATTGTTTACTCCAGCGGCACCACCGGCCTGCCCAAGCCCATCGTCCACGGCCACGGCGGTGTGGCCCTGGTGGGGCTGGCGCTGCTGCGCCTGCACAACGACCTGGCACCCAGCCATGCGGATGCCGCCCATCCCGAACGCTTTCATTGGTACAGCTCCACCGGCTGGATCATGTGGAACGTTCAGGCCGCCAGCCTGCTCAACGGCACCACCTGCTGCATTTACGACGGCAACCCGGCCGGCACCAACAAGGACCAGCCTGACTGGACCACGCTGTGGCGTTTTGTCGCCAACACCGGCGCGACTTTTTTTGGCGCGGGCGCGGCCTTTTTTGCCAACTGCATGAAGGCGGGCATAGACATTGCGCAATGCGGGGACCTGGGCCGGCTGCGCACCCTGGGCACCACGGGCTCGCCGCTGAGCGAAGACACGCAGCGCTGGGGCACGGCGCAATTCGCGAAGATGGGAAACCCCAATATTTGGTGGTGCAATATCTCTGGGGGCACGGACTTCGCGGGCGCATTTATCGGCGGCAATCGCGAACTGCCCGTGGTCCCTGGCGAAATGCAATGCCGCATCCTGGGCTGCGCCGTCGAGGCCTGGAACGACAAGGGCGAGTCCGTGGTCGACGAAGTCGGCGAACTGGTCTGCACCCAGCCCTTGCCCTCCATGCCGCTGTACTTCGTGGGCGACAAGGACAATCAACGTTATCTGGCCAGCTACTTCGACACCTACCCCGGCGTCTGGCGCCACGGCGACTGGCTCAAGGTCACGCGTTCGGGAGGCTGCATCATCTACGGCCGCAGCGATGCCACCATCAACCGCCACGGCCTGCGCATGGGCACCAGCGAGCTGTACAGCGCCATCGAGGCCCTGCCCGAGGTGCTGGACTCCATGGTTGTCGACCTCGAATACCTGGGCCGCGAAAGTTATATGCCGCTCTTTGTGGTGCTGCGCCCCGGGCATGAACTTGACGAGGCGATGAAGGCCAAACTCAACCAGGCCGTCAAGACCGCACTGTCGCCGCGTTTTGTGCCCAATGAGATTTTTGCCGTGCCCGAAATCCCGCGCACGCTCTCGGGCAAAAAACAGGAACTGCCGATCAAAAAGCTGCTGCTGGGTCAGCCGCTCGAGAAAGTCGTGAACCGCGACGCCATGGCCAACCCCGCTTGCCTGGACTGGTATGTGGACTTTGCGCGCCGGCGTGCCGGGACGGCTCCACAGGCTTGAGTCGGAGAGCCCTCACACCCGCGAGCGTAACCATTGCGCCAGGTCCACCATGACCCGCAAGCCCACAGGCGACACCGCCGTGAAATGGATGCAGGCATGGATGGCCTCGGGGTAATGCCGGTGTGCCACTTCTACGCCCGCCGCGGCTACGCGCTGCGCGAGGGCATGGCCTTCGTCGCGCAGCGGGTCATGGCCCATGGTCGCCACCCAGGTCGCGGGCAAATCTTCCAGGCCGCCTGAATCGAGCAGCGCAAAGTCGGGGTGCTTGTGTGCATCCGTCTGCTTGCCGAGGTAGCTGGCCATAAACCATTGCATCACGCCCATGCTGAGGAACTTGCCCTCGTTCTCGGGGTAAGACGCGCTGGGCCGGTCGGGGTGTTGCGCCACCGGGTAGATCAGGCCCAGGGCACGGACGGCCTCGGTGTTGACGCGGCGTGATGCCACCAGCGCGAGTTGCGCACCGGCGCTGTCGCCGGCCACGGCAATGCGGCCGGCGTCGCCGCCCCGCGCGTTGGCGTTCACAAGTACCCAGAGCAGGGCGGCCTCGACGTCGTCCGGCGCGGCGGGGAAGGGATGCTCGGGCGCCAGCCGGTAATCGACCGCCACGACCAGCATGCCGGCGTGGTAGCACAGCGTGCGGCAGACCTTGTCATGGGTTTCCAGGTCGCCGATCACAAAACCTCCGCCGTGCGCATACAGCAGCACGGGCCAGGGGCCGCTGATGTCGGGGCTGTACACGCGCAGGCGCAGGGGGCCGGCGGGACCGGGGGCGAAGGTGTCCTCTACCTTCCCGATGGCCGGTGCCGGCAGGCCCAAGGTGTCGGCCAACTCGCGATACACCTGTCGTGCGATGGCGGGAGGCAGGCTTTCCAGCGGCGGGTTGCCTTGCGCGGCGGCCTGGGCCAGGAAGCCGGCCAGGGCGGGATCCATGGGTGCCGTGTCGAGCACGGTGGGGATGGCAGGTGTGGTCATTACAGTCCTTCGCAGTTCACAGTTGCAGTACAAGGGCCAGCGCGGAACCGGCTTTGCCGGGCCGCAGCTGGCGCCCCCTGGGGGGAGGCGCCGCAGGCGCTTCGGGGGGAGATGTCATCTGAGCAATTTCCCGTCGCGCGCGCGCATGCCGATCTCGACAAGGTCCGACGCGTGGTGCCGCTCTTTTCCAAACAGCAGCCTGAAGCCGCCCAGGTCCAGCGCGCCCAGGCTCTCCATCGCCTCGCCCAGGCGCTGGCCGTCGGCGCGCGGGCCGGCACGGCGCAAGGCCTCGGTGCAGACACGCAGATTCAGGTAGGACTCCAGGCCTTCGAAGGTCAGCGCCTCGGGGCCTATGAAGGCGTCGGCATCGCGCTCGAGTTCGCGCACGATGGGCAGGCGGGCCACCTCGGGGTTCGGTACCACGCTGGTGTAACCCACCAGCCGGTTGCGAAACAGGCGCGTCAGCTGCGTGAGTCCCGCCGTCGACAAGGTGGCGACGGTGGAGGGTGCGCTGTCGTAGGCCGAGGCCGGCAGCCGACCCAGCGCATCGAGCACCTCGTTACCCAGGTTCAGCACCAGGGCTTGCGGCGCGGCTTTGGCGACGTCCTGAAAAGCCTTGTCGATGGTCTCCAGGCGCGTGTCGACCGTGATGCGCGTGAACTGCCGGCCCTTGCCTTGCAAGGCTGCCGTCAAAGCCTCGGTGCGCGCCGGTTCGGAGTCATCGGCCAGCAGCACTACCTTTGAAACGCCAATCGATGCCAGCTGGCGCGCCAGGGCCTCGGCCTCCCTGGCATCGTCCGGCCGCAGGCTGAACACATGGCGAAGGTCCGGGACGCGAAGGGCCAGCGCGCCCGACATGGGGCCGACCAGCGGCACACGCAGCTCGCGCGTGGCCTGGGCCGCCTCCAGGCAGGCCCGCTCGCCCAGGCAGTTCACGATGAGCGCCGCCTTGTGCTGGCGCACCAGGGTTCGCAGGTTGGCGGCCACGCGTTTGGCGTCGCCGCCGTCGTCCAGTGTCACCAGCTCCACGGGGCGCCCGAGGATGCCGCCCGACGCATTGACGCGCTCCACATGCGCGCGGGCGCCGGCCAGCACGCGGTTGGCGACCGGAAAGCCCGCGCCGGTCAGTGGCAGCGATTGCCCGATGACGATGGGTTCGGGCGCGGCCCGGCTTGCCATGCAGGCGCACAGCAGCATTGCCGCGGCCAGCAGTGTGCGCCGGTTCATGCCGGCACACCCGCGCCGGCCGGTTTGGGCTTGGCGAAGGCCGGGGCCGGCCGCAGCAGGAAGTAGGCCAGCGCCGGCAGCAGCACCAGCGCTCCCACCATGTTCCACACAAACATAAAGGCCAGCAGGATGCCCATGTCGGCCTGGAACTTGATCGGCGAAAACGCCCAGGTGCCCACGGCGAGCGCCAGCGTGATGCCGGTGAGCAGCACCACGCGGCCGGTGAACTGCAGCGCATGGTGGTAGGCGTCGGACAGGCTGGCGCCCTCGCGCATGCGGGCCAGCGTGATGCTGAGCACATAGAGCGCGTAGTCCACGCCTATGCCCACCCCCAGCGCGATGACCGGCAAGGTGGCGACTTTGACCCCCATGCCCAGGCCCACCATCAGCGCTTCGCACAAAATCGAAGTCAGCACCAGCGGCAGCACCGCCACCACCACCGCGCGCCAGGAGCGGAAGGTGATCCAGCACAGGATGACCACCGCCGCATACACCCATAGCAGCATCTCGCGCATGGCCTTGCCCACCACGATGTTGGTGGCGGCCGCGATGCCGGCGCTGCCCGCCGCGAGCTTGAAGCTGACCTCGGGCGTGTTGTTGACGGCCGCGAAGCGCTCCACGCCCTCCACCACGCCGGCCAGCGTTTCGGCCTTGTGGTCTTTCAGGTAGACATAGAGGGCCAGGAAGGAACAGCTCTGGTTGAAGAGCTCGCGCGGCGCGCGCGTCTGCACGCCGCCCAGGGCACCCTCGTTGGGCAGCAGCTCAAACCATTTGAAGTTGCCTTCGTTGTAGCCCACCATGGCCAGCTTGGACAGCGCGGCCATGGAGTTGGTGGATTCCACGCCGGGCAACTGTTCAAGCCGCCAGGCCAGGGCGTCGACCTTGGCCAGGGTTTCATAGGCCGTGCATTTGTCCGCGGGCGTGGTCACCATCACCGTCAGGATGTCGGCGCTGGCCGCGTAGTGGGCGATCTGGTAGGCGTTGTCCTGGTTGTAGCGCGAGCCCGGCCGCAGCTCGGAGGCGCCCGCATCCAGGTCGCCTATCTTCAGGTGCAGGCTGGCGGCATAACCGCCCGCGGCCATCAGGGCCGCGACTGCCACGGCCGTTGTGGCCCAGCGCCTTTGCGTGAAATGGTCGAGCAAGGCCCACAGCCATGAGCGCCGGCCCTGCTGTTCCGTTTCCTGGCGCAGGCTGCGCGCCGCGGCGGCCGGCGCCACGCCCGCATAGGACAAAAGGATGGGCAGCAGCACCAGGTTGCTGAAGATCAGCACCGCCACGCCTATGCTGGCGATCAGCGCCAGGTCCTGGATGACCTTGATCTGGATGATGACCAGCACTGCGAAGCCCACCGCATCGCAGAGCAGGGCGGTCAGGCCGGCCACGAAGAGGCGCCGGAAGGTGTAGCGCGCGGCCACCACGCGGTGCGTGCCGCGGCCTATGTCCTGCATGATGCCGTTCATCTTCTGCGCGCCGTGGCTCATGCCGATGGCGAACACCAGAAAGGGCACCAGCACCGAATAAGGGTCCAGCTCGTAACCCAGCAGCGCCAGCAGGCCGAACTGCCAGACCACCGCCACCAGCGAGCAGGCCACCACCAGCGCGGTGCTGCGCTTGCAGCGGGTGTAGCCGTAGAGCACCACGGTGGTGATGGCCAGGGCCAGCAGGAAAAACAGCAGCACCTGGTGCAGGCCTTCGATCAGGTCGCCCACCACTTTCGCAAAACCGGTCACGCGGATCTGCAGCGTGTCGCTGCCGTACTTGGCGCGCAAGGCCTCGATCTGGCGCGACAGCTCGCCGTAGTCCAGCGCCTGGCCGGTCTCGGGGTTGCGGTCCAGCAGGGGCACAAACACGATGCTGGACTTGAAGTCGCCCGCCACCAGCTGGCCGATCTCGCCCGAGCGCTCGACGTTGGCGCGCAGCCCGGCCAGGCTGGCGGGCGAGCCGTCATAGGCATCGGGGATCACCGGCCCGCCGTCCAGGCCTTCCTCGGTCACCGCCACCCAGCGCGTGTTGGAGGTCCACAGCGACTTCATGAAGGGCCGGTCCACGCCGGGCAGCAAAAAGATCTCGTCATTGACCTTTTGCAGTGCGTCCAGGTAGGCCTTGTCGAAGATGGTGCCCTGTTTGGCCTCCACCACCAGCCGCAGCGCATTGGCCTGGCCGCCCAGGTCGGCCTTGTGGGCCAGGTAGTTGACGATGTAGGGGTGGCCCGTGGGAATGGTTTTTTCAAAGCTCGCGTTGAGCCGCAGCTTGGTCGCCTGCCAGCCCAGCAGCAGGGTGAGCAGCACGCAGACGGCCATGACCCAGGGCCGGTGATTAAAAAAGACGCGCTCGAGCAGGGTGCCCGAGCGCGTGTCGAAATCCTCCAGCCGCGCAACGACGGGTTGAGCGGGCTGGAGATCAGGAGAGGAAGCGGAGGAGGAATCGGCGTGCATAACGTTGAGGTAGCTCTCTTCTTCAGTGGGCAGGCAGTTGCACGCGCCGCATGCCGCGCAGGCTGGCCAGCACCAGGGTGCCGTCGGCGGCCAGCGCGGCGCCGGAGACCGGCACGGCTTCGCGCGCCGGGATGCGCTTGAGGGCGGGGCCGTTCTCGGCGCCCAGCAAGGCATCACCGGCCTGGCTCAGCAGCACGAAACCGCCGTCCGGCAAAGCCAGGCCGGCGCCGACGGCCATGGGCACACCGGTGTCCAGCTTGTCCCAGTGCTGCCCTTCATCGCCGGAGCGGTAAGCCGTGCCGCGCAGGCCGTAGGCCACCAGGGCGCCGCCGCGTGTCTGCAGCAGGCCGAAAAAACTGCCCTTGTAGGGCGAGGCCAGCGCGCTGAAGCTGGCGCCGCCGTCGCTGGAGCGCAGCAGCAGGCCCTGCTCGCCGGCGACCACCAGTGTGCGGCCGCGCGCGCGCACGCCATAGAGGTGCAGGCTCTTGGGGTTGGGCAGCCGCGGCCCCAGCGCCGTCCAGCTCTTGCCGCCGTCCGTGGTGGCAAACATCAGGTTGTAGGCACCCACGGCAAAGCCGCGCTGGGCGTCCATGAACTCCAGGTCAAAAAACGGTTTGTCCGCGCCTTCTTCCACCAGGCGCTGGGCTTGCGCCATGGCGCCAGCGTCGCCCGTGCGCTGCGCGGCCTGCTTCACGAGTTCCGCCGCCTGCACGCCGTCAAGCTGTTTGTGCCAGCTGGCGCCGGCGTCGTCGCTGCGCAGGATGACGCCCAGGTGGCCGGCGGCCCAGCCGGTGCGCGCATCGGCAAAACACACGGCTGTCAGGCTGGCTTGCACCGGCACCTGCGCCTGGCGCCAGCTCGCGCCGTGGTCGTCCGACAGCAGCACCGTGCCGCGCTCGCCGACGGCCACCAGCCGGTCGCCGGCCCGCGCCACGGCCAGCGTGGCCGCACCCAATGCCTTGGGCGTGAGCAGCGCGGCCTGCGACAGCACGGCCGGCACGCTGGCCGCCCATGCGGGGGCCATGGCCGCGGCGCCGCCCAGCAGGCCCGCCAGGGCGGCCTGCCGGCGCGTGACTCCGGCCATCAGCGCGCGCCTTCGCTGGAGAGGGACTCGGCGCTGAAGAAGGAGCGCGGAATCGGCGGCTGCACCTCGTACTGCTTGGGCAGTTCGTTGGAGGCCATGTTCAGGTAGTAGGCGCCGGTCTGCATGTCATAGCCGCCCCACAGCACGACGTTGCTCACGGCCGGGATGTCCGGCGCCGTCAGCATCAGCGCGTAGTTGGTGCGCCAGAGCTGGCCCTTGGCGTCCCAGCCGTCGAACAGCGCGATCTGCCAGGAGTCCTCGTCGATGTAGTACTTGCGCTTGGGCACCACGTGGCGCTTGCCGGCCGCCAGTGTGGCCTCGACTTCCCAGACGCGGTGCAGCTCCCAGCGCACCTGCGCGGGGTTCAGCGTGTTGGGCGTGACCAGGTCCTCGATCTTCGCGGAGGCGGCGCGGTTGTTGTTGTAGGGGATGTAGATTTCCTTCTTGCCCACCAGCTTGAGTTCGTGCTTGTCGATGGGGCCGAACAAGGTGAAGGCCTCGTCGAACAGGCCTATGCCGGAGGTCACCGAGTCGGGTGTGTCATAGGCCACGGAAGGCGCCTTGCGCACGCGGCGCTGGCCCACCAGGTACTGCCACAGGCCGCGCGGCGCGGCTTCCGAGACGCCGTCGAGGGCCAGGATGGCCTCGCCCGCCTTGGAGCCCGGCGCGTTGACCACCAGCTTGCCGTACTGGTAGTAGCCGTCGAACTTCTCGGCGCTGCCGTCCTTGTCGTAAAAGGCCTGGCGTATGGTCTGCGTGCCGCCCGAGGCCATGGTGCGCTTGCCGTCGGAGGTCACCACCCACACGCGCATGGGCATGGAGAAGTTGCCGCCGCGCCAGGCCGTGCGCTGGTTCCACATGGCTTCATAACCGTCCTTGGGGATGGGAAACGGTATGCCGCCGAAAGCGCCTTCCATGCCGTAGCCGCCTTCTATGGTTTTGGCCCGGGTGGCGTTCTTGAAGGTGTTGTCGTATACCGACTGCGGCGCCGCCGCCGTGCGGTGCGTGGGATAGACATCGATGCGGAAGTCGGGGTACTTCTTCATCAGCGCCTGCACGCCGTCGGTCAGCTTGTCGGCATGCTGCGCCATGTTTTTGGCGTTGATCGACAGGAGGGGTTTTTCGCTGGGGTAGAGGTCGGGCCGCGCGTCGCCGTTCTTGTAGCCCGGTGTGGCCTTGGTCAGGCCCCCTTCCCAGGGCGGGATGCTGCCGTCCTTGTTGCCGGCTTTTTCGGCACCCATGGGCGTCAAGGTGGATTTGAGCCTGGCGGCCTCTTCGGCGGTGACGCCGGCCTGGGCGGAGATCGCGCCGGCCAGCAGGGCTGCCATGAGCAAGGAATGTTTTGCGGTCTGCTTCATGATGGTTGTCTCGGTGGTGTTATCGAAAAGTCGGAAACTCAGAACGTGCGGGAAGCGGTGAAGGAAACGTAGTTGCGGTCCTTCAGGCTTTGGCCGTAGGACAGCATGCGGGTGGGCGTGCTCGGGTCGGTGACGGTCAGGGTGTTTTCCTTGCCGAAGAAGGCCGTGTAGTTCAGCGCGAAATTCCAGACGTTCTGGTACTTGCCCTTGATGCCTATGCTCACGTCGCCCGCCTTGCTGGCGCCGCCGGCGAAGTTGATGACCGCCGAGGAGCGGCCGCCGAAGTTGTAGCCCAGGCCCAGCGGGATGGACAGGTCCAGGCCGGGCAGCACCTGGAAGTACTGCGGCTCAAAAATCATGCGGAAGGCCGCCGCGTCGCGCGTGGCATTCGGGTCCAGCCCGCCGAAGCCGACGGCGCTGGGGTTTTTGCTCACGCTCAGCAGCCGGTTCCAGGCCAGCTCCGCCACCAGCGCGCCGCCGTCCCACAGGCTGGACTTGTTGAGCACATAAATGCCCGAGAGGTTGATGTGCGCCGTCCGGCCGGTGGCATAGCAGGGGTTGGCGGGCGAGCCGTCGCAGTTGGCCGGCGGCATGAAGGGCGCGCCGCCCAGCACGGCCGGGTCGCTGGCCAGCGGCGCGTTGCTGCGCAGCGAGCCTTCGAGCGCCCAGTTGAGCTGGCCTATCGACGAGGTGACGCTGGCGCCTATGGTCTTGATGCCTTTGGCATAGACGTTGTGCACATTGCCGTTGATCAGGTCGAACACCGGCACGGCCGGGGTCTTGTCGTTGTAGCGCGCCGCGTACAGGCCGAACTCATAGTTGCTGCCGGCCGGGGCCCAGCGCAGCTGCGCGCCGAACTGGCCGCTGTCGCCCGGCTTCTGGTCGCGGCTGGTGTCGGTGGGCAGCACCGGGCCGCCCAGGTAGACGCGGCCGCCGCCTATGTAGTCCTGGTTGGAAAAATAGCTGCCGACACCGGGGATCTTGCTGGGCCGCCACTTGAGCTGGTAGTAGCCGCCCAATGTCAGGCCTTCGGCCACCTGCAGCGTGCCGGATATCTGCTCCACCGGCAGCAGCACTTCCTTGAACTGCCAGTTGGGCACCGAGACGATTTTGGCGATGTCCACCGGGCCTTGCGCGTTGGCGATGCCGTTCTGGCCGAAGAACACGCTCTCGCCGTACTGCAGCGCGTGTTTGCCCACGCGTATCGAGGCCGGCATGCTGCCGATGGAGCCCTTGCCCCAGACAAAGGCGTCGAGGAATTCGTCACCGCGGCCGTGCTGGTCCCGGGTGGCGGGCACAAACTGGTTGGCGGGCTGGCCCGCGAAGTTGCTGACGCCGGCCGTGCCGTCGTTGGCATTGGCGCGCAGGTACTGCGAGTCGTACCAGGCCGAGTGGCTGATGCGCAGGCCCCAGTTGCTGCGGCTGTAGTCGAACTCGGTCAGCAGGTCGGCGCGGTTGGAGATCAGGCCCTTCTTGAAGTTGAGGTCGCCGTCGTTCTCGTTGGTCACGCCGCCGTCGCCGCGGGCCGCCGGCGAGGTCAGCAGCGCTGACGGATCCTTGAGCCGCCAGGCCAGGCTGTACTTGGGCGTGAAGTCCAGACGGATCTTGGTGTCGGGGTCGCCGGAGTCCAGCTCGAAGGCATGGGCCGGCAGCGTGCAGGCCAGGCAGCTTAGCGCCAGCGTGCTGAGGCGGAAGGGGGTGAATAACTTGGTCATGATTTTTGTCTCCTCGTGGTGTGTCGTTGTGGTCGTTGTTGCGGCTGCCCTCGCAGCCGCGGTGTGCGTGTCAGATGCCGTCAGATATAGGTGGAGGCCAGGCCGCCGTCGACGGGGATGTTGGCGCCGCTGACCCAGCGCGCGGCGTCGCCGCACAGCCAGGCCACCACGGGCGCGATCTCGTCGGCAAAGCCGGGGCGCAGCATGCGGTGGGCATCGGCCTGGACGCGCTCCTGGCCCAGCATGGCCACGAAGTCGCCCAGGATGGGTGTGAACACCGGGCCGGGCGCCACGCAGTTCATGCGCACGCCTTTGCCGAGGAACCACTCCTGCGACTGCACGGCGTTCCAGACGATCAGCGCTTCCTTGAAGTACTGGTAGCAGGTCGCCTGCGGCACCGGGTGGGCGCGCAGCCATGCCGCGCCGGCCTCAAAACCCTTGGCCGCCGCGAGTTCCTTGTGCAGGGCCAGGCGCTGCGGCCATTCGGCGCCCAGGATGGAGGCCACGTTGACGATGCTGCTGCCGCGCGGCATGCGGGCCAGCACTTTTTCCGTCAAATGCCTCAGGCCCAGGTAGTTCACGCGAGCCACCAGCTCGCCCTCGGCCGTGCCCGGCACGCCGGCGATGTTGCACAGCGCGTCGACCTGGGCCGGCAGCTGGGCCACGGCGGCGTCTATGGCTTCGGCCGTGCCGAGGTCGGCCTTGATAAAGCCGTCCAGCGTCAGGCTGGGGTCGTTGCGGTCCATGCCGATGACACGCGCGCCCTGAAAGCGTGCCAGCCTGGCGGTCTCGGCGCCTATGCCCGACGAGGTGCCGGTGATGACGATGGTTTTGCCTTGCAGGCTCATCAGGCTCATAAGGCCTCCGGGGTGTGGGAATTCATGAAGCTCTCCTTGAAGTGGTGAAGTCGTGGGCTGGAGGTCCGGTTCAGAACGGGAACATGGGCGCGGTGTCCTTGATGGTCATCCACTGCCACTGCGTGTATTCCTCCCAGTCGGCCGGGCCGCCCACGCTGGTGCCGTTGCCCGCGATGCCGGGGCCGCCGAAGGGGTTGACGCAGTCGTCGTTGACGGTCTGGTCGTTGATGTGGACCATGCCGGCCTTGAGCTGCTGCCCCACCGCCATGGCGCGACCCACGGAGCGCGAAATCACGGCGCAGGCCAGGCTGCCGGTGTTGTTGTTGGCCAGCGCCACGGCTTCTTCGTCGCTGCCGAAGGTGATGATGTTGGCCACCGGGCCGAAGGTCTCCTCGTCGAACACGCGCATGCCGGGCCTGACGCCGGACAGCACCGTCGGCTTGTAGAACAGGCCGTCATGGGTCCCGCCGGCTTCGAGCTTCGCGCCGGCCTTGATGCTGTCCTGCACGATGGCATGCACGCGGTCGCGCTGGCGCGCGTCGATCAGCGGCCCGAGCGCGACCTGGCCGGTGGCGCCGTCGCCGACCGGCAGGTGCGTGGCCTTGGCGACCAGGCGCTGCAGCAGCGGGGCCGCGATGCTTTCGTGCACCAGGATGCGGTTGGCGGCCATGCAGATCTGGCCCTGGTGCAGGTAGGCGGCCCAGGCCGCGTTGCTCGCGGCGATGTCCAGGTCGGCGTCGTCCAGGATGATCAGCGAGTTCGCGCCGCCCAGCTCCAGCGACACCTTCTTGAGGTGCTTGCCCGCGAGTTCGCCTATGCGCCTGCCCACGGCGGGCGAGCCGGTGAAGGCGATCATGGGCACCAGCGGGTCGGTCACCAAAGCCTCGCCGGCCTCGGCGTCGCCGGGCAGGACCTGCAGCAAGTCCTTGGGCAGGCCCGCTTGCGCGAAGATGCGCGCGATCATCAGGCCGCCGGTCACCGGCGTGCGGGTGTCGGGCTTGATCACCACGGCATTGCCCGCGGCCAGCGCCGGCGCCACGGCGCGCAGCGTCAGGATCAGCGGGAAGTTGAAGGGCGAGATCACGCCCACCACGCCGTGCGGCATGCGGCGGGCAATGCTGGTGCGCCCCGGCACGCTGGGCAGCACATGGCCCTGGGGCTGCAGCGGCATGGCCGCGGCCAGGTGGCAAATCGTGATGGCCTCGCGGATCTCATGCTGGCCCTTGGGCAGGATGGCGCCGGTTTCGCGCGTCGCATACAGCGCGAGTTCGTCGAAGTGCTGCTGGAACAGCGCGCCGGCGCGGCGAAACACGTCGGCCTTCTCGCGCGGGGGCAGGGCGGCCCAGGGCTTTTGCGCGCCGGCCGCCGCCCGCGTGGCCGCGGCCACATCCGCCGCGTTGGCGATGCCCACGGTGCACATCACCTTGCCGGTCGCGGGCTCGACCACGTCGCGCTTGCCGCCGCCCAGCGGCGCGCTCGCCAGCGCGGAAAAATCCAGAAATGCCTTCGCGTCGGATACACCCATTTGCTTTTGTCCTCACGGTTGTTTGATCAGCTCGCCACATCGGCGCGTCGTGCTGCTGTATCGCAATGCATGTACCAGCGGCGCGTGCCGTGGCCCGCTTGCGGCGCCGCAGCGAGCGGTTTTTCATTGGGAAAACCGGGACATACCCTAGGTCCGATTGCTGCGCCGCAGCACATGGAAAGCCCTGAGGGTTTTTTGGCCAAATGGTTATAAAGTAAAACTACTTTTTCACCATTTGATCAATTCGAGGACAAACGCCATGGGTGTCTCAGACCGCATTTCCCTGGCCGAGGTGGCCCGGGCCACCGGTGTCGCGCTGGGCAGCTTTGACAGCGCGTCGGTGGCCAAGGCCCTGGGCGGTTTTGCCAGCACCCACATAGGCGGCGACACCCATCCGACGATTGCCGACATCAGCGAATGCCTGTTCTTCTCGCCGGGCGACGGGCGCATCTGGCTGCAGGACCAGCGCATGGTGCTGCTGCACACCGAGGCGCTGGGGTCCATGCGCCGCGAGATGGTCGACAGCCTGGGCATCGAAAAGGCGCGCGGCCTGTTCACCCGTGCCGGTTATGTCAGCGGCGCCCGCGACGCGCAGCTGGTGCGCAAGCACTGGCCCGATGCCGACCCGCCGGCGGCCGCCATGGCCGGCACACGCCTGCATGCGCTCGAGGGTGTGGTCAAGGTGGAGCTGGTCAGCGTGACCTACGACCCCGACACCAGCGGCTATGAGGGCGAATTCATCTGGCACAACTCCAGCGAGGACGACGAGCACATCGCCGCCTACGGCATAGGCGGCTCGCCGGCCTGCTGGATGCAGGTGGGTTATGCCACCGGTTATGTCAGCACGCTGTTCGGCCGCCTCATCGTCTTCCGCGAAACCATGTGCCGCTCCATGGGCCACGCGCAATGCCGCGTGGTCGGCAAGTCCGCCGACAAGTGGGACAACATCGAGGAAGACATGCGCTACCTGAACGCCAGGGAGTTTGTCGACACCGCGGCTTACGCGCGCAGCGAAGCGGGCCCGGCCGACCTGGCGCCCAGCGAGGCACCCGCCGGCGACGCCATGGTCGGTGCCTCATCGGCCTTTAACGCGGCCTGCCACCAGTTGAGCCGCGTGGCGCGTACCTCGGCTACCGTGCTGTTCACGGGCGAGTCCGGCGTGGGCAAGGAAAAATTCGCCAGCATGCTGCACAGGATCAGCCCGCGCAAGGACCAGCCTTTTATCGCGGTGAACTGCGCGGCCATCCCCGAGACGCTGATCGAGTCCGAGCTCTTTGGCGTGGAGCGCGGCGCCTATACCGGCGCCAGCCATTCGCGGCCGGGCCGCTTTGAGCGCGCCAGCGGCGGCACCCTGTTCCTCGACGAAATCGGGATGCTGAGTTTTGTCGCCCAGGGCAAGCTGCTGCGCGCCTTGCAGGAGGGCGAGGTCGAGCGCGTGGGCGGCACGCGCGGCATCGCGGTGGACGTGCGTGTGGTGGCCGCCACCAATGAGGACTTGCGCCAGGCCGTGCGCGAGGGGCGCTTTCGCGAGGACCTGTTCTTCCGGCTCAATGTGTTTCCCATCCACCTGCCGCCGCTGCGCGAGCGGCGCGACGACATTCCGCTGCTGATGAACCATTTCCTGAACCACTACCGGCGCAAGCACGGCTGCAACACCGGCGGCTTCACCCAGGCCTCGGTGCGCACCCTGCTGAACTACGACTTTCCCGGCAATATCCGCGAACTGCAAAACCTGATCGAGCGCGCCGTGATCATGGCCGATGCCGACGGGCTGATCGATGTGCACCACCTGTTCACCGGCGGCGAAACCCTGAACGCCGAGGTCATGACCTTGCGGCTGCAGGGCAGCTCGGGCACCCTGAATTTCGAGGGCGCGCCGGCCTGCGCCCATCCCGTGCTGACGGGCACTGCCGTTTCGCCGCAATCGCTGGAGCAAACCGAGCGCGACACGCTGGAGCGCGCGATCTCCGCCTGCCAGGGCAATCTCTCGGCGGCGGCGCGGCGGCTGGGCACCACGCGCGCCAAGCTGGCCTACCGGGCCAGGAAACACAGCCTGATCTAAGAACAGGTTCTAGGTTACCGCCGGCGCCAGCGCCCCCAGGTAAGCCCTGACCTTCTCATCACGCGCCAGCGTGTCGAAATCGGGCGCCTCGCTGACCGCGCCCTTCTGCACAAAGATAAAACGCTCACAGCACTGCCGCAGGATATCCACGTGGTAGGGCTCGTTGGGGTGCAGGCATAAAAACACCAGCCGGCCGTTGGCCTTGAGCCTGGCGAAGAAGTCCAGCATAAAGCCGATATAGCCGTCCTGCGTGTTGAACTGCGGTTCGTCAAAGAGGTGCACCAGCGGCGAATCGCTGTGTGCGTGCGCCAGCATGAAGTCGGGCTTGGTCTTCTGGAAGGAGCGCACCTGGTAGGACTGGTGGTAATGGATCGCCAGCCGGTCGCGCTCGCGTGTGCGCACCTGGTGGATGTCCTGGCCGTTCACGAGCACACGCCCCGCGCTGGGCAGGTTGCTGCCGGTGATCAGCTCGAACAGCGTGGTCTTGCCCGAGCCGTTGGGGCCCATGACACCGACCACGCAGGGCTTGTGCACCTCGAAATCGGCGTTCAATGAAAAGGTGGTGGTCTTGCGGAGCACGCCGCGCTGGTATTGCTTGGCGAGTTTTTCTACGCGTAACAGTGGATGGCTCATGCTGGCTCAAACTCCCAAAAGTTGCCGGCACAAAGCGGCATCGTTGCGCAATTCGGCCGCGGGGCCTTCGTGGACCATCACGCCCTGGTTCATCACATAGGCGCGGTCGGCCACCTGCAGCGCGCTTTGCACGTTCTGCTCCACCACCAGCACCGCAATGCCTTCGGCCTTGAGCCGGCTGATGGTCTTCATCACGTCCTGCACCACCTTGGGCGCCAGGCCCTGGCTGGGCTCGTCGAACAGCACGAGGCCGGGCGAGCCCAGCAGCGCGCGCGAGATCGCCACCATCTGCATCTCGCCGCCCGAGAGGTTTTCGCACTCGCGGTGCATCAGGTATTCGAGCGCGCTGAAAATTTCAAAACATTCTTTTTCATGCCAAGGCCGAAAGCGCGTCGCCTTGCGCGCGATGGCGAGGTTGCGCGCCACCGTCAGCGTCGGAAAGATGCGCCTGTCGTCCGGCACCCAGCCCATGCCGGCCTTGGCGATCTCATGCGTGGGCAAACGTGTGATGTCCCGCGCATCGAAGGCGATGCTGCCCTTGCGCGGCGGCGTCAGGCCCAGCACGGAGCGCAGCAGCGTGGTCTTGCCCGCGCCGTTGGGGCCCAGCAGCGCCACGACTTCGCCGGCGCCGACCTTGAGCGACACGTCGAACAGCACCTGCGTCTCGCCGTAAAAAGTGTCTATGCGCCCCACGGCCAGCATGTCCGCCGGCTGTGAAACAGTCTGGATGACGGATTTGAGGACGGCGCTCATGCCAGCGCTCCCAGGTTGGAGCGGCGCACCCATTCGTTTTGTTTCAGGGCGTCGGGCGTGCCCTGGGTAATGACCTGGCCCCAGTGGATGACCGAGATCTGGTCGGCGAGCTTGAAAAGAAAGTTCATGTCGTGTTCGATGATCACAATGGTCAGCTGGCGTTTGAGCTCTTTCACCAGCTCCATCAGGCGCGCCGTGCCTTCGGCGCCCAGGCCGGCGGTGGGCTCGTCGAGGAAGAGCATGCGCGGCTCGGCCGCCAGCGCCACGCCGATTTCCAGCGCACGGCGTTCGCCGTAAGACAGGCTGCTGGCCAGCGTGCGCTCCTTGCCCTTGAGGCCCACACGTTCAAGGATGGCGGCGGCCAGCTGCTGCGCCGTGTCGTCGGCGCCCAGGTCGCGCCAGGGGTTGAAGCCTTGCTTTCGCACATGCGGCGTGGCCACCAGCACGTTGTCCAGCGCGGTGTAGCTGTCGAACAGATTCATGATCTGGAAGGAGCGCGACACGCCCTTGCGCGCGATCTCGCGCGGCGAGAGGCCGGTGATGTCCTCGCCGGCAAAGGTCACGCGGCCGCGGTCGGGTTTATAGCGGCCCGTCAGCACATTGAAGCAGGTGGTCTTGCCCGCGCCGTTGGGGCCCATGATGCCGTTCAGTTGCCCCTCTTCAAAGCTGAGTGTGATGTCTTGCAGCACCACCTGGGCGCCGAAACGTTTGGACAGGCCGCTGGCCTCAAAAAGCTTCACAGCGCACCTCCCGCCGCGGGCGCTGCCTTGGCCAGCGCGCTGCGTTTCGGCCTGGCCTTCCAGGCCTGCCAGGCGCCGGCGATGCCTTCGGGCTTGAACAGCACCATGGCCATAAAGACCAGGCCGTACCAGAGCAGCCAGGTCTCGGTGTAGGCACCCAGCAGGTCGCGCGCCAGGATAAAAAAGGTCGCGCCTATGACTGGGCCCCAGAAGCTCACCAGGCCGCCGCCTATCAGCACCATCATCACGACAAAGCCCGAGTTGTGCAGGCTCATGACGTTGGGGTAGGCCGACTGCTGGGCCATGGCGAACAGCGCGCCGGCCAGGCCCGCCACGGCGGTGGACAGCGTGAAAGCCAGCCATTTGTAGAGCCAGACGTTGTAGCCCACAAAGGCCGCGCGTGTTTCGTTCTGCTTGATGGCGCTGAAGATGCGGCCCAGCGGCGAATGGATCAGCCGCCACAGGCCCAGCAGCACCATCGCGAACAGCGCCAGGCAAAAGAAGAAGAGGGCGTTGTTGCCGGAAAGGTTGAAAGAGACCACACCGAAGTCGGCCGGCAGGCGCTTGATGTTGAGCAGCCCGTCCTCGCCGCCGGTGACGGTATGCCATTTGTTGGCGATAAACCAGAACACCTGGCCGAAGGCGATGGTGAGCAGCGCGTAATAAATGCCGCGCCGGTGCGAGATGAACAGCGCCACCAACGCACCCAGCGCCGCCGTGACCAGCACCGCGCCGGCCAGGTCGAACCACAGGTTGGGCCAGACCCTGAGCTGCAGCAGGCCGAAGGCATAGGCGCCCGTGCCGAAAAACGCGCCGTGGCCGAAAGAGGGCAGGCCGGTGAAGCCCAGCAGCAGGTTATAGCCCAGCGCAAACAGCACCCAGATCATGATTTCCAGGGCCAGGTATTGGTACAGACCGACGCGGCCCACCCACAGCGGCGTGGACAGCAGCACCAGCAGCGTGGCGAGCATGGGCAAGGGAATCAGCGGCGCGCGGCCGGAAGCGAGTTGC
The DNA here is from genome assembly GCF_900103405.1 of Polaromonas sp. JS666. Lineage (GTDB taxonomy): Bacteria > Pseudomonadota > Gammaproteobacteria > Burkholderiales > Burkholderiaceae_C > Polaromonas. The sequence continues at coordinate 160,737 of NZ_FNHX01000006.1, read as the reverse complement.
ATGGGGGCCTTGTCTCTCTGGGTTTTCTTGGGGGAAGGAAAAAGCGTTCGAAAAAAAGACGCTGGACAAAACAGAATATAAATTCTATTATTTAAATAAGCAAGAACATTTATTCTAAATTGACGCGATGCGAGCCGGCCCGGCCCATCGCATTTCCCAGGCGGCAAGAACCCATGGACTCTGCAACGAACTACGAAGAACTCAAGGCGCTGATAGGCCGGACCTACCCGGACATGTCCAAGCAGTTGCAGCGCATCGCGCGCTTCGCGCTGGAGCAGCCCAACGAGCTGGCCCTGGGCACGGTGGCCACGGTAGCCGAGGCCACCGAGGTCCAGCCCTCGGCCATGATCCGTTTTGCCAACGCGCTGGGCTATGGCGGCTTTTCCGAAATGCAGCAGGTGTTTCGCGGCCACCTGCTGGAGCGCTCCGACAGCTACCGCGAGCGCATAGACCAGCTGCGCCGCAAGCAGCTCAACGGCGAACGCGCGCCGGCCGGCGTGCTGCACCAGCTGGTGGGCGAGTCGGTGGCCGAACTCGGCCACCTGGAAGAAAGCATTGCCCAGGCCGACCTCCAGGCCGCCGTCAAACTCATGGCCTCGGCGCCGCGCATCCATGTGCTGGCACAGCGCCGCGCTTTCCCGGTGGCGGGCTACCTGGCCTATGCGCTGAGCCAACTCGAGCTGCGCACCCATTTGCTCGACGGCACCGGCGGCATGCTGCGCGAAAGCCTGCGCTCCATCGCGCCCGGCGACGTGCTCATCGCCGCGAGCTTTCGCAACTACTCGCCCGAGGTGATCGCCGCCGCGGCGGAGGCGGCCAGGCTGGGCGCTTCGGTGATCGCCATTACCGACGGCCCGCTCTCGCCGCTCAAGGCGCATGCCGAGGTCTGCCTGGAGCTGGCCGACGATTCGTCCAAACCCTTCCGCTCGCTGGTCGCGCCGCTGTGCCTGGCGCAGGCGCTGGTGGTCAGCACCGGCCACCAGCTGGCCGAGCAGGGCGCGGCCAAAACCAAAGGCAAACCGGCCGGAAAGCCGGCGCGCAAGAGGGCCGCATGAACCGCCCGCTGGACCTGATCTGCGTGGGCCGCGCCGCCGTCGACCTGTACGGCGAACAGATCGGCGGCCGCCTCGAAGACATGCAGAGCTTCAGCAAATACCTGGGCGGCTCGCCGGCCAACACCGCGGTCGGTGTGGCGCGCCTGGGCCTCAAGCCTGCCATGCTGACGCGCGTGGGCGACGAGCACAACGGCCGCTTTGTACGCGAAACCCTGGCCGCCGAAGGCGTGGACGTGAGCCATGTGGCCACCGATCCCAAGCGCCTGACGGCGCTGGTGTTCCTGGGCATCCAGGACCGCGACACCTTCCCGCTGGTGTTTTACCGCGACAACTGCGCCGACATGGCGATCAGCCCTGAGGACTTCGACGCGGCCTTTATTGCCTCGGCCAAGGCGCTGCTGATCTCGGGAACACATTTGTCGCAGCCGCTCACCTACGAAAGCTGCACCCGCGCCATGGCGCTGGCCAAGGCCGCCGGCACGCGTGTGGTGCTGGACATCGACTACCGCCCCGTGCTCTGGGGCCTGACCAGCCCCGGCATGGGCGAGCAGCGTTTTGTGCCTTCGGGTGAGGTCAGCGCGCACCTGCAGACCGTGGTCGGCCAATGCGACCTGGTGGTCGGCACCGAGGAAGAAATCCACATCGCGGGCGGCAGCACCGACACGCTGGCCGCCCTGCGCCGCCTGCGCGAATTGACGGCCGGCACGCTGGTGGTCAAGCGCGGCCCCATGGGCTGCGTGGTGTTCGACGGCGCGATTCCCGATTCGCTCGAAAAGGGTTTGCAGGGGCCCGGCTTTCCGGTCGACGTTTACAACGTGCTGGGCGCGGGCGATGCTTTTATGTCGGGTTTTCTGCGCGGCTGGATACCGGGCGAGCCTCTCGCGCGCTGTTGCGCCTATGCCAATGCCTGCGGCGCGCTGGTGGTTTCGCGCCACGGCTGCGCGCCGGCCATGGCGAGCTGGGAAGAGCTGCAGTTTTTCCTGGCGCACGGCTCCACCACGCGCCGCCTGCGTGAAGATGCACGGCTCGAGCACCTGCACCGCGCCAGCACGCGCACGCGGCGCTGGGAAGAACTGGTCATCCTGGCCTTTGACCACCGCATGCAGCTCGAAGAGCTGGCCGCGCGCCATGGCGCGGGCATGCAGCGCATTCCGCACTTCAAATCCCTGATCGCCGAAGGCGCGCGGCTAGGGGCCGGCCGGCGCGCTGGGGTTGGCGTAATCGTTGATGGCCGCTTCGGCGAAGACGTGCTGCCTTCCGTCACGGGCAAAGGCTGGTGGGTGGCGCGGCCCGTGGAGCTGCCCGGCTCGCGCCCGCTGCAGTTTGAAGCCGGTGCCGCTCTGGGCGCGGCCATGCGGACCTGGCCCGGCGAGCATGTCGCCAAATGCCTGGTGAGCTACCACCCGCAAGACCCTGCGCCTTTGCGCGAAAGCCAGCTGGCCAGCCTGGCCGACCTGCAGCGCGCCAGCGTGGACAGCTTTCACGAATTCCTGATCGAGGTCATTCCCCCCAAGGACATGCCAGCCGACGAGGACACGGTGCCGCAGGCGCTGGCGCAGATTTACCAGGCCGGCATCTTCCCCGACTGGTGGAAGCTGCCGCCCGCCGCCAGCGCGGCAGCCTGGGAAAAGATCGCCACGGTCATTCACCAGCATGACGCCCATTGCCGCGGTGTGCTGGTGCTGGGCCTGGAAGCCAGCGAGGAAAAACTGGACCAGAGCTTTCGCATCGCGGCGCCGCATGCGATTTGCCGCGGCTTTGCGGTCGGGCGTTCGATTTTTGCCGACGCGGCGAACGGCTGGTTTGCCGGCGCCATGGATGACGCGGCGGTGGTCCGGGACATTGCCGAGCGTTATGCGCGGCTGATTGCGCTCTGGGACCAGGCGCGCACAGGCAAGCAGACCCGCGCGACCGAGCCCGTGAACTGAACACAAGCAACACCACGAACAGGACGGAGACAAGACATGGCACCCCGAATCGGATTTATCGGCATCGGCATGATGGGCCACGGCATGGCCAAAAACCTGCTGGCCAAAGGCTTCGGCCTGACGTTCAAGGTCAACCGCAACCGCGACAACCTCGCCGACCTCATCGCCGCCGGCGCGAAAGAAGCCAAAACCAACGCCGAGTGCGCGCAGGTTTCGGACATCGTGTTTATCTGCGTCACGGGTTCGCCCCAGGTCGAGGACATCGTCTACGGCAAGGACGGCCTGCTGGACGGCGGTCGCCAGGGCCTGATCGTGGTCGACACCTCCACCGCCGAGCCGGCCTCCAGCACACGCATACGCAATGACCTCGCGGCCAGGGGCATCAAGCTGGTCGATGCGCCGCTGGCGCGCACGCCCAAGGAGGCCGAGGAAGGCCGGCTCAACACCATGGTGGGCGCCGAGCCCGAAGACTTCAAGGCGCTGGAGCCGGTGCTCAAGGCCTTTTGCGAAAACATCTTCCATGTGGGCCCGCCCGGCCACGGCCATGTGCTCAAGCTGGTCAACAACATGATGGCCATGAGCTTTGCCGCCTCGATTGCCGAGGCCTTTGCGGTCGCGGCCAAAAGCGGGCTGGACCTGAACCGCCTCTACGACGTGATCTCGGCCGGCGGCGTGAACTGCGGCATCTTCCAGATGATGGCGACCAAGACGCTCAAGGAAGGCGACGTCACCGGCTTCAAGTTCGGCATCGCCAATGCGCAGAAAGACTTGCGCTACTACACCCACCTGGCCGAGATGCTGCCCGTCAGCAGCCTGATGGGCGAGGCCGCGCACCAGAGCCTGATACAGGCCAGCAACGCCGGCTTCGGCGACAAGCTGATCGCCTCTCTTTTTGAAGCGCAGGAAAAACTCAACGACGTCAAGATCGTTCCCCGTTAAGCCCATCCCTCAACCAGCAGGAGACAAAACCATGAGCGAGATCAACAACAAGGCTGCAGCCCCCGAACCCAAACCCGAAGCCGCCGCCACCTCGCGCCGCGCGCTGCTCAAGCACTCCAGCCTGGCGCTGGTGGGCGCGGGCCTGTACGGCGTCGCGCCCTTTATGGGGCCCTGGAAGCACAACCACGCCTGGGCGCAGACCGGCCAGAAGAAGCCGCTGACCATAGGCCTGACCATGGACGCCTCGGGCCTGTACGCGGCCTCGGGTGGCGAGGAGCGCCTGGGCGCCATGATGGCCATCAAGGAGTTCAACGACAAGGGCGGTGTGCTGGGCCGGCGCATAGAGGCCATCCACATCGACACCGAAACCACGCCGGCCACCGGCTCGCGCGTGGCCGAGCGCATGATCACGCGCAACGAAGCGGCCTTCCTGGTAGGCGCGGTGCACTCCGGCGTGTCCAACGCGATCTCGCAGGTCGCGCAGAAATACGGCACGGTGTTTTTCAACACCAACTCCAGCAGCCCGACCGAGGCTGGCAAGGACTGCCACCGCACCAAGTTTGTCTGGGACGGCAACGGCACCAACTTTTCGAATGCCATCGTCAAGAACGCCATCAAGGCGAGCGGGCGCAACTGGGTGCTGCTGACCAACGACTATGTGTGGGGCCACACCACCTCCAAGGCGACGCGCGCCATTGTCGAGGCCAACGGCGGCAAAGTCGTGGAAGAACTGCTGGTGCCGCAGAACACCCGCGATTTTTCGTCCTACCTGCTCAAGCTGCAGCAGCTCAAGCCCAACGTGGTGGCCACGGCCGTGGGCGGCGACGACATCAAGGCACTGCGCCAGCAGGTGGTGCAGCTCAAGATGAACCAGACCATGGCCTGGATCAATAACCAGCAGGACTGGCCCGACGTCTACGGCCTGGGCCCCGAGGCCATCTTCGGCGTCTTCGGCACCACCTGGTACTGGCGATTGAACCTGCCCGGCGTGAAGGAGTTCGTGGCGGCCTACCAGAAGCAGTTCCCGGGCATGGCGATACGCGTGCCGGGCAATGTGTTCCACAACAGTTATATGGCCACGCGCGAGCTGCTGCGCTGCATCGAAGAAGCCGGCACCACGAACAACATCGCGGTCATCAAGAAGCTCGAAGGCCGCAAGATGAGCGCGGCCGACCGCCTGCAGCATTACGACGCGTGGATGGACCCGGTCACCCACCAGTGCCAGCAGACGATTTACATGGCCAGCTACAACGACCAGCCCGCCGAGAAGGACGACATCTTCAAGATCCTCACGCAGGCCGACCCCAAGGACGTGATGGACAAGGACGCCGCGGGCGCCTGCAAGCTAGAGAGCTACGACGCGACGCCCAGCTACGAAGCCTGAGCGCCCAGCCGCCAACCCTCTTTCAAGGCCGACATGGATTTCCTGCTTCAGCTTGTTCCGCACCTCGTCAACGGCATCTCGCTGGGTCTGCTGTTCGCGCTCATCGCGCTGGGCTTTATGCTCATCGTGGGGGTGATGGAGACCATCAACCTCGCGCACGGCTCGCTGTTCGCGCTGGGCATGTACTTCGCGTTGTTCCTGGTCGCGCCGCAGCTGGGCATGTTCCCGAATCTGCAGGCCTGGTATATGGGCCTGCCGCTGGGCACGCGCTACGGCGTGGCGCTGGTCTTCGCGCCGATTTTTGTCGGCATCTTCGGCATGCTGCTGGAGCTGTGCATGCGGCGCACCTACGGCCGCGACCCGCTTTACGGCCTGCTGCTGACTTTCGGCGCCGCGCTGGTGATTGAAGAAGGCATACGTGTGGTCTGGGGTTCGTCGGAAAAGCAGCTGATGCTGCCCGAGGCCATCTCCGGCGCCTTCCTGATGGGCGACCTGGTGTATTCCAGGTACCGCTTCTTCGCCAGCGGCTTTGCCATCCTGATGATTGTGCTGCTCTGGGTGTTTTTGCAGAAGACACCCTACGGCGCCATCATCAAGGCCGGCGCGCACGACAGCGAAATGGTGCGCGCCCTGGGCATCAACCTCTCGCGCCTGCGCCTTTTTGTCTTCGGCCTCGGTGTGGCGCTGGCGGCCATTGCGGGTGTGGTCATGGCGCCCATCTGGGGTATACGGCCCCATGTGGGCGTGGACGCGGTGGTGCCGGCCTTTTTGATCATTGTGCTGGGTGGTGTCGGTTCGCTGTGGGGCGCGGTGATTGCCGGGCTGATGGTGGGCATGGTGGTGGGGCTTACCGGTTCGTATGCATCCGAGTGGTCGCTGATGTCCATGTATTTGCTGTTTATCGCCGTGGTGACTTTCCGTTCACGTGGTCTCTTTGGCAAAAAGAGCGTATTGGATGCATGACGCCCCTTCACTGATTACCGCAGAAAGTTATTTGGATGAAACCGCTTCAAGACAAAGTCGCGCTGGTCACAGGCGCGGCCGGCACCATGGGCCTGGCCGTCGTCAAGGCCTTGCTGGAAGACGGCTGCAAGGTCGCGATGGTCGATGTGAACCACGAAGGCAACCGCGCGCTGGCCGATGAGCTGGGTTCGCGTGCCTCGGCGTTCTCGTTTGACATCAGCGACGCAGCCGCCGTGAGCGACGGCCATGCCCTCATCGTCAAGGCATTCGGGCCCGTCGACATCCTGGTCAACAACGCCGGCATTCTTTCCAACAACAAGGTCGAGGCCACCGAGGCCGGTGAATGGCGACGCGTGCTGGGGGCCAACCTCGACGGCGCTTTTTACCTCGCGCAGCAGGTGGTGCCGGCGATGAAGGCGCGGCGCTTCGGCCGCATCATCAACACCAGCTCGCTGGCGGCCAAGACCGGCGGCTTGACGGCGGGCACGGCCTACTCGGTGTCCAAGGGCGCGATGAGCTCGCTGACCTTTTCGCTGGCGCGCGAACTCGCGCCTTTTGGTGTCACGGCCAATGCCGTCGCGCCGGCCTATGTCAAGACGCCCATGATCACCGAGCAGCTCAATGAGGAGCAGCGCCAGAAGTTGCTCAAAGACATCCCGGTCGGCCGCTTCTGTGAACCCGAGGAGTTCGCCCATGTGGTGCGCTTCCTGGCTTCGCCGCTGTCGGGCTTTATCACCGGCGAGATCATTGACCTCAATGGCGGCCTGCTGATGGATTGAGGAAAACCCTTTCGCCGCTCGCCTGCTTTGCGCCCACAATTTCGCCATCCATGAGCAACATCACACCCCGGATTGATTTCGGCACCGCGCTGACAGGCCTGTTCGACCTGCGCGGCAAAACCGCTTATGTGCCCGGCGGTTACGGCGGCATAGGCGAAGCCATTGCCTGGGGCCTGGCCATCGCGGGCGCGCGTGTCGCGGTGTCGGGCCGCGATGAGGCCAAGGCGCAAGCCGTGGCTTCCGCGCTGCGGGCGGCGGGCCACGAGGCCCTGGGCCTGGCCATGGACGCGCATTCGGTGCCGCAGATGCAGGCCTCCGTCGACGCGGTGGCAGCGCAGTGGGGCGGCCTCGACATTTTGGTGAACTGTGTCGGCATGCAGCGCGAGCAGGCCTTGCTCGACGTCACCGAAGAGGCTTTTGACGAGGTGTTGCAGGTCAACCTCAAGGCCGCGATGTTTCTCGCGCAGGCCGCGGCCAAAAAACAGATTGAAGGCGGCAAAGGCGGCGCGCAGGTGCATCTGCTCTCGGTGCGCGCGCAGCTGGGGCTGCGCGGCCGCGGTTATTCGGCCTACAGCAGCAGCAAGGGCGGCCTGGTCATGCTGATACGCCAGCATGCGAGCGAGCTGGCGCCGCACGGCATCACCGTCAATGGCATCGCGCCCACCGTGGTGCAGACCGAGATGGCGCGCCACTGGCTGGAAAATCCCGAGACGCATCAACAGGTGCTGGAACGCATTCCGCTGGGCCGCGTGGCCGACCCGCAGGACGTGGCCGGTGCGGCGGTGTTTTTTGCGGCGCCCGCCTCTCGCTTTGTTACCGGGCAGGTGCTGTATCTCGACGGCGGTATCACCGCTTCGCAGTAAGCCCGAACAAACTGGTGTAAAAAAATTGATAGCGCCGCGCCCAATTTTCCCATTCACGCGGGTTCGGACAAGTTGCAGCCTTACTTCGCCAATCCGAGTGCCTTTGCCGCATTCACCATCGACGGATCCAGCGCCCAATTTGGATTGGCCTGCATATGGCGCTTGAGTAATTCCGCCGCTTCTTCGTTGCGTTTCAAAATGCCCAACGAGAAAACGGCTTCTTTAATACCGCCTATTTTTGCAATACGGGCGGGATCAATGCCAAGTGCTTTGTCAACCGTAGCCACGCATTCTTCATGGCGATCAAGCTGATGAAATGCCGCGGCCATTGCCAGCAAGGACAGTGCACTATGGTCAATAGAGTTCCACTTTTGCGATCGCGCCAGAGCCATAGCCCAGTTCTGATTTTTGGAATCTATCTCACCCAAAAATCCTAGTATCGGTACATACGCCGGATTCTTCTTCGCTATGTCTTCCGCCATCTTGTAAGCCGTATCTACATTGCCTCTGCGCAAGGTAGTCTCCGCCAATACCTGGTGCAAATTGGCTTGGTAAGGACTGCCCTTCTGTATGCCTTGCTTTGCTATGCGGTCTGCACTGGCGAGATCTCCGGCATCCATGTAAAGAATGGCAAGTCTTGGGTCGTAAAAACCTTTGCCAATACAGGATTTGCCTTGGTCTTCCAATGCCTTGGCGCGCCCAAGACGACTACCCAGCCCAGGGCTCTCGTCCCAGCGAACAGAAAGTGCATCGCAGGTAGGCGCGTCCGTAGCGGTTTGACTCATGGCAACGGAGCTCCATATAGATATGGCCGTACAGAAGAGGCCCGACCAAAGTGAATATCTAACGGTGCTGCCACCAAGAAATCGTACGCATTTTTCAGTTTCGCGTTTCAATTTTTCATCCCCTCTGCAAACGCTTTCCCTCGGCCGAAGCGCAGTGGCCATAGCTTGGTGCATCTTCGGATGCGGCTTTTCGATGCGCAATTGCGAAGCCGGCTTTATCGCCAAAGAAAAGTTGCTTCATTCTGGGGTTTTCCGGCACAACAAGTGGAGACCTGTTCCAAGGCTCAGCGTTGGCCCGCCAAAGCCGCGACGGCATGCTGCACGCCGTTGCCGAAAGGAATGCCTTGCACCCGCATCGCCGCTTCCACGCCGGCCAGGCAGCCCAGGATCATGGCCGGGTTCATGTCGCCCAGGTGGCCTATGCGGAATGTGCGCCCCGCCAGCGGGCCCAGGCCGCCCGCGATCGCGACCTGGAATTGCTCGCGCGCGACCGTACGCATGGCCTCGGGATCGATGCCCTCGGCCACCGCCACCGTGGTAACGGAGACCGAACGCGCCGCCGGCTCGCGTACAAAAAGGGCCAGCGCGCCGCCCTCGCTCCAGGCCTGGACGGCGGCATGCACGGCGCCGGCGATCAGCCGGTGGCGGGCAATGACCTGTTCAAGGCCTTCGTGAAAAATCAGCCCCAGCGCGGCCTCCAGGCCGAAGAGCAGGGTTTGCGGCGGCGTGCCGCAGAACTTGCGGTAGCTCAGCGGGCTTTGCCGCCGCGCCCAGTCCCAGTAAAACCGCGGTGTTGGATTGGCCGCGGCGACCTTCATCGCGGCGGCATCGGCGGCCACAAAGGCCAGGCCGGGCGGCACCATCAGGCCTTTTTGTGAGGCGCCCAGCACGACGTTGGCGCCCAGCGCATCCATGGCAAAAGGCGCCGCGCCCAGCGAGGCCACCACATCCACCACCAGCAGCGCGGGATGGCCCGCGGCATCCATCGCCCGCCGCACCGCGGCGATGTTGCTGGTCATGCCGCTGGCGGTGTCGGTGTGGACCACAAACACGGCCACGATGGCGTGCGAGCTGTCGGCGCGCAAGGCGGCTTCAATCGCCTGCGCATCAGCCGGGTAGCCTTCGCGCCAGGGCGTGCGCAGCACCCGCGCGCCCATGGCCTCGGCCTGCACGGCCCAGGACTCGGAAAAATGCCCGGTGCCGGCGACCAGCACCTGCTGCCCCGGTGCGAGCAGGTTGGCGATCACCGCCTCCCAGGCGCCGTGGCCGTTGCAGGTATACAGGAAGACGTCGGCCTTGGCGGTTTGCAACAGCGCCTTGAGCCCGGTTTCGCAGGCCTGGATCACACGCTCCAGCCGCGGGTCGCCCATGTCCATGGGCTGCCTTCGCATCGCGTCCATCACCTCGTCGGGTACCCGCGTGGGGCCCGGTGAATGGAGGAAACGATGGCCGGGGATGCGTGGGTGGGTTGTCATGCCGAAAAATTATGCGCCTGCCGGCTTGCGGTTGACCAGCACGATGCCGGCCGCCACGGTGGCCAGCGCCACCAGCAGGCCGGTGGTCACGCTTTCCTTGAGCCACAGCGCGCCGAACAGCAGCGCGAACAGCGGCGTGAAAAACACAAACACCGAAATTTTGGTGGCGGGGTAGCGCCCCAGCATCCACATCCAGGCCAGGTAGCTGGCGAACGCGCCTATCACCGTCTGCAGCAGCAGCGAGGTGATGGCAAACGGGCTGAACTGCCAGGACCACTGCTCGCCCAGGTAGAGCGACAGCAAGGGGAACACGGCGGCGCTGACGGCCAGCTGGTAGAACAGCAGCTTCTCGGCGGAGATCTTGACCAGCTGGGTAGCCCGTATCACCACCGTGGTCAGGCCCCACAGCATGCCGGCGGCCAGCGCCAGCAGGTCGCCGCGCGCCGTCGAGGCATGGTCGCCGGTAAAACCCTCGCGCAGCGCGAACACCACGGCGGCAAATGCGCACAGCAGGCCCAGCCATTGCAGGCCGCGCAGCCGCTCGGACTTGACCCACAGCGGCACCAGCGCCGCGACCCAGAAGGGTGAGGTGTACAAAAACACCGTGAGGCGGGAAGCGCTGGTGTATTGCAGGCCCACATAAATGCAGGCGAACTCCGCGCCGAACAGGGCGCCCGCCAGCAGGCCGGCCTTGAGCGAGCCGTCGCGGTTGAACAGCGGAATCTTGCGCCACAGGCACCACAGCCACAGCAGGGCCGTGGCGCCGACCAGGCGCAGCGAGGCCTGGAACATGGGCGGGATCTCGCTGATGGTGGCCTTGATCAGCACCTGCTGCAGGCCCCAGAACAGGCAGCAGCCCAGCAGCAGGGACATGGCGAGGGTGTCGAGATGGGTCTTGCGTGTCATCGTGAAGAACCTGGCGAAACTGGCGGGGACCTGAAAGCGGCGGCCGCGGCCGTCGCCTTCTCGTGATTTACAGCGGGTGCTCGGTATAAAACCTGCCGCCGTGGAACAGCAGCGGCGAGGCGCCCGCGCGGTGGCCGCAGCGCTCGACCTCGCCGACGAAGATCACGTGGTCGCCTTCTTCATAGCGGCTGCGGTTAAAGCATTCAAAGTGCGCGGCCGCGCCGTCCAGCAGCGGCGCGCCGCTGGCGCCTTCGCTGTAGGCCACGCCGTCCCAGCGATCCGCGCGCCCGCTGGCGAAACGCTCGGCCAGCTCTTTCTGGTCGGCCGCGAGGATGTTGATCGCGTAGTGCGAGCCGGCGCTCAAGGCGGCCATGGAGCCGGCCGCGCGCGCCAGGCTCCAGAGCACCAGCGGCGGTTGCAGCGACACCGAATTGAAGGAGTTGGCGGTCAGGCCCACCAGCACGCCGGCCGGCGTGCGCGCGGTGACGATGGTGACCCCGGTGGCGAACATGGCCAGAGACGCCCGGAATTCCCGCTGTGAAAAGCTGGGGCTGCTCGCTTGGCGAGGTATGGCGGGGGTCGGCATAGACAGCTAATTTAACTGATGCGGCCCCGGCCCACTTGCGTCAGGGTTTAGGCGGGAGGGCGGCAGGGGCCGCGGCGGCGCCGGTTAAACTCGCGGGCATGCCGTTTCACCGCTTTGCCCTCTGCCTGCTTGCTACTTATTTCATAGCGATCGGTGCCCGGGCTGATTCGCCTTGCGCCGACTACGCGGCCAAACTGCCGAACGTCAAGCGGGACCTTTGCGAGGCGGCTCAGCTGCAGCCCACGGGCGCGCGATCCGTCAACGGGCAGGCGATTTGGGTGCGCGACATCAAGCCCGACAACGCCGGCCTGCGCGTGCTGGTGGTGGGCGCCATCCACGGCGACGAGCTGTCCTCGGGCGCGGTAGCCCTGCACTGGATCAAGCTGGCCGCGCAGCCGCCGCAGGACGCGCCCCAGGTGGTCCACTGGCGTTTTGTGCCGGTGCTCAACCCCGACGGCGTGCTGTCCACGCCGCCGCGCCGCGTCAACGCGCATGGTGTGGACCTGAACCGCAACTTCCCCACGCCCAACTGGGAGCGCGACGCCAAGGTCTACTGGGAAAAGCGCACGGGCAAGGACCCGCGCCGCTGGCCCGGCCCCAAGCCGCTGTCCGAGCCCGAGTCGCGTTTCCTGCATGAGCAGATGCAAAGTTTCAAGCCGCAGCTCATCGTCAGCATCCATGCGCCTTACGGCGTGCTCGATTTCGACGGGCCTTCGGTTCCGCCCTCGCGCCTGGGGCGGCTTTACCTGGACCAGGTCGGCATCTTCCCGGGTTCGCTGGGCAACTACGGCGGCATCCATAAAGGCGTGCCGGTGGTGACCATAGAGCTGCCCAACTCCACGCGCACGCCGCTCGATGCCGAGATGCGCCAGATGTGGCTGGACCTGCTGCGCTGGATGAGCGAGCGGGCAGTGGGCCAGGGCGCGGAACACGCGCCGCGTGTGCCCTAGGGCGGCAAGCAGCTCCTAGCGCAGCATGCTGGACATGGCCGACAAGCTGTTGACCATGCGCACCGCGGCCTCCACGGTAGGCGCGTCAAAGCCGACCTCGTCCCCCTCCAGCCGCCGCAGGGCCGGCCACTGGCAAAACAGGTCGGCCAGCGCCGGCGACTGGGTCTGGATGCGCACGGCGATGGGGCCCGGCAGCACATAAGGGCGGGCCGCGCTGCCCTGTGCCAGCGCGGCGGCCACGCCGACGCGTATGGCCGCGCAGGCCTGGGCCGGGGACAGGCTGATGCCGCTGGTCTGGCCGGTCGCCCGCTTGGTCTGCACAAAGGTGGCATGCGGAAACAGCGGGCGGTGCTCCTCGATGAACACATCGTCGCCGCTGGCCATCACCACCGGCACGCCGTACTCGCCGGCCAGCGCGCCGTAAATGCCGGCTTCGCCCAGTTCAAGGCCGTTGAAATACACGCGCGCAAAGGCAAAGCTGTTGATGGTGTGCGCCAGGATGCCGCGGCCCTGCGCGCGCGAGTGGTAGCCGACCATGCAGACGGCGTCCACGCCGTCGTCGACGCCGGCCATCATGCTGAGGTAGCGCGGCTTGCCCATGACGGCCTGGGCGCGCGCATCCAGCAGCTCCGGAGGCATGTTGCGAAAACTCCCGTGCGAATCGTTGACCAGCACCTCGGTGGCGCCCGCGTCGAAGGCGCCGGCAATGGCGGCGTTGGCCTCGTGCGCCATCAGCAGGCGGGCGCGCTCGTACTCGGGATTGCCGGCACGCACCTGTTCGTGGTGGAAAACGCCGGCAACGCCTTCGATGTCGGTGGAGATCAGGACTTTCATGGGCAATCCGCAGAAGGTGAAAAGGAGGATGAAGAAGGCCAGCCGGGCAGCAGCTCCGCCAGCGCGCGGCGCTGGTGGCCGCCGCGGCCGGTGACGGCACTGGCCTGCCACAGGGCGTGGATGATGGCCTGCTCGGTGCTGTCGGCCACGGCCTGGAACAGCGGGTCTATCAGGCCGTCGTGCAGCAGGGCCACGGCCGGCATGGGCCTGCTGGTTTGCTGCGGCACGGTGTAGGCGGTGGAAAACGCCAGCGCGATGTCACCGCTGCCGTGGCCGAACACCGAGCCGGTGCGCGCCAGCCCGGCGCCGGCGCGCAGGGCCAGCCGGCGCAGCTGGCGCGCGTCAAGCGGCGCGTCGGTGGCGACCAGCAGGATGATGGAGCCTTTTTCGGGCTCTGCTGCTTGCGTATGCTGTGCCGCCAGCCGCGCGCCCAGGGCCTGGCCGGCCATGGTCAATAGCGGCAGCTGGCCGTAGTTGGCCAGCACCAGCGCGCCCACGGTGTGCTCGCCGCCCCCGGCGGCCGCCACGCGGCGCGAGGCCGTGCCCACGCCACCCTTGAGCCCGAAGCTGGACATGCCGCGCCCGGCGCCGACCGAACCTTCCGCGACCTCCACGCCCGCCTGCGCGCAGGCCTGCAGGTAGTGCTGCTCTGTGACGGCCATGCGCTGGATGTCGTTGAGAAAGCCGTCGTTGCATTCGAACACCAGCGGGTTGACCGTGGGCAGCCCGCGCCCGGTTTCGGGGTTGGCGGCCATGCATTGCCGGATTTGCGCGGTGGCCACGGCGGCGACCGAAAAGGTATTGGTGAGCGCGATCGGCGTTTCCAGCACGCCGAGCTCCTCGATTTGCAGCAGGCCCACGCTTTTGCCGAAGCCGTTGAGCACGGCCGCCGCGGCCGGGACGCGGTCGCGGAACAGGTCGCCGCCATGCGGGCGCACCACGGTCACGCCGGTCTGCACCTCGCCCGCGTCCAGCGTGCAATGGCCGACGCTCACGCCGGCGACGTCGGTGATGGCGTTGCGCTGCCCGTGCGGCAGGCTGCCGATGTGGGGCAGCAAGTGGCGGTATGTCACGAAGCGGCCTTGCCCCGCTTACTGGCGGTCTATCTTGGGGTCCAGCGCATCGCGCAGGCCGTCGCCCAGCAGGTTGAAAGCCAGCACGGTCAGGAAGATGGCCAGGCTGGGAAACAGCGCGATATGCGGCGCGTTGAGCATGTCGGCGCGCGCCTCGTTGAGCATGGCGCCCCATTCCGGCGTGGGCGGCTGCGCGCCCAGGCCGAGGAAGGAGAGGCTGGCCGCCGTGATGATGGAGGTGCCTATGCGCATGGTCAGGTAGACCACCACCGAGGACACCGTACCCGGCAGCAGGTGGCGCAGCATGATGACCGAGTCGGGCGCGCCTATGGAGCGCACCGCCTCGATGTAGGTCTGGTGCTTGAGCGAGAGCACATTGCCGCGCACCAGGCGCGCGAACGCCGGCACGCTGAACACGGCCACGGCCATGATCACGTTGATCATGCCGTTGCCCAGGATGGCGACGATGCCGATGGCCAGCAAGATGCCGGGAAAGGCGAACAGCACGTCGGACATGCGCATGACGATGCGGTCCCACCAGCCTTCGTAATAGCCGGCGAGCAAGCCCAGCAGCGTGCCGATCACGGCGCCCACGGCCACCGAGACCAGGCCCGCGGCCAGCGAGATGCGCGCGCCCATCAGGATGCGGCTGAAGATGTCGCGGCCCAGCGCGTCCACGCCGAACCAGTGCTTGGCCGAGGGCGGCGCGTTCAGGGCGTCATAGTCGAAAAAATTCTCCGCGTCAAAAGGGCTCAGCCAGGGCGCGAGCACCGCCACCAGCACCAGCAGCAGCACAAAACCGGCGGCCGCCAGGGCCACGCGCTGCTTCTTGAATTTGCGCCAGAACTCGGCGGCGGGTGTGCGCACGGAGAGCTGCGCGCTGTCTGGAAGCGGCGCTTCGTTCGCGGCGGCGGTGCTGGGGGATTCGGTGGTGTTCACTTGAAGCGGATGGTCGGGTTGATGACGGCGTAGAGCATGTCCACCACCAGGTTGATCAGGATGAATTCGAGCGAGAACAGCAGGACCAGCGCCTGGATCACGGGATAGTCGCGCATCTCCACCGCGTCGACCAGCAGCCGGCCCATGCCGGGCCAGTTGAACACCACCTCGACGACGATGGAGCCGCCCAGCAGGAAGCCGAACTGCAGGCCCATCATGGTGACCACCGGGATCAGCGCGTTGCGCAGCGCGTGCTTGACCACCACCACGGTTTCAGTGAGGCCCTTGGCGCGCGCCGTGCGCACATAGTCTTCCTTGAGGATGTCGATGAAGGAGCTGCGCGTAAAGCGCGCCATCACGGCCGCCACGCCCGCGCCCAGCGTGAGCGAGGGCAGGATGTAGTGGCGCCACGAGTCGGCCCCGACGGTAGGCAGCCAGCCCAGCTGCACCGAGAAGAACTGCATCAGCAGCATGCCCAGCGCGAACGAGGGGAACGAAATGCCCGAAACCGCCAGCGACATGCCCAGCCTATCGGGCCAGCGGTTGCGCCACACCGCCGACACCATGCCCAGCACCAGGCCCAGCAGTACCGACCACCCCATGGCCGCGATGGTGAGCCAGAAGGTGGGTGCAAAACGCTCCGCGATCTCCGTGGCCACGGGCCGCTTGGTGCGTATGGACAGGCCGAAGTCGCCTTGTAGCGCGTGGCTGAAAAAGCGCACGAACTGCTGCGGTATCGGCAGGTCCAGCCCCAGGTCGCGGCGCACCAGCTCCACGGTTTCGGGGCCCGCGTCGGGCCCGGCGGCCAGGCGTGCCGGGTCGCCGGGCAGCAGGTGCACGAACAGGAACACCAGCACGGCCACGATCAGCAGCGTCGGCAGCAGGCCCAGCAGGCGCTTGAGAAGGTAGAGAGTCATGCGAAGGCGGGCTTCTTGAGAAGGTCAGAGGGGCTGGGGCAGGCGCGGCCGGGATTACTTGAGTTCGACTTCGTCGAAGTTGAAGCTGCCGTCCGGGATCACGTAAAAGCCGGCCAGGTTGCGCGCGCGCACCGACAGCAGCCGTTCGGTCACCAGGAAGGCCCAGGGTGCGTCCTTCCAGATGCGCTGCTGGGCGTCGGTGTAGAGCTTGGCCTTCTCCGCGCCGCTGGTGGTGACCAGCGCCTTGGCGATGTCGGCGTCCACTTCAGCATTCTTGTAGTAGGCGGTGTTGAACATCTTGGGCGGCAGGGACTCGGAGGCCAGCAGGGGGCGCAGCGCCCAGTCGGCTTCGCCGGTGGATGAGGACCAGCCCACGTAGTACATGCGCACCGGCGCCGTCGCGGGGTCCTGCGCGCTTTCCACGCGCTCCACGCGCTGGCCGGCTTCCAGCGCCTGCACCTGCACCTTGATGCCGACCTGGGCCAGCTGCTGCTGCACGAACTGGATCACCTTCTGTGCCGTGGTGTAGTTGTAGGCCGACCACAAGGTGCTTTCGAAACCGTTGGGATAGCCAGCTTCCTTCAGCAGCTCGCGCGCCTTGGCCGGGTTGTAGGGCCAGGGGCCCAGCTTGGCGGCGTATTCCACGCCATGCGGCACCACGCCTTCGGCGGGAATCGCGTAGCCCGAGAAGGCCACCTTGACCAGGGCCTCCTTGTTGATCGCGTAGTTGATGGCCTCACGCACCTTCGGGTTGTCGAAAGGCTTTTGCAGCGTGTTCATCGAGAGGTAGCGGTGGATGATGGAGGGCGCGCTCGTCACTTCCAGGCTGGGCTTCTTCGACAGGCTTTCCACCGTCTCGGGCGGCATCGGGAAGGCGAAGTGGGCCTCGTTGGTCTGCATCATGGCCGCGCGCGTGTTGTTGTCCACCACCGGGCGCCAGGTGATGCTGTCCACCTTGGGGTAGCCCTTCTTCCAGTAGCCTTCCCACTTGGCGACCTTGAGGTAGTCGGTGGCCTTCCACTCGACGAACTTGAAGGGCCCCGTGCCCACGGGGTTTTGCGCGATGCCCTTGCTGCCGTACTTGGCCAGCGCGGCGGGCGAAATCATCACGCCCGAGGGATGGGCCAGCGTGTTGATGAAGGGCGAGAAGGGCTCCTTGAGCGTCACGCGCACGGTGCTGGCGTCCACCGCCTCGGTCTTGGCGATGTTCTTGTAGAGGTTGTAGCGCTTGAGCTTGTTGTCGGGGTTGGTGACGCGGTCGAAATTGACCTTCACGGCCTCGGCGTTGAAAGGCGTGCCGTCATGGAACTTGATGCCGGACTTGAGCTTGAAGGTGTAGACCAGGCCGTCCTTGCTCACGGTGTGGCTCTCGGCCAGCACCGGCACCATCTTCATGTCCTTGTCGAAACCGTACAGGCCCTGGTAGAAGGACTTGGCCATGGCCTGCGACAGCGTGTCGTTGGCGTCATACGGGTCGGTGCTGGTGAAATTGGACTGGACGGCAACGACCACGTCCTTGGCGGCATGGGCCGGCGCGGCGAGGCCCATCAGGCCGATGATGCCGGCCAGCGCGGCGGTGAGGGTGGAAAGACGATTCTTCATGAAAAAACTCCTAGAGGCGAAACGAGGGGCAAACACGGGAGACGGAAGGGCAAAGGCAGGTGGGGGCAAGGGTGGACGTCAATAAGGGCCTCCCACCGAATGCCGCGCGACAAAATGCCCCGGCGCCACCTGGTGCAGCGGCGCGACTTGCGGCGCGTCGCCCACGGCGCGTATGGGGCTGGGGATCTCGTCGGCCATGAGCTCGCGCACGGCGCTGCGGCGCGCCGGGTCGGCGACCGGCACGGCCGCCAGCAGGCGCCGGGTGTAGGCGTGCTGCGGGTTTTCGAACACGGCGCGGCGCGGGCCGATCTCCACGATCTGGCCCAGGTACATCACGGCCACGCGGTGGCTGATGCGCTCGACCACTGCCATGTCGTGCGAGATGAACAGGAAGGCGACGCCGAATTCCTGCTGCAGGTCCAGCATCAGGTTGATGATCTGCGCGCGAATCGACACGTCCAGCGCCGACACCGCCTCGTCGGCGATCACCACCTTGGGGTTGAGCGCCAGTGCCCGCGCGATCGCCACGCGCTGGCGCTGCCCGCCGGAGAACTCGTGCGGGTAGCGATGGGCCGCCTCGGCCGGCAGGCCCACCTTGCCCAGCAGCCAGCGCACGCGCTCCTCGGCCTCCTTGGGCGAGGCGAGCTTGTGGATCAGCATGGGCTCCATGACCGAATAGCCTATGGTCAGCCGCGGGTCGAGCGAGGCGAAAGGGTCCTGGAAGACGAACTGGATGTCGCGGCGCAGCGCCTGCAGGGCCCGGCCCTTGAGCGCCGAGATGTCGCGCCCCGCGACCTCGACCTGCCCGCTGTTGAATTCGAGCAGCCGCGCCAGCGAGCGGCCGGTGGTGGATTTTCCGCAACCGGATTCGCCCACCAGGGACAGGGTTTCACCGGCCTTGAGTTCGAAGCTGAGCTGCTCCACCGCATACACCTGCCGGCGCACGCGCCCGAGCAGGCCGCTTGCCAGCGGAAAGCGCGTGACCAGGTCCTGCACCTTGAGCACGGGCGGCAGGTCGCTGCGCACGGTGTTGGCGGCGCTGAGAGGCTGTCCGTTCCCGGATAGCGGCGCGCCCGGCACCGCAAAGCGCGCCGGCAAATCCTGCCCCTGCATGGCCCCCAGCCGGGGCACGGCCGCCAGCAAGGCCTGGGTGTAGGGCTGCTGCGGCCTGGCAAACAGGGTGGCGCAGTCGCCTTCCTCTACCTTGTCGCCGCGGTACATCACGAGCACGCGGTCGGCGATTTCGGCCACCACGCCCATGTCGTGGGTGATGAAGATCACCGCCATGGCCAGCTCGCGCTGCAGTTGCTGGATCAGCGCGAGGATCTGCGCCTGGATGGTCACGTCCAGCGCCGTGGTCGGCTCGTCGGCGATCAGCAGCGTGGGCTTGCAGGCCAGCGCCATGGCGATCACCACGCGCTGGCGCATGCCGCCCGAGAGCTGGTGCGGATGGCGGCCCAGCACGTTTTTGGCTTCCGGGATGCGAACCAGGTCCAGCATGCGCAGCGCTTCGGCCAGCGCCGCCTGGCGCGAGAGCCCCTGGTGCAGGCGTATCGATTCGGCGATCTGCTCGCCGACCGTGAACACCGGGTTGAGCGAGGTCATGGGCTCCTGGAACACCATGGCGAGGTCGGCCCCGCGCAGGCTGCGCATTTGCGACTGCGAAGCGCGCGCCAGGTCCAGGCGCTCGCCGTTGCGGCGCGTCAGCCACATGCTGCCGCTGCCCAGGCGGCCGCCGCCTTGCTCCACCAGGCGCATCAGGGCCAGCGAGGACACCGATTTGCCGGAACCCGATTCACCCACGATGGCCAGCGTCTCCCCGGCGTCCACGTGAAAGCCGAGATTGCGCACCGCGTGCACGGTGCGCTGCTCGCTGGCAAAACTCACGCTGAGGTCCTTGACCTCAATGACGCGCTGGCGGTTAGGCTGGGGGCTCATGCGGCGAATCCCTCGATGGCGTCGGCGTAAATGGCGCTCACCGGCGCCTCGCCCACGCGGGCCCAGCCGCGGTACATGCCTTCGGTGTTGAAGGGCAGGCTGAGGTGGCCCTGCGCATCGACGGCGATCAGGCCGCCACGCCCGCCCAGGGCGGGCAGCACCTTCATGACCACTTCCCGGGCGGCCGCGTCCAGCGGCATGCCGGCATAGGCCATGCGCGCGCAGATGTCATAGGCCGCCGCGGTGCGTATGAACATTTCACCGGTGCCGGTGCAGGAAATCGCCGCCGTGCGGTTGTCGGCGTAGGTGCCGGCGCCTATCAGGGGCGAGTCGCCCACCCGGCCGGCGCGCTTGTTGGTCATGCCGCCGGTGGAGGTGGCGGCGGCCAGGTTGCCCTGCGCATCCAGGGCCACGGCGCCCACGGTGCCGAGCTTGCGGCCTTCGTCCAGGGGTGCGGCGCCGGCAGGACCTGAGCGGAACGCCAGGGCCGCGCCGTCGTGGTCCAGCACGGCCGCGTCCGTCGCGAGCGCGCGCCGCAATTGCTCGCGGCGGGCCTCGGTTGAAAAATAATCGGGCGAGACCATTTCCAGCCCGCACTCCTGGGCGAAGGCCTCGGCACCGGCCCCCACCAGCAGCACGTGCGCGCTGCGCTCCATCACGGCGCGCGCCGCGCGCACCGGGCGGCGCACGCGGTTCACGCAGGCCACCGCGCCGGCGCGCAAGGTGGCGCCGTCCATCACGGCCGCGTCGAGTTCATGGGTTTCGTCATGGGTGAAGACGGCGCCATGCCCGGCATTGAACAGCGGGCAGTCCTCGAGCAGCTCCACCGCCAGGCTGACCGCATCGAGCGCGCTGCCGCCGCCGGCCAGCAGCTGCTGCGCGGGCCGCAGGATGGCCTGCAGGGCGGCGTGGTAGGCCGCGTTTTGTTCCGCGCTGATGTGGCTGCGGCTCATGGTGCCGGCGCCGCCGTGGATGGCGATAAGGGGGATAGGCTGGGGCCGTGTCACTTGGAAACCTTTGGCGATTTGGGTGGGGTGCGGGCTTTGCGGGGTGCGGGCGCCGCGGCGTCGGCATCGGCGCGCAGCCGGCTGGCGTGGTTGCCGTGCAGCCAGGGCAGCACCGACTCGGCCAGCTGAGTCGCCGCCTTGAGCGAGTCTTTGGCGCTGTGGGCGACGGCGCTGCACAAGGCCTCGATCAGCGCCAGCACGGTGGCTTCGGAATTGGCGAAATACTGGCTCTCGGTGTGGGCGTAGAGCGCGACGCTGGCCAGCGGTGCCAGCGGCGATGTCACGCGGTCGGTCAGCGCCAGCACCGGCACGCCGGCGTCGTGCGCGCGGCGCGCCAGCAAGATCGTGTCGCTGAAATAGCGCGGGTAGGCGATGGCGATCAGCAGGTCCTCGGGCTTCAGGCGCGCCAGCAGCCGCGCGCCGTAAGAGGAGCTTTCCACGCTGGCCAGCAGCTGGACGTTGTCGCAATACGGGTCCAGCGAGCGCTGCAGCAGCCCGCCGAGCCAGCTGCTGCTGCCGAAGCCGGCAATGTAGATGCGCCGTGCCTTCAGGATGGCCGCCACCGCCTGCTCGCAGCTCTGGGCATCCAGCGCTTGCCGTGTCAGCTCAATGTTGCGCTGGCTTTGCGCCAGCGCGGAGGCAAACACGTCGGCCACCGTGGCGGAGTGCTCCAGCTTGTTGCGCAGCTTCTCGACCGGGGCCAGGGTGGCTTCGAAGCCCAGCACCAGCGCGGCGCGGAACTGCGGGTAGCCCTCAAATTCCAGCGCCCGCGCGAAGCGGTTGGCGGTGGCCACGGAAACCCCCAACGTGGCGGCCAGCTCGTCGATGGGCATGGTTGCTGCTTGCAGGGGATGGGCCAGCACATAGTCGGCCATCTGCCGGTGAGAGCGCGTCAGCGTCGGCAACAAACGCCCAATACGCTGTGCCATCGAAGGGTTGCCGGGAAATGTCGCCATCAGGGCCTAAGCAGAAATTGGATGTATATAAATTTACAAATCAATTCATCATAGCGAAATTTTTGATCATTTCCAATTAAATTCGGGCCTGTGCATGCGATGCGAGGTGTTGGGGGGCGCGCTTGAGCGGGGTGCGCGGCTGTGCGGCGAAGCAGGGATGCGCTAGGGCCGCAGCTTTTTATAGGCCCGGTCCATTTCAGGGGCCTTGCTGGTGTCTTTCAGGCCCCGGCGCAGGTCGCTCGCGGCTTGTTTGACGGCGGGATCGGGCTTGGCGGGGGTCATGTCCAGCGACTGATCGCGCTCGTGCGGCAGTTCCAGGCTGGCTTGCACCGCGCCGTCCTGGGGCGTGCCCGCCTGTCCCGGGCGCTGTTCGCGCGGTGCCTTTGCGGGCATGCCTTTGCCGGAGGCCGCTTGCGCGGCGGTGCTGTTCAGGGGCGGGTTTTTTCGGGCCATGCGGTCACTCTGCGCCGCCGGGGGCGCCGGCCCTGTCAGCCCCGCAGGGCAGGGCCTGTAGGAAAAACCCCCTCGCCAGCCGCGGCCCTCAGGCCGCCAGAAAGCTTGCGGCCTGCGCCACCGCCGCTGTGTCGGCCTTGACGGCATCGGGCGGCCCGCCCTTGCCCCAGAGCTCGCCGCCGTAGTTCATGGCCATGAATTGCGCACACAGGCGGATGGAGTCGATCATGGGCTGGGCCTTGGCGCGGTCGCCGCTGGTGGTGACCAGCCGCAGCGTTTTTTTCGCCATCTCCTCCTTGAAGGGCAGGCCGGGCACGCGCATCCAGGCGCTCCAGTGGTCCAGGTAAATCTTCAGCGGCGCCGGAATGCTGTACCAGTAGACCGGGGCCACGAAGACGATGTCGGTGGCGGCCAGGGTCGCGTCCAGCAGGGTCTTCATGTCGCCCTCTGGCATGGGGTATTGGCCTGTGGTGTGGCGCTGGTCCACAAACGGCGGCATTTGCATGCGTGCCAAATGGTGCCAGGCCTGGGGCGTGCCGGCCGGCAGCGCCGCGGCGGCCTGCCGGGCCAGCCATTCGGTGTTGCCCAGCACGCCGGGTTCGCGCGTGGAGGTGGCCAGGAAGAGGAAGTTGGATGGAGCATTCATGGCGGCCATGGTAGCGGCAGCCGCGAGCCCCTGCAGCTGCGGGGTTGGGGCTCGCGTGCCAGAATCGGGCACCGATTCACTGGAGCCGCCCTCGCCATGATCCGTATTCGCGACATCGACCACATCGTCCTTCGGGTCAGCGACCTCATGGGCATGCTGCGCTTTTACCAGCAGGTGCTGGGTTGCAGCCTGGAACGCCGGCAGGACGCCATCGGCCTGGTGCAGCTGCGCGCCGGCCGTTCGCTGGTGGACCTGGTGCCGGTGGACGGCCCACTGGGCAAGGCCGGCGGCGCGGCGCCGGGCAAGGAGGGTCGCAATGTCGACCATGTCTGCTTTCGCGTCGAGCCCTTTGATGCCGAGGCCCTGCGCCGCCACCTGGCGGCCCACGGCGTTGAAGCGGGCGAGGTGGAGTCGCGCTACGGTGCCGAGGGCGAAGGGCCTTCGATCTACCTCAACGACCCGGAAGGCAACACTGTGGAACTCAAGGGCCCGCCCTGGCCCGAGGGCCACAAGCCTTAGTACAGACTCCTAAAACTGCCGCCAGCCCTGCCAGGCCGTGAAGCCGGCGCACACGATCAGCACGGCGCCCACGGTGCGCGCCATCACCACGCTGGCGCCCGGCCGGTCGGCCAGCCACTGGCGTGCCCCGGCGGCTGCCAGTGCCAGCGAGCCATACACACCGGTCTGGGTCAGCGCGATGATCAGGCCCAGCGCCAGCGCCTGTATCCACAGCGAACCGTATTCCAGCCGCAGGAACTGCGGAAAAATCGCCAGCATGAACAAATAGGCCTTGGGGTTGAGCAGGCAGGTCAGCGCGGCCTGGCGGAAGGTCCGCCAGGGCGGGCTTTGTTCCAGCGCCGGCAGGCCGCCGAACACCGAGGTGCTGCGCGTGAGTGACCAGCCTATCCACGCAATGTAAAGGCTGCCCGCGACGAGCATCACATTGACCATGCCGGGCACCAGCTTGAGCACAATGCCCAGTCCCAGCGCACCGGCCACCACGTGGCAGGCGCCGCCCGCCACGATGCCGCCGACCGCGAACAGGCCCGCGCGGCGCCCGCCGGTCAGCGAGCTGGCCATCACAAAGGCCATGTCCATGCCGGGCAGGATGATGATGCCCAGCACCATCAGGAAAAACAGCCAGAGGTGGGTGAACTGCTCCATGGCCGGTGCCCCTAGCGCAGCGCGGAATAGGCGGGCCGGGCCAGGTCCATCACCCAATTGGTTTCCCAGTGGCGGCCGCCGTCTTCGGAAAAAGCCTGCTCCCAGCGGGCGCGGGTGGGCGTGATGCCCGACCAGGTAAAACGCACCCGAACCGGCCGGCCTTCATGGCTGTCGTGGCCCTCAAAGCGGCCCGTGCCGTCCACAAACGCCCCCATCACCGGCGGCTGCATCAGCCCGTCGCTGTGGCTGACCCAATAAATGCTCCAGAGCCGGGTCTGCGGGCTGAAAAACCGCAGCGCCATACCCAGGGTCTGCTTGCCGTCCACGACCAGGTCGTTCATATTGCCCAGGCCGCCCAGCAGCAGTGCACCGTCCTGTACGGCCTCAAAACGCTCCCAGTCGGTGCAGCCCGCCAGGCGTTTTTTGAGTCGCTTGTTGCTGACCAGCCAGCGTCCCGCGATGAAGTTGAAGTCGTGCCGCCCATCGTTCAGCTGGGACGGGTCCAGGGGTTTGGGCAGGGTGGAGGTGGTCATGGTTAAAAGCGCTTGTGGCGCCCCGTGATACGTTGGTGATACCTGTGGAAAAACCCAGTTTATGGATGTAATAGGGCTATTTCAGCCCTGATTAAGGGCTAAACTTTTCAGCATGTATTCCCCGACCACCCGTGTATTGACCGTGCTGGAACTGCTGCAGTCCCATGGGCGCATGAGCGGCGCCGAACTGGCGCGGCGGCTGGAAGTGGACGGCCGCACCTTGCGCCGCTATATCGCCAAGCTGGAAGACCTGGGCATCCCGGTGGTGGCCGAACGCGGCCGCTACGGCTGCTACAGCCTGATCGCCGGCTTCAAGTTGCCGCCCATGATGTTCACCGACGACGAAGCCCTGGCGCTGTCCCTGGGCTTGCTGGCCGCGCGCAGCCTGGGGCTGGCCGAAGCCGCGCCGGCCGCGCAAAGCGCACAGGCCAAGCTCGAGCGCGTGATGCCGCACAATCTGAAAAACCGCGTTCGCGGCCTCGGTGAAACGGTGACGCTGGACCTGCGCCGCGCCGACGCGCCCGGCGACAACACCGCCTTGCTGGCCTTGAGCGCCGCCGCGCACGGCTGGCAGCGTGTGCACATGGCTTACCAGTCGGCCGAAGGCGAGGTCACCGAGCGCGAGTTCGACGCCTACGGCCTGGTGTTTCGCAAGGGCCGCTGGTATGCGGCGGGCTGGTGCCACCTGCGCGGCGCGCTGCGCTCATTCCGGCTGGACCGGGTGCGCGAGGTGCGCGCCCTCAACGTGGTGTTCACGCCGCCGGCCGACTTCGACGCGGTGCAGCACCTGGCGCTGGGCCTGGCGACCATGCCGCGCAGCAACACCGTGCGGCTGCTTTTGCACACCGACCTGCAGACCGCGCAGATGGAACTGCCCGACAGCGTGGGCGTGTTCCAGCCCAGCGAGGAGGGCGTGCTGCTGCACAGCCAGACCGACCACCTGGGCTGGTTCGCGCGGCAGCTGATGCGTTTGTCTTTTTCCTTCGACGTCCAGGAGCCGGTGGCCTTGCGCGTCGCGCTGCGCGAGCATGCGCAGCGCACGCTGGAGCAGCACGCCGCCTAGGCCGTGATCAGGCGGCTTTGGCCTGTAGCCGGTTGCTGGCGCGATCCTGCCCGTAAAAGCCGAAATTCATGGCCGGCACTTCGCCACTGATCAGCTCGGCGATGGCCTTGCCCGAGCCCGCGCCGTGCGTCCAGCCCAGCGTGCCATGGCCGGCGTTGACCCACAGGCGGCCGACCTTGGTCTTGCCGATGTAAGGGATGTTGGTGGGTGTCGCGGGGCGCAGGCCGGTCCAGAAGTTCGGCGTGCCGCCTTGCTCCTCCAGGCGGGTATCGCACACGCCCGGCAATACTTCCTCGATGCGGTCGGCCAGCATCTTGCAACGGGCCTTGGCCAGCGGCGTGTCCAGCGAGAGGTCGTAGCCGCCGACCTCGATGGTGCCGGCCACGCGCAGATGGTCGCCGAGCCGGCTCATCGCGCATTTGACTTCGTCGTCGATGGTGCTGACAAAAGGCGCCAGTTCCGGCCTGAGCAGCTTGAAGGTGGCGCTGTAGCCTTTGCCGGGATAGATGGGCAGGTCGACGCCCACGGTGCGCAGCAGCGGCGCCGTGTGGGAGCCGCAGGCCACGACGATTTCGTCGGCCTTGAGGCGGACCGGGTCGCCGCTTTTGCCCTGCAGGGTGCGCGGCCGCACGGCGACGGACTCGATGGCACCGCCGGTTTTCTCCAGCCGCTCTATGTCGTGGCCGTAGAGGAAACGCGCGCCGCGGGCGGCGCAGCGTTGCGCCAGCGCCTGGGTGAAAACGCGGGCGTCGCCGCTTTCGTCGCTGGCGGTGTAGGTGCCGCCCACGATGCGGTGCGCGAAGGATTTGAAGGCCGGCTCTATGGCCAGCAGTTCGGCGGTGTTCACCACGCGGCGCGCCACGCCGTATTTGCGCATCAGGGCCGCGGCCTCGCCGGCCGTGTCAAAGGTTTTCTGGTCGGTGTAGTAGTGCGCGATGCCGCGCTCGAGCCGGTTGTATTCGATGCCGGTGGCGGCCACCACATCCTTGAGCGCGCTATGGCTGTAGGCGCCCAGGGCCACGAGTTGCTGCACGTTGCGCTCGAAGGCGGTGTCGTTGCACTGCGCCAGGAACTGCAGGCCCCAGCGCCATTGCTGCCAGCCTTCGCCGAAAGGCAGCTGCGGGCGAAACAGCAGCGGCGCGTCGTCGCGGAACATCCATTTCAAGGCCTTCAGCGGTGCGTCCTTGTTGGCCCAAGGCTCGCAATAGCTGACGGAAATCTGCGCCGCGTTGCCAAAACTGGTTTCCAGCGCCGCGTCGGGCTGGCGGTCTACCACCGTGACCTCGTGGCCGCGTTCCAGCAGATGCCAGGCGGTGCTCACGCCAATGATGCCGGCCCCTAAAACTACAACTTTCATCGCTAACCCCTTTGCAACATTCCAGTGTGAAGGATGTTGCTTTCAATTAATAGAAAAATTAAACTCTCAGTGAAAACATCAGAACAGCTAATAAAGCTGAAAAGCGCCGGTAGCTGGCACAACTAGCACAACTGGTAGGGCAAATAGAAAACGGAAGAGGGGATGCGGGATGAGTACTTTTGATCCTGATGCACTCGAATGCCTGGCGGCAATCGTGGAAGAGGGCGGTTTTGAGCGCGCGGCCCAGCGCCTGTCCATCACCCAGTCGGCGGTGTCGCAGCGCCTGCGGGCCCTGGAGGCCCAGGTCGGCACCGTGCTGATCGTGCGCAGCCGGCCGCTCAAGCCCACCTCGGCGGGCCAGCTGTTGCTTAAACACACCAAAATGCTGCGCCTTTTGCGCGCCGATCTGGAGCGCGACCTCAAGGAGCTGGCGCCCAGTTCCCTGGGCGGCGCGCGCGAGGAAGAGCGCATTTCCATCGCCATCAACGCCGACAGCATCGCCACCTGGGCCTTGCCGGCGCTGACCGAGCTGGTGCAGCAGGGCCTGCCCATGGAAATCATTCACGACGACCAGAATTTCACCCATGAATGGCTGCGCGAAGGCCAGGTGCTGGGCTGCGTGACCACGCTCAAGCAGGCGCTGCGGGGCTGCAAGGTGGAGCCGCTGGGCGCGATGCAGTACATCGCGGTGGCCGCGCCGGCCTTCGCGCAGGGCCGGCTCGGCCAGCGCGATGGCGCTGGCGACAGGCCGGCCGCGCCGGCGCTGACCCAATACAACTTCCGCGAAGTGCCTTTTATCGCCTTCAACCGCAAGGATGAACTGCCGGTTGAATTTGTGGGCAAGGCCTTCGGGCTCAAGCGCGTCACCCTGAACCAGCTGTTTGTGCCTTCGTCGGAAGGCATGGTCAGGGCCGTGCTGGCGGGCTGGGGGGTCAGCGTGGTGCCACGCCTGCTGGCGCAGGGCCTGATAGACCAGGGCCAGCTCGTCAATGTGGCGCCCCATTACACGCTGCCCGTCCAGCTGTACTGGCATTGCTGGAACCTGGAATCCGAGGTTCTGGACGCCCTGACGGCCGCGCTCAAACAGACCGCAGCCCAGTCGCTGGTGCCCTGAAGCGCGGCCGGCCGGCTTGGGCCGGAACAAATCCTTGGTATTCAATTTACCCCCGCAAGGCAGGGGGTAGCTCTGTAGGACAAGGCCTGGGATAGAGACTTATGGCCTCAGTTCGGGGACTATTCCCATTTACAAAAGCGCGGTGGGTGCGCACACTGCAAAAGCCATGCGGAGCTGGCTGCGGCGTGGCGTGAAAGGCATAAGGTAATCCGAATGCTGGGATGGCTGGGACTGCGTACCCGTCTGGTAATGCTGGTGCTGCTCGCGCTGCTCCCCGTCCTCGGCTTGCTTGTTTACTCCGCGCAACAAAGCCACCGGGCCGCGCTGCGGCTGGCGCAGTCCGACCTGCTGTCGGATGTGCTGATGCTCTCGGCGCGCGCGCAACGCACCGTGGACCTGGTCCACGAGCTGCTGAGCGGCGTCGCCAGCGGGCCGCACATCAAGAACCCGGTGCCCGGCCTGTGCGACCAGCACCTGAAAAACCTGCATGCCGAGCATCCCGAATTCACCAACATGGGCCTGGCCGCGACCGACGGCAAGCTGCTGTGCGACGCGCTGGGCCTGGCTAAAAACCTGGCCGCCAATGACCGGCCCTACTTTCAGCAGGTCATGGCGGGCCAGCGCTTCGCGGTGGGCCGTTATGCCGTGGGGCGCGCCAGCGGGCGTCCCGGCATAGGCTTCGCGGTGCCAGTGCGCAACGAGGCTGGCAAGGTCAGCGGCGTGGCCTTCGCGGTGCTGGGCCTGCCCGCCCTGGCGGAATCGCTCGCGGACGTGTCCTCCATACAGGGCGCGCGCCTGGCCGTGCTGGACCGGGACGGCACGGTACTGGCCATCTCCCCGCCGGCGCCGTCCTGGCTGGGCCAGCCGCACCCGGACCCCCTCGTGCAGCAAGCCGTGCGGGAGCGCCGGCAAGGTGTGCAGCAGGCGGCGGATGCGCAGGGCGTGCAACGGGTCTATGCCGCGGCGCCGGTGCCGGGCGGCGGGCGCGAGGGGCTGTTTGTCGCGATCAGCGCGCCGGAAGCGGTGATCGCGGCGTCCAGCCACCAGGACCTGGCGATTGAGTTGCTGGCGCTGCTCGCCGTGGCCCTGTTTGGCGGTGCCTGTGCATGGTGGCTGGGCAACCGGCTGATCGTCAATCCCGCCAAGGCCATCCTGAAGGAGGCCGACGAGGTGGCGCGGGGCAATCTTCACGCGCGCGTCAGGCTGGGCCCGTTGTACCAGGGCGAGCTCGGCGAAATCGGCCACACCTTCAATCGCATGGCCGAATCGCTGCAGGCGCGGCAGCGCGAGCTCGACGCCATGCTGGAGCGCGTGGACAAGGAACGCGCCCTGCTGGACCTCATCCTCAACAGCATGAACGAGGGTGTGATCGCCGTGGACACCGAGGGCCGCTTCCTGTTGTTCAACGCCACGGCGCGCGCGCTGTTCAACGGGGCGCCGGATCCCGGCATGCGATTGGAAGACTGGCGCCGCGGCCACCAGCTCTTGATGCTGGACGGCAAGACCGCCTATGCCGAGTCGGAGCGGCCGCTGTCGCAGGCCGCGCGCGGCATCACCATCGACAACTGGGATGTGGTGTTTCGCCGGGCCGGCGCGGAAGACCGGATACTGCGCCTGAGCACGCGGCCGCTGCGCGATGCCACCGGCGTGATGAAGGGCGGCGTCACCGTGTTCAACGACATCACCGCCCAGAAGGCGGCGGAAAACTTTGCCCACGCACAGGAGCAGGTGCTGGCGCTGATCGCCGGCGGCGCGCCCCTGGCGCAATCGCTGGAGGCCGTGGTGCGCCTGATCGAGGACAGCTCGCCGGACAGCCTGTGCTCCATCCTGCTGGTCGAGGACGGGACGCTGCGCCTGGGTGCCGCGCCCAGCCTGCCCGAGCGCTACAACCAGGCCATCGAAGGCCTGGCCGTCGGCGAGGGCGTGGGCGCCTGCGGTACCGCCGCCTTCCGCAACCACCTGGTGGTAGTGGAAGACACGCAGACCGACCCGCTGATGCAGGACTACCGCGAGCTGATGCGCGAGCACGGGCTGCGGGCCTGCTGGTCCATGCCGGTGGTGTCGAACGACGGCGAGGTGCTCGCGACCTTCGCCATCTACCGCGCTTACCCCTGCAGGCCCCAGCCCGCGGAACTCGAGCTGATCAACATCGCGGCGCGGCTGGCCGGCATCGCGCTGGCGCGCGCACGCGCCGAGGCGGCCCTGGTCAGCAGCGAGGCGCGCTTTCGCGAACTGGCGGAAAACATCCACGACGTTTTCTACATCGTGGACCCGCGCACCGGCCGCCCGCTGTACGTCAGCCCCGGCTATGAGAGGGTCTGGGGCCGCAGCCGCGAAAGCCTTTATGCCGACCCTCTTTCGTACGCCGAGGTCACGCTGCCCGAGGACAGCCATTTGCTCAAGGAGGCCAGGAAGCAAAACCGCAGCGGCCAGGCTTCCGACATCGAATACCGCATCCGGTCCGCGGATGGCAGGATCCTGTGGATACGCGACCACGCCTACCCGGTCATGAACGCGTCGGGCGAGCTGGAGCGCGTGGTGGGCACGGCGCGCGACATCACCGACCGCAAGCTGGCCGACCTGGCGCTGGCCAGCACCAACCGGGCCCTGCAGATGCTGAGCCGCTCCAGCATCGCCATCAACCGGATGGACGAGGAAGCGGGGCTGCTGGCCGAGGTGTGCCGCGTGGCCGTCGACGTGGGCGGTTATCGCATGGCCTGGGTCGGTTATGCGCAGGACGACGCGGAGCGCAGTATCCTGCCCATGGCCCATGCCGGCGACGAAAACGGCTATCTCGCGGCAATCCGTCTGAGCTGGCGCGACGACGACGCCACCGGCCAGGGCCCGGCGGGCCAGGCCGTGCGCAGCGGGCAAGCCCAGCAGACCGGCGACATCAGCCGGGCCGACAACAAGTTCTACTGGCATGCGCACGCGCTGGAGCGCGGTTTCCTCAGCGCGATCTGCCTGCCGCTGCGCGACGGGCCCCGTAGCTTCGGCGTGCTGTGCCTGTATTCGGGCGAGGCGCAGATATTCAGCACCGATGAAATCAAGCTGCTGCAGGAGCTTGCCGACAACCTGGCCTTCGGCATCGTCAGCCTGCGCGCCCGCCTGGAGCGCCAGCGCAGCCAGGAGGCCGAAAGGCAGGCCGTCATCAAGGTGCGCGAGCAGGCCTCGCTGCTGGACCGGGCGCAGGACGCCATCATGGTCCGCAACCTCGACCGGACCATACGTTTCTGGAACAAGGGCGCCGAGCGCCTCTATGGCTGGACCGCCGAGGAAGTGCTGGGCAAGACCATGGACACGCTCATGTACCCCGACCCGCAGGTGCTTCTGGACAGCATGGCCAAGACCCTGGCCAACGACGGCGACTGGAGCGGCGAGCTCGAGCAGCGCGCGCGCGACGGTTCGACGGTGTGCATAGAGGCGCGCTGGACGGTGGTGCGCGACGAGCAGGGCAAGGTCAACGGGGTGCTGGGCATCAACACCAATATCCGTGAACGCAAGCGCGCGCGCGAGGAAATCCTGCGCCTCAACGCCAGCCTCGAGGAGCGGGTGCAGCAGCGTACCGAGCAGCTTGAATTCGCAAACAAGGAGCTGGAGGCTTTCTCCTACTCGGTGTCGCACGACCTGCGCAGCCCGCTGAGCGCGGTGGACGGCTTCAGCGACCTGCTCGAGCGGACCATGGCCAAGGCTGAAAACACTCCCTTGACCGAACGCAGCCGGCATTACCTGGCGCGCATACGCGCCGGCGTTTCACAAATGGGCGAGCTGATCGACGCCATGCTGGCATTGGCACAGGTGTCGCGTTCCAGCCTGCGCTGGGAGCACGTCGACTTGAGCGCGCTCGCCGAGGGCTTGCTGGCCGGCTACCGCGAGCGCGAACCCGGCCGCGACGCGCGGCTGCATGTCGAGCCCGGCGTCACCGGGCCGGGCGACCCCAGGCTGCTCAAGCAGGTGCTGGACAACCTGCTGGGCAACGCCTGGAAGTTCAGCGCCAGGCAGGCCTGCACGGAGATCAGCTTCGGCCGCGAGACCAACGAGGCCGGCGAGACGGTGTACTTCGTGCGCGACCGGGGAGCTGGCTTTGACATGGCCTATGCCGAGAAGCTGTTCGGTGCCTTCCAGCGCCTGCACACGCCGTCCGAATTTTCCGGCACCGGCGTCGGCCTGGCCACGGTGCACCGCATCATCGCGCGGCACGGCGGCAAGGTGTGGGCCAAGTCGGAACCGGGGCAAGGCGCGACCTTCTATTTCACGCTGGGCCCAGGGGGTGTGTAACACCCCCGTCCAAGCTCACCGCGTGTAGCTTGTTCCCCCCTCTAGGGGGCGGCGCCTGCGGTCTGGCAAAGCCAGTCCCGCGGCCCCTGCTGGTGAAAGACCCCTACGGATCGCGCCCAAAGAACTCTTAAGCCCAGCATGAGCCCTGGAACCGGCTTTGCCGGGTCACAGGCGGGCGGCCCCTTTCCACGTGCAAGGGGCAGGGACCCGCCGTAGGCTCGAAGTGGGGGAGCGTGGGGGCCATGGCTAGAAACTCTGCGACCGCAGAGTTTCGCGCAGAGTTTGTGCCTTGTCGGCATCAAACTGCCCCTCAACTCGCGCCAGCACCTCGCCCTGGCGGTTGACCACCACGGCGTAGACCTGGTCGGTGCTGGCCAGGCCGGCGGAGCGCACAAAACTGGCGCGATCAGTGAACACCGGCACCATCTTGGCCCGCTCGGAATCGGCCGTGTAGTGCTGCAGCAGCCGGTCTTCCACCGCGCTGCGTCCCGTCAGCGTGCCGGGGTCGTTGAGCACCGGCATGCGCATCCAGGTGATCGATGGGTCGTTCCTGAGGTTCATGCCCTGGATCCAGCTCTCGACGTCGGCCCGCTGGCCGCGCTTGAAGGTGATCAGCGCCAGCGTGCGGTCCGACGGGAGGCCTTCGGGCACGGTGACCGGCTGTCGCAGCAGGGTCTGCGCCATGAAAGCGGGCAGGCGGCCCATCACGCTGGAGTCATTGGGCGCCGCGAACGCGAGTGCAAATGCCAGGCCGGCGGCGGCAAGCCAGGCGCCAAGATAGGACACATTGCTCTTCATGGTGCTCTCCCCGATTCGGGTGCGGTGCAGGAAGTCCTGCATGAACCCTTCAAGCAAGATACCCGCAAGCCGAACAGCGCGCAAATCAACAATTGGAACAAAGTGTTATCACTGCTTGACACGCTTGGCCCCACATTGCCGACCCTGGTTGGGTCGCGCGGCGCGCTGGAAGTTCCAAAGAAAAAGAGGCACCGCCGCGCTAGCCGCGGCGCTACGACTTTAGTCAGCAGCGGCGCGCCGGCCGCGCACCCATACGAATGCTATTGGCCGATGGGGATCAGCAGTTCGGGCAAAAATCCCTCCTGCTCGCCCTTGCGCGCATAGCCCAGCGGGTTGGCCACCACGCGGCAGCCGCGGCTGGTGTAGTCGATCGCGCAATGCAAATGGCCGTGCAGCCACAGGTCGGCCAGCGGCAGCAGCTCATCGAGCGCGTTGCAAAAACCCGCCGTACCCGGCGCCAGGCCGTAGCGCGGGTCCGCGCTCAGCAGGCTGGGCGCGAAGTGAGTGACGGCCACCGTGGGGCCGTCGAAGGGCTGGGCCAGGGCCTGCCGCAGCCAGGCCTGGCTTTTCAGGCCCTGCTCACGCACCTCGGCTGCCAGCAGGGGCTGGCCGTTCCTGAAAGAGTGGTTTTTGCTCAGGTAAAAATTGGCCGCGCGAAAGGCTTTTTCGCGCGCCTTCAGCTGCTCGCCCAGCGTGATGTCGGCGTCCTGGGCCTGGCCGCCACTCAGGGCGTCGAAGTCGGTCCACAGCGTGCTGCCGACAAAGCGCACGCCTTGCAATACCACGGTCTCCTGCTCCAGCCAGACCATGCCCAGCCGCTCGCAGGTTTCGCGCAGCCGCGCATGCGTGGCGTCAAAGTCCAGGCCGTCGTATTCGTGGTTGCCCGGCAGGAAGAACACCGGCGTGGGCCAGCCCGCGCCGCCCTGGTTCGCGGGCAGGGGTGAAAACCGCGCCAGGCCGAAGTCGGCAATGCCTTTTTCATCCAGCAGCGAGCCCTGCTGATAGGAGCCGATGTCGCCGGCCAGCACCAGCAGGTCGGCGCCGGGCACGGGCTGGGCCGTGAAATGCGGGTTGGATTCGAGATGCAGGTCGGACAGGAGCTGGATGTTCACCCGCCGATTGTGCGGGAAGATGCCGGGGGCCTTAGAGCCTGTTCAATGTCTAAGCGGGACCGCGCAAGCGCCTTCTCGGGATGGGATGCAAGGCGCGGTGCGACGCCCATAGCACGGCTATGGGCTAGCGCCGCAACGCCGCAGACCGCCCGAGAAGGCACTTGCCCTTCGGGTTGGGATGAAATCGGGCGATTGAGCCACCCAGGCCCTTGCATGGGCATTAGCCCATGCGGCGTGCCCGGGCGACCCACTCATCCCGATTGCACCCCAACGCGGCCCCGCTTAGACATTGAACAGGCTCTTAGCCCGTGCTAGATTTCACAGGCCGCAAGCAGATGGAGATGGCACAACAGGAGCCGCTTGTGAAAGAAGACATCGAGAACCCCGCCGTCGCGCGCGCCTTCGCGGCCTATCCCCCGCCGCTGCGGCGCAAGCTGCTGGTGTTGCGTCGCCTGATCCTGGACACCGCGGCCGCCACGCCCGGTGTCGGCGAGATCGAGGAGACACTCAAGTGGGGCGAGCCGGCCTACCTGACCTCGGCCAGCAAAAGCGGCAGCACCCTGCGCCTGGGCCCGGTCAAGTCCAGTCCGTCGCAGTACGCGCTTTATTTCAACTGCAAGACCACGCTGGTCGACACCTTCCGCA
This sequence comes from Polaromonas sp. JS666, assembly GCF_900103405.1. GTDB lineage: Bacteria > Pseudomonadota > Gammaproteobacteria > Burkholderiales > Burkholderiaceae_C > Polaromonas. Next base: position 125,695 of record NZ_FNHX01000006.1, on the reverse strand, counting down.
CGCTGTTCCCGGTGGAGCTGCGCTTCGAAGGCAACCGCGCCATCGTGCTGGATGCCGCCGAGGCGCTGCCGCGCGGCGCACTGGCGTTCTGCATCACGGCGGCGCTGACTTACCACCGGAGGAAATCCTGATGAAACCCCGCATCACCTTGATCACCCTCGGCGTTGACGATCTCCGGCGCGCGCTGGCTTTTTACCGCGACGGCCTGGGGCTGGCAACGCCCGGCATCGTCGGCGAGGAATTCGAGCATGGCGCCGTGGCCTTCATCGACCTGCAGCCGGGCCTCAAGCTGGCCCTGTGGCCGCGCGCCAGCCTGGCGCACGACACGGGCTTGCCGGCATCGCAGCGCGGGGCGCCGGCGTTTTCACTGGCGCACAACGTGGCCTCGCGGCAAGAGGTCGACGCCGTGATGGCCGAGGCGGAAAAAGCCGGCGCGATGATCACCAAGCCGGCGGGCGTGACCTTCTACGGCGGCTATGCGGGCTACTTCCAGGATCTGGACGGCCATCTCTGGGAGGTGGCATGGAACCCGCAGTTCGAGATAGCCGACTAGTCCGGCCGGCGCGGGCGTGGCCCGTCAGGCCGGCGGCGCCGCCAGCCGCACCGTGAAGCTGGTGCCCTGCCCCGGCCGGCTGCTGACCTCGATTTCGCCCCGGTGCAGGTCCACGCATTCCTTGACGATGTGCAGGCCTATGCCGGTGCCGGAAATATTGCCGACATTGGTGCCGCGGTGAAAGCTGCCGAACAGGCGCGGCAGGTCGGCCTCCGGAATGCCTATGCCCTGGTCGCTGATGCGCAGGTGGATCTGCTCGCCCACGCCGCGCACCGCAAACCTCACCGGCGTGTCGGGGTCCGAATACTTGAGCGCGTTGCCCAGCAGGTTGACCACGATATGGCGCAGCAGCTGCTGGTCCGCCGTGCGCGGCGTGTCCAGCCCGTCGCAGGTGAGGGACACGCGCGCGGCCTGCGGGTTGCCGCGCTCGAGCTCGGCCATCACCTGCACCAGCCAGTCGGGCACCAGCAGCGGCGCGGGTTCAAACCTGAACTTGCCCAGTTCAAGGCGGCTGGTCAGCAGCACCTGTTCCACCATGTTGCTCATACGCGCGACGGCGGTCTTGATCTGGCCCAGCAGTTCGCGGCGCTCCTCGGCCGGAAAGCTCGCGCCGTAGGCGTCGAGCAGCTCCACCGACGACAGGATGGCGGCCAGCGGGGTGCGGAACTCGTGCGAGGTGACCGCGACAAAGCGCGACTTGAGCTCCGACAGCTCGCGCTCGTGCGCCAGCGCCTTGAGCATGTCTTCCTCGGCCTGGCGCTTGAGCGTCACGTCGGTCAGGAAGTTCAGCGTGGCCGGCGTGCCCTCCCACTCGAACATCACCGCGCTGATTTCCAGCCAGCGCGTCACGCTCTGGCTGTGCTGCACGCGGAACTGGTAGTGGTTTTCCACCGTCTCGCCGCGCAGCCGCCTCAAGTGGTTGTCCAGCACCCGCTCGCGGTCGTCGGGGTGGATGAATTCGATGAAGGGCCGCGACTTGGCGGTGGCCTCGTCCAGCGCGGTCAGCTTCAGCGCCTTGGGGTTGGCATAGAGGATGCGCCCGCCCGCCGTGACCAGGATGCCCTCGCTGACGTTTTCCACCACCGCGCGGTATTTGGCCTCGGAGTCGGTGCGCCGGCCGATTTCCACGCGCAGCTGCTTGGAGGTGTCGAGCTGCCAGGTGATGTTGTTGGCCAGGTGGATGACGCGCAGCAGCTGCCCCGAGGGGCTGTGGATGGGCAGCGCGCGCTGGCTCAGCCGGGCGACGTCGCCGTTCGGCCTGCGCACGCGGTATTCCTCGCTGCGCTTGACGGCGGCCAGCTGCAGCTGCCGCACCCGGTCGCGGTCCGCCGGGTCGACTTGCTCCAGCCATTGCCAGGGGTCGCCCGCCAGTTTGTCGACCGACTGGCCCCAGAACATCTCGAAAGCCGGGTTGGTGTAAGTGATGCGGCCGCCGGCCGGGTCCCAGGACCAGAGCATGGCGTCGATGTTGGCGGCGATCTGCCGCAGCAGTTCCTCGCCCGGCAGCGAAACAGGCGTCACAGCCGTCGTCGATGCGGAGGAAGGGGCGGACATGCTGGGAGCATAGCCGTATCGCGGGCGTGAATTCCTCCCAGAAAACCCCGGCTATGTGGGCCGGCGGATCAAACTATGCATGTTTTGCATGGTTATGGGTCCATCTTAGGCTTGAAACCCTAGGGAAAACCCTTATTCTTGATTCACCGCAACTTTTCACCCACCCATGGGTGACTTTCGACATGTACAGCCTGTTTGCCCAAATCGCCCGTTTCCTGCCTTCCGCCGCCGGCGTGGCCCCCATCAACGGCGTGGCCCACAACCTGATGGAGCGCGCCGAAGCCCGTGCCGGTCGCAATCCGCAGCAAGCCCAGGAACTGCGCACGGCCGCCTACGCCTACCTTAGCGTTGTTCGCTGAGCGGTTTTCTCAAAGCTTCACGCCCGCGCCCTTCACTGCGGGCGCCAGCACCGCCACCTGTTCCTTGACGAAGCCGCCAAAGGCGGCCGGGCTCATGGCCTGGGTGGTGATGCCCAATTCCAGCATCTTCTTTTTGACTTCCGGCGTGGCGAGGATCTCGTTGCACGCGGCGTTCAGCCGCGCCACCATGTCGGCCGGCATGTGCGCCGGCCCGCTCAGGCCGAAGAAGTTGTCCAGCACCAGCTTGCGGTAGCCGAACTCGAGCACGCTGGGCACGTCGGGCACCAGCGGCGAACGCGCCGCCGAGGTCACCGCCAGCGGCACCAGCTGCCCGCTCTTGAAGTAAGGCACAAAGGCCGTCAGCACATCAATGCCCACCGGAATCACGCCGGCAATCAGGTCGGTCGCCATGGGCGCGCCGCCGCGGTAGGGAATGTGCTGCAGGTTCACGCCCATGGCTTTTTTCATCAGTTCGCCGTAGATGTGGCCTATGGACGCCGGCCCGCCCGAACCGAAGTCCAGCCGGCCCGTCTTGCGCGCCTGCGATTCCACATCCGTGATGGTCTTGATGGGCGCGTGCGGGTTGGCCATGACCACGCAGGGCGCGTTGCCGATCAGCGCGATATGGGTAAAGCCCTCGACCGGGTCGTAAGGCTGTTTTTCGAGCGCGAAAGGGCCTATGGACACTGGCGTCGAATTGCTGAGCATCAGGGTGTAGCCGTCGGCTGGCGCCTGCGCCACCACCAGCCCGCCCACGCTGCCGCCCGCGCCGGGGCGGTTGTCTACCACCACCGCCTGCCCCAGCTTTTTGCCGAGTTGCTCGGCCATCAGGCGCGCCACGATGTCGCTGGCGCCACCGGCCGGGAAGGTCACCACGATCTTGATGGGCTTGTCGGGCCAGGCGGCGAAAGCCGGCAGGGCGAGGCAGGCCGCGCCGCCGGCGAGCCACTTCAGCGTGCCGCGGCGGCGGAGCAAGGGAAATTCAGGCTGGGACATTCGGGGGCTCCTGCAGACAGTGTGTGTGCAGAGCCATACGCAAAAAGCATGCCCCGGAAAGCGCCCAGGGCCTGGATCCGGGCCGCGGCGGCTTGCCGTTTACCAGCGGCTGCGCAATCCCACCAGCATTGCCACGTTGCGCTGGGCCGCGTTGAACTCGGCTTGCACATCCGCGAAGAGATCAACACCCTTGCCTATGCTGCCGGTCGCGCCCAGCCCGAGGATCAGCGTGTCCCGCTTCAGTGCCGCGCCCGAAATCTGGAACGGCGAAGCCGTGGCCGCGCCCTGGAACTGCGCCGTCATCGGTGTGTTCAGGTTGCCGAATTCATGGGCCCAGACCACCCGGGGCTCCAGGCGGATGTGGCCCGTGTCAAAGAAGGCCCTGGCGCCCAGGATTGACCTGGATGAGCGGGTGGTTTGGCTCGCCACTTGCAGGTTCAGCGCGCCTGCCCCCGTTTCCGTAAAGCCGTTCGCCTTGTTCCTGCTGAGCGAGAGCCCGGCCAGCGGCTGCAGCGTCCAGCCCTCCATGGCGAGTGAATAGCTGGCCTCGCCGTAAGCCGAGAGCGTGTCGCTGTCGAAGTCGCCGCCGGCCGTGCGGCTCAGCGTTCCGAAAGCGATGCCGCGGTCCATGTGGTTCTTGCCCCAGCTCATGCCGGCCGAGCCGCTGAAGGTCCAGGCTCCACTGGTGTAGCCACCGTAAACCGCAAGCGCGGTGCCGCGTGTCTTGCCGCTCTCGTTGTTGTCGGTGGACAGCCGGGCGGTGCCGATGCTCGCGGCCACGCCTAAACGCAAGCCCTCGCCGGCCTCCGCATCAAAGCCAATGCTCAGGCCGGAGCTGCGCAGGCGGCTGGCCGCCGCGTTGCCGTCAGCGTCGGTGGTGCTGTGGCCGCCGTAGCCGCGCGCCCAGAGGCCCTGGCTCGCATCCGAAGTGCCGGACAGCGCCGGCGCGTTGCCGGCGAGCGAGAACTTGCGCGGGGGCATGTCGGACACCGGCGCCATCAGGTCGGACAGCGTGTCATTGGCGGCCAGCAGAAGCGGCCGGTCGGTAAAGGAATTCGCCAGTGTGCCGGTGCCCCGGCCCTGCACCGCGGCCAGGCGCGCCTGCAGCTGGCTGCCGAAGCGGGTGGCAAAGCCGGCGGAGGCGCGGCGCAGTTCCACGATGCCGGCGCCGCTGGCGGCGTCGAACGCGGCGCGTGCCTGCGGCGCTGAGAGGCTGTCGACGGCGGCGAGCACGGTGCTCATGTCGCCGCTGGCCCCGGCCACCGCGTTTTGCAAGGCCGTGCCCGTGGCGACCTGGTTGGGCGTGAGGCCGACGCTGGCGTAGCTGGTGTTGTTGCGTGCCAGGGTCAGGAAGACATTGTTGGCGTCATAGGCCAGGGAGGGCGTGAGGAATGCCAGGTTGGACGTGACGCCCGCAAAAGCCCCGGTACGGCCGCCCGCCGCGTTGAGGATGGTGTACTGGGTGCTCAGCGAGTAGCTGCCGGCGCCTGCCTGCACGTCGACGGTGCCGCCATTGAGCGTGGCTGTGCCCGTGGCATTGATGCGGTCGTTGTTGCCGGCCGGGTCGACTTCGACGCGGTAGATGGAGCCTGCCGCAAACGTCACGTTGCCGTTGACTGTCAGCGTGCCGATGGAATTGCCCGGCGCCAGCACGCCGCCTGCGGCAATGGTGGTGCTTCCCACCGTGCCGCTGCCGCCCAGCGTGCCGCCGTTGTTGACGCTGACGGCCGAGTTGGCGATGCTGCCGTTGACCGACAGCGTGCCGGCATTGACCGAGGTACCGCCGTTGTAGCTGTTGACGCCGCTGAGCACCAGATTGCCGGCGCCCGTCTTGGCCAGGGTGCCTGTGCCGCTTATGGCGCCGGCATAGCTGCCGTTGGCCGCCTGGCTGAAGGTGACGGCGGCGTTGTTGGTGATGCTGCCCTGCAGGCTGGTGCTGTCGCCTTGCAAGGTTCCCGCGGTGACGGTGGTGCCGCCGGTGTAGGTGTTGGCGCCCGACAGGATGGTGGTGCCGGCCCCGGTCTTGGTCAGGGAGCCGTTGCCGGAAACAGCCGCTGAAAACGTCGTGGTGCCGGTGTGGTTGAACTGCACGGAGGAGCCCGCCGTGCCCAGGATCACGCTGTCGGCCGTGAGCGTGCCCGCACCCGCGCCGCTGCCGATAAAAAGGGTGCCGTTGGCCGTGTCGCCTACATGCAGGGTGCGCGTACCGTTGACCGTGACGTTGGCGCCGGCATCGATGTGAAGCTCACCCGCGCCATTGCCTCCTATCTCAAAGCGCTGCGCCTGCCCCAGGCCGACAGGCGCCAGTGTCAGGCTGGAGCCCGCGCCGGTGACCGTGACAATGCCCTGCCGGGCTGCGTCGCCCGCGAAAAGGTGGGCGCCGCTTACCGTGCCGCCTCCCTGTATTGTGAGCACGGCGGGGCCGGCGGCGCCGATGGCTGTCGTTCCGAGGCTGATGAGGTCGCCGACGGCCAGCGACCCGCCCGCGCCGACGATGACCTCGCCGCTGGCCTGCACTTCCAGTGACTGCGCCGCGCCTGCGCCGCTCAGGGTGACCTGGTCGCCGGCATTGGTCAGGCGCGCAGCGGTCGCCCCGGTGGGCACACCGCTGGTCCAGTTGCCGCCGGTGTTCCAGTTGCCCCCGGCGCCGGCGTTCCAGTCGGTGCTTTGGGCGATGCCGCTGCCGGGCGACGCGAGCAGGCCGACCAGGACAAGGGATGCGCTCAGCGGGCGCAGGCGGAATTTCGGACGTGTTATCACGGAAGGGATCCCTCGGGCTGGCGTGGTTGTTGTGGTCCCGTCCTTGAGCGGGCCGGGCCAGCTTAGCGGATGTACCGCCGGGCGCGCAAGCGCTTCACCATGTCATCTGTAATAGAAGCGTAGAGGGGCTCAGGCAGAAAACGCCTGGTCGGCGGCGCGCACCACCGCCTGCCTCAGCCACATGTGGGCGCTGCGCTGCCGCGAGCGGCGGTGCCACACCGCGTCCACGTGCACCGGCGAGACGTCAAAAGGCAAGGGGCGCAGCACCAACTGCTCGGCAATGCCGGTCACGCGCACAAAGTGGCGCGGCAACACCGTCAGCAGGTTGGAGTTGGCCACCACCCGGCCGGCCGTGAAGAACTGGTTGACGGTGAGCACGACCTGCCGCTTGCGTCCCAGCGAGGCCAGGGCTTCGTCGATAAACCCGTAGGGCCGGCCCGAAAAGCTCACCAGCATGTGGCGTGCGGCGCAAAAACGGTTAAGCGAGAAGGGGCCGGTGGCCAGCGCGTGGTCCTTGCGCATCACGCAGACATATTCGCCGTCGTAGAGGCGCTGGTGCGAAAACGGCAGCGGCTCCCCGCTTTGCTCGCTGGCCGTCAGGTCGGCCAGCAGCGAGGGGAAGTAGCCTATGGCCAGGTCGCAGGTTTCTTCGTCCAGCAGGCGCCGCGGGTCACGGGTGGTGAGCGGCACCACCCGTATCGACACGCCCGGGGCTTCGCGCTCCAGCGTTTCGACCAGGCCGGGCATCAGCTCGGCCGCGGTGGCGTCGGCCATGGCCAGCACAAAGGTGGTGTTGGCTTCGCCGGGCACAAATTCGTTGGGAACCAGCGACTCCTGCAGTTGCTGCAGCGCCTCGCGCACGGCCGGCCAGATGGCCAGGGCGCGTGGCGTGGGCGCCATGCCCTGGCCGCTGCGCTGCACCAGCTCGTCGCCCAGGGTCTCGCGCAGCCGGCGCAGCGCATTGCTGACGGCGGGCTGGGTCAGCGACAAGTTGCGCGCGGCCCGCGTGAGGCTGCGCTCGGCCATCACTTCGTCGAACACACGGAGCAGGTTCAGGTCCAGCGTCCGGAAATTGAGGGGATTGAAGGTTTCGGAGGCCATGGTTTGGAGGGCAGGCGGCAAGGTTATCACTGATATGAATAAATCTCATCATAAAGATAAAGTTGAATAACATCAGTGATAACCCTAATATCTCTGTACCCGCCGAGATATCTTGTCCCGGCGGGGATTAGCCATAACGGGAGTTCATCATGACCAGCTTCGTCAATATCAAACATTCCACACAGCACCCCGGCGTTGTCCGCGCTGAGTCGGCCTTTGGTGCCGTACGCCAGCTGGGCCAAGCCTTTACCGGCACCCGCGGCCTCGCCACGCTGCTGTTGTCCGCCGTCGCGGCCGCCATCATGGTGGTGGCCTACCAAGTGATGGACAGCGTCACCGAAGGCCATCTGCTGGTGATGTGGATCGCCTTGTGGGCTGTCGCCTTCGCCGTCCTGGCGCTGTTCGCCGGCACCGCGCGCAACCTGGCCGCCCGTGTCAAAGCCGGCCTGGACGACTGGTCGCGCAGCCTGGCCGAAGCCCGCGCCGACCAGCGCCTCTGGCAAGCCGCCAAGAACGACCCCCGCGTAATGGCCGACCTGCAAATGGCCCTGCAACGCGCCGCCGATGCTGAAGTGGAAGCACCCGCTGCTCCTGTCGCTAAGGCAGAGCGTGCCGAAGCCGTCAGCGGCGCCTCGGTGCTGCGCGCCTACCACCGCAGCTACATCTAAGCATCCCGCCGGATGCCGGGCCGCCCGCCGCGGCGGCCCACAAAAAAAGCCACCTTGTCAGGTGGCTTTTTTTTGCCCTGTACCGGATGGCCCGGGGGCGTAAGGCGCGGCGCAGGTCATGCGCCGCGCCCGCTTGGGTCTGCCGGTCAGGCAGCCAGGCGGCGCTCGATCGCGGCTTTGGTCTCCCCCAGCTCTTTCGGCAGGTGATGTTCGAGTTGCTTGAACAGTTCGGCGTGCAGCTCCAGCTCCTTGAGCCAGGCGGCCTTGTCGATGCTGGTCACGGTCTTGAACTGCTCGGCGCTGAAATTGAGGCCGGTCCAGTTCAGGTCTTCGTAGGCGGGGCTGATGCCGGTGATGTGCTCGGAACCCTTGCCCGTGCCTTCGATGCGGTCGATCATCCACTTGAGCACGCGCATGTTCTCGCCGTAACCGGGCCAGACGAATTTGCCGTCTTCACCCTTGCGGAACCAGTTGGTGGTGTAGATCTTGGGGATTTTGGCGCCGGTGGCTTCCAGCTTCTTGCCGACGTTGAGCCAGTGCTGGAAGTAGTCGCTCATGTTGTAGCCCATGAAGGGCAGCATGGCGAAGGGGTCGCGGCGCACCACGCCGGCCTGGCCGGTGGCGGCTGCCGTGGTTTCCGAGCCCATGGTCGCGGCCATGTAAACGCCTTCGACCCAGTTGCGCGCCTCGGTGACCAGGGGCACGGTGGTGGAGCGGCGGCCGCCGAAGATGAAGGCGTCAATCGCCACACCCTTGGGGTCGTCCCAGGCGCTGTCGAGAGCCGGGTTGTTGGTGGCGGCCACGGTGAAGCGGGCGTTGGGATGGGCGGCCTTGGCGCCGGTTTCCTTGGCGATTTGCGGCGTCCAGTCCTTGCCTTGCCAGTCGATCAGGTGCGCAGGCTGGCCGCCGGTGTCTTTTTCCATGCCTTCCCACCACACGTCGCCGTCATCGGTGAGGGCCACGTTCGTGAAGATCACGTTCTTGTCCAGGCTCGCCATGCAGTTCGGGTTGGTGTGGAAGTTGGTGCCCGGGGCCACGCCGAAATAACCGGCTTCGGGGTTGATCGCGTAGAGCTTGCCGTCGGCGCTGGGCTTGATCCAGGCGATGTCGTCGCCGATGGTGGTGACTTTCCAGCCGTCAAAACCGGCGGGCGGCACCAGCATGGAGAAATTGGTCTTGCCGCAGGCGCTGGGGAAGGCCGCCGCGACGTGGTATTTCTTGCCCTGGGGGTTGGTCACGCCGAGGATCAGCATGTGTTCGGCCAGCCAGCCCTCGTCGCGGCCCATGTTGGAGGCGATGCGCAGCGCAAAGCATTTCTTGCCCAGCAGCGCGTTGCCGCCGTAGCCGGAGCCGTAAGACCAGATCTCGCGGGTCTCGGGGTAATGCACGATGTACTTGGTCTTGTTGCAAGGCCACTTCACGTCCTTCTGGCCTTCAGCCAGCGGCGCGCCCACGGTGTGCACGCAGGGCACAAAGTCGCCGTCCACGCCCAGCACGCCGAACACCGCCTGGCCCATGCGCGTCATGATCTTCATGTTGACGGCCACGTAAGGGCTGTCGGACAGCTCGATGCCGATGTGCGCGATCGGCGAGCCCAGCGGGCCCATGCTGAAAGGCACGACGTACATGGTGCGGCCCTTCATGCAGCCATCGAACAGGGGCTGCAGCGTCTGGCGCATTTCGGCGGGCGCCATCCAGTTATTGGTGGGGCCGGCGTCTTCCTTTTTGGCCGAGCAGATATAGGTGCGGTCTTCCACGCGGGCCACGTCGCTGGGGTCGCTCTGGGCCAGAAAGCTGTTGGGGCGCTTGGCTTCGTTGAGTTTCTTGAAGGTGCCGGCGTCGACCAGCTGCTGGCACAGGCGCTGGTATTCGGCCTCGCTGCCGTCGCACCAGTACACGTTGTCGGGCTTGCACAGGGCCACCATGTCGGCGACCCAGGCGATCAGTTTCGCGTTTTTGACGTAGCTCGGTGTGTTGAGCTGCAGGCCTTGCATCACGGGTTGGTTCATCGAAAAAACTCCAAAGTTAAAAAGCGTTATTTCGAGAGGCGTCGCGCGGCAACCGAAAGAGGTTGCGACATCGAAACGACTGTCGAAATAAGGCTTGGGGGCTTTTCCGAACCGGGCCCTGACGGGCCTGAAACAGGGCAGCTCACGCAACAACCGGGTCCTGGTCGGCGGGCGGGGGCCGCAAGCCCGGAGGTGCTGCGGCGCAAGGTCAAAAAAGCGGCCGGAAGACCTGCTTTTCCGCCTTCCACGGGTCGGCCAGAGAATTCATTTTAAGAAGATAGGCGCGGGTTACCTTGCAGTTACCGTCAAAAGTTATGCAGAACTTGCATGAGGTTATGCATACCATGCGCAGGGGTTCAGGCAGCCCTGACATGGGGGTATGGAATGCCGCGAAGGGCACCTGGGCTACGGTTTCACGGCGGTTTTTGCGGTGAAACGGGCCGGCGGCGGGCGCCAGGGCCGGAAACAAAAAAGTCCGCAGGCTGCGGACTTTTTAGGGGAAGCGGGGGAGTATCAGGCCATGTAGATGGCGATAAAGGCCAGCAGGAACATCAGCACGCCGCCGACCACGGGCAGAACGATTGGGATCACGGGGACGATGGCGTCAACGGCTTCCTGCTCCTGGGCGGGCGTAGGGCTGTCGTGGGCGGCATTGGTGGTGTGGTTGGCTGAACTGGACATGGGAGGTTCCTGAATTGCTTGAAAGTCTGGGCAGATTTTAGCCGCATGCGGCGCCCCGGCGGCAAACAGGCCGCCACCGCCGGCTGCTTTGCCCAGTTGCGTTACCCTTTACCCATGCTTGTTTGCGGAAGGAACGCATGAAATACCCAACTTCATTTCGACTCTTGCCGGCCGCCGTGTCCGCGCTGGCCTTGCTGTCGGCCTGCGCCACCGGCGGGCCCAGCAGCGCTTCGGCCAGGCCGGTGCTGTATCCCAATGCCACGCTCAACCGCGTGGGCGATGCCCAGGGCCAGGCCGAGGTCAATGCCTGCATGTCGCGGGCCTCGGCCGCCGGGCTCAGCCCGTCGCAAAGCGGCAACGAGGTCGGCCGCCGCGCCGGAGAGGGCGCGGCCGTCGGCGGCGTGGCCTCCGCCGTGGGCGCCCTGATCACCGGGCGCGGCGGCGAAGGCGTGCTGCGCGCCGGCGCCGCGGGGGCTGCCGTGGGCGGCTCGGCCGGTGCGGTGTCGGGGGCGTTTCACAACGACAAACCCAACAGCACCTACCGCAGCTTTGTGCAGCGCTGCCTCAGCGAACGCGGTTTTGAGGTGATTGGTTGGAACTGAGCCTGGCCCCCCGCCGCGCTCAGTGCTGCTCCGAAGCCTCGTAGCCGGCGGCGTTGAGCGCCACCAGCACCTGCTGGATGTGGTCGCGCCCGCGCGTCTGTATCACCAGCTCGATCTCCACGTTCTGGGCTGACAGCATGGTGAAGGCGCGCTGGTGGTGCACCTCGTCGATATTGGCCCCGGCATCGGCCACGGTGGCGGTGATCTTCGCCAGGGAGCCCGGAATGTCGCGCACGCTGACCTTGATGCGCGCCAGGCGCCCGGCGCGCACCATGCCGCGCTCGATGATGGCCGCGAGCAGCAGCGGGTCGATGTTGCCGCCGCACAGCACCAGGCCGACCTTCTTGCCGGCAAAGCGCGCCGGGTACTTGAGCAGTGCCGCCAGCCCGGCCGCGCCCGCGCCCTCCACCAGGGTTTTTTCGATCTCGAGCAGCATGACCATGGCCTGCTCGATGTCGCCTTCGTCGACCAGCACCAGGTCGTCCACCAGTTTGGCGATGATGGCTTGCGGGATGAGGCCCGGCGTGCCGACGGCGATGCCCTCGGCGATGGTGCTGGTGCCCTGCGGGTGCTTGGTGCCTTTGATGGCGTTGACCATGCCCGGGAAGCGGGAGGTCTGCACGCCGATGATTTCAATGCCGGGCTTGAGGGCCTTGGCCGCCGTGGCCATGCCCGCGATCAGGCCGCCGCCGCCCACGGCAATGACCAGGGTGTCCAGCTCGGGCACGGCATGCAGCATTTCCAGCCCGACGGTGCCCTGGCCCGCGACGATGGCCTCGTCGTCATAGGGGTGCACAAAGACCAGGCCTTCGCGTTCGGCCAGCTGCAGGGCGTGGGCGCGCGACTCGTCCAGCGAGTCGCCGTGCAGCACCACCTCGGCGCCGAAGCCGCGGGTGCGCTCTATCTTCACGCCGGGCGTGAAGCGCGGCATCACGATCACCGCCCGCAGGCCCAGGCGCTGCGCATGGTAGGCCACGCCCTGGGCATGGTTACCCGCGCTCATGGCGATCACGCCGCGGCGCCGTTCGTCGGCTGACAGTTGCGCGAGCTTGTTACAAGCGCCACGCTCCTTGAAGGATGCGGTGTACTGGAGGTTTTCGAACTTCAGGAAAATCTGCGCGCCCGTCAGCTGCGACAGCGTCCGGGATTCCACGCAGGGCGTGTCCAGCAAATGGCCCTGCAGGCGCTGGGCGGCCTGTTCGATGTCGGTAAGGCTGAGCATGATGTCCTCTGTGGCGATGGTGGGATTGTGCCGTGTGATTGTCCGCGTGTAACGGTAGCGATTCTGTGGCGCATTTCACACGACGGGGTTCAAGTAGCGTCTTCCATGATGCTTCAAGCTGCGTTATGGTGGAGTCTCGTTGAACCCCGTGGCGCCTAGGCGCTCATAGCCAGGGTAGTGCATCCAGTCAATCAGGCAAGGTCCAGAGGCATGTCAACCAGCGGTGTCGTTGCATCAGGTGCAATCAGTGCAATAGGGAGGTTTGTCCATGAGCAAGCGTTCCGTTAGCGAGCAGCAGCAGTGGCTGCTGTCCCCCGGGCTGAAGGAGGCGCCGGTGCTGGACCTGATGTGTTCGCATTTCGTGCTGACGCTGGCGGCGCGCCAGGGCGCCAAGTTCAACGTCAGGCGCGACCTCAACAGCCTGCTCTCGCTGTCCGGCCGGCACCTGGTCTGGCCGCTGCCCGCGCTGCAGCGCCTGCGTGAATTCCTGGTGCGCCGCTGCAAGGACAACGAATTCTGGCGCGGCCACGAAAGCCTGACCGACGCCGAGTTCATGGCGCGCCACGGCGCCTGGCGCGGCCCCTACGAAGAGGGCACGCTGTTCTTCTACCTCGACGAACACGCCAAGGACCAGCCCAGGGATTTGCTCTCGGTGCTGGCCGCTACCGGCGACTGGCTTACGCACGCGCTCAAGAAACAATCCACCCTGGTTGAAAAAAACATCGATGCACTGGCCAACCTGCTGCAGCTCAACCGCGCCGAGCGCGCGCTGCTGCTCTACGGCACGCTGGCGCGCTACCAGCGCGACCTGCGCTCCCTGCTGGTGGAGTTCAAGGTCAACAACGCGCCCGAGGCCTATGCCGCCATCGCCGACGTGGCCGGCGTCAAGGCGCCTGAGGTCGCCGAGGCCTTGCGCGCGGGTTCGCGCCTGGAGCGCATAGGCATGGTCGAGAACCTGATCTCCGAGCACAACATCACCGACCTGGCCGACCTCATGAAGGTCAGCGAAAAACTGCCGCCCGTGCTGATGCGCGAATACCGCGACCAGAACGAACTCATGGCCGTCTTCACCCGCCCCGCCGCGCACAGCAGCCTGGGCCTGGCCGATTTCGCCTTTGTGCAGGAAGACGCGCAGGTGCTGGTGTCCCTGCTGCGCAATGCCGTGGCCACCAAGGAGCAGGGTGTCAACGTGCTGCTTTACGGCCCGCCCGGCACCGGCAAGACCGAACTCGCCAAGGTTGTGTCGCAGGCCGCCGGGCTGGACCTGTTTGAAGTTGAATACGCCGACCGCGACGGCAACTCGCTGAGCGGGCGCGACCGCTACCGCTCGCTGCAGATCGCGCAGGTCTTCCTCAAGGGCAGCACCCATTCGGCTTTGCTGTTCGATGAAGTCGAAGACGTGTTCCCGCCCATCTCCAGCGAAGCCGCGCAGCTCATGGCGCGCTCCGAACAGCTGCCGGTGCCGGCCAGCGGCTCGGTCAGCGGCAAGGCCTGGGTCAACCAGATCCTGGAGTCCAACACCGTGCCCACGCTGTGGGTCACCAACCGCATCGAGCAGATAGACCCGGCCTTCCGCCGCCGCTTCGCCTACCACCTGGAGCTGCGCTCGCCGCCGCCCGGCGCGCGCGAGGGCGTGGTGCGCAAGACGCTGGAGGGCGTGCAGGTCAGCGACGCCTTTGTGGCCAAACTCACCGCGCGCAAGGGCCTCACGCCCGCGCAGATACGCACGGCCGTTCGTTTCGCCCGCCTGGCCAGCGCGCCCGAGGAAAAGATAGACGCGCAGGTCGACGGCCAGGCCATGCAAGCCGTCCTGGCCGGCGGCCGGCCGCTGCTGATGGAGTCGCTGATAGAGCGGCAGCTCAAGAACGCCGACGTGGCCCTGGGCAACAAATCGGAGGCGGCGGGGCGGCGCAGCGTCACCACCTACGACCTGTCCATGCTCCATGTCGAGTCGCGCTTTGAAGTGCCGCGCATCGTCGAGGCCCTTAAAAGCCGCGGCCACGGCAGCCTGTGTTTTTACGGCCCGCCCGGCACCGGCAAGACCGCACTGGCTGAACACATCGCCAAGGCGCTGGACCTGCCCCTGATCATCAAGCAGGCCAGCGACCTCATGAGCAAGTACGTCGGCGAGACCGAACAGAACATGGCCGCCATGTTCCGCGAGGCCGAGTCCGAAAAAGCCGTGCTGCTGCTCGACGAGGCCGACAGCTTTTTGCAGGACAGGCGCGGCGCCCAGCGCACTTACGAGGTGACCGAGGTCAACGAAATGCTGCAGGGCATGGAGCGCCACGCCGGCATCTTCATTTGCACCACCAACCTGTTCGACAGCCTGGACCAGGCGGCGCTGCGCCGCTTCACCTTCAAGATCCGCTTCATGCCGTTGACGCGCGAGCAGCGCGAAACCATGTTTGTGGTCGAGGCCCTGGCCGGCGATACAGCCTTGCTGACCGGCGAGCTGCGTGAGCGCCTGGGCAAACTCACCCAGCTGTGCCCCGGCGATTTCGCGGCCGTCAAGCGCCAGGTGGATATCCTCGCGGCCGAGTTCTCGGCCGAGGAATTCCTCGCGCAGCTGGAAGCCGAGCACCGCATCAAACCCGAGGTGCGCGAAGGGCGCAGCATGGGCTTCCTGCAGTAAGGCTGCGCGCCGCCCCCTGCCGGTTCCGGTTCGCCGAGACCTGTCATTTCCAACTATCTTTAACCGGAAAGCTTCGTTCGCAAGCCGACCGGGCCTGCCTAGAGTTGCCCCTGGCGCCTCCGCTGTTTTGAAAAGCGGCTGCCGCCCATGCGGAACTTCAGGAGCAGGCAATGGGAACACGGGATTGGGATCTTGAGCGGCTGTCGAATGCGGCGGGCGCGGTACGGCACGAGGTCGATGTGCTGGTCATAGGCGGCGGCCCTGCCGGGGCCTGGGCCGCCATCAGCGCGGCGGCTACAGGCGCCTCGGTGCTGCTGGCCGACAAGGGCTATTGCGGTACCTCGGGCGCCACCGCGCCATCGGGTACCGGGCTCTGGCATGTCTCGCCCGACGGCGCCGCGCGCGAAGAAGCCAAGGCCAGCCGCCTGGCCATGGGCGGCCACCTGGCCGAGCATGCCTGGATGGACCGCGTGCTGGCACAGACCTGGGCCAACGTGGACCTGCTCACCGAATGGGGCTATCCGTTTCCCGTTGATGCCGACGGCCAGCTGCGCCGCACCTCGCTGCAAGGCCCCGAATACATGCGATTGATGCGCAAGCAGGTCAAGGCAGCCGGCGCCCGCATCATCGACCATAGCCCCGCGCTGGAACTGCTGGTCGATGACAGCGGTACGGTGTGCGGTGCTACCGGCGTCAACCGCCAGAGCGGCGAAACCTGGGTGGCGCGCGCGGGCGCCGTGGTCATCGCCACCGGTGGCTGCGCTTTCCTGAGCCGCGCGCTGGGCTGCAATGTGCTGACCGGTGACGGCCTGCTGATGGCGGCCGAGGCCGGCGCCGAACTGTCGGGCATGGAGTTCTCCAATGCCTACGGCTTGGGACCGGCGTTTTCGTCGGTCACCAAGTCGCTGTTCTACAACTGGGCGACTTTTTACTACCAGGACGGCTCGCCGATTGAAGGCGCGGGCTCCGCGCGCGGGCGCAGCGTGATTGCGCAGACCCTGCAAAGCCAGCCGGTCTACGCTTGCCTGGACCGCGCCGGTGCCGACATACGCGCCTGGATGCGCACGGCCCAGCCCAATTTCTTTGTCTCCTTCGACCGGCAGGGCATCAACCCCTTCACCCAGCACTTCCCGGTGACCTTGCGGCTGGAGGGCACGGTGCGCGGCACCGGTGGCCTGCACCTGGTGAACGAGCACTGCGCGACTACCGTGCCAGGCCTTTACGCCGCGGGCGACGCCGCCACGCGCGAGCTGATCTGCGGCGGTTTCACCGGCGGCGGCAGCCATAACGCTGCCTGGGCCTTGTCCTCGGGCTTCTGGGCCGGTGCGGGCGCGGCCGATTTCGGCCGCAGTGCGCGCGGCTCGGCGCAGCGTGTGGCCTTGCGCGCGGGCGGCGCAGGCCTGCAAGGCCGGGGCAGCCAGGCGCCCGACAGTGCCGACGTCATACGCGCGGTGCAGGCCGAGGTCTTTCCTTATGAACGCAACTGGTACCGGCGCGGCGACCTGCTCGAAGATTCCCTGCAGCGGCTCGACGCCCTGTGGCATCGCCTGCGCGCGGGCGCGCCCGCGGCCAATGCGCAGGAAGCGGTGCGCGCGCGTGAAGCCGCGGCCATGCTGGCCACCTCGCGCTGGATGTACCGCAGCGCCTTGCAGCGCACCGAAACGCGCGGCATGCACAGGCGCAAGGAGCACACAGCCAGCGACCCGCTGCAGCGCCACCGGCTGCTCAGCGGCGGGCTTGACGAGGTCTGGGTGCGCAAACATGCGGTGGACGGCGCGCCGTCGGTGCGGGCTGCACAGGAGGTGGCCGCATGATTGAAATTGTCAGCGCCAGCCGCTGCACCGCCTGCAACATCTGCGTGCATGCCTGTCCCACCAATGTGTTTGACATCGTGCCCGGCGGCCCGCCCGTGATCGCGCGCCAGGCCGACTGCCAGACCTGCTTTATGTGCGAGCTCTACTGCCCCGAGGACGCGCTCTACGTCGCGCCGATTGCCGACCATGCCGCCTCCATCAACGAACACGCGCCCGGCACACAGGCCCTGATGGGCAGCTACCGCAGCGCCATAGGCTGGGGCAAGGGGCGCAAGTCCACCGCCGCGGCTGACGCGAGTTATGAACTTTTACAGCGCGCGCATTGACGCGGCGATTCGACATGACTGACCTGAAAAACACATCCCCTACCGCTGCTCGCCGCCGCCTGCTGGGCGCGGCGCTGGCGGCAACGGCTTCACTGGCCTTGCCCGGCCTGGCGCGCAGCCAGGCCGCATCCGCCCGTGCGCTGCGCCTTGGTTTTATCGGTCCCGGCAAAAAGCTCGCCTCGGCCACGGGCTGGGCCCTGCAGCAGGGCCAATTGCAGCGCGAACTCGCACCGCTGGGTTTCGGCGAGGTGGTGACGCGGGTATTTCCCAACGGTCCCGACCTCAACGAGGCTTTTGTGTCCGGCAACCTCGACGTCGGCATCTACGGCGATACACCCGCCGTCGTCGCGCGCGCCCAGGGTTTTGAAGGGCGGCTGCTGGGCTTTGACAACGTGGGCATGAATGTCTGGCTGCTCACGCCGCGTGGCGGCGTGAAAACCGTGAGGGAACTGGAAGGCAAAACCGTGGGCGTCGCACTGGGCTCCTATATGCACCGCTATGTGCTGGGCCTGCTCAAGGAGGCAAAGCTCCTGAAAGCCGTCAAGGTGGTGCACATGCTGCCGCGCGACGGCGAGCCCGCGCTGGAGCGTGGCGCCGTGGCGGCCTTTGCCGCGCCCATCAACACCGGCCCGCTGCTGGCCTCGCGCGGCTACCCGGTGATCGACGAGGCCGAAAGACACCCAACACTACGCGGCACCTCGGTCATCGTCGCCTCACCCCAGTTGCTGGCCGCTGCGCCCGGCCTGCCCGCCGCCTGGGGCCGCGCGCGCACGGTGGCCCTGCAGGACATACGCCGTGACAACGCGGCCTATTACGCCTTTCATGCCGAAGCCAGCGGCTTTCCGGTGGCGGCCGTGAAAGACTCTTATCCGCTCTCGCATTTCCCCGACACGGCCTATCCGGCCGAAGGGCTCAGGCTCATCGAGGAAGTGAAACGGTTTTTGCTGGCCGAGAATTTGATACGGCGGGACTTTTCCGTCGCGCAGTGGACGGTGGCGGGGGCTGACTAGGGCGGCTTATACGCAGGCCAGGCTGGCGGCGTGTTTCTGCCGAATGGCTTCGCTGACCTCCAGCTGCGCCTGCCGCACGATGCGGCCGTCTTCCATCCACAGCAGCTGGCCCGGCTGCATCTGCTGCCAGTTTTCGTTGCGCGTGAGCGGCTGGGTGGCGACCACGCAGAGCCGGTCTTCCGGGTTGTTGGTCTGCGCAAAATCCATGCTGAGGTCGGCATCGACCAGGCTGGCATTCGAGAAAGGCCATTCGCGCACCAGGTACCACAGCCGCGTCGAGCAGTGCGCGAAAAGCGACTGGCCGTTGGACAGCAGGTAGTTGAAAACACCGAACTCGGCCGTGCGCTCGCTCATGGCGCATAGCGTGTCGAACACGAGGTCGGCCGAGCAGGGCTCGCGCGGGCTGATGCGCTTGAGTTCTTCCATCAGCGCGCAGAAAGCCCGTTCGCTGTCGGTGGTGCCCACGGGCTGGTAGTTGCCGGCAGACTCCGGCTGGTAGTCGATCAGGTCGCCGTTGTGGGCGAACAGCCAGTGCCGGCCCCAGAGTTCGCGCGTGAAGGGATGGCAGTTTTCCAGCCGCATCGGGTCGCCCTGCGTGGCCTTGCGGATGTGCGAGACCACGTTGCGCGACTTGATGGCGTAATGCTTGAGCATTTCGGCCACCGGCGAGGTCGCCGCCGGCTGGGCGTCGACGAACAGGCGGCAGGCCTTGTCCTCAAAAAACCCGATGCCGAAGCCGTCCGCATGGTGGTCGGTCAGGCCGCCGCGCGCGGCGAAACCCGTCAGCGAGAACCTAAGGTCCGCCGGCTTGGCCGAATTCATTCCCAATAACTGGCACATGGGCGCTAGTTTAATGCCCCAGAATTTTGGACAGGAAATCCTTGGCCCGGTCGGTCTGCGGATGGTTGAAGAACTCGGTGGGCGTGTTCTCTTCGACGATCTGGCCCTGGTCCATGAAGATCACGCGATCGGCCACCGCCTTGGCGAAGCCCATTTCGTGCGTCACGCACAGCATGGTCATGCCCTGGTTGGCCAACTCCATCATCACATCCAGCACTTCCTTGATCATTTCCGGGTCCAGCGCCGAGGTGGGCTCGTCGAACAGCATGATCTTGGGCGTCAGGCACAGCGCCCGGGCAATCGCCACGCGCTGTTGCTGGCCGCCCGAGAGCTGCAGCGGGTATTTCTGCGCCTGCTCGGCGATGCGCACGCGTTCGAGCTGGTGCATGGCGCGCTCGATCGCGTCTTTCTTGGACAGGCCCGCCACCCAGGTTGGCGAGAGCGTGAGATTTTCCAGCACCGTCAGGTGCGGGAACAGGTTGAACTGCTGGAACACCATGCCGACCTGGCGGCGCACCGCGTCAATCGCCTTGATGTCGTCGCCCAGCAGCGAGCCCGCGACGGTGAGCTTGCCTTCCTGGTAGTCCTCCAGCGCGTTGATGCAGCGGATCATGGTGGACTTGCCCGAGCCCGAAGGCCCGCAGATCACCAGGCGCTCGCCCGGCCTGACCTCAAGGTCTATGTCGCGCAACACGTGGAAATTGTTGCCATACCATTTGTTGACCTTGTCGAAGTGGATGGTGGGTTCACTCATTTTTTATTCCTGTTCAACGGGCTTTGCCCACGGCGAGCCGGCGTTCAATCCACAGGCTGTAGCGCGACATGGCGAAGCAGCAGGTGAAATAAATCGCGGCGATGAAAATATAGGCCTCGATCTTGAAGGGCCGCCAGTTCGGGTCCGAGCCCACCGCCAGCGACAGCGCGCCGGTGAGCTCGTACAGCGACACAATGGTCACCAGCGAGGTGTCCTTGAAGAGCGAGATGAAGTTGTTCATGATGCTGGGCACCACCGTGCCCAGGGCCTGCGGCAGCACGATCTTGACCTGCGTCTGCCAGTAGCCCAGGCCCAGGCTGGCCGCCGCCTCGGTCTGGCCCTTGGAGAGCGACTGCAGGCCGCCGCGCACGATCTCGGCCATATAGGCCGCCGCGAACAGCGTGATGCCGACGATGACGCGCACCAGCACGTCCGGCGACTGGCCTATGGGCATGAACAGCGGGAACATGAAGCTGGCCATGAACAGCACCGAAATCAGCGGCACGCCGCGTATCAGCTCCACATAGATGACGCACAGCGTGCGTATCGCCGGCATGTTGGCGCGGCGCCCCAGCGCCACCATCACGGCGATGGGGAAGGCGATGGTCATGGAGATCACCGTCAGCATCACCGTCAGCGGCAGGCCGCCCCACTGGTCGGTCGTCACCTTGGCCAGGCCCAGGACGCCGCCGCTCATCAGCGTGAAGAAGGCGGCCAGAACCACCACCCACAGCAGCGCCAGCCAGGGCTTCCAGAACCAGCGTATGCAGCTGGCCACCACCAGGCCCAGCAGCAGCAGGGTCGCGAGCTCGGCGCGCCAGTGCTCGGGCTGGGGGTAGCGGCCCAGCAGGATGATGCGGCCTTTTTCGCGGATCACACCCCAGCAGGCGCCCACGCCGCGCGCGGCCTGGCAGGCATCCGGCTCCGCCGCGGTGACGGCATGGATGATGCCCCACTGCGCGATGCCTGAGGCGGCCCACAGCAGCAGCGCCAGCACGATGAGGGACACCAGCGAGTTGCCGACGCTGGAAAACAGGTTGTTGCGCAGCCAGGGGATAAAGCCCTCCATCTTGATGGGGGCGGGGCGGGCTGCGATCGGGACAAAAGTCTTGCTCATCGCTCAGCGCTCCTTGATGGCGGCACGGCTGTTGAACCAGTTCATCAGGCCGGACGTCGCCAGCGAGGTGCTCAGGTAGATCAGCATGATGATGGCGATGCACTCCACGGCCCGGCCGGTCTGGTTCAGCGAGGTGTTGGCGATGGAAACCAGGTCGGGATAACCCACGGCCACGGCCAGCGAGGAGTTCTTGGTCAGGTTGAGGTACTGGTTGGTCAGCGGCGGGATGATGACCCGCAGCGCCTGCGGCAGCACCACCAGCCGCATCGAGTGGCCGCGCGACAGGCCCAGCGAGGCGCTGGCCTCATGCTGGCCCAGCGACACCGAGGCGATGCCGGCACGCACCACCTCGGCCACAAAGGCGGAGGTGTAAAGCACCAGGCCCAGCAGCACCGCGAGGTATTCAGGCGATAGCGCGCCGCCGCCTTCGACCTGCGATTCGGTCAGCAGCGGCATATTCCATTCCATGGGCGCGCCGCCGGCCAGCCAGCCGGCCAATGCGCCGCCAATGACCAGCGCCAGCGACACCCACAGCACAGGCCGCGGTTTGCCGGTCAGGTCGAACTGCCGGCGCGCGCGCCGCGCATACAGCACGCTGGCCACCACCCCCGCCAGCGCCCCGACGAGTGCCAGCGTCTGGCCCAGCCCCCACACCGGCGACGGGTAGGAGATGCCGTTCTTGCTGACGTAAACCCATTTGCCGATGTGCAGGGCCTGGTCGACGGCCGGCAGGTATTCGGTGAACAGCAGGTACCACATCAGCAGCTGCAGCAGCACCGGAATGTTGCGGAAGGTCTCGACATAGCCGTAGCACAGCGCCCGCACCAGGGCGTTGCGCGAAAAGCGCCCCACGCCCAGCAGGGTGCCCAGGATGGAGGTCAGCACGATGCCGACCACCGCCACGCGCAACGTGTTGACCAGCCCGACCAGGAAGGCCTTCCAGTAGGGGTCTATGGAGTCGTAGCTGAGCCAGCCTTCGCCGATGTCGAAGCCGGCCGGCTGCATCAGGAAGTCGAAGCCGCTCTGGATGCCGCGGGTCTTCATATTGGCCATGGTGTTGCTGACCAGCAGCCAGATCAGGAAGACGATCAGGCTGACGGCCAGCACCTGGTAGACGATGGCGCGCGCCTGCTTGCTGCGCCAGGAAAAAACCTTGCGCCGCAAGGCGGGTGCCGGGCGCGGTGGGATCAGGGAGTGCTCGGACATAAACGGTGTACCCAAAAAAAACGGGCCGCTCGACAACGGAGGGTTGCGAGCGGCCCGCTTGCGTTCAACGCATCGGAATCAGGTGATCAGAGATGATCAGCGCACCGGCATGGCGTACATCTGGCCGCCCTTGTTCCACTGGTTGTTCTGGCCGCGCGGCAGCGCCAGGGGCGTTTTGGGGCCGACGTTGCGCTCAAAGATCTCGCCGTAGTTGCCGACGGCCTTGACGGCGCGCACCAGCCATTCCTTGTCCAGGCCCAGCAGCTTGCCGGTGTCCTCGCCGCTGCCGGTCAGGCGCATGACCACGGGGTCCTTGCTTTCCTTGGTCATGGCGTCGACGTTGGCCTGGGTCACGCCGTACTCTTCGGCTTCGATCAGGCCGTAGACCACCCACTTGACGATGGCGAACCACTCGTCGTCACCGCGGCGCACCATGGGGCCCAGCGGCTCCTTGGAGATCAGCTCGGGCAGGATCAGGTGGTCGGCGGGAACCTTGGCTTCCTTGTTGCGCACCGAGGCCAGGCCTGAGGCGTCCGTGGTGTAAGCCTGGCAGCGGCCCGAGAAGTAGGCGGCGTTGACGGCCTCCTGCTTTTCAAACACCACGGGCTTCATGTTCAGGTTGTTGGCCTTGGAGAAGTCGGTCAGGTTTTTTTCGGTCGTGGTGCCGGATTGCACGCAGACGGTGGCGTTCTTTAGCGCCTTGGCGCTCTTGATCTTGCTCTTCACGGGAACCATGAAGCCCTGGCCGTCGTAGTAGGTCACGGCGGTCATGTGCAGGCCCAGCGAGGCGTCGCGGGTCAGCGAGAAGGTGGTGTTGCGCGCGAGCACGTCGACTTCACCGGACTGCAGCGCGGTGAAGCGCTGCTGGGCGTTCAGGGGAACCCATTTGACCTTGCTGGCATCGCCCAACACGCTGGCGGCGATGGCCTTGCAGGTGTCCACGTCAAGGCCGGTCCAGGCGCCGTTGCTGTCGGCGGAGGAGAACCCCGCCAGGCCGACGTTGACGCCGCAAATTACCTGGCCGCGAGACTTGATGGTGTCCAGTGTCTTGCCGGCGTGGGCGGGAGCCATCGCAGCAAGGGTGAGGCCGGCGGCAGCCAGCGTGGCAAGACCATGTTTTTTGGCGATTTTGATCACGGGATTCTCCAGTCAGTGAAACTTTTGTAGTCCAGCACGATGCGTGCCAGCGCCGAAATGCTAACCCAAGCATTGCGCGAGCCGAGGGGGCGCAAAGGCCTATTCGCTCGGGATAAACCCTTGCGAAAAATGCGTCATGAGCTTAACGATGGGTTGATATGCACTGCAAGCATGGCGCATGGACACAAAGCAGAAGATTTCCCGTCCCGGCCACCGCTGTGCGCTGGCTCGTTCGCCCCAAAACCGGGCGCAACGGCCTTCTTTATGGTCTGCCTGCGCCGGTGATACAGCCGCAGCCAGGTCAGTCTCTGGCAAGTCCATTGGTACGAATCTTGCACTTCACCTCTGAGAGCGTTGAGATTTATTGCCCTGGCTTTGCCGGGTTCTGAGGCACTTGCCACGGACTTCTTCCCGGAACGCCGAACAGCCCCCGTTGGAGCCCGCGACCGTGCGAGTGCTTGTCACGTCCCAATGCTTGTTATGAAAGCTCACTAGCGATGGCTTTTCTTGAGGACTTGCGTGCAGCGCAGGAAGGCGTTTTGTCCCTGGGCTTCTGGGCGCTGCAGGTATACAGGCTGGGGCATCTGCGCTACCGGTTTCAGTCCAGGCTGGTGCGCTACCCGCTTGGCGCCCTGCATCTGGTACTGGCCAAGCTGGCTGAAATGTTCTGCGGGGTCACTATCGGCGTTTCGGCCAGGATTGGGCGGCGCCTTGTGATAGAGCATTCCGGTGCGATTGTGGTGCACGGTAAGGCCGTCATCGGGGATGACTGCATCATCCGCCAGGGCGTCACCATCGGCAACCAGCGCATGGACAGGCCGCTGGAAGCGCCGCACATCGGCAACCGTGTGAACATCGGCGCCGGCGCGAAGGTCCTTGGGGCCATACGGATTGGGGACGACGTTGACATCGGCGCCAATGCGGTGGTGATCACCGATGTGCCGGCGGGCGCGCTTGCCGTGGGCGTGCCGGCCCGCGTTATTTTGCGAGGTAAAAATAATGCAGTCCTTTGAAACCACAGGTGCCCCATGCCGGGTGAGCATCGTCATCAAGGCCCTGAACGAAGAAAAGCGCATCGTAGCCGCGGTGGAGAGTGCGTTGACGGCCGTCCGGATGGTCGGTGGCGAGGTGGTGCTCGCCGATTCCTGCTCCAGCGACCGCACCGTGGCACTGGCGTCTGCTTACCCCATCCGTATCGTGCAACTGGCACGCGCCGATGAACGCTGCTGCGGCGCCGGCCCCCAGCTGGGTTACCAGCATTCGGTGGGCGAATTTGTTTACATCCTGGACGGCGACATGGAAATGCAGCCTGGTTTTTTGCCGGAGGCGCTGGCCTTCATGCAGGCGCACCCCGACGTGGCCGGCGTGGGAGGGCAAGTCGTTGAAATGAATACCAGCAGCCTGGAATATGTGGCGCGCGTGGAGCGGGGTTTGGGCCACATGCAGGCGGGCATGGTGGACCGGCTGGACATGGGCGGCCTGTACCGCAGGGTCGCAGTGGAGCAAGCCGGGTACTTTTCAGACCGCAACCTGCACAGCTATGAGGAGTTTGACCTGGCCATGCGCCTGCATGCCAGGGGCTGGAAATTGTGGCGTCTGGGCATCGATTCCGTGCGGCACCATGGCCACGATGCGCCTCCCTACCAGTTGCTGGTGCGCCGCTGGCGCAGCCGCTACATCTGCGGCCTGGGTGAAGTGCTGCGCGCCGCCTGGGGCGAGTCGCACCTGGGGCTGGTGCTGACGCGGGTGCGCGAGTTGCGGCTGTATGTTGCCGTGCTGGGATGGTGGACCGTGTTGCTCGCCGTTTTGGTGGCTCCCCTGCCGTGGACGGCGCGCATCGCGGCCTTCTCCTGCATTGCGGCGGTACCCATCCTGTTGATGGCATGGCGAAAACGCAGCGCCACAAAAGCCGTGTTTTCGGTCGTGTCGTGGTGTTTTAACGCTGCTGGCCTGGTTCGCGGGCTGTTGACGCCGCAGCGCCCTGCGCGCGCGGCCATAGACAGCGTCGAGATCCGGAATACGCCTGGCGCGGTTTAAGCGGCCAAGGCGTGCGGTACCGCGCGGGAGTCGGTCGCTGGCTTGCGAAGGCCTAAGCCGTTGCGGCGCAGACGCGCAGCACTTCGGCCCCGTAGGCCTCGAGCTTTTTGACGCCGATACCGCTGATGCCTTCGAGGTCGGCGACACCTTGCGGTGCGCGTTCCGCAATCGCGCGCAAGGTTGCGTCATGAAAAATCACGAAGGCCGGCAGGTTGTGCTCGCGGGCGACTTCGGCGCGCCAGGCTTTCAGGCGCGCCAGGCGCTCCAGCGCGCCGGCATTGAGGGCGGCCTCGGCCAGGCCCTTGACCGACGTCTTGGTCACGCGCTTGCCGCGCCCGCCGGCCTTGGCGCCTGCCGCCTGTTCGCGCAGCACCACGCTGACCTCGCCCTTGAGCACCTGGCGCGCGTCCGGCAGCAGCTGCAGGGTGCTGAAGGCCTCGGCGTCCACGCGCACCATGTTGCGCGCGATCAGCTGGCGCAGCACGCCGCGCCATTGCGCCTCGGCCAGGTCCGCGCCTATGCCGAAGGTGCTGAGCTTGTCGTGGCCGTACTGGGCCATCTTCTCGGTCATCTTGCCGCGCAGGATGTCCATGATGTGTCCGGCACCGAAGCTGATGCCGCTGGCCTGCTGCACACGGTAGATGCAACTGAGCATCTTGCGCGCGGCCTCGGTGGCATCCCAGACGGCCGGCGGGTTCAGGCAGTTGTCACAGTTGCCGCAAGGCTGGCTGTCCTCGCCGAAATAGCCCAGCAGGCTGACGCGGCGGCAGCGCGTGTCCTCGGCCAGCGTCAGCAGGGCGTCGAGCTTGCCGCGCATCACCTGCTTGAACTCCTCGCTGGCCGCCTCGCTGGTGTCAATCATGCGGCGCTGGTTCACCACGTCCTGCAGGCCGTAGACCATCCAGGCGTCGGCGCTCTGGCCGTCGCGGCCGGCGCGGCCGGTCTCCTGGTAATAGCCTTCGATGTTCTTGGGCATGTCCAGGTGGGCGACAAAACGCACGTCGGGCTTGTCGATGCCCATACCGAAGGCAATCGTCGCCACCATGACGATGCCGTCCTCGCGCAGGAATCGGTCCTGGCGCTGCTGGCGCAGGGCCGAATCCAGGCCCGCGTGGTAGGCCAGCGCCTTCAGGCCCGCGTCCTGCAGCATGCCGGCGATTTCTTCCACGCGCTTGCGCGACTGGCAATACACGATGCCGGCCTCTCCCTCGTGCTCGGCCTCGATGAAGCGCAGCAGCTGGCGCGTCGGGTCGGTTTTTTCGACGATGGTGTAGCGGATGTTGGGCCGGTCGAAGCTGCTGACGAACTGGCGCGCGTCCTCCAGCTTGAGGCGCTCGATCATGTCCTGGCGCGTCAGCGCGTCGGCCGTGGCCGTCAGCGCGATGCGCGGCACGTCGGGAAAGGTCTCGTGCAGCAGGCTCAGCGAGCGGTACTCGGGCCGGAAATCGTGGCCCCACTGGCTCACGCAGTGCGCCTCGTCGATGGCGAACAGGCTCAGCAGCCCGCGTTCGTGCAGCGAGGCCAGCAGGCCCTTCATGCGCGGCGTGTTGATGCGTTCGGGCGCGGCATAGAGCAGCGTCAGCTCGTTGCGCAGCAGCTGCTTTTCAAGCTGGCTGCTTTCGTCGAAGCTTTGCGTGGAATTGAGGAAGGCCGCGGACACGCCGGCCTCATGCAGCGCCCCGACCTGGTCGTGCATCAGCGCGATCAGCGGCGAGATCACCACCGTCACACCGTGGCCGGCCTGCTGCCGCACGATGGCCGGGATCTGGTAGCACAGCGACTTGCCGCCGCCCGTGGGCATCAGCACCAGCGCATCGCCGCCGCGCACCACGTGGTCCACGATGGCCTGCTGCGGGCCCCGGAAGCTGTCGTAGCCGAAGACCTCGGCCAGCACGTGCAGCGGGGTGGAAGGGGAAGAAACGGGGAGTGAGGACAAGATCGGAATGAAAATGAAAACGGGTTGCGCGAAGGCCGGGTAAGCCGGGAAGGCGGGGCCTACATCTGCTCCCAGGGCAGGCCGTCAAAGCGCCAGCCCGAGAGCGTGGAGCGCTGGAACTGCTCGTCGAGCTCACCCTCGAAGCCGTGCACCACATGCTGCACGTCGGTGAAGCCGGCCGCTTCCAGCGCCTTGCCCGCGTCCAGCGTGCGTTTGCCGGAGCGGCAGATCAGCAGTACCGGTTGCGCCTTGCTGTTGGCCTCGCGCGCCACGGCCTCGGCGAACTTCAGCGCGTCGGGCTGCAGGTCGGGGTATTCGTACCACGGCACATTGACCACGCCCGGCGGGCGGCCCACGTACAGCGATTCGATTTCCATGCGCACGTCCACGAACAGCGCGTCGGGATGCGACTGCAGCCAGGTCCAGGCTTCTTTGGGTTGAAAGTTTTTCATGATCGGGCTAATACCCCTATTGTGGCCGATGGTGTCTGCGCGACATGCCGCGGTTTGCCTTCCTCTCTGGGCGCGCGCTTTTTTTGCGGGCGGCCCGGCGCAAAACGGGCGCGGCCGCCTCGCAGCCTGTCGAAAAAACCGCCGCACCTTAAAATTGGGGCATGAAGCCAATCACCTACACCCGCGGGCAGCAGCTGCCGGCCATCCTGGAACAACGCATTGCCATCCTCGACGGCGCCATGGGCACCATGATCCAGCGCTTCAAGCTCAGCGAAGCCCAGTACCGCGGCGAGCGCTTCAAGGACTTCCACAAGGACGTCAAGGGCAACAACGAGTTGCTGAGCCTCACGCGCCCCGATGTGATCCAGGACATCCACGAGGGCTACCTGGCCGCCGGCGCCGACATGATTGAAACCAACACCTTCGGCGCGACCACGGTGGCCCAGGCCGATTACGACATGGCCGACCTGGCCGTCGAGATGAACTACGAATCGGCCCGCATCGCCCGCGCCGCCTGCGACAAGTTCTCCACGCCCGACAAACCGCGCTTTGTGGTTGGCGCCCTGGGCCCCACGCCCAAGACGGCCAGCATCAGCCCCGACGTCAACGACCCCGGCGCGCGCAACACCAGCTTTGAGGAACTGCGCAAGGCGTACTACGAACAGACCGAGGCACTGGTCAAGGGCGGCAGCGACGTGCTGCTGGTCGAGACCATTTTCGACACGCTCAACGCCAAGGCGGCGCTGTTCGCCATCGACGAGTACTTCGATAACTCCGGCGAGCGCCTGCCCCTGATCATCAGCGGCACCGTGACCGATGCCTCGGGCCGCATCCTGAGCGGGCAGACCGTGACCGCCTTCTGGCACAGCGTACGCCATGCCGCGCCGCTGGCCATAGGCCTCAATTGCGCGCTGGGCGCCACCCTGATGCGCCCCTACATCCAGGAGCTGGCCCGCGTGGCCGGCGACACCTTCATCAGCTGCTACCCGAATGCCGGCCTGCCCAACCCCATGAGCGACACCGGCTTCGACGAGACGCCCGACGTCACCTCGCGCCTGCTGCGCGAGTTCGCCGACGAAGGCCTGGTCAACATCGTGGGCGGCTGCTGCGGCACCACGCCGGACCATATAGGCGCCATCGCGCACGCCGTGGCCCCCGTGGCCGCGCGCTCGCGCCAGCGCGCCGGCTTCTACAAAGAAGCCGCCTGAACGGCCAACACGGCCATTCGTCTGCTCCCCCGCCATCCAGGCGGGGTGCGCCCATGGCGCGTCACGTTTAGCGGCTATAGTCAGGCCCGTTTGTCCGGCCTGGCTTTTCACCTTCCGGCGCCGCGCCCCGCGGCCGCCCGCGGCCGGACAACCCATCATCACAAAGGAAACCCTGAACGTGCGTTCACTCATCAAGATCGCCGCGGCATTCGCCGTGGCCACCGTCTCCCTGGCGGCCCAGGCGCAGCTGGCGCCGCAAAAGCCCGTCACCATCGTTGTTCCCTATCCGGCCGGCGGCCCGCTGGACAATGCCGCGCACATCCTGGCCGACAAGCTGCGCCCCATGCTCAAAACCGAAGTGGTGGTCGACAACCGGCCCGGCTCGGGCGGCAATGTGGGCGCCGCGCTGGTCGCCAAGGCGCCGGCCGACGGCCACACGCTGGTCATGGGCGCGGTCGCCACCCACGCCATCAACCCCTGGCTCTATCCCAACATGCCTTATGACGCGCTCAAGGACTTCACGCCCATCACGCTGGTGGCCCGTGTGCCCAATGTGCTGGTCATGAACGCCGAGACGGCCAAGCGCCTGAACATCAAGGACACCAAGGACCTGATCGCCTACGCGCGCAAGAACCCCGGCCGGCTGAACTATGCCTCGGGCGGCAACGGCAGCGCCGGCCACCTCGCCGGCGAGCTGTTCAAAAGCCTGGCCAAAATCAGCGTGGTGCACTTGCCTTCCAGCGGCTCGGCCCAGGCGCAGGCCAGCCTGCTGTCCGGCCAGACCGACCTGATGTTCGACAACCTGGCCTCGGCCAGCGCCAACATCAAGTCGGGCAAGCTGGTGGCCTTCGGCGTGACCACCATCAACCGCTCCAGCAGCTTCACCGAGATCCCCACCATCAATGACGTGCTGCCCGGTTTCCACATCAGCACCTGGTTCGGCATCTTCGGCCCGGCCAACCTGCCCAAGGCCACGACGGACCAGTTGCAAAAGGCTTTTGCCGCCGCGCTCAACACGCCCGACACGGCCGAAAAGTTCGCGCGCATGAGCGCCACGCCCAGCCCCATGACCTCGGCGGATTTTGCTTATATGGTCATGAAGGAACATGCTGACTACGGCCGCCTGATCAAAGTGGCCAAGATCAAGCTGGATTAAGCAGGCACTCCATTTCCCGGGGCTTCGCACCGGGAAATGGCGCAACAGGGCTTCAGCCCTTAAAATAGCGGCAACCCAAGGAGCGTTGCAGCGGACCCCAGCGTCCGTCAGGCTTGGGTTACGGCGGCCGCCAGCGGCGGCCTTCCGCAACGACGCTCACCTTGTCCTTAAGGTGAGTCCGTGTCCGAAACCGAAAATTCCGTCCCTGTTCCCCCCATGAAACTGTCCGGCCTGGAGCCGGTCGACATAGGCGCGGGCACCCTGTTCGTCAACATCGGCGAGCGCACCAACGTCACCGGCTCCAAGGCCTTCGCCCGCATGATCCTCAACGGCGAGTACGAGCAGGCCCTGGCGGTGGCCCGCCAGCAGGTGGAAAACGGCGCGCAGATCATCGACATCAACATGGACGAGGCCATGCTGGACAGCCAGGCCGCCATGGTGCGCTTCCTGAACCTGATTGCCAGTGAGCCCGACATCGCGCGCGTGCCCATCATGATCGACAGCTCCAAGTGGAGCGTCATCGAGGCCGGCCTGCGCTGCATCCAGGGCAAGGGCATCGTCAATTCGATCTCGATGAAAGAGGGCCTGGAGCCCTTCAAGCAGCAGGCCAAGCTGCTCAAGCGCTATGGCGCGGCGGCCGTGGTGATGGCCTTCGATGAAAAAGGCCAGGCCGACACTTACGAGCGCAAGATCGAGATCTGCGAACGCGCCTACCGCGTGCTGGTCGACGAACTCGACTTTCCGCCCGAAGACATCATCTTCGACCCCAACATCTTCGCTATCGCCACCGGCATCGAGGAGCACAACAACTACGCGGTCGACTTCATCAACGCCACGCGCTGGATCAAGCAGAACCTGCCCGGCGCCAAGGTTTCGGGCGGTGTGTCCAACGTGTCCTTCAGCTTTCGCGGCAACGACCCGGTGCGCGAAGCCATCCACACCGTGTTCCTCTACCACGCGATCCAGGCCGGCATGGACATGGGCATCGTCAACGCCGGCATGGTCGGCGTCTACGACGACCTGGATCCGGTGCTGCGCGAGCGCGTCGAGGATGTGGTGCTCAACCGCACGCCCGTCTACAAACCCGGCGAGCCAGAGCTCACGCCCAGCGAGCGTCTGATCGAAGTGGCCGAAACCGCGAAAAGCGGCGCCAAGGACGATAGCAAGAAAAACGAATGGCGCGCCCTGCCGGTGCGCCAGCGCCTGTCGCATGCGCTGGTCCACGGCATGAACGAGTTCATCACCGAAGACACTGAGGAGATGTACCGCGAAATCCTCGCCGGCGGCGGCCGGCCGCTGCACGTCATCGAAGGCCCGCTGATGGACGGCATGAACGTCGTCGGCGACCTGTTCGGCCAGGGCAAGATGTTCCTGCCCCAGGTGGTCAAAAGCGCCCGCGTGATGAAACAGGCCGTGGCCCACCTGCTGCCCTACATCGAGGCTGAAAAGCTGCAGCTCGAAGCCGCCGGCGGCGACGTCAAGACCAAGGGCAAGATCATCATCGCCACCGTCAAGGGCGACGTGCACGACATCGGCAAGAACATCGTCACGGTGGTCCTGCAGTGCAACAACTTCGAGGTCGTCAACATGGGCGTGATGGTGCCCTGCCACGAGATCCTGGCGCGCGCCAAGGTCGAGGGTGCCGACATCGTCGGGTTGTCCGGCCTGATCACGCCCAGCCTGGAGGAAATGCAGTACGTGGCCGCCGAAATGCAGAAGGACGAGCATTTCCGCATCAAGAAAATCCCGCTGCTGATAGGCGGCGCCACCACCAGCCGGGTGCACACGGCCGTCAAGATCTCGCCGCACTACGAAGGCCCGGTGGTCTATGTGCCCGACGCCTCGCGCAGCGTCAGCGTGGCGCAAAGCCTGTTGTCCGACCAGGCGGCCAAATACATCGACGAGCTCTACGCCGACTACGACAAGGTGCGCACCCAGCACGCCAACAAAAAACAGGTGCCGATGTGGCCGCTGGCCAAGGCGCGCGCCAATGCCACGCCCATGGACTGGGCCGGCTACACGCCGCCGGTGCCCAAGTTCATAGGCCGGCGCGTGTTCAAGAACTTCGACCTGGCCGAGCTCGCGCACTACATCGACTGGGGCCCCTTCTTCCAGACCTGGGACCTGGCCGGCCCTTTCCCGGCCATCCTGAAAGACGAGGTGGTGGGCACCGAGGCCGTGCGTGTGTACGGCGACGCGCAGCGCATGCTCAAGCGCCTCATCGAAGGCCGCTGGCTGACTGCCAACGGCGTGATGGCGCTCTACCCGGCCAACAGCGTGGGCGACGACATCGAGATATACACCGACGAGACGCGCAGTGAAGTGGCCATGACCTGGTACGGCCTGCGCCAGCAGACCGAAAAAACCGCGATTGAGGGCGTGATGCGGCCCAGCCGCTGCCTGGCCGATTTTGTCGCGCCCAAGGGTGTTTCCGACTACATCGGCGTCTTCGCCGTGACCGCCGGCATAGGCGCCGAGAAGAAGGAAAAATACTTCCTCGACGACCACGACGACTATTCGTCCATCATGCTCAAGGCGCTGGCCGACCGCCTGGCCGAGGCCTTTGCCGAAAGCCTGCACCAGCGCGTGCGCAAGGACTTGTGGGGCTATGTGCCCGGTGAATCGCTGGACGGCGAGGCGCTGATCGCAGAAAAGTACCAGGGCATACGCCCGGCACCCGGCTACCCGGCCTGCCCGGACCACAGCGTCAAGAAAGAGATGTTCGAGCTGCTCAAGGCCGGCGAGATCGGCATGGCCTTGACCGAAAGCCTGGCCATGACGCCGGCGGCCAGCGTCAGTGGTTTTTATCTGAGCCACCCGCAAAGCACCTACTTCAACGTCGGCAAGATAGGCGACGACCAGCTGCAGGACCTGGCGCAGCGGCGCGGCCTCAAGGCGGATGAACTGCAGCGCCTGCTCGCACCGAACCTTTGAGAACCACCCAGAACCCTCCTGGAATGGCAGCTTCCAGGATGGCCGCGGCCATTCGCGTTTACGGCGACTTTGCCGCAGAATAAGCAGCGTTTACATAAATACACAGCCGCTTGCCAAAGCGTGTTTACTTTCACGGCATGGGAAACGTTAAACAAGCGATCTGATCTCAATAGAGGGAATTGCCATGAACACATCCACTGAAAACCTCCAGCCCGGCCAGCAAGCCTCGTCGGCCAGCAAGCCCTTGTGGGCCGCCGTCGGCATTCTGGGCGTTGCCGTCCTGGCCATGGGCGGCACCATGATTTACCAGATGCGCAACCCGGCCGGCGCCACGCCGCCGGTGGCCCTGGCCACCCCGCAGGCAACGCCGCAAGCGGTCGCCCCTCTGGCCGCGGCCAGCAGCAGCGCCAGCGCCGCGGACGACCTGGCCGAAAAACCGGCCGCAGCCCCCGCCAAACCCGCACCCGTTCCCGCCAAGAAGGTGGCCAAGCCCACGCCCAAGCCGGCGCCCGCGCCCAGCTACGCCGGTATTTCGCCCGCGCCCGGCCCCACGCCCGCACCGGTGGCCGTGGCCGCGGTTTGCCATGTGTGCGGCGCCGTTGAATCGGTCACGCCCGTTGAACGCTCCACCAAACCTGCCGGTGTCGGCGCGGGCGCCGTCGCCGGTGGCGTGCTGGGCGCCGTGCTCGGCAACCAGATCGGCCATGGCGGCGGCCGCACCGCGGCCACCATCCTGGGCGCGGTCGGCGGAGGTTTTGCCGGCAATGCGATCGAAGGCCATATGCGCAAGGAAACCGTCTACCAGGTCGGCGTGCGCATGGAAGACGGTTCGCAGCGCATGGTGGAAGTGGCGCGCGCCCCCAGCGTGGGCAGCCGCGTGACGGTGGAAGGCAATGTGCTGCGCACCAATGACGGCGCCGTTTATGGTCCCAAGCCGCCGCCCGCGCCCGTGGCCGCGCAGCCGGCGGAGCCCGCTCCTTACTACAGCCGCTGATCCATCCACAGCAAAGCCCCGCAGCACCCCTGTTGCGGGGCTTTTTTACGTCCGCTCTCCAGGGGCTTGGCGCTATGATGACCCGGCCCATCACAAGGAGGATCGCATGCGGCGTTTTTTCATGCTCCTGCTGGCCCCGCTCCTGTTTGCCGGCAATTTTCAGGCGATGGCGGCCGGGCCCAAGGCGGGCCTGGACCAGCTCGAATTCGCGGGCGCGCGCGACCAGAACACCCCTGTGCTGCTCAGTGCCGCCTCGCGCCCCGTGCCGTTTCTAGGCGCCGACGGGCGCGTGCACATCGATTACGAGCTGCAGGTGATCAACGCGCGGGCCGTGCCGGTCAAGCTGGTGTCGCTGGAGGTGCTGGACGCCGGCTCCGGCAAGGTGCTGGCCGGCGTATCCGGCGCCGACGTGGCGCGCACCTTCTCCCTGCTGGGCGGCGCCGCCACCGACAGCATGGACGCGGCGCAGGCCGGTTTTTTCTGGGTCGACGTGGTGCTGGAGCCCGGCCAGCCCCTGCCGAAAGCGCTTTCGCACCGCGTGGTGACGGCCGGCGCCGAGGTCAAGCTCACGGCCGCCGTCAAAGCCGCGAGTGAAGGCACGGTCCAGACCACGCAGACCGGCGGCAACGTGGCCCTCAGCACCCGGCCGGCACCGCTGATAGGCCCGCCGCTGGAAGGAACGGGCTGGGTGGCTTTTAACGGCTGCTGCAAGGAGGTCCCGCACCGGCGCGCCGGTATTCCCGTCAACGGCGTGCTGTATGTGAGCCAGCGCTTTGCCATCGACTGGATCAAGCTGGACGCGAACTCGCAGCAAAGCAACGGCGACAGCAACAAGAACGAAAACTGGCCCACCTACGGGCAAAAAGCCATTGCCGTGGCGGATGCCAAGGTGGTGTCCGTGCTCGACGGCCTGCCCGAACGCGTGCCCAATGCCTTGCCGCCCGACACCACCATGCAGAACGTCACCGGCAACCACGTGGTCCTGGACCTGGGCCGCGGCTACTACGCCTTTTACGCCCACCTGCAGCCCGGCTCGCTCAAGGTGCGCATCGGCGACCGCGTCAAGCGCGGCCAGGTGCTGGCGCTGCTGGGCAATTCGGGCAACACCACGGCGCCGCACCTGCATTTCCATGTGTCGGACGGCATGGGCCCGCTGTCGTCCCAGGGCTTGCCTTATGTGATCGACGCTTTTGTCGTCAAGGGGCTGGCCACCGATGCCACGGAGCAGGGCAAGGTGGTCGTTCAGCCGCTGCCCCAGCAGGGCCCTCAGCGCGCGGCCTTGCCCATGGATGCCTATGTGGTGGATTTCCCGGCCTTGAAGTGAAGCCCGGCCTTGCCGGCCGCCCTGGGGCGCCGGCGCGGCGGCAAAGCAGAAGAAGAATATGTTCAGACTTGCGTTGATTCTTTTTGGCGGCGATGCGCTGGTCAAGCGCTGGAAAATTTTCATGGCGGCGGGTGTGCTGACCGCCATCTTGGGCATCCTGCTCCTGGTTGATTTGGTCGATGGCGTGGCCGATGTGGCCACCTGGGTCCTGGGCGCGGTGTTGCTGGCCCAGGGGGTGGTCGAGCTGGTGGTGGGCGCCACCCACGCGCGGGAGCGGCGCCGTTTTGAGATGCTGCGCGGCGCGGCCATGGTGGTGTTCGCCTGCCTGGTGCTCGATTTCCCCTGGGACAACTCGATTGCCGCCGGCATTCTGTTCGGCGCGGCTTTCACTTTCAACGGCCTGATCCGCATTGCCTCCAGCTGGCTGATCCGCTACCCGAGCTGGCGCAAGTCCAACCTGATAGGCTGGGCCTACCTGGTCTTGGCGCTGCTGCTGCTGACCAACTGGCCGGTGCCCTCGAGCATGAATGTCTCGCTGTGTACGGGCCTGGCGCTTATCGCGGGCGGCCACATCCTGATGCGCGGCGCCTGGCGGCTCAGGCGCCTGCCGCGCGGCTCCCGGCTGGCGGCCGTCGAGCTTTACAGCGGCACCCGGGTGCTTCAACCAGATGCGGCGCCGGCCACGGCCGAAACGCTGGCCGCAAATGCCGCCGCCGGCCACATGATCGTGCATGTCTGGACGGCGGTCGATGCGGTGGACGACGACAAGGACCGCATACGCCTTCCGCTGATCGAGCGCTACATCGCCTCCATGACAAAGAAGGGCCGTGTTTCAACCGGCCATGTGGCGCTTGAGTGCGAGGACGGCCTGTACATCAGCCACCACCCGCGAGTTCGCCTGGCCATTACGCAGGCCAACCTGGTCGACCACTTGCGCGCCACCTCCGGCAACGACCATCCCGGCGTCTGGCTGCCCTCTTATGCCGAAGAGGCCGCGGCGACCCGTCCTTCCACGCACAAGCTGCATTTCCGCGTCTACAACCGCAGCTACCTCCAGGCCTTCTGGGACGTGTATCGCCAGGACGACACCTACAACCTCACCCATCGCAACTGCTCCGTTGTGGTCACGCAGGCCGTGGACGCGGCCATGGAAGGCGTCTTTGCGGATAAGCCCTTCTGGCGGACCCTGCTGCGGCTTGCCTTGCATCCCGACGTCTGGATGGCCGGCAGCGCCCGGGTGCGCGCCGAGTCCATGGCCTGGACGCCGGGGCTGGCGCTCGACTACGTGAGCGCGATCCGGCGCATCACCCACCCGCGCCACGACCTGAAGGTGCATCTTTCGCGCTGGTGGAAGACCCGCAAGGCGCGCAGGCTGCGCGTGGATTGAAGAACCAGGACCTCACGGGGCGGCCTTGAGCGCCCGGCGGTACTGCACCGCCTCCGCAACATGGACCGTCTGCACCACCTGCGCGCCGGCCAGGTCGGCAATCGTCCTGGCGACTTTCAGGCAGCGATGGATGCTGCGCCCCGACCAGCCCAGGCGGGCGGCCGCGGTGTTGAGGAATTTCGCGGCCGTGTCATCGAGCTGGCATTGCGCGTCTATGGCCTGGCCTGCCAGCGCCTGGTTGGTGCTGCCTTGCCGGGCCAGGGCGCGCTCGCGCGCCGCGACCACCCGGCGCCGGATATCGGCCGTGGCCTCGCCGGGCGGCGTGTTCACGAGTTCATCGGCTGCCAGGGCGCCGACTTCCACATGCAGGTCTATGCGGTCCAGCAGCGGGCCGCTGAGTTTGCCCTGGTAGCGCGAGACCTGCTCGGGCGAGCAGCGGCAGGCCCGCAGACTGGAGCCCAGGTAGCCGCAGGGGCAGGGGTTCATGGCTGCGACCAGCTGGAAGCGGGCCGGAAACTCGGCGCGCTGGGCGGCCCGCGAGATGGTGATGCTGCCGGACTCCAGAGGCTCGCGCAGCGCCTCCAGCGCCGCGCGCGGAAACTCGGGCAGCTCGTCAAGAAACAGCACGCCGCGGTGCGCCAGCGAGATCTCGCCGGGCCGCGGCGGCGAGCCGCCGCCGACCAGGGCCACGGCACTGGCGGTATGGTGGGGTGCGCAGGTCGGGCGCAGCGCCCATTTATCCAGCGAAAAGCGGCCGCCCAGGGAGGCCACCGCCGCGCTTTCCAGCGCCTCTTCGGTGCTCATGGCCGGCAGCAGGCCGGCAAAACGCTGCGCCAGCATGGATTTGCCGGAGCCGGGCGCGCCCATCATGAGCACGCTGTGGCCGCCGGCGGCCGCGATTTCCAGGGCGCGCCGGGCCGCGGCCTGGCCTTTCACGTCGGCCAGGTCCGGGTAGGCCGACTGCGGGGGCGGCGCTGCCGGCTTCACCCGCGACCAGCCATCCAGCGCCTCCACGGGGGCCTCCCCCGGCAAAAACTGCCTGACCACGTCGAGTAAATGCAGCGCCCGGAAGATTTCCGCGCCGGGCACCAGGGCCGCCTCCTGGGCGCTGGCGTCCGGCAGCACCAATTTGGGCAGTTTTTCGGCGCCGGCGGTGTCACGCCCGGGGCGGGCCAGCGCCAGGCTCATGGCCAGCGCGCCGCGCACGGGCCGCAGGTCGCCGCCCAGGGACAGTTCGCCGGCGAACTCATAGCCTTCAAGCTTGCGGGCGTCGACCTGGCCGCTGGCCGCCAGGATGCCCAGGGCGATCGGCAGGTCGAAGCGGCCGGAATCCTTGGGCAGGTCGGCCGGCGCCAGGTTGACGGTGATCCTCTTGTTGGCGGGAAACTCCAGGCCGGTGTTCTGGATGGCGGAGCGCACGCGTTCGCGGGCCTCCTTGACCTCGGTTTCGGCCAGGCCGACCAGCGTGAAGCTGGGCAGGCCGTTGGCCAGGTGGACCTCGACGCGGACGGGCCGCGCTTCCAGCCCCAGCAAGGCGCGGCTGTGCACTAAAGACAGGCTCATGAACTAACTCCCTGGTGATGCTCCAAAGTTGTGCGTTGTAAACGCCCCAATCTGGTGCTTATCGTGTTTTTTTGGATTCCCGTGTTCAACGTGGCAAGCGCGAAGCGGGTGGACCGCGCCCGGTCAAGGGGCTTGCTTTGGCACGGTACGTGCTACGAAGACTTCGTGGAATCCGGGAATAGGACCCTTTCCGCAACCGTCGAAATCCCTGAATCAGAGCGCCTGACCTTTACGCTCAGAAAAACCGTAAAGCAGCTGGAGTGGCGCACCGAGGGGCCGCTTCTTTATTCATCCTTGGAGGAAACCTGAACATGAAACTCGTAACGGCCATCATCAAACCGTTCAAGCTGGACGAAGTGCGGGAAGCGCTGTCCGGTATTGGCGTGCAAGGCATCACGGTCACTGAAGTCAAGGGCTTCGGCCGCCAGAAAGGCCACACCGAGCTGTACCGCGGTGCTGAATATGTCGTCGACTTCCTGCCCAAGGTCAAGATCGAGGCGGCTGTCTCCGACGACCTGGTGGACCGCGTGATCGAAGCGGTCGAGGGCGCGGCCCGTACCGGCAAGATCGGCGACGGCAAGGTCTTTGTCTACAACCTCGAGCAGGTCGTGCGCATCCGCACCGGTGAAACCGGCAAGGAAGCGCTGTAAGGCTCAATCCACACAAAAAGAGAACATCGACATGAAAAAAATACTTGCTTCCCTTGTATTGGGACTGAGCCTGCTGACAACAGGCGCCGTCATGGCGCAAGCCCCGGCCGCCGCGCCCGCCGCTTCCGCAGCCGAAGCCAAACCGGCTGAAGCGGCCGCTTCCGCCGCAGCGCCCGCAGCCTCGGCTGCCGCCGCCCCGGCCGCCGCCGCAGCGGCTTCCGCACCCGCAGCGGCCGCTTCCGCAGCGCCCGCGCCTGTTCCCAACAAGGGCGACACCGCCTGGATGATGGTTTCCACGCTGCTGGTCATCATGATGACCGTGCCCGGCCTGGCGCTGTTCTACGGCGGCCTGGTGCGCAGCAAGAACATGCTGTCGGTGCTGATGCAGGTCATGGTCACCTTCTCGATGATCGTGGTGCTGTGGTTCATCTACGGCTACAGCCTGGCCTTCACTGAGGGCAACGCCTTCTTCGGCGGCTTCGACCGGCTCTTCATGAAGGGCATCTGGGACAACGTTGCGGGCACCTTCGCCAACGGCGCGACCTTCAGCAAGGGTGTCGTGATCCCCGAGATCGTGTTCGCCGCCTTCCAGGCCACCTTCGCCGGCATCACCTGCGCGCTGATCGTCGGCGCCTTCGCCGAACGCATCAAGTTCTCCGCCGTGCTGCTGTTCATGGCCATCTGGTTCACCTTCAGCTATGCGCCTATTGCCCACATGGTCTGGTTCTGGATGGGCCCCGATGCCTACACCGGCAAGGAAGTGGTCGACGCGATGAACGGCAAGGGCGGTTACATCTGGCAAATGGGTGCCCTGGACTTCGCGGGCGGTACCGTGGTCCACATCAACGCCGCCGTCGCCGGCCTGGTTGGTGCCTTCTGCATCGGCAAACGCATCGGCTACGGCAAGGAAGCCATGGCACCTCACAGCCTGACCCTGACCATGGTCGGCGCCGCGCTGCTGTGGGTGGGCTGGTTCGGCTTCAATGCCGGCTCCGCCCTGGAAGCCAACGGTTTCGCCGCCCTGGCCTTCATCAACACCCTGGGTGCCACGGCAGCCGCCGTGCTGGCCTGGTGCGTCGGTGAAGCGCTGATGCGCGGCAAGGCCTCCATGCTGGGTGCCGCCTCCGGCGCCGTCGCCGGCCTGGTGGCCATCACTCCCGCAGCCGGTAACGTCGGCATTGGCGGCGGCCTGGTCATCGGCCTGATCGCCGGTTTCGCCTGCCTCTGGGGTGTGAACGGCCTGAAGAAGCTGCTGGGCGCCGACGACTCGCTGGACGTGTTCGGCGTGCACGGCGTGGGCGGTATCCTGGGCGCATTGCTCACCGGTGTGTTCAACTCGCCCGCCCTCGGCGGCCCGAGCTTCGTGGGTGACTGGGTGACCGCCACGGCCGTGACGCCCGACGCCTACACCATCGCCGGCCAGGTCTGGATCCAGGCCAAGGCCGTGCTGATCACCATCATCTGGTCCGGCGTGGTCTCCTTCATCGCCTACAAGGTGGTGGACCTGACCATAGGCCTGCGTGTCAGCGAAGAAGACGAGCGCGAAGGCCTGGACATCACGTCCCACGGCGAAACCGCTTACAACCGCTGATACAGCGGACGGGCCGCCCTGGAGGCGGTCCGGTCCTGCCAAATATTTATTTACTGAGAGTCTCCTTTGGATGTTCAGCCCGCCGGTGCAAACCGGTGGGCTGTTTTTTTTGGGGAGCGTTACAGTGGCGGCTGTCCACACACAAACAAAGGTAGCGTGATGACCTGGCAAACCCTTGCTGCACCGCCCAGCGGACTCGGCGAATCGCCGTTCTGGCACCCCGACGAGCAGATGCTGTACTGGATAGACATTCCCGGCCGGCAGCTGCACCGCTGCAACGTCTTTATGGGCACGGTCCAGAGCTGGGCCATGCCCTCCGAGCCCGGCAGCATCGCGCCGGCGCGCAGCGGGGGCCTGGTGATCGCGCTGCGCGATGGCATTTACCGCGCCGGGCAATGGGGCGGTGAACTGCGCCAACTTATGCGGGCCGACCACGACACGGCGACCACACGCTTTAACGACGGCAAGGCCGACCCGCAGGGGCGCTTCTGGGCCGGCACCATGTACGAGCCGCGCGACAAGTCCACGGCCCAGCTGTTTTCGCTGGACTGCCGCGGCGGCCGCGCACCTGTGGTCGAGCGCAAGGCGGGCGATGCCATCATCGCCAACGGCCTGGCCTGGTCGCCCGATGCGGCCACGGTCTACTGGTCCGACACGCCGCGCCACATCATCCGCGCCTGGAACTGGGACGCCGAGCGCAACACCATGACCGAGCCTCGCGTGTTCGCGCAGTGGCCCGGCAAGCCCGAGGGTTGGTTGCCCGGCATGGCCGGCTACGGCGGGCGGCCCGACGGCGCCGCGGTGGACCGCGAGGGCAACTACTACGTCGCGATGTTTGAGGGCGGGCGCATGCTCAAGCTCTCGCCGGCCGGTACGCTGCTGGCCGAGTTCGCCGTGCCGGCGCGTTGCCCCACCATGCCCTGCTTCGGCGGCGACGACCTCAAGACCCTGTACCTCACGACCGCGCGCTACAACCGGCCCGCGCAGGAACTGCAGCACTATCCCGATTCGGGCTGCGTGTTTTCCATGCAGGTCGAGGTGCCCGGCCTGCCGGTGAACTTCTTCCAGGACTGACCTTGCAGTTGGCGGCCTCAAAAAACCGAACAAGCCGCGTTCAAAAAAATCAAACCGGTACGGGCGGGCGCCGCTTACCATGGCGGCAATGACTCCAGATACCGACATCAGCGCCGCGCTGGCCGAGCGCGTGCGCGCTGCCGCCGCTGCGCATACGCCGCTGCGCCCGCGCGGAGGCGGCAGCAAGGACTTCTACGGGCAGGCCTTGGTGGGCGAGACCCTGGACATCCGGCCGCACCGCGGCATCACGAGTTACGAGCCCAGCGAACTGGTGGTGACCGCGCGCGCCGGTACGCCGCTGGCCGAACTCGAAGCGCTGCTGGCCGCGCAGGGCCAGTGCCTGCCTTTTGAGCCGCCGCATTTTGCCGCAAACGACGCGATAGGCGCCCAGGCCACCGTGGGCGGCATGGTGGCCAGCGGCCTGAGCGGCCCGGCCCGCGCCAGCGTGGGCGCCGTGCGCGACTACATGCTGGGCGTGGTGCTGCTCAACGGCAAGGGTGAGCGCCTGGTCTTCGGCGGCCAGGTCATGAAAAATGTGGCGGGCTACGACGTCTCGCGCCTGATGGCCGGTTCGCTGGGCACGCTGGGCGTGCTGCTGGAGGTCTCACTCAAGGTCTTGCCGGTCGCGCCGCAAGAGGCCACGCTGGTGTTTGAGCTCGACGAAGCCGCCGCCCTGCGGCAGCTCAACCGCTGGGGTGCCATGCCCTTGCCCGTCAATGCCTCCTGCTGGCGGGAAGGCCGCCTGTGGGTGCGCCTGCGCGGCGCGAAAGCCGCCGTCGCCGCCGCGCAAAAATCCATGGGTGGAGAAGCTTTGGACAGCGACGCGGCGCGCTATTGGACTGCGCTGCGCGAGCAAGCCCAGCCCTTCTTTGCCTTGCAGGGCGATGAATCGCTGTGGCGGCTCAGCCTGCCCGACACGGCGCCGCCGCTTGGGCTGGGCGAGACGCTGGTGGAGTGGGGTGGCGCGCAGCGTTGGGTCAAGCAGCCTGACGGTGACGCGGCGCTGGTACGCGAAGCGGCGGCCGGTGCCCATGGCCATGCCACGCTATTCCGCTCGGCCGGTAAATCCGTGCCGGTGTTCTCCGCGCTCAAGCCGCCGCTGGACCGCATACACCGCGAACTCAAACAGCAGTTCGACCCGGCCGGCGTGTTCAACCCGGGCCGACTCTACGCGGACTGGTAAACAAGCCATGCGACGCCTTCGCCACCTGACCGGGCAGCACCGCACGCCCTATATGAACCGCCTGCTGGGCGGCTTGCTGGCGTTCAACGCCGGCGCCATCAATGCCGGCGGTTTTCTGGTGGTCGGCATGTACACCTCGCACATGACGGGATTCGCCTCCCTGCTAGCCGACAACCTGGTCCTGGGCCACATGGCGCTGGTGCTGGGTGCCGTCGGGGCGCTGCTGGCCTTTACCACCGGCGCCGCCGTGACCGCCGTGCTGGTGAACTGGGCGCGCCAGAACCACCTGCGCAGCGAATACGCGCTGCCCCTGCTGCTGGAGGCCGTGCTGATGCTGCTGTTCGGGCTGCTGGGCGCGACGCTGAACCGTCAGACCCCTTTCGCCGTGCCGCTGACCGTGCTGGTGCTGGCTTTCACCATGGGGCTGCAGAACGCGCTGGTCAGCAAGATCTCGTCCTCGCAGATCCGCACCACCCACATGACCGGCGTGATCACCGACCTCGGCATAGAGCTCGGCAAGATGTTTTACTGGAACCGCACGGCCAGCCCGCCCGAATCGCGCGTGCGCGCCAACCGCATCAAGCTGAGATTGTTCGGCACCTTGCTGGCGATGTTCATCGCCGGCGGCGTGGTGGGCGCGGCCGGCTTCAAATACATCGGCTTTATCTGGGTCGTGCCGCTGGCGCTCATGCTGCTGGCTTTGTCCCTGCCGCCCCTGCATGCGGACTTCCGGCGTGTCCGTCGCCGCAGGGCACTGGCACTGAAAGAGGCGCCCTGACTTTATGCAAACCCACCTCGCCCCCGAATTCAAGAACAGCACTGAAGGCCGTGAGGCCGAAGCCATTTTGCGCAAATGTGTGCATTGCGGGTTTTGCACCGCGACCTGCCCGACCTACCAGCTGCTGGGCGACGAGCTCGACGGCCCGCGCGGACGCATCTACCTGATCAAACAAGTGCTTGAGGGCGAGGCGCCCACACGCAAGACCCAGCTGCACCTGGACCGGTGCCTGACCTGCCGCAACTGCGAAAGCACCTGCCCCAGCGGCGTGGAATACGGCCACCTGGTCGACATAGGCCGCAAGCTGGTCGACGAGCGCGTGCCGCGCCCGGCCGGCGAGAAGGCCTTGCGCTGGGCGCTCAAGGAAGGTTTGCCCTCGCCGCTGTTCGCGCCCGCCATGAAGGCCGGCCAGGCCGTGCGCGGCCTGCTGCCCGAGGCCCTCAAAAACAAGGTGCCGAAAAAGCAGGAGGCCGGCGCCTGGCCGCGGCGAGTGCATGCGCGCAAGATGCTGATGCTCGAAGGCTGCGTGCAACCGGCCATGATGCCCAATATCAATGCCGCGACCGCGCGTGTGCTGGACGCGGCCGGCATAGAAACCGTGCTGGCGCCCAAGGCCGGCTGCTGCGGTGCGGTGAAATTCCACCTCAATGACCAGGAAGGCGGCAAGGAGCAGATGCGGCGCAACATCGACGCCTGGTGGCCGCATATCTCGGAAGGTGGCGGCGTGGAAGCCATCGT
Source organism: Polaromonas sp. JS666 (assembly GCF_900103405.1). Classification (GTDB taxonomy): domain Bacteria; phylum Pseudomonadota; class Gammaproteobacteria; order Burkholderiales; family Burkholderiaceae_C; genus Polaromonas. The sequence goes on along the minus strand of NZ_FNHX01000006.1, from coordinate 81,346 downwards.
CATGAATGCCTCGGGCTGCGGCGTCACCGTCAAGGACTACGGCCACCTGCTCAAGGACGACCCGGCCTATGCGGCCAAGGCCGCGCGTATCAGCGAACTCACGCGCGACCTCAGCGAGCTGATGCCCGAACTGGTCGGTGAGCTGCAGGGCAAGGTCAAGGCCCAGGCCGGCGCGCTGGTGTTCCACCCGCCCTGCACCCTGCAGCACGGCCAGCAGCTGCGCGGCGGGGTGGAGACGCTGATGGGCGCGCTGGGTTTCACGGTGACGCTGGCGGCCTCCGAATCCCATCTGTGCTGCGGCTCGGCCGGCACTTATTCGGTGCTCAACCCGGAGATTGCCTACCAGCTGCGCGACCGCAAGCTGGGAAATCTGCAGGCCTCGGCGCCCGGCACCATCATCTCGGCCAATATCGGCTGCATCACGCACTTGCAAAGCGGTACGGCGATGCCGGTGCGGCATTGGGTGGAAGTGCTGGACGACGCGCTGACGTCTTGAGTTGAACGAAACGTCTGAGCAAGCCGGGGCCGCGGAACTGGCTTTGCCAGGCCGCAGGCGCAGCGCCCCCTCGGGGGGCAGCGTATTACACGTAGCCGAAGGCGAAGTGAAAAGCGTGGGGGCCAACATCCTCCTGACATCACGTTGTCAGTAGCCCCCCAGCATCATCAAGGCTTCTTCAACACACAAGGAGCCTTCCCATGAAAAACGCCGTCACCTGGTTTGAAATCCCCAGCACCCAACTCGACAAGGCCCAGGCCTTTTACGAAGCCGTGCTCGAATGCAAGATGCGCCGCGAGCCCATGGGCCCGTCGGAAGGCGCGGTGTTTCCCTATGAGCGCGAGGAAGGTGTGGGCGGCGCCCTGTTGGCCGGCCCCACCGCGCCGGCGCCGGCCTCGAATGGAACCCTGATTTACCTCGATGCCTCGCCCTCGCTGGATGCCGCATTGGCGCGCGCCGTCAAGGCCGGCGGCAAGGTCGCCTTGCCGCGCCAGGCGCTGCCGCCCGGCCTGGGGTTCTTTGCCCACGTCACCGACCTGGACGGCAACCGCGTCGGCCTGCACGCCCTCGCATGAGCCGCAGGAACTGGATAGCGGTCGCCAGCGCCGAGCATGCGCGGCATGGCTGCGTGGATCCGCAAAACGGATTCATGCAGGTCTGCCACGGCAAAAGCGCGCCGCTCAGGCGCATGTCGGCGGGCGACCGGGTGGCCTACTACTCGCCCGCGCTGACCATGGGTGGCAAGGACAAACTCCAGCGTTTTGTGTCCATAGGCCTAGTGCAGGCCGGCGAGCCTTACGCTTTTGACATGGGCGGCGGTTTTGTGCCTTTTCGCCGCGATGTGGCCTATGTGGCCGCGCAGGAGGCGTCCATACTGCCGCTGCTCGACGACTTCGAGTTTGTGGAAGACCGCCAGCGCTGGGGCTACAAGTTCCGTTTCGGCCTGTTCGATATCAGCGACCACGACATGCGGCTGATCGCGCAGGCCATGCGGGCCGATGGTGCGATGCTGGGGTTTTGACGCTTTCGGCCCCTCAGGCCGGCAGCGCGTAATCCGTGGGGAGGGCGGTGGTGTGCTTGACCACCTCCATCACAAAGCCCGAACTCACGTCCTGCAGTTCGGCGACCTTGATCAGGCGTTTGTACACGCTGTCGTAACCGGCAATGTCGGGCACGACGACCTTGAGCAGGTAATCGATGTCTCCCGTCATCCGGTAGACCTCCACCACCTCGCGGATGGCGACGATGCCTTTGATGAAGCGCTGGGTCCATGCGTCGTTGTGCAGGCTCGCGCGTATGCTCACAAAAGCCGTCAGGCCCAGGTTGAGCTTGACCGGGTCGCACAAGGTGACCTGCTGCTTGATGACGCCTTCGTCGCGCAGCTTCTGGATTCGCCGCCAGCAAGGTGTTGGTGACAGGCTGACGGCCTGCGCCAGTTCATTGAGCCCCATCGAGGCATCGTCTTGCAACAGCTCCAGGATCCGGATGTCTTTTTTGTCCATGTGGCCACATTATTAGAAATTAATTCTAATTATGAGGAAATTTCTAGCCGAACTTGCAACTTATTTTCCGATCCGCAGGCCTATGATTCCAGCCAGGCATCGATGCAAGCAGGGGCGCAGTTCCCAAAACCGACGGATACGACCATGGAAAAAATTCTCCAGCTGTTCAAGGAACACCCTGACTCCGTAGGGGAGAGCTATTTCGAGCACATGTCCGCCTCTTTTTCATTTGCCGTGCCACTGCTGTCGGCAGCCATCGCCGCGTTTATCCACGGCGTGTTCCCCTTCTTCTTCGTCAGGACGGGAAGCCGCATCGTCACACGCCTGCATGAGCGCATGGTGGTTCATCGCGCCGCTAAAAAAGCCTGAGAACAGCGGCGCACACGCCGCGGGGCCTTGCGCCCGCTGCCGGCACGCAAACAACCCACAACAACTTCCGTCAGGCCAGCTCGCGGTAAAACACCGTCGTGCCCACCAGCCCGCCGCGCGGCAGCAGCGCGTAGCCGGGAATCACGCCGACACGCTGCCAGCCCAGGCGCTGGTACAGGCGCTCGCCGTTGTCGCCGGTGACGGTGTCCAGCACCAGCAGCGTCTTGCCGCAGTCGTGCGCCATGGATTCGGCGGCCCGCATCAAGGCCTCGCCCAGGCCCTGGCGGCGGCAGCGGCGGTGCACCAGCATCTTGGCCAGGTCGGCGCGGTGCGGCTGGTTCTCGGGCTGGGCCAGCACCAGCTGCACCGTGCCGCAAATGCCTTGCGCGTCCTCGGTCACCAGCAGCGCGCGTTCGCCAGCCGCCACGCCTTCGGCCACGCCGCGCCAGAAAGCCTGGGCGCGTTCACGCGGCAGCGGGTGCATAAAACTCACCGAGGCGCCGCCTTCCACGCAGTCGATCAGCACGTCGGCGAGTTCGTTGATCTGCGCCTCGTTCACTTCATGCAGGCGCCGCAGCGACCAAGGTGTTGTGTTCGTCATGGTGTTCATGCGGGTTCAGTGGCGATCACCACCGCATAGCGCGCGGGCTTTCGCGTGGCGTTGTGGAACATCGTGGGCCGATCCAGCTGCATGGCCAGGCAGTCGCCTTGGCTCAACTGGTGGCGTGCTTCGCCCACGGTGATGTCGATCGCGCCTTCGAGCACCCACACCTGCTGGTGCACACGCGCGTCGCGCGCGCCGGTCTCAAAGGCCACGCGCCCGCCCGGCGGGAAATGCACTTCGACGATCTGCATAGGCTGCGGCACACCGGGCGGCGAGATGTTGCGCCGCACATAACCCGAAGCGGGGTCTTGCCACTGCACCTGGTCGGCATGGCGCGCCACCGGGCTGATGGGGCTGGCAGGCGCCTGCGCGGCGGGCGCGTCAAACAGCGAAGCCAGCATCACGCCCAGGCCGGTGGCCAGCCGCTCCAGCACCACGGCCGTGGGGCTGCTCTCGCCGCGCTCTATCAATGAAATCATCGAACGGCTCACGCCGCTTTTGGCGGCCAGCGCTTCCAGCGACAGGCTTTTGGCGGCGCGCAGCTCACGCACGCGCTCGGCGATGCGCTGGTTCAGGTCGGAGGGGATTTCTGTCATGATGGAATTCATTTTCCATCATATTGGAATAACTGTCCAGTGCCTCAGCGGCATCGACATGGAAACGGCGCGGCTCAGGCGCCTATGTTGTCTTCGTTGTCCCAGAGGTGGCGGTAAAAGGCAATGCGCTCCTCGTCGCGCGCAATGCCGTAGGCCTTGAAGAACTCGTCCTCCCAGTCCGGCCCGTAGTTGTAGTCCAGGTTCATGCTGGCCACCGCCAGGTCCGCCCAGCGGTCGGCCACACCCAGCGAGCCCAGGTCGACGTGCCCGGCCGGGCTGCCGTCCGGCGCGATGAGGGTGTTGGGCGAGCAGGGGTCGCCGTGGCAGACCACCAGCCGGTCTATGGGCGGAATGCCAAGGCGTTCGGCGGGAACGCGGTAGCCGGTGCGTTTTTCGGGCGACCAGTCAAAGGGGCAGTGCGCGACCGGCAGCGCCTCGTGCAGGATGCGCAGCCCGCGGCCTATGGCGCGGGCGGCTTCCACCGGCCTAGCGAGCCAGGCGGGTGTGACGGCGCCGTCGCCGGGCAGCGCCGCAGTCACCAGCCATTGCGCCTCGTCTGTCGCGCCCCAGTCCAGCACCCGGGGCACGGCATGCCAGTGGACCGCCCATTCCATCCGCAGGCGTTCGCCATCCAGGTCCAACCCGCTGCCATGGGGATTCCATTTCACAAAGCGGTCGCCCGCGCGGAAGGTGGTGCCGCCGCGCTCGTTGGTCCACACGAGTTCCGGTTCGCTGCCGCCACAGAGCTGGCGAATAAAGGGTGGAAGGGGTGAGGGGGACAAACTGCCGGTGTGCTCCATGCTGCCTTTGCGGATGTGGGGTGATGGCCTATGCCTGCGGCGTGCCGGGGAGCCCAGCGCGCGCCAGCGACGCTATTCAGGCAGGTATGGGTGCCTGGCCGGGTTGCAAGCACATAGCCCGCGGGTCAAACGCCAGCCAGCATCCACCTGGGCAGACAGGCACAGTTCGCGCGCTCAGTTTTCAATGGTGACAACATGCGCCTGGATTTTGCCGTCCACCGGCCCGCGTCCGAAGCGCCGGGCAATCGCTTCCGCCGCAACGTCGGTGGCTTCCAGAAGCCGTGAAGCGTCGCGCGTTTCGATCTCGTTTCGCAGCGGCGTGCCCTGGCAGTAGGCGATCGCTGGAACCCGGGCAGATTCCGCCCGGCTTCGCGCTGCAACCGTGCTGATTTGAGGTGACGCCATAAATCCGCCGTCTGCAAGATCTTGCTCGATGCTCCGGCGCTCGTAATAGCCGTGCGGCGTACGGGCCAGGAAGCGCGGCGGGTCTTGAGGAAAGACGGATTCGAGCGCCGTGATCACGGTGTCGGCGAATTCGTTTTCCTCAATCCGGTCCCATACATTAAAAATGAAAACACCTCCCGGCCTGAGCACCCGGCGTGTTTCCGCAAACGCCTTTGACCTTTCAGGGAAGAACATGGCTCCGAATTGGCACACAACCGCGTCAAAACTCGCATCCGGAAAAGGCAGTTGCATGGCATCCGCCTGCCGCCACTCCACTGGGCGCATGGTCCCAACCGCGCAGGCCTGGTCCAGCATCGACTGATTCAAATCCGTGGCCACGATGGAGACCCTTTCGGGCAGAACGCTTGTCAACGCACGCGTCACGACACCGGTGCCGGCCGCGATCTCGAGAACACGCGTCAAAGGCCTCGATGCAAGCCGGGCCACCAGATCCGCCGCGTAGGGCTCGAAGATCAGCGGAACCAGATACGTTTCATAGAGCTTCGGAATCGAGCCGCTGAAGACTTTATCGCCGTTGGGATTGCTCATGGTATTTGCCTCCACTTCGGCATCATTGTGCGCTGACGCGCATCGGCAGCTCAGGCGGGCTTGATGCGCACCACGGGCCGCTGCGGCTTGCGGCGCGCGACTTCCTCAAAGCCGGCGTCGTCGTACATGGACTTGGCGCCGAACCACATGGCGTCGTCCTGGGCGCGGCCGGGCTTGTCCACGGGGTAGGCCTCCAGCAGCGTCACGCCCTGCTTTTTGGCGTAGGCAATCGCCCCGTCCAGCAGCGCGCGCGCAACGCCCTGGCCGCGGTGTTCCGAGGGCACGACAAAACAGATGATGGACCAGACGGGCTTGTCATCGACCGGCTTCATCACCGGTGAGCGCTGGAGCTTGGCGTAGTCCTCGCGCGGCCCCAGCGACACCCAGCCGACGGGCAACTTGCCGCGGTAGCCGATCAGCCCGGGCGGCGTGTCGCCGCGTGTGAGTTTTTTCAGCTCGGCGCGATTGGCCTGGGCGGCCGTGGTGCCCGCAGGCAAGGGCCCGCGGGCGCCGCTGCGGCGGTAAAACATGCACCAGCAGCCGCGCGCCACCGAACAGCCTTTGGCGTTGAAGAGCGTTTCAAGGTCGGGCCAGCGCTCGGGCGTGAGAGGGCTGACGGTGAGCTTCATGGGGCTGGAAGGGTGAAACCGGTAGGAGCACTATAGCCAAAGCGCCCGCCGACAGCGAGCCCTAGCCCGCGTTGGGTTTGCAGGGGATGGCGAAATCCACGTGGTAGTGCTCGTCATGGCGAATCCAGGGTTTGCCTTTCATGAAGTTCAGGTTCTGCTTCAGGTAGGCGCTGCGCGGCGTGGCAAACAGCCGGGGCAAAAATGGCGCGTCAAGAATGACCAGCGCGATGCCGGCGCCGCGCGCTTTCGCGGCCACGTGCAGCTGGTACAGGTGTTCTGCCAGCGCGGGGAAGTCGATGCTGTATTCGCCGTACTTTGCATCGGCATCAAATTCCAGGTCGTAGCCAAAGCGGCTGGCCATACTGGTCGGCAGCGGCACCGATTTGCCTTGCGCATCGCGGACCGGCACAAAAAAGTCCACCGACAGGCCGTTCTGGTGCGTGCGGTGCGGCCGAAAGCGCCCGCCCGAAGGCCAGCCCGTTTCGCCATAGACATAGGTGACGGAGGGGTGGGCAGTATGGAGCGCCGCATAGGAAGCCGTGATGATGTCCGCGACTTTGGCATGCACATGCGTGCGGCCCGCCGTGGCGGCCAGGCTGCTGTAGGCCGTGAAGTTGGGGCCGCTGGCCGGCAGCTTGACGCTGCCTTCGATGCGGCCTTTGTTGACGGTACCGAAGCACTGGCTGTCGGCTGCGGGGGATTGTGCGGATGTGGCGGCCAGTGCTGCGGCAATCAGGGTGTTGAGGCCGCGCATGGAGAGAGTCTTACCCCGGATGGCCATACGAGATCGCGAGTGCTCCAAGACCCAATGAGCTGAGTACAAGGCCGCCCAAAATCAGCCACTCGGTCACGTTGAAATCTTTGAAGGGAGGGTCAAACGGGTTTAAGGCCTGCCACCATTTTTTTCCGAGTCGCCGATTGTGCAAATAAGACAGCAAATTTCCCCCGCCCAGCCAAAGTACAGCGGCCGCCGAGAGCAACACCAGCTGGACTGTCGGCATTCCGGAGAAGACATCCTCAACCGCAGGAAGCGTGGGCGGCGGCCCCGCGGGTTCCGGCATGAGGCCGGCCGCTTCGCCCAGCCAAATGGTCAGCAGAATTGGCGCCGCGAAAAACAGCATGTTCTTCCAGTACGCTGAGCGCGTCTGCGCCCGCACCATCCGAAACCACGCAATGGGCGCGATAAACAGGGTCACCAAAAATACGACGATAGTGAGTGTTTTAAGAAGTAGTTGTGGGGTCATAGCTTGCACTATAGGGCGATCTGAAAGCTTGGCTGTTCGTGCCGGGGGAAATGTCAGGGTGCGCCGTTCCTTTCCTGATCCAGGAACTCGGTTGGCAGAGCCGCGACGATGCTGCCGAGAAGCAGCGTGGATGCGCAGGCAACCCACAACCAGTAGCCGGGCCCGTACTCAGCGACAAACGTGCTGGTTTCTGAATAGATCGAGGTGACTTTGCTCTCAAACAGGAAGCTGATCATGAATGCAAGTGCCAGGGCGGCCAGGCCTGCGCTCCGGCCGGGATGCTTCAGGAAAAAGAGTGCCCACGCTGCGCCAATCGCGGGATTCGCAAGCCACGCAATGCCGCCTTGGGGAATCGCTGACCAACCAAACAGGAACAACTGCCACCCTGGTATTGCGCTGCCAGGCCGCGATGCGTACGGGTAGAAACCGTCGCCGAGCAGGCAAAGGCAGAACAAGCCGATGCTTGACAGCAGGGCAATCTTCGGAAAAAAGAGAAAAAACGCTCGCATCGTGGCAAAGACTCCTTGCGCTCTGACGTCAAGGTGAGAGGCGCACAAGAAACAGCGGCGCTTTCAACCGACCGAGGTCGGAGTCGCCCCTGGGCTGGTCAGGCATGTATTTTCTTCCAGCCTAGTGCCCCAACCGCCGCGACGGCTACGAACAAAATTCCGAGTAGAAGCCCAGACCCCAGCCAGGCATAGAAAGCCCACCCGACGAGTGCTGCCAGCACCGCGTGAAGGATGGGCTGATGCTTTGAGACATGCGCCGCGATGGCGCCGCCGGCCAGCGGTCCCAACACAAGCAAAAAAATGTACATCACCGTGTAGTCAACGTCCGGTGAATCGATGTGGGCTTGTTTGACATCCCCAAGGAAAGACACCTTGAACCAGAACGAAACAAAATACGGAAGAATAAAACCGCCCAACGCCCCGAGGGCCACCGCTTTCAGCTTGACGTTGCTAAACATGTCAGGTCAGTTCGGACAGGCTGTACTCATTTATACGGGTATGAAAGTTCCACGAAACACCACGATGTCTCCTCAGTTTGTCGGAGGGCAATACGCGCGCAGATGGATGCCTGCACTATAGCCGCGCATGGCGTATGTTGGCCATTTCGACACGCGGTAAGCTGCGGTCATTCAAATCACTCAACCCACCATGCGCCGCGCCGACCGCCTTTTCCATCTAGTCCAGCTGATTCGCGGCCGCCGCCTGAGCACGGCGGAATTTCTCGCGAAGCGGCTGGAGGTGTCGGAGCGCACCATTTACCGCGATGTGGCCGACCTGCAGCACCAGGGGGTGCCGATTGAGGGCGAGGCCGGCGTGGGTTACCGGCTGGGCGCGGGTTTTGACCTGCCGCCGCTGATGTTCACGCAAAAGGAAGCCAATGCCCTGGCCGCCTCTGTACGGCTGGCCCAGGCCTGGCTGGACCCGGCCATGGCGGGCGATGCGGAAGCGGCCTGGAGCAAGATTTTTTCGGTGCTGCCGCCCACGGCGCGTGCGGCGGCCGAGGGTGTGCCGCTGTATGCGGTGGTGATCAATCCCGATGAAGCCACGCAGCGCAGCCTGCAGCTGTTGCGCGAGGCGGTGCATGCGCGCTGCAAGGTGAGGGTGCGCTATCTCGATGCGGCCGGGCGCGAAAGCCGGCGTGTGCTCTGGCCGCTGGGCTGTTTTTACTGGGGCAGCGTCTGGACGCTGGGCGCCTGGTGCGAGGCCCGGCAGGACTTTCGCAGCTTTCGTGTGGACCGCATGGCCGCGATCGACGTGCTGGACGAGCGCGTGGGCCACGAGGCGGGCCGCACGCTGGCGGATTATTTGCGCACCGTCAAAGCCGGCCCCAAGCCTCCTTGAATTACACGCAGAGCGGCTCTGCCTCAGGCAGCGAGTGCGGCTTCAACATCCTTGGCCAGGTCGGCGGGTTTATCGGTGGGCGCATAGCGCCGGATCACCTTGCCGTCCTTGCCGACCAGGAACTTGGTGAAGTTCCACTTGATGGATTTGCTGCCCAGCAGGCCGGGCGCTTCGGCCGACAGCCATTTGTAGAGCGGGTGCGCGGCCGGGCCGTTGACATCGATCTTGGACATCATGGGGAAACTCACGCCGTAGTTGACCTGGCAGAAGGACTCGATTTCGCCGTCGGCGCCCGGGTCCTGTGAGCCGAACTGGTTGCAGGGAAAACCCAGCACCGCCAGGCCCTTGCCCGCGTACTGCTTGTGCAGCTCTTCGAGGCCGCCGAACTGCGGCGTGAAGCCGCATTTGCTGGCGGTGTTGACGATCAGCATGACCTTGCCCTTGAACCCGGCCAGCGAAATGTCCTGGCCGTTGATCTGGCGCGCTTCAAAGTCATAGACGGTGCTCATGGGGTGTCTCCTGGTGCTGTTGTTGCCGGCGCCGTCCCGGTTGCCGGTTTACTGCGATTCTGCACCGCCCGGCGCGGTTTGGGCAGATGCTGACGGCGCCATGGCCGCCAGCAGCGCGGCCAGCACGATCAGGCTGCCTCCCAGCAGGATGCGCGGCGTGAGTTCGGCGGCGCCCAGCGCGGCCGAGGACAGGCTGGCAAACAGGATTTCGGTCAGCATCACGATGGCCGTGGTGCCGGCGGCCAGGCGCGCCGCGCCGTACTGCAGGCAGGCGTTGCTGGCCATGAAAGCCAGCGCCAGCCCCAGCGCCACCGGAATGCCCGCCAGCGCCAAAGCCGGCGCGGGCACCACGGCTTGCGACATGCCGACCAATGCGGCGCAAGCCGCCATCAGGCCGCTGCCGCCGAACATGGCCAGCATGCGCGATTCACCGAGCGTGTGCCTGGATTTGCGCAGCATGGCGTTGGTCAGCGCGAAGCTGAAGCCGCCCATGATGGCCAGCCAGTCGGCCCCGCCTTGCGGCACGGGCCAGGGGGAGTCCGGCGTCTTGAGCACAATCAACACGCCGGCCATGGCCAGCAGCAGGCGCAGCAGCGAGGCCGGCGTGGGTTTTTCGCCCAGCATGGCCCAGGCCACCAGCACCGACCAGGCCGGCATCAGGTAGAACAGCAGCACCACGCGCACCACGTCGCCGACGGTCACGGCCCAGTTGAAGCCGACATTGGTCAGGCCCGCGCCCGCCGCCAGGAGCCACAGCTGCGGATGCGCGGCAAAGCCTCGCCAGGCTTTCGGCAGCAAGACCAGCAGCCCGGCCACCACAATCGCATAGACCAGCGCCGTGGTCCACAGCGGGTGCAGGCCCAGGCTTTGCAGCTGGCGCAGCGGCCACCAGGACACGCCCCAGACGAAGGCATTGAATGTGAGAGCCAGCACTGCCTTTGCCCCCACGCTTGCCACTTCGTGTGCTGCGCTGCCCCCCGAGGGGGCTAATTTTCCTTGGGGCGGCCCGGCGGAAAATTGTCCGCCGCGGATGTCTTTCGCCATCAGTGAGATTTATCGCTGCGGGCGATGCTCAGCAGGTGGTCGACCTGTTCCTTGTGTTTGACAAGGTTGTGCTGGTGCCAGCGCTGGATCAGCCACATGAAGCCGGCCACCACGATGCCGAAGGCGGTGATCGCGCCGAAGGCCGACAAGCCCATGCCGGTGGACAGGCTGTAGAAGGCGCCCAGGCTCAGGATGCAGGCCTGTTCGTTGAAGTTCTGCACCGCGATGGAGCGGCCCGCGCCCATGAGGTTGTGGCCGCGGTGCTGCAGCAGCGCGTTCATGGGCACGACCAGGAAGCCGCCCAGGCCGCCCAGCAGGATCAGGAAGGGCGCGGCCACCCAGACGCTGCCGATGAAATTCATCAGCACGACCAGCAGGCCCATGGCAATGCCCAGCGGCATCACGCTGGTGGCCTGGTCCAGCCGCATGCGCATGGAGGCCAGCACGGCGCCCACGGCCGTGCCTATGGCCACCACACCGACCAGCGAGGAGGCCTGCGAGGTGCTGTAGCCCAGGGCCGCGGCGCTCCAGGCCAGCACGATGTAGCGCAGGTTGCCGGAAACGCCCCAGAACAAGGTGGTGGTGGCCAGGGAGATCTGGCCCAGCTTGTCGCGCCACAGCGCCGAATTGCAGTTCCAGAAGTCGGGCAGCAGCTCAAGCTTGTTGCGTGGCATGGGCCGCATCTCGACGCCGGTGTCGGGAATGCGGGTGTTGAACCAGGCCGCGATGATGTACAGCAGAATCAGCACGGCGATCGCTGCTTCGGGCGCAGTGTCTATGCCGGTTTCGAGAATCGGGAAGTCAAAGGACAGCAGCAGGTTGGACACCGTGTGGCCGACCAGCTGGCCGCCCAGCAGCACGCCCAGGATGATGGAGGAAATCGTCAGTCCCTCGATCCAGCCGTTGGCCTTGACGAGCTGCGAAGCCGGCAGCAGCTCGGTCAGGATGCCGTATTTGGCGGGCGAATAGGCGGCGGCGCCCAGCCCGACGATGGCGTAGGCCAGCAACGGGTGCGAGCCGAACAGCATCATGAGGCAGCCGATCACCTTGATCGCGTTGCTCACGAACATCACGTTGCCCTTGGGCCGCGCATCGGCGAAAGCGCCCACAAAAGGCGCCAACACCACGTAAAACAAGGCAAACATGGGCACTAGCGCCGCCGGCTGCCACTTGGGCGCCCCGCTGGTCTTGAGCAGCTCCACGGCGGCCACAAACAGCGCGTTATCAGCCAGCGAGCTGAAAAACTGGGCCGCCATGATGGTGTAAAAACCGCGCTTCATTAAACTGTTGTGGTCATTGCGGCACTGCATCAGCCGATCTGATGCTGCAAGATATGAATGAATGTCTCCAGACGATTCCGGTTTATAGCATGGGGGGCGGTGTCAGAATGCAGAAAGCCCTTAGAACCGGTTCACCGCCTCAACCGGGCCGCTGAAGCCGCCGCTCGCACCAACTTCTTCTTCGCACCATGCCACGTCCCATTCTTGCCACCATCCACACCGCCGCGCTTGCCCACAACCTGGGCGTTGCGCGCGCCGCCGCACCCGACGCCAAGGTCTGGGCCGTCGTCAAGGCCAATGCTTACGGCCACGGCATAGAACGCGTCTTCGACGCGCTGCGCAGCGCCGACGGTTTCGCGCTGCTGGACCTGGCCGAGGCGCAGCGCCTGCGCGCGCTCGACTGGCGCGGCCCCATCCTGCTGTTGGAGGGGTGTTTTGACGCGCGCGACCTGGAGCTGTGCTCGCGCCTGGGCCTGTGGCATTCGATCCACTGCACTGAGCAGATCGACATGCTGGCCGCCCACAAGACGCAGCTGCCGCACCGCGTGTTCCTCAAGATGAACTCGGGCATGAACCGCCTGGGCTTTCCACCCGAGCGCTACCGCGCCGCCTGGACGCGCCTCAACGCGCTGCCGCAGGTCGAGGAGATCACGCTGATGACGCACTTCTCCGACGCCGACGGCCCCAAGGGCATCAGCGCGGCGCTGCAGGCCTTCGACGCCGTCACGCACGACCTGCCGGGCGAGCGCACGCTGAGCAACAGCGCCGCCACGCTGCGCCACCGCGACGTACTGGCCGGCCGCTCCGACTGGGTGCGGCCCGGCATCCTGGTCTACGGCAGCGCGCCCGACTTCCCCGAACACACGGCGGCCGGCTGGGGCTTGCAGCCCACCATGACACTGTCATCAAAAATCATCGGCGTGCAGGACCTCAAGGCCGGCGACACCGTGGGCTACGGCTCGAGTTTTACCGCCGACGGCCCGCTGCGCATTGGCGTCGTGGCCTGCGGCTATGCCGACGGCTACCCGCGGCACTGCAGCACCGGCACGCCCGTGCTGGTGAACGGCGTGCGCACCCGCATGGTGGGCCGCGTCAGCATGGACATGATCACGGTGGACCTCACGCCCGTGCCCGCCGCGGGCATGGGCAGCGAAGTCACCCTGTGGGGCCGCGCTGGAGGCGGCGCCGAACTGCCCATCGACGAAGTCGCGCAGGCGGGTGCCACCGTGGGCTATGAATTGATGTGCGCGCTGGCGCAGCGCGTGCCCGTGCAGGTCGAATAAAGAACCTCTCCAACTGGAGTTTTCCATGGCATCGGAAGAACTGGAATACGCGGGCTTCTGGATCCGCGTCTGGGCGTCCGTCATCGACACCCTGCTGCTGGGCATCGTGGTGTACCCGCTGCTGACGGCGATTTACGGCGACGCCTACTGGGAGGGCGCGAACTTCGTCCACGGCCCCCTGGATTTCCTGATCTCCTGGGTGCTACCCGCGGTGGCGGTGGTCGCGTTCTGGATGGCGCGCCAGGCCACCCCTGGAAAGATGGCGATTGCCGCGCGCATAGTTGACGCCAACACCGGCAACAACCCCAGCACCGGCCAGCTGCTGATCCGCTACCTCGGTTACTTTGTTTCCTGCATCCCGCTGGGGTTGGGCATTTTCTGGGTGGCTTTTGATTCGCGCAAGCAGGGCTGGCATGACAAGATGGCCGGCACGGTGGTGGTGCGTAAAAAGTCCGGCACCACCCGGCCTGTGGAATTTAATGCCTGATCGATCACCCATGACCTCCGCCATCACGATCCGTCCCGTCCGCAAAACAGATTTCGCCGCCTGGCTCCCGCTCTGGGCCGGCTACAACCGCTTCTACGGCCGAGCCGGCCCGACCGCCCTGGCTGACGAGATCACCGCCATGACCTGGTCGCGGTTTTTTGATGCCTATGAGCCGGTGCATGCGCTGGTCGCCGAATCGGGGAATGGCGAGCTTGTCGGACTCACACACTACCTGTATCACCGCAGCAGCACCCGCATTGTTCCGGTCTGCTACCTGCAGGATTTGTTCAGCGCCGAATCGGTGCGCGGCCGCGGCGTCGGCAAGGCCTTGATCGAGGCCGTCTATGAACAAGCCAGGGAGGCGGGCTGCGACCGGGTGTACTGGCAAACCCACGAAACCAACACCACGGCCATGCGGCTGTACGACCAGGTGGCCGAAAAATCCGGTTTTGTGGTTTACGCCAAGGCCTTGTAGCGGGCTGCGTTCTTGACTACGGCGCGATCTTCGCGCCGGTCAGCTTTTCCTGCGCCTTCACCAGCGCCGGCACAAACTCCTTGCCGTAGCCCAGCGCGCTGGCGGTCACCAGGCTCTGGTGCACGGCTTCGCCGACCAGGGACGGCACTTTCATGAGTTCGGCCAGGTGGGTGTAGTAGCGCAAGTCCTTGCGCGCGTTGTCGAGCTCGAACTTGAGGCCGGCAAAATCGCCGCCCAGGGTCTTGGCCATGGCCTGGAACAGGCCCGAATTCACCGCGCCGGCCGACACCACGTCGACCAGTTTTTGCGGTTCAATGCCGGCCAGCGCACCCACGGCAAAGGCTTCGGCGGTGGCGGTGCAGATGGCCTGGGCAACGAAGTTGTTGAGCAGCTTGACCACATGGCCGGCGCTGGGGCCGCCCACGTGGAAGATGTTTTCGCAGTAAGCCGCCAGCACGGGGCGGATTTTGTCGAACACCGCCTGCTCGGCGCCCACCATGGTGTTGAGCTTGCCGAGTTCGGCCTCCACCGGCGTGCGCGCCAGCGGCGCGTCGACCAGCGTGGCGCCATGCTGCGCGCACAAAGCGGCCAGGCGGCGCGTGGACTCGGGCTCGCTGGTCGAGGTGTCGATCACGACCAGGCCGGCCCTGGCCTTGGACAGCACGCCGTTGGGGCTCAGCAAGGTTTCTTCTACCTGGGGCGAGCCGGTCACGCAAATCACGACGGCGTCGCAGGTGCCGAGTTCGGCCGGGCCGAACGCCTGTTTGGCGCCCGCGGCCAGCAGGTCGGCTACGCGCTCCCTGTTGCGGTGCACGGTCAGGCTGAGGGTGAAGCCTTTGGCCAGCAGGTTGCGCGCGATGCCGTGGCCCATCATGCCTGATGCGCCTATGACGCCTATATGTTTCATGCTGTCTCCTGAAAAGTGGTGGTGAGTGAAAGCGAAAGGAGAGATGTCAGTACAGGCCCTTGACCCGCGCCTGCAGCCGCGCCAGGCCCAGCAGGGCGTTGGTAGAGGGCGTGGGCACGGCCGTCAACTGGCCCAATTCGCGCACGGCGCTCACCAGTGCGTCGAGCTCAACGGGCTTGCCGGCCTCCACGTCTTGCAGCATGGAGGTCTTGAAGGCGCCCAGCTTGCGCGTGATGACGTGGCGCTCCTCCGGGGTCTGGTTAATGGGAATGCCTATGCGCGCGCCGATCTCCTTGGCCTCCAGCATGATGCTGTGGGTAAAGGCGGTCACGAGTTCGTCGTCGAGCACGCGGTCCATGGTCGCGCCGGTCAACGCGCTGATCGGGTTGGCCGTCATATTGCCCCAGAGCTTGAACCAGATGTCTTTCTGGATCTGGTCCGACACCGGGGCTTCGAAGCCGGCTTTTTCGAGCAGCGCGGCCAGTTGCAGCACGCGGGCGGTTTTTTCGCCCGAAGGCTCGCCAATGATGAGTTTGTTGCCGAAGTGGTGGTGCACCTGGCCGGGCTCGTCGAGCGAGCAGCTCGCGTGCACCACGCAGCCGACGATGTGCCGGGCCGGGATCGCCTCGGCGATCTCGCCCGAGGGGTCCACGGAGCTGAGGCGCTGGCCGGCCAGCGTGCCGCCAAAGCCTTGCAAAAACCACCAGGGCACGCCGTTCATGGCGGTCAGCACCAGGGTGTCCGGGCCCAACAGCGGAGCGATCTGGCGCGCGACCTCGGGCAGCGAGGGCGCCTTGACGGCCAGCACCACCATGTCCTGCACGCCAAGCTCGGCCGGCCGGGCGCTGGAGGCCACGGCCTGCGAGCTGACCGTGCCACCCTGGTTGAGCCTGAGGCTGTGCAGCTGCAAGGCCTCGAGTGTGCCGCCGCGCGCCACCACGCTGACGCTGCAGCCGGCGCGCGCCAGGCCCATGCCTATCCAGCCGCCTATGGCGCCTGCGCCGTAAATACATACCTTCATGTTGCTGCCCATGGTTCTCTTGATCACAAAAAAAGGCCGCCCGGCGTAAAGGGCGGCACCTGCCCATCAGCGGCGGGCTTAGCCTTCCGGCGTAAAGCCGACGGCTTTCACGAGCGGGCCCCAGAGCTCGGTGTCGGCCTTGAGCATGGCGGCGAGCTGGGCCGGCGAGGTGGGCGCCGGCTCCAGGAAGGACACGGCCAGCCCGTCGATCACGTCCTGCGAGGCCAGCGCGCCGCGTATGCCGGCATTCAGGCGCTGCACCACATCCTGCGGCGCCTTGGCCGGCAGGAAAAAGCCAAACCATTCGGTGAAGGCCATGTCCTTGAAACCCTGCTCCACAAGCGTGGGCGTGTTGGGCGTGAAGCGGCTGCGTTTGGGGCCGCTGGTGGAGAGCAAACGGCATTTGCCGGCCGCCACATGCTGGGTGAATTCGCCGGTGGGGCCCGACACGGCGGCGATCTGCCCGCCCACCATGTCCAGCACCGCGGGCTGCGTGCCGCGGAAGGCGACGTGGCGCAGGTCGACATTGCCGGCACGGCCCAGCAGCGCGCCTATGAAGTGCGGCGAGGAGCCGGCCGCCGGCGAGCCGAAGTTGGCCTGGCCGGGGTTGGCCTTGCACCAGGCGAGGAAGTCGGGCACGGTCTTGACGCTGGCCGGCACCATGGGGCCGACGGCAAAGCCGTAGTCAAAAATCGCCGCGGCCGAGACCGGCGTCAGGTCGGCCACCGGGTCGTAAGGCAGCTTCTTGTAAGTGTGCGGGTAGATGCCCAGCATGGACATGGGCGTGAGCAGCACCGTCGCGCCGTCGGGCGCGGCCGTCTTGACGAACTGCACGGCGATCTGCCCGCCCGCGCCGGTCTTGTTCTCGACCACCGCGCTTTTGGCATAGCCGGGGTGCAGCTTGTCGGCCACGCGGCGCGAGACGATGTCGGCGGTGCCGCCGGGCGCGAAACCGGCGATGACCTTGGTGCTGTCAAGGGCCTGGGCCCAGGCTTGGCGGCCTATGCCGGCGAGCAGGGCGGCGGCGCTGGAAGACTGTATGAGCTGGCGGCGCGAGATGTTCATGGTGCTGTGTCCTCAAGAAAGCGATGGGGGGCGGGGCGGCGGGGAAATACACAAAGAGCGAAAAGCCATTGTCTGTGCAAGCGCGCAATTATGCTGAGCAGGCGGGATTCAGGCAGGCGCCTCCCGCATCATCATGAAGCCCAAAACCTGGTTATTTATACAGTAATATCACGTATGGCCAAAGACAAGACGATTTACACCTGCAGCGAATGCGGCGGCAGCAGCCCCAAGTGGCTGGGCAAGTGCCCGCACTGCAATGCCTGGAACACCCTGGTCGAATCGGCCGCCGAGAGCGGTGCGCCGGCCAAGAACCGCTACAGCAGCCAGTTCCAGTCACTGGCCAAGGCCTCCGACGTGACCGCCCTGTCCGACATCGAAGCCACCGACATGGAGCGCACGCCCACCGGCCACGAAGAGCTGGACCGCGTGCTCGGCGGCGGCATCGTTGAAGGCGGCGTGGTGCTGATAGGCGGCGACCCGGGCATCGGCAAATCCACGCTGCTGCTGCAGGCGCTTGATTCGCTGCAGCGCGCTGGGCTCAACACCCTGTATGTGACCGGTGAAGAAAGCGGCGCGCAGGTGGCGCTGCGCTCACGCCGGCTCGGGCTGGACGGCTCGCAGGTCAAGGTGCTGGCCGAGATCCAGCTTGAAAAAATCCTCGCCACGCTGGAAGCCACCCAGCCGGCGATCGCCGTGATCGACTCCATCCAGACCGTGTATTCCGACCAGCTGACCTCCGCGCCCGGCTCGGTCGCGCAGGTGCGCGAATGCGCGGCCCACCTCACGCGCGCGGCCAAGTCCAGCGGCGTGTGCATCGTGCTGGTCGGCCATGTGACCAAAGAGGGCGCGCTGGCCGGCCCGCGTGTGCTTGAGCACATGGTGGACACCGTGCTCTACTTTGAAGGCGACACGCATTCGAGTTTTCGCCTGGTGCGCGCCATCAAGAACCGCTTCGGCGCGGTCAACGAGATCGGCGTGTTCGCCATGACCGAAAAAGGCCTCAAGGGCGTGGCCAATCCGAGCGCCATCTTTTTGAGCCAGCACAGTGAACCGGTGCCCGGCAGCTGCGTGCTGGTCACACTGGAAGGCACGCGCCCCATGCTGGTCGAAATCCAGGCGCTGGTCGACAACGGCGGGCCCAGCCCGCGGCGCCTCTCGGTGGGCCTGGACCGCGACCGCCTGGCCATGCTGCTGGCCGTGCTGCACCGCCATGCGGGCGTGGCCTGCATGGACCAGGACGTGTTCGTCAACGCCGTGGGCGGCGTGCGCATCAGCGAGCCGGCCGCCGACCTGTCCGTGATGCTGGCCATTACCTCGTCCCTGCGCGGCAAGCCGCTGCCCAAGGGCTTTATCGCCTTTGGCGAGGTCGGCCTTGCCGGCGAGGTGCGGCCGGCCCCACGCGGCCAGGAGCGCCTGAAGGAAGCCGCCAAGCTGGGCTTTAGCGTGGCCGTGGTGCCCAAAGCCAACGCGCCCAAAAAGCCCATCGAGGGCCTGACCATCCACGCGGTGGAGCGCGTGGAAGAGGCGATGAACGTGGTGCGCGGCCTGGGCTGAGGCGTTGCACAATCAGTGCCATGAAACTCGCCGCCATCTCCGACATCCACGGCAACCTGCCGGCGCTGGAGGCCGTGCTGGCCGACATCGAGCGTCAGGGCGTGGACCAGGTTGTGAACCTCGGCGACATCCTCAGCGGGCCGCTGCAGCCGGCCGAAACGGCTGATTTGCTGATGGCGCGCGGCTTTCCCACGATTCGCGGCAACCACGAACGGCAGGTGCTGGAGCTGATCGACCAGGGCCAGTACCTGGACCCCCTGGGCACCGACGGCTACACGGCGGCCCAGCTCGGTTCGGCGCAGCTGGCATGGATACGCTCGCTGCCCGAAAGCCTGGAGCTGGCCGGCGGCGACATCCTGTTGTGCCACGGCGCGCCGGCCAGCGACCTGATCTACTGGCTGGAAACCACCGTTGCTGGTTTTGGCGCGGGCCACGCCACGGGCATACGCCCGGCCACGGCCGATGAGGTGCGCGAGCGCCTGGGCGCCACAGCGCAGGCCGGGCATTCACTGGTCCTGTGCGGCCACACCCATGTGCCGCGTTTGGTGCAGTGCGGCGATGTGCTCATCGTCAACCCCGGAAGCGTGGGCTTGCAGGCCTATGACGACGCCCACCCGCATCCGCACGTCGTGGAAAACGGCGCGCCGCACGCGCGTTATGCCATCGCCGAGAAAACCGGCGCGGGCTGGCGTGTTGATCTGCGCGCCGTACCTTACGACCACCTGGCGCAGTCGCGGGTGGCGGCTGGCCGCGGGCGCAGCGACTGGGCGCATGCGCTGGCCACGGGCTGGGCCGCGCGCGCGGGATGAACTGGCCTACGCAGTCCCCGCAGCCGGCCGCCGGGCCGGGGCTGCGAAAATAGCGCCATGAACTTCCAGAAAATCATTGTTCCCGTGGCCGGCGTTGCGGCCGTTGTGCTGGGCTATCGCTTTTACGGCTGGGCCGGCGTGGCCGCGGTGGCCGGCGGCCTGGTGATGTGGGTGCTGCTGCATTTCACCCGCATGATGCAGGTCTTGAAACGCGCGGCCAATCGCCCTATAGGGTATGTCGACAGCGCGGTCATGCTCAATGCCAAACTCAAGCCCGGCATGACGATGCTGCACGTGGTGGCCATGACGCGGGCACTGGGTGAGCGGCTTTCGCCCAAGGATGAGCAGCCCGAGATCTTCCGCTGGGCCGATGCCGGCGAATCGCACGTCACTTGCACCTTTGTGGGCGGCAAGCTGGCCCACCATGAGCTTTTCAGGCCCGCGCAGGACGCGGCACCGCCCGCCCCGTAAAATCCCCAATTCAGGTTTTTCGGGCTGCGCCCCGCCCGCGCCCGGCTTCCCGCATCACCCCACATAGAACAGGATTCCCATCATGCCCCCAGTAGCACCCTCCATGGCAGACCGCGACGGCAAAATCTGGATGGACGGCCAGATGGTCGACTGGCGCGACGCCAAGATCCACGTGCTGAGCCACACCCTGCACTACGGCTGCGGCGCTTTTGAAGGCGTGCGCGCCTACAACGCGGCCGGCGGCACGGCGGTCTTCCGCCTTGAAGAGCATACCGAGCGCCTCTTCAACAGCGCCAAGATCCTGCGCATGAAGATTCCCTTTACCCAGGAAGAAGTCAACGAGGCCACCAAAGCCGTGGTGCGCGAGAACAAGCTGGAGTCCTGCTACATCCGCCCGCTGACCTGGATAGGCTCGCAAAAACTCGGCGTCAGCCCCAAGGGCAACCAGATCCACCTGATGGTCGCGGCCTGGGCCTGGGGCGCCTACCTCGGTGAAGAGGGCATGAAACGCGGCATACGCGTGAAAACTTCAAGCTACACGCGCCACCACGTCAACATCACCATGACGCAGGCCAAGGCGGTCAGCAACTACACCAACTCCATCCTGGCCAATATGGAAGCGCTGGACGACGGCTACGACGAGGCGCTGCTGCTGGACGCCTCGGGCTTCGTCAGCGAAGGCGCGGGCGAGAACATCTTTGTGGTCAAGGGCGGCGTGGTCTACACGCCCGACCTCTCGGCCGGCGCGCTCAACGGCATCACGCGCAACACCATCCTGCACATCTGCAAGGACCTGGGCCTGGAACTGGTGCAAAAGCGCATCACGCGCGACGAGGTATATATCTCCGACGAGGCCTTTTTCACAGGCACCGCCGCCGAAGTCACGCCGATCCGCGAACTCGACCGCATTGAAATCGGCGCCGGCTCGCGCGGCCCCATCACCGAAAAGATCCAGAGCGCCTTCTTTGACATCGTCAACGGCCGCAATCCCAAGTACGCCCACTGGCTGGCCAAGGTTTGAGCATATCTATGAGCACCTCTTCTTCTGTTGAACTGCTGGCCTCCGACCTGAACGCGCAAGGCGGTGTCTACTGCCCCAACCCCAAGGCCGACATGAAAATCTGGAACAGCCATCCCAAGGTCTACCTGGATGTGGCGCGTACCGGCGAAGCGAAATGCCCCTATTGCGGGACCGTCTACAAATTAAAAGACGGCGAGCATTTCGGTGGCGGCCACTAAAAACACCCTCGTCATCGCTCCACAGTGGATTGGGGATGCGGTGATGACGGAGCCGCTGCTGCGCCGGCTGCATGCGCGCGGCGAGCGCCTCTCGGTGGGCGCCTTGCCCTGGGTCGCGCCGGTGTACCGCGCCATGCCGCAGGTGGCCGAGGTCATCGAGTTTCCTTTTGCGCACGGCGGCCTGCAGTTCCGGGAACGCCGGGCGATCGCCAAACGCATTGAAGGCCGTTTCGACAAAGCCTATGTGTTGCCCAACTCGCTGAAAAGCGCGCTGCTGCCCTTCCTTGCCAGCATTCCCGAGCGCATCGGTTATTTCGGCGAAGCGCGCGTGGGCTTGCTCACGCACCGGCTCAAGAACCCCAAGAACAAACCGCCCATGGTGGCGTTTTATTCGGCCTTGAGCGGGGAGGGCGATCTCGACAAGGACAAACCGCGGCTGCAGATGGCGCCGGCCGAAATCGACCAGGCGCTGGCCGAACTGGGCTTGCGGCGCGGTGCTTATTACGTGTTCGCGCCGGGCGCCGAATATGGCCCCGCCAAGCGCTGGCCGGCCCGCCATTTCTCGGAGCTGGCCGCGCGGCTGGACTTGCCGGTGGTGCTGCTGGGCTCGGGCAAGGAAGCGGCGCTGTGCGATGAGATCGCTGGGCCCGTGAATGCGGCGCATGCCGGCCAATGCCTGAACTTCGCGGGCAAGACCTCGCTGGTACAGGCGCTGTGCCTGATCGCCGCCTGCAAAAGCACGGTCAGCAACGACTCGGGTCTGATGCATGTGGCGGCGGCGTTCGGCGTGCCGCAGGTCGCGATTTTCGGTTCGTCCAGCCCGTTGCACACGCCGCCGCTGAGCGGCAGGGCCAACGTGCTCTGGCTCAAGGCCGATGCGGATTACCAGCCGCCGCTGGACTGCGCGCCCTGTTTTGAACGCGAATGCCCGCTGGGCCACACGCGTTGCCTGAACGACATCAGCGCCGACCGCGTGCTGGCGGCGCTGGCGCCGATGTCCTAGGCCGGGAAGGCGGACAGGGGCGCCACGCCCGGCTTGGCCTGCGTCGGCGTGCGCGCCACATTCATGACCCAGCACACCATCACGAAGTAACCCACAAGGCTCACGAGCTCGACCACACCCTGCTCGCCAAAGGTTTTGACGGCCGCGGCATAGGTGGCATCGCTGCAGCCGTGCTGGCGCAGCACTTCGAAGCTCAGGTCCAGGGCGACGGCTTCGTCATCGGCCATGCCACGCGGCTGGCGGCCGTCGGCGATCGCGTCCACGGTGGCCTGGGCCACGCCCGCGGCCACCGCCAGCGGCGCATGCATCAGCCATTCGAACTGGTTGGCGGTGTGGCGGGCCGCCACGCAGGTCGCGAGTTCGCGGATGCGCGCGTCCAGCGTGCTCTCGAAACGCAGGTAAGCCCCGACGTCGCCGACGCGGCCCATGAGCTGCGGGCTGCGCAGCAGCGGGATGAAGGGGCCGAACACGGCCTTGCGCGGCCCGGCGATGATGGCATCGGCGGCTTCGCGCTGCGCCGGCGACATGGCCTCGCGCGGCATTAGCGGCATGCGGTCCGCGGTGGACGGGAAAAAGCCCTGGGGGATGTTGGCGGGCTGGGGCGTGGCGGCGGTGCTCATGGCTTGCGGTCCTGTGATGGGAAGGAGGCCCAAGGGTATCAAAGCCCGCGCTGCCCGGCACCGGGGCAAAAAAAGGCCACCTCGCGGTGGCCTGTTGAAAGTTCTCCTGGGTGGGAGAACGTCGTTGGGAGATCAAATAAATGCTTCACCGACGTCTGAGTTTTTATTTCCCTGTTTCCCTCGAATTGCGGGTGTTGTGACAGCAACGTCCGCAACTGTCGGCGATTGCGCAGGGTTTGACCATTCTCCAAATAGAGGAGACGGCCGGGATTTCAGCTGAATCGTCGCAAGTTCGTGATTTATTTCACGTTGCGGGCTGGGCGGCCGCATGGGCCACGGGCAGCTCCACGATGAAGGACGCGCCGCCGCCGGGCCGTGCCTCGCAGCGCACGTTGCCGCCATGGCGCTGGCTGATGGACTTGACCAGCGCCAGGCCCAGGCCCACGCCGCCCTCGCGCTCGCTGGCGCCGGGCAGGCGGTAAAAAGGCTCGAAGATGCGTTCGCGCTGGCCGGCCGGAACACCCGGCCCGCGGTCGTGCACCTTGACCACGGCCAGCTGTTTGGCGCCGACGCGGGTCTGCGCGAGTTCGAGGTTGATTTCGCCGGTGCTGTAGCGCCTGGCGTTTTCCAGCAGGTTGCGGATCAGTCGGCGCAAGAGGCGCGGTGAGCCCTGCACGGTCAGGCTGTGGCTGGCGGCGTCCAGCCCCAGGCCGGCGGCCGGCTGCTGGCCGAGTTCCGCGCTGAGTTCGGCGTTGACGCGCGCGCATTCCTCGGCCGCCAGTCCCGTGAGGTCCAGGGTTTCAAAGGGCTCCGCGTCGGCCTGTTTGGCGTCCAGCCGGCTGGCCAGCAGGATTTCGTCGATCAGCTGGTCGAGCTCGTTGATGCTGCGCGAGATTTCCTTGCGCTGGGGCGAGGCGGCGTCGGTGCCCATGAGCTCCAGGCCCATGCGGATGCGTGCCAGGGGCGAGCGCAGCTCGTGCGAGGCATTGGCCAGCAGCGATTTGTGCGATTCCATCAGGGTTTCGATGCGCTCGGCCGCGTGGTTGAAGCGCCCGGCCAGGAAAGCCACTTCGTCTTTGCCGTCGGCATTGACGCGGGCCGACAGGTCGCCGGCGCCCCAGCGCTCGACGCCGCGTTGCAAGGCCTCGAGCCGCTGCGTCAGCCGCCGCATGACGGGGTAGGCGCCCACGGCCACGGCCAGGCCGACCAGGCCCAGCATCCAGCCAAAGCCGAAACCAAAAGGCGGGCGCATCCAGGGGTTGCCCGGCGGGCGCTTGGGCCGGGGCAGCAGCAGGTTCAGGCTCCGGCCGTCATTGGTCACGACGTCGAACTCCAGGTCATCGCCGAGCTTGCGGTCGGGCCGGGTTTGCGCCGTGCCTATGACTTCGCCCTTGTCGTTGTGTACCAGCACTTCGCGTATCGGCAACTGCGGCGGGTCGGCACTCAGGCGCCAGGCCGCGCCGACCAGGAAAGTCAGCACGACCACGGTGGCGACCACCGCCAGCCAAATGCGTACATAGAGGTGCGAAGTAAAACGGCCCCACATGAAGATCAGTCCTGCTGCTTGGCGAACACATAACCCACGCCGCGCACGGTGAGTATGCGTTTGGGATCCTTGGCGTCGGCTTCGATGGCGCTGCGTATGCGGCCCATGTGCACGTCGATGGAGCGGTCGAAGGCCTCGAGCTCGCGCCCGCGCACGGCTTCCATGATCTGGTCGCGGCTGAGCACGCGGCCGGCGCGCTCGGCCAGCGCCACCAACAGGTCGAACTGGTAGGAGGTCAGTTCGCAGGGGCTGCCCGACACCGAGACGGTGCGCGCATCGCGGTCGATTTCCAGCGAACCGAAGCGCATGACCTTGTGGCCGCCATTGGCCGCGGCGCTGGCGGTGTCGCCGCCGCGGCGCAGCACGGCGCGTATGCGCGCCAGCAGCTCGCGCGGCTCAAAAGGCTTGGGCAGGTAATCGTCGGCGCCGATTTCCAGGCCGACGATGCGGTCCATGGGGTCGCCCTTGGCGGTGAGCATCAGCACCGCGGTGTTGGCGCTGTCGCTGCCCTGGCCCTTGATGCGCCGGCATACTTCCAGGCCATCCATGTCGGGCAGCATCAGGTCCAGGATGACCAGGTCGGGGGTGTTGCCTTCCAGCGCGGCCAGCCCGCTCGCGCCGTCGGCCGCGTGGGTGAAACCATAGCCCGACTGGCGCAGGTATTCGCCCACCATGCTGGCCAGGCGGGCGTCGTCTTCGATCATCAGGAGTTGTTGGGTCATGGAGAGGTCCTCGGTTGCAGGGTGTGTCCCCCGGGTGGAACACGATGGATTCATGGTGCGCCGCACGCAACAATCGCACTTGAAGCCATCGTAAAGTTACGGTAAACCGGGGCGACAGCCACCAGCATACTCCGCTGCGCGGGTATCTGGCGGCTGTTTTGCAGCTATTAATTTAATAGCTGCAGGCGCCTGTTCCTATTGGGATTTAGGGGGCTGCAGCCGCGAGGCCAGGGCCACCAGCAGCAGCACCGGCAGGCCCAGCAGGGCGGTCGCGGTGAAGAAATGGCTGTAACCGAAGGCGTCCACGTACTTGCCCGAGTAGCCGGCCAGGAACTTGGGCAGCAGCAGCATCATGGAGCTGAACAGCGCGTACTGCGTGGCCGAATAATTGACGTTGGTCAGGCTGGACAGGTAGGCGATGAAGGCGGCAGAGGCAATGCCGCTGGAGAGGTTGTCGGCCGAGATCACGAAGATCAGCGCGCTGACGTCATGGCCGCGCGTGCCCAGCCAGGCGAACAGCAAGTTGCTGCCCGCGCTCAGCACGGCGCCCAGCATCAGCACGCGCATCACGCCAAAGCGCATGGCCAGCGCGCCGCCGATAAAGGCGCCGGCCAGCGTCATGACCACGCCGTAAATCTTGGTCACCGCCGCGACCTCGTCCTTGGTATAGCCCATGTCCACGTAAAACGGGTTGGCCATGATGCCCATGACCACATCGCTGATGCGGTAGATGGCGATCAGCGCGAGGATCAGCAGCGCCTGCTTGCCGTAGCGGCGCAGGAAATCGGCAAAAGGATCGACCAGCGCGGTCTTGAGCCATTCGGTGGCATTGCGCGAGGGCGGCAGCACGCGGGCCGCCGGCTCGGGCGACAGCAGCACGGTCGCCATGCCCAGCAGCATGGAAGCGGCCATGGCCAGGTAGGCGACCTGCCAGGCGCCGTGCTGGTAGGTGGCCGCGTCGCCGACTTCGGCGCGCGCGGCGATCCACAGCGCGCCGGCGCCGGCCCAGATCATCGCGATGCGGTAGCCGGTCTGGTAGGCGGCTGCCAGCGCCGCCTGGCGCTGCGTGTCGGCCGATTCGATGCGAAAGGCGTCCAGCGCGATGTCCTGGGTGGCCGAGCCGAAGGCCACGGCCAGCGCGCACCACACCACGGGCAGCAGCGCCACCCGGGGGTCGGTCAGGGCCATGCCGGTGAGCGCCGCCGCGATGACCAGCTGCGATAGCAGCAGCCAGCTGCGCCGGCGCCCGAGCAGGCGTGTCAGCAGCGGAATCGGCATGCGGTCCACCAGCGGCGCCCACACCCACTTGAAGCCGTAGGCCAGGCCCACCCAGCTCAGGTAGCCGATGGTGGTGCGGTCTATGCCGGCTTCGCGCAGCCAGAAGCTCAGCGTGCCGAACACCAGCAGCAGCGGCAGCCCGGCGGAAAAGCCCAGAAACAGCATGCGCAGGGTAGCCGCCTCGGCATACACATGCCAGACATCGCGCCAGGAGTTTTTGGGAGGGGAAGGGGAGAGCTCGGCGGAGGGGGTTTTGTCTGACATGGTGATTTCGATTTGTGACTATTATTCACCCATGTGCTTTTTATGCGATGCCAAACACTCCGCCTGGCCCGGCCGCCGGGCATTTCTGCTGGCTGCCGCCGGCGCCGCGGCGACGGCCGCCACCACGCCGCTGCGCGCCCAGGTGGATGTCGGGCCCGCGTCCCAGCTGCGCAACCTGGTGCCCGCCGACGAGATCGAAAGCGCCGCCACCCAGGAATACAGCAAGCTGCTGGCCGAAGCCCGCGCCAAGGGCGCGCTGGCGCCGCAAGGCAACCCGCAGCTTCAGCGGCTGCGCGCCATCGCCGCAAAGCTGGTGCCGCAGACCGCCCAATGGAACGACCGTGCCAGGCAATGGCGCTGGGAGGTCAACCTGCTGGGCAGCAAGCAGATCAACGCGTTTTGCATGCCGGGCGGCAAGATCGCTTTTTATACCGGTATCCTCGACCAGCTCAAGCTGACCGACGACGAGGCGGCCATGATCATGGGCCACGAAATGGCCCACGCGCTGCGCGAGCATGCGCGCGCGCGCATTGCCAAAAGCCAGGGCACGGGCACCCTGTTGTCGCTGGGCGCCCAGCTGCTGGGCTGGGGCCAGGTCGGCGACCTGGCCGCCAGCATAGGCACGCAGCTGTTGACGCTGCGCTTTAGCCGCGAGGACGAAACCGATGCCGACCTGGTGGGCCTGGAGCTGGCCGCGCGCGGCGGCTACAACCCGCAGGCGGCCGTCAGCCTGTGGGAAAAAATGGGCCAGGCCGGCGGCGGATCTTCCGGCCCGAGCTTTCTGTCCACCCATCCTTCCGGCCCCGAGCGCATCCAGCAACTGCAGGCCAATGTGCCCAAGGTGCAAGCCCTTTATCAACGCGCCCGCAGCTAAGCAGGCCGGCCGTCTCCGGTAACCGGTTTGACGCAGCGCGCCGCTCTCTTCTCGCGCGCCTGGTGGCGGGCTTTTCGCCCGGCGCGCACCCGCATCAACACACGCGAGCGCCTGCGCCTGGTGGCGGGTTCGCTGTTTGGCATCTTCCTGACGGGGCTGCTGTGCCATCTGGCCGGCTGGGTGGTGCCCGGCCTGCCCTGGCTGGTGGCGCCGCTGGGGGCCAGCGCGGTGCTGATCTTTGCCGTGCCGGCCAGCCCCATGGCGCAGCCCTGGCCGGTGGTGGGCGGCAACACGCTGTCGGCGCTGGCCGGCATCGCCGGGGTGCACGGCGCGCACCTGCTGGGTTCGCCCGAGCTGGCTGCGGCCCTGGCGGTGGCCACGGCCATTGCGCTGATGCTGGCGCTGCGCTGCCTGCACCCGCCGGGTGGGGCCACGGCGCTCATGATGGTGCTGGGCGGCATCTCCAGCCCGGTGTTCGCCTTCTATCCCGTGATGCTCAATTCGGTGCTGCTGGTGCTCATGGGCATCCTGTACAACAACGCAACGCGGCGCGCCTACCCGCACACGCAACTGCCGCCGCCGGGCGCGGCGCCCTCGGCCCAGGACCGGCAGCTCGATGCCGACCTGGACGCCGTGCTGGCACGCTACAACCAGGTGCTGGACGTGAGCCGCGACGACCTCAAAGCCCTGCTGGCCGAAACCCGGCTGCGCGCCTACGACCGAAAGCTGGCCGAGGTGCGTTGCGAAGACATCATGTCGCGCGAGCTGGTGACGGTGGAATTCGGCACGCCGCTTGAGGAGGCCTGGGCCCTGCTGAGGGAGCGCCGCATCAAGGCGCTGCCGGTGGTGGACCGCGGCTTTCGCATCGCGGGCATCATCACGGTGGCGGACTTCATGCGCGCCGCCGACCTGGACCTGTACGAGGGCTTTGACGCCAAGCTCAGGCAGCTGGTGCGCAGCACGCGCAGCGTGTATTCGGACAAGCCCGAAGTCGTGGGGCAGATCATGACCCGCAACGTGCGCGTGGCGGGCCGGCAGCGCCGGCTGGTCGAACTGGTGCCGCTGTTCGGCAGCACGGGCCACCACCACATCCCCATCATCGGCGAGGGTGAACGGCTGGTCGGGATTATTACCCAGTCGGATTTGGTCGCCGCGCTCGGCAAGGCGGCTGACCCGGCGGCGTGATCAGGAGTGAGGTGTTTGGTGAATGAGGTCAAAGGTATTCAATTGCTGCGCGGTTGTTGATGTAGTTCGCCACATATCAAGGCATAAGGTTTAACGAATTTGCCTTGAGCGGTTTTCGCGCGGGGTGGACCCGCGCCAAAGAGGCGTCCAGGGCGGCAACCACTCGTACTTGTCCTACGCTGCTTTTTGATACTTGCGCCTTAAGATGGGCCGCATGAGCCCTCCCCTTCTTTCAGGACAAGCCGCCTTTTTCGCGCGGTGGCAGGGCACGGACGCACGGCGGGCACCCTCCATCCCGAAGCCATGACGCGCACCGATCCGGCCCTGATCGCATTCCTGGAGGAGCAGCGCGCCGATTACACCCGTTCCCTGCCGCGCCGCCTGGAACAGGTCGGGCTGCTCTGGCAGCAGATTCTGCGGGGCGAGGACCTGGCCCAGGCTTTGCCGACGCTGGAGCGCCATGCGCACAGCCTGGCCGGCTCCGCGGCCACCTTCGGCTGGGCGGAACTCGGGCTGGCCGCGCAGGCGCTGGAGTTTGCCCTGGGCCCCCATGTCGGCACGGAGCAGGCGCTGGCGCCCGAGGCGCAGGCCGAAGTGGGCCGCGCCGTTGAGCAATTGCAGCAACGCTTTCACGGCGCTGCCTGACGGCTTGCGAAGGAACTGCCCATGCCATCCTCCGCCATCTTCCTGAAAAAGATCAAGGTCGCGATGGCCGGCGGTGTGGTGCTCATGGCCGTGGTGGGCACGGCGTCCTATATGGCCATCAGCCGCTTGCTGGAAACGGCGCAGTCCCGTGTGCGGACCGAGGACACCCTGGTGATGCTGGAGCGCGTGGACTCCAGCCTGCGAACGGCCGAGTCCACGCTGCGGCAGTACCTGCTGAGCGGCCGCGAGGACGACCTGGCGGCCTTCCAGGAGGCCCGGGTCGAATTGCGCGCCGTCAGGGCCCGCACGCGCAGCGCCAATGTGTTGCAGGAGGCGGCGGATTTTGACGAACTGATCAACCAGCGCGCCCAGACCGCGAACCAGGCCATTGCGGCACGCCAGGCAGGCGGCGCCGAGGCCGCGGCGGCCGTCCTGGCCAGCCAGGCCAGCCGTGATTTGCGCCTGCGCACCAATGCACTGCTCGAAGGCGCGCGCAACCGCGAGTCCTACAAGTGGCGTGACGCACAGGCGGCGGCCGAGCGCAGCGCGCAGTGGGCGCTGAGCCTCATCGTGGCCGCCAGCGCCCTGTTTTTCGGCATGCTGGGCTGGGTCGTTTATGTGGTCAAGCATTACGAACAGGTGCGAAAAAGCGGCGAGGCCCAGCTGCGCGACAGCGAAGCCATGAGCCGCAGCATCACCGAAGGCATGGTGGAGGCCGTGATCACCACCACCTCGGAGGACATCGTGCTGGAGGCCAATGCCGCCGCGCTGCAGCTTTTCGGCTATGAGCGCAGTGAGTTGGTGGGTCGCGACGTCTCGGAACTGGTGCCCGAGCGCCTGCGCGGCCAGTACAAGGAATTCACCGCGATGATGCATGCGCGGCCCGGCGCCTTCCGGATTTCCGGGCGCGAAGTACTGGCCTTGCGCAAGGATGGCACCGAATTCCCGGTCAGCGTGTCCTTCAGCGACGTGCAGGTGGGCGGGCGGCGCGTGTTCACCGCGCTGATGCATGACATCACCGAAAGCAAGCGCATCACCAAGGCCCTGCGGGCCAGCGAGT
This sequence comes from Polaromonas sp. JS666, assembly GCF_900103405.1. Taxonomy (GTDB): domain Bacteria; phylum Pseudomonadota; class Gammaproteobacteria; order Burkholderiales; family Burkholderiaceae_C; genus Polaromonas. The sequence continues at coordinate 50,922 of NZ_FNHX01000006.1, read as the reverse complement.
CGCAGCTGCGCCAGGTCACCGACACGGTGCCGGCCCTGATCGCCTACCTGGACACCGACCAGCGCTTTCGCTTCCACAACCGGGCCTATGAGGACAACTTCGGCCTGAGCTACGAGCAGATCGACGGCAAGCCGCTGGCCGACGTGCTGGGCCCCCAGGTCTATGAAACGGTGCGGGAAAAGGTGGACGAAGTCCTGAGCGGGCATACGGTGCGCTACGAGCGCACGCAGGTCACGCCCCAGGGCGAGCGCAGGCACTACGCGATGCAGTATTTCCCGCGCTACGGCGAAGGCTCGGCGGCGGACAAGGTGATCGGCTTTTTCTCGCTGGGCACCGACATCACCGAGCTCAAGCGCATAGATCGCATGAAGACCGAGTTCGTTTCCACCGTCAGCCACGAACTGCGCACGCCGCTCACCTCGATACGCGGTTCTCTGGGCCTGATCTCGGGCGGCGTGGCCGGCCAGTTGCCCGATGCCGTCAAGAGCCTGGTGACCATTGCGCAAAACAACTGCGAGCGCCTGATCCGGCTGATCAACGACATTCTGGACAGCGAAAAAATCGAATCCGGCAAGCTGCGCCTGGACCTGCAGGTGGTGGACCTCCGGCAGCTGGTGCAGCAGACCCTGGTCGCCAACGAGGGTTTTGCCAGCCAGCACGGCGTGAGCCTGGTGATGCGGGCACCCGAGGCGGCGCTGCACGTGCGCGTCGACAGCGACCGCATGACCCAGGTGCTGACCAACCTGCTGTCCAATGCGGTGAAGTTTTCGCCCAAGGGCGGTGTGGTGGAAGTCAGGCTCTCGCGTACGGCGCAGAAGGTGCGGACCGAGGTGGTCGACGCCGGCCCCGGCATTCCGGAGGAGTTCAGCGCCCGCATCTTCCAGAAGTTTTCGCAGGCCGATTCCTCCGACACCCGCCAGAAAGGCGGAACCGGCCTGGGCCTGAACATTTCCCGCGCCCTGGTCGAAAAAATGGACGGCACCATCGGCTTTTCCAGCAAGGCGGGCATGGGCACCACCTTCTTTTTTGAGATGCCCGAATGGACAAACCCGGTGCCGCTGCTCAAGCCCCTGCGGCCGCCCTCGGTATCGTCACGCCCGCGCATCCTGATCTGCGAGGGCGACCCCGACGTGGCCCGGCTGATCAGCATGATGCTGGGCAAGGCCGGTTTTGATTCGGACATGACCTACAGCGCCGAGGAGGCGCTGGCCAGCCTGGCCTCCAACAGTTACGACGCGGTGACGGTGGACCTCAAGCTGCCCGGCCAGAACGGCGTGTCCTTCATCGGCCAGCTGCGCGAGGACGAGAGCACGCGCAACCTGCCCGTCGTGGTCATTTCGGCCATGGCCGAGCAGGGCGAATTGCAATTCAACCGCAAGCCGCACACGGTGTCGGACTGGCTGAAAAAACCCATCGACGAGCACTTGCTGGTTCACAGCCTGCGTCGCGCCGTCGCCAGCCTGGACTCGGGAAAGCCGCGCATCCTGCATGTCGAAGACGACCTGGACATCCAGCGCATCACCGCCGCCATCGCCCAGGAGTTCGCGAGCTTCGAATTCGCCGCCACGCTGGACGAGGCCCGCGCCCTCCTGCGCGAGCACACCTTTGACCTGGTGCTGCTGGACCTGGCGCTGGGCAGCCATTCGGGCTGGGACCTGTTCGAAGACATCGACGCGCTGGACCCCCGTCCGCCGGTGATCGTGTTCTCGGCCGGCGACGTGGAACCCTCGGACGGCCGGTATGCCGACGCGGTCCTGGTCAAGGCCCATACCTCAAACACCGAACTGCTCAATACAATCCAGCGAGTCCTCCAGATTCCCGGTGATCCGGGCCCAACCCGTCCCCAAGCCTTGAGTTGAACCATCATGACCAAACCACTGAACCGCATCCTCTATGTTGAAGACGAGCCCGACATCCGCATGGTGGCGCAGATGGCGCTGCAGGCCGTGGGAGGCTTTACCGTGATCGCCTGTGCCTCCGGCCAGGAGGCGCTGGATGCCGCGCCCGGCGCCGGGGCCGACCTGCTGCTGCTGGACGTCATGATGCCCGGCATGGACGGGCCCACCACGCTCAAGGGCCTGCGCGAGCTGCCAGCCACGGCCAGCACGCCGGTCATCTTCATGACCGCCAAGGTTCAGGCCGCCGAGGTGGCGGTGTACAAGGGCCTGGGCGCGCTGGAGGTGATTCCCAAGCCTTTCGATCCCATGGAGCTGTCCACGCAGATCCAGCGGATCTGGGCAGAGCAGAGTTAGGCCCCCACGGTCGCGCACTTCGTGTCGCTCCCTGCCCCCCGAGGGGCCACCCGCCCTCCGGCCCGGCAAAGCCGGTTCCGGGGCTCATGCTGGCTTGAAGAGTTCAGGGCGGAACTAGTGGGTGGTGGTATTTCACCAGCGGGGGCCGAGGGTCCGGCTTTGCCGGCCCAAGGCGCCGCCCCCTGGAAGGGGGGGACGGGCTACACGCAGTGAACCCCGGGCGGGGGTCAAAGTCCAAACTCATAGTCCACACTCATGGGCGCGTGGTCGGAAAAACGCTGTTCCTTGTAGATGTGCTCGCTGCGGGCCAGCGCCGCGAAGGCCGGCGTGGCCAGGTGGTAGTCCAGGCGCCAGCCCACGTTCTTCGCATAAGCCTGGCCGCGGTTGCTCCACCAGGTGTAGGCCGCATCGGTCGCCGTGGGCTGCAGCTTGCGGTAGACGTCGACCATGCCGCCGCCTCGGGTCGAGGGGCCTGTGCGCTGCGTCAGCTCGTCGGCTGCCTCGTTGGCCAGTTCGGCGTCGCGCAGCAGTTCGGTCATCCAGGCGCGTTCCTCGGGCAGGAAGCCGCTGTTTTTCCGGTTGCCCTTGAAGTTCTTCAGGTCGATCTCCTGGTGCGCGATGTTGACGTCGCCGCACAGCACAAAATCGCGCGTTTCCTTCAGGGCCAGCAGGCGCGGGTAAAACTCGGCCAGGAAGCGGAATTTGGCGGCCTGGCGCTCCTCGCCCGAGGAGCCGCTCGGGAAGTAGCAGCTGATGATGGAGAGTTTGGGGCTCAGCTTGCGCCCGGGCCTGTCAAAGCGCAGCTCGACGTAGCGCCCTTCGGCGTCGAATTCGGTGGAGCCGTAGCCCACGATCACGTCGCTGGGTTCATGGCGCGTGTAGATGCCCACGCCGGAATAGCCCTTTTTCTCGGCAAAATGAAAATAGCCCTTGAGGCCGGCGATTTCCTCGAAGCGGCCGCTCATGTCGGCCGCCTGGGCCTTGAGCTCCTGCACGCAAATACAATCCGGCATAGACTGCGCAACCCAGTCCAGCAGCCCTTTGCTGGCCGCGGAGCGGATACCGTTGAGGTTGAGGCTGGTCAATTTAAACATGGGACTTCCAATGAGCACGGCAGGGCAACAACAGGACAACAGGGACGTGGCAACTTCGGCGGACGGCGCGCTGGCACAGGAATTCGTGCAGTTCGCCGTGGAGGCGGGCGTGCTGCGCTTCGGGCAATTCAAGACCAAGGCCGGGCGCATGAGCCCGTATTTTTTCAATGCCGGCCTGTTCGACGACGGGGCCAAGCTGGGACGGCTGGCGCAATTCTATGCGCGCCACCTGCTGGCCGAGGAAAAGCGCACGGGCCTGGCCTTCGACATGATTTTCGGGCCGGCCTACAAGGGCATCCCGCTGGCCGCGGCGGTGGCCGTCGAACTCGCGCGGCTGGGGCGCAACTACCCCTTCGCCTACAACCGCAAGGAAGCCAAGGACCACGGCGAAGGCGGCACGCTGGTCGGCGCGCCGGTCAAGGGCCGCGTGCTCATCATTGACGACGTGATGTCCGCCGGCACGGCGGCGCGCGAATCGATCGCCATCATCCAGGCCGCGGGCGCCGTTCCCCACGCGATGGCGCTGGCGCTGGACCGCCAGGAGAAAGCCACGGAAAACGGCGTGGACGTGAGCCATAGTGCCGTGCAATATGTTACGAAACACCTGGGCCTTCAGGTTTGCGCGATTGCGCGCTTGACGGACTTGCTGCAATATCTCTCAACACAGGGCGACACGCCGGGGTCCAACGGTCCCGATGCACTGTCTCTGAAGACGCACTACCAGGCCGTGCTGGCCTATCGGGAACGCTACGGCGTGGATTAAGGAGTCGATTTGCTCTTGCGAACAGCGCTTACGATCATCTGGGTGTCGGCTGCCTTCACGGCGAGTCAGGCCGCGGCCCAACACATTTATACCTGTGTGGACGGCAAAGGCCGCAAAATCACGGCCGACCGCCCGATCGCCGAGTGCATGGACCGCACCCAGAAGGAACTGAACCGCTCGGGTACGGTGAAGCGCGAGGTGGGGCCCTCGCTGACCGCGCAGGAGCGCGCGGCGCAGGAAGAAAAGGACAAGGCCGCCGCCGAGGCGCGCGCGCGCGAGGCCGAGGACAAGCGCCGGGACCGCGCCCTGCTGCTGCGTTATCCCAGCCGCGCGGTGCATGACCAGGAACGCGTCATCGCCCTGGCCCAGGTCGACGAAGTCATCAAAGCCTCCAACAAGCGAACGGCGGAGCTGGCCGAGCAGCGCAAGGCCATCCAGGCCGAATTCGAGTTCTACGCCAAAGACCCCGGCAAGGCGCCGCCCGGGCTCAAGCGCAAAGTGGAAGAAAACGAGGCCAGCTCGGCCGTGCAGAGGAAGTTCGTCCAGGACCAGGAGCAGGAGAAAAAGCGCGTTAGCCAGCGCTTTGACGAAGAGCTGGTCAAGCTCAAGCAGCTGTGGGCCCTGAGGGAAGGATCCATTCCTCCGCCGGCGTCCAGCGCCAAAAACTGAAGGGGGCGGGCGCGGGCCGCCCCGGTGTCCCCAGGCGCGGCTTTTTAAGCCAGTTTTTTCTTCAGCAGCTCGTTGACCTGCGCCGGGTTGGCCTTGCCCTTGGTGGCTTTCATGGCCTGGCCGACCAGCGCGTTCATGGCCTTGGCATTGCCGGCTTTGACCTCTTCCACATTCTTCGCATTGGCGGCCAGCACGTCGTCGATGATCTTCTCGAGCTCGCCGGTGTCGCTCATCTGCTTGAGGCCCTTGGCCTCGATAACGGCATCGACGTTCGAGCCCTCGCCGGTCCACAGCGCGTCGAACACCTGCCTGGCGGCGTTGTTGGAAATCGTGCCGTCGGCGATGCGGCTGATCAGGCTCGCCAGTTGAGCGGCGTTGACGGCGGAGTCCTCGATCGGTTTTTCTTCGCTGTTCAGGCGCCGTGACAACTCGCCCATGACCCAGTTGCTGGCCAGCTTGGCTTGCTGGCTGGCCTCGGCCACCGCTTCAAAAAACGCGGCCGTCGCCTTGCTCTGCGTGAGCTGGCCGGCATCGTATTCGGGCAGCCCGTAGTCCTTGACGAACCGCGCCGCCATCACGCGCGGCAGTTCGGACATTTCCGAGCGTGTTTTTTCCACCCAGTCGCGGCCAATCACCAGCGGCGGCAGGTCGGGATCGGGGAAATAGCGGTAGTCGGCCGCGTCTTCCTTGGTGCGCATGCTGCGCGTCTCGCCCGTGTCGGGGTCGAACAGCACGGTGGCCTGCTGGATGGCATGGCCGTCTTCGATCTGTCCGATCTGCCAGCGCACCTCGTAGTCGATGGCCTGCTGCATGAACTTGAAGCTGTTCAGGTTCTTGATTTCGCGGCGCGTGCCCAGCGGCTCGCCTGGCTTGCGCACCGATACGTTGGCATCGCAGCGGAAGCTGCCTTCCTGCATGTTGCCGTCGCAAATGCCTATCCAGGTGACGATCTTGTGCAATTCCTTGGCATAGGCCACGGCCTCGGCGGAGGAGCGCATGTCGGGTTCGGTCACGATCTCCAGCAGCGGCGTGCCGGCGCGGTTCAGGTCGATGCCGCTCATGCCGATGAAGTCTTCGTGCAGGGACTTGCCCGCGTCTTCTTCCAGGTGGGCGCGCACCAGGCGCACCGAGCGCTTTTCACCGTCGAGGAAAAACTCGACGCTGCCGCCCTGCACCACGGGGATTTCAAACTGGCTGATCTGGTAGCCCTTGGGCAGGTCGGGGTAGAAGTAGTTCTTGCGCGCGAACACGCTGCGCTCGGCGACGTGCGCGTTGACGGCCAGGCCGAACTCGATGGCGCGCTGCACCGCGCCCTTGTTCATCACCGGCAGCGCGCCGGGCAGAGCGAAGTCCACGGCGCTGGCCTGCGTGTTCGGCTCGGCGCCGAAGGCGGTGGAGGCGCGGCTGAAGATTTTCGATTGGGTGGTGAGCTGCGTGTGGGTCTCAAAGCCAATGATGACTTCGTAGCCCTGCACCAGCGGCCCGGTGGGGCGGCCGGCTTGCATTTCGGCGAAGGGGTTGACGGTGGAGTGTGTCTGGCTCATGTCAAATCACTTAAAGGCTTGGGGGCTGGCGCAGGTGCCAGTCGGTTGCGAGCTGGAACTGGTGGGCCGCGCCCAGCAGTTGCGCTTCCTTGAAGTAGTTGCCGATCAGCTGCAGGCCCACGGGCATGCCGCCGGCGCCGAAGCCGGCCGGCACGCTCATGCCGGGCAGGCCGGCCAGGCTGGATGACAGGGTGTAGATGTCGGCCAGGTAGCTGGCCACCGGGTCGTCGGATTTTTCGCCGATCTTCCAGGCGACGGTGGGCGACACCGGGCCGGCAATGATGTCGCACTGCGCGAAGGCGGTCTGGAAGTCCTGCGCGATCAGGCGGCGGATTTTTTGCGCCTTGAGGTAGTAGGCGTCGTAGTAGCCGTGCGAGAGCACGTAGGTGCCTATCATGATGCGGCGCGTGGCTTCGTCGCCGAAGCCTTCGCTGCGCGACTTCTTGTACATGTCGTCGAGGTCGGTGTACCGCGCCGCGCGGTGGCCGTAGCGCACGCCGTCGAAGCGGCTCAGGTTGCTGCTGGCTTCGGCCGGCGCGATGACGTAATACACCGGGATTGAGAGTTCGGTCAGCGGCAGGCTGACATCCACCAGCGTGGCGCCCAGTTTTTCGTACTCGGCCAGCGCGCCGCGCACGGCGGCCAGCACGTCGGGCGCGCAGCCGGCGCCGAAGAACTGTGTGGGCAGGCCTATGCGCAGGCCCTTGAGCGGCTTGTCGCCGGCCGAGGCGGGGCGCGCGGCCAGCAGGTCGGCCGCATAGTCGGCGGCAGGCAGGTCCAGTGAGGTCGAGTCGCGGTCCGGGTCGGGCCCGGCCATGCTGGAGAGCAGCAGGGCGCAGTCGAGCGCGCTGCGCGCCATCGGGCCGGCCTGGTCCAGGCTGGAGGCGAAGGCCACCATGCCGTAGCGCGAGCAGCGGCCGTACGTGGGCTTGATGCCGGTGATGCCGGTCAGCGAGGCCGGCTGGCGGATCGAACCGCCGGTATCGGTGCCGGTGGCGGCCGGCACCAGGCGCGCGGCCACGGCGGCGGCCGAGCCGCCCGAGGAGCCGCCCGGAATGCGGCTGGTGTCCCAGGGATTCTTCACGGGCTTGTAGGCGCTGTTGTCGTTGCCCGAGCCCATGGCGAACTCGTCGCAGTTGAGCTTGCCCAGCGTGACCATGCCGGCGCCTTGCGGCCCCAGCCTGCCTACCACCGTGGCGTCAAACGGGCTGCGGTAGTTTTCCAGGATCTTCGAGCCGGCGGTCGTGGGGAAGTCGCGCGTGACGAACACGTCCTTGTGCGCCAGCGGCACGCCCAGCAGGGGCGTGCGTTCGCCGGCGGCCAGCCGCGCGTCGGCGGCCCTGGCCTGGGCCAGGGACACGTCGGCGTTGGTCGCCAGGAAGGCGCCCAGGTTTTCGTTCTGGATGCGGGCCAGGAAATGCTGCGTGGCTTCCACGCTGGAGACTTCGCGCGCGGCCAGCTTGGCGGCCAACTGCGCGACACCCAGCTCGTGCAGCGCGGTGTTGTTCAGGCCGCCGCTCATTCGATCACCTTGGGCACAAGAAACAGGCCGCGTTCCACGGCGGGCGCGCTGACCTGGCTGGCTTCGCGCTGGTTGGGTTCGCTCGCGACGTCCTCGCGCAGGCGCAGGGCGACGTCGCCGATCACCGCCGCCGGGTGGGCCAGCGGCTCCACGCCTTCGGTGTTGACGGCGTCCATCTGCTCCACCAGGGCGAAAAAGCCGTTGATCTGGCTCAGGGTGTGCTCGGTCTCGTCAGGGCGCAATTCCAGCCGCGCCAGGTTGGCGACGCGGGCGATGTCTTGGGGTGTCAATGCCATGGGTAGGTATGAAGGAAAATACAGCGGAATTCGAGGGAAAAGGCAGGGAAAAATAGCGTGAAAACAAGGGCCTGAAACCAGGTGTAAAGCTGAAAAAACGGCCCTCATGGACCCATTGATCTACAGGGGATGCGGTATTATCCCGCCTTTGGTGTGAAATCAGGGCCGGATGCACTCTTTAGGCGCTTTTTAAGTGCCTGAAGCAAGGTTTCCAACGCCTCTGGCCCAACTTTCCCGATAATGGCTTAATCAATAAAAAGGCGATGGTGCAACGAAGTATGCCCATGCCCCAACTGGACTCTTGCATATGTTTGAAGCATTTCGTCGGTATTTTTCCACCGACCTGGCCATTGACCTCGGCACTGCCAACACCCTGATTTTTGTACGCGACCGCGGAATTGTGCTCGATGAGCCCTCCGTCGTCGCCATCCGCCACGAAGGCGGCCCCCAAGGCAAGAAAACCATCCAGGCCGTCGGCCATGAAGCCAAGGCCATGCTGGGCAAGGTTCCCGGCAATATCGAGGCCATCCGCCCGATGAAGGACGGCGTGATCGCCGACTTCACCGTGACCGAGCAGATGCTCAAGCAGTTCATCAAGATGGTGCACCCGCGCAGCCTGCTCAAGCCCAGCCCGCGCATCATCATCTGCGTGCCTTGCGGCTCGACCCAAGTCGAGCGCCGCGCGATCCGCGAAAGCGCCCTGGGCGCCGGCGCCAGCGACGTGTACCTGATTGAAGAACCCATGGCCGCCGCGATAGGCGCCGGCCTGCCGGTGTCCGAAGCCAGCGGCTCCATGGTCGTCGACATCGGCGGCGGCACCACCGAGGTCGGCGTGATCTCGCTGGGCGGCATGGTCTACAAGGGCAGTGTGCGCGTCGGCGGCGACCGTTTCGACGAAGCCATCATCAATTACATCCGTCGCAACTACGGCATGCTGATCGGCGAGCCCACGGCCGAAGCCATCAAGAAGAGCATAGGCTCGGCCTTCCCCGGCTCCGAAGTCAAGGAAATGGAAGTCAAGGGCCGCAACCTTTCCGAAGGCGTGCCGCGCAGCTTCACGATTTCCAGCAACGAAATCCTGGAAGCCCTGACCGACCCGCTCAACAACATCGTGAGCGCCGTGAAGAACGCGCTGGAGCAGACCCCGCCCGAGCTGGGCGCCGACATCGCCGAGCGCGGCATGATGCTGACCGGCGGCGGCGCCTTGCTGCGCGACCTGGACCGCCTGCTGGCCGAGGAAACCGGACTGCCGGTGCTGGTGGCCGAAGACCCGCTGACCTGCGTGGTGCGCGGCTGCGGTATCGCCCTGGAGCGCATGGATCGCCTGGGTTCCATCTTCACCTCGGAATAAGCGCAACGCCGTATCTCGTGCCGTGCGCCGGCATGAAGCGGGGCCAGCTTGACAGCGAACCATGCCCTTAGGAACCCTTGACAGATCCCCGCCGCCCTTTTTCAAGCAGGGGCCGTCGGCGCTGTCCAAGCTGATGTTCTTCAGCGCCTTGTCGCTGTTCCTGATGGTCGCCGACACCCGCTTTCGCATCACCCAGCCGGTGCGCGCCGTGCTCGCCACCGCGCTGTACCCGGTGCAATGGCTGGCACTGCAGCCGGTGCGCGCCATCCGCGGCGGCGGCGAATATTTCACCACCCTGAGCCAGGCCAAACTGGCCAGCGAGGAAGCCGGCCGCAAGCTGGCGCTGCAGTCGATGCGCGCCGGCCAGGTCGAGCAGCTGACCCAGGAAAACAACCGCCTGCGCAAGCTGCTGGGCCTGCGCGAGCAGCTCAGCACGCCGGTCATGGCCGCCGAGGTGCTGTACGACGCCGCCGACCCCTATACCCGCAAGGTGATCATCGACAAGGGCATGGCCCAGGGCGTGGACCTGGGCTCCCCGGTGCTGGACGAGTCCGGCGTGCTCGGCCAGGTCACGCGCGTGCATCCGCTGGTCAGCGAGGTCACCCTGCTGGTGGACCGTGACCTGGCCATTCCCGTGCTCAATGTGCGCACCGGCGCGCGCAGCGTGGCCTATGGCGACCCGGCGGTTTCGGGCAGCGGGCTGGAGCTGCGCTTCATGGGCAGCAATTCGGACGTGCAGCAGGGCGACCTGCTGACCACCAGCGGCGTGGATGGCGTCTACCCGGCCGGCCTGCCGGTGGCCAAGATCAGCCGCATCGAGCGGCGCGCCGAGTCGGCCTTCGCCAAGATTTACTGCACGCCCCAGGCACTGGTGACGGGGGCGCGGCATGTCATGGTGGTCAAGCCCGGCACCGGCCTGATCCCGCCGCGGCCCGAGGCCGACGCGCCCGAGGCCGCGCCCAAGAAGAAAGAAAAAGGGGCCGCGAAATGATCATGCGCTCAGGCCAGCAGCTGCTGCTGCCCGCCAACCCGGTGTTCATCTGGTGCAGCCTCATCGCGGCGCTGCTGCTGGACATGCTGCCCCTGGGGCGCGTGCCGTGGATGCCCGACTTCCTGGCGCTGGTGCTGGTGTTCTGGAATGTGCACCAGCCGCTGCGCGTGGGCATAGGCGTGGCTTTCATGTTCGGCCTGGGCATGGACGTGCACCAGTCCTCGCTGCTGGGCCAGCACGCGCTGTCGTACACGGCGTTGAGTTTTTTCGCCACCATGATCCATCGCCGCCTGCTCTGGTTCACCGTACCCTCGCAGGCCCTGCAGGTGCTGCCGCTGTTCGCCGTGGCGCACGGCGTGGAGCTCGTGATCCGCATGATAGGCGGCGGCATCTTCCCGGGCTGGATCATGTTGCTGGCGCCCCTGATCGAGGCTTTGCTGTGGCCCGTCGTGAGCGTGCTGCTGCTGGTGCCGCAGCGGCGGGCGCCAGATCCCGATCAAAACCGGCCGTTGTAATGGCCCTCACGCTTTTCACTTCGTGTAATGCGCTGCCCCCCGAGGGGGCCGCTGCGCCTGCGGCCCGGCAAAGCCGGTTCCGCGGCCCCTGCTGGCCTGCGCGGCTCGCTTCGCATCGCCTTGGCGTCGTAGTGGGAAAGAACGTGCCTTGCGGGCACTTTGCCGCAGCTGTAGAGTCGCACCACCATGACTGAACTGCGGAATGTAGAAGCCGATTTGTCGCGCTTTCGCGCGCGGGTGCTGGTGGCGAGTTTTGTGGTGCTGTGCGCGTTTGCCTTGCTGGCGGCGCGGCTGGTGTATTTGCAGGTGTACCGCCATGCCGACCTGAACGAGCAGGCCGAAAGCAACCGCACGGCCATCGTGCCCATCGTGCCGAACCGCGGCCTGATCCTGGACCGCAACGGCATCGTGCTGGCGACCAACTACTCGGCCTACACGCTGGAGATCACGCCGTCCAAGGTCGAGAACCTCGAGGAAACGATTGCCGCGCTGGAAAAGGTGGTTGACATCCAGCTGCGCGACAAGCGGCGTTTCAAGCGCCTGCGCGAAGAGTCCAAGAATTTCGAGTCGCTGCCCATACGCACGCGCCTGACCGACGAGGAAGTGGCGCGTTTCGCGGCGCAGCGCTTTCGCTTTCCAGGCGTCGACATCAAGGCCCGGCTGTTTCGCAGCTACCCCTACGGCGAGCTGGGCAGCCACGTGGTGGGTTACATAGGCCGCATCAACCAGGCCGAAAAGGAAAGCATTGAGGGCAGCGACGACGAGGGCAACTACCGCGGCACCGACTACATCGGCAAGCTCGGTGTCGAGCAAAGCTTCGAGCAGCAGCTGCACGGCACCACCGGCGTCGAGCAGGTGGAGACCTCGGCCGGCGGGCGCGCGGTGCGCAAGCTGGCCAGCAACCCGGCCACGCCCGGCAACACGGTGATGCTGTCGCTGGACATCCGCCTGCAAAAGCTGGTGGAAGACATGTTCGGCGAGCGGCGCGGCGCGCTGGTGGCGCTGGACCCGAAAACCGGCGACGTGCTGGCCTTTGTCAGCAAGCCGACCTTCGACCCCAATCTTTTTGTCGACGGCATCGACAGCGAAAGTTGGCAGGCGCTCAACGAGTCCATCGACAAGCCTTTGCTCAACCGCGCGCTGCGCGGCACCTACCCGCCGGGCTCGACCTACAAGCCTTTCATGGCCATGGCCGCGCTGCAGACCGGCAAGCGCTCGCCGACCTTCATCGTCAACGACAACGCCTCCTGGAGCTTCGGCGGCCACGTGTTCCGCAGCCACGGCGACATCGCGCTGGGCGCGGTCGACATGTACCGCTCCATCGTCAAGTCCAGCAATGTGTATTACTACTCGCTGGCCAATGAGATGGGCGTCGACGCCATGCACGACTTCATGAAGCCGCTGGGCTTCGGCCAACTCACTGGCATCGACATCAACGGCGAGGTGCGCGGCGTGTTGCCCAGCCAGGAATGGAAACGCAAGGCCTACAAGCGGCCTGAGCAGCAGAAGTGGTATCCCGGCGAAACGATTTCCCTGGGCATCGGCCAGGGTTACAACACCTTCACCATGCTGCAGCTGGCGCAGGCCACGGCGGCGCTGGCCAACGGCGGCATCAAGCACCGGCCGCGCCTGGTCATAGGCACGCAGGACCCGGTCACGCGCGTGATGCACCCGCTGCCGGCCGACCCGCCGCAGGACCTGGGCTACAAGCCGGAGAACGTGGCCATCGTGCGCAAGGCCCTGGTGGGCGTGACGCAGGAGGGAACCTCGGCGCGGGTGTTTGCCGGTGCTGGCTACCTCTCGGGCGGCAAGACCGGCACGGCCCAGGCCGTGACCATAGGCCAGAAGGACAAGTACAACGGTGCCAAGATGGAGGAGCACCAGCGCGACCACGCGGTGTACATGGCTTTCGCGCCGGCTGAGGACCCCAAGATCGCGCTGGCGGTGATCGTGGAAAACGCCGGCTGGGGCGCCGGCGTGGCCGCGCCCATCGCGCGCCGGGTGTTTGACTACGTGTTGCTGGGCCAGTACCCGAGCGAGGAAGACATGATCGCGGTGCAAAAAGGCCTGGCCGCCGCGCCCATAGGCAAACCGCGCCAGGCCTCCGAGATGACCGGCCTGCTGTCGACAGGCGGCACAGCTCCCGGGCCCACCACCGCCGCCGCGGCAGCGGCCGCCAAGGCCAAGGCGGCGGCCATCGCGGAGGCGCTCAGCAAGCTGCCCCCGCCCATGGCCGCGGCCGGCATCAACCCCGACTGAGTGCCGGACCCGCAAGCCTGTCGGAAAACGACAGGCATAAAAAAAGCGCTGGGGTTACCAGCGCTTTTTGCGACAAGGCATCTTTTGGAATGCCCTGTTGCTTGTGTACTTCTAATGGCTCTCTCGTGTCTCCTCGGCTCCTCGCGTTGCGAGCAGCGAGGCTCGTCAGCAAGTCATCCAATGTAGCCCGTGCACTGGCTTAGTGCATTGGGGGTTTCCCGCCCCCGAAACCCTGCGGCATGCCCGCAGTCCGTGCCGCGACGTGCCACACCATGGCGCCCGCATGCACCTTGTGCACGCATTTGTACTCAAAATTGCCTAAAACCCCGCTGCCAGGCACTGGCACGAGTTATGCCTTCGGCCTTTAAATGTTACGGATTGTTGGCTGGATGCAAGAAAGGCGGGCATGTATGTACCTGAAGAGCTTTGTGGCGTGGGGCTTGACGATCTGGGTCGGCATAGCCTGCCAGCAGGCCATGGCGCAGGCGCCCGCTGCACCGGCCGCCGCTTCCGCGGCGGCTGCGGCCAGTGCCGCCGCCCAGGCCGCAGCGACCGCCGCGACTCCTGCCACTCCCGTGATTCCCGCGCCGCCACCGGCGGCCCCCGCGCCTGCGGCGCCGGCTCCCGTGGCGGCCGCATCCGCCCCGCCGCCGCCCGTCGCGCTGACCCAGCCGGGCCTGGTGGGGGCTGAGACACTCAATGGCGCCGACACCGCCTGGATGATGACGTCCACCGCGCTGGTACTGCTCATGACGCTCCCGGGCATCGCCCTTTTTTACGGCGGCATGGTGCGCAAGAAAAGCGTGCTCAACGTCATGGCCTGCGTCGTCGCCATCTGCGCCGTCGTCAGCCTCTTGTGGTTCGCCTTGGGGTATTCCATCGCGTTCACGCCCGGCAGCGGTGCCTGGGGCCATTACCTGGGCGGCACCGAGCGCTTCTGGTTCACCGGGCTGGATTATGTGAAGGACGCGCAAAAGGTCGCGGTCAGCCACGTCGCGCCCAACATCCCGGAGTCGGTCTATGCGATGTTCCAGCTGACGTTTGCCATCATCACGGCGGCGCTGGTGGTCGGCTCCTTCGTCGAGCGTATGCGTTTTTCGGCGATGCTGATCTTCATGTCGCTGTGGACGGTCATCGTCTATGCGCCTATCGCCCACTGGGTGTGGGAACCCAACGGCTGGCTGGCCCGCATGGGCGCGCTGGATTTTGCCGGCGGCTCGGTGGTGCACATCAATGCCGGTATCGCCGGGCTGGTCTGCGCCTATGTGCTCGGCCCGCGCCGCGGCTACGGCCGCGAGCCCTTCACACCCTTCAACCTGGGCCTGACCATGGCCGGCGCCGGCATGCTGTGGGTCGGCTGGTTCGGCTTTAACGCCGGCTCCGCCGTGGCCTCCGACGGCCGGGCCGGCCTGGCCATGGCGGTCACCCATATCGCGGCCGCGGCCGGCGCGCTGTCGTGGATGGCGGCGGAGTGGGCGGTGCGCGGGCGGCCCTCGCTGCTGGGCCTGTGCTCGGGCCTGGTGGCCGGCCTGGTCGCGATCACGCCGGCGGCCGGTTTTGTCTCGCCGCGCGCGGCGCTGGTGTTCGGCGTGGCCGCCGGGCTGGCATGTTACTGGGGCGCCACGGGCCTGAAGCGCCTGCTCGATGCCGACGACTCGCTGGACGTGTTCGGCGTGCACGGGGTGGGCGGCATCGTCGGCTCGCTGCTCACGGGCGTGTTCGCCAGCAAGGCCATCTCGGGCGCGCAAGGCGATGTGCTGACGCAGGCCATAGGCGCGGGTGCCGTCATGTTGTACAGCCTGTTCATGACGGCGCTGGCCTTGTGGATCACTTCGCTGCTTGTCAGCCTGCGCGTCAGCGAAGCCTCGGAAAGCGACGGCCTGGACATCACCCAGCACGCCGAACGCCTGGGTACCTGAGTTGCCGGCATTTCACCTTTTGAAGGACACCACGCCATGCCTTCCAACGAGAAAATCGCCATCGCCGCCCACCTGCACGTATTGCTGCGCCGCAAGACCGGCCGGGTGACCGACACCGAGTGGATGGCCGGCAACATTGAGTACGCGGCCGAGATCGCGCGTTTTGCGCGTGAGAGGGCGGTCGAGGACGGCCACCCCGACCTGGCCGTCTGGGCCGACAGGCTGGAGGAGATCATGGCCGTGCCCGATCCCAAGCCACGGGTGCCGCTGGTGCAGATGGTGTCGGAGGCCGTGAAGGAGCGCAGCGCCCCCGTGATGGCCCCGCCGCCCCAGCCTGACCGCCAGAGCGCGCGCTCCATAGATACCGAGGAAGAGGTTTACCCGGAATCGGGTTTCATCGAATCGACCTTCGGCGCGATCTTTGGCGAAGAGGGCCATCGCGAACGCAAGCACCGCGACCCGAATGCGCCGCGTTATGTGAAGAGCCTGCGCTAGTTCGCCGGCTGCGTTTCCCGCGCGCGGTTCAGGCTGTGCGCCAGCATGTTGCGGGTGCGCGTGCGGATGTTGGCGCTGGCTTCCTCCGCGAAGGTGGCTACATAGGGGTGGCCCGCGTTGTCGGCCAGGATGCTGCGCCGCACCTGCTCCAGGCCGGCATCGCAGGCGGCCAGGGCGGTGTCGGCGAGCACAAAGACGGATTGGCTTGTGTCGGTTTTCAGCGGCAGCAGGGCCTGGTCGGCGCAGCGCTGGTAATCATTGATGGCGGCCGCCACCGGCGCGCGGGCAATCGACAGCGGGTCCTGGCTGGTCCGCGGCGCCGAACCGCAGGCGGACAGGGCCAGGAGCAGGGCGACGGCCAGGGAAGAAGGCGCATGTTTCATGCGCCGCATTGTGTCATCGCCGGCCGGCCGCAAGCGCTTGCCGCCTGTCTGCCGAGGCGCGCTTTTAAGGGTAATCACAGCTAGCCAGTCCCAAGGGACGCCTTTAGCATGCGGACTCTGTATAAGGAGTAACTTATGTTGCGCGATTTGATGGCATTGGCATTCGTATCAGCAGCCGGCCTGCTCGGGCCCGGCCTCGCGATGGCGCAAGCCCCGGCCCAGCAGCTGGTGCTGGGCATCAGCGAAGGCACCTCGGGTGGCCTGGACCATGCCCAGGTGATCGCCAAGTACCAGGGCCTGGCCGAAGTGATAGGCAAAGCCATGAAGGCCAAGGTCAGCGTGGTGTTCGCGCGCGAATTCAAGCAGCTGGAGGAGGGCATGCAGACCGGCCGCTTCGACCTGGTGATGGCCCGCCCCAGCGATTACCCGGCGCGCGGCATGCGCGACTACGGCTACAGCTACATCGCCAGCACCAAACCCGACGGGCAATGCTTCATCATCGCACCCAAGGGTTCCGAGCTGAAGACCATCGACGACGTCAAGGGCAAGCGCATCGCCCTGCCCGAGCAGATCGCCTACATGTCGCGCTTTTGCGCCGCGGAACTGCGCGACAAGGGCATCCTGGTGGGCAAGGAAAACGTGCAGTTCGTGCGCGAGCAGGCCGCGGTCGGCTTTTACCTGGACAACAAGTTCGCCGATGTGGGCGGCGTGGCCTCCTATTCAGGCATCGCCAAGAAGTGGGAGAAAGACGGCGGGCGCATCATTCACAAGAGCGTGCCACAACCCTACTTTCCGATGGTGGCGCACAAGCGCATCAAGCCCGAGCAGCTCAAGGCCATCCAGGAAGAACTGCTGGCCTTGCCCGCCAGCGACGCCGGCAAGGACGTGCTCAAGCGCATAGGCGTGGAGCAGTTCGACACCACGTCCGAGCCGCGCATGCGCGAGCTGCTCAAGTGGCTCAATATCTGAGCCTTTCCTGATTCCAACCGTCATAAAGCTGGCCTGAACCGGGCTGCGCCCGCCGGGCGCCGCAGTCGCCTGCGCGGCTCTTTGTGTGCCGCCGCGATCCGCCTCGCCTTTTCGGCTCCTAGGGTTTTCACTGCCAAAAAAGCCGATCAGCCTCGTTGTAATAGTTATGATTCATAATCATAATTGGCCTCACTGAAAAGACTCCTATGACCCAAAAACACCTGATTCTCGAAATGCGCGGCGACATTGCCGTGATTCGCCTGGCGCGCCCCGCCAAGCGCAATGCTCTGGGCGATGCCCTGGTGCTGGCGCTGCGCGACATGTTTGAAAACCTGCCGCCCGCCGCCAGGGCCGCCGTGATCCACGGCGAGGGCGACCACTTCTGCGCCGGCCTGGACCTCAGCGAACTGCAGGAGCGCGACGCCAGCCAGGGCCTGCACCATTCGCGCATGTGGCATGCCGCGCTGGACCGCCTGCAGTACGGCCCCGTGCCCGTGATCGCCGCGCTGCACGGCGCGGTGGTCGGCGGCGGCCTGGAACTGGCCAGCGCCTGCCACATCCGGGTCGCCGATGAAAGCGCTTTTTACGCCCTGCCCGAAGGCTCGCGCGGCATCTTTGTCGGTGGCGGCGGCGCGGTGCGTATCCCGCGCCTGATAGGCACGGCCCGCATGACGGACATGATGTTGACCGGCCGCGTCTACAGCGCCCAGGAAGGCGAACGCATAGGCATGGCGCAATACCTGGTGCCGCAAGGCCAGGCCTTCGACAAGGCGCTGGAACTGGCCGGCCAGGTCGCGAAAAACGCGCCGCTGACCAATTACGCCCTGATGCATGCCCTGCCGCGCATCGCCGAGCAGCCGGCCGACCAGGGATTCTTCACCGAGGCCCTGATGGCGGCGGTGGCGCAAAGCGCGCCCGAGGCCAAGGACCGCGTCAAGGATTTTTTGAGCGGCAGGGCCGCCAAGGTGAAAAAAGCCTGAGCCCGCCGGCGGGTGCCACCAAGGCCCGGTGAGCAAGAGACGAAGAGACGCAAAGCAAAAACAGCAGAGACAAGAGACAACGAAACATCATGAGCGCCCCAAAATTCCGCCCGCTGCGCTTTGGCGTGACCCGTGCCGTGCTGCGCGAAGGCCAGCCCGGCGTCCGCTACCTGCGCGCCGACCAGGCCCTGAAAGAC
Organism: Polaromonas sp. JS666; assembly: GCF_900103405.1. Classification (GTDB taxonomy): domain Bacteria; phylum Pseudomonadota; class Gammaproteobacteria; order Burkholderiales; family Burkholderiaceae_C; genus Polaromonas. The sequence goes on along the minus strand of NZ_FNHX01000006.1, from coordinate 32,723 downwards.
TATCCCGACCGCATCACCGACCGGCTGCGGCATTGGGCGCAGGCCGCGCCAGAGCGCAGCTTCATGGCGCGGCGCGAAAAGCTTGCCGGCGGCACGACCGGCGAATGGCGGCACCTGAGCTACGCCCAGGCCTGGGCGGCGGCGCGCGGCATTGCTCAAGGCTTGCTGGACCGCGGCCTCAGCGCCGAGCGGCCCGTGGTGATCCTGTCCGAGAACAGCCTGGAGCATGCGCAGCTGGCCCTGGGCTGCCTGGTGGCCGGCGTGCCCTTTGTGCCGGTTTCGCCGCCGTACTCGCTGGTCAGCCAGGACTACGACAAGCTGCGCCATGTGGTCAAGACCGTGACGCCGGGCCTTGTGTTTGCCGCCGATGCGCAGCGTTATGGCAAGGCCATCCAGGCCGTGCTGGAGCCGGGGGTCGAGGTGCTGCTGGCCGACGGGCAGATCGAGGGGCGCGCCAGCACGCGCTTCGCGGACCTGGCCGCAACACCGGCGACGGCCGCGGTGGACCGCGCCATGCAGGCCACCGGCCCGGACACCATCGTGAAGTTCCTGTTCACCAGCGGCTCGACCAAGATGCCCAAGGCGGTGATCAACACCCAGCGCATGTGGTGCGCCAACCAGCAGCAGATGGCGCAGTCCATGCCGGTGTTGCAGGAGGAGCCGCCGGTGCTGGTCGACTGGCTGCCCTGGAACCACACCTTCGGCGGCAACCACAACTTCGGCATGGTGCTGTTCCACGGCGGAACGCTCTACATCGACGACGGAAAACCCACACCCGCGCTGATGCACGAGACCTTGCGCAACTTGCGCGAAATCGCCCCCACGGTGTACTTCAATGTGCCGACCGGTTTTGAGGCCATCGCCAACGCCATGAAAACGGACACGGAGCTGCGGCGCAATCTGCTGTCGCGCGTGAAGATGTTCTTTTATGCCGGGGCTTCGCTCGCCCAGCCGGTCTGGGACAGCCTGTATGAATCCGAGGAAAAGGAAGTGGGCGAACGCATCGTCATGGCCACCGGCCTGGGCATGACCGAGTCCGGGCCTTTCGCCATCTTTGTGACCAGTCCCGAGGTGAAGGCCGGCGACCTGGGTGTTCCCGCGCCCGGCATCGAACTCAAGCTGGCCGACATCGACGGCAAGACCGAGGTCCGCTACAAGGGCCCCAACATCACGCCCGGCTATTGGCGGGCGCCGCAGGAAACGGCGCAGGCGTTCGACGAGGAAGGTTTTTTTTGCACCGGCGACGCCGTCAAATGGATTGATGAGGGCAACATCCACCTCGGCCTGAAGTTCGACGGGCGCATCGCCGAAGACTTCAAGCTCGCCACCGGCACCTTTGTCAGCGTGGGTCCGCTGCGCGCGAAAATCATCGCGGCGGGAGCGCCTTATGTACAGGACGTGGTCCTCACGGGCATCAACCTCAGGGAAGTGGGCGCGCTGGTTTTCCCATCCCCCGCGGTGCGCGCGCTCTCGGGGCTTGCGCCCGAGGCGCCGCTGCGCGAGGTTCTCGAATGCGAGCAGGTGATCGCGCATTTCCAGGCTGTGCTGGACACGCTCGCGCAGAGCGCCACTGGCAGCGCCAGCTGCATAGGCCGATTGCTCCTGATGCACGAGCCGCCTTCTTTCGACAAGGGCGAGGTCACCGACAAGGGCTCCATCAACCAGCGCGCCGTGCTCACGCACCGGGCGGTGCTGGTGACGGCCCTGCACGAGGACGCCGCGCATCCCATCCTTAAACCCGCCGCACGCTAAAACCACGAACCTCACCACCATGCAACACAAAGGATTTTTCTCTGCCTTCCAGGACGTCTGGATGCTGGACGGCATGCGCACGCCCATGGTCGACTATTGCGGCGCCCTGGGCCATGTGTCGCCCACCGACCTCGGCATCAAGGCCGCGCGCGCCGTGCTGCAGCGCAGTGGCGTCAGCCCCGGCGATGTCGACTCGGTGATTGCCGGCAACATGGCCCCTGGCGATTTCGAGCAGTTCATGCTGCCGCGCCATATCGGCCTGTATGCCGGCGTGCCGGTGGAAGTGCCCGCCATCATGGTGCAGCGCATCTGCGGCACCGGCTTCGAGCTGTTCCGGCAGGCCGGCGAACAGATACAGAGCGGCGCGGCCAACGTGGCGCTGGTCGTCGGCGCCGAGAGCATGACGCGCAACCCGATCGCGGCCTTTGAGCACCGCACCGGCTTCAAGCTGGGCGCGCCCGTCGGCTTCAAGGATTTCATGTGGGAGGCCCTCAAGGACTCGGCCGCCGGCATCGACATGATCCAGACCGCGGAAAACCTCGCGAAGAAATACGGCATCACGCGCGAAGCGGTCGACGAATTCGCCTCCAGCTCCTTCGCCAAGGCCGTGGCGGCCCGGGATGCCGGTTTTCACGCCGGGGAGATTGTGCCGGTGGTCAGCGAGAAATTTGAACTCCCCGGCTATGCCACGCGCGGCATCAGCCTGGGCAAGCTGACGGAAGTCGCGCAGGACACCCATGCCCGGCCGTCACCCGTCGAGGTCCTGGCCAAACTCAGGGCGGTGCATGCCGGCGGTGTGCAGACCGGCGGCAACAGCGCGGCGCTGGTGGACGCTGCCGCCGCTGCCGTGGTGGCCTCCGGCGCCTACGTGAAGGCCCGTGGCGGCAAGCCGCTGGCGCGTGTGGTGGCCGCCGCGGTGGTCGGTGTGCCGCCCGAGATCATGGGCATAGGCCCGGCTCCCGCGATCCGCCTGCTGCTCGAGCGCTGCGGCCTCAGGCTGGAGCAGATCGGCCGTTTTGAAATCAACGAAGCCCAGGGCGCGCAGACGCTGGCGGTCGCCCGCGAGCTGGACCTGGACCTCGGCAAGCTCAACGTCAACGGCGGGGCGATCGCCATGGGCCACCCCCTGGCGGTGACCGGTGTGCGCCTTACGGTCACCGTCGCGCGCGAGATCCAGCGCGCAGGCATGCGCTACGGCATTGCCTCGGCCTGTGTGGGCGGCGGCCAGGGCATTGCGCTGCTGCTGGAGAACCCGCAAGGAGGAGCGGCATGAAGATCGAAGGACTCGCGGCGCTGGTCACCGGCGGCGGCTCGGGGCTGGGCGAAGCCACCGCCCGTGAACTGGCGCGCCTGGGCGCCAGGGTTGCCGTGCTGGACATCAACCTGGCGAACGCCGAAAAGGTTGCCGCCGATATTTGCGCGGCCCATGGCCCGGCCGCCGCGCTGGCCTGCGGCTGCGACATCACCGACAGCGCCAGCGTGCAGGCCGCGCTGGACAAGGCCGCCGCCGCGCACGGCCCGGCCCGCATCCTGATGAACATCGCCGGCATAGGGTCGGCCAAACGCATCGTCGCCAAGGACGGTACACCGGCGCCGCTGGAGGACTTTGCCAGGGTGGTCGGCATCAACCTGGTCGGCAGCTACAACGTCAGCCGGCTGTTCGCGGCCGCCTGCGCCAGGCTGGCGCCGCTGGAGGACGGCCAGCGCGGCGTCATGATGTTTACCGCCTCGGTCGCCGCCTTCGACGGCCAGGTCGGGCAGCAGGCCTACAGCGCTTCCAAGGCCGGCCTGGCCGGCATGACGCTGCCCATGGCGCGCGACCTGGCGCAGCACGGCATCCGCGTCTGCACGGTGGCGCCCGGCCTGTTCGCCACGCCGCTGATGGCGCAGCTGCCCGAAGCGGTCCAGGCGTCGCTGGCCGCCAGCATTCCTTTTCCGCAGCGCCTGGGCAGGCCGCAGGAGTTCGCGCAACTGGCCGCGCACATCGTCCACAACGACCACCTGAACGGCGAAGTCATACGCCTGGACGGTGCACTGCGCATGGCGCCAAGGTGAGCCGCATGGAAAAGACCGTGGTCTATGAAGTGAAGGTCGCGTTCGGCGACTGCGATCCCGCCGGGATCGTGTTTTTCCCCAACTTCTCGCGCTGGATGGATGCCGCGTCGCTGAATTTCTTCGCCGCATGCGGCGTGCCGCCCTGGCGGGAGCTGGTCAAGAGCACCGGCATCATAGGAACGCCCCTGCTGGAGATCAACACCCGCTTCAGCCTGCCCGCCACCTATGGCGAAACCCTGCACATACATACCAGCGTGCAAGAGTGGCGGGACAAGGTGTTTATCCAGAAGCATGTGATCCGGCGCGGCGAGGACCTGATTTGCGAAGGCCGGGAAACGCGCGCCTTCTGCATACGCCACCCCGACAAGCCCGAGCGCATGAAAGCCATTCCCGTACCCCAGGATATCCGCAGCCAATGCAGTTGAACGGGCGCAACTGACGCGACCGGTGTGTCCGGCCCCTGGCGCCTGGCGGATTTTGCTTTTTCGACCCGTGAACTTAACTACAAGGAGACATCTCATGCAAACACGTCGTCATTTTGTGCAGGGCGCCGCGGCGCTTTCAGCGGCCGCCCTCGCGCCTTTCCCGGCCCTGGCGCGGGCGCTCGAACAGGTCAAAATCATCTACGGCTTCCCGGCCGGCAGCGCGGGTGACATCTGCGCGCGCCGCGTGGGCGACCGCCTCGGCGGCACCGCCTATGCCAATAACAACGCCATCGTGGACACCAAGACCGGTGCCGGCGGCCGCATCGCGCTGGAGGTGCTCAAGACGGCGCCGGCGGACGGTTCCGTGCTGGCGATGTCGCCGTTCTCCTGCCTGTCGCTGTACCCGCACATCTACAAAAAACTGTCCTATGACCCGTTCGCGGATTTCGTCACGGTGGGCACCGCCTCCATGATCCACCATGGGCTGGCCGTCGGGCCGCTGGTGCCGGCTTCGGTCAAGACCGTGCAGGACTTTCTCGCCTGGGCCAAGGCCAACCCCAAGGACGCCAGCTACGGCTCGCCCGCGGCAGGGTCGACCCCGCACTTCATAGGCGCGCTGCTGGGCCTGAACAACCATGTGGAGCTCAAGCACGTGCCCTACCGCGGTTCGGTGCCCGGCGTGACCGATGTGGTCGGCGGCCAGCTTGCCGCGATGGTGACGCCGCACGGCGACTTCATTCCCAACCACAAGGCCGGCAAGCTGCGCATCCTGGCCACCTCGGGCAAGCAGCGCTCGCCCTTTGTGCCCGAGGTGCCGACCTTCGCCGAGCAGGGTTTTGCCGACCTCACGGTGGAGGAGTGGTTCGGTTTCTATGCCCCCGCGAAAACACCCGCCAGCACGGTGGCCGCGGCCAACGCTGCCATCAATGCCGCCATCCAGGACAAATCCGTCATCGACTCGCTCACGGTGGTGGGACTGATTCCCTACGGCGGCACCGCGGACGACATGGCCTACAGCCAGAAGCGCGAGTTCGAGCGCTGGGGCCCGCTGATCAAAAAAGTCGGCTTCACCGCCGAGTCCTGATGTCCCCGCGCCGGGCCGGCCTTGGCGGGACGGCCCGGGCGCCGTCCGGGCGCGTTGGCATAATCGGGTTAGGAGCCTGCCCGTGCCAGCAGCGTTGCCCGATAACGAAAGCGCCCTGATCCCCTATGCCAGTGTCGTCCAAACCCGCTCCCGCGGTAGAGGAGGTGGATACCTCCTATCTCGAAACCCTGGTGGGCTACAACGCCACGCGTGCCTCCCTCAAGGTCATTGAGTTGTTCAGCAAGCGCATGGCGGTCTACGACCTCCGGCATGTGGATTTTTCGATCCTGTCCCTGATCACGCACAACCCCGGCATCACCTCGCGCCAGCTTTGCGGCGCGCTCAGCATCCTGCCGCCCAACCTCGTCGGGAAAATCGTCACGCTGGAAAAACGCAAGCTGGTGCACCGCAAGCCGCATCCGCAGGACGGCCGCGCCGTGGGGCTTTACCTCACCGATGCGGGCCAGGCCTTGATGCGCGATGCCGAAGGCACGGCCGTCGACCTGGAAACCGAGGCCACGCAGCGCCTGAGCGCCGCGGAAAAGAAGACGCTGATGCGCCTTCTGCAAAAGATCTACCGCTAAAGCGCGCGGCTCGCGGCCACTCAGATCCCGGCCTGGATCCAGGCCGCCGCCTTCTCCGCGATCATCAGCGTGGGCGAGTTGGTGTTGCCGCTGGTGATCAGCGGCATCACGCCGGCATCGACCACGCGCAGGCCGCGAATGCCGCGTACCCTGAGGTGCGAGTCCACCACCGCCATCGGGTCGTCGTCGCGGCCCATTTTCGTGGTGCCCACCGGGTGGAAGATGGTGGTGGCGATGTCGCCGGCCAGCCGCGTGAGTTCCTCATCCGTCTGGAACTGCACACCCGGCTTGAACTCCTCGGGCCGGTACTTGGCCAGCGCGCTCTGGCTCACGATGTTGCGCGTCACGCGCAGCGAATCGGCCGCCACCTTGCGGTCTTCGGCCGTGCTCAGGTAGTTGGGCGCAATCGCCGGCGCGTCCTCGAAGCGGCCGCTCTTGATGTGCACCGTACCGCGGCTGGTTGGGTTCAGGTTGCAGACGCTGGCGGTAAAAGCATTGAAGCCGTGCAGCGGCTCGCCGAAAGCGTCCAGCGACAGCGGCTGCACGTGGTACTGGATGTTGGGGTAGGGCTGGTCGGGCGAACTGCGCGTGAACGCGCCCAGCTGCGAGGGCGCCATGCTCATGGGGCCGGTCTGGCGCAGCGCGTATTCCAGCCCGATGCGGGCCTTGCCCCAGAGCGAATTGGCCATGGTGTTGAGTGACAGGCCCCAGCGCTTGTCGCCGTGGAACTTGTAGACCGAGCGGATCTGCAGGTGGTCCTGCAGGTTGGCGCCCACGCCGGGCAGGTCCTGCAGCACGGGAATGCCGTGCTGCTGCAGCAGGGCGGCCGGGCCTATGCCCGAGAGCTGCAGGATTTGCGGCGAGCCTATGCTGCCCGCGCACAGGATGACCTCGCCCATGGGGCCGGAGTCGCGCGTGGCGCGCGCCGTGACGCGCTCGCTGCCGGCCCACACTTCCACGCCGGTGCAGCGCTGGCCGCCGTCCGGCTGCGCTTCTATCACCAGCTTGCACACCTGGGCGTTGTTCCACAGCTCGAAATTGGGGCGGGCGTAGCAGGCGGGCCGCAAAAAAGCCTTGGCGGTGTTCCAGCGCCAGCCGTTTTTCTGGTTGACCTCGAAGTAGCCCACGCCCTCGTTGTCGCCGCGGTTGAAGTCGCCGCTGGCCGGGATGCCGGCCTGCTGCGCCGCTTCGGCAAAGGCGTCCAGGATGTCCCAGCGCAGGCGCTGCTTTTCAACGCGCCATTCGCCGCCGGCGTTGCGGTGGCGCAGCACCTTCTGGTAGGGCTGGCTCTTGTCCTGCATCAGCTCGGGCGCCGTGCCGCGCGCGCCGTGCATCGCGTCGGCGCCCTTGTGGTGGTCTTCGTGCAGCTTGAAGTGCGGCAGGGAATTTTCCCAGCGCCAAGCCATGTCGCCGGTCAGCTGGGCCCACTGGTCGTAGTCGCGCGCCTGGCCGCGCATATAGATCATGCCGTTGATGCTGGAGCAGCCGCCCAGGGTCTTGCCGCGCGGATAGCGCAGCGCCCGGCCGTTGAGCCCGGCGTCGGGTTCGGTGTTGTAAAGCCAGTCGGTGCGCGGGTTGCCTATGCAGTAGAGATAGCCCACCGGGATGTGGATCCAGTGGTAGTCGTCCTTGCGGCCCGCCTCGATCAGCAGCACGCGTTTGGACGCGTCGGCGCTCAGGCGGTTGGCCAGCAGGCAGCCCGCGGTGCCGGCGCCAATGATGATGTAGTCAAAAACCTGGCTCTCGTCTTGCATGGATGCCTTTGTCTCGTCGTTATTGGAAGATTAGCGGGAAAAACCGGGCCGGCGGCCACGGCCGCAGCGCACCGCAGGGCCCATGCTGCCAGCCCAGCCTAACGCGGGGCTGACCACCGCATCCTGGTCGATTGTGGCAAAACCCGGATGGCCACATGGCGGGGATTACCCGCCGGATGCCATGGCGCGTGGGCTTTGGCCGTCTTCCAGTCACGGTGTAGGACCAGGGCGACAGCGCTGGCGGCGGTGCGGCAAGGGTGTTTTCAGCAGTTACCATGCAACTTTGTGTTTCGTACATTGCAAACTGCCGGCTTGCGCCTGGCCTGACTAATGTTTATGGAAGACTCCACGCCCCGCATAGCACTGCAGGATACGCCGCAAGGCCGGCTGTTTGTCGTGCAAGGTGCGTGGACGGCCGCCGGCCTTACCGGTGAGAGCGTCTGGGATGCGCTGACCGCGCAGCTCCAGGGCCTGAAAGACGGCGGCGCTTCCCCTGCGGGCTGGAGTCTGGAACAGGTCGGCAAACTCGACCACCTGGGCGCGCAGGTGCTGTGGAACCACTGGGGCCGCGACTGGCCGGCGCAGTTGCAGGCCGAGCCCAGCCAGCGCGCGGTGCTGGAAACCGTCGCCAAATTCAGCACCGACCCGCCCAAACCCCGCAAGCCCGACTGGAGCCAGCCCTTTATCCTGCTGGGGACGCGGGTGCTGCGGCTGCTGGACCACCTCAAGGGCCTGGTGCGCCTGATTGGGCAGCTGCTGCTGGACCTCATCCACCTGGTACGGCGCCCGCAGGACGGCCCCTGGCGCGACCTGTCGGGCCATCTGTTCCACATAGGCGCCACCGCGCTGCCCATCACCGCGCTGGTCGGGTTTCTGATCGGCGTGGTGCTGGCCTACCTGATCTCGCAACAGCTGCGCCAGTTCGGCGCCGACGCTTTTATCGTCAACATCCTGGGCATCTCACTGATCCGCGAACTCGGGCCGGTGCTGGCCGCCATCCTGATCGCCGGGCGCAGCGGCTCGGCCATCACGGCGCAGATCGGCGTGATGCGCGTCACCGAGGAGCTCGACGCCATGCGCGTCATGGGCATCGCGCGCGGCTTTCGCCTGGTCATGCCGCGCGCGCTGGCGCTGGCCGTGGTGATGCCCCTGATCAGCGTCTGGACCACTATCGCCGCCTTGCTGGGCGGCATGCTGGCCGCCGACATTTCCATGGATGTCACGCCGTCCTACTTCATCAACTCGCTGCCGGCCGCGGTGGACGTGGCCAACCTCACGCTGGCCACGGGCAAGTCGGTGGTCTTCGGTGTGCTGATCGCGCTGGTCGGCTGCCACTACGGCCTGCGCGTCAAACCCAACACCGAAAGCCTGGGGCAGGGGACCACAGCCTCGGTGGTGACGTCGATCACCGTGGTCATCCTGGTCGATGCGCTGTTCGCGGTCTTGTTTAAAAGCGTGGGCATATGAGCGATCCCATCGTCGACATCAAAAAGCTCTGGACCGTGTTCCCCAACGGCGAGAAAAAAGCCGTGGTGCACAAAGACCTGGACCTGACCGTGGAGCGCGGCGAGGTGCTGTCCCTGGTGGGAGGATCGGGTACCGGCAAGACCGTGCTGCTGCGCCAGATGCTGGGGCTGGAGAAACCGACCCAGGGCGAGATCACGGTGCTGGGCAGGCCGGCGGCCGAGCTCGGCAAGCAGGGTGCGGCCAGCCGCGTCGGCATGCTGTTCCAGCAGGGCGCGTTGTTCTCGGCCTTCACCGTGCTGGAGAACATTGCCTTTCCGCTGCGTGAACTCAAGACTTTGCCGCGCGCGCTGATCTACGAGGCGGCCATGGTCAAGCTGCAGATGGTGGGCCTGGGACCCGATGCGGCCGACAAGATGCCCAGCGACCTCTCGGGCGGCATGATCAAACGCGTGGCCCTGGCGCGCGCCCTCATCATGGACCCGCCGCTGTTATTGCTTGACGAGCCCACGGCCGGGCTGGACCCGGAAAGCTCCGACAGCTTTGTCTCATTGCTGCGCTCGCTGCACCGCGACATGGAACTCACGGTGGTCATGGTGACGCACGACCTGGACACGCTGTTTGAACTCAGCACCCGCATCGCGGTGCTGGCAGAGCACAAGGTCATCGTCAACGACGTTCCCAAGGAAGTGGTGGCCTTCCCGCACCCCTTCATCCACGAATTTTTCCTCGGGGAAAGGGGGCAGCGCGCGATGGAGTTATTACGCGAATACCCTTTTACCGTCTAGAAAGGCATCACTATGGAAAACAAAGCCCATGCCATGGCCGCCGGCGCTTTTGTGCTGGTGGTCACCGCCTTGCTGGTCCTGCTGGCCGTCTGGCTCACGCGCGACAACACCCAGCGCGACCTCTACGACATGAGCACCAGCGAAACCGTCTCCGGCCTGCAGCCGCAGGCGGCGGTGCGCTTTCGCGGTGTGCCGGTGGGCAAGATCGAGCTCATAGGCTTTGACGAGAAGGTCAAGGGCAATGTGTTGATTCGCGTCTCCATAGACCGCGGCGCGCCGGTCACCAAGTCCACGTTCGCGACTGTCGCCTCGCAGGGTGTCACCGGGCTGGGTTTTATCCAGCTCGACGACGACGGCAAGTCTGCCGAGCGCCTGGCCGTCAACGACGACGACCCGCCGCGCATTCCGCTCAAGCCCGGCGGCCTGGACAAGCTGCTCAAACAAAGCGAGGTGATCTTCAACCAGGTCGAGGAAGCCAGTACGCGGCTGAACAAGCTGCTGTCGGACGAAAACCAGCAGGCCATCACCGCGGCCGTCAAGCAGCTCGGCAACGCCGCCGGCAGCATGGACCGTGTCGCCAAAGGGCTGGAGCCCACGGTGGCATCCTTGCCGGCCCTGTCGCGCGACACCACGGCCACGCTGAAGTCCGTCAAGACGGCCGCTGATGACATCAGCACGACCGCCACCCGCCTCAATGAAAAGGGCGGGCCGCTGGACAAGCTCTCCGAAGGCGGCACCGCGCTGGCCGCGGGCGTGGAGACCTTCAGCGCCGCAACGCTGCCCAAGCTCGGCGAAGTCGCCGACGAAACCGCGCGCGCCATGCGCCAGATGCGCCGTACTGTCAGCGCCGTCGACGATAACCCGCAGTCGCTGATCTTCGGCAACGGCCCGCCCGTACCCGGCCCCGGCGAACCCGGATTTTCCGCCTCTGGAGTGAAAAAATGACGTCCACTTTTTCCAAATTTCCTTCGCGGGCCGTGGGCCTGGCCGGTGCACTGCTGGCCGCCCTGGCGCTGGCCGGCTGTTCGGGCTTGCCCGACAAACCGACGCGCGCCACCATGTACGACTTCGGCCCGGGCCCGACCGCCACCCTGCCCACCACGCGCCAGGCGCCGCTGCCGCCGCTGGCCCTGGACGACGTCTCCACCCCGGGCGGCGCGCTGGACAACATGGCGGTGCTGTACCGCCTGGGCTATGCCGACACGCAGCAACTGCGCCCTTATTCGCAGGCGCGCTGGAGCATGCCGCCCGCGCAGCTGGTGCGCCAGCGTGTGCGCGAGCAGCTGGGCCAGCGCCGTGCCGTGTTCAACGCCGGGGCCAGCGTGGCGCTGAACCGCAGCCAGAACGCGGTGCTGCCGCTGCTGCTGCGCCTGGACCTTGAAGAGTTCAGCCACCTGTTCAGCTCGCCCACGGCCAGCGTCGGCCTGATCCGGTTGCGCGCCACGCTGCTGGAGGTCACACCCGCCGGCGAGAAGCTGGTCGGCCAGCGCAACGTCATCGTGCAGCGGCCGGCGCCCAGCAGCGACGCACCCGGTGGCGTGCAGGCCCTGACGGCCGCCACCGATGCGGCCATCGCCGAGATCGACCAGTGGCTGCAGCAAACTCCCGCGCGTTGACGCGCGCAGCGCCATGAAAACGCTGCAAGAACAGCTGGACGCCGCCGGGCTGCATGTGTTCGGCTGCTGCGAACGCCTGAGCGCCTACGGCCCGGACCTGCTGCAGACCTCGCAGCTGCTGCAGGATTTCACGCCGGCCGAGGCCGATATCCTGGGCGCCTCCATGCTGCTGGTGCGCGCCGAACCGGGCCAGGTGATGATCCGTGAAGGTGAGGCCGGCGACTGGATGATGCTGGTCCTCAAAGGCACGGTGGACGTCACCAAGCGCCTGGAGTTACCGGCGGACGCCGATGCCGATGCCGGCGCCGAAGCGGCCGTGTCGCGCGTGGCGGTGGTGCGTGCCGGTGCGGCGGTGGGCGACATGTCCATGCTGGACAGCGAGCCGCGCTATGCCACCTGCACCGCCATCGAGGCGGTGGAGGCCGGCGTCTGGGGCCGCCACGAAATCGCCCTGCTGATCCGCGACCACCCTGGCGTGGGCGCCAAGCTGCTGGTCAAGATCACCCAGATGATGGCGCAGCGCCTGCGCAATACCAGCAACCAGTTGGTCAGAATACTTAGAAAACAAGCTGCCGCAGCCGCGGAAACACCAGCGCGTTGAAGCGCCTGCCCGCACTTCACTTTCACTTCACACAGGCCGTGTGCAGCTCATGCTGCCTTCACACGCGGTTTGCAAACTCCCCTTCGTTGTTCAAACGAAAGGAAGTCATGAAACAGAAAGTCGCCGCACTCGCGCTGGTGATCGTGCTGCTGGTCGTCGCGCTGATGAAAATCAGCGACGTGGTGCACGACCGCCAGAACTACCGCCAGGTCGCCATCCAAAGCATCGCCCAAAGCCTGGCCGGCTCGCAGACCTTGACCGGCCCGCTGATCCACCGGGCTTGCACCGAAGAGTGGGATGTCACCAATGCCAGCAAGGAAGTGCGCAGCGAGCGCCGTGAATTCGTGCTGGCCGCCGCGCCGGCCTCGCTCACGCTCCAGGGGGCCAGCAAGCTGGAGCCGCGCGCACGCGGCCTGCATGCAACACAGGCGTTCAACCTCAAAGCCAGCCTGGTGGCCGAGTGGGCGGACCTGGAGGCGCTCAAACCCATACCGGAACACACCGGCTCGCGCATGAACTGCGGCCAGCCGCTGCTCATGATGGCGGTGTCCGACGCGCGCGGCATACGCCATGCGAGCGTGAAAATCGGCGAGCAGTTGCTGGCGCTCAAGCCCGGCACCTTTTACGGCAGCTACCCGCGCGGCGTGCATGCGCCGCTGTCGCCGGCCTTGCTGCAGGCCGTGCCGTTGCAGGCGCGGCTGGAGCTGGAACTGGTGGGCACCGAAAGCATTTCGGTGGTGCCGCTGGGCGGAGACACCCGGGTGCAGCTTACGTCCAACTGGCCGCACCCCAGCTTCAGCGGGCAGTTCCTGCCGGTGGACCGCAAGGTCACGCCCGAGGGTTTTGAGGCCAGCTGGCGCGTCAGCTCGCTGGCCAGCACGGCTCAGCAGGATGTGACCCAGCGGGACGCGGCCAAACGCAGGGGCACCTGCCCGCCCTATGAGAGTTCGGTCAGCAGCTCCTGTGTGGAGACCCTTAGCGTGACTTTTGTCGACCCCTCCAACACCTACGCGCTCAGCGACCGGGCCACCAAATACGGCCTGCTGTTCATAGGTTTGACCTTTCTGGCGGTAGGCATGTTCGAGTTCATGAAGTCGCTGCGTGTGCACCCCATCCAGTACCTGCTGGTGGGCGCGGCAATGAGCATGTTTTTCCTGCTGCTGGTCAGCCTGTCGGAGCACATGCCGTTTGAAAGTGCTTACGTGATCGCCTCGGCAGCCTGCGTGCTCCTGCTGACTTATTACGCCAGCCACATGCTGGGCCACTGGTCGCGCGGCCTGCCTTTCGGCCTGGGCATCGCCACGCTGTACGGCATGCTGTTTGTGCTGCTGCGTATGGAGCAGACGGCCCTGCTGCTGGGCGCCGTGGCCCTGTTCGCGGTGCTGGCCGCCGTGATGATGCTGACGCGCCGCGTCGACTGGTATGCGCGCTTCAAGCAGCCCGAAACCGTGAAGGCGGCCGGGTGATGGGCGCGGCCCGCCTAGAAATGCAGCTCGACCCGCAAGCCGGGCTGGGTGTTGCGTACCACCACGCGGCCGCCATGCAGCAGCATGATCTGGCGCACGATGGCCAGCCCCAGACCCGAGCCTTTGGTATGGCCGTCGGGGCGCACGGTCGAGAAAAAGCGTTCGCCCAGCCGGGGCAGGGCGTAGTCGGCCACGCCGGGGCCGCTGTCCTGCACGGCGATGCGGTCCGGTCCTGCCTCCAGCGTGATGGTCGAGCCCTGGGGCGCGAACGAGCGCGCGTTTTCCATCAGGTTGCTCAGCGCCAGGCCCAGCAGGCCGGGCTCCGCATGCACGTCGGCATGTTCCGGGCTGATTACGACTTTGACCGCATGCTGGGCCCGGCCGCCGGGCGCCACCTCAAAGGGTTTGAGGACGCCGGCCCAAGAAAGGCGCTCGCGCTCTACCTTTGCATGGCGCTGCTCCAGCTTCGTCAGCTCGAGCATGCGGTCCACCAGCGCCTGCATGCGGCCGGACTGGGCCAGTACCTGCCCCGAAAACTCGCGGCGCGCGTCTTCGGGGAGCTCGTCCTGCAGCAGCTCGCCCGCGCCGCGGATGGCGGCGAGCGGGCTTTTGAGCTCGTGCGTCAGGGCGCGCACGTAATCTTCTATGTACTCGTGGCCCTCGAGCTTCAGGCGCATGGCATCGACTGCCACGGCCAGTTCGCCAAGCTCACCCGGTATCTGCGGAACCGCGGGTTTTTCGCCCTGGCCGACGGCGTTGGCATAGCGGCGCAACTTGCGAATGCTCCATACCACCCACAGCGTTACCGCCACGCCGATGGCCAGCGACAGCACCAGCAGCAGCGCGCCGCTTAGCAGGATCTTGCGCTCGGCCCGGTCTATAAAGGCCTGTATCGTGGACATGGGCTTGGCGACGGTCAGCACGCCGATGATTTTTCCGTCACGCTGCACCGGCGCGGCCACATACATCACCGACGTGCGGTCGTCCTGCTGCACCTCGCGGGTGGCGCGCGCGCCGTATTCGCCGCGCAGGGTCAGAGCCACGTCGCGCCAGCGTGAATAATCCTGGCCGGTCGCCGCGTTCTCCGAATCAAACACCACCTTGCCGCCGGCGTCGGTGACGTAAACGCGAAAATCCAGCGACTGCTTGGCCAGGCCCCAGATTTTTGCGTCTATGGGGCGCCTGGCGTAGTTGCGCACATGGCCGGCAAAGCGGCCGTCCGCGATGGCGCCGGCCGCCAGGTCGTCGCCGGCCAGCTCGGCCAGGATGTTGGCGGTGTCCACCATCATGTCTTCCATGACCTCGCGCACGCTGGGTTTGACCTCGGCCATAAAGACGCGCAGCGTGAAAAACGCCGCCAGCCCGGTGACCAGGAAAAAACCGAACAGCAGGCGTATGCCCAGGCGCATCTCAGCCGCCTTTGATGCGGTCTACGTCCAGGGAATAACCCATGCCGCGGTGCGTTGTGATGCAGTCATGCCCTGGCGCGATCTCCTGCAGCTTGGCGCGCAGGGTCTTGATGTGGGTGTCCACGGTGCGGTCCGTGCTGTCCGTGCCGGCACCCCAGACGGCGTTCAGCAGTTCATCGCGCGAGCGTATACGGCCGCGGTGGCGCAGCAAATCGGCCAGCAGGCCGAACTCGCGGCGCGTCAGATTGAGCGGGCGGCCGTGCAGGCTCACGCGCTGGCCTGCGGTGTCGATCTCGAAAGGGCTGGCCGCCTGCGCCGGTGCGGGAGCCGGCATGCGCGCGCGGCGCAGCAGGCTGCGCACGCGTGCCAGCAGCTCGCGCGGGCTGAAGGGCTTGCTCACGTAATCGTCGGCGCCCAGCTCCAGGCCCAGCACGCGGTCGATTTCCTCGCCCTGGGCGCTGAGCATCAGCACCGGCAGGCTGCCGGCGGCGCGCAGCTCGCGGCACAAGTCCAGGCCGCTGCCGTCGGGCAGGCCGACGTCCAGGATCACGGCATCGGGTGGCTGCCGGCTGATCTGGGCGCGCGCATCGCCCAGCAGCAGGCTGTGGGTCACACTGAGGCCGTCGCGCTCCAGGGTGTAGATGATGGAGCGGGCAATCGCCGGGTCGTCCTCCACCAGCAGGATGCGCGCACCGGCCATCTGTATTCAGGTGCGAAGAATGGGGAACAGCTTGCCCAGGCCGTCGGCCATCACCTCGACCGAGAGCGCGGCCAAGATCAGGCCCATCAGCCGCGTCATGACGTTGATGCCGGTTTTGCCCAGTACGCGGGCAATCGGCTCGGCCAGTGAAAAGCAGATGGCGGTGGCCAGGGCGATCACGATGCCGTAACCGACCAGCATGGACAGCTGCAGGGCCGTCTTGGCCTTTTCGGCGTAAATCACCACCGTGGACATGGTGGCCGGCCCGGTCAGCAGCGGAATGGTCAGCGGCACCACGGCGATGCTGGCGCCGCGCGCGGCCTTGGCCGCGCCGTCTTCCATTTCATTGGTCTGCGGCTTGGCTTCGGCCGGCTGGGCATTCAGCATGTTCATGGAACTGATCAGCAGCAGCATGCCGCCGCCGACCTGGAAGCTCGCCAGCGAGATGCTGAAGAAGTCGAGGATCTGCAGGCCCAGCAGCGCGCTGATGGCGATCACGACAAAGGCGGTGAAGGACGCGACCAGCACGGTGCGGCGGCGCTGCTCGTCGGAAAAGTCCTGCGTGTAATGGATGAAGAAAGGCACGATGGCCAGCGGGTTGACGATGGCCAGCAGTGTCACAAGCGGTTTAAAGTCCATCGTTATTCCTTAAAGGCAACTCAAGAGGCAAGTAGGGTAGCGGACTGCGCAGTGGATTCCAGCAGGGGCCGCGGAACCGGCTTTGCCGGGCCGCAGGCGCAGCGCCCCCTCGGGGGGGCAGAGAGCTACACGCAGTGAGCGAACGTGGGGGCACGCTACCTGCCTCCTGCCACATCCAGCAACGCGCCGGTGGTGTAGCCCGCATTGTCGCCGAGCAGCCAGACAATCGAGGCGGCAACTTCGTCGGCGGTACCCGGGCGCTGCATGGGCACCTGGGGCGCCAGGTCGCGGGCGCGGTCGGGCAGGCCGCCCGAGGCGTGGATGTCGGTGTCGATGATGCCGGGGCGCACGGCATTCACGCGTATGCCCTCGGTGGCGACTTCCTTGGCCAGCCCGACGGTAAAGGTGTCGATGGCGCCCTTGGCCGATGCGTAGTCCACATACTGGCCCGGCGCGCCCAGCCGCGCCGCCGCGCTGGAGACATTGACGATGGAGCCGCCCGCGCCGCCGTAGCGCGTGCTCATGCGCTTGACGGCTTCGCGCGCGCAGAGGAAGGAGCCGAACACATTGATCTCGAACATGCGCCGCAGCCGCGCCAGGGTGATGGCGTCGACGCGGGTGGTGCGGTCCACCACGCCGGCGTTGTTGACCAGGCTGTCCAGCCGGCCCAGCTTGGCGTCCACTTTCTCGAACATGGCCAGTACCTGCGCCTCATCGGCCACATCGGCCTGCACCGTGATGGCGTTGCCGCCGGCCTGGCGGACCTGCCGCACCACCTCGTCGGCGGCCAGGGAGTTGCTGGCGTAGTTGACGGCCACCGCCCAGCCCTGGCGCGCCGCCAGCAGGGCCGAAGCCGCGCCTATGCCGCGCGAGCCACCCGTGATCAGAACAACTTTTGACAAACCGCACCTCCTGCAGAAAATGGCAATCCCGGGTAAAAACAAGGATTGGGCGGATCAATGTACCCTAAGCCGTATCTTGCGCAATGCCCGACCGCCGGCGGCGCGGCCCACCCATCCACAGACACTGACGGAGACACTCTTGAGCACCACCGTGGACTACTACTTCACCCCGCAAAGCCCCTGGACCTACCTGGGGCATGAGCGCTTCGCGCAGATCGCCCGGGCGGCGGGTGCCACCGTGCGGGTGCTGCCCATAGACCTGGGCGGCAAGGTGTTCCCGATCTCGGGCGGCTTGCCGCTGGCCCAGCGGGCACCGCAGCGTCAGGCCTATCGGCTGCTGGAGCTGCAGCGCTATTCGGACTACCTGCATGCGCCGCTGAACCTCAAGCCCAAGTACTTCCCGGTTTCCGGCGACGATGCGGCGCGCCTCATCATTGCCGTGGACCTGCATGACGGTACCGAAGCCGCGATGAAGATCGGCGGGGCCATCTTCAGCGCCGTATGGGTGCGCGAGCGCCACATCGCCGATGAAAAGGTGCTGGCCGAGCTGCTGGCCGAATGCGGCCTGCCCGCAGAACGGCTGGAGCAGTCCTTCAGCCAGGCCGTGCAGGAGCGCTATGAGGCCAACACCCAGCAGGCGATAGACGCCGGCGTGTTCGGCGCGCCCAGCTATGTGGTGGACGGCGAACTGTTCTGGGGCCAGGACCGGCTTGACTTCGTCGAGCGCAAACTCATGGCGGGCGCCTGAAGCGGCTGCTGATTCACCCCGCCACTCAACTTACGCAATTCTCAAGGAGCATCCCATGGGCCAATTCATCAATCTCACCGCCGCCGACGGTTTTGTCGTGCCGGCCTATGTCGCACAACCCGATGGCAAGCCGCGCGGCGGCGTCGTGGTGGTGCAGGAGATCTTCGGCGTCAACTCGCATATACGCGCCGTCACCGACCGCTTTGCCGCCCAGGGCTACCTCGCGGTGGCGCCCGCGACCTTTGAGCGCGTCAAGCCTGGCGTTGAGATGGGCTACAGCGAAGAAGACATGAAAGCCGGCTTCGAACTCAAGACCGCCGTCAGCGCCTTGCCCGGCGCCGGCGTGCTGCAGGACCTGCAGGCGGCGATAGACCATGCGGCCAAGGCCAGCGGCGGCAAGGTCGGCATCATCGGCTTTTGCTGGGGCGGGCTGCTGACCTGGCGGGCGGCCTGCCTGCTGGACGGCCTGTCGGCGGCGATTCCCTATTACGGCGGCGGCATCACGGCCGAGGAAGAAATCGCGCGCCAGCCCAAGTGCCCCGTCATGGCCCACTTCGGCGACCAGGACCACTGGATCCCCATGGAGGGCATAGAGGCTTTCACCAAGGCGCATCCTGAGGTCGAGGTGCACGTCTACCCGGCCAACCACGGCTTTAACTGCGACCAGCGCGGCTCCTACAACGAAGCGGCGGCCAAGCTGGCGCGCGAGCGTTCGCTGGCCTTTTTTGCCGCCAAGCTGGCTTGAGCATGCGCGGCGCGTGGGTAGCCCTCGTCCTGGCGGCCTGCGCGGCGCCGGGCTTTGCGGCCGACTATGCCGGGCCGCTGTTTGACACCCATCTGCATTACAACGAGGAGGCCTGGAACGGGAACAGCGGCCCGCACTCGCCGGCCGACGTGCTGGCGCGCATGCAGCGCAATGGCGTCAAGGCCATCGTCGCCAACTCGCGGCCCAACGACGGCACCAAGTCGCTGGCCGCCATGGCCGAGACGCGCAAGGCCGGTGTCACCGTGGTTCCCTTTATCCGCCTGTACCGCAACCGCGCCGATTACGACAACTGGTTTCGCGACGAGTCCATCTACGACATGGTGCAGGCGGAATTCGCGCGCGGCGTGGCCGGCGACCAGGCCGGGCCGTACAAGGGCATAGGCGAGTTCCACCTGTATGACAGCGCCAATGCCAACGGCGCCGTAGCCCGCAAGCTGATGCAGTTCGCCGCGAAGAACAAACTCGCGGTGCTGGCCCATGTGGACGACACGGCCATAGACCTGCTGATGGCCCATGCGCCCGACGCCCGGCTGGTCTGGGCGCACACCGGCATAGGCGGCGCACCGGTGGAGAGAGTCGACGCACTGCTGGGCAAATATCCGCAGCTCATGGGCGAGCTGTCTTACCGGCCGGGCCTGACCTGCGATGCCGGCAAACTGTGTCCTGAATGGCGCGCGCTGCTGCTCAAGTACCCGGGCCGCTTCATGATCGGCTCCGACACCTGGGTCAACCAGCGTTGGCTGTATTACGACGAACTCATGAAGGGCTATCGCGCCTGGCTGGGTGATCTACCGCCCGACGCGGCGCGCAAGATCGCCTGGGGCAATGCGGCTGGTATCTTCGGCATGGCCGAAAAATAATCTTCCACTAGAAATGACCGGATCGATATGAATGACCACGAGAATCTTCAGCCCAGCATGAGCCGCGGGACTGGCTTCGCCAGACCGCAGGCGGGCGGCCCCCTCGGGGGGCAGGGAGCTACACGCAGTGAGCGACCGTGGGGGCAATGATGTATCAACTGCACTTCTCCCCAAGCACCGCCGCCATGGCGCCCCATATCCTGCTCCAGGAACTGGGCGTTCCCTTTGAAAAAATCCTGGTCGACACCAGCACGGGCGCGCATCGTTCCGAGGCCTACCGCAAGCTCAATCCCAACGGCCTGATTCCGACGCTGGTCGACGGCGACCTGGTGCTTTACGAAACCGCCGCGATCTGCCTGCACCTGTGCGACAGGCACCCCGAGGCCGGCCTGGCCCCGGCGCCGGGCACGGCGGAGCGCGCGCATTTCTACAAGTGGCTGGTCTGGTTGACCAATACCGTGCAGTCCACCCTGATTGTTTATTTCTACACCGACCGCTGGATGGATGCCGGCAACAGCGCGGGCGTGGCCGAGCTGAAGTCGCATGCCGAAGCCAAGGTCGGCCTGATGCTGGACCAGCTGGACACCGAGTTGGCACGGCTGGAAAAAATACATGAACAGCCCTGGCTGCTGGGCGCGAAGTATTCGGCGGTGGACATCTACACGCTGATGCTGTGCCGCTGGACGCGCAACTTCGCGTCCAAACCCGCGCGTGACCGCGCGCACCTGGGTGCTTATTTGAAGCGCGCGCTGGCACGCCCCGCGGTGGTCAAGGCCTTCGAGGCCGAAGGCCTGGCCCAGCCCTGGGTCTGAGACGCTAACTTTTCTTCGGGGCCTTTGCGGCAGGCGAGTCTTCGTGCTGCGCCTGTTCAATCTGGGCGACCAGTTTTTCCGGGTTGGTGTTTTCCTTGAGGATGCGCAGATCCGGGTCGCTCCCGCTATCGGCGCCGACTTTTTTGGCGATGCGCTCCAGCATCTGGATCATTTTGGTGTTTTCCTGCTCGGTCAGCAGGTTGATCTGCAGGTCCAGCTGGTTGCGCCTGTCGCTGACGCGCAGCTCGTAGTTCTGGCTGATCAGGATAAAGGACGCGAGAAAAATCGCCTCGAGCGAGACCACCAGCGTGAGGAAGGTGAAGGGATACGGGTCCCAATGCGCCAGCCCCGGCCAGGTGTTGAGGGCTATCCAGCCTGCAAAAGCGGCCGCGTGCAGCCAGACAAAAGGCATGGAGCCGCAGAAGCCGGCGATAAAGGCCGCCATGCGGTCGGCGCGGCTGCGGTTGGCCAGCGCGGTTTCCTCCACGCGCCGCATGGACTGCACGTTTTCGCGTGTGAGGTCGTCGGCGCGGGTATCGCGGGCGTTCCTTGCTCTGTGCCGGGCGTCAGCGGGCTGCTTGTGCATGGGAAATCCTCCTTCATGGGCATGGATACGCTTGAGCCAGTGTGTCCAGCGCGGGCGAAAGAGGGCGTCGGACGCCGCCGTATGGTGAGGCCGGGAAATGGCTTTTGGCGCGGCGCCGGGGCTGTGGCGGGCCCGGCTAGTACTGGCCGCGCTGGCGCATGTCGCTGCGCAGGCGGTCCAGCTGGTAGCTGGCGTCGCGCACCGCGTAACGGGCTTCTTCAATGCGCCGGTCCGAGCGTGCGAGCTGCTCGCGCAGGGTGCGCTTGCGGTCTTCGGCGGTTTTGGCGTCGCGCAGTTCCGCCTGCATCTGGTCCTGCTCGCGCTGCAGCCGCGCCAGGGTCTTGCGGGCGTCCTGCTCGCGCCAGGCAATGCCGTGGATGTTGCGGAAGTTCTGGTCCATGGGCGCGGGGCAGACGCCTTCGTAGCTGTTGCCGGCCAGGCCTTCGTTGAGGGCGTTGGCCGGCTGGCAGTAGCTTTGCAGGCCCTGGTCGCGGCCCGCGCGGTAGACGGCCACGTTCACGGCAATGCCTGCCTTGGCGCAGGACTCGTAGTAGTCGGCGGCGCGGTCGGTGCGGCCGCGGCTGCCGTCCTGCACGCCCAACTGGCGCCAGTCGGCGGTGGCGCATTCGGCGGGGCTCAGGCTCTCGCAGCCGGCCAGCAGTGCCGAGACCGCCAACAGGGCCAGCCAGGACGCCCGCGGCAGGAAAGTGCCGGCGAAGAAGAGGCGGGTGAAGGCAACTGGCATGGCGGTGTCTCCTGCGAATAGACTGGGATTGCGACGCGCCTAGCCGCGAGTTCGGGCGATGTATTGCTTGCGCCAGAATACCGTCCCGACCACGGCGACGATCAGGACCATAAATCCGGCGGTCCACCAGAAGCCGGTGGAAGTGTGAAGAAAAGGCATGAACTCGAAATTCATCCCGAAGAAGCCGGTGATCAGGTTCAGCGGCAGGAAGATGGCGGTCAGCGCCGTCAGCGTGCGCATGATGTCGTTGGTGCGGTTGCTTTGCGCCGAAAAATGCATCTGCACCGCGGTTTCGGCGCTTTGCTCCATGCGGCGCACATGGTGGACCACGCGCTCTATGTGCTCCAGCACATCGCGCGAGCGCACCTTGAGCAGCTCGCGTTCGCGCACCAGGGCGGGCGTGCCGCCTTCGGGCCAGGTCTCCACGGAATCGATCCAGTCCTGCACGGCCGAGCGCTGGTCCTCGCAGATTTCGTCCAGCTGGTGCATGGCCAGCCGCGCGTCGAGCACCGAGCTCCAGTTGGTAAAACGCGTGCCGGGCCTGAGCAGTTCGGACTGCCAGTGGTCGAGCTGGCGCGTGAGCTCGCGCCGCAACTCCAGGTAGCCGTCCACGATCTGGTTGACGATGCGCAGCATCATGTCGGCGGGGCTGGCGGGCAGCTTGACGCCGCTGGAGCGCGATTCGGCGGTGGTGGCGTTCAGCAGCCGGGACGCGTAGGCGTCGCGCACCGCGCAATCGGCGGGATGCACCGTCAGCAGCAACTGGTCGAATACGGCGAAGCCAACCGGGCTGGTGTCTATGCGCTTGAGCACCGGCGGCCCGCTGCGCTTGAGGCGCGCCTGCAGCGGCTCGCCGGGCTGGCTGAGGTCGGTTTCGGTCTGGCTCGCGGCCAGGCGGCGGAACACCAGGATGTCGTACTGCGAGGTGTAGTCGTAGTGCGAGGGCAGCTGGTTGTTCAGCAGGTCGGAGACATGCAGGTCCACCAGCTGGGTGCCGCACAGCAGCTGCAGGCTGGCCTGGATCTGGGCCTGCAGCGCCTCGAACTCGCGGCGCGCGCAGGCGATCCAGACAAAACCCTGCGCCGGCAACTGGGTCGGCAGGGCCTCGGTTTCGACGACGCCCTGGCTTCCGGCACTGATGGTGAAAACGCGCACTGCTCAGGCTTGCCGCAGCTTGCGCGCGGCATCGATCGCAAAATAGGTCAGCACGCCGTCGGCGCCGGCGCGCTTGAAGGCCAGCAGGCTTTCCATCATGACCGCGTCGTGGTCCAGCCAGCCGTTCTGCGCGGCGGCCTTCATCATGGCGTATTCGCCGCTGACCTGGTAGGCGAAGGTGGGCACCTTGAACTCGTCCTTCACGCGGCGCACCACGTCCAGGTAAGGCATGCCGGGCTTGACCATCACCATGTCGGCGCCCTCGGCGATGTCCATGGCCACCTCGCGTAGCGCTTCGTCGCTGTTGCCCGGGTCCATCTGGTAGACCTTTTTGTCGGCCTTGCCGAGGTTGCCGGCCGAGCCCACCGCATCGCGGAAGGGGCCGTAGAAGGCGCTCGCGTACTTGGCGCTGTAGGCCATGATGCGTGTGTGGATCAGCTTTTTGGCTTCCAGCGCCTGGCGGATGGCGCCTATGCGGCCGTCCATCATGTCGCTGGGCGCGACCATGTCCACGCCGGCCTCGGCCTGGCACATCGCCTGCCGGACCAGCATGGCCACCGTCTCTTCATTGAGGATGTAACCGTTTTCGTCCGGCAGGCCGTCCTGGCCGTGCGTGGTGAAAGGATCCAGCGCGACGTCGGTCATCACGCCCAGGCCGGGGAAGTTCTTCTTGAGTTCGCGCACCACACGCGGGATCAGGCCGTCCGGGTTGGTGGCCTCCTTGCCGTCATAAGTCTTGAGCGAGGCGTCGACCACCGGGAAGAGAGCCATCACCGGGATGCCCAGCTTCACGCATTCCTCGGCCACCGGCAGCAGCAGGTCCAGGCTCAGCCTTTCGACCCCGGGCATGGAGGCCACCGGCTGGCGCTGCTGTTTGCCGTCCACCACAAACACAGGGTAAATCAGGTCGTTTGCGGTAAGTGTGTGCTCGCGTACCAGGTTGCGGGTGAAGGCGTCGCGGCGCAGGCGCCGGGGGCGGCCTGCCGGAAAGGGGGCGAAGTTGGAGGCGTGGAAAGTCATGCGCAAATTGTGCCAAAGCTTTCGGAAAAGCCGCGAGCTATTTGGCGCACGGCCCGTGCCCAGGAGCGCTTGGCCAGCTTTACATGATTGTTTCTTAGGTTACTTAGAAAAGCATTGCCAAGGCCGGACGGCCGTGGTTAGAATTGATACGTGTGGTTACCATTTGGTAGCTGCATCCCGCTTTTCCTCCCTGAGCGGGGCCTTTGCGTGTGACAGCAAAAAGGCTTACCAGCCCGGTGGCTTATGCCTCCGGGCATTTTTTTGCCCCGCGCATTCATAAATCCGCTGGCCGGGCGAATCGCGGCGTTGCGCGGTGCTCGGCCCATTCCGGTGTCCTGCGCTCCGGGCGCCTTGCGCTTCATCCCGGCCGGCGAATTTCTGAATGCGCGGCTGCAGCGTCCAAGCCTGATGGCGGGGTTTTACAGGCTGCGGACTAAACTACCTTCATGCTCTGGGTCAAATCACTCCACATCGTTTTTATCGCCAGCTGGTTTGCCGGGCTGTTTTACCTGCCGCGCATTTTTGTGAACCTGGCGATGGTGCCGCCGGAAAGCGTGGCAGAGCGCGAGCGGCTGGTGCTGATGGCGCGCAAGCTGATGCGCTTCACCACCATCCTGGCCGTGCCGGCGCTGGCTTTTGGCCTGTGGCTCTACCTGGGTTACGGCATAGGCCGCGGCCCGGGCAATGGCTGGATGCACGCCAAGCTCGCCGTGGTGGTGCTGGTGATCGGCTATCACCATGCCTGCGGCCGCCTGCTCGCGAAATTCGTGGCCAACCGCAACACGCGCAGCCACAAGTGGTTCCGCTGGTTCAATGAAGTGCCGGTGCTGCTGCTGCTGGCCGCCGTCATCCTGGTCGTGGTCAAGCCTTTTTAGGATCACAAGCGGGCATCGCAGTGAAAAAGAAGGCCCCCCAAAAACCAGCAGGCACCAGCGGACCGGCTTTGCCGGACGCTAGGCGTCGCCCCCCGCAAGGGGGGGCAGAACTACACGAAGCGAAGCGCAGTGAGGATGTCGGGGGTGTGCCAAATTCCAGGGGTGTGCACAAGACCACTGCCTGGCCCCTCGCGCTGGCCGCCATCTGCCTGATTGTTTACGCCAGCCTTTACCCCTTCACGGACTGGCGCGACCAGGGCATCTCGCCCTTTCGCTTCCTGATGGCGCCGCTGCCTCAGTACTGGACCGGTTTTGACGTGGGCGCCAACCTGCTGGGTTACGCGCCGCTGGGCTTCCTGCTGGCGCTGTCGGCCCTGCGCAGCCGGCGCGTGTCCTGGGCCGTGACGGTGGCGGTGCTGGCCAGCGGCCTGCTGTCGCTGGCGATGGAGACGCTGCAAAGCTACCTGCCGGTGCGTATTCCTTCCAACGTCGACCTGTTGCTGAACACGGTGGGCGCCTGGCTGGGGGCCTGCTTTGCCTGGGCGCTGGAAAAAACCGGCGTGGTGGACCGCTGGAGCCGCTTTCGCGCGCGCTGGTTTGCCCATGACGCGCGGGGCGCGCTGGTGCTGCTGGTGCTCTGGCCTATGGCCCTGCTGTTTCCGGCCTCTGTGCCCATGGGGCTGGGGCAGGTGTTCGAGCGGCTGGAAGCGGCCCTGGCTGATGCGCTGGCCGATACGCCTTTTTTGCAGTGGATGCCGGTGCGTGATGTGGAGCTGCAACCCCTGGTGCCCATCGCGGAGCTGGTTTGCGTGGCGCTGGGTGCGCTGATTCCCTGCCTGCTCGGCTATTGCGTGATCCGCACGCTCTGGCAGCGGGCGGCCTTCTCGGCGGCGGTGATCGCGGCCGGCATCGTGGCATCGGCCCTCTCCGCGGCCCTGAGTTACGGCCCCGACCACGCCTGGGCCTGGCTGGACATCCCAGTGCAGGCGGGCTTGGGCCTGACGGCCGTGCTGGCCCTGTTGCTGCTGGCCGTGCCGCGCCGCGCGGCGGCCGCGCTGGCGCTGCTGGCGCTGGCCATTCACCTGGGGCTGCTCAACCAGGCGCCGGCGGACCCCTATTTCGCGCAGACGCTGCAGACCTGGGAGCAGGGCCGTTTCATCCGCTTTCACGGGGTGGTCCAATGGCTGGGCTGGCTCTGGCCTTACGCGGCGCTTTTATATGTACTGGTGCGGCTGTCGGGCCGGGAGCCCAAGGCCTAGCCGCACGCGGAACCCCCTTCATCTGCTACCATCACCTGGCGATCTCCCTCAAGAGTTGCCGTAAGCGTTTACGTTAATCAACGCGCCAACCACCGCCGGCCCTGCCGGGCGTGTGTTTTCCTTCAGGCCTGCCGGCCGCGGGAAAGGCGCCTTGACTGGACGGCTTATGGAAACATGTATGAACTCTTCGAAATCTTCATCGCGCACCCCTTTCGGTTTCGCCAAGCTCCCCGCACGCAGCGCGCGCTGGGTCACGCCTTTGCTGCTGTCGCTTTTCATGACCTGCATCGTCTCGCTCATCAGTACGTTCAAAGGCGTGGGCCTCGCGCCCGGCGTCCTGCGCATCTGGCTGGGCGCCTGGGCCGTTTCCTGGGTCATTGCCTTCCCGACCCTGCTGCTGGTTCTCCCGCTGGTGAGAAAAGCCACGGCTTTTGTCGTCGAGGCCGCCTGAGCCTGCGGAACATATCGAACACCACATCCTCTAAAGTCACCACATGCCTGAACATAATTCCTATTACGAACGCCATATCTTCTTTTGCCTGAACCAGCGCGCCAACGGTGAAGACTGCTGCGCCAACCACCGCGCCCAGGAAGGTTTTGACCGCTGCAAGTCGCAGGTCAAGGCCGCCGGGCTGGCCGGGCCCGGCAAGGTGCGGGTCAACAAGGCCGGCTGCCTGGACCGTTGCGCCGGCGGCCCGGTGGCCGTGGTTTACCCGGAAGCGGTCTGGTACACCTATGTGGACGCCAGCGACATCGACGAGATCGTTGAGTCGCACCTCAAAAACGGCAAGGTGGTCGAGCGCCTGCTCACGCCCGCGCACCTGGGGCGCTAGGCCTTCTGATTGAAGAAAGCGGTTTCCGTGAACTCCCAAACCCAAAAATCCATCATCCAGGGCCCGGCGGGCGCGCTGGAAATCGCGCTGGACCTTCCCGCCGGCGATTCGCGCGGCGTGGCGGTCATCGCGCACCCGCATCCGCTGTTTGCCGGCACCATGGACAACAAGGTGGTGCAGACGCTGGCGCGGGCTTTTGTGCACTGCGGCTGGACGGCGGTGCGCTTTAACTTTCGCGGCGTGGGCGGCAGCGCCGGCAGTCACGACGAAGGCCGGGGCGAGCTCGAGGACCTGCTGGCGGTGGTGGAGCACGCCGCGCCGGCGGGCGACGGGCAGCTGCTGGCGCTTGCCGGGTTCTCCTTCGGCGCTTTTGTGACCACGCATGCCTTCCAGCGCCTGGCCGCAGTCCGCACTATCGAGAAGCTGGTGCTGGTCGGGACCAGCGTGAGCCGCGCGCCGGCCGCGCCGATTGACCCGGCCGCACACCTGAAAACCCTGGTGGTGCACGGCGAGCAGGATGACACGGTGCTGCTGTCGGCCGTGATGGACTGGGCGCGCCCGCAGGCACTGCCTGTTACGGTTGTGCCCGGGGGCGGCCATTTCTTTCATGGACAATTGCCCCTGTTGAAAAATCTTGTGGTCCGCCACCTGTCCTCGCCTTCAGCCTGACCCGCGCCGCCAGGCTTTTTGTTTTCTTAAATTCCTACTTTTCAGCGATACCCCATGCACCTTTCCTTCAAGGCTTTCCGCCCGGCCGCCGGCCTGCGCGCCTTCGCCGCCGCCCTCCTGGCTTTCTCCGCGGTGCTGCCCCAGGCGCACGCCCAGGTGCCGCAGGCGCCTGAAATCGCCGCGCGTTCTTATTTACTGCTGGACGTCACCGCCAACCAGATCCTGGCCGCCAAGGACATCGATTCCCCGGTCGAGCCGGCCTCGCTGACCAAGCTGATGACCGAATACCTGGTCTTCGACGCGCTCAAATCCAAGAAAATCGACCTGAAGCAGACCTTCGGCGTCAGCGAGCGCGCCTGGAAGATGCCGGGTTCGCGCATGTTCATAGACCCGAAAATGCAGGTGCCTGTCGAGGACCTCATCAAGGGCATGGTGGTGCAATCGGGCAACGACGCGACCATGGCGCTGGCCGAGGGCGTGGGCGGCACGGCCGAGCATTTTGTGCAGCTCATGAATGAGCAGGCCAAGGCGCTGGGCATGAAATCGACGTCCTACAGAAACCCCGAAGGCCTGACTGAGGTGGGCCACACCACCACGGCGCGCGACCTGAGCATCCTGGCCACGCGGCTGATGACGGATTTCCCCGATTACATCGGCTACTCGGCCATCAAGAAGTACCGCTACCCCGGCACGCCGGCCGCCAACGACACCAACCGCAACACTTTGCTGTTCCGCGACCCGACGGTGGACGGCCTCAAAACCGGCCATACCGACGCCGCCGGCTACTGCATGATCGCCACGGCCAAGCGCGACTTCCCCAACCTGGGCGCGTCCGGCGCGCCGGGCGGACGGCGCCTGCTGGCCATTGTGCTGGGTACGACCAGCGACAGCGCCCGCGCCAATGAGTCGCAAAAGCTGCTCAACTGGGGCTACACCGCCTATGAAGCCGTCAAGCTGTTTGACGCCGGCCAGGCTGTAGTTGCGCCATCCGTCTGGAAGGGCAAATCGTCCACGGTGAAGCTGGGCCGGCCCCAGGCCATCGTGGTAGCCGTGGCCGCAGGCAGCGCGCCCAAGGTCAAAACCCAGGTGGCCCGGCCGGACCCGCTGGTCGCTCCTTTTGCCAAAGGACAGGCGGTCGGCACGCTCAAGGTCATGCTGGGCGACAACCCGGCGCCGGTGGCCGAGGTGCCGCTGGTAGCCCTGGAAGCGGTGGAAGAAGCCGGCATTCTGGGGCGTGCCTGGGATGCCATCCGGCTTTGGATCAAATAAAGCAGGCTGAAAATCGGGAGTGTGCGCTAACATTCCCGGTGATTTGAGCCTGGCGGGGCGTCAAAATCCCGAAAAGGCCTGCTGGCCTTGCCTTGCGCGCGCAGGCATGGCCTGGCGCTTTCCGCCTTTTACTTGAGCGTTTCCCCCAACCGGTTTATACTAGAAGGCTTTTCCGCTTTCACGGCGGGAAATATTTGTGCCCGTATCAACACGGTAAATCAGTTTTCAGACGTTTAGGGACGTTTTCAATGCCAACCATCAATCAGTTAGTCCGTCAGGGGCGCGAGGTCGAAAAGATCAAGTCCAAGAGCCCTGCGATGGAAAATTCCCCGCAGCGCCGCGGTGTGTGCACCCGTGTGTACACCACGACGCCAAAGAAGCCCAATTCCGCTCTGCGTAAGGTTGCCAAGGTGCGCCTGACCAACGGTTTTGAGGTCATCTCCTACATCGGCGGCGAAGGCCACAACCTGCAGGAACACAGCGTGGTGCTGGTTCGCGGCGGTCGTGTCAAGGACTTGCCCGGTGTGCGTTACCACATCGTCCGTGGTTCGCTCGACTTGCAAGGCGTGAAAGACCGCAAGCAGTCGCGCTCCAAGTACGGTGCGAAGAAGCCAAAGGCCAAATAAGCCAAACGGCTCGGGTTGTCTCTTCATTGAGCGCTCGCGCCAGAGGAAGTTGTCACGAAAGTCTGTGACAGTTCTTCAAAAAAACAGGTGTTTCACTCGCCCTGGCAGGTGGTTGAAACGAAGTGACCCAAGTGCAAATGGTTGCACCGGTCGAGTAAGTGAGGGTTTTGATAACTCTCGCGGTGTTGCCAAAAGCAATGCCAACTGAAGCAAAGAGGTGAAAAAATGCCACGTCGTCGCGAAGTCCCTAAACGTGAAATTCTTCCTGATCCGAAATTTGGCGATGTTGATCTCGCCAAGTTCATGAACGTGATCATGCAAGGCGGCAAAAAGGCCGTCGCAGAGCGCATCATTTACGGCGCGCTCGACTTTATCGAGAAAAAGAACCCCGGCAAAGATCCGCTCGAGGCCTTCCACATGGCCATCGGCAACATCAAGCCCATGGTTGAAGTGAAGTCCCGCCGCGTCGGCGGTGCCAACTACCAGGTGCCGGTTGAAGTGCGTCCCGTTCGCCGTATGGCCCTGGCCATGCGCTGGCTCAAGGAAGCTGCCAAGAAGCGCGGCGAGAAATCCATGTCCCTGCGCCTGGCCAATGAGCTGATGGAGGCGACCGAAGGCCGCGGCGGCGCCATGAAAAAGCGTGACGAAGTTCACCGCATGGCAGAAGCCAACAAGGCGTTCAGCCACTTCCGCTTCTGATTGTTGAGCGCAGTATTTGCTGCGCTGAATTGAGGGGTTGCCGGGTGATTTGAAGGTGTGAGCCACCTTGATCGCCGGCGGTTCAGCCCCAGTTTCTGCCAGCCGGGTGTCGTGCACAACATGATTCCCTGCAGGCAGACGCGTAGAAGAAATGAAGGATGCCCGGGTGCCGGGCAGTCTTTCAACGAGTCTTTGTTCGTAACCCCGAACTGAAAGTAATTTATGTCCCGCGCTACCCCCATTCAAAACTACCGCAACATTGGTATCTCCGCGCACATCGACGCCGGCAAGACCACCACCACCGAGCGGATCCTTTTTTACACCGGCGTGAACCACAAGATTGGTGAAGTGCACGACGGCGCAGCGACCATGGACTGGATGGAGCAGGAGCAGGAGCGTGGCATCACGATTACCTCCGCCGCCACCACCTGCTTCTGGCGCGGCATGGACACGTCCCTGCCCGAGCACCGCATCAACATCATCGACACCCCGGGCCACGTGGACTTCACCATCGAGGTGGAGCGTTCCATGCGCGTGCTTGACGGCGCCTGCATGGTGTACTGCGCCGTGGGCGGCGTTCAGCCCCAGTCCGAAACCGTCTGGCGCCAAGCCAACAAGTACAAGGTTCCCCGCCTTGCGTTCGTCAACAAGATGGACCGCACCGGTGCGAACTTCTTCAAGGTCGTTGAGCAGATGAAGCTGCGCCTGAAGGCCAGCCCCGTGCCCATGGTGATCCCCATCGGCGCTGAAGAAAACTTCACCGGCGTGGTCGACCTGATCAAGATGAAGGCCATCATCTGGGACGAAGCGTCCCAGGGCATGAAGTTCACCTACAGCGAAATTCCCGCTGAGCTGGTGGCGACCGCCAAGGAATGGCGCGAGAAGATGGTCGAGGCCGCTGCCGAGGCGTCTGAAGAGTTCATGAACAAGTACCTCGAAGAAGGCGACTTGACCGAAGACGAAATCAAGCTGGGTATCCGCACGCGCACCATCGCCAGCGAAATCCAGCCGATGTACTGCGGCTCCGCCTTCAAGAACAAGGGCGTGCAGCGCATGCTGGACGCCGTGATTGAATTCATGCCTTCGCCCGTGGACATTCCGCCCGTGAGCGGCACCGACGAAGACGAAGCGCCCGTGGTTCGCAAGGCCGACGACGAAGAAAAATTCTCCGCATTGGCCTTCAAGCTGATGACCGACCCGTTCGTGGGTCAGCTGACCTTTGTGCGCGTGTATTCCGGCGTCCTGAAGAAGGGCGACAGCGTCTACAACCCGGTCAAGGGCAAAAAAGAGCGTATCGGCCGTATCGTGCAGATGCACGCCAACAACCGTGAAGAAGTCAGCGAAATCCGCGCTGGCGACATCGCCGCCTGCGTGGGCCTCAAGGATGTGACCACCGGCGAAACGCTGTGCGATCCCGATGCCATCGTCATGCTCGAGCGCATGGTCTTCCCCGAGCCCGTGATTGCGCAGGCCGTGGAACCCAAGACCAAGGCCGACCAGGAAAAAATGGGCATTGCCCTGCAGCGCCTGGCGCAGGAAGATCCTTCTTTCCGCGTCAAGACCGACGAAGAATCCGGCCAGACCATCATCGCCGGTATGGGCGAGCTGCACCTGGAAATCATTGTTGACCGCATGAAGCGCGAGTTCGGCGTGGAAGCCAATGTGGGCAAACCCCAGGTGGCCTACCGCGAAACCATCCGCAAGACCGTGGAAGAAGCCGAAGGCAAGTTTGTGCGCCAGTCCGGCGGTAAGGGCCAGTACGGCCACGTTGTGCTCAAGATCGAGCCCAACGAAGCCGGCAAGGGCATCGAGTTCGTCGACGCCATCAAGGGCGGTGTGGTTCCCCGTGAATTCATCCCCGCCGTGGAAAAGGGCATCAACGAAGCCGTCACGTCCGGCGTGCTGGCCGGCTACCCCGTGGTCGACGTCAAGGTCACGCTGCACTTCGGTTCGTACCACGACGTGGACTCGAACGAACTGGCCTTCAAGATGGCTGCCATCTTCGGCTTCAAGGAAGGCTGCAAGAAAGCCGGCCCGGTGATTCTGGAGCCGATGATGGCTGTGGAAGTCGAAACGCCTGAAGACTACGCCGGCAACGTGATGGGCGACCTGTCCTCACGCCGCGGCATGGTTCAGGGCATGGAAGACATGGTTGGTGGCGGCAAGGCCATCAAGGCCGAAGTGCCGCTGTCGGAAATGTTCGGTTATTCGACCACGCTGCGTTCGATGTCGCAGGGCCGTGCAACGTACTCCATGGAGTTCAAGCACTACTCTGAAGCTCCGCGCAACGTGTCGGAAGCCATCATGGCTGCCCGCGCCAAGTAAGTCACTTCAGCCGCCGGTCCCGGATGGGCCGGCGGCTTTTTTCCTTGTCTGCGATTGTGTGCCGCTTTGTACCCGTGCGAAGCGAATCAGCAACACAGTGCAGACGTTAAACCGTACACGGGCATGTTCTTTATCTGGAGAGAAAAATGGCAAAAGGCAAATTTGAGCGGACCAAGCCGCACGTCAACGTAGGCACGATTGGCCACGTGGACCATGGCAAGACGACGCTGACGGCGG
>NZ_FNHX01000024.1 GCF_900103405.1 Polaromonas sp. JS666 | reverse complement strand
TCCCGATTGCCCCGTCCTGGCTGGGCCGAGGAGCGCAGAGACAAGCGGATCAGGGCTGGCGTTGTTTGAGCGAAGCGCAGCGTAGCGAGTTTAGCCAGACCCCGCTTGGCTCGAGCACCGCAGGTTGCCCGGAGCGAAGCGCAGGGACCCAGACTGCAGGTCGCCTTTTCTTTGGTGACTTTGGTGTTCGCGTAACTTCGCTACGCGAAGTGAGCGAACCCCGCGCGCGCAGCGCGCCTTTTGGCGGACAAAAGAAAACCCGCTTTGCGGGTTTCGCCAAAGTTACTGGCCGCCGGGCCACTCCCGGCCAGCCACCCTCAATAGAGAACAAGCCGCCGGAGCAAGCCCGCCCCTGCGGAAGGGGAAAGCCACGCCCCTTTTGTAACAACCCCCCCCGCGCCGCGAACAAAAACAAAACCTACTCCCTAGGGTTTACGTGAATTTGTCACGAAAACCCACCCTGTGTACTTGTGACTACTTGTAAGACAACGAGATGAAAAATTACAATAAGTCACAGATGCGACCCTAATTCAAACTGCTTTTGCGTGTTTTCTCACGGAAATCTGGGTTTTCTATTTGTTTTTTGGCGAACCGTGATTTAGTCGAGCCAAAAAAGAGCAATCAGTAACATAAAGTTACGTCCAAAGGTCTGTAAGCGCATACAGGCCATGCCGCCGACCACTGGCGCTGTTATCCGCCGACTTGTAACGAAAAGGATGTGAACCATGAAAACTGTTCTGAAATTTTGCATTTTTGCCGCCGGCCTGGCCCTGGGCCAGGTGGTTCTGGCGCAAGCCTCGCCGGTGACGTCCCAGCTGCTGGCGCAGCGCGTCGAGATGGTGGCCGGCAAGCCGGTGCTCAAGCCTGCCGGCGACGGCAAGCCGGGCGACGTCTTGCAGTACAGCGCCACCTACCGCAACAACGGCACCGCTGCCGCGGGCAAGCTGCTGGCCACCGTGCCGGTGCCGCCCGGTACCACCTTCATCGCCGCCAGCGAACTGCCCGCCCAGGCCCAGGCCTCCACGGACGGCAGCACCTTCGCGCCCATGCCGCTGACCCGCGTGGTCAAGCAGGCTGACGGCAGCACGCGCAAAGAGCCCGTGCCCCTGGCCGACTACCGCGCGCTGCGCTGGGAACTCGGCAGCCTGCCCGCGGGCGCGACCTCGGTGGTCAGCCTGCGCGTGAGCATCGATGCGCCGGCGGTCGTCTCGGCGGCCAAGCCCTGATGGCGGCCGGGCCCGTCCACAGCGCCCTTCCCAGTTTCTGTTAGTTGTCTGTCGATTCACCGTTGTCTTGTAGCCAGGAGAAATACGCCATGTATGCCAACCCCCCGAGTCCGCGGCCCCTAGGGCTGCCGCACTTCTTCACCCACTGGATTGTGGGCTTGTTCGTTGCCTTCGCGCTGGTGATGGCCGGTACGGCTGCGCACGCCGCACCGCCGCCCGCCGGCACGTCGATCAGCAACCAGGCCTCGGCCACCTACTCGGATGCCTCGGGCATCACGCGCACGGTGACCTCCAACGTGGTGCAGACCACGGTGCAGCAGATCGCCAGCCTGACGCTGGCCGCCAGCGGCGCGCAGAACGCGACGCCGGGCAGCGTGGTGTACTACCCGCATACCCTGACCAACACGGGTAACGGCACGGACACCTTCAACCTGACCGCCACCCACGCCAGTGGTACCTTCACCATGGCGAGCGTGCAGATCTTCGCCGACAACGGCAGTGGTTCGCCCACGGGCCCCGCGATCACCACGACGGGCGCACTGGCCGCGGGTGGCCAGTTCAAGTACATCGTGGTCGCCACCCTCCCGGGCACGGCCACGGCCACGCAAACCAACGGCCTCTCGGTGACCGGCACCAGCGTGTTCGACCCGACCAAGACCCAGTCCAACACTGACACGACCACGGTCACGACCAACGCGGTCGTGACGCTGACCAAGTCTGCCAGCGTGTCCAGCGGCGCGGCCGGCACGGCCATCACCTATACCCTGACCTACACGAACACCGGTAACAGCACGGCCACCGCCGTCGCGATCACCGACATCCTGCCGGCAGGCCTGACCTACACCGCGGGCTCCGCACGCTGGAGCGTGACCGGCGCCACCGCGCTGAGCGACAGCGGCGGCTCCAGCGGCTCCGCGCCCAACACCCTGACTTCGGGCTACACCCTGGGCACCAAGACCCTGCTGGTCACGCTCAACCAGGTGACGGCCGGCCAGTCGGGCACCATCAGCTTCGGCGTGACCGTGGCACCGGGCACGGCGCCCGGCGTGCTGAACAACACCGCGGCGACGTCTTACAACAACGGCGCCACCACGGTGACGGGCGGCTCCAACACCGTGCCTTTCACGGTGCTGCAGACCGCCGCCGTGACGCTGACCGGCACCACGGTGCCCGGCCCTGCCGCGCCCGGCTCGACGGTGAGCTTTACCAACACGGTGACCAACACCGGCAACGGCTCCGACACCTTCAACATCACGCTGAGCACGGGTAACTTCCCGGCCGGCACGACCTTCCAGCTGTTCAAGAGCGACGGCGTCACGCCGCTGGTTGACACCAACAGCGACGGCACGGTCGACACCGGCCCCCTGGCCGCCGGCGCCACCTACAACGTGATCCTGAAGGCCACGCTGCCGCCGAACGCGACCAACACCGGCTCGCCTTTCATCATCACCAAGACGGCCACCTCCGTGTTCGACCCGACCAAGACGGCCAGCACGCCCGACCAGCTGACCGCCGTGGCCAACGCAGCGGTTGATGCCACCAACAACCTGCCGACCGCGGTGGGTGTTCCCGGCGTGGGCGTGTTCGCCAACGGTGAAGGCGCGGCGCAGGTCACCAACACGCTGAACCCCGGCGCCTCGACGGTCTTCACCATCGTGGCCAACAACACCGGCCCCTCGCCGGACAGCTACAACCTGGGCGCCAGCACGGTCAACACCTTCGCCAGCGTGACGCTGCCGGCCGGCTGGACGGTCAGCTTCCGCGCCGACGGCGGCGCGGGCAACTGCTCGACCACCGGCGCGACCATCACCAACACCGGCTCGGTGGCCTCCGGCGGCAACGTCGTGGTCTGCGCGGTGGTCGGTGTGCCGGCCGGCTTCGCGGCGGGCACCACGCAGCTGTACTTCCGCACGCTGTCGCCCACCTCGAACGCTTCGGACACGCTGCATGACGCGGTGGTCGTGAACGCCGTGCGCTCCATCACCTTGACGCCCAACGGCGCCGGCCAGACCTATCCCGGCGGCTCCTACGTCTACAGCCACACCCTGACCAACACCGGCAACGTGCTGGAAGGCAATGGCACGGTCAGCACGGTGACCCTGGCAGGCGCCGACAACCAGGCCGGCTGGACTTCCGCGCTGTACTACGACGCCAACGCCAACGGCGTGCTCGACGCGACCGACCCGCAGATCAGCGGTGCCCTGAGTGCCGCCGGCGTCCTGCCCGCGGGCCTGGCCCCCGGCGCATCGATCACCGTGTTCAACAAGGTGATCGCACCGAGCGGCGCGACCCCCGGCGCGGTGGATGCCACGACCATCACGGTCACGACCAGCAACGGCAGCTATGTGACGACGATCCCCGCAGTGGCCACCGCCGTTGACAGCACCACCGTCATCGCCGGCAACCTGACCCTGTCCAAGGCGCAATCCCTGGACACGGCCTGCGCCGGCGCCACCGGCGGCACGGTTTACGCGGCGGCCACCCTGAGCGCCCGCCCCAACCAGTGCGTGCTGTACCAGATCACGGTGACCAATGTGGGATCCGCGAATGCGACCTCGGTCGTCGTGTCCGACGCCACGCCGAGCTACACCACCCTGAGCAGCGCCGCTGCGAGCACGGTGGGCACCGTCACCGGCCCCGCCGCGGGCGCGGCCGGCACCGTCACCGCAACGATCGGCACCCTGACCCCCGGTCAGTCGGCTGTCGTGACTTTCGGTGTTCGCATCAACCCCTAACCCGGGACTGACCTCCAGCGCGGGAAGCGAAAGCTTCCCCGCTTTTCCAAGGGCACGGCAACGCGCCCTTTGGAAAGCGACGCCCTGCCGCAACCCACCACCCACCCAGCCCACATGCTTTTTCGCCCGCTGCGCAAACTGCTGATTTCCTGCATGTTGCTGCTCTTCTGGGCAGCCGCACAGGCAGCGCCGACCCCAGCGGGGACGGTGATCAGCAATACGGCGAGCGCCACCTTTGTGGACACCGCGACGGGCCTGCCGGTGCGCATCAATTCCAATACCGTGAACACCACGGTGGCGGCGATGGAAGCACTCACGCTGAACGCCAGCCAGAACCTGCTGATCGGCGTCGGCTCCTCCTTCACCATCAGCCACAACCTGGCCAACACCGGCAACGTTGCCACCAACTACCTGGTCACCGCCAGCGTGGCCGGTGGCAGTGCCTTCACGCCGCTGAACCTGCAGGTGGTGCTGGACGTCAACGGCAACGGCCTGGTCGATGCCGGTGAGCCCGTGGTGCCCGCCGGCGGCGTGGTGCCGGTGGCCGTCGGCGCCACCGCGGGCCTGCTGATCACCGGCCAGATTCCGCCCGGCGCGGTGCCCGGCCAGACCGCGCAGCTCAGCCTGCGCGCGGTCAGCCAGCTGCAAAGCGCCACGGCCACCAACACGGACACGATCAACCTGACCAACGGCGCTGCCGTGCAGGTCAGCTACGCGGCCGGGGCGGCCACCGCTACCCAAAGCGTGGCGCTCAGCTTCACGGCCAGGGCCACCAACAACGGCAACATGGCGGCCAGCCCCGCCAATGTGACGGTCAATGGCGCGCCCGCCGCGCTGTTCATCCTGCGCGCACCGGTGCCGGTGAACACGGTCTTCACCTCGGCCCAGCCGGCCACCAATCCCGGCGCGCAGACGCTGTACCACTTGCAGGGCGCCGCCACCGGCAGCTATGTCACCAGTGTGCCGGGCGGCGGCGTGGTGGACGCGGTGGCCTGGGCCATCGCCACCTTGCCGCAGGGCGGTCTGTTCCTGGGGCAGTTCAGCGTCATGGTGAATTCCAACGCCGCCGGCAATGTGAGCGGCGCCGCCTATGCCGACTGGACCGACGCCGCCGCGCCGCTGACCACCGCCAGCAACACCGTGGTGCTACCGCTGCCTGCGCACACGGCAAGCCTCCAGTTCTATACCAACAACACGTATACAGTGCACGCCGGCCAGAGCGTTCCCGGCAACGCACTGTTTGTGCAGGCTGACGCGTCCATCTGCAATGCCGACCCCAACACGATAGGCACGGTGCCCATCACCATCGTGAGCCACCTCACCGGCGATTCGGAAACCTATACGGCCGTGGAAACCGGGCCCAACACCGGCGTGTTCCGCATCCTGCCCAGCGTTCCCACCGCAAACGCGGTCTCGCACATCGTGGCCTCGGGCGATGGCATTCTCGAAGTGCTGCGCAACGACACCGTGACCGCCAGCATCACGACCTGCGGTGGCATAACGGTGTCGGTCACCACCACGCTGCTGGTCGACCCTTCGGGCACCGTTTACAACTCGGCCACCAACCAGCCCGTCGCCGGCGTCACGGTGCAACTGATTGACGTCCTCGGTGCGGGCAACGGCGGCAACCCCGGCGGCCCGGCCGTGGTGTTCCTGATGGACGGCGTCACGCCGGCGCCCAGCGTCGTCGTGACGGCGGCGGACGGTTTTTATGAATTCCCGCTGGTGCCCAACAGTCACTATCGACTGGTGGTTACCCCGCCGGCTGGCTTTTCTTTTCCTTCGCGGGTGCCTGCGGCGTTGCAGCCGGCCGGCCGGGTGATCGACACGCCGGGTTCTTATGGCGGCAATTTTCTGGTGGCGCTAGCGCCGGTGCATTTCGACGTGCCCCTGGACCCCGGTGCCACCGCGGGCGGCCTTTTCATCCAGAAAACCGCCAACAAAAAAACCGCCGAGATCGGCGACTTTGTTGACTATTCGGTCAAGCTCAACAACGTCTCGGCCGCGCCACTGCCGGCCACCGTGGTCAGCGACAGCCTGCCTGCCGGTTTTGCCTACGTGCGCGGCACGGCGCGCCTTAACGGCGCGGCGCTGGCCGATCCCGCCGGCGGTGCCGGCCCCAGCCTGCAGTTTGCCGTCGGCACGATCGCCGCCGGCGCACAGCCTGTGCTGAGCTACCGCGTGCGCGTGGGCGCGGGCAGCCAGAGCGGCAACGGCATCAACACCGCCCAGGCCGCCAGCGGCGCGGTGCGCTCCAACAGCTCCAGCGTGCGCGTGCAGGTGGTGGGCGGCGTGTTCTCCAACAAGGCCTATGTGATCGGCAAGGTGTTCGCCGACTGCAGCAGGGACGGCGTGCAGGACGCCGGCGAGCCGGGCATTCCGGGCGTGCGCATTTACCTCGAAGACGGCACTTATGCCGTGACCGACGAAGAGGGCAAGTACAGCTTCTACGGCCTGGAGCCGCGCACCCATGTGGCCAAGGTCGACAACATCACGCTGCCCGCGGGCGCCACGCTGGCCGTGCTGAACAACCGCAACGCCTTCGACGCCGGCAGCCGCTTCACGGACCTCACCAACGGCGAATTGCACAAGGCCGATTTCGCGATCGCCGAATGCACGCCCGGCATCCGCGAGCAGATCGCCGCGCGCCGCAAGGCGCTGGGCAACGCGTCGGAAATCACCCAGGCCGCCGGCACGCTGCTGCAGGCCAACCGCGGCGCCGCCGCGCCCGACAGCCGCACGCTGCCGGCCAGCGGCGCCATGGGCCTGCCGGGCGCGCAGCAAAACAACGCCGGCAGCAATGCCGTGGCGGCGGCCCCCCTGCCGGGTACCCTGGGCGCCGTCGGCGACACGGGCGGCCCCACCGCGCCCAATGCCCGCCTGCCCAAACCCATCTACACGCCGGCCAGCGTGGAGCCGGCCCAGCCCGCCGCGCCCGCCGGCGCCGAGGCGCCCGCGGCCGAGCAGATGCTGCAGCCGCTGGAAGACCTGCTGCCGGAGCTGGACGCCGCGACCGGTTTTATCGGCCTGGTGGACGAGCAACTGCTGCCGGTCGCGCAGACCCGAGTCCGCGTGAAGGGGCCGCTGGGCGCGCGCTTTGAACTGACCGTCAACGGCCAGCCCGTTCCCGCCACGCTGGTCGGCAAGAAGAGCAGCCTGGAGAAAAACAAGGTCCTGGCCTGGGAATACATAGGCGTGGACCTCAAGCCCGGCCGCAACACGCTGGCCGTGCGCGCCCTGGACGGCTTCGGCAATGCCCGCGGCACGGCGCAGATCACGGTGCGCGTGCCCGGCGCGCTGGCCAAGATCGAGGTCGCTGCGCCCGCGCAGCTGATCGCCGACGGCGCGACCGCCGTGCCGGTGATCATTTCGCTGCGCGACGCGCAAGGCCTGCCCGTGGCCGTGCGCACCCAGGTCAGCCTGCAGGCCAGCCAAGGCCAATGGCAGACACCCGACCTCGATGCGCGCCAGCCCGGCACCCAGGTGTTTGTCGAAGGCGGCGAAGGCCGCTTCCTGCTGCTGCCGCCGGCCCAGCCCGGCAAGGCCGAACTCACCATCACCAGCGGCACCGTCAAGTCCGTCTCGCCCATCGAGTTCATGCCCAACCTGCGGCCCATGATCGCCGCCGGTATCGTGGAAGGCACGCTCAACCTGCGCAGCCTCAACCCTTCGGCGCTGCGGCCGGCGCAAAGCGGCGACGTGTTCGAGCGCCAGATCCAGAGCAGCTCGCGCAGCTTCTCCGGCGGCAAGGGCGAGGCCGCCGCGCGCACCGCGCTGTTCCTCAAGGGCAAGGTGCTGGGCTCCTCGCTGCTGACGCTGGCCTACGACTCCGACAAGCCTTCGGACACGGCGCTGTTCCGCGACATCCAGCCCGGCCAGTTCTACCCGGTCTACGGCGACTCCTCGGCGCGCGGCTTTGACGCGCAGTCCACCGGCAAGCTGTATGTGATGCTGCAAAACGGCAGCAACTACGCGCTGCTGGGCGACTACTCGACCCAGACCGACAACCAGGCGCGCCAGCTCACGCAGTATTCGCGCGCCCTGAACGGCGTGAAGGGCCGCTACCAGGACGGCGCGCTCACGGTGGAAGGCTTTGCCAGCCGCACCGCCACCACGCAGCTGGTGCAGGAATTCCGCGCCAACGGCACCTCCGGCCCCTTCCTGCTGAACATCAACGGCGTGGTCAACAGCCAGCAGGTCAACATCCTCACGCGCAACCGCAGCCAGGCCTCGGTCATCGTCAACGACACGCCGCTCACGCAGTTCACCGACTACGAGATCGAGCCCATGAGCGGTCGGCTGCTGCTCAAGGCGCCGGTGCCCAGCGTGGACCCCGACCTCAACCCCATCTTCGTGCGCGTGAGCTACTCGGTCGATTCCGGCGGCGCCAAGCACACGGTCGCCGGTGCCGAGGCCCGCGTGCAGGTCACGCCGGCCGTGACGCTGGGCGCCTCGACGCTGCGCGACACCGACCCGGCCAACCGCCAGAACCTGGACGGCCTCAACGTGACGGCCAAGCTCGGCGAGAAGACCGTGGCCACCGGCGAAATCGCGCGCAGCAGCACCGACCTGCAGGGCAGCGGCTCGGGCCAGCGCGTGGAGATCCGCCACGAAGACCAGGCGCTGCAGGCGCGCGTCTGGGGCGCCAAGACCAGCGCCGGTTTCTACAACCCCAACAGCGTGCAGTCGGCCGGCCAGTCCGAATACGGCGCCAAGGTCGGCTACGCGGTGGACGACAAGAACCGCGTGGTCGGCGAAGCGCTGCGCACCGCCAACAGCGTGACCGGCGCATCGCAGACCGGCGCCGAGCTCAAGCTGGAGCACAGCATGGCCGGCAACGTCAAGGTGGAAGTCGGCGTGCGCTACAGCGCCGCCAACACGGCCGCGGCCCTGTCCGGCCCGGCCCTGCCGGGCTCCACCCAGCCGATCGTTCCGTCGCCCACGGCGCTGGCAGCCGGTCCTTCCGAGGAGGTCGGCACCACCACCGCGCGCGTCAAGGTGACGGTGCCCGTGCCCGACGTGCCGCAGGCCGACGTCTACGGCCTGGCCGAGTACGCCATCGACGGCAGCGGCGGCCGCGAAGTCGGCGTGGGCGGCAACTACGCCATCAATTCGACGACGCGCCTGTATGCGCGCCACGACTTCATCAACAGCCTCAAGAGCATTTACACGCTCAACGCCTCGACCTCGCAATACACCACCGTCGCCGGCATCAACACCGAGCTGACCGACAGCACCCAGCTGTTCAACGAATACCGCATGGGCGACAGCATCAACGGCCGCACCAGCGAAGCCGCCCTGGGCCTGCGCCGGCTCTGGCGCCTGGACAACGGCGTGGGCCTGACGGCCAGCGTGCAGCGCATCAAGCC
The DNA here is from genome assembly GCF_900103405.1 of Polaromonas sp. JS666. Taxonomy (GTDB): domain Bacteria; phylum Pseudomonadota; class Gammaproteobacteria; order Burkholderiales; family Burkholderiaceae_C; genus Polaromonas. The sequence continues at coordinate 3,479 of NZ_FNHX01000024.1, read as the reverse complement.
GATCTCCGGCGTGGTCATCGACGACTCCAGCGCCGTGACGCTGGGCGCCGACTACACGGCCGCCGCCACCTGGAAGGCCTCGGGCCAGCTGCAGTGGCAGACCTCGACCAACTCGAGCAGCTGGCTGCTCACCGGCGCGCTGGCCAACAAGCTGGACGACAGCTGGACGCTGCTCAACCGCGGCCTCTACAGCGAGCAGTCCAACCTCGGCGCCGGCGGCGGCAAGCGCGAACTCATCACGGCGCAGTCCGGCGTGGCTTACCGCCCGGTCGACAGCGACAAGTGGAATGCCCTGGGCCGCATTGAGTACAAAAAGGATTCCGACAGCACCTTGGGCCCGGGGTTGAGCCGCGACGAGTCCGGCCTGATCCTGTCCACCCACCTCAATGTGCAGCCCAACCGCCACTGGACCGTGAGCGGGCGTTACGCCGCCAAGTGGGGCAGCGACCGCTCCAACGGCATCAGCAGCCGCTCCTTCACGCAGCTGATCGGCGGGCGCTCCACCTGGGACCTCACGCAGCGCTGGGACCTGAGCCTGCAGGCCTACCGTATGTGGGGCGACGGCGCCGCCGAAACCGCCGTGGGCGTGGAAGTCGGCTACCTGGCCTGGAAAAACATGTGGGTGTCCGTGGGCTACAACGTCAAGGGTTTCAAGGCCGCCGACATGACGGGCGAGGCCTATACCCAGCGCGGCCTCTATCTGCGTGTACGCTTCAAGTTTGACGAGAACGTCTTCGGCGAGCCTTCCGGCGCGGCCGCGGTTTCTCCTTCCCGCACGGCGGCCCCCCAACAATGATGTTTTTTCAGTGCCCCGTTTTCCGTTTGATGCGCAAGCCGGCCTTGCCACGCGGCCTGGCGCGGGCCGCATGGGGCGCTGCCTTGCTGCTGCTGGCCGCGCCCTGGGCGACGGCGCAGACCACCTTTAATTACACCGGCGCCTTGCAGACCTACACCGTGCCCGCGGGCGCGGGCGGGGTAATCATCCAGGCCAACGGCGCGGGCGGCGGCAGCGGCGGCAATGACTCCAACGGCTGGGGCGGCGCCGGCGGCGCGGGCGCGCGGGCCACAGGTACTTATTACATCGCGCCCGGCACCGTGCTCAATGTGGCCGTCGGCCAGGGTGGGCGCGCCGGCAATACCTCGCAGGGCGCATTCACCTGCGCCAACGCGGCCGGCGCGGGCGGCCTGGCGGGCGGCGCGCCCGGCTGGGCCGGCGGTGCGGGCGGCCAGGCCGGTTGCAGCGGCTGGTCCGGCGGCGGCGCGGGCGGCGGCGCGGCCAGCGTGGTGGCCACGGCCGCCAATGCCCGGCTGATCGTCGCCGGCGGCGGCGGCGGCGGCCAGGGCGGCGCGCTCGATGTATCGGGCCGCGCTGGCCTGCCCGCGACGACCACGATAGGCACCTTGCCGGGGGCGGCGGGCACCGCGGGCACGACACGCGTCGGCGACGGCTCGGGCGGCGGCGGCGGCGGCGCCGGTTGCGCGGCCGGTGTGGGCGGCGCGGAACTGGTGGACAGCAGCGGCACCAACGCCACCCGCCAGGCTACGGGCGGCGGCTCCTGCCGCGACACGGTGGCAATTTCAGCCTTCAGCGTGACCGCCTCGCTGGGCGGCGCGGGCGGCGCTTCCGTCACCGGCACGGCGCCGGCCAGCGGCAACCCCGGCGGCGACGGCTCGGTGACCATCACGCCCATCTACCCGACGCTAACCGTCACCAAATCCCAGCCCAGTCCGGCGCTGCAGGTGGGCATCAACAGCGTCTACAGCCTCACGGTGGCGACCACCACCACAACACCGGCTTTTGTGGCGCGTGTGGTCGACCAGTTGCCCGTCAACATGACCTATGTCAGCAGCAGCGGCACCGGCTGGACCTGCTCGACCGCCGCCAACGCCGGCGGCACACTGGTGACCTGTAATTTTGTCGGCACCATTGCCGCGAGCGGCGGCACCTCGGTGCTGCAGATCACGGCCAGGCCCACCAGCAATATCACGGTCACCAACTACACCGCCGTGGACCCGGCCGGCGGCACCAGCCCGCCGACCCCGACCACCTGCACGGCCGCCAACACGCCGAGCGCCGGCTGCGCCGCGCCCGTGGTCAGCACCGTGGCCCTGGGTTTCGGCGGCAACGTGTACAGCGATACCAACCACAACGGCAACCTGGACGCCGGCGAGGCCGGCATAGGCGGCTCCAGCGCGCTGTGGGTCAAGCTGGTGCCGCGTTCGGGCAGCACCTGCAACGGCCCGGCCACGGTGGCGGCCTCGGTCAACCTCACGACCGGCGCCTACAGCTTTAGCAACATCCAGCAGGGCAACTATTGCCTGGTTGTGGACGGCAACGCCACGCTGAGCGACATCACGGCGGCCTACCCGGCCGGCTTCATAGGCACGCAAAACCCGACCGGCATCATCCAGTTCAGCATCGTGGGCGCGCCGCCCGTCCCGCAAAACTTCGGCCTGTACAGCGGCAGCACCTTAAGCGGCAATGTGTTTGCCGACAATGGCGCGGGCGGCGGCACGGCCAACAACGGCGTGAAGGCCGGCACCGAACCGGGGCTGGCCGGCATCACCATCAACGCCATGCAGGGCGCGACCACGCTGGACAGTGAACCCACGGCCAGCGACGGCAGCTTTACCCTGTGGATTCCCGGCACCGCTAGCGGCACCGTGGTCCTCACGCCCGTGCTGCCGGCCGGCTACACCGCCACCGGCGGCTCGGCCGGCACCACCGGCGGCAGCTACACCCGCCCCAGCGTGAGCTACACCGCCGGTTCGGGCCTGGCCCGCACCGGCATCAGCTTCGGCATGGTGGGGCCCAACACCTTAAGCCCCAACGGCGCGCAGACCGCCCAGCCCGGCACAGTGGTGTTCTACGCCCATACCTACAAGGCGGCCACTGGCGGGTCAGTCGCCTTCTCGATCGCCAACACCGCCACGCCGGCCAGCCCGGCCTGGAACCAGGTGCTGTACCAGGACAGCAATTGCAACGCTGCGGTGGAGGCCAGCGAGACGCAGCCTGCCGCGACCATTACTGTCACCGCCGGGCAGACCATCTGCTTGGTCGTCAAGCAGTTCGTTCCCGCCGGCGCCGGCCAGGGTGCGCAGAACAGCGTCACGCTGAGCGCCGCCTTCACCTACACCAACTCGGCCCCGGCGCTGGCCGTCAGCACCTTGCTGGCCACCGACATCACCACGGTGGGCCAGGCCGGCGACCTGTCGCTGGCCAAGCTGGTGAGCAATGTGACCCAGGCGCTGCCCGCGGCCACCAGCGTGAACGCCAACCCCGGCGACACGCTGCAGTACACCTTGACGGCCACCAACAACGGCACGCAGCCGCTGTCCACGCTGTTCGTGAGCGACTCCACCGCGGCCTTCACCGGCTTTGTGTCGGCGACTTGCCCGGGCTCGCTGCCCACGGGCATCACCGGCTGCACGGTGACGACGCAACCGGCGGTCAATGCGCAGGGGGCGCTGAAGTGGAC
>NZ_FNHX01000020.1 GCF_900103405.1 Polaromonas sp. JS666 | reverse complement strand
TATCCCATACTGGCGGGTATCAGCCAGCCCGCGGGCTCCGGTTCGCCGGCGACCAGCAATGCCTCGACTTATGACACGCGCGGCAACCTGCTGTCGCATGACAACTTCCAGGGTGTACGCACTTGCTACGCCTATGACGGCAAGAACCAGCAGGTTACCCGCGTCGAGGGCCTGGCCAACACGGTGGATTGCGCCACGGTGCTGCCGACCTCGGCCACCTTGCCGGCAGGTGCACGCAGATACACCACAGACTGGGACACAAACTGGCGCGTGCCTCGGCTGACGACCCAGCCGGGCTCTGTTAGCACCCTGGTCTACCAGGGCCAGCCCGATCCCAAGAACGGCGGCGCGGCGGCCAATTGCTCTCCCGCCGCCGCATTACCCAACGGTGCGCCCCTGAACCTGCTGTGCAAGTCGGTGGTCGAGATGGCGAGCGGCGCCTACTTTGACAACCCCTTGGCCTCCGGCGGCGACGCCCTGGTCGACAGGGTGGTCCTGCTGCTGCACGGTGAAGATGGCGACGGGTCGCCGGTGGTTGCGGACAGCAGCACTTACAGGAAAAACCGAACCAGCCGGTGGGGTTATGGCTCTACTACGACCACTCAGAGCAAATTTGGCACGGGGTCCATCTACCTGGACAGCGCGAGCGGAGGCGCTTTCGGCTTTGGTCCCGATAACACGCTCAAGCTCACGGGGGACTTCACCATTGAGACGTTTGTGAAGCTCAACACGCAGGCCAGCACGCCCCGGTCCCGGGTCCTTTTTGGTTGGGGCGGGGACAGTGATCGTGGTGAGCCCTTCGGTTATGTTGCCGTTGGGGGGGACGGAAATCTTTTTTCGAACTGGTCGGGTGGCGGCTCCATCAGCGGCCCCGTGATCTCGCCCGACGTGTGGCATCACGTGGCGCTGAGCCGCAGCAACGGCACCTGGGTCATGCACCTGGACGGTGTGCAGGCTGGTGCTGCCGTGTTGTTCAACAACTCGGATGCATTGAACTATGGGCGCATTGAACTGGGGCGCTACACCTACACGACCTTCGGTACCCTGAACGGCTACCTCGATGAATTCCGCGTCACGAACGGTGTTGCGCGGTATGGCGCCGCCTTCACGCCGCCGGCCCAGCAGTTTGGCGATCCCGTGGACCTCAACCCGGCGCAGCCCAAGGTAGCGGATGCCCACTACGCCAAAACCATACTGTTGCTGCACGCCGACGGCGCCAACGGGTCCAAGACTATTGTGGACAGTAGCCCGCGGGCGGCCACAGGCACGCTCATCAGGAATGCGCAGGTCAGTACCACACACAGCAAGTTTGGTGGATCGTCTTTTTATGTTCCCGGGTCGACCGACTATGGTGACCGCGGCACTGTTGCGGGTGACTTTTCATTGCCCGGAGACTTCACGGTGGAGTTCTGGATGAAACCCGCCAGTGTCACGGCCAGTGCGATTCCCGTGCGGCTTGGCGGTGGCGGTGCGGTCTATCACGACATCGCTTTTGGAGGCAACTACCTCGTGCTGCAGGGCAGTGACGGAATCTATTGCCAGACGGGCGGCCTGAACAACTTGTCCAATACCTGGATTCATATAGCCTGGGTGAAGATTGGCGGTACCCTGTACAGCTATATCAACGGCCAGCAGACAGGGAACTGCGCCTGGACCAGCACCGTCGGCAATACCAACGGCATGGTGTTCGGCTACAACAACTCGTCCAACGCCATTTATTACGACGACATCCGGATCACCAAGGGGCAAGGGCGCTACACCGGCAACTTCATACCGTCGGCCTATCCCGCGCCCAACGTCGCAAGCGTGCCGGTGGATACCTCCATCGTCACCACCCAGTACACCTATGACGCTGCCGGCCGCGTGCTGACCGCCAAGGACACGCTGAACCGCACCACGACCTATGCCTACTACACGGCAGCCGCCTTTAGCGGCACCGCACCCAATGAAACCGGCCATGCAGCCGGCGATCTCCAAACGGTGACCAACCCGGCCGGCCATGTCACCCAGTTCACGCTGTATGACAGGGCAGGGCGCGTGCGCCAGATGGTGGACCCCAAGGGCGTGGTGACCGACATGGTTTACACCCCACGCGGCTGGACCAGCAGCGTGACGGTCACGCCTCCGGGCGGCACCGCCAGAACGACCACCTACACCTACGACAACGCGGGCCAGATGACGGGCGCGACCCTGCCCGACGGCACAACTTTGGGCTACAGCTACGACGCGGCGCATCGCCTGACCGGCGTGACCGATGCCAGAGGCAACTCGGTGACCTACACCCTCGACAACGCCGGCAACAAGACAGGCGAGCAGGTCAAGGACCCCTCGGGCAACCTGCAGAGAAACATCACGCGTGTCTATGACGCCCTGAACCGCGTGCAACAAGTCACGGGAGCGAGCAATTGAACACCACCACAACCACCATCACTCAAGCAGGAGGAGTCAGCATGAGCAGCCTTAGCCCCAGCCGAGCTTTTACCGCGTGGCTAAGCCGCCTGGTGCTGCTCATCCTTTTGGCCCCGGCCATGGCCTTTGCCGGCCCGACGACCACGGCGCTTTCAAGCAGTGCCGGCACCGCTCCCGTCGGGCAAAACATCACGCTGACTGCTACCGTCACGGGTTCCAGCCCCACAGGCACTGTCACCTTTAAGGACGGGGGCACCACGGTGGGCAGCAGCGCCTTGAGTGGTGGCGTGGCAACGCTGGCCACCAATTCGCTCGCCCTCGGGAGCCATACCTTGAGCGCTGAATACGCCGGTGACACCAACAACGATCCCTCGACTTCTGGCGCGGTCGTGGTGGCCATCAACACCGGTACCCTGACCTGGCAATACGGCTATGACGCCATGGGCCGGCCCACCACCGTGCTGGACCCCAACGGCCTCGCGACCTATACCTACTACGACAGCTTGGGCCGCCCCATCCAGACCCAGCAGCCGGCCAATACCGGCAGTGCGACACCAACGACCACCGGCTTTGCCTACAACGCCGCCGACGGCCTGACCCAGGTCACCGACCCGCGCAACCTGGCGACGACTTATAGCCCCAACGGCTTGGGTAATGTCACGGCCCAGACCAGCCCCGATACGGGAGCGAGCCAGTACACCTATGACGCGCTTGGCAACATGCTCACGAAGACCGACGCCCGCGGCAAGCTGACCCAGTACACCTATGACAGCCTGGATCGCCTGAAGACGGTCAGCTATGCCACAGGCACGGGAACCATCATTGAATACGACGGTGGAACGACCCCGACACCAGCGACGGTAGGCGAACTTACCAAAATCACCGATGCCAGCGGCCAGGTGACTTACAGCTATGACAGCATGGGCCGCAAGACCGGGAAGACCCAGGTCACGGGGGCTAAAACCTTCACCGTTGGGTACACCTGGGGTGATAGCGGAAGCGCCTTGGACAAGCTGACGGCGATTACCTATCCGAGCGGCACACGCGTTAACTACAGCTACGACGCGCAAGGTGTGGTTTCGGGCATTACCGTCAACCCACCAAACAGCAACGGTGTGGGTACTAATACAGGTAGCACGCTGCCGCTGTTGAATGCGATCACCACCAACGCAGAAGGCAAGATGACCGGCTGGACCTGGGCCAGCGCCAAGACCCAGGCCATCAGCTATGACGCCAATGGGCAGATCAGCGCTTATAACCTGGGTGATCCGACAACAACCGGTGTTCGTCGCACCGTCGTTCGCGACACCGCGGGGCGCATTACGGGTTACACCCATGTCGGCAATGGAAGCCCGGTTCCCGCGCTGGATCAAAGCTTTGGGTATGACAACCTGAACCGACTGATCAGTGCGACGCTAGGCAGCACGGCGATCCAGTACAGCTACGACGCCACCGGCAACCGTACGGCTAAGGTGATTAGTGGCACCAGCTACCCCAACACCATCTCAGCCAGCAGCAACAAGCTGACTCAAACCCAGGATGTGGGGGGCACGGCGACTGTGGTGCATGACGCGGCGGGCAATGTCACAAGCGATGGGACCAATACTTATACCTATAGCGACCGGGGACGCTTGGCGACGATGGCCAATGCCGGCGGCACGGTCACCTATAGCTACAACGCGCTGGAGTTACGCGTTGGCAAGACTGGGCCGACGGCACTGGTGCCGACGGGCGCCACTTACTACGTCTATGACGAAGAAGGCAAGCTGCTCGGTGAGTACGACGCCAATGGTGTCCCGCTCTATGAAACCATTTACATGGGCCTTCCGGTGGGGGTGGTCAAGCAGACGGGAACGGCGGGTGCCAGCAATATCGCCATCAGCCTGTACAACGTCTCAACGGACCAGCTCGGTGCGCCACGCATCATCACGCGTCAGACCGATGAGGCCATTGCCTGGCGCTGGGATTCGGCCGAGGCTTTTGGTGCAACGGCACCGGACCAGAATCCGAGCAGCCTCGGCATCTTCAGTTTTAACCAACGCCTGCCGGGCCAGGTGCTTGATGCCGAGAGTGGCTTGTTCCAGAACTGGAACCGGGAGTACAACCCGAGGATCGGGCGCTATATGCAGTCTGATCCTATTGGGCTTGAAGGCGGGATTAACACCTTTGCATATGTCGATGGGAGTCCGATCTCCTTTGTTGATCCTTATGGGAAGCAAGCGGCTTTAGCTTGGTGTTTTGGAGGGCCTGCTGGATGTGCTGTGGGAGTTGGGTTGACCGGCCTAACATGGATGGCAGTACAGCAAGCAAATAAGGACAAAGGTGCGTCAAAGGTTGAGACTTCATCCGAGAAGAAAGAGTGCTGTGCGTCATATACTGATGTTTACGATGTCGGAAGAGAGAATGCACCAAAGCACGGGAAAACCCAAATTGGGAATCGCGGAGCCGAGCCCTCGAATCCGGAGTTCGCCTTGCAAAATGCGGTGGGCGCAAGCGACTGGAAACTTGGATATGACGGTCTGACCGGAGAGCTTGTCATGTTTCGGTTGCAGCGTACTGATGAGCAAAAATGTATCAAGTACTGGCACGGATATGTTGTCAATCAGCGTGGGTTGACTCCCGAGCAATGGAGAGCGGGGCGTGACGCTGGCTTTCCGAAGTGGACAAGAAAACCAGGGGCGAAATGATGGGTGTAAACAATGCTTCTTATTACTTGAGCTTGACGGGCTTCTCGGTCGAAGTCCGCGTCGATATTCAATCATCTATAGATTTCACAGAGAGATTTGATCATCATGGCCCAGACTTTGTGTTTGCCGTTGCGGAGATATGGCTTGACCATGAAGGGGCGAAGCATCTCATCATTCCCGCGACTCATCCAGGGAATCTTTTGGAAAACTTGAGAGCTTTGGAGAAGCTCATATCAAATCCCCCTTTAGTCCCGGGTATGGAGCAGCTTTTTCCTTGTGGCGGGTGGTGTTCCTGGATGGCGGGCTATTGGGATCGCGTTGATAGAGAGTGCAGTACGGCTGACGACGAAAAGCTATATGACCTTCTAATTCCCTTGTCGTTTGTCGAAAGTAGGGTCGGTCATATTGCCCTGTACATGTATGGTGGCAAGAAAATTTTTGAAGTTGCTACTCGTCTAGATGAACATGAAGGACGCCAAGCGGTCGGCGTTTGGTCGGAATTCAGTTCGGATGCTCTAGGTAATGAAGTTGCGCATTTGAAGAGGGTTATCGCTGCGGATATTCGTGATGCGATAAAGATGCAATCCCTGTAAGCATCATCCCCCGGTCTCTGCTGATTTTGGTGAACTGAAGAATTAACGGTGTGGATTTCCATGTTTGGTTGATCCGCTTTTTCATTGAATGAAGAGCCTGTTGAATTGCACTGAAGTCTGACCCGAGTTTTCCATCGAATTTTGACCCACACTCTTTGTGAGTAGAAGGTGCTCACGATGTGGATAAGTTCTTGGTTTTCTCCTTTTTGGGCTGAGTCTTTGCAGAGCTGTTTTTGAACCGGTAGCTGTCGTTTCCAGTCTCAAGGTGTGTGGATCTGCCTCAAAGTGCGCCGCTGTTTCCGCGATTTTGTTGCCTCGATCTCCAGCCAGGTGGCCAGCTTCTCGGCGTAGGGATAGCGCTTGCTGGCGCTGACCCGCATTGGGTACTTGGGCTCGCTCTCCTCTGGCCGCAGGTACTTCTTCACTGTATTGCGAGCTAGGCCTGTACGCCTTGAGATCTCGCGGATGGACATCTGATCCCGCAATGCCCAACGTCTGATGACATTCAATGTCGCCACGTCTATCACTCCTGAATTCCCTCTGCTTTTAAAACAAGCAGAGTAGTGCCTACGTGGGTCAGTTTTGGATGGAAATTACTGCGCTAAGTGGGTCAGATTTCGACGGAATTCAACAGCTCGCCACTTGTTTGGTGAAATAGGCGGCGGTAACGCGTTAATTCGCAAATTGTTGAGAAAATGAACTGGGACCAATTGGAGAAAAAATGGGAATGGATTATGCGCGGCACCGCACTGCTGCTCGCAGTTGCGGTGGTGTGCAGTTATTTTCTTCCCACAGGTACAACACGGTATATCGCGTTTGCCTCCTTGCCGATTTGCTTGATACTGTTCTTCGTGGCAAGGGCAAAAGCGCGTCCCGATGAAGAGTTCAAAGATACGCCATGGGGTATTTAAATCTGCCGGACCTCGTGTAGCTGAGTTTGACACCTCGCTGGTGGGCCCACTCGTCCTGGGCCTGGAGGTGAACTCAGTGCCATTGTCCACTGATCGATCAGGACCATCCAAGCAGGGCATCTGCCTAGTCAAGCGTCTTTCCCACGCGCAGGCCTGAAAGCGAGAGAGAGAGATGTTGCCGGATGCGTCACCTGTGCCAGGCTTATACATCAATAGGATCGACACTTCTCAGTACAGGAAAACTGCCGACGGTCTTCTATGCGGGGTCACGTTGGTTGCCTCCTCGAGAGGTGTCGCTACCCCTCAATTCACCGAAGCCACAAACACCCACTCCGCATAAGTCTCCTTGTCCTGGAAATCCCGGTACTGGATCGGGAAATCCCGCCTCTTGAAGGCGCTTTGCGTCGACCGGCTATGCACACCCAGAATGCCGCCGGCGCCTTGAACAATCACCCAGTCGGCCTCGCCCGTCATGGGGTCGGGATACAGGCGGCGCAAATGGCGCACCGGCATGGGAAACCGTTTGTCCTCCAGCAGGTCCTCAAGCGATCGCGGCGGGGACTGGCTTTTCCCTGCTGGCACGCTGCTGTAATAAGACTTGATCGCGCGGCGGTACTGGTCGCCGACAAACAGCAGCTCGGCTTCCTTGGCGCGCTGGGTGTGGGTGCGTTGCAGCTCCACCATGGCCGATGCGCCCAGGGTGGCGAGCAGCAGAAAAATCAGCACCGCGAGCAGGACCAGGCCTGACTCGCCGGCCAAAGGCTTGCTCGAACGGATGACTCGCATGGCTTGCCCGTCACCAGCTGCGGTAAGCCGAGCCGTCCAGCCCTTGCTTGGCGGATTTCGACGAAACATCAAACACATCCGCACCCGGCTGCGGCGCCTCGGCGCTGCTGCTGTAGGCGCGGGTGTTCCAGGTCTGGGCGTCGCTGAGGGCCGGGTCTTCGGCAAAAGGGTCGCGTGGGATCCTGCGCAGCAGCACAAAGGGCTGGGCTGAAAATCCAAACGCGGCGGAACGCGGCACGCCGGTGACCAGCACTTCCAGCGACGGTGGGTAGCCCGAGGCGCCCACGCCTTTGTCGATCACGCCGGCGTCGGAGGCCGCCTTGTAGCTGTCCAACGCCTGGCGTATCACACGCAAGCCCTGCTTGAGTTCGGCCTCCTTGGCGCGTGTCTGCACCACCTGGGTCAGGGGCACGGCCACCATGGCCAGCAGGCCCACAATGGCCAGCGAGACCAACAGCTCTATCAGCGTAAAGCCGCGCTGCGCGGGCTGCTTCATGGCGCGGCGCTTTCCGCTGTTGCCGGCGGCAAGGGGCCGGGCATATTCGGTGCGCGCACGTCGTAGATGCCGGGCTCGGCGCTGTTCGGGAAAGGCAAGGTTTCCCAGGCGCGTGAGCCGGAGACAGGGTCCAGCGGGATTTCACGCAAATAGCGTTTGTCCACAATCTCCTGCAGCTGCGCCGGGTACTTGCCCTGGTCGGCGCGGAATTTGTCGATGGCGTCGCGCAGCGTGGCGAGGTTTTGCGCCTGGACTTTTTCCTTGCCGCCGTCCAGCGCCTTGAAGTAGCGCGGCGTGGCCAGCGTCAGCAGCAGCGCCAGGATGGAGAACACCACCAGCAGCTCTATCAGCGTGAAGCCGGCTTCAGGGCGATGGCCCGCGCGTGGGCGGCTGGAAAATAAAACCACGTCGCCTCTTCTTAACGCTGGATCATGGGCGGGGGCGGCGGCAGGCCGCCACCGCCCAGTGGCATGGCGGGGGCCGTTTGGGCGGGTACCTGCGGAACGGCGGGCGATGGCGCCCCCGGCACCCCAGGCGCACCGGGTGGCTGCGGCGCCGGCGAAATGCCGCTGACGGGTGTGGGCGCGGGCGCGGGGCGCGCGCCTGTCGAGTTGGGCAGGCTCAGGCCGCCCACGGGGTCGGCCAGGATCTGCCGGTCGCGCAATGTCAGTGCCGTGCCCGAGAACACGCTGGACCTGTCGCTGCCCAGGTTGGCATAGCTGCGCAGCACGCGCGGCGTGATGGCCAGCACGATTTCGGAGCGGGACTTGTTGGTGCTCGAGTTGCCGAACAGGCGCCCGACCACGGGCAAATGCCCCAGGCCGGGGATCTTGTCGGCGGTGTTGCGCTCCTCGTCGGTGATCAGGCCGCCCAGCACCTGCGTCTCGCCGTCGGCCAGTCGCAAAAAGGTGCTCGCGTTGCGTGTTCCTATCTGGTAGGAGCGGCTGCCCTGTGCGTCGGTGAACTCACGCGCGATATTGCTGACCTCGAGGTTGATCTTGATGCCCACGTCGTTGCTGGCATAGACCTGGGGCTCGAACTCGAGCTTGAGGCCGACGTCCTGGTAGGTGACGGTGCCGGTGACGACGGACGACCCGCCGTTGACCGGCGTGACGTTGTTGATGATGGTGGGCACGCGGTCGCCAATCATGATCTTGGCTTTTTCGCGGTTGCGCGCGCGTATGCGCGGGCTGGCCAGGATGCGGGTTTCGGTGTCCTGCAGCTTGAAGTTGAGCGTGCCGGCAATTGGCGTCACGGTCAGGCCGCCAACGCCCAGCTGCCGCAGCTGGCTGATGGTGAGGTTGCTGACGGTGCCGCCCGGCGTAGCCGCGCCGCCCGTGGGCGTGCTGATGGTGATGGCGCTGGGCGGCTGGACACCCAGGTTGCTGTTGCGCCCCTCGGAGATTTCCAGCACCTCCACCTCCAGCATGACTTCCGGGTCGGGCTCGTCGTGCAGGGCGATCAGTTTTTCGGCGATGCGCAGGGTCTCGGGCGTGTCGCGTATCACCAGCAGGCCGCTGCGCTCGTCGGCCGACACGTCCTTGAGCTTGAGCATGGTCTTGAGCATGCCGGAGATGTACTTGAGGTCGCTGTTGGTGACGCGGAAGGAGCGCACCGTCAGCTCCTGGTACTCCGACTGCTTGGCCGCCGTGGCCGCGTAGACCATCATGGTGTTGCTGTTGATGATGCGTTTTTCGAGCTGGTTCTGCATCAGGATCAGGTCGATGGCGTCCTCGACCGCCACGTCCTTCACAAAAATCGTGACCCTGCCGTCGGCCTTGACCTCGCGGTCCAGCAGGATGTTCAGGCCCGTGGACTTCGACAGCGCTTCAAACACGGTGCGCATGGTGGCATCGCGAAACTGCAGCGTCACCGGCGAGCCCATGACGGACTTGGCCTCGCGGAAGCGCTCACGCTCCAGCTCGGCGGCGGCCCTGGCGTCCAGCACGGCCTTGCGCAGCTGCGCCGCCTGCTTGTGGTTGGGCTGGTCGGCCAGCACGCGCGCCGCGCGCTCGCCGGCCGCGTCGAGCTTGCCGTCCTTGAGGTAGCGCTCGCCCTCGGCCAGCAGCTGGTCGTTGCGGGCGTCCTGGTCCAGCGCCTTGAGGGCGGTCGCCGCGCGGACGTTGGCGGGGTTTAACGCCAGCGCCCGGCCGTAGAGGTCGCGCGCGCCGGCGATGTCGCCGCTGGCCCGCAGCTGGTCGGCCTGCTTGACGAAGGCGTCGGCGTGCCTGTCGCGCTGCACCAGGTAGTCGATCTTGTAAGACTGGCTGCGGTCGAGCTCGGTGGCTTTTTTGAGCGAGGCGATGCCCGAGTCTATGTGCCCATCGTCGATCTGGCTCATGCCGTCCTGGTGGTAGCGCGCGCCGGCGCAGGCCGTCAGCAGCAGGCAGGCCAGCACGCTGGAGGCCACGGGCGTCATGCGGCCGCGCGCTTCGCCCAAGCCCCCTGTGGTGGCAGCCCTCCCGGAGAGCCCGGCATTGTGTTCAATGGTTGTCATCGTGGGTTGTCCAGAAGTTGAAGCGATTGTTTTTGGCCCAGGGGGAGGTAGGTGAACACCACGCGGTCGGACGTGATCTCGTCCACCCGGTAGCTGCCGGCGACGGTGTCGCCTTTTTGGATGACGCTGAGGTTGTCGCCATGCTGGATAAAGGCCTGCAGCTGGCCGTTGGCGATCTTTTTTCCCTGGATGGCGCCCACCGCGGTAAAGGGCAGCGGCGGCGCCGTGGGTGGCGGCGGCGGCGCGGGCTCTGCGGCCACGGGCGGCGGTGGCGGCTTGTGGGCCTTCACGGGGGCGGGCGGTGGCGGGGGCGGCGCCACCACCTGGGGCGGGGGCACAAACTCGGGCGCCAGCGGGCCGAAAGGATCGCGCACCACCATTTTGTTCATGCGCAGGCTGGGGCTGTTCATCGCGACGTCCACGCGCTGCGATGCGTCCTCTACCGGGAATGCGGGCACGGCGCCGGCCTGTGGCGGGGCGGCCGGCGCCGGCCGCTGGCGCGGCGCCGCCGCCAGGTCCAGGTCCTCATCACCCGCCTGCAGCTTGCCCTGCATGGCGGCCGCCAGCACAAAGCTGCCCAGGCCGGCCGCCACCAGCACGGCGGCTTTTTTCCAGCCGGTTTTGGGTTTGTCCGCGCTCACGGCATGCCTTTCGTGCCGCCCGCTTCGGGGGCGCTGGCCGGCGTCTTCCTGGCCGTGGCTTGGGCGCCCTGGGCGGGGGCCGTGCGCGGTGAATACACCAGCGCCAGCTTGAGGAAGACCTGGTGTTTCACGGTGGTGCCGTCCTTGCGCTCTATGCGCAACTCCTGCACCGCCGCGTGGGGCATGGCATTGAGCACGCTCGCGAGAAACTCCTTGAGCGTGCCGTAGTTCTCGTTGATGCGCAGGTCCACCAGGCGGGTGTCCAGGCCCAGGGCCGTCGGGTCCGCATCGCGGTAGTCGCCGCTGGCCAGCACAATGCCCTGGCTTTTGGCGATGTCAAAAATCTGCGCAAGGTCGGCCGTGTAGTCGCTGGAAGGTGGAAAGATCACGGGCACGCCCCGCACGGCGCTCGCGGCGGCTTTGGGCCCCGGCTTCTGGGCCTGGCGCAATTCCAGCTGCAGCGTGTTTTTTTGCAGGCGCAGCTGCTGCGAAAGGCCCAGCAACAGCGCGCCCACCAGCAGCAGCCCGAGGCCGCAGAGCACAGGCCAGCCCAGGGCGCGCAGCGGCGCCAGGCCCACGCCGCCGCCAAGGCGACCAAGGCGACCAAGCGCCGTGGTGACGAAAGCAGGGCCGCGCATCATGGCGAGGGCGCCTTGCTGATGCCGGGCTTCAGCACGGGGGCCGAGACCTGCGCCGGCACCAGCGGTGTGAGCGGCGTTGACGGTAGGAGTGCACCGACGGGCGGCTCTTTGGCCAGGAACACCCCTTCGTTCAAACGGTTCCAGCCCGCCGTCAGCCGGAAGCGAAAAGTGGCCGGGCTGCTGCGCTCGTCCAGCTGGTGGCTCACGATGCGCACATCGGAGAAACCGCTGACCGTGCCGAGCGCCTCGGTATAGGCCAGCATGGACGGGTAGTTCGACGCCATCAAGGTCAGCTCTATCTTGCGGCTGGCCGGGTTGGCGGTGTTGGGCACCATGGACAGCAGGGTGACCCGGCCTTCGACGGTGTCGGTCGCGGCCTCCAGGGCTTCAAACATCAGCGACCATGGCGTTTGCAGCAAGGCCTCGAGCTGGCGCTTGGCCTTGATCTTTTCCAGCATGGCGGGGTTGTTCTCGGCCCGCCGCATCTGCTCGCTGAGCGCATTTTGCTGTTTCGAAATTTTTGCCTGCTGCGAGCGCACGCCTTCGAGCTGCGCACCGGCGCGCAAGCTGATATAGAGGCCGGCCAGCGCGATGCAAACGCCCGCGGCCAGGATCAGCCAGCTCAGCGGGCGGTAGCGCGGCGCATCCGGCGCGAACTCAAAAGGGCTTTCGACCAGGCGCCGGCTCATGCTGCAAGTTCCTCAGCGGCGGCCGGTACCGGCGCTTGCGTCGTGTGGGCCGGCCAGGCGCAGGGAACGACCTGCTCCTCAAGGCCCGCGCCCGAGGCGATCAGGAAACGCTGCAGCGCGGGCTGCAGCCAGGGGTCGCCGGCGTCCGACGGCGCCTGTGTCACGGTGCGCCAGGCATTCACGGCGCTGCCGTCCACCAGGCGGATAAAACCCAGCGCCGCATGGCGGCCGCCCGAGGGGTCGAGCTCCGTCCACACCAGCGTGCGCGCATCGCGCCGGCGCCGGCTGGCTGTGAGTTCGCTGTCCAGCCGTTCCACAATCGCCGGCTGGCAGCTTGCCAGTGCCATGCGCTGGGCCTGGGCCAGCGCATGCAGGCCGGTAACCAGGGCTGATTCCAGCGTGATCACACACAGATGCGCCTGGCTGGCCTCCATGCGCCAGCGTACGTCATGCGCCGCCGCCTCCGTGCCCATGGCCTCCTGCGTCACCGCTTTCGCCACGGCCCGCAGTTGTTGTTCCGAGCGCGCCGAGGGCGAGGACAGATCCATGGGCGCGACGCCGACATAAGAGGCGCTTACGCCTGTGCGCACCACCAGGCGGCTGCCGTCGAGTGAGCTGGGGTGGCGCGCGCGCAGCGCCTGCAGGGCTTGCGCGCCGGCCTCGAACAAGGCGGCCAGGGTTTCGGCGCGTGTGGCGCCGGGCGTCCAGCTGGCTGTTTCGGTCAGCGCGGCGGCCTGTGTGGGTTCAACCGGCTTTCGTTGAAGTTTGCGCAGCACGCGGCTGCCCCAGCCGGCCACGGCCGGCCTGAGCGTCGCCCGCAGATGGGCGGCGCTGATGTCGAGTTCGACCACGGGCTTCATGAAGGGACGGCCTCCGCGGGCGGCGCGGCCTGCAGGTTTTCGCGCGGGGTGACGCGGTTGATTTCTTCCACCGTGGTCTGCCCACCCATGGCCAGGGCCACGGCCGAGTCGCGCAAGCTCATAAAACCCTTGCCGCGCGCGACCTGCTTGATCTGCGAGATGGGCGCCTGCCGCACCAGCAGGTCGCGGATGTCGTCGTCCATCTCCAGCGTCTCGGCAATCGCCAGCCGCCCCTTGTAGCCGGTGCCGCGGCAATGCGCGCAGCCCACGGCCTGCATGAATTTGGCCTGCCCCAGGTCCAGGCGCTCCGCGGGAATGCCCAGGCGGGTCAGCTGCTCGGGTGCCAGGCCGGCGGGCAGTGCGCAATGCGCGCACACCGCGCGCAGCAGGCGCTGGGCGACGATGCCGGTCAGCGCCGACACCAGGCTATAGCTGTCGACGTTCATGTTCTTGAAGCGGCCTATGACGTCGAACACATTGTTGGCGTGCACCGTGGTGAACACCTGGTGGCCGGTGAGCGCGGCCTGCACCGCGATCTGGGCGGTCTCGGCGTCGCGTATCTCGCCCACCATGATCTTGTCCGGGTCGTGGCGCAGCACCGAGCGCAGCCCGCGCGCGAAGGTCAGGCCTTTTTTTTCATTGACGGGAATCTGCAGCACGCCCTTGAGCTGGTACTCGATGGGGTCCTCGATCGTGATGATCTTGTCCAGGCCGGTGTTGATCTCGGAAATCGCCGCGTACAGCGTGGTCGTCTTGCCGCTGCCGGTGGGCCCGGTCACCAGCAGCAGGCCATAGGGCAGGCCCGAGGCCTGGCGGATAAAGTCCTTGGCGCTTTGCGCGAAGCTCAGCGTGTCCAGGCTCAGGGTCTGGAACTGGCCGGTCAGGTGTTTGCGGTCCAGCACGCGCAGCACCGCATCCTCGCCGAACAGGTTGGGCATGATGGAGACGCGGAAGTCGATCTCGCGCCGCTCCACGCGCACCTTGAAGCGGCCGTCCTGCGGTGTGCGCCGCTCCGAGATGTCGAGTTCGGACAGCACCTTGATGCGTGAGATGGCCTGCTGCCCCATCTCCGCGTTGTCGATGCGCTTGACGTTTTCCAGCACGCCGTCGATGCGGTACTTGACGTGCAGGCCGACCGGCTGGGTTTCAAAGTGGATGTCGGACGCGCCCATCTTGAGCGCGTCGTACAGAATCGAATCGACCAGGCGCACCAGCGGATTGGCCGTGGTCTCTATGCCCGCGATGGACAGGACCACCACGGAGGCGTCGACCGCGTTCTCCTGTGCCAGGCCGGCAAGGTCTGCCTCCTCCGTGCCGCCCATGGCCATCAGGTTGCGTTCGGCATGGGCCAGCCAGGCCTGCACGTCTTCGATGAGCGCCAGGCCGCGCACAACTTCATCCGCGCCCGTGCCGCCCAGTTGCAGGTCTATCCATTCCTGGCCCTTGAGGTCCAGCGGGTCGCTGACGACCACCGTGCGCAGCCTCTCGCCGGAAGGGGCTGTGGACCAGCCGGCCAGGCAGCCGCGCGCCTGGCAGTCGGCAAACGAGATCAGCTCGAAGTCGGGCGCTATGCCCTGCAGCTCTTGCGTGGCCATGGCGCGCAGGCCCAGCGCGGCCGCGACCTCGGCCAGCACCTGCGCGGCCTCCAGCCCGCTTTGCTGCACCATCCACGGCAGGCGCGAACCCACGGCCGCTGCCTGCACGGCTTGCTGCATCAGCGCGCGCCCGACCCGGCCGCTGTCCGCTTCGGCCGGCGGCGCAAGAGAAACAAGGGGGAGGGGGGCGTTCATGGGGGGAAGGCGCTTCAGGTATCAGGACAAGGTGGAAGCCAGGTCAAAGATGGGCAAATACATCAGCACCACGATGGCGCCGATGACGGTGCCAATCACGATCATCAGCGCGGGCTCGATGACGCGCGTGGCCACGTCGATGGAGCGCTGCAGCCGGCGCTCGTAAAACTGCGCGATGCGCTCCAGCATTTCCGACATGGAGCCGGTGCGCTCCGCCACCTTGAGCATGCTGGTGGCCACGGCGTCCGACAGGCCCGCGCCCGACAGGGCCGCGCTCATGCTCAGGCCTTCGCGCATCAGCACGATGGCGCGCTCCAGCCGTTCGCGGTCGGCGTCGCCCAGCAGCTTGGTGCCGTGCTCCATTGCGCGGTGGATCACAATGCCGCGCGAAACCAGGATGGACATGGTGCGGTAGAGCTGCAGGTGCTGGAACTCGCGGATCACGCCGGCGATATAAGGAATGCGCTGCAGCCAGCGCGAACGCACACCGTGCGCCCGGAAGTGCGCGACCACCCAGGCTCCCAGCGCGAAGACGCCGCCGAAGAACAGCGCCAGCACCCAGGGCTGGTCGGCCACCAGCCGGCCCCAGGCCATCAGGCCCGAGGACAGCATGGGCAGCTGCGTGCGCGTGCCGTCCAGGAGGCCCGCGAAGCGCGGTATCACCACACCCATCAGGAACATCACCACCAGCCCGCCCACCACCAGCAGCACCAAGGGGTAGACCGAAGCGCCTATGAGCTTGTCCTTGAGCGCCTGCATTTCACGCTGGTGGGCGGCGTAACGCGCCAGGCCCTTGCCGAGGTCGCCGGTGCGCTCGCTGGCCTCCACCGTGGCGACCAGCAGTTCGGGGAAAGCACCCGTCAGCTGCATGGCCGCGGAAAGGTTGCGGCCTTCCGACACCGCGCGCGTCACCTGCTCCAGGAGTTCGCGCCGCGCGCCGGCGGTTTCCTTGAGGCTCAGGGTCTGCAGTGCCTCGGTGACGCTGAGGCCCGCGTCTATCAGCGCCGCGAAATCCTGCGAGAAGGAGGCGGTGTCCAGCCCCGAGCGCGAAGGCGCCACGGATTTGCCGCGCACCAGACTGCCCAGGCCGCCCAGGCCGGCACCGGAATCCTTGGCGGCCTCGCAGCTCAGTACCGTGAAGCCGCCGCGCGTGCTCTGCGCCAGCGCTTCGGCCGCCGTGGCCGCGCGCACCTGGCGTGACGCGATGCGCCCCGCGCTGTCGCGGGTGACGACCTCATAGGTGGCGTGAGCCGCGGCCATATGAAAGCTTCCGGCGCTTGGGCTAGCGCCGTCAGTTGGCCGAATGCAGCGAGACGTCCTGCGCCTCGCCGGTGCCGCCGGGCTTGCCGTCGGCGCCGTAGGAGATGATGTCGATGCCGGCCGCGCCCGGCTGCAACACATAGGCGTAGTCATTGCCCCAGGGGTCGGCCGGCAAGGCTTTCTTGAGGTAAGGTCCTTGCCACTTGCTGACACCCGAGGGCTGGGTGTTCAGCGCATTGAGGCCCTGCTCGGCCGTCGGGTAGCTTCCGACGTCGAGGCGGTACTGGTCCAGCGCCTTGTCCAGTGATTCGATCTGCGCCTTGGCGATCTTGGATTTGGATTTGCTGACCGAGTCAAAGTAGCGCGGCGCGACCAGGCCGGCCAGCAGGCCGATGATGACCACCACCACCAGCAGCTCCAGCAGCGTGAAGCCGCGCGCGCGTTGGCGGCCCGCAGGTGCGGAACGGGTTTGCATCGGGTGCATGAAGAGATTCAAAAAGTTTCCCCTCCCAGGGAAATGCTTGGATGCATGTTGCAAACGCGATAAATATTTATTTTTGCCTGGGCGGCCGTGCCGCTTGCTGTCTGCGTTCTTCTTAATTCCGCGCAGTTTGATACTGAAAAGGTACTCAATTCAAATTGAATTTGGATTGAAGCCCTGCATACCAACGCCAAGGCCGGTCGGATTCTGCCAGAAGCGCATGGCATTGATAAGGGCGAAATATTTACGGCGGGGGATTTCGTTGTCTCATATGCACACTCAGGATTTTTCTCATGCAGATGAAGGGTGACAAGCGCCATACCCCTCACTAGACTGCGGGCTCATTTGCCTGGCTCAACGTGGCTCCAGAGCAATAAGAAGAAATCAACGAGGGATTCCATGGGATTGTTTCGAGGGCTTGCGTCGTGCTCGATGCGGCCAAATCATGCTTGGTCACCTATGGCTGTCAATGGCGACCGCGTCCAGGATTTGCATGACGGCAGCGGTAGCCCTCTCCATACGTGGTCTCTCAGTCGACTGGTATGCTGCGTTCTTTTTTGCGTCAGTGGCACATCTGCTTATGCCAGGCCTGGCTGGATGTACGGGTTCAGTGCCTGCAGTACGGCCGCAGAGGGGGGGTCTTTATATGTCGCACAACATAACGGTTTCTATCCAGTAGACGGGTATATCTACTATCACACGCTGTTGTCGGCGAATGAAGTCACTGGTTTGATCAGTGGTACCTATTACTCCGTCTGGCCCGCAACCGGGGTGGCCGGTTATCCACCCGTCCCGTGGTTTCATCAGTTGACGGCCTGTGATTCGGCAAGGCCTGTGGAAGTCGAGCCGCTTACCCAAAGTGCAGGTAATGGCAACTCCTGTCAGCGACCGCCAGACGGCTTCAAAACCCCGAACCCCATCATCCCTGCTACAGGCGAGAAGATCCTGGACCACGAAGACTACGCAGGCCAAGGTCCCGCGGCGCTGAGCTTCACTCGAAACTACAGAAGCGGCCGCCTGTTAGGTGCCATGACAGGTCCGGCCAAAGCGGGCCTGGGCCGGACCTGGTCGCACAACCACGCCATCCGCCTCAGTCAGGACGGCACAGCGGGCAGCGTGGGCAGCACGGCAAGGGTCTTTCTTGGAAACGGCAGTGTGCGCGCCTTCCACTGGGAGGTGGCAACCAGCAGCTGGGTGCCCGACAACAGTGTTGACACGCTGGCCGCCAACGCCTCAGGCCTGCTCTACAAACGCCTGGACGACGACAGCAGCTGGCAATTCGACAGCGCCGGAAAACTCCTGACCGTCACTCAAAGAAACGGCTGGACCATCACCTACAGCTACAGCAGCGCGTCCACCCCGATCAGCATCGCACCGGCGGCAGGCCTATTGATCGGCGTCAGCAACCAGTTTGGACGAACTCTTCAATTCACCTACAACGCAACCGGCCAGCTCACCAGCGTGACCGCGCCCGGCAGCCAGACCACCCTCTACGGATACGACGGCACGGCGGAAACGTCGCGCCTGACGACAGTCAGCTACCCGGCCACCACCGGCAGCGGCACTGTCAGCAAGAGCTACCTTTACGAGAACACCACCTACCCGCAACTGCTGACTGGCATCATTGATGAGAAAGGCAACCGCCTGGCGACCTACGCTTATGACAGCCAGGGCCGGGCCGTCAGTTCCCAGCTGGCGCAAGGCGTGGAGCGGTACAGCGTCAGCTACCCTGCCTCAACCGGGGGTGCCACCACCGTGACGGATCCCCTGGGAACGACCCGTAGCTACAACTACGGCATCGCCCAGGGCAAGCTCGCGGTGACCGGCGCCGACAAACCCAGCGGAGCGGGCAACAGCTCGGCCGCCAGCCGCGTACAGGACGCCAACGGCTTTGTCACGCAGGAAACCGACTTCCTGGGTGTGAACACCATGTACACCTGGGACATCAACCGGCGCCTTCCCTTGAGTACCACCAAGGCGGTCGGCCTGCCCGAAGCGCAAACCAGCGCCACGCAGTGGCACACCACCTACCGCTTGCCAGTGCTTGTGACCGAAGCCGGCAGGACGACCGCTTACACCTATGACAATGCAGGCAACACGCTAAGCCAGACCGTGACGGACACCGCCAGCGGCACCAGCCGCAGTGCCGGTTGGACCTACAACCCTCAGGGCCTGCTTGCCACGGAAACGGACCCGAGCAGCGTGGTGGTGCGCAGCTACGCGTACTACAGCGCGGGTAATTTCACGCCAACCCAGCCACAAGGCTCTTTTGACCCGAGCATCCAGTTGGTGAGTTTGCTGTTGCACGGCGATGGCACCAATGGCTCGACGGTGATTGCCGACAGCAGCCCACGCCCCAAGCCCGTGACGGTGGTGGGAGGTGCGAGTATAGGGAGTACGCAGAGCAAGTTTGGCGGATCTTCGCTGTTCTTTGATGGGGTGGATGCGTCCAATACCTCGCTTACGCTGGCCGACAGCCCGGAGTTTCATTTCCCCGGGGCTTACACCGTAGAGCTCTGGGTACGGCCATCAAGCTTTAAGGCCATCAATACTTGGTTGTTCGGGCAAATCCTTCAGACCGGACTCGCCCCGGTCCGGATTGATATTGCCCCGTCCACCGGGCTCGTGAACGTCCTGGGTTCGTCGGACAACACAAGCTGGCTGTTCACCACCGGCTTTACGAGCACGGCGGCCTTGCAGATCGGTAACTGGAGCCATGTGGCATTGGCGGACGACGGCACCACCGCAAGACTTTTCATCAACGGGGTGCTGCAAGCCACGCGCGCCACATGGCTCAAGGCGGATTCAGCCACCGCGCTTCGCATTGGCGGGGGCTATGCATCAGGTGATCGCGAGTTCGATGGTTATATGGACGATATTCGCGTGACCAAAGGCATAGCCCGCTACACGGCCAACTTCACACCGCCCGCCCAGGCATTTCCCCATGTGGGCCCGGCGGCCACAGACCCGAACGAGATTGGTCACATGGCTGGTGACCTGCAATCGATCACCAATGCGGCAGGTCATGTCACGCAATTTACGCAGTACGACAGGACAGGGCGCGTGCGCCAGATGGTGGACCCCAAAGGCGTGGTGACCGACATGGTTTACACCCCACGCGGCTGGACCAGCAGCGTGACGGTCACGCCTCCGGGTGGCACTGCTCGCACCACGACTTACACCTACGACAACGCGGGCCAGCTGACGGGCGCGACCCTGCCCGACGGCACAAGCCTGGGCTATAGCTACGACGCCGCGCACCGCCTGACTGGCGTGACGGACGCCAAAGGCAACACCATTACCTACACCCTCGATAACGCCGGCAACAAGACCGGCGAGCAGGTCAAGGACCCCTCGGGCAACCTGCAAAGAAATATCACCCGCGTTTACGACGCATTGAACCGGGTCCAGCAAATCACCGGAGCCAGCAATTGAAAAAACCAGCTCACTACATCCGCCGCCAAGGCATCACTTTTGCTACCTGGCTTTGCGGCCTGGTCTTGCTGGCCTGCATGGCGCCAGCCTTGGCCGCGACGACAACGGCGAGTCCGCGCCTGGACTATTGCTGGAGCAACGGGGGCTCGGTGGGGAACAGCGCTGCCGAGGTCTATGGCGACTACCATCTGGACGGCAACTGCTTCGCGACGGTCAATGATTTCTACGACGCGATGGTGTCGACCATCAATACCTACTACAGCGCAGCTTACCCGTCTGGAAGAACCGGTCGCTGCGATTTCGGCTCGTGCTCCGACGCCACCTTTGTCACCTACTCCACGTTTGCCAAACAGCCCTATAACGACTTGTCCGGCCAAGACCAGTACAACAATTGCGTGGAGCCTTCAAGCCCGGAGGCGGTCAACGGCCACGCTTATTGCGGACTGAAGAGAACAGACACCACAACCTGGAGCTGCAACGTCGCTTCCTGCCAGAGCTGGGATGGTGTCGTACAGGTGACCGAGAACAAGGATATGGGTTTACATGCCTTCAGGGTCTATTCCTGCCAGGATTCCCGCCTGATCAAAACCGGCGTCAACAAGAGCGCGGGCGCTTGCGCCAACATCATCGACGTCTATTCAGGGCTGCAGGACTGCCCGGTTTGCCAGGGCCGGCTCAGCGGCAGCGGCTCCATCACCCCCATGACGGGTGCCAAGCAGGAAGTGGTGCCCACCGACATCAGCATAGGCGGCCAGCAGCTGTACCTGACCTATGACACGATGCGCCAGATAGTGGCCAAGGCCGACGGCTTGACCTCGGCCGCCCAGCTGAAGGACTTGCCCTCGTTTGGCTCCTTGTGGAGCAGCAGCTTCCATAAACGCCTGAACGTCAAGGTGGGCGGCGCGGGCATAGAGGCCTACCGCGGCACCGGCCGCATCACCAGCTTTGGCCTGGGCACGGGCGGCGGCGGCTATGCGGCCAATGCCGGCATCAATGACACCGTGACCGCTGCCGGCGGCGGTTACCGCTTCTTTGATTCGGCTTCGGGCGTGCTCGAGACATACAACAGCGCAGGCCAGCTCACGTCGTCGGCCGACAAGAAGGGCAATACCCTCACATACAGCTACAGCACGGCGGCGGGTACTGGCGTGCCGGCCGCCGGCTATTTGACGCAGGTGACGGACAACATGGGCCGCGCCATCAGCTTTACTTACACGCTGCCCGTGGGCGGAAGCGCCACTTCGGA
>NZ_FNHX01000010.1 GCF_900103405.1 Polaromonas sp. JS666 | reverse complement strand
ATTGTGGCGATCAACAAGGACCCCGAAGCGCCCATCTTCAGCGTGGCCGACTACGGCCTGGAAGCCGACCTGTTCACGGCCGTGCCTGAGCTGGTCGCGGCGCTGTAAGTAGTTGAACTCTCTCCCCCTGCAGGGAGATCTGCGCTCAGGCAGCCTCGGCCCGACCTCCCAGCGCCCGTTGCGCATCGTTCTCGAGCGCGATGGCCTCGTTGAAGCGACCAAGCCCGGTCTCGTTGAGCACCCGTTTAAAGCTGGCCGCGACCTCCGGAGAAAGCGCCGCCAGCTTCGCGCCTGCCTGCCGCGAAGCGGATTCAAGTTCGGTATCGGGAACCACCTTCCAGACCAGCCCCCAGGCCTGCGCCTGCGCGGGCGAGAACTCCTCGCCCAGCAGCATCAGCGCCTTGGCGCGCGCAAGGCCCGCGTAGGCGGGCAGCGTTGCCGTCAATCCGCCGGTCACAAAAACCCCTAAGGAGGCCTCCGGCAGCTTGAAGCGCGCGCTTTCCGCTGCGAGCACGATGTCCGCATTGAGCATCCACTCAAAGCCGGCGCCCACCGTCCAGCCATGGACAGCAGCGACAACCGGCTTGGGCAAGGACACCAGCGCCTTGGCCACGGCCTGCACCAGCACCAGGTCGTCCTCCGTGGGTGGCGCGCCGACGTCCCTGCCCGCACAAAACGCCCGGCCCTTGCCGCGCAGCAGCAGCACCCTGACTTTGCCGTCGCGCGCCGCCTGCTCAATCGCGGCAAGCAGCGCGCGCGCCAGCTCGTTGTCGATGGCATTGAGTTTGTCGGGACGGTTCAAGGACAGGGCCATGATGCCGTCCGCGACTTCGATGAGCAGTTTGGGGGTTGTCATGGGTGTGATTCTGAACCAAGTCATCCGACGGTCAGGCTCTTTTCGAGATTGCGAAGTGCGGAACTTTGTGTGGCCGCTTAACTTCGCCGCGCGAAGTGAGCGCCCCAAAATCAATAACCCTAGCGATCACGCCCAGCGGTATTCTGCTTTACGGGAACAAGGTCCGTCGGGATTTGCAACCGATGGCTGGGTAAATCTCCCTCAAAGTGTGCCGCTGTTTTACAAACCGGAGTGTTCGCCACTTCAGGAGGCGAGTCCGCTCTGCGTTTTCTTTTTTGAATCCCGCTCAGAACATAGTGAGCCAAGAATATGTAGAGGCCGGCAACGGATATCCAATTCAGGAAAAAACCTGGTGTCGACTCTTCAAAATCCCACCCGTCCAGACTCATTTGAAGCCACAGTTTTGAACCGACATCCATCACAAATGAACTCAGCAAGCCATATGCAGCAATGACCCCGGCGATAAAACGCAATGCAAGAGTGCGAGCGGTACTTTCTCCGGAGATATTCAATGCGCTTCGGGCCGCATGCATGATTCGCTTCCAGCGCACGCCGAGGTGGATGGCAACGAAGATCAGACTCCAATAAGCGGCCAATATATGAATCTGGCGCACGGTAAAGCCGCCTTTGAGCCGCAGAAAGCCAAAAACTGTGCGTGAGATCATCAAGCTGCTTACCAGCAGCGCCAGCATGGCAACCAGAAGAGAGATCGTGAGCATCACGTCGATCAGGCTGCGCGCCTCGCGTGCCTTGGAGATGGCGCCGTACCAGCGCCGGTTGAAGAAGTTGTGCACCACGATCAGCAGGAAGATGCCAGTGCCAATCAATTCGTGGGCTGTGTTGTCAAGCCAGTAGTAGGCGAGCGCAGCCAGCAACAGGCCGGCCGCGACGAAATCGAGCACCAACCGCAGTAGAAACGTTTTTTTAATCACCCGCGTTTCAGTTCTTTATTTAGCACGTTTGATGTCGTTAAACGTATAAAGATACTGGTTATCTTCCCGCCCCTGATGGCACGATTGGCAGCGAGCGGTGTTTTCACTCATGTTGATCGTCTTATCCGCCTTGAAATGCTGGAACTGCCAGTCGCCTGTACGCCGGGAAGGTTCATAGTCGACGCCCCAACCCTCTCGCTTCTCCATCACAAAATACCGAAAAACTTTGCCGTCCCGGTAGTCCACCAGAACAACATGCGTACCGTTGGGCACCGCTTGACCCAGTTTGATGGCCTCAATGGCTTCCTGGCTTGTCAGCATGTGCTCGGTGACATTGCCCCGTTTGACGGTCGTGTAGTGAACCAACCGTTCGAGATTGCTGGGAAACGTCACACGATTGCTCTCGGCGCTCGCCATCTCTCCCTGAAGCGCAGCAGCGAAAAAAGCGAAAACACCGACCGCAGCGCGGCCAAATAAAGCCTTCATAATGAACCCTTTCAAACTTGGTATGCCTGAACCGGTATGGAATGGCCGACAGGCGCATCCAGTCCCGGCGAATGATGAGATTTGCCCTCCGCGACCTGTGCCGAAGGGCTCAATCGAACGCCGTTCTTTACAGCCACCACTTCCGCCATGATGGACAGCGCGATCTCAGCAGGGGTCTTGCTGCCGATGTAGAGGCCTGCAGGTCCATGCAAGGCCTGTAATTCGGGTTCAGAGAGATCGAAGTGCTCGCGCAACCGCTCCTTGCGCTGGGCGGTATTGCGGCGCGAGCCGATGGCGCTTACGTAAAACGCGTCGGACTGTAGTGCATCGATCAGCGCAAGATCGTCAAGTTTGGGATCGTGCGTCAGCGCCACAACGGCGGTACGGGCATCCGGACGCAGCCGCAAGACCAGGTCGTCCGGCATCTCGTGGCTGACCACCACGCCGTCCATGCTCCAGCCGGTACGGTGTTCTTCGCGCGGGTCGCAGACGATGATCTCAAAGCCCAGGCTCAACGCCAGCTGGCAGAGGTAACGCGAGAGGTCGCCGGCGCCGATCACGATGAGGCGGGCTTTGGGCCCCAGGTAGGTGCTGAGGTAGCTGTCGTCCAGCCGGGGAACACCATCGCGACTGCCTCTGCGCAGTTCCACCTGACCGGTTCGCAGATCCAGAACCCGCTCGGTGCTGCGCCGTTCCTGGCAAGCCTGCAACAGCTCGTCCAGGCGAGTGTGCGCGGCAACCAGCTCCAGCACGAGGTCCACCGTACCGCCGCACGGCAACCCAAAACGGTGCGCCTGGTCCGCCGAAATTCCGTAGCGCAGCACAGTGGGCGTAGTGGTGGCACAGGCAGCCTGCACACCGCCTTCGCGGATGCGCAGGATCAGGTCATCCTCGATGCACCCGCCCGACACCGAGCCCACGGTCTCGCCTCGCCCATTGATGGCCATCAGCGAGCCTGGCGGCCTGGGCGATGAGCCCCAGGTCCGCGCAACGGTGACCAGCACCACAGGCAAGTCCGCCGCCTGCCAGCCCAGCGCTGTGCGCAGCACCAGCGTGTCGAGGTCTTCCATGCCGAAAGCTCAAGCCAGCTTGAAGGGCAGCTGGCGCACCGGCTTGCCCGTGAGCCCCGCAACGGCATTGGCAAAAGCCGGCGCCAACGGCGGCAGCCCTGGTTCGCCCATTCCCGTCGGCGGTTCTGCGCTTGGCACGATGTGGACCGAAAACTCCGGCATGTCCGTGATGCGCGCCACGGTGAAATCGCCGAAGTTGCTTTGCTCTACCACGCCGTCTTTCAGCGTGATGGCCGACCCCGGCAAGCACATCGACAGCCCCATGAGCGCGGCCCCTTGCACCTGTGCTTCCACGCTGCGCGGGTTCACAACAAGATTGCAATGCACACCGGCGGTCACGCGGTTCAGTACCGGCTGGCCATCGCGCACCGAGGCTTCCACCACATAAGCAACAACAGAGGAAAAGGACTCATGCACGGCCACCCCCCAGGCGCGGCCCGAAGGGAGTTGTTTCTTGCCATAGCCGCTCTGGTCCACCGCCAGCTGCAACGCCGCGCGATGCCGTGCATGTTTGTCGCCGAACAGCTGCATTCGATACGCGACCGGATCCTGCTTTGTGGCGCGAGCGATGTCGTCTATCAGGGTTTCCATGACAAAAGCGGTGTGGGTGGACCCAACGCTGCGCCACCACAGCACAGGCACGTTGAGTTTGGGGTGGTGCACCGCCAGACGCATCGGCAGCGAATAGGGTTCACGCATCCCCTCCGGCGCAGTGGGGTCGATACCGTTCTTGACCCGGCCTCCGAATATGGTGCCCGTGACAATGGATTGGCCGACAAGAACGTGGTCCCAGGCCAGCACCTTGCCGCGCTCGTCGAAACCGATGAGCGCGCGATGCAGGTGCATAGGCCGGTAATAGCCGCCCTTAATGTCATCCTCGCGGCTCCACAGTGTTCGCACCGGCACGTTCAGGCCCACACCACGCGCGGCCTTGGCAACCTCGCAGGCCAGGACCACGGAGTCGCTGCTGCTCACACCCCGCCGACCGAAGCCGCCACCGGCCGTCTGCACATTGATCTTCACCTGTTCAGGCTTGAGGCCCAGCACGCGCGCGGCCGCGGCGTTGTCGACGCCAGGAAATTGGGTGCCCGTCCACAACTCGGCATGCCCCTCGGAAACCTGAACCGTGCAATTCAGGGGCTCCATGGGGGCATGGGCGAGGTATGGAAACACGAACTCAGCTTCCAGTTTCAGGGGTGCCGTCTGCAGCGGCGCCATGTCGGCGTCGAAGTGAAGCGGCCCGGGCCGGCCGGCCAGCTCGCGGTACTGGGCCAATTGCCGTTCACTGTCCACTTTTTCAACGGCAGCCGTGTCCCACTGCAACTTCAGCGCGTCGCGTCCCTGCTTGGCCGACCAATAGCCGTCAGCCACCACGGCCACGCCTTCGGCACCGCCTTCCAGCGGCACACGCAGCACGGCCTTCACACCCTTGATGGCGCGCGCTGCGCTGTCGTCCATAGAGGAGAGTTTGGCGCCGAACACCGGCGGGCGGGCCACCACGGCGGTGAGTTGCCCCGGCAGCCGAACGTCGATACCGAAATCCTGCCGGCCACTGCTCTTGGCTCGTGCATCGATGCGCGTGGTGGGGCGACCGATGATCCGAAAGTCCTTGGGATCCTTGAGCGTAACGTTCTCTGGAACAGGCAAGGCCATTGCAGCTTCGGCGAGCTCACCGTAGCCCAGTTTGCGCCCTCCCGGGCCCATCACAATACCAATCTGAGTACGCAAGCTCGCTACATCCACATTCCAGCGCGCCGCCGCCGCAGCCAGCAGCATGGCGCGGGTGCGGGCGCCCAGTTCGCGGTACTGCGTAAAACTGTTCTTGATCGAATTGGACCCGCCTGTAATGTGGAGATTGAAGCGCGGGTCCATGTAAGCTGCATCGCTGGAGCCGTTCCTGCTGCGCATCAAACCCCAGTCCGCGTCCAATTCCTCGGCCAGAATCATCGGCAGGCCTGTTTGCACGCCCTGGCCGAATTCCAGGCGGTTGATCGTGACCGTGACCTCGCCATTGGTCGCAATCTGTACAAAGGCTGAAGGTTGCTGCGATGCCTTGAGCGCACCGGCCGGCTGAACTGCCGCTGTCGACTGTGCCATTGCCAGGTTCGGGAAGACGCCCAGTGCCAAGCCGCCAACGCCGGCCAGCTTGAGAAAGCTGCGACGTGGCAGCGAGGCTGTGGTTTCATCGGCCTGGTCGCGTTCCAGCATGTGCTGAAGAACAAGGGGCAGCTCGCCCGGATAAGTGTTGTCCAACATGGCGGTGTCTTTCAGATGACGGCTTTGGCGGCGTCAGCCACCGCAACGCGAATGCGGGCGTAGGTGCCGCAGCGGCAGATGTTGCCGGCCATGGCCGAGTCGATCTCGGCGGCCGTAGGTTGCTTGCCGCGAGGCAAGGTCTTGAGAAACGCGGTGGCGCTCATGATCTGGCCGCTCTGGCAATAGCCGCACTGCGCCACGTCGTGCTTGACCCAGGCCGCATGCACCGCGGCGCCGACACGGTCGCTGCCGTCCGTGGCGCCTTCGACGGTGGTGATCTTTTTCCCTTCCGCCGCGGAAATCGGCGTGATGCACGAGCGGATAGCCTGGCCGTCCAGATGCACGGTACAAGCGCCGCACAGCGCGGCGCCACAACCGAATTTGGTACCCGTCATGCCCAGCGTGTCACGCAGGGCCCAGAGGATGGGGGTGCCGGGATCGGCGTCGACCGATTGGTCCCGGCCGTTGACATTAAGCGTGCTCATGGTGGGTGATTCCTCGTAGGTGGGTTCGGTGGGTCGGAGATCGCTGACTTTTTTATTGCGAAGAGGCTTGGGCTATTACTTGGCGCCATCGAGCACCCATTGCGCCAGCGACTGCAGATCGGCGTCGGGAACCTGAGCCTGTGCCGGCATGGGCATGGTTCCCCACTTTCCCGAACTGCCGGACTTGACGCTTGCCGCAAGCTGTGCGGCGCTTCCCTTCCCCTCGCCGTACCTTGCCCCGATGTCCTTCCAGGAAGGACCCACCACTTTGACCGCGGGCTGGTGGCATGCGACACATGCGTACTTCTGCGCCAGCGCCTGGCTGGCCGATGCGCAGACCGGCCAGACGCTGGCGCAGGCAGCCAGTGTTGCCAGCAGAGCAGTCACCAAGGAACGCAAGACAGCTGTAATGGGGGAAGTGCTGTGGTTCTGTTTCAATTTTTCGATCATTTCCGTTTCATCCTTGATAGCTTGTGGATAGGCAAACACTGTTTCGGCGATTTCGCGCAGTTCTCCAGGCAGAAGCTGGATGCCAATTGCCGCCTTCGATCAACGGTTGACGAGCTGCTGCCTGTCTTCTGCATACCGCCCACCTTGCACGGTGATGTTGGAGATGGCACTCCTGATTTCGCGAAGCTCCTCCATGGACAGCTCGACGGCAGTTGCCTCGACGTTTTCTTTCAAACGATGCAGCTTCGTCGTGCCTGGAATGGGAACGATCCAGGATTTTTGGGCCAGGAGCCAGGCGAGTGCGACCTGCGCGGGCGTCACCCGCTTCAGCAACGCAATCCTGGCGACCAGATTCACCATGACCTGGTTCGCCTTGCGGGCCTCCGGCGCGAACCGCGGAACCGTATTGCGGTAATCGCTACGGTCAAAGGTGGTGTTTTCGTTGATGCCCCCCGTGAGAAAGCCAGCGCCGAGCGGACTGAACGGAACAAAGCCGATTCCCAGTTCCTCAAGTGTCGGCAGGATTTCTGTCTCGGGTTCTCGCCACCACAGGGAATATTCGCTTTGAAGCGCAGTAACCGGCTGAACCGCATGAGCGCGGCGTATGGTCTGCGCACCCGCCTCGGATAACCCGAAATGCTTGACCTTTCCTTGCTGGATCAGATCTTTCACGGTGCCGGCAACATCCTCGATCGGCACGCCGGGATCAACACGGTGCTGGTAGAAGAGATCGATGCGGTCAGTCTTCAGCCGCTTCAGTGATGCCTCGGCAACCGCCCGGATGTTCTCAGGCCGGCTGTCCAGCCCACCGCTGGAGTTGCCGGACCGGAAACCGAACTTGGTGGCGATCACAAGCTCATCACGCAATGGTGCCAGTGCCGCACCCACGACCTCCTCATTCGTGAAGGGGCCATAGCACTCGGCAGTGTCAAAGAAGGTCACACCACGTTCAACAGCCGATCGCATCAGCCTGATCGCGTCTTGCGTGTCGGTCGCGGGGCCGTAAGCGAAACTCAACCCCATGCAGCCCAGGCCAATTGCAGAAACCTGCAGGCCGCTTTTTCCAAGCGTGCGCTTGATCATTTACAGAAATCCTTGTTTAACTAGTTGCGGTGGTGACCGGCAACTTTAAGCAGGCCGTCCCGGAATGACTAGACTGCTAAATCGCGATAGACTTATAAGAAAGGCTAATTAATGACGCGATTTGACGATCTGGCGGCCTTTGCGGCCGTTGTCCGTGAGGGCAGCTTCACGCGCGCGGCTGCGCAACTCGGCATATCGCAGTCCGCACTCAGCCAGACGGTCCAGGCGATGGAGCGCAGGCTGAACCTGAAACTGCTGAACCGGACCACACGCAGCGTGTCGCCCACCGAGGCGGGCGAGCGCTTGTACCGGACCGTGGGTCCGCGCTTCGCGGACATCGAAGCCGAGCTGACGGTGCTGGGCGAACTACGCGGCAAGCCGGCCGGCACAGTTCGCATCACGGCGAGCGAAACGGCGGTGCGGACGCTGATCTGGCCAAGACTGCAGCCGTGGTTGATGAAGTACCCGGACATCAAGATTGAGATCAGCAGCGACAACCGCTTCATCGACATTGTTGCGGAGCGGTTCGACATTGGGGTGCGCCTGGGTTCCGACGTCGCGAAAGACATGATCGCGGTGCGCATGGCGCCGGACATGCGTATGACGGTCGTCGGCAGTCCCGACTATTTCTCGCGCCATCCTCTGCCTCGTACACCGCGGGACCTCACCGAACACGACTGCATCTGTCTGCGCCTGCCAACCCATGGCGGACTGCTGAACTGGGAGTTCAAGCGCCGCGGAAAGATCATGAATGCCCAGGTGACGGGGCGCCTCGTGTTCAACACAACCGAGTTAACTTTTGCCGCAGCGCTGGCCGGGCACGGCTTGGCCTGGGTTCCTGCCGGTATCACCGCCGACAGTATTGCAGCAGGTCGCCTGACTGCCGTACTGGATGACTGGGCCGTGACTTATCCGGGCCACCATCTGTACTACGCCAGTCGCAGCAGTGCCTCGCCTGCTCTGGCGCTGGTCGTGGAGGCACTGCGCGCGCCTTCGGGGTGAACTTAGCGCCAAGCCGGAGCCGCCTCAAGCACATGGGGCACCGTTGCAGTATCGATCTGTCGCGCCTGGCCGTCCTACACGTAGTCCAAGAGAATCCTCGTGAGCGCCTCAGGCGCCAGGCGCGGAACATCGTGCGCACACTCAAGCCGATGGGTGGCCCATCCAGGGTCCAGCCGCAGGCGTTCGTACAGCGCAACAAAAGGGCTGCCTTCCCATCCGAAGGCCGCGACAAAGGCTTTGCCGGGAACCTGGTGCCAATCGCCGGTCAGTTTGATTGCCTGCAGAAAAGTGGCCATGGGATGGGGACGGCATCGCTTGTCCAGATGGGCCGCCGGCGCGCAATTCAAGCCGTCCGCGGCCGCGCCGGCGATAAAACGCTCCCTGTAGTTAGGGGTGGTGAGCGACCAGAGCGAGGCGCCGTTGTCGGGCACATAGGCATCGACGTAAACAAGGGCCTTGACACACGACGGCACCCGGTCCGCCGCGCCGGTGATGGCCATGCCGCCATATGAATGGCCGACAAGCACCGCGGGCGTATCGCGACCGCGCAGCGCCTGCACCACCTCCTGGGTATGGCTTTCGAGGTTCACGCCATGCGCGGGCTCATCACCCAGTCCGGATAGCGTGAGCGCCTGGACTTCATGGCCAGCACCTGCCAGCACACGGCTGACCGCTTCAAAGGCCCAGCCTCCGTGCCAGCCACCCGGCACCAACACAAATCTTGCCATCCTGTTTGTCCTCTCGCATGAAACAGCCGGGCAGATGTTGAGCCGTAGGCCGCAGTGTGTACCCCTGTTTCCAAATCGTCGGGAATTCAATTATCAACCGGATGAATCGGTGCAAGGAGCCACCGGCGAGAGTGGCCTTTCTGACCCGCGATACCGCCTATTTGGCAAGGTGTTGATCTAGGACAAGCTTGCGTGGCGTGCCGCCCGCATAGTCAGAACTGCCGAATCGGCATACAAGACCAAGGAACATCCCTATGAAACGGAGCCCCTCCCCCAACGCCATCGCCGCCGCCATCTGTATCCTCAGTGCGGCCTTGTCGGTGCAGGCGCAGCCCGCCGCGCATCCGGCGCATACCGCTGCCGCTCCCGCCAGCACTTCCAGCGCGGCCATACCCGCCGGGACCCGGCGCTACGAGCTGCACACCAACATCGTCGACGGCAAAATGGTGTTCATCGACGGCAAGGGGCAGGTGAACCCGACCCTCAGCGCCAGCGCGGGCGACACGGTCGAGATCGTGCTGGAAAGCGGCGAAGGCGCGGAGCACGACCTGGTGATCCCCGAGCTGAACGTCGCATCGTCCAAATTCAGCGGCAGTACCGGCAAGACCACGCTGCGCTTCAAGGTCCCGCGCTCCGGCACCTTCACCTACTACTGCTCCATCCCCGGCCACCGGCAGATCGGCATGGAAGGCCGGCTGCAGGTCAGTGCCGGCGCCCAGGCCGCCGCGCCGGCCGCCAGCGACTCCAGCCAGGCCGCGCTGGCGCTTTACACCCCGGCCCCTGTGCCGCAGCGCGCAGCCGACCCGTCCGCTGTCAGCGTGGCCGCCAACCCGGCCGCGGTGCCGGCCGCCGTGGGGGCCCGGGCGCCCAAGACCCTGAAGTACCGCATGGAAACGGTCGAGCTGCCCGGCAAGCTCGACGACGGCACGAGCTTTACCTACTGGACCTTCAACCGCCAGGTGCCCGGCCCCATGCTGCGCGCCCGCGTCGGCGACACCGTGGAGCTGACGCTGGCCAACGCCCGCGACAGCAAGATGATCCATTCGATCGACCTGCACGCGGTGACGGGCGGCCATGGCGGCGGCGAACACACGCAGGTCGCTCCGGGCCAGGAGAAAGCCATCACCTTCAAGGCGCTCAACCCGGGCCTGTACGTGTACCACTGCGCCACGCCCTTGGTGCCGCAGCACATCGCGGCCGGCATGTACGGAATGATCCTGGTCGAGCCCGAAGGCGGCTTGCCCAAAGTGGACCGCGAGTACTACGTGATGCAGGGCGAGATGTACACAGGCCGTCCGCACGGCGCCAAGGGCCACCAGGAGGCCGACCTCGAGAAGATGGCCAATGAGCTGCCCGACTACTACGTCTTCAACGGCGAAGTGGGCGCGCTGAACAAGACCCACAAGCTGCAGGCCAAGGTGGGTGAAACCGTGCGCATCTACTTCGGCGTCGGCGGCCCCAACAAGATCTCGTCTTTCCACGTCATCGGCGAGATCTTCGACAACGTGTACAGCGAAGGCTCCTTCACGGGCCTCAAGCACGACGTGCAGACCACGCTGGTGGCGCCCGGCGGCGCGACCATCGTCGAGATCAAGGTCCAGCACCCCGGAAACTACCTGCTGGTGGACCATGCCTTGTCGCGCGCCGGCAAGGGCGCGGTAGGCCTGCTCGAAGTCACCGGCGAAGCGGTACCCGGCGTCTACAAGGCCGGCGTGCTGTAACCAAGGAGAATCTTCATGGGCTCCTACAAAAAACTCTGGTTCACGCTGATCGGCGTGCTGATCGTCACCTTCTCGCTGCTGGGCTACTACGGCACCGAGGTCTACCGCCAGGCGCCGCCGATTCCCGCGCAGGTGACCGCCCCGGACGGCAAGGTCCTGTTCGACCGCGAGGGCATCCTCGACGGCCAGACAGCCTGGCAGTCGGTGGGCGGCATGCAGCTGGGCTCCATCTGGGGCCACGGGGCCTACCAGGCACCGGACTGGACCGCCGACTGGCTGCACCGCGAACTGACAGCCTGGCTGGAGCTGGCCGCGCAGCAGCTGCACGGCAAGGCCTACGCCGCGCTCGACGGGCCGGCGCAAGCCGCGCTGCGCGAGCAGCTCAAGGCCGAGTACCGCGGCAACCGCGTCGACCAGGCGCAGGTGCTGAAACTGTCGGAACGCCGCGTCCAGGCCATCGCCCAGACGGCCGGGTACTACGACAAGCTGTTCTCCGACGCGCCCTCGCTCCAGAAAAGCCGCGAGCACTTTGCGATGAAGGAGAACACGCTGCCGAGCGCCGAGCGGCGCCGGCAGATGACGCAGTTTTTCTTCTGGACCGCCTGGGCCGCCGCCACCGAGCGCCCCGGCCAGAAAGTCACCTACACCAACAACTGGCCCCATGAGCCGCTGATCGGCAATCGGCCGAGCAGCGAGAACATCGTCTGGTCCGTCGCCAGCATCGTGGTGCTGCTGGCCGGCGTGGGGTTCCTGGTCTGGGCCTGGTCCTTCCTGCGCAAGCATGACGAGCCGCTGCCGGAGCCCGCCGCGCGCGACCCCTTGACCACCTTTGCGCTCACGCCCTCGCAGCGAGGGCTGGGCAAGTACCTGTTCCTGGTCGTGGCCCTGTTCATCTTCCAGGTCTTCATAGGCGGATTCACCGCGCACTACACCGTCGAAGGGCAGCAGTTCTACGGACTCGATGTCTCGCGCTGGTTTCCGTATTCCCTGACCCGCACATGGCACATCCAGGCCGCTTTGTTCTGGATCGCCACCGGCTTCCTGGCCGCGGGCCTGTTCCTCGCGCCGCTGATCAACGGCGGCAAGGACCCGAAGTTCCAGAAGGCCGGTGTGGATGTGCTGTTCTGGGCGCTGGTCGCCGTCGTTGTCGGCTCCTTCACCGGCAACTACCTCGCTATCGCGCAGGTGATGCCGCCCGAATGGAATTTCTGGCTCGGGCACCAGGGCTACGAGTATGTGGACCTGGGACGCCTGTGGCAGATCAGCAAGTTCACCGGCATCCTGCTGTGGCTGGTGCTGATGCTGCGCGGCGTCATCCCGGCGCTGCTGAAGAAGGGCGGCGACAAGAACCTGCTCGCGCTGCTCACCGCCTCGGTGGGCGCCATCGGCCTGTTCTACGGTGCCGGCCTTTTCTACGGTGAGCGTACCCACCTGTCGGTCATGGAGTACTGGCGCTGGTGGGTGGTCCATCTCTGGGTGGAAGGCTTCTTCGAGGTCTTCGCCACCACGGCGCTGGCCTTCATCTTCTCCACGCTAGGCCTGGTCTCGCTGCGCATGGCCACGGCCGCGAGCCTGGCATCGGCATCCTTGTTCATGCTGGGCGGCATTCCCGGAACCTTTCACCACCTGTATTTCGCCGGCACCACCACGCCGGTGATGGCGGTCGGCGCAAGCTTCAGCGCCCTCGAGGTGGTGCCGCTGATCGTGCTGGGCCACGAAGCCTGGGAGAACTGGCGGCTCAAGACGCGCGCCGCCTGGATGGAAAACCTCAGGTGGCCGCTGATGTGCTTCGTCGCAGTCGCCTTCTGGAACATGCTGGGCGCCGGTGTTTTCGGCTTCATGATCAATCCGCCGATGTCGCTGTACTACATCCAGGGGCTGAACACCACGCCGGTGCACGCCCATGCCGCGCTGTTCGGGGTTTACGGATTCCTGGCGCTGGGCTTCACGCTGCTGGTGCTGCGCTACCTGCGCCCGGACTATGGCTTCAGCGCGCCCTTGATGAAGACCGCGTTCTGGGGCCTCAACGCCGGCCTGGTCTTGATGATCTTCACCAGCCTGCTGCCTATAGGGGTCATCCAGTTCCACGCCAGCGTCAGCGAAGGCCTGTGGTATGCGCGCAGCGAAGAATTCATGCAACAGCCCCTGCTGCAGAACCTGCGCTGGGTGCGCACCTTCGGCGACGTCGTGTTCATCGTTGGAGCGATTGCGATGGCGCTGCAGGTGGTGCTGGGCTTGATGAACAAGGCACCAAAACTGCCGCAGCCCGAGCCGCGTCTGAGTGGGGCACGCAGCTGAACGTGGCGCCGATCAGGGTACCTTGATCGACGCCAGCACCCGGTCGACCATCACGCCCCTCGCATGAAACAGCGGGGCCATGCCTCGCTCACACGGCAGCGCGCGCCTTGCTGGGCGGGTGGCCTATGACACGCTTGAATGCCCGGCTGAAAGAGGCCTCTGAGTCAAAACCCAGCCGGTCGGCGGCCGTGGTGACACGCATGCCGTCCTGTGCGATCCAGCTGCGGGCCTGGAACATGCGGATGCGGGCCACGTAGCGGGCCGGGCTCTCGCCCACAGACTCCTTGAAGGCCTGGGCAAAGCGTGAGCGCGAGGCGCCCATGATGTTCGCCAGCTCGGGCACGCTCCAGTCCTGCTCGGGCGAGGCGTGGATGGCGGCCAGCACCTTGCCCACGCCGGGCGAGCGCAGTGCCGCGATCCAGCCCGTGGAGTTGCTGCAGGCGCATTCCACCCAGGCGCGGATGATGCTCGCGGCCAGCACGTCGGCCATACGGGCCAGGATGCCGCAGGCGCCTATGCGGTTGAGCGAGGCTTCACGCTCCATCGCCTCCAGCAGCATGGGCACGCCCGGGTCACGCTGGGCCAGCTCGCCGGCGCGTATCACCTCCGGCATCATGGCCAGCAAGGGATGCAGAGGGTCGAGGTTAAAGGTCATGCTGCCGCAGAACATGGCATGGGACGGTGCTTGCGCCGCAGGCGTTGCATCGCGCAGCAAATAGATGTCGTCCGCGAGCCGCTGGCGGTCAAAACTCGCGAGGTCCAGCGGCGGCACCTCGGGTGAGCTGGCCAGGGTGTGGGCCGTGCCGCGCGGCAGCAGCACCGCGTCACCGGCCTTGAGCGCCATCCAGCCGGATTGCGGCGTGTGCATCCAGCAGCCTCCGCTGACAACGAAGTGAAAGCGCGCGGCGGCTTGCGCGTCAAAAGAAATCGCCCAGGGTGCGTGCACCAGGCAGCGGCCGTACTCGACTCCTTCCAGGCGCAGGCCCAGCAGGACCTGGGTCAGGGGATCGGGCCCGGCGGCAGGCAGGCCCCCGTATTCCTGGGGAGGCTGAACGACGGGCGTGAAAGTTCTGGAGGAATCGTCAAGCATTTCGGCTCTTTCGCCATGGAAAGCTGTCGATGCTAGGCCTAAGCTGGCAACCCTGTCTCCAACAAGGCTTCATATCCCATGTCATCCAATTCCTGTTCTGCCTGCCTGGATCCGCTGTCCGCAGGCGCCCCTCCCGCCAACCATCCGCCTGCCGAAGCCGCCACGCGCTGGGCGGCGGTCGCATCCCTCTCCCTGGGCGTGTTCGGCCTGGTCACGGCGGAATTCCTGCCGGCCAGCCTGCTGACCGCCATGGCGGCCGACCTGCACGTCACGGCGGGCGCCGCGGGCCAGGCCGTCACGGCCACGGCGCTGGTCGGCGCGGTGGCCGCGCCCACCATCCCCCTGCTGACGGCGCGCTTTGACCGCAAGCGGGTGCTGCTGGCGCTCACCGCGCTGCTGCTGGTGTCCAACCTGCTGGCCGCGACGGCCGGCTCGCTTTCGGTGCTGCTGTTCGCGCGTGTGGTGCTGGGCGTCGCGCTCGGTGGCTTCTGGTCCATGGCGGCGGCGCTGGCCATGCGCCTGGTGCCTGAGCGGCTGTTCCCGCGCGCGATGTCGCTGGTGCTGACCGGCGTCTCCATTGCCACCGTCTGCGCGGCGCCGGTCGGCGCCTGGATGGGCAGCCTCTGGGGATGGCGCAGCGCTTTTGTCGCGGCGGGTGTTGTCGGCTTGCTGGCCTTTGTGGTGCAGCTGGCGGCCTTGCCGGCCCTGCCGCCGCGCGACCAGGCCAGCCTGAAGGGCCTGCGTGACCTGCTCACGCGCGGGCCGGTGCGCATTGCGCTGCTGGCGGTGCTGCTGGTCATATCGGGCCATTTCGCGGGCTTCACCTACATCCGGCCCGTACTCGAAGACGTGACCAAACTGCCCGTGGCGGCGATTTCCGCCGTGCTGCTGGGCTATGGCATCGGCGGCTTCTTCGGCAACTTCGCGGGCGGCTGGCTGGCCGGGCACGGCGAGCGCTACGCCATCGTCGCCGGCAGCGCGATGATCGCCGTGCTGGCGGCTGCGCTGCTGGTGGGCGGCAGCTCCACCGTGGTCACCGCCGTGGCGGTGAGCTTATGGGGCTTCGCCTTCGGCGCGTTTCCGGTGGGCTTCCAGACCTGGATTGTGCGCGCCGCGCCCGACCAGGCTGAAGCCGCGGGCGGCTTGCTGGTGGCCGCCTTCCAGATTGCCATTGCCACAGGCGCCATCGCGGGCGGCCTGATCGTCGACCGGACCGGCGCGCTGGGCGCCCCCGCATTTGCCATGGTGGCCGTGGCCCTGGGCGGCCTGCTGGCCTGGCGGCGCGGCCCCGCTCCCGTCATGGCCGGGGTGC
This sequence comes from Polaromonas sp. JS666, assembly GCF_900103405.1. Taxonomy (GTDB): domain Bacteria; phylum Pseudomonadota; class Gammaproteobacteria; order Burkholderiales; family Burkholderiaceae_C; genus Polaromonas. The sequence continues at coordinate 138,556 of NZ_FNHX01000010.1, read as the reverse complement.
GAAGCTGATCATGACAAGCCCGCAAACACGCGCGCCTGCAAACCGGCGCATCACATTGGCGGCGCATCCGCGCGGCCTGCCCGCTGCGTCGGACTTCCACCTGATGACCGGGCCCGTGCCACAGCCGGGTCAAGGCCAGGTGCTGCTGCGAACGCAGTTCCTTTCGCTGGACCCGTATATGCGCAACCTGATGGACAAAACCGGGCCCGGCTATGCGCCACCCGTTCCGATTGGCGGCACCCTGCCGGGCGGCACGGTCAGCCGCGTCATCGAATCCAGGCATCCCGCCTATCGCGCCGGCGACCTGGTGCTCGCCAACAGCGGCTGGCAAGACTACGCCCTGAGCGACGGCAACGATCTGCAGGCCCTGGGCGACATGGCCAGGCCTTCGCTGGCGCTGGGCGCGCTCGGCATGCCGGGCTTCACGGCGCACGTCGGCCTGCTGGACATAGGCCGGCCCAAGGCTGGTGAGACCGTGGTGGTCGCGGCAGCGAACGGCGCGGTGGGCGCGATGGTCGGCCAGATCGCCAAACTCAAGGGCGCCCGCGTCGTGGGCATCGCCGGCGGGGCAGACAAGTGCCGTCAGGCCGTCAACGAGCTGGGCTTTGATGCCTGCATCGACAGGCACGAGCCCTCGTTTGCGGCGCAGCTTGCCGCCGCATGCCCCGCGGGCATAGACGTGTATTTTGAGAACGTCGGCGGTGACGTGCTGTTGGCAGTCCTTCCGCTGCTCAACGTAGGCGCCCGCATGCCCGTGTGCGGCTTTGTCGCGCACTACAACGACACGGCAGGCTCATCCGGCGCCAACCCACTGCCGCAGTTCCTGGCCGCCATCTTGCAAAAGCGGGTGCACGTTCAAGGCTTCATCATTCTTGACCACTACGGCCCGCGCTTTGATGTGTTCCGCCGTGACATGGAGCAATGGGTCAACAGCGGGCAAATCCAGGCGCGGGAGAGTATTGTGGACGGCCTTGAGAACGCGCCCGCCGCCCTGTCAGACCTGCTGCAGGGCCGGCACGCCGGCAAGGTGGTGGTGCGCCTGGAGGCGTAACGGCGGCACGATCATAGTACCGAAGACGGCGATCAAGAGGCCTTGATCGACGCCAGCACCCGGTCGACCATCACGCCCGCCTGGCCCAGGTTGTTCATCGGGTCGCAGAACGAGGCGAGCTGATCACGCGTCACGTGCTTGTTGATTTCCGGATGTTCGGCCAGCAGCTCGATCAGCGGCCGCTGCTGCTTGAGCGCGTCGCGGCAGATGTCATAGACCAGGTCGTGCGCGTATTCGCGGCCGATGTAGGGGCCCAGGCCCATCATGACGGCCTCCGACATCACCAGGCCGTGGGTCATGTCGATGTTGCGGCGCATCTGCGCGGCATCGACTTCCAGGCCGGCGAGGATGAACTTCGTCTGCTTGAGCGCGCCCGAGATCAGGCAGAAGATCTCGGGCATGGCCACCCATTCGATCTCCCAGGGGCCGGTGGAGCGCTCATGGTCGGCGACCATCGCGTCCATCAGCGAGGCGGCCAGCTGGCGCACCACGGAGATGTTGGCATGGATGTAGAGGCAGGAGATCGGGTTGCGCTTTTGCGGCATGGTCGACGAGGAGCCGCGGCCGGGCGCGAAAGGCTCGAACACCTCCGCAACTTCGGTCTGCATCAGCAGCTTCACGTCCATCGCGATCTTGCCGAGCGAACCCCCGACGATGCCGAGGAAGGCGCCCACTTCGGCGAAGTTGTCGCGCACGGTGTGCCAGGAAATCAAAGGCTGGCCGAGCCCGAGCTCTTTCATGAGGCCGGCCTGGGTTTCCATCGCGCCCTTTTCAAGCGAAGACAGCGTGCCCGACGCCCCGCCGAACTCACCGACCAGCACCCGCGGCTTGAGCTGCGTGAGGCGCTCGCGGTGGCGCTCTATGCCGGCGAGGATGCTGGCCATCTTGTAGCCGAAGGTGATGGGCGTGGCCTGCTGCAGGTTGCTGCGGCCTATGATGGGCGTGTCGCGGTGGGCACGCGCCAGTTTGGCGAGCGAGGCCGAGATGTCGGCGAGGTCGGCCTCGACCAGCGCGAGGCCTTCGCGGATCTGCAGCACGGCGGCCGTGTCGGTGATGTCCTGCGTGGTCGCGCCCCAGTGGCAATACTCGCCCAGGCCGTCCTTGCAATGGGCGTTGATCTGGTTGACCACGGCAATGATCGGGTAGCCGATCTGTTCGGTCTTGGCCTTGAGCTTGACCCAGTCGATCTGGCTGGGCTCGCAGTTCTTCACGATCTCTGCGGCCGCCTCTTTGGGGATGATGCCCAGGGCCCCCTGGACCTTGGCGAGCGCGCGCTCGATGTCCAGGTATTTGGCCGTGCGGTTTTCGTCCGACCAGACATGCCGCATGGCGGCATCGCTGAACATGTCGCCGAAAATTTTTGAGTCGATGATGGTTGAGGACATGGGTTCTCCGTTGGGTTGCGTATCTTGTGAAAAATCAGGGGGTGCGCGCGGCCAGGGCCATGATGCGTTCGGCTTTAAGGACGACCGGGCGGTCGACCATCTTCCCGTCGAGCTGGAGGGCGCCGCCGCCGGCCGCATGCCAGGCGGCCAGGACGCGTTGTGCCCAGGCCAGTTCCTCAGCACCGGGCCGCAGCGCGCCATGCACAGCGTCAAGCTGCGCGGGGTGTATGCACATCTTGGCGCCAAAGCCGAGGCAACGTGCCTGCGCCATGTCGGCGGCAACGCGGTCCGCGTCGATGTCGGGCGTGACGCCGGCCACGGGCGAAGGCAAGCCCGCGGCGCGAGAAGCAATGGCAAGCTGGATCGCGGCGTGCTGCAGCGCCGGGCTGTCGGCGGGAATGTCGAGGTCGGCCATGTAGTCGAGCGAGCCGAAGGCCAGGCGCGCGACGCCCGGTGCGGTGGCAAGGTCCAGGGCGGCAAGCAGGCCACGCGCTGTTTCGACCAGCGGCAATGCGGTGGCGCCCGCATCGAGCGGGGCAAGAACGTCGGCAAGCTGCCGCCTGCTTTCGCATTTCGGAAGCATGACGCAGGCGGCTCGCACCTGCCGCAGGAGCCGCAGGTCTTCCGCATACCAGCCGGTGCTCGCGTCGTTGATACGGATCAACACTTTACCGCGAATCTCTTCGCTGGCGGAGGACATCCACGCCGCGATGGCTTCGCGCGCGGCAGCCTTGTCGGAGGGCGGGACCGCGTCTTCCAGGTCGATGATGACGCGGTCCGCCCCCGAGGCCAGCGCTTTCGCGAAACGCTCGGGCCGGTGGCCCGGCACAAACAGGTAGCTCAGTGGAGCGGCCGGCGATGAGCTCATACCGCGCCTTCCGCGCGCAATTGGGCAAGCTGTTCGGCGCCGTAGCCGAAGTGGTTCAGGATCGCCTCGGTGTGCTGGCCCAGCGCGGGCACGGCGTCCATGCGCGGCGCGCTGTGCTGCCAGGAGCCGGGCGGCAACAGGGCGGGCACGGCACCCGCCGGTGTGTCGACCTCACGCCAGCGGGCCCGGGCCTGCAGCTGCGGGTGCTCCCACAGCTCGTTCATGGTGTTGACCTGCGCGTTGGCGATGCCGGCCGCCTCCAGCCGCTCCACGACCTGCGCGGCAGTCAAGGTGCTGAAGGCTTCAACAATGAGCGACGAGAGCGCTTCGCGGGCGGCGCTGCGCTGTGCATTGCCGGCAAACCGCGGATCGCTGGCGAGCGCGGGCTGCAGCAGCACCTTCTCGCAAAAGCCCTTCCACTCGCGTTCGTTCTGCAGGCCCATCATCACGGTCTTGCCGTCACCGGCCAGGAAGGGGCCGTAGGGGTAGATGGTCGCGTGGCTGGCGCCCGTGCGCTGGGGCGGCGCCGCGCCTTCGAAGGCGTAGTAAAGCGGGTAGCTCATCCATTCCGACAGCGACTCGAGCATGGAGATGTCGATGTGCTGGCCCTCGCCGGTCTGCTGGCGGTGCATGAGGGCGCCCAGGATGTTGGTGTACGCATACATGCCGGCGGCGATGTCGGCGATCGATGGGCCGGCCTTGGACGGCGTGTCGGGCGTGCCGGTCACCGAAACGAAACCAGCCTCGCTCTGGATCAGCAGGTCGTAGGCTTTTTTGTCGCGGTAGGGGCCGTCGCCGCCATAGCCCGAAATGTCGCACACGATGATGCCGGGCTTGCGCCTGGACAAGGCCTCGTAAGACAGGCCGAGCCGCGCGGCGGCGCCCGGCGCGAGGTTTTGCACCACCACGTCAGCCTCTTCGAGGATCAGGCGCATGAGGATCTTCTGCGCCTCCTCGTGCTTGACGTCCAGCGTCAGGCTTTCCTTGGAGCGGTTGGTCCAGACGAAGTGCGACGCCAGGCCCCGCACCCGGCTGTCGTAGCTGCGTGCGAAGTCGCCCACGCCGGGCCGTTCGATCTTGATGACGCGCGCGCCCATGTCGGCGAGCTGGCGCGTGGCAAACGGCGCGGCGATGGCGTGTTCCAGGGTGACGACGGTGATGCCCTTGAGCGGTTGCATGGCGTCTCCTCAGGCCAGCGCGGCGGTGGCATCCATCGTGAGCCAGCCCTCGTGGTCGCGCCCCCAGAGGTGCACGCTCTTGCCGTCGGCCGAAGGCTGGCCGTGGATGGAGAAGGGGTTGACGTCGAAGGTGGGCCGGACCGCCTTGAATTCAAATTTGCGCACCGTGGCGTCGGGCATGTGCCGGCGCAGCAGGTCCATGAGCAGCGTGGCGATCAGCGGGCCGTGCACGATGAGGCCGGGATAGCCCTCGACCTCGGTGACGTACTTGCGGTCGTAGTGGATGCGGTGCCCGTTGAAGGTCAGGGCCGAATAGCGGAACAGCAGCACGTCGTCGGCGGTGATGCGGCGCACCCAATCGAATTCGGTCGGTGCGGCCTGTGGCGGCGGGGCCACGTCACCTGGCGCCGGTGCCGCGCGGTAAACGATGTTGTGGTGCTCGGTCAAGGCCACACCGGTAGCGCCGTTGCGGCGAATCTCGTGGCGCACCTTCACGAACACCAGGCTACCGGTGCGGCCGCTTTTTTCCTTCACGTCGACGATGGTCGAGGTGCGCGCCAGCGCATCGCCGACGCACAGTGCTTCGTGGAACTCGAAATCGCTGCCGGCCCACATCCGGCGCGGCAGCGACACGGGCGGCAGGAAACCGCCGCGCCGCGCGTGGCCGTCCGGCCCGATCTCCGACTGCGCATGGATGGGCAGGAAATACAGCCAGTGCCAGAGGCAGGGCAGCGGCGTGCCCGGCGCGGGGCGCGTGGTGTCCGGGCGGTCCAGTGTGGCCGACAGCGCCGCGTACGGCGTGGCGGTGGCGATGTCTTGCACTGTTTCGCTGCGGCCTGTCCAGTCTTGCAGGTTCATGCACTTACCCTCCTTTCAAAAAATCTTGCGCGACTCAATCGAGTTTGATTTTTGCGGTCGACACCACGCTCTTCCAGCGTGTGACTTCCTTCTGCACCAGGGTTTTGAGCTGCGCGGGCGTGCTGGTTTCAATCTCGGCCCCCTGGTCTTCAATGAGTTTTTGTACGGTTTTCTCGGCCAATACACGGTTGATCTCCTGGTTCAGCCGGTCAACCACCGCTTTGGGGGTTTTAGCGGGGGCGAACATGGCGTACCACTGCGACATGCTGACGTTGGGAATGCCCTGCTCGGCCAGCGTCGGAACGTCGGGCAAGATGGGAGATCGCTTGTCGCCGGCGATGCCGAGCGCCTTGAGCTTGCCGCCCTTGATTTGCGGGTAGGCGGTGAACAGGCTGGGAAACATGTATTGGGTGATGCCGGAGATGGTGCTCATCACGGCAGGTGCCGATCCTTTGTGGGGAATTCCGATCACGTCCAAGCCGGCGGACAGCTTGAACAGCTCGCCCGCGATATGCGGTGCGGTTCCATTCCCCGCCGTCGCGAAGCTGAAGCCGTCGGGTTTGGCCTTGATCAGTTGCACCAGTTCTTTGGCGGTCTTGGCCGGAACTTCCGGGTTGACGACCAGCACCGTCGGAGAAGCCGCCACCATGCCGATGGGTTCGAAATCGGTGACCGGGTTGTAGCGCAGTTTTTGCAGGGCCGGGTTGATGCCGTGGGTGGCGATGTAGCCGAACATCAAGGTGTAACCGTCCGGCGTGGCGCGGGCCACGAACTCGCTGGCAATCGCGCCATTCGCGCCGGCCCGGTTGTCCACGATGACCGGTTTGCCAAGCCGGCTGCTGAGTCCCTGGGCCAGAACACGCGCCATCGCGTCGTTGGCGCCGCCGGCGGAGGTCGGCACCACGATGGTGATGGCTTTTTCAGGCCAGTTCTGGGACGTCGCCGGGCTGGTCGCCGCCATGGAGGGCGTGGCCGCCAGCGGCAGCAAGCTCAGCATCAGCGCAATCCGGACGGGGTGTTTGGGCAGCATGGATGTCTCCTGTAGATGTTCTGGTGAGCGAATCATCGATGTGCACAGGCATTCCGTGAAGTGCAACTTTTGCTAGTATTGGTGCATGGCACGCATCAATTTCGATTTGCAGCAACTCGAGGCCTTTGTGGCGGTGGCCGAGCGCGGGAGCTTTCGCGCGGCGGCCGACCACATTCACCTCTCGCCGCCGGCTTTGAGCCGGCGCATCGACAAGCTCGAGACCATCCTGGGCGCGAGGCTCTTCAAGCGCACCACGCGCGATGTCGAACTGACGGCCCTCGGCCAGGTGTTTCTTGATCGCGCGCGCGCCGCGCTGGACGACCTCGAGTCCGCGATGCTCGGCATCACCGACATCGCCGGCAGCCGAACCGGCCGGGTCACGGTGGCCTGCGTGCCTTCCGCGGCCATCCATTTCCTGCCATCGGTCGTGAGTTCGTTCTCGGAGCGCTACCCGCTGATCCGCGTGCGGGTGATCGACGAGGCCGCCGGTGCGGTGATGGCCAGCGTGGTGTCGGGCGAGTCGGACTTCGGCATCAGCTTTATGGGCAACCAGGTGCCCGGCGTGGATTTCGAGCCGATACACACCGACCCCTTTGTGGTGGCCATGCCGCGCCGCCATGCGCTCGCCGGGCGCAAGACGCTATCGTGGAAGAGCCTGGAAGCCGAGCGCCTGATCGCGGTCGCGCGCACCAGCGGCAACCGCCAGTTGCTGGACGACGCGCTGGCCAAGGCGGGCGTCAACCCGTCGTACCGGCTCGAGGTGAGCCACATCGCGACCTTGCTCGGCATGGTCGAAGCGGGACTCGGGCTTGCGGCCGTGCCGCGCCTGGCCTTGCCGAAGCGGCATCCGTCAATGGTCGGCGTCACGCTGGTCGCGCCGGCGGTCTCGCGTGTACTCGGCCTGGCCACCTTGCACGGCACGACCTTGCGCGCGCCGGCAAAGATGTTTTACGACTACCTGCATACGGCGTTGAAAGAGCATCGCTAGGGCGAGCGGCAAAGCCGGGGTGCCGGTGCAAACCAGCACGGGCTTCAGGTACTCAGCTCAGGTTCGGCCTGCGGTCCGGCCCATGGCCGTGACTCCGGCTGCGCATAACGCTGCACCGAAAGGTCGTCGGCGCGGATCTCGGGGGCGCGGCCGCTCATGACGTCGGCCAGCAGGCGGGCGGAGCCGCAGGCCATGGTCCAGCCCAGCGTGCCGTGGCCGGTGTTGAGGTACAGATTGGGCAGCGGCGTGCGGCCCACCAGCGGTGTGCCGTCCGGGGTCATGGGCCGCAGGCCGGTCCAGAAGGTGGCGTCCTCGGCATGGCCCGCGCCGGGGAACAGGTCGTTCAGGCACAGTTCCAGCGTTTCGCGCCGCCGCGGGTTCAGGCGCAGGTCAAAGCCGCGCAGCTCCGCCATGCCGCCGACGCGGATGCGGCGGTCAAAGCGCGTGATGGCAATCTTGTAGCTCTCGTCCAGCACAGTCGACACCGGCGCGCGGCCTGCGTCGGCGATGGGTACGGTGATGGAATAGCCCTTGACCGGGTAGACGGGGATCTTCAAGGCCTCGCTCAGCATGGCCGTGGAATACGAGCCCAGCGCCATCACATAAGCATCGGCTTTCAGCAGGTGGCCGCCCTGCAGCACGCCGGCCACCTGGCCGGCACAGACTTCGACGCGGTCTATCGCCTCGCCGAAAGAAAAGCGCACGCCCATGGATTGGGCCAGGTGGCCGATCCCGGTGGTAAACAGGTGGCAGTCGCCGGTCTCGTCGCCGGGCAGGCGCAGGCCGCCCACCAGCGGCCCGGTGGCGATGGCCGGCTCCGCGCGCGCCAGCTCGTCGGGCCCCAGCAGCTCATAGGGCACGCCCGCGGCGCGCAGCACGGCCACGTCCTTGCCGACGGCGTCGAGCTGCGCCAGGGTGCGGAAGACCTGCAGCGTGCCGCCTTCGCGGCCTTCATAGCGCAGGCCGGTGCCCTCGCGCAGCTGCGCGAGGCAGTCGCGGCTGTATTCGGCCAGCCGCACCATGCGCTCCTTGTTCACGGCGTAGCGCCGCGGGCTGCAGTTGCGCAGCATCTGCCACATCCAGCGCAGCTGGTCCATGCTGCCGTCCAGGCCTATGGCCAGCGGCGCATGCTTCTGGAACATCCAGCGCAGCGCCTTGAGCGGCACGCCGGGCGCGGCCCAGGGCGCCGCGTAACCCGGCGACACCTGGCCGGCATTGGCAAAACTTGTTTCCCGCGCGGGGCCGGGCTGGCGGTCGACCACGGTCACCTCATGGCCCGCCCGGGCCAGGTAGTAGGCGGTGGTGGTGCCTATCACGCCGGCGCCGAGCACCAGGACTTTCATGCGAGATTCCCTTGGCACAAGTACTTGGTGTGCAGGTATTCGTCCAGGCCCCAGTGCGAGCCTTCGCGGCCGTAGCCCGATTCCTTCACGCCGCCAAAGGGCGCGGCCTGCGCGGCGATGGCGCCTTCGTTGATGCCCACCATGCCGGTCTCCAGCGCCGAGGCCACGCGCCAGATGCGCTTGACGTCGTTCGAATAGAAGTAACCGGCCAGGCCGAAGGGGGTGTCGTTAGCCAGTGCGACGACTTCCTCTTCGGTTTCGAAACGGAAGATGGGTGCCACGGGGCCGAAGGTTTCCTCGCAGGACAAAGCCATCTCTTTGGTGGCACCGGTCAGCACCGTGGGCGCGTAGTAATTGGGCCCGGTGGCAACGTCGCTGCGCACGCGGCGCCCGCCGACGACCGCCTTGGCGCCCTTGGCCACCGCGTCGTTCACATGGCGCTCTATCTTGTCCAGCGCGCGGGCATTGATCATGGGACCGATCTCGGCCTGCGGCCAGGTCGCGGGGCCGACCCGCAACGCGCCCACGCGGGCCGCCAGCTTGTCGACAAACCGGTCGTGCACCGCCTGGTGGACGTACACGCGATTGGGGCTCACGCAGGTCTGCCCACCGTTGCGGAATTTCGCGGCCATCAGGCCTTCGACGGCCGCGTTGATGTCGGCATCTTCGAAGACGATGAAGGGCGCGTTGCCGCCAAGCTCCAGCGAGAGCTTTTTGAGCGTGGTGGCGGACTCACGCGCCAGCAGCTTGCCCACCGGTGTGCTGCCGGTGAAGCTGATCTTGCGCACCCGCCCGTCGGCCAGCCATTCGCCAACCACTTCGGGCGTGCGTTCACGCGAGGCCGCCACGACGTTCAGCACGCCGGGCGGAACGCCCGCTTCCTCGGCCAGCTTCACAAGCGCCAGCGAAGTCAGCGGCGTATCCTCGGCCGGCTTGGCGACCACGGTGCAGCCGGCCGCCAGCGCGGGCGCGATCTTGCGCGCAATCATCGCAGCCGGGAAATTCCAGGGCGTGACCACGGCCACGACGCCAACGGCTTCCCGCAGCACCATGTAGCGCTTGGATGTGACGGGCGCGGCGATGACTTCACCGTGGGCACGCACACCCTCTTCCGCGAACCATTCCACATAGCCGGCGGCATAGGCAATCTCGCCGCGAGATTCGGCCAGCGGCTTGCCCTGTTCGCGCGAGATCAGCGCGGCCAGGGGCTCGACCTCGCGCTCTATCAGCGCCTGCCACTTCTTGAGGATGAGGCAACGCTCGCGCGGCGGGCGCGCCTTCCAGGCATGCAGCGCCTCGGCCGCGGCGTCGGCGGCCAGGCGCGCGTCGGCAGCGCCGCCGTCGGCGATGGTGGCGATCAGGCTGTCGTCGGCCGGGTTGCGCACCTCGAATTGGCGGCCGTCCTGGGCCGCCTGCCAGCGGCCCCCAATGCAGTTCAGTGTTTCCATGTCAGTTCAATCGGTTCAGTTCGGATGAAAAAATTCCCGCCGCCGCCCAGGGCGGCGACCTCCATACGCACGTGGCGCTCCCTGGATCAGGTCTTGCGGATCAGGCCGTGCATTCGCGCGGCTGCGCCTGGTTTTTTTGCAGCTGCAGCAACTCATCAGCGCTGCGGTGGCAGAAGACTTCCACACCGCCCTCGAGTTCATGCCGCGGCGGCGTCTTGCTGTCGCACAGACCTGCGACACGCAAAGGACATCGGTCCAGGAAGCTGCAAATGCCCGCGCGGTCCACGGGCGCCTGCACCAGCGGCAGAGCCGCGCGCTGCGCTGCCCCGACTTCTTCCAGCCATCCCTGGCGCAGCTCCGGAACGGAATTGGCCAGCAGGTTGAAGTAGGGATGGCGCGGCGCATGCGCGAAAGCCGAGCGGGTCAGCGACTCCACCTTCTGGCCGGCATACAGCACCACAATCTCGTCGCACACGGCGCGCACGGTGTTCATGTCGTGGCTGATGAACATGTAAGACACCCCGAGCTCCTTGCGCAGCTGCGCCAGCAAGTCCAGGATGGCGGCGCCCACCACCGTGTCAAGCGCGGAGGTCACCTCATCGCACAGGATCAGGTCGGGGTCGGCGGCCAGCGCGCGCGCCAGGTTGACGCGCTGCTTCTGCCCGCCGGACAGCCCCACGGGCAGGCGCCGCGCGCAGGCCTGCGGCAGTTGCACAAGGTCGAGCAGCTGCGCGATGCGCTTGTCCAGCGCCTGGCCCTTCAGGCCGCGGTACAGCTGCAGCGGCCGCGCGAGGATCTCGGCAATGGTGTGCGAAGGATTGAGCGCCGTGTCCGCCATCTGGAACACGATCTGGATGCGGCGCAGTTCCTCGGGCGTTCGCTGCGATACCAGGCGCGGCAGCGGCTTGCCGTCAAACATGATCTGCCCGCCGGCGGGGCCTATCAGCCCGGCGACGGCGCGTGCCAGCGTGGTCTTGCCGGAGCCGGATTCACCGATGACGCCGATGGCCTGGCCGCGGTACAGGCGCAGGCTCACGTCGTCGAGCACCGGCGAAGCGGGCCGGCCGTGCTTGTCCAGCGGGCCGTAGCCGGCGACCAGGTTGCGCACCTCCAGCAGCGGCGTGGCGCCCTCGGCATGCGCCTCGCCGCTGCGCGCCTTGGGGTTGGCCGCGGCGATCAGGCTGCGCGTGTAGTCGTCCTTGGGCGTGGTGATGATCTGCTGCGTGGTGCCGATTTCACGCTCGGCGCCGTCGCGCAGCACCAGGATGCGGCCGGCCATCTGGGCCACCACCGCCAGGTCGTGGGTGACATAAACCGCCGTGGTCTTGCGTTCGCGCACCACGCGGCGGAAGGCGTGCAGCACCTCGATCTGGGTCGTGACGTCCAGCGCCGTGGTGGGCTCGTCGAAGATCACCAGGTCCGGGTCGCTCATCAGCGCCATAGCGGCCATCAGGCGCTGCAGCTGCCCGCCCGAGACCTGGTGCGGGTAGCGCTGGCCTATGGTGTCGGGCTGCGGCAGCGCCAGCTCGCGGAACAGCGTCACGGCTTTTTTCTCGGCCTCGGCGCGCGGCATCAGTGAGTGGATGCGCGCGGTCTCCACCACCTGGTCCATGATGGTGCGCGACGGGTTGAAGGATGCGGCGGCGCTCTGCGCGATGTAGGAAACGCGCCGGCCGCGCAGCTGGCGGCGTTCGGGTTCGGTGAGCGCCAGCACGTCGGTGTCCCCGATGTGCACGCTGCCTCCGGCGATGCGGCAGCCGTGCCGCGCGTAGCCCATGAGCGCCAGGCCTATGGTGGTCTTGCCGGAGCCGGACTCGCCGATCAGCGCCAGTACCTCGCCGGGCGCTATGCCAAAAGAGACGCCTTTGACGATCTCCGTCTCGCCGCCGCCGGCGGCCTGCGCCACGACGCGCAGCTCATTCACGCGGACAGTAGCGCCCATCAGTGTTTCTCCCTGTCGGCGTCGGTATGGCCCGGTAAGTTGTCGATCACGAGGTTGACCGCGATGGTCAGTACGGCGATGGCAAACGCCGGGGCGAGCACCGAGACGCCGCCCACCGGCAAGGCGCCCAGGTTCTCGCGCACCAGCGAGCCCCAGTCGGCCATGGGCGGCTGCACGCCCAGGCCCAGGAAGCTCAGGCTGGCCAGCAGGCGCAGGGCGTAGACGAAACGCAATCCCATGTCGGCCAGCAGCGGGCCGGTGATGTTGGGCAGGATTTCGCGGCGCATGATGTAGCCGTGGCCCTCGCCGCGGGCGCGGGCCACCAGCACGTAGTCCATGGCGTTGATGTTGATCGCCAGCGAGCGGATGATGCGGTAGGCACCCGGCGTGTAGACGATGGCGGCCACCGCAATGAGCAGCGTGACGGAAGAGCCGAAGCCGGCGATGATCACCAGCGCGAACATCTTGCTCGGGATGGAGACCAGGGTGTCGAGCAGCCGGCTCAGGGCCGAATCCACCCAGCCGCCCGTCACCGCGGCCAGCAGGCCCAGCACAGCGCCCACGCCGCAGGCGATCAGTGTCGCGACAAAGGCCACACCGATGGTGTAGGGCGTGCCCACGATGATGCGCGTGAGCATGTCGCGGCCCAGGTAATCGGTGCCCAGCCAGTGCTGCGCGCTCATGCCCTGGAACACGCCGGCATCGGACATCTCACCGAGCGCGCTGTCCGGCACGAAGCAGGCGTAGATCGCCACGGCCACCCAGAAGGCCAGCACGGCCAGGCCGAACTTGCCGGCGCGCGACCAGCCCGCGAGCCAGGCGCGGCGCTTCGTGGCGGCTGTCGAAGGTACAAGCGTGGCGACGTTCATTGGTGCCTCAGGCGTGGGTTGGCGACGATGCCGCACACGTCGGCGAGCATCACCAGGATCAGGTAGGCGGCGCAGAAAATCATGGCGCAGGCCTGTACCAGCGGCATGTCCCGCTGGGAGACGGCGTCCACCATGAGTTTGGCGATGCCCGGGTAATTGAAGATCACCTCGATGATGATCACACCACCCAGCAGGTAGGACAGGCTCAGCGCCACCGCGTTGGCGATGGGACCGATGGCATTGGGCAGCGCGTGAAACAGCACGGTGCGCGCGGCGCTCGCGCCTTTGAGCCGCACCATCTCAATATAGGCCGCCGCCAGTTGGTCGATGACGGCCGCGCGCGTCATGCGCAGCATCTGCGCCACGATCACGCTGCCCAGGCTGAGCACCGGCAAAGCGAAGGAGCGCAGCATCTCGCCCGGCGAGGAAATGTTGACATCGTAGGAGAGCGCGGGCAGCCATTTCAGTTGCACCGCGAACACCAGCACGGCCAGCGTGGCCACCAGGAATTCCGGCACTGACACGACGGCCACCGTCGCCATGCTGGTGAAACGGTCGAAAGCCGAGCCGCGCCGCAAGGCGCACAGGATGCCCAGGCCCAGGGCCAGCGGCACGGAAAACGCCGTCGTCACCGCGGCCAACAGCAGCGAAGCAGGCAGGCGGCTGGCGACGGCGTCACCCACCGGCATGCCGGTGACCACCGACTTGCCCGCATCGCCCCTGGCCATGCCGCCCAGCCAGTCGAAGTAGCGCAGCACCGCGCTGCGGTCCAGGCCCATCTCCTTGCGCAGCGCCGCCACCGCCTCGGGCGTGGCGTCCTGCCCCAGCTTCTCCTCGGCCGCGTCGCCGGGCAGCACGGCGGTGATGGCAAACACCACCACCGACACCGCCAGCAGCGAAGCCAGGCCGGAGACGATCCGGCCGGCAACCAGTTTCAAAATAGTGAGGTTCATGCCTCAAGCCATACGTGTTCAGCGAAGCCGTAGCCCATCATCCCGCCCAGCGGGTTGGTCTGCAAGCCCTTGAGCTTCTTGTTGTGGCCGTCCAGGCTGGAGAGGAACATCGGGATGCCGATGCCTCCGTCCTGGTTGACCAGGGTCTGCATGTCGGCGTACATCTGCGCCCGCTTGGCCGTGTCGGTTTCGGCGCGCGCGCCCACCAGCAGCTGGTCGAACTTCTCGCTCTTCCAGCCCGCTTCGTTCCAAGGCGCATCGGACTTGAAGAACAGCGTCAGGGCCAGGTCGGCCGTGGGGCGTGTGTTGACGTTGCCGAAGCCCACCGGGTGCTTCATCCAGTGCTGCGACCAGAACCCGTCGGCCGGCATGTTGCGCACATCCAGGTTCAAGCCGGCCCCGCGCGCGGCATGCTGCAGCACCAGGGCCATCTCCACCGAACTGGTGGCGGCAGGCGAGGCCACCATCGGGATGGCGGCGCTGCCCAGGTTGGCCTTCTTGAGGTGCCACTTGGCTTTCTCAGGGTCGTAGGGGCGCTGCGGCAGGCCCTTGGCGAAGAAGCGGTTGCCCGGGGCGATGGGCTGGTCGTTGGCCACCACGCCGCGGCCCAGCTGGATGGACTTGAGCATCTGCTCGCGGTTGAACAGCAGCTTCATGGCCATCACGAAGTCCGGGTTGGCGCCCGGGCCGCTGTCGCGCCGCATGATGAGGTCGGTGTACGACACACCCTTGGTCTCGAAGATGGCGGCCTTGCCGCTGCCGTTGATGCGGTCGATGGAGCGCGGGTTGACCGTGCCTATCAGGTCCAGCTCGCCGGCCAGCAGCGCGTTGACGCGCGCCGACTCGTCGGCGATGCCCACATATTCGATCTCGTCCAGGTAGGGGCGGCCGGGCTTCCAGTAGTTCTCGTTGCGCACGCCGATGGAGCGCACGCCGGGCTTGAATTCCTTGACCTTGTAGGGGCCGGTGCCTATGCCGGCGTTGAAGTCAGTCGTGCCGTCCTTGACGATGTGGAAGTGGTAGGTGGCCAGGATGGCCGGCAGGTCGGCATTGGGCGCCACCAGGCGCACGGTGACTTCATTGGGGCCGGTGGCCGCCACGTCTTCGATCTGGTCGGCCAGCACCTTGGCCTTGGAACCGGTGGCCGGGTTTTTGTGCCGCATCAGCGAGAACACCACGTCGGCCGGCGCCAGCGGCTTGCCGTCGTGGAAGGTGACGCCCTTGCGCAGCTTGAAGACCCAGGTCTTGGCGTCCTTGGTGGTGAACTCCTCGGCCAGCGAGGGCTGGGGCGCCAGGCTGCTGTCCAGCCAGGTCAGCCCGTTGTAGAAGGTGAAACCGCGGGCGTAGTCGGCCTGGTTGGCCTGCTTGGCCGGGTCCAGCGTGTCGCTCACGGAAGAAACCGCGCCCGCCACCTTGATGCGGCCGCCCTTGCGCGGCGTTGGCGTTTGCGCCTGCGCGCTCGAGGCGATCCCGGCAATACCGCCGGCCAGGGTGGCCTGCATGCCGCCGGCCGCCAGCATGGCCAGTACATCGCGCCGGTTGGCGCCGCGTTGCAACGCACCAAGAATGCGCGTGCTCTCTTCAGGGCCGATCAGGCCGTCCAGCTGCTTCTTATCTGCCATGGTGTTCTCCTGGTTTCTCGTGGTGGGGTAAAGGCATTGGAGCACCGCGCGACCGGGGATATGCCTTGATCGTACGGGGGTGCGTGGTTAAAACTGCGGTTTTGTGGATGGCCGGCGGCATGGTGTGCGGCGTCTCCCCTGGCGGCTTGCGGCCCGCACTCGCGGGTGCCGCAGGCCGGTGCGCCGCGGCGGCCGGAGCCGATGGACTTGGGACAAAAGCGCATGAAAACGTCCTCCTGCAAGGGTGGTGCAAAGCCTGGGCGACGTCGCCGGCGCCTTCCAATGAATGCTATTGAAGAGCCGCCGCAGATGCTGCGGTTGTGCGCCACTTGTGCACGGTTCATGCCGAATGCCCGCGCCTAAACGGCAGATCAATTCCGGGGCAGGGGCGTACCATGACTTCGATTCTTTTTGAGAGGGCAATCATGGGAAATGGCGATGCAACGCGCCTCGTAGAACAACTCACAAGCAGCGGCCTGCTGGATCGCCTTTACATAGGCGGTGAATGGGTGCTGCCCATGGGGCACGACCGAACCAGCGTCATCGACCCATCGACGGAGGACGCCATCGCGGAGATCGCCCTGGGCAATGCGCAGGATGTGGACGAGGCGGTGATCGCGGCGCGATCCGCCTTCAAAACCTGGTCCGTCAGTTCGCCGCAAAGCCGGGCTGCGCTTCTTGGCCGCGTGCACAGCCTGATTCTTGAGCGGGCAGAGCTGTTTGCCCAGGCGATCTCGCTGGAGATGGGCGCTGCGATCAGCACGGCGCGCAGCGCGCAGGTTCCCATGGCGGCAGAGCATATCCGCGTGGCCCGTGACAACGCGGGCAGCTACCCTTTTGTCATCCACCGCGAGGGCATGGCCCTGATGCGCGAGGCCATCGGCGTGTGCGGCCTGATCACCCCCTGGAACTGGCCGCTCTACCAGATCACCGCCAAGGTCGGCCCGGCGCTGGCGGCGGGCTGCACCATCGTGCTCAAGCCCAGCGAGCTGTCGCCCCTGAGCGCCCTGCTCTTCACCCAGGTTCTGCGCGACGCCGGCATCCCGCCGGGTGTGTTCAACCTGGTGAACGGCAGCGGACCGGAAGTCGGCGCCGCGCTGGCGGCACACCCCGACGTGGACATGATCTCAATCACCGGCTCGAACCGGGCCGGTGTCCTGGTGGCGCAGGCTGCAGCGCCCACGGTCAAGCGCGTGGCCCAGGAGCTGGGCGGCAAATCACCCAACCTCATCCTGCCCGATGCGGATCTCGCACGCGCCGTGCCGGCGGGCGTGGCGGCGGGCTTTCGCAACGTGGGCCAGTCCTGCAGCGCCCCGACGCGCATGATCGTGCCGCGCGAACGCCTCGCGGAAGTCGAGCGGATCGCCTGCGAAGCAGCAGCCGCACTCGTTGTGGGCGACCCGCGCTCGCCGCAGACCACGCACGGCCCCGTGGCCAACCGCGCGCAGTTCAAGCGCGTGCAGGAAATGATAGATGCCGGCATCACCGAGGGCGCGCGGCTCATTTGCGGCGGCCCCGGCCGGCCGCAGGGCCTGGAGCGCGGCTTCTACGCGCGCCCCACCATCTTTTCCAATGTGGGTCCGCAGATGCGCATCGCGCAGGAAGAGATCTTCGGGCCGGTGCTGGCCATCATTCCCTACGACAGCGTGGACGAAGCCGTGGAGATCGCCAACGACACCGTCTACGGCCTGGGCGCCCACGTGCAGGGCCGGGAGCTGGCCGCGGCGCGCGCGGTCGCGGCGCGGATTCGTTCCGGCCAGGTGCACATCAACAACCCGCCCTGGAACCCGCATGCCCCCTTCGGCGGCTACAAGCACTCGGGCAATGGGCGCGAGTATGGGGTCGAGGGGCTGCAGGAGTACCTGGAGACCAAGTCCATCCTCGGTTGGCAGGGCGAGCCCGGCTGACAACAATATTCGAAAGTGAAAAGCAAGATGCGCAACTACCCGACCCTCCAGGACATCCGGGAAGCCCGGGAACGGCTGAAGCCGCACATCCGGCATACACCGTTGTTGCGGGCAGAGAAGATCGAGCCGGCCCTTGGCTGCCAGCTTTATCTCAAGCCTGAAACCCTGCAGATCACGGGCGCCTTCAAGATTCGGGGCGCCCTGAACAAGGCGCTGTCGCTGCCAAGAGAGGCGATCGCCAACGGCCTCATTGCGACTTCTTCGGGCAACCATGCCCAGGGCATCGCCTATGCCGCCAGGATGCTGGGCGTCAAGGCGACCATCGTCGTCCCGGTGACGACACCCAGGATCAAGATCGAGAACACCCAGGCCCTGGGAGCGGAGGTCATTCTTTTCGACGGCGACACGGCCGCCCGCTGGAAAAGGGTGTGCGAGATCGCCGAAGAGAACCAGTACGCGGCGATTCACGGCTTTGAGGACCCGATGGTCATGGCCGGCCAGGGAACCATAGGCTGCGAGATCCTGGAGGACCTGGAAGATGTTGACACCGTCATCGTTCCCCTGGGCGGCGGCGGCCTGCTGTCGGGAATCGCCACCGCCATCAAGGAAACCAAGCCGTCGGTGCGTGTCATAGGCGCGGAACCCGCCTTGACGCCCAAGTACTACCAAAGCCGGATCAACAAGCAACGCACCTCGCTTCCGCTAAAGAACACCATCGCCGATGGGGTGCGCATCAGCGTTCCGGGCCAGAACCCGTTTCCCATCATCGAAAAGTACGTGGACGAAATCGTCCTCGTGGAAGACGAGCACATCATCGCGGGCATGCGTGTGCTGGCCAGGGATGCCAAGCTGATCGCCGAGCCCGCTGCTTCCATCGGCATCGCGGCCTTGCTGGCCGGCGCTGTCAAGGTCAGGCCCGATGAGAAGGTCTGCGCGGTCTTGAGCGGCGGGAACTGGAACCTGTCCGACCTGGCCGAGATCTACAAAGACGCTGAATAAGCGCAGTTCGAGCAAACACTCGGAGCAAGCACCCGGAGCAAACATTTGGAGCAATAAAAAAAAGCCGCTGAGCGGTTTTTTTTATGGCTCCGGTGAAACCTTATTCGAGGAAATCGAAGAAGGCGCCGACCTTGTTCTCGATGGCGTTGCGGTAAATCTTCGCCGCCGTCGTGTTGTCCTGGATGGCCATGCCGGTGGCGTCGAAGATGGTGACTTCCTCGTCGTTCTTCCGCCCCGGCTTCCTGCCCAGCAGGATCTCGCCGATTTCCGCATGGATGTCGCCCCGGGCCATGATCTTCGCGTTGATGGGATGCTGTGTTTCGCCTTTTTCGACGCATTGCGCGATGGAGTCGACGACGACTTTCGCGCCCCGGAAAATCTGCGGATCCAGTTCCTGCTTGCCTGGCGCATCCGCACCGATCGCGACGATGTGCGTGCCGGGCTTGATCCACGGGGCCTCCACCAGCGAGCCTTTCCCGCGGGTAGTGGTGATCAGGATGTCGGCGTTTTCTACGGCCTCCTTCTTGGAGTTGGCCGTGAGCACGGGAATGCCGAACTCGCTCTCCATGTCCGCCTTGTACCTGGCCAGCGTCTCGGGATGGTGATCCCAGGCATGGATTTCTTCGATCTTCATCACCTCCCTGATGGCCCGTATCTGCATCCTGGCCTGGTTGCCGGTGCCTATCGAGGTGATCCTGCTCGCGTTCTTTCTTGCGAGCGCCTTGACCGAGACGGCGCCGCACGCGCCGGTCCTGAGGCCTGTGAGCAGGCTGCCGTCCATCACGCAGACCAGGGCGCCGCTCATGCCGTCGAACAGCAGCACGGTCCCCATGCCGTTGGGCACCCCGTACTGTTCCGGGTTGCCGGTAAACCCGCCCGAGGACGCCTTCATGGAGATCATTTCGTTGCCCTGGTTGTAGCCCAGCTTGAAGTCAATCTCCCCGCGATGGGATGGCAGGTCGATGCCGATGTAGGGGGGTTGTATCACCTGGCCGCTGTTGAAGGCCTTGTAGGCCTCTTCCACCGTGCCTATGACTTCCTTCATGCGGATCAATCCGCGGACTTCCTCTTTCTTGAGCAGCAGTGTTTTCACGGTGATGTTTCTCCATTCCTGTGTGGACAAGTACAACACGAAGGGCTTGCACAAAATCCTGTTTTCACACGGCCGCCGCACAGAAACCCCGGTATTCAGGGCGCCGCGCGGCACAGGCAGCCGGCCGGGCCAGCCGGGCTTTGCCGGGCTGCAGCATGGCGCGGCGGCCCTGGAGCAGAATCTCCTTCCCATCCACCGAGAACAGCATTGTTCGTTGCAAGAAGGCCGCAATCCGGCAGCACCGGTTGCCCGCCAGCACCTACCATGGCAGCATGAACCCGCCGCTGACCATGCACCGCGCCCAGGGCGCCGCAACCACAATGCCACCTACCCTGCCGCAACCGCTGCGCCTCCTGGAGACTTCGCCCACCCCACCGGCCAGCGCCGACGTCGTCGTGATAGGCGGCGGCATCATCGGTGTGTTTACCGCCTACTACCTGGCCAAACGCGGGCTTTCGGTCGCCCTGATCGAAAAAGGCCGCATAGGCGCCGAGCAATCGAGCCGCAACTGGGGCTGGTGCCGCCAGCAGAACCGCGACGCGCGCGAGCTGCCCATGGCCACCCGCAGCCTGGAGCTCTGGGACCAGTTTGCCGCCGACAGCGGCGAAGACACGGGGTTCAAGCGCTGCGGCCTGCTCTACCTCAGCGATGACGAGGCCCAGATTGCGGGCTGGGCCAAGTGGCGCGAATTCGCGATCACCGCCGGCGTGACCACCCACATGCTCAGCGGCAGCGAAGCCTCCGAACGCGGGCGAGCCACCGGCCGCGCGTGGAAGGGCGGCGTGTTCTCGCCCAGCGACGGCACGGCCGACCCGGCCAAGGCAGCGCCGGCTGTTGCGGCCGCGCTCATCAAGCTGGGCGGCACGGTCCACCAGAACTGCGCCGCGCGCGGCATCGAGATGGAGGGCGGCCGCCTCAGCGGCGTCGTCACCGAAGCCGGGACCATCAAGACCCGCGCCGCCGTTCTCGCGGGCGGTGCGTGGGCATCGTCCTTCTGCAACCAGCTTGACGTGCGGTTTCCGCTGGCCACGATACGCCAGTCCATCGTGCGTGTGGCTCCGCTGGCGCAGCAACTGCCGGCCGCGCTGGCCGGCCCCAACGTCGCCGTCACCCGGCGCCCCGACGGCCATTACGTGCTGGCCATCAGCGGCCGCGGGCGCGCCGACCCCACACCGCAGCTGCTGCGCTTCGCGCCGCAGTTCATCCCCATGTTCGCCAAGCGCTGGCGCAATGTATTTCCCGGCGGCCTGGAAGGCATGCGCTGGGGCCACGAAACCCGCGCACGCTGGAAGCTGGACGCGCCCACGCCCATGGAGCGGGCGCGCATCCTCAATCCCACGCCCGACCCTGCCGGCGTGCGCGAAACCCACCGCCGTGCCATCAAGCTCTTGCCCGCGCTGCGCGAAGCCCGCATCGCCAACACCTGGGCCGGCTATATCGACAGCACGCCCGATGGCGTGCCCGGTATCGGCGAACTACCGCAAGTGCCCGGGCTGATCCTGGCCGCGGGTTTTTCGGGGCACGGTTTCGGCATAGGCCCCGGCGCGGGCCACCTGATCGCCGACATCGTGTCCGGGGCCACACCGATCTTCGATCCCAAGCCTTTCGACCCGGCCCGGTTCAACGCGTCGGCCTGGGGCAAAGTGGCTGATTTCTAAGGGGCGCGCCGCCGACGCGGCGGCTGACAACCAGGGCCATGCAAAGTTCTGGCAAGCGCCCGGATTGAAACGGATTCCACTTGCGCCGCCTGTGAATGCGGCATTTCAAAAGGCGGCGAATTCATAGACTTGTATCCACCTCAACAGCGTGGATCTTCTATGACATTCAAACCCAAATTCATCAGCTTCGACTGTTACGGCACGCTCATCAACTTCGAGATGGGCCCCACCGCCAAGCGCCTGTTCAAGGACCGCGTGCCGGCCGGCCGGATGCCTGCCTTCCTGGACAGCTTTCGGGCCTATCGCCTCGACGAAGTCCTGGGCGAGTGGAAGCCCTTCTTCAACGTGGTGGAGAACTCGATCCAACGGGCATGCAAGGCGCACGGCGTCGACTACCAAGCGTCGGACGCCGTGGCGCTGTACGACGCGATTCCGAGCTGGCAACCGCATCCCAATGTTGTCGAGGTGCTGGAGGCGATCGCGCCGCACGTTCCCCTGGTGATCCTGTCGAATTCGATGGTCGACCTGATCCCGGCCAGCGTTGCCCACCTCAAGGCGAAGTTCCATGCGGTCTACACCGCCGAGGAAGCGCGCGCCTACAAGCCGCGCTTCCAGACCTTTGAATACATGTTCGACCAGCTCGGCTGCGCGCCCGACCAGATGATGCATGTCTCGTCGAGCTTTCGCTACGACCTGATGACAGCGTCAGACCTGGGCTTCATGGCCAAGGCCTTTATTGATCGCGGCCACGAGCCGACATCTGAAAACTTCGGCGTCAGCAGGCTGACCGACGTCCGCCAGCTTCCCGGTCTGCTCGGCCTATGACCCAGTTGAGCACCACCGCGCCCGACCTCGCCCCCGCGGCGGTGGAGGCGCTGGTCCGCCACCTCTACGGCATCGAGGGCCGCGCCCAGCCGCTGGCGGGCGAGCGCGACCAGAACTGCCTGGTGGAGGCGTCGGACGGCCGCCGCTACGTCTTCAAGATCAGCAACCCCTCCGAGCCGCCCGCGGTGGTCGACTTCCAGATCGCGGCGCTCGACCACATTGCCCGCGCCGCGCCCGAGCAGCCGGTGCCCCGCGTCGTGCGGACACTGCAAGGACACACGCATGACACCATCAAGCTCACCGAGGGTGTTCAGACACGCGTGCGCATGCTGAGCTACCTGGACGGCATCCAGATCCGCGAGACTGAACGCACCGCCGCGCAGCGGCGCGCCATGGGCGCCGGGCTCGCCGGCCTGAACCGCGCGCTGAACGGCTTTGCGCATCCGGGCGCGGCGCATGACCTGCTGTGGAACGTCGCCACGGCGCATCGGCTGACCGAACAGCTGGGCAGCCTCGTGGACGGCAAGCGCCGCGCGCTGGCCCAGGCCTTCATGACGCGCTTCACGACGCACGTGCTGCCGCGCCTGCCATCGCTGCGGTCCCAGGTGATCCACAACGACTACCACCTCTATAACGTGCTGGTCGCCCCCGACGACCCGGCGCGCATCGTGGGCATCATCGACTTCGGCGACATGGTGCATGCGCCGCTGGTCGGCGAGGTGGCGACTGCCGCCGCCTTCCACATGGCCGGCTGCCCCGACCCTTTCGAGGGGCCAGCCCAGTTCGTGGCTGCCTATCACGCGGTATTGCCGCTGACCGGCGCCGAACAAGAGGTCGTCGCCGATCTCCTGGCCACACGCCACCTCATCACGGCGTTGATTTCGGAGTGGCGCGCCGCGCGCTACCCCGAGAACCGCGCCTACATCATGCGACACAACCCCGCGGCGTGGGAAGGCCTGTCCCAGATGGCCGATCTTTCCCGCGACACCGCACGCGACCGGCTGCTGGCCGGCGTACACCTACCCACAGGAGCCACTCCATGAAAAGCATGAAAAGCACAATAGACCTCAACATGGTCAATGCCTATGTCCCCGGCCGCGCCGACGTGGGCCCGGCCACCGCGCAGATGATCGCGCGACGCGACGCCCTGCTCGGCCCGGCCTACCGCCTGATGTATGAACGGCCGCTGCACATCGTCAAGGGCG
Source organism: Polaromonas sp. JS666 (assembly GCF_900103405.1). Lineage (GTDB taxonomy): Bacteria > Pseudomonadota > Gammaproteobacteria > Burkholderiales > Burkholderiaceae_C > Polaromonas. Next base: position 115,334 of record NZ_FNHX01000010.1, on the reverse strand, counting down.
AAGGCGCCTGGCTGATCGACCCCGAGGGGCGCCGCTACCTCGACGCCTACAACAACGTGACCTCGCTCGGGCATTGCCACCCGGCGGTGACCGAGGCGATCTGCCGGCAGGTGCAGACGCTGGCGACCAACACGCGCTACCTGCACGACACGATCCTCGAACTGGCCGAACGCCTGCTTGCGAGCGTGCCCGGGACCGACCTGGCCCACCTGATGCTGACCTGCACCGGCAGCGAGGCCAACGACCTCGCCTATCGCATCGCCAAGGTGCACACCGGCGGCACCGGCATGATCGTGACCGACACCGCGTACCACGGCATCACCGACGCCGTGTCGAAGTTCTCGCCCTCGCTGGGCGTGAGCGTCGATCTCGGCGCGCATGTGCGCCTGGTGCCGGCGCCGCGCCTGTACCACGCCGGGGGCGCCGACCTGTCCGAACGCTTCACCCGCGACGTCGAGGCGGCCATCGCCGACCTGCGGCGCCATGGCATCAAGCCGGCCGCGCTGATTGTCGATTCGCTGTTCACCAGCGACGGCATCCTTCCCGGGCCGGCGGGCTTCCTGAAGGGCGCGGTCGGCGCGATCAAGCGGGCGGGCGGCCTCTTCATTGCCGACGAAGTGCAACCCGGCTTCGGCCGGACCGGCGAACATCTTTGGGGTTTCCAGCGCCATGGCCTGCAGCCCGACATCGTCACCATGGGCAAACCGATGGGCAACGGCCAGCCGATCGCGGGACTGCTGGCGACCGCCGACGTCCTGGCGGAATTCGGCAAGCATTCGCGCTACTTCAACACTTTCGCGGGCAACACCGTCTCCTGTGCGGCGGCGCTGGCGGTGTTGGACACGATAGAGCGAGACGGGCTGGTGGAGCACGCCGCCAAGGTGGGGAAGATTCTTCACGACGGCATCGCCGCCCTGGCAGCCCGCCACGAAGCCATCGGTGACGTGCGCGGGGCGGGCCTGTTTGTCGGGGTCGAACTCGTCTCCGACCGGGCATCGCGCGCGCCGGACCGCAGCCTGACGAGCCAGGTGGTCAACCGGATGCGCGACAAGGGCGTGCTGATCAGCGCCTGCGCGATGGGGCACAACGTGCTCAAGATCCGCCCTCCCCTGGTGCTGTCGGCGGACCAGGCCGGCCTCGTCATCCAGGCGCTCGACGAATCCCTGACTGAAGCACGAATGGCCTAGCCGCAATCGGCATCCGGCGCTACCATCCGGCCATGACCCCAGCAGCGTCCCTCGACCGCTTCGACCTCAAAATCCTCGCGCACCTTGAGCGCGAGGGGCGCTGCTCGAATGTCGAGTTGGCCGACGCCGTCGGCCTGAGCCAGAGCCCGTGCCTGGTGCGGACAAAACGACTGCAGGAAATCGGCGTGATTCGCGGCTATGGCGCCGACATCGCGCTGGAGAAGCTGGGCAATTGTGTGCTCGTTTTCTCCGAGGTGACGATCAGCAGCCACCGGCCTCCCGACTTCCGCAAGTTCGAGCAGGCCGTGGACCGGCACAGTGAAATCGTGGAGTGGTACAACGTCAGCGGCGGTTACGACTACCTGCTCAAAATCGTGGCGCCCAACGTGGCCCACTTCCAGGCGCTGATGGAGCGCCTGCTGCAGGACGATATCGGAATCGGAAAGTTCACCAGCCGTATCGTCCTGCGGCAGTCATCGCGCAAGCGCACGCATCCGCTCAATCTCATCGCAGCGCAGCTGGAGAAAGGCTGACGCGGCGATCCTCAAGCCTGCGGCCTGAACCCGGCCGCCAGCCGGGCACCCGCGCCGACCATCACCCCCGCGGCCCAGAAGACGCCCGCCGCCCCGATCAGCGAACCGGCCAAGCCCGACACCATGGGAATCCCCACGCTCGACATGTTGATCACAATCACCCGTACCGCGACCGCTTCACCGTAACGGTGCTCGGGCGCCAGTTGGTGCAGCAGGCTCATCACCATGGGCAGCGTGCTGCCCAGGCTGAAACCCAGCAGCGCCGAGCACACGCCCATGGCGAGCGGCGCCTGCATCAGCGGATACACCCCGAACAGGACGGCCGTGGCAAGCATCGCGCCGAACAGGATCACCCATTCGCGCAGTTGCGCCGCCACCAGCGGCGTCAGCAGGCGCACGGCCGCCGCGGCGATGCCGAAGGCGCCCAGGATGCTGCCGATGACGGACGCCGGCAAGCCCCGTTCGTGCCCCAGCACCGGCACCACGAAGGTATGAACATCCCAGCACGCCGACAGCAGGCCCGTGACGATGAGCAGCCTGCGCAGGCCCGGCTCACGCAACAGGTCCCAGGCGCCGGCGCTGCGGCCGGTGCCGCCAGGCGCGGCAGGCACGGGGTCGGCCGCGCCTCGCAGCGACAGCCAGCCGATCAGCGGCAGCGCGGCCATGGCCAGGAAGGCCGCACGGAAGCCGGCGCTGTCGATCACCACGCCGGCCAGGACCGGGCCCAGGAAATTGGACAAGGCCAGGCCGATCGCCAGCCACGAAAACGCCTGCCTCAGTGCGGCCGGCTCGCTCGCAACACGCGCCATGTGGCGCTGCATCGCAATGATCGCGACTCCGCCCGCACCGCCGGTGAGGAAGGCGCCCACACACAGCACGGGGAACACCGGCCACGCCGCCGCCAGCCCGCCGCCCGCCACGGCCACCACCACCGCGGCCGCAATCGGCCGCTTCAGCCCATGGCGCTCGCAGTAGCGGCCCGCGGGCAGCGCAAGAAAGACCTGGGCCAGTGCGAAGAGGGCGATCAGCAAGCCCACGGCCGCCTCGCCATGGCCCAGGCGCAGCGCCTGCAGCGGCGCGGCCATGCGGGTGCCTGTGAAACAGGCGTTGAGGAAGAGCTGCGCCAGCATCAGCCGGGCCAGCTCGCCGCCTGGTCCCCGCAGCCGGGGTCGCGAGGACTCAGGCATCAGATGGCAAGGTTGTGAGCGCAGCCGTCAGGCCAGGCTGTTGGTCACGCGTCGAGCCAGACGTTCTCGGCAAAGTTGTAGCCCATCAGGCCGCCCAGGGGGATCGGCGACAGGCCCTTGAGCTTTTTGTTGTGCCCGTCAATGCTGGACATGAAGAGGGGAATGCCGATGCCGCTGTCTTCGTGGATCATGACCTGCATGTCGGCATACATGTTGGCGCGCTTGGCCTGGTCGGGTTGCGCGCGCGCGGCCAGCAGCAGCTGGTCAAATTTGGGGTTTTTCCAGGCAGACTCGTTGGTCGGCGCATCAGATTTGAAGAATTGCGTGAACATCAAATCGGCCGACGGCCGCGCGTTGATGTTGCCAAAGCCCACGGGGTGCTTCATCCAGTGCTGCGACCAGTAGCCGTCGGCCGGCATAGGGCGCACTTCCAGGTTAAGCCCGATCTGGCCCGCCGCCTGCTGCATCACCAGCGCCATCTCCGCCGAATTGGAGGCTGCGGGCGACACCACCACCGGGATGGCCGCGCTGCCGAGATTAGCCTTCTGCACATGCCACTTGGCTTTTTCGGGGTCGTAGGCCCGCTGCTTGAGCCCCTTGAAATAGAAACGGTCGCTAGGGTGTATGGGCTGGTCGTTGGCCACCTCGCCGTAACCCAGCAGGATGGACGTGAGCATCTGCTCGCGGTTGAACAAGTGCTTCATCGCCAGCACGAAGTCCGGGTTGGCGCCGGGCCCGCTGTCACGGCGCATGATGAGGTCGGTGTACAGGCCCGCCTTGGTCTCGAAGATGGCGTGCTTTTTGCTGCTCTTGATGCGGTCCACCGAGTGCGGTTTGATCGCCATGGTCAGGTCGATCTCACCGGTCAGCAATGCGTTGACGCGCGCTGCCTCGTCACCTATACCTACGTACTCGATCTCGTCCAGATAAGGGCGGTTGGGCTTCCAGTAGTTGTCGTTGCGCACCGCCAGCGAGCGCACGCCCGGCTTGAAGTCCTTGAGCTTGTAGGGGCCTGTGCCCACGCCCGACATGTGCGCGTTCACGTCGCTGACGCCGTCGCGCAGGATGAGGAAACTCCAGGTGCCGAGGATCACGGGCAGGTCGGCATTGGGCGCCGCCAGGCGTATGGTCACTTCATGCGGTCCGGTGGCTTTGACCTCTTCGATCTGCTCGGCCAGCGCCTTGACCTTGGAGCCGGTCGCCGGGTTTTTGTGGCGCATGATGGAAAACACCACGTCGGCCGGCGTGAAGGGTTTTCCGTCATGAAAGGTCACCCCCTGGCGCAGCTTGAACACCCAGGTTTTGGCGTCCGTGGTGATGAATTCCTCAGCCAGCGCCGGCCGGGGTGTGAGGCTGCCATCCAGTGAGGTCAGCCCGTTGTAGAACATGCAACCACGGATGTAGTCGCTATGGTTGGAGAACTTGGCCGGGTCCAGCGTGTCGTTGAGTGAGGCAGCCGCGCCGGCCACCTTGATGCGCCCACCCTTGCGCGGCGCTGCCGCTTGCGCCGCAACCACCGCGGAGGCCAGGCCGCCCGCCAATGTGGCCTGCATGCCGCCGGCCATCAGCATGGCCAGCACGTCGCGCCGGCTGGCGCCGCCCTGCAGTTGGCCCATGATGCGGCGGCTTTCTTCCGGCCCGATCAGGCTGCTGCCTGTCAGCTGTTGTTCTGTCATTGTTATGTCTCCTCGGGGGTGGGGCCTTTTCAGGCGAACTTGTTTTTGATCGTGTAGTACAGCCCCACGGCGGGCAGGAACCAGGGGGTGCCGAAATGGCCCGGGATGGCGGGCCAGGGGTTGTCGCGCCAGGGGTTGGCCGCCAGGTCGCCGGCCATCACGCGGGCCATGCACTCGCCCATGTGCACCGACATCTGCGTGCCATGGCCGCTGTAGCCCATGGAGTAATAGAGGCCCTCGGTTTCACCGGCGTGGGGCAGGCGGTCCTGCGTCATGTCGACAATGCCGCCCCAGCAGTAGGCGATGCGCACGTCGCGCAGTTGCGGGAACATCGCCACCATCTGCTCGCGCAGCACCTGGCCGCTCTTGGCGTCGGAGCGCGGGCTGGACAGCGCAAAGCGCGCGCGCCCGCCGAACACCAGGCGGTTGTCCGGCGTGAGGCGAAAGTAGTTGTGCAGCGTGTCGGTAGTGGTGTAGGTGCGGCGCTGCGGTAATAGCGCTTTCACCATGGCGGGATCGAGCTGCTCGGTCACGATGATGAAGCTGCCGATGGGCACAATGCGGCGCCGCCAGTAAGAGAAGCTGGAGAACGCGCCATGGCGCGTGGCGCCGGTGGCCACCAGCACCTGGTCGGCGTCCACGGTGCCGCGCGGCGTGTGCACGCGGTAGGCATGGCCGTGCAGGCGCTGCAGCTTTTGCACCGGCGCGTGGTCATAGATCAGCGCGCCGCGCCGGGCTGCTGCTTCCGCCAGGCCCCGGCCGAACTGGCCCATATGCATCTGCGCGCTTTTCTTGAACAGCAGGCCGCCGGCGAACCGGTCGCAAGCGACCTCTTCGTGGATGCGCTGCGGCGGCACCAGTTCGACCTCGGAATCCGCTTCGCGGCGCAGGCGCTCGAAGCCGCGCGCCAGCGCCTCGTAATGGGCAGGCCGCCCGGCGATCTTGAGCTTGCCGCGGCGGTGAAAATCGCAGGCAATCTCCTCTTCGCGCACGATGCGCTCCACGGTGTCCACCGCGTCGTCGTAGGCACGGTACCAGGCGGCGGCGCGTTCGACGCCGACGCGCGCGGCGACGGTGGCATAGTCCACGGCCAGGCCGTTGTTCACATGGCCGCCGTTGCGGCCCGAGGCCTCCGCGGCTACCACCGATGCCTCCAGCACCACCACGCGGGCGCCGCGCATGGCCAGCCTGCGGGCCGCCGACAGGCCGGTGAAGCCGCCGCCCACAACCACCACGTCGGCCTTGGCGGGCAGCTCGTCACTGCGGCCCTCGAAGGGCGCGGTGGTATCGGTCCAGAAGGATTCGAGCTTCATGCGCTGCCGTAAATGGTCCAGATTTTGCGCGTGGTCTCGATGCAACGCCACACGCCGACCCAGTCCGGTTTCATCACGAAGGCGTCACCGGCCTGCACGCGGTACGTTTTGCCGCCGTCCTCGACCAGCTCCGAGACGCCCGACAGGATGTAGCAGAACTCCCAGACGCCGCCCTTGATGGAGCGCAGCGTTCCGGGCGTGGTCTGCCACACGCCGGTGCGCAGCTTGCCGTCGGGCGACTGGTCCACGTCCCAGTTGGTGAAGCGCGGGTCACCCGCCAAAAGCTTCTCGGGCACCGGCAGGCTCTCGCGGCCCTCGCCCAGGTCATCCAGCTTGAAGAAAGTCAGGTTGCTCACGGTGTCTTTTCCTTTCAGGTCACAGGCCGACCAGCGCGGGCAGGCCGTTGATGTCGCGGATCTCGGCGTGGCTGTAGAGCTCGCTGGGCTTGGGTTCGTGGCCGCGGTTGACGAAGACCTTGTTCTTGATGCCCAGGTCATGGGCGGGCATCAGGTCGTAGCGCGGGCTGGAGGACACGTGCAGGATGTCGTCGGGCGAGCAGCCCAGCTGGTCGAGCATGTACTCGAAGGCTTTCAGGCGCGGCTTGTAGGCGCCGGCATCCTGGGCGGTGTACACCTTGTGAAAGGGCGCCTCGAGCTTGCGCACGTTGGAATGGATCTGCTCGTTCATCGCGTTGGACAGGATCACCAGCGGGATCTTCTGGCCCACGCGCGTGAGCGAGAAAGGCACGTCGGTGTGCGGGCCCCAGGTGGGCACGGCGTCGTAGAACTTCTGGCCGTCTTCGTCGCGGTAGGGAACGCCGTGGCGCTTGCACACGCGCTGCCAGGCAGACTTGAGCACCTGGTCGTAAGGCTTCCAGTCGCCCATCACCTCGTCGAGCCGGTAAGCGCTGAAGTCCTTGATGAATTGCTGCATGCGCTCGGCGGGCAACTGGTCGCCGACGATGCCGTGGGCCACTTCGTGCATGCGAAAGTAGGTGAGCGTGCCGTAGCAGTCGAAAGTGATGTACTTGGGCCGGAAGATCATGGTTTGCCTCGTGGGTGGTGTGGTGACGTGATGAAAGTGGTGGTTCAATCGATTCAATCGCTTCAATACAGGAAGCAATCGTAGGCAGCCTTCGCCGCAGTTGTTGCGGTTCTGCGCGGTACGCGCAAAGTATTCATCCGGACTGCGGCGGGCACGAGGCGCTTTGTGCCGTTCTGCGGGCGGCGGCGGCGGGCGCCAAGATCGTACAAGCCTCAAATCACCCCGCCAAGCATCATCACCCCCAAACCGCGATCGATGTATCGATGTATTGACGAGCGGAAGTTTTGAAGGAAAGCCCTATGTCCGACCACATATTTGATCCACAGGCCGCACTTGCGGCGGTGGGCCGCGCCCTGCCCGACGGGGTGTCGTTACGGCGCCTGACGACGAATGACCTTGAAGCCGCGCAGGCGCTGTCGCGCGAGTTCCAGTGGCCGCACCGGCTGGAAGACTGGCAGTTCGCCGTAGCGCACGGCCAGGGCGTGGCCGCGGTGCGCGACGGTGAACTGGTGGGCACGGCTGTGCACTGGCAGTGGGGCAAACAGCACGCGACGGTGGGCCTGGTGGTGGTGGCGCCGCGCATGCAGGGGCAGCGCGTGGGCCAGCACCTCATGCACGCGGTGATGGCCGGGCTGGACGGGCGCACCGTGCTGTTGCACGCCACGCCCGAAGGCCGCGGCCTGTACGAACGCATGGGCTTTGCGATCACGGGCGAGGTCCGGCAGCACCAGGGCCTGGCGGCCCCGGCCCAGCTGGTAGCCCTGCCGCAAGGCATGCGGCTGCGCCCGCTGGGCCGCAACGACGCGAAGACACTGGCCGCGCTCGATGCGCGAAGCGCCGGCATGCCGCGTGAGGCGATGCTGCGCAAACTGCTGGCCGACGGCGAGGCGGTGGTGCTGGCAAGCGGGGGCGAAGCGGTCGGCTTTTCCGTCGTGCGGCGCTTCGGGCGCGGCCACGCCATCGGCCCCGTGGTGGCACCCGATCTTGCGGGGGCGCAGGCACTCATAGGCCACTGGTGCAGCCACTATGCCGGCCGGTTCCTGCGCATCGACGTCGACGCCGCCAGCGGGCTGCCTGAATGGCTGGAGGCACAGGGCCTGCCTCGCGTGGACACGGTCACGACCATGGTGCGCGGCGGGCCGCTGGAGCGTGGGCCGGCCGTGGGCGGCTGGGCGCTGGTCAGTCAAGCCATGGGCTAGGAATGGCCCACCCCCGTTCAGGCTCACTTCGTGTAGCCTGCTCCCCCCTCAGGGGACGCCCCCTGCGGCCCGGCAAAGCCGGTTCCGCGCGGGCACTTGTATTGAACATTGGCTCTCACGCGTCGCGAACCGTGCGCGGCATCATGGAAAACTGACATGGCTTTTTTATATAAAGGCCCCGCGCAGCGCGGGGCGGTGTGGGCCGGGCAGTTCGCCCGCAAAATGCCGCAGCTGCCGTTCTGGACCTGGCCGGAAATCGAAGACCCGGCGCAGGTGCGTTTTCTCGCGGCCTGGGAGCCCCCGCCGCGCATCGCCGAAACCCTTCCCAAGCTGGAGATCCTGTTCTCCGTAGGGGCCGGCGTGGACCAGTTCGACTTCTCTGCATTGCCGCCCGGGCTGACCGTCGTGCGTATGGTGGAGCCGGGCCTGACGGCCTGCATGTGCGAATACATCAGCTGGGCCGTGCTGTCGCTGCACCGGGAGATGCCGCTGTACCTGCAACAGCAACGCAGCGGCCAATGGAAGGATCAACCCGTGCGGCCGGCCTCCACGCGGCGCGTGGGCGTGATGGGCATGGGCATGCTGGGGCGCGCGGCCCTGGCGCAGTTGCGGCTGCTCGGCTTTGACTGCGCGGGCTGGAACCGCTCGCGCCGCAATGAGCCGGGCGTGCGCTGCTACAGCGGCGAAGCGGAGCTGGGCGAGTTCCTGGCCCGCACCGACATCCTGGTGTGCCTGCTGCCGCTCACGCCCGAAACACGCGGCATCCTGGGCCGGCGCGTGTTCGACGCGTTGCCCGAAGGCGCTTGCCTGGTCAACGCCGCGCGCGGCGGCCACCTGGTGGAAGCGGAGCTGCTCACCGCGCTGGAAAGCGGGCGGCTCTCGGCCGCCGTCCTGGATGTCTGCGAGCCGGAACCGCCGGCGCAGGGCCATCCGTTCTGGACGCATCCGCGCATCTGGCTCACGCCCCACATCGCCAGCGCGACCCAGGCGGAGACCGCGGGCGAAGCGCTGCTGGACAACCTGCGGCGATACGCCTTCGGCCTGCCGCTTGAAGGCGTGGTGGACCGCTTGCGCGGGTACTAGGGCCTCCAGGGGCCCCAGGCCCGCAGAATCTTCTACCGTAGGCCCGCAAACAACAGCATGGTCGTGCGCGCGCAAGGGGACAAGCCGCAGCACCCGCTGCGCACTCGCGCCTAAGCTTGTGCCCATGATGTCCACCAAAACCCTTTCCCTCAATTCTTCGCTGGTGGCGCTCGACCGGGCGCACCTGATCCACCCCGTGGCCAACTGGCGCGGCCACGAGCAACGCGGCGCCACGGTGCTGCGCTCCGGCAAAGGCGCCTGGCTGCGCGACGCCGACGGCCGCGAACTGCTCGATGCCTTCGCGGGCCTGTGGTGCGTGAACATCGGCTACGGCCACGAAAGCGTGGTGGAAGCCGCCGCGCGCCAGATGCGCGAGCTGCCCTACGCGACGGCTTATTTCGGCTACGCGAGCGAGCCGGCCATACGCCTGGCCGCCAAGCTGGTGGAGATCGCGCCGCCCGGGCTGGAGCATGTGTACCTCACACTGGGCGGCTCCGAGGCCATTGATGCGGCGGTGCGCCTCATCGTGCAGTACTACAACGCCACCGGCCGGCCTCGCAAGAAGCACTTCATCGCGCTGGAACGCGGCTACCACGGCTCCTCCTCCACCGGCGCGGGCCTGACGGCATTGCCGGCCTTCCACCGGGGGTTCGACCTGCCGCGCCCTGAACAACATTACATCCCCTCGCCTTACCCCTACCGCAGCCCGGTGGGCAGTGATCCGCAGGCGGTGATCGCGGCTTCGGTGGCCGCGCTGCGCGAGAAGGTGAACACGCTGGGCGCGGAAAACGTCGCGGCCTTCTTCTGCGAACCTATCCAGGGCTCGGGCGGCGTGATCGTGCCGCCCGCGGGCTGGCTCAAGGCCATGCACCAGGCCTGCCGCGAGCTGGACATCCTGTTCGTGGCCGACGAGGTGATCACCGGCTTCGGCCGCACCGGCCCGATGTTCGCCTGCGAAGCCGAGGGCGTGTCGCCGGACCTGATGACGGTCGCCAAGGGGCTGACCTCCGGTTATGCGCCCATGGGCGCGCTGCTCATGTCCGGGCGCGTGTACGCCGGCATTGCCGACGGCACGCCGGCCGGCGCCCTGGTGGGCCACGGCGCCACCTATTCCGCGCACCCGGTGAGCGCCGCGGTGGCGCTGGAAGTCATACGGCTGTATGAAGAAGGCGGCATCCTCGCCAACGGCCAGCGCGTCGCGCCCCACTTCGAGGCCGGCTTGCGGTCCATGCTGCGCCATCCGCTGGTGGGCGACGCGCGCTCGCGCGGGCTGCTGGGCGCGCTCGAACTGGTGAGCGACAAATACACCAAGGCCGGCTTCGACCCCGCCCTGCAACTGCCCGACCGCATCGCGAAAGCGGCTTACGAGAACGGCCTCATCTTCCGCGCTTTCGGCGACAGCATCCTGGGTTTTGCGCCGGCCCTGTGCTTCACGCCCTCGGAGTTCGAGCAGATGTTCGAGCGGCTGAACCGCACGCTGGACAGCGTGCTCGAGCAGCCCGACGTGCGGCGCGCACTGGCTTGACCTGATTGACTTGGGCGTGGAACTTGCTTAAATGGGGTAACGATGAACACCTCCACCGGCAACCCCAAACTCGACCGCCTTGACCTGCGCATCCTGTGCCACCTGCAAAAGAACGGGCGCGCCTCGAACGTCGAAATCGCCGACGCCGTCGGCCTCTCGCCCAGCCCTTGCCTGGTGCGCGTGAAGCGGCTGGAGCAGGCCGGTTATATCGCCGGCTACGGCGCACAGATCCGGCTCGAGAAACTGGGCGACACGCTGCTGGTGTTCACCGAAGTCACGCTGCAGGACCACAAGCGCGAGGACTTCGTCAAGTTCGAGATGAGCATACGCCCCATCGACGAGATCGTGGAATGCCACCTGGTCAGCGGCGGCTACGACTACCTGCTGAAGTTCGTCACGCGCGGCGTGAACCACTACCAGGAGATCGTCGAGGGCCTGCTGGAGGCCAATATCGGCATCGAAAAGTACTTCAGCTACATCGTCATCAAGACACCCTTCGTCAAGAACTACTACCCCATCGAGCAGCTGATGCAGCCCCACGCCTGAGCGGGCTGAGCGGCTGCGGGGCCGCAGCTTTTGCTGCAGCCCGACCTGATTCGACATTTGCTGCTGCGCCGGCGCCCGTTTCCGGTGCCATCTCCGGCGGGCCCGGCCTACGCTTGCAGCATGAACCCTCCTCCCCGCATCCCGGCGCCTGCCCGCTCGGCCGCAGCGATCCAGCGTGTGCAGCGGCACATCCATGAGAACCTCAACCAGGCGCTGGCGCTGTCGGAGCTGGCCGGTCTCGCCGGGCTCAGCATCTGGCGCTTTGCCACCGTGTTCCGCCAGCAAGTCGGTGTGTCCCCGCATCGCTACATCTGCCGGCTGCGCCTGGCGCGCGCGCAAGCCCTGATGCGGCAGGGCATGCCGGTCGCCAGCGCGGCCAGCGAGGCGGGCTTCTACGACCAAAGCCATCTCTCGCGGCATTTCAAGACCGAGTTCGGCATGACGCCCGGGCAGTACCTCACGGCCGCCAGCCAGCCGCGGGCGGCACGCCAGGCCTTCCAATGACCGGGGAGATTGCGGACCTGCTGCCCGAGCTGGTCGCGCTGCGGCGTGACCTGCACGCGCATCCGGAACTCGCCTTCAAGGAGCACCGCACAGCCGGCATCGTCGCCTCGGCCCTGCGCGAGCTGGGGCTGGAGGTGCATGAAGGCCTGGGCGGCACCGGTGTCGTCGGCGTGCTGCGCGCCGGCACCGCGGGGCGCAGCGTGGGCCTGCGCGCCGACATGGATGCGCTGCCCATCCTCGAGCAAGGCCAGAAGCCTTATGTCAGCCGCTTCCCCGGCGTCCACCACGGTTGCGGCCACGACGGGCACACCGCCATGCTGCTGGGCGCGGCACGCCAGCTGGCGCGCACGCGCCGTTTCAACGGAACCGTCAACTTCATCTTCCAGCCGGCCGAGGAAGGCCGGGGGGGCGCACGCGTGATGGTCCAGGAAGGGCTCTTCAAGCGCTTCCCCTGCGACGCGGTCTATGCCCTGCACAACTGGCCGGAGCTGCCCGCCGGCACGGCCCAGACGCGGCCGGGCGCCATCATGGCCGCGGCCGACCGCTTCGACATCGTGGTCCGGGGCCGCGGCGGCCATGCGGCCCAGCCGCACCGCACGCCCGATGCGGTGCTCGCCGCGAGCGAGCTGGTCTCGCAGCTGCACACCATCACGTCGCGCCGCATTCCGCCCACCGAGAACGCGGTGCTCTCGGTCACACGCATCAGCGGCGGCCAGTCGCACAACGTGCTGCCCTCGGCGGTCGAACTCACAGGCACGGTGCGCAGTTTTGATGCGGACGTGCAGGACACCATAGAAGCGGCCATCCGGCAGATCGCGCAAGGCGTGGCCCAGGCGACAGGCACCGCAATCGAGGTGGAGTATGTGCGCTACTACCCCGCCACCGTGAACACGCCGCAAGAAGCGGCGCTGGCCCTGCGCGCCGCCGAAGCCGCGGGGCTGAAGGCCTCGATGGCGCCGTCGGCGGCCTTCACCTCCGAGGACTTTGCCTTCATGCTCCAGGCCCGGCCCGGCGCCTACCTCTGGCTGGGCCAGGGCGCGGGCTCGCGGCGCGAAGACAGCCCGTCATTGCACCACCCCAGCTATGACTTCAACGACGAGGTGCTGCCGCTGGGCATCAGCTGGTTTGTCCAGGTGGCGAGCCTCGCGCTGGCAAGCTGACCCGGAACCAATTCCGGGATGAATCCCTCGGGCTGGAGGCCGTGGGAGGCAAAGTCAGGTTTGAACGGCAAACGAGCCACTGGGGTACTGGGCGCACATGAATTCCACGAAGGCCCGAACTTTGGGACTCTGCAAACGACGGGAAGTGTGCAGAACCCAAAGTTCCACTTCGTCGCCGGCAATGCCCCATGACACGAGTGCGCCCTTTTCAAGCAGGTCTCCAATGATGGATTGCGGCATCATGGCCGCCCCTGCGCCGCCGGCGATGGCGTCGCGCACCATCAGAAGCGAAGACAGGCGCAGAACAGGGTGCGGCTCGATGGTGAACTGACCGTTGTTGACGGACCAGACATCGCCGTCGCGATAGCTGGGCGTCACGACTGCCGGAACGCGAAAAGGCGTGTCTTTACGCCCCGTCGGCATCTGAACGGAGGGCGCGGCGGCAAGCACCATCCGGTCTTTCGCAAAACACCTGCCGACCAGGGCGCTGTCCCTGGAGGGGTTGATGCGGATGGCCACGTCAAAATGCTCGTCGACGAGATTGACGAGCCTATCCTCCGCCACGGCTTCGATCTGCACGTCCGGATAGCTCGCCAGGAACCGCGCGGCAATCCGCCCGAGCGCCACTTGCGAAAATAGCAGCGGTGCCGCGACACGCAGGCGGCCTCGCGGCGTTGCGAGGCTGTCTCGCGTCGCGGTGACCGCCTCGGCGACCTCGTGCATCGGTCCCTCCGTTCTGCTCAGCAACAGCTGGCCGGCTTCCGTCAGCTCCAGGCGCCGGGTGCCTCGCTCGATCAGCCGGATACCCAATGCTTCCTCAAGATCGGCGACACGCCGTGACAAGGTGGCCTTGGACCGGCCGCTGGCGCGGCTGGCCTTTCCAAAACCGCCGTGGGTGGCGACCAGTTGAAAGTCCCCAAGGGCATTCAAATCCATAGCGTCTCAATATTGATACAAGTAATCTCAATTTTATAGTCTTTGAATCTAATGTGAAACACCCTATTGTTGAGTCCTACGCAACAAAACCTCAAAGGTGTTTCTCATGAATGACATTCGTGCATTGGTACTGACGGAATACGGCGGCCCCGACTCTCTCAAGGTTTCGCCGGTCGCGCCGCCAGTAGCGGGGGCGGGCCAGGTGCTGGTCCGCGTCCACGCCGCCGGCGTCAACGGGCTCGACTGGAAGCTGCGCGAGGGCTATGTCCGCGACGCTTTCCCGCTGCAATTGCCAACCATCCTGGGCATAGAGCTCGCTGGCGTCGTTGAAGCGGTGGGCGCGGGCGTTACCCGGTTGCGCACAGGCGATCGGGTCATGGGCCCGCTCGGAGGCCTGGGCGCCTACGCCGACCTGGTCGCGGTGAACGAGGCCAATTTGAGCCCGGTGCCCGACGCGCTGGACTTCGTGCAAGCCGCCGCCTTGCCCCTGGCTTCGGTGGCCGCATGGAAAAGCCTGCACCTCGCCGGCGAAATCCGCTCCGGGCAGCGCATCCTGATCCAGGGCGCGGCCGGCGGCCTGGGCGGATTCGCGGTGCAGTACGCGCACCAGGCAGGCGCCGTGGTGTACGCCACCGCCCGGGACAGCCACAGCGGCTATGTCCGCGGTCTTGGCGCGGACCATGTCATCGCCTACGACAAGGAACAGTTTGAAAACCTCGTGAGCGATATCGACCTCGTGCTCGACTACACCGGCGGCGACGTGCTGAGCCGCTCATGGGCCGTGCTTGCCGAAAACGGCACCATCGTCAGTACCGCATCACCCGACATTGCGGCAAACACGCCGGTGGGCCGCCGCGGCCTCTGGTTCCAGAACACGCCGGATACCGCGCGCTTGCAAGCCATCGCCGATGACGTGGTGCACGGCCGCTTGCAGTCCGAGGTCAGCGCTGTCGTGCGCCTGGACGAGCTGGCCGCGGCGATTGAACGCAACCGGACGCATCCACAACGCGGCAAGACCGTGGTGAGGTTTTCCGACTGAACCGGCGCTTCAAAAGGCCTCCAGCGCCGATGCCGAAACGCACCCCACGAATCGCACCCCAACGTCCCGCTCCGAGAGCGGGCACCCCCTTTTTTTTAACCCATGTATCCCAGGAGATATGAAATGAATGATGTCTGGTCCCCCATCAAGGTCGGCAAGCTGCAACTGCCGCATCGGCTTGCCATGGCGCCGATGACCCGCAGCCGGGCGAAGCCCGACGGAACGCCCAGCGATCTGGCGCCGGAGTATTACGCCCAGCGCGCGACCATGGGCCTGCTGATCACCGAGGGCACGCAGCCCTCCGACGACGGGCAGGGCTATCTCGCCACGCCCGGCATCTACACCGACGCGCATGTCGCCGGCTGGCACAAGGTCGCGGATGCCGTCCATACCGCCGGCGGGCGCCTGTTCGTGCAGCTGATGCACGTGGGGCGTATCTCGCATCCCGAGAACACGCCGCATCATCGGCAAGCTGTCGCGCCATCGGCCATCGCGCCCGGCGTCGACATGTTCACGATCAAGGGCATGCAGGCCATTCCCGAACCGCGCGAGCTGACAACCGCCGAAGTCAGACAAACCGTGGCCGACTTCGCACATGCCGCCGCGCGGGCCGTCGAAGCGGGCGCGGACGGCGTGGAAATACATGGCGCGAACGGCTATCTGGTACACCAGTTCCTGGCTCCCAATGCGAATCAGCGCTCCGATGAGTACGGCGGCTCCATGGAAAACCGCGCGCGCTTTGCCATCGAAGTGGCACGCGCGATCGCCGATGCCATCGGCCCCGAGAAAACCGCCATCCGCGTATCGCCGGGATTCCCCGCGGGCGGTATCGCCGAGGGGCGGGACAATGATGATCTTTACCGCTACCTCGCGGCGGAGTTCGACAAAATGGGCATCGCTTACCTGCACGTCCTCCATGCGGGCAACGACGCCCTCCTGGCGGACATCCGCAAGGGCTTCGGCGGGGTGCTGATCGTGAACCGCCCAGGCCGCAAGCGCGAGCAGGTCGGCTCGGACGTGGCCGCAAGCCTTGCCGACATGGAATCCCTGGGTGCGATGGCACTTGCCAATCCGGACCTGGTCGCGCGGCTGAAAACCGGTGCGCCGCTCAACGAAGTACGGCCGCAGCTGTTCTATGCCGGTGGCGCGGAAGGCTATATCGACTATCCCGCTATCGGTCCCGAATAAAGCAGGACCTGGCCAAGCAGGTCACCAATGGCGTCCAGCCGCTGGGCGCCGTGGCGGCGAAGCAGGAGATCTACGACACCTTCATGGCTGCCGGCGGGCCCGACTACATGCTCGAATTCCCGCACGGCTACACCTACTCGGCGCACCCGGTGGCCTGCGCCGCGGATCTCATTATTCCTAAGCATCGTGCTCTAATGCCTCACATCTAACAGCGGTGCCGGGAGGTGGCAATGGGCTATCGATTTTCTTGGATCAGCGTGGCAGCAAAGGCCGGCGCAGACGTTCTTTCCGAGCTTGGTTTGACAGACAGCGCACAGAGCGTGCAGGCAGGTACTGTGCCCATGTCGGGCGCACGCTTGGCGAACGGCTCGTATGTCATCGTGTTCAACGAGTTCTTTCATCCGATGATCGATCCGCTCTTGATGAAAGTCCTCTCTCTGAATTGCATCGTCGTCGGATGCACCGAAGATGACAATACCAACGCCTCGATGGCGTTTCTTTGCCGCGACGGAGCGCGGGTCTGGACGGTCTCCCATGTTTTGGCAGAGGGGGCCGATCACCTCAGTATCGAAGGCGTTCCGCCGAAAGCTGTAGCGTCTTTGCGGCATGCCGCGCTTAAGGCGCGTTCAGAGCACGGCCACGATGCCGTCTTCAGCGTTCCTGCCGCCCTCGCTGAAGAGGTGTGCGGGTTTCGGCACGGTGAACGAAACGGGCTTCTCTTTACGAGGCTCGACAGGAAGTTCGCGGATATCGATGCGACGCTGAACGAAATCGTTCGCATGGCGGCGGATATGCTGGAAGCCGGAGGGTATGTTCAAGACGCCGGTCGCCCGTACCTTTTCGTCAAGACCACTGCGGCAGACCGGATCAAGGCGTACCTTCGCCACTCAACGACGCCGGAGATAGGTGCCATGCACTTCGACGCGCGCGTCGAAGTTTGCAACAACTATGTGCACGGATTCATGCACCAGGCGTCGGACCTGCACGCAACGGAGACGGCGGTACTCCAGTTGTCCGACGCTTTGAATGCGCTTGGCACACTGGCAACACCAGCCAAAGTGGCCGCATGCCTATCGCAACTCCAGAGCGAGTTCCCGGCATGGCTCGGCCGGCTCCACGACATCGTGGCGCTGGAGGCGCTGGTCAACGACAGCCGGCCTCGTTACAACGCGATGGGAGAGGTAACGCAGTGCCGATACGACGGAGACACCGGCTACTCCAGGCTGATTCTGGCGTACCTTGCCTCTAACCCGCGCTTTGAGGACATGGTGGTGCAAACCGATCTGGTCTTGTCGCGTGGTAACCGTGACCCTGAAAGCGATCTGAACAAGATCTGTAGTCACTTGCGGGCTCACGTGAAGCCATTGGCACGAGCCAATGCAGCAGGGCTTCGTTAGGTCGAGCATCTGCGACCTGGTAGCCGTTTCGCAGCGAAAGCGGCCAGTCGACTCGTTGCGCCGAACGTCGGTGGGTTTTTGCCGTTTTCCTCGGTCACTGGAAAATGGGTGCCTTGTGAATCTCCGCAGCCCTTGGGGCCTGTGCATTTGGAACGCTGCTGCTCCTGCCAAAATACCGGACGAGAAAACTTCGGCAACTCCTTTTCCCACGCGCGTTTAACCATGGATATCCGTACCGCCACGACAGATGACGCCCCCGCCATTGCCGCGATCTACGCCCCTATCGTGCGCGAGACAGCCATTTCATTCGAACTGGAGCCGCCAACGGTTGATGAAATGGGGACGCGCATAGCGACCACGCTGCAGCGCTTTCCCTGGCTGGTGAGTCTTGATGCTTCAGGCCGGGTCAGCGGCTATGTCTATGCCGGCAAGCATCGCGAACGGGCCGCCTATCAGTGGTCCGTGGACGTGACAGCCTATGTGCGCAGTGACGCCCGCGGCCAAGGCATTGGTAAACAGCTTTACAAATCGCTGCTGGAGGAGCTGAAGACATTGGGTTACGCACAAGCCTTTGCCGGTATTGCCCTTCCGAACGCCGCGAGTGTGGCGCTCCACGAATCGATGGGGTTTGAGCCGCTCGGGATCTACCGAAAGGTCGGCTACAAGTTGAACGCCTGGCACGACGTGGGCTGGTGGCAGCGCTCCATTCAGGCACTTGCGCAACCTGGCCCGCTGAAGGCGTATCAGGGCCGGTAAATCCCGGCCTGTCGCGGCTGGTTTTCCTTCTGAACTCGCCGGAAACCGCATCCTCGGCGGCCACGCGCTTTCACTGCCGGCCAGGCAAGCCGGGGCCAGCGGATCAGCGGTCCGAATGCGTCTCGAAGACAAGCGATCTGAGCCACTGATTTGCCGGGTCCTTGTGGTACTTGGCGTGCCAGAAAAGATTGATGGCGATTTGCGGCAACTTGACGGGATGGTTGACGTATCGGAGATTGAATGGCGTCGCCATTTTTTCCGCCAGGCGCTCGGGAACCGTGGCCGCCATGTCGGTGGATTGAAGAATATGGCCAATCGCGACGAAATGGGGAACCGTGAGGCGTATACGTCTTTTTTGTGAACCGCTGTCCAGGATTTCGTCGACCTTCCCGTGTCCGGTTCCCGCGGACGCAATCACGACGTGATCGCTGGCAAAAAAATCCGCTGGGGAAATCTTTCGCTTGTCCAGTGCATGGTTTTTGCGAAACACACAAACGTATTGCTGAGAGAACAGGCGTTGCTGGAAAAATCCGGCCTTCAATTGGGGTAACAGCCCGATCGCCAGGTCGACGTGCCCTGCCTCCATGGCGTCTTTCAGGTTGACGGTGGTATTGCGCACCGTGCTGATGGAAACCCCGGGCGCCACTTTCTGGATCTTTTCCATCAAGAGAGGCAGAAAGTAGATTTCGCCGATGTCGGTCATCCCGACGGTGAAACTCCGCTTGCTGCTGGCGGGGTCGAATGAATTCTTGACGTTGATCGCGCCGTGGATCATGCCCAGCGCATAACCTATCGATTCGGCCAATTGGTCCGCAAAGGGCGTGGGCTGCATGCCGCTGGATGTGCGGAGAAACAGTTCATCCCCAAACAGCTTGCGCAGCCGCGCCAGGGCGTTGCTGACGGCGGGCTGTCCCAGGCCGAGGTTCTCCGCCACCTTGGAGACTTTTCTTTCGGTCAGCAGCTGGTTAAAGATCACCAGCAGGTTCAGGTCGATTTCCTTGAGTTCCATCTGCGGCCCCTCGTGGTACGGAATATTGATTTAAATGATATAGAACATTAACGCCATTGTATTGACTGATTTTGGTGGGTCTTTGATCATGACCCCATTGCCGCCGATGACCGCCTTATTGCAGCCCCACCGCTGATATCCGGCAGAAAGCGTGCGGCAAGGCGACTTGCCACGAGACACACCAGATCAACACGATGGAAATTTTTGTCCGCCCTCTCCAGCGTACGCTGAGCGTTAGCGCAGGGGTGAACTTGCTGGACGCCCTGCGCGCCAACGACGTGCCGGTGTCCTACAGCTGCCTGGCCGGGCGTTGCGGCACCTGCCGCTGCAAGCTCGTCGAAGGGCAAGCGCTCGCCTCGGGCGGGGAAGCCCAGCGGCCGGTGGCAGCTGGCGACCAGTACGTATTGGCCTGCCAGACCTTTCTGACGGAATCCTGCATTGTCGAGATCCCCGAGCCCGACGAGGTCGTTGTCCATACGGCAAAAATCGTCAAGGCCACCGTCGTGGCGGTGGAAGACCAGACCCACGACATCAAACGCCTGCGGCTGAAACCGGCCAAGCCCATCGAGTTTTCACCGGGGCAGTACGCCCAGCTCCAGTTCACGCCCGAGCACAGCCGGCCTTATTCCATGGCGGGCCTGTGCGCCGACGGCGAGCTGGAGTTCCACGTGCGCCTGGTCGCCGAGGGCCGCGTCACAGGCTACATCGCCAATACGCTGAAGGTCGGCGACGCGGTGCGCGTCAGCGGTCCGCTGGGTTCAGCCTACCTGCGCCGCAAGCATGAGGGGCCGATGCTCTGCGTGGCCGGCGGCACAGGCCTGGCGCCGATTCTGTCCATCATCCGCGGCGTCATTGCCGAAGGCATGCGCAACAGCATCCACCTGTATTTCGGGGTGCGCTCCGAACGCGACGTCTATGGCCGCGAGTGGCTGGCCGAGCTCCGGCGCCAGCATCCGCAACTGAAGGTGCACCTCGTGCTTGCGTCCGGCCAGGCGCCCGGCTGCCGCACCGGCCTGGTCACCGAAGCCATTGCCCAGGACTGGCCGAGCCTTGACGGCTTCCGCGCCTATCTCTGCGGCGCGCCCCCCATGGTGGAGGCCACCAGCCTGCTGGTGCGCCAGATGGGCGTGCTGCCCGAACAAATCTATGCCGACGCGTTTTATGCCAGCGGCACTTGAGCGACCAGACCGAACAGACCGATCAACAGGAACCCCCATGAACAGCAGAAATACCGGCCTTGATTCCCAGCTGAGCCGCAAAGCCTATTACGACCGCATCGGCGTCGACAACATGACACCCTTATGGGAAGTGCTGGGCGCGCTGGTGCCGCACTCGCCGAAGTCGCCGGCGGTCGCGCATCTGTGGAAATACGCCGACGTGCGCCAACGGGTCATGGAAGCGGGCACGCTGATCAGCGCGGCTGAGGCGGAACGCCGCGTGTTGATTCTGGAAAACCCCGGGCTGCGCGGCCAATCCTGCATCACACAGTCGCTGTATGCCGGCCTGCAGCTCATCATGCCGGGGGAAGTGGCACCGGCGCACCGCCACACCCAGTCCGCGCTGCGGCTGGTGCTGGACGGTGAAGGCGCCTACACGGCGGTCGATGGCGAACGCACGACGATGCGCCGCGGTGACTTCATCATCACACCGGCCTGGACCTGGCACGACCACGGCAACCCGGGTGACCAGCCGGTGGTGTGGCTCGACGGACTGGACATTCCCATCGTGCGCTTCCTCGATGCGGGATTCGCCGAGAAAAGCGACAGCAACTACCAGGCCGTCGTTCGGCCGGAAGGCGATGCGCTGGCGCGCTACGGCGCCAACATGGTGCCGGTCGATTTTTACCAGCAGCCTGCCGAGCCGACCAAAGTGTTTGTCTATCCCTGGGAGCGCACGCTGGCATCGCTGAAATCCATCGCCGCAGGCAGCGAGCCTGACGCGCACTTCGGCCACAAGCAGCGTTACGTCAACCCGGCCACCGGCCGCTCACCCATGCCGACGATAGCGGCGTTCTCCCAGCTGCTTCCAGCAGGCTTTGAGACACGGCCCTACCGCTGCACCGATGGCACGGTGTACGTATGCCTCAGCGGCAAGGCCGAGGCGAGCATTGAAGGCAAGACCGTCCGCCTCGATGAAAACGACGTGATGGTGGTGCCGTCCTGGCATAGCCACCAATTCCGCGCCGGTCCCGATACCGTGCTCTTCAGCTACTCAGACCGCCCGGTGCAGCAGGCACTCGGTCTGTGGCGCGAACACCGCGCCTGAAAAATTTCAACTTTTCAACGAAACACCGTCACATGAACTACGCCATCGAACCCGCTGCCATTCCCACGCTCGCCGTCACAGGCATCCGCGAACGCTTTCCCGTCAACCGGATCTTTTGCGTGGGCCGCAACTACGCCGCGCACGCGCGCGAGATGGGCAAGGACCCTGATCGCGATCCGCCGTTCTTTTTCATGAAACCGGCCAACGCGGCCGTCGATGCATCGACGCCGGTCAGCATTCCTTATCCGCCGAAGACGAACAACTTCCACCACGAAATCGAACTCGTCGTCGCCATCGGCAAGGGCGGCCGCGACATCGCCTTGGCTGATGCGCTGGACCATGTCTACGGCTACGGCGTGGGGCTGGACATGACACGCCGCGACCTGCAGCTCGAAGCGCGCGATAAGGGCCGCCCGTGGGAATTCGGCAAGTCTTTCTCGCTGTCGGCCCCCGTCGGCGCGCTGTCACGCGTGGCCGACGGCGGCCATGTCGCGCAAGGCGCCATCAGCGTCACCGTCAACGGCGACGCCCGCCAATCCTCAGACATCGCCAAGCTGATCTGGTCGGTCCCGGAATGCATCGCCTACCTTTCCGAGTATGAAACGCTGGAGCCCGGCGACATCATCATGACCGGGACGCCCGAAGGCGTGAACGCCGTGCTGGCGGGCGACGTCATGCAAGGCGATATCGCGGGCCTGGCAGGCATCACGGTCACGGTGGCTGCCTGAAGCACAGGCGCTGATTAACCGAAGCAAAAGGAGACAGCGATGAGCGCATCGACCGCCCCAACAACGACCGGATCCACCGGCACCTTTCCCGTCAAGATCCAATGGGAATCCGAAGGCACAAGCCGGATTCCCTTCATGGCGTACACCGACCCGGACCAGCACAAGAAAGAGCTTGAACGCTTTTTTTACAACAAACACTGGAACTACGTCGGCCTTGACGCCGAGATCCCCAACGCCGGCGACTTCAAGCGCACGGTGATCGGGGAACGTTCGGTGATCATGGTGCGCGACACCGACGGCGGCGTCAGTGTTGTCGAAAACGTTTGCGCCCACCGCGGCATGCAGTTCTGCCGCGAACGCCATGGCAACAAAAAGGAGTTTGTCTGCCCATATCACCAGTGGAGCTACACCTTGAAGGGCGACCTGCAAGGCGTGCCGTTTCGGCGCGGTGTGAAGCAGGACGGCAAGGTCAACGGAGGTATGCCGGCAGACTTCAAGACCACCGACCACGGCCTCAACAAGCTGAAGGTCGCCACGCGCGGCGGCGTGGTATTTGCCAGCTTCGACCACGGCATCGAATCCCTTGAAGACTTCCTCGGACCGGTGATCCTCGGCTATTTCGACCGTCTCTTTGACGGCCGGAAGCTGAAGATCCTGGGCTACAACCGCCAGCGCATCCCGGGCAATTGGAAGCTGATGCAGGAGAACATCAAGGACCCCTACCACCCCGGGCTGCTGCACACCTGGTTTGTCACCTTCGGCCTCTGGCGCGCCGACAACAAGTCCGAACTCAAAATGGATGCGCGCCACCGCCATGCCGCGATGATCTCCACGCGCGGCCGGTCGGGCAAGGCGGACCAGGTCACCCAGGTGTCCAGCTTCAAGGAGAGCATGGAACTCAACGATCCGCGCTTTCTTGACATCGTGCCCGAGCCCTGGTGGGGCGGCCCGACCGCGGTGATGATGACGCTGTTTCCCAGCGTCATCCTGCAGCAGCAGGTCAACAGCGTGTCGACGCGCCACATCCAGCCCGACGGCCATGGTTCCTTCGATTTCGTCTGGACGCACTTTGGCTTTGAAGACGACACGCAAGAGATGACGCAGCGCCGGCTGCGCCAGGCCAACCTGTTCGGCCCGGCCGGCTTTGTGTCTGCCGACGACGGCGAGGTGATTGAGTTCTCGCAGCAGGGTTTTGAGCAGAAGCCTTGCCACCGCACCCTGGCCGAACTCGGCGGGCGCACGGTCGAGGACACCGACCACATGGTCACCGAGACATTGATACGCGGCATGTACCAGTACTGGCGCGAAGTGATGGAGGCCGATGTATGAGCGCCGCCCTCAAGCTCAATTTCGAAGATTACCTGCAGGTCGCGCAGCTGTATGCCGATTACGCCCAGGCGGTCGATTCGGGCGACTGGGATTTATGGCCCGAGTTCTTCACCGAGGACTGCCTCTACAAGCTGGTCCCGCGGGAAAACCATGAACGTGGTTTTCCGCTGGCAACCCTGCTGTTTGAAAGCAAGGGCATGCTCAAAGACCGTGTCTATGGCATCCGCGAGACCTTGTTCCACGACCCCTACTACCAGCGCCACGTTGTCGGCGCGCCGCTGATTCGCGCGGTCGGCCGCAACCGCTTTGAGTCGGAGGCCAACTACGCGGTCTTTCGCACCAAGTTGTCGCAAGAGTCGACGGTCTTTAACGTCGGCCGCTACATCGACGTGATCGTGCGCACGCCTGAAGGCCTGAAGTTCGCTTCGCGGCTGTGCGTATACGACAGCGAAATGATCCCCAATTCCATCATTTACCCCATCTAAATCATGAGCAACTCCAACTGGCTGGACGCCACCGAAGAAGCCGGCGTTCCCGAAGACGACGTGATCGGCCTGCAGGTCGGCGGCCGCGACATCGCCCTCTACAAGGTCGAGGGCAGCATTTTTGCCACCGACAACATCTGCACCCACGGCCATGCCCGCCTGTGCGACGGCTTTCTTGACGGCTATGAAATTGAATGCCCGCTGCACCAGGGCAAGTTCGACGTGCGCAACGGCCGCGGCACCTGCGCGCCGATCACGCAGGACGTCCGCAGCTACCCCGTGCGCATCGAGGGCGGCCGTGTCTTTGTGCAAATGTCCGACTGAACCCGCAGCCTTTCACCTCTTTCGTCATTTCACCCGATCACCCGATAAACAGGAGACAACACACCATGAACACAGCATTCAAGACGCCTTTTCGCCGCAACGCGCTGACCGCCGCGGCCGGGCTCGTATTGGCCGGCGCCAGCCAGTTCACCGCCGCCGCCACCATCGGCTTGATGGCACCCTTGTCCGGCCCGCAGGCCATCGTCGGCCAGGACCAGGTCGACGGCTTCATGCTGGCGGTCGAGCAACTGGGCGGCAAGCTCGGCGGCCAGGCCGCCACGGTGCTGAAGGAAGACGACCAGCTCAAGCCTGAGATCGGCAGCCAGATCGTGCGCAAATTCATCGACAAGGACAAGGTCGATGCCATCGTGGGCCTGAGTTTTTCCAATGTGCTGATGGCCAGCTTGCCGCGCATCGTTGAGTCAGGCACCGTGGCCATCGCCACGAATGCCGGCCCATCGCCGCTGGCCGGCGCGGGTTGCAAGGCCAATGTGTTTTCCGCCGCGTGGCAGAACGACGGCGCGGCCGAAGCCATGGGCAAGCTGGCCCAGGACAAGGGCCTGAAAAAGGTCTACCTGATGGCACCCAACTACCAGGCCGGCAAAGACATGCTGGCAGGCTTCAAGCGCTACTTCAAGGGCCAGGTCGTGGACGAGGTTTACACGCAGGTGAACCAGCCTGACTATTCCGCCGAACTGGCGCAGCTGCAGGCTGCCGCACCCGATGCGGTGTTTGTGTTCTACCCGGGCGGCATGGGCGTCAACTTCATCAAGCAGATGAGCCAGGCCGGCCTGATGGCCAAAGTGCCGCTGTATTCCGTCTTCACCGTCGATGGCACCACCCTGCCGGGCCTGCGCGATGCGGCCCTTGGCAGCATCAGCGGCGCGATGTGGGACGCGGCGCTTGACACGCCGGAGAACAAAAAGTTCGTTGCCGACTTCGAACGCAAATACAAACGCACGCCCAGCGCGTACGCGGCGACGGCCTACGACGCGGCCAACATCCTGAATATCGCCCTGGGCAAGGCCAAGGCCGGCGATGCCAAGGCACTCGCCGCGGCAGTCAAGGCGGCCGGCAGCGAGTTCAAGTCGGTGCGCGGCACATTCGCGTTCAACAACAACAACCTGCCGGTGCAGAACTACTATGCGTTCGAAGCCGTCAAGAGCGGCGGCAATGTCGTCGGAAAACTCATCGCCACCCCCTTGCCCAAGCAGGCCGATGCCTACCATGCGCAGTGCGCGCTGAAGTGACATGAACGGCACGATTGTTTTCGCGCAGCTGCTCAACGGCCTGCAGTACGGCGTCCTGCTGTTTCTGCTGGCGGCGGGCCTGACGCTGGTCTTCGGCATCATGAGCTTCGTCAACCTGGCGCACGGCTCGCTGTACATGATGGGTGCCTACTTCGCGGCCACGGCCTTCCAGCACACCGGCTCCTTCGGGCTGGCCTTGCTGGCGGCCATGCTGGGCTCGCTGCTGCTGGGCCTGGCGCTGGAGTTCGTCGCGGTCGCGCGCCTTTACCGGCGCGACCATCTTGACCATGTGCTGGCCACCTTCGGCCTGGTCTTGTTCTTCAATGAACTGGTGCGCATCATCTGGGGCCCGCAGCCGGTATTTTTGCAAGTGCCGGAGTTCCTGAGCGGCGCCATCCCTGTCGCCGGCTTCAGCTACCCGGCCTACCGCTTCGCCATCATCGTCGTCGGGCTGGTGGTGGCGCTGGGTTCCTGGCTGCTGATCAACAAGACCCGCGTGGGCATGCTGATCCGGGCCGGCGCGGTGAACCCCGCGATGGTCGCCGCGCTCGGCGTCAATATCCGCCTGCTTAACGCCATGCTGTTTGCGGTCGGCGCCATGCTCGCGGGCCTTGCCGGCGCGATGGCCGGGCCCATCCTGTCGGTGCAGTCCGGCATGGGCGAGTCGGTGCTCATCACGACACTGGTCGTCATCGTGATTGGCGGCATCGGCTCGGTCACAGGCGCCTTCTATGCCGCGCTGATTGTCGGCATCGTCGACACCCTGGGCCGCGCATTTTTACCTTTCATGCTACGGCAGGTCACCGAACGCTCGCTCGCCGACGCGGCCGGCCCGGCGCTGGCCTCCATGCTGGTCTACCTGCTGATGGCGGTGGTTCTGGCCTGGCGCCCGCAAGGCCTTTTTCCAGCCAACAGGTGAAAACCATGAGCCCACTTCTTTCACGCCCCAGCGCCTGGGTTCCCTTGCTGGTCCTGCTGTTGCTGGCGACCGTACCCTTCGTCGCGCAGGCCACCAGCCAGCCGTTTTATGTCGCCTTCTTCGCGCGCATCATCATCTACGCCATTGCCGCCTGCGCGCTGAACATGGCGCTGGGTTACGGCGGACTGGTGAGCTTCGGCCATTCGCTGTTTCTCGGGCTCGGAGGGTATGCCGTCGGCCTGGCCTCTTTTCATGGCATCGGCAACGGCTGGATGCACCTCGCGCTGTGCCTGGGCGTGTGCGGCCTGGTCGCGCTGGTCACGGGCGCCATCAGCCTGCGCACCACCGGGATCGCCTTCATCATGATCACGCTGGCCTTCGCCCAGATGGGCTACTTCCTGTTCGTGAGCTTGAAGAACTATGGCGGCGATGACGGAATGTCTATCGCCCAGCCCAGCCGTTTCGGCCCGCTCGACCTGTCGTCCGCGACCAACGTCTACGCCCTGGCCTTCGTGGTCCTGGTCCTGTCGATCTGGTGGCTGGCCAGGCTGCGCGTCGCGCCCTTCGGCATGGTGATCCGCGGAGCCAAACAGAATGCACGCCGCGTCAATGCCGCCGGCATCCCGGTGCTGCGCTACCAGTTGCTGGCCTATGTGATGTCGGGCATGTTGTGCGGTGTGGCCGGCCTGCTGCTGGCCAACCTCAACGCCTTTGCCTCGCCCAGCACGCTGGCCTGGTCGGTCTCGGGCGAGCTGATCGTCATCGTGGTGATCGGCGGCCTGGGCACGGTGTTCGGCCCCCTGCTGGGCGCGCTGGTTTTCCTCGGCCTGGAAGAAATCCTGAAAGGATTGACCGAACACTGGATGGTCATCTTCGGCCCCTTCATCGTCATTGTCACGCTCTTGGGAAACCGCGGCATCATCGGGCTGCTGCAGCACTTTGATTCCCGTGAAAAGCCGGCCCCCAAAGCCGCTCCACCGGTCGCCGCGGCGACGGATGCCGCGCAAGGAGCCCTGTAATGGCCAGCGTACTTCGCACTGAATCACTCACCAAACGCTACGGCGCGCTGCTGGTCACCGACGCGGTGTCGCTCGACATCGGCGAGGGAGAACTGCACGCCATCATCGGCCCCAACGGCGCCGGCAAGACCACGCTGATCAACCAGCTGTCAGGCGAGCTGGCGCCGAACAGCGGCCGCGTCTGGTTCAAGGGTGCGGATGTGTCCGCCTTGCCGATTCATGAACGCGCCAGGCGTGGTCTGTTGCGCTCGTACCAGATCACCTCGATCTTTGAGGACTTCAGCGTGCTGGAGAACGCCACGTTCGCCGCGCTTGGCTCACGCCAGCATGCCTTCAAGTTCTGGATGCCGATGCTGGCGGATAAGGATGCACTCAAGTTCGCCGAAGAAGCGCTGGCAGCCACCGGCCTCGCGCATCGATGCGACGTGGCGGCCGGCGACCTGGGTTACGGTGAGCGCAGGCAACTGGAGCTGGCCATGAGCCTGGCCGCCGGGCCGAAGTTCCTGCTACTGGACGAACCCATGGCCGGCATGAGTGTTCAGGAATCCGCCGCCGTCATCGCGCTGCTGCAGCGGCTCAAACGCCGGTACACCATACTGCTGGTCGAACACGACATGGATGCGGTGTTTGCGCTGGCAGACCGCATCAGCGTGCTGGTCTACGGCAAGGTTTTGTTCACCGGCACGCCTGAGGAAATCCGCCATCACCCGGAAGTGCGGGCGGTCTACCTCGGCGAAGAAGCCGAAGCATGAAGCGGGCAAGGAAAAAACCATGACGCCATTTTTATCCGTCCAAGGCCTGCAGGCTTCCTACGGCCACGCGCAGGCGCTGTTTGACATCTCGTTCGACGTCGGCCCGGGTGAGGTGGTCACCCTGCTGGGGCGCAACGGCATGGGCCGCTCCAGCACCGTCAAATGTTTGTTCGGCATGCTGCCCGTGGTCTCCGGCAGCGTGTCGCTGGCTGGCGCTCGTGTAGACCATTTACCTTCGCACCGCATCGCGCGCCAGGGCCTGGCCCTGGTGCCCGAAGGCCGGCAAGTGTTTCCCAATCTGACGGTCGAGGAAAACCTGGTGGCGACTGCTCGCGACGACAAAACAAGCCATGGAAAGCCCTGGGATCTGCGCCGTGTCTATGCCTTTTTCCCACGGCTGAAAGAGCGCCGCGCTAATCTGGGATCACAGTTGTCGGGGGGCGAGCAGCAGATGCTGGCCATCGGCCGCGCGCTGATGACCAACCCGCGGCTGCTGGTGCTCGACGAAGCCACAGAGGGCCTGGCCCCCGTGATTCGAAACGAAATCTGGCGTGCCCTTGCTGACCTGAAGAAGGAGGGTTTGTCGCAGATCGTCATCGATAAAAACGTGAAAGCGCTCATGGGCCTGGCCGACCGGCACTTTGTGATTGAAAAAGGCCGTGTGGTCTGGCAAGGCAGCTCGGATGAATTGCGCGGGCAACCAGAAATCGTTCACCAATACCTGGGGGTCTGAATCACCTTCACAGCAAGTTCGGCGACCGAACTTATTGCTTGAGGCTTGCGTTCGGCCAGCGTAGTACGACATCTCGGGGTTTAACCCATTTGAACTACTTTTCTTTGATGGTGTACTGGCTAAAGTAATAAAGGAGACAACATGGCTCTCAATTGCACCCATCTCAAGGCCACCATGGCCGCGCTGGTGATCCTGGCCCTGCCGATGTCCAGCCACGCCATCGAGCTTGTCTTCGGGCAGGTCGCTTCGCAGACCAATCCGACATCGGCGGCGAACGCCAAAGGCATGGCAGCGGGTATCCAGGCCTATTTCGACAAAGTCAATGCGGGCAGCACCCTGCAGGGCAACAAGCTCAAACTGGTCACGCTCGACGACGGCCTGCAAGCCCCTAAGATGCTTGAGCTGACCCAGCAACTCATCGGCGATCCGGCGGTGGTGGGGCTGTTGGGCTTTCTCAACAGCGCTGGCCTTGCCGAAATCGCCAAGCAGGACTTGCCGGGCAAGAACGGCATCGCGTTGATCGCGCCGCTGCAGGGCGATAAAAATGTGGTTTCCGCCAGCAATGTGTTTCCCCTGCGCAGCGGCTATGCGGATGAAGTGGGCAGCCTGCTCAAGGAAGCCAAGACCTGGGGCAAGGACTCGCTGGCCATCGTCAATATGAGCGTCGCCTTCGGCCCACCCCTGGCGCAGCTGACGACCCAGCTCAGCGGGCCGCAGGGCGTCAAAATCGTGACGCAGCAGGTGCTTGACGCCGCACCCGACAAGCTGGATGCGAGTGTTCGCGCGGCTGCCGCCGCCATCACGGAAACCCGCCCCAAGGGCATTATTTTGCTGGCTGCGGGAAAGCCTGCATTTGAATTCGTCAAGGCTGTCCGCGACGTCCCCGGGGGGGCGGTGCAGATCTACGGCCTGTCGGTGCTGCTGCACGACGGCCTGGTCAATGCCGTCGGCAAGGACAAGGCACGCGGCATCGTGTTGAGCCAGGCGGTGCCTTTCCCCTTTGTTCCTTCCAAGCCCGTCATCACCGAATATCAAGCTGACATGAAGAAGTACGCGCCGGGCGAGGCCCTGTCTTTCTCAAGCCTCGAAGGCTATATGGGCGCCAAGATCGCTGTGGAAGCCGTCCGGCGTGCGGGCAAGACGCCGACCCGCGCCGGCGTGCTGCAAGCCTTGTCCAACCTGGGCGAATACAACCTGGGAGGTGTCTTTGTCAACTACACAGCCAACCAGCGGACCGGCTGGGGTGGTGTAGATCTTTCCATCGTGAATTCCAGCGGCAACCTTCAGAAATAAGCGTCCACCAAACCCCGCAGCGCACTGGTTCTCGGCTGCATTGCAGCGGGCAGCCTGGTCGTCCGTGTCATGTTGTGCTGCGCTTCAAATTCTTACAAGAGCTTCGGCCAAGGCGCTTGACCTTGCCATAGGGGCAAGGTTTAAAGTGCTTCAATGGTGTCGCTGTGCAATAGCTTGCAGCCGCGGGTATTCCTTCACTTTCACGAAATATCCCCACGGCATGCTCGCTATCGAGCGCTGACGCGGAACCAAAAAGAGTCTATAGAATCAAGAACTTATGTCGCGTTTTTGCACCTTTCTGCTGTGGCTCATGATGCTGGCTTTGCCCATGCAGGGCTTTGCCTCGGCATCCATGCAATATTGCGGCAAGCGCGCTGACCATATGGCGCTGCAGGCACCATCCGATCCGGAAGGCGGCCATCACCATGCCGATGCTTCCGGTCATGGCCATGAGCACGCGATGCATGCAGAAGCAATGCAAGCCGACAGTCCCGAGCAGACCTCGGACATGCAAAACCAACTGCCCGACGCTGCCCACAAATGCGGCGTATGTGCTTCTTGCTGCAACCTTGTCGGCATGACCGCCGCCCCTCAGACAGTAGCAATTCATTCCGCTCCCAACGCTGCATACGTCGAGCCTTCGGCCCTGATCCACAGCGTTCCCTCGGCCCTGCCCGAGAAACCACCTCGCGCCTGACGCACCCGGCTGGCTGCGGGCCTTCCTGGTCCGTAGCGCGGGTGCTTTTCATCGTTCGCCATCAAAGCTGATCTCCCTTGAGGGGGATGCCTTTGCTGTCGCCGTTCCATGAAACCGCGAGGAATCCCATGTTTAAACCCCTGCTGGCCTACGGGCTGGTTCTGATATCTGCTTTGCCTGGCCTGTCGACCGCGCAAAGCCCTGCACCGGCCGTCACCCCGGCGCCCACCACGGCAAGCCCGCCTCCGGCCTTTCGCTCGGCCATGGACGGCTACAAGCCCTACACCGAGGAAGCCACGGCCAATTGGAAAGAAGCCAACGACACCACCGCCCGAATTGGCGGCTGGCGTGTGTACGCCAAAGAAGCCAGGCAAGCGCAGGCGCCTGAAGCAGCGCCGCCGGGCGATGCGCGCAACGCGCCAGCCAAACCCTGACAGAGGCACCATGAACACCCTTTTTAAACTCGGCGCGCTCGCCACAGCGACCCTTGTGCTGGCCGGTTGCGCCTCTGTCAACTTTGACCAGACCCTTGAGGACACCAACGGCAGCACCAACAGCTTCAGCCAAGGCAAGCTTGAACTCAGCCGTACCGATCAGCAGCGCCAGGCGCGCAGCAAACTCACGGACGAATTGCTGGCCAAGCCGCTGAGCATGGACGACGCCGTCCAGCTGGCGCTGGCCAACAGCCCTGCGGTGCAGGCCCTGTTGGCCCAAAGCTGGTCCGATATGGCCACGGCAAGCCAAAACGGCCGTATCGCCAATCCGCTGTTTACCTTTGAGCGCACCCGCATGGGCCCGGAGCTGGAGCTTGGCCGTCTGCTGTCGTTTGGCTTGCTGGACTTGTTGACTTTGCCTCAGCGCGTGTCGATCGCGCGCGGGCAGGTCGCCCAGGCCAAGGTGCAGCTCGGTGCCAGCGTGGTCGAGCAGGTGACGCAGGTGCGCCAAGCCTGGGTGCGGGCCGTTGCCGCGCAGCAAAGCCTGCAGTACGCGGAACAGGTCAACACAGCCGCTCAAGCGGGTGCCGAACTCGCCAGGCGCATGCAGCAGGTGGGGAACTTCAACAAGCTACAGCGGGCTCGCCAGCAGAGCTTTTACGCCGACTCGGCAGCGCAGCTGGCATCCGCCCGGCACGCCACGACGGCTGCGCGGGAGGAGTTGATCCGGCAATTGGGCCTGACGGATGCCCAGGCCGACCGGTTGAAGCTGCCCGAACGCTTGCCCGACCTGCCCAAAGAGCCTCGCCAGCCTGCTTCGGTGAGCACCAACGCGACGGAGCAGCGCATTGACGTCCAGATGGCGCGCCATCAGCTCGACGTGGCCGGGCGTTCGCAAGGCCTGAACCTGCTCACCAGCCTGGTGGATGTGGAACTCGGAATCCGCCGCGACACCGTCTTCGACGATGCGGAGGGAACCAAGACGTCCCGCAGGGGTTACGAGCTGGGCATCCGCCTGCCGATCTTCGACTGGGGATCGGCCCGGCGCGACACGATGAACGCGCAGTCCCTGGCGGCCGCCAACCGGTACGAAAGCACGGTGCGCGGCGCCTCGTCCCAGCTGCGCGAAAGCTATTCGGCCTACCGCACGGCCTATGACGTCGCCAGGCACTACCGCGACGAGATCGTGCCCCTGCGCAAATCGATGGCCGAAGAGAACGTGCTTCGCTACAACGGAATGTTGATCGGCGTCTTCGAGCTTCTGGCCGATACCCGTGAGCAGATCTCCAGCGTCACGGCCGCCATCAACGCCTACCAGCAGTTTTGGCTGGCCGACGCTGCGCTGGCTGCATCGATGATCGGCAAACCGACTGCAATGGGCGCGATGTCCGTGTCGGGCGCTGCCGGTGCTGGCGCCGAAGGTGGCCACTAAACCTGGCCCCAACAATTTACGGAAACCCAAATGACAAACAGAAGAAATTTCCTGGCCGGCGCCGGCGCGCTGACCACCGCGGTTGCCGCCGCTGCGGTCAGCAGGGTCGCCATGGCGGCGCTGCCCGAACCCGTGCTGCAGACCAAGCCCGACACCATGGCGCCCCTGGTGCCCAACACCGGGCGCCCTTATAACCCGGTGGTGACCCTCAATGGCTGGACGCTTCCCTGGCGCATGAACAACGGCGTCAAGGAGTTCCACTTGGTGGCGGAGCCGGTCGTGCGAGAGATGGCGCCCGGCTTCAAGGCGCACCTGTGGGGTTACAACGGCCAGTCGCCTGGGCCCACCATTGAGGTGGTCGAGGGCGATCGGGTGCGCATCTTTGTCACCAACAAACTGCCGGAACACACCAGCGTGCACTGGCACGGCCAACGGCTGCCCAACGGCATGGATGGCGTATCGGGCTTGACCCAGCCGGCCATTCCCGTGGGCAAGACCTTTGTCTACGAGTTTGTGGCCAAACGCCCCGGCACCTTTATGTACCACCCGCATGCCGACGAGATGACGCAGATGGCCATGGGGATGATGGGTTTCTGGATCACCCATCCCAAGGCCAAGCACCCGCTGATCGACGAGGTGAACCGCGATTTCGTGTTCCTGCTCAATGCCTATGACATCGATCCGGGGGCCTACACCCCCAAGATCATGACCATGCTGGACTTCAATCTGTGGAGCTGGAACAGCCGCGTGTTCCCGGGAATCGATCCCCTTGTCGTTCGCAAGAATGACAAGGTGCGCATACGCATCGGCAATCTGACGATGACCAACCACCCGATTCACCTGCACGGGCACGAGTTCCTGGTGACCGGCACCGACGGCGGGCCAACGCCCAAATCCACGCGCTGGTACGAGGTCACGACCGATGTCGCCGTGGGCCAGATGCGGCAGATCGAGTTCCTGGCTGACGAGGAAGGCGACTGGGCTTTCCATTGCCACAAGAGCCACCACACCATGAATGCCATGGGTCACGACGTGCCGACCATGATTGGTGTGGATCACCGCAAGGTCGCACGCGAGATCACCAACGTGATTCCCGACTACATGGTGATGGGCGAACGCGGCATGGCCGACATGGCCGAGATGGAAATGCCCCTGCCCGACAACACCGCGCCCATGATGACCGGCACCGGACCTTTCGGCTCGGTCGAGATGGGCGGCATGTTCTCGGTGGTGAAGGTGCGCAAGGACCAGAAGGCCGGCGATTACAAGGATCCGGGCTGGTACAAGCACCCCGCCGGTGAGGTGGCCTATGAATGGACGGGTTCCTTGCCCAATCCCGCGCGCTTCGCCGCGGAGGGCGGCAAGACTATGCCGGTCCAGAACATGCCCGCCAAAGAAGTGGAAGTCCAGGTGCGCAAGCCCATGGGCAACATGAAGCACTGACTCCCTACCCAAGGAAAACCCATGAAACACATAACGGTTCTCAAGTTCTCCCTTCCCTGCATTCTGTGGCTTGCCGGCTCGGCCGCGATGGCTCAGCAGCATCAGCACGGCTCAGGAACGATGTCCTCGTCGTTACCGGCGGCCAGTCCTTATGCCGGACAGCAGGCCCGCGAAATCAAGGCACTCTCCGCCGCGCAAACGCAGGACCTGCTGGCCGGAAAGGGCATGGAGCTGGCCAAAGCTGCGGAACTCAACGGCTATCCGGGGCCTATGCACACCCTGGAGCTGGCACAGCCACTCGAACTGAGCGCTCAACAAAAGCAGCACACCGAAGCGCTGCTCGCGCGCCACAAAGCCGAAGCCCGGGCGCTAGGCGAGCAGCTGGTGCAGGCTGAGCGCGAACTGGATGCGGCGTTTGCGGCGCGCCGGATTGATGCGGCGACGTTGGCAGGCTATACCCAGCGGATTGGGCAACTGCAGGCGGCGCTGCGCGCCTCCCACTTGAGAACCCATTTGCAACAAACCGAATTCCTGACTTCGGAGCAAGTCAGTCGTTATGCCCAGCTGCGCGGGTACACCGCGTCCGCTGACTCTTCCCCTTCCCCTTCCCCTTCCCCTTCCCCTTCCCCTTCTCATCAACGCTAACCCAAGGAATCCCATGAAGAAAATCAACACCGCAATCCTCGCCGTTCTGATCGCCGGCACAAGCACGTTCGCCATGGCGCACGGCGACGAAGACCACGCCAAAAAGGCAGGCCCCGTTAAAAAGGAACAGAAGGCATGGGGCATTGCCGGCGATGCTAAAACCGTGACCCGCACAGTGACTTTCACCATGACCGACAACATGCGCTTCGATCCCGACAAGCTGGAAGTCAAGCAAGGCGAGACGATCAAATTTGTCATCAAGAATGGCGGGAAAACCATGCACGAAATGGTGTTAGGCACCAAAAAGGACCTGGACGACCATGCCGCGCTGATGATGAAGTTTCCCGGCATGGAGCACGAGGAGCCTTACATGGCCCACGTCGGCCCCGGCAAGACCGGCGAAATCATCTGGACCTTTAACAAGCCAGGCACATTTGATTACGCCTGCCTGATCGCCGGCCACTACCAGGCCGGGATGATGGGC
Organism: Polaromonas sp. JS666; assembly: GCF_900103405.1. GTDB lineage: Bacteria > Pseudomonadota > Gammaproteobacteria > Burkholderiales > Burkholderiaceae_C > Polaromonas. Next base: position 79,820 of record NZ_FNHX01000010.1, on the reverse strand, counting down.
AAAGTCACGGTGGTGGCTTCCAAATAACACCTGAATCCCGACGGAGGACCCTATGCAAAAACGCTCTTTTCTCAAAGCTCTTTCGATCATGGCCGGCGCCCAGTTCGGTCTGGGTGGCGCGGTGTCCGCCAAAACCCGTCCCTTGGTCGAAGTCTGGAAAGACCCCGAATGCGGCTGCTGCAAAGACTGGGTGAAACACCTGGAAGGCAGCGGCTTTGATGTGCGGGTCCACGGCAGCGGCAATACGGCGGCAAGGGCCCGACTCGGCATTCCTGCCAAGCTGGGCTCATGCCACACCGGGCAGGTCGGCGGCTATGCCCTTGAAGGGCATGTACCCGCGCGGGACATTCAGCGGCTGCTGGCGGAGCGCCCGAAAGCGATTGGCCTGGCGGTGCCCGGCATGCCCGTGGGCTCACCGGGCATGGACGGCCCCATTTACGGAGAACGCAAAGACGCTTACGACGTGCTGCTGGTCAAAGCCGACGGCAGCACCAGCATTTTTCAGTCTTATTCCTCGAAATCTTCCACTGCTTCCTGAAATGAAACTCACCATGAAATCTTTCAAAACCCTTCTGATTCTCGCTACCCTGTTCGCCGGCGCAGCACACGCGCAATCGACCATGAAGCCCGGTGGCGGCGCCGTGCCGATGGGCGATGCAAAAAAAGAGGCGACAACACCGTCAGCCGAAATGGCCGATGGCGAGATCCGCAAAGTCGATAAAGAGGCCAAGAAGATCACCATCAAGCATGGTGAGATCAAAAACCTGGAAATGCCGGGTATGACCATGGTGTTTCAGGTCAAGGACGCGGCCATGCTGGACGCTGTCAAAGCGGGCGACAAGATCCGGTTCAGGGCCGAATCTGCTGGCGGCGCCATCGTTGTCACGGAAATTCAGCCAACCCAATAAGGCGACCCGGATCGCCGTAAGTCGGTGACGGTCCGCGGCGGGCCAGGGCATAGACCCATTGGATCTGGTGCGCTCCGGTCAAGGGCGCGGCGTCAAGCCGCTTTCAAATACTCCTGCAGTTTTCGTTCGTCGGCCTGCAGTTGCGCCCGCATGAGCGACAGGAATCTTTTCGCGGTGCCCGACAAGACCTGGCCCGCCGGGATCGCCAAAAGGCAAGAGAACATCACATCCACGCTCAACTTGCGCACCACCAGGCCGCGGTCAGCGTAATCCAGCGCCGTGATCGGATTGACGACGCCCACGCCGAGGCCATGCAGCGCCATCTCGCACACGCTGACCGCATAGGGCGTGTGAACAGACACCGACAGGGTGACACCATGCTCGGCGAGCTTCGCGTCCAACCTCCGCCTCGATGAATCTTCGGGATTCAACGCCAGGAAAGGCAACTCGGCAAGCTGTTCCGGCCGGATCTGCCTGTGCCTGGCGAGCGGGTGCCCTTTTTTCATCACGACCACGCCGGGAAATGTCGCGAATGTCGTCGGCTCCAGGCCGTCCACGGACACCTCATCGGCCATCAGTCCGAAGTCGGCCAACCCGGATACGACCCGGTCTTTCACTTCTTTTGAGCTGAGGATCTGCAGGGATACATGGGGCCGGGGACCCTTCGCGGCAGAGGCCATCAGTTGCTTCAGGCATCGCGGCATGAAACCAAGCCCGAACGCGGGATAGCAGGCCACCTGCAATTGGTCGACCCCGAATTCCCTGAGGCTCTTGACACGATGTTCAATCGCTCCCAGGCCAACGAATACGCGCTCGACCTCCACCAGCAAGGCCTTCGCTTCGGGGGTGGGGTGCAGCCGCCCGCGCAAGCGCTGAAAGAGGGCGAAGCCGGCCTCGGCTTCCAGGCGCTTGAGCGACTGGCTGATCGCGGGTTGCGTCACGCCCAGCAGGCCGGCGGCCTTGCGCGCCGAACCGCTCGACATGATGGCCCGGAAGGTCTCGACCTCATTCACACGCATATAACTTCCGATTATTGAGTGAAAACAAATCTATCCAATATCTTATCGGGTCGATCTTAGACTGCAAATGCGTTCAACTCACCAAGAGGACACCGACATGAGCATTCGAATCGCTGTGATTGCAGCCGCGCTGGCGCTGGGAATGGCTGGCGCCCAGGCGCACGATTTCGGCCCGGACATCGCCAAATACCAGCAAGTCGCGGCGAGCAAGAAGCTCGACAGCAACGAGGCCATCCAGGCGCGCCTGGCACTGGAGCGTGCCCAGGGCCAGATGGACCAGGCTGACGTCAAGATGCTGCTGCGCATTCGAAGCCTCACCAACGCCGGCCTGCGCGAACTCGGTGAGCAGCCCGCGTTCCTTTCCAGTGAGTACAAGCGACTCGAGGCGGCACTGGCCAACCCCAAGGTCAACGACCCGGCAAAGGTCGCCAAGGCCCGCGAGATCTTCGCGCAGCTCAATCACGAGAAGCCGGTCTATGAAGCGTTGGAGACCGAGGCCGTGGAGAGCATGAAGCAGGCGCTCAAGCTGATCGAGGCTGCCCCGTCCAGGTAAGACGCCAAAAGACTGCTGCAAATGTACGCAATCGTGGACCTCCAGATGAAAGTACTGATCGCACTGCTGGCCGCGGCACTGATGGGCGTGCCGCAGGGGGCCGTGGCTCATGAAGGCGAAGATCACAGCAAGAAGAAGGCCGGGCCGGTCAAGAAGGAACAGAAGGCCTGGGGCATCGCGGGTGAAGCCGGGGCGGCCGAGCGTTCGGTTGAACTGGTCATGACGGACAGCATGCGCTTCACCCCGGACAAAATCGAAATCAGACAGGGCGAGACCGTCAAGTTCGTCGTGAAGAACGGCGGCAAGATGATGCACGAGATGGTGATCGGCAACAAGAAGGAGCTTGACGAGCACGCCGCCCTGATGATGAAGTTTCCGGCCATGGAGCACGACGAGCCCTACATGACCCACGTGGCGCCCGGCGAGGTCGGTGAATTGGTCTGGACCTTCAATCGCTCAGGCGATTTCGACTTCGCATGTCTGATTGCCGGCCACTACCAAGCCGGAATGGTCGGCAAGATCAAGGTCGTTGCCACGGAAAAGAGCGACGGCCATGGCAAAGCTCACAAGCACTAACGGTGCCATTAGCCGCCGCGGCGTTTTGACTGCGGCGGCGAGCATGTAGGCGCGCCTCTGCCGTCATTCGCGCAGACCCAAGTTGCGGGGGCGTGTAGTGATCACATCACATCGCTTCGCGATATGAGTGCCCCCCAAACCAATAAACCTGGCGGATTCGCCGGGCGGTGCTGTTTGAAAAAAGAAGAAGAGAAAAGGAAAGAGTGTCAAAATGGCTGGACAGCCTGCAACCAGCCGTGACTATCAGCCCCCTGCAGATGCTCAAGCCCACACATCAACGGCGGCGCGCTGGATCACCGCACCAAGCAAAGCCTCTCGTCCCCTGATCATGGCGCTTACGCGCCGAGTGCATACCTCTTCAGTCCCTCAAGGTCCAGCACCTCTATCGACCCATATTGCACCTTGATCAAGCCGACGGTTTCCAGTTCGTGCAGCGCTCGGTAGGCGGTCTGCCTCACCATGCCGGTCAGCCGGCCTATCTCCTCCTGGGAAATATCTATGCGCAGCTGTGTGTTCGGGTACAGCTGCGGATTGAAGAGCTCGGCCAGGCAGTAGGCCACCCGGGTATTCACATCCCCCAGGCGCAGGCCTTCGACCAGCGCCACGTAGTAACCCAGGCGCGCGTTGAGCTGGTCTATCAGCCAGCGGCTGAAAGAATGGCTGTTGTCCAGCAGCCAGAGGAAAGTGGCGCGCGGCACAAACGCCACCGTGCTGTCGCGGATCGCGACCACGGCATAAGGGCGCGGCTCGCCCTTGAGCACCGCGCCTTCACCGAACCAGGCACCGCCGGGAACGCCGGCAAAGGTCGTGGCCCGGCCGTCGGCCGAGACCGTGTCGACCTTGACCAGGCCGTCGACGACGGCCAGCCAGTGTTCGGACGGTGATGCCTCACATGAGGATGGCGCTGGTAAGGGGGCCAACTCTTTGGACTCGTGTTTACCACTACGCTACGAGAGCGTGCTGCAGTTCACGCGAGAGTACGGGCGGATGTTCGGGCTTCCACCGATGAAGGAAGCCGTTGCCGCGAAGAGTGCTGCGGTAGCTGTATAGGAGTCCGGTGCGTGGCAAACCGCCGCTCGAACGGATTGCACTACTCGACCGTCAGCTTGCCAAAGCGGCTTCACAGGCGGGCTTTGTATGTGGCCGGGGTTTCACCGAAGGTGCGTCGGAAAAGATTGATGAAGGCGCTCGCGGTGGAATAGCCCAGGTCCAGGGCAACCGTGGTCACGGCGGCGCCCGCCGCCAGCATTTCAAGCGATCGCATCATGCGGGCACGCTGCCGCCACTCGGTGAAGTTGAAGCCCGTCTCGGCGACGAAACGCCTGGTTAATGTGCGCGTACTCACGGCCGCGAAATCGGCCCAGCGCTCCAGGTCGCGATCGTCTGCCGGGTCCGCAATCAGGGCGCGAGCGACTCGCTGCAAGCGCGGGTCTTTCGGCAAAGGCAGGCCGAGCGGTTCAACGGGCAGTGTCCGGATTTCGTCCAGGATCACGTCGGCAACGTGTGCCTGCGCGCCGCTCAGCGGTTCACTGGCGTTGACAGGCCAGTGCGCAGCGCGAAGCACCGCTTCACGCAACAAGCCGGACAAGCGAATGGTGCAAGGCTGTGGCGGCAAATCGCCGCACGCGGATTCCGCCACATACACGCTCCAGCCGTGAAAAGGCCCATGCGTGCGCCCGGAATGAATCTGGCGAGGCGGCAGCCACACAGCGTGAATCGCCGGCACCAGCCAGACGCCCTCTTGTACACCTACAGACAACAAGCCACGCATCGAGCCGAAAAGCTGGCCACGCGCATGCTGGTGCGGCTCTGCCGCCAGCTCATCCTCATGGCGGCCTTCCGCGGCAAAGAGCACCGGGCCGTCCGCCAGGTTGATGTAGTCGTCCAGGTGGCTCATAGGATCATGCATGGCGGATTTGAGATATTGAATGGCCGATACAGTTTACGGGAGCCACTCAACAGTGCTTAGGCTAGGGGCCTGCCACTTCAAGAAAGCCACCTCATGAACACCCAGGACGCGATCCCAACAACACTCCAGCAACCGGCCTCTCAAGCGCCGCAAGCTGATCTCGATGCGCTCTACGCGCCGCCGTCAGAAAGAATCCAGCGTGCCGTGCTTGACCATCTGGTCGACTTTCACAAAGCCTACCTGCGCAAAGCGACGTTCTTTTGCCTGGCTACGGGGAGCGAACACGGGCTGGACGCATCGCCGCGCGGCGGTCCACCCGGATTCGTTCACGTACTGGACGAGAACACCGTCGCTTTTGCCGACTGGCCGGGCAACAACCGGATCGAATCACTGCGAAACCTGCAGCGCGACCAGAGGCTTGCGATGGTGTTCCTGTTCCCAGGGCTGGAGATTTTCCTGCGTATCAACGGCCGGGGACGCATCTCTACCGACAAAGATTTGTTGTCCGACCTTCGCGAAGGGCCGCGCATGCCCAAAACGGCAACAGTCGTGCAGATCGACGAAGTGCTGTTCCACTGCGGCAAGGCCGTCAACCGCGCCCAGCTTTGGGAGCACAGCTCAAGGTTGGACCGCGACACCCTGCCCACAGTGGGTGACATGCTCGCGGCCATCAGCCGGCTCCACGATGCCTCCAGCGGTCTCGATGACGCGCAAGTTCAACAGATCAACGAGCACTACGATCAAGCGGTGCGCAATGATCTGTATTGACGACCAGCTGTTATTCGAAGGTCGGGCTCTTTGCAGGATTCCCGCATCTCACGACGCGGTTTCCCCGCCATAGTGCTCCGCAAAGAATTCAATCAACAAATGCAACGGTTTGGGTTGATGCTGGCAGGACAGGTAGACAGCCCGCGCAGGTAGCCAAGGAGGCTCCCGGCCCGTAAGGCACTCAGCTAGGTTTATTCGAGAATGTTGAATTGCACTGAAGTCTGACCCGAGTTTTCCATCGAATTTTGACCAACACTCTTTGTGAGCAGAAGGTGCTCACGATGTGGATAAGTTCTTGATCTTCTCCTTTTTGGGCTGAGTCTGTGTGGATCTGCCTCAAAGTGCGCCGCTGTTTCCGCGATTTTGTTGCCTCGATTACCAGCCAGGCGGCCAGCTTCTCGGCGTAGGGATCGAGCTTGCTTGGGGTTGCCCGCCTTTGGTAGCTGGGCTCGCTCTCTTCCGATCGCAGGTGCTTCTTCACTGTGTTGCGAGCCAGGCCTGTACGCCTTGAGATCTCGCGGATGGACATCTGATCCCTCAATGCCCAACGCCTGATGACATTCAATGTCGCCACGTCTATCACTCCTAATTTCCCTCTGCTTTTAAAACAAGCAGAGTAGTGCCTACGTGGGTCAGTTTTGGATGGAAATTACTGCGATAAGTGGATCAGATTTCGACGGAATTCAACAAATTAAAGTCGTAAACAGGGGCCGAGGATCCATGCGGGTCCGCGGCGTTAAGAATTTACAACTAACGAACCTGAAGTCGTAAACAGCGGCGGACCCCTTCTGAAATGCATGGATTCAGATTCGTGCCTGCAACCCCTGCCGAAAATTCAGCGGCAAAACGTTATTCAGACACAACTTGCAATGGACGTCAGTTTGTCGCTGCTTCCTGGATGAGTGCAGCCACCTCTGCGGGATGCGAAACCATCAGCGCATGGGATGCGCCTTTGACCACCACGGTCTTCTTGGCTTGGGCTCGGTCGGCCATGAAGCCCATCGCTGCTGGCGGGATGTTCAGATCATCCGTACCATAAATGGCCCAGCTGGGAATTGACTTCCAAGCCGGCGCGGGAGAGGCTTCTTGCAGGGCTGCTGCCTTGACCGGCCTCTGTGTGGCCGCCATGGCCCTGGCTTCGGCGAGGGGAACGTCCGCTGCGAACTGTTGCGGGAACTTTTCTTGCTGGACGTAAAGGTCTTCACCGCCATCGGGCAGTGGCACTGGTGCAGCCAGGGCCGGCGGCAGCGTCGAACCCGGGAATTTCCCGGTCAAGGCCAGCGCACTCTCGCCCTCGGCGGGCGCGAAGGCTGCGACGAACACGAGTGCTTTGACCTTGTCGAGACCATTGGCTGCGGCCGAAATGACCGAGCCGCCGTATGAGTGCCCGACAAGCACAACCGGGCCGGCGATTGACTTCATCAGCGACGCCACGTACGCACCATCGTTTGCCACGCCGCGCAAGGGGTTGGCTGCTGCAACGACGGGGTAGCCCTGCCTGGTTAACTCCGCAACGACACCATTCCAACTGGACGAGCCGGCAAAAGCGCCATGGACAAGGACGATCGTCGGCTTGGGGCCGGCGGCCCCTGCGCTTACGGCCGAGAAGGCCAATATGCCGACCGCAAGGGTACGCGGGATTAACTTGAACATGGAATCTCCTTTGGAAAATGCGCCGACCCCGTCAGCGCGGTTGATGAAACAGTCAAGGCCGGTCGATTCAGGCGCGGCGGCGCTTGGCGGCTTATCCGGCTGCTACGCCCGAAGGCAATCTTTTGAGATCGAAAGTTCGCTCCTTTAGAACACTGCAGGCGGCCAAGGCCAAGCCGGACAGCGTCAGTATTGCGGCCACCCACGGAAGGTGCGCCAGATCGACTCCTTGAGTGATGGCCGCACCACCCAGCCATGCTCCCAGGGCGTTTCCGAGGTTGAACGCAGCGATGTTGAGGCTGGAAGCCATGCTCTGCCCGGCCCCCTGCGCCTTGTTCAGCACTCGCAGCTGTAGTGGCGCCACGGTAGAAAACGCTCCTGTGCCAAGCAGTCCGACAAAAAGGACTGCGGTCACACGGTTTTCCATGGCGAACCCCATCGACACGAGGATGACGGCCAATGCCGCCAGCGATCCAAGCAGCATTCGCACCGGTGCGCGGTCTGTCAAGCGGCCACCGATGACGTTCCCAAAAACCATGCCCACGCCAAACATGAGCAAAATCACTGAGACCTGCGACTCCACGAATCCCGTGACCTGCGTCAACAAGGGCTGAACATACGTGAAGACTGCAAACACGCCAGCGAAGCCGAAGACGGTCGCCCCCAGTCCCAGCAACACATGAGCTCGGCCCAGGACCGTGAATTCCTCCCGTAGTGACACACGGCTACCGCAACCAGCCTCTTTCGCCGACACAAAGATGGCAAGGACGGCTATCGCTACAAGGCCGATGACGGATACCGCCCAAAACGTGGAACGCCATCCAAAATGCAACCCGAGCCACGAGCCGGCCGGCACACCCAGGAGGGTCGCCACCGTGAGTCCAGTGAACATTGTTGACAGCGCTGCCGCCCTGCGATCTGCCGACACCACGCTCGTGGCCACGACAGCACCAATGCCAAAAAAAGTCCCGTGCGCAAGTGAGGTGATAACGCGGGCGACCATAAGCGCCGCATAGTTGGGTGCTAGCGCGCAGGCCACATTACCGAGTGTGAAGATCCCCATCAAAATCAGGAGCGCCTTCTTGCGCGGCACACGGCTCATCAACGCCGTCAGTACCGGAGCACCCACAAAAACGCCCAATGCGTAGCCCGAGATCAGCAGCCCCGCCGTAGGTACGCTGACATGCATGTCTGCCGCTAGCTGAAGCAGCAAACCCATGATGACGAACTCTGTCGTGCCAATCCCGAAGGCGCCTATCGTCAGCGCGTAGATGGCCATGGAGGACCGCTTGCCGACCGGAATCGGCGAGCTTGAGGTGAAGGTGCTCGGCTTGTTCATTGAATGTCGTCCGTGGTGGCCGTTTTCTGAAGCGTTAGTGGCTTGATTGAAGAATACGGACGGGCTCAAGTCGTCGCATCTCCCGGAAACAAGGCCTTCATGGCGGCGTAATGGGAGATGTACGCGTCCTCCTTTTGGAGGAGTTACCGCGCTTGCCGGCGTGATGCAAGGAAATCGGGCGGTCGGGCGGGTTGCATTCACACAAATTCACACCGTGTGGTGTTCCGCATGGGTTGTTAAATGGAATTCACGGCAATTCACTTCCCATCGGCAAAGAGAGGAATGATCATCGGCTACACCACCGGCGTGCATTTCGCCCGTCGATAGGAACCGTGGAGTCAGACCATGCTTAATTCCCTCAGGATCGGGGTGCAGGTGTTTTGCAGCGACCCGTTGGTGCGCACCGGGCTTAAGGCGGCATTTGGCGAAGAGCCCGATCTAGCCTGGGTACCGCAGGGCGAAGCCAATGCCGATGTCGTCGTCGCAGATTACGAACGGGGCCTGCAGCTTATCGACGAGGCCAAGGCGGAGGGCAGCGCCTCCCCCTATCGCCAAAAAGTACTGATACTGACCGCTCGCGAAAGCGAGTGGGAGATCAGGACAGCCTTGGAGCGAGGCGCGCGAGGCTACCTGGTTCATGGATGCGACCTGCCAGAATTGATGGTCGCGGTTCGGACCGTGCACCGCGGGATGCGCCACCTGTGCGCGCCTGCGGCTCGGCGCCTGGCGGACAGCATGGCACATGCGACTTTGACCAACCGGGAAGTCGAGGTCTTGCGCCTTGTTGTTGAAGGCTGCGGCAACAAGGTGATCGCCCGCGAGCTCGACATCGCAGTCGGCACCGTCAAGTCGCACCTCAAGACGATTTTTGAAAAGCTCGGAGCCAAGAGCCGAACAGAGGTCGCAAAGCTGGCTGAACGGCGGGGTTTGCTGTCATCTTCGCCGGCCGACGTGGCCGCGTCGCCGAGGGTAGCAACTTCTGCCTAGTGGGGGCGTCGGTAGCGCTCCCCGGCAGGCGCCTATGTTTAGAGCTCCCGCAATTTTCGGAGTCCCCGTCGCGCCGTCTCATTGATGACCTCGAAAGGAATCCGGGCATCTTCGTCGCAGGCGATCGCGCTTTGCCCGGCTTGTTCGAAGGCCGCGCACATGCGATTGCCCTGAGGATCCTCGAGGCTTGCATGCACTCGTACCTGGAAGTGTCCGGACTTCCACACCGTTTCGGGTCGAAATCGCCAATGCCTTTCCCCCTGTGACAAGGTCACGCGCCCCTCCAGGCGCCGTCCATCCGAGGCTGACACCGCAATCAGGTCCTTGGCGTTCGCATTCAGCGCGGCAGGAAACTGGATTTCCAGAGGCTCGCGACCGCCAGGCTTGGGCAACAGGAGCCGCCACGCCCGGGTATCGATCCGGGCACGAATGGCAGGTGATATGTTCCACGATTTTCTAATTGGACGAGGAAGCTGGGGATCGGCGATGGTCATGGTGATGCGTTGACCGTTCCGAAGCGCCAAGCCTGCTTGCCTATTGGGGCCAACGTCCGTTTTAACGCGCCCGGGATGCATCAGTATGGCAATTCGCTTCCCGTCGGGGCTGGTCAGCGGGATGTCGTAAAAAGCACCAGCTATTGGATTTCCCCTGTCATCCGTCAGCGAAACGCGGGAAATGTCCAACACACCTCCCAGGGGCCTGTCCAATACCAGTTCAATCCGCAAGAGATTTTCAGGCACGCTTTCGCCCGACGGCAGTATCTTCGGGGCACTGCTCACAGCTCCGCACATCGTGGCAGTGACGATGGTCAATGCTGATGTAAACACCACGTTCATAAGCCGCCCCGCCTTTTTTCTCACTGAGACAACTCGGGGAAACCTTCGATGGCACGGAAATACTTGTGGTAACCGCTCCACTTATCGTTAGGCGGGTATTTGTAATCTTTGAAGTCGTACTCATTGACAAAATCGCTCAAACGCAAATAAGCGCCTTTGGGAATGGATACCAATTGCATCCGCCCCGACGCCTCATCGCGCCGGAGCGCCAGCAAAAGCTCTTTATTGAGGTTGTCCAGCCGCATAACGGTGCTCATAGGCACCATGATTGATTTGGCCCCTAGATAGGGCTCTGTCGGCCATTTGATGGGTGTGTTCAACCCTGGCTTGGCGGCGGCATCCGAAATCACCGAAAACGAAAGCAGGTCCGCGGCGCGGCTGCTATTGGTGATCAGGGCATAGTTTTCCTCTCCAGCGCTGAACGTGACAATGCCCGTCGGCGCGCTTCCCCAACCGAGCTCACCCACGGTTTTGCCGGTAATGTGCGTGCCGGCTTTCAGATCGGTTAATGGAATTGTGACGAGCGGCGTGCAGGTATAAGCGGCCACCAAGGTGGGCACACCCGACAGTGACATGATGGTCATAGCGCGAATGGGCGCCCGCGTCTCGATCTGATCATGGACTGGATGGTAAATCTCAACCGTCGTAGCTGAAGGCTTGCCGGTGAATGGGTAGTCGTATACACGCAGCGTGGATGCGAACTCCTGGTTAGACAGCCCCGCGACATACAGTTTGTTCTCGTAAAACTTCATGTCGGTAACCGTCAGGCTTCGATACGGCAAGGTACGCCAGAAATTTGCGTCTGCGCCTGGAAGGTCAGTAACTGGAGTGGACTTTTGGGTGATATTCGCCAGATCAATCTTTTGAACCTTGCCCGCGGAGTTAATCGTCACCACTGCGGGCTTGTTCGTCGCCTTGTCCTGTTGAATGGTCACTGCGACGTACGCAAGGCCGGTGCCAGGCTGCACCACCATGTCCTCAAACCGAAGCGAACTGCGGCTCACGCGCAGCACGCCGGCGATTGGCCCTTGGATGTCGCTTAGATTGAAGGGCGCAGGGGCGTCCGCCTTTGCAGTAGAGATCGGAACGGTAACTGCATGAATGCGCCCATTCTTCCAATCCGCAATAAACAGAGTGCTCGCATCGCCAAAGGTCAATTTGGCGGCGGAAGCGATGCGCTCACTGGCGAGCGCCCCGTTTACGTGAGATAGCAGCGCCATAGCTGCCAGCACTAGTAGAGGCTTGAATGTCATATCGGCCTTTTACAAATAGTGGATGAAATGCGTTGAGAACTGCGCGGCCTTCAGCCATCCGCGCCAGGCAACTATCTCTCGCGCGACCCGGCCAGGTCTATCGGCCAAGAGGCCCCTTTTTTGTTACCTCTTTTGGATGGAGCAGTCTCTGCAGTAGCGGGAACGTCGCTGCTGCAAGCGGTGTTGCTCTTTAACAACCTTTCGCAGCGGAAATGCTTTGAATCGCCCGAAACGACGCCCGTTTGAGCCGCTTCCAAATCAAATTCACAACGATTAACACTGCACGCAATGCGGCGCTGCATGATTCTGGATCAGTGCCGAAAATGGGCCATCGTGGCGGGAATTCAAATGCAAAAAAGAACATATCGGGCGTGCAGAAGTGTGGCAGCGGGACTGCTCACTCCGTTACTGGTGGTCTCAGGGTTGACGAAAGTCAATGCGCAGGGCTTGCCGGTCGAGGATTCAGCAGCGACTTCATCTCTCAAGGAAGTGGTGGTAAGCGTTGAGCGCCGCGAAACCGTGTTGCGCAAAACGCCGATGTCTGTGGGCGTGGTGGGCGAGGCCGAGATCGAGGCCAAGGGCGTAGCCCAACTTAGTGACTTGGTGGCGCTTGTACCTGGCGTTGCAGTGCCGAATGGCTTTAGCAATCAGCCGCAGGCCGTAGGCATCCGTGGGGTCGGCGTGTCATTACCGGCCATGAGTCAGGCGGTGGGGATCTACGTCGACGATGTGCCGCTTGTGCGCGGCTATGCCAACGCCCTGTGGGATCTGCCGGACATGGAACGCATTGAGGTGTTGCGCGGGCCGCAGGGAACCTTGTATGGACAAAATCTGACGGCCGGCGCGGTGAAGCTCATCTCTGCCGATCCCACTGTTGAACGCTCGGCTTGGCTATCCGCGGGCTTTGGCAGCCAGGGGGCGCGAGAAGTTCATGGCTTTGCAACCGGCGCCATAGGTGGAACGGCCGAGGAGCCGACAACCGCCAGCATCGCCTTCTCCCGTCGCAGCAACGATGGATTTGGCCACAACGCCACCTTGAATAAAGACGTTAACAGGCTCGACGCCACGCAATTTCGAGCGAAATTCCGATGGCAGACATCCGGCGGAAATAGTGTGGTGTGGTCTATTGACGGCTTGAAAGACACGTCGGACACCAACACATCGAACTTTCCTTTGAATGATCCAAGAGCAGCCCCACGCGTCACTTTTACCGCGGTGGACGCCGGCGCCTTCAGACGTATTGCAGGCGGTACGTCACTGAAGATCACCAGCCAAGTCAACGCGGACACCGTGTTCAAGTCCATCACGGCATTGCGCGGCTACCGTGATGACCCGACAGTGGCCGACTTCGGCGGACTCGCCGTGCAGCGGTACACATTGTCCCAGAGCGTGGAACAGCGGACGTTGTCTCAAGAATTGCAGTTGCAGCGCGACGCCGGCACAAACCAGTGGACGGTAGGGCTGATGTTTATCGCGGACAACTTCGCATTTGATCGCTTTCTTGCGGTAACACCGCCCGGTGCACCGGCTACCAGATACACCGAAGCACAGACGTATCAGCAGACACGCGATGTCGGCCTTTATGGCCAGCTCCGGCATGCGTTTTCAGCACAAACGGCACTCACCATGGGCTTGCGCGCATATCACACCCAGGAAACCGGGTTCAACCGATTCTGGCTGACGCAGGCTCAACAGGTGCGAACGACACAGGTGTACGACGCCAACAACCTGTCTACCTCGACAAGCGGCCTGCTGCCCCGGATCAGCCTTGAGCATCAGTGGACACCCGACATATTCCTCTACGGCAGTTACACCAAAGGCGCAAAATTTGCCGGCTTCAATCGCGCGGCCGAGTCCCTGCTGTCCGCGCAGGTAGCGGCCAATCCTGAGCGCGTGACCACCTATGAGCTGGGGAGCAAGGGGCGCTTCTTTGACGGCAAGCTCACGGCCAGCGCCGCGTTGTTCTACAACCAGTACCGGGACTACCTGGCTTCGCTGTCCAACAGCGTTGTCAACGGGGTGGTGGTAACGGATCCCGTGCTGGTCAATGCGGGCAGGGCCAAGACCTACGGCCTGGATGTGGAACTGGCCGGCCAGCTGGCGCGCCAAACCCAATGGACACTGGCGGCTGAATTTCTGCAAGCGCGGTTTGATCAATTCGCAAACCCCACCGGAGCTGCTGCCAGCAACTTCACCGGCAACGACCTGCCATATGCGGCTCATGTGTCATTGAGTGCCAGCCTGCGTCACGTGGTGCCCATATCAGGTGGCGGGGCCTTGGCGCTGACCGGCAGCGTGCAATACACCGCACCCCAATTCACCGACGTGGCCAACACGCCCGATCTGAAGTCGCCGGAGCAGACCTATGTCAATGTGGATGCCACCTACACCGACCCGAACGGGCGATGGAGTGTGTCGCTCAGGATCAAGAACCTGCTGAACAAGACTTATGCTCTCGTACGCACCCGCATTGCTCCGGTAGGGGTCGATTCGGTGTTCTATAACGCTCCACGGACCGCCTTGCTGACCGCAAGATACAGTTTTTAGGGCTTATCGCTTCAGGAATTCCCATGACAGACGCACGCGCTACTTCCCCGGATACCGCACTGTCGTTCGGCCCATTCCTGCTTTATCCACACCGTAAGCTGCTGATCGAAGCCGGCAAGCCGGTTCGGCTGGGAAGCCGAGCCATGGATCTGCTGATCGTCCTTGTTGACCGGGCCGGCGATGTCGTCAGCCGCGAGGAACTGGAGTCCTACGTCTGGCCCCGCACGGTGGTGGAGGCCACCAGTCTGCGCGTGCATATTTCCGCACTGCGAAAAGCGCTCGGCGATGGCGGCGTCAGTGAGCGCTACATTCTGAACGTGCCTGGCCGTGGATACAGCTTTGTCATGGCCATCAAGCATGCCGTAGAGCCTTCGCTCTCCACAGAAGCTGTGCCCAAGGCTGCTCCTGCGGTCATGCATAACCTGCCGATTCGACTGTCCAAGGTCATAGGGCGATCCGACGCGGTGTCCGACCTGCACAGGCATCTGGAGGCCAGGCGTTTCGTCTCCATCGTGGGGGCCGGGGGCATGGGCAAGACCACCGTGGCGCTCGCGGTTGCGGAAGAGCGACTGGCCAACTACGTCGACGGTGTGTGGTTCGTGGATCTCGCGCCCCTCACCGACGCCGCCCTGGTTTCGAACGCCTTGGCCTCCGTCTTGGGGATCTCGCTTCCAGCCAGGGACCCATTGCTCGCGTTGCGGTCTTACCTGGCCGAACGCCGGATGCTGATCGTCCTCGACAATTGCGAACATGTGATCGACGGTGCGGCACAACTGACCGAGCATATCGCCAGAAGCGCGCCTGACATCCATTTGCTCACGACAAGCAGGGAGCCGCTGAAATCCGAGGGCGAATGGGTATACCGGCTGGCCGCACTTGGCCTGCCGGATGTTTCGGTGTCCGATAGTCTTGAGCAGGCCATCAAGTACCCTGCGCTGCAGCTCTTTATCGAGCGTGCCACCGCAGACAACGATCGCTTTGCCGTGCTTCCCGATAACTATCCGCTGGTAGCCCATCTGTGCCAGCAACTGGACGGTATGCCGCTGGCTATTGAGCTGGCTGCCGGTCGCATCGACAGCCTTGGCCTGCGAGGCCTTGTCAATCGACTGGATGACATGTTCAGGCTGCTGCGCCGGGGGCGCCGTACCGCGCTGCCCCGTCATCAGACGCTGCAGGCGCTGCTCGATTGGAGCCACGACCTGCTCAATGAGTTCGAACGTATCGTGCTGCGGCGCCTGTCCGTGTTCAGCTCGTCGTTCGCTCTGGAATCAGCCATCAGCGTTGTTTCGTTCGATCACGTCGGGCCGTCGGACGTCATCGATAGCCTTGCCAGCTTGGCGGCCAAGTCGCTCGTGGTCACCGACACCAGCGGAAACGTCATTCAGTACCGTTTGTTGTCGACAACGCGCATTTATGCGAAAGAAAAACTCGAGGGCAGCGGTGAAGCCCGGCAACTTGCACGCCGCCATGCGCAACACTTTCAAGCATTCCTTGATCGCTCCCGCATGAAGAAAACCGAAATTCCGCGATCAGAATGGATGGCCATTTACGGCACGTGCCAGGACGACGTGCGCGCCGGGCTCGACTGGGCATTTTCCCCCGGAGGTGACGATCTTCTCGGCGTCATGTTGACATGTGCCGCGCTGGAACTAACTTACGAGCTGGACAATTTCGACATTCATCTGGCCCGCGTAAAAGTTGCCATGGAGGCCATGAGACGGGTGGCCGCACTACCCCCGGTTCTTGAATTGCGATTGCTTGCTTCTTTGTGTTTTTCCAACAGCCTGGCAGTCAGCAGTGCTGCCGGCCAGGAGGAAATCTTCACCCGCATCACTGCGCTGATCGAGGAGACCAACTCGCCGCGGTATACCGTGGAGGCGCTCTACAGCATGTGCACCCGCTCGTTCGGGTCTGGAGACTACAGAAGATCCAAGGAGGTCGCCGCACGCATTGGCCAAATAGCTGAGCATCCCTATGACCCCTCCGCCAAGCTGCTGTCGGACCGATTCATGATGCTCAGTTGCCACTACCTTGGCGAACACCAACAAGCTCGAGCGATCATTGAGCGCGTACTGGAGGATCCCGTCGACCACCCCTCCAGCCGCTATTACCATCAAATCTCCCCGCAAGTTTCCATGCGCATCATGCTCGCGCGCATCCTCTGGATCCAGGGGCTCGTAGACCAAGCCGTCGTGGTGGCGGAGCGCGCCGTCGAGTTGAGCGTCCATGAACACCCATCGGCCTACCCCTACGCAATGGCTTTCGCAGCGGTGCCGATTGCCATTTGGCGAGGTGACACTCGGGCCGAACTGTTACTAGGCTCATTGGGACAGTATGCCGTTCGCTATTCACAGAGCTATTGGCAAGCGTGGCACCGCGTTTTGCACATGGGCTGGGCTATGCATCGGCGTCCGATGGACGCCAACGACGTGCTGTCGGCGTTGAAAGATTCGTCCAACCCGGTCAGCTCGGACATGCTGGCCACGCTGTGTACCGATCTGGTGACGGTGGACAGCGTGCTCCGCGCTGAAAG
This sequence comes from Polaromonas sp. JS666, assembly GCF_900103405.1. Taxonomy (GTDB): domain Bacteria; phylum Pseudomonadota; class Gammaproteobacteria; order Burkholderiales; family Burkholderiaceae_C; genus Polaromonas. The sequence continues at coordinate 62,942 of NZ_FNHX01000010.1, read as the reverse complement.
CGGCATGGCTGGTTGGTGCGCGCCTGAAGTCCTGCGCGCGCAGGCTGAGAGCCTGTACAAGAAATCGGGGCCTTCTGGAATCCATGAAGCCGAGGCCATTCTGAACCGAGCCTTGCAATTGGCACAACAGCAACGCGCCTTGTCGTGGGAACTGCGTTGTGCGCACAGTCTGGCCAGGTTGTGGAGCTTTCGAGGAAACCTGGACAAAGGTCAAGCGCTTCTGGCGCGAACCTTGAATCAGTTTTCGGAAGGAGCTGAGACCGCAGACCACACCGCAGCCCGCTTGCTGATGCGTGAGCTGGAGTCGCAACTGGCGAGCAGCGTTGCACAGCATGCCTGACCGCAACAATATCGACAGCCGCAGGGCTGCCGCCGGTGATGCTGCCGATGGTGCCGCCTATGGACTCTATCAGTGGTTTCCCGCCGCGGGCGAACTCCATTTCGACGGGAAATTGCTGGCGTTGGACGGTGGGGACCTGGCGATCTTGTCCGTCCTGGTCGAGCAGTCTGGCGAAGCGGTGAGCCGATCCGCGCTGGCCATGCATATGGGCGCTTTGGTTGCGGGGAGCAACAACCGGTTGTGGTCCCGCATTGCCGGGCTTAACAGGCGTTTGAAAGCGCTGTCTCCGGCTGCGGGCTACATCGCTTTCCACCCCGCACAAGGATTCAGCTTGGTGTTGCCCGCCTCGGTGGGAGTGGAGGCCGTCGACGGGCCTGAGACCGCCTCACACCGGTCATCGCGCCTACCCGCGAGGCGAGCACCGGTGTTCGGGCGCGAAGAGGCCATTCACCAAGTTGCCGCCAAGCTGTCTCAGCACCGCCTGGTCACCGTCCTGGGAGCGGGGGGGCTGGGAAAAACGACCTTGGCCATTGCGACTGCGCAACTGTTGAGCACAGGCTACGCCGATGGCGTGAGTTTCGTCGACTTGGCGCCCATCACGGAGCCCCGGCTGCTGGTAGGCACCATCGCCTCGGCCATGGAAGTAGACATGGTTTCGGATGCGACGGTCCTGATCAATCTGATGCGCGGAAAGCATCTGTTGCTGGTGCTGGACAGCTGCGAACACATCGTGGGACCCGTGGCGAATCTGGTCGAGAAAATCTTGTCGGCGTGCCCGCAGGTTCATGTCCTCGCGACCAGCCGGGAGCCGCTGAAGTCGCTCGGTGAGCGCCTGCACCGTCTGGATCCGATGGGTTTGCCCGATATCGAGAACCATCTGTCGGCAAACGAAGCATTGAACTTCCCGGCCATTCAGCTATTCACCCAGGCCGCGCGTCGGAGTGCACCAGACTACCAATTAACGGACGGCAACGTTGCATCCGCGGTGGCCTTATGCCGGCAGCTGGATGGCATACCACTGGCGATCGAGCTGATCGCGGCTTACGCACCCACCCTGGGAACCGAAGCGCTTGTGGGGCAGATGCAAATACATTTACTGGCCCTTGCCAACCCCGTCCATCGAGGACCTGAGCGACACCGGACCTTGGCCCGCATGTTGGACTGGAGCTACGGATTGCTCTCCGGGCTGGAGCAGACTGTGTTTCGCCGACTGGCCATCTTTCCAAGAGGCTTCCATCTGGATGCAGCCAGTCGGGTAGTCTCGTTCCAGGAAGACGACCCCGACGAGATTACCGAAACCATACTGAACCTGATAGCCAAGTCGTTGCTTGCCAGCAGCGACGCCCGGGGCCATGCGGTGCTCAGATTGCTAGATACCAGCCGCGCTTACGCGAGGGAAAAATTGGCCCTGAGTTCCGAACACGACGCAGTGGCACGGCAACATGCGCTGTATGTGCGCGATGTCCTGCGCGATGCCGAAAAGGTATGGACGACTTTACCGAGGCAAGAATGGCGACGAACCTACAGCTTCTATGCCGACGACCTGCGGGCCGCCTCAAATTGGGCTTTTTCCTCTCAGCGTGACATCCGCCTCAGCCTGGAATTGGCTTTGTCTGCGGTCGCCCTGGGAACCCAGACCACACTGCTGCTGGAGTATGACGAGTGGGCCAACAAAGCGGTGGAAGCCCTCCCCCGAATACCTGACGCCGACCCAGAGACCGTGATACGCCTGTTGTCCATCCCGCTATTACTGCCGCACAAGCTACCCCAGGACCAGCAAGTGCATGCAGAGCGTTTGAACCGGGCTATCGCCATGTCGTACGCTGCCGACATGCCTGAACTGGCCGCTGCTCCCATGATCGTACATTTCAGCATTGCGCTCCAGATGGCCGAGTACATGGAGAGTGAATATTGGTCACGGGAGATGCTTCGTGTGGCAGTGGTTGCAATGGATCCGGTATGCAAATTGATAGGCTCCAGGATGTTGGCGCAGTCGCTGCATTTTCAGGGTCGGTACGCCGAAGCGGTAGAACCGATCCAGTATGTGTACGCCAACCAAGCACTCGGAATTCCGATTAAATACTATGGGTCTTATGTGGCGATGGGTGTTTCGATCCGCATCGTCATGGCCCGGGAGCGATGGATCATGGGGATGCCGGAGCAGGCCGAGGAACTTGTTCAAGAGGCCCTGGCTCTGACCCACGATGACAATTCGGCGGTTCTCTGCCAGGTCTATGCGCTCGCGGCCATTCCCATCGCAGTATGGCGAGGGGATATGGTGGCGGCGCGCACAAGGCTAAGTTGCCTTCGACAAGTGGCGCGCAGCTTTAATTTCAGTTTCTGGCAGGAGTGGGAGACGGCCTTCAGTCTTGCTGTTGAGACCGACGGCGGGATATCCTCCCGGCTTCAAAGCCTGGTTGAGGCCACGGAGCCGTCCAGCGCGAAGATGCGCGACCACCTGTGTACTTTCAATACCGCCTTGCTGGGGCAAGACACGCTCAGGCGTGTGCGTGCCGGCTCGCTCGGGTGGTGTGCTCCCGAGGCACTGAGGAGTCAGGCAGAGGCATTGCTGCAATCCGGTGACGCTGCAGCATTTTCGCCGGCATGCTTGCTACTGGAAGAGGCCAAAGCGTTGGCGAAGCAACAAGGCGCGCTGGCTTGGGAGCTGCGCGCGACAACGAGCCTGGCGCGGGTTTGGGGCTTGGGCGGCAGGTATGAGCAGGCACACGAAGCGCTTGCGGCAATTTACGCGCGGTTCCAGGAAGGGCATGGCACTGGAGACCTGAGAGCTGCGGCATCGTTGTTGGCCGAGCTGGCGCAAAAAAGATCCGCATCCAACTGAGTTCTTGCCGCTGAGGATCGCACCCCCACCTGGCTCAGATCGGGTCAAACGTCAGCAGCGCCAGGGTCGCAACGAGCGCAGCAGCAATGATTGAGAACATAGCGACGGGCCCAGCGCTTTTCAGGACCGGCAGCAGCACAAATGGCAGCAACGCGGCACCTATACGGTTGAAAGTCCACGCGGTGGCGATCGCCCAGGCCCTGACGCGGGTGGCAAACAGATCTGCCACATACAAGTTCAAGGCTGGAACGTACAAAGCAAAACAAATGCTGAAAAGCAGGCTGGCAGCGGCCAGCGGCAACAGGGTTTGGCTCACGGAGAACATGGCCCCGGCCACCAGCATGGTTGCTGCGCATACCGCCAACACCAATCGCCGTGGCACATGATCCACCACGGCGGAGGCGATCAATGAACCGATCGTCGGACCCATGGTGGAAACGGCGATGTACAACAGGGTATCGGAGAGCTGGAAGCCTTTTTGCACCAGCAAAGCACCCGACACCAGAATGAACCCGACGCTAAACCACGGACTGAGGAAATTGAGCGAATACACCAGAGCCAAACGCACACCATGCCGGCTGCGAGGTGTTTTCCAATCTGTCGCCTGGTAGGTAGAGGATCCGTCGCTCACGCGGGAGCGCAGCCTGATGGCGGTCGGCGAGGCAGCCCAACGCGACGCACTTGCATCCGAACGCTGGCCCGGCGACTGTCCTTGTTGACCTTCCCGCAGCCATCGGGGCGATTCGGGAAGCCACAGGAAAAATACGGCGGTGATCGCTGCTCCCAATGAGCCGGCCACGAAAGCCCAGCGCCATGATTCCATCCCCAGAGGCTGAAGCGACGCCGTCACACGAATCAAAAAGATGCCCAGCGGCGGGCCCAGGAAGGCCAGCGCGGAGACTATAAACAACAGCATGCCCCGCCGAGAAGCCGGCATGATTTCTGCCAGATAAGCCACCATCAATGGGGGGAACGCCCCCAGCGCGACACCGGACAAACCGCGAAAAATTCCAAGCGGCAACGCCTCCGCACTGTATGCGGCACCAAGCGATGCCAGAGACAGCCACGCCAGACAGCCCGCCAGCACAAGCCGCCGGCCATATCTGTCAGCCAGCCAACCGCAGGTGGGTGCACCGATGATGGCGCCTATATACACAGACGAAAGAAGCCAGGCAAGTTCCGGAGCCGGTATCTGATGAGGCGGCGCTGAAAAAACGGCGGACAAAACACTGCCCATCGATATCTCGAACAGATCAAATGCAAAGGCAACTATACAAACCAGCAACGCAATCACTTGCAGGCGGGAGATGCGTTCTGGAGGTGAGGTGATGCTTGCGTCGGAAGTCAATGGCATCGGAGAGTTCGATTCGTACCGGTCAATGGTGTCGCATGATAACGTGTAGCTATTGATTGAGGCCATGACCTCCAGCTACGCAGCACCTGCGATGAGCAGCATACGCACCGAATTGACTGACCAGCCGCCGCAGCTTGCCGAAGCTGCCGTTCAGTGCACCATCTGGTACGTGGCCGGCTACCGCAGAGCCATGGCTGGTTGGCACGAATGCACGATCCGTGCCTAACCCAGGAACTGCAGCAGCTCAGGGATCACCTGATCAGGCGCTTCTTCCATCAGCCAATGGCCGGAGCCCTTCACGACCACGCCTTTGACATCGTTCGCAACGAGCCGGCCTTGCTCGATCAAAAAAGTACCCCCGGCCTTCTCGCCCGAGAGCACCAGCATGGGCATGGTGAGCTTGGCACTGCCCAGCGCCGCAAAGTCGGAGGCATCTTTTTCAAAATTCTTGAAGTACTCAAAGCCTGCGCGCATGCCTCCCTCTTGCGCATAGGCGCTTGCGTAAAGGCGGCGATCGGCTTCGGACACCGAGCGCTTGGGGTTGGCCGCAAAGTCATTCCAGAAGTGTTCGAAGTAGATTCGTTCACGTCCTTTGACGAGCGCCAGCGGCGTCGGTCCGTGGAAATGGAAATGCCACAAATCACGCAGGAGCCAGACATTTGTCCAGTTGCCGATGCCCGGCAAGAACGCGTCCATCAGCACCACGCGGCTGGTTTCGCCCGGGAACTGAGCGGCATAAGCGTACGCCACCATGAGCCCAATGTCATGGCCCACAACAGCGACGTTGTTAATGCCCAGCGATTTCACAAGTTCATGGATATCTACGGCCATGTTCTTCTTGTCGTAGCCACCTTCTGGCTTGGCCGATCCGCCGGCGCCGCGAAGGTCGGGGACGATCACAGTATGGGTCTTCGCAAGTTGCGGCATCAACGGATTCCACATGTGGCTGGTCTCCGCATAGCCGTGCAGAAGCACGACAGCCGGGCCGCCGCCACCCACACGATAGTGAATTCGCGTGCCGTTGACGTCGGCATTGCGCGCCACAAAACCGGGCACTCGGCCTTCATTGGCGACCGGAGCAGATGCAGCGACCGCCGGCCAGGCAGTGGCCATCAGACCGATGGAAGCCCCGCTCAGGATGGCTACGTTGGCCAGGATGCTGCGGCGAGTGAAAGGGATTGGGGAGGAACGATCGGCTTTGGCGGGGTCAGTCATTGCATGTCCAAACATTGGTTGAGAAGGTCTCATTCTTTAATCCAACTGCTCGCAGGCCATCTTTCGGATGAACAAGGACTTCCCTGTCCGCTTGGGCTAGCAAAATCTCTGCCTTTTGGCCTATTGGTGGATCTTTGCCACAGTTTTTGGTTTGCCGGACCCTCCCACGACTCGACACGGGGTATCTTCACTGTGTTGCGAGCCAGGCCTGTACGCCTGGAAATCTCGCGGATGGACATCTGATCCCGCAATGCCCAACGTCTGATGACATTCAATGTCGCCCCTCGGGTCAGACTTCAGCGGAATTCAACACGCTAGAGCTGTGTTTACGACTTTGATTACTCAGAATATAAGTGCGCTTGCGCGCACCGTAACCGTCATTCGACGGTCACGCTCTTTGCAAGATTGCGAGGGGAGAGGCTTGTGTGGCCGCGTAACTTCGCTTCGCGAAGTGAGCGTCCCCCAAACCAATAAACCTGGCGGCTGCGCCGGGCGGCGTTCCACGCCGCCCCAAACCCGTCACTCTACGGTGACGGATTTGGCCAGGTTGCGGGAGAGGGTTTGTGTGGCCGCATAACTTCGCTGCGCGAAGTGAGCGTCCACCAAACCCCGCAGTGCGCTAGCGCGCACCTGTGACCGTCATTCGACGGTCACAGACTTTGCCAAGTTGCGGGGTTTATCCACATCCGTCCCCCGCGCCACAGCGGTGTGATACGCCAGCAACTGCAGCGGCACCACATGCAGCAGCGGGCTGAGCGCGCCGTAGTGCTCAGGCATGCGGATCACGTGCAGGCCTTCGCCGCTTTCGATGTGGCTGTCGGCGTCGGCGAGGACGTAGAGAACGCCGCCGCGGGCGCGGACTTCCTGCATATTGCTTTTGAGTTTTTCGAGCAGCGCGTCGTTGGGCGCGACGGTGACCACGGGCATCTCGCTGGTGACCAGGGCCAGGGGGCCGTGCTTGAGTTCACCGGCGGGGTAGGCCTCGGCGTGGATGTAGCTGATTTCCTTGAGCTTGAGCGCGCCTTCCAGCGCGATGGGGTAGTGCAGGCCGCGGCCCAGGAAGAGCGCGTTTTCCATTTTGGCGAAGTCTTCGGCCCAGCTGATGACTTGCGGCTCCAGGGCCAGCACGGCTTGCAGGGCGGCGGGCAGGTGGCGCATGGCTTTCAGATGGCCGGCTTCCTCTTCCTCGCTGAGCTTGCCTTTGCTTTGGGCCAGGGCCAGCGTGAGCAGGAAGAGGCCGGCGAGCTGGGTGGTGAAGGCTTTGGTCGATGCCACGCCGATCTCGACGCCGGCGCGCGTGATATAGGCGAGTTTGCACTCGCGCACCATGGCCGAGGTGGCGACGTTGCAGATGGTCAGGGTCTGCGTCATGCCCAGGCTTTGCGCGTGGCGCAGCGCGGCCAGGGTGTCGGCGGTTTCGCCGCTCTGGGTGATGGTAACGACCAGGGTCTTGGGGTTGGGCACCGACGTGCGGTAGCGGTATTCGCTGGCCACCTCGACCTGGGTAGGGATGCCGGCGATGGACTCAAGCCAGTACTTGGCGGCACAGCCGCTGTAGTAGCTGGTGCCGCAGGCGAGGATGAGGACGGAGTCGATTTCTTTGAAGACGCGGAAGGCCTGGTCGCCGAAAAGCTCGGGGACTATGCCCTCGACGCCTTCGAGCGTGTCGGCGATCGCGCGCGGCTGCTCGAAAATTTCTTTCTGCATGTAGTGGCGGTAGGGGCCGAGTTCGGCGGCGCCGCTGTGGGCCTGCACAGTCTTGACCTCGCGCTGCGCGGGCTTGCCGTCCTTGCCGACGATCCAGTACTTGCCGAGCTGGATGTCGACCATGTCGCCTTCTTCAAGGTAGACGATCTGGTCGGTCACGCCGGCCAGGGCCATGGCGTCGCTGGCCAGGAAGTTCTCGCTTTTGTCCTTGCCCACGCCCAGGATCAGCGGCGAGCCGGCGCGCGCGCCGACGACGCGGTGCGGTTCGTCCTTGCAGAAGGCGGCAATCGCGTAGGCGCCGTGCAGCTGCGCGACGGTGGCCTTGAGGGCTTCGAACAGGTCGCCGTCATACAGGCTGTCCATCAAATGCACGATGACTTCGGTGTCGGTCTGGCTTTCGAAGGCATAACCCTTGGCTTTCAGGCCTTCGCGCAGCTCTTCGTAGTTTTCGATGATGCCGTTGTGCACCAGCGCGACCTTGCCGGGCTTGGCTTGCGATGCGGCGCCGCTGCCGTGGCTGAAGTGCGGATGGGCGTTGTGCACGGCGGGCGCGCCGTGGGTGGCCCAGCGGGTGTGGGCGATGCCGGTGCCGCCTTCGAGTTTGTCGGCGCTCACTTGCTCCTGCAGTTCGGCCACGCGAGAGGTGCTGCGCGCGCGCTTAAGGCCATCGGCATAAACGGCGACACCACAGGAGTCATAACCGCGGTATTCGAGGCGCTGCAAGCCCTGCACCAGGATGGGAACGATATTTCGGGTCGAAACGGAAGCAACAATGCCGCACATGGGGAGGTCTCCTGAAGAACGATGTGTGGATGCTACGTGCTTGTTATTTTTTGATGTGATTGATTTTTCCTATTTTATGGAATTTAATTTCACATTTCTTTGGTGATTGAATTTAATTTCATTTAAAGTCGATTCATGGAACAAATAGCACTCGATGAGACAGACCTCAAGCTGCTGGACAGCCTGCAAAGCGATGCCTCGCTGAGCAACCAGGCGCTGGCCGAGCGGGTCCATATCTCGCCGCCCACCTGCTTGCGCCGCGTCAAGCGCCTGCGCGATGCGGGCCTGGTGGAGTGCGATGTCGCGCTGCTCAATGTCGACAAGCTGGCCGCCATCACCGGCCATGGGCTCACGGCACTCGTGGAGATCACACTGGAGCGGCAAGGCGCCGAGCAGCAGGAGGCCTTTGAGGCGCGTGTGGTGCTCGACGAGGCGGTGCAGCAGTGCTACCGCGTCTCGCCGGGGCCGGACTTCATGCTGGTGGTGCACGTGGCCGACATGCCGCGCTACCTGGCGCTGGCGCAGCGGCTGTTTACCAGCGACGCGAATGTGCGCAACGTGAAGGCGTTTTTCAGCACGCGGCGCGCGAAGTTTGCGCCGCGGGTCTTGCTGGCACCCTAGGCGCTGCCGCCCTGCTGTTTCGCCAGCGCCTTGGGATTGAGCGCGGGCTCGCCGACCTTGACCAGGGTGTTGCGGTCGGTGTGGTCAAAGGGCTGGTCACGGCCCTCTATCTGTAGCACCGTGGTCTGGAAGTAAGACCAGCTGCCGTCGGCATTGAGCGTGACGGCAATGCGCCAGGCCAGCGTGGTGAAAGCGTGTTCGATAAAGGGGTTGGACACGATGCCATTGGTCAGGCTGCCGCGCTCGGAGACCAGCTCGAACTGCGTGGCATCGGCGGCCACCTTGCCGCTGGCCATGGCCACCTGGCCGCGCGGAATCGCGAGCGTGTGATAGACCGTGCTGGTGGCGGGCTCCCACAGCCAATAGCCCACTTGATCGTGGTAAGTCTTGGTGAAGCCGGGCTTGTGAATAAAGGTGTGATAACGCAAGCCATACAGTGCCTGCGGGCCGTTGGTCTGCGCGTCTATGGGGTGCAGTTCGTAGCGTTCGATATAAGCCTGCGTCTTGGTGCCGGTGGCCACGGGTTTGACGTCGGCGCCGCGCGCGCCCTCCCAAATGCCGGCCATGGCGCGCAGCGGGCCCAGGTTGGCCAGGGTGTCGGGGTCGACCTCGGGTTCGGTGTAGATGTCTTTGGGGAAGGTGTCGTTACTCATAGTGAATGTCCGGGCAAGGTCAGGCGGTCTTTTTGGTTTGTTTGAGCAGGCCCCAGGCCATGCCGGCCAGGGCCAGCACGCCCAGCAGCAGGATGCCCCAGAGCACCAGGCTGCGCGTGGGCAAACCGTCGGCCGGCGGCGCGGCGGGCACCAGCGGGCCGCCCAGGACTGCGCTGCCGCTAGCCTCGGCCTTGGACGCATCGGCCCGCGCGAGGGGCAGCGTGTTTTCCTGCGAGGGCTGGTAGTTCGGGATCAGGCTGGCCATGGGCAGGAAAGCGCCCGCGGCGCCGGCCGGGCCCGCCAGCCCGGCGGCCAGCGTGAACGGGCCCTGGCCGCTGGCCAGGAACACGACTTGCGCGGGCTCGAACTGCAGGCTGATCTCGGGCGCGGTGGCAAAACCCGGCGTCTTGGCGTCGGCTTCTATCTTCACTTCGCGCACCGAGGCGCCGCCTATCTCCACCGGGCCGCTGGCCTGCTCCTTGCCGGCCGCGCCCAGGCGGTAGACCACCGTGGTGGCCAGCAGGGCCCAGGGCTGCTCGCGGTGGTTGCGGCCCAGCACGCGGATAGGCACCAGCACATTGCTGCCCTGCGGCGTGATTTTGAGCGCGGCCACCGGCGTGGCAAAGGGCAGCGCGAAGACCAGCTCATGCGCGTTGGTGAGTGCGGGCGCGGCCATGCTCGCGCTGACGCGCTGGCGCACGGCGGTGCTTTGCGAAGTAAGCAGCGTGGCGCCGCGCACGGTGACGGCGGCGGTGCCCCAGCTGATGCGCAGGTAGTGGTCCTTGAGGTCGGCCATGGCCAGGTCCAGGCGGGAGTCGCCCAGGCTGGCCGCGGAGGCCGAGGCATCGGCGCGGTAGAGCACGGTGTCAGCCAGCGGGCGCCAGCTTTTGAGGTCCTTGCTGGCCTGCACGTTAAACGTGACGGGCTGGCCCACCGGCAGGTCGGCGTCCAGCGTCATGCCGGCCGCGGGCTCCTTGAGCTTGCGCACATCGATCAGCGCGCCCAGCACTTTTTGCGGCCCGGCCGCGGCGGTGGTGGTGCTGCCACCCGTGTTCAGTTGCACCACACGTTTGCCCTGGCGCTCTTCGATGCGCAGCGACAGGCCTTCGAGCCCCGTGGCGGCGGCGGACTCCGCGCCCAGGATGGGATAGGCGGGCAGCTTGACGCTGTGCTCCTGCGTGGAGGTCTGCGTCGGCACGCTGGCCAGCGCCATGGGCACGGGCTGGCCGGCCGCGTTGAAGAGGCGCAGGTCGGCATAAGCCGCGTTTTGCAGCCGCACCAGTGCCTCGGCCGGCAGCAGCAGGCGCTGCAGCGGGGCGTCGGCCGGCGTGACGGGAATGCGGATGGCATAGGACTTTGCGTTGCCGGCGTCCGGCGGATCGGCCGCCAGCAGCGGCATGGCCAGCCCCGCCGAGAGGGTGAGCGCCAGCAGGCGGGCGTAGGGATGTGTCTTCATGGCTGGGCCTCTTCTTTCAGGTCTGGGGCATGGGGCAGCGGGGCGGCCTGCGCCTTGGGCGGCAGCGGCGCGAAATAGCCGACCACCAGCATCAGCACGCCGACCACGATGAAGGCGATGATGCGCTCGGCACCGCCGGCGTTGGACAAATCGATGAGCAGCAGCTTGACCACCACCAGGCCCAGCAGGCCCGCGCCCACCAGCCACAGCGGCCGCTGCACGCGGCGGTGCGCCAGCACCATCAGGGTCAACGCCAGCAAGGTCCACAAAATCGCATAGCCCGTCTGCACCACAAAACTTGCGAACAGTGCGTCGGCATCCCAGCGCACGCCGAAGAAGTGGTGGGCAACGCGCAGCCAGACAGTGTTGACCGCGATAAACACCAGCAGGGCCAGCGCCACCAGCGCGTTGCGGCCCGTGGCCCAGGCCGCGCCGGCCGGCGGCGGCGCGGCCGTCACCAGCACGCGGCGCCAGAACACCAGCGCGCCCAGCGCGAGCGCCAGGGCCAGGTCGGTGGGGTTGAGCAGCGGGATGTAAGGCAGGGGCGCGGTGTGACCCGAGGAGTGCACGGCAGCAAGCAGCGTGCCCCAGAAGACCAGCACCGCCAGCGGCAGGGCTGCCAGCCAGTAATAGGCCTGCGCATGCGGATGGAGCGGCCAGGCAAAGCCCTGGCGCTGCGCCTGCCGGTTGGCCTTGCCGGCCCAGGTGGCCAGCAGCATGAGCACGGCGATGGCGCTGACCAGCAGCACCACGCCGGCCCAGGAGGTGCGCCAGAGTTCGGCCTTGCCTATGCCCGACCACAGGCAGTCGGCCAGCAGCACGGTGACCAGCCAGGCACCCGCCGCATGCAGAAAGCCGAAAGGCGATGCGCGGCCCTCGCTGCCGGGCAGGACGGGAGCCTGCGCCAGGCGATCGGTCTGCCGCAGCATCCAGTAGTGCAGCACCAGCACCACCGGCCAGACGGCCCAGGCCGGCGTGGCCAGCACGCGGTAGCCTTCGCCGGCTTGCGCCAGGTAGCCCAGTGCCAGCACGGCAACGCTGATGCGCGCGGGCCAGGTCGCGACCGGCCACTGCTTCTTCAGGCCCAGCAGCATGGACAGGGCCGCGCTGGCGACGACGGCCAGCATCATGAGCAGGCCGGTGGTGCGCTCGCTGAAGACATGTTGGGGCATGGCGTCGGCCTCCAGGGCCGGCACGCGACGCGCGATTTCAAGCAGCCAGCCCAGGCACCAGAAGAAAAAGCCATAGAGGTAGACGGGCACGCTGAGCTGCGATTCCACACCCGCATAGCCCTTGGCCCAGGACGACTCGCTGTGCGGCAACGGCTTGCGCAGCCACCAGGCCAGCTGCAGCGCGGGCAAGGCGATCAGCATCGCGCCTATGAAGGCCGGGTTGCCGAAAGGAATGGCGTAGACGTGGTGGCCCAGGCCGCCGGCCGCGCCGTCAAGCCCGCCAAGGAAGGCCATGGCCGCGACGCCTTGCAGCAGCAGGCCGAAAGCGCGCGCCATCCAGCGCGCCTGGCGCATGCCGACCCAGAAGGCGCCCGCGCCCTCCAGTGCCCAGACAGCGGAGGTCCACTGGGCATCGAGCGCCAGCGGCACCGCCAGCGTGGCAAAGCCCACGCCCACGGCGATGAAACATTCAATCAGCAGGCGGTAGCCGGCCAGCGCGCGCCGCGCCAGCAGCATGGCCGCCAGCAGGTAGAGCGCGGCAAAGCCCAGGGCCGAGAAGGCCGTGCCCAGCTCCATGCCGCGCACCAGCCCGGCCTGCAGGCCGAAGCCCGCCAGCGGCGTGCCGAATACCAGCATGGTGTCGACCGCATTGCCCAGCCGGGTCGGCGTGTTGCGCGCATACAGGATGGCGGTGAACAGGTAGATCAGCACAAAGCCTATGAGAAAGGGCTGCGCGCTGGCGTAGTGCGCGGGCGCGTACTTGAGCACACCCCAGGCCGTGGCCACGCCGAAGGTGGCGATAAAACCGACCACATTGAGGACGCGCCAGGAGCGCTTGTGGGCGATGAACAGGATCGCCAGGTTGAGCACCGTGTAGTAGCTGAAGAGCCCCACATGGCTGCCCTGCCCGGTCGACAGCAGCAGCGGCGCGGCAAAGCCGCCGGCAAAGGCCGCCACCGCGAGCGCGCGCGAATCCTGCAGCAGTGCCAGCGCGCAGCTCAGGCCGCAGACGATGATCATCAGCGCAAAAGCCGGCAGGGGCTCCAGCAGGCCGTAAAGGCGAAAGGCCGCGAACACCGTGAGGTACATCACCGCCACGCCGGCGCCCTGCAGCGCGAGCGCGAAGCCGGGCTTGTCGTGGCGCTTGCGAAAGCCCACGGCCAGCAGCGCGATGGCCGCCGCGCCTATGACCGCCAGGCGCAGCTCGACCGGGAACAGCCCGGCCGACGCGGCATAACGCGCGAGGAACGACAGGCCTATGAACAGGATGACCAGGCCCACGCGAACAATGGTGTTGCCGCCCAGGAACCAGTTCTTGGCGGCGAGCAGGGCCAGCTCCACGGCATTGGGTTCGGCTGGTTTGTAGGCGGGCCGAGCAGCAGCGGTAGGGGCGGCGGGCGCCGCGGCGGCCTGCGCGCGCGGCAGGCCGTTGGGAGCCAAGTCCGGCGCCTGTGCTGCTTCGTTGTCGGCGGCGCTGGCTGGTGGTGGAGGAACGGGAACAGGCAGCGGCGATGGAACCGCCGGCGCATGAGCGTCTTCAATATTTGAGGGCGCGGCCGAAGCCTGGCGCACGGCGGGCGCCGCCGGCTGCGGCGCTTTTTTCCAGGCGGCCTGCACTTCGGCCCGCACGGCCCAGCGCAGCGACAGGCCGGCAAAAAAGCCGAGGAAGGCGCCGATAAAAACGCCGGCATCGCCATAACCCGGCCAGAACCAGCCCAGGATGGCGCCCCACACAATGCTCCAGATGATCATGGCCCAGCCCCTCCCCTTTTTATGGATGGGGCTGATAGTACTTGATGGGGTCGGTGTGCCTCAGACGCCGACCGACGCGTCGCGAAGGGCCTGGATTTTGCCGGCGGGTGCGGCCTTGGGCTCTGCCTGTGCACGTGCCCGTTCGCGCGCGGTCTCCCAGAAGGCCCGCGCCAGCGGCGAGAGTTTGGCCACGTCCAGGCAGGCCAGGCCCACGGTGCGCGGCTGGGCCGGCAGCAGCGGCCGGTAGACCACACCCTCGGGCGCGTCGGGCAGCGCCAGCCGCGCGGCGACCGAGACCGCCAGGCCCCGCTGCACAAACTGCAGGATGGAGATGATCTGGGTGAAGTGGTAAAGCACCTTGGGCAAGGTGATGTTTTTCTGCAGGATGGGCACGATGACCGGGCCGCAGCCGGCTTCGGTCAGCACAAAGTCCAGCCCGTTGAGCGCATTGACGGGCACGGCCTTGTGCGCGGCCAGCGCATGGCCGGCGGGCAGGATGGCGACAAACTCGTCCTGCACCAGCGGCAGCACCTCGAAGCGTTCATCGGGCACCACAACAAAACCGAGCTCCACGCGCTTTTGCAGCAGCCACTCGTCGATGACCTCGTCGCTTTCCTCCTCGATGCGCACCTGCGCCCCGGGGTGGGCCTGCTTGAAGGCGGCCAGCAGCGGCGGCAACAGGTTGACGGTGGAGGTGGGGCCGAAAGAGCCTATGCGCAACGTGCCGGTCTTGAGTTCTTTTGCATCGCCCAGCTCCTGCGCCATGGTGGCGGCCAGGGCCGTCATCTCGCGGGCGCGCAGCAGCAGGCGCTCGCCGGCGTCGGTCATGGACACGCCGGAGGCATCGCGCAGCGCGAGCTTGACGCCGAATTCGGTCTCCAGCGCGCGCAGCGCATGGCTGACGGCCGACTGGGTGGTGCCCAGGCGCATGGCCGCGCGCGAGAAGCTGCGGCATTCGTCCAGGGTGATCAGCACTTCGAGCTGGGCCAGGGTCATGGTGAACAGGTCTTCATGAGTAAATACTCATTTGATAGTGAGTGATTTAACAATTAATCTCATGCATCAAATCTACCGTATTGACGGTTTTCCCTCAACCCGGGCCCCTTCATGACTACTGCCTCCCCATCCGCCAGCCTGGCTTCCACCGCTGCAGCCGCGCCGGTTTCGCACCCACCCGCGCCCGCCAGCCGCAAGCTCTGGAGCCTGTACCTGCGCCTGACCTGCGTGCCGGTGCTGTGGGGCGGCACCTTCATCGCCGGGCGCGTGATCTCGGCCCATTTGCCGCCGGCCACCGCGGGTTTTATCCGCTTTGTATTCGCCACCCTGGCCTTGCTGGTCACGCTGCATTTCACCGAAGGCCTGCGCGCCCTCACGCAGGTCACGCGGCGCCAGCTGCTGGGCACCATGGCGCTGGGCGCGACCGGCATCTTTGCCTACAACCTGTTGTTCTTCACCGCGCTGTCGGTGCTGCCGGCCGGCCGCACCTCGCTGATCATCGCCCTGAACCCGGTGGTCACACTGCTGATCGCCGCCGCGCTGCTGGGCGACCGGCTGTCGGCCACGCGCTGGCTGGGCGTGGCGCTGGCCCTGCTGGGCGTCTGGGTGGTGGTGACGCGCGGCGACCTGTCGCAACTCGTGCAGTCCCTGGGCAAGGGTGAACTCGCGATGTTCGGCGCCGTCTGCGCCTGGGCCGTCTACACCCTGGTCGGCCGCAAGCTGCTGCAAGGCCTGTCGCCGGTGCTGGCCACGCTGTGGGCCGCGATCTGGGGCACGCTGTTTTTAGGCCTGCTGGCGCTGCGCGACATGCCCCATGTGCATGCCGACTCCTTCACCCCCGAGGTCTGGGCCGGCCTGGCCTTCCTGGGCGTGCTCGGCACGGCCGTGGCCTTTGTCTGGTACTACGAAGGCCTGCGCCAGCTGGGTGCTGCACGCACGGTGGTGTTCAACAACCTGGTGCCGGTGTTTGGGGTTTTGTTGGGGTGGCTCATCCTGGGTGAGCCCCTGAGCGCCAGCCTGCTGGCTGGCGGGGCGCTTGCGATTTTTGGGGTGTTCTTGGTCAATCGGGTCAAGTAAAGGCCAAGACACAAAGGCCGCAGCCGGCCGTCATTTGGCGTAAGTCACGGTCTTTTTGCCAAACCCCGCCAGCGTTTGCGCACTGGGGCACGCGGTTTCTTCGAGAAAAAAGGTATTGCCGGCCAGATAACTGACCGGCAGCAGCGCCTTCGCGACGTTACCCGGATTCGGGAACACGCGCAGGCATTTTGTCTCGGCCTGGGCCACCGTTGCCTTGAACACAAAAGGCTGGTCCGCCTGCGTCGACCTGACGAAAAACTCGTGCGGAGCCGGCGCTATCTGCAGCACCGCGTAGCTTTTGGTGTCCAGCGCCACCCAGTCTTGCTGAGCCGCCCCGAACACAGCGTCAATACCGCCGGCATTGAATGCCGACTCACGATAAACCACGAGGGTGGACTGGTTGGTTTCCAGGGGCCTGGACATGGGAACGAGTTTCGCGGGCGCGCACCCGCTCAAGACCAGGATCACACCCACCGCTGCGAAAATTTTTTTCATGTTTTCTTTTTTCAGGTTAGTTGTTGTCGGGCCGGGTCAGGATAGCGTCTTTTTGGCCGGCCGCTTCCAGTTGGGCAGGCTGACCTGCTTGCCGCGCGCCACGCTCAGCGAATCCGGCGGCGTGCTCTTGGTGATGGTGGAGCCGCCGCCCACGGTGCCGCCCGCGCCTATGGTGACAGGCGCCACCAGCACACAATTGCTGCCGATGTGCACGTCGGCCTCTATCACCGTGCGGTGCTTGTTGGCGCCGTCGTAATTGGCGGTGATGCTGCCGGCGCCGTAGTTGACGCGCTCGCCGACGGTGGCGTCGCCCAGGTAGGCCAGGTGGTTGGCCTTGGCGCCCTTGGCCAGGGTGGAGTTCTTCACTTCCACAAAATTGCCGATGTGGACTTCGGCGCCCAGCTGCGCGCCGGGGCGCAGGCGCGCGAAGGGGCCTACGAGCGCGCCCTCGCCGACCTGCACGCCCAGCTTTTCGCCGTCGATGTGGGTGAAGGGGTGGATCACGGCGCCGGCGGCGATGCTGCAGTTGGCGAGCACGCAGTTGGCGCCTATGCGCACGCCCTCGCCCAGGCTCACCGTGCCTTCAAAGATGCAGTTCACGTCGATCTCGACGTCCCGGCCGCAGCTGAGCGTGCCGCGCACGTCCAGGCGCGCCGGGTCGGCCAGGCGCACGCCCTGCTCCATCAGGGCCACGGCCAGCCGGCCCTGGTGAACACGTTCGAGTTCGGCCAGCTGCACCGGGCTGTTGACGCCGGCGACCTGGGCGGCGTCGGTGATCTGGTGGGCCACCACGGCCACACCGTCGGCCACGGCGAACTTCACGATGTCGGTGAGGTAATACTCGCCCTGGGCATTCTTGTTGTCCAGCCGGGCCAGCCAGGCGCGCAAGAGGCGCGTGGGCACGGCCATGATGCCGCTGTAGATTTCGCGGATTTCGCGCTGGGCGGCGCTGGCGTCCTTGTGCTCGACGATGGCCCTGACCTGCGCGGAAGCCTCGGCGCCGGCTCGCACAATGCGGCCGTAACCCGTGGGGTCGACCATGCTGAGCGTGAGCAGCGCCAGGCGCTGGCCGTCGCACTGGGCGATCAGGGCCTGCAAGGTGGCGGGCTCGGTCAGCGGCACGTCGCCCGAGAGCACCAGCGTGACGCCGTCATCGGCCAGCAGGGGCAGGGCCTGCTGCACCGCGTGGCCGGTGCCCAGTTGCGGCTCCTGGCGCGCGAACTGCAGCGCCACGGGGGCGCCGGCGGAGGGGCTGAAACGGCCGCAGGCGGCCTCGACCTCGGCCGCGCCGTGGCCGGTGATGACCACCGCCTGGCGCGCCGACACGGAGGCGGCGCATTCGATGACATGCGCGAGCAAAGCTTTCCCGCCCAAACGGTGCAGGACTTTGGGTAAGCTGCTCTTCATCCGCGTGCCTTTGCCCGCGGCCATGATGACGACATCGATTGGGGTTGCTGCCATGAAATTTCCTCTGGATCTTGGGGTGGAGACGCGCTCCCGGGCCGCCGGAGCGGGCGCGGGGCGCTGCACAAGGATTATCGGCGGGCTGGCCGTGCTGGCGCTGGCCGGGCTGCTGCAAAGCTGTAGCCTCATGAAAATCGCCTACAACCAGGCGCCCGAACTGGTCTACTGGCAGCTGGACCGCCATTTCGACTTCACCGACGCGCAAAGCCTGCAGGTCAAGGCCGACCTGGAAAAACTGCAGGACTGGCACCGGCAAACGCAGCTGCCCGGCTACATCGAGGCGCTGCAAAAACTGCAGAAACAAATGCCCTCGGACATGGATGCCGCGGCGGCCTGCGCGATCTACACCGACGTGCGCGGCAAGCTGGTGCTGCTGTCGCGCCAGGCCGAGCCGCCCATGGCAACCCTGGTGGGCTCGCTGCAGGCGGGCCAGCTGAAAAACCTGGAACGCCGCTTCGCCAAAGGCAATGAGGAATACCGCGAGGACTTCCTGGAGGCCTCGCCCAAGGCCCAGCGCGACAAGCGCTACAAGGAAGCGGTCAAACGCGCCGAAATGCTTTATGGCCGGCTTGAGAAAAAGCAGCTGGCCGTGATCGAGCGGCGCATAGATGCCTCGCACTTCGACGCGCCGCGCAGCTATGCGGAAAAAATCCGGCGCCAGCAGGACGCGCTCCACACGCTGCACCCGCTGGTGGCGGGCCAGGCCACGCCCGAAAAAACCCAGGCTGCGGTGCGCGGGCTGTTTGAACGCACCCTCAACTCACCTGACGCGGCTTACCGCGACTACATGGAGAAACTGACGCAGGACGCCTGCGCCACGCTGGCGGAGCTGCACAACAGCACCACGCCGGCACAGCGCCACAAGGCGGTGGAGACACTGCACCGCTACGAGCAAGACTTCAGGACGCTGAACGCGCAGAAATCCTGAGCCGGCGTCCGCGCTGGCTAGGACTTGATGCCGCTTCGGTGGATGGCGTCCTGGTATTGGCGCTCGCCCCCGCCCATCTGGCTGGCCGGCACATCAAAGGGCTGCGGGCGGTGCGGCTGGAACTCGCGAGAGCCGCTGCTTTGCTGTTGCTGGCGGTCCATGAAGCGCTGCGGCTGCTGCTGCAGCCGTGCGCCCGGTGCTTGTGCGTGGTTCATGGGAGGCTCCTGGATGACGCGTCGCCGCGGTTTCCTTCGCATGAAAGAAGGGGCCATCGAAATGGCATATCGCGGGCAAGAGAAACACCATAAAACCGGCGCCGGGGGGCGTTTGTAGGCCAACACGCCGCACAGCTGTCAGCGGCAGCCTACAGGGCTGAATCAGAGCAAAGGGACCTGCGGCGGCGGCGTATCGTAGTAATCCGCAATCCGCTCCAGCGCCCGGGTGTTGAGCAGCCGCAGCTTGCCGTCCTGGATTTCGTGCAGCCCCAAATGGCGCAGCCGCCTCAAGGTTTTGTTGGTGTGCACCAGCGACAGCCCCAGCGCGTCGGCGATGTGCTGCTGGTTGATGGGGAACTCGACCAAGCCGCCCTCGGCCATGCCCACACGCTCCAGCCGGCGGAACAAATGCATCAGCAGCATGGCCACGCGCTCGGTGGCGTTGCGCCGCCCGGCCGTCAGCAGGTGGTCATCGACCATGCCCTCTTCACGCGCCGCCAGCCAGGTGATGTCATAACCCAGGTTGGGAAAATTGCGGAACAGCTCCCACAGGCGTTCGCGCGGAAACA
The DNA here is from genome assembly GCF_900103405.1 of Polaromonas sp. JS666. GTDB lineage: Bacteria > Pseudomonadota > Gammaproteobacteria > Burkholderiales > Burkholderiaceae_C > Polaromonas. Next base: position 43,303 of record NZ_FNHX01000010.1, on the reverse strand, counting down.
CGCAGAGGCTGGTGTCGGTCACGGCCTCTATGCCGTGCATGGGGCCGTCGGCGAATTTCTGCTGCAGGCCGATGAAGTCACCGGGCAGCAAAAAATTGAGGATTTGCCGGCGGCCGTCGCTCAGGGTTTTGTAGCGGAAGGCCCAGCCCGAGTACAGCGTGAAGAGCTTGCCGTTGGGCTTTTGCTCATGGAGTATGGTGGCGCCGGCCTTCACCGCGGTGGTACCGGTGCGGAAGGCTTCGATGAACTTCAGCTCTTCGGCGTTCACCGGCATGAAGGCCCCGGTCTTGCGCAAACCACAGGCATTGCACTGCGGCGGGCAGATCGCTGAAGTTGGCGTTGGGATGTTCATAAAAGACTTATCTTAGGCGCATATCCCTGTGTCTTTTGACATTGTGCGGTGCAAGGCGTGCCGCTACATTGTGCCGCGATGACACTCACAAGCACCTCCCTGTATGAAATCCTTTACGTCAGCACGCTGGCCCCCGAAGCGCCGCTCAGCGTCGTGGGAGACATCGCCGCCAAGGCCCGGCAGGCCAACGCGGAGCGTGGCATCACCGGCCTGCTGATCTTTGACGGCATGCGCTTTTGCCAGCAGCTGGAGGGCGGGCAGAAACAGGTGCTGGCGCTGCTCGAGCGCATACGCCAGGACAGCCGCCATACCAACTTGCAGGTCCTGCACCACGGCGAGCTGGCCGCCCGGCGCTTCAAGCGCTTCAGCCTGGGCTACTGCCTGGTCGAGGATGACGACGTGCTGGAACGCATGGAGCACATGGACGGCCAGGCAGCGCTGGATGCTTTTGCCGGGCTGCTGTCCGGGCTGGACCTGGATACCTGAGCCGGCCCCTAGCCCTGCAGCGCGGCCCACATTTCCTGGTCTCGCTCAGCGGTCCAGATGCGCGGGTTCTTGATGCCGCTGGCTTCGTCAAAGGCACGGCTCACGTCAAACGGCAGGCAGTGCTCGTAGATGAACACATGGCCGAAAACCGGGTCCATGCTTTTGCGTGTGTGGGCCATTGCGGCCTTGAGGTCCATGCCGGCGGCGGCCGCTTCCTTGCCGGCCTTGTACAGGGTTTCGACCCAGCGTTTGGTGTAATCGAGCGCCTTGTTGACGTTGGCCGCGCCCTTCATGGCCTCGCCGCGGCCGGGGACTATGGCCTCGGCCTTGAGCGCGCGCAGGACTTCCAGCGTGGCGGGCCATTCCTCGAGCTGGGCATCGCCGGTGTAGACACCGGCCTCGTACTCGACCAGGTCGCCCGAGAACAGCACTTTTTCCTCTTCAATCCAGGCAATCGTGTCGCCGCGCGTGTGGCCGGGGCCCGGGTGCCAGACTTGCACCTTCACGCCGCCCAGGTCCAGCACCAGCTTGCCGGGCTTTTCGCCCTTCACAGGGTTGCCGCCGTTTATCACCAGCGTCGGCCAGGTGAGGCCAGGTACGCTTTCGGCGTTGCGAAAAAGGCGCGGGAAGCGTTCCATCTCGCTTTGCATGTCCTGCGCGCCGCGCTCGACGATCAGCTCATAAGTGCCTTGGCTCGCGATGATTTCGGTCGCGCCCTCGGCCGCATAGGCGCTGGCGCCCAGCACGCGCACCGCGTGGTAGTGCGTGAGCAGCACGTACTTGATGGGCTTGTTGCTGACGCTGCGTATGCGCTTGATCAGGTCTTGCGCCATCGCGGGTGTGGCCGTGGCGTCGCTGACCATGATGAACTTGTCGCCGATGATGACGCCGGAATTGGGGTCGCCCTCGGCGGTATAGGCCCAGCAATGCGCGCTGAGCTGCTCGAAGGTGATGGTCTTGTCCGTCAGGTCGGACTGGGAGGCGAAGGCTTTGGACATGGGGTTTCCTGGGTGGGGCGCGGCGCAGGGCGGAGCAGCCGCCGCCGGCTTTGCCCGGGAATTTTACTTAAACGTAATGCATTACGAATAGTTGAATCCCGAAACCCCGCGGCCCCCTGCCCTTATTCGGGCTCTATGCCTGCCGCCTTGATGATTTTTCCCCACTTGAGGGTCTCGTCCGCCTGGAACTTGCGCAGCCCCTCCGGGTTGCTGGTGAAGATCTCGGTGCCGCTGGACTGGTAAAAAGGCGCGGCCGAGGGGCTGCGCGCGGCGCGCGCGAGCATGTCGGCGAGTTTGGCCACCACGTCGGCCGGCGTGCCGGCGGGCGCGTAGGCGGCAAACCAGTAGGTCATCTCATAGCCCTTGACGCCGGCCTCGTCTATGGTGGGCACATCCGGCGCCAGCGGCGAGCGCTGCCGCGTGGACACGCCCAGGGCCTTGAGCTTGCCGGCCTTGACCTGCGGCAGGCCGGTGGCCATGTCGGTGATCATCATGTCGATCTGCCCGCCCAGCAGGTCGGTCACGGCCGGCGGGTTGCTCTTGTAGGGAATGTTCAGGATGTAGGTGCCCGTCATCTGCTTGAACTGCTCGCCCGCGACGCGGCTGGAAGAGCTGCCGCTGCCGAAGGACAGCTTGCCCGGCTTGGATTTGGCCAGCTTGATGAAGTCGGCCACGCTGCTGACCGGCAGCGCCGGGTTGACGACCATGATCTGGCCGCCACGCCCCAGGGCCGTGAGCGGCGCGAAGTCCTTGACCGGGTCGTAGGGCAGCTTCTTGAACAAATGCTCATTGGCCGACTGCGTGGTGTTGGTGGTGATGAAGACGGTGTAGCCGTCGGGCTTGGCCTTGGCCGCCGCCTGCGCGCCTATAAAACTGTTGGCCCCGGGCTTGTTGTCCACCACCACGCTGGCCTTGCTGTCGTTGGTCACGGCCTGGCCTATGGCGCGCGCCAGTTGGTCGGTGGCGCTGCCGGCGGCAAAGGGCACGATAAAGGTGATGGGCTTGTCGGGAAAGCCCTGGGCCGGCGCCAGCGCGGGCGCCAGCGCGCAGAGCGCGGCGGCGGCAAGCACCAGGGGGCGCAGGCGCGGGCTGGTGAAGTGGGGTGTTGAGGGGGTCATGTTGTCTCCTTTTTTTGAATTGAAAATCAGTTGCCGTGCGTCGAAAGCCTTAGGGCGGGCCCGCCAGCAAGGGCGCCAGCGCGGCGGGAATCTCTATGGGCAAATCCAGCAGCCAGAAGGACAGGGCCTTGCCATGGGTGTCCAGGTTGAGCGCGTCGTTGACGCCGCCGTCCAGCACCTCGTCGAGCACAAAATTGAGCGCCGCCAGCTGCGGCAGCTCAAAGCGCTGCACACGGGCCGGCCGCCTGTGGGCAAAGTGCCGGGCCACCACGGCCTCGGTCACCTGCGCCAGCAGCACGGGGTAAAGATCGGGGTGCCAGGCGATCACGCTGATGTTGGAGCGGTTGCCTTTGTCACCAGTGCGGCCGTGGGCGGCGCGGTACAAGGGCACTGTGATACCGGCACTCATTGCACGCCCTCCAGCATCTCAAAGCGCAGCGGCACCGCTTCGCGCGGCACCAGGCAGGACAGGGTATTGAGCCTGGGCGTCAGCGAAGTGCGCACGCCGCCGCCGCCGGCCGGGCCGCAGCAGTACAGCGCGGTGACCTCACGCGGCAGGCGCTCGGCCTGCGCGCGATCGGCATGGGTCGCGGCAACGCGCAGGCGCACGTCGCGTGCATCACCCGCGGGGGTATGCGCCAGCAAACGGCCGGCGTCATCGCCCATGATGCTGAGCGCGCCTATCAGGTCCACACGCAGCGCCAGCCCCGGCAGGCGCCGGCGCAGCACTTCGGCGGCCAGGCGGGCGCGTGCTTCGGCACGCGGGCCGGCATAAGAGATTTCACCTTCGGCCAGCCAGCCGCCTTCATGGCAGACATTGACCTTGAGGCTGGCCGGCCGCGCATGGCCGCGCACGCCGCTCAAGGCCACGCGGTCGGGGCCGACCTGGCTGAGCCGCGCGGCGCTGATGTCGGCCACCACGTCCGGTGTCAGGTAGGCAGCCGGGTCGTGCACTTCATACAGCAGCTGCTCCTTGACGCCGGCCAGGCTGACCACACCGCCTGTGCGCGCCGCCTTGCTGATCACGCAGTGGCCGTCGCTGTCGATTTCGGCGATGGGATAGCCCACGGCGTGCAGGTCCGGCACCTCCTTGTAGCCGGGGTCGGCGAAATAGCCGCCGCAGACCTGGGCGCCGCACTCGAGCAAATGGCCTGCCATGGTGGCGCGCGCCAGCCGGTCCCAGTCGTCGGCGCGCCAGCCGAAATGCGACATGGCCGGCCCCACCGTCAATGACGGGTCGGCCACACGCCCGGCGACCACGATCTGCGCGCCGGCGTCGAGTGCGGCGGCGATGGCTTCGGCGCCTATGTAGGCGTTGGCGCTGACCTTGCGTATGCCGTCCATGGCCGCGCCCAGCTGCGCGCGCAATAGCGGGTCGAGTAAGGGCTCATGCTGCGCGCCCGAGAGGTCGTCGCCCGCCACCACGGCGATGCGCGGCGCGGGCAGGCCCATGCCGGCGGCCATGGCCTGGATGTGGCGCGCGGCCGCCAGCGGGTTGGCGGCGCCGAAGTTGCTCACGATGCGAATCTTGTGCGCCAGGCAGCGCGCCAGCACGGGACGCAGCATGTCGTCCAGCAGCGGCTCGAAGCCGGCATCGGGGTCGGCCCGGCGGCGCAGCTGCGCGAGCGCCAGCGTGCGCTCGGCCAGGGTTTCAAAAATCAGGAAGGCCGGCCCGCCGCGCGCGATCAAGGTGTCCACCACCGGCCCGGCGGCGTCGACGCGGTCGCCGGAAAAACCGGCGGCGCAGCCTATCAACAAAGGGGAAGGAGGGGATGGAATCATGGGCGTGCCGTGCAAGCCCTGAATCTAGGCTCTAGGCACTTATTTGTAAAATAGAAAATACTGATCTATTAATTTGAACCACAGATAAATGGCCCAACCCAACCTCTCCTTGCGCCAGCTGCGCGCCTTCCTGGCCCTGGCCGAGCAGCGCAGTTTCACGCAGGCCGCGGCCACCTGCCATCTTTCGCAGCCGGCCTTCAGCGCGCTGATACGCACGCTGGAGGGCGAGCTCAACACACGGCTGTTCGACCGCGACACACGCAGCGTGGAACTGACGGCCGAGGGCCGGCTCTTCGCTACCTCGGCGCGCCGCCTGGTCGAGGATTTCGGCGCGGCCCTGGTCGACCTGAACGACCATGTGGAGCGCCGCAAGGGCCGGGTGCACATCGCCGCCCTGCCCTCGCTGGCGGCGGGCTGGCTGCCCGCGGTGTTTGCCGAATTCAGGAAGGCCTGGCCCGGTATAGAACTCAACCTCAGCGACCTGCTGTCGGACGCCTGCGTGGACCTGGTGAGGAGCGGCAAGGCCGATTTCGCGCTGGCCTCCACCGGCGTCAGCCATGCGGGCCTGAGCACGCGGCTGGTCTGCACCGACCGCTTTTACCTGGTGTGCCGCAAGGACCACCCGCTGGCGGCCGAGGCTTCGCCGACGCTGAAAAAACTGGCGCCCTACCCTTTTATCCATATGTCGCGCAACAGCAGCGTGCGCCAGGCGCTGGAGGCGGCGCTGCATCCACAGCAGGCCAACACCGTGCTCGAAGTCGACCAGCTGGCCACCGCCGCGGGCATGGTCGAGGCCGGGCTGGGCATCAGCGTGGTGCCCGCGCTGACCTTGTTCCACTTTGAGCGCAAAACCCTGGTGACCCGGCCCCTGGCCGCCAGCGGCCTGACGCGCAAGATCTACCTGGTGCGCCGGCAGGAAGGCAGCCTGTCGGCGGCCGCGCAGGCCCTGCATGACCTGGTGGTGGACACCATGAAGGCGCGCACGCCCTGATTCAAGTGCGTCAAGGATGGGCGCCGGCCAGCCAGTCCGCCGCGCTCTGCGCCAGTGATTCCAGCGGCGCATCACCGGCCAGCGTCAGCACGCCGGGCTCGGCTGAAGGATCCTGCAAGGCCTCGAACTGGCTGGCCACCAGGCTGGGCGGGTAGAAGTGGCCGGGGCGCACGGACACGCGGCGCAGCGACTCGGCCTGGCTGATGGCCAGGTGCACAAAGCGCAGGCCCGCAGCCGCGGCGCGCAGGCTGTCGCGGTAGCTGGTTTTCAGGGCCGAGCAGGTCAGCACCACACCCTCGGGGTGGCGCGCCAGTTCGGCGCCCAGCTGCTGCAGCCAGCCCTCGCGGTCCTCATCAGTCAGGGCGATGCCCTGCTGCATCTTGGCGATGTTGCCGGGCGGGTGGAAGTCGTCGCCCTCTATCAGCGGCAGCGAGAGCTGCTGCGCCACCAGGCGCCCGACCGCCGACTTGCCGCAGCCCGCCACACCCATGACCACCACGCGCACGGGCAAGCCGCCATGGGGCGTGACGGAAGCGGGAAGGGAACGGGTCTGGGATGCGGCGGTCATGCCGCAAATTATCGCGGCCCGCGGGCGCTTGGCGCGCCCTTGGGTGACAGCGGAGGCAAACCGCGGTTGATGCAAGCGCCCGCGCTTTGTTATCGTTGCGCCATGGCCTCACCCAAAAATGATTTTGCGATGTACTGCTGCGAGCTGTTGTCGGGCGCGGGGCCCTGCACGGCCAAACGCATGTTCGGCGGCTTCGGCATCAGCACCGGCGGCCTGACCCTCGCCCTGGTGGCCGACCTGGGCAGCGGCGAGACCTTGTGGCTCAAGGCCGACGAGGCCACGCGCGGCCTGTTCGAGGCCCAGGGCTGCGGCCGCTTCACCTACGAGATGACCCGCAACGGTGTGCGCTCCCCGCACAGCCTCGGCTACTACAGCGCGCCCGAAGAGGCCATGGAGTCGCCGTCCTTGATGCTGCCCTGGGCCCGCCTGGCGCTGGAATGCGCGCTCAGGGCGCGCGCGGCCAAACCAGCCAAAAAACCAAAACCGAAAGCAAAAGCTCCCGCCAAGGCCAAAACCCAAACCAAGGCGGCGCCGGCCAAAAAAAGCCGCGCATAAAAAAACCCGCAGCCTTGCGGCTGCGGGTTCAAAGCTCCCTTCCGGAAGGAGCCACTGACTAGAACTGTTTACACCAGGTTGGACATGGCCAGCACGTTGTAGTTGTGCGGGTGCCGGCGCTGGTCGTTTTTGTAGGCATCAAAGTCGTGGCCGGCCGCCATGGGGCGGGCGCGGGCGGTCAAAAAAACCATGGCCAGCGGGGTCAGCAGGGCTTCAATCGCCGCTGCCGCGCCCAGCACCAGGCCGCGGGCCAGGCGTCCCAGGGCGCCGGTGGCCAGGCCGAAGGCGGCGCGCAGGTCGCTCAACGGCTGCAGCACGCCGGCGCGCCAGCCGGCCGGCTCGGCGGGTTGCCTGACGGTGGCGCAGGCCGCAATGGGCTCCCAGCTGAAATAGGCCGATGCGGCATGACCCGCGCTGAAGGACTCCATCACGAGCGACTCACCGGCCTTGAGCGTCAGGCTCTCGCCCCGGCTCAGAAAATGGTCGCCGGCGCGCACCTCGGCGTCCAGGCTGGCGGAATCGAAGGTGGCCCAGACCCGGCCATGCGCAATTCGCAACACACCGGCCTGGGTGGCGTGCAAGGTCAGGGCCCGTCCCGCACCCAGCTTCCAGAAGCCCGCCAACCCGTCAACCTGGCCGGTGGTGGCATCGGTAGCCTGTTGCAAAAAGCGGTCGCCTGCGTGAGAAGCTGAGTGTTCCATGGTGTTCTCCAAAAAAGGCACAAAGTGAGTGATGAGGGTTGAATCATCTCGCCGCCGGCTTGCGCGGTCCAATGAAATCGCGGTAAGCTATTCATTCCATAATCGCATCAATCAATCAGGCCGAAATTGCCCTAATACACCCGAACTGTCATGCTGCATTCACAAACACACTTGCGTTCCCGGCCGATTTCCGCCGGCCAGCTCCGGGCTTTCGAGGCCGTGGCGCGGCACCTCAACTTTCGCGCCGCCTCGGAGGAACTGGCCCTGACCCAGTCGGCCGTGAGCCGCCAGATCCAGGGCCTGGAGGAGGACGTGGGTGTGAGCCTGTTCCACCGCCACACCCGGGCCGTGGAGCTGACCAATGCCGGCGGCATCCTGCTGCGGGCCGTCACGCCTTCGCTGGAGCGCATAGACAACGCGGTGCGGCAGATACGCCAGAGCGCCGGGCGCAAGAGTGTGTCGCTGACCACCTTCGCCTCCTTCGCCTCGATGTGGCTGATCCCGCGGCTGGAGGGCTTTCAGCGCGACAACCCCGACATCGACATCCGGATTGATGCGTCGGACGTCGCGGTGGACCTGGACATCTCGGACCTGGATTTAGCCCTGCGCTACGCCCCGGCCAGCCACATGCCGCCGGGCGCGATACGGCTTTTCGGCGAGCAGATCACGCCGGTCATCAGCCCCTGGCTGCTCAAAAGCGGGCCGCGCTTGAAGAAACCCGACGACCTCGCGCAGTTCACGCTGATCGAGGCCGGCGACGCCCACCAGACCCACCTGGAATGGCTGACCTGGCGGCGCTGGCTGGACGAGCACGCCAGCCCCAAGCTCGAGGCCAAGCGCTGGCTGTACTTCAATTACGCCTACCAGATGGTGCAGGCCACACTGACCGGCCAAGGCGTGGTGCTGGCGCGGCTGCCGCTGATCGCCGAAAGCCTGGCCTCGGGCGACCTGGTCGAGCCGCTGCCGCAAACGCGCATGGAGTCGCCCATGAGCTACTGGCTGATCGTGGGCCCGCGCAACGTGGCCAGGCCCGAGGTTGTGGCTTTTTGCGACTGGCTCAAAAGCCAGGCTGCGCTGACGCGCGAGGCGATTGGGGATGTGCCGGATCCGGATACGGTGGATAGTCTTGATTAGCCCCCACGGTCGCTCACTGCGTGTAGCCTTCGGCTTCTCCCTGCCCCTTTCATCACGTGAGGGGGCCGCTGCGCCTGCGGCCCGGCAAAGCCGGTTCCGCGGCCCCTGCTGGGTTGGGAGCCCCTCAGCAGCTTTGGGCTCAGGCCGCGCCGCGCTTTAACAAACGCCCTGCCCTCGCCTGCACCCCGGCATGCGCTGCATCGGCATCACCGGCGACATAGGCCAGCTCACCGTTCACAAACACCTTCTCGATGCCTTCCGACACCGCGATCGGATCCTGGTAGGTCGCCACGTCGCGCACGCGGGCCGGGTCCAGCACCACGACGTCGGCGTGCCAGCCGGGCTGCAGCTGGCCGCGCTGGTGCAGGCGGAAGTTGCGCGCCGACAGGCCCGTCATTTTGTAGATCGCGGTTTCGAGCGGGAAGAGGTTCTGCTCACGCCAGTAGCGGGCCAGCACGCGGGGAAAAGCGCCCCACAGCCGCGGATGCGGATGCCTGTCGTGCGGCAACCCATCCGAGCCGATCATGGAGAGCGGATGCGCGATGACGCGCTTGACGTCGTCCTCGTGCATCTGGAAATAACAGGCGCCGCCCGGCTGCAGGCGGCGGCAGGCGGTTTTCTGGTCCACGCCCCATTCCTCGGCAATCGAGGCCAGCGTGCGGCCCATCATTTCGGGATGCGGCGTGGACCAGCTCAAGAGGACGTCGATGACGCCGTCGACCAGGTCTTCACGCAGCACCGTCGAGCCGGCCACATAGGGATAGACATCCATCGCGATGTCCTGGCGCTTGGCCAGCGTATCGATCAAGGGCAGCGTCTCGCGCGTGCGGCCCCAGTTGTCCGGGCCGGCGCATTTGTGGTGCGAGATCACCAGCGGCACGCCGGCCTCGAAGGCGCAGTCACTGGCCTCGTGCATGGCCTCCAGGATCTCGGCCATCTCCGAGCGCATGTGGGTGGCATAAATGCCGCCATGGCGGGCCACCACGCGCGCCAGCGCGGTCACCTCGGCCGCCGGCGCCGGCATGGCTTCGGCGTAGAACAGGCCCGAGGACATGCCGATCGCGCCCTGGGCCATGCACTGCTCCAGCAGAGCGCACATGGCAGCCACTTCATCGGCCGTGGCCGGCCGGCTGAGGTCCTTCATGCAGGCATAGCGCAGCGTGGTGTGGCCGATCAGCGGCGCCACGTTGACGGCCGGCTGCGCCTCGGCCACCGCCCCTGCATAGGCATCCACCGAAGGGTACTTGAACGAATTGCCCAGCAGGGTGAGGGCGCCCTGCGGTTCTTCCACCACGAAGGGCGCAACCGACAGGCCGCAGTTGCCGGTGACCACCGTGGTGATGCCCTGCGACAGCTTGGGAAACATTCCGGGTGCATTCAGCACGATGGCGTCGTCGTGGGTGTGGACGTCGATGAAGCCGGGCGTGATGGCAAGGCCGGTGCAATCGTGCACCTGGACGTCGGCGATGGCCAGGCCTTGCGGCAGGCGGTGGCGCAGGCCCGGGCCGACGGCCGCGATACGGTCATCCACCAGCAGCAGATCGCCGGGTTGGCCTGACGCTCCGGAGCCGTCCACCAACAGGCCGTTTTCAAGCAGGGTGGCGCGGGTCATCGCACTTTTCCTGTCGTGAGCTTGGTGTCTTCGTCCCAGTCGAGCCGGGGATGGTGGTGCATGTCCACGCCGCGCGTCTCCAGCGTGCGCTGGATGTTTGCCAGCCGGTTCACCGCCTTGTCGCCCAGCCGCTGCGCCACGAGCACGGTGAGAATTTCGATCACCGTCAGGTGCGCCAGGTAGGCTTCGGGGCCCACCGGCATCACCGGGTCGGGCGCCACTTCCACACCCAGCACGATGTCGGCCAAGGCCGCCAGCTGCGAGCCGGGCTGCGTCAGCGCGATGACGGTGGCGCCCTGTGAGCGCGCCACATCCACGGCCTCCAGCAAAGAAGGCATGCCGCCGACATGCGTGATGGCCATCACCACGCCGCGCGGGCCGATGGTGGCGGCCGAGATCAGTTGCAGGTGCGGGTCCAGGTAGCTGCTGGCGGCCAGGCCCATGCGGAACAGGCGCGCCTGCAAGTCCGAGGCCATGAAGTTGGAGGTAACGCCGACACCGTAGCAATCAACCCGGGCGCCGGCGACGATGGCGTCGGCCGCCGCCTGCGTTGCCTCCACGCTGAGCTGGGCTTGCACGCTGTTGATCACGATGGCGGCGCCGCGCGTCACCTTGGTGATCACCTGGCGGGTATCGTCGTCGAGGCGCACGCGCCGGTTCAGCGGCGAGCCGCCCACGGCCATTTCCTGCGCCAGCGCCAGCTTGAACTCGCGCAGGCCCGGGTAGCCCAGGTCGCGGCAGGTGCGCATGATGGTGGGCACCGAGCTGCCCGCGCGCTGCGCCAGCTGCTCAAAACTTTCGTCCAGCACGCGCTGGGGGTCTTGCAGGATCAACTCCAGCACGCTGCGCCGGGACGTGGGGGCGCTGGCGATGGCGTCGGCGATTTTGGCAAGAACTTGTGAGGTCATGAGGACTTTGGTTGCGGCGCGCGGGAAGCCGCGCGGCCCATGAAGGAGGTCAGCAGTTTAGAAGCAAGTGACGAGGGCATCGCAGACCGTGTAATTCTCATCGACAACCGGCATCCAGCGCCATTTGTCGAAGGTGGTGCAAGGATGGGAGATGCCCAGCGCGACCAGGTCGCCGACCTTGAGCGCAGCCAGTTCGGGGCCGCTGCCGCGCAGGTAGGCGTGCTGGTCGTTGAGCGCCGTGACCTTCCAGTCCGCGGGAGCGGCCACGGGCGCGGCGCCAGGTGCGCCTATCGAGGACAGCGGTATCGGCATTTCCAGGTCGTAGGACAGGTCACGCCGGCCCACGGCCAGGATGGCCAGGCCCGGTTCGGGGCAGGATTGCACCGTGGCCCACACCTCGATGGCCGGTTGCAGGCCGTCGCTGTCGTGCAGGCGCGCATTGACGGCGCCGACCAGGCGCTTGTAGTTGCCGTGGTCATGCGTGATGTAGCAGCCCGAACGCAGCAGGCCGCGCACCGGCCGCGAGAGCTTGGGCGTGAGCCAGCCGCTGACCAGGTCGAAGATGGCCGAGCCGCCGGCCGTCATCAAAATTTCCTCGCTGTCGAACAGCCCCTGCTGGTCGCAAGCCAGGGCAATGTCGCAGGTGCGCCGCATCAGCGCATCGGCATAGGCCTTGTCGGCCGCCGAATCGCCGGTGGCGCCCTGCCCTTCATAAGTTTCTATGCCGACCAGGCGGCAGGCCGGGCTGGTGCGTATGGCGGCGGCCAGGGCTATGGCATCGGCCTCGCTGCGCACGCCGGTGCGCGCGCCCATAACGCCGATCTCCAGCAGCACCTCGAAGGGCGAAACCATGGCGGCGGCATTGGCGCGAGCCCAGGCCTCGATCAGCGCCAGCTGGGCTTTTGAATCCACCAGGAACACGATGCGCAAACCCGGGTATTCGCGCAGCATGCCCTGGATGCCGGCCAGGTCCATGGCGTTCACCACCTGGTTGGCGATGATGAGGCGTTTGGCGCCGGCCGTGATGCCGGCGCGCATCTGCGTGACGGTGGCGAAGGTCAGGCCCCAGGCGCCTTCGTCGAGCTGGCGCTTGAGCAGCTGCGGCGACATCGTGGTCTTGCCGTGCGGCGCCATATCGACCCCCTGGCCTTTGGCAAAGCGCTGCATCCAGCCGAGGTTGTGCTTCATCGCCGACTGCTTGACGACGGCCAGCGGCAGCGGCAGGTCGCCCTTGAGCACGTTCCAGCCCTGTTTGCCCATCTCGGAGCGGCGAACCGGCCCGCTGTTGTGCGGAAAGCCCTTGAAGGAACGGTCAAGCTGCGGGTCCAGGAGGTCTTGCAATGTGGTCATGAGTTTTTTCGGATTGTCAGGCAGCGGCCAATGTAGCAGCGGGCACGAAAGCGACAGGCAGGGCGCCGGCGATATCGTCGCGTATGCAGGCCTTGAAGCGGCCCTTGCCCATGTCGCGCAGCTCAGGACGCGCCACTGAGCAGGCGTCGATTACATGCGGGCAGCGCGTGCGGAACACGCAGCCCGAAGGCGGGTTGACCGGGCTGGGGATGTCGCCCTTGAGCGCGATGCGTTCGCTTTTGTGTTCGGGGTCGGGCTTGGGCGAGGCGGCCAGCAGCGCTTGCGTGTAAGGATGCAGCGGCTGCGCGAACAGCTCGGCCGTAGGCGCGACTTCCATCACGCGGCCGAGATACAGCACCACCACGCGGTCGCACAGGTACTCGACCACGTCGAGGTCGTGCGAGATGAACAGCATGGTGAGCGAGAGCCGGTCGCGCAGGTCGCACAGCAGGTTGACCACCTGCGCCTGGATGGACACGTCGAGCGCCGACAGCGGCTCGTCGGCCACGATGAACTCGGGCTCGACCGCGAGCGCCCGCGCCACGCCTATGCGCTGGCGCTGGCCGCCGGAAAACTCATGCGGGTAGCGGCTGGCATGCTCGGCGCGCAGGCCGACCAGTTCCAGCAGCTCGGCGATGCGCGCCTCGCGCGCCTCTTTGCCCTTGGCCAGGCCGTGCACTTGCAGGGCTTCGCCCAGGATGTCCTTGACCCGCATCTTGGGGTTCAGGCTGGCATAGGGGTCCTGGAAAATCATCTGCAGCTTGCTGCGCAGCGCGCGCATGCGACTGCTCGATGCCGTGCCCAGGTCCTCGCCGCGGTACAGCACCTGGCCCGAGGTGGCGTCGATCAGGCGCAGCAGGGTGCGGCCTATGGTGCTTTTGCCCGAGCCGGACTCGCCGACCAGGCCCAGCGTCTCGCCGGGCTGGATGCTGAAAGACACGTCGTCGACCGCGCGCACCGGTTTGGCGGCCGCGCCGAAATAACGCTGGAGGTTTTTGACTTCGATCAATGGGGCGCTCATACCGTCTCCACCGTGGCAACAGCTGTTTCTTCCACGCGTATGCAGCGCGCGCTGCGGGTCGGCCCGGCCGCCAGCAGCGCCGGCATGGCGTCGCGGCAGGACGGGATCGCCAGGTCGCAGCGCGGCTCAAAAGCGCAACCCGGCGGCGGCGCCAGCGGGCTGGAGACCTGGCCGCGTATGGCGTAGAGCCGGCGTTTGGCGCCGGCCTGGCCGCTGGCCAGTTCGCGCTTGCGCTGCTGCGCGGGCAGGCAGGCCAGCAGGCCCTGGGTATACGGGTGGCGCGGCTGGGCAAAGAGTTCGCGCACCGGCGCGGCTTCCACGATGCGGCCAGCGTACATCACGGCCACATCGTCGGCATGATGCGCCACCACGCCGAGGTTGTGGGTGATGAAGAGGATGCTCATGCCGGTCTCGGCCTGCAGCCGGCGCATGAGCTCCAGAATCTGCGCCTGTATCGTCACGTCCAGCGCGGTGGTGGGCTCGTCGGCGATCAGCAGCGTCGGGTTGCAGGCCATGGCCAGCGCGATCATCACGCGCTGGCGCATGCCGCCCGAGAGCTGGTGCGGGTATTCGTGCAGGCGCTGGGCGGCGGCCGGGATCTCGACCAGCTCCAGCATGCGCAGCGCATGGGCCAGCGCGGCCTTGCGGTCCAGCCCCATGTGCAGGCGCACCGACTCGGCGATCTGCTCGCCCACGGTGAAGACCGGGTTCAGGCTGGTCATGGGCTCCTGGAAGATCATCGCGATCTCATTGCCGCGTATGCGCCGCATGCCGGCTTCGGGCAGCGAGAGCAGGTCCAGTGTCTGGCCGGCGCGGTTGGTGAACATCGCCTCGCCGCTGACCTGGGTGGAGGCGGTGCGCGACAAGAGGCGCATCAGCGTGAGACTGGTCACCGACTTGCCGGAGCCCGACTCGCCGACCAGCGCGGTGGTCTTGCCGGGGCGTATGCTGAAACTCACATCGGCAACGGAGCGTATCAGGCCTTCGTCGGTGTCGAAAAAGGTGCTGAGATGGCGGACTTCCAACCGGTTCACGTCGATTTCCTTCACATCGATTTCCTCAAGCGTGGATCCAGCAGGTCGCGAATGCCGTCGCCCAGCAGTTGCAGCGAGAGCGCAGTGAGGATGATCGCCAGCCCCGGGAACAGCACGATCCACAGCGCCTGGTGGGCGTACTGCTGGCTGCCGGCCACCATGGTGCCCCAGGTCGGAATCTCGGGCGGCACGCCCACGCCCAGGAAGGACAGCGCGGCCTCGGCCAGGATGGCGTAAGCAAAGATAAAGGAGGTTTGCACCAGGATGGGCGACATCAGGTTGGGCAAGATGTGGCGCCACAAAATGCGCGCGGTGGAGACGCCAACGGCGCGCGCAGCCTCAACGAACAGCAGCTCGCGCACCACGAGGGTGGAGGCGCGCACCACGCGTGCCACCCGCGGCGTGTAAACCAGCACCAGGGCCAGCACCACGTTCAGCATTGACGGCCCCAGGATGCCGACCAGCGCGATCGCCAGCAGTATGTCGGGAAAAGACATCATCGCGTCGACCACACGCATCACCGGCGCATCGAGCCTGCGAAAGAATCCCGCGACGAGGCCGAACAGCGTGCCGCTCACCACCGAGCCCAGCGCGGTCAGCAATGCGATGGTCAGTGAATAGCGGCCGCCGAAGGCAATGCGGGCGAACAGGTCGCGGCCCAATTCGTCGGTGCCGAACAAATGGGAGGACGAGGGCTGGGACAGCCGCTGGCTCACGGCGGTTTCGTTCGGGTCCAGGCCGCTCAGGGGACCGGCGAAGAGCGACACCAGGACGACCAGCGCCAGAACGATGGCCGCGGCCAGCACGATGCGGCGACGGAACAGCTTGCGGAGAATCAGGGGCATCTGCATGTCAGTATTTCACCCGGGGATCAACGACGGTGTAGAGCAGGTCGATGGCGAAGTTGATGACCACGTAGATCGCGGCCACCACCAGCAGCGCGCCCTGGATCACCGGGTAGTCGCGCCGTATCACCGCGCTCACCACCAGGTTGCCCACGCCGGGCAAACCGAACACGGTCTCCGTCACCACCGCGCCGCCTATCATCAGCGCCACCGTCAGGCCAAGGACGGTGACGATGGGCACCAGCGCGTTGCGCAGCGCATGCTTGAGCACCACCACGTTTTCAGACAAGCCCTTGGCCCGCGCGGTGCGCACATAGTCCTCGCCCAGCACGTCCAGCATGGAGGCGCGGGTAAAGCGAATGATCAACGCCGAATTGAGCACACCCAGCACCGCGGCAGGCAGCACCAGGCAATGGATGCGGTCGGCCAGCGAGGCGCCTGGCTCACCATAGCCCGAGACCGGGAACCAGCCCAGGGAGACTGCGAATATCTGCATCAGCACCAGGCCGAACCAGAAGCTGGGCACGCTGGCGCCCAGCATCGCGAAGCCGGTAAAGACCTGGTCGACCGGCTTGCCGCGAAACACCGCCGAAACGATGCCGCAGGGCACACCTATCAACGCGGCAATCGCGACCGCCATCAGCGACAGCAAGGCGGTGGGCTCGGCCCGCTCCCAAAGCGCCTGGGTCACGGGCCGCTGCAGAAAGATCGATTCGCCCAGGTTGCCGTGCGCCAGTTCACGAATCCACAAGGCAAACTGCACCGGCAGGGACTTGTCCAGGCCGTAGACCTTCTGCACCCGGGCGATGTCCTCGGCCGTGGCCTGGTCGCCCAGCAGCACGGCGATCGGGTCGCCCGGGGCGGCACGCGTGAGGATGAACACCAGCACCGCCACGATGGCCATGACCACCAGCATGCCGCCCAGCCGGGACAAAAGATACCGTGTCATGACCTTGTTCTAATCAATAGGGATGAAATCTTTTTGTGCATTCGAAAGCGCTCCATAGCAACCCCCGGCCAAAAACGAACTAACACTAACCCAGTGGAGCCGCGGAACCGGCTTTGCCGGGCCGCAGGCGGACGGCCCCCATATATGAGGAAAGGGGCAGCGCGCCGCAGGCTCGAAGTGGGGGAGCGTGGGGGTTCAACTCTTAAGGCTGGTGTTCCAGAAGAACGGATAGGTATAGGGCGTGTAACCCTGCAGCGCCGGCGCGCGCGCCGACAGGCTGGCGAATTTGCCAACCTGGATGTAGGGCACCTCGTCGTAGACCACCTGCTGCACCCTGCCCCATAGCGCCCCGCGCTTGGCCGGGTTCGGCTCCTGGTTCAGCGCGGCCAGCGCCTCCTGCTTGGCAGGCGAGTTCCACCAGCCCGGCGCGCCATCGCCCAGTTGTGGGGGCGAGAGCATGGGCTCGGGGAACAAGCCGGAATGCGTGATGTAGATATCCCACAGCTTGGGGTCGGCACGGCGCTGCAGCAGCGTCGCCCACTCCACCACGTTCAGCTCGGCCTTGAAGCCGGCGCGCTTGAGCTGCTCGGCCATGATGAGCGCCATGTTGTAGTGGAAGTCGTACTGGCGGCTCGTCAGGATACGCACCGGCTCGCCCTTGTAGCCGGCCTGTTCGGCCTGGCTCTTGGCCTTCTTTGCGTCGCGCTCGTTGTAAGCGGTGATGCCGGCTGTCGAATAAAAAGGCGTGCCCTTGGGGAAATGGTTGCCCTCGGCAACGAAAAAGCGCGTGTCGCCAAAACCTGCCGCCAGCATTTCGCCTTCACCCAGCGCGGTCTGCACCGCCTTGCGCACAGGCTGGTGCGCCAGCGAGCCTTCCTTGGTGTTGAACACCAGGTAAGGAAAGCCGAAAGAAGGCGTCATGATGGGCACCACCTTGCCGCCGGCCTTTTCCAGCCGCGGCAGGGCCTCGATCGGCAGCAGGTCGGCGTAGTGAAACTGGCCGGCCAGCGCGCCTTCCACCCGCGTGTTGGCATTGGGCACCGGCACGAAGCGCAGCTCTTCCACCGCGGCCACCCGCTTGCCACCATAGCCGCTGGCGGCTTCCTTGCGCGCAGCATAGCCGTCGAAACGGGTGAGCAGCACGTACTGGTCGGGCTTGCGTTCCTTGAACTTGTAAGGCCCGGTGCCCACATACTCGCGCAGCGGCTGGGCCAGCGACTCCTTGGCCATGATGGCCGCCATGCCCGAAGCCATGGCCAGTTGCGAAAGCAGCGGCGCATAGGCATTCTTCAACGTGATGTCCACCGTGAGCGGCCCCTTGGCCGCCAGGTCGGCCACTTGCACCGCCACCGACTTGCCACGCGGCGAAACGTCCATCCAGCGCTTGAGGCTGGCCACCACGTCGTCGGCATTGAGTTCGCGGCCGCTGTGCAGCATCACGCCTTTTCGCAAGGTGATGGTGTAGAGCTTGCCGTCGGCCGAGATTTTCGGCATGGCCTCGGCCAGCATGGGCACCAGCGCTGCCTTCGCATCGAAGGTGAACAGCGGCTCGTAAACGTGCTGCATGATGATGCAGACCAGGTCTGCCGGCGTGGACTGGATGTCCAGCGTCGGCGGTTCGGCCACCATGGCCAGATTCAGGGCCGATTTGCCGCCCTGCGCGGCGGCCGGGCCGAAACCGGCGCCGGCCGCACCCAGGGCCAGCAGAGAGGACAAGGCGGTGCGGCGGTGCATGCGGATTCCACAGGTCATAAAGAACTCCTGATTGAAGTTAAATTTCACGCTTGAAGATTAATTGGTCTATAAATGGTATTTTTCAGGATAAACCCGAATAAAAGGCGAAATTCTGAAAATATTTTTCATCTTTAGGATTAAACGGAACTTAAAAAGGAGTTTTTCATGCCTCTGGAATATTTAGGAAATCCCCCCCTGGCCTCTGACCACCAGCCCCGCCCGTTTTCGCCCGCAGTCCGCGCCGGTGACTTCGTCTACGTTTCCGGCCAGGTGCCGGGCGATGAAAAAGGCGAAATCGTGCAGGGCGGCATCGAGGTGCAGACCCGCCAGGTCATGAAAAACATCCAGGCCGCGCTGGCTTTGGCCGGCTGCACGCTGGACGACGTCTGCAAGACCACGGTCTGGCTGCAGGACGCGCGCGACTTCGGCAGCTTTAACCGCGTCTACATGAGCTACTTCACGGGCGGCAAGCCGGCCCGGTCTACGACCGAGGCGCGCTTGATGGTGGATGCGCGAGTGGAGATTGATGTGGTGGCTTATAAGCCCAAGGGCTGAGGCCGGTCTTTCTCAAGCCCCGAAATCGAGAAACTGGCGGTCGCGCATCAATCCCAGGGCCGTCAGGCGGATCATCTCGGCCAGCAGTTCATCGCCGTCGGGTGCAAACTTCTGCGGCAAAACCGTTTCCAGGAAATCCGCGATCCCATCAGTGGGCCCGGCGAAAAAAAAGCGCCTGATCATGCTCCCCAGCGCAAACGGCACCAGGCTTTGTTCGCGGCCTTCTATCGTGCTGTGGCGCAGCCCCTCGAGGCTGGGGGTCGCAAAAAAAGGAACCATGACGGCGGCATCCAGGGTTCCGTCCTCAATCAGGTTTCGGTAGAGGATGTCCAGGGTTCCGGGCGGGCCGGCATCCAGGGTTCGCTGCAGCCATGGAAGCAGCTTCTGCTTGCCGCGCGGCGTGACAAGGTAGGCCGCCGCGCCCCAGCGGTAGAGCCCGCGTGCCGGGTACAGGGCCACGGTCGACGCGTGGCGGCGCAGGGCCGACGGCAGCTCGGTACGCTGAAAGTCGGGCATCGCGCCCAGCATGGCGCGGTAAAGCTCAGTGAGGAGGCCTATCTCCAGCGCGGGCTGGCAGTCCAGGAAAACGATGTCGTGCGCGCACATCTCCCGCAATGACTGCGACGAGAGCAAACCACCCAGGTTGTCGCCTAGCTGAACGTCATCTTCGAAAATGAGTGTGCAACTGCCGGGTGGCGCCCGGCTCAGCAGCGCGTGATGGGACAAAAAAGCGCCGTAGGCCGCCATCGGGATTGCACAATCCGCGGGCCGCTCCAGCACTCGGGCATCGGTGGCGGCAAAACGCTCGACGAAGCCCAGCCCGCTGCGGGCCAGTTCCCCGCGCATCGCCGCCAGCCGGTCGGGACTGCGGTCAAGGTTGATGAAAAAACCGTCGAGCATGTTCGTAGTCATGGGGCGTTCGGCGACTCAGGAAAGAGCGGCAAGGCGCCGGGCCTCGCCCGAGGCGGCAGCGATCAGGCGTTGCGCCATCAAACCGGCCAAACCACGCCCTTGTCATTGAGGATGGCGTCCAGCGGGATGTCGTGCGGCTCAGGTTCCATGTCCGGCAACCAGCCCTGCGCATAGCCCAGCCCCACGGTAAAGGGGCGCGGCTGCAGGGTTGCCAGGGTACGGTCGTAAAAACCGCCGCCATAACCCAGCCGGTAGCCGCCCGGCCCGTAGCCTACGCAGGGCACGAACAGCAGGGTGGGAATAATCACCTCTGTATCTTTTGGTTTCGGGATGCCGTAGGCGTCCTCCTCCATGGGGCAGCCGGGATACCAGGCATGAAAAGTCAAGGTCTTGTGCAACTTGTTGACCACCGGCAGGCCGATCTTGCGGGGCGACCGCGCCGCTATGCTTTCGGTAGCAAGCTGCGCAGTCTCCACCTCTGCCAGCGCCGGGTTTGACGAAGCCCCCTGGCTCAGAATCGCGTCTTCCTGCCAGCGGTACAGCGCGGGCAGCGGGTCGAACTCTCCCTTGATGGGCCAGTAGGCGCCAATCACCTCATGGGTGGAACCGACCAGCCAGATGCGCATCACACGTTGCAGCAGGTCGGCCCGCTGCAGGCGGTCAGGCATGTTCAAACGGGCTTCAACCAGCGCTTTGCGAGTGCTTAATTTGTCCATAATGTCCCAGATGCTATACAAATTTCTTACCAGTCCCCTGCGGACGGCGGCCCTGGCGCCGGTTTTAGGCGCGATGGCCTGCTTCGCGCTGCTTGCCCCGGCCGCGGCCCAGGCGCCCGCCAGCGCGGCCGACAACGTGATCATCGAGATGAACAAGGCCTTCAAGCGCGGCGACAGGGCCCGGCTGGCGCAGCTGCTGCCGCAGGCCAGGGGCCACGCGCTGGAGCCTTGGGCCGCCTACTGGGATCTCAAGCTGCGCCTGGGCGAAGCCGGCGCGCAGGAGGTGCAGGACTTTTTGAGCCGCTACGCCGGCACCTACCAGGAAGACCGGCTGCGCAACGACTGGCTGCTGCTGCTGGGCCAGCGCCGCGACTGGGCCGGCTTTGCCGCCGAGTATCCCAACTACCGCATGAACGACGACAAGGAAGTGCGCTGCTACGCGCTGCTGGTCGAGCACCTGAAGAACCCGGCGCCCGACGCGCGCCTGGCCGAGGAGGTCAAAAAGAACTGGTATGCGCAGCGCGAGGCCGATGACGGCTGCAACTCGGCCGCCGAACGGCTGGTGGGCACGAAAAACCTCACGCCGCAGGACGCCTGGATCAAGGCCCGGCTGGCCACCGAAGCAAACCGCCCGCGCTCGGCACTGGCCGCCGTGCAGATCGTCGCCCCCGACGCCGCGGGCATGGTCAACGACCTCAACGCCAGCCCCATCAAGTTCCTGGCCGGCAAACACATCGCGCTGAGCAAGTCGCGGCGCGAGATCATCACGCTGGCGCTGATCAAGATGGCGATCAGCGACATCGACGGCGCGGCCTTCCAGCTGGAAAACAAATGGGGCATGCAGCTCAACACCGAAGAGCGCAACTGGGTCTGGGGCGTGATAGGCCGGCAGACCGCCACGCGGCTGGGCACGGCCCCGGCCGGCGACGCGCTGGAGTATTTCGCGAAGGTCACCAAGGACAGCGACCTCAGCGACGACATGCTGGGCTGGAAGGTGCGGGCCGCGCTGCGCGCCGGCAGCCAGCCCAACTGGCCGCTGGTGCTGGCGGCCGTCAATGCCATGAGCGAGGACGCGCGCAAGGACCCGACATGGAGTTACTGGAAGGCGCGCGCGCTGCTGGCCACCGCGCCGCCCGACGCGCCGCCCAAGCCCGCCGTCGTGGCCACCACGCCCGGCGTGGCCCAGACCATTCCCACCGGCATCACAATTTCGCCGCAGCGCGCCGAGGCCCTGGCCTTGCTGCAGTCCTTCGCGTCGGTGCGGGGTTTTTACGAGCAGCTCGCGCTGGAAGAGCTCGGCCAGAAAATCACCGTGCCGGCCAAACCCGCGCCGCTGACGCCTGAGGAAAAAGAAACCGCGCGGACCAACCCGGGCCTGAACCGGGCAGCCTACGCCATCGCCATAGGCCTGCGCCCCGAAGGCGCGCGCGAGTGGAACTACAGCACCAACCTGCACCAGCGCGGCGGCATGGCCGACCGCGACCTGCTGGCGGCCGCGCAGTTCGCCTGCGACCGCCAGATCTGGGACCGCTGCATCAACACCAGCGACCGCACCAAGGGCGAGATCGATTTTGACCAGCGCTATCCCATGCCTTTTCGCGAGACGGTGACCAAGCGCGCCCAGTCCATCAACCTGGACCCGGCCTATGTCTACGGCCTGATACGCCAGGAAAGCCGCTTCATCATGGACGCGCGCTCCGGCGTGGGCGCCTCGGGCCTGATGCAGGTCATGCCCGCCACGGCGCGCTGGACCGCCAAAAAAATAGGACTGGAAGGCTTCACGCAAGACCAGCTCAACGACCGCGACACCAACATCGCGATCGGCACGGCCTACCTCAAGTTCGCGCTGGACGACTTCAACGGCTCCATGCCCATGGCCGCGGCCGCCTACAACGCCGGCCCCGGCCGGCCGCGCACCTGGCGCAACGGCCCGGTGCTGGACGCCGCGATCTGGGCCGAGAGCATTCCCTTCAGCGAGACGCGCGACTACGTGAAAAAAGTGCTGTCCAACACCACCAACTACGCGGCCATCCTGACGGGGCGGCCGCAATCGCTGAAAGCCAGGCTGAGCACCGTGGGGCCGCGCGATGCGGCGCAGCCCGAGCCCTACAAGGACTTGCCTTAAAACAGCAGGGAGTTGCTAGGCGGGATAGACCGCACCCAGCACCCTCAGGCCGCGCGCGCCCGTCACGCTGGGCAGGTTGCCCGGCTTGCCCAGCACCAGTTGCCGCGCCAGCCAGGCGAAGGCTGCGGCTTCCACCTGCAGCGGCGGCAGGCCGTGCTGCTCGGAGGTGCTGACGCGCAGCGCCGGCAAACCGGCCCGCAGGCGCGCCAGCAGGTGGCTGTTGAAGGCGCCACCGCCGCACACGACCAGCGATTCGCTGCCCTGCCCATAGCCCTTCACGCCCAGGATGCAGGCCCTGGCGGTGAATTCGGTCAACGTGTTCTGGATGTCCTGGGGCCGCTCGCCGGCAAAAGGCTGGAGTTTGCCGGCCAGCCAGGCTTGGCTGAACAGGTCGCGGCCCGTGCTTTTGGGAATCGGCTGCGAGAAATAAGGCTCATCGAGCAGGCTGTCCAGCAACGCGGGCAGCAGCTTGCCGCCGGCGGCCCAGGCGCCGCCAGCGTCATAAGGCTGGCCGGTGTGCTGCCGGCACCAGGCATCCATCAACGCATTGCCGGGCCCGCAGTCAAAGCCCAACACCGGCGAGGCGCCCGCCTGGGGCAGCACGCTGAGGTTGGAAATGCCGCCCAGGTTGAGTACGCAGACCGTGGCGTCCTCTCGGCCGAAGACGCCCTGGTGAAAAGCCGGCACCAGCGGCGCGCCCTGCCCGCCCGCGGCCACGTCGCGGCTGCGGAAATCGGCCGCCACACGGATGCCCGTGAGTTCGGCCAGCAAAGCCGGGTTGTTCAATTGCAAGGTGTAGCCCGCGCCCGCCGGCTCGCTCGATGTTCTTTGCGGCTGGTGCCGCACGGTCTGCCCATGCGCGCCTATGGCTTTGATGTCCAGCGGCGAAATGTCCAGCGCCGCGGCCTGGGCCAGCAGCGCGGCCACGACCCTGGCATAGACCGCGGCAATCTGGTTGCCGGCCAGGGCGGCACGGTGCAGTTCGTTGGGCGTGGGCGCGTTCAGCGCCAGCAGCTCGGCGTGGAAAGCCTCGCTGAAGGGTTCGGTCGCGGCGGCAAGGACCTTCGGCTTATCGCCCTCAAACGCCACCAGAACGCCGTCGGCACCGTCGAGCGAGGTGCCTGACATCAGGCCAATATAAAGATCGAGCATGCGGCTATTCTGCCGCAGGCCGTTATTCAGCGCGGGTTTGTGTGATGGAGGCTGCAGCCAGGAGCTGAGTCCTCACGCCCACCGCAAGCTGCTTGAACAGCGGCATGGAAGCCGCGGCGACCGG
Source organism: Polaromonas sp. JS666 (assembly GCF_900103405.1). Classification (GTDB taxonomy): domain Bacteria; phylum Pseudomonadota; class Gammaproteobacteria; order Burkholderiales; family Burkholderiaceae_C; genus Polaromonas. Next base: position 19,581 of record NZ_FNHX01000010.1, on the reverse strand, counting down.
GATGGCTTCGCTTTGTTTGGCGATCATCATCGGGTCCTGGTGCACGCCGTTGACGCGGAATTCAAAATGCAGGTGCGGGCCGGTGGCCCAGCCGGTGCTGCCGACCAGGCCTATGGTCTGGCCCTGGCTCACGTTCTGGCCTTTTTGCACCATGAGCTTGCTCAGGTGGGCATAGACGGTTTCATGGCCGTTGCGGTGCCGGACGAAGACCACGTTGCCGTAGCCGTTCTGCACGCCGGAGAACTCAACCACGCCGTCGCCGACAGTGCGCGCGGGCGTGCCTGTGGGTGACGCGAAGTCGGTGCCCAGGTGGGCGCGCCACTTCTGCAGGATGGGGTGAAAGCGCATCGAAAAGCCGCTGCTGATGCGCGAGAACTCGACCGGCGAGCTCAAGTAGGCACGGCGCAGGCTCTGGCCGTCCAGCGTGTAATAGCCGCCCTTGTGAGCGGCGCCGTTGGCGTCCAGGCCCGGGGGCTGGAACCACATGGCCTGGTAAGGCCTGCCGGCGTTGACGAATTCGGCCGAGAGCACGCGGCCGGTACGCAGCGGCTCGCCGTCGGCCTCCAGGGATTCATAGACCACGTTGAAGCGGTCGCCCTTGCGCAGCGCGCGGCGAAAATCGATGTCGCTGGAAAAAATTTCGGCGATCTGCACGGCCACGCCGTCGGGGATGCGGGCATCGTCGGTGGCGGCGAACAGCGAGGTCTGGATGCTGCCGCTGGACAGGCGCGCGGTGGCAACGTACGGCGCGGTTTCAACGCGGGAGCTAAAGCCGGTGGCGCCGCGCTCGACGACCAGGCGCTTGAACGTCGTTTCGTCGTCGGTGGGCCAGCGCATGCTGAGCTTGAGCAGTTGCTGGCTGTCGCTGGCTTCGGCCGTCACGTTCTTGCCGGCGCGGCCCGACAGCAGCAGGCGCGCATTGGCGTCGCTGCGCAGGAAGGCTGCGGCCGCGCTGTCGTCGATGTTCAGGCGTTTGAGCAGGGAGTCGGCGGTGTCGCTGCTGCGCGTGCTTTCAGTGCGAAACAGCTTGAAGCGGAAATCGGTCAGGGAATCGGTCTGGGCCTGCGTGGGCAGGGACTCCACCGCTTCGAGCACCTGGCGCACCGGCAGGTCGGCGGCATCGGGCGCCATGGGCGCCACACCGAAGGCTGTGACGCCGGTGCCCAGCAGCAGGACTGCGAGGCTGGCGGCGACACGTTTGGGGTGGCGGCGAAGGCTGTGGGCGACGGGAAGCAGTATCTGGGAAGGGATTGGCAGTTTCAAGACAAAATTCCCAACAAAAATGCATCGGACGCTGCGAAGCGCCGGACTGCTGTATAAAACATGGAGAGCTTTGATGGCCAGCCCTGGATTGAGGGGTGGGGCCTGAGCCATCCAGACGATGTGGTTCCTGATCAGCAATTTGCAGGCCAACTAAAATGGCGCGCTGGATGCAGGAGAGCCGCCAGTATATCTGTCGGACAACCCCCCGACATGTGAAAAACCCTTATGAATCAAGCGCTTGTTACAAAATACCCCATCACCGACCGTGTAAAGATGGGCCTCGCGACCACCCTGAGAGGCTGCGAAGAACTGATCCCGGAAAACGATTGGATACAAAAACTGGCCAAATCCGAGGCCACAGGGGTTCCGCTGCGCATCAAGCTGGGCCTGGATCCGACCGCACCTGACATTCATGTCGGCCACACCGTGGTGCTGAACAAAATGCGTCAGCTCCAGGATTTGGGCCATACAGTCATTTTTCTTATAGGCGACTTCACCAGCCTGATCGGCGACCCCTCGGGCCGCAACAGCACGCGCCCGCCGCTCACGCCCGAACAGATCAAGGCCAATGCCGAGACCTACTACCGCCAGGCCAGCCTGGTGCTGGACCCGGCCAAAACCGAAATCCGCTACAACAGCGAATGGAGCGAGCCGCTGGGCGCCACCGGCATGATCCAGCTGGCCTCGCGCTACACCGTGGCCCGCATGATGGAGCGCAACGACTTCCACGACCGCTTCAAGGCCGGCACCCCCATCAGCGTGCATGAATTTTTGTACCCGCTGATGCAGGGCTACGACTCGGTGGCGCTCAAGAGCGACCTCGAGCTCGGCGGCACCGACCAGAAGTTCAACCTCTTGATGGGCCGCCACCTGCAGCAGGAATACGGCCAGGAGCCGCAGTGCATCCTGACCATGCCGCTGCTCGAAGGCCTGGACGGCATTGAAAAAATGTCCAAGAGCAAGAACAACTACATCGGCATCAGCGAGGACGCCAACACCATGTTCGCCAAGGTGCTGTCGATCTCAGACGTGCTGATGTGGAAGTGGTATACGCTGCTGTCCTTCAAGAGCGAGGCCGACATCGCGGCCCTGAAGGCCGAGGTCGACGGCGGCCGCAATCCCAAGGACGCCAAGGTGGCGCTGGCCAAGGAAATCACCGCGCGCTTTCACTCGGCCGCCGCGGCCGACGCCGCCGAGCAGGACTTCATCAACCGCAGCAAGGGCGGTGTGCCCGACGAGATCCCCGAGGTGTCGCTGACGGGCGCGCCCATGGGCATAGGCGCGCTGCTGAAAGCCGCAGGCCTGGCGCCTTCGGGCAGCGAAGCCACGCGCCTGATCGACGGCGGCGGCGTGCGCGTGGACTCCAGCGTGGTCAGCGACAAGGCGCTCAAGCTGGCGGCCGGCACCTATGTGCTGCAGGTCGGCAAACGCAAGTTCGCGCGCGTGACGTTGGGCTGAACGCCCGCCGGCAGCCTCCCCTGCTTTAACGAACCTCTATGGTGACGCGCCGGTTGCGCGGCTCGTCGACCTCATCGGCCGTCGGCACGGCAAGCTCGCGCTCGCCCCGGCCCGCGGCCTCCATGCGCGCCGCCGGGAACTGGCGCTCGGCCAGGATCTGGCGCACCTGCTGGGCGCGCTGGGCCGAAAGGGCGTCGTTGCTGGCGCCCGAGCCCACGGTGTCGGTATGTCCGGTGATCACCATGTCGCCGCCGCTGCGGGCCAGCGCCGCGGCCAGCACCTGTTCCAGCACTTCTTGCGATTCGGCCGTGAGCACCGTACCGCCGGCATCGAAATACAGCGTGTAGCGCTGCGGCCGGGGCGGCGCCATCTCGAATAGCGAGCGGTGCTCGGCCTGCACCTTGGCCGGGTCGGCCTGGTCCAGCCGCGGCGCACCGCCGGCGCCCGATGCCGCGGTGGCCCGCTGGTAGGGCTGGGACACGGTGGTCTCGGCGCCGGCGCCCGCCTTGGCGCGCACCACCACGGCGGACGGCGCACCGCCTTCCTGCGGCAGCAGCACCACGCGGGTACCTGGGGCCGAACAGGCCGCCAGCAGCAAGGCGAGCGTGGCGGGGATAAAAAAGCAGGGACGGCCGCTCATGGCTGCTCGTCCGCCTGCACGATGAAGTCCGTCCCGCGCACGCCAACAAAGGCGAATTGCGTTTCGATGCGCACCGCTTCCGGGTGCGACTTGCCAAGCAGGCCGGTGATCATGCGCAGCGAGCCCTTGAGCAGCGAGGCCAGCAAATTGCCTTCATGGGTGGTGGCGTCAAAGCTGAAGGCCGTGAGTTCCATTTGCGAGGACGGCCCGAGCACCAACGTGCTGCCGTCGCGCAGCACCAGGCTGGCGGCGGAGTCGGGGCCTGTCGTGATGCGCCCGCCGGGCAGCAGCGCGTCGCCGGCCTGCGCCACCCGCGCCGCCTCGCCCGGCGCTTGCAGCAGTTGGACGCCACCTTTGAGGGTCTTGAGGAAGCCGGCTTGCCGGACGGCGGCTTCAACAGGGGCGGCCGGCGCGGCCGCAATGCCTGGGGGTTCGGGGATGGGGGATGAGGTGTTTGGCGACGGGGCCTGCGCATGCGCGCCGGCCGCAGCCAGCGCCAGCGCGGTGGCTGCGATCAGATGCGGATAGGACATTGTTGTTTTTACTCCGGCGGCCATTGTCGCATCGGCGACCGGAGCTTGCAGCGCCCGCGCGGCGGCGCCTGCCGCGCGGCCTCAGGGTGCGGGCGAGGCCAGCGGCTTGCCTTTTTCGACAACGTAAACGCCGACCAGCTTGATGGGCGCATTGGTGGTGTTATGGGCGTCGTGCACCACGCCGGCCGGAATGACGAAGGACTCGCCCGCCTTGACCTGGCGCGGCGGCTGGCCGTCGATCAGCAGGGTGGCCTCGCCTTCGAGCACATAGCTGATTTCATCGCCGGGATGGGTATGGCGGCCGGCTTTGGCGCCGGGCGCCACGTCGACGCGGGCCACCACGGCCTCGCGCCCGGGCACGGACACGTCGGCCTTGCCGACAAGCGTGCGCGTCAGGCCCGAGGCCTGCGCGAACAGGGCGCCGGCCGACACGGCCAGCACGGCGCCCAGCACCAGGGCGACACTGCGTTTCTGGAGTTTCATGGGTGATTCCTCAGGAGTGGTTCGTTGTGTTGATCACGCGCAGGGATTGCGGCGCGCACCCATGCTAGCGGCCGCGCCGGGCGCCGGCCTTGGGAACAACCCTTGGCGCCATCACCGTCGTACACAATAGCGCCATGAGCTCAACCACCTTCCAGGCCCTGACGCCGCAGCGCATGCTGCAGGCCTCGGTGGCCGTCGCGGTGCTCACCATCGCGCTGAAGACCACGGCCTGGTACATCACCGGCTCGGTGGGGCTGCTGTCGGATGCGATGGAGTCCTTCGTCAACCTGGCCAGCGCACTGTTCGGCCTGGCGATGGTCACCATCGCGCAGCGGCCCGCCGACGACGACCACCCTTATGGCCACCACAAGGCGGAGTATTTTTCCTCCGGCTTTGAAGGCGCGCTGATCATAGGCGCGGCGGCGGCCATCATCTGGGCCGCGGCCCATCGCATCCTGAACCCGCAGCCGCTCGAAAAAATGGGCTGGGGCCTGGCGCTGGCGGTGGGCAGCTCGGCCCTCAACGGCCTGCTGGCCTGGGTGATGTTCCGTGTGGCCAAGGCGCACCGCTCGATCGCGCTGGAGGCCGACGCCAGGCACCTGGTGACCGACGTCTGGACCTCAGCGGGCGTGGTGGTCGGCATAGGCGCTGTGATCGCGACGGGCTGGCTCTGGCTCGACGCCGTGGTGGCCATAGGCGTGGCCATCAACATCCTGTGGGAAGGCTGCCAGCTGGTGTGGCGCTCTTCACAGGGCCTGATGGACGAAGCCGTGGAGCCCGAGGTGATGGCCGAGATCCAGAAAGTGCTGCAAGACTTCGGCCATCCCACCATCCGCTTTGACCACCTCAGCACGCGCCGCGCCGGCCAGCGGCGTTTTGTTGATCTGCACATGCACATGCCGGCCAGCTGGTCGCTGGGGCGGGCCGCGGCGGTGCGCGCCAGCGTCGAGCAGGCCCTGATGAGCGCCGTGCCCGGCCTGCGCGCCACCATCCAGCTGCTGCCCAGCGACGTGGAAGCGCATTTTGACGACGAGGCCGACCTCATCTGAAGGAAGGCCTCTTTTCCGATACCCCCTCGATAATTTCCCAGCCCTTTTTCGTCCAGGAGCCTCCATGAAACGCATCTTGCTTCCCGCCCAGGCCCTTGCCTGCGCGCTGCTGGCCTTCACCGCGCATGCGGCGGACATCGCGGTCCTCAGCGCCGGCGCCATCGAGCCGGGCCTGAAGGCCGCGGCCGCCGCGTTTGAAAAGCAGACCGGCCACGGCGTGAAAATCACGTTCAACACCGCGCCCGAGCTGAAAAAACGCATGGAGTCCAACCCGGCTTTCGACGTGGTGATCGCGCCGCCCGCCGTGATCGGCGAATTCGCGGCGGCCAGCAAGCTGGCCGAAACGCGCGCCAACGTCGGCCGTGTCGGCATGGGCGTGGCTGTGCGTGAAGGCGCAGCTACGCCCGACATCTCCAGCGCCGAGGCGCTCAAGCGCTCGGTGCTGGCCGCCGACTCGCTGGTGTTCAACCGCGCCTCCACCGGCCTGTACCTCGAAGGCCTGCTCAGGAAGATGGATGTCTATGCGCAGGTCGAGGGCAAAACCACGCGCTACCCCGACGGCGCCGCCGTGATGGAGCACGTCATCAAAGGCAAGGGCCAGGAAATCGGCTTCGGCGCGATCACCGAAATCCTGCTTTACCGGGGCAAGGGCCTGAAGTTCGTCGGTCCGGTGCCGGCCGAGGTGCAGAACTACACCTCGTACACCGCCGCGCCGCTGGCCTCCGGCAAGCAGCAGGAACTGGCCCAGCAGTTCGTGAGTTTTCTCGCGGGGCCGGTGGGCAAGCCGCTGTTCGTCGCGGCCGGCGTGGGCGACTGATGAAGGCGCTGCTGCAGCGCGTGGCCGAGGCCCGCGTGGTGATCGAGGGCGAGACCGCCGGGCAGATTGGGCCCGGGCTGCTGGTGCTGGTGTGCGCCGAGCGCGGCGATAGCGAAGTGCAGGCCGACAAGCTGCTGGCCAAGATACTCAAGCTGCGCATCTTTTCCGACGAGGCGGGCAAGATGAACCTGTCGGTGCAAGACGTCCAGGGCGGCCTGCTCGTCGTGAGCCAGTTCACGCTGGCCGCCGACGCCTCGGGCGGCAACCGGCCCAGCTTTACCGGCGCGGCGGCGCCCGAAGAGGGCCGCCGGCTCTACGACTACTTTGTGGCACAGGCGCAGGCACTGCACCCGCAGGTGCAAACCGGGCGGTTTGCCGCCGACATGAAGGTGCACCTGGTCAATGACGGGCCGGTCACCATCCCGCTGCGGATCGACCCGGCAACCTGACAAGGAGAGGCTGAGGTATAAACCGGCAGGTGAATCGGCGGCGGACAATGTCTCGCTGTCGGCCCGGCATTGCACACTCTTTAGGCTGCCCATGATCCGTTTTGTCGTCGCCACGCGCTCCAGTTTTGACAATTTCTTCACCGAAACCGCGCTGGGCCGCTCACTGGCCCTTTATTACCCGCTGGGCGGTATACAGGTACGGGTGTTTGAAAGCAATACCGCCGGCCTGCCCACCGTCTACAACCAGGCCATCGAGGAAGCACGCACACAGCCGGCCTTGCTGGTTTTTTGCCATGACGACTTGCACCTCTGCGACTTTTTCTGGGCTGACCGTTTGCGGGAAGGCATCCAGAAATACAACATCGTCGGCCTGGCCGGCAATTTGCGCCGCGTGCCGCGCCAGCCGGGCTGGGCCTTTATTGATGAAAAACTCACCTGGGATGCACGCGAAAACCTGAGCGGCGTGGTGGGCCACGGCGACGGCTTCCCTTCCTCCAACATCAGCGTCTTTGGCCCGTCGGGCCAGGCGGTCAAGCTGCTGGACGGTTTGTTGCTAGCCTGCGAGAGCCAGTTGCTGATCGACAAAGGCCTGCGCTTTGACGAGCGGTTCAATTTCCATTTTTACGACCTCGATTTTTGCCGTGAAGCCGAGAAGCTGGGGCTCAGCATGGGCACCTGGCCGATCTCCGTGGTGCACCAAAGCAGCGGCGTCTTCGGCACCCCGTCCTGGCGCGCCGGCTACGCGGCCTACATGGACAAGTGGGAGTCCTGAGCGGGACCCGGACATTCAGCGGTAGGGGTTTTTAAAACCCAGCCCCGCCAGGATGCGGATTTCCTCCGCCTCCATGGCTTCGGCGTCTTGCTCGCCGGTTTCATGGTCCCAGCCCTGGGCATGCAAGGTGCCGTGCACCAGCATATGGGCGTAGTGGGCCTGCAGCGTCTTTTTGTTGTCTTTCGCTTCCTGGGCCACCACGGGCGCGCACAGCACCAGGTCGGCCGTCACCACGGGTTCCTGTGTGTAGTCGAAGGTCAACACATTGGTGGCGTAGTCGCGCCGGCGGTAGTCGCGGTTCAGCGCCCGGCCTTCCTCGGCATCGACGATGCGCACGGTGATCTCGCCGTCATGCGCGAGCGCGTGGCGTATCCAGCGGGCCACGCTGTGGCGCGGCAGGGCCGCGCGGTGGCGCGCCGCGTTCTGAAGGTCGCCAAACTGCAGCGACAGGCTGAGCTGCTTAAGAGCCATTGCGGCTCCTTGCGCTGGCGCGGCGAGGCGGCGTGGCCGCAGGTTCGGCAGCGACCTCCTCCACAAGGGCCGGCCGGCCCGGTGATTTGTCGTAGGCGTCAACGATGCGCGCCACCAGCGGGTGGCGTACCACGTCGGCGCTGCTCAGGCGGGTGATGGCAATGCCCTTGACGCGCTTGAGCACGCGCTCGGCATCCACCAGGCCGCTGAGCTGCGTGCGCGGCAAATCCACCTGGCTCACGTCGCCGGTCACCACCGCCTTGCTGCCGAAGCCTATGCGCGTGAGGAACATCTTCATCTGCTCGGGCGTGGTGTTTTGCGCCTCGTCGAGGATGACAAACGCGTGGTTCAGCGTGCGGCCGCGCATGAAGGCCAGCGGCGCGATCTCGATCTGCTGGCGCTCAAACGCCTTTTGCACGCGCTCAAAACCCATCAGCTCGTGCAGCGCGTCGTACAGCGGGCGCAGGTAGGGATCCACCTTCTGGCTCAGGTCGCCCGGCAGAAAACCCAGGCGCTCGCCGGCCTCAACCGCGGGGCGCGTCAGCACGATGCGCTGCACGGTGCTGCGCTCCAGCGCATCGACCGCGCAGGCCACGGCCAGGTAGGTCTTGCCGGTGCCGGCCGGCCCTATGCCGAAGGTGATGTCGTGGGTGGCGATGTTTTCCAGGTAGGTGCCCTGGTTGTTGGTGCGGGCGCGCAGGTCGGCGCGCCGGGTGGACAGCGTGATGCCGCCGTCGGGCGCGGTGCTCAGCGCCGTGTCGCCGGCCAGCATCAGCTGCACGGTTTCGGGCTCTATGGGCCGCTGGGCAATTTCGTACAGGGCCTGCAGCACTTCCAGCGCCAACGTCGCCTTGACCTTGGTACCGTCGATCTTGAACTGCTCGAAGCGGTGCGCGATCGTGACGTCCAGCGCCGCCTCTATGGTGCGGATATGGCTGTCCATGGGCCCGCACAAATGGCCCATGCGGGTGTTGTTGGGCGGCGTGAAGGTGTGGCGAAGGATCAAGGCGGTGGGTTTCCTGAAAAACTCAAAACACCGGCGCCGGGCACCGGTCAAAACGCAATTGTCCGCCCAAACAGGCGCTCGCGCCTGACTGATAAGATTTGCCCATGATTGGAAGACTCTCAGGCCAGCTGGCCGAAAAAAATCCCCCGGAAATCCTGGTGGACTGCAACGGCGTCGGCTATGAGGTGCTGGTGCCCATGAGCACCTTCTACAACCTGCCCGGCCTGGGTGAAAAAGTCAGCCTGCTGACGCACTTCGTGGTGCGCGAAGACGCGCAAATCCTCTACGGTTTCGGAAGTGCCACCGAGCGCGCGGCCTTTCGCCAGCTGATCAAGATCTCCGGCGTGGGCCCGCGCACCGCGCTCAGCGTGCTCAGCGGCATGAGCGTCGAGGAACTCTCGCAGGCGGTGACCCAGCAGGAAGCCGGCCGCATCATCAAGGTGCCCGGCATCGGCAAAAAAACCGCCGAACGCCTGCTGCTCGAGCTCAAGGGCAAGCTGGGCGCCGACATCGGCGTGCAGGTCAGCGTGGCCAATGACGCCCAGTCCGACATCCTGCAGGCCCTGGTGGCGCTGGGCTACAGCGACCGCGACGCGGCGCTGGCGCTCAAGGCCCTGCCCAAGGACATAGGCGTGAGCGACGGCATCAAGCTGGCGCTGAAGGCATTGGCGAAATGAAAATGAGCGACCGTAGGGACTCTCTTCCACCCAAGCAGGGGCCGCGGAACCGGCTTTGCCGGGCCGCAGGCGCAGCGGCCCCCGAGGGGCTGGAGCTCGCGGCTCCAAGCCTGCCTGCGCAGGCTTGGACGGGCGACAGAGGCGAAGCGTCTCGCGAACCGCGGCCTGCAAGGCCTCGCGCAGTACACGCAGTGACAAGCGTGGGGGCCTTATGACCATCCAGACCGACGATTTTTCCTCCGGTGACTTTCCGCCCGCCAAGCGGGTAATGTCGGCCGCGCCGGCCTCGCCCGGTGAGGAGGCCATTGAGCGCGCGCTGCGCCCCAAGCTGTTTGACGAGTACGTGGGCCAGTCCAAGGTGCGCGACCAGCTTGAAATCTTCATAGGCGCGGCCAAGAAGCGCCAGGAGGCGCTGGACCACGTATTGCTGTTCGGCCCCCCCGGCCTGGGCAAAACCACGCTGTCCCACATCATTGCGCACGAACTGGGCGTAAACCTGCGGCAGACCTCGGGCCCGGTGCTTGAAAAACCCAAGGACCTGGCAGCGCTGCTGACCAACCTGGAAAAGAACGACGTCCTGTTCATCGACGAAATCCACCGCCTGAGCCCGGTGGTGGAGGAAATCCTTTACCCCGCGCTCGAGGACTACCAGATCGACATCATGATCGGCGAGGGCCCGGCGGCGCGCAGCATCAAGCTGGACCTGCAGCCTTTCACCCTGGTGGGCGCCACCACGCGCGCCGGCATGCTGACCAACCCGCTGCGCGACCGCTTCGGCATCGTCGCGCGGCTGGAGTTTTACACGCCCGACGAGCTGGCCCGCATCGTGCGGCGCAGCGCCAAGCTGCTCAACGCGCCCATCGACGAGGACGGCGGCTTTGAGATCGCCCGCCGCTCGCGCGGCACGCCGCGCATCGCCAACCGCCTGCTGCGCCGCGTGCGCGATTACGCCGACGTCAAGGGCAGCGGCCACATCTCGCTGGACATCGCCAACAAGGCGCTGGCCATGCTGGACGTGGACCCGCAGGGCTTTGACGTGATGGACCGCAAATTGCTCGAAGCCGTGATCCACCGCTTTGACGGCGGGCCGGTGGGCCTGGACAACATCGCCGCCAGCATAGGCGAGGAGCGCGACACGATTGAAGATGTGATCGAGCCCTATTTGATCCAGCAGGGCTATCTGCAGCGCACACCGCGCGGGCGCATCGCCACGCTGGCCGCCTACCGCCACCTGGGCGTGGCGCCACCGGCCAGCGGCAACGACATGTTCAGCGCCTGAGCATGGGACGGTGGGTGGCGATATCGCCTGGAGCCGATCCCTCCTGGTCAGAAATCGGCGCGGTATGGCGTTTCTATAACTCGGTGGTTCTAGGCCTGACGGCGACTGTCGTTGTTTCCTACGCCGTGAGCGGGCTGGTGTTCGGTCATTTACCCGTGTTTGTGATGACTGGCTTCTTCATGCTGCACGGGATGCCTGCCTGGCTCGCGGCAGCCGGTACCTTGGTGCTTGCGATGGCTTGGGCGAATCAACTTGTGCAGTGGCATTGGTCGCAGGCTTCAGCGGATTTCTGCCGTCGTTTCCGCATGATGTGTTATGTCGCCTGGGCTACCGCGTGGAGTGTCGCGGTGGTGGTGACGGTGTTTGATGCCAAGCCGTGGGGGCGCTGGGATGGACTGGCGCCCACAGCAGAATGGTTTTTTGCGCCCTTGCCCTGGCTCTGGCGCGACTTGCTGCCGCTGGCGTCACCCCACGTGACGAGCAAGCTCTATGTCGCGGGCGCAGCGGCTTTCGGGCTCTTCGTCGTTTTCCTCAAAAGCACTTGGTGGCCCCGAGGTTTTCCTTTCTTCCTGGGGGTGGCCGTTTGTGTGGCAGGCCTTTATTTTCTGGGTGAGGCAGCTTTTGACTACGGCGCCGCCCGCGGACTTGCCGGAGCCTCTGTGAATTTCCCGAATGAGCTGAACGCCAACCCTGGCCGCTATAACGCATGGAACTTCCTGTCATGGTGGGGCGCGGTTACCAGCATGGCGTACGGCACGGTGTTAGTGTCCTGCGCATTCGTTCTCGGCCCGCACGACCTTAAGGCCCGCACCGATCGATCATGAAACTACCAGTGCATTTTGTGAGCCGCCACATGGCGCCTGCTGTCCGGAGCGTGACCCTGGTCGGGCTGCTGGCAGGCTGCGCGGCCACAGGCAATCCGACCGCGCCCCGCACACCCAACCCGGCGGTACCGCTGGCGGCCAGCTCCAGCCTGCCGGAATTCCCCGAGCTGTTCAAGCAGATGGGCAAGCTCTACGCCGACCACCCGCAGGCACCGAAGATGCAGGACGGCGACGGCATGGGGCAGAAGATTTCCATCGCGCGCGTGCGCAAGCCCGGCGCATTGGACGCGCTGCAGGCCTACCGCGCGCAAGGCCTGCACGGCCGTGTCGTGGTGATTGCGCTGCTGGATGCCGAGGGCAAGCTGCTGGACGCTCGCGTGCTGTCATCCACGCACGCTGAACTCAATGAGGCAGTGCTGCAGTCGGCGCGCGAAGCCGAGTACCGGGGCGGCCGCATCAACGGCGCGGCTGCGCCCATGTATGCCGTCTACGGCGTGAACTTCTAAAGCGCAACCAGCCGATCAGGTCAGCGCGCCGCGCGCGTCGACCCGGAAGATACGCTGCACGGTGCCGTTGCGCAGGCCTCCCGTCACGCCAATCATGAAGTCGTGCAGGTTCACGGTCGGGTCGCAGTGCCCCGGGATCAGCCACAGCATGCGGCCCAGGCCGGGCAGGCGCTTGCTCTCGCCGGCGGGCCGCAGGATGCCGTGCTCGTCGCCGCCGTTGAAAAACTCAAGCTCGCTTTCGGTGTCGAAGGCATGCACCAGCGGCAGGCCGGAATCGATCGCGTGGCTTTTGTGGCCGGCGTCGCACACCGCGTGGCCGCCGTGCGTGCTGATGACCTGGGTCTTGATGAAAAGCGCGTGCTCGAACTGCGGCTGGGCCGGGTCTCGCTCGTTTTTCGCGTAGTCGGCGTCCATGAACATGAAGGAGCCGGCCTGCAGCTCGCCGTAGACGCCGCTGGCCGCTTCCAGCATCAGGCTGCCGGTGCCCGCGCCGGTCACCAGGTCCACCGTGATGCCCTGGGCCTCGACCAGCTTGCGCGTGAGCACCACGGCCTCGACGGCCTTGGCGATGGCGTCGCGCCTTTCGTGCGCGCTGCGCATGTGCTGGGCCTTGCCGTGGTAGGCCTGCAGGCCGGCAAAACGCAAGGCCGGGTGCTTGCGGATTTCCAGCACCAGCGTGACGGCGGCGGCACCCGGCTCGACGCCGCAGCGCCCCTGGCCGACGTCGATTTCGACAAAAACGTCGATCACGGTGGCCACGCCGGTGGCGCTGCGCGCCTCGGTCATGGCCTGCGCCAGGCGGATCACGCCTTCGGTGCTGTCGACCGCGATGGCCAGGTGGCCGCCCTGGGCCGCGAGCTTTTGCGCGAGCGCGGCCACGCGCGCCAGCTTGGCCGGGGCGATGACTTCATTGCTGATGTAGATGTCGGTGACGCCGCCGGCCGCCATGATTTCGGCCTCGGAGGTCTTCTGCACGCAGACGCCGACCGCGCCGGCGCGTACCTGCATCTTGGCCAGCGAGGCGCTTTTGTGCAGCTTGGCATGCGGGCGCCAGCGGACGTTGTGTTTTTTTGCGAACTCGGCCATGCGCGCGAGATTGCGTTTCATCGCGTCCATGTCGATGACCAGGGCAGGTGTGTCGATATCGTTGACCGGCTTGCCTATCAGTTCGGCCAGGCGGGTGGGCATGGTACTCATGAGGTGCGTCTAATCTCTTCTGGTATTTTTGATGGCGCGCTCAGCGGGTCTGGCGAGCCGCCGGAAATTGCGCTGTCGTCCAGTGTGCCATCGTCCAGGTGCTGGGTGTCGGCCCAGCCGACGAGCGTAAAGCCTTCGGGTGTCCAAAGGAGGCGGTTGATGGCCGCATTGCCGAGTTCCCAGGTGCGCGGCGCCTGGATGTCCAGCCGCGTCGCGGCGCGGTACAGCACGTCCATCACGCCGCCGTGGCCGACCAGCGCGATCAGCTCGCCCGGATGCGCGGCCGCCAGGCGTTCGGCCGTGGCGACCACGCGGCTGCGCAGGGCGATCAGCGATTCGCCGCCGGCGGGCGCGAATTCGGGATCGCGCTTGCGCCAGCGCATGGACTGGTCGGGCAGCAAGGCCTCGATCTCGGCAAAGGTCTTGCCTTCGAAATCGCCGAAACCGCGCTCGCGCAGGCCTTCCTCGCGCGTCACTTCCATGCCCTGGACGCGGGCCAGGTACTGCGCGGTTTCCCATGCGCGGGTCAGGTCGCTCGCGTAGATAGCGCTGATGGGCTCGTCGGCCAGCGCCCGCGCCATGCGCTCGGCCTGCCTGCGGCCGGTTTCATTGAGCGGAATGTCCAGGTGGCCCTGGATGCGGGTGTCGACGTTCCAGGTCGTTTCGCCGTGGCGAATGGCGATGATGCGCGTTGGTTCCATGGTCACCTGGGTATTTCCACGTTGATGCGGCGCGTGCCGGCGGGCGGTTGCGGGAACCCGCGCAAGGCCGAGTCCAGCATGGCGGGCAGCACGGCCAGTGTGTCGCCCCAGACGCCGTCGTGCAGGGCGCGTGTTTCAAAGCTGACCTGGTTGGTGCGCAAATCGCGCATCACGATGCTCAGCTCGCGCTTGAAATAAGGCGGCTCGGCAATCCCGCCGCCAATCGGAAACGACAGGCCGACCGAGGCGCCGCGGCTGCCGCCGCCCACAAACACGCCGCTTCCGAAGCCAAAGCCGCCGTAGGGGCTGTAGCCATAAGGCCCGCGGTCGATGATCTGGGTGTTGGCCGTGACTTGCACGCTGTAGCGCGCGGCGGGCGGGTTGAGCTCCATCCCCACTTTGGCCAGGGCGGCGCGCGCCAGGCCTTCCACATGGTCCTGCTGGCTGCCCGCGGCCTGCTGCGAGGGCAGGCGTTCAAAGCGGTAAGGCGTGGCCGGCGCGGGGGGCGGGCCGTTCCAGTTGTAGAAGGCGGTGACGTCGCTGTCGACCACGCGCACGGTGGAGCAGCCCGCCATCAGCAAGGCCGTGGCGGCGATGGAAAGAATCACTGCGAATGCGCGTTTCATAAGCTCTCCGGAGTCAGCTGTTGAAGGAACACTCCCTCAGCGCGAAGTGATGCCCACCACGGACAGCCCCGGCAGCGCCGGCTCGCGGAACTCCTCGGGGTCAAAGGCCTTGTCGCCGTCAGCATCGGCCACGCCGGTGGCCTTGATGGCCTTGAAGTCGTGGCGTTTGTTGTCCATCAGGTGCGAGGGCACGATGTTCTGCAGCGAGGCGAACATGTTTTCGAGGCGGCCGGGGAATTTTTTCTCCCATTCGCGCAGCATGTTGCCGACCTGCTTGCGCTGCAGGTTTTCCTGGCTGCCGCACAGCGTGCAAGGGATGATGGGGAATTCACGCACCTGGGCCCAGCGCGTGAGGTCTTTTTCGGTGACGTAGGCCATGGGGCGTATCACCACGTTCTTGCCGTCGTCGCTGACCAGCTTGGGCGGCATGCCTTTGAGCTTGGCCGCGAAGAACATATTGAGGAAAAAAGTCTGCAGCATGTCGTCGCGGTGGTGGCCCAGCGCGACCTTGGTGCAGCCGAGCTCGCCGGCCACACGGTACAAAATGCCGCGGCGCAGGCGCGAGCACAGCGAGCACAGCGTCTTGCCCTCGGGGATCACGCGCTTGACGATGCTGTAGGTGTCCTGGTTTTCGATGTGGAAGGGCACGCCCAGCTTGCCCAAATACTCGGGCAGCACATGTTCGGGAAAACCGGGCTGCTTCTGGTCGAGGTTGACGGCGACCAGCTCGAAATTGATGGGCGCGCGCTTTTGCAGCTTGAGCAGGATGTCGAGCATGGCATAGCTGTCCTTGCCGCCCGAGACGCAGACCATGACCTTGTCGCCCTCTTCAATCATGTTGAAGTCGACAATCGCGCGGCCGACTTCGCGGCACAGGCGTTTTTCGAGCTTGTGGTCTTCCCGCTCTATCTTCATGCTGTTTTGCACGCGCGCCGAGCTTTCCTGCTGCTCGTACTCCGCCACGGCTTCTTCCCAGACTGCGCTCATATCATTCGCTCCCATAACTTCACCACTGTCCCGTCTCGATGCGAATGGCCACTTCGCAGTCGTCAAAAATTTCAAGTTTCGCGATCTTCACGCGCACGCCCAGCACGCCGGGCAGCTGCATCAGCCGGTGCGCCAGCTTGCCGATCAGGCTCTCCAGCAGGTTCATGTGCTCCGCCGTGCACTCGCTGATGATGATCTGGCGCACCTTGCGGTAGTCCAGCACATGGTGGATGTCGTCGTCATGCGGCAGCAGCGGCTGCGTGCCCAGGTTCAGCTCGGCATCGACCTGGATAGGCTGCGGCGCGGTTTTTTCATGGTCCAGAATGCCCAGGTTGGCGTCAAAACGCAAGCCGCTGAGGTTCAGGGTCTGGGTTCCGCGGGTGTTGTACATGGCGCCAGTCTTTGGTGTGTGGGTGGGGCAAGCGGCGGCGGCTTACATCAGCGAAAAATCGCGCTCGAACTTCATCAGGTGCTGGCCGCCGTCCACCAGCAGCGTGGTGCCGGTGATGGAGCGGTTTTCCAGCGCGAATTTGACCGTGGCCGCGACGTCGGCGGGCGTGGAGGATCGGCCCAGCGGCGACAGCTTGTGCCTGGCCTGGAACTGCTCGTCGCTCAGCAGATGGCTGGTCAGCGTGAGGCCCGGCGCCACGCCGACCACGCGTACCCGGGGCGCGAGCGCCAGCGCCAGCATGGTGCCGGCCGCTTCGAGTGCGGCCTTGGAGAGGGTGTAGCTGAAAAAATCGGGGTTCTGGTTCCAGAGCTTCTGGTCCAGCAGGTTGACCACGGCGCCCTGCTCCCCCTCCGCGCCCTCGCCGCCGCGCGCCACGATGTGGGCGTGCAGCGCCTGCGCCAGCAGCACGGCGGCGCCAGTGTTGCTGTGCAGGTGCTTGTCCAGGGCCGCAAAACCGAAGCTGGCGGCGCTGTCCTCTTCAAAGGTGGAGGCGTTGTTGACCACCGCATCAACACGCCCCATGCGCGCGGCCACGGCCGGCAGCAGGCCGCGCACCGCGGCCTCGTCGCCCAGGTCGGCCTGGAAAGCGGCCGAGACGCCCGACAGCCTGGCGCAGTCGGCAACGGTGGCCGTGGCTTCGGCTTCGGAGGCGCGGTAGTGCACTGCCACCTGCCAGCCGCCGGCCGCCAGCGCCAGCGCGATCTCGCGCCCCAGCCGCCGCGAGGCGCCGGTCACGAGGACCACGGGTGGGGAGGACGGAGCAGGGTTCATGGGCGGGAGTCGGGACTCAAAAAGGGGCAAAAAGGGTGGCCGGGGAGCGGGATGAGGAGGCCGGGGGATCGCCGACAATGGCGGATGGTGACCCCATGACCTCGACGACAGCTACCCCTATTTTAACGACCGCCCTCGCCGCCCACATTGCCAAGGCCATTGAGGCCGCCGGGGGCTGGCTGGGTTTTGACGAATTCATGGCCCTGGCCCTTTACACCCCTGGCCTGGGCTACTACGCCAACGATTCACGCAAATTCGGCCTGATGCCGGGCAGCGGCAGTGATTTTGTCACCGCGCCCGAGCTCTCGCCACGTTTCGGCCAGGCCCTGGCGCGCCAGGCGGCCCAGGCGCTGGAGGCCACCGGCACGGCCGAGATCTGGGAATTCGGCGCGGGCACGGGCGCGCTGGCGCAGCAGGTGCTGCAGGCACTGGGGCCCAAGCTGGAGCGCTACACCATCGTCGATCTTTCGGGCAGCCTGCAGGCGCGCCAGCGCGAACGACTGGCCGTTTATGGTGACAAGGTGCAATGGGCTACGGAACTGCCGCCCAGGATGCGCGGCGTGGTACTGGGCAACGAGGTGCTGGACGCCATGCCGGTCAAGTTGCTGTCACGCCTGCAGGGCCGCTGGCATGAACGCGGCGTGGTGGTGCACGAGGGCGGTTTTGCCTATGCCGACCAGCCTACTGCGCTGCGGCCGCCCGTCGAGGTGGAGGGCACGCATGACTACCTCACCGAAATCCACCCTCAGGCCGAAGCTTTTGTCGCCACCATGGCCGACCGGCTGGAGGCCGGCGCGGTCTTTTTGCTCGATTACGGCTTTCCGGAGCACGAGTACTACCACCCGCAGCGCAGCATGGGCACCGTGATGTGCCACCGCGGCCACCTGGCGGACGCCGATGCGCTGGCCGATGTGGGCGGCAAGGACATCACCGCGCACGTCAACTTCACCGGCATCGCCCTGGCCGGCCAGGAGGCCGGGCTGGAAGTGCTGGGCTACACCAGCCAGGGGCGCTTTTTACTGAACTGCGGCCTGGTCGACGGCATGGAGGGCGCGCCGCTGGAGCAGCGCGCCATGGTGCAAAAACTGATTGCCGAGCACGAGATGGGCGAGCTGTTCAAGGTGATCGCCTTCGGGGCCAAAGGCCATCCGGTCTGGGAGCCTATCGGCTTTGCCGCCGGCGACCGCATGCATACGCTCTAAACTGGCCACCATGATCCGCTGGTTTATCGTCATCTTCCTGGCCCTGATGCTGATCGGCTGGTTCAGCCCGCTGCTGCAGAAGCTGGGTTTCGGCAAGCTGCCCGGCGATTTGCGTTTTCGCCTGTTCGGGCGTGAATGGTTCATCCCGTTGACCACCACCATCCTGCTGAGTTTTATCGCCAGCCTGGTTGCCAAAATTCTTTAAGGAAAACATCTCGCCATGAAAGCCTGCGTCGACCTGGGAGGCACCAAGATTGCGGTCAGCCTGATAGAAGCCGGGCAAGAGCTCAGCCTGGCCCAGGCCTCCCAAGTCCTGCAGTCCCGGCGCGTGGAGCCCACCGAAAAATCCGGCCTGACAGACGCCGTGGCACGCCAGGTGCTGCGCATGCTGGGCCAGGCCTGCGAGGCCGCCGGCATCACCGAGCAGGACATCACGGCCGTCGGCATCTCGTCCTGCGGCCCCTTCGTTGCGGTGAACGGCATGCTGGAGATCTCCAACCCTAATATCTGCGGCGGCATGGCCGGCCCGGCGCGCGGCCTGCCCAACGACTGGGTCAGCGTGCCGCTGGAGGCCCCATTGCGTGCCCGCTTTGGCGAAAAACTCCAACTGGAGAACGACGGCGTGGGCGCCCTGCAGGCCGAGCGCCGCTGGGGTGCGCTGCAAGGCTACAGCCACTGCGCCTACGTGACCTGGAGCACCGGCATAGGCTTCGGCCTTTGCGTGGACGGCCGCATCCTGCGCGGAAAACACGGCAACGCCGGCCATGCGGGCCACACCTTCGTCAGCGACCACAGCGACGCGCTGTGCGGCTGCGGCAACAGGGGCGACCTCGAAGGCGTGGTCGCCGGCAACGCGATTGCAAGGCGCTTCGCCGGCGCGGGCTACCCCGGCGCCTCCGCGCTTTTTAGCGCCGCACAGTCCGGCGACACGGCCGCGCAGGCCATCGTCGACGAACTGTGCCGCGTGATGGGGCGCGGCCTCTACAACATGGTCGCCACCCTGGACCTGGAACGCATCAGCCTGGGCGGCGGCGTATTCTGGAATCACCGCGCGTACTTGCTGCCCCGCCTGAGCGCAGAGATCCACGGCAAGCTGCCCGCGTTGACGGATGCGTTTGAGCTGGTGGAGGCTGGTTTGGGGGAGAGGGTTGGGGATTTTGGGGCGCTGGCGTTGGTAAGTTGAGTTGGCCGGGTCTTGCTCCGGCGGGCGCGCTTCCCCTCTTCTCCTTCTACTCCCTTCGTTTTTCTGTTCACTCTGCTGAGGCTTGCTGGCCGGGTCTCGCCCCGGCGGGCGAGGCACTTTTCTTTGCTTCGCCAAAGAAAAGTACCCAAAAGAAAGGCGACCCGCAGTCTGGGTCCCTCCGCTGCGCTACGGGCAACCTGCGGTGCTCGAGCCAAGCGGGGTCCGGCTAAACTCGC
>NZ_FNHX01000007.1 GCF_900103405.1 Polaromonas sp. JS666 | reverse complement strand
CCTTCACGGATGGCGAAGCGCAGGCCTTCTTCCATGGCGATCGGGTTGATCAGCTTGACGGTGATCGACACGTTGTCGCCTGGCATGACCATTTCCTTGCCTTCTGGCAACTCGATCGCGCCGGTCACGTCCGTCGTGCGGAAGTAGAACTGGGGACGGTAGTTGTTGAAGAAAGGCGTGTGGCGGCCGCCCTCGTCCTTGCTCAGAACGTAGATCTCGCCGGTGAAGTGCGTGTGCGGCTTGATGGAGCCGGGCTTGCACAGCACCTGGCCGCGCTCGACGTCTTCACGCTTGGTGCCGCGCAGCAGGATACCGACGTTGTCGCCGGCCTGACCCTGGTCCAGCAGCTTGCGGAACATTTCCACGCCGGTGCAGGTGGTCTTTTGCGTGTCCTTGATACCGACGATCTCGATTTCCTCGCCGACCTTGATCACACCGCGCTCGACACGGCCGGTCACGACGGTGCCGCGGCCGGAGATGGAGAACACGTCTTCCACGGGCATCAGGAAGGCGCCGTCAACAGCGCGCTCTGGCAGGGGAATGTAGGTGTCCAGGGCTTCAGCGAGCTTGAAGATCGCGCCTTCGCCGAGCTCGCCCTTGTCGCCTTCCATGGCCAGCTTGGCCGAGCCGTGGATGATGGGGGTCTTGTCGCCGGGGAAGTCGTACTTGTCCAGCAGTTCGCGCACTTCCATTTCGACGAGCTCGAGCAGTTCGGCGTCGTCAACCATGTCGCACTTGTTCAGGAACACGATGATGTAAGGCACGCCCACCTGGCGGGCCAGCAGGATGTGCTCGCGGGTCTGGGGCATGGGGCCGTCAGCGGCCGAGCACACCAGGATCGCGCCGTCCATCTGGGCGGCGCCGGTGATCATGTTTTTCACATAGTCGGCGTGGCCTGGGCAGTCCACGTGGGCGTAGTGGCGATTCGCCGTTTCGTACTCGACGTGGGCGGTGTTGATCGTGATGCCGCGCGCTTTTTCTTCCGGTGCCGCGTCAATTTGGTCGTAACCCTTGGCTTCGCCGCCGAACTTCGATGCCAGAACGGTCGTGATCGCCGCCGTCAGCGTCGTCTTGCCATGGTCCACGTGGCCAATCGTGCCTACGTTGACGTGCGGCTTGGTCCGCTCAAATTTGCCTTTTGCCATTTTTTCAACTCCAGAAATTTATAAAGAGTTACAAAACCAGTGAATCACTACCGCCGGTCGCAGCACCTTGCATGCTGCGCCGGCTCAAAATTGGTGCCCTTTGCGGGAATCGGACCCGCGACCTCTCCCTTACCAAGGGAGTGCTCTACCACTGAGCCAAAAGGGCTTAAATTCTTCAAAAAGTCAAACGACTTCAATCCCACCGCAATCCAACGCAAGACCAACCAACAGAGCCCGCAAACACCACAAAACCGCGGCTTTGTGGAGCGGGAGACGGGAATCGAACCCGCGTCATTAGCTTGGAAGGCTAGGGTTCTACCATTGAACTACTCCCGCGCAGCTCTGCCAATTCAACTCACATCAAACCACTCACAGCCCAAAAGCCGCTTTTCGCGACTGCCTTGCACTGTCCGCTTGCCAAAAATCAACAAAAATCTGGTGGATGAGGCTGGATTCGAACCAGCGTAGGCGTTAGCCAACAGATTTACAGTCTGCCCCCTTTAGCCACTCGGGCACCCATCCTTCAAGCGAACCTCGGATTATGCCACGGTTTTATGTCGGACGGAATCCCCGGGTATCGCAAAAAGCATTAAAAATACCTCATGAGCACCCCGCCCCCAATCCCCTCGCCGCCCGACCCCTCCTCCCAGCGCCGGGTCAACCTGGCCTTGCAGGGCGGCGGCTCCCACGGCGCCTTCACCTGGGGCGTCCTGGACGCCCTGCTGCAGGACGAGCGCATCCAGTTCGACGGCATTAGCGGCGCCAGCGCGGGCGCGGTCAATGCCGTGGCACTGGCGCACGGATTTGCGGTTGCCGCGCACAAAAACAGTGGAACGCCCAATCCCCGGGAGGCCGCCCGCGCCTCGCTGGCCCGGATCTGGCAAGGCGTGGCCGCCATGGGCAGCCTGGGCTCCATGGCCGATGGCATCAGCAAGATGCTGCTGGGTGGCTGGCCCTCCGACAAAGTGGGTACTAACTTTTTTAACAATGCCATGAGCCAATGGCTCTCGCCCTACCAGTCCAATCCGCTGGACATCAACCCCCTGCGCAAGCTGCTGCAGGCGGAAATCGATTTTCCCGCCGTCGCCGCCTTGCAGCTGCCCAAGGCTTTTGTGTCCGCGACCCATGTGAACACGGGCCAGGCCGAAATCTTTTCGGGCAAACGCCTGACATTGCAGGCGGTGATGGCCTCCACCTGCCTGCCCACGCTGTTCCAGGCGGTGGAAATTGACGGCCAGTCCTACTGGGACGGCGGATTTTCCAGCAATCCTTCCCTGCTGCCCCTGATCAGCGAATGCAGCAGCCGCGACATCATCGTGGTGCAGATCAACCCGCTGCGGCGGCCCGAGGTGCCCCACACGCCGCACGACATCATGGACCGGGTGAACGAGCTGACCTTTAACGCCAGCCTGCTGTCCCAGATGCGTACCATCGATTTCATCAACCGCCTGCTGGCCGACGGGCGCCTGCAGGAAGGCGTGAAGTACAAAAGCCTGCTGCTGCACCGCATCGACGGCGGCGAGGCCCTGGAGAACCTGCCCTCGTCGAGCAAGATGTCGGCCGACGGCGCCATGATCGAAAAACTCTTTGAAATGGGCCAGGGCGCGGCCAAACGCTGGCTGCGCCGCCACTTTGAAGCGCTGGGCCAGCAAAGCACGGTCAATATCCGGCGCGACTATGTCGGCAGCCTCCCGCAGGAGTTCTAGCGGGACGGCCCACAGTCCTTATTAATTAGTGCTTAGCGCCGAAACACTAGGGTTTCGGGTGCGCATCGCGCCATTCCCTGGCCTGCGAGAAATGCCCGCAACCGATGAAAGGTAGGGGCGGCCGCAGGGCCGACAGCGGTGAAGGGTGGTTGGCCACCAGCACCTTGTGGCGCTTGGCGTCAATCAGGGCCCGCTTGCTCTGGGCATGGGAGCCCCACAGCATGAAGACCACCGGGTGGTCGCCGTCGGCGACCTGGCGGATCAGCGTGTCGGTCAGCACTTCCCAGCCTTTGCCTGAATGGCTGGCCGGCTGGGCTTCTTCGACCGTGAGGCAGGTGTTGAGCAGCAGCACGCCGTGCGTGGCCCATTTCACCAGGCTGCCGCCGGGCGCCGGGAACTTGGGCGGCGGCGTGCCCAGGTCACGCTGAAGCTCCTTGAAGATGTTGCGCAGCGAAGGCGGCAAGGCCACGCCGGGCGCGACCGAGAAGGCCAAGCCCTCGGCCTGGCCCCGGCCGTGGTAGGGGTCCTGGCCCAGGATCACGACGCGCACCTCTTCGGGCGGCGTGAGTTCCAGCGCGCGCAGCGGCTGGGGTGGAAAGATCACCGCGCCTTGCGCGAGCCGCCCTTGCAGGAAATCCAGCAGCTTGCGGCCCGTGGGGGAAGCAAAAAAGGCCTCGGTCGCGGGGCGCCAGCCGGGCGCCACCGGCCAATCCGCGGGGTCCGCGCTCAGCAGCTGGTCCGGAGGGTTCATCTGCACCGCCTCCAGGTTTACTGGCCGCCAAACAGCTGGGCCAGCGCCAAGCCCGGCTCGTCGGCGCGCATAAAGGCCTCGCCGACCAGGAAGGCATTGACGCCGGCGTCCCGCATGCGCTTCACGTCGGCCGGCGTGGTGATGCCGGATTCGGTGACCAGCAGGCGGTCGGCCGGTACCTGGCCCAGCATGCCCAAGGTGGCGTCCAGCGAAACCTCGAAAGTCTTGAGGTTGCGGTTGTTGATGCCGACCAGCGGCGTTTTGAGCTGGAGCGCGCGCTCCAGCTCAGCCTTGTCGTGCACCTCGACCAGCACCGCCATGTCCAGCGACATGGCCAGTGCCTCCAGCGACTTCATCTGCGCGTCGTCCAGGCAGGCGGCGATCAGCAGGATGCAGTCGGCGCCCATGACCCGCGCCTCATAGACCTGGTAAGGGTCGACCATGAAGTCCTTGCGCAGCACCGGCAGGCTGCACGAGGCCCTGGCCTGCTTGAGGTAGTCGACGCTGCCCTGGAAGAATTGTTTGTCAGTCAGCACCGAGAGGCAGGCCGCGCTGAGCGTGCCGTCGCCTTCGGCATAACTTTGCGCGATGTCGGCCGGGATGAAGTCGGCGCGCAGCACGCCCTTGGACGGGCTGGCTTTTTTGACTTCGGCGATCACCGCGGGCTGGCCCGCCGCGATCTTGGCGCGCAGCGCGCCCACGAAGTCGCGCGTCAGCACGCGCGATTCGGCGTCTTCACGCATCACGGCCAAGGGTTTCTTGCGAATCGCCTCGGCGATTTCCTGGCGCTTGACGGCGATGATTTTGTCGAGGATGTCGGACATGGTGTTCAGGCCGCAAGTTGTTGGGTGGTGGAAACCAGCTGCTGCAGGCGCGCCTTGGCCGCGCCCGAGGCCAGCGCTTCACGGGCCAGGCCTATGCCGGCCTTCATGGAGTCGGCCACATTGGCGGCGTACAGCGCCGCGCCGGCATTGAGGATCACGATGTCGCGCGCCGCGCCGGGCTGGTTGTCCAGCACGCCCAGCAGCATGGCCTTGGACTGCTCGGGCGTTTCCACGCGCAGCGCGCGGTTGCTGGCCATGGGCATGTCGAAGTCTTCAGGATGGATTTCGTATTCGGTGATTTCGCCGTTCTTGAGTTCACCGACCACGGTGGCCGCGCCCAGGCTGACCTCATCCATGCCGTCCTTGCCGTAGACCACCACCGCATGCTCGGCGCCCAGGCGCTGCAGGGCGCGCACCTGGATGCCCACCAGGTCGGAATGGAACACGCCCATGAGGATGTTGGGCGCACCGGCCGGGTTGGTCAGCGGGCCCAGGATGTTGAAGATGGTGCGCACGCCCAGTTCCTTGCGGATGGGGGCGACGTTTTTCATCGCCGGATGGTGGTTGGGCGCGAACATAAAACCCACGCCGACCTGTTCTATGCATTTGGCGATCGCCTCGGGCTTCAGGCCGATATGGATGCCCAGCGATTCGATCACGTCGGCGCTGCCCGATTTGCTGCTGACGCTGCGCCCGCCATGCTTGCTGACCTTGGCGCCGGCCGCCGCCGCCACAAACATGGAGCAGGTGGAAATATTGAAGGTGTGCGAGCCGTCGCCGCCAGTGCCGACGATATCGACCAGGTGGGTCTTGTCGGCCACGTGGACCTTGGTGGAGAACTCGCGCATCACCTGCGCGGCGGCGGTGATCTCACCTATGGTCTCTTTCTTGACGCGCAGGCCGGTGATCAGCGCGGCCATCATCACGGGCGACATCTCGCCGCTCATGATGAGCCGCATGATGTGCAGCATCTCGTCGTGGAAGATCTCGCGGTGTTCTATGGTGCGCTGCAGCGCTTCCTGCGGGGTGATTTTGTGGGTATGGGGCATGGCTTGTCTCGCTTGTTTGTTCCGGGGCTGGAGGAAGGTTCAGTTCGCGGGATTATCGGTAAAGGCGAGCTTGAGGCCAAACGCGATGAACATGGCGCCGGCCGCGCGGTCCAGCCAGTGCATGCCGCGCTGCACGGCGTCGCGCCTGGCCATCCAGGCAGCCGCCACGGCCCAGCCCGAATTGACCGGGATGGCGTTCAGGTTGAACAGCACGCCCAGCAGCACAAAGGCCAGCGCCTTGTTTTCGGTGCCCGGTGCGATGAACTGCGGCACAAAGGCCAGGAAAAAAATCGCCACCTTGGGATTGAGCACATTGGTCCAGAAGCCGCCCATAAAAATCGCCTTGAGGGGCTTGGGCGCTTCGGCGGCGGCGACCGCGGCAAGGTCGGTCGTGGCCTGCGGCGCCCTGGACAGCAGGATCTTCGCGCCTATCCACAGCAGGTAGGCCGCGCCTATCCACTTGAGCACGGTAAAGGCCAGGGCCGAAGTGGCCAGCAAAGCGCCCACACCCACGGCGGCCGCGAAGATGTGGACAAAGCAGCCCGCCGTGATGCCCAGGCCGGCCACGATGCCGGCGCGCGCGCCCGAGCGCAGCGAATGGGTCACGATGTAAAGCACGTCGGGGCCCGGCGTCAGGTTGAGCAGCCAGCCGGCCGCGATAAACAGCAACAGGTGTTGGAAATCAGGCATGGCGGCTCCTTAGCGACGGAAAAATTCCCGGATGGCGGCCACCGCGCGGTCCACGCCGTCGGCATCCACATCCAGGTGGGTGACAAAACGCAGGCGGTACAGGCCCGTGGCCCGTATGCCTCTGCCGGCCAGGTGCTTGAGCAGGGCAGCGGACTGCTCGCGCGCCGCGCCCGTCAGATCGACAAATACGATGTTGGTCTGCGGCGTTTCGACTTGCAGGCCCTCGATGCCGGCCAGGCCATCGGCCAGTCGCCTGGCCAGCGCATGGTCCTGGGCGAGGCGCCCCACGTGGTGGTCCAGCGCATGCGAAGCCGCGGCCGCCAGCATGCCGGCCTGGCGCATGCCGCCGCCCGCCATCTTGCGGATGCGGTGCGCCCGCAAGATGAACTCGCGCGAACCGCACAGCGCCGAACCGACAGGCGCGCCCAGGCCCTTGCTGAAGCAGACAGAGACGCTGTCAAAGCATCCCGCGATGCGTTTGGCCTCAGCCAGCGCGCTACCGCCTGTTTGCGCGGCCTGCGCGACGGCGGCATTGAACAGCCGCGCACCGTCCAGGTGGCGGCCCAGGCCGTGTTTTTTCGCGAGCGCGGTGGCCTGCTGCACATAGTCAAAAGGCAGCAGCTTGCCGCCCAGGGTGTTTTCCAGCGCCAGCAGCCGTGTGCGCGCGAAATGCGCGTCGTCGGGTTTGATGGATGCCTCGATCTCGGACAGGGCCAGCGTGCCGTCGCTATGGTGGTTCAGCGGCTGCGGCTGCACGCTGCCGAACACCGCCGCACCGCCGCCTTCCCAGCGGTAGCAATGCGCCATCTGGCCGACGATGTACTCGTCGCCGCGCTGGCAGTGGCTCAGGATGGCGCAGAGGTTGCTCTGCGTGCCGGTGGGCACAAACAGCGCGGCCTCAAAGCCCAGCAAGCCGGCGATTTTTTCCTGCAGCCCATTGACGGCGGGATCGTCGCCAAACACGTCGTCGCCCAGCGGCGCGGCCCGCATGGCCTCGCGCATGGCGGCGGTCGGCCGGGTGACGGTGTCGCTGCGTAAATCCACAAAAGCCTGGCTCATGCGCTTTGCTCCAGGAAGTTTTTCAGCATGGCGTGGCCGTGCTCGGTCAGTATCGATTCAGGATGGAACTGCACGCCCTGGATGGGCAGCTCCTTGTGGCGCACGCCCATGATCTCGCCGTCGTCCGTCCAGGCCGTGACGGCCAGGGCCTTGGGGCAGGACGATTTTTCAATCGCCAGCGAGTGGTAGCGGTTGACGACGAATTGCTCGGGCAGATTGGCGAACACGCCTTCTTGTGTGGTGGTGATCACGCTGGTCTTGCCGTGCATGAGCTGCTGCGCGCGGATGATGTTCCCGCCGAAGGCCGCGCCTATGCTCTGGTGGCCCAGGCACACGCCCAGGATGGGCAGCTTGCCGGCGAAATGCTGGATCGCCGCGACCGAGATGCCGGCCTCGGCCGGCGAGCACGGCCCGGGCGAGACCACCAGCAGGTCGGGCGCGCGGGCGGCGATGTCCGCCACGCTGATTTCGTCATTGCGAAACACCTCGACCTCGGCGCCCAGTTCACCGAAGTACTGGACGATGTTGTAGGTAAAGCTGTCGTAGTTGTCGATCATCAAGAGTTTGCTGCGCTTCATGTTCAGGCCTCCTGGCGCAGGCGTTGGAATTCGCCGCGCTCAAAGTCAATGGATGCGGCGATCATGGCGCGGTAGGCCGCTTCCAGGACGGCCTCGGGGGCGCCGGCCGCGCGGGCCTGGGCACGCACGCGGTCCACGATGAATTCGATGCGCGCGTTGTCGACGATCTCGCCGGCGCTTTGTTTGATGCGCGCGGCCTGCGCGACGTAAGCGCTGCGCTCGGCGACCAGCGCCACGATGCGGTCGTCAAGCGCGTCGATGTTGCGGCGCACGTCGGCCATGGTGTGGCAGTGCTCCACGGTTGGGCGGACGGTCGTGCTCATTCCAGGCCCTCCTCGACAAGTTCGGACGCCCGCAGCAGCGCGCGCGCCTTGGCTTCGGTCTCTTTCCATTCGAGCTCGGGCACCGAGTCGGCCACCACGCCGGCTGCCGCCTGCACGTACAGCGTCTGGTCCTTGATGATGCCGGTGCGTATGGCAATCGCCACGTCCATGTCGCCGGCATAGCTGAGGTAGCCGCAGGCACCGCCGTAGAGGCCGCGCTTGGTGGGTTCGAGCTGGTCGATGATTTCCATGGCATGGACCTTGGGCGCGCCGGTCAGCGTGCCGGCCGGGAAAGTGGCCTTGAGCACGTCCATGCTGGTCATCCCATCCAGCAGCACGCCCTCGACGTTGCTCACGATGTGCATCACGTGGCTGTAGCGCTCGACCGCGAAGGCCTCGGTGACCTTCACCGTGCCGGTCTTGGCGATACGGCCTATGTCGTTGCGCGCCAGGTCAATCAGCATGACGTGCTCGGCGCGCTCCTTGGGGTCGTTAACCAGTTCCTGTTCGACGGCCTTGTCGGCTTCGGGCGAGGAGGCGCGCGGGCGGGTGCCGGCCAGGGGCCTGATGGTGATCTTCTGCCCTTCGCTGACCTGCTCCTGGCGCACCAGAATTTCGGGGGATGCCCCCACCACGTGGAAGTCCCCGAAATGGTAGTAATACATATAGGGCGAGGGATTGAGCGAGCGCAGCGCGCGGTACAGGCTCAGCGGCGACTCGGTGTAGCGCTTCTTGATGCGCTGGCCGACCTGCACCTGCATGAAGTCACCGGCTTCGATCAGGCGCTTGGCCTTCTCCACGGCGGCGATGTAGTCGGCCTTGGCGAAGTCGCGCTCGGCCGGGTAGTTTTGCGAGGGTTTGACCACCGGGGCGCTGACCGAGTACTTGAGTTTTTCCCTGAGCTCGCGCAAGCGCTTCTTGGCGTTGGCATAGGCCTCTGGCTGGGCCGGGTCGGCATAGACGATCAGGTAGAGCTTGCCCGAGAGGTTGTCGATCACCGCCAGTTCTTCGCATTGCAGCAGCAGGATGTCGGGGCAGCCCAGGGTATCGGGCGGACAGCTGGCTTCGAGTTTTTTCTCGATGTGGCGCACCGCGTCATAGCCGAAATAACCGGCCAGGCCGCCGCAAAACCGCGGCAGGCCCGGCCGCAGCGCGACCTTGAAGCGCTTTTGGTAGTCGGCGATGAAATCCAGCGGGTTGGCCGCCGAGGTTTCCACGACGCGGCCGTCCGTCACCACCTCGGTGACCCGGTCGGCGCCAAAACCCGAGGCGCGCACCAGCGTGCGGGCCGGCAGGCCGATAAAGCTGTAGCGGCCGAAGCGCTCGCCGCCGACGACGGACTCCAGCAGGAAGCTGAATTTGCCGCCGTCCTTGGAGTGCGCGAGTTTGAGGTAAAGGGACAGCGGCGTCTCAAGGTCGGCAAACGCCTCCGCCATCAAGGGAATGCGGTTGTAGCCCTGGCCGGCCAGGCTTTTAAATTCGAGTTCAGTGATCACGGTAAATCCTTCGCTGGGGGGCAAAGCGCAAAGAGGCGCTGCCGCCGGTCATTCAAAACGCCCCGAAGACCGGGGCCGGGATGCACCTCTCGGGAGGGCATCGATGGGAAAGGGGGGTGCCGCAGAACCTGCGGCAGTTGCGCGGACCGATGGCAGCGTGGTAACGCGCCGGCCCGCATGCGCCTCAGGCGTGCGAGAAATGACAGGTACGCCAGGGCCAGGCTCCCCGGTCGCCACAACCTGTTTGAATGATGCGATGAATGAACATGTAGGGCAAAGTGTAGCAAAGACCGGGACCGGCCCGCGCCAGGCCAGCATGGCCCGGACAAACTAGTACTAATGCTTATCTCGCAAACCCTCTTGTGAGGGAGGGCCCCGAAACTCGAGAATGGAGAAATAAAAAAAAGAACGCTCGTTCTATTTCAATCATTCTTTGGAGACAGCCCATGACTTTGACAGCGCGATGCATCGCGGGCCTGACCAGCCTGTTGCTCTCATTCGGCATTCTTGCCGCACCCATGGAGGTAGCGGGCGTCAAACTCGACGATCCGGTGGAGCTTCACGGCACCAAGCTCCAGCTCAATGGCGCGGGCATCCGCTACAAGGCCGTGTTCAAAGTCTACGTGGCCGGCATGTACCTGCCCAAGAAGGCCGCCACCCCCGAAGAGGTCTACACCATGGCCGGCCCCAAGCGCATCAGCATCACCCTGCTGCGCGAGATCGACTCCAACGAACTCGGCAAGAGCTTTACCACCGCCTTCACCGAAAACGCGCCCAAGGCGGAAATGTCCAAGCTGATTCCCGGCCTGATCAGGATGGGCCAGCTTTTCGCCGACCAGAAGAAGCTGGTGGCCGGCGAAGGCTTCACCATCGACTGGATTCCCGGCACCGGCACCGTGATTTCCGTCAAAGGCAAACCACAAGGCGAGCCCTTCAAGGAAGCCGAGTTTTTCAACGCCCTGGTGCGCATCTGGCTGGGCCCGCAGCCCGCCGACTGGAAACTCAAGGACGCGCTGCTGGGTAAATAAGGCCCGCGGCTTTCACACGATCAACGGGGCACAAGCCCCGTTGCCGTTTTTACCGCCTCATTGTTATTTCTGGAAACGCAGTTCGGCCAGCGAATCGACAAAGCCGTCGGCATCGACCTCGCGCACCGGCTCGCCGTGGTTGTAGCCGTAGGTCACCAGCAGCACCGGGCAACCCGCCGCCCGCGCGGCCAACGCGTCATTGCTGGAGTCGCCGATCATCAGGGTGCGCGCGGGCGCGCTACCCAGCGCCTCGCAGGTCTTGAGCAGGGGAAGAGGATCGGGCTTTTTGCGCGCGAAGGAGTCGCCGCCAAAGACTTCGCTGAAAAAACCGTCCAGGCCCTTGAGCCTGAGCAGCTGGCGCGCCATGGCCAGCGGCTTGTTGGTCAGGCAGGCCAGTTTGAGCCCGGCCTGCTGCAGAGCGCGCAAGCCTTCCAGCCCTCCAGGATACACAGCCGAGTGCAAGCCGTTGATGGCGGCGTAATGCCGCTGGTAGCTCGCCATGGCTTCGGCATAGCGGTCCGGCATCTCCGCCCCGGCATACGCCAGCACCGCCTTCACGAGATTCTCCGAGCCCTTGCCGACCATGCGGCCCACGGTCGCCGCATCCAGCGTTTGCGATGCCTGGCCCGGCTTGCGCAGCTCGGCCAGCATGGCGTTCACGGCGGCCACGAAGTCTCCCAGGGTGTCCACCAGCGTGCCGTCCAGGTCCACCATGGCGGCGTCGAAATGGGTGAGCGTCAGAACAGTGGGATTCATGCAAAACAGCCGGTAAAAGGTGGCAAGCGGAGCGGCGATCATGCCAGAACCCGCTCCCTGGCGCCGGCTTTCTGCGCTACGCTAGGCCTGCACTTTTTCCAATTGCCGCCACCGACCTTCCGGGAATGCCATGAATGCTTTTTCTCAAGACCGATGCCGCAACAAGGCGCTGCGGCGGCTGGCCGCGGCCTGTGCCGCATTGCTTGCCGCGGCGATGCCGGGGCCCACAATGACGCAGCCGGCAACACCGCCGCTCGCCGTGGTGCCGCCCGGCGCCAACACTTTTGAACGGCTGGCGACAGGCGCCGGAATCACCAGCTGCTCCAAGGCCCTGCGCACGCTGGGACCGGTGCTCACCGGGCCGGAGGGTGGCTACGCCGTGATGCTGATGGCCAACCGCGTGGCGCCGGCCGCTTCGGCCTTCTCGGCTTCGATTGAAAAAACCGGGCCTGCGGGGACCACCTTTGTCAGCGCGTTTTTCAGTCCCGGCCTGATGGGCGGCTGCGATGTCGGCTACGACACCGTCAGCACCTGGAACAAGTCCTGCCAGGACGTCGCCCAGCAGGATTTCCGCTATGCGCAGCCGCTCAACGTGATAGGCCGCAATATCAGCGTGCTGCCGTATTCGCCCACCCACCATGTGTACCTGATCCGCATGCCGGGCGGCTGCATCAGCATCAACAAGGAAATGCTGTACCCCTGAATGGCGCTCAGGAGGCGGCGCGGCGCCTGGCCTGGATCGCACGGTCCAGGCTGCCCAGCAGGCGCTGCTCGTCGAGGGGCTTTTCCAGCCAGCCCGAGACCCCCAGCGTGTGGCTGCCCGCCTGCTGCCGTGCTTCCGCAGCGGTGACGGACAACACCAGCACCGGCAGGCGCGCGGTGCGCTTGTTCGCCCGCAACTCGCGTATCAGCGAGAACCCGCTCTCATAAGGTTGCCTGACGTCCACCGTCATCGCCGCGTAGGACTCCATCTTGAGGTGGTCACGCGCCTGCTCGTGGGTGTGCGCCATGTCCACGGCATAACCGCCGTTGTCCAGCATCATGCCGATGAGCTGGGCCACGTCGGGATCGTCTTCGTACACCAGCACGCGCGGGCGCGTCACGCCGTCAAGCCCCATGGGCGCCGTGACCGGCGGCGCTTCCCGCCACACGGGCAGCTCGAAGAAGAAGGTCGTGCCCACCCGGCTTTCCGTGGTGAAGCCTATGCTTCCGTCCATGCGCTCGATGATGGCCTTGGAGATGCTCAGGCCCAGGCCGGTTCCGCCTTTTTGCCGCGTGTCGGAGGAGTCAGCCTGGGAAAACTTCTGGAAGATGCGCTGGCGGAATTCATCCGGAATGCCGGGGCCGCTGTCGGTGATTTCCACGCGCGCGCGCCCCGCGTCCGTGCGCAGCGACACCTGCACGGCGCCTCCCGGCGGCGAGAACTTGATGGCATTGGACAGCAGGTTGGTCACCACCTGGATCAGCCGGTCGCTGTCGACGCAGACCTGCACGGGCGCTTCCATCCTGCCCAGCGCCAGCGTCACGCCGTGCTGCTCCGCGAAGCCTTCATTGGCGGCCAGGGCCTGCTCCAGCAGGGGCTCCAGCTCCATGGGCCTCAGCTCAAAACTCATCTTGCCGGATTCGATTTTTTCGCTGTCGAGGATGTCGTTGATAAGCCGGATCAGCCGCTCGCAGTTGCTCTTGGCGATGCCCACCAGGTTTTTGGCCTGCGCCGGCAACTCGCCCGTCACACCGCCCCAGACCAGCCCGAGCGAGCCGCGTATCGAGGTCAGCGGCGTGCGCAGCTCATGGCTGACGGTGGAGACGAATTCGCTCTTCATGCGGTCTATGCGCTTGAGCTCGGTCACGTCGTTGCCCAGCGATGAAAACCCAACGACCATGCCCTGCTCGTCCCCCTCGCCGTAGCGCGGGAAATGGCTCATGACGTATTCACGCCGCTCGCCGCCGGGCGTCACCTGCACGCACTCGTAGCGAACCGAATAGCCCGCCAGCGCCTCCTGCACATGGCCCTTGACCTGCTCGTACAGCTGCGGCCCCATGACCTCGAACAGGGTCCGGTTCTGTATCTGTTCGGACGGCAGGCCGAAGGCCTCTTCATAAGCCCGGTTGTGGAACTGGAAGCGCTCCTCCCTGTCGACATAGGCGATCAAGGCCGGAACGGCGTCGGTCAGCTCGCGCAGCTGGGCTTCGCTGCTGCGCAGGGCGTCGCTGATGCGGTTGCTTTCGGTGATGTCATGGATGATCGCGGTGAACAGCCGGCGGCCGCCGACATTGACGTCACCGAAAGAGGCGTTCACCGGGAACTCGGTGCCGTCGTGGCGCAGGCCCAGGACCTTGACGTCCCATTCGCGAAAGCCGCGCTGGCGCCCGCCGAGGCTGGCGAAGAAGGCCTGAAAGCCCATGCGGTAGCGCGTGGGCAGCAGCATGGTCACTTCGCGGCCCACCAGGTCGTCGAGCCGGTAACCGAAGAGATGGCGGGCGGCGCTGTTGGCGTTGACGATGATGCCCTCCTGGGTGGCCGTCACCAATCCTTCGGCCATGCTCTCGGTCACGGCCCGGCTCATGGCCTCGCTGTCGGAAAGCCTGGCCTCGACGCGGCGGCGCTTTTCCTGCGCCCTGACGATCATCTGGATGGCCCAGCCGAACACGCTCAGGCACAGCAGCCCGCCCAGCAGGATCAATTGCTTGACGGTCTGCGCGGTCTGGCGCGTTTCCTCTTTTGAGTGCTCCAGCGCCTGAATTTCGGCCGCCTTGATGCGGGCCACCAGCGCCTCTATCTCGTCATGAAGCCGGCGGTTGGGCGCGCTGCCGACGACGGCGGCCGCAGCGTCCAGCCCGGTTTGCTGACGGGCGGCGATGGCCAGCTCCATGAGTTCGAAGCGGCGCGTCATGGCCTCGCCCAGGGCGCGCCAGTCCTGGCCCGTGCCGGCTTGCGTATGCACGCGCTGCAGCGCCTGCTGGCTCAGCGAGCGGGCCCGCTGGTAGGCGGCAAGGTCGCCGGCAACATTGGTCAGCAGGTAACGCCGCTGCGAAGACTCCGCCGCCTGAAACTCCGAGACGACCTGCTCCAGCAGCAGCACCGTTTCGCGGGCCTCGGTTTCGCTTTGCGTGCCGCTGATCAGCGAATTGATCGTGAGATAGGAAGCCGCGATGCTCAGGATGATCAGGATCATCCCGGCGCCCAGCGCGACGTTGATGGTGGCGCGAAAAGGCAGCCTCATGGCACTTGAGCCGGCAGGCCTGGTTGACCAGAAAAGCGGCTCATCTGGCCATGCTCGCGCGCTACTGCGAGCCCAGCACGGTGCGGACCGCCTGGATCAGCGATTCGGTCTCCACGGGCTTGGTGATGTAGCCGTCGGCACCGCTGGCCAGGCCCTTGAGCACCGCCTCGCGCGTGGCCTTCGCCGTGAGCATGATCACGGGAATGTCCTTGAGCTGGGGATGCGAGCGGATGCGCAGCAGGATGTCAAAACCGTCGGCATCGGGCAGCATGACGTCCAGCAGCACCAGGTCGGGAATCGGCGTCTTGCGGAACTCGGCCACCACTTCGGCGCGCGAGCCCGCCACCCGCACGTCGAAGCCCTCGAAGGTCAGGTAATGGTTCAGGAACTTGGCCAGGTGCTCATCGTCGTCCACGATGATGGCCGACTGGCGTTCGCCGGGCGCGCGCTGGCGCGGCGAGCCCCGCTTGCGGGCAATGCGGACGTAGTAGTTGGACTTCTTGAGCGTGGCCGCGCAGAGGTCGGCTTCGGCACCCGCCTCGGTGAGCGCCGCCGGGCTCAGCTGGAACTGCAGCGAGGCGGCGAACGGGTCCGGCGGGACCTGCGTCACCAGCCCCTTGGCCAGCAACAGTTTCAAGGTGTTGTCCAGCGTCGCACCGACGGCTTCTCCCACGCTCTGGCGTATTTGTGCCATGGACAGGATGCCGTCGAGGCGCACCAGCAGCTCCACTTCAGGCGGTGAAATCGTGGTGGCGGCGCTGCGCAGCTCTTGCTGGCCTTTGGGCGTAACTGCGTAGATGTCGTTGTACTGCACGGTGTAGCTCCTCTCTGTGGGTAAGGGGCATGACATGCGCCTGGGCGCCCTGCCTGATGATTCTAAGGGTCCAGGGCCGGCCCGAATGGCGTACGCCCGTAGCAAGAAGATACACCAAGCGGGACGGCCCGGGTCTTCATGGCGATTTCGCGGCATCGGTCGGCGGCAAGGCCGAGCGCAGCGCCTCCATCAGTTCGCCCAGCGAATCCTCCATGCGCAGCAGCAGCTCGTCGATGCCCTCACGCGGCGCGTTGTCGCGCAGCGCCTGCTCCAATGCCTCGGCGTCCTGCGGCAGTTGCGTGGCGCCTATCTGCGCCGAGACGCCGCGCAGCGAGTGGCTCAGCAGTTCCGCCGCCTTCAGGTCGCCGGCCGCCAGCGCTTCGCGTATGCGTACCGGCGTGTCCGCTCGGCCGTCCATGAAGCGGCGCAGCATCGAAATGTAAAAACCTTTCATGTTCATCGCCCGGCTCAGTCCCACCGTCAGGTTGATTCCGGTAATGCTGTCCGGCAGCGTCTCGTCGCCGGCGCCCGCCGCATCCGCCGCCTGCACGGCGGCGAGGCGGGAGGCCTGCGTGCCAGCGGCGGCCGCGGCGGCCGGCAC
Source organism: Polaromonas sp. JS666 (assembly GCF_900103405.1). Classification (GTDB taxonomy): domain Bacteria; phylum Pseudomonadota; class Gammaproteobacteria; order Burkholderiales; family Burkholderiaceae_C; genus Polaromonas. The sequence continues at coordinate 154,997 of NZ_FNHX01000007.1, read as the reverse complement.
CGGCGCAGCGGCGCTCGCACCACCGGCCTGCAGCGCGGGCTCCAGGCTGTCCAGCGCCCTGCGCAGCTCGGCGGCGGCGTCCGCGCGCTGCGCGGGCGTGAGGCGGCCCGGGTCCAGCTCCAGGCGCAAGCCGGGCCGGTCGCACTGGATCACTCCCGCCGCGACGGCCGGCGGGGCCGGGGTCTTGCGGACCGCGTAAACCGTGATGGGCTCGGAAAACCCCTTGGCGATCACCGGCTCGCGTTCTTCGACCTCGATGTCGCCCTGAACCAGATCATGGGTGTCCCTGGAAATCAGGATGCCGCCGGGCTCGGCGGCCTGCTCCAGCCGGGCGGCGAGGTTCACCTCCCGGCCGATGATGGTGTAGTCCATGCGCAGGTTGCTGCCGAAGTTGCCGACGTCGCAAAAGCCCGAGTTGATGCCTATGCGTATTTCGAAAGCCTTGGGGATGCCCATGGCCTTCCAGCGCTGCCGCAGTTCGGCCATGCGCTGTTGCATGGCCACGGCCATCCTGACGCACTGCACCGCGTCCTGGCGCGGGCCCAGGGTGTGGGGATCGCCAAAGAAGATGACGATGGCGTCGCCGATGAACTTGTCCAGGGTCGCGCCGTACTCGGCGGCGATCTGCGACATTTCCTCGAAGTAACTGTTGAGCAAAAACGTAACTTCCTCGGGCTGCCACTGCGCCGTGGAGGCCGTGAAGTTCTTGATGTCCGAGAAAAACACCGTAAGCCGTTTGCGCTGGGTCTGGATTTCGGCCTGGCGGGAGCCGTCAAACAGCGACTGGTAGACCTGCGGCGCAAGGTAGCGCGACAGCTGCTCGGACAGGGTCTTCAGGCGTTTGGCATTGGCGCTGCGCTCCAGGTGCAGCCTCACGCGCGCCAGCAGCACGGGCGGGCTGATCGGCTTGGTGATGTAGTCGGTGGCACCCAGGTCCAGCCCGAACTGCTCTTCTTCAACGCTGCTCAGCGCCGTGAGGAAGATGACGGGAATATCGGCCGTGCGCGGGTCGCGCGCCAGCCGTCGCATGACCTCATAGCCGTCCATGCCGGGCATCATCACGTCCAGCAGGATGATTTCGGGGCGCCGATCGGACAGCGCCACCTGCAGGCCCTCTTCGCCCGACTCGGCGGCCTCCACCTCATAGTCGTCCCGCAACAGGGCGACAAGGAAAAACCGGACGTCCGCCGTGTCGTCCACCACCAGGACGCGGGCGCGGCGCGCGGGACGCGGCCCGCTTTGCTCGCTTACGGCTTCAGTCATGCGGCTCCTCCATGTGTGACGGGGGGCCGGCCTCCGGCCTGGCCGGTTACCGGGATTGGCGCGCGCGGATGCGCATTGTCGCGCGCCGGCTTATTTCACCAGTTCCGCCCGCATGGCGTCAATCACCGCCTTGTAGTCGGGTTTCCCAAAAATGGCGCTTCCGGCCACAAAGGTGTCGGCGCCGGCAGCAGCCACGCGCGCGATGTTGTCGGCCTTGATGCCGCCGTCGACTTCGAGGCGGATGTCCTTGCCCGAGGCCTCTATGCGCTTGCGTGCCTGCTCAATCTTGCGCAGCGCCGAATCGATGAAACTTTGCCCGCCGAAGCCGGGATTAACGCTCATGATCAGGATCAGGTCGATGTCCTCTATCACCCAGTCCAGCACGTCCAGCGGCGTGGCCGGATTGAACACCACCCCGGCCTTGCAACCCTTGGCCTTGATGGCCTGCACGCTGCGGTGCACATGGCCGGAGGCCTCGGGGTGGAAGCTGATCAGGTCGGCGCCGGCGTCGGCAAAAGCCGCGGCCAGCGCGTCGACGGGTTGCACCATCAGGTGCACGTCCACCGGCACCGGCGTGCCGTCGGCCTTTTTGGCGTGCGGCTTGAGCGCCTGGCAAATCATGGGACCGAAAGTCAGGTTGGGCACATAGTGGTTGTCCATCACGTCGAAGTGGATCCAGTCGGCGCCGGCGGCGATGACGGCCTTGATCTCCTCGCCCAGGCGGGCGAAATCGGCGGACAGGATGGAAGGGGCGATCCGGTAGGTGGGCGGCTGGTTTTTAGGCATGGCAGGATTGTCGCAGCAAGCCGCGGCCCCCGCCTGCCCTTGGTGTTGCCCGCTGTTTCGCCGGGCCAACAGCCACGGCAGGCGGTTAACATGATCGCCAACAGTTCCAGAGCCATGCCCAAATACCAGTTTTCCTGCGAAGTCGTCCCCCAATACCTGCCCGAGCAATCGGCGCCGGAAGACCATGTCTATGGGTTTTCCTATACCGTCACGGTCACCAACACCGGCGAAGTGACGGCCCAGCTGATCTCGCGCCACTGGGTCATCAGCGACGCCAATGGGCACAACGAGGAGGTCAAGGGCCTGGGCGTAGTCGGCCACCAGCCGCTGCTCAAGCCGGGCGAGTCTTTCCAGTACACCAGCGGGTCGCGCCTGCGCACGCCCAGCGGCACCATGCACGGCAGCTATTTTTGCGTCGCCGAGGACGGCGAGCGCTTCGAGGCGCCTATTCCCATGTTCGTGCTGGAAGCGCACAACGGCAACGGCAGCGTCCCGCCCGGCCGCGTCCTGCATTGATCCCCCGGTCCTGAGCGTCCGATGAAAGACCTGGCATCCCTGCTCAAGGCGCTGGATCCGGACGCCGGCCTGGCCCAGCGCCACGTCTGGCTGATCAAGCTCTTCGAATGGATACGCGGCGATGAGACTTCCGTGCCGGCCGCGGTGGCGCGGGTGCAGGCCTTCATCGATGCCGTCGAGATACAGCCCGAGCTGCGCGCGCGCCTGCAGGCCTGGTGGCAGACGCTGATCCAGACGGTCGACATCACCACCTTGCTGGCCGATTTCGGCTTCGCGCCGCGCACGGCCTTCGTCAGTGAACTGGCCGAGCGCCTGCGCCGCAAATGGCTGCCCGGCACGCCCGAGACCGTCGACGCCTCCGAGCTGTTTCCCCTGGTGGCGCCCACCCGCTTTGACGCGCAGTGGATGGGCGCGCTCGAGGAGCCCCAAATCGCCCGGCTGAGCCAGCTGCTGTCGGCCAGCCCCGAGATGGACACGCTGCACTGGCATTACAGCCTGATGGACGCGCTGGCCTATTGCACGGCGCAGATCCGCGCCACCGGCTTCGCGCCCGAGCTGCGCCTGCGCATGAACCGCGCCACGCCGCACGCGCGCGCCTTTCATGCGCTGCCGGCCGACATCGACGGGCTGCGCAACGCCTTCTTCAAACCCGAACGGGACGAGGCGCAGCTACAGGCCGCGATCGCGCAATACCGCGAGCGGCTGGACGCCTGCCGCCAGGCTGTCAACAGCATCTACACGCACCTGGAGGAAAACGGCATTTCGGTCGGCATGGTGTTTCGCCTGCGCCAGCTGCGCGAGCGCATGCTGCGCGTGCGCGAACTGCTCGACAGCCTGGTCTCGCCCAAGCCGGCCATGGCGGCCGTCAAGCTGCTGGGGCGCCGCGTCATCACCGCGCAAGAGGGCAAAAGCATCAGCGCGCTGATCAGCGCCAACTCCACGCTGCTGTCGGCCAAGGTGGCCGAGCGCAGCGCCGAGACCGGCGAGACCTACATCACCCGCACGCGCGGCGAATACCGTGAAATGCTGGGCAAGGCCATGGGCGGCGGCGCCGTCACGGCCCTCACCACGCTGCTCAAGTTCATGATCGTCGCGGTGGGCCTTTCGGCCTTCTGGGGCGGCTTCTGGTCCGGCCTCATGTATGCCGCCAGCTTCATCCTGATCCAGCTGCTGCATTTCACGCTGGCCACCAAGCAGCCGGCCATGACCGCGCCGGCCATGGCGGCCAAGCTCAAGGACCTCGGTTCGGCCGATGCCGCCAGCACCATCGAAGCCTTTGTCGACGAGGTCACGCACCTGGTGCGCTCGCAGGTGGCGGCGGTCTTCGGCAACGTGTTCATGGTGGTGCCCGCGGTGCTGCTGGTCAACACGCTGGTGCTGTTGCTGCTGGGCCGGCCCATGATCAGCCCCACCGAGGCCGAGCATGTACTGGGCACGCTGACCTTGCTGGGCCCCACGCTGATGTGGGCGGGCTTTACCGGCGGCATCCTGTTCGCGGCCAGCATGATCGCGGGCTGGACCGAAAACTGGTTCGTGCTGCACCGCCTGGACTCGGCCATGCGCCACAACCCGCGCATCACCGCCGTGCTGGGCAGCGAGCGCGCGGCCCGCTGGTCGAGCTTCATGCGCGACAACATCTCGGGCTTCGCCTCCAACATCGCGCTGGGTTTCATGCTGGGGCTGATCCCGGCCTTCACCGGCTTCTTCGGCGTGGAACTCCAGGCGCGCCACGTCACGCTGTCCACCGGCCAGCTGGCCGCGGCCGGCGCCTCGCTGGGCCTGGAAGCCTTCAAGCACCCCACCATCTGGTGGTGCGTCGCGGCCATTCCGCTGATAGGCGCGCTCAACCTCGGCGTGAGTTTTTACCTCGCGTTCCGCCTGGCCCTGCAGGCGCACAACGTGAGCAATGTGGACCGCGCCCGCATTCGCGCCGCCATCTGGGCGCGCTGGCGCAGCCATCCGCGCAGCTTTTTCATGCCTGAATAAGCTCACCCCCGTCCAGGCTCACTGCGTGTAGCCTGTTCCCCCCCTCCCAGGGGGCGGGCGCCTGCGGTCAGGCAAAGCCAGTCCCGCGGCCCCCACTGGTGAACATGCCTCCATTAGGTTGCGCCGCTGGGCTCTTCACCCAACAAGCATGGGTGGCATTTCCGGCCTTGTCCTACAGGCTCGCACCGGAGGCGCCTGTAAATTAATGCAACAAGTTTTCTTTCGCGCAAACCCACCGGGCCCCAGGCCGTAAAGGCCGGCCGACCAACGCGCAACATGCCGCCTTCAGGGGCCTGTCTGCAGAAGTTCCCATCAGAGTGGAGACCCATCCCCCATGAATGACATCCTGGCCATCTGGGCCGAATGGATCAAACCTTCGGCAGGCTTGCCGACCGTGCAGTGGTCCATCCTTCTCGCGGTGGCCGCCGCCGCGGGCCACTTGCTGAACCGCTATACCGGCCTGCCCAAGGTGGTCGGCTATTCGCTGGTCGGCGGCGTTGCCGGCCTGGCCGGGTTCACCGGCGCGGTCTGGCCGCTGCAGGGCACGGGGCTGTTCCTGCTGGAACTGGGCGTGGCTGTGGTGCTGTTCGAGGCCGGCGGGCGCATTCCGCTGCGCTGGTTTCGCCACAACCCCATGGTGCTGGTGCAAAGCCTGGCCGAATCGGCGCTGACCTTCATCCTCGTGTACTGGGCCCTGGGCGCGATGAGCGTGCGCGTCGCCGTGGCCGAACCGCTGGCCCTGCTGGCCATGGCCGCTTCGCCGGCGGTGCTGTCGCGCGTGGCCATAGACACGCGCGCGGCGGGCCCGGTCACCGAACGCGCGCTGGTGCTGTCCACGTTGGGCACGCTCTATGCGCTCACGCTATGCAGCGCCCGCGCCGGCATGATGCACCGCCCCGAATCGGGTGTGGCCAGCGTGCTCAGCACGCTCTACCCGGTGCTGGTGGTGCTGGGCCTGTCGGTGGTGGTGGGCGCGGTGCTGGCCCTCACGCTGCGCACCGCGCTGCGCGTGATGAGCCCCACCAGCGAAAACACCGCCATCCTGCTGCTGGCCCTGATCGCCGCCGGCGCCGCGCTGGCGGCCCATTTCGGCGGCTCGGCACCGCTAGCGGCGCTGCTGGGCGGCATGCTGCTCAAGCAGCTCAACCCGCGCCCCTGGTCGTGGCCGCGGCAGATGGGCACGGCCTCCGCCATGCTGACCATGCTGATGTTCGTGCTGGTCTCGGTGGTGGCGGCGCAGGCCGACTGGAGCGGCCCGGTGGCAGGCCTGGTCATCGCCATGGTGCTGGCGCGCATGGCGGCCAAGATCATCGGTGTTGCCATCGGCAACGCGGGCAGCGGCGCCAGCTGGAAACAAGCCCTGTGGGTGGGCTGCGCGATGTCGCCGATGTCCTCGGTCGCGCTGCTGCTGGTGTCGCAGTTCGCCACGGCCTCGGGCGCCCTGGGCCGGCAGATCGCCAGCGTGGCCCTGCCCGCCATCCTGCTGATGGAGGTACTGGGCGCGGTGCTGGCCACCGTGGCCATTTACCGCGCCGGCGAAAGTTCCAAACCCTGGGCGCCGCTCACGCGCGGCCCCGCATCCGGACCCGTCCATGAGCCTTGAACCTTTTCACAAATCGGCCGCGCTGTCGCTGGGCGTGGAGCTTGAGCTGCAGCTGGTGAACACGCATGACTACGATCTCGCGCCCTATGCCGAGGACATGCTGCGCCTGATGTCCAAAATCCCGCTGCCCGGCGCCGTGGTGCCCGAGATGACCTCCAGCATGATTGAGGTCTCGACCGGGATCTGCCACAACGCCTCGGAGGTGCTGGGCCAGCTTTCGCAGATCCGCGACGCGCTGGTCAAGAGCGCCGACAAGCTCAACATCGCCGTGGTCGGCGGCGGCACCCATCCCTTCCAGCAGTGGCATGAGCGCCGCATCTACGACAAGCCGCGCTTTCGCGAACTGTCCGAGCTCTACGGCTATCTTTCCAAGCAGTTCACCATCTTCGGCCAGCACGTGCACGTGGGCTGCCCCGACGCCGATAGCGCGCTGCTCACGCTGCACCGCATGTCGCGCTACATCCCGCACTTCATCGCGCTGTCGGCCTCCTCGCCCTATGTGCAGGGCCAGGACACGGCCTTCGACTCGGCCCGGCTCAACTCGGTGTTCGCCTTTCCGCTCTCGGGCCGAGCCCCCTTCGCGCTGACCTGGGACGACTTCACCGTGTACTTCGACAAGATGACGCGCACCGGCGTGGTCAAGAGCATGAAGGACTTTTACTGGGACATCCGGCCCAAGCCGGAGTTCGGCACCATCGAGATCCGCGTGTTCGACACGCCGCTCACGGTGGAGCGCGCCACCGCGCTGGCGGGTTTTGTCCAGTCGCTGGCCTCCTGGTTCATGCACGAGCAGCCCTTTGTGCCCACCGAGGACGACTACCTGGTCTACACCTACAACCGCTTCCAGGCCTGCCGCTTCGGCCTGGACGCGGTCTATGTGGACCCCGCCACCGGCGGCCACATGCCGCTGCGCGAGCACATACTGCTGACCATGGCGCAGATCGAGCGCCATGCCACCGCCATGGGCGCGGGCGCCTCGCTGCACCTGCTGCGAAACAGCGTGGAGCGCGGCGACAACGATGCCCGCTGGCTGCGCGAAAGGCAGGGCGAGGAACACCTGCTGGCCGAAGTCATACGCCAGGCGTCGGAACGTTTTCGCGGCGGCCTCACGCACCAGCAGAATTTCTGAAACCCCTGCCGGCGCAGCCTGTATGCTCTGCGCCATGGGTGAATTTGACCTGATCGCACGCTACTTCACGCGCCCCGCCGCGCGCGCGGCGCTGGGCGTGGGCGACGATTGCGCGCTGCTGCAGCCCGCGCCCGGAACGCAGCTGGCGATTTCCAGCGACATGCTGGTCGAGGGCCGGCATTTCTTCGCGGACGTGGACCCTTTCACGCTGGGCCACAAGGCGCTGGCCGTCAACTTGAGCGACCTGGCCGCCTGCGGTGCCAAACCCCTGGCCTTCACGCTGGCGCTGGCACTGCCGCGGGTCGACGAGGCCTGGCTGGCGGCTTTTTCGAAAGGCCTGCTGGCGCTGGCCGATGCGCACGGCTGCGAGCTGGTGGGCGGCGACACCACGCAGGGGCCGCTCAATATCTGCATCACCGTGTTCGGCGAAGTGCCCGTGCTGAACGGCAAAAGCCAGGCGCTGCTGCGCTCGGGCGCAAAAGCCGGTGACGACCTGTATGTCAGCGGCACGCTGGGCGACGCGCGGCTCGCGCTGGACGCGCTGCGCGGCACGGTGTCCTTGCAGCCCGGCTTGCTGGCCCAGGCCAGGCGCCGGCTGGAGCAACCCACACCGCGTGTGGCTTTGGGCCAGGCGCTGCGCGGCATCGCTTCGGCGGCCATCGACGTGAGCGACGGCCTGATTGGCGACCTGCAGCACATCCTGCGCGCCTCGAGCGCGGGGGCCACACTGGAAACCGCGCTCGCGGCCCATCTGGTGGCCGCTAGCGCCCACCCCGATTGGCCCGGAACCGGCATTGGCGCTGAAAAGCAGCTGGAGTTCGCGCTGGCCGGCGGCGACGACTATGAGCTCGCCTTCACCGCACCGGTCTCCGCCCGCGACGCCGTGCTGGCAGCGGCAAGGCAGGCGCAAACACCCGTCAGCCGCATAGGCCGCATCGACGCGGCCACCGGCCTGCGCCTGCTCGACGCGGCCGGCGCGCCGCTGCTGCGGCACTACGCTTCTTTCGATCACTTCGCCTGAGGGTGGACGGCGGCGCCTGGGCGCACTGGGTGCACCAGGTCGCGCACGAGGCGGCCCAGCACCGACCAGAATTGGGCCGGTGCCAGGGCACGCAAATGCCTGGCCTCGGCCATCGCGGCGGCGGTCAGGCGCTGTTCTTCGGCTGCGGTGTAGAGGGAGTTCATGAGAGCGTCCTTTCGGTTGGGGTACGGCTCCACTGTGCGCAAAACCGCCGCCGCCGGAAACCACCCGCGGCGCAAATGCGTCTTGCGCCAGGCGCAAAACAAAAAAGCCCGGCGATGGGTAATATGGCCGGCATGCGCGACCTGAACTTTGACGACATGCACCTGTTTGCGCGCGTGGCCGAACTGGGCAGCTTCTCGGCCGTGGCGCGTGCGCGCGGCGTGCCGGTCAGCCAGGTATCCCGCGCCATTGCCCGCATCGAAAAAACCTGCAATGCGCGGCTGGTACAGCGCAGCACGCATGCGCTGACCCTCACGCCCGAGGGAGAGACTTTTCTCGGCTATTGCCGGCGCATGACACAGACACTGGACGACCTGGAAGGCGAGTTCGCCAGCCAGAGCGGCGAGGCCAGCGGCTGGGTGCGGGTGGCGGCCAGCACCGTGATGGCCGAGTACCTGCTGGTGCCCAGCCTTGAAGGGCTGAGCCGGCGCCATCCGCAGGTTCGTGTGGAACTCAAGGTGGACGACCGCCTGGTGGACATGGTGCGCGACGGTGTCGACATCGCGATCCGCAGCGGCACGCACACCAACGAGAACACGGTGATGCGCCAGATTGGCACGCATGGGCGACGGCTGTACGCCACGCCGGCTTATCTTGCGGCCCAAGGCACGCCCGAGCACCCTGACGACCTGGGCCGGCACCGCCTGATCAGCAACAGCGGCGCGACCACGCTCAACCGCTGGCCCTTCATCATCGACGGCCAGCCCGTGGTGATCACGGCGGACGGCCATTGGCGTGCCGACTCCACCGGCACGACCAGCCAGCTGGCCCTGCAGGGCCTGGGCATTGCGCGCTTTGCCATGCTGGCGGCCGAGCCCCTGGTGCGGCGCGGCCTGCTGGTGCCGGTATTGCCGGGCTTTGTCGACGAGCAGCCCGTGCCCATTCATGCCGTGACGCTGGGCGGGCGCCACCGGCTGCCGAAGATCCGCGCCTGTATCGACTACTGGGCCGAGTGGTTCAGCCACGAAAGAGACCTGGTGGGCGGCCCGACCGCCGGCTGACCCGCGCGCTTAGCCGGCCTATTTGGCTTCGACCAGCGCGCGAATATCCAGCAGGGTCAGCTCATTGGCATCGGGCTTGCCGATTTCACGGCCCGATGAATACGGAAAATTGTTGTCGTTGACCAGCACGATGTGGGTGGCGTCGACAATCGCCAGGCCTTCGGGGCCCAGGTGCGGCAGCGAAAACATCGCTTCATTGGGCCCCAGCTTCGCGAGGCGTTGCGGGTTGGCGATGCGGGTCAGGTCGATATAAGCCACCTTGCGCACAAAACCATCGGTATCGGCGGCCGCCAGGTCTATCTTGTAGACGCGCTTGAAACGCGCGGGCCGCGTAAAGCAATCGGTGCGCGCTTCACCCGGACAGGCCGGCGCCTGGCCTTCGGTGCTGTCGTCGCGCTCTATTACCAGGCCGGTCGTGGCGTCCAGCAGCTGGAAATCGGCCGCGACATTGCCCACTTCCTCGAGCAGGTATTTCCACTGCTTGCCGGTGTAGCCGCCCGAGGCAACGTCCACCTCGTTGATGCGCACATAGGTCTTGTCGCCGGATTTCTCGACGCTTTTGGCCGTGGTGTCGAACAGCGGGCCTTCAAACATGGGATAGAGCTTGCTGCCGTCGGGTGATCTGGCCATGCCCTCAAAGCCGTTGGAGCGCCGCACCTCGAACAAGGCCTCGCCGGGCAGGTTGGGCAGGCGGCCCTGCATATAGTGGTCGGGCGAGGCCAGCAGCTTGCCCTTGATGACGGTTTCGATCACACCCAGGACCCGGCCCTGGAAGTCGGTGCGCAGCAGGTAGGGGCCGTACTCGTCGCCTATCCACCACTCATTGCCCACCACTTGCAGGGATTCGGGGTCGAAATCAATGCCCGTGAGGTAGCGCCGCGAGGTGTTTTCGTTCTGGATGTGGAAAGGAATGCGCTTGTGGGGGTCGCTCAGAAAGGTCGTGCCGCGGCGCAGGACCCGGCCCTTGCCCCAGTCGACGGACAGCCGGTGCACCATCAGCAGCGCGTCCTGCGAGTTGACCTTGTTGCCGAAGCCGTTGTCGGTCAGCGCCAGGAATTCGCCCTTGCCCAGGGAGACAATGCCCGAAAACCCCTGCACTGACTGGCCCTTCATGGGCAGCGCGCCACCGGAGGCGCGCGGGTATTTGGGGTCGCCGACAAAGGTGTTGGCGCTTTCGCTGCCGAGTTGCTCGTTGCGCTGGCGTTTGGCATTGGCGAATTTGCCCGCCGTGGCAAAAAAGGGCCCCGCATCGCGCGGCGCCGCCACCGAGGCGTCGGCGCCCAGGGCCGCATGGCCCGCCAGCACGGCCTCTACGGCCGGCGCCGTCTGGGCGCGACCGCTGCCGGCCGCCAGGCACAGCGCGCAGGCGGCGGCCAGGGTCAAGGCGTTCATCCTGTTCAACACCTGTTTGTGTTTGCTCATCCCGAATTCCCTCTTGTCTGGTGAATCGCAGGACTGTGCCGGCCGCGTGTGAAACCGCTGTGACAAAATCAGCCACTGCCCCGGGGCATTCGCTGCCCACCCCACACATGACCGACACCACCACGCCGCCGCCCGCTTTCCGGCCCACCGCGAAATTCCTGCTGACGCACCCCGCGCATTTCATTGCGCTGGGCTTTGGCGCCGGCCTGAGCCCGGTCGCGCCCGGCACGGCCGGCACGCTTTGGGCCTGGCTGGCCTTCCTGGTGCTGCAGCAGTGGCTCACGCCGGCCGAGATGGGCTGGCTGATCGCCGCCTCCACGCTGGCCGGCTGGTGGGCCTGCACCGTGACGGCCAAGGCCATGAAAGTGCTGGACCCGGGCAGCATCGTCTGGGACGAGGTCGTGGCCTTCTGGCTGGTGCTGTGGCTGGTGATGCCCGCGGACTTCGGGGCCCAGCTGGCCGCGTTCGGGCTGTTCCGCTTTTTTGACGCCGTCAAACCCGGCCCCGTGGCCTGGGCCGACCAGGCCTTCAAGGGCTTTAACTACCGTGGCGGCTTCGGCATCCTGTTTGACGACTTCGTGGCGGCGTTTTGCACGCTGCTGGTGATCGCGCTCTGGAGGTTCTGGTGAGCAGCGCGTTGGCTGAACAGCTCGCGGCCTTGCTGCAGGCCCAGGGCCGCATGCTGGCCACCGCCGAAAGCTGTACCGGCGGCATGATTTCGGCGGCCTGCACCGACCTGGCCGGCTCCAGCAACTGGTTTGAGCGCGGCTTTGTCACCTATTCCAACGAAGCCAAGACGGAATTGCTGGGCGTCCCGGCCCCGCTGATTGCTCGCCACGGTGCGGTCAGCGAGGAAGTGGCGTGTGCCATGGCTTCCGGTGCGCTGGCGCATTCGCGCGCGCACGTGTCCGTGGCAGTGACGGGGGTGGCCGGCCCGACGGGCGGTAGCGCCGCCAAACCCGTGGGTACGGTATGGTTTGGCTTCGCGCTGCCGGGGCGGCTGGTGTCGGAAGTGCGGCGCTTTGACGGCGACCGGGCCGCGGTGCGCGGCGCCACGGCGGCGCATGCGCTGCGGCGGCTGCTGGAGTTGCTGCAAGAGCCGGAAGTGCCGCAAGAGGCCGGCTGACGCCTGAGTGACGCCCGCCCCGCGCCGGCCGCTATAGAGTTCGCGGACCCGACCCTCACCGACATTGCCGACCAGGAGACAGCATGCACCCCAACCAGATCACCCTCGAAAATTTCTACGCGTCCTTCACCCGCCTCGACTCGGACGCCATGGCCGCCTGCTACGCGCCCGATGCCCAGTTCGACGACGAGGCCTTCTCGCTGCGCGGCCACAAGGAGGTCACCGGCATGTGGCACATGCTCTGCGACGTGACCAAGGCCAAGGGCGCCGACGTCTGGAAGCTGTCCTACAGCGGTATTGAGGCCGACGCGCGGGCCGGCAAAGCGCACTGGGAGGCCGACTACCGCTTCAGCACCACCGGACGCATGGTGCACAACGTCATCGACGGCCAGTTCGAGTTCAATGAACAGGGACTCATCAGCCGCCACCGCGACCGCTTTGATTTCTGGGCCTGGTCGCGCCAGGCGCTGGGCGCGCCCGGCCTGCTGCTGGGCTGGACGCCTTTTCTGCGTAACAAAGTGCGGGCCCAGGCGGCCGCGAATCTGCAAAAATATCTGGCGTCGCGTCCCGCCTGAGACAGGGCATGCGGAGTGCGACGCTAGCCCAACGCAAGAGTTGAATCTCACCGGGAGGCTCCATGAGCTGGTTTGACGGGTTTGAGCTGCGCAATTTCGAAGTGAACGGCGCATCCATCAATGCGCGGGTCTCCCGTGTGGTGCCCGGCGACCCGGTACGCCCGGCCCTGTTGCTGCTGCACGGCTTTCCGCAGTCGCATGTGATGTGGCACCGCGTGGCCCAGCGCCTGGCTGGCGACTATTTCCTGGTCATGCCCGACCTGCGCGGCTACGGCGACTCCTCCAAGACGGCGGGCCTGCCCGACCACAGCAACTACAGCAAACGCAACATGGCGCACGACATGATTGGCGTCATGGACGCGTTGGGTGTGAACCGCTTCTTTCTGTGCGGCCACGACCGCGGCGGGCGTGTGGCGCATCGGCTGGCGCTGGACCACGCCGCGCGTGTGGCCAAGCTCTGCATCATCGACATCGCGCCCACGCTCGACATGTACGAGGGCCGCAGCATGACCGAACCCTATATGGCCTTTGCCCGCGCCTACTACCACTGGTTCCACATGCTGCAGCCCGCGCCGCTGCCCGAGATCATGATGGGCGCCAACCACCCGGAAACCGCCAAGGCCTATCTGCACGCCAAGCTGGGCGGCTGGGGCAGCGCCGGGCTGAACTACATCGAGCCGCGGGCGCTGGCCGAATACGAGCGCAGCTTTTGCAATGCCGAAGCGCTGCACGCCGCCTGCGAGGACTACCGCGCCAGCGCCGGCGTAGACCTGGAACACGACCGCGACGGGCGCGCGCAGGGCCTGAAGCTGGCCTGCGAGCTGCTGGTGCTGTGGGGCGAGCGCGGTGTGGTGCACCGCCTGTTCGACCCGCTGGCGCTATGGCGAGCGCAGTGCAGCGGCGAAGTAGCCGGCCAGGCCATGGCGGCCGGGCATTTCATTCCCGAAGAGCAGCCCGAGGCCACCGCGCGGGCGCTGCGCAACTTCTTCCACTGATCCATTCCGGGCCTTCGAACATGTCGCACTACACCGCACAAACCTTGTGGGAACGCAAGGACGCCAACTTCCTGGACAACCGCTACAGCCGCCGCCACCTGCTGCGCTTTGACGGCGGCCTGGAGGTGCCCGGCTCATCCTCGCCCAGCGTCGTGCCGCTGCCGATGTCCGACGCGTCGGCGCTGGACCCGGAAGAGGCTTTTGTGTCCGCGCTGTCGAGCTGCCACATGCTGTGGTTCCTGACCATGGCCGTCAAACGCAAGTTCCGCGTGGACCGCTACTTCGACGCGGCGGTCGGCGTCATGGAAAAGAACGCGGAAGGCAAGGTGGCCATGACCGTGGTCACCCTGTATCCCGAGGTGAGTTTTTCCGGCGAACACCAGCCCAGCCGCGAAGAGCTGGCCAAGATGCACCACGACGCGCACGAGGCCTGCTTTATCGCCAACTCGGTGAAGACCGAGGTGCGCTGCGAGCCGGTCTACGGCGACGCGTGAACGGCCGCGGCGCGGCGGCTACTTCAGCCAGCCGCGCTTCCTGAAGTACCACATGGGCACGACGGCGCTGGCCACCATCAGCAGGATGGCGTAGGGGTAGCCCAGCGACCAGTCGAGCTCGGGCATGAGCTTGAAGTTCATGCCGTAGACGCTGGCGATCAGCGTGGGCGGCAGCAGCGCGACGCTGGCCACCGAGAAGATCTTGATGATCTTGTTCTGGTTGATGTTGATGAAACCGACCGTGGCGTCCATCAGGAAGTTGATCTTGTCGAACAGGAAGGCGGTGTGCGAATCCAGCGAGTCGATGTCGCGCAGGATCTGCCGCGCCTCCTCGAATTGCTCGGCGTTGAGCATCTTGCTGCGCATCATGAAGCTGACGGCGCGGCGCGTGTCCATCATGTTGCGGCGTATGCGGCCGTTCAAGTCCTCGTGGCGGGCGATGCTGCCCAGCACTTCGCCGGCCAGCGCGTCGGTCACGTCGCCCGACAGTACCTGGGTGCTGACTTTCTCGAGCTCGACGTAAATGCCCTCCAGCGTGTCGGCCGAGTATTCGGCGTCGGCGTCGAACAGCTTGAGCAGCACTTCCTTGGCGTCCTCGATCAGGCCGGGGGCGCGGCGCGCGCGCATGCGCAGCAGCCGGAACACCGGCACGTCCTCGTCGTGGATGGAGAACAGCACGCCCTTGCTCTTGAGGTCGTCGTTGACCAGGTTCAGGATGAAGGCCACGCGCACGGTGCGCGGCTCGGCGTCGTCGGCGATCAGGAAGTCCGAGCGTATGTGCAGCTCGCCGTTGTCTTCCTCGTAAAAGCGCGCCGACTCCTCGATGTCCTCGTCCATCGCGTCTTCGGGGATGGACAGGCCGTAGTACTGCTTGATCCAGCGTTTTTCTTCGAGGGTGGGGGATTCCAGGTCCACCCAGATGGGCTGGAACCTGGAGAGTTCTTCCAGGGATTCGATTTCTTCCTGGAAAAGCCGGCCGTTGGCGAGCGTGAAAATATTGAGCATGACTGACTGCCTATCGGTTCAGGGGGCTGCACACAAGGCCTGCGCTCGGGCCTTGCGCAAAGCGCGGTAAAGGGGCGGTGGGATGGTGCATCGCTTTCAACCCCCTTTTGAGCATGAGCCTTTGCAAGCCTGCGTCAGTCTGCGGTGTTGAAAGCTAGCGACTAGGGCTGCTTTCCAAGGATTTCTCCGTAATTGAACAGCGGCGATTATGGCATTTCAGGTCCGGGTTAGCCATCTTGCGGACTACATAAAAAAGGCGATGAGCTCGTCCTTGCGCGCATAGGCATCGCGCTCGCCCAGCGCCATCAACGCCTTCACAAAACCCGGCTCAAACAGCAGGTAGCTGGCCAGCGCGGCACCGCCGGGGCTGCCCTTGGCGCCCAGCGCGCCCAGGCCCGCCAGGGCGTTGTAGGTCGCAGCGGGCAGCTCGGACGCATGGGCCTGCGCCAGTGCGTCCAGCGACTGCGAAGGCGCGATCGCCAGGATATCCACCGGCCGGTAGGGCATGATGGCCGCGATTTCGCGCGGCATCTGGCGCACGGTCTTGCTGACACGCTGCGCTTGCTCCACGTCGGCCTGCAGCGTGTCCTGGAAAACGCTGGCCATGGCATGGCCCGCAATCGCGCCCAGCGAAGGCCGGCCGGTGACGTTGGCGCCGTTGCCGCCACCCACAAAGCCGGCGCGTTCGGGCTGGCCCACGCCTATCACCAGCACCTTGCCGGCACCCAGGTGCAGCGCGGGCGACAGCGGCGAACTCTGGCGCATGGAGCCGTCGCCGAAGAACTCGGGATGGCCGTCCACCCACAGCGGCGTGGCTGGAAAGAGAAAGGGGATGGCGCTGGAGGCCATCAGGTGCTCGATGGTGATGGGCTGGAATTCGGCGCGGCGCCCGGGCCGGCTCCACAGGTCGGACTGCCGGCCCGCCGCCATCTGGCAGAAGGTCCAGTGCACGCCGCTGCTGTAGCTCGAAGCCGTGACGGCCACGGCGCGCAGCGTCCTGTCCTGCAGGGCCTGCTCGATGCGGCCCAGCGAGATGGCGCGGTGCAAGGTGTCCACCAGCGGCGTGTTGTCCAGCAGCGCCTGCTGCGCCCGCACCTGCTGCGACAGAAACAGCGCCGCGGCGATGCGGCTCGAGCGTATCCAGGCCGGCACCTTGAGTTTGTAGACATGCGAGGAGCGCAGTGTGGTCCAGAAGGCCGCCAGCTGGGCAAAGGCCTGCAGGCCCTCGCCGGCGCGGCTCGCCAGGAAGGCGGCATTGAGCGCGCCGGCCGAGGTGCCCACCAGGATGTTGAAGGGAAAACGCTCGCCGGCCGCGCCGCCCTGCAGGCTCAACATGGTTGACAGCGCGTGCAGCACGCCGGCCTGGTAGGCGGTGCGCGCCCCGCCGCCCATGAGCACCAGCGCATTGCGGTCCTCGTCGGGCCGGGTCAAGGCGGAGGAAATAATGGTCTCAAGCGACATGGCCGGGCCGGGTCGAAGGCGAACAGGGGAAGAGCAGGCGGTGCATGGTCGTGAAGAGGCCTGTTGTTATGGTTTTCCTGCAGCCCGGCATACAGCGGCCCGGTCCTGGATGGGCCCTTGTTTCGGCCCGCAGCAGCCAGCGTGAACCTTGTCCGCATGATGCCGCCCGCGTGGATTTCCTGCAAGCCTGCTATCCCTCCACGCAGGGTTCCGGCCGCAAAAAGCCTGCGAAATCAAGCGCTTGCCGCACCCGCGGAAGCGGCGCCCCGGCAGGCCTGGCGAACGCGGCGCCATACCGGTCAAGGGGATTTTCAGAAGGTTTCATTATTTATTGCAAGCCCGGTTGCAATTGACGGCCTTCGGGCGCATAGTAAATCCAAGAGCGTTGTCCCCGTCTGCCGCCCTCCCCTCACGGGCCGGGTGGTGTTTTCAAACCCAGCTCCAACATTGGAAAAGGAGTCTCTTTATGAACTTGACGATCAGCGGTCACCATCTTGAAGTCACCCCCGCGCTGCGCGGCTATGTGACCAGCAAGCTGGATCGGATTACCCGGCATTTCGACCAGGTAGTGGACGTAAAAGTCCTGTTGACAGTGGACAACATGAAAGAAAAGGAAAGACGCCAGCGGGCCGAGTGCAATGTGCATGTCAAGGGCCGCGACCTGTTCGCCGAGAGTTCCCACGCTGATCTTTACGCCGCCGTAGACGAGTTGACCGACAAGCTGGACCGCCAGGTCGGACGCTACAAAACCAGAACCCAGGATCACCACCACGTTGCCGCCAAGCGCCAGGCCTGAAGGGCCTACCCGTTTTTTGCCCGAGCTGGTGCGCAGCCCTGCCAAGGGGGCGCGCTGTTCCCAACGCGGCCCGATTGGAGACTCCGCCTTGGCGACCGGCACCGGGTTTGCGCAAGTTGCATGAAAAAAGCCGCTTGAAGGCTCAAGCGGCTTTTTTATGCCTCTTTTCCCAGCAAACCCGCTGCAAAGTGCATAATTCGGCGACTAAAAGATTGTTATGAACCGTCTTTCGCAAATTTTGCCCCCCTCCCAAGTGCTGGTCAGCGTCGAAGCGACCAGCAAAAAGCGTGCTTTCGAAGAAGCCGGGCTGCTGTTCGAGAATCAGCACGGCCTGAACCGCGCGCTGATCACCGACAGCCTGTTCGCCCGTGAACGCCTGGGCTCGACCGGGCTCGGCCATGGGGTGGCGATTCCGCACGGCCGCATCAAGGGGCTCAAGGCCCCCATGGCGGCGGTATTCCTGCTGCAATCGCCGATCGGCTTCGACGCGCCGGACGAACAGGCCGTGGCCCTGCTGATCTTCCTGCTGGTACCCGAAGCCGCCACGCAAAAACACCTCGAGATCCTCTCGGAAATCGCCGAACTGCTCAGCGACAGCACCTTGCGCGAGCAGCTCAAGACCAGCACCGATGCCGCTGGACTGCACCACCTGATCGCTTCCTGGCACTCGGTCCACGAAGTCAGCTCCTAGCCCGCTCCGGGCTCTTTTCCCGTATCACAGGCCGGCATGAAGCCCACCGTTGTCAGCGCCGACGTTTTATTTGAAGACCACCGCGCCTCCCTGAAATGGGAATGGGTCGCCGGCCTGGGCGCCTCCGAGCGGCGCTTCGACGAAGTCGCCGTGCGGGCCGCCCGCTCCGGCGCCGACCTGGTCGGCTACCTCAACTACATCCATCCCTACCGCGTGCAGATTCTGGGCGAACGCGAGGTCGCCTACCTGACCAACGCCAGCCCCGAGGACTGCGCCCGCCGCATATCCCGCATCATCACGCTGGAGCCGCCGGTGCTGGTCGTGGCCGACGGCCAGGTGGCGCCCGACACGCTGCTGTCCATGTGCGAGCGCGCGCAGCTGCCGATGTTTTCCACGCCGGAGTCGGCCGCCTTCGTGATCGACGTGCTCAGGGCCTATCTGTCCAAGCATTTCGCCGACCGCACCTCCATGCACGGCGTGTTCATGGACATCCTGGGCATGGGCGTGATGATCACCGGCGAGTCGGGCCTGGGCAAAAGCGAGCTGGGCCTGGAGTTGATTTCGCGCGGCCACGGCCTGGTGGCCGACGACGCGGTGGACCTGTACCGCATCAACCAGACCACGATAGAGGGGCGCTGCCCCGAGCTGCTGCAAAACCTGCTCGAGGTGCGCGGCATAGGCCTGCTCGACATCAAGGCGATTTTTGGCGAGACGGCCGTGCGCCGCAAGATGCGCCTGAAGCTGATCGTGCACCTGGTGCGCCGCGAGACGCTGGAGCGCGACTACGAACGCATTCCCTACGAGCCGCTGACGCAGGACGTGCTGGGCATACCCGTGCGCAAGGTCATCATCCAGGTGGAGGCCGGCCGCAACATCGCCGTGCTGGTCGAGGCCGCGGTGCGCAATGCGATTTTGCAGCTGCGCGGCATCAATACTTACCAGGAATTCGTCGAAAGGCACCGCCGCGCCATGGAACAAGACGACTAGAAGGTGCGAATAAACCTACTGCGCGTCCCGATCTCGCGCCTGCGATCCTCGCCGTACGGGTGTACGGCTCCGGTTCTCGACGCGACCTCGGGCCGCTCGCTACGGTTTCTTCACACCTTCTACGCCGCGCGGCATTCCCCCGTTTTATAGACGCCCTCTAAACCCTCAAGAATGGTGATGCCTGACCGGCGTGCCGGTGCTGCGGTTGGGGCATTTGTCCTTGGTACAGTTGGCGTAAATGGACAGGGAGTGGTCGGCGATGGCGAAGCCTTTGGACTTGGCGACCGACTGCTGGCGTTTTTCGATCTCGGCGTCGTAGAACTCCTCGACCTTGCCGCAGTCCAGGCACACCAGGTGGTCGTGGTGCTGGCCTTCGTTGATCTCGTAAACCGCCTTGCCGGACTCGAAATTGCTGCGGTTGAGCAGGCCGGCCTGCTCGAACTGGGTCAGCACCCGGTAGACGGTGGCCAGGCCGATGTCCGAACGTTCTTCAAGCAGCACCCGGAACACGTCTTCGGCCGTCATATGGCGCTGTTTGCCCGCCTGAAAAATTTCCAGGATCTTCAGGCGCGGCAGCGTGGCCTTCAAACCCGTGTTTTTCAGCTCGTCAATGTTGCTCATGGGGAAACTCTCTGGGTAAAACCGGTGTAAAGCGGCAATGCGGCCCGTCCGGGCGGATGCCGGCCGGGGGCCCCCAGCCGCTACAATGAACAATCATATCGCTACACCCCCTTACTATGTCAGCCATGCCTGCAAATCATCGTTACGGCGCCCGAACCGCTTTCCTGCTCCTGGCTTGCACGGTGCTGGCGTCCTGCAGCAGCCTGCGCGGCATGAGCGCCAGCTCCGTCAATCCGATCAACTGGGTCACCCCCTACAAAGTCGACGTGATCCAGGGCAACTTCGTGTCCAAGGAGCAGGTCGAGCAGCTCAAGGCCGGCATGACGCGCGACCAGGTCAAGGCCACGCTGGGCACGCCGCTGATGGCCAGCCTGTTCCACGCCGACCGCTGGGATTACGTCTTCACCCTGAAACGGCAAGGCGTGGAACCCCAGTCCTACAAATACACCGTTTACTTCAAGAACGACCAGCTGGAACGTTTTGAAGGTGACGCCATGCCGAGCGAAACCGAATTCATCGCCAAGCTGGGCAACCGGCGCAAGCTGGGCGAGGTGCCCGTGCTCGAAGCCACCGAAGAGCAGCTGGTCAAGGCCGCCGGAAAATCCAAGCCGGCAGCGGACAGCGCCGCCGCGACCTCCGCGAGCGTGCCCGCCGGCGCGCCGGCCGCGAGCTACCCTCCCCTCGAAAGCCCGAAACAGTGAGCGAGGCGGTTGCCAACCAGGCCCGCCGTCACCGGGTCGCGGTGGCGGGCGCCAGCGGCCGCATGGGCCAGATGCTGATCGAGGCGATCAACACCAGCACCGACTGCCAGCTGACCGGCGCGCTTGACCAGGCCTCCAGCCCGGCCATAGGCGCCGACGCCGCCGCGTTCACCGGCCGCGCCAGCGGCGTCGCCATCAGCGCCGATATACGCCAGGGATTGAAAGACTCCCGCGTGCTGATCGACTTCACCCGCCCCGAAGGCACGCTGGCCCACCTGGCGGCCTGCCGCGAGATGGGCGTCAAGCTGGTCATAGGCACCACCGGCTTCTCCGATGCGCAGAAAGCCGAAATCGCCGCCGCCGCCAAGGATATCGCCATCGTCATGGCGCCCAATATGAGCGTGGGCGTCAACGTCACGCTCAAGCTGCTCGAAATGGCGGCCCAGGCCCTGTCCACCGGCTACGACATCGAAATCGTCGAAGCCCACCACCGCCACAAGGTTGACGCGCCTTCCGGCACCGCGCTCAAGATGGGCGAGGTCATCGCCGGCGCACTGGGCCGCGACCTGAAGGACTGCGGCGTCTACGCCCGCGAAGGCGTGACGGGCGAGCGCGACCCGCGGTCCATAGGCTTTTCCGCCGTGCGCGGCGGCGACGTGGTGGGCGACCACACCGTGATGTTCCTGGGCACCGGCGAACGCATCGAAATCAGCCACAAGTCGTCCAGCCGCAGCAACTATGCCCAGGGCAGCCTGCGCGCCACCCGTTTCCTGGACGGGCACGCCACCGGCCTTTTCGACATGTTCGACGTGCTGGGCCTGAAAAAATAAGCGCGGTCCGGGCCGCGGCAACTCAAAGGTGTGACCCACATGGATTTCCTGAGCCTCATGACCCAAGGCGGCATCGTCAGCCAGCTGGTGGCCGTTCTGCTGCTGGCCATGTCAGTGGCGAGCTGGGTCGTGATCCTCTGGAAAAGCTGGCTGCTTCAGCGCGCCGCCGGCGACGTGGCCCGCAGCACCGCGGCCTTCTGGCAATCGGCCTCGGTGGAGCAGGCCGGTGAAAAAGTCGCCGCCTTCGACCGCGAAGCGCTGGTGCTGCCGCTGATCGCCGCGACCAGGCTCCCGGCCGCCGGCACGCTGGCCACGGCGGGCGACAAGTCCCAGCAACTGACCCGCGTGCTGCGCGACGCGCTGCATGCCGTGCTGCACAAGCTGCAATTCGGCCAGGTGCTGCTGGCCACCGTCGGCTCCACCGCGCCTTTTGTGGGGCTGCTGGGCACGGTCTGGGGTATTTACCACGCGCTGGTCGGCATCGCCTCGGCCGGCCAGATCACCATCGACAAGGTTTCCGGCCCCGTCGGCGAGGCCCTGATCATGACGGCAGCCGGCCTGGCCGTGGCCATCCCGGCCGTGCTGGCCTACAACATCTTCGGCCGCTCCATAGGCCGCATCGAAGCCGATCTTGAAGGCTTCGCGCGCGATTTGCGCGAGCTTTTGGCGCACAAGGCCTGACGACCATGGCTTTCGGACGGCTTGAGCGCACCCAGGGCCCGCAGCCCATGAGCGAGATCAACGTCACGCCGCTGGTGGACGTGATGCTGGTGCTGGTGGTCATCTTCATCATCACCGCGCCCCTGCTGGCCAGCAGCATACGGCTGGACCTGCCCAAGACCGAGGCCGCCAAGCCGGCCGACGCCCCGAAATTCGTCACGCTGGTGATCGACAAGTCCGGCCAGGCTTTCCTGAACGACAAACCCCTGAACACCGACGAACTCGCGGGCCGGCTGCGTGAGACCGCCGCCCAGAGCCCCGAGACCGAGGTCCAGCTGCGGGCCGACGAGGGTGTGCCCTATGGCAAGGTGGTGCAGGTGATGGGCCTGGCGCAAAAAGCCGGGCTCAACCGCATAGGCTTTGTGGCCGACAACCCTGCCGCTTCAGCCGCACCGCGCTAAAACAGCCCTGCCCCTAAAATCGGGGATTCCCGGCAACGGCACGCGCCGCCCGGCCTTTTCCCCTGTTTCCTGTTCCGTTTTCCGCCTTCCCGGTTCTCCATGCAAGACAAATACAACCATCTCGACGTTGAGCGTGACGCTCAAGCCCACTGGACCGCCGCCGACGCCTACCGCGTGACGGAGGATGCAGGCCGCAAGAAATACTACGCCTGCTCCATGCTGCCCTACCCCAGCGGCAAGCTGCACATGGGCCACGTGCGCAACTACACCATCAACGACATGCTCACGCGCCACCTGCGCATGAAGGGCTACAACGTGCTGATGCCCATGGGCTGGGACGCCTTCGGCCTGCCGGCCGAAAATGCCGCCATGAAAAACGGCGTGCCGCCGGCCCGGTGGACCTACGACAACATCGCCTACATGAAAAAGCAGATGCAGGCGATGGGGCTGGCCATCGACTGGAGCCGTGAGGTCGCCACCTGCGACCCGGACTACTACAAGTGGAACCAGTGGCTGTTCCTGAAGATGCTGGAAAAAGGCATTGCCTACCGCAAGACCCAGGTCGTGAACTGGGACCCGGTCGACCAGACCGTGCTGGCCAACGAACAGGTCATTGACGGCAAAGGCTGGCGCACCGGCGCCACCGTGGAAAAGCGCGAAATCCCCGGCTACTACCTCAAGATCACGGCCTACGCCGAAGAGCTGCTCGACAGCGTCAGCCACAAGCTGCCCGGCTGGCCTGAGCGCGTCAAGCTCATGCAGGAAAACTGGATAGGCAAAAGCGAAGGCGTGCGCTTTGCCTTCACGCACGACATCCAGGATGCCTCCGGCAAGCTGATCGGCGACGGAAAGATGTACGTCTTCACCACGCGCGCCGACACCATCATGGGCGTGACCTTCTGCGCCGTGGCGCCCGAGCACCCGCTGGCCCTGCACGCGGCGGCTTCCAGCCCCAAGGTCGCGGCCTTCATCGAGGAAAGCAAGGCCGGCGGCACCACGGAAGCCGAACTCGCCACGCAGGAAAAGAAAGGCGTGCCCACGGGCCTTTTCGTCACGCACCCGCTCACCGGCGGCAAGGTCGAAATCTGGGTCGGCAACTATGTGCTGATGAGCTACGGCGACGGCGCCGTCATGGGCGTTCCCGCGCATGACGAGCGCGACTTCGAGTTCGCCAAAAAATACAGCCTGCCCATCAAGCAGGTGGTCGACGTCAAGGGCCAGGCCTACAGCCTGGACGCCTGGGCCGACTGGTACGGCGACAAGCAGCAGGGCACCACCATCAATTCCGGCAAGTACGACGGCTTGTCCTTCAAGGCGGCCGTCGAAGCCGTCGCCGCCGACCTCGCGGCCAAGGGCCTGGGCGAGAAAAAAACCACCTGGCGCCTGCGCGACTGGGGCGTGAGCCGCCAGCGCTACTGGGGAACGCCCATTCCCATCATCCACTGCGAGGAGCACGGCGCCGTGCCGGTGCCGGAAAAAGACCTGCCCGTGGTGTTGCCGCAGGACTGCGTGCCCGACGGCTCCGGCAACCCGCTGCACAAGCATGCGGGCTTTCACGCCGGCGTGGTCTGCCCCGTCTGCGGCAAACCCGGGCGCCGCGAGACCGACACCATGGACACCTTTGTCGACTCGTCCTGGTACTTCATGCGCTACTGTGATCCCAAGAACGCCCAGAAGATGGTGGCCGAAGGCGCCAACTACTGGATGCCCATGGACCAGTACATAGGCGGCATCGAACACGCCATCCTGCATCTGCTTTATGCGCGTTTCTGGACCAAGGTCATGCGCGACTTGGGGCTGGTGAAGGTCGACGAGCCCTTCACCAAGCTGCTCACGCAGGGCATGGTGCTCAACGAGGCCTTCGCGCGCACCACCACCGGCAAGCAGTACTTCTGGGCGCACGAGCTCGACATCGTGCGCGACGAGCACGCCAAGGTGCTCTCCGCCACCGCCAAGGCCGACGGCCTGCCGGTGCCCTACGAGGGCTGGACCACCATGTCCAAGTCCAAGAACAACGGCGTCGACCCGCAGGACCTGATCGAAAAGTACGGCGCGGACACCGCCCGGCTCTACACCATGTTCACCGCGCCGCCGGACACCACCCTGGAGTGGAACGACGCCGCGCTCGAGGGCTCCTACCGCTTCCTGCGCCGCGTCTGGAACTTCGGCGTCAAGCTCGGCGCCGGCAAGCAGCCCGAGGGCGGCACGCCCGCGTTCGACAAGGACACCAAGGCCTTGCGCCTGGAAATCCACACGGTGCTCAAGCAGATCGACTACGACTACCAGCGCATGCAGTACAACACCGTGGTGTCGGGCAACATGAAGCTGCTCAACGCGCTGGAAGACTTCAAGGGCGCGGCCTCCGCGGGCTCGGACGCCGCCCTGCGCGAGGGCTTCGGCATCCTGCTGCGCTGCCTGTACCCGGCGACGCCCCACCTGGCGCACGCGCTGTGGTCGCAGCTCGGTTATGCCGCACAGCACGGCGAGCTGCTCGACGCGCCCTGGCCGCAGGTGGACGCAGCCGCCCTGCAGCAGGACGAGATCGAACTGGTGCTGCAGATCAACGGCAAGCTGCGCGGCGCGGTCACGGTGCCGGCCGGCGCCGACAAGGCCGCCATCGAGGCGGCCGCGCTGGCGTCGGAAGCCTTCATCAAGCAGGCCGCGGGCGCACCCGCCAAAAAAGTGATCGTGGTGCCCGGCCGCCTGGTCAACATCGTCATCTGAGACCGTTTCAACGCAAAGAAGGCAAGCCCATGCAGCGTCGCGCATTCCTTTCCCTGTCGGCCAGCGCCGCCGCCCTCACACTGGGCGGTTGCGGTTTCGCCCTGCGCAAGGCGCCCAACTTCGCCTTCAGCACGCTTTTTTCTTCCCTGGGCGAAAGCTCGCCGCTGGGCGTGGAACTCAGAAGATCCCTGCAAGCCACCCACAAGGTGGAAGTGATCTCCGACCCCCGCCGCCTCAACGAGGCGCAGGTGATCCTGGACGTGCTGAGCGACCAGCGCGAGAAGGTGGTGCTCAGCACCAATACCTCGGGCCAGGTGCGCGAATTCCAGCTGCGGCTGCGTTTTCGCTTCAGGTTGCGCACGCTGGCGGGCAAGGAATTGATTCCCGACTCCGAAATCCTGCAGCAGCGCGACATCAGCTTCAACGAGTCCGCCGTGCTGGCCAAGGAAGCCGAAGAAAACATGCTGTACCGCGACATGCAAAGCGACGTGGTCCAGCAAATCATGCGCCGCCTGGCGGCCGTGACGGAGCTTTAGGGCCTCAGGCCCGCATCAGCGTGCTCTTGCCGAACAGGCTCTCGATCAGGTCCACCGCGACTTCGGCCGTGCCGTTGCGCACATCCAGCGCCGGGTTGAGTTCCATCACGTCCAACGAGCCCAGCAGGCCGGTGTCGGCGATCATTTCCATGCACAACTGGGCCTCGCGGTAGGTCGGCCCGCCCTTGATGGCGGTGTCCACCCCGGGCGCGATGGACGGGTCGAGGAAGTCCACGTCGAAACTCACGTGCAGGTGCGTGTCGGGATCCATGCCGGCCAGGGCTTTTTCCATGGTGTGGCGCATGCCCATCTCGTCGATGTAGCGCATGTCGAAGACCTCCAGCCCCTCCTGGCGCACAAAGCGCTTTTCGCCTTCGTCCACACTGCGTATGCCGATCTGCCGTATCGCCGAGGGGCTCATGGCCGGCGTGGCGCCGCCTATGCCGGTGAGCTCGGTCGGGCCGTGGCCGCACAGCACGGCCACCGGCATGCCGTGCACGTTGCCGGTGGGCGTGAGGGTGTTGGTGTTGAAGTCGGTGTGCGCGTCCAGCCAGAGCACGCGCAGTTTTTTGCCGCTGGCGCGGCAGTGGCGCGCCACGGCGCTGATGGAACCTATGCCCAGGCAATGGTCGCCGCCCAGCAGGATGGGCAGGCGGCCGGCGGCCAGGCTCTGGTACATGGCCTCATGCACGGCCTTGTTCCATTCGACCACTTCCGCCAGGTGGCGGTAGCCGTCGGCCGGCGGCAGCCAGGGATTGGTCGGGCCGGCCAGGTTGCCGGTGTCGGCCACTTGCAGGCCGCGCGCATGCAGCGCCTCGCGGATGCCGGCCACGCGCAGGGCCTCGGGGCCCATGGACGCGCCGCGGCTGCCCGCGCCTATGTCGGTGGGCGCGCCTATCAGGTCAACGGGAATGCTCATCAAGGGCCATTTCAGGGATGGTGTCGGGACGGGGTACCTTGACTGTACGGGCTGCCGCCGGCGCCAGCAAGCCGAACAGGTCCTTGGGGTTGTCCAGGCGCGGCACCAGGTCGATCTGGCGGCGCAGGGCCGGGTCGGCGAGCTGCAGCTTGTGCAGGTAGCGCAGGGCCGAATAGTCCTCCAGCGCAAAACCGACCGAATCAAAAATCGTGACCTCTTCGGGCGATGCGCGTCCCACGGCCGTGCCCTTGAGCACGTCGGCGAATTCGGCCACCTTGAAATCCTCGGGCATTTGCTGGATCTCGCCTTCGATGCGCGACTGCGGCTCGAACTCGACCACCACGCGGGCGTCCTTGCGCAGCAGGATGTCGGCGTGCAGCTCGGTCTTGCCGGGGCAATCGCCGCCCACGGCGTTCAGGTGCATGCCGGGCTTGACCATCTCCGGCGTCAGGATCACGGCATTGCGCTTGTCGGCAGTGATGGTGGTCACGATGTCGGCGCCTTGCACGGCCTCGGCGGCCGAGCGGCAAACCGTCACGCGCAAGCCCTGCAGCCCCATGGCGTGCAGGTTGCGCGCCAGTTTGCCGCTGGCCGCGGCATCGATGTCGAAAAGGCGCATCTCGCGTATGCCCAGCATGTGGTGAAAGGCGATCGCCTGGAACTCGCTTTGCGCGCCATTGCCGATGAGGGCCATGACGCGGCTGTCCGGCCTGGCCATCCATTTCGCGGCCAGGGCCGAGGTGGCGGCGGTGCGCAGCGCGGTGGTGATGGTCAGCTCGGACAGCAGCAGCGGGTAGCCGGTGTCCACGTCGGCCAGCACGCCGAAGGCGGTGACCGTGAGCAGGCCCAGTTCGGTGTTCTTGGGGTGGCCGTTGACGTACTTAAAGGAATACTGGTGGCCGTCGCTGGTCGGCATCAGTTCGATCACGCCGTCGGGCGAATGGATGGCGTGGCGCGCCGACTTGTCAAAATCGTTCCAGCGCCGGTAGTCATGCTCGATCTCGCCGGCCAGGCCTTCGATAAAGGCGGCGGCGCCGCGCTGGCGGACGATTTTCTGGATGCTTTCAATGCCAATGTAGTCAACCATGGTGGGGCTCCCGGTCTTGTGTTGATTTCCATTGTCTGCAGCCCTCATGGCAAAGAAAAGTCAGTAAACCGATCAAATTCCCCGGTTGTTTGAGCAAATAGCCAGTCAAAATTGGCGTTTCGCCAATAAAATCTACCCATGGACGATACCGACCGCCAACTGCTGTCCCTGTTGCGCGACAACGCCCGGGCCTCCGTCGCCTCGCTGGCCAAGGTGCTGCGGGTCTCGCGCGGCACGGTGCAGAACCGGCTGGCCAGACTGGAGACCGACGGCACCATCACGGGTTACACGGTGCGCCTCAAGCCCCAGGCCGAGGGCCACCGCATACGCGCCTTCATGACGGTGGCGGTCGAGGGCAACCGCACCGACGCGGTGCTGGCCGCGCTGCGCGGCGACCCGGCCGTCAGCGCCCTGCACACCACCAACGGCCGCTGGGACATGGTGGCCGAGCTGCAGGCCGACAGCCTGGAAGCCTTCGACCGCGTGCTGGGCCGCATACGCCTGCTCGAGGGCATCGCCAATACCGAAACCAGCCTGCTGCTGTCGACCACCAAGCTGTGACCCTGATACGCCCGCTAAACTCCCCGACATGAATCTGGCCCCCGCCCAACTCCAGGAACACCTCAAGCGCGGCTTGAAGAGCCTGTACACCCTGCACGGCGACGAGCCGCTGCTGGTGCAGGAGTTCGCCGACGCACTGCGCGCCGCGGCGCGCGAGCAGGGTTATACCGAGCGCACGGTGCACACCGTGGCCGGCGCGCATTTCGACTGGAGCGAGGTGCTGGCCAGCGGCGGTTCCTTGAGCCTGTTCGCCGACAAGCAGATCGTCGAGATCCGCATCCCCAGCGGCAAACCCGGCAAGGACGGCTCGGTCGCGCTGCAACAGATTGCCGAGCGCGCGCAGGGCGACGACAGCACGCTCACTTTGGTCATGCTGCCGCGGCTGGACAGCATGACAGCCAAGGGCGCCTGGTTCGGTGCGCTTGAGAGCTTCGGCGTCACCGTCAAATTCGACCCGATAGACAGGCGCAGCCTGCCGCAGTGGATCGCCCAACGCCTGCAGCAGCAGGGCCAGCGCGTGGCCGCCGGCGAGGAAGGCCAGCGCACGCTGCAGTTTTTCGCCGACCGGGTCGAGGGCAACCTGCTGGCGGCGCACCAGGAAATCCAGAAGCTGGGCCTGCTCTACCCGGCCCAGTCCGGTGGCAGCGACGGCGTCCTCAGCTTCGACCAGGTCGAAAATGCCGTGCTCAACGTGGCACGCTACGACGTCTTCAAGCTCTCCGAAGCCGTGCTGGGCGGCCAGGCGGTGCGCGTGGCGCGCATGCTGGACGGCCTGCAGTCCGAGGGCGAGTCTGAAGTGCTGGTGCACTGGGCGCTGGCCGAAGACATCCGCAGCATGAAGCGCGTAAAGGACGCCATCAGTGCCGGCCGGCCCATGCCCATGGCGCTGCGCGAAAACCGCGTCTGGGGCATCAAGGAAAAACTGTTCGAGCGCGTGCTGCCGCAGATCGGCGACACCACCCTGGCCAACCTGCTGCATGCCGCCCACAAGGTCGACGGCATCGTCAAGGGCCTGAAGCAGCCCGACTGGCCCGCCGACGGCTGGCAGGCCCTGCACCGGCTGGCCGGCATGGTCTGCGAGCAATGCGCGACGCAAGGGCGTACCAGGCAGGCATAGCCCCAGCGCCGTCGGCGGCCTGCGGCAAGCCTAAAATGGCCTCATGAACGCGCCCGACTCCCACCAAGCCCTTTCTTCTTCCAGCGATATCGCCGGCGACGTCGCTGGCATGATGGAACTGCTGGGCTCCCGGGCCAAAGCGGCTTCGGCCGAGATCGCGCGCGCACCGGCCGCCGCCAAGAACAAAGCCCTGCTGAACCTGGCCAAGTCGCTGCGCAAAAACACGGCGGCGCTGGAAGCCGCCAACCAGCGCGACCTGGAACGCGCCACAACCGCCGGCCTGGCCGGCCCCCTGCTGGACCGGCTCAAGCTCACGCCCAAGATCCTCGACACCGTGGCCCAGGGCTGCGAACAGCTGGCCGCGATGGCCGACGTGATCGGCGACATCATCGGCATGAAGGAGCAGCCCAGCGGCATACGCGTGGGCCAGATGCGCGTGCCCATTGGCGTGTTCGGCATGATTTACGAAAGCCGGCCCAATGTGACGATAGAGGCCGCCTCGCTCGCGATCAAGAGCGGCAATGCCTGCATACTGCGCGGCGGCTCGGAAGCCATCGAATCGAACAAGGCGCTGGCCGCGCTGGTGCAGCAAGCCCTGGCCGACGCCGACCTGCCGCCCGACGCCGTGCTGCTGGTGCCCACCACCGATCGCGAGGCCGTCGGCCAGTTGATCGCCATGCCGCAGTATGTGGACGTCATCATCCCGCGCGGCGGCAAGGGCCTGATTGAACGCATCAGCCGTGACGCCAAAGTGCCCGTCATCAAGCACCTGGACGGCAACTGCCATGTGTACGTCGACGACCCCTGCGACCTGGAGATGGCCGTGAAAGTGGCCGACAACGCCAAGACGCAGAAATACAGCCCCTGCAACGCCAGCGAAGGCCTGCTGGTGGCGCGCGGCGTGGCCGCCGCCTTCCTGCCGAAAATCGGCACGATTTACGCCGCCAAGGGCGTGGAGATGCGCTGCGACCCCGAAGCGCTGGCCATCCTGTCCGGCGTGAAAAATGCCAACACTGTGGCCGCGACCGAGCAGGACTGGTACGAGGAATACCTGGCGCCCATCATCAGCATCAAGGTGGTGGACGGGATTGACGAAGCCATCGCCCACATCAACCACTACTCCAGCCACCACACCGACGCCATCCTCACGCGCGACCACATGCACGCCCAGCGCTTTCTGCGCGAGGTGGACTCGGCCAGCGTCATGGTGAATGCGAGCACCCGCTTCGCCGACGGTTTCGAGTTCGGCCTGGGCGCCGAAATCGGCATCAGTACCGACAAGTTCCACGCGCGCGGGCCGGTCGGCATAGAGGGACTCACCTCCCTCAAATATGTGGTGCTGGGACAGGGCGAAGTGCGCTCCTGAGGGCATGCCGGGCTGCGAAGCCGGCCCACGGATTTTTGGATGGCCCGCGTTGGCGTTACCCCTTGTAACCCAGGTATGCCACCCCAATCTCCCTAAAATTCGGTCAGATATAACCGAAGTACATAACAGACTCCCTCATCGAAAGTGGCCGAATGGTTCCGCACCTCATCACCGCCCTGAACGGCCCCATCAACGAACTCGAACAACGCGTGCTGGACTCCACCCCGGCCATCGAGCGCTGGTTCCGGCTGGAGTGGATGGAGCACACGCCGCCGTTTTACAGCTCGGTCGACATCCGCAACGCGGGCTTCAAGCTGGCCCCTGTGGACACCAACCTGTATCCCGGCGGCTGGAACAACCTGACGCCTGAGATGCTGCCGCTGGCGGTGCAGGCCGCCATGGCCGCGATCGAAAAAATCTGCCCGGAAGCGCGCAATCTGCTGGTTGTGCCCGAGAACCACACGCGCAACAGCTTTTACCTGTCCAATGTGCTGCAGCTCAAGCGCATCTTCCACCAGGCGGGCCTGAACGTGCGCTTCGGCTCGCTGAGCCCCGAGATCAAGGCGCCCACCACACTGAACCTGCCGACCGGCGAGACCATCACCATCGAGCCGCTGATACGTACCGACAGGCGCCTGGGCCTGAAGGACTTCGACCCCTGCACCATCCTGCTGAACAACGACCTGTCGGCCGGCATCCCGGGCATCCTGGAAGACGTCAACGAGCAGTACCTGCTGCCGCCGCTGCACGCGGGCTGGTCGGTGCGCCGCAAGTCGCACCACTTCAAGGCTTACGAAGAAATCTCCAAGCGCTTCGGCAAGCTGCTGGGCATAGACCCCTGGCTGATCAACCCCATGTACGCGCAGTGCGGCGAGGTCAACTTCGCCGAGAACACCGGCATGGAGTGCCTGACCACCAATGTCGACGCGCTGCTGACCAAGATCAAGCGCAAGTACAAGGAATACGGCATCAACGAAAAGCCCTTTGTCGTCGTCAAGGCCGACAACGGCACCTACGGCATGGGCATCATGACGGTGCGCGACGTCAAGGACCTGGACGCGCTGAACCGCAAGACCAAGAACAAGATGAGCACCACCAAGGACGGTCAGGCGCTGTCGGAAGTGATCATCCAGGAAGGCGTGCTGACCAACGAGCGCGTTAACGACGCGGTGGCCGAGCCCGTGGTCTACATGATGGACCGCTATGTGGTCGGCGGTTTTTACCGCGTGCATGCCGAGCGCGGCGTGGACGAAAATCTCAACGCGCCCGGCGCCAGTTTTGTGCCGCTGGCCTTCGCCGACAGCGGACGCCTGCCCCAGCCCGGCGAAAAGCCCGGCTCCAGCAGCCCCAACCGCTTCTATATGTATGGCGTGATCGCCCGGCTGGCCATGCTGGCGGCAAGCTACGAACTCGAAGCCACCGACCCGGACGCCGAGGTTTACGACTGAAAAACCCCCGCAAGGGGGTTTTTTGATGGCCTTTTACGGCCTTTCGGGGCCAACCCCCATGCGCCATACGCAGCCCACTATTAAATACATAGCATTACCCCGTCATCTGCCGGATAGGGCCCCAAGCACGTGCAGCGCCCTCCCCTTGTTACAAGTTGTTGCGGTGCAACAAAATCGGGATTAGTTGGATTTAGGGGTGCCCGCCGACTTGCAAGCCGGGCCCCCGGGCGCAAAATAGCGTTCCCAAAGGTAACCATTCCCGCCCGCCTGGAGCCGTTTTGAACGGGCCTGGCGCAAAGACGGGAAGTTTTTGTGTCTAGTCAAAAATCATCACTCGCGGCGCTCACCTTGGGCGCCATCGGTGTCGTCTACGGCGACATCGGAACCAGCGTCCTGTATGCCGTCAAGGAAGTTTTCGGTTCCGGGCATGTTCCCTTCACCCCCGACAACGTCTACGGCATCCTGTCCATCTTCTTCTGGACGCTGACCGTCATCGTTTCCATCAAGTATGTGGCGCTGGTGCTGCGCGCCGACAACAACGGCGAAGGCGGGCTGATCGCCATGCTGGCGCTGGCCTCCACCGCGGTGAAGGACAAGCCCCAGCTGCGCCGCACCCTGCTGGTCGTCGGCATTTTCGGCACCTCGCTGTTTTACGGCGACGGCGTCATCACCCCGGCGATCTCGGTGCTGTCGGCGGTCGAAGGCCTGGAAGTCGTCTCGCCGGCCTTCAAGCAGGGCGTGATCCCTATCACCCTGATCATCCTGTTTGCCCTGTTCGCGGTGCAAAAGCACGGCACCTCCGGCATAGGCCGGTTCTTCGGGCCCATCACGCTGATCTGGTTCGCCGTGCTGGCCCTGCTGGGCATTTCGCAGATCGCCACCAACCCCCACATCCTGGTGGCGCTGAGCCCGCACTATGCCGTGATGTTCATGTGGGCCAACCCCGGCACCACCTTCATCATCCTGGGCGCCGTGGTGCTGTGCGTGACCGGCGCCGAGGCGCTGTACGCCGACCTCGGCCATTTCGGCAAAAAGCCGATACGCCTGGCCTGGTTCTCGGTGGTCATGCCCTCGCTGGTGCTCAATTACTTCGGCCAGGGCGCCCTGCTGATCAGCAACCCCGCCGCCGTAAAAAACCCCTTTTATTTGATGGCGCCCGAGTGGGCGCTGCTGCCGCTGGTGGGCCTGGCCACCATGGCCACGGTGATCGCCTCGCAGGCCCTGATCACCGGGGCCTTCAGCGTGACCAAACAAGCCATCC
The DNA here is from genome assembly GCF_900103405.1 of Polaromonas sp. JS666. Classification (GTDB taxonomy): domain Bacteria; phylum Pseudomonadota; class Gammaproteobacteria; order Burkholderiales; family Burkholderiaceae_C; genus Polaromonas. Next base: position 121,626 of record NZ_FNHX01000007.1, on the reverse strand, counting down.
AGATGGGTTACCTGCCGCGCCTCAATATCCAACACACCAGCGTGCGTGACACCGGCCAGATCTACATGCCTTTCGTCAACTGGGGCCTGTTCATCACCATCGTGCTCGCGGTGGTGATGTTCCGCTCGTCCAGCAACCTGGCGGCCGCCTACGGCATCGCGGTCTGCACCGACATGCTGATCACCACCATCCTGACCTTCTACGTGATCCGCTACGGCTGGAAGTACCCGCTGAGCCTGTGCATCGCCGCCACCGGCGTGTTCTTCCTCGTCGACTTCGCCTTCTTCGCCTCCAACCTCATGAAGCTGTTCGCCGGCGGCTGGTTCCCGCTGGTCATAGGCGGCGCCGTCTTCACGCTGATGATCACCTGGAAGGAAGGCCGCCACCTGCTCAATGAAAAGCTGCGCGCCGACGCGATAGACCTGCCCAGCTTCCTGGACGCCGTTTTTGTGAGCCCGCCGGCCCGCGTCGAGGGCACGGCCGTGTTCCTGACCGCCGAACCCGGCAGCGTGCCCAACGCGCTGCTGCACAACCTCAAGCACAACAAGGTGCTGCACGAGCAGAACCTGTTCGTGACCGTGCGCAACCACGAAATTCCCTGGATAGGCATGAACAAACGCCTGGAAATCCAGGCGCTGGGGCATGACTGCTGGCAGGTCAATGTGCACTACGGCTTCAAGAACGACCTGGACCTGCCCAAAGCCTTGCAGCAGATCAAGGGCCGCGGCTGCGAGCTGGAGTCCATGACCACCAGCTACTTCCTCTCGCGTGACACCGTGATTCCGACGATTGGCAGCGGCATGGCGCCGTGGCGCGAGAAGCTGTTTGCGCAGATGCACCACAACGCGAGTGGGGCGGCCGACTTCTTGAATTTGCCGAACAACTCCGTGGTGGAGCTGGGCAGCAAGATAGAGATCTGACGCCCGCCCGCGAGGGCGAGCAAACCCTCAAACGCCGCCCGCCAGCAGCGCGGCATTCCCGCCAGCCGCCGTCGTATTCACAGTGACCGTCTGCTCAGCACAGAAACGGTAAAGGTAATGCGGCCCACCGGCCTTGGGGCCGGTCCCGGAGAGCCCCTCTCCACCAAACGGCTGCACCCCCACCACCGCGCCAATCATGTTGCGGTTCACATAAATGTTGCCGACATGGGCCGCTACGGCCAGGGCCTGGGCGCGGGAGTCTATGCGGGTCTGTATGCCCAGGGTCAGGCCGTAGCCGAGTGCGTTGATCTGCGCGATCACGGCCTGCGGGTCCTTGAGTTCGCCGCTACCCCAGCGCACGACCTGCAGCACGGGGCCGAAGATTTCGTCCTTCACGTCGGACAGGCTGCGCACTTCAAAGGCGGCGGGCGGGATGAGGTTGGCCTGGGAAGCCGGGGCTACTGGTGCGACCAGCACCTTGGCGCTGTCGCCCAGGCGCTGCAAATGCTTCTGGATGTTGTCAAAGGCTTCACGGTCAATCACCGGACCGACGTCGGTGGCGAGGTTTGCCGTCTCGCCGGCCACCAGTTCCCGCGCCGCGCCCTGGATCATCTCTATCACGTGGTCGGCGATGCCTTCATGCACGCACAGCAAACGCAGGGCCGAGCAGCGCTGGCCGGCGCTGCGAAACGCGCTTTGCACCACCGCGTCGGCGACCTGCTCGGGCAGGGCCGTGCTGTCGACCAGCATGGCATTGATGCCGCCGGTCTCGGCGATCAGCGGGACGATGGGGCCGTCCTTGGCGGCCAGCGCGCGGTTGATGATTTTGGCGACCTGGGTGGAGCCGGTAAACACCACGCCGGCCACCTGGGGCGCCGCCACCAGCGCCGCGCCCACGGTCTCACCGGGGCCGTGCGCGAGCTGCAGCGCGCCTTCGGGCACGCCGGCTTCATGCAGCAGCTTCACCGCCTCCCAGGCAATGCCAGGCGTCTGCTCGGCCGGCTTGGCCAGCACGGCGTTGCCGGTGGCCAGCGCCGCCGCGACCTGGCCGGTGAAGATGGCCAGCGGGAAATTCCAAGGGCTGATGCAAACCCAGACGCCGCGCGCAGTCAGGCGCAGCTCGTTGGTCTCGCCGGTCGGGCCGGGCAGGGCCACGGGCTGCATGATGCGTTCGGCCTCATTGGCGTAGTAGCGCAGGAAATCCACCGCCTCGCGCACTTCCGAGACGGCGTCGCCCCAGGTCTTGAAAGCTTCCTTGACCAGCAGCGCGCAGAGCTTGGGCATCTGCCGCTCCATCGCGTCGGCGGCGCGGCGCAGGATGGCCGCGCGCCCGGCCACGTCCACTTTGCTCCATTGTCGGTAAGCGCCGACGCCTTTCTCCACCACAGCCGCGGCCTGCCGGGTGTCAAACTCCGGCACCACGGGCACGGGGGTGGCGGCCAGCGCGGCGAGCAGCGGCGCGCGCATGCTGGCTACCGTGAGGTCCAGGCCCAGGCTGTTGGGCCGGCCGGGGCCGTAGAGCGCGGGCGGCAGCGGCAGCGAGGACTCGGGCTCCAGCCGCAGCGGCGAGGTCAGCAGCTCGCCCATGCCGACCGACTCGTCGGCAAGCTGGTGCACAAAGGAGGAATTGGCGCCGTTCTCGAGCAGGCGCCGCACCAGGTAGGCCAGCAGGTCGCGGTGCGCGCCCACGGGGGCGTAGACGCGGCAGCTGATCAGCGGGTTCTTGAGCACCTCGCGGAACACGCCCTCACCCATGCCGTGCAGGCGCTGCAGCTCAAAGGGCACGGCGTTGCGCGAAGCCATCTGCAAAATCGCGGCAATGGTCGCGGCGTTGTGGCCGGCGAATTGCGGGTAGATCGCATCGGGCGCGGCCAGCAAGGCCTGCGCGCAAGCCAGGTAGGACACGTCGGTGTGGTGCTTGTGCGTGAACACCGGGTAGTGCGGCAGGCCCATCTCCTGGGCGCGCTTGATTTCCGAATCCCAGTACGCGCCCTTGACCAGGCGGCACATCAGGCGCAGCCTGTATTTGCGGGCAATGGCGGCGATGTGATGGATCAGGTCCAGCGCGCGCGTCTGGTAGGCCTGCATGGCCAGGCCAAAGCCCTGCCACTGCGGATGGTGCTGGGCCACCAGGGCGGCCAGCGCCTCAAAGACGTCGAGCGACAACTCCAGCCGGTCGACTTCCTCGGCGTCTATCGTGAGGTTGATATTGGCCCGGGCCGACAGCTCGCACAGGCCCCAGACACGCGGCACGAGTTCAGCCATCACGCGTTCGCGCTGGGCGTCTTCATAACGCGGGTGCAGCGCGCTGAGCTTGATGGAGATGCCGTCGTTTTTTTCCGTCGGGCCTGCGGCATTCGCGCCGGCGGCGATGGCCTGGATGGCATGGGTGTAGCTCGCGAGGTAGCGCAGGGCATCGGCGTCGGTGCGCGCGCCCTCGCCCAGCATGTCGTAGCTGAAACGCAGGTTGGGGATTTTTTTGCGGCTGCCGTCGGCCTCGCCCATGGCGTCGCCAATGGTCTGGCCCAGCACGAATTGCCGGCCCAGCAGTTGCACGGCGCGAAGGGTGGCGGCCACGACGGTGCGCGCGCCCAGCTTGCTCATCAAGTTGGGATGGCCGCCCTCGGGCAAAAACAGCTTGGACATCGCGATCGCGGAGGCCGACAGGCGCGCCATCACGCCGTCGCCGGCGCCGTCGAAATCGGCGCGCCCCAGTTGGTCGGCCGTCAGCGCAATCGCCGTTTCAGCATCCGGCACGCGCAGCAGGGCTTCGGCCAGGCGCATCAGGGCCAGGCCCTCGGCGCTGGAAATCGGGTATTCCTTGAGCAGGCTTTCCATGGCCCAGAAAGGCGGCGGGTTGTCGCGCACGGCCTGCACCCAGGGCTGGGCCGAATGTGCGGCCGCCGCCCAGTCCAGCGCGCCGGCCAGGCTTCGCAGCTGGCCGGCCACGATCTCGGATTCAGGGCGGTAGGGGAAAGGCAGGCGCGGGGAGGTGAACATCGGGGGCTCCATGGAGGATTTCACGGTTTGGGGTAGTTATTCAGTGGATACATCGATGTTCCGTTGAATAATGATGAGTTTCCCGCTAAATTTCACAAAATAACCGAATAATTCACTACTCATGTTTGAAGCCTCAGCAGAAATTGACCGTATAGACCTCAAAATCCTGAATGTTTTACAGCAGGACGGCCGGATTTCCAACCTCAAGCTGGCCGAAAGCGTGGCCCTGTCGCCCACGGCCGTGCTGGCCCGGGTGCAGCGCCTGAGCCGGGACGGCTATATCCTGGGCTACGAGGCCCTGCTCAACCCGCTCAAGCTGGGCGCCGGCATGATGGTGTTTGTGGAGGTCTTGCTGGACCGCACCACGCCCAATGTGTTCGAGGCCTTCAAAGCGGCGGTGCAGGTGCACCCTGAAATCACCGAATGCCATATGGTGGCCGGCGGCTTTGACTACCTGCTCAAGACCCGCATGGCCGACATGGCGGCCTACCGCTCTTTCGCCGGTACCGTGCTGTGGCAGCTGCCGGGCGTGCGTGAAACCCGTACCTACGCGGTGATGGAAGAGGTCAAGAGCACCACTCGGCTGGCACTGGGCGTTTAGCCGCCCAAGGGCGCCGGCCGCCGGGAAATGCGGTTTTCACCCTTTTTCGGCTGTATTTCACAGACTTTTTCCCAAAACCGGCCCTCTATGGGGACTAACCGCGTTGCCAAGCCGGCAAGCTCGGAATACCTTTGCCCTACACAAATATAGGTAATCCACTGCATAGGCAGACTGCGGCCGAATCCACGGTTGCAGACAACATCGGAGGGCTTACTGATGAACACCCAGCCATGGTCCCGGTTCGGCGCGCTGCTATTGGCACTGGCGGCCGGTAGCGCGCACTGCGCGGAAACCGGTGTCAGCGACAACGAAATCCTGGTCGGGCAATTCGCCGCCCAGACTGGCCCCGCGGCCGAGCTGGGCAAGCGCATGCAGCTGGGCATACTGGCCCACTTCAATGCGGTCAATGCGGCGGGCGGCATCAACGGCCGCAGCCTCAAGCTGGTATCGCGCGATGACGGCTACGAGCCCGAGAAGGCCGCCGCAGCGGTCAAGGCCCTGATCGAGGAGGACAAGGTGTTCGCGCTGGTCGGCTCGGTCGGCACGCCGACCACGCTGGCCGCCGTGCCGGCCATCAACGCGGCCGGCATCCCGCTGATAGGCCCGTTCACCGGCGCGCAGGCCCTGCGCGAGCCCTTCAACCGCAACATCTTCCATGTACGCGCCAGCTACTTTGACGAGACCGAACGCATCGTGCAGCACCTGAGCACCGTTGGCATCACCAAGATCGCCGTTTTCTACCAGAACGATTCTTACGGCAAGGCCGGGCTGGAGGGCGTGACGCGGGCGCTGGCCAAACGCAACCTCAAAGCCGCGGCCAGCGTCACCGTCGAGCGCAACAGCGTGGACGTGGCCGCGCCGCTGGCGGAAATCCTCAAGGCCACGCCAGAAGCGGTGATACAGATCAGCGCCTACAAGTCCTGCGCCGCGCTGATCAAGCAGGCCCGGGCCAAGGCCTACGGCGGCCAGTTTTTTAATGTGAGCTTTGTCGGCTCCAAGGCTCTGGCCGAGGAACTGGGCGACGCCGGGGCCGGCGTGACGATTTCGCAGGTCGTGCCCTTTCCCTACACGCCCTCCTCGGCCATCGTGCGCGAGTACCAGCAGCGCATGACGGAAGCCGGCAACAAGGATTTTGATTTTTCGAGCATGGAAGGTTTTCTCGCGGCCAAGGTCTTCACCGAAGGCCTGCGCCGCGCCGGCAAGAACCTGACCCGCGAAAGCCTGGCCACGGCGCTGGAATCACTGCGCGACCACAACATGGGCGGCTTCACCATCAGCTACGCGCCCAAAAGCCACGAGGGCTCGCGTTTCACCGACCTGACCATCATCGGGCGCGGCGGGAAATTCATGCGCTGAACCGGGCCCGCCGTCCGGGCAGGGCCGCGCCAGGGCTTGCCAGGCGGCGCTCCCTGGCCATAATGCGAGCACAAACCACACCCCTCCCTGTCAGATCTCACCAGGAGTGACCATGAAATCCACCTCTCTTCTGCTGGCAAGCGCCGCACTGGCCTTCGCCGCCGGCGCTTATGCGCAAACCACCAAGCCCGGCTTGTGGGAAATCACCAACAAAATGCAGTCGAGTTCCGGCGAAATGGAAAAAGCCATGGCCAATATGGAAAAGCAGATGGCCAGCATGCCGCCCGAGCAGCGCAAACAGATGCAGGACATGATGGCCAAGCAGGGCATGTCCATGGGCTCGGCCTCCGGTGGCGGCATGAGCATGAAGGTATGCATCACCAAGGAAATGGCAGAGCGCAATGAGTTGCCGCAGCAGCAGCAAGGCGACTGCAAGACCACCCGTTCGCCGGTCAGCGGCAACACCATGAAGTTCTCTTACGCCTGCACCCAGCCGCCTTCCAGCGGCGAAGGCGTGATGACCTTCAACGGCGACTCCGGCTACACCATGAAGATGAACACCACGACCACCGTCAAGGGCAAACCCGAGAAGATGACCATGGATGCCACGGGCAAATGGCTGTCGGCCGACTGCGGCACCATCAAGCCCATCGCTGTCCCCAAGAAATAAAAGAAGCCCGAGGCGGGCATATTTTCACCAGCAGGGGCCGCGGAACCGGCTTTGCCGGGCCGCAAGCGCAGTGCCCCCTTGGGGGGCAGCGCATTACACGGAGCCGAAGGCGAAGTGAAAAGCGTGGGGGCCTACCTCTTGCCAAATATGGCGGTGCCTACTCTAACCATGGTGCTGCCAGCATGAATGGCGGCCTCCAGGTCGGCGGTCATGCCCAGCGACAAGGTATCCATAGGTGTCGGCAGGACACCTGAAGCATTGACCGCATCAAAAAGGGCTTTGGTCCTGGCATGCACCGCGCAGGCCGCGTCGAAGTCTGCGGCGGGCTCGGGAATGGCCATCAGGCCGCGCAGCACCAGGCGCGGCAGCTGCGCGACTTCCTGCGCCAGGGCCTGGACCTCGGCCGGCGCCAGGCCCGATTTGTTGGCGCCGCCGTCGATATTGACCTGCAGGCAGACCTGCAGCGGCGGCAGGCTGTCGGGCCGCTGCTCGCTCAGGCGCTGGGCGATCTTGAGCCGGTCGACCGACTGCACCCAGTCAAAATGCTCGGCGACCAGGCGGGTCTTGTTGCTTTGCACCGGGCCTATGCAGTGCCATTCCAGGGCCAGGCCGCCCGGCCGGCCCCGCAGCGCGAGGATTTTTTCCACGCCCTCGGCGATATAGTTTTCGCCGAAGGCGCGCTGCCCGTCCGAGGCGGCTTCGGCGACGGCTTCGGCGCCGAAGGTCTTGGACACGGCCAGCAGCCGCACGGTGGCCGGGTTGCGCCCGGCGGCGAAGCAGGCCGTGGTGATACGGTCACGGACAAGCTGGAGATTGCGCACAATCGTGGTCATAATCGAACTGTAAACTTTAGTTGAGTCATTTTTAAAAGGGTCCCGGGATGGATATCACGCAGTTGCTGGCCTTTAGCGTCAAGAACAAGGCGTCTGACTTGCATTTGTCGGCTGGCTTGCCGCCCATGATTCGGGTTCACGGCGACGTGCGGCGTATCAACATCGACCCGCTGGACCACAAGCAGGTGCATTCCATGGTGTACGACATCATGAACGACACCCAGCGCAAAACCTACGAAGAATTCCTGGAGGTCGACTTCTCGTTCGAGATCGACGGGCTGGCCCGCTTTCGCGTCAATGCCTTCAACCAGAACCGCGGCGCCGGCGCCGTGCTGCGGACCATTCCGTCCAAGATCCTGACGCTGGAGCAGCTCAACGCCCCGAAAATCTTCGGCGACCTGGCGCTCAAACCACGCGGCATGGTGCTGGTGACGGGTCCCACGGGTTCGGGCAAGTCCACCACGCTGGCGGCCATGGTCAACTTCCTGAACGAAACCGAGTACGGCCACATCCTCACGGTGGAAGACCCCATCGAGTTCGTGCACGAATCCAAAAAATGCCTGATCAACCAGCGCGAGGTCGGCCCGCACACGCTGAGCTTCAACGCCGCGCTGAAATCCGCGCTGCGCGAAGACCCGGACGCCATCCTCGTGGGCGAAATGCGCGACCTGGAAACCATACGCCTGGCCATGTCGGCCGCTGAAACCGGCCACCTGGTCTTCGGCACGCTGCACACCTCCAGCGCCGCCAAGACGATAGACCGGATCATCGACGTGTTCCCGGCCGAGGAAAAGGAAATGATCCGCTCCATGCTGTCGGAGTCACTGCAAGCGGTGATTTCGCAAACGCTGTGCAAGACCAAGGACGGCGCGGGCCGCGTCGCCGCGCACGAGATCATGCTGGGCACTTCCGCAATCCGCAACCTGATCCGCGAAGCCAAGGTCGCGCAGATGTATTCGGCCATCCAGACCGGCAACAGCGTGGGCATGCAGACCCTGGACCAGAACCTGACCGACCTGGTCAAGCGCAATGTGATTTCCGCCGCGGAGGCGCGCGGCAAGGCCAAGATACCGGAAAACTTCCCCGGCTAAGCCATCCCGCCGTCTTTCGTTGACAACAGAATCTGTTTGAAAGGAGTCGCTCATGGAACGCGACCAGGCCAGTAAATTCATCAACGACTTGCTCAAGCTCATGGTCAGCCGCAACGGCAGCGACCTGTTCATCACGGGCGACTTTCCGCCGGCCATGAAGGTGGACGGCAAGGTGACCAAGGTCTCGCCGCAGCCGCTCAACGCCAACCACACGCTGGCGCTGGCGCGCTCCATCATGAACGACAAGCAGGCGGCGGAGTTTGAGCGCACCAAGGAATGCAACTTCGCGATCTCGCCGCCCGGCGTGGGCCGTTTTCGCGTGAACGCCTTCATCCAGCAGGGCAAGGTCGGCATGGTCATGCGGACGATTCCGGCCACGCTGCCCACCATCGACGGGCTGGGCGTGCCCCAGGTGCTCAAGGATGTGGTGATGAGCAAGCGCGGCCTGACCATCCTGGTCGGCGCCACCGGCTCGGGCAAGTCGACCACGCTGGCCGCCATGGTCGACTGGCGCAACGAGCAGTCCTACGGCCACATCATCACGATTGAAGACCCGGTGGAGTTCGTCCACGCGCACAAGAACTGCGTGATCACGCAGCGCGAAGTGGGCCTGGACACCGACAGCTGGGAAGCGGCCCTGAAAAACACGCTGCGCCAGGCGCCCGACGTGATCCTGATGGGCGAGATCCGCGACCGCGAGACCATGGAGCACGCCATCGCCTTCGCCGAAACCGGCCACCTGTGCCTGGCCACGCTGCACGCCAACAGCGCCAACCAGGCGCTGGACCGCGTGATCAACTTCTTCCCCGAAGAGCGCCGCACCCAGCTGCTGATGGACCTGTCGCTCAACCTCAAGGCCATGATCTCGCAGCGCCTGGTGCCCAAGCAGGACGGCAAGGGCCGTTTTGCCGCAGTGGAAGTCATGCTCAACTCGCCGCTGATCTCCGACCTGATCTTCAAGGGCGAAGTCTCCGAGATCAAGGAGATCATGAAAAAGAGCCGCAACCTGGGCATGCAGACCTTCGACCAAGCCCTGTACGACGCCTTTGAAAGCCACTTCATCACCTACGAAGATGCCCTGCGCAATGCCGACTCGGTGAACGACCTGCGCCTGCAGATCAAGCTCAATTCGCAGCGCGCCAAGTCGACCGACCTGTCGGCCGGCACCGAAAACTTCGCCATCGTTTAGGGTGCAGGGCGCCGGCCTTGCGCCGGCGGCCCTCTTCTCCCTCTTCTTCTTCGTTCCTCCCCACGCATCCCGTCCCTGTATCCATTCCCATGTCCAGCACCACCCCCAAAACCTACGAACCTTCTTCCCCCCGCCAGGTCGCCTTCCTGGGCCTGGGCGTCATGGGCTATCCGATGGCCGGCCACCTGGCGCTGGCCGGCCACGGCGTCACCGTCTACAACCGCAGCGCGGCCAAGGCCGCCGCCTGGGTTGCCGAATTCGCGGCTACGAGCAAGCCGGCGCAGGCCGCCCTGCCGCGCCTGGCCGTCGCCGGCGCCGACATCGTGTTTTGCTGCGTCGGCAATGACGACGACCTGCGCGCCGTCACGCTAGGCGCGGATGGCGCCTTCGCCGGCATGAAGCCCGGCGCCATTTTTGTCGACCACACCACGGCCTCGGCCGATGTGGCGCGCGAACTCTACGCGGCGGCGGCCAAGCTGGGCCTGCAGTTCATCGACGCCCCGGTCTCGGGCGGGCAGGCCGGCGCGCAGAACGGCGCGCTCACCGTGATGTGCGGCGGCGACAAGGCGGCATTCGACGCCGTCAAACCCGCCGGCATGGCGTTTTCCAAGGCCTTCACGCTGATGGGCGCCAGCGGCGCGGGCCAGCTCACCAAGATGGTCAACCAGATCTGTATCGCCGGCCTGGTGCAAGGCCTGAGCGAAGCGGTGGCCTTCGGCCAGAAAGCCGGGCTGGACGTGAACCAGGTGCTGGAGGTGATCGGCAAGGGCGCGGCGCAGAGCTGGCAGCTGGACAACCGCGGCAAGACCATGGTGGCCGACAAATTCGATTTCGGCTTTGCCGTCGACTGGATGCGCAAGGACCTGGGCCTGGTGCTGGACGAGGCCAAGCGCAACGGGGCCCGGCTGCCGGTCACCGCCCTGGTGGACCAGTTCTACGCGGACGTGCAGGCCATGGGCGGCCAGCGCTGGGATACTTCGAGCCTCATCAAGCGCCTACGCTAAGCCTACCCCACAGGTAAAAAAAAGCGGCCGCACCGGCTTGTCCGGTGCGGCCGCTTTGCTTTTGGGCTTCAGCCGCCCGCGGGTTTGGTGCTTTGGGCCGGCGGCGTGGCGGGCTTGGACGGCAGCATGCGCGCCAGCTCTTCTTCGCTGATGATCTCGAAAATGCGGATGACCTTCTGCACGCCGGGCGTGGAGCGCACCACCTCGGTGGCGCGATCGGCTTCACGCTGCGTGACACGGCCCATCAGGTAGGTCGTGCCGCGCTCCGTGATCACCTTGAAGGCGTTGGAGGACAGGTCGCGCGCATCGAGCAGCATGGCCTTGACACGGCCGGTGACCAGGGCATCGGAAGAGCGCTGCGTCAGGGTCGAATTGCCCATGATGGCCAGTTCGTTGACCACCGAGCTCACGTTTTCCACGCGCGCGACGATCTGCTCGACCAGCTGCTTGTCCTGGGCGTTCGGCACTTCGCCCGTGAGCAGCACCTGCCGGTTGTAGCTGGTCAGGTTGACGTGCACGCGCTCGCCGACATTGCCGCGGATGCGGCTGGTCGCGCGCAATTCGATGCCCTCGTCCTCGAGCTGCGCGCCGGAGGTGCGGCGGTCGGTTGCCACCAGCGCGCCGCCCGCGACGCCGCCCACCACCAGCGGGAAGCAGGCCGTCAGGCTGCCGCCGATCAGGGTGGCCGTGACGAGGGTCAAAGTCAGCCGTTTAAACGAAACACATTTCATACAGAGGTCTCCTGGTCGCCAAGTAACTGGGTATCCACGCCATCGCAGATGCAATGCAGGACAAGAAGGTGCACTTCCTGGATACGCGCGGTCCGCTCGTGCGGCACGCAGATATGCACATCGGTTTCACGCAGGGCGTGGGTGATCTTGCCGCCGCCGCGGCCCGTCAGGGCCACCACGGTCATCTCGCGCTCGTGGGCGGCTTCGATGGCGGCCAGCACATTGGCCGAGTTGCCGCTGGTGCTCATGGCCAGCAGCACATCGCCGGCGACGCCCAGCGCGCGGACCTGTTTGGAAAAGATCACCGAAAAATCGTAGTCGTTGGCGATCGCGGTGAGGATGGAGCTGTCCGTCGTCAAGGCGATCGCGCCCAGCTCGGGCCTCTCGCGTTCATAGCGGCCGACGAACTCGGCGGCGAAATGCTGGGCATCGGCGGCCGATCCGCCGTTGCCGCAGGCCAGCACCTTGCCGCCGCTGGTGACGCTGGCCAGTATGGCCTGCACCGCCGCCGCGACCGGTTTGGAAAGCACCTGGGCGGCCTGGTACTTGAGGTCGGCGCTGTCAATAAACTGCTGTTCAATGCGTTGTTCAAGCATGCGCCAATGATAGCGGGTCATGCTTGCCCCCTGATGGCCGGCCGGCGCGTTGGCCGGCCCGCCCTGGCGATCTTTATAGAATCGAGGGCTTTGCAAAAAGCAGCCGCTCCCCGGGAGCTGGCCTCTCGCAAATAGCAGGGCACAAAAGCGGAACTAGTTCCAGGAACTATGTCCGGTTCATTCCAAAAATGCGGCGCACGGTGGCCGCTTGCGGAAAATTTGCGCCATCATCGATACATACGGTTACTTAACAAGCCAGTCCCACGCACATGAGCAGTCCCGTCTTTGATCCCGAGGTCGTCAGCAAGGTGACCGCCGCCTTCATGCAGGCGACGGCCGCAAGATGGTCGTCCCCGAGCGTGGAGCTCCAGGACCGCGACACCTTCATGCTGATACGCGTGGACGTTGCGCCCTCGGACCAGCGCGACATCGACCTGCCCGTGCGGCAATCCATCGCCCTCGCGCTCAATCAGGCCGTCCCCGTGCATTTCACGCAGAAGTTCGGCCATTGGATCGTCACCTTTCTGCGCGACAACAAGATGGTCGAGACCGTGCACCCGAGCGAATTCCAGACCTGATCCAGCGGGCGCCCCGCCTGGCGGCGGGCACGATTCACGAAGCGTCGAACGCGGCGGGCAGCCACTCGATGGCGGCGCGCGCATCCCCACCTAGCGCGCCCTTGACCAGCACCACGTCAAAACGGCAGGGCGGCGGGCTCGCGAAACGCATCAGGTAGTGGCGCGCCGCCAGCACGATGCGCTGCTGCTTGGCGCTGCTGATGCTGGCCGCCGCGCCGCCATGCAGGTCGTCTGCGCGCTGCCGCACCTCTACAAACACCAGTGTGCCGTCGGGTGCGCGCATCACCAGGTCGATCTCGCCGCCGCCGCGGCCCGGCGTCCGATAATTGGCCTCCACGAAGCGCAGTCCCGCCCGCCCCAGGTAGGCGCGCGCGGCGGATTCCGCGGCATCGCCGCGCGACTTGGTGGTAACCTGCCCGGGCAGGGGCCGCGCTTCGGCGGCCGCGGCCACCGGCGGGACCTTGGAAACCTTTCTGGAAAACCACATTGAACGCTTCTTTCGACCTGGCCCTGGATGCGGCGCGCGCCGCGGCGGGCATGCAGCATTATCCGGAAAGCGCGCTGTATGTCGTGGCCACGCCCATAGGCAACCTGGCCGACATCAGCCTGCGCGCGCTGCAGGTGCTGCAGCTGGTGGACGCGATCGCCTGCGAGGACAAGCGCCACTCCCAGCCCCTGCTGCGCCAGTACGGCATCGACAAGCCGCTGCTCGCGGTGCACGAGCACAACGAGGCAGAGGCCGCTAACCTGGTGATTGAACGCCTGCGGCGCGGCGAGCGCGTGGCCTACGTCAGCGATGCCGGCACGCCCGCCGTGAGCGATCCCGGCGCGCGCCTGGTCGCCGCGGTGCGCGCGGCCGGGCTGGCCGTCATGCCCCTGCCCGGCGCCAGCAGCGTCACCACGGTGCTCAGCGTGGCCGGCCTGGCCAGCCCCGGCGGCGAGACCGGTTTTGTGTTTGCCGGCTTTTTGCCGAGCAAGGCCGGCGAACGCGACCAGGCCATCGCGGCGCTGCAGGCCGATACGCGGGCCGTCGTCATTCTGGAGGCGCCGCACCGTATCGAGGCGCTGGCGCGCGCCATGGCCGTGCTGGGGGAACGCCTGGTCACCGTGGGCCGCGAGCTGACCAAGCAGTTCGAGGAGATCGCAACCGTGCCGGCGCAGGACTTCGCGGCCTGGCTGGCCGCGGGGCCGCAGCGCACGCGCGGCGAATTCGCCCTGGTGCTGCACCCCTCTTACGCGCCCGAAAACGCCGAGGACGGCACGCGGGTGCTGCGGCTGCTGCTGGCCGAACTGCCGCTCAAGACCGCCGTGAAGCTGGCCGCGGACATCACCGGCCTGGGACGCAACGAACTCTACGAAACCGCCCTCAAACTCAAGAACGCATGAACCCCAATGCCGACCAGCTTTGGCGCGCCCCGCGCTGGACACTCGCCGCCCTGCTGGCCATCCTCGGCATGCTGGGGCCGTTTTCCATAGACACCTACATCCCGGCGTTTTCCGGCATCGCGCAGTCGCTGGGCGCCTCGCCGGTGCAGATGCAGCAGACGCTGTCGGCCTACCTGTTCGGCTTTGCCTTCATGAACCTGTTCCACGGCGCGCTGGCCGACAGCTTCGGCCGCCGGCCGGTGGTGCTCTGGGGCATCGCGCTGTTCACCCTGGCCTCGGCCGGCTGCGCGCTGTCGCAAAGCATAGGCCAACTGGTCTTTTTCCGCGCCGTGCAGGGCCTGTCGACGGGCGCTGGCATCGTGGTCTCGCGCGCCGTCATCCGCGACATGTACCCGCCGGCGCAGGCCCAGCAGGTCATGAGCCAGGTGACGATTTATTTCGGCGTGGCGCCCGCGCTGGCGCCCATCGTCGGCGGCTGGCTGTTTGTGCACCTGGGCTGGCACAGCATCTTCTGGTTTCTCACCGGCGTGGGCGTGGTGCTGTGGGCAACCAACTTCCGCTTCCTGCCCGAGACGCTGCCGCCGCTGGACCGCCAGCCTTTTGAGGTGCGGCATTTGATGCGCGGCTATTGGCAGCTGGGCTCCAGCCCGCGCTTTTTGCTGCTGGCGCTGGCCAGCGGCGTGCCTTTCAACGGCATGTTTTTGTACGTGCTGTCGGCGCCGGCCTTCCTGGGGGACCACCTGGCGCTGCAGCCCACCGAGTTCTTCTGGTTTTTCCTGCTCACCATTTCCGGCATCATGTCCGGCGCCTGGCTCAGCGGCCGCCTGGCGGGCAAGATCGCGCCCAAGCAGCAGATACGCCACGGCTTCGTCATCATGCTGCTGACCTCGGTGCTCAACCTCACGGCCAACCTGCTGTTCACGCCGCATGCCTCCTGGGCGCTGTTCCCGATCGCGGTGTTCGCCTTCGGCTGGGCACTGATGGTGCCGGTGGTCACGCTGCTGGTGCTGGACCTGTATCCCGAGCGGCGCGGCATGGCCTCGTCGCTGCAGGCCTTTATCGGTTCGACCGCCAACGGCATCGTGGCCGGCATCGTCGCGCCGCTGGTCATGCATTCCACGCCCGCGCTGGCCGCAGTGTCGCTGGGCATGATGTGCATAGGGCTCACGGCCTGGATGTATTTGCACCACCGCTGGCCGGAAATCGGCCGCGCGGTATCACGCGACTGAGTGCCGCGCTCTCCCTGTCAGTTGTCGTTCATCCGGACCGGAATTTCGATGCCCTGCCCGGTGCGCTGGACCACGTTGCCGGCATCCAGGTAGACCCAGTAGAGCTTGTCCACATCCAGGTCCAGCCAGCGGTAGGTCATGACATCCCCGGGCCAATTGAACACCCGGTCCACCGTCGAGGGGGGCCCGAACTCGCGCTCCACGTCCTGGCGCGTCCATTTGCCGGCCTCGATTCTCGAAAAGTCCTGCAGGTTCAGCACCTGCCGGGCCGCCACCACCTTGCCGGCGGCATCGAGGTCGACCATGGTGGCCGTCTGGGCCTTGGGCTGGCCGGAATATTGCAGGCGCGTGCCCGATGCCAACGGCACCGTGCGCGTCGGCGTGCCGTAACTTGCCAGCACCTGCTCGCGCGACATGCCGGGCGTCACGGGCGTGGAGGCGCAGCCGGCAAGCAGCAGCGCCACAAGGGCCATGGCCGGGGCGGTGTGAAAGGCTTTCATGGGGAAGGGCTCCTGGAATTTTTGATTGTGGAGTTGTCAGATACCACCGGCGGCGCAATGTTCCCGGCCTAGGCGCCGAGCTGGGCCCAGCCGGGAGTTCCGGCGCGGCCGGAGTAGCGGCTTGTGGCATCGTAGCGCTCCCACGCCAGCCGCGCGGCCCGCCCGCCGTAAACATCCCGCTGCAGCCATTCACATTCGGCCTGCAGCGCGGCGTCGCCGCCCAGCCGCGTGTGCCAGACCTTGGCGGTGCTGTCCCAGCGGTAGCCTCGGTTCTTGAGCAGCTCCTTGGCCGCGAAAGGCGCGCCCGTGGCCTGCAAGCGGTAGCTGGGCAGGCGGGCCGAGGACAGCAAGTGGGCCAGGCCGTTGACGCCCTGGCCCGGCAGTTCGGCCATCAGCACCGCCAGCAGCGCATGGCAGTCCATCTCCGCGCGGTGCGCATCGTAAAACCAGCCGAGTTCGGAAGCCAGGTAGCTGAGCTTGGCCGAGCTGTGGCCCGCCGCCGTCCAGTCGATGTCGGCAAAAGAGCAGGCCCAGTTCAGGGCTTGCGCCTGCGGAATCAGGCCTTCGACGAAGGGACGGTCAAAACCCGCGTTGTGCGCGATGACGAGGTCGGCGCCTTCCAGCAGGCTGCCCACGCGCGCCATGTCCAGCTGCTGGCCGGCCAGCATGCCGTCGGTGATGCCGGTGATCTCGCGCGCGATCTTCGGCACCGGCATGCCCGGGTCGCGCAGCCCGTCATAGACCTGGACCGGGCCCGTCGCAAGGCCCGTCTGCGTGTCGACCTGGATGCGCAGCAGCGCCAGCTCCATGATCTGGTCGCGCGAGGCGTCCAGCCCGGTGGTTTCGGTGTCCAGGATCACCACATGGGCCACGGGCCCCTGCGGCGCCTGCGCAAACTCCATGGCCGGCACCAATCGCCTGAGCACCCGGTAGTCGGGGTGGCGCTCCAGCGCCTGGGCCATGGCCTCAGGGTTGTCGTCCGTTGCGGCGGGAGGAAGTGCCGCGGCCTCGGGCGCCACGGGCCTGGGCGCCTTCACCGCCTTGGGCTTGCGCAGCTTGGCGGCAGCGGCCTCGGCGGCCATCGCCAGCAGGCCCTCGTCAAAACCGAAACCCAGTTGCCCGCCCGCCGTCATGCGCAGGGGGAGGCCTGAAGCCTCTCAGTGTGGATACCATCTTGCATGCCTGCTCCTGGGTTTGCTGGAAATAAAGCAGGCTATCTTCGCAGATAGCGCGCCCTCTTCCAGCCGGCCCGTTTGCAGCTTGCTCAAAAAAGCGCTGCCTCATTCCCCCAGCACAAAACCCTCGCGCCGCGGATCGGCGCCGCCGACCAGGCCCTGGGGCGTCACCACAATGCCCTGCAGGCCGCTGGTGAATTCAATGGCCTGCACCTCGTGGCCCAGCGCCTTCAAGGGGCCGGACAGTTTTTCCAGCTCGCTGCCCAGCTCGACCTCGGTGGCGCGGTTGCGGCTTCCCATGTTCGGCAGCGAAATCGCCTGCTGCACGTCCAGGCCCCAGTCCAGCACGCCCACCAGGGTCTTGGCCACGTAATTGATGATGGCGCTGCCGCCGGGCGAGCCCACCGTCATCTTGAGCTTGCCGTCGGCGTCGAACACCAGCGTGGGCGACATGGTGCTGCGCGGGCGTTTGCCGCCCTCGATACGGTTGGCCACCGGCAGGCCGTTCTCCTCGGGCGCGAGCGCGAAGTCCGTCATCTGGTTGTTCAGCAAAAAGCCGCGCACCATGATGTGGCTGCCGAACACCGCCTCAATCGTCGTCGTCATGGACACCGCGTTGCCGCTGCCATCGATGACCGAGATGTGGCTGGTCGCCGGTATCTCCGAATCCTCATCGGGCGCCCAGGCCATCTTGACGCCGGCCGGCACGCCCGGCGAAGCGCGCTTCATGCTGGCATCGGTGCGTATCAGCGCACTGCGGGTCTTGAGGTACTCGGGCGAGACCAGCGCCGTCGCGGGCACGTTCACGAAGTCGGGGTCGCCCACATAGTAGTCGCGGTCGGCATAGGCCAGGCGACCGGCTTCGGAAAACAGGTGCACGGCCTCGGTGGAGTTGGGCCGCACGCCGGCGAGCGGGAAACGCTCCAGCGCGCCCAGCATGGCCAGCACCGCAATGCCGCCCGACGAGGGCGGCGGCATGCCGCACACCTTGTAGGCGCGGTAGCTGCCGCACAGTACCGCGCGCTCCCTGGCCTGGTAGCCGGCGATGTCCTGCGGCGTCATGTCGCCGGGCTGGGCCTGGCTGTTCACGGCGGCGGAGATGTCGCGGGCAATCTCGCCTTTGTAGAAGGCATCGGGGCCCTCCTTGGCGACGCGCCTGAGCACCGCCGCGAAGGCCGGGTTTTTCAGCGTGGCGCCGACCGCCAGCGGTTCGCCGGCCGCGTCGTAAAAATAGGCGCGCGCATTCGCGTTGGCGCGCAGGGTCTTGTCGAGTTTGATCACGGTGTGCAGCCGCTCCGACACCGCAAAGCCGCTTTCGGCCAGGCGTATGGTGGGCTCAAACAATTGGGCCCAGGGCAGCCTGCCGTGCTTCTGGTGCGCAAGTTCCATCACGCGCAGCAGGCCGGGCACGCCGACGGACTTGCCGGAGTTGATGGCCTCCCTGAGCGGCAGGGGCTTGCCCTTGGCGTCGAGAAAGCGGTCGCCCTTGGCCGAGGCCGGCGCCTTTTCGCGGCCGTCATAGGCGTTCAGCGCCTTCTGGGCCGCGTCGTAGCTCACGATGAAGGCGCCGCCGCCTATGCCCGAAGACTGCGGCTCTGTCAGGTTCAGCATGAGGGCGGCGGCGATGGCCGCGTCCACCGCGCTGCCGCCGGCCTTGAGCATTTCCTGGCCGGCGCGCGTCGCATGCGGGTTGGCCGTGGCAATCATGAATTTTTTCGCCGTGACGGCCTTCTTCTCGGTGTAGCCCGAGGACGGCTCGGGCGCGACGTCCTGGGCCGGGACCGGCTGCAGCTGGGCATACACGGCCGCTTGCGACATGAAAAAAGCAAAACCCAGCCCCGTCAAAGCGCGGGCTCTCGTGTGTAAACGCATCTTTTTTTCCTTGTGAAATGGAGAGAATGAGGGCGCCGGTTCACTGGGCCGGCAGGTGCCTGGCGAAAAATTCGCGGATCCTGGCGTGGGCGGCGACACGCGCGGCGGGGTTGCCGCCCACGTGCACGGGCTTGCCGCTGCGCACCACGTCTTCGCGCAGCTTGACGGGGCTCAGCTCGTCAAAGCCGTGGTAGGCCTCGGGGTAGATTTCAATGTCCACGGGCTGGCCGCGTTCCTTGCTGCGTTCGGCCAGCTTCTGGCAGTAGCGGGCCGGCGTCCAGTCGTCGAGCTCGCCGGCCAGGATCAGCAGCGGCGCATAAGCCGCATAGTCGGGCCTGGCCGCCAGCGTGGAAGCGCAGCCGGGGTACATGGCGATGGCCGCGGCAAAGCCGGGCGCGCCCTGTTTTTTCACCGGCAGCTCGGCATTCATCACCTGCACGGCCGCGGTGCCGCCGTGCGAAAAACCGATGGCGCCAATTTTTCCGGGCACCACGTCGGCTCGCGCGTTGAGGTATTCGATCGCGCCATAGGCGTCCAGCCAGCGATGCTCTTCCTGGATGGCCCTGGCCTTGGGGTTGACGGTGCAGATCTGCCGCTCGCCGCGCGGGTTGAAGCTGTCCACCAGCAGGACACCGTAGCCCATGCTGTTCAGCAATTTGGCGGTATCGCGAAAGCGCTGGGTGACGGCGCCGTTCTTGCCCAGGGCGCCGGCGCAGCCGTGGAACATCACCAGCGCGACAAAGCGGCCCTGCGCCTCGGGCTTGTAGAGATACCCGTCCAGCACCAGCCGCTCGCTGCCCTGCCAACGGTCCAGGCTGGGGAATTGCACTTTTTCCTGCGCCAGGCAGGGCAAGGCCAGGCTGAAAGCCAATGCGGCCGACGCAACAAATCGCCATGATTCAAGGTTTTTCATCAAAGCCCTCCACCTTCAGCAAATGGGGCTCTTCAACACGCAGGGCCAGCGTGCTCTCATTGGGCTCATGGGCCGCCGCCGACTCGGGCGCTTCGCCCTGTGTGGAAGCGACGATGGCAGCCTGCTGGCGCGCCGCATCGCCCGAGCGTACCGGCAACACCACGGGCGCGGGAAAGGACGGCGGCCGCACATCGATGGCGCCGGACAGCATATTGCCTATGCGCACCGAGGAAAAGCCGGTGGCGACCTGGCCGATTTCAGCGCCGCTCCAGTTAAGCTGCCCGACCGCGCCCTCGCCTATGCCCAGGGTGATGCCGGAGGTCAGCTGCTCGATGGCAAGCACGCCGCCGGCACTCGCGATGCGCACCGAGCCGGTGCCGGTGGAAGTCGGCGTGCTGTCGTAGCTGTCGGTCTTGAAGCTGATGTTGCCGGCGCCGCTGGCTTCAATCGTCGCCACGTCGGTGCTGGGCCGTATCGCGATGCCGGTGCCCGAGCCTGCCGCGATGCCGGACAGCGTGATGGTGCCGGTCTGCGTGAGCCAGCTGTTTTTACCGCTGGCCATGTTGATGCCGTCGCCGCTGCCCATGGCCGTTCCGGTGGCCGACAGGTCGCCGCCCGCGCTGCGAACCGTGTTGGTGCCGCCGGCCGCCAGCGAGATGCCGTTGCCCGATCCCAAGGCCTTGCCGGCCAGCACAAGCTGCCCGCTGCCCGTCGATTCAATCAGGTTGCTGCCCGAGCCCAGCGCCAGCGCGCTGCTGCTGCCGGCCGATTGCGCATTGACAGTCAGCGTGCCGTCCGCCGTGCGCAAGGTGTTGCTGCCGCCGGTGCCCATGCCCAGGCCGGAGCCGGAACCGGTGCTGGCCGATTGCGCGTTGACGCTGAGGCTGCCCTGCCCGCCGGCCTGCACCAGGTTGGCCCCGGTGGCCATGGACATACCGGCGCCGCGCGCGCTGCTGCCGCTCAGGCTGATGTTCCCGCCCTGCGACAGCACCGAGTTGTTCAAGGAGCCGAAGGTGATGCCGTCGCCACCGTTCGTGCTGCTGCCCGACATCGACAAGGCGCCGCCCACGGTCTTGACCTGGTTGGTGCCACCGGCCAGCGAGATGCCGTTGCCCGCGCCCGTGGCCGCACCGGCCAGCAGCACCTGCCCGGCGCCGGTCGCCTCCAGCGTGTTGCTGCCCGAGCCCAGTGCCAGCGCGCTGCTGCTGCCGGCGGAGCGGGCATTGATGCTCAGCGTGCCGTCGGCCGTGCGTATGGCATTGGTGCCGCTGCTGCCCATGCTCAGGCCCGAACCCGAGCCCGCGTTGCTGGACTGCAAGTCGAGCGTGACGTTGCCGGAGCCCGAGGCCGCGACCAGGTTGTTGCCCGAGCCCATCAGCAAGGCGCTGCCGCCGGTGTTGGCCGCCGTGAGCGTGATGCCGCCCGCACCCGAAGTCAGGATTTTGCTGCCGCCTGTCAGCGCGATGCCTTGCGTCGCGCCCGCGCCCGTGCCCGACACGGCGATGTTGCCGCCGCCCGAACTGAGCGTTGCCAGGTTCAGCGCCACCGGACGGTTGGCCGTGAGCGTGATGTTGCCCGCACCGGTGGATTCGACCTTGGCCTGGGCGGCGCCGTCGCCCAGCACGATGGCGCTGCCGCTGCCCGTGGCCGTACCGCTGATGCTGATGCTGCCGCCGGCCGTGCGCATCAGGTTGGTGCCGGTGATCATGGAGACGGCGTTGCCCGAACCGCTGGAGTTGCCGGTGAGGGCCAGGCTGCCGCTGCCGGTGGCCTGCAGGGTGTTGGTGCCCGAGCCTATGGCCAGCGCGCTGCTGGAGCCTGTCGACTTGGCATTGATGCTCAGCACGCCGTCCGCGACGCGTATCGTGTTGTTGCCGCTGGAGCCCATGGTCATACCCAGCGCGTTGCCGGTGGACTCGGCGTTGATCGTGATGTTGCCCGTGCCGGTGGACTGGATGATGTTGGTGCCGCTGTTCATGCCAAAGGCCGTGGCGTCGGCGTTGCGGGCGTTGATGGTGATGTTGCCGCTGGTGCTCTGGATGGTGTTGGCGCTGGTGCCCATGGAGAAGGCCTGGCCCGTCGCGCCCTTGGCATTGATCAGGATGTTGCCCGCGCCGCTGCTCAGCAGGCTGCCCCCGCCCACCATGCGAAAGCCTATGGTGGTGACGCCGCCGCCGGTGGCATAGCCGGTCGTGGGGTCGGCACCGCCGCCTATGGTGATGTTGCCGCCGTTGCTGACGATTTGCGCGCCCGATCCCAGCGACACCGAACCGACGGCCGCGCCGCCGGCCGAGGCCGAGTTCAGCACAACATGAAGTTTGGCCGTACCCGACGTGATGTTGGCGTTGACATTGATGTCGCGGTTGGCCAGCAGGGTCAGGGTGCGGTCGGTCGCGCCGTTGTAGGCGATGGCGTTGCTGACCGTGATATCGCCCAGCGAGGCGCCGGCGCTGGCCGTGCTCACGGTCACATTGGCCGTGCCCAGCTGGTTGACCAGCGTGGTGGTGTTGAGGATGGACGAGGCGCCCGAACCGGTGAAGGTGTTGCTGCCGTTCCAGGTCGCGGTGTTGCCGCCGGTCGAGATCGTGATGTTGGTCGGGTCCAGCAGCAGCGAACCCGCGTTGCCGCGGGCCGCCGTAAGGTCCGCCGTGCCCGCGTAGTCCAGGAAGTTGACGCCCGACACCTCGGCGTTGCCGCCCTGCCCGCTCGCCGCGCCGCCTTTGGCGCTGATGCTGCCGTAGTAGCGCGTGCTTTCGTCCGACCAGGCCACCACCTTGCCGCCGTTGCCGCTGTTCACCGCATCGGCCTTGACCCGCGCATCGGCGTCTATAAAGGTCGCCCGCGCGCGCTGCTCGCTGCCCGAGCCCTGCCAGTTGCCACCCAGCAGCGCGGTGCCGCCGCCGGCATCACCCGAGGCATCGACCCGCGCGCCGGCAAACAGCCCGACCTTGTCGCCCAGCACTTTGACGGTCCCGCCGGTCTGGCCCGCGCCGTAGCCCGAGGCATCCAGCGTGCCGCTGACCGCCACCACGCCGCTGTCGCCGCCTTCCAGGCGTATCACGCCATTCTTGTTTGTCAGGCTTCTGGCCTGCACCGTGCCGCTGTTGTTGAGCACGGTGGCCAGCGGGTCGCCGCCGGCGCGCGCGGCCATCACGACCAGCCCGCCGTCGGCCTGGATGGCACCGCTGTTGGAGGCCAGCGCCGCCAGCGCGGCGCCGTCCACCTGCAGGTTGAGCAGCCCGTCGCCGTGCATGTCCAGCGTGACGCTGTTGCCCGCGCCCAGGGCCACCGTGCCGCGCTGCGCGCTGATTGCACCCTCATTGCCGACCTGCGGGCCTATCAGCGCGACGTAACCACCCTCGCTGGCCGTGAGCGTGCCCTGGTTGAGCACCTGGCCGCTGGCGCCGCTGTTGTTGCTGAAACGCAGGTTGCCGGCCGCGAAGTCGGCATTGGAAATATCCAGCGTGCTGGCCACCAGGCCGCCGACGTTGACGCTGGAGCCCGGCGCGAACAGGATGCCCGCGGCGTTGACCAGGAAAACCTGGCCGTTGGCATTGATCTGGCCGTAGATGCGCGAAGGGTCGCTGGACATCACGCGGTTCAGCGCGATGGACGAGCGCGAAGGCTGCACGAAATTCACCTTGGCCGCGGCGCCGATGTTAAAAGTGTCCCATTGCGCCGTGAGCTTGTCGCTGAACTGGTTGACGGTCAGCACATTGCCCGAGGTGGTGATGCCACCTGAACCGGCGACGACCTGGCCGTTGGTCGGCAAGGCATTGCCCGGCAGCGCGTCGGCAAACACCCGCCCCGCCTGCAGGGCCAGGACGGCCAGCATGACGGAATTCAGCAGGGGGCGGAAGGCGCGGGGGGAGCGTTGGTGGACGGCATGCATGCGTGACTCTCTTTCTCAGAACCTGTACTTGAAGCCGAGGCCGTAGCCGGTCACGTCGGCGCCTACGCCGGGCGTGTTGCCGGCCGAGGCGAACACCGCGCCGGTGCGGAAGTTGTAGCTCGCCGAGCCGTCGTTGCGTATGCGCGAATAGGTGCCGTAGACGCTCAGGTTTTTGCTGACGGTGCGGTTCAAGCCCAGCGCGACCAGGGTCGCGCCCAGGCCCGCGGTCGAGCAGCTGCGCAGCGCGGGGTCGTTGGACACCGTGTCGCAGCTGCCGGGCGAGGCGCGGCCGGCGCTGGCGCGCAGCTCCCAGGCGCCCAGCGTATGGGTCACGCCGAACAGCCTGGCGCGGCGGCGGTAGCTCTGCAAATCCGGCACCGTGTTGCCGGGAATCACGTCCGACTCGGCATACGAAAGCTTGTCGAGCAGCATGGAGAAGGTCGTCGCGCCCAGCGTGTAGCTGGCGCCCAGGCTCACGGCCCAGTCGCGCGAGGAAGTGCCCTGGGTCACCGCCGTGGCCGAGGAGCCGACGCCGCGGTTGTTGCGGCCCAGGCTGGCAATGCCGAAATACTGGTTGTGCTGTTCGTAGGCGATGCCGAGCTTGAGCGCGCCGTTCACATAAGAGCCACTGAAACCCCAGGCCGAACCCGCGCCCAGGTCGGGCGCCGCCCTGCGCCCGTTGTTGGAATAGGCGATGCGCGCCGACAGGCCCTTCCATTCCGGTGTGGCGTATTGCCACACGCCGGGCTGCCTGCGTATAAAGGCCGCGTCGTCGTTGTTCGCATCACCCACCTCGGTGACCGGGCCGGCCACGCTCGAAGAACCCACGCCCAGGCCCGGCGAACCTATGATGCCGCCCGCGCCGCCTATGCCGTAGTCATTGAAGGGATCGAACTTGGCCGTCATGTCGCGAAACGGCATGGTCCACTGGCCGTAACGCACGGCTCCCCAGTCGGGGCTGCGCAGGCCCACGCCCGCGTCCTGCAGGCTGGTGGCCGCGTTGGATTCGGGGCGCTCGGAACTGGGGCCGGTCTTCGGCACGTATTTGTAGGCCACGCCGGCTTCGGCCTGCCAGAAGGCCTCCAGCCCGCCGCCCAGGCCCAGCGCGCCGCGCACCCCTATCGAGGACGAAGGGTCGCTGATGCGCAGGTAGGAAGGCAGCTGCCTGCCCGTGGGGGTGGCGGAGAAAGTCGCGCCGCGCGGGCCGGCCGGCGTCGCGCCGTCGCGCGCGACCTGCTCGAACTCCAGGCCGAAGCCGCCGTAGATCTCAAACTTGTCCGAGCTCAGCGCCGCATCGTCCGACAGCGAGGAGCCCAGGCCCGCGAAGACTTGCGGCGCGCCGCTGAGCTGCACAAAAAACGTCGGGCTGTGCGAGGCCTCGACGGTGCTCGGTGTGCTGCTGGGCTTGAAGGCCACGCCGACGCTGACCGTCAGCGCCTTGGGCCGCGTGAGCACCAGGCCCAGGCCGGCGCCTTGCAGGCTTCTATGGTTGCTCAGCTGCGCGGGATCCCAAGGATTTTTGTCGATGCGCACGCGGCCGGCGTCGTAAAACACAAAGCCTTCGACGCCGAAGCCGCCCATGCGTCCCAGGCCGTGGCGCAGTTCCAGCCGGGACAGCCAACCCTCGTCGCCCGCGCCCTCGCCTTGCGGGTAGGCGCGCACGCCGCCCGGGCCGCCCAGGAAAAATTCTTCCGACGAGTCGAGGTTTTTCGAGGCCTGCTGGCCCGACAGCGAAGCGTGCAGCGTGAAGCCGCCCGGCAGCGCCTGCAGGCGCGAGAGCGACCAGTTGAGTTTGCTGAAGCGGCCGTTGGTCATGGCCGAACGCGCGTCGAAGGCCGCGTCGGACAGGGTGTCGCGGCTCAGGCGGCCGCGCGTCAGGCCCAGGGAGTAACTCGTCAGCGCGGGGTTGCCGCTCACGCCGTCGCGCCAGTCGCCATAGATATCCAGCCTGGCCAGGGTCGAGGATTTCCTGACGTCCAGGCCGGCCTGGTTGACGCGGTCTATATAGTTTTTCTGCTCCAGCGAGAGCTGGCCCGTGAGGTTGGCCTGCCGGCCGCGCATGAAAGGATAAGCGATGAAGCCACTGAGGCTTTCGCCCTCGCCGCTGGCGTCCAGCGGCGCGAAATCCCGGCCGATTTTGTAGAGCAGGTTGGTGTAAGCCAGGCCCGCGCGCAGGCCGGAGCCGCCCAGGGGCGCCGACACACCCAGGGTCTGGGCCGTCAGGCCTTCGAAGCTGGTGATGCCCTTGGCGCTCCAGGCCTCGCCCAGGCCCAGCCAGTCGTTGGCCGACAGCTCCACCGTCAGGCGGTTGCGGCCGGTGTAGCTGTTGCCCTGGTTGTCAAAACCGAAGCGCGCCTGCGCCAGCGGGCTTTCGCTGATCCTCACCACCAGGTCGGCCGTGCCGGGCTGGGCACCCGCGCGCAGCACCGCCCTGACCGTGATGCCGGGAAGGTCCGTCAGCAACAGCAGCGCGCGCTCTATCTCGGCCTCGCGTATCACCGCACCGGGCGCCAGGCCGGCGATGAAGCGGCGCACCACACCCGGGTCCAGGCGCACATTTTTGGCGGGTTCCACGCTCACCGCGCCCAGCCGGCCTTCCTGGATTTCCAGCCTCACCGTACCGCCGGCAATGTCCTGCGCGGGCAGGTTGGCGCGCGCCACGAGAAAGCCGCGTTCGCGGTAAAAGCGCGTGATGCGCGCGGCGGCCTCGGCCAGCGCCTCGAAGCCGATCTCGCGGCCGGTGAAGCCGCCGAGCTCCGCGGCCAGCGTTTGCGCATCGATGGAATCGTTGCCGCTGAACGCGAACTGCGTCACCAGCACCCGCGCGCCGGTGTCGGCGGACGGCGCGTGGTTTTCCTGCGCGGGTTTTTCAATCACGGCCGGTGCGTCCGCCGGTGCCGGGTTTGAAAGGCCCGGCGCGCGTTCGCGTATGGACTCCAGCATGCGACCGGCATCGGGCGCTTGCGCGAAGGCGCCATAACCGGAAAGCGCCAGCAAGCCGCCAATGACGCTGGGTTTAAAAGGCCGGCTTCTGGATTTGTTCACATGGATTGCTTGCATCTGTCGTTTTCAAAAGCTTTCAGCCGGACCGGCGCCGTGCTTGAAAGCTGCTTCTCCCCGCTGCTTATTGGACTGGGATTTGCCTGCCGGGACCAGTTCGAAATACCCGCCCATATCCATAACCCACGGTTATTTATCCACGCAAAAAATATGTATCACCGCCTAGAAACACCGCGCGCGCACCACTGGCGTGCACAAAGCGAAACGCCCGCTGCAAGGCGGGCGTTCGATCATTCAAGGAGGGGGCCGCCTGGCGCGGCCCATGTCAGCGCTTGAGGAATTTTCCGAAGAAGGCCTCGGCGCGCTGCTTGCTGTCTTCGGCCGCGAGCTTGTTGGCCGCCACGGATTCGCGCTTGCGCGTGGGCGTGTCGTAGGAATGCTCGACACCGGGGTAGAGCACAAACTGCCAGTCGCTGCCGTTGCGCTCGGCGATCTCGGAAAGCCGGGCACAGCGTTCCGGGTTGACCTCTTCATCATCCGTGCCTATCAGCAGCAGCATGGGCGCGTAGCTGCGGTAAGTCTGGGGATACCTGCGCATGACCTGGCCGCAGGCCGGGTACATGCTCAGGAATGCCCGGAAACCCGTGGCCTCGGTCGGTGCCTCGATGCCCGGCGCCGTGGTGGAGGCCGCGGACAGCGCCGTGCTGCCGCCGTTGGACCAGCCCTGCAGAAACACCGGGTCCTTGACGACGGCGGCTTGGGCGCGCAGAAACTTCAGTGCCGCGTAGGCGTCCAGCGGGCGCACCGTGATTTCGTTGACGCTGGCCGGCCGGCTACCGTCGTTGGTGCCCGCTTCAAAGCCGCGCGCATAACCGCGAGGGCCGAAGGAATCCACCAGCAAGGCCACATAACCGCGCTCGACCCAGAACTTCGCCCACGCGACATGGCGCGAGGACAGCGAGTCGGCATCAAAAGTCTGCTTGAGCGTGGTGTACAGGCCGCCGCGCCCATGCAGCATCACCACCGCCGGGTGCGGGCCCGGCGTATCGGGCACGTACTGGTAAGCCACCAGCGTCGTCTTGCCGTCCTCGCTCAGGAAGTTCACGGTTTGCGCTTTTTGCGCGCGTGCCGCCGGGCAGGCCAGCAGCAGCAGGCCGAGCAGCGCGGCCAGGGGCTTGGATCCGGTGCGCAAGAGGGATGGCAATGCGGGCATGGGAGGAATTCGCTTTCAGCAAGGGCATTCGGCAGGGACGGGTTGGCGGCATCATGCAAACGAAGCCGCAGCGCGTCAAGCCCGGCGCACGCGCGCCCAAGCAGCACTTCAGAGGAGCCCATAACTTCAGGTTATTGGCCTCGCGCAAATGTGATGAGGGCGGGCTCGCATGCCCACTTAGGATGCTCTCCTCGGCGCCGGCTTGGGGCCTCCAGGCGCGCCTTCTTTTTCGAAAGCATTCCATGATCCATACCTATACCGATGAAGACGTCGCCCGCAGCGTCGGCTGGCGCGAGGTCTTGCAGGACCTGCCCGCGGCCTTTGAATCCCTGCGCAGCGGCGACGCGGCCATACAGGCGCGCCAGCGCATAGACTGCGGCAGCTGGAAGCTCAGCGGCATGGGGGCGCTGTGGGAAAGCCGCGGCGTCGCCGCCTACAAAACCTATACCAGCCTCAACGGCCAGTTCGACTTCCTGGTCAACCTCTTCGACCTGGCGCGGCAGGACCACCACGTGATGCCGGCAGCGGAAATCACGCGCGCGCGCACCGCCGCCATGACGGCCTGGGCAGCGCACAACATCACCCGGCCGGGCGCGAGAAAAATGGCGCTCTTCGGTCTGGGCATCCAGGGCCGCACGCACCTCGAGGCTTTGCAGGAAACCATGGGCTTTTCGGAGATCGCCATCGTCGACACGGCCGATGTCTCGCAGGCCTGCGAAGCGTTTGCTGCGCGTTACGGCATCGCGGTGCGCCAAATGTCGCCACAGGAGGCAGTGGCTGGCGCCGACCTGATCGTCACCGTGACGCGCTCCAAGCAGCCGCTGTTTGACGGCGCCTGGCTGCAGCGCGGCGCGGCCATTTGCGCGGTCGGCACCAGCCTGCCCGGCGGCACCGAAATCGACCAGGTGAGCCGCGCGCGCAGCGACCGCGTCATTGTGGAATGGAAGCCGCAAAGCCTGGTGGAGGCCGGCGAGATCGTGATCGGGCTGGCCGACAAAAGCCTGGACGCCTCGCAGATCAGCGACCTGCCCGAGCTGCTGGCCGGCCGGGAGCCCTGGCGCCGCTCGCCCGAGGAGATCATCCTGTTCAAGGCCGTCGGCGTGGGCCTGAGCGACCTGGTCGCCGCCAGGCGCGTGGTGCAAAGCCTGCGCGGCCAAGCGGTGGCGCAACCCGCGGCCGCCAGCCAGTACTAGGCCGGCAGGCTCGCCGCCCTTCAGGCCCTGGGCTGCAGGGTGGCTTCCTGTACTTTCTGGAGTTCGTCACCGACGCATTGCGTGAGCGTGCGCATGATGTCGGTGACGGCGGCCGCCTTGAGGTACATCGCGCAGACCGGGAACTCGGCGCGCGGCTCCAGCGGCAGGACCTTGAGCTTGTCGGAAAAAAAGTTGGCGCTGGCCGAATCCACAATCGCCACGCCCTGGTCCAGCTCGGCCAGCCGCACCGCCATCTGGTAGGTGCGCACCGCCGTCTTGCCCTGCTGCCAGTTGAAGCGGTTGGCATAACGCGAATAGATGCGGCCCAGCGGGTCCTTGCCCGAGAGCTCAATCAGCTCCATGCTCGCCAGCGCCTCGGCCGAGATCGTTTTGTTGCGCGCATATTTGCCCAGGCGCGCGGGCAGGCTGGCCGCGACCAGCTGCAG
Organism: Polaromonas sp. JS666; assembly: GCF_900103405.1. GTDB lineage: Bacteria > Pseudomonadota > Gammaproteobacteria > Burkholderiales > Burkholderiaceae_C > Polaromonas. The sequence continues at coordinate 92,238 of NZ_FNHX01000007.1, read as the reverse complement.
GTGGCCTATCTCCACGCAGTCCAGCGAGGGATGCAGCGGCGGGTCGAAGGCGATCGCCAGGTCCACCTCGTGCATCAGCAGCTTTTGCATCATGTCCTCGGTGTGGCCGGTGTTGAGCTCGCTGCGCATCTTGGGAAACAGCTTGCGCGCCGCCAGCAGCGCGGACGGCAGCACGCTGTTGGCCAGCGAGGCGACGGCCGCCACGCGCACCGCCTTGTCGGCGCCCAGCTTGAGGTTGCGCGCCAGCTCGCGCACGGCATCGAGGCCGCCCGTGGCCTGCTCCACGACCGGGGCCAGCGCGTGGGTTTCCCGGGTCGCCACCAAGCGCTTGCCTTCGCGGTTGAAGAGCGCAAAACCGACGGTTGCCTCCGCATGCTGCAAGGCCTTGGTCACGGCCGGCTGGGACACATGCAGCAGGCGCGCCGCGCCGCTGATGGTGCCGGTGCGCAGTATGGCCTGCAGGACTTCGATGTGGCGGGTTCTCATGGAGGCGGCGGTGTGGTGGCTGACATGTCAGGCGCGGGCAGCGGCGCCGGCCCATTTTGCACTGAAACCGGCCTAGGGCCCGCCGCACGCCTACCTTGCGGCCTTGTGCTGCCGCGCGAAACTTTTGGCCAGGTCCAGGAAGTTTTTTTCGGCCGGTGAGTTGCTGTCCTCCCGGCTCACCAGCGTGATGGGCGCCACCAGGGCCGGCCTGGCATTGCGGATGCGGCAGTACACCACGCTCTCGCGGTGGAAATCCTTCATCGAGGCGGGAACGACGGAGACGCCCGCGCCGGCCGCGACCAGGCTGATGTTGGTCAGCATGCGCTCGACCTCCGTGGCGATCTTGAGCGTGAAGCCAGCTTGTTCACAGGCTTCGATCAGGTCCGAATACATGCCCGGCGCGCCGTGCCTGCGCACCAGGATGAACTGTTCATCGGCCAGGGCCCTCAGGTCGATGACCGGCATCTTGTCCTTGGCGGCGCCCGCGACCAGCGCGTGGCCCACCGGCAGGATCAGCAGCATCTCTTCTTCCAGCAGGGAGAAAAAACTCACGCCGCGCGGATGGCTGACGGGCGAACGCAAAATCGCGACATTGACCGTGCCCCGGTCTATGCCTTCGGTCAGCTCGGCCGCATTGGCTTCCCGCAGGTCCAGGTGGACATCGGGATAGGCGTCGCGGTAGGCGCGGATGATGCCGGGAATCAGGGGGTGGGCCGCGGCCGAACTGGTAAAGCCTATGGCCAGCGTGCCTTCAAAACCCTGGGCGGCGCGCGCGGCGCGCGCCGAGGCCTGCTCGACGCCGCGCAGTATGGCCTTGGCCTCCTGCACAAACACGGCGCCGCCGGCCGTCAGCGCCGCGCCCTTGGGATGGCGGCGGAACAACTCGAAACCCAGTTCTTCTTCCAGCAGCCGGATCTGGTGGCTCAGGGGCGGCTGCTGCATGTTCAGCCGCTCGGCGGCGCGCGTGAAATGCTGCTCCTCAGCAACCATCAGGAAGTAGCGCAGGTGTCTCAGTTCCATCTCAGTTCCATCGCCTCAACCCATCTTTTAAAGATATCAGGAATATTGCATCCGGATTTTAGGTATATGCCCTGGGCGCAGGATGACACCTATGCGTCTTTACACTCACCGTCCATCCTCAAAAATCCACCGTATGGCGCGGCTCGCGAAGGCCCGTGGCAAGATCACCCGTAGACTGGGCGGTCGATGACCAGAACCAGAAAAACGCTTCGCCATCCCATCGCGCAGATGGCCCTCGCCTTTGCCGCCGGCATGCTGCTGGGGCATTTCTTCCCGTCAGCCGGCGCGCTGATGAAACCCCTGAGCGACGGCTTCCTGCGCCTGGTCGGCATGCTGATCGGCGTGCTGATTTTTTGCCTGGTGGTGTCCGGCATCGCCGGCATGCGCAACCGGCTGCAGGCCACGCAAGTGGGCGTCAAGGCCTTCTTCTACTTCGAGGCCATGACGGTGCTCTCGCTGGCGGCGGGCATTGCAGGCGCCCTGCTGCTGGCGCCCGGCAAGGGCTTCGCGCCGGTTTTTGCCGCCGAGGCCGCGCAGCAAGCGGCGCCCGCGCCGGCCACGCAAAGCGCGAGCGAATTTTTGCTCGACATCATTCCCTCGACCTTCACCGGCGCCTTCACCGGCAACAGCATTCTGCAGGTCCTGCTGCTGGCGCTGCTGACGGGCATCGCGCTAGCGCGCGTGGGCGAGCGCGGCCGCGGCCTGCTGGAGCTCATAGAAGGCGTGCAGCAGGTGTTCTACGGCATGGTCGGCATGGTCCTGAAGCTGGCGCCACTGGCCGCCTTCGGTGCCGTGGCCTTCATGATAGGCCGCTACGGCATATCCTCGGCGCTGCCGCTGCTGCACTTTCTCGCCGCAATCTACCTCGTCAGCATCCTGTTCGTCTTCGTCGTGATGGGCCTGGTCGCGCGCGCCGCCGGCTGCAGCATCTTCCGCCTGGTCGCCTATGTCAAGGAAGAGCTGATGCTGGTCTTTTTCACCAGCGCATCGATCGCCGCCCTGCCGGGCCTGGTCGAGAAGCTGGAAAAAATGGGCTGCGCCAAACCGGTGGTGCGCCTGATGCTGCCGGCCGGCTACAGCTTCAACCTGAACGGCAGCAATCTTTACATCGCGATGGCGGCGGTCTTCCTGGCGCAGGTGGCGCATGTCGACCTGGGGTTCTGGCAGCTGCTGTCGCTGCTGGGCATCATGATGCTGACGTCCAAGAGCGCCGCCAGCGTCGCCGGTTCGTCCTTCGTGGCCCTTGCCGCGACGCTGGCCAGCCTGAACCTGATTCCATTGACCGGCATGGTCTTGCTGCTGGGCGTGGAGCGGCTGATGAAATGCCGCTCCCTCACCAACGTGATCGGCAACTGTGTGGCCTGCATCGCCGTCTGCGCTTGGGAAAAAACGCTGGACCGCCAGGCCATGCATCAGGCCCTGTCGGGCAAGGACCTGCCGGCCGCCGCCAACCAGGTCTGATGCAGCCGGTCGCCCAGGCACTCCGCGCGGCCCAGGAACAAGGCGTCCAGGCATTCGGGCCGCTCCAGCCGGCGGTACAGCGCGGCCCGCTCCTCGTAGCGGTCGGCCATGCGGATGGCGGCCGCGACGTAGTCCTCCACGCTGGCGGCGATGCTCCAGTCCGGCAGGCCCAGGCGCCGGAACAGGGCCTCATCAATATGCTCGAACACCTCGGGCCCCGTCTTGCACACGCCGGGCAGGCCGACCGTCATCGCGTCGGTGATGCCGTTGGTGTTGCCGAAAGGAAAAGGGCTCAGGAACATGTCGCAGCGGCTGAAGATGGCGAGGTAGTCGGGATAGGGCTGGTGGGCGTAGACCTCGGCATCCGGCAGGTAGCGGCGTATCACCCTTAGCACCTGCGGATAGATCAGGCCGGTCGCCTGCCCGATCAGGAAATGAAAGCGCACCTGCTTGCGCGAGCCGGCGCATATCTTCTGGCAGGCCAGCAGGAACTTCGGGTTGAGTTTCATGGTGGTCGAGGCCACGGCGATGTTGACCACGGGCGAGTCCTGCCGCCGCGGCCGCGCCAGCGAGACCTCGATGGCGGACGGCCGGTAAGGCTGGCCGTCCTTGGGCAGGCGCAGCAGGGTTTCGCTGAAGCAGGCCGGGTCGCCGACGAAGTCGTCTTCCACGCTGATGTAGTCGATGCGGTCGGAGTGCGTGGTGGCCGGATGGCCCAGCGCGGCCACCTGCACCGGCGCCAGGCGCTGGTTGGCCGCGAACATGGTGATGGGAAACATGCCGACGCTGGGCATGTAGAACACGGCGGGCTTGAGGGCGCAGGCCAGCGTGTGCAGCTGGCGCAGGCAGGCCATCATGTCGTTGGGCGCCTCGAAATCCACCACCTCGTCGAACACCGCCCGGCCCAGCTCGTCGATGTTGCCGGGATAGGCGACGGCCACCAGGTAGAAATGCCGGCGCGCGGCCTCCATGCTCCTGGAGTGCGTGCGGTAAATCGAATGCCCGCCGGAAAACCATTCGAGCAGCACCAGCATGACGGGCTTGTCCGTGCTGGCCGGAGCCAGGGTGAGGGGCACGCGGGCCAGGCCCAGCGCGTCCAGTTTCTTGCGGATCAGGCGATTGATGGGGCGCTTGATCTCATGGCGGCCGGGCAGGTCGGCGTAGCTGCAGTGCATGTACACGTCGTGCAGGATGCCCAGCGGCAAAAGGTCCAGGCTGTCGATTTCCTCGAGATGATCGGGCAACCAGGCCAGCAGCGCCTCGCGTTTGGAGTGCGCGGCGGGCGAGCCGAGAAAGCGCGGCGAGAGCAGGGCCGTGAACAGCGCGGCGGCCAGTTTTTTGTTCTGCCGCCACAGCAGTTCCGCGTCCAGCGGGATTTCCGATTCGGGCGAGTACAGGATGCAGAACTTCACCAGGTCCTGCTCGCTGACATGGAACTCCGGCGCGCCGGGTCCCAGGAAGTTGAGCGACTTCAGGATGTGGTCGCAATGGACGAAGGCGCTGGCGGCGAACAGCGCCGACAGCCAGCGCTGGAAGTTGATGAGCTGGCCGAAGCCGTTTGGCGTGACGTGAAAGCCTGGGTCGGAGAACAGCGCCGAGATGGCGCTGGTGATGCGGGTCAGGCCGTGCGCGTCGCGCTCCCGCGCGCCCACGGCGGCCGACAAGCTGAGCGCGAAGTTGCCGTCAAGGTTGCCGTAGTTCCTGTCTATGAGCAGCAGCAGCTTGACCAGCTCGCGCGCGGCCGGCTCCTGCTGCCGCGAGTAGCACAGGTATTCGAAGTTTTCGAGCGAAAAAATTTCCTCAGCCATGGCGCCCCTCCGGCAACGCCAGTATCACCGTTGCCGACACCAGGCTCACTGGAACAGCCCGGAAAAAGTGCGGTCCAGCTTCTGCTGGGCGAGCGCGAGTTTTTCTTCCTGCGCCTTGAGCCAGGCTGCGTCCTGGTCCAGCCGGCGCTTCTCGGCCGCCAGCATCCTGGTGGTCTCCGCACGCTGCGGGCCGCCCAGGCCTTTGCTCGAGGCCAGCATGTTCTGCGCGCTCAGCGCCGTCCGGTAGCGTTCCTGCGTGAGCGGGAAATCCGTGCGCGGGAAGTCAAAGGCTTTCACCGCTTCGGTGTACAGCTGCTTGACGACGTCAAAAGGGATCTCGGCGGGCTTGAGCTTGTGGGCGCGCCCGTGGCTGACCAGCTCCGAGGCGAAATGGTGGCCGACCCGAAACGGGACATCGGAATCGCGCTGCAGGATGTCCGCCAGTTCGGTGGTGGTGGAATAGTCGGCCTCGACTTCCTGCAGGGCGCGGCTGCGGTCTATGACGAGGTTGTTCATCAGCTCAGCCAGCTTCACAAAGGCATCGGTCGTGAGCTCCAGGGTTTTTTCGACCTGGTCGCGCTTGTAGTCGGGCATGCCGGGCGTGACGTTGTGCGCCTCCAGCTGGTAGGTAAAGGCGCGGCCCACCACCTCGCTGGCCTGCAAGCGCAGCGTGTTGAGGGCATAGGGGTTGCGCTTTTGCGGCATGATGCTGCTGGTGCCGGTGAGCCGGCCTTCCTGGAGGGTGATCCAGGGAGCGGCCTGGTGGTACTGGGTGTGCATGTCCTGCACCAGCACGCCCATCATCAGCGCCGCGTTGCTGCACAGGCCCACCAGTTCCACGCCGGTGTCGAGCGCGCCGAGCTGCGCCGCGTCGTAGGAGTTTTCCAGCGCGCCGTCAAAACCCAGCAGCTCCGCCAGGCGCTCGCGGTTCACCGGAAAGCTCGAGGTGCCGAGCGCGCCCGCGCCCAGCGGGCTCAGGTTCAGGCGCGCATAAGCATCCTTCAGGCGCGCGCTGTCGCGCCCGAAGACCGAGGCGAAGGCCAGCAGGTAGTGCGCATAAGTGGTCGGCTGGGCCTGCACGCCGTTGGTATAGGCCGGCACGATGGTGTCCAGGTTTTTTTCGGCCACGGCCAGCAATTGCGCTTTCGACTGGGTCATCGCGGCCATCAGGGCCAGCGCGCGCTCGCGCTGCATCAGGCGCCGTGTGGTGGACAGGATGTCCTGCCGGCTGCGCCCCGAATGCATGCGCGAACCGTCGGGGCCGGCCAGCGCCAGGATCAGCGGCTCGTACTGCAGGTAGTCCCCCGGGCGCTTGGCGCCCGGCTGGTTGCCGTCCCGGATCACCTGGTCGACCGCTCGCGCGATTTTTTTGCCCAGCTCGGGCGGGACGATTCGGGTTTCCACCACCATCACGGTGGAGGCCTTGTTCATTTCGCCGAGGAAATGAAAATTGTCGTGCTCGGCCTTGCCGGGGGTTTTGTCCGCGGCGACGGCCGCGCCGGACAGCAATGCCAGCAGCAGCGCAAGCAGCACCAGCCGCCCGGTGCGGCGCGGCGGCATGAAGCGGATGGTCGCCGCCGCGGCGGGCACAGGTTCAAGGCGTCGCATCGTCTTTTCCCGCGGCGGATGCATTGAGATCGGCGCCTGGCGACAGCACGGAAATGGTGAGCCTGTCCGTGCCGGCGCCGGAGGGCGGCGCCGGGGTGTCCCCCGCCAGCGGTGCCATCCAGTCGCCACCGGCCATTTCAGTCTGCAGCGCGGCAGTGGCGCCTGCCGACGCGGCGCTGGTCAGGCTGTTGCTGATGGTGCCGCCCAGGCTGCGCAGCACGGTGCCGGAGCCAGTGGCGGCAATCGTCGTGACATCGGAGGACTGGCTGAAAGCCTGCCCATTGGGCGCGCTGGCGCTGATGAGCAGCAGGCCGTTTTCCACCTGCAGCTTGTTGGTGCCGCCGTCTATGCGCACGCCGTAGCTGCCGCCTGAACCCGAAACGCGCAGGCTGCCGTCGCCGCCCGTGCTCACGGTATTGAAGGCATTGGTGCTACTGCCGACAATGGAGAGCCCCTCGCCGGAGCCTGCGGTCGTCGCCTGGATGTCGATGTCGCCGCTGCCCGAGGTGATGCTGACGCCGTTGGCGGCGCCCGAGGCCGCGCTGCGCAGCAGCACCGCCGGCGCGGTGGAGGCCGGGCCGCTGTTTCCCGTGACCGAGAGCTTGCCCGACACCGTGGAGATCGCGGCGGAACTGGTCGCCGTCGAAGGGTAGATGGTGACGCCGCTGCCGTAGCTGGAGCTGCCGGCCACGCTCACAGAACCGCTGCCGGTGGCGCGTATGACGTTGTTGCCGGTCAGCACGCCCACGCCGTCACCGTAGACACTGCTGCCGGTGATCGCGAGCGCGCCGTTCTCGACGCTGACCAGCGCCTTGCCGCCGCCGTAAATGCTGACGCCGTTGCCCTGGTCGGCGGCATTGCCAACCAGCGTCACGTTGCCCGAGCCGGTGGTCTGGATGCGGTTGGCGACGTTCTGGATCGCAATGCCATGGTCCAGCTCGGCGACATTCGGCGAGTGGAAGTTGCCGAGCAGCGTGATGTTGCCGCCCTGCGAGGCGATGTTGTTGACCGAGTTGGTGCTCGAAGCGCTGCCGCCCAGGGAAATGGCGTCCGAGGTGCCTATGGAGTCGCCGCGGAAGGTGATGTCGCCGCTCACGGTGCTGACGTTGACACCGTTCGAGTTGCCGGTGGAGTTCAGGAAGATGCCGTAGCCGCCGAAGCTGCTGGTGCTGTTGCCGTTGACGGCAATGGCGCCGCTGCCGGTGGTGATGTTGATCGCCGCATTGGCACCGGAGGGCGCGATGTCGACGCCGCGGCCCGAATAGCTGGTGCCGTCCAGCGTCAGCGCGCCCGACTGCGTGCCCAGGTTGATGCTGGCGTAGCTGCCGCTGGCATCCAGCGACACGGCCTTGAACGAGCCGGTGGTCGGATTGACCACGCTGTTGTTGGCCAACAGCTTGAGCGCGCCGGCCGTGCTGCTGATGTTGACCCTGGAAGCGGTGGCCGCGCTGGCGCCGCTGCCGGAGCTCAGCAGCCCCAGCGCGGGCGTGGTGCCGCCCGAGGTGTTGCCGGCCACCGTGATGGCGCCGTCCGAGAAGATGCTGATGGAAGATCCCGGGCCCGTCGAATTGAGCACGGTGCCGTAGCTGCCAGTGCTGCTGCCGCCCAGCGTGATGGCGCCGCCGGCCGTGGCATTGAGCACCACGCCGCCGTTGCCCGAGGCCGCCAGGTAGACGCCGCGGCCGGCGCCGGCGAAGCCGTTGGCATTGGCCTGCACGGTCAGGTTGCCGCTGCCCACAGTGAGCTGTTGCGAGGAGGTGCTGGCGGTCGAGCAGATCAGCACACCGAAGCCGGAAGTCGCGTTGCCGCTGATCGTCAGGTTGCCGGAGCCGCTGGCGGCCAGGGTGTTGTTGGTGCTGAAGATGCGCGTGCCGTTGCCGCTGCCCAGGTTGGTGCTGTCCACCGTGATGGAGCCGGCACCGCTGGTCTGCACGTTGCTGCCGCCGGTGAGCACAAAGGCGTCGCCAGTCGCGCTGGCGCTGGCGACGTTGGCCAGGATGGAGATGTTCCCGCCGCCGGCATTGAGCGTGGAGCCGGAGATATTCACCGCACTGCTGCTGGAGCTTGTCGATGTGGAGGCGCCGCGTATCGTGATGTTGCCGCCGCTGGTGCTCAGCGTGGTGCCCCCGGTGATCGCCACGCCAGAGGCGCCGCTCTGGTTGGTGGCGGCATAGCCGGTCAGCGGATTGCTGCCACCTCTGATGGTGATGGCCCCACCGTTGGTGGTGATGGTGCTGCCTGTCAATGCCACCGAGCCATTGCCGGTATCGCCGTAGTTGGAGACCAGCGAAACGTTGAGGCTTTTGCCGGTGCCGTTGGAGATGGTGCGGCTGCCCATGATGATGTTGCGGTGCGCCTGCAGCGTCAGCGAGGCATTGCCCACGCCCTTGACGTTGTCCAGCACGTTGATGTCGCCCGAGGTGCCGCCGACGGCGGAGGTCTGGACGATCACGTTGGCGCCTTCGGACAGCGAGGCATTGAGCACGGCCGAACTCAGGTTGGAGCTGGCCGCGCCGCTCGAGGTGAAGGGCGAGCTCCCGGTCGCACCGACGCTTGCCGTGCTCGTGATGTTGATGTTGTAGGGGTCGATCAGCCAGGTACCGCCCTTGCCGGAGGCCGCGCTGATATCCACCGAACCCGTCGCTTCCAGGTTGTGGCCCGAGGTCTCGACCAGGCCGCCGCTGCCGGTTTGGCCCCCGCCCAGCACGGTGATGCCGCCGTGAAAGCGCGTGCTGTCGGTGGACCACAGGATGACCTTGCCGCCGTCGCCGCTGCTGATCGCGTCGGCCTGGATGCGGGCGCCTTCACCCATGAAAGTCCCCACGGCCTGGCGTTCGGTGCCGCTGCCCTGGTAGTTGCCGCCGACCAGCACCGTGCCGCCGCCGGCGTCGCCCGAGGCGTCTATGCGCGCGCCGTCAAACACACCGACGTACTGGCCCAGGGCCTTGAAAGTGCCGCCGGTTTCGCCGGCGCCGCGGCCCGAGACGTCGACACGGCCGCTCACCGCGACGACACCCGCGCCGCCGCCGTCGAGCAGCACGGCGCCGTTGCGGCGCTGCAGGCTGGTCGCCTCGATCACGCCCTCGTTGTTGACCACATGGGACAGCAGTGCGTCGCCGGAGCGCGCCGACATGACAATCACGCCGCCGTTGGCCTTGAGCAGGCCCTGGTTCACCACGCTGGCGCCCAGCGCGGGGTCGCTGACCTGCATATTGATCAGGCCGTCGCCGTTGAAATCCAGCGTGACTTTTTCGCCGGCGCCCAGCATGACGCTGCCCAGGCGGGCCGTGATGCTGCCCTCGTTGCGCACCTGCGCGCCCAGCAGTGCCACATAACCGCCGTCGGCCGCGACAATGCTGCCCTGGTTGATCACGGCGCCGCCCGCTCCACCCGTGCCATCGGCTTCAAAACGGTGGTTGCCGGCCATGAAATTGGCGTCGGAGAGGTTCAGCGAGCTGGCCACCAGGCCGCCGACGTTGACGGCCGAGCCCTGGCCGAACAGGATGCCCGAGGGGTTGATCAGGTAGACCTGCCCGTTGGCATTGAGCTGGCCCATGATCTGCGAGGCGTCGCTGGAGGTGACGCGGTTGAGCGCCACCGAGGAGGCCGAAGGCTGTGCGAAATTGACCCTGGCCGCGCTGCCGATGTTGAAGGTGTTCCAGGTCGCGGCCATGCGGTCGCTGCCTTGCACCACGTTCATCACGTTGCCACTCTGGCTGATGCTGCCGCTGCCGGCCGTGACCTGGCCGCCGGTCGGCAGCGCGCCAGGGTCCAGCGCGTATACCCGGAGCGGGTAGATGCTGCACAGCGCCGACAGCATGGCGGCCGTCAGCGGCGTCAGCCTCGGGCGGCTTTTGCGCGCCGCATGAATGGAAGAAGCCGGGGAAGGTTGGTGCGTCATGGCGAGCCCCTCAGAATGTGTAATTGATACCGACACCGATCGCGCGAATCGTGGTGCCTACGCCGGAGGTGCCGAACACGCCGGCGACGGCGTAGTTGTAGTTGGCCAGCGGCTGGTTGCGCAGCACCACGTACTGGCCGAAGATCCTCAGTTGTTTGCTCCAGTTGTAGGAAAAGCCGATGGCCTGGGAGGTCGCGCCCATGCCCTCGGTCGAGCAGTTCACGCCGTTGCCGGAAATCATGGTGCAGTCGCCCGCGAAGGCCTTGGCATGGCTGGCACGCAGCTGCCAGGCGCCGATCTTGTGGGTGACGCCGACCATGTAGGCGCGGCGGCGGTAGCTGGACATGTCGCTGGAGGTGACGCTGGTGTTGACGACGCCGGATTCGGCGTAGCGCAACTCGTCGGCAATCAGCGAGACCTTGGTGTCGCCGAAGTCGTAGGCCACGCCGTAGCGCACGCTGTAGTCGTCCGAGGTGGTGCCCTGCGTGACGTGGGTGTTGGTGCCGACGCCGCGCGCGTTGCGGCCCAGGCTGGCGATGCCGAAGTAGTTGATGTGCTGCTCGGCCGCCACCACGGCGGAGAAGCCGCCGTTCTCATAGGACAGGCTGCCGCCGTAGAGGTAGCCGGTGTCCACGTCGGGCGCGGCCTTCATGCCGTTGTTCGAATACGCCAGCTTGAGCTGAAAGCCCCCCATCTTGGGCGTCCAGTACCCGTACACGCCGGCCTGACGCCGGTTGAAAGCGGCATCGTCGTTGTTGTTCACCGCCGCCGTGCCCACCGGGCCCGAATTCCGGGTGATGCTGGTGGCAAAGCCCGGCGAGCCGATGATGTTGTAGTGGGCCGCGCTGGTGGTGGCGCCGAAGGGATCGAAGGAAGTTGTGCTTTCCTTGAGCGGCATGTCCCAGTTGCCGTACATCGCGGTGCCGGCGTCGGGATGGGCGACGGCCACGCCGGTGTTGCGCAGTTCCTGCCTGTGCGTCCAGTCCGGCGAGGCATCGACACCGGCGGCGCCCGCGCTCAGCGACAAGCCCAGCTCCAGCTGCCACAGCAGCTTCCAATGCTCGTAAATCGGGATGCCACCACGCGCGCCCACGTAGGACACGTTGTCGCGCGCGCGCCAGAAGCCCGACATATTGCGCCCGTTGGGCGTGGCCAGTTTGCTCTGGTCGGCGGGTGCCGCGGGCGTGGAACCCGAGCGGCTCACATATTCGGGGACGATGCCCAGCGAGCCGTAGAACAGCATGCCGTCCTGCGCTTCCTCGAAGTCCTCGCCCCGGTTGCCGCCGCTGCTGCTGGAGGCCAGGCCGGTGAAGGCCTGGGGCGACCCCGAGACCGACAGCCACAGGCGGCGCGCGCTTTTCGGTTCGCTGGTCGGGTTGACGCCGGGCGACATCGCCAAGCTCGCATTGAACACCAGGTCCTTGTGGTAGACGTTCAGGCCCACGCCGTAGCCGTAGCGGCTGGCGCGGTTCTCGCTGGCGTCCCAGGGCTTTTTGTTGATGGTCACGCGCCCCGCGTCGGCAAACAGCGCGCCTTCCACCACCGCGTTGCCAACGACGCCCAGGTTCTTGCGCAATTCCAGCCGCGCCAGCATGCCCTGGTCGCCCGCGGCCTCGCCGGCCGGGTAGGCGCGCACGCCGTTCGAGCCGCCCAGGCTCATTTTTTCCGATGCGTCCAGGTTCTTGTCGGCGTACTGCGCGCTGACGGAGCCCAGCAGCGAGAAGCCGCCACCCAGCTGCTGCAGGCGGCTATAGGACAGGTTGAGTTTTTTGTAGTCGCCGGCCGCATTGGCCGTGAAGCGGTCCAGCGCTGCGTCGTTGGCGGTTTCCTTTTTCAGGTGGCCCATGCCCACGCGTGCATTCCAGCTGTTGCTGGCCGGCGCACCGGTCAAATCGTCGCGCCAGTCGCCGGACAGGCCCGCGCTCAGCACATGGGCGGATTTGTCGACGGTGGTGCCGCCTGTGGTGTCCTGGAAATGCCGGTATTCCGCCGCCAGCGAGGCATTGACGTTGGCGCGCCGGCTGCGCAGCAGCGCGGCATTGAGGAACAGCGTGCTGATGCGGGCTTCGCCGCTGGCCTGGACCTCCTTGAGGTTTTTGCCAATGTTGTATTGCAGGCCCGCGAAGTTCGCGCCCACCGTCAGGCCCGTCGTGCCCAGGGGCTGCTGGTAGCCCACGCCGGCGATGCGCAGGCCTTCAAAGGTTTGCTGTGTGTTGAGGCTGAAGCTTTCGCCCATGCCCAGCGCGTCGTTGAGGCTCAGGCTGGCGGACAGGCGATTGGCACCCGTGTAAAAGCTGCCGCCGTTGTCTATGCTCACGCGCGCGGTGATCGCGCTCATTTCGCTGAGCTTGACGATGACGTCGGTGGCGCCCGGCTCGGCCGACGGTCGCAGCACCGCCTTGACCGTCATGCCAGCGATGTCGGACAGGCGCAGCAGCGTGTTTTCCAGGTCGCTCTCCTGGATCACCTCGCCCGGCTGCAGCCCCGCGAGGTGCCGGCCTATCAGCGCCGGGTCCAGTCGCACATTGGCGTCAGGCTCGGCCACCACCCGGCCTATGACGCCTTCACGGATGCCGAGGGCGACCATGCCGCCCTGTATTTCCTGGGCCGGGAGGTAGGCACGCGCCACCAGGTAGCCGCGCGCGCGGTAGTAGGCGGTGATCTTGGCGGCGGCTTTGCCCAGCCCGGCGAAGTCCAGCTCGCGGCCGACAAATTCCTGCAACTGGCCTTGCAACTCGGAAGCCGGCAGGGACCGGTTGCCGCTCAACACAAAGCCGGTGACCTGCACGCCCGGCCCGCCTGCGGCAAGGCCCTGGCCCTCATCGCTGCCTTCGGTCTCTTTTTCGATGCGCGCGGGGCGCTGCACGGCCGCCGGCGCGCCGCTGGTTTCCGCGGGCGACAGCTGCTGCCGGTTGGCGTCGAACAGGGTGCCGGCGCTGGGCGGCGTTTGCGCGTGGACGGCGCATGGCATGGTGAAGGGCGCGGCGGCCAGCATCGCGCAGATCTGCGATGCGAGGATTTTTCGCCGGGGCGCGGCAAGGCGTGGGGATTCCATCATGTGTTCGTTTTCTGTCTTGTTGTTGTGTGCGCGCCGTGGGGGCTTCTTTTGTGTTTTCTTCGTGTGCCTGTATTTCGGTGCGTCCCTGTTGGTCCCTGTGTGTTTTTGTGCTCTCCCTGCTCTTGGCTAGTGGCCGGCGGCCGGGAAAATTTTTGCGGCGACCTCGCGCGATTCAAAAATATCGGCCGCCTCGTGGCCCGCGTCAGGCACCACCATGACGGCGCGCGCCACGGGCGTGCTCCACTTGCGCGCCAGAAATTGTTCGTAACGCAGGTAATTCCTGTGCCGGTTCAGGCGGTCCGTGCCCTGCATGGCGGCGCCGCAGGATTTGTCGAGCGACTCGTAGGCCGGGTCGTTGTCCTGCGCGCCCACCAGGTAAAGGACCTCGCGCGCCGCATAACGCTTGAACAGCTGTTCGCCGTCCAGGCCCTGGCCGTAGGGAACCATGTTGCCCAGGCCGTAGCGGAAGTTGTTGTAGCCGGGGCAGAGGATGCTGTTCACCGGCTTGAAGTCCTCGCCCTCGGGACGGTTGGCGTCCAGGTACAGATAAGAGGACGGGCTGGAGACCACATAACGCACGCGTATGCCCGCCTTGCGCAGCGCCTCCTCGCTGTTGTTCAGCACGGCATAGCGCTGCATCAGCTGCCCGCCGGCCGAGTGGCCGATGAAGACGATTTCCTTGAGCACGGGGAAACGCTTGTCCGCGCTCAGGTAACGGGCGATATCGTCGAGCACGCCGCAGGAGTTGATGGCCTCCTTGCCGCGCGACTCCTGGCACTGCATCCAGTTGCCGCCGCGCCAGAGCGGAATCCTGCCGTCCGGCGACGGGTCAGAAGCCGTCAGGAAATGCGGCACCAGCAACACAGTGCTGGAGGCGTCCAGCCGCGCGGCCTGCAGCAGCCCCAGGCCCACACCGAAGTAGCGGTCGGCATCGCGCTGCACGCCATGCACAAAAACCACGGCGCGCCGGATGCCGGGGTCAGGCCGGCGCAGGTCGATGTTGGAATAGACCGCAAAGGGATAGGCCGCGCCCGCGCTTTCCAGGTCAATCACCTGCTCCTTGGGCAGTTCGCCGGCGGTTTTGTCGGCCGCAGCGAAAAGGCGCACGCAGAGAAAAGCCAGGCCCATTGCCACGACAACTTGTAACCATCGATTGCGAACACACGTCATGCCCATACCCCGCTTGTCAAAAATACGGAGATCGACACGGCTTCACGCCTTGTGCGCTATGGCGGCTTCCCCGCCTACGCGTCACAAATGGACTGCAAATCCAGCGTTTCCTTGACGACCTTTTTGTCCGGCTACCGGGAAAGCAAGCTGTAACAACTTGCAAACCACGGCTGTTTGGCGCGATTCTAGGAACGCATGTGCAGCATGTAAAATATCTTAATTCGGGCTATTTGATACTTTTAAAGTATCCAAAAGAAGCTTTTTCTCCCCTCGCCCGGCCAGCGGGGCCGCCCGGGGCCCCTGTTCGCAGCCTAGGCTGGCCGTGACGAGCGCGCGCCTATTTGCAGCGCGTGCGGCCCCCGCGCCAGCTGTTCCTTGAGGAACTCCACGCAGACCCTGACCTTGGCCGAGCCGGCCGAGCGGGTGCTGGTCATGGCCCAGACGTCGGCCGGTTCGTGGTGTGTGGGCAGCACCCTCACCACCCGGCCGTCGCGCAAAGGCTGCGCAACATCCCATATCGACAGCAGGCAGATGCCCTTGCCGTCCACGCTCCAGCCCTTCACCACATCGCTGTGGTTGGAGCTGAAGCGGCTGGTCACCTTGACGGACTCCGGCCCTTTGGGCCCTGTCAGGCGCCAGGTGCCGAAGGGCTGCTCGCGCTCGCGGTACAGCAGGCATTCATGCTCGGCCAGTTCGGCCACCGACTTGGGGTGGCCGCGCCGCGCCAGGTACTCGGGCGAGGCGCACAAGATGCGCCAGCTCTCCACCATGCGCTGCGCAATCAGCTGCGGCTGGGCCGGCTCGCCGACACGGATGTCGAGGTCGAAGTTCTCGCTGACCAGGTCCACGCGCCTGTCCAGCAGTTCGAGCCAGACCTCGATGCGGGGGTAACGCGTGCCCAGCAGGGACAGTATGGGCGCCACATGTTCGCGGCCCAGGCGCTGGCTGGTGGCGATGCGCAGCTGGCCCGAGGGCTCGCTCTTGGCGCTGCTGAAGGCCTCGGACATCGCGTTGCTGTCGTCCAGGATGCGCCGCGCCCACTGGTAGGCGCGCTCGCCATCTTCGGTGATCACCACGCGCCGCGTCGTGCGGTGGAACAGGCGCACGCCCAGTTGTGCCTCCAGGATGCCTATGCGCTTGCTGATGTGCGCCGGCGTCGTGCCTATCTCCAGCGAAGCGGCGGCAAAGCCTGAGCGGCGCACCACCTCGCAGAACACGTGCAAATCCTTCAGGTCCATGGCCTTGATTATCAACAATTCGTTGAATACGACTCAACTATTTGCGGATTGTAGATATTTTTGTTGTTACTAGACTCCCCCTCAACAGCAGCCCCCATCCAGAAAAGGACCCATGAGCAGACTTCCTATCGCCGTGATCGGCGCCGGCCTGATCGGCATGACCCATATAGACCGCGCGCTCAAAAGCCCGGACGTCAAACTGGCCGGCATCGCCGACCCGACACCGGCGGCCGCCGACTTCGCGCGCTCCATCGGCGTGCCCTGCTTTCCCGACTACCAAAGCCTGCTGGCCGCGACCCAACCGAAAGGCGTGATCGTCGCGACGCCCAATGTGACGCACGCCCAGATCACGGTCGACTGCCTGGAGCGCGGCGCCGCGGTGCTGGTCGAAAAACCCATCGCCGACACCCTGGCCGACGGGCGGCGCATCTGCGAAGCCTCGCGCGCCACCGGGCTGCCGGTGCTGGTGGGCCACCAGCGCCGCCACAACCCCATCATGCGCAAGGCCAAGGCCATCGTGGCCGCCGGCACGCTGGGCCGGCCGGTCAGCGCCACGGTGATGTGCACCTGGCTCAAGCCGCGCGATTACTTCGACGTGGCCTGGCGCCGCGAGCCGGGCGGCGGCCCCATCCTGATCAACCTGATCCACGACATCGACCTGATGCGCCATCTCTACGGGGAAATCGACAGCGTGCAGGCACTGGCCTCCAGCGCGGTGCGCGGCTTTGGCGTCGAGGACACCGCGGTGGTCGCGCTGCGCTTTCGCAGCGGCGCGCTGGGCACGGTCACCGTGTCGGACACGGCGGCCGCGCCCTGGAACTGGGACCTGGCCGCCGGCGAGGCGGAGCGTTTCCCGCGCCAGGACATCAACGCGCATTTCTATTCAGGCACGGAAGGCTCGCTGACCCTGCCGCGCCTGGAAGTCTGGCGCTACCGCCAGGACCAGGGCCCGGCCCAGGGCTGGCACGACCCGCTGACCATGGAGCGCACCGCCCTGCACATCGGCTGCCCCTACACCGAACAGATACGCCATTTCGCCGCGCTCATCGAAGGCCACGAAGCGCCCGTGTGTTCGGCGCAGGACGGCTTCCGCACGCTGGAAGCGACGCTGGCGGTGACGCAGGCGGCAAAGACGGGGAGCGCGGTTTCGCTGCCGGCCTAGAAAGCCAAGCCCGAGGGCGCCGGGTTGGCGCGCCCATGTCGGTTCACCAAAAGACCTATTCACGAGACAAGAGCGACAGACATGAATTACAGCTTCAACTTCGCGGTGCTGCTACCGCATTGGGAACAATTCGCCCAGGGCTGCTGGCTGACGCTGCGGCTTTCGGCGGTCGCGGTGGCGATAGGCATGGCCATAGGCCTGCTGGCCGTTCTCGGCAAGCGCTCCACGGCGACGCCGCTGCGCTGGGTTGCGCAATGCTACATCGAGATCGTGCGCAACACACCTTTCCTGGTGCAGGTGCTGTTCATCTTTTTCGGGCTGCCCTCGCTGGGCCTGAGCCTGACGCCAAACACCGCGGCGGTGGCGGCGCTGAGCCTGAACCTGGGTGCTTTCTCGGCCGAGATCATACGCACCGGCATTGAGTCAGTGCCGCGCGGCCAGTTCGAGGCCGGCGCCGCGCTAGGCCTGAACCCTTTGCAGACCTTTCGCCACATCGTCTTCAAGCCGGCGCTGCGCACGGTCTACCCTTCGCTGGCCGGGCAGTTCGTGATGCTGCTGCTGACCACCAGCATCGTCTCCTCCATCTCCGCGGAGGAGCTGACCTCGGTGGCCCAGAACATCGACTCGGACACCTTCCGCAGCTTTGAGGTCTACATCATCGCCGCCTTGCTGTACCTGGCGATGTCGACGGTTTTCTCGACGGTCTTCAAGCTGATAGACCGCTTCTACTTTTCTTACCCCACCCGCTGAGGCCGCCATGATTCGCGACTTCACACTCACTGAATTCTGGGTCATTGCCAGCGGCCTGTGGGCCACGCTGCAGCTCTCGGCCATCGCCTTCCTGGGCGGCGGCCTGGCCGGGCTGGGTGTGGCGCTCGCCCGCACCGCGCCGGTGAAAGCCTTGCGCGTGGCGGCCGGGGTGTTCATCGACTTCTTCCAGGGAACGCCCATGCTGCTGCAGCTGTTCCTGGTGTTTTACGGCCTGCCGGTGTTCGGCTTCAAGGTCAATGTCTGGGTCGCGGCGGCCGTGGGGCTGACACTGCATGCGGGTGCCTTCCTGGGCGAGATCTGGCGCGGCGGCATCCAGGCCGTGCCGCGCGGGCAGTCGGAAGCAGCGGACGCACTGGGCCTTTGCTACTGGACGCGCATGCGCCACATCGTGCTGCCGCAGGCGCTGCGCATGTCGTTTGCGCCCACCGTCGGCTTCCTGGTGCAGCTGATCAAGGGCACCTCGCTCGCGGCCATCATCGGCTTCGTCGAGCTGTCCCGTTCGGGCCAGCTGGTCTCCAGCGTCACCTACAAGCCGCTGCTCGCTTTCGGGCTGGTTGCGGCGTGTTACTTCGCGATCTGTTTTCCCTTGTCGCGCTACAGCGCGCGGCTGGAAAAACGCTTTGCCGCCGCAGGCTGATCCCATCACGCAAGACCCGCGGATTTCCGCATTCATTAGAGGAGACAAACCATGATTCGACAATTCACCCGCCGCACTTTGATCGCCCTGTCCGTCGCACTCACCCTGGCCGGCCTGGCGCATGCGCAGAAAGTGGCCGACATCAAAAAATCCGGCGTGCTCAAGGTCGGCGCGCAGGTGGCCCAGGTTCCCTGGGGCTTCAGCGACAAGGACAACAAGCTGACCGGCTACGACATCGAGTTCGCGGAAATGCTCGCCAAGGACCTCGGCGTCAAGCCGGAGTTCACGCCGGTGACGGTGGCCAACCGCACGGCGGCGCTGCTGACCGGGCAGGTGGACGTGCTGGCCGCGGTCGTCACCATCCTGGCCGACCGGCAGAAGGTGGTGCTGTTCTCGCGCCCCTACTCTTATCTGGAGACCGTGCTGATCGGCAAGACATCGCTTCCGGCGATGAAGGGCTATGCCGACCTCAAGGGCCTGCGCATCAGCGTGCCGCGCGGCAGCGTGCAGGATTCGGCCATGACCAAGGCGAACTCCGGCGCGACCGTCCAGCGTTTTGACGACGATGCCGCCGCGGTGCAGGCGCTGCTGTCGGGCCAGGTGGACCTGGCCGGCGCGGCGCACACGCAGCTCGGCTCGATCGCGCAGATCGCGGGCGCCGGCAAATACGACATCAAGCTCGTGGTGGCGCGCGGCTACCAGGGCGCGGCCGTGCGGCCGGGCGAGCGCGAATGGGCGGACTACATCAACGCCTTCATCGCGCGCAAGATCGCCAGCGGCGAGCTGGGCGCGCTCTACAAGAAATGGATAGGGCAGGAGATGCGCACCGACATGCCGGCCTCCGGCGAGACCGAAGCCGCCCTGCCCGCCGCGGTGGCGAAGTAGTTGCACAGCGGAGCGAGCATCATGATCTCCAGGGATTCCGGCATCGCGCCGGACCACGCGGTGCCGCGCGCCGCCGGCAAGGAAACCATCATCACGATGGAGGGCGTCAGCAAGTGGTTCGGCGCGGCGCAGGTGCTGAACGACGTCAGCCTGACGGTGCGCAGGGGCGAGCGCATCGTCATCTGCGGGCCTTCGGGCTCGGGCAAGTCGACGACGATACGCTGCATCAACCGCCTGGAGCCCTTCCAGAAGGGCCGCATCATGGTCGACGGCATGGACCTGGGCGCCGGCGCGAAGAACGTCAGCGCGGTGCGCGCCGAGGTCGGCATGGTGTTCCAGCAATTCAACCTGTTCCCGCACCTCACGGTGCTGGAGAACTGCATGCTCGCGCCCATGAAGGTGCGCGGCACCGGCAAGGCCGAGGCCGAAACCATCGCGATGAAATACCTGGCGCGCGTGCGCATACCCGAACACGCGAAGAAGTACCCGGCGCAGCTCTCGGGCGGCCAGCAGCAGCGCGTAGCGATCGCCAGGGCGCTGTGCATGACGCCTAAAATCATGCTCTTCGACGAGCCGACCTCGGCGCTGGACCCGGAGATGGTCAAGGAAGTGCTGGACACCATGATTGGACTGGCCGAAGAAGGCATGACCATGCTGTGCGTCACGCACGAGATGGGTTTTGCGCGCAGCGTCGCCGACCGCGTCCTGTTCATGGACCGCGGCGAGATCGTCGAGCAGGCGCCGCCCGAGGTATTTTTCACCAACCCGCAGCATGAACGGCTGCGCGACTTCCTCGGCCAGATCCTCCACAAATAGCACCATGATTCCACTGTCACTTGCCCATCTCACCGTGCTGGACGCGGCGCCGCCGGCCTTCTTCGACCTCGCGGCCCAGGCCGGCTACCAGAAGGTCGGCCTACGCGTTTTTCCCGCCGTACCCGGCGGCCTGTGTTACCCGCTGAGCCGGCCCACGGTCATCGAATGGCGCCGCCGCATGGCCGATGCCGGCGTCGGCGTGCATGACGTGGAGTTCCTCTCGGTTGCGCCGCAGCTGCGCGTGGACGACTACGCGGCCACCGTGGCGCTGGCCGCCGAGCTGGGCGCGCGGCGGCTCAGCGTCTCGGGCGACGACACGGACTTCGGCCGCCTGGCCGATAACTTCGGCACGCTGTGCGACCTCGCCGCCGGCGTCGGCCTCGGCGTGGACCTGGAGTTCATGCGCTTTCGCATCGTCGGCACGCTGCCGCAGGCGCTGGAAATCGTCACGCGCGCGGCGCGGCCCAACGGCAGGCTGCTGGTGGACATGCTGCACCTGTACCGGTCCGGGGGGGCGGCCGCCATGCTGCGCGAGATTCCCGCCGCCCTGCTCGGTTCGGTACAACTTTGCGACGCACCGCTCAAGGACCCGACCGACGCCGGCATCACCGACGAAGCGCGCCAGGGACGTTTGTTTCCGGGCGAAGGCGAGTTGCCCCTGAAAGATTACCTGGATGCCTTGCCCGCCGATATCCCCTTGTCGGTGGAAGCACCGGCCGGCAAGACCCATCCGGAACTGGGACTGCCGCAGCGCGCCGCGCGGGCCTGCGCCGCGTCGCGGGAGTTGCTGAAGTCCTGGCGGCCGTCGCGGTGAATCGCGGGATGAGGCGCGGCGGGCGCTTGCCCTGCACAAGACCTTTGCCTTGCCGCTACTCACCTGTGAGGACCATCGGCGCAGGCTAAACGTCAACGTACCGTAGCCGAGGTTATCGAAACCACCGCTCGAAGCATGTCGATTCTTGATCAGGCGGTTCCATCCAGCCAAGGTTGCGAACCCGCCGCGATCTTCAACTGCATGCGATCGATATCTGATTGGGGGTGCGACAGGCCAGGATGGGCGAAAGCATGCTTTCCGAGCAGGTTATTCGCAAGCTACCGAGTAGTCTCCCTGTTCGGTCGGAGCATACTTGACAGGCAGCCTCGGCAATTCATAAAGCTCGTCGGATTCGCAGCTCCCCGAAACGCTGAGCCCTCGCGCCCTCATCCACCTGCAAACCTCGCTGCGACCCAGTAGGTCGGCATTGACTGAAATCGCACCAGCCAGCCACAGCGCTCGAGATAGAACCGGGCCAGAGCAGTTTTTTGGCCCGACAAGATTAAAATCCGTCCTCACTCTGGAAGCCAAGTCGCTAACGGCCTTCGCCCGACGAGGATAGTCTGTCGTCATGTATTCATTGAGAAGCACCTCCGGTTGGTACATGGGCAGCTCTCCAAGCCGTTTGAGCTCTTCGGTCGTGTACTTCAACTCGAACTCGCGACGGGTCTTCTCCTTGAGTTGCTCGCCAAAAGCCCATTTAGCCCCGACGAGCTCTTCAAGGCCATCGATGGACAGGTACCAGACGAAGCAATTGACGTCGTCGCGGTAAAAAACCCGCTCTTCTCCCAGCACCTTTCTCAGTGAGGTTGTTGAAGTTCGAGAGTTGTGCCGCAGCTTAAAAGTGCTTCCTTGGACTGGGAAATTGTCTGCATATCCAAGGCTGCGGTTGACATCACGAACTTGACCCAGATTGCGCAACGTCGCTTCACGACGATGGCTGAGCATCGCATCGATCGAGTCAAAGAAATCCGTGTCGACAAGCCGATCCAAGGGGCTGCGCACGTCATCGGTTTTATACCGTTGATCGATATCCCCTGTCGCAAAAGCGTCGATCACAATCAGCAGGCACTGCTTCACTTCTACTCGGTCGTGGGCAACCTTATAGAGGAGGGACCCAGCCAGATTTTCGGCGCCAAGGTTGTCAGACGGACCGCCGTCAATCACATGCAGAAACTTTTTGTCCGTCTTCTTTGCGCCAAAGTGAACTTGAGTGTCGCTAGGGTACGACGCCAGTGGAACCGCGCTGAAAAGCCCCGGGAAAGCAGCCGAGGCCGCAACTGCCCGTGACAATGGGTAGGAATCCAAATTCGAGTTCAGGCAGTTCCTGAAAAAGAAATCCGTAAAAGTGACACTCTCCCACTTGATTCTTGGCGCCAGCACACCTCGGCTACTGCAATGCTGTGGATATGGACCGGGTAGCTCATTCAATGCCGTTGCGTTGATAAGTAAGCCAAATCCGCCATCGCCCATATCCCCAAAGGTCAAGCCTCTGAACAGCGTGTCGTCAAAGACTTCTGCCATCAACTCGGTTCGGCCTAGCGAACCAAACATTGAAGATATGAAGTTGTCTGGCCGAGCCAACTTGGCCAGAAGCTTTGATCGAAAGTCCTGCGACAAATCCCGTTTGGCTTCTTCCCAAAATTCAAATGTGTTCTGGTCGTATTTTTTACCCTTTGCGGCGACGTAAGCGGACGCGAGAGAGCCCCCGGATACGCTTGATATAGCGTCAACGTGCTGAAGTATTCCAATGGAATCAAGCTCCCGCATCACGGCTGCTGCGTAGTTTGCCGCTCTTGAACCTCCACCGGAGATAGCCAGCCCTATGAAGGTTTCTTCTTTTTTTGTCTCGCACCCTTCGCTTAATTTTCTTGTCTTGTCAATGCACGTGGTCGTGAGGTAAGGCTTTAAAGAAGCCCTATTCTTGGGCGCTGGATCTTCCTTTTCATGCCTCACATTTGCGTAACGAGGTGGACTGGCGCACGCCGCGAGCAGAAAGGCCAGGCTAACTGGAATAAAAAGCGCAGCAAGTCTGGAAAAAATCATATGCGTTACGGCTCCTAGTTCCTGCGTACTTGAATTTTGTAGCGCTCTAATCCAATGCACCACATAGCGCGGCCATTGAAGATTAACGCTTACGTACGTGGGCCACCACCTCCAAGTAGAGGAGGCGCAAAAAGGCCAAATGCCGTACGCCGGCTCTTTCTACCGCGCGGCTGTGCCGTCAGGCCTTGGATCAAAGACAGAGGATGCTCAGCGATTCATGCAGCTTGATCGCACTGTCGCCACGTCTATCACTCCTGAATTCCCTCTGCTTTTAAAACAAGCAAGGTAGTGCCTACGCGGGTCAGACTTCAGCGAAATTCGACAGTTATGCGCCACCATCGTTGCGAGTTTTACCTTGCTGGCGTAACAACCTCAATGCAGCATCCGCCAAGTGGTCATCATCAATCATGTGAAGAAAGACTTGTCCGCCTGCTCTTTCACTGCCAATGACGCTGCCATTCAATGCGAAAAGTTCTGTCCACGGCAGACCGCAGGTCTCCTCGGCTGCGGTGATGATGTCTGATTCTTTTTTGTGCTTCACGTTTGAAACTCTACGTCTGCTTTTGCCGGAAGCTGTCATCTGACCGACGGCTGCAATGGGCCCAGAGGAGTCGTTCACGGCTCAATGAACCCGCAGCACCTCAAACTGCTGTCGGATTGCAGCGACCTGTATCGACACATCATCACCCTCGCATTTGCCCAGCATGGCCCTGCCCAAAGGGGCTTCCATGCTGATGACCTGAACCAGCTGAGTGCCGCTGCCCAACTGCATGCTGCCCCCATCCGGGCCGAGAAAGAGCTGTTGCTGCTTGTCGTCGGAATCGACCAGGCAGACCAGCGCGCCGAGCTGTATCCCTTTGCTGGCGTCGTAGGGACGCGGGCGGAATTGGTGCCACTTGGCCATCGCCTGGCGGATGGCTTCGGCGCGCCGGACTTGGCCGGTGGCCAGGTAGGCGGCTTCGAGTCCCAATGTGTCGTATTTGTTTTCGGCGATATTTTCTGCGTGGGTCGCCGTTTCGTGTGCCACCCGCACCGCATCTTCGGCTTGCAGCAGGTCTTCGGCGAGCCGTTTCAGCACCTGCTGTTGCAGCGAGAATTTATTCATGACGGAAGGTGGGCATCTCAAACAAGCGGGGAAGGCCTTAATTATGAAGGTCTCCTCCAGCCGTCGACCCGATTGCACTTTCGGCAGTGCACCGTCAGCGTTCATTCTTGCCGCCTACCGTACTGCGCCGAAGCACTATAAATGCACCCTGCGGGTTCTGATGTCTGCTTCTGGCCGATTGTTGACATCGCAACTGGGTAACGGGAACAGAGCCCGTCCAGCGTCTCCCCAAGCCTAAGAGCGGTCAGTGCTTCTTGACGTGATTAAAACAAGAGAGAGTCTTGCGCTTGAATGGCGAATGATGGGTACTGACTAATGCACTTGGCACTTGAAAGATCGTAAGGGGGAATCGGTTGCCGCCATGACCGGTAAGGTCCATTACGCAAATCAAGCAACGCTAAATACTGCAAGTTGTTGGCACAGATTTGGCACGCACGGCGTGCCAAATATTGCTAAACAATGCACTACATTGATATCATCTGCGCGTTGTAAATCATTGATCTACAAAGCGAAATTGGTGCGGCTGGCGGGGATCGAACCCACGACCCTTGGCTTCGGAGGCCAATACTCTATCCACTGAGCTACAGCCGCAACGCTGGAAACGGTTTGCGCCGGAATTCGCGGCCCGGGAGGACGCGAAATCAGGGCATTTGCACCGCGCGGGCGATTCACGCCGCGCGGTGTGCCCGATTCTACCAGCCGGCCACGGCACGCCCCGGGCCCGGCAAGAGCCCCAGCTATAATCCGAGGTTGCTGAGCAAGCGCTGTACAAGCGTGCCACCAATACGCGATAGCCCCCCGATTTTTAGTTTTTTGAGGACGCCATGAGCGCAAACGACCACACCACGGCCCACGAAGAAGCCCACACTGGCCCGATCAAGACGCCCCAGCAGCTGCTGGCAGCGGTTTTTTTCTCTTTTGTCGTCCCCGTTTTCGCCATCATCGGCCTGGTTTATTACGTCGCTTCGGCCAACAAGCCGGCTGCCGGCGCCAGCGAAGACGCCAAAGCCGTCGCGCAGCGCATCCAGAAAATCGGTTCGGTTGAAATCCGCGATGCGAACCGTCCCCTCAAATCCGGCGAAGAAGTCTACAAAGCCCAGTGCGTGACCTGCCACGGCACGGGCGCCGCCGGCGCACCGAAATTCGGTGACGCGGCCGCCTGGGGTGCCCGTATCAAGACCGGCTTCGATGCACTCTGGCATTCGGCCCTCAAGGGCAAGGGCGCGATGGGCGCGCAAGGTGGCGGCGACTTTGATGACATCGAAGTCGGCAGGGCCGTGGTCTACATGACGGCAGCCGCTGGCGGCAAGTTTGCCGAACCCAAGGCGCCTGCCGCGGCAGCAGCGGCAGCTCCCGCCGACGCAACGGCCGCCGCAGCCCCATCAGCAGACGTCGTGGCGGCCCTGGCCGCCGCCAACAAGGGTGCCGCACCCGCTGCGGCACCAGCCGCCGCCGGTGGCGCGGTTCCCGCGCTGTACGGCCAGGTCTGCGCCACCTGCCATGCAACGGGCGTGGCCAACGCACCCAAGCTCGGTGACAAGGCCGCCTGGGGCCCACGCGTGGCCGCCGGCGTCGATGGGCTGACCGCCAGTGCCATCAAGGGCAAAGGCGCAATGCCACCCAAGGGCGGTTCCGCAGCCTCCGACAGCGAAATCAAGGCCGTGGTTCAGTACATGGTCACTTCGGTCAAGTAAGCTGCCCGCCCCCTCACAAAAAAGCCGGTCATTGACCGGCTTTTTTCTTGTGCTTCTTTTATTCAGGGGCAGCGCTTGCCGCTACGGTTTTTGCTGCTGCGCCTGCGGGCTGCGCACATAGGCAAAGCGCGCCGGCAGGTCGCGGGCGGCGTAGTCCTCGGGCACCCACAGGCCCTGCTCCACCGCATCGGCAGCATGCGTCATGTCCTGGGTATGGACCAGGCCAAAGCCCAGGTCGGTCTCCAGGTAAAGCCGCCCGGCCTCATCCAGAATGCAGCGCTGCGCACGCGCGGCCGCGCCGGTGTGCGCGGTGACGGCGAAGGAGGGCGCCGGGCCGACGCGCCAGACCAGCGGTGTGGCTTCGAGCTCTACATAAACGCGCTGCGGGCCGTTCTGGAAGAACCAACGGCCGCCGGCGTCGCTTTCGTAGTTGCGCTGGATGAAGTCGATCAACTTGTCATGCTTGAGCAGCGAGCCCTTGGCGGCCTTGTTGCGCGCGGGGTCCGCACCCGGAACACCGCTAAAGGGCCCGGCGGCCTGGGCCCTGTCGTCGCGCATATACCAGTTGCCGCGCGCGTCCAGCCCCAGCCAGCCGTAGCAGTCGGGAACATTGGGCCATTTGGCAATCGCCTGCCGAACAATGTCGTCCATGAGCTTATTTTGCGCGCGGAGCTATAACTGCGCCGCCAGAAAGGCGGTGATGGCGTCAGGCATGGCGCGCACATGGCCCGGGAAGGGCGCCGAGGGAAAACCCACATGGCCGCCTTGGGCCGGCTGCCACAGCGTGACATGCGGCCCCGCCTCCGAGGCCTGCGGCAGGCTGGACGCCGGTACAAAGGGATCGTTGAGCGCGTTCAGGGCCAGCGCGGGCACGGCAATCCGGTGCAGGTGCGGCTTGGCCGAGGCCCGCGACCAGTAGTCGTCGGCGTTCTTGAAGCCGTGCAGCGGCGCGGTGAAGACGTCGTCAAACGCATAGAGGTCGCGCGCGGCCAGCAGCCGCTCGCGGTCGAACAGCCCGGGATGCTGCTCCAGCTTTTGCAAGGCCTTGGGCACCATGGTCTTGAGGAACATGCGGGTGTAGACCAGGCGGTTAAAGCCCCGGCCTATGGCCCAGCCGCTGGCGGCGAGGTCCAGCGGCGAGCACACGGAAGCGATGCCGCCCACCACCTGCCGGGCCTCGGCGCCCATCTCGCCGGCCCAGCGCATCAGCGCGTTGCCGCCCAGCGAGATGCCGACGGCCATCACCGGCCCGTCGCGCTGTTCCGCGAAGCGCCGCAGTATCCAGTCGATCTCGGCGAAGTCGCCCGAGTGGTAGGCCCGCGGCGCGAGGTTGATCTCGCCCGAGCAGCCGCGGAAATGCGGGATCGCGCAGGCCCAGCCGCGCTCGCGCGCGGCATCGGCCAGCGCCTCGGCGTAGTGGCTGGCGGAGGAGCCTTCAAGGCCGTGGAACACCACCAGCAAGGGTTTGGGTTCGGGAGTCGCGTCGTTCGTGACCAGCCAGTCGACATCGACAAAGTCCTCATCAGGCGTGGTCCAGCGCTCGCGGCGAAACACCGGCTGCGGGCCCAGGAAGCGGCGCGACTGCAGGGCGGCCCAGATGGTCTGCAGGTTGCCGCCCGGGAGCCACCAGGGCGCGGCATAGTTCATGGCGGGTTCCATGCGCAGCCGGGTCAATGGAGAACGGTGGGCGTTTCCGACACTTCCTGCATTTCGCGCGGCGTGCCGGGACTGGCATGGTGGGCCACCATGCGCCAACCCTGCGCGGTCTTGTGGTAGACGTTGGTAGCGATGACGTAGGCGTGGCGCGGGCCTTCTTCGGTGAGCACCTCGATGCGCTCGAGCACGCTGTGCACGCTGGCGCTCATGGCCTCCACCTTGCGGACCTTGATGGGCTGCGCGCGTATGGTGCCGTTGGAGAACATCGCATCGAAGGTCGCGCGTATGGCCGCCGGCCCCACGAGGCGGGCGCCCCCAGGGTGCACACAAACGATGTCGTCCTCGTCACCCCAGCAGGCCATGAGTTTTTCAATGTCGCCGGTTTGCAGCGCGTCGTAAAAGGCCGCCTCGATGTCATCGGCGTTGCCGGTGCTGGCGGGCGGGACTTTGGGTTTGGGCATGGGGACGATCAAAAGAAGTTCGGGCAAGGGGATGGGCTTCAATCCGGCTTGGCGTTTGGTGCTGAATTCTGCGCGGGATTGCGCGCCGCAGCAAGCCAGGCCTGGACCACGCCCTGCATGCCGCCGCCCGCCCGGCCCGCGCTGCCGCTCTGGTTGGCCTGCCACAGCAGCTCGGGCGCGGCCACATGGGTGCCGGGCGGCAGCACCTGCAGGGCGGCATCGACGAACTCCGCGAGCTTGGCGGGCCGCACCGGCTGCTCGGCCTGGGGAATCATGAACCTGAGCGTGGACAGCATCCAGGCCGCGACCCGCTCCAGCACATTCTTTCCCGCGGCGTCCTGCGCCTTGCGGGCCGAACGCACCAGCAGCAGGCGTTCAAAGCCCAAGGCGGCGACGGCCTGCTCGTCGAGGTTGGCCAGGCCGCGCTTGAGCGCATCGGGCAGGCGCCCGGTGGCGTGCGGCACGACCACGACCAGGGTCTGCACGCCGCAGCGTTTGAGCCACTGCGCCAGCGCGGGCAGCTCCGCAGGCGCGGGCGTCCAGAGCGTGCGCTCACGTCCGTAATACATGCGCGGCGGCTCGAACATGACCAGCCCGGTGTGCGCCGGCAGCGGCCTCAAGGCCCATTGCGCGATCGGCGAAGGCACGCCCGCCAGCGCGATGCCGACGCCGGAGAGCCCCGTCGCCATGGCTTCGGTGGCCAGCACCTCGGTGTGCGCATAGCGGCCGCTGCCGACCAGGCGGCGCAGCACCTCGTTGCCCAGCACGCCGGTGGCGCCGGCCACCAGCAGGCGCGGCTTGGCCTGGACGGGCGGCGGCGGGCGCAGGGCGGACTGCAAAGCTTGCAGCGGGCTGCCGGAAGCGGGGGATGTGGGCAGCGGGGACATTCGACTATGTTAGTGTTGCGGCTTGCATTTTCGGAGGCATTGCCATGACGATATCCCGCTTTTTGACATTCACCCTCGCGGCCCTGCTGGGCCTGCTGCTCTCGGGCTGCGGCTACAACGACTTCCAGCGCCTGGATGAGCAGACCAAGTCGGCCTGGTCCGAAGTGCTGAACCAGTACCAGCGCCGCGCCGACCTGGTGCCCAATATCGTGGCCACGGTCAAAGGTGAAGCGGCGTTCGAGCAGGATACGCTGACCAAGGTGGTGGAAGCGCGCGCCAAGGCCACCTCCATCCAGGTGACGCCCGAAACCCTGAACAACCCGGCCGCCTTCAGCAAATTCCAGGCAGCGCAGGGCGAGCTGGGCAGCGCGCTGAGCCGCCTCATGGTGGTCAGCGAACGTTACCCCGACCTCAAGGCCAACCAGGGCTTTCGCGACCTGCGCGTGCAGCTTGAAGGCACGGAAAACCGCATCACCGTGGCGCGCAAGCGCTACATCGACACCGTGCAGGAATACAACGTGCTCACGCGCAGCTTCCCGAACAACCTGACGGCCATGGTCTTTGGCTACCAGGTCAAACCCAACTTCTCGGTGCAGAACGAGGCGCAGATCTCCACGCCGCCGGTGGTGGACTTCAACAAGAAATAAAGCACGGCGGGCCTGAGCGTGCGGCGCTCCATGCTTTTTGTTCGCGGCGGTGCCCGGCTGCTGGGAGGCCTGCTGCTGGCCGCCTGGCTGCCGCTGGCGGCCTGGGCGCAGGGCGGCGTGCAGCCGGTACCGGCACTGACAGCCCATGTCATGGACGGCACCGGCACGCTGAGCGCCGCGCAGCGCGAGGCGCTGGAAGCCAAGCTCACGGCCTTTGAACAAAGCCGCGGCGCCCAGGTGGTGATGCTGCTGGTGCCCACCACCCAGCCGGAAGACATCGCCGCCTATGCGCAGCGCGTGGGCGACAGCTGGAAGATAGGCCGCAAGGGCGTAGGCGATGGGCTTTTGCTGGTGGTCGCCAAGAACGACCGCAAGGTGCGCATAGAAACCACCAAGGCGCTGGAAGGCGCGATTCCCGACCTGGCGGCGCGCCAGGTCATAGACACGGCCATCACGCCGCGCTTCAAACAAGGCGACTTCGCCGGTGGGCTCGATGCCGCGGCCGACCAGCTCATTGCGCTGATCAGCGGCGAAAACCTGCCCGCGCCCGAACACAGCGGCAGCAGCGGCAACAACGACGGTTTTGAGTGGACGGACCTGGCCGTCTTCCTGTTTTTTGCGGTGCCGATTGCCGGGCGCATAGCGGCCATGGTGCTGGGGCGCAAGTTCGGCTCGCTGGCCACCGGCGGTGTGGTCGGCGTGCTGGCCTGGATTTTCACCAGCAGCCTGATCGTGGCCGGCCTCGCCGTCCTGGTGGGCACGGTGTTCGCGCTGGTCGCTAGCCTGGGCGCGCTGGGCCGCGGCGGCCGCTCTTCGGGCGGCTGGACCAGCGGCGGCATAGGTAGCGGCGGCGGTGGCGGCTGGAGCAGCGGCGGCAGCAGCAGCAGCAGCGACGGCGGGGGTTTCAGCAGTGGCGGCGGTGGCGATTTCGGCGGCGGCGGCGCCTCGGGAGACTGGTAGGCATCATGCTCAACAAGCTCAAGACCCTGCTCAAACACCTCTGGCTGGACGCCGCCGATACCCGGCGCGCGATTCCGCCCGATATGCTGCAGCGGCTCGCGCGGCGCGTGGCGGCCAGCGAGCGGCGCCACAGCGGCGAGATCCGCATCTGCGTGGAGGCTTCACTGCCCCTGAGCTATCTCTGGCGCCTGGGCCGGCACACGTCCATCGCCGCGCTCACGCGCCAGCGCGCGGTCACGATGTTCGGCAAGCTGCGCGTCTGGGACACGGAGCACAACAACGGCGTGCTGATTTACGTGCTGCTGGCCGAACGCGCGATCGAGATCGTCGCCGACCGCGGCGTGGCGCGGCATGTCGGCCCCGACCAATGGCAGGCCATGGTGGCGCGCATGGCGGCCGCGTTTCGCGAGCAGCGTTATGAAGATGGGCTGACGCAGGCGCTGGAGGAAACCTCGGCGGTACTGATGCAGCACTTCGCGGTGGATGGCTCGGAGCAAGATGCGCACGCCAAGGCGAATGAACTGCCCGACGCGCCGCTGCTTCAGTGAAGAGACCCGCTCAGGATGACAGCAAAACGCCCAAGACAAACAACCCCGTCAGCACAACCAGGATGCGGCGTATCCATGTCCTGAGCGAACGTCGTCCCTTGCGGTGCGGCGAAAGCTCTTCGTCCCACGTCAGACTGTCCAGTGCGCTGTCCATAATCCCACCTCGTCGCTTCGGTTGAATCCCTGGATCCACGATACGGCAGGGGCGCCCTCGCTGGCTGTGATTTAGGGTTTCCAGTTGTTAAGCTGAGGCGCCGGCGCAACAGCATGAGTGCGAAAGGATTAGTGCTGATGCGCCGCCCATGAAAAAAGCCCCTGGCTTTCGACAGGGGCTTGCTGCGATCCGGCGATAAAGCCGGAAGGCTTGTTTTTATTTCTTCTGGCGGTATTTGCGCAAGGCGGCGATCTGCGCGGCCATGACGGCGAGTTCAGACTGGGCCATGGCGATGTCGATGTCGCTCTTGGCGTTCTTCAGCGCTTCCTCGGCGGCGGCCTTGGCTTCGCTGGCCTTGGTCTCGTCCAGGTCCTTGCCGCGGATGGCGGTGTCGCTCAACACCGTCACGCAGTTGGGTTGCACTTCGAGCAGGCCGCCGGCCACGAAGACGAACTCTTCCGTGCCGTCGGCTTTTTCAATGCGCACGGCACCCGGCTTGATGCGGGTGATCAGCGGCGTGTGGCGCGGGTAAATGCCCAGCTCGCCAGCCTCGCCGGGCAATGCCACGAACTTGGCTTCGCCCGAGAAGATGGACTCTTCTGCGGATACGACGTCGACGTGAATGGTGCTCATACGTACTCCAATTAAAAAGGGGGATGGAAAGTGGTCAGTTGAGATGAGCCGCTAGGCGGCGCGCGGAAATGTGCAGAAAGCACATTGAGCACGCCAACAACGCGGATCGCTCAAATGGCCGCTTTACGCCACCTTTTTCGCTTTTTCGAAGGCTTCGTCGATGGTCCCGACCATGTAGAAAGCCTGTTCCGGCAGGTGATCGCACTCGCCGGACACAATCATCTTGAAGCCGCGAATCGTTTCAGCCAGGCTGACGTACTTGCCGGGCGAGCCGGTGAACACTTCAGCAACGTGGAAAGGCTGCGACAGGAAACGCTGGATCTTGCGGGCGCGGGCCACGGCCAGCTTGTCTTCAGGGGCCAGTTCGTCCATGCCCAGAATCGCGATGATGTCGCGCAGTTCCTTGTAACGCTGCAGCGTGCCCTGCACGGCGCGGGCCGTGTTGTAGTGGTCTTCGCCGACGACATTCGGGTCCAGCTGACGGCTGGTGGAGTCCAGCGGATCGACCGCGGGGTAGATACCCAGCGAAGCGATGTCACGCGAGAGCACCACGGTGGAGTCCAGGTGAGCGAAGGTGGTGGCGGGCGACGGGTCGGTCAAGTCATCGGCAGGAACGTAAACGGCCTGGATGGAAGTGATGGAGCCGACCTTGGTGGAGGTAATACGCTCTTGCAGGCGGCCCATTTCCTCGGCCAGCGTGGGCTGGTAGCCCACGGCGGAAGGCATACGGCCCAGCAGCGCGGACACTTCGGTACCGGCCAGCGTGTAGCGGTAGATGTTGTCCACGAAGAACAGCACGTCGCGGCCTTCGTCACGGAAGGATTCGGCGATGGTCAGGCCGGTCAGCGCGACGCGCAGGCGGTTTCCTGGGGGCTCGTTCATCTGGCCGTAGACCATGGCCACTTTGGATTCGCCGAGGTTCTCGAGGTTCACGACGCCGGAGTCGGCCATCTCGTGGTAGAAGTCATTGCCTTCGCGGGTACGTTCACCCACACCGGCGAACACGGACAGGCCCGAGTGCGCCTTGGCGATGTTGTTGATCAGTTCCATCATGTTCACGGTCTTGCCGACGCCGGCGCCGCCGAACAGGCCCACCTTGCCGCCCTTGGCGAAGGGGCAGACCAGGTCGATCACCTTGATGCCGGTTTCCAGCAGTTCCTGCGATGGCGACAGTTCGTCGTACGCGGGGGCCTTGCGGTGGATGGGGGCGGTCAGGGTCTGGTCGACCGGGCCGCGCTCGTCGATGGGCGAACCCAGCACGTCCATGATGCGGCCCAGCGTGGCCTTGCCCACGGGAACCGTGATGTTGGCGCCGGTGTTGTACACGACGTTGCCGCGGCGCAGGCCGTCGGAGGTGCCCAGCGCGATGGTGCGCACGATGCCGTCGCCCAGCTGCTGCTGGACTTCCAGCGTCAGCGCGGAGCCTTCCATCTTGAGCGCGTCGTAAATCTTGGGCATCTGGTCGCGCGCGAATTCCACGTCAACCACCGCACCAATACACTGAACAATCTTGCCTTGAGCCTGAGCCATGATTGAATCCTTTTCCGTTTCTTTAAATCTTTAAATCGGGTGTGGCGGCTTAAACCGCTGCAGCACCGGCAACGATTTCCGAAAGTTCTTTCGTGATCGCCGCTTGACGCGTTTTGTTGTAAACCAGCTTGAGTTCGCCAATCACGCTGCCGGCGTTGTCGGTGGCGGCCTTCATGGCCACCATGCGGGCGGACTGCTCGGACGCCATGTTCTCGGCAACCGCCTGGTACACCAGCGCTTCCACGTAGCGAACCAGCAGGTCGTCGATCACGGTCTGCGCGTCGGGCTCGTAGATGTAGTCCCAGCCGTGCTGGTCCTTGTCGGCCTGCAGGTGCGCGGCCGTCAAGGGCAGCAGCTGCTCGACCACCGGTTCCTGGCGCATGGTGTTGATGAACTTGGTGTACGACAGGTACACCGCGTTGATCTTGCCTTCCGCGTACGCGTCGAGCAGCACCTTGACGGGGCCAATCAGTTTTTCCAGGTGCGGCTTGTCGCCGAGCTGGGTCGCGTGCGACACCACCTTGGCGCCGACCCGGTTCAGAAAACCGAGGCCCTTGTTGCCGATGGCCACCGCCCGCGCGTCATGGCCGGCGGCCTGCACTTCCTTGAGCTTGGCCGTCACGGCGCGCAGCACGTTGGTGTTCATGCCGCCGCACAGGCCCTTGTCGGTCGTCACCACGATGAACCCGGTGGCCTTGGCGTCGTTGGACTCCATGAACGCGTGGGTGTACTCGGGGTTGGCCTGACTCAGGTTGGCCGTGATGTTGCGGATCTTGTCGCTGTAAGGACGGGCAGCGCGCATCCGCTCCTGCGCCTTGCGCATCTTGGAGGCGGCCACCATCTCCATGGCCTTGGTGATCTTCTTGGTGTTTTCCACCGATTTGATCTTGCCGCGTATTTCCTTGCCTGCTGCCATATGGATTCCTAAGGGGTTCCTGAGGGTTGCTTAATTACCTGCTTGACGATGAGGTCAGGCGAGATCAGGCAAACGACTTCTTGAACTCGGCCACGGCCGTGTTCAGTTCAGCCTCAGCGTCCTTGTCCATGGCCTTGTTGGCTTCGAGCTTGGCCATCAGGGCCGCGTTCTTGTCCTTCAGGTAGGCGTGCAGGCCGTGTTCGAAAGCCAGGACCTTCTTGACTTCGATGTCGTCCATGAAGCCCTTGTTCACGGCGAACAACGTGGCGGCCATGTTGGAGATCGACAGCGGCGAGTACTGGGCCTGCTTGAGCAGTTCGGTCACGCGGGCACCGCGGTCCAGCTGCTTGCGGGTGGCTTCGTCCAGGTCGGAGGCGAACTGCGCGAAGGCGGCCAGTTCACGGTACTGGGCCAGGTCGGTACGGATACCGCCGGACAGGTTCTTGACCAGCTTGGTCTGGGCGGCGCCGCCGACGCGGGACACCGAGATACCGGCGTTGATCGCGGGACGGATACCGGCGTTGAACAGGCTGGTTTCCAGGAAGATCTGGCCGTCGGTGATCGAAATCACGTTGGTCGGAACGAACGCGGACACGTCGCCGGCCTGCGTTTCGATGATGGGCAGCGCGGTCAGCGAACCGGTCTTGCCTTTGACCGCACCCTTGGTGAAGTCTTCAACATACTTCTCGTTCACGCGAGCTGCGCGCTCGAGCAGACGGCTGTGCAGATAGAACACGTCGCCGGGATAGGCTTCGCGGCCCGGCGGGCGGCGCAGCAGCAGCGAAACCTGGCGGTAAGCCACGGCCTGCTTGGACAGGTCGTCATACACGATCAGCGCGTCTTCGCCGCGATCACGGAAGTATTCGCCCATGGTGCAGCCGGAGTAGGCGCTGACGTATTGCATGGCGGCGGACTCGGAAGCCGCGGCGGCCACGACGATGGTGTATTCCATCGCGCCGGCTTGTTCCAGCGCGCGCACCACGTTCTTGATCGACGAAGCCTTCTGGCCGATCGCGACGTAGACGCAGGAAACGCCCTTGCCCTTCTGGTTGATGATGGCGTCGATGGCCACGGCGGTCTTGCCGGTCTGGCGGTCGCCGATGATCAGTTCGCGCTGGCCGCGGCCGACGGGCACCATGGAGTCGATGGACTTCAGGCCGGTCTGCAGGGGCTGGTCGACGGATTTACGGGCGATCACGCCGGGCGCGACCTTTTCGATCACGTCGGTCATCTTGGCGTTGATCGGACCCTTGCCGTCGATGGGCTGGCCCAGGGCGTTCACCACGCGGCCGAGCAGCTCGGGGCCGACGGGCACTTCCAGAATGCGGCCCGTGCACTTGACGGTGTCGCCTTCGGCGATGTGTTCGTATTCACCCAGGATCACGGAGCCGACCGAGTCACGCTCGAGGTTCAGCGCCAGGCCGTAGGTGGGGGTACCGTCGGCGGTTGCGGGGAATTCCAGCATTTCGCCCTGCATCACGTCGGACAGGCCGTGGATGCGGACGATACCGTCGGTGACGGACACCACGGTGCCCTGGTTGCGGATGTCGCTGCTGCCGGTCAGGCCTTCGATACGGCTCTTGATCAGTTCAGAAATTTCTGCGGGATTGAGTTGCATGACTCTTTCCTTCTTTCAGTATGTTGTTGGCTAAAAACCTGCGGGTGGCGCCTGAGCACCGGGCTCAGGAGATCAGCGCCACTTTCATTTGCTCTAAACGGGCTTTGACCGAGGTGTCCAGCACCTCGTCACCCACCACGACTCGCACGCCGCCTATCAGGGCCGGCTCCAGCTCAACCTGGAGGTTGAGCTTCTTGCCAAAGCGTTTTTCCAGCGTTGCCGACAGGTCGGCCAGCGCCGCGCCGTCGAGCGCGAAAGCGCTGTAGACGGTCGCGTCGGAAGAACCGCTCTGCGCGTTTTTCAGGACACGGAACTGCGCGGCGATTTCCGGCAGGACGCTGAGGCGGCCGTTCTCGATCACCGTGCGCAGGAAGTTTTTCGCGGCGTCCGGCAGCTTGGTCTTGGCAACGCCCGAAATCACGTCGAACGCCTGCGCCGAAGTGACGCCGGGGTTGCCGGCGTACTGCTGCAGCTGCGCATTCGCAGCGATGGCGGCCAGCTCGTCGAGCCAGGCGGCGGTGCCGCCCAGGTCGGAGCCGGAGGCCTTGAACAGCGCTTCGGCGTAGGGACGGGCAATGGTGGCTAGTTCGGCCATGTTGATGCTCGCTTAGAGTTCGATCTTCAGGCGGCCCAGCAAGTCAGCATGCACACCGGCATTGACTTCCTTGCGCAGAATCTGCTCGGCGCCCTTGACGGCCAGCGCAGCCACCTGCTCGCGCAGGGCTTCGCGGGCCTTCACGGCCTGCTGCTCGGCTTCGGCCTTGGCGGCGGCAATGATCTTGCTGCCTTCTTCGGTGGCCTTGGCCTTGGCTTCTTCGATCAGGGCCTGGCCCCGGCGCTCGGCTTCGGCCAGGCGCACGGCCGCTTCGTTGCGCGACTTGGCCAGCTCTTCTTCCACGCGCTTGTTGGCGACGGAGAGTTCGGATTTGGCTTTGTCGGCAGCAGCAAGGCCGTCAGCGATTTTTTGCGCGCGCGCGTCCAGGGCCGCCGCGATGGGTGGCCACACAAACTTCATCGTGAACCCGACCAAAATCAGGAACACGATCAGCTGGACAATAAGGGTACCGGTAATGCTCACTGCTCATCCTTTCCCTTGGGGCCCAGCTGCAAGCCGGCCCGAAGGAATGACATTCTTGGGACTTGGGTCAATGCTTACTTGGGCAGGTTGGCGATTTGCGCCAGGAAGGGGTTGGCGGTAGCGAACCACAGCGCGATACCCGTGCCGATAATGAAAGCGGCGTCGATCAGACCGGCCAGCAGGAACATCTTGGTCTGCAGTTCGCCCATCAGCTCAGGCTGGCGTGCAGCTGCTTCGAGGTATTTGCTGCCCATGATGCCGATGCCGATACAGGCGCCGACAGCACCGAGGCCGATGATGAGGCCAGCGGCCAGAGCGACAAAACTAATAACTTCCATGATGACTCCTTAGGACTTTGGTTACGAGAGAAAAAGAAAAACGGAAAACGGGGACAACGGGTTAGTGGTGATCGTGCGCCTGGCCGATGTACACCAGCGTCAGCATCATGAACACGAAGGCTTGCAGCGTGATGATCAGGATGTGGAAGATGGCCCAGGCCGAGCCCGCGATGATGTGGCCGATGGCCAGGCCGATGCCGGTCGCCGACAGCGACCAGGCGCCGCCCATCAGGGCGATCAGCAGGAAAATCAGTTCGCCGGCATACATGTTGCCGAACAGTCGCATGCCGTGCGAGACCGTCTTGGCGACGAACTCGATGACCTGCATCAGGAAGTTGAAGGGGTACAGCGCCCAGTGGTTGCCGAAAGGCGCGGTGAACAGTTCGTGGATCCAGCCGCCCACGCCCTTGATCTTGACGTTGTAGACCAGGCAGGTGATCAGCACGCCCATGGACAGGCCCATGGTGATGGAGAGGTCGGCGGTGGGCACCGAGCGCATGTAAGCGTGGTGAGCGTCATGGCCGGCGGCGCCGTAAATCCAGGCCCAGATGACGGGCAGCAGGTCGACCGGCAGCAAGTCCATGGCATTCAGCAGGAAAATCCAGACAAACACGGTCAGGGCCAGCGGCGCGACCAGCTTGCGGCTTTCGGCGTTGTGCACGATGCCCTTGGCTTGCGCGTCGACCATTTCGACGAGGATTTCAACCGCGGCCTGGAAGCGGCCTGGAACGCCGGAAGTGGCTTTGCGGGCCGCTTTCCAGAGCAGGAAGCAACCGAGCACGCCCAGCAAGATGGTGAAAACGGTGGAATCCAGGTTGATGACGCTCAGATCGAACGGGCCAACAAGTTCCTTGTTGCGCCAGTGCGTCAGGTGGTGAACGATGTATTCACCGGCGGTTGGACCGCCATGTCCAGCAGCATTCTCAGCAGCCATTTATTGCTCGCCTCAAAGTTTATTTTTCCTGACCGCGAACAACAGCGCGAGCCAGGACGTTTTCATTGTCACCACCAGGCCGACCAGCATGGCCGGCCAACTCAGCATCGAAACCAGCCTTGGCGCGGCAAACAGCATTGCCACCGTCAAGGCGATCTTGACCATTTCCCACAAAAAGAAACCAGCCACCGCAGTGCCTGGGTTCATGGACCACACTTTGCCGGTCAAGCCGCGCGCAAACAGCGCGGCCGGAATCACCACCGCCAGCGCCCCGTAGAGCGCCGACCAGCCGGCGGACCGCTGGCCTGTCAGTGCCCAGGCAGCACATGCCACCAGAACCCCAACCACCAGTTGCCCCGCCAATACCGACCAGGGGGAGATCGACGGACTCGTTTCACGAAGCTTTTGGGCTTCTTCCCGCGTCAGGGTCTTGAAACCCTCGTCGTCCGCCTCAAGCTCATATGTAACTGCCCGGGGGACCGGGTCCGTCGCCGAATTCGCCGAATTTGTCATTCTGAAACCTACAAATTACGGGAAAGTTACAGGGGCCGCTATTAGCAAAGCCCTTGATTATACGTAGAAACCCCTGCACCCCCATAAAAAACCCCGCTTGCGGGTGAATTAGGGGCCTCTCACACCTGCGCCGGGGCGGGCACCAGGGGTGGTTCACAATGGGCTGGCCCAACGCCCCACTGAAAGATCCCTCCATGCACGCCCTGATGAAATTCCTGCACCTCGCCGCCGCCATCGCCTGGCTGGGCGGGATTTCCTTCATGCTGTTCGCCCTGCGCCCCGCCGCGGCCGAGCAGCTCGCGCCGCCGCAGCGCCTGCCCCTGATCGTGCAGGTCCTGCGGCGTTTCTTCGTCGGGGTGTGGGCCGGCATCGCGGTCCTGCTGGTGACGGGCCTGGCCATGCTGCTGGCCGTCGGCATGAAAAGTGCGCCCACCGGCTGGCACATGATGTTCGGCTTGGGTCTGTTGATGTTCGCGCTGTTCGGCCACCTGTATTTCGGCCCCTTCCGCCGCCTCAAGCAGGCCGTGGCCGCGTCCGCCTGGCCCGAAGGCGGGCGCCGCGTCGGGCAGATCGCCACCCTGGCCATGGCCAACCTCGCACTGGGCGCGCTGGCGATAGCCGCCGTCATTTTTCTCGCGTGAAGAAGGCGCGGCCCCAACCCCGAAAAAAAACCGGCTGGCTGGAGCGCCTGAAGGCGTCGGTGCCGACCCGCGAGGTGCTGGCCGCCCATCCCTGGCTCAAGCCCGTGGCGCACCGCCTGCTGGACCCGCAGCTGTGGCGGCTGCAGCACGAAGCCGTGGCGCGCGGCGCGGCCATAGGCATCTTCTGGGCCTTTGCCCTGCCCTTCGCACAAATCGTCGCGGCCGCCGCCCACAGCGTCTGGTGGCGCGCCAATATTCCCGTCGCCGTCGGCATCACCTTCATCACCAACCCCTTCACCGTGGGCTTCTGGCTCTGGCTGGCCTACCAGGCCGGCAGCCTGCTGCTGGACGCGCCGCCGCCGGTGCCCATGTCCGAAGGCGCGGGTGTGATCAGCTGGCTGGCTTCGTTTGGCGGGCCTGCCATACTGGGCATGGGCTTGTTCGCGGTGCTGGGCTCCGCCTCCGGCTACCTGCTGGTCAAGCTGGCCTGGCGTTTGCGCATCTGGTTCAAGCGCCGCCGCCGTTGAACGCCGGACCCTGGACAATCGGGTATTTACGCTCCTTCTTTTTCTTCCTTCTTTTCTTTGTTTCAAGCCACCATGACCACGCTTTCCCCCAGCCTTCCCGACACGCCCTGCTACCTGAACGGCGAATACACCCCCCTCAAGGACGCGAAGATCAGCGTGATGGACCGCGGCTTCATCTTCGGCGACGGCGTGTACGAAGTGGTGCCGGCCTATGGCGGCCGGCTGTTCCGTTTTGAGCAGCACATGGCGCGCCTGGAGCGCAGCCTGGCCGAGCTGCGCATCCCGAACCCGATGACGCGCGCCGAATGGCAGGCCGTGGCCCTGAAGCTGATCGCGGCCCACGCGCAATCCACCGCCGCGCCGGCCGAAAGCGGCAACCAGCTGGTCTACATCCAGCTCAGCCGCGGCGTCGCCATGCGCGACCACCCCATGCTGCCCGGCCTCACCCCCACCGTGTTCGCGGTGGCCAACACGATGAAGCTGCCCGGCGCGCAGCAGCGCGAGGCCGGCGTGGCCTGCGTCACGGCCGACGACTTCCGCTGGGAAAAAGCCCACATCAAAAGCACCAGCCTGCTGGGCGCGGTGTTCGCGCGCCAGATCAGCGTCGATGCCGGCGCGGTGGAGACCGTGATGTTTCGCGGCGAGCACCTCAGCGAAGCCGCTTCGAGCAACGTCTGGATCGTCAAGGACGGCAAGGTGCTGGGCCCGCCCAAGGACAACCTGGTGCTCGAAGGCATACGCTTCGGCCTCATCGAGGAAATCTGCCGCGCCGCCGGCATCCCCTTCGAGCTGCGCCGCATCACGCGCGCCGAAGTGCTGGCGGCCGATGAAGTTTTGCTGTCATCGGCCACCAAGGAAGTGCTGCCGGTCACCCTGCTGGACGGCCAGCCCGTGGGCCACGGGCTGGAAAAGGGCAAGCCCGGCCCCATTTATGCCAAGCTGTACGCCCAATACCAGCGCGCCAAACAGGCCTGAAAGGACCCCTTGCCATGACCACATCGCCCGACACCCCGAAAATCATCGGAGTCCCCGGCTCCGAGCCTTCGCGCCAGGAGTCGCTGATCGAATACCCCTCGCAGTTCCCCATCAAGGTCATGGGCCACAAGGTCGAAGGGCTGGTCGCCGCCATCACCTCGGTGGCGCACCAGTTCGACCCGAACTTCGACGCCTCCACCATAGAGCTGCGTGAAAGCAAGGGCGGCAAATACCTGGGCGTCACCGTCACCGTCACCGCCACCAGCCGCGAACAGCTCGATGAGCTCTACCGCACGCTGTCCACGCACCCCATGGTCAAGGTGGTCCTCTAGGCCACGATAGCGCCGCAAAATGCAGGCAGAACCACGCCACCTGGGCCGGGTCGACTACCTACCCACCTACGAAGCCATGCAGGCCTTCACGGCCGCCCGCCACCCGGGCGCCGATGAGGGCGAGCCCGACCAGCTGTGGATTTGCGAGCACCCGCCGGTCTATACCCAGGGCCTGGCGGGCAAGCCCGACCATCTGCTCAATCCCGGCGCCATCCCGGTGGTGCAGACCAACCGCGGCGGCCAGGTGACCTACCACGGCCCCGGCCAAGTTGTGGCCTATCCGCTCATTGACTTGAAGCGCGCCGGCTACTACGTCAAGGAATACGTCTACCGTATCGAAGAGTCCGTCATCAAGACCCTGGCGCACTTCGGCGTCACCGGCCACCGCGTGGCCGGCTCGCCCGGCATTTATGTTCGCCTGGACGACCCTAGCTCGCACGCCGCGCTGACCGGCCCGCTGCACCCCGCCGACCCGTTTCGCGGCCTGGGCAAGATCGCCGCGCTGGGCATCAAGGTCAGCCGGCACTGCACCTACCACGGCGTGGCGCTCAATGTGGCCATGGACCTGGAACCCTTCTCGCGCATCAACCCTTGCGGCTACGTAGGACTGCAAACCACAGACCTTTCTACAATCGGGGTATCGGCAAGCTGGCAGGAAGCCGCGGATGTGCTGGGCCGCAAGCTCGCCACCTACCTGGCGCCCTGAGGCCCAAAGCCCCCTGCCGCCAACACGAAACACATTCATGAGCACACCCGACCCCCTCCAAACCACGGCCAACCCCGTGGTCCGCGAAGTCCAGGCCCTGGAAGGCTACAACCCGCTGGCCAAACAAAAGGCCGCGGCCAAGCTATCGCGTATCCCCGTCAAAGTGGTGCAGGGCGAAATGCTCAAGAAGCCCGACTGGATTCGCGTCAAAGCCGGCAGCCCGACCACGCGCTTTTACGAGATCAAGCAGATCCTGCGCGAGAACAAGCTCAACACGGTGTGCGAAGAGGCCAGCTGCCCCAACATCGGCGAATGCTTCGGCAAGGGCACGGCCACCTTCATGATCATGGGCGACAAGTGCACGCGCCGCTGCCCCTTCTGCGACGTGGGCCATGGCCGGCCGGACCCGCTGGATGTCAACGAGCCGCTGAACCTGGCGAAAACCATCGCGGCGCTGAAGCTCAAATACGTGGTGATCACCAGCGTGGACCGCGACGACCTGCGCGACGGCGGCAGCGGCCATTTTGTCGAATGCATCCAGAAAATCCGCGAGCTCTCGCCTGCCACCACGATTGAAATCCTGGTGCCCGACTTCCGCGGCCGCGACGACCGCGCGCTCGAGATCCTCAAAGCCGCGCCGCCCGACGTGATGAACCACAACCTCGAAACCGCGCCGCGCCTCTACAAAGAAGCGCGCCCCGGCAGCGACTACGCCTTCAGCCTGAACCTGCTCAAGAAGTTCAAGGCCCTGCACCCCGATGTGCCGACCAAGAGCGGCATCATGGTGGGCCTGGGCGAGACCGACGAGGAAATCCTGCAGGTCATGCGCGACATGCGCGCCCACAACATCGACATGCTGACGATAGGCCAGTACCTCGCGCCTTCGACCAGCCACCTGCCGGTGCGCCGCTACGTGCACCCCGACACCTTCAAGATGTTCGAGGAAGAAGCCTACAAGATGGGCTTTACCCACGCCGCCGTGGGCGCCATGGTGCGCAGCAGCTACCACGCCGACCAGCAGGCCCACGCCGCCGGCGTGGCCGACAAGGCCGACGCGGCGGCTGCGGCCCTTTGATCCACGCAACATGAACGCGCCGCAAGGCTCCCTGTCGCTGCGCCGCTACGGCGCTTCCCACGGCAGCCATGCGCACCCGCACTTCCAGGTCCTGCTGGGCCTGGACGGCGTGCTCGAACTCGAGGTACGGGGACGCGGGCGCCGCGTTGCGGCCGGCCAGGGCTGTGTGATCGCGCCCGGCGAGCACCACGACTTTGAATCGCGCGAAGGCAGCCGCTGCATCGTGCTGGACACCCCACACGCAGGCTGGGCGCGCTGCGCCGCCGACCCGGCCAATGCCGCACAGGCCCTGGCCCTTGGCAACTACCTGGCCCACGCGCTGCAGCAACGCGGCAGCCTGGCCCAGCACTATGGCCCGGCCCTGCTGCTGGAATCCTGGCAGCCGCTGGCGCAGTATTCGCCGCGCACCACACGCTACCGCCGCCCCATAGACTGGGAACAGCTGGCCGCCTGGACGCAGCAGCGCCTGCACGAACCGCTCAGCGTGGCGCAGCTCGCCGCGCAGGTGTTTTTAAGCCCCACGCAGTTCGCCACGCGCTGCCGGCGCGAAACCGGCCTCAGCGTGATGCACTGGCTGCGCCGGCAACGCCTGGAACTGGCCTTGCAGCTGCGCGGCCGCGGCATGAGCGTGGCCGACACCGCGCTGCACTGCGGCTACCACTCGCCCTCGGCGCTGACGGCCGCGCTTAAGCGCCAATCTCAATAGCGGTAGGGATTGTTGGGCCGGCGGTCATAACGGTCGCTGACACCATCGCCGTCACGGTCATAACGCGGGCCGGGGCCGCCGCGGTAATGCGGCCCGTTGTCGTAAGGCACCGGATAGGCCACGCAGCCCGACAAGGCCAGAAAGCCCACGAGCGAGAGCAGGAGGATGGAAAGCTTTTTCATGAGGGTCTCCTTGAGGCTGCGGGCCCCGGTTTGTTGTCAGAACAGAACATCTGCACCCTCATTGAACGCGCCAGCCGCGCCCAGGAGGTGTCCGGCACACGCCCGCCAGGTGAAACTGGTTACCGGATGTAGGCATTCCTGTAGGACGGCAGGCGCACATGGCCCTGGCGCAGGCCCTTGAGCGTCGTTGCACGCTGGAACAGCATCGTTGCGCGACGATGGCCGGCGCGGCGGCTTTTATGCTCGCGGCATGCCTGCCAATCTTTATGCACTCGGCGCCATCGCCCTCTGGGCCCTGCTTGCTTCGCTCGGGGTCTCGCTCAAACATGTTCCGCCTTTTCTGCTGACCGGTGTGGCGCTGCTGGTCGGTAGCCTGCTGGCCCTGCCTTTTGTGCTGCGCGACTGCGCCTTATGGAAGATTCCCGCCGCCACGCTGGCACTGGGCATCTACGGCCTTTTCGGTTTTCATTTCCTGCTCTTTATCGCGCTGCGCCACGCGCCCGCCGTCGAGGCCAACCTGGTCAACTACCTGTGGCCGCTGTTCATGGTGGTGCTGGCGCCGATGTTTCTTCGCGGCGTGCGGCTGCGCGGCGTGCATGTGGCCGCGGCCCTGCTGGGTTTTGCCGGCGCGGCCATTGCCATCCTGGGCGCGGCCGGCGGGTCCGCCACGGGCGGCTGGTCCTGGGGCTACCTGCCGGCGCTGGGCTCGGCCTTGATCTGGGCCAGCTACTCGCTGCTGACCCAGCGCGTTGCGGCTTTCCCCACCGCGGCCATAGGCCTGTTCGGCTTGGTCTCGGGCCTGCTCTCGCTGCTGTGCCACTGGGTGCTGGAGCCGGCGGCGGCCCTGTCGGCGCAAGACTGGCTGCTGCTGGCCGTGATGGGCCTGGGCCCGCTGGGCGCGGCCTTTTTCCTCTGGGACAAGGCCCTCAAGCTCGGCGACGCGCGGCAGATAGGCATCCTGAGCTACCTCACACCGCTGGGCTCCACCGCGCTGCTGATGGGGGTCAGCGGCCGCGCGCTGAGCTGGAGCATAGGCCTGGCGGCGGCGATGATCATAGGCGCGGCGGTG
This sequence comes from Polaromonas sp. JS666, assembly GCF_900103405.1. Lineage (GTDB taxonomy): Bacteria > Pseudomonadota > Gammaproteobacteria > Burkholderiales > Burkholderiaceae_C > Polaromonas. The sequence goes on along the minus strand of NZ_FNHX01000007.1, from coordinate 47,472 downwards.
CTGGGCACGCGGGCACGCTAGGCCGCGCCGTAAGCGCGCGGCTGGCCAGCGCCAGGGCCAGCGCGGTGGTAGCCAGCACGGCCGCGACCGCGAAGCTGATGCGCATGCCGCCGGCCACCGCTTCAGGGCTGGCCGCCGTGATGTCGCTGGCCGCCGAGGCAAAAGCGAACACCGCGCCCATGACGGAAGCCCCGGTGATCAGCCCCAGGTTGCGCGACAAATTAAGCAGGCCGGAAACCACGCCGCGCCGGTCCGGCGGCACATCCACCATGACCGCCGTGTTGTTGGCCGCCTGGAACAGCTGGTAGCCCGGCGTCAGCACGGCGATGGCGGCGATATAACCCGCCAGGCCGAACAGGCCCGGCAGCACCGACAGCGCTGCCGAGCCCGCCACCATGGCGGCCAGCCCTGCGGCAACCATGGCCGGCGCGCCCAGGCGGTCGACCAGCCGGCCTGCCAGCACGCCGCTCAGCGCGGAAATCACCGGCCCCACCGACAGCACCAGCCCCACCATGGCCGTGCCCAGCCCCAGCGCGCGGGACAAATAGAAAGGCCCGACCACCAGCGTCGCCATCATCACCGTAGCGACCAGCACATTCATCACCAGGCTGGCGCTCAACACGCGGTCGCGAAACATCGCCAAGCGGAGCAGCGGCGAAGCGACCCGCGACTGGGTGAACACAAACAGGCCCGCGCCCAGCGCCGCCGCCAGCAGCAGCGCGATATTGAGCGGGCCGAAACTGCCGCGGCCCAGGGTCACGGCCAGCGCATAGGCGGCGAGCGCCAGGGCCAGCAGCAGCGTGCCCAGCGCATCAAAACCGGCCTTGCCGGTTTTTTCGGCACCGGCCGCGCGGTCCGGCGGCAAGTGGCGCCAAGCCAAAAACAAGGCCAGCAGGCCCAGCGGCAAATTGACAAAAAACAGCGCCCGCCAGCCCAGGCCGGCGATCAGCACACCGCCCAGCGAGGGGCCCAGGGCCGTGCCCACCGCCGACATGGTTCCCAGCAGGCCCATGGCGCTGCCGGTCCTGGCCTTGGGCACCGTCTCGCCGACAAAAGCCATGGTCAGCGCCATCATCACGGCGGCGCCCAGGCCTTGCAGCGCGCGGGCCGCAACCAGCAGCCCCAGCGTGGGCGCGGCGGCGCACAGCAGCGAAGCCGCCGTGAACAGGCTGATGCCGGCCAGCAGCAGGCGCCGCCGCCCGAGCATGTCGCCCAGCCGCCCGGCGCCCACGATCAGGGTGGTGATGGCCAGCAGGTAGGCCAGGACTATCCATTGCACCTCTTGAAAGGAGGCGCTGAAGGCCTGCGCCAGCGTGGGCAGGCCCACATTGGCGATGCTGGTGCCCAGCGCGGACAGCAGCATGGACAGCGACAGGCTGGCCAGCGCCCAGCGAGCCGCGGGCGGCATGGGCGGCGATGCCGTGCCGGCACCGGGTTGTGTAGGGATTGGCTTGGACATGGATTCCGCTCTCTTATTGAGTTAGACAAAGCCCGCAACAGGGCTGCCTCAAGCCTAGGTTTTTGCCGGACATAGCGGAAGGCGCAGCATTTGCACTTTATTCGTGCGTTTGACGCCATGCCAAGCCCAGATGCGCTATGGTGCGGGCATGTCCATGCCCGATTTCAACCTGCTGGTGGTCCTCGACGTGCTGCTCGCCGAAGGCAGCGTGGCCGGTGCGGCCAGGCGTTTGCGGCTCAGCCCCTCGGCCATGAGCCGGGCGCTGGCCCGCCTGCGCGAGACCACGGGCGACCCGCTGCTGGTCAGGGCCGGGCGCGGCCTGGTGCCCACACCCCGGGCGATGGAGTTGCGCGAGCAGGTCGGCCAACTGGTGCAAGACGCGCAGGCCGTGCTGCGCCCCGCCGAAAAGCTCGACCTGCAGCAACTGGCGCGCACCTTCACCCTGCGCACCCGTGAGGGTTTTGTGGAGAACTTCGGGCCCGCGCTGCTCGCCCGCCTAAGCCGGGAAGCGCCCGGCGTGCGCCTGTGTTTTGTGCAGAAACTCGACAAGGACAGCACAGCGCTGCGCGATGGCGACGTCGACCTGGAAACCGGCGTGATCGGCAAGGCCACCGCGCCCGAGCTGCGCGTGCAGGCCTTGTTCCGCGACCGCTTCATAGGCGTGGTGCGCAGTGGCCACCCGCTGGCCGAAGGCGAGATCACACCCGCGCGTTACGCGGCCGCCCGGCACATCGCCGTTTCGCGGCGCGGCCTGGGCGCCGAGCCGGTGGACGAGGCCCTGGCGCCGCTGGGCCTGCAAAGAGAGGTCGCCGCCATCGTCGGCAGCTTTTCAGCGGCGCTGGCACTGGCCGGTGATTCCGACCTGGTGGCCAGCCTGCCCGAACGCCATACCGGCAAGCTGCGCGCCGGCATGCTGAGTTTTGCCCTGCCGGTCGCCACGCCCGGGTTCACCGTGTCATTGCTGTGGCATCCGCGGCTGGATGCCGACCCGGCGCACCGCTGGCTGCGCGCCTGCGTGCGCGAGGTCTGTGCCGGGCAACCGGCAGTGCTCTAGCGCCACAGCACCTGCACCGCCAGCCCCGGCGCCGCGTTGCGCACTTCCAGCGCCGTGCCATGCGCCTGCGCCACCAGCCGGCACAAATACATGCCCAGGCCGACGCCGCCGGTGGCGCGCTGGCGCGCGCCGTCGGTGCGGAAAAATGGCTCGGTCAAATGCGCCAGCTGCGCCGGGTCCACGCCGGGGCCGAAGTCGCGCACCTCCAGCATCACGCCGCCGCCCTCCCCGGCCTGCAGCGACAGGCTCGGCGGCTGCGCCGCGCCGGCGCTGTAGCGCAGCGCGTTGTCCAGCAGGTTGCGCAGCAGCAGGCGCACGCGCATGCGGTCCAGTGCCAGCGCCGGCAAATCCGGCGCCAGGTCCAGCGCCACGGCCGCCGCCTGCGGCATGTCGGCCACCACCTCGCGCGCCAGCGCGGCCAGGTCCACGGTCTCGCGCTGCAGGGCCGCGTGCGGGCTGGCCAGGCGTTCGCTTTCCAGCAGGTCGCTGATCAGGTCGCGCATCTCGCCGAGGTCGCGCAGCAGCGCATCGCGCTCGCGCGGCGCGCTGCCTTCGCCCTGCACCGGCAGCAGCTCGGCGTTGAGGCGCGCGCGCGTCAGCGGCGAGCGCAGCTCGTGGCTCAGCGCCAGCAGCAGCCCGCGCTTGGCATCCAGCATGGCCTTGATGTCGTGCGCCATGGTGTTGATGCGCGCGGCCAGGTCGCCGAGCTCGTCGCGCCGGCGCAGCGGGATAGGCGTGTCGAACACACCGCGGCCAAAGCGCTCGGCCCCGGCGCGTATGTCGTCCAGCGGTCGCAGCAGGCGCCGCACATAGGCATAGGCGCCGACCAGCAGGCACAGCAGCAGCGACAGCGTGATCCAGCCGAACATGCCGTGCGAAGGAATGGTGCCGGGGCCGAACACCACCTTGTGGCCGTCGGCCGTGGTGCGGCTGAGCCACTCGCTGGCGCGGCCGCCGAAGAACTGCCGGTCCGGGTGCGACTGCCAGTTGACCTGCGGCCCCTCTATGCGTATCGAGATCGGCAGCCGCGCCGCCAGCGCCTGCGCGCGGCCCAGGTCGGGCGGCGAGCCCAGGTCGGCCACCAGCCTGTCCATGTAGTCGCTGACCAGGGGCTTGGCCGCGTCGCGCCAGCCGCTGGAAAACGCGCGCTGCATGCCGCTCATGAAAACCGCGCCCATGGCCAGCGCCAGCAGCAGGAAGACCGTGATCAGGCGCAGCCGCAGCGAATGTCCCCAGCGGCGGCGCCAGCGCTCGGGCCGCGAAGGGCGGCAGCGGTTCCGGTTTCGCCTCATGGCGCGCCCGGCTTGCCCACCGCCAGCGTGTAACCGGCGTTGCGCAGCGTCTTGATGCAGTCCAGCGGCTCGAGTTTTTTGCGCAGCCGGCTCACCACGATGTCGACGGCGCGTGTGTACAGCTCGGCCTCGTGGCCGCGCAGGCGGTTCAGGATGTCGTCGCGGTTGAACACCTTGCCCGGGTCGGCCGCCAGCAGCGCCAGCAGCTCGAACTCGGTGCCGGTCAGCTCGACCTTCTCGCCCAGGCGCAGCACCTCGCGGGTTTCCAGGTTGATCGCCAGGCCCTCGAACACACGGCGCGGGCCGGCCGGCGCCACGGCGCGCTGCCGCCGCAAAATGGTCTGCACGCGCGCCACCAGCTCGCGCGGCTCAAAAGGCTTGGGCAGGTAGTCGTCGGCGCCCAGCTCCAGGCCGACCACACGGTCCATCACGTCGCCGCGCGCGGTCAGCATGATGACCGGGATGTCGCTTTCCTTGCGGATTTCGCGGCACAGCGCGAAGCCGTCCATCTCGGGCAGCATGACGTCCAGGATGGCCGCGTCATAAGTGCCGGCGCGCAGTTTGGCCAGGCCCTCGCCGGGGCGCAGGGCGCTGTCCAGCACAAAGTCAAAACGCGCGAAGTAGGCAGCCAGCGGCGCGGCCAGGTGCTCGTCGTCGTCGATCAGGAGTATGCGGGGCATGCAACCATCATAGGGAGAAATCGCGGCCCACCCTCAGGCGTGCGCGCGGCGCGCGAAGTACAGCCCCGCCAGCAGCAAGGCGACCAGCGCGAAGTGAAACACCAGGTCGGGCGCCGACTGCGGCCCTATACCCACGGCGATGGTGAACAGGCCCACCAGCGTGCCCAGCAAGGCGAAGCCCTGGCCCAGCAGCGCCAGCTTGCGCGTGCGCGCGGGCCAGACCAGGCTCAGGGCCCAGGCCGCCAGCAGCACGGCGGCAATCACCGCCTCGGCGATGCGGGCCTGGCCGTGGGCATGGCCTCGCAGCAGCAGGCCGGAATGCACCGCGGAGGCCGCGCCCAGCAGGCCGGCCTCCAGCAGCAAAAAGCCGCGCAGCAGGCGGTGCGATTGCGCGGTCTTCACCAGGGGTCCTGCGGGCCCAGCCGCCCGAGGTGGGTATGGCCAAAGCCCGCGCCGTACTTGAGGCCGTAGCCGAGCAGGCGGTCAAAGCCGATGTGCGCGCACCAGACCAGCGCCGCGGCCAGCAGCAGGGGCGAAGCACCGAGCACGCCTACGGCCAGCAGGCCGACGGCCCCTAGATAGGAATGCGCCGCGTTGTAAGCCAGCGCACCCCAGCGCGGCCCGGCCAGGTAAGCCGCGAAGGACAGGTCGGGCAGCAGGAACAGCGCCGCGAACCAGCCCCAGCCCGCGCCGAACTGGGCATAAGCCGCCACCGAGGCGGCCAGCACCATCAGGCCTTCAGCGCGCAGCAGCAGGCGCACGCCGCCATTGGCGCTGCCGGGCTCCGCCGCCACCACACGGCGCGCGCTGCGCGCCATGCGGCCGGGCAAAAAGACCAGCGCCTCAGCCACGGTAGCCCCAGCGGCGGCCGCGCTCCATGAAGTCGCGCACTTTCTGCTGCTGCTCGGGCCGCAGGTTGTCGAAGAAATCGGCCGCCGCGGCGATCACCTCGGGGCTGCCGGACTGCAGGGCCGCGGTTTTTTCGTCGATCAGCTTTTTCGCGCCGGCCTGGTCCAGCTTGTTGCCAGCAAACAGGCCGCGAAAGGCTTCGCGCGGCTCGGTGGCGCCGCGCAAGGCGGTGCGCTGGGCCTGCAGCTTGTCGGCCAGTACGGCGAGTTTTTGTTTCTGCGCGGCATCCAGGTCCAGGCGCGAGCCGATTTTTTCGACGATGCGGGCGCGCGCTTCGGGTGAGCCCGGGTCACCGTGCCAGCCGTGGCCGCCGTGCGAGCAGGCGCCCAGGCTGCCGATGATGAGCGCCCCGCCAAACAGGCCGAGCAGGGTTTTTTTGATGCGGTGTTTCATGAAGAGCCTTGCGAGAGGTTGGAGGTTCTTCATGGTGCCCACGCCGGGCGCGGCGGTGTTTTCGCGCCGGTTGCGGCATGTTTCGCTTTGTTTCGGCGGGGGTCTTCCCCTAAGATGGTCAGCGAAAAAAGGGCCGGAGGCCCGAGGAGGGATAAAACACATGGACCGCCGACAATTTCTGCAGCGCGCCGCCGCACCGGCTGCCGCGCTGGCCACCTTGAGCCTGCCGGCCTTTTCACAGCCCCTGCCCGCAGGCAGCGCCGACCCGGCCGCGCGCGCCGCCTCCATCGAAGCCTGGCGGCAACGGCTGCAGGGCATGCTCGACAAGGGCCGCTTGCCCCTCATCGACATGGAAGCGACCTATGTGGCCGGCACCACCAACATCCCCCAGCTCATGGCCTGGATGGACGAGATCGACATTGCGCAGATCGCTTTTGCGCCGGCATTTTCGCCGGACTCCGAGCCCTCGCTGGAGCTGCACCGCCAGTACCCCGGCTATTTCATCCCCACGACCAGCAGCGGCGAGTTCCCGCGCTGGTGGAACAACCCCGACGCCTTTGTGAGCAAGGTGGCCGGCGACCTGAAGACCGGCCGCTACTACACCATGGGCGAGTACGAGTTTCGCCACTACCCCTCTCCCGAACAGGTGGAAGCCCGCAACTTCGCCCGCGACATCACCGTGCCGCTGGACGGGCCCGCGGGCCAGGCGCTGTTCCAGCTCAGCGAGGACACCGGCACGGCCTTCCAGATCCACTACGAGATCGAGGACAGCCTGCTCCCGGTGCTGGAAGCCATGCTGGCGCGCTACCCCAAGGCGCAGGTCATCTGGTGCCACCTGGGCATGGTCCGCTACCCGGAGCGCACCAAAAACTACAACCCCGCTTACGTGGCCTCGCTGATCACACGCTTTCCCGGCCTGCATTTCGACCTGGCGGTGCCGCGCCCCGAGAACATCTACCGCCCCTCGGGCGCGCGCGATTCCACCCTGTTCCAGGGCGGGCGGCTGGGCAGTGAATGGCAGGCCTTGCTGGAGAAATTCCCCGAGCGCTTTCTGGCGGCCAGCGACTACCGGCCGCCGGTCGAGTCCATGTACCGGACCGCCATGGGCCGGCAGCGCAACCTGATCCTGGCGCCGCTCAGCGAAGCCGCGCGCCACAAAATCGCCTACGGCAATGCCTGGCGGCTGGTGACCGGGAAGAACTGGGGCGCCTGAACGCTCAGGCGGACTGCAGCAGCGCGGCCGGGTCCTCGCTGGCCAGCACCTGTTCGGCCCAGGGCTGCAGCTTGGAGGCGTCGGCACGCAGGATCTGCTGCTTGACCGCCAGGATTTGCGAGGGGTGCATGGAAAAGCTGCGCAGGCCCAGGCCCAGCAGCAGCCGCGTCATGCCCACGTCGCCGGCCATCTCGCCGCAGACGCTCACGCCCTTGCCCTGGGCGTCGCACTCGGCGATGGTGTCGGCGATCAGCCGCAGCACCGCCGGGTGGCAGGGGTCGTACAGGTGCGAGACCGCCTCGTCGGCGCGGTCTATGGCCAGCGTGTACTGGATCAGGTCGTTGGTGCCTATCGACAAAAAGTCGAAGTACTTCAGGAAAAGCTTGAGCGTGAGCGCGGCCGCCGGGATTTCAATCATCGCGCCCAGGCGCACCGGGCCGTAGGGCGTGCCGTTGTTGTCCAGCGTGGCGCGCGCATGGTCGATCAGCGACATGGTCTGGCGGATTTCCGTGGCGTGCGCCAGCATGGGCACCAGCAGGTTGACCTGGCCGTGCGCGGCCGCGCGCAGGATGGCGCGCAGCTGCGTGAGGAACATGGGCGGGTCCGCCAGGCTCCAGCGTATGGCGCGCAGGCCCAGCGCCGGGTTCAGATGGGTGTCCTGCGCCTTGGCATGGCGGTCCAGCGGCTTGTCCGAGCCTATGTCCACCGTGCGGATGGTCACCGGCAGGCCGTGCATGCCTTCAATCGCCTTGCGGTAGGCCTGGTACTGCTCTTCCTCGTCGGGCAGCTTGCCGCTGCGCCCCATGAACAGGAATTCGCTGCGGAACAGCCCGACGCCGACCGCGCCGGCCGTCACCGCGCCCAGGGTGTCCTCGGGCATTTCAATATTCGCCAGCAGCTCCACGCGCTGCCCGTCCATCGTCAGCGAGGGTGTGTTCTTGAGCCGGTTCAGGCGCTGGCGCTCAAGCTCGCCCTGGCGCTGCTTGAAGCCGTACTCGGCCAGAATGATGGGCGAGGGGTCGACGATCAGCACGCCGGCATCGCCGTCGATGATGACCCAGTCGTCCTGCTTGATCAGCTGGCTGGCGCTGCGCGCGCCCACCACCGCCGGGATGTCCATGCTGCGCGCCACGATGGCCGTGTGCGAGGTCTTGCCGCCCACGTCGGTGGCAAAACCCGCGAACAGGCTTTGCTTGAACTGCAGCATGTCGGCCGGCGACAGGTCGTGCGCCACCAGCACCAGCGGCACGTCGGTGGTGTCGTCCAGCAGCAGGTCCTGCTGCGAGAGCTTGCGCCCCGCGCCCGCCTGGGCGGCCGGCTGCACCGGCGAGGCCACGCCCTTCATGTGGCGCAGGATGCGCTCGACCACCTGCTCGAGGTCGGCCTTGCGCTCGCGCAGGTACTCGTCCTCCATGTCGTCGAACTGGCGCGCGATGATTTCGTACTGCGTGGTCAGCGCCCACTCGGCGTTGTAGTGACGGTCCACGATCCAGTGCTTGACGCCGCTGATCAGTTGCTCGTCCTGCAGTAGCATCAGGTGCACGTCCAGCAAGGCGGCCAGCTCGTGCGGCGCGTCCTTGGGCAGGTCTTGCTGCAGGCGCGTGATTTCCTCCATCACCGCGTTGCGCGAAATCCGCACCCGCGTGATCTCGTCGGCCGTCTTCTCGTCCTCGATGAAATAGTGCGCCACGTCGGCGCGGCTGGAGGCGACCAGCACGGCGCGGCCTATCGCGATGCCGCGAGAAACGGCGAGACCGTGGACGGAAAAAGTCATGATTTTTTATCCTGCGTAGAGGAAGGCGACTTGCTGCGCGGACCGCCCGGTGCCAGCATCGGGAATGCGTTCAGGACACGATCGAACAACTCGCGAGAGCGTGCGCGCTCTTCATTGATTTCCATCGGAGTGCGCCGCGACAGCACGGCTATGTCCAGCCGGCCTTCACCCAGCAGGCGCATGTCCACGTCAAAGTCAGCAGGCGATTGCAGTCCGGCTGCAGTACCCAGCACACGCTCATCGGGCCTGGACAGCTGCGCGGCCGTGCGATCCTGGCTGAAGGCGGGGCCCCCTTCCATCAGGGCGTCCGTCGCAGCCTGGTAAAGGTCCGGCTGGCGGCGCCCCACGGTAAGCCGCACGGCAGTCTGCGGCACGGAGAAGCGGCCGGTGTCTTGCGGTTGGATGCGGCGCCAGGATTGCTGCTGTTGCGCACGCGGCAGGCCTTGCACATAGTCCGGCTCGGCGGGTAGCGCAGCCAGCGTCTGCTGAATTTGCGCCTGCAGCGCCGTGCGCTCCGTGGCCTCAAGCCCGCGCACGTCGAACAAGCCAAACGCCGCCAGCGGCCGACAACCCGCGAGCGGATGCGGGGGGGCACCGTGCGCTGAAACGCCCGACAAGACAATGCGATAGACCGCCGCATCCCTGGTGACCGGAAAGCGATAGGTGGCGTAAATGACCTCGCGGTTCTCACGCCGCACGGGAACCGCCACGTGGATGAATCGTGCCGCGCGGTCCAGCGTTATCGCGCTGGCTTCGCGGCCGTTGGCGGGGATGTCGACGGCCGGCGTCGCGGCAAGCGCCTTAAGTTGCGCGGGCCCGTCGAAAGTCGCCCCATCAGCCACCAGCCCGGCGCGAGCGAGCGCGGCACTGTAATGCACAGTCTGCGGGCGCTTGCCAGGCCTGCCGCCAGCCAGCAATGCCACCTGCACCGGCAAGGGCATCAGGCAGAGATCATCGGAGTCGGCATTGAAGCTCCAGGTACCCAGCCATGGCCCGGCTCCGTCAGGAGCCAATGCCGCAGCGTGGCGGAAATGGCCATCCGGCGCCAGCAACAGCTCCCCCGCCTCGCCGCGAAAAAAACCACTTCCCGATGCCAACTGCTGCCGAACCGCCTCGCCAAACGGCCGTGCGCTCAAAGCTTGAGCCGGCACCGGCCAGGCTGAAACAACCGGGAGTAAAAACATCAGCGCGCCGGCCGGCAACGCGGCGCGGCGCCAGTTATGCGGTAGAGATCCGGGCTGGTCGCAGGCTGTCATGCGCCGCAGTGGCAGCGCTTGGGTGATGGGCCTGGCCGGTGCGTTCATTCACCTTCACCGAACTTGTCCGCGATCAGCGCCAGGATGGCCTCCATCGCGGCCTGCTCGTCGTTGCCGTTGGTCTCGACCTCGACGGTGCTGCCCAGGCCGGCGGCCAGCATCATGACGCCCATGATGCTTTTGGCATTGACGCGGCGCTCGCCCTTGCTCATCCAGACTTCGCAACCGAAGCTGCCGGCGAGTTTGGTGAGTTTGGCGGAGGCGCGGGCGTGCAGGCCCAGCTTATTGCTGATGTTCGTGCTGGTCTTGATCATGGTTTCGGCGCACCTGGTTTTGCGGTGCGGTAATGGCGACCTGCATCACGCCCTGCGTGGCCCCGACGAGGGCGCGCGCCACCAGGGCGTCCAGCGACTCGTGCCGGTAGGACACGGTGCGCAGCAGCATGGGCAGGTTGATGCCGGTGATAAGTTTGGAATGAACGCCGTCGACGAGCTTTTGCGCCACGTTGCAGGGCGTGGCCCCAAAGACGTCGGCCAGCACCAGCGCATGCGAGGTGCCCAGCTGGGCCAGCATGATGCGGGCCTGGGCCAGGGTTTCCTCGGGCGGCATGTTCGGCTGCACGTCCAGCGCGGCGACGCCGGGCGCGTTGTCGGGGAAGACATGCAGCACGCACTGGCGCAAGGCGGAGGCCAGCGGGGCGTGGGCGATGATGAAGATGCCGTTCATGGGTTTTCGGGTTCCACTGAATTATCGGCGCGCACACTGAGGAAATACCCATATGAGGCGATACAACAACACAATAACACCCCCATGGCCGCCTGGAAGCTCGCCAGCGTGCCCAGGCCCAGGGCGGCGAACACGTCGATCAGCAGGCCTATGCCCCACTGCACGACAAACACGCCGGCAAAAATCATGAGGTTGTAGGCCGACAGCGCCCGCCCCGCCAGCGAAGGCTTGAAGGCCATGCCCACCGCCGGCTGCGCCAAGCCCATGACGCTGCAGCCCATGCAGAACAGCGCCCAGCCCAGCCAGCCGGTGGACGCGCCGGCCGCGATGTTAAAGGCCAGCACCGCGATGCTGAGCGGCACGCCCCAGGTGATCAGCCGGTCGGCCGACCAGCCCTGGCGCGACAGCCAGGGATTGACCATGCCCCAACTCCAGAAGGTCAGCAGCATGGTGGCATTGATATAAAAGAGGCCGGTGGCGGCCTCAAGCGGCGTGTAGCCCGCCACCTTGACCATCCAGGGCCCGGCCCACAAGGTCTGCACCGCGACCAGCCCGCCGTAGTTAAAAAAGGCCATGGGCGTCATCTTGCGGAAATAGCGGCTGCGCCAGATGGGCGCGTAACCGGACTCTTCAGCCTCCCCGGCCGGCCCCGCGGCATGGCCGGTTTTCCACACGGGCGCCACCCAGGCGATGGCGGCCATGGACAGCACAATCATGGCCGCGAGGATCCAGAACAGCGGCCGCCAGCCCGTGACCGGCATCAGCCACTGCACCGGCAGGGTGGAGGCCAGCATGCCCAGCGAGCCCGTCATCAGCATCCAGGAATTGGCGCGCAAGACCGTGGCCGGCTCGAACCAGCGGCGGTAGCCCGTGAGCGGCGCCATCAGGCAGGCGCTCACGCCCATGCCCACCAGCACACGCGCCGCCAGCAGCCAGGCAAAACTCGTGGCCAGCGAAAACGCCAGGCAGCCCAGCACCGCAATGCTTAAAAAACTCAGGATCACGCGCTTGGGCCCATGGCGGTCCAGCCAGGTGCCCAGCGGCAGCTGCGTGGCCGCAAAACCCAGGAAATAACCGCCCGCCAGCAGCCCCAGGTCGCGCGCATGCAGCGAAAACTCCTGCGTCAGCACGGGAGACAGGGTGGCCGTGATGGCCCGCACCAGCGCCGAGCAAAAGTAGGCGGCAGCAAAGGCCAGGAACACGATGGTGCCCGTCCAGGCATCCAGCCGGCCGGGTTCGGACGGCGCGGCCGATGCATTGTGCGCGGCGGACATGGAGGTTTCGGCGCTTGTCATTCGAATTTCAGGCTGGAGAAAAAGGTCTCGGCGACTTCGGGCGCAATGCGGTCCGCATACAGCACCACCTGGAAGACTTGCGCTCCCTGGGCGAAATAAGCGGCCTGCCCCTCGACCACCGCGCCGTCGGGGCGACTGCCCTGGGCCTTGACCAGCACGGCGGCCGCGCCGGAAACCTTGAGCGGCGCCACCTGCGCGGGCCCGGCTTTCATGTTCGCCAGCGCCAGGCTTTGCCACTGCGCGAGCACGGGCGCGGCCTGGGCCGCATCACCGAGCTGCGCCACCGCCACGGCAAAGGTCGCGCCGCCGGCATCACAGCCCAGCATGGACAGCGGCGTCGCCGGCCCGCCCAGGGGCACGGTTTTTTGCGCCTTGTCGGGTTTGCAGGGCAGCAGCAGCGCCAGGCGCGTGCCCTCGGGCCGCACTTCGCGCCAGTTCAGGCTGGGGCTGCAGGCGGCGAGCACGGCTATCGCTGTCAGGAAAAAAGCGGCGGACGGCCGCGGCAAGGAGCGCGCGGCGCCCCCGAAAATCGTAAGCATGCCTTGGACTTTACAGCGATTCATGGATCTGCCTTGGCGCGCTTCGCAGACCGAGCATCGCTCCAACCCCGGGCGCCTTGCTTGGTAAGCTTTGGTGATGACCTCTTTCAAACCACACATATTCATGGCGGCCATGCTGCTATGTGCCGCAAGCCCTGTTCGGGCCTTGGAGCTGCAGAACCAGAACTTTAGCGACGACGAAATCTTCTCGGCTGTCGTGAACCGGTTTAAAAAGCCGCTTCTGCATCGCTTCAACCCCGCCGCCGCGGGCGAGCGCAAACCTTTGCTGGTGCTGGGCCCGGCGCTGAAATTCGGCAAAAAAGTCCAGTCCCAAACCTTTAACCACCTGACGCAGCAAGAACTGGTGGCGCAACAGCAGGCGGTTTTTATCCTGGTAGAGAAGGCCTACCCCGACCCTGAGCGGACCGAACTGTATGTTGAATACGACATCCCGAGCAATGCGTCGTTTGGCGTGCTGAAGGTCTACCCCAAAGACGGTGTGCTGGTCACTGAAACGCTGGACAGTTACCGGTCGTCCTCAGGTGCGAGGGCCACTTATGGCAAGCTGTACAAAGGCGCGGCCTGCCGGGACAACACCGAAATGGCCTGGCGCTGGAACTACTACGCACGCAATGGTGCAAACGGGCGTTGCCCTGAGCCGATGTTTACTGAATTTACGGAGTAGTCAAAGCCCTGTCCGGGGTGTAAAGCCAACGCAATCTGAATGAACGACAAAAAGGTGAAGGACAAAAAGGATGCCTTTCAACCGCCGTGAGGTTCTTGCAGCGATGTTGCCGGCCACTGCCCCGTTGGCTGGGTGCGGAAGCATGCAGGCGGTTGTCGAATCGCCGCCGACAGAGCAAGTTCAAGCTCACCCGCCACTGCTTGCAAGCGAAAGCGATTGGTCCTCCCTGGCCGATCGATGCAAGGCAGACCCTGATCTTGGCCGTTTCAACGCAGCACTGCTGGCACGCGCTCGCAGTGACATGGCCCTGCCTTCGCTGGAGCACACACTCGAAGACGGCCGCCTGCTCGGTGTCTCGCGCGAGTTCATCCGCCGAAGCCTGCAGTGGGCCTTCGCTTACCGGGTGACCAGGGAGCGGGTTTTTCTGGACCGCGCCCGGCAGGAAATGCTCGCCGTCGCCGCATTCAGCGACTGGCATCCAGATCACTACCTGGACCTCGCCGAAATGACCACAGGCATGGCCATTTCCTACAGCTGGCTTTTCAACGACCTGTCGGACTATGACCGTGCCGCCCTGCGCACCGCGATGGTCGACAAGGGCATTGCCCAGGCGCGCAAAGGCCACATCACGTTCAGGTCCACCAACAACTGGAACCAGGTTTGCATCGGCGGCATGGTCCTCGGGGCGCTGGCCGTGGAGGACGATGAACCCGCACTTGCAGCCGACCTTCTCGCGGCGGCGCATCAAGGCGTATTCATCGGACTGAAGGCCTACCGCCCGGACGGGGTCTACCCGGAGGGGCCGGACTACTGGAGCTATGGAAGCAGCTATACGGTACTGCTGGCCGCCGCACTGCGCGGCAACAACAGGGACGGCAGCACGGACCGCGATTGGGGCTTGCTGGATGCGCCTGGATTCAAGCGCAGCGCCGAGTTCTATGCACACGCCATCGGCCCGTCCGGGAAGTATTTCAATTTTGCCGACAGCAACGAGGGGCAGGAACTGCCATGCGCCATCGTCTACCTGGCGCGTGAGCTGGATCAGCCCGCGCTGGTGACGGCCAAGCGCCAGATGATCCGCGACAGGCAGGGCCTGTCCGACCGCTTCGCGCCTCTCTCGGTGTTGTGGTGGCCCACAAAAACAGGTGGAAATACCGCGCCCACCAGTTTCTCGGGCCAGGGGGCGCAGCCGCTCGCTATCTGGCGCTCATCATGGTCCGATCCCAACGCGTGGTGGTTCGCCATCAAGGCGGGCGGTGCAGCGCACAGCCATGCGCACATGGATGCGGGCAGTTTTGTGCTCGACCTGGATGGCCTGCGCTGGGCCAAGGACCTCGGCATGCAGGACTACAGCAGCCTGGAATCACGCGGCATAGACCTGTGGAACATGAAGCCGGGTTCGTCACGCTGGCGGGTCTTCAGGCTGTCAGCCGAAGCGCACAACACACTGACGCTGGACGGCCAGGCACACAGCGCCCGCGGCATGGCCACGCTGCGCATGGTTGCCGAGCGCGAGGCCTTGATAGACCTGACCCCCGCGCTTTTACCGGGCCAGGTCACGCGGGCCACCCGCCGCGCCCGTTTCCTGGACGATGCGGTGCAACTCGACGACGAGCTTCTCGGAGCCCGCCCCGACAGCACGGTCCGGTGGGCGATGGCCACCGAGGCTGAGGTCAGGCTGGAGGGCACTACCGCGTTTCTGGCCCAAAAGGGCAAGCGCCTGACCGTGCAGTTTGAAGGCAACGCCATCCAGCTGGACGTACTCGATATTTCCGCGCCCCGCCGCGACTTCGACCAGCCGAATCCCAACGTTCGCCAGCTGGTGGTATCCGGAAAGCCCAAGGCAGACGGCAGCTGGAAACTTGCAACCCGCTTTTCCCGGGGCTAGCGCCTGTTGATCGCCCTTGAATGGCACCAACTTCAGCCCGGCGCGCCGCTTTTCAGGGGATTTTGCACCGCCTTGGCGCATTCGATCCATGTGATGCACGCGAGGAAGGCACAAGCCAGGGCATGAGGCTTGCTATGGCATCCCAACACAGGAGCCAAACCATGAACCGCAACGACATCACCGAAAAAATCATCGCCACCAAAGTCAGCAAAGGCATCACCTGGGAGTCCGTCGCCAAAAAAGTCGGCCTCAGCAAGGAATGGACAACCGCCGGCTGCCTGGGCCAGATGACTTTTGACGCCAAGCAGGCGAAAGTGATTGGCAAGATATTCGGCCTCACGGCCGAAGAGCAAAAATGGCTGCAGGTTGTGCCCTACAAGGGCTCGCTGCCCACGCCCGTACCCACCGACCCGCTGATCTACCGCTGGTATGAAATCGTGAGCGTCTACGGCACGACGATCAAGGAACTGATTCACGAGGAATTCGGCGACGGCATCATGAGCGCCATTGACTTCAGCATGGACATCGTGCGCGAGCCTGATCCCAAGGGGGATAGGGTCAATGTGGTGTTGTCTGGGAAGTTTTTGCCCTACAAAACTTATTGAGGCAAGAACGCGACGCCCCTCTCCATTGAACTGCGGGGCGTGAGCTTCATGGATGACTGCGCAGGTAGCTGCGGGCGACATAGAAGCCCCAAGTTGCGCAAAAACCCAAGCCAAGCCAGCCTAAGAGCATCCCCAATATTGAGCTGAAGGCAAGAAACCCCACACACCCACCTGGTGGACATACCTTATGCAATAGGCTCGCTTCGATCACGGCACAAAGAACCGTCCAAACTATCCAAACGACACCCACTATTTTTCTCAGTCGGCCAGCTGGCTGCTCATTCGGATGGTTAACTAGGGCACCCAGTACAAAACCGGCAACAAAAAATCCGACGATGAGAAAAAAAGCTGTCCCCATGGCATCTAACCTATTGCAGGCTGCAAAACCTGCAGCTCAATTTGGTGGGTGCGATTCAATTTGAGCATGCAATCCTCTTGAGAACGGCCAGTTGTATCCGTTTACGGCTACGCATCATGAGCGGCATCGACTTCAGCACGGGCATCGCGCGCCAGCTCGACTGGTGGCACGGCAACGGCCGTCGCGACTAAAGCTTGGTGGGATCGCCGAGCGTCTTATTGAGTCGTACCGCCTCTTTGGCAAGGCGGCGCGACAAGACAGCATTGACTTCATCACCCTCGCGAAACTCCTTGGTCGCCATTTCATACTTGCCGCCGGGTTTTAGCAGAGGGTCCATCTCGCGAAGGCGCTGCCCCCGCCAGAAGCCAAACAGCACACGGCTTTCTTCGGCGCGGATCAGCAGCACAGGGCCATTCGACAGATAGACCAGGTGGCCCCATTTGATGGCTTCGTCCAGCGTGACCACGCCAGGACGGCTGTCCGCAGTTGTTCAACCATGCCCGTTGCCAGCCGGAGAGGGCGGCGACGTAAGCGTCAGAGCTTGCAGCAGGAGCGGTTTTCTTCATCATGGCGAATGTTAGGACCTTGTGTAGCTCGGCAGGGGTTAGATGTCATTCGCGCGTCTCCCTCTCTACCTGATGAAGAACCCAGGCAATTGTGGATGGATTGAGCTTCCCTTGGCCCCAATGTGTGCTTGTCTGCTTCAGATACTGTTCGAGAGCCGCCCGCATCCGGAGCAACAGCGCCTCAGGATCCTTCGCCCCAATGAAGGGCTTTTTGCCATAGATGAATTCGTACTCCCGAAATCCCCTGGCGTACCAATACGTCCCGTAGGAGCTCACGGCGTGCGCACGCAGCCAAGTCCACATGAACGCCGGATCCGCGACATTTGGCGCCTCGGAATGACACTGAGCGCAAAGTAGAACCAGGTTACTTGCATCCTCAGATCCGCCCAAGGCGCGCGGAATGATGTGGCAACGTTGCAACTTACGCCCCTGAGCGCACCGCCAGCAAAGTTTTTCAGCCTCCGCCCAGTCGACTGACAAATCACATTCATCCTCGTGACGTGACCAATAGTCCGCGATCTCGGCATGCGTCGCTTCCATGACGTCTACCGTATGACATGAGTAGCAGACGGCAGCAGGCAAAGCCTGATGTCACATGTCCGCTCAATGGAGGGGTTAAATTTCACTCTGCGCACAGTATTGGCCAGCCATGCTTCGCACGCCACACCTGCTCGCCAAGATGAAGGAGAACCTCTTCGCATTGACAGTCGGCCATGAATCTGTGAAGGGTCACGAAGTGGAATATCCATTCGAAGTCAAAGAACTCTGGATACCTGGCCAGAGCCAGGCCCGCTGTGCCGGGATCAGCGAAAGTGTGCTCTCTTGCGCGGGCTAGAAGTTTGGAAGCCAGCCCGGAGTAGACGCCTTTCGTGTTGAAGTAAGGAGCAAGACGATCCGTGAAGCGGCCTGCTCTTTGTTGAATGTTGTAGTTCCTGACCTTGGCCGTCTGCTTGTTCCTCGCCTGCTGATATGTCGAGCTCCACAGCGGCTGGCGTTGGAGCAGATCGATCGGCGCATTCGTGCTGATGTAGTACCAACCCGGAAGACTCGGAATTCCGCCTTCACAATGCCATTCGTCGTTACGCAAATCGATCTGCACGCTCGAATGCGTGCTGTCAAGGTAGTCCGATAGGTCGTTCATTTGAAACTCAAGCCAATACTAGAGTTTGGTGGGGTCGCCAAGCGTCTTGTTAAGTCGCATCGCTTCTTTGGCGAGGCGTCGCGACAAGGCCGCATTGACCTCGTCGCCCTCGTGAAACTCCCTGGTCGCCATTTCATACTTGCCGCCGGGCTTTAGCAGCGGATCCATCTCGCGAAGACGCTGCCCTCGCCAGAAGCCGAACAGCACGCGGCTTTCTTCGGCGCGGATCAGCAGCACGGGGCCATTCGACAGATAGACCAGGTGGCCCCATTTGATGGCTTCGTCCAGCGTGGCGGCGCCCAGGACGGCTGCACGCAGCTGTTCAACCACCGCACGCCGCCAATCGGAGAGGGCGGCGACATAAGCGTCAGGGCTTGAGGCGGGGACGGTTTTTTTCATCATGGCGAGTCGGAGAGCCGTATAGATGGATCACGCGCATCTTACGTCTACGAAGAATTCGGCGATGGCATCATGAGCGCGATTGATTTCAGCATGGAATATCGTGCGCGAGCCTGATCCCAAGGGGGATCGGGTCAATGTGGTGTTGTCGGGGAAGTTTTTGCCGTACAAAACTTATTGACGGCAGCGCTTGGTCAGCGCAGCGTCATAGATGACGGCGGACAGCGCGCGAGTATGCTCCCGCACACGGCCCACGGCGCAATGCCGCTGCGTGTCCGGATCTAATGACCTGCTAGATCGCTTTACTTTCCGGCTCCGGTCACATACGCGACTAGCCAGCCTATGAGACCAGCCAAGAGCAGCTTCCCCCATTCATTCTGCATGGACAACAGGGCGCGGGATAAGCGGTACTGGTATCGCACATCTCCGACCTTCATCCGCAGGAGCGTAAGGTACTCCCGAACATTAAGTGTGTCGTGGATGCCGATTACAGAGGTACTGCGCATGTACAGAAGATACCGAAGAAGAACCCTTTCGAGGACCCCGTCTGTTACGTCTGTCGGATCGAGTCGATGAAATAGGAATATCTGTTCTTCGGCGGGCTTGATCCGATCCGACCTCCTGGGGTGAACAATGAACGCGACATGCCCGGACACCGAGAGAGATGCCACCAGTGTTCCGCCCTCCTCCAATACAGGAATATCGGTGACCCGTTCGCGAAGTTCTGAGTCGTGCGTGGTGGTACGAGTGACTGCACCGGTCGGGAATTTGGTTGCCGAAATCTGGACCATCCCTTCGACCGGATGTTCATGTTGAGTCACGTGGAGGCTAAACGGGTATTTTCCCCAGCGCGTCTCTTGCACGAAGGTTTCGAAGGCTCGACGTATTCTGTGGCTTGCGTCCATACGCCAGTTCAGTCGCCGGTACGAAAGTAGCCGCGAAGAACATTCGAGCAATTTCACCTCGCGTTCGACGGCACGGGACAGCTTGTCTCGACTCATTGGACTCTGCGGTCTAACGTTGGAGATGACCGGCGGACAGCAGACGGCCAACACCCGCCGATCGAGCGCCCGTCTCCACCGACTTGTTAGGCCTCTCACTCACAGCTTGTACGGGTCCCATGTCTTTCGGCTAAGGACCCAAGCCTTCTCGTCGGACATGAAGAGTGGGAAGAACTCACGGAGCGTTGGAAAGAAGTTTCCCTCATACTCGAGCTCTCGCAGAACTTCACAGGCGAAGCGGGATAGCTGGTAGAGGTAGTACATCGAAAACTTCTGCTTGACCTTAGAGGTTGCACTTTCATCGACAGCGGACGAAACATCATTCAACTGCATCCCTGAACCACTCGTATGCCGGACATGTGCAAATGGTTCGAGCATGGCTTTCACCATTTCCAATTCCTGCAAACGCGCAGCCGACGGCCGGTGGTGGCGCTCGACGATCACCGAACAAACCTCCTTCTCCCAGCGAACCAGCGGTTCATCCGTCGAATGCAAGCGCCCGGTCAGAGTGTCAAGGTTGTAGTACCTGGTACTTTGAGCGAAGTCAGTTACCCACGGGATGATCTTTTCGTAGAGGGGGTCGGCTCTATATGTTGGGTGAACCTCCAAATGCCGTGTCGCCGCAACGGACTCCGCGTAGGTAAGAAGGTCCTTGATTCCGTGACCGAAAGCTTTCAGGGTTGAATTCGTCGGAAACCGGTCTCTATGATTTAGCCGGTAGTCGTAAATCGAGACGATTTTGAGCACGCGCTCCAACCCGACGCAGTACGAGTACATGCCGTTATAAAAGTACCCGGTCTGGGCATAGTTGAATCTTCGCACGTCAGCAAGGCCGGCCCCAAGGGCCATAGCGGCCAGGGAGGCTTCACGTTTGAGGAGGAGTTCCTGCTTTGGTGTAGGAGACCGAGAGTACACTTGCTAGGACCTAACGCGAAGGTGAGCCGCACCAGCGGCAAGACGCCGCGAGGCGTATTGGAAGACCGTACGTCCAGCGGCGCGTTGCCGCTGGGTGCCGGGCTCGACCGACCAATTAGACCGCATCGGCACAGTAGTACGCATAGGCGTCCAGCAACTCTGGACAGTGAGTTCGGAGAAAGGTCGAGACTCCAACCGCCTCCGTCCCTTTTGCTGCGGATACTCGGCGTACTCGATCCAGATCGCCAGCCAGCCCCAGAGCAGAGAACCACTCGTTTACCTCGTCCGCGCTTTTTGGCTCAGGGACAGCTTCGTCAAGCCTTTTCACGCAGCGAATAGTCATCGCGGTGAGCGATGACACATCTTTGAGCGTCGGTGTGTCCTTCTCAAAATGCTCAAGGGTTTGCCTCGGATCAAGATTCTTGAACTTCTCGCCGATCTCCTCCGCAGCGTCAACGAACAATTTCCGCTGGGCGTCAGTGAGACGCGCGTTCGACTTGCGGTGAACGTTACGATTTCGCCAATGCCCCACGAGGAGCGCACCCGCCAGTATGAAGTCCTCGTCTAGCTTCCAGTGACGCCAGACGGCGAGCAATCGATCAGTCTTGCTCTTCGATTCCCAGTCCGCAGGCCTCTTCACACCCGGAAAGGTTGTGTGACGGTCCAGATAGATATTCACCTCTTCCGAGAGGAAGACCAATGTGGAGCGGAGTGCGAAAGCTCGCGCTTGCCGACTCGACGTGCGAGGATCGTGTGGAGCCCACGTGATGTCCATCGTCGCAGGCTTTACCGCTGTTCCCCCTTCAACTGCGCTCAAACCCACCACAATCGTATTCAGATGGTGGACGATGCGACCAGTGGCATCCAGGAACGGGCGCAGGGCGGGCGTAGGCATATTTGTGTGTGGCCAGGATTTGAACCCAGTCTCCGGCTTTGAGCTAACTACCTTAATCGGCCAGCGTTTCGACCACTAACTCCCACACGGCCACAGTGTATCAATGCGGTCTGACGTAATGTATGCCGCAAGACCCGCGGTACAACTTAGAAACGTGATCTTCTGGAAGTGCCGCCAGCATTGGCTTTGCGAAATTGAGGCAAAGTTACGCAGTAAGTGAAGTCACCAAACCCGGAAGCAGCTACCAACGAATTCTAGGCGTCTATCGCATTCAATCCCTCCCTCAATCGGAGGAGGCGTGGCTTTTTAGCGCCACCCACGACGCTTGTCCGCCTGATACCCGCTTCTCACGCCAAGGCAAAATGCCACCATGAACTCCCTATCCGGCATCCGCATCCTAGACCTCTCCCGCGTGCTCGCGGGCCCCTGGTGCACCCAGACTTTGGCCGACCTCGGGGCCGATGTGATCAAGATTGAACGGCCCGGCACGGGCGACGACACGCGAACCTGGGGGCCGCCCTTCTTGAAGGATGCCGATGGCGCCGACACCGAGGCGGCCTACTACCTGGGCACCAACCGCAACAAACGCTCAGTCACCTGCGACATTGCCCAGCCCGCAGGCCAGGCGCTGGTGCGGGAGCTGGCCGCGCATTGCGACGTGTTTGTCGAGAACTTCAAGGTCGGCGACATGGCGCGTTATGGGCTGGATTACGCCTCGCTCAAGGCCATCAACCCGCGGCTTGTGTACTGCTCGGTCACGGGGTTTGGGCAGAACGGCCCTTATGCCGAGCGCGCGGGTTATGACTACGCGATCCAGGGCATGGGCGGGCTCATGAGCGTGACGGGTGAGCGCGACGACCTGGGTGGCGGGCCGCAAAAAGTGGGCGTGGCGGTGGCCGATTTGATGACGGGCATGTATGCGACGGTGGCGATCCTGGCCGCGCTGCGCCATGCCGAAAAAACCGGCGAGGGCCAGCAGGTGGACATGGCGCTGCTGGACACGCAGGTGGCCATGCTGGCCAACCTGGGCGCCAATTATTTGGTGAGCGGCAAGGCGCCGGGCCGGGCCGGCAATGCGCACCAGAACATCGTGCCCTACCAGGTGTTTGAAGTGGCGCCGGCGGCCGATGGGAGCAAGGACCATTTGATCCTGGCCGTAGGCAATGACTCGCAGTATGCGAAGTTCTGCGCGGTGGCCAATATCCCCGAGCTCGCGAGCAACCCGCTGTTTGCCACGAATCGCAACCGGGTACAGAATCGGGCCAAGCTGGTGCCGATTTTGGAGGCCGTGATGAAGACGCGCGCCAAGGCCGACTGGCTGGCGGCGCTGGAGGCGGCGAAAGTGCCTTGCGGCGCGATCAACAACCTGGCCGAGGTGTTTGCCGACCCGCAAATCGCGGCGCGCGGCATGGTGACCGAATGGCAACATCCGGTGAAAGACGATTTAAAACTGGTCTCCAGCCCCATGCGCCTGAGCGCGACGCCGGTACGCACCGATTTGCCGCCGCCGCTGCTGGGCCAGCACACCGAGCAAGTGCTGCGCGAGTTGCTGAACTATTCCGACGCCAAGCTGTCGGAGTTAAAGGGCGGCAAGACAATTTGAGGCGGCAAACCCCAAGCAGGAGGTGATGCGATGAAACACAATTTTGTTCTGGTGCATGGCGCATGGCATGGCGGCTGGTGCTGGCGGCGTGTGGCGCAGGTCTTGCAGCTGGACCACCACAAGGCCTTTGCCGTCACGCTGACGGGCCTGGGCGAGCGGGCGCACCTGCTGTCGCCCGCGATCAACCTCGACACCCACATCAACGACGTGATCAACCTGATTGAGGCCGAGGAGCTGCACGAGGTGACGCTGGCGGTGCATTCCTACGCCGGGATGATAGGCACGGCGGTGGCGGACCGCATGGGCGGGCGCCTCAAGCACCTGGTGTATGTGGATGCGGTGCTGCCGCAGCCGGGCGAAAGCTGGAGCAGCACGCACGATGCCGCCACGCAGCAAAAGCGCATGGTGGCGGCGCAGGCCTCGCCCTGCTTCAGCTTTCCGCCGCCCGACCCGGAGGTGTACGGCCTGGCGGGCGCCGACCATGACTGGGTGCAGCGCCGGCAAACGCCGCACCCGGGCAACACCTACCAGGCGCCGCTGGATTTTGATGTGAAGCGCGTGGCGGCAGTGCCGCGCACGTTTGTGAGCTGTACTACGCCGGCGCTGGCGACCATCACGCCCAGCCGGCTGCGCGCGCGCGACCCGCAATTCTGGGGCGGCGCCTGGCTGCCGAATTCGCGCGTGCTGGAGCTGGCCACCGGCCACGACCCCATGGTGACCGAGCCGGCGGCGCTGGCGCACATCCTGCTGGAGTGCGCCGAATGAAGATGGTAGGCCGCCGCGGCTTCACGACCGCGCTGGCGGGCAGCCTGGCCTGGCCGCTGCAGGCCCAGGCCAAGGACAGCGCCCTGCCCGTGCCGGCCTCTCTGCCCGAGGCGGCCGGGCTGGCCGCGGCGCGCAGCGAGCCGCTCGTGATGCTGGTCACCCTGCCCGGCTGCCCGTATTGCGAGCTGGTGCGGCGCAACTACCTGCTGCCCGCACGCCAGGAAAGCGGCCTTCAGGCCTGGCAGCTCAATGTGACCGACAGCCGCACGCCGCTGACGGGTTTTGACGGCAAGCCCACGACGGCGGCCGCCTGGACCCGGGCCGCCAAGGCGACGTTTACGCCCACGGTGCTGTTTCTGGGCCCGCAGGGGCAGGCGCTGGCCGAGCCGCTGGTGGGTGCGGCGATCCCGGATTTTTACGGCGCCTACCTGGACGAGCGCCTGGTGCTGGCGCGCCGGGCCGTGGTGGCGCTGCGCTGACAACGCTGGATGCCATGACGGACGCCGAGTCGCTGCAGGCCGCCATCCACGAGGAAGTGGCGCTGCGGGCTTACGACCCGCACTGGCCCGCGATGTTTGAGGCTGAGCGGGAGCGGCTGCTGGCGCTGTTTCCTGGCGACTTTATCGCCATAGAGCACATGGGCAGCACGGCGGTGCCGGGGCTGGCGGCCAAGCCGGTGATCGACATTCTGGGCGGCGTGGCTTCGATGGCGGCGGCCAGGGCGCTGGTGGCGCCGCTGTGCGCGCAGGGCTACACGGCCTCGGCGGAATTCAACGCGACGCTGGTCGACCGCCAGTGGCTGATGCGCTGGGCCGACGGCCACCGCACCCACCACCTGCACCTGGTGGTGCACGGCAGCCCGGTGTGGGCGCAGCGCCTGCAATTTCGGGATGCGCTGCGCGCCGATGCCGCGCTGGCCTGGCACTATGCGGCGCTCAAGGCCGAGCTGGCGGCCAAATACCCGGCCGACCGCGAGGCCTATACCGACGCCAAGGCGGAGTTTGTGCGCTCGGTGTGCGAAGGCTGAAGCCCCGCATGCGCCGCTACTATTAAGCCGCCAAATCACCCCGCTGGACCTGTACTAATGCCCCCTCGGCACTTGGCAAACAGGGCTGAGGTGGTAAATTCAAGGCGTTCAAGCAGGAGAGCGCTGCCGCAAGGCAGCCACCGAAGGCGCAAACTTCCATAATCGCTCAGGTCCCGTACTGCCCGGAAACACACAGCCGTCTGGAGAGACGCCGCATGCAAGGTGCGGCGCACCGAAGGAGCAAAGCCCCAGCGCAAGCCGCGGCTGAATCTCTCAGGTAACAAGGACAGTGGAAGCGGCCGCAAGCACCTGATGGCTTGGCGGTTGCCATGATTCTTCTTTCGGATTCAAGCACCCCCAAGCCATGGCGCTTGCGCTACTGCCATTTCTGCTTGAAAAAGGAATCGCCATGAAAGTCATGGTTTTGGGTGCGGGTGTCACGGGGGTCACGACGGCCTGGTATCTGGCGCAGCGCGGACACGAAGTCACAGTCATCGAACGGCGCGGCGCGGCCGCGATGGAAACCAGTTTTGCCAACGGCGGACAGATTTCCGTCAGCCATGCGGAGCCCTGGGCCAACCCGGGCGCGCCGCTCAAGGTGCTGCAGTGGCTGGCGCGCGAGGACGCGCCGCTGTTGTTCCGGCTGCGCGCCGATGTGAACCAGTGGCTGTGGGGCCTGGAGTTTTTGCGCAACTGCACGCCGGCGCGCACCGCGCAAAACATACGGCAGATCGTGAACCTGGGCATGTACAGCCGCGGCGCGCTGCAAAAACTGAGGGCCGAACTGGGCCTGCGCTACGACGCGAAGACCCAGGGCATCCTGCATTTCTACACCAGCCAGGCCGAATACGACGCCGCGCAGGAACCGGCGCGCATCATGCGCGAGCACGGCTGCGAACTCGACATGAAAACCGCCGATGAGTGTGTGGCCATAGAGCCCGCGCTGGCGCAGTGCCGCGCCAGCATCGTGGGCGGCAGCATGACGCCCAGCGACGAGTCGGGCGACGCCCAGGCCTTTACCGCCGCGCTGGCCGCGCGCTGCGAGCAGGCGGGCGTGAAGTTTCTCTACAACACGAACATCCTTGACGTACTGGCCGCCGGCGGGCAGCTGGAGGGCGTGCTGGTCGCCGGGGGCAGTGGCGAAGCGGGCGGGCGCGTCGAGGTGCTGAAAGCCGACGCTTACGTGATGTGCCTGGGTGCCTTCAGCGCACCCTGGGCCAAAAAGCTGGGGCAAAGCCTGCGCATCTACCCCGCCAAGGGTTATTCGGTGACGCTGCCGGTGATCAATGAAGCGGCCTCTTACCAGGTGAGCCTGACGGACGATGAGTACAAGCTGGTGTTCTCGCGCCTGGGCAATCGCTTGCGCATTGCGGGCACGGCGGAACTCAATGGCTACAACACCGAGCTGAACCTGGTGCGCTGCCAGGCCATCGTCCGCCGCGTGAAGCAGCTCTTCCCCGAGATGACGGACGGCGAAGGCGCGCAGTTCTGGACCGGCCTGCGCCCGGCCACGCCCAGCAACGTGCCTTACATCGGCAAAAGCAAAACGTCCAATCTGTTCCTCAACACGGGCCACGGCACGCTGGGCTGGACGCATGCCTGCGGCTCGGGCGCGGCGATTGCCGACATCGTGAGCGGGCGCGTGCCGGAAGTCGATTTTGCGTTTACCGGCATGCCGGCCCCAGGCCGCAGCCTGCTATTGCCGGGCATGGTGAAAGCCTGAGAGGGATTGTTCGTGCAGCATGGGGACGGACACGGTAATATCGCCCTCCGTTCACCCGCCCCATGCCGCCATGACATCAGCCACGAACATGCCGCCCGACGGCCTTCCCATCTACCGTCTGCTTACCGGCCCCGATGACGCTAGTTTTTGCCACCGGGTCAGCGAGGCACTTGCGCTCGGTTACGCGCTTTACGGCTCGCCGGCCGCGACCTTTAACGGCGAGCGTGTGATCGTGGCGCAGGCGCTGCTCTGGCCTTCCGTTCAGACAGGCAAGGCATGAGCAACGCCCTGCCCCTGAATCCGGCGACCCTGCAGGCCATGGCGGATTTCCCGCGCCAGCTGGAGCTGTTTTACGCGGCCATTCCCGAAAGCCACCGCAACTGGACACCTTCGTCCTGGGACGGCATCCCCAGCGAGACCTTCTCGGCACTGGGCCAGGTCTGCCATGTACGGGATATCGAGATCGATGGCTACCATGTGCGCATACAGCGCACGCTGGCCGAGGACAAGCCGCTGCTGGCATCGCTGGACGGCTATGAACTGGAGCGCGAACGCGCTTATGCGACGGCCGATGCGCGGGAGGCGCTGGCGGCTTTTCGCGCGGCGCGCGCCAAGACCATGGAGCTTCTTGCGGGCCTCACGCCGGAGGCGCTGGAGCGCACGGCAGAGTTCGAAGGCTATGGCGCGCTGACCTTGCGCAGCCTGGTGCACTACCTGTGCAGCCACGACCAGCAGCACCTGGCCGGCCTGCAGTGGCTGCTCGGCAAAATCGACGCGTCTCGCGCCGCGAGCGCCTTGGACCTGCCGGCTTAAAACCGCCAGCCAAGCCCCACGCCAAACAACATCGGGTCGGCCTTGAAGGTGCCGATCTTGGCGCCGGCCGCGGAGACGTCGGTGCGGATGTAGACCTTCTTCAGGTCGAGGTTCAGGGACAGCTGCTTGCCCAGGGGAATGTCCACGCCGACCTGCAAGGCCGGGCCCCAGCTGCTGCGTTTGATGTCCACGCCCGGCGGCAGGCTGACCGCGCTGAAGCGGGTGTAGTTGATGCCCGCGCCGACATAGGGCTTGAAGGCGCCCGAACCCAGGGGGTCGAAATGGTATTGCGCCGTCAGCGTGGGCGGCAGGTGTTTGAAGCTGCCGATGGCAGTGCCGGCGGCCGACAGTGTGTGTTTTTGCGGAACCGTCAGCACCAGCTCGACCGCGACCTTGGGGGTGACGAAGTAGCTGATGTCGAGCTCGGGCATCCACTTGTTGTTGATGGCCAGCCCGAGTCCGGTGCTGTCTCCGTTGGCGCTGTCCAGGTGGACCGCGCGGGCGCGGACCAGCCAGGGGCTTTCAAGGGTTTGGGCAAAGGCCGTGCTCGACAAAAGCGCGCAGAGGGCAGAGGCGACGATGGTTTGTTTTTTCATGAGTAGGCAAGAGAAGCGGGAACATTCCCGCCACTGATTGAAGCCCCGCGGCCCATCGGGCGGCTTGATCTGGCGCAAGCGCGCGCGCTCCCGCAAACGCCATCAGCGCAAAGCTTGCGGCAGATCAAGCGTGGCGGCGCTTCGGCGCTTGCCGCGCATGACCCCTATGGCTCGCGCCACGGGCGCCGGCCGCGAGTTGTAACGCTTTCTTATCAGAAAAGGCGTTTGGCGCGCTACCTTGGCGCCCTCTCTTTCGACAAAAAAACCACGGATCACCCGGGGTATTCCCGCTTTATGACCCTTTGGCGTTCGTCGACTTGTAAGTGAAAGTTAATTTGGGCGCACACTGAATGCACGGCCCTGCGGCCGTGCTTGCCGTGGGATGCGGTTCATCAATGACTAGGGGCGATCAACATGATGGTTTTATTGCGTAATGTGGCGGTGCTGTCGGGCGCGGCGCTGGCTCTGGGTTCTGCCGTGGCACAAACTGAAACCCCACCCTCGAAAAAAACCAAGGCCACGGCCGCGCCGGCGGTTGAAAAATTCACCGGCCCGCGCGAAAAACTGGTGGTGGCCATGCCCAAGACCTACGGCAAGACCGAGACCATGGCCTTGTGGGGCGACTACTTCAGCCACCTGTCGCGCTGCGCCAATGTGGAGCTGCAAAATGCCCAGGGCGATTCGCTGGAGCGCACCAGCAATGTCGACATCCTGGGCGAGAAAGAGCTGGTCGAGGCCCTTTCGACCGGCAAGGCCCAGATCGGACAGGTGAACCCGGGGCTGGCCGCGCAAATGGTGACGGCCGGGCAGGCCCCACCCTTCGCGGTGCCGGGCAACAAGGCCACCGGCCAGCGCAACTCCTACAAACTGATTTTGATCACGCGCATCGACAGCCCCTACAGGGAACCCAAGGACCTGGTCGGCAAGAAGATTGCCCACACCACGCCGACCTCCAACTCGGGCAACCTGGCGCCGCGCGCGCTGTTCCCGGCCCTGGGCCTGACACCGGACAAGGACTACGAGGTGGTGTTCTCCAACGGGCATGAGCGCTCGGTGACGGGCGTGATGCACGGCTTCTTCCCGGCCGCGGCCGTGGCCAGCGACCTGTACCAGCGCATGGTCGTCAAGGGCGACGTCAAGGGATCGAGCATACGCACGATCTGGGAAAGCCCGCCCTTCATGACGGAAACCTGGACCATGAACAAGGACGTGTCGCCCGAGCTGCAGGCCAGGGTCAAGAAGTGCTCGTTCAGCTACAGCTTCTCGCCCACGCTGAAGAAGCAGCTGCCCGGCAACGACACTTTCCTGCCCATCAATTTCGACCGCGACTTCGCGACGGTGATGCAGGTCTTCCGCTCCACGCAAAAGAAGTAGAGCCCCCACGCTCCCTCACTTCGGGCCTGCGGCGGCTCCCTGCCCCTTGTACTGAGAAAGGGTCCGCCCGCCTGTGGCCCGGCAAAGCCGGTTCCGCGGCTCATGCTGGCTTAAGAATTCATGGCTTAACCAGCGCCGGGTCTTCACCAGTGGGGGCCGAGGGTCCGGCTTCGCCGGCCCCAGGCGCCGCCCCCTGGACGGGGGTGAGTGCTTTCACGGCGAGTTTGCCTTTGCCGCTCAGGCGCATGGCCTGCAGTGCCGTGCGCGTGCTGCCCGGCAAATCCAGACCTTGCGTCAGCTTCAATTCCAGCAGCAGCTCCAGCAGGGGCGACAGGTCTTTGCGCGGTGCGCCGGATTGCACCTCTGCCATGGCGCACAGCAATGCGAACACGGCGGCAGGCATGGCGGCGTGGGCCTGGGTAGCGGCTGCCAGGCTCTTTGCCAGGCGCGGGCCTTTGACGAGCGGCGTAGCCCACAGGCGCGCCAATGTCTGGCCCATGGCCGTTAGGTCCAGGCGCCCATCTTGCACGCTGCGCGCCAGCGCGTCGACCGCCAGCGCGCCCTGGCCCGGTTCTTTGCCGGCCAGGCCCACGGCCAGCAGCAGGCATGCCATAGGCGTCATCGGTGTGGTGGGCTGCAGCAGCACATCCAGGTAGGCGCGGTTTTGCCACTGCGCTTCCCACCAATCCACATTGTTGCCAAGGGTACGCGCGCCTTCGGCAAAAAATGGCTCCAGGTTGGAGGGCTGCAGGCTGGCGGCAAAGCCGATGGTGGAGGCATCGGTTTCGGTTTGCCACCGCTCGCCCATCAGGTGTTTTGCACACAGGGCGATACCGTAGTGATGCGGAGCGACCGGCCGCAGCTCGGGCCTGCAGGTGACATGCAGGGTGTGAAACACGGCATAGCCGGCTTCGCTGGGCTCGCTGCTGCTGACATGCCAGTCCAATTGCGCGGCGGCCGAGCCATCGGGGCCCAGGCCGCCAAAGGCTGCCAGCGTGAGCGCATCGTCCATGCGGGGTGAGCGTATGCGGGCAGCGGCCACGAACAAGGCTTGCGCAGCGTCATCATGCGGCACCGCCACCGTGCCCCCCAGCGCATGGCGAAGGGCTTGCACCACCGGCTGGTCCTTGAGCGAGCGGGCCAGTTGCAATGCGTCGCGGGCGGCGTCCGCGTCCACGCTGGCGGGCACCAGGCGCATCAACGCAAACACCTGCTCGGACAAGGGCAAGGCTGCATTCGCTTCCTGGCAGGCCGCGATGCGTGCCACCAGTTGCCGGGGGTCTATGAAGCCGCCGCGGTGCGTGGGCGCGGACAGAGGCGTCAGGCCCAGGCCGGCAGCGGCTTGCGACATCAGGCCGAGTGTGCGCTGGGCAATAAAGTCATGGGTGCTGACCTTGCCTGCCGGGGAGTCCATGGATGCCATGGCGGCGGTTTCGTCGCCCAGCGCGCAAGCCATCAGCTGGGCCAGCGCAAAGCCCAGCGGCTTGCTGTCCCAGTGCAGGCGACTGCCGCGCTTCTTCAAAGCCAGGAACGCCGCCCGGTCTGCCGCGGGTATCGGGGCCAGGCGAACCAAGGCTTCGGCCACGCGCTCCCACTCGTCCACATCGGCGGGATTTTCCAACACGTAGGCCATGCGCTCGACCAGGTCGGCTACCTGGGCCAGGGGTTGCAACGCGCGGCTGGCGTCAAGCGGTGAGAGCCTGGCGGGCGCGGGGGGCAATACTGGGGCGGATGCACCGGCGCCTGCCGGCGGCGTGCTGGCCGCTGCAACGGCTTGCGCAACGCCCACCAGCTTGCCCAGTGCGGCCTGGTTGACGGCCGACACAAACGGCAGGTAGCCACGCGCCACTTCCTGGCCTGCGGCGTCCAGCCCCCAGCTTTGCAGGCAGGCAATGACTTTTTTCTGCACGTCCGGGGCCGTATGGGCCAGCGCATGCGCGGCCATGGCGCTGATGCCGGCGGCGCGCGCGGGCGTGTCCCTGACCACCTGGCCCAACAGCTCCAGTCCCGACAGCACGCGGTCTTTGACGGCGGAGGTCACCACAGGCTGCACGGCCTCGCAGACCTGCGTGTCGTCTATGCGGCCGGCCTTGTACAAGCGTGCGAGGGCATCCATGGCCAGGCCCACGGTGGGCGCAATGCGGCTATGGCACAGCGCCAGGTAACGGGGTGCAAAGGCGGCCATTTCATCCACGGTGGGCGCCAGGCGCTCGTGAAAGCGCGAGAACCAGCCGGACTTGAATTGCGGCCAGTCGCAGGCCAGGGCACCCAGGGTTTTGTCCAGCAACTGGGTCCGGGTATAGACACCGCGTTCGCACAGGGTCAGGAAGGCCTGGGTCCAGGTCAGCGCCGGGTCGTGGCAATACTTTTCAACGGCCGCAAAGCTGCCATCCGATGTGCCCTCGTGGTCAAACAGTTGCAGCAGATGCGGCGCCAGGCCGGGGTCCGCGTCCACATGATTGAGGACGATGTTGGACTCGGCCCGCAAGTCACCAAAAAAGAGCGCTTGCAGATACTCGTCGGTTTGCGGCCGCTCGATCAGCCCAGCGACGATGGCGCGGTGAACATGGCGCCGGTAGTGCCAGTTGTGCTCGCCACGCAGTTGCTTTTCAATGGGCTGGCTCGACAGCGCGGGCTGATAGCGTTGCCTGAAGGCCGCAATGTCTTGCACGCCGATGTGCATCCAGTAGTCTGCCGCCGGATGCCCGGAAGTGCAGAGGAAGCGGGCCAGGTCGACGGCGCGAAACAGCCTGTTGGCCTTGTGCTTGTCCAGGGCCTGGGTCGGGTTCGCGGGGTCGAGCTGCTGCGGCCTGAGCATGCGCCAGCGCGCGTGCACCAGCCGCTCCACGGCGGGCAGGCTGGCGGCGCGTTCGGCGGGGCTCATGGCATCGACCAGGTCCATCACACCGGTGATGTCGCCGGCCAGTATGCAAGCTTCAAGCGGCGAATCGCAGGCGGGCTGTGAATCAGTTTCTGGCATCGGTTTGCGGGAGCTTTGAAGAGTTCAGACTCAGCGCGGCTTGTGCAGCCAGCACGTGTTTGCACGGGCCGCGTTCACCCTGGTGTTTGGCAAACCAGGGGCAGGTGCAGCGCATCAGGCCGTCCAGCTCGCGCACGCGGTAACTCACGTCGGCGCTTTGCACGAGCGCTTCCAGCGGCGCGGTGGACACCAGATGCACCGCCCCCTCGCGCAGGAGCGCGCGGGCATCAGCCAAACGGGGGGACATGTCTTCCAGCAGACTCAGGTCAAAGGGCAACACGCGGTGGAAGTAGGCGCCGTGCGCCAGGTCAAACCCCACCAGGCCCGCCACGCCCAACACCTGCAAGGCCTTGTCCACATCGGGCACCGGCCATTGCAACTGCTCGGCCAGTGCGTCCGGACGCAAGGCATCTTGCCAGTTGAGCTGCGCGCGCACTGCGGAAACGGGACGGCGATCGTCCGCCAGCGCGAGCGCATGCAGCGCCTGGCCCTCCCCCGAGAACCCTCGCCAGACCTCGGCGCTAAGCACCAGCGTCAGCCGCATGTTCCCGAAGTCCAGGCACCAGGCGCTGGCTTGCTGTTGGGCATCGGCGTACAAAGTCAGGGTTTTGGCCTTGGGCAACAGGCTTTCCAGCACGCGCAAGCGGGTGCCGTCGGTAAAACGCACACCGGTGCCATCGCCCTGCGTGGTGGTTCGCAGGCCTTGCGGGCCGGCCATCACCCAGAGCGGTGTCTTGCTGGTGGAGGCCTTAGGCAGGCCGCGCAAGAAACGCAAGGCGGGGATGGCGTCCACTTCAAACACCTTGTGCATGGCGGCCTGGTAAGCCTGCACGGCCACCATGCTGCGCAACCAGCGCAGGGGCAGCTCCACTTTTTTCTCGACCACCGAGGCGCCCGCCGTGCGCAGCGCGAACTCGGTGCTCCCGACCGACAGCGACAGTCCATCGGCATCCCGCACCTTGGCCAGCGCGGCGCGCATGGGGGCATTGAAGTCGATATTGGTCGTTCCCCTGCCGGCGATGTCTCCTGTGTAGGCCTGCGGCTCCATGTCCACCCGTATGTAGGTGCTGCAGCAGGCCGAAAAACCCTCCAGCCGCAACATGCCGCCGCCGGAGGTGACCACGGGGTCGGCCAGCATGATCGCCAGGCTCACGCTGTTGGCCGGCGTGAAAAAGCGTGAACCCACCAGCAGGTGCACGGCGCTGAGCAACTGCGCGGCGAGTTGGGGCTGGTGCAGCACGCCGTCAAAGAAATGCGGGTGGGGGCTGGCGCCGGGGGACGAGGTGGCCAGCCTCATGTGCGCGCCGCCGGAAAATTCCAGTGACGAAGGTTCGGCGTAGCGGTAGGTGTGGGCGAAGTGGGCCATGGACGAAGCGATGATGTCATATCCAGGCGGGGGGGCGCGGGACTGGCTTTGCCAGACCGCAGGCGCCGCCCCCTGGAAGGGGGGAAGGCGCTACACGAAGTGAGCGTCCGACGGGGGTGGGCTAAACACTCAACGGCGGATGCACCGTCCCCCACAGGCTTTCGTCCAGCACGCGCTGCAGGGTGCGCAGCAGCTGGTCGTTGGAGGTGTGTGCCTTCACCAGCACGGCCTCCACGCGGTCGCTGTCCAGGGCCACCGCGTCGCTCGCGGAGAACACCACCACCGGCGGCGCCGGGTTCAGGTCCTCTATGGTGTCCAGCAATTCCCAGCCCGAGCCGTCTTTGAGCGTGAGGTCCAGCAGCACCAGGTCGTAGTGGTGTTTGCCCAGCTGCTCGCGCGCCTCGCGCAGGCTGGCGGCGAATTCAAAGGTGGCGAAGTCCTGGGCGATGGTGGCGGCGATGCGCTGGATGTCCAGGTCGTCCTCGACATGCAGGATGCGCGGCCGGCCTTCGGCCATGTTGGCGATGGCGCGCTGCAGGCTGAGGATCAGCTTGTTTTCGTCGATGGGCTTTTCCAGCCAGGTCGACACCGCCAGCGGCTGGTTGTTGAATTCGAGCTCGCCGGCTTCGGCGTTGGCCGACACCACGACGATGGGCAGCTCGCGCGTGCGCTCTTCCAGGCGCAGCTTGCGGATCAGGCTGATGCCGTCCAGGTCCGGCAGGCCCAGGTCGACCGTCATGGCGGCGTAGGGCCGTTTGACCACCTGCTCCATGGCCTGTGCGGCGCGGTAGACCATGTCCGAATCGAACCCGCCCTTGTCGAGCATCAGCTTGATCAGGTGGGCGATGTCGGGGTCGTCCTCGCAGACCAGGATCAAGGGCCTGGGCGGTGAGCCGGCCCTGGTTTTGCCTTCATCGACGCTGGCCTCTTCCACCGGCAGCGCCGTCGCTTCTGGCAGTTCGAAATAAAACACCGTTCCCACGCCGGTCTGCGAGGTGAAGCCCACGCTGCCGCCCATGCGCTCCACGATGGCGCGCGAGATGTTCAGGCCCAGGCCGGTGCCGCCTTTTTGCCGGGTGTCGGAGGTGTCGGCCTGCGAGAATTTCTGGAAGATGCGCTTGCGAAACTCCTCCGGAATGCCGGGGCCGCTGTCGGCCACCTCGACCCGGACCCGCCTGTTGCTGCACAGCAGCCTGATATAGACAAAGGAATCCGCCGGTGAAAACTTCACGGCGTTGGAGATCAGGTTGGTGGCGGCCTGGGTCAGCCGGTCGCTGTCGACACTGACCATGACCCCTTCAGCCTGGACATCCAGCGCCAGCTTGACCTTGTGCTGGTCCGCAAAGCCTTCATTGGCCACCAGGACCTGGGCCAGCAGCGGCGCCAATTCCGTGACCTGCATGTCAAAGCGCATCTTGCCGGACTCGATTTTTTCGCTGTCGAGGATGTCGTTGATCAGCCGGATGAGCCGCTCGCAGTTGCTGGTGGCGATGCCGACCAGGTTCTTGGCCATGGGCGGCAGCTCCCCGGCGACGCCGCCGACGATCAGGCCCAGCGAGCCGCGTATGGAGGTCAGCGGCGTGCGCAGCTCATGGCTGACGGTGGAGACGAACTCGCTCTTCATGCGGTCGACGCGCTTGAGCGCGGTCACGTCGGTGCCCAGCGAATAAAAGCCCAGCACCTTGCCCTCGTCCTCGCCCTCGCCATAGCGCGGGAAGTACTGCATGACGTAGTCGTGCAGCTGGCCGTCGGCCGCTTCCTGGGTGCGGTCGTACTCCGCCGCGTAGCCCGCCAGGGCCTCCTGGATCTTGCCGCGCTCTTTCTCGTAGAGCTCGTGGCCCATCATCTGGCGCATGGTCTTGCCGTGGATCTGCTCGCGCTTCAAGCCAAAGCGTTCTTCATAAGCCAGGTTGTGGAACTGGAAGCGCTGGTCGGCGTCGATATAGGCGATCAGGGCCGGCACCGTGTCCGTGATCAGGTGCAGCTGGGTTTCGCTGGCATGCAGCGCGAGGGTGCGCTCCCGCACGCGCTGCTCCAGGGTTTCATTGGCACCCTGGAGTTCCTCGTTGACGCGCCGTATGGTCGAGTGGCTGCGCAGGAGGTCGACCGCCGCGTACAGCAGCAGCGCCACCAGCACCGCCGAAAAAATCAGCAGGTAGCGGCCGTAGCGCTCGCCCTCCACGCCGGCCTGCTGCTGCTCGACCGTCAGGGCATCGCTGGCGTCATCGAGCAGCTTTCCGGTCGGTGCCACGGAAATGCCGGCGAGGAGCTCATTGACGATTTTCTGTTCGCGCAAAATGGCCTGGACATGCGCGCGGAAAATACCCAGCCTGTCGCGTATGCCCGGCGGCGCGAGGTGCAGCGTGCCGTCAAGCCGGTTCAGCTCGTCGTGTATTTCGGTGCCCTTCTCGCCGGTCGGGCTTTGGCTGTACAGCATGCTCGCAAGCAGGAGCCTGCTCACGCCGGCCGAAATCAGCTGGAACGCCGGCTGCGCGGCGCCGCGGCCCGTCCCGAGCGACTGCTGGACGTCCTCCGCCGCAGTGGGGAGAAAGGCCAGCGAGTTGCGCAGCACCGAATTGTGCGACTTGAACTGCTCGATCAGCAAGGCCTTGTCCTGCACGGCGCGCTGCAGCGCCGTGAGCTTGTCCGCGCGCCCGGGTGCATCGTGCTGATGGGCGTCCTTGTCCGACTGCAGTTGTTCCATGAGCCGGGCCATCTCGCCCTGGTTGTCGGCCAGCGCGTCGTAGTGCGTGTTGATGCCTATCCTGGACTTCAGCACGTCCAGCTCCCATTGCGCGTCGAGCTGCTTGAGGTGGCGCAGCACGGCGATGTCCTCAAAGTAATGCGACTCGTCGAAGCTCTGGGTCTTGGCGTACAGAAACACCAGGATGGACAACAGCACGGCGGTGACCACCGCCATGGGCATCCAGGCCAGTCGATTCGTTTTTTTCACGGTTTGGGGTCCAGTTCGCCGGTGAGCGTGTTGAGGAAGCGGATGATGGCCTCCTTGTCTTCCTTGGAAGCGACACGGCCGAGCTGGTAGCGGAACATGATGTCGACGGCCTCGTCCAGGGTTTTTGCCGAGGCGTCGTGGAAGTAGGGTGCGGTCAGCGCGATGTTGCGCAGGCTGGGCACCTTGAAGACGTATTTGTCGCTCTCGACCTTGGTGACCAGGTAACGGCCCAGGTCGGCTTCCGTCGGGTTGCCGCGTTTGGCGAAGTAGTCGCCCATAACGCCGAACTTCTGGAACATGTTGCCGCCGACGTTCACGCCCTGGTGGCAGGCGACGCAGCCATACTGCTTGAACTTCGCATAGCCGGCTTTCTCCGCGGCCGTGATCGCGTTGGCATCGCCGCGCAGGTATTTGTCAAAACGCGAGTTGGGCGTGATCAGGGTGCGCTCGAAAGTGGCGATGGCATTCTGGATGTTGGCCTTGGTGACGCCATCCTTGTAGGAAGCGGCGAACGCGGCCTTGTATTTGGGGTCCTGCGAGACCTTCTGGACCACCTCCGCCCATTGCGATCCCATCTCGACCGGGTTTTGCATGACGTGGTCGGCCTGCGCCTCGAGCGACTCGGCGCGGCCGTTCCAGAACTGCTTGAAGTTGAGCGCGGCATTGAGCACGGTCGGGGCGTTGACGCTGGTGAGGCCGCCATGAAGGCCGACCGAGCGGTCGCGCCCGTCGCCGCCGCCCTTGCTGATGTCGTGGCAGCTGGCGCACGAGATGCGGCCGTTGCCGGACAGGCGGGTATCGCGAAACAGCAAGCGCCCGATGTCCGCGCGGGCGGGGTCCTGCTTGAGCGTCAAGGGGACCGGTTGTATCGGTTCATCGAGCAGGGGCGCGGCGATGGCGGCGGGGGATGTCCAGGCAGCCGCAGACGCCAGAAGCAGTGCCGCAAAACGCGCTGCGGCCAAGTGCGCGCCGGCCTTCACAGGCCGCATGCAGTGCCTGCTCCCGCGGACGTACGCCAACACCGATTTTGTTATTTGCACGGCTGCTGTCCTCCTGATCGTTAACTGCAACCAGTCCCAATCAGAGCACGTTTATCCGCCGCGCCGCAAGGGCATTTCCCGTGTGGGCACATTTACCAACACTATGTAAGGAAATGCTTCGCCTCCTCCAAATAGAGGAGGACCGGAATCGCCGATCCGCTCAGTCTTGCGTCACATCCAGTTCGTTAGAACTTTTTATTTCATCGACCCGAATACCTTCTTGAGGATCGCACTGCCGGTGCCCACCGGGTCCTGGCGGATCTTCTTTTCTTCCTCGCCGATGATGAGGTAGAGGCCGTCCAGGGACTTGCCGGTGACATATTGCTGGATGTTGGCATCTTCTTTTTTGACCAGGCCGAAACCGGCGGCCTTGCCGGCGAACTCGTTGTATTTGTTGGCCAGCCCGACCTTTTCGGTGGCCTTGGTGACCACGGGCAGGAATTTCACGCCCAGCGGCGCGCGCGTTTTTTCCGCGAAAAAGGTGGTGACCGAGGTCTCGCCGCCGGTCAGGATGTTCTTGGCATCGTTCACGTTCATGGTGCGCACCGCGTTGACCAGCAGATCCTTGCCCATGGGCACGGCCGCTTCGGCGGCGCGGTTGATGGAGGTGACCAGCTCGTCGATGCGCTTGCCCTGGCCGAAGTTTTTCAGCAGTTTCGACGCATCTTCAAGGTAACCGGGCAGAGGAATGCGAACTTTTGGGTTTCCGAGGAATCCATCCGTCTTGCCCAGCAGGGCGACGGCTGCGATGGCGCCCTTTTCAAGGGCGGTTTTGAGGCCGGCGCTGGCGTCGGCATTGCTGATGCCGGACAGGTCCCCAAGCGAGAGCGCTTGGGCCTGGTGGTAAGTGGCCAATATCAGTGCGCCCAACGCGCTGACGCCGGCCTGGTTAAAATTGCGACGTTGCATGATGAGGTCTCCCATGAAATTGACATCCAGCTGGACAGTATGCCGCATGGCGCTGGCCGGTATTTTGGCGCTGGCGGCCCTCGCCAGCCTGCCCGGATGCAGCGGCGCGCAGGCCGCGCCTGAGTCGACCTTCGTGCTGCTGGACGGCAGCAAAAAAACCACGGCCGACCTCAAGGGCAAAGTCACCCTGGTCAACTTCTGGGCCACCAGCTGCGTGACCTGCGTGGCCGAGATGCCCAAGGTGATATCCACTTACAACAAATACCAGAGCCAGGGCTACGACACCCTGGCCGTGGCCATGAGCTACGACCCGCCCAGCTATGTCGTGAACTACACCCAGACGCGCAAGCTGCCCTTCAAGGTGGCCATCGACAACACCGGCGCGGTTGCCAAGGCCTGGGGCGACGTGCAGCTCACGCCCACCACCTACCTGGTGAACAAGCGCGGCGAGATCGTCAAGCGGTACGTGGGCGAGCCGGATTTTGCGGCGCTGCACCAGTTGATTGAGAAGCTGCTCGCCGAGACCTGAAGCGATTCGCCTCCCCAGTAAAAAAGCCGGTTCAAACGAACCGGCTTTTTTTGTTTCCCCATTCCAGCATGAGCCGCAGGACCGGCTTTGCCGGACTGCAGGCGGGCGGCCCCCTCGGGGGGCAGCGACCCACACGCAGTGGGGGAGCGTGGGGGCCCTATTTACTGATTTCGGTAAGCGTCGTGGCAAGCCTTGCAGGTGCCGGCCGTGGAAGTAAAAGCGGTCTTCAGCGCGTCGAGGTTGCCGGTTTTGGCGGCGGCGGCCAGCTTGGCGGTTTCGGCGACCAGCTTTTCATGGCCTTCCTTGAATTTGGCCTGCTCGGTCCAGATCTCGGGTTTGGCCTTGGTATTGCCGCCCTTGTCGGTTCCGGGTGCGAAACCAGCCCACGGGAGCTTGGCCATGTCGGCCACGATCTCGGCGTTCTCGGCGGCGACTTTGGCGTCGAAGGGAACACGGCCGTTGGCCATGGCGCCGACGCGGCCGAAATGCTGGCCCATGACAAACAACGCGCTCTGGCGGTATTTGATGGCGTCTTCGGGCTTGGCGAACTGCGCGGAGGCCGGGGCGGCCATGGCTGCCAGGGTGGCGGCCGCTGCGATGCTGGCGAAAAATTTCATGGTTTTCCTCGTGAGGTTTTTTTAGGATATGGTCGGTGACAGGCCATGGCAGCGTGCTGGGCTTGCTGCCATGTGGCTGAGTTTAGCCAAGCCTGATAAGTTCCGCAGGAACTTATGCGCTACGGGAAAGCACCAAGGAGCGGCCGGGGACAATCCCGCCATCAGATAACCCACATGAACGAGGAGTGAGCGTGTACACCAATAAAAATCTTCACAAGGTGCGTGTATGGGACCTGCCCACGCGGTTTTTCCATTGGGCACTGGTGGCCTGCGTGATCGGCCTGGCCATTACCGGCACCGTGGGCGGCAACGCCATGGTCTGGCACTTCCGCTTCGGCTACACGGTGCTGGCCTTGCTGCTGTTTCGCATCGTCTGGGGCCTGGTGGGCGGGCGCTGGTCCCGTTTTGGTGCGTTCATCTATGCGCCGCAAAGCGTCATCAACTACCTCAAGGGCCAGGGCAAGCCCGAGCACGGTATCGGCCACAGCCCGATAGGCGCCGGCTCGGTGTTCGCCATGCTGGGTTTCCTGGTGGCACAGGTCGGCACGGGGCTGCTGAGCGACGACGAGATCGCTTTTGCCGGCCCGCTGACGCGCTTTGTCTCCAACGCCACCGTCAGCCTGACGACCAATTACCACAAGAACATCGGCAAATGGGTGCTGCTGGCGCTGGTGGTGCTCCACATCGCGGCCATCGTTTTTTACCTGAGCCGCAAGCACAACCTGGTGGGCGCCATGCTGCACGGCGACAAGGAGCTGGTGGTGCAAGCGCCGCCCTCGCGCGACGACACGGTGTCGCGTGTGGCCGCGGTGCTGATCCTGGCAGTTTGCGGCGGCGTGGCCTACTGGGTTTCCACGCTGGCGGCGCCGGCGTTCTGAGGCCCCGCGCGGCAGGCCGGGGGCCGGGCTTGCACCGGCCGGCGGTGGCGGCAAATCACGTTAAACTGGCTGTCGACTTTTCTCCGCCGACCCCGTGCAGCGCCCTTCCATCCAGTTCATTACACCCGACTCGCCTCAAGAGCTGGCCGCCACGCGGCTGATCTTTCGCGAGTATGCGGAGCAGCTGGGCGTGGACCTGTGCTTCCAGAACTTTGAGGCCGAGCTGGCCGAGCTGCCCGGTGAATACGATGTGCCCGAAGGCGCGCTGTTGCTGGCGCTGGTGGACGGCGAAGTCGCGGGCTGCTGCGCGCTGCGCGCGCTGGACTCGGTCGACTATCCCAATGCCGGCGAGATGAAGCGCCTCTATGTGCGCAAGCCCTTTCGCCGCTTCGGCCTGGGCCGCCAGCTCGCCGAGGCCATCCTGGACGCGGCGCGTGTAGCGGGCTACCACTCGGTGCTGCTGGACACGCTGGACGACATGGAGTCGGCGCGCGCACTGTATGCCGAGCTCGGCTTTGCCGAGATACCGCCCTACTATCACAACCCCATCGCGGGGGCGCATTACCTCAAGGTGGATCTTTAAGCCTTTCCGGAGGCGGAAACAAAAAAGCCACCGGGCTTGCGCACGGTGGCTTTTTTCATGGCGAAGACTTCGCTCTCAGCCCTTGGCTTGTGCCAGCAGCGTGGCCGCATCGCTAACTTCAAACTTGCCGGGGCCTTCCACATTGAGGCTGGCGACCTTGCCGTCCTTGACCAGCATGGAGTAACGGTTGCTGCGCAGGCCCATGCCGCGCGCCGTCAGATCCAGCGTCAGGCCCGTGGCTTTCGCGAAATCCGCGCTGCCGTCGGCCAGCATGCGCACCTTGTCGCCGGTCTTCTGGTCGCGCGCCCAAGCGCCCATGACAAAGGCGTCGTTGACGCTCAGGCACCAGATCTCATCGACACCGGCGGCCTTGAACTCGGCGAATTTCTCCACATAGCCGGGCACGTGCTTGGCCGAGCAGGTGGGCGTGAACGCGCCGGGCAAAGCAAACAGGGCGATGGTCTTGCCGGCCGAGGCCTTGGCCACATCGACCGGGTTGGGGCCTATGCTGCAGCCGTTGCCTTCGACTTCGGAAAATTCCATCAGCGTGGTGGCCGGAAGGGTGTCGCCTACTTTGATCATGGTGTACTCCTCTGAGAATAATGAAGGGGTTGGAAATCAACCCCCGAAGTGTAGTGCGGAGCCGGCAAGCGTGCGCTCACTGCACAGAAACCGGCTCGCCTCTGAAGGTCATCTCCGGAGGAAGCGGCAAACATCGGCAAGCACCGGTACAAACAAAAACGGCCCACCAAGGTGAGCCGTTTTTGAGAGAGTGACTTGACGCCAGCTCCAGGTAAACCTGGGACTTAAACGATCGCAGCCTTTTCGACCAGACGGGTCACAACCCAGTTCTTGGTCTTGGAGATCGGGCGGCTTTCGGTGATCTCGATCACGTCGCCCGTGTGGTACTCGCCCTTTTCGTCATGGGCGTGGTACTTGCTGGACAGGGACACGATCTTGCCGTAGAGCTCGTGCTTCACACGGCGCTCAACCAGGACCGTCACGGTCTTGGCGCGCTTGTCGCTCACCACCTTGCCGATCAAGGTGCGCTTGAGGGATTTTTTAGCTTCCGTCATTTTTTGGCTCCTTGCTTGACGATGGTTTCGGCCAGGATAGTCTTGGCGCGAGCGATGCTGCGACGCGTGGAACGCAGCGTGGAAGTGTTGGTCAGTTGCTGCGTGGCTTTTTGCATGCGCAGGCCAAAGTGGGCTTTTTGCAGCTCTTTGACTTCAGCCTTCAGGCCGGCAACGTCTTTTTGGCGCAGTTCAGTAGATTTGGTCATTGTCATTTCCCCTTACTGGCCGATCATGCGGCTGACGAAGGTGGTGCGCAGCGGCAGCTTGGCGGATGCCAGGCGGAACGCTTCGCGGGCCAGCTCTTCAGGCACACCGACGATTTCAAAGACGATCTTGCCGGGCTGGATTTCAGCCACGTAGTACTCCGGGTTACCTTTACCGTTACCCATACGCACTTCAGCGGGCTTTTGGGAAATTGGCTTGTCCGGAAAGACGCGGATCCAGATACGGCCGCCACGTTTGACGTGACGGGAAATCGCGCGGCGCGCGGCTTCAATTTGACGAGCAGTCAGGCGACCACGGTCGGTGCATTTGAGACCGAAGTCACCGAACGCAACCGAGGAACCCCGGGTTGCGACGCCGGTGTTGCGGCCTTTTTGCTCTTTGCGGTATTTTCTGCGAGCGGGTTGCAGCATTTTGATTCTCCGTTAATAGACCGATTACTCGGTCTTGGCACCGTCAGCTGCTGCAGCTGGCGCGGCTTTACGGACGCGCTTAACGGTGGTTTTCGGGGCTTCGCTACCAGGGGTAGCTTCAGCCGGCTTGTCGCTTCCATCCGCCGGGGCGGTGTTGGTCGCGCCACGCGGTGCGCGGGCACCACGGGGAGCGGGACGGTCGCTGCCTGGACGATCACCAGGACGCGCATCACGGCGGGGGCCGCGCGGCTTGCGTTCTTCGTCAGGCACTTCCACCATCTTGGCGCCGGGCGCATCGTTGCGGCCCAGCGTGTCGCCCTTGTAGACCCAGACCTTGACGCCGATCACACCATAGGTGGTCTTGGCTTCGGAGGTGCCGTAGTCGATGTCGGCGCGCAGGGTGTGGAGGGGCACGCGGCCTTCGCGGTACCACTCGCAGCGAGCGATTTCAATGCCGTTGAGGCGGCCGGACGACATGATCTTGATGCCCAGGGCACCCAGACGCATGGCGTTTTGCATGGCGCGCTTCATCGCACGGCGGAACATGATGCGTTTTTCAAGCTGCTGCGTGATGCTGTCGGCGATGAGCTTGGCATCAATTTCAGGCTTGCGAACTTCTTCGATGTTCACGGCGACCGGCACGCCCAGCTGGCGGCTCAGTTCTTTCTTGAGGTTCTCGATGTCCTCGCCTTTTTTACCGATCACGACGCCCGGACGTGCCGAGAAGATCGTGATGCGGGCGTTCTTGGCGGGGCGCTCGATCAGAACGCGCGAAACCGCGGCGTTCTTGAGCTTGGCCTTGAGGTACTCGCGAACCTTGATGTCTTCGGCCAGCATGCCGGCGAAGTCACGGTTGCTTGCGTACCAGCGGCTGGCCCAGTTACGGCTAACTGCAAGGCGAAACCCGGTTGGGTTGATTTTTTGTCCCATATCCTGCTGCCTTTAGTTGCCAACCACCACGTACACATGGCACGTGGGCTTGCTGATGCTGTTGCCGCGGCCTTTTGCGCGCGCGGAGAAACGCTTGAGCGTGGCGCCTTGTTCGACGTAGATGGTTTTCACCTTCAGTTCGTCGATATCGGCACCATCGTTGTGTTCAGCGTTGGCGATGGCGGACTCAACAACCTTCTTGATGATTCCAGCAGCTTTTTTCTGCGTGAAATTCAGGATGTTGAGGGCTTGATCCACTTTCTTGCCGCGGATCAGGTCAGCGACCAGACGGCCCTTGTCGACCGACAGACGAACGCCCCGGAGGGTTGCACGTGTTTCCATGGTCTTTCCTTACTTTCTCACAACTTTTTTATCAGCCGGATGACCTTTGAAAGTCCGGGTGAGTGCGAACTCGCCCAGCTTGTGGCCAACCATTTGATCGGTGATGTAGACAGGCACGTGCTGCTTGCC
Source organism: Polaromonas sp. JS666 (assembly GCF_900103405.1). Taxonomy (GTDB): domain Bacteria; phylum Pseudomonadota; class Gammaproteobacteria; order Burkholderiales; family Burkholderiaceae_C; genus Polaromonas. The sequence continues at coordinate 3,561 of NZ_FNHX01000007.1, read as the reverse complement.
GTTGTGCACGGCGATGGTCAGGCCGATGAACTCGGGCAGGATCATGGAGCGACGCGACCAGGTCTTGATCGGCTTTTTGTCCTTGTTGGTAACGGCCTTGTCGGCTTTTGCTACCAAATGATGGTCGACAAACGGACCTTTTTTGAGTGAACGTGTCATGGGTTAGCCTTACTTCTTGCGACGCGAAACAATCATCACTTGCGTGCGCTTGTTGTTGCGGGTGCGGTAGCCCTTGGTCAGGTTACCCCATGGGTCGACAGGATGGCGGCCTTCGCCGGTCTTGCCTTCACCACCGCCGTGCGGGTGGTCAACCGGGTTCATCACCACACCGCGAACGGTCGGGCGAATACCCATCCAGCGCTTCACACCGGCCTTGCCGAGGCGGCGCAGGCTGTGTTCTTCGTTGGCGACTTCACCGATGGTGGCGCGGCACTCGATGTGGATCTTGCGAACTTCACCGGAGCGCATACGCACCTGGGCGTAGGTACCTTCGCGGGCCAGCAGCGTTGCCGAGGTGCCGGCGGAGCGGGCGATTTGCGCGCCCTTGCCGATTTGCATCTCGATGCAATGGATGGTGGAACCCACGGGAATGTTGCGGATGGGCAGCGTGTTGCCGGCGCGAATCGGCGCTTCCGAACCGCTCACCAGCGTGGCGCCGACTTCAAGGCCGCGAGGGGCGATGATGTAGGTGCGCTCACCGTCGGCGTAGCAGAGCAGGGCAATGTGGGCGGAACGGTTGGGGTCGTACTCGATGCGTTCGACCTTGGCCGGAATGCCGTCCTTGTTGCGCTTGAAGTCCACCACGCGGTAGTGGTGCTTGTGACCGCCGCCTTTGTGGCGCGTCGTGATGTGCCCGTTGTTGTTACGGCCAGCCTTCTGGAATTGCGGTTCCAGCAGCGGCGCGTAAGGCTCACCCTTGTGCAGGTGATCCCGGGAGATCTTCACCATCCCGCGCATGCCGGGGGAGGTGGGTTTCATTTTAATGACAGCCATTACGCAGTCTCCCCGCCGAGGTTGAGCTCTTGACCGGGCTTGAGCGTCACATAGGCCTTGCGAACGTTGTCGCGGCGGCCGATGGACTTGCCAAAGCGCTTGGTCTTGCCCTTGATGTTGAGAACGGCGACCGACTGGACGTCCACCTTGAACATCAACTGCACAGCGGCCTTGATTTCAAATTTGGTGGCATCCTGCAGCACCTTGAAGGTCACCGCATTGGTCTTGTCGGCGATCATGGTGGCCTTTTCGGACACGATGGGCGCGACCAGGACCTGCATCAGGCGGCCTTCGTCGAATTTCAGTTTTGGAGAAGATGGGTTACGGGCGCTCATGCGAACATCTCCTTGAGTTGGTCCATGGCGGCCTTGGTGACCAGAACCTTCTTGTAGTGGACCAGCGACACCGGATCGGCGTAACGGGGCTCAACCACGAGGATGTTCACCAGGTTGCGGGAAGCCAGGTACAGGTTTTCATCAACTTCATCAGCGATGACCAGCACCGAGTTGAGGTTCATGGCCTTGAACTTGTCGGCCAGGACCTTGGTCTTGGGCGAGTCCACGGTCAGGGAGTCAACCACAGCCAGGCGGCCTTCACGGGCCAGCTGCGAGAGGATGGACGCCATGCCGGCGCGGTACATCTTCTTGTTGATCTTCTGCGTGAAGTTTTCGTCAGGCATGTTCGGGAAGATACGACCGCCGCCGCGCCACAGGGGCGAAGACGTCATACCGGCACGTGCACGACCGGTGCCCTTTTGTTTAAAGGGCTTCTTGGTCGAGTGACGAACCTGCTCACGGTCCTTCTGGGCACGGGTGCCCTGGCGGGCGTTGGCCTGGAAGGCCACGACCACCTGGTGAACCAGGCTTTCGTTGTATTCGCGACCAAACACGGTATCGGGCACGTCCACTTTGGACGAGGCCAGACCTTGGTCATTCAGGAGTTCGACCTGCATCAGTTCGCTCCTTTAGCAGCGTTTGCGGGCTTGGCCTTGATCGCGGCGCGAACCGTGACAAAACCACCTTTGGAACCAGGCACAGCGCCGCGGATCATGAGCAGCTGACGGGCTTCGTCGATGCGCACGATGTTCAGGTTTTGCGTGGTCACGGTGACGTCGCCCAGATGGCCCGTCATGCGTTTGCCGGGAAACACGCGACCGGGATCCTGCGCCATACCAATGGAGCCGGGGACGTTGTGCGAACGGCTGTTACCGTGCGACGCGCGCTGCGAGCTCATGTTGTGGCGCTTGATGGTGCCGGCGTAGCCTTTACCGATGGAGGTGCCTTGCACGTCCACCAGCTGGCCCACGGCGAACACGTCGGCTGCGGGCACAACGGTGCCGGCGGCGTATTTGCCTGCGACGTCGGGCGTCACGCGGAATTCTTTCAGGATTTCACCAGCTTCAACGCCTGCTTTCGCGAGGTGGCCGGCGGCCGGCTTGGTCACGCGCGATGCTTTGCGTGCGCCAAATGCCACTTGAAGGGCATCGTAGCCGTCATTTGCTTCGGTTTTAACCTGGGTCACGCGGTTGTTGGATACATCCACCACGGTGACAGGAACTGTGTCCCCATCATCCGTGAACAGACGCATCATGCCAACTTTGCGGCCCAGCAACCCGAGGGAGTTGCTCAGACTCATGATGTGTTCTTTCGTAACTTTCACCGCTGCGACTTCAATTGGCCGCAGACGTTTTGATGTGAAAGACAGTTAATAAAACCGCCCAATCCATACCGGCAACAAAGCCAATATGTAATGGACAGCCCAAGAGTATAGCCCAGGCCGCCAAAAATGGCAAACCCGGGCTAAAACCTGTCGATTTGGGGCCCGGCTTGTGGCCGAAACCCCGATTTTTCGCTTACTGCAGCTTGATTTCGACGTCCACGCCGGCCGGCAGGTCGAGCTTCATCAGGGCGTCCACGGTTTTGTCCGTGGGGTCCACGATGTCCATCAGACGCTGGTGGGTGCGGATTTCCAGCTGGTCGCGGCTCGTCTTGTTGACGTGGGGCGAACGCAGGATGTCGAAACGCTTCATGCGGGTTGGCAGGGGCACGGGGCCCTTGACAATCGCGCCGGTGCGCTTGGCGGTGTCAACGATTTCAGCTGCCGACTGGTCGATCAGCTTGTAATCAAACGCCTTCAGGCGGATGCGGATTTTTTGCTTGGTGGCCATGGTAATTCCTTGGTTTTTTCAGAATTACGCAATGATCTTGGCCACGACGCCGGCGCCGACGGTCTTGCCACCTTCACGGATGGCGAAGCGCAGGCCTTCTTCCATGGCGATCGGGTTGATCAGCTTGACGGTGATCGACACGTTGTCGCCTGGCATGACCATTTCCTTGCCTTCTGGCAACTCGATCGCGCCGGTCACGTCCGTCGTGCGGAAGTAGAACTGGGGACGGTAGTTGTTGAAGAAAGGCGTGTGGCGGCCGCCCTCGTCCTTGCTCAGAACGTAGATCTCGCCGGTGAAGTGCGTGTGCGGCTTGATGGAGCCGGGCTTGCACAGCACCTGGCCGCGCTCGACGTCTTCACGCTTGGTGCCGCGCAGCAGGATACCGACGTTGTCGCCGGCCT
>NZ_FNHX01000023.1 GCF_900103405.1 Polaromonas sp. JS666 | reverse complement strand
CCGACACCATTGATGACGGCCGTGCCGGTGAGCACCAGGTTTTCAATCTCGGCGCCGAGCGTGTAGTTGACGGACGACCTGACCGTATCCGTACCTTCGTCGGCAAGCTCCACCGCCACATCGCGGACGTCATCTACAGTGAAACTGTCATTACCCGCCCCGCCTATCATGGTGTCCGGGCCGGCGCCACCACTCAGGGTGTCGTTGCCCTCACCACCCGTCAAGGTGTTGGCGGCCGTATTGCCTGTCAGGGTATTGTTCCCGGCGTTGCCGACACCGTTGACGGCCGCCGTACCAGTGAGCACCAGATTTTCAATCTCGGCACCAAGCGTGTAGCCGATGGATGACTTGACCGTATCCGTGCCTTCGCCGGCAAGCTCCACCACCACATCGCCGGCGTTATCCACCGTGTATGTATCGTCGCCAGGGCCTCCGACCAGCATGTCGGCACCAGCGCCGCCATTCAGGGTGTCGTTGCCGGCCAGACCATAGAGCGCGTCACGCCCAATGCTTCCAATCAGCTTGTCGGCGCCCGCCGTTCCGGACATCACATGCGTGCGCTCAAAATCCGGGGCGCGTGGCGCCAAAACGATCAGATCCAGCAGGCTGCTGACCGTGCCGTCGGAGAACTCAAACTGCTGGACCACGCTGTTCAGCGCATCGCCGGTGCGCGGCATCATGATGCGTATGCCCTGGTCCGTACCCCACACAATATCGAGCGTCACGTGCGTCACGCCGTCCAGGGGCACAGCGACCTCGCCCCAGGACAGAGTCAGGTCCGCCAGCGCAAGCCCCGGACCGAAGCTCACGACGCCCCCGGGCATCAGGTCAGCGTCGGCCAAGGGCTGCAGCACCGCGAAATTGTTCGCGGTCAGTACAACGGCCGGCACGGGGTGTGTGTCGTAGTAAGAGCTTGGGAGATAGTCGTTTCCGGGACCAATGCCAAACGACGAATACGGCGTTGTGTACAAAACAGGCAGGGGCTCAACATAGCGCCATTCCGTGTCGTCGCGGGCCATCGCTTCGTCGAACGTGAGCCAGCGTGGCTTGACATTGAAAGCGGCGCGCGCATCTTCGACGCTATCAAAATACCCGGAGAAGGTTTCAACAACCTGGAAATAAAACTTCCCGCCACCGATGAAATTTTCTTTCCAGTCTTGGTAACCCATGGCCTGGTAAATGGCACCGATGGTTAAAGACCGTCCCATGCCATCAACATCCGTTTCAGGATTGAAGTCATAGCCAATGAGGTCTATGCCCTGATTGTCCGGATTCACCAGAATATGGCTGCCGGTCCGGCCGACCACCGTGTCGTGACCGTCGCCCACCGCCATGATCTTTCCGCCCTGCAGATACTGGTCTCCCGTGCCGGCCATCAAGGTGCCACCGCCGATCAGCTGAGCATTGCCCGTTCCGCCGTAGGCGAAGCCGGCGCCGTGGATGACGTTGTTGCCTACGCCGCCTATGACGGCCGAATTCTCATCGGCCCAGACCGTGTGGTCGCCATCAGCCAGCAGGGATGGCCCGAGGTTGAAACTGTGTTGGTTGTGAACGAAATTGACTGCAACGTAGTCTGGCAAGTTCCCGGAAACCGCAGCGGCGCCTGGATCCTGGAATGTCAGGGAAGTATTAGTCCCGTCGTGCGACTCATAGGTCATCTCGTAGCGTGAGCTTCTGGATATGACTTCGGTGGGATCTTCGTAGGGCCAGAAATACGAGAATTCCCTCACCCACGGTGTCTCGTTGTGCCCAGATTGCCCGAGCGCCCACCGCACCGAGCCCCACGCGGCTTGGTCACTGGCGCTTTGGCTGTACGACTGAAGCACGATGTCGCTGCCATCAACGATATTCGCCTGGGTAGAGACGGTGACCGTCGTGTCCTCGGCCACGCCCGCCGTACTTACACCCTCCCATCCGGCATAAATAGTGGAATAAGTTTGCGTGTACCAGACGACGTTCAGGTTTGCCATCAACTGGTGGCCATAGATCGCGTGCTCGATTTTTTCCGCATAGTACGACGAGAAGCTCAATGTGTAGATCGGAAGATACCAAGAGCCATCAGCGCGTTGCGTATAGCCGTTGTCCTGGTAGCTTTGTGAAATCGAGCCCAGGGCGCTGGACTGGAAATCTTTGAGCAAATCCGCCTGCAACAAAGTCCACTCAGGCCGGCTGGCCGCCACCAGCGCCTCGCCCGTGGTCGTGTTGCCCTGCGCGTCCTCAAACACCCAGGAGGTCTGGGTGGAAGCGTAATAGTCCTTGATGCGCATCGAAGCTGAAGTGCCGCGCACTTCGACCAACAAGTCATTGGCTCGCCGCACGGCGTACAGGTCTTCGAACTTCATGCCCGCCGCGCCCAACTTGATGACCGAGCCTTCGGCGGAGTCATCAAGCACATTGCTGCAGTCGGCGCTGTAGTTCAGCACGTAAGTGTCCAGGCCATCGCCACCGGCCAGGGTGTCATTGCCGCGGCTGGCGTAAAGCAAGTCGTTGCCGCCTTCGCCATACAGCATGTCGTCGCCGTCACCGCCATTGAGCGTGTCGTTGCCGGCACCTCCTGTCAGCGCATTGGCGGCCGCATTGCCGATCAAAACATTATCCGACGTGTTGCCGGTTCCGTTGATGGCCGCCGTTCCTGTGAGGGTGAGGTTTTCAACATTTTCGGCCAGGGTATGGCTGAGAGCGCTCTGCACGGTGTCCGTCCCGTCATCGGCCTCCTCAACCACCATGACACCGACATGATCCACAATGTAAGCATCGTTGCCGGCTTCTCCCGACAGTCGAACGCGCGCGTGCCCGGCTGCCAAGATGTCGTTGCCCGATCCGCCGCTCAGACTTTGGTCCTCGCCACTCGACTCCACATAAACGGCCTCATTCAGATGCTCCTTGAGCCAGTCGCCCAGTCGAATGCCGTCGATGAACTCGATGCTTCCCCGTAGCGCATCCACAATGCGCATGGCGCCTAGGTTGCCGTAGCCCAGCAACAGGTCGGCATTGTCAGTTGTCACGGAAACAGGCAAGCCATCCGCCAGTATCAGGGCGTCAGTGCCTTCGCTGTCGACCACTGTATCGCCCGCGCCTGCCGAAAAACTGTCATTGCCAGTCCCGCCGTCCAGCATGTCAATGCCGGCTCCGCCAATCAGGACATCATTCCCTCCAGCCCCCATCAACGTATCGTCGCCGTCACCGCCATCCAGGAAGTCGTCACCCTGCTGGCCTGGAGAAACGAGGTGATTGCTGTAGTTGCCGTCAAGGAGAAGGCCGGAGGAGCCGTCTCCGGACAACAGATCGTTACCGGTTCCTCCGTAAAGTGCGTCACCGGCACCGCCTCCCAGCAAAACGTCATTGCCATCGCCGCCATCCAGGAAATCCTTGCCGTAGATGATCGAAGGGACGTCGCTACCTAAAGATCGTCGCTGGGCATAGTCAACACCGTCGACGTCGCCGACCAGGATGTCGCCACCATCGCCGCCAGCCATGATGTCGTTGCCCTCCATGCCCCACAACAGGTCCTCGTCTCCGTCACCGGCAACGACGTCGTCGTAGCCTGAGCCAAAAACAATGTCATCACCATCGCCCGCACTGATAACGTCGGGATCGGGGCTTGTGAGATCAACCCAGGTTTGTGCGCTATTGATCCACTGATTCATGCCAGCCGGGTCAAACTGGACTTGCGCAAGGGCGTTCACGCCAAAGACGGGATTCCATGCCTGGACCGACGAATAAGAATACGGGTTGTAGTCGAGATAATAAAAAGTCCCGGCGCCCATGATGACATCGTCACCCGCGCCACCATGGATGAGGTCGCGGCCGGGCCCGCCGGCAATCAGGTCGTCACCCTCGCCGCCATTGATCTCGTCATCCCCCAGCCACCCTTGCAGCACGTCCTTGCCGCCCAGGCCATTGATCAGGTCGCGGTCGCGTGTGCCAAGAATGACATCATAAAAATTCTCTTCCGCCACACCACCTATCAAGCCGCCATCGTCCCCCCAATGGGTGGACGACCAGTCATAAACACCACCCACCAGCGGGCCTCGCTGATCCCCGTTGTAGATATGCTGAACGACGGTCGGCGGCGCGGCAGAAGTGTCCATCACCAGGCCAAGCTGGCCGTCCTGCCAGCCCTTGATACGTATGGCGTCAAGGCTGTTGTCTTTTATGACGCGCAGGCCACGGTCAGCGCCGCCACCCGCAAGCACGAACGTATATCCCTGTTCCGCATTTCGCCAGACGTTGTCCAGCCCCTCCACCTTCTTGCCGCCCTTCAGCGTGTTGTCGTCTACCACCAGGCGGCCCTGGCCATCGCTGTCGATGATCGTGTCGGCCCCGAATTCTCCTGTGAACTGGTAGGTGTCGTTGCCATTTCCGCCGGCAAGCATGTCGGTGCCGGCGCCGCCGTTCAAGGTGTCGTCGCCTCCGCCCGCATAGAAGGTGTCAGCGGTGTTGCCGCCGATCAAGGTGTCGCCTCCGCCGCCACCTATGAATATCTGCGTTTTGCCGCCGTCTTTGGCGATCGCAGTGGCCCCTTCATTACCGCTGACAACATTCCACTGGTCGTAATTGGAAAGCTCGGCAAAGGTTCCATGCGCAGTGGCAACGGAATTTAGCCAAGTGTCCACGTAACGCATCGCTTTGTTCTGCGCCCCCTCCAGGCCTGCGCCCTGGGCAGAGGTGTATTGCAACAGATTCCCGGTTTGGGTGAAGAACTCCTGGCCTGCATAGTTGCCGTCTTGCCAAAAATACCATTCGATACCTTGGGCGGTCAGCGCATCTTGCGCGGCCCGGCTCAGGCCGGCCATATTGACGCCCATCTTTTGCAGGTCATTGGCGAAGTGGCTGAGCATTGCATTGGGGGCAGTGTCCGCTACGCCGATTTGATTGCGGCTGAGCCAAACCAAAAAATCCTGCTCTCTGCCCGTAATCAAATCCACCGCATAGAAAGTTCTGTCAAATACCAGCGGCAGGGCACTCGGCAAGGTGGCGGCCCACTTGTTAAAGGTCGGGCTCATCAAGCCCGCGGCATGCAAATCAATGCTGTGCTTGGCGGTCATGCCCAGTTCGGTTTCACCGGCAGTGAATAGCGAAATGCGTGTGCCCGAGGTTTCGATAAAGGGCAAGAGGAAAAGCGTTTTTTCCAGTATTTCGCCCTTGACGGCCCAGGCCTGGACCTTGGCCGAGCGCGCGGTGTAGTCACCGCCTGGGCTGAAGTCGGCCAAGGCTTCTGGAATACCACCCAGATGGGGGTCGATCAGAGCATTAGCAAAAAGCTTGGCCCTGATGGCGGCCAATGGCCCCAGGGCGCCCAAGGCGTATTGCGTGGGATCGGCGGACTTGCCAAACGGTGCCGGCGCAAAGACCTTGGCAGGCCGATCAAAATACACGGCCATCATGGCGGCCAGGCCGCCACCCAAGCTATGCCCGGTAAAGGTGATGTTGTTGCCGAGATCGGCAACAACCCTTTGGTAAAGCTCGGCCGCCGCAACAGCTTGCGGGCCTAGCAGGCCGACAGCCAAGGGCATATTGCCCGCGAGCCAGTCGCCGGCTTGCCCCGCGCCTGAACCACCAAACTGCGTGCCCGCGTAGGCGATCACAATTTCGCCCGTCACGTCTCGATAGACCCGGGCGCTAAAACCGCTGCCGAGAAAATTGGCATTGGGGCCGGATCCTGAGATTGCGTATTTGGTTAACTCGGTCCATCCTTGTGGGATAGGGGCGTCGTTCTTATTAAATTGTCTGGTGTCGCTGTAGGCATCGCCTGATAGCATTGCGTACTCGAATGGCTGTGTCAATTCGAGCCTCCTGTTTCATTGATTGGTGTAGAAGGGCCGCTTGAATTTGTGCCCTTCTCCCGCGGGCGACAAGTGTTGACATGACCTGAGCCAAGAGGATGTTTGACTAACCAATCCTCCTTGTCTTTTAGCGATATGAGTCGCCCATGAAATTGGGCGTGCTCAGCGGCTGAGCCATATAGCAACATGTTTGGCTCGCGCAGCGCCTGCGGCAAGTCGTGGATTCGGATGGGAACAAATTGAGTACCCACAAGCTTCGCTACCTCGTCGCAATTAAGCGAGGGATAGCGCCCCCAGTCTTGCCCCGGTATTTCCTCGGAGCGGTAATAAGATCCCCCTCGCAGCGTGACGTACCATGCGCCCCCATGCTGATCAAGAAGGGAAGGTCCAAATCCTTTGAACAGCTGGGTGACTTTGCCGGTTGTTCCGCCGGCATCAAACGTCAGCGTCGTATCTCTTGACATGATGGTGCCGCCGTACCGCTTGAATCCTTGATGGATGCGTTCATAGGTATTCTTCAAATGCACAACGATCACGCGTCCATCGTGCAGCTGCACTTCTTCATTCCATTCAAGATCAAACCATCGGTCATACAGGCATCCGCCCAGTAATGGTGTGGATGCCGCAGCCATCAACAAGGTGCGGCGGTTCATGCCGAGGCTCCAGCAGATATTCCCAGGAAGTGAAGCAATGGCGTCGTGACGAAGAGCACAAACAACAGGAATTTGGTCAGCAAGCGCAAGGACCGGTCGGGTATCAGGTTACCGAGTCTTTCAACGGCCCACCCGCAAACAGCAATCCATGCCACTATCGGGACGAAAAGAAAAACATCTTTCATCGAATGCTTCTGCTTTTTTGGCGCTCAAGCATGCCTTCCCATGCCATCGGCGGTTGACTCAAAACCATCACACCTTCTCCCTTTGCAACGCACTAGGGGACGGACTGTAAAGACATGCGGGGAAACACGCCAATAGTGTTTAAACATCCGCGCATACGCTTCCCTCATAGAGAGAATGGACACAAACTTCAGCGTGGACACAGACCCAGTCAGGCGCGCGCCTGCCTGCGCAGCTCATGCGTGCGAATGAAAAAACGGGATTGAATGCGGAGGGCGCAGATGTCCCTCGGAGGATGCTCGCTAGCGAAAATCAGGCGAAGCAAAAGCTCGCATTAGAGGCGCGACAGGATGCCGGCATTCAGACTGGCGCAAGATGGAAGGCGTGTCACGCGAGCGGTGACGCCCCAGCCCTCAATCTTCCAGCATGCGCACCTTCACACTCTTGCCCTTGACGCGGCCGGTGGAGAGTTTGTTCAGTGCTTCGGCGGCAATGCGGCGATCCACTGCAACATAGGTCGAGAACTCATTGACATTGATCTTGCCGACCTGTTCGCGCGTGAAGCCGGCCTCGCCGGTCAAAGCGCCCAGAACGTCGCCGGCGCGGATTTTTTCTTTTCGGCCGCCGACGATCTGCAGGGTCACCATGGGCGGCAGCAGTGGCTCATTGCTCTCGGGTGTCAGCTCGACCAGTTTGTGCCACTCGGACTCGGCCTTCTGCAGCACTTCGATTTTTCCGACATGGCCCATCTCGTCCATGCTGGCCAGGCTGATCGCCCAGCCTTCTTCGTCGGCGCGGCCGGTGCGGCCTATGCGGTGGATGTGCACCTCGGCGTCGGGTGTGACGTCGACGTTGATGACCATCGCGAGTTGCGCGATGTCCAGGCCGCGCGCGGCGACGTCGGTGGCGACCAACACCGAGCAGCTGCGGTTGGCGAACTGCACCAGCACCTGGTCGCGCTCGCGCTGCTCGAGTTCACCGAACAGGGCCAGCGCACTGAAACCCTGGTCTTTCAGATAGGCCACCAGGGCGCGGCACTGCGACTTGGTGTTGCAGAACGCCAGTGTGCTGGCCGGGCGGAAGTGCCGCAGCACCTGCGCGACGGCGCCCAGGCGGGCTTCGTCATGGTCGCTGTCGGGAACCTGGTACCAGCGCTGCTGTATCTTGGTTTTTTCATGCTGGGCCTGGACCGTGATGGTTTGCGGCGCCTTCATGAACTGCTGGCTGAGCTTGGCGATGCCTTCGGGATAGGTGGCCGAGAACAGCAGGGTCTGCCGCTCTTTGGGGCATTGCTTGGCGACGGTGACGATGTCCTCAAAGAAACCCATATCCAGCATGCGGTCGGCTTCATCGAGCACCAGGGTGTTGAGCGCCTCGAGGTTCAGGTTGCCGCGCGCCAGGTGGTCCATGATGCGGCCGGGCGTGCCGACCACGATGTGCGCGCCGTTTTCCAGGCTGGCTGTCTGGTTGCGCAGCGGCACACCGCCGCACAGCACCACGACTTTGGTGTTTTCTTCGGCGCGTGCCAGGCGCCGGATTTCGGTCGCCACCTGGTCGGCCAGCTCGCGCGTGGGGCACAGCACCATGGCCTGCACCGCGAAGCGGCGCGGGTTGAGGTTGGCCAGCAAGGGAATCGCAAAGGCGGCTGTCTTGCCGCTGCCGGTCTTGGCCTGGGCGATCAGATCCTTGCCGAGCAGGGCCACCGGCAGGCTGGCCGCCTGGATAGCTGTCATGCTGAGGTAGCCGAGCTGCTGCAGGTTGGCCAGCATGGCGGGGGTCAGCGGCAGGGTATTGAAGTCAGTGCTTGCTGCGCCAGATGCGGGCGTCTTGGAGGGAATATTCATTTACCGATTATCGGCGCTCGGTACTTAAGCCCTTCAGGCGCCGGTTCGCGCTCCTGCCGGGCAGCAGCAGCGCGAGGCGTATCACGCCAAGACATGCACTCGGCTGACACCGGCGCGCCATCCCTTGCCCAGAAAAGCCATTCAAACTGAGCTGGGTATTCTAAAAGAATCCAGTTCGTGTATCATACAACAAAACAATGTATCATTTAATGATACGAAAATTTTCGCTTATTTTGTAAGACAACCTGGCCTAACTTACTGGAGCATCAGAATGGGAATCACATCAACGGGTCCGCGCCGCTTGCTGGTGGCAGCCATGGCTATGACGCTGTCGGGTCTTGCATCGGCTGCCGATTTACGCATCGGATTCAAGTCCGAAGTGACGTCCGCCGATCCCCATGTTCTGGGCGCCGCGAACCGCAGCGTGTGGGTGAACGTCTACGACTCGCTGATCGGCCAGGATGAAAAGCTGCACCCCATTCCCCTGCTGGCCTTGTCCTGGAAAGCGATAGACGACAAGCAATGGGAATTCAAGTTGCGTCCCGGCGTCAAATTCCACAACGGCGAGCCCATGACGGCCAACGACGTGAAGTTTTCACTGGACAGGGCCAGGGCGCTGGCCGGCCCGCGGACATTCAAGACCTATTTGAGAACGGTCGACAGCGTCCGGGTACAGGATCCGCTGACGGTCATCATCAAAACAAAGGAATCAGCGCCTACCCTGCCTGAAAACGTGGGCCTTGTGGCCATTATTCCGAAGGGAAGCGGCGCGGAGATCAAGGAGGAGGACTTCGAGAACGGGAAAGCGGCGGTGGGCACCGGGCCTTTCAAATACGCGGGGCTCATTCCAAGCCAGCAAGTGACCATGACACGCAATGACGCCTACTGGGGCGCCAAGCCCGCCTGGTCAAAGGTGATCTACCAGTTCATCCCCAAAGAACCGGCAAGGGCCGCTGCGATGCTGGGCGGAAGTGTCGATGTCATTGACGGCGCCGCCGGTGGCTTGAGCGACACCTTGAAGAAGAGCGAAAAGGTGTCCGTGGTTTCCACCGCGTCCTATATGTTCAACCATCTGCACATGGACCAGTTCCGCCCGGTGTCGCCTTATGTCACCGGCAGCGACGGCAAGCCGCTGGCCAAAAACCCCTTCCAGGACAAGAGAGTTCGCCAGGCGATCTCGGCGGCCATCAACAGGGAGGCCATCAACAAGTTCGTCATGAAAGGCGATGCGGAACCCGCAACGCAGATCGTTCCCGCCGGGTTCTTTGGATATGAGCCGGCACTAAAGCTTCAGGCTGCGGACACGGCGCGCGCCAAAGCGCTGCTGGCCGAAGCCGGCTATCCATCAGGATTCAAAGTGGTCCTGCATTGCACCAACGACCGCTACCTCAACGACGCGCGGGTCTGCGAGGCGATTGCCCAGATGCTGACCCAGGCCGGCATCAAAACCGACGCCAGGACCCTCCCCTATGCCAATTTCGTGACACGGGCGACGAGCGGCGGAGTGGGTGGCGCGCCAGAGTTCAGCCTGGCCATGTTTGGCGTCGGCGCGGTTCTCGGCGATTCGCTGGAGCCTTACACCGCCTCTATTTCCACCTATGACAAGGCCCTGGGAACCGGGGCCAACAACTACGGCCGCTACAGCAACAAGGAGTTTGACGCGGTGATCCAGTCCGCCTCCAGGACACTGAACGAAAAGGAACGCGAGGAGCTGCAACGAAAGGCCGCAAGGCTGGCCGCCGAAGACGTTGCCGTCATACCGGTGCACAACGCCAAGGCTGCATGGGGATTGCGAAAAGGCCTGAGCATGGCCCCCCGCAGCGACGGGCTCACGTTGGCGAGCAGCATCAAAGAAGTGGCTTCGAAGTAATCAGATCAACGAACAGGGCGGTGGGCACGTGGCCATCCGCGCCAAACCAGGGAAGTAAATGAAAGACTCGACGTTCAGCAATCTTGCTATGGTGATTGAACGCAATGTGATGGTTCCGATGAGGGATGGCGTCAGGCTGGCCACCGACATCTACCGGCCGAGGCAAGAGCCTGGCGAGCACGGGCAGTCATTTCCCGTGATCATGGAACGTACGCCATACGGAAAGCACCTCGACAGCCGCACTGAACGCGAACCGGGAAGCACGGGCCCCATGTCACGGGAGGAGGTCGCAACCTACTTCGTCGCCCAGGGCTATATCGTTGTGTACCAGGATTGCCGCGGACGATACGGCTCCGAAGGAACGTTCACCAAATACCTCAGCGAAGCCAACGACGGCCATGACACCTGCGAATGGATAGTCCGCCAGCCCTGGTCCAACGGCAAGATAGGGACCAAAGGCCTTTCCTACGCGGCACATACACAAATGGCACTGGCGTCCACCGGCGCGCCCGGCCTGGTGGCGATGTATGTCGATTCCGGCGGGTTTTCGAACGGCTACCAGAGCGGTATTCGCCAGGGCGGGGCTTATGAGCTGAAGCAGGCGGCCTGGGCCGTCCTCTTCGCATCCAGCATCGCCCAGAGGTCGGGCAACACAGCCGTCGCGAGCACGCTGAAGCATATCGACGTCGATGACTGGTTCAAGAGGATGCCGTGGCGCCGCGGGAACTCCCCGCTTTCCGAAACACCCGAGTATGAGGAGTTTCTTTTCGACCAATGGGAACGAGGCTCGTTCGATGAATACTGGAAGCAGCCCGGCATCTATGCGGAAGGTTTCTACCATCACCTGAAAGACGTGGCCACGGTTCACATGTCTTCCTGGTACGACGTCTATACGCGCACTGCGGCTGAAAACTACATGAACCTCAAAAAGATGGGTGCACCTGTGCAGCTCGTCTTTGGCCCCTGGGTGCACGGCAACCGCTGGTTAAGCTATTCGGGCGATGTGGATTTCGGGGAGCAATCCACGTTCGGCCAGCATGTCGCGGCGACCTTTCTTGAGGCCCGGTTGAAGTGGTTCGATCGCTGGCTCAAAGGCCATACCACCAACGAAGGCGATGCCCCGGTGAAGCTGTTTGTGATGGGAGGCGGGTCCGGCCGGAAAAATGCCGAAGGACGCCTTGACCACGGCGGCTGCTGGCGCTCCGAGCAGGACTGGCCGATTCCAGACGCGCAGTACAAGCCTTACCACCTGCACACCAATCGTTCACTTTCGCTCGCCATCCCGGAGGGCGAAGCCGGCGTTCTGCAGTATCGCTTCGACCCGAAAAACCCGGTGCCCACTTTGGGCGGCGGCGTGGTTTCTCGCCCCCCCGGGATACTGGCCGGCGCCTTTGACCAGACGACCGATGAGCGCTTCTTTGGCTGCGCGGAACCGTTCCGCCCCTTGACGGACCGTGATGACGTGCTTTCCTTTTCCTCCGACCCTCTGTCTCAAGACATTGAAATCACAGGGCCTGTGGTGGCGAATCTGTGGGTGTCGTCCGATTGCCCCGACACGGATTTCACCGTCAAGCTGGTCGATGTCTACCCGGCCAACGAAGACTATCCAGAGGGTTTTGCGATGAACCTCACCGACGGGATTTTGCGGGTGCGGTACAGGGACTCATGGGAGAGCCCGGAGTTGATGACGCCTGGGACGGTCTACCCCATACGCATTGAGGCGTTTCCCACAAGCAACCTTTTCAGGGCCGGGCATCGCATCCGGGTTGACATTTCAAGCAGCAACTTCCCGCACTTTGACGTGAACCCGAACACCGGGGATCCCGAAGCCCAGGCAACGACAAGCAGAACGGCGCTCAACAAGGTGCACATGAGCGGCCGGTATCCATCGCACGTGGTGCTCCCCGTGATCCCGAAGCGTTCTTGATCAAGTGAAGCGAGGGCCTGAGGCCTCGCACCGCAGTCAGGCCGCGGATGCGCCGGCGCGGTAGCCGAGCTCCGCCGAAAGATCGTCGGCTGCTGCGCACAGCGGCTTGGCCAGTTTCTCCAATCCTTTGGGCGTAATGCGGCTTGCAGGAATCGAGATCGCCATGGCTGCGATGACTTTTGACGTACCGTCGCGAACCGGCGCCGCAATGGAGAGGACCTCCGTTGCGATTTCGCCCAGGGACGTGGCATAGCCCTGTTTTCGGATCTTGATCAGCTCCTCGTTCCATTTGGAGCGCTGAACAATGGTGTTGGGGGTGAACTTCTGGAAGTCCTGGGCAAAGAACTCGTTCAAAAACTCCGTGGGCGCGTAGGCCAGCAGAACTTTTCCGGATGCACCACCGTGAAGAGGCCTTCTCATGCCGACGGACCCGTGGATGCGCACGTCATGGGTGGAGTCCCACCGGGCGACGGAGACCGACTCAAAGCCGTCGCGCACGCGAATCTGGACGATCTCGTTGAACTGGCTGGCCAGTTGCTGAAGGTATTTGCCGGCCTGCCTGACCAGGCTGACCTGCTCATCGGCGGCCAGGCCCACAAGCAGTGCGTTGTAGCCCAGGTGGTAGGTCGCGGCGTCACCTGATCGCTGCACAAAACCGCGCCGCTCCAGCGTGCTGAGAAGGCGGAACGCCCTGGCCTTGGTGATTTCCGATCTTTTGGAAAGCTCGGTCACGCCCAACCCCGGGTTCTGGGCTACAAGCATCAATAAGCCGAGTGCTTCATCTACCGACGCGACGTTATAGTCCATTGCCTTCTTTGACGCCGATTTGCTTTCGGCGGTTATATTGGAATTAGCGGAGCATTCTACCGTCCGGGCTCAATACGATGATGTCGACATACGACGAGCCCGAGTGATTTGCAGGAGAAAAATTGACGGTGAATCCGCCGAGGTTCAGATCCCTCAATGACTCCAGCGATCGTTTGATCTTTGCCGAAGTCGGGTTTGGCCCGGTGCGCTTCAGGCCTTCGGCCAACACCCTGGCCGCGATGTAGCCCTCGGTCACCGCCAGGGTCAGGTCAGACCCCGGTGCACCATATTTCCTGTGATCTTCCTGCATCTCCCTGACGAGGATGGACGTCTTGCTGGACGGGTCGGGAACAACCAGCGCTATGCCCAATCCGTAGGCCGCCTGCTTGCCGATTCTTTTCACAACGGCGGCGCCATCGGTGACCGAAAGGGCAACGACAAACGCCGAGCTTCCGCCTTGACGGAAGCTTTTGTAGAACTCGGCGGTCGCGGCACTTGTCGCCACTGAAATCACCGCATCGGGTTTGGCCTTGAGGATGGTTGCGACCGCCTCACCGACATCGGTCGTGCCGTATTCGTAGCTCGCAGTCCCGGAGAGCTGAAGGTTTTTTCCCTTGATGGCGCGCAGCGCCCGATCGTAGCCCTCAACCCCGAACGGACTCTTCTCGTAGAAAACCGCGACGCGTTTGTGCCCGATGATGCCCATGTGGGACACAATCTTCTGCACCTCCTGGGCATAGTTGGCGCGTGTGTGAAAAATCCAGGGATTCACCGGCTCATGAAGCGAGACGGCGCCCGTTCGAGGCCCTACCAGGGGGATACCCGCCGCGGCCAACACCTTTTCCCGAACCAGTGCTTCAACAGGGGCTGTTCCGGAGAATCCAATGAGTGCCACGGGCTTCTCCTCCTGGAGGATCTCCCTCGTTTTTTCCAGCGAGTCCGCGGCCTCCGGCCCTCGGTCTTTGGTGACGAGTTTGAGCTTTGCTCCGTTGATGCCGCCCCGGTCGTTGACCGCATCGAAATACAACTGCACGCCCACCTTGACCTGGCTCGCAGCGGAGGCCGGGTCCTTGAGCTGGCCGACCTGGCCTATCACGATGTCTTGCGGAGCTGATGAGGCGATTGCACAGGCTGTCGCCAGAATGCCTGTGCTGATCCAATGTTTAATCGACATGGCTATGCTTTCCCGAATGATGAAGCCCGTCCGGGGCGTTTCTGTTATTGATGACAAAAGCCCGCCGGAGGCGGGCTTTGTGAACCGGACGTTCAGGCCGGTTCCTGCGGTGCTCAGAAGTTGTGCTGAATGCCGACGCCGTAAACGCGAATCACGTCGTTGGCGACGCGGTTGTTCGGGTCCTGGCGGTCATAAAAGGCGTAGAGCGACGTGCGATTGCTCATCTTGTAGGAGTAGCCTGCCTGGAAGCGCTTGAGCTTGCCTGCCGGATCGCTCTGCA